>NZ_CP150221.1:0-4800000 GCF_037969905.1 Paenibacillus sp. FSL R7-0272 | reverse complement strand
TGTTGCCGAGGGAGTGGACTACCCAAAACTACAAAGCTGTATTTGCGGGTGGCACCATATTCGCGGCTTTTGGGGTCTCGGTTGCCAGAACTGTACTAGGTACTGTTCTCAGCTTGTTCCTCACTTCCATGCTGGCATATACGCTGAGCCGAAAAGACTATATTCTGCGCAAACCGATCACGATTATCGTTGTATTGACCATGTATTTCAGTGCAGGTCTCATTCCAACATACTTCCTGATCAAAGATTTGCATTTGCTTAACAACTTCCTGGTATACATCATTCCGGGTCTGATCAGTGCGTTTAATATGATCGTTATTCGGACGTATATCCAGACGTTGCCTGAAGGACTGATTGAGTCAGCCAAGATTGATGGTGCGGGTGATTTCAGAACGTTTATGTCGATCATTTTACCGCTGTGTCAGCCAGTACTTGCAACGGTCGCGTTGTTCATTGCGGTAGGGCAATGGAACTCTTGGTTTGATACGTTCCTGTACGCTTCATCCAAGCAAAACCTGAGCACGTTGCAGTACGAGTTGATGAAACTGCTGTCCTCTTCTATGAACACCAACAGCAGTGCTGCGGTATCCAGCGGGGCAGATATGGGGCAAGCGCGTAACATGGTTACGCCGATATCAATCCGGGCAGCGATCACTATTGTTGCAGCATTGCCAATCCTGGTCGTGTATCCGTTCTTGCAAAAGTACTTTGTACACGGATTGCAACTGGGTAGTGTGAAGGAATAGTAAGAAGCAGCAATGATGAGTTATCATCGTTAGGAAACGAATTATAGTAGGATCTAAAGAAGTCGGCCGAGTGAGGCCGGCTTTTTTTGGTATACGCATGTATAAGCAAAATGAAAAGAAAATGACATCTAATCATTTGCTGTATATGTTATAATTTTCAATAATATAGAGTAGTCTTGTGAGTCAGCGGTTCAATGGAATGAAGATCGAGCCGAAACGACATATCTTGAAGAGTTATAAATTGAATTCAAGATGGAGTTGAATAAGATGGAAAGTATCCGTAATAATGCGTTAACGTTTATCGGAAATTTCGCAATGGCCTATTTTATTTTCGGAGAGGGACGGATCGGTAAACCTCTAATATTTGCGTTCTGGATGTTTATCTTGATGATGGGGATAGACTGGTATAAACGTAGAGGGAGTCATACGCTGAATTAGTATATGGTACCATGGAGCCGGTCCCGGCAGAGGATTGGCTATTTGGTGTACAATTTTGGAGAGGAGGTGCTGGATTGCTGTCACGACCGTTTTCGCTGGATTCATTCCGATGCTGGATGCAACGTAAACAGGAACAACTGCAGGTGCTCCAGATCTCTACGGAAGAGAGAAAAGGAAATCCTGAAAATGAGAAGGAGTGTACTCCCGATCCTTTCATTGGATATGTTCATGAATCGGAGAGAGCTATGGGGCAGGTCACGATATGGGCCTCTCGGCAGATGGAGTTTGAGGTAATAAACATCGACACAGAAGAACGTTTATTGTGGACGTATGTTGAGCAGATTGAAGAACAAGACGCAAATTTCGAAACGATGTTGGAGCCTTACTTCGGCGCGTTGCAGTCTGGAGTTAAAGCCTAACAAAGCTTGTCGGAATTGTGTATTGAGGACAGAATGAGGACACCCATTTACATCCGAGCCGTTGTTCATTACACTTGATAAGTAACGCTTATAAATAGGGTATATGTAATATCAATTCAGATTATCAGGAGGACGTTATTATGCATCAATCAGCACACATTCAGGAAGCACGCGATTACATATTAAACCGGATCAACTCCAAGCCAGTGGTAGGTATGATTCTGGGTTCAGGACTGGGAGCACTTGCGGACGAGATTGAGAATGCAACAGTGATTCCTTATACAGAGATTCCATATTTTGCTCAATCCGAAGCCATTGGACACGCTAATGAATTGGTGATTGGAGAATTAATGGGGAAGACCGTTGTAGCCATGAAAGGCCGCCTTCACTACTATGAAGGTTTTACCTTAGATGAAGTAACATTCCCGGTTCGCATTATGAAGGCACTGGGCGTTGAACAACTGATCGTCACCAACGCTTGTGGTGCGGTCAACACCGGTTTCGAACCAGGCCAGCTCATGCTGATTACGGATCATATTAATCTGGTTGGCAACAATCCCCTGATTGGACCAAACAATGCTGATCTGGGCGTGCGCTTCCCGGATGTGTCTCAAGTATACAACCGTGAATTGCGTAGTGTCGCTCTACAGATTGCTGAAGAGCAAAATGTAAGCCTGCAACAAGGGGTATATGCGTGGTGGAGTGGTCCAGCTTATGAAACACCTGCTGAGATTCGCATGATTCGCACGATGGGTGCGGACGCTGTAGGAATGTCTACTGTACCAGAAGCAATTGTTGCCATTCATGGCGGCATGAAGGTATTAGGAATCTCCTGTCTGACAAACATGGCATGTGGTATTCTGGATCAACCTCTCAGCCATGATGAAGTGATTGAGGTCGCAGCCAAAGTGAAAACAACGTTCATTGGCTTGGTTAAAGGTATTTTGCAAAAAATGTAATACAGCATCGCGCTATACTAGTAGAATCCATTCGCAGGCATTGTCTCATCAGAAACTTCTGATGGGGCAATGTTTTTTTGCAGAGAGGAGGCTGATGCAAGAATATATTCCTGCATCAGCTTGTGTGACTTATAACTTATAAGTTTTTAAAATGCCTGAAATGCGGTCCAGATGGCAAGGAGCATGCACAGGACGCCTCCTATTTTGCACATAACATAATAAAAATCACTTGGCTCGGGATTATTCACCCATACCCATTGGAAGGAAATCCAGAAGAGAGCCCGCTGAAATGATTCGTAATAAAACGTGCACCATCCGTAAATGAATACGGCAATGGCGAGGAATAGAAAAGCAGGCATACCTGGTTTCTCGTGGTACTCTGGGAAGGCGGCCGTTACGAGCATAACCGGTGTATATTGTTCCTCGCCCTCTGCAATTATGCGTTCCCCGTTTAGAACGTCACTTTGCGGAGGAGCCATATGACCTTTTTCATCATAACTCAATAAAGTGCCGTGTTGTTGCTCGACTTCATATTTGTTCCCTTGAGGGTAAAATACATTATACGTTGAAATAGGCTTGGAAGCGGTTTGAGTTACAGTGAAATTCTGCTCGCCAATCGTTACGATACGTTTGTGCTGTTCGACTTGTACCTGAATGGGGACTGCATCTTGGCTTCTATAGGTGATTGTTGTGCCGTCCTCATGGTCTGAACCATATTTATGTTGATCAATATAGAATACAGGCTGTGTAAAATAAGATTTCGAACTGATCCCGACAATGATGGATAAAACAGCAAGACAAGCTAGCATAATGAGGGTAGGCCCATGTTTTTTTAATAGAGAATTCACAGATGAATATCCAATCCTTTCCTGTAAACGAATGTTCTTTTTAATACGCAATGTGTGGTGAAGGGTTGCGTTTGTTCTGTTGGGGAGTAGGCATTTCGTATACAATGGAATAAGCATCTAAAAGGACTGACAGGAGGCGAAGGGATGATTAAGGGATTGACCAAGGCAGGACTTGGCAAGCTGGAATCCGATGAACAATATATCACGTATGCTGCCAGGTATGGTTTTGGGGCAGTTGATTTGAATCCGCTCTCATTCTTACAGACGTATGGCATAGGACAAGCCCAGCATCTGCTGGAAAGCAATCAGGTTATCATTGGCTCAGCGGATTTTCCAGTAGAATGGCGCTCAGACGATGAACAATTCCGAGAGGGGCTGCCGAATCTCGTCGCGATGGCCGAAGCATCTGCCGCACTGAACGTAGACAAATGCTGTACCTACATTCTCCCCTCTACCGATCAGCCTGCAGCGACATTTATGGCTGTAGCGACCAAACGACTAAGACTTTGTGCTGATATTCTGGATGCTTATGGTATCCGGCTCGGACTGGAGTTTGTAGGATGTCATCACTTGCGTACGCAATGGAAGAATCCGTTTCTTTGGCGTGTAGGGGATACGTTGGACTGGGTCGATACGATACATGCACCTAATGTGGGTCTGCTCGTCGATTCGTATCACTGGCACACGAATGGGATGGAGATGAATGAGCTACTGAAGCTAAAGCAGGAGCAGGTGGTTCACGTACACATCAATGATGCTTATGACCTGCCTATTGAGGAATTGAAGGACGGAGAACGGCTTTATCCGGGAGAAGGTACCATTAATCTAACAGGTTTTCTGAAAAATCTGCAGGCCATCGGTTATAACGATGTTGTGGCTCAGGAAGTGCTGGCACCTGCATCCGAACTGGATGTGGAGACACGGTTTGCCAAGTCAAAGGCAGGCTTTGATCGGGCGTTTGCTTCCCTTTAAAAAAATGCGATAACCTTTGACCCATGCAATTCGTATGGGTTATTTGTTGTTGCAATCACGGGGCGAGCCGAATTGTAATGAAAATTTTACAATATGAATGTGTTTATATGAAAACATTGACAATGCGTTAACGATTCCAAGATTTCCTGTTTACAAATCCCTCCTATAATTACAAACGTGATAGGTCATTTTTACTATGAACGTGGATAGTTTGGGGGGATGAGGCGAACTAGCTCTCATATAGACGATACATGCAAACACACCAAGCAGGGCACAGCAATATCAGGCAAGATTATATGGAGAAAAGAAGGGTGACAAAAGCCAATGTCAATGAAGAAGACGTTAGTAGTGTCCATGGTAGCCACAGTATTAACAACCTCTGTGGCTCACGCAGTATCGGCTGCTCCTGCAACAAAATCTGTAGCTAGTACGAGTGCAGCTCAGGTGAAAAACTCCACGTTTACCATAAACGGTAACAGTGTCATTGTACGTTCCATTGTGAAAAATGGAGAAACACTTGTAGCCGTTCGTGATGTAATCCAAGCGATCGGTGCACAAGCTGAAATTGCAAACGGAGCGACGGTGATTCAATTGAATGGTCACACGGTTAGCTTGCAGAACAAGTCCAAGCAGCTTGTCGTGGACGGGGCTAAGGTGAATCTGAATCAGCCGGTTACGATCATTGGAGGAGTAAGCTACGTTGCACTTCGTCCGCTCGTGGCAGGCGTAGGCGGTACCGTTGGTTTGAAGAACGGTCAGCTTGAAGTCAGCACGATTGCTCTGATTGAAGGTACAGAGAACCCGCGTTTTGCCGGAGCAAATGAGCTAATTGTCTCCAAAAATGACGATGAGGGCAGAAGTGATTATCTCATCAATACGGCTACTGGAAAATATGAGCTGTTGTTAACGACTGAAGGTGGTTCAGATCTCGTTGTATCCCCAAGCGGCAATCAAGCAGCCTATACGAATGCAGAAGGAGCCGTATACGTTATTGACTTGAAAACGAAGGCTTCCAAGCTCATTACGAATGATACAAGCATCAAACCGGAACTGGTCTGGGCTGCGGACGAGAGTTCGATCTATTTCCTGCAAGGAGATAAAGGATCGGTGATCGCGAACTTGAATCTGGCGGACGGTACCATCAAGAAACTGGTGGAAGATAAAGTCGATTACAAAGAAAACCTGAATGTGTCACTGAGCGGCAAACGATTCGTCTATACCGTAACTACTCTGGGTAAAGTAACCGCAGATTCGACGAATGTAGATGCAGACAATGTGGATATTGATTTCTCGGCGAATCAACAGCAATTATTTTCGTATAACAACGCTTCTGAAAAACCAGCTGCGGTGAAGTTAACCACTTCAACGGATGATAAAGTATTTATCTATTCCGCAGATGGTCAGAAAGCCTACTACGTGAGTGTACCGTCTGAGGATGGTAATGCCTCCCTCATGTCCGTAGATGCATCCCAGAAACCAGTTACGGTGTATAGCGAACATGATGTAGAACAAGCAGTTTTGTCAGGCGGTACCTTATACGTACTTGCTGCGCAGGATGAAAAGAACAGCGTGATTCTGTCGATCGATACGGTGACCGGTCAACAATCCAAGCTCTACACGGTATCCTCTGACGTATCATCCATCGTTGTGAAGGGTTCGCAGCTCGCAGTTGTTGAGAACGGACGAGTACTGGTGCAAACGGACGGCAGCTGGAAAGCTGTAACGAAGTAAAACTAAAATGTACTGAAAATTAAAATTTAACGCAAAATTCGAGAGGAGCTTTTTACAATGAAAAAATGGATCAAACCTTTCACGGCCATGTTGATGGCAGTATCCCTGGTTGGTGGACTTGGTGGTGCAATGACAGCATCGGCTGCCAAAAGCACGGAGAAAGGCAAAATTGTCATCAATGGTTCTTCTGCACTCCTTCCATTGACGCTTCAAGCTGCAAGTGAATTCAAGAAAGACAATCCAAAAGTTAAAATCTCCGCATCTGCTGCGGGTTCCGTAACTGGCCCACAATCTGTTCGCAAAGGCATTGCAGATATCGGTGCGGTAGACTGGGATGCATCCAAAGATGTTCCTGGCTTCAAAAAATTCGACGGACAGGTCGCTCATCCGGTAGCTGTAACTGTGTTTACTGCGGTAGTAAATACAAACGTGGGTGTAACGAATCTGACTACAAAACAATTGCAAGACATCTTCTCCGGCAAAGTAACCAACTGGAAAGAAGTTGGCGGTTCAGACGGTAAAATCGTTGTGGTTAACCGTAAGTTCGGATCAGGTACACGTGTTAACTTCCAACAAAAAGCACTCGATGGTAAAGACTTCATGAGCAAAGGGGACAACTACAAAGAAGTAGGTTCGAGCGGTGACATGAAAACGACGATCGAAACGACACCTAACGCAATTGGTTATATCGACCTGCCGTACGTAACAAGCAAAATGAAAGCTGTATCCATCAATGGCGTAGCACCAACAGAGAAAAACGTGCTGAACAAAACATACAAAGTATGGGGTATCGGATACTACATGACGAAAGGTCAACCAACGGGTGCAACGAAGGCATTCATCGAGTACATCCAAAGCAACAAATTCCAAAACGGTTCCCTGAAAAAGCTGAAATTCATTCCGCTCGCAGCCGTTAAGTAAAACGTTCAGTCTGATCTGAATCAGACTTCAACATCCTGCACCTGCATTTCATAAGAAAGGGATAGCCAGCTTCCGCGCGTGGTCGCCAAGCTGGCTTCTCTATGTGAAAGGAAGAGTCCTCTATGATGGAAATGAATCCACCGGCGAACAGCCCGGCTCCGAATGAGCTGGGTTCAAGCCTTGGCAAAGCGCCCGAGAAGAGACGACGTTTTGACCGTAAAGCCCGGCTCCGGTGGTCTAACCGCATGTTTCGCATCCTCTGCATTAGCAGTGCAGCCTTTGTCTGCCTCGTTCTGTTCTGTATTCTGGTGCTTATGCTTCGCACAGGTGTCCTTACTTTTGCAGACGTCTCGCTGAAAGAATTCTTTTTCTCCACGAACTGGGACCCGGAAAATGAGCACTACGGTGCACTGACATTTATTCTGGGCACGTTTGCTCTCACTGGGCTGACGATGCTGATGGCGATTCCTCTCTCCGTCATCATTGCTGTATTTCTGGCGGAAATGACACCAAAATGGCTTCGTCGCCTGCTGCGTCCGGTGCTGGATCTGCTGGTGGGTATCCCGTCCGTCGTGTACGGTTATCTTGGTTTGACGGTTCTAATTCCATGGCTTCGGGACTTGAGCGGACGTGATCTGGCAGATGGTCTGCTAGCAGCATCTATTGTACTGACCATCATGGTACTGCCGACGATTAGCCGGATTAGTGATGATGCGATCTCCGCCGTGCCGAACAAATACCGGGATGCGGCGTATGCACTCGGTACGAATCGGTTTCAAACGATTACCCGGGTCGTGCTTCCGGCGGCAAGAGGCGGTATTATGTATGCGGTCATTCTGGGTATGACACGTGCCATTGGTGAGACGATGGCAGTGGTTATGGTTATTGGTAACACGGCGCAGCTGCCGACCAGTCTGTTTACGCCAACTGCCGTGCTGACCAGTAACATTGTGATGCAAATCTCCAGTGTAGAATTCGATTCGATCTGGAATCATGGCTTGTATATGATGGGCTTTATTTTGCTGGCGATTTCCATCCTGATGATCGTTGCCGTGAGAATGCTGCAGAAGAGAGGGGGACGCCACCTGTGAGTGTGAAAAGAGAGGTTAATCCGGCTACTGCGTATTCCTTCGGCAAACGGCGATCGTCCTCGGCATGGATGGATCGGCTGTTTACGGGGACAGTGTGGGGCGTAGGTATCATCGTTATTTTATTTATTGTGGGATTGTTGTTTCTGTTGTTGCAAAAAGGGTTGCCGATGCTCAGCTGGGATTTCCTGTACGGTGTACCGAGTGAGATTGAAGAAGGCGGAGGCATTGGCCCTGCGCTGTTCAACTCTTTCTATGTGCTGATTCTGTCTCTTCTCATCTCGATTCCGATCGGGCTTGCAGCAGGTATTTATCTTGCTGAATTTGCACCAAACAACAAGCTGATCGAGGTTGTGCGTATATGCGTGGAAGGGCTGTCGTCCGTGCCATCGATTATATTTGGTTTGTTTGGGATTGCACTATTTGTCGAGTATTTCGAGATCGGTCTGACAATTCTTGGAGCTGCGGTCAGCCTTGCCTTCCTGAACTTGCCTGTGTTGACCCGGGTGACAGAGGAAGCGGTTCGTGCTGTCCCGACCGAACTTCGTAACGGTTCGTTTGCACTGGGTGCAACGCATCTGCAGACGATTCGGCAAGTGGTTCTTCCTGTTGCGCTGAACGGAATCATGACAGGTATCTGTCTGACCGCAGGCCGTGCTTTTGGCGAAAGTGCCGTTATTATTCTGACCGCGGGTGTATCCACGTCCGGCGAGATGTGGGATTTCAATCTGTTATCACCAGGCGGAACGCTGGCGGTGCATCTGTGGTATATCCAGTCCGAAGCCATTGTGCCGGATGCGGAGCAGATTGCCCAGAAATCCACAGCCGTACTGATTTTTGTCGTGCTGCTTATCAATATTTTATTCCGTGTGCCGCTGTGGTTTAATTCTCGTAAAAATCAAATGTAACGTAGAGCCAAAGTCTATGCGGGCAAACCTGTTATGTCTGTTATAAAAATAGTATATTCCAATTCATCGCCAGGAGGGCACATGGTGCAATCGATTATTGAAACGAATAAGCTGAACTTATTTTACGGTACCTTTCAGGCGCTGAAAGAAGTATCCATTGAAATTCCAGAGCGCGCCATTACGGCATTTATCGGTCCATCCGGCTGTGGCAAATCTACCTTGCTACGCACCCTGAATCGTATGAATGACCGGATACCTGGCACACGAATTGAGGGAACGGTGGCTGTTGGTGGAACGGATATTTACAGTGGTGACGTGCATGTGGAGACACTGCGCAAGAAGATCGGTATGGTCTTCCAGTCACCGAATCCTTTTCCGAAATCCATCTATGACAACATTGCATTCGGACCAAGACAGCACGGGATTCATGGCAAAAAAAAGCTCGATGAGATCGTCGAACGCAGTCTGCGTTCCGCCGCTCTCTGGGACGAAGTCAAAGACAACCTGAAGCGCTCAGCGCTTAGTTTGTCAGGTGGACAACAGCAACGTCTGTGCATCGCTCGTGCTCTGGCCGTGGAACCGGATATTCTACTCATGGATGAAGCGACAGCCTCTCTTGATCCGGTCTCCACCTTCAAGATTGAGGAATTGACACATGAGCTGAAGGAACGTTACACCATCGTGATGGTCACCCACAACATGCAGCAAGCCGCGCGTGTCTCCCAGCAGACCGTGTTTTTCCTGAACGGCGAAGTTGTAGAGTATTCGCCTACGAAGAGCATGTTCTCCGAACCTGTCGATGTGCGCACACAGGATTATATCAGCGGCCGATTTGGTTGAGATGGTGCTGCTTAAGCAGTAGACGAGAGCCTTTCAGATGTGGTCTGAAAGGCTCTTTTGTGATTTACATTTTCCAGGGGAGACGAGGGTATTTGTAACGAAAAACGGTGTTGTTCTCATGTTTAACATAAATCCATGGAGGTGGGACGGGGGTGCCGAACGCTTTGTATAAAGTTGTTCCGTCATCACTTGTTAAATATGGTTCTATGTTGTCCTGAAAGTCCTCTGCCTGCATTTTTCCTTGATAAGACAAGGTCTGCCCCTGCGTGCTGATATGAGGTGCACCTGAGATGAATCGGTAGGATGTATTGATCAAGCCAACTTTCTGGGAAGATAACATCATGAATTCGCTCAAGAGTAGTATGCTGATGGAAATCGTAAGAATTGCACTCGTAATCCAACGTTTTTTCTTCATTTTGCAGACCTCCAGTATCATTTTCGAATTTAAAAATTTGTTTGAGCTAAATACTTGTTGAACACTTAGCTCGTAGATAAAACCAACCGATATATAAACAAGAATTATAATACTTCCGTTGGGGGTTGAAGATCATTAAAATTTGGATGGTTGTGCCTTCACATAAGGCAATGGAAATCAAACTTGAATCTTTTGATCGAGATAGTGACAGAATGGAGGCTTATTTCGACGGGGAGAGTGAGCATTGGGAGCCGCCAATATTTGTAACGCAGCGAAAAGGTAACAAAAGTGATTGCATTGAATATATGATTACCTTTCTGGTTTTCTCAAAAAAAGCAAAAGATGTTCTCACACCGTTAATCGGAAAGGATGTCGAATTTCTCCCATTAATCCACGCTGAACAAGAGATGTTCGCTGTTAAGGTGAACCGGATACAGGATTTTATTGATATGAGTAATCCTGTTGAGCGAAAGACGGGATACGGTTTTTTCTCAGAATACGTACATATTCTGCCGGAGCGTATTGATACAGATGCACACTTGTTTTGTCTACCGCAACATCATCACCTTCGTTTTTTTGCGACAGATACATTTAAACAAGTGGTGGAAGAGAATAAATTAAAGACTTTTGAATTTATTGAGCTATGGGATACAGAAAACACAGAAGAGATGCGGAAAGAACGTCTAAAGGTTTATGATACATATTATGCAGACATTGCTGCAAGACAGCAGGTGACTTATGAAACGGCAAGGAGCATCGTTGAAACAGGGACCATTTGTCGTCATGATGATCACATCTTAATACAGAGGAACGGCCAGTTTCTGAATGGTAAGATATTGGATAATGAATCGATTCAGTGGATAATTCCAACGTATATCCCTCCGATTTATTTAGTGTGGCCATGGTACGTGTATGAGGCTACTGAGCTGGAGAGAGTGAAGCAGGAGTATTTTGCAGAACTTTCTTACAAGGTTAACGGACCTAGGGGTAACAAGGTCTTCTTTAAGGACGAACACCTGGAACAAGCTATTCGGTCGAAGCTTCAAGTGTTTAAAGAAGATTTGACGGATATGAACCTGCTGGAATTGAAAGATATCATCAGCTATTACTTCAAAGGACCAGTGTATCATCTGGATGGTATTCAGTATGCCAAAAATTTGCGAAGTTACAGCGTGGAAGAAAATCCTGATTTTGATCTTGCAGAGCTCTGTTATCTGCCTGAGAGTGTCGAAACATTATGTGTCAACAATATGAAATTAAAAAGTATATCGGAATTGACCAGGTTAACTCATCTTTCTAATCTGGAAACCATTCACATTGAGAATAATAATTTAATAGACCTTTCCCCATTGTTGACGTTTCCTCAATTGGACTGGATTAGAGCTGATTACAACCAGATAGAAGACATCACGCCACTTAATCAGCTCAAGAAATTACGTAAGTTGATGTTGGGCTACAACCCAATCCAAAATATTCATTTGTTGGCATTACCAGAGCTCCGCAGATTACGTATTGAGGGAGTACTTACGGAAGACTGGGGATTTTTGCTCACACAATTTCCTAAACTGGAGAGTGTGTGGATCACAGAGAGTGGCATGTCAGAGGTTTCACGTAAAAGTATGAGAGCGGTTATCAAAAGTAAGAAGTTTGAGGTTGTATGGGAATTAGTTGGTGGAGGTAGCAGGTGGTATAACAGGAAGAAATAGAAGTGAAATTTCTGCTAGATTTTAGAGAGTCTCTTTTTCTCTTTTAAAGATTTGTACAAGGAGTGTATGAAATGAAGTTTTTATTTGAATTAATGTTATCTATGCTCATGTTAACGAATGGTTCTACTGGTGAGCCGATAACCCGAGAGGATATCCAAGCCTATCTTACATTACATCAATTGAAATATGCAGATGTTAAAATTGTGAATGATCGTTCAGCACTTCTGGTTAGTGTAAAGGGAGAACATGCCAGGGCTTCTATACTTACTAAATCATCAAAGAATACACTTGTGTTGCGGCCTAATGAGTATGTGTGGAAAGAAGATGAGGAAGGCGTCTCTGTGGAACAGTTGGGAGGATATCTATGCATCGCTATCCATGACAAAGCACTTAGTCATAAGATGGATTTTGTTAATATTATCTATACAGACGATAACATGGTTGAGAGGAAAGACCGCTATTATTTTAATGGAAAACAAGCACTCATTATTCCAATTCCCTTGCAAAAGGAACACCTTGTTGTAGCTGTTTACGGCAACGACGGTTTCATCCATGATATGATTAAACATGTACCGCAAGCATGGAAGTAAACCATAGGGGACTGAATGAAACATGAATAAAACGGAGCGACAGCTCGCTATTACGTTGGAACTACAACGAACAAAACTGATAAGGGCGGAGGATCTGGCCGCTCAGTTTGAGACCAGTGTTCGTACAATATATCGCGATATCCAAGCTTTAAGCGAGGCTGGCGTGCCCATTGCAGGTGCTCCGGGTCATGGGTATTCTCTCATGGAAGGGTACTTTCTGCCCCCGGTTAGTTTTACTGCGGAGGAAGCCGTGTCGCTGCTCATGGGAGCGAAGTTTATCGAACAGAGATGGGATACCGCCTATGGTATTCAAGCAAAATCTGCACAGCGCAAGATTGAAGCCATTTTACCAGAAGCCATTCGTAAGCAGTCCTCGCGTGTACAAGAAACGATGCGCGTGCTTCATCCGATGGGACCTGATACAACTGGCATGGTGAGAACTTACCTTAACGATATACGTAACGCGATTCTGGAGCAACGTAAAATCAGCTTGATGTATCTGAAAAAAATGCCGGGCTCGGACGGGAAACGCTCGAATCAGCGTATCGTGTCGCCATATGGGCTTACCTTGGTGCGGGAAAATTGGGTGTTGATCGGCAGATGTGATCTGCGGCAGGATGTTCGTCATTTTCGTTTGTCCCGCATGTCGGAGCTTTCTGTTCTGGAAGAGAAATTTCGTCTGCCGCCAGATTTTGATCTGAATCGGTATCAGCCGCCGGATGATCGTAACGAACATGTTCTTGTTCGAGCAAAATCAGAAGTTGCTGACAAAATGATGGAGATCCTTCATTTTTATATCGATCAAGTGGAGGAACAGGAGGACGGGATTCATTTCCGCTTTCGTGTCCGCTATCCTGAGGAAATTTTGCATCATCTACTTGGTCTAGGTGGAGATATCGAAGTGATGGAGCCGGGGTCTCTGCGTGCCCTTATGCGGGAGGTGGCGACAAATATCTTGAAGCACTACTGACATACCCTTGTCAGTAGTGCTTTTTTATACTGGAATTATTCAAGATGAAGAGGAGATGTTTGCAGGATGAAAAGCACAAATGAAATATTAAATTCTTTCGAGACTACAGTAGAGAGGTATGTAGCAGAATTAAATCTTTTGAATATGGATGAATTACTACAAAAAGAGAATGAAGAAGAATGGTCGATCGGGCAAATGTACATGCATTTGATTCAATCGGCGCTGTTCATGCAGCTGCGTAACATTGACCATTGTTTGGCTAATAATGAGCACACCGTACATTCAGATGAGGTGAAAACAGAGCTGGGCAGTCAGGTATTCGAGGCAGAACAATTCCCTCCTGTTCGGGTTAAAGTACCGGCTTCTCCGCAATATACACCATTGCAACCCGAAAGTAAGGAACAAATTGCCCAGGGGCTTCAGCAGGTTGTGGATCGGATGAGGAGTACAGCAACTGTACTTGTTCTAGAGGAAGCGGCCACAGGTTCTAAAGTGCCTCACCCTCGTCTTGGAGCGTTAAATGCTCAGGAGTGGTTCCACTTGATCGAAATGCACTACAAACATCATTTTTTACAGCTGGATCGGTTGAAAATGAATATGGGAAAGTGATTAACGTACCTGACGCTTACACATCTACGAATGAGATATATGCCACACAACACGTAGTAATCTTCCGAGACAAGAAGAGTTGAAAATTCAATAAACAAATGAACGTAATACAGAGCCTATAGACCGTTTATAGGTTCTTCTTTTCGTATGAACAATAAAAGGTTGCACTAGTTATAACCTATTTTTGGGAAGGACTGTCCAGGTTAACCCTCTAGGTTTAAATTGAAGGGGAGAAGCTAATACATGTTGGATAAGTGCTTCTGAAGTAGTGCTCTATAATCTCTTGAATAACCGCACAAACAAACCGATAAATAAAGGTAAATAAAAGGTGTCAGTACAAGATGAGATAAATTAGATTGTATTGAATAAAACATAACTAAATTGGTTGAGAGGAAGATTCCTATGACTACGCACAATACCAATCCCAAAGTAGATGCATATCTAAGCAAAATCAAAACGTGGAAGGAAGAATCGGTGAAGCTGAGAGAGATCATCCTGGACTGTGATCTGACTGAAGATTACAAATGGATGCATCCGTGCTACACGTTAAACGGGAAAAACGTCGTACTGATTCATGGCTTCAAGGAATACTGTGCAATCATGTTTCTCAAAGGCTCTCTGCTTAAAGACCCGCATGGTATCCTGATTCAGCAAACGAATAATGTGCAGGGAGGTCGCCAGATTCGTTTCACTAACCTGGAGCAGATTATCGAACAGGAAGAGATTCTGAAAGCTTACATTCGTGAAGCGATCGAAGTGGAACAAGCGGGTCTAAAAATAGAAAAAAAGGAAGTAGAGCAATTCGCGGTTCCCGAGGAACTGCAACAACAATTCGATGCCAATCCTGCCTTCAAGGAGGCATTCGAAGCACTAACCCCTGGTCGTCAGCGGGCGTATCTGTATCACTTTTCACAGCCAAAACAATCCAAAACCAAGACATCCCGCATTGAAAAATGTATACAGCCTATTATGGAGGGAAAAGGGTTGAATGACTGATGCCCCAAGCGCTAACGATCTCCACAGAGCTTATTTGGTGGTTTTCTGGCGTCGTAAAATTCTAACGATCCTCAGGAACGCTATTTAAGCCAAACTAGGCTTCAAATCCTGAAAAAGGCTGAATTTCGTCAAAATAACGTCCGTACGGATCGTTAGATTTTAAAACTGCCCGAAACGGGGCAAATAGGCTCTTCTGTGATCGTTAGAATTTTTGAAACACCAAAAGGCTATCTCCTGTCGTCTGCATGACGTGTAGGAATAGCCTTTTGGTGTTTTGTGGATACTTTTGATAGAAACACATGATTATTTTACAGGTTCTACAAACTACACCTTGTTAAGGATAATCATATCCCCCGCCTGTGATATTACATCTCCGAAGACGCCGAATACCCAGTGAAAGGCCCTTGACCGCTCCATACTTTTCAATGGCTTGAATCATATACATCGAACAGCTGGGCTCATAACGACATTTGTCCCGCAACTCTAGAGGAGCAAATCGTTGATAGATGCGGATAATCCAGACTAGAATGGCTTTAGCTCGAATCAGAACGATGAAGAACATGCTTGCTGCGAAAACCAATGGGACACTCATTGAAGCATACGCCGGAATGAACGGCTTGGAGCTATAGAAAAAGATTAACGATACCAGTAAAGAAATACATAATGATAGGGTAACCTTGCCAATAGCATTTAACCAATTCACTTCCGGGATTACATGAGTTCTAACATAAAAATGGCTTCGAGGATCATTTTTCTCATGATGGGTATGTAAGAGCTTTATTAGTTCTTCTTCGGATGGCATGGTATTGTAAATAGGTTCTTCAGATTCTGGGCTTTTCATGAATCTTGCACGCTTATTATACTTCTCTGTAGAATATTAGCATGTAATGGTGTGTGGTTACGGGCTGCTGGAGACAACCTGGTTTTTCGGTAACCGCAAGGGACTCCATGGATTGATAGATCCATCCTGACTCCGCTTTGTGATTAATGATATCCGCCAATAAATTGACAGCGGCTTGGGTATCCCCTCGATTCACTTGAACATTTTTGGGGCCTGGAACGACAGTGTACTCTCTCATCTGAATTCATCCTTTTCTAATGTGAAATGTAACATTGGGCATTCCATTATTTTACTATAAATGCAGGTGAACTGTCGATTGGAACTTATTCATCCTGTCATAGCTGACTGTTGAAAAAAGGAGATATTTCCATATGATTCGGATCTACAAATATTACGCCATTTTTAACTTTGCCGACGACGGAATAAACGTTTCGTTCCCTGATCTGCCAGGTTGCCTTACCTATGGTCATACCCTTGAAGACGCATTAATCATGGCAAAAGATGCGCTAGGACTATATCTGGACGGAGAACCAGTGGAAGAACTCCCGACTTCTCAGACCATGCCTCAGTTATCCAACCCAAATGATAAAGCATATTTAATTGAAGTAAATATTCATTATTAAAGACATGGACTGCACAGGACGCAAGGGAAGAGCATGATTTTCGCCTATTCTACTCTAACTCTGACCTCACCACACGGCGTAAAGAATCTCGTCTACTTCTTTGATGCATGTGACGGATGGAATTACCTTTGACCATAACAATGGACAAATGAGATAAGGGGCTTAGTTTGAAGTAAATGAAGCCATTCTTAAAAACACTCATTGCAATCTATTTGCTGTTTCGTATATAACAAAATTTTGTTACAAAATAACATTCTTTGAGGCTTGAGATGTTTATTAGAATAATATATATACTCTATTTATTACAATATATTTACATAAATATAATATAAGTGTATAATTAAAAAAACCTTAATTTAACTATAAAGGGGGTAAGTGTATTTCTGAGAATGTAGGTTTATAAATGAGAGGTGAACGATAAAATGAAAAAATTATCCAAGTTCCTACTAACTATTTCTGTTGCTTTGCTTTTCTTAGTCCCGGTTACTGTAAGTGCACAAGAAAATGCTGTTAACGAAGAGGATATATCGATCGATAATATTATCATAGACTCTAATCTTAGTTTGGATAAGAAAACTGACGGAAGGGTTTATCTTCAAATGAGAAATTCAGATAATTCTCTTACAGTATCTCAACAAAGATCAGTTTTAGAAGAAATGGGGTTTTCTGAGAAAGAAATTGAAAAAATGAGTCCAGCAATAATTCAGGAAATCTCTTTGAATGGTGGAAAAAAAGTTGATACTCAAACTACAATAAAGCAATACTATAATTCATCTGACGGTAAAAAATATCTTGTAACAAACGAAAACAGAAAAGAAATTGAAGCGCTAAGTCAAAAAGAAACAGGGGTTATTAATAAACCTGCAGGTCAATCATCAAACATTGGAATGATGTCAGATGTTCGTGAGGAGTATCCGTTTACCGGAACTGGTTATGTCATATATAGAGGAAAAACGTCGAACGCCAAAGAGTTTATATATGACTACTACAACACGGCATCATGGGCGGAGCCCCCTTACTATAAGTACATTGATAAATTAGCAAATTCTTGGCAATCATTTGCTACCAGTGTAGGTAGAGAAGCAACATTAACAACATGGTTAACACCACAGTTAGGCAATGAAAGTAAACAACAGGTCACAATAGAGGGGATAAATGGTTCATCTGTAAAGTTTGATCACGCTGGTCTTTATCTCTATAAAAATTTAGTTCTTAAAGAAACGGTTACTATACCTGTTTCCTATAAAGGGTTAACAGGAAAACATATTGCAAAATACGCTCATCCTTATACTCTTTTAACTCCTAGCGTTACTGTGGGACCTATTTCTCTTAATTTTTCTAATTTTATAGGGAGTGAGTGGGATTGGGATGTTACCTTTACAATTGATAGTAAGTAACACATAAAGTTTTAACTTAAAAAGAACAATACTGGACTGAATCGTAGCTTCCCTCAAAGTACTCCATCTATATAAATAGTGGTTGAAGTACTTTGGGGGATTTTGCTATGGCTGATTAAGTAATAACTTAGCAATTTTAGTATTTGTGTTCTAATTAATTTTTGTTAGTATCATCAGGTTTGTTTTTTTTGCTCTCATTCAAAGTTTTTTTTAAATCCAAAACTTCATTTTCTAAATTATCAATTTTTGATTTTAAACCTGAATTATTAAGAACAGAGCTAACAACAAGATACATGATTAGATAGTTGGCGGCCATTATTATTAGAAAAATAAAGAGCTCGGGTACACCTCGTACAATTAATGGCATATAATTTTCCTTTCTTTAAAATAATGTTTTGAATTTCCTCTTTGTATAGCTAATTATAACATAATACAAATTTATATATATAAGTCTTTGATATCATTGAATCGGTGCAAACCTAAACTTCAGTGTTAGAAGATATTTATAAATAATATTCCACTTAGAAGTTGTTAAATGTTTTAATCGATGCAGCGTGTCTGAAGCTACCAATAACTGCTAAAAGAATCAATAAAGAATAGTCAATATAAAAGAAATGACTAATTCAGTGAGAGTATATGTTTTGCAGTTAAAGAAGAAAATTTACTCAATTCTTTGCTCACCACACGAGATTAAGAACCTCATCTACCTCTTTGATGTGTGTGACGGATGGGTTCTGGATCAGATTACCTTTGACCATGACCATCGATATGTTGGATAAAGCTTCGATCTGCTCTAGCGGATTGTGATCCACTACAATCAAGTCGGCCTGTTTGCCGATATCCAGAGTACCCGTCACGTCGTCAATCCCTAGGATTTTAGCATTGTTGCGAGTGACCATGTCGATGACCTTTTTATTGGTCAGTTTGGTCTGTCTCATGTAATGATCTATCTCTCTCCACATATCATAGTGGGTGACGTAGGACATGGCTGCATCGTTTCCAATTCCAATAGTGATGCCGTTGTCGACCGCCTGTTTCACCCCTTTGAGCATGGAGTCGTAGACCAGTCTAGCGTTTTCTTTTACCGTCGGACTTAACTTGGTCACACTTGGATCGAGCGAAGCGGATGGATAAGCAGCTTGCAGGGTAGGGATCAATGCGGTGTAACCATGAAGGGCCTTGGGGTTCTTTTTATACAAATGAATAATCTCGTCATCCATCTCGGCCCCATGCTCAATCGTATCCACGCCCCCTTGCAGCGCAACGCGCACACCTTCCGTGCTCTCCACATGAGCGGCAACCTTCAATCCAATCTTATGGGCTTCATCGCAGACCGCCGCGACCTCTTCCACCGTCATTTGCAGACGCCCAGCTTCTCCAACCATTTTGGCATCCGTTACACCGCCTGTCACACAGATTTTGATCCAGTCCACACCGTTCTTCACATTAATCCGTGTATTTTTGCGCATTTCCCAAGGCGAGTCACCCTCCAGTGCCAAGTAGGGAGCCCCGTGTCCACCTGTCACACTCAGGAAGAATCCCGAAACAAGCAGATTCGGACCGACCCACTCCCCGCGGTTAATCTCATCTCGCAGCCGCACATCGGTATAAAAGAATTCGCCCACACTGCGCATGCTTGTTACACCCGCATGGAGTGCGGTAAGAGCGTTGCGTTTCATGCGTTTCTTCAAAATATTTCGACCGAATCGGGTATTCAAAATCCGATGATAAGCAAAATTCAGCAATCCTTCACTGACGGAGAGGGTGAGCGGTTTACCATCGGCAAACAGATGCACATGTGCGTTGATTAGCCCTGGCATCACGTATTTCCCGGTAAGGTCGATTATTGTGTAGTGACTGGGGATGTTCAGCTCCTGATCTGGAGCGATGTTCTCGATACGCCCTTGTTCGTTGACGAGAAGGGTCATGTTTGGCTGCAGATGGCGGCTTGCGTCGCCGTGGATCAGATTGACATTTTTCAAAGCGTAAGCGGTGTTCATGGTGTGTTCCTCCTTGGGTGTGGGTGGTGTTACATGATGTTACTTGTTGAATCAGTCGAGTGATACGGTTCTGTGTTATTTGGTTTCTCTGTGCAAAGTATTCTGGTGTTCTAAAAGTGAATTTATAATTCATTTTTGGGTTAAAAAAATAGATTGGCTTGCTTATGCTTATTTTTTGCGTGCAAATCAGGGAAAGTACAACTGATCTGCACGCTGTGCGACGCGTAGTGATCTATGATAGAAAGTGGGGTTTGGATTGGCTGGCGACCAAGCACTATTCCTTATTCGTTCAAGCTTTTC
Source organism: Paenibacillus sp. FSL R7-0272 (assembly GCF_037969905.1). Lineage (NCBI taxonomy): Bacteria > Bacillati > Bacillota > Bacilli > Caryophanales > Paenibacillaceae > Paenibacillus > Paenibacillus sp. FSL R7-0272. Next base: position 4,779,683 of record NZ_CP150221.1, on the reverse strand, counting down.
ATGCCGTACAGTCGGTATACATACAACGCTTCAAAGATTTGCTTGCGGCTGTCCTCGCTCATGTCCCGTTTCAATAAGTCCAGATTCATGTCAATGACGTTATGTGCCAGAATGTTCAGCAGAATCAGGTTCTCCTCGGTGCCGATCTCATAGTGTTTGTATTGATTTTTGAGATAGGCTTTCTTCGTTTCGATCATCAGCTCAACCAGCTCGTTCTTGGCGTTGGTGTAGATGGTGCCTTTGTTCTTTTCAAAAATAATAACGATCTGATTCCGATACTTCCGCAGCACATCTATTTGTTCTTGCATGAGGACGGATCGCTGCTCACTGTTCGTTTCCTCAAACGCGTTCTGGTTATCAAAATGAATCGTCTCCACCAGTACCTTTTTCAAATAATCCACCAAATCCGGCGGTACAACGGCGTAGAAAAGCTCCTTCTTATTCTTGAAATAGGTATAGATATTGCCGACCGATATATTGATCTCATTCGCAATATCGTTCATCTTGGCATCCGCATAACCCTTCTCAAAAAAGACCTTAAGCGCCGCATATTCAATTTCTTTCCTGACTTCATCTTTCTTGGCCTGCACCATCGGGAACGACTCCTTAATAGTGAATGGATGATTCGTTATTAGGATAGACCTTTTTGGAGGGGGTGTCAAATGAGGGATTTATAGAAACCAAATTAATTCTTCCTGAAAAAGTGATAATGAAAGTCCGCTCCAAAGTTTGAGCGGACCAAGAGTAAGTTATACTTTCCAAATAAGTGAAGATGATAGAAATATGAATTAATCTGTCCAAGATTCTAGTTTTCCATTGTAGAAGTATAGGTATGTTCTTCCATAAACCCATTGTTCAATTCTTAAGTTACTTGTGTTATAAGTGTTTATTCGTTCTGGTTCCCCCCATGATAAACGAGCTTGTTGTGTATTCATTCCAATGGATATTTTTTGTTGTGTTATCTTGTTCCAAATATTAGATGACCAGCCTGGGTACGCCGTTCTGGGATTAAGCCTATAGAATCGATTAGCTTTGGGCTCATATAGTCACCAATACGGCCAGTTCTAAATGTCTGATTGGCCACTAGAACTTTTTGTTTGAATAATTAGATTTTTGCCTTTTAATTATACAGAAGTGAAGTATACTTTTTCTAAATGACCTATAGGGTTAGAAGATGGTAAATAATTATTATCTACCCAATTATATTTGTCAGTATAGAAACGAATTGTTTCATCATTTCTATAATCTATAGGGAAAAAGATTATTATTTTGAACTCGGTAATTGATCAGTCGAAATAAGAGGGAATTTCTTTAATTGTTGCTGGAGAACTATCTCTGAACTAAAACAGAACCATCTAAAGTAATTTATTGGATAAAATGGATAATTCATAATTCGTTTGTGGCTGTTAGAAGCTTTGCGTCATTGATTAATATCTTAAATAGTAAATAGTAAATAGTAAATAAGAAATTTGTGTATTGGCTAGAGGTCTCATTACCAGAAAGGTAGAAGTAAGAATCCGCTTTGGTTCTAAGGAGAGAAAAGAATTAATCTTATTTTTTTCTATAATTTTTAAAAAGGATAATTATTATGGGGGCGATAATGAAAATATCCAATCTGTTTCAGTTCTTAAACAATAGTTGATGAATGTCATTTCCTCTTTGGATTACTACATAAAACAGCTTTCTAAATTAGCATAAAGGGGAGGAGACTAGTTGTATGGTGAAAGAGAATAGAATGATCAAGCATTTGCAGAAAATATTTCACTGGTGAAGTTGAACTTAAAAGTATGTTTATGATAATTTTCAAACCTAATTAGAACGGAGATTGTGATATGAGAGGGAATGAGTTAAACTCAAAATTTTCCAAATCAGATATGGGAGCCCAGGCGGCTTGGAAAGGATTTTCTTCACAGACATTATACATTGCTTCACGTTTAATGTCCGATACCCAAAATCATGAATTTTTCCCTGAAGATATTGAAGACTTAGTAATAAAGCATGATGGGAAAATTATAGAGGCAATACAGATTAAAAATATCTCATCAGACTTAACTCTCTCATCTTTAGCTACAGCCAAATCTTCCTTGGCAGGTGAAGGATTTTATAAAAGAGTGTGTAGTATACACTCAGAAGACAGTTCATTTTCAAAAGTAAGAGTCGTGTATTTTAATAATTTAGGAGAGGAATTGAAAGGGTTATTAGATGGAGAAATAAGTTGTGTAGAATCAGTACTGAAAAAATTAACTCACAACCATGATCTTACACTTGAATCTGCTGAATGGTTGCTCTCATCTTTAGTTTTTGAAAAAGTAAATTTAGAAGATCTTCAAAAACAGATATTAGTACAGTTAAAAGACTATGTACCTATAATGGCTGCGCCTGATCTCGCATATTCTTTGCTTATACAATACGTTTCTGATCTTTCCAATACGAAAGGAAGCACCAGTTTCAAGTTGTGGGAAGAACAAATTTATCAAATTGGAAGCGATATTTCAGCAATGGATGGTTACTATAAGGAATATAATAATTCCTTGATAAGACTATGCGATATTGCTACAGTAAAAAGCTATAAACAGCTTCAGAATGAATATGACCAAGGCATATCGGCACATCCATCCCATGTTCGTAATGGTCTCGATTTAGCTAGACGAGCTTGGATTGACAAGATTAATGATAAGATTAGTGCTAACAAAGCTATAGTCATAAGAGGGGTGTCGGGACAAGGGAAATCGACTCTTTGTTATCGTTATCTAATTGATCATTATCCCGAGCAATTAGTTTTTTGCATTCGTTCCATCTCTTCTGTAAGGCAAGCGGAGAATTTAGCTGCTGCATTGAAAGGAATTACTAAACACACTAAAAATCTAATAATTTACGTTGATGTTCATCCTGGGGAACAACAGTGGATAATACTAATAGAGGAGTTACAGGCGCGTGGAATAAATGTTCCTGTATTAGTCTCTATTCGTGAAGAGGACTTTAGAATGACTCGTATTGACTTAAGTTCTGTTGAGATTGAAATTATTGATTTAGATTTAACTAAGCAAGAAGCGATATCAATTTATCAGACAATTATAGATTCTTCACCAAACGATTATTTTCGGAGTTTTGAAGAAGCTTGGGCAAGATTTGGTGGTAATGGTCCATTAATAGAATTTATGTACTTACTTACAAATAATCAAACGTTAAAACAACGTTTGAGAGCTCAAATCGAAAATCTTTTAAAAGAAGGTTATCCAGATTCATGGTTTTTATTATTACAACTTGTTAGTTTTGCAGGGAAAATTGGTTGTTCTCTTTCTCTGGAACAAGCTAAAGGTGCTGTTGGGATTGATAATGTATTCTCTGCAATTCAACGATTCAGCAATGAATACTTGATGAAATCATCAGATGATGGATTGCTTTTGGAGCCTCTTCACCCACAGAGAGCACTCATAATTTCGGATATTCTCAATGAAACTATTGGAGAGGATTCTTGTGGGCTTCTATTGTCATCTTTGGATTGCATAGATAGTAAGTATTATCAATACATTCTAATGGATTTCTTCACCAAGCATTCTTATTCTCATGAGATGGTTACTCTAATTTCTTCTAAAGGCACAAAGGATTGGATGGCATGTGCAGGTTTAATTAAAACTATGTTATGGCTAGATGTTAAACGCTATGTAGAATCTAATATAGAAGTGATTCAAGACATTAGAAGTGAATACGGAATAGGTTGGCTATCATATGTACCTTTTGATATTTCGGGATATATACGACCTAACGAATTCATCATTGAACGACTCAATGGAGAGAAGTCAAGAGAGCAGGTTGAAAAAATAAAGAACTCACTGAGTTCCCTACAGATTGACTATGAAGCTACAGATTCATTAATCTTTAATTTTGAAATCCCTTCAGAAATGCCAAAACATGATAAAGAGTGGTCACTATTAGGATATTCTTTGTTCTGGATGGCAAAGCGTGGTAGAAAGATAAGTCTCCCTTTCTTAATTGATAAAATGAACGAAGAAATGTTAAATGGCGATATTAGTTCAAAGGCGGATGCTTTGAGAGGACTTTATGAGATAATTAATGAGGAACTGTATACTTCAGCAAGGAATGTGTTGTCTGCAAGAATGATAAAAGATTACTGTATTATACACCTGGATATTTTAGAATCAGATATACAGTGCTATTTTGTACCTCCTGTATTTAATGATACGCAGGTAGGACATTCTAAATCAATTGAAACAAATTTTAACTTCTTTTGGAGAAAAAAAATGACAGATATACTTGATCAAATTTTTCCTTATAAGGAGAATATAGAGGTTAAGTTGATAGGAACTGATTTATTACGTGATATAGGCATTGAGGTATACGATAATGAATCAAAAATCAACAAAAAAAATCGTCCTGATCGATGGGTTATGGAACTTAATGCTTGGGAGCAGACGCGGATCGAGTATTTAGATCGACCGGATTCATGGACACTATATGTAGAGCGGATTGACCATATACGAAAAATTTCAAAGGAACTTATTTATTGTACTATTGACTATATTGATTTTATTTATAAAAAGAAACGGCATGACAGTGTACGTTGGGAAAGGGTAATAAAGAATGAACAAGATTTTAAAAATTCAATAAAAAGGGAATTTTTATTGCCAAAATCTGCAGTCGATCCTTATTGTCTCATTAGAGAGAAAATGAACGATGATTTCAATACTGGAAATATTGATATTTTAAACAAATTAGGCATTGCCTCAGGATCTTTGGAAACCACAATTCATCAGTACATGAGGTTTGAAAAAGAATTTTCTGGAACGTACAGAAAATTAGGTTACTTTTATGAGCAAATTGCAGAAACAATAATTGCGAGACTAAAAGGAGAGCGTTTAGATCAAATTAAGAACTCACGATTGGCGATTTTAAATCTGTATGATTCTGTGAAATCGTTAAGAATAATGCAAAAAGAGTATGAATTATTGTTTAAAGAATACAGCACAATCGACACAGTTTTTCTAAGTGAGGAAACTGAAGAAATGCTCGTTTTATTAAATATGTGGATACATGTTATTAACAATCCGATTAAAGGCGTTTCCATAGCATATGCAGCTAGAGAAATGTATAAAAAATCGAATGAAAGGATTGAGAGAGCTTTTGAAGTAGCAGTTGGAAGAGTTGGAGGGGAAATGGTATCCATTAATCAAGATTCATATGTTATTAGTACTATTGAGGATTTGAGCAATTCTAGCGTTATAGAGGATGAATATTCAAAAATAGTTCTTACATTACGTGAGGTCTTCAAATCAGCGATACCCTATAACAGTTATAGATGGATATTGGAAACAAGATTATTGAATTTGATATTTGTGCCTATTTATAGAGGTGCGCCACTGTCAAATGGTTTTTTAATACCGCATTATCGGCTACTTGATGTGCCAGAAGAATTAGTCTCAAAACCATTGTTTCCAATTGATTTACCAAATGATTTTTTTTCACATTTGAATCTTGACTTCGTAGAATTAGAACAATGGAGGTTAGCCACGGGTAATATAAGTCTTATTAGGATGTTGCTTACTCAATACAATGACGTAATTGAAACGGCAATGGCTTCAAACAAATTGTACAGAGAAGGAATAGAGAATTATTTAATATTTTTCAGTACTCAATTTTCTCAGATGTTAACTGAATTTATAAATAATATGAAGCCTTCTTTGAAACTTCTTGAGTTAGTAGTAGATACAGAAGTAGTTGAACTGGTTGGAATTATTCAGAAAGGTTTAGAAGAAATGGGAGGAATTCACGAAACTTTATCTGAACTCAAAACGGTGGTAGACTTTGAAAAAATTATTGATCCGATTATTGTTAGTATGATGCTTTTACAGAAACACATGATTAGAGGGAATCAAGCTAGAAGTGTTATAGAATCATCTACATTATCATCGATTATATAGCTACCAAGGGAATATCAGAAAAATTTATCGATCACTCATCCCGAATCTCAATAATTTCCCTTATATCATCAATATCCAACGCTTCAGCAATCCGCTCAATATGAGCAAAGTTAATATTCTCACGTTTCCCGGACTGTAACTCACTTAAGGCAGCGTGGCGGATATCGGCCAAACGTGCTAGTTCTCGCAGTGAGATATTATGTTTCTCTGTGAGTTTGTGAATATTGATAACTACCTTTTTCGTCATCTTAAATCACTCCTAAAATTTCCATATGGTCTTGACGTTACGCATGAGCGTACCATATACTTTTTGTATATCTGGTACTCTTATGCGTACCAATTTTAGGAGTGGTGACATGACAAGTACCCACGGCGAAGATCTGGCTTCGCAGTACGCACAACTTGTAAAACAAGAAGATGATTACGTCGATCAACTGGTCACGTGTAACAAACTCATCCTGGATGCCATGGACATAATCTCGAAGCGGGCAGGGGTGCTGCACATGGATACGGTGAAACAAGCGGCGTATCACCTTCATGCGATGGAACAGGATTTGAACCGCAAGTTATTTGAAGTCAGGCTGGAGAAGAGCATCTTGGCACATCATATGAGCCAGTCTACATAACCGTTTGAACCAAAGGATAGTACAAGATCATTCCAAAGATGATCATGCCCTGTCCTTTTTCTCTGTTCATCCGACCACTTTCCATTTCCAAATAAGCATTGACTTTCCACACCAATCCCCCTAAACTTCAATTATTAAAACACTTTTAAAAACCCCTTTCACTACTTTCTCGAATATGCGATCATCCTTCAACATACAAACGAAAGGAGGCACACAACAAACGATGTTACCCACTTCCCACAACACCCAACAGGTCAAACGCATTAACGTTGAAATTGTAAAAAATACACTCCGGTCGATGGGTGTAGGCACGAAGGCTTCCATTGCAAACCTGACCAAACTCAGCGTGGCGACATGCGGAACAATACTAAATGAACTGCTCCAGACGGGAGAGATCATTGATCTGGGCCCGGATGAGTCGAGTGGGGGCAGACCGGCGAGTCGGTATCAGTTTAATGCGAACTACGCGAGTGTGCTATGTCTGATTATTCGTACCGAAGGCGGCATCCATTCGATCACACATACATATGCCAACCTGAACGGAGAGATGGCGGACGAACAGACACTTGTTTTAGATGAGATTAATGTCACGGTGGTGGAGAAACTCATTGCTGGGCTGATCGAGCAGCATCACAATGTGCAGTCCATCGGAATCGGGATACCAGGGGTGGCGCACAATGGTGTGATCGGTATCTGTGACGTACCAGAGTTGGCTAATCAGCCGCTCGGTTTAAGGCTCAAAGAGCAATACGAAGACATCGAAGTGGTCATTGGCAACGATATGAATCTGACGGTGTACGGACTGTACAATGAACAGCAATTTGAGCAAGAGAAGAACTTTGCGGTGGTGACGTTCCCTGAAAATCATTTTCCGGGGGCAGGTTTTATTATCGATGGTCGGCCACTCACCGGGAATACGCAATTTGGGGGAGAGGTGTCCTTTTTGCCATTTGGCGTGTCACGGGAAGAACAGCTGCGTATGTTGAAAACGACAGACGGATTGCAGGAACTCGTCGTACAGACGCTGGTCTCCATTATTGCCATCATCAACCCGGCGTCCATTGTGGTGACGGGCGATACGATGGACCCAGCGATGCGGGATGGCCTGATCCAAGGCTGCCGGGATCACCATATTCCACAGGAGCATATGCCTGAACTCACGATTCGCCGCGACACCCGGCGTGAGTATGTTACCGGACTGGTAGCCGTAACACTCGAAAGCCTGACCTACCGCATTCAGGTAGTTGAGAAGCAGTGGTAGGAACGACTTATTATGAAGTGAAGTTAAGCAAAATTTTCACACGAGAGCGGAGAGGGCAGAGCCAATCTGGAGAACGCCTTTATCACTGTATTTTCACCTTTAGAAAGAAATTCAAAAAAATACAGGGATAACAGCGGGCGGAAGATGGCACTGCAATCGCAGGTACAGCGTGTAACCATTTTTCTGGACACAATGGAGGAACTTATTTTGAATCAGCAAGCAAGTACACAAGGCAACAAACGAAAGTTTAATAAGCTGTACGCCATGCAGTTGGCAACGATCTTTCTTGGATTTATCGTATTTGGCATCTCGGAAAATATTAAAGGCCCAGCCATTCCGCGAATTCAATTTGACTTCAATCTGGATGAGAAACAGCTTGGGACGTTATTGTCCCTGAACGCTCTGGGATATCTGATCGCCTGCTCGTTCACGGCTATACTGGTTCGCAAATGGGGCATTAAGGCGGTCAGCATCATTTCATTTGCCTCGATGATTCTGTCGGGTGTGTTCATCTATGTATCGCATACGTATCCGCTCTTTGCGTCATCCTACTTCTTCATGTATATCGGCAACGGGATGCTGGAGATTGCGCTGGCGATACTCGGGGCGCGGATTTTTGTGAAAAATACAGGCACGATGATGAACCTGTCCCATTTCTTCTATGGACTGAGTTCGACGGTGGCGCCATTGCTGGCGACAGGCGTGATGTCGCTGACGGTATTTGGGCACCTGCTAGACTGGCGTGGCATGTATCTGGTTATGCTGTCGCTGTGCCTGCTGCCAATCATTGCGGCACTGCGCAGTAAATTCCCCGGGGATGATCTTGCCCATGAAGATCGCACCTCGCTTAAGACGTTAACACGTGATCCGGCCCTGTGGCTGATGGTGCTTATTCTTTCTTTTGGCGTGGTATCGGAACTGGCGGTTGGAGGCTGGCTTGTTAACTTCCTGGAGAAAGCCTACACGTGGGACACGGTCAAAGCCTCTGGTCTATTGTCGGCATTTTTCCTTACGTTCTCACTTGGACGTTTGCTGCTTGGGCCGTTGACGGATCGCATCGGGTTCGTACTTTCGTTGATCTTATTCTCGGCTTTCTCAGCGGTATGTACATTTGTCGCGCTTGCAGGGGGAGAGAGTCTGGCGATTTTCTTTGCGATATCGGGCGCAGGCATTGCGATGATCTATCCCACAGTAATGGCCTTTATCGCACGTAGATATCCGAACGGCAGTGATACGGCAATTACGTTTACGGTAACGCTCATGGGGGTGGGCAGTGTCATCGGCAACTATGTAATAGGCTGGGTCATTGAAGGTGTGAAAAACATGTACGGTGCCACCACGCAGCTCGGCTTGCTGCGCGGACTTCAGGCGGGATATGGATTTATTGGCTTATGTGCCGTTATCTGTGCGGCATCTGGCGTGGTGTTGTATGTGTATTTGAAAAGAAGACGGGAACTGATTTAGGTAACCGATGTTTATCAGGTGGTTAGTCCTTCTTTTTGTAAAGAGAAGAAGGGCTATTTTTTATAAATAATGCAGTGTATATTTTGTTATAGAAAAATTGACAAACACTCATTTAGGGATGCATGATAAGGTATGTTAAATAAAAGGAGAGTGAACACATGGAGAAAAAACTAGAGATTAATACTCCCTCAATTCAGACTTTTTTAAATCATGCCTACCCACTCGCGATATTAGAGAAAGAAGAAGCCTTTCAAGGTTGGTTTTTTACGAACTATACTCAACTTTATACATTTAACAATAGAAAAAATCCAACAGGTGACTTTAAAATAGATTTCTACTCCCATAATGGAAAGTATCCAAATATCCCTTTCTTAGAATACTCAAACTTGAATATGAACACGGTGAATACCTTTAATGAAAATATATTGGACATCATAATAGCAAACATTGACTTGAATTATTACATAGAAGTTGGTATAGATGAATATTACTGGTCTACCAAATCCAGTTATATGTTAAAACATTTTCATCATGATAATTTAATATATGGCTATAATAAAAAAGAAAAGGTACTGTATTATCTTGGTTACAATAAAGAAATGGTATTTGGGCAGTATTCTGTCTCTTTTACAGAGTTTGTATTATCCTTTACGAAACATTCTGAATCAACAATTAAATTTATTAGGAATTTTATTCCTGAATTGTTAAGTGATACTACTAGGTATGTTTATCATGAAGATTTAGAGTTTGATTTGAATATTTTCAGAATATATCTAGAGGACTACCTGAATTCCAGAAACTCATTCCTTTCACACAAAGGGACTAAGAGTTCTGTTTTTGGACTAGCTATATATGATGAGTTATTACTCCGATTCTCTGATGACATAAAACTAAGCAAGGATATTAGATTGTTTAGATTACAATGGGAGCATAAAAACGTGATGAATAGAAGAATCGATTATCTGAAATCAAAAGGATACCTAGATGCTAACCATTATGAGAATTTATCTAAGCAATCTATGCATTTATGCAATGAGTTTCTTTTGCTGAAAAATTTATCTATTAAATATTCCTTTACTGCTAATAATAAAAGCTTTTTATCAATAATAACAAAACTTAAGGAAATACAGTCTTTTGAAGAACGTTTAATGAATGATTTATATTTAGCTGTTACATAGTTCCCTTATGAGCACATAACTAAAGTCCATCAAGACTTTATATCTTTAACAGTTGAAAAAGGAGTTCGCTTATTGCGAACTCCTTTTTTTCCAACGTTTCAACAGCATGTACAGTCCAAAACCAATCAGGAAGATCATGCCTGCCGGGATGACATACGGTTTAACCACTTCACCGACGTTTTCCCATTGTGCTCCCAGTTTGTAACCGAGGTACACGTAGATGGATGTGATCGGAAGCATGGCGAGAAAGGTAAAGATGCTGAATTTGAAAACGTTCATCTTTGCCATACCGCAAGGGATGGAGATGACCGTTCGAATGCCGGGTACGAAGCGGCCATAGAAAGCGACCCCGCTGCCGTATTTTTCAAAAAATTTATCGGAAGCATCGACATGGTGGGGGCGAATGAGGAAGTATTTCCCGTATTTCTCCACCATCGGTCTGCCACCGTAGCGTCCGAGTGCATATAACGTTAATGGGCCAAATGTGCCGCCAACGGTTCCTGCCAGAATAGCCAACCATAGCTTCATATCCCCGAGATATACCCAATATCCCGCCATGGGCAGAACAAGTTCAGCGGGGACAAATTCAAACGATAGGGCAATAACAAGACCTGCATAGGACAAATCTTTAAAGAACAGTATGAATTGCGTGATCCACTCCGTCATGCTTTCCCTCCATGAATCTATCTATTTTTGATATAAGTAGACACTGCTCTCTTCAGAGTACCAAGGGCGAACAGCGCTTGTCAAAACTCACAGTTAAGGCAATTTATCCTTATCACCACCGTATATGTTAGCCTATACATAAGTCTAAGACAGCCCCTATATAGATACGAACGTTCACGGTTTAAGGTTTCTTATTTACTTATAATCGTTCTAGAGCCAATATGAATCTAGGTGATGAAGACACTCTGAAAATGTTTCCAAATATAGTATGATAAGACTATCGCTAGATTTGCCACACAGAGCCTGAATTAGTTCTGAAGCGATCAGACGAAGGCTAGTATAGTGTTCACGAAGACCATCCTATACATATAGAGAAGGAGAACCGAACATGAGTGTACAATCACAAATGATCATCGATCAGATTCGTATTGTTGAATACAACGCTTCTTATGCCGCCAGCTTGGCAGATATGTGGAACCAAAGTAATGAGAGCTGGGGAGGCGGCACGAGGCAGCGGACAGAGGAAACGATTCGTCAGGAGATGGAGAACTCCTCCAATCTGCATGTTTTTCTGGCGGTTCATGATGTAGAGGTCGTCGGTTTTTGCAGCTTTGCCCATTACCGTTTTGACGAGAATGCACTATATGTACCGCTGCTTAACGTACGCCCGGACTACCATGGGTACAAGATTGGTCGCAATCTGATCTTAAAGGCAGTGGAGAAAACGGTTGAGGCCGGATGGCCGCGTCTGGATCTGTTCACATGGCCGGGCAATACGAAGGCGGTGCCAATGTACAAGAAATGTGGTTTCTTTTGGGAGAAAAAAGATGATAGCGTACATCTCATGAACTTTATCCCGACCGTATTGCAGACCGAGGCGCTAGCACCTTACTTTGAAACATTAGACTGGTACGCTGACAGCACCCGTGAACTGGTGATCGAGCCGGATGGACGGCAGGAGCGTGGATTCGATTTTTTGGATTATACGTGGCAAAAAGAGGACCTCTCCCTGCGGGCATCTTTTGAAAAAACAGGCCGCGGCTTGGCCGCTCTCGAAACGCCGGATTACAGCATTCACACCGAAGTAGATCATCATGATCTGGTGTTTGGTTCGAGTTATCCCGTGCGTTATCATATCCAAAATAAATCCAACCTCGATCTTGAGTTCGAGATCAAAGGACAGGACGACAAAAATATCCGTTTTGCTATGGATGTTGTGCGAACGTTGCAACCAGACGAAACCATCACGGTAGAGGGGGAGTTTTACCTCGATCCGGTGACCGAAGAACAAAACAAGAATAAAACGCATCCGGTCATTAGCAGTACTTGGCTTATTGGCGGCAGGAAAGCTCAGTTCCGTATTGGCCTTCAACCTAAATTCCCTGCGAAGATTACACCAGTTCTCCCCGTGAAGGAACTATATCCGGGTATTCCGGCAGAGTTAATCCTGAACGTGGAAAACAATGTGGATGCGGAAACAGAATTTGTTATGGAACTGCCAGAAGAAGCATTTCTAGACTGGACAGAGCGCACACTGCGATTCACAGTACCTGCGAAGGGCAAACGCTCCGTGTCCGTTCCGTTTACACTGCATTCATATGGCATCTATGCACAGGATGTAGAGATTACCGCTGTTCCGGCGGGGGGATTGGAGATTTCTTTTAGAAGAAAACTCTCAGTGCTGATGAAGGGCATTGAAGGCAGGTATGGCGGTGAGGCGAATGGCCAGTGGATTGCAGTGAACGGTGCGTTCTCTCTCCATATGAACAAACATGATAATGTCATGTGGATCGAATATCCTGGGTCGCGTCACTCCTTCTGGTGGAATTATCCGAAGCTGGGGAAACCGTACTCGGAGGAGTTGTCCCTGAAAGAAGCCAAAGAAGTACGGATTGTTGCTGAAGGGAATCATCAGGTTATGGAAGCGGCCTATGAATTGGAAAATTTCCCGGGATTACTGCTGAAGACGGTTGCCAAACTGTCCGCTAACGGAATCGCTACGTTCTCCCATGAGGTTGTGAATACACGTGATACAGCATGGGAAGAAGAACTGTTCCTGATGGATCACTTCGGTTTCTTCGGCAATCGGCTCATTCTGCCCTATCAGGGTCGTTTTGTAGATATGGGGGATGATTATGCCGGGGATCCAAACCATTGGGATACGGGACAGATTACGGAGAACTGGCTATTTTGCAAGGAAGAGTACGGAGCGTGCGGCATCTATTGGGACCCTTCGCTGAAGCTGATCAAACCCGAATATACGCTGGCATTACAGCATGAGCTGGGACGTTTGGAGGCCGGGGCCTCGGTAGCCACGAAGGAAACGGTATTTGCGCTTAACACGTTTGCCAAGTGGACGGATTTCCGCGCATTCGCCCGTAAACAACCTAATGGAGTTATTCCGATGCTGGACAGTCATCTGGATGTGATGTTGAATGATGGCAATCCATTTGCTGCGGACGTACTACAGGCTGAATTGGTTGAGCGTAAGCTTGTTCAGCTTGCTGGTACGCTGGAGCTGTACGTACAGCAAGGTAAGGAACCCGAGATTAAAGCTCGTACGATCGAGTTCGATGCGACGGAGCAGTTGAACTCGGATAAGCTGGAGTTTTCGCCTGAGGAAACGGTAGTGGGAGCGCCGAAGGTAACGACAGCGGACCGCCTTGACCTGCAAGGGTCTGACACCCCCGACAGTACCAACCCATATGAGCAACTGAATATATGGAAAGTACGGGGCGTGTATCGTGGAGAAGATCGGATTCAGGAACGAATCTCTCTTTGGTTCCCGCAGACACGGTCTGAAGTGCTACAACGGATTGAAAAGGGAGTAGATGGTTCAGAGACGTTATATACCGTCAACAATGGTGTGTTATCTATTACGGCTGATCCGGCATTCGGGGGGATTGTACACTCTCTGAAAGTTCAAGGCGAGGAATGGCTAGACAGTTCATATCCTGAACCTGCCGCTCGTTCGTGGTGGAATCCGTGGTATGGCGGGATGGCTGTTGATATTCCAGGCATGAACGGCTTTAGCCGTCAATTGGAGCAAACGAGTCTATCGTGGTCGGAGCAGAAGGATCAATTCGGTAACGTGTGGAAAGGCTTGAAGGTGACCACTCGTATCGAGAAACATGAAGCGAACCGGGGAATGACCGTTCATCAGCATTATCTGATGCTGCCTGGCGTTCCCGTACTTTGCACCTTACTTGCGGTGACCAACAAGTCTGGTCTGACACGAGCAAATTATGCTCTTACAGAAGGTCGTTTCTTCAAACCTTCGGAAGTATATACAGAAGGCTGGATCGAGCAACCGGGTCAAGATCGTTTTCCGCTCGGCAAAGTAGACATTGGGCTTCCTTTGAAGCACATATTCCGAATAGGCTCCCTTTCACGTCAAAACATGCTACACGCGGTGAATCGTTACCCGAACCAGAATGCCTGGGCGTTTGCGAACAACCTGGTAACAGGACATAACGTAGCACATGAGCTTACGATACAAGATGGCGAAACCGTCTGGACAGAGCCGACCTATCTTGTTCTGGGGCCGATCTCGCTCAATACGGCAGATGTGCATGATTTGTTAAAACTGAACTTTGTAACATCAACAAGCGAAGAGGAGGCCACCGATGCCCATCATTGATATTCACATTCATCTATCCGATATCGACAGCTTTCACCGTACTGCGATTGATCTGTCCAAAGTAGACTACAGCGCGGCGGGTCTCAAGGCAGAATTTGATCGCAATGATGTTATTCTTGGCATTGGCATGGGGGTGAGCGAGCAAACGAAGGGGGCTTTCCCGGATTCCAGTTCCCCTAACCCGATGGGGCTGGATCTGGAAGAACAGGTTCCATCGTTTCTGATGGAATGTGTAGGCATTAACCCTAACCGACTGGACGGCAAACAAGCTCAAGACGAGCTGGACCGGATCGAAGCCAGATTGCAATCGCCCGAAGTTGCGGGAATCAAGCTGTACGCCGGATATTATCACCACTATGTGTATGACAAAATCTATACCCCGGTCTATGAGCTGGCTGCAAAATACAATCTGCCTGTGGTCATCCATACTGGAGACACCTACTCTATGAACGGGCTGCTCAAATATTCGCATCCGCTAACGGTGGACGAGCTTGCCTTGCAACAGCGCGGTGTAAACTTCATGATTTGTCATCTCGGTGATCCCTGGGTCATGGATGCTGCTGAGGTGGTTGCTAAGAACCCTAACGTGTACGCAGATTTATCTGGGCTTGTGGTGGGGGATCGTCCTCACTTCGAACGCTTTATGAACGAACCGCTGTTTATGGATCATTTCCGCAGGGCTTTGGTTTACTCGGATCATTATGAGAAGATGCTGTTTGGAACCGATTGGCCGCTTGCACCTATCGATCTGTATGCTGAATTTGTCCGCAGGCTTGTGCCAGAGCAGCATCATGAGAAGGTGTTTTACGAGAACGCATTCAGCCTGTTTCCACGTATTAGTAAGCGTATTACAGAGCTAGGGTGATATTTGAAAATATCTTAAATGGTTAAGTGACAGCAACCAATAAGCGATACTCACGATGTGCTTAAAGATAATATAGGGTGCACATTGATCTCCTGACAGGCTTCGGACGTCTAAGTGACTTCCAACATTAGACTAGTTGGAACGAGCTGGACTAAACTACGAAGCCTTTTATAGAGTAAAACTTCTTGTATCTATTTTGGAATAATATACCACATGGCAGATGGATATAACCGCTTTATTCTCATAGATTCTTTACAACACATGATAGCTAAAGAAAGGAAGATAACATGTGGCATCTAAAAAAATATTGCCTATGAAGTATCCTTGGATTACGTCTCTTCCCGTGTTCGCTAACACAAACGCTATACTGGTCAATTATGAGGATTATTACCCGTGGTTTATTCATAGTCATATTCAACTCGTGGCATGGGAGACTCCAGAAGTATACATACAATTCTATACACCTGTTTTTCGAGAGTACTATAGATTGTTTAAGATGCATCATTACGAAAAAAGGGTTTTGTCTAAATGGTGTGATAATATAGAACAATTTATTATTGATGCAATAAATGAGGGGCATTACGTATATTTGAGTATTGATCAATACTACATTTCATCCTATGAAAGTTTTGGTAAGAGGCATGGAGCACATGATATGCTAATTTATGGATATGACCAACAAAGACAAGTTTTTTATATAGCTGATTTTTTCAGAACTATTTATTCTTTCGAGGAAGCTAATTTTGAAAGCGTTAACAAGGCGTTTCTTAGTCCTTATTCCGAAGGAGAGTGGTTTAAAGGTGTACAACTTTTGAAGCTTAAAGATCATAAAAGAGAGTTTAAGCTTGATCTTGAATATCTAATAAAACAATTAAAAGAATATCTATACAAGACTAAATCCTCTGTCGACTATAAGTTAATTGAAGAACCAGGCAAAGACTCAGATAGCTGGGGGATCGGCGTTTATTCTTTTCTTATCAATCACGTTAGAGGGAGTAAAGAGTTTGTTTTCAGTCTTGTTAGATCCGTACATTTGTTATATGACCATAAAGAAGTCATCTTAAGAGGGCTAGAATATCTAAATAATCTAAACTATATTACCGATTATGAATTACATTCTGAAGCATACAGAGATATTAAGAAGCAGTGCTTGATTCTAAGAAATCTCTGTCTAAAATATATGTTCTCAGAGAGTAAGCAGGATATACAACATGTTATTCGTTTGATAAGCCAGATTGAGATGAAGGAAAGGATAGCAATACAGAAAATAATTTTAGATCTTGAAAATATAAAATTAGACCAAGGTACTCGCGTTTGTCGTTTAGACGAATAAGAGTTGTGCACCTAAAATCAAAGATGACATCGGTATTTACCAGCGTCATTTTATTGTGTTTTCGTTGTAATCATTCGTAGCTCATTTAAGCTAAGAAATTTCTTGATACAAACCCTCCACTGACTTACAAATTGTCTGATCCATACCGATATTAAAATATCAAACATTATATGGGTTCATACAAAATCGGGATGGATGGTGGAAGTATTTATGTTTTTTGCAAAAGCAGGACAGCGACTAAGGAATATGTCTTTTCGGGTCAAATTACCATTAATGATCAGTCTTCTCGTGTGTATCGTACTGACCGTAACGGCTGTGCTGTGTTATAAGGTAGCTGAAGGCATTACACAGAAAAAGAGTAAAGATGAGATTCATGCCAATTCGGATCGAATTGGAGCAGGGCTGTTCACCTCCCTTCAGTTATCCAAGCAAGCCGCATTTCTAATGACCAAACATAAGGATTTTGAACAATTGCTGGCGATTCGGAGTGCGAATCAAGGGCAAGAGGCAAATGTCTTTTTCGAGGAAAATCAGAGCTTAATTAGTGAATCCAATGATATATTAGCTCAAAGTTTAGAAGGTATTGAGGGCGCTGTTGTGCTCATGCTGATTGATAAGAATGGCACGGTAGTCGCAGCGAACGACCCTAAGGCCGTGGGCGGAGATCGGGCAGATCGGGTTTATTTTAAGGAAACAATTCAAGGACGTCAAGTGATCAGTGAAGGTATCATTTCCAAAACGCTGGGTACACTTGGCACAGTCTTTGCCTCCCCGATGTATGATGAGAATCAGCAAGTCAACGGGGTTCTTATTGCTACGATATCCACTTCATTTTTTGTGAACCAATTGCAGAACGTCAAGATTAACGACGAAGGTAAAGTGATTGTTCTGGATCGGGTGGGTAAGGTGATGTATCACTCGGCAGATGCAGATATGGCAGGGAAACCGTTAGAAAGCGGGGAATACAAGTCTCTTGTGGATTTGGCTCCAAGTGATAAATTACAACAGGGCGAGGTAAGCACGGACGAGAAAGTGGTGTTTTATTCCAAAATTCCACAATCGGATTGGACGATTATTGTTGAGGATTCTTATATAGACGTCAATCAACCATTAACGAGCATGGCGAATAAAATGTATATTGTTCTATTCAGTTCCATAGCCTTCTCAATAATTGTAGGTATTCTACTCTCACGGGTGATGACAAGACCGGTTACATCCATTACCACACTGTTTAAACAGCTTGCCGGGGGAGACTTGACGGTACAGGCGAAGGAGAAATACAGTGGGGAGTTCGGCGAACTCGCGGATAGCTTTAATACGATGGCTGAAGGAAACAGACAACTGATTGCCAGTATGAACGCTTCTATTGGTGTTTTGAATAAAAGTACGGCGGAACTGGATCAGTCTGCACAGCAGACATCTACATCGATTACCGATACCACAGCCACTGCACTTGAAATATCCCGTGCAATGGAGTCGCAGGCTAACGATACAGAGGCGATCGTGGATCAATTTATGAGTGTGGGCGGCAAGATTGTACATGTCAACGAGATGTCCCAGTCTGTCATGGCTAAAGCGGATGAAATTACCGATGCATTCCGAGATAATCATGAAGTGATCGATGCCCTTATCGCCGTTAATGATCGGAATGAAGCAGAGGTAAGTAACATTTCAAAGATTACTGTTCAACTTGCAGAGAGTTCATCCGGTATTCAACAGATTACAAGCACCATTGCCGAAATTGCGAATCAGACTAAACTGCTTGCGCTGAATGCGTCCATTGAAGCAGCGCGAGCGGGAGAACAGGGCCGTGGTTTTGCCGTGGTGGCCTCCGAAATACGCAAGCTGGCAGAACAGACAACCGCGCAATCCGAAGATATTCATCGCATCGTTATGCAGACAATTGAACATGTGGAGCAGAATAACCAGAGTGTACAGGCCATTGAGGCCATCGCCGAGCAGCATAAGAGCAGCGTGATGCAAACCAAGGAAACCTTTAATTTTGCAACGCGAAATATGCAAAATATGATGAATCAGGTGCAGGCGATCGCCTCCGAGATCGAGTCCATTGAACGGGATAAGGACGAAGTCCTTGGCGCCGCTCAGAACTTGTCCGCTTCGGGTGAGGAAGTATCCGCATCCATTGAAGAAGTCACCGCCACCATGGAGGAGCAGTCCGGAATGACCGAGCATTTGGCGGAGCTGGTGCAGACCATCGATGCTTTGACCAAACAGCTCGCTGAGGAATCGGCACGGTTTAAAACGAGCTAGTAAGGATTTATTTCAAGAATAAGGCTGTGGGATGACATAGCTCGACATTCTATGTATGCTTTGTATGAAAACATAAACTCCGGTCAATTTTAAGACGTACTCTTTGTATAGGACATTATGAAAAACTAGACCACTTGTTGAAGCTGCTATCTGTATTTTACAGGTGGCAGCTTTTGTTTTACCAATATGTCGTTGTGGCAATTTTTCAGTCCAAACGAGGAGGTTACCTTTCCCAATTAACGTTCTAACTCCAATAGCACTTTCCTTAATGATTCTTTTTCTATTTCTTGTATATCACTCAATAAATTTCTTATTTTTGATGATATTGAATCACGAGGTTTTATGGAATTTTTCAATGAAATATTTCTGATAAGTTCAGACTTTAGTTTTATTTTCTTAAAATTTTCGTGATGTTTATCGGATATATAACCATTTTCTATCAAGAATTTAATTTTATTAAACATTAGTGATTTATGGATCTCAATAACATGAAAAAATCTGAAGTCCATCTCTTCCATTGAAATTGAACTATTTATAATTGAATCGTATATTTCTAATCCATACTTAGATTTAACATTGTGTGAAAGTGATAGAGAAAGGTATGGTTTATACGAGAAACGGGAATTTAGATAATCTTTGAGTTCAACTTTTACAAGCTCCTTATTAAATGGTTCATTTACATTATTGCAGTATTGGAAAAGTGTAATTCCATTGCTGTGATCCCATTCAGTTGGCAGGTTTAAATAGGCTTGCTCTACTTCATTATAAGGTATTTCAGTTGTTTGATACCTCAAAGAACTATCCTCTGCTAAGGTAAAGTCAGAAAGAAAAAAAACTCCCTTCAAATCGTCATAACCAGAAATCATCGGATCATGGGCAACATGGTTTTTATTATAGTTGGGATAACAAGAAATGAAGAACTGATCAACAAATAAATAGATATAGTAATTTAGATCTATACATTCTTTGAAGAATTCTATAATATCTTTATGCCAGTATGTTATTGATTTTCTGTTTATTTTCTGATCTGAGATGAATGGGCAAGAAATATACTTAAAGGTAATGATAGTATCATCCCCATTCAAACCTTGAGCTAGTTCCAAAGTTAAAAAATTAGAATTTAACCAAGGTATGTAATTTTGAGAGCCTGCGGATAGGATTGAAAAAATATGCCCATTATAAGACCACGGAGCCACAATTGGTTTTCCAAGAGGTAGTATATTAATTGACATCGTTAAAACTCCCCTTTGATTTATAATGAATAAATGTAATATTATAACATTATTTCAATCTCGTTCATTTGTCAACATTTGGAATAATGATTCAAAATTAAGAAAAAGATAGACGTGTTTTTTATGATCTGAATGAAACAGGGGTTAAGAACTTCTCCAAGAACGCCATTGTCTCCCAAGTTGAATCTACTAACTCGATAAGGAGGAGGTTCTCGGTGCGGTACACACAATCCGCCTTCAGGCGAGAATACCAAGGGATCAAATCTCATTTTTCGACAAACTCCGATACCAGCGTGAAGTTATTGATGAATCCTTCTTTTTGCAAAAAAACAGTCTTAATCTCGTTCGTTTTCATATCATAATAATAAATGCCTCGCTCAGTACTTCCATTTCCTTTTTCCCCAAGAAAATAAAATCCGTTACCGTCTTTGTCCAGAAATAATTCACTACTGGCCTTGATCGGAAGATGAAGTTCCTTTCGTTGTCCTGTCTTCAGATCCACAAGACTATATCCGATGGGCATTTTGTTAATGTGTTTTGCCGTTGCGATGAGAAGCTGGTTTCCTCTTGCGGATAAAGTGAGAATCTGTTCATCTTTGAGTTTGATGATTGCACGAGTTTGACTCGTTACGGGATCAATTTCGATAATGGTATGACTTGGTGGAACCATCGGTTTTTGGGTCTGATTTGATTTCTCCATCTGCTCATATTGTTCTTCCTCAGAGTATTGGATGGCGTATGCTTTTTCTGTTTCTGGATCATATGCGATGTCCCATGTGGTCGTATCTGAATCTTGCTCATTTAATATCGAGATTTTTTGTGTTGCTTTATCCAGAAACATGACCTTTACAGGGCGTTCTCCTTTTTGCACAGCAGCCATCATTAGTGTATTCTCAGTGACATCCGGGATTATTGCATTTATCGCAAATAAATTAGAACTTAATTGCTGCACTTGCTGTGTTCTCATATCATAAGCGAATAGCTCATCCCCTTTATTTTTGCCCTCACCCGAATAATACGTGGTGTCTTCTGCCAACGAAACTACGGTCAAGGGATATTGTGAGTTATATGGCAAGTCAGTCATTTTATTGAGAGCTTTGGACTCTAAGTCGTATGTATACACATTCATTTTCATTCCATCCGCGGAATCTGTCCCATTGACGTATTCGGTGTTCGTAATGGAAAGGTATTCGCGATTCTGTGCTTCGCCAGGCTTAATTGTTGGTGGAGGGGCTTTAGTGCTACTTTCACCGCTACTGCATCCTGAAATAAATATGAGTGAGATTATGAGTACGGGAATAGCTTGGTACAGGATATGGAAGTTTCTCATCGGTAGTCCTCTTTTCTTGAGTGTTACTGTGTTTAGGGCGCTTGTAAAATAAACGTTACAAGTCGTAGAAGGGTTTGGTTATCAATCAACATAATAATATAAAGAAATTGCTTGCTCTGGAATTTGGTTAATAAAGTAGATATACCAACAAAACCTCTCTTTCCGCAACATTGTGGGAGAGGGAGGTTCTGTTTCTAATCTTCATCCATGCAAAGTGATTATTTAATAGACCAATCCGTAGATTCAGACGTTACGTTAGCTACATCCCGCAGATCATGCACCTTTACGTTACTTCCGTAAATCATTGAATCACTGCTGAGACGGAAGGAAGGGAAGTTATTTTCGGATTGCAGACGTAAACAGGCTTCAAAGTGAATTTTTTGCTTTTTATTAATCACAAACGGAAGCGAACCTGCCTCAATAGGCACGTCATCACTGTCTCGTTCATTTAAGATCAGAAGTACCGCAATTCCATCAGAACTGCAACCATCAGTATCATAAAATAACTTGAAAAAGCCCGGCTGGTCGCCCAGTTGTTCAACCAGTCTTTCTTCTGCCTGCGGACTCACTTGAATGATCATGGCGTCGTCACACTCCTTTGTTTCCCAATGAATTCGCTTACAATTTAATATATGGACCATAATTGCCGATTAGAATGTAAAATAATATATAAGGAAAGGGGGAGAGGTAAGTTGAAAATACAGCAACTGAATCATGATCCCATTGAACATTATGCGTATTTGAATGCGATTCCTGGCGGCGAGGTCATTCAGGCTCAGCTTCCGATCTATCACGGTACATTAGATGGCTTGCCTAAAGGTATCGATGCACTGATTGTCACTTCGGATTTGCAGGGAATTGAACCTGTGATGGAGAAGGAATCTGATGCCGCTTCTGACACATGGGCTACGGATAAGCTTTTGGGTGAGATGTTGCCTGCCTATATTCGTCTGCTGATGGAGGTGGAGTGGCCTGAGCTCGATCCGCAGAAGACGGGTGTGCTGTTATGTGGAGATATGTATGCCCTGCGCGGGAAAAGGGGAGCGAGCGGCAATCCGGTTCCCGTCTGGCTTGCCTTCAGGGCAGCCTTCGGCTGGGTTGCCGGCGTCCACGGCAACCACGATATAACCGATGATGCAGACGCTCATCGGTTACACCACAGCGAGGGCATCCATTGCATGGATGGACCAGCTGCAATCATTAGCGCTGGCCACCCACCGGATGGCCTTGCGCCCCACGCCGCCAAGGCGCGTCAGCTACGCATCGCGGGCCTTGGCGGCATCATCGGCAGGCCTGACAAGCCGAACCGGCTGCCGGCAGAGCCGTACCTGCAATCCGTGCTCAAGTTGCTGAAGCAGCAACCGGATTGCTTGCTTTTGCACCAAAGCCCGGGCATCGCCGAGCTTGGGCTTAGGGGTGAACCGCTCATCCGGCAGGCCTTGGAGGCCGGGCCGGAGACGCTGGTGTTCAGCGGGCATACCCATTGGGATATGCCTTTGGTTCAACTGAGCAACGGCACACAAGTAGTGAATGCCGACAGCAAGCTGTTTATTTTCACACGCTAGGCATCTTGTAGAATGAAATGCATTTCATTCGTGATATCTTATCTGGTATGATAAGCAGGTAAATAGAGAAAAAAGGAAGGTTTCCCCCCTATGACATCGATCACCATATATGATATTGCGAAAGAAGCAAACGTATCTGTATCGACCGTCTCCCGGGTGTTGAATGATACGGCTCCGGTTCGTGCCAGCACGCGAGAGAAGATAATGTCGATTATCGAGAAACATCAGTTTCAACCGAACGCTCAGGCACGCAGCCTGATCAAGAAAGAGACGGGCACCATCGCCATCATTTTGCCGGATATCACCAACCCCTTTTTCCCTGAAGTGTTCTGGGGGGCAGAGAATGAAGCACGTGGACTCGGGTATACGTTCTTCTTATGTAACACAGCAGGGGACTCTAATCGTGAGTCTGAATATCTCTCTATTTTGCGTGAGAAACGGGTGGATGGCATTATCTTTCTCGGTGGACGTATCAATTTACAGGTCTGCCCTGATAACATGGCACAGGAATTGATGGATATGAGCAGGCATATGCCTATTGTGCTGGTCAATGGTAACATTGCCAAGAGCGGACTTCACCGGGTATACACAGACGAGGGAGCCGGTGCGGCTATGGCTGCAGAGCATCTACTTGAGCTGGGGCATCGGGAGATTGCTTTTGTCGGGGGAATGAAGGAGCTATCTACCACGATGGTCAAGGTGAAAGCGGTACAGAAGAAACTACGTGAACATGGGATTGAAATACCAAAAGAACGCCAGCTGTTAGGTGGTTTCTCGATTGACGACGG
Organism: Paenibacillus sp. FSL R7-0272; assembly: GCF_037969905.1. Classification (NCBI taxonomy): domain Bacteria; kingdom Bacillati; phylum Bacillota; class Bacilli; order Caryophanales; family Paenibacillaceae; genus Paenibacillus; species Paenibacillus sp. FSL R7-0272. The sequence goes on along the minus strand of NZ_CP150221.1, from coordinate 4,755,525 downwards.
CAAGCGGGAGATGTCCAAACTTCTGCAGCAGGACAATCCGCCAACGGCAGTGATCTGTGTCAACGACAATAATGCGATTGGCGCGATTAAATCGACCATTGAGTATGGTTTGTCGATCCCGAAAGATATTTCGATCATCGGTTTTGATGATACACCGCTAGCGAGTGCCGTGATCCCTGAACTGACAACGATATCCCAGAATACGTATCAATTGGGCAAACAGGCCGTGGATATGTTACATGATCTGATCAATCAAGGCAAACCGAAGAAACAGAATGTATTGGAACCTAGGCTGATTATCCGCCAAAGTACAGGACCTGCCGCCCGGTAGTAGGTCTGCTTCTCCAAAAAAGAAAGCGTTGACATTTATTTGAAGCGTGAAATATAATGAGGGCGTAAATGAGACCCTTTTCATACTGTGGAACGGGTTTTAATTTTCAACTTAATGAAACCGATTTCATGAAATGGGTTTCAAAATGTACACAACACGAGCAACTTCACAAAATGAACTACATCAACTTAGAAGATCTATGGATCACGAAAGAAGGAGTCACGATGGCACATCATGAACAGCGTTTCAGGGGCAGACGAGGTTTGGTATTCGCAGGTACAGCTTTGCTGGCCTTGGTAGCGGTAGGAGGAATGGCTATCAATCATTATATGAATTCAACTCCCAAGGCACTTGTATTCCAGGAAGATCCGGTGCGTCTCAAGCTGGAGCAGTCGTATGATCATTTTGAAGGCTGGGGTACGTCGCTGGCTTGGTGGGCGAATGATCTCGGTGGCTGGAAGGATCAGGCGAAGGTGGATGAGGTTATGGATCTGATATTTGATCCGGCCAAGGGCTTGGGACTTAACATCGTTCGTTACAATATAGGCGGTGAAGAGAACCCGGAAATGAACGCGCTTCGTCCAGGTGGTGACGTTCCAGGTTTTCAGCCTGAGCCGGGCAAGTGGGATTGGGAAGCGGATGCGGGTCAGCGTTCCGTAATGCAGGGTGCGATCAAACGCGGAGTCAACATCACGGAGGCCTTCTCCAACTCACCACCGTATTGGATGACGATTAGTGGCTCGGTCACTGGTGCCGAGGATGGCGGTAATAATCTGCGTGAAGATCAGTATGATGCGTTCGCCGACTATTTGACGGAAGTGGTGAAGCATTATCGGGATACGTGGGGCATTACATTTCGCACCCTTGATCCGCTGAATGAACCTTCGGCTAACTGGTGGAAAAAGGGGAATCAGCAGGAGGGCAGTCATTTCAGTACTGAGAAACAGGCCGAGATTATTAAGAAAACGGCCGCTTCTCTCCAAAGCAAAGGACTGGATGGCACGGTAATCAGTGCTGCGGACGATAATAGCATCGATGAGACCGTATTTAATTTCAGCCTGTATGACCAGGATACGATCGATGCGGTGAAGCAGATGAATACCCATTCGTATAACGGCAGCAAAATGGAAGAACTGCGTGCTCTGGCTGATAAACTCGGCAAAAAGCTGTGGATGTCTGAATATGGCACCGGCGGTACCGAGCCGCATAACCATGAGGACATGACCTCGGTACAGGAGCTGGCAGACCGTATCATGTTTGATCTCAAAATCATGCAGCCTTCCGCCTGGGTATACTGGCAGGCTGTTGAAGACGAAGGAGCGAATAACAACTGGGGTTTCATTCATGCGAATTTTAACGGAGATGAACAATATGAGATGACCAAACAATATTATGGTATGGCCCAGTTCACGAAGTACATTCGTCCAGGCGCGGTTATTATTCCGACGGATGAAGGCAGAACACTTGCAGCTTATGATGCCAAGGCACAGCGGCTTGTACTGGTGATTCGGAATGAGTTGTCAGCGGAAAACAAAGCATTTGACCTGACCGGCTGGGATGTTGCCAAAACAGGCTCCGCCCAGGTGTACCAGACATCACCGGAGCTCAATATGCAGAAGCTGGAGGATATCCCGGTGTACACTAACGGCATTGAAGTGCCAACCGCAGATAACTCCATCACTACTGTCGTGCTTGAAGGTGTTTTGCCATCTGCAGAGTAATAGCGGAGAACAGTCCCGATCTGCAAGTTGTTCTGTGTCATTGAAGTGCGGCGTATGAAGTTGAACGATCTGGTTTGAATGAATAATTTACACATTAACGGAGAGGGCAGAAATAACTGGAGGAAGCGGAGCGTTCGCATTTATCACCGGATTTTTCCCTTGAATAAGGGAATCAAAAAAATCTGGGGATAACAGCGATCTGCAAGTTATTCTGGCATCGGAGTGTTCCGTGTAAATATGTACTTCAATTGAGAGCGTTCTTTATCTATAAAAAAGAGAAGGAGGGGATCGCGTTGACAGAACCAACATCACTTTTGTTTCAAGAACAAGAGAATAACAAGCTCAGCAGCAAGAATGATGTTCATACGGAGCTGACATATGATGCGCGCAGCTTTTATCTAAACGGTGAACGTATCTTCCTGAACAGTGCGACCATTCATTATTTCCGTATGCCTAAGGAAGAATGGCGTGATGTCTTAATGAAGGCCAAGCTGGCAGGAATGAACTGCATTGATACCTATTTCGCATGGAACGTGCACGAACCGGAAGAGGGACAATGGTCCTTCGAAGGCGATAACGACTGCGGTGCATTTCTTGATCTGTGTGCAGAGCTAGGTATGTGGGTTATTGCACGACCGGGTCCGTTTATTTGCGCGGAATGGGATTTTGGTGGATTTCCGTACTGGTTGGGAACGAAAGAGAATGTAAAATTCCGTGAAAATAATGAAACGTACCTTCATTATGTGCAGCTCTACTTTGATCAGATCATCCCTGTTATTCGTAAGCGTCAATTGTCTGCCGGAGGTACGGTAATCCTCGTCCAGGTCGAAAACGAGTACGGTTATCTGATGGATGATGATGCGGCAAGCACACATATGACCACACTTAGAGATGGGATACTGGAACGAGGGATAGACGTCCCGCTGATTACATGTGTTGGCGGAGCGGAAGGAACGATTGAGGGAGCGAACTTCTGGTCTGGTGCGGATGGACATTATGCTAATTTACGTTCGAAACAGCCAGATACACCAAAGATTGTTACTGAATTCTGGACCGGCTGGTTTGAAAATTGGGGAGGACCTTCGGCAATCCAGAAGACGCCTTCTCTGCTGGACCGAAGAATCATGGAAATTCTGCGAGCCGGATATACGGGGATCAGTTATTACATGTTCTACGGGGGCACTAATTTCGGTGGATATGGTGGAAGAACGCTGGGTGACAGCGATATATTCATGATCACATCGTATGATTACGATGCTCCGCTGAGTGAATATGGACGCGTGACGCCGAAATATGCAGTGACGAAAAACCTGTCTTATTTTGTGCGTGCGTTTGGATCACTGCTGATGGAATCTGAGGAGATCGTAGCTGAAAAGATTCAGGTTCGGCATCCGGGCGGCATTTCCGTACGAGGGAGGCAGGCGGAGGAAGAAAAAATCTGGTTCGTGGAGAGTCACAAGGATGAACGTGAGACAGTGAGCGTTACGCTTGAGGAAGGCCGTACGTTGCCGATATCGATTCATCCGGGACAGATTGTTCCATTGCTGGATCGTGTGCAAATTGCTGAACAGGTGTACCTTACCGCAGGAGCTTTAATAACCGGTAATGAGATGATTAATGGAGAACTGACGTTGTTCATCACAGCTGACCGTGGACAACGCTCGGTGGTTGAATTGGAACTGGGTGCAAAACAGGACGCGATGGCAGGAGGATTGATCCTGAAAGAAAGCACGATGCAAGTACTGATTGAACAGGATGCGGGGAGAAATGCATATCGTTTTGACCTATTCCATTTTCAGGAGCCGGGAATAATGCGTTTTGAAGCGAGTGGCATCGCCATTCGGTTCATCATTCTGGATCGTGACGCGATGAATCGCACATGGCGAATGGAATCTGCTGATGGCAAAAGCTTGCGTTATGCCATCGGTTTTGACGATGTGGATGTCACGGCGTCCGGGCAAGTGAAAGGCATGATCTCTGATCCCGAGCGTACAACGATGTTGCTGGGCGACTGGCAAGATGGCGAACAGACACGGACTGGACGTGAGTTTTTTACTCAAGAAGTGGAGACACAGCCTGAATCAGCATCTATTGCAGTTGAACATCAGCCTGCTTGGGTGATTCCTGCAGCGCCTCTGGCTCCGGTGTTGTGCAAATCTCCTGAGTTCTCCCGTGTTACATTAACGGCAAAGCAACGCTCTGCGAGCGGGCATCCTATCGATTTTTCCAAGTACGGTCAGGACTTTGGCTATCTGTTGTATGAATGCGATTTTGATAGTACGGTGGATGGAATGATGAATCTCGTGCTGCCTAACATACAAGATACCGCGAGAATTATCGTTAACGGTGCTGAGCAAGCGCTAGTGCGCCAGGTTGGTGCGGCGGCTGTTCCCATTCAGGTAACTCAGGGGCAGAATACGTTGCAAATGCTTGTACAGCATATGGGCCGACTAAACTTTTCTCCTTATCTTGGGGAACACAAGGGTGTGACAGGAGCGGTGTACCTTGGTGGGCAAGTACAGGATATTCGCCGCGATTGGCAGATGGAGTCAGAGACAGATACGAGTACAGGAACAGAAATAGGAACTATACATTTGGATGAAGTGAACTCCATTCGGGGAAGAACGGTGCTTCGTCAAAGTTTTACGCTGGATGGTATGGATCGGGCTGTACTTGTGGGTGCTCCGAGCAAAGGTTTGCGTATTAACGGCATTGAAATTCCGATGCCTGCTTATCAGGACTGGTTTGCGTTCCAGACGCTGGATATATCCGGCTACGTGAAGCCTGGCGTTGTAAATACGCTTGAGATGCCATATAGTCGGTCACCACTCAATCGACTTGAGCTGATTACTTATCTTCATGAGGGTGAGCTTCAGGATTGGCGAATGGCTGGTACGGATGCGTTACTTCCTGCGTCATGGGAGTCATGTAATCTCTCAGAGGATACACCAGGAGTGACTACACCGGGCGCTTCATACGGTCAGCCGGTATGGTATCGCTGGCGTTTTGCCAAACCTGTCACAGCCGGGCATCACAAAGTAAACTTGATGCTTCGCTTGACGGGCATGAGCAAAGGAACGATTCATGTCAACGGACACCATTTGGGCCGATACTGGCAGATTGGGCCGCAGGAGGACTACAAAATTCCTGTTGCGTGGCTGAGGGAAGAGAATGAACTGCTCATTTTTGACGAGGAAGGCAGAACACCCGAACGGGTAAGATTGCTGCTGGATGAGATGTCACGATATCCGTGGAGTACAGTGGGACAATAGAAATAGCAACTAAAAATAGCATGTAAAATAGAAGGGAAATACAGAATTTAAAATAGAATTGAAAATAGAAGTAAGAATATAAGTAAGAATAGAACTAGAAATTAGAAATCTTTTAAGAGCCATGCATCTAAGATGTATGCAATAGAGCAAGTATAAATAATATTGGATAACGATAGCCCTAGGTGTTAGCAATAGCCTTAGACTGTAGGAAATTGCCCCTCATTCTTATATATAAATCTAAATCATAGGAGAATTTGGTATAGATAGCGACTCTTGGTTCAAACTGATTTATATGAGAATGAGGGGGGTTAAGCGAATTCATAAAGAAAGAAAAGTAGCAGTGCTTCATCTCTATGTTCAAGAGAGGGAGACAAAGATTATATTTTGTAAGCGTATACATAAAGCGTGTATTCCTGTAAAGGGGGTGATGTTTCATGTAAATGGGACGGGAGCAGATACCGTAACAGCTTCTTGGCAAAAGGAAGTATGTTTATGCACACACTTCGTTCAGTCAGAAGGTAGTCCAATATGATTCTTATGCAGGATAAGGAGCTGGGTTCATGTTAACCAAAAGGAAACGCAGGGCACAGCGATGGGGCAAACATAGAGCTGTACTCCTACTCACGTTAGGATTGTTGATGATATTCACGATCACATTCCCGATTACGGTGAAAGCAACAACCAGTGTGTATACGATGACGGCTTTTACGAACACAAGCGAGTCCAACATGTATATCTATGAGTCATATAACGCGAAACACTACGGTTTGCTGAAAGGTCCAGCATATACCCCACCTGCGGCGGACTTAATTCGCGATCCCAGCATCATGAAACACACCGATGGTTTGTATTATGTGGTGTACACCACCAACTGGTCAGGCAATACGGTTGGTATCGCGTCCAGCCCGGACAAGATGAATTGGACGTTTGTCCGCAATATTACGTTGTCTACTACAACCCCGATTGCCCATACCTGGGCACCGGAATGGTTCAAAGACACGAATGGTAGTGTGAACATCATCGTCTCTCTCTCTCCTGGCAACTATGAGAACTTCAAGCCACATGTCATCACCGCATCAGGAAGCAATCTGGCATCCACAACGTGGTCTGCACCTGCGGTGCTTACAGGTCTTGCTTCCAATTATATTGACACTTTTGTAGTAAAGACAGGCTCGACCTATCACGCGTTTACGAAGAACGAAACGACTAAATACATTGAATATGCCACGTCCAACTCGCTGAAAGGGCCATACACGTTTAAAGGCACAGGTAATTGGGCGGGCTGGGGTTCCTGGGTAGAAGGACCGGCGTTGATCCAACTCGATAATGGTTCTTGGCGAATTTATTTTGATGGGTATGCAGATCACAAATATTATTACAGCGACTCGGCGGACAACTTTCAGAGTTGGAGTGGCAAACAGGAAATCGCGGGTCTGTCCGGCATGGTACGCCATATGACCGTACTGAAAGAATCCGGTCAGCCGGGTGATATTCGCAAGCTTGAATCGTTTAACGTACCAGGCAGTTTCATTCGTCACTATAACTATCAAGCTCGGATTGATGCCAGCGTGAGTCCAGCAGAGGATGCTCAGTTTCGGATCGTTCCTGGTTTGGCGAATGCGATGGGCATCTCGTTTGAAGCGATGAATTATCCTGGTTATTTCCTGCGCAATAATAATGGCAATGTTGTGCTGGTGAAAAATGACGGCAGTGCTACGTTCCGCAATGATGCGACGTTCAAACGGGTTAACGGGCTGGCAAATGCAAACTGGACTTCGTATACCTTATTTAACAATCCGAATCTGTATCTGAGACATTATGATCAAGTGTTACGTTTGCAACCTGTTGTCACGGCTCTGGATAAATCCGATGCAACTTTCCGGGAAATTGCTCAGTGAATGGCTTAACTAAAATGTCTAAGGAGTGATGAGATGAAGTGGTTGAAAAGAATGAGTGCGGTGCTATTAAGTGGAACACTGCTGGTTGGAAGCTTGGGTTCAGGGTCCGAAGTATCGGCTGCTGGAGCTTATACGGCTGTGGCTGATCCATCGAAACAATATCAGACGGTGGAAGGTTGGGGAACATCGCTGGCTTGGTGGGGCAAGGTCGTTGGTGAATATTCAAATCGGGATGAATATGTGGAGAAAATGTTTAATCCAGCGACAGGAATTGGCATGAACATTCTGAGATATAACATCGGAGGCGGGGATGACCCTTCATCCAATGTCCTTGAATACCGTAAAGCGGTTCCTGGTTTTCAACCTTCTCCAGGTGTGTACGATTGGACTGCCGATGCAAATCAGCGTTACATGTTGCAAGCTGCCAAGGCACAGGGAGTCAACATCATTGAAGCTTTTGCTAACTCGGCACCTTACTGGATGACGATCAGTGGCGGTGTCTCAGGAGCACCGAATGGCGGTAATAACCTCAAGCCGGATTATTATGATGATTTTGCTGATTATTTGACGGAGGTTGTGAAGCATTTCCGGGATCATTGGGGCATTACATTTGATACGGTGACCCCACTGAATGAACCAATCTCGAATTGGTGGAAACAAGGGAATGATCAGGAGGGCATGCACTTCGGCCTTGCTGAGCAGAATGCGATTCTAAGTCAGGTTCAGGCATCTTTGATTGCCAAAGGACTAACCACCAAGCTGAGTGCACCGGAAGAAAACAATCTGGATGATACCAACACCTCCTATAAAAGCTACAGCACTGCCGTTCAATCAGCGATCAGCCAGATTAACACACATACGTATAATGGTAGCAACCGGACAGCAATGCGTAATACGGCAGCATCTGCGGGCAAACACTTATGGACATCCGAATACGGAGATGGGGATGCAAGTGGCCTTACCATGTCACGTATCATTCTGAAGGATATGCGTAACATGGGGGCTACGGCTTGGGTGTACTGGCAGGCCGTAGATAGTGCGGAAGGCTGGGGATTTTTCAAAAACGTGCTGAACAATACAAAAACGACCAGCTATACGGTTAATCAGAAATACTATGTTATGGGGAATTACAGCAAATTTATTCGTCCAGGTTACAAGATCATTGGTATGAGTGATGCGAATACGCTTGCGGCGTATGATGCGGCATCCGGCAAAGTGGTACTCGTTACAACAAACTCGGAATCTACCGATACTTCGGTAACCTATGATTTGAGTCGCTTCTCAAGTGTAGGTTCGTCCGTACAAGTGTACCGAACTTCGGCAACGGAGAAATTACAACAGCTTACGAACATACCGGTCCAAAACAAAAAGTTTACAACGACGTCTAAAGCGAATTCGGTAACTACTTATGTGATCTCTGGCGCAGCCTACAGTGGCAGCACAGGGTATGAAGCAGGGGCTATTTACAAGCTTGTTAACCGTAACAGCGGCCTTGTACTGGATGTGAATGGTGCTTCCTCAGCCGGAGGCGCGACCATTATTCAATGGAATGATAACGGAGCAGCCAATCAGCAATGGAAGTTGGAGCCGGCAGGCAACGGATATTACACCATCCGGAACGTTGGCAGCGGATTGTTGCTTGATGTCAATTCCGGTTCCACACAGGGCGGAGCATCGCTAATTCAGTGGCAGGCTAACGGAGGTTATAACCAGCAGTGGTTGCCGATTGATGTAGGCGGATATATTGTTTTGGCTAATCGTAACAGCGGCCTTACTGTCGATATTAATCAAGGATCGATGAGTGCGGGTGCTTCTACGATTCAATGGGAGGATAACGGCGGAGCGAATCAACAATGGAGTCTGGTTAAGGTGAACTAGAGTACAATCTCTTCGGTAGTGGCATGATGCACGAGGAACAGCTTGCTTATAGCAGGCTGTTTTTCATTTGAGAGGATCTACTGGCTTAGCAATTCGGGATTGCAACAAAATGAATCTCCCTTACGTTACAAAGGATATACCATTTTTACTGGGGGGATACAAATGAAGCATAAATTCATATTAAGTAAGATGCCAGTTATGTTAGTAACAACTCTGTTAGTAACGACCCTTATTCTCATCGGATGTGAGACTGAAGGTGACCGTGAAGTCATGACTACCGGTGATGCAGGGATTTCAAATGAATCTGTCCAACAAAAAGTACATGAGGAACCCAATTTCGAAGCTATAGTTCTGGAGAAAAATGAATCAACGATAACCGTATCACCTACTAAAAGTACGGAACAACAATACATATTGGGAACGACAGGAGTAGATTATAGTGCTCAGGTTGGTGACGTAGTGCGGGTTTGGACAACAGGTCAGTATGAGGATAGTTACCCTAGTCGAGGGGTAGCTACCAAAATAGATCAGGTGAAATGAAGTTATAGTTATAGTGGATACATCTGCCTTTTGATGTCTACTTAACCGGGCTATGACCACGTGCAAGCTGCTCTTTTTTTCTATAATGTAACCCTAATCCCCATACTGTGCAGCCATGGCTTGTAACTTGGAGCGAATTTGATCACGGACCTGCGGGGGATGCGTCACATGGGCATCTGTTCCCAAGCCAAGAAAGAAACCGACCACCCAAGGGGTGTAGCTTAGTTTGAGGTCACTGGATAAATAATGGAAAAACTTGCGTAACGCACTTTGTACTTCATTGTTAAAAGGTAGAGATTTATAGTTCTGTAACGATTGAGCGGCAAAAAACAAAGCCATAGCTTCATGCTCGGAAAAACTGATGGGTGGGAGCACCTTTTCTCCTAAAACACGATAACCACCATGAGGACCCACTTCGGAATAAAGGGGGATGCCCAGTCCGCTTAATTCCGCCAAATCTCGAATCATGGTTCGACGTGATACTCCGCATTCATCAGCTAGTTCTTGTACGGTAAACGTTCTGCGTTCATTCACTAACATAATTAACTGAACAAGCCTTTGTGCTTTGTGCATATATACTCCCTAAAATTTGTGATCATTCTATTATATGACTTGGTTAGATCTAGTTGACGTAGTAAAATAACACAGGGACTATAACATACATAAATGGAAGAGATTTCGCATGTAAAGGAGATTACGTATGAATACATTATTTACATTTGACACGTTTCCGCAAATAGAGACAGAGCGATTTATGCTCCGAGCAGCAACAGATCGTGACAGTGGAGATCTGCTGGCACTGTACTCAGATGAGACTGTCGTCGAATATATGCCCTTCACGCCATTCGAATCCGAACAGGATGCGCTGGATGAGATGAGCTGGTATAAGAAGATTTTCAATCAACAGACGGGTTTACGCTGGATGATCGAAGATAAGCAGTCTCATCAAGTCATTGGAACGTGCGGATATCTGGAGTATGAAGAGCAACATCATCGCGCAGAGATTGGTTATGATCTGCTTTCATCGTGCTGGGGCAAAGGGGTGATGACTGAGGTTGCTCGAGCTGTGCTGGAATTTGGATTCAACCAGATGCAATTGAACAAAATTGAAGCGAAGGTGGACCCGGGAAATGAGGCGTCCATTCGTCTACTGCATAAGCTGGGGTTCCGGCAGGAAGGTCTGTTGCGGCAGCATGAGTTTGAGAAGGGCAGATACGTTGATCTCGCTGTTTTCTCGAAGCTACAGAGTGACAACTAGCCCCTGTCTTCCATTTCCATGTCCATCACATACTCAACTCCCATCTCAGTCCTTGTCACCATAATGTGATGTCTTGTCCCGTGAATCAGGCTCATGTTATATTGGAGAGATGTGAGGGGATGAGAATATGAAGCTGGTGTCCTGGAATGTGAATGGACTTCGAGCGTGTGTGAATAAAGGATTTATGCATTATTATCAACAAAGCGAGGCCGATATTTTCTGCCTTCAGGAGACGAAATTACAGGCTGGACAGATCGAGATGGATCTGGGCGAAGACGTCTATCAGTACTGGAATTATGCGATCAAAAAAGGATACTCCGGCACGGCTGTATTCAGCCGCATCAAGCCATTGTCTGTGTATTACGGTATGGAAGAGGACTGCGAGCCGGAAGGCCGGATGATTACGCTGGAGTATGATGCCTTTTATCTGATTAATGTCTATACTCCCAATGCCAAACGTGATCTGACCCGGCTGCCTTACCGTCTGGAGTGGGAAGACCGCTTCCGGTCCTATGTCCTGCAACTGGAGCAGACGAAACCTGTAATCATCTGTGGGGATCTGAACGTGGCTCATCAAGAGATTGACTTGAAGAACCCGAAGCCAAACATGGGTAACTCGGGATTTACGGATGAGGAGCGCGGCAGGATGACCGACCTGCTTGCATCAGGATATGTGGACAGTTTCCGTCATCTGCATCCAGATCAAACCGATGTGTACAGCTGGTGGTCGTATATGCCTAAGGTCAGAGAGCGGAACGTGGGCTGGCGCATTGATTATTTTCTTGTGTCCAATCAGCTTGCACCAAGTGTAGCCGAAGCCTATATCGACTGTCATGTTATGGGCAGTGATCATTGCCCGGTAGGCGTTAAGCTGAAACTGTGAGAACACACACTTAGCAAACAGAACCTGACAACCGTTTGTATCCCGATAAAGGGATGCAGGCGGTTTTTTTACGTTATCCTGCGCCTCAGAGGTAGGGGAGAGGAACTGGACTTTGGTTGGGGAAAGGACTGGACTCCGGATTGTTTCAATCCCGCCATTTCTTGGGTACGATTGAATCATACATATATTATAAATTGAATTGTTCAATGATACAGAAGGAGGAGGGTTGTATGAAAAAGTTCAAAGTCATCACCCGATTCCTATCGATCCTTGCAATAAGCTGTCTGATATCTTTGACGGTGTTATCGTTGTCAGTCATCTGGATTGACATATCGTAGATGCGTACACATTATTCAGCAGACAATGGAGTTCGACTAAACGAAGGAGTGATTTTTAATGGTGAAAAAGAAAAAAGTTTTGCTGGCCTGCGCTGCGCTGGCTATGATGGTGGCTTTAAGTGCGTGTAGCAGTGCTGCTGACGAGCCCAAAGGTGAATCTGAGAAGGTAAATAGTGAAGCAACATCTGGAACCGCTGAGCCAGCTGTCACAGAAAATACAAGCGAAGCAGCAACAGGTACAGGCACAGAAGCCGCATCCACACCGGCCACTTCGGAATCCTCCGCAATTAAAGGTGAAAGTAGTGCGGCGGAAGGCATGCCGGAATACTTGCCTAAAGATTTTCCACTACCAGACGATGCTAAGATTACAACAGCGACTTCCGGAGAGACTGAAGGGAAGAAATCGGCAATGATGATTTTTACTACGGAACAGGACATGAAGACGGTATCGAAGCTGTACAAGGATTATTTTACAGAGAAGAAACTGACAGACTCCGGACAGCTGATTGATGAAAAAAATATTGTTATTCAAGGGACTGATCCGGATACGAAGCAGGAATGGTCTATGATCGGTGGAGCACTGGCGAGTCAGGAAGGTGTCGTTGAACTCACGTTAACCTGGTCTGAGTCGTAAAATCAAAATAGAATCTTTATACATGAACTTGTTTATTTACCCACACCTTGTGGTGGTACAGCGTTAAAGCTGTCCCTCTGCAAGGTATTTTTGATTTACATCTGGAAACCTGACAAGTTACATGTTATGTTATATCCTTAGATAGACTTATAGACAAAAGATTCAGACAGGGAGAGGATTAAACATGATTAAAGTTGGTATCGTAGGTTACGGTAACTTGGGTAAAGGTGTCGAGAAAGCAATTACCCAGAATGATGATCTAGAGCTGGTTGCTGTATTTACACGTCGTAATCCAGAGCAAATGGTGGCTGAAGGTACAGAAGTTCGCTTTGAGCATATCTCTGCGGCTGAGCAGTACATAGGCAAAATCGATGTCATGATCTTGTGCGGTGGTTCTGCGACGGATTTGCCGGAGCAGACACCTGTAATCGCTAAGCTGTTTAATACGGTAGATAGCTTTGATACCCACGCAAAGATTCCTGAGTTCTTTGAAGCTGTGAATGCGGCGGCTGAGCAAGGTGGACATGTAAGCGTGATCTCAACAGGCTGGGACCCAGGCTTGTTCTCGATGAATCGTCTTCTCGCGCAATCTATTCTGCCGGAAGGGAAAGAGTATACATTCTGGGGCAAAGGGGTTAGTCAGGGTCACTCCGATGCTATTCGTCGTGTACCTGGCGTGAAAGCGGGCGTGCAGTATACGGTTCCTGTAGAAGAAGTGATTGACCGCATTCGTTCAGGTGAAACACCAGAATTGTCCACACGTGAGAAACATCTGCGTCAGTGTTATGTGGTAGCAGAAGAGGGTGCGAACCAGGATGAGATTCGTGAAACAATTGTGAATATGCCTAACTATTTCTCGGACTACGATACGACAGTTACCTTCATCAGTGAAGAAGAATTGAAATCCGAGCATGCAGGTATGCCACATGGTGGCTTCGTTATTCGCAGTGGAATTACAGGTAACGGACAAAAACAAATTATCGAATTTGGTCTGAAGCTCGACAGCAATCCAGAGTTCACCGCAAGTGTACTTGTGGCATATGCACGTGCGGCGCAGCGTTTGAGCAAGGAAGGACACAAAGGCGCGAAGACGGTATTTGATATCCCGCTGGGTCACCTTTCTCCAAAATCCGCTGCGGATCTCCGTCGTGATCTGCTGTAATCTTAGTTAGTTCGGTAAAATAGTCTTAGAAAAATAGCTAGTCCTTCGGTGGAAGGAATAGCTATTTTTCATTGTGCGCGTTTTTTAGCGCCAATGGGAGGGTTTACTCAAATGGTCAGGTAGCAAGGTATCCGCACTTCCCATAGCAGCGTTCAGCTGAGACTGTGTCAGGAAAATTCCGCCGCGTAGATCGGCTCCCCCAAGATCTGTATCCCGCAAGTCTGCACCAATCCAATCGGCGTTTCGTACATCGGCGTTACGCAGGTTCGCCGCAATCATAAGCGCGCCCCGGAAGCTTGTACCTCTCAGGTCTGTTCCTTGCAAGTTAGCCCCCAGAAAATCCATTCCACTGCGTTTCTTGCCTTTGGGTTTTCCTTTTGCTTTTGTTGTTACTGGAGCACTGCTACGTACGATCTCACTAGCCTGAATCAGCAGGGTATTCACATTTGCTCGATGGCTCGTGATGTCCAACTGTAGCAGAGCTGCCGGTTCGAGATCACTCAGACGCGCTACATCAGGATAGGCTTTTTCCAGTGAGGCATGCAGCGAAGACGTATCGGGCCGCATCATAACCTCTCTCATATAACTGATCAGCTCATGAATTTGACGTAGTACAGGCAGGCAATCATACATTTCACGTGCCGTTTCGGGATGGGTACGCCAGCTTCTGTCCGCATACGTCACTTGTGATAGCTTCTGACCTGCACCAAAACAGTCATACACGGTGCAACCTTTGAAGCCCTTCTGTCGGAGCTGGGTGTGGATACCACATCGGTAGTCCTCCCGCAGATTGGGACAAGGTGTACCGCTGGACTTGTCAAAAGCAAAGTCAGAGGATTTGCCATAAGGCAAGGCCACGCAACATAATCCGTAACACTGCTCGCAGTCTGCTTGCAGATGAGGATGTTCAATGTGGTTTAAAGAATGGTTAGACAACATACACACTTCCTTATCATAATAAGAACCTGCTGATCTCAATTGTAACGATAAAATCATGTCATTTTCACTTTACCATTGTAAGGAAGTCACTTCAATGAAATGCATTATGTTAAAATATGAAAAGAGTATTATGAGTAAGAGAACATGGGATTGACCACGAATGGAGGTAGCAGAACATGGATGAATTCAAGATACGTCAAGCTACCCGGGAAGATCAGGAGCAGCTGGCTAATTTACGGGCCTTGGTGCTGTATGATGATTTGACGCGTTTAGGGCGCTATGATGAGATTCGGGTGAGGGAGCGTTTCCGCAATACGTTCCAGCCGGAACATACACAAGTGTTGGAGCTGGAAGATACTTTAATTGGATGCGTGTCATTAAAACCGGGAGATGGAGAGTTTTTGCTGGAGCACTTCTACATTGATCCGGACTATCAGGGCAGGAAACTAGGCACAAAGGTGCTTAACATGTTGCTCGAACAGGAATCAGTCAAGGGCAGACGTGTGACGTTAAACGTGTTGCAAGGAAGTCCGGCGAAGCGTTTATACGAACGATTTGGGTTTGCGGTGGATGATGAAGATGAAGTAGATGTGTTCATGTCTAGAGATTATCAAGGGATCGGGATCTCTAATAGTTGAGTATATTGCACGATAAAAAAAGAAGCCTCTTCTCTACAATGGCGCTAGGCGACCATGGCATGAGAAGGTAAGGCTTCTTTTTGTATGAATCATTTAAGAATGCGGTAAAAAAAGAATTACACGACGCCTTGGGCAATCATCGAATCGGCTACTTTGAGGAAACCAGCAATGTTTGCTCCAGCAAGCAAGTTGCCTTCGCAGCCGTATTCTTCAGCTGCTTCTACGCAGCTTTTATAAATATTTTTCATAATGTCATGCAGTTTGGCATCGACTTCTTCAAATGTCCAGGACAACCTCATGCTGTTCTGTGACATTTCAAGAGCGGACACGGCTACACCGCCGGCGTTCGCAGCTTTTGCAGGGCCAAACAGCACGTTAGCACCAAGGAATACATCAATGGCAGCCAGAGTGGACGGCATATTCGCTCCTTCACCAATGGCTTTGACACCGCCTTGAACCAGAAGGTTTGCCGCTTGCTCGTCGATTTCGTTCTGTGTTGCACACGGCAGCGCGATATCACACGGAATAGACCAGATACCCTCAAAACCTTCGGTGTACGTCGCATGCGGGTGTTCTTTGACGTATTCGCTGATCCGCAGACGCTCAACCTCTTTCAGACGTTTTACCGTATCCAGGTTAATGCCTTGCGGATCATGTATGTAACCGCCGGAATCGCTGCATGCTACAACGCGAGCACCAAGCTCCTGCGCCTTCTCGATAGCATAGATGGATACATTGCCGGAACCGGAGACAACAACGGTGCTGTCCTTGAAGCTAAGCCCTTTGGATGCAAGCATTTCATTAACGAAGTATACGCAGCCATAACCCGTTGCTTCTTTACGTGCGAGACTTCCACCGTACAACAGACCTTTGCCAGTCAGTACACCTGCTTCATGTCCGCCACGAATTCGTTTGTACTGACCAAACATGTAACCGATCTCCCGAGCGCCTACACCAATATCACCCGCAGGTACGTCAGCGTCCGGACCGATGTATTTGTACAGCTCTGTCATAAAACTTTGCGTGAAACGCATGATTTCCTGATCCGATTTTCCTTTTGGATCAAAGTCAGAACCGCCTTTACCGCCACCGATTGGCAGGCCAGTCAGTGCATTTTTGAAAATTTGCTCAAAGCCCAAAAATTTGATGATGCCCGAGTATACCGATGGGTGGAAACGAAGTCCGCCTTTGTAGGGGCCAATCGCGCTGTTGAATTGTACACGGAAACCGCGATTCACCTGAACTTTACCTTGATCATCGACCCAAGGCACACGGAACGTGATAACCCGTTCCGGCTCAACAAGTTGCTCTAGCAGACTGTGGTTTCTGTATTTGGGATGTGCTTCGATGACGGGGATCAGTGAATCCAGGATTTCCTTAACAGCCTGATGGAATTCATTCTCGTTCGGGTTTCTTGCGATAACTGATTCATAGACGGAATGAACATATGCTGCGGCAGTAGTAACTTGAGATGACGTTGAACTTTCTTTAGTAATCGTGGACACTTTTTCAATGCACTCCTTTATCGTGTTAAAGTCTGTAGATACCTATTTGTACAATTTGCATAAAAGTTTGTAGTTAAATATACAGGAAAGGAAATAAAAATACGAGACAAAAATCCATAAAATGTTTTTTATGAGGCAATTAAAATGTTCTATAGATCTATCATTAAATGTAAAGAATATCGTGAAATGTTGGATAATATACCCAAAGTATAGAATTAAAATCCAAGTTAGCGGAATTGATTGGATTAATAATTTCATTTTGGTAAGATGGTAAGAAGGGCTCGTAATTCGGGCTCTTTTATTATAAGAA
Organism: Paenibacillus sp. FSL R7-0272; assembly: GCF_037969905.1. Taxonomy (NCBI): domain Bacteria; kingdom Bacillati; phylum Bacillota; class Bacilli; order Caryophanales; family Paenibacillaceae; genus Paenibacillus; species Paenibacillus sp. FSL R7-0272. The sequence continues at coordinate 4,738,218 of NZ_CP150221.1, read as the reverse complement.
GGAGGACAACAGGATGATGATGGGTAACAACAAGCGAATCAACGTGGAGAACAAGGCATGTATAGGAGGTGAGATCTACTATGAACCGTAGGACTCCACTTGACAATTGCAGAGAAATGCTGGTGAGTCAGCTGTTGACCCTGGGCGAAGAGAAAAGAACTTTTCTTGACGCTTATTTTGACGTGCGTAATCCCGAGCGTATACTGCTGGATAAACAATTAACAGCCTACACAGACCGAGTAGAGCGATTACTTGCTGGTCCGGATGAGCTGTTAAGTTCCGTTGTGCTGATTGGTAGTCAGATTGAACTGGAATATGTTGATTTTCATACATCGGATAAGTTAACGATTGTTATGCCAGAGGAAGCAGACCCGGACGAAGGACAGATTTCATTCCTTTCTCCTGTGGGACGTCAACTGCTTCTAGGGAACAAAGGCGAAATGAGAGCCATCTCTACCCCTTCGGGTGACATGAAAATACGTATAGCAGACATTCAATGGGCTTTTGAACAAAGCTCAGAGCTGGTGCAGGAGCTTGAGCAGGCTGATGAGGCGAAACCAAATCCGCTGCAAGGCTTGACTCAGGGAGGTGCAAATCATGCACTTTAAAGAAACGGATCTGCCAGGCATTGGACGTAAATACTGGCTGCATACTCGCAGCGGGGAGCATCTTGTCATCGTGGTTCATAATGATGAGCGGCGTGATTTGTTCCATATGGAATCTGGAGATCAAGCGGAAGATCTCGGAGATATGGTCTCTCTTGTAACCCTTGACGATGATGAGGCAAGAGCCGTAGCTGCTATAGTCGGTGGCATGACGTATAAACCTCAGTTCCAGAACGAACGGGAAGTTATGCTGGAAGGGCTGCTGATTGAGTGGCTACGCATCGAACCCCATGCGGCGTGCATCGGGAAGACGATTGGAGAGATGAACATCCGTCAGGTTACCGGTGTGGCGATCCTGGCGGCGGTTGACAAAGAGAAACAGAAACAATTCAACCCCGGGCCAGAGTATGTGTTCACCAGTGGGGCGACAATTGTTGTTGCTGGTGAACGTGACCAGCTTAAGCAGCTCAAACAATGGTTGACCGATGGGCGGATGTAGCGTATGGATATGCTCATATTTGAAGTGGGGGTTGCCATTGCGCTGATTACACTTACGGGATTAATATCTGCACGACTACGATTTTCGGTTATTCCATTTTACATTCTGGTCGGTATGGCCGTTGGACCGCATGCACCACAGTTTGGCATTGTGGATTTACGATTTATCGAAAGCTCGTCTTTTATTGAATTTATGGGCAGGCTGGGTATTTTATTTTTATTGTTTTATCTGGGATTGGAATTTTCGGTCTCACGGTTATTAAAATCAGGGAAAGCCATCCTCACCGGTGGCATATTCTATGTGGCTCTCAATTTTGTCTCAGGTTTGCTACTGGGCTGGTTCATGAATCTGCCACTACAGGAAACGATGGTCGTATGCGGGATCATGACGAGTTCATCGACGGCTATCGTTGCCAAAGTGCTCGTGGATTTGAAACGTACCGCGAATCCAGAGACAGAAATTATTATGGGCATGATTATGTTTGATGACTTGTTTATTGCCATTCATATTTCCATTCTGACTGGACTTGTGCTTAGCGGAGCTACTTCATTCGGAAGTGTCCTGCTGGTATCTCTATCGGCTTTGCTGTTTATTGTACTATTCCTGATTATTGGCAGGAAGAGTATTAAATATATCGATAAAGCATTGAACATTAAGTCCTCGGAGTTATTCCTGCTTACGATTATGACATTGCTCTTCCTCGTAGCAGGATTCTCGGAAACCTTACATGTGGCTGAGGCTATCGGTGCGTTGATGATCGGCCTTGTGCTTGGGGAATCCAGACATGTTAGCCGAATTGAGCAGCAGATTATGCCGTTCAAAGACTTTTTTGGTGCCCTGTTTTTCTTCAGCTTTGGCCTGACCATTGAGCCATCCTCCCTCGGTGGAGCTGTAGGGATGACACTGATTGCCGTCGTTCTGACGATTCTGAGTAACTTCGGTGCAGGTATGATTGCAGGAAAAATGGCTGGAGTATCGAACAAGGCCTCGTTAAATGTGGGCTTCACCCTGGTATCTCGGGGCGAGTTCTCGATCATCATGGCTAACATCGGCAAGGCTGGAGGTCTGATGGCATCCATTCAATCCTTCGCTGTGTTATACGTGTTGATTCTGGCTGTCCTTGGGCCTATTCTGACGAAAGAATCTCCTCGCCTCTATGCGAGGTATGAACGATTCCGAAATCGGGAGAAACGCAAGGAAACTGGATAAGGGTTAGAGAAGCGCGTCGCACGTTGCTGGAGAATGAATGTTCTCCCAAGTGCGGCGCTTTTTTATGCGATATAAAGCAGGACTTTAGATGTGATTTTTCGAAAATATATTTAAATATTTTAAAAATTATGTAAAATAATGTTATTCGTTGTCTGTGACAATGAAGAGTTATATTTTAGAATCACAGTCAAAATGATAGGGAGGGAATAACACAATGAGCAAGAAAAGTAGATTCCAGCGTTTCAGAAGGTCTGCCACAGGTATACTGCTCTGTCTTGTTTTGTTTGCTTTACCTGCATCTGCTGCTTGGAATGATACATATCAAGGGTATGCAACATACACGGGCTCGGGATACTCGGGCGGTGCTGTATTGCTGGATCCGATTCCAGCAGACATGAAGATTACCGCGCTCAATCCATACCAGCTTAATTATAATGGTGTCAAAGCTGCTTTAGCTGGAGCCTATCTGGAAGTACAGGGGCCTAAAGGGAAAACCGTGGTATATGTAACCGATTTATATCCGGAAGGAGCCAGTGGTGCTCTGGATCTCTCACCGAATGCGTTCAATCAGATTGGAGATCCCAAAGCAGGGAAGATCAATATCAGCTGGAAGGTAGTCAAAGCGCCGATTGAGGGGAACGTATCTTATCGCATCAAGGAAGGTAGCAGTCAGTGGTGGGCAGCCATTCAAGTTCGTCATCATAAATATCCTGTGCTGAAGTTTGAAGTGAAGCAGAAGAACGGCTCATGGCTTAATCTCGAAAAACAGGATTATAACCATTTCCTTGGCACGGGATTAGGTAAGGAACAATTAAGTATTCGGATCACCGATATTCGTGGTAAAGTGGTGTATGACACCATTCCAGCTCTACCGAATGATGGATCTGGCGGTGCATATATCGTACCGGGTAATGTGCAGTTCCCGGATTAAATGAAATGTGGCATCAAAATAAGTATGATCATGGATGAGTCATAAAGTCGTACATCGTACGGCTTTTTTGATGTAGAAAAAGGAGCGTACATATGCGAAAAAGCTTGCCTTCTTATAGAACAACACATTTATATTGGAAGCAGTATCAGTCATTTTTTCCTGAAGAAGTAAGATTGGATGAAAACAACTCCCCGGAGGAGGAGTGGTGGGAAAGCCATGGAATCCATCTTCATATTGATCGTTTACCCGTGCCAGAATCCCCTATCAAAATACTGTTTATTCATGGTGCCGGGGGGAATGGCAGGTTACTCGCCCCCTATGCACGAATGCTACAGCAACATGGATACGAGGTGATATCACCTGATCTGCCGCCGTACGGTCTAAGCTACGCAATGCACGGCACGCGGATGAACTATGAGTTATGGATTACACTGCTAGATGCCCTTATGGAGATGGAATACAAGAAAGACGGAAAGCCTTTCGTTGTGTTGGGCAGCAGCATTGGAGGCATGTTGGCTTATCATGCCAGTGTAAGGAACAAACATGTGAAGGGATTAATCGCAACAACATTTGTAGATACGAGTGATCCACATATGCGGGATCAGATTGCTCCGAATCAGTTCGTCAGTCGTGTAGGTAAACGTATGATGGATCTTTTCCCTGGTGTATTAGATGCTGCACGAATCTCGGTTAAACGGGTTTCTCGAATGGATCTGATTACGAACAACAAGGACCTGACCCGTCTCATTATGAATGATCCACAGGCGGCGGCTACGTCTGTTCCTTTGGAATTATTAAGAACTTTCCTGAATAAAACACCAGAAGTGAGCCCGGATCAATTCAGTCAGTGCCCGGTTTTGCTGGTTCATCCTGAGATAGACCCGATGACTCCGTTACATTTCAGTCAATCTTTTTTTGATCGTCTGACCGTGGAGAAGGAGTGTGTCATTTTGGAGGGAGCAGGTCATTTTCCGATAGAGCAACCGGGTTTGAGGCAATTGGAAGAAGCGGTTTTAAGATTTTTGCGAAAAATTCATTAGCTTTCATAACGTGCCCTGATTTATGGAATGAAGGATATGATATTGCATGAAATACATAGTTCACTATGCTTATTACGGATAACACCTCCCTTTAAGGGAGGTGAATGATAATGTTTTTGATATGAATTGCGCTACCGCCAACCTGAATCTGAGTAATTTTATTGAAGCTGTCCAAAGTTAATCTGGCTCGGATCTCGGAGGGACAGTTCATAGTGTACCCCTGTCTAATTGTGTACGTGTGATGAAGAGGAGCTGTGAGCTGGTTGTAAAGATACAAATAACAGAGCATGGCGCCATTGGATGTGCCCGTTGCGCTCTCTTCCGGTATATCATACAGTGGTGCAAAATTACGACATTCTGTCAAAACGTCCATAACATTTGATTCGAGTGTAAATACGTGATAACCGATGGCATGATGAGCCCTGCTTATTTCTGTGATACGCTGGAAGTCAGGATCAATTTTGGTTAGAACATCAATATCTTTAACGGCTATCATGATATCTGGTAGTCCGGTGGACACAATCTGTACAGGCAGTTCAGAATGCAATTCTTCTGTAGAAATACGTAACGAATCGGCAATCTGCTGTCGATCGACAATCTCCCCAAACTCCGGCAACGTCTGAGACAGATAGACTTCTCCATTGACTTCAATAACGACTCTAAGAATTCCGGCTAGTGTCTCCAGTGTATATGTACCAACATCAACGAGATGCTGTGTCTTCATTAGATAAAATAAAGCAATCGTGGCATGCCCGCAGAGATCAACTTCGTCACTTGGAGTGAAGAAACGCACTTTGAAATCAGCCTGATCCGATGGCATAACAAACGCAGTCTCGGAAAATCCGACTTGTCTGGCAACCTCCTGCATCTGGGATTCAGACAAATGCGCTGCTTGTAAAACAACCCCTGCGGGGTTTCCACCAAGAGCTTTGTCAGAAAATGCATGTAATGTATTCACTTCAACCTCCATATGGTTACCTCGCTTCTTCAATTTTTGGATTAAGTAATGGACTAAAGTTTAACATAATCGATAATCGACATTATATCACGATTGTTGAACTGTATAGGAATCCCGGATTGTTATGAATTTTTGAATGAATAGGTCAAGTGACCAATGGGAAGGGGTAATGAAGGGAGAGATAGCATAATGATAATCTAACGAAAAGGCTGGGATTTTTAATGAAAGCAATTGTGATTGAGGAATTTGGTGGAGCGGAACAATTGAAGGAACAAGAAGTAGCCAAGCCATCCTGTGGAGTCAATCAGGTGCTTATCCGAACGCATGCCACGTCGGTCAATCCGGTGGATTTCAAAATCAGACAAGGTTATCTGAAGGAAGCAGCGGATCAGCTGCCGATGATTTTGGGCGGTGACGTGGCAGGAACAGTGGCTGAAGTAGGTCCGAATGTCACGCGGTTCAGAGAAGGTGATCGGGTATTCGCCCGCCCACGTCAATTCGGAACCTATGCGGAATATGTTGCTGTAGATGCAGATATCGTGGCCCGCATTCCTGAGCAACTCAGCTTTGAGGAAGCAGCAGCGATTCCGCTTGCCGCGATGACAGCTTGGCAAGCACTTGTTGATCATGGTCGTTTGGGCAAAGGACAAAAGGTGCTCATACATGCCGGTGCCGGTGGAGTAGGCACATATGCCATTCAAATTGCCAAATCGTTGGGCGCTGAAGTGGCTTCCACGGCGAGTGCAGCAAACGAAGAACTGCTGCGCTCATTGGGTGTGGATCATTTCATTAATTATAAAGAACAGGATTTCTCACAGATCCTCTCAGACTACGATGTTGTCCTGGATACGATGGGCGGTGACATCCAGCGAGACAGCTTCAAGGTGTTAAAATCTGGAGGACGTCTCGTATCTCTTGTACAACAGCCGAATGAACAACTGGCGAAGGAAGCTGGCGTGACGGGTAACGTGTTCATGATGGAGCCGAAGGGAGATCAACTGGAACAGTTGGCCGAACTTGCGGCTTCCGGGAAACTGAAGTCGATTATTGATGAAACCTATCCGCTCACTGAGCAGGGTTTACGTGATGCTCACGAAAAAAGTGAATCTCACCATACACGGGGCAAACTGGTGATTATTGCGGATTAGTCTGGAAAGGGTGATTGTAACTTGAGAGGTCGAGGATGTGGGCCCGATTGATTGAACAAATCAATCGATTTAATGAATGACTTTTGTTGACCTACCCTAAAATTCAATCAGAAAATTAAACGCCGTTCTCCAAAAAGGAGAGCGGCTTTTTTGTCTTTCTTGTTTGGTTATATGCAGTTTGCGGAGTTTGACAAAGATCAATGTAATATGGTGGGTAAATATTCTTCAGCGAAGATGGACACTCGGACTGTGAATAAGAGTATTTCTGAAAAAACAGGCTGTATTAATCATGCCAAATGAATTGTTTGATAAAATTGGTTAGGTAACAATGGTATTTGCACACGGCATGTGGTCACAAAAATGAGATCGAGACCAGAGCTGCTCGTAGAACTGAGAGTTACATTGAGCTAATATGACGACATCTATGAGGATTGGGACGAGAGGGCGAATGATTGTCTTAAGCCAGAGCGGCTCAACCCCTTAATATTGTTCTGAGATGTGATTAAAAGGCGATGCCATTAGGAGACGGAAATTGAACCCTTTCTTCTTAATAATGGTACTGAGCTTGAGGCTTGAAGTTTTTTTGTTAATCCTCTTTGTAAGATATGGTTTTCTAACTTTAGATCATGAATCCAAGGGATATCATCTTTAATAAAGTGCTATATTTTAGTCGTAAATAGATAATTAGTAGGGGTGAGAGGGATGTCACCCACAATTAGATCTTATGCAGCAATTTTTCTATATTGCTTATCAACGAAGCTATGTAATAAGATTAATGATGTGTTTAAATCTCAAATTTGAAGGAGATAGGAATCATGTTAGTTATTGTCATTCTATTATTTCTTTTTTTTGCACCAACTCTAGGTATATTTATCGCCTATGGTTTTGGTTCTTTACTCCTATTGAGTATTCCTATTATGCTTCTTTTATGCGGTGTAGCTGGCCTTATACTATGGCCAATCAATAAGTATTTTGATAATCCTAACAATGAGCGTAAATATCGAGCGTGGGTTGATTCTTTATTCGCGAAAAGCGATGCGAAGAGAAGACGAGAAACAGGTGATGTTACAACTGAAGAAACTAATGCTGTCATTCAATACTTTGATGAACACCGCTCATTTAAAGCCTGCCCTACATATTTGTCACTCTCACCTCCGCAGAAGCAGACCATGCTTAAGCATATGTATTCGTATAATTCTTATAGTGTCATGGTTATAGCTAAAGATTCAGAGCGAGTATCTCAGCCTAGATAAAGGTTTGAGACGATCATGGTTCAGATTCAACCGTTTTATAATGAAGTGATCCCGTAAAGTTAGACAGATTACATTTTTAAGCAACTTGTTGGGCATGAATCCCGTACCGTACCGGACTCATGCCTTTTAGTTTTGCCTTAATGCGTTTGTTGTTGTAATAATCGATTTATTTGGATAGTTCTTGTTTAAAATGCGAGATATTTTCAAATGGCTTTAAATACAAAAACTCGGATTTCATGATGCCAAAGAAGTTCTCCATGACGGCGTTATCGCAGCAGTTCCCTTTACGAGATATACTTAGCGTAATGCCACGTTTTTCAAGGGCATGACGATAAGGTCTCATCTGGTAGTGCCAGCCTTGATCTGAATGGATAAGGAGTTTATCTTCTTTTGTTAAACTGCAAAATGCTTGATCTAACATCGTGGAAATAAGCGAGTAGACCGGTCTTGAACCCATCGTATATGTAATAATTTCTCCGTTATACAGATCAAGTATGGGAGATAAATATAGTTTTCCTCCGAACAATTTAAACTCTGTAATGTCCGTAACCCACTTCTCGTTTGGCCTCTCAGCGTAGAAATTGCGTTCTAATAGGTTCTGGGCAATCTTGCCAATTGTCCCTTTATACGAACGATATTTCTTCACACGTACCAAACATTTTAATCCCAATACTTTCATCAAACGCTGTACCTTTTTATGATTCACACGGTGTCCACGATTGGTTAACTCATCGCGAATACGACGATAACCATAGCGCCCCTAATGCTCCTTATAAATCGCTTGTATCATGTCTTTTAGCTCTAAATCCTTGTCTACCGTACCAAACGCTTTTATGACGTAATAATACGTGCTACGAGGGATATCTGCTAGCTGTAGAAATGCTTTCACTGAAAATTCATTCCTTAGTTCATAGACTACTTGAGCTTTGTCTTGTTTGGTGAACTTGTGCAGGAGAAATTGTCTTGAATAATCGCTGCAAAGATGTAATCAATATTGTACCGTTGATCTTGCGACAATTGTACCTTCTAACAAATTAAATCAGCTTCTTCACCAATGTGCAGCGTTGAGATATAATAGGGGAAATTTATTCCATTCTGCATATGAGGTGAAACGGATGACCAACGAACTTATTCAAGCCATTCAGCTGTTGAAAGAAAAGAAATGGGTAGATCTAACCCATACCTTCGGTCCGGCATCGCCGCATTTTTCTGCCTTTGATGCTGCGGAGTTTGATACCCTATTTAACCACGATCAAGGTTTCTTCGCTCAAAGCTTCAAGTTCCCGGGCCAGTACGGCACCCATCTGGATGCACCGATTCATTTTGTTCGTGATACACGTTACTTGGATGAACTAGGACTTAAAGAACTAGTGTTACCGCTCGTTGTAATCGATCAGTCTGTTGAAGTGAAGAACAATCCCGATTTCACCTTGGAAGTGGAGCATATCCTCGAATTCGAGCGGGAGCATGGCAAGATTGAAGCCGGCAGCTTCGTAGCTCTGCGAACCGATTGGAGCAAACGCTGGCCGAACCATGAAGACTTTGATAACAAGGATGCCGATGGGAACAGCCACGCACCCGGATGGTCTGTTGCTGCACTGAAATTCCTGTTCGAAGAACGGAACATTAAAGCGATCGGTCACGAGACGTTTGATACAGATGCAGCGGTAGATTATCAGAAAAATGGTGCCCTATTAGCAGAGTATTATGTGCTTGCACAGGATACATACCAGGTCGAACTGTTAACGAACCTCGATCAGGTTCCCGCTACAGGAGCTGTCATCTTCAATATCGTTCCGAAAGCGGAGAAAGCATCAGGATTCCCGGTGCGCTCGTTTGCTATTCTGCCTTAAAGTTCTACAGACCAAAACGTAAGTGCAAGCTGCTATAACATTGAAAAATATGTAGTGAATCAAAGGAGGCTTAACAAGCCTCCTTCTTTGGTTGAATTCTATCTATTTATGACTTGAAGAGGTATCAGAGCTAAATCGCTCAGAGATGTTTTTCTTCGTCTTTCGCCGGCGCATCCATCGCTTGACCAAACCTTCCTCTTTGCGTTCCTGTAATGTTTCCTTCATGCCCTGAATCATGAACTCGGAGCGGCGTCTGTCGTCGCGGCTGATCTTACGTAATTCCTTGATAAATTTGTCGTCCATCGTATTATGCCTCGCTCATTCAGTGTATAAAACCATTATACCGAACATACGTTCTTTTATCAAGTTTTACCATATAATGAATTGCATTAACCCTACCCGTGAAAATAAGCACAGGTTTATTCGTCTATTTGTGAGAAGATGGCACAGTAAGTCCATTTATTTCAGTGGCCTGTGCAAATTGAGAATACGAAGGGAGCGGTTCGCAATGACAGATCGATCAGAAAACTCAGGAAATTCAGGAAACTCAAACAACTCAGATAAATCATATCTTCTTGCAGCGATGCATGGCTTGCTGGGGCTTGGAGCAGTGATTGGGGGGTTCATGCTGATCTTAGATCCGTCGGGGAAAATGTTGAATATGCCTGTTTCTCTACTGGAACGCTCTCCTTTTTCCGATTTTTTAATTCTTGGAATGATCTTGTTACTGGTCCTTGGTTTATTCCCTATCGTTATTTGCATTGCTCTCCTGAGAAGAATTCATTGGACATTAGTGGAAAAGCTAAATCTTTACCCTAAACGCTACTGGGCGTGGACGTTTTCCTTGTATACGAGTTATGCTCTGCTCATCTGGATCATCGTGCAACTGTACATTATTCAAACTGTTTCCCTCATTCATTTGTTCTATTTTGCCTGGGGACTGGGTATTCAGATGGTTACTTTACTGCCTGACATACAACGAAGATACAGCATATAATCAGAGGATAAGGCGGTGCTTTGTCTAAATGATGAGGTTTATTTTTCATATTGACAAGGAGATGTGATGTCTGCATACTTACAATATACACTTTATAAAGTATATTTATTAAGTTATGAAAAGTATTCGCATCTTGAGAGGAGCAATGCCGTTGGCAACCTGGTTTTTATTGATCATCTATTTGGCATTTATCAGTTTGGGACTCCCGGATTCTTTACTCGGTTCGGCGTGGCCGGTCGTATGGCCTGAGATTGGCTCTTCGGTTGGAGCAGCAGGTCTTGTATCCATGATTGTTGCAGCTGGAACGATCGTCTCCAGTCTCGCAAGCGGTTGGATGATCCGCAAGCTGGGTACAGGCAACATTACATTACTTAGTTGTTTGCTCACTGCCGTTTCTCTGCTTGGATTTTCCATGGCTCCCTCCCTGGTCTGGTTTATTATGCTGGCTATTCCGCTGGGACTGGGTGCGGGTGCGGTAGATGCGGCGTTGAATCATTATGTGGCAGAACATTACGGGGCTCACCATATGAACTGGCTGCATTGCTTCTGGGGTGTAGGTGCAACAACGGGACCGTTCATCATGGCTGCTTCTATTGCAGGTCAGCACTCCTGGAGAGGTGGGTACGCAGCCGTTGCCGCTATTCAATTTAGTCTGGTCATTGTGCTCCTACTTACTTTGCCATTGTGGAAACGAGTGGCGGCGACCCGCCAGACTCCGAATCTGCTGGACAGCAAAGCGGTGGATGAAGCGGACGAGACCTTAACGACAAAGCTCCTGAATATAAAAGGGGTTAAACCTACACTTTTGGCTTTTCTGTTCTATTGTGGGGTTGAAATGACTGTTGGACTCTGGGGGGCTAGTTATCTTGTCGGTACAAGAAATGTTTCGGCAGAAGTGGCTGCAGGATGGGTTTCGCTCTATTATGCGGGGATCACATTCGGAAGGCTCATTACAGGCTTTATTACCTTAAAGGTATCTAACCTGCTGCTCATCCGCTACGGTCAATGGACCACCATTATCGGTGGAATTGTCCTATTGATGCCCTTGCCTTCCGGGTTTGCTGCTGGCGGTTTGGTACTGATCGGCCTCGGATTGGCTCCAATCTATCCTGGACTTTTGCATGAAACCCCCACCCGTTTCGGTAAAGGAAGTGCAGCGAGACTGATGGGTTATCAGATGGCAGTTGCTTATACAGGCACCACATTGCTTCCGCCGCTTTTTGGATTGCTGGCATCGAAAGCAGGAACGGCTTCTTTTCCGATTGCTGTGCTTGTACTACTTGTTCTTATGCTGGTTTGTGCAGAAATTGTCAATCGATTAGTCGTGAGACCACAACAATTACACAAGAATTAAGGAGGAGAGAGATGGCTTACTTAATCATGGCTATTATCATCTGGGCAGGTGTTTACGCAAATATGGCTTTGTCCAAACAGTCGATGGACGTACAACCTGTACGATCTATAGATGATCTGTTTGAATGAGCATTATGTGCAAAGCAATGTATAATGTTATGATATGGAGTACGATAACATGAATACGATTGCTTTGGTCTTTTGAACCAGAGTGGAAACGAGAGGGTTATGAAAAAGGCAAACGCTACAATGATGAAACACATCAATATGAATAATGTGCGTGAAGTCATGCAGCAACAGGAAACCGCAACGAAACCGCAGCTTGCTTCATTAACGAATCTTAGTGTAGTTACCATTAACGCACTAATTCAGGAGTTATGTGATGGCGGAGAGCTGATTCAAGATCAAATCGTTCCCTCGAACGGTGGTCGCCCTGCTCAAGCATACCGATACAATTATAATTATAGACGTGCGCTGGTTTTGTCCATGAAAGAAATGAAAGGTCAGGGGTTAATCTCGGCCACGGTAATCAATCTCGAGAATGAGATTGTACTGAAGGAAGAGAACATTCTACCTGTTTTTGATAAACAGCATGTGCTGCAACTTATAGCACGTTTCATTGCGGCACATCCTTCCATCCATATGATCGGAATAGGTATCCCGGGTCAGGCTGTCGACGGGGATATCACGGTAAGTAGCCATGATGAGCTTATTCATTCCCATCTGATTCGGGAGATTGAGCGTGAATTCCAGTTACCTGTAATTGTAGAGAATGATGTCAATGCAGCGGTTAGCGGCTACTACACACAACATATGCATACTAAGGGGCAGGATGTAGCGGGCATTTATTTTCCAAATCGTTACCCGCCTGGTATGGGCATGGTGCTGAACGGACAAATCATTCGTGGCAAAAACGGGATGTTTGGTGAGATCAAGTATCTTCCGTACTCACCCGACTGGAAACAGGAAATGAGCAACGAAGACTATACGGCTCATGTGTGCCGGATTCTACAAACGGTTAATGCGGTTGTTGCCCCTCATCAGATTGTCATCTATCAGGAGCGAGTGGAGACAGAGGTGCTCGACGCGGCGTGGAGACAATATGTAAAGGAGCATATGATGCCGACACTGCCTGAGATTGTATACCAGAACTCGTTCCAGGATGACTTTGATGCGGGGTTGAGAGGTGTGGTTCTTCAAGCATTGAAATCCTCCATATTATCTGAAGTGTTATGATCCGCAGGACGAGTTCTGTGGATTTTTTTGCTGACATGAGTCCAGGAATTTCTTCCGAAATTTCTTGTTGACATGGAACCAGTTACACGGGATACGATTCAATTACGGCAAAGAGAATTTTCTGCACACTTTATAAATATTGTTTATAAACATCTCTTATCAATCAACTGGAGGGACACATCATGATTAAACTGGTTGTAACCGATTTAGACGGAACTTTTCTAAACAGTAAAGGATCATTTGATATGGAGTTATTCAACGAAGTTCATGAGGGGATGAAACGTAAAGGCATTACTTTTGTAGCATGTACCGGAAAGCAGTGCGAGCGTGTTGAAAAGTTATTTGGTGAGCACGGCAAGGGAGTTTGGATACTTGGAGACAGTGCGGCCAGAATCAAGAAGGATGGGCAGGTGGTTCGGGAGTTTAGCATGGAGCCTGCACTAGCATTGCAAGCTATTCAGGAAATTCAATCATTTGATCCCCAAATGACCATCATCGTTTGTGCAAGTGATGCCGCTTATGTGCATACTTCGATTTCGGATGAGATGTATGACGTTGTGAAAGGCTCGTATGAACAGGTCATCAAAACGGACTCTTTTGCAGGCATCAGCACTTCTTTTATTAAAATTACGGTATTCGATACCCAAGGTCGTTGCACAGCATTACGAAAACATGTGGAGCACACGATGGAAGGACAAATCTATATTGTTGATTCTGAGCCAAGGTGGCTTGATATTACGGCACTGCACACACACAAAGGTGAAACGGTCAAAAAATTGCAGGAGATGCTGGGCGTAACTTCACGTGAAACGATGTCCTTCGGTGATGGAGAAAATGATGTGGAACTGATGGCTATTGCCGAATACAGCTTTGCTGTGAGCAATGCATGCGAGAATACCAAACGTGCCGCGCAATTCATTACGAAATCCAATGATGAAAATGGTGTATTGCGAACGATTGAGGCGATCATGGATTTGCAGGAATAATCTATAGATGAGGGGGAATCGCGATGCGTGAAGAAGAGAGAATTATGAAGGGCATGTTATTCAGTCCGGCTGATCCGGAACTGAGGGACATCAAAAGAAAAGCTCATCATCTCAGTCAGCGTTATAGCCAAACCTTTGAAGAACAAACGGAGGAAAGACAGCAAATCGTACAACAGTTACTGGGGAAAATAGGGGATGGCGGATTTATGCAGGGTCCGATTTTCTTTCACTATGGGGTGCACACCCGGATCGGCCATCACTTTTTTGCGAATTACAATCTGACCATACAGGATGATGCACAAGTGACGATTGGAGACTACACCAGCTTTGGTCCCAATGTTACTATCGTTACGCCTGTTCACCCCTTGATTGCGAGTGAACGGAGGCAGATGCTGAATCAACATGGTGAGCTGAAATCACTCTGTTATGCCAAACCAGTTACCATCGGTAATGATGTGTGGTTGTCCGCGAATGTGACAGTATGCGGCGGCGTCACGATTGGAGACGGATGTGTCATTGGGGCAGGGAGCGTGGTTACACGTGACATTCCACCGCATTCGCTTGCAGCAGGTGTACCGTGTAGAGTGATCCGCAGCATTACAGAAGCGGATAGCATGAGACATTATCCCGACATTTTGGCAGATTGCCAAGTACCGGAATGATGGATAGGAAAAAGGCTGTCACCGATGGATCTGCATGATCCTGGTGACAGCCTTTTGTGTTCAGGCGGTTTATTTTGACGCGTTATACTTGCTCACGAATTCTTTCACTTTGGCTGGATCAGCCTTAAGTTCATTCCCGGTTTGTACAAGTGGGCTTACGGTGGAGTAAGCTTTCAGTTTGTTGTTTTTGTAGAATTGCAGAATCTCATCCTGATTGATGGAGTACAGCACTGCTTTTCTCAGATCACTGCTCTTGGCCACTTCACGATTGGCTGTGTTAAACAGCAGATAGGATACGGCATTACTTGGAATGCTTTGCAAGTGCAATTTGCTGTCATTCTGGATAATGTCGTATTTCGTCTCAGGTACACCGTAATACAGGTGGATTTCGCTGCTACGAAGCGCAGAGAGAGCACTGTCAGCATCGGCAATGAAGCGTACGTTTACCTGATCAATCTTGCCTGCGAAGTCGGAACCTTTGCGGTATCCCGGGTTTTTCAGGAACACGCCTTCGTAGTCATTTTTATAAGAGAGGATATAAGGACCGCTTGTATAAAGTGTGTTGTTATAGTTGGCACCCTCGGTCACGGTGTTCTGATCGCCATAAGGAATATCCTTGTTCACATCGAAGGACGCGACATCATACGTATTGATGCTTTCGACTTGTTTCTTGGATACGATACCAGCCGATTGGTGCGCCAGATAGTTCAGCACTTGCGGGAACGGTTCAGTTGTAGTCACTTTAACTACTTGGTATTTGCCTGCACCGTTATTAGCCTGTTTTTTGTCGCTAACCAGTTCCTTGATATCGCTGTCGAGTCCTTGATTCAGAGCTTCCAGCACGGTTCCGCTACCCCCGGACTGTTTCACTGACTCCAGTGCGCTCAGGTCTGTAACGAGTTCCGCTTGTTTGATATGTTCATGCAGACTGTACGTGCGGTGATCCGGAACGGAATCTTTATTTTTGGCACGGTCGAGGGAGAAGATAACGTCATCTGCGCCTACACGTTCTCCGGTATCGACAGCCTTTTTGTTTTCGATTTTAGCAAAATTGATATCGTCACGAAGTACGAAATAGTATTCGGAATTGCCATCTGCAATCGTGAAATTACGTGAGAGCGATCCATCCGCTGTCAGTTGATCGTCATCCGTCAGATTCACCAAACGCACGTACATATTGGTATTGAGTTGGTTGATGGAACCGTCGTTTCCTTTGATTGGATCGAGGGAAGTCAGTACAGATGCTGCTTGTGTCAGAATCAACGGATCTTTACTGTTTTTGGAGCTGTCCTTGAACTCAATCGGTTCCCACGCCATGGCACGGGATTTGGACAGACGAACGGTATCGACATTCAGAATGTCCTTGTTCACCGCCTGACTTTTCAGAGAAATATACAGCGGAGCGATGTACGCCTGATCTGTAACCAAACGGTCTTCCAACTTTTTATACGTTTCTTTGTACTCATCAGGTGTCTGCGTAGCGGCCTGATCGATTAGTTTATCGATCTCTTGATCCGCCAGAATACTGTAATCCCCGCCTGTTTTGAAAAGAGAGCGAACGGCATAGTCGGGATTGCCCGTTACCGTTGTCCAGCTGGACAATGCGATATCATAGTTGCCTGCGTCCTGCTGGGACTTAAAGCTGCCGTAATCCGGTTGCAGGTTCAGCTTCACATTGAAGCCGTTTTTGGTCAGCTGATCACGGATAATGTTGACATCATTCTCGGAAGAGCTCATGGCGAGCAATTCAATGTCAACCGCTTTTGGTGCGGTCTCTGTTGTATCGGAAGGTTGGTTCTGCTCCTGCGATTCGGTTTTGGTTTTCACATTGCAGCCGGAGATCACCAGCACGAGAATCAGCAGCAAGGCGACAAGTGTACGTTTTTTCATGAGAATACCTCCAATGTATTAATAGATGTGATATATGATTTTTTTTTTTGAACTATTTCATTTACACAAAAACGGAGAGGACAGAAAAAACCTGGAAAAACGGCGATTGCAAGGTTATTCTGTCATCGGAGTGCTTCGTGTAAACCTCTTTTAGTTCAACTTAATAAATCCATCGTCACGCCTTCTCAAGCTTGGGATCAAGCGCATCCCGCAGTCCGTCACCGAGAAAGTTGAACGAAAGAACAAGTAGAATAATCGCCAGTCCCGGATAAATCGCTAGATACGAATGAGTTTCCAGATAGGTGCTTCCCAGCTTCAGAATGTTGCCCCATTCCGGAATATGCGGTTCTACACCCAGCCCAAGATAACTCAAACTGCTGGTTGCAATGACAGCTCCACCAATCGTCAGCGTGGATTTGATAATCATCGGTGCGAGCGAGTTGGGAATGATGTGTTTGAAAATAATTGTACGATTGGTATATCCCAAGGCACGCGCCGCTTCAACAAACTCAAAGGTCGATACATAGATTACACTGGCCCGCATTGTTCGAGCATACGTTGGAATGGAGCCCAGGCTTAATGCGATGATCAGATTTACCGTGTTAGCACCGAAAGCCGCGATAATCGCGATGGCGAGCAAGATCCCCGGAATGGCGTACAGAATATCCAGCAGTCGCATGATGATGTTATCCGTATGTCTTCCGTAGAAACCCGAGAAGGCACCCAGCACACCGCCAATCACAACCGGAATCAGGGTTGACATCAAACCGACGATCAAGGAAATCCGTGCACCAAACACGATTCGGGAAAATAGACATCGACCGAAATCATCCGTTCCTAGCGGATAGGCCAGAGAAGGTGACTGAAGCAGGGCCGAATAGTTATTTTCTACCGCCATGCTGTAGTCGAAGGTGAAGAAACTGCAGATGGAGATCGAGAACAGGAAGATGATGAAAAAGAGTCCGGACATCGCGGTCATATTGGGAGCAAGACGCTCCCACAGGTCATTCCAGAAATTCGTTCCATGTTTCCCTTGTCTGCGGAGCCGGCGAAGGATCGAGATCCCCAGCAGCAACGCGAAAACGTTGCCCGTAATCACGCTAACGATCATCACTGCACCTACAACCATCATCCAGCGAGGCAGAGGAGAGGTCGCATCATACCTTGATACAATGATCAATACGATCAAATCAATGACGAGAATACATAACAGCGCCGCCATCGAAGGCAAAAAGGTATCCGCAACATAAGGCTTGAACAGATTCAGAGCCGATACACCGAACACAAATAACTGGGTTAACAGTGCGTATACAGCAAATGTATATTCAATACTTTTTCGTTTTCGAATCAGGTGGAAAGCAGCCGTTACAATGAAAATATTACCTGTCAAAGCAGCCAGCAACTGTACCCATGCGAGTCTGCGTGTCAGAACACGTATAACCCCGCGCTGTATTAAATCCTGTCTGATCCGAATAAGAAGCAGACTCTGAATGAGGGTGAAGAACAGATAAATGCCGGCCACTCCAGCTATAAATGGCTTGAACGCCTGCCCGCTCCAGTCATAACTGTTCAACAACAATAACAGAGTCAGCAGAACCGAAGTGATCCATGCGAAGCTGGCTTGACTGTATTCTTGTGAAGACTTGAGCCGGAAACGCATTTCCTGTGTAAGGGAGCTTGATTTTGTCATAGTACACCTGCTTTAATATTGTTTCATTTTGGAGCGAACCCTTGGATCGATAAAGGCGTAAAACAGATCAACCACAACATTCACAATGGAAATCGTGATAGCTGTGTAGATTACTCCGCCCATAATACTCGGAATATCGGGTATGAATTGCTTATCCACGATGTAACTTCCCAGTCCGCTGATATTAAATACCTTCTCTGTTACAGCGGCCCCGCCAAGCATAGCTCCGAATTGAAGACCCACGACAGTAATGATAGGAATCAGCGCGTTACGCACCGCGTGCTTCAGCATCACTTGTCGCTCACTTAGCCCCTTGGCCCGGGCAGTCATGACATAATCCTCGTGAATGACCTCCAGTGTGGATGAACGGGTCATCCGTGCAACCGCAGCCGTAAGTCCTGTCCCCAGCACGATGACCGGCATAATCATGGACAGCCAGTTCTGAGGATTAAAGGTAGCGGGA
Source organism: Paenibacillus sp. FSL R7-0272 (assembly GCF_037969905.1). Classification (NCBI taxonomy): domain Bacteria; kingdom Bacillati; phylum Bacillota; class Bacilli; order Caryophanales; family Paenibacillaceae; genus Paenibacillus; species Paenibacillus sp. FSL R7-0272. The sequence continues at coordinate 4,719,445 of NZ_CP150221.1, read as the reverse complement.
AGCCACTGCATTTTGATCGAGAAATTCAGAATGAAGATCAGACCTTGCCAGAAGTTCGGAATAGACAGTCCAATGAGAGCGATGAACATAAATGTGTAGTCAAACCAGGAGTTAGGCTTGAGCGCCGAGATAATGCCAATAGGTAAAGCAATGACAATAGCTAACAGCAGGGAAATCACGGCAAGGGTTAGCGTAATGGGAAACTTTCGAGCGATTGTATCCGTCACGATCTCGTTTCCTGCAAACGACTTGCCAAGATCAAACATGGCAACACCCTTGATATTGTTCCAAAGCTGTGTCAGATAAGGCTGATCCAGGCCGTACACATGATTAAAGGCTGCAATCTGTTCTTGTGTTGCGGTTACGCCGAGAATGTTGGCCGCCGGGTTGAACGGAGACAAGTACAAAATCGTAAATACTAGCGTTGCTACACCCAGAATGACAAAGATGGTCATGAGTAGTCTTTCAAATATGTACTTTAGATAAGCATTACCATATACCAGAAGAGTCAGATACATTAGACAGCCCGGGATGATCGATAAGGCTAGAAACCAAGGTTTCGCTAGTAAGATACCGAATGTATCCTGAATTCCGAGACGATGTTTTCCCTTTTGTTCTAACTTGTGGGACGTTCGTTCCAGCAGTTCCTTCTGAAAAGTTTCCTCAAGCCAGCTCTCAGCCTCTTGTCTGAATGCTGCCTCGCTGACCTCTTGCTTGAAGAAGCGATGCTTGCGCCTCAGTTGTTCTTCCAGTTCCAATCGTTTGGTGTCACGGTAGGATGAGGTATGCATCTCCTGTTCAGCCTGTTGTTTTACAGCTGACCAGTCATCTTGTTTACGCTTGGAACGCCAGACCATATAAACGATCAGGTTGATCGGTAATCCGAGAACGATCAATACATAGCGATAGACGGGATGAAGCAGCATTTTACCATAAATGAAACGTAGATGATTCACCAGACGGGAGGTGTGATGACTTTCCGCTTCAGCTGTCAAACGGTAACCCTCCTTTCACTGAAGTATAAATTGCATTATTCCGATCAATATAGTATATATTATGTAGGGTATGTTTAATTGTCAAGGTATGGAATTGATTACATATGAGAAGATAGAGCAGATATGAAAGGAATGGTGCACGTCGTGGAACCTTTGCTGAGAGTAAATGATTTGTCCGTCTCTTTTTACACGGGTGATAGTGAGTTTCAGGCGGTCAAGCAGGTTAGCTTTGAACTGCGGAAAGGGGAAACGCTGGGCATTGTTGGAGAATCAGGCAGTGGTAAGAGCGTAACCGCACGCTCCATTATGAGATTGCTTGCTTCTCCCCCTTCACAGATGAAATCGGGTGAGCTTCTATTTAAAGGTGTGGATCTCGCCGGGAAATCACAAAAAGAGATGGAACACATTCGCGGCCGGGATATCGGGATGATCTTCCAAGATCCCATGAGCTCGCTTAATCCAACGATCAAGATTGGCCAACAAATCTCGGAAAGTTTGATCAAACATCAGAAGTTATCGAAAAGGGAAGCGAAAAAACAAGCCATCGCCATGATGGAACGAGTAGGTATCAAACAAAGCGCTATCCGTTATAATCAGTATCCACATGAATTTTCCGGTGGCATGCGTCAGCGGGTGATGATTGGTATCGCCCTTGCTTGCCGTCCTGAACTATTAATCGCCGATGAGCCGACTACGGCTTTGGATGTAACGATTCAGGCACAGATATTGAACTTGATGAAGGATATGCAGGAGCAGATGGGTACGTCGATTATTCTTATTACACATGACTTGGGTGTGGTTGCCGGCATGTGTGACCGGGTGGTTGTAATGAAAGAGGGAGAGATCGTGGAGACGGGTACTACAGAGGAAATTTTCGAGAGTCCAAAACATCCGTATACCGTCCGTCTGTTGAACGCGTTACCTCGACTGGATGAGAAGAAGAAACCGAAATTGCTCTCTCAGGTACCCAAAGACCTGAAGGACGATCAGCCATTACTGGAAGTCAAATCTCTCAAACAGTATTTTAACCTCGGCAAGGGCAATACGTTAAAAGCGGTGAATGATATCAGTTTTCATATCCGTCAGGGGGAGACACTCGGCGTTGTGGGTGAGTCAGGTAGCGGGAAATCTACCACGGGACGAGCGATTCTGCGTCTGCACGAGCCAACGGGAGGAGATGTGCTGTTCAAGGGCATTCCGTTGCAACGACTCTCGCCTGGTGAGATGAAAACGATGCGACGACATATGCAGATCATTTTCCAAGATCCATATGCTTCACTGAATCCCAAAATGAGAATTATGGACATTATTGGCGAGGCGCTTGATATCCATCAGCTGGCAGGTAATGCGGCTAAGCGACAGAAGCGAGTGGAAGAACTGCTGGAGATGGTGGGACTTGATTCATCACATGCACAGCGATATCCACATGAGTTCTCGGGTGGGCAACGTCAGCGAATAGGTATTGCAAGAGCGCTGGCGGTAGAGCCGGAGTTTATCGTTTGTGATGAGCCGTTGTCGGCACTCGATGTCTCTATTCAGGCGCAAATTGTGCAGTTGCTTGAAGAGCTGCAACAACGCTTGGGTCTGACGTATTTGTTCATCGCACATGATCTGTCGATGGTCAAACATATAAGTGATCGGGTCGCTGTCATGTATAACGGCAAAATTGTGGAGCTGGCCGAGAGTGAAGAACTGTATGCGAATCCGCAGCACCCGTATACGAAAGCATTACTATCGGCAATTCCTGTTCCTGATCCAGCGGTGGAGAGGAATAAGCCACGTATCGCTTTGGTAGATCAGGAGAAGGAAACCAGTGGCACAGGAGACCGATATAATCTGGAGCATTCGCGCTGGGTCGAAGTGAAAGAAGGACATTGGGTCGCTTTGTCTGGTTAAAAAAAGAACAAAGAACCCCGGCATGATCTGTTCAGATCGCTGCCGGGGTTTTGGTTTTATTTGAATTGAACGGACTTCTTAATATTGTCGATCTCGGCTTTGGTTTGATCATCGAGATATGTGAAGATGAAGTTGAACGCATAACCTTCAATAATCGTGCTGTAGTATTCCTGAGTGATTTTGCTTCCGTCCCCTGCATCCGTCGTGATCTGCATTAGGTCCATTTCTTTGCCACCGATGGTTTCTTTTGTGAAGTCCTTGTATTCATAAGGGAAGTTGCTGTCTTCCATGAACTTCTTGGTAGCTTTCAGATAGTCCTCTCCTGTACGAATGCCTTGCAGCAAGCTAACCTTCTCGGCAATGGCCATTGCAGAAGGGCCGATCTGGCCGCCATCAAGCGGATATTGGGATGCCATGAGCAGGTTCAATGTCTTGGTTTGAGATAGTTCCATCTGTTTTTTCTTCTTTTCATCGTCACCGGCAATGGCTTCAGAGGAAGCACTCGTCAGTTGGTTCATGCCCTCGGCATCCTGATATTCCCATGCTTCAGGGAATTTCAGGGATACGCCAAAATAGTCATTAGTGTAAGAACCCTTTTGCGTTGTCCCCAGTTCTACTTTGGATGAGTTGTCAGATTCTTTGTTATCTTCGCTGGACGCTCCTGATTTGTCGGTATCGTCTGTTTTGGCTGTGCCGGCATCTGCGCCTGTAGTTGTTTTGGTTGCGGCAGGATCGTTTGATTTCGCATTGTTATCTGCTTTGTCTCCGCAAGCAGCGACTACGATCATCATCATGATGAGCATAGCGAATAAAGATGTTTTTTTCGTAATAGACATAATACCCTCCTGAGATGTGTGAGTTATTCTCTCTTTGTTGTGCTTACTAAAATTGTAGCACATGTGTTCTCTGTTTCCACCTATAGGAAACTATAGGGGTCTCCTATAAATAAGACAATTGACTCGCCATTGAAACAGCTTCTGTGCTGGATTGAACGCCTAACTTGTTAAAAATGACTTTTTTATGATAATTGACCGTACATTCCTTGATCTTAAGTTGCAATGCAATCGCCTTCACAGTCCATCCGCGGGATATCATCTCTAGAATCGTTAGTTGCCGCTCTGTGAATTCGACTTGGAGCTGTTTCTCCTGATGTGCCATGCTTTGGCTCTGGTAACGGTTCTGCATATTTGCCGGGATCAACTTGGCTATGGCCATGAGTTCACGCTGCATATCCGCGTTTATTGTAGACACATCGAGATAACCGAAATGCTGTGACCCCATGTATAGAGGAACGGCATAACAGTGCCAGCTTTGAAAAAATGGACTTTCATGCTGCTCTGGTAGCAAAAATACGGGCGCATTATCCTCCATCGTTCTGGAGATGGCATTAACGCCACAGCTCTGGGCTGAAAAACTCAGTCCCGGTCGAATAGGAGATTGCTTTACGTGCGGTTCCAAATTAGAGCTGTAATCCATGGACAGCAGCACGCCGTTAACATCTGTTAGCAGGAACAGATAAGTACCTGTCAAATTCTCTTTGATATCCAAAATACTGCGGCGGAACGCTTGAATTAGAAAATGATTGATTTTGCATAGTCGGTCTATTCCGCTTTGAGCTAAATAGTGAAAGGAAGCAGGAGTTCCAGTATGAACTCCCGTACCGTATTCCAATGGGCTTGAGACCGATGTATGAGCAGACATGTCATTCCTCCTTGATGCAATTGCGTTGATTAGCCGATCGTTTTGATCACATTCCCTTCCTGATCTTTAATCTGCGTGGGCACAATCTCAATAAGGAGCTTGTCCAGTGAAGGGACCTGAAAGGAGCTGGCTTGTGGACGAAGTTGCTCTACAATTTCGTTCAGTGCTTGCTGATTCACAGTCAATCTGACCTCTCGCTCCGTTTCCATCAGAGAGGGAAGATCCCCAGCTTCAAAGACAATGTTGATATCCGGCCCGATCAGGGACAACGTTGCTTTTTTGGCGATTCGGCTCCTCAGGATGCTGCCCAGAAGAGTTGCCTGTTGGGCACCTAGCTGAAGCTTGGCAGGGATGTTTTTCTGTAACAGTTTTTTGCGTGGTGACTCCCAGCTCAATTGTTGGATGAACAAAAAGGCGGTGCTTGATCCGTCTTCCTCAATGCCACGCTCCGTAGCTTGGATAACCGAAGGGATATCTGCGTAGGAATTCCTCATCAGATCCGTTACACATTTAGGCATGTAGCTTTCACAGGCAGCCAGGAAACCGTGGGTATTCCAGCTCTGAATCATCTCCAGTTCACGGCAGGTCATACCGACCATTTGGATAAATTGAACAGAACCATTCGGTGTATTCAGTTCAGGTAAATCTGGATCTTCTATGAATGCAAGTGCAGTCAAGAGTGTATCGGAGTTCAGGCAGATCGGGCCGTTGGCATCCAGATAATCTCCGGGCTGAAACAGGTTACCGCTGTTGAAGACATATCGCCCCATATTTTGGAGTAGATTGAGTGCCCAGGCCGGCGGTTCTGATTCATTTTCACAGCGTGTAAGGCGAAAAGTAAGTTCAAAACCATATCCACTTCTCGATGCATCATCGCCCTCTTTGCCGTAGAGCTCCGAGAAACCATAAGTTACAAAATGCCAATGAGGCATCGGTGTATCTACCGCATAGGCACTTATTCCGTCCAGTGGGTCGGGTCCGCCAAGCATATATGGAATGGCTGTGCCATAATGTTTAGGTTCCTGTTCTCCGTACAATTGCTGTATAGCGTGGTCGATGGCGTCCCAGCCCGATGTGTTTTCTTCTTCGGTCATGATGTGTTCCTCCTTGATTGTTCTCTCCCTGAAAATCATTTAAAATTAAGTCTACTAGTTATAACAGCGACTACAAGCGGCTTAAGGATGAATTCTCTGAGATAGGACCAGGGGGTTACATATCTTAATGAGAAGGAGAAATGTTACATGAGTATGCAAGATATGTATTTGTCCGCATTTAAACAGGAGCATTGGGATACCTTCGTTGAACTATTTGATGAATGGTACGCTACATTACCCACTGAATGGAAAGTAGAGGCAAGAGTAAAAGGAATTCCAGAAGATATAAGCCGGGTACTTTTATGTGAAATGAAAGATTCCGCATTGAAATGGATAGATAAAAAGGTTCCAGCTCTGGGGGACCAAAGTCCTGCAAGTTATTTGGAAACGGAGGAAGGAACCAATGCCCTACGGGCAGCAATTTTGCGAATGCCACGTTAGAAATAGTTTTAGAAATGATGTCAGAAATGATGTTAGAAATAAGATAAAAATTATTATAAATACGTTGTTAGGTGATCTTATTGTGGCCGAAGGTCGCATAGTTTTGGTGAATTTGATTTTACAAAATAAATATGTTACGCTTACATCACAAGAGCAAAACAACAGAATACGTTATAACATCTTTTGATGGATTGTAACTGTGCAGACAGGCAAAACCTAAACTGATGGTGAAATGAAAGCCCCTTTTTTTGGTGCTATTTTACCCTGAGTTTAGGTTTTTCTTGTTTTCTGCTCTGTTTTGGAGTTGCTCTTACGTATGGAAAACCAAAAATTATTTCGAAAAGAGGTTGTTATGATGACCACGGCAAAAAAAGGATTCCCTGAAAACTTCCTGTGGGGCGGCGCTACAGCTGCGAACCAACTGGAAGGCGCATTCGATAAGGACGGAAAAGGTCTCTCCACAGCGGACATGATCGCTCATGTGCCAAAAGAAAAGCGCACGGGTGGACATGCCATGGAAATTTCCTCTTCCCGAATCGAAGAGATTCTTGCTGGCAAAATTGAAGAACGTTTCCCGAAACGTTTCGGTATTGATTTCTACCACCGTTTTAGAGAAGATATCGCACTATTCGCAGAAATGGGCTTCAAAGTATTCCGTTTGTCCATTCACTGGGCACGTATTTTCCCGAACGGTTATGACCAAGAGCCAAATGAAGCAGGTTTGAAATTCTATGATGAAGTATTTGATGAATTGCATAAATACGGCATTGAACCGCTCGTAACACTGTCTCACTATGAGACTCCGCTTGGTTTGACGCAAAAATACAATGGCTGGGCAAGCCGTGAAGTGATCGGACATTATGTTCGTTACGCTGAAACGGTATTCAACCGTTATAAAAACAAAGTGAAATACTGGCTGACATTTAACGAGATCAATGTGATGGTGTTCAGTCCGTACACTGGCGGCGGTATTCTAATTGATAAAGTGGACAATAAGCTGCAAACAACGTATCAAGCATTGCATCATCAATTTGTAGCAAGTGCTATGGTGACGAAGCTTGCACATGAGATTATCCCTGGCTCCCAAGTGGGCTGTATGCTTGCACGTATGGAAACTTATCCAGCGACTTGTAATCCGGTAGATGTTCAACTGGCTCAGCATGAGAATCAGCTTAACCTCTTCTTCACGGACATGCACGCTCGTGGTAAATACCCGAACTACATGGCGCGTTATTTTGATGAGAATAACATTGTCATTCAAAAAGAAGCAGGCGATGATGAGATTTTGCTGAACAACACGGTAGATTTCATCTCCTTCAGTTATTACATGTCTGTGACCAAGTCGGCTTCTGCGGATGCGGCTGAGACAGCAGGTAACCTGACAGGCGGCGTGAAAAACCCTTATCTGGAAGCATCAGACTGGGGCTGGGAGATCGACCCGATCGGTCTGCGCGTAACGTTGAACAACTTCTGGGATCGTTATCAAAAGCCACTCTTTATCGTAGAGAATGGTCTGGGTGCGTATGACAAAGTGGAAGAGGATGGATCTATCCATGACTCGTACCGCGTCGACTACCTCAAAAAGCACATCGAACAGATGAAAGAGGCCATCAAAGATGGCGTTGAGCTGATTGGTTTTACGGCATGGGGCCCGATTGACCTCGTGAGTATGTCGACATCCGAGATGTCCAAACGTTATGGCTTTATCTACGTGGATCTCGATGATGAAGGTAACGGAACACTTGCACGCTCCAAAAAAGATTCATTTGATTGGTACAAAAATGTGATTGCCAGCAATGGTGAGCAACTGTAAACACCTGAAACAAAGATCTGATATTCAGCGATGACATTCTTAGGATTGTTACCGCACAGGGGCGGGCAAAACCTGACTTAAAAGTGTGATATGAGCTTTCGCTTCATACAACCCTTTTGGTTGGCGCTTGTCCGCTTTTTACTTTGCAATCAAACATCACATGAGCTGGAGGGGTTCTTTTGAAGAAGTGGAACAAAGGCATCAAACACGTTTCCTGTATGTTAGCACTAACGCTGAGTCTAAATGTGATCTGGCCTGGGACAACAGGTGCAGCAAGCGCACAAGTGACGCAAATTCAGGCGAATACGTTTGTTGGTGATCCGGGTGAGATGGTCGAATCTTTCGACATTACGGTTTCAGACGTGGAAAAATACAAAAATCTGAAGGCATCGGACTTTGATATTACAGGGAATTATGACGGTTATCCGTTAAATGCTGCAGGAGAAATTGTGCAAGACAACTATGAAGATGATGGCATTACGTTATCCATGAAGGATCATACGATCCACATGACCGTGAAACCTTTCAAATATCCTGGAGGCCTGAAATCCGAGTTTGCGGTAACCAGCAAAACGTATCCAGAACTTTCTTTTGATAAAAAAAGTGTTACTCAGGTGAAAACACGTACCGTGGATGAGTTTGAAAAAGCACAATTCACAGCTAGCAATGGTGTAACGCTATCTTATAACCTGAAACGCAGTCCTTCCAAGGAAGCGAAGCCGCTTATGGTATGGCTTCACGGCGGTGGTGAAGTTGGAACGGACGGACGCAATCATTTAACCGCTAATCGCGGTGCAGTAGTCTGGACGGAATCAGGGTATGATACTTCTGTACTGGCGGTGCAATATCCTGAGAATTACAGCTTCAAAATTTACAACAATGCAGAGCAACTACCAATAATGAAGGCATATTTTGAAGCTCAGGTTGAGTTGATTCAAAAGCTTGTTACCGAAGGTGAAGTAGACCCTGACCGGATCTATCTGTCTGGTGTATCCAGTGGCGGTGGAGGTGCATTCCGCTTCCTGATGCAGTATCCTGACCTGTTTGCTGGAGCAATTATCGTTGCTGCCAAAGATACCGTTGCGGACTATACGGGTTCCGTTGATGCATTCAAGCAAGAACTGAAAGGCATTGTGGATGTGCCGATGTGGATTATGCACGCTCAAAATGATCCAACAACAGATAGTCGTACTAGTTCACTTGCTTATCAGGCATTGACGGAAATGGGTGCTAAACAGGTGCATTTAACTTTATACGATGATGCATACATGAATAGTCACAGATTCTATGGAGGTTTGAAACATTGGTCATGGGTACCTGCTTTCAACAATAAAGAGGTTATCGCGAGTCTGTTCAAACTTCATAAAGGTACAGCTGGAGAGCAGACCGGAGGTTCATCAGAGCATGATGTACAACCTACGGAACCTGTAACTCGTGCGCAAATCGCAGTCGTTTTAGCTGATGCTCTAAAACTTCCAGCAGCAACTGAGGATTATCCTTATATGGACAGCGCTCCGGACTGGGCTACTCAAGCCATTACGAAGGTGACTAAGGCGGGACTGATGAAAGGCATTGGCAATCAAATGTTTGCTCCAGAGAGCGAAGTAACACGAGCGCAGATGGCAGTTATTGTAGACCAGATCCTGACTAATAAGGATTGGAAGCCTGCTACAGATTCAGTGGAGCTGATGTTTGGCGATGTCGACAGTAAGCATTGGGCATATGCGGCGATTCAGAATAGTGCTCGTGCTGGTGTAATGACGGGTGTGAGCAAAGGCAAGTTTGATATGAAGCAAATCGTAACAGGTGCACAGCTTAAGCAAATCATGCAGCGACTTGAGCAAGTGGGCACAAAATAAAGTTTGGAACGGATATAAAATAAATTTTATATAAGTTGAACTATTTATTTACACTTGAACGGAGAGGACAGAAAAAACCTGGAAAAGCGGAGCGGTCGCCTTTATCACCGGATTTTCCCCTTTGGAAAAGGGAATCGAAAAAATCTGGGGGTAACAGCGATTAGAAGGTTATTCTGTCATCGGAGTGGATTGTGTAAAATCTTTAGTTCAATTTATATAGACATTCAATGTTGAGAGGATGAACGCAAATGACTACACCATTTCCGAAGGATTTTCTGTGGGGCGGCGCGGTAGCGGCCAACCAGCTTGAGGGAGCTTATAATGCGGATGGCAAAGGTCTGTCTGTACAGGACGTTATGCCGCATGGTATTACAACTCCAAGAACCGAAGGCCCTACCGAAGATAACTTGAAATTGATCGGTATTGATTTCTACAATCGCTACAAAGAGGATGTCAAACTGTTTGCTGAGATGGGCTTTAAGGTGTTCCGTACATCCATTGCGTGGTCTCGCATTTTTCCAAAAGGGGACGAACTGGAGCCGAACGAGAAAGGTCTGCAATTCTATGATGACCTGTTCGATGAGTGTCACAAATATGGCATTGAACCGCTCGTAACGATCTCTCACTACGAGACGCCGCTACATTTGTCTAAAACCTATGATGGATGGGTTAACCGTAAAATGATCGAGTTTTACGAACGTTATGTCACTGTGCTGTTTAACCGTTTCAAAGGCAAAGTGAAATACTGGTTGACGTTTAATGAGATCAACTCCATTCTGGAAGAACCATTCATGAGTGGTGGTATCTATACACCGAAATCCGAATTGTCCAAGCAGGATCTGTACCAAGCGATCCATCATGAATTGGTAGCCAGTGCGCTTGCTGTCAAACTGGGCCATGAGATTATGCCGGAAGCGAAAATCGGGTGCATGGTGCTGAGCATGCCGACATATCCGCTCACACCGAATCCAGACGACGTTGTTGCAGCGATGCACGCAGAGCAACGTAATGATATTTTCGCCGATATCCATGCACGTGGTTATTATCCGAAATACATTAATCGTTATTTCAAAGCGAATAACATCAACATTAAGTTCGAAGACGGGGATGCGGAAATTCTTAAGCACACCGTAGATTTCATCTCCTTCAGCTATTATGTAAGTATCTGTGAGACCGGTGATCCGGAGAAACGTAAAGAGGGCAAAGGAAACCTGTTTGCAGGAGTTCAGAACCCTTACTTGAAAGCAAGCGAATGGGGATGGCAGATTGATCCTCAGGGCTTGCGTGTAACCCTCAATAAATACTGGGACCGTTATCAGAAACCATTGTTTATTGTCGAAAATGGTTTGGGTGCCGTCGATGAATTGATTACGGATGAGAACGGCAATAAAACAGTCCATGATGACTACCGCATTCAATACTTGAATGATCATCTGGTGCAAGTTGGAGAAGCGCTTGAAGATGGTGTCGAAGTCATGGGATACACGTCATGGGGCTGCATTGACTTGGTAAGTGCATCTACAGCAGAGATGAAGAAACGTTATGGTTTCATTTATGTAGACCGTAATAATGATGGTTCTGGTACACTGGACCGTTATAAGAAAAAATCGTTCCACTGGTACAAAGAAGTTATTAGTACAAATGGCGCAAGTCTTGTTGATAATAATGCAAAAGCATAATTCCAAAGTCATTGTTGTATGAGTGCCTTTTATGTCGCATTAACGCACATTAACCGCTTTCAGAAAAACGTTGTCACATGCGATTTAATATGGTAAGATAGGCCCAAGGCTAAAGAATACTGGATTGTTACTGTTCAATCAGGCAAAACCAGAGGCAGGCATACTTCATGACCTGTTTTGGTTTTGCCTTTTACTACTTTGACGGTGCAAGGTGATGTGAAGAAATGAAAATTGAGAAGGTGCTCAACAACAATGTAGTCACTGTAATTGATCCGGGAGGTAACGAACTGGTCGTTATGGGGCGTGGAATTGCCTTCAAAAAGCATACTGGTGAATTCATCGACGAGAGTCTCGTCGAAAAAATATTTTCGCTCGAAAGTAAAGAAGTATCTCAGAAATTGAAGACGCTTCTGTCTGATATTCCGGTGGAATATGTGGAATGCTCGGATGAGATTATTCGTTACGCTGAGACGGTACTGGGTGAGAAGCTTCATGAAAGCATCTACATTTCACTGACGGATCATATTCATTTTGCTATTGACCGACATCGTCAAGGATTGCAGATCCGCAATGCATTATTTTGGGAAATCAAGCGTATGTACCGGAAGGAATATGCGATCGGTCTCAAGGCATTGCAGATTATTGAAGAAACGCTAGGTGTTCTTCTTCCCGAGGACGAATGTGCATTCATCGCGATGCATCTGGTTAACGCCCAGATGAATGGTGAGATGAGAGAAACGATCAGCATTACGAATATCGTGAAGGATATTCTCAACATCGTTCGGCGCAGTTTCGTGATCGAGCTCGACGAAGATTCACTAAGTTATTACCGATTCCTGACCCATTTGAAGTTCTTCGCTCAACGGGTACTGCAAGGTACAGCGATTGAAGACAAGGAAGAGGATAATCCGCTTCATGATCTGGTGAGTAAACAATATCCGGAAGCACATGCTTGTGCAGTCAAGATTAACGATTATACACGTAAAATCTATAATCGGGTCTTGTCGAAGGAAGAAGTGTTGTATCTCACGATCCACATCGAACGTATTGTCCGAAATGAACAAACAATCGAATAATTTGGGATTGTTACTGCAAAAAAGGCAAAACCTAAACGTTGAAACATGATAAGCTGTTATGCTTTGTCATGGATCGGTGTTTAGGTTTTTTTTAAACCTTCAATACACATAAAAGGAGCAAAACACAATGGATAAACAACAATTGTCCAAAGATATTCTGAAGCTTGTTGGTGGCGAAGAAAACGTGGATCAAGTGACCCACTGTATGACAAGACTCAGATTTAACTTGAATGACAACAAAAAAGCTGACAAAGAAACATTAAAGAACACACCTGGAGTTATGGGTGTTATGGAGAATGGCGGACAGTTCCAGGTCATCATCGGTAACGATGTACCGAAGGTATACAACGCGCTGGTAGGCAACATGTCCAAAGGTGCAAATGCCGGATCTTCTACGGCTTCTACAGGCCCGAAACAAAAGAGAAATCCAATAAGTGCCCTGTTTGACTTCATCTCAGGCGTATTTACTCCAATCCTCCCGGCGATTACCGGCGCAGGTATGATCAAAGGGATCGTGGCGATCCTTGTAGCGTTTGGCTGGCTGTCCGATAAGAGTTCAACTTATGTTATCTTATCTGCGATTGGTGACGGTGCTTTCTACTTCTTGCCAATCATTCTTGCCATCAGTGCTGCTAAGAAATTGGGAAGTAATATGTATATCGGTGCAGCGCTTGCAGCCGGAATTATGCATCCAACCATAACAGCTTTGCTGGCAGAAGGAAACTCATCGTTCGCGGGGATTAAAGTCGTCGCAGCAACCTATTCTTCAACGGTTATTCCGATTGTTATTGCGATCTGGATTGCTTCTTACTTGGAAAAAGCGGTTGACCGCATTACCCATTCATCAGTAAAACTCATCGTCGTACCAACGGTTACCTTGCTGATCATGGTTCCACTTACATTGATTGCGATTGGACCACTGGGTTCCATTATCGGTAATGGTATGTCTGGCGGTATTGCTTGGTTGTTCGATAATGCGTCTATCCTCGCAAGTATTCTGATTGGTGGTACAATGTCACTGCTAATTATTACAGGAATGCACTATGCGTTGCTACCGATCGTTGTTGGTTCCATGACAACATTAGGTTATGACTTTATTATTCCTTTGATGCTTGCAGCGAACTGGGCTCAAGCGGGTGGAGCGATTGGTGTAGGACTCCGTTCCAAAAATGGACAAACGAAATCTATGGCTTATTCCACAGGTCTGACAGCATTTATGGGGATTACTGAACCAGCGATGTATGGTGTTAATATGAGATACAAAAAACCGTTTATTGCTGCGCTCATCGGTGGGGCAATTGGCGGTGGCTTTATGGGTATTGTCAAGGTAAAAGCATTTGTACTAACAGGTCTTGTAGGTTTGCCAGGACTTGCAGCATTTATCAGTCCGTCCATCAGTACATTGATTTATGGTATACTGGGCGGTGTCATTGCGATTGTCTCTGCAGCATTGATTACGTACATCTTGGGATTCCAGGAAAATAATGCTCCGCAAGCAGCTGCAACTTCAGCTTCTACAGAAACTGTAACGTCAGCAACAACGACTGCTCCAGCAGTAACGGAAGAAACACAAGCACAAGATGAGCAAGTATTTAGCCCGATCACGGGTGAAGTGAAACCGCTTAGTGAAGTTCCTGACCCTGCGTTTTCTGAAGAAATTATGGGTAAAGGTTTTGCAATTCAACCGACAGAAGGCCGCGTTGTTTCTCCAATCAACGGAACGGTATTCTCATTATCGAAGAGCGGACATGCCATTGGTCTCGTAAGTGATACAGGTGCGGAAATGCTGATTCACATCGGGATTGATACGGTGAAGTTGAAAGGCCAGTTCTTCTCTCCTAAAGTTCAGGCAGGCACCAAGGTTTCTGTGGGTGATGTCTTGATGGAATTCGACCGGGAAGAGATTGAAAAAGCGGGTTATACAACGATTACACCGGTAATCATAACCAATATGCATCAATATGCTTCTATTGAGTCTGCTGGTCGTATAACCGTTAAGGAACAAGAACTGTTGTTCACGGCAAAAGCATAATTCAATATAACAAAAGCAGTTGCTTCCTGGAATATATCCAGAGAAGCAACTGCTTTTTTCATTTTAATTATGCAGATTTCTCTATGTACATTGTAGAGAGGCCTGTGCAATCTGAATCAGTTTTATTTTAAAGGAAACATAGTTAGATGGTTATTTGACGATAATTTTACCTTGTCCTGCGAGCATGCGCATTTCCCGGGACAGGCGATCCTGATCTTCAACTGCGATTTCAAGTTGCACACCGTAACGCCATACCATGTTATATTCCATCCCCCAGCGAAGTGTGCCCTCTATATATAATAAGTCTTCAAACAGCTTCAAGTTGATGCCGATGCGAATATCGTTATCTTCTACAGGGAGGGACAGTGGAAAAGCAAGCTGACAGCCCGAACGACTGATATCACGTAATTCGGCCTGAATAGGCTTGGAAGGACCGTCCATGCCATTAATGCTCAGGATATAGATTTCGAAGTGCATAGGTTCTTTCAGAGTATAACGAAAAGGTTCTTTCCTATTATTAATTGGCATAGATTCCTCCATCAAGTTCAAAAAAATTCCGTTATGGATATATCGTCAGTTGTTAACCAGAAATGAAGAGTAACGTTACAGAGATGGTTCGGGAGTTCGATTTTATGTGTGGGGCTGGCTTGTTATAATAAAAAAATGAAGGAGAGGATGAACATGCAAGGAACATTTCAGATGGATACGGATACAGCCACATTATGTTGTTATGATCTGGCGTCATTAGAGCATCGTCTCCAGGATACACCTGACTGGTGGTCGATCCCGGATGATGAACTGGAGGAGGTCAACGCAGGTCATTGTCTGTTCCTGAATCTGGGTGAGGACGGAACGTATGAAGTGCACTGGAATGTGCAAGAAACGATTTTGGAAAACGGGAGTGAAGCGGAGCCGAGACAGGTATATTATTTTCAGGTTCCTTCGGGCACAGTTTACTTAGGGGCAGCAGATGATGTCAGTGGCGGTGAACTGGAGCCGGATGAATTATCCCAAGGGGTTTTCTTACAACTAAAGTCTGGAAACTATGCTTGCACTGTGTTTAAAAGGGAATATCAGATATCGGTTACGATCCAACCTAGTGACCAAGGGAAGAACAAGGTACAGGATTTGATCCGACTATAGCATGGTCTTGCATGGATTAATTTAATTACACTACATACTTATATAAGTCATTTTTAGGAGAGATGGATATGCATCATTGGAGCGGGACACCGATCATGAATGCTTCTATTTTGCACCAGCGGATAAGAGCGCTTGCGGCACTTGATATCATTCTGTCAGAGGAGGAATGGCTCCGTGTCCATCGTTATCACCATAACATTCTTCAGCCAGATAGTGCATGGGGCAGTGTAGATAACGGGGCAGGGGACCATCTGCATGCTCTGTTTACGAATACGGGCACGTTACTCAAAGGGTTTGATCATGAATCCCCGCTTAGTCCGCATAACCGAGAGGATGATGCAACTTATCCGGGAATGTACGATGAGGTACCGGAGGAGTTCATACGTCTGTTAGATCAACACGAGGAAACGCTGGCTCGAGAGGATGTGACCTTCTGTATTTGGCAGGAAGGGCACAGTCCTGAGTGGAAAGTAGGCAGTTGGATTGGACTTGCTATGGCTCAGGAGGACGAATCGGATGCTGAGGGTGGGGTAGCATTTCTGCTTGGTTATATCGAGGAAACACCGGAATCATACATCGATTGGGCAAAAGATTACTACGATATACAGGATATGTCTTTGACTGCTGTGACTGAAATATATAACGATGCACCGATTAGTGCTGACCTGATCCGAGAATTGAATCCAAAGCGTGATGTGTTCGTTGCAATGGATGAACTACAGCAATCTGGATACGCAGTGCAGCGAAGTGAAGCCCGGTAAACGATGTTTGAGGGAGGAATCACGTTATGGGTTGGGAGTATGGGATCAGAACGAAGGAGCAGGAGCACGGCAGGTTGACTGAGATCTTGACGCGACTGGCGGCTTCGCTGACACATAACAGGATGTACAGCGTAGAACAACATATGGATGGTTTTGTTCTTTTGCGTGACGATGCATCCTGGCCCAAAGCTTTGGAAGTATGGCTGGAGGAAGCGAACAATTTGGATGAAGTAGCGGAGGGTGAAAAATACATCTACTGCCTGTTCCACATCTGGGGGGAGGAAGGACAAACCTGGAAGGAGCAGATGGAGGGTGTGACGAATCAGTATCCAGAAGTATTTGAATGGTTCGAATTGTGAGTGCCTGAAGTGGTGTTCCGGGAAAGGAGTGAATGTTGTGCAAAGACAAGCCAAAAGTAAAATTCCGGTGCTCCTTTATCAGTATGAAGGCCCGGAGAGGAACATAGGGTTTACCTTATCTCCCCTATACCTGAACGAAGATGTACGCGAGATAAGACAAGAGGATAGACTGTTTATCTATGATGAGGATTTCAAGCATATTCGTCCGGCAATCCATCGTGTTTTCCCTTTAACGGACCCGCAAAGTGGAGAAGAGCTGCAGGCGTTTGATCCCTGTTGGGATAATCCGATGGTGAAAGAGGTATGGCCGGGCATTTTAGCTGAGTTGGATCAGGTGGAAGTTGTTGAACCGGAACTGCGGGTGTTCCTGGATTCGTTGACAACCTGGATTCGGAACGTGCTGGCTTCAGCTGACGGGATTGAAGTTACGGGTAATCTGTAAGTAGATGTAATTCGATTACGAGTGCAGGAATAGCAGCTCCTATCTATGGATGGGGAGCTTTTTTTCGTATGGAAAATAATGAAAACGGTTTGGTCGGTTCGTCCGTCTTATACCACAGAGAGAGAGAGAAGGAGGGGAACAGGATGGATAGCGAGACAGGGATGAAGCAGATGAACTGGATACATGTGCACGATGAATCAGCGTTTATTAATTCCGTTACGGAGCATCAGGATACGTTATTATCCATTGCCTATAGCTATTTAAGGAATCGGCAGGATTCACTGGAAGCTATACAAGAGATGACCTGCAGAGCCTGGATTAAACGTCGTACGCTAAAAAACGAGAAGGCATTTAAATCATGGATCATTCGAATTTTAATTTATGTCTGTATTGATGAGCAACGTCGCCGCAAGCGAACTATACCTCAGCCGGATGAGAGCATGGAGAATAATATCCCGGCTTCGTGGATGATTAGTGCCCAAGATAATCGTATAGCCATGCAGTCCTTTTTGCTGAAACTAAAACCGAAGTATCGGCATGTAATATTGCTCAAGTACTACAACGATATGACACTTACAGATATTGCTTCAATTCTTGGCAAACCGGAAGGCACGATTAAGACATGGCAGCATAAGGGTCTTGAACAATTACGGAAGCTGATGAAGAATAGGAGGGATTGGCATGACCACTAGCCCGGAGGAAAAAGCATTGCTGGCAGATGCATATGAGGTTAACAAAGAGCGTAGAGAATTAGATTCGGCGAATACGGCTGCTGCCATACAACGCGGCTTGGCGGAAGCCAGAACGAGTAGATCGAGTAAAAGAAGACGAGGACAATGGATCGCAGTGTTATGCGCTGTATCACTTGCTGTGGCGGGTATTATGTTCGCATCACTTGGAGACCTCGGTCAACAACGGTTGACCTCTTCCGAACCTGAAGTTCATTGGGGGGGATTGGAGCCTTTTCGTGGATTGCTGCGCACAGATCAGGAGAGTGCTACCCTTACCTCAGCTCTTAACCATAATTATGTTCAACGTGTTGATCAGACGGTGACGATGGGAAAATACAAGTTTACGCTGGATGCGTTGATGGCGGATGAGAATCGAGTTATCCTCTTATACTCAGCAAGGACGGATACTCCGAGTGGTGTATATTCCATGGCGAACACAAAATTGACGGATGCCTCGACAGGACATGTGATTGATAACGGCAGCATTAGCAGCATTCATTTCTCAGATCAGAATAATGTCCTCCGAGGTCGTACCACATTTGACCGAAGTCGCAGCACGGCGCTTCCGGAAAAATTAAATTTTGAATTTCAGCTTTCCTCTGTCGTTCCTGATCGCCTTGATGATGACAAGGGCGAGGGAAATGGAATAGAACGGGAGAAGCAGAGGGAGAATTCGCAGGAACGTAAGTACGAATTTTCTAAAAAAATGAACGTTATGGTTGCATTAGACCCGAAATTTTCTATTCCTAAAACGGAGATTATTCCTGTCAATAAAACGTTCAAGTTTGGGGAGTACGACGTATTGATCTCGAACGTGGAAATTTCGCCGCTGGTTACACGGGTACATTTTGAATATGATCCCAAACAAAAGCTTGACTATGAGAAGGAGTCGTTCATTAGCGATATCGTTCAGCCGTTTGAGATTGTTACGATCTCCAAAAAAGGGGAGAAAACAACCTTATCTAGGAATGGAGGTAGAGGAACGGGGAATGGCATGACGTATTCGTTCGCCAGTAATTTTCTTGATGAACCTCAATCGATTATATTGAAGGTGCAAGGAAAGCCAGGAAAGGTCTATGACAATTTACAAGATGTCGCGAAAGATCAATTCGAAATCAAAATTAAATAGATGCATTAGAAGAGACGGGATGAGTTCATGTTGTATATGTGACATGTTCTCATCTTTCTGTTTTTTCACTATATCTGACCTGCTGTTGCAAAAAAGATAAAATAATTGTCTTTTTGCAATAATGGTATTGTCACAATGCAGGTTACAAGCTATAATCGAGTTGTTTAAGGGACAAATTACAAAGGATGGTGATATTTTGAAGAAGTTTTCATTGCTTTTACTCGCAGTCACTTTATTGTTGTTAACGGTTTCAACAGCCCCTGCTACATATGGTGCGGCTAACTTTCCCAACACGGGCACAAATGGTTTGACTGGTTTTGCAGGTAATGCGAAGAATGAGAACGGTGTATCCAAGGCGGCGACGACAGGAGGCAGGAACGGTCAGGTCGTGTATGTCAGTAATCTGAATGATCTGAGAACACACATGGCAGGCTCTACAGCTAAGATTGTCGTTGTGGAACAGAATATTTCTTCATCCAGCTTGCAAAAAGTTGAATTTGGTTCCAACAAAACATTGGTAGGTTCTTTTGACAGACATACATTAACGAACATTCACTTCAGATCCACTTCGGGATCAAGCAATGTGATCTTTCAAAATCTGACGTTTAATCACTCTGCGAACATCAATGCCAACGATGATATTCAGATGTACATCACTTCCGGCTCCAACTATTGGATCGACCATGTTACATTCTCGGGTCATAACTACAGTTCTGGCGGCAGTGACCTGGATAAGCTTTTGTATATCGGTGACCGCGCAGACTATATCACGATCAGTAACTCCAAATTTGCGAATCACAAATATGGCATCATTCTAGGACACCCGAATGACGGTAATAGCAGTTATAATGGTGTGCCACATGTGACCATGTCCAATAACTATTTCGAAAACTTGTATGTACGTGGCCCTGGACTTATGCGTTATGGTTTCTTCCACATCAAAAACAATTACGCCAATAACTTCAATCAAGCGATCACGATCGGAGAAAAAGCCCGTATTTATTCCGAAAACAACTACTTTGGTGCAGGAGCTGAAAAAGGCGGCATTCTGGACGACAAAGGTAAAGGAGAATTTACGGATACAGGTAGCACCCCTGCTCTGAACAGCCCGGTTTCTCCAAAAACCAACTGGAGACCAAGCAATAACTACAGCTATCAGGTTGAAAGCGCGGCCTATGCACGTGAGTTTGTTACGAAATATGCCGGATCATCAAATACAACATTGGTATTTGGCAAGTAACAGCCGGAAGGCATATGAGATCACTATAAAAGATAAAGATGGAGTAAAGAGTCTGCTTTTATGCGTACCTACGCATGAGCAGGCTCTTTTTTTTGGTGCACATTCAGGGAATTTTATTTTGTTATTAAGACATATTAATTTTAGACATAAATTGCCGATATACATAAAGTGGCGCTGACTGCACGTTTATGAAGTTAATATGTACTATGCTAAAGGCGCAGGAGTTACGGAACTACGTATAAGCGGGACTATGGACTGAGAATAAACTTACAGTGGCCTACATGTGTTAATTTTTTTAACTTACATAAAGGACGGGGTAAGCATGAATCGTATTGATGAGATCACTTGGCAGAGAAACAAACTAGTAAGTTACATGATGTGGGCCATAACGGCCATCAGCGCGGGGATTACGATTATTGTTCCCGATCTATGGCTGTCCACGCTACTCTCCGTTGTAGTTACTCTAGCAGTTACTGTATGCAATTTCATGAAAAAAGGTATACATATCATTCCATGGTTTGTGACCGTAGCGGTGATCGCCAGTGGAATTTACGTAAGTCGTGACGCGATGAATGCCGTGCAAGGCATTCTAATTGTTTCACCGCTCCTGCTGTATCCGAATAGCAAGCACTACAACACTGCTTTTTCGGTGATGCTTGCCTTTTTCACGGTTCAGTTGGTTCTTGTGTCATCTGCAAGTATCGAGCAACTCTTTGCCGATTTGATTAATTTCAGTATGTATATCGTAACCGGAATTATTATGATCACCGTGTCAAGGGTAAACAAACGATTGTTCATGGACAGTGAAGCACGGGGAGCGCAGGTGGAAGAGTCACGCACCCGCGTGGAAATCATGTTGCAACGGGTGAAAGAAGCTGTTGCAGGGTTGTCCCGCTATACGGAGCAATTGAAACAAAAAGTGGATGAGACCGGTGCCATCACCAACGAAGTTACGGTCGGATTCAGCGAAGTTGCAAGAGGTGTCGAGTTTCAGGCGACCAGTATTGCCGAAATCTCCGAATCGTTATCTCAGTCTGACCGTCATATTAAGGACGTAGCGTCATATTCTGAGCAGATGAAAGAGCTGTCCGCAAGTATGGCCTCAAGTACACAGACGGGTAGTGCTCAGATGGGTCACCTGAACGAACAGATGCATGAATTGTACGAGACAATAAACACGACAGCTGATGATATGAAGAAATTCAATGATCAGAGTGAATCGATGACGTTAATGCTGAACAGTATCTCGGATATCGCCACTCAAACCAATCTGCTTGCGCTGAATGCAGCTATTGAAGCAGCACGGGCAGGTGAGCATGGACGCGGATTTGCCGTCGTTTCGGAAGAAGTTCGCAAGCTGGCTGAAAGCTCAGGGCAGTCGGCGAGTGAGATTACTTCGATCCTCACTGGTCTGAGAACACAGACGCAGGCATTGACAAGCCGGTTTGAAGGGGTTCGTCAGTTGCTGCAAGTTGGAGCAGAAAGTGTTCTGACAACGGAGCGGGTATTCCAGTCCATTAACAACAATTCACAAAATGTGTTGACTCAGGCCACAGAAATTGAAACAAGTTCAGCAACAATGAAGGAATCCTCGACTCGGGTGGTTAATGAAGTATCCGAAATTTCCAGTGTAACGCAACAATCCAGTGCTGCAACGGAAGAGATTCTGGCGAGTATGGAAGAGCAACGTAATCTGACACAAAGTATGGTGGCAAGCTTCACCGAACTGGAGAAGCTTATTGTTAATCTAGGTGATCTCGTGTCCGATCATCATGCTTCGAGACCAGATAACAAATCCGAGATAGATTCATCCCTTGCGGCAAAGGTTGTTCCAATCCCTACGATATCAGCCTAAGTCTGACTTTCGTCTTGCAAGAGATGGTTAACCGATCATATTAGGTTTATGCCAATAGGCCCGTCCATGCGTAATTACTCGCTTTGCGGGCTTTTTTGGCGTTCAAAGGTCTCTTGTAGCGATCTATATTTTTAGATAGAGTAGGTGTAGAAATAGAAAAGTAGTGAAGGAGAGATCATTTTGAATTGGACAGATATTAGTAAAATCAAAGATATAGAGCATCTTTGTGAAGTTATAGCTTCATCCTCATTGGATGTCAATGAACGGGATGAACGCGAACGAACACCCCTTATGCTCTTCTTGACTAATCGTGCGCCTCTTGAGGGCATTCGCTGTCTGCTGCAAGCCAATCCTGAACTGGAATTGGAGGACAAACTCGGGGATACCGCTTTGAAAAAAGCCGTAAGGTTCAACCAGCCTGAAGCGATTCGTTTATTGCTTGAACATGGGGCGAGACTGGATTCTCCGGACGGCATTCTAGCTACAGCCTGGAACCTGGCAAGAGGGCGCAATCCAAACATGGCGGAGATCCTGCTAGATACACCTGGAGCCATACGTTTGATTTTGACGGCTGAAGAACAACAGATTGTGGATGACATTGTTTACGAGGAGTCTTCCGATGCAGCCTGTGAGAAAATTCGGATGCTGGACTCAGAAGTGTTGATACATGCCGTGGTGAATGGCTTTAATTGGGATGATAGTCCCGGACCGATGGTTGTAGCGGCTGAACATCCCAAATGTGCCGAGATCACAAAGTTTGATATGGCTGAATTGATGGAGGCAGATTACTGGCTGGAGATGGATCTGGAAGAAGTGAACAGAAGAGTAGATGGGCCTACATATCGACACCTCGCGGCATTTTTGACTAGAAAGGGTTGATTCAAAAATGGGGCATGACTCTTTCCATGAGCAGAACCAAAAGCTAGAGCAGTTGCAACAGGAACTGAAGGAAGGTAACATCGAGCATTTTTACATTACGGAGCCTATGCAGCATCAGAGCCAGCAGTTGGTGCTGGCAGGCAGTTTTGACTTTTCGTATTATCACAATGTGGAGATCACCTTTCATGAGGTAGAGTTCATTCTGTGTCCGGCGACGATATTTATCGTGGAAAGGTTTCGACTGGCCACGGAAGAAGAGATCGTTCAGTTAAATTCGGTGATGTATGGTTTTGAAAGGAATGGTACAGTCTTCTGCCTGGAAAATGAATTTGAAGAGCAACGATTTTATATCGTGGCGAAGCAGATGACCTATCAGTTCGGCATGGTTTATTACTATGATCGGCCGAATCTGGAACCGGGAGAACGGATTGCTACATTTGTGACCAAATCGGAGAACGTTCATGAGTAAAGCTAATGAGGAGACTCGCGTTCGATTATACGATCGGCATTCGCTTCATACCATGGATTGGCCCGATACGGAGGATGCGAGGTACGCAAGGGCGTATTTAGAACCGATGATGATGCAAGGAACTACAGAATACATGACTAACGTAAACACCACGTTGCTCCTTGCCCGGATAGATAATCTTGTGCTGCCGGTGACCGTGAATGATGAGGAATATGATAATGCTTATGTCTGTTCCCCGTATACTCACTATGTGCGGTACGCCAAACAGGAACTAATCATGTTACAGAAACCGATGCTGGAAAAAGGAATCTCCATGCTACTCAGTTTAATAGGCTGGGGCATGAAAAAATCCCGGATCAACAAGGTTGTACATGTGAACAACTGGCTGTTATCTACTAATCTGTATCCTGCAATGACAGCTGAGCAGGCCACGCATTTGCTTGAGACGGTAAAGGAGCGCTATCCAGGGCATACGGTGATCTTTCGCTCTTTGAGTTCCGCACTGCACTCGAACCTGATAACAGGGCTTCAGGAAGCGGGATGCCGCTCTATACCGAGCAGGCAGATTTATCTGTATCAGGCGCATGATCCGAATTTCGGCAATGCCAAGTCGCGCTGGTTGCTTAAACGGGATCAGGCATTGCTGAACAAACATGGCTATGAATTGGTTTCTGGTGCAGATATTGCGGAATCAGATATCCCGCGAATTGTGGAACTATACCGGATGCTTTATTTGGAAAAGTACTCCTATGACAACCCGCAGTTCAACGAGCGCTTTATTGCTACAGCCAGAGCGAACGGAACATTGAGTCTACACGGCTTGCGTAAGGAAGGGCGCTTGGATGCAGTGATGGGTTATTTTTCCCGCAACGGTGTGATGACCACGCCACTGTTCGGCTATGATACCACCATTCCCCAATCTGCCGGTTTGTACCGCATGTTGTCCGCTTGTCTCATTGGACAAGCCCAAAACAACAGAGTGTTACTACATGAGAGTGCTGGTGCAGCGCAGTTTAAACGTAATCGCGGCGCGATAGCGGATTTTGAATATTCCGCAGTATACGACCGGCATCTCTCATTCAGCAGACGATGGTGCTGGGCATTACTAGACCGATTGTTGAACAGCATAGGTGTGCCGTTGATGCGCCGCATGAAGCTATAAGCAAGCTGTGCTGCTCCAGTCATTTGAGTGAGCTCATATGTATGCCCTATTTCAGGTGCTCGGCCAGCTGTACCTCGAACCCATCCGGGTCTGCAATGTAGATAAAACGTAGACGTGGGTTCGGCTCTACAGGTCCGCGCAGAATAGGGATTTGCATGTTTTCAAGATGCTTCATGGTTTCATCCAGTGACGTTACTTCGTAACCGATTGAGATGCCAGCATCCGGCTTCAATACCTGCTCACTACCTTCAATTAACTCTAGTGAGGTCTCACTCGTCTTACCCAGACCAAGCATGGCAATCTGACGCCCACGGCTTTCAAATCTGCGCTGAACGGTAAGTCCTAGTAAATTGTGATAGAAGTGAATCGATGCTTCCAGATTACGCACACGTAGTGTAATCCAGTTGAGTTTGATTAACATGTTGGTTCTCTCCTTCGGAGTTGCGTAGTGTCGGTTCTTGTTTATTATACAAGAAGAAAGGCAGTTCATCTGAATTTATTGAAAAAATTTACAAAAATATATATGTAAGCGTTATTTCAAAGTGTATAATACAAGTTAATATTGAGAGGAGGAATGAAATGAAGACGAAGGTGTTTAAAAAAATGAGTTCAACCCTGCTGGCAACGATGCTGGTGATGACGACGCTTCCTTTTCAGCAGGCTGCTTTTGCGCAAGAACAACAGATTGAACAGGGAGCAAGTTCTGGGGCTGCGGCGGTTTCTGGGCAGAACCTAAAGGTGCTTCAAACCGAGTTCGAGGATGGGACACTTCAAGGCTGGCTTCAGCGTGTTGGCAGCGAAAGTTTGACCGTTTCAGAGCAGGCAGCGCATCGAGGTACTCGGAGTATGCTTGTCTCGAACCGTCAGCGCTCCTTTCATGGGCCGATGCTGAAAATGAAAGGTCTGTTGAAGCCGAATTCTACTTATAACATTTCATTCTATGTCAGGCTTACGGAGAAACCAGCTTCAGATCAGACGATTCAGCTAACGGCGTACAAGAAGAATGGGGCAGAGAGCTGGAACATGCTGGACAAGGTCACGATTCCCAAAGACGACTGGCAGCAATGGCATAAGGTTACGGCCACGTACCAATACAGCGATAATCCCGAGGAGTTGAATTTCTTTATTGAAACACCTTATGTTTCCGACGACACGGTAGATACATTGTCATTTTATGTGGATGATTTCACAATTGAGGAAGCCGCACCACTCGCTATTGAGACCGATATTCCTTCCTTGCAAGATCTGTACCAGACTGAATTTCCGATTGGAGCCGCGGTATATCGCTGGCAGCTTGAAGGAGCTTACGGTCAATTGTTAACCAAACACTTTAACAGTTTGACCGCAACGTATGAGATGAAACCGAAGTTTGTGTCCCCTTCCAAAGGCGTGTATGACTTCCAAGCCTCGGATGAATATGTGGACTTTGCACAGAAAAATCAAATGGGTTTACGTGGACATGCCTTGCTCTGGCATATTGATGCCGCAGAGTGGATGTTCAAGGATGACCAGGGCAACCCTGCGAGCAGGGAGCTGCTACTCAGTCGGGTTCAGAATTACGTAGATACGGTCATGAAACGATATAAAGGCAAAATTTACGCCTGGGACGTTGTGAATGAAGCGATTGCAGATAGTAACGGGGATGCAAACGGAATGCGCAAAAGCCCGTTCTACGAGCTGATTGGTCCGGATTATGTTGAGAAAACGTTTGAGTTTGCACGTGCCGCCGACCCGGATGCGAAATTATACTACAACGAGTATTTCACCGAAATTCCTGAAAAAAGAGAGCATATGTATCAACTGGTGAAAAAGTTGAAAGAAAAAGGGCTGATTGATGGCGTGGGTCTGCAATCCCACTATAATCTTGAATCTCCGCCGATTGACGAGATTGAGAAAACAATCAATCTGTTTGCTGGTCTTGGACTGGATATCCAAATCACAGAACTGGATGTCGATAGCGGAATTCCTTATGGTGAGACATTACCTCAGGATGTTGCAGTGAAGCAGGCTTACCGATATAAAGAGCTGTTTGACCTGTATCAAAAACATAGTGACGTCATCTCATCGGTGACCTTATGGGGATTACAGGATGAAAAATCGTATAACAATCAAGCCTTTTTATTCGATAGTGCTTTGCAATCCAAACCGGCCTATTGGGGGTTGGCAGATGAATCAAGCCTGCCTATTTTGACGAACCGGGCGGTTACGTTGTCTGGTACACCAAATACGAAGGCAGCCAAACAAGATCCACTCTGGAACAAGGCTGTTTCCACAGCTTTGAAAGGCAATTCGGGTTCAGCGGCGTTCCGTACGTTGTGGGATAAAAATAATATGTATGTTCTGGTTGACGTAAAGGATACGACCAAACATGCCAAAGATAAAGTGGAGCTGTTCGTTGATCTGAACAATGGCAAAACTCCTGTGTATGAGGCAGATGATCGACATATCACCATAAGCCGTGAAGGCAAAGTGACAGGAGCTAAGCCAAATACGTATCGCGTTCGTGAAGCGGCGGACGGTTATCAGGTTGAATTATCCATACCATTGACTAATGCACAAGGGGCACTTGCACGTGAAGTTGGCCTGGATGTACGGGTGACGGATGGTGGAAACAACAGTTCAGGAGGACAGCAGGTTCTGTACTGGAATGACCGCACACTATCCCAGGATCAAGACACCAGCAAATATGGCGTTATTCAGTTTGCGAGTATGCCTAAGTCTGCGAAAGCCTTGCAAGGAACAGTAACGATAGATGGTGAGAAGGATGCAAAATGGAATAAGGTTACGCCATTCCATATTACACCACTGAATCAGAGCGGAGGAGCATCCGCTGAGGCCCGTGCGATGTGGTCTGGTCAGGATTTATATCTGTTCATTGATGTCACTGATCCACAAATTATAACCAACGCTAATGATCCATGGGATCAGGATTCGGTTGAGATTTTCCTGGATGAAAATCATCAGCGTACACCGTTCTATCAATACGATGATGCCCAGTTCCGGATCAGTGCAGATAATGTAGGTACGTTTGCTGGCAGTGCCTCTCCGGGAAGGCTCCAAAGTGCTGTGAAGAAAACGTCCAAGGGGTATCAGGTGGAGGCTAAGATCAGATTACAGTCCCTCCTGCCGAAGGAAGGCCAAGTCATGGGATTTGAACTTCAAATTAATGATAATCAAGGAAACAATAACAAAAGTACGGCAAAATGGAATGATCTCACCAATGACAGCTGGAAGAACACTTCCCAGTATGGCATTCTGACGTTTTCAAAATAAATCGTTTGACTGACTATGAATAAGTAAGCAAGAAGAGTCGCACATTCAGTCATTCTATCTATCATCCAATCATCAGAACAAACCCCCAAGCCTGACAAGTTCGTCTCGTCAGTGTTCGGGGGTTTGTTTATTCGCTATGTCGTTATTATTGGATCAGATCTACAGCGCCCTGCGGTACAAAAGCTTCTACACCGTTATACACGATCACACCTTCAAGAGCTGTCTTTTTGCCATTCACGAGTGCAATGTTTTTGTAGATTTGCAACTCCAGTTTGGTGTTGTCTTTTGTTACGAGAATCTTCGGATTTTTGACATCCGTCAGATCCAGTTTGTATGTGGCCCCTTTGGCTGTAAACGCCTGTTTGGCAGGTAAGAACAGTTGCTTGCTTACACTGTCCAGATCCAGATTGAGGACACGTGCCATGTATTTGGCTACATCTGTATTATCAATGACACCAAATGGACGATCATTATTTGGAGCATACGTGTACAGTACAACGTCTCCGCCCGTGTGTCCGCCAGTTGTCCAGCCGATACCGGCACGTTTGCTGATCATTGGGCCTACGACATAGTTCAGGCTACCTGGCTCGGCGGCTTTAATGGCAGCAACCTCTTCGGAAGTCAGATCGGAAATGCCATAGTATTGTTTCATGACTGCTTTGATGTTGGTGCGTTTCGCATCCAGTTTCGCTTCTACACCTTCACCTGTCAATTTAGCCTTTTTCAAAGGTCCGATAAAAGTGGACAACGGCTCTTTGTCATACGTGCCTGTTGTAGATGCATTACCAATCGTAAGTCCACCGTTCTGATGGTCAGATACGGCTACAACAGCAGTTTGCCCATCGGCTTTGGCGAAGTCCATCGCTACTTTTACAGCATCATCAAAAGCGAGCACGTCACTGATAATCCCAATCGGATCATTGGCATGAGCAGCCCAGTCTACCTTACTGCCTTCGACCATCAGGAAGAAACCGTCCTCGTTTTTGGAGAGAACTTCAATTGCTTTGGATGTCATCTGCGCCAGACTTGGTTGCTTGGCTGGATCACGATCCATGTTGTATGACATGCCTGCAGGAGAGAACATACCCCACAGTTTGTTGGAAGTTGATGCTTTCATCGCCGCAGGTGTAGTTACATAATCGTAGCCGAGTGCTTTGATGGAGGCAACGAGATTGTTACCGTCTTTGCGTCCAGCCGGTTCCAGATATTTACTGCCGCCGCCCAGTACAACATCGATGCCATTGAAGACTTGTTGTTTGCTGAGTGCATCGTAGTTTTTACGATCAGGATAATGGGCAGAGAAGTCTGCCGGTGTTGCATGCATAATTTCGGAGGTAGCTACAATACCCGTTGATTTACCCGCAAGTTTGGAAGCTTCTAATACGGAAGCCACTGGTTTTCTTTCGTCGCCTTTTGCAATCGGTTTTTCTCCAGGCATGGTAGCCTTGTCCGGCAAAACACCGACAAAACCGGTATGAGATTTATATCCTGTTGCAAAGGCTGTTCCTGCAGGAGCCGAGTCCGCAATCGGCGCATCCGCAGAGTGTGTACGAACCATACCGCTTGCCATGGTATCAATGGTCAGAGATGAACCTTTATACCAACGAGCCAGTGCAGTAGCATCATTAGCCATACCGTCAGGAATAAGAATGATTACATTTTTGATAGGTGATGCAGAAGTTGTTGCAGTACCGTCTTCCGCAGCCCAAGCTGCACTACTGCCTCCCAGCGTAGCTGTAACAATGGTGGTGACCGCGAGCATCATTTTGACTGCACGGGTATTGAAGCGATTTAACATGAACATCCTCCTAATAAATATGTATAGTTAGTCCCAGAACCCAGTGTATAGGGCAATTGCTAAACGAGCGTTAGCTTTAGGTTAATTAATTGTAAAAATTACGATTATAAGTCAAAGCTTACATAATAGACGAACTGGACAAAACGTTGAGCACTCTAGTATGGTAAGGATGAAATCGGACATGCAGGAACCAAAGTCCAATGATCATTTTGAGGTGGTTCAACATGAAAGAATGGTCAGAAGCCATTCGGTGGTGGAATAACAATCAAGTGAAACTGATCGATATCCGCCATAACGTATTGCATTCAGAACAAGAGTTATCGACAACCATTTTACCGGCTCCGGCTTTTTTGATCCTAAGTAAAGGCGAAGCAGACATTCAATTCGGGATAAACCGATTTACATCGGATCAAACACTCATTCTGCATGGTGAAAAAGGTACGTCATTGCGGATTCGTTGTATGAAGCAACCGTTAGATTATTATTTACTGCTATATAAACCGCAATCAGCCCCGTTACCTCTTGAATCATCGGAAGATGGAAGTATACGAGGCGTGAATGCGTTTCAGGGAGGAGAACCCTATTATTTTGCAGCATCATACCCATTAACGCTTCTTACGATTGTGGAAAAAATGGCGGAGTCTTGGACTTCTAGTGATGAACTGGATCGGTTACAGGTGACAGGATTGTTCTATCAATTGGTGTATGAGCACTTTCGCCAGTGGAAGATGGCGCGTCAGCGGCAGGTCGAATCGCTGGAGCTGGCGGAGCAGATCGAAGCCTACATTCAGGAGCACTACGCTCATTCTATCTCCATGGAAAATATGGCTACGCATTTTCATTACAGCACGCATTATCTGGCCAGGGTATTCAAACGCAAGTACGGATGCAGTCCCATGGACTATGTCATTCAGACTCGAATCAAGCGAGCGAAACGTTTGCTGACCGAGACGGAAGCACAGATCCGGGAGGTGGCTGAAAGTGTTGGTTACAAGGATTTGTACTACTTTAGCCGTATTTTCAAACGTATAACAGGTGAGACGCCAGCACAGTATAAAATGCACAGTCATCGAATCAAAGGTTCAAATCGTACGAATAAGAAGTCTGAATCGTTCATTGATGACAGGATCATCGATAGTTATATTGGTAATAACGATAATCATTATCAATACAACACATGGAGCGTGGACGAGTTGAACCTTCGTTTTAAGCCAACATTGGCGGTTAGTTTATTATTTAGTTTATCGCTGCTGCTCGCAGCATGCGGGGCGGGAACTGAACAGTCACAGCCTGCAACGAGTGCAGAACCGGTACAGGAATCTACTCGAACGTATACAGATGCTACAGGAAGAAAGGTTGAGATTCCGGCGCAGCCTTCCAAACCTGTGGTCATTACATATGGTGGATATTTATTACCTTTGGGTGTGAAACCGGCTGGAGTCAATACGGAGACACTTGAACTGTATCCAGAAGAAATGGCTGGTGTACCGGATATCGGATCAGGCAACGGCAACGTTGAAATGATCTCAGGTCTGGAACCGGATGTGATCATTGTACCGGACTACACAAGCAAGGAAATTGTAGATACGTATGCCAAAATCGCACCAACGATTACGGTGGCCTGGGGCGGTGATCCAGATGTCATTAATACCCTGAGAACGATGGGGGATATTATGGATCGTAAGGATGAAGCCGAGCAATGGATTGCGAAGTTTGAAGCGAAACTGAAGAGCATTCGCAGTGAACTGAACATTAATATTAATCCGGGCACAACAGCCATGTCGTTTGTGATCTACAATAAAGAGGTATTGCTTGGCGGCGAGGGCGGTACGTTGGGCAAGCTGATCTATGAGGATTTTGGTTTCTCCATGCCTGAGCAGTATAAAATCTATTCGGATGGCGGCACAGTGCTGTCCTTGGAAAAACTGGCAGACAAGCCTGCCGACTACTTCTTCACTCAGATGGAAGATGAAGAGATGGATCAGATGATGGAACTGTTCGAGGAACCGGTATATCAGAGCATTCCCGCGATCAAACATAATCGAATTATCAACGTGTCCAGGAATTACTGGAACTATGGGCCGTATCTGGCGGATAAGGGTCTGGACAGTTTGATTGAACAAGTGAAAAAGCTCCAATAGCTATAATCGCTGTACTAGCAATAACTGAGAGATTAGCTAATACTGCCTGATCGTAACAGAGTACCATGCACGTAACACCATGAATGTATCCATCCGGATTTGTTCATGGTTTTTTTTATAGCATGAGCCGAGAAATGTAAGCAGTGATACTTTTTTAAAAATATATTGCTAGCGCTTTCATTCTGTGCTAATATCACGGTAATAACAGGATTGTAACCGATCTCAGGGCAAGACCTGTTCCAGTTCATTCGTTGGATGATTGATCAGACGATTGATTGCGTTTTTACTATAGTAAACTAATTCAATAACACACCTCATTATTCTCAGGGTTGTTACGTATTGCAGGCAAAACCTGAATTGAGGGCAATAGACGATGTGATCCAACGTCTGTGTGCCTTTGATTCAGGTTTTTTTTATATATGATCCGCCTGAATGTCATAACCGAAGGGTTGCAACAGTTCATGTCAGCAGAAAGGAGGGCCGATCTTCCGTTCTTCCAAGACCAAGAAATAGAATGATCCAAACCTTGGAATACTGTACCGAGCGGTGCAATATTTCGAAACTATTTTTCCATCATACACGACTAGACAGCGAGGAGAATAACCAATGAAAAAAATGAAACGTTCTATTGCAGTAGCAGCGATTCTGAGCATGTGTGTATCGGGTCTACCCGCTTATGCAGCAGGGAATACAGCTCCATCCTTGTCCCCGGCTATGGACAAACTGGTAAAAGCCGAGCTTATTCGCGGGAATGGGCAAGGCGTGAACGCGGCTTACCTGAGTAAACATGCCACACGTATTCAAGCCGCGGTGCTTTACTTGCGTTTATCAGGTCTGGAAAAAGAGGCTCTGGCCTATCAAGGAACCGAAACGTATACGGATGCCGCTCAGGCAGGCAAGGTGTTGCAACCCGTCGTTGGATACTTGAAGCAGCATCCTTATTTAGCTGGTGTGGTCACGGATACGGAACATTTTGCGCCTAATGCTCCACTGACAGCAGAGGAATATGCAGATTTGCTACTCAAGGCTCTTGGTTATGAAGCAGGCACGGATTACACTTCAGGAGAAGCTTCCGCATTCGCGGCAAGCCATGGTATCCAATCCCTTCAAGGAAAAGGAACGACACAACTGACCAACCGTTTAATGGCTGAAGCCACGGCACAGGCTTTGCAGGCTCAGCTCAAAAATGGTACAGGTACGCTCGAACAAATCTGGTCCAAACATAAACAGGCGGGAGCGTTTAAACCTCAAACGCTGCAACAAACAAAATACGGTGCCATTGATGGTAAAGCCTATGATCAATACGGCACGCTTGGCTGGCTTGGCGTTCCATATGCGGCGCCTCCGGTAGGCGAACTACGCTGGAAAGCACCACAAGAACCGAAGGCTTGGACAGGCACAAGAGAAGCCAAAGAGTTCGCGGCAAACAGCTTGCAAATTTCCGGTAAAACTACAGTGGGTAGTGAGGATTCCTTATATTTGAACATCTGGCGTCCGAATACAACCAGCACAAAACTTCCGGTCATGGTATTCCTGCACGGCGGCGGTAATATGACTGGATCAGGCAAGGACTTCCAGGGAGAACAGCTTGCACGCAATACAAACAGTATCATTATATCGGTGAACTACCGTTTGGGAGCACTAGGTTTCTTCCAGAATGCTGCGCTGAAAACAGGCAATGCTCTGGATGATTCCGGCAACTATGGCTTGTTGGATGCGTTCCGTGCATTAGCTTGGGTGCAGGATAATATTGCAGGTTTTGGCGGCGATACAGGAAACGTGACACTTGCGGGTCAATCTGCCGGGGCGCGTGATGTTCTAGCGACGCTTATCTCACCGCTTAGCAAGGGATTGTATCAAAAAGCGATCGCGTTCAGCGGTGGTTTGACGACGGCTTCACCTGAAGAAGGACAGCAGAAATCCGAGGATGCGATCGTGAAGTTGCTTGTGCAAGAAGGCAAAGCTGCAAATGAAGGCGAAGCCAAAGCTTGGATCAGCAAGCAAACACCTGCGCAACTGGAAACATACCTACGTGCATTGCCTGCGGATAAACTAGTGACGGTATTTGGCGCAACGGCCATCCGTATGCAGCCATTCCCGCATTTATTCCGTGATGGTACGGTCATTCCAAAAGAAGGTTTTGATGCGATCAACAGTGGCAAATATACGAAAGTGCCTGTATTGCTCGGTAGCTTGGAAACGGAATTCTCTGCTTTTGCCTTCGGTGATCCGAACTTTGCTCCATCGATCAATGATGGTACATTGTTTACGGATCAAACGAAAGCAGATCAATATGCGGCTGCAATCAAATATGGCAGCGAGGCATACGCAGGCTTTAATGCGGAGCGAGTTGCTGAAAAGTTAACCAGTGCGGCGAGTCAGCCGCCAGTATATGCATATCGTTTTGCATGGGGAACCCAGCCTGGCGTCATCTCTGAACGTTTGCGTACCCTTTTAGGTGCTCCGCATGGCGCCGATATGGACTTCTATACAGGAAAAGCAGCAGGTATTGCGGCTTACTTCCCTGAAGGTTATTTCAGTGATACCAACAAGCCGGGACGTGAGCAATTGTCTGCTGCGATGGCAGCTTACCTGAAGCAGTTCCTGTATACGGGTAAGCCAGGTACGGGCGGAACGTCTACGCTTGCTGCATGGACGCCATGGACGAAAAATGCCAAAGCACCGATCATGCGCCTGGATGCGAATAACACAACTGCCGAGATCGGCATGTCCTCCCAGTACAATCAAGGCAAAGAAGCTGTGAACGCGAAGATGAAGCAAGAGTTGCCTGAAGAGACATACGAACTGTTGAACGAAAAAGTGCTTGCAGGCCGTTTCTTCTGGGAGTAAATGAAAAACCACAAAAATTAAGTTAAGAAAAATGACAGCAATTAACTTAAAATGAGAAGGAAGGACAGGGGATCCTAAAATGTACCCCTTGTAAAGGACAAATTAAAAAAGGTTAGGCAGCTTCAAGCTGTCGTCTGTATCTTGCAGGCGGCAGCTTGTTTAAGTTCCATTGGCCTCGATAATGATTGTAGTAGATCATGTAGCTCTTTACTTCTTGCTTAACCTCCTCCAGAGTCATGCATGTTTTAAAATTGGTTTCATCTTTAAAATGCCCAAAGAAGGATTCTTGTGGAGCGTTGTCCCAACAGTTTCCTCGCCGTGACATGGATTGATTGAACCCCATTTGTTTCACAAGCTTTTGGAACTTGGGGCTTGTATAGTGAAATCCTTGATCCGAATGAATCAAGGCATCCGAAGTCAGATGCCTATGCTTTTTGAGTTGTTTCAACGACTCCATTGCAATGTCCAATCCAAGGGAAGCGGAGACTTCATAGGCTAATATTTCATTCGTCTCGGCATCTTTAATCGTTGATAGATAGGCTCGTTTGCTTATCCCATAAGTTAAGTACGTAATGTCGGTTAAGAGAACCTTGCCTGCAATTCCTGGCTTAAAGGCTCGCTTTAACAGGTTGGGACAGGTTCGATGCTCTTGCGTCGCTTTAGCCATACGACGTGCTGGATTTGCTTTTCGAATGGGACAAACGATGTTGTACTTCTGCATGATCCGACGAATGCGCTTAAGATTGTATATGACGTTATACTCAAGTGCGAGCGTCATTTTAATTTGACGTGCGCCTTTGTTCCTCCTACGGTAATGGTAGGCTTTCAGGATGATCGCTTTCACCTTATGGTCGTCCTGTTCCTGCTTTTGACGATGTAGCCTGGCGCTTTCACTACAATAGCGGTAGTAGCCTGAGCGTGAAACACCAGCAATAGCACAAAGAACATGCACCTTGCCTTGGAAAGAGCAGGTATGCATCATCTGTTGAATCAGTTCGAATTTTTGTCGTGTACGGAGTTGGATTTTTTTCTTCTCATCTGCCTTTCGAGGTGATCGAGCTTTTTTAAGAATTCATTCTCCGCTTCAAGCCATTTCATTTTTGCTTCCAAACGGGCATATTTTTCTTCAAGACTTAATTCACGGTTTAGAGGACGGCCTGAAGCGTGTTTTCTACCATCCGTTAATCCAGCAGATCCTTGTTCCTGAAATGCCGTACGCCACCGATTGGAAGCCTTTTGAATCCGGGTTGCACCCAAAACGTCAATGGGGAAGCCAGCTTCCTGAAAGATTTCACTGGGAAGCGTACCTTGACTATGTTGTTGAATAAATCGTTCTTTGAATGCATCCGTGTATGTAATCGCTTTAGCACTAACATTTCTTACATAGGGATTTCTTCTCAACTGATCTTGCTCTTGCATTGTAAAGTGTTTTTTTGACATTTGCTTGACCACCGCTCGTTTTTTATTCATTGTACACAAAAAAGACCCTACAAGATGACCTTTTTTAAGTGTCCATCTTATAGGGTACATTTTATCCATGCTCCTGTCCTTTTTATATTGCCTTAAGAATTGATTACTAACTCTGACTTTATGTTCTCTAGCATGCTACCCTTGACTTTCCCCTGCACGGGAGACTGTATACTCACGTTAAGTTAATGGATTGGAGATGATACATTGTTCAAAATCAGTACGTTTGCCAAGCTCAGCAAGCTTTCTTTAAAAACGCTGCGCTATTACGACCAGATCGGTATCCTCAAGCCGCGTAAAGTAGACGAGGACACGGGTTACCGATATTATTCTGCAGATCAGTTGCTCGAACTTAACCGGATTCTGATCTACAAGGAATTGGGCTTTACGCTGCCGCAGATCACGCAGCTAGTGAAGGAGGACATTTCGCATGAACAGATTCAGGGCATGTTGAGACTGAAGCGAAGTGAGATTCAGCAAATGATTGATATGGAACAAGCCAGGCTTGTACGCATTGAAGAACGCATCCAGCTTATGGAAAGCGAAGGACAATGGGATACAGGCCAGGAGATCCGAATTAAAGCCGAGGCTGCTCAGACCTTCCTGTTCTTTACTGCAAACGGGGGAGAAGAGCGTATTCCGGAACTGCTGGGTCATCTGGATTCACTGCTAACCAAAGACCTGCGCCAATGGATTCAGGGACCACAGGTTGTGTTGTGGCGAGAGGTGGATGGAAAAGAGGATGAATTCGAGTACGAAGTCGGTTACTTCTTAACGGGTCAGCCTCCTGCAGTTGCTGAGCCGTTTCAGATCAGGAATCTCCAGCCGGAACCGATGGTCGCCTCTATGGCGTTTCATTCGCATTCCACATTTGATGGGGCAGCCTGTGTGCGTTTAGCACGGTGGATCGAGAAAAACAACTACCAGATCAAAGAGAATGAGCCGGGCAGAGAATACTATTTGCCTCTATCCCCTGAACAGGATGCACAGTACATCGAGATTCAGATTCCTATCACGTGCAGGTAACTAGAAGGCTTAAGTGAAAATGAACATATAGAAGATGGAGTGAGAAGGGTTGAAAAATAAAGGCACGATTTATATTCTGGCACTGGCTGTGTTTCTAATCGGCACCATTGAATACATTATTACCGGAATCATTGAGATGATGGCGGCTGATCTTGGCGTATCTACGGCGGAAGCGGGCATGCTTGTGACGGTATTTGCCCTTGCAGCAGCTATTGTTGCACCCATTCTGATTGCCGTAACCATTAATGCTGACCGAAGGAAACTATTGCTCCTAACCTTTGGCGTATTTATTGCCAGCAATGGCATCATGATGTTGGATCTCTCTTATGAGGCGATGATCTGGATACGTATCATTCAGGGAGCAAGCGGTGGTATGACAACGGTCGTTGCAATGGCGGCAGCGACAAGGCTTGTGGAGAATGAAAAGCGAGGTAATGCGATTGGAATTATTCTGATGGGGCTAAGCAGCTCGCTTGTGCTTGGTGTGCCGATCGGTACATTTTTCAGTGAAATGTTTGGCTGGAAAATGTTATTTATTGTCATTGGCCTGCTCAGTATTGTTCCATTTCTGATTATCTATCAAAAGGTTCCTTCCATCCGCGAGCAAGAGAAGGTAACCGTGAACATGCAGCTCTCGTTGCTGAAAAACAAATCGATTATAATCGCATTGATGATGTCACTGTTATATGTGGGCGGTTACGCAACGTTGTTCACGTATATTACGCCGTTTTTGCAAAAGACTTCGTCCCTTACCATGACCGAAATTAGCCTGATTTTGTTTTTGGCAGGGATCTGTAGTTTTATCGGTTCCAAATTGGGCGGACAACTGGCAGATGCCAGAGGATCGAAGT
Organism: Paenibacillus sp. FSL R7-0272; assembly: GCF_037969905.1. NCBI lineage: Bacteria > Bacillati > Bacillota > Bacilli > Caryophanales > Paenibacillaceae > Paenibacillus > Paenibacillus sp. FSL R7-0272. The sequence goes on along the minus strand of NZ_CP150221.1, from coordinate 4,681,283 downwards.
TCACCATTTTTGTTGGGTTAGTGTTGCAAGGGCTGACGCTTCTGTTATTTGCTGTGACGGGTGCACATCTGATCTTGCTGATCCTGGTTCTGATGATATTTATGTTGGCTACATGGAGCATCTCTCCTGCCCAGCAATTATATCTGGTAACGTTAGCCCCTCGTAGTCCGGACATTGCGCTAAGTTTGAATACGTCATTTATTCAATTTGGCTTTGCACTGGGGTCCGGGGTGGGCGGGCTTGTGATTAGCCGTTCATCGGTTCTGGCATTGAATTGGGCAGGCTTTGTTGCGGTAGGATTAGCCGTTTTATTAGCAGTACTACAGTTTAGGAGTGCCAGCAAAAGGAAAACATTAGCGACTTCTGGACAGGAAATCAATACGCAGTGAGTTGCGGTGAAGTATCAAAAATTGGTCAGACAAAGTCAGAAGGTCAGATTTGGTCAAAATAAATGATACAACGATCTATGTTAATGTATTTAACCGAAATCGCAGATTATTGCCTTAAATCGCATTTTATCGGCTTTGAACCATCGTAGCATCATGAATACAATAATAGATGTAAGCAACAACAAACCCAACCACATTTAAGGAGATGATGTTCATGTTTGATCTGATTCCATTTCGCAGAAGAAATGATGACCCGTTCGGACAGATGCTGAAATCCTTCCATGACATGGTTGACACTTCATTCCTCTCTTCGTTTGGAAGCAGTATGCAACCATTCCGTACCGACATTCGCGAGGAAAACGGCAAATATCTGGTCGAAGCCGAATTGCCTGGCTTTGCCAAAGAAGACATCGATATTCAGGTGCAAGGCAATGAACTCGTCATTCGCGCCAAACGTAATGAACTGGTTGAGCAAAAGGACGACGATAATCGAATGATTCGTCAAGAACGTCGTGCCGGGGAATTTGTCCGCCGTTTCTATGTGGATCATATTGATGAAGAGAATATCAAGGCACGGCTGGAAAATGGAGTGCTGAAGCTGGATATTCCGAAACGTCCAGATGATGAACAGACACGCAGACGTATTCAGATTGACTGATGAAGGCATAAGCATAGTCATTCATAGGAATGCAAGATAGGATTTAAGACGTAAAATGAAATGCAAAAGGACTTAACATCAGAGAACTGATGTTAAGTCCTTTTTTATGTAATACATGTTTCATGTTCCGCAGGCAGGCAGGAACGAATTCCCTTGAGACGATTGGTGGAGCAAGTACATGAAAGGAGTCTGTTCCTGAACAGGAATGCTGGTTTTATTTTTCAGCAGCGGCTTGCATAAGTGCATAAATTTTACGTGTCGTATTAACGTTTCTGACCGTCATGTACGAATAGATCTTCGAGCTTGCAAGTTTATTCATGCCGCTCCGTGTTGCTTCCTCTCGACCAACCGAATACAGAAGTGCACCAGGTACATAAATAAGCTCGCCTACATCGGGTTTCAGGGGCAGCTTCTCCAGAATATCAACATCGTTAATTTCCTCCCACAAAAAGAAAACATCACTTTTGGCCTGATCATCATTCGTCCAACCGGAAGGCAGTGCCTGTATGACCGATGTGATCTCATCCATGTCTCGGACTAGCACTTTAATCTGTAAGCCAAAATCCGCAGCAATGGCCTGTTCCAAAATGGCAGATATTTCGGCATGGGCATCGCTTCGCGCCTGATCATCGGCAAAGATGATATTGCCAGAATTGATGTAAGTCACTACCTCTTGCATACCAGCCTGTTCAAACGTTTCTTTCAGCTGTTTCATCCCAATTTTGTTATTGCCGCCCACATTAATACCCCGTAGCAAAGCAACGTAGATCATGTATACATCCCCCAACCACTTGAAAATTTTAAAAAATGAAAAACGCTACTGACATACTGTTGGCAAGAGAGGGTCTTTATAATCAAGATACACATCAAGAAAGAGGTTATGAAAAAGATTTTAGTCATCTTTGATTAACCCAATATAAAGGAGGACGTTATTCATATGTCAGTCATTGGACCCGATTTTATTTCACTTCAGGTGACCAATCTTGAAAGCTCGGCAACATTTTATCAAAATCATCTTGGTCTGGTCCGTTCACAAGCTGGACCGCCTCATGCAGTCGTTTTTGAAACAAAGCCCATCGCGTTTGCTCTTCGTGATCTTATGCCAGGAGTAAAACTTGGTACAGACACGCAGCCTGGGCTTGGTATTGCTCTGTGGCTGCATGCCCCTGATACACAAGCCATCCACGACAAGCTTCTCGCAGCAGGTTTAGAGATTACATCCGCGCCAATCGACGGACCATTCGGGCGCACCTTCACATTTGCTGACCCAGATGGTTATTTAATCACTCTTCACAGTAAAGCCTGATATACGACTCCCCAAGTGGAACACAGCTAAATTGTAAAGCTGTTACTGTGAGGGGAGTTTTTTTAGTCCCTTATTGTTTATAAAACCATCCCAATTCTCTTCCTCATTCTCATATAACTCATAAAGATAGATACTCGATAAGGTGTTTTGTATGTACTTCTCCGAGCAGTTCCCTTAATTTTGGCTGCACCTGGACAAGATATTCAGGTTTGGTTTCGTAAGTTTCTTCGTCCTTCACTTCTCCTGAAAATGAACGTGCGTTTTCAATCAAGATGGCAAGAGCATTGAAAAAGTCGGCTAGTGAATCCGCAACTCGTTTTGGTTCTCCACCCTCAAATGCAGCATAGACAGGAGAAGCGGGAGCTTGTGCGTCAACGATAATAGGATCATCGTTCACGTTGGCGATGACAATATGATGTGGCGGCCAGGAATCGGATTCTTCGAAAGGTTCCTGCATACCAATCCAGCGAAATCCCAGCTGCTGGCGATGCAGATGCTCGGGAGCGACGAAAAAGAGCAGAGCGGCATCGCCGATTTCGACAGCTGCACTTTTCATTTTCAATGTTCCTTCGGCTTGAGCGTCTACCATCTCGTAGTGACTGTAGAGGTACTCAAGCTCCGGCGAAAGGGAAATACGCTTGTCCACTTCTGGCTGAACTGGAAGCACCCGAGGGCGAAGATCGTGATTTTGAAAAAGCCCGTAGGTTTCATTATATAAGTCTTGTTGTTCTACGAAACGGGTTAAGGCCGCATTCAGTGATTGCATGATATGCCTTCCTCCTAATCAGTTTGTTATGACTCATGTAATAGTTACGAAGAGGGACTGCTTTAGCTTTGGATGCCAGACCAGAACACATTCCAGGTAATAGCCATCGCTTGCTCGTATGATTGCCTTGTCTCGTACACGAGCTGTATATCAAGACCGTCCATCAGAGTGACAAAAGCTAGCGTTGCTTCTTCCGGGCTCAGACGAATCCCCTCATGACTTGCGAACAAAGCGGTTACTTCTTTTTTTAAGGTGCCGAGATATGTCCGGTATTGAGCCAAAACAAAATCATTCACTTCTAGCGGCGCCATAAAGGACAGAATGTACATAAAGGCTACATTGGGCTGAGTAAGGAAGCGATTTTTATGTTCGAGCAAAAAGGCATATAATCGCTGCTCCAGCGTATCTCCTGCAGTGGAAATTCCCAAGAAATCTTGTACAAACTGTTGCTCCTCTTGCACAACTTCCTCATATACTTCCAGCAACAAGTCCTTTTTGGAAGAATAATGATAAGCCAGTGATTGTTTACGGATACCGGCTTCTTCGGCAATTTGTGCCATCTTGGTCCCTTCATAACCAAAACGATTAAAATGCTGAATCGCAATCTCTTTAATTCGTTTTTTACTCAATGTGTACCCCCAGTGATCGGTCTTCGAACTGCTTCTGCTTTAGAGCGTATACCGAATATAACAAGATGTATATCACTAAAACAGCGATAGAGATAGTATACACTACCGTGTAGGAGAATGCAGATGCCACCAGACCCAGAACCAAAGAGCCGCCGCCGATGCCGAGGTCAAAAAAATTAAAGAATGAAGCCATCGCATTCTCATGCTCATGTTCTTCCACGAGATTGACACACCATGTTTGGATGGCGGGGAAAATGGCACCAAACCCAAAACCGTACAGTGCGCCAGCAATCAGAAAATGGATCTGGTTCTGTGAGAGGATCAGAACCAGGAGCCCGGCGATCGCGAAAAGTGCCGAAGGAAGAAGTACAGACCCTGGACCTAGGCGATCAAACATAGTTCCTGAGAATAGTCTGACGACAAAGCTGGCAATCGCCACAATAAAGAAAAACCAGGCAATATTGCTGAAACCCTTCTCCGCAGCAAACAAAGCGACAAAAGACATGATCGAACCGGCCGCAACGCCAACCATCAGGATGAGCAATGAAGGAAATAATACCTTTTTCTCAATAAGTTTTACGGAAGTGGCAAGATGAACGGAAGATTTGTCCTCAGACTCCCTCTGAGAGTTTCTGGATACAAAAACGGTCATCAGAAGTGCCAATAACAAGATACACATTCCGCCCAAGAACAGGCTCTGGTAGTTGTATTGAAGGAGCAGGCTTGTTCCAATCAATGGACCAACAGATATAGCGACGGTTTCTCCAACTCCGAAATATCCCATGCCTTCCCCTCGTCGGCTTTTCGGAATGTTTTCCGTAGCAATTGTTGCAAAATAAGTCGTTGCCAGACCAAAACCGAATCCGTGGACTACACGTAGTACAAGAATTATTCCTATACCTGACGAGAGGTAGTATGCGCCAGTAGCTAATGCACAGATGGCGATGCCAATAATCAAGAGGTACTTTTTGTCCATCTTTGTTGCCAAAACGGAAGTGAAAGGTCGAACTAGTATGGCTGAAAACATAAAAATGCCGGTTACAAGCCCGATCTTTGAAGCATTTCCTCCCAAGCTGGAAACGAATAAAGGTAAGGTGGGGAGCAACATTTCAAAGGCCATAAACAAAAGTGCATTGGCCAGCATGATAAAGATAAACGATTTTCTCCAAAGTTTCTGCGGTGATATGTCTGATGTTAGGGTGTTCATGATATTCCTCCAAAATATGTTCTAATATCAAGCGATATGATGGTTGATTTTATCTGACGATAGTCAGGTTGTAAAGGTGTTTTTTCAATTTGAAACAACTATTTCATGTTTAACAGAGTAAAAATATTAACATTTTTAACCCTAATTCCAACATTTTCCGATATAATACTTTGATAAATTAAAATTATAATCTCTCTGAGAGGTGAGTGAGATGACGGTTGATGTCCTTGTACGCAACAATGTAAATGTACTTGGTACAGGCAGTCAGACGATTATGTTTGCGCACGGCTTTGGGTGTGATCAGGATATGTGGCGACATATTGTGCCTGCTTTTTTTGAACAGTACCGGGTTGTTCTCTTTGATTATGTAGGCTCCGGGGAGTCCCAAATTAACTATTATGATGCGCTTAAATATAATGATCTTCATGGCTATGCCCAGGATGTACTTGAGATTATGGAAGTGCTGGAACTTCGGGATGTCATCTTTGTCGGGCATTCCGTCAGCAGTATGATTGGTATGCTTGCCTCCATTCAGGCACCACATTTCTTCAAAAATATCGTTATGCTGGGGCCTTCTCCGCGTTATTTGAATGATCTGCCCCATTATTATGGTGGATTTGAGCGGCGGGATATAGATGAACTGCTGGAGATGATGCAATTAAACTTTATCGGCTGGGCAAGTTATCTGGCCCCCATTGTGATGCAGAACCCGGAACGCAAGCATTTAACGGAAGAGTTGGAAAAGAGCTTTTGCTCCCGTGATCCGCATATCGCCCGGCAATTTGCCGAAGTTACATTCCTGTCTGATAGCCGGATCGAACTGGATCTGGTGTCGGTGCCTACCTTGATTCTGCAGTGCTCAGATGATAGTATCGCTCCTGTAGAAGTGGGAGATTATTTGCATTCCCATCTGAAGAACAGCAGGCTCACTCAGATGAATGCCAGAGGACATTACCCTCATCTGAGTGAACCCGGCGAGACGATTCGATTAATTAAAGATTATCTGGCTAGTGCATAACGTATAGAGGAAAGGCTGTTTTTATGGACATTCAATTAGATACTGCACCTTGTGGATATTTTTCAATATCGGATTCGGGCGTCATTATGTCGGTAAATCATACGTTGCTGGACATGATTGGGCGTGAACGGGATGAATTGATGGGCAAACATATTGAATCCGTGATGTCCGTCACCAATAAAGTGTTTTTTCATACGTATTTCTATCCGTATATTCAGTTGTATGGTCATGTGGACGAGATGTACTTTTCCTTTCGCAATCGCGATCAGGAAGACGTCCCGGTGTTGCTCAACGGGGTGCGTCAGATGCGGGACGGGCAACATATAGTGGACTGCGTAGTCGTCATTATGCGTAAACGGATTGAGCATGAAAAGGACATTTTAAATACCAAGACCAAGCTGCAGGAGTTATATCAGGCAACACAAGAGGCGAACCAAGAGCTGGAGCGTCTGCATGAAGAATACAAAATCAAAGAGCAGGCGCTGATTAAAGTCAATGAACAATTGGAATTGATGGCGTCTACGGACTTGCTGACAGGTCTCAAAAACCGTCGGTTTTTCCAGGAGAAAATGGCTCATCATCTATCGCTCTATCAAGAGGAACAGCGTGAATTTTCACTGCTTGTAATGGACATTGACCACTTTAAAAGCATTAACGACACCTACGGACATCCCATCGGTGATCTGGTACTGGGTAACTTGGCTACGCTATTACTATCCATTTCGCGTGAGGTCGATGTGGTGGCACGTTACGGTGGTGAGGAGTTTGTGATCATTCTGGCAAATTGCGGAGAGGAACAAGCCATCAGCATCGCAGAACGATACCGGTCACAAGTAGCTTCTGCGGATTGGGGGGAATATCACGTTACGGTGAGCATTGGCGCGGCAACGATCTCGGCAGCAGATACGGAGCTGTCTGTGTTTCAAAAGGCAGATGATGCACTCTATGCATCCAAGACGGGCGGGCGAAATAGGGTAACCCATGCCGCTAGTTTGGTCCGGCGTTAAGCCGGGCTAAGCATCATAAAAACGGATCAGCAGGCAGAGAATCTTTGCTTACTTGATCCGTTTGTTTATTAGTATAGACGATGGTTAGAAAAGGAAGACAACGTCTATCTCGGGGCCAGATAGCCGTAAGCTTTGGCTGGAGAGCCTGTTTGCAGGCGATAATCTCCCTTTGAGCTGTTCACAAACGCTGGATTGACGTAGCGTGAATGTGTGTCATTGCCTGTTCCTTGTTGGTACGCTGTAACACCGGAATAGCTTTTATTTTTCCAAACCCAAAGGGCCTCCTGCGCCTCGCCGTTAACGTAATAAAGGTTGTGGTCGAACACATTGCCTGTATTGCTTGTGTACTCGTTGTAGATCAACACGTCTGAGCTGCCAGCGGCAACAATATTACGGGTGAAGGTGTTATTTTGGGTATGTGACTGGATCAGGAGCTGTCCGTTGCCTGCGTTTAACGTATCATTGTGTGCGAGTGTATTGTACATGATCTGGCTGTTTTCCGTTGCGCCCCGCTCTTCGTCATAACCTCCTATAGCAATACCGGTTAGTCGATTGGCATAGATCAGGTTATCACGAACGGTGATGTTGCTGGTGGAACGACCGGCGTGCTCCGAAGCTATCTCGATTCCGATATCATTCCGGTATACTTTGTTGCGATCGATGATATGATGGGTGCCGCCGTCTACATAGATCGCTCCGGCCGAATTACTTTTATTCGGAAGTGGAAGCCCGTAAGATGGATTGCGGGTTGATGTGATGTTGTAGATGGTGTTGCCGCGAACGATGCCGTTTCTCGCCCGATCATACGTGTCATCCTCTGAAATGCCCTCATATCCAATCAGATCAATACCGATGTTGTCCGTATCATGGATGGTATTGTTTATAATGGCGAAGGTGTCAACATTGCCGTTAACCGCAAGTGATTCGCTGGAACCTAACACGAGGTCATATAATTCGTTATCTTTAATGATGATATCGCGTAGGGCCTGTGGATGCTCTGTGCCATAGATGGCGATTCCGTGTGCATCTCTGCCTTGCAGTTCATCGCCTTTTGGCGTTGCCCGGCTAGCTATGGCATGAATTTGGTTGCCGAGAAGCTGAACGTTCTCCCCTGCTCCATGTACATAAATGCCGACAGGGACTTGTCCCGTCTGAGTGGTGGAGAAGCCACGAATCTCCAGATTTGAGATCGTAACATGGCTGACATTGTCCAGTTCGACCATGCCTTCGACGCCGCGTACAGATAATTTCTTGCCATCGAGAATTGCTTTCTCTCCAGGATAACTGGAGATTAGCGTAGGTTTGCCTGAAGAAAGCCCGCTACGGGTTATTTTGACTTTCTGGGGGTAGACGCCTTGGCGCAGATAGATCGTACTACCGGGAGAAGCATGATCCGCTGCATACTGAATCGTCTTCCATGGAGAATGGACGGTTCCGGGATTCTTATCGTTTCCCTGTGGTGAAATATAATAGATGGTCTGATCATTCGTTTCGGTTCGGACATCTGGTTGTTGAGGAATAGAGAAGGCTCGATCCTGGCAGCCCGAAGATGTGAACAACGTGAGGATTAGAGCAGGGAGCAGGATGAAACGAAACAAGGATATTCCTCCTTTAATTACAATCTGAAAGCTAATTATATCAGATTTGAATGGTAGAATAAGCCATGATATGCTTGGAAAAGTCATGAAATGGAGAGGAGTTGTGGAATGATGAATAATCTGTCTGCTGATGAATTAATGGATCAGGAAAATCACGCCTGGCCGGAGCTCAAAGCGCTTATGGATCAGGGGGAGAATACATATACCTATGTTCCGGCAAAGCCGGAGATGGGCAAGAATACGCTGCACCAGCTCCAAGTGAGCACGCGTTCCTATCTGGGGGCTGTCGCCTATGAGACGGAGGGCATGGTGGTGGATTATGGATGGATTACGTTGCTGGGCGCAGGCGGTGAGAGTGTATATGGCAGTCTGGCCAGCTGGAATGGCTTGAGTGCTGAACCTGCTGTAGAGGCATTGCCGGGCATGATGGTCGTGGCCTATGATGTGGCAGGAGGCTTTTTTGCTCTGGATACCGGGAAGTTCGATGGCTCGGGACAGATTTATTATTTTGCACCGGATGCCTTGGAGTGGGAATCAACAGAGCTCTCGTACTCCGAGTTTATGACTTGGCTGGCTGAGGGTGATCTGCAATTATTTTACGAAACGTTTCGCTGGAAAGGCTGGCAGGAAGAGATGGCGCAACTGAACAAAGGCCAAGTGTTTGCTTATTTTCCTCCGCTCTGGACGAAGGAAGGTAGCGGAAAGAAAAGCAGCAAAACGCCAGTTGATATTGCTGAAGCTTGGAAAGCGGCACTTGAAGCGAAAAACTGATCAAGCTGAGAGAGGGCGAATAGGGATGAATGAGCAGAATGATCGTGCAAGTGTGACGCGTATTCAGTCTCATTATGGTATTGTTTTTCCACAGGACTATCTGGACTTTATTCAGCTACACGGCGATGCTTCCTTTGATCTGATCCAGGGCACAGAGACGGAAGATTGGGACATTCGTTTTCATGTACTGGATGATCAGTTTATTGCCAATAATGCTGCGTTGGTGGATGAAGTCAATCCTGATCCGCGGCGAATTATTCCGATTGCGTGGAGTGTCAGCAGCGGCAACAACTATTTGCTCGATTATCGTGAGAACGAAGAGGTGCCCTCCGTGCTGGTGATGGAACATGAACTGGCGATGGTGCGTGAAGATGCGGAGAGTGAAGCCGAGACGATGGAAGAGGCACAGCAGTTGATGGAGGAAAATGTGAAGCTGCTTGCTGCTCATTTCCAGTCATTTGCGGCCCTTCTCCAGGTACGGTCATCACAAGCGTAGGGTTTGTATTAGAGAAAGCAAAATAAGCAAAATAAGCAAAAGGCTCGCAAACAGGTGCGAGCCTTTTTTACATAAGTTGAACTTGTAATTTTAGCGGTACACTCCGACGACAGGAGCACGCTTCATTAGCGACCCGAGGGTACAGAGGTTAAATCACGATTAGAAACTGAAGTAGCTTTACTATGCCATAACGTCAGTCCAAGCGAAATGAGACATACGACCAGCAGGCAGCCATATACCACATGATAAGCTTCTTGTAGCGTTACTCCGGGTATGGCGTGCAGAAGCAAACCACACACGGCTACAGACACCGAACCACCAAAGAACTGGATCAGCTGCAACAAGCCCATGCCAGAACCAATCTGGTTTCTAGGCAGTACACGTGAAGCTTCGTTATTCAGGGAGGCCATGGAGGCTGATAGTGCTGGCGAGAAGAACACGTAACCGCCTGTAATGATCAGGGCAGACTGGTCAAGTCCAAGCATAAACAACACCAGAACTGCCGCCAGCATACACTGCCCAATCAGCATAAACCGCATATTGCCATACCGATCTATCCAGCGACCGACATAACGGGTACAAAATGCCGAGATGATCGCTCCGGGGGCAATGAGCAAACCGATGGCAAGAGCAGAGCGATGGTACAGATCCGCAAGCACTAACGGCATAAGGAACAGGTTTCCGAGATTAACCACGAGTATGCAGAAACCAATGAGAATAAGCCGAGTGAAACCCGGCGTTCTAAATACCTGTGGGTTCACAAAAGGCAACCTTGCTTTGCGAATATACAGAATATGAGTAGCCAGAGAGACTATGCCGATGCCAAGCCATATCCATGACCGCTGTGTGATGGCTACCAGCAAGGTGGTTGCATTAACAATGGTTAGTAGTGCGCCTGTAAGGTCAAATGGCTGTTCTTTGTTCACGGTCTCCCGTGGTAAAAAATAGAGCAATACCGGCAGGGCCAGTAGCACTAGCACCGTAATCGCAAACAATCCGTTCCAGCCCATGTACTCGCTGATCAGTCCGCCAACAATGGGGCCAAGACCAAAAGCCATCGCGCTACCTGATGAGATGAGAGCCAGAGCTGCACCGCGTCGTTCCACCGGAATGTAACGGCTTGCAATGACGAGACCTAGGCCAGCCATAACCCCTGCCCCTGCGGATTGCAGAATACGCGTCGTGAGCAACAAGGCAAAGTTATGTGCGAACAGACCAAGTACGGACGAGCAACCGAGAATCAAGAGCCCAACGGTGACCAGCTTACGTACCGGAATTCGGTCAGACAAGCGGCTGTAAATTACGGTAGACAAGGCATATCCGATAGAATAACTGGAGATAACCCAGGAGCCCAGGTCAGAAGTGATCTGAAGATCACGGATAATGACAGGCAACGAAACATTAAACATGGTTGTGTTCATGACCACGATGAACAGACAACATGTCCAGAGTGGCATTACAATTTTTTCTTTCACGTAACCATTCCTGTCTTGTATGAAGTTATTGTATGATATGAACAGACTTTGACATTAGTATTACATACGATGGAGACAAAACAATATTCTATTTTACACCTCCAATGTTAATATGGCAATAGTGTCATAGTTATTCGAGTGACTACATAACAGGCGTAATCAGGTTTAAGAACAATTAGGATGAAGGAGATTAGTATTATGAAGCCAGAATTATTAGAGTCTCACAGTGTGTTCCCAACCCTTGATATGAGGAGAACGGCTGCATTTTATGAAGAAAAATTAAAATTTCGTGTCGTTGAATACTTGGATGTTGCAGAGCCGCATGTCTGTCTGTACCGTGATTCTACCGAGATTATTTTAACCCAAAGTAATGGACAAAAGGTGATTCCGAATAGAGAACTGTATGGCTACGGATACGATGCCTATTTCATTACGAAACAGCAGGAAGAGCTCGAACAAGAGTTGATCGATGCGGGTGTAACGATTGTTCGTTCCTGCCATCATTCTGATTATAATAACAAAGAATTTGTGATCGAGGATATCGATGGACGATGGATTGCCTTTGGCATCAAGCAGGGTTAGTAGAAGGTACAGGAATAGTAGCAAGTAGCAAGTAGCAAGAAACAAGATCCAAGAAGCACCAAACAATCTATCTATGGTATGAAAAAATAACCCGGATAAACAAACAGGCGCCCTTCCAAAAAGGGGCGCTGTTTGTTTATCCAATCTATAAAAGCTTACAACGATGTACATCGGTACATCGTGTATCAACTAAGCCGCCGCGGTTTGTTTGCCGCGATTGCGAATCCATTTGATGATATCCATCAGGATAACCGCGCCGAGCGCAAGCCCACCTGCGATCAGGAGCTCATCCCAGCCGAAGGTGTCAGGAATGGCAAAGATGCTGCGAACACCCGGAATCAGTGTAATGCCATAGAGGCAGAGACAGACCACAATCGAACCAAGCACGAGCTTGTTGGTCAGGAAGCCAACCTGGAAGATGGTCTGGGTGTTGGAACGTGCCGCGAAGGTTTGCAGACTGCGCGCCAGAATCAGTGTAGTAAACGCCATCGCAACACTCATCTCTTCCGAGATACCGAGACCGATATATTGCGACACAATTACGGCAACGCCGATGAGCAACCCGCGGGTGATAACAGCCTGCAACGTTCCGCCTGCAAAAATGCCCTCGTTAATGTCACGCGGCTTGCGTCGCATCACATCCGGTTCGGCTTTCTCCGTGCCGAGTGCAATAGCTGGCAAGGAGTCGTTAACCAGGTTAATAAACAGCAGCTGTAGCGCTGTGAATGGATTGACCCAGCCGACAACCAGTGCGAAGAGGATGGCGATAATGGCGCCAAGATTACCGGCGAACAGATAGGCGATAGCCTTTTTAATATTATCAAACACCATCCGTCCAACGCTGACCGCATTCACAATGGATACAAAATTATCGTCAGTCAGGATCATCGCCGCCGCATCTTTGGCGACATCCGTTCCACTTCCCATGGCTACGCCGATATCGGCCTGTTTCAGTGCAGGAGCATCGTTGACGCCATCTCCGGTCATGGCTGCAACTTTACCTTTGCGCTGCCATGCACGCACGATCCGAATTTTATTTTCGGGGGATACCCGTGCATAGACGGAGATATGCTCCAGCTGCCCATCCAGCTCTTCATCCGTCATCTTATCCAGCTCGGCACCGGTGATCGCGAGATCATCTTTGTTTGCCAGTCCGATATCAATACCAATAGCCTGAGCTGTAGTTTTGTGGTCACCCGTGATCATAATGGTGCGAATGCCTGCTTTTTTCGACTCCTCAATCGAGCCATAAACCGCTTCACGCGGTGGATCAATCATGGCTGTCAGGCCGACTAATGTCAGATCGGATTCGTCTTCGGGAGTGACCTCTTTTTTGTCATCGAAACGTTTGTAAGCGTAGGCTAGCACCCGGAAAGCGCGTTTGGAGAAGGCCTCATTTTTTTCTTCGAATTGAGTACGAATCTCAGGAGTCAACGGTTGTACTTCACCATGGATAAATACATGACTGCAGCGACTGAACAACACATCCGGGCCACCTTTGGTCAGCAAAGCAGTCTGTCCCTCAAAGGTATGCACCGTGCTCATGAGCTTGCGATCCGAGTCAAAAGGAAGTTCGGCTTCCCGTGGAAACTGATCCCGGATTTCGTTGTAATCCTTGTTCACGCTGTTGCTAAACGCAATGAGTGCAACTTCGGTGGGATCACCAAGCTCCTTGCCCTCCTGGTTGATGTTCGAATCATTGCAAAGTACGGCAATATGTAACAACCGACGTTCTTCTTCCGACCATTCGGCAGGATCATCGGGAAACTCGTCTTTTGTACCATGAGGAATGTAATAATCCACAACGGTCATTTTATTCTGAGTGAGTGTACCGGTTTTATCCGTGCAAATAATGCTGGCCGATCCCAACGCTTCCACCGCGGGCAATCTGCGAATAATCGCATGTTGCTTGGCCATCTTGCTGGTACCAAGAGAGAGTACAATGGTGACGATGGACGAGAGAGCTTCAGGTATGGCGGCCACAGCGACGGCTACAGCAAACATCAGCGCATTGATCAGCGATGGTCCTATATTTTCGGTGCCTTCCGTCAGCCACACCCGTCCTGCTTCAATGGCAAAAATAAGAATCGACAGCCCAAGAATGAAAAAGCCCAGTTTTTTGCTGAATGATTCCAGTTTGCGTTGCAGTGGTGTTTCCTTCGCCTCCGCATTTTCAATCAATTCAGCGATTTTACCGATTTCGGTTTTTAGTGCCGTACCTGTAATGACAATCGTGCCGCGACCATATACAACTAGCGATCCACTGAATGCCATATTGCGCCGATCCCCAATTCCAGCCTCTTCCGGAATCACATCCGCATGTTTTTCTGCAGCTTCGGATTCACCAGTCAGCATGCCTTCGTTGATTTTGAGACTGCCGGATTCCAGAATACGCCCGTCTGCCGGTACGTAATCCCCTGCATCAAGCAATATGATGTCGCCGGGAACGAGCTCCCGCGCAGGAAGCGTCTGCTTCTGACCATCTCGAATGACCTTGGCCTCGGGGGCTGACATCTGGCGAAGGGCATCTAGTGAGCTTTCCGCTTTCTTGGTCTGCACCACGCTAATGATAGCGTTAAGCAGAATGACGAGAAAGATGATCAAGGATTCGATCAGATGCCCAAGCACAACTTGTACAGCAGCTGCGATGAGTAGCACGATGACCATCGGATCTTTAAAATTTTCAAGGAACAGTTTCCAGATCGGTGTTGCATCTTTTCCTTTTAACTCGTTATATCCTGCGGATTCTAATCTCTTCGTTGCTTCGGATGTGGAAAGACCTCTCTCGGAACTCTGTAACTCCTGCAATACTTCGTCTGCACTGCGCCTGTAATGTTGCAATCGACCAGCTCCTCGGCATGTGATTTATATGTGTATTACCCGATCGGACAAAAACTAGAATCGCCTATTGATGTTATTTTTTCAACATTGGATATGTAGTTGGAGGATAGGCTTGAACAGCGTTAGCTGTCAATGTCATTATTCATAATTCCAGTGATACTTATGCGTAGAGACAGCATCACTGGGATGAAAGTTTTAATTTTACAGCAGGAGCATTCGTTGCTTTTAAATCAAACGGTAGCCCGGAGGCAGTTGGCCTGTACGCTGAATTCTTCGAACTTGGGCTGCCGTTAACCGCTGGTTAGATGCGATCAAGGATTCAACATCCCCTCTTCTTAGGAAATCATCCAGTTCACGGATACTGCGATTTCCCCGGAGAATTACAAAATTATCACGGAAACGTGACCGATCAAACAAAACAAGCGTCGCATTGGGATTGGTAGAGAAGAATCTCAAACTTTCAATGCCTGTCAGCACGGCATCCAGATCTGCAATACCCAAGTTACCGCGATAAACTCTTCGTAAACCTCTGAAATTCTCCTGACTGTACACAGTAAGCCTTGGATACCTCTGCAAGATTGGTAATGGTCGAAGCATAGCACATCTCCCCTTTGCATATAGAGCAATTCTGACCGCGAGGCCAGGTTGTTCTCGATTTAAAGTATGTCGCGATACTGGTAATTGGTTGGATGATCGTCTTAGATAAGTTCAAAAAGGGAGAATATGGGTGTTAGTTTGAAAAACTGTGTGTAATATCACAATTGTCTGCCTCCAGCTCTGTTACGCTATTTCATAACAAGGAGTTAAATTGGTTTGGAGGGAATTAATATGTTTTGTTATCAATGTGAACAGACACCGAGTGGTGGATGTAAAGTAATTGGGGTATGTGGTAAAAATGAAACGATTGCCAGCTTGCAGGATACGATGATCTTTGCACTGAAAGGGATTGCGGCTTACGCAACACACGCACGGCAGCTTGGTTATACCGATCCTGAGGTGGATCGGATCACACACGAAGCTTTATATATGACACTTACGAACTCAAACTTTAATCAGCAGGAACATTTAGAGATGGCGATGAAAGTCGGTAATGCTGCTATTCGAATCATGGATGTATTGGATCGTGCGCATACCGATCGATTTGGTATTCCACAGCCAATCACGGTGAGTCAAAATCAGATTGAAGGTCATTGTATCGTCGTGACGGGTCACAATCTGTACGCCCTCGAAGAATTACTGCGTCAGACAGAAGGCAAAGGCATCAACATCTACACGCATTCCGAAATGCTGCCTGCGCATGGTTATCCGGCATTAAAGAAATATGCTCATCTTAAAGGGAATATCGGTAAAGCCTGGTACGATCAACGCAGACTGTTTGAGGAATTCCCGGGTGCGATTCTGGCAACAACCAACTGCGTTATGCCGATCAAAGGCACATATGCCGATCGATTCTTCTCTTATGAAGTAGCTGGTCTCGAAGGAGTAACGAAAATTGAAGGCGAGAATTTCTCACCTCTTATTGAGCGAGCGTTGGCACTGCCAGTAGCGAACATCCAATCCGAGCAAGTATTAACGACAGGTTATCATCATGAGACCGTGATTGGACTTGCACCCGAGATTATCCAGGCCGTCAAAGACGGACATATCCGTCGTTTCTTTGTCATTGCAGGCTGTGACGCACCGGGTAAGGGCGGTAACTATTACCGTGAACTCGCTACGTCGCTACCGAATGATACGGTCATTCTCACTACCTCTTGCGGCAAGTTCCGTTTCAATGATGTGGACTACGGTACGGTGGGAGACACGGGCATTCCGCGCTATATCGACTTGGGTCAATGCAACAACTCCGGTTCAACTGTGAAAATCGCAATGGCTTTGGCCGATGCTTTTGGCTGCACGGTGAACGAGCTTCCTGTAAGCATTGTGCTGTCATGGTTTGAGCAAAAAGCGGTAGCCATTCTGCTTGGCCTGTTCAGCCTTGGCATTCAGGATATCCGGATCGGGCCTAAACCGCCTGAATTTATTTCAGAAGGTGTACTGGATGTGCTCGTAGACATGTTTGGTCTGAAACTGATCACAACAGCAGAAGAAGATATGAACGCAATGCTGGCTTTGTCTTAATTAAACCTAGCTATATGAGTTAGATTGGATAAAAGAGTCGTGCTTCCTGCACGGCTTTTTTTGACGTTGTGAACCAATTCCGGCATAGGATTGCACAGCGATTGCGATTCAGGTAGGATGAGTTCAAACGTTGGATGTGTGTATGGGAGCATGACGAATAGAATAGTTGGATCAGGAATGGGCCTGCATGCGTGTAGGCTTTTTTCAGGAGTATGATCGTGAAAGGATAAGGATATGCCTCAGAATATGGAATGGATTGCTCAGTGGAGGTCAACCAAGGCATTAAACAATACATGGATATCCACCGGGGAGCGGCATTACTTTGCCAGTCACAGCCTGATATTTATTCTGGATGGCAAAGCGACATGGAGTATTAATGGCCAACGTGTTCACGCCTCCTTTGGAGAATTAATTGCGCTTGAAGAGAAATCGGTTCTGGAGGTCATTGACGGAGGCGATATGGATCTGGCAGGATGGCATGTTCAGTTTGATACTTACGCTGTATTTGAGGAAGGAAGAGAAGTAGAGAAGTACGATTGGCATGTACCTTCGGGGGAAGCCTATAAGAAAGTGCAACTTCCAGGGGGAAGTCTGGCTAGCATTATTCAGCATATGAGTGAAGAAAACACGGGTGAGGGGAGGGCGCTATGGGTTGGAAATCAGCACTTGTTATATGAGCTGTTGAATAATCTCTATCAGCAAAAGCGGGATAACGAACTGAGACCGGAAGATGGTATACTCCGTTCCGTCGATTATATGCGGGAGCATTATGATCAGGTGATTACGAGGGGACAGTTGGCGCAGATCGCAGGCATTACGCCGTGGCACTATTCCCGAAAATTCAATGAACAATATGGTAAGCCGCCTTTAGATTATCTGGCTCATTATCGCATCTATCGTGCTCAGGAAGAACTATTATTAACTTCAGCCACCTCACAGGATATTGCTAAAAAGTCCGGGTTTGAGGATGCTCATTATTTCAGTCGTCGCTTCAAACAACTGACAGGGGAATCACCGAAACAATATAGACAACATTTGAAGCATCGTAGAATAGTAGTGCTTTCCCCAATCTGTGCAGAGATGATGATTCATCTGGGTGTTATTCCATATGCCGTTATGGTCACTGAGATCCTGTTGTCTCCACATCAACGTGAGCAATTTATTGTGCATGGGGTGAGACTGCTTGAGGTTACGCAATATGATATGGATCTGGAACTTGTAAGGCAAGTCCAACCAGAGATTATTGTGGGCAATAGTATGACAGAAGAGATGAAAAGAAAACTGCGCACAATTGCACCACTTTTGACAGGACTTCATCAGAACATAGAGCCTTTGCTCTATCAATTGGCAGCTTGGTTCCATAAGGATGAAACAGCCCAAGGAATCCAGTTACAATTGAAACAACAACTTAGCGTAGCGCAACAGAAGTTGCAACCCATCATTCAATCCGCCTCGACAGTTATGCTGCTAAGGGTAGAAGCTTTTGGTTACCGTTATTTGGGTGGGCACTCATACGGAATATCACAGTTGATATATAATCAGCTTGGATTAGCAATTCCGCAAGCACTGGAACAAGGTACAGCCTGGTTCAATCCTTGCTCACTTGACTTGTTGGTACAGGCCAATCCGGATTATCTGTTTGTTGAGAAACGAATGATGCAACATTTCAGTGCGGACGAGAATATGAGAAAACTGCTGGAGAGTTCTCAATGGAATGAACTAAAAGCGGTAAAAAACAAGCGGGTATTCTACATAGATACTCATCTATGGGTCGACGGTCATGGCATCACGGGACAAAATTTGATTCTAAATCAGATGATCAGCAATCTGGTAGATACCGTATCAGAATGAGCACAATAATCCATCTGAATACGCACGATAAGCTATGGATGCAACACTTCTTATTTGATAATATTTGATAATAATTATCATTATCAATACATATAAGGGGCGAAGCATATCATGTTACGAAGTTTTAGAGGATTTGGTATCATGCTGGTGGTGATCTGCATTTTGCTGGCGGCATGTTCCAGCGGAACCAAAGAGGAGACAACAGCAGGTATATCAGGAACTCAGAGTGAGGAAGCAACAAGTACAACAAAAGTTGAACCGAATAACAGTGAAACCAAAGTGGTGAAGGATCAGTTTGGAGAGGTGACCATCCCTGCCCATCCTCAAAATCTGGTTGTGTTTGATTCGATCTATGCCGAGTATTTAATTGAGATGGGAGTTACACCACAGATCGTATTGTACACGCCAGAAGTAGAAGCGGAATATCGACCCGCCTATTTTAAAGAACACGGTGTTCAGACGATAGAAGTAGAACAATATCAATACAATTATGAGCAGTTGCTTGCATTATCTCCGGATATGATTCTTACAGCCGGCGAGGGTATGGAACAGGGCGTATACGACGAATTATCCAAAATCGCTCCGACTGTGGCACTGGATGCCAATAGTGAAATGGAGCGGGCGATGCCAAAATTAGCGGCCATCTTCGACAAGACTGAGGAATCTGCTAAGGTACTGGCCGAATTTGAAGAGAAGGCTGCACAGGCCAAAGATAAGATTGCAACTGCTCTGGGGGACAAGACGGTATTAGTCCTGCGTGTGGAACACAATCGTTACCGTTTCATGGGTCCCAAAGGGGGAAGCAGCAGTGTCTTTTTCTATGAAACCCTCGGTTTAAACAGTCCGGAGGCCATTAAAGACTCTACAGATTGGTTCAGTCAGTTCTCTTTGGAATTTTTGCCTGAGTTGAATCCGGATTATATCTTCCTGGAAGACAGAACCCTCGTAGGTTATGACACGAAGAAATCCATGGAAGATCTGAAAGCAAGCCAGGTGTGGGCGAATCTGAAGGCAGTAAAGAATGATCATGTTTTCCCACTGAAAACCAGTGAATTTGTATCCGGTGTGGGTCCGATAGGTTCAGTTAAATTAATGGACTATGTTGTTGGAAAGTTGGTGCCTTAATGAATACTGAGAAGCAACTGGACATTTATGATATCACAATCGTAGGCGGTGGGCCTGCTGGAATGTACTCTGCATTCTACAGCGGAATGAGAGCTATGCGTACTAAAATCATTGAAGCCAAACAGGAACTCGGCGGATTTATGCGTACCTATCCAGAAAAGTTGATCTGGGACGTGGGGGGAATCGAGCCTGTACGTTGTGAGAAGTTGATTGAATCATTGGAGGTACAAGCGAGAACATTCGATCCCACTATTGTATTCGGTCAACAGATTGATCAGATGCATCGGCGTGAAGATGGAGTATTTGTGCTGACAACCAAGACGGGAGAGCAGCATTACACACGCACCATCCTTTTATGTGCAGGACGGGGAATGACACAGGTCCAAAAGCTGGACATTGAGGGTGTGAGCCGATATGAACTGACCAATCTGCATTACACGGTTACAGACGTTTCCCGTTTTGTTGGCAAACGGGTTCTGATCTCGGGAGGTGGTGATTCTGCTATTGATTGGGCTAATGAAATAGCCAAAATTGCAAATGAAGTAATTGTGGTACACCGGCGGCATGAGTTCACTGCACATGAAACGCCAGTCGCCCAGATGAAAGCTCATGCTCAGGTCTTAACTCCTTATGGGATCTCTCACTTGTATGGTGCGGGTGACCGAATAAACCGTGTTGAACTTAAACATATGGAGACCGGGGAATTCAAACAGCTCGACATGGATGAAGTTATCGTGAGTCATGGGTATGATCGCGACTTCGGCAATCTTGTACAGTGGGGACTCGAACGTGAAGATTATGGGGTGAGTGTTGATGCGCGCATGCGTACGAGCATTCCAGGTGTCTTTGGAGCCGGTGACTTTATCACTTATGGAAGCAAAGTGCGGCTGATCGCAGGGGCCTTTAATGATGCAGTGCTTGCAGTTAACAGTGCCAAGATGTATCTGGAACCTGCGGCATCCGATATGGCGGGTGTGTCTTCTCATAATGTCCGGTTCTTTGAGAAAAACAAAGCTATTACCAACAGATAGACAGGCCAATGTATCTGTCAGGAATAGGAGAGAGTGCGAGATTCATAGGAAGAAAGTCAATATCCTTGCCAGCCACCCGAGAAGTTCTTGGTGTGGCTGGCAAGTTTTTTTTGTTGTGTTTCAAGTTATATTGGCCAGTTAAATGCGGGATTGCAAGATTAGGCGAATCGCCTGTTTTATTGATTGGAATCAAGGAAAGGGAAATATTTTTCTGTCATTATGGAATTATAAATCATCCATGGGAGGTCGCAACGATGTTGGAATATACATTTGAGGATATGAGAAAGATGAATCGTGATAAGTTGGGAAATATGGTGCCGCTGGAACTGTTTCGCACGATTCGGTTAATTGGATTAAATCAGGGTTTGCCGATGGGCGGCAAAGGCACCACACTTACCATTGGACGTAAAATTGGAGAGAATCTGCCTGTACATACGGTCGAGGAATTATTGCAAATGTTTGAAGAACTGCGGATTGGTATTCCCCGGGTAATAGAAAGAAATGAGCATAAGATCATTGTTGCCGTGGATGACTGTTTCTGTAAAGGACTGCCTACACTTGAAGATGAGAAAATGGTATGTGATCTGGAGGGGGCAATTCTCGAAGGGGCACTTACCAAGATGATGAAACGAAGAGTGACAGTAAAAGAAACCAAGTGTAACGTAAGCGGTCATGAACATTGCGAATACGAGATCAAGCTGTAATTACATGATATAATTATTTCAAGATGGCTCAATCAAAGAACCAAAAATGTGAATATATGGTGAAATGATCTGTTGAATTCGTCCGGGATATCTCCTTTTCTTATATAATTAAAGCAATAAGAAAGGAGTTGCCAAATGAAAAAATCGTTATGGATTATTGCCAGTGTGGCACTTGTAATCGTACTCGGAACATACTTGATCGCCAATACGGCAGGCCAAAAGAAGACCGAACAGGCGGATGCACCGGATATCCGAAAGCTGGTTGAAGATATCAGTACAGGCCGAGAAACACCGCAGTCTGCTTCAATCAGTGCGACAACGTTAACCGTGACAGATTCAGGAAACCAGGAAACGTCCTACGATTTGCCCGAAGATGAGTTTTTCCTCTCCATTGCTCCTTATGTAGAGCAGACGCATCCTTGTGAGATTCATAGTTTAACGGGTTGCCAAGGAGAGATGGCAAATGAACCATTCCGTGTGACGATACATGATTCCGAAGGCAACACCTTGATGAAAGATGAAGTGTTGAAGTCTGGTGCCAATGGATTTATGGATTTGTGGGTACCACGTGATAGAACGTATTCAATCCGTATTGTTCACGGCGGAAAGGTGGCTGAAACACAATTATCTACATACAAAACGGATCAGACCTGCATTACGACAATGCAGTTAATCTAAGCTGAGGTTCAACCCGAACAAGTATCAAGCCAAGAATAGGCAGATCAACATAAGAACTAATGTTATAAAGATACGATAAAGACAAGGAAAGGCTGGCCTACAGGGCATGTCTTTCCTTTTTCTGATGTCATTAAAGAATGTGAAAATTATGAGGCAACGTTGACAAAAAAGAATAGCATGGGTGATAATGATAATTGTTATCATATAAATACATACAAACATAGAGGAGATTAGAGATATGAGAAAAGGGTTACATGCACTATTCATCATGATGGCATTTGTTTTAGTTCTGGCGGGATGTGGTAAAAATGCCACAACAACAGAACCAACTAAAAATACGGTTTCGGGCGGTGCTCCTGCTGAAGAGTCTGCTGGACCGGTTACTGTCCAAGATAATCGTGGGGAATTTACATTGGACAAGCCGGCTAAACGTGTCGTGACATTGGAATGGACATATACGGAGGATGTTGTTGCTCTAGGAGTTCAGCCTGTAGGTAATGCAGATAATGCCAACTATAAAGTGTACGTAACGGACCAAGCTGCTCTGGATGACAGTGTTACGGATATTGGAACACGTAGCGAGCCGAATATGGAGGCTATTGCAGCACTCAAGCCGGATCTCATCATCGCCAACGCAGACAACAATTCGAATGTGTATGAACAGTTGAAAGCTATTGCTCCAACACTGGAGTTTGATCCATATAACGGTGATGGTTATAACTATGACAAGATGACGACCATTTTTAATACGATTGCAACTGCTTTGGGCAAAGAAGATAAAGCAAAAGAAGTGCTCAGCAACTTGGATCAGCATTATGTGGAAGCGAAAGAAAAGCTGGCAGCTGCCGGGAAAGAAAACTTCCACTTTGCACTAACACAGGCATTCACGTATCAAAATGCAGCTTCCCTGCGCATGTTCAGTGACAACTCGGTTGTAGTGGGTACGTTGAACAAAATTGGCATGGTGAATGACTGGCAGCCGGATAAACTTGAAAACTACGGTTTCTCTACAGTCGGGATTGAATCTTTATCGACAGTGCAAGATAGCAATTTTATCTATATTACACAGCCAGACGATGATGTATTTGGTACAGCGATGAAAGATAATTCCGTTTGGAAAGGTCTGAACTTTGTGAAGGAAAAGCGCATCTATCAACTGGGAAGTACGACATGGACATTTGGCGGCCCGATTTCTTCCAAGGTATTGGTAGACGGCGTGGTTGAGGCGATTACCAAATGAGTCTGACTCAACAAGGAACGAAGCCAGCCACGAACTGGCGAATGATAAGCATCTATGGGGGCGGTCTAACCGCCCTTATCGTGCTTTTTTTTGTAAGTCTGTGTTATGGTGAGGCAGCAATTTCGTTGCATGACGTTTGGGGCGCGCTTACAAACAGACAAGACACACTCGAACATAACATGGTATGGGATCTGCGTATGCCGCGCACCGTAATTGGTATTCTTGCAGGAGGTGCACTGGCAGTTGCCGGTGCATTGCTACAGACGATCACTCGTAACCCGCTTGCGGCTTCGGATACACTCGGGATTAATGCCGGAGCGTATTTTGTTGTAGTGCTTGGGGTTATTCTATTTCCAAATATACTCAGCCAGTCCCCGTTTCTTTTTGCCGCCATGGGAGGTCTGCTTGCAGCTTTCGCAGCTTATTTTATGGGCGGTGGACGTACGTCAACGCCGGTACGACTAGCGTTATCGGGTATGATCGTGTCCATGGTGCTAGGTTCATTTACAAGTGCCTTGCATATTTTTTTCTCAATGGAAACTCAGGGCTTATTCCTATGGGGTTCAGGGACCCTAGTCCAGAATGATTGGACAGGTGTGAACTATGTCTGGCCTTGGGTTACGGGAGTAACGCTGCTTGCGCTTATTCTGTCCAAACAGTGGGATATGTTGGAGTTGGATGAATCAACCGCCTCTTCTTTGGGTCAGAGAGTTGGACTTGCTCGTACAGGTGGGCTGATCATTGCCGTTATTCTGGCTGCCGTGATCGTCAGTGTCATTGGACCGATTGGCTTCGTAGGTCTGGTTGCTCCACATCTGGTTCGTTTGAGTGGTGTTCGCTCCAATAAGTTCTTGATTCCAGGTGTATTCATCTGGGGGGCAGCGTTGCTGGTGGGGGCAGATGTCCTTGCCAAGATGATACATAACTCCAGTATGGAATTGCCAACCGGTGCTGTGATGGCGATTATTGGTGCACCATGGCTGATCTGGCTCGTGCTAACTCGCATGAAAGCAGGAAATGGTGCTGGCATGACGACATCGATGAGTACGGGTGGGCGAGTACGGCGTTTTGCCTTCACGCCTATCGCTATTCTGTTTTCTGCCATTACGATTATATTGCTGCTGCTCAGTACGATGTTCGGTGGAATGCGTATTCCACTAGCCGACCTGCTACCGAGTTTATTTCAGTCGGATGGGTTATTCTCTGGAATTGTACAGCTTCGAATCCCTCGTACCTTGGTGGCTGCAGGAGCAGGGGCGGCTCTCGCCATCAGCGGGGTGTTGATCCAGATGGCTGTACGTAATCCACTTGCTGATGCATCGATTGTAGGTGTATCTTCCGGCGCGGGACTTGGTGCCATGATGGTGTTCATTCTATGGCCTGGACTGCCAATGTATGTGTTGCCTCTTGCAGCCATTGCAGGTGCCGCTATTGCGGCTGCGGTTGTATTCTCGCTTTCTTGGAAAAAAGGATTGAATCCTTCCGCCGTTGTATTGCTGGGCATTGCCATGTCGGCTATTGCTGGCGCAGGTATACAGATTCTAATTGTACGCGGTGCCGTGTACGGTAGCAGTGGTTATATCTGGCTGACAGGCAGCACGTATGCCCGTACATGGGACCAGGTCAAAGTGATCGGTATATTCCTGCTCATTTTGGTGCCAGTGGCCTGGTGGCTTGCTCGCAAGTTTGAACTGCTGGTCTTTGACGACAATAGTGCTTCCGGGCTTGGGATGAATGTACGTCGTACTCGCTTACTGGCAATGACTGTAGGAGTACTGCTCGCGGCTGGTGCGGTCGCTTGTGTTGGAACAGTTGGATTTATCGGCCTGATTGCACCACATATGGTTCGGCTGCTGACAGGACATAAACTGAGACAGTCGATGTTTCTGTCCGCGCTGGCTGGAGCCGTGATGCTGGTGCTCGCAGATACGATTGGCAGAACGGTAATGGCTCCAACGGAAATACCGTCAGGCATTCTCATTGCGATCATCGGTACACCTTACTTCCTGTATTTGATGTACCGATCGAACTGGCGCAAAGCAGTGAAGTAAAGGTTGAAGTAAAAAAGCACCAAACCCGAATCAGAAGGGTTTGGTGCTTTTACTTTTGTTTCAAAACAAATCTGTATTACATGCCACACTACATCCTAAAAACTACAATCTACCTGCTTAACTCTTCAGGAATCAACATACCGCTCGCTTCTACGTAGTGAAGAGCTTGTTGCAGTTGATCCATATCCTGAACGAGAGCAAGTCTGACGTATCCTTCACCTGAAGGACCAAAGGCACTGCCTGGTGTAACAATGACACCTGCCCGTGTGACGAGATCGGTGGCAAATTGCTCTGAGGTGTCATAATGTGCCGGGATTCGTGTCCAGATGAACATTGTAGCTTCGGGTTTGCTGATCGGCCATCCTAATTTGGCAAAACCTTCGCAGAGCATGTCCCGTCGTTCTTCATAGATGGATCTTACTCGCGCTACATCACTTTGGTCACCTGAAATGGCCGCTATTGCTGCCTTCTGAATCGGGATAAACATGCCGTAATCCATATTGGATTTCAGCTTTTTAAGCATGGAAACAACTGCCGAATTCCCCATACAAAAACCGATTCGTGCTCCAGCTAGCCCATACGTTTTGGACAGGGAGTTGAATTCAATGCCTACATCCATGGCACCGGGAAAGGCCAGAAAACTACCGCATGTTTGTTGGTCAAACACAAGCTCGCTATACGCGTTATCATGCAATACGATAATATCGTATTTCTTGGCAAAAGCGATCAAATCCTCATAAAAAGAATCTGGAGCCATCGCTGTTGTTGGATTGTTCGGATACGATACAAGCATGAACTTAGCCCGTTCGGCTATTGCCTCAGGGATGTCTTGCAATTGGATAACATAGTTGTGTTCCTCTTTTTGCGGCATATAATATAACTCAGCCCCAGCCAGAAGGGGGCCATCTGCAAACACCGGATAACAAGGATCAGGTACAAGAACCAGATCACCTTCATCGACAATCGAGAGAGAGATGTGCGCAAGTCCTTCCTGCGAGCCGAGTAGCGAGCAGATTTCTGTCTCCGGGTTCAACTCGACTTGATATCGCTGCCTGTACCAGTCACTTGCCGCCTGAAGAAGTTCCTTCTGGTCGTTTACAGCATAGATGTAATTGGCCGGATCAGCGGCGGCTTCACCGAGTGCTTTCATAATGTGCGGAGCCGGCGGGATATTGGGTGTTCCGACGCTAAGATCGATGACAGGTTGCCCGTTGTCCAGCCGGCGGCGCTTTATGTCCAGCAATTTGGTGAAGATGCCTTCACTAAAGTGATCCATTCGTTTTGCAAATCTCATGATAAGTCCATCAGCCTCCAGTGCTCTTCGTACGCATGTATTTAATAATAAATGGATCGCGTACAAAAGAGAAGAGCAGGAGGGGAGTACAGCTTATTCCACTTTAAAATGACTCAATTCTTCCTGCAGTTTAGCAGATAGTTGATTCAACTGATTGGACAGATCCGCCACTTGTTGAATACTTTCCAGTTGTTCCTGTGTGCTCGCGCTGACTTCTTCCGTGGAGGCAGAGTTCTCTTCAGTAGTGGAAGAGATGATCTCCAGCGCCTGAAAAATCTCATCTTTGTGCTGATGCACACTAGAGGTGCTGTTCGTGATCTGTGCCATACGCAGCTTCAGTTCTTCCAAATCTTTATTGATGTTGTAGAACACCTGCTTGGTGTCTTCTACAGACTTGGTATTCTCTTCGGCAATTTTCATTCCTCGCATCGTGTGTTCTACAGACAAGGATGTTTTCTCTTCAATGACACTTACTTTTTTGTTAATCTCCTCTGTAGCTTGAGCCGTTTGTTCTGCCAGTTTGCGAACTTCTTCTGCAACGACAGCGAATCCTCGGCCATGTTCCCCGGCGCGTGCAGCTTCAATAGAAGCATTAAGCGCAAGCAAATTGGTCTGAGAAGCAATTTGTTTTACCGTATCTACAAAACTGGAAATCTCATTCCGGCTCTGATCGATCTCTTGAATAATGGAAGAGATGGATTGAGTGGAACTGTGGTTCTCCGCAGACCATTTGGACAGTTGCTCCACAACCGCAAGTCCTTGGCCGCTTTGATCAACAGAGGTTTGCACCATAGACCCCATCGCTTGTGCATCAGCGGCAATTTCATCAATTTGGCTTGATAATGAGCCTGTTTTACGTAAAATGTTCTCCGTTTCAATCGACTGATAATTGGTTGCATTCGCGATCTCATTGATCGCCGTAGATGTATCGTTCATGGTTACAGCAGTTCTGGAGGATATCGACTGCAAGTCATTGGATGAATGATTCAGCACTTGAGCAGAATTACCAACAATCTTCAACATGTCTTGAATCTTCTTCACCATGGAGTTCAGGCCAGTCGCAATTTGCCCAATCTCATTATTGGATTTGATATCCAGTTCAACGGTTAAATCACCTTGCTCAATCTGTTTGATCTTACTAAGTAGCTGCGGGATGGTGCGCAATAGACGACGAAGCGTAATGTAACTGATAATGACCAAAAGAATTGCAGCTGCAGCAAAACCGCCAAGGGTAATCCAGGTGAATGTTCTGAGTTCTGCTAAAACTTCTTTCTCCGTAATCGTCAGACCTACGGACCATCCCGTGTCTTTACTGGTTGCATACCCGACGTAACGACGTTCCCCATTGTCGTTGATCAGCTGTATACCGGATTCACCAGCGATCATTTTTTTACCGACTTCTCCCATATCACCTGTAGTGTTCTTGATATTTTCCTTCAGAACTTTACTCTCGTCCGGATGATACAGAATATCCCCATTCTTGGATAACAATATGGAATACCCGGTGCTACCCAGAGAGTAACTCTCCATAATACTCGGGATGTTACTAAACAGAATATCTGCTGCGGCAAAACCGATCATGTTGTTGTTATCATCCTTGATTGGATAAAAAATACCCATGAGTACTTTGCCTGCCGAAATGTCAATGTACGGATCAGAAAAATAAAGTCCATCGGTGTCTTTCACCGGTTGGTAGTAAGGGCGTGCCTGGATATCGAAATCCGGTGCTGAAACGACCCCGTCATTTTGTATCCAGAAGCCTTTACCATCCATACCGCCAATCCAAGCATCGTTGAAGGAGGGCTCTGCCTCTACAATCTTGGCCAGTGTATCCCTTGTTTCTGCAGCATAAGTAGAAGTGGCTGCTTCTGCGGCTGATTTCGTTGTTTCTATGTATTGCCTGAATAATTTATTAGTGGACATTTGTTTAACGAGTGAGCCTTTTTCCTTGAATAGGGCATCGAACTCACTGACAATCGCTTGTGTTTTGGTCTGGAGCATGGATTCCTGCTGTTGAACCAGAATGTTCCGTGTACTTGTGAACATGAATGTTCCGAGTACAGCGAATACGACAACAATAATGATGAGTAGCACAAGAGCCAGTGTGTTCGCCATACTGGATGTACGAGCTCCTGTTTTCCCCCGCCTTTTTAAAGTCTTTAACATATTCCATCTCCCCAGATTCTTAATAAGAAGTTCCCAACTCCTGAGTTATATGTCGGCATATAATATAGATTTATGTATATTTTTGTCGAATGAAAAAAAATTTAATGAAAAGCCAGAACATCGTTGGGTGGTTCGTTTAGGGAAGGTTGTTTATAATGGAATGAAATGGAATGGAGTTAGGATAGGATGTAAACCAGATGGAATGGGAGGATGGCAAATGACCTCGATTTGGCATGCTTCGATACAGGGAATGCCATGGAATGAAGAAAAAATGAACCAGGCGGTGCAGCATTTGCGCCGTAGGGCAACGGTTCATTATCGTGTTGGCGTGGATACGTATGAGGATTTGACCGAATTGGATATGAACGTTTTTGCAGCCAGGCATGATCTGATTCTTCATATTTCGAATGCGGATCCTAAAGCGGAGTATCCATCGAGCTTTCTTGGGCGATTAGCGCAGTTGAAACATGTATCCGCTTTACAGCTGGACTGTGCACAGGTGCAGGATCTGACAATTCTCGGAGCGTTGAAGCAACTGGTATTTCTGAGAGTGAATTCACCCGCCAAAGCGATCGATCTGAGTTTTATCGAGCACTATCAACAGTTAACGTATCTTGAACTGCACGGTAAATGTAAAGGCATGACCGTGATAAGAAAATGTCAAAGTCTAGAGACCGTCATCCTGAACTGCCCGGTGGACTGTCTCGAGATTTTAACAGAATTGCGGAAACTACAGTATGTGTCCCTTGATCATTGTGAGTTAAAGAGTGAGCTTGATGTACTGGCACAGTCCACCATTCGGATGCTCAAGCTTAGCTCGGTGCGGAAATTGATGAGTATCCAGGGACTAGAGCAGATGCACGGACTTGAGTATTTGCATGTATCCTTGCCGAAGCTGGAACAATGTTGTGATTTCTCGCAGATGCCCCGGCTCAGACAGCTTGAACTGGTTTACATGAAATCGCTTCAAGATATCGAGTGTTTATGGACAGCCCGTGCACTGGAAGTTTTGGAGCTGAAAGAGATCAATATAGCCATCAAAGCCGCTTCATTTATTAGACTGGCAGAGCTTGAGCGGCTTCGGCAGGTGGATTTCCGCTTTATTGACTTTAATAAAGGGCGCATTGCAGCCATACGGGAACAGCTGATCCAACAGGGGAAGTCACATATTATCTATGAACATATTCCTGAACAACAAAGAGTACAATCGATGGCGATCGAACATTTATCTCAATATTTAATGTGAAGAAACGCGAATATAATACAATAGATCAATCCTGTTTACTACGTATTGATATCCGTAAGGGCAGGAACGTTAATCTCTTTCACACAGGCTGCATTGGACAGGCTGACGATACACCGGACGATCGAAACCATGTCTTGAAGCGGAATGCGCGTTCCGCCATACTCGGATAGTGCGCGTTCCATTCCTTCTTCATAGGGGATCTCTGCTGCCAGTTCTCCCGGATTAATGCAGGTTACGGCGATGTGATCCCGCCGGGTATGTTCTCTCAATGCTTCTGTAATTCCACGGATCGCAAATTTGGAGGCAACAAAAGAAACCTGAGTATTCCCCGCATTGCTTAGGCCTGCTGTAGAGCCGATGAGAATGATCTTGCCTGCGGCAGACTTGCGAAGCTGAGGCAGTAGAGCTTGGATGCATACAATGGTGGACGTTATATTCACATGGATCAGCTCTTGGATATCAGAAGGCTCATCCTGATCAAAGGTGTAGTGTTCCTCAAATCCTTCCTTTTCCCAAATACCTACGTTATAAATAAGCACATCCAACGTTTCGTTGCGTAGCTGCTCTGCAATCTGTTTGGCAGCCTGAAGCTCCGAGAGATCGGCCTGAATCCATACGCGCTGTACACCGTCCTCCAGTTGCAGACTTTCTGGTTTGCTGCGGGATACAACCCACACTTTATCTCCTGCCTGCGGCACCCCGCGGACAAATGCGTCTCCCAATCCTTTACTGGCACCAAATACAATATATTTTTTCATACGTAAAAACCTCCTGATGGCACAGATGGGATTCATTACTCCAGCGTCCTGTTTGCTATGGCAAAGGCGTTACTTCAAATGAGTGGGGTATAAGAGGAATCCAACCTACATCAAAATTAATAATGATAATGATATTTTACTATATAAGAGGGATATGGGAGATGAAGGTTACATGAGAGATGCTTCATTCGTAGAGCTCCGTTTGTTCATCAGATAACAAAACAATGTCTTCTCCTCGTTGCTGCCTGAGCGCAATATTATCTCTTCCCCAGGTACACATCACATCCACAATTGTATTTGCTGTCACACCATATTCCGTAAGACTGTACTCCACCTTGGGCGGCATTTGCTGATAAACATGTCTTGTGACAAGACCATCGCGTTCTAGTTCGCGTAATTGTTGAATCAGTACTTTTTGAGAAATGCCGGGCATGCTGCGCTCTAATTCTCCTGTTCTTTTGACACCGGACATTAATAAACAGATGATGATGGATTTCCATTTGCCGCCAATGATTTCGAGTGTGGCTTCAATGCCCAAACGATATTCCTTCATTCATATCACCTCGTTGTATTTATACGTATTTACAGGGATAACTATTTATTTTCTCACAGTTACAAAACAGAAGTCCATACACACCTTGAGGTAAGTATCTTACTTCATTGTGTGTATTTTCTTTTGGGGTGACGGGGTGGATAATGATCCGTATATCAAGGAAAGAAATCAAATTGTTTTGGAGAGAGGAAGGCATGCAATGAAAACACTGGTTATTCTGGCACATCCGAATATGACAACTTCAAGAGTGAATCGCCGCTGGAAAATGGAGCTGGAGCAGCACCCAGATGAGGTGAATATCCACGAATTATATCAAGCTTATCCTGACTGGAACATCGACATTGCTCACGAACAGGAGCTACTGGAGGCACATGATCATATTATCTTGCAGTTTCCGTTCTATTGGTACAGTTACCCGCCGTTACTCAAAAAATGGCTGGATGAAGTATTCACGCATGGATGGGCTTATGGATCAAAGGGCAATCGATTGCATGGAAAGCAGATGGGACTGGCAATGACAATCGGGGATCAGCGGGAGAATTACGGAAAAGGACAGCCGGTAGGTTTTAGTGTAGAAGAACTGATTGCACCGTTCAAGGCAAGCATGAATCATGTGGGCGTTACTGCACTGCCGCATTACGCTGTCTTTGGTGCCTCATTCCAGGCAAGTGATGAAGAGATTAACCACAGTGCTGAAGCGTATATCCAATATATTAAAGCGTTCAAGTGAGATGTTTCCGTAAAAATAATGAAAATGACCTGGCTCCGCATATAGCGGAATTCCAGGTCACAGTTGTACTTCAAGTGGACTTCAATTCGCAGTACTGATCCTAAAGATCAGCAGTACGTTCATCACGCTTACTCCACACGGAAGAAGTCAAAATCAGCGTAGCCTCCGGTAGATTTGGTTGCATAGTTAAACAATGCAAAGCGATAACCCATAAAGTGTGGCAACGTATAGGACATCTGTAGCGTATTGCCAATGGTTGTCCAGTTCGTTCCATTCAGACTATAAGCAAAATAGGCTTTATCTGTCTGATTGGTGAAGTCACAGATGACCCGCAGATAAATTTTATTCTGGTTCAGGGGCACACTTGCCACCTCTGTCATCGTGCCGGAACTGGCATTTGTCATTACGATTGACTTGGTATTGCCTGTCATCTTAACGCCTACAAAGCCATATTTGGCCTGAAAAGCGGCTAGGCCGGCATAATCGCCATCCTTCATACCTGCCGTTTCCAAGGCGGTAATGCCTGTACTTTTTGGCCCAAACGTGCGTTGTGTCAACGTATTGCGAGCCTCCAATATATTTTTGCTGAGCTTGCCTGTGGTCAGCCGCATGAAGCCTGGACGCTGGCTCAAGGACCATTTTGACGGGTCAGGATTATGATTCCATTGCCAGAATTTCGAGAGAGTAGATGTACCCGAAGGCGCATTAAACTCATCTGAACCGAAGATTTTAGCGGCTGGTTGTCCTTCCACAGGCATGTTCATTGTCAATGGAACTTTGCCATTCACCCCGAATACGGGCCAGTTATCCGACCAGGTTACCGGTACCAGATATGGAATGCGTCCAACGGCTCCTCGGTCGCGAAACAGGAAACCATACCATGCACCAGAAGCGGTATCCACGATACCTCCTTGCGCGATGCCCGAATCTCTGAGCACCACTTTGCCAGTATACGGCCCTGTCAATGAGTTCGCACGATAGGCGAGCTGGATTCGTCCATCACCGGATGGCCAAGCAATCAGGAAGACGTAATACATGCCATTAATCTTCTGAATGTGTGCGCCTTCTGCTTTTACAATCATATTGGAGCCAGCGATATGACTAGCATTCGGGATCAGCACCTGATTCAGACCGCCGGATTTCACAGCTTTGGCATCAGGTGTTAACTCAACGATGCTGATGTTATCACTGCCGTGGACAAGAAACGTACGGTTTCCGTCAAAGAGCAGGGAGGGATCATGGTAATAACTGTTCAACGTGTAAGGCGTCCATGGTCCAGTTTCGATATTACTAGTCTGATAGATGTACGTTCTTCCTGTGGAAAGGGAACCGAATGCGACGTAGTAGGTGCCATTGTTGTAGCGAAGGCTACTGGCCCAAGATCCGCGCCCGTATTCGTTCTGACCGTTATTCAGGTTCTGTACATCACCGTTGCCAAGTGTGTCATATACATAGTTCACAATGCTCCAGTTGACCAGATCGGTTGACTTCATGACAGGAACGCCCGGGTTCATATGCATGGTGGTACTGGTCATATAAAAGGTATTGCCCACGCGGATGACATCGCTGTCCGGCACATCTGCATAAATGACCGGATTGTTAAACGTTGCCGCAGAGGCAGACTGCGGGGTCAATGGCAATGATGTTAACAGCAGAGGAAGTGTGAGCAGGAGCAACCCGATTTTTTTCCACATAACTAACCCTCCTGGAATGTCAAAATCGACAGATCATTATGAATGATTACGAAATTTCAAGATAATCGATGTAAGCATCCCAGGTACCATTATCCGTGGTCACAACCAGTTTGATTTCCTGATTCCCTGTGGCATGTGTGATGTTCGGCAAAGTTTGTACCGTTGGCTGTGTTCCGGTAAAAAAGAACGAACCAGCGGTTACCCCGCCAATAACGAGATCAACACGGGCTGTACTATTGTTGTTAGAAGCCCCGCGAAGAGAGAACTGATGTGTAGGGTTAGCAAAGAATTGATTGTAAGACGCAGAATCATTGTTAGCATAGAGCGCCACACCGTTAAAAGGAGAACTAATCAACCCGGCATATTGACCGGCAAGGGTCATGCTTTCCGCTTCAACGCGAGTCACGTTTGGATTTGGATTAGGGTTTGGATTTGGATTGGGGTTACCACCGGAACCGGAAGTAAACTGCCAGTAATCCAGATTGAACAGATTTCCGTTACCTGAGCCTGTAAATACCAGATACAGATGATGACGTCCTGTTGTGTTGGTGATATTGGTTTCGAGCTCACGCCAGTTCTGCATGCCACCTGTTGAAGTAACGTTAAGCGTGCCGATCAGAGTACCTGTCGGGCTGCCAAGGCGGAGTTCAATGTTACCATTTCCGGTAGAAGCTACGTTGGCCTTGAATTTCGATGCACCTGTTGAACCAAAATCCACATTACTAACAGCGACCCAGTCCCCATTATTGATATTCGTCACATTTTGGTTGGCGGTTGGTCCACCGCTTGCTTGAGTCGGCTGTGTATTGATGCCAGCTTGCCAAGCAATGGTCTCGGCTTCCACTCTGTTATACGGATTAAGGTTAGCTGTCTGAGGCACACCGGTCATGTTCCCTTGCACTTCCTGAATCGATCCGTCTGCGTTATGTGTCAGTCTGTTGATGTGGGTAGAACGGTATCCTTTGCCATCACCGAGGAAGGCTTTACTCACTGTTTGTGCATGATATGCGACATACCATTGGTTATTAAACTGGAACACGGCATGGTGGTTGTTACCGCCTACACCGAAGAATGCCCCCGGATTTTTGAGGAAATGTCCTTTGTATGTGAAAGGCCCCATCGGGCTGTCACTTACCATATATCCGATTTCACCTTTTGGGTAGGCTGCCGGATGGTTTCCAGCAAAGTTGATGCAATATGAATAGTAATATTTGCCGTTGTACTTATGAATACCTGAATCTTCGAACAGATAAGGTGCATCAATGGTCGTGGCACTACCAACTACACTGGTCATATCGGCGCCAAGACGAATGACACGCGCTGTTTTTGGATTTGCAATGGAAGCTGCATTATTTTCGTTCGGAATACCGCCGCCTGCATACAGATAAGCGGAGCCGTCGTCATCAACAAGTACAGCCGGGTCAAAGAGCCAAGTTACACCCGACATGCCAGGCGTTCCATGTGTGACAAGTGCACGTCCGAGTGGATCAGACCAAGGGCCGATTGGAGAATCAGCAGTCAGAACACCGATACCTGCACCCGAGTTGGCGAAATACAGGAAAAACTTATCTTTGCCCGCGATGGTTTTCTTGGCCATCGCTGGTGCCCAAGACTGGCTTGCCCATCTGGCAATGCCTTGTCCATTGTTGGCATTGTTTGCACCGGCTACCGGAATGTAGCCGTGGTCGGTCCAGTTCACCATGTCAGCCGAGGAGATCACGCTGATTCTGCCGATGGTGCCGTAGTTGTTTTCGCGAACAGATCCGTCGTTGTTGTAGAGGTAGGTATCCCCTGTCATATATACGTAGACCCGATTGTTGTGAACGAGTACGTAAGGATCAGCTCCCAATTTGTGATCGACGAGCGGATTGGCATTTACAGGCGTTTTGGCAACAGCATTATTTGCTGCATAGCTTGACTCGGCAGGTAGAGTGGAAAAAATCAAAATTAGTGACATCAGCAGAGCTAATGGTTTACGGATCTTCATACGTTCGCCTCCATTGAATTAGTATGGAATAGTGTTATTGAGTGTTACGCTGAATGGTTGAACAGAGCTGTTTGATGAGGGAGCTACAGTGAGAAGAAAAAGAAGAATGATGAGTAAATGTTCTTTATCACACCTCCTTTCAAAGAAGAGATCGATTGAATCGTACATGTTTGTGATCTATGGCTTAAGCCATACAACCTGTACAGAGAATAGCTATCTACTGTAGCAAGTTGACAGCGGTAACCCAGGAATAGGGTGGGGGAAGTACGAACTTGTGTGTGAAAAAGTATATAATTTGTCCTGTTGTGTAATGTAATCGCTTTCAATAGAATGGTTTTAAAAAGAAAAAAACAGAGTTGTGACTCGTTTTATGTAATTATTTTTCATTTTTGTTTAAAAATGTTTTTTTGTATTTGACGATATCATATCACATTTCTGCCACAATACAATCATTTTCTATCAAAATTTGTAAGAAAAAGTTGGGTGGAAGGTTTATTCATTTGTAAGAGTGACATCAATAAGATGTATCCAATGGTGGCCGTAGCTCCTTCATTTCATGAGGAACGGTCATTTTTGGGTTGAAATAAACACGGATTATACATATTTGCAAGCTCTGTATGGATGAAGTTATAGGTGTTAATGGCACTTATGGCTTGATAATGGTGAACTGTCCCCTGTCTATGGTCCACACCGCTGATCTAGTGAATGAATATGACTAATATGTGATCCATGATGTCAAGTAATGCTAGAGTAAGAGGTTCACAAAAGGTGGGATGGGAAAATGGCTATATTATCAACTGGACCGATCGAAAATAATGCCGTTTCCGGGGTTAGACCGACACAACAGGTAACGATCAAATTGGTGAGCCGGGCTGCTGTAGATGCGGTAAGTGTATCCGTTCAGGGTTATGTGCTGAGTACAACAAGAACGCTGTATGTAAGTGAAGTGATCAGTATTGCACCTAATGAAGCAGTGACCCGAAATTATTTTGCAAATCTAGATGCTTTTGAATTTGTGTTTGGATTAAGCGATGAACGAGTGGGAGACGTCGGAATTTCAGTGTGGGGCAAAGATGCGTCAGGTCAATTGGTGGATGCACACCGGGTAGTGGAGCACGAACAAACAGTTAAAGATCTGTAGAAAATACTTTTTTCGAAAGAAGGGAATGTAGCGATGAGCTTTTTATCGACAGGGCCGATCGAAAATAACGCTGTTAGTGGTGTTAGACCAACTCAATCCGTAACGGTTAGAATTGATAACCGCAGTGAAGTTACATCCTCAACTGTACAGATACAAGGGTATTATATGAGTGGCGGATTGAGAGTTTTGTATGTCAGTGAATCTTTGGACATCGCACCAAATCAAGTGATAACGAACAACTATTTTGCCAATCTGGATGCCTTTGAATTCACGTTTACTACTACAGCGACGGTTAATGATCCTCTTCAAGTCTCCGTATGGGGAAAAAGCAGCACAGGCTCTTTGGTAACAGCACATCGTTTAGTTTCTTCTGAGTTGCTGGGGGAAACTCCGAGTATGACAGGAGTCACAGGCGCAACCGGTGCTACGGGAGCGACGGGTGTGACTGGAGCTCAGGGAGTAACCGGGGCGACAGGTCCGACTGGTGCAACGGGGGGAACCGGAGCGACGGGGCCAGCAGGAGCAACCGGGGGATCTACGGGAGCAACAGGAACAACGGGTGCAACCGGAGCGACAGGTCTAGCAGGAGTGACGGGCGCGACCGGAGCAACAGGTCTGGCAGGAGTGACGGGTGAGACCGGAGCGACAGGTCTGGCAGGAGTGACGGGTGCGACCGGAGCAACGGGTCTGGCAGGAGTGACGGGCGCGACCGGAGCAACAGGTCTGGCAGGAGTGACGGGTGAGACCGGAGCGACAGGTCTGGCAGGAGTGACGGGTGCGACCGGAGCAACGGGTCTGGCAGGAGTGACTGGCGCAACCGGAGCAACGGGTCTGGCGGGAGTGACGGGTGTGACCGGAGCAACAGGCCTAGCGGGAGTAACGGGTGCGACCGGAGCAACAGGTCTGGCAGGAGTGATGGGTGAGACCGGAGCGACAGGTCTGGCGGGAGTGACGGGCGCGACCGGAGCGACAGGTCTGGCGGGAGTGACGGGCGCGACCGGAGCGACAGGTCTAGCAGGAGTAACGGGTGCAACCGGAGCGACAGGTCTAGCAGGAGTGACGGGTGCGACCGGAGCAACGGGTCTGGCAGGAGTGACGGGTGCGACCGGAGCAACGGGTCTGGCAGGATTGACGGGTGCGACCGGAGCAACGGGTCTGGCAGGAGTGACGGGTGCGACCGGAGCAACGGGTCTGACAGGAGTGACGGGCGCAACCGGAGCAACGGGTCTGGCGGGAGTGACTGGTGCGACCGGAGCAACAGGTTCTGGAGCGATTATCCCTTATGCATCTGGGTTACCAGCTTCGTTGACTACGGTGCTGGGCGGACTTTTGAATACCTCCAGCTTGGTTGGCTTTGGTAATAATGCGTCTGGAGTGACGATTAATGGAGGAATCATTGATCTCACAGGCGCTGCTGGAACCTTGCTGAACTTTGCTTTCTCTGCTCCGCGTGCAGGGACGATAACCTCACTGGCTGCTTATTTCAGTACGACAGCTGGACTCAGCTTGGTTGGATCTACAATAACACTGACTGCACAATTATTCCGTTCAACTACACCGAATAATACGTTTACGGCTGTACCGGGAGCCCTTGTAACTTTGGCACCAGCACTGACAGGCGTGTTGTCATTAGGCACGATCGCCAGCGGTTTGACTACAGGTTTGAGTATCCCGGTAGCCGCCGGTGACCGTCTGCTTATGGTCTTCTCTGCATCAGTAACCGCCGGAGTTGATGTGGCTTCAACGATTGCGGGATATGCAAGCGGTGGCCTTACCGTCACTTAATGAAATCTTTTACAGTACAATTTATCAATTCTAGAACACACAAAAAGAACCTTTCGCCATATGGTGATAGGTTCTTTCATCTGAGTTTACTTATAATTATGCTCACCTCATTTACATGCAGGGTCTGTAGTTATTTCATAACGGAGAGGATGCCAGAATGTAGAGTAAAAGGATTGTTCTATTTTTAAATTCAACTTACAATAGCTAATGTAGAAAAATACATAATTTAGGGAGAAAAGAATGAGAAGAAAATGGTTGGTAGCGTTATTAAGTGTGATCATGTTGTTAGGTGTAGTACCTGTATATGGGGCTGAGGATTCCGCTAAAACTTTAGTATGGGAAGGTTATGAAGATGACGGAGATTTGATGGGCATCAACGTTACAACATTCACAGGTAATAGAAGCAAAACAGAGTCTATATTCCCTAAGCGAGTTTCAGATGTAAAATGGGTTGGAGAGTGGATCTATTTTCTGATTGAAAATGAGCAAGACCCTTGGAATCGTCAGATGGCTAAAATTAAGAAAGATGGATCGGCATTAACCTCACTTAACAAAGAGGATAATTTTGCAAGGTTTACTGCTGTAGGAGATACGATTTATTTTGTTAAAGATGAAAGGACTGCGGAAACGCCAGATGCGTTGTCTTTCGGCTCAATGAAAACAGATGGTTCAAACGAACAAACGATATTGTCTAAATCTCCTTTTTATAATTTTAAAATAAACAACGGACATATCTATTATACAAACAGGGATAATGACAAGTTTTATCGTATGAATTTAGATGGTACAGGGTTGAAGAGCTTATCTTCTAAAGGTGTGGAGTTATACGAATTTTATGGGAATGTTATGTTTTTTTTGGAGATCGTAGATGGAGGTTATAGCTACAAAGGTCATTTTTCCGATTTAAATGCAAATATAAAAAAAACATTTGCCTCTAAAGAGTATATTGATCCCGTAGCATATATAAATAATAAGTTTTATTATCGAAGTTTTTCAGTAGACAAGAATGGCAAAAATAAGAGTGACTTGTATATTTATAATCGTTATACAGGCAAGAAGAGCAAGCTACGTTCTTTAGACGCAAATGATCGATTTATAGGTACAGTAGGCGATGGTCTTGCATTCCTTTCTTTTGAGAAAGGTACTGTTTATAAGCTTGGATATGATGGTAAAATCAAAAAGTAATGATTAGCCTGACGATGGGCATTCTATCATATATCACAAAAGGAAACAGGGATCTCTGCCGATTATGGCTTGAGGTCCCTGTACTTTTTTACATCTTTAGTTATAAGATGTGCCGAATTTGAATCTTTTAAAGTTTAGTCATTGGTTCAGCGTATCAACGGTACAGTCTCAATTCAGCAATAGACCACCACCACTCGGGAGTATCCGAAGTCAAAGCAATTTTGACATATCGTGCCTGCTGGGTCGTAAACATCACGGGGATTACAGAATCTGTACCCAGAGCATCTGAAACCAAATTCCATTGCTCGCCATCCGTTGAAGTGAAGACTTTATAACTGCGGGCATAGTCATTGGTGCTGCTACCTGAGTCCATAGTTAACCGGCTGAAATTCTGGATGCTTCCCAGATCAATCTGAATCCATTGGTCTCGTTGTTGTGCAGATGCAGAGGTCCAGCGTGAGTTCAGATCATCATCCAGCAGTGCGCTAACGTCTTCAGACGTAGAAGCAGTAACTGTCCAAGACGTCCGATCCAGTTCAGTAGGTAGCAGATCATCCTGTTCATCCGGTACCCATGGTGTCTGGTCGGCGGTATAAACCGCGATTTCTGCTAGAGACCACCAGTGGGAATCCGTTCCGGACTGAACTATCTTGATGTATCGTGCCTCCTGGGTAGGGAAAGAAATGGAGAGCACGGCATTATCTCCTTCCCCCTTAGCTACAGCGTTTCCCCAATCCGTGCCATCCAGAGAAGTGTATACTTCATAACCTCGAGCATAATCCTCACTGCTGTGAGCACTATCCAGTACAATCCGATTCACAATCTGTGAGTCGCCCAGATCCAGCTGAATCCACTCTCCGCCTGTTTGTGTCTGACCGGAAGTCCAGCGTGTTTGATCCGAACCATCCAGTATCGCTGCTGCAGTTTCCTCATTAGAAGAGGCTGTGACGGACCATGCATCTGGCAGGAGACGTTTTTGTTTTCCTGTTCCATAGTGCTGAACGAACAACTCAGAGATCGACCACCATTGGTCGGATTCACCCGTCTGCATGATCTTCACATAACGGGCCTGTTGTTCAGGGAAGGTGATGGAGAGACGTCCTGACGCTCCTTCGCCTCCAGCAATGGATGTTCCCCAGTTTTGCCCGTCATCGGAAACGAAAATGCGATATTGCCGTGGATAGTCATCCTTGGCGTTCCCAGAGTCCAACTCGACTGCATCAAAAGCACTTGTTTGCCCAAGATCAATCGTGATCCATTGTCCCTCCGCTTGCTTTCGCCCGTTCGTCCATAATGTCTCTTTTTTTCCATCCAGCATATGAGCCGTGATATCGGTTCCTTTTGTGGAGGAAGCGGTCACGATCCAAGTTGACCGATCGGGCAATGGAGCTGGATTTGGATGTTCAGGTGCTTGGACCAATTTACCAAATCGGGCGAGCTTAAGTTCCGAGATGGACCACCAACTGTCTGCTGGAGCAGTCAATACAATTTTGATATAACGCACAGTCCGCATCCCTAAATCGACGGACAAGCTCGGAGACGATCCTGTTCCCTGTGCAATTGGTTTACTCCAGTTCTCATCGTCTTTCGAAACGTAAACCTCGTACCCGCGGGCATAATCACCCCAGTTATTGCCGGAGTTCATAAAGAGAGTATCCATCATCTGCTCGCTGCCCAGATCAATATGGAGCCAGTCTCCAGGCTGTTGCGTTTGTCCAGATGACCAGCGAGTAGCCAAATCTCCATCAATCATGCGTTCCACTGCTTCCGAACTGGAAGAGGCGGTAATTGTCCATGAGCTGCGATCCAGATAAGTGACGCCTTGTGAAGCATCCGGCTGCTTGACTACCGTATTTTCTAATGGATTGACCTTTACTTGAGCCTTAGCATAGACGGTAGCTGAACCCAAAGCTCCGCTGGCATTATAAAATCGAACCGTTTTGGCGGTATCGGACGGATTCCAGATTTGCGCTGTGTAGACGCCGTCCTTTTCGTAGACAGTTACTGCCGGAGAATCAGCCCAAATATCCATTGTACGTGTTCCCGTGGATGCCATACTGTGCATGAACCAGTATGCGTTAAAGACTTCGTTTTGCTGCATGTCTTTCGTATTCCACTTTGCAAGAGCGGCTTCCGGGTCCCCGATGGATTGGAAAGGCCAGATGATGTGTTGCCATGTGCGCTCCTGCTGACCACCCAGATCCTTGATCAGACCGTTGTATAGTGCGGCGGTATTCTTCGGATCACGGCCATAATAGGTCATCCACTCCGCCGGCGGCAGCCAATGAATGCCGTAAATATGCTCTGCGTCGTTGGAGAAGTACGTGCCATACAGGTAAGCACTGCCGTATACATGCCCTACGGTAGCGTGTTTGTATCCTTCCAGCCAGTTATCTCCATCGTAGTTGAACCAATATTGCTCGGCCGCTTTTTCTTCGGTGACAAAGCCCCAGATGCCTGTATCGCGATAGGCTTTATTGCCTGTGACCTCGCCCCACATATATTGCCCGACCCAGCTGAACAGAGCTTCGCCTGCCGCTTCCTGATTGTTTCCGCTGCGATTGTCGGCATAACCGCCCGCCCAGGAATGGCCTGAATAGGGATCAAAGTTACGCATCCATGGGAATTGATTATCTGTTCGCGAAGGATTGGCGTAATCCCGGATCAGCAACTCAACCATATCTCCATAATCCTCTACAAATGTTGGATCATACATAGCCAGCACCGCAGATGCAAAGACGTAATAGCCATACGTAAAATGATGATCCGTCAGCCCGGTGTTGACGCCGAACCCGCTTCCGTAAGGGAAGATCGTTCCCCATTGCTCTGAGTAATAAAAATAATAGGAGTGAAGACGTTCATCCGGTGAGTAAGTGTACCAGTCTGTCAAAATGTTTCTTAACAGGGACAGGTAGTGGTCCCGACGTTCGTGATCCCCAAGCTGGTCGCTAATGAGCACACCCAGCGCAAGCGGATGAAGCTTTTTCCCCTGCCAGTAGGGATCTTCGCTCATTAAATTGCCTGACGTATCTGCATCAAGCTGATCCAGATAGCTGATTAATTGCGCGCGCGAGTATGTCGGATCATCCGGCTCCACGAATTGCGGAATAATGCCGTAGAAACGATCCTGTGTCGTAAAGCTGTTGCCTTCGCTTACTTTCATCATCCCGCGAATGGAAGGATAAGTGAGCTCCGTAAGTGGAGTTGTTGCAATTTTCCACTGGTGCGGGAACAAAGCCATTAATGTGCTGGTGGAAAAGTTGGCACGCTTCGTTTGTGTAACGGAGCTGAAGGTTGTTGTAACTTGGGAAGTGCTCTCGTTGTAGTTGTAATCAACCTTCGTATCCGTCACAAAAGCATAGGCATGCTGGTAATAGTATGCTAATTCTGATGCAGACGGCAGGGTAGCCAGCGACAAATAATTTTCGTTTGATCCCAGGTTGATCTTAAGTGTATTGCCAAGCTTTACAAATGTGGTTCCTTCTGGTGCATAAAGGCCGTAGTTTCTTTTAAAGGTTTGCGGTGAAGGTGCTCTGTCCTGATTGGTGACTTCTACACCGATATGATCGCCTGTCCATGATTCCCCGTCTTGCAGTACAATCTCACGGTTTTGATCATCAAAGAGACGTGTGATATTCGGTGAACGGAGCAGGATCGTGTCCGGGTTCTCGAACGTGTTGTACAGGAAAGGGGAGCCTTTGACAAAGGTTGTATTGACCTTCGCCGTGTCATCATCACTCATGATAATGTTTGCGGAGTAATCTCCGTATCCGGCTACCTTGGTATTCACCTTGGCCGGATTCATACTGCTTGTAGTCAGGATAAGGTCTGCTTCACCATCTGCATCCATCGAATTGCCGTCAGCAGAGAGGTATCCTGCACCAGGATTCAAAATATGAAGTCCCTGCTTGGTGTATCGATTTTTGAACGGAAGTGTAACCAGACTATTTCCATCGCCTAAATCCGAAACAAGAATTGACTGCCACCAGTCATTAGATGGAATCGGAGCGGTAATGTCGGCTGTGCGATTTTTCGGGTTTTTCGGTTGTAGCATCGTGATGTCATTAATGGCATAACTGCCGGCCCCAACCTGTACTGAGCTCATCTCCGGGATAGCCGGAATGGTGTAGACCGGTTGTTCATCACCTTGAATATACTCATATACATCAAAGGCATAGAGCGAATATCCGTTGGTTGTACCACGGCCAAGTCCTGCGAACTTTACATATCTGGCTTCTGCATATACAGGAATGTCATCTCGTCCACCATTACTGTGTAGCTCCCGAAACAACGTAGTCCATTGCTTTGCATCGCTCGATACCTGAATGTCATAAGCGCGTCCAAACGCATTTTCCCATTGTAGCGAAATTCCTCCGATTTCATGACGCTCGCCAAGGTCCACAACAATCCATTCCTGATCCTTGTAGATGGAAGACCAGCGTGTACCTGGGTCACCATCTGTCACATTGCGCGCTTCGTAATTGCGCTTTTCCATCTTGGCCTTATCTTCGGCGGAGCGGCTAGGTTCGTCAATCTCTTCCGATGACGCCATGACCGATTTACCAAGGGCAAGGTTGGTA
This sequence comes from Paenibacillus sp. FSL R7-0272, assembly GCF_037969905.1. Classification (NCBI taxonomy): domain Bacteria; kingdom Bacillati; phylum Bacillota; class Bacilli; order Caryophanales; family Paenibacillaceae; genus Paenibacillus; species Paenibacillus sp. FSL R7-0272. The sequence continues at coordinate 4,636,620 of NZ_CP150221.1, read as the reverse complement.
GCAATCGGTTTCGGAGGTGGATTTGCTCCGCCCGTTCCATACACATTGAACGCGTACAGAGATACACCGTAGGCCTGCTGTGCTCGTTCATGACTGAACAAACGTACGTATCGTGCATTTGCGGAAACCTCAACTTCCGTCATACCGCCTTGCCCCTTCGTTGTGGAGTATACTTGCGTCCAGTTCACCTCGTCATCGGACACTTCAAGGTCGAAGGCGGAAGCATAAGCATTTTCCCACTCAATCGAGATGTTCGAGATGGAAGCCACTGCACCCAAGTCAACATAAATCCACTGAGGGTCTTGCTGCCAAACACTTTCCCACCGGGTATTTTTGTTGCCATCCACGGCATGATCAGCTGTATTTCCGCCAAGGGATGAGGAACTATACACCGGTCTGTTCAGGGATAAGAGATAAGACCCTTCTGCTGCAGCGTTTGCTGCCTTGCTTGGCCATAGCGGCACACTGCTGATCAACAATAGCATAGATAACAGCAGGTTCACGCAGATACTGCGTTTGTTTCGTTTGTGACTCGTTCGTCCCTTCACATCTTCGTCTCCTTTGTTAGCTCTTGTCTTTCCATTAGACAGAACTTTCTCTTTTTCCTAACAACCTGTTATATGTATGATTCTGTTCTCCCGTGCCGCATTCCTGAGATTGATTTCAGGTTGCAATCATGGGATATGCGGATGTTCATTTGTTGTATATCGATCATTTGGAGTGGATTATAAAGTTTTTTTAATCGTTTTCGTAGAAAAAGAGACATATGTCCTACAGGAGGCAAGCGTGGTGTGTAACTATGAAATGCCGAATTAGGATTACGGTCGGATAGCAATATAATGTTTTCTTTTTACTTTTATCTAAGCGAGATACTATCCTTCCTCAGGCACCTCTGATCGAGGTAAGTTGTTACAGGCAAGTCAAAAAGCTCGCTATTCGCGAGCTTCATGAATTTCTATAGGGAAGATTGAAACCCCGATACATAAGTTATTGCTCTAGCATAGAAATGATTGCTTGTTGCACAAGCTCAGGTTGTTCAAGGTACACATAGTGTCCTGAGTTTGGCGCAGTGACATGAGTAGCCTGATTAGACAAGGATGCTAAATCTTGTTGCATTTCAGCCCATTTGATTTCCATTTCTGGTCCCATGCCATGTTCTGTTGCAGAAATTACGGTTAATGGTAAATTCCGCATTGCATCCTTGGCACGCAGTTTTTCGATATATTTAAAGCTCTTGGTTACTTCTGCATAATCCCCTTCCGCAGTAAACTGTGACTGGTACATCTCTATAAATTCGGGCGGCAAGATTGCCAGAACAGCTTCCTCTTGCTTTTCGTGAGAGGCATCGATCAGCACAGCTCCTGCAACTTCATTGGTATAACGATCAGCAAATCCTCGCACATTTAATCCGCCAATGCTGTGTCCTACCAGTACATATGGACCTGGAATATTAGCTTTTCGAAGCAGCTTATGTAACTCTTTCACCTGTTGTTTTGTTGTTTTATCTTTGGTAGTATCGTCACTAAGTCCGAGCCCAGCACGATCATAAGAAACCGTTAACGTTTTATGGGATATCTTGGATTGGATACCAGACCAGACGGATGAATCGTCACCGTATCCGCTAATGAAAACAACGGTAGGGAGAGACGTTTTCACTCCTTGAATATTCGCATACAAAGCAACCCCTGTACTTACTTCATAGAGCCCGCTAGAGCCAACCTGATTCGTTTTCCCTTCTGCAAGTGGAGCTGCCATCAGAAAAACCAGACAAAAACTTAGAGTTAAAGATAGCCAACGTTTCATCATACATACCCTCCTAATATGGGAATAATTAAGATATTCATTCATATCAGAGTATATTCTTTTGAGGTAAAAATGTAAATAATTATGTTAATTATATAAAATTTTAATAAAATATTGATTAATTGAAAATTGAGTCTTGGAGGGATACGATGAAGCATACTTACCTTGTTTTATTGTTAATAACGATGTGGCTTACTAGTGCATGTGAACAGTCTGATCGTAGCAAGGGCAAAGGAGGACATGGAGATTCTGCTTCTCTGATAGGGAGGGGAACGACCAACAATCCAAGTTTATCTACTTTGGATACGGAGAAGGCTTATGAACTCTGTGCAGAGGTTTTATCTGGATATTACAAAGTCATATGGAACGGTCTGGAATTTGACGTTAGTAGATATATTGATAACCCGAACCTCAAACTATATACGGAAAAGAAGATCAGATCACAATATAATCTGTTTCGCAAGAACAATTTAACTTATAACCAAGTGAGAGAGGTCAAGATGGAAGCTGAAAAAGTGGATTATATTGAAGGAGAGCAGAGTTTTTATTATCTAAAAATGAATGCACGTATTATAAAGGATGTAGGTGAATATGCGGAGTCTACTGAATTCTTGGTACAAGATCTGAAAGGAAAGGTAGTTATTGTGGACTGGTATACATCTGGAAAGGATAGTTACGATTCTATTATGCGTGGGAAGAGTCAGGTGATTAATAATCCTGCCATCTGGGAGAATAGTGAACGGGTGGATAAATTGAAATAGTGGATCAGGTATTGTAGAGCCGTTATACTTGTTACTTACTACACTCTGGCTTCAAAGCCCGAAGTCTGTGTTAATGTCCTTCAGGCTGTTGGTAGAGTATCGACAAGTGTTAGTGTCTCCGAATGCAGGCTCTATTGTTTCATCTGCTTGGCCCTGCAGCATGTTGCACGGTCAGTGATTCGGCGTCAATGGTCACCGTAAGATCGAAAAAGCGGTCACTGTGCCCCTCTCTCCAGTCCTCCGGTACATCTTCGGAATAAAACCAGAAGCGAAGCAGTCGCCGCTCAGGGTTTTGCAGGAGTTCAACAGCGCAGTCAATTGAGCATATGGACAGATCAAGGATAAGCGGCGGCGACCATCGCTGTACTGCTTCAGTCCATTCTGATACTAGTTGCTTAGCAGCTTCTACAGCAAGGAGTAAATGAAGTGCATACTCCGAACCAGTCAGTTTTTCCGCAATGGTCTCCTGGTGCTTGACGTTCGTAGCTTCCAGAAGTGCTGGAACATCCTTGCGGTCGATATTAAAGATGCTACTTGGAAATTGCAAATTCGAATGTATTCCATGATATGACTCCGTCATCGTTGTTCACCTCTTCTTGATGGATTGAGGAGGTACCCCTCAATAAGTTTAGCAGGTCTAAATCCTATTTTAGCACGTTTAATAGATAACAAAATTAGGGGCGATTTTTATTATTTAAATGAAGTCTATAGAATGAATTTGATAGATCACGACGTGTACCCCAACCAATATAGTGCCTAAAAAGCCGATGAATAAATACGGGCAACCACCGCATTCCCCTCATAACTGATATCTGAAGAATGTTCATTAAGTTTAGGAAACATATTTAAGTTTTACACGCCTTTCATATGTTAGATATATTAACATTTGTTTATGATTTAATAAGTTTTTCTCGGGTTATAGCCCTTTTTTGTTACTTTTGTTAACAAGAAAATATTGTTTTAAATAGATTTATATGTTACTGTTTATACGTGTTATATAATATTACATAATGTTGCATAACCTAGGGGGGACGTGATGTTTATTAACCGAACGATTAGGAAAATTGGTGTTTCAGTAGGGATTGTGGGTATGTTTACATTTGCTCTACCTTCAGTGGGATTTAGTATGCCGTTGCAACCAACAACATTTGATAAGGTAGAAGGTGATTATTATGTAACGTCTGCGATTGAAAACGTTCGCTGGGGATCACTGCCTAATCGAGATAGCTCTCCGATTCTCACAGTACCATCAGGAAGTGCTGTAACATTTGATACGGTATCGCATGAGGGACTGATTGAAGATCAGGGGAGAAATCCAGTGGAGTACTTCGGCAAATTCGGTATCTCCCCCGATGGCGTGTTGGATGATGCTAAGGCAATTGCGGCTTCTCCAATTAAGCATGATTATGTAAAAGACGGACCTCATATCATCACTGGGCCAGTAGCCGTTGAGGGAGCAATGCCAGGAGATGTTCTTAAAGTAGAAGTCCTTTCGTTGCAAACTCGAGTTCCCTATGGTGTCATTTCTAATCGTCATGGTAAAGGTGCCCTTCCTGACGAGTTTCCAGAAAATACAGGCCCACAAGAGGGGGCTAGCGCAACAAAACCTGAACTATATAATAATGTATCTATATTTACACCTATTGAAGAGATCAACGGTAATTGGTATGGTTTGTTACCAACAAAAGCTGGGAAAAATGTACGTTTCCCCATTAACCCGTTTCTAGGTGTTATGGGGGTTGCACCGAATACCAGCGAAGTAGTGAGTTCGATCCCGCCTATTGAAACGGGAGGGAATATGGATATTAATGAGTTAGGTGTCGGTGCAACTATTTATTATCCGATTCAAGTCAAAGGCGGTTTATTTTATACTGGAGATCCACACTTTGCTCAAGGAGATGGGGAAGTAGCGTTAACTGCGTTGGAAGCTTCTTTAAGGGGGACGGTTCGGTTAACGCTGTTAAAGAAAGGTGATCCATCGATCCCGCATCGTGGAGAATTCACACGACCCTTTGCTGAAACAGAGGAATATTGGATTCCCATTGGACTTGATCCTGATTTGAATGAAGCAATGAAAGAATCGGTACGTGAATCGATTCAATTCTTATCCGATAAGCTTGATATGGATAGAAGTGTAGCTTATGCGTACCTATCGGCGGCAACGGATTATGAAGTATCCCAGGTCGTAGACCGAACGAAAGGGGTTCATGGGCTCATTCGAAAGAGCGATTTCCTTGAATATGTTGACGTTGCAATGAATGTAGGGGGTACGACCATCAAACCGGTTGTTCATAACGATGAATTTTACGTACCGATTCGAACCATTTCGGAGCTATTGGGCGGTACAGTCGTGTGGGATAATAAGACGCGTACAACACAAATCCAATTAGGCACGAAAAATATAAGTGCTCAAATTGGTTCGGATGTGTATTCAATTAACGATAAACTAGTGTTCAATAGTAAAGTGCCAAAGCTTTTAAATGGCGAAACCGTAGTTCCGGTTTCTGTTATCAATGAAATACTAGGTGCTTATGTAAACTGGACGACGATCGACAAGACGTTAACAGCAAACGTATCGTTAAGTAAAAAGCAATAATCGATTTCATTGTTCAATCGTGGTGGACGGATGTCCATCGCGTTTTTTCTTTTAACGTGAATCAAAAAAAGGGACTAACTGGGAGTTTGTTAACTCTCAGATTAGTCCAGAAAGCCTTTTCTAAGAATATCATCAAAATATTTATTCTTCCCATAACCCGCTTGCGATTGCAATCGAAGATATGTCTACATCAATTCAGACATTCCGACCTAGACCACTGAATCTTATACACTAAGTCCACCGTCCACAGGCAAAACGACTCCAGTAACAAAAGATGAATAATCACTAAGCAACCAAGCGGCTGCATTAGCAATCTCAATAGGTTCAGCAGGACGCTTCAGAGGTGTCTTCGCACGAATCTGTTCAATGATATCGGGGTTGATAGAAACCCACTGCTGAAGCATATCCGTCATTGTGGTCCCCGGAGCAATTGCATTGACACGGATACCCGCTGGACCATATTCGACTGCAGCTGTTTGAGTCAGGCTGTTTACCGCTCGTTTAGATGCCCCGTAAGCTCCCAAGCCCGGATTTGCCTTCAGACTACCCACGCTGCTGGTGTTAACAATAGAACCTGACCCTGAAGTCTCCATCATCACTTTAATCTGGGCTTTCATGCACATCCAGACTGCTTTATAATTTACGGACTGGATCAGGTCGAAGTCTTCTTCTCTTTCATCCACCAGCGATGATACCGTGACTCCAATACCTGCGTTATTAAAAGCGGCATCAAGACGGCCATATCGTTCCATTGTAGCTTTAACAGCTTGTTCAACATTGCGTGAATCGGACAGATCGGCTGTGAAATATGCAGCATCTCCACCCGATGTCACAATTTCATCCCTGACTTTACGCAACTCAGACTCTGTCCTCGCGACGAGCATCACAGAAGCCCCTTGCTGTACAAACAGTCTTGCTGCCTCAGCTCCAATGCCTCGCCCCGCACCTGTAATCATTACTACCTTGTTTGCCAACATTTGTCCTGCAATGGTTGTCATATTCATTCTCCTTGCCTGGAATTGTTGATCTCATCAACTGCCTTCAGTATAATTTGACTACTAAATGGTCACGAGAACCTGCTTAATGGTAGGTTTGTGAGTGATAGGATAAGGGGGAGGTTTACTTGAACGACAGTGAGCGCCGTTTAGCGCTAGGTAATTTCTTAAGAGATTTACGCGCCTCCGTTTCTCCCCTTGATGTTGGCCTTTTGCCTGGCAATCGTCGTCGCACACGAGGCTTGCGGCGAGAGGAGGTCGCCGGGATCGCGAATATAGGACTCTCATGGTACACGCGCCTTGAACAAGGTCGTGATATTCGTCCGTCGGTAGGTGTACTGGAAAGCTTGGCTTCAGCACTCAAGCTGACACCCAATGAGCGAAGACATCTCTTTTTGCTTGCTGGAGAATCACTGCCTCCTCAATCAACGATCATTGAAGAGAAACTGAGCCCATCCATTCAGGACATGCTGAATGAATTGCATCCTAATCCGGCCTATGTCATCGGGAAAAAGTGGGATTTTTTAGCTTGGAATGAAGCGGCAGATGCTGTATTTATGATTCATAGGGTGTCACCCCCGCATGATTATAATTTGATGTGGCGCCAATTTACGGATTCTATTTGGAAAGAAGGATCGGAGGATTGGGAGAGTGTCTCACGAAGAATGATTGCTGAGTTCAGAACGGCAAGAGCACGGTATCTGAATGATGATTCATTCGACAAGTTAATTGAAGATCTGAAGAGGACAAGCGATGATTTTACAAGAATGTGGCAGTATCATGAAGTGCCAGTTTCCCTTGACGGCTACAAGAAGCTTTTGCACCCCACGTTTGGAGTTATTGAATTCGAGCATGTCACCCTTCAATTCCCCAATGAACCAGATCAGCGAATGATGATTTATATGCCTCATCCGGCAACAAAATCCCGTTTAGAGCATTGGTTCACGGACGCGAGTGGACAAGCGTAAAAGTTGAAAAGCTTTAGCCATCCTGTGCAACGATACCGCCATCTCTCCCGTATTCCAGAGTGGTGCTCAGGCAAAGAAAATACACCGCCCCAGGCATCGGCCTGCAAGGCGGTGTATTTGTCATTGAGAAACTGTAGACTTGTCCTCCGAACTACTCTTCCTCCGTCGCCACCGGATTCCCCTCATAACTAATCCAGTCGCTCCAGCTTCCGGAATACAACTTCACATTCGAGAATCCCGCTTCTTCCAGCGCAATCACGTTCGGGCAGGCGGATACGCCAGAGCCACAGTACACGATGATCGCATCATCTTTCCCCAGCTTCACGAACCGCTCCTCTAATGCTTCAACACCAGACCAGCGACCATCCGCACCAAGCACATCTTTCCAAAAATAATTCACCGCACCCGGAATATGTCCGGCCTTGGCATCAATGGGTTCCTCCAGACCCGCATAGCGGCGAGCATCGCGAGAATCGATGAGCACGGAGCTGCCACTTGCCGAAGCCTGCTGAACATCCTGGGCACTTGCCAGCATGGCTGGCTGCACATTCACATCAAAGGAAGACGGGATCTGAACCGGCACATCCACCGCGAAGCAGCAGTCACGCAGTTGAAGAGCACCAGTCCACTAATGCGTTCAGCAAGCAGACAGAGAATATTGCTGTTTACAACGTCGACAAGGAAGCTGAACTGAAGGAAAAAGATCGTTTGCTCAGTCTTGCAATGGAGAGGTTGTCTTCTGTAAAGCGTGAGATTATTAACCGGGGCTATTTAGATAATGAGGGTGGTTCGATTACATAAATTGCGGAGAAATGGGAATTAGCCATAGCACGTACCTGAGAGAGAAAAAGGAAGCAATCAGCATTCTGGGTGCTGCATTAAGACTTGAAAAGTTTGAAGAATTTGAGGTCGGCTAAATGTCGGTCTATTTTTCTTCTTTTTCATTTGATATTATTGTAAATAAATTAAGGAGGAGAGCTTATGAGTGGAAGTATTGAGAAGTTTTTCTTTAAACCTAAACCGATTGAAGAGATTGTTAATACTGCTAAAGTAGTTTTCGACACCAATGCATTACTTTCTGCCTACCAGTGGAAAGATGTTGTTTTTCATGAAGTTCTTGAAGCATTAAGTAAACTTTCTGGAGCTAACAGACTAAAAATACCTCCGCAAGTTTTCAAGGAGTTTATTCACCAAAGACCACTCAAGATAACTGAGGCTATAGAAAAGATAGAGCTTCTACTTACGAGTATCCAAAAACCGCAAAAATTAGAATCGGTTCTTCCGTTGTTAGGTTTAATTGATAAAGAAAATACATATGTGGAGAGTGAAAAATCTTATGCTGTTAGTCGTGATAAATACAAAGAAGACTTAAAGCAATTAATAATAGATTTGAAAAAGCTGTTTAATGATGACATTGTTTTGGACTCTTTAAGACCTTTCTTTGAGGAAATAAACTTTGAGATGAACTCCGAAGAAGCATTAATGAGATTAGCTGAAGAGAGGGCAAAGGCTAAGAGACCTCCCTTAACTGGTGGAGATGGGGGTAAAACAGAGAATAAATACGGCGATTTTTTTGTGTGGAACTATATCCTGTCTTTAAAAGAAGACGTAATATTCGTGACTACCGATTTTAAAGAGGATTGGTTCTATAAGTCAGGAGCAGGGAAAGAAAAAAAACCGATTTCTCCGAGACGTGAGTTAATTGAAGAGTTTTATGATGTATCTCAAGGTAAAACTATATGTATTGCTTCATTACAAGATTTCATGCGTATATTCAATCCAGACTTGGCTCAAGAGGTAGTAGATAGTCTCTCAGAATCGCAGATAAGGCCGATACTTCAGGTGCATGTACTATGGTGTAAAGCCTTAAATAATATTGAAGTAGATAATATGTTTGAGTTTATAGATAAAGTTGATTTAGGCGATGTAAGTATTATTAATAAGATGATGTCAGGAAGAAAAGATGCGTTTGATGACATTATAGAGACTGATGAAAAATTTGAAATTATCATTGAGATCGATAAGGAAATCGACCCAAGGTATCTTCTCAGAAGATTTAATGATAGAAATCCTTTATTTTATGTGAGTTCCATCAGTTATGAAAGGAGTTTTTCGAATGGTTTTTGACCTTTTATTGAACGGGCAATAGACTTTTTAGGTGATATATATGTATTGTGGAAATTGAGCAAGAATGAAACGTACAGCTGCACATGCTGCATATGACTTGGACGTTCTTCTTCTTGCTCGTATTTCACATGAATTTGGGAGGGGTATTATGGAGTGGATCAGGAACCTAAGCTCAAATGAGTGGATTTCAGTGGTAAATGCTTTTGCAACTTTGATATTGTCTTTTTTTGTTTATAAGTCAACTAATAAAGCTTCCGAAGCGGCAGTTAAGACTGTAGATTTAACAGAGCAAACGCTTCTATTAAACCAATCAATATCTGAAAACAAAGAAGAAGAGAAAAAAATGTACAGAAACTCGCTAAAATATCAATATATAAAAGTTTTAATGAAAAGGAGCGGCGATATTTTAAAGGCAATCACATATTCCGATGGTATGGAAATTCACAAGAATCTAAGCACTCTTGAATATAAGCATAATATATCTCCTGAGAATCTAGCCTTGTGCTTTAATGAATACGAAGTTAAGCAAATTACTGACTCATGGTTTGTCTTTGAAATATACTTAGATGAATGTTACAGAGAGTCTTATTCTCAAGATGAAACAAACATCTTAGCTAATCGAGCTGGAACATCAATAGATAACTTTACTTTAATATACGATTTGATGACAGTATTACAGAAAGAGATTAATCACTAACTCTTAATAGTGAACATTGGTGTGAAATAGCGAGCTATCAAGAGTTAAAGAGCAGTGCCGATCTTTAAATTAATAAAGTATTGGTATCGTTCTGTTTGACAAGGCTTAATCCAAAAATTAAAATGGTCTTGCCCTTTCTCTATAGTTACAAAGTGCATATGCTTTTAAAGCAAAGAGCATAGCGTTTTGCGGCGACCGTTACGGTCGTATGCTTTTAAGACGTAACACCAATATCATACATATCACGTTAAAGTCGTTCCTTTACTGAATCGGCTTTTTTTTGAGGGATTGAAGTGATCAGCAGAAGACGGAAGAAGATACGCATACGCCCCAACAAGCAGCCGGAGAAATGCAAAGGTTATGTATGGGGCAGATGGGATGGGGTGAAACAGTTTTGTCCTAAACCTCTTCAACTATGTGTAAAAGAAGAAAAACCATAGAGTTTATTGTAATATGGTACCAGGAGGTGATGAACATCAAGATCGAAGAAAATGCAGTTATCCGTTTCTATAATGAAGGTAAACTCTTTCATACAACTGACGTGGCTGAACTGAAAGAAGAAAACCGTTCATGGGATTACAAGATGTCCGTTGGAGACAAGCTTAAGATTCGTCATGAGAAACGTGAAATAGTTTCCATTACCTATGGCAATGAGAACCATGTTGAACCTGAGTACCGTATCGGAGTAAAATAAGCACCCTTCGTGGTGCTTTTTCTTTTACATACAAAACAAACTCAACCTTGGAGGTAGTGGGGATGATTGATGCACAGAAAGGTAGCGGTTTTAGGTTCAAGTCCAGGTGTCGGCATTATCATAACCCTTGTAAGACGCTTGCCACTTCTTCGGAGGTCGCGATGAGTCGTTGTTGAGCGAGGTATTCCTAGCGCTTCTTTGGAGATATTAGGAATTAAGAAGGAGGGATGAATCATCATGAGTCAGAGTACAAAACAATTGAGCCAAGAACTTTCAGGTCGTGAAGGTGTTCAAGCTATTTCGGTTGACCCTCACCAGGAATTTAAAATCACAGTTGGCCAGCAAGAACAAACATTTACTGGACCAGCTGTGATTTTAATCAATCAAGATTAGAGCTTGCTGTACGGGTATCTGCCTTTGATGTGTGAAGCCAGATAACTGCCATGAGAAGATGCGGACATCAAGCCGTTATATTCACTTTGCGGGACACCCGAATAGGAGTACGAGGTTCCGTTGTTGAATCTAACATAGAGTGTGGATGTGCCTGAGTCATAAGCAATGGCGTCAATGTTTGATGAAGTTACAGATTGCCAGTTCATGGTGATACACCTCCTTTCGTCCTAGGACTTTCGACACCAAAAGAGGGAAATCCTTCCTGTGTGTCGAAATGATACAAAAATCGACGGAAGGAGGTGGCTAATATGCTTGAAGATTTGATTACGCAAGGAAAGGCTCTAGAGAGTCATAAATCTGCTGGAGCTGCTGGGACGTTTCGTATCGATGGCCCAGAATATGAGAAGTGGGCGGCTCAAGTAGTTTTTTATCTTGAACAGAACCACGCGGGCAGTACCGTTACTAAAGCAGCTCAAGATTTGTTTACTAGTAGGAATAGATATGCAATTAACGTCTATGAAAGGCTCCTAGGTGCACTTGAAGGAGCTAAAGGTATTAAAGGTTAAACAACCAAGCATCCTTCTGGGTGCTTTTTCTTTTGCTCTCATATGACGGAATATGAGCCGTTTAAGGCTTCTCAGCATGAGATCGTCCGTTTGGTTTTGCAGGGATCAACCATTTGAGGAGCGGAGAACAGGCGCTGAGTGAGCGTACACACGAATATGAAGCTTGCCCAAACGTTGAAACCAACTCAACTCAATTGGTCCATTTGGTTATATCTTCTAATCCTCGAATCAAAGAGAAGGTGCTTTGTTTAAACGTTCAGAGTAAAATACTCTTCAGGGGGGGGGGGGGATTTATGAATGATAACTATCGTACAGACGAATTGGAAAACGCAATAGATTATTTAGAAAAAGCTTCTCTTTTTTACTCCGACATTAATTATCAGCATCGGTTTAAGTGGCTAATGGTTGCATTACACGGGGCGCTCTATGGTTTTGGGATCCTTGCGATTAAGGGGTCGAACCCATCAGCGACAGTATACAAGTCTCTAGATGGACAAATTAATAAACGTGTATTGGCTGAAATGAGAGATGACATATCTAAGAAATATGGTGAGGACGATCCGGGTTATATAGATATGTTCATTTACCCTGCTAAAGGGAAATTGTTAGATATCAGATCAGTCCTTGAACGATGCCAAGATGATCAATTTATGTTGAAATATACAGAAAGCAGAAGTTTAGTACTGACACAGGCTGAATTAGATGCTATTGAGAAAATGATCGATTACCGTAATCAATTTGCTCATTTTAAGCCTATGGCTTACGTGATTACTGGAAGTGAGGAGGAAATTCTTAAACCAGTATTCCGTGTTATAAAGTTTTTGGCTTTGGAATGCAATAATATTTTGTACTATGGTGAGTCCTCAAAGGCCCGCGTAGAAAAAGCTATAGATATGATAGGTATTTTTTAAGGACAGGCGATGTACAGCCTGTCTTTTTATTTTGGAGGTAGAGAAGATGAACATCAGAATCGTGCCGATCGATCAGATAAACATAGCAGTATATACCCCCGCGTTGACTTTCAGCCTGGTGACATTGAATATGAGAAGCTTCGCGGGAGCATAGAGGAGTTCGGTTATGTTGAACCTATTGTCTGGAACGAACGCACAGGGCACATGGTCGGCGGCATCAGTAGAGCTTAGCTGACATTACCGTGAGTAAAAGGGCTTTCTTTAATGCATGGTGTTTTGCTGAATACACTCAAAGTTTCTTTGCCATTGGGTTCTTCATGTTCTGGCAGTCCTCTAAATCAAAAAATCCACTGAAATGTTAATGAATTGATACAGTGTGGAAGCATGCATTTCTCATTGCTGTCTTAAACGGCGTTTCACCATAAATGTTTAATTGCTTTGGGTCTGCACCAAAGTCAAGGAGTACACCTGCTTCATCACTCTTATCAAGTTGCCAACAAAGGTGTAGCAGACTGATCCCTTCAAAGTCGCACAAATTTGGATTCAGACCGTTGTTTAACATCAATAAAAGTGTCTGTACATCTCCAAGAGCCACGCATTCAAAGATGAATAGTGGCTCTTGGAGAATTTCGTTTCTATAGATACTAATGAGCATAGCACACTTTAATGAATCGTTGTTTTGGCAGGCATCTAGAAAACTTTGTTTTATTGACAACTGACTCAGTCCTTTTATTTCAATTAAAAATCGGACAATATTTTTGTGTCAATTATTTAACTGTGCTAGGAGGATGCGATGCTCGTCAAAAAAATTTGGACCCGCACATTAGTGTGAGCCCCCAAAAGTATTACTTAAACATAATTTGTACGGTGTTGTATGCTGTAGCATGTGGATATATTGAGACCTTGTACTTATCATATGTTGTGGTAAAAGTCTTACGCTCATTCACCGCATCATCAATCTTATTAAGAAAGTTTTCTGAAACAGGTATACCAACTGATTTGAGCATTTCTATGGCCAACTTCCAAGTATCGGGATTGCCAGCTTCAAAAAGCATAACTCTGTTATATCCCTGTGAAGTTTCTGCTATACTGAAGGAGGTGTGTCCTCCTCCCTCTGTTTTCATCACACTAACAGTGGTAGTTGAGTATCGGACTGTATAGTCTTTGTATGTACTGTTGCTATGCACCACATTGTTCATAGCATCGTACACTGTTTTAACATCAGCAGATACATTTGTAGCTGGTGGTGTTACCGGCTTGTCAGTTGGGAAACGTGGACGATCTTCCAATTTAGTCAGGCCATTGTTTTTAGCCCGTTGGATGAACGCTACAGCTTCGGCACGAGTAAGTTTATCATTACCCTTGTATCCTTCTACTGTACTTCCAGTTTTACCACCTGCCAGATTCTCGTTCAACAAGTACTGAATAGCTTCTTTTCCGATGTAGTTAATACCGTTGGCACCAGCGATGATGTTGGCTACATCACCACGAGTAACTGCCTGGTCACGTGTAGCTCTGCCAATTGCAGTGTTAGCGGCACCATTTACTGGCCAGTTTTTCGCAACTGCGATTTGGTACACTGGGTCAGCCCAGTGTGTTTGACCAGAAATTGGTTTTACATCTTCGTAAGCCGAGATGAACATCATCAAGAATTCAGCTTCAGATACTTGCTTGTTTGGTTTGAACGTACCATCTGGGTAACCTTTGATTACACCATTGTTGACGGCCCATTGAATTGTACCGTACGCCCAGTGAGAGGATTTGACGTCTTCGAATTTTTCAGTTGGATCTGTGGCGAAGGCTGTAGTTACCAATTGTACAGAGAGCAGTACCGTCCCCATTATACCCAGTAGCTTCTTGCATTTCATTTTAATCCCCCTGATCATTTTTTTCATTAAAATATGATTGAAAGATTTTTGTCAATGTTAACAAATTAAAGCTTTTTAGCATGAAAGACTGATGTAATGTTGCGAAATATTGTTGTTAGATGATGTTTACCTATGAAGCAATAATTGCTGATGCAAATTTTAAATGCAGGTGCTTTAGGATAGGTGTAAGATTACAGTTCAATTTGCTAATTTCATAGAAGTGCGAACTAACTACATAATTTTTTAATTATTTACGAGATAACACAGGATTCACAATATTAATCATAGCATATCCTTCATTAACGACTCCGAATTCCAGGCTAAGATCTAGAACACCAGAAGTATTAACACTCGCACTCTGGATTGGCACACCTTTGCTAACTATACTAGTCCAAAGAACCTTCCCATCCCCTATAATAGTTAATTTTCCTGATCCTTCTTTAACACTATCGTCAACCCCGTACATAAAGGATAAATCTGAATATTGTCCATTTAGGGTGTAGCTTTGAGTAAGGGACTTATGATGATCACCAAAACCGTTAATGATAAAACCTCTTTTTGGAAGCTGTAAACCTTTATCATATTCCTGCCCGTCGATTTTCATCTTACCATTAATCACCATATCTTCAGCTATCTTAATTGGAGGCTTGTTAGAAAGGTAATCTCCTTCTGCTACCGAGTCCCCAAACAAAACAGATTTTGTTTTACCATCCCAGGCAACAGGCTTCCCTATCATATCTCCAATGAGCTTAATAGGCACATATGTTGTTCCACTGTAGATGAAGGAGGAGGGAACAGGCGAGCCGTTATTGTTAAATTTACCACCAGAAGGAGTTTTGTCGACTTTGTCCACAATAAATCTAACCGGATCAAAGCTGACTTCAATCTTGTTTGTTGCTCCCCAAGCTATTCCACTGAAAAATAAAGTACCGACTAAAAAGCCTACCGTTCCAAATTTCCATTTCCCCATTTTTCCCATCGATTGTTACCTCCGTAATTAGAATTAGTTTGAATAGAATAAACTTGTGAAAAAACTTTAAATTAAAAACTATAAATGTTATTATATATAATTATAACATTTATAGTGTGTTAATATGGTGTGCCGCCTCAGTTACGCTTAGTTTGAGGTGGTTTGTGTGGAAAATTTAGTAATAAAACTCGGAGATCGTATTCGAAATATTAGAAAGCAACAAGGGATGAGTCAGGAACTTTTAGGAGAACGTTCAGGACTACATACCAATTACATTGGACAAGTTGAGCGTGGCGAGAAAAATGTAACAGTAGAAAGTCTGGAGAGAATAGCCAATGGATTGAACATTACACTTGAACAATTGTTCCGTCACCTTGATCCAGTTCCTCCGACAGATGACCTTCAAAGACTTCTTCTTTTGCTTGAAGATAGACCCCCACAAGACAAACAACTTGCACTTCAATTGCTTCAATCCGTGTTTCGCTGGGGGGACCAAAAATTCTGATCTCCCATAGTAAAGGAGTATGACGATGTACCAATCTGTAGTGGATAGTCCTTTTTTCAAAGATATAATTAAAGAAGAGGAGCGAACTTGGATAGAGTCCAAGTTTCTTCTCAGAAAATATCCTAAAAACCAAGTACTTTACTTTCAAAATGATCCAGGTCACACGATGTACGTTATCCAAACGGGTATTCTGAAAATATTTCGTCAAGAAGATCACCAAGAGATTGTGCTCGGGCATCAGTTTCCTGGAGAAGTTATTGGTGAACTTGAGTTATTTCATCACGATAATCTCAGAACAGCTTCTGTCGCCGCGTTTGATGAAGTAAGTGTGTGGGAAATCAGACGTGAACAAATGGATGAAATTGTCCGGATCTATCCGGATCTCATGCGTAAAGTAATATACATACTTAGTGAACGCTTAATTCAGGCGGATCGTAAAATCGAATATCTTGCCTTCTTGGATGTGCGAGTGCGTGCAGCAAACTTACTGCTCGATTTGGTATCCAACTTTGGTAAAAAAACATCAAATGGATATCTGATCAATTGGAAAATTACGCAACAACACTTTGGTAGTATGATCGGTGTAGGTAGAGAAACTGCTTCCAAGGCTCTTAATGATTTTAAGACTGAGAAATTAATTCACATGGATCATCGCAAAGTTTACGTTATTGATCTTGAAGGTTTACAATGTGTTGCTAATGCCAATCAAGATCCAGTTGAAAAACGTGTGTGGCATTCGACCCATAAGTATCATATCCCAACGATTTAGATGATTCTGCACTCTTTCTTACAGAATTTATGTAATTCTTATTACAAACAAATGTTCCTATAGATCGTGTCGCCTAGTACATTCATTTACTTGTCCGGCAAAATTTCTCCATGTTTCAATAGGGACAAATTTTGTAGGGGAGAGAAGTCATATAGCTAGATTTCAATTAGGTGACGTTGTAGTTACTGACATGGTGTTGGAGCGGATTAGTGAAACCGATCAACTGATTGCATTGAATCGTCATGCTCAAGGAGACTGGGGGATGGTAACCGAGGAAGAGTTTCGAGCAAATGAGAATGGTTTGTTAGTAGGATCATATTTAATGTCCGTGTACTTGAGTGAACATGGTGTTGTGTTTTGTGTGTTCACGGATGCTGGACGAACAAAGACGACACTTTCTCTGCCCGAAGAAGTTAGGTGGATCTGAACATGAGAAAAAGTGTTGTTGGTATTGAATTATATTCGTGTTCAGAGATTTTGATACAACATCGGGAATACATTGCAGTAAATGGCTTTGTATTTGAAGCGGGGAGGGAGCCTGCAGATTTTGTATTGTTACTTGATCTATTTTGTGGGAGTCTGATTTATATTAAATTGGAGGATCACGAACTTTTACCAGTGATTAGGGAGAATCTATCAAGGATTAGGGTGGCAGCTAAAATGTGATCTCGGGCGGGGCGTATTGCCCCACCTAAGTCACATGGAGTCTTTATCCCGGGATTACACGAAACAGAAGTTAAAGCGCAAGCCCGCTCGCTAAAATCACTTCTCCAAGCATACTCTTCAGATCATCAATGGCTCCTGTTTTAACAGTCAGGTCAACATCGACGTCTCTAATTTTTACAGTTGCAGTACCACTATCTATGTTGCACTCTACTGTCATTGTTGTAGCTTCATTAGCAATTCGCAATATGGTATGCACATTTGATTCATAGAATACTCCCACTCCAGAGGAAGAGGCGGTGTAGTCCTTGCCAGTCAATGGGGCTTGTTGAACTAAGTCTATGATTTCTTTTACCTGATCTGATATATTCATTCAAATCCCTCCATGCTCCTCGTATTTTTGAAGATACATACTTGATACAAAAGTGTACATGTAACTCTCCATATACATCCAATCATGACCATTAAACTGTAGTCAATGTCCCCCCCCCCATGATTTGCTGAGTTGAGCAACATGGCCGATTTTTTTGGAAAATAGAGCTCCAAGCAACAGTGACTATTTCAGATGTTCCTTGTGCCTCTCTCTCCATTAGAGTAGGAGAGAGAGGCACAAGGAAAGTTTATTAATATCGAGGACGATCTATTATTTTCACACTTATTTTGGAATGTCTTTCTTCTTCAGCCATGGTTCTTAACGCATTTTCAATAGTCTTGGTCATATAGGATAACGCAGCCGATTCTCCCCTGTCCTCCCAATTTTCACGAACCTTGTCACCGACAGGGGTAGATATAAATATTCTGGTGATCTCTTCTGGGGTGAAGCCTTCTTTTAGTAGCTGGCAGGTGATATGGAAATCTCTCCCTGATCGAGTTTTATCTCGCATACTACTGCTTGCGAAGGTGTCCAGGTATTCATTAATCGACTCTGTATTTAACTTGTCAAGGAGTCGTTTATCCTTTTTAATACGTTCACGAAGCTCTGATTCAGGAAATGGTTCTAAATTATATAATGTTGGCAATTCTATTTTCTGCATGTGTAGGGAAGAATGTATAGTTTCTATTGCAGGCAGGTCCTCAAATTGATCCAACGAGTATCGAACATTTTCCCAACGAACGAAGCGAGTACGTTTAAGTTTTTTTGGATCTTTACGGTTAACAGATCCAGGCATTCGCATGATACGTGAGGCATCATGACAGTGATCAGCGATGCCTATCTGTTTCTCCATCCGGGCACATATGGATGATACTTGTTTGGAATCGTATGGCTGGTCCAAGAGGAAATAAACGTGGAAACCATTTCCGCTGTCTACGACGATAGATGGAGAGAAGGGCAGCTTTTCATCCAACAATTGTAGAATGAATTCTTTTGCTTCCTTTGGAGTAGTGGCCTCTACAGACTTGATGTCCACGTCGAGCCAAAGCACACTCGACAGATCTATTCCAGAATTAGTGGCTTTCATTTCATATCCCATTTCATCATGCATACGGACTTCTGTTCTAGGATTGACTCCATAGTACGCACAATCGCCTTCATTTTTAGCCAGGCTAAAGTTTGCTGCCCGTTGTAAATTTTCTTCATTGAGTCCATAGTATTGTGTTCGAAACTTTCCGTTCATTTGTTTAAAATTGGTTTCAAGATACAGGGGAGTATCATTGGATCTAATGAGGAATGGCTCATATAGGGTTTTCCAAAAAAGAGTCAGTAGTTGAGAACGAAGACCGTCCTTTTCATAAGGCATTTTGCTTATTTTAGAAAATTGTTCCATTTTATTGTTGCTATGGGGAGCGATGATCAATTGTTGCAACTGCTCTAGTGTGTGCGAAGTCTTTTGGTTTGTGTTCATGGATGGTTGGCTCCTTTAAATATAGTGAGTAGGTGGAGAGAGTCTGTAGACTCTCTCTTTGAACTTTTAAGGTTGAGAATTTTTGAATAATGTTTCGAGCGCTCTTTCGAACATGAAGAATTGTTGGAGACGGAGGGTCGATTTTATTAAAAGCTGAATCAGCGTTTGATCATTTGTGAAACTTTTCATATCCAGATTGTCAATAAGGGTTTGTACGAGAATATCATCTGTGTTGTTTGGGAATGTGAAGTGAAGCAACTCTACTTGATACCCGTATACAGAAAATTGGTGAAGGAAGCGTACAATAATGTGTTCTTTTGAAGCGCGTATATGACAAGTCAGCGGATGAATTGCTGCGCTTCCTTCCATGTACACCCCTTTTTTGGATAGAACTACATCCGAGTTTTCTAGTGAATGAATTGCTCTACGGAATACTCTTTTCAGTTGGTGAATAGTTACATTAGGGACTTGGAACATTACAAATCCTCTCCTTAGTTAGGTTTCAGGTGGTTGCTTAGTGGTTCTCGTTTGATCTGATGAACTAAAAGGCTATGTCCAACCTGTTCACACAGTGTACTCTGCTGCTTATATCAAACCAAAGGGGGGGGATCGGGAATTTTATTCCTCAATTGATCGGCGTTCATGAAAATAAATCTTTATAATATGAACTGATCAAAAATTAAAAGGAGTGAAAGTGTACTATGACACTCACAGTGAAAGAATGGGTAGCAAGCATTGAAGGTAAGAAGTATAAAGAAGTAGTAGAAGACGAGTCATTAAGGGACGAAATTATTGAGAGGCTTGGATTGGAAGAAAAAGTTAAACAACTGATTGCTGGACGTTTACTCCCGAAGAGTTATAGTAATATAATGGAAATGTATGTTTATAGAGCTATAGCGAGGCAACAAGACTATTCTAAACGAAACATAAATTTCATAAGGGCATTAAAAAATAAAAAATCAATTAATAGCTTTACGATGAAGGAGATATTCCATCCTGAAATAGATAAATATATCTGGGAAAATCATGACAAAACTTACCTATATGTATCACCAGTCAGTTTAGTGCCATCTGGGTTAGAGAAGATAGAGGTTATTAAGTTATTGGTGAAGTACGGATATAAAGAATCTACTATAAAAAAATGGATGCAAGAAAATGTCGGAAAAATCAAACTATCTAATAAATATGTTGGGCGAAAACATCCTGTCACGGTAAAGACTGAAGACATGATTAGACTGATCGGAGGCTTTAGTGAGGTTCATTTGAAATTGCTTGAATTAGCGAGTACAGATTCGTCTACCATAAATACTGAAGAGTTGAGAGCTATATTGGGAGAAAAATTGTTCGACTAAAAAGTTACCTGTTCTTCGTTAGGAAATAAACTTCTTTAAAGCTCATCTCTCTCCATGTGTATATATTTCACATGAGATGAAAGTAATAGAAAGTATTAAAATGTTAACGCTCAGCCAACATATAAGATTAAATTATACACAGCATTTTTCAGACATGGGAGGACGGGAGAAATGCGGGGGACATGACGGGAGTACCCTACCCTAGTGAACCAAAATCCGATAAAAACAAAACAAAAATAAAAAAATAAATATATCATCCTCCCAGTCTCCCACACTCTGTACAATTTTCAACGACCTTTTCTAGTGTTAGCATGTTTTTGTTTCTGTTGTGCATTTCTTTTGGGGGAATGGGAGGACGGATAAGCTGTGCCCCGTTCCTCACAAGCTTCAACCAACCTCTCCTATGCCCCCCAGCTTTTTCGTCTCCCACGAATTTGTCGTCTTGTGGGAGGTAGAAATACCAAGATACTTTGCTGCTTTACTTGTAGTCTTTAAGTCAATAATTGATAATTACTGTAGTAAGCTTCATCTTATGAAACTAGTCAACGGACTTATTGTTCGTTTTTTACTGATTTATCTGGCGTAAATAAGAAAGGGCTCCTTCGCATCAAGCGAAACAGGAGCCCTTTATAGTTAAGTGATCTAAATTTTAAATGGTGTTAATATTCTATTGGTTCTGATCAATAAGATTTTGCGCATCTTCTAGATAAATGAATGTACAATAAGGTTTGGTTTTTGTATTACCGGCTTGATTCAATGAGCATTTGTAACTGTTAACTTTGGAAATCCTCCCACCGCCTTTATTACTTGTGGATGTGCGGATAACGTCATACGTTGCCCAAGAAGAAATTACATTATTAGATACATATCCCCACGTATTAAGAAGGTTATTTAATTCATTGGTCACAATCATAAGGCAGGTAATTTGCTTTCCATCCCTTTTATAGGGAGAAAATTTTCCGTATTGAGTATGGTTGGGGTTGTTTGCTGTGAAATGCTTGTTTTGATTAGTTGTGGCATAGGCAATTACAGCCTCCAATGCTTGGATATTCTTATTTCTCTCTGTACAAATCTCTTTCAAATAATTATTAGTATATTCACATATGCGCTTAATTTCTTCATCATCTAGAGAGGACAATCCAAATTTGTCAGAAAGACATTGCAGAACGACATGCATGCTTGCCAAATACTTTGCATAGGAATTATATCTTTCATGGTCAAACATGATGTGTTGGCAGTCAGCTCTGTATAGTGCAATACACTCCTCGAATCGTTTCTCAATAACTTCTTTGTTTTCCAGCACATAATCAACGAAAAGATCAAGTGTGAGTCCGTAAGACATATTCAGCAATTTTCCAAGTCGGTCTTGCCAATCTTTTAACTTCTCAGGTTGATTCATAAGTGTTTCCAATATACGGTCGATGGGAAGGGGGAGAACACGTCGAGTAAGCCCGTCCATATGAACCATTGATAAAATAGATGTTTCACCAGTGGATATAATAATGGAAGTTGTATTCTTATCTTCTCTTGAAGTTCCATCTTTATTGGCCTTTACCCCAAGCGAAGAGTTAAAAGCAGTATAGATAGCTTTCTGCAAAGTTTCTTTAGTCTGGATCTGAGAGTCATCGAAAAATACAGGATGACTACTATGGGGGCGGATGCTTGCCAAAATTCCCGCATCTGTGGCGCCAACCCATGTCTGCATCAAAGGAGATTTTTCCTCAGATTTTCCAATCGGATTCATCGCAGTATACTGTAAAAGGTTTTTCCCCTTGCCCTTAGCCCCATAAATATCAAGTATTAAATAGCTTGAAGAGGCGAATCTACCGCTCATTAGCGCATTAATATACGAGCTTAAATAAATTGCAATGGACAGAGGATTGTCTTTAAGTTGTTCGAGTATTTGTTCCAAATTCTGTTTAGCATCGTCTCCTTTTGTTACATAGCCCTTTTTAATCATGATTTGTGCTTTATCATCAGCAATACGAACATAACAATCTTTTCGACGTGGGCTAATGAAACTGGTCTTGTCTTCATTCCAGCCAATAAAATCATATTGATCATAGCTTGGTATGAGGCGATGATTTAGTTCCTTATACGCAGAAATGTATTTCATAAGTTTTTCAAATTCACCTTTTTGGAAGGGGAGTCCGTTTGAAATACATGTTTCCTCAAATTCTTTAGTCACCCGATACAACTCTGTGTCGGCTACCTGCAGAAGGACCCATCTTTCAGAATTATCGTTATAATAACTAATAATGGTTTGGGGAGCGAGTTTGACATTGACAACTTCAAAGTGAGAGCCTGAATACGGAGTACTCCCAAAGAAATTATGAATGTGTAGACCGATTTGTTTTGCTTTATTTAAATTGAATTCAGGAATGAGACATGCCTTGTTTCCTGGGAAGGTTCGATGATGAAAATACATGAAATCATTAACTGCATCAGGACTAATTGATGGAGCGTGAATCAGATCGACAACGATTATTTCTTCTGTTTTGTCAGGAAACATTCCCATAATGGCCTCAATTATTGAACTACGTTCAGTCCGATGCGAAGGAATTCCTTCTGTTCTTTGATATTTTGCAGAATCGTTAAGAGAAATGATAGCTTCTTGAAGATGATCATTATAATTGGTGTTTCCTCTAACGTTATTGCTATACATTTGTAGATACTTCATTAATATACCTCCTGTAATTGGGAGGCGTCCATCTCTACACTCCAATAATTGACAGAAATCATATTGGCGTATTTTAATAAAAATATGAAATGGTTCGCCTATTTTGATGTGTGGTCTGGACATTGATTGAAAATGTCCAGACCCTTTTTATGTTTTTTAAAGCTGACATCAAAAGAAGACAAAACACAAAAAAACCATGCCGAATGAAGTAATCGCAAACAAACTTTCATCTATCATTGAAAGTTTAATAAAAGCGATCAACATTCTTCAACATGGTTTACATTAAAAAAGATAAATTACATTCTAAGCAGAAAATATACATATACAGAGAAATTCTTATCTGCTCAAGCAGTATGACTGATGGCTTTGAAAAAGTCAAGAGTTTTTACGAGAATGTCTTCTCATCCATTCCTTAACCTCGTCAGGTCAAAGCTTGGGTGTCCTCCTGGGGATAGAAAGAATACGGGGAGTGCATATTTACAAAGCTTTTCATATTCCTTCAACTATTTTGAAAAAATTCATATAGTTGATTAGTTATGTCTCCATTACATTAACTGCCCGGTCGTGTACATGCTGATTCTAGGTGTATCCTCCTTTCTAAATTTATTTTATCATGTAAAAATATGTAAAAATAATTATTCTATTCGCATCTTTTCGCAGGATTAACAGTTTAACTTTGTAGATCAAAATATTTCTTATTACGTTAAAGAGAATGGTTTTTCTGGAAAAGTTAAACGGTGTTCAACCGGGTTGAACACCGTTTAACGAAGCAGGTGAGAAGAATGATGTAATCCTTCGCAAGATACAGGAAATCCCTTGGCGAGGATTTGTTCTCCATGTTTTACTTTTGGGGACAACTATGTAAGGAGGCATGATCATGCGAGGTTGTATCAGTAAAAGGAAAAATGGTACATATGCTTACACCATTGAGATGGGGAAACACCCGGAAACCGGTAAACGTCGGCAAAAAATGAAAGCAGGATTTGCTACACGGAAAGAGGCAGAAGCAGCACTGGCTCAGGCTTTAGCTGAAATAGGGAGAGGTAGCTATATTACTGAAACGAAGGAGACTGTTCAAGATTATTTTATCAAGTATCTTGATCTAAAGCGGCCCCAGCTACGTCCGGGCACAATTAAAACATACAAATGGCTGATTAACTATCATATCATTCCGAAGCTTGGTCAGATTCCGCTGGCCAAGCTTGCTCCACATCATTTGGTCGCTATGTACGAGAAGCTACGGATTGAAGCTGGTCTGTCGCCCCAGTCGATTAATCATGTCCACAAGGTGCTACATGACGGTTTAGCTACAGCAGTCCGGCATGAAATCCTGAATCGCAATGTGGCCGCACTAGTAAAGCCGCCGAAGATTCCAAAAACTAAAACGACTGTATGGACAAGTGAACAGCTTACTCAATTCTTGCAATACACCGAGCCGTATCGATATCATATGATTATTTTGTTTGCTGCCACTTGCGGATTACGTCGTGGAGAAGCTATCGCACTGAGATGGGACGATGTTGATTTGAAAGCTAGAACACTAACCGTAAAGCAATCCTACACCAGGGGAGAAAAGGGGCATATATTTCAGGAACCAAAGACTGCTTCCGGCATTCGAACCATGGCTATACCTGATGTAACTATGACCGCCTTGAAAAAGCAAAAAGTATTGCAGGCAGAGGACAAGTTGGCATCTGGTCCTAAATACAATGATCACGGGCTCATTTCTCAGACCAAACATGGTTTGCCAATCAGTCCTTATTATTTTGAAGCACGTTGGCTTGATTTGCTTAGGAGGTCAGGGCTTCCCAAAATCCGGTTCCACGATTTGCGTCACACCCATGCTTCATTGTTATTGAAGCAAAACGTGCATCCGAAGATTGTATCGGAGCGAATGGGGCATTCGTCGGTGGGGATTACTTTGGATCGTTACTCGCATACGTACGGTGTAGATTACGGAGCAGCGGAGCGGCTAAACGACTTGTTAACATATGAAAAGAAATCATTGTGATGCGAAAGGCCTGTTAGAACGAATGTTTGTGATCAATCCTACACATTAGATGTTGTGCTGGTTACTGCTTGGTGAGGAAATGTAACTCATAATGATCTATGTATAGACGATCAAACGGGGGTGAAGAGGTGAGTAAGCGAAATTATGGTGCTGGAAAACTCTTGTTGGCGCTGTTTACAGCGACTACACTATCGAGTGTATCCTATCCAGCAGTGCCTGTTGTGGCAAAAGTGGCCCAAGTAAGCACCAACTTTACGGATATCAAGGGCCATTGGGCTGAAACTTCTATTAAAAAAGCGGCTGGGCTTGGACTTGTAGAAGGATACACTGATGGCACATATAAGCCAGGTGCCAATGTTACACGATCTGAATTTGCGGCAATGCTTAGCAGAGCTACAAAGTACAAACCATCAAAAGTTAGCCAAGCATTTAGCGATGTACCACCTACAAACTGGGCATCAGAAGCAGTAAACAAAGTGACTGCGCTGGGGTTTGTGAACCGTGTAGATTATCCTAACGGATTTGTAGGCAACAAAGCCATGACGCGGATCGAACTTGCAAAATGGATGGCTAACGGACTGGCGGCGGCAGATTCAGAGTACAACAAGGCTCAAGGAGATGCAAAAGGTGATAAAGCCTTGATCCCAGTAGCTGAGTTTTTCAAAGGTACACTGAAAAAGTCTGACTACCCATTCGTTACGATTGCAATGGGCACGGGGATTATGACGGGGGATGCGGCAGGGAAGTTCAACGTAGAGGCTCCGACTACACGGGCTGAGGTAGCCACGATCTTGCTTCGTTACATGGAAGCAGAAGGCAAGAAAGCCACTGACTTTTATGGGTTGAACGAACTCCGTGAAGTAGCCAAAACCGGCACTAACTTAAATACATTTGGGAAAATGAAACTGTTGCATCCAATGAGCAACCAATATCAGAACGTGTACGACGCATTTGGTAAGGCACTGAAACTGAGAAGTGATGTAGCTACAGTCACAATGTCCAAGATGATCTTCGTGGATCCATACCCAGCCGATGGTAAAAAGAGCGTGTACGCTCCGATGTTCCATTCAGATGCTGATCCAATAGCAAAAACCATCTACCCAGACCGATATCGTGTATTTACAGAATACTCGTTCACGTCAAAAGCAGATAAGCTAGTACGTCTTGGGGTATTATCCGACCAAGGGTTGCCGATCCAGATTGGTAGACCCATCTTTGATACAAACATCGACAAATACGGTGCCAACTATTACAAACGTGACGGTACATCGGCGGCGTCTTATAACAAAGGACAGGGCGAGAAAAATATGTGGGCAGAAGCGTACACCACAAAAGCATCTGGAGAAGATATGACGGCCATGGAAACAGAAGACGGACGTAGACTGCTGATCCAAGTTAACTGACATAAGAAAGGCCTCTACAGCGATGTGGGGGCCTTTTGCTACTTTTAAAAGACTAAGTTTATAAAATTGGTAAGCAATTAATTAACGCATCTGAATTAATAATTTAGCAGGGAATCGGCGTCAATAAGAGAATAAATATATTTAATATACTAAGGAGGATCACATGGAAAATATTTTAAGTACAATAGTTTTTATTCTTCCAGGCTTTATGATGTACTTTTGGGTACAAATGATGGGGATAAATCCAGTTGTGAAGCATTCTGTCCCAGAATTCACGGCGATGGCGGCTATAGCATGGATCCCTGTTTCAGCTTTGACGATAGTATTAATGAACTTGTTTGCCAGTCCAGTTTATACAATTGAGGCTTTGTATGAAAAATCGAAAAACCTTTATTATTTGGTTCGGTTTACGGGGATAAGTGTAGTAGTGAGTTTTATACTAAGTTTATTGTATGCTAAATTCGGATATTCATCACAGGTTTGGATAATAAACAAAATAAGGATTTCTGTGAAGAAAACCGAACTTTCAAAGTCACCATCTGTATGGGAGGAAGTTTTTTTCAGTAATGATACTTTAGTTGTAGGTATATCCAAATATGGAAATGGTGCTCCTGAAGTTTATGGCTGCATTGATAGGGTTTCGAGACCGTTTGAGTCAAAGAGAGCAATGAGATTGATTTATATGGATTACGTGCAGAAAATAGTAGAAAGATACGAAGTGCCAGTAAAAGAAGTTTATACGGATGTTGATGCTGGTGTGCATATTTATATTTATGATTTAGAAGAATACAACAAGGCTGATATTGAAGAAAGGAAGAAGCCTGAGTATTACCAGACACCTTCCCGATCTAGTCGCACTACTTCTTAACCGGTGGCCTATTGACAGTTGATTTACTTCCAGAACGTGTTTGTCCAACATTTCGAGGGGGAGTAGGAACTGTTTTTTTACTCCCCGAATTATCAGGCATAGGCTTTCTAATCATTATTGTATTTTCCCTTTCCTTAGCTATTTATTAATTTTTTGTGATACATTCATGAATTCTATATTTTTCCTTCTTTAACTAGCCGCCAAAAATGGTAACCCAGTGCTGTTAATTTACATGATTTAGAATTCATCGCTGCATAGTACATGTGGTCTTCGCCCACAGGTTTAACTAAACCCTCTGCCACATATTTTTGTAAATGTTTAAACTTCTGAACATTTTCTGGATTAGCATCAGGGGTAGTATCCTCATAAGTTGGATCTAGATCGTGTTCTGACTGTGCATCTGTGAAATAGTCTGTGAGCTTTCTTAAAACATCAAAAGGAATTTGAGGAGGAACTGTTCTTATTCTGGTAAAACGTGAAACGTTAGTTTTAAACATAGGTCTTTGATCCCACGGGCCCAATGCTGCATCTACATAGGCATATAGGCCTCCGGGGGTTATATACCCTCGAATGTCCGCTGCTCCCCCGTAAAGTGCATCAATTAGCAGTGATGTAAACAAACCCTGTCCATTATTTTCCGTAGCTGATTCATAAGGCCGACAGGCTGTTAATATTGTCACACCATCATTTAGTTGAGTTGAATTGGAACCGTCAGTTGATGTACTTCCTAAAGTACCAGAGTGACAACAATCTAAAATTATAATTTTGTCTTTTGCCTTAGATTTATTAGCGAGTTTCAAGATTTCATCCATAGATATGCCTTCATCATAAGCATCATAGTCACTTGTCACAATGAAGCCACCGCTATCATTTATCAAACCATGCCCTGCAAAATAAAACAATGCTACGTCGCAGTCGCCAAGAAATAATTGATTCAAAGATTGACGCAAGTTTTGGCGAGTGACACCTAAAGGAGGGGACGTAATGGACATTATTGCGAAATTTGGCGATCCGTCAGCATTACGCTCTAATATTGTGCTCATTGTAGTAGCATCATTAACACAACCGCTTAAACTTGCATCCCCGTAATCATCAATGCCGACAATTAGAGCTTTTCTCATCATTATTATCTCCCTATCCTAATTCTCTAATTGCATTAGCAATAGATAAGCTGTTCCAACCGACAACCTTGTCAGCATTCTTTTTAACTTCAAGTGAAGTTCTTTCTGATCCCCAGGGTTCAATTGCTATGAGAGGTTTATTGAAATCTTTCTTACAAATTATAATTTCATGGTTCATCCATTTGCTGTATGTTGCATAGACGCCACACATCATAAGAACAACATTGCAATATTTAACTTGATTCTTTATTGCCGCATAAAGTTGTTGATCGTTTAGGGCATTATGAATAGGGTCGTCTTTGGGTACAGAGTAATCTTTGTATGCTAGACCTGACCTGTCTAGCATGGTAATTAATCTAGTGTAAGCGTCTCCATATGTCCAAGAATGACTGATAAAAATATTATAATGTTGTCTGTTTGTTAGCATCAGGTTGTTGCCTCCTTAACTATTTATCCTTCCAGTACCGGATATTAGCGAATACTGCATACTATTAATCGCGTTTCAATTTGGATTTATTCTTATCTTTTAGGTACTTTAAGTTCATAAAGACTATCTAAAGCAAAAGGTATTCTTTTAATTCCATTGCTCATTGGATAAGGATAGTAGAGCTCGTTCTGGGAATAAGTTTTTTTCCACGAAAAAAGATCTTTGTCAGAAAGAGGAATGAGATGATCAAGAGAAATCCTATAATTAATCTTCATTGAAGCTTCTGCACTCTTTTTCAACTCTGCATACTCTAAAAGTACATGGTGACGATGTTCTTTAATTGTTTTCTTCCTGATCAATTTCATCATCATCAATTCATAGAAAATCCAAGGAGATTTCGTTTTCTTCATAGCTTCATCGGTTGTTATGCTATTAGAAGTATTCAAGAAAACAATGCACTCTGTCTTATCCATCAATTGAGTTATAGCTGTCGATAGCATCATATGTACGTGGGCGGTTGATTTATTTCTTTCTTCGTATGAATAAGAGGAGGAATCTTTAATTTTGCAGAAATTGTTATCTATTTCTCTTAAAAGAACGTCAGCGTACCCCCATACGCAAGAATCCACAAAAACTTTCAAGTTAAATTCTATGCTAAGCCACCCGGCTAAAGATAGGGCTAATTTCTCATCTGTGTGGGAATGTGAGAGAAATATATCTACATCAACTTGGGGGAACCAATCATCTTGAATTAATGAACCATCAATGCTTTGATCTGCTTTGTTGATGTATTTATCCAATGATGCTTTGACCTTACTTTTGTGGGAATTTAATATTTTTTCGCCTTCCTCATAGTAGTTATCAGAGAAGGAACTATTTAAACTAAGATTGAAGCCTTCAAACATACGTATCCTCCGTTATTAGTTTTATTTATTGAAGAGAGGCCTGCTACAACAGAGTTGTTTCAGATAGATCTATTTCTATTATATTGCTGTGATTATAATAAAGTAAAGTGATAAAGGCATTATGGTTCAATTATTTGTTGTTTCGTGAAGATATTTGTTGGAATTTGATTTTCAAACTGTTATAAGAAGTTAGAGCTAGATTAGGATGGTTTAATCGCGCGAATATCACCCAACCTAACTCGTCACCATTTTAATTTACCTGAGCCCTAGTCCTTATTGCTTCGTTCATTTACCATAAATGTAAAAGTCCTAATGGAGCAAATTCACAGTTTGTCAAATAACTTAAAAAGCTTGCGACCTTCGTGATCTTTTTTTGATGCTTTACTTGTATCTGGTCAATCCAGAATTTTTAGGGTTACCGTATCTATTTTTTGAACTGACGAATGCACAACATGATCAGAGTTTAGCTTCACTCCGAATAATTCTCCAATAATATGAATGGTCCAATAATCCTTTGAATAGTAATGATAGTTATTAGGAGGCAGTTTCATATCATATTTATTCACCCAATAGCGCTGAGCATGCTTATTTCTGTGGTTCGGATACTCAGAAAAGACAAAATGCATAAACATTGACATATAGTTACGAATAGTGGATTGTTGATTATCAAAATCTATAAGATTTCTAGATAATCGATTGTATTCATTCACTTCGTCAAGCAAAGATGATTCCGAAACTTGTTCAATCATTTCTTTAGGAATTTCCTTATAATAATTTTTCTTAAAGTGTACTTTCATTTCTTCTGGTATCGATGATTGGTAAATGATATTTACCATCTGAGTTTTAATATTCTCAATGTTAGCAAAAATAGAATGATAAACGCTACCATTATTGCGGCCTGAATCCATTCGCTTACCAAAACTGCATACTTCTTTACGAGAAAAGTGATATAGCAACTTAAAATATTTAGAGGTTGTTATCACTGCCCCAAATATATTGTTGCTCTTATCGACATGATTAGATTTTATTAATATAAACTGCTTTGTTAACTCTTCATAACTCATTCCACGAACTTCGTTTTGAATGGCTGGATATGCTGGTGTTTGAATATTATGGAGTTGGCAAATTGCTTTTATAAACACATTCCCTGTATAGTTTTTGCGAGTACATAATCTATTACTTATATCGTCGTGTCCTCTAAGTATCTCCTCATTTGTTCTGCTAATATTCCCTACTAATCGCTCAAACTCCCTAAAGAATACAAAAAGAGGAAGCTTTGGTGCCCACCGATTAATGCTGGTTAAAATGATTTGCATATCAGCCTCTGTTAATTTCTGACCCATTTTTACCGCAAGCTCCTTAATAATTTCCTGACAATCAAATACAACCTTCTGATAAGACTGATTGACTGCGACAGGAAACACATAACTTAATTGATTGTTATCAAATTGTTTATAGAAAAAATAATCTAGCGCTTTTTTATACTGATTAAAACGATAATTAGGTGCCAGTTCTCGTTCGAATCTATTGCGATATTCCGCATAAGCATCACTTTCTCTAATGAACGCAGCTGCCTCTTTTATTGCATTCAAATCAGATAAGTTCTCGTGCAAATCTATAGTACTTCTATAAAAAATGTTGTCCCAAATTGCCGTTTCTGCTGCCACATCATATTTCTTTAGTAGCTCTTCAGCTAGTCTAGTTCCCTTTTCACTTAGCACATCAAATGTACTTAATACATCTTCAAGTGCTTTCTTGAAACGATCAATATTGTGGGGCTCATCGTTGAATTCAAAATCCTCAACTTGTTCATAAAGCGAAAATAAGAGCTGATACGTTGTATTTGAATCATCTTTAGTAACCTCATCGGTCTTAAGTGAAAAGTACAAATTCGCTATTTGCTCCTGACATTTAAGTGCGTCAGTGAAGAGTTCGCGTTGTTTCTGAAGGACGGAGGCTTCACTTAAATATGAAGTTAACGTCTTACGAGACAGCAGCGTATTTCGAGACGGTATAAATTTTAAAAGGTTATTCAAGGAAATAGAGATAGCTGTATAAAAGTTGGAATTATTACTATCGTAAAAATTTGTTGTTAATATGAAACAATTATAAATGGCTTCGTATTGTTTGCCCGATTTAGAAAGTCGGTCAATTCTGCCGTAGCGTTGCTCAATAGCGGAAGGGAAGGCAGGAATATGATAGTTAATCACATGATTATAGCCAGGTAAGTTGACACCCTGTTCTGCAATCTGATAACTAACAACAAGCACGGTCGGTAGTATGCTTTCTTTCGTTTTATTAGAATAATCTGCTAATTCATAGTTGTTACTTCCCGAAACAATAGCAAAGCTATTACCTGTTGTTTCTGCCCGGAATTCCATAAAATTGGCATCTTCTAGAGCCTGACGAAGTACTCTTGCTTCCTTCTCAATGAAACGTGTGAAAATAACAAAGCGGGCATCATGCTGTTCTTTCAAGCGTGACTCTAAAAATTCCACAGTTTGTTCTGCCTTTTGCTGCTGTGTAGTTTTGCTATCTTCGTATTTAATTCCTACTTCATGGATAATTGTTTCATGGCGCTTAATGGTCGTCTTATGAAACTCACTTATTTGCAAGGACTGAATTGTATCCTTGAAATAACGTGTAACTGGTGAAGTAATATCGAAGCTTGAACAAATGAGTGCATTTTTTTCCTTACCAATCGTTTCAATATTTTGAATCCAATTGTTTTGAATATCCTTTTGAGTCATACTTTTAGCGATATTAATATATGTTTGTAAGTCATATTTATTAGATTTAATAGGTGTTGCCGTTAAAAAAACAACTTTCTCAGCAACTAATTTTTCAAGGGCTATTCTTTTTTTTGTTTTATCTGTTAAGAATAAGTGTGCTTCGTCAATTATAATGAGTCCAAAAGCTTTGCCTGCGAGTTTCTCAATATGAGAATAATTGTTATTAATAATATGTACATGATGTGAATATCCCATATGTATAAATGGCAATTTTTGATACCAATCACCTAAGAACTGCCCCTGATGTTCACCTTCAGAGAGAGCTTTTGTAGTAATAATCAATACATCTTTATGATTTTGCTCGATATAATCAAGTGCGATTAAGCCGCTCGTAATGGTTTTGCCGCTTCCTACTTCATCAAATATGTATAAAACATCGTGTTGTTGTATGCGATCGCAGTTTACAAATTGTAATGGAAATAAATCAATTAATTCAGGATTAACAAATTCAAGCCAAGTACGTTTAACCAAGTAGACCACTCCTACAATTAGTTCATGAACCAAATTTTATATTTTTGTAATATACACTACGACACTATGCCAAAATAAATAAATCGAATACAAAGGGTTTATCCTTCGTTTTTACATTTTTGTCTTATTCCTCAGCGTTAGTCTTCTCTGAGCCTTGAATAAATTAATGTTGATCAGATGTTGATTGTGTTTGAATTATGTTGATTATGATCGGTAAAGCAGAAGCTTTCGCTGGATTTTCAACTGTTAATACTCCTCATTATACTAATTCTTATTGATAGAGAAGCATATACTATTAAATTGAAGAAAGTAAGATACCTTTGTTCGCCCGGTGTAATCACTTTCCTTGAACGAATGTTGATCTCTTGTTGACTTTGATGAACCAATACACCGCCCCAGGCATCAGCCTGCATGGCGGTGTATTGGTCTTTGAGATACTGTAGACTTGTACTCCGTACCTACTCTTCCCCCGTCGCCACCGGATTCTCCTCATAACTAATCCAGTCGCTCCAGCTCCCGGAATACAGCTTCACATTCGAGAATCCCGCTTCTTCCAGCGCAATCACATTTGGGCAGGCGGAGACACCTGAGCCACAATACACGATAATGGCATCATCTTTCCCCAGCTTCACGAACCGCTCCTCTAATGCCTCAACACCGGACCAGCGTCCATCTGCACCAAGCACTTCTTTCCAAAAATAATTCACTGCCCCCGGAATATGTCCGGCCTTCGCATCGATCGGTTCCTCCAGCCCCGCATAACGACGGGCATCGCGGGAGTCGATCAGCACGGCGCTGCCGCTTGCGGAAGCTTGTTGCACATCCGTAACGCTTGCGAGCATCTGTGGTTGCAGGTTCACGTCAAACGAAGACGGAATCTGTACCGGCACGTCCGTTGTCACCGGGAACTTGGCATTCTGCCAAGCCGAGAAACCTTCGTCCATGACATAAACTTGCTCATGTCCCAAGTAGCGAAGCAGCCACCATAAACGTGATGCGTTCATGCCGCCTTGATCATCATAGGCAATGATGCGACTATTGGAGCCGATGCCTGCTTTAGCGAGGTGGCTTGCGAGTGCAGCCGGATCAGGGAGTGGGTGGCGTCCGCCGTGCTCAGTGACCGGAGCGGAAAGATCCTTTTCCAGATCAAGATAGACAGCCCCCGGAATATGTCCGGCTTCATAAGCTTCACGTCCGGCATCGGGTTGACCGAGCAGGAAACGGCAATCTACGATAGCAACATCGGATTCGTACATTCTGGCGAGCAGCCAGCGCATGGATACTATATTTTTCATAACAACACACCGCCTTCATATGTAATGAATTTTTTTACACCGTCTTCGGTTCAACAGGAACTGGAGCGGCGATGGGCGCATCCGCTGGAATGGGCTGGGGTTTGGTTTTGCCATACCGAATGAAGATCCACACCCCGAACAGGATCACGACACCTGCCGACATTTGAAGTGTACTTAGTGCTTCGCCCAGCAGTACCCAGGCCAGCAAGGAGGAGAATACAGGCTCTCCGAGAACGCCCATAGATACCGTGGTCGCGTTCATATATTGCAACAACCAGTTGAAGAGGTAATGTCCAAAGATGGTAGGCACGATAGCCAGTAACAGGAAGATTCCCCACTCCGAAGCCGCGTAACCGCCGAACGGATGCCCCATGAACAGATTGTACACCGCGAACGTACAGGCAGCGACAAGAAACACCCAGAAATTATACGAGAATGCACTGAGACCTGTTCGCAAAAACTGACCCAGCAACATATGCACAGCCACTGCCATCGTGCCAAGTAATGATAAAATATCTCCCTGTAGCGCGGTGCCTGCCACCTGAAAATCTCCTGCACCGATAATGATCGACCCGAACAGCGCGATACCCATGCCAATGAGCATCATGCGGTTGATTTTGGCTTTGAACAGCCACACCGATCCGGCCAGAATCAGAATCGGCTCGAGAGCAAGGATGACGGTGGAACTGGCGACACTGGTTAATCTCAGTGATCCCATCCAGAGCAGGAAGTGTAGCGCAAGCATCACACCGGAAGCAAGTAACAAAACCCACTGACGAACATTCAGACGAAGCATCTCGTGCCTGTGTGGCCAAACGAAAGGCAGCATGAGCACATTAGTTAAAAACAGGCGATACATGGCAATGACCGCAACATCTGCGTCAGACCAGCGTACAAAAATAGAAGAGAAAGAAATGGCAATAATGCCGACAAAAAATAACAAATAGATGGATCTGCCGGCACGGTTCATGCTTGTCATAGGTGTAGCTCCTTCTTGTAAATAGATAACCTAAATCACCTCATTATACAGGAGAAGGTCAGTGCAGGGAAGACATCAGCAGGTAAAGATACTTCACCACGCAGCAGATGTCTTGATATATATAAATTGTTGTATGGACGCTGAAAAAATTGGAAGCAGCATCTCGGCCATGAAACACGTTTTACTTTTAACAACGAATAAATTCAGTTGCACATCCGTGGTTAGAGAAACATGGAAAAGAGATAAGTAGATTGTAACCGAGCTTGTAACTATTCTGTCATTCACAGCGACGGTTTTTCTATTAATCTTCTATATAGAGACGTGAATCGATATAATATTCCATTCATCGGGAAAAAAAGACAGTTGGGAAGTGGCTAGGTCGTGAGAGTACAACAAGAAACAACGCGAGACTATGGAAATGCGATTCGCAGTGTCAGTCGAAAACAAACTCATAAAAAAAGGAAAATCCGCTACGGCAGATTGAGCGTGGCGATCATGCTCTTGCTTGTGTTTGTTGCGGGCTTGACATATGTGTTTATCGGTATGACCCATTGGATGAAAACGGTAATGGCACCACCGCCAATTGCTGTTATTGAGCAACCCGCCAAGCTGGGGATGATTCAGGTTACACCGGAGGCGAAAGAGGAGCCGGCGCGATTTATGGGTCAGGTTCGAAAAGTGGTGTACATAACATTTGACGATGGACCAAGTCAATATACAGATCAATTGCTGGATATTTTAAAGCAACATGAAGCGAAAGCGACGTTTTTCATGATTGGACGGCAGTTAAATGAGCATCCGGATGCGGTGAAACGTTTGCTGAAGGAAGGTAGTTATCCTGGGTTACACAGCATGACACATAACTACAAGAAGCTCTATAAGAGCGGAAGTTCGGCGAACTTTGTGAATGAGTTCAAAAAGGAACAGAAAATGGTCGAGAAACTGATCGGATACACGCCGCATCTCATCCGTGCTCCTTACGGTAGCAGTCCGCAGATTGGCGAAGCATTCAGGGGAGACATTGCAGCGGCAGGTTTCAAAATGTGGGACTGGACGACAGATTCTCTGGATTGGAATCTTCCCGGTCAGCCGGATAAAATCGTAGCTCGAGTGAGCAATAGTGTGCACAGGGATAAGGAAGTTATTTTGATGCATGAACGGGAACAGACTGTGCAGGCATTGCCGCGCATTATGAAGCTGCTGGAAGATCGGGGCTACGAATTCGAAGTGTATGATCCGAGCGCGCACTGGGTTGCCAATTTTAGCGGGGATACTCGTCTGTAGACGTTATGGCAAGAGAGGGAGAACACATGTTATTTACGAGCAAAAAAATTACGCTAGCAGCATGCAGTCTATTGCTGATGCTTTTACTTAGCGGGTGTGGAGAGCCGCAGGAGCCTGCGGCCAATCAGGTGAATCGTTTGGTGCAGAGCGGTCAGGAGATCGACAAAAGTCTGAAGGATCTGACACGGTATGAAGCAGAGGATATGGAACTATACAAGAGTATTTTGAGCAATGGAAAGAAAAAGAACAGCAATATCGAAACGCTGCTGGATCAAGCAGAGGCCGATATTCAGCAACGTCGAGCGTTGCTCGAACAGACGGGGAAGGTTATGCAGGACACAGGAGAGAAGATTGAAGCACTACGCGGTTCTCTGAAGGAGCTTACCATTGAGAAGGAAGAGACGCTTGCTCACGCAGGTAAAGTGCTGGATCAATATGAGGCAAGAGCCAAAACCTATGAGCTATTTGTAGTTTCATATGAACATAGCCTGAATGCTGAAGAACAACTGTACGGGCTTATGCGAGCAAGCGCTAAGCCGAATCTTGTTAAAATTAAACGTGCCATCCGCACACGTAATGAAGAATACGCCAAGCTTGCGGAAGTACGTAAACAATTCAACTTGCAGACGCAAGCTTTCAACGCGGCGCATGCGCAATTGGTTAAGCTTGATCAGGCGGGCTAGACTGGAGAGTTTGCCTTTGAATACCGTTTATGCGTGATTGAGCTGTCTGATTCCCGTGTAAGTAAATATTATACGAAGCTATATAAATAGAACAAACAGTCTTTGCACAAAACAGCGATTGCAAGATCCCGCTGCTACCCGGAGTGATCGTGTGAAGCATCGTTGGTTCAATGGATGTAGCAACATGGACAAGCAGCATTGCGTTTAAGCTAACGGAGGTGTTCATATGCGAAAAAGGAATAGGGTAAAGGTCAGCACTACATTAGTGGTTCTACTTATGGGATTCTCACTCGTGGCTTGTGGGAGCAGTGCACCTGCACTTCAACCATCTGTGAACAATACAAAGGAAACGTCACCAGCGCCGGAACAGAAGCCGGAGGAAAGAGATGCCATTGAAGCAGAGGGCATTCTGACGGGTTGGGCTGACCCGCACACGGTTGAGATTCGTGTAAAGGATAAAGCGATGTCTTTCCAGGTGGGGGAGGATATGCAGAAATTACTGGACGATATCGATGATGAGGATTCGGTTCGTTTCCAATATGTAGAAAAAGCAGTGGATGCATCAACCAAACAACTGGTACTCACCGGGATTACCAAAATTGCATCTGAGGATGGCGATAAAACGGGTACTGGGGCAGGAAATATCGTTACATCTGATCGCGCCAAAACGTCAGAACTGGAAGTGACAGTGGAAGGGATCACGGAGAAGCGGCCAGTAACTCTGGCACAGGCCAAAGGGTATTCGTTATATATCTTTGAGCCGATGGCTTTTGATGCAAAAGACCATGAGTTAACGATGAAGATTGATCCTAGGTACAAGGTAGAGATCGAAAAGTTGCCTTCGGACTTTAATCTGGATTATTTGAAGATGGACGCGAAGGAAGAGTTGTCCGAGGTGGGGGAAGTCAAAGAATTAACTCCTGAACAGCTTAGTAATGGGCCGATGAAAGATGCAAGACTGTTTATGATGTCTCAGAATGGGAAGAAAACGCAATATTTCATCGTCAAGGAACTGGACGAGAATGGATTCATTTTCCACATTGATGCGCCGGTTGGTGAACCTTCCGAAGGTTTCCTGCCTATGGTGTATGCATCAGTGAACTCGATTATGAATGAATAAAGCGATAACCGTGGGCAGCGTGTCTCCTGAAAAGAGGGGATACGCTGTTTTGTTGAGCCGGAAGGAACAAGAGCAAGCACACGTTCCTCCCGGCTGTTTGCCTTGTTCATGATGTTGCTGTTGGTCAACGGACATGGTCGATCCACAGGCTGAACTCAAGTTCAGGTAAGTACCTTCGATACCTTATGCTCTTGAAGCTCTTCATAACAGGTGATAATGTGCTGATGAAGGACATGTTTCTCGGGAATGCCCATGCGTTCGCGGATAAAAGGAGAGAGTCCATCTTCATGAATAAAATGTTGCAGCTTCATGGCTTCCTCATCGCGTTTGTCATCAAACAGCATTGCGGCCGCCATCGCAGAGGTTAAGTGGGGAATCTCGATTCCGAATTCACTGGCCTGCATAGCTGGGCGAACAAGCCGATCATGAGGTGAAAGCTTGCGAAGTGGAGAACGTGCAACCCGAGTCACTTGGTCGGTGAGATTGGGGTTAGCGAATCGTCCCAATATAGTATCGATATATTTTTGGTGTGTTTCCGCGTTGAAACCGTGTTTACAGATCAGCATGGCTCCCGTCTCTTCCATGACATGACGCACCTTGGCGCGAAGGGCCGTATTGCTCATGACCTGCCGGATGGTCTTCAAGCCTGCGAGATAACCGAAGTATGCGGCGACACAATGACCCGTGTTGACCGTAAACATTTTGCGCTCAATATAAGGTTCCAGTGAATCAACATAGTGAACGCCTTCGATTTCTTTAAACCCATCCAGCAGTGCCGGGCGGTGAACAACCCATTCATAAAATGGTTCAACCGTGACCTGCAGCGGGTCTTCGTGGTTCTGAGCCGGAACAATCCGGTCCACAGCTGCATTGGGGAATGAAATATAACGTTCGGCTTTGGCCCGGGTGGGCTCATCCAGAAAAGGAAAGATACGCTTTTTCAGCCGGGTGCTACCGCCGATCGCATTTTCACAAGCGATAATGTGCAGAGGATTGTGATTATTAGCTTTCATGCGCAGATAGATGCCTTTTGCAATCGGTTCGGCGATATCCCCGAGGGCAGATACACCTACTGCTGTCGTAATGAGATCAGCGGATGCAATCTCTTCCGCGACACGATGCTGCTCGTTTACGTTAATCGCGGTTACGTTATTCACAATGGTTGTGTCCTGTTCGTTATTGGCAAGGGTGATCGGATACTCTTGCCTCTTCTGAAGCAATGATATTTTCTTTGGGTTACGTGCGACAAAGCAGACGTCATAGTCGGAAGCGGACAACATATGACCAATAAACCCACGGCCTATATTGCCCGCACCAAAATGTACAGCTTTCATGTGTGAACTCCCCCTTTAAGATTGGATGACGAAATTCGTGCAGACCTTAGGCGGTGGTGACGAGTGGCTTCGAGATCAAATCGTTAAATGGCAGGTCGGTCAGGCAGGATAGTCGCTGGTGAGGCATATCGAATGCCAACGTTCCGGTGATGGTATTTGAGATGACAACGCAATGCATACCAGCAGCGGCTGCTGCACGCGCGCCGTTAGGTGAATCCTCAATGGCTACGGCCTCGTCTGCAGTTACTCCAAGGGCTTCGAGTGCTTGATTGTACAGTTCCGGATCAGGCTTTACATTGGCTACATCATCTGCCGTGCGGATCACTTCGAAATAGTCTTTTAATTTCAGTTGCTCCAGGTGTTGCTCTACCCATTCACGTTTGGAACTGGAAGCTACAGCGAGCTTTATACCGGCTTTGCTTGCTTGTTCCAAATATTCCTGTATACCTGGGCGAACCTTTTCTTTGTTCATCAATGCAGCATGCTGCAATTGGACCGATTCCCTGAACGCATCCCGATCAATCGGAAGGTTCAAATCTGTGATGAGGTACTCATACGGATTGAAGGTTTTGAGACTGGTACCAATGCACTTGGAATACATCTCCAGTGTTAGATCAACACCATGTTCTTTGTACGCATCCCGAAATGCGATATACCACGCTGTCTCTGTGTCAATAATCGTTCCGTCGAAGTCAAAAATCAGTGCCTTAATCATCAATTTGTTCCTCCTGTTTTCAGAATTTGTTTTTGGGTTGAAAGATGAAACATTAAATCATGAAAATTTTCTGCAAATTAATTCCCGTACATTCATTAACACGCGGAATGTTAGTTGACGCAAAAAGCGGGAGGTGCATATTAATTTTGGAAAAAATATGTGTTGAATCTAATAAAACCGTACCATAGGACAAAGAATAGGGTCAAGTATGTCATGAATGTTTACATTGAAAATTTTCACATGCGTGACTTACTTTCAGAAAATGAGAAACCTTGCAAACCGTTAAGCCCTTTGCATGTAAGCGGTGTAATGGATGAACGGTTTTTTCAACACGAAAAAATAAAAAAAATTGTTGAAAATGAATCGTATTGGACCATTCAACAGCATTCGACACGTTTATAATAGAAGAAATGAATCGGCAACTTTAGTTTAATTTGCTTTACGCCAGATCAGCGCATGTGGGACAATAAGGCCACGAGTTGCCTGTTGGATAAGTGATGTGAAGGAGGAAGAGAACATGCTGCAAAGAGATCGTTTTGAGGGCAGTTTGATTGGGCTCGCAGTAGGAGATGCGCTAGGAACAACTGTTGAATTCAGTAGTCCAGGTACTTTTGAACCTGTCACAGATATGATAGGCGGCGGAGTGTTTGGATTAAAAGCCGGAGAGTGGACGGACGATACCTCTATGGCTCTGTGTCTGGCGGAAAGTCTGGTACGTCAGGAAAATTTCGATCCCGCTGATCAGATGCGCCGCTATACGAATTGGTATAAGATCGGTTATATGAGCAGTACCGGAGATTGTTTTG
Organism: Paenibacillus sp. FSL R7-0272; assembly: GCF_037969905.1. Taxonomy (NCBI): domain Bacteria; kingdom Bacillati; phylum Bacillota; class Bacilli; order Caryophanales; family Paenibacillaceae; genus Paenibacillus; species Paenibacillus sp. FSL R7-0272. Next base: position 4,595,244 of record NZ_CP150221.1, on the reverse strand, counting down.
ATATTGGTGGAGCTACGCGAAGCGCGCTGGAACGATTTGCTCGAACTGGTGAAGCTTACAGTGGATCAACTGACCCCATGACTGCCGGGAATGGCTCCATCATGAGGCTTGCTCCAGTTGCCATGGCTTATGCGCTTCAACCGTCAGAGGCGGTTCGTTACGCAGGGCTGAGTTCGCGGACAACACATGCAGCGACGGAAAGTGTAGAGGCCTGCGAAGTGCTGGCAGCCATTCTTGTGGCGGGATTCCATGGAGCAGACAAGGCCGCAATGTTATCTCCAGAGACGATGAAGCGCTGGCGGACGGAGAAAGGGAGTTCTTTTTCACCTGCCATCGAAGAAGTGGTTATGGGGTCATACGAGCGTAAAGAACCACCCGAAATCCAAGGCAGCGGGTATGTAGTTCGTTCTCTGGAAGCAGCGCTTTGGGCGTTCAACAAGTCATCCAGTTTTTCGGATGGGGTGTTGCTTGCCGTTAATCTGGGAGATGATGCAGATACAACCGGTGCTGTCTATGGACAGATTGCGGGTGCGTATTACGGGAGAAGCGGGATTCCATCCCATTGGCAGGACAAGCTGGCAATGAGAGATACGTTTGCTCAATTAAATGAGGCTTTATGGTTAAAAGCATCGGGCAATGCCGCGCAGAGAAAATCATAGAACATGGGGAGAAAGAGTTTAGCGTAAAACGATAGATATATGAAGGACAGGAGAAGAGAAAACATCATGAGTAATACAGAACATTCATTAGACGATTCAACAGATGAACGGGGTGAATCGGCAGCATCCACGAGTACGTCGCAGACTTCAAAGTCTGGCAAACGAAAACCGTTTCCCTTGTCGCTGTTATGCTTGACGATTGGGGCATTCGCCATTGGCATGACTGAATTTATCATTATGGGTTTGCTACCTAATGTGGCAACGGATCTGAACGTTAGCATTCCACAGGCGGGACAACTAATTACGGGATATGCGCTCGGCGTAGCCGTAGGCGCTCCCATTCTAACCGTTTTCACGCACAAGATTCCGCAGAAAAAACTATTGGTGCTGCTGATGTGCATTTTCATAATAGGTAACGCCTTGTCTGTCATTGCGCCTACGTATGGGCTGCTCATCTCGGCACGTATCCTGACGGCATTTGCTCACGGCACGTTCCTAGGTGTAGGTTCAATCATGGCTACCAAGCTAGTAACACCAGATCGGAGAGCTGGTGCGGTGTCGGTAGTGCTTGCGGGACTGACCATTGCTAATATTATTGGTGTTCCGTTTGGTACATTTATCGGTCAACAGCTTGGCTGGCGTTCCTCTTTTGGGGCGATTACTATTCTGGGCATTGTTTCACTGCTTGGTATTATTCGTTTTATCCCGGTTATTCCGCAAGGTACACCAGCTAACCTGGGACAACAGTTCCGCAATCTGATCCGCCCACAGGTATTGCTAGTGTTGCTTATCGGAGCCATGGGTTGCGGAAGTTTGTTTGCAGTTTTCACCTACATTACGCCGATGCTGGTTGATATTAGCGGCTTTGCAGAGAAGAGTGTAACCTGGATTCTGGTGCTCTTTGGCTTCGGTGTCACACTGGGGAATATGGTTGGTGGTCGTCTGGCGGACTGGAAGCTTATGCCTTCACTGATTGTGAACTTCGGTATTCTTGCTGTACTACTCGCTGCATTAACGCTGACACTGCACAATCCGGTGTTGGCGGTAATCACGATCTTCTTCTGGGGTGTCGCAGCTTTTGGCATTATGCCGGGGCTTCAGCTTCGCATTATGAATATGACGCGTGAAGCTCCGCTGCTGGCGACGACATCCAGCCACTCTGCATTTAATCTGGGGAATGCTGCGGGGGCTTATCTCGGCGGATTTGCCATTACACACACAGGACTGATATCAGTGCCAATCTACGCCGCAGTAATTGCAGCACTTGGCTTGCTTGGATTGTTACTCAGTTTGTTTAAGCAGGATAAGGAATCTTCGCCTGAAGGTGCAGATGGTATTCATCCCGTATCGGTGCATTAAATTACAAATTATAGACTAATGATAATGAAGAAAACCTCAGCCTCTTGTTATAAACAAGAAAACTGAGGTTTTTTCTGCTGTATTTTAATAGATTTCAAGCTCGTTAATTCGAACATAGGTTGGCTGATGTGAAGGCCCTCTGCTAGCAACGACACGTACCTTGGAGGTGTTTACTGCTGCAAAAGTATGTGATCGTGTCGTCTCCTGGTTGCCTGTGACTTGAACCAGGTTTACCCAGTTTGAACCATTCCAGTATTGCAGGTCGTAGTTGGCAAGGACATAACCCTTGGTTGTATATAGATCGATCCGCTGAATGGAACTGGATGCAGGCAGATCAAGAGTGACATATTGCGGTAATGAGGAATTACGATTATTTGCCCAGCTATAACTTTCCCCAAGTGCTGTGTTACGGTCGCCGTCATTGATTCGGGCTGTTGAGTACCCCGGATAGGTGGAGGATGCGGTTATGGTTGCATTTCTCGCCAGGTTCTGCCCGGTTCCCGGATTGGTAGGATTTTTCACCAGCCTTACGAGATTCCAGCGTAGCTCAAAGAGTTTGAAGGATTTATTAAATACAGCACCTTCCCCCTTCACGAGCGCATCAATGGTAAGGGACATGGTGCTTGGCACACTGTTGCTACTTGTCCACTTTCCTGTGGCCTCAATGCCTGCGAACACACTGACCTCTAATATTTTCTTGCCTGCAATTTTCAAACTCACTTCAGCTTTGGCTCCTGCCCAAGCCGTAACTTGTCCTTCAATTTTATGTGTGACGGTAAGATAACGGCTCACATTGCTGTAAGGCTTGATTTGTACAGGGATATAAGCCCGTGTTTTACCTTTTACGCCTAGAGTGACGGTATACCCCTGATCCACTTGGAATTCAAATGTGACATTGCCATCAATACCGATGACAAGGAATACCCCAACGGATACGGAGCCCAAGCTGCCTGCACCGATATTGAAGCCCATAATCGGCACTTTAACTTCTTTTTTGAATTTGGCGTCGCCTTTAATGTAGACGTTCGCTTTCTCACCTGCTGTGAATTTCAGATCGTATTTTCCCCAGAAACCGTATTTTCCCGTTACCTTGGGTGCGATCAATGTAAGTTTGCCGCCCGCTTCAACGTAAACTTTGTTGCCGTTTGCATTTTGTTGATTTACAAGTACTTTTTTGAAATCACAGACAAACTCATTTCCGGATTTTTTACAAGTGGCAAAATCACCTGCTCCAGCGGTGCGAATAAGCTCATTCATATCTATGGCATTTGCATCAGTGATGTCTGCGGAGTTTGCCTGATTCAAATCAACGGAAGCATCTTCACTCTGATGGATCGTAGTTTCGTCACCCTGTTGAATCAAGGTTTCGTTACTGAGACCCATAGGATCGATAGATGTGAAGGCTTCCTCGGCAGGTTTTTCTGGATTTGAGATATTAGCGTCTTGCTGGAGCGTGTTGTCGATGTTGAAATGTTTTATTTCTTGATCCGCATTGATCTGCTCATCGGACACAGACAAAGCGCCAAGCCGTTCATTGCTTTCCAGCACCATGTCCAGATCAGGCATGACGATATTTCGCTCTTCCAAAGAAACTTCCTGCTCAGGAATATCATAGTAATCAAACAGTTCATCTACTCCAGGTGTGGTGTAATCCACCAGTAATCCATCTTTACTTTTGCTGGTGCTAGCAACTTTTATTGCCCTGGCGGAAGACTCATCCAGAAAAATCTGACCAGGGGAAAGCAGGTTTCCAATCTGAGCGGCTTCTCGGGAATTCAGTTCGATTGAACCTTTATCTTCCACCGTTTCGAAGACGGAATTAACGACGGGTAGTTTTTGCACGATGGAAGATGGCATAGGTTGTGTCGGTTTTAATTGATAATCCACCTGCTCAAACTGGCCGGAGGATTTAATCGGATTACTGACCCCCAGGCCGTCTTCCGAAATGGTAAACGTAATGCGGAAATAAGCTTCCGCAATCGGGGCATCCACATTTGTTTTACCTGCCCAGATCCAACGTGCACTTGTCTCTTCCGGCATGCCTTGGATTTGTTTCCATGGATCACTGCCGTAACGTCCAAAATCTGAAGCGCGCGCCCAGGATGTATCATCGAATCTTGGTTGTTCCCAACCCTCAACGTATCGTTCAGATACTTTCCAGTTGAAGTCAGTAACCAGATTTTCATCTTCATAACTGAGATCTGCCAGCAGTCCGGCATACGAACCCCAGTCCTTGGCTTGAACCGCAATAACATTGGTGCCAGGTTGAATGGGGACAGGGAACGTATAGGCTTTGGTCCAGTCATCCCCTTTACCTGCTTGTTTACCGTTAACAAAAAGCGAGAATTCATTGTCGGCTGTTATGTATAGTTTTCCCTCGTTGTTAGAAGCAGAGTAGGCATTGGTAGGCCAAAGACCGACAAGTAAAGGCAGCAATAACGTGAAAACCAAAAATGAGGCCCATGTCTTTTGAATAGATGAGCGAAGTTTGTTCACAATCATTTCCCTCCCAAGAAATAGTTGGTTTGCAGAATAATCAATCATGCCGCCTGACTTGGTGAATTAAATGCCTGTAGACAGGAAAAAACGAGAAAATATTGTAATTTGGTATAGACACCTCCTTGTTTGAGATTATAATAAGGTAAAATATTCAATTTAACAACAGTATTTTACATTTTTATAGTGTAGTTTTGTTAGAAAAGAGAGGAGTGAATTCTTTGCTTGATGTTATGAAAGATTACGTGTAGATACAATATGTCGAATATAGTTGCAAAAATTGGATAAATAAGTTTAAATATACTATATAAGTAATTTTGAGAGAGGATTCAAGTCAAATCTACAAATTTCAACGTATTCTATCCTCAGTACGTGTGACGGAAGGGAGGTGGTGGATTTATTTGTAAGGGCTTTCATGACAGAAGTGTTGCTTGTGATTAACCCAATTGAGAGGAGAAAAGTGAATGAAGAAACGTGTTTCTATCCTTTTAAGTCTTTCTATGGTTGTTGCTATGCTTGCTCCAACGATGGCGTCTGCCACGGAATCTAGCGAAATTTCTGCTCAGAACACTGCATATGAATCCACCAATGCTTCCACCAATGAGATTAACAATACTCTAAATTCTACGCCGGTTGTACCGGCACCAGCAGGGTATGATGGCTATCGGAATAACATTCCACATGGGAATATGAACCTCATTACCTATAATTCTACGACAGTTGGCAATGCACGGAAAGCGATGGTGTACACGCCGCCTGGATATTCACCTAATAAAAAGTATAGCGTGCTGTACCTGCTGCATGGGATTGGCGGGGATGAGCACGAGTGGGCTAACGCGATGAAACCGAAGAACATTCTGGACAACCTGTATTCGGAAGGAAAACTGTCGCAGATGATCGTGGTTATGCCGAATGGCCGTGCGATGAAGGATGACCGCCCGGTAGGTGATATTTACGCACCGGATAAGGTTGCCGCCTTTGAACGGTTCGAGCAAGATCTGCTCAAGGATCTCATTCCGCATATTGAGAGAACTTATCCCGTGTATAAGGATAAAAACAATCGTGCACTTGCTGGCCTGTCCATGGGTGGCGGACAATCTCTCAACTTTGGATTGAAGAATCTGGATACGTTCGCTTATGTAGGTGCCTTCTCGGCAGCACCGAATACGAAGCCTGTGAATCAATTGATCACGAATCCTGGACAGGCGGCCAGCAAACTGAAATTGCTCTGGATTTCCTGTGGAGGAAGTGATGGCCTGCTGTGGGTGAGCCAGAACTTTAAAAATGGTCTCAGCAGTATGAACGTTCCACACATTTGGTATCAGGATGTAGGTGGACATGAACCAAAAGTTTGGAATAGTGGCCTGTATCAGTTCTCGCAACGCATTTTTAAATAGCACACCAGCTTCCATCCAAAAGTAATCATCTGAACGTTCCATCCACACTATTCTCTAAGAAGAGGGTAGCGTTAAGAGGAAGTATTGGGATGAGCATCAGCCTCAGGCTTGTATTATACAGCGCCTGAGGCTTTATGTATTTTTCTCGGTGAAGCAGATTCAAATCAGAAGGGTAAATAGTATAGTATAAGATGAGGCGTACATAGGTATTTTCGTGAAAGTGAGGGACTGGTTGACGATGTTTTATTATAAAGGGGCATTTCGGGAAACCGATAACGTTATCTATTTTAAAAGCGAAGTTCCGCTGGTACAGCATGATGTGATTTTGTTTGGGGAGAGAACATACTTTGTTGAAAGTGTGGAGAAAGAGTTTTTGTTGCTGGAGAGAGTGGGTTCAATTGTTACGGTGAGTGTGTGAAAAGGGGGAGTCATTGCTTGTTTGAAGAGGATATTCGAATTATGAAAAGCAGAGAAGCCATTGTACAAGCTATGGATCAATTACTTAAACAAAAGCCATTTAGGAAGATTACAGTAAATGATATATGCCGGACAGCAGTGGTGGGACGCACGACTTTCTATGCTCATTTTGAGGATAAATATAAGCTGATTTCTTATATACTTCAGCAAGAGGCAAGAAAGCTCGAAGAGATTCTACTAAGCTCGTCGCCAGAAGAGGTCATCCTGGAAGCGTTGCTTGATATACGTGATAACAAAAAGCTGTACGTTCATCTCTTTGTAAAAGAAGTACCTGAAGAACTAAAGCAATTGCTCCAGCATACATTTAATATCTTTTTCACCAATATCCTTCAAGTTTGTAAGGAGGAAGGGGTGAAGATGGCCAGCGATAATATGCCATCTTTAGTGGCATATTATTCATCTGGCGTTGTTGGCATGTTGATATGGTGGTTTGAAACGAATTTTGAGATGCCAGCTGAGGAAGTGGTCTCCTGTCTCTCCAATCTGCTGGGATTTTTATGGGAAGTTCGTTAACGAACATTATGAATCAAAGTGTTCGTTAACGGATATTTTGATTATAACTGTGTATTACCAGTCCTCCTGAAGCAGGCTAGAATTGTGACAAATACTAATAGCGTACAGCTCAGGAGGTAGTAATTATGATGAAGTATAGAAAACCCAGATTAGATGAATTAGAGGTTGTAGCGAGACTCAATGCGGAGTCGTTTGCGGATTATCCCTTGTGTGATGAAATACGGAGCGGGTTTAAAGATCGTTCCAGCTTCATCTATTTTTTAACCGAAGTTTTTCAGGTGTATATTGGGGCCTACTATAACAAGAGTGTCATTTTTGTAGGGGAAGAGAACAACCAAATCAAAAGTTTTGCGATAGTAGACCGCCCGGATGGGAAGCAAATTGGGTTATGGGACTACTTTCGTGCAGGAGCACTTCGGTTGTTCCGTACGGTCAGTATCATCAAAGTGTTTAAATTTCTAAACATTCTTAATGAGGGGCACAAGCCTAGTAAAGACTCAAAAAAAGGAGCCTGGTTCCTGGAATCGCTGGCGGTAGACTATTCCTGTCAAGGACAGCGGCTGGGAAGCCGAATGCTCACCGATTGCATTATCCCGTATATCAAGAAAGAAAGCCAAGTGGGGGGATTAGCATCATTCGTAACATTCACGAATAGCGAAAGCAATCGAAATTTTTACACCAAGAACGGATTCACGGAGTTTGATTACACAACTATCGAGAGTAAAGGAAAAACCATCGGGAACTGGAGTTTTAAGATGTCTGTTGCTTAGCACTCTAGATGTTTCGCTTATTTTCTATCAGATTTATTGGTACGTGCACTTCTAGGCCTCTGCCCACATACAATAGATCGACCCTGTTCCCTTATGTGCTCAGGCCAGATCGTTGTAAAACTGCAGGAGGTGTCATCTGTGCCCGGATTGTTTACCGCAATAGCTCTGTTCATCAAAGAATTAACGTTACTCGTTTCATATGTCAAAAACAATGCGTTTCCTCAGCCGCTTGCTGAGGATGACGAAGCCAAACACCTGCGCCTCATGGCTGAAGGCAATGCCCACTCGCGCAATCTGCTCATTGAACACAATCTGCGTCTTGTGGCGCATATCGTCAAGAAGTTTGACAATACCGGAGAAGATCAGGAAGACCTGATTTCCATTGGAACGATTGGATTGATCAAAGCAATCGAAAGCTTTCAGCAAGGCAAAGGCACAAAGCTGGCGACATTTGCAGCGCGATGTATTGAAAACGAAATTTTAATGCATCTCAGATCCCTGAAAAAAACACGCAAAGACGTATCCCTACATGATCCCATCGGTACGGATAAAGAAGGAAATGAAATTACACTTATTGATATCCTCGGCACCGAAGCTGATGATGTGGTAGATCGTGTGCAACTCAAAATTGAGAAAAGCAAAATTTATCGCAATCTCGACATTTTGGATGATCGGGAGAAAGAAGTGGTCATTGGACGTTTTGGTCTGGAGGCTGGTGGAGAAGAGCGTACCCAGAGAGAGATTGCCAAGGAACTCGGTATTTCACGCAGTTATGTTTCGCGGATTGAGAAGCGGGCGTTGATGAAGCTTTACCATGAGTTCTATAAGCAAAAATAGATGTGAACTAAACATGTATGTATTTATGTTTCAGGAGGGCGGCCTTTCGTTGTGAGGGGCGGCCCTTTTATGGTTGCTTTTTGTTACATTCTATTATCGCGAGATGTATTGAAAATGAAATTTTGATGCATCTACGTGCTCTAACGTATATTTCTACATAGTGAACTATATACGGATAAAGAAGGAAATGAGATTACATGAATTGATATTTCATATTCAATTACAATGAAACCCCGTGGAGGGAGGATCTTTTTCCCATATCAAATAATGAAAAGTAATGATAGGTATTCAGCGAAGATTATTATATATTAGATGGTATATTATTTTTTCATCACAGAGAGCATGAGCAGAAAGAGAGTGGTGGTGTACCATGCAGGAAGAAACGTTGACAAGAGGACTCAAGAACAGGCATGTGCAGTTGATGGCGATTGGAGGGGCGATCGGAACAGGATTGTTTCTCGGAGCGGGCAAAACGATTCAACTCACCGGCCCATCGATCCTATTCGCATATATCATTACAGGTATCATATTATTCCTTATTATGAGAGCGCTTGGAGAGTTATTGCTGAGCAATCTGCAGTATCACTCCTTTGTGGATTTCGTGCGTGATTACCTGGGAAATATGGCGGCGTTTATTACGGGCTGGACCTATTGGTTCTGCTGGATATCTATCGCGATGGCGGATATTACCGCTGTTGGTTTATACACGCAGTTTTGGTTTCCGAACGTACCTCAATGGATGCCGGGACTGATTGCCTTGGTCATTTTGCTGGGCATGAATTTGGCTACGGTCAAGCTGTTTGGAGAGATGGAGTTTTGGTTTGCCTTGATTAAAGTTATCGCTATTCTGGCACTGATCGTGGTCGGTTTGTATATGATCTTTACAGGTTTTACAACAGATCAGGGTGCTGCAAGCTTCACGAACCTCTGGAGCCACGGGGGCTGGTTTCCGAATGGGATGCATGGTTTCATCATATCATTTCAGATGGTCGTGTTTGCGTTTGTAGGCATGGAACTGGTGGGGCTGACCGCAGGGGAAACGGAAAATCCGGAGAAAGTCATTCCGAGAGCCATTAACCAGATTCCTATTCGAGTGTTGCTTTTCTACGTGGGAGCCTTGCTGATTATTATGAGTATCTATCCGTGGAGTGCGATTGTGCCAACCGAAAGTCCGTTTGTACAGGTATTTGCGGCGGTAGGGATTGCGGCGGCAGCCGGAGTGGTTAATTTTGTAGTGCTGACGTCTGCCGCATCGGCATGTAATAGCGCTATTTTCAGTACAAGCCGTATGGTATATTCTATGGCCAAAGACCAAAATGCCCCTGATTCATTTGCACGTGTAAACAAAAGAAAGGTTCCAGCCAATGCTCTTTTTTTCTCCACCGTTGTGATCTTTATTGCGATTGTGCTGAACTACATCATGCCCGAAGGGGTTTTCACACTGATTACCAGTGTGTCAACGGTGTGTTTTATATTTGTCTGGGGAATCATGGTGATTTGCCATCTGCGATATAAGCGTACTCAACACGAACTGGCACGTCAAAGTCGGTTCAGACTGCCGCTATATCCATTTTCCAATGTGTTAATTCTGGCGTTCTTGGCTTTTGTGATCGTTGTGTTGGCGCTCGCAGAGGATACAAGGGTGGCGTTGTTTGTAACACCCGTATGGTTCCTGATCGTTTCAGTTATTTATATGATCAAGAAAAGAGCGAAGCAGTAAGGGGGAATGTTCATTCTAATTGAAGCAGAACACCCGTTGGGGAGTAAGGAACTAAGTAAATAAGTATTAAGAAGTAAGGGAATAAGGAAAGAGAATAGAGAAAAGAGAGAATAGAGAAGAGCAATCTCCAAGGAGGTTGCTCTTTTCTTTCAGCCCGTTTTTTTACCCGAATAATTGGAATCAAGCCACTCCAGAATCACATCTACAGCTTCCTTATATCGCTGACCCACAAGTAGACCTGTATGTGTTGTATCCCAAAGCCCGGCATAACTGGCTCCTAGTTGCTTCGCGGTTAATCGGCCTCTTTGTTCCTCGTCCTCAGACAACACAGCTTTGATCACCAGACCGGGACAAGTAATGAGATCCCCATCAACGGATATCCCTTTTGCCCCGCAGAGGGCGGAGAAGGTTCGAAATGCTTTTGCCGATTCCATTTGCAGATAGTGTCGTTGAAAAGCGACATCCTCTGCGGTTTCATCGATCGTTTCGTTCTCCTCGCGCAGAGGTGCTGGCATAATTATTCCTGGTTCTATTCGATCCGCCAGGGGGTAAGGGAGAGCATCATGGACTTCTCTGCTGATACTGGTGTCAATGATTATTAAACCTGCCAAGTCAGCGGTTTCCGCAACCTTTTGGCTAAGTATGCCGCCCATGCTGAAGCCCACCAATATAGGAGGTTCATCAAGCAGAGATAATACCTCACGAATGTCCTCCAAATAATCCTCCACCGTAATTCGAGTCATGTCCATCACCCGGCTTCTATAATGGCTTCTGAGATTCATTGCATAACAAGTCCATCCATGCTCTACAAAGTGGGGGATATACTTACTCCACATCCAGCTACCTGTGTATGCCCCGTGAACCAACAAAAGCGGAGGACGTGTGCTCATCGTTGTTGCGTCCGATCTTGGATTTCCCCAATAAACTTCAACGTGAAGTTCACGTTTACCCATTCGCTTTACCTCATGTTCAGGTAAAAATTGTGTGTAATCAATCATAATAAATGCTCCTTTACAATTAGTTTTATATCAAACTATTAATTCAAAAAAAATTAAAAGTTATCATGTATTTTGATCAAAATGCGAAGCAGTTCATTTTTCTCATCATCTGTAACGTCCGTATAGAAGGTATCCAGCAATCGCTGTGAAATATTCTCAAAGATCGGTTGTAATGCTTCGCCCTTGGCAGTTAACGCCACATGAACAATACGGGAATCGCCTGTATCTCGTTCTTTGGCAACGTATCCGGTTCTCACCAATTTGTCCACAAGTGCGGTTACTGTCGATTTATCTTTGCGAATTTTCTTGGCAATCTCCGCCATGGTCATGCGCCGATGGTTGTAAAGTGCGTAGATGATATCTCCATGAGAGGTAGCCAGATCGTGAATGCCCTGTGCTGTCATTTCGGTCAAAATAAAACGACTTGTTTTCTCTTTAATTTTGGATATAAGTGAAACAGCATCTCTTGTTTTCATACTTGTAATATAATTGGATATCAAACTAATGTCAAGTGACTCATTGATATGGAAAAAACCACCCTGATTTGAGTAATAGAAAAACGGGTTACCAAGGTGGACGATGAAAAGCGCTAATGTTTATAGTAAAAAGTGTATCTATTGGAGTTTGGGACTAACAGGGTGAGTGTGATCTCCGTTGATGACCTCTTCGAAAATGTCTGTTGAATTCGGACTCGTCTCTGTGGGCCTTTGTTTACTGAAATTGTGTTGTAGATCCGTATCAGGTTTAGTTGTAATGGTGTAATTACGCAAAATCTCTTCCAGATCGCCAACGGTCACTGGTCGAGCGTGTCGTTTCAGGACATACCCGAGTTGCCCGTTGGGTTCGACCGTTGCTGTCTGCAAATCATCTATACTTTTTATTCCTGCCTGTCTTAAATGCATCTCTAGCTGATCCATCGTATAACGCATTCGTTTCAGATTCGGAATGATGACTGTACCATCTTCGACAACGACCTTGGAGCGTCCGCTCATTATACGTTCAAAAAAGTTAAATTTCATTTGTAGTTGCTCTACGATGAGCAATGTTGCAATAAACACGGCTGCGGAGCCAATTGCTTTCCCCAGTTCGTGGTTGGCAATCGGCTGCACAATCGTGGTCCCGATGGAGATCATAATAACGGTTGTCGCAACACTCATCTGTGAGATCGATTTGCGACCTGCGATTCGCAGCAGGATCATGCCAATGAGAACAAGTAAGACGGATTTCCAGATCCAATCCATGCACAGCATCCTTTCTCTTCCGGTGTGTGTACTCTGCTTATTAGAATGTTCTGGAATGAGAGGGAGTATACTTAATTCATCCGTTCTGGTTATACCTCTGTTCTGGCGCTGAGGCGAATAACGAACTTTCATTTTAACCACCTCTTCGTTTACAATAGGGTATTGATGCAGTAAACAAAGGAGCGGTTACGCATGGCGAAACAGAAATATTACGTGGTATGGGAAGGGAAGCAACCCGGCGTATATGATACTTGGGCGGCGTGCAAAGCACAGACAGATCAATATGCCGGAGCCAAATATAAATCATATGAGTCCAAGGCAGCCGCCGAAGCAGCGTATCGTGCCGGCTGGAAAGGGAACTGGGGTTCAAGTGCAGGTGGCGCTTCCAAGTCGAAGTCTGGCAGCAGCGGCAGAAGTGCCGGGATGGAGACATCCGAGGAAGTGGACTATGATAGCATCTCTGTTGACGTAGGCACACGAGGTAACCCAGGGCCAGTAGAATATAAAGGTGTGGATACCCGCACAGGTGAGGTGCTTTTTTCCGTCGGCCCGATCTCGAAAGGCACCAACAATTTGGGAGAATTTCTGGCGATTGTGCATGCGCTGGCTTATCTCAAAAAAGAAGGTAGTAATAAAACGGTCTACACCGATTCGGTGAATGCGATGAAATGGCTGAAACAAAAAAAAGTTGCGACAACACTCCCACGTGACAACTCAACGGAAGAAATCTGGTTGATGATTGACCGGGCAGAGCAGTGGCTTCGCACGAATACGTACACGAATAAAGTGCTCAAATGGCAGACGAAACAGTGGGGCGAGATCAAGGCGGATTATGGCCGAAAGTGACACTTCTACTCGAGTTAAAAAAAGATAAGCATGTCTATTAGAAACGATATTTACAATTTCCAATTTCCATTCTATAATCATCAGCATATGATAAGTCGCACATATGGAGGAGCCTGTCATTTTAACAGGCCCTCTTTATCTTTTTGGGCCGGGATTCCGGCTATTGATCACTGGAACAGGTGAGATGAGTACACATTGCAGGAGGCAGACATGAGTTCCATTTATAGAAGTGAAGAAGGCAAGAGCAGTATTCTGGAAGAATACGAAATTTATTTGAGTGAGCTGGGTGAAGGATTTACAAGAGAGTATGTGGAGACACGTTTTGGGAAAACACATGTGTTGCTGACTGGGCCGGAAGATGGCAAGCCGTTATTTATTCTTCAGGGTGGCAATTGTGTGAATCCAATGACTCTCTCCTGGTTCTCTTCCTTATTTCAATCCTATCGGATTATTGCGCCGGATACGATCGGCCATCCCGGGTATAGCGAGGAAACGAGCATTTCGGCTCGTTTTGACAGCTTGGCGATGTGGGTATCCGATCTGCTGGATCATTACAATATTGAACAAAGTGCGTTCATTGGTCCTTCATTTGGCGGCGGCATCATTCTGAGATTGGCTACTTATATTCCGGAGCGTATTGCATGCTCGGTGCTGGTAGCTCCCGCGGGTCTTGCGGTCAACTCTAGAATGAAAACCGCTCATGATATTACACTTCCACTCGTTAAGTATCGTATGACTTCTTCGCCAGCTTCTTTGCAAAAGATTACGGATAACCTGTCATGCCATTGTATGAAGGAAGCAGATAAAAACTTGATCGGCAAAATATTCAAATATGTCAGTCTGGAGCAGGATTTGCCCAAACTCGCAGAGAGAGAAGAACTTGAAAATTATACCTCGCCTACATTACTTCTGGTCGGTGAGAAGGATGTCTTTTTCCCAGGAGATAAGTGTATCGACCGTGCTCAGAAAATTATTCCGAATGTACAGGCGATCAAATATGATACAGGCCACTTCCCTTCTCAGGATGTACTAAGAGAGATGAATGAGGAGATTCAGCAATTTTTAAATAAGCATTATTAGAGGCGATTAGCATAGGAACATGGGGCAGTTCGCATTTTTACGAACAGATTAACGAAACTGCCCCTTTTGTCGATACTATGTATAGAAGAGTGCTTGCATCTTCGATATAGAAAACGGAAGCTTGAACGAAAATGCACTTTCCGCGAGAAAAATGTTTCAAACGGTGGTGTATGGTTTATAAAGATGGTTAGCGATGATTCGACTGTCTGGTTGGATTTATTTCCGATGAGTTCAAGGATCAAATTCGCCGTTATGCGGCAAGTCTTCCGATCGACAAGCTTGAAAAGAGGTTTGGGATGAGAAAAAATAACTGGAATATGGCTTTGCAACGCAATGTCATTTTGAATGATACATATCAGGTAAGACAGGTATTGACTAGTAGTGAATTAGCGATTGTGTATGTTGGGCGGAATCGGCATACAGGTGCCAAAGTCGCTATAAAGGAATTTTTCCCCCATCGGATTGCTGCACGTCAGTCAGACAAGCGCAGTGTATTTTGTGCATCCCGAGGATACGGCGGACAATTCCATGAACTGTTATCTGTATTTCTTCAGGAGGGTGAGTTGTTGTCATCTCTTAATCATCCTCACATCATTACATATGTGGATCATTTTGAGGCCAATGATACGGGATATCTGGTCACAGAATATTGCGCCGGCATGATCTTGACCGATTATTTACAGGAGCGTAACCATGCGCTGCAACCCGAGTTTATTACCGATACGCTATTGCCACTCGTGGATACGCTGGATTACATTCATAAACAAGGCATTCTCCACCGGGATGTCAAACCTTCCAATGTCATGGTGATGGAGGATGGCACGCCCAAATTGCTGGACTTTGGTGCGGCTGTGCGCTGGCCGATGCAGACCGGAGCAAAACAGGCGATTTTTACCTCTAAAGGGTATTCGCCGCTTGAATTTTATTCCGAGAAAGCGGTTCAGGGACCCATGTCAGATATCTATAGTTTGTCTGCCTTGCTTCATTACTGGACTTGTGGTCAGCCGCCTATGGATGTGAAGCAACGTTTGTTCCAAGATGAATTGCCTTCCGTCCGCAAGCACAATGAATATGTCAATCCGTGGCTTGCCCGGGTCATTCATTGGGGACTTATGGTGCGTTCGGAGAAGCGTTGTACCTCTCTGTTTTGGGTGAGAAGATCGCTTCGCATTCAGGCCTTGGTGTGGAAGGTTCGCAAACCAGGTATGGTGGAGTGGATGCATGAGGAAAATGAGCATACTCAAGTCTATGAGCCGGAGCCGAAGAACCAACATGAGACGGCCTGACCGTGGTGAGTTTCAATGAAAGTAGAGTATGACTTTGTTGCGTATGTAGCTGTGGTGTTTAAAGGAGACCAAATCGACTCTATCTGCAGAGAAGATTTGGTTTTTTTACTATTTTGGGTTTTACTATAATAAAGGTAGAGTTAATCTAGTATAAGCACGTTGGAGGAAAGAAGGTTGTGAACGAATGGAGTTTGAATTTCATGTTACCCTAAGTGACCTGAGCCAGCAAGAAAAGCAAACTTTTATCCGTATCTGTGAAGAAGAGAATGTAAAACCGGTCCTGATCGAACTCGATCAGGGAGAGCACATCCATCAACCCATGATTACGGGCATTGTCCATAGCGAGGATTTTCAGGATGTACAGCGTATCATTGAAGAGATTTCAATAACATTTAGGAATAACGGGTTCACTGTGGTACGTACAAAAGTAGAGATACCGGCTAAGGAGGAACGGTTTTTCAAGCAACCGATAGTGCCTCATTCCAGACCTTATTTTGAGTGGCATGGTAAGGTTCAAGTCGAAGATGTGAATAGGCTGAAGCATATATGTGCGGGGACAGAGGGGCATATCTCCCGTAATTCGCTCCATAAGAATGGCAGTATAAGGTTTGTAACTGTGCGTGAGTATGAGCATGCAGATCATTTTTATCGTAGCGTCGAGGAAATTCATAACATTTTGCAAAGCAATCAAATTGAACTAATCAAGCAACAATATGAGCTGTGTATATATGATACTCGGGAAGAGTTGGATCGGGGCTGGATCTGATTGAACCAGCTTGATGTGTTTAAGATAAGATTGGAGGAACAGTTGTGACGAGAAACGGGAATGAAATACCCATACATCGCTTCAATGAAGACGAGAGATTAATTATTGTTTTGGAAGCGTTATTGAAACGGGTTACGCTAGTCCATTCATCCTTTATTTTGAAAGGTAGCCTGTTAACGAGACAGTACTTGGAGAATCCAAGTCTGCGCTATGCTGAGGATATCGACTTTTTGTATAAAGGTACGATTGAACATGCGGATCAGGCCAAGCAGATTTTTACGGATTGGATGATTCAGGTGACCGAACTTGATCTGAATGATGGAGTCCATTTCCGCAGCTTTCGGGAGAATGCATTCTGGCGTGAAATTGATTACGCAATGGATGATGACTTTCCAACGGTGAATACCGATATCGCCTATGCGATCCAGAGTGAGTCCAGTGAAGGGAATCGGTACGAAGATGAGCTTTTTCTTGATATTTCATTTAATCTGAAGCTGGATGCAGAGCCTGTGGAGTTAAACTACCAACCGTTAAGAGGTGAGCCTTTTGTAGTTCCCTACACGGTTCCATTGTCCACTCAAGTCGCTTGGAAGTTGCATCAGACGATTGTGAGACCGAGGTTCAAGGATCTATATGATCTGCAGTATCTCGTATCTCACCCGTCCTATGACAAGCAGGCTGCAGAAGATACGCTGCAGACACTCGTCAATGAATGTAGCATGACGACTAGTATTACGAGTGAAGATATGAAGAAAATATTAGTCGAAGATTTGCATCCACTGTATCAAGGTTTGGAAAACGATTATCTATTGAAGCAGCTTGCAGGGGATCGGGTACCTGAAGTTTATTTCATGGAAGTTGCTACTCGCTTGCGAAAAGCGCTGAATCGAGCGGGTATCCATCAAGAGGCTTTCAAACATCTACCGTCCCCGATATGGAATAAAGGATAGAACGGAGAATATGGATATGAATGATTTTATGAACAAGGATGATAAGAATGATGTTATTTTGGGCGCAGCAGCCCATGAACTGGAGCAGATGGTAGAACAGGTCTGCGAACTGATTGGCACACCACTCGCAGAAACGACAGAACTGCAACGTCAAGTGCTCGCCGCTTTTGGTTTTGGTGCGGTGTACAGCATTACTCATCGTGATCGGCTGGCCGAACCCCAGGCTCATGCGCTGAGCATTCGGATGTTGATCAAACCGTTTAATTACAGTGAACAACAGGCAGTTGATTTTGCTGACGATCTGATTCGTGTTGCATCCAAGGAAGAGGTTCATCCAGTGATGAATACGATTATTCATCGCGGTATTAATGGACATATCCAGTTTGCGCAGGAGGATCACGAAGCTCTTGCTCGTAACATTCAGGAGATTATGGCGGCAGTTCAGCAACAAGGATAGATGTGGGAAGGTGAGAGACATGGACTACATGAAACTGAGCAAAGAGCTTTCCTATGCATTGAGACATGCGCCATGGGAATACGAGCTTGAGCTGGATGAAGAGGGATGGGTAGAGATTTCACAACTGCTCGTCGCTTTGCACGAAAGCCCATGGTGGCGTAATGTAACAGAAGATGACCTGAAACATATGATTGCAGTCTCCAATAAAAAGCGGCACGAGATCAATGCCGGCCGAATTCGTGCACTTTATGGCCATTCCACTCCGCAAAAAATATCCAAAATAGCTACACAGCCTCCCGAATTGTTGTATCACGGTACACCCGTACGTGCTGTGTCCTCCATCATGGAGCACGGTTTGCAGCCACGGCAACGGCAGTATGTGCATCTATCGGCTGATATGGATACGGCACGTCAAGTTGGACAAAGGCGAGATGATCAGCCCGTTATTCTACGCGTTAAGGCAGGGCAGGCCGCACGTGAGGGTGTTCTTTTTTACCATGGCAACGAGAGTATTTGGCTGGCTGATATGATTCCATCGCGTTATATTGAGCAAGGTTAATCGATTAGTTAGGTTAAAGAATGTGTAAGTTTTGTTCGAAGAGCTCCATAATAATGTATACGAAAAGGGCTGTTCCCCGTCATCATGTGACGTATGGAACAACCCTTTTTCTATATCCTGTATGTTACCGTGAGGGCAACATGACGAATTTAATTACCCAAAATAGCTTTAAAACCTTCACTTAGCGGTTGAGCTGAACGCCCAAGCAACGATTCCAGTGCATCGCTCTCTACAGCCAGTGCGCCTTGGCGAATCGCGCTTTGCATTTCAACCAGCATGGATACAACAAAATCAGGCAAACCTGCACCTTTCATGATGTCCGCATAAGCCGCATCGTCGACATTTTGTACGTTGATTTCCTGCCCCAACACTTCACCAGCAATGGCAGCAAGCTCAGCTTGTGTGCGCAGTTTACCAGACAATTCATAGACCTTGTTCTCATGTCCTTCGCCTGCAAGTACAGTAGCAGCAGCTTCAGCATAATCACGTCGAGTAGCCCAGCCGACCTGGCTGTCATTCGTGGCATGTACCCAAGGAGCACCATGTGTTACGGCTTGTACACTGCCAGCTTCATTTTCAAGGTACCAATTGTTACGCAGGAACGTATAAGGGATGCCAGACTCACGAATCGTTTGTTCTGTCTTGCGGTGTACCTCAGCAAGAGAGAGCGGGTTATGCTCGGCGTTGACCACACTTGTATAAGCGATATAACCGACACCTGCTTTTTTGGCAGCTTGAACAGCAGTCTGGTGCTGACGGATACGTGTCTCGTTATCACCGTCTGTGGAGATCAGTAGCAGGCGGTCTACACCGGCAAAAGCTTTCTCCAATGTTTCCGGTTGATCGAAATCCCCATGACGAACGTCTACACCCTGCGAGCGCAATGCTTCTGCTTTTTCTGGTGAACGAACACTAACAGCCAAGTCTGTTGCAGCTTTTGTCTTCAACAACGCGTCAACAACCAGTGAACCAAGTTTACCCGTAGCGCCTGTAACTAACAATTTCATTTTGTTTCCTCCTAAAATGTGGTTTGCAACATTTGCATCGTTAGCAGCTTCATTGTCATTGTTGAACAATCGTGTATGTACAGCGTACCTCTAGAGTATTAAAGCAATACCACTTCCGAGGAGTAGCTGTGGATGTATGAAACAAAGTGTTTATCTATGTAACTATAATAGTTACATAATAAAATGTTGTCAAATTTTAATATCTATAAAGACGACTAAAGTAGTCTGAATATATGGGTAAAAGGAATCAACCAATGGTTATTAAATTTTTTCGACTATGGAATAAATGAGAGGTGGTTCTTTTGGAGTGTTAAAAAAGAAACATATATTGGTTGAATATATGTAAAAATGGTATATAAGACCCAAAAATTTCAAGTTATATAGAACTAAGTACGATAGATTCATTGCGTATAAGAGAAGAAAAATGGTAAAACCTTCGACAAAATAGAAAATTATGTACGAATTGACAAATGTAAAAGCGATTATATAATGTGGGTATCTACAAATTAATCCATTTAGTTACAAATGATTCCAAAATAACGAATTGGCAGGAGTGAAACAGCGATGTGGTTTTTGGTTCTATGGTTATTTGGGCTTATTTCAGGAACGATTCATCTTTGGATGCTCGGTTTCCCTGGCGAAATGAGCGAGATTAGCAGAGTGTTATTGCTTCATCAGTTTGTGGTTACATTTGGACTTGTAGGTGTTATTGGTTACGTGGTTAACATTGCTAGAGCAGAACAGACAGCCAAAATGCTAGGTTGGCCAGGAGGACCGTTTCAGGTCAAATATGGATTCTCGCAAGTCGGACTTGGCGTTATGGGTATTATGGCGATCTGGTTTCAAGGGAACTTCTGGGTGGGTGTATTGGTTACGATGTACATATATGGTTTGAGTGGTCTGTGGTCACATACTTATGTCATGATCAAGAATCGTAAGGCAGATGGGGACAGTATCGGCAATTTGATAATGGATGTTGTCTA
Organism: Paenibacillus sp. FSL R7-0272; assembly: GCF_037969905.1. Lineage (NCBI taxonomy): Bacteria > Bacillati > Bacillota > Bacilli > Caryophanales > Paenibacillaceae > Paenibacillus > Paenibacillus sp. FSL R7-0272. The sequence continues at coordinate 4,574,843 of NZ_CP150221.1, read as the reverse complement.
TCAAACGTTTATCACCGTTCTTTCCATATGGGCTGGCGGCATCTGGGTAATGAGCTAGACAGAGACTGGATTTATGACAACACAGCTTGAATCTCAATTAATGAATGAGGTGTGGTCGTGATGGTACGTAAAACCGTGGAACTCTCCGAAACACAAAAGGGAATCTATTTTGATTGCCAAGTGAATGATCCATCTTCTTATAACATCTCCGCTTCGATACAAATCGAAAGGCTTCAAATTGAAGCCTTTCGACGTTCCATCGATTTGCTCATGCATGAACAGTTCGTGCTCCGCACGCACATTGAGATACAGCAGGACAGACCAGTTCTGGCGATCCACGATGATATGGAGTACTCACTGATTTTGCGGGATCTGAGTCAAGCTCATCAGGATGGCAAGGAACAGCAACTGGAGGGATACATTGAAGAATGTATTCAGGCTCCCTTCATATTGGAGCAAGGCCCTTTATTTCGAATCATGCTTGTACATATGGACGAGAACACGCATGTTCTTACTTTATGTATCCACCATTTAATCTGTGACGGTATGTCTCTGGAAATTTTAAAAAATAAACTTCTCCATGCGTACACCTGCATCCTGCAGGATCTACCTTTGGAAATAAAGCAGGATCAGGGCTTTATCTCTTATATCGAATCAGAGAATACGAAAATACAAGAGAACAAGTATAATCGTGAGCGTGAGTTCTGGTTATCCAAAATGAACGGTGCAGAGCCCCTGGCACTGCAGCATGACTATCCGGCTGGCGGTTCGCAGACCGGTGTGGGACATGAGCTACGTTTTGATATTCCAGAGACGTTGATGGCGGATATTACAGAGATGTCAAAGGAGCATGAGGTTACGGTATTTATGTTTTTCATGGGGGCATTCAGTATTCTCTTGAATAAATATGCAGGCAAAGAGGATATCACGTTTTCTTCTCCGTATTCCCATCGTCCGGATATCGAATTGGAAGAAACGATTGGCTGTTTTGTACATATGTTGCCGATGCGGTTCCAGATTGACCTAGAATCTAAATTTGGTTCTCTCCTTGAGCAAGTTACTGCAGCCTGGATCGAAACGTATAAACACATTGGATATCCTAATAATCTAATCGTCAGAGACAGTATGTTGCAGGTGCAACCAGGCTCACCATCGGTATTTGATATCTCCTTTGTGTATGACTCATATGAGGAGGATCTGCCAGGAAGCCAGCTTGTGGAACAGGATAAGGTTACTTTCCCAGGTGAACTGATGGTTGTATTAAACGGCACACCTCAAGGTACACAGCTGAAGCTGCAATATAAACCGAATGTGTTTCGAACAGACTCCATTGAACGAATGGGTCAGCGCTTCTTATTCCTCATGCAACAGCTGGTAACTGCACCAGAGAAGAGCATTGGTGAATACAGCCTGCTGATGCAGGAAGAGCAGGAGCAATTGCTGCATCAATTTAACCAAACTTCATATTTTCCCTACACTCCGCAGCATATCATCGATGTTTTTCATACAAAAGTAACAAAGCACCCAGAACGAGTCGCTCTACTCGAAGGAAAAGAAAAACAAACCTACGCACAAGTTAATGCAAAGGCCAATCAATTGGCAAAACAGATCATCGCACGGAAAAAGACCGAAAATGAGGCAGTCGGCGTACAAATGCTACGTTCTTCCGATCTGGTCATCGCCTTGCTGGCTGTTCTGAAGGCTGGATGTGCTTTTGTTCCCCTAGACCCTTCCTATCCGGTATCCAGAAAAGCCTACATTTTATCCGATGCGAATATATCCACCGTTATTGCCATCCGGCCAGAAGCAGAAGATGACTCGCTTCCGGCTCACTATATCTACACAGAAGATGGGATGGTATACACGGGAGACAGCTCCAATCTCGAAGAGCCTCTAGATCCTTACAGTCTCGCCTATATTATGTACACGTCAGGATCAACAGGCAAACCTAAAGGGGTCATGATTGAAAATCATAGTGTGGTTAATACATTGCTTGATTTGGAACGTCGTTTTCCAGTACAAGCGAGTGATGTGTATATGTTAAAAACAGCGTATACCTTTGATGTATCCTGTACAGAATTGTTTGGTTGGTTTATGGGTGAGGGAGCATTAAGTATTCTGCCGCCAGGCGAGGAGAAGAACCCGGACCAGATATTGACTACAGTAGCTGAACATCAGGTGACTCATATCAACTTTGTGCCGACGCTATTCCGTCTTTTTCTCGAGACGATGGAACTTCGTTCTGATCTCTCAGGACTGGACACGCTGAAATGGGTATTTGTGGGCGGAGAGGCCGTCACACCCGATATCATTAAAAAATTCAACCAACTGAATATCCGGGCAAGCCTGGATAATGTATACGGTCCTACGGAATGTACGATATGGGTCTCCCATTATCCGTTGAGTGCCTATGAAGGGCATGGAAACATACCCATTGGTTCCCCATTGAACGAGTCCAGATGGTATGTCGTTGGAAGCCGGGATGAATTACAGCCTTTGGGCATTCCGGGGGAACTATGTCTGAGCGGTGTAGGTCTTGCACGCGGATATTTGAACCTGGAAGAAATGACAAGGGAAAAATTCGTTCCTAACCCTTTCTATGACGAAGAGAAGGACCCTGAGTATTTCAGAATGATGTACCGCACGGGGGATATGGTTCGCTCCCTGCCAAGCGGAACGATTGAATACCTGGGGCGCATTGATTTTCAGGTCAAAATTCAGGGTGCAAGGTTAGAGACAGGTGAGATCGAAAATACTCTTTCATCCTACCCGGGAGTCATTCAAACCGTCGTTGTGATGAAATCCTCCGAGACAGGGTCCGGTTTACTGTATGCCTATTATTTATCGGAGCAGGAATTGCCTGTGGCTGATCTGAGAGACCATTTGTCCAAATCTCTGCCAGCTTATATGATTCCATCTGTTTTTGTACATAAATCGGAGTTCCCACTCAATAGTAGCGGGAAAATTGATCGCAATGCACTAATTGCAGATACCACGCATATTCACACTTCAAGCACGGCTTACGTTGCTCCAGCCACGGAATTAGAGCGGCAGATTGCATCGGTATGGGCAGAAGTGCTCGGTGTCGAGAAAGTCGGGAGAGATGATCATTTCTTTGAACTTGGTGGCAATTCATTTTCCGTTATTCAGGCTCATAATCGTTTAAAGCATCGTACTGATGTGGATTTCCCAGTGCCCCGCTTTTTTGAGCGTCCTACACTGCGGCAGTTTGCAGCATTGGGACAGAAACAGGAGACAGCACGGATACCGATGTTGCGAGAAGAACGTTTTGGACGGAAAGCGGGTATTCTGCGTGATGATATTGCCATTGTAGGGATGTCCGTGAATGTACCCGGAGCAGAGGATATTCATGAATTCTGGCGTAATCTGATGGCACAAGAGGAGAGCATTCATTTTTACAGTGATGAGGAACTGAGGACGCTCGGTGTAGACGAGGCATTGCTGCGTTCTCCTCGTTATGTTAAAGCCAAAGGGCGGGTCAACGGGATTGAGGAGTTTGATGCTGGCTTTTTCGACTATACACCTGGCGAAGTTAAAATGATGTCCCCTCAGTTCAGACTAATGTATCAGGGAATATGGGAAGCATTTGAGGATGCTGGGTGCAGACCTGATGAAGCAGGCAAAGTCGGCGTTTTCCTCGGTGGATCGGATGACTTTGAGTGGTATCGACAAGTGCTGTTCGGGGATGCGGGATACAGCAGCAAATATGAAGCATTTACACTCAGCACCAATCATTTTTTGGCTACACGCATGGCCTACAAGTTGAACCTTAGAGGTCCTGCTTATACAGCTCTTACGGGATGTTCAACGTCTTTGGTCACTCCACATCTGGCATGCCAGTCTTTAATCGTTGGAGAATGTGATGTCGCTGTGGCTGGTGGAATTACAGTAGAGCTGCCGAATGAAGGTGGCTACGTGTACGAGGATGGCATGATGTTTGCCTCGGATGGCCATTGCCGTCCATTTGATGCAGCTGCAAGCGGCACGGTGTTCTCCAATGGGATGGGGATCGTGGTGTTGAAGCGGTTAAGTGATGCATTGCGAGATACAGATCATATTTACGGTGTCATTAAAGGTTCAGCCATTAATAATGACGGTCAGGAGAAGCTGAGCTTCCTTGCGCCAAGTGTAAGCGGTCAGGCAGAGGTCATTCAGGATGCGTATCAGGCAGCCGGAGTTGATCCCGAAACGGTTAGTTACATTGAGGCGCATGGCACAGGCACACTTCTGGGTGATCCGATTGAAGTTGAATCGTTGACACGTGCTTTTGCCTCCGAGAAAAAGCAGTTCTGTTATCTTGGCTCAGTAAAAGGCAACGTGGGACATATGGATACAGCGGCTGGCGTTGTTGGTTTGATTAAGGTTGCACTTAGTCTTGATCAAGGATATATCCCGGGTACCGCCAATTATGAACAACCGAATCCGAAGATTGATTTTGCAAGCACGCCCTTCAAGGTCAACTCGCAGGGGGTGGACTGGAAACCAGGTGAAGCTGGTGTTCTGCGTGCAGGGATTAATTCATTTGGTGTGGGAGGCACGAATGCTCACATGGTGTTGGAGGAGGCTCCAAAGATGGACAAGTGCAGTCCGGATGATGATGTCAATGTAATGATTTTTTCAGCCAAAACAGAGTACTCGCTGAGCCGCACTGCTGAACAAATTATGGAGCATCTCGCGCAGCATCCAGCGATATCCATTTCGGACGCAGCGTGGACATTGCAGACCGGTCGAACGGGTTTTGCTTATCGTAAGGCACTGGTTCTGGATAAAAGCTGGAAAGATGATCCCGAGCAATGCATGCGTCAGCTGGAGAAGGCAAAAATGGTTCATTCGCCGCAAGATCGGCGCCCGGTTTATTTTATGTTCCCTGGGCAGGGCAGTCAGTATCAGGGCATGGGTGCAGCATTGTACAAATCGACAGAGCAGTCAGGCATTGCACAACTGTTCAAGAAGCATGTACAGCAGATTCTGGATTTGCTTCCTGAAGAAGAGCGAGAAGAGATTCTGTCTGTTGTATACGGTGATCAGCATCCAGAGCGAATTAACCAGACGGAGTACAGCCAATTTGCGCTATTCATGACCAGTTATGCCATGGCTCAATCCTTGATTGATCTGGGCATCAGGCCAGATGGCATGATCGGACATAGCATCGGAGAACTGACAGCAGCTGTGGTTGCAGGTGTATTTGATCTTGCAGATGCTGTACAGATCGTAAGGCTACGGGGACGCTTGATGCAGCAACAACAGCCAGGTGTCATGCTCGCCATCATGGAGGACTCTCCGTTGGTAAAATCCCAATTGGAAGAAGGTACGTGGCTGGCTCTGGTCAACACAACAGGTTCCAGTGTCATTGGCGGGACGGCAGAGGCGATTGACCGAATGGAAGAAAAGGCCGGAAGACTCGGCTGGAAATGCGTTCGTGTAAAAACCTCTCATGCCTTCCATACGCCAATGATGAAGGATGCTGCGATGGAGTTCAAACACAGTCTGTCGACTTATTCGCTACACAGCCCGCGGATTCCATTGCTTTCGAATACGAGCGGAACATGGGCATTGCCGGATGAGATCGTAAGTCCAGACTACTGGGCAAGGCATATTTTAGAGCCGGTGTTGTTTGAAGCAAACTTGGCTGAAATGTTAAAGGAAGAACAAGCTGTATTCATTGAGGTTGGGGCAGGACGTACATTAAGCTCGTTTGTGAGACAGCACATTCAGTCCAAGGAAACACAAACCGTATTGAATATGTTGCGTCACGTTAGAGAAACAGAACCGGACGTGCTGTATACAAACCGCAGAATCGCCGAGTTATGGTGCGAGGGCCTTCAGCCGGACTGGAAAGTACTCAAGGGACAGAACGTGCGCCGCAAATGCTCCTTGCCAACCTATCATTTTGATAAGCAGCATTATCCAATTGGCCAGTCGCTTATTGGTGGTTCGACGTTGGAAGGAACAAGCAGTAGTCGACATACACCTCAGTCGAGTGAACAATATAGCAACACGTCCCTTTCCGTTGCGGGAGGTTATGCAGGTAGTCTGGAGGCCATGAAACGGGTTGTTCTGGAGGCGTATGAAACGATTTTTGGCATAAATGACCTGGAAGAGCATGTTAATTTCTTCGCCGTTGGTGGAGACTCGCTCAAAGCAGTCAGTTTGTCCGCATCGATTCGGTCTTCCATCGGGATTCAGGCAGAGGTTGCGGATGTGTTTAACCATGCTACACCAGCCCAACTGGCGGAACATCTCTTTGCAATGGTTGAGCCGCAAGTACAGAAGCAGAACATGATTGAGGCTGCGCCGATAATGGATGCCTATCCAATCTCATCTGCGCAGATGCGTATGTTCACTCAATCCATGCTGGATCCAAATAGCACGGCGTATAATTTGCCGTCGGCTACCCTGATCGAAGGAGATTTGGATCATGCCAGAGTAGAGGCTGCACTGGAAAAGCTGGTGCAATGTCATGAAGCGCTTCGAACGACGTTTGCAATACGCGGAGATCAGGTGGTGCAGATGGTTCATGCATCCGTTCCTTTAGATTTCAGCTTTACCGAGCAGTATTTAGCCGATGACCAAGAGACTTCTGCTTTGATTCAGACGCTGATTCGTCCTTTTGAGCTTCATCAGGCTCCACTCATGCGAGTGAACCTGATTAGAACAGGAGCGCGCAAGCATCTGTTGTTCTTTGATATCCATCATATTATTGCGGACGGTACTTCCGTTGAGTTGATTACACGCGACTTCAATGCACTGTATTTTGGGGAGGAACGCACTGTCCGGTTACATTACAAAGATTATGCGGTCTGGCAACAGCAGCGTCTTACTTCTCAGGCATATCAGCCGCATCAAACATACTGGCTGGAACGGTTGAGTCCAACACCGCCTGTACTGCAGCTTCCGCTTGATCATGATCGTCCAGTACAGCGAGAGATGAAAGGTGAACGAGTTCATTTCACGTTGAGCCACTCGTTAACGGAGCGATTGCACAAGCTGGCTTCATCCACGGAAGTTTCCATGTATATGGTGATGTTGAGTGTATGGAATCTTCTGTTAGCGAGTCGAACAGGTCAGCAGGACATCGTAGTCGGGACCCCCGTAGCGGGTAGGTTACAGGAAGAATGGAAAGAGACAGTTGGAATGTTTGTGAATATGATTGCCATGCGGAATTATCCAGCATCTGATCGGACCTATACCGCTTTTTTACAAGAGCTGAAACAGCATACACTCGATGCTTTTGCACATCAGGAGTATCCATTTAATGAGCTTGTAACGCAGCTTGGACTTAAGCGGGAACTGAACCGTAATGCCATCTTTGATGTGTGTTTTGATTATCAGAACATGGAACTGCATGATCTTGAGCTTCATGGACTTCAATTCAGTTCTATTCCTGTGGAGACCGGAGTCTCAACTTATGACCTGTTGTTAACATGTCAGGAGAACAGGGAGCAGCAAGTCATTGAAGGGTACATTGAATATGCGTTAGACCTGTTCCGGGGTGAAACGGTTGAGTGTATGATTCAAGAATTCATTGAACTATGTGAGCAGGTTGTGCAACAACCGGATGCACCTCTAGGTAAGCTGTATGAACGAGTCCAGCGTGCTTCGGGAACTGAGGTTCATCGGTTGGCGGGACCCATTTTACATTATGATCATACCCTGAGCTTGCATCGTTTGTTTGAACTACAGGCAGAGCGTATACCAGACCAGACTGCACTTATTGTTTCTTCGGGCAAGGAACTTACCTACCTTGAGCTTAATGAGCGAGCGAATGCGTTGGCTTGGAAGCTAATTGATCGAGGGGTACGTAGAGATGAACCTGTAGGCATATTAACTGGCCGGGATGAAACTCTCATTATTATGTTGATCGCAGTACTCAAAGCGGGTGCAGCTTACCTGCCTATAGATCCAGCATTTCCACCGCAACGTATTCTGGACATGGTGCAAGATAGCAAGATGAAGTTGCTACTGTGCACTGCTAATGAGGCCAATGTCGTGGCCTTTGAAGGCGAACGCATCGTTTATGAGCCTGATTTTGCTGACGAACGTTCAACTATTAATCCGAATGTGGACGTTCTATCTTCTGACTTGTCTTGTGTCATCTTCACCTCTGGATCCACCGGAAGGCCTAAAGGGGTAATGATTGCTCACGATGCGATGGTCAATTTTGTGGAAGACATCAGGCATCGAAACATTTTTGAATATGAAACAGATCGAATGATTAGTGTAACAACGGTATCTTTTGATATTTTCGGATTTGAAGTGTGGGCACCATTGTGTACAGGGCATTCTCTATATTTGGCAGACGAGCAGGAACAGCTTGATCCCGTTCTTGCCGCGCGCCAGATAAGGCAGCATGGCGTAACGCATATTCTCAGCACGGTATCCCGGATTAAAGCGTTTGTTGAAAATTCGGAATTTGCCAAGGTACTTCCTCATCTTCGGTGTGTTCTTACCGGAGGAGAAAGTGTTCCGACAGGACTTCTGACTGATATTAAAAAATATTCGTCTGCCCGTGTCTTTAATATGTATGGCCCTACCGAAACGACGATTTGGTCAACGACCAAAGAGTTGCAACAATCTGGACTCATCACGATTGGCAAACCTATTGCTAATACGGAGCTTTATATCGTGGATGAAGAGGGTGAATTCCTGCCTCCCGGAAATTATGGGGAACTCTGCATTGCAGGCCGCGGGGTGTCCAGAGGTTACCTGAATAATCTGACCGAAACGACTGCCAAGTTCATTGACAATGCAAAGGTTCTGGGTGGACGTATGTACCGGACAGGTGACTTGGCTCGTGTGTTGCAGGACGGGGAGGTCGAACTAGCGGGACGTTTGGATCAGCAAGTGAAGATCAGAGGATACAGGATCGAATTAAACGAGATCGAGCAAATGGCTATGAGCTATGAACGTTTGAGAGAAGCCGTCGTGAAGGTCGAAGGAAACCAGCCTGAGCAGTTGCAACTGGTGCTCTACTACAGCTTGAAGCCGGACATAAGTGTATCGAATATGGAAGAGCAGGACACTTTGCTCAGGTCTTGGCTGAAACAGAAGTTGCCACAGTATATGATGCCTTCACGCATCATTCGTCTAGACAAGCTGCCAGTTCTGCCGAATGGCAAACTGAATCGGAATGCCCTTCAATGGACTGACTTTGGAGCGATTGAGGCGATCGAAGCTAATGAGAAGCCAGCTCCATCTTTAATGGCTGGTTCTTCTTCTCCAGTGGGAAGAGAACAGGCTCGCAAAGAGCTGGAACAGATGCTGGTTGAAACATGGAAAGAGATGTTGAACCGGGATCATGTCGGAGTACAAGAGCACTTTTTTGATATTGGCGGTAACTCGCTAGGTCTGATCTTGATTAATAACCGGTTAAACGCTTATCTTGGGAAAAATATTCCGCTTGTGCAGTTGTTTGAACACTCTTCCATTACTTCTCTCGTTGATCATCTGATGTCTGAACAGATGTTAACTTCGGTGGATGTCCCTGTTCAGAATAAACATGAGCAAGAACATGTATCCGGGGAATCCATCGCGAGTACGAGCACTGCGGTCAAACCTGATCCTTCAATGATGCAAGAAAGAGTGATAAACATCAAAACAGATGTCGATGTGAACAGCAGGAACAGAAGCACTTCCCCATCGGATATCGCTGTTATAGGTATGGCCGGTCGTTTTCCAGGATCAAAAAATATCGAGGAGTTCTGGGATAATCTGATGGCAGGTAAGGACGGCATTACCCGACTGACTGAAGAAGAATTGGCAGCAGCAGGGGTGCGGCCTGAAGAGTATAAACATCCTGAATATGTTCGAGCCAAAGGTGTTTTGCAAGATACCGAGTTTTTTGATTCCGGATTTTTCGAATACCCGTATCAGGAGTCCGATATGATGGACCCGCAGATTAGACTGCTTCATCAGTGTTCCTGGGAAGCGCTTGAACATGCGGGCTGTGATCCATACCGGTACTCAGGTTCCATCGGTTTATTTGCCGGAAGCGGATTGAGTTTACCATGGATGGTTCAATTCCTGGGTCGTTCAGGTGATCTGCTGCAAGCTTTTGAAGCGATGACGCTGAATGAGAAGGATTATATTACGACACGTATATCTCACAAGCTGAATCTAAGAGGGCCAAGTATGGCTGTGCAGACGGCATGCTCGACCTCGCTCGTCGCGATTCATCAGGCAGCAGAATCACTGATCCGGGGAGAATGTGACGTGGCTCTCGCAGGGGGAGTGTCTATCTCTTATCCGCTCAAAGAAGGGTATCACTGGCATGAAGGCATGATCTATTCCAAGGACGGGCATTGCAGAGCGTTCGACGAACAGGCCTCAGGTACGGTTTCGGGGAACGGGTGCGGCATGGTTGTGCTGAAGCCGCTTCATGATGCTTTGCGCGATGGGGATCAGGTCTTTGCGGTGATCAAAGGCTCAGCGATTAACAATGATGGATTGGATAAAATCGGATATACTGCGCCAAGTGTTACCGGACAGGTGAAGGTCATTCAAACCGCACTTGACCGCTCGGGGGTGTCTCCACAGGAAATCAATTATGTGGAGGCACATGGGACAGGCACCAAGCTCGGTGATCCCATCGAGATCGAAGCACTTAGACAGTCCTGGGGAACGGATAAACGTAATTATTGCGCCCTCGGTTCGGTCAAAGCAAACATCGGTCATCTGGACGCTGCAGCGGGTGTTGCCGGATTTATCAAAACCGTTCTAACGTTGCATCACCGAACAGTTCCGCCGCAGATTTATATGGAAAGAAGCAATCCTATGCTGGAACTGGAACGCAGTCCTTTCTACATTAATCAGGAGCCGCAACACTTCAAAGATCAGCAGCAGGTTCTGCGCGCAGCGGTAAGTTCCTTCGGGATCGGCGGCACGAATGCTCACGTGATTTTGGAGCAACCGCCCGTACGAGAGAGTCAAAGGGTGTATCAGCCTGTACACTTACTCCCGTTCTCGGCCAAGAGCGAATCCGCTCTGGATCGAACGTATCATTCGGTTTTACAAGCACTCGAAAAAATGCCGGAACAGATGCCGAGCGCTGCTTGGACATTGCAAGAGGGAAGAAGTCGATTTAACTATCGTAAAGCTCTTGTCGTTGTGGATGGCTACGTCCCTTCGCAAGATCAGGTGGAGGAACATGAAGCACAAGCGAGTGTGAACCAGGGGGATAAGCCTAAAGTAATGTTCTACATCCGTGGGGATGTTTTATGGGAACCACACGTGATTCGGGAACTTTATGCTTCCAGGTATCGTAGTCTAGTGTCTGAACGATTCAAGCAACACTTTGAAGAAGTACTGAGCTTTTTTGAATCCAAGGAACAGTATGCACTTCGTCAAAGTATAGGCAGGCCGATTCGGGATTCAGACCTGAAATTTATGTATTGCTTTGTGGTGCAGTACACTCTGTTTGCAACGTTGATTGAGTCAGGGGTTAAACCGGATGGAATGTGTGGAGAAGGTGTCGGTGAACTGGTCGTACAGGTCATTAGCAATACGCTTGAGTTGGCTCATGCAGTGCGTCTCTTATATAGCCGTGAAGATTGGCAGACACAAGAAGGTGCCTTGTCTGAGGCAATGAGTACGATCGACACATCAAAGAATTCTTTACTGTCTGCGGAAAAGATACTTTGGGTTACAGCTTGTCCGCTACAGAACGGAGAGCTTGTAGACAACGATATATTGAAGGATGCGCAGGTTATCTCTCTTACTGGAGATAGTTCCAGCTCGATTGAAGCCGATATCTATTTCATGAAAACACTGGGATATTGCTGGTGCAGAGGCATCGAACTGAATTGGGCACATATTAACGGACAGAGCTCTGGGCAAAAGATATCTCTCCCGACTTATTCGTTCGATCCAATCGTTCATAAGCATGATGTTCCGCTGTACCTGCTTACGGGTGTACCTCAAACTGCGGCTTCTCAGACTTCATTACCAGAACAGGCGAACACAGGCAAGAGTAGAGTCCGTTTGAATGTGGATGAAGTATACGACACCACTGCTCAGCTCTGGCAAGAGTTGCTTGGTTGTGAATCAGTGAACTCCGAGGATGATTTCTTCCAGCTTGGTGGACATTCCCTCAAAGCTATCACTCTGGCATCCCGAGTCAAGGAAACATTCGGAGTTGCTATGGGACTAGAGGATGTCTTCGATCATTCTGTCCTTGCCCGTATGGTGGCATGGATTGATCAGCACCAAGACAATGGGTTGGATCATTCGGGATCAGGAGACAGCATTTTCCCAGCAGCATACAAAGACCGATACAAGACGACTTCTGCGCAACGAAGAATGTTCGTGGTACATGAATGGATGCAAGGCGAGAGCACAGCCTACAATCTTGCAAGTTCGTACCGGTTGAAGGGAGCGCTCGATACGGCACAATTTACAGCGGTGATGGATGCTCTCGTACAGCGGCATGAGGCGTTTCGTACGCGCTTTGAAATGCTTGAAGGTGAACTATACCAGGTCATTGAGGATCAGGTTTCAAGTGTAGTGGAGTTGCTGGAACTTGAAAAAGAAGAGCCGGAGCAGCAATTGATGCAATGGCTGCAACCATTTGATCTGACCCAGGCACCACTGGTTCGTGTAAAACTTGCCCGCCTGTCCGATGACGAACATATTCTGTTCATAGATATGCATCATATTATCTCTGATCAGAGTTCCATCGCGATTCTTATGCAAGAATTTGCCCGGTTATATAGTGGGGAATCTTTAGAACCATTATCGATTCAGTACAAGGACTATGCTGAATGGATTGATCAATCTACATCAGACGGGCATGCTGCCGAAGATGAGGCGTTTTGGCTTGAAGAATTCAAGGATGTGCCTGCGTCTGTCGAATTGCTTACAGATTACCCGAGACGTGGAGAACTTTCTAACCAGGGTGGCCGAATTAGCAGTGAGTTTGGAGAACAGTTAAGTGAACAGATTAATGATTTTTGTGCAAAACAGGGATTGACTCCCTACATGTTATTCATGGCGGCTTTAAATGTGTTGATCTCCAAATACACGGGACAGCATGATCTGGTCGTTGGCACAGCTGTAGCCGGAAGAGAGAAGCCAGAACTGAATAACGTCATGGGAATGTTTGTAAACATGCTCGCCATCCGTACTATGTTAGACAAGGATCAGCCTGTTGAGCTTTATCTGAACGAAGTTCGTAGCAAGCTGTTATCCTGTTATGAACATCAGCAATATCCATATGAAGCGTTGGTTGAGAAGCTTGATCTGATGGGTGATGGGAGCCGTAATCCACTTTTCGATATTGTTCTTAATTACATTAATATGGGTACGGATGAGCTTGAAGCAGGGACATTACAAGTTGAGTCTTGGATGGATGGAAAGGTGCATGCCAAGTTTGATCAGACCTGGACGGTCGTTGAACACCACCAACAGTATACGCTTGAACTGGAATATCGTTCTGAATTGTTCCATGCACGATCCATGGAAATGATGATGGACAAGTTCCGGTATATCTTAACTCAGATGGTCACAGGAGAGGTAGAGCGGGTTCGTCAGATCAAGCTTACTGTGCCTGAAGAGGATGAATGGCTGTTGTTCGGTGTCAACGACAACCACATGGACTATCCGCGGGAAGCAACAATTCCCGAACTATTTGAGGAACAAGTTCAATTACATCCACAGAAGACAGCCTTGGTGTGGGGGAACGAGGAGTGGAGTTATGCTGATGTGTACGCACAGGTTCAGAAGCTTGCATCTCGCATACTCGGACAAGACGTGGCATCAGGCTCAAGTATTGCTTTGATCCTGGACCGCGGACCGATCCAGATGATCAGTATCCTTGCTACACTAACTATAGGTTGTCAATATGTACCAATTGATCCGGCATCACCGCCGGCTCGCATTGAGTTCATTTTACAAGATTGCAATGCGTCTATACTTTTGAGCGAAGAATCGTATGCCTCGGCATGGAAATCAGCGGTTCCACGTGTCATGATCCCGTCCGCAGAACTGGAATCGTTTGTTTCAGGAGAGTCTGTAGAGCCTATAGTCCAGCAGATAAAGACTGTTGCAGTCGATCCGGCATATATCATCTATACGTCAGGCTCGACCGGAACGCCAAAAGGCACGGTGATGAGTCACCGCAATGTCATTAAAGTGATGAAGCAAAGCAATTTTGTGACAGTAGTGCCTGAGGACCGGGTATTACAAGTTTCCAATTATGCGTTTGACGGTTCGATCTTTGATATTTTTGCTTCATTAATCAATGGGGCCACTCTGGTACTCATACCAAAAGAGATTACTCTCGATATGGCTCGTCTGGCGGCAGTCATTCGTCAGCAGCAAATATCTGTATTTTTCATTACAACCTCGTTGTTTAATATGCTGGTGGATTGGGATGCAGCATGCCTGAAGCATGTTCGCAGAGTGATGTTTGGGGGCGAAGCGGCATCCGTGAGCCACGCAAATAAAGCAATGGCATGTGTCGGACCAGGCGTACTGTTAAATGGATACGGACCGACGGAAGCGACTTTCTTTGCCTCCTATTATTTACTGGAGCAAACAGAGCCGTATACCGACTCTCTGCCTATAGGTTATCCATTGTCCAATACAGCTCTATATGTTCTGGACGAGGATATGAATCCTGTTCCTGCCAATGTGCCAGGCGAGTTATATATTAGCGGGGATGCGGTAGGTATTGGATATTTGAACCGGGAAGAGCTGACCTTAAAACATTTTATAGCTGATCCTTTCCGCAAAGGCGAACGGATGTACCGGACAGGAGATATCGTCAAGCGTCTACATGATGGCCGTTTGATCTTTATTGAACGATCTGATTTTCAAGTGAAAATCAGGGGGTTCCGAATTGAGTTATCAGAGATCCACAATTGCCTGGAGCAACTTCCGGGAGTCAGGGATGCTTTTGTGATGACAGCGACAGATGAATCTGGAAGTTTATATGTCACTGCATTTTATACATGTGAATCCAACATCTCACGAACGGTTGATAATGTTCGAGCAGAGTTGCACAAGCGGCTGCCTGAATACATGGTACCTGCACAGATCTGGCGAATGGATTATCTGCCTATTAATGCTAACGGCAAGGTGGATCGGAAGGCTTTAGCTGATCTGGTAGAAGCGCAGTCCGTACCTACAGCGACAGATTCTGTCCTGACGGAGATAGAGCAAAAAATCCTTGCAGCCATGAGAAAGGTACTGAGTAATCCGAACTTTGGCGTAACCGATCATTTCTTCCAAAATGGTGGACATTCGCTTAAAGGTATCGCACTCACGCAAATTTTGTCAAAAGAAGGAATTGCCATCAGTGTGAGCGAATTATTCCAATATCCTACAGTTAGAGCGTTAGCGAATTCGCTGGAAATGCTGAATTCTCCACCCAGTTTATTCGAAGAAAGCCTGCAAATTCAGTCCCCTATCGAAATTCCCCAAGACATTACACTTCATGAGAAACAATTAGACAGCCTGGTATCACATGTCTTGAATAATTGTAATCAGGTTTCAAGTTTTATGGAGGGAACACCTGTTATCGGTTGCTTCCCACTATCTCCAATTCAAAGAGCACATGCTTCTACAACTGCACGAGCAAGCGGTTTTACAACCATATTGGAGGGTAATTTAAATGAATTTACTGTGAAAAGACTGATTCTCGGGGTGATTGCCCGTCATCAGTTGCTACACAGCATTATATATGAGGAAGACGCGTTACAGTGGCATCAGTGTGATTTGTCCGAAGCAGCAGATATGTTGCAACAACTCATTCCATATCTTGATGTTCGTCACTACGCCCTTGCTACGCTGGAAAAAATGGAGCACAAACTAATTCAGTCGCTATTACACAAGTCGCATACACTCGATGGATTGCCATGGCGTCTGTGTATTCTGCGAACAGGAGCTAGTAAGCACAAACTGATTTGGAGTTTCGATCACCTTGCCTTTGATGGCATGAGCGCTGAGATCATTAAGCAGCAACTTGAGTCGGCAATTGCCCGTAATCAGCAATCTGGAATGATCGCTGCAGAAGGTTCATTGGAGATACGCAAATATGAGGATTATGTAAACATGCTGTCTCGAGGGCCTGTTAACATCACTGAGCATGAACTCGAGGAGCGGTATTCCATTCAGGCTTGGCAACATTGCAATAGTAGCGTTATGAATAAAATGTTAATCACCACAGGCGAGTCAGCGCCTTCAGCGATGACGGTTGAAATACCGCGTACAGATATTACAGACCAAGATCTTAATGAGTCCTGGTGGAACTATTTTAAATCCTTTGCTGGCATTATCGCTTCTTATCTGAATACGAAAGAGTTGCCTGTTGCGCTTGTGCATTATGGCCGAGAGTATGGACAAGAAACGTATTATGATCACGTAGGTGAATTCCTCGATCTGATTCCGATTCTTGTGCATGCTGATTTTGCTCAGGAAGATTTGGTGGAACGCTTGGACTTCACGAAACGACACAGCATTAACTTTATGGCGCTGACAGATGACTCGATCATGACGTCTCCGTATTCCAAAATTCAAAGACAATTGGCTACAGCCTACAGACAGACGGGCCAGGAGCCAAGGAAACTTATTTTGTTCAACTTCCAGGGCTTTATCTCCAGCGAGGAGACCATCCCAGAGTTCGAACAGATCGATGACTCCGGGTCTAATCCGAGCCTCGCATACATGGAATGGGTCATTCGATACGATGAAAATTCTGTGTACGTGCACCTGGGGTGTCATACAGGTTTGGATACGGAGCGCTTGAAACAGCAGATTGAGGAGCAACTCGGCAGTTACGAGAATGTAAAAGTGAAAGTTCATAATGAGGCAGCGGAGGTGCAACATGTCCAGTAAATCCATACAACGAGGGCCGGAGTTGATTGTGCCGGAGCATTATGCAACGGTTGCTGAACTTCTTATGTATATCGCTGACAAACATCCGGATAAGGGAATCACTTATATCAGTTCATCCGGCGAAGAACAGTTTGAATCGTATCCTGAGCTGCTGAAGCAAGGACGTCTGTATCTTCAAGGCTTGCTTGAGAACGGGTTAACTAAGGGACAAGTCGTTATATTGGAGATTGATCATTCACAGCAGTTTTATCGTACATTTTGGGCTTGTATTCTGGGCGGCATTATTGTCGCCCCGGTCAGTCCTCCTGCCTCCTGGGAGCCGGGTTCAGCTGGTCTGGAGAAATTCACGAAAATATGGGGAATCCTCGGGAAACCTGTGGTAGTCGTAGAAGAAGCATTTTTGCCAAAATACGAACAGCTTGCTGAGAGTCCAATTTTTGAGGGATTGAACTGCATTAGCGTTAGCAAGCTTCAGACAAGTTATACAGTTGCCGAAATAAGTCTGACTGCTCCTGAAGAGGTCGTATTTCTACAGTTTTCGTCAGGAAGTACAGGTATCCCTAAGGGAGTACAGTTAACGAATCGTAATATTATTGCAAACAGTATTGCATGCAAGACCTTCCTTGGTGCTGAAGAAGGAGATAACGTGTTTACTTGGCTGCCTCATACGCATGACATGGGAATGTTCGGGCAACACCTAACGACTGTACTAAGCGCTGCTAATTTAATGGTTATGTCTCCGTATACCTTTGTACGATCCCCTTACTTGTTCCTACGCAAAATTACGGAACATCAAGGGAAGTGGTTCTGCTGCACAAACTTTGGTTTTGAATGGATGGTTCAAAAGATCCCGGATTCCAAACTGGCTTCGCTTGATTTGTCTTCGCTGCGCATGGCCCTAAACGGTGCCGAGCCCATATCGACCAAAGTTATTGAACGATTTGCTCAAAAATTCAGTTCCTGTGGTTACCGCACGGATATGATGTTTCCTGCTTACGGCATGGCTGAGGCAACTGTGGGTGTGTGTACCTGGAGGTTGAAAGAGGAGCCGCGCATCGAACAAATATCACGTAAAGCGCTTGTGCAACAAGGAAAAGCGATTCCGGTGGATGCCGCTGTTCATGACCCGGCAGATCTGATTGAGTTTGTGCATGAAGGTTATCCCATGACGGGAATCCAGATTCGAATAGCCGATGAGTACGGCGAAGTTGTCGATGAGCGCACGGTGGGTGAAATCCAGATTCGCGGGGAATCCGTAACCTCCGGATATTACAATCTGCCAGAAGTCAATCGAGAGCTATTCGTGGACGGATGGCTGAAGACGGGGGATCTCGGTTTTATGGCGGAAGGTTCCCTTGTTGTAAGTGGACGAATCAAGGATATCGTTTTCATCCGTGGTCAAAATCATTACGCACATGATTTGGAAGAAATTTTATATCAAAATGGCAGTATTCCAAGAGGCAATCTGACGGTTGTGGGACATTTCAATAACACTTCCCAAACGGAAGAACTGCTTGTATTTGTAAAATATAAATCGAACACTCCGCAGTTTCTGGAAATAAGGCAGGACTTAATAGATCGGATGAGGGCTGGTCTAGGAATAGAGATTACTCATGTTCTTCCAATTAAGGTTATTCCGAAAACGACCAGCGGCAAAGTTCAGCGTTTTGTGCTGAGAAACGAGTATGAGGGCGGTGCATTTAACAAGGATATCGAGGCCATTGAAGCCATGCTTCTTCAAAACCAATCACAGTCCATTGCGGAGAGCGTTCATCCGTTAACCTTGGAGCAGACTGTGCGTGGGGCTTGGGCTGAGGTTCTACAGTTACCTGTGGGGAAAGTAGCGACGGATATTCCGTTTCTGGCACTAGGGGGAAATTCCATTCTTGCCTACCAATTGCTTGACAAGCTGTCTGCACACATGGGACGTGAACTGGGACAGGAAGTGCTCGTCTTTGGCAGAACGGTACAGGAAATGGTCGAGTATCTTCAGGAACTTCCCGAAGAGAACAGGTCACTCGAAAATGAAATACGCCCGGACAATCAGTTGAACGTACACCGAGCGATTGCAATAACAGGGTTGTCCCTTCGGCTTCCTGATGCAGATACACAAGAGGAGTTCTGGAGCAATCTCGTTCAAGGATTGAACAGTGTGGATCAGGTGAGTCCGGAACGAGCTGTACGCTCCAAACGGCCGGATTGGACAGATTGGATTGGAGAATTAAAGAACCCGGATACTTTTGACCACGAATTTTTTGAAATGCCGACGGAACAAGCTGCATTTATGGATCCGCAGCACCGCAAATTGCTGGAGGTTGCCTATGAGGCGCTCGAGGATGCAGGCATGATCGTGGATCAGGAGGAAAAACGTGATGTCGGTGTATATGTTGGTATTAACCCCAGCTCCTACTTTGATCTCGTTGTAGATTACATGAATCGTAGCAAGGGATTCGAGGTGCACTCTCATGCGATGGTTGGCAATATGTCCAATATCGCAGCGGCATCGATCTCACACTTATACAATTTCACGGGCCCGGCGCTGGCCATTGATACCGCTTGTTCTTCCTTTCTCGTAGCCTTGACGCAAGCAGTGGCAGCGATTCAGGACAAACGTATCTCTGGCGCAGTTGTAGGCGGAGCAAGCATTTTGGCAACACCTCATGTGCACCAGTTATCACGTAATGCGGGAATATGCTCTTCTACACAACATACCAAGGTGTTTGATCAGGGAGCTGATGGTTCGGTTATTGGTGAGGGTGCAGTAGTTGTATACCTGGAGCCGCTAACAGAGGCAGTTCGCGCGAATAAACATATCTATGGCGTGATCCGTGGTACAGCGGTGAATAACGATGGGTACTCTTTAGGTATTATGGCACCTAATCCTCAGGGGCAATATGAAGTGTTACGAGCTGCATATAACGATGCCAATCTGAATCCAAAAGAAATCTCGTATATCGAGGCGCATGGATCAGGAACAAGAATTGGAGATCCCATTGAAGTGAATGCGTTACTCCGTCTGTTTCAGGAGAAAGGATACGGCGAAGGCACCTCTATCGGTCTAGGCTCGGTCAAAACCAATATAGGACATTTATTCGCAGCATCCAGTGGAGCTAGTCTGGCCAAAGTTTTGCTTAGTATGCAGCACAAGGAACTTCCTCCAAGTCTGCATATGAATAACCCTAATCCAGCTCTTCGCCTGGATCAGTCTCCTTTTTATATCGTTAATGAGCATAAAGATTGGACGGTACCCGAAGGGAAAACGCGTAAAGCTGGTATTAGTTCATTTGGGCTTGGCGGAACGAATGCCCATATTGTGCTGGAGGAGTGGAATGCACCGGCAGTTTGGAGACAGGACACGGAACGGGATCAATTGTTAACCTTCTCTGCCAAGTCAGAGCAGGCGTTGCAGAAGCTGATTCATAGTACGAAAAAGTATCTGGAAGAACATCCGAATCTCCGACTAACGGACGTGTGCTTCACACGGAACAGGTATCGAAAGCATTACCGTTATCGTGCCGCTGTCGCAGTAAAAGAGACCGGGGAATGGAGTCAGGAAAGCTTGCAATTTGGCTTCAAAAAGAGAAGCCGAGCCGCCCGTGTCAACATCGTTGTTGGAGGAAATAAGTTGGAACTGGCTGATCAGGAGTATTGGGCGAACCTGCTCGAATCCCTCATGCGTGTCGTACCTTCCATCCAGGAGGTTCGTGGCATTGACGGTGGAGAACAAATGCTATCCCAGCTCAAGCTGAACGATAAGGCGGATTCCACCCAGGCTCCAGATAAGTCGACAATCACGCTGAATCGCAGCAAAATAACATCCGGAAGTATTCAGGATACAAACTGCCCGATGGCGAGTGCAGATATTGTTGTAATGCTGGCTACTTGTGATGGGGTCGAACCTGCGGGAGGTACAGGCAAAGAGAGTTATATCCATTTGTCTGGAGCGACAACGCTTACTATGGAAACACAATTAGCCTTGTTGCTGGGACAGCTCTACGTGCGTGGTGCTTCACTGGATTGGGAACAGTTGCATCCCGATGGAACGGGCCAGATCGTGCATTTACCAGCGCATCCATTCGAGCCACATGTACATTGGGTAGGGGCGAATCAGGGAACGGAGGTCTTGATATGACAAGAGAAGAGATTGAAGGGTTTATTAAAGGGGAAATCGCTGCCGCACTGAAACAGGAACCTGATGAGATTGATGAAGAAACGAATTTCTTGAAAATAGGAGTTTCTTCCGTTCAGGCACTCAAAATTATAAATCGTACACGTAAACATCTGCAGGTGGATATTAGTCCTGTTGCGTTGTTTGAATACAAGACGATTGCAGAATTCGCTTCATATCTTCATGAATCGCTTCTTCAAGGGGAGGCAGTCGAATGATTGAACTGGATTCGAAACAGGAGCAAGAGATTCTCCATGAAGCCGAGTTATTTGCTACCCGTGAGATTCGTCCTTATGCCCGGCAAATTCAGGAGCAGCAGTCTATCCCCCGCTCGTTAATTCGTGCTATGGCCGAAAGAGGGTATTTAGCTGCATCTATTCCACATGAGTATGGGGGAATGGGTCTTGGCCCCAAAGCATACGGACTGTTAACGGAAGTTTTTGGTAAAGCACTTCCGGCAGTTCGAAGCTTATTGACGGTACATACTTCACTGGTGAGCGAAACTTTGGTGCGTTTCGGATCGCCAGATCAAAAGTCGTCCTGGCTACCCAAGTTGGTCCGTGGGGAATGGATCGGAGCGTTTGGACTGACAGAGCCCGAGGTCGGGTCGGATGCCAAAAACGTAAAGACAACTTGGCGGGAAGAAGAGGAATGTTACGTACTTAATGGAAAGAAAAAGTGGATTACCTTTGGAGACGTAGCGGATGTGTTCATTATTGTTGCCTCCCAAGAAGGGAGGAGTACAGCATTCTGGGTTGAACGTCAGTTTGACGGTGTGCAGACGCAAGCCATCGAGGGTGTAATGGTTGGTGGCGAGACAGGAATCGCTGAAATTGATCTTCATGAAGTTCGTGTGCCCAAAAGCCATCTGATTGGGCGTATGCACGAAGGCTTTGAGTACATCGTAAGCGGTGCGCTTGATCAGGGCAGATATAGCATCGCTTGGGCAGGACTCGCTATAGCGCAGGAGGCTTTGGACTCCATGGTGACCTATTCACGCAAGCGAAAGCAATTTGACCAGAAACTCAGTCATTTCCAGCTCATCCGCGGCATGATTGGTGATGCAGTAACGAAAGTCCATGCAGCAAGAGCGCTATGTTTGCGGGCAGCCGAGCTTAGAGAAGCCAAGGACCCGCAGGCTGTCATGGAAACAACGATTGCTAAATATTTTACATCCAAAATTGCAGTAGAAGTGGCAAATGATGCGCTCCAGGTTCATGGAGCCAATGGAATTAGCAGTGAGTATCCGGTATCCAGACTGTACAAGGAGGCTAAAATCCTGGAGATTATTGAAGGCTCCTCCCAGATGCAGCAGGAGATGATCTCACACTATGGGCTGAAAACCTATTACAAGCGTGGCGGTGGGCTATGACGATCTGCGCATTATTTCCAGGGCAAGGTAGCCAATATATCGGGATGTGCAGTGATCTCTTAGAGAGAGAAACGGAAGTCCGGTTGATTTTTGCCGAAGCGAGTGAGGTTATCGGGTTTGATCTCAGAGATTTGATTCTGGCCGGCTCACTGGAGCAACTGACACAATCCGAATATGCTCAGCCCGCTGTACTTACAGCAAGTTATGCGTTGTTTGATT
The DNA here is from genome assembly GCF_037969905.1 of Paenibacillus sp. FSL R7-0272. Lineage (NCBI taxonomy): Bacteria > Bacillati > Bacillota > Bacilli > Caryophanales > Paenibacillaceae > Paenibacillus > Paenibacillus sp. FSL R7-0272. Next base: position 4,552,230 of record NZ_CP150221.1, on the reverse strand, counting down.
CCTTCGTTCGCCGAACTGGAATTAATCCAGATTATGCGATTGGTCACAGCCTGGGTGAGATCTCTGCTTTGGTGGCTGCTGGTGCATTAAAGTTTGCAGATGCAGTCCGCTTTTCGGCTTCAAGGGGGGCATTGATGCATCGTGCAATACAGGAACAGAAGGGCAGAGCAGGAATTGTCGTTGATATGAGTCAAGCAGAACTCGAAAACATCGTTGCCAATATTCGAGAGGTTCATTACGTGACTATCTCGGGGTATAACTCACCTAACCAATTCGTTGTTGCAGGTGAGGTGGGAGGTTTGCGTTTGCTGGATGATCTCGTGGATCAAGCTGGAGGGGAATTTATTCCCTTCCGCATGATGCCTATGAAAGCAGATGCGCCATATCATAGCGAACTGATGCAATTTATCCAGCCTGAGATGGACGCAATGGTATCTAAGCTCTCCTTTACCGAGCCTGCATTTGCGATATGTTCCACAGTGAATGGAGAGTTCATCCAAGCAGCAGAGGATATCCCAAGGTTACTGACAGCTCAGCTGTTGCAGCCGATTCACTGGATTCAGGCTTTAGCGCAAATTCGGCGGTTGGGTGCAAGTATTTGGATGGATGTCGGCCCAGGCCAGAGTGTGAGAAATATGATTGCCGAGTACGACACTTCAATCACTGCCTATTCGCTGGATGATTCGCAGGATCAGTCGAAGCTCCTGGAAATATATGCGGCAGGGATTCAAACATACCGGGGAGGCGAAGCGCGATGATAACTACAAATATGATGGCGTATAACCAGCGAGTGAAACAACACCTTCCTGGCGGTGTGCACTATAATTTCCATCTTCCCTGGGAGGAGACACCGCTACACTTTGCCCATGCATCCCGAAGCAGGGTAACCGATATGAACGGCCGTGAGTATCTGGATCTCTATGCCCGCTTTGGTGCACTTATTGTAGGGCACGGTAACGAGGAATATAACGAATGCCTGAAGGATACGATTGATCGTGTTCTGTCGGTAAGCCATTGTGATCTGGACGCTGAGGCATTGGAGTTAATCCACCAATATGTACCTTCAGCTGAGATGATCCGGTTTGGGTTGTCGGGTACAGAAATTGTGCAAAATGCACTGCGCCTTGCCCGCGCCTGGACAGGCAAAAATCGCTTTGTTCGTTTTGAAGGTCATTATCATGGCAATTCAGATAACATTATGGGCGGTAAAACGCCCAGAACAGGTTTGCCCGTACCTTCGGACTATCCTGGTGACATGAAGGGAACACAGGGAAGGGCGAGGGATGTCATGGAATCCCAATCCTATCTGCTACCTTGGAACGATGCTGCCCGTTTGGAAGAATTGTTTGTTGAACATGGTGATGATATTGCAGCAGTAATCATGGAGCCGGTTTGTGTAAACGGAGGCGGAGTCATGCCAGCTCCAGGTTATCTGCAAAGGGTGAGACAACTATGTGATCATCATCAGGTTGTACTTATTTTTGATGAGATCATTACTGGGTTTCGTATGGGACTTGGCGGGGCTCAGGAGATGTTTGGTGTTACGCCTGACCTGACTACGCTGGGCAAAGCGATTGCTGGCGGCGGTGTTCCCGTGTCTGCTCTAGTTGGACGAGCCGATATCATGAAGCTGCTGGTGGACAAAAAAGTAATTCATGCGGGAACGTTTAACGGTTATCCGTTAGGTACAGCCGCGGTGAAAGCAACGCTCGAAATGTTGGGCCGCAATGGAGGAGAAGCCATGAATCGTATGAATCTTCACGCCGAGATGATTCATGACATTCTCACAAGGGAAGCGGCGAAGGTGGGGCTCCCCCTTATTGTTCAAGGCCCAGCGGGATGCGCTTCCTATCATTGTTGCACCGAAGAACTTAGCAGTACTGCCGATTATACATTTGAATTGATGTCCTTTGATATTTTGTTGAATGGCAAGCTCGCGGAACATGGTATTCTTGTATCGACACTCTCTCGCATGTATCCGAACATTATGCTGGACATGAAAGATGTGGCCTGGTTCAGCGAGCGTGTACCTGCGGCGATTGTGGAGATGAAAGAGCTCTACGATGAACTTGTCTAATGCCGCCAGATCAACAGGAAGAGAGGTTAGGTATGCATAGTCAGCTCATTGCAATCATTGGCGCAGGCGTTATGGGATGTGCTACAGCACTGGATGTTGCCAGAGCGGGGTATCGGGTCATTTTGCAGGATCATTCAGAGTCCGTGATCCTTCAGGCACCTGATGTCATACGTCGTGAATACCGTTCAGCATGTTTCTTGAAACAAGGATACGGTGAGGTCCCGCTCGATATCATCATGGATCGAATTTCGTTCCAAATACAGGACGAAGGTGTGGAAGAGGCTAACGTCATTATTGAAAATGTGACCGAAAATATAGAGTCCAAAAAGGAAGTTTATGCGCGTTTGAGTCAAAAGGCCCGTCCAGATGCTCTTTACGCGTTGAACACAAGCTGTATTTCAGTAACCAAGCTGGCCTCCTTTTTACCTGATCCAAGACGCGCCATAGGTGTACATCTGATGAATCCGGTTCCGGTTAAATCGATGGTGGAGGTGATCAAAGGGCATCATACAACACCTGAGACAGAGCAAGAGATGGTAGCGTTTCTGGAGTCTCTCGGCAAAAATCCGGTCGTCATCGAGGATCTGCCGGGTTTTGTATCGAACCGACTCTCGCATTTGTTAATGAATGAAGCAGCCTTTATTGTGCAGGATGGTATCGCTACAGCTGAGCAGGTCGATGCCATTATGAAAAAGGGGTTTAGTTATCAGATGGGCCCGCTGGAAACAGCAGATCTGATCGGTCTCGATACCGTTGTGCATTCGCTTAAAGTGCTGTACGACAGTTATCAGGACCCCAAATTCCGCTGTTGTCCGCTATTGCAGAAAATGGTGGATGCTGGACACTGGGGACGCAAGACGGGGCAAGGGTTCTATGCCTATTAACGAAAGGGAGGCATGACCATGGAGCGGTTGAAGGATATCAAATGTGTCGTATGGGATCTGGATCACACGATCTGGGATGGAGTCTTACTTGAATCCGGAGATGTGAAGCTAAGGGCGCGCATAAAGGAGGTGATTGAACAATTAGACCGCCGCGGAATACTGCACTCCATTGCCAGTAAAAATGACGCAGAGCTGGCTTGGGCCAAACTTACCGAATTGGGCATTGCCGAGTATTTTTTATACCCCGAGATTCATTGGGATGCGAAGTCCATATCCATTCAGCGTATTCAGCAGAACATCAATATCGGAATGGATGCCATCTTGTTTGTGGACGACCAGCCTTTTGAACTGGAGGAAGTGAAAAGTGTACATGCGGATGTTCAGGTTCTTCATGCAGATCACTATGAGACGATGCTGAATGATCCGAGACTGATGCCTCGCTTTATTACAGCAGACTCTTCCCGCAGAAGACAGATGTATCAGGCAGATACACTTCGAAAGCAGGCGGAAGAACAGTATGAAGGTCCTTCGGAGAAGTTTCTGGCTTCACTTGGTATGAAGTTTACGATCTATGAAGCGACAGAGGATGATCTTCAGCGAGCGGAAGAGCTCACGGTTCGTACCAATCAGTTGAATGCTACAGGGATCACTTACAGTTATGAGGAACTACATCAGTTGATGACTTCACAGGATTACTTGCTATTGGTGTGTGAACTTGAAGACAAGTACGGAACATATGGAAAGATCGGGCTCGCGCTTATTCATAAGCAGCCGGATATATGGAGACTGAACATGTTGCTGATGTCATGCCGCGTCATGTCAAGGGGGGCAGGAAGTGTATTGCTCACTTATATTATGCGTGAAGCGAGGCAACAGGGTAAGCAGATGCTTGCTGATTTCAGAGAAACCGGGAGAAACCGGATGATGAATATCAGCTATCGTTTTGCTGGTTTTACACAGCTGTCTGCAGATCCTGACGGAAAGATCGTCTTTTCGCATGATCTGAAGCAGGTTGTGGAGTTTCCGGACTATATTGAAGTTTGTGTGCCTGAAAGACAACATCAATAACAAGGGGGAAGATCAGTGGATTATCGTCAGGAAATTCGAGAGTTTATCGGAAACAATCTTACCATGGAACATGAGGACGCTCAAATTAGCGACAACGACAACTATTTTGAAATGAGATTTGTCAACTCACTCTTTGCGATGCGTTTAGTGGATTTTGTAGAGCGCAGATTCCAGATTGAGATCGGAAATGATGATCTGGACTTGGCCAATTTCAGTACCATTAACCGTTTGCATGATCTCATTGAGAGAAAGCTTGCTGCCAAGGAGGTGGCACGATGATAACAGCCAATCAGTCATCTGTTCGTCCAGTGTCTAGCCCGGCAGCCAGTCCTTCCAATAAGTATATGTACCTGTTTCTGGCGATGTCCTTCGGTACTTGTTATGGTATTGCCAGCTTGTTCATGTTCTTTCCTGATTTTATTGTACCAATCACTGGTGAACTGCATCTGATGCATCCGTTAGCTATCGTTGCTCTGTACTCTCCTTCCATTGCCGGATTAATTACATGTTATTTAATGGGTGGCAAAGACGCGCTGAAAGGCATGTTCTTGAAGCTGGTTCCGCGAAAAAAAGATCTGTTCTGGATTCCTGTAATTATCGGTATTTCCATCGTATTTGCTTCATCGATGCATTTTGGCTCCCTGCTATTCGGCATACCGGTCCCCGATCTGACATATAGTGTACCGGAAATGATCTGGCTTGGCATTGTGAACTTGTTCAAGGAGACGGGGCTCATCGGTGGTTTATTTGGCTGGATTGGATTCTTACTTCCCTTCTTGCAAGGCAAGTTGAAAAACAATGTAACAAGTGGTCTGATTACAGGATTCCTGTTTGGACTATGGGTGCTTCCGGGTTATCTGATTTCATCTTTTGGCACCTCAACCACATACATATACTACGTGGTGCAGCTTATGGCGTTTATCGTATTTCAGAGCTACATCTTCAATGCTACGAGAGGTACGCTGTTGTTTTACCTTTTGGCTTTCTGGCTTGTCGCTACAGGAAGTCAGATCGATCTGTATTACTTCAATCCGCAAGTACAGATCATGCAATTTTTCTTTTTCGTAACCTCGGCAATTATCATTCATATCGTCTTTAAACGCAAAAAAGTTGACACAACGCTCCAGACATTTCCTGCATATGTTCTAGACGCGAAATAAGCAATTAACGGTGGTGATGGAGTGATGGCACAGACTTATCTTGAACGACTGCAGAAGGGCAGGGGGAACAGGCAGGTGATCTGTTTTCCTTATCTGGGTGGACACTCTCGGAGTTTTTATCCTTTAGTATCTCACCTTCCGGATACGGAAATATGGGCATTTACACCTCCCGGTCACGGGATGAATTCGGAAGAGCCTCTGGAACATATGCAACAACTTGTAGAGCTTTATACGAACGAACTGTTGCCTATAATTAAATCTGGCGCAACCTTGTTTGGGCACAGCTTGGGCGGAATTACAGCTTATTATGTTACTCAGCGGTTACAACAGGAGCTTCCAGATGTAGCAAAGACATTGCGTCTTGTGTTATCCGCCTGCAATACGCCTGCTGAATGTGGATTGAACCGTTATGATCAGATGTCTGATGAGCATCTGATTGATCACCTTTTTTCCTATGACGGCCTACCTAAAGAGCTCATCCACGAAAAAGAACTTTTGCAGTATTTCATGCCTGTAATTCGGGCAGATTTTCGCATGCTGGAATCCGCAGCGACACTTGAATGTCAGCCTCTTTCACTGCCAGTGCTGTTTCTGTGGGGAGAACGGGACAATGCCGTTCCCCTTCAGTCAGCGCTCAAATGGGAACGATATTTTGATGTACCGATGAAGCTTCAGACCATTCGAGAGGGGACACATATGTTCATCATGCACCACCCTTCAACAGTGGCGCATTATCTGACAAGCTTTATGACTCCAGAAGTAGAACCACTGAACATAGTAGATAGATGAGAGGAGCCATGTTAGTTTATGCTGCTGAGAATGCTGAGAAACGACTTAATGAGGAAAAAAGGAATTACGGCTGCGCTGTTTATTTTTGTCCTGCTCGCTGCTTTGCTGGTATCTTCCGGTTCTCGAATGATCATGGAACTGACGAGTTCCATTCAGTATTTGTTCTCTGAATCGAAGACACCTCATTTTGTGCAAATGCACTCTGGAGATCTGGATCAGGCCAAAGTGAACACATGGGCTGAAGGAAATGCAATGGTTGAGCAACATCAGATTGTCGAGATGGTTAACATCAATGGAGCCAACCTTTATCTTGGTGCAGAGTCCGAGAAAAATACCGTCATGGATATTGACTTTGTTACACAAAATCAGCAATTCGACTATTTACTGAATCTGAATAGTGAGATTATCCAAGTTCGTGATGGCGAGATTGCTGTGCCCGTGTATTATTTACAGCAAAATAAATTAAATATCGGTGACCAGGTTCGGATCAATAATGGGGCTTTTGAGCGTTCATACACCATTGTTGATTTTGTGCGTGATGCACAGATGAATCCATCTGTTGTGCACTCGAAGCGTTTTATCGTAAGCCCGAGTGATATAGAGCAATTGAAGCAAGGGGTCGGAGAGATGGAATATCTCATTGAGTTCCGACTGCATGATCCTTCCAAAACAAGCGAGTTCACCCAAGCCTATCAAAATGCAGGGCTTCCTAACGCTGGCCCGGTGGTGACCTATGGTTTGTTCCAGATTCTCAATGGGATGACAGACGGAATTATTGCAGCCGTTATTATTTTGGTCAGCCTGGTACTGATTCTGATTGCGATGCTGTGTATTCGTTTTACCATGCTTGCCACTATTGAGGAAGATTACCGCGAGATCAGCGTCATGAAAGCCATTGGTATCTCAGAGAAAGATATCAAGCGGCTCTATTTGGTCAAATATGTGTTTATGGCAGGTTTGGCTTCCATCTTGGGTTACATCGCTTCCCTCGGAGTGAACCAGCTATTTGTATCTAATATTATGCTGTATATGGGGAAAGCACCGGCTACATTACTACATTTCGCCGTGCCTCTGCTCGCAGCAGGTTTGATATTCACCATGGTTGTGCTATTCTGCCGCGCTGTGCTTCGTCGTTTTCGTTCGATCTCTGCTGTGGAAGCCCTTCGCACTGGAAGTTTGGGAGATACACAGATCGTTCGCAACCGTTTAAACCTGTCACGTAATCGCTGGTCTTCCGTGCCTGTTTTCCTTGGGTTAAAAGACGTGATGCAACGTGTCAAAATGTTCCGTTTGTTATTATTCGTATTCATCGTCAGCTCATTTATTATGATCGTACCGCTTAACTTTTTGAACACACTTCAGGCTCCAAGCTTCATATCTTATATGGGTGTAGGGCAAAGTGATATTCGAATTGATCTTAGGCATACGGATGATGTAGAGCAGCGTTATGCTCGTCTGGTGAATCAAATTGAAAACGATGCTGATGTTCAAAAATATTCACCTCTCGTAACAAGCCAGTTCAAGATTCGTAATGCAGAAGGCAGCTACGACAATCTGAGCGTGGAGAGCGGAGATTTCAGTATATTTCCTTTGTCTTATCTAAGTGGAAATGCCCCAGCAACAGATCGTGAGATTGCTCTCTCGGATGCAAACAGCAATGATCTCAAACTTAAAACGGGGGATCAGCTGACCTTGCAAGTGGGCGGTCAAGACCAAGTGATGACGGTCAGCGGCATTTATCAGGATGTGACGAATGGCGGAAAAACAGCAAAGGCGCTTTTGCCATACAACAAAGATAGTGTGCTCTGGTATGTAGTCAGCTTGGATCTGAAAGACCGCGGTGTGATGGCTGCCAAAATTGCAACATACGAGAAAGATTTCTCGCCAGCGCGTGTAACGGATCTTCAAGGATACTTGAATCAAACGCTTGGTGGTACGATTCAGCAATTAAAGCTGGTGACCACACTTGCACTGGCCATCGGAGTATTCATTTCTATTTTGATTACCTCACTGTTCCTGCAGATGATGGTTGCCAAAGATAACAACGATATTGCTGTATTGCGAAGCATCGGCTTTGCGTTATCCAAGATCAAGTTGAAGTATGTCGTCATGTCACTGGTCATCCTCATTGTAGGTGTAGCCGCAGGCACAATCTTATCCAATACACTGGGTCCAATGCTGGTGAGTGGCATTATGTCCTCTTTTGGTGCTTCAAAGATTGTATTTGTAATTGATCCGGTGCAGGCGTATGTACTCTGTCCATTGCTACTGGCAGGAACGATCATTATTACAGCCTGGATCAGCATTCAGTCGATTCGGGAAACTAGCATTTCGAAAATGATAGTGGAATAGGGAGGCATAACGAAGATGACAACAATACTAGAAGCTAGAGATGTGAATAAATCCGTAGCGATTGGCGAGAATGAAGAACAGCGTATTCTGAAAGATATTAATCTGCAACTCAAAAAAGGAGAGTTTGTCTCCATTATGGGCCCGTCCGGTTCGGGTAAATCGACCCTGCTCTATAACATCAGTGGCATGGATCAAATCAGTGCAGGCAGTGTGTTTTTCAACGGTAAACAAATATCGGCTTTCCCGGAGAAAGATCTGGCGAGTCTACGCTTGACCAAAATGGGTTTTATTTTTCAGAACATTCATCTGCTCAAAAATTTAAATCTGCTCGACAACATCATCCTTTCTGCTTATCTGGCCAAAAACAGCAACCGGGACACGATTAACAACCGTGCAATGTCGCTAATGAAAAAAATGGGAATCGACGAACTGGCTGAGCATAACATTACCCAAGCTTCAGGGGGACAACTTCAACGGATCGCAATTTGCCGGGCTTTGATCAACAATCCGGATATTTTGTTCGGGGATGAACCTACTGGAGCGCTGAATTCAAAATCAACACATGAGATCATGGACATTCTTGGTGATATTAATGCCACAGGAACGACGATTTTGCTCGTGACCCATGATGTTAAAGTTGCAGCCCGCTCGGAACGAGTACTGTTTATGATGGACGGCAATCTGGTTGCAGACAAAAACATCGGAAAGTATGACCGGGACAAACAGGATTTGAAGGCGAGAGAAAGTCGGTTAGGACAATGGTTGACGGAAATGGGGTTCTAAACTTAGAGCTTCATGACTAGAATAGACCGACAGTCGGTCGAGAGGTAATGGAGGACAGAATATGAGATTGATGAAAAATCCGGAGGAACGCAGAAATGAAATTTTGGATGCGGCCGAAATTCTGTTCGTGACCAAAGGGTACACCAAAGCAACGATTATGGATATCCTCCAGGCTTGTGATATTGCCAAAGGCACATTCTATTACTACTTCCAGTCCAAAGAGGAGGTTATGCATGCCATCGTTATGCGTTTTATTATGAGCGGCGAAGCTGCGGCGAGGCGTGTCGTGGCAGATCCCGAGCTCAGCGCGCATGATAAAATTTTCCGCATCATTATGACCCAAAATCAGCCTGATGATCGCAAGCTTGGCGTGATCGAGCAATTGCACAGCGTGCAAAATGTAGAAATGCATCAAAAAAGTCTGGTTGAAACGGTTCTTCGTCTCAGCCCCATTCTGGCAGAAGTCGTAGAACAGGGCATTCAGGAGGGGGTATTTCATACCCCTGCTCCTCAGGAGAGCATTGAGTTTTTACTCGTTTCCTCGCAGTTTTTGCTGGATCAGGGCATTTTTCATTGGCAGGAAGAAGAGTTTCAGAAGAAGGTTAGAGCATTCAGTCAGATTATGGAACGGGTTCTGGGTGCTGAACATGGAAGTTTTGCCTATGTCACGGGACTATATTTCCCACATCAAGCTTAACAAGTAAAGGAGTCGTAACCATGGAACAAACTGCTCACAAATCATTTGGTAAATTTCTGATTGTCTGGTTTGGTCAATTGATCTCGATGATTGGTATCGGACTGACAGCGTTCTCTCTGGGGGTATATGCCTTCGAAAAAACAAATACGGCAACCAGCGTTGCGCTGATTACGCTATTTACGTTTTTGCCCAACATCTTGCTTCGCCCGATCGGAGGGGTGATGGCTGACCGATTTGACCGCCGTACGATGATGATTATTGGTGACCTTGGCTCTGCGGCTGGTCTGGTCTTTATTCTGTCGATCATGCTCACGGGTGATATCCAGTTATGGCATATCTATGTGGGTGTGGCGTTCAGCTCGGTGTTCTCGGCGCTGCAAAGTCCGGCATATAAAGCGTCAGCAACTGACTTGCTGGATAAGGATCAGTTTTCCAAGGGCAGTGGCCTAGTGCAACTTGCTGAATCTTCCAAGTTTTTGTTTTCACCGATCATCGCAGGTATTCTGCTTAGCGTGACAACGATTGAAGTTATTATGATCATTAACATTGCGACATTCCTGATTGCCATTCTGGCCGTACTCGTTATTCGCAAGAGCATGAAGGTGGAGCGAGAGGAAAAGGACGATCGCAACTGGATGACCGATATTCAGGAAGGCTGGAGAGAGGTTGTCACCAACAAAGGTGTGTTGCTACTCGTTATTATCATTTCTCTGGTTACCTTCTATCTCGGGTTCCTGGAAACACTCATTGGCCCAATGTTGCTCTCATTCACCGATGCCAAAACACTCGGAACGTTTCAGTCCGTTAGTGCGATCGGTATGCTGATCAGCAGCTTGTGCATCGGTATTTTCACCATGACGAAGAAATATGCGAGTGTGCTGGTTGCAGGTTTGGTCATGTGTGGTCTGGCGTTCTCCTTACTGGGTGTATCGACGAACATTTACTTTATTATCTTTGCGGGTTTTCTGTTCCTGTCCTCCCTGCCATTTGTTAATATGAGTGCAGATGTGTTGGTGCGGAACAATATTGCCAATGAAAAGCAGGGCAGAGTGTGGGGGATTATCGGTATCCTGTCCCAGCTTGGTTTCATTATCGCGTACAGTTTGGCTGGATTTCTGGCGGACCATGTGTTTAACCCACTGCTAGTGGAGGGGGGAGCGCTGGCATCCTCCGTGGGTCAGATCATCGGAACCGGACCTGGCAGAGGCATAGCGTTGCTGTTTATCATTGCGGGCCTGTTCGTTATTCTGATTGCGATTATCACGTCACGTTTGAAAATGATCAAATCACTGGAGCAGAGCAGTGATATCGCTTCACCTCCCGATGTGGGCGGTCTTGCGCATGATTAATACATTTATAGTGTTGTAGGAAGCAAGATAGCCCTCCGTCTGATCCGTGTATACCGTTCTTAACCTTAAACGGCGTACAGTTGGTTCAGACGAGGGCTTTTTTTGTATAAAAGCTACAATCCGGTCTAACCTTTCACTGCACCGGAAGTCAGACCTCCTACAATATACTTTTGCCCGATGAGGAATACGATCAGAACTGGCAGCGAGGTGAGTACGATATCGGCGCTGACTAGATTCCATTTGGCGCTGAATTGTCCGAAAAAATTGTAAACCGCCAGCGTCATTGGCCACATCTCTACGGTGTTCAGCATATAGAGCGGCGCCGTGAACTCATTCCAGACACTCAGAAAATTCAGAACAAATACGGTAACCAGCACCGAGGTTAACAAAGGTACAATGATTCGAAGAAACAGCTTGATTCCATTGCAACCATCCATAATTGCAGCTTCATCCAGCTCTTTCGGAATGTTGCCCACAAACGCATACGTGATGAACAGGGAGATGGGAATGCCCATCGCGGTATAGAGCAGAATCATGCCTGCGTGGGAGTTGATCATCCCGAGTGATTTCATCACTTCCATGAGCGGAATATAGTTTAGTGGCAGTGTGATGCCCAGAATCAGAAAAAAGTACAAAAACTTGCTCAGTTTCGAATGATTGCGGGATAACGTGAACGCAGAGAACGCCACGACAAACACCAGCAGCAGAGATGACACGCCCGAGTGCAGCAGACTGTTAAAAAAGGAACCTCCCAAGTGTCCTTGCTCATAGACGATTTTATAATTTTCAAACATAAATTTCTCGGGAAGCGTAAGCCTCAGTACCTTGGCTTCGGCGTCTGACTTGAATGAATTCAATAGGATAACGGCAAATGGAATCAGTACAACCAGACTTAATAGCCAGGCGAGTACATTTAACGTCAGAGACATGATTTTTTTTCGAAACCGCATATTAATATTCCACCTTTCGATTCATCAAACGAATGATGAAGAAAGAGATGATCGCCATGATGACAAAGAGAATGGTAGATAGCGCGCTCCCGAGCCCCCAGTATCCTTTGGCAAAAGATGAATAAACGGCCGTATTGATCACATCCGTAGCATTGCCCGGGCCCCCGTTTGTCAGAACGTATACCGCATCAAAGACACGCAGGCCATACGTAATATTGAGGACGGTGGCAATGGTGATGGTAGGCAGCAGCATAGGTATGGTAATACGGAACAGCTTTTGAATAAAGCCCGCACCATCGATGGATGCAGCTTCATAATAATCCCGTGGAATGGCGAGCAGTCCCGCGATAAAAAGCACCATGATATACCCCATGCCTTTCCACGTATCGACGGCCATAATCGATGGCATCGCCCAAGTGAGAGAGCCCAGCCAGTTCTGGGCGAGTGCATCCAAACCGATGGAACGCAGTGTAACATTAACGAACCCGTTGTTCGGATCAAGCAGGCTTTTGAACACCAGACCTACAATCAGGAAGGAGAGGACTTGGGGCGAAAAGATAATCATCCGATGCCAGTTGGCAGCTTTTACACCGCTGACCAGCAGCAGGGCAAGGAACAAGCCCAGAACGGTTTTGGCGAAGGAGGTAACCACCGTAAACAGCACTGTATTTTTAATGAAAAGCAGATAGGTCGGATCACCTGCCAGAATCGTGCGGAAATGCTCCAAACCAATAAAGTTTTTCTCCGAACTGTAGCTGTTCCAATCGGTGAAAGAATAATAGGTACCCAGCAGGGCAGGAGCAACGATGAACAACACATATAGTAAAATCGCTCCGGATGAGAAATACCAAGGGTAGATTTTGTTCGTATTCATAACCCGTAACACCAATCCTTCCTGCCAAACGGGAAGAAGCACCCCAGCGTTTGACCAATGGAGTAACTCCATTCCAGTTGTGCATTTGTTTCCGAAATAACCTTCGGCTGTTACTGCCACTTCTCATCCTTCAGCACTTTGGCTTGTTCGGCGCGGCGTTTATCAATATTTTGCAGAATCTGATCAGGGGTCATCGCTCCCGCAAACATGCCTGACAAGTCTTTACCGATATCCATCCACTGTGGATCGATATATTTTACGGCAGCCTGCATGACGGTGCCCTTCTCATGATTTTTCTCATAATCAATGTAGTCCTGTGTCAGCTTCGGTTCGATCTCGGGCCAGCAGATCGTCAGATTTCCTTCGCCTCCATCAAACACCTGTTGCAGATGTTCATGCTCGGTAATCCAGCGGAAAAACTTCAACACTTCTTCGGGATGTTTGCTGTTTTTGTTGCCAAACATGGCCGCTGAACCGCCGGGGTTCACACCAATCGTCTGATTGTCTCCCCAAGGCATCACGAAGAATCCCATATTATCTTTCATCGCCGGATAGGCTTCAGAGACTTCCTTTTCCGTGCCTGGAACACGCAGCAGCATTGCAGCTTTTTCCTGTCCAAATGCTTCAATGCCCGCTTCTACTGTATTGGATAAGAAGTCTTTGCCGAAATAGCCAAGATCAGCAAATTCTTTCAATTGCTCGATAACGGTCTTCAATTGGGTCAAGTCTGCGACCTTCATCTCATTATTGTTCAGCTTTTCATAGGTTCCTGCGGCCTTCTGCTCATAGTTCGGCCCGGTCTCGAACAACGGCAGCACCTGATACCAGCCGCTTGCTGGAGCTTGATAGAATGGAATAATATCTTTATCCTTAATTTTCTGGCTAATCGCTTTGAATTCGGCATAGGTCGTAGGAGGCTCAATACCTAGGTCAGCAAAGATACGTTTGTTATAGTACACATACCAGATTTTCGTAGGGGCAAAAGAAACCCCGTATACCTTGTCATTATGACTGACGGTAGGCAAGATCTCTTCTGACATCCGTCCCGTAAACTCCTCATTGGTCAGATCAATTGCATTTTCTTCTGGTCTGACATTGGCTGGCATGCTCAGCGGGTCTACATCTACATTGAAAATATCAGGAGCCTCACCGGAAGCCAGTTTTACCTTGATCAGATCACGCCACTGCGCGTCAGGAACCACCTGAAAATCAATTTTGACCCCGGTTTCCTGCTCGTATTCCTTCGCCATCGTCTGCATAATCCCCGTTCGTGGAATACCGGATTGGCTTGTGCCGAAGGTCAGTGTGACCTTGCCTGTGCCTTCCGCGTTTTTGTTCGAGTTGCAGCCAGCAAGCAGCAGGACAGAGAGAAGCAACATACTTGTCATTGAAAAAAGAAATCGTTTTCTCATTTTGAACCTCCCTAAAATTCAATCATTTATGCACTTGCCGAAACGCTTTATGTAAGCGTATTCTTATGTGGATAACTTTACTTTGAATAACGAGTAGGCTCAATAGACAAAAGCGTTCTTCGAGGTGGACATTTTCGAAGTCATCGAAGATACGCAGATGTTGATAATGAAGACGGGGGTATGGAATTGCGGTATCGATTCAGAACATTACAACAGAGTTTGTTTGCGTATTATTCAGCGGTATTTATTACGTTTTCCCTTATTGTGGCTGGCCTGTTATATGTGTATCTCACCAGTGATATTCGTCATCGAAGTGAAGAGCAGCAAAAACAATTGGGGTTGTCCATTGTTAGTCATCTGGATCAGGAAGTTGTGAAAATGAACAATTTCTCCATGAACATCGTATATTCCAATCTGGTCAAGGAGCATTTCAGTCATTACTTGTCTCCGGCAGAGGGGGTTGAACGAACGATGACAAGTGACCCCTCGCTGTATAAGGACACGACTACACTCATTGATGTCATTATGGCGATTATTAGCAGCTCCAATACGGCCAAACAGGCTAACATTTACGATGTGAATGGAAAGATGCTGGGGGCGGGAGTATTCAACGGACAGCTTCCGGTAGATCTGAAGCAGCGCCCCTGGTATAAGGAAACCTGGGAACGGAGTGGCTGGCGTGTCATTCGTCTGTTACAAGGTGGTGCATTGCCCATGCCCACCGGGGAAGGGAGAACGGATCAACCTTATATCTCGCTTACACGGGTTTACAAGGATGGCAATTACGTCAGTCAGGGTGTCGTTGAAATTTTGCAGCTTGCCGAAGACCTATTCCAGTATTTGCACGAACTGCAAGCAGGTAATAAGGAACTTCGAGTTTATGTGCTGGATGAGCAGGATACCTTGTTGTACCCGCTTCCTTCAGCCACGATAGATGCTGATTCCTCTTCAGCTGGCTATTCGGAAGATATGAAACTGATTCAACATCGTACATCTCCGCCTGAAACGATGCAGGAAGTCACCCATTCGCCTACGGGGTCAAGGCAGATGATGACGTATATGACATCGCAGGAAACCGGATGGACTGTTGTTGTCATGCAGTCCAAGCAGTCCCTTTTCGCCAATCTGAACCGGATGGCATTGATCTTTGCAGGTGCTACGCTAGCAACCCTGTTGATTATTTTGATGTTTTCGTATCTGATCTCGAAAAGGGTTACTCTGCCGCTTCATCGGTTGCAGCGCATTATCCAGAAAACAGGTGAAAACGACCTGATGTCAGGTCAGGAGGCTGGTCAGTTGTTATTCAAGCTGGACCATCCTGCGTCCATCCGGGAATTGGCAGAGCTGAATGATACCTTCATCCGGTTGAATCAGCAGCTTGTGCAGTCTTTTCAAGACCAGATGGCCATCAAATCCAGGGAAACAGAGGCGAGGTTGCTGGCATTGCAGTCACAGATGAACCCGCATTTTCTATACAACAACATTACCAATATAAGCATCATGGCGGAGGAGGGCATGAATAAACAGATCGTGGTGTTCTGCGATCATATCGCTTCTATGCTTCGTTATATCTCTACTTCTGGCAAAAACGGCGTCCCGTTATCTCACGAACTTGAGTATTGTGAACGGTATCTTGAATGTATGAAAATTCGCTTTGAGGATGATTTGCACTACGAGTTCTCGATCCCTGATGAGATGAAAGATATCCGGGTTCCGATGTTGATCATTCAGCCTTTGCTCGAAAATACGATGAAATATGGTTTGAGTGATACACTGCCATGGAAATTGCATATCACAGGTGAATTGCATATCGATCAGGAGAGCTGGCAGATTCACGTTGAAGATAATGGCCCAGGCATGGAGCCTGAAACGCTCGCACAACTTGTGCATTATATCGATGAATCTCAGGAATGGGATCAAATGCCTCAGCTTGAGATTAACGGGATGGGACTCAAAAATATCTGGGCTCGCTTGAAGTTGTGGTATGGTCCGGCAGCCAGGATGTGTATCGAAAACAAATCTACCGGCGGTGTCAGCATTCGTATAAGAGGTTCCATTCGAAAGGAGTAGGGTCGAACGTATGAATATGATGATGAAATACAGAACCATAATTGTAGAGGATGAGGCTTTAATTCGTCGTAATGTGTCACGAAAGTTCAAAGAGCTGAATACACGGTTTGAAGTCATCGGGGAGGCGAGAAATGGTCAGGAGGCGTTGCAACTTATCGAACAGAGTGTACCTGATCTGGTCATTACCGACATTCAGATGCCCGTGATGAACGGGCTTGAACTAGCAAAATATCTTTATTTTGCTTACCCGCATGTTAAAATTGTTATCCTTAGCGGGTATCATGAGTTCGAATATGCACGGCAGGCGATCCATTATAAAGTCGAAGATTATTTACTTAAACCGTTGTCGGAAGAACAGCTTCGTGCGCTGCTGGATGCGATGGAGCTGAAGCTTGGAAGCGCTGTGGATTCACTGTCACATGTAAGTGTCGTGCTGGAGGATCAGGTGAAAACGGAAGATATTGCAGCGTCAGTCAAGCTCTATCTCAAACAAAACTACATGCATGAGATTACATTGCAGGATATGGCAGCACAGATGCATTTCAGCGTAGACTATCTGGGGAAATGTTTTAAAAAGGTAACAGGGGAGACACCATTGAAATACTTGACGGGTCTGAGACTAAACGAGGCAAAACGTCTGCTTGCAGCGTATGAGCATATGGATATCAAGACCATTGGCGGAGCGGTAGGGTATGCGGATTCACATTATTTTAGCAGGATTTTCAAAAACAAAACGGGCCTGTATCCGAGCGAGTATCGGCAACAGTGGGAGGAACAAAAAAAAGCTCTGTCCATGGATCAAGACAATCCCGATGGGCTGAGCTGATTATTGGGATAATGCTTCTTCCGTAATTTTGCGGATATCAAACGGGGAACGGTTACCTTCTTCAATGATGTCAGGCAGAATGTGATTGAGGAAATAACGAACACAGTGGAGGTCAATATTTTTGATCTTGATCAATGCGTAGCGGTACATGACAATGAATTCTTTTTCCGTATTGCCACGTTGTAGCTCTGCAAATGCTTCATACACTTGATCCATTTTATCAGCTACTTCAAGGATAAGCCCTTCAACGGAGTTGTCTTTACCTTCGCGCAGTTGTCTGCGGAAAATATCTTGAAACTCAGGTGGGATATTCTCATTAATAAAATGGGATACCATGCCTTCTTCCACCTGTTGCAACATGGAACGAAGCTCCAGCGAGTAGTGTTTAACCGGTGTTTTGATATCACCAATGAAAATTTCGCCATAATCATGGCTACTGGTGATCTCGTATAGCTTCTTCCAATCGATACTTACACCTTGCTGTTCTTCGATATCGGCGAGTGTTTTGGCGTATTGTACGACTTTCCAGGAGTGAGCAGATACACAATGTTCTTCGAATTTGAATTTGCCAGGGGTACGAATGATACGTTCAAGATCGTTCAGTGATCGGAAGTACGTATGGATTCCCATAAATGTGATCATCCTTTGCTAGTTTGGGTGGTCGATACACCGACTATACTGTGGTTATGTTAACCGAAGATTAACGATCTATACACCCTATGTAAATTTGTAAAAGGAAGATCAAAAAGCCATGTGGGATGCTGAATCAGATTCAGTATCTCACATGGCTTTGAGTATATGTGAAAGTAAGGATATCTTGTATTCATGAAACTATTGATAGTAATACTATCAGGAACATAGTCTGCAGGAGGTGTATTATGCTTTTTTGCGTACCGGTGAAGTGTACCAGTAGGCCATACCAACAAACAGGGCGCCGCCGATGATGTTACCAAGTGTGACCGGAATCATATTGTGGAACCAACCAGCCAGCGAGATCGTATCCGGGTGGTTAGGCAACAGCCACGCCAGGGACAGGAGGGTCATGTTGGCTACACTGTGCTCATAACCGCTTGCGATAAAGGCATACAGACACCACCAGATGAGAACCAGTTTGGCGATATCTTCTTTGGAGCGGGCAGACATCCAGATGGCTAGACATACGAGCCAGTTACAGAGAATGCCGCGGAAGAAAAGCTCAGTTACTGGAGCACTCATTTTTTTGGCAGAAACAACGAACAGAAGATGCTCCGGGGTGGCTGCTTTGAACAGACCGCTCCCTACAATCAGCAGGCTGAGCAGGACGGCACCGATCAAGTTGCCGAGAAAAACAAGTCCCCAGTTTTTTAGCGTATCATTCACTGTGGTTCGTCCGGCGAGTGTGCTCATCGTAAAAAACATGTTGTTCCCTGTGAACAGTTCTGACCCGGCAAAGATCACCAGCGTCAGGGCGAGTCCGAAGGACATGCCCATCAGCATCGTTTGCAGTGGTGAGTGTGCGGCAAGCAGCGGAGCCCCGATACTAAAAATCAGGATAATGCCGAGCCCCACATATGCGCCTGCCATTAAGGCAGCGACCATGTAACGTGGCAAACTTGCATTCATCTGATCTCTCTTTTTGACGGCAGCTTCAATAATTCCTTCAACACTTGGTGTATACATCACGGTTTCCCCCATTAGTCAACATCAATCGCAATCCCCATTGTTACGGTAGAGCAGAGGTTATACAGCAATCCAGACCTGGTCATTCTCTACCTTGACCGGATACATCTGCACTTGACCGTTGTCTGGTGCTTGCACCTGACCTGTTGTCAAATCAATTTTCCAGTCGTACAGCGGATCATAGAGATAGTGTCCAGAGACAATGCCTTCCGCCAGCGGCCCACCCTTAGGGTGGGGGTTATGGTTGTCAGCAGCAAAGATGGTGCCATCCGAAGCACGGAATACCGCAAGCTGCAGATCTTCGATCTCGACAACTCTGCCAATGCGTGGCAGAAATTCATTTATAGCTCCAGCCGGGAAATACGTGCCTGTTTGTTTGGTTGTCATCGTAAACCACTCCTTTTGTATCAATTTGTTTCTCTATTTGAATCCCATATAATCTAATTTGGTTTATGGGCGAGCCGTAACTTCAATGCTATGGAACATTTTGCTTTGGCCTTCTTCATCACGAATCGCTTTTTGCCATGGTTCTTCCACCTGTGCAAGGGCAAACTCGATCCGTTCCATCAACGCTTTACGTTCCTCAACGTTATCCACAACAACCGAGCGGATGTGCTCCAGACCCATACGTTCTACCCATTCGGAAGTACGCTCCAGATAGTTACCTGTCTCGCGG
Organism: Paenibacillus sp. FSL R7-0272; assembly: GCF_037969905.1. Taxonomy (NCBI): domain Bacteria; kingdom Bacillati; phylum Bacillota; class Bacilli; order Caryophanales; family Paenibacillaceae; genus Paenibacillus; species Paenibacillus sp. FSL R7-0272. Next base: position 4,532,604 of record NZ_CP150221.1, on the reverse strand, counting down.
TAGTACTGCATGATAGCTCCGCACAATTCGATCAGTTCATCATCGGTTTTGACTTTGCACAGCGAGTCAGCGAGCCTTGCTTTGATTCCGCCGTTACCACCGATGAAGATTTCCCAGCCGCCGTCATTGCCGACGATCCCGATATCCTTCGTACATGCTTCTGCACAGTTCCGAGGACAGCCGTTCACGGCATATTTGAATTTGGCTGGCAGATCGAGACGTTCAAATTTACGTTCGATTCTCGCACCCATGGCCATCGAATCCTGTGTGCCGAAGCGGCAGAATTGGGAGCCAACACATGTTTTAACCGTACGAAGCGATTTCGCGTAAGCGTAACCCGAAGGCATATCCAGCTCAGCCCATACTTTAGTCAAATCTTCTTTTTTGACGCCGATGAGATCAAGACGCTGACCGCCTGTCACTTTAACCGCTTTGATATCATATTTAACCGAAACGTCAGCGATCTTTTTCAGATCGGCTGGTGTCGTTACCCCGCCGTACATCCGAGGTACAACGGTGTATGTTCCGTCTTTTTGAATATTGGCGTTCATACGTTCGTTAACAAACCGGGATTCTTTTTCATCTTCGTGTGTGTCCGGATAAATCATGCCCAGATAGTAGTTGATGGCCGGACGACACTTCGAGCAGCCCTCAGGCTGGCTCCAACCAAGTACATTCATGACTTCCTTGCTCGTTTGCAAGCCTTTTTCCCGGATTTCAGCTACAATCTCATCCCGTCCGAGAGTTGTACAGCTGCAGATTCCCTGTTTGCCACCGGCAGTGAAATTATCTCCAAGCACGTATTGTAAAATCTGTTCAACCACTGGTTTGCATCCTCCGCAAGAGCGGGTTGCACCTGTGCAGGCTTTAATCTCGTCAACTGTAGTTAGACCCTGATTGGTGATGACATCCACGATGGCGCCTTTGGTTACGCCGTTACATCCACAAACGATCTCATCCACCGGCATCGTTTCAACAGACGTCGTTTTTTTATGACCGCCGCAACCTGTACCCATAAGGGAACTGTACAATTCATCTGTCATTTCAGTCTGGTTTTTGATCAGTTTCTGCAGTTCAGCGGAATCCGTAATGTCACCAAAGAGTACAGCACCTACCATTTTATTGTCACGAAGCAGGATTTTTTTGTACGTTCGTTTCCAGTCGTCTTTTTGCGAAATTACGTTATGTTCCGGGCTATCAATGAATTCGCCAGTAGAGAAGACGTCTACACCCGAAATTTTCAATTTGGTGGACACAACCGAGCCTTCATACGGAGCTGTTTCGACTCCGCAAATATGTTTCGCAAGAATCATTCCTTGTTCAAACAGTGGCGCCACAAGTCCGTAACACACACCGCGATGTTCATTACATTCTCCGACAGAGTAAACGTCTTTCAGTGAAGTCTGCATGTAGTCATCCACGATGATACCTCGGTTGACTTCGATCCCACTCTCCCGAGCTACCGCTATATTCGGTTTAATACCAACCGCCATGACCACAAAATCAACATTCAGCACAGATTCGTCGGCAAAACGAATACCTTCAACCCGTTCACCACCCAGTAGTTCGGAAGTTTGAGCGCCCATTTTGAACTTGATTCCCTGACGTTCCAGTTCAGCTTTCAACATGGCAGAAGCCTGAGGATCGAGCTGGCGTTCCATCAGATCATCCATAAGATGCACAACAGTAACGTCCATACCGAGTTGCACAAGTCCCTTTGCAGCTTCCAGGCCTAGCAGTCCGCCCCCGATGACAGCTGCTTTTTTGTATGCTTTTGCAGCTTCCAGCATGATATTGCAATCGGCGATATCGCGGAAACCAACGACACCCTGCTTGTCATGTCCGGGTACAGGGAGGATGAAAGAATTTGACCCTGTTGCAATGATAATTTTGTCATACGGAGCACGGTGTCCATCTTCGGTTACTACTTCACGAGTCTCGGCATCAATGCGGGCAACCGTGGTTCCTGTGTGAAGCGTAATGCCGTAGTCCTCGTACCAGTGGAGATCATTAAGGACAATGTCATCCAGCGTTTTACTACCTTCAAGTACGTAGGACAGCATAATACGATTGTAGTTAGGATAAGGTTCTGTACCAAAAACCGTAATATCAAAGCGTGAAGTTAATTTTAGAATTTGTTCCACCGTGCTGATTCCGGCCATACCATTACCGATGACGACTAATTTTTCTTTATTTCCGTTCATGTGTGTAGCCCTCCCTTGGATAAACCTGTACATTTACCAACATTTTTAATGGCTTATATTTGAATTATACATCGACTAACTCAATCATAATGTGATTTATTTCACTAATTACGATAGAACATTCATATTAAAATAAGTGTGATGACCGTCACGAAAACAAAAATATTTTTAGAAATGAGAAATACGAACTATTGTTCTTATTTTTGGTTCGAGGTATGATCATAGTGGGGTCGGTTACGTTCCCTATTTTCTCGAAAGGACGTTTTTGCATCATGATGGGAAGATCCCACCTGATTATCGGTACAGGCGTTTCACTTTCAGTGTTGCAACTCCTTGGAATGCAGGTTACTGCTCCGGCTGTAACCGTTGCACTAATAGGATCGTTGTTGCCAGATATTGATGAGCCTAATTCATTGCTGGTATCGAAAGCATTGCCGAGCAGTTTGATTCGACTGTTGCAGACGATTCTTTTGCCTGCGGCTGTGTTTGTGTATTTTTACGTTCCGGCCAAACCGTGGAATCTGCTACTTGCTGTATTCATTGGGCTTGTGTCGTTCCTGCCTTCGCGATCACTGCGTAAAGTATTGATGTTTGCCATTGGACTGGGCTTGGTCTTTTATGGTCATGCTTTTGCTCCGTGGAATCTGATTGCAGGCAGCCTGCTTATGCTGTGCACGACACTTACACACAGGGGCTTAACCCATACCTTGTATGGAACAGCTGTTTGGACGGGGTTACTGTACAGTACAACGCAGCAGCAAGGCCCAGAAATTTGGGTCGCTGGAGGTTCCGCTTATGCTCTTCATCTGCTTGCCGATTCCTTGACGAATCGGGGGATTCGTCCATTGCCGCCATTAAAACTGCGTATTCGGGCAAATCTGATGAGTACGGGAACCAAACATGGAGCAGTTGTAGAAAATGTCTGTGTAATCCTGACACTGATTTTGGCATGGTTTGCATTCTCGCCTTTATTTCTGTAGTACAACCACAAACGCCAGCCCATTATTTATGGACTGGCGTTCTGAAATCAAGAGCTTAACTTGAGTAGTCGCTATGTTGACACGTCTCGAAATCGCTGTTGTTTGATTACACATCAAGAACAAGCAAGTTAGACTTTAGTAGGTGTACCGCTAAGTGTATCGATATCTGTAGAACCAAAGGCTAGTAAAACAACAAGAATAAGTACAATTAGCATTTCGGCAAAACCGACTCCATCAAACTCAGACATCACAGCCACCTCTTTTCATGCTTGCATTTAGGAATTTATACGCTGCTGAAAAGCCTGAATGACATCGTTCAGGGTCATATCTCGGCCCGTTTCATCCAAAAATTGTACTAGTTTATCTGAATTAGAGGGTTCAATCTTTTGGAGTGTTTTATACTGGCCCACTAATTCTACAACTAATGTGGCTTCTCTAAACAGCGTGACGCATCCACTCTTAATTTCCCGCTAACCAATAACGCGGCAACAATCAATTCAAGTTTTTTACCTTTTAAATTGCCACTCAGAAGGGTATTTGCGGCATTAGTTTTTCTGGAACCTTTATTTGATTTTCCGTTCCTTCCCATTGCCATACAAAGTTCCCCCGCTGTTTGATGTGTTGGTTCTTCATCTTTAGTTAACTAACCTTCCATTATCATATCTTATGTATCTCGTGCTCAACATGTTCAAACGATCCATATATTTATGTGACCATTAGAAAAAGAGATACCCCAAAAAAAGATTCAATGAGGTATCCCTATAGTTTAAAGCTTTAAATCGTTGAATTATACCTATATCAAGCGTTATTAACAATGGTTTCCATCGTTGTACGATCGAGACCTTTCACAAGCTTCACAATTAATTCTTTAGCCGCATCGTAATCATCGGTATGAATAATGGAAGAAGAGGTGTGAATATATCGGCCGCAGATGCCAATTACGGTGGAAGGTACACCAATACCGCTCAAGTGAACCTGACCTGCGTCCGTACCGCCCGGCGAGATGAAGTATTGCGTCTTAATCTTATTGGAAGCAGCAGTGTCCTTAACATACTCCACCATTCCACGATGCGTGAACATTCCTGGGTCGAAGATACGGAGCAATGCGCCCTGACCGATATGACCAAAGGACTGTTTGTCACCCGTCATGTCGTTCGCCGCACTACAGTCCAGAGCAAAGAAAATGTCCGGCTGAATGAGATTGGCAGCTGTACGTGCTCCGCGAAGTCCCAATTCTTCCTGAACCGTTGCACCGGAATAGAGGATATTCGGTAGCTTCTCTTTATGTAGTTCTTCCATCAGTTCAAGCGCTAGACCAACACCATAACGGTTATCCCAAGCTTTGGCCATTATTTTCTTAGGGTTTGCCATCGGTGTGAATTCACAGATCGGTACGATCTGCATTCCCGGATGAATCCCCCACGATTCTGCCTCCGCACGATCATCTGCGCCAATATCCAGATACATTGAATTCAAGTCTACCGGCTTGCTGCGCTGGGATTCATCCAGCAAGTGGGTAGGTGTAGAGCCGACAACGCCTGTAATCCTGCGCTCAGGAGTAATAATCTGAAGACGCTGTGAAAGCACAGCTTGACTCCACCATCCACCGAGCGGACGGAATTTGATCATACCTGTTTCCGTTATACCTGTTGTCATGAAGCCGACTTCATCAAAATGTCCGGCCACCATGACTTTAGGGCCAGATTCATCTCCGCGTAGAACACCAAAGAGACTTCCCAGGCGATCTTGTACAAATTCATCGGTATATGCGGACAATTGCTCTTTCATCCAGCCGCGCAGTTCACGTTCGAAGCCGGAGGCGGAAGGGAACTCCGTTAATGTGCGAAACATGTCCAACGTTTTTTCATTCATGTGTTAACAACTCCTCTGTTGATATGTATATCAGGTCACAGTAAAACGGTTGCTGGCCTGGTGTCCTTTTTTTCGTACAAAGGACTCGTTATTAACCACTGGTCACATTATAGTATGAACCTTGCACAAGTGAATGTCCATGTTTATGTTACGTTTTTAAGGCATGATTTTGCGTGTTTAGTCTGGATTTTCCGTTTTTCTGTCCGCTGTTGTCTCAATCTTAGAGTTGCCTTCATGCATATGATTATAAAAGGGAGCCATATTCTTTGTAATCAGGCTGTCCTGTTAAACGACGTTTTAAGCGTAGGAAGGAGCCGGGATACAAGATGAAGCCTCCTGAAGAAGGAAATGAGAAGGTGCTGTTCATTGTACTCTTTATTTTACTCGTCATCATTCTTCTTTATTTATAGACCAAACAGGTTGTGAACTACAATTAAGCGGCGTGATCTATATAACTTCCCCATCTCCTTCATTTTGGAAACATCTGCTGTTTCTCGCCGGATACATAACCTTCCCGATAATAACAAACAATGTATAGAAGTGCTCCACAATCGCCATTCAGCTATGACTGCAAACCATTCACATAAAGGAGGTCCTGTGCTTGCCAGAACAATCTGCAACTGGAAAGAAGAAAACTTCATCGCTGTCGATGGATGAGAAGGAATATAAAAAAGTCGCCAAAAAACATGAACCTTCACGTCCAATTTTCAAAAATTGTATCAAAGCTTTTCTGGTGGGGGGAACCGTCTGTTTGATTGGACAAGCGATCCAGGAAGCGTTCATGGCTGGGATGGACATGACATCCAAGGAGGCTTCAAGTCCTACTGTCGCGGTTATGATTCTGATCTCCGTGATCCTGACTTGTCTTGGTGTATACGACAAAATCGCGCAGTGGGCGGGAGCGGGTACGGGTGTACCGGTGACGGGATTCGCGAATTCCATGTGTTCTGCTGCCTTGGAGCATCGTGCGGAGGGTCTGGTGCTCGGTGTTGGAGCAAATATGTTCAAGCTTGCCGGTTCCGTCATTGTTTTTGGGGTCGTTGCAGCTTTCATCATTGGAATTGTATATGCCTTTTTGGGCTTCGGAGGTGGACATCTATGAAAAGGCTGGGCCGCCAGACCTGGGAGTATGAACATCAGCCGCGAATTATAGGCAGAGCTACCGTTGTAGGCCCAGATGAAGGTAAGGGGCCGTTATCTTCTGATTTTGATTACATTTATGATAACCTTGAGATCGGTGAGAAAACGTGGGAAAAAGCAGAGCGTAAATTGCTGGAAAAAGCCTCTCAGCTCGCATTGGTGAACGCCAATATTACGAAGGAAGAACTGCATTATTTTGTCGGCGGGGATCTGATGAACCAGATTATCAGCAGTTCATTTTCGGCAAGGCAATTGGGTGCACCCTATCTTGGTGTATTTGGAGCCTGCTCAACCTCAATGGAGACGTTAGCCCTTGCGTCCATGATTGTCGATTCCGGTGCCGGCGATTACGTACTCGCTGGAACGGTGAGTCATAACTGTACGGTGGAAAAACAGTTTCGATATCCGACGGAGTATGGTTCCCAGAAACCGCCGTATGCACAGTACACCGTCACGGGTTCTGGCTGTGGTGTTATTTCCCGCACAGGACAAGGCCCATATGTAGCAAAAGCCACGATTGGCCGGATTATGGATCTTGGTATCAAAGATCCTTTTAATATGGGTGCAGCGATGGCACCGGCAGCCGCCGATACGATTATTTCTCATTTTAGAGATACCGGGCTGGAGCCAGGATACTATGATCTCATCGTTACAGGTGATCTTGCTTCCGTCGGTTTGCCTATAACGAAGGAACTTTTGCATAAAGAAGGGATTCCGATGGAGCAGACCGTTTTTAACGATTGCGGACTCATGATCTATGATCGGGAGAATCAGCCTCAAGTCGTTGCCGGAGGAAGCGGCTGCGGGTGTTCTGCTACAGTTACTTATGGTCACATCCTGAACCGGATGCATAAAGGGGATCTGAAGCGTGTGCTTGTAGTTGCAACAGGAGCGCTCCTGTCTCCACTCTCATACCAGCAGGGTGAAAGCATTCCTTGTATAGCACATGCTGTCGCAATTGAACAGGAGGGGTAAGAGATATGCAATTTCTATGGGCTTTTATCGTAGGTGGTCTGATCTGTGTAATTGGACAGCTGTTGATGGATGGTGCGAAGCTAACACCCGCGCATACAATGAGTACACTGGTGGTGGCTGGCGCGGTAGCAGATGCCTTTGGTTTGTACGACCCTCTGGTGAAATTCGCTGGTGCAGGGGCGTCGGTTCCGATTACAAGTTTTGGAAATTCTTTGGTGCACGGAGCTTTAACTGAACTGGAAAAAGAGGGATGGATTGGCGTGATTACCGGTATTTTTGACCTCACCGCGGCAGGGATATCGTCGGCGATTATCTTTTCTTTTCTCGCGGCACTGGTTGTTCGTCCAAAAGGTTAAATTTAAAATATATACTGTGATAAGCAAAGGCTTCGGATCTATATGATCCGTGGCTTTTTTTTGTCGTACCGATGCGGTAAATGCGGTGAAGCTGACGACTGGAAACAAATTGTGAGTTCCTTCGAGTGTACTCGTGACGTTGGATCATGTACAATAAAAGGAAATCTGTATGCTTTTTTAGGAGGTTAGACCACATGCCTGTGCGCAAAGAGTCGATCCAAATCATCTCTGCAGTTCGTTCAAATCTGGAGTCCTGCATTATGGGGAAGTCCTTTGAAATTCAACTTTTACTTACAGCTTTGCTAGCAGGTGGACACGTTCTGATTGAAGATGTACCGGGAACGGGCAAAACACAGCTGATCAAAGCACTATCGAAATCCATGCGCGGGGAATACCGGCGTATTCAATGTAATCCTGATATCCTGCCAAGTGATATTACAGGAGTTTCTGTTTTCCATCCGAAGGATGAGCGTTTTTATTTCCGACCGGGTCCGGTTATGACCAATATTTTGCTCGCAGACGAGATTAACCGTGCAACGACGAAAACGCAATCTGCATTGCTTGAGGTCATGGAAGAGCGCAGTGTGACCGTAGACGGTGACACGTACGATCTCCCGCATCCTTTTATGCTCTGTGCTACACAGAATCCGATTGACTTTGAGGGGACGTATACGTTACCCGAAGCACAACTCGACCGCTTTATGTTAAAAATCAGTCTCGGTTATCCCGACAAGGATATTGAAAAGACGTTGCTGAAGCAACATCAGTCGGGCCAACCGGTAGATCGGCTTGAATCCGTGACTCACATGGATCAAATCTCGGCTATCCAGCAAGAGATTAAAGAAGTGTTCATCGGAGATCCTGTGATGGACTATCTGCTGGATGTTGTTCGCCACACGCGCACACACCCTTCTGTTTTATTAGGAGCTAGCCCAAGGGCTGCGATTTCCTTCATGATGGCCGTAAAAGCTTTTGCCTTCTTGCAAGAAAGAGACTACGTGCTACCGGATGATGTGAAAACGATGGCTCCGTATGTCATCTCTCATCGTATTGTACTTCGTCCCGAATCCAGATTGGACAGCATGAGCTCAGAGGCCGTTCTGAACGCTGTATTACAGCAGGTTCGTGTGCCTGTATCGATGGGGCAATAGTTGATGAGACCGCTTTTGACTACAGTCAATCGAGGCTTACGCCACCCTCGCGTATGGGGCATCGCCGTGGTGTGGATGTGCTGCCTTGCGTACGTTTTATTTCAAGGAGGAAAGACCTCACTTATGCTTTTGTCCATGGTGACGCTACTTTGCCTGTATCTTGCGATTGCTGGATTCAGCGGTGTGAAACGGGCTCAGGGCGTACGGAGGCTCTCTTCCGGACAGGATCATGAAGAACTGCTTCATGCCGGTGATCAGGTCCGCGTGAAGCTGAACTTGACCATTCCGGGATTTCTTCCGCTTCCTTATGTGGTCGTGCGTGAGATGTTACATCGACATAATGGGGAATCATGGTCATTTAAGGAAAGCCTGATCCCGAGTATGCGGGGAACGGGTGAACTTTCCTTTCAAACTCCGCCGCTTGAGCGGGGGAAATATGTTTTCTCGGAAACGGAATGTGCTAGCGAGGATATTTTTGGATTGATCGAACATCGTGGAACATTCAAGGCCAGCGGTGAATTTCGTGTTTTACCTCGTACGGTATTTATTCCTTATTGGCAGCTTTATGATCGCAAGTCACGCTTGTCTGGACCACAAACAGCCTTGACACGTTCACGCAGGGAAACAACCCAGATCAACGGTGTGCGTGACTACGTTTATGGGGACCGTCTTTCTCGCATTCACTGGAATGCCACAGCCAAAACAGGCAACTGGAAATCTAAAGAATTTGAACATGAGTCTGTGCCTAAAACCATCCTTGTACTCGATGCGCTCGCCGGAAGTTATCCGCACGGTGAAGCATTCGAACTGGCCGTTTCTACTACAGCTTCTCTGCTAGACTATGGCAGTAGGGAACGCATGGGCATGGGGTTGTTAACCTTGGCTGATAAGTCATCCTTCATGCCTCCAAGTGAAAGTCTGATTGAACGGCAGAAGATGATGCATCATCTCGTGGATATCCAGGATAACGGCAAAGATGCTACCTTGTTGCCTGGAGTTGAGAAAATAGCGCGTCAGTTCCCACAGGGAGCTTATTTTGTTGTCGTTTCTCCACAAAAAGATGAGAAGATAATTGAGCTACTTCGTTGGGCAGATACACGTGGCATGACTCCATGTCACATTTTGATTGATTCCAATGAATCCCGCCAAAGTAAGGAATGGAACGCCATGTTGCGTGGCAGGGGCACGAGATCATTCACCGTTGCTCATCTGCAGGAGCTTCCAACGGTTATGGGGGGAGGTTCGGTATGAATGCCATAAGAAATGAAAGTTTGGGATTGAAAAGATCCTGGTATCATGCGGCATCTTTGCTCTGGATATTTCTCATTGCACTGCAATGGATATCGTTCACCCAAGAGTCATGGTATACCGAGACGACTTCGCTGGTGCTGTGGACTCTGGCGGCTGTAAGTATTCTGGAGGTCATTCTTCCCTTTAGAATGCTGTATCGAACGATAATCAAGGCTGTTGTTCTCTTATATATTTTGCATAAAACGTTGATTGATTACATGGTTTACATCCCTTATGGAACGCTGACAGAGCGTGTGGAGCGATTTATCTTGCATATGCCTCCGTACGTCTGGTTTTCCTTGTGTGCATGGGTGATGTTGGAGGCTGCACTTCGCCTTGTAAACTCAACCCGCCGTATCCTGGTGTTCCTGGGAGTTAATATCATATCTCTAGGCATCCTGGATTCATTTACTCAAATTCCGCTCTGGGTTGAGATCGCTTGGGTAATGTTTGCAGGTATGGGGTGGCTCGTATGTCAGCACTTCCGTAATTATCAGCTGCAGTACCCGCAGGGCTGGAAACGAATGATTCGGTATCCTTATAAAATACTGGCGAATATTGCTATCATTTTCTCATTAATTATTGTTGCCAGTGTGAACATGCCGGAAATTCCGCCAACCTTGACCGATCCGTACACCGCTTGGCGGAATTACACGGGAACATCCGCAAATCAATCCGGGAATGGAGTACTGGATATTCCTACAGCGACGGAGTCAGGATACAGCCGCGAGGACAGTCAGCTTGGCGGAGGATTTAACTTTGATTACACCCCAGTCATGTCAATCACGACCAGTGACCGAAGCTACTGGCGAGGGGAAACGCGTTCTGAATATACGGGTACGGGCTGGGATGAGCCTGGACGTGCTTCTATGGAGAATGTGTCAGCCAGTCAAACGCTGGAAAATGAAGAGGCTGGTAAAGTAAAAACGAAAAAAGTCACGCAGAAAGTAACGATGTTGAATGACACGGTATATCCCATTTTGTTTGGTGCGTATTCCATATCACAAGTGAGCTTGGTGAATGGTGAAGAAAGAGCGGATCGTATGCTTTGGAATACAGAGCGGGCGGAGTTGCACGTGGTCACATCGCGTCAGCAACCGCAATATCCCAAAAACTATACGGTTGTATCCGAAGTGCCGATTATCGTGGAAGACGAGCTTCGTACCAAATCAGCAGATGCTCTGTATACCAGCAATCCGGCAGAGGACAAGTATTTACAATTACCTTCCCGATTCCCCGAAAGGGTAAAGGATCTCGCAGCCGAGGTTACTGCGTCTGCAAAAACACCGTATGAAAAAGTAGCATTACTGCAAGACTATTTACAACAAAACTTCAACTACACCAACAATCCGGATCTGTCCCGGAAAGTGAGCAATGATTTTGTTGAAGGTTTCTTGTTTGATATTCGTGAAGGGTATTGTGATTACTTTTCCACCGCGCTTGTGATGATGGCAAGGGCCGAAGGCATCCCAGCCAGATGGGTAAAAGGTTATGCACCTGGACAGATGTCCCTGAACTCGGACATGCAGGCTCCACGTCAGCCGGGTGCGCCCATTGAAACGACCTACACGGTTACGAATGCGGATGCTCATTCGTGGGCAGAGGTATATTTTGGCGAATACGGATGGATTCCGGTTGAAGCAACCCCGGGATTTGATATGCCATTGCTGACCGAATCACCTGAAGTCCAGCCGGCTGATCAGCCAGAAGACCAACCAGAGGAAGAACCGGTTCAAGAAGAAAAACAAGCACCAACGCCTGAGCAGACTACAAACATGATTCCAACCTTTGTGATCTGGATTGCCGCTGCTGTTATCGTACTGTGGGTAGCCTATATGTTCTGGCGCAACCGCCTTTCGTTGCGATTCTTGTTACTTCGCCTGCGGACCGGCAGACCGCTGACACCTGAACAGAAGGTGCTGGCTGAAACAGAACGCTGGATTCGTTATGCGAGAAGACGAGGTCTAACGCGCAGTGGTGACGAAACGCTTCGTGAGTCAGTAACTCGCTGGAGTCAGCTTAGACCATCTGCCCAAACGACTTTTGAAGAGTTATTAATGAAGTTTGAACAGACCCGCTACAGTCCGGCAACGGTAACCGCCGATGATTGGAAGGTTGTCTATCAGGCAGCTCTGAAGCTGCGGAAGGAACTGAAAGCGGAACGGGCATAGAACATGCCCGTCCCGTTTTTCCTTTTTTTAACGTGATAAAGGGTGTTTTCATTTTCAGGAAAGACAGATTTGTGATATAGTGTGTCGTATGAAACTGAGGTGACTTCTTTGTTTAAAATGTTAATGCCCAAGCTGCGTGTAGACACAGTTTTTGATATTGATTTGGATGAACTGTACGCTCAAGGGTATCGTGGAATCATAACTGACCTGGATAATACGCTTGTTGGAGCCAAAGCACCTGATGCTACACCAGAATTGATCGAATGGTTCGCGCGTGTAAAAGAGGTGGGATTCAAGCTGATGATTGTGTCCAATAACAATCTGAATCGGGTGTCCCTGTTTGCGACTCCGCTGGATATCCAGTTTGTGCATAGTGCACGCAAACCATCGAATGTACCGTTTCGTAAAGCAATGAAGATGATGGAGCTTGCTCCCGAAAAAACGATTGTTGTAGGGGATCAGATGCTTACCGACGTTTATGGTGGGAACAGACTTGGACTCTATACGGTTCTGGTGCTGCCCATTTCCATCGGAGATGAGGGCTTTATGACTCGCTTTAATCGGAGAGTAGAACGGATTGCCCTGTCGAATTTGCGTAAGAAAGGCTTATGGCTTGAGGAGGAAAAGAAGAAATGACAGAACCGCATAACGGCAATATTGCCGTAAGATGCAGTGGATGCGGCGTGAATTTGCAAACGGAAAATCCGGATTTGCCCGGATATCTTCCAGAAAAAGCACTTGACCGTGAACCGGTCATCTGCCAGCGCTGTTTCCGTATCAAAAATTATAATGAGTCATCATCTGTAACGGTGGATCAGGACGAGTTCCTGGCTCTGCTCAGCAAAATCGGGGATAAGGATGCACTCGTCATTCATATCGTTGATTTGTTTGATTTTGACGGCAGTATTATTTCTGGCTTGCAACGCTTTGTTGGAAACAATCCGGTACTGCTTGCCGTGAACAAAACGGACTTGTTGCCTAAAGTTACCAACTGGAACAAAGTTCGGAACTGGGTGCAAAAGCAAGCCAAAGAACAAGGCCTGCGGACAGTAGATGTTGTGCTCTGCAGTGCGAAGCAAAACCAAGGCTTTGACCGTCTGCTTGAGCTTGTTGGCACGTACCGTGGAGATCGGGATGTGTACGTTGTCGGTGGAACCAATGTCGGTAAATCGACACTGATTAACCGTTTGATCCGAGACTACAGCGATCTGGAACAGGAACTGACGACCTCGCGTTATCCGGGAACGACACTGGATATGGTGAACATTCCGCTAGACGATGGAAAATATATTATTGATACGCCGGGAATTGTGTATCCTTGGCGCTTCAGTGAAATTGTATCCCGTAAGGATCTGGCTGCAATTATGCCTGAGAAACCGCTTAAACCTGCGGTATATCAATTGAATTCCGGTCAGACACTGTTCTTCGGTGGGATGGCCCGGTTTGATTTTATTGAAGGGGATCGCCAATCGTTCACTTGTTTTATCAGCACTGCGCTGGATATTCATCGGACAAAATTGGAACGGGCAGATGATCTGTACCGTGATCACCTCGGAGAATTGCTTTCTCCGCCAACCCGTGAGAATGCCGCTGAGATGCCGGAATGGACGAGACATGAATTCCGGATTAAACGTGGCAGTCAGTCGGACATATTCATCTCTGGTCTGGGCTGGATCAAGGTTAACGGAGATAAGGGTGCTTTAGTGGCTGTCCATGTTCCAAAAGGCATTCGGGTGCAGATTCGTCCTTCCCTGATCTAGTTTGGATGGCGGGACCTAATTCCAACAACGGATCAGATCGGAGGCGTATCGATGTCAGCAGAAAATAAGTTCAATTCTTCACTTCCCGTACTGCTGGGTGTAATGGGTGACCCGATTGCTCATTCCAAATCTCCGGCCATGCATAATGCTGCTTTGCAAGCAGCAGGTGTGCACGGAATGTACATGCCGCTGCATGTGCAGCCTGATCAGCTCGAAGCTGCTATTCGTGGCATTGTTGCCTTGGGTTATCGTGGTGTTAATGTCACGATTCCGCATAAGGAGCAGGTGATGCAATACCTCGATGTGATCGATGACAGTGCTCGCTTAATTGGAGCAGTCAATACGATCGTGAACGAAAATGGCAAGCTGACAGGGTACAATACCGACGGAATCGGATATGTGCGCTCGTTGAAAGAAGAGGCTGTTCCTCAGCTTGAAGGGAAAAGGATCGCTGTTCTTGGCGCAGGCGGCGCGGCAAGAGGTGTTATCTATGCGCTTGCTCTGGAAAAGCCCGAACAGATCAGCATCCTGAACCGCACAGCTGACAGAGCACTTACTCTTGCTACGGATCTGCGAAGCCATGGTCTGGGAGACATCTCCGGCAACGGGATGCAGGATGCTCAAGCTGTACTTGCCACGGCAGATATCGTTATTAATACGACAGCAGCGGGCATGCATCCACATGTGGATGATGTTCCAGTTGATCCTGCATGGATTCGCGAAGAGGCAGCTGTTAGCGATCTGATATACAACCCGCTCGAAACCCGTCTGCTCCGTGAGTCCCGTTTGCGCGGATGCACCGTGCATGGCGGACTCGGAATGTTTGTTTATCAAGGGGCCGTTGCATTTGAACACTGGCTTGGCATTCCCGCCCCTGTTGACACGATGAGACGAGCAGTACTGGATAGTTTTGAAAAATAATAATTGAACGGCCAGGCTCTGAATCAGTCTTGGGCTACATGCAGGGCCTGCTCAACATAAGGAGTATGAAGTATTCATGTTAACTGGTAAACAAAAGCGCTTTTTGCGGTCACAAGCACATCATCTGACCCCTGTGTTTCAGATTGGTAAAGGGGGCACGAATGAGCATTTGTTCCGTCACATCGAAGAGGCCATTGAGAAGCGCGAACTGATGAAAGTTCAAGTGCTCAACAATAACCTTGATGATAAAAATGAAATTGCTGCAGAGGTAGCTCGTGAAACAGGCAGTGAGCTCGTACAAGTGATTGGGAGTACCATTATCCTCTACAAAGAATCACGTGACAATAAACAAATCGAACTTCCAAGATAAGGAGCGTGGCGCGGGTGAAGATCGGCATCATGGGCGGTACGTTTGATCCGATCCACATGGGGCATCTGCTGGCAGCAGAAGCGGCAAGGGATTCGCATGCTCTGGATGAAATCTGGTTTATGCCTTCTCATGTCCCGCCTCACAAACCCAGTGCAGGTGCAACGGGGCAACAACGCCTGGAAATGACTGAGTTGGCTGTGAAGCAAGCTACTCAGTATGAGGTACTAGGTATCGAAATGGAGCTTGGCGGCGTATCTTATACGATTGACACCATGCGTGAATTGTGGCGCCGTTTCCCTGAGCATGAGTTTTATTTTATCATTGGGGCGGATATGGTGAATTACCTTCCCAAATGGGAAGAGATTGAAGAATTGGCGTCCAAAATGACCTTCATCGGTGTTGGACGTCCGGGCTTCCAGCTACATCTGGACGATTTACCGGATGCATTGCAGGGACGGGTTCTGCTGGCCGAGATGCCTCTTGTTGATATTTCATCTACGGCGATACGCAGACGACTGGCGAAGGGGCATTCGGTGCGGTTTATGATCCCGGATGCAGTTCATCAATACATTGTAAGGAGCGGTTTATATGGCACTAAGCCGTGAGGGGTTAATCGAGGCTGTCTCTGCACAGATGCCGGCCAAGCGCTGGAAACATACGCAGGGTGTCATGGAATCAGCCGTTGTCTTGGCTGAAAAGTATGGTGCTGATCCGGTAAAAGCGGATATAGCAGCGATTTTACATGACGTGGCCAAATATTGGCCAGTAGCCGAGATGGAAGCCGTTATTCGTGATAACGGATTAAATATTGAACTTTTACATCATGATAAGCAGCTTTGGCATTCGGAAGTGGGTGCCTTTGTAGCTGAACGGGATTATGGTGTGTCCGATTCAGAGATTATTAACGCCATTCGGTGGCATACTTCTGGTAGGGTAGGGATGAGCCTGCTGGACAAAGTGGTATGCCTTGCCGATTATATTGAGCCGGGACGTGATTTCCCGGGTGTAGAGTACATTCGTGAGCAGGCTCAGCGCAGTCTGGAGGAAGGTTTGATTGCCGGTTTTGATTCGACGATCAGCCTATTGCTCTCCCAGCGCCGTGTTATCTACCCGCTTACGGTGCTCTCACGTAATGACTTGATTGCACAATTATAGATTATGGAGGTTGGTTCATGACAGTATCATCGAAAGAACTTATGAACATGGTGGTTACCGCCGCTGACGATAAAAAGGCATCAAACATTGTAGCACTTGACCTGAACAATATTTCACTGGTTGCCGATTATTTTGTGATCTGCCACGGTAACTCCGATACACAGGTACAGGCGATTGCTACAGAGATTCGTAAACAGGCTCACGCAGCTGGTGCGACAATTAAAGGCATTGAAGGCATGGACTCTGCACGCTGGGTGCTGATGGATCTTGGCGATGTCGTGGTTCACGTATTCCACCGCGATGAGCGTGAATATTACAATATCGAGCGTCTCTGGTCTGATGCCAAAGTGGTGGAAACGGTATGAGTTTGATTGCAGGAACAGTCGTCTCGCTACCGGTTTCACGTGAAGTGTCTCCATTTGGCTATTTTTTGACGACAGGATCGGAAGATGTATTGCTTCACTACACCGAGCTGACTCGGGATATCAAGATTGGTGAAACGCTGGAGGTTTTTGTATTCTTTGATACAGAAGACCGCCTTGCTGTTACGATGAAAAAACCTTACCTCACGCTGGGTGAGATGGCTAAACTGGTCGTAGCTGATGTGCATCCGCGCCTTGGCTGCTTCCTGGAAATGGGTCTTGGTCGCCAGTTGTTGCTTCCAATCCGTGAGTTGCCTGAACTTGAAGAACTGCGTCCCCAAGTTGGGGATGAGGTGTTCGTGATCATGGAGCATGATAAGCAAGGACGTCTGCGTGCCAAATTGGCTGGAGAACGTGAACTTGCTCCGCTTGCCTTCCACGCGCCAACCACATGGTTGAATGAGTGGGTGGAAGCTCTGGTGTACAAGCCGCTTCAGATGGGTACATTTGTACTTGTTGATGGTGGTGTGCTTGGTTTTGGAGCGATTGGCATGATCCATTCTTCGGAGCGCAGTCATATGCTTCGTTTGGGTGAAAAGGTGAAATGTCGGGTTACGCTGGTGCGTGAAGACGGCCGTGTAAATTTGGCGATGACACAACGTAAAGAAGTTGGGCGTAACGAAGACGCAGACAAGCTGCTTGCTTTTATGAAAGAGCGCCCTATGGGCGGCATGCCGTATTCCGATGCGACACCGCCAGATATTATCAAGCAACGTTTTGGCATTAGTAAATCCGCGTTCAAACGTGCTCTCGGTAAGCTGATGAAAGATGGATTGGTGGTACAAAAGGAAAACTGGACGTACTTGTCTGATTCTGCGCCAAAATCACAGCAGGAAGAGAAGTAGACACAGGCGAGGCATAGCCGAATACAGCATGGATGTTTCGAGTTAGAGCATTCATTTTGGTTGAAATATTGCATGTATCATGGAGCCGATGCTTTATGCATCGGTTTAAGTAAAGCAGGGCCAGACTGGGTAAACACCGGAAGCCCTGCTTTTTAGTTTGAATTTTTGATCCAATCCGATGAGGAAAATGAAATTGAAAGTGCGGTGCCGACATGTCTTACCGGAAATTTGCCTACGTTTACGATGAATTAATGGAAGATATGCCTTATCCGGACTGGATAAGGTTTGCAAGAACAGCTTGGGAACAACATGGCATGCCCAAAAGTGTGGCTGAGCTTGGCTGCGGAACGGGGTCCATTACGATCCCGCTGGTGAACTCTGGCTTTGAAGTGACGGGTATTGATCTCTCCGCAGATATGTTATCTGTTGCGCGTAGCAAAATGGAAGCGACACCTCAGGGACACCGTCTGTACAGGGAAGGCAGTGTACGCTGGGTACAGCAGGATATGCGGGAGTGGAGAGTGCCTGAACCTGTAGACTCGGTCATTTCGTTCTGCGATTGCGTGAACTATTTGCTGGAATCCGAAGATGTCATTCGAACATTCGAGCGTACGTATGAAATGCTGAAGCCAGGAGGTACATTTCTGTTTGATGTACACCATCCAAATACATTGATTCGGTATGATGAGGAACAGCCTTTTGTGTTAGACGAACGCTCGGTCTCATATATCTGGACGTGCGATTTTGATCAGGAGCGATGTGAGATAGAGCATCATCTGAGCATTTTTTCTAGATTGGATGAGGGCAACAGAGATACGTATCAGCGATTCGAAGAAGTTCATACGCAACGCGCTTATGATCCGGACTGGATGAAGCTTGAATTAAGCAAAGCGGGTTTCCGGGATGTGAAGGTGTATGCAGACTTTGAGTGGAAAGAAGCTGGAGATCACGCACAGCGTCTGTTCTACGTGGCTGTAAAATGATTGTTTAAAGAGAAAATTATAATGAGCGACGCTAAACTAATTTATATGCATATGAATATGAAACTGTCCTTGTGCAACGTGTAAGTATGTTGCTCGAGGCAGTTTTTTTGAACATATATGATAAAAAGTATTGCCGCTTGAAGCAAAGAGAGACATAATGAATGAAAAAAGGAAAGCGTTTTCTTAACATGCAAATTATATTCCAATCACAGGGAGAGTTGTAGAGATGGAAAGTACATATAAAACGAGATTGTCCAAAGAACAGCTGGATCAGATCATTAAGCATCACCTTGCTGTAACGATTCAAGATTACGAGGAAATGATCGATGGCTGGGCAAACCATGCTTATAAAATTTTTCTTGACGATGGACGAAAAGTTGTTCTAAAAATCGCACCTGCGGCTACGACCAATCTGATGCGTTGTGAACAGGATTTAATGACGGCTGAAGTGGAAGCACTCCAGCTTGTTGCTGAGCTTAAGGATGTTCCTGTGCCTCTGGTACTCGCATATGATGCTTCACTACTCATGGCTCCCGCGCAGTATTTCATTATGGAGTTTATGCCCGGGGTTCCATACAACCAGGTGAAAGAAGATTTTACTGCCGAAGATCAGGAAGTGGTTGAACAGCAGTTAGGCTGGTACAACCAGCGAATTAACGAGATTAAGGGAGAGCGGTTTGGTTATTTTTCCGGAAAGGACAGACAACGCGCGACGTGGAGAGAAGCTTTCTTGATGCTCATGCATGATATGCTTGCAGATGGTAAAGAGGCAGGAGTTGATATCGGCATCGATTACAATGAGCTGAGACGGTTGATTGATGAGAAATCAGATGCACTGGATGAAGTGACAGAACCTTCCCTGATTAGCTGGGATCTGTGGGATGGCAATGTGCTGGTCCAGGATAAGCAAATTACGGCCATTATTGATTTTGAACGCTCATTATGGGGCGATCCGCTCATGGAGCATTATTTCAGTCATTTTAACTATACTCCGGGTTTTCTCAAAGGATATGGACGTGAGGTTGAGACAGAGAACGAGCGGCAGCGCAGAAGTTTATATGATTTGTATTTTGATCTTGCGCTCCGAATTGAATGTGATTACCGTAAGTATGATAACAAGGAGCATATTGAATCTACGATCCGTAATATGCAGGAAGGCATTGAACGGTTTAGAAAAATGTGAGAATGCCAGTTGACATGTGAAGGGCAATAAAGTCTGACTTGTGAGAAAGAGATTGTGACATGTCATATTGACTTTGAGCTTGCATTTTTATATAATGCTTCCTATATTGTATACATATTTCGATGATAAGGATCAGTAGTGGGTGCTGTACATGACAGAGAGTCGGCGGTTGGTGCAAGCCGATTGACAGTATTTTGCGAACTCGCCTTGGAGAAATGCGGTGATTACAAAGTTCTATGCCTTGGGTGCAGGACTGGAAATCCGCATCGGTTAACCGCCGTTACAGGTCTAAAGGGAGTGGATGACGAAGCACGTTCGTCCGCTAACTAGGGTGGTACCACGGGAATTCAACCTCTCGTCCCTAGCGCTGCAAACGCTACGGGATGCTGAGGTTTTTTTGTTGTTATATAGCGCGTATAACCTGAAGGAGGAATTATAGATGAGTGAGAATCATCAGCCGAAGCACGGCTATCAGCCGCAAGTGATGGAGAAAAGTTGGCAGCAATATTGGGATGACAACAAAACGTTTAAAACAGGTGAGGACCCGTCCAAACCGAAGTTTTATGCACTGGATATGTTCCCATATCCGTCCGGTTCAGGACTTCACGTAGGTCACCCGGAAGGATATACTGCAACGGATATCGTATCCCGTTACAAACGGATGCGTGGATACAATGTGCTGCACCCAATGGGCTGGGACGCTTTTGGTCTGCCAGCAGAGCAGCACGCACTGGATACGGGGGAGCACCCGCGTCATATCACATTCCGCAACATTGACAATTTCCGTCGTCAGATCAAATCTCTCGGATTCTCATATGACTGGGATCGTGAGATCAGTACAACAGACCCTGAGTATTACAAATGGACACAGTGGATCTTTATTCAGCTGTACAATAAAGGGTTGGCCTATGTCGATGAAGTGCCGGTGAACTGGTGTGAAGCATTGGGCACGGTTCTGGCGAACGAAGAGGTTATTGACGGTAAGAGTGAACGTGGCGGACACCCGGTTGTACGTAAACCGATGCGTCAATGGGTACTGAAAATTACGGAATACGCAGAGCGTTTGCTGGAAGATCTGGAAGAGCTGGACTGGTCGGAAAGCATCAAGGATATGCAGCGTAACTGGATCGGCAAATCGACCGGGGCTGAAGTGGTTTTTGCCATCGAAG
This sequence comes from Paenibacillus sp. FSL R7-0272, assembly GCF_037969905.1. Classification (NCBI taxonomy): domain Bacteria; kingdom Bacillati; phylum Bacillota; class Bacilli; order Caryophanales; family Paenibacillaceae; genus Paenibacillus; species Paenibacillus sp. FSL R7-0272. The sequence goes on along the minus strand of NZ_CP150221.1, from coordinate 4,511,657 downwards.
GCCGTGAAGAAGTGATCAAAGTATTCACAACCCGTGCTGATACATTGTTCGGTGCAAGCTTTGCCGTTCTGGCTCCAGAGCACGAACTGGTTGACGCGATTACATCCGAAGAACAGCGTGAGGCAGTAAAAGCTTATCAGGAGCAGGCTGCGCGTAAGAGTGATCTGGAACGTACGGACTTGGCAAAAGACAAAACAGGTGTGTTCACTGGTGCATACGCGATTAATCCGGTTAACGGAGCGAAGCTGCCGATCTGGATTGCTGACTATGTACTTGCTGGCTATGGTACAGGAGCTGTTATGGCTGTTCCAGGCCACGATGCACGTGACTGGGAATTCGCGAAGCAGTTTGACCTGAATATCATTGAAGTCATTGCCGGCGGAGATGTTACAAAAGAGGCGTATACAGGTGACGGCGCACATGTGAACTCCGATTTCCTGAACGGTTTGAACAATGAAGAAGCTGCGGCGAAAATGATCGCTTGGCTCGAAGAGAACGGCAAAGGACAAGGAAAAACAACGTACCGTCTGCGCGACTGGCTGTTCAGCCGTCAACGTTATTGGGGAGAGCCGATTCCGATTCTGCATCTGGAGGACGGGACGATGAAGACTGTGCCAGAAGATCAATTGCCACTGTTGCTGCCTGACATTGACCAGATCAAACCTTCAGGTACAGGGGAATCCCCACTGGCAAACGTGACCGATTGGGTAAATACGGTTGATCCGGAAACGGGTATGAAAGCTCGCCGTGAAACTAACACGATGCCACAATGGGCGGGAAGCTGCTGGTATTACCTGCGGTTTATCGATCCGCACAATGACAAGGAACTGATCTCACAAGAGAAACAACAGCAATGGTTGCCAGTTGACCTGTACATCGGTGGGGCAGAACATGCTGTACTACACTTGTTGTATGCTCGTTTCTGGCACAAAGTGCTGTATGATCTGGGTGTCGTACACACGAAAGAGCCGTTCCATAAGCTGGTTAACCAAGGTATGATTCTGGGAACCAACAATGAGAAAATGAGTAAATCTCGCGGTAATGTCATCAACCCGGATGAGATTGTTAACGAATTCGGTGCAGATACACTGCGTCTCTATGAGATGTTTATGGGTCCTCTGGAAGCGACTAAACCTTGGAACGCAAACGGGGTAGAGGGAATGTATCGTTTCCTGTCACGCGTATGGCGCCTGTTCATTAACGAAGATACTGGTGCGATTAATGAGAAAATTACAGCTGACGGTGGAACCGACGAGTTCAAACGCACAGCACACAAAACGATTAAAAAAGTGACGGAAGATCTGGAACATCTGCGCTTCAACACGGCGATCAGCCAATTGATGATCTTCATCAACGACGCGTACAAAGCAGAGACGCTGCCTCGCGAAGCGATGGAGAATTTCGTTCAATTGCTGTCACCTCTGGCGCCGCATATGGCAGAGGAACTGTGGAATCGTCTTGGACACGAGGGTGGAATCTCTTACGTGGCTTGGCCTGCATACGATGAGTCCATGACTGTGGATGCAGAAGTGGAAATCGTAGTTCAAGTGAACGGCAAAATTGTAACTCGTGCGACGATCGCGAAGGATCTGGATGCACAGGGAATGCAGGACTACACGATGGAACTTGCACCTGTGAAACAGGCGCTGGAAGGCAAGACTATTCGCAAAGTCATTGCCGTTCCAGGCAAACTGGTTAATATTGTTGCCGGTTAATCTCGCTGGCACGGAATACCTCATCCAGTTTGACTAAATCTTCATCGTATTTTTCATGTGTTGTATGGATCAGACTATCAAAAACACCATCGAGGTTGTTTCTCAGCAGCGCAAGTGCCTGAGCGGTTATTCCGCCAGGTACGGCGACACGGGCTTGAAGTTCTTGTGGAGTATAACCTCCCTCAGTGAGCAGTTTGCCTGTACCTAGAAGCATCTCACCGGCAAGGGCGCAGGCGTCGGCACGTTTGATACCTGTCAAGCGCACAGCACTTTCAATCCATTGCTCCAAAAAGAAGGATATGAATGCAGGGCCACAGCTGGAGAAGTCAGATGTGATTCGAGTGCAGGCTTCATCCACTTGATAAGGTTTGCCGATATGACTCATTAGGCCTTCGAGCAGTGAGCGATCTTCTGCCGTCATACGTTCACCATGGATGAATAGGCTTGCTCCGCTGCCGACCTGATGTGTAACACTGGGGATAACCTTGGAGACTTTGCAAGGAAGCGAAGATTCCAGATGGCGCAGCTGCACGGGGCTGGTGATCGAGACAATTATGTGATTGGAATTCACAACAGGCAGGATATCATCAATGACATGTCTGAATTCCAGCGGTTTCACGCACAGGAAGATGATGTTGCTGCGAATGACTGTTTCCCGATTGCTCTGTGATTCATGCAGCCCTGGATAACGGAGGGAAAGCTGACGTACTTTGGATGGGGTTCGATTGCTTGCTGCAATCTGACGGGGTTCGAGTGCACCGGATTGGATCAGGGCATAGATCAACAGACTGCCCATGCTGCCGGTTCCGATAAATCCAACCTTCATTGGTTTAGGCCTCCTTTCATGCTTTACGGTAATGGCGCAGTTTCTTCCCTCTATTGTATGCATCAGGGTCTGGTTCACATGACATGAAATTATGTAACTTAGATAAGCGAAATCATGAAACGGTTCGGAAGCACCGCCCGTGTTCGAAATGATCTCTATTTTGAATATGAGGGAGTGTGCGGAAGATGAGACGGAACAAAGCGTTGTCCATTGCTGCAGCAGTGGTTGGATGTGTACTAATATTATGGTCGGGCAAAAGTGAACAGCCACCTAGCGGCTGGGAACCGATGCAGCTCGGCTCCAATCAGCCGACAAGTGAGCAGAATTCTTCTGCGATACAGTCGGCTGCTTTGGTTCCCGAGAATGTAGCTGATGCTGCGCCTAAAGGTGGGGTGAGCGGTAGGCAATTGGACGACGCAGCTCCAGCACAGGAGTCGAAGGTTCGGGAGCCTAATGTTGCTCCTGCTGTGTCAGGCAATTCACCAGCTCAACCACAGGCTCAGGTGAATGAAAGCCGTTCATCTGTATCTGAAGCAGAAGCAACATCTAAACCAGCTGACGAAACAACCAGTGAGACGGCAGATCACGGTAAGATCGATGTGAATACGGCACCTGTCAACAAACTCACGGAGCTTCCGGGGATTGGACAGAAGAAAGCTCAGGCCATTGTGGATTATCGCAATGCGCATGGTCCTTTTGCCAAAGTTAGCGATCTTACCAAGGTGAAGGGCATAGGCATGAAGATGCTGGAGAAGATGGCTCCCTATGTACAGATTCGTTAAAAGTTCAGCATAATAGTAATAGGTTCAAGGCGAGAGGAGAAAACTGCATGAGTGCAACAGAGCTTCGCAAGGACTGGGATACGTATTTTATGGACATTGCTTATATGGTATCGACACGTTCCCGTTGTCCGCGCCGGCACGTAGGAGCTGTGCTGGTTCAAGGGAAAAAGTTGCTGGGTACTGCCTATAACGGAGCACCGATGGGAGTGGCGGATTGCTCTGAGGCAGGCTGCATGATATCGGAAGAATATGAACTTGTAGTCACGGACGGACAGGAAGAAATGGTTAAAAAGCAACGCTGTATTCGTACCATCCATGCGGAGCAGAATTTGCTTTTATTCACGGATCGGATTGACCGCGAAGGTTCCTCTGTATATGTAACCGATGAGCCTTGCTGGACATGTGCCAACATGCTGGCGAACAGTGGTGTTACGGAGATTGTATTTCATCGCTCATATCCCAAAGATACGAGTAAAGTAAAAAATATGATGCATCAGAAAGGCATTTCGTTCCGTAGACTGGAGAATTACCAGCCTCCACGGGAGACGATGATGACCGTAAGCAATTAGCAAGAACTTATATAGAACAGGTTAAATGATTCAGATCATGTCAGAACAGATGACACCTGGGATATCTTTTATTTTCAATATTAATTAGTTTCATACGTATGGGGAAGAACCTCCGGCTAGCCTGAATGGGCTTCGGGGGTTTTTGTGTATTTATTGCCTTGGAGATGAGCAGAAGGGAGAGGGACGGAATGAAAGGCAGACCATTGCTTCGCTTTACAATTTTTTGGTTGTGCGGTAGTGGCATGGCGTGTTTATTGACGGAGGGATGGACTTTATTTTGGGGAGTAGTCGGGGCGATGGCATGTCTTCCACTCTTACTTCGTTTCATGAATATTCGTGGGTGGTCGATTCTTCTTTTAGTTATTGCTTTTGCAGGTGGTTTAATACAGTGGGAGTGGAATGATTTTCGTAATTATAGTACATTGCCAGCATATTTACATCGATCTACTGACGTAATTGATGGGTTAGATGTTCAAGTTGAAGGGGAACTTGTATCGGATGTGCAGGTTGACGGGGATCGGGCAGGTTTTGAGATGCAGGTTTCTTCTCTTAGGCTGTATGAAGAGACAGATAAGGAAGTCAAGAATCAAGATTCTTCGCCAGATCCTTCCTTGCAATCACTAAAGTCACAAGCGACTTCGGACAAAATGAATGAAAGAGTCATTGTACAAGTCCGATTAATGGAAGAGCAGGAACAGCATACAGCAGCATCTTGGAAGCGAGGGGATAAGCTGAAACTGTCAGGCTCGATAGTTCTTCCTGGTGAAGCCAGGAATTTTGGGGGATTTGACTATCGTAGCTATCTAAGGACGCAGTATATCCATTGGATGGTCAAAGTGAAGGGGGCCAGTTCGGTTCATGCTTCGTCTCCTGAAGGGCTGGGGAAAATAAACATTCTACGGTGGACAGATTCGGCAAGACTACTGCTCGGTTCGGCGGTGGACCGGTTGTTTCCTGAACCGCATGCCGGTTACATGAAAGGTCTGATCATCGGAATGGCGAAGGATATTGATCCAGGTACGTACGGTCAATTCTCACAGCTCGGATTAACTCATATCCTCGCCATCTCGGGTACACATGTTGCAGTGTATGTGGCTTCATTGCTCATGCTTTTATCATGGCTGAGATTAACAAGAGAGACAGCTCTAACGATTGTGCTGGTTCTCGTGCCAGCATATGTACTGCTCTCGGGCGGTTCTCCATCGGTCATTCGGGCAGGTATGATGTCGATGATCGGTCTGTATATGGCGAAACGCGGATTGGCCAGAGATGGTATTCAGATCATCAGTGCAGCGGCTTTGCTCATGCTCTGGTGGAATCCTTATTTTTTATTAAATGTGAGTTTTCAACTCTCTTTTCTGGTGACGGCGGGACTGATGATTTATATGCCGCTTATTAACAGGTTGTTCAGCAAATGGCCCAAATCGCTGGCAGCGACAGCTTCGGTTACGGTAACAGCGCAGCTGATTTCTTTCCCAGTGACGATTTTGTACTTCAATCAGTTCTCGTTGCTGTCTTTTGCAGCCAATTTTTTGCTGGTGTCTTTGATTAGTGCTGTAGTGCTTCCCTTAGGTACCGTTGCGATGATTCTATCATTTGTGTGGCTTCCGCTTGCGAAACTTCTGGCATGGATTGCGATTCAGTTGAATCAACTTACCTTTCTCAGTGTGGAATGGATGAACAGTTTGCCAGGTTTTGTGATGATCTGGCCTACACCTTCCTTATTATGGATTGCAACCTATTATGTGATTTTATATGTGTTGCTTTATTTGCTCTATCAGCGGAGCGGCGGTGAGATACCCCAAAATATTCATGTTGCAGAAGAGGATACAGCGCCACTTGATATGTCTTCACGAGGTGCTACACAAAGGGGCTCTACACTAGCATTAGGCTTCAATTCTTCACGGTCTGTTGACACTCAATCACTTTACACAGCGAAAGCGAACAATCGCTTGCAACTTTCAGCGCCCGATCCCTTGCCTACTCCAAGAGCAACATCAGATCATGGTTCACTCTCTACTCTTGGCGCAAGTATCGCCTGGCCTGAGTATGCAAGTGCATTTACATCTAGAGGTGCAGCCTTCTATAGCGAAGTACGCATGAGCCAAGCGAAGCGATGGTTATGTGGTGTGCTTGCCGTCAGTTTTGTAGCAGGATTATGGTGGGCATATCAGACGCCACGTCCTGCGGGAACAGGTGTAGTTCAATTTCTGGACATTGGTCAGGGAGACAGTACATTGATAACAACACCAGAAGGCAAACATATCCTTGTAGATGGCGGAGGCACGGTTAACTTTGGGGGGAGCGAACACTCGTGGAAAACAAGGCGTGATCCGTATGAGGTGGGAGCTAAAGTTGTTGTTCCTTTATTAAAAAAGAGAGGCATTCACCAGCTTGATGCTGTCATTGTGACTCATGCGGATCAGGATCATGCCGGTGGCCTTCAGGCTGTACTGGAGCAAATTCCAGTGAAACGCTTCATCTTTAACGGAACGACGAGTGGAAAGGAGAAATTCGATCAGTTGCTGGACACAGCGGTGCAACGCCAAATCCCACTATTCGCTACACATCAGGGCATGACCTATAAGCCCGATTCAGAAACGGCTTTATATTTTATCTCACCAGAGCGGAGTGGACCTAATCCAACAGGAGATCTGCCTGTTCTTGAGAATCAGAACGGTGGGTCGGTTGTTTTTTTGCTGGAGATGGCGGGTACGTCTATGCTATTCACCGGAGATATGGAAGCGGCAACGGAACAGGATGTGCTGTATGACATTCAGGATGGTTCGCTGGCGACCTCTTTTCAGCAGGACGTTCAAAAATCGGGGAGAACTGTTGCGGACAGCGAGACGAATATAGTTGTGCCTGAATGGATGGGGAGTCTAGCGGACAATGGCAGAGATCATCGTTCTTCAACGGTGGTTACCGTACCGCGATTACAATCACATCGATCTATAGATGTACTCAAGGTCGCCCACCATGGTAGCAAAACATCATCCTCAGAAGCATGGCTTCAGTACTGGAATGCCAAATCTGCACTGATCTCTGCAGGGGTTAACAATACCTATGGTCATCCCAACCCAGACGTAATGAAACGTTTGGAAGCAGTAGGTTCCCGGATTTATCGGACGGACCAGATGGGTGAGGTACAGATGAGCGTGAAAGATGGAGAGATAAGTGTGCGGTATAAGCTGGCTCCGAGATAAGAGTGGAATCATAAAGTCTGAAGGATACCTTGAAGGATATTTGGTTATTTTTGCCGAATAGTATTAGGCTTGGCTTAGGAGGGGCTGAAAATAAAGATGAATTGTTTTGAGATACATAAGGAGAAGGGGAAACTACGGAATGGAATTATTAAAAAAGTTAGAATGTAGTATTAATAATATGATTAAAAAACACAAAAAAGGATTGAAGAGAAAGATTGCAACATTTTGGATTGGAATGGCGATTTTCAGTCTTATGGCTGGACTACCCTCTTCATTCGCCTTGTCTGATTCCGGTCGTACCATTACTTCAATTCTTGATCGGAATGACTATTTGCTGGATGACGGCACAATCTGGTCTAAAAACAATATTAACGGAACATGGACACAAAATCGTAATCTGATTGGCATTTCAAAATTAGATAGTTATTCTATATATGGATGGACTGCAGATGATCAGGTTATTAGGTGGGATAAGGATAATCCAGATAAACCTGTAACGAAACAATTTAAAGGAATTAAGAAGGTATATGGAAATGGATTAGTACTTCTTGAGAATGGGGATCTATATTCGTTCCGTGAGCAGAATAAAGTTTTGGAATCGATTATTGATGTGAGTTTTTATCAGGACTATTCTGGAAAATATTCTTCCTATGGTGCCTTGTCTTCTTCGGGAGATATATACTACGATAATTACAACAAACCACAGAAGGCTGACAATGTAACCAACGGTAAGGCGATTGCTATGAATAGTTCTTATGCAGCGGTGCTGAAAGATGATGGTTCTGTAGTTGTCGTGACTACGTTGTATAAGGAAAAGCAGGTTACCGTTACGAACGATGTACAATCAATGATTTGGTGGGGAGGAACACACAAACTACTCACAGTGAAAAAGGATGGAACAGTTTGGAGTTATAAACGATCTTCCCAATATAAAGAAGAGCAATTATCGGGGTTAAGTAATGTGTCTCGTATGGTGTATTCTTTTGATTTTGATGAATTATATGCACAGTTAAAGGATGGAACATGGGTTTCATATAAAGATGGCAAAGTGATGTCATTATCGGCTCCGGAACTAAGTCAAGTGACGCTGACTGCATCTACGAACGAAGCTAATATCGGGGATACAGTCACACTTACTGTTCAGGAGAATTATAGCAACGGGTTCAAAACGAAACGTACCCCTTTACCCGAGGAAGTTACAATAGAGCAACCACAGATTGCACAATTGCAAAAGGATGGTAAGTTAAAAGCAACGGGGATAGGAACGACGAACATAACAGTAAAGTTAGGTGATAAGTCTTCCAATCTTCAACTTACAGTTAATACCGAGCAGAGTTTGACAGGGGCTGAACTTTTAAACGGAGATGTCTATTTGCCTGTACAAGCTGTCTTTAAAACACTGGGGGCCAAAATCGATGTTCAAGGCGATCAATTTAAGGTTCAGATGGGCGACAGTCTCATCACATTAACAAAGGGAAGCCCGGTAGCGGAGTTTAATGACAAAGCAGTTACAATGAAAGGCAAGGTACAGACAATCAACGGGCAGACTGTATTTCCTGCGGAGTTGTTAAAACAGGTTGCAGGTATACAGGTGAATTGGGATGCTACGTTGAAACAGGCCAAAGTGTTCGTTGGAAATTCTGTTATTGTAGTAGAATCGAAAGACACACTTGCTTTGATTAAGAAACAAGAGCTTGGCAATCTAAGTCGGTTTATTGGTAAGTCTTATTGGATTAACAATACTACCTATTTGGGACAGCGTTTTAGTAAAGTAACTATCACAGATATTCAAATTGAAAAAGGGAATTACGGTAATCGAAGCTACTCTATCGTTTTCCGTAATGCCAAGAGCAAAACAGTCATTGCTTTTGCAGGCGTTTCCCCTTCTAGGGTTACCGAGATGTTAGCGAATTCCGATCAATTTTTCTCCTACGATCCCTATAAGAAATTTAATTGGTCTTCGGCTACATGGAAGAAAATAATCGCGGGTGAAGTAGCCGTAGGGATGAACACCACACAAGTACGTCTGGCATGGGGAGCTCCAAACAATATTACGTATGATACAATTTCAAAAGGGAAGATTGAGGTTTGGGTATACTCAAGCACCTCGGGGATCAGAGCTTTGGGTTTCCTTAATGGAAAGCTCATGAACGTCTATTAATTTTCGAATCATCATACAGCTCAACTTTTGTTAATTACTATAAACACAAGAAAAAGCCCTGTTCTCCATAACTCTCTTCAAAAGAGAATTAAGAGAAAGGGCTTTTTTCATATTCGTTCTGATTACTGAATATAAATGGGAATATTGAATTATTCCACGCCGTCCTTGAAATGTTTATCCCAATGTTTATCACCTTTGTGCAAAATGTCTTCAACGGTTTTTTCGAGTGTCGCCAGTAGTTGTGCTCTGACATCCAGTACCGTTTCTCTGTACAAGCGTTCTTCCGATCCGACGATTTTATCGCCGTATAACGCCTGCGCAGCTACATATTTCCGATGTTCCTCAACCAGGGTGTCGATTGATTCCAAAGCGTGCTCCACAAAGTGGGAAATGCTTTGATATTCCTTTGGCATTTGTTCTTTTAATTGTTGAATTTTCGCTAGAGCTGGCATGCTCATCACCTCGTCTTATGAATGTAAATTTACAATACACCATTTTCATGAAAAATGCATTAAAAAAAGCTTAAATTTGGACAAATTTCGACTTTTTTTATTTTTAGGCCTTTAAAAGTACTTAACCATAATGTATGCCGTTGCATTTATTTTGAGTCGTGTAAGTACTGGAATTCGTGATGTCAGACGTTTGATGACTACGTTTGCATTTTCTGTTATTCTAAGATAAGATTCGGCGGCCCTTATACATATGCCGTTATTTTGTGATGGAAAATTAAAATATACTTAACTTTGCAACAATTTTATCGATGATTACGTCAGTAAGGTTGCAGGGAGAGGGGGATCCTTTGTGGTAGAGCCGGAACTCATCAGAGCCGCTCAATCGGGCGATCGCGACGCTCTAATTACCCTATTGCGGGAGATTGAACAGCACGTCTATCGGACCGCATATTACATTCTAAATAATGAACAGGACGCCTTGGATGCTGCGCAGGAAGCGTTGATCCGCATTTACACCAAGATTAATTCTTATGAAGAAAAAGCCCAGTTCAAAACCTGGGTGCAACGCATCGTAACGAATATCTGCATTGACAAGTTCAGAAGAACCAAGCCATCGGTGTCCATAGATGAGCATGAAATGGTTTTTCAGGATAAGCAGGATGTAGAATTTGAAGTGATGTCTACTTATGTAGCCAAGGACATTCAAGATGCGATCAACAAGTTGCCAGAGCATCATCGGACCGTCATTGTTCTAAGATATTTGCAAGATTTATCCTATAACGAAATTGCGGATTGTCTCGATCTTCCGCTAAATACGGTAAAGTCTTACTTATTTAGAGCCAGACAACAGTTACAAAATCTACTACAGGAGTATCAGAAAGGTGGTGTGACAGGATGAAATGCGAAGAGGTGGTGGAATGGATGCACCGGTATCTGGATCATGATCTGGGCGAGGCGGAAACGACGCAGATGCTACAGCATGTGGCCAAGTGTCCGGAGTGCGCCGAAAATTTTAGTATGCTCAGAGCTCTATCCAGGGAACTGGAAGATTTGCCGCAAGTAAGCCCGAAGTTCAGTCTGGTTGATGCGATTATGCCTCAATTGGATGCGATTGACGAAGCGCGAAAAGAACAAAGCAGTACCGTGCAAGAAATGAGTCCTGTCCCTGCGGCATTTGAGAGTCTAAAGCGCTCAAGTTCTAGTGAGCAGAAAGCGAAAACCAAATGGCTTAATTCGATGGTGGGACGGATGTCTGTGGGTGCAGCGGCCGCGGCTGTTGTATTGGGATTTGCCATCTGGGGATATCAGCCAGAGCAGATTGAGAATGCAGATTCGATGCTTATGAGCTCGGGGGCACCGCAAGATAGCTACAGTGAAGAGCAGTCTGCACAGAGGATGTATCTGAAAAGCGATCAAGGAGACATAAGGAACCAAGCAGAAGGCAGTGCGATTGCGCCTGACTCGTCAAATGATCCGGTGACGGAAGGTTCAATGCAACCGAATGCGGATCAACCTGACGAGAGCAACGGAACAGAACTTAAAACTCCAGAAGCTCCAGGTGATCAAGAGTCAGTAAAACCTTCCGCAGAAGGGCCGTCATCTCAAGACAAAGGCAAGCAAGAGGTAAATTCAAGTCCTTCTTCTGACTCTGGTAATACTCAGAAGAGCATGGATTCAGGTCAGGGAACGGAGCAGAAAAAGCCGGATACAAGTGAAGGTAGTGCCTCCACTCCTAATGACAAGGATGGAAGAAGTGTGTCCGAATCAAACGATGAGCTCGACGAGACATTTTCGGCTCAAACGATCATTCCAAACCAGGATACCCCGGCTCAAGGCAGTGAAACTGACAATGCAGGAACTGGAACGGAATCGGGTGCCACTGGAGGTCAGCAGGGACTAATGGCTCCTGAACAGGGAATCGCTGCACCGACAGGGACAAAAGAATGGAAATCACCGGATGGTTCTTATGTTGTTATGCTACTCGGTGACCAGTTAAGTATTTATGCGAAATCTGCGAATGATCCGGATGTTCTGAATCTGATTGAGCAACGGAGTGTAGAAGGTACGTTAAAGTCGGGAAGTTGGTCCAAAGACAGCCAGCAGTTCAATTATGAAATGGACAAAGACGGAGCGACTACAAAGGATACCTTCAAAGTCAGTACCTCATCTAATGTATCACCTGCGAAATAGCTCCATTATAAGGTTTCTGCAGGGCAATTAGAGAGAACCTTTTCTAATGAACAAGCATATACTGGATCTAACTAAAGAACGTCCTATCTCTGATCCAACAACTGACGTCGTATGACCGCACGCCAGCTATTTCTAGAATGGCTGTGCCTGCGTTTATATAGATGCAGAACAGTGGGCCTTTATCCATACATGGATGAAGGTCCCTTTGTTGTCTTGTGTATTTTCTGGTAGGATAAAAGGGATAAGGAGGCACGGTGGATGGATGTAAAAAGCGCAACAAAGGCAATACGCAGCGGAGAAACTGCGCCAATCTATGTGCTGTATGGAACGGAGAAGTACCAGATACAGCAGTTCACAGAGATGTTAAAAACGCATGTTATTGAAGAGGAGCATCAGGATTTTGCGGTTATTCCCTATGATCTCTCCGAAACACCGATCGAGGTTGTTGTGGAAGAAGCAGAGACGGTTCCCTTTCTCGTTCCGCGCAAATTGATTATTGTAAGGGACACCAGTTTGTTTACCGCGGGAAAGGAATCCAAAATAGAGCATCAGGTGGATCGCTTGATTACATATATGGATAATCCCGCTGATTACAGCACGATCGTTTTTTTGGCGCAAGGAGATAAGTTGGATGAGCGGAAGAAACTAGTAAAAGCAGCCAAGAAACAAGCGGTTGTGTTGGCCTTTGCACCGCTAAGTGGAGAAGAATTGGTCCAATGGATTGTGAAACTCGCGAAACAGAGAGAGGTAACCTTTGAAGCTGGGGCAGCAGATACGCTAATCAGTTATGCTGGAACGGGACTGCAAGGGTTATCTGCCGAAGTGGATAAGCTTTGTTTGTTTGCAGGAAACGGAGGAACGATTCGCCGCGCAGATATCGAGTCACTGGTGGCTCGTAGCACGGAGCAGAACGTATTTGCACTTGTGGAGGAACTGGCTAATCTGAGGTTAGAAAAAGCACTTGCACTCTTTTATGAACTTTTGAAGCAACGTGAAGAACCGATCAAGATTGCAGCGCTGATTGCGCGGCAGTTCCGTATTATGATTCAGGTCAAGGAACTTGGGCAACAAAGTTACTCACAGCAGCAGATCGCCAGTCAACTTGGCTTGCATCCGTACGCTATCAAAATTGCCGGGGAACAGGCTCGGAAATTCGATGCTGACCGGTTGCGAAAGATTTTGAGTCACTTGAGTGAGCTGGATTATCAGATGAAAACAGGAGCCGTGGATAAGGTTCTTGGCCTGGAGTTATTTTTGTTAAGACTTGGAGCATAGCCGTAGGCAAAAACAAAAAAACAACCTGAGAGTTCTCCATCTGTTGATATTTCAACAGATGATCAGAGATGTTCAGGTTGTTTTTTTATGGTATGTTCTTTTACTTGGCGGAACAGATGCTAAAAAATCCTGAAAGCCCATGCTGTTCAGGATTTTTCCATTGGTTCGTATAAGTAACGCTTCTTACGCTTGTGCGGAAAGAGCGTTCAGTTTTTTCGCCAAGCGAGACTTTTTGCGTGCAGCTGCATTTTTGTGAACCAGACCTTTAGTTACAGCCTTGTCCAGCTTTTTGGAAGCAGCTTGAATCGCAGCTTTAGCAGTGTCAACTTCGTTGCTTACCAGAGCAGCATCAGCAGCTTTAACAGCTGTGCGGAGTGCAGACTTCTGAGAAGCGTTGAGTGCGCGGCGCTTGTCGCTCGTTTTTACGCGTTTAACAGCGGATTTGATGTTTGGCATTACATTCACCTCCTGTAAGGCATTCGCATGAATACAAACGTTTCACAACTTAAAATATTCTATCACGCTAGCATGTAAATTGCAACAGATTTTGCATCGTTGTTTGGTATGTTGCATAAAGCCCGCCTTTTTCCCACACAATATGCTCAAATGGAATAAGGGAGGCAGGGACACAGATGACACTGGATTTACAAAATTATACCGTACGTACCGATTTGGCCATTGACTCCAAAGAAATGGCACAAGGCAGTCAGAAACAGACGATCCCCGGATTACGTGAGGATGTAGATAAGAAAGAGGGCATTACGATTACACGGATTGATGTGTTGAATGATGAAGCAGCGAAAGCCATAGGGCGTGTAAAAGGCCATTATGTCACACTTGAGGTGCCCTCCCTTCGCAACGGAGATACTGAACTGCAGGAACGGGTAGCCGCCGAATTCACACGAGAAATGGAAGCGTTTATGACCAAGGCGGGCATCGGCAAGGATTCCAAGGTACTGATCGTAGGTCTCGGCAACCTGAATGTAACTCCAGATTCTCTTGGTCCGTTGGTTGTAGAGAATTTGATGGTTACCCGGCAGTATTTTGAATTGGTACCGGATCAGGTGGCGCCTGGATATCGTGAGGTCAGTGCTATTGCTCCGGGTGTGCTTGGTACAACGGGAATCGAGTCAAGTGACATTGTGCAGGGCATTGTTGAGCGTACCCGTCCTGATGCCATTATCGCCATTGATGCGCTCGCTTCCCGCTCACTTGAACGAGTGAATACAACGATTCAGGTGGCTGATATCGGGATTCATCCTGGTTCTGGTATTGGTAACAAACGTCGTGGATTAACGAAGGAAATTCTGGGTGTTCCCTGCATTGCCATCGGTGTGCCAACGGTATGTTATGCTTCGACCATCGTGAACAACGTCATCGAAATGATGCGTTCTCACTTTCGTCAGGAAACCGATCAGACAAAACAAATCATGGGTATGCTCGATGACATCGGTGAAGAGGATCGTTTGAGTCTGGTAAAAGAAGTGCTTGAACCGCTCGGACATGACCTGATCGTAACTCCGAAAGAAATTGATGAGTTCATTGAAGGAATAGCGAATGTCATTGCAACCGGACTTAATGCGGCTCTTCACGAAGCAGTAAACCCTGATAACGTTGCGGCTTACACACACTAGAGCGAATCCCCTAATATGGAACGGAGAAGAAGGTCCGAATCTATCGGACTTTCTTTTTTTGTTCACTTTATCTTTCTACTTCCTGTTCTATCAAATTGAATACTCTCATAGAGTTGAAGTATAAGAGTTGTTCTGCAAGGGAAGGAGACATAAGAATGAACAAGATATTGGCATGGAACATTGGTAAGTGGAAAAAAAGATGTCTGCATGTGCTGGCCATGGGCCGTACACTGTTGCTGCTTATGATCATATCTGCCCTCTTTTTTGTTGCACTCGGGCTCGGAGGCATGGCGGAGAAAAGGTTGAATAGTTCCCCGGTTTCTTCCATGAAAGGATTTGCAGGTTCAGTCTCAAGCCGCTTTTTTGTGGACATGTTGGGTATGGAAGTGCCTCATCTCACTCAAAAGGAACAGAACACTGCAATTTCCGGTGAAAATCTAACTTCTTTTGTGTTTCAATTACTCACCAATGTGAATCCTCAAGATCCCAAAAGTTTAATCGCACGTGAAATGCCAGGCATGGGTGCAAATCAGCCCGTTCTGCTTAGACCAGGCTCTGGCAATACCAAGGCAGAAGCACCTGAAGATTATCAGCCAGGTCCAGGCCTGACAGAAACAGCCTCATCAGGTGAAGGTAAGCCAGGAAGTGAACTGCATGTTCCTCCGGGTAAGGATGATCCAGACGTTTCCAGTGAGGATGATCCGGGAAAGGGTACAGTCGATGAAGATCCACCAGCAAAAGGGAATGGGCAAGACAAGGGGAATCCGGCCATTACGAAAAAATCCGTCCTTATCTATCACTCGCATCCGCGTGAAGGATATAATCCACTGCTAGGCACGGATAGCGACAATCCATCTTCCGGTAAAGCGACAGGTAATGTTTTTCAAGTGGGAACCTATCTATCGGATAGCTTGGAGAAGCTGGGCGTCGGAGTAGAGCATGCGAAGGAAGATTATCAAACGAAAATCAAAGATTACAATTGGAACTTTTCCTATAAATATTCCAGACAGACTGTCAAAGCGGCGCTTGCTCAGAATGACGATCTGACCTATCTAATTGATATTCACCGCGATTCCCAGCGGCATAAAAAAACGACAACCACCATCGGTGATCAGAGTTACGCCAAGGTATATTTTATTATCGGGCATGAGAATCCGAATTGGCGTAAAAATGAAGCCTTTGCTGCAAAAATTCACAAAAAGCTGGAAGCGAAGTATCCGGGAGTGTCCCGCGGGGTGTGGGGGAAGAATGGCGGAGGAGGCAACAATGGAGAATATAACCAAACGCTTTCCCCGAACAGCATTCTCATTGAAATCGGTGGCATTGACAATACGGCAGCTGAGCTGAAACGAACGTCCAAAATTCTGGCAGATATGATCGCGCAAGTATATTGGGACGAGCAGAACGTAGATAAAGCAAGCGCAAAACCGGTATCCAAGGGCGGATAAATATTATAGAAGAAGGGAGATCTGCGAGATGTCCAGATTTGGCAAAAAAATGCTGTCTGTCAGTGTGCTTATGTTGCTTGGTGTATTGCTTGGCATGCAGCTGGCAGGCAGTGGTTTTCAGCATAACAACCCTGTGGAAAGTGTCCCCGTAGTGGCGACCACAGAAACCGCACCTGAGAAAAATACAACTGTATCCACTGAGCCTGTGCAGACCGAGGTTAAAAAGCCGTTTGTTCCTGTCCAGACCCCGAGCCAGGTGCTTGGGGCAGACCAGCACAAGGCCCCGGTGGATGTGCTGGCGGAAAAAACGGCTGGATTGCTGCAAAACTTGTCAAACAGCGGCATCAAGTGGGTGGTCTCTCTTTTTGGCGGAGTAGATGAATAGAAGCGGACGGATTAAAGGAAAACTAAACCTCCGGGGCACTCTTCAAGTAACTTTATTATAAAAGTTAAATCATCATGGGATTGATGCACCTTGAAGCAACTGTTATAATGAAGTGATTGACACTAGGCTGTTTCTGGGGGTAAGGAATGACTGACATTCGGGAAAGACAACGTAAAATTCGTAACTTTTCAATTATTGCACATATAGATCACGGTAAATCAACACTTGCGGACCGGATCTTGGAGTACACAGGTGCGCTGACATCACGTGAAATGCAGGAGCAAGTACTGGATCAGATGGATCTGGAACGCGAACGCGGAATCACCATTAAACTGCAAGCAGTTGCCCTGAATTACAAAGCGGACGACGGTGAAGAGTATCTACTGAATCTCATTGATACGCCTGGACACGTAGACTTTACGTACGAGGTATCACGTAGTCTTGCTGCATGCGAAGGGGCGTTGCTTGTCGTTGACGCGGCTCAGGGGATCGAAGCGCAGACGCTGGCTAACGTATATCTTGCGCTGGATAACAATCTGGAGATTTTGCCGGTTATCAACAAAATTGACTTGCCAAGTGCTGACCCTGAACGGGTGAAGCAGGAAGTTGAAGATGTTATCGGACTGGATACCAGCAATGCTGTATTGGCTTCGGCCAAAGCCGGCATCGGGATCAAAGAGATTTTGGAGCAAGTGGTACAGAGTGTGCCTGCACCTGTAGGTGATCCGGATCAACCGCTTAAAGCGCTGATTTTTGACTCGCACTATGACCCTTACAAAGGGGTTATCGTGTATGTGCGTGTTATTGATGGTAAAATCAAGGCGGGTTCCAAAATCAAAATGATGGCAACAAACAAATCTTTTGAAGTCATCGAAGTGGGAGCGTTTAAGCCGCGCATGACCATTGTGGACGAGCTGAACGTCGGGGATGTAGGATTTATCGTTGCGGGTATCCGTCACGTCGGCGATACTCAAGTCGGTGATACGGTTACTGACGCGAAAAATCCGACACTTGAACCACTGCCTGGTTATCGTAAAATCAATCCAATGGTATATTGTGGTCTGTATCCGATTGAGACATCGGACTATGTGGATCTGCGTGAGGCATTGGAAAAGTTGCAGCTGAACGATGCATCGCTCAGCTTTGAGCCTGAGACATCCAGCGCACTAGGCTTTGGATTCCGTTGCGGATTCCTTGGACTGTTGCATATGGACGTCATTCAGGAACGGATTGAGCGCGAGTTTAACATTCCGTTGATCACGACAGCACCGAGCGTAATTTACCACGTAACGCTAACTAACGGCGAGCAGATTCAAATTGATAACCCATCCAACTATCCAGAGGTAGGCCGGATTGATTACGTTGAAGAGCCTTATGTGAAGGCTTCAATCATCGTGCCGAATGATTACGTGGGAACGGTTATGGAACTATGCCAAACTAAACGCGGTGAATTTATCAATATGGAATATATGGACACAACACGGGTTACGATTACATATCAGATCCCGTTGTCTGAGATCGTATATGACTTCTTCGACCAGTTGAAATCAAGCACTAAAGGTTATGCTTCGTTTGACTATGAGTTGTCCGGTTACCGCCAGTCGAATCTGGTGAAAATGGATATCCTGCTTAACGGCGAACAAGTCGATGCTTTGTCCTTTATCGTTCACAGAGATCGTGCATACAATCGCGGCCGTATCATCTGTGAGAAACTGCGCGAACTGATTCCGCGGCAAATGTTTGAAGTACCGATTCAGGCGTCTGTGGGCACCAAGGTTGTGGCTCGTGAAACAGTTAAAGCCATGCGTAAAAACGTACTTGCCAAGTGTTACGGCGGTGACATCTCGCGGAAACGGAAACTGCTGGAGAAGCAGAAGGAAGGTAAGAAGCGGATGAAGCAGGTTGGTAACGTTGAGGTGCCACAAGAGGCATTTATGGCGGTACTGAAAATTGATGATTAATAATGCAATCTCTGGGTACATCAAGACCTTGCGTATCAGAGAATGCATTAATAATGCATTTTAGGTACATCACAGATTGTGTGTATTAAAAATGCATTCTAATAATTTAATTTTAGGTACATCACAGATTGTGCGTATCGAATTACTGGTAATCAAACTATATAAAGTGAACTATTTTTACACATTAACGGAGAGGACAGAAAAAACCTGAAAAAGCGGAGCGTTCGCCTTTATCACCGGATTTTTCCCTTTTGGGAAAGGGAATCAAAAAAATCTGGGGATAACCGCTACTCTCCAGGTTATTCTGTCATTGGAGTGGAATGTGTAAATTGTTAGATCACTTTATATAAATCAACATTTTAGCTGAAAGGGAAGCCAACTGGCTTTCCTTTTTTCAAATCAAGGGGGAATTACCGTGACACTTGCAGCACACAACCAGAAAACAGGTGCGCCCCAAGCGGTGTACCTTCACATTCCATTTTGTACAAATAAATGTTTTTACTGTGACTTTAATTCTTATGTTCTGAAAGATCAGCCCGTGATGCAATACTTGGAGGCGCTGGAACGGGAGATGGAGCATACCGTCAAGGCGAATCCGCCAGGCGAAATTAAAACGATCTTTGTCGGCGGCGGAACGCCAACCGCGTTGAAACCGGACGAGATGGCTTATTTCCTGCGTTCGGTCAAAACCTATTTCCCGAATTGGGCAGACGATATTGAATTTTCGATGGAGGCCAACCCGGGAACGACGGATGCGGAGAAGCTTGCGGCGATGAAAGAGGGCGGTGTTAACCGTGTCAGCTTTGGCGTACAGGCTTTTCAGAATGATCTGCTGACGGGCATTGGCCGGATTCATAATACGGATGATGTATATCGCAGTTTAGAGAACGCACGTAAGGCGGGACTGGATAACCTGTCGATTGACCTGATGTTTGGATTGCCAAACCAGACGGTGGAGATGTTGAATGAAAGTATCGACAAAGCGCTGGAACTGGATCTGAAACACTATTCAATCTATAGCCTGAAGGTAGAAGAGAACACCCTTTTCCATACCCTGTACCAAAAAAATCAACTACCTCTTCCGCATGAAGATGATGAGTTGCAGATGTATCTTCTATTAATGAAGCGCATGAAAGAAGCAGGTTATGAACAGTATGAGATCAGTAACTTTGCCAAACCTGGATTCGAGAGCCGTCATAATATCACCTATTGGCGTAATGAAGATTATTACGGACTTGGTGCAGGTGCACATGGTTACGTGGGCCGTGAACGCCATATGAACATTAAAGGGATTAATCCTTATGTGGAAGCCTCACGTGCGGGACTGCCTCGTTTGGATCATTTCGAGATTGGCCGTGCGGAAGCGATGGAGGATTACTTAATGGTAGGACTCCGTATGTTGGAGGGCGCTTCATCTTCAAGATTCCATAATCAGTTCGGGGAATCCATGGAGGATGTATTTGCGAAACCGCTGGGCAAAATGTTGCATGCAGGATTGCTTGAGCGGACAGCAGACGGCTTTAAACTGAGTGAACAAGGTATTCTGTTCGGCAATGACGTTTTTGCGGAGTTTATCGGCTCTATATCGCTAAATTCGTAGCTTGAAATTCTATACGCTCTGTTGTATATTTATTCATATTGTTTTACAGGGCGTGTTAATTTAAACAACTACGAAGCTAGCTTTCCTCGGAAAGCGTCGTTATAGGAGGAGAGCTGGATGTCGGTTATATGCAGGAAAGCTGTACCGGAAGATGTTGAACCACTGTTTGAAATGATTAAGGGATATGCAGAGCGTGGGATCATGCTTCCGCGTTCACGGGAAGTACTGCATCGACAGCTGGAGCATTTTATTGTGGCTGAGGTGGATGGAGTTGTCGTAGGCTGCGGCTCATTATGTCGTCTGGGCAATGACCTGGTGGAAGTAAGATCACTGGGCATTTCAGAGGGGTATAAAGGGCTTGGCATCGGGTCCCGTCTACTTGACCGGCTTGTAGAAGAGGCGGAGAGACAACAGATTCCAAAGGTGATGGCTCTCACGTATGAAGTTTCCTTTTTTCTGAAAAATGGTTTTGCTGTTGTGGAAAAAGAAATCTTCCCTGAGAAAGTATGGACGGACTGTGTTCATTGCAGCAAGCAGGATTGCTGTGACGAGATTGCGGTTCTAAAAGAACTGAATGTGTCAGCGTAGTTATACGTTTATATGAATAAAAAGATAAAGATCACAACCCAAGAAACCAAAGGTTTCAAAGGGCTTGTGGTCTTTTTTTTTGTGCTCGTTTTTTTCATATACTTTTCACACACTTATTCCATTATTCTCACACATCCTCTTGTTAAGATGAACTTACATAAGCGATCTGCAAAAAACTTCACAGTGGAACAGTTGAAGAACACGGATAAAAACAAGGTTTTCAACGTACGAAGCAGGGAGTATGCAGATAGCTCAATCTTAAGAATGAGGTGACCGATCATGAAAAAATGGACAAAACATGTAGCAGCTTTGGTAACAGCGATGAGTGTAATTGGTGGAGCAGGTAGTGCTTTTGCCGCAACGCCTGTTGTGAATTCCGTAAAACCGTCTGAAACACAAAAAGCTGGAGCATCGGCTAGCTCAACGAGCAAATCTACAACAACAAAATCAACAACCACTCCAGCAGCCAAATCCACTGTAGCGCCGACAAAAACGACAGGAGCTAAAGCGGCCCCTTCCAAAACAACAGCTACAACCAAGAAGGAAACAACAACTCACAAAGCGAGCGCAGTAACGCATAAAGCCAAAAAGACTGCTCATAAAGCAAAAGTGGCGAAGCATAAAGCGAAAAAAGTTGTGCACAAATCAAAAGTGACTCACAAAGCAAAAAGGGCTTCTCATAAAACAACAGCAATGCATCACAAGGGCAGAAAAACTGCTCATAAAGCAAAAACAGTAACACACAAAGCAAAAACAACGACACATAAAGCCAAAGCTGCGGCTCATAACGCCAAACAGGCTTCACACAAAGCTTCAGCAACAGCAAAGGCTACTGCGCATCAAGCAAAACAAACGGCACACAAAGCGAAAAAAGCCGCTCACAAAATCGCAGCGCACAAAGCAACAGCTAAAAAAACTGTAGGAACTAAAACGCCAGTAGCTAAGACGATTGTAAACAAAACAACTTCGCAAAAAACTGGAGTGAAAACAACAACTCCAAAAACAGCAACACATAAAACAGCTACCGTGACAACTCATAAAGCTGCAACATCTGCTACGAAAGCACCAGCCAAAACAAATGTTACAAACAAAAACGAGGCAGCAAAATCAAGCTCATCCCATAAATAAGAAGTTGTGCTCTGATGACCTCACTGTACCAGATCCAGTCCATAATTTAACGCATCAGTGACATTATGATATACGGCGTACACAGGCGGAGCTCTCTTAGGGGGAACTCCGTCTTTTTCATGTTGAATCGGGTGTTTGTAACGTTATATTTAGGCCATTCATGGAAGTTTGGAATCTGAGTACAGACTCTGTTACATTAGTAGTAATATATTTAATAAAAAACATATCAGAAGTGTTATATTCATGCCGAGGTGAACGCCGATGCCGCATATTTTTGTAGTGGATGATGATCCGTATATTTTGCAACTTATTGCAGGTTATTTGAAGAAGGAACAATATGAAGTGACCTCCTTTGCACACGGCAGAGAGCTGGTCGAGGAAGTGCGCTTGAAAAAGCCGGACTGTTTGATTCTCGACATTATGATGCCAGGGGTTGATGGGCTTACACTCTTGACGGAACTGAGAACCTTCACTGAAATTCCCATTATTATGGTCTCGGCTCGAGGAGAGGAAATCGATCGTTTAAATGGGCTGGAATTGGGATGTAACGATTTTCTGAGCAAACCTTTCAATCCTCGTGAGCTGGTTGCGAGGGTAAAAGGTATGCTTCGTTTGATACACAGCAGTCGTTTATCACAAGGGATTGAACTAAAAGAAACGGAGCGGCATCAGCCTAAGGAAGGGTCGTATTTTAGTATAGGCAACGTGCAGATTTCAGAAGAATTCCGACGTGTCAATGTTAGTGGAGAAGAATTGGGGCTAACCGGAAGGGAATACGAGCTTTTGTTATTTCTATCCCAACACCTGGATCGTCCATTCAGCCGCGAACAGTTGATCCAGCAGGTCTGGAATTATGATTTTTACGGTGAAGTGCGTGTAGTGGATGATCTCGTGAAACGGATTCGTAAAAAGCTTGCACAGGTTCAAGCTACACTGACCATTGATACCGTGTGGGGGTTCGGCTATAAAGCAGCTGTACATACACGATGAAGACAATACGCAGCAAAATGCTGCTCGCCTTGTTCGCAAGTATGCTGGTTACTGTGGCGTTTACGGTACTGTTTTTTATACACCTCTTTGATGATATTTTGCTCAATCAGGTCAAAGAGCAATTAAATGGACAAACGAAGAAGGCTGTCAAGATCATTCGTGTAGATGATCTGGAGGATCTGGACAATGACAGTTTTCGTTTTTTTATTAAAGATATTCTCTTTTATGCGGACTATTTTGTAATTGATGGGCAGGATAAAATTGTCGCCTCAAGCAGTGCGGGACGTGTAGGGATGAAATTGGAAGGATTCCCAGGTACACACGAAGGGTATATGATTTTAAATGGAAAAAAGGTCCTATACAGTGAGGCTGAGTTGTCACATAAACAGTTTCGAGTGATCTTGTATTCTCCGCTATCGTCACTCAGGGCAATGTACATTCCGTTGTTCCGAACAACCCTTCTGTCGATTGCCGCAAGTTTTGTTGTCATTCTGTTGATAGGATTATTCGCCGTGTGGCGAACGGTACAGCCGCTCAATCGGTTGAAAGAGGCTGTTAACAAGTATGAGCCAAACATGCCTGACAGAGATCAATTCCTACAGGCTGACCATACAGAAATCGGCGAATTGATTCAGACCTTTCAATTAATGAGTAACAGAATTGATGACCATCACCGGCATCAGCTGGAGTTTTTGCAAAATGTATCCCATGAACTTAAGACACCATTGATGTCCATTCAAGGTTACGTGTATGCCATTCAGGATCAGGTCGTATCCACGGATCAGGGACTTGATATTATTGCTACCCAGTCGCAACGCCTCATTGACATGGTTGGAAAACTGATTCAGCTCTCCAGACTGGAAACTGTGGATGAGGAATGGCCTGTGGCAGTCATTGACCTGAAAAACATGGCCGAAGAAGCAGTGTATCTGCTTATGCCAACTGCGCTTCAGCGAGGAATACATTTGACAGCGGAAGCCAATTCGTTCATCGTGGAAACAGCAGGTGAGCAATTGTTTCAGATTCTGCTAAACTTGTTGCAAAATGCTGTGCGCCATACCGAAACGCAAGTGAAATTAACATTGGAACTCTCTGGCGATGATCACGCGGACTGGATTTTTCATGTCGATGATGATGGGCCAGGCTTGAATGAGCATGATGGACAGCATATTTTCCGTCGTTTTTACACAGGAAATAATGGTGTGACAGGATTGGGGCTAACCATTAGCAAGCAACTGGCAACGCGTCTCCATGCAGATTTGGTGTATAGTGACTCACCGCTAGGTGGGGCACGTTTCAGTCTGAGACATTATCCTGCGGAGCGAGAAATCCAGCATCAAGGTGCATAATATACGTTATAAGTGAAGGTTATTGGCCTATACTATAAATAGATGATCCCATTCCGCAAACTGACTTGACAATGATCATGTCAGTTTGGTATTTTTGTATTACCGATTAGCACTCATCTAACTGGAGTGCTAACGACATGGGACAGTACAGTCAGAAGGAGGGAATACTCACCATGTTAACAGAGCGTCAACGAATGATTCTGAACGCTATAGTGGATGACTATATCCGTTCAGCTGAGCCCGTAGGGTCCCGAAGTATCTCCAAAAGAGGAGATGTTGGATACAGTCCGGCAACGATTCGTAATGAAATGGCCGACCTTGAAGAAATGGGCTTTCTCGAACAGCCGCATACTTCGGCTGGACGTATACCTTCTCATAAGGGTTATCGATATTATGTCGACCATTTGGTTCCCTGGAATCAGGTGGAGCCACAGGAACTGGATGATCTAAAGTCATTTTTTGCAGAGAAGCTGAATGTTATGGAACAGGTTATTCAGCATGCTTCCAACATTTTGTCTCATATGACCAATTATACTTCGATTCTGCTTGGACCTGAGGTGTTCCACACCTCACTGCGTCACTTCCAGTTGCTCCCGCTGAATGAAAATGAAGCTGTAGCTATTATTGTGACGAACACCGGTCAGGTGGAAAACAAGACAGTTCAGATCCCACCCGAGATTTCGGTTGCTGAGATGGAGAATGTGGTTCGTCTGTTAAACAGCAAATTGGTAGGCGTACCAATCTACAAGCTGAAGTCACGTCTTTATACCGAGCTGGGCCAAGAGATGGAGCGTCACATTACACGTTATGAGGAAGTTATGCAGGTACTTAATAGCGCGTTTGACAATGAGCATGACAATCGTCTATTCCTCAGCGGCGCTACCAATATGTTGACACAACCTGAGTTCAGAGATGTAGAAAAGGTTAAGGACATTCTAGACTTGTTAGATGAGACACCAACATTAATGAAATTGATGATGCCAGTGCCCGGCGGGTCTGGGATTCAGGTGCGAATTGGTACAGAGAATGATCATGAGGCCTTTGCGAACTGTAGCTTGATTACAGCGTCATATTCGTTGGACGGCGAAGCACTTGGCTCCATTGGAATTCTGGGACCAACCCGCATGGATTATGCACGTGTCATCCATATTCTAAATACATTATCCCGTGATCTTACAACGATGCTGACGACTCGCTTCAAATAAGCAACGGGAATTACGATTCATCGATTCATTCTTATAAGGAGGTGAACATCTTGAAAGAGGAGCAATCATTCACAGAAGAGCAAGAAGTAACAGCCGCTGAGCAGGAACCGGTCAATGAGGCTGCAGCTGCAGAAGCACAGGCTGAGGAGATAACGGATCAGGAGCAAAATGAGTTGTCACGTTTGAAAGCAGAGGCTGAGGAAACGCAGCAACGTTTTGTACGTGCGCAAGCTGATTTTGATAACTTCCGTCGTCGCACCCAGAAGGAAAAAGAAGAGCTTGCCAAATACGCTTCGATGAAGCTGGTCACCGAACTGGTTCCAGTTATGGATAATTTCGAGCGCGCTATGGCTACTGTACCGGAAGGTACGGAGACTGAATCTTTTGCCAAAGGATTTCAAATGATCTTGCGTCAATTGGAAACCGTGCTGACGAACGAAGGACTGACTCCAATGGAAACCGTTGGACAACCGTTTAATCCTGAATTCCACCAAGCGATTATGCAAGTGGAGAGCGATGAGCATGAAGAAGGCATCGTTGTGGAAGAAGTTCAAAAAGGCTACATGCTGAAAGATAAAGTGCTTCGTCCGGCTATGGTTAAGGTTAGTTCTTAATCTAAGTGTACTAAATGGCGAAGTTTAATATACAGGTTTTATACACATAGAGTAGTTAACTGACTAACACAATAAGGCTGACAAGTGCCTATTCATTTTAAATTGTCGAGGAGGAAATTTTCGGATGAGCAAAGTAATTGGTATTGACTTAGGAACAACCAACTCATGCGTAGCCGTTATGGAAGGCGGCGAGGCTGTAGTTATTCCAAACCCGGAGGGTGCGCGTACTACTCCTTCCGTTGTAGGTTTCAAAAAAGATGGAGAGCGTGTCGTTGGTGAAACAGCGAAACGTCAAGCGATCACGAACCCGGATCGTACGATCATTTCCATTAAGCGTCACATGGGTACATCCCACAAAGAAACGATCGATAGCAAAGATTATTCTCCACAAGAGATCTCTGCAATCATCCTGCAAAAATTGAAAGCTGATGCAGAAGCATACTTAGGCCAAACGGTAACTCAAGCGGTTATTACCGTTCCAGCTTATTTCAATGACAGTCAGCGTCAAGCGACGAAAGATGCAGGTAAAATCGCAGGTCTGGAAGTACTTCGTATCGTCAATGAGCCAACAGCAGCAGCTTTGGCTTACGGTATGGAAAAATCCGAAGATCAAACGATTCTCGTGTATGACTTGGGTGGCGGTACGTTCGACGTATCCATCTTGGAACTGGGCGATGGTTTCTTCGAAGTTAAAGCGACTAGTGGCGACAACCAACTTGGCGGTGACGACTTCGACCAAGTAATTATCGACTATCTCGTAAATGAATTCAAAAAAGATCAAGGTATTGATCTGAGCAAAGATAAAGCAGCGGTACAACGTTTGAAAGATGCAGCGGAAAAAGCGAAAAAAGAGCTTTCCGGCGTATTGACTACAACGATTTCCCTGCCGTTCATCACGGTTGCTGATGGCGTTCCTCAGCACTTGGAATTAAACCTGAGCCGTGCGAAATTCGAAGAGCTTTCTGCTGGTCTGGTTGAACGTACGCTTGAACCAACTCGCCGTGCATTGAGCGATGCGGGCATGACACCTAACGATATCGATAAAATCGTATTGGTTGGTGGTTCCACTCGTATTCCTGCTGTACAGGAAGCGATCAAAAAACTGACAGGTAAAGAGCCGCACAAAGGTGTTAACCCGGACGAAGTTGTTGCCTTGGGTGCAGCTGTACAAGCGGGCGTACTGACAGGTGACGTGAAAGACGTAGTATTGCTGGACGTAACTCCGCTGTCCCTGGGTATTGAAACTGCAGGTGGCGTATTTACGAAAATGATCGAGCGTAACACGACGATCCCTACAAGCAAATCTCAAGTGTTCTCCACTTATGCAGATAATCAACCTAGCGTTGAGATTCACGTCCTGCAAGGTGAGCGAGAGATGGCAGCTGGCAACAAAACGCTTGGTCGCTTCATGTTGGGAGATATCCCTCCAGCACCACGCGGTGTACCGCAAATCGAAGTTAGCTTCGATATCGATGCTAACGGTATCGTTAACGTGTCTGCAACAGACAAAGGTACAAACAAAACACAAAAAATTACAATCACTTCTTCCAGCGGTCTGAGCGATGCTGAAGTTGAGCAAATGATGAAAGATGCTGAACTTCATGCTGAGGAAGACAGAAAACGTAAAGAGCTTGTAGAAGCGAAAAACAGTGCAGACCAGTTGATCTACTCTGTAGACAAAACAATTAAAGATCTTGGTGAAAAGGCAGATGCAGGCGAAGTAGAAAAAGCAAATGCTGCCAAAGAAAAATTGCAAGGCGTACTGGCTTCCGACAATCTGGAAGACATCAAAGCCGCTACAGAAGAACTGACTGAGATTGTTCAACAATTGTCTGTTAAATTGTATGAGCAAGCTCAAGCTGATGCACAAGCGACTCAAGGTGCTGAAGAGCAACAAGGTTCTGCTAAACGTGACAACGTCGTAGACGCTGATTACGAAGTTGTAGACGAAGATAAAAAATAATTAATTCGCGATAGCCTGCGAGTTAAAACATCGGTGACGTTCGGATTAAAGGGAAAGTCATAGCCGGGGCTCCCGTGCTTTGACTTTCCTTTTGTCACGATGTGCGATAAGGTGAATGTTATGGGGGTGGAAGAGTGGCTGAAAAACGTGATTATTATGAGGTACTCGGGCTAAGCAAAAATGCAAGCGACGAGGAAATCAAAAAGGCTTACCGCAAGCTCGCCCGTCAGTATCACCCTGACGTAAACAAGGCAGCAGATGCAGAGGCCAAATTTAAAGAAGTAAAAGAAGCTTATGATGTCGTAAGTGACAGCCAGAAGCGTGCTCAGTACGACCAGTATGGTCACATCGATCCGAACCAAGGTGGTTTTGGCGGTGGAGACTTTGGTGGCGGCGGATTTGGCGACATCTTTGATATGTTCTTTGGCGGTGGTGGCGGGCGCCGTGACCCGAATGCTCCGCAACGGGGGAACGATCTGCAATACACCATGACCATTGAGTTCAAGGAAGCTGTATTTGGCAAGGAAACGGATATTACTATTCCGCGTACAGAAGGCTGTGACACTTGTCACGGTTCAGGTGCCAAACCAGGAACGAAGCCGGAAACATGTACGGTCTGCAAGGGTAGTGGACAACAGGAAGTCGTTCAGAATACACCATTTGGTCGTATGGTCAATCGCCGCGCTTGTTCGAACTGTAGCGGTACTGGACAGATTATCAAAGAAAAATGTACAACATGTAGCGGTAGCGGCAAAGTTCGCAAACAGCGCAAAATCAATGTTCGCATTCCAGCTGGTGTGGATGACGGTGCACAGTTACGTATGACAGGTGAGGGTGAAGGCGGTCTGCGCGGTGGTCCTGCAGGCGACCTGTACATTGTTATTCGTGTGAAGTCTCATGACTTCTTTGAGCGCGAAGGCGATGACATCTACTGTGAAATTCCGTTGACGTTTGCTCAAGCCGCGCTCGGAGACGAGATTGAAATCCCGACACTGACCGAAAAAGTGAAGCTGAAAATTCCGGCGGGTACACAAACCGGAACGTATTTCCGTCTCAAAGGTAAAGGCGTGCCACGCCTGCGCGGTATGGGACAAGGAGATCAGCATGTGAAGGTTGTTGTGGTTACACCAAGTAAGCTGAATGACGAACAGAAAGATCTGCTTCGTCAAATTGCTGCACTGGATGGAGAACAAACTCATGAGCATGAGCAATCGTTCTTTGATCGAGTAAAACGCGCCTTTCGCGGCGACTGATTCATATATGAAGTAGTTATGAGGACACCATCGATGATCTTTGATGATCGATGGTGTCTTTTTGTATGTAAATTAGTTTGCTTCGAAGTGTTCCCAAGTGTTCCCACATGTCAGAAATTCGGTATATTCTGGACTCGGTTGCGGAAAGATAGCATGGCGGGATACAGATTGACAGAATTACAGGAAGCAGGTGAAGCGAATGACGGAGAAAAATATTTTGGCCTATTTTCATAGCCCTGAGCAGGCACAGGGAGCGGTCAAAAAATTGGAGGCGCTGCGAGTGGAAGACTTGTCTATTAATCGTTTTAGCCGTTATGCGGGTATTGGGCCAAGCGGAGCCTCCTATAAACCAGGTATCTCCGGCAGTTACTCATCATGGATACCTGATGCGATGCAAATGAGTGGCAGCTCAGGCATTATGGCTGCGGCAGACCCTGCTGCAAGCGGAATGAGTGATGGCGGACAAGGCGGCCCTACAGGCAGGGACATCCTATTAACTGTCGTTGTAGATGAAGAGGTGCATCACCGAGCAATGTCGATTATCGAACAAGCCGGTGGAATGATCTGATTTTGAAAAGGAGGAAGAACAACATGGCTAATCGACAACGACCAGGTGAAATTTTAACAAAAACGGAAAAGATGAAGCGTCTGCAGTCTGCGAAAAATGAGGATGTGGAGTTCAGCGCAGAATTGGCCGATCACGAGGATATTGAAGCTTTGCGCCGCAGTGAGGCAGCGGATCGTCGTCAAGGAAGGGAAATCAATGACTGAAGATCGCTCTGCGGTCACACTAGAAGCTGTATTCACGAGTTGGTCTGAAGCTGAATCTGCTCGCAGAGCTCTGGAGTTGCTGCATCCGAACCAGTTACGCATCGAGAGTCTGCGTGAGCATGAAGGAACAGGTGGCTCAACTGATAATAAGGAAGAAGAGCATTCACCAACAGCGGTTGTTGGCGGCTTCAGCGGCGAGCTAAATGTACTCGCTCTAATCAGTGATGAGACCGAGATGCTATCGGGAGGACAGGTGTATGAGCATACACCAGAAGATGCAACGCGAAGTGTGAAGCAGGGCATTTTGCTGACGGTATCCGTTTCTCACGATTCTTTACCGCAAGCTGCAGAGATGATCACACAGAACGGCGGACGTTTTTATTAGTTGTGTTCATGAGAAAGATCGACAGCACCGAAAAATGGGACAGGATATTCGAGCGGTTTCACTGCGGATATCCTGTTTTGTTTTCTTTTACGAGTATGCTTTGTGCTTCGGCTCGCAAGTGTAGTACAATAGTTGGGATGTTTGAATAATGAGGAGGCAAAACCACGAATGTTATGGCATGAACTAACAATACATACCACAGAAGAAGCTGTGGAGATGATTTCGAATTTTTTGCATGAAGCGGGTGCTGGAGGGGTGTCGATTGAAGAGTCCGGTACTTTAAATAAAAAACGGGATACCACGTATGGCGAGTTATATGACGTTCCTTTGAATGATATTCCCGAAGGTTTTGCGGTCATCAAAGGTTATTTCTCCGAAGGTACAGACATGACTGCCTTGCAGGCAGAAGTAAATCCGAGAATTGAAGAATTGCCCGACTTTGGAATTAATGTCGGAGAGATTCGTTACGAAACACGTACGGTGGATGAAAATGACTGGGCAACGGCTTGGAAACAATACTTCAAACCGGTGCGCATATCCGAGCGTCTGACGATCAAGCCAACGTGGGAGGAATATACACCGGAGAGCCCAGATGAAAAAATTATTGAACTTGATCCAGGAATGGCTTTTGGTACCGGGACGCATCCAACGACAACGCTCTGTTTACGTACACTGGAAAAGGTCATTCAGGGTGGCGAGGAAATGATTGATGTGGGTACAGGTTCCGGTATCTTGGCCATCGGCGCGGTACATCTAGGTGCTAAGCATGTGCTGGCACTTGATCTTGATCCGGTTGCGGTAACAAGTGCGATGGAAAACGTGGAGCTGAACAAGATGCAGCAGCAGATCACGGTCAAAGAAAGTGATCTATTGTCTGTGCTTGGAAGTCAAGACCCCGCTCTAGGTGTCAAGCTGCCAGTCAAAATTATTGTGGCCAACATCTTGGCTGAAATTATTTTGCTATTCGTTGATGATGTGTATAATGCACTGGAGTCTGGTGGGATCTATATCGTTTCGGGCATTTGGAAGAACAAGGAGCAGGTTGTACATGATGCACTGGTGGCATCAGGATTTGAAGTTCGTGCGATCGAGCGTGAAGAGGACTGGCTAGCCTTTGAAGCCAGAAAGAGGTAGTCTATGGACTTCTTAGATCGGATTTTCCGCCTTCCGCTGGATCAATTGCCGTTTTTCCTGGTGACCATTTTGATTGCATTTACGATTCATGAATTTTCGCATGCGTATTTTGCTAATAAATTCGGTGATCCAACAGCCAAGTTGCTTGGAAGGGTCACCTTGAATCCGGTGGCGCACTTTGACCTGCTTGGGGTGCTTTTGCTTGTGATTGCAGGTTTTGGATGGGCACGTCCTGTACCTGTAAACCGTGCGAACTTTGACAAACCGAGACTCATGGGAACGATTGTTTCTGTAGTAGGTCCACTCAGCAATCTGCTACTGGCTATTATTGGGGCAGTAATCTATGGAATATTGTTTGGATCAGGCGTGCTGGGGAACATTGAAAATGAGCGGGTAGTCACAGCTGTGATGACATTTTTGCCGATGTTCAGTGTTACGAACTTTTTCCTGTTTATGTTTAATCTCATCCCGTTACCACCACTGGACGGTTATCGTATTCTTGAAGATGTGTTGCCGCCTTCAATCAGTCGCAAGCTGCAAGGTGTGGAACAATGGTCCATCATTGTCTTTCTATTGATCTTAATTATTCCGCCATTACAGGCAGTCACAATTCAACCCCTATATTTGTTTGCTAATGACATGTACCGGGATTTAGTTGGTCTCGTTATTGAATTATATCTTTAATATAAGCTTATAAATGGTCAGTAATCGAACCGTAGTGCTGGTCATAAGCACATAAAAGTTGTATGATCATCTGTGGCGATTGGATTCTTGCCTGCTTCCAGCAGGAAGAATTCCATTCATAACAGGAAAGAATGGGTGGACAACATATGCAGCGATATTTTGTATCTGCAGAGCAGTTCAGTGAACATGCAGTGGTGATAACAGGCGATGATGCCCGTCATATCGGCAAAGTCATGCGTGGCAAACCCGGAGACAAGCTGATTGTCAGCGACGGAAGCTCCAAAGAAGCATTGGTCGCCATCGATAGTATTGAGGCAGGGGAAGTAAAAGCCACTATCCTGGAACCGCTGGTTATGGATCGCGAAGCAAAGTTGAATGTAACGGTAGCACAAAGCTTGCCCAAAGGGGACAAGATGGAGACGGTCATTCAGAGATGTACGGAGATCGGCGCCGTATCCTTTGTGCCTTTTCTATCCGAACGTACGATTGTGCAATACGACGCTAAGAAAGAAGGCAAACGTCTGGAGCGTTGGCGGAAAATCGCCAAGGAAGCTGCTGAACAGAGCCATCGTAACCGCATTCCAACCGTTGAGCAGCCGCTTTCCTGGAAAGGGCTGTTATCTTCTTTTGGGGACTACGATCTTGTATGTTATTGTTATGAAAAAGAGGACGGCAAACATCTTAAAGATGTTCTGAAGCCGTTTGTGGGAGAGCTTGCTCCTGATGCAGGGGCAAATGTGTTGATTGTTGTTGGACCTGAGGGCGGATTTTCCGAGAAGGAAACGGCTCAGGCCGATGAGGCAGGTGCGATATCTGTTGGACTGGGCAAGCGCATTTTGCGAGCCGAGACGGCTGGTATGGCTGCACTAACTTGTGTTTTATATGAATCTGGAGAAATGGGGGGAATGTAATTATGCCATCCGTGGCGTTTTACACCTTGGGCTGCAAAGTTAACTTTTATGATACAGAGGCGATTTGGCAATTGTTCAAAAACGAGG
The DNA here is from genome assembly GCF_037969905.1 of Paenibacillus sp. FSL R7-0272. NCBI lineage: Bacteria > Bacillati > Bacillota > Bacilli > Caryophanales > Paenibacillaceae > Paenibacillus > Paenibacillus sp. FSL R7-0272. The sequence continues at coordinate 4,478,391 of NZ_CP150221.1, read as the reverse complement.
GCTACGAACAGGTAGACTTCGACGAACAGACAGCCGATGTCTATTTGATTAATACGTGTACCGTAACGAATACAGGTGATAAAAAGAGTCGTCAAATTATCCGCCGTGCCATCCGTCGCAATCCGGATGCGATTGTAGCGGTAACCGGATGTTATGCACAGACATCTCCTGCCGAGATTCTGGATATCCCTGGCGTGGACCTGGTCATCGGAACCCAGGATCGGGATAAAATTTTGCCATATGTAAATGAAATTCAGGAATCCCGTCAGCCCGTCAATGCGGTCCGTAACATTATGAAAACACGTGTATTTGAAGAAATGGATGTACCGGATTTCGCGGACCGTACGCGTGCGTTCCTCAAAATTCAGGATGGTTGCAACAACTTCTGTACCTTCTGCATCATTCCGTGGTCCCGTGGTCTTTCGCGTAGCCGTGAGGCAAACAGCATTGTTCAGCAGGCACATCAGCTCGTACAAGCGGGTTATAAAGAGATTGTCCTGACAGGTATTCATACAGGCGGGTACGGAGATGACATGGATAACTATGATCTGACCGACCTGCTGTGGGATTTGGACAAAGTGGAAGGTCTGGAGCGTATCCGGATCAGCTCGATTGAAGCTAGTCAGATTGATGACCGGATGCTGGATGTAATCAAACGTTCGGATAAACTGGTTCGTCATTTCCATATTCCGTTGCAAGCAGGGGATGACACCGTTCTGAAACGTATGCGCCGCAAATATACAACCGAAGAATTCTATAACAAAATGTTGCGTATACGTGAGGCTATGCCGGATGTTGCGATTACGACCGATGTTATCGTTGGTTTCCCGGGCGAAACGGATGAGATGTATCGTAACGGTTACGAGTTGATGCGTAAAATCGGTTTCTCGGAAATGCACGTATTCCCATACTCCAAACGTACAGGGACTCCGGCAGCACGCATGGAGGACCAAGTGGATGACGAAATCAAAAATGCACGTGTGCATGAGCTGATTGAACTGTCCGAGCAGATGCAACTGGAGTATGCTGAGAAATTCGTTGGACAAGTGCTCGAGGTTATTCCTGAAGGTGAAGCAAAAGGCCGCGAAGGCAGTGGCAAGTTGCACGGATACAGTGACAACTACATTCAACTGGTGTTTGATGGAACGCCGGATATGGTAGGTAAAGTGTGCCGCGTGAAGTTGACTGAAGCCGGTGCCAATGAAAGCCAAGGCACGCTGGTTCGTGTACTGGAAGAGAATGTGAAACCCGCCGCGATGTAATTCAGGCGCTATGTACAAGGATTTCATTTCCTTGGGGAAAATACCCGAGGAGATGAGGTCCTTCTTTGCCAAGAAAAGAAATTGAAGTCAGATGGGGGAAAACATTATGAACAAAAAAGAAATTTCAGCAGGCGGCGTTGTATACAGAACAACTGAGGATGGCCAGATTCAAATCCAGCTCATCGTAGACCGTTATGGTAAAACGACACTTGCCAAGGGCAAAATGGAAGATGGAGAAACGATCGAACAGACGGCGCTCCGAGAAATTTTGGAAGAAACGGGTATGGTGGGCCGCATTGTGGAGCCTATTAATATCATTGCCTATACGTACCAGCATGCCGAGTTTGGTCCAGTGGACAAAGAAGTGCACTATTACCTTGTGGCAGCAGAAAGTGGTGACTTGCAGCCTCAGATCAAAGAGATTAAAGGTGTGGATTGGTATGCTCCGGAAGAGGCATGGTCCAAACAGCGGCAGGATGGATACGATAATAACGATGACATTTTGCGCATTGGCCTGAACAAACTGGGCATTAACGTATAAAACAGCATGACATTACGTTTGAATGATGGTCTACTGACCTACACGTTCTGTCGCCAATAATGCGGATATCGTGAGGACTTATTAAGCGACAGGTTTCTTTGCCGACGGGGCAAGCACAGGTGTTTTTTTGTGCCAGATGGGCAAGTAACAGAACGGTAAAGCCAGCAATGAACTGATGATGTTAAAAAGGGTCTGGGCATGCGCAATCTGTGCCCCGTGGTCCGCTGACAGCCAGGCTGACGCTGCATGCAGCTGGCCAATCAGCGGCATAAACAGCAGTGCTCCCGCAATGTTGAGTACAACATGGGAGGCTGCTACAAATTTGCCTGCGGAAGCTCCGCCCGCGGCTGCAATAATAGCGGTGATACAGGTCCCGACGTTAGACCCGATCACAATGGCGATGCCGATCTCTACAGGTAGCACGCCTGTCGCTGCCAGTGTAATCGCCATGCTGATAACTGCGGCACTGCTGTGAATCAGCGCAGTCAGGCACGCACCGGCAAGAAAACCCCACCATAGGCTATCGGTCGAACGCTCCAGAAACCATTGGAATACACCCATGCTCCGAAGTGGAACGGCGATGGATTGCATGACTTGAATGCCCGTCATGACGAGAGCAAAACCTGCTGCTGCAAGAAAGTTGAATTGGATCGTCGCTAAAGTACGGCGAGTACGTTCAGGAGCAATCTGGTTGCGTTCACCTAGGACAACAAAAATAGCCCAGCCTGTTAGGGATATAAGCAACAACGGCAGTGAGGCACGTCCGATCTGCAGACCGACAAGCTCTGTCGTTAAGCAAGTTCCAACATTGGTTCCCAAGATAATGCCGAGTGTGCGTCCGTAGGTAATTAAGCGCGCATTAGCTAGTCCTATGGTGAGTACCGTTACCGCGGTGCTGCTCTGTAGTAGAGCGGTCGCGCCTGCACTGAATGCCATGCCCTTCCATGGGGCAGAAGTGGCTCGGTTTAACCAGCCTGCCAGCATCGGTCCCGCCATGCGCTGTAGCGCTGTCTCCATCAGCTTCATACCGCCAAAAAAGATTATAAGCCCATATAACAGAGGCAGAATTACTTCTCTGAACATTCCGAATCATTCCTCCCGTCCCATTCCTTATCACTTATCCTATGAGGAAGCAGAGACAAGCATGACAAGCACAAGAGGAATTGAAACTGCCATCCCCCATACAAAAGATACGGTGATTCGGCAAACGTAGCGGAGGGAACGAAATGAATTCGAAGAAGCGAAGCGCTCGCCTGAGAGCTTTCTGAAAGAAAGCTACATCGGAAGCATAGGCTTGACATCGGATTTTCCCTTTGGAGAAGGGAATCAGAAAAATCCGAGGACAACAGCGATCGTAGAATCAATTCGTCCCCGGAGCGTCAGAAAATTACCAGCCCCAATTCAAAAGATACGGTGATTCGGCAAACGTAGCGGAGGGGACGAAATTGAATCCGAAGAAGCGAAGCGCTCGCCTTTGACATCGGATTTTCCCTTTGAAGGAAGGGAATCCAAAAAATCCGAGGACAACAGCGATCATAGGATCAATTCGCCCCCGGAGCGGTCTGCTAAAACCTATCTTTTCGACTATTAAACTAAAGGAAGTGGATCAATCTTGCCATCCGTTACACTGGAACGAAGCCGCAAAAAGCGGCTGGAACATGCGCATCCCTGGATTTTTAATAATGAAATTGCATCCGTAGACGGCAACCCGGAACCGGGCGATATCGTCAATGTACTGAATCATCAAGGCCGCTATTTGGCGACAGGTTATTATAATCCGGCTTCCCAGATTACCGTTCGTGTAGTCTCGTACCAGCCTTTGGAGTTTGAACAGATGGATACCGCCTTTTTTGCGGCTCGTTTCCATGATTGTCTGCGTCACCGGGAACGCTTCATTCAGGATGGCGAAGCCTACCGTCTTGTTTATGGTGAAGCTGATTTCCTACCTGGATTGATCGTTGATCGTTTTGGTAGTACTTTAGTTGTGCAGATTCTTACACTGGGTATGGATCGTTGTCGTGAAGCGATTGTCCAGGCTCTCATTGAAGTGATGCAGCCGGAAGGTATCTATGAGCGCAGTGATGTATCGATCCGTGAACTGGAAGGCCTGGAGCAGATCAAAGGACCACTCTATGGGGAATGCCCGCGTCATGTGACTGTGACCGAAAATGGGCTACTTATCAAGGTGGATATCGTGGAAGGACAGAAAACAGGTTACTTCTTCGACCAGCGTGAAAACCGGGCTGCCATTGAACCATTGATGAAAGGCTGGGGGTACAAAAGCGGCATCACCGTGCAACAGGTCGAGCATGAAGGAACAGAACAGCTGTTGCCTGTGAACAAGGGTGGCAAAGTGGTTACTTTTCCGTATTGGGACGGTGCCACCGTGCTTGAATGTTTCTCTCATACCGGCAGCTTTACGCTGAATGCGTGCAAATATGGAGCGAAAAAAGTAACCTGCCTTGATATTTCCGAGCATGCGATCGAGAGTGCGCGAACGAATGTGGAGCTAAATGGATTCACAGATCGGGTCGAATTCGTGGTAGCCGACGCCTTTCAATATCTGCGTGAGCAAGTCAAAGGACTTGATGAGCGCAATGCGCGAGCACGAGCATCTGAGCAAAAGGTAGATACTTCCAAAGCGTTGTCCAGTGCTGGAAAAACGTTTGATGTCGTTATCCTTGATCCACCTGCCTTTGCCAAAACAAAATCAGCTGTCAAAGGGGCATGCCGCGGCTACAAGGATATCAACTTGCAGGGCATGAAATTGGTCAACGACGGTGGATATTTGGTAACCGCAAGCTGTTCCTTCCACATGCGTCCTGACCTCTTCCTGGAAACGATTGCGGATGCAGCTGAAGATGCAGGTAAGGTATTACGTTTAATCGACTGGAAAGCAGCCGGTAAGGATCACCCGCAAATTTTGGGCGTAGATGAAGGTCATTACCTGAAATTCGCTATTTTTGAAGTGAGAAGCAAAAAAAATTAAGAATACTCTATTTATAGAATGACACATGTACCCTGTGAGATAGACACTTTAAAAAGTCCATCTTATAGGGTATTTTATTTATGAGGAAGAGCTTGCTCTTGGCGAACAACTTATATTATTGATTGAAAAGGATACAGTGTTCAGACTTCATCCCGACTCATTTATATCTAGGTTGGCAACCGCAGGATTTAGTTTGAAAAAAGGAGGAGGTCTGCTCGCTATGGTTACGGGTATGTTATTTGAGACGCGTAATGATAGACGTGGCAGGCGTATATTGACATGCGTAATCTAAAAGAGGGAATTCGAAAACAGTTTTATACTGAATTAGGGAAATTCATTGCACCAGAGGGGTATGTGGAATATAGAGAGCCTGATTCTAGCCCGACGGACTATGCGTTCAAGAAAAATGTCAAGCCGGGCATTGTTTGGAGCTTACATAGTCATCTGACTCATTCAAAACCTCCGTATGCTGTGTTTACAGTCATGGCCTGCCGTTATGAAGCTGCCACTGAACGTTTACGTACTTTTCTTGAAAAGCATCAAATAACGTTGATCTCAAATGCTCCAGTCGGCTTCGGCAATAGTGTTGAAAGGTATACACAGCAAAAACATTCTGTTCTTGTTTCCTCTGAAAATATACAAGAAGCTGCTCAGCAAACAGCAGACAGGTTCAAGGAAGCTGAAAGCAAGTATTTGCTGCCGCGCATGGATCAAGCTGTTGCTGTTGATGAATATTTGACCAAACGACCGCATCACTGGCCTACGGGTGATCTTTTTAACTGTTGCGTAACGATTTTAAGCTACGGATTACTAACCAATGATCAGGCATTAGTGCAAAAGGGGATCGAACGTACATTTGAGATTTTGAATAAGCCTGGATATAGCCAGAGAAACCGGGATTTTTTCGAGGCCTTACAGAAGGCTGTAGAGCATGAATTCATTTAACGAAATTGTAAACTTGAAAACAAATACTAGGCGTATCTGTCACCGAGTTTGGTAATAAACGTAAATCCATAGGGAGCTGCTGGCTGTAATGAACAGGCGGCGGCTCTTTTTAATAGCCATATTGTATTCTTATTTGGTGGATCATGGCAAACGTATGTTCCGAAGCGGAGAAGGTATGGTATACTGGAAATTAAAATCTTGTACGTGCAGTTTGGAGGATGACACATGTCCGTACGCTTTGTTATTGGCCGGGCAGGCAGTGGTAAGAGCACACTGATTACCCGAGAAATCACATTTCTGCTTAGGCAGGAGCCCCAAGGAAAACCGTTGATTTTACTCGTTCCCGAACAAAGCTCGTTCCGGACAGAGCAGGCGCTGGTATCTTCGGGAGATATCAAAGGTACGATGCGTGCCGAAGTTCTTGGATTTCGTCGTCTGGCTTATCGCGTTATGCAGGAGGCTGGCGGTTCTGCTCGCGTTCCGATCGGAGCCGAGGGCAAAAAGATGCTTTTATATAAAGTCATTCAGCGTAGGAAAGAAGAACTGAGACTGTTTGCTGCTTCGGGAAGCCAGCTTGGCTTTATCGGGGAATTGACTAATTTATATAGTGAGTTTAAACGTTATGAAGTTCATGCTTCGGCACTCGAAGAAGGGCTTGCAACATGGAGCATCGCATCGGCCTCATCTATTTTGGAGGATAAGCTCCATGATTTGAATCTGATCTACCATGATTATGAGAAGGAATTGGCGGATTTATATATAGATGATGAAGATACATTGAATGAACTGACAGGTCGTTTGCCAGAAAGTACATGGTTGCAGGGGGCCGAGGTCTGGATTGACGGATTCCATGGATTCACTCCGCAGGAGATGAGTGTAATAGGACAGCTCATGTTACAAGCTTCGTCTGTAACGATTTCCCTGACGCTTGATCGCACGTACGAACAAGGTGTGCTCCCTGGGGAACTTGAATTATTTTATCCAACGGCAAGTGCATATGTGCGTCTCAAAGGAATGGCTGAACATTTGGGTGTGTCTGCCGATACAACTGTTCTCCATGATGAAGTCTTGCCGAGATTCAAGGAGCGGCCAGGGCTTGCCCATCTGGAGGCCGGTTTTGATCGGCGTATTCGCTGGAGAAGTCAGGGTGAGGATTCAGGTATACGCTTGATGGCTGCGGAGAATCGCCGGGCAGAGCTGGAGGGTGCACTACGTGAGATGCGTCGCCTAACCCAAGAAGAAGGAGCAAGATATCGGGATATGGCGGTATTGGTTCGCGGATTGGAGACCTATGCTGATATTGCGGAACCGTTATTCAGGGATTATGATGTTCCGGTCTTTCTGGACCGAAGACGAAGTGAGTTACATCATCCATTATCCGAATTTATTCGTGCTGCATTAGATATCGTCCGCCGTAACTGGCGTTATGAGGATGTTTTTCGCTGTGTCAAGACGGATCTGTTGCTTCCGCTTGATGGTTCCATCACGCGTGAGGATATGGATCAGCTGGAGAACTATGTGCTTGCTTGCGGTATTCATGGATATCGGTGGAACGATGGAAAGCCGTGGAAATATGTGCCGAGTCCCTCACTGGAGGATAATGCACAGGAAGAACGAAGCCGGGGACGAGATGCTGTGTTATCGCTGATGGAAAGCTGCAGAACCTTGATTACGTCGGCACTCGGCACGTTTGAGAAACGAATGAAAAAAGCAAAAACGGCTACTGCTCAGTGTGAGGCATTATTCAGACTGTTAGAGGATGCAGATATTGCGCATAAGCTGGATCAGATGTCTGCTGAAGCCAAGGCACAGGGAGACCCGGAGCGTTCTAGAGAGCATCGTCAAATGTGGGGGGCCGTGTTGGATCTTCTTGACCAGATGGTCGATATGATGGGCAATGAACGCCTGGACATCACTTTGTTTGCGGGCATGATGGAGACAGGACTGACTGAGCTCAAGCTGGGGCTTGTTCCCCCGGCCCTTGACCAGGTGCTGTTTGGTTCGATGGATCGTACTCGTCTGCGTGATATGAAATATGTATTTATTCTTGGGGCGGTTGATGGGGAATTGCCAGCGATCCCTCAGGACAACGGAGTACTAACGGAGCAGGAAAGATTGTTGCTGACCGAGAGAGGTATGGGTCTGGGACCTGGTGCAACGAGACTGATGCTGGATGAACGTTTTCTCATCTATACCGCTCTGACCGCTGCCAGCAAGCAGTTATGGCTGAGCTATCCTGTCGCAGATGATGAGGGTAAGTCATTACTCCCTTCCGAGATTGTGCGCCATGTACGCAAAATGTTTGGATTGCAAGAGCAGCCTTTGCTTGCTCAGCCGCCCGTCTCGGATCTGGAATCCGTGCACCTCTCTTACGCGATTCATCCAGAACAAAGCCTCTCCATGCTGATTGGACAGTTGCGCAGATGGCGTAGAGGAGAAGACATTCCTGAAATATGGTGGGCCGTCTACAATTGGCATGTGAACCGGGAAGCGAGTCGTCCTCAGCTGGAGCGGTTGCTGGGTTCTGTCTTTTATCGTAACCGTGCGCGGCGACTGGATACTTCGACCAGCCGCAGGCTGTACGGTACGGAGGTGAGAACGAGTGTTTCACGGATGGAGCGGTTTGTAGCCTGTCCATTCTCTCATTTTGCATCACATGGACTGAAGCTGAAGGATCGGCAATTATATCGCCTCCAAGCTCCGGATATCGGGCAACTATTCCATGCTGCACTGAGTCAACTGGCGATGCGCCTGCGTGAGGAAAATCGGAGCTGGGGCAGTCTGACACCCGAACAATGTCGCCAGGAAGCCGAGCAGACGGTGGAGCAGATCGCTCCGCAACTCCAAGGAGAAATTTTGCTTAGCACAAAGCGTTATGGGTATATCTTCCGCAAATTAAAAGATATCGTCAGCCGGGCATCCGTTATTTTGGGCGAACAGTCCAGACGAGGTAGTTTTGAACCGATTGGCTTGGAGCTGGATTTTGGTCCAGGGAAACCTTTGCCGCCGTTGCGTTTTGAACTTGAGAACGGCTGTGTGCTGGAGATTGTCGGCCGGATTGACCGTGTTGATGTCGCTGAAGGAGAGAACGGTCTGTTGTTAAGAGTAATTGACTACAAATCAAGTCAGACCGATCTCAAGCTTCATGAAGTCTACTACGGGCTATCGTTGCAAATGCTCACCTATCTGGAGGTGTTGCTTAGCGCTGCTGAAGAGTGGTTAGGAGAAACGGCGATGCCAGGAGGCACCCTCTATTTCCATGTGCATAATCCACTATTGCAATCCGCAAACGGCATGACATCGGAACAGGCAGAACAAGAACTTCTGAAACGTTTTAAAATGAAGGGTTTGCTGCTCGCTGACCGTGATGCTGTTGCTCAAATGGATAATACCCTTGATAAAGGACATTCCGCCATTATTCCGGTGGCATTAAAAGCAGATGGCAGCTTTTATAGCAGTGCTGCTGTCGCGACGCCAGAACAATGGGATACGCTGCTTGCTGCTGTTCGCGGCAATATTCGAGAGATTGGAACTCGTATTACAGATGGAGATACAGCCATTGAACCGTATCGGATACAGCAGGAGATCGCCTGTACGTTCTGTTCATACAAATCACTCTGTCAGTTTGATGAAAATATTGAGGGGAACGACTATAAACTGCTGTCCAAACCGGGCAAACAGCAAGTTTGGGATATGTTGTCTCACAGCAAGGAAGGGGAAACGTTATGATGCATATGCCTAAACCGGAAGGCAGCTTCTGGAGTGATGATCAGTGGAGCGCCATTGCTGAACATGGAGAAGATATTCTGGTCGCCGCGGCTGCAGGATCGGGAAAAACGGCTGTTCTGGTGGAGCGGATTATTCGCAAAATCGCAGACCCTTCCCAAGGATTCAGCGTGGACCGCTTGCTGGTAGCCACGTTCACGAAGGCGGCGGCGGCCGAGATGAAACAGCGTATTCGCGAAGCGCTGGAGCGTGCGCTTGAGGAGCAACCGGAGGAGGAGTATTTGCGCAGGCAGTTGTCGTTGCTTGGACGAGCATCCATTACAACGCTGCACTCCTTCTGTATGGAAGTCATTCGCAGGTATTATCAGCAGATTCCGCTAAATCCGGCTTTTCGAATTCTGAATGAAAATGAGGCTGAGATGCTTCGTCAGGAATTGCTGGAGGAGTTGTTTGAAGAAAAGTATGGCGAAGAAGACGAGGGCAGTACGTTTCGCGAACTGGTGGACTGGTTCAGTGGAGAGCGAAATGATGATGCAATGCACCGGCTAGTACAGCGTTTATACGATTTCTCGCGAAGCCATTCCTGGCCAGATCACTGGCTGATGGAGATGGCTGAAGCTTTTCAGGTGGAAAGTGTAGAGGCACTGGGGCAATCTGCATGGGTACAGAGCATTTTACGGGATGCGGCTCTCGCTTTAAGCGGGGCGGCGGGTTTGTTGCGTCAAGGGATTCAGATTTCGTTGCAACCGGAGGGTCCTGCACCTTATGCGGAGACACTCAAAGAGGATTTGGCGATGGTTGAAGAGCTTTTATCCGCTGTTGAGGTCATGCCTTGGGATAGGTTGCCTGAGGTGTTCCAGCCAGCTGCATTCGGCAAATTGAAGCCTTGTAAAAAAGATCAGACCGATCCTGGGCTACAGGAACAGGTGAAGGAGTTGCGGGAAACGGCCAAAAAGGCTGTCGCTGACCTGAAAGGTTCACTTTTTGGCAGGAGTGCATTCACTTTTTGGCAGGAGCTGGAACAGGCTGCGCCGCTGATGCGGGAGCTTTCCCGTCTGGTTAGCGCCTTTGGCGAACGGTATCTTCAGGCGAAGCAGGAACGCGGACAAGTTGATTTTAACGATCTGGAGCACTATTGTCTGCACATTTTGCGCCATGAGGATTCGACCCCTGAACATTCAATGCCGTCAGATGCGGCGATGGAATATCGTGCACGTTTTGATGAAGTGTTGCTCGACGAATACCAGGATACCAACACGGTTCAGGAGGATATCGTTAGGCTAATCTCCAGAGAAAATCCAGGTAATCGATTTATGGTTGGTGATGTTAAACAGAGCATATACCGTTTCCGCTTGGCTGAACCTGGTCTGTTCATGAACAAATATCGTAACTACACTCCGAGTGTTCATGTGGATACAGGTGATAACGAAGAGAGTGGTACAAGAACGGGTATAGCAACGGGAACAGGGAAACGAATCGACCTTGCCCGCAATTTCCGTAGTCGTGCCGAAGTGGTGCATTCCGTCAACGTTATATTCAGACAGTTGATGAATGAAGGGGTCGCTGAGATCCCTTATGATGAACGGGCTCAGCTGGCTTACGGGGCTTCCTTTCCAACAGATACACTTGGAAGTGAGGCCTACACACCTGAGCTTGTGTTAATTGATCGCCAAGGCAGCGGAATCGATGTATCGGAAGGTACGGAAGACGGTGTGGATGCAACCGCAGTTGCAGAACTGGAGAGTGCCGAACTCGAAACGGCTCAATTGGAAGCGCGCGCCATCGCAGGGCGTATTCGAGAGATGGTCGGAGAGACAGACAAGCCTGCGCTGAGTGTGTATGACAAGGCTTTGCAAACGATGCGTCCGGCACGTTATGGAGACATTGTTATTTTGTTGCGTTCCACGCTGATGTGGGCACCGCTGATGATTGAGGAATTCAGACAGCAGGGTATCCCTGCAGGTGGAGAGCAGAGCAAGGGATATTTTCAAGCTACGGAAGTGGAAGTGATGTTATCTCTGTTGCAGCTTGTGGACAATCCAAGACAGGATATTCCTCTGGCCTCCGTACTTCGTTCTCCCATGGTTGGGTTAGATGAAGAAGAGCTCGCTCAGATTCGTCTGGGGGATAAAAGACAGTCCTTCTATGATGCCGTTGTTTCGGCTACAGGGGAGTGGAGAAATGCCCTCGATGTGACTGGTCAACGTTCTGAGTCGGGAAGGGATTCGTATGTTGACGATTTGGTTCAGATGCAGTGGCCAGAAGGCTGGTCCGAAATCGAACAGGCTCAGCGTCAATCCGCTGTTACTGCGGAGATGGAGATTGATTCAGAAGAATATCTGCAAACTGAAATTGGTGAACAAGATGCAGGCTTTATGGGTGGAATAGAAGAAAAAGAACTCGCGCACTCGCAGTTGCAACAGAAACTCATTCATTTCATGCGTCAGTTGGAACAGTGGAGACTTGAGGCAAGACAAGGCAGTTTAAGTGAGCTGATCTGGCGCATTTATAGGGAAACCGGATATTTGGATTGGGTTGGCGGGCTTCCTGGTGGGCAGCAGCGTCAAAGTAATCTGAAGGCTCTGTATGATCGGGCGCGTCAATATGAGGAAGCAACTGCAAACCGCGGGCTGTTCCGGTTCCTGACTTATGTCTCAAGACTACGGGAAAATGGCGGAGACCTGGGCACCGTAGCCAGCGGTTCAGGGGAACAGGATAATGCGGTCCGAATTATGACGATCCATCGAAGCAAAGGGTTGGAGTTCCCGATTGTGTTTGTTGGCGGTATCTCCAAAATGTTTAATCAACAAGATCTGCATGCACCGTTTCTGATGCACAAGGAACTTGGCTTTGGGCCGAGGTTTGTGGATCGTGACAACAGGGTGGCCTATCCTACATTAGCCAATCTGGCTATTCGTCGCCGTGCTCAGTTTGAACTGCTGGCGGAAGAAATGCGAGTGCTGTATGTGGCTTTAACCCGTCCAAAAGAAAAGATGGTGCTGGTAGGCACCGTGAAGGACGCTGCCAAAAAGGCACAAACCTGGTCACAGGTTAAAGACAGTCCAGAGCTTGCGCTACCCGATTATCTGCTTGCTGCGGGACGAAATTATCTGGATTGGATCGGGCCAGCGCTGATCAGACACCGGGACGCCGCGGTGTTGCGTGAGCTTGCAGGTGATCGTGATTCTTATGCGGCTTGCCTTGCGAGTGATGAATCACGCTGGAGCATATCCGTGGTTGCTGCGGATCGGGTATCTCTCCAGCAACACGCCGACCTTGTGGAGCGTGAAGAAGATGAATTAACTGGATTGCGGAGAGAACGATTGGCTGCTCTGCATGCGGCGAAACCCGTCAGATTAAACCCATCGACAGAAGTGATCGATAACACCGGGAGCATACAAGCCAATCCGGTTTCAGAGATTGAATCGGTAACGACAGATCAGAAGACGGATGAACGGACAGAACTAAAAGCGAACAGTGAAGAGGTTCTGGAAGTTAATGTTCAAAATGCACTTGTGCGTGAGATAGATAAGCGGCTTTCCTGGACCTATCCATATGAATCAGCTTCACAAGTGGCGGCGAGCACTTCAGTAACCGAAATCAAGAGTCTGTTATCGACGCAGGAGGATACTTCATACCCCGTTATGGAAGAGCTGCAGGAGCAAGCTTGGACTGGAGGCAGTGATAGTAAGTGGAATGGAAGCAATGATAGTAAGACGAGTCCAGCGACACAAGCTTCGTTCAAATTACACTTGCGTCGTCCCAAATTCATGGGAGAGCGGCAACTGACAGGAACAGAACGGGGAACGGTGTACCACACGCTCATGCAGCATCTCCCTGTAGACGGATCTGTTGTGGATGAAGTGATTGTTGATGAGACGATTTCGCGCCTGCTGGCGATTCAAATATTGCTTCCTTATCAAGCAGAGGCGATTGAACGAAGTGAACTGATTGCTTTTTTTGATACACAACCAGGAATGGAGATGTTGCGTGCGGCGTGGATTCGAAGGGAAATCCCGTTCACGTATGGTCTCCCGGCAGATCAATCTCCTGAGGAATGGATTCGTGGGTTACGGCCAAACGAGGAGCAGGAGATACACAGTGAAAACGATAGAGTACAGGCTGTGCTGCAGGATGAAACGGTGCTCGTCAGGGGGATTATTGACTGTCTCTATGAGGTTGATGGTGAACTTGTTCTGCTAGATTACAAGACGGATCGAGTGCTTGAACATCGCGGAGGAGTGGAACCTCTGGTTGAAAACTATCGTTTCCAGCTACGGCTGTATAAACGGGCAATTGAAGATATATTGGGTCGCCAAGTCGACCACATGTGGCTTTATTTTTTCGATGGCGGTCATGCGGTTAAATTATAAAAGGTTTAGAGAGTTTTTGCGTTTTGAATACCTCTTGTTCAATGAGCGACGGGCGAGAGATGGAATGATAGAAGATGTAGTGGAAAGAGGTGGAGCGGACGATGCGTATCTTGCATACGGGAGACTGGCATCTGGGGAAAACACTGGAGGGACGAAGCCGGCTTCGTGAACAGGAGGATTTCGTCGATGAACTCGTCAAAATAGCCGACGATCAGCAGGCTGATGCCATATTGATGGCTGGGGATGTGTACGATTCGGTAAATCCGCCTGCGTCGGCGGAACAGCTGTTTTATGAGGCGGCAGCACGTTTGACTGAAAACGGCAGGCCACTTGTTGTCATTGCAGGCAACCACGATCAACCCGAACGTGTAGCCTCGGTAACTCCGCTTGTGAACAGACAAGGAATTACGTTAGTAGGTACACCGGTGTCAGAGGCTGTGACTATTCATACTCGTCGAACCGGGGAGACAGCACATATTGCGGCTTTGCCCTATCCATCAGAAGCGAGATTAAATGAGCTGTTAACTACAGATGGTGACGAAAATGTACTACGTCAAGCATACAGTCGCAGAGTAGGGATGTTAATGCAACGTTTGGCTTCTTCCTTTCGTCCGGATACAGTGAATCTCGCTATGAGTCATATATATGTACTAGGCGGAGTAGAGAGCGATTCTGAACGGCCTATCCAGGTGGGTGGAGCGTACACCGTAGACCCTTCTTCCCTGTCTACTGGTGCTCAATACACGGCTCTGGGACATCTCCATCGTGCGCAAGCCGTCAAAGGAGACGGTGTGATTCGGTATAGTGGTTCTCCCCTGGCGTACAGCTTCTCGGAAGCGGGGCAGAGCAAATCCGTTACGATGATTGATCTTACGCCAGGCGGAGTCGCACAAGTAGAAGAAGTATTGCTTGCCTCAGGCAACCCGCTTGTTCGTTGGAAGGCGAGAGGTGGTCTGGCAGAAGTGTACCGTTGGCTGGATGAGGGGCGTGACTCACAGGCATACATTGATATGGAGGTCTGGTTGGAGGATGCAATGTCTCTAAAAGAGATTCAGCAGTTGCGTAAAGCTCATGAGGGTATTATCCATATTCGTCCAGTATATCCGGAGATGGAGGCCGCAGGGTTCATAGAACAGCGTTCAGAACTGCCTGTGCATGAACTTTTCCGCAAGTTTTACCAGCGCCAAACGGGTGGAGCCCTACCAGAAGATAGTCTGGTACAGCTTTTCCTGGAGCTGGTCGATGAAGATGAGCCAGGCGTGCGTGAGGAGGTCGAAGGCCGATGAGACCGATTTTATTGAAAGTCGCCGGGCTACAAAGTTATCGTGAGATGCAGGAGATTGATTTTACGGTGCTGACCGAAACAGGTTTGTTTGGTATTTTCGGGCCTACCGGTAGCGGAAAATCTTCTTTGCTTGATGCGATCACCCTTGCCATGTATGGCAAGGTGGAACGGGCAGTCAATGGTACACAAGGCATTATGAACCATGCTGAAGATTCGCTATCGGTTGCTTTTACATTTGAGCTTGCTTCGGCAGCGGGAACTCGTAGATTTCGGGTCGAACGGCGTTTTAAGCGTAACAATGAAGTGTCCGTTAGTAATACGGTCAGCAAGTTTATTGAAACGATTGATGGGGAAGATCAAGTGCTTGCTGATAAGCTGGCAGAAGTCAATCGGTGCGTTGAAGACGTCATTGGTCTGAAAATGGATGATTTTACGAGAGCCGTAGTATTACCGCAAGGGAAATTTGCCGAGTTCCTTTCCCTGAAAGGCAGTGAGCGGAGGCAGATGCTGCAACGGCTCTTTCATCTGGAGAAGTATGGGGATCAACTCGCCATTAAATTAAGTCGGCGGGTCAAAGATAATGATATGGCTCATCAATCCCTTGCTGCGGAGCAGCAGGGACTTGGCAATGCCAGTAAAGAAATGCTTGAAGAAACAAAACATTTGCTTAAGGCAGCGGTTCAGCACGCCGAATCCTCACGGAAAGAGCTGGATTCGGCGGTGAAGGAAGCAGAACAATTCGGCCGGATTCGTGAGCTGAGTAAGGAACAACAAGTGCGATTGCAAGAACAGCAACAACTCCATGCCAAGGCGGAACAGATTGAAGCCGATGAGGAGCGTTTGAAACGGTCGGGAGCAGCCGAGAAGATGCTACCTGCGCTTCAGTCAGCTCGGGACGCGTCAGAAGCCCACCAGCAGCGACAGTTGGAGGCAGAAACTGCTGGAAAACAGGCAGCGGAGCATGAACGTTTGGCTGTGCAGGAAGCTGAAAAGGCAGAAGAGGCACGGCAACAGCTTGGAGCAGAAGAGCCCAAACTGCTCCTGCGTCTGGATCAATTGGAACAGGCCAAAGAGCTGCAACGGGAACGTGATGTTTTGCAGGCGGATTGTTCACGGCTTGCGCAGTTGTTGGAGAAAGGGCAGGCCGAACAGGCAACGCTGAGACAACAGCTGGATAAAGAGCAGGAACTGCAAATGCGTGGACGCAAACGGCGTGAGGAATTGCAGGAGAGTCTCAAACCGAATGAAGTGAAGTCTGATGAGCGCAGACGGCTACAAACATCACTTGAGCTGAAACATCGGATCGATACAGCATTCGAGCAGGTGAAACAGCACAAAGTGGACATGCAGACCTATCAACAGTCTGCAGAACAAGGGGCCGCCAAACTGGAGGCGGCGGCTGCGGAAGAGGGACGCCTGACCGAACAGCGCCAGCAATTGGTGGAACAGGCGTCAGCAGGTCTTGAGGCCTTGCTTGCCTGTGAGCAGGATATTAACAGCGAACAGCGCTTGCTGGCCCGTGCGGAGGAGCAGCTACGCCGTTCTATGCGTGAGCAGGAGATGCACCGGCTGTCCGCTGCTTTGCGCGCCGAACTGCGGGACGGCGAGCCATGCCCGGTGTGCGGCTCCGCACACCACCCGCTCCCGGCTGCGCCGCCGGGAGATGGTCCGCACGCAGACGATGCGGACCTGGAACTGCTGCGCAGCCTGCACGCGGAGCTGCAGGAGCTGCGCTTTGGGCTGCGCCAGCAGCTGCACGAACGTCGCAGCCTGCTGACGCAGCTTGGCGCCGCGGCCGGCGATGCCACGGCCGCAGCCGAGGCCGCGCCTGCGGCAGCGGAGCCCGAGCCTGCCGGATCGCCCGAGGATGGGCGATCTCCGGCGGGCTGGGCAGCGCGTGCCGCTGCGCTGCGCGAGGCCGCGCAGGCGCTGGCTGCCGCAGCAGCGCCGCTGCAGAGCGAAGCCGCAGCGTTGCAGCAGGCGGCTTCAGGCGCGCAGCAGCGCCGCATGGAAGCGGCAGCTGCGCAAGAGGCCGGCCGTGCCGGGCTCGCCCAGGCGGAGCGCAAGCTGGCCGAGAGCGAAGCCGCGGCGGCTGCGTTGCAGGGCCGCTGGGCCGCGGAACTGCCTGACATCGCACAGGAGGAGGCCGCAGGCCTCTATCAAGCGATGCAGGAGCGCGATGCACGCGCCGAAGACATCAAGGAACGTCTAGCCAAAAGCGTGACGTTCCTTGAGGAGAAAGAGCAGCTTGTCCAGTCATTGCAGCAGAAGCTGGTGGAACTCGACAAGCAGCTGATCCAGTGGCAGACCGAATGGCAAGGCGGCAGCAAACAACTGGCCGAGAAAGAAGAACGTTTGCGCCAGTGGGTAGGAGAGCAAAGGGTAGAAGATCTGATCCGCGAGACACAGGCTCGCCTGGATGGACTGCGCAAGACTGCTGAGGTAGCTGCACAGCGATTCAAACAAGCGGATGCACAGAAGCAGGAATCGGTGAAACGTGACGTAATGGCTGGGCAGGCCGCCGCATCAGCTGCAGAACATCTGGAGCTGGCACAGGAGCGCTGGCGGCTGCTCTTGGAGCAATCCGCGTTCGAGACAGATATCGCTGTCACTCAGGCGGCGCTGGCTGCCGAGGAAGCAGAACGGCTACAGAAAGAAATTCAGCATCATCGTGAACGAGAACGTGAACTTGCTTCTCAGTTACGTGAACTGGAGCGGAAACTGGATGGTGCGGTTGTGACCGAGGAACAGTGGATCGCTTGCACAGAACGCTTGAAACAGGCCAGATATGAGGATGAAACTGCCTTGCAAGTGAAAGCACGTGCCGAAAGGGATCTGGAGGATGTACAGCAACGTCATGTTCGCTGGACGGAGCTGGAGACGAAACGGCTGGAGATCAGTCACCAGGGCGAGTTGCTTAGCAAGTTGCAGACCGCGTTCCGGGGGAATACATTTGTGGAGTACATTGCCGAAGAGCAGTTGATGCAGGTAAGTCACGCGGCTTCCCAGCGTCTGCGCTTTCTTACCAAGCAGAGGTATTCCCTTGAAGTGGATTCGGGCGGCGGCTTTGTGATCTGTGACGATGCCAACGGTGGTGTGAAACGTCCGGTATCAACCTTGTCTGGTGGAGAAACGTTCCTGACCTCGTTGTCGCTGGCGCTGGCACTATCCGCCCAGATTCAGTTGCGTGGGCAGTATCCGCTACAATTTTTCTTCCTGGATGAAGGGTTCGGCACATTGGACCCGGAACTGCTGGATACAGTCATTACTTCACTGGAAAAATTGCATGACGATCGATTGGCTGTGGGTATCATCAGTCACGTTCCTGAACTGCGTGCACGTTTGCAACGCAAACTGGTCGTGATTCCGGCTGGTGATGCGGGTACAGGCTCCAGGGTTGTAATGGAAAACTTATGAGTCCAGGAAGTTAATAAATAATTCATTTGTAAAAATATTTCTTTTTTTGATATCTCACGATAACAAGTGAGTTTCATCACAGATACAGGTTCAACCTGCTGTTATACTACAGCTAAGCCGACAAACTTGTTTTAAGCCCCCCGACGGACATCTGTTCAGGAACCTTCCTGTATAGATGTCCGCGTAGCCGGACTTCTTCGGAAGGCCGCTCACGAGGGGCTTCTTTTTCATTCTTTTTCAAATCGTCTTTAACACAGTGTCAATCCGCCCAGAGTTGAATAGGATGAAGGGTGAAGAAGAGCTGAACTGGGAGGCGATTAGGTATGGATAAAAGTACGGCAAAGAAACTGTGTAAGGATCATATCCATCGTTATGTATGTATTCAGATGAATGATGGTTCACATTATGATGGCATTGTAGAGAACGTGGATGATGAGATGATTTATTTGGCTGTTCCGGTTGGCAATGAAGTCATGGCAGGCCATGCAAATGGAGCTCCAAATATGATGCCGATGGTTCAGTATCCGGCGACAACTGCTCGTGGATTTTATCCTGGATACGGGTACCCTGCTCCTTACCCTTATTATGGATATGGCCGCAGACGCTTCAACAGGCTGGTTCTGCCTTTATTTGCCCTGACGGCGTTAACCTTACTGCCGTACTATTAAAATGGTTTAAATTCCTTTTTAATCCGTATCAAAGAAATCATAATACAATCACGGTCATACCTCGGCAATGGGATACCCCTGCCTTCAGGTGTGGCTTTTTCTTTTACAGATGATTACAGAGAGGAAAGAAGTTATCTACCAGGCATTGGACGTACGATTTTACTTTTAGTATGATATAGGAGTATACATAATTTGAACTCATAGGAAGGAGGGATTGTACGATGGATTGCTTATTTTGCAAAATTGTAGAGGGCACCATTCCCTCCAACAAAGTACTGGAAAACGATCATGTAGTCGTATTTCACGATATTCATCCTGCGGCACCGACCCATGTGTTGATTGTTCCGAAGAAACATATCGCTTCCATGAATGATGTAACCGCAGAGGATATGCTCTTGATCGGAGAAATCCATATGGCTGCACAGGAGGCTGCCAATCGGCTCGGCGTGCAACAATCTGGATACCGCCTGATTAACAATTGCGGCCAAGATGGCGAGCAGACGGTGCACCATTTGCACTACCATTTGCTGGGCGGAACCAGACTTGGGGCGCTCACAAGTTTGTCTGATTCACACCAATAAGATCACGATATGATGCACTCAGGTTGCAATATTGTTTTTGCACTTGATAAATTGCTGTAGCTCAGCTAATATTAAGGGATCACGTTAAGGTTGACACTTTTATTGCCTTTCGCCTATAATGAAAGATGATGAACCGTGTTATTGCTCTTGGACGGTCTGGTCGGAGGGAGGGAAAACTGGTGTCTGAAACTAAAGTTCGCAAAAACGAGACTATTGATGCTGCACTTCGCCGTTTTAAACGTTCCATCGCTAAAGATGGCGTCTTGGCTGAGGTGAAGAAACGTAAGCATTATGAGAAGCCAAGCGTAAAGCGCAAGAAAAAGTCCGAGGCTGCTCGTAAGAGAAAGTTTTAGGAGGATTTTAACTACATGAATCTTAGCGAACGATTGAACGAAGATATGAAGCAAGCGATGAAGAGTAAGGACAAGTTCAGACTCTCCACCATTCGGTTGATTCGTTCGACGATCAAGAATCTTGAAATAGATTTGAAAAGAGATTTGGATGACAACGAAGTGCTTGATATCCTGAGTCGTGAAATCAAACAGCGCAAAGATGCCCTCCAAGAATTTGGCAAAGCAGGTCGCGAAGAACTCGCGGCAAATGCCGAAGCGGAAATTGAAATACTTATCCAGTATCTTCCTGCACAGCTTACCGAAGAAGAAATTAAAGTTATTGTACAGCAGACCATCCAGGAAACCGGTGCTTCTTCGAAAGCCGAGATGGGGAAAGTGATGGCGGCCCTTATGCCGAAAGTTAAAGGCAAAGCGGACGGCAAACTGGTTAATCAAGCAGTTCAACAATTTCTGCAATAAAGCAAATTCAATAAACACCTCCTGACTTGTCAGGGGGTGTTTTTTCATGCTCCATTCTATCTCTTCCTATCCCATCTCAGTTCATTACCTGTTCATCGACACGTGAGACTGCGGAATAGCTCTTTTGAGAGCGAGGTTTTAAAAAGATGGCAGATAAATAGTCATATAAAATTCTAAATAGGAGGCACTTTTATTTAGATTGCTCTTATCCACTTCTCATCGAATGTACATAAAGATTATAAATATTGGTTATAAAACATGATTTTGGATATATATTTCTTGCATTTGCTGGAGTATTCAAATATAATTTTAAGTTTTTGAAACGTAATGTTGCATTGTACGTAATAAATACCATAAGCTGGACAGTATAACATTATTGGAAAAGGGGGGACTAATGTGAGGGGAAAGCGCCGGAAGAAGCTTACGGGGTCAATGATGCTCTTGATGCTGCTGACGCTTTTACTTCCTGTCTGGATTGGAATACCGTCAGCACATGCAGCTGAGAAAAACGGCGCCGTATACGTAATTCCGGTGGATAAACCAATCGAGCAGGGATTAGGCAAATTCATGGAGCGTGGGTTCAAGGAAGCAGAGGAAATGAATGCTGGTTTGATCATTCTTGATATCAATACGCCTGGAGGCCGTGTGGATACTGCAGATGCGCTAGGCACGATGATTAAAGACAGCCCTATCGAAACGTTGGCATTTGTTCGGGGCGATGCTGCATCGGCAGGGAGTTTTCTTGCGCTAAATGCAGATAAGATCGTAATGTCACCAGGCAGCATGATTGGTGCTGCCGCCATGGTAGACAGCACAGGCAAACATGTTGACGATCCCAAGCTGGTTGCATTCTGGAAGAGCAAAATGCAAGGAGCGGCAGAGAAGAGCGGCCGTGATGGCGAGATCGCAGCTGGCATGACTGACGTCAATATGGTTGTAGAGATGCCGGAGATCAATAAAACCAAACAAAAAGGTGAAATTATTGCTCTCTCTGCTGAGGAAGCGCTGAAAGTGGGTTATGCAGACCATATCAGCAATACACCTGAAGAAGCAGCAACATGGCTTGGGTATAGTCAAGGAGATGTGTTCAAATTGGAACGCACTGCTGCAGAGAATATTTCTACCTTTTTGACCAATCCAATTGTGATGACCATACTGCTGTTCCTTGGTATTGCCGGTGTCATTATTGAACTGATTGTGCCTGGGTTTGGCGTTCCGGGAATCGTTGGGATTGTATGTTTTGTGCTTTATTTCTCTGGAAACTACATTGCGGGGTTTGCAGGGGCTGAGACATGGGTATTATTTACGGTCGGACTTGTCATGATGATTCTGGAGATGTTTATCCCGAGTTTTGGTATCCTGGGCATTTTGGGTTCCATTGCGCTGGTGGCCGGGGTTGTCAGGGCGGCTTACGACACAAGTGATGCATTCGTGTCCTTGGGAATTGCTTTTGGAGCTGCACTGGTCGTAATCGCAATTATCGCTGTAGTCTTTAAGGATCGAGGAATATGGAATCGATTCATATTAAGCGATAAGTTATCAGCTGATCGAGGATACTCCTCGGCGGCAGAGCGTAAAGAGCTGATCGGCTTGCAAGGCATCAGTCTGACACCTCTTCGTCCAGCAGGAACGGCGATGTTTGATGGTGAACGTGTCGATGTGGTCACAGATGGTGCATTTATTCCTGTGGATACACCCGTAATTGTCATCAAAGCGGAAGGTTCCCGGATTGTCGTACAACAGGCTTTGCCGGTGTAATTCTGCGTTTGCCGGAGTGATGATATCGCTTCGGCAAAGTACATAACCTTTTGCCAAGCTGCGGGCAATGTGGTGGAGTAATGTTTCAGCAGCGGATTAATCAGCGTCATTTCTGATGCTCTCTTTTACAAAAAACATATTGCAAACGGAGGAATTAAATCTATGGATCCAATGATCACGATTTTGCTCATCGCGGTGCTGGCTATTATCGTACTGAGCGTCTTTTTCAGCTTTTTCCCGGTTATGCTCTGGATTTCGGCCATTGCATCCGGCGTACGTGTAGGTATCATTACGCTGGTGGCGATGAGATTGAGACGTGTAACACCAAGTCGAATTGTTAACCCGTTGATCAAAGCAACAAAAGCAGGTCTTGGTTTAAATATTAACCAACTGGAAAGTCACTTCCTAGCTGGTGGTAACGTTGACCGCGTTGTTAATGCTTTGATTGCTGCGCAACGTGCAAACATTCCACTCGAATTCGAACGTGCTGCTGCGATTGACCTGGCAGGCCGTGACGTATTGCAAGCCGTGCAAATGAGTGTTAACCCACGTGTTATCGAAACACCAATCGTATCTGCCGTTGCCAAAGACGGTATCGAAGTTAAAGTTAGAGCACGAGTTACGGTTCGTGCCAACATTGATCGCCTCGTCGGTGGTGCTGGTGAAGAAACGATTATTGCTCGTGTCGGCGAAGGTATTGTAAGTACGAACGGTTCTTCGAACTCTCACAAAGATGTCTTGGAAAATCCGGATTTGATCTCTCGTACTGTATTGTCCAAAGGATTGGATGCAGGTACTGCATTTGAAATCCTGTCTATTGATATTGCGGACGTAGACGTAGGTAAAAACATTGGTGCCTTCTTGCAAACCGAGCAGGCGGAAGCAGATAAACGTATTGCGCAAGCAAAAGCGGAAGAGCGTCGTGCGATGGCCGTAGCACAAGAACAAGAGATGAAAGCGCGCGTTGTTGAGATGAGAGCGCGTGTCGTTGAGTCCGAGTCCCAAGTACCACTCGCCATGTCCGAAGCGCTTCGTAGTGGCAAAATTGGCGTAATGGACTATATGAACCTGAAAAACATTGAAGCGGATACTCAGATGCGTAACACTTTGGGGAAACCTGCTGAAAGTTCGAATTCCAATGATCAGGGTGATTCCAAAAACGGAAGATAGGCGGTGAATGTAAATGAGCCTATTTGAATGGATATTTAACAATCTCTATGTTGTAGCAGTTATTGCTTTTGCCCTCTTTTCATTCCTCGGAAAGCTTGGGAAGTCTGCAAAACCGAATCAGAAGCGTCCTGGTAACGGGATGCCCACATTTGGCGGTGGCGAAGATGCGAATCGTCGCTCAGAAAATGACTCTCAGCAACAGTCATCCAGACCGGATGAACGCCGTTATGAGGAGCAATATGATGAGCGTTACGACGAACGGTATGACCAGCCGTACTCTGAACCAGCAACATCCTCTAGTCCAGGAGATGAGTTTAGAGGTGACCAATCACTGGATAGCATGCGGAGTTCGGTAGATGAGCAGATGAGATTGATGGAAGAGCAGCAACGTATGATACAGGACAGACTGAATCGTATTTCTTCAGCGACTTCTCCATCTGTATCGAATTCAAGTATAGAAGAGGCAGATACAACGGATTCAGTGCCCTCTCTTCTTCGTCAAGAGGAGATTCGTACGGGAGTGCTTTGGGCGGAGGTACTGGGTTCTCCTCGTTCGAAGCAACCTTTTGGAACGAGAGGGAAGTTGTAAAAGTAAGTGAGAATAAAGACGATAAGCGATTCGCCCGTTTTAAAATAGAACGAAGCCTTTTCTGGGAGCATAAAGCCTCCAGAAAAGGCTTTTTTCGTATGCCTTTATTTTCAGCAAAATATGTACGTAACCGCTCACCAATTCTTCATAATTTCCTGAATTTGCGCATAAGTTGAACTGTAGAGGAAGGGGGAAGACCTTCGAATGACCCGGATCAGCCGCAAGCTGCGCAGATGGACCAGTGAGGTGCTGGATCTGCCGCAGGATGTGCTTTATGATATGCCACGGTTAACCCTGATCGGCAGTAAGCAACTGTATATAGAGAATCATCGCGGTGTCATCCATTTCACGCCGGATCGCATCGTACTGGCTCTTTCACAAGGTCAATTGGAGATTAGAGGTAACGCTTTGGTCATACGTAACATTTTGCCAGATGAAGTAGCTATAGAAGGTACGATTCTGGATATTCATATGAATGGAGTGGAGGGGAACGGATGAAGCAGCCTAGTCTGTATAAATTGCGTGGAGCCGTGCGGATCAAAGTGACAGGCGGAGATATCGAGACATTAATTAATACGATAACGGAGCAGAGACTGAGTGTATGGGATCTACGTGCACAGGATGGACGTCAGGCGGAGATGAGCATTTTGCTTCCGCATTTTTTCAGACTGCGTCCTATTGTAAAAGGGACAGGCTGCAGAGTGAAAATTATGCACCGTAGCGGTTTTCCTTTTTTTCTGGCTCGTCTGTTTCGCAGAAAGTTTTTTGTAGGGGGCATGCTGTTCTTTGTAGCGGCATTATTTGCGCTATCGTCTATGATCTGGAATGTAGAAGTGAAAGGGAATGTAACGATTCCGACAGACGAAGTGCTGGCCGCGGCTAAAAAAGAAGGCATCTACCCCTTTCAATGGGGGTTTCGAATGAAAAGTCAGGACAAGCTCTCCAGACAGCTGGCGCTGGCATTGCCCGATGTGACCTGGATTGGCGTAACGAAAGAGGGGACAAGGGTTACGATCCAGGTCGTTGAGTCAGCACAGCCTAAGCGCGAGCCTCTACTGAATCCAAGACATCTCATCAGTAAATCAGATGCGGTGGTCACTCAGATCTATGCTGAACAAGGACGTCCCGTAGTACAGAAGAACGCGCGTGTAAAGAAAGGACAAGTGCTGATCTCAGGCATTCTGGGTGATGAGGAAAATACAAAAACGATTGTTGCCAAAGGCGAAGTCCGGGGTATGGTCTGGCGGGAATATGATATACAGGTTCCCTTGATTCAGAAACATCAGACGATGACTGGAGAAAGCAAAGAGCGGTTTTACGTGGTGCTGGGAGATTGGGCAATTCAATTATGGGGGTACGGAAAAACTCCTTTTAGTTCATATGACACGGATACGTATCACAAACCTCTGACCTGGCGTTCATTTACCTTGCCGATGGGATGGATGACGGAAAAGGATATGGAAACGAATTTCCATCAGGAAGAGCAAGGTGTGGATTGGGCTAAAACGAAGGGATTGGAAGGGGCAAGAAATGATATTTTAGCCAAAAACGGTAAAGGCACAAAAATTTTAAGTGAAAAAATTTTGCATGAGAAGAAAGAGAATGGTAAAGTTTATATGAAAGTATTATTTGAAGTGGAAGAAAGCATCGCGGAAGAACTTCCGTTAGTCCATAGTCAAGGAGAATGAGGATATTTGTCAGAGCAAACACGCAGTATACAAATCTCGCTCCAAAGTGCGGGAGAGGGGCAATCTCTGTTTGGACCCCAAGATATTTTTCTGAAACTGATTGAATCCGAGATTCCAGCCCAGATCGCTTCACGCGAAGCAGAGATTAATATCTTTGGTACTGTGCAACAGGTGGAATCACTTGAACAACTATTTGATGTATTACTGCAATTGATTCGCAATGGGTATGTGTTGACTGAAAGAGATGTCCAATATGCGATAGAGCTTGCTAAAGATTTGCGTGCGGATCAGCTGCTGGATCTGTTTAAAGGTGAAATTACGACGACATACCGTGGTAAACCAATTCGTGTAAAAACGATTGGACAGAAACATTACGTAACCACGATTAAAAAACGGGATATTGTATTCGGGATTGGTCCTGCCGGAACCGGTAAAACGTATCTGGCTGTTGTGCTGGCTGTAGCCGCTCTCAAAGAGGGTAGTGCCAAACGCATTGTGCTTACACGGCCTGCGGTCGAAGCGGGCGAAAGTCTGGGTTTCCTGCCAGGTGATCTGCAGGAGAAAGTAGATCCGTACCTAAGACCTCTGTATGACGCTCTATACGACGTTATGGGACAAGAACAGACGGCTAAGGCTCTAGAACGCGGATTAATTGAAATCGCTCCCCTGGCCTATATGCGTGGGCGTACGCTCGATGATTCCTTTATCATTCTGGATGAGGCACAGAACACAACGCCTGAACAGATGAAAATGTTTTTAACCCGTCTTGGGTTTGGTTCCAAGATGGTCATCACCGGAGATGTGACACAGATTGATTTACCGCGTGGCAAAAAATCAGGACTTGTGGAAGCGAGTACGATCCTGGGTGAAGTTCAGGAAATTGGATTCGTGCATTTCGCCGAACAGGATGTCGTGCGTCACTCCCTCGTCCAGAAAATCATTGTGGCTTACAACCACGCCGCAGAAAATCAAGCATAGAAAGGGATTGTCTAAAGTGACCTCGAAAGAAATGTCAAAAGGCAAATCTTTTCAAAATAGAGCGACAGGATGGAAGTATAGCGTGTGGGCGCGCTATCTTCTCTTTTTGTTTTTAGTGATCCTCTTTTACGTGAGTCTTTCTTCCAAACTGTTACCTGAGCGCTACGACATTCAGGAAGGCACTCGCAGTGAGGTAGACATTGTTGCGCCAATGCAGATTCCGAATAACAAGGCTACACTGAAAGCACAGGAAGAAGCGGCCGAACGTGTGCAGCCAATATATCAGATCGTGCAGATGCGTAACGAAAACCTGATGACAACGCTACTGGATCGCATTGACCGTTTGAATCAGGACGACCAGATCTCAAGCCAGGATAAGATTGATATCTATCGGGATGAGATCCCGCAACGTCAGAAAGACTTTGTGTCTAACTATATTAATAACAATCGGAAAACAGGTACATACTCCGACACTTTACTGGAAGAGATCCGAAACGTCGTACAGGAACAAAGTTACCGTATTCCTGAAGAAACGTATATCAAAATCTCACGTCTGACTTCAGATGATATTCAGGAAATGAAACCTGTTGCACGAGACATTGTGGCGAGATTGATGACAGATCAGGTTAGCGAGGCTACAACTGCACGGGCGAAAGTGGCGGAGATGGTCAGCGCAAGCTCGCTTAGCAAACGTACGCAGCGTGAAGTGGTACAAGAACTTACGCGGCTGGTGGTAACGGCTAACCGTTTCTATGATGAAGAGGGTACCAAGGAAGCGAAGGTCCAAGCTCGTGAGAATACACCGACGGTGTTTATCAAGCAAGGGGACGCGCTTGTATCTAAAGGGGAGATGATTACCCCTGAAATGTATGCGCTGCTTAATGAAAATGATTTGCTGAAAAACGAAGTCAACTACTGGCCGCAGCTGGGATTGCTTTTGTTCTCCTGTATGCTGTCGGCAGCGATTTTAATGTTTATTCAGCAAGGCAGTGGAACACATTTCAAATATAATAATGCCCAACTGCTTATGCTTGTTCTCATCTTTATTATTTCAATTGTTGTCATGCATGTGACAGCCTTAATTCAGACCAATGAACGACCATTTATTGGGTTTCTAGCACCGGTGGCTGTCGGAGCGATGCTGATCGCGCTATTACTGGATACATCCCTTGCATTTGTGTGCTCGATTCTTATCGGTATGCTGTCCAGCATTATTTTGAATACACACCAGGGTCAGCTTTTTGACTTTGAACTTGGCTTCTTTGCAGTTGTCGTTTCGTTTGTGGCAATTTTTGCAACGCACCGAGCGAGCCAGCGGTCAACCATCTTAAAAGGAGCTATCATGGTCTGTCTGTTCGGATCTCTGGCTGTCTTTACACTGGCTTTAATTGATACAGGGGACTGGAACAGAACAACAACGCTGTACGGCATCGGATACGCATTTGCAGGCGGGGTACTGACAGCTATTCTGGTTATCGGGCTGATGCCGTTTTTTGAAACGTCGTTTGGCATTCTATCCGCACTTAAACTGGTTGAGCTTTCGAATCCGAATCATCCATTACTTCGCAAGCTGCTTACAGAGACACCGGGTACGTATCACCATAGCGTTATGGTTGGCAATCTATCCGAAGCGGCTGCCGAGGCTATAGGTGCCAATGGATTGCTCTGTCGCGTAGGGTCGTATTATCATGATATCGGGAAGACCAAGCGGCCTATCTATTTTATTGAGAACCAAAACAACATGGAGAATCCGCATGATTCGATTGATCCCAAACTAAGTAAGTCCATTATCGTTGCGCATGCGCGGGATGGCGTTGAGATGCAGAAGGACTATAAGCTACCGAAGCCGATACGGGATATTGCCGAACAACATCATGGTACTACATTCCTCCATTACTTCTACCACAAGGCGCTGCGTCAGGCGGAAGAAGCGGGGATTGAACCGGATTTCACGGATGAAGATTTTCGTTATCCGGGACCGAAAGCACAATCGAAGGAGTCTGCTATTGTAGGGATTGCCGACAGTGTTGAAGCGGCCGTTCGTTCGTTACGCAAGCCTACGGTGGAGCAGGTAGAGTCTATGATTGAAAAAATTATCAAAGGTCGCCTGGATGATCATCAGTTTAACGATTGTGACCTTACGATGCGTGAGCTGGATATCGTGGCCAAAACATTAAAGGAAACGGTCATGGGCATTTTCCACTCCAGAATCGAGTATCCGGAAGAGATCAAGAAACCTAAACCGACCGCACCTGAAGCCGGTTAATCAATATTACGAGCAGACAGGAGTTATGAAAGAATGAGTCTTAACCTCGCATGGAATAATGAACAACAGGATAAAGAAATTACAGAACCGATGATCGCGATGCTGGAGCAATTGTTGACTCTCGCAGGTGAAGCTGAAGGAATCACGGAAGGAGAAGTTGCGCTCACGTTTGTTGATGATGAGCAGATTCACGAACTGAACCGTGATTATCGTGGTATCGACCGTCCTACAGACGTATTGTCTTTTGCGATGAACGAATCGGTGGATGAAGAGCTCGACATTATTTACGAGCTTGATGAGGACGAGGAAATGGAAGAAATGCCAGATGTCCTTGGAGACATCATCATTTCTGTTCCGCGGACGATATTGCAGAGTGAGGAGTATGGACACTCTTTTGAGCGTGAGCTTGGATTCCTGTTTGTTCATGGTTTCTTGCATCTCCTTGGTTATGACCATCAGGATGAAGCAAGTGAGGCAGAGATGATGGGCAAACAGGAAGCTGTTCTTGCTCAAGCCGGGTTGACACGATAATGAAGAGGCGCTCCTGGGGTCTTGTATTTCTCAACGCTCTGGAAGGAATTGCTTACGGCTTGCGTACGCAGCGGAATGTTAGAGTTCACACAGGAGTAGCTATTTTGATGTGCGCAGCCGGATTTTTTTTCCACATCTCCAGAACGGACTGGATGTTTGTGTTGACAGCTGTATTTATGGTGCTGGTCACTGAATTGATGAACACAGCCGTAGAAGCCGCGGTTGATTTGGCCCAGCCTGATATTCATCCGCTCGCAAAAGCGGCAAAAGACACCGCGGCTGGAGCAGTTTTACTGGCTGCGGTGTTCGCTGTGATCATAGGATGTATTGTTTTTCTCAAACCAGTGCTTGCTTGGTTGAGAGTTTTGTTGGGATAACAGCGATCGGAAGGTTATTCTGTCATCGGAGTGCCCCAGTGTAATCTTAAGGTTTGAATGTTTTAATTGCACACCACCAATAAAAGTGTGCTTCTGCTTTTAAGTTGGTTTCCTAGAGATTACACGATAACGGAGAGGACAGAAAAAACCTGGAGAAGCGAAGCGCTCGCCTTTATCCTCGGATTTTCACTTTGGAAAAAGTGATCGAAAAAATCCGAGGATAACAGCGATCGGAAGGTTATTCTGTCATCGAAGTGACCCACTGTAATCAAATGGTTTAAAGTTTAATTGCACACCACCAATAAGGTGTGCCTCTGCCTTTAAGTTGGTTTCCCAGAGATTACACGATAACGGAGAGGACAGAAAAAACCTGAAGAAGCGAAGCGCTCGCCTTTATCATCGGATTTTCACTT
This sequence comes from Paenibacillus sp. FSL R7-0272, assembly GCF_037969905.1. Taxonomy (NCBI): domain Bacteria; kingdom Bacillati; phylum Bacillota; class Bacilli; order Caryophanales; family Paenibacillaceae; genus Paenibacillus; species Paenibacillus sp. FSL R7-0272. Next base: position 4,448,022 of record NZ_CP150221.1, on the reverse strand, counting down.
TGGGAAAAGTGATTGAAAAAATCCGGGGATAACAGCGATCGAAAGGTTATTCTGTCATCGGAGTGACCCACTGTAATCAAATGGTTTTAATCAACTTAACTCAAGAGCGCACCTTTACACACACCCTAAGGGAGAGAAAAATAAATGGACAATGGTTTGTTAATGCAGGAAGCAATAAAGGCACGTACAAAGGCGTACACGCCATATTCCCATTTTGGGGTAGGCGCAGCTTTGCTGGATAGCGAAGGACATGTGCACCATGGTTGCAACATTGAAAATGCAGCATATACACCGGGTAATTGTGCTGAGCGTACCGCGATGTTCAGTGCTATTGCCGGGGGGCATAAGCCACGCAGTTTCAAAGCGATGGCTATCGTGGGAGATACCGAAGGGCCGATTGCCCCTTGTGGTGTATGTCGTCAAGTGATGTATGAATTGTGTGAACCAGACATGAAAGTCATTTTGGGTAATTTAAAAGGTGACTTGTTAGAAACAACAGTTGCTGAATTGCTACCATGGGCGTTTGGTCCCTCAGATCTGAACTCTGCCAAAAAATAAAATTTCAGGCCTAGGCGCCTGAGGAGGAACATATGAAAAAACAAGCATTTAAATCCGGATTCGTTGCAATTATTGGACGTCCTAACGTGGGTAAGTCTACTTTAATGAATCAGGTGATTGGCCAGAAAATTGCAATTATGTCTGACAAGCCGCAAACCACGCGTAACAAAATTCATGGGGTTTACACATCCGAAGAACAACAAATCGTATTCCTGGACACGCCGGGTATTCACAAACGTCAATCCAAGCTCGGGGATTACATGAATGAAACAGCATTGAACACACTTGGTGAGGTTGAAGCTGCCTTATTCCTGATCGATGCATCTGAAGGTATGGGGGGCGGAGATCGATACATTGCGGAACAACTGAAAAGTGTACGGACACCTGTCATTTTGGTCATGAATAAAATCGACAAAATTGCACCGGAGGCGTTGCTGCCACTGATTGAGGAATATCGCAAACTGCATGATTTTGCAGAAATTGTGCCTGTCTCAGCTATGCTTGGTAGCAATGTGAGCACGCTACTGGAGCAAATCGGTAAGTACTTGCCGGAAGGGCCTCAGTACTACCCTGAAGACCAAGTGACGGATCACCCTGAGCAGTTTGTCTGCGCAGAGCTTATTCGTGAGAAAATTTTGCAAATGACACGTGAAGAAGTGCCTCACTCCATTGCCGTGACGATAGAAGATATGAAAGTTCAGGATAATGGTGTCGTTTATATATCCGCAGTCATCTTTGTAGAACGTGATTCACAAAAAGGGATCATTATCGGCAAGCAAGGGGCGTTGCTCAAAGAAGTAGGTAAGCGTGCTCGTCAAGATATCCAAAATCTGCTTGGCTCCAGAATTTTTATGGATCTGTGGGTTAAAGTGAAAAAAGACTGGAGAAATCAGGATCGCGTTTTGCGTGACCTTGGTTTCGGACGAGAGTAGTCGTTACTACGTAATGTAATATCAGCTTAATGTTTATCCATTAATTGCAACACATAGTTTTCCTTGCAGGACTCCATCCTATCGGGTATAACCAGACGTCATTTCCGAAGAGAGGATGAATTTCCGATGCGGGATTTTTCATGGAAGGTATTTTCAATGACAGGGGATGTAGAATCCTATTTGTTATATACCGAGACGTGTAACTCGTCAGGACAGGAGTCAGACACTGCAAGGGAAGTGAGTGAAGATGAAGAAGCGAAAGAATAAAGAGCTGATTCAGGAATGGTTAGGTGACGAGGCATGTTATATAGGGTGGAAGGCATTGTCATCCGCAGCATGGACTACGGTGAGGGAAATAAAATTGTAACGCTTTGCACTGAAAGTGGTGGAAAAGCGGGTGTACTCGTTCGGGGTGCCAAAAAGCCCAAAAGTCGGCATGCTGCACTGGTGCAGCCCTTTACTTATGGTCAATATGTTTATTTTCGCAACACAGGTCTCGGTACACTGAATGCTGGAGAAATTATCGAATCCAATCATGAGCTCAGGGAAGATTTGGTGAAGGCGGCTTATGCTTCCTATGCATGTGAACTGCTCGATCGAGTGCTTCAGGATGAAGAGACGGGAGCGTTTTGGTTCAAGCAACTAAAAGCCTGTTTGCAGGCTTTGAAAGAAGATAAAGATCCGTTAGTCATTATAAGTCTGTATGAGATGAAAATATTACAGGCAGCTGGTTACGGACCACAGCTGGATGAGTGTATCTCGTGCAACCAAGAGCGGCCGGATGAGCAGTTATTTATCAGCCCCAGACTTGGTGGTGTCTTATGCAGGGCATGTAAACATTTTGATCCGCCAGCGATGTCCGTTAGTCCAAAGACTTTAAAGTTGCTTCGGTTGTTTGTACAGCTGGATCTACAGCGGTTGGGAAATATATCGGTAAGTGACTCTACCCGTAATGAAATTAAAAAAATAATGCGTGCCTTCATGGATCACCAGTTAGGTTTGCATCTCAAGTCCCGTTCTTTCCTGGATCAAATGGAAAAGTACGGGATTTGAACTGTGGTCACACTTGAAAATAGTTATTGACTTCATCTTTAAATTTATATATTATGAAATATAAATTCTCTTTTTGGAGACATGCATTGAACGAGAAAGTAGGAAACTCGATTTAAAATATGATTGATACACGTATGAGCTGATAATTTGCTTGTGCATCAATGATAAGCGAGTCAGGGATGGTGAGAGCCTGATTGAATCGGTTTGTGAACAGGGCACTCGGGAGCATGAATGGACACGGAAAAGTGGGCCGGGATCAGACAAGGATTTGTTTGACTCAGGCCAAGTAGGGTGGAACCGCGGGAATAGCTCTCGTCCCTACGTCTGTACATCAGGCGTAGTGGGGCGAGGGCTATTTATTATTGCCTGCACACCTCCTATGCTTGCTAACAAACTACCCGAAAAGGAGCATGATTATGAATTTTCAGCAGATGATCTTGACGCTGCAACAATTCTGGGCCGAGCATAACTGTATTATCGTTCAGCCATATGATACGGAAAAAGGGGCAGGCACGATGAACCCGATGACCTTTTTACGTTCACTTGGACCAGAGCCTTGGAAAGTGGCTTATGTTGAGCCTTCCCGCCGTCCATCCGATGGACGTTATGGCGAGAACCCTAACCGGTTGTATCAGCATCACCAGTTCCAGGTCATTATCAAGCCTTCTCCGGATAATATCCAGGAAATCTACTTGGAAAGTTTGAATCGTCTGGGAATTGATCCGCTCAAGCATGATATCCGGTTTGTTGAAGACAACTGGGAGAACCCTTCGCTTGGTTGTGCAGGTCTTGGTTGGGAAGTGTGGCTTGACGGGATGGAGATTACGCAATTTACGTATTTCCAGCAGGTCGGTGGAATCGAAACGAATCCAGTAGCAGTGGAGATCACGTATGGTATGGAGCGTCTTGCTTCTTACATACAGGAAAAAGAAAATGTATTTGATCTTGAATGGGTCGAAGGTATTGCCTATGGCGACGTATTCCGTCAACCTGAATATGAGCATTCCAAGTATACATTTGAAATCTCTGACGTAAAGATGCTATTTACCCTTTTTAATATGTATGAAGAAGAAGCGAACAAAGCGATGGCACAGCACTTGGTATTCCCGGCATATGACTATGTGTTGAAGTGTTCCCATACGTTCAACTTGCTCGATGCGCGCGGGGCGATCAGTGTTACAGAACGCACAGGGTACATTACCCGTGTCCGCAACCTTGCTCGTCAAGTGGCAGCAACATATGTGGAAGAGCGTGAGAAGCTGGGCTTCCCGCTAATCAAGAAAGGGGGAGCCGAGAATGTCTAAGGATCTGTTGTTTGAGATTGGTCTGGAAGAAGTGCCTGCTCGTTTTATGCGCGCAGCTATCGCACAACTTCAGGAACGCATTGTGAAATGGCTTGATTCATCCCGTATTGCCTATGGTGAAGTGCAGGCTTACGCGACACCACGCCGTCTAGCCGTTCTGATTCAGAACGTAGCCGACAAACAGGAAGATGTGGAAGAAGAGGTAAAGGGGCCTTCCCGCAAAATAGCGCTGGATGACAGCGGTAACTGGAGCAAAGCAGCACTCGGATTTGCACGCAGTCAAGGTGTTGAGCCTGATCAATTTACCTTCAAAGAACTGAACGGTGTTGAATACATTTATGCAACGAAAAGTAGCAAAGGTGTAGAGACAGCATCCGTTATTGGCGAAGGTTTGTTATCCGTATTACACGCAATGACTTTCCCGAAATTTATGCGCTGGGCGTCCTACGATTTCAAATTTGTTCGTCCTATTCGCTGGATTGTTGCATTGTTTGGCACGGAAGTGATTGATCTTGAAGTAACGGGTGTAAAAGCGGGTAACGTAACTCGTGGGCATCGTTTCCTGGGCAATGAAGCTGTGGTATCTGAGCCTTCGGTGTACGTAGATGTGCTTCGTGCTCAGCATGTCATTGCAGATATTTCTGAACGTGAGCAGATGATTGTATCCCAGATTGAGGCGCTGGCTGCCGAGAAAAACTGGAATATTGCAATCAAAGAAGATTTGCTTGAAGAGGTACTATTCCTTGTCGAAACACCAACCGTACTGTTTGGTACATTTGATTCCTCGTTCTTGAACATTCCGCAGGAAGTTTTGATTACTTCAATGCGTGAGCATCAACGTTACTTCCCTGTGTTGAATCAGGAAGGTCAGCTGTTGCCTTACTTTGTTACGGTTCGTAACGGGGGCGCTGATTCCCTTGATGTTATCGCCAAAGGAAACGAGAAGGTGCTGCGTGCCCGTCTGTCAGATGCAAAATTCTTTTATGAGGAAGATCAGAAGCTGGAGATTAAGGACGCATTGTCCAAACTTGAAAGCATCGTATTCCAAGAAGAACTTGGCACAGTGGGAGATAAGGTTCGCCGCATTCGCAAAATTGCTGACAGCCTGGCTACGAAATTGCAAGTATCTGGTGATGTGGCTGAATCGGTTAGCCGGTCCGCAGATATCTGCAAGTTCGATCTGGTTACGCTGATGGTTGGCGAATTCCCTGAGTTGCAAGGTGTGATGGGTGAGGATTACGCTCATAAAGCTGGTGAAAAAGAAGAAGTTGCTAAGGCTGTATTCGAGCATTATCAACCTCGTTTTGCTGGTGATCAATCTCCTGCATCTCTTGTGGGTGCGATTGTTAGTGCGGCAGATAAAATGGATACAATTGTAGGATGTTTCTCTATTAATATTATTCCTACAGGTTCTCAGGATCCGTACGCACTTCGACGCCAGGCAGCAGGTATTGTACAAATTTTGCTGGATCATCAACTTCCGCTGACCTTGTCTGATGTCTTCGGCGCAGCACTTGAAGTTCACGCTCAGATGAATCTGTTGAAACGTGCAGATGCAGAGGTGCGTAAAGATTTACAGGACTTCTTCGCATTGCGTGTGAAAAAATTGCTGTCGGAAACGGTTCGTTATGACGTTGTTGATGCAGTGATTGCTTCCGGATTCGATGATATTAGTGCAATCGTTCCTAAAGGTGAAGCGTTGATGAAAGCCGTACTGGAAGCGGAAGAATTCAAAACAACACTGGAATCGTTCAACCGTGTAGGAAACTTGGCTAGCAAAGCATCGAACGCTTCGGTACATCCTGAACTATTTGTAGAAGATGGAGAGCGTCAGCTATTTGATGCCTGGAATCAAACGAACGAAACCTATCGCGATGCATTGTCCAAACATAACGCTTCAGAAGCTTTGGCTATCGCTTCAGCATGGAAGGAAGCCATCACGGTGTTCTTTGATTCTGTTATGGTCATGGCCGAAGATGAAGCGGTACGTGCGAATCGACTGGCTCTTCTTGCTGCCATAGATCAAGATTTGAAAGGCTTTGCTGATTTCTCCAAACTGGTTGGATAAGTACTGCAGTTCAATGATTATCTTTGTACAATTCAGCAAAACATAAATACAGTATTAAAGAACGAAATATGAGGGTATAAATATACGGAACGGGTTGCTCAATGATTTGGACAACCGCTCCGTATTTTTAGCCTCTGTTTTTTCTCCATTAGACTCAGAAGGATTTTCAATGACTGAGGTCGTATATTACAATATGCAGATATTTTATGAAACCGGGTGGTATAGGTTTGAGTGAATTGAATATACGTCACATCGTAGTTGATGGAGATGCTTGCCCGGTCAAGACGGAGATCGCTAACACTGCACGTCTCTTTCAGGTTCCTGTATTACTTGTTTCTTCCTTTGATCATTTGTTGCAAGGAGGGGAAGGTGTACGAACCGTGCAAGTGGATCGTAGTGATCAGAGCGCAGATCTGTACATCGCGAATCATATTAAGCCATATGATGTGGTTATTACGCAGGATTATGGACTCGCGGCGCTGGCTCTTGGCAAACGTTGTTATGTTTTATCTTTTAGAGGCCGAGAATTTAACGATCGAGATATTGATTTTATGCTCGATTCCCGCCATACTGCGGCCAAAGCTAGGCGCAGAGGGCATTATGGGAAAGGCCCAAAACCCTTTACAGAGCATGATCGAGAAATTTTTCAACATAAACTGACAAAACTTTTGAAAGATTTGCAGGAGAATGTGTAAGTTTATCGAATTATATTTACGTGTTAGAAGAGATGAAGGTGGCCGAGATGAGTACCGGACAAGGCGGAATACCCGAAAGTATTATTGAATCGGTATTGCAACAGCATGATATCGTCGATACGGTAAGCCGATTTGTGCATCTGACCAAGCAGGGGAAATATATGAAAGGCCTCTGCCCTTTTCATTCCGAGAAGACGCCTTCGTTCACCGTTACACCTGAGAAACAGATTTTCTATTGCTACGGTTGCGGCACGGGCGGAAATGCCATCAAATTTAGGATGGAAATCGAAGGGTTATCCTTTCCCGAGGCTGTCAAAACGATGGCAGAAGAAAGTCATATCTCCATGGGTGACTGGCAGGGTCGTGAATCTGCTCATGTAAATCCGGAGACGGCACGTCTGCTGGAAGCTTATGAGCTTACCTCGAAGCTGTATCATTTTCTGTTGAAAAATACAGAGCATGGCAAAGTGGCCATGGAATATTTACGCTCGCGAGGTATTGGTGACAAATTGATTGATCAGTTCCAGATTGGTTATGCGCCAAATCGTTGGGACACGCTCGTACAATTTCTGGAGAAGCGCACTTATCCACTCGATGAGATGGAACGAGGCGGACTTCTGTCAGAACGAAGTGAAGGTCAAGGATATGTGGACAAGTTCAGAGATCGAATCATGTTTCCGATCCATGGTAGAAGTGGCAAGCCGATTGCATTTGCAGGGCGGATCTTGGGGGATGGACAGCCGAAATATTTGAACTCGCCAGAAACCAGGTTGTTCAACAAAGGCCGTGTTCTCTACAATCTGCACCAAGCTAAAAATGCAATACGGAAACAGAGACAGGTCATTTTGTTTGAAGGCTACGGTGATGTGATCTCCGCGTGGGATCAGGACGTTCAGAATGGTGTCGCAGCCATGGGAACGGCGCTTACGGAGAATCAGGCTTTAATGATCAAGGGCATGTGTGATGAGGTTATCCTCTGTTATGACGGCGACCGAGCCGGACAGGCTGCCGCAATGAAAAACTTCCCCATTTTGGAGGAGGCTGGATTGCAGGTTAAGGTGGCACTCATTCCTGATGGACTTGATCCAGATGATTTTATTCGCAAGCACGGCGGTGAACGATTCCGTAACCAGATTGTTGATGGCGCCGTAACAACTACAAAATTTAAGCTTATAAACCTCAAGAAAAACCATATACTGCTAGAAGGCGGCGGACAAATCGCTTATTCCAAAGAAGCAGTGAAATTGATTGCTCCCTTGTCCTCACCAACAGAGCGTGAAGTGTATCTTCGTGAACTTGCTGCTGAAGTCGATGTATCTTTCGAAACATTGAAGCAAGAATGTAACGAGGAACGGGAAGCGATGAAAAATAACGAGGATTATGGGGATAATAACCCGAAAAGGTGGAATAATGGTAGGCAACAAAATAGGCAGGTGCCTACACCCAATCTGTTGCCGGCATACCATGCTGCTGAGCGCAAACTGATTGCCTGGATGTTACAGGATGATGAAGCAGCTCAGTATGTAAATGAACATCTTGGCGAAGCTTTTAACTTGGATGATCATGCAGCAATTGCTGCTTATCTATATGCCTATTATGCACAGGGCAAACCGCCGGATACAAGTCGTTTTATGTCTTCGTTGCATGATGATCGTCTGGAAAAGACGGTCAGCTCAATCTCGATGATGGATGGCCCGGGTGAATGGAGCGTCCAAGTGCTCGATGATTGCATCAGGGAAGTGTTGAAGTATCCGCGCAAAAAACAGTACGATTTAAAAAAGGAAGAAATGATTGCTGCAGAGCGGGCAGGTGATTCTGTACGCGCGGCACAAATTGCACTTGAGATGATTGCCCTAGAGAGACAGTGAACGTCTGGATGACTTGGATGTTTCTAGGGAGGAGGGAGTCGAGTTATGGCGAATGATCAGCATACTGAACTAGAAACAGAATTGACACTGGATCAGGTTAAAGATCAATTGATTGAATCAGGTAAGAAAAGAGCTTCACTCAACTATAAGGAAATTATTGAGAAACTTTCTCCGTTTGAGCAGGATGCAGAGCAAATGGATGAGTTTTACGAACAACTCAGTGACCTCGGTATTGATGTTGTTAACGAAAATGATGAAGAGGTAACCCTTCGTCCTAGCGAGGATTCCGAAAATGGCGGCAGAGATGGCGACGATGAGTTCCACTTTGACGATGATCTGAGCTTGCCACCTGGAATCAAAATTAATGACCCTGTACGGATGTACCTGAAGGAGATCGGACGTGTACCTTTGTTGTCAGCTGATGACGAGGTGCAACTCGCAAAACGGATTGAAAACGGGGATGAAGAAGCGAAGCGCCGTCTGGCTGAAGCGAACCTTCGTCTCGTTGTAAGTATTGCTAAACGTTATGTAGGACGCGGAATGCTGTTCCTTGATCTGATTCAGGAAGGTAACATGGGTCTGATTAAAGCGGTAGAGAAGTTTGACCATAAAAAGGGTTACAAGTTCAGTACGTATGCGACATGGTGGATTCGTCAGGCGATTACACGTGCAATTGCTGACCAAGCACGTACGATCCGTATCCCTGTGCACATGGTAGAAACAATTAATAAGCTGATTCGGGTATCCCGTCAACTATTGCAAGAACTTGGACGCGAACCGACTCCTGAAGAAATCGCTGCGGAGATGGATCTAAGCGTAGAAAAAGTGCGTGAGATTACAAAAATTGCTCAAGAACCGGTTTCCTTGGAAACACCAATTGGTGAAGAAGACGATTCCCATCTGGGTGATTTCATCGAGGACCAGGAAGCATTGGCTCCAGCAGATGCTGCTGCCTATGAGCTTTTGAAAGAGCAACTAGAAGATGTTCTGGACACATTGACGGAGCGTGAAGAAAATGTTCTTCGTCTGCGTTTTGGTCTGGACGATGGACGTACGAGAACACTTGAAGAAGTTGGAAAAGTTTTTGGTGTTACTCGTGAGCGTATTCGTCAGATTGAAGCCAAGGCTCTTCGTAAATTGCGTCACCCGAGTCGAAGCAAACGACTTAAGGATTTCCTCGAATAATTAAACTATGGGAGACTTTCTGCGAGACGCTTTGGCGGCGGCGGGGTCTCCTTTCGTTTTAATTTGAACGGTTAGATTTCTTTCTTTTGGAAATTCATCCTTGAAATGTTTGATTGGATTTTATTTTATCGCTTTTCTTTACGCAATGCAAATCAATAAATTAAATGAATGGTGTAGGTGCCCCATGAAACTTTCGAATCGATTACAACAAATACATGACCAAATTCCTGAAGGTAGTCGGCTGGCGGATATTGGATCAGACCATGCTTTACTACCCGTCGCTGCAATCCGTAGTGGACAAGCGGTGAGTGCAATAGCTGGGGAAGTCAATCCGGGTCCTTATGATGCGGCTTCTAAACAGGTCAGTGATGCCGGACTTCAATCGCAAATCACGGTACGTCGTGGAGATGGTCTCGATGTCATTACTGCTGGAGAGGTTGATGTAATTACCATTGCTGGCATGGGCGGCGCACTGATCGCCTCCATTTTAGATCGGGGAATCTCCAAACTGGAAGGTGTGCAGCTTCTGATTCTGCAACCCAATGTAGGCGAGGATATTTTGCGACGCTGGCTACTTCAGCATCAATGGGTTGTCGTGGCTGAGCAACTTCTTGAAGAGGATGGCAAGATTTATGAAATTATTACCGCAATGCCGCAAGGGAGCAGCCCAATCACGAATGAAGAGGTATATCGTGCTCGCCCGTTACAGGGTGACGTGGAGTTAACTGAAGATTTGCTACTGCGTATGGGGCCGTACTTGGTGGACCGTGCAACAGACGTATTTTTTGCCAAATGGGAAAGTGAGATACTTAAATTACAGAGTGTGGTACAGTCCATCTCCAAGTCCGATCAGGATTCTTCCAGGGACAAAGCAGCAGAGGTGGAACAGCTTATCATGAGTTTGAAGGAGGTATTGGCATGTTTGCCAAAGGTCAAACCGTAATTCAATTTATGGAGCAACTTGCTCCTAAACATCTGGCAGTACCCGACGACCGTATTGGCTTGCAGCTGGGAAGTCTGCAAAAGGACATTACCCATGTGCTTGTAGCGCTGGATGTCACGAATGAGGTTGTGGATGAAGCAATTCGGATCGGAGCCAATCTGATTATTGCCCATCATGCGATTATTTTCCGTCCCGTAAAATCACTCAGCACCGATACGCCTATGGGCAAATTGTATGAAAAGCTGATCAAGCATGACATCGCGGTTTACATCAGTCATACGAATCTCGACGTGGCTGAAGGTGGTATCAATGACTGGATGGCTGAGGCGCTTGGCATTGAGAGCAAGGAAGCGCTCGAGGATGTGCACACAGATCAGTTGTACAAGCTGGCGGTATTTGTGCCTAGGACGCATCATGAGCAGGTACTGCAGGCGATTTTGGAAGCTGGAGCAGGTAGTATCGGTCAATATAATAAATGCAGTTTTAGCACCGAAGGAACAGGCACATTTGTACCTGGTGAAGGGACTCAGCCTTTTATCGGATCACAGGGGCAGATGGAACGTGTGGAAGAAATGCGGATTGAAACGGTTGTACCTCAAAGTTTGCGGGGCAAGGTCATTCAGGCGATGTTACAAGCGCATCCCTATGAAGAAGTGGCATATGACCTTTATGCAATGGATTTAAAAGGGCGTACACTTGGCCTAGGACGTCTTGGACCTCTTCGGGAATCTAAAACACTTGGCGAGCTGGTAGAGGTCGTGAAAGCCCAATTAAATGTGCCTCATGTGCGCGTTGTCGGTGATTTGAACAAAAGAATCAAGAAAGCGGCTGTGCTAGGCGGCTCGGGTAGTCGTTATGTGCTCACTGCACGTTTCAAGGGTGCGGATGTCATTGTAACCGGAGATATTGATTACCACACGGCACATGACGCGTTAATGGCAGGGATGTGCATTATTGATCCGGGTCATAACACGGAGAAGATCATGAAACCGAAAACAGCAGATTGGCTTCGTGGCCGACTAGCGGATCAGCGATACGAGACACAGGTCACTGCATCTGAGGTGGATACTGAAGTATTTCGTTTCTTGTAAAAGAGAGCATGTAGCCTGATTTCCATTAATATTTAGCTTGTGTGGGACAGCAAATGCCTGTATACTATGTAATGTTGTTCGGAAAGCTTGACAGACAATCGCTGGTGGCCTTTGTTGCCACGAGAGGAAAGTCCGGGCTCCACAGGGCAGGATGCTGGATAACGTCCAGTCAGCGCGAGTTGAAGGATAGTGCCACAGAAATGGACCGCCGATGGCCGGGTTTCCCGGCACAGGCAAGGATGGAACCGAGGTGTAAGAGACCCCGAGGAACGCTGGTGACTTCGTTCCTGGTAAACCCCATCTGGAGCAAGACCTAATGGGACACGGTCCCCTCTTTGGAGGAGACAGCCTTAGCCCGAGGTGTGTCTAGGTTGGTCGCTTGAGCTGTGTAGCAATGCATGGCCTAGATAGATGATTGTCGCTTCTGGTGGGAGGGTAGTTCCCGTTTGAACCACGAAGAGTACAGAACCCGGCTTACGGTAAGCTTTCCTAACTGCAACAACAACTTTTAAAATGAAATGTTCCTGTTCACGACGGGACAGGTTATATAAAATAAGGCAGCAGATTCGGATTAACGAATTTGCCGCCTTATTTTTTTGTTTTTAAAGAAAACCGCCTATCCCATATATGGAATAAGCGGTCAACTGTTATGGTGATCAATTACAGATGATTACAGTTTTCATGCTTTACCGATCAGTTACATGGTAACGACATGGTCTGATTGATTGGAAGCATGCCAGCGCTGAATCGCGCGATCCATTCGCTCCACGGCCTCAGGAAGAAGTTCAGGGTCAGTATGAGTAAAGTTGATACGCATCCGGTTAAGCTCTGGCGTGCCGGCATAGAAGGAATCTCCAGGCACGATGCACACTTTTTCCTGAATGCCATAAGTAAATAGATTGCTGGCGAGCATACCTTCAGGTAATTGTAGCCATAGGAACATTCCGCCTTGTGGGGAGTTCCATGTAATGCCATTCCAGGATTTAGAAGCCATGAGCGTGGTTAGCTTTTTCATGCGCTCTTCATAGTCCTGAGAGATGTGGCGAATGTGGCCATCCAAATCAAAGGTCTCAAGCAAGGCATGGAGTGCCCGCTGATCAATGCTACTCGAATGCAAATCTGCGCCTTGTTTGGCCCGAGCAGCGATTTTGACAATGTCGGGAGCAGCCAGAATCCAGCCTGTACGAAGACCTGGGGCTACTGTTTTGGAAAAGGTGCTGGTGTAAATCACGTTAGATGGTCCTTCATAGGAAGCGGCATCGAGTGCAGCGAGAGCGGGTACGTCCAGCTGTTCCGGGTTAAAGCGGATTTCGCCATAAGGGTCATCTTCCAGAATAAGTACACCATATTTACGGCACAAATCTACGGCTTGTTGTCTTCTTTCCCGTGACCAAACTTTTCCTGTCGGATTGGAGAACGTAGGGTTAATGTAGACGAGTTTAGGACGATGCAACTGAAGCTGTTCCTCGAGTGATTCAGGCAACATGCCGTGATCATCACAAGCGACTCCATGAGATACTCCTTGATAGGATTGAATGACTTGCAAGGCGGCTAGATAAGTGGGTGATTCCACGAGCACGCGATCACCGGGATCTAAAAGGATTCGGCAGATGAGATCAATTGATTGCTGTGACCCAGTAGTCAAAAGCATATGATCAGGTGAGGCCGGAAGTCCTTTCGATTCCAGACGCTCGGCGATTTTGACACGAAGAGGACGGTAACCTTCCGTTTCAGCATATTGAAGAGCGGCTGATCCGCTCATAAATACTTTTTCATACGCCAGGCGTATAGCTTCCAGTGGAAATGAAGTCTGTGCTGGCAATCCACCAGCAAGTGATATCATTCCAGGTGCCTGAGCAGCCTGCAACATGTCGCGAACGACAGAGGACGGGGTGTTTTGTGCCATTTTAGACCAAGGTGTACTCATATTATTCTCATCTCCTGTTATTCACTGTTATACTGATATTATAAACTATATTAGACGTAGCGCACTATAACAGTAAAACAACGATCATAACAGTTAGGGGGATGAGTAGACATGCATATTGAGCTTAAAAGGGGAAGCAGTACCAAATTATATATGCAGATTGCTCTGACCATTGCAGATCGTATCCGCTCAGGTTTGATTGAACCGGGAACGAGGTTGCCATCTGTTCGTAAGATGACCGCTGATTTAGGCGTTAGTTTGGTAACTGTAACTAAAGCATATGCGGAACTGGAGGCTATACAACTCGTTCGTTGCTCTCAGGGAAAAGGCTGTTATGTAAGGGGAACAGAGCCTTCGGATCAAATGTCCAGAGAAGCAGTTGCCCATAGCAAAATGAGCACCAGCGATTCCGGTGTTTCGTTGAACTGGCAGATGACACTGGTAGATTATTTACCCAGAGCACAACTGTGGAGACATTTTGACGCATCCCCTCAAGTCCGATATGAACTGCATATGTCAGCGATTCAGCCTGAGTTATTACCTACGCGTGATATTATCAATAGCGCCTATCACTTGTCCTCAGATCATGCAGAGCGCATGGCGGCCTATGGATCATTTCAGGGGGATTGGGAACTAAGACAGACTTTTGCAACACATTTTGCTTCTCGCGGACTGCAAGTTACGCCTGAAAGAATGTTAATTACAAGCGGAGCACAGCAGGGGATTGATCTGGTAGCTCGTACATTTATCGGTCCTGGAGATGTCGTATATATGGAGGCACCAACGTATACAGGGGCTATAGATGTGTTCACGAGTCGAGGAGCCAAAATCATTACCGTTCCTATGGACAATGAAGGTATGCGTATCGATCTGCTTACCCGCTTGTGTGATACATATCCGCCCAAGCTAATCTATACGATCCCTACATATCACAATCCGACAGGTGTGACGATGAGTACTCAGAGACGGGCCCAATTGCTAAATATCGCACAAAGCTATCACTGCCTCATTCTGGAAGATGATCCGTTTGCAGATTTATACTTTCGTGAGCCGCCACCGGCTTCGATTAAGTCCATGGATAGTGCGGGGCATGTGGTTTACATTAAAAGTTTCAGCAAAGTACTCTCCCCCGGTTGCCGTGTAGCTTGTGCTATAGCCGATGGAAGTGTGCTTACCCGGCTTGTGGCCGCGAAGTCTACGGCCGATCTTGGGAGTCCGTTATTAACTCAAAAAGCACTTCAAGCTTATATTCAGGAACAGTATGACACTTACGTTTATCAGCTCCGAGAAGAACTCTACTCGCGCTTGTGTGTTGCCTCAGAGGTGCTCGAGCAGTATGCAACGAACGAGATGCAGTGGCGTCTTCCTGAGGGGGGGCTTAATTTATGGCTCGAATTGCAGGGGAATATGGATATGCATGAACTGCATCGGCAGTCCCTCGCTGCTGGCGTGTCTTTTTTGCCTGGTTCAGCCTGTTATGTTGCGGAAAGTGACACAACGAGTTTACGGATATGTTTCACTGTGACGAGTAGTGAAGCGCTGAAGCAAGGGCTTCGAATTCTGTGTACTGTCATTGAGAGGGTCTCATCACAACATGCTGGGGCAACGGCGGACAGGCTACCGCTCATTTAATTTTTAAGAATATGGACATCCATCCATACCACATCGGGTTCACTGCAATAGGTTATAGTATCACTTGAAAGGGAGTTGGTTTGAAATGATGAACCATTGTTGTCCAGAGGTTTCACCGATTGTATGTGACCCGATTCAGGTTGTTCAGGATTATTACATTCCACAGATCGTACCTGTAATCCACCCGATTGAAGTTGTGAAGCAACATCACTGTGTTCCAATACCTCATCATATGTACCCCGTTGTTATCAGAGAAGAAGGTCCAATGTATGTATCCAGCCATAAGAAAAAATCCGTGAAAAAATCTAGCAAAGCCCGCTCGACTTCTCGCAAGCGCTAATCGCAGTTAACGCCCCGGGAAAAAGAATCAAACCAAAGAGCAGCATACGCCCCGGGGCGCAGCTGCTTTTGTTTTTGGTATAATTCGACCAGAAAAACGTACACAGTCCACTCTGATGTCCGAATAACCTGGAGATTAACGCTTATCCCAGAAGTTAAGGTTATTCAATAAGATATTATTGGATATATTTTTTCATCGTGTTATCCATCTGCTGTCTGACATGCTGAGGCCAGAACTGTAACGGAGCACTGCTTCCCGATGCGGCTTGTAACGCTTTGTATACATCGATCTGACCATAACCGTAGTACTTATCATGGCCGGGTTCCCCTAGATCAATTACACTTTGCCGCATCAGATCCATAACCTCCGTATTGGTCAGATCCGGGTTCAACGAGCGAATTAATCCTGCAAGTGCTGCGACGTGTGGACTAGCCATGGATGTGCCTGACAGAGCAGCGTACTGATTGTCCGGGTACGTACTAGCAATACTTGATCCGGGAGCCATGACATCCACATAGTCTCCATAGTTGGAGTAAGAGGCTTTATTCATATCCGGGTCTGTAGCAGAGACCGCAAAAACTTCGGGATAAGCAGCAGGATATCCCGGACGCTCGGTATTATCGTTGCCGGTTGCAGCGATAAGTACGATATCCCGGTCAAAAGCGTATTTAATAGCATCATGGAGAAATTGAGCGTCCGCATAGTTACCAAGACTCATATTAATGACTTTGGCGCCATGATCGGCTGCCCAAATGATGCCCTCAGCAACCGCATACGTTGTACCTGATCCCGAGTTGTCCAGTACTTTGACAGGGAGCACCTTATTGTACCAGCTCATGCCAGCTACACCTTCGTTATTGTTTACAATCGCTCCGATGATACCGGCAACATGGGTACCATGACCGACATCATCGAGCGGTTTGTTGCCCGGATTCACGACATTGTATCCCTCGAGCAATTTTCCTTTGAGATCCGGGTGATTCACATCAACACCTGTATCTACCACGGCTACGATAACATCTTTGTTGCCCTTCGTAATATTCCACCCGCGATTTGTCTCAATGGCAGGCAGATTCCACTGATAATCCGAGAAAAGTACATCGTTAGGGATGGGTACATCCGGTTGTTCAGCGGCCGTTTCATTGGTTAAGTACATATAGTGGGGTTCCATATACAGCGGATTCCATTTACTTCCGAAATAATCTCGCAATTGTTTATAATTCATCGTTTCAGACCGAAAAACATACGTATAACCGAGCTTGCGAGCAGACTGCGTCTTCACGTCAGAACGAATGATGCGCATATCTCGTTCACCCGGATCTTGCCGGAAACGAATGACGATTTCATTTTCGTAAAAATGGCTTGCATTGGCGTTGTCATGCCCGGTCTTAACCGTGATTTCGTTTAATGTGTCGGGATGAACCGATTCGATTTTGAATTTCCCTTCACGTGGATAAGGAATCATCCGCAAATTTTTACGCTGATGCTCTTCCACGGCATTTAATACACTTTGACTAAACAGAGCGATGATGGCTCGTTTGCCATCCTTGGAGGGTTGTCCCATGACAAAGTATTTTTCTTTTCCAAGTGGAAACGAAGAGGACTCGAAGCTTTGACGCTTGTGTACCGCTTTTTTTGCCAAATTCATTGCATGAGATAATTTTTGTTGCTCCAGTTTACTACCTTCTTTGAACGCACGATCAAATCGTTTACTCGATGAGTCATCCATATTCATTAATTGAATAGACCGCATGTGCCCGTGTGAATCTTGAAGATCTTTCATATAACGGGTCACCTGTGCATCTGTCATCGTGTTCGTTTTATCCAGTATGATCCCGAGGTGCTGTTTGGCATCTACACGGGTCAGCAGATCGGTGGCTTTGATATCCTGAACTTTCAGACGCTGCTTGCTTGCATGTTCCTTCTGAGGATTCTCCTGCATAGCGCTTGGCTTGGGTACGGTACGGTTGGATGTTGGAAGCAGTAAGGTCAGCGCTAAGGCGCCCGCACCTGCTGCGAGAGCCCAGTTGATCCACCTTGGTCTGGACATAAGACAGAACCTCCTCGTTCATTTTGGACAATGACTTATACGGCGTGCTTGAACGCATCGTCGTTGTCACGGATGTAGTTATCGTTAGGAGAAGCACATATTTTTATACAAAAGAGTTTAGAGTCATTGCATGTTCCGAAGCATATATCATGACAGGAATGGAAAGCACGATTAAGGGATACCGCTCGTCAACTTTTTATGGTAGGATTATATCTGAGTATTCAAAAGGTCAGGAAACAAACATGGTTTGGCCTACCTAGATGTAAAAATGTAAGGACTTATTTAAGGGGGAGCTACCTTTATGTCAGCAGCCAATGTACAAAAAACATGTGAGTCAACCAGAGAAAAGTTAAAACCGGCGATCGATCGGATCGAAAAGTTTTTGAATGAAAATGCTTTGCCTGAACTGGATCAGAACCAGACGGAGGAGTCAACCGCCTTCTACAAAGGTTTCCTTTCAGATCTCCGTCATTTGCTCGTTTTTTCTGAAGTTTCTTACGAAAAACTTGGCGTTGTGCTGCGTCGTGCCAACTTTGATGTCGAATTTGCCGAAAAGGCTCTTTATAATACGTATCACCAAAGTGTGAACAGCTTTTTCTATCCGAAAAATGAGTGCTACTCTGAGGACGGAAGATATGCTTACACAGGTCAGGATGCCATCCGTTTCCGTGATAAGCCGATTCGGGCTGTACGCGACGTCATTTTGGAAATTTCCAAGACTTATGAAGAACTTCGTGACGACTTGGCCTATTACGAGAGTGATTATTTGACCCAGCGTCGTATGCAAAGCCAACGTAACCACGCCTAATATTTCGTAACAGACAGACCGCCCTTGTGGCGGTTTTTTTTGTTTGGATGTAAGGATGGAATGTTCGTTTCGAACTGAATGACTTTAGATAAATACGTATCCTGATACATGTTATCATCTGGCATTTCGGCGAAGAATATCGGATTTGGCGCGTGGGAACATTAGATGTCGAGGTGATAAAAAATGAGCCATGACAAACCAATTGTCAAATGCAGCGTTTCCAACTGTCATTTCTGGGGAGAAAACAACTTTTGCCAGGCTGATGCCATCATGATTGACATTGACCAGCACGCTACCCGTCGTCTGCATGAGGAATTTGCCGGAGAGACTTTTGACTCCGATCATCATGATCATGCGCGTACCTCTTCAGCAACATGCTGTCACACATTCAGACCCAAGTAAGCAGTCATCCAATCCATTAACGGAGGTGCTTTCACGTGAAGAATGATGATTTCAATGACGAACATTTGGATCGTTACAACACAGAATCGCAGAGCCAACAACAGCGCCAGCGTGTGGATTATCCAAGAAAAGCATATCGTGAGGAATACGGTGCGGAGATTACGCCGCGAGCAACCGTGCGAACCAGGGAGAGCGACCGTGTGCATTCAGATGCAGTACCGCAGAAACATGAGGCTGATCGTGTAATGGAATCAACAGGCCGTGTTGCAGGGTATATGGGTCTTGCTTTTGGTATCGCATCGTTGTTCATGTGGTCCATTGTATTGGGTCCCGCTGCGGCTGTACTTGGTTATTATGCTTATGTGAATGGACGCAAGACAGCAGGAGCCTGGTCCATCGGACTAGGTATCGTCGCTACACTGAGTTACTTTTTTATGATTCCTTTTGCACGTTAAAAAAGCGGACATTCGTTCATGGGATGGGAGAGTTATCCTCGGATCTCAGGACAATAGAAAAGCCTTCTGTATTCACTTCCTTATGGTGAATCAGAAGGTTTTTTCACATTTGCGCATATTTTTAACGTCTAATCAGCTATTTTTTATGAAAATGATGGAACCTGTCTGTAAAACCATGTAGAATAAAGTCATCTAGCTTGAATGAAACGGGAGTGGAATTAACTCATGCAAATTGATCCACGCAATTCGCGGCAATTATTGGAGTTGCAATTGTCCAATATCAATAATCAAACGAACGGATCAGCTGTGCCAACTGGTTCGACGACTGACTTTTCAAATATGATGGATGGACTGTTAAATGCGGATAATCGTAGTCTGAGCGATGCGGAAAATCAAACTTCCACCTCTAAGCGATCCAACGACGGTTTGTTGTGGCTGCAACTTGGCAGTTCCTATAGTCCTGATACGAATATTACGGGTTCTTCCCAAGCAGGTAATCTGGATTCATTGCTTGCTTTGAGCAATACAGGACAAGCTGATTCCGGCAAATCCGTGCCTACGGATTTCGAATCACTGATCTCACAGGCCAGTGCGAAGTACGGGGTCCCTGAATCTTTAATCAAAGCGGTCATCGATACAGAATCGGGTTTTAATCCGAATGTTGTCTCTTCGGCAGGTGCGAAGGGGCTGATGCAATTAATGGATGGTACGGCAGCCGGACTTGGTGTGAGTGACTCCTTCGACCCGGGTCAGAATATTGATGCCGGAACCAAATATTTATCTCTTCAGCTCCAGCGTTTTGGCGGGCAGGAGAAAATGGCTTTGGCAGCCTATAATGCTGGCCCAGGTCGGTTGTCCAGACTGGGCGTTACCAATGATAATGAACTGATGAGCATGCTCCATTTGTTGCCTGTGGAAACGCAAAATTATATTACCAAAGTTGAACGGGCTCGTTCCAAATATTCGATCTAAAATGGACATCTTCTGAGCATGTCCCAAACAAAGAGATCCAGCTTAAAAGGCAGGCCTTCATTGCCTACTTTAAAATGTACCCCTTGTAAAGGACAAATTAAAAAAGGTTAGGCAGCTTCAAGCTGTCGTCTGTATCTTGCAGGCGGCAGCTTGTTTAAGTTCCATTGGCCTCGATAATGATTGTAGTAGATCATGTAGCTCTTTACTTCTTGCTTAACCTCCTCCAGAGTCATGCATGTTTTAAAATTGGTTTCATCTTTAAAATGCCCAAAGAAGGATTCTTGTGGAGCGTTGTCCCAACAGTTTCCTCGCCGTGACATGGATTGATTGAACCCCATTTGTTTCACAAGCTTTTGGAACTTGGGGCTTGTATAGTGAAATCCTTGATCCGAATGAATCAAGGCATCCGAAGTCAGATGCCTATGCTTTTTGAGTTGTTTCAACGACTCCATTGCAATGTCCAATCCAAGGGAAGCGGAGACTTCATAGGCTAATATTTCATTCGTCTCGGCATCTTTAATCGTTGATAGATAGGCTCGTTTGCTTATCCCATAAGTTAAGTACGTAATGTCGGTTAAGAGAACCTTGCCTGCAATTCCTGGCTTAAAGGCTCGCTTTAACAGGTTGGGACAGGTTCGATGCTCTTGCGTCGCTTTAGCCATACGACGTGCTGGATTTGCTTTTCGAATGGGACAAACGATGTTGTACTTCTGCATGATCCGACGAATGCGCTTAAGATTGTATATGACGTTATACTCAAGTGCGAGCGTCATTTTAATTTGACGTGCGCCTTTGTTCCTCCTACGGTAATGGTAGGCTTTCAGGATGATCGCTTTCACCTTATGGTCGTCCTGTTCCTGCTTTTGACGATGTAGCCTGGCGCTTTCACTACAATAGCGGTAGTAGCCTGAGCGTGAAACACCAGCAATAGCACAAAGAACATGCACCTTGCCTTGGAAAGAGCAGGTATGCATCATCTGTTGAATCAGTTCGAATTTTTGTCGTGTACGGAGTTGGATTTTTTTCTTCTCATCTGCCTTTCGAGGTGATCGAGCTTTTTTAAGAATTCATTCTCCGCTTCAAGCCATTTCATTTTTGCTTCCAAACGGGCATATTTTTCTTCAAGACTTAATTCACGGTTTAGAGGACGGCCTGAAGCGTGTTTTCTACCATCCGTTAATCCAGCAGATCCTTGTTCCTGAAATGCCGTACGCCACCGATTGGAAGCCTTTTGAATCCGGGTTGCACCCAAAACGTCAATGGGGAAGCCAGCTTCCTGAAAGATTTCACTGGGAAGCGTACCTTGACTATGTTGTTGAATAAATCGTTCTTTGAATGCATCCGTGTATGTAATCGCTTTAGCACTAACATTTCTTACATAGGGATTTCTTCTCAACTGATCTTGCTCTTGCATTGTAAAGTGTTTTTTTGACATTTGCTTGACCACCGCTCGTTTTTTATTCATTGTACACAAAAAAGACCCTACAAGATGACCTTTTTTAAGTGTCCATCTTATAGGGTACATTTTACTTTCAGTTGGTCTTTTTTTTGTGTTGTACGGAGATCGTGTTACAATGCTCACTATAGGTTAATGAACGAACGAATAAGGAAGGTGCACCTTGTTTTGAAATATTTTGATTATGCTGCAACGACTCCTCCATATCCCGATGTGGTTCGCACGATGGCGGAAATTATGGAAACACAGTTCGGAAATGCGTCGTCGATTCATGGATACGGTGAACGTGCAGATCAATTACTACGCCGAGCGCGGATAGGCTGTGCAGCCACAATCGGTGTAAAAGCAGATGAAATCGTATTTACATCCGGAGCAACGGAGAGTAATAACCTCGCGATTAAGGGGGCTGCACTTCGGTATAGTTCACGGGGAAAACATATTATAACTACGGCAACGGAGCACGCATCTGTGTATGAGAGTGTGTTGCAGTTACAGCAATGGGGATGGGATGTAACCTTTATTCCTGTAGATTCAAGAGGTGTCGTTACTGCTGAGCAGGTACTAAAAGCTGTTCGTTCGGACACCGTGCTTGTTAGTCTGATGCATGTGAACAATGAGACGGGTGCGATTCATCCGGTAGAAGAGATTGGTAATCTGCTCAAAAAAAACGCGCCACGGGTCCTTTTTCATGTAGATGGCGTACAAGGTTTCGGAAAAGTGCACGTTGCACCAGACAAATGGAAAGCGGATCTGTACAGTTTGTCCGCTCATAAAATCCGTGGGCCGAAAGGTGCCGGGCTCCTCTATGTGAGAAGTGGCGTAGAGCTTATACCACTGCTATCCGGTGGCTCACAGGAGCATGGGCTCAGGGCAGGCACTGAGAATACGGCTCTGATTGTGGGTATGGCCAAGGCAATGCGGATCGCAACAGAAAGGCAGATTGATTTTTCGAGTCGAATTCGCATTCTTCGAGACCGAGTGATGAAGACGATTGCTGCTATCCCGGAGCTCGAGCTCAACAGTACGCACGACGGAGCGCCACATATTGTACATTTTTCCTATCCTGCTATGAAAGCAGAAGTAGCCTTGCATACCCTGGAGCAACTTGGCTGTACGGTGTCTACCCAGTCGGCATGCTCCTCGCGTTCGGCTGAGCCAAGCCGGGTGCTGCTTGCCATGGGAAGAGATGTTGCCTGTGCCGCTGGGGGATTGCGAATTAGTTTCGGTGATGAACATACAGAAGAGGATGCAGCCATGCTGGAAAAGGCACTGCATCAGATGGTGGCACAATTACGGCCACTCGAAAGGCGGATGTAAATTAAATGTTGAATTATGATATGTTACTTCTCCGTTTTGGAGAGTTTATGTTAAAAGGAAAAAATCGTGCGCGATTTGAGAAAACGATCATCACTCAAGTCAAGGCACTGCTTAAGCCTTATCCAGGGGCAAGTCTGCGTAAAGAATATGGACGAGTCTACGTGGATCTTGGTGGTGAATCCCACACACAGCTTATTCCCGTGCTCAAACGTGTATTTGGTGTAGCGTCTATCAGTCCTGTGAAAGTAACGCCTTCCGAGATTGACGAAATTGTTCAAACTGCGGTTGCGTTTATGGATGAACGAGCTGAAGAATTCGGTGAAGTCACGACCTTCAAGGTAAACGCGCGTCGAGTGTGGAAGGCCTTCCCGCATTCTTCTCATGAAACAAATCATTTGGTCGGTTCACCGATTCTGCGCAAATTTCAACAGTTGAAGGTCGATGTGCGTGACCCTGATATCGAGTTACGTGTAGAAATCCGGGAACAAGGCACTTATATTTTCAGTGAAGTCATTCCTGCCGCAGGCGGATTCCCGCTTGGAACAAATGGCAAGGCAATGGTCCTCTTGTCTGGAGGGATAGACAGTCCCGTAGCTGCATGGTCTTCCATGCGCCGGGGACTCGAAGTCGAGTGTGTGCATTTTTATAGTTATCCTTTTACCAGTCAGCGGGCCAAAGAAAAAGTGATTGATCTTGCCCGTGCGCTTGCAGATCACGCAGGTTCGATCAAATTACACCTGGTTCCATTTACAGAGATTCAGACCGCATTCACCCAGTTGGGTCAAGATAATCTGATTATTACCTTAATGCGGCGTTCCATGCTACGAATTGCCACCAAGCTGGCAGAACGTGAACGTGCTCTCGCGCTGATTACTGGTGATAGTCTGGGTCAGGTGGCAAGCCAAACCCTTCCGAGCATGAATGTCATCGGCCGCGCTACGGACCTGCCTCTGCTGAGACCGCTGGTCATGATGGACAAGCAGGAGATTATTTCACTTTCCAAACAGATTGGAACGTATGATATCTCGATTCTGCCTTATGAAGATTGCTGTACATTGTTTGTTCCAAAATCACCATCCACCAATCCGAATCTGCGGATTGTGGATAAAATCGAAGCAACGATGAACCATCTGCCGGAATGGCTGGATCAAGCGGTAGAACAGACAGAAACGATAACTTTGTATGCCGGGGAAGCTTCAGTATTGACGGGGCAGCCAGAGAACAGTGAAATGAAGGATGACTGGTTTTAAATGTGGTGGTTATTTGGGGCATGCCAAATTAGAGGTAGACATAACAAATGAAATGTAAATAGAACACAAAAAGAACAGGACTAACCAAGGTGAGAAGGGGGTAGTCCTGTTCTTTTTGTGAGACGTTATTTCGTAAATGTATTGCTTCTATTGCCTCTATTTCCTTGGCTCGTCTATAAATAGGAACGTTGCTGTTTAGCTTGGGCTTTCTTACTTGTAGTTCGTTTACGGTAACCAAGAAAAACAACACCTCCAATCACTACAGCGATGAACAGGATGCGGATTGCCGGATGCTCCGTGAAAAAAGGCATAATCCGTTTCTCTTCAGTAATCATATTTGCAGCAGTGTAACCTAGTACCATAGCGCCAACATAGATAATCCAGGGAAAGTGGTTCATCAGTTTGATGAACAAGGTGCTACCCCAAACGATAATCGGGACACTGATCAGCAATCCGAGGATAACAAGTACCAGATGTTGTTGCGCAGCCCCCGCTACGGCAATCACATTGTCTAGTCCCATGGCTGCATCCGCAATGATGATTGTACGAACAGCGGCCCAGAGGGAAGTATCGGCTTGAATGTCATTGTGCTCCTCTCCCTGATCTGCCACCAGTTTATAGGCAATCCAGACCAGGAGTAGGCCTCCTGCGAGTAAGAGCCAAGGCACTTTGAGCAACCATAATACAACGACGGTGGCTGCAATCCGAATGAGAAGTGCACCGCCTGTGCCGAACAGGATCGCCTTTTTTTGCACGGAAGGATGGAGATTTCTAGCTGCAAGACCAATGACGATGGCATTATCGCCAGCCAGGATCAGATCAATAAAGACAACATTCAACAAGGACAGCCAGAATGTTGGACTAAGTAGCTCCATTTGATATGTCACTCCTTATATATTCTTCAAACACTAAGAATAGCATGTACATCTTTCACATACAAGTTAGAGTGGGGGGATGAGGAGATGGATACGCTATGGCTGTTAACACAAATTTTAATGATCAATCTGGTATTGAGTGGAGATAACGCGGTTGTCATTGCAATGGCGAGCAAAGATTTACCTCCAGCTCAACGTAAAAAAGCAGTATGGTGGGGAGCACTTGGTGCAGTACTTCTACGTTGCATACTTACTTTCGCGGCTGTACTGTTGCTGGGGATTCCTTTTATTCAGGCGGCAGGCGGGTTGTTATTGTTCTGGATTGCGCTGAAGCTGCTGCTTCAAAACGATGATGAGGTACATATCCGTAACGCATCCACAACCTGGAAAGCGATTCAGACAATATTGGTAGCTGATTTTGTGATGAGTCTGGATAATGTATTAGCGATAGCTGCATTGGCGGATGGAGACCTGGCTCTAATTGTTATCGGGATTGCTATTAGTATTCCTATTGTAGTATGGGGTAGTGGTGTCATTGTGGGACTGCTCAAACGCTTTCCGATTCTGGTGTATGCGGGATCAGGAATACTTGCGTTTACCGCAGGAGAAATGTTGATGAAAGACCCGAAGCTAGGGGAGTGGCTGGGCGGAATGGCAGCACAAGCTCATGCAATGTTACCAGCAGCGTTAGCTTGTCTGGTTATAGCGGCGGGAGGGGCACATAGATTCGTTCGCCGAAATGCCTAGATGTCAACATGAGTTTGAATTTGCTTTTTGTTTGAGAGGTGTCCCATAAGGGATACCTTTTCTGTTTTTAATATGCCGGAGGCGTTCCGTCAAGAAGAGTCGGCGTTTTTTTCGCATGTGAACGATAAAGGATAGAGCAATGAAGAGGGAAAGAATCTTCGTATCGTAAGTTTATCTGATATTATATATGGTGTCTCTAAAGGGAATACAGATTAAGATTGGAGGCATAATGTATATTTCGCTTGAGTTAGGACGACTCATTTTCGACATCAGTATAGTTTTTTGTGGAAACATCAGATACACTGTTAACATCAGGTTATAGCTTGTTTTTACAATTCAAAATGTGTTTAGTACTGGGAGAGTCAGCATAGTTCGGAATTACATAATTAACGAAAACAAGAGGTGATTATAATGAAGAATGAAAGAGCGATCGGATTATTTATTGTAGTTGCTGGTCTTGTCATTTTGCTCGGTAAATTAGGAGTGTTTGGGTTTATTGGTCGAAATTTCTGGCCTCTGTTGCTATTGCTGCCAGGTATTGCTCTTTATGCATTGTTTTATGCCCGAATTGCGCCGTCCTGGTCGTTAATGCCTGCGGGAGTTCTTACGGTGTATGGTGTACTGTTCAGCATAACGAACATATGGGGAGCCGGGCTAATGAGAAATTTGTGGCCAACCCTATTGCTTGGAATAGCTGTCGGCTTGCTTGGATATGGTGCTGTTGAGCGACGAAGACCCGAATTTGTCTATCCTGCTGCCCTAATTATCGGAGCGGTATCCATCGTATTGTTGGCGTTTACGCTGTTACAGACAGGGATCATTTATGTACTTGCTGTTCTGCTTATTTTGGGTGGAGTCTGGTTGCTTGCTGGGCGAGGGCGTATAGGCCGAGGCAGGGGATGGTAAACATCTCCGGTCTTAACCAAGGGAGTTTCGAGCGAAATATCTTGATTTTTACCTATGATAAACTATAATATAAGGGATATAGACATGCGTCGGGTTATCACCGACGCTTATTTTGTGAGTAACCTGCGATTTTGCGGGAAGTTTAGTAGATAAGAATTGAAATTGGAAAGGATATGGATACAAACCATGCATTCAAGAGAACACATTCGCAATATTGCGATTATTGCCCACGTCGACCACGGGAAAACAACACTCGTCGACAAGTTGCTCCAGCAATCCGGTACATTCCGTGACCACGAGACTGTACAGGAGCGCGCAATGGACTCCAACGATTTGGAGCGTGAACGCGGTATTACGATTTTGGCCAAAAACACGGCTATAACGTATAAAGATTACCTGATTAACATTGTAGATACACCTGGACACGCCGACTTCGGTGGTGAAGTAGAACGTATCATGAAAATGGTTGACGGCGTATTGCTCGTTGTTGACGCTTATGAGGGCTGCATGCCACAAACGAAGTTCGTACTTCGTAAAGCACTGGAGCACAACCTGACTCCAATCGTAATTGTAAACAAAATTGACCGTCCAGCGGCTCGTCCGGCTGAGGTTATTGATGAAGTACTTGACCTGTTCATCGAACTGGGTGCCAACGATCAACAACTTGAATTCCCTGTTGTATATGCTTCCGCATTGAACGGAACATCCAGCATGGAAGACGATCCTGCCAAACAAGATGACAACATGATGGCGATCTACGATACCATCGTAAGTCATATCCCTCATCCAACAGAGAACGTTGAAGAGCCACTGCAATTCCTCGTTACGCTGATGGACTACAATGAATACCTTGGACGTATCGCTATCGGTCGTGTAAACCGCGGTGTGATCCGTCAAGGCCAATCCGTTACTGTTATTATGCGTGATGGCAAAAGCAAAACAGCTCGTATCGAGAAACTGTTCGGTTTCCAAGGTCTGAAACGTGTTGAGACAGAGGAAGCTGGCGCAGGTGACATCGTGGCGATCGCAGGTATTAAGGATATCAACATCGGTGAAACGATTGCTGATCCGAACAACCCTGAAGCTTTGCCGGTTCTGAAAATTGATGAGCCAACACTGCAAATGACATTCCTCGTAAACAACAGTCCATTCGCAGGCCGCGAAGGTAAATGGGTTACTTCCCGTAAACTGCGCGAGCGTTTGTTAAAAGAATTGGAAACTGACGTATCTCTTCGTGTTGAAGAAACAGAGAGCCCGGATGCATTTATCGTTTCCGGACGTGGTGAACTTCACCTCGGTATCCTGATTGAAAATATGCGTCGTGAAGGGTATGAGCTTCAAGTATCCAAACCAGAAGTTATCATCAAAGAAGTTGACGGTAAGAAAATGGAGCCTGTTGAGCGCTTGTTGATTGACATCCCTGAAGAAAGCATGGGTTCCGTCATGGAGAGCCTGGGCGCACGTAAAGCAGAGATGGTTAACATGATCAACAATGGTAGCGGTCAAGTCCGTCTGGAGTTCCTGATTCCTGCACGTGGTCTGATTGGTTATAGCACGAACTTCCTCACATTGACTCGTGGTTATGGCGTAATGAACCATGCATTTGACAGCTACGCTCCAGTCGTATCCGGTCAAGTGGGTGGACGTCACCAAGGTGTACTGATTTCAACGGAAACGGGTACATCTACGTTCTACGGAATGATGGGTGTTGAGGATCGTGGTACGCTCTTCCTTGAGCCAGGTACAGAAATTTACGAAGGTATGGTCGTCGGTGAGCATACACGTGACAATGATATCGTTGTTAACATCTGTAAAGAAAAACAACTGACTAACGTTCGTTCTTCCGGTAAAGATGATACGGTTAAAATTAAAACGCCAATTATCTTCTCGTTGGAACAAGCGCTTGAATATTTGAACGATGATGAGTACTGTGAAATCACGCCGAAATCCATTCGTCTTCGTAAGAAACTTTTGAACAAATCCGAGCGTGAGCGTGCAGAAAAACAACGCAAAATGGCTCAAAATAACGCGTAATACCCACTACCCTAAGAGGTACAAAAGCCAATGTTTGAAGGGACATTATTGCACGATGGAACGATTCCTGTCTCTCGCCACTGGTAGTGGAGGGAGAGGAATCGATTCTGAAGAAGCGAAGCGCTCGCCTTTGTCACCGAATTTCAACACTTGAAAGAGTGTTCACAGAAATTCGGGGACAACAGCGATCAAAAGAACGATCCGATCTCGGAACGGTCGAACGAGCGCCTAAGAATCTCATTGTGCAGCAGTAAAGTCCATTCAATGATTGAATTTTGTACAGCATGATCATGAAAGGAGATGCCTTAACATGCAAGCATGGTTTGCATCACACCCGATCATCGCCTATATCGTCATCTTTGTACTGATTACTTACGTGTATAACAAGGTCTTTCGGGTACGTCAGAAATTGCCAATCGGTAAGGAAATTGTGTTGTATATCTTGATGGCGATGGGTACGTTCATGCTTCTTATTTTTCAGATCGATAAGTTGCCCATCATTCAATGTTTGTTGGTAGCTGTAGGTCTGATGCTGTTAGTGCGCGTGCGTTATTTCGTTGAAGGTCGTCAAAAGAAAAAAGCGGAAGCTTCCGCTCGAAACTCATAATGCTGTCTATGCATAAACACATCCGTTTTCCCTTGGGAAAGCGGTTGTGTTTTATGTAGACCAAACAGATGTGATAAAGGTGTTGAGAACATGACTTCAAATTCAAACGGACTGCCTCCACGAAGACAACCTTCGAATGCATCCGGTAATTCAGGCAACAAGAGCGGTAAGGGTAAGGCGCCGAAGAAGAAACGTATGCGCGCATTCTTCAGGGTGTTCCTCAGCCTGCTTGTGATCGGTATTCTGGTCGGTGGGGGATATATGTACTGGCTATACAACCAAGTTGCGAATACGGGAATAGATAAACCCGTTCCTCCAGGCATGTCGGCTACAACCAAACCGCTTACGATGTTGCTGCTTGGTACAGATAATCGTCCCGAAACAGGTACGTTTTTATCGGATGTTGTGATGGTTGCTGCACTTAATCCGAATACAAAGACTGCCACCGTGGTATCTTTACCGCGTGACACGCGTATTCAGCTGGACGGATATAAGTCGAACAAACTGAACGCTTATTATCCGCGATTTAAAACACAAGAAAAAACATCTGGCAAGAAGGCAGAAGACCAGATGAAGGATATGATGGGTAAGTACCTCGGTGTGGATATTAATTATACAACCGTTCTGAATTTTCAGGCTTTCCGTGATGCGATTAACGCTGTCGGTGGAGTGGATGTTACAGTAGATAAAAACATGTGTTACCGAGATACGGCTGACAATACAGATATTAATCTGAAGGCAGGAGCTCAGCACTTGGACGGAAAAGAAGCACTTGATTTTGTTCGCTATCGTAAGTCCAACTGTAAACCAAAAACGGCGGAGTCCAATGATTTTGATCGGAATAAACGTCAGAGCCAGGTAATGAATGCCATGCTGGATCAGATGAAGTCGCTTGGCGGAATCACCAAGATTGGCAAAGTGATCAGTGCGGTGGATAAAAACATGACCACGGATGTGGAATCCGAACAAATGAAAAACTTTATAGCAACCTATTGGAACATTTCCACCGCAGATGTACACTTTACTCCGGTTACAGGGGAGTGGAGAAGTCCTTATGTATATATCAATGAGACAGAATTGGCCAATGCCAAACAGGCACTGCAAGATACACTTTCAGGTAAAGTCACAGCGTCATCTCCAAAAGAATAGCAATCGTTTTGGGGATTGGAAGCTCGGTTCGCGGTGTGATATAATAACATCAACCAAGATGAGAATTGCATAAAGAAGGTTAGGGGGCTGGTTGAATGTCCGAAGCCGTCACACAGTTAACAGAATCTCTTTTACAGCAATTTAAAGACGAGACCTTTGTGCTTCTTAACACCGTGGATGTGGAATCTGGAGGTCCGACTTCTACAGCAATCTCCTGGATTTATGCTGAAAATGCATCAACTTTTCGTTTGGCAATTGATCATCGTTCCCGTCTGGTAAATAACATGAAACACAATCCGCTGGTTACAATTACTGTTTTTGGCGAAGAAATGGTGTATGCAGTCAATGGACGTGCTTCCGTGCAACAAGATCCATTGCAAGACGTACCCTTTAATATGTGCTGTTTCGACATTCGAATTGAAGCGGTGAGGAATGCGTTGTTTTATGGCGCTCAACTGTCCTCTGTGCCTCAATTTGTCAAAATATACGACCAACGTGCTGCTGAGAAGCTCGATGAGCAAGTCTTTGCGGCCATGAAAAAAGCCTAGTGAGAGATCACTGGGCTTTTTGTTGTCTTTTTTCCGATGTGTGTTGTTGCATGTATTGATCCTGGGCAGGTTCATCCGGGTTTTGACGAACTTTGACATCTTTCGGAAGCTGTGGAATGATACGGCCTACCATATCGGCAAGTTCTGAAGCGAAGCCGGAAATGGGATGGCCCTTACGAATATGCTCACCAATTTCTTTGATACGCTCCGTGACATCAGCATCGGCGGTTACGATGGAATCTACACCTTCCGGATCTTTGCGCAAAGCTTCTGCAACGGCATACTTAATGGTGCCAACGCGTGCCCGTTCGAGATCACCATCAACATCAATGCCGACAACCGCTGTGTTGCCGAGTATAACGCAGTTAGCATCCTGTACACCCTCAACTTGCTTGGCGAGTGCTTTGAGGTGACTCACTCGTTTTTTATTTGTCATTCTGCCCATTTCTGTATCATCCGCAACATTGAGATCATGTACCTCGCCCGTATTTTCGTTGAAGTGATCTAAGCGTGAAGGATTCATTCGATCTTCTTGCTGTGTTGTTATGTTTCCTCCGTAACTTCTAGGATGCATCTCATGCGGTTCCTGTGAAGCGTTACGTGTAGAAGTATTACAGCCGGTAAGAACAAAGATTAGAAGCAGCGTGCATATCCCCATTTTCATAAATGTTCATCCTTTCTTGGAGTTTTTCAGAATGGTTGACAATTATTTTGCCCTAGTCGAATACATTTATGTATGGGAGCATGATTGTCCATGCCGCTGCTGAAGATCACACGATCAAGATGAACTCGGGAATGAGGGGAAACGGAAGGCTCGTAAGAGCAACTTCGTCATTCCCGAGAACACGTTCCAGCCCATGCCTTTAACGACGCCGCTTTGGAGGGGATTGAATGAAAAAGATTTTTGTATTGGATACCAACGTGCTTCTGCATGATCCCAATGCCATATTTGCCTTTGAAGAACATGAGGTAATCATTCCCGCGGTTGTACTGGAGGAGATTGACTCCAAAAAAAGAAATGCCGATGAGATCGGCCGTAACGCACGCAACGTGTCCAGACTGCTGGATGGACTCAGGGAACTGGGTCACTTGCACAGTGGCGTACCTCTTGCGAATGGAGGCAATCTAAAAGTTGAGCTTAATCACCGCAGTTTTGTGAGAGTTCAGGAAATGTTCGGGGAAGTGTCCAATGACAATCGAATCTTGGCCGTCGCGCTGAATTATCAGATTGAAGAGAATGAAAAAGAATTGGTGGAGCGACAAGTTGTTCTTGTCAGTAAAGACGTTCTGGTACGGATCAAGGCGGACGTACTTGGACTGAACACACAGGATTACTTATCGGATCGGACTGCTGGGCTTAGCGAGTTGTACCCTGGATATACAGCGCTGAAAGTTCACCCGTCTGTCATTGATGAGTTTTACACATATCGTTTCTTGCCGATCAAACCGTTGCAATTGTCCTATTCTCTCTACCCGAATGAATTTGTCATTCTGAAAGATGAGATGGGTACGAACAAATCCGCTTTGCTTAAAGTGAATACTGAAGGTACAAAACTGGAGCCATTGTTCCTCAGTAATGATAATGTCTGGGGGATCAGCGCCCGAAATGCACAACAACGGATGGCGCTGGAGCTTCTGCTGAACGACGATATTCCGCTTGTGACGATAACGGGTAAAGCTGGCACGGGTAAAACACTGCTCGCCTTGGCAGCAGGATTGCTGAAAGTAGAGGATGATCACAAATACAAAAAGCTGCTGATCGCGCGTCCTGTAGTACCTATGGGCAAGGACATCGGGTATTTGCCAGGGGAGAAGGAAGAGAAGCTTCGTCCGTGGATGCAGCCGATATATGATAATCTTGAATTTTTATTTGATACGAAAAAGGCCGGAGATATAGATAAAATACTGATGGGTCTCGGCAGTATCCAAGTTGAAGCACTGACGTATATCCGCGGAAGATCGATTCCCGGCCAATTCATCATTATTGATGAAGCTCAGAACTTGTCTCGTCATGAAGTAAAAACGATCGTATCCCGGGTGGGGGAAGGGAGTAAAATTATATTGATGGGTGACCCTGAGCAGATTGACCACCCTTACCTGGATTCCGCAAGCAACGGATTGACCTACATTGTCGAACGTTTCAAACAAGAGGGAATCAGTGGGCATATTATGCTTGAAAAAGGAGAACGTTCCAAGCTGGCACAGCTTGCGGCAGACTTGTTATAACAAGTTTTTAATCGTTGCACATTTGGATTTATTTCCCGGAAAATGTTTTAAAGCAAGCCGACTTTTAAAGTCGGCTTTTTTTGCTGAAAAAATTAAAATCAAATGTTATACAGAACTGGATATGCTCTTAATATGCAAAATACAAGAAAAGTGTTTTTTGGCAGGGTAGGACAAGAGCACTACATATTTGTTACAATAATGGTTGCGAGAAAATATAAAACAAGTTATTTCAAGGGGGAGAGTGAATGAAGCGTAGACATCAGGTTGTTTTATTTGCAGTTTTACTGCTTTCGCTAACCATCCTTTCACCTAGCTTTGATTTTAGAGGTTCGCAGCATAATCAGGGACGAAATCAAGAGAAAGATACATACACGGGTGTTTCATCCCGTAATGAGGATACAAGTGCCCCTCTCGATGTATTGGTATCTATGTCAGAAGAGGAGTTTGCGTCTTTTCAAAAAGTGGCTAAAGAAGTAGCGGCTTCTATTTATGTTGAGGTTAATCTCCGCAATGTGGAACCGAAGGAGTATAAAGAAGTGCTGGATCGGGAGTTTTCTTTGGGAGAGAACGGAGATATTATTTTATTGGATAGTGACCAAGTACAACATTATGCCAGAAAAGGATATTTGCTTCCTTTGAATGCGACAACGCTTTCCAAAGCTCTTGGTGATTCAGCTGCTGAGTTGCGAGGAATGACAGAGTGGAATGGATATCAATGGGCAATGCCCTTTGATGTAGATCCTTATGTGATGGGAGTAATACCCTCATACTTGAATGAGGCTGGATTGCAGGGCTTTCCACAGAATAGGGAGCAATGGTCCAAATTGATCAAGGAATCTCAAACAAAGAGCGCACCTTTGATTTCGTTGAATATAGATGATATTTACCAAGCAAGTGCGTGGTTGAGTTATTTGCCGCCAGGAATGAGTCCCGACCAGATACTAACCATGCAACTTACCTCTATGACAAATGAATTTCAACAGGGGGTAAGCTTACTCGGCGAGCTTCAACCCCATATTGTGACTATGTCAGTAGATCCAGTATTATCTGCTTCGGATTATAAGGTGCAAACTCCGATGTTTGTATCTACACTATCTCGTATTTTACATGCAGATGAGGTTGCCAAAGGTCGGGGAACGTTTAGTTCACCTGTCTCTTTGCAGGCTTTGCGGGCGGTAGAATCCAGAAGTCTGGTCATTACAGCAGGAACTACGGAAGCCGATGCAGCAAGTCGGTGGATTGAAGGCATGGCTTCGGCAGTAACGCAGAAAAAGTGGTATAAACAAACCAAACGTTTGCCTGCAAGACAACAAGAGAGTGAGAAGGAAGTTGGGGAGGTTAGGAGTCGGTACAGTATGGTTCTAAATCAACCCTGGTTTGGCAAAGAGTCTCCGGTACAATGGATTGAAAACAAAACGAAGATCGAACGTTTTCAAAAACGGGTTCAACAGGTTCTCGAAGGGGAGATCAGTGCTGCCCAGTATGTGAGCAGCATCAGAAAAACGGTTAACCCCTAGAATGAAATTGCTAATTTCACTTCCAAAACCCCTTCATCTGTAGAAACATCCGTAGCTTTGACAAAGGACAGAATTTTTTGCGGATAAAAACCGAGATCAAACTCTTTCTCCAACATGTTGCGTGTTGTGTCAGGCAGTTCAAGCTGATTGAACACCAGTTTATCCACATGAAAACGAATTGCATTTTGCGGTTCGTTCTCGACCGTATAGTGACCTTCAATGCTTAATTGCAACTGATCACGCTTACCCGAAGCTGTAATTTTATTCGAATCAAATGTGAACGCAAAATCGTTAAAAATTTCATTTTGTGAACGTAAAAACGTATTTAGTTCGTCCTGAGCAATACGAATGGTATAGGTTGTTCCTGTGGTGGATATCGCTCCGTTTTGTTTTTGTACAAAATCAGGCAAGTTTTGCATGGCTGACGCCAATGCCTTGAAATAACGTTTTACCTCGTAAATGCCGACGTTCTCCCAATACAACGTTAATTCATTCATTAATTTTTGAATAGCTGCCGCGTCACCGCTGGCGGTTATTTGCTTATCCACTTCTTTTTGCAGTAGGGCCACCCTTGTTCGCTGGTTTTCCAGATTGGTTTTCATCTGGGTAAGCTCCATAGAGGTTTGGCGGATTCGATCAGACGTATGTTGCAATTCATTATAGCGAGTCTGATACTTGTCCAAAACAGCTTGATCTTTACCAATGATGATTTGATAGTAGTCATATAGAACAAACAAATCCTTAAATGACCTTGCTCCAAGCACTGTCATGAGCAGGCTGTCACGCTCTCCTGTGTAATAGGATCTTACAACAGCTCCGGCCCGGTCTTGCTGGATATGTATTTCCTTTTCCTGTTGTAGCAGTTGGGCAGATAATGTCTCATGTTGCTTGGCTAATTGCGTCTGCTGTTCACTAATACGTTTAATTTCATGATCAATCTCTACGATAGATAATGTTTTTTGAAGAATGGCTTGCGTGTCTTCTGGCGAAGTCTCTCCATAAACGTATGATGAGGCAGATTGCACAAACAATATGATAATGAACAAGATGGCGATTAGGCCATATCGATGCTTCACAATCATTCTCCTTTCTTTCATCCTTGTAAAATCATGCAGATGAGAACTCTTCCAAACAATATATGAAATCCATACGAAAAATATCCTTAGTGGTTACATACCATTATATCTTCATATGTAATCTGACAACAAAAAAACAATCCGACAAGAGCCGGATTGTTTTGATGCTGCTGGCGGATTAGAGCGGCAGTCCCATTTGAAATACAGTCCAGTAGCTGAACCCTGTGAACGTTACGATCATATAACCCCAAAAGAGCAATATATACGTACGTTCTGTAAACTTCAAGTATCCCAAAAGGACAAAAAACGCAGTCTGCAGGAAGAAAAGCAAAGCCATTTCGACTAAGTCTCCTGCAAAAGCCATCAGGCCAATCGCAAGCGTGAAGAACCCGAGTACCCGAAACATGCGTGCCACGGTAAATCCTCCTCTCTTATGTACGTTCATAGATTGTCTACATAATATTATACCGACAAAGGAAAAACGTGTAAACAAATTTGGGTATGAAAGCGAATTCTTTTTTTATCAGCTTAGGATTAAAGTGTTCAGAATTATACCGATCACGTATGAGGGAACCTGAATGTGGAAATACATTTTAGTATGAAATCAATTCTATGAACTCTATGAGAGGCATAAGATTGAGTAAAGCAACTTTTATACCTAATTCACATAACGGGTTACCGGTTATGGGGACGGTTATTTCAGGATGGTGTTAGGAGGGTATTATAGCATGACTGCAGTGAGACAGGATGCTTGGAGCACAGAGGATGATTTGATTTTGGCAGAGGTTACATTGCGTCATATTCGGGAAGGCAGTACGCAGCTAGCCGCTTTTGAAGAAGTGGGAGAAAAAATAGGCAGAACTTCGGCCGCCTGTGGGTTCCGTTGGAACAGCTGTGTGCGTAAGAAGTATGAATCAGCGATCAGCAATGCTAAAGCACAAAGGCAGAAGCGGAGCTATCTTAGAAAACAGCCGGCAATGCTTGGTCCACAGGTTGCTGCACTGGCAACATTAGACGCCGAGGAAGGTCTCTTTAAGACGGAAGGTGTGTCAGATGAAACCCTATCTATGGATGCGGTCATCCGTTTCCTAAGGCAGTGGAAAGGAACTGCGCAGGAGAGCAATCGTCAGCTTAAAATGCTTGAGAAGGAATTGCGTGAGAAGGAAGACGAACTGCTTGAATTACGTTGTGAGAACGACCGACTTTCCAAAGAAGTTAATGAGGTTCAAACCGATTATCGTGTCGTGAACGATGATTACAAAGCATTGATCCAGATTATGGATCGTGCACGCAGGCTTGCTTTTTTATCCGAAGAAGAAGAAGAACTCAAGACAAGGTTCAAAATGGATGCTAACGGAAATCTGGAACGAATCGAGTAGCGATATTCAAAATTAAAGTAACCTTGTAATATTTGCCCGCCAAACCTCCGTAATCATACGGCTGGTATGACGGGTTTTTAGTTGTGTGCATTTTGTACTATTATAGAAGAAGATTTTTCGGTTTGATTCAAAAGGTACAGGAAATGACCAGAACAGGGGGATCAGATGATTATAGATGTAGTAGGAGCAGGTTCGCTAGGACTTCTATATGGAGGGAAGTTGCAAGCATCGGGTGAAAGAGTACGTTTTTGGACTAGAACATCAGTGCAGGCCGATCAGCTTAAACGAGATGGAATTAGGATTACCGAGAAGGATGCGGAAATTCACATCAGGCCGTACGAGATTCAAGCTTACCCGATATCCCAACTGGCGAATCATTGGAACAAGACACCTGGAGACTGGATGCTGCTCACTGTGAAGCAAACTCATATTAATGATTTTATTGAACAGGCAGCAACGTTAAAGTTAGAGATACGGCAGCCATTCAAGATTGCTTGTTATCAAAATGGTCTTGGTCATCTGGAGAAGCTACAGGCTGCTTTGCCGAGTGCATTGCTGTGCAGTGCGATTACAACCGAAGGGGCTAAACGTACCAAGGGTGAGGTAAACCGGGCAGGTTACGGAAAAACACATTTGGGCCTGAGTATGAGTTTGGCGAAAATGAACGTGGGAATAATAGATGAACAACAAATATTTACTTTAGCCAGGGTTGTGCAACAGGCAGGATTTGACTGTACAGTGTCGAATGAAATCGATAAGCTGATATACAGAAAACTGCTCATTAATGCGGTTATCAACCCGCTTACGGCAATATGGAGAATCCCCAATGGTGAATTGCTTCACATGAAGGAACGAGTTAGCATTATGCACCAGTTGTATGATGAGGCAATGACCGTGTATGGAGCTATGAACGTACAATTGGAAGGCGATTTATGGGATCAGATTCAAGGGGTATGCCGCGACACTGCTTCGAATACGTCCTCCATGCTGGCAGATGTACTACATAAACGCATAACAGAGGTTGAATCTATTAACGGATCAATTATAAGAATGGCAAAGGAGTTAAATCTGAAGGTACCTACACATGAAGTGCTTTTTCATTTGATTCAAGGGATGCAATCAGAAGGGGTGAGTTAATGGGGTTTTTCATCGTATTGAGTTTATTGCCCTTTTTTCCTTTTTTACTCGTGTATTGGGGCATGATGGTATGGAAGAAAGATAAGGTGATTGCATTGCGAGCAGCTATGGACGTCACTACATTTTTCCTTATTTTCTCCGTTTCTGCGTTATTCAACTTAACATTTGATTCGAATTTTGGTTTTTATCTGACATTAATACTCATACTAATAGCGCTTGGTTTTATCGGGGGTGCGCAAAATCGACTAAAAGGAAAGGTCGATGGGGGAAGAATGTTCCGGGCCGTATGGCGCATGTCATTTGTGATGATGAGTTTTGGATATGTTTTATTTACTTTATTTGGATTATTTAGATACATTATGAACCAGATGTGAGGTTACATAACGCAAAATCCCAAAAAGATGTGGCGATTTTGTCGAAAACTGAAAAAAACATTACTTTCTGAAAAAGTAATGTAGATTTTTTTGACCGGTGGTTGTATAATCTATAAACATAAACCACATCAATTTAGGGGGAAAAGTTAGATGAAAAGGAAAAGTCTATTAGTCCTTTTGACGCTGATCTTGGCGTTCGGTACCGTACTTGCAGCGTGCGGATCGAAAAATGAAGGCACAGGTACCACACCAGATAACAATTCTGCAAGCGGAGAAAAGGCTCTTGCCAAAGATCAGGTTCTAAAAATTAACTTAACGGCTGAACCTCCTACGTTTGACCCTGCTCAAGCCAAAGACAGTCAAACGAACACGGTTTTGAAATTTTTGTATGAAGGTCTGGTACGTATCGACGCAAATGGTAAAGAAGCCGCTGGTGTCGCTAAAGACTGGACAATTTCTGAAGATGGTTTGAAATATGTATTCAACCTGAACCCAGATGTTAAATGGAGTAACGGTGACGCAATTACTGCCGAAGACTTTGTTCGTTCTTGGGAACGTGCTTTGAAACCGGAAACAGCTTCTCCTTATGCATACCAATTGTACTACATCAAGGGCGCTGAAGGTTTCAACAAGAGCAAAGATAAAGACTACAAAGGAACTAAAATTACTGATTTCGCTCAAGTAGGTGTTAAAGCTAAGGACGAGCACACACTTGAAGTTACATTGGAAAACCCAACGCCTTACTTCTTGGGTCTGACAGCATTCTATACGTACTATCCAGTACACAAATCTGCTGACACGAATGACAAATTCTTCACAGACTATAAAAACATGATTGTTAACGGTCCGTTTGTAATGGATCAATATGCAAAAGGTCAAAAGATTGTTGTGAAGAAAAATGAAGGCTACCATGCAGCTTCAGATATCAAATTGACTCAAATTGATATGTCTCTGACAAGTAGCAGTGCTTCCGAACTGCAAGCTTACAAATCAGGACAATTGGACTATACTGGTGCACCTAACGGTGAGGTTCCTACGGACCAAATTCCTTCTTTGAAAGCTGAGTTGCCAAACGAGTTCAAAGCTACTGGTATTGCAAGCACGTACTATTATCAGTTCAACGTACACGAAGCACCATTCAACAATGCTAAAATCCGTAAAGCATTTGCAATGTCCATTCAACGTCAGCTGATTGTTGATAAAGTAACACAAGGTGGACAAATTCCAGCATTCGGATTCGTTCCTCCAGGTATCCGTGGTGAAAACGGCGAATTCCGCGACGAGCACAAAGACGACTACTTCACTGAAAATGTGGATGAAGCTAAGGCATTGCTTGCTGAAGGTATGAAAGAAGAAGGCTATACTACGTTGCCAGCAGTCACTTTGATTTACAACACAAGTGACAATCACGCTAAAATTGCTTTGGCAATTGCTGATATGTGGAAAAAGAACCTTGGTGTTGACGTGAAAACTGAAAACCAAGAGTGGGGCGTATTCCTTGAGAACCGCCAAAATCAAAACTTCCAAATCGCTCGTGCGGGCTGGTCTGCTGACTACAACGATCCGTACAACTTCTTGGAAATGTGGACTACTGGTAACACAAACAACGACTCTAAATTCAGCAACGAGCAGTATGATAAAGATGTAAAAGACACTGTGAAAACAGCTGATGCAGCTGCACGTATGACTGCTTTTGCTGATGCTGAGAAAATTTTGGTTCAAGATGAAATGGCTGTAATGCCTATCTACTACTACACTAACGTATCTTTGACTAAGCCTTACCTGAAAGGTGTACAACTTGATTTCAGTGGAGCGATTGACTTCACACGTGCATATCTGGAAGAGAAGTAAGTTGTTCTGAAGTCTAATATGATTGCTTCGGGATATATATGTGGAATTCCATATATATCCCGATTTTTTTGTATGTGCACTGATTTTCCTTATAATTCTTGAAATTTCCGATAAATGGATTGGACTTTATTGTGGTCTGATTCTACAATCGATTTGTATACAAAATATTGTTTGTGGAGGTGTGCAAGGGTTGGTTAAGTACGTTTTGAAAAAACTGCTATTTATGCTGCTATCGCTTTTCATACTCGCATCGATGACTTTCTTCCTGATGAAGGCCATTCCTGGTGACCCTTTTACATCGGAGAAAAAAGTTTCACCTGAAATTCGGGTTCTTCTTGAAGAAAAGTATGGCCTGAATAAACCGATGTATGAACAATACCTGAAGTACATGGGTGGGATCGTTAAAGGGGACTTCGGAGTTTCAATGAAGTATCTAAACCGTGATGTCTCTGACATGATTGGTGAAACATTCACAGCTTCGTTGAAATTAGGTGTATTTGCAATCATCATCTCCATTATTGTAGGGGTGTTGCTTGGTCTGCTTGCAGCAGTATATCACCGTAAATTGATTGATGATGTGACTATGGTGCTTGCTGTCATAGGAATCGCCGTGCCTAGTTTCTTGCTCGCATCGTTATTACAGTACGTGTTTGCGTTTAAACTAGGCTGGTTTAACGTTATGGGCTTTGATGGGCCGCTTGACTACGTTCTGCCTGTTGCTGCGCTGTCCGCATCACCGATTGCCTTTATCGCACGTCTAACGCGTTCAAGCATGCTGGAAGTTTTACATGCAGACTATATTAAAACGGCGAAAGCCAAAGGTTTGAAATGGCCTGCCATCATGTTTAAGCACGTTGTACGGAACGGTATTTTGCCTGTTGTCACGTATGTAGGACCAATGACGGCTAACATTATTACAGGTTCTGTTGTAATTGAGCAGATCTTTAACATTGGTGGAATTGGTAAAGTATTTGTCGAGAGTATTACGAATCGGGATTACACTATGATTATGGGAATTACTATTTTCTATGGTATTCTCCTAATGTTAGCGCGTTTCCTTACAGATATCGCTTACGTATTGGTTGATCCTAGAATTAAGCTGGAAAGCCGGAAGGGGGCATAACGTTGTCTGGCATGAATAATAACAATAATGGAACGGCGAATACTGACCTGAACAGTCAGGCAGCGGTAAAGCCGCAAGAAAGTATTTCCCTTTTTAGAGACGCGATGTACAGACTGGCAACCAATAAAGCCGCAATGATTAGCCTTGGTGTGCTGGTGCTTGTTGTATTGTTTGCTATAATTGGACCAACTTCTTTGTTTACGAAGTACAATTAT
Organism: Paenibacillus sp. FSL R7-0272; assembly: GCF_037969905.1. Taxonomy (NCBI): domain Bacteria; kingdom Bacillati; phylum Bacillota; class Bacilli; order Caryophanales; family Paenibacillaceae; genus Paenibacillus; species Paenibacillus sp. FSL R7-0272. The sequence continues at coordinate 4,405,952 of NZ_CP150221.1, read as the reverse complement.
TATTCGAATGATCTGCTTAATTCGAACGCTGCTCCAAGTGCGGATCACTGGTTTGGTACAGATGATCTGGGCCGTGATGTGTGGGTAAGAACATGGGTAGGCGCACGTGTCTCCTTGACAGTAGGTCTGGCTGCGGCGTTAATTGACCTTGTGATCGGGGTTATCTACGGTGCGATCATGGGTTTCTACGGTGGACGAGTTGATGGGATTATGAATAAGTTCTCCGAGATTTTGTATTCTTTGCCTTACATGTTGGTTGTTATCTTGTTGCTGGTTGTTTTGGAGCCAAGTCTTACAACGATTATTATTGCCCTTACCATTACAGGCTGGATTAGTATGTCCTGGATTGTACGTGGTGAGATTATGCAACTGAAAAATAGAGACTTTATCCTTGCTGCAAGATCGATGGGTGCAAGTACTGGACGTCAATTGTTCCGTCACTTGTTGCCAAATGCGGTTGGACCGATTATCGTTACATTGACATTGTCTATTCCAAATGCGATCTTTGCAGAGGCGTTCTTGAGCTTCCTCGGTCTGGGTGTATCTGCACCAAGATCTTCCCTTGGATCCATGATTAATGATGCACTTACAGGCTGGACGCTTTATCCATGGCGGATGTGGTTCCCAGCTGGTTTGATGGTTATTACAATGCTTGCATTTAATTTGCTCGGTGATGGACTGCGGGACGCACTTGATCCGAAATTACGTAAATAGAAAGAGGAGGTGGGATTATGGAGCCGATTTTAACAGTCAAAGACTTAAGTGTATCGTTTTCGACGCGCTCGGGTGAATTTGATGCCGTTAAAAATGTGAGTTTCGAAATTGGCAAAGGAGAAACGCTAGGGATCGTAGGTGAATCCGGTAGTGGTAAGAGTGTTACCGCCCAGACGATCATGAAATTGATCCCTTCCCCGCCTTCGAAGGTTAAGAGCGGAGATATTACGTTTCACGGGCAGGATCTGCTGAAAAAGACAGATAAACAAATGGAAGCCATTCGTGGTAAAGATATCGGTATGATCTTCCAGGATCCAATGACTTCCTTGAATCCTACGATTAAAATTGGTAAACAGATTACAGAAGTATTGCGTAAACACCAAAACATGTCCAAGCAGGCAGCGAACAAAGCAGCTCTTGAGATGCTTGAACTTGTAGGTATCAAAAATGCAGCGATTCGCATGAATCATTATCCACACCAATTCTCTGGTGGTATGCGTCAACGTGCGATGATTGCAATTGCACTTGCTTGTCGTCCATCTTTGCTGATTGCGGATGAGCCGACAACAGCACTCGACGTTACCATTCAGGCTCAAATTCTGGATGTTATGAAAGACATGCAGAAAAAGCTTGGAACATCCATTATGTTGATTACGCATGATCTTGGCGTTGTAGCGGGCATGTGTGATCGTGTGGTTGTCATGAAGGAAGGCGAAGTTGTAGAAACAGGGACAACAGCTGAAATCTTCAGTAACCCACAGCATCCTTATACGATTAAATTGTTAAACGCTCTCCCGCGTCTGGACGAGCCGAAAAAGGAAAAGCCAACTCCGGTAGGTATTGTCAAAGGAAGTAACAAACCTTTGGTTCAAGTGAAAAATCTGAAACAATACTTTAACCTTGGCAAAGGTAACATCCTTAAAGCTGTAAATGATGTGAGCTTCGACATCTTTGAAGGGGAAACCCTTGGTGTTGTAGGTGAGTCAGGTTGCGGGAAATCGACGACTGGACGCACCATTCTGCGCCTTTATGAGCCAACTGGCGGAAGTGTGAACTTCAATGGTACGGATATTTACAAATTGTCCCCACGCAAGATGAAAGAAATGCGTAAAGACATGCAGATGATTTTCCAGGATCCATATGCTTCACTGAACCCGCGTTTTAACGTTATGGATATTATCGGAGAGTCTTTGGATATTCACGGGCTGGCAACAAGCTCTAAAGAACGTAAGAGACGTGTAGAAGAGCTGTTGGACCTCGTAGGTCTTAACCCAAGTCATGCTTTGCGTTATCCGCATGAATTTTCCGGTGGACAAAGACAGCGGATCGGGATTGCTCGTGCTCTTGCCGTTGATCCGAAATTTATCATCTGTGATGAGCCGCTTTCTGCACTGGATGTATCCATTCAAGCTCAGGTTGTTAAATTGCTCGAGGAGTTGCAGCAACGTCTTGGGTTGACATACCTCTTTATCGCCCACGACTTGTCCATGGTGAAACATATCAGTGACCGTGTTGCGGTTATGTATATGGGTAAAGTAGTAGAATTGGCTGAGAGTGAAGAATTGTACGCGAATCCAATTCATCCATACACCAAAACATTGCTTTCTGCGATCCCTGTTCCAGATCCGGAAGTGGAAGCAAATAAACGTCGCATTTTATTGCCGGATGAACAATCTGGACCAATCCAGAATGCTTCGGGCGGTCCTAAAAATGACCCGTATAATTTGGAAAATGCTCAATTGATTGAGGTTTCCAAAGGACACTGGGTTGCAGAACCCTACGTATAATAGTTTCGAAAACGAATATGCTATTATATACATCATAACCGCCGATTTAAATCGGCGGTTTTTTTTCATATATTTGTGACTTTGTTTTGACGAAGAGCTACTGAATTCGGTACAATCAAGGAAGGCTCTTTAGAAGCAGAATAGGAGGCAGACCTCATGAAAGGGATCACCGAGGCGCTCCGCAGCGGATCAAAGCTTGCAGAAGATTATCTCTGTACGACAGATGCTGCGCGAAGCCTTTATGAATATGACATTCGCTGGGAAAACGGCCTCCACGCGCGTGCTGAATGGCTGAAACAATCGGAGCATACACGTGTTGACCGTCATGAACTGGCGGCGTATTTACGTTTATATAATAAGCGAGTAAATGATCATGACAAGGTTCATGCTTCGATTACCCGCCTAGTTGAAGAAGATGCACTCGTCGTTACGGGTGGACAACAGAGTGGCTTGTTCACCGGACCATTGTTTGTGATATACAAAGCAGCCAGTGTGGTCGCCGCTGCGCGTGAAGCTGAACAGCAATTGAAACGTCCTGTAATTCCAGTGTTCTGGATTGCGGGAGAAGACCATGACTGGGATGAGGTAAATCATACGTATTTGCCTGATAAGCAAGGACAGATTCACAAAGTTAAACTGCAAGGGCATTTTAAAGGTAAGGACTCGGTAAGTTATGTGGAAGTAAAGTGGGATCAGTGGGAAACGGTGTTGAATCAAGTGGAACAATTATTGCCTGATACCATGCATAAGCCTGGATTAATAAAGCTGATCACAGAAATCCATCAGTCGAGTACGAATCTAAGTGATGCGTTTGCGCGAATGATATCGGCCTTGTTTGCAAAGACTGGACTGGTACTCATGGATGCTGCCGATCCTGAATTGCGTAAGTTAGAAAAGCCCATATTTGAGCGTTTGATCCGGAAGAATGATTCGTTGCGGGAAGCCTATTTACAAGGGGCATCGCTTGTAGAACAAGCGGGTTATTCGACATCAGCAGAAGTGGCTGAAGATGGGGCCAATCTCTTTTATATTCATGAAGGCACCCGTTTGCTTTTGATGCTGAAAGATAACTTGTATCAGGATCGTAAGGGGTTAGTTTCCTTTACAGAAGAACGTTTGTTACAAGAATTGGAAGATCACCCTGAGCGTTTTAGTAACAACGTACTCACCCGTCCTTTGATGCAAGATTCATTGTTGCCTGTCGCTGCAGTTATTTTAGGGCATGGAGAAATTGCATATTGGGGTCTTACACGTGAGGCGTTCCGTGCTTTTGGGCTACAAATGCCGATATTATTGCCTCGTCTATCCTTCACGATTATGGAGGAAGTGCAACACAAATATATGAAACAATACGGACTTTCTTTCCAGGATGTACAGAACCAACTGGAAGAAAAGAAAGCACAATGGCTAACGCAGCAGGAAACCTTCCAAGTTGATGAACAATTCACGCAGATCCGTGAGCAGTTTATGACGCTCTATCGTCCGCTATTGGATCAGGTTGCAGAAGTGCATCCCGGATTGAACCGGATTGGTGAAGCGAATTTAGCCAAAATGAATGAACAGATTCAGTATCTGGAGCGTCAGGTTCGCAAGGCAATCGAGGATAAACATCAAGTGAGTTTGAGGCATTGGAACGGTATTCAGAATGCTCTGTTCCCAATGGGAAAACCCCAGGAACGAGTACATAATGCACTCTTTTACCTGAATCGTTATGGAACGGACTGGATTGAGGAATTGATTAAAGCATCTGCTGAATTCCGGGGCGAACACAAGGTTATATCCTTGTAAGTATCTATTTAGATTATATTGATGTTTATAATAGAAGAAACACATTTGAGGAGGAGATAAAGTGACCACATCTTCATTACAAAACAGTATCGTCAAAGATATGGGACTTGCTGCAGAGGGCCATTTGAAAATTGATTGGGTTGAGGCGCATATGCCGGTTTTAAACCGGATTCGTCGTCAATTTGAACAGGATTTGCCTTTTAAAGGTCTAAAGGTAGCGATTTGCCTTCACCTGGAAGCTAAAACCGCATATCTGGCAAAAGTCATTCAGGCTGGTGGTGCTGAAGTGACGATCACACATAGTAACCCGTTGTCTACTCAAGATGATGTATGTGCGGCTTTGGTAGAAGACGGTGTGACTGTTTATGCGAAATATAATCCTGAACCAGCTGAGTTCAAAGCACTGCAACTCCGTGCTCTGGAAGTGAAGCCTGATCTCATTATTGATGATGGTGGAGATTTTGCAACTATTATTGCTTCCGAACGTCCTGATCTTGCAGCTACGATTCGCGGGGGCGCAGAAGAAACGACAACAGGCATTATTCGTTTGAAGGCACTGGCGAAAGAAGGACAACTGAAATTCCCTATGGTTGCGGTAAATGACGCATATTGCAAGTATTTGTTTGATAACCGCTATGGTACTGGGCAATCCGCTTTTGACGGTATTATTCGGACAACGAACCTGGTGGTTGCAGGTAAAAATGTTGTCGTAGCTGGGTATGGCTGGTGTGGTAAAGGTGTGGCTATGCGTGCAAAAGGTTTGGGTGCCAATGTCATTGTAACTGAAATCGACCCGATCAAAGCCGTGGAAGCACATATGGATGGTTTCCGGGTTATGACGATGCTGGAAGCAGCAAAGTTGGGTGATTTCTTTATTGCTGTGACAGGCAACAAGGACGTTATTACAGGTGAACATTACGATGTTATGAAAGACGGAGCTATTCTGAGTAATGCAGGTCACTTCGATGTTGAGGTTAACAAACCGGAGCTTGCCAAACGTTCTGAGTCCATTCGTACCGTTCGTCGCAACATTGAGGAGTACCGTTTCAAAGATGGTCGTAAAATGTATCTGCTCGCGGAGGGACGCTTGGTAAATCTGGGAGCTGCTGACGGACATCCGGCCGAGATCATGGACACTACGTTTGCACTGCAGGCACTAGGTTTGCGTTATGTGAGCGAAAACTATGAATCTCTTGGTAGAAACGTAGTGAACGTTCCTTACGAAATTGACCAGCAAGTGGCGAGTTACAAGCTGGAAAGCCTGAACATTGCCATTGATTCTTTGTCCGCTGAGCAAGAAAAGTACCTCGATAGTTGGAAATTTTAAAGGGTTATCCAATAATTACAAACGGATAAACTGTTTCAAAAGTAGTAGAATGGTGTATTGACGATATGGCTCATGTACGGGTGCACATACGATCGTCCGTAACCGGGAAACGTCTTTGGTCCTGAATGACAGGATCGAAGGCGTTTTTTTCGGTGAAATCAAATAAAAAAACAGAAAAGTCAAGAAGGGTTTTGATTTTTTTAATCGAATCTATTATGCTTAGGTGGTGGAAAGTGGGGCAAAGTGGGGGAAATGGGTGGGGGAGTGAGTGCGGCAATGTTTATGGGCGAGTTTCAACATAGCATTGATGATAAAGGTCGGGTCATTATTCCGGCTAAATTCCGCGAATCTCTCGGATCCACTTTCGTTGTCACACGAGGTTTGGACCAGTGTCTTTTCGTGTACCCCATGGAGGAGTGGGGGGTCATGGAACAGAAACTGAAAGCACTGCCGCTGATGAAATCCGACGCACGTGCGTTTACCCGGTTTTTTTTCTCAGGTGCCACTGAATGTGAACTGGATAAACAGGGCAGGGTAAATCTGCCGGGTAACCTGAGAGAGTATGCCAAATTGGACAAGGATTGCGTTGTTCTTGGTGTGTCGAATCGGGTGGAGATTTGGAGCAAAGGCATATGGGAAAGTTATTTTAATCAATCTGAAGAAGCATTCAACGACATTGCCGAAAAGCTGGTCGATTTCAATTTTGACTTATAAAGTAAGGAGGGGTGCAGGTTGTTTCACCACATAACCGTACTCAAAGAAGAGGCAACCGAGGGATTAAACATCAAGCAGGACGGTATATACGTGGACTGCACTTTAGGAGGGGCGGGACACAGTTCCGTGATTGCATCCAAGCTAGGTCCAGGGGGACATCTGATTGCACTTGATCAGGATGACTGGGCTTTGGACAATGCGCGCGAGAAGCTCGCTGCTTATGAAAACCAGGTTACATTGGTGAAAACCAATTTTAGAGATTTGGAGCAGGTTCTCAAAGACCTTGATGTTCCTATGAAGGATGGTGTACCACAGGTTGACGGAATTCTGTATGACCTTGGGGTGTCATCTCCACAGTTTGACGAAGGAGAACGTGGATTCAGTTACAATCACGATGCACCGCTTGATATGCGTATGGACCAAGATGCACTTCTGACAGCCAAAGAGATTGTGAACGAATGGCCAGAAGAAGAGATTGCGCGAATTCTGTATCGCTATGGTGAAGAGAAGTTTTCCAGACGGATTGCTCGTGTTATTGTGAATCAACGTAGTCAGTCCGAGATTGAAACGACAGGTGAACTTGTGGAATTGATCAAAGAAGGTATTCCTGCAGCAGCCCGCCGTACAGGTGGACATCCTGCGAAGCGAAGTTTTCAGGCGCTGCGCATTGCTGTGAATGATGAACTGGGGGCTTTTGAAGAAGGACTGCATCAGGCTGTTCGTTGTTTAGCGCCAGGGGGGCGCGTATCTGTTATCACCTTCCACTCCCTTGAGGACCGGATATGTAAACAGATCTTCAGCAGCTATCTTGAAAAATGTACTTGTCCACCTGACTTTCCGTTATGTGTATGCGGTGGTAAAGGGACTTTACGTCTCGTCAACCGAAAACCGTTAATTCCATCAGAAGCGGAACTGACCGAGAACTCTCGTGCGCGATCAGCCAAGCTGCGTGTAGCTGAGAAATTGTAGAACAAAAGAGGAGGAGGAGCCTTCAAATGGCATATACACGTGGCAATCTAGCGGTCAAAGAAAAAGCCCAGGAACGTGTAACGCAGCAAAGGTACAAGGAAACTACTAAAGTTGTGACACGTCGCACAGGTCTGCCAGGCCGCGAAAAGTTTTTATACCTGATCACACTCTTAGCCGTCATTATTGTGGGCGGTGCGCTGATGTCTCGTTACGCTCATATTTATGAGCTGAACAAGCAGGCTCAGTCGACCATTGTAAAAATTAAAGAGGCTGAGAAGACCATTGCCGACTTACAGGTGGAGAGAGAAACATTGAATAATCAGGTTGTCGAGAATGCAAAAAGACTGGGTTACGTGGAAGCTTCCGATAAGGATGTTATTTTTGTACCACGCTCAACAACGAATACATCGACAGGTACTGAATCATCCTCGAATGCATCCAGTGGCAAGTAAAGAGGTGTTTCGATGGTAAAAAGAATAAAAATGCGCACGTTGTTAATAGGGGGATTCATTACCCTCTTTTTTCTTGTACTCGTAACCCGTATATTTTTCATTCAGGTGGTTAATGGTGACAAATGGCAGGAGCGTGCGGCGGGTCTTATCGAAAGGGAACAGACGATCAAGGCTGCTCGCGGAACGATTACAGATCGAAATGGGAATGTACTTGCTACGGATTCGCCAGCGTATACCGTTTCAGTTAATCCGCTTTTGATTAATCAACTAGGTATTGAGGACGAAGTGACGAAGAAGCTATCGGCACTGCTCAAGAAAAACGAGAGTGAGATGCGAGCTCTTGTTACAGCAAAAAATAAAGACGGGAAGTTTTTTCAACAACGCGAAGTACGCAGTGAAGGATACAAAATTAGTCCTGCACTTGCTGAAAAGGTCAATGAGTTGCGCGAAGAGCTTCAGGAGCAACACAAGGCAAAAAATGCGATCGTCATGACGCAGGAGTCCAAACGTTTTTATCCGGAAGAGTCGCTGGCCTCTCATGTGCTAGGTTATATGAGTCGTGACGGTAAAGCTGTCAATGGGCTTGAAGTCTCGTATGATGACGTGCTGACAGGCACAGATGGTTTCCTGAATTACCAGAAGGATGCGAAAGGCATCAAACTTCCGGATTCACAGGATAATTATTTGCCTCCGAAAAACGGTAAAAACCTGAAACTGACGATTGATGATACGATCCAGTTTTACATTGAAAGTGCAATGAAAGAGACAATTGCGAAATATAACCCGCTGAGTATGACCGTCATTGCGGCTGATCCAAACACGATGGAGATTCTGGGGATGGCCAACTGGCCGACCTTTAATCCGAATACGTATGCGAGCACACCGGATCAGAAAAATTTTATCAACCATGCAACGCAGTCGATCTATGAACCAGGTTCCACGTTCAAAATTGTGACACTTGCGGGAGCCGTGGAGGAAAAACTGTTTGATCCGAATGCAACGTTTGAATCCAAGCGCATATACATCGGTGGTTTCCCGATTAGTGATAACGGACATACGTACGGAAGAATCTCTTACCTTGAAGGTGTCAAACGCTCCAGTAACATCGCTTTTGTTAATCTGGGGTACAACATGCTCGGGGGAGAGCGGCTGCGTCACTATATCGATCAATTCGGTTTTGGTAAAAAGACGGGCATTGACCTGCCAAGTGAAGCGGCTTCGCCAATCAAACCCTTGGTATACAAATCAGAGATTGCTACCGCTGCATATGGTCACGGTCTCGTACAAGTGACGCCGATCCAGCAGTTATCAGCCATCTCGGCCATTGCAAACGGCGGTAAGTTGCTCCAGCCTCATCTCGTGAAGGAGATCATTAATCCGAATGATGGCACAACGGAAGCAATCAAGCCGAAAGTGATTCGACAGGTCATCTCTAAAGAATCGGCCAAGCTTGTTGGCGGGTATCTGGAGCAGGTCGTAGCAGATCAGACGATCGGTACAGGACGTAATGCCTATATTGAAGGATACCGTGTTGCAGGCAAGACAGGGACAGCGCGAAAAGTTATCAACGGTCAATATAGCAAAAACAAAGACGTCGTTTCGTTTATTGGATTTGCACCAGTCAACAATCCGAAGATTGCGATGTTGATTGTGATTGACCAGCCAGACGGCACAAACATTGGCGGAGGAACTGCAGCGGCTCCAGTGTTCAAGAAGGTTGTAAGCCAGACGTTGCAATATATGGGTATACCGAAAGATACAGCCAAAACGACAGACAAAAAGTCAAAAGAAGCTCCTGTTGTACAGGCTAAGGCTCCAGACTTGAGTGGTAAAACGGCCAAACAGGCCAGAAGCCAGCTTCTCAACTCCGGAATTGCTTATGTCACGCTTGGTCAGGGTGAAAATGTGATTCGCCAGTATCCACAAGCAGGTGCTTCGATGAATCCAGGCCAACGAGTCTACCTACTGACGGAAGAGAGCAGTAAAATGAAGATTCCAGATCTGACGGGTGAATCGCTTCGTGATGCGTTGGAGGTTCTCTCACTGATGAAGGTAGGCGTAACAGTCAAGGGTGAGGGATACGTCGTGAAACAGAAGGAGCAGGTATCGGGTGAGCAACGAACGGTGCAGTTAACCTTACAGACAGCGAAGGCAGCGGTAACCGGTATAGCTGATGAAGCTCCAGATTCTTCTGATCCGAATGCGAAAAACCAGGACAACAATACGAAAACAGCTGATGAGGGTAAAACGGATGGGGATGATCCGCCGGGAAGTGCCTCAAATCAGAGTCAGTCTGACAAGCAAAAGGGTCAAGACGAAACATCTGGTAAACCAGCCACTGAAGGGGCTTCCCTGCCATAGACTGTATAGACAGCTTGTTCTAACCCCCGGTTGTCCTGAATATTCATGAATGAGACAGTTCATGATTTTGGGACGAGTGGGGGGATCTTTTCGTGAAGGGAACAAGTGTGAATCTGCGCCGCAGGTTGCTGTGGAGTTTGTTAATTTTGGTTATGTTATTTTCGGCCTTGGTCATCAGGCTTGCTTATGTTCAGTTGGGGAAAGGGCCGGAACTATCGGCCAAAGCGGAAGAATCCTGGCGTCGTAATATTCCGTACACAGCTAAAAGGGGAGAGATTCTGGATCGAAACGGGACATCTTTAGCCTACAATGTGACAACCCCAACAATCATGGCGATCCCGGCTCAAGTTAAAGAAGCGGAGACCACAGCCAGGGCGCTGGCACCGCTACTAGGTATGACAGAAGAGAAAGTACTGGCAACCATCAAGAAACGAGAATTGATTGTAAGACTACAACCCGGTGGCCGCAAAATTACGATGGAGAAAGCTCAGCGCATCCGTGATTTGAAGCTCCCGGGTATCGTTGTTGCCGAGGATAACAAACGTTTCTATCCATATGATGATCTGGCTGCTCATATTCTCGGATTTACAGGGATTGATAATCAGGGACTGACTGGTGTTGAAAAACGATATGACGACAAGCTGAATGGTTTAAATGGCAGTGTATCCTACTTGTCCGATGCGGCCGGAAGGCTCATGCCGGGCTCATCTGAGAAGTATGTGGAACCGAAGGACGGGCTCAACCTCAAGCTGACCATTGATAAATCCATTCAATCGATTATGGAACGGGAATTGGATCAGGCGATGGTTAAGTTTCAGGCTAATTCCGCTTTGGCTATTGCAATGAATCCCAAAACAGGCGAAATTCTAGGGATGTCTAGCAGACCGGGCTACGAGCCGGCAGATTATCAGCAATATCCTTCAGAAATTTATAACCGGAACTTGCCCATCTGGATGACGTATGAACCAGGTTCAACTTTCAAAATTATTACACTGGCTGCTGCGTTGCAAGAAAAAAAGGTAAATCTGCAACAGGATCAATTTTTTGATCCCGGATTTGTAGAAGTCGGCGGAGCACGCTTGCGCTGTTGGAAGAAAGGTGGACATGGAAGCCAGACTTTCCTTCAGGTGGTGGAGAACTCCTGCAACCCCGGATTTGTTGCTTTGGGGCAGAAGCTTGGTAAGGAATCGTTGTTCTCCTACATTAAAAATTTCGGTTTTGGTGCCAAAACCGGGATTGATCTTAGCGGAGAAGCAAGTGGTATTCTTTTCAAATTAGCAAACGTAGGTCCTGTTGAACTTGCAACGACCGCTTTTGGGCAGGGAGTATCCGTGACCCCTATTCAACAAGTAGCAGCGGTGTCGGCTGCCATCAATGGTGGGAAGCTCTATAAACCTTACGTTACGAAAGCCTGGGTACATCCAGAAACCGGAGAGGTGCTGGAAGAAGTAAAGCCTGAACTCGTTCGTCAAGTCATCTCGGAGGATACGTCCAAACAAGTACGAGAAGCACTAGAAAGTGTCGTGGCCAAAGGAACAGGGCGTCCAGCTTTTATCGATGGCTACCGGGTTGGAGGTAAAACAGGTACAGCCCAGAAAGTTATTAATGGTCGTTATTCGTCGAGTGAACACATCGTTTCGTTTATTGGATTTGCTCCGGCTGATGATCCGCAGATCGTGGTGTACACCGCTGTAGACAATCCGAAGGGGATTCAGTTTGGCGGTGTTGTTGCAGCCCCAATCGTACAAAACATTCTGGAAGATTCGCTGCATTATATGAAAGTGCCTGTGCGTAAGGACCAGCTCGCGAAAGAGTACAAATATGGTGAAACCAAAATTGTGACGGTTCCTGATCTTACTGGGGCTACAGTGGAAGATTTGTACGAGGATCTCAACATGAATTTTATGCTCGCGAAGTCGGGCAGTGGCAAATACGTAATTAATCAGGCCCCTAAACCAGGAGCAAGGGTAGAGCAAGGCTCAACGATACGTATCTATATGGGTAACGTCCTGAAAGATGATGGGCATGATCATTCGAAGCACGAATAAAGTTCTCAAATGGAGCTTTAAGTAAGGATGCAATGTAGGCTTAAGCGGAGTTTCCTACTCCGACCGCAACAAAATTCAGGGGATCGCGTTTCATTATTTGGTGGTCTGGTCGATATTAATACTATAGGAATCTGTGGATACAGAAGTATATTTGGAAAAGTGAGGTTATTCATGTGCTTTTAAAACAGTTTGAATCCAAGTTGATTACCGCCCGTCTCGTGGGCGACCCCCATACAGAATGTCACAACCTTCAGACAGATTCCCGGCAAGTCAAACCGGGTGATCTGTTTATCTGTCTTCCGGGACATACGGTCGATGGACATGATTATGCAGATAAAGCAGTGCAGGCCGGAGCGTCTGCTCTCGTTGTGGAGCGGCAGCTTGACTTGCCTGTACCACAATTGATTGTAAGAGACAGTCGCTTTGCTATGGCTGTTTTGTCGGACTTCTTTTTCGAATCACCGAGTCACAAGATGAAAATGATCGGAGTAACGGGAACGAACGGCAAAACAACAACGACTTATTTGATTGAAAAAATTATGAGCGACTACGGTCAGAAAACCGGGCTGATCGGAACCATCCAGATGCGTTATGATGGACGCACTTACCCGATGTCGGGAACAACACCTGAAGCTCTGGATTTGCAACGTAGTTTGCATGATATGGTTCAGGCTGGTACGGAATGCTGTGTGATGGAAGTTTCTTCTCATGCATTGGAGCAAGGGCGGGTGAAAGGCACGGATTTCCGTACAGCAGTATTTACAAACCTGTCGCAGGATCATCTCGATTACCATCATTCCATGGAGGAATATCGCGGAGCTAAGGGTTTGTTTTTTGCTCGCCTGGGTAACGGTTATGCAGAAGATGCTTCCGAGCGGAAGTATGCAGTGATCAATGCGGATGATCCGGCTGCAGATTATTATATCTCTGTAACGGCTGCTGAGGTTATTACATACGGCATGGGAGAACAGGCGGATGTTCGTGCATCTGCAATTTCAATCACAGCTCAGGGGACGACCTTCCATGTAGATACCTTTGCGGGTAGCACAGACATTGAACTGCGTATGGTAGGCAAGTTCAACGTGTACAATGCGATGGCGGCCATCTCGGCAACGCTGGTGGAAGGTGTGCCACTGGAAGAGATCAAGCGTAGTCTGGAGACCGTACCGGGTGTGGATGGCAGGGTGGAAGCTGTCAATGAAGGTCAGGCATTCGCGGTCATCGTTGATTATGCCCATACACCTGATGGACTTGAGAATGTACTGCGTACAGTCAATGAGTTTGCGGAGGGCCGTGTCATCTGCGTATTTGGGTGCGGCGGTGACCGGGATCGCACAAAACGCCCATTGATGGGTAAAATTGCTGCGAAGTACAGTGACTTTGTATTAGTGACTTCTGACAACCCGCGGACGGAAGATCCCGATCTGATTCTAAAAGACATTGAGCAAGGTTTGCTGGAAGAGTCCGTTCCGTCTGAGCGTTACACAATGATCGTGGACCGGCGTCAGGCCATTCATGAAGCTATTGAAATGGCAAGCCCGGCCGATGTAGTATTGATTGCGGGCAAGGGTCACGAGACTTATCAAATTATCGGAACAACCAAGACCGATTTCGATGACCGGATCATAGCCAAAGAAGCGATAAGGGGCAAATCCAATTGATAAAACGAACATTGGCGCAAATCGCCGACATGTGTGGTGGCACACTAAGTGATGCTGCAGTTTATAGTGAAGTTATCGCCGAAGGGGTATTTACCGATTCACGTAAACCGGTGGCAGGCAGTTTGTTTATCCCTTTGGTAGGTGAACGTTTTGATGGGCATGAGTTTGTGCAAGCTTGTCTGGAGCAAAATGCTGCGGGGGCGTTGTGGCAAAAAAATCATGGTGCTCCGCCGCAGGGAGCCGTTATTTTGGTGGACGATACCCTGACTGCATTACAGGCACTTGCATCGGCTTATCTTCGTGAGAACAAGGCATCTGTTGTTGGCATTACAGGCAGTAACGGGAAAACAACAACCAAGGATATTGTAAACGCGCTTCTCTCTACCACATTCAAGGTGCATAAAACGCAGGGAAATTTCAACAATCATATCGGTCTGCCACTAACGGTATTGAGTATGACTCCGGATACGGAAATTATTATTTTGGAGATGGGCATGAGCGGACGCGGTGAAATCTATGACCTATCTGTCATTGCTCAGCCGGATGTAGCAATCATCACGAACATTGGCGAATCCCATTTGCTTCAGCTTGGCTCAAGACTTGAAATTGCTAGAGCTAAGGCTGAAATTGCTGCTGGTATGAAACCTGGCGGATTACTCATATACAACGGAGACGAGCCTTTAATCGCCCAGGTGCTTGAAGAGTCTGCAACGAAGCAACCTGAAGGCATGCAACGGTTTAGGTTTGGATTACAAACGGATAATGAAGATTATCCAACGGGGCTGATGAATGCACAGCACGGGATGGTGTTTACAACCAAGCAGTCTGGCGACAAAGCTTATAACCTTCCCTTGCTGGGTACGCACAATGTAATTAACTGTCTGGCTGCCATGGCCGTAGCACGTCATTTTGGGGTGACTGAGGAAAATATGGCAAAAGGCTTGTCACAGCTAAAATTGACAGGGATGCGTATTGAGGTCACCCAGGCGGTCAGCGGACTTACTCTCCTGAATGATGCATATAATGCAAGCCCGACTTCCATGAAGGCTGCTATAGATGTGTTGGAAGGGTTAAAAGGATATCGGATGAAAGTGGCTGTACTGGGAGATATGCTGGAGTTAGGTTCGGAGGAGCAGCAGCTTCATCATGAGATCGGGATGTATATTACTCCTGATAAATTGGATAAAGTGCTGGTATATGGTCCATTATCCGTGCATATTGCTGAGGGAGCAAAAAAGCATATGGTAGCTGAAGCTGTGCATGCTTTTGATAATAAAGAAGAATTGACCCGTTATCTGCTGGAGAATCTTCATCCGAAAGATGCAGTTTTGTTTAAAGCCTCGCGAGGCATGAAACTGGAGGATGTAGTTCAAACACTGCAGACGGCACCATTACAGAATCGAGTAGACTAGAGGGGTGAACCCATGGATTTTCAGGTATTACTGTTAACAATCGGCGTTTCATTTATTTTGGCGGTGATTGCCGCACCGCTACTTATTCCGCTTCTGCGGCGGATGAAGTTCGGACAGCAGGTCAGGGAAGACGGGCCTCAGAGCCATTTGAAAAAAAGCGGAACACCAACGATGGGCGGAGTTGTTATTTTACTTGCGTTCACGCTGGCGTTTCTTAAATTCTCAGCGGTCAAAAACACAGACTTTTATGTGTTGCTTGTCGCTACGCTTGGATTTGGTCTCATTGGTTTTTTGGATGACTATATCAAAATTGTATTCAAGCGTTCGCTTGGATTGACAGCCAGACAAAAAATGCTGGGGCAGCTGTTCTTCAGTGCCCTCATGTGTTATTTACTTATTCAAAATGGGCACAGCACCGCGATTTCTATCCCAGGAACTTCGGTTTCGTTTGACTGGACAGGATGGTTTTATTATCCGTTTGTTGTCTTTATGATGCTGGCCATTACCAATGCGGTTAACTTTACGGATGGTCTGGATGGTCTTCTCTCCGGTGTCAGTGCGATTGCTTTTGGCGCGTTTGCTATTGTGGCAATGCAGGCAACGTCGATGCCGGCGGCGGTGTGTGCAGCTGCCATGATTGGGGCTGTTCTCGGATTCCTGGTTTACAATGCACATCCAGCCAAGGTGTTTATGGGCGATACGGGTTCACTCGGAATCGGCGGTGCAATCGGCGCGATTGCAATCGTTACGAAGACAGAACTCCTGTTTCTGGTCATCGGCGGTATTTTCGTAATTGAGGTCCTTTCCGTTGTGATCCAAGTTGTATCCTTCAAAACCCGCGGTAAACGTGTATTTAAAATGAGCCCGATCCACCATCACTTCGAGCTTAGTGGCTGGTCAGAATGGCGGGTTGTCATTACCTTTTGGGCGGTAGGTGCTATTTTGGCCGCTCTTGGACTTTATCTCAACAAGGGGTTGTAAATTATGAATCATCCAGAAACATATCGCGGACAACAAGTCGTCGTGCTTGGGCTTGCGAAGAGCGGCGTACAAGTTGCCAAGGTGCTGCATCGTGCCGGAGCTAACGTTATCGTAAATGATAAAAAAGACAGGGAACAGTGTCCCGAAGCTTCCGAATTGGAGGCTTTGGGAATTTCTGTTGTATGCGGGGGCCATCCGGATGATCTTATTCATAGTGATGTGAAGCTGGTCGTCAAAAACCCCGGCATTCCTTATCAGGTTGCTCCTGTGCAGCAAGCTCTTGAATTAGGTATTGAGGTGGTAACCGAGGTGGAGGTTGCATATCACCTCTGCGGGGCACCTATGATCGGTATTACCGGTTCTAACGGAAAAACAACGACCACAACTTGGGTAGGAAATATGCTGGAACAAGCGGGCTTGAATCCCATTGTTGCTGGTAATATTGGAACCCCTCTCTGTGAAGCTGCAGAGCAGGCTACCGCTGATAACTGGATGGTCGTCGAACTGAGTAGCTTCCAGCTCAAAGGAACGGTAGAGTTTCGTCCGCGTATTGCTGCGCTTCTTAACGTGGCAGAGACCCATCTGGATTATCATGGAGGCATGGAAGATTACGTGGCTTCCAAAGCAAAGCTGTTTGCCAATCAGAAGCCAGATGACGTCGCTGTTCTCAATTGGGATGATGCGGTATGCCGTGAACTCATTCCTTACATCAAGGCGAGGGTGATTCCTTTCTCACTGACGGAAAACCTGGAAACAGGCGTGTATGCAGATCCGCCTTATGTCGACGGAGAAGAGGATGATGTGAAACGTCAGGTGATCTATGCGGATGGTGCAGGCAATCGAGCAGTGATTATCGATGTGCAGGGCATTGGCATACCTGGACGTTTTAATGTAGGCAATGCGCTTGCTGCAGTAGCTATTGCAATCGCAGCGGGTGCTGACCCGTCACAGCTGGCTGCTCCGCTTGCTGATTTCAAAGGTGTTGAACATCGACTGGAGTATGTGCTCAAGCATAATGGCTCAGTTTATTACAACAACTCAAAAGCTACCAATTCAAAAGCAACGGTCATGGCACTGAATTCCTTTAAGGAACCTGTAGTATTGATTGCAGGCGGACTAGATCGCGGTTCAGATATGATGGAGCTGTTGCCGGTATTGAAGGAGCGTGTCAAAGCGTTGGTGGTTCTTGGTGAAAACCGTGCTAAAATTGCTAAAGTCGCAGAACTGGCGGGACTAAAGCATATTAAGGTCGTCGATAATGAGGAGGACGCTGCCCGTACGTTGACGGTTGCTGTTCAGGAAGCAGCAAGTCTTGCCGAACCAGGGGATGTTGTTTTGTTATCCCCTGCGTGTGCAAGCTGGGACATGTTTGCCTCCTATGAAGAACGGGGACGCATTTTTAAAGAGGCGGCGCATAACTTGTAAGTAGGGGGGTGGAAAAGCCCCTACTTCCATGCAAGGGGTGGCCTCCTGATGAAACAGACGCGACCGGCGCCGGATATTTGGCTCCTGATTTGTATTTTGGCTCTGCTTGCCATCGGCATCATTATGGTGTACAGCGCAGGCTCAGTACTTGCGTTCCGAAACTATGGCGATTCATTTTATTTTGTGAAAAGGCAGATTTTATTCGCCGTGCTTGGGCTGGTAGCCATGTTTGTGACAGCGAATGTGGATTATAGGGTATGGCGAAAGTATGCCAAGCCGATTTTAATTATCTGTTTTATTATGCTCATTGCCGTATTAATTCCGGGAATCGGAGTCGTTCGCGGCGGTGCACGTAGCTGGCTGGGGATTGGCTCTTTCGGTATCCAGCCCTCCGAATTCATGAAACTGGGCATGATCTTGTTTTTGGCTCATTGGCTGAGCAAAGATCCTGGTAGAATTAAAACTTTTACAACAGGGCTGTTGCCTCCGCTTGGGCTAATGGGGCTTGCTTTTGGCATAATTATGTTACAGCCCGATTTAGGTACAGGCACCGTGATGATGGGGGCATCCATGCTTATCATTTTCACAACCGGAGCACGAATGAAACATCTCGCTCTGCTTGCTCTGGGTGGAGTTGCAGGATTCGCGGCACTTGTTGCAGCGGCACCTTATCGGTTGCAACGAATTACAGCTTTTCTGGATCCATGGTCAGATCCGCTTGGTGCAGGTTATCAGATCATTCAATCGCTCTATGCGATTGGTCCAGGTGGACTGGCTGGTCTCGGGCTGGGGATGAGTAGACAGAAGTACAGTTACGTGCCTGAACCGCAGACGGACTTTATATTTAGTATTTTGGCGGAAGAACTCGGTTTCATTGGTGGAATGATTGTATTATTATTGTTTCTGGTGCTGGTGTGGAGAGGAATGCGTGTAGCGATGACGGTTCCAGATTCCTTTGGCAGCCTGCTAGCTGTGGGGATTATCGGTATGGTTGCTGTGCAGGTCATTATTAATATCGGCGTGGTGATTGGACTTATGCCTGTCACAGGGATTACACTGCCGCTGATCAGTTATGGAGGTTCATCACTGACACTCATGCTCACCGCACTGGGCATATTATTGAATTTATCCCGTTATGCGAGGTGACTTATACGATGCGAGTCGTTCTTAGTGGTGGCGGCACGGGTGGGCATATCTATCCGGCCGTAGCCATAGCAAGACAATGTGAGGCGGAAAATGCCGACTCGACGTTTTTATACATTGGCGGTACACGAGGACTTGAAAGTAAGCTGGTTCCTCAGGAAGATATACCTTTTAAATCGATTGACATTACCGGTTTTCGGCGTAAGTTATCCTTTGAAAATGTGAAAACGATCATGCGATTCGTTCAAGGGGTAAGGAAATCTAAAAAAATGCTGAAGGAATTCAAGCCGGACGTTGTCATCGGTACGGGGGGATATGTCTGTGGTCCCGTTGTATATGCGGCGGCAAAGCTGGGAATTCCAAGCGTGATTCATGAACAGAATGCGATTCCAGGTCTGACGAACAAGTTTCTCATGCGTTATGTAGATACAGTTGCTGTCAGTTTTGAAGGTTCTGAAAAATCATTCTCTAGTGCAAAAAAGGTTATCTATACTGGAAACCCGCGGGCAACAACAGTAGCCCAGGCCAGTCGGGATCGTGGATTCGCCACATTAGGTGTTCCGATGGACAGCCGTGTTGTGCTAGTCGTTGGGGGTAGCCGGGGGGCTAAAGCGATTAATCAGGCGATGATTGAAATGGCACCGATGCTGGAACAGCTGGATGATGTACATGTTGTTTACGTTACAGGCGAGACCTATTTTGATGAAACCCGTGAAGCGATCCGTAGTTCTTTGGGAACGATGCCTAATCATCTGCATGTACTTCCTTATGTACATAACATGCCCGAAGTACTCGCTTGTACCTCTTTGATTGTAAACCGTGCAGGAGCCTCGTTCCTTGCGGAGATTACATCTCTTGGTATTCCGTCGATTCTGATTCCATCACCAAACGTAACCAACAATCATCAGGAGGCTAACGCGCGTACCCTTGAAAAAGGAGGAGCCTCACTCACAATGCTGGAGAGAGAGCTTACAGGCAAAGGCCTGTATGAAGCAATTGCAGGCATTATGAATGACGAATCAGGACGTAAGCAGATGGCAGAGGCTTCTCGAAAATTAGGGAAACCAGATGCGGCCAAAGTGCTTGTAAACGAAATTAAGCGTCTTGTTGCAAAACGATAATAGGTGTTTGGACGCATTTATGGGCGATTGTCACACACCAGACGGGACTGACATAAGATACGGTATAAATCGTGACAATCGTTCCATGATACCGCAGTACAGCATCATATCGGCAAAGGTGCAACTAGGGTGAAGACCGTGAATTCCCGACATGGTATTGCTGGCAATGACTGGTCGAACCGAGGGATGGATTGCGGAGCCTCATGGATCGGATGTGTCACGGATAATTCAATTCGCTGAGATTGACTGGGAACAATGGATATCCATTTTATTGTTCAATCAGGCCAAGCGACAGCAGAGGACGTCATCACCCTTATACAGTCTATTCAGAGCACTATATCATCTCATGGCGGTATCCACCGGGTACCGTATGTTATCGCAGTGGGTGAGCGTAAACCCCGGAGGTGATACATTGGACAAATTGGTGATTGAAGGTGGGAGACCCCTATCAGGATCCATACGCATCCATGGAGCAAAAAATGCCGCTTTACCGATTATGGCCGCAAGTTTGCTCGCAGACGGAGAAATTACGCTGCACAACGTTCCACACTTGCTGGACATCGAAGTAATGCTGTATATCCTGGAACGACTTGGATGCACATGTCGGCATGAGCAGGGAACAGTGACGATCAATACGTCGCTTGTCCGGTCACATGATGTGCCAGAGGATCTTATGAAGCAAATGCGGTCTTCCATTTTTCTGATGGGGCCATTGCTTGCGAGGTTTGGGAGAGTATCTGTATATCAGCCGGGTGGCTGTGCGATCGGAGAACGTAAAATTGATCTTCACCTCCGGGGGCTGGAAGCACTCGGAGCACAGATTGAAGAGCAAGATCAGCAAATTATCTGTCATGGAGCTAATCTGACAGGTGCGGATATTCATCTGGATTTTCCGAGTGTTGGAGCCACTGAAAACATCATGATGGCTGCTGTGCTTGCAGAAGGCACAACGACAATTTTCAACGCAGCGAGAGAGCCTGAAATTCAGGATTTGCAGCATTTTCTGAATGCGATGGGGGCACGAATTATGGGTGCCGGCACGGATACAATCACGATAAATGGTGTTGAGAAGTTGCAACCTTGCACCTATGAAATCATACCTGACCGGATTGTCGCTGGAACCGTTATGATTGCTGCTGCTGCAACCCGAGGCAATGTTACGCTTACACACTGCAATCCTGCACATCTTACTTCGCTTATACATGTGTTAAAGCGCACTGGTGTTCAAATCACAGTATGCAATGATATAATGACTGTGAGTTGTATGACCCGCCCAAAATCAGTGGATCGTATTGTGACTTCCCCGTATCCATCGTTTCCAACAGATCTTCAATCACAGATCATGGTTCTACTCAGTTTGGCAGATGGATTCAGCGTGATGAAGGAAACCGTGTTCGAAGGAAGATTTAAACATGTGGATGAACTGAATGTCATGGGAGCGGATATTTCGGTTGACCTGAATGCAGCTTTTATCCGTGGAGTTCCAAGACTATATGGGGCTACTGTAGAGGCGACAGATCTTCGTGCGGGTGCAGCTTTAGTTATTGCAGGTCTGGCGGCTCAAGGTAAAACCATTGTGGAGCAAGTGCATCACATTGACAGGGGATATGATCAGATCGAAAAGTTATTCCAGAGTCTTGGAGCCTCAGTGGAGAGACAGTCGACTGTTTCGAAACAGTTGGATTTTGCCAATTAACGTCCTTGGCGTCCCCTTCTTGGAAGAGGAGGGGGCCTGAGGCTTTGTGGAGCGTTATTATGCCTAAAAGTCAAATTCCGGTTCTCAAGGAGAATCGCCCAAAAGGAAACACAAGCCGTAAGATTGTAATTATCCTATTATTATTATTTATTGCATTGCTGGCTGTATTATTCTTTCGTTCTTCTGTAAGTCGCATATCAGCGATCGAAATTACGGGTAATGTATACACGGCCACTGCGGATTTACTTGAAAAGAGTGGTTTGAGGGAAGGCGATCAGTTTTTTGGAACAAGTGCTACTGAAATCATAGAACGTCTTAAAACGATTAAAGCTGTCTCAACAGTTACTGTGGACAAGCAATTTCCGGGCACGATTCATATCAAGGTTCAGGAGTTTCCTACAGTCGCTTATGAACTGGACACAACCGGGGCGCTTAAAGCCATATTGTCTAATGGGACAAGCCTGAATGTTCCGCCAACGATCGGTGTTGCTGTAGAGAAGCCGATTCTGACACAATGGAAACCGAATGACCCGCTCAAGGCAAAGCTGAGTGAGGCGCTGGCTCAAATTCCAAATGAACTGACAACGGACATATCCGAAATTATTCCGAATCCGACACCCTCTTTTCCGGATCAGATTCGCATGTACACCAAATCACAGTTTGAAGTGATTACAACGATATCGCTGTTAACGGATAAAGTGGAGTATTTGAATCAGGTGATCGAGACCGAACGACCTGGTAAAATTACGATGCTTGAGGCGGATACGTATGTCCCGTTTGTACCGGATAATCCTGAGGATGACGCTGAGCCGGGAGCAGGGCAATGATGCATGTTGCTGATTGGCGGTTTATTGCGTAAAAGTGTAGACAGGATCGGGCTTTAGCACCGGTTGATGTGTGAAACTTGTTCTTTCTGAGATGAAGAAAAAATGGTACACTTGAACTTACGGCACATGAGTTGCCTCCTTCTTTTTTCTTCAAAGTTTTATGTTTCACATCCAGAACTTGGCACCCAAAAAAATTGTAGAAAAAAGAGGGAAAGCCTAAGCTGTGTTGAATATGTTTTAATGTGTGTTTAAACCCGAACGTATTTTACTATTGGAGTCAGGAGGTGCCACAGACTTGAGCAACAATGACATCATTGTTAGTTTGGACATCGGTACATCCAAAATTCGCGCTATTATTGGGGAAATTAATAATGGAACCTTTAATATTATTGGAGTTGGATCTGCCGACTCGGAAGGAATTCGCAAAGGTGTAATCGTAGATATCGATCAGACGGTGCAGTCGATTCGCAATGCAGTCGATCATGCAGAACGTATGGTAGGTATTCAAATATCCGAAGTATATGTTGGAATCTCAGGCAATCACATTGGACTGATGAGCAGTCACGGTGTGGTGGCAGTATCGAACGAAGATCGTGAGATCGGAGAAGAAGACATGGAGCGGGTGTTGAAAGCAGCCGAAGTCATTGCGGTTCCGCCCGAACGGGAAATTATTGATGTAGTCGCCAAGCAATATGTTGTAGACGGCTTGGAAGGCATACAAGACCCGCGTGGTATGATTGGTGTTCGCCTGGAAGTTGAAGCAACCATCATTACGGGTGCTAAAACCGCGATACATAATCTGTTGCGCTGCGTGGAAAAAGCGGGATTAAAAGTGAGCGACTTGGTCCTCATGTCACTCGGAGCAGGTCAACTGGCCCTGTCCAAGGATGAGAAAACGATGGGCTCTGTGCTCGTGGATATCGGAGCAGGAGCAACAACCATTGCTATCTTTGAAGAGGATAGCCTGGTTGCGACTTCAACACTGCCAATCGGCGGGGAATTTGTAACCAATGATATTGCTTATGGTTTGCGTACTTTGACCGATCAAGCGGAGAAAGTTAAGCTGAAATATGGCTGTGCCTGGCTTGATGATGCTGCCGCAGATGTGATGTTCAAAGTGACGCGCATCGGTAGCAACGTAGACAAGGAGTTTTCCCAGGAAGATCTGGCGGCTATTATTGAGCCTAGGGTTCAGGAGATATTCCAGATGATCGGCACAGAGGTCAAACGCCTTGGTTACAACGAGCTTCCTGGCGGTTATATACTAACGGGAGGTACGGTCTCTATGCCTGGTGTTCTGCAAGTGGCACAGCATGAACTTGCTGCTTCGGTGCGTGTCGCCGTTCCGGATTACATTGGTGTGCGTGACCCTGGATATACAAGCGGCGTTGGTATTTTACACAATGTTATTCGCAGTTTGCGTATCAGGCCCTCGAGCAGCAATGGCGGTAACAACAACACTAACAGCAAGAAACCGACGAACCGTCCGAAGCCAAATACGGCACAGGAATCGGAGCAAAAACCCGGTCTGTTCGAACGACTGAAGAATATGTTCAGTGAATTTATATAACAGGTTGGATCCATTTCATACATTCTTGAAGCCGTCTGAATGCGCTGGTACTAAAATAAACGCTTTCGTTCGTCGATATATGAAATTGATTCGGTTCAAATCAAAAATTGGACGGGCCATCCATGCACATTGAGGGGGAGATGGAATAATATGTTGGAATTTGATTTTGAGATGGAGAGCTTGGCTCAGATTAAAGTCATCGGGGTAGGCGGCGGCGGAAGCAACGCTGTAAACCGAATGATTGAAAATGGTGTACAAGGTGTTGAATTTATTACGGTGAACACGGATGCTCAGGCATTACACCTGGCAAAATCCGAGCATAAATTGCAAATCGGTGATAAATTAACTCGTGGTCTTGGTGCAGGTGCCAATCCAGATGTAGGTAAAAAAGCAGCGGAAGAGTCCCGCGACCTGATCATGAACACGTTGAAAGGTGCAGACATGGTCTTTGTTACAGCCGGTATGGGCGGTGGTACAGGTACAGGTGCAGCTCCTGTGATCGCTGAAATTGCCAAAGAGTGTGGCGCCCTTACTGTAGGTGTGGTGACACGTCCCTTCACTTTTGAAGGCCGCAAGCGTTCCAGCCATGCAGAACAAGGCATTGAAGCACTTAAGGAAAAAGTGGATACACTGATCGTCATCCCGAATGACCGTTTGCTTGAGATCGTAGATAAAAAGACGCCGATGCTGGAAGCATTCCGCCAAGCAGATAACGTATTGCGTCAAGCGGTACAGGGTATCTCCGATCTGATCGCAGTACCTGGTTTGATCAACCTTGACTTTGCAGATGTCAAAACGATCATGCACGAGCGTGGATCTGCGCTTATGGGGATCGGTGAAGCGACTGGAGAGAACCGTGCAGCCGAAGCGGCACGCAAAGCCATCATGAGTCCTTTGCTTGAAACTTCCATTGAAGGCGCACGCGGCGTAATCATGAACATCACAGGTGGAGTGAATCTGTCCCTGTATGAAGTGAACGAAGCGGCAGAGATCGTAACGTCGGCTTCCGATCCGGAAGTGAATATGATCTTTGGTGCGATTATTGATGAAGATCTGAAAGAGGAGATCAAGGTTACGGTCATCGCCACTGGATTTGAGGATAAACCTTCTGCTCCGCCAGTACGTAAACCTGCTACAGCATCAGAGCCGGCAGAGACACGTTCACCGAATCTTCGTCCATTCGGAAATCAGCCAAGCAATGATCAGTTGGACATTCCGACATTTTTACGTAATCGTTCCCGCAACAATAACAACGAATAATTAGGTAGTATTATACCTGGAAAACCCGGTGCTGCTTTTGCAGTTGCCGGGTTTTTTGCTGTTTTTTTATATAGTTTAACATACAGGAATGAACAAATTCTGAACAACTCGGCTGCGTCATTCCGACAAAAATAGTTGAAGACAAGCTCCCACATTTAGACAGACTTTGAACAGGAGGCTACGTATACTTGGGAATATGCTCATGAATATCGAGACGATGAAGCATTTAGGTTTATTCAATCCGAAGCATTTAGGTTTATTCAATCCGAAGCATTTAGGTTGATTCAATCTGAAGCGTTCAGGGCGATTCAATCTAAAAGCATGTGAGATTCGTTGTAACCTTTCGTTTCGATAGGTTGGATGCAGGCAGGTGAAGAGCGTGGTTGTATATGTCGATCTGATCTTTCTAACAAATCTATGCATGGATGGAGCGCTCATTGGACTGACGGCCTGGATGCGCCAAACGAAGCTGGTCTGGTGGAGATGGCTGCTATCGGCTATCGTTGGGGCGTTATACGTCGTGATGATGTTTGTACCACAGTTTGATTTCCTGTTCACGTTTTTGATCAAGTTTGGTTTTTCTCTTGTGATGTTGAGTATCGCGTTTGGATATAAGGGACTGCAAGCTTTTCTGAGGACGCTGGGTACATTTTACGTTATTAATTTTGTGGCGGCTGGAGGCATCCTGGGTGTGCATTATATGCTTCAGAATTCAGGAGAACTGTTCAATGGCATCTGGTTCACAGCATCTGGGGGTATGTCGTTTGATCTGAAGATTGCATTCTGGTTCACTTTCATTGTATTCTTCGCGGTGCTCATTTTATTCAAAATTGTGCAAGGAGCCAAACGTAAATCAGATCGCATGACCACTTACCTTGGTCAAGTAGAGGTTTGCATCGATGAGGTTGTTGTGTCTTGTACAGGCCTTTTGGATACAGGGAATCAGCTCACAGACCCTTTATCACGGATGCCGGTGATGGTTATGGAGGTTTCATTGTGGCAAACGATGCTGCCTGATTCATGGAACAGTAGACTGAAACACGAATCACCGGAAAATCTCATCATGGAACTAGATCAGAAACATTTTCGCTGGCAGGATCGTCTGCGATTGGTTCCTTATCGGGGGATTAATAAAGGAACAGCATTTATGATGGCGGTCAAGCCCGATCGGGTTAAGGTGACAATGGACGGAACAGATTATGTGACGACAAAAGTTCTGATTGGACTGGATGGGGGCGTTTTGTCCTCGGATGGGAAATATCAGGCCGTGATTCATCCTGAACTGGTGCAAGAAGCTGCTTCTGCGCAGTCTAAGGCTCAATCCGCAGAACCCACAGAAAAGCCGCTGAATGTGGTATAGGAGGAACCTACATGCTTGTGAAATGGAAATTGGTTGCCCAGCTACAATATTATCGTCTGTTATTCCTGTTTGGGCTGAAAAGTGAAGAGATCTATTACATTGGGGGAAGTGAGGCACTTCCACCTCCATTGACACGGGAAGAAGAGGAGTACTTGCTACAGAAGTTATCTTCAGGGGATTCGGCGATCCGAGCCATGTTAATTGAGCGTAATCTGCGTTTGGTGGTATACATTGCACGTAAGTTCGAGAACACAGGCATTAACATCGAGGATCTGGTATCTATAGGTGCAATTGGACTAATCAAAGCTGTAAATACATTCGATCCGGAAAAGAAAATAAAGCTCGCAACTTACGCTTCGCGCTGTATCGAAAATGAAATTTTGATGTATCTGCGGCGTAACAGTAAAATTCGTACTGAAGTTTCTTTTGATGAACCACTGAACATTGACTGGGATGGAAATGAGCTTTTATTATCCGATGTACTCGGTACAGAAAACGATACAATCTATCGAAATATTGAGGAACAAGTAGATCGCAAGTTACTGCATAAGGCGCTGGAAAAACTGACCGATCGCGAGCGAATGATTATGGAGCTTCGTTTTGGCTTGACGGATGGTGAGGAAAAGACGCAGAAAGATGTGGCAGATCTGCTTGGAATCTCCCAATCCTATATCTCCAGACTTGAAAAAAGAATCATTAAGAGGCTGCGAAAAGAGTTCAACAAAATGGTCTGATCCAGTGGGGAAAGAAGAATGGGTATTACTGGCAAGGGTTCCAACGACGAATAAAAAAGCCTGCCCCGGAGATAATGTACATTAATGTTTCTCCTTGGGAGGTAAATCACGATGACCCGAAACAAAGTCGAGATTTGTGGCGTGGACACCGCAAAGTTGCCTGTTCTCACCAATATTGAAATGCGGGAATTATTTCATTCCCTTCAGCAGCACCATGATCGCTCAGCAAGAGAGAAATTGGTGAATGGCAATCTGCGTCTGGTACTCAGTGTCATTCAGCGTTTTAACAATCGGGGGGAGTTTGTCGATGATCTGTTCCAGGTTGGATGTATCGGCCTGATGAAAGCCATTGATAATTTTGATTTATCCCAGAATGTCAAATTTTCGACCTATGCAGTACCGATGATTATCGGTGAGATTCGCAGGTATCTGCGTGACAATAATCCGATTCGGGTATCCCGTTCCCTACGGGATATTGCCTATAAGGCGCTTCAGGTTCGTGACAGCTTGACGAATAAAAATTCACGCGAACCGACGATATTTGAAATTTCGGAGGCACTGAATGTGCCGAAGGAAGATGTTGTTTTTGCACTGGATGCCATTCAAGATCCGGTATCGCTGTTTGAGCCGATTTATCACGATGGGGGAGACCCGATCTACGTGATGGATCAGATCAGTGATGACAAAAACAAGGATGTGTCCTGGATTGAGGAGATTGCATTGCGGGAAGCGATGCACCGTCTCGGTCAACGGGAAAAGATGATTTTGTCGATGCGCTTTTTCGAAGGGAAAACCCAGATGGAAGTTGCAGATGAAATCGGGATATCTCAGGCTCAGGTTTCACGTCTGGAGAAATCAGCTATACAGCAGATGCAGAAACATGTAAAGTCGTAGGATGACATTAGACAAGAAAGGCGATCAGTCGGAGAACCATTCCATTGATCGTCTTTTTTACGTAAAAGGAAGGGAAGCCCCCTAGTCCAGTGTAATCTTGCCCGAGTTGGCTGTTGTAACAAACAAGCGAAAAACAGGACATTTTTCGCCTACAGAACATATATTGGTATAGAGGCATGCTGAACGGACAGATGAGCTGTAAACAGGGGGCGGGTAGAATGAGAGTGAACACAAATGAGGCAACGTCACGAGGTATGAAAATCTCCGATTTTCAAACAAAGGATGTCATAAATATTACGGATGGCAAACGTCTTGGCCAGATCAGTGACCTGGAACTGGATCTTAAACAGGGGCGAATCGAAGCCATTGTTGTTCCAGGATATAGCCGTTTTATGGGGTTGTTTGGAGGAGGGACAGATCTGATTATACCTTGGAGAAATATCGTAAAGATCGGCTCGGATGTCATTTTGGTTAAAATGGATGAGGTGAAAGAACAAGCTTATGATGAGCGTGAGCGAGAAGCAAGATTATATGATGAGCAGCAACAGGGCCGCACGGAGCGTACCGAACGATTGGAACGGCTGGATCGGAGTCAACGGAGAACGATATAAATGAGACAGAATGCACCCGCATTTGGTAAACTGGAAGTTGTGAGGTGATGAAGAATGGAACCCTTTGTATTGAACAAAAATGTCATGAAGGATATAGAAGAGAAAACGTATCATGGTGATCAAGATCCGCTGTTATTATATATTGAACCTTGGAAACGGTTGTTTGAGCGGTTAACGGTGGGATTTACAACCAGACATGGCGGCGTTGGTCAAGAACCGTACGCTACCCTTAATTGTGCGTATCACGTTGGAGATGATGCGGAGGCAGTGCTCCGTAATCGCCGTCTGCTGACGGAGAAGCTTGCTTTTCCGCTGGAGGCATGGACTTGTGGAGAACAGGTGCATGGTAAAGCGGTGGGTGTCATTACAGCTAAAGACAAAGGCAGAGGACTGCTGGATCGTCAATCGGCATTGCAGGATACAGACGGACTGGTTACCAATGTGCCTGGTGTACTGCTGACTTCGTTTTATGCTGACTGCGTTCCCTTATATTTCTATGATCCGGTGAATCAGGCTGTAGGTCTTGCTCATGCAGGATGGAAAGGGACTGTGGCGGGTATTGCCGTCTCTATGGTGGAAACGATGGAGCGGGAGTATGGAAGCCGGAGAGAGGACATTCGTGCGGCTATTGGTCCCTCCATTGGGGATTGCTGTTATGAAGTGGATGAGGCTGTTATGCAGCATGTTCGGGTTTGGCTGAATGAACCTCAGGGTAATGATGAATACAAGCATTCTGCTTCAAAGCGCATATATACACCTGTTGCGAACGGAAAAACGATGTTAAACTTGAAAGAATGTAATCGACACATTATGATGAAAGCAGGAATATTGCCGGATCATATCGAATGTACAACATGGTGTACAAGTTGTCATCCCGAACTATTTTTTTCCTATCGTAAGGAAAATGGGGTAACGGGGAGAATGGCAAGCTGGATTGGGCTGGAAGAGAGGTGACCCTCTGTGTCATTGGAGGAGCGTATACAACAAGTGAATCAGAAGATGGAAGATGCGTGTAAGCGCAGTAACCGCCCTTTTGAGGATGTAAATGTGATTGCGGTCACGAAATATGTCTCATTGCAAACGACGGGTGCTGTGCTGGATCATGGTCTTGAGCATATTGGAGAAAATCGCTGGCAGGATGCACAGGCGAAATGGGAAGCCTTTGGTCAGAAAGGCACGTGGCATTTTATTGGTCATTTGCAGACGAACAAGGTGAAAGACGTCATCGGCAAGTTTGCGTACATCCATTCACTGGATCGATTGTCACTTGCCAAAGAGCTGGATAAAAAAGCTGCTTCACTTGGAATTAAGGTGAACGCGTTTATGCAGGTGAACATTTCAGGTGAAGAGAGCAAGTATGGTCTGCAACCTGAACAGGCAAGTTCTTTTCTGAAGGATATTCAATCGTTCAACAACCTTAAGGTCATTGGTCTGATGACAATGGCGCCTCATGAGGAAGATCCAGAGTTGACGCGTCCTGTATTTCGAGGTTTGCGTGAGCTGAGAGATGATTTGAATGGACAAGCATTGACAGCTGAGCCCATTACCGAGTTGTCTATGGGCATGTCCAACGATTTCGAAGTGGCCATTGAAGAAGGAGCAACCTGGGTGCGGCTTGGATCAATTCTCGTAGGAAAAGAGGAGGGAACACGATGGGCGTAATGAATAAATTTATGAATTTCCTGGGACTTCAGGAAGAGGAAGAGATTGTAGAGCGGGAGCGTCTTGCTGCACAGGAAGAACACGAACCTGAACAGCAGGAAAATGAAACCTCTGCACTTGATAAACGTAGAAACCAAAGGGGTAATAATGTGGTTAGCATTCATTCCCAGAAAAATGTAAAAGTTGTCCTTTATGAGCCTCGTTCTTATGACGAAGCACAGGAGATTGCCGACCATCTGCGGTCGCATCGTACCGTTGTTGTGAATCTGCAACGAATCCGTCAGGATCAGGCTTTACGTGTTATTGATTTTCTAAGCGGTACGGTATATGCATTAGGCGGCGGTATATCTAAAATTGGCGGCAACATTTTTCTCTGTACGCCAGATACGGTTGAAATTCAGGGAACCATTACGGAGATACTGGCTGACAGCGAGCAAGATTATAACAGAATGAGGTGAGCCTTTTTTGTATCAGATGATTGAAGGTATATTGGGTACGCTATACCAGATTTATTTTTACATGGTTATTGTCTACATATTGATGTCATGGCTTCCCAATGCACGGGAGAGCTTCATCGGTGAATTGTTAGGCAAATTTGTAGAGCCTTACTTAAGTCCTTTCCGCCGGTTTATTCCGCCTCTGTTCGGTGTGCTGGATATTTCCCCGATTGTCGCGTTGCTTGTTCTTCGACTGGCGCTGGTTGGGTTACTCTCTATAGTTCAGTATTTGACATTTTAAGTTAGGGTGACATAGATGAGCGGTGATATGTACGAACATTTTAGCCATGATGAGCGGGACTTTGTAGATAAAGCCAACGATTGGGTTGAACGGGCGAGCAAGGTTCATGATATGAAACTCACCGATTTCCTTGATCCAAGACAGGTGTTTATTCTGCAATCCTTGGTCAATCGTAGCCAAGACGTTCAGGTTCGTTTCGATGGCGGATATGAAGCTGCTGAACGTAAGCGTGCATTGATTGCTCCTGATTATCGTTATCTGGATGAAGAAGATATGGGGATGCAGGTCCTCAGCATTACGTCTGACGATCAGAAAATCTCGGAACTGGAGCATGGGGACTATATGGGTTCCCTGCTCGGTCTCGGGATGAAACGAGGCAAGATTGGAGATATTCAAGTGCTGGAGGATGGCTGCCATACTGTAGTGGCAGCAGAGACCGGCGCTTTTTTATCGCTTCAATTGAATCAGGTGCATCGGTTGCACGTATTTACAGAACTACTGCCATTGAATCAGATGAAATGGTCTGCAACGAAATTGGACACTATAGATATTACCGTTGCCTCGATGCGACTGGATGGTATCTGTGCAGATGTGCACCGATTAAGCCGTAGCAAAATACTGATTCCAATTAAAGCAGGACGCTGTAAAGTGAACTGGAAAGTGGTGGAAGACCCCTCAAAGCCGCTTAAGGCAGGAGATGTGGTATCCATTCAAGGATTTGGTCGTTTTAAGGTGCTTGAACAGGAAGGAATGACCAAAAAGGGACGTTGCCGGGTAAAGATCGGTAAATTTGCTTGATGTTATTGCAGGATAATCCGAATTCTTGTCGAAATGTTAAACGTAAAGGTAAAAAAATATCCGGTGTTTCCGATATACATTAAAGTACAAGATGTGGATCTCTGCAGATCGTGAGAGCAGATTCTGCTATTCCGTAAAAAGTTACCAGTTCAGGTTTCTTTCTTACGGCCCCTTGGGTGGAACCCATATGCTGCAAACCTTCTCTATAGTGAGAAGGAATTTTTACAGGAGGTGGACAGCATGCCATTAACGCCGCTGGACATACATAACAAGGAATTCTCCCGACGCTTGCGTGGGTATGACGAGGATGAAGTCAATGAATTCCTGGATCAAGTCATCAAAGATTACGAAGGCGTCATTCGCGAGAACAAGGAGCTGAGCAATCAGTTGCTGTCCGTTCAGGAGAAGCTGGATCATTTTGCTACCATCGAGGAGACGCTTAGCAAAACGATCATCATTGCGCAGGAAGCTGCTGACGATGTGAAGAATAACGCAAAGAAGGAAGCTCAGTTAATTGTGAAGGAAGCAGAGAAAAATGCAGACCGAATCGTTAACGAAGCGCTTGGCAAGTCCCGTAAGATTGCTTTGGAAGTGGAAGAACTGAAGAAGCAGGCATCCATCTATCGTGCGCGTTTCCGTACGCTCGTTGAAGCTCAGCTTGAATTGCTGACACAGGATGGCTGGGAAGCACTGGAGAGCCGTGAGCAGGAAGTGCGTGACCGTGAGCGGGAGATGAAAGAGATTTATTAGTCTGCTGCCCGGTTGACTTTTGCGGGTAAAGAAGCTATAACTATATTCATATTGAATAGTGATTCCATGACGGGCTCAGTACGTTATGATCTCATCCCTCAGAGAGTTGGTGTCTGGTGCAAACCAACGGATGAGTTATAGCCGAATATCCTCCCGGAGAAGTGACGCTGAAGCGGTGAATGCATTGCCGTGTGTAAGCTGAACCGTAAGCCGTACGTTATAACGGTACCCTGCAGTAGTTTAGCGGGGCTTAAGCGCTGTTGATGACAGAGCATACTCGGGGTAACCTGAATGTGGTTTGTGATGAACAGAATTAGGGTGGTAACGCGAGATGAACCTCGTCCCTTTCCAGGGACGAGGTTTTTTTGTGTTCTAAAACGGTGAGCGGAATCTGTGAGCTACGATGGTGTATGTTTAATGTTTTACAATCGATTCATCTTAACAACAGAAAGGAAGTCGAACAGCATGCAACGAGTTGATGTCAAAGAAAAAGCACGTGCAAGAGAACTGCGTGTGTTAGATAAATGGAAAACGGAGAATACGTTTAAACGCTCCATTGAGAACCGGGAAGGCAAGCCGAACTTCGTATTTTATGAAGGCCCACCTACAGCCAATGGTAAACCACATATCGGTCACGTGCTTGGTCGTGTAATTAAAGACTTTGTTGGACGTTACAATACGATGAAGGGTTACCGCGTTGTGCGTAAAGCGGGATGGGATACACACGGCTTACCTGTAGAGCTTGGAGTTCAGAAAAAATTGGGTATCTCCCACAAGTGGGAAATCGAAGATTATGGCGTGGAGAAATTTATCAACGAATGTAAAGCAAGTGTTTTTGAATACGAGCAGCAATGGCGTGATTTGACGGAAGGGATCGGATACTGGACGGATATGAATAATCCGTACATCACCCTCGACAACAACTACATCGAGAGTGTGTGGAACATCCTAGCGACGATCCATGAGAAAGGTTTGTTGTACCGCGGTCACCGCGTAAGTCCATACTGCCCTTCTTGCCAAACAACATTGAGTTCGCATGAAGTTGCACAAGGATACAAGGACGTTAAAGATTTGAGTGCGACGGCAAAATTCAAGCTGGATGACAGTGGCGAATTCGTATTGGCCTGGACGACGACCCCTTGGACATTGCCTTCTCACGTTGCACTTGCTGTAAACCCGGCAATGGACTACTCTCGTGTACGTCAAAATGATGAAGTGTATATCATGGCGACGAACTTAGTGGAGAAAGTTATGAAAGATAGCAAAGGCGATTATGAGATCATTGGTGCACTGAAAGGTGCAGACTTGGTAGGTAAAACGTACAGCCCGCCATTTAACTACGTAGAGGCCGAGAAAACCAACATCATTCTGGGGGCAGGATTTGTTACAGACGCAAGTGGTACGGGTATTGT
Source organism: Paenibacillus sp. FSL R7-0272 (assembly GCF_037969905.1). Classification (NCBI taxonomy): domain Bacteria; kingdom Bacillati; phylum Bacillota; class Bacilli; order Caryophanales; family Paenibacillaceae; genus Paenibacillus; species Paenibacillus sp. FSL R7-0272. The sequence continues at coordinate 4,371,737 of NZ_CP150221.1, read as the reverse complement.
TCACATGGCTCCTGCACATGGTGAAGATGACTACCGTGTCTGCCGTGAGAATGGCATCAGTTTTGTGAACATGGTTGACCTGGAAGGCAAGTTTGTAGCACAAGTTACTGATTTTGCAGGTCGTTTCGTGAAGGACTGCGACATCGACATTGTGAGATACTTGTCTGAGCATGGCCGTCTGTTCAGCAAAGAGAAATATGAGCACAGCTACCCGTTCTGCTGGCGGTGTGATACTCCACTTCTCTACTATGCTATGGACAGCTGGTTTATCCAAACAACAGCAATCAAGGATCAGTTGATTGCAAACAATAGTGAAGTGGAATGGTATCCGGGTCATGTGCGTGAAGGACGATTTGGGAAGTTCCTTGAGGATCTCGTGGACTGGAATATCAGCCGTGACCGTTACTGGGGAACACCGCTTAACATCTGGGTGTGTGAAGAGACAGGCGAACAGTTTGCTCCTCATAGCATTGCTGAGTTACGTGCGCGTGCGGTAGGCGATGTGCCGGAAAACCTCGAGTTGCATAAGCCGTATGTAGATGAAGTGAAGGTGCTCAGCTCTTGCGGCAAATACGAAATGAAGCGTACACCTGAAGTCATCGATGTATGGTTCGACAGCGGCTCCATGCCGTTTGCGCAGCAACATTATCCTTTTGAAAATAAAGAAGTGTTTGAGCAACAATATCCTGCAGATATGATCTGTGAAGGGATTGACCAAACGCGCGGCTGGTTCTACAGCCTGCTCGCGGTATCTACACTTTTGACAGGCAAAGCGCCTTATAAAGCTGTTATGGCAACAGGACACGTACTGGACGAAAATGGCCAAAAGATGTCCAAATCCAAAGGTAATGTTATCGATCCTTGGGAAGTTATCGAGGAGTACGGTACGGACGCATTCCGCTGGGCGTTGTTGTCTGACAGTGCACCGTGGAACAGCAAACGTTTCTCCAAAGGCATCGTAGGAGAAGCGAAGTCCAAAATGGTGGATACGCTGGTGAACACTCATGCATTCCTGACGCTGTACGCAACGATCGATGGATTCGATCCACAGGAACATCCATTCCAAGTGTCTGCTCACAAATTAGATCGCTGGATTCTGTCCAGATTGAACAGCCTGATCCTTGTGGTAGAAAAAGCATTGTCCGTGAACGACTACCTGAACTCTTCCAAAGCGATCGAAGCCTTTGTAGATGAGCTCAGTAACTGGTATATCCGCCGTTCCCGTGATCGCTTCTGGGGAAGTGGTTTGACAGAGGATAAACTGGATGCGTACCGTACCCTTACCGAAGTGCTCGTGACTACAGCGAAGTTGGTTGCGCCATTCACTCCAATGCTGGCTGAGGATATTTACCTCAACCTGACAACGGGCGAAAGTGTGCATATGGATGACTATCCTGTAGCGAATGAAGCATTAATCGATGCGGCTCTGGAGCAAGATATGGAAACAGCTCGCCGCGTTGTTGAGCTTGCTCGTAACGTTCGTAACGAGACTGGTATCAAAACGCGTCAGCCATTGTCCGAGTTGATCGTATCCCTTGACAAAGGCTTTGATCTGGCAAGTTATGAAGAGATCATCAAGGAAGAGATCAACGTCAAAGGAATTCGTACAGAACATAACGATGCCGAGTTTGTTGATTTTACACTCAAGCTGAACCTTAAAGTCGCGGGTAAAAAATACGGCAAAAACGTAGGTTTCCTGCAAAACTTGTTCAAAGGCATGACGGCGGATGAGACCCGTAAAGTGGTAGCGGAAGGTGCATTTAACGTCGTTTCTCCGGAAGGCGAGGAACTACAGGTGACGGATGAGGAGTTGCTGGTTGAGAAACAGGCTAAATCGGGCTTTGCTTCTGCATCCGGTTATGGTTTGACGGTAGCCCTCAACACAGAGATCACAACGGCGCTGGAGCAAGAAGGCTGGGTTCGTGAAGTGGTTCGTGCGGTACAGGATACTCGTAAACGTCTGGATCTGCCAATCGAGAAAAGAGTGCGCCTGACGCTGGATGTGGATGCCGATCTTCAAGCAGCTATTGAAGCATTTGACGATGTTCTGCGTGAAAATGTACTGGTGACTGACGTGACATTTGGTAAGGTGGATGGCATGGAGCAAGTAGAAGCCGGAGGCAAGGGCATCGGAATCTTTATTGAAGCGTAGTGAACAAGAATAAGTAAGATTAAAATAAATGAGCCACAGCTAAGGGGCAATTCCTGAAGCTGGGCTCATTTGTTTTTGTTTGTTTTTCCACAGATCGGGCAATGATTAAATTGTGCAGTTCTTTTTAAAAAAGTAACACGTTCGTTTGATCTATATTGATGCAAGGATTGGAGCGAAACATGAGCAAACAGGATAAGTCAGCTGAGTCCAGTGCAACAGAAACAGCGGAAATAGCTAAGGTGGACACACCGCATGATAAAATTGAAGAATTACATACGTTAACCAACCGTCTTGCGAGTGAGCTGGAGCGTTCACGTATTGCCCAATATACGGAATTGCTAAATCGGCCGTGGAAGCTAATTGGGCTGAATCTCTTGTCCGGTGCAGCCAGAGGTGTAGGAATTGCCATCGGATTTACTTTTTTCGCGGCCACCATTATCTATGTGTTACAGGTTCTTGGTGCATTAAACCTCCCTATCGTCGGAGATTATATTGCTGATATTGTACGAATCGTACAAAGGCAGCTTGATATGAACACGTATTGAAAAATAAGGCCTTTAGGGCTCACCTGTAAACTCAATACGTGTCATCATCGTCTGAGTCGGGTTCAAGTAATCCTAAGCCCTCACCCTTCTCCAGGTATTGTCGGTACTGACGATTACGTACAATCGAAACATCGTGACCGTAAATATCCGTTGCGACAAAGCTTTCGTAAGCCTCAACAAAGCCGTCCAGCTCTTCCGTAGCTTCAATAGCCATCACATCATAGCTGTCGATATTACCGTTTTCCGCCATTGCCGGGGAATTCGAGTTGCCCCAACTCTCCACGATCTGCCAAGCGTCTTCGCCGTCAAAACCATTCTGATCATCCCGCTCGTCCAGACTGGTACGTCCAAATGATGGGGCGAGGAACTCTTCTTCCACAGGCCGATTTTCGGAAACGACAGTTTCCGGTTGATGCTTTTTACAGTACTTTGTGTATGGAACGGCCTCCATACGCTCATAAGGGATCGGTTGCTGGCAGACAGCGCATGTACCGTAATGACCTTCTTCAATCGAGTGCAGGGCGGAATCAATACGTTCGAGTTGAAATTCATCATGCTCCAGCAAGGAGATGTCTTTTTCTCGTTCATATACCTCTGTGGCAAGATCACCAGGATGATTATCAATCGGTGACAGTTCACCTGTTTGTAGTTTTAATGAGTCTCCAAGGCCGTAGTGTTCGTTCTCTGACAACCGGTGTTCGATATCCCGTTTATCTGACAAGAGCTGGGAACGCAATGATTGCATTTGCTCGGTTGTAAAATGTGACATGGCTTTCCCCTTTCTATTCCATTTGGAATCCGGTTTTTTCTCCGTTCTAGGATGTGCCTTTTGGAGCAGGATTACAGAAGGCAAATGTTATCGGTTTTTCCAATCCGCCTAAGCCAATATTGCTTCACAAGGTTGCCACGTCATGGACGATCTCTGAATAGCTGTGCTACAATAAATAAGTCTGGCGAATGCTTGGTATCGCTGGAAAAGACAAGAACGGAGTGACAACAAACGTGGTGTATTATATCCTTGCTTTTATCGTATTTCTAGTGGATCAGGGAACAAAGTATCTGATTGCTACCCGGATGGAGCTTAGAGAAGAAATTCCGGTCATTGGTAATTTTTTTGTCATCACTTCCCATCGAAATTCAGGTGCAGCGTTTGGTATCCTGCAGGATCAACGCTGGTTCTTTATTGTGGTGACCATTATTGTGGTTGTCGCCTTGATTTGGTATTTGCAAAAAGTAAAAGATACCCCGCACAAATTGCTACCAGTAGCGCTTAGCCTAGTGCTTGGAGGAGCGATTGGTAACTTCCTTGACCGTGCGTTGACGGGGGAAGTTGTAGACTTTGTGCAGCTTAATTTTGGGAGTTACACGTTTCCGATTTTCAACATTGCTGACTCGGCCATCTGTATCGGGGTAGCTTTGATTATTGTGGAGACATTATTGGAAGGACGTCGTGAAAAAGCGGCCGCTAAGATTGAAGGGAATGAGCATCATGAGTAATTTGAATGAGGAACAACGCAATAACGATGAGCAATTTAATGGCGAGGAACGTATGGAATGGATCGTTGCCGCTGAACATAAGAAGGAACGTGTGGATAAATATATTACAGATGCTGTAGATAACGTGTCTCGCTCGCAAGTGCAACTATGGATTGCAGATGGTGCAGTTACTGTCAATGGTGCTCTGGTGAAGTCCAATGCGAAGCTGTCAGAAGGAGATCAGATCGTATTACAGATTCCCGAGCCTGCTGCGGTGGAGATTATTGCGGAAGATATCCCGCTTGAAGTGGTTTATGAAGACAGTGATCTGATTGTCATTAACAAACAACGTGGACTGGTCGTACATCCTGCACCGGGGCATACATCAGGAACACTTGTGAACGCTCTAATGTACCATTGCAAGGATCTTTCCGGTATTAACGGAGAACTTCGTCCAGGGATCGTACATCGGATTGACAAGGATACGTCAGGCTTGATTATGGCGGCCAAAAACGACCGGGCGCATGCTTCACTAGCTGCCCAGTTGAAGGAGCACAGTGTGAACAGGCGTTATATTGCACTCGTTCATGGGCATCTCAGTCATGATCAAGGTACCATCGATGCACCGATCGGACGGGACACGAATGATCGTAAAATGTACACAGTCACCGAACGTAACAGCAAACATGCAGTGACTCATTTTACAGTGACGGAGCGCATCAACGATTATACCTTGCTCGAGTTAAAGCTCGAAACAGGGCGTACCCATCAGATCCGGGTGCATATGAAATTTATCGGTCATCCTCTTGTTGGTGATCCGACGTACGGGCGGAACAAAGGTATCAAAATGAATGGACAGGCTCTGCATGCGGCAACACTTGGTTTTGTGCATCCTTCCACAGGAGAATACATGGAATTCAGTGCACCGATTCCGCAGGATATGGAAGATGTACTCGCTTCGCTGAGAAGCCGCTGACCTTTGAAGAAAGTACAAATGTTCGGATATTTTGTCCATGGTGTTGAATGCTCAAATGCTTCATATTAAAACATGAGAAATTTGCGTCAAAATGAGGAGATGAACACATTATGAGTATCGATAAATATCAGGAAACGTATATCCAAACTAATTTTGCCGACCGTATCGGCGGCTCCAACTATGGTAAAGACACGAACATCTATAAATTCGAAAAAATCAAACGTGCGAAAGCTTCGGCCAAAAAAGACTTTCCCGATGTCGAACTGATTGACCTTGGGGTTGGTGAACCCGACGAGATGGCTGACGCAGGCATCGTTGCTGCACTTGCTGCAGAAGCGGCTAAACCAGAGAACCGCGGGTACGCCGATAATGGTATTCCTGAATTCAAAACAGCCGCAGCTGCTTACCTGAAAAACGTATTTAATGTGGATGGTATTGATGCGGATACAGAAATCGTACATTCCATCGGTTCCAAACCGGCTTTGGCAATGTTACCTTCTTGCTTCATTAATCCAGGTGATGTAACGATTATGACTGTGCCTGGTTATCCTGTAATGGGCACACACACGAAATATTTGGGTGGAGAAGTATTCAATATTCAATTGACCAAAGAGAACAACTTCTTGCCTGATCTGACAGCTATTCCTGAAGATATCGCTAAACGTGCAAAATTGCTTTATCTGAACTATCCAAATAACCCGACTGGTGCAAGTGCAACAGTGGAGTTCTTTACAGAGGTCGTTGAATGGGCGAAAAAATACAATGTCGTTGTTGTGCACGATGCTCCATATGCAGCATTGACGTATGATGGCAAAAAGCCTTTCAGTTTCCTTTCTGTACCAGGAGCCAAAGATGTAGGTGTAGAACTGCACTCTCTCTCCAAATCTTACAACATGACAGGTTGGAGAATTGGCTTCGTAGCCGGTAATCCTCTCGTTGTCAAAGCATTCAGTGATGTGAAGGACAACAACGATTCCGGTCAATTCATCGCGATTCAGAAGGCAGCGGCTTACGGATTGAATCATCCTGAAATTACGGAGAAAATTGCAGAAAAGTATTCCCGCCGTCACGATATGCTGGTTGCAGCGCTCAACGAGCTGGGCTTCCAAGCGGAGAAACCAAAAGGTTCTTTCTTCCTTTATGTTGAAGCACCAAAAGGTGTGGTCGGTGGACGTCGCTTCGAGTCAGGAGAAGACTTCTCCCAATTCCTGATTCGTGAGAAGCTGATTTCATCCGTGCCTTGGGATGATGCAGGTAACTTTGTTCGTTTCTCCGTTACATTCATTGCGAGTGGCGAAGAAGAAGAGAAACGTGTTATTACTGAAATCAAACGTCGTCTGAGTGACGTAGAGTTTGAATTTTAATTCAAACATGCGTTAATATAGACTATAAAGAGTAAAAAGAGACCGGAAACGGTCTCTTTTTTATGTCAAAATAAATCCTTTATCCTCTTTACAAAAATAACCAAGCAACTTATGATTAAGTCTTTACGTTATTTGTATAGACTAATCCGTTAGAATTGTTGTTGAAGGGAGTTATTGCTATTGTTTTCATCACGGCAAGATACCGCGTCTTCTGCTGTAGGTAATGCTGGAACCGTTTCTGGTTTATTTAAATTGCTAAGGCCTAAACAGTGGACAAAAAATTTGCTGTTATTTGCAGCATTGTTATTTTCATTTGAGGAAATCCGAACGGAGACCATTGTTTCAACAGTGATTGGCTTTCTGTTATTTAGCCTTGTTGCAGGATGTGTGTATATACTGAACGACTATGTAGATCGGGAACGGGATAGGCAACATCCGACTAAGCAATTCCGTCCAATCGCTTCAGGGCAGGTTAATCCTACACATGCAATAGTATTCGGAATGGCTCTCCTTGTGTTTTCCTTGGGAGCTGCTTTTGTGATGAATCCGTTGTTCGGTGTATTGTGCATTGTGTATTTCCTACTGAACGTATCTTATTCTTTTGTACTGAAACATCTCGTTATTCTGGATATGATGACTATTGCGGCAGGTTTTGTGCTTCGTGCAATTGCTGGTGGTGTATTGATTCATGTGCCGTTCACCCCTTGGTTTCTGATTTGCACGATGTTGTTATCGCTGTTCCTTGCGATTGGTAAACGGAGAAATGAACTTACATTGCTCGAAGGCAACACAGGATCACATCGTAAAGTGCTGGATAATTACTCGATAACGTTACTGGATCAGTTCAACACGATCGTCACGACAGCAACCATCATCAGTTATTCACTGTTCACCTTTACGTCAGATCGCACCATTCATCTGATGTGGACCATTCCACTGGTGATTTATGGCATGTTCCGGTATTTGTATCTGATCCATATGAAAAATCAGGGCGGATCACCGGACCGGGTTTTATTTGAGGACAAGCCTATCCTGATTACGGTTATTTTGTATGTAGTGAGTGTGATTACGATTTTTGCCATTTTCGAATGATCATAGAGAGATTTAGTATAGAGGGGGATCAGGGTGAAACGAACGAAGGTTGCGATCTTTGATATCGATAAAACGATTATACGCAGTGACTCCATGTTTCAATTTGTATTTTATAGTGTGCGACGTTATCCTTGGCAAGTATGGCGTCTGCCTGTCATTGCATTCCATACCTTCCTATTCAAAGCGGGTATTATGACGGTTGAACGAGTTAAACGTTCCTATTTTCAAGAAATCAAACGTATGTCTGAAAAAGACCTGGAGCATTTTTTCGAGACCCACCTCCGAACTTCCATATTTACGGAGGCAAGTGTAGAGATGCAACATCGGAAGGAAGCTGGATATCACGTGTTGCTCGTAACGGCTTCTCCGCATGCGTATATGAAGTATTTCAAAAATTTCCCTTGGGTCGATCATGTGATCGGAACCGAACTTGTTCGACATGAGAATGGTTATACCTGCACCATTGAAGGTGCCAATTGTAAGGGAGAAGAAAAGGTACGCCGGATTCAAGCTTATTTGGCCGAGAAAAACATGGAAATTGATTATGAGCAATCCTGCTCCTACTCCGATTCTTTATCTGATCTTCCCGTCATGCAGCTTGTGCGTCAGCGGTATTTTGTAAATAAACGTGTTCCTGAGATGGAGGCGTTAACGTGGGGGAAATAGGTTCACGTCACACGGGCAAATGGTTGATGCTGGCTTCTGCTTTCCTGACGGCGACAGGGCAATTGTTCTGGAAGTGGGGATTGACGGAGTGGATCTACATGGGTGTGGGTTTTCTATGTTACGGCATGGGAGCCATTTTGATGATTAAGGCATTCGCGCGCGAAAAGCTCTCGGTAGCCTATCCACTCATGTGTGCCAGTTATGTGTTTGCTTTAATCTATGGATATTTCTTGCTAGGTGAAGAAATTACGGTACAAAAGCTTGCGGCTGTTGTGCTCCTGGGAATCGGGGTGACGTTAACCAGTGTGGATCGATAGTTGGATGATTGCTGTGTTAATCGTGATGACCCTATGCGGAGCAATGGGCGGGGCTGGGTTGAAATTTTACGCAACGAGTCGTAAACGACTACATGTGCTGATCGGACTTGGTTTTTATGGAACAGGTGCATTGCTTAACATTGTATTACTGAAGTTTCTGCCTTTAACCGTGGTATTGCCTGCGAACGCTTTAACCTATGTCTGGACCCTTATTATTGCAAGGTGGGCTTTTAAGGAGACGGTAGGACCAATGAGATGGATCGGCGTTATCTGTATAATGGGCGGACTATGCTTGCTGGTAATCTAGACCGGATTTTATAATTCTAATCTTTATCATTAACTATTGGATGTGAACGCATGAAATTTTTAGATTACATATTTTATGACCGTAGAGTGACTTGGACTGCTTTTGTTTTGTTCGCCGGTTTTGCTCTTTTTTATGGTTTGATGAATGGCTCTTATATTATGTATATCAGTCAAAACGCAGAGATGCTGGGAAAATATACACCGTTTAATACAGCGGTATTTCCACTTAACCTGTTTAATTTTGATCCTTCGATGTATTACGGAGATAACAGTTCTTCGGTTATTCACCCCTTAATATCTTATTTGGCGGTTACGCTCGGAGCTATTTCCAAGCTGCTGGGGGGCAATTGGTTTTTTCTGATTTTACAATCCCTTGTGAATGCAGGCTCAGTTGTTCTGGTCTTTGTGTTTCTAAGCCAAAATGAAAATAAATCCTCACATACACCGTTGTTGTTCGCGTTGCTGTTCGGGTTCAGCTCGTACCTTATGTTTACAGCTTTTATCCCGGACTCGTATCCGTATGTGCAGTTTGTTATTCTTCTGTCTGTTCTGTACTTGCAGTATTCGCGGGCACAGCAGGACGTCCGTTATGTCCCGAATGCACTACTTGCGACAATTAACTTTGGATTAACTTCGACTAATATCGTACCGTTTGCCGGAGCTGTCTTCTTTAATATGCAGGCATGGCGTAGTAAGGCAGGTTGGAAAAAATATATCGGCATTATGTCACTCGCCGTACTGATGATTGTGGTGTTAACAGCCATTCAGTATGTTGCATTTGGCGGCCGAAGCTGGATAAGCAACTGGTTGTTAGGTATTCAAAATGGGGGCACGAGTTATGCGACACCTTTCCAGTGGGCGGCACATTATAAAGCGTTGGTATTGCTGACCATCAATCCGATGTTATCTCCCCAAGTGTACTTGCTTGATCCGGGTATGGTCGCATTTGTCACAGACCTTACCCGCTCTAATCCGCTTTATGTTCAAATTACGGGTATATTTCTTTTGTTCCTTGCGCTAGCAGGTTTCATTCGTGGTATACGCGAGCGCAGTGTGTGGACGTTAATGCCGTACATTATATTTGCTTTCCTGCTTCACCTTGTTGTAGGATTCGGGCTAGCTGTGTATCAGTATGATATGTACCTGTATGCCGGACATTATTTGTTTGCTTTTTATCTGCTTGGTGGTATGTTTATCAGCAGTCTGCGCTCCGGGTTGGGTAAAAAAGTAGTGATTGGACTGCTCGTAGCATCCTTGCTCGTCACGATTGGCAACAACATCTATCGTCATTTTGAAACCCTGTCGACGATTAAACAATCTTATGAACAGCTGGAACAGCAACGTTCAGCACAGCGATGAGCAGATCGGGAAAGAATTGAAAGAACAGCGTGGCACAGCACATGATGATATCCTGTGTAGTAATACAAAAAGAAAAAGGCTTCTTGAACTTACGTTCAAGAGGCCTTTTTTGCGAAGCTCAGGTACTGCTAAATACACAAATCAAGCAATGATTTTCGTTTTTTTCGCATTTTCAGCAGAACGTTTTGTTAAGCTGCTTAATGGTCGTTTTAACAAGAGAGCAAGAATAAGACTAAGCGCTATGAACAGACATAACCACAGGATGTCCTTTATGGCTGTTGACCATAGAATACCACCGACAGCTTCACGTAGCAGACTGATAGCATAAGTGAACGGCATGAACGGATTTAAAGCTTGAAAAAAGGGCGAAGTCATGCTGATCGGGAAAGTACCACCCGAACTGGAGAACTGAAACACCATGAAGATAATAGCGATGCCTTTGCCAATATTACCGAATACAGATAAAAGCGTATATGTGATCGTGACAAACACTGCACTCACTAGCATGGCAAATACAATAAAAAACCATTGATCTGCGACATACGTTCCCAGAATCCAGATGTCTCCCGCTGTAACACATATCGCCTGCAATAAACCAACGGTTAAGAAAGTAGCTAGGCGACCGAGATACAGTTCATATCCGCGGTATGTGCCCTCCGGGTTTTCTGCTTCCGCACGCAACAGGGATATTAACAATGTTGAACCTACCCATAGTGATAATACGGCATAGAATGGTGACATCGCTGAACCGTAATTCGGAATGGGGTAGAGGTGTTGTTCCTTAATCTGTACTGGACTCGCGAGGAATGCACTTTCCTCTTCAATATCCCCCCTCAACAATTTGGCGAGCTCGGCAAATTGATTATTGCCCTCGACTTCTCTTAATTTCTCGGCAGCCTTGCGGATTGCACGTTCCAGCTCTGGCAAGTCCTTACGAACAAGAGTAGCTACGCGATGTACTCCTTGTTGCACATCGGGCAGTTGATGCTGCACAAAGCTGGACGCTTTGCTAATTTGCTTCTCAGCCTGAGGCAGATCATTACGAACAAAATCGGCAGCCGCATTTAATTTATCCTCCAGCTTGGGCAGATCACGTTGAATAAGGGAAGACACCACATTCCAAGCACGGATAAAGGATTCACTCTTAGTGCCAACGGTTTGTGAAATCTCATGCACCTTAGCCTGAATGTCGGGTAGATCACCCTGAATTTTTTCCAGCTCCGTTTGACCAAATTGAATGCCTTCCTTCGCTGTAGCGAGAATTGCTGCAATGTCGGGAAGACGCTCCTTTGCTGCTTGCAACGTATTAGCTGACGTAGAGAGAACAGACTTTAGCTGATCGGTTGCATCCGTAAGCGCAGGAACAATCTGGCTATCAAAGGTGCTTAGGAAGCGATCGATCCCGGTGTTAATGTTTCTATTCATTTCATTTAATCGGGCAACAACATCTGCGGGAGGGATTGTATTCTCACGCAAGGCTGTACTGATGATCCCGGCCAGTTTTATTTGTTGCTGAAGTTGTTCGGATATCGTTTGTAATTGCTGTATCCTTGTTGCCAGTGGATGAGAGGGCAATAGAGCATTGATTTTGCCTAACAGATCAGACATACTATCCATGATTTTTACTGCAGTGCCTAGACGAGAAGTAAGACGGTCGATGTCATCAGCGCTTGGCAACTTACTCCAATCGGTTCCTTTTAATTGTTCGAACATATCGCCAGCTACGTTTGTTATTTGTTGCACGAACATCAGATTTTGCCGAATCGTTGGCGTAATCGATTGGAAAGCTTCCTGACTGGAACTTGCAAATTGATTTAATCCATTAGCAAACTGCACTGCGTTATCAGAAATTTCGGACACCTTATCCAAATCCTGCTCAGCATCAGAAACGATAGCAAGAGCTTGATTGGTCTTATCCAGGGCGGTTTGAATCACTCCAGAAACTTGTCCGAAGTTGGCATCAACCTCTTGAATGCGGGCGACGGCTTGCTCTATTTCCGGTATTCGATCTTGTAAGGCTACCACCTCTGAAGCAGCCGCTTTAATCTGAGGCCAATATTGCTGTACTTTTAGTACATATCCAGCAGCTTCATTAATTTCAGGCAGTCTTTTCTCTAATTCAACAATTTTATGAGCCTGTTTTACAATCTCCGGCATGGCTGGGTCAACTTCGAGCACTTTCTGACCAGCTGTCTGGATTTCAGGCAGATTTTTCTCCAGCAAAAAGATGCCACTTTCCATTTTGCGTAGCGTTGGCAACTGTGCATTAATCTCTACGCCAGCTTCCTTCAGCTTGGTAAGCACTGCTTCACTGACGGCTTCAGTAAAATTCTCATTAATCTGCGTTGTAATGGCGGATACGCCCGAACCGGTTATTTTGGGAGCGATGGCATTGACCTTTTCATTGACTGTGTATATGACTTCCGGTCGATCCAGTTTTCCATCCACAATGCCCGTGATCCGTGATGAAAAATCAGCAGGAATGAGCAGGCTGGCATAATACTCACCGGTCTGAACACCTCGGTTAGCTTCGGCTTGATTCACAAATGTCCATCCCAGCTTGTGGTTGTGACTTAAACTATTCATTAACTCATCGCCAATATTAATGGCAGTACCCGTAACCGTGGCACCCTTGTCTTCACTAGTTACGGCGATTTTGATGCCTTGTGTATTACTGTACGGGTCCCAAACGGATTTGACATTTACCCAGTCGTATACACCTGGCAGTAATATGATTGCGACGATCAGAAATACACCTGTGGGTACTTTGAAAATATGTAGCCAGTCTGTCTTGTAAATTTGCCATATGTGACGCATGGTGTCCTCCTTCAAAATAATGAAGGGAGCTATAACAGTGGAGGGATAGGGTCACCTTCCTTATGTTTTTACTCCCTAAGCTATATGTATATCGGAAAAAAGGCGGATTTAATAAATGAACGTGTGTATAAACTTCCCCAATTGAAAGGAGACTGATTCATCAACTTCATAGATTCAGGAGAAGTGTTTGAAAATAGGGGACAGGTGGTGTTATTTGGATTAAAAACAGGTTGTAATTGTCTATGGATAAATATGCAGGTTTGTTGTATAATTATAAATGACGAATGACATGTGATGTGACATGGATGTTTTGTCGCCTAAATGCTGATTCTAATAAGACGAAGCAGAGGATTTGCACCTGCGATGGTGAGGTGTTGACAGAGGGTTGTCTTTCTGTCATAATTCATGAAGACAAACGGGCATATTGAGATAGAACTCTGTGAGGTTCCTCATATGAACGACATGAATAGCACCTTTAAATCAGTCCCGTGAGACTGGCAAGGTAACGTGAACGATTCATCATTTATTTGCTGCGGCAGATATAATGATGCATCCCGAGAGTAAACTTTCTTCAGCGACGTCTGAAGTTCGGAGACTCCTTGCCAATAAACACGGCAAGGAGTCTTTTTTGTTCTCCTCGTCACGGGGCCATGGTTTCGAAGGAAAATCCTGAGGAGGCTGAACGCATGAGCACAGAGACACATGTCATTATGGATGAAACGGCGATTCGCCGCGCATTGACAAGGATTGCCCATGAAATATTGGAGAAGAACAAAGGCATCGACGATTGCGTGCTGGTTGGAATCCGCACCCGCGGAGTGTATCTGGCCGAACGAATCGCCGCCAAGATCGAAGAAATTGAAGGCGCCAAAGTTCCCTGGGGAGAACTTGATGTAACCCTCTATCGTGATGACCGACTGGATGATAACCAGACGAATCGCAAGGAACTGTTGATTATGACACCTGAATCACTTTCCATTCATAACAAAAAAGTGATTTTGTTCGATGATGTGCTGTACACCGGACGCACAATACGAGCTGCGATGGATGCGCTCATGGACTGTGGAAGACCACAGAACATACAGCTGGCAGTACTTGCAGACCGTGGGCACCGGGAACTACCGATCAGACCTGATTTTATTGGCAAAAACGTGCCGACATCCAAATCAGAAGAGATCGAGGTTGCACTCATGGAGACAGACGGACAGGATGAGGTCAAAATCATACAGAACCGAGGGGAGCAGGCATGATGATTACACAGACAGCGCTGAAAGACCGAAGCTTGCTTGGATTAAAAGACATTAGCCGTGACGAGATCGAGTCGATTCTGAATCGTGCAGCCCACTGGGAAGCACAGAAGGAAAAACTCGTTCCGGTCCTTGAGTCCCGCTTTGTAGCGAACATGTTCTTCGAGAACAGTACCCGCACCCGATTTTCATTTGAAATGGCAGAGAAGCGACTGGGAGCTCAAGTGTTGAACTTCACAGCAGCTGCGTCAAGTGTAGAAAAGGGCGAGTCGATCTACGACACGGTTCGAACACTTGAATCCATGGGGATCGATGCAGGGGTCATTCGCTTGAAACCGGCTGGTGTCTTGCAACAACTGGCTCAGAAGGTCAGTGTGCCGCTAGTGAATGCGGGAGATGGCAATAATGAGCATCCGACGCAGGCGCTCCTTGATCTCTACACGATGCGGAAGGCATTTGGTGAACTGAAAGGTTTACGTGTCTCAATCATCGGAGATATCATGCATAGCCGGGTAGCACGCTCTAACTTGTGGGCACTGCAAAAGTTTGGTGCAGATGTACGTTTCTGCGCACCGCAAACAATGCAGGCGCCAGAGCTTGCAGAGCACGCACCTTATGTAGGTCTTGAAGAAGCGCTGGATGCTGATGTAGTCATGATGCTCAGGGTTCAACTGGAACGTCATCAACATGGCCTGATCACTTCAGCTGAGGATTATCGCGAACACTACGGATTGACGGAAGAACGGGCATCACGCCTGAAGCCAAGTACGATTATTATGCACCCTGCACCTGTGAACCGTAACGTTGAAGTGGATGATGCGGTTGTAGAGAGCGAAGCTTCACGAATTTTCCCACAGATGGCAAACGGAGTTCCGATCCGCATGGCGGTTATGGAACGTGCGATGAAGCTGTAACAGGGCCTAGCATAGAGTCATAGGCTGGCGAGACGATGTTCTTGCACACCAATGAAGAGAGAGTAGACGATAAAACATTCATCTAGCGGATCTACCCTGCTGGACAGAACCGAAGCGGAGGGCAATTATGGTACAGGTGATAAAAAACGCAAACGTCTTGAATCAACAAGGGGAACTTGAACGGAAAACCATTCTTATAGAAGAAGGTAAAATTAAAACGATCGCTGGCCCGGAAGATGAAATCGTACGGAACGCCGAGAAGTCAGCAGAGCAGGTAACGGATGCATCAGGCAAGCTGGTGATCCCTGGATTAATCGATATGCACGTGCATCTACGCGAGCCTGGATTCGAACATAAAGAGACGATCGAAACAGGAGCTCTCTCCGCTGCACAAGGCGGGTTTACAACCATTGCCTGCATGCCAAATACAAGACCGGTAACCGACACACCTGAGGTTGTAGAACTGGTACTGAACAAAGCGAAGGAAGCAGATCTGGTTAAAGTGTTGCCCTATGCGGCGATTACCAAAAACGAACTAGGCCGTGAATTGACCGACTTTGCCGCATTAAAAGAAGCGGGTGCGATTGGCTTCACGGACGACGGCGTAGGTGTACAGAATGCGCAAATGATGAAGGATGCTATGAGCCTTGCAGCCAGCATGGATATGCCCGTGATTGCCCATTGTGAGGATGATTCTCTGGTAGTTGGCGGGTATGTCACCGAAGGTGAATTCTCCAAACGCCATGGCATCAAAGGCATCCCGAACGAGTCCGAAGCCATTCACGTAGGCCGCGACATTCTGCTAGCAGAAGCAACAGGGGTACACTACCATGTGTGCCATGTCAGTACAGAACAATCGGTTCGTCTGATTCGTCTGGCGA
Organism: Paenibacillus sp. FSL R7-0272; assembly: GCF_037969905.1. Lineage (NCBI taxonomy): Bacteria > Bacillati > Bacillota > Bacilli > Caryophanales > Paenibacillaceae > Paenibacillus > Paenibacillus sp. FSL R7-0272. Next base: position 4,355,625 of record NZ_CP150221.1, on the reverse strand, counting down.
AATCGATCGGCATCAAGGTGACTGCTGAGGTATGTCCGCACCACCTCGTTCTATCTGATGAAGACATCCCAGGCATGGATGCCAATTGGAAAATGAACCCACCGCTACGCTCGCCACGTGATGTGCAGGCTTGTATCGAAGGTTTGCAGGATGGAACCCTCGACATGATCGTAACCGACCATGCACCGCATAGTGAAGAAGAGAAAGCAAAGGGCATGGAGCTTGCACCATTTGGTATCGTTGGATTCGAAACGGCCTTCCCGTTGCTCTACACGAAGTTTGTTGAAACAGGATTATGGACGTTAGACTTCCTGGTAAAACGCATGACGGCTGATCCGGCTCGCGTATTCAGACTGGATACGGGCAAGCTGGAAGCAGGAGCACCTGCCGACCTGACGATGATTGATCTGAATCAGGAGAAGGCGGTTGACCCAGCAACGTTCGCAACAAAAGGTAGAAACACACCGTTCACAGGCTGGAAGCTGAAAGGCTGGCCGGTACAAACATGGGTGGATGGCAAAAGTGTATGGAATAACACGTTAGAGCAATAAAACAGCAACATGCTGACGTAACACATCGTTAAAAAGATACAATGGCACTCATAACAACTATTTTTTAACGAACTAAAAGCTTGATCAGTAAACACTTTTTATGAACAAACTCAAGGCAAGTCAAGCCTTGAGTCAAAATAGACGCAACAAAGAAAAGTTGAATCCTGCTTTTGAACATAGACGCGGGACGTAACTGCGGAGTGGGCGGAAAGAACCCGAAGAAGCGAAGCGCTCGCCTTTATCACCGAATTACTCCATTTGAAAAATGGAATTAAAGTAATTCGGGGATAACAGCGATCGCAGGGTTTTCTGACCATGAAGCTACAGCTAACGTACATCACTTATGTTCAACTCCAAGAATTCAACTTGGATAAACACAGAGGGAGTGAAATGGGATGCAGGGACAGGCAAGATTATTGTTGGAAGACGGCACGCTGTTCACCGGAAAAGCATTTGGTGCGGAAGGTGAAACGACAGGAGAGGTCGTTTTTAATACGGGAATTACAGGCTATCAAGAGGTACTTTCAGATCCTTCATACTGTGGCCAGATCGTAACGATGACGTATCCATTGATCGGTAACTACGGAATTACCCGGGATGACTTTGAGTCGATTCGTCCATACGTGCACGGTTTCGTGGTACGACGCCATGAGCCAACGCCGAGCAACTGGCGTGCAGAGTACAGCGTGGATAATCTGCTGAAAGAATACGGCATCGTAGGAATCAGCGAGATTGATACACGGATGTTGACTCGCCGGATTCGTCACCACGGTACAATGAAGGGAATTCTCACAACAGGATCGAAACCTGTCGAAGAACTGCTGGAGATGATGGGGGACACTACGATTGAGCAATTGCGTAATCAGGTGCCTATGACGTCTACAGAGCATGTGTACAACAGTCCGGGAACAGCAGAACGTATCGTTCTGGTCGACTACGGCGCAAAAACAGGGATTTTGCGTGAACTCAGCAAACGTAACTGTGATGTTGTTGTCGTGCCTCATGACGTAACGGCTGACGAGATTCGTCGCCTGAACCCGGATGGCATTCAATTGTCCAACGGCCCTGGGGACCCGAAAGACGTACCTCATGCCGTGAACATGATCAGCGAGTTGCTCGGTGAATATCCGATCTTCGGTATCTGCCTAGGTCACCAGTTGTTCGCCCTGGCAGCAGGCGCAGACACGGAAAAACTCAAGTTTGGACACCGCGGAGGCAATCACCCGGTTAAGGAACTGGAGAGTGGACGTTGCTTCATCACATCCCAAAACCATGGTTACACGGTAAACGAAGAGTCTGTGAAGAGCACAGATCTTGAAGTTACACATATCAACAATAATGACAAGACCATCGAAGGTCTGAAACATAAAAAATATCCTGCCTTCTCCGTACAATATCACCCGGAGGCAGCGCCAGGACCTTATGATAACAGCTACCTGTTTGATCGTTTCATCGAGATGATTCGTGAGCACAAGATCACTAACCCGCAAAAGCCGCGTCAAGCCGTATTGGCAGCCGCAGTGAAAGGAGCGCAATAACATGCCGATTAACAAAGATCTCAAAAAAATCCTGGTGATTGGTTCCGGTCCAATCGTCATCGGTCAAGCAGCCGAGTTCGACTATGCCGGTACGCAAGCTTGCCAGGCTCTGAAAGAAGAAGGCGTGGAAGTTGTACTCATTAACAGTAACCCTGCAACAATCATGACGGACACCAATATGGCTGACAAAGTGTACATTGAGCCAATTACGCTGGATTTTGTAACCCAAATCATTCGTCAGGAACGTCCGGACGGCTTGTTGCCAACACTGGGCGGCCAAACAGGTCTGAACATGGCTGTTGAACTCGCACGTGCGGGTGTGCTTGAACGTGAAAACGTGAAATTGCTCGGAACACAACTGACGTCCATCGAGAAAGCGGAAGACCGCGATCTGTTCCGTGATCTGATGCGTGAACTGGAACAACCCGTACCAGAAAGTGTCATCGTTACAACGCTGGAAGAATCGCTGGAATTTGCTGGTGAGATCGGTTATCCAATCATCGTACGTCCGGCCTATACCCTTGGCGGAACAGGCGGCGGAATCTGTGCAAACGAAGAAGAACTGCGCGAAACCGTAGCAGCCGGAATTCGTTACAGCCCGATTGGTCAATGTCTGGTAGAGAAGAGCATCGCCGGTATGAAAGAAGTCGAGTACGAGGTTATGCGTGACAAAAACGATAACTGCATCGTAGTTTGCAACATGGAAAACTTTGACCCGGTAGGCGTTCATACAGGTGACAGTATCGTTGTGGCTCCAAGCCAAACGTTGTCTGACCGTGAATACCAAATGCTGCGTTCCGCTTCCCTGAAAATCATCCGTGCCCTGAATATTGAGGGAGGATGTAACGTTCAGTTCGCGCTCGATCCGCACAGCTTCCAATATTACGTAATCGAGGTTAACCCGCGTGTAAGCCGTTCATCGGCGCTGGCTTCCAAAGCAACAGGTTATCCGATTGCGAAAATGGCTGCCAAAATCGCGATGGGTTACACACTGGATGAGATCGTTAACCCGGTTACAGGCCAAACCTACGCTTGCTTTGAGCCAACACTTGACTATATCGTAAGCAAAATTCCACGCTGGCCGTTCGACAAGTTCACATCGGCGAACCGGAAACTGGGTACACAGATGAAAGCAACAGGCGAAGTGATGGCGATTGGACGTACATTTGAAGAGTCCATTCACAAAGCGGTTCGTTCCTTGGAGATCGGTGTACACCGTCTGTACCTGAAAGGTGCAGAAACACTGGATGAAACGACGCTGAACGAACGTCTGATGAAAGCAGACGATGAGCGCATGTTCCTGATCGCGGAAGCATTCCGTAGAGGTTATACGCTGCAACAACTGCAGGATCTGACCAAGATCGACTGGTGGTTCCTGGATAAAATCGAAGGGCTCATTAAGTTCGAAGACCGTGTTCGCGCAGAATCCGAATTGACTTCCGAAACGCTCTATCAAGCGAAACGTCTTGGTTTTACGGACCGTGCTATCGCTGAATTGCGTGCCGAAGGTCAACCTGGAAGCACATTGACGACCGAAGCAGAAGTCAGAGCACGTCGTGAAGAGGAGAACCTTCGTCCGGTTTACAAAATGGTAGATACCTGTGCGGCTGAGTTCGAAGCGACAACACCTTACTACTACTCGACATATGAGACAGAAAATGAAGTGCTGCCTTCGGACAAGAAAAAAGTGGTGGTGCTTGGTTCCGGCCCGATCCGGATCGGGCAAGGTATTGAGTTCGACTACTCCACAGTACATGCAGTATGGGCTTTGCAGAAAGCAGGATACGAGGCGGTTATTATCAATAATAACCCGGAGACTGTATCCACAGACTTTAACACTTCTGACCGCTTGTACTTCGAACCGCTGTTCTTCGAGGATGTCATGAACGTCATTGAACAAGAGCAACCGGTAGGAGTTATCGTTCAGTTCGGTGGTCAAACGGCAATCAACCTGGCAGCACCGCTGCGCAATGCAGGAGTAACGATCCTTGGAACGGATCTGGAAAGCATTGATGAAGCAGAGGATCGCAAGAAGTTCGAACGCCTGCTCTCCCGTCTAGAGATTGCACAGCCAAAAGGTAAAACGGTCACTTCCGTAGATGATGCTGTGGAAACAGCTCAATCACTTGGATACCCTGTACTCGTTCGTCCTTCTTATGTCCTGGGTGGTCGTGCAATGGAGATTGTATACTCCGATGCGGAACTCTTGACTTACATGGAGCAAGCGGTGAAAATCAATCCAGAGCATCCGGTTCTGATCGACCGTTACATGCTGGGTAAAGAGGTGGAAGTAGACGCCATCTGTGACGGTGAAACGGTACTGGTTCCAGGCGTCATGGAGCATATCGAACGCGCAGGGGTACACTCTGGTGACTCGATTGCGGTATACCCACCGCAGCATCTGTCGGCAGATCTGAAAGAAAAAATTGTAGAGATCACGATCAAAATTGCCAAGGAACTGAAAACCATCGGTCTGGTTAACATTCAGTTTGTTATCCACGAGGGTCAGGTTTATGTTATCGAGGTTAACCCGCGTTCTTCCCGGACGGTTCCTTTCCTGAGTAAAGTAACCAACATTCCAATGGCGAACCTAGCAACACAAGCGATCTTGGGTGTGAAACTGAAAGACCTGGGTTATGTAGATGGTCTGTGGCCGGAAGCGGATCACGTATCGGTAAAAGTACCTGTGTTCTCCTTCGCGAAGTTGCGCCGTGTTGAACCGACTCTCGGACCTGAGATGAAATCAACAGGTGAGGTTATGGGACGTGACCCGAACTATGCCAAAGCTCTGTTTAAAGGTCTGATCGGTGCGGGAATGAAAATTCCAGCAACTGGAGCCATTGTGGTCACTGTCGCAGACAAAGACAAGGACGAAGCAGTACCTTTGCTCGAAGGTTTCTACAGACTGGGATACAAAATCATGGCAACTGGCGGAACGGCAGCTGCGCTTCAAGCGGCTAACATTCCAGTAACCGTTGTGAACAAATTGAGCGAAGGCTCACCTAACATTCTCGATATGATCCGCAGTGGTGAAGCGAACTTTGTGTTCAATACCTTGACTAAAGGTAAAACGCCACAACGTGATGGATTCCGTATCCGCCGTGAAGCGGTTGAGAATGGTGTGGTATGTATGACTTCCCTGGATACCATTCGTGCGTTGCTGATTATGCTACAAACGATCAACTTCTCCTCGGAGGCTATGCCAGCCTTTGTATAATGAATAGTCACTTGATGAAGGACATCAGTCAGCCTGCGGGCTGGCGGGATGTCCTTTATATCGGGCAAAAACGGAAAAAATGAGCACGCGGAAGGGGCGCTGGGATATGAATCACCCGAATTTCAATGAAATGGCTGGTCGTCTGATGGTTGCACTCGATTATCCGGGGGCAGATGAGGCACAGAAACTGGTACAGGCTCTTGAGGGTATTCCTTGTTATCTCAAGGTTGGCATGCAGTTGTTCTATGCAGCGGGTCCGGACTTTATTCGGGAATTGAAAGCGAGAGGGTACTCCGTGTTTCTTGACGTGAAAATGCATGATATTCCAAACACCGTGCGTGGCGGAGCCGAAAGCATCACACGTCTTGGAGTGGACATGTTTAATGTACATGCGGCGGGTGGGGCCAGCATGATGCGTGCAGCACGTGAAGGCGCGGAAGCTGCCCTTGCTGCATATCCTTCGCTGAAAAAACCTGAGATTATCGCTGTGACACAATTGACCAGCACCAGTCTGGAAACGATGAATAACGAGATCGGTATCCCTGGGAGTGTAGAGCAAGCGGTAGTTCGTTATGCCGGGCTGGCTCAGGAGGCCGGGCTGGATGGTGTGGTGGCTTCTCCGCTCGAAGTGCCAGCAATCCGGGTAGCATGTGGCAGTGATTTTCGCACGGTAACCCCCGGTATTCGTCCAGCAGGCAGTGGTCTTGGTGACCAGACACGTGTCCTGACACCAGGTGAAGCTATTAGCAGAGGCAGTCATTACATCGTTGTGGGCAGACCCATTACCGGTGCACCAAACCCGCGTGAAGCGGCAGAGACCATTTTGAAGGAGATGTTGAACGTATGATCGAACTTAGCCAAATTCCAAACCATATCGCTTCTCAGTTGCTAAAAATAAAGGCGGTGGCACTGCGTCCACAGCAACCATTCACATGGACATCCGGCATCAAATCACCAATTTATTGTGATAATCGTCTGACCATGTCTTATCCTGAGATTCGTAACGATATTGCCGAAGCTTTTGCCGCAATCATTCGTGATCAATATCCAGATGCTGAAGTGATTGCAGGTACAGCGACCGCCGGCATTCCACACGCTGCATGGGTAGCTCAGAAGCTGAATCTGCCAATGGCCTATATTCGAGATAAAGCGAAAGGTCACGGCAAGGAAAATCTGATTGAAGGTTTAATCAGCGAAGGACAGAAAGTAGTCGTGATCGAGGATTTAATTTCAACCGGAGGAAGTTCGATTAAAGCGGCAGAAGCTGTACGCGTAGCAGGAGCGACACCACTCGCAGTTCTTGCGATTTTCAGCTATCAGCTGGATAAAGGTGTGAAAGCGTTCGAGGAAGCCGGCATACCTCTACAAACGCTGTCCAATTATACAGCGCTGATGGATGTTGCGTTGGCTCAAGGAACCATTCAAGAGAGCGATTTTGCACTGCTTCAATCGTGGCGTGAAGATCCTTCTTCATTTGGTAAATAATATCATCCCATCAACAATAAACTGTTGCTCAGCAAACGGTATCAAAATTGTAATGATTCCCGTAATGACGGCAAAACTATCGAATAATCAAGAGGCATCCCGTAACTTGGGGTGCTTTTTTGTTATGTTCATCAAAATATTAACTTTTTCACACTGACGTTGTAAAAAGCTTGTAACTTTTAGTGGAGAGCAGTCGTTTATAATTCAGTGTAGCATGGAACAGATTTCTAGATTTAGGGCGCATGAAGGAAATGCGCGGCATAACAAGAGAGGATGAGCGTGATTGCTGGCATGAAAAAGTTATTTTCAAGGAAAAGAACTGCCAAGAGCCAATCGGGTGATGAACGCGAACAGGAACAACCTAAGCTGGAGAAAAGGGCTGCATCGGAAGAACCTTCGTACATAACGGAGCCCGAGCCTCTAAGCGCGGAAGCGCTCACGTCAGATGAGGTATCTGCTATGGAGGAGTCAGCAACGGCTATAGCCATAGAGGAAAAACCGCAGAAGACCAAAGCGAAGCCGAGAAAGGAACTGTTGCCTCCGTATGATGGACCCGTGTTGGAGGTACGCAACGTTCATCGTAGTTTTCAGACAGGCAGTCGTATCATTCATGTGCTCAAAGGCATTGATATGGAAGTAAAGCCGCAGCAGCTTGTTATGCTGAAAGGACGGTCTGGCTCAGGTAAAACAACATTGCTGAACATGCTTGGCGGACTTGACCAGCCTTCCAGTGGAGAGATTCTATTCTCCGGACAGCCTCTTCAGGATTGGGGAGATCAACGGCGAACCGCTTTGCGGCGCAGAGAGATTGGATTTATTTTTCAAGCGTATGCACTCATGCCTTTATTATCTGCTTGGGAAAATGTAGAGCTGTCGCTCCGTATGGCGGATGTACCGCGGTCGGAATGGAAAGACAGAGTAGGTCACTGTCTGGATCTAGTTGGACTGAGCAAACGTGTCAAGCACCGGCCTTTTGAGATGTCCGGGGGGGAACAGCAGCGGGTGGCCATCGCTAAAGCGATTGCACACAGGCCTCGGTTGCTGCTTGCGGATGAACCAACGGCGGAGCTGGATTCCAAAATGGGTGCACAGGTTATGGCTGTGTTCCGCAATATCATTGAAGTAGAACAAGTAACGATATGTATGACTACACACGATCCTACAATTTTGGAGGTTGCGGACCATGTTTATGAAATGGCGGACGGCAGATTTCTCACGTAAAGGTGCCGTTCCGAAGAGGGGGAAACGCACAGCGCTTATTGTACTTGGTGCAATACTCGCTGCAACGATGTCAGGCTGTTCATTGCTACCATCTGAGTCGGAGGAAGAGGTGCTCCCACCAATAACACCGCCAACGATCTCCAAAAAACCGGAATATGAAGTCCGTACGGAGACGCTGGAGAAAAAGGTGAGCGGTAGTGGCAAGATGATGAGTCAGCGTGAAGAAAAAGTATATTTTACGCTGGATGGCATGCACATTAAGGAATTGAATGTAAAAACGGGGGATAAAGTGAAGAAAGGACAGGTTCTCGCTGTCCTCGACGTAACAAGTGTGGAGAAGGAAATTCGCGGCAAGCGGCTTCAGATTCGCAAATCGGAAGTACAGATGAAGGAAACGCTGCGCAAGAAGGACGAGATGGACCCGGTGGAGTTTGAAGAAGCGACCATTGCTTTTGAAGAACTTCGTCAGGAGCTTGCTGATCTGGAAGAAAAGCTGGGACAATCCACGTTGACGGCTCCATTTGGAGGTACCGTGATTGCGGTTCAAGTGGAGAAGGGAGCATCGGTCAAAGCATATGATCCTATTGCGACCATTGCAGATACGTCCAACCTAGTTGTGGCGGCTACGTTTGCCAAGGAGGATCTGGAGAAATTTACGTCTGGCATGAAGGCTGAAGTTGACATCAACGGTGCTGGCAAAGTGGCCGGCAAGATCAAAGCCATGCCTACGGCTGATGCTTCAAGTAACAATAATGGCAATGGATCAGGTCAGGGCCAAGGAGGCACACCTCCGGCGAAGGAAACGCTGGATCAATATGTCCTTGTTACCCTGGCGAAGATGCCTAAAAATGTAGAACGCGGTACGCCTTTAACGGTTTCGATTGTAACCCAGCGCACCGAGAACGCGATTGTCATTCCTGTATCTGCTTTGCGCTCCATCGGTTCCAGAACCTACGTACAGGTGATCGAGAATGATGGAAGCAAGCGTGAAGTGGACGTTGAGGTTGGACAGCAGACATCAACCGATGTCGAGATTCTGAAAGGTCTGACGGTTGGTCAGAAAGTTGTGGGACGCTAATGGGGCTGCCATTGCTTCGGCTGCTGTTCCGCAAAATGTGGAACACACGCTGGATGACTTTCAGCACATTAATCGGCTTGATTGTGGCGGTAGCGTTCACCGTCAGTATTCCAATGTATGCCGATGGTGCGTTGAAACGGGTTGTCGCGCAGACGCTGCAGGATAACAGTGAAGGTTTACCAGCAGGATCGCTGTTGATGAGTTACCAAGCACCCGGGGGTGCAAAGACCGATACCAGAGGACTGGATGAGGTGAATCGCTACATTCGCGAGGATGTTCCTCGCGACGTTGGGTTTCCCTTTCATACGTATGTGAATTCGAGATCCATTCGCAGTACAGAAGTCAGTCCTGAAGATCCAACGAAAGTGGATGCAAGCCGCGTACGGAGTATGACACTGGGTACGATGAGTGGACTGGATGATCAGGTGAATTACTCCGCGGGTGTCAAACCTGGGAATCAGGTCAAGGACGACATCGTTGAAGCTGTGATGCTGGAAGAAGGGATGTACCGGAATGATCTTCATGTGGGGGATATTCTGGAATACCCGATCTACAGCGGTCTAAATATTACGTTGCGTGTGAAAATTACGGGTTCCTTCAAGGCCGACAATCCGAATAGTCCGTATTGGGTTCAAGGCTTCGACGGTATGATGAATGGACTTTATGTGAATGAATCGGTTTTTAACGACGTATTACTCAAAGAAAAGGGTATTCCACTACAGAATTCACGCTGGTACTATGCATTTGATCTTAAAGAGGTTCAAACCAGCCAGTTATCTGGCCTCAGCTCTGTGCTGGAACGGCTGGATATTGATCTCTATCAGCGGCTGAAAGATACCAAGGTTGATATTACCTTCGGCGATTTGCTCAAACAATTCCGTAGCCAGAGTCTGCAGCTACAGACGATGCTGTTTACACTTGCTGCACCGATGATTGCGATGGTCTTTTATTTCATCGCAATGAATGCCAGACAATCCCTGCAAAAGCAGGAAAGTGACATCGCTGTGCTACGTAGCCGTGGAGCCTCGGCTCGTCAGATCTTCTCGCTCTATCTGCTTGAAGGCATTTTCCTGGGCGCGATTGCACTGGTTGTTGGGCCGCTACTCGGATGGTTCATGGCGAAGAGTATCGGCTCGGCAAGTGGGTTTTTATCCTTTGTAGATCGGAAATCCATTCCAATTGGTGTCTCCAAAGAAGCGATTCTGCTTGGCGTGGCAGCGGTACTGGTTGCTATCATTGCATCACTGATTCCGGCAATTACGTACGCACGAGCAACGATTGTATCCGCTAAAAGGCGCCAGGCACGTACCGATCGTGCGCCGCTGTGGCAACGATGGTTCCTCGATGTGGGGCTGCTCGGTCTAGCGGGATACGGATACTATCTGTTTTATGAACGTCAGATGCTGACGTTCCAGACGGGGATGACGACAGATCAGTTACAGGTGCAGCCGTTTCTGTTCTTTGTACCTGCACTAGCGATCTTTGCGCTTGGCCTGTTTTTCCTGCGTTTGTTCCCATGGATTTTGAAACTGATACAGTTGATCGGACGCAAGTTATTGCCAGTTCCAATGTATCTGACGTTGACACAGTTATCCCGTTCATCTTCATCCTATTATCCGCTCATGATTCTATTAGTGCTGACGCTCGGCCTTGGGGTGTATAACTCGGCCGCAGCGCGAACCATTGATTTGAATTCAACAGAACGTACGCTTTACCGTTATGGCTCGGATGTTATTATGCAAACGGTATGGGAAGGAACCCCCGAGGTGAAGCCAGGAGGTTCTGGACAGGGCGGCGGATCAGGAGGCGGGCAGCAAGGTGGAGGCAACGGAGGGGCCGGTGGTGGCGCTGGTGGAGGAAATGGCGGTGGTGGAGCTCCAGGAGGTGGAGGTGGCGGCGGTTCATCGCAACCAACCAAAATCATATACTCCGAACCCCCATTTGAAGTGTTCCGCCAATTAAACGGTGTGGAGCATGCTGCACGGGTACTGCAAACGAAGGGCAACATTATTGTCTCGGGTAAATCCGGCGGACAAGGGATGCTCGTCGGTATCGATAATGTAGACTTTGCCAAAGTAGCTTGGTTCCGTAACGATCTATTCCCTGCACATCCTTACAAATATCTTGATTTGCTTGGTAAATATGAAGGGGCTGTACTGATCTCTTCGAAATTTGCTGACAAGTTCAAGCTCAAAACGGGAGACATGGTCTCCATGGGGATACAAGGTCAAGCGATAGAATTTGTAGTTTTTGGCATTATTCCATACTGGCCTTCACAATACCCGGATCAGATGCCATTCTTCGTGGCTAATCTGGATTATATTTATGATCAGGTTCCGCTAATGCCCTACGAGGTATGGTTAAAAATGAAACCGGATGCCAAGGTAGCTCCATTAATGGAGAAACTCGCGGCAGAAGGCATTGAGCTATCCTCTGTCCGTGATGTACGGACTGAACTGGTTACTCAGGGAAAACATCCATCCAGGGGCGGGGTATTCGGCATTCTGAGTCTGGGATTCCTTGTATCGGTAATCATTTCGTTAATCGGTTACGTGCTCTATTGGTTCTTCAACCTCTCGGGACGAGTGGTACAGTTTGGTGTCCTGCGGGCTATGGGTCTATCCAGAGCACAGCTTAGCGGTATGTTATTGCTGGAGCAGGTGTTCACAGCTGGGCTTTCGATCTTGCTGGGGATTAGTATCGGTCAGGTTTCAAGCAGGCTCTTCTTGCCATTCTTGCAAACGACCGATAACGTGTCTGCGCAGGTGCCGCCATTCCGCATCGTCTTTGAACAGCAGGATATGCTGCAACTGTACGGCGTAACCGTAGTCATGCTGATTATCGGAGCATCGATGTTGCTCTGGCAGATTCGCAGGCTCAGAGTTCATCAGGCGGTCAAAATGGGAGAGGAGAGGTAAACGTGATCCAATGCGAAGGACTTGTCAAAATTTTTAAATCCAGCGATGTGGAAGTCGTTGCCCTTCAAGGTCTCAATCTGACCGTCAATCAAGGCGAAATGATGGCGATCATTGGCAACAGCGGTAGTGGTAAATCAACGCTGCTTAACATCCTCGGCGGCCTGGATCGCCCTACCGCTGGCACGGCGGTGGTTGGGGACTGGGATCTGCTTAAAATGACGGATGCTCAACTCGTGGAATACAAACGTCACACGGTTGGATTCATCTGGCAAAATAACGGTCGTAATCTGCTGCCCTATCTCACCGCACTGGAAAATGTGGAAACACCGATGATTTTGGGTGGCAAACGTGATCGTAAGTACGCTATGCAGTTACTTGAATGGGTTGGTCTGAAGGATCGTATGCATAACAAACTGCATCAACTGTCGGGCGGGGAGCAACAGCGTGTAGCGATTGCGATCTCCTTGTCCAATCGGCCGAAAATTTTGCTGGCGGATGAGCCTACAGGTTCCGTCGATTCCGAGACGTGTGATACAATCATGAACATTTTTCGCAAAATGAATAAGGAACTTGGCGTCACCATTGTCATTGTTACCCATGACTTGACGCTTGCTGGCAAGGTTGATCGGATCGTTGCGATTCGGGATGGCCTGACCAGTACTGAATTTGTGAAACGCAATCCGAATCTGGATGACGATCAGGGGCTGTCTGAAGCAGGCGCGCCTGACGTTCATGAAGCTTTTGTCATTATTGATCGTGCGGGGCGGCTTCAGGTGCCAAAAGAGTATCTGGAAGCCTTGTCCATTGATAGCCGAGCCACATTGGAGTTTGACGGTGAACGTATTGTTATTACACCGCCAAGATAATTTAAGAGGGGGAACTGGGAGATGAAAAACAGGTTGTGGGGAAAACGTGTGCTGGCCATCATGGCAACAGCAACACTGGCATTGCCACTTATCGCAGGATGTACAGCGAGTGAGAATACAGATAATGAACAGCGTGTGCTGCGTGTAGCGACACTCTGGGGAGGACAGGATGACAGCTATTTCCGTCAGCAATTTACGGATGCTTTCGAACTCACACACAAAAATGTCACGGTAGAAATCGTGCCTGCGGTTGATCAGGGCAGTATGTATGGCTTTGGGAATTCCGAACAAGCAAACGAAATGCCAGATACCATGGAGAGTTTGAAGAAAATTATGACAGGAGATAATCCGGTGGATGTCGTTGTAGCAGATACGGCTACGATCAAGTCGTTGATTCAGGAGAACATGGTTAAGCAACTTGATCCGTTAATGCAGGAAGACAAATTTGACACCAGCGACATTGTGCCAAGTGTGCTTGAAGGGATCAAAGATCTGGGTGACCAGAACATTTATGCGCTGACACCAACCTTCTCTTCTTCTGCTCTGTTTTATAACAAGGGAATGTTTGAAAAAGCGGGTGTTGAACCACCAACGGACAACATGACGTGGGACGATATCTTTAATCTGGCGACTCGCCTTACTAAAGGCGAAGGTAAAGATCATGTCTTCGGAATGTCGTTCAGCACGTATAACGGCGGCTCTCCGTACTACTCTATGCAACAGTATTATAATTCGCTGCAGTTGAAAGTCTTTGACGACAAGGCAGAAAAGATGACCGTAGATTCTCCGCAATGGGAGAAAGTGTGGAGTACGGTCAGCAAGCTGGCGATTGATAAAGTCATCCCGAAAGGTGACGAGCCACAAGATCAGCAAACAGAAGGACGCTACAATCCTGTTCAGGGCGACTTGTTCCTTAGTGGCAAAACAGCAATGGCGATCGGGGATTACAATTACATCAATCAATTAATTGATGCGAATAAAAATGCAGATAAAATGAAAGATTTTACGAAAATAGATTGGGATGTAGTTACACCTCCCGTTCATCCAGAAGCTCCTGAGGTCGGAGGTAACATCTATCTTAGCAGTTTGATGGCAATCAACAGCTCCGCTCAGAACCCGGATGATGCCTGGGAACTGATCAAGTATATGAATAGCGAGGATTGGGCTAAGATCAAGGCACGTAGCAGCTATGAATTGGTATCCCGGAAAAGCTTCATTAAACCAAAAGACGGCCTTGATTACAATATTCAGGCGTTCTATACGTTGAAGCCGGTGCCGCCAACCAACACGAATCTGGATAAAATGTATCAGAAAATGCCTGGACTGTGGCAGGTAAGTGACAAAGGTATGGAGTACTTTAATCAAGTGTTAGAAAATAAAAAGACACCAAAAGAAGCACTGGGTGAATGGGCAGCCAAAGGGAATGAGATGCTTGCGAAGTTGAAAAAAGATCCTAAAGCAACATTCCAATAAGTTATGCACCAGTAACATCCAAGTAATCTTCGTCTATTACAAAAAATAATGGCCGCTGGAGATTTTATCATCTCTGGCGGCTATTTTTACGAATTTGGGGTATTCTACAATTAACAGCAGTATATGAACCCTTTGGAAAGGACGAGCAGGATGAAATGGATATATTTCAGCAAGCTGTATGCAACGAAATTTCAAGCAGGTTGCCTAGCAAAAAGACTGGAGCAGGATGGCTGGATTTACGGGCACAATGAGCCTGAAGAAGTTGAAGTGTATCGTTCACGTAAAGGTCGGTATGGTGTGCGATTTATTCCCTGAGATTACCCCTTGACTTATGATGGAGTAATGGTGTATATTAATTAAGTCGCTGTTTATTAATTTTAACGACGCGGGGTGGAGCAGCCCGGTAGCTCGTCGGGCTCATAACCCGAAGGCCGCAGGTTCAAATCCTGCCCCCGCAATATAGCTTTACTGGATGGTTTACAGCGATCATCTGCACTGTTATATATTATTTGTTCAGGGCCCTTAGCTCAGTTGGTTAGAGCGGTCGGCTCATAACCGATTGGTCACAGGTTCGAGTCCTGTAGGGCCCATATTTTAGAACCCTTGCGATGCAAGGGTTTTTTTCTATTTTCATAGACGGGAACGACGTATAGTTTAGCTAAGGAATAAAAACGGTACAATTCTACCTTTTTATCGGGTTCTATACGACTTTTTTTCAATGACGGGATGGATGTCCATGCCAGATGATCATTCTCGCATATACTATCTCAATTCCACCTATAGGAGGTAGATTTCATGACTCAGTTAATTGATGCAAGAACCTCGCAAAATGCGAGTTTGGCTAACTCCATCGCTATCCCGATTCTCGTTATTAACACTCCCCAGTTGTTTGGACAGATTGGTTTGGTGACAACAGCAGGTATCGGAGCGAACCCGCGGGTTCAATTCAAAGGCACCGTAACTGTGCAGGTTCCTTTGGCACTTGTCGGTATAACCATTACGATAGTTCGTGGGACTGTCTCAACTGATCCGGTCATTTACTCTGCAACATCCACATTTAGCTTGAGCGTTCTGGCACCACAGGTTATTACATTCTCTGCGGACGATTACAACCCACCAATTACACCACAATTAACGTACACTGCATTTGTCAGCAGTAACTTGCTGGGTACTGTTCGAGTAGGTCCTGAGAACTTTGACGGTGTCTTGTACTCTGACTAATGGTTACTCTTTTGTTAGAAACATAAATGCGAGTCCAAACTGTTTTTGATTTGCTACGAAGTTTATAGATATTCATTTTATAGGCGCTGTGCCTGTTTCCATAAGGAGCAGGCTTTTTTTGTAGAGAGGGTAGAAAGGAATGACGCTCTGTATTCGGGGAAGAATAAATAGAGTATAGAAAGTAAAATAAGAAGGATATGATATAATTGTTTTTCTTCATAGAATTAAATGACTTGGTCCTAATAAATAGATAGAAAGCGAGTTTGATATAAGTGATGATGAAGAACGAAGGCCGGTATGTCCGGTTTAGTGAAGCGCCGGTTTGGGATTGGCAGAGAGCTTATTATGAACAGATGGGATTGGAAGCTTGGGAGAATCACCAGGTGCCACAGTATATTACGAGCAATCCATTCATTGCAACAGCCTATGCTGAAATGATTTTCAGCTTTTTACAGGATCTGATGCTCAAAGGTGAACAGCATGAGATGGTTACCATCGTTGAACTTGGTGCAGGAGCAGGAAGACTGGCTCACCAGGTGCTCAACAAGCTGTGTGCTTTGAAGGAAATTGCGGTTATGGAGCTACCGCCTTTCCGTTATGTGATGACAGACCTAGCTATGGAGAATGTGATTGCCTGGAAAGAGCATCCTTCGATGCAAACATACATAGAGCAGGGAGTACTGGATTTTGCACGTTTTGATGCAGTGCACGATACAGCGTTGAATCTGGTTATGTCCGAAAAAACAATAAGGCAAGGGGATCTACAACAACCGCTGCTACTCATTGCCAATTACTTCTTCGATAGCATTCCGCAGGACTTGATTTACATTGGGGAGGGGCAAGTATTTGAGTGTGATCTACTTGTAGAACTTCCACAGCATGTAGCAGAACAGAACCCTGCCGAGATCCTGGGAAATATGACACTGAAATATAACTATCGTCCCGCACCCGAGTATATGGAAGAGACCTACCCATACGCCGAGCTGATCTCGCTGTACCGTGCTGAGCTAGAAGATTCGCATATTCTGCTTCCCTCCACAGGACTAGGATGCCTCGAACGATTAAGCAAGCTTTCCCGGTCAGGTTATGTGTTAATTACGGCGGATAAAGGGGATCATCGGCTGGATTACTGGAAATATGCAGAGCCGCCTGAATTTGCGTTTCATGGCAGTTTCTCGCTCTCAGCTAATTATCATGCGATAAAGGTTGTAATGGAACAGCAGGGTGCTTCTACGTATTTTACGGCACATCATTATAAGGATCTGAACGTTGGCATGATTTTAATGCTGGATGATTCAATCAGCTACGCGAATACAAGGCTGGCTTATCATCGCTTTGTTGAACGCTTTGGTCCAGACGATTTCTTTAGTCTAAAAGAATGGGCAGATTTTAAAGTGGAACAGATGGATCTTAGACAACTTCTGGCTTTCTGGCGATTGGGCGGGTACGATGCCGAGTTTCTGATGGTTGCGTGCTCTCGGTTCAAAGATCTTTTGGCGGATGCGAGCGATGAGGAGATGTTTGACCTTCACTCTGGCATCAGACGGATGTGGTCCTCCTATTATCCAATGGACCATCGGAATCAGGTTGCTTTCGTATCAGGGCAGTTATTATTGGAGATGTTTATGTATGAAGAGGCTAAAACGTTCCTGGAGGAATTGCTGACTGGTGACCCTGACGCACTGAATGCTGAATCTGATGCGCAACAGATAACGGTGTTGTATGATTTGGCTGTATGTTGTTATGAGTTGGAACTGGAACAGGAGGCACTTGTCTACGCTCGCCGTGTAATTCAAATAGATCCGAACCATGAAGAGGCGGCGGCACTTCTGGACGGCTGGGAATGAACCCCATTTCACAACCAGCTATATTAGTTGAATTCAAGTGAAACCATTATCCATTTTTTTACGTATTCCTAAAAGGAATTAATTCCAAGTTTAAGTAATGATTAGAGGGGAGAGAGCAATGAAAAAAGGCCTATCCTTAGTGTTTTATCCGTTTTTATGGATTCTGGGGGCATTTAGTATTCTTGGTGGAAATAGCACCAGTATGACTGATCTCGTATTACTTAAGAAAGATATAGAACGAGACTCTAGTTATGATGGACAAGCCATTTTTGATCAAATCGAAGGAATTAAAGGTTAGTTACATAAGACGATTCGGACTATAGGCCAAGTCGTACCTGAACCGATGAGGTGATTCTGCTTTTGTTCTAGATTCAACGTACAGGCCCGACAGAAAAGCCCTTATCATTGAAGATGATACACTCCCAAGGATTGGGCCATGAGACTTGGACATTCGCCCGGTCACTGGAGGGAAATACGCATATGTTATGGCATACCTTGAAATTCAAAGGAGGCCAATCAAATGAGTCATGTTGGATACGGTTGTGGCAATGTTGGTGGATTTGGCGGAGCGTGGACTTCGACTAGCGCAATTCTCGTTCTCTTCATTTTGCTCGTCATCATCACCAAATCTTTCTGGCTGTAAGATAACGATCAGACGCGCGTGCATCAGCTCCACCAAGACTTTGGTGGGGCTTTGCTCTTGTTTTACAGTCCAATATGACATGAATGACATTTGACAACTGAAAACAATGTGCTTAAAATCACATAAGGAGACTACTAACAGAGATTGAAGGGATTGCAATGCCGTTTATACGATTCAAAGGATTTACGGGTTCTAAGCTGGAGGAAGTTGTGCCTCAAATTACCGAACAAATGGCCTTAATTACTCATATTCCGCAGGAACGAATGAAAGCAGAGCGTCATGATGTACAAGCCTTAACACCATCCCCGGCGTCGATAGAGATTTTGATGTTTCAGCGTGATCAGGAGATACATGATCGAATTGCAGCGTCTATGCAGTCTATTCTAGAGAAGGCTGAACTGCCGGATGTGCATATTTTTTTCAATATATTATCCCCTAATTTGTATTATAAGAAAGGCAAGCCGCTAACAGATTACCGATTGGATTAGACAGCGGGTGAGATGTGAGAAGTTCAGGATCCATTTCGGAAAAAAAAACGAATAAGCTGCTCGAAAGAGAAGCAGCCTGGTACCCCTAAGACGAGCAGTTTTGACCATGCTCGTCTTTTTTATTTATGCAAGGGGCGTCTGATGTCCAGACTTATCGAAGTATTGGAGCGTTTATGAGTTAAGTGATGAACGGTCACGGTAAGAGCGAGTGCAACGAGTGAAAGGGCCACAGCCGCCCAAAGAACCTGTGCTCGCCCTAAATATAGGATCGCGATGATCGTCATGACGAGTCCAATACCAGCTACCGTATAATTTGAAAATGAGAGCAGGCTGCTTGCCTTACCTATATCTTCGCTACTCATCAGTCTTGACTGGAGTTTCTTCAGAACCAATGCTTCCCAGCAGTTGATTATAGCGAGAAGTGCAGCCCCCAGAAACATAACGGCAATATGTAATCTCAGGTAGGGAAGAGAGGACGCGATGCCGATGAGCAACAATGTTTTGGTCACAGGAATACCGATCAGGAGTCTTGAAAATATACAGTGTTTCATCAACTTATGGAATGTGAATTTTGCTACCGCATAAGCTAGCAAGTAAACGCACAGGAGTAGCAGTGCATATCCAATCGATTCCGTTTGTTTGTAGATTAGGCAGGTCAAGGTTGTGATTGAGATCACTTGTATAAGTGAGAGCAGTGTTCTGGCCGCCCAGAACGGATAAAATGCGATGTTCATACCAATGTGTCCTTTCTGCAACGATACATCTATATCATTTATCTTACGGCGCACACTGTAGTAACACCACAAACAAAGTTATCATATTCCCGTCAGTGCATACGAAAAACCAGCTGCGCAGGAGGCAACTGGTCTTTTTACAAATGTATTGTTGTATTACGCCATAGCAAGAGTAAAAGCAGTAAGCAACATAAACAGACTAGACATTCGCACCATAGTCATGTAAGATTTGCTGGGTTCCGTCTCACCTTGCGCAATCCAGCCATAACGAAGATACCAGCCAAATTTGGGGAAACACAGATTGATGATACACAACACCATAAATATAAAAAAGAGAGTTTTCATCGTCGATCTTCCTTCCTCGTCGGGCTATTAACGGCCCCGCCTTTAAGGTCTGCGCCTGGAAAAAATGTAGACAATCAACGCCGGACGATGATGAATAAACTTTATCTATGTGTTTTTGAGTGTAGGCAAGTTATTGTAAATGGATAAAGATTGATATGATTAAGAACTATTACCCAAGAACTACATTGTTTGAATAACTGTGGTACAATAAAATAGATTGTTTAATATCAACACATACCATCTGGAGTTAAGGATGTGAGATGGGGGAGACACAGGCATGAGTTTATATAATCAACTTCCCTTGCAATGGGAATTTATTATCTCGAAATTAAAATCCTCCGTTACCGTAGTTGACGCTACCTCGCCTGAGCTTCCGCTCATGTATGTTAACGAACATTTTACCCGTCTGACCGGATATACGCACGATGAGTCGATCGGGCGGAATTGCCGATTTCTACAGGGTACAGATACAGATCCCGAAACCGTTTCAAGCATTCGGGAAGCAATAAGTAAAAAACAATCCATTAAGGTTGAAATTTTAAACTATACCAAAAGTGGTCAGAAATTCTGGAATGAGCTGAACATCGATCCCATTTTCAATGAATCTGGTGAGTGTACTTATTTTGTTGGTATTCAATATGACATCACTGAACGGAAATATGCGGAGCAGCAGCTGAAGACGGCAGCTTCTATGGCTGAGAAAACAAGCAGAGGGCAGCTGGAATTCATCGGCAAGTTGAATCATGAGCTTCGTACACCGTTAAACGGCATCATGGGCATGATCGAACTTGCGGGAATGGGCAAGGTTACCGAAGAGCAAAAAGAATATCTGGATCTGGCACGTCAATCCGGAGAGGCACTCCTGAACATCGTAAACAACAGTCTGGATATGGCGAAACTTGGTAGAGGCAAAATGGGAGTGGAGCATATTGAATTCCAGCCATTGAAGCTGATTCAGCAAATCGTGAAGACACATGAGCTGGCGGCCATGAATAAACAAATTCGTTTAGTTTGCCATGCTGATCTGAATGTTCCTGATGTGCTTTGGGGCGATCCACTGCGATTAAGGCAGGTATTGGATAATTTGCTGAGCAATGCCATCAAGTTTACGGAGCAAGGGGAAGTGCAGCTTCTCGTGGATGTCAAGCAGCAATCGCATGAGATGACCACGTTGGCTTTCTCTGTACGGGATACAGGGATCGGCATTCCGTCTCATCAGATGGACCAACTGTTTGATGCCTTTACGCAATCGGATATTTCACATGCAAGAAGGTTCGGAGGCAGTGGGCTTGGATTAACAATCTGCAAAGAACTATTAGAATTAATGAACGGTAGTATTACTGTAGATAGTGCTGAAGGAAAAGGAACAGAGTTTCAGGTGACAGTGCCTTTTCTAAGTACACAGAGTATTTTTAACGCAGGATAAGATGCAGTGAGCGGCCGGATGGATCCGGCTGTTTTTTTTATGTTGAATTTTGTTGTGGAATAGATTGTTTTACGAACTGGCGTTCTGTTATAATGCTATGGATGTTAGTGTTACATGGGGGAGGCGCATCATGAGTAAGAGACGTAGCAGAAGAAGCAAGAGAGGAAGCCGGGGATTCAAAAGTAAAATACTGACCTTAGTCGGCATGGTTGTGATTGCTCTATATGCCTTGGCAGGAGGAGAGTGGCCGCTGGATATTCCTTCTCCGTTCAAAACAACCGACAAGAGTGTAGATCATACGATTACTTTTCCGGCAGAGCGGTATCCCGAAACAGCAAACCATATCCGAAAGGCGATTCAAGCGGGGCATTCCGATGTCTGTACAATTGACCGGAAAGGTGCTGAAGGAAACAGGGAACTGTCACTGAAAGGTGTACCGGTCAAAAAAGGCAAGGATCGGGATGAGTGGCCTATGGCGATGTGTGCGGAGGGTGGTAAAGATGCAGATATCCAGTACATTACGCCAAAAGATAATCGCGGTGCAGGCTCATGGGTAGGCAATCAACTAAGTACATATCCGGATGGTACGCGTGTTAAATTTGTAGTGAAGTAATCCGCATCATTAGTTACCATAAGAAAAACCAGACGTTGGAGGCGTCTGGTTTTTAAATATAAGTTGGCTGTAGTAGAAACACCGAGCTTCTCACCTACAGTGTATCTTTATCTATTAGTGTCTGTCTAAGTTCTCTGTAAGGAAAGCAATGAATTGAATGTGCTTGCGCACAAGTGCCTAAACGAGTTGCATCGTGCCCAGATGGTGAGAGCGAAGGGTTAACAGGCGAGTGACTTGTTCGACTTCATCAAACGGAATCCACACATTTCCCTGTACAGTTCGTAAGGAGAGAATAGAGCTGTCTGCTGAGCGCTCTGGAAAACCGGTTACGGTCTGTCCGCTTGTATTCCGAACCATAATCTGTTGATTGCGCCGAATGGCAATTTCTACCTCTTTTTTCATAAGTCATTGCTCCTGATTTATAAGATGTTCATCGATATGTCGATATTTTCAATGGTTAATTTGTCTTCTTTATCTAGTCTATCAGAACTAGGTATAGATTTCCAGTAGAGAAATGATTAAGCTGATGTAGGTGAATTGACTTAGCAAGTGAAGATACGTTACTAAACATAAACTACAGGGTTATATAAGGTATCAGGAAGAGGAGGGGAACCACATGACGAAACTGTTTGTTGGGCTTGCTCGTTCGGAGCACGAAGCAATTATTATGTTGAATGCCTTAAAGAAGGAAGGCATCCAAGATCAATATTTGGGGGCTGTAGGCAAGGAACAGCTGGATTTGGAGAAGATCAGTGAGAGGACAGGGTTACCCAAACCACTAAAAGGTGCTGGAACGGACGGAGCGTTTGGAGCGTTGAAGGGTATATTAGCAGGGCTCGGAAAACGAATGGATCAGACCGCATCCATCGGGAAGGCAGTGCGAAGATTAGCGGGCAATGAGATCGGCAGTGAGACGGATGATCTGGTCCTAACGCTGACAGAAGCAGGCATTCCGGAAGTTGACGCACGTCATTACGAGGACTGGCTATTGCAAGGTCATATGCTAATTTTTGTAGAGTGTAGTGAGGAGCAGGTGGAGCGTGTGAAGCCTATTTTACTTTTTTAGTTTAATTTAATGCTGATTTTAGGTTCCTTTAATGTTGGAGAGGTATTCTTATCTCACACCTCCCTTAATATAGATGGTTTACCGGAAGTCCGGGACCGCAACTCGGACTTTCTAGGCACTGTGAGCTGGCGCTTGCAGTGCCTGTTTCATTTTTTTAGGAAAAAGGGTTGCATTATTAATTTATTCATGGTAAGATATTTCTTGTCGCCAAGAAAATATTACATACGCCGGGGTGGCGGAATTGGCAGACGCACAGGACTTAAAATCCTGCGGTAGGTGACTACCGTACCGGTTCGATCCCGGTCCTCGGCATACTTAGAACAAGGGTTTCAGCTCGTTAGAGCTGAGACCCTTGTTTCTTTTTAAGATGGTTTGCTAACGGTGCCTCTTTTTTGTGTAGATTCGAGGTTTCCGATACACTGAGAATGATGCTTGAACCGACTTCACGACTAATAGTTCTATCTTATGCTTTTCGTTCGAGAATTCAGTTGGGTTCCATTCTCAGATATCACTCTTTCCTATTTGGGTCAAGTGGAACGTGGGGAGCGAGGCGCGACCATTGATACACTAGACAAGATAGCCACTTCTTTAGATATCAAGAATATGGAATGTCTTAAATGGGCAGAATCAGCTTATGAGTATTATAAGGATTATCTATCTGACAAGACAGGTAGCTATGACTTTTGGCGGCAACTGGTTGTTAGCTACAGGAAAATGAGTGGTATTGAAGCATAGTTTAATCCTTGAACTATAATCTTAAAATTCATACGAAAATCAGACGATTAACATCTTAAAAGATGACCCGAGGATCGATACGTTAAAATATAATAGTAATGTAGTGGTTATTTTAAAGAATGCGCCTAGTCAAGGCGCATTTTTTTTGTTTAAAGAAATACATTCTTTAGAAGGGGGCGATTAAATAATCAATTCTCGAAAGGATATAAGCTTTAATTAGTTAGGGAATTAGATTGGGGAAAGACGGAAATGGTAATAAAAATTTTTACTACCTCAAACGGAATAACTATCAAGAAGTGAATAAAAAAATATAACTAGATAATAATTTTAGTATATATCCTGATAATAAAAGTTTGACTTTTGAGAGGAAGGAGGGCAAAATGTGGATAAGGAGGAGTTTAATATGGCTAGAACAATTTCTCATGATAATCTAATGTTTGTAAAACTTTTTTCAGCAGGGTTACTATTAAATTCAGCAAAGGCAAAAGTCGAACTTTATATGAAAAAGCAAGAGAGTTTTATGAAACAGGCAATTGAAGACGAGTACTCTTATGAGATGCTTCAGGCATACTACCTGGAGGAAGGTGAAGAATTACTTAGATTCTCAGAAGAGTCACAAATTACAGCTGAGGAAGCCGAAAAAGAATTTTACGCTTCGTTAGGGGAACTAGATGACAAAGAAAATTAAACGAGGCGACATTTACATCGCTGATTTAGAACCCGTCCGTGGGACTGAGAAAGGAAAACAACGGCGGGTTCTTATTGTGTCTAATGATATTGGTAATGATTTAGGAACTACAGTTATTGCACTTCCTATAACAGGTGAGGTTACGGAGAAAAGGAAACGTATGCCTATGTTTGTGGAATTGATCCCAAATGATCATAATGGGCAAACTAAAACAGCTTTGATAGATTGTGGACAAATCAGGGTGCTGAGTAAGAAAGAACGAATATCTGATTACAAGGGTTATGTTGAAGAAGCTATTATGAAAAAAGTGGATGTAGCACTGGAAACATCACTAGCTTTAAAAAGATGTCACTCATGCGATTACGTTCTAATGCCCAATAAAAAGCACTGTGTAAATAAAGAGTGTAGGATCGCCTTGGTGGAAGTTTGTTCTAATTGTTCTTGTGAAGTTGATGTGCGATTTAACTTTTGTCCTAACTGCGGGACTCAGAGGGGGGATCGTTGATGGATAATTTATTCACTGAAAAGTTGTTGAATCATATTTCTAACACTTTACCTACTATCTCTGATTCCGTAAATGAGATTTCGAGCTATATTCAAAACAATAAAAAAGTGGATGTAGAACTTATTACTAGTCTTTATAACTTATCCGCAGGATTAAAAGTTGAAGATTTAAGAGATTCAAATATAGCCATAACTAGGGATAAGAATACTATATTGCTATATGAGGATTACCTTAGTGGGGTTGAAATAATTCTACGAGGTGTTTCCAAGTTAGTCTCTATTTTACGTTACCAAAATGGGTTGGAGGCACCGGAAGGAGTCGAAAGCTTCACTGGAGATGAAGAAAAATTAAGGATTCAAACTGAATCTGCTGTAGACGATTTATATAATGGATCAAAGAAGGTTGTATCTGTTATAGATCGAGCAGTTGAATAATTATATTAAACACCCTTAATGGGTGCTTTTCTTTTTCAAATCTTTTTTAGTTGTTTTGAAAAACTAAACTGAGCATAAAATAATATTATTAAAATTGATTGAATTGCAAACGAAAAACAACTATCAGTAAACTAATCAACAAAAATTGTTGACTCATTTTACTCGTCATGTTAATATCAGTCTTGTAGAAAACTTAATAGTAGGAAGGAGGGTATCCAATGTTGACTCAGTTTGGGGTGTTTTGCCGAAAATTGAGAATAGATAATGGAGAATTGCTTAAGAACATGGCCGACAAACTAGAGGTGACCTCATCTTATTTGTCAGCTGTCGAAACAGGCAAACGAAATGTCCCTCATGACTGGATTGAAAAAATATCAAACATTTATCAGCTAAATGCTGAATCAGCCCAAGTTCTCAAATTTGCAATCGAGAACTCACAACAATCAGTTAAGATTGATTTGAAAAACACTAGTAACCAAGAAAAAAATTTGGTTATGGCGTTCGCAAGAGAGTTTAAGGAACTCAACGAAGATGACAAGTCAAAAATTTTGAGTATTCTTCGTAAAAACAATGGTGGGGAGGTGTAATATTGAGTGAATACGAAGCATCCCCATTATCACGCGTCGACATTCGAGAAATAGCTAATTTTTTCCGTCAACAATGTAAATTAATCGACGCGAAATTTTTTCCTGTTGTTGAATTTTTGGAATTTGTTATGCCGCAATTAGATCCTCACTTCGTGTGGGAATCTATTTCAAGATTCGAGATGGGCTCTAAACATGGGTTAGCTTATCCCGATGACAAGCTCATTAAGATTCGGGAAGATGTCTATGAAGGAGCGGTAAAGGGAAACGGACGCGATCGATTTACTATTGCTCATGAAATTGGGCATTACTTTCTTCATAAAAAAGAAAGAGTATCGTTCGCAAGAACTATGGGACTAGCAGAGAAATTGCCTGCTTTCAGAAATCCCGAGTGGCAAGCCGATGCTTTTGCAGGAGAACTGCTTGCCCCTCCCCACATTATTAAAGATATGACCGTTTTTGAAGTAGTACGCTTTTGTGGAATATCGCAACAAGCAGCACGTAAACAATTAAAATCGTGTGGAAATTAATATCAAGGGAGTGATGCTGGAATGTTATTGGGAAGAAAAAACCGCCGGCCTTGTAGAGGGCCCACGGTTCTTTAGAATCTGTGTGTTTATAGTGAACTATCACTACATAATTAAATATTGGCGTATTTATAATGTATCACTATGAACTCCCTCTTGCAAGGTAAAAAACCTTGAGAGGAAATGATAATTATGATGATTTGTACACCATTCATTACACTGAGAAACGGAAAAAGACTTTATGCGCATGAGAAGGGTAAAGAGGCGTTTTGTTTTGATGTCTCAGAAGAGAAGCATAAAGAGTATTTGAAACGGAAAGAGAAGACAAATCAAAAAAATACAGCTACAACAAAATAGAAGAACTACCCTAGAGATTGATTGACTATGACTTTATGTGATGGGAAGTCATAGTCACAATCTTTTTTGTTTATACTTCCATTAACAACTATAATTAAAGAAAAGGTGGCTGTTTATTTTGCTAAATGATATTGCTGAAGCGTATAAAAATAAATCCTCTTTGTTTGTGTTTTCAATTGTTTTATTAATACTGGGTGCAGTAACTATGATCTGGTTCCAAGAATTAACGTTAGCTTCTTTTTCTGATCTTATGGAAAAATTTGAAACTCAGAAAAATTCAATGCTGTTTACACCTGTGCTTAACATTTTTTCAGGGTTTGGATTATTGGCAGCTGGAGTTTTATGGATTATTGCGGTGTTTGATAATCGACAAGCTCAGTACCGGTATTCTTATTTCGATGAAGAAGATGGTTTCAAATCAAAATTGGTATATGCTTTGACCGGTATTGTATTGATCTGTCTTTCATGTATCTTTTTTAACTATTTATTCACTAAAGTTGGAGTTTTAATTGCTTTGTTAATTGTAGTAGGTTTAATTATATATAGTTCAGGAACTAAAAAATAGTTTTATCCGAAAAGTTCTACTAGTTTCATATACTAGTGGAACTTATTTATTGAAAAAATGAATGTGAATGGAAGGTTGTTTTAAAGCCGGGATATAAATCGATGTTGGTAAGGAGGTAGTCAAAATAGAGAATAAATATTTTGCTGGATATCTTGCAGTTTTTGCTTTTGTAATTGTTCTCATTTACATATTTAGTCACTTGGGTGGGGTTGAAAACCCAATAGACTTAACAAAGTATACTTGGCCTAAACAATAAAAAAGAGCGTTGGACTTAAATTTCCGCGCTCTTTTGCTGTTGAGAAGCTTTTTCAATGATTTGGTAAAGAGATAGATCCTTGTTATTGATCCACCAAGCTGCAGAGGTCCTTTTCGAGAGGGAAATTAGAGTTTCGGATTTAATATTTTTGTTAGATGCTTTATTAAAAAAATTGATTCTTATTTGTCTGGCCCATCTAATTTGAGCTATAGATCCTTTGAGGCCCGGTATGTTGTAGTGACTTTCAATTTCGCTAGCTAAATTGTTTAGATAGTCTTCCATTTCGTTAGAATGTACAAACTTAACCAATATAGTCACCTCATCATTCGTATTTTTGAAGTGTTCTTCTTTAATTTGTACGTTATTTTCCCCAAAGCTCAATGACGAATAGAGTAGTTTCATTTTGCAACTCATTAATTTTGTCCATTATCTGATGCACATCAATGGTGCGACTTCATTTTTAATTGACTCCCAATGAAACGGATAATAAGACGTATATCATTTGACTAACCTCCTTGATTCAATAATACATCATAAAATTGAACGAATGAAACAATCCATTACCTTAATTTTTCTGTTGTTAAAAGAACGTATATTCTCATATAATGGGGCACAGGTGATTTTGTGCTAACAGATTTTAAACGCAAGGTACTCCGTATCTTTTATAACTATAAAAGTGGACATAAACGTTTGAATTATACATGAAATGGCAGTAAAAACAGGTTAGAGCAAGACGGACGTTACGGCTACTCTGGACGTTCTAGCTAAGGTTCTTTTTGAAAATATAATTAACTCAACTTTCGCATCTAGAATATCTCCCTAACCCCTTGTGGGCGTAGTAAGAATTCAAAATAACTAATTCTATTGACAAAAAAACACCTCGCTTGTTTAGTATCATGCAAGTGCGACCAACCATGAACAAGAAAGGTGTGTAACCCTATGTTACAGCAACATTCCCTGTCTGAACAGTCTCGTTTTTCTAAACTTTTTGCTACACTCCATATTGGAAAAGCCCTCATGCACGCCGGTATTTCCAAATCGTTTGGCCTTTCGAGTTTAGCGATTTTCCGGATTATAATTCTCGCTGGTCTTTGAAGGGAAAAACTGGTTTCGTCTTTTGGAGAGCGACAGCCGAGCAGACCTTCCAGGTAAAGATGTTGTCTATCGGTTCTTGAATCAATCTTCTTTTGCATGGCGGCGATTTTTGCAGATGTTAAGCCTTCGGATCGTACGCCATTTTGAATCGCTCATTTCATCTAGACGGGTGCATGTATTTATCGTTGATGATTCGGTACTTAGCCGAAACAGGAGTAAAAAAGCAGAGCTGCTAGCACGTGTGTTTGACCACTCTACAGGCAAATTTTCTAAAGGATACACCATGCTCACGCTCGGCTGGTCGGACGGCTTTAGCTTTGCTCCGCTGGATTTTGTAATGCTGTCCTCCGCGAAATTTGCCAATCGCTTATGCGAAATAGTTTCCCATCTTTCAAGACGTAGCCACGGATACAAACGCCGAATGGAGGCTTTTTCCCGGAAGCCAGATGCGGTTGTGGGCTTGCTAGATTAGGCTTTAACAGCTGGCCTCACTGCAGACTATGTGTTAATGGACAGCTGGTTTACGCAAGCCCCTTTGCTTCGGGAGCTCACGGACAGAGGTCTGCCTGCGATAGGGATGGTGAAAGAAATGAAGCAGCGATATCTCATGTCGGGACAGCGAATGACACTGGGAGAAGTGTTCCAAACTCTGCCAAAATCGAGTGCAAAAGACATCAAAGGCTCCATGGTCGTGCATACTTCATGCCGTCTTCCTGTGAAGCTTGTCTTTGTGCGCAACCGGAATAAAAAGCGGGAATGGCTTGCCATTTTAAGCACAGATGTCACGCTGGATGATGCCGAAATCGTACGAATCTACGGCATGCGATGGAGTATTGAAACCTTTTTAAAGTCACAAAAAGCTATTTGAAACTGGGAACAGAATTTCAGGGGCGTTCTTTCGACCAATTGATTAGCCACACGACGGTTGTATTCAGCCGTTATTTGGCGATGGAATACGAACGG
This sequence comes from Paenibacillus sp. FSL R7-0272, assembly GCF_037969905.1. Taxonomy (NCBI): domain Bacteria; kingdom Bacillati; phylum Bacillota; class Bacilli; order Caryophanales; family Paenibacillaceae; genus Paenibacillus; species Paenibacillus sp. FSL R7-0272. The sequence continues at coordinate 4,326,186 of NZ_CP150221.1, read as the reverse complement.
CTGGAATCCAGTGATGACCGTACACTTGGCGGACTCTTTTTTCTTTTTGCCGATGAAGTCCGCGATCTGGACTTCCAGACCGCGCTTCAGCAATTGATGAGATTATTTCTTGAAATGGCAGAGGCAAAAACGAAAAAGAACAAAACGGCCGTTTTTTGTCAACTACATGAATGGATCGCTGGTTTACCCAGCTATATCAAGGGTTTGTTTGGAGATTTGAGCTGTGAAAGTTGAGTAATTAAATAAATATTTAAGTAATGTTCTCTAACTCTTTTACGTGAAAAGTTAAATTTTGCATATTACTAGTGCAGTTCATAAACCGAAAAGGAACATAATACATATCAGAAAGTGGATTCGGGCGTCTATTTATGAAGAGAGGTCACAATGGTGTATACTATCGATAGGCATATATTACCTTTCGCATCAACCAACACAACAATCTATGGACGGAGGACTCAAGTTTATGTTGAAACAGCTTAAGCCATATAAGGTATTACAGGAGCGTAGAATCGAAGAACTGAAATCCGATGCGTACCTGCTGGAACATCAAAAATCGGGTGCTCATATCGTACTGTTGTCCAATAGTGATGATAACAAGGTGTTCAACATCGGTTTTCGCACACCTCCTGAAGATGATACAGGGGTAGCTCATATCCTGGAACACTCCGTGCTATGTGGCTCGAAAAAGTTCCCGGCTAAAGATTCTTTTGTGGAGCTACTCAAAGGTTCGCTCAATACATTCCTCAACGCGATGACGTATCCTGACAAAACCGTCTACCCCGTTGCGAGTCGCAACGATCATGACTTCCATAACTTGATGGATGTGTATCTGGATGCGGTATTAAATACGAATATTTATGAGAATGAAAAAATATTTTTGCAGGAAGGTTGGAATTACAACCTGACTTCACCAGAAGACGAACTGACATACAACGGCGTAGTGTATAACGAGATGAAGGGTGCCTTTTCTTCGCCAGAACGGTTGGTTCGACGAGAGGTGCTGAATTCTCTTTTCCCGGATACAACGTATTCCTGCGAGTCTGGAGGCTTCCCGGAGGCGATTCTGGATCTCACTTATGAAGGATTGCTTGATTTCCACAAACGGTACTATCATCCGTCCAACAGTTACATCTATCTATACGGGGATATGGATATGGAAGAAAAGCTGCAGTGGCTGGATGAAAATTACTTAGGCAACTATGATCGGATCGAGATTGACTCCGAGATTAAACTGCAATCTGCTTTCCCGAAACGGGTGGATACGGTAAAGTCCTACTCTGCGGGAAGCACGGAATCCGAAGTAGACAATAGCTTTTTGACCTATAATGCGGTGATTGGCACAAGTCTGGATAAGGAATTGAACATTGCGTTTCAGATTTTGTTATACGCACTGCTCAATGCACCGGGAGCTGTTCTGAAGCAAGCCTTGCTGGATAAAGGCATCGCGAAGGATGTCTACGGCTCTTATGATGATAGCTTGTATCAACCCGTGTTCACGGTGGGACTGAAGAAGAGCAACTTGTCCAGTAAGGACGAATTTCTCGGGACGATCAAGGAAGTGCTGGAGCGCGTTGTGAAAGAAGGCTTTGACCCGAAAGCATTGCTTGCTGGAATCAACTCTTATGAGTTCAACCACCGGGAAGCGGACTTTGGCCGGATGCCGAAAGGACTGATCTACGGACTCTCCTCCCTCCAAAGCTGGCTGTATGATAAGGAAGCGCCTTTCACGTATTTTGAAGCGAATGATGTATTTGCAGAACTTCGGTCCAAAATGAAAGACGGTTATTTCGAACAACTGATTGAGAAGTATTTATTACAAAACACACATATATCATTTGTTGCGCTCACACCTGACAAAGGCTTGAACGCACGCAAGGAAGAGGCACTGAAGGAGCGGTTGAAGTCGGTGCAGGCTGGACTTCGTCCAGAAGAGGTGCAGGATATGATTAAGCGCACCGAGGCGCTTGCCGAGTACCAGAACACCCCTTCCACCAAAGAACAGCAGCAAGTCATCCCGACGTTGTCTATTGAGGACATTGATACGAAGGCGTCTAAACTGTACCAAACGCTGAACAACGTGGATGGCACAACGATTTTGCATCATAATTTGTATACGAACGGTATTGGTTATCTGAGACTGTTGTTTGATATCAAGGAAGTACCGCGCCGCTTGTTGCCTTATGTGGGATTGCTCAAAAACGTACTTGGTTACGTGGACACTCAAAACTACTTGTTTAACGAGTTATCGAATGAAATTCATATTCATTCTGGAGGCATCAACAGCGGGGTTGGTTCTTATGCGAATGCACATCAGCTTCATGATTTCAAAGCAACCTATGAGTTCAATGCGAAAGTACTGTATGACAAACTGGGATTTGCTTTCGATATGATCAAGGAGATCGTGTTTACGTCCCGTTTTGACAACTCGAAGCGACTTTTCGAGATTATTTCTCAGGTCAAAGGTAATTTGCAACGCAGTCTGATCAACAGTGGTCATTCCGCAGGAGTTGCCAGATCGTCCTCGAAACATTCAGCCGTTGCTGATTTCCGGGAGGCGGTTAGCGGGATTGCTTATTATCAGTGGCTTGAGGATCTACAGGCGAACTTTGATGCGAAAAAAGAACAGCTGTCTTCCAGCCTGCAAGAGCTGATGGGTTACATTTTCAGACCGGAGAACCTGCTTGTCAGTTACACGGCAGACGATAAAGGATACGAAGGTCTGGAAGAGCAGGTGTCCGCTCTGAAAGCCAAGCTGTTCACACATGATGTGGCGAAGGAAGCTTTTACCTTTACGCCTGCAACACATAACGAAGGTTTCCGTTCTCCTTCCGAGGTTCAATATGTCGTTCAAACCGGGAACTATGCTGAAAAGGGCTACGCCTATACGGGCTCATTACGTGTGTTACAGGGTATCTTGTCACTGGACTATCTGTGGAACAATATCCGTGCCAAAGGTGGCGCTTACGGCTGTATGTCCGGGTTCAGACGGAATGGTGACAGTTTCCTGGCTTCCTACCGTGACCCGAATCTGGATAAAACCTACAAAGTATACGAGGAGATTCCGCAGTATTTGAACGATTTCCGTGCCGACGAACGGGAGATGACTCGTTATATCATTGGGGCGATTCAGGATCTGGATACGCCAAGAACGCCTTACAGTGAAGGGGCATTCTCGCTGGAATGTTATCTGTCTAATGTGACGGAAGCTGATCTGCAGCAGGAGCGCAATGAGGTGCTTGGTACGAAAGAGAGCGATATTATCGGGTTTGCCGGATTTGTCTCTGCCTTTCTGGAGCAACAGCATCGGTGTGTTATTGGAAATGAGCACAAGATTGAGGAGCAGAAGCAACAGTTTGACGAAACGTTGGATTTGATCAAACATTAAGGAGCAGTAACCAGGGTTGCGACTGTGAAAAGAAAGATTCAATCAATATCTTTAGAAAAAACATCTGTAGATAAAAAGAAGAGACACTTGCAAGGGCTGGTAAGTAAAACAGCTTGGGCAAGTGTCTTTTTTATTTTATTCGGGCTTCCGCTTAAGTTACCGCAAGCATGTTGTAAATTTTAAGTGTGCGCAGATCCTCTTTGGAGATTTTCAGTTCATTGTATAGCTCGGGTGTTTCCGGCAACGGTGTTCGAGAGAAAAGCATTTTCAGTGCAATGGGCATAAACGGCCTGAATGAAACACCAGCCATAAGTCCCCATTTTTTCTCCGATTCCTGGAAGGATGCCAAAATATTAATGTACAAATTCTCCAGCGGGGTAGCCTGATTTTTCAAAATGAGTGTAGTCAGCGTATCATAATGCTCGGTGTGACCCCAGTACATATTTTCACATTCCTGATAATTGTCAAAATCCTTTACATTCATATACATCACCGTACGGTAGCGATTGGCATCCGACTGTGCCATCATGTCGATCACGCAGCGAATGAGACTGTTGTTCCTGCCGTCGTAGAAGTACGAATAGAAGCGGGTGGAGTTTTTGAAAAAGCTGGACTGGACCGTGTTCATCAGCGGAGACGCATGCCTCGGTTCTTGGTAGAGCAACTGCTCTACCTGAATGTTCAGCGCATCTGCAATCTGGTGTAGTGTGATGAGATCCAGCGTAATATCACCGCTCTCATATTTGGAAAGAGTACCTTTGCTCTTGAAAATCTGGTCTGCCAGTTGTTGTACGGTGAGCCCGCGCCATTTGCGGAAGTTTCGTATTTTTTTGCCCACTTCCTGGTTGATGTTGTTCATTGGGGTGCTCCTTATCGAGTGGGATGATCGGAAGTGTTTCCTGAGAATAGACAAATAAGCTGAAAGTCTTTCTTAAACGCCAAAGCCTATCAGAAATATATCACTTTTTCAGTGAAAAGCCTATTCTAAAGAAACATCATAATTGATTTGTTTCTTCTAAGTAGATTCCCTTGCATTTGATGCAACTCCCGCGGCATGGAACAATAGGGTTAGAAGTGATGAACCGAAGAACGGATAGATCCAACATCCATAAATGATGAAATGAAAAGACAGAGGAGTTAACCCTATGACCAAGATGAGCAATACGAACAAGATAGACAATTCTTATAATTTTGATGAGATCATTGACCGCACCGGAACCAACGCCATGAATACGGATGGTTTCCGCCAATATATTTTCAACGCAACGAGTGAGATGAAATTTCCGTTTAAGGATGAGGAGTTCATCCGCATGTGGATTGCCGATATGGAGTTTGCCACACCTCCCGAGATTTTGGATGCCGTGAGAGAACGCCTGGATCGCCGCATTATGGGGTATTCGCAAGTTTTTGACCCGAGTTACTATGAAGCGGTAGCAAGCTGGATGAAACGATATTATGACTGGTCTTTCCCGAAGGAGCATCTGGAGACATCGAATGGCATTATTCCCGCGCTCTATGAACTGGTGGAGTATATCTGCCAGCCGGACGAAAAGGTATTGATCCTGACACCGTCCTATGGATTTTTCAAATCGGCAGCAGACCATAACCAGCTTGAGCTGGTGTGCTCGGACATGTTGAATGAAGAGGGGCACTATACGATTGACTTTGACGATTTTGAAGCGAAAGCCAGAGACGAGAAAGTTCGGGTATGCATTTTCTGTAATCCGCATAATCCATCTGGACGCATCTGGAGAACGGAGGAACTGAAGCGAGTAGGCGAAATCTGTTTGAATAATGAGCTATGGATCATATCAGATGAGATTCATTGTGATCTGCTTCGTACGGGAAAAACACATACCCCACTCGCCAAACTGTTCCCGGATACAGACCGAATTATAACTTGTATGTCTCCCAGCAAAACGTTCAACATGGCGGGTCTGATGTTTTCCAATGTCATTATTCCCAACAAGGCACTAAGGGAGATCTGGCAGGCACGTCATTACGGCTTCAAAAATCCGCTAAGTATTACGGCAACTCAAGCAGCTTATGAACATGGCGATGAATGGCTGAGACAGTTAAAACTTTACCTGGATGATAACTTTGCGTATGTTGATGACTTTTTAAAAACACATCTGCCGCTTGCCGTTTTCCACATTCCTGAGGCAACGTACCTTGCCTGGATTGATATTACGCCATATGCACCGAAGAATGTCAGCCTGCCTCTGTTCTTTGCGGAGCAAGCAGGCGTATTACTGGAGGATGGGGGAATGTTTGTGGCAAACGGCGAAGGTTGTATCCGGTTAAACCTGGCTTGCCCTCGTTCTGTCCTGAAGGAAGGTTTGAGTCGAATTAGTCGGGTGCTGGTGGACCAACTGACAGAACAAAAACAGGTGAAACAGGTGCCCGCACACGTATAACATCAGTAGGTTTTACGATGAACACGGGTATATACAGATCAATAGGAAAGGGGCGGAGCAGAACGTATTCTGTTTCGTCCCTTTTTGAGTGTTTCTTTTATTTATCTGAACGATTTCCTTTCTCTTCGTCGTACACTTCTGGTCTGTCGACTACGGTTATGTTAAAATGATGGATAGTCTATGAGTCGCGGGACATGTGACTCTTGCAGGGAAGAGCCCTTCCAAACGGGCTACACGGATATGTATTCATCAGGGGAAAGGAGCCTATATATTATGTTTGGAAATGATTGGGACGAGGTGTTACAGCAGGAGATGGAAGCGGAGTATTTTGACAAGATTCGTTATGCGCTCGCTGCTGAATATAAAACACAGACTGTCTACCCGCCCAAGGAAGATTTGTTCTCTGCCTTGAAGTTGACCCCCTATCATCGGGTGAAAGCCGTTATTATTGGTCAAGATCCTTATCACGGGGCAGGGCAGGCGCATGGATTAAGTTTCTCGGTCAGACCGGGGGTGCGCGTACCCCCTTCACTGAAAAATATATATAAGGAACTTCATGCCGATCTGGGTGTGCCTGTTCCAAAGCACGGTTCACTTATTCACTGGGCAGAGCAGGGTGTGTTGTTGTTAAATGCGGTTCTGACGGTTCGGGAGAGTCAGCCGAATTCTCATCAGGCCTTGGGGTGGCAGACGTTCACGGATGCTGTTATTCGTGAGCTGAATGAACGCAATGAGCCTATGGTGTACATGCTATGGGGAAGTCACGCTCAGAAGAAGGGTGCTTTTATTAATAGAGACAAACATCTGGTGTTGGAATCAACACATCCGAGCCCTTTAGCTGCACATCGCGGCTTTCTTGGCAGTCGGCCTTTTTCCAAAGCTAATGAATTTCTCGTCTCCAAAGGTATTAAACCGATCGATTGGACAATACCTGAAAACTAGATATGTTGAACAAATCATTTACACAAGGAACGTAGAGGATAGAAAAAACCTGAAAAAGCGAAGCTAAAAGCTTTCTGTAAGAAAGCTACATCGTAAGCATAAGCTTCGCCTTTATCACCGGATTTTCCCCTTTGGAAAAGGGAATCAAAAAATCTGGGGATAACAGCTACTCTCCAGGTTCTTCTGTCATTGGAGTGTCTGTGTAAATATCTTTGGTTCAACGGATATAGATAGATTGGAGGCGAGCACATTGCGACATTGGATTGGACGAAAAGTAGCAGTATACCGGGCAACAGGAATTCGCGAGCCTCTGAAGGGAACGCTGGTAGAGTGGGATGAAGAAACGGAATGTGTTCGAATTGGACCGAAACGGATTAAAGTATCGTTTGACAATATTGCAATGATCAAACCACTTCCGGACGAAAGCCTGCCTCTGAAGAAAGCACGTTCTGAAGTGCACAAGATCGGATATGTGATGAAAAAAGCAGTGCAGTTTGAAAATGCGATTTATTTCAAGTCACAGATTATGATTTGGCGGCGTGCCAAAATTGTAGCGTTATCCACTACGATTGTAAGACATGACGAAGATCAGGTCGAGCTTGAAGACGGCCGTCTGCTTCGCAAGGACAAGCACATGTTTGTGGTACGTTCGCGGCGCGGCATACGATAGTCTGGTTGAAATTTAATATGTATTTCATACTGCGATCATACAGCATTAATGTTTCGATCTTATAGTAGGTAGTAACAACCCCTTCTAAATTAATGTGTATGGATTTGGGAACCCGGCCGGCTGCAAACGGCCGGGTATTTTTTTCTCTTTTTTTAGCGGGAGGCGTATGAAAGCAACATGGAGAAGCAAAGAAATAAACGATTTCAAACTTCGTATAACGTTTTGCATGAGTTCTGTTAACGTGCTGTAACATAGCAATGACACTTATACTGTATACTAAGGAGATAGAACTCAAAAAGGAGTGAAACCACTTGAAACGGATATGTGTTTTTGCTGGGTCTAACCCGGGAAATCATCCTGATTATATTAAGCATGCTTCCCTTTTGGGGGAACAGATTGCGGGCAGCGGATATGCCCTGGTCTATGGCGGGTCTTGTATGGGGTTGATGGGGGCAGTCGCGGATGCGGCTCTCGAGGCAGGCGGAGAAGTGATTGGGGTTATGCCTACGGGGTTATTCCGGGGTGAGGTGGTTCACGGCGGGCTTACTCAACTGATTGAAGTGGGTACGATGCATGAACGGAAGTCAACGATGGCACAGTTATCCGATGGATTTATCGCACTTCCGGGTGGGATGGGCACGTTTGAAGAATTGTTCGAGGTACTGTGCTGGGCACAGATCGGCATTCATCGCAAACCTGTTGGCCTTTTGAATGTCAACGGTTATTATGAACCACTTATGAAAATGGTGGAGCACAGTGTGCACGAAGGCTTCTCCAACACATCACATCTCAGTTTGTGGAGTCTTGAGTCTGATCCGGCTGAGCTGCTTGCTCAGATGGCTGCCTACAGCCCCAAGGAATTGACTCAGAAATGGTCTGAACTCAGCGGAAAGTAAACACCCAATGAAATGGAGTTGTTAACCTGATGCTTCAAGAGAAAAACTTCCTCATTTGCCCAAGCAAATAACGCTTGCGGACATAGTCTATAGTGTACTTTGATGAAGAGGGGAGTGTCACTCATGAGCGATCTCAAAGGAGCAGGTTACGGCTACTGTGGAGGTTTCGGTGGTGGTGTATGGACATCAACAGGCGCAATCCTGGTGTTGTTTATCCTGCTGGTTATCATCTCCCGCACGTTCGTACTGTAATTCAGACCATTCTTATAACGGATGCATGCTGACTCATGGCATCATTCGAAGAAAATGGCCTTTCCAAAGAGACGCCGGCGGCTACCGGCGTTTCAGGGGAACGGTTTTTTTGCTTGCGCCTAAAAAAAGACCTCCATCCCATCGTAATGAGATAGAGCTATCTATTGAAACTATACGACGATTTCCGTAGTATCGCTGGGCAGAATGAGTGTTTTCCAGGCAATGTATAGTCCAATAGCGGAAGCGATCAGTGCAAGGATGGCCGCAACAAAGGCCAGTTTATCAAGTTTATTTTGTTTGGGTTCGATGACGCCGGACTGATTACTTGTTCTGTCAGGTAAAGAGAGTCCTCGAACAGAAGCTCGCGGAATCGTTTGTCGTGATCCGGGAGGTCTTGACGTGCTGATTTTCGATCCGGGTTCTGATCTATTCTTCGCTGAATGGTGTGATGAGCACTTTTGGGCAGAGCAAGATTTGGAAGAGATCGAGTGCTTCCTTGTTCGTGATTTCAACGGTTTCAAAGGGCAACCTCCTTACAGCGGAGTGCAGTTGTCTACGACTGATATTATATTATGTTGGTTTTTAGATTGAGTTCGCAAAAATGAGTGAATCCCCAGCCCTTTAAATGTTAGACCCGTGCTGAATGAACAAGCCAGTATATAATTATACGCTCTCTTAATACGTGTATGACAAATGGTGTATATAGTGAAAGTTCATAGAATCCACTTTTGAATGCAGGAGGGTCTGGATTGGACAAAATCGAAATTATTGCCCACCGTGGTGCATCTGCGGTATGCCCGGAAAACACGATGATTGCGTTTGAGCGAGCGCTAGAGCTGGGGGCAACGGGAATTGAGACGGATGTGCAGATGTCAGCCGATGGCCGGTTGGTGTTAATTCATGATGAAACTTTACAACGGACGGGGGGAAGCGAGGGCTGGGTTAAAGATTTCACTTATGATACATTGCGCACTCTTGATGCAGGCTCCTGGTTTCATGCGGATTTTGCCGGAGAGCCTATACCTTCACTGGAAATGTTGTTTAACCTGGTGCAAGGCAAGAGAATTCTGCTTAATGTAGAGTTGAAAAATGGCATCGTGCCATACAAGGGGATGGAAGAGAAGATCATTCAGGTTATTCGGGAGTGGAACATGGAGCAACAGGTTGTTCTATCCAGCTTTAATCATGCCTCGCTTGTGAAGTGTAAGCGAATCGCGCCGGACATTCGTACAGCGCTTTTATATATGGAGAAGTTGTATCGTCCTTATGATTACGCGGCTAAACTTGAGGCATCGGGCCTTCATCCGTATAAGCTGGCTGTGGCTAAAGAGGAAGTAACTGCTGCTCTTGCGCAAGGTATAGTCACCTATCCGTTTACCGTGAATGATCCCGGCGATATGGAGTTGATGATGGATATGGGAGTACAAGGCATCATCACCGATCTTCCGGATGTACTTGCTTCATTGATGACCGCTCGGACTCGCTCAGCGAATATTGGAATCAAATAAAGATATGTAAGGTTATCGTATGTAAAGTTATCGTATGAGTGCCACACAGGAGCAATGAAGCTCTGTGTGGCCTTTTTTATGCATATTCATGCGAAAATATTCATATCTGCAAGAAAGTTGTCCTTTTTGTCCATTGCCAGACTGGAAGGATTCCCTTACAATGTTCTATGGGAATGAGAATCAATATCAATAGAAGCGGTATTTTTGGAGAGGTGATTGTTATGTACATAAGATTAATAAGCGTCACTCATAACACGGGTGGACAAGTATGAACTTGAACAGTTCTTCCACGCAATCAAATGAGGAGTCACCTACAGCGAAAATCCATACACGCCCATGGGCAGCCACTCTCATTCTAACAGGCGGTATTCTGCTGCTTGCTCTGGGCATGGCGTTGTCTATTTCATTTGGTGCTGCTGATATTCAACTCGGCGTGGTCTGGCAGGCGGTATTTAACTTTAACCCTGACTTGACACCCCATCAGATCATATGGGAGATTCGGTTGCCTCGTATTCTTGGCGGAGCGATGGTGGGTGCTTGCTTTGCTGTTGCCGGAGCGATTATGCAAGGCATGACCCGGAATCCGCTCGCCGATTCAGGACTGCTTGGTTTGAACGCTGGCGCCGGCTTTGCACTGGCGATCTGTTTTGCCTTTTTCCCGGGCCTGCCGTACATGTACATTATTATGTACTCATTCCTGGGAGCAGGACTTGGTGTACTACTTGTGTATGGTTTCGGTGCAGCATCCAGATCAGGTCTGACGCCGCTGCGTCTCGTGCTGGCTGGAGCCGCGGTATCGGCTATGTTGTCTGCGCTGAGTGAGGGGATTGCGCTCTACTTCAGAATCGGACAAGACTTGGCCTTCTGGACTGCCGGAGGGGTGGCCGGAACGAAGTGGTCTCAGCTTGAAGTGATGTTTCCTTGGGTGCTCGCTGCACTGATCGTGGGCATGATCATCTCTCGTTCAATTACGTTACTCAGTCTTGGCGAGGAGATTGCGGTTGGATTGGGACAGCGTACCGGTGTGATCAAGCTGGTCGGTCTGATTGTAGTACTAATCCTGGCGGGTACTGCAGTATCTGTCGTGGGTGCGGTCGGATTTGTCGGTCTGATCATCCCCCACCTTACCCGGAAGCTGGTTGGGGTCGATTATCGCTGGATTATTCCTTGTTCTGCCGTGATGGGCAGTCTATTGCTTGTATTTTCGGATCTGGCAGCACGTATGATTAACCCGCCTTACGAAACGCCGATTGGCGCATTGGTAGCCCTCATCGGGGTGCCGTTCTTCCTGTATCTGGCGCGGAAAGAAAGGAGGACGCTGTAAGATGGGTTCCTCAACTATGGTTGGTGCAGAGCGCAAAAAGAAAACAAAAGGGATCGTTGTTCTTATTGTGCTTGGTCTTTTGATTATTACCGCTTTTATTATCAGTATGAATACCGGCTTTACCAAGCTTTCACCGCTGGAGGTTTTACGGACGTTGTTTGGCAGCGGTACACCGAAACAGGAGCTGATCCTGTTTGAATTCAGACTGCCTCGTATTGTGATTGCTGTTCTAATCGGGGCGGGTCTGGCGTTGTCGGGCTGTATCCTGCAAGGGGTATCGCGGAACGCACTCGCCGATCCTGGGATTCTAGGTATTAATGCTGGAGCGGGGCTTATGGTGATGCTGTTTGTTTCTTTTTTTCCAACGACGACAGCAGCTCCGATCTTTCTGCTTCCGATCCTTGCGCTGATTGGCGCAAGCTTTGCAGCATTTCTAATCTATATCCTTTCCTACAAAAAAGGGGAGGGCATCTTGCCAACCCGTATGTTGCTCACGGGAATCGGGATCGCAGCCGGTATCAGTTCAGCTATGATCGTGTTAACGTTGCGACTTAGTCCCGAGAAATATCAATTTGTGGCCACTTGGCTCGCAGGAAGCATTTGGGGCTCGAATTGGAAGTTTGTTTGGGCACTGTTGCCATTTATCCTGGTGCTTGTACCGCTGGTACTGGCGAAGGCACGTGTACTGAATGTATTGAATCTTGGTGATCAGACAGCAAGTGGTCTCGGTGCTCCTGTAGAGCGTGAACGTATGATTTTGCTTGCTGCAGCAGCTGTTTTGGCAGGAGCCTGTGTGTCTGTAAGCGGCGGTATCGGTTTTGTTGGCCTAATTGGGCCTCATCTGGCGCGTCGTCTCGTTGGGCCAAAACATCAGTTTTTGCTACCCGCATCTGCTCTGGTTGGGTCATTGCTCGTTTTGGTCGCGGATACGCTGGGACGTGTCATTTTGCAACCTTCGGAGATTCCAGCCGGGATTCTCGTTGCAATTCTGGGTGCACCATACTTCCTGTATCTTTTAAGCAGGACGAAATAGAAGGTAATCATCATCATGTTGACGGAGGATTGCCGTAAGGGGGAACTAGGTTTATGCTTCGTCGTTTTTTTGCCTATTATAGGCCGTACAAAAAACTGTTCATTCTGGACTTCACCTGTGCAATTCTGGTTGCGTTGCTGGAGCTGGCTTTTCCGCTAGCTGTGAACCGGGTTGTAGATGATCTGCTGCCAGGTGGACGCTGGGATTGGATTCTATGGGCGTGTCTAGGACTGCTGGGCATTTACTTGCTGAACTCATTCCTGAATTACGTTGTAACCTATTGGGGACATAAGCTGGGGATCAATATCGAGACGGATATGCGTAAAAGTCTGTTCAATCACGTACAGAAGTTATCCTTCCGTTATTTTGATAATACGAAGACCGGACATCTGGTATCCCGCATGACGAATGATTTGATGGATATCGGAGAGATTGCCCACCATGGTCCGGAGGATGTATTTATTGCCGTGATGACATTGGTCGGTGCCTTCAGTATCATGATGAGCATTAATGGGAATCTGGCGATTCTGACGTTTATCATTGTGCCGCTGATTATCTATCTATCTTTGTATTTCGGGAACAAAATGTCCAAAGCCTTCAGCCGAATGTTCGGGGATATTGCCGATTTCAATGCTCGTGTTGAAAACAACATTACGGGTATTCGCGTGGTTCAGGCTTTTGCCAATGAAGAGTATGAAAAAGCACAATTTGCTGTAAACAACGGTCGTTTCCGTCAAACCAAGTTGGTCGCTTACAAAATTATGGCGTGGAACTCTTCCATCAGTTATGTGCTAATGAAGCTGGTATCGTTGTTTGTGCTCGTATGCGGAACGTGGTTTGTCATTAACGGCAGCATGACCTATGGGGAGTTTATTGCCTTTATTATGTTGTCCAATGTGTTCCTGACACCCATTCAGAAGATTAATTCGGTTATAGAGACATATCCTAAAGGCATTGCAGGTTTCAAACGGTATACGGACTTGCTTGATATGGAACCGGATGTCAGGGACCGCCCTAATGCTGTTCCGGTATCCCATCTACGTGGAGACATTCGTTACGAGCAAGTGAATTTCGGTTATTCGGATCAAGAGCCGGTCATTCAGGGTATCGATCTAAGTGTTCGTGCCGGTGAAACGGTAGCTCTGGTCGGTCCGTCGGGTGCGGGAAAAACAACACTTTGCAGTCTGCTGCCACGATTCTATGATGTGCTGGAAGGGCGCATCACGATTGATGGTCAGGACATTCAGCACATGACACTGGATTCCTTGCGCAGTCAGATCGGGATCGTGCAGCAGGATGTATTCCTCTTCGATGGTACGATTCGGGAAAATATTGCGTATGGCAAACTGGATGCATCTGAAGAAGAAATCTGGATGGCGGCTCGTCGGGCCCAGATGGAATCCTTGATTTTGTCCATGCCGGAAGGGCTGGATACACTGATTGGAGAACGCGGCGTGAAGCTGTCCGGTGGACAGAAGCAGCGCTTGTCTATCGCTCGTATGTTCCTGAAGAATCCACCGATTCTCATTCTGGATGAAGCGACGTCTGCGCTCGATACCGAGACGGAAGCCGCGATTCAGCAATCCCTGGCGGAACTTTCCGAAGGGCGTACCACACTAGTCATTGCTCATAGGCTGGCGACGATCAAAAACGCAGACCGCATCGTGGTCGTGGCCGAGCAAGGCATCACAGAGCAGGGACGTCATGAGGAACTGCTTGCTTCGGGCGGCATCTACAGTCGCCTGCACTATGCGCAGTTTGGTGCATAGTTCAGGGAATGAATTTAAGAATGATTGCATGAATAATAAGTAATTACAGCAACAATTCAATTATTATACAAAAGGCTCGAGACGAAGTAATAACTTCAGTTTCGAGTTTTTTTGTATATGTACATATTGACAATGAGAGGGGAAGGAGTGTTATCATTTTGTTAGGAAATTTAATAAAATGTATTAATTGGATTAAGAGAGACGTGAAGGACAAAGCGGTATGGCGTAGCATCATGCTCTAGCATAGAAGTCAATGAGGTTGCAGTGCCTAGTAGTACTTTTAGTGCTCCGCCTACAGATCATGCTTCCATTACTAGAAGTAGTGAAATAATAGCTGACGAAAATTTGTGAAGAAAGTGAGGGAAACATATGAAAAAGAAATTATTTGCGTTTGGTCTTATCCTTTTAATCATGTCTGTATGTTCAACGAGTATTTTTGCAGCAGGAGAGGCACCTCGGGCGACTATCTACGTAAACGAAGAGAAACTGGATTTTGATGCGATTGTTGCATACTCAGGAGTATCTATGGTTCCTTTTCGTGAAATATTCGAGAAATATGATATGAAGGTAAGTTGGGACAATATCAACAAAACAGTGACGGCAAGCAGTCAAGACGGTGCTACAGTTATAAAATTAAGCGAGAATAAAAAGACAGCATTTGTGAATGGGAAATCATTTGCCTTATCACAAACACCTTTCCTTGGAGGCAACACATTATATGTGAACCTCAGATTTATCAGTGAATCCATAGGTGCAACGGTGAATTTTGATAAACCATCACTTTCAATTCACATCGTTTTTCCTGAAACTTCGATAGAATAGTGAATCTACCCTGGTATAGTATACCGGGGTATTTTTTTGATATTAAAGGACCGAGAGGCCAGTAAAATGATACGAACAGTAAAAAATGGAGCATTAAACACAAAAAGAAACCTCCTTTGGGTAATGATAGGTATACCTTTGACTGAAATGTATAATATGTTTACGAGAAGCAGTGAAGTTTATTGATAAACAGTCTATCTACTAGGAGGCAATCGACATGTCAGATCTGACTAAAATACTACTTACCTGTCTCGGTTTTCTTTTAATTTTATCGTTGTTATTGCTGGGGATTCGTAAACTGATGGGAAATGACAAAGGTACCGCCCCTCGTATCTTGGCTGGCTGGTTTATGGGACTTTTTATCATCGGCGCCGTGCCTCTTATGTTTGCATTGTATACCTACATCACCGATGAACGTTTGGATGCCAACATCGGGTTAGGGCTTGCTATGCTGTTTGCCTGGGCATACTGTGCGCTGTTGTTGTGTGGTGTGTTAGGCGTGTGGGGAAGGTATTGGTGGCATGGGAAAAGGAAGTGATGGATAGATTATTATTTCAAGGGTTATCCAACTTAAATGTGCAATGATTTATTGTTAGAAGATAACAAGATGATGCATATATCATATGGGACTATATCAAAATTAGTTTTTTACATCTGAGATGGATGTAATTGTAACTCGTCTAATAACCGATCCTTTACCAGAAATTATCTGTGTAAAGGATATTTTTATTTTGAAACTATTGTCTAAAATAACTCTATTTTATATATAACACATATCATATGAATAATTATTATATGTGTTGCATTAAATTATTGGATTTATAAAAAACCAATCATAATTGGACAATTATACATATATAAGATTTTATATATTATATCAGGATTTTGTTCGACAAAAATAGACAATAAAATACAAAATAAGCCTATTTATTATTGTAGATGAATAAACGATAATGATAAAGCTATTTCACAACTAATAGATAAACAGGAGTGAGGCTGATCAGTGTGAAGAGAACATATCGCATTACAGAAAGTAAACGAGAATACTATAGTAAGGGTGAACATTTTAACTAATGAAAATTAAAGTAGCAGTTAAATTATTAATTTCTCTAAGTTTGATTTTGACAATGGGTGTTACAAGCACCATCCAAGCAGAGGAAAACAAAGCTGATAAGGCAGTTAATCAGTTAGCTATTGGAACCCAGCATTTCTTGGTATTGGGTAGGGATGGAACCATATGGTCCGCTGGACAGAATAATGGACAATTAGGAAGGGATTCTGATTCAGTATTCGACGATCTAAAAGCTATTCCTTCAGCAAAAGATATGGTTGGTATTTCGACTGGGCGATTCAGCAGTTATGGTATTACGAAGAATGGTAAAGTATTAAACTGGCGAAATTCTTCCTCTAATTTGGATTCAATTTTTTCTTCATTAAAAAACGTGAAAATGGTAGTTGAGGGAAGTAATTATTATGCAGTTTTAACTACGGAGGGAAACGTTTGGACGTGGGGAACGGGTTTTTACGGACAATTAGGACTGGGAGATCGTGATGCACGTAAGGAACCCACACTTGTCCCTAATTTAGATAAAGTCACTGAGATCGCTATTGTAGGTCAAACCACACTGGCAATTCAAGAGGACGGTACGTTATGGGGGTGGGGATCTAATGCTTCTTATGAATTAGGTAATGGGAACACTAATGAAAGTTTTGTTCCTGTCCGGATTGACATTCCAACAAAGATCAAGCATATCTATTCCAATTTCAGCAGCAATGTAGCGGTGATTGACGTAAACGATGCTGTATGGATGTGGGGTAGCAATAGCAATGGACAATTAGGAGATGGAACCAAAGAATCTAGAAAGTTTCCAGCAATTAATGATGGATTGGGTAAAGTTAAACAACTTGCCTTAGGACGATCGCATGTTCTTGCTCTGAAACAAGATGGAACCGTTTGGGCTTGGGGGAATAATGCAAGTGGTCAGTTAGGTGACGGTACAACTTCGGAACGCTTATTACCGGTCAAAGTACCTGGTTTATCGGAGGTGGACTCTGTAGCAGCTGGGCAAGGACCCATCAGTGGGGCGGTTAGTAAATCTTCTCAGATCTATATTTGGGGACAGGAAATAAGATCGCTGTCAGAGTATAACGCCGGGACAAAATTAATCTCTCCTCAGCTTATAACGATTAACGATCAACCCATAGTCGTTGTACCGATCAATAAGCCTGAAAACCTTAAACTTAAAGTCGTAAACTCTTCTTCTGTTCAATTGTCATGGGATCAACCCAAAGCACAAAATGAGCTTGAAGATGGATACAACATCTACCAAAACAACGTGATGATCGGTAGTACCAAAGAAAAAACCTTTATTATTAACAATCTCGATGCAACGAAAGAATACAACTTCTATATCAAAGCAAAAGCCACGTCAAGTCAAGAATCCGAAGCAAGTAATACGGTGAAAAAAAGAGGAATTGGAAAATATACTTACGTCTATAATTCTTCAGGCCAGCTTACGAGCATTATCTATGAATCCGGCAAGAAAATAAGTTATGAATACGACAAAAATGGGAATTTGAAAAAAACAACGGTAGTCAATCCATAGACGATTAGCACATTGTAGCTACTACTTATTGAACGGAGCGAAACTTAGTTGAAACATTCTAAAATGAAGAAGTTTATGAATATTATTCTTATCTTTTCAGTCGTGCTAGGTCTTTTTGGCAACTGGATACCGGCGACTACATACGCGGAGGAAGAACAGAGTCAGACTACGGATCTGATTCAAGTAATGATCAGCGAATTCGGTACGACGGAAGGTTTTATTCAAGGTTACCTGGATCAGGGATATAACTTGAATCAAATTCTATCAGCCTTTTTCAAAATGAGAGATAGTCAAATGAGATTTGAAGAAGCACTGAATACCCTTTATCCGAAAGAAATCAATGAATCTCAAAGCGTAACCAGTGATGTCTATGCAGAAGGTTCGCTTAACAACGAATTGTCAATTGTCAGTGTTGAGGCTGACCAGTCCAGTATCATGCAACGATATGATACGTTTGCTGTAACCGAAGAGGTTTATGGAGGCACCGATCCTGCTCAACCGAAGACAGAGGATGAGGAGGCCGACAAAGAGAAATCTGAAGCGGTCGAACAGCCTGTAACAGATCCAGAGAGTAGTGCTCCTGAAACAAGCCAGCCTGCTGGGGAGGAACCTGCTCAAGAGAAGGGCCAACAGTCAGAATCAACGACAGCCCCGGAATCCGTTACGGGAAATCAAGAGAATAACAACGTACCAGCAGATGAAGCGACACATAGTACAGCTTCAGATGTTATCCAGCCTTTGGCTGCGTCGACCAGTGTGCCTGATCCGGGTAAACATATTTCCGAGAAAGCGCCGGTATTTAACAAGAATTCATTTAACGAGGCGCCTTATTCCGTAGGTGAAAATGGAGAAGCCATCTCCAATTTGAGTGGTTCCTTAATCCTGGAGCATGTGGATGCAACGCTGCCAGGACGGGGTGGTATGGGATTCTCCTTACAACGGCAGTATAACTCGTCCGAAGCGCAGTTCTATGATAAGGAGGTAGGCTTTAACACATACGAGTATCCTGTCTACAAATATTTTGTGACGTATAGTGCTATTCGTAAAAAGAAAATCCCGAAATACCATGTGAAATATAGCGAAAACATGTGGTATCAGATGGATAACGATGGCGATGGTGTTATCGATCTCGAAACCGAAATTCAGGAAAGAAAAACGAAACTTCTAGGTACGTATGCTACTGAGGCGGAGGCCAAACAAGCGGCCAAGCAGCCCATCGTATACCCCGTACCCGCGGAGTCGCGTACAGAGCAAACAACCCGATATTCAACAAATGCCAGCAGTTTTGCTTCAAGTGTGAGTTACAACAATGGTGTTTTTAGCGGAACACTCAATAAACAGGGGAGCCCTTCTGTGGTTTCGGGAGAGTATAAACCTGCTCGAACGATTACGGCCCCTACTCAAACCTGCGTAAATTCCATTCCTGGTAAATATGATGCCAAAGGAAACTGGGTACAAACCGGGTCAGAGAGCCCATGTCCGCAAACCAAAACAGCTACGGTTCAAGGCCAGACCATTACGCTGACGCGGTCATCTGTAACGAATACCAAAGCTTGTCCATCACCGAATAAATCGGTGGCCAATTTTGTATGTACCAAGTCATGGGAAGCGAAATATGACGGTTCTGTATCCATACCATCGTCAGACACACGCAATTACTCCCAACTTTATTCGGGTACAGTTATCAAACCGGCGACCACGTCAGGCAGAAGGTTCGATTCTTGGGTGCTTCTGGGTGGAGGAGGTAAGCAACGTAAAGCCTACAATGTGAATGAGCTCCCGTGGGTAGAAACCGAGATTACGGAGGGTGCAGCAGAATCAACTACGCAGGCTACAGATGGTACAGACTACTGGTCCGATGCGAGCAGTATCAAGACCGAGATTAACAATCATGCCAATGTACAGTTCCAGAACGGAATCAATGATGGCTATAACTATTATATTGCTTCCCAGCCTAATGCCGAGATTCGGGCATATCAAGTGGGCAATAACACAGATGTCACCTACTATAACAAAACGATTCCCGCCGCTGCGGACAAACGAGCACCACTGGGTAAGGGGTGGTCATGGAAACTGCCTTACACCGAAACGGAGAATAACAAAACGTTTATGGTGCTGGCCGATGGCGGTCGCTACGAAATTGCAGGGAATAAGCTAAAAGGGTACGACTGGGAAGGCATCACAGTTAGTCCGGATACGACGGTTACTGTAAATGGAGAAACGTCTTCACTGGTGATGACTTCTGCAGATGGATTAATCAAGCAATATTTTTCTGCGAATGGACGTCTGCTTCAGATCTCCGACGGACAGAAAAATACGGTTCAATTTTTCTATGAAAACAATTCGGTGTATAACAGCAAACTGTTAACCCAAGTGAAGGATGCTATAGGCAATACCATTCGTATCAGCTACACGTCTTCAGCCGTAACAATTGTGCAAGGAAACCGTACAGTCACCTATAACAAACAGATGAAAAATGGCATCGAACTACTCGATTCGGTCATTGATCCGCTAGGACGAAAAACGACGTATTCTTACAAACTGGCGGATGCCAAGTTTAACTTGCCTGGCTTTAGCCCGGAACGTGCAGCACTTAACCCCTATGCGCTACTGACATCAGTCCAGCATAATACGGGTGCCAAAACGTTCTATGATTATGAAAACGGGCCGGTTAAGCGTTATCTTGGTGAAGAGTCCTTCAATGATGCCTACCGTGTCTTGTCTCGTAAAGATCAGATTACGTATGAAAATGGAGCAACAGAAGACTTCAACCGTCAGACGTATAGCTATACGTCCGATCTGGGAGCTACATTCTCACAGGATACAACATTTGCTGTCTCGGTAAGTAATGGATTAACCAATACGCAATACAACTACCGCAAAGATTTTATTACCAATGACACACCAGCCCAGTTTTATCTGGATCGGACCCTGGTTAGTGCAGAGGGAAAAACCCAGACAACAACCAATACCTACGGTAAAACGGTCAAAGGACGTAGTTATGCTGCATCAACACCGACGGTAACGACGGTAACCGATAACCAGGCCAAGGATGTTTTAACGACCACCGTACAGGTGGATGATTACGGCAATATTACGTCGGTAACGGATGCAACGGGACGCACCACGACCAGTACGTATGATGACACTAGACACTGGTTAACAAGTGTCACCGACATGGTGGATGCGACAAACAAGAAATATACAGTTCTTTCACGGGATAACCTCGGTAACATCAAGCAAATTGTGAATCGTAAAGACAGTGCCGGTGGTGAACTGTTGACACAGGCAGATTACACCTATGATGCCTATGGTAACCTGTTAAACCAGCGCATTTCGGACGGCAAACAAGAACGAAATGCCACACTTGAATATGATGGTCGTTATCAAAATGCGTTTCCAACACGTCTAAGCATGATGGTGACCGATGTGGATGGTCAAACAACGCAGGTCAGCACATCGTCTGAATATGACATGACCACCGGTGACTTGATCTCTTCTACAGATGCAGAGCAGCGTACAACCAAGTATCGCATGGATGCGATGGGTCGTACCATTGATGTAACGCAAACGGATGGAACAAAACTCCGTGCGGATTACGATGATATCAACAATACGATCAAAGTGACGGACGAGTCAGGGCAGCAACGGTTACAGAAATGGAGTTCACTGGGTCAGGCCATCGAGAATGGTTATTTCTCAGGAAACGGCTATGTAGTCTCTCAACGTACCGGATATGATCCGTATAGCCGGGCTGCCTGGACAGACGATGCCCTGGGCAACCGTACTCGTAATACGTACGATAACTGGAACCGTGTGGTGATGACCACCGGAGCTGATGGTACATCCATATCCATGAAATACGATGATGTAGCTCGTACAGCAACAAGTACGGATGCTGAAGGCTATATGCAGATTGCAACCTATGATAAGTGGGGCAAAGGCATCAAAACGGAAGAGAAAACGCAGCTGGATCAGGTCCTCCGAGTATTGGAGAAAAACAAATACGATAACATCAGCGGTCAAACGCTGGAGCAAACCGATGGTAATGGCAATGTGACTGCATTTAGTTATGATGTCGTGGGCCAGCTCCGCCAAGTGACCAGCGCCAATGGAGAACAGACACAATATAGCTACGACTTGGCAGCTAATCTAATTAAGACAATTGATCCAGCAGGTAACGTGAAAGAAAATACGTATGATCAGCTGAATCGCCGCCTTCAGACGAAAGACAAGTCAGGTAATATCACGAAAAGCTACTATACACCTGGCGGTAACTTGACGAAATATGTGGATCGAAATGGAAATACATTCACATATGAGTATGATCTGCGTGGTAACTTGCTACGTAAAGTGAGCTCGGACGAAACGATCAGCTATACTGTTGATGCCTTAGGGAAACGTACGAGCATGACAGATCGCACGGGTACGACAGGGTATCAATATGACCCAGCAACCGAGCAATTGACAAAAATGACCTATCCGGATGGACTTACTGCAGAGTTTACCTATGATCTGAACGGTAACCAGACCGAGATGAAAGGACCATTTGGCAACACGGTTTACTACACGTATGACACGATGGACCGAATGACATCGGTAGGAACAGCGAAGAACGCGCCAGACGCGCAGTACTCGCATTATCTGAATGGGCTCTTTAAATCGTCCCAATCACTAAATGGTGTAAATGATCGCAAAACGTATAACGGTCTGGATCTGGTGGGGCTTGAGCAAGTGCGAGATCAAGCTACACTTGGTGTGTACAACTACAGTTATGATAACAACAAAAACATAACGAAGCGTGTACAGCAAGGCGTACAGGACGACTTTACGTATGACCAACTCGATCGGATGATCACGTCAAGTGGCAATAACGAGCAGTACACCTATGATAAACAAGGCAACCGCCTGACCATGCAGTCGGATAAGGAAGTCAACGCGGTAACTAGTGAGTATCAGTACGATAACCGTAATCGTCTGACTCAAGTGACCACAGATACGGCCAAAGTGGGATACCAGTACAACGGTGATAACCTGCTTGTCGAGCGTACAGAGAATGGTGTCACTACGCGTTACTATTATGATGATGGCGCTCAGATTATTGCCGAAGCCGAAGTGCGCAACGGTACGCCAGAACTCAAAGCGAACTATATTCGCGGTGCCAAGTTGGAAGCGATTGTTTATGCAGATGGTAGCAAAGCGTATGTGCAGAGCAATGGGCATGGAGATATTACCGAGCTGCGGGATGTCAATGGCGTATTACTGAACAAGTATCAGTATGACGTGTGGGGTAATCTGGAGTCGAAAGAGGAGAAGGTCCATAATCCGTTCTTGTACTCCGGAGAACTATGGGATGATACGACGCAGTTGCAATATTTACGAGCAAGATGGTACGATCCAAATACGGGCAGGTTTATTAATGAAGATACGTTTGATGGTGAGCTGGATGACCCGCTAAGTTTGAATCTGTATGCGTATGTGAAAAATAATCCGTTAAGATATGTTGATCCAAGTGGTCATATGGCAGAGCCTTCCTACGCTACAGAGCTGAGATACCTGCTAAGGGAAGCTAGAATCAATATTTCACTATTTAACCTGCATAAAAATACCATTCGAGATCGTTACGACTTCGATTCATACCTTAGCAGAAATCGATTTAATTACTTGTATGACATGGCATTGGGTAAAAGTTCTTATTCTAAATCTGCGGGTAATATTAGCTGGGCTACTGAACAGTTAGTAGATGAATTGATTAAAGGGAAAGCAGCGGAATATGCTGCGATACTTGCAATGGGGGTTGTTACAAGTACAAGTACTGTTCCCAAAGGTAGTGGAAAAACTGCAGGTAAGACAAATGCTCCTGCTTCAAGAGGTTGTAACTGCTTTGTTGCAGGGACTAAGGTGCAGACAGACAATGGAGAGAAAAATATCGAAGATATTGAAGTCGGAGATAAGGTTCTTGCTAAGTCTGAATATGACTCCAATGGAGATTTGGCCTACAAAGAAGTAACTGCTTTATATCGTAACCAGCGTGATGATATTATTAAATTACATGTTGGGGAGCAAATCATCGAGACGACCAATAATCATCCGTTTTTTGTTGAAGGTAAGGGATGGGTCTTTGCTGATGAACTTCAAGCAGGAGACAATCTCCAAAAAGCTGACGGGAGTAACCTGACGATAGACAAGGTTGAGTTCGTTAAACTGGATGAGCCAATTATGGTGTATAACTTTACAGTTGCAGATTTCCATACGTATTATGTAACAGATTTGGGTATTTGGGTGCATAACACGGAATGTACTTTAAGTGCAACGACTCTAGCTACTATGGGCAAAGTTAATACGAAAAATGCCGGGTTGGAAAATAGTTATATCTCAAAAAAAACGGCATTAGCTACGGCTATTGAGTTTGTCGGGTCTGGTTATACTAAAGGAACGGCAGCCAACGGGTATACGACTTATATTAGTAAAGATGGGAGATATGTTGCCAGATACGGGTACAAGAAACATGGAGGTTTAGAATTAAATTTGGAGAATACTCGAACAGAAGGGAATTTCCATATTAGTGTGAAATAATATGAAAGTGTGGGGATATCTGTTGGTTACACCGGTACTAAAGGATCTTGAAATTATTGATGTCTCTGACGGATTGAAAGGTACTAAATTGAGATGTACAGCTTATATAGCTGAAGAAGACGACTTGGGTTCCGATTGTTTCTATTTTCAAGTGGTAACTTCTGATTATATAATAAATTATCTTGAAAAAAATCAAAATATATTGAATTGTAGAGCGACATTTGTTGTTCAACAGTTTGATCTTAATGTGTTGAAAATGGAGATTAATTATATTTTGAGAGATTGCATTCGCACTACTTGGGGTGAAACGGCACAAGCTATTAATCGTTTCTTAAAATGGGAGTATGATAATGTTGAATTAATTTCAGAAACTGAAATAATATCAGATTAAGAAAATCGAGATCTTTAAAAAAAGTACGTAACTTTAATCCAAAAAGCTCTCAATCTGCTTTTAAACTGGATCCTATGTGAAGGACATTTCTAAAAAAGACTATACTGCTTTAAGAAGATGATCTCTGTGCTGCACAGGGGTCATCTTTTTTAGGTTGCACTGGTATCTGTAGTCATTGTAGTAGGCAATATTGTTTGATTTTTGTTTGAATATATCTAGTGTGACACAGCTTATCAACGGGGTTTCGTCCTTAAAATGACCAAAGAACGACTCTGCGGTGCGTTATCCCATCAGTTCACTCGTTTGGAAATAGATTGTCCAAGACCTAAGCGTTTTACTTTTTTTGAAAATCAGGATGTGTGTGGTGGGTCTCTTGACCGGAATGAAGGTATCTATTTCTTCTTGAATCTGCGAATTTTCTGTAAGTAGCGTATTTGTGGCCAGATTCATGGTAATTCGCTCCGATACATAGCAGGCTACAATTTCATTCGTTGAACTATCCTTGATGGTTGACAAGTAGGCTCACTTCCCTTGACCTAGCTTAAATAGGTAATGACAGTAAGAAGCACTTTGCTCGGAATACCCTATTTAAGATGACGTTGTAACTGGTTGATAGGATTGAAATTGAAAGAAACGAACAAGATTGGTGGCAATGCTATATCAAAGCATGGGAAATTTCGAGGTGCGGGCGGAGCGAGGAATTAAGAAGAAATACTTTTGCATTTTCAAAAGTGGGCAGTTTCCTGAGGAGGAATAACGAATGAATATCAGAACGATATTACCTAAAGATAAATTTGATGTCGAATCCGTAGAGAAACTTGCCAAACGGAGTAACGATGAACTGAGACATATTTTACCCGAACTTATGGAGTGGTTGCAGGATGGGAATTGGCCGATTTCAAAGCCCGTGGAGGATTTGCTGTTAAGATTCGGAGACGAATTATATTCAATATGTATTTCAAACAAGAGACTGTACTTGGGAGTATTTTATGCTGACTGGGCTAATCTCTCGATTACCTTTAGAATGTCTACATATGTTAAAACCTGATTTAGAAAGAATCATAAAATGTCCTACGGATAGCGAGATACTTGAGGAACTGGATCAAGTCATTGTACCTATGCTGAACCAGTTATAGTCATGGAAATAGCACGTTTACCTGAAAATTGCGATTTGTTAAGGAGTTAACTACATACAATCAATTTATTTATTTAATTCAAAAAGCCCTTAGACCTTTACTGCATTCAAACAGTAGAGTTTGAGGGCTTTCTTTCATATAGGCCAACTACAACATGTTTCTTAATCAGCAATATTCCCCGCCATTTTCAGGCGACGTGCAATCTCCTTGAAGTCCTCGTGTGAGATGCCTGGTGCGAATTCTTCCTCCACCGCCGGAGCTTCGGGGATTGGGAAGCCTTGAGGAATGCCCTGAATGACTTCCAGAGGTTGTCCATCTTCGGGATGCGTGCCTTTCCAGATCTGGTCGATGGCATTGAAGTCTTTATCACTATAGGTGTACAGCTTGGTGTGTACGCCTTTTTCTTCGTATTTACGAGCCTCGTTAAAGGCTTTGTTATCCAAAGAAGGGATCGGGATCAGTTTGGTGACATTGACACCTGTCGCAATTTCAATCGCTTTAGCATACGCCACCACGTGCACACCGCCGCGTACGAGCAGGAAACCGACAACTTCGCGAGCTGCGGGATGATCGGTCATTTCGTATACTTTCATCTTGTGCGTACGGGCTCCACATTCGAGGAAGAAATTATGCAACAAATCCTCTACCAGATTGCCGCTGTTGAAGACATTGGCACCTGTCCACGGATTGCCCATCGAGTCAAATGGCATTGCGCCTTGTGCGCCTGCCAGAAAATGATACGAAAGCCTTGCATCTTTGACGGAACCGAGTGGTGTCTGATCAGGTTCTTTATATTCGGTTGATCCTCGGAGACAGTGGTTAATCCCATGGGATACCAGTTCAACATGTCCTAATTCTTCGGCCGTAATACTCATGACGAGGTCGTAGAATGGTTTTAGTTTTTCTTTGGAGCGAAAATTAAAGGATTGGTAGAGGTAGTTGTTCAGTGTGGACATTTCTCCAAATTTACCACCAAGCAATTCCTGTATAGCTGCTGCTGCATTGGGATCAGGCTTTTCGACGTTGGGAATTTCAATCAAAATTTCATCCAGACGTTTGAACATGCAGATATAACCTCCTCGAATATGGGGTGAAAATGGACTCGGGCGACGTTGGATTAAGCTTGGTCAGTCAAAGCCCATTACACGGTCTATGGATTTTTTAAACAAATAAACTATGAAATGGGTCTAAAGGGGCATGTACTATCTGCTACGAATGTTTGAAGAACGTGGTGAATAGTTCACCGTTTGGTATTTCCATTTTCACAATTATTATGTACAATCAGACAAGTTGTTTTAAGTTGCGCCGATCTTTGGTCATGGATTCGAAGTAGAAAGGAAGGAATACATATGAGATTTATACGGATACATATCGTATGTTCAATAGTGAGTTTAATGATGTTAACTTACATAAACAGTGCACATGTGGCGGCAAGCGGTGTAGGGAATGATGTTAAGGTGGATGAACAGACAAGGCAAATACTTATGGAGAAGTATGGTTTAGAGCCTATAGAAGAGTCCCAGGCAGAGCAGCATTTTCTTTCCGGGGATTGGGGGATGAGCTTCAGTAATACTTCCGAGGTAGATCCATTGGTTAAACTGATGCCAGTTGTTCCATTTTGGCTGTTGCCAGCGGTCTGGATTTTGCGAATCTGGGTGTAAAATGTAAGCCTAACGGGCACGATATCAGCAAACACATTCTCCCAAGGAGTGAAATGCATGAGAGTGCTTATGATAACGATATTAACGCTTGTTCTAGGTTTCGCAGGCATCTCAACAACCATTTCGGCAGCAAGCAGCAACATTCCGGATTATGCGAAATGGGGCATCATCGCCGTGAAGGAAACCCAAACGAAGTACAATGTCGACATTCTGGATTACAAACATATCGGCCGTTCGTCGCTTAGCGCGAATCAGTCCAGAGAGCAGTTCAAGCTGTGGGTTCGAGCCAAAGACGGCAAGCAATTTGCTGTTTATGTTAATGTGGATTTTAATCCGAATACGCAACAGTTAAAAACAGTGCAATTTTCTGAATCAGATCGTCACTAATATTCGATCTTCACCTGAAGAAC
The DNA here is from genome assembly GCF_037969905.1 of Paenibacillus sp. FSL R7-0272. Classification (NCBI taxonomy): domain Bacteria; kingdom Bacillati; phylum Bacillota; class Bacilli; order Caryophanales; family Paenibacillaceae; genus Paenibacillus; species Paenibacillus sp. FSL R7-0272. The sequence goes on along the minus strand of NZ_CP150221.1, from coordinate 4,298,388 downwards.
CAGACTTCCGTCTTGCCCGGAGTATGTCTGGTTTTTTATTTTTCGAAATTCCTTTTTTTTGTTATTGAATAAAGAACTTATGTTCGCATATAATAATGAATACAAACAAATGTTCTTATTGGAGGGATGATCATGCTAGGGAAGTATGTTGGCCAGATGGTGGAGCTTGTGTACATGGATCGTGCGGGACAGATTACGCAACGGCAGATTCGAATTAACAGCATGCGAGGCGGAGTAATTCGGGCATCTGATGGCATGGAAGGGGTACCCCGGACTTTTCTGGAGCAAAATATTCTGGCATGGCGCCCTGTAACGGATCGGAATCGGAAGGGAGAACTGAAGTATGCTGAACGACTTTGAACGTAAAATACTTCGTATTATTGTCAACTATGCAGGTCAGCAACGTAGAATTCCACGTATGGATGAACTGGAAACCAAGACAGGGCGCAACCCGGTGCACATTCGGGAGTCACTACAGGCGCTTGAACAGAAAGGATATATCTCCTGGCCCCAACCATCTACGGTGGAAAGTATACAGATTTTGCAGGCCTGGGAGCAGGAACCCAAGCCCGTGCGAAGAGCACAGCCTGCTGGCAATGCAGTAAAATATTTTACGGATTACTGATTCATTGAGGGGCGAATAGTACGCCTAGGTGTGTAACAGACTTCTGCAGAAGTTACAGCAAAAACGCCAATCCGTAAGGATTGGCGCTGTATGATGAATACATTTATCAGAAATTCGGAAGCTGGTCAAGGTTGTTGGTCGGGTCGCCGTCGGCATCGCCGCGAATATACATTTCTCCATCCTTGCCTTTGAATACATTCACACCAGCGATTGTTCCAGCCTTCACTTCGTTCAGAGCTTGCTGATAATCCAGAATACGGCCTGTCGATGTCTGGAAGGCGGTCAAGTCACCGTCACCATTCTTTTGTACTGCTGTGAATGTTTCGCGTGTTGTTTGATCCATCATGTCACACTCTCCTTCTATGACCAAATGGGAATAGGTTTACCCTGTTAGCCTGTCCGAACTCGCGAGAAGTATGCATTCTTTACAACATTCCACATTTCGAGAATAGGTGTGTAATGTATGTAGTGCCTGTGTTGTGAGTTGTTTTGCTGGACTACAGGCTTTTTCTCATACGGACATGTAGGATATCGGCATCGTAAAAAGGTTCTTCCGAAATCACTTCATAACCGAGTTTATCGTAAAATTTCTGCGCCTGACACTGGGCATCCAGGAGCGAATAGGTTAATCCAAGCTCACGAGCTAGCTCCTCCATCGCTAACAAGAGCACACGTCCATACCCGAAGGAACGGTAGGACTCCAGTACAGCAATTCGCTGCATTTTGGCCGTATCTTTGCTGTAATAGATGAGACGCCCTGTGGCAACAGCCTGACCATCGGTATGAAGCAATACATGATGCACATCAGGACTGATAACATCGTATTCATCTATTTCGAGTTCTTCGGGCACTTGTTGCTCAATGACAAAAACCTGACGGCGAATCTCAAGAGCTTGCTTCAATTCTTCTTCTGTCGTGACATAACTAATTTCTGCTGCCAAATTCGATTCCTTCTTTCTGCTCCATGCGCACAAGTTCAGACTGCATTATACAAAAAAATGCTTTTCCTGTATAGTTAAGTTTGGTACATATTGGGACTTTGGAGGAGGAGGAGAGTCATGGGAATGGCGGCTATTATGACCATTACATTGCTTATGTCGGCGGGAATGATCGCTTTGTTATATTATGTGACCAAGAAGGCATACTCACGCAAATGGGATGAAGAAGAGTGAGTATGTACTTCTGATAAAGGCTCTAGATCTCATTCTGCTATTTAAGGCAAAAACTCACTGTTTCCCTGAGGGGAGTATACCTCTTGATTTATGGATTTTGAGTAGACGTCCATCCAGACAGGCAGCGATTCATTTTGTTCATTCGGTTGGTGCAATTGCTGAAATTGTACCGTATGCTCGTCCCGTTCCAGCCTGCAACCAGTCAAGGTACAGGCGAGAATGAGCAAAACAGCAACATGAGTAGCAGTTAGCTTCCAGTATTTATTATGGTGTTTATTGTTATGGTGTGGATTAAGCGATTGGTCAGTATGTTTATTCATCATCACTATACATTCTCCTATTGCAGAATATTGTAAGCTTTCCATTATTGTGCTCCAATATGGATGATTTAAAACCAATTTAATGATTGACAATGAAGACGTTTACTTGGTATGATACTGTTACTTCATTGAACGAAACCTAATATACATGATCTGTTAGCTCAGCTGGGAGAGCACTATCTTGACAGGGTAGGGGTCAGTGGTTCGAGCCCACTACAGATCATACTTAAGAAGCCTTGCTACGCAAGGCTTTTTTTCTTTTTTCTGAACCAATATGGATGGTTAAATCGGCTTTTGGGGGAGAATTCGGTGCGGGAATGGGGACATGCTATGCTTTTTTAAACAAAATTTAAACCAAACCTAAATTCAATGTAAGGTTGATCTCTTATTGTTGTAGTAAGCAAACAACATAGAACAGAGGAGAGAGAAAATGCACGCTTCTAAAACCCAATCTACTAACAAAAACGTGATGAAAAAGGCCATATTAAGCACATTGGTACTGGCGCTCACAACATCCTCATTCATCCAAACTACGTATGCCACCTCCTCGGAGGGGGATAGCTTGGCTACCAGTACTGAGACAACGAAGAAAGCGTTCCAGATGCAACAAGATTTTCGCATGCGCTCACAACAAGCCATGTCCCAAGAACAATCCCCGATTCAGTACCAGATCAAAGCACGTCTGGACGAAAAAGACATGACAATACAGGGTAGCCAGACGGTGACCTACCTGAATACGAGCAAAAGATACCCTTCAAGAGTTGGTCATGCATACCTATGCAGATGCGAATCGATCCAAAGCAACGCAAACGATTATGTATACAGACCAGAATGAGCAAATAGCCAAAGAACACCCGGAGAAGAAAGCGTCAGATTTTTTGGGCGGGATGGATATTGTGAAAGTGACGCAGCAAGGAGAGAATCTTCTTTTCAATAACCAAAATCAGGCATTACATGTACAATTGAAGGCACCTCTACAACCAGGTCAGTCAATTACTTTCCAAGTGGATTATCGGATCGACATTCCTTATGGCATGCAACGAATATCGTATTACAAGGATCAGGTCAACGGAGCACATTGGTTTCCTGTGATGTCTGTGTATGACGAGACTACACATCAATGGAATAAGACACCGTACAGCACTTCATTCGAGAGTGATTACTATACCTCATCCGATTTCGATGTTGAGTTCAATGTGCCTGAGTCATATCAGGTGGTCATGCCGGGAGATATCACTTCCAAAAACAGTACTGAACAAGGACGGAAAGTGGTTACAGCGCGCGCAGCGAACACCAGAGAATTTGCTTTTTTTGCTGGCGCCAACTTAAAGGTAGAACGTGAGACGCGTAATGGTCTAACCGTGGAATATTTTTATTCGGGTGATGATCCTGCCAAAAAAGCTACGGTGGACAAATACATTGATTATGCATTTAAAGTCATAGCGTTCTACAGTGAGAAATATGGTAAATATCCATATCCCGAATTTCGTGTCATCGAGACTTATGTGGATGGCTTTGGCGTGGAGTATTCAAGATTAATACAGATGCCGCAGCGTCCTGCGGGGTTATCGCCTGAAGAGGATACCACGTTTATACATGAGATTGCACATCAGTGGTTCCATGCTTTAATCGGGAACAATTCAGAAACGGAATCTTTTTTGGATGAAGGTTTTGCCGAGTTCTCCACGGTGTATTTTCTAGAAAAGCAGGGCAATAAGCTGGGAGGGTTCAGATCGATTCAGCTCGATCCGTCACCTATTGATCTTCCCATTGCTTCTACGAATGAACAAGTAGGAGACATGGCTAATTATGTATTTTACCAAAAGGGACGTCAGGCCATTTATCAATTATATCGCTCTGTTGGTGAACAAAAATTTGATGCGTTCATGAAGGAGTATTTTAATCGCTTTGTTTATCAAAACGCTACAATCGATGGATTACTTGGTACTATTGAGGATGTTCTTGGTAAAGAACAGCGTCAGGACATGGGAAAAGCTTTAATGGAGCCAGGATTTGAGCTTAAGCAGGAATATCAAATGTCGAAGAAGGAACTTGCAGCATATATGCATGATGCCTATCAGCCGCAGTATGAAGCAGTGGTGAATAACATTCCAAATCTGCCTTACGAAGTGATGATTCGTTTAATGGAAAAGTCCTTTCGAGGGGAGCCATTAACCATTGTACTTGGAGATCAGGTGAGCAAAGAAGCAGCAAAACAACAGGAACAAGCGACCAGCAAGTTAATTCAGATTTTTGATGTATTTGGCATGAAGTACGATGTAGTTCGGGATCGAAAACAGTTGAAGCAGAAGCTGAAACGTGAGATTGGCAGCAGTAACCTCATTCTTGTTGGTGATGCAAAGTCGAATGGTATGGTTCAAGCTTTGAAAAACAACATTAATGTTCGGGCAAAGGGTATCGGTTTGGACTGGAAAGAGGCTATGAACGCATCTGGACACTCCGGAGCATATGTTATTAAACATCCATACAATCAAAATCGTCTTATGATTCATTACTATTGGAACGGCGACCATCTCAGTACCAAGGCATCAGCGTCCTTTATGGAGAAGATTCTGGAATCTCTAACGCTCTCTAATGACATTTACCAATCCTATGAGCTGGATGGCAACGGTAAATTGAAAGACAGCAAAAAAGTCGAATGATGCATTTAGCCATCATAAAGTAGAAGCATAAAAAGAAATTTTTATAAAGAGTCGCCTAGAAGGTGGCTCTTTTTGCTTGTTCAGTTCCATTTAAGGTTTCTCTTTTAAACTTCTCTGTAACAGGAATATAAAAGAGAACTAAAGGTGGGAAATGATATGATAAATAACAAATGGCGAAATGTTATGACAACTACAGTGATTGCTTCGATGTTATTAGCGGCTTGCAGCAATGAGAGTGGAGCTCTGCAATCAACAACAACGACTACAACTACGGAAAAACAATCTACAGAAGATCAGACGAAAACGGTGGATTATGCACAAAACTTTAATAAAACGGAAGTGATGTCTTTCTCCATTGATGTAGATGAGGATGCCTGGCAGGAAATGCTGGACACGGCAACAGAGGAAAACTATATCAAGGCCAATGTAACGATCAATGGAACAACCATAGAAAATGTAGGTATACGAGCCAAAGGAAACTCCAGTTTGAGGCAAGTGGCACAGGACGATTCAACCGATCGGTATAGTTTCAAAATCAAGTTTGACAAATACGTCAAAGGTCAGACCTGGAATGGTCTTGATAAAATGGTCGTGAATAATATGATTTCCGACGCCAGTTATATGAAAGAGTATCTCAGCTATGACATCATGAGTTATATCGGAGTTGATGCACCGCTGTTTTCTTTTGCCAACATTAACGTAAACGGAAAGGCGTGGGGCTTATATTTGGCTGTTGAAGACATAGACAGCGGATATCTGGCACGTGCGAAGAATGGTGAAGGAGAGATCTACAAACCCAATAACGATGGCAATATGGGAGCGGGCGGAATGGGAAACCCAATGGGAATGGGGAACCCGCCAGCAGAAGGGGATGCTGGAGGGATGGGAGACCGTCAGCCTCCTGAAGGCATGGAGCCGCCAAGCGATCAAGGTGAAGGAACAGACGATGCCAAATCTCAGACTGCCAACACTCGCGGAGAGGGTGGTCGGGGGTTCGGCAGAGGCGGTGGAATGAATGGTGGCACGAACGGCGTATCCTTAGTGTATACGGATGATAAAGTGTCCAGTTATTCTGGCATTTTTGATAATGCAAGGACCAAAACGACGGAAGAAGATGAACAACGTGTGATTGAAGCACTCAAAAACTTGAATGCGGGCACCGATCTTGAGAAATATGTAGATGTGGGTGCTGTGCTCAAATATTTTGCAGCTCATAATGTGGTGGTTAACATGGATAGTTACACATCCAATATGGGGCATAACTATTATTTATATGAGAATAACGGCAAGATCAGTATGTTGCCTTGGGACTACAATATGGCTTTTGGTGGATTCCAGGCAGGTTCCGCATCCGATGTGGTCAATCTTGCCATTGATACCCCGTTATCGGGCGTAACGATGGAAGAACGGCCGATTCTAAGCAAGTTGCTGGAGGTTCCTGAGTACAAAGCGAAGTATCATGAATACTTGCAACAAATCGTGGACGGTTATTTTGCCAACGGAAAATTTGAGCAAACGGTAGAGACATTAAACAATCTGATTACGGATTACGTAAAAAATGATGCGACTGCGTTCGTGACATATGACAAGTATAAAGAAGCTGTTGCTGAATTGACTAAATTAGGAACATTGCGTGCCGAGAGCATTCAAGGACAGCTTGATGGAACGATCCCTTCCACTACAGAAGGGCAAAAAGCGAGTGCGGATAAGCTGATCGATGCATCTTCCGTTGACCTAAACAAATTGGGAGATGGTCTCAAAGGAAACGGCATGAGGGGTGGATTCGGAGGCCCAGGGTTCAATCGTAATTCCGGAAATCAAAATCAACAGAGTGAAAAAACGGAGCAATCTGAAACATCAAAATCGGATACATCCCAATAAACTCAGATGTCATTCCGTTTTCCATTGCTAGGTATTGGAGATTACACGAATGTTTGTGCTTTGGTTTTGCCTTAAAACAATATAGAGAGCTACCTTACAAGGTCGCTCTTTTTTAATTTTAAAAAACTATTTACAAAGCAAATTAAATTGTGTAAAATCAATTTGTAAACAAGTTAAAAGAAAACATGTTCAAAACATATAACAAAAACTTAAATCGGAAGAGGAGAATTTTAATATGAAAACTCTATATGAAACGACAGTTATTAATACGGGTGGACGCCAAGGGATCGTACAATCCCCGGATAACGTATTTATGATGGATGTAGCTACACCCCCTGAACTTGGAGGTCAAGTCACAACAGCGACTAACCCGGAGCAATTGTTCGCAGCAGGATACAGTGCATGTTTTAACTCTGCGTTGGAATTTCAATTGAAAAAGCACAATGTAACGATTGAACGCAGCACCGTATCTGCAACTGTTGCCTTGGTAGCGGACCCGGCAGATGGTGGTGTAAAGCTGGATGTGGAGCTTGAAGTAAAAATTCTCGGCCTGGATGAAGAAACGGCTCAAAAATTTGTGAAACTTGCTCATGAATATTGCCCTTATTCCAAAGCGATCAAAGGTAATGTTAACGTTAAAGTAGAGCAGGCGTAAGCAGACGGGTTTCGTAACGTTTCCTTTAGAATAAAATAAATGCAATAGACAAAAACCTCCGAAGACTCGGAGGTTTTTTGCCTTATACTTGCTTCGCGTTGAAATTATAGCTTCGGTGAAATGGAGTTAAGATACAATCTATAACTCAATAAATGTATAATGTTGAAACTTTGGATGGATATCGCCGTAAATATTCATAAAAGTGCAAACTTATCGAACTAATTCAAATCCTGTAAATGAATTGAGATCACCGAAAGAGAGGTGCATGATATGGATTTTAGAGATTTTAACAAGCCGCCAGACTTATCCGAATCACACACACATCAGCAGCGTCATGAGGAGAAATCACAGCAACTCATCTCTGGTGGAGGAAGAAGTATTTGGTGGGAGATCAGCAATTGGCTGATTCTCGGTGGTATTTTGTTCGTTATCTTTTTAGTATTTAAATACGTTTTCTAAGGAAGGCACACAATTGGGCGTTTCCCCATATGATGCACTATTCATTCAGCATTATGGGAAATGGGGAATCCGTGATGGCAAAGGCAAAAGGAAAGAAAGCTCCCGCGTTAAAAAGTGACAAGATGCGTGTATCCATGAAGCTGGTCACATCCGATGTATGTGAACGCTGCAAGACACCTTGCTCACGAGGGACGGAATATGCTGCACGAATGAGAGAAGGCGGGGCGGTTGGCAAAGGGGTTCCCTGTATCCTCACTCGCCACGTATCTTCATGATACTTCGTCTAATGACGTAGATATAATATGCGACGCCATAGGTTATCCTGAAAAAAGGATAGCCTTTTTTTGTGTTTACCAGAGCGTGGTAAATATTTTGGATAAAAAATGAAAAATGATGAAAAACAGCGCAACTTTGTGGAGCCGTTCGCAGTATAAATCTACAAACAAGCTAACAGCAAGGGAGGGTATATTGACGGGATGAAATGGAAAAGAGTGCTGCTGTGTGTCATGGTATTCTCCTTGCTGGGCGGGTCTTTATTATTTGCGGACTCTGTGAACGAGAAGATTCGTGTGCTCATTAACGGCAAGGAAGCGTCTGACGGTGGTTATTTAATTGATGGGACGACTTATGTACCTGTTAGAGAGGCTGGAGGCATTACTCGGTGGGATAACAGTAACAAGCGAGTAACGGTGATCAAGCCGAACGTACATATTTTTCTGTTCAAGGGAGACACTGTGTTTGGGAACGTCAATGTGGGCAAATTGAAATTTAATGTGTTCTCACAGGTAGATAGTCTCACAACCGATGTGGCTGCCGTGAAAGTTACCATAACGGACCCGAGCGGTCAGGTAAAGGATATTCAGGCACAGGATCTCGCTACGCAGAAGGACAACTTCTGGTTCCGAACGTATGATTTCACTTATGATTTTAGTCGTGCTGGCAAATATCAAGTCGGTTTTCATATTAAAGAAAATGCAAATAGCAACTATGTTCTGGTCGCCGAAAAAATCATTACAGCCTTGAATGATTAAAGGCGAATAGACGCTATCCTTCTAAATTGACCTAGCTCTGTGAACATGTTACGATATGCAAGGTTACACATTTTCTATTAATGAAGCGAGGTATTACAATGAGCGATCACAAACACGAGCATGGAGATAATTGCGGTTGCGGTCACGACCATGATCACGATCATGAACACGAAGAGATCCTTCTCACATTGACTGATGAGAACGGACAAGACGTGGAAATGGTTTTGGTAGAAACATTTGACGTGCAAGATCACGTTTATGCACTTCTGTTGGAACGCAACAATCCTGAAGCTGACGGCATCATCCTGCGTATGGAAGAAGAAGACGAGGAAATGGTGCTCTACAATATTGAAGATGAAGCAGAGTGGAACCGTGTTGAAGCGGCATACAACGAACTGGTTGCTTCCCAAGAATAGTCAATCTTTTGGAATATAACATGAAGGCTCCTTGAATTTCAGGGGGTCTTTTGTTGTTGCTTTGGATTGTCAGGCTGGTGCGGAGACGGAGAGTCACCAAAAATGAAAATCAAAAAGGACCAGGTGGTAGACCCAGTCCTTTTCTGTTCAAGCTGTCTCAGACCTAAATGCCATTCTAGAAAATGGCGTCAGCTTCCACGATGACTTTGACGTTCGTAACGCTACGGTCTTCGGGTCCTTTAACGGGCAGTCCAACCTCAACATGATCAATGATATAATCGATGTTTTCTTGCGTAATGACCTCGCCCGGAAGCAGGATCGGAATACCTGGCGGGTACACATAAATGAACTCCGAGATAATGCGTCCAGCGGATTCCTTAAAAGGAATGACCTCAGTATCTCCGTAAAAAGCATCACGCGGGGTCAACATCAGCTGAGGGATGTCTGGAACTTTGACAACCAGTTCATGCGCCGGATTGACCTGATAATAAGTACGGGACAAATCCTGTAGCGCATTAAGCAAGATATTCACGCTGTCATCTGTATCACCTGGCGTGATAAGGCACAGAATATTGTACATGTCGCTAAGCTCTACTTCGATATTATAATGCTCACGCAGCCAGTTCTCGGTTTCGTAGCCTGTAATGCCGAGATGGCGCACATGAATCGTGACTTTTGTTGGGTCATAATTGAAAGTGGCTTCTGTGCCTAACAGCTCTTTTCCGAAACAGTACAAGCCATCAATATCATTGATTGTACGTCTTGCAAACTCAGCAAGATCAATCGCCTTTTGCGCAATCTCATGACCATGGAGCGCCAGGTTGCGTCTGGAGGTGTCCAGCGATGCAAGCAATACGTATGACGTGGATGTGGATGTCAGCAGGCTGAGAATGGTCTGTACACGTTGTGGGTTGACATACCCGTTCTTGGTATTCAGATTCAGCACAGAGCTCTGTGTCATCGAACCACCAAGCTTGTGCACACTTGTAGCAGCCATATCGGCTCCAGCGGCCATGGCAGACAGCGGCAGATCCTCATGGAAATGAATGAGTACCCCGTGTGCTTCGTCCACCAGAACGGGTACTTGATAGCTGTGAGCCAGCTCTACGATGGACTTCAGGTCCGTACATACACCGTAATAGGTTGGATTAATGACTAACAGAGCTTTGGCATCCGGGTGACGCTCAAGCGCACGACGGATCGATTGAATGGTTACACCGTGATCGATACCAAGGTTAACATCCTGTGCAGGAGAAACAAATACAGGTTTGGCTCCTGAGAAAATAATAGCAGACAGGACAGATTTGTGTACGTTGCGGGGCACGATAATTTTGTCCCCAGGTCCGCATACCGATAGAATCATCGTCATAATCGCACTGCTTGTACCCTGTACACTAAAATAGGTATAATCGGCTCCAAAGGCATCTGCGGCAAGCATCTGTGCTTCCCGAATGACAGCTGTGGGTTGATGCAGGTCATCGAGTGGTGCGATATTGATTAAATCTATGGAGAAGGCGTTATCGCCTATAAATTCACGGAATTCGGTATCCGCTCCCAATCCTTTTTTATGTCCCGGAATATGAAACTGTACGGGATTGAGTGCCGCGTGATCTTTCAAAGCGGTAAACAGCGGCGTACGGTGGTGATTCATCAGTGCTGTCACAACCCTTCCTAAGTAAAATGGTAAACAAAGATGAGTATAGCAAAATAAGCACTGAATGCAAGCGGTATGAACGACAAATTTTTGAATTGGTGAGATTTGCTTGTCATGCCCCCGGTTACACTATGTGTAGAGGAACGGTAAATGAACCTTGAAAGGGGAAAAAGAATGCAAACCGACATCAAACCAGCCAAGATCTTAAGATCGCCTTTTTTTATTGCGATGTGGCTGACACTTTTTCTAGTGGAGATCATCAAGGGGGCACTGCTGGTCGCCGTTCTCCCCGTATATATGGACAATATTCTGGGGTTGTCTGCTGGCGTTATCGGCGTAGCATTTGCTCTTCAATATCTGGGGGATAATCTGTTCAGAGCCCCTTCAGGCTGGGCAGCAGAACGAATCGGTTTCCGCGCCACGATGGTAACGGCTCTGATCTGTACTTTGATTGCCGTGATCATGATTCTTTTTCTCAAAAGTGCAGTTGGACTATCTATGGCTTGTCTCATTCTCGGAATCGGCACGTCACCCCTGTGGCCCTGCGCAATGACGGGAGTAACGGCAATGTCAGGCCCGCAGAATAAAAATGGAACAGCGATGGGTGCGCTGGAAATGGCGGCTTTGGGAGGCACGGGGCTCGGGCCTGTTGGCATGAACTGGCTACTGGAGCGGACCGATCATGATTACCGTACAATCTTCCTCGTTCTGATGGGATGTGCGATTCTGGTCATTCTGGTCGCTATGATTCTTCCGGGCCGCGTTGTGGCTCAGGGGGAACAAGCAACAGGAGCAGGAGATGCTAGAGAAGACCGAATGTCTGCAAATCAGAAATATCCAGCCAAGCCGAATCTTCTTACTCCGTTTATTCGGTTACAACAGAGCGTAAAGCGTACATTACACCGGGTACGTAGCACACTCAACGTTAATCCGCTGGTCTATCCTGCGCTATTTATGCAGTCGTTTGTGATTGGCCTGCTCAGCCCTGTCATTACGCTGTATACACGAACAGATCTGAATATCTCACCCAATCTGTATAGCCTGCTACTCATTGCAGGAGGAGGGATTACCGTCATCGCACTGCTCCCTGTTGGGAAAATGGTGGACAAGTTCGGCACGAAGCCGTTCCTGAATATCGGTTTTTTGATGGCGGCAGCAAGTTTGTTTGTTTTCTCGATCGTGACAGCCATTCCCGTTGTTTTTGGCATTGTCATGCTTGTTGGCGTAAGTTATGCGATGATTCTTCCGGCTTGGAATGCATTTGTTGCCACACTGATTCCGGAAGGGGAACGCGGGGCAATTTGGGGGTTCTTCCTTACTTTGCAAGGTTCGGGTATGGTTTTTGGTCCGATTGTGTCGGGGTTGTTGTGGGATCACATCAGTCATCCGGCTCCGTTTATCGCGAGCGCTCTTGTAATGGCCGGACTTTTCGTCGTTCACTTTGTCTTGGCACGCAAGCCTTACCGTACCGCATCAGCTGGATAGATGAAGGAGAGAAAAAAGGAGATCCATAACCTGATTAGGGTTGAGGATCTTCTTTTTTGATGTGATGTGATACTTGGGAGTCGTCAATTAGTGCAAATGAAGTGAGTTATCTCGGCTGTACAACACAATGATCATGATTTTGTCACTTGTACTCCGTAATAAAATGAATTACCGGGGGCTTGCCCCTGTGCACCTGCGGAAAGCTTCAATTCGGATTCGTATTCCGTGAAAAATAGTCAAATAACCAAGTACCCTTACATAAAATGAAGTATAAAATAGGGTAAGCCGATGTAACACAAGCGCTTGAAACATGAGGCCGGAGCAGATCCGGTACAGATGGAGGGAGTGCCGTGAACAAGAGTTATGAAGTTGAATATTGCAATCTGGAGCTGCGGTTCAACCGTCGGCATATCCAAAATCTAATCAAAGACCTAATTCGTGAGGGGTATTCACTATATTGGAGCGAGGACGAATCCTTCTTTATCTTGTCAGTCCGCACCGGACGTAAGCTGGTAAAGCTCCGTTTTCAACAAACACGCAGTGGGAATTATAAAATGACAGGAGATTATCTGATCAAGGATGCCAAGCTCGCAGAGTGGTTGGAGAAACTGATTGGCGATACACGCGGGCATGCTGTGGTGAAACGCTTCAAGGATCAGCAAATGACGGTGGAGAATATTCTGTTTGGTGAAGTGATTCGTCTGGTGGAAGTGTCGGGATTCAAGCAACGGGTTATTTTTCAAAAAGAACCTGCGCCTACGGCGGAAGAGATGGAAGAAATGTTCCTCTCGCGCGAAGGCGAAGAACGGCTGATGCTGCTGCGTATGGAGATCGATGATGAACTGGAGCGCCTGTATGATGCTGTACAGATCGATAATACAGAGAAGGCCAATGCCTGCCGTGAAGCACTGCAGCGATTGTCCGGGCATCTGCTGATGCTGGAAGGATGAGACAAAGCGTGTTTGAGCATCGTTTTTATTGAAAGGGGCTGTTCCCAAAGGTCATTAACGGACTAGGGGCGGCCCCTTGATATGTAGAGGGAATGTTAGTTTTGGATTCTGAATCTCTGGACTTGTACTTTTCCGCTCGTCTACGGACGCTGAGGATCAATAATGGAATAGTCCGAACTGTCTACATGAGTATCAAATTCCTCAATCCCTTGTTCCAGAATTAGATCTGCTTCATCTGGGGTGATCGGAATGACCCACAACAGAGGGACTGTCTCCTGACCAATATGAATAAGTTCGAGAGCTTCGCTTTCTCCCCGCAACTCGTCAATTAACAAGGCAGTCGCATTCCATTCTGTGGGTGCTAGCGTACTTGATTTCATCACACGCGGGATATCCGAATCTGGAGCATTTTCGATATGATGCGTAATGATATCTGCCAAGTAGGTGTTGACACGTTCTACACTTACACCGCCTAAATCGGAAGGTAGCGCAAGCATCCACTCTGCGGAGACTTGTTCCCCTGAGGGTCGGGCAGCTTGAGATAAACCTACAGTAACAAACCGGGAGATCTCGGATTGCGACGTTGCAGGGAAATAATAGATTTCCACATGGACGTTGCGCTCTGTTTTAGAAAGTACGATTCTGCTCTCAGGCATACCCCATTCATTCATATACGTTCCCAAAAGAAAAGTTCTACGGATATCCAGTGAAAACCGTTCTTCGTTTGAAAGCTGCTCATAGCTCATTCACAAGTTCCTCCACTCTGATGGTGATTCATTACTCATACTATAATAACGTATTTTATGAAAATACGATGAACACCTTTGCTGATTACAGCGATTTCCCGCTATCCTGCTCGGGTGGAGGGTTCACTTTCATACATAAAACCGTTAAAATGGGTGTATTGTTGAGATTTTTTTTCAATAAAATTAATTGGAGTAAAGGATGGAGGACCAGATGACAAAACAACAAATCGGCGTAATCGGCCTGGCAGTCATGGGTAAAAATTTGGCCTTTAATATTGAAAGCAGAGGATTTTCAGTATCGGTATTTAACCGTTCCCCAGAGAAGACACATGACCTGCTGAAAGAAGCCGAGGGCAGAAACCTGACAGGTACATTCTCCATTGAAGAATTCGTAGCCTCCCTGGAATCCCCGCGCAAAATTCTGATCATGGTACAAGCAGGTAAAGCTACAGATGCTACTATCGAGCAATTGCTTCCTCATTTGGATCAAGGAGATATCATCATCGACGGCGGAAATGCCTATTTCCCTGACACGGTTCGCCGCAGCAAAGAACTGGAAGACAAAGGCATTCGCTTTATCGGTACAGGCGTATCCGGCGGTGAAGAAGGTGCACTGAAAGGACCTTCCATTATGCCAGGCGGACAAGAAAGTGCTTATAAACTGGTGGAACCGATCCTGACGGCGATCTCGGCCAAAGTCGGTAACGACCCATGTTGTACATATATCGGACCTGACGGTGCGGGACACTACGTTAAAATGGTGCATAACGGTATCGAATACGGTGACATGCAGTTGATTGGTGAAGCATACCACTTGCTGAAATCCGTACTTAACGTTTCCGTAGAAGAACTGCACGAAATTTTCACAGAGTGGAACCAAGGCGAACTCGACAGCTACCTGATCGAGATCACTGCGGACATCTTCTCCAAATACGATCCGGAAACGGGCAAACCGATGGTTGATGTCATTTTGGATGCCGCTGGACAAAAAGGAACAGGCAAATGGACAAGCCAAAGCGCGCTGGATCTCGGCGTACCATTGTCCATGATTACGGAATCCGTATTCTCCCGTTTCTTGTCGGCGATGAAAGACGAGCGTATCGCTGCAAGCAAAATCCTGAGCGGACCTAAGGCAGAAGCATTCTCCGGTGACAAAAAAGCATTCATCGAGAGCGTGCGCAAAGCGCTGTTCGCCAGTAAAATTGTATCCTACGCCCAAGGCTTCGCACAGATGCGTGCCGCATCTGACGAATATGGCTGGGATCTGAAATACGGCAACATCGCGATGATCTTCCGTGGGGGTTGCATCATCCGTTCACAGTTCCTGCAAAACATCAAGGAAGCATATGACAAAGATGCAGCCCTGAAAAACCTGCTCCTTGATCCATACTTCCAAAACATCGTGGAATCCTACCAGGATGCATGGCGTGAAGTGGTAGCCGTTGCGGTAAAACAAGGTATTCCGGTACCAGGCTTCTCCAGCGCGTTGTCTTACTACGACAGCTACCGTACAGAACGTTTGCCGGCAAACTTGCTGCAAGCACAACGTGACTACTTCGGCGCACACACATTCAAACGTGTCGACAAAGAAGGAAGCTTCCATCACAACTGGATGGAGTAGTATTCGAATCATAGCATGTAAAGAGGGACTTGGAGGATCGGTTTAAACCGACAACCACCAGGTTCCTCTTTTTTCATACGATAAGAGAAACTAAAAGTCTGTTGAGTAACATTAATGAATGAATGAAGATCATTGGGAGAGGAGGGACAGTATATACGGTCGTGGCTCGAAAGGAAGCTTGGTACAGGCATGGCCTTCCCCCGTTCGCAGGGCTGTGTTATGATAGGACAAAAGTGCTCACGAAATGCTTGAATTAAAGGAGTGTACACCTTGAGCAAGTCTAAAAATATTATTCTCATTGGCATGATGGGAACGGGCAAATCAACTGTTGCTGATATGCTTTCTCATGAGCTGGGATACCGGTTAATCGATGTGGATGCCGCGATTGAACAGGAGGAAGGCTGTACCATTCCGGAATTGTTTTCGGGCAAGGGAGAAGCGTACTTTCGTGACGTAGAGAACCGGGTGTTGTGCACGGTCCTTAAAAACGAAGGACAGGTCATTGCAACTGGAGGCGGGGTCGTACTTCGTCCGGATAACTGTGAATCGATGTCAGCGAATGGCTGGGTTGTTGCCCTAACCGCAGACCCTGAGGTCATTGTGGAACGTGTGAGCGGGTGTGATAACCGTCCACTACTTGCAGGTAATGCCGAGGAACGCATTCGCACGATAATGGAAGAACGCAAAGATGCATATCGTTTTGCGGATTACACGGTAGATACTACTGCGTTGTCTGCGGCCGAAGTGACTCATTTAATTTTAGCGCATTACCGCGTCTAAGCTTGTTATCATCGAAGTTGAACGAGAGAGGAAGATTGAAAAACGGGCCATGTGGGCCCGTTTTGGGAAAAGCAGAGTGTGTGCTCCATTGGAAATTAACACTTTGAAAGGTTCGCCAGCGATAACAATGGCCCTAACTTTTTAATCTTCTTGTTGCCACTCCAGCATACCGCCGACCATATTGGTACAGCCGTCGTATCCAAGCTGTTGCAGATATTCACAAGCTCGTTCACTGCGATAACCGCTACGGCAGATGATCACGATCTCACCGGACTTATCAATCTCCGATAAGCGATCTGGAATCTGTCCCAGTGGAATATGTTTGGCACCGGCAATCATGCCTTGCGCGACCTCTTCGTCCTCGCGGACGTCTATCATCTGTAGCTTCTCCCCCGCTTGTAAACGGCGACGTAGCTCGGATGGTTGAATTTCTGCGATTTGTGTCATATTCAGGTCCTCTTTTCTATATGGACTTAACGCCTATAATGATACCCAAGGGAACCAGGGGATGTCAATTTGGCCTTACAGAGACTCACTAAAACCATTTATGCAGCTTCACCACTACAATCAATAAAAGGAGAATATCATCCATGGACGTTATTGTTAACCCTACCCCTAATTTGAACGGGGAAATCGGAGCTTTGTCCTCCAAAAACTACACCACCCGTTACCTGCTGGCCGCTGCGCTGGCGGAAGGAACAAGCACGATTCATTTTCCGGCACATAGTGAGGACAGCGATGCGATGCGCAGATGTATTCGCGATCTGGGCGCTGTGCTGGAAGAAGACGACAGCAAAATCGTCATTCAAGGTTTCGGAAGCCACCCCCGTGATGTACGTGAATTAAACGTAGGCAATGCCGGGGCAGTACTTCGTTTCCTGATGGGGGTTACCGCACTATGCCCTGAGGTAACTTTTGTGAATACATACCCTGATTCACTGGGTAAACGGCCGCATGATGATTTGATTGATGCACTTGGTCAAATGGGGGTACAGGTAGAGCATCAGCAAGGACGACTGCCGATTACAATTAAAGGCGGTCAGGCCAAAGGCGGACATATTCGCGTGTCTGGTTCTGTAAGCTCTCAGTATTTGAGCGCCCTGCTATTTGTTACTCCGTTGCTTGCTGAAGACAGCACAATTGAGGTTCTGAATGATTTGAAATCCAAAGTGGTCATCGGTCAGACGCTGGAGGTTCTTGAACAAGCAGGGATCATCATCCACGCAAGCGATGATTACATGTCCTTCCGTGTACCTGGCGGACAGGCATACAAGCCAACAACGTATACTGTGCAGGGGGATTACCCTGGCTCGGCTGCCGTACTTGCTGCCGCAGCAGTTACACAGTCTGATGTGAAAATTCTTAGGCTGATGGAGCAGAGCAAGCAAGGGGAACGTGCCATCGTTGATGTGTTGCGTATGATGGAAGTGCCGCTCACTCATGAGAATGATGTGGTTCATGTTCAAGGAAATGGCCGATTAAAGGCGATTGAATTCGACGGAGATGCGGCGACGGACGCCGTATTGGCTATGGTAGCGGCAGCAGTATTTGCGGAAGGGACGTCACGGTTTTATAATGTAGAGAACCTGCGTTACAAGGAATGTGACCGAATTACGGATTATTTAAATGAACTCCGCAAGGCCGGAGCGAACGTCGAAGAGCGTCAGGCTGAGATTATCGTACACGGGCGTCCGGAAGGTGTCGAGGGCGGCGTAGAGATTAATGCTCACTATGACCACCGTGTCATTATGGCGCTTACTGTCGTGGGTCTGCGTGCCAAGCAGCCTATCCGTATTCGGGATGCGCACCATGTAGCCAAGTCATATCCGCAATATTTTGATCATTTGCAGGCGCTTGGCGCCTCGGTTCAGTGGGTAAAAGAGTAAATTAACACGTTAAGCAGAAAAGGATGGTGCTTGAACATGGAATTTAACAACCCTACTCGAGAAGAAATTGGACACATTTTGCGCAATGCAGGCAACATCGCTGTTGTCGGCTTATCGGACAAATCAGATCGTACCTCGTATATGGTCGCGGAAGCGATGCAGAGCAGAGGATACCGCATTATCCCTGTTAATCCGCAAGCACAGGGAGAGATTCTTGGCGAGAAGGTGTATGCCACACTCGCAGATATCCCCGAGCCTGTAGATATTGTTAATGTTTTTCGGCGTGAGGAGTTCTGCGCGGAAGTCGCTCGTGAAGCTGCTGCGATCAAGGCCAATGTATTATGGCTTCAACTCGGCATTCATAACGATGAGGCTGTCCAGATTGCGGCAGAGAACGGCATGACTGCAGTCACCAATCGTTGTATCAAGGTAGAAGATTCCATCGTTCTGCGCGGCGCTGGCCGCGGCTAAGAGGCCATGCTGTCGTCATGAATTCGTTCTTGGCATCGCATATCCAATTCAGGATTGTAATGAACATCCCGCGTCTTTTCTAAGACACGGGATTTTTCCTGTTAAACATGATGCTTTTGCTTTGACAAAATGCTGTGTAAAGCTTACCATCTAGGATAGAAAGGAGAGGTCGCCATGAATTGGCTCGGATCCTTGCAGCAGCTCGGAAGAGCGGTTATGCTGCCTACAATGGTCCTGCCCGCTGCTGCCATTTTGCTCAGTGTGGGCAGTCTGCCCTGGGACTCCTGGGGAATGAAAGTTGTTGGTGAAGTGTCTACCGTGGCCGGACACGGTATTTTTTATTTTTTGCCGTATTTGTTCGCTGTCGGTGTGGCGCTGGGGCTCTCCAACCAGGCCGGTCAAGCTGGACTTGCAGCGCTGGCTGGTATCGTTATCTATGATCAGGTTACCCGAAATTTCGGGGATGGCACGGTGCAACCTGCATCATTAATTGGAATTATACTCGGTGCGTTAGCCGGTGGAATGCATAATCGGTTCAAAAGTATCAAACTGCCCGAAATCTTGCAATTTTTCGGCGGATCAAGGTTTGTTTTGCTTATCGTCGGACTCTGTTCGGCTCTTTTTTCCTGCTTTATGTTATGGCTTGCTCCGGTTCTGCAACATGGCCTGAATTCCATTGCAACATGGGAATACAGTCTTGGCGGTTTCGGATTGTTCATCTATGGTGTGTTATACAGGGTGCTGGTTGCTTTTGGGCTTCATCATCTGCTGAATAACGTATTCTGGTTCCAGCTAGGAACCTATGAAACGCCGAGTGGCAATATTGTGCAAGGGGATTTACCACGTTTCTTTGCTGGTGATCCGTCAGCTGGATTTTTCATGGCTGGACTTTTCCCGATTATGATGTTTGCTATCCCTGCGATTGCATTTGCCATTATTCAAGAGGCCAGGGAAGATTTAAAACCAAAAATCAGAAAAACGTTTCTGACTTCTGCATTGGTTTGTTTTTTAACAGGGGTGTCCGAGCAGATCGAGTTTGCTTTTCTTTTCGCGGCGCCGTATCTGTTTATCGTACATGCAGTGATGTCCGGGGTGGCCATGTGGCTAAGTTATTGGCTAGATATAAGGCATGGTTTCTCATACTCGGCTGGCGTTATTGATTACATACTCAATTTCCATCTGTCTGAGAATGCTTGGAAGCTCATTCCGATTGGCATACTATATGGGCTGGTCTATTATTTTCTGTTCCGCTGGGCGATTCGTACGTTCAAAATCCCGACACCAGGGCGAGAAGAAGGGTCTATGCTGGAAGATTGGGTTGGAAATATCCCTTATCAAGCTCCGTTGATTCTCGAAGCATTGGGCGGGAAAAGCAACATCGTGCAGGTGGAGGCATGTATTACACGCCTGCGTCTGACGGTTCACGATGATCGGTTGATCGATACGGGTGCAATGAAGAATCTGGGTTCTGCTGGACTGATCAAGCTCGGCGGCGGTAACGTGCAGGTTGTATTCGGCACCTATTCCGAACTGATCCGGGAAGAGATTGCGAAGTTGCTGGAACGGGATTTGCAACAGGTACTGTTCGCAGCACCTGTGCAGGGGAAAATGCTCCCGATTGAGGAAGTGCCAGATCAGATTTTTGCAGCCAAGCTCGTTGGAGACGGTGTTGCTTTTGTACCGGAGCGAGGAGAACTGGTGTCGCCTGTCTTTGGAACGATCATGCATTTGTATCCGACGATGCATGCCCTAGGTATTTCTACACGAGAGGGACTGGAGGTTCTGCTTCATATCGGGATCGATACCTCACAGCTGAAAGGGCATTTTGAAGCGTTTGTACAAGAAGGGGATACCGTTGAGCCTGGACAACTGCTGATCAAGTTTGATCTAGCTGTATTACGTGAACAAGCGGCGTCACTCACGACTCCGATGGTCATTACGAATCCGGATCGTGTAAAATCATGGAGTTTTGCTCCATTCAAGCAAGTGAAGAAAGGTCAGGCATCCGTCATGTCCGTGGTGCTCTATGACAGGAACGTTGGAGGGGTAGAATGAAGATACAAGGCATCAATGGAGCTGCAGGCATCGCCATCGGCAAAGCATTTGTCCTGCCCAGCTGGGAATGGGATCTACCCGACCAGAAGATGGATTCGGTGGATCTTGCCCAGGAATTCGAACGGCTGTACGAGGGGATACGGACATCGAAGGATGAGATCGAATATATCAAAAATGAGTTCAAAGAAGTTGTAGGACCTGAGGAATCCAGCATCTTTGATGCGCATCTGGCGATTCTGGAAGATCCGGTTTTCATGAATGAAATACGTGGCATTATTGAGCGTCAGTATAAGGCGGCAGAGGTGGCGGTAAAAGAGGCGATAGACCACTTTGTCACCATGTTTGACCTTCTGGAAGATGAATATATGAAGGAGCGGGCGATCGATATCAAGGATGTCGGTAACCGCCTGCTTAAACATCTTCTGGGTGCACCTGAGATTACGTTACCTTCAGATACACAACCTTACATTCTCGTTGCTAAAGAGCTGTCACCGTCTCAATTGGCGCATTTAAATCCAAGCTATGTTTTGGGTATCGTTACGCTTATTGGAGGTAAAACGTCTCACTCGGCCATTATGGCACGTGCACTCGGGATTCCTCTCGTTTCCGGATTGGAAGCGAGTCTTGGCATGCCGGTCGAAACAGGGGACATGCTTGTCGTTGACGGTGATAATGGGTTGGTATTCACAGACCCGGATCGCAAAACCATTGAACGGTACACGATGCTTCGCAACAAGGAGATGCAGAAAAAAGAACAGTTGCAGGTGCTTGCCACCGTAGATGCGGTGACCAAGGATGGATCTGTGCTGAAGCTTGCTTCCAACATCAGCTCCGTGAAGGAGCTTGATCTGGCTTTGAAACACGGAGCCAAAGGTGTAGGTTTGTTCCGAACTGAATTCCTGTATATGGATCGTTCGACCTTCCCTGGAGAGCAGGAACAGTATGAGGTGTACCGGCTTGTTGCCGAGAAAACAGCTGGACAGGCGGTTGTGATTCGCACACTCGACATTGGGGGCGACAAAGAGCTCGATTATTTTGAATTACCGGAAGAAGATAATCCGTTTCTGGGCTATCGAGCCATTCGAATCAGTTTGGATCGTAAGGATCTGTTCAAAACGCAGCTGACGGCCATTCTACGCGCAAGCGCAGCGGGCAATGTGAAAATTATGTATCCCATGATCTCATCGGTTGAGGAGTTGCAACAAGCCAACGAAATCCTTCGGGAAGCGATGGCTGATCTGGATGAACGGGGCTTGGCCTACGATGCAAATATTCAGGTAGGCATCATGATTGAGGTCCCTGCTGCCGTGATGATTGCAGATCTTCTTGCGGAAGAAGCAGATTTCTTCAGTATCGGAACGAATGATCTGGTACAGTATGTGCTAGCAGTAGACCGAATGAATGAACAGATTGCTCATATGTATCATCCGTATCATCCGGCTGTGCTGCGTATGCTACGAGCGACCGTAGACGCAGCACATACGGCTGGGATTGACGTTAGTGTGTGTGGTGAGATGGCAGGGGACGAGCGCTCCATTCCGCTATGGCTGGAACTCGGGATTCGTCATCTCAGCATGTCTCCGCAATCCTTGCTGCGCGTGAAGCATAGAGTTTTGAATACTACGGCTGCTGATGCGAAGGAGGAGGCACGCAAGTGTTTTACCCTCAGAACGAGCAGTGAAATTGAACAGCGTTTGCAGATATTTAATGATGCGAGCGGCAGTCCTGACGATCAGAGCGGATCAAACGCATCTTAAAGTAAACTGACTGCACGCATTAGCAGACGAGCAATACCTTTAAATTAATATATTCACTTTTGTACCACTTTTTCCAAAAGATATAAAAACCGCCATGCATAGGATTGCATAGCGGTTTTTTCTTTGTTTTCGTTTTACCTTGCTGTTATTTGGCTATTTTTGCAGCGAGTGCATCACAGAAAGCTTTTCCATAAGGAGGGAGATCCGGTGGACGACGAGCGGAGATGATATGCCCATCCACGACAACGGCTTCATCTTTCCATATCGAACCTGCATTCTCCATGTCGTCCCGAATGCCTGGCGTTGAGGTTACGGTGACTCCGTTCAAAATTTTGGCAGAGATGAGTACCCAGCCTGCATGGCAGATTTGCCCGATCGGCTTGTGGTCTGCATGCATCTCTTTTACAAGCTCCAGCACTTTGGGGTAGCGCCGTAGTTTATCTGGAGCCCATCCTCCCGGCACCAGTATTCCATCATAATCGGAACTGCTGAGCTCATCGAAACTGTATTCAGCGGTAGCAGGAACACCATATTTGCCGACGTATGTTTTTCCTTTTTGCTCGCCAGCCAGATGCACTTCGGCACCTTCTTCACGGACGCGGTATACCGGGTACCAAAGCTCCAGATCTTCAAATTCTTCATCAACCAGTGCGATGACTTTTTGACCTGATAATCTCATATATGAACTCTCCTTCGATAATGAATTTGGCAGATCGCGTCTTATATTGTACCAGATTTGCTAATTGGCTTCCTAATTTAAGTATGTTTAAGTGCAAGTTCTCATCTAGATAGAACGATTTCAAACCAACCCGGGCCTTCATTCGACAACCTTCATCTGGTGACAGTGGTAATTTGTGCAACCTTTAGTTTACAGCAGGATTTAGGCGGAAATAGGTCGAATGGTACATACATAGAGAGTAAAGAACGAATGAGGTGATGGTTGTGCGCAAGTCGTGCAGATGTGGACATGTAATGGAATTGGAATTAAGAACGGTCGTATACGCCAAGAAGGTAGAAATTCGTAATGTACCTGTTTTTGCGTGTGCAGACTGTGTATCATACGAGGTGTTACAGCCGGTGAAACCGGATTTGACAGAATGTATTAGTAAACTGGGTGAACAGCCCGTGAAGCAGGATGTCTCTTTTGGGGAACAGAATGAACTGGCTGACCTGCTTCACGAACAGCTTCTGGCCTGGCCGGAGGCAACGGATCAAGAGATGGAATACCGAATGAAAGAGGCGGTAGAGGCACGAATCAATCTATTGCTCGATATTATGAGCTACGCACACAAAGCGGAAGACAAGGCATGGATTGAGGATACGGAGCGCAGACTGGCACAGTTGTCGGGTTTTGTATGGCAGGCGCATTTCTCAAATGCCGTCTAGTTTTGACGTGTAGAATGCTTGTTTTCATGAAAATTGGATTTTTTGCTCACTTTTTGTTAAGATATCGAAGAGTGAAAACGCTCAACAAGGCGTTATTGCTGATTAAGGGGGATGTATAACGAATGGCTGACATGACTAAAATGACAAGTATTGAACAGCTAAACTCCGCTGTGCAGGCGACGGAGGATCAACCCTTGCTTCTGTTCAAGCATAGTACCCGCTGTCCAATCAGCGCACATGCTTATCAGGAGATGAATGATTATCTGCATAACTCTCCGAATGAAAGCGTGAAATATGGCATCATCTATGTGGTGGAAGATCGTCCGGTATCTAACGAAGCAGCTGAGAGACTGGGTGTTAAGCACGAATCTCCCCAAGTTATTCTGGTCAAAAAGGGAAATCCAGTATGGCATACTTCCCATTCAGAGATTACCAGTAAGATGCTTGCTAACACTTTAAGTGAGTCCTAGAGCCTATTTTAATTGATTAATGCAATAATTTGTCGTAATATAAATCTTAATGAAAATGGAATGAAAATTTACTGGTAATGGAGCGAAGTACTGTGACGGTAACCATTTATGATGTGGCACGTGAAGCTGGAGTGTCTATGGCAACGGTATCACGGGTAGTCAACAATAACCCTAATGTCAAACCGCAAACGCGGAAAAAAGTATACGAAGCAATTGAACGACTCGGATATCGTCCGAAT
The DNA here is from genome assembly GCF_037969905.1 of Paenibacillus sp. FSL R7-0272. NCBI lineage: Bacteria > Bacillati > Bacillota > Bacilli > Caryophanales > Paenibacillaceae > Paenibacillus > Paenibacillus sp. FSL R7-0272. The sequence continues at coordinate 4,273,666 of NZ_CP150221.1, read as the reverse complement.
GCGGTAGCACGTGGTCTGGCGAGCAAAAAGACAACGACAGTTGGAGTCGTTATTCCGGACATTTCGAACTCCACCTTTGCGGAGATTGCCCGCGGAATCGAAGATATTGCGAATATGTACCACTACAATATCATTCTGTGTAATGCGGACAAAAAGAAAGAAAAAGAAATTCGTGTTATCAACACCCTGCTGGAGAAACAAGTGGATGGACTGCTCTTCATGGGCGGTACGGTAACGGATGAACACATTCAAGCGTTCCAGTCTGCAGCAGTTCCAATCGTATTGTGCGCAACAAGTGATGAGAAGGGCACATTCCCTTCTGTTGATATTGATCATGAAGCAGCTGCGTTTGATGCTGTCAACACACTCATTCGCCACGGTCACAAAGAGATCGCGATGATCAGTGGAACGTTGCAGGATCCGGCTAACGGGTTTGCACGTTTCCAAGGGTACAAGAAGGCACTGGAAGCAGCGGGTATTGAATATCAAGAGGATCTGGTACGCATCGGTAACTATCGTTATGAATCCGGTGTGGAAGCGATGAAATACTTCCTTGGACTCAAGAAAAAACCGACTGCGATCTTTGCTGCAACAGATGAAATGGCAATTGGTGCAATTCACAGTATTCAAGACGATGGATTGAAAGTACCGGATGACTTCTCCATTATTAGTGTGGATAACATTCGTATGGCTTCCATGGTGCGTCCACAGTTAACAACTGTTGCACAGCCGATGTATGATCTGGGCGCGGTAGCGATGCGTTTGCTGACCAAACTGATGAAGAAAGAAAATGTGGAAAATCCAAGAGTGATTTTGCCGCATGAAACCATTCTTCGTCTGTCTGTAAGTCACGCGGGTTAATTGACTATTTTATTAAGTAAGCGAAGGGGAGATTCAATTCTCTCTACATAGATTTTGATTGTGCAGGAGCTCCGGAAACGGAGCTTTTGTGCTTAAAACGGCTTGGGTAATGACATGATCTCACATACAGAACGGGAACAGGGAGGATACAACAGTGCGTGAAACGATAGGAATTATGGGTGCTATGGATGAGGAAGTGGAACTTCTGCTTCAGGGCATGAAACAACTTGAAACGGTGAAGCAGACAGGGATTACGTATGTCGCCGGTGAGTGGCTTGGCAAGCAGATTGTGGTATGCAAGTCAGGCGTAGGGAAAGTAAATGCGGCGGTAACTACGCAGATTCTGATTGATCGTTTTCAGGTGAATCGAGTAATTTTTACAGGTGTAGCAGGAGCAGTTCATCCCGAATTGAACATTGGCGACATGGTTATTTCTTCAGTGTGTGTGCAGCACGACATGGACGTAACGCCACTAGGATTCGAGCGTGGAGTGATACCGTACCAGGAGACATCGGCATTCCCGGCAGAGCCTGCGTTAATCTCGCTTGCTGAAGAAGCGTGCAAGGCGCAGGGCGCTCAATATCGGATTGGCAAGGTGTTGTCGGGTGATCAGTTTATTGCCAGCAAGGAAACCGTAAACATGCTCTATAGAGAGATGGACGGAGCTTGTGCAGAGATGGAAGGGGCTGCGGTGGCTCAAGTATGTCACATGAACCGTGTACCCTTCGTTGTGCTACGTAGCATGTCTGACAAGGCAGACGGTTCTGCACATGTGAATTTTGCCGAGTTCACGGTGCAGTCTTCTCAGCGTTCCCATCGTATTGTTGAGCACATGCTTGAACATATGTGATTCGAAACACGTGACTTACTCGCAATGAGACACGAATAAATCGAAATGAGACACCAATAAACCGCATCACAGATGCATTTTCCGTTTACGATGGAGAATGATCTGTAAGGCGGTTCTTTTATGTATTCAATTCGCGATTCGTACCTTTTATCTTTTTCTTTAATACATAAACCGATGACGAAAGCGGACACGGTCAAACTGTTCCTCCGAGGTCATGGGTACTTGACTGCCGATCCGAACCATAAGGCAATTCGCAGGATGGGAGCAGATTTCAGGATCATCTGTCGCGTACCAGGTCATATCAATGTTTTGCATAAGCCGCTCCATCATTTTGCGATAATCCCATACCGATAGTCCGCTGCCTTTCAAGTCCCAGTGCCAGTAATACTCTGTCGTGAAAATAATATAGTTCTCCATATACGTATCTTGCATCGCAGTAAGGAGCATTTCACGGCCTACACCAAGAGAGCGATACTCGTCTGCGACTTCGATGGCTCCAAGCTCGATTAGGTCTGTCATATTGCCCTCGGACCAGCGTTCACACTCATCTGCGTAGTGAAAAGTAACGTATCCGATGATGATATTATTCTCATGGGCAATTATAATTCGCCCTTCGGGTAAGGCGGCAATCTCGGCAATGGCTTCTTGTTGCTCTGTTGGGCGCCGAAAGGCATCCAGATCGGAGTGAAACGTCAATTCCATAATCTGTTCTGCGGGCACGGGCCCCTCAACCGTAATTCGGTGGTCGGACTTGAAAATGGAACGTATATGATGCTTCTTGATATGCTCCATGGTTCATACCCCTCTCTCCCCCTACTTATAGCAAAAAACCAAAAAAATGAAAAGCCGTAGACGATGTTTGATCCAATTTGCTATAATTGCGTTGACAAAAAATGTTCACAATTCAACACCGTTTGAGTGCATCGGTTGGGTCAGGCAAGTACATGACGAGAAGTTCTCTCTACTAATGTAAGCGCTAACTGGAAGTTCAGTCAACACAAAGGCAATACGAATGAACCCTGAAGGGAATCGAAATGTCGAGTTAAAGGAGGCTGGCAAGCATGAGTCAAGCACATAATGAGATGCTGCAAACGGTGGTGTCTGAATCGAATCTGGGTGATTATACGGAAGCAAGAAGCCGGTTCGATTGGGAAACGGTAGAAAGGCACTTTACGTGGCACGCCAGCGGCAAAGTGAATATGGCACATGAGGCGATTGATCGCCATGTCCTGGAAGGCAGAGGTGGGAAGACGGCCTTGCTCTACAGCGATGCTTCTCGTGAGGAAGCTTATACCTTCGCAGATCTGAGCGAACAGTCGAGTCGTTTTGGTAATGTGCTGCGTAAATATGGCGTGGCTAAGGGAGATCGTGTTTTTATTTTCATGCCACGAAGTCCTGAGCTGTATTTCAGTTTGCTGGGAATTTTAAAAGTGGGCGCTGTAGCGGGTCCTTTATTCGAGGCCTTTATGGAAACGGCGGTGAAGGATCGGTTGGAGGACAGTGGTGCTGTTGCGCTCGTGACTACGCCTGAGCTTCTGGGACGGATCAAACGTTCCGAATTACCAGAGCTGAAACATATTTTTGTTGTCGGCGGTGGCCCGCAGTCTGAGGAAGGTCTTATTGATTTTGATGCAGAGATGTCTGCGGCTTCAGATGATATGGAAGTAGAATGGCTGACGCGTGAGGATGGACTGTTGATTCATTACACCTCGGGTTCAACAGGGAAACCGAAGGGTGTGTACCACGTTCAGAATGCGATGATTCAGCATTATTATACAGGTAAAGTTGTACTTGACCTGCGAGAAGACGACATATATTGGTGCACTGCCGATCCAGGTTGGGTAACAGGCACGTCGTATGGCATTTTCGCCCCTTGGCTTAACGGGGTAACGAATGTGATTCGTGGGGGACGTTTTAGTCCGCAGGACTGGTATAGCACAATCGAGAAAAACAAAGTAAGTGTATGGTACAGTGCCCCTACGGCGTTCCGTATGCTTATGGGCGCAGGGGACGAGACGATTGCCCAACATGATTTAAGTAGCTTGCGTCATGTCATGTCGGTAGGGGAACCGCTGAATCCGGAGGTCGTACGTTGGGGCTGGAAAGCGTACGGTCAACGAATTCATGATACATGGTGGATGACCGAGACGGGAGCACAGTTAATCTGTAACTACCCGGGTATGCCGATTAAACCAGGTTCCATGGGACGTCCTTTACCGGGTGTTGAAGCAGCTATTATCGATGATCGTGGACAAGAGCTCCCTCCATACAGTATGGGGAATCTGGCGATCCGCACACCTTGGCCGTCGATGATGGCAAAAATCTGGAATAATCCAGCGAAGTATGAGGAGTACTTCAGACTGACAGGCTGGTATGTATCCGGGGATTCAGCGTACATGGACGAAGACGGATACTTCTGGTTCCAGGGACGCATCGACGATGTCATCAACTCTTCAGGTGAGCGCATTGGACCGTTTGAAGTGGAAAGTAAACTGGTAGAGCACCCAGCGGTTGCTGAGGCTGGCGTGATCGGTAAACCGGATGTGACACGCGGAGAGATCATTAAAGCGTTTGTCGCGCTTCGTGAGGGGTATGAGGCGACGCCGGAACTGAAGGAAGAAATCTATCGGTTTGTAAAAGAGGGCCTGTCCGCTCACGCTGCACCGCGTGAGATCGAATTCAAAGAAAGACTGCCGAAGACTCGTTCAGGCAAGATTATGCGCCGTGTGTTGAAGGCATGGGAACTTGATCTGCCAACAGGTGACTTATCCACCATTGAGGACTGAGTAGCTAGCATGTAGAATTAAAAAGGACATGAACATAAACAAAGCCGCATGTCAGTGTATTTACACTGGACATGCGGCTTTTTCATTCGTTTACGATATTGGTTTGTCAACGGGTTTGCCACCCGTATTAAGGCTGATAGTGTATCGCTTCCGAGGATGCGGACTCTCCTACACTGTTGCTGGCAGATACTTTGAACCAACCCCCCGTTGATGACGGTACACCATAAACCATACTGGTGCCTGAAGTGGTGCCAATCTTGGTGAAGGGGTCCGAACCTGTCTCGCTATAGAAGACAGCGTAGCTCTGCACGCCGTCCGTTTCCGAGTTCGGTGCCCACTGAATACGAAGCCCTTGGGAGAGCGCTGATACGCTCACTTGGCCTGGTGTGCTTGGAGCCGCCGTTGGTGCATTGTTGTTACTGACGGTTTCTCCAGGGGTTACCACCGTACCAGGTACCTCAATAGGCTCTTTGACTTCTGTATCAGGCGCACCAGCGCCTGCACTGCTCACCGTCGCACTTGGAGCAGATTCCTTGCCAGCAACGTCTACGGCAGTAACATAGAATGCAAAGTTGCCACTAGCTGTTGCGTAAGCTGAGAACGATCTGGACTCACCTGTCAGTACAACCTGGCCTTGATTCTGGAATCCGGCACCACCGACTGAACGATAGAGACGATACCCAACAACATCACTTTCAGGTGTAGCATTGAATGTGATGGATGCCCGTTCTCCCGAGATGGAGATGCGGACATTGCCAGGTGCATCTGGAGCTTTGCCGTTATCCTTGCGTGGATCAACCTCAGTTGGCAGATCAGCACCGGCATCCTCAGGCAGATAATATGCAAGCGACTCATGACGACTCATCCGTTTAAATGCATTTTGCAATTCTTTGATGAGATCGGAGATCGGTTTCTTACGCTTGACAACCGTTTTTTCCTTCAACATATCCGCAGGTGTTTCATCACGTGGAATGTAATTTACACCGTTGTAGGTAATATATTTCGCTTTAGCGACAGCATCATCACGGTCCTTCGGAATAAATTTGCTATTGAAAATGTCAGTAACAAATTTATCGGTCAGGGATGTTGGTAGCTTGCCACTGTATGCTGAGACCGTTCTGGTTTCAATACCAGAAGGTTTTTTGAATGAATTAGTAACAAACAGATCCTTCTGTGTTTCGACGACTTCATTCATAATTTTGGCCCAAAGCTGCTGAGCACGTTTGCGTTGTGATTTGTTTTCGAGTGTATTAATCGGCTGTTTATAACCAACCCACACACCGAGCGTAACATCTGGTGTATATCCCTCAAACCAGACATCGGCGTAGTTCTGGGTTGAACCTGTTTTACCGACAATAGGCACACTTGATCTGTACTTGTAGTTTTCCCGTACTTTATCGGCTGTACCTTCTGTTATAACGGTACGTAACATGTCCGTCATAAGATAGGCCGTCTGTTCCGAAAATGCCTGTACAGGCTCGCTTTCGTGTTTGTATACAATATTGCCTTTGGAATCCACAATTTTGCTGATCATATAAGAATCGTTGTAGACCCCTTTGTTAGCAATTGCACCGTAGGCATTTGTTAGTTCTTCCACAGTTACACCATATTGAAGTCCGCCGAGAACACCGGTCTGGGCCTGGTAATCCTGCTTCTGGATCGTTGTAATGCCAAGCTTTTTCGCAAAAGTCCAGGCTTTATCGATGCCAACTTCCTCATTAAAAAGCTTCAGAGCCGGAATGTTCAATGAGTAGTTCAATGCTCTACGAGCGGTTACCAAACCTTGGTAACGGTTGTTCGCATTCTTGGCGATATGGTATCCGCTAGGGCCGTCTTTCAAAATAATTGGCGCATCGTCGATGACGGAGGCCGGTTGAATAAGACCTTCCTCCAGAGCTGGCAGATAAGCCGCAATAGGTTTCATCGTAGAACCGGGCTGACGAATCATTTGAGTCGCATAGTTCATCTGTTCATCCTGGAAGCTTCGGCCTTCAATCATACCGAGGATTGCTCCTGTTTTATGATTGATCAGCATCGCTGCAGTCTGCTCTTTTCCCTTGACAGGATCATCTGCTGAGAAGTTGCTGTTATCTTCGGCAATCGTACGCATCGTTTTGTAGATGTTCTTGTTAATTGTTGTATAGATGCGATATCCGCCTGTGCGAAGCTGTGACTGAGCCTCTTCCAGCAGGGCACTGTTTTCCTTTTGCGATGCCTCGACGTCTGTACTTTTGCCTGTTGCCTTAGTTTTGTCGGCATTCATCTGCTGCATGATAATCTGTGCTGCTTGACGTTCCGTTTCCATCATAAGGTATGGATAAGTGTTATAGGCTTTAATGGTTTTCGGAGCAAGCGAGCTTTTGATATCAAAGGCAAGTGCATTGTTGTATTCCGATTGCGTGATTTTGCCAAGTTCCAGCATGCGGCGCAGAACCAGTTTTTGACGATTGATTGCGCGATCAAATTTATCCTCTACAAAATCGCCTTTACCGTTAAAGGCGGAGTAGGAAGAGGGAGACTGAGGTAATCCAACCAAATAAGCGGCCTGAGCTATATTTATTTTTTCGAGATCATTGATATTAAACAATCCCTTGGCGGCTGCTTTGATTCCGTAAACGTTGTATCCGCTGGAACCATTGCCGAAAGGCACCTTGTTCAGGTAAGCGGTCATAATCTCGTCTTTGGTTAGAAAACGTTCCAGTCGAAGGGAAAGCAAAATTTCCTTTACTTTACGATCTTCCGTACGGTCCAAATTCAGAAATACACGTCTAGCCAATTGCTGCGTAAGCGTACTGCCACCCGTTTGTACTGATTCTTTCAGCACTTTTTGTTTCACGGCACGCAGTGTTCCGCTCATGTCTACACCTTTATGTTCGTAAAAATGATTGTCTTCAATCGAGATCACGGCATCAATAACTTTTTTGGGGATCTGGTCAAAGGTGACCGGACGTCTGTCTTCTTCCGTGCGAAGTTGACCAATCGGACTGCCGTCAGAAAAGTAAGCAAAGCCTGTGATGGAGTTTTCGCTGACTTTTTGTTCAATCAGGGCCCTTGACCGGACAGGTTCGTCTTTGACGATCGAACTGACGTAACCCATTAAAGCACCGCCAACGAATAGTATGCCCATAAATCCAAGGACAACCATCCACATAACGAAGCTACCTAGTTTGCGTGCAAAGCTACGCTTGCGTACAGGCGGATCTTCAGGCTTTTTCTTAGTAACATCAACCATTCAGTGTCTTCCTCCTTTTAACAGCACTAATTATAGCATAAAAAGACCCGTTTGCATGCCTGAGAAATACAAGTAATGGTCGAAATTTGCCAATCTGGAATGGATTATGATATATAGCATGTGATATCGAACAGCATTTCATGAGTTGCAAAAGTAAGGAAAAAGGCTGGAACTGCATGTAAGCAGGCCAGCCTTGAAGTCTATATAGAAAAGAGTGTTTGAAGAAAAATATAGTATCTTAGGCTCATTAGGTTCTGAAACGCTGGATAAGTTCCAACAGTTCTTGTGTGAGGTGTGCCAAAGAAGCGGATGCAGCAGTGATTTCCTCCATAGATGCAAGCTGTTTCTCCGAAGCTGAGGCAACCTGGCTTGCGTGCGCTGCTGTTTCAAGACCAATCGTTTTAAGTTGCTCAAGTGATGAATCGACCTGTCGGGACTCACCTGACATCTGTTTGGCAATGGTGGAGACTTGTGCAATTTGTTGATTCACGTCGGCGATCTGTGATGAGATGGATGAGAATAGCTCACCACTCTCGTTCATTACATCGGCAATGTGAGTCACCTCGGTGCTTCCTTTTTCCATATTTTCAACGATAGCCGAAATCTCTTGTTGAACGGATTGGATCAACGCGGCAATGTCAGCAGCCGATTGTCTGGATTGCTCAGCTAAATTGCGAATCTCTGCAGCTACAACGCCAAAGCCGCGTCCGTGTTCCCCCGCTCGCGAAGCTTCAATAGAAGCGTTGAGGGCGAGAAGATTCGTTTGTCGGCTTACTTCGGTAATCATACCCGTTATATGACCAATCTCTTCCGAGCGCTTTTTAAATTGCTCCAGTGCAGTCATGGAGGATTGGACAGAAGTGTTTGCACTCTCCACCATATGGATAGCTGCCTGCATTTTGTCTGTTCCGTATGAAGTTCGTTCCGTCACTGATTTTGATGTACTACTTACTTCGGAAACAGCCTCAGCTATTCTTCCGATGCCCGTGGATATTTCGTTCATCGAGCGGGAGGAATGAAGTAACTCCTGAACTTGCTTCTCCGCTTTGTTTGCAACTTCCATTCCGGTAAGTGCCATCTGTTCGGCGGCTTTGCTTGTATCCTCTGCCCCGGCGGTTAATTGTTGCGAAGTTGAACCGACCGATAAGGCATGTTCAGATATAACAGAGATCGTATGGCGTAATGTATTCATCATGTTATTCATGTGAATGGCCATGACTCCAAATTCATCCTTCGATTTAACAGGCAACTTTTGTGTCAGATCACCATGCGCGAGTTGTCCTGCGACAACATTTACACGGTTCAATTGCTTTACTATGGATATGATGGTGTACGCGACCACGCTTGCCAGTAGAAGTACCGCCAATATAGCGATAAGTACAGACCATTTCAAGCTATCGTAAAAAGGCTGGAGTATCACGCTTTTGGGTAATGCAGATACTAGATGCCAGCTAGAATCGGAGCCTTGAAGCTTGGCAGGTTCGGCAATAAATAATTCTGGTTTGCCATTGTCAACCGCAGTGTAGAACCCTGTATCATTCGACTGGATCCGCTGAATAAGTGCTTGGGTACTGGAAGAGAGCTCGGCATTCTCTTTGGTCAGTTCCGGTCTTGAGCCGTGCGCAGCAACGTGCCCTTCACTTGTAATCAGCATGGCATAGCCTTGGTCTGGATTCAGAGATGCAATATTTTCCTGGAAACCTTCAATCGTAAAATCGGCCCCAACGATGCCAAGAAAGGTATTGTTCTCATCAAGTAAAGGCAGAACGATGGATACGAGCAAGGTCTCTTTACCAGCAACTTTGTACGTAGTGGGCTCGGACCAATAGATGGTTTTGGTCGCTTTCGGCTGTTGATAGTATTTACTGGTTTCACTGTTTCCCTCATAAGTAGTGAGCGGTTCAAAATGCAAGGGGCTTCCATCCCGGATAACGTAAGGGATAAAACGGCCTGTTTCATCATCGTATTTATCCTTATTCACATGTTCTGCATCTTTGCCGTCAAAGGCATTAGGCTCCCATCCAGTATAAAAACCAAAAACCTTTTCGTCCTTTTTCAAGTATTCTTCCAAAAGCCTTACGATATCTTGACGGCTCAGCGTCCCATTTTTTGAAGCGTCCAGCAGGGTTGTACTCAAACTGTCGAGCGTATTTTTTACCTGGTTGATGTAAGTCATGAATTCGCTAGTAGCTGCACTTGCTGAGTGTTCGGCTACAGCTTCACCATATTGTAGGCTTTTGTCGTATATGGCTTTGGTGTTAAAGGCAATTAATGCGCCGATCGAGCAGAGGAGCACTAATCCGAGCAGTAATCCTAGCTTTACCGCAAGCTTGGTATTTCGAAAAAATGACATGTGTAGCCCCCTAAGTTATCTTTCTTTTTTGTGCGTGTTTCGATAAACATATTATCGTTATGTAGAGGCTAGTAATGAAGAGGGGGTCTGGGGAAGGAGTGAAAAAACAACAAAAAAGCAACTGCCGAGGAAATCTCGAACAGTTGCTTTTTTGTTGTGATGCAACGATTAACGGTTGTAGAACTCGACGATTTGTTTTTCATCGATGTCTTGGGACAATTCAGCACGCTCAGGCAAGCGGATGAATTTACCTTCTACAGCTGCTTCGTTGTATTCAACGTATGCTGGAAGATGCGAACGGTTTTCCAAAGCTTCCTTAACGGAAGTCAGACCGCGGCTTCTTTCACGCAAGCCGATTACATCGCCAGTGCTTACTTGGTAAGAAGCGATATCGACTTTTTTGCCGTTTACAGTTACGTGACCGTGTGCTACCAATTGACGCGCTCCAGCGCGGGAGTTAGCAAAGCCAAGACGGTAAACGAGGTTGTCAAGGCGGCACTCAAGCAAGAACATGAAGTTCTCACCGGCAATACCTTGCATTTTTTGCGCTTTGGAGAACAATGTGCGGAATTGTTTTTCACCCAAACCGTACATGTGGCGCAATTTTTGTTTTTCTTGCAACTGCATACCGTAGTTGCTCATTTTTCTGCGTTGGTTAGCTCCGTGCTGACCTGGAGGGAAAGGGCGTTTCAATTCTTTGCCTGTTCCGCTCAGGGAAATGCCGAGGCGACGGCTTAATTTAAATTTAGGACCAGTGTAACGTGCCATGTTTAAAGTAGCTCCTTTTTAGTTAAAGTTCATATAGGGCTCTGTTTGCGCTCCAATTTGTTGATGCGGGCTTGGCCTCGCATAGAACGATCAGGAAAGTTCAGCCGCTGTCCTGAAAGCAACAAAAAGAATGAGGGTGACACAACCGGTAATGCCCAAATTTAAAGACCGTATTAGTAGTCTTCATCAACAATTTATTCTACATTCTGAAAGGAGTAAAGTCAAGTAATACATAAAGCCAGAAAAACGTCTAAATTTGTCGATAGGTCATTAGGCCTAAAATAATGGGACAATTTTCTGAAATATGAGTGCAAAAAAGCTTCAAACAGAGTAAAATAGATGGTATCTTAACTTTAAACAATCTTATGTATCAAGGTTTTCGCTAATATTTTGCAGATTTGCGATAATTGATGCAGATTAATGCATCCCCCAGGATGCAAAAACGGTGCAAAGGAGCGCCTGACATGTTGGAACATCTAAGAAGTTTACCTACCAGTCTGAAGTTGCGAAGCGCGGGCGATTCCACATCGTTTACAGTGCTTCCATCTCATGATGACCATGCGTTGTGGATGCAAAAAATGGATATCACACCTTTTGACTTCTCATATTTAAGCAGTTTGTTAGGACAAGCCTTCACGGATTGGACAAGCCAGAAAGATTCTGTGCCAAGTGGGCCAATTGCTGCATACAGTGTTTGGAATACGGAAGGAGAGTGCATAGGAGAGAACTCCGGCCAGATTACCGATTCGGATATCAATGTACGTTCGATGGTTTTGGAGTGTGCTGAAAAGGAACAGACGTTATCTAGACGCGGAATTAGTAAACATGGGGAGTATCTGCTGATTGCCGAGCCTCTGTTTTCAAGAATCAATAAAGATATATTTGCTGTGTTTGTTGCGCTGGTCTTTGAATCCCACCGATCCGAAACGTCAGAAGCTGTGGTTCGATCTGAGGCATTGCATTACCGCACCTGCTTTTACCGAAGATTTGAATACATATTTATGACGGACTTGTTGCACTCACATGAACAAACCGCTCGGGAGGAACACCGAAGATCCATTCTTTTTCAGATCGTACAGCGTATGCATGACAAAATGGATGTCGGGGCGATATTGGACGAAGTATTTGTCAGTATGGACTACCTCTATCCTTCCACACACATTATGCTCTATATGTCTCAGGACCAGAGAAGCTTTAATCCTCGTATTAAGCCACTCCTTATTCAGGAGCGTGGAGAAGATATCTGTGTTCGCTCATTTATGGAGGGCAGACTGATTGTCTCCCGGTCTGATGAGTTGGACAAACGAATCATTGAGGTGGGCTTGCCGCTCAAAGGCAAACAGGGCATATACGGAGTGTTTCATATCGAAATGAACGAGGAATTGATGGAAGACTCCGATTTGCAACTGATTGCGATGATGGCGGATACAGCAGGGACAGCGTTCGAAAATGCAAAACTTCATGAGCAATCCCATATGTTGATTCAGGAACTTCGTGTAATCAATGATTTGACACAGCGCCTTAACAAAAGCCTGCAATTGATGGAAATCTATCAGTTTTCCGAGCAAGAATTTAAAAATATCTTTCAGGCCGACTATTGCTGCATTTTGCAATTGAATGACAGTACGAACAGGTTTGAGGTGATGGCGACCAATGTAAAAGAGATTCGGCAGAGAACGTATCCTATGGATTCTGGTATTGCGGGTTACATGTATCAGACTGAAGAGCCATTAATCATATCTGACTATACGCAGTTTGATAAGGTGACTTCCAGTTTCATGGAATTAACAGGCGCGATGTCTCTGATTGCAGCACCAATTCGCGTGGATGGACAGGTGAAGAGTGCTATTTTGCTTGCCCATGTGCGGGAACATTTTTTCTCCTATGAGAACTACAGGTTGCTACAAATGTTATCGATTCATCTGGGCCTTGCTTTAACCAATGCCACCCTGCATGCTGAGGTGCGCCGGTTGGCCAATCTGGACATGTTGACCGGACTGTACGTAAGGCATTACCTGGACAATATTATTCACGAACGTCAGGCTCATGATTACTGCGGCTCATTGGTTGTCGTGGATATCGATCAGTTCAAACAGGTGAATGATACCTTTGGGCATCAAACCGGGGATCAAGTATTAAAACAAGTCAGTGATATTGTTACAAGTTCGGTTCGAGCCGAGGATATTTGCGCAAGGTGGGGCGGTGAAGAGCTGGCTATCTACATGCCTCAGATCGGAATTCAGCAAGCGCTTGTGTATGCGGAACGAATCCGTACCCGAGTTGAGGCCGAGACGAGACCGTCTGTTACGGTGTCAAGTGGCATTGCTGAATGGAACTGGATGGATGAGAAAGTAAGTGTAGAGTCCCTGTTTTACCGTGCAGATATGGCGCTGTACAGTGCAAAGAACGGGGGCCGGAATCGAATTGTCATAGAGGAACAGGAAGGTATACGATAAGAGAGAAACATTCCGGTTGCGGAGTCGTTTCTCTCTTTTTTTTGTTTTTTTTGGAACGGGGTATGTGGATTAAAGTCCATGTGGTTCGTCTGGTCGCATAGCAAGGAAGTATAAGTACATATTGTGAGGGCAATCTATGGAGAAAATGACTGAAAGGTGGAATAGACATGATGAACCGCCAGTCTACGTTTTCTTTATCGCTAATCCTTTGCCTTGTGCTAGCCATTGTTCCGGGGTGCGGGATGCTCCAGCATGATCGGACGCCTGAAGAAATATTTTCGCTGGCATTATCCGGCATAGCGGGGAAAGAGACGTTGACGTTTGAAGGACAGGCTGGATTGAGACGAGAAAACAGTGGAATGTTTGAAAATCAATTTAAATTTGAAGGCAAGCTGGAAGACCATGACCGGCTGACGTTGCAGACCCGATTGCCAGGTGCCGTGACTGCAGCGGATTCAGGAGTAAGTTTGAATGCGGTGAAAAATAATGGCCAACCGAGCGGATTCAGTGCCTCTTTTCAACGTAAAAAAGGACAATGGAATGCTTTAACAGCGCAGCATGAACCATTACGTGGCTCCTTATCCCGTTTTAACCCCATTGCGCAATTAGAAAAGATCGATCGTATGAAGAAAACGATTCAGTCCGAATATGGTTCGGGGCGCCAAACACGCATATTGCGGATTGAGCTTGCGCCAGAGGACGCCAAAACTTGGGCTACAGACCAACTGACAGATGAGATGAATTCCATTCGGGCAGAGTACATGCACAAGGCGAGTCAAGTGAAAGGTGCGAGTAAGCAGAAACTTGAGCAGGAATTGCAAAAGGTATGGCAGCAGGGTGAGGACACGATGCAGAAGTTGATTCAAAAGGCTGAGGTGCATACGGTCTATCATCTGACGGTTGATCGCAAAACCAGCTTACCAATGCGCCTTTCCTCTGAGAGTCAGGTGAAATACACGGATAACAGTAGCCGAAGCAATGTAGAAGCACTGGTAACCGATGTGAACTTTAAATCATATCAATAAATAAAACCTGTGACTGCCTGCTGACGGGATGTCTGGTGCGTGCTACAATAGTAACGTAATTTACCGTTGTTCAATTCATTGAATGGCAGATGACAGGAGGATTAATCGAATGAAGGACCCTAGAATTCAGAAGCTTGCAGCGAACCTCGTAGGTTATTCTGTTGATGTACAGCCTGGCGAAAATGTATTGGTTGAGATGATTGGATCAGAACGTGATTTAATCAATGCCATTATTGAAGAAGTGGGCAAAAAAGGCGGTAACGTTTTTGTACAGTTGACAGATCGAACCGTTCAGCGTGTGATGCTAAAAAATGCTACGGAAGAGATGATGAAAACGTGGGCAGAGATTGATTTGAACCGTATGAAACAAATGGATTGTTATATCGGCATCCGTGCGGGAGAGAACGTGAATGATCTGTCCGATGTGCCGGAAGAAAAAATGAAACTGTACAACTCCCTGTATTCCCATCCGGTACATAGCGAACAGCGTGTCAAACATACAAAATGGGTGGTGCTTCGTTACCCTAACGCAAGCATGGCGCAACTCGCGAACACCAGCACGGAAGCATTTGAAGACTTCTATTTTGACGTATGTAACCTGGATTATGCAAAAATGGACAAAGCCCAAGACTCACTTGCAAGCCTCATGAAACGTACAGATAAAGTGCGGATTACGGGGCCAGGCACGGATCTGAGCTTCTCCATTAAAGATATCGGTGCAGAGAAGTGTTCCGGACAAAAAAATATTCCGGATGGTGAAGTATACAGCGCACCCGTACGCAACTCCGTTAATGGAACAATTAGTTATAATACACCGACGCTGTATAACGGAATTACGTTTGAGAATATCAAGTTTACATTCAAAGACGGTAAAATCGTAGAAGCATCCAGCAATGATACGAAACGCCTGAATGAAATTCTGGACTCAGATGAAGGTGCGCGTCATATCGGTGAGTTTGCGATTGGTTTCAACCCGCACATTCTGCACCCGATGAAAGATATTTTGTTTGATGAAAAAATTGCAGGTAGCCTGCACTTTACGCCAGGTCAGGCATATGAAGAAACAGATAACGGAAACCGCTCATCCATTCACTGGGATCTCGTATTGATTCAGCGTCCAGACTACGGCGGTGGCGAAATCTATTTCGATGATGTGCTGATTCGTAAAGATGGCATTTTTGTCATTCCTGAGCTGGAATGTTTGAATCCGGACCAGTTGAAATAGGAACTGTATTTTGCAGTTGCTAGGAAAGCGGATTCACGGTATCATGTAGTGGTAATTAATAGATGATACCAAAAGTGAAAAGACGGAGGGATTCCTATGTCGAGTAATAACGCGGCTGTAGTGGAAATTGCTCAAACAGCAGGCAAGTTTACTTCTTCAATCGTGCTTCATTCAGAGAACAAGTATATTGACGTAAAAAGTATTCTTGGGTTGTTTACAACGCTGATTAGCACGCACAGTTATGAACTGCACGTTCATGGCCCGGATGCAGATGAAGCGAAGGCAGCAATGTCTGAAGTATTTGCAAAGCATGGCCTGAATGTAAACATCGCATCTGAATAACATCATTAAGAACACCTCTGCCTTCGGGCAGGGGTGTTTTTAATCATAGCAGAACACAATGTCCGTTAGAGCGAATTAGACAAAGCGAGAAAAGGCTGTAACAGAGCTCACAACTCGTGCGGTTATTTTGGTCAGGTTCTTGTATTAGCTCTTCATTTCGTCTAATATTAGAGGTAGAACGTCTTTACGCGATTTTGGGACATAGGGGGGAAATGATGCATGACTTCATCTGATCTGCAGGACCAGCTGAACCTGAAAGCAATCAATCTTCTTCAAGAAGATGCAGATAAAATACAGAAGCTTATTGAAGTACAGATGGAGAATCTGGCTACCCGCTACTGCCCTCTCTATGAGGAAGTATTGGATACACAGATGTATGGGTTCTCCAAGGAAGTTGATTTTGCTGTCCGTGCAGGACTCCTTCCAGAAGGTACAGGTAAGCAGATGGTTAGCGCGCTTGAGCGGAACTTGGCAATTTTATATGAAGCTTTGAACAAAAAGAATGAGCAATAGCCTGCAATCGCGCGGGTCAGAATAGAAGGCATGCACATTCCGTTGCATGCTTTTTTTGTATGTGTTGATGTATATGTCTAGTGTTGCAGTAGGCGTAAAAAGACAGCCGGGGGAAGTAGTCCCTCGGCTGTCTCTTGATGTACGCAGGAGTGGTATAACGTTAATCAACAGTTCTGTTATACCAGGAAGAATGAGACACCTAGAATGACATACACAACAAGCAGAAGCAGACCTTCATACCAGTTGGTGGAGCCATCCTGTGTGATCGATTTGGCAATAAAAACAGACACACCGATGGCGACCAGTTCAATGGTGGTAAACACGATATCCATCGTACGACCCGTAAAATAGCTTACAAAGATCAGCACTGGAGCTACAAATAGTGCGATTTGCAAACTGCTGCCTACGGCAATTTCAACAGCGGCACCGATTTTATTTTTCATCGCAAGCATGATGGCTGCACTGTGTTCGGCTGCATTACCGATAATGGCCACGAGGAACGCACCAACGAACAGCTCACTTAGTCCAAACTCTGAAGTAAATACCTCAAGTGTGCCAACCAGCCATTCACTGACAAAGGCGACCATAACGGTAGCGATCACGAGATAGAGGATCGACTTTTTTTTCGACCACGCCGGAGCATGCTCATGGGGCAATTCTTCGTCCTGGTCATCCGTTACATCGGCAAGATAGCTTTTATGCGTGACCATAGAGAAGATAAGCCACGCAATATAAGCCAGGATAAGCAAGCCAGCCACAATGAGACTGAGTGTGTTCGTATCCCGCTGTGTGATAGAGTGGGTGTTCAGGAATACAGCCGGGACGAACAGGGCAATGATGGCAACGATCATCAGGGAGCCGTTGAGCCCCGCAAGTGAAACGTTGTAATTCTGTGTTTTATACTTTAGTCCGCCGGCAAAAATGCTGAGTCCCAGTACGAGTAGCAGATTACCGATAATGGACCCGGTCAGACTGGCTTTGACCATGTCGAACAAGCCCTCTTTTACGAGGAAAATCGCAATAATGAGTTCGGCTGCATTGCCAAAGGTTGCATTTAGGAATCCACCTAGTCGTTGACCGGCATAGTGAGCTACACTTTCGGTCGCTTTACCTAAAAAACCGGCCACAAAAATAACCGAAATGGCAGATATCACGAACTGCAGAATCGAATCCCATTTCAAGAAGTGGGCGATGGCACTGAGCGCAAAAAATGCAATCAGCAAAAAGGATGAAATCCGGTTTCTCACAAAAAACACCTCGGTTATATACATATTTTGTTTTGAAATTCACGTTATGTACCTATGCGATTAATTTCATATTTCAATATAACCAAAGGGGGGCAGGTTGTAAACGCATCTTTTACAGTTAAATTTGCTTTTTAGGGTGGAAAGGATTTAAAATACGAGTAACGAAGTGAAGGAGGATGTGGCATGGCAGAACAACTTCAAATGGAGAGCGGAAACATCCGGATTGCCGATGACGTGGTTGCGAAAATTGCTGGAATGGCTGCAATGGAAACGCCTGGAATCGCCGCAATGTCTGGAGGTTTGTCAGAGGGCTGGGCGAAGCGTCTCAGTGGTAAAAACGTACAGAAAGGCGTAGGCGTGGAAGTCGGTCAGCTGGAAGCAGCCATTGATCTGCGTATCATCGTCCTGTATGAAACTCCGATTCATGAAGTTTCCCGTATGCTCCAGCAGAATGTAAGAGAAGCGGTAGAAACGATGACCGGACTACGTGTAGTCGAAGTGAATGTAAAGGTTGAAGGTGTCTCTTTCAAAGGCGACGACCTGTAAATCTTTAGACTCCACGTAAGGTATGAACAAATCTATGTTTTGTTCCTTATCTTTATACAAAAAAACACAAAAAAGACTTTGCATCCATCAGATGCAAAGTCTTTTTTCATTCCATTAGCGAACTCGGCGAATCGAATCCCGTGAACGAAGTGCCGGGGAGGTGCGTGTCTGCACCGTTACCGATTTCGTTTTTTGTTCCTTAATTGCTTCTAGGTTATTGGTCCGTGAAATACTTAGCACAATCCCCATCGCCACCATCATGACAAAGAGTGAAGTCCCCCCATAACTGATAAACGGAAGTGTAACCCCCGTTACAGGTATCGTTTGAGTTACCCCGCCAATGTTGATGAAGGCCTGGATCGCAATAAGCCCCATGATACCTATACCCACCAGCGTTCCGAAAGGATCAGGACAACGTAGGGAGACGATAATGCCTCTCCAGATAAAGTACAGATAAATGAGCAGGAACAATGCACTCCCGATGAAACCGAGCTCTTCTCCGATGACGGAAAAAATAAAGTCATTATAGGCATTTGGCAAATAATGCAACTTCATGGTGCCTTGTCCAATCCCCGAACCTGTAATACCGCCGTCCCCGATGGCAACCAGAGAACGGTAGAGGTTGAGACTTCCGCCATTGATATCAGACTCTGGATTAAGAAAGGCTTGAATACGTCCAATTTTGTAGTTTTGCTCTGCTGTCACTGTTGTTGTGCTGTCCAGCGCAGGAGTGTCCGGAGACATGGAGGAAAAGAGGGCACTGGCTCCAAAGGCAAGTGCACCACCAAGCGCAACCAATAAAATAGAACCCAGGATGTGCTTCATGTTAGCTCCACCAGCGTAAATGACAAGACCGCAGGTAGATACCAGAATGAAACAGGTACCAAAGTCAGGTTGCAACATGATCAATCCTGCAATAAATCCGACGATGAACAGGACAGGAAAATATCCGGTCTTGAAATCACGGAAACGTTCACCTTTTTTGGTGATGAGTGCTGACAAATATAAAATAATTGCAATTTTGGCGAACTCTGCAGGCTGCAAACTGAATCCAAACACGCGAATCCAGCTTCTTGCACCATTTAACACGGCACCGGATACCAAGACAACTAAGAGTAGTGCGGTGGTGAACAGGAAAAACGGTGCATAGAGCTTTTTGTACTTGTTAAAGCGGATATTCATGGCAAAAAACATGCCAACCAGACCGATCATCGCCCACATAAGTTGTTTTTTCGTGAAGTAAAGGGCATCGTTGTTAAAACTTTCGCTTGCGATTGCGATGCTGGAACTGGAGCTGAATACCATCACCAGTCCAAAGCCCACCAACAATAAAGTGAGGATTAGCAGTTGAAAATCCGGCGTGCCTCTCTTCGTTCTCGTCTGGGCCGTTTGTTGTTTCATAATCTGGCCCGCCTAAGCTTCGAGCAGTTCTTTGAGCTGCTGCAATTTTTGGGTGGCCAGCTTCACGACTGGCTGAGGAACGGAAGAGTCGTAATCAAGTCCATGCGGGAAAGTAGCTTTGCCCAGATAAACGGCTTCAACGGCCAGAACCGTATCGGGTTTCTCCAGTTTGCCTTCTACCGCGCGCGTATTAATGCGTACAAAGTATTCTGAGTTGGTTTGTTCATCTTCGATTTTGTAGTCATATGTAGCACGGTAATATTCCCATTGCCACCGGACGAATCCGACTTTCTCGGCGCTCTCATCCAGGTATGCCAAGTCGCTTTTCAAGCCATCCAAGCCTGTATTCTCAAAAATCATAAGCGTTTGATCCTCCTCATAAGCTTCCGAGTATAATTCTCGTGTGTTTCTCTAGTTCATGATAGTATGTTTCCCCTTCCCGTGCAAGCTTTCCAAAGGCCTTTCGTATCGGTTTTCGTTCAATTCTGCTACAATATACTGCAATAGGTTTGAAGAGGAAGGTTTGGGGCTAAGAACAAGGCCTGCTGATGATCGAAAGGATGGGATTACATGACAAATCAAATATGGTGGGAAGATCTGCAGATCCATATGGTGGAATGGCGGCGTCACCTTCATCGCAATCCTGAAGTTTCCTTTCATGAGGAGAAAACATCCTCTTTTGTGGCAGATATGCTGGAGAGCTTTGGCATTGAGGTGAAACGTCATATAGGTGGCCATGGGGTAATTGGAATACTACGCGGGGACAGGTCAGGGCCTGTAGTCATGCTTCGCGCTGACATGGATGCATTGCCGATGCAGGACGAGAAGGATGTGGAATACGCTTCACAGCAACCTGGAGCGATGCATGCTTGCGGCCACGATGGTCATATTTCAATGCTTCTGGGAACCGCGCTTTATTTCAGTCGTCATAAGCAGGAAGTGCAGGGCGAGATTCGGTTTCTGTTCCAGCCAGCGGAAGAGTTGTTGCCGGGTGGTGCAGTTCAGGTCATAGCAGACGCAGCACTTGAAGGCGTAGACGTTATCTATGGCATTCATCTATGGACACCGCTTCCCGTTGGCATTGTTGCAAGCACAGCAGGACCGATGATGGCTGCGGCAGATGACTTTTACATTGATATCAAAGGAAAAGGCGGTCACGGCGGCATGCCGCAAGCTACCGTTGATAGTGTCGTTGCGGGCTCTGCGCTTGTGATGCAACTTCAGACTATCGTTAGCCGGTCCGTTGATCCGTTGCGCCCGGCAGTACTAACGATTGGCACGATGCAGGCAGGGTCCGCACAGAATGTGATTGCAGAGCAGTGCAAGCTCAGTGGCACGGTACGAACATTTGATGAAGAGACACGGATGAATATGAAAGAGCGTGTGCTATCTATGGTGACACAAACTGGGGCTGCTTATGGTGCGGAAACACAGGTGAAATACATTATGGGGTATCCGCCGGTGGTTAATGATACGCAGGAGACTGAACGTTTCTTTAATGAAGCAACGGCGATATTTGGCCCAGACCGGGTACAGAACTCTCCGATGCTGATGCCTGCAGAGGACTTTGCGTATTATTTGCAAAAGGTGCCGGGGTGCTTCATGTTTGTCGGTGCGGGTAATCCGGAGAAAAATGCGGTGTACCCTCATCATCATCCGATGTTTGATTTTGACGAAGACGCCATGCAGACGGGCGTGAAACTGTTTGTGGCAATGGCGAAAGGCTACGCTACGGAATGCTGAGAACTATAGTTGGGCATCCTGAACATACCAAGGGTATGGACAGGGTGCTTTTTTTGTTGTGCATGAGATGAAGTTTGCGGTCGGAGTATACGAGTTAGATCTTTGTTCGAATGATATAGATTAGGAATGGATGTGGGAAAGATGGAGATGTTCAATCCGCAGGGAGCTTGCATTGTACAGCGTGATTTCACAGTGTTGCTCGAAGTGGGGCATCCCGAGTTTGAAACAGCCAGAGCCGAGCTCAGTATGTACGCGGAACTCGTAAAGACACCTGCAACGTTTCATACCTACCGGATCACCCCGTTGTCGCTGTGGAATGCGGCAGCACTAGGCTGGAATTCTGAATGGGTGATCAAGAGTCTTGAGAACGTGTCACGCTGGAATGTACCTGCGGCACTCGCTCAGGATGTGTGCAGAATAATGGAGCAATACGGCAAATTAAAGTTACATGCCGAGCCGGACCATGCCAAAATGCGCCTAACTAGTGAAGACGAGCAATTGTTGGATGATTTGAGCGACATCAAATCGATATCTGCTTTCCGTATGGAACGAACGAGCGTGAACGAGCTTGTGTTATCGGGAGAAAAGCGTGGTTTATTGAAGAGGGAACTGACACGTCTTGGTTACCCTGTATTGGATTATGCCGGTTATCGGAAAGGGAGCGAACTTTCATTTGACTGGCGGACTAATATTAATGATTCAACGACTAGTATGTCTAGTAGACGCGGAGAGGGAAAAAGAGCTACATTTGCGCTGCGACCTTATCAGCAGAAGGCAGTGGACGCTTTTCAAGATGGTGAAGGCGTCGGCGGTAGCGGACTACTGGTACTTCCCTGCGGAGCAGGCAAAACGATTATTGGCATGGCTGTGCTGGAACGGTTGCAATGTGAATGTCTTATTCTAACGTCCAATACAACGTCTGTCCGGCAGTGGATACAGGAGATTCAGGATAAAACAACGATAACTGCTGAACAGATTGGAGAGTATTCGGGCCAGAAAAAGCAGGTGAAACCGGTGACGGTGGCCACATATCAAATTTTGACGCATCGAAAATCTAAAGCTGCCGATTTCACTCACATTCATCTTTTACAAGAGAGAAAGTGGGGGCTGATCATCTATGATGAAGTGCATTTGTTGCCTGCTCCGGTGTTTCGGGCTACGGCAGACATTCAGGCTACTCGTCGTCTGGGTTTGACCGCCACGCTTGTTCGTGAAGATGGATGTGAACAGGATGTATTCTCGTTGATCGGCCCCAAATTATATGATATGCCATGGAAAGAGCTGGAGCAGCAAGGCTGGATTGCAGAAGTGAAGTGTCAGGAAGTGAGGGTGCCCTTGTCTCCTGAATTAAGATCAACTTATGTGCAGGCCGAGGGTAAACATCAATTTCGCCTGGCAGCTGAAAATCCTGCGAAATTAAAGGTTGTAAAGCGTTTACTGGAACGACATCCAAATCTACCGACACTTGTCATTGGACAATATCTTGATCAGCTTGAGATGATTGCCCGGGAAATTGATGCACCTCTAATTTCTGGATCGATGTCACAACAGGAACGGATCCACTGGTTTTCTGCTTTTAAAAAGGGCGAAATTCGTACGATTGTTGTATCCAAGGTTGCCAATTTTGCCGTTGACTTGCCGGATGCTGCCGTAGCCCTCGAAATCTCTGGTAGTTTTGGTTCAAGACAAGAAGAAGCCCAGCGACTTGGACGGATTCTGCGCCCCAAAGCAGGTGAGAACAAAGCTTATTTCTATGCACTGGTTTCCGAAAATAGCAAGGAACAGGAATTTGCGTTAAATCGCCAGATGTTTTTGGTAGAGCAGGGTTACGAATATGCGATTGTGCATGAGCAGGACAAGGTTCATTAACATGTTGCAGAAGGGAAGGGAAATGCTGATGTCTGATCTGGAATTTGAAGTGGAGAAATCGATGCAATCGAGAAAGTTGGCTGATCTGGCACAGTGGTCTGCACTTACGTCAGCGGAGCAACGGGTGCTTGGTGCTCTTTTTCACAAGTATGCGGGTCAAACGTTCTCTTCTCTTCTGCCTTCGGAGGTTTGGGCTAAGGAAGGGTTAAGTGGAGCTGAAGCGAAGCTTGCTTTTGCCATGTTACGCCGTAAACAATGGATTAAATCCGTACATAAAAGCTGGGGAGAATGCTCTTTTCATATCCCTGAATGTCATCTGGCAACATTGACCTTGTCGTATACAAGTCGCGTGGACCGCATTGTTGAACCGATGGTCGGTTCTGTCAGGCGTGTCATTAAGGAAGGAAAACCGCATATCGCAGGGGAATTACTTCATCTTCTTGCTTGGATTGATAGAGAAGGTCTGCCTGTCACTGGAAAAGGTACAATACATAAGAGAACGGTACAAAAGTTAAGCACATTAACGATCATGTCTCCAGAGGATTTCGAACCGTTGGAGATTACGTATGATCATAAGGCATTATACCCGGTGCATGTAGTTATTTTGCTGGATTTACTGCTCTGCTTAAACTTGGTGCAACAAACAGATAGAGGTTTCGAAATCAGGCAAGATAAATTGCAACAGTGGATCAAGTTGTCCTGTTTCGAGATGCATGGTGAAGTGTTTAGAGTATGCATGGAGCGATATGGGGCGTCCGGATCAGAGATGCAACATTCTCGCTATCAGCTCGCGGTACTTACGCCTGGAGTGAATCAATGGTTCCGTGTACTGTGCGGAGGAGGTAATTCAGGGTTTCAAGGCTGGTTGCATGCTTTAGCTGGCTGGGGGTTTGGTGAAGTCGGTGAGAATGAGAATGGGGAGGCTGCATTTCGCTGGTTGATCGATCCAGCCGATTTCTTGAATAGGAGAGTGAGAGCAAATTGGGATGTTCATCATTTAGATAGGCTACACGAGCAGGAAGTGATACAATACGGCAAATTTTATGTGCAACCCGACTTTGAAGTTATGGTGCCGCCCGATGTGCCAGCTGAAGTCTGCTGGAGACTCGAACAATACTGTGAACGGATCACACGTGACCAGATGTCAATCTATCGTTTGACCAAAGAGCGAATGAAAATCGCTGCTGCGAGTGGAGTGAAGTGGGAAGACATTGCTGATTTTTTACAGAGACATGGACAAGGGGAGTTGCCCCACCAAGTAATTGTTACGTTAAAGGACTGGACAACAGTCGGGGAGAATATTCAAGATAAGCAAGATAATCTGGTGGTTGCTGAGAATACGGATCAGCCTGAACAGCGCAAAAGGGAGAGAAACAAAGGACCGACGCGGAACTCCCTTTTCTTTTACAACGGTGAGACTCAAGGCTTATTGCAATTCCCATTTATGCCTGGTATGACGGTGGACTACGATGAGGATGAGTCTGACTATGATGCGATTGAAAAATCGGCATGGAACGAGAGGAAGGCTGATGTACCTGAGACTTGGCACAGGGAATGGAGAAAGTATCACCTGTCGACTGAGCGCCAAATTGCAATTCAAGCCATCGAATGGCAAGTGAAACTAGGAATTCAAAAGGGGAAGGATGCGTTTGTTCTTATTCCGCATCAGGTGAAAGAGCAAGAGCAATGGATACTGGAAGGATGGTGCATCCTTGATCCGCACGAAACTGCATC
Source organism: Paenibacillus sp. FSL R7-0272 (assembly GCF_037969905.1). NCBI lineage: Bacteria > Bacillati > Bacillota > Bacilli > Caryophanales > Paenibacillaceae > Paenibacillus > Paenibacillus sp. FSL R7-0272. The sequence continues at coordinate 4,248,715 of NZ_CP150221.1, read as the reverse complement.
GCGTACGGAATGGCGAACATTTACCCCGGAAGACTGGGATGCAATGCGTCTTATTCTACCGGATGATGTCTAGTTTAGTGGAAAAACTCTTCTTAACCTTTCATGGATATGCTATGATGAAGAAGTCTACGTTAAGTAGAACTTTATATATAGATAGGATGAATAATTCATGAGCGTAGCGGAAATAAACACGGTCGATATGGCCCAAGTGTTAACGGGCGCATATGAACTGGGCGACATGATTAACCAATCTGCCGAAGTATCGGATTATTTATATTGGAAGCAGCAAGTCGAAACAAGTTCTGAGATTCAAGAGGGCATCCGCAGATTAAATGCCAAGAAAGAGCTTTTTGAAGAAACACAGCGTTTTGGCCATTTTCATCCTGACTTTCATGCAGCGAAGGATCAGGTGAAGGCGATCGAGAAGGAACTGGAATCTTTTGAAGCTGTAGCTCGTTTCAAACAGGCTGAGCAAGCTTTGGATGAGATGCTGTTTCAGATGTCCGAAACCATTGCTTTTGCTGTATCGAGCACGATTAAGGTGCCAAGCAACGATCCTAATCCTAAAGGCGGCTGTGGTAGCGGCGGCAAATGTGGATGCAGTTAAACATGAAGATCGTTACATTATAGTTTTTTAGAATTTGAACAGACCGGGCCTTTCGAGGGCCGGTCTCCATTTATAGAAGGGCGGGGAACGATGGTGTTTGCGGAAAGAACAGGATTTATTATTTGGGTCAGTGATTTGAAAGCGGCCCGCAATCTCGAAAAATATGGTACCGTGCATTATATCTCCCGCCGTATGCATTATGTTGTCATGTATGTTAATGCAGAACGGGCTGACGATACGATGAAAAACGTAAAGCGGCTTTCCTATGTGCGCAAAATCGAGCGCTCCTATCGAAACGAGATTAAAACCGAGTATGCTAGCAAAACGGCGGACAAAACAAGTTTTTACGGAGTATAGCAGGAAACATAGGAGGGACCCGCTGGGTCGCTCTTTTCTAAAATAAGCATAAATAGATTATTGCGAAAAAAAGTTACACTTACGCCTTGTTGTTACGGGACTAATGTTGTAATATATTGGGTAATAAATAGATAGAAAGTCCTATCTGGTGGAGAGTGATTCCCATGCGTGATAAGGTGATGCAACGTTGGAGCACCTACGAGCCGTTTTTTGTGGCTCTCGGAGACAAGAAAGTGGCTGACATCGTCATTACCCATCATGCAAAGATGCGGTATGCAGACCGTATTGAGCCTGCACGTAGTGATGATGACCATATTGCGGCTTGGTTATGGGAGTGTCTGAAGCAGGACAGGGTAACGCCATATTACCGCAATGAGCAGGATGTTTATCTGATTGACGATGATCTGGTGGTGGTTGCTGAGTTTTCCGAGCTTGAAGGAGAATATGACATTACAGGCAATCCGCTACACAAAATGATTGTAGTGACGTTTTTGGGACGTATGTCGGAGACGATTGAACTGAGAGATCTGAAGTCATATTATTCTTGGCTGAGGCATTCCAGAAGAATGACGCTGGTCAAAAATAGCCGGAAGCATAGATGATGAAACAGATGTGAGATTGCAATCATAAAAATTTATGGATGAGAAGTGAAGAATCATTTGTACCAACGCATGCAGACAAGCTGCATGCTTTTTTTTGTTGCCAGACTGGAAATCGGATACAATATAGTAAGTGTAATAGAAGAGGGGCGAAGATATGAATTTTCATCAGTTGCACATTTTTTATACGGTAGCGGAAAAGGGGAGTTTTTCCGCAGCTGCGCAGGCGTTACATATGACTCAACCGGCCGTGACGATGCAGATCCAATCACTGGAGGATTATTTCGGAACTAAACTGCTGCATCGTTCCACCAAAAAAATAGAATTGTCGGAGGCAGGAAGGACGTTACTGCCTCACGCCAAGCGAAGTGTGGAACTGGTTCGTCAGACAGATGAAGCCATGTCTGCTTTTACACAGAAATTGCAGGGAAGATTACAGCTTGGAGCAAGCCTGACCATTGGTGAATATGTGTTGCCACGTATGTTGGGACCCTTTGCCAAGCAGTATCCCGATATCTCGATTGTGATGAAAGTGATGAATACCACGCAGATCATGGATGAGATTTTGAAGCACCAGTTGAATTTTGGATTAATCGAAGCACCGGTAAATCATCCGGATATGATCGTCGAACCTGTGATGCAGGACGAACTGAAACTGATTGTACCAGCAGGGCATGATCTGGCAGGACGGGGAAAAGTAAACTTGGAAGAGGTGATGAACTACCCTTTTGTGCTACGTGAGGAAGGTTCAGGTACTCGCCAAGTGATGGAAGGTCAACTGCAAAAGAAAAAAATAGATCCGAGTGACATGAATGTGGTTATGGAGCTTGGGAGTACAGGTGCGGTCAAATCGGCTGTAGAGGCTGGCGTGGGCATTACGATGTTGTCTCCTTCGTCCGTGCAGCATGAGCTGGCACTGGGGCTTGTACATATTGTGGATATTCGCGGGCTTGAATTCAAACGGCAGTTTTATGCCATTCACCTTAAGTCATCTTTGTTGCCTTTGTCGGCTGTTGCCTTTCTAGGGTATTTGCGACAACAGGAGCTCGAGCAGGGAGAACGGGTTTAAGGATGAAAGGGCTGTAAAATTTCAATCAGAAAGGAATGGGAGCCAATGGATCAGCATCAAGGACGCTGTGATCTTCATACGCATAGTCAGGCTTCAGATGGGATGCAACCACCGGCTGATAATGTGAAGCTTGCAAAACAGAGAGGACTGGCTGCGGTAGCCTTAACGGATCATGATACGGTAGCAGGTGTAGCAGAAGCGAAGCAAGCGGGAAAAGAGTACGGTATCGATGTTATAGCTGGAGTTGAAATCAGCACGCGGGCTGGTGGTAAAGATATTCATGTGCTCGGTTATTACGTGAATACGGAGGATGAGTTATTTCTGCAACGATTGCGCGGATTGAGAGAAGCGCGGGAGGAACGGAATCATCTGATTATTGGCAAGCTTCAGCAACTAGGATTGGATATAAGCTGGCAGGAAGTACTGGATGGACTCGGACGACCGTTAGCGCCAGATGAGAGTATTGGTAGACCTCACATGGCTGATGTACTGGTGAAAAAAGGATATGCTACCGACATGCGGGATGCATTTGATCGATATCTTGCTGAAGGCAAGCCTGGCTTCGTATCTGTCCCTCGAGTTACGCCTAAGGATGCCTGTGAGTGGATTAGAGCTGCAGGAGGTGCTGCAGTAATTGCGCATCCGGGTCTCTATAGCAATGATCAATTAGTACGGCGTATTATCACAGAATCCCTTCCGGATGGCATTGAAGTCTTTCATTCAGACCATGGCCCGGAAGAGGAACGTAGATATGCAGAGATGGCTAAAGCATATAATCTTATAGTGACCGGCGGATCAGATTACCATGGCGAACGACAAGGCGTTGTTTTTCATGGAGATCTGGGTAGCAAGACGGTACCTTTTGATGTGCTCGAAAGACTGCAGGCGGCTGCACACAGCAAGAGGTAACATCATTAGGATGTGTTTATCCTTAAATTGAATAGTTAACCCAATCGCCACGTTTAGCTCCAAGCCGATCGAATAATTGTTGCGCACGCTCGTTAGTCACGGCTGTAATCCATGACATATATGCACATCCATGTTCATGCGTATATTGCTGACAGCGTGCGAATAAATTGGCTTCGGTTTCTCCTTCTCTGAATGCTTCCGTGACAAAAAGGTCATTCATAATCGTTACACGCTCCGCTTTCATCGTACTGTACGTGAAAAACAATGTAGCGAATCCAATCAACTTTCCGTCCTCTTCTGCTACAAATTGAGCGCCGATCTGCTGCTCCAGCAGGTTGTTAATCAAAAGTTCGATTGCTTGGTCACCTGGCCACGGATTATTGTAGAAACCTACGACGTAGTCATGCATCAATGCTGTCAGTGGTTTCAGATCATCCGAGCGAGTTTCTCTAATATGAATCGGCATAGTACACATCCTTCTCTTATGTATTCATTGAGTTAATACGGCGTTATTATACGTAATAGTGAATAAATATGCAATTAGAATTAAGAAATGGAGTGACATGTGTTACTTTTCTAAACATATATGATAACCAAAAAAAAATCCCCTCGGCCTTAGCTGGCAGGGGATTTTTTTGGTTATCGTTACATCTCATCCTATAAGATAAGTGGTAGCTTATCCATTTTTTATCGTGGATGGTAAGCTTTTAATTAATTCATCGTTTGGTGTTACAAACAGAGTTTTCTGATGGTCGTATATGACAAATCCGGGTTTTGCACCACTTGGTTTGCGAACGTGACGGATATACGTGTAATCCACAGGCACACTGCTTGATTCCTTCGCTTGGCTGAAATAAGCGGCGAGTTGAGCGGCTTCCTCCAGCGTAGCTTCACCAAAATCAGTGCTGCGAATAACGACATGGGAACCCGGAATGTCCTTAGTGTGCAGCCAAGTATCATTGGCTGATGCCAGACGATTGGTCACATACTCGTTCTGTAGATTGTTTTTGCCGACCAGAATGTCAATTCCCTCTGATGAAGTGAACTGATGCACAGTTGGACGATCATTTTTCTTCTTTTTCTTGCCTTTTTTGTTCCGATCACGCAGATAACCTTGCTGTACGAGTTCGTCTCGAATTTCTTCGATATCGTTCATGGAGGCGATGGACAGTTGCTGAAGCAGATTATCCAGATAGGCGATTTCCTCCTTGGTTTTACCAAGTTGCTCGTGAATGACAGCCAGACTGTTTTTATATTTGTTATAACGTTTGAAGTAACGCTGAGCATTATCAGAAGGTGTGAGCAGTGGATCAAGCTGAATCGTAATGTTGCCCTGATCTTCATCGTAGAAGTTAATCAGCTCTACACTCTTATCACCCTTGTTGACCAAGTGCAGGGATGCGAATAACAACTCGCCACATAGTCTGTACTTGTCCGCATCGTCGGCTTCAAGCAAGTCTTTGTTAAGATTATCGAGCTTTTTAATGTTTTTGCTACGCTCATTCTGCAGGAACCGGAGCAGATCGCTTACTCTTTGTTTAACGGTATCTCGCTCAGCCTTGTCCCCGTAGTAATCCTCCATACATTTGCTCATTGTATCGTACGTTTTTTCCTGATCCTGAATGCTCTCTAGTCGAATAGCGGAAAAGATCATTTTGCCTTTGGCGTTCAGCCCTGTTACAGGGGTGTACTGGTGTTCTTTGACAGATTCGATGACTGATTCAAAAGCAGTCCAAAGAGCTCCTGCCTCCATACGGTCTGAATCGGAACCTGTTCGCGTTGCAATCTCACCTGCAATCAGCGGACTCATCCCGCTAAAAGCATTGACGAGCCAGCGTGAGGCGTCTGCTTTTGTTTCTATAGCCGTTTTAGTTGTGCCCGTTTGTGATCCAGCTTCATTTTCGTCTGCATCTACATTTGCTGCAGTAGCAATCTTCTGCTCAAACTCGTTTTGGGATACCTCTAACGGATTGCTTTTATGTTGCTCTGGCGGTGCAGTATAGGAAAAACCAGGCATAACCACACGATAACTACTGATGGATGGTGTGACATGGTGAATCCCGTCCAATATCGCATCCGTCGCAGGATCAAGTAAAATGATGTTACTGTGACGTCCCATCAGTTCAATGATGATACGTTTGGCCGAAACATCGCCAAGCTCGTCCCGCTGACGTACATCGATATGAATGATCCGTTCCATTCCAATCTGACGGATATTCTCAATGATAGCCCCTTCGCAGTGTTTCCGCATCAGCATGCAAAACATCGGTGCCTCTGTCGGATTCAAAAATGTTTTCTCTGTAAAATGTACACGCGGATATGTCGGGCTTGCCGACACAAGCAGTTTGCTGTTACCGCGCTGAGCGCGCAGGGTAAGCACCACATCATGGCCGTTAGGCTGATGAATTTTGCTAATACGTCCTCCGATACAGCCTTGCAGCTCATGTACGATGGCTCGGGTTACAATACCGTCAAGTGCCATATTGTCCACTTCCTCTCTATCTGGCATCCGAATGAATTCATACAGAATGCCTCATCTATAACGGCTCACAGGCAACCGCAGCATATGTAATAACATTTGTTATAACGATGGCTGACTGCATTTTTCCAAATAACGGAGTTGAGCAGTAATCTACGCAGACCTTTATTTTAGCTTATTCTGCCCATGAGGGAAAGGATTCAGCTTCCGGGTGCTATTCACGGACCTGTCCGAATACATATAGAGCAGGTAGTTTGTCCGGCATAGTGTACAGCCTGCCCTAGCAGCATGCCGGTGAAACATGTGAGCTTGCATTGCAGATGAAATAGGATTGGGAGGGAATTTTGGAGCATGGAACATACCAAGTGGCACCAACTAAACGACGAAGAGCTTCGCGAAACTCTCGGCGTGAGCCCGCAGGAAGGGTTGACGGACGAAGCGGCAGCAGAGAAACGGAAGATTGCTGGTTCAAATGAACTGAGTGAAGGACAGCGAATATCCCCGATCACCCTGTTGCTGAATCAGTTTAAGGACTTCATGGTGTTAGTTCTCATGGGAGCGACGCTGGTATCCGGTTTACTTGGAGAGTATCTGGATGCAGTAACGATTGTGGCAATTATTGTATTGAATGCTATTTTGGGATTTGTACAGGAGTTCCGGGCAGAACGTTCTCTTCGAGCACTGAAGCAGTTGTCGGCTCCTGCCGCCAAAGTACTCAGGTCGGGACAGGAGGTACATCTTGCGGCCAAACAATTGGTACCGGGAGATGTTATCATGGTGGAAAGTGGTGACCGCATTCCTGCGGATGTGCGCTGGCTGGAAACCAACAGCCTCGATGTAGAGGAGTCGGCACTCACCGGAGAATCCGTGCCTGTCAGCAAACATTGCAGACCTATAGCTAGTGACGATGTTCCTTTAGGGGATCAAAAAAACATCGGTTTTATGGGTACTATGGTCACACGAGGTACAGCCAAGGGAGTTGTCATTCGGACGGGGATGGACACCGAGATGGGGAAAATCGCGGATTTGATTCAAAATACGGAGGAGCAAGAGACCCCCCTACAGCACAGGCTGGAGCAGTTAGGCAAAATTCTGATTTTTGTTGCACTGGGGTTGACAGTGATGGTCGTAGTCGCAGGTATCCTTCATGGACAACCCGCAGTAGGCATGTTCCTGGCAGGTGTCAGTCTCGCCGTGGCAGCCATACCGGAAGGATTGCCAGCTATCGTTACGATTGCGCTGGCGTTAGGTGTACAGCGGATGATCAAACGTAAGGCCATCGTACGTAAGCTGCCATCTGTAGAAACGTTAGGTTGCGCGTCGGTGATCTGCTCGGATAAGACAGGTACACTGACACAGAACAAAATGACGGTAACGAACGTGTGGCTTGAAGGGCGCAGCATTAAGGTGACTGGAGACGGTTATGCACCAGAAGGTCATATGTTGGAAAATGATCGAATACTCGACCTGAAAAATGACCAGTCCTTACGAAGAATGCTACAGATCAGTGCACTTTGTAACAATGCCAGTATTGTCGAGACGATTGTAAACGATCCAGCCAGCAAGAAAAAGAGTAAAGAGTCCAAAAAAGAGAGCAAGAAAGGCCGGAAGAACGGCCAGCAGGAGGAGGAGCAAGTTAGTGCTAACCAAGTGCTCTGGGAGTTAAAAGGGGACCCGACAGAGGGTGCACTGGTAGCCATGGCTTCTAAAATGGGTCTTACTCCTGCAGGACTCAAGGAATTATACGATCGAGAGCAGGAATTCCCGTTCGATTCCGAGCGAAAACGGATGTCTGTTATGATCAAACATCAAGGTGGGCGTATGGTGTATACCAAAGGAGCGCCTGATGTACTGATTGAGCATTGCAGTTACATTTTGTGGGAAGGTAAGGTGGTTCCGTTCACCGGCACACTGCGCCAGAAAGTGATGGCTGCCAACGAAAGTATGGCTGGTAACGCTCTGCGAGTTCTTGGTATGGCCTATCGTGAAGTCAAGCCGAAGGAACATGTGGCTGACGAGCATGCAGCTGAAAGCCAGCTTGTATTTGTTGGGCTTGCTGGCATGATCGATCCACCTCGCCGTGAAGTTCGTGATGCCATTGCGACATGCCGCAAAGCGGGCATCCGGACAGTGATGATCACGGGAGATCATGGAACAACAGCGGAAGCGATCGCTCATCAGCTGGGTATTCTCCCGCGCGGAGGAGCATCGTTAAGCGGGCAGCAACTGGCAGGCATGACGGATGAACAATTGGATAAAACGGTCAATGATATCTATGTGTTCTCCAGAGTCTCGCCTGAGCACAAATTGCGTATCGTCAAATCGTTGCAGCGCAAAGGACACGTTGTCGCGATGACTGGGGACGGCGTCAACGATGCACCTGCGATCAAGGCTGCGGATATCGGGATTGCCATGGGCATCACGGGAACGGATGTGACAAAGGAAGCTTCATCTCTCATTTTGAGTGATGATAATTTCTCCACCATTGTGGCGGCTATTGAAGAAGGGCGTAACATCTATGAGAACATTCGCAAGTTTATCCGTTATTTGCTGGCTTCGAATGTCGGCGAGATTTTAACGATGTTCTTTGCCATGATGATGGGCTTGCCGTTGCCACTCGTGCCAATCCAGATTCTATGGGTAAACCTGGTGACCGATGGTTTGCCAGCGATGGCGCTCGGGGTGGATCAGGCGGAAAAAGATTTGATGGAGCACAAACCTCGCGGCGCAAAGGAAAATATTTTTGCACGCAGGCTGGGCTGGAAAATCATTAGCCGCGGTGTATTAATCGGATTATGCACGCTCGGTGCCTTCTGGTTGACACTTCAGGCTGCACCGGATCATCCTGGTCAGCTACTCAAAGCTCAGTCCGTCGCTTTTGCTACATTGGTGCTTGCCCAGTTGATTCATGTGTTTGACTGCCGTAGTTCCCGTTCGATCTTCCACCGCAATCCGTTGCAGAATAAATATCTCGTTCTGGCTGTTATCTCATCGGTTGTGCTGATGCTGGTGGTAATGTATGTGGAACCGTTGCAACCCATCTTCAAAACGGTACCTCTCGGTCTGCGTGAATGGGCGATCTGTATCGTAGCCGCAGGCATTCCAACATTCCTTATGGGGGCTGGCAGTGTCTGGGGTGGTCGCCGGAATCGTCGCCGCATGGGCGGTCCTGGACGCTTCGTACCGAAAAGTACAAAGTTTTCAGCATAAAATCAATAGCTTTTAATATCTCGTTTCGATATGCTATCCTCAAAATGATTCAAAGCGAAAGCTTTGATATTTTGCAGGATAGCTTTTTTTGTATGCTTTGTGCGCATGATATGAAGATTAGCTATAAATAAACTATAAAGCTTTGGCGGAAGACTGCCAAAAGGAGTGGGCAAGATATGGAATTTACGAAAATGCACGGACTAGGCAACGACTTTATCGTTGTATTTGGTGAAAAACAGCTTCCAGCAGATGCGGCTGAACTTGCGGTAAAATGGTGCAATCGGTTCTTCGGTATCGGAGCAGATGGTCTGGTTTATATACTGCCTTCGGAGAAGGCGGATTTTCAGATGCGCATCATGAACTCGGACGGTTCTGAAGCGGAGCAATGCGGCAACGCGATCCGTTGTGTGTCCAAGTATGTATATGACCATGGGCATGTTGATCGCGAGCAGATTACGATTGAAACGATTGGTGCAGGGGTTCAACCTGTAACTCTTAATATCCGGGATGGCAAGGTAGAGACCGTAAGGGTAGACATGGGCGAGCCGATTCTGGATGGTCTTCAAGTACCTACCACAGTGGATGCGAATCCGGTGGTCAATCACAACATTGAAGCGAATGGACATGCATTCAAATTCACAGCGGTGTCTATGGGCAACCCTCACGCGGTCATCTATGTCGAGGATGCGGTGAATTTTGATCTGACAACATGGGGGCCATTGCTTGAGGTTCACCCGATGTTCCCGAAAAAAATTAATGTTGAATTCGCAACGGTACGCGACCGCGGGTATGTAGACATGCGTGTATGGGAGCGTGGCGCTGGTCCGACACTGGCTTGCGGAACAGGCGCTTGTGCAACGCTGGTATCCTCTGTACTGAATGGTCATACAGATCGTACTGCGGTAATTAGCCTTAAAGGCGGGGATCTGAACATTGAGTGGAACGAGGCGGATAACCACGTCTATATGACGGGACCAGCCGAAGTTGTTTTCAAAGGATTTACTTCATAGTTTCTTGAAAAAAAGTAGAAGGTTACACGGAAGAGGCCTGCAGGGCCTCTTTTTTTATCCAAATTAGACAAGATGTTACATGCTGTCCGGTCATCAAGGACGAATTCAGCACATATTTCGCAGGAATGTCCACTGGAGTCGGACATACAGTAAATACCTGTGTTTTTCTTCGTTTTTAAGCATTTTTTGTGTTACATTAGTATGAAAACGATCACAGTCAGGCGGGGGGAAACGGGATGAAGGCAGATTTACGTACAGCGATGAAGCAACGTGTCCTTGTTGGGGATGGGGCCATGGGGACATTTCTATATCAAATGGGATTTCCGGTAGGGATATCTTATGAAGAGTTGAACTTAATTTCACCTGAAGTTGTGGCTGATGTGCATCGTCGTTATCGTGATGCAGGCACGGATATATTCGAGACCAATACGTACTCGGCTAACTTTGACAAGTTGTCTAAATTTGGGCTAGAGTCCAAAGTGGAGGATGTGAACCGTGCGGGCGTACGCATCGCGAAAGAAGTGGCAGGGGCAGAGGGCTACGTTCTGGGTGCAGTAGGTTCGATTCGCGGCGGCAAACGGACAAATGTGTCTACTAGTGAATTGAAACGCTTCTATCAACAGCAGATTTTTGCGTTACTAGACGAAGGCGTAGATGGCATCTTGCTTGAAACGTTCTATGATATCGAAGAGATGGATATCGCTCTTTTGCAGGCCCGCAAGCTGAGCGACCTGCCTGTGATTGGACAATTCGCGGTAGAGGATGTAGGCCATACGCTGGACGGTTACACGATGCCTGAAGCATTTCGTATCATGCGCGAACAGGGGGCTGACGTCATCGGTTTCAATTGCAGGTCTGGTCCGAACGGGATCATGCGTGCGATGGAAACCGTTTCTGGACGTATCGGTGTTCCGATGTCCGTATATCCGAATGCGGGTGCGGCGGACTATGTGGATGGTCAGTTCCGTTACGGTGCAACACCAGAGTACTTTGGTCAGACTGCAATACAGTTTGCGGATCTTGGTGCACGTATTATCGGCGGTTGCTGCGGTACAACGCCGGATCACATCACTGCGATTAAAGAAGCGCTTGCGGATTACGTACCTCAGCCGATTGCTGAACCTGATCCTGCCGAGATTACGTCACGCATTGTACTTCATGAGAATGTGGATGAACGCGCAGGACGAGGGGGCCAGCCAACCATTGTTGATCTGGTCAAACAACGCCACACGGTCATTGTAGAGCTTGATCCCCCGCGTGATCTGGATATTGCCAAGTTTATGAAGGGTGCCGAAACATTGAAAGCGGCAGGGGCGGATGCCCTTACGCTTGCTGACAACTCCCTTGCTGTAACACGTATGAGTAATATGGCACTCGGACATCTGGTGCAGGATCGCACAGGACTTCGTGCACTTGTGCATATTGCCTGCCGTGACCGTAACTTGATCGGAACTCAATCCCATATGATGGGATTTGATGCACTCGGCATTAACCATGTGCTTGCCGTTACGGGCGACCCTGCAAGGTTTGGTGACTTGCCTGGTTCAAGCTCCGTGTACGATTTGACATCGTTTGAAATCATAAGAATGATTAAACAACTGAATGATGGTGTAGCCTTTTCGGGTAAACCGTTGAAACAGAAAGCCGGCTTTGTTATTGGAGCGGCCTTCAACCCGAACGTGAAACATCTGGACAAAGCGGTACAAAGGCTTGAGAAGAAAATTGCCTCCGGGGCAGACTATATTATGACTCAGCCGGTGTATGATCCGGAATTGATCGTGGCGATGCGTGAGGCAACCAAACATCTGGACATTCCTATTTTCATCGGTATTATGCCACTTGCAAGCGGCCGAAACGCAGAGTATCTGCACAATGAGGTTCCAGGTATCCAGCTTTCCGATGAAGTGCGTTCACGGATGGCAGGACTGGAAGGTGAAGAGGGGCGTGCCATGGGAGTGACGATTGCAAAAGAGCTACTGGATGTAGCTACAGAGCACTTCAAGGGCATCTATCTGATGACTCCGTTTATGTTCTATGGCATGACGGCAGAACTGACTCAATACGTCTGGGAGAAATCGGAGCATCAATGTCCTACTTGTTTCAACCCTAATAATCAATTACAATAGTAAAACGGATGTGATGCCGATGTCATTCAGTATGACCGGATACGGTCAATCCGCCTTTCATTTTGGCGGCTACAAGGTACAATTGGAGATCAAATCAGTCAATCATCGTTATTGCGAAGTGATGATGCGTTTGCCGAGAGAGTGGACGTATTATGAAGATGGTTTGAGAAAGATCGTACAGGGCCGCTTGAAGCGTGGGCGGATTGATGTTTATGTAATGAAAGAAAAAGAGGAAGACCAGGCTCTCCCCGCTGTTCTGAATGAGCAGGCGGTCAGGGCCTATCTGCAGGCTGCAGAGCGGCTTGAGTCTCAATTTGGAATGCAGGGCAAGCCAAGTATTGTGGATATGCTAGGTTTGCCGGATGTCATGGTTCAACCGGATGGGACAAGCCCCATCCAAGAGGAACAAAAAGACGAGTGGGAGCAGGTTCTGCAGGCTGGGTTGAACGAAGCTCTGTCCAGTTTGGAGCAGATGCGCGCTCGTGAAGGTCTTCATCTGGCCAATGATCTGGAACGGCGGATTACCCGTCTGGAGTCACTACACACCGAGATGCTTGCACTTGCACCCACTGTGGTGAGCGATTACCGCAACAAGTTGAGACAGCGTCTTACGGAGTTACAGGAGGACGGCTCTTTCCCTTTTGATGAGCATAAATTGGGTATGGAAATCGCAGTCTTTGCTGATCGTTCCAACATTGAAGAGGAGCTTACGCGTTTACTCAGCCACTTTGGACAATGTAGAGAATTGTTGAAGAGCGAGGAATCGGTAGGCCGCAAGTTGGACTTCCTGATTCAGGAGATGAATCGCGAGGTTAATACGATTGGATCAAAAGCCAACCACTTGGCTCTGGTGAACCGTGTTGTCGAGATGAAAGCGGAGCTGGAGAAGATTCGTGAGCAAGCGGCGAACATCGAATGAACGGCTAAATTTCGGCAAAAGAGTCGCATGTATAGGGGGAAGAACCTGATTATGGCAATCAAACTCATTAACATTGGATTCGGTAACATCGTATCGGCGAACCGGATTATATCCATCGTGAGTCCGGAATCGGCGCCGATCAAGAGAATTATACAAGAGGCTAGAGATCGTCACATGCTGATTGATGCAACGTATGGAAGACGTACACGTGCCGTAATCATTACGGATAGTGATCATGTTATTCTGTCTGCAGTTCAGCCTGAAACGGTCGCCCATCGTCTTTCCTCGAAAGATGATGATAACGACGAATAAAATGGAGTGTAATATGTCTAAGGGATTACTGATAGTGTTGTCCGGCCCATCTGGGGTCGGGAAGGGTACAGTATGCAGTGCGTTGCGCCAACGGGTGCCGAATCTGACTTATTCGGTTTCAGCAACCACTCGTCAGCCACGTTTGGGTGAAGAGCATGGAGTGAACTATTTTTTCCACTCTCATGATGAGTTTTTGAGAATGATTGCCGAGGATCAACTGCTGGAACATGCAGAGTATGTGGGCAATTATTACGGCACTCCGCGTAATTTTGTGGAGAAAACGATCAACGAAGGCCGAGATATTATCTTGGAGATTGAGGTTCAGGGTGCACTTAAAGTGAAGGAGAAATTCCCTGAAGGAATTTTTGTTTTCCTGCTTCCTCCTTCTTTGGATGAGTTGAAGGATCGTATTCAAGGACGGGGCACGGAAAGTCAAGCGACGATTGATCACCGGATGTCTGTAGCAGTCGATGAGATCAATCTGCTCGAGCACTATGACTATGCCGTGGTTAATGATGAGATTGATTCGGCTTGCAAACGAATAGAAAGCATCATTATCGCCGAACATTGTAAGATCAATAAATAATCCCTTTTGCCGCCGCGTACAGCGATATTCATGGGGCAGTTGTCATATCATGTTAAGGTTGAGGTTCATTCTGGACTGCTGCTTCTACGTGAGGACACGCAACATCAGGTTCTGTCCGGCGGCAACTTGTGATTATACTAAAGCAAAGAGGTGTTTTGTTAATATGCTGTATCCTTCAATTGATGAAATGATGAACAAAGTTGACAGCAAGTATTCCCTGGTTGTTGCTGCTTCCCGCCGTGCGAGACAGCTTCGTGAAGGCGAAAAAACAGAGCTGAGAAACGCAAAGTCCCATAAACAGGTTGGCGTTGCTTTGGAAGAGATTTATGGTGATCACCTTGTTGTGATTAAAGGGCAGGACGAAGAAGAAGAGTAAGCCCCAGGGCTGCTCTTCAACTGCATACGGCGATAGCCGAAATCATTTTGACAACCGAAAGGTTGTTATTTTTTTACGAATAAGCCTTGATCATATAGATGAACTTGTATTGAACTTGTATTGATGTCTTAACATTATCGGGGGATATTGAACATGTTGAACGGTAAAAAAATCGTGCTTGGCGTAACAGGGGGCATTGCAGCTTATAAAGCAGCAACATTATGCAGCAAACTGGTGCAAAAGGGAGCGGATGTTCACGTCATCATGACCGCTTCGGCGACACAGTTTATTACCGAATTAACGCTGCAAACGTTGACCCGAAACGCAGTATATACAGATACATTCGATGAACGTGAGCCAGCGGTGGTCTCTCATATTAATCTCGCAGACATGGCTGATTTGGTGCTGGTCGCTCCGGCAACAGCGAATGTCATTGCCAAGATGGCACACGGGATGGCTGACGATATGCTAACTACGACCCTGCTTGCTACTACTGCACCAGTGATGATTGCTCCTGCCATGAATGTGCACATGTATGATCATCCGGCGGTGCAACACAATATGAATCTGCTGGCTGAACGGGGCACATTGATGATTGAACCGGGTGAAGGACTTCTGGCTTGCGGATATGTAGGCAAGGGGCGCCTGGAAGAACCGGAGACCATTGTGGATGTGGTAGAGCGTTTTTTTGCACAGCGTGGTGCGGTATCGGTAAAACCTTCAGAACAGACCTGGTTTACAACTGTTGCACAAGGTGGTGCGCAGCCAGGAACTCAAGAGTCGTTGCACAGCGTGATGTTAGGGCAGGATTCGCTCTTAAATGGTAAAAAGGTCGTGGTTACCGCTGGCGGTACGATCGAGCGCATTGATCCGGTTCGTTATATTACGAATGATTCATCCGGAAAAATGGGATTTGCCATCGCCACTGTTGCACGGGATCTTGGGGCTGATGTGAAGCTTGTTATGGGGAATACACAGGCACAGCCGCCAGAAAATGTAGAGATCATACCTGTACAGTCTGCCCAGGACATGTATGAGGCAGTATCCCGTGAGTGGGATGGTGCGGATATCGTCATTAAGGCAGCCGCTGTGGCTGATTATCGCCCGAAAGAAGTTTACATGGAAAAAATCAAGAAAAAAGGCGACACGTTGTCGCTCGAACTTGTGAAAAATATAGATATTTTGGAGACGCTGGGTAAACGGAAAACCCATCAGTATTTGATTGGTTTTGCTGCCGAGACCCAGTCGCTCGAGATGTATGCACGTGAGAAACTGGAACGGAAAAATTGTGATCTGATCGTAGCCAATGATGTCACCCGTTCGGGAGCAGGATTTGGAACAGACACCAATGCGGTGCATATTTATGACCGTGATGGGTTGGTAGAGGAGCTTGAGCTGATGTCCAAGGAAGAAGTGGCACATCGTTTGCTCCGAATTGCGGCGGAGCGCATTGCCGGGAGGAATTAGAAGATGGAGATTGCCAAGGTCATTGTCGATGTGCCTGTGAAGCAGACCGACCGGCCTTTTGATTATCTGGTGCCCGACTCCATGAAGGAATGGATTGAGGTGGGGAGCAGGGTAGGTGTACCTTTTGGACATCGCACCGTGCAAGGGTTCGTCGTTGATCTGGTTCCCCGTACGGGAGAAGAATCATTTAAGCTAAAACCTATTCAGGAGCTACTGGATATCGTGCCGCCACTATCGAAGGATCTGGTGGAACTGGCGGAATGGATGAGCGAGCGATATGCGAGCAATCGGATTCTGTCCTTGCAAGTGATGGTGCCAACCGCGCTGAAAGGAAAAGCGGAGCGCTACATTTCGCTAGGTGATGCACTAGATGGACATGTTGGAGGTGAATCTTCTAACGAGGACGTTCTGTTTATGTGGGGAGAGGAATCGACAACCGAGAAGGTAAAGCAGGATATTATCCGTTTTGTCAAAAGCCGTGGGCAGGTTCCGCTGCAACAATTAAGCCGAAAATACCCCAACCATGCAGCCTTGATCAAAAAGCTGTTGCTCGGCGGTGTGCTTTTGGAAAGTCAGGCGATTAAGGATAAGCTGAATAAAAAAACGATGAAGTCCGTGAATCTGGCTGTGGATATCGCTGTCGCGGAAGAAGCGTTGTCTTCGTTCCCGTCAAAAGCACAACGGCAGAAGGAAATTCTTTCTTTTTTGCTGGAAATGAAGGATTTGCTGCCCATGCCTTTGAAGGAAGTATTGTCTACGCTTCAAGTTTCGGCAGCAACGATCAAGGGGCTTGAGGAAAAAGGCTTGGTTGTAACAGAGGATGTAGAAGTGTTCCGTGATCCGTATCAGGGCAGACGTTTTAAACCGACAGAACCACTGAAATTGACAGACGAGCAACAAGGCGTATACAGCAGTATCAACGGCCGGTTGCAGGAACAGCGTCATGGTGTGTTTCTTTTGCATGGCGTTACCGGAAGCGGTAAAACGGAAGTATATCTGCAGACGATTCAGCAGTGCATCAATCAGAACAGACAGGCCATCGTGCTGGTGCCGGAGATTGCTCTTACTCCACAGATGGTGGAGCGCTTCAAAGGACGTTTTGGTGATCAGGTTGCGGTCATGCACAGTCGTCTTTCCGGCGGTGAACGTTATGATGAATGGCGCAAAATCCGGGAGGGTCAGGTGAAGGTAGCGATTGGTGCGCGCTCTGCGGTGTTCGCTCCGTTCAGCCGTCTGGGACTGATTATTATGGATGAAGAACATGAGACTTCCTATAAACAGGAAGAAACGCCGAAATACCATGCGCGTGATGTAGCTGTCAAAAGAGCGCAACAACATCAGGCCGTGGTGGTTCTGGGTTCAGCCACGCCCTCGCTGGAAAGTTATTATGCTGCGCGTTCGCAAAGCAATGATGATTTTGCTCCTCTCTTGCTTGAAATGCCTACAAGGGCGCTTGGCAACAATCTGCCAGCTGTAAGAATCATCGATATGCGTGAAGAACTGAAGGATGGCAATCGTTCCATGTTCAGCAGAGCGTTACACAAAGGGTTGGAAGAGCGCTTGGAGCGCGGAGAACAGACGGTGCTGCTACTGAATCGGCGCGGATATTCAACCTTTGTGATGTGCCGAAGCTGTGGATATGTGGCGGGCTGTCCTGAATGTGACATCTCTTTGACATATCATCAGCGTTCCAACAATTTACGCTGTCACTATTGCGGGTATGCAGAAGCGGCGCCCGAAACGTGCCCGGATTGTGGAAGTGAGCATATTCGCTACTTTGGTACAGGAACGCAACGGGTTGAAGAGGAACTGGCCAAGCTGTTTCCAGGGATACGGGTAATCCGTATGGATGTGGATACAACAACGGAGAAAGGCGCGCATGAGAAGCTGTTAAAACAGTTTCGGGAGAAAAAAGCCGATGTGTTACTTGGAACCCAGATGGTTGCCAAGGGGCTCGATTTCCCTGATGTGACGCTCGTTGGAGTCATCACCGCGGATTCAGCTCTTAACTTGCCTGATTTCCGTGCTGCCGAGAAAACCTTCCAACTGCTGACACAAGTGGCAGGCCGAGCGGGTCGTCATCAATTACCGGGTGAAGTATTTGTACAGTCTTACACGCCAGAACACTACTCCATTGGACACGCAAGCCAGCATGACTATGTATCCTTTGTGAAGGAGGAATTGCTACATCGGAGAAATTTACAGTATCCGCCATACTGTCGCCTGATTCTGGTAACCTTCTCCCATGAACAACTTCCTGTACTGATTCGATTGGCTGAAAACTATACCCGATTGCTGAAAGAAAAGGCGAATGCTGATGGATGGCTGGGCAGTCTGGACCGTTTCAGTAACGAAGCCTTTGATGTGCTTGGGCCTGTAGCTTCTCCAATTCCAAGGATCAAGAATAGATACCGATTCCAATGTATGATAAAATGGCGTGGGGATGTGGATGCCATCGGTCTGGCTCTGGCAACGGCCCGGCACATGGACGATGATGTTCAGGCCCAGAAGCTGCTCATTAGCCTTGATGTAGATCCGCAGATGTTAATGTAGACATTTTATAGCATTTTGATGCGAAAATGTGGATGTGAACAAGCGGTATAAACATAGATTAAATGAACAACGAAATAGAGATTATTGACTAGAAACTATGATGAGAATTGGGAAGGTGCTTACAACATGTCGATTCGTATTATCGTTAAAGAACCAGATGAGGTGCTTCACAAAAGAGCCAAGGAAGTTACCAAAGTTACACCTAATGTGCAAAAGTTGCTTGATGATATGGCAGACACGATGTACGACGCAGAAGGGGTAGGTCTTGCAGCTCCGCAAGTCGGTATTTTGAAACGTTTGATTGTGATTGATGCAGGAGATGAGCAAGGGCTGATCAAAATGATTAACCCGGAGATCATTTCCAGTGAAGGAGAACAGTTCGGACCTGAAGGATGTCTGAGTATTCCTGGAATTAACGGTGATGTTCGTCGTTTTGAGACAGTGACCGTTAAAGGTCTCGATCGTGAAGGTAAAGAGTTGATTATTACAGGAACCGGTTTGCTATCCCGTGCGTTTCAGCACGAAATTGACCATTTGGACGGTGTGCTCTTCACAGATATCGCTGAAAAAGTATATGAAATTACCCCAGAGCAAACTGGACCGCGTCGCAATTAAGGAGTGATCGATTTGAATATTGTCTTTATGGGAACACCTGAATTTGCCGTTCCTTCTCTGGATATGTTGATGGCGGAAGGATACCATGTGGTAGGCGTGGTAACACAGCCGGATAAACCGCAGGGAAGAAAAAAAGTGCTTACACCTACACCGGTTAAGGCCGCAGCTGAACGCCACGGTCTGCCGGTGTTTCAGCCTGTCAAACTTCGTGATCCGGAAGCGGTAGCCCGCCTTGCGGAATGGAAACCGGATTTGATCGTCACTGCCGCATTTGGACAGATTCTTCCCAAAGCGGTGTTGGATATGCCGGTTCGCGGCTGTGTGAACGTGCATGGATCTCTTCTGCCTAAATATCGCGGAGGAGCTCCGATACAACGTTCTATCATTAACGGAGAATCCGTCACAGGGGTCACGTTGATGTATATGGCAGAAGGTCTGGATACCGGGGATATGATCTCTCGTGTGGAAGTACCAATCACGGATGAAGATACATCCGGCACGATGTTTGCCAAATTAAGTGAGGCCGGCTCCAAGTTGCTCCAAGCGGAGATGCCACGTCTCATCGCAGGCGAAACGACAGCTGTTCCACAGAATGATGAGGAAGCTTCCTATGCTCGTAATCTGACACGGGAAGACGAGAAGATGGACTGGAATCGTACATCCCGTGAATTGTTCAATCAGATTCGTGGTCTTGTTCCTTTTTCGGGTGCATTCACGATGTGGGATGAACAGGTATTTAAAGTTTGGGCTGCGTGCAATCCAGATCAGGTGGCGAATGAAGCTTCATCTGTTTCAGATGCTGGACAAGCCGAGCCGGGAACCGTGTTGCAATTGAACAAATCAGGTATTGAAATCAAGACAGGTAATGGTTCTTTGTGGCTAACGGAAGTCCAACCTGCTGGCAAAAAAGTAATGCAAGCCGCTGACTTTGCTCGCGGTGGAACATTGAAACCTGGCATGGTGCTGCGATGAGTACTTCAAGATCAGGACATTCTTCAGGAAAAGAACGCAAAGGAGCAGGCAACGGAAACGCAGGAGGCCCCGCGAATCTTCGTCAGACTAGCAAAGGTTCTTCTGCTAAGGGAAGCCAGACTCATGATCGTTCGCAGAAACCGAAGACATCTGCTCGTGCACTCGCTGTCAAGGTACTGAGTGCGGTGGAGCAGGACGGAGCATACAGCAATCTGGAACTGAACCGCCGTCTCAAAGAAGCAGATCTTAGTTCTGCTGATGCAGGACTCGCTACGGAACTGGTATATGGAACGATTGCAAGACGAAACACGCTTGATTATTATCTGGAGCGTTTTGTTGCCAAAGGAACAGCAAAGTTACAGCCTTGGGTGCGTAGTTTGCTTCGGATCAGTGCGTATCAATTGATCTACCTGGATCGAATTCCGGAACATGCCGTCGTCAGCGAAGCAGTGAACCTGGCTAAGAAACTTGGTCATCAGGGAATCTCAGGTATGGTTAACGGTGTGCTGCGGAATATGATTCGAAACAAGGAGCAGTTGCATGTTCCCTCGCATCTGCCGGTAGCTGAACGGATCTCACTGGAGCATTCTCACCCGCTGTGGATGGTGGAGCGGTGGATTGCTCAATATGGGGAAGAGACAACTGAGGCCATCTGTCGTGCGAATAATGAACCTCCAGCAGTGAGTATACGTGTGAATACGACGATGACAACACGGGACAAGCTGATGGAGGAAATGGTAAGCTCGGGAGCTGTGGTTGAAGCTTCGCATCTTAGCCCAGATGGCATTCTGGTTCGAAGCGGTGGCAATATGGCTCTAACGTCCTGGTACCGCGATGGGCTTTTCTCGGTTCAGGACGAAAGTTCTATGCTGGTCGCCGAAGCCGTAGCGCCGGAAGAGGGACAAAAGGTGCTGGACTGTTGTGCAGCACCTGGCGGCAAGACAGCTCATATCGCAGAGAAAATGCGGGACCGTGGACGCATTATAGCTAACGATGTTCATGCCCATAAACGCGAGCTTATTTTGGATCAGGCTGAACGTCTTGGATTAAGCTGCATTGATGCGGTAACCGGGGATGCGCTTGATCTAGACAAGCGATATGCCGAGTCTTCGTTTGACCGGATTTTGCTGGATGCACCTTGCTCAGGTCTAGGAGTCATTCGTCGCAAGCCGGATGTGAAGTGGACTAAATCCTCATCCGACATCGAAGATATCTCCAGTTTGCAACGAGAACTTCTGGATTGCGTTGCGCCATTGCTCAAACCGGGTGGCATTTTGGTATACAGCACGTGTACCATTGAATCGGCAGAGAACGAGGATATGGTAGCGGACTTTTTGGATCGTCATCCAGAGTATAAGGCTATCGAAACATCCGCATGGTCACAGCCAGGAAGCAGGGAATGGAAGGCTGTGAATGGTGGTGTTCAGATTTTGCCACAATACGCTCACAGTGACGGTTTCTACATCGCAAGGTTGACAAAAACGGTCAATTAAACGTTTAATAGAGCACTAAAGGAAGGCCGCCGAGGAAAACCCTCGGCGGATTTCTTTGTGAGAGGCCACTTGGTGATTACTAACTCGTTTATAAAACGATGTCAGGATGCGATGGTAACAGTGAGATGTTATAATGCATGAAGAACGGGTCTCCAGGGTATACATGGATGTAAAGTGCCGTTTGTGATAGAATAGGACGAATGCAGTAAAACGATGGAAAGCAAAAGAAGTGCAAATGAAAAGAAAAAAGGAATAGGTGTTGAAAACAAAATGAAACCTTTTATATACGATTTTTCCCTGGAGCAACTGCAGCAATGGGCTGTGGAGAACGGGGAACCAGCGTTTCGCGGCGGTCAGATCTTTGACTGGATTTATGTGAAACGTGTAAATGATTTTAGTGAAATGACAAATCTCTCCAAGACGCTACGCGAGAAGCTCGCAGAGCAGTTTGAATTCGTAACTCTTAAGGAAATTACGAAGTTCGAGTCCAAGGATGGCACGGTGAAATTCCTATTTGGTCTGCATGATGATCATGCGATTGAAACGGTTATTATGAAACATAACTACGGGAACAGCATCTGTGTAACAACACAGGTTGGTTGCCGGATTGGTTGTACGTTCTGTGCATCCACGCTCGGGGGACTGAAACGTAACCTGACAGCCGGGGAGATCGTTGCTCAGGTTGTACAGGCTCAGAAAATTCTGGATGAGCGCGGTGAACGCGTCAGCAGCATCGTGATCATGGGTTCGGGTGAACCATTTGAAAACTATGAAGCAACGATGACGTTTTTACGGATTATGATTCACGAAAAAGGTCTGAATATTGGTCAGCGTCATATCACTGTCTCTACAAGTGGAATCGTGCCGAACATCTACAAGTTTGCAGATGAAGACACGCAAATCAATCTGGCTATTTCGATTCACGCACCAAATGATGCCTTGCGTTCGAAACTGATGCCGGTGAACCGTCGTTTCCCATTTGATGATGTGATGGAGTCTCTCCGTTATTATCTGGCCAAGACAGGCCGAAGAATTACGTTTGAGTACGCATTGATCGGCGGTGTGAACGACCAGCCGGAGCATGCGGCAGAACTGGCAAGTGTGCTCAAAAACATGTTATGCCATGTCAACCTGATCCCGGTTAACCATGTGCCTGAGCGCAAATATGTTAGAACATCAAGAAGTGATATTTTTAACTTCCAGAGAATTCTCTCGGAACAGGGTGTTAATGTAACGATTCGCCGTGAACAGGGACATGATATTGCTGCCGCTTGCGGCCAGCTTCGTGCAAAGCATATGGAGTTGAGGTGAGAGCGTTTTGATCAAAACAGTTCATGTGAGCCATATCGGACGAGTACGTTCGGTGAATGAAGATTCAGCCTGGATTCGGAATCTGGATACAGGATATATTCTGGGAATCGTTGCAGACGGCATGGGTGGACATCTTGCTGGTGATACGGCAAGCCGCCTTGCAGTGGAGACGTTGGTACAGGATCTGGCAACACTTGAGCCAGGTTTGTCCCATGCTTCCCTGTCAGCTGCGCTTAGCGATGCGATTCTTCATGCGAATGAAGTCATATTCCGCACAGCATCCACGGACGATAAGTATCATAATATGGGGACGACAGTTGTCGCCGCTCTGTTAAATGATGCGGAAGGTGTGATTGGACATATCGGGGACAGCCGTGCATACAAAATTGCAGGTAAGGAAGTATTCCAGCTGACCGAAGACCACACACTGGTGAATGAATTGTACAAAAATGGTCAGATTAGCAAGGAGGACGTATCTCACCATCCACGTCGCAATGTGCTTACCCGTGCACTTGGCACAGATGCTGAAGTGAAGGTGGATATGGACGCTGTTCGATTGGAAGAGGGGGAAGTACTGCTTCTCTGCAGTGACGGACTCAGTAACCTGGTCAGCAATGAGCAGATTATTCAGGTTGCAGGCAACCTTGACCTTCCACTGGAAGATCGTGCAGATCGACTGCTACAGCTGGCATTGCTTGCTGGAGGAGACGATAATATCACTGTCGCTTTATTTGAGCCTCAGCAGCAAGACGCCCCACAGGTGGAAACGGGGTGTGAGTCATGATTGGGCATCAGCTAGGCGGACGCTATGAAGTCATTGAGCGTGTCGGTGGTGGCGGCATGGCTCTGGTTTACAAAGCCCAGGATTTGCTCTTAAATCGAAATGTGGCAATTAAAGTGCTCAGACAACAGTTTGTTCATGATGAAGAGTTTATTCGCCGTTTCCGGAGAGAGGCACAATCAGCTGCATCGCTCTCACATCCTAATGTCGTCAGCATTTATGATGTGGGTCAGGAAGATGACGTTCATTATATTGTTATGGAGTACGTTGAAGGCAAAAATCTAAATGAAATTATTAAGGAACGTGCGCCTTTGCAGGTCGACGAAGCGGTACACATTGCTTCTCAGATCGCGGATGCACTGGATCACGCCCATCATAATCAGATTATTCACCGGGACATTAAACCGCATAACATATTAATTGGCCGGAATGGCCGGGTAAAAGTAACAGATTTCGGGATCGCGCGTGCTGTTACCTCTACAACGATCACACAGACTGGCTCTGTCGTGGGCTCAGTGCATTATTTCTCACCAGAGCATGCCAAGGGTATTGTGACTGGGGAGAAGTCGGACTTATATTCTCTTGGAATTGTACTTTATCAAATGCTTACAGGACAGCTTCCATTTCTCGGGGAAAGTCCGATTAGTGTAGCCTTGAAACATTTGCAGGAAGAGTTTGATGAACCACGCAAATTCAATCCGCTCATTCCGCAAAGTGTGGAAAATGTCATTCTGAAATCCATGCGTAAAAATCCGCAGGAGCGATACCAATCTGCGAAAGAAATGCAGCATGATCTGGAAACATGTCTCATGCCAGAGCGCCGCAATGAGTCCAAGGTTGATTTTCCGGATGAGGATGATATTGATCAGACGCGCGTAATGCCAGCCATCAAACCGGAACCGCGTGGAATGAAGTCTACTGGAGCGGTGCCTGTGATGGAAACAGATCAGGAACAAAGCGCAGGTAAATCGAAGCAGAAAAACTGGAAAAAACCAACGCTCATCATATCCTTGACTGTTCTTCTTCTGGTCGCTATGGTTGGGGTGGTATGGTATGTCAAAGGTATGCTTGTTGTACCTGAGGTAACCGTACCTAATGTAGTTAACCAGACAGAAGAAAAAGCCCGCCAACTGTTGGAAGAACAGGGTTTGGTGGTGAGCAATGAAGTCATTCGACAGTACAAAGAAAATGTAGACCCAGGCATTGTTTTTGATCAGAGCAGGAATGAAGGCGATGTGGTCAAAAAGGGCACTGAGGTTCAGCTGAGTGTTGGCGCGGAAAAAGAATTGGTGAAAATGATTGATGTTAAGCTGGAGCCTTATGCTGAAGCGGTCAAAAAGTTGACTGCGCTTGGTCTTAAGGAAGACCAAATCAAGCGTAAGGACGATTTCTCCAATGAAGTACCTTCAGGTTCCGTCATTGCCCAGACGCCTGGTGTAAATGAAGAATTTGATCCTGAAGCTGTTGAGATTGAGTTAACCGTAAGCAAGGGAACTGAAACGGTCAAAATGCCTGATCTGAAAAATCATACGCGCAGTGAAGCGGAACAAATGTTGAAAGAAAAGGGACTGGTGCTCGGACAGGTACAGGAAGAGTCCAGTTATACGGTAGAACAGGGTAAAGTAACCCAACAATGGCCTGTGGAAGCTGGGACGGATGTTAGCCCTGGCGACAAAATTACGATCTTTATCAGCACAGGGTACCCTCCTGAAGCACTGCAGTATCCATTTAACATCAACGTATCACCAAAAGAAGTGGGTAAAAATAGTAAAATTCGTATTACCTATGAGGATGCACGCGGCAAAAATCAGGAGTGGGGCACACGTACAATCAATTCCGCTCAAGTCCTGACCATACCGCTTGTGCTCGCACCGAATGAAAATGGCGCTGTATCTGTTTATCGTGATGGTAAATTCCTGGATACGTATGTTGTGTCTTACAGTGAAGCGAAGAACGGTACAGTGAATGTACCTTCCATCGACCCTGAACAGAACACGCAAGCACCGCCAGCCAATACCCCTGATCCAGGGAATGGCGACAATGAAGGCAGCGTAGATAATGGTCAGGAAAAAGAACCTGACTCCACCCCGGCTGATGGAGAAGGGGATAATCAGGAAGGCGACACTTCAGCAATGAAGACGGATAAAGGTCCAGGCAAGCATAAAGAGGATAAGAAAAAAGGAGTTATCAACGCATCAGGCCGTCCATAAGGACGGCTTATGCTGACGTAAGGAAAGAATATTACTCATCTGAAGGAGGGCGACGGAGCTGTGCCAGAAGGTATCATCGTTAAAGCGTTAAGTGGTTACTACTATGTCATGCCAGTAGAAGACAACGGGGTTCCTTCGGTTGAAGGTTCCGCCGTTCAATGCAGAGCCAGGGGGATTTTTCGCAAAAGAGGCACTTCTCCGCTTGTTGGTGACCGTGTAAGCTACATGCTCACGGAGAACGGGGAAGGAACCGTCGATGAGATTCACAAGCGAGAGACCGAGTTAATTCGTCCGCCTGTAGCAAACGTCAGCTTGGCTGTTTTGCTATTTTCGGTCAAAGAGCCCGATATGAACCTGAATCTCCTGGATAAGTTCCTCGTGCATATTGAGCAAGCTGGACTTGATGCCCTTATCGTGCTGACGAAACAGGATTTGATTGATCCAGAAGCTGAGGATCGGAATATCGTGGCTGAAGTGAAGACAATGTACGAGCAGATAGGGTATGAGGTTATTTCGACCAGTTCAAGGACTGGAGAAGGCAGTGAGCTGCTTAGAGAACGCCTTGCGGGCAAGATCAGCGTGTTTTCCGGTCAGTCTGGTGTTGGCAAATCATCGATGCTGAACGCATTGATGCCAGGTCTTACCTTGGAAACGAGTGCAATCAGCATGCGTCTTGGGCGCGGTAAACATACGACCAGACATGTGGAACTCATTCCACTCGATAATGGCGGATTTGTTGCGGATACACCGGGATTCAGCCAGTTGGACTTTCTGGAGATTGGTGTGGAGGAATTATCCACATGTTTCCGAGAGTTTGCCCAGTTTGCTGATCAGTGTAAGTTCCGTGGTTGTACACATACGCATGAACCAGGCTGTAAAGTGCTGACAGCCAAGGAGGAAGGGCTGGTCTCTGAAAGTCGATACCAGCATTATGTTCAGTTCCTGACAGAAATGAAAGATAAGAAGCGGAGGTATTAATATGATTAAAATTGCCCCATCAATATTATCGGCTGACTTCGCCAAATTAGGTGCAGAGGTTGCCGAAGCACAAGCAGCAGGCGGAGATTGGATTCATGTTGACGTTATGGACGGGCACTTCGTTCCTAATATTACACTCGGTCCTGCTATTGTTAAGGCCATTGCACCTCATACAACATTGCCGATTGACGTTCATCTAATGATTGAGAATCCGGAACGGTACGTGGAAGAGTTCGCTAAAGCCGGCGCAGCGGTGATTACAGTTCATGCTGAGGCGTGCGTGCATCTGCACCGTGTCATTCATCTCATTAAAGAGCAGGGAATTATGGCAGGCGTTGCTCTTAATCCTGGTACTCCAGCAAGTGCAATTCAGGAAGTACTGGACGATGTAGATATGGTTCTTGTCATGACGGTGAATCCTGGTTTTGGCGGGCAAGCATTTATTTCCGGTACGATGAACAAAATCAAGCAGATTCGTACATGGCTGAACGAAAGAGGACGTCATGACGTACATATCGAGGTAGACGGTGGTATTGCTGCAGATACAGCTCCACTCGTTGTGGAAGCTGGTGCTGATGTTCTGGTCGCTGGTAGTGCCGTATTCGGACGTGAAGACCGCGCTGCTGCCATTGCCGAGATTCGTAGCAGTTACGAGGGTTAATTCATGACTTTTAAAGAGACATTGCTGACAATGGCGGGAAGCATGATTACGGGCTTGGTGCTTGCATTGTTTTCAGTTCTCCAGGCTCCATTTAATGCGCTCACATCATTAATTGGCGTTGCCGTAGTTATCATGTATTTCCGAAAGTTTGATCGGAAGGGACATCGGATTACTTTTGTCATTTTCAGCATACTGTATTATCTCATGAGTGTTTTTATGATCGCTGTTTATCAGTACATCCCTACTCAAACGTAAATGGGCTGATCTCAGGCTTGTCATTGTGGAATAGGGACAGCAGGTTCCGCATAAATATGGTTACATGAGCAGGTTTCTCATGTAGCCTTTTTTGTCGTGTTTGGGTGAAAAAGGCCTGAAGCATAGGATACGGCGGATGCATGAGCATGATGGGGAGGGTGAAGTATGAAATTTTACACATTCAAACTGCCGAAGTTTTTGGGAGGGTTTGTAAAGGCGATCCTGAATACGTTTCAAAAGAACTGATCTGATTAACAGCACAGTTAGTCGAATACCGCCGTTTTGGCTCCACGCTCATCTGGAGAACCAGATCTGTATGATGTGCCATGCGGCGGCCATTCCTGTGTGTTGGACATGTGCTTTTTGGAACACCAAAAAAGCACCTGCAAGGAACAAGGTGCTTTTTGCTTACCCGATTTATAGTAGCTTTGCGTGATTATACGCGAGTCACTTTACCGGCTTTCAGTGCACGGGTGCTTACGTATACACGTTTTGGTTTGCCGTTCACGAGAATACGAACCTTCTGAACGTTTACGCCCCAAGAACGACGGTTACGGTTGTTAGCGTGGGATACGTGGTTACCGGTGCCCGGTTTCTTACCTGTCACATAACATTTGCGAGACATAGATTACACCTCCTATCCTAAAATAACCAGTGCCTTTGGGAGAGACAAACGTCATTCCATAAGGACTTAATTGTTCTTACCTGATCCTAAAGGTCAGGCTTCAGTAGCTAATGGGTTGTTCAAGCCGGCATGGCCGGATCATTTCCATTACTTAACCTGCATAAAACAATACTTAAATATAATATCATAATCAAAAAAGCTTCGTCAACTGATCCAAAAACTTTATTTATTTCTCTTGTCTAATATAGTACAATGTTGAATAGTCCATAATACAGCCATGAATAGGCTGTTGCCGCGGGAAGCCGGAGAAAAAACCGTACGTAGAGGTTGGAGGTTTGCTTTTTTGGCAACGCTGTGAGATGCGGCATTCCATCATTGGCACCAGTCTCCATGCGGCATTCATGTCGGCTTCTGATACCGGTGCATATCCCTATGCCCGCATAACGGGTTGCAGAGAATGCAGGATATTGGTAGCCCGGCCGCCCAGACCGTTTATCCGGCTGACATGTTGTATTATATACCTGTGCCGGACAAGGTATGGACGAAGAATAACGCAGCCGCGTTAGCGCATGAACAGACCAAATTGATTCTTGGTGCAAGTTGTTCGTGTATCAAGCTAGGAAGGGGAATTCTCACTTGAGTATACGTTCTTTAAATGGAACAGATTTCACCGCAATGGTTCTCGCCGGAGCGGAACAACTAGGGCAGCACGCAGAACATGTCAATTCCCTGAATGTTTTCCCTGTGCCGGATGGTGACACGGGAACAAATATGAATTTGACAATGACTGCTGGTGTTGCAGAGATCAAAAGAAAGAGCTCTGCTTCCATCGGAGAAGCTGCCGCAATACTGTCGAAGGGCTTGCTTATGGGCGCGCGCGGAAATTCAGGGGTTATTTTATCCCAATTGTTCCGTGGATTCAGCCGTTCAGCAGCTCCTTATGAAGAATTGAATACGATTCAATTCGCAGCCGCCCTGCAAAATGGTGTTGACGCAGCATACAAAGCTGTAGTTAAACCTGTGGAGGGAACCATTCTTACCGTAGCTAAAGAAGCGGCTAAACATGCCAGCTACTATGCAAGACGGACGAATGATATCACTGAATTAATGAATGAAGTTCTATTAAAAGCAAAAGAAGCGCTGGCGATGACTCCAGAGTTGCTGCCTGTTTTAAAGCAGGTCGGTGTGGTGGATTCGGGTGGTCAGGGTCTTGTATATATTTATGAAGGTTTTATGGACGTGCTATTGAAAACAGACGGTAGTTCACGTGCCTCACTGCAAAAAGAATCTGCTTCTTCAGCAGCAACACCGGTGAAAACGCCTGCAATCGAGCCAGTTGCAACGAAGGCGGCACAAGTAATTACGCCCGAGATGCCTTTGTCAGCTCAGGCAAGATTGGAAACAGAAGATATTGAATTCCTGTATGACATGGAGTTTTTCATCAATCGTGAGCTTGGTGAGAATGCAGGAGCAACATTTGATGAAGAGTCGTTCCGTAAATCGTTGTCAATAAATGGAGATTCGATCATCATCATTGCTGACGATGAAGTGATTAAGGTGCATGTGCATTCCAAGACACCTGGTGATGTATTAAATCTGGCTTTGAAGTATGGAGAGATTACACAGATTCATATTCTCAATATGCGTGAACAGCACCGGGACCTGCTGAGCGCAGGCATGGATATTGCAGCTTCACCTGATCTCTTTGCTGACATTCCGCATGAGAAGACAAGCACATTGGAAGAAGCGGTGCTTCCGGCTGATGAAATGGCACCATATGGCTTTATTGCGGTTTCTTCCGGTGACGGCATTGCGGAAATTTTCAAAAGTCTGGGTGTAGATGTGGTGATGTCTGGTGGTCAGACGATGAACCCAAGCACAGAAGACTTTGTAAAAGCCGTTCGTTCGATTGCGGCGGATCAAATTTTTATTTTACCGAACAACTCCAACATCGTTCTTGCAGCTGAACAAGCTCGTGAATTGCTGGAGGATGAGCGTCGGATTACCGTTATCCCGAGCAAGACGATTCCACAAGGGATGGCAGCGGCATTTGCTTTCCAAGAGGATGAGTCTGCAGAAACGAATCGTGAACAGATGCTGGAGGCCATTAGCCGCGTGCAGTCCGGACAAGTGACACATGCCGTTCGGGATACACAATATGATGAACTGGATATCAAAGCCGGAAATTATATCGGGATCTATAACTCCAAAATTGTTGCGACAGATGAGAGCATGCTTCATGCTTGTGAAGGTCTGCTTGGGCAGATGATGGAGAGCGGAGATGAAGTGGTTACGGTTCTTGAGGGGGAAGAGGCTGACGCTGAGATTACTTCTTCTCTTGTTGCATGGCTGGAAGAGCAGTATCCTGACGCGGAAGTCGAGGTACATCAGGGAGGACAGCCCGTGTACTATTATCTGTTCTCTGTAGAGTCCTAATTGCGGTTGTTTCACAAGCCAATCACTATCGATTTTAGACGCTGGACGAATGACTTGTTAAACATGCATGATAGCACTTGATGTGAAGAGGAGGAGAGCCTGTGAGCCACAAGGTTGCGATTGTAACGGACAGTACGGCGGATATTCCTGAGGAACTGGTTCGTAAATACGGTATACATGTGGTTCCCTTGCGTGTGTTGTTTGGGGAAGAAAACTATGCGGATGGAGTGGAACTGACTTCGGAGCAGTTTTACGACAAGTTAAGGCAGAGCGCAGTCCTGCCTACGACTTCACAGCCTTCTCCTACCGATTTTATGGATGTGTACCAGCGTTTGCTGGACGAAAACCCGGACCGACCTATCGTATCTATACACTTGTCTTCGGGCATGAGTGGTACGTATCAATCGGCGATGCTCGGCAAGTCACTACTGGAACGGGAAGCGGATCTAACAATCATTGATTCAAAATCGGCTTCCTACGGGTATGGTCTAATGGTTGTACATGCTGCCGAGCTTGCTGAACAAGGCAAGTCTGTTACTGAGATTGCAGTTGCTGTGGAGGCAATGCAACAATCCCGTAAACTGTTTTTTCTGGTGGATACGCTGGAGTATCTGCAGAAAGGCGGACGGATTGGCAAAGCCTCAGCGATCTTGGGAACGCTGTTAAATATCAAACCGATCCTGTCTATCGATGAAGAAGGCGTAATCTACGCCGTAGAGAAAGTCAGAGGTCATAAAAAGGCTATGGCACGTATTATTGAACTGTTCCAGAGGGATCTGGCTGGAAAGCGAGTCAACCTGGCGGTAGGTCATACGGCCGACCCCGCGTCAGCAGAGGCTTGTGCGGAACAGTTACGAGGTCATTTTACATTGAATGAAGTGATCTATACGAATATCGGGGCCGTTATTGGCAGTCATGTGGGGCCCGGTGTTATTGCTATCTTTATGTGGCCTGTTCCGGAATGAGGGATTAGATATGAACTTGGAAGAAATATCAGTCAAGCAAATTAACGGCGTGAGTGCTCTCAAAGAGGGAGAGCTTCACGCCTTTGGCATCTCTAGTGTGAAAGACTTGCTGGAGTATTATCCGTTTCGTTATGAAGATTATCGTCTGCGTTCGCTTAGTGAGGTAAAAGACGGAGACAAAATTACGGTACAAGGTCAGGTTATGGGTGTTCCGGTGTTGCAACGTTACGGTAAAAAGTCCCGTCTGACTTGCAAGATTATGACGGAAGAGTGGATGATTACGGCAACGTGGTTTAACCGCCATTTTCTCAAAGACCAGCTTACACCCAACCGGGAAATTGTGCTTACCGGAAAATGGGAACAAAAGCGTATGCAGCTTACCGTATCTGATTCGGAATTCCCGGATAAAGGCGATGGACGTTCAGGCACACTGCAACCGGTATATTCCGTCACGGGCAAGGTCACGCAGCAATGGATGCGCAAGACGATTAACCAGGGGCTGACTCAGTACGGTGAGATGATTCCGGAGATTTTACCGCAGGCATTGATTAAAAAATATAATCTGATGCCACGCAAGCAGGCCATCGCAGGTATTCATCGTCCGCAGGATAATCAGGAAGGTCAGCGAGCCAGACAGCGCATGGTCTATGAGGAGTTATTTTTGTTCCAACTTAAAATGCAGGCGTTTCGTGCGTTAAATCGAAACCGAATGGATGGCATGGTACATACAACGGACAATACGACGATTCGAGAGTTTGTACGTAGTTTGCCATTTGAGTTGACAGATGCGCAGAAGAAGGTGGAACTTGAAATATTGCATGATATGCGTTCACCCTATGCGATGAATCGGTTGCTGCAAGGCGATGTAGGTTCTGGTAAAACGGTGATCGCAGCCATTGCACTTTATACGACGGTGCGCTCCGGCTTTCAGGGGGCACTTATGGTGCCAACTGAGATTCTGGCGGAACAGCATATGCGTTCCTTGCAGAAGCTGTTTGAGCCTTTTGGTGTGACGGTGGGTCTGTTAACGGGCAGTGTCAACGGGCGCAAACGCAAGGACTTGATCGCCTCATTGCAGATGGGGATGCTGGATATTGTTGTGGGCACACACGCCCTAATTCAGGAAGATGTTTTTTTCCGGGAGCTGGGCCTTGTGGTGACGGACGAGCAGCATCGCTTCGGGGTGAATCAGCGCAGTGTTTTGAGACGTAAAGGCTATAATCCTGACGTATTAACGATGACCGCTACGCCGATTCCCCGGACACTTGCGATTACGGCTTTTGGTGATATTGAGGTATCGACGATATCGGAGCGGCCGAAGGGACGGATTCCGATCTCCACGTATTGGGTGAAGCATGACATGATGGAGCGGGTGCTTGGTTTTATATCGAGGGAGGTAGATCAAGGGCGTCAGGCGTATCTGATCTGCCCACTGATCGAGGAATCGGAGAAGCTGGATGTGCAGAATGCGATTGACCTGCATGTGCAGATGCAGCAGAACTTCCCCAAATACAAAGTGGGACTTCTCCATGGGCGCATGACAGCTGCGGAAAAAGAAGAAATGATGCGTGAATTTTACAGCAATGACATTCAGCTACTGGTGTCTACCACGGTGGTAGAAGTCGGGGTGGATGTGCCTAACGCCACTCTAATGGTGATTATGGACGCAGACCGTTTTGGGTTGTCCCAGCTGCATCAGCTTCGCGGCCGTGTCGGTCGTGGTGCGCATGCATCGTATTGTGTGCTCATTGCTGATCCGAAGACAGAGGTTGGTCAGGAACGGATGAAGGTCATGACTGAAACCGAGGATGGATTCGAGGTGTCCCGGCGTGATTTGGATCTGCGGGGGCCTGGGGATTTCTTTGGCACGAAGCAGAGCGGGTTACCTGAATTCCGTCTGGCAGATATGGTGGCGGATTTCGCTATACTGGAGCAGGCTCGGGATGATGTATCTGATCTGATTGCGGATGCTACGTTCTGGACGTCTGTTGACTATACACCACTGCGTGATTTTCTTCAGCAACAGCAGGTATTCAAGGGCGATCTGATCGATTAAGCGCTGGATGTGGAATGTGGACAAGCAGTTGGAAGCGTAAGGTTGCGTAATTCAGATACGTGGCCTGAATGCGTAATGAAATGAGTAACCTAAATTCATAACGTGATATCGTAAAGTAAAGCGTAAAGTAAATGCTAGACCTGAATGTGCTACTTAAAAGCTTAACGCGGATGTGCTACGTTTGTTTTAAGGCATGTTTTGTAAAAAGTGACAAGTGACCAAGCCCTCCCGACATATGAATAAGAAGTGAGTTCATTTTTTGGGAGGTGCTGTACGTTTTGGGTTACCAACAATATGGAATTAGTCCGCAGCTGGTGGAGCGGATCAAACTTAAGATGAAAAATCCTGCGGTTAAAGAGCGGATTAAAAAGCTGATCGATGGCGTAACGAAGGCCGATCTGCAGGATAAAGCGAAGGTGCGCAGGCTCATTAAATCGTCGGCAGTCATTATGAATGAGAACTTCTCGCCTGCACAGGAGGAGCAATTTGTTACTTTTGTGATCGCGCAGAAGATTGATCCGAACAACACGTTTCATTTGATTAAGTTGTGGGGTATGTTCAGGTAAGGTTGAATGTGATGGGGTTACTTCAAAACATATAGGGGTTTACACGGGACACTCCGAGTGCAGTACCATCTTCCGAGCGCTGTTATCCCCGAATTTTTGGAATTACCCTCTATAAGGGTAAAATCCGGTAATAAAGGCGCCCGCTTGTGCTTCTTCAGATTGGTTCTGCTCTCTCCGTTAATGTGCAAACTGAATTTTTTGAAAAGTCGGATTACATTCAAGAGAGATTGTTAGTGTAAAGAAGGGTGTTTCATCAGTCATATATGACTTGATGAAATGCCTTTTTGGATTTTTAGAGAGGATAATTTCTGTTTTCCTCACTTGGAAGGGAAGACCGCGGCATACGAGTGGGGTAATCATAACTTCACAGTATGAGATGCAAGATGTATTACAGTTACCAGGTTATGCTATTTTTTTGTAGATGTGGAGGAAGTTAGATTGGAAATATTTAAGATGCTGAGAGGACACTGGGGTTTGGTTTTTTAACGATCACCAGCTTTAAAGCCCCCTAATCCAATTGGACACTCGAAGCCACCTCAGATACACTAAATGAAATGAGGAGAGTGTTCATGAAAAGACGATTTAGATGCCCGGTTGAGGCGAAAAAGGAGTATGTCGTAGAGGTGCTTTCTGGCCTCCGGACAGAGGTCGTGGCACGAAAGTACGGCATGTCTCCTAAAACGCTGACGACTTGGGTTCGTCAATATGAAGATGAGGTGGGGGAACTGGTGGCTAAAAAACAAAAAGAAACGCAACAAATACAGCAAGATGCAGCCAACTATCAAGAATTACAAGAGAAATACGATGAAGCTTTGAAACTTCTCGGCGCAAAAGAATTAGAGAACCAGATTCTCAAGGATCTCGTTAAAAAAAAGTACCCCGACTACAAACCGCGATAGGTTGGATTGAGCGAGGATATCCTGTCCGTACGGTGCTTCGGATCTGCGATGTCCCTCGCTCAACATACTATTATCACTTGAAACACCCTGAACGCCAGCAACCCATAAGTAGCGGACGAAAAATCCCTGGATACTCTTACAACCAGCAGGGGAAGCGTATCTCGGACACTCGGATTTTCGGGTTTCTTCGTCGTTTGATCCAAGGGCCGGATGCGGCGTTTGGCTACCGAAAACTAACCGTGTTGTTGCGCCGGAAATACAACTTGGTGATTAACAAAAAGAAGGTATATCGGCTCTGTAAGTCTCTCTGTATCCTTCTCCCTCAGCGCGAACGAACGCATACTGTACCGAGAAAAGTAGCTAATAACCGAACGGTAGATGGGCCTAACCAATTGTGGCAGATGGATATCAAGTACGGTTATGTTGCAGGGAAACGCCGGCACTTTTTCCTCGCAAGTATTATTGATGTTTTTGATCGCCGAATCGTCGCTCACCATCGAGGTAAAGCCTGCGACACGCAGAGCATCTTGAATACGCTCCGGCAGGCTATGGTAACACGACGTATCCCTAAAACCGAGCCAAAGCTCGTGATTCGTACCGATAACGGCCCTCAGTTTATAAGCAAAGCGTTTTATAACTTCTGTGAAGAAGCAGGTTTAGAGCATGAGCGGACACCCGTTCGAACACCGAATAAAAATGCTTTTATTGAATCGTTTCATAGTGTTCTGGAACGTGAGTGTTACCAGCGACATTGTTTCGAAAGCTACGAAGAAGCCTTTTCCGAGGTAGATCGATACATCCGTTATTACAACAAAGACCGTATTCACGGCAGTCTACACGACTGGTCGCCGACAGATTACCTGCGCCTGGTCAACGAAGGAACCATAGAACCCAAATCCATTGCGTTATGATGCGTCAATCTGAGAAAAAGCTAGCTAGTGTCCAATATTAAGGGGTTGAACCGCCAGAGACGCTATTTCAGCGATATCACACATTTTTATTTTCTAACGATCCTAGGGAAGCTTATTTGAGTTGTTTGGCGCTAAAACGGGCTTGTTTCCTCTGTTTTTGTTGAAATAAGCTCTGTGGAGATCGTTACAATTTCAGAAGGTTCTATTTCGCTCAAATAAGCTCATCTGAAATCGTTAGAATTTGGAGAGATATGGTGAGCAGTTTTACTGGGAGGCTTTGCTCGTTAGCTTTCTGATCATAATTGAAAATTACAAAAATAAATTGTGTTAGCTAACGTTTGCTGCGGAAGAAAGGTTGTAGTGTTGACTATTGTTATCTGAGGAAGAGAAGTTGGTCAATTCAGCCAAGTGAGGATAGTGGAAGAAGGACGTAGTTTTGGCTGGCTTTATATGTGCTTGCCAAGTGTGGCTGTGTTAGCAGCGTTTCCAGATCAGTCTAGCATTCTCTGTGCAGGAAAAGATGCAATGACTTTGCACCAAACAGGCAAACCTCAAAGAACCAGGTCATCACTCGTGACTTGGTTCTTTGGTGCTGCACGTAACTTTGTACTGTTTCCGGAATTCCTCGGGGGTCAGTCCGGTCACTTTTTTGAATACGCGGAAGAAGTATTTTGGATTATCGTAACCAAGCTGCTTGGCAATGCGATAGACTTTGTCCTCGGTCAAGGTTAAGGCGCTTTTAGCTTGTTCGATACGCAGGCGGTTAACGTAATCTGTGAAGTTCTCGCCGTGTTTTTCTTTAAACAGATAGCTGAGATAACTTGGGTTCAGGTAAAACAGGGAGGAGACCCATTCCAGCGTTAAATTTTTGGCATAATGAACATCGATATATTTCCTGACGTTGTCGATAACCTGATCGGATCGATATGGATTATATTCTTGAAGCAGTAGTGCTGTCCCTGTCAACACCTTGTCCATATACTGACGGATGGATTCCATATCAAATGAAATGTCAAGCACGGCTTCGAGACTGGAAGAAGCATTTCCGTTGCTACTGCTACCGCTTTGTAAATAATGTTGCAGCAAGCGTTTCGTTTCAGCCACAATGTCCCGGCACTGCTCTTTCAGGTGTGCTAGTAAAGCATCAGGTTGCTGGAGAAAGAAAGCAAAGAAATCAGCGATTAACTCTTGCACTTTGGATACGCTGCCGCTTTCGATAGAAAACAGTAATTCATGCGACCTGCTCCAGCGCAAGGAAGACAAGGTGTTGTTCTCCTCTGTATAGATATAACATTTACCGAAATCGGTAATGGAGCGTTGGTCGAGAGCTAAAATAGTCTGATGATGAGCATCACGAATACGACTTACATCGGATAAGGGAAGACTGATTCCGATACAACATTCCGCTGTTGTTGTTTCTGCGAGGATACGCTCCGCGTATAGAACGGCACGTTTTTGCAGTTCAGCAACTGTGTCGCCTGGATCACACATCATGAGAAAAACAAGTTGTTCTGATTGGGGATGCGGGATATAGAGACTTTGCGGAAAAGATGGAAGATGCTCCACGATGAAGGGTTTAGGACTATAGATCATCATAAAAAGCAGAAGCTCGGCTTCCAGAAGGACAGCGAATTCTCGGGAACGGAATATAGGGCGCTTCGCGGGCAGATGTGGACTCAGCACAACATGAAGAAAAGTCTGATGGTCAGCATCGATTTTCATCTGTTCTGTCTCCACAGTCAGCTGAACAACCTCTTGTTTCAGCGCGCGTTCCTGTTCAAGTGTTCGTATGGCTTGTTGCAAGGCACGTTGAACTTCGTCCCGGCTAAACGGTTTAAGCAGGTAATTGACTACCTTGGCCGAGATGGCCTCCTGCATATAATCAAAATCAGTATGGCCACTGATCACGATGAGTTTGATATGAGGAAAACGCTGGCTCACCGTTCGAATTAACCATTGCCCGTCCATCTCGGGCATGCGCATATCTGTGAAGACAATATCGGGGCTCAAAGATTCAATCAATTCCAATGCCTCGGCTCCATTGTCTGCTTCACCAACCAGCGTCATCTTATGCTCCGATGCCTCCAGTTTTTTTAACAGACCTTTACGAATCAAATGTTCGTCATCCACAACGATAAACGTATACATAGCCGTCACCTCTACTCTCAAAGACTTGGAATTTTTACGGTAATTCGGGTTCCTCGATGAACCTCACTATGGAAGGTCAACCCGTATCCGTCACCATAATACAGAACAATTCGTGAATGTACGTTTTTGATGCCAATGCTCTGCTTGAGCCTTTGACCGACAGAAATGAATTCTGGCGGCTGTAATAGTAGTTGTCTCAGCTCATCTGCCTGTTCAGGTGCAATGCCTACGCCGTCATCGCATACTTCAAAGATGATCTGTTCATCTTGAACCTTGCCGGTAATCATAATCGTACCCTTGCCACGTTTGTTCTCCAGACCATGATAGATTGCATTTTCCACGAGCGGTTGCAGCAGGAGTTTAAGCATA
The DNA here is from genome assembly GCF_037969905.1 of Paenibacillus sp. FSL R7-0272. NCBI lineage: Bacteria > Bacillati > Bacillota > Bacilli > Caryophanales > Paenibacillaceae > Paenibacillus > Paenibacillus sp. FSL R7-0272. The sequence goes on along the minus strand of NZ_CP150221.1, from coordinate 4,209,885 downwards.
TAGTGGTTTTGGATCTCAGGCTCCACGTAGAGCTCGAAGTTGATTTTATCTCCGTACCTGATCTGCTGAATGGCCATATAATTTTCAACATGCTGTAGCTCTTCGCTGACGGTCACGCGTTCACTATCTGTTTTGATGCTGTAACGGAACATATCGCCGAGTGACTTGGTCATAATGACAATGCTTTCGACCTCTTCAATCTCTGCAATACTGTTGATTGACTCCAGTGTATTGTATAAGAAATGAGAATTGATCTGTGCTTCGAGTGCTTTCATCTGTGAATCGAGTGTCAGGATTTTATTTTGATAGCTCTCCCGAATATGGGTATCAATATCCTTCATCATTTTATTGAATTCATGATAGAGGATTCCGATTTCATCCACATGTTTGCTTTTTTGCGGTCTGATCTTCACGAACTGATGTGATTTGGTCTTACGCATCATTTTGGTTAATTCAATGATCGGTTTGGTAATCAGGTTGGACAAGAAAAAGGATAAGAGTAGAAAGATTACAGCACAGCTTACAGCAACATACAAAAATAGCTTTTGAGAGATGTTGTACTGCTCGTATAAGCGTTCAAGAGAGATGTTGGCAATGACATTCCAGTTATGTCCAGGCACTTTTTGTATAACGGTCATCATTTTATCCTGAATGGTTTTATACTGTGAACTACTGTTCACTTGCTTCATTGCCGGATTAAAGCTGGCAGGAAGAGGATGTCCGATCTGGTCGCTTTCCGTGGAGTATAGTATTTTCCCCTGATCGTCAGCCAAATACAGGTTGGAGAGACTTGGCGCAGGATTCCGTTTCAGTCCGTCAAAAATGTTCATCCCGCAATCCAGCATGAATACGCCGAGAAACTCATGATTGTTCGGATCGTAAAGGGCTCTGGAGAAACCGATCGACTGTTTGGCATTGATAATATAAGGTTTAACGCCCACCTCGCCAACATATAAATCGCCTTTACGCTGAATGGTGTCGAGATACCATTGATCCTGAAGAGCAACGTAGTCTAGACGCAGATCCGTGCCACTGCTTCCATAACTGATCCATTTTCCGTCTGGTGTGAAGAGGTAGAGACCATTAATGTAATTGTATCCGAGCAAAATATTTTCAAAGATCAGCTTGAGCTTGCTACGTATCATAAAAATGTCATACTGATCATTCGTATCGTTCAGCTTCGTTAGTTCATCACTAACTGTGCTGTAAGCGGTTGCATTGGAAGACTGCTGAAGAAGAGTGACCGAAATGCGGTCGATGTTCTGCAAAATCTCTTCCATACTTTTGACCGAATTGCCGATTGTTGTGGATGTAATCAGAGAAGTCTGCTCATTCACCAGCTTCGTATAACTTCGGTAGGAACTCAGGGATACAACGATAATAGGTATGATCGACACAAGAACGAGAATCAGAAACAGTTTGGTTTTGATATTGAACAGAATCATACGTGCTCCCCCTGCGAATGTCAATTCTAAAAATAGTGCACTACACAAGCTAAAGTAAATGTACTGATGAACGCCGTATGATGAAAATGTGCACAAAGCAAGAATAAACATGAATCGGGGGAATGACAAGATGAAAAATAGAAAACAACTGTGGCCTTTGACTTTAGTGCTGCTAATGACGTTCCTTAGCGCATGTAGTTCTGCCAGTCAGGAACAGGGAAGTTCCGACAATAATGGGGGAGCCGGTGACTCTGCCAAACCGATCACGTTGACGATGATGCTCTCAGGAAACAAGGCGTCGGAAGGGGAGGACTTCGAACTCGAAACGTTGCCTCGTCTAGTCAAGGAAAAGTTTCCGAATATCACGCTGGAAGTGCAGAAGCTTCCTGATGATCAGTACAACACCTCGGTACGAACGAAACTGGCAGCTGGACAGGGGCCGGATATGTTCTGGATTTTCCCCAAAAATTCAGCAGGTGGAGTCGTTGATTTTGCCAAAGCCGGATTTGCCGCTGACCTGTCTGACCTGAAGTTCTGGAATAATATCAGTCAAGGTGCAAAGGATGATATGTCTGTGGACGGCAAGCCATACGGCGTATCGGGTGGTATTGCATTTCTGGGGGCTTATTACAATAAGGAACTGCTACAACAGGTCGGTTACTCCGAATTTCCGAAAGATTGGCCTTCGTTTCTGGAATTATGCCAAAAGTTGAAGGATGCGGGGATCACACCGATTGCTATGGGAGATAAAGATCCTTGGGTGATCCAATTTGGAATGTATCAGATTGCGGCCAACATGGTATACCCGGATGATAAGGATTTTGATGTAAAGCTGCAAAAAGGTGAGAAATCACTGACCGATCCAAAGTGGACTGAAACGATCTCAAGGTATAAAGATCTGTACGACAAAGGTTACATAGTCAAAAACTCACTGGGTATCGGCAGTGCACAATCAGCACAGCTGTTCATTGATGGCAAAGCAGCGATGACATTGACCGGTACATGGGATTACGCTTCCATGACATCCAAAGGTGCAGCTGACTTCACTCGCGGATTCTCTTCCCTTCCAGGCAATGATTCTGGCAAACCGGTATATGTGTCTGGTGCAACATCGGCCGGTTATGCACTCAATGCAAAATCAGTCAATCTGGATGCAGCGAAGCAAGTGCTGAATTATCTGTTTGACGGACAGTCAGAGTTGTTCAAAGCTTTTGTGGCTTCCAACAGTTCAATCAGTGTGTACAAGGGCGTGACATTGGAGAAGGAATTGTTCAAGGAAGTGAATGACAACTATCAACAAACAGGCAACTCTGTATATTTTAGCAATCAGATGTGGCCTGCGGGAGTGTCGGATGTCATGCAAGCCAAATTCGCAGAGATTATCGCTGGACAAAAGACAACACCTGAAGAGGTCGCAGCTGCGATGGAAAGCAAATTTAGAGAGCTGTGGAAGAACTAGAGTGTGTCTGAAAACACTTGATCAAGAATTAGATGAAACTGTCTGTTGCCATGGGGAAGGGCTTTTCAGCTACTTCCCTGGCCGCATTCTTCTGGGAGAGGATGGAGCAAGATGAACTCGACTGTCATGAAAAAGTCCATGTACTGGTTTGCTGTACCCGCATTACTTTTTTACCTTACGTTCTGGATTTTCCCGATTCTGCGGTTATTCCAGTACAGTATAACGGACTATAACGGATATGCTCAGGCGTTTAGCTATATCGGATTGGACAATTACAAAGATTTGTTTCGCGGTGATGTGCTTGGTGTATCGTTGAAAAACACATTAATCTATACGTTTGTTACGGTTATTGTGGGTAATCTAATCGGTTTGGGGATGGCCTTGCTATTAAATATGAAAATAAGAGGAACCGGAATCTACCGTTCTTTGGCCTATATTCCTACGCTATTCAGCGCAATCGTTGTGGGATTTCTCTGGAGTTACGTATACATGCCGGATTACGGGCTGATTTCTTCCTTTCTGAATAAACTGGGTATTGCGAGTGAACTGAATTTCCTCGGTGATTATTCAACAGCCTTGTATTCCATCATTTTTGTGGAAATCTGGAAAACGATCGGGACTACGATGATTATTTTCCTGGCCGGTCTGCAAACAGTCCCGAATGATCTGTTAGAAGCGGGTCGAATTGACGGGTGCGGTCCTTGGCGGTTGTTGCGACATGTGAAGATACCTCTTCTGGCAACGGCTATCACCATTAATGTAACTCTGAGCTTAATCAACGGGCTCAAAGCGTTTGACTTTCCGTTTATTATGACCAATGGCGGCCCGGGTACAGCGACGAATACGTTAATCTTTTCAATCTATAAAATGGCATTTACCGAGCAGCTCTTTGGTAAGGCTTCAGCGCTTGGTGTCATATCCTTTGCTGTAATTATCGTTATTACGGCGGTATTTGTACTGAAAATGAACAAGCGGGAGGTGTCTGCATGACTTCTCGTAAATGGATGGGAAAAGGGTTTACTCAGCTCGCTGTCATTCTAATTATGGCGCTGAATCTTATTCCACTGATTATTGCTTTTTCGACTTCACTGCGTGATCCGAAAGATAACACCAATCCACTCGTCCTGTTTCAAGGTATGTCTCTGGCAAGTTACAAAGCTGCCTTCGAGCGTATGCATTTTCTGGATGCTTTATGGAACAGCGTTGTGTTAACTGGGGTATCGGTCATCTTTGTGGTCCTGTTCGCAGCGATGGCCTCATATCCGATGGCCCGGCTGAAAACAAAGCTCAGCAAGTTTATGTATTTATTTTTTCTGTCCGGGCTCGTGGTGCCTGCTCAGATGGTGCTGATCCCTATCGTGCAGATGATTAATGCGCTGCATATTCCGACGAACCAGTATACTCCGATCTTTATGTTTATAACTTGCAGCTTGCCGTTTTCCACCTTCCTGTATACCGGATTTATTCGCAGTGGTGTACCTGAAGAGGTGGAGGAGGCTGCACATATTGATGGTGCCGGGTTATTCCAGCGTTTCTGGACAGTTGTTTTTCCGCTGCTCCTTCCAGTGACGGTGTCCGTTATTATTACACAGGGAGTATGGATATGGAACGATTACTTTTTTAATATGATTTTTATTTCCGGAGCCGGAGAATCACCTTTACCTCTGGCGATGCTTGGATTTATGGGGGATCAGCAAAATCCGACCCAATGGAATGTATTGTTCGCAGCGTGCTTCCTGTGTGCCCTGCCGCTGTTGCTGGTCTTTTTATTTTTACAAAAATACTTCGTTGGTGGTATGACGGTTGGTGCAGTTAAAGGTTAAGGAGGGGAACCTGACATGAGTGAAAAGATTATAAGTGAACGCAGGGTGGGCGAACATATCGTAAACGAATCATGGATGGATCAGGCGCAGCAATGGATTCCAAAGCTCCACGAGCAAACGGTATATCCCGAGCGGATCGTTCGTTCCATGTCAGATTCACATGCATTTCAAGGATGGCGGATGGAGACGATAGGCCCGGCTTCTGTTTTGCCTAAGCAAACGCTACGCAAGGGAGACGAGATAACACTGGATTTTGGCCAGCATCTTGTCGGTTATGTAACCCTGTCACTGCTGAATGTACGAAGCAATGCAGATGCACCTTTGAGATTAAAATTGACATTTGGCGAGATGCCATGTGAGGTTGCTGAAGACTTTTCCACATATGAGGGGTGGCTTAGTCGTTCCTGGTTGCAGGATGAGGTGCTTAATGTGGACGTGCTACCTGGCACAGTTACGTTGAACCGTCGATATGCCTTTCGTTATCTGAAGATTGAAGTACTGGACACATCGATTCGGTATGATATCCAGATCAAGGATATTTATTGTAGGGCGGTGACTTCCGCATCGATGGATGCTATACCGCCATTGCCGGAAAACATCGATGAAGAGCTCGCACAACTTGATCTGGTATCGATTCGTACTCTTCGGGATTGTATGCAAACGGTATTTGAGGACGGTCCGAAGCGGGATCGGCGGTTATGGATTGGTGATCTGCGTTTGCAGGCCTTGGTCAATTATGAGACATTTGGCTGTAATGATCTGGTGAAGCGCTGTTTATATCTATTTGCCGGATCAAGGCTGGAAGGTGGGCAAGTTGGTGCGTGCCTGTACGAAAAACCGGAGCCTTATGTAGATGACATCTACTTGTATGACTATGCCCTATTTTTCATCACTACATTATGGGACTATTACGAGGCAACGAAGGATCGAGAGACACTGGAGGTGTTGTGGCCTGTTGCCAGAGAGCAGATCGACATTGCCTTGAAAAGGCTGGATGCACGTGGTGTTGTGCAGGATGATGACACGTGGTATTGCTTCCTCGATTGGCATGAGCAGTTGAATAAACAGGCAGGTGCACAGGCGATATTGATCTATAGCATGAAAAGAGGGCAATGGATTGCCCGGGAACTGGGGCTGTCCGCGCAAGAGGAACAGATTCAGATGCAGGTTCAGCAGGCGGAACGGGCTACCCTTCATTATTTATGGGATGAGGAACAAGGTTTCTTCATCAGTGGTGAGGGACGTCAGGTATCGTGGGCATCGCAGGTCTGGATGATTCTGGCTGAAGTGGTGGATAAGGATGCAGCGTGGGCATTATTGCAACGGTTGATGAATCATAAGGAAGCAATTCCAATGAACACGCCTTACATGATGCATCATTACGTAGAGTCGCTGTTGCAATGTGGAAAAAAGGAAGAGGCCTTGGCGCAGATTCGAGCTTACTGGGGCGGCATGGTAAAGGATGGAGCAGATACGTTCTGGGAGCTATATAATCCCGACGACAAGACATATTCTCCGTATGGCAGTAATCTGATCAATAGTTATTGCCATGCCTGGAGCTGTACACCAAGTTATTTTATTAGACGAATATTTGCTTCAACTGCTTGCTGATTCAAAAGCAGTGGAACGAGGTCAACCGGATGTTCGGTTGGCTTTTTTTTATTTTTACAGCATATCCTTGTTGAATATAAGCCCCAGATAGATATGAGGGAAGTTAGATTGGAATGATTATGATGCTACTGGAGCTGTTTAATCGCAAGATGGGGTAGCGTAATAAGCAACTTATAGAGGTGAAAAGTAGTGAACTGACTTGTGTACACGCTGGAAATTCGATTTGGCGATGAGGTGGTTGGTGAATGCCGGAGCTAACGAACCGAGTAGAGTCCATTTTAGCTGAGAATAACAGGTTCGTTCTACCAAGCATCGAAGAGAATATAACAATGTCCATTTTTGGAGATTTGCTGAAAAATATGATGCTCACCAGTGATATCCTGGAGTAGTGACACAGTTGAAAAGTTGCGTTTTCAAGTGGTACGCCGTTAACTGGTGACCTATATTAAGAGGTTGGGCCATTACCCGGGAGCTTGTGCCACTACCAGGGAGCCTGATTTTTCTAACGATCACCAGAGACGTTATTTAGGCTAGATTACACGTTTTTATTTTCTAACGATCTCAGGGAAGCTTATTTGAGTTGTTTGGTGCTAAAATGGGCTTGTTTCTTCTGATTTTGTCTGAAATAAGCTCTGTGGTGATCGTTACAAATTCAGAAGGCTCTATTTGGCTCAAATAAGCTCATCTGAGATCGTTAGAATTTGGAGTGGTACGTTGAGGAGGAGCGTAGTGGTTCGGATTACCGCAACCGAGTAAATGAGATCAAATGGATTTTCGGTTGGCCTCTTTGGACACTGGGCCACGGTCGTTCGGGACCATCGTTGCAAACCACATTGCTATTAATGTGACGATGATAATTCCGTTATGAGGTAGTTCTGTGAGTATGTAATCTTGTACAACCAAAACCAGAATTGAAATACATAAAACGACCTGGAGTACTCGTCCTGTCGATCGTTCAACATGGTTGGAACGTCCAGAGAAGCATTTTAAGATATAAAATATAAGACTAAATAGCAGAAGTGAACTAAGGAGCAGAATTGCAAACATGTACGGAGCACCTTTCTGTGGAGAAATTGGTTAGTATGAGTATCTTCATGTTACGCATATTAGTTTCCTGATTATACCACATTTCTACTCAGAGCTAAGAGTGCATTGAATATGACTATTAAGAGAAAATGGTTATATCAGAAGAGGCATTAGTTCTCCTGTTTGATTTGATGAAACATCCTCCTTTTAGTTTTCACAGGATATCCTTTGCTTTCCTCCAAGGGGGAGGGTAAACTGTTGCATACGAGTAGTATAGATATAATATCGCAGTGCGGGATGCATGAGGATGATTTGGCACTGTTATTGTTATTTTTCAGATAGATGCGGAGGAAGATGGATTGGAAATGTTTACGATGCTGCTGGGGCTGTTCGAGCGGGCGGCGCTGCTGATTATATTTTTGTTTTTTCTGTCGCGGGTGCCGCGGTTCAGGCAGATTTTGCAGAAGGGCAAGTTAAGATGGCAGGAGTATGCTGCGGTAACTTTGTTATTTTGTGCGTTTGCCATCTTTGGTACATATACAGGCATCAACGTTGAAGGCTCACTTGTTAATGTACGGATCATTGCGATTCTATCGGGTGGAATCTTGTTCGGAGCACCGGTGGGCATTATTACGGGACTTGTGTCCGGAGTGCATCGTTATCTTATCGATATGGATGGCATAACCGCGATTCCGTGCCTGATCACAAGTATTCTGGCGGGGCTGGTGTCAGGTTATATTCACAAATACACCCCAAAATCCAAACGCTGGATGATCGGTATCGGGGCAGGCATGATCATTGAAGCGCTCACGATGCTGCTGATTCTCTTATACTCGTATCCTGACCCGCTTGGAGCAGATATCGTTTCGAAGATTGCACTGCCGATGATTTTGGGTGAGGTGAACATTGGGCTGATCGTACTTTTGGTGCAGAGTGTGGAGGGGGAAAAAGAGTTAATTGCAGGCCGTCAGGCCAAACTGGCTTTGGAGATTGCGAATAAAACACTACCGTATTTCCGCTCTATTGATGAGGATTCCCTGCGCAAAATATGTAAAATCATTCAAGAGGATATCCAAGCGGACGCGGTAGCGATCACGGATACACGGAATGTTTTGGCTTATGTTGGTTTTGGTGAGGAAAGGTATCATATTGGCAATGAGATTATTAGTGAAATGACCAAGAAGACGATCTCCAGCGGGGAAATTACGATCAGTAACGATGTAACAGATGAGAAAACCCCAGATATCCACTCGTTGCTGATCATTCCCCTGAAAGAACGGGGCGATGTGACGGGCGCGCTTAAAATCTATTATCGTAAAGCCTACAAAATTACGTATCCACTGCAAACGATGGCTGTGGGACTTTCTCAGATTATCTCCACACAGATGGAGGTGTCTCGCGTAGAGGAGATTAAGGCTGCGGCGAACAAAGCGGAATTACGCGCATTACAGACAACGATTCATCCTCATTTTTTGTTCAATGCGCTGAACGCTATCGCTTCGTCCATACGCACCAAGCCGGATCGTGCGCGGGAATTGATTGTTAACCTCTCGGGTTACATGCGTTACAACTTGGAGCTGTCGGATGAGTTAATTGATATTCATAAAGAGCTGGAGCAAGTCCGTAATTATGTGGAGATTGAAAAAGCGCGTTTTGGCAGCAGACTCACGGTTATCTACGAGATTGATGAAGTGGCAGTGCATATTCCAAGCCTGGTCATTCAGCCTCTCGTAGAAAACGCGATTATACATGGGATTCTGAAGGTTAAAGGCCCTGGAACCGTGCGGATTCAGGTGCAGGATCATTCTGATTTTGTGCGTATTAGCGTGAGTGATACCGGGGCAGGCATCAGTGGAGATATTATTGAAAAAGTCTACCATGATCGCATGCCGGGCAACCAAATCGGGCTATATAATGTGCATCGGCGTGTGAAGTTGATTTATGGACAAGGCCTAACGATTAGAAGGTTAGAGCAAGGGACCGAGATTTTATTTGATGTACCCAAAGGAGATGTCATATCAAGGTGATGATGAAGCGATGAGAGCGTTAGATGAAGGCATGTTGAATGGGGTAGACAAAAGAAGGATGAGAGCCTTAGTTGTGGAGGATGAAATTCCGGCAAGCGAAGAATTGAGTTATCTCATTCACGAGCATAGCCAGATTGATGTTGTGGATTGTCTGGAAGATGGCCTGGATGTGCTTAAATTTTTGCAGGAGCAGGAAGTGGATGTACTATTTCTCGATATTAACATTCCTTCGCTGGACGGTATGATGCTGGCACATCATATTGGCAAGTTTGCACGTAAACCTTACATCGTATTTACGACAGCCTATAAGGAGCATGCGGCTGAGGCTTTTGAACTGGAAGCCTTTGATTATATTTTGAAGCCTTATGACGAGAAGCGGATCGCAGCCATGTTGCACAAGCTGGAGCTGACCTTCAAACGCGATCAGGAGCAAACGGAGAACTTGGATAGCCTAATGCAGGGGGAGAACCGGGCATATCGGCGCGCAGAGGAACATTCGTCAACAAATGATCATGGGGCTCAGCGAGGACATGACACAAGAGAAGATCAGGTTCGCTCTGGCGTACGGCAGGCACATCAAGGACTGGAGCAGCGACCGATATCTTCTAATTCTCCATCACAGGCGGCGGATCATCTGACAGGAACACGGGTCAATTTGCTGCGCAATGACAATATCATTGTCACCGATTCGGCAGATATCTATTATGCAGAGGCTCAGGAGAAGGTCACCAAGGTGTATACCAAAAACGGAGAGTTCACGATGCCGGTCAGCATTTCCGATTTTCACAGTCGCTTGCCTCAGGATGCTTTCTTCCGTTGTCATCGTTCCTATCTCGTGAATCTTGTCCAAATCCGTGAGATTGTGCCTTGGTTTAACAATACGTATCTGCTTCGTTTGCGTGATCTGGAAGCCGAAGTGCCCGTCAGTCGTGGCAAAGTCAAAGAATTCAGGCAACTCATGCGCATATAACGGCATTTCATTCCGTATTTGATGCAACTCATGCTGCAAACGGCTCTATGAATCCCCTTTCATGTATGATGGTCTTGTGAACGCATTCAAGTATGTTTGAATGGTACAGAGAATGTTCAACATGTCACAGACATCGGCAAAGGGGAGATTACGATGAAAGCAGCTATTTCATCCGCTTCATCAGCATTGAATTCAACCACGACATCATCTTTATCCATGAACCGCTGGCTTATTGTACTGGGTACAATTATTGTACAAATGGGACTCGGCACCATTTACACTTGGAGTTTATTTAATCAACCGCTGTCTGATCGTTTCGGATGGGACGTCAGCTCGGTCGCGATAACTTTTTCGATTACGAGTTTTGCTTTGGCATTTGCTACCTTGTTTGCGGGCCGATTGCAAGAGCGCTGGGGGCTTCGGCGTTTGATCCGTGTAGCCGGGGTGGTACTCGGGCTTGGACTTATTCTAAGTTCTCAGGTGAGCTCGTTAACGCTGCTGTATCTGCTGGCTGGGTTTGTGGTTGGTTTTGCGGACGGCACAGCATATATCACTTCTCTATCCAATCTGATCAAGTGGTTCCCTGAGCGTAAAGGTCTGATCTCGGGTATTTCGGTAGGTGCTTTTGGTACCGGTAGTCTATTGTTCAAATATGTGAACTCCGCCCTGATTAGTGCGGTTGGCCCAGCGCAAGCCTTTATGTACTGGGGGATAATCGTTCTTGTACTGGTTGTTGCCGGATCATTCCTGATCCGTGAAGCGGTGGTTCGTGAACAGTCTCCGGTGAATGCCAAAGAGGGCGCGGTCAGTGAACCTGCAGAAGTCCATCATGAATATACAGTTAAAGAAATGCTTCGCACAAAAGAGGCGTATATGCTTTTCGGTATTTTCTTCACAGCATGTATGAGCGGTCTGTATCTGATCGGCATTGTCAAAGACATTGGCGTACAGCTCGCAGGTCTTAACGTGGCAACGGCTGCAAATGCGGTGGCCATGGTCGCTATTTTTAACACAGCGGGTCGTATAATTCTGGGAGCCTTGTCGGATAAAGTAGGACGGATGAAAGTCATCGCCGGAGCGTTGCTCGTTACAGCCGTGGCTGTCATGACGCTGAGTCTGGTGCCGCTGAACTTTGGAATCTTCTTCGCTTGTGTGGCAGTGATTGCCTTCTGCTTTGGGGGTAACATTACCGTGTTCCCAGCCATTGTGGCCGATTACTTCGGGTTGAAAAACCAGAGCAAAAACTACGGCGTCATCTACCAAGGGTTCGGATTTGGTGCTCTGGCCGGATCATTCATCAGTGCGCTACTGGGTGGTTTCCATCTTACCTTTATCGTCATTGCGGTACTCTGTGCGGTATCACTGCTGATGGCACTGATCATCACACCTCCAGGTACAAGCCTGCGGGCACGTGATTCCCATAATAAACAGATGCAGTTCAACCCGTCATCGCGGGCAAGCTAAGTTGTAGTTATATCGTTGTACAGATCCATATATACGTATCACAACATCACAGAGACCTAGCGATTGGACACGGCATTGGGCTAAGAACGAATACCAAAAGTTAGATTAGATTAATGGCAAGCGGTCTCAGATGAGGCCGTTTTTACCTTTTTCAAAAGCTTCACAAATCCCAAAAGCCTTGTTGCCAAGTGCAAGAGCGACATAACCACGCTGACGTACATCCCAAGATGTGCATTGCTACCTTTGCTTCTGTTATACTTTAGGTGAATCAAAGCAAAACTGTACTCGATGACGCGTTATAAAATGATATACGGTATGCGACACGATGACATTGAAATGATCTATCCTGAGGAGGCATATTCATGAACTTTGTAAAATACACAGAACCGGACTTTGAACATTATTATGCACTCGTTTCCAATGAGGACGTCATGAAGCAGATTACCGAGCGGGCGATCCCGGAGCCGGAAGCGAGAACACAGTTCGATTCCATGCTAGATTATAACCTTCGTTCTTTATGCGGGCACTATCGAGTGACCACGCAGGATGATGCGGGTGTGGCCTACGCCAAATTGATTCTGGATGAAGATAACCCAAGCCGGGCAGAGATGGGGTATATGATTCTACCGGAGCATTGGGGCAAAGGTCAGGGTACAGCTATCGCGTCCCGCCTGATTATTCAGGCTCAGGCTGCAGGCATTGAGGTTCTATATGCCGTTATTGATCCTTCCAATGCGGCATCCCGTCAGATTTTGCTTAGACAGAACTTTGAATCAACATGGGTGGGAGATTACGACGGTTTGCCTGGGGAGATTCTGGAGTTGAATCTGCGTCCTAACAGATAAAGACGTTAGATACACATGAAAGTATATGCTTAAACATGCTGCAGCCGCTTATAAAGCGGCTTTTTTCTGTGCAATCTATATTAGATAGAGAATGGCCCTAAATTACATGTAAGAGGAGAGCATTATGATAAAGTCATTGGAATGGATTACGCATCCTCCGTTTAACCCTATTCATGATAAGCTTTATACTCCCTTTGAGTTGCTTAAGGGTTTTAATGCGGATGATGCACGGAGTCTATTAGTCACGCCAGATTTCCGGTGTTTTACATATTTCCATCAACAAGGAGGTACAACCGTCTCAGATCCTTATGCTGCGATGATGGAGGCTGTACATGATACATCCGTTGTACGCGAAATGAACGGATTTCTGGCAACGGAGTTACAGGCAGGCCGTCGTCCTGTTGCAATTATGGGAGGACATCGGGAGAAACGTGGAAGCGAAACCTATCGTAAAGTAGCACGAATTGCCCAGAAGCTATCAGAATCTGGTTTTATTGTCGTTAGCGGTGGCGGACCTGGTTGTATGGAAGCAACACATCTTGGTGCTCTTCACGCTGGACGGTCTGCAGGCTGCCTTGAATCTGCAATAAATCGTTTGGAGAAGGAACCGTTTGCTGAATTCCCGCAAAACATGAGCGATATTATCGGTAAAGATGGGCAGACCTTTAATGAAGAATTGTTAAGTAAGCTCCATAAATGGATGCTTCCCGCATGGGAAATAGCAAATGAACTCAAGGATCAGCTCAGCCCACTCAATTGCAGTTTGGCACTGCCGACCTGGCATTATGGCCACGAGCCTTTTACTCCGTTTGCTACCCACGTTGCGAAATACTTTCTCAATAGTATACGGGAAGATGTACTTCTTACACTCGCTTCATGCGGTATCATTTTTTCGGAGGGGCGGGGAGGCACAATCCAGGAAGTGTTCCAGGACGCCGCTCAAGTCTATTACCGTGAGAATGACGCGTATAATAAGGCTCCAATTACTTCAATGCTGTTTCTTGACAGCCAGTTCTGGACCAATTCAGAGACCCCTGATAAAAGGCTGCACATGCCAGTGATGGGTTTGCTTTATCAACTTTTTGTCGGTACGAAAAATATGACAGAAGAGGAATTCAAACGTTATATTCGCGTTGTCGATGATGCTGATGAAGCCGTAAACATCATTATTGAAAATGCACAATCTGCGAGTCAGGTCGTGCACAAACTTGCCAGAATTGGCATTAGCAATATTGATTCGGAGCTTATGGCTGAAAGAGCGGAAGATTTTGTTAATCAGCGAGGAAACAATACTGAAATATGATTCATAAAATTTGGAAAATAAAGGAACCGTTCCCATCGTAATCCATCAACAACCTGATTCAGAGAATAGAACAAAGTCCCCATAAAAGCTGTTACGCTAGCAGCTTTTTTGTTTTCCCGGTAGAAATCCGTGTAACTTCGCGTACCACAGGGTAATGCATAGGATAGAATAAGGAGTATAAGGTGTCTTGCCTGAGTACAGCGCTCCGTTGTATTGCAGGACTAGTATCTCGTGTAAGATACTTCTATAGATAAACGTGGAGGAGATGACATATGAGTGATTCAACGATGGAACGACTGAATGCTCTGTTGCCCGAGTGGTTGGAGACCAGCCGCCTGCATACGGGACAGGGGAAAGTAGCTTCCTATATTCCGGAACTGGTCAAAGCATCTCAGGATGATCTGGGAATACATATCATGGACGCGGAAGGTAACCATGTGTCTGCCGGCGATTGCGGAGTTCCTTTTACGATGCAAAGTATCTCCAAAGTGTTCACCCTCATTCTGGCCCTGATGGATCATGGGGAAGAGGCGGTCTTCTTTAATGTAGGAAAAGAACCCACCGGCGATGATTATGACTCCATGATCAAGCTGGAACTGGTTGAACCAGGTATTCCGTTTAATCCTCTCATTAATGCGGGGGCGATCACCGTATCCTCTCTTGTTGGTGGTGACTGCAAGGAAGAGAAGTCCCGCCGTATTCTCGAATTTTTCCGCAAGTTAGCGAATAATGAACGATTGGGTTATAACGAAGACGTTTTTCGTTCCGAATCGGAGAGTGGTCATTTGAATCGCTCCCTCGCCTATTTCCTCAAACATAACGGTGTCATCAAAGATGATGTGGAAGATGTGCTGGCAGTATATTTCCGCCATTGTTCTATTGAAGTCACCTGTGCTGACCTGGCTCGCATGGCACTTGTTCTCGCTCATGATGGAACCGATCCGATTACTGGAGAAGAACTCATTCCTCGTCGTTATGTGCAGATCGCCAAGACCTTTATGACTACCTGCGGGATGTACAATGCTTCTGGTGAATTTGCCATCGAGGTTGGTTTGCCCGCCAAAAGTGGTGTTTCAGGTGGAATACTGACGCTTGTTCCAGGGCAATTCGGCATTGGTGTGGTCGGCCCTGCACTCAATCGCAAAGGCAACAGCCTCGCTGGCGTTCATCTGCTTGAGCGTCTGTCCAAGGAGTTCGACTGGAGTTTCTTCTAATATTAAAAAAGCAACATAATAGTTACCCTTCTAAGGCAGTGGATGAATCAGATTCCAGTTATTTTGCTTCTTTTGAACGAGGCAGAGTGCACAGACATCGGTTTTATCGACTGCTTTTTTTATGTTCTTAAAGTATAGTAGGGATACAGTCCTGCACAACGTGAAGCTGCTACATCTATCAAGGGGTTCCCACCATGTCCATATGTGAAGAAATGCTCATTTTGCTACATCACTCACATGTTTACTCATCCATCCACTCACCTGCTGAAGTCACACCTGTAATGAGATTCATCTGAAGATCCCGATTCCCGTCATCGGTTAGCAGTCTGAGTGTACGGGCGGGGCGATCCAATCGGAGCACACGTCCAGTATAAGAAATGTCATCATGCTCATGGAACAGCGTGATCGTAACGCGGTCGCCAAGTACCATGGAGTTGCTCAGCAAACGGGACATTTCATCTGCAGCCTGAGCATCCAGGGAGGGACGAGTGCGGGGGGCAAGCTGCTCCTGATGAAGAATATAGGCTTCCCGATGTTCGGGAAGCATCATACGTGAAGACTCAAAAAGTCCGTTTTGTTGCAATTTTTTACTCATCTATAGTGACCTCCAATTTTATGAGAACGATCCTGCGCCTGAGCGGACGAGCACAGAGATGAAGCACGCATGATGGCGGTATCTCCGAACTTGCGCTTGATATCATCCGTGGCTCGCTCCAGTTCTCTCTTGCGTTCGCGGTCGTCAAACCAGGACAGTTGTACTTCTGAATCGGGTACAAGTCCGCTCAGCGACACATGGATGCGTCTTATGGGTAATCCGTCCCAATGGCGCAGAAACAGAGCTGCCGCCGCATCATATACTTCATCTGTGATGTTGGTCGGTTCATTCACCTTCATCTGACGGGAAAAACCGGTTGGCCGGTCGTAATCCTGTCCGCGACACCCGACCGAAACGACATGCCCCATGAGTGATTTGTCCCGGGAACGTCGGCTGACTAGTTCCGCGAGCTCCAGCAACACAACCTTTATCTCTTCCCAAGTCTCGTAATCCCGTGGCAGCGTCATCTGATGTCCGATCCCCTGCTGCTGGTGTGTGTATGTTCCGGGTTTTACCGGAGAATCATCTATACCACGGGCGATACGCCATAACACTTCACCATTTACACCCCACCGCTCCTTGAGCCGGGATAGCGGTGTATTCGCCAAATCACCAATCGTATGAACGCCCATTTTGTAGAGATGCTGTGCCATGCGTGAACCAACCATGAACATATCGCGTACAGGTTTTTCCCAGATCGTGGAGGGCATATCCTTCCTTGGCAGCGTATAGATGCCTCCTGGGACTTTTTTGGCATACAGGTCACAGGCCATTTTGCTGACGACTTTGGTATCGCTGATGCCGATTCGAATGTAAACGCCAGTTTCATCCATCACTTTAGACTGGATGCTGCGTGCAATTGTTTCGGGACTGCCGAACAGATCCAGGCTTCCCGTGACATCGAGAAATTGCTCGTCAATGCTGTAGGGTTCCACCAGATCGGTATAGGACTGAAGAATACGTGTAATATGAAGGGATACGCGGATGTATTCGGCCATTCTTGGGCGAATAACCACAACATCTGGACATTTGGCAAGCGCCTCTCCCAGTCGTTCTGCGGTTGTAATACCGTAGGACTTGGCGAGAGGACACGCCGCCAGAATGATACCTGAACGCCTCGCCGGGTCACCAGCTACAACAAGAGGGCGATCCTTGTACTCAGGATGTGCAGACTTCTCCACACTGGCGTAAAATGACTGGCAGTCTGCCAGCATGATGACACGTCTGTCTTGGCGGGGCATGATGTTTCCTCTCCTTATCTGCAATTCTTGATGTTGCTCCTGTCGTCTGATCCTTGCAGAGAGCTGTTCATTTACAGTTAATTTACAGTATGGAACAAGTGTTCCTGTTTTATAAGCATAAAGGACAATTCAAAATGCGGCAACCGGAATTATTTTGCAAATTGGACACAATTATACGATCGACAGATCAGAGGTCTGAAATAGGAAATAAGATGTGGCTTTTTACATTTAATGTGAGAGATCTGTGACCTCTGGGCGATGACTGGTAGTTCATTTTGATTTTTGTAAAAGTGTCGTTCATGGACAGAGTCCTAGATAGGGGGACTGATGTCCTTTTTTCATTTTCAGTACTTTTCAGAAAACCTTGATAGGACGCGGATTTTCAGTGATGCGTTATCGGACTATAGTATCAATTTTGTAATCTTTATGGTTAATACTGTAAAAAACGCGAAACTTTAAAATGTTACTCGCGTTTAATGGGGTATATGTTTTTCGGGGGAAGAGTGCCTGTATCCGCGTTGCACATAACAATATTACGTGAAGATGTGCAGGATAAGCAGGGCATTCATCTGTGCTTTTCGGCAGATCACGAATGTAAAAAGACCGCAAACGGAATTGTTGCCTTGGAGTGCTGGCGGGTGGCTCAACGGGCTGAGTATGGGCAGAACGTTCCATATCATGTTTGCTTCCATCAGCCTAGTTACAATGCAGAGGCTTAGCGCTATAGTGAGAACTACACCGCTGACATCTCTACCAAGCGGACATCCGAAGCGGAATGATCGTATGTTTCCTGCATGGGTTTGTGCAGTGCATGAACCTGATCTATGGGGAAGCAGGATGCATACTAGAGAGGTGAGCAATCAGAAGTCATGAGCAGACAACGACGAAGACGCTGGTTACTGACAGCTTTGACAGGCGCATTGGTGGTGACTGGCGGAATACTTGCCGGATGGCATTACATGCAACCAAAGCTTGTTACGTATACAGCGGAGAACGGCACGGAAATGAAATTTAAGACCGATGGAGACCGGTTCATGCAATACGGGCCGGATGGAACGTGGAAGGAAATGTTCGTTAAAGGGGTGAACCTGGGGGCGACTTCGCCGGGACATTACCCGGGAGAGTTTCCGCTCACCGAGGAGGATTACCTGCGCTGGTTCGAGCAGATTCAGGATTTGGGCGCGAATGTGATTCGGGTCTATACCGTCCACCAGCCGATTTTTTACTCCGCACTGGTCGATTATAATCGTGGCCGGGAGCAGCCGTTATATTTTATACAAGGCATATGGTCACCTGAAGAGGAATTGATTGAGAAGCAGGATGCCTACGCCGATCATATTGAACAGAGGTTCAAGCAGGAGATAGAAAAGGCCGTATCTGCCGTGTACGGTGATGCAGACATTCCTGCCAAGAACGGAGAGTCCAGCGGCAAGTACAGAACCAATGCCGGAAAATACTTGATGGCTTGGCATGTAGGTACCGAGTGGGACCCGGGGATGGTGGACAACACCAATAAGGTGCATGCGGATGTGCCGCAGTACAAAGGTGTTCACTTTTCCGGCAGTGCAGAAGCATCACCGTTTGAAAATTGGTTAGCAGAGCTGCTGGACTACACGGCGGTTCAGGAGAAAAAGTATGGATGGGAACATCCGATGACGTTTACCAACTGGGTTACAACCGATGTGCTGGATCATCCGGGCGAGCCGCTCTATGAAGAGGATCTCGTCAGTGTGGATGCACGGCATATTAAGCCGGAAGCATGGGATGGAGGTTATTTTGCTGCCTACCACGTGTACCCGTATTACCCGGATCTGTTCCACATTGATAAGACACTGCAAACCATCAAGGATGAAAAGGGCGAGTACAACACGTACAAAAGCTATCTGCAAAAGCTAAAAGCCGAGTTTTCCGATATGCCTGTAATGATTACAGAGTATGGTGTGCCGTCCTCACTTGGTATTTCTCATCTGGGCATGGGTGGTCGAAATCAAGGCGGGCATAACGAGGTACAGCAGGGAGACATCGATGCTTCGCTTACGCAGGATGTCTATGATGAAGGCTATGCAGGAGCGATTCTGTTCATGTGGCAGGATGAGTGGTTCAAAAAGACCTGGAACACGATGCCGCTGGAAATTCCGGCAGATCGCCGGGCGTACTGGCTAAACGTGTTAACCAACGAAAAGATGTTTGGTTTGCTGGCCATGGACCCAGGGAAACAGGAACAGCTGACCATTGATGGCAAGCTGGATGACTGGGATAAGCTGAAGAAAGAAGATGTCACCGTCTGGCAAGGGCAAGTGAATGGTATTCAGGAGATGAAAATGACCCATGATGAAGCTTATCTGTATGTGGGCTTGACGCTGGATCAGCCATTTGACCCGGAGAAAACTGTACTTCGCATTGGGACAGATACTCTTACCGGCGGCAGTCAACCAAGCAACATGTTGCCAGGCAAAACGCTAAGTGATGGACTGGAAACGGTCATCACACTGGGCAAAGATAACGAATCCCAGGTACAGATTGCGAAGGACTATGATTTCAACCAGCGTTTATATGGCAAGGACGGATATAACATGATTCCAGACGAGCAACTCAAGTCAACGGATCCGTTCCATCCTTGGGAACTGGCAGTCAGTCTGAAGATGACCCCGCCAGATACACGTTCGGCGCATCCATTCATGGCTGAGAAGGTGGGGACGTTGAAACGGGGGACGACAGTTCCAGGACAGACAGACACCGATTCGCTAACAGCCTGGCAGTATAACGGCAATCAGGTGGAGATGCGAATTCCGTGGATGCTGCTTGGTTTCGGTGATCCAAGCTCCTTGCAGGCCATCGAATACGGACCGCTGAAAAACGGTCGGGAGTTTTCTACAACTACCGTTGAAGGTATCACGCTGGTTCCGTGGCTGACGGATCGTTCCACGAAACAGGTATCCTGGCCTGGGGGCGAGCAATCAACGCTTGATTTGAAAACTTTACCCGTCTACAGCTGGAAACCTTGGGAGCAGGTCGAATATAGCGAAAGACTTAAGTTAAGCTATGAGAAAATGCGGCAGAGCTACGAAAAAATGCCTAGTTTTCAGATCGAATAAATCAGCATAGAACATCATAAGCGAGTATAAAAGGAGGACTTTTTCACATGTTCCAGAGTTTAGCTTTGGCCTATTGGTTTTTGATCGCCTGCATTGCACTTGTGATTGTAGGCGTCGTCGTTCTGTTTGCCATGAAAATGTCCCACAACGGCAAACGACGCAAAACCGCTTTGTATGAAATGAAGCAACGAGACTATTTCACGTATCTGCAGACCGCATTGACGGAGAACAGCCCACTCAAGCTGCCGCCAGGCAAGCTTGCTCCACTAGAAAGACGGGTTATTCAGGACAAGCTGATTGAATGGATTGACCAGTTCAAGGGAGAGTATCGTGACAAGCTGATCGAACTGTGCCGCGAGGCCGGATTCGTCGAACACGATCTGAAAGAGCTGGGCCGTCTGCGTTACGGACGTCAGATTGATGCAGCATATCGTCTCGGAGGCATGCGCTGTCCCGAAGCAGTTCCAGGTTTAATGGAGCTTCTCAAGGATGAGAAGCCGGGTCCGATGGCGATCATGATTGGACGTTCGATTGCGAGATGTACAACCCGGCATGGCGAGTTGAAAGACATGCTTACACTGCTTTTAACGAAAGGAAAATCGATTCATCATCTGGCAGCGGACATCTTATTGGAAGCAAACCTGGATACGAGTCGTGTGCTGATCGAATTACTTGAGGATCGCAACCCTGATTTTGTCAAAGTAGGACTTGTGGCGATGTGGGGACAAGCGGTGCCGGAAGTAATGCCTGCACTCCACAGACTCGTCGGAGCAGAGCATGAGGATGTTCGTGCCGAAGCAGTGAAGCTGTATCTCAGTGCAAGTCCAGCACTTAAGGATGAGACGATTCTGAAGCTGATCCAGGACACCGATCCGGAAGTTCGGGCGGAAGTGGTACAGGCACTTGGTTTGAAGCATGCATCAGGCAGCATCCCGTTGCTGCGCAAGGCACTTCGCGATGAAGACTGGAGAGTTCGCTATAACAGCGCGGAAAGTTTGAGTAAGCTGGGCGAACCGGGATTCGAAGCTTTGTGTCAGGCAGCAGTGCAAGGAACGGGTGCAGAGCGCGAGATTGCCATGCAGCAGATCGAGAGCACGATGCAACATTCGGGAACCGACCACAAGGCGGTAGAGCAGATGATTGCACATAACAAAAAAAGACTGCTGTACGAACGTTATTTTGGCCCGGTGCGCGGCGAAAACCGTACAACCAAGAAACGCACAGGCGTTGCAACAGTAGGAGGGGATTACACTGCTTAGAGATTTATTGCTAATCTACGGTATGGTCGCCATCTATTATGTGGTGTTTGTTAATACGCTTTATTTTTCCATACTGGCCTTATCATTTCGTAACATCTGGACGATCTTCCGGAGGTCACATTACTCCAAGTACAACACGTTATCCGGCTCGGAACTGGTTCCTTCGGTATCCCTGCTGGTGCCAGCGTACAACGAGGAACTGACGATTATTGAAAATGTAAACTGCCTCATGACACTGAACTATCCAACGTATGAAGTCATTGTCATTAATGATGGTTCGAACGACTCCACCTTGAAGGTGTTGCTGGAAGAATACCGGCTGAAGCCGGTGCCGAATACGCAAATTCGCGGAAAAATTCAGTGTCAAAAAATTCGCGGCATCTATCATAACCCGGACTTCCCGGATCTGTATGTCATCGACAAGGAGAATGGTGGTAAGGCCGATTCCCTCAACGCAGGGATTAATTTGTCCCATTATCCGCTGATCTCTTCCATCGATGCCGATTCCCTTCTGGAGAAAGACGCTTTGATCCGCATGGCACGCATGTATATGGAGAATCCGGAAGAGACTGTTGCGATTGGTGGGGATGTCCGCATTGCCAACGGCTGCAAAATCGAAAACGGTGCGGTACAGGACGTATCCTTGCCGCGTAAGATTTGGCCGATGTTCCAATCTATCGAGTATTTGAAAGCTTTCCTCGGCGGCCGAATCGGCTGGAGTCACATGAACGGTCTGATCATCGTCTCTGGCGCATTCGGCATGTTCCGTAAGGATGCAGTGATTGCCGTAGGTGGATACCGCGACGGTTATCCAGGTGAGGACATGAACATTATTATCAAGCTTCACCGCTATATGCTGGAAAATAAACTCAAATACCGCGTCGCTTTCTGTCCTGAAGCGGTGTGCTGGACACAAGCACCGGATTCGTACCGCATTTTGTCTAGCCAACGCAAACGCTGGGGCCGCGGGAATCTGAAAAACATGCTGGAAAATCGCGGCATGCTGTTCAACCCGAAATATAAGGTTATGGGGTTAATCACCATGCCATATAACGTTATTTTTGAAGCGCTGAATCCGTACTTCCGCATTACCGGACTGATTGCTCTGGCTGGATACGTGCTTCTGGACATGACCCAGTGGCCGATCCTCGTTTTGTTTGGCTTGCTGAACTTTGTGAGTGGATATCTGCTGAGTGTAGGGGCATTGATTCTGGAGGAGATTGCGTTTAAACGGTATAACAAGCTGTCCGATCTGGTCAAAATGCTGGTCTACTCCGCCCTGAAATTTGTGGGATATCATCAACTCGGCGTGCTGTGGAGATTGCAGGGACACATTCAGTTTTTGCAAAACAACAATTCATGGGGCACGATGACACGCCAAAGCTGGTCTGAGGAATCCAAGGACGCAAGCAAAGCGGCTTAATTGTAACAACATTATAGATGTTCAACTCCATTTTTACACGATGATGGAGAGGACAGAAATAATCTGAAGAAGCGAAGCTAAAAGCTTTCTGAAAGAAAGCTGCATCGGAAGCATAATCTTCACCTTTATCACCGGATTTTCCCCTTGAGCAAAGGGAATCGAAAAAATCAGGGGATAACAGTGATCGGAAGATTGTTCTGTCATCGGAATGTACGTGTAAACGACTTGTTGAACTTGTATAGAACATGAAGAAGGGTGGAAAAGAACATGCCAAATACGGCGACATTGCAGCGTGAAGCTGCCGTTAATGTGTATCGCAATGTAGAACAGGGATTGAAGGAAACGGGTGCCGAGGCTTGTGGCTTAATGTTCATTCACTGTGCAGGTCAGGTTCAGCCGGAGCAGCAGGTCAGGACACATCTGGAGCAGGCGGGATATACGTCGTTCCAGGTATGGCAGGATAGTCATACACAGACCACTGCTGTCCTTCTTCCAGGGCTTACGCTCGATGAGGTGCACTATGAAGGACTTCGTATCAAGCATGAGTTGCAAGAGAGTGCTCCTGGTGCTGATCCGCAGATTACACTGGCCAGTTTCCCGCCGGGGGAGCGCCCTTCGAAGGCAACGATTCAGCATATGGCCGAATCTTCGAAGCTTGTGGATTCATCGGAAATTCATATCTATACGCTGGAACATACGGCGGATGACCCCGAACGGATTCTGATCGTGGATAATGATCCGACGGTTCGAGAATTTTTGCAACTGCGTTTGAAAATGCAGGGATATGAAACCTATGAAGCAGTGGATGGACTTGCTGCACTCGACCTGATCGAGAAAGTGACACCTGACCTCGTGCTGACGGAGTTGAATCTGTATGGCATCGATGGGCTTCCATTCATTCACCACATCCAGAAGCTGGAGATGGAGCAACCGCCTAAAATCGTCGTGTTGACGGAACAGCGGGTGGAGCAGACGATCAGCCAATGTTTCAGTAGCGGGGTAGACGATTATATGACCAAACCGTTCTCACCTGTGGAGCTGGACGCCCGGATCAGACGTTGCCTGCACTAGAAGATAAGTAGATTAGAGTCACAACGGTTACAGTTACAACCACATCTATATGATCTGAACTATTTTTTACACTTTAACGGAGAGGACAGAAAAAAACTGACAAAGCGAAGCTAAAAGCTTTCTGAAAGAAAGCTACATCGGAAGCATATGCTTCGCCTTTATCACCGGATTTTCCCTTTAACAAAAGGGAATCAAAAAATCTGGGGATAACAGCGATTGGAAGGTTATTCTGTCATCGGAGTGTCCGTGTAAATCCTCTTAGTTCAGCTCATATAAGCAACATCAAATATATTGCGCGGAGGGAATATCATGGAGAATCAACAATTTCACACTTTACTGAACGCGATCGAAAATAAAGAAGCGGTACTGGGCGTTGTCGGCCTTGGTTATGTCGGCCTTCCCCTTGCGGTGGAGATGGTCAACCAAGGATTTACCGTCATTGGTATCGACCTGGATGCTTCCAAAGTCGACAGCATCTACAATGGAGATTCCTATATTCACGATATTTCGTCCGACGAATTGAAAAAAGTAATGCAAAGCGGTCGCTTTCAGCCAACAACAGACTACAGCATGTTGCGTGTCATTGACGCACTGAGTATTTGCGTACCGACACCGCTCAGCGAAAACCAGGACCCGGATACCTCTTATATCGAGACGGTTGTTGATCAGATTAAACTGCATATGAAACCAGGTATGCTGATCACACTGGAAAGTACGACATATCCAGGTACAACGGAAGAGTTGATCCAGCAGGAGCTGGACAAAATCGGACATGAGGCGGGCAAAGACTATTTCCTGTGCTTCTCACCTGAGCGAGTGGACCCATCCAACGGTCGTTTCACCACATTTAATACACCGAAGGTCATCGGCGGTACAACGGAAGCTTGTCTGAAACTAGGCACAGCGCTGTACAGCAAATATGTAGAGACTGTAGTTCCGGTATCTTCACCTAAAGTAGCGGAAATGTCCAAATTGCTGGAAAACACATTCCGCAGTGTCAACATTGCCTTTGTCAATGAAATGGCCATGATGTGTGATCGCATGGGCATCGATATTTGGGAGGTTATTGACGCGGCTGCGACAAAACCGTTTGGCTTTATGCCATTCTATCCAGGTCCGGGTATTGGCGGACACTGCATCCCGCTCGACCCGATGTATCTGTCGTGGAAGGCCAAAGGATTCCGTTTTTATAGCAAATTTATTGAACTGGCGCAATCCACCAATGACAATATGCCGTACTATGTACTGAATAAAACGTCAACAATCCTGAACGAATACGCGAAGTCTGTTCGTAAATCGAACATTCTCCTGCTCGGCATGTCGTACAAACCGAACATTGCCGATCTGCGTGAATCACCGGGACTGGAAGTATACGAGCTGTTCAAGGAAAGCGGCGCAAACGTTAACTATTACGACCCGCATGCAGAATCATTCAAAGACAAACATGGCGAAACCGTGCACAGCCAAGCCTTTAACCTGGAGCAGTTCAAAACGTACGATTGCATCGTGCTGATCACCAACCACAGCGACTTGCCTTATTATGATATTGCGGAACTGGGTGTACCTATTCTGGATACACGTAATGCATTCCGCACGTACAATCACTCACATATTTACAAGATCGGTCACTCGGTACAACATCCTGTGTTTGCACCAAGTGAAGCGGTTCTCGTCTGAGGCGACCGATGAGAATACAGGGCAAGTTGGCAGGTAAGGCAAAATGGGCTATTGTGGCTGTGGTGTTCTGCCTGCTGCTCCTGTCCTGGCTGTTCAAATGGTTTTCGCATGAGGAACACAAGGCAACCTGGCTGTGGGATACGTCGATCATTATGAAGCAGACACCTGAGATTATCGCGTTCTCCAAGGAACAGGGCGTGGATACCATTTTCCTGCAAGTTCAGGATGAGGTGCCTGATGCGGCTTATCGTAAGTTCATTGCGGCTGCGACCAATGCCGAGATTGAAGTGCACGCGCTGAATGGTCATGCCGACTGGGCTTATCGCGAGAAGCGTGCAGAAGGACTTGCTTTTATTGAACGCGTGCGGGCATACAATTCTTCTTCTGCGAAGAATGAACGCTTTGAAGGCATTCAGCTCGATGTCGAGCCGTACCAGTTAAAACGCTGGGAGAACGAGCAGAGCAGTGTCATTGCCGAATGGCAGAATAATATGGAGGTCTGGACGGAAGCCGGAAAGGCAGCAGGACTATATATGAGTGCAGCGATTCCATTCTGGCTGGATGCCCGGCAGTCTGCTGGAGGCAAGGAGACGTTCAGTCGCTGGGTCATCTCCCGTTTTGATGCGGTGGCCATTATGGCTTATCGAGACAGCGGGCAGCAGATGTACGATCTGTCTAAGGAAGAGCTGGCTGAAGCGGATGATCTGGGCAAGAAGGTCTGGATTGGAGCAGAACTCGCGGATACACACGAGGGAGATCACCTGACCTTTTTCCGCAAACCCATCAGCAATATGGACGAAGAGATGCAGAAGGTGTTTGAACTGGGCGCCTCACATTCATCGTTTGCAGGTGTGGCTGTGCATCATTATGAGGCGTGGTATGCGAAGCAAAACGGCATCCCGCTTGTCCGTAAGACCGGGGAAATGAAGGAAGGATCACAACATCAGAAACAATAACACAAGCTTTAACGTTTAGTTGATAATCCCTTCTGGGCAAAGCAGCAGGTATTCGTTCCTGCTGTGTGTAGCTCAGAAGGGATTTTTATATTATTTAGAGAATGTGAAAGTGTAGAAATGGAGGTTTCTCTATGTCGAAAAGAGTGAAAATCAGTTTGATTGCTACTTTAGCGTTCGTTGTGGTGATATCAGGTTGGGTGTACTTCAGTTTATTCGGTAATCCAATTCAAATGAAAGATGCTGAAAAGAAAGTAAGGGCTTATTTAATTCAACAAAAGGGATATTCCCCTGAGGAAATGATAGATATAACGGGTAACTATTCCTTCACAAGCTCAGAGGCACCATATGGTGCTTCCGTAACATTCGCGGATGAGCCTAATAATAAATATTATTACATCCTTTTCAAGGACGGGCACATTCAGCAGCACAGCTACATGGACGATGATCCCAAACATCAGGAGCCTATGGTTAGATAAAAGCGTCCCAATTGGTGCGCTTGTTCCCCGTTTTGGTAAACGTGCTACCTTTGTAAATTAGTGTAACGTAAGTTACTCTTTACTCACTTGTACCGTTTTCGTCTGCGAGTTATAAGAAACGTTAATGTCGTAGACCGAAACGATATCTTTTAGCGGAAAATAAATGCGGTTTTGAATCAGAAGAACGGGATCACTCAATCGAAATGACTCATCATTGTGCTGGAACGTATCACTTCCAACCTTGAACTGTAATTCTGGGGTAGGAATTGCAAAGTCTTCATTGAGTACCTTAAATGTTTTGGTCTCGGATTGAAAGGATAACGCTTTGGAATTAATTTGGAACGGAAGGCAGTTCACGAATCCGTCGAGATCAACGTAGGTATGCCCTTTAATCATCAGACCTGTAAATGATTTTTCACCCAGCACATTGGATTGGATGTTCACAGTTGATCCGGAAGCGGGGGGAGAAGCCGCATTTACGGATGAACTGAAGCCAGCCATAGCAAAAGTTAGCACAGTCACCACTA
The DNA here is from genome assembly GCF_037969905.1 of Paenibacillus sp. FSL R7-0272. Taxonomy (NCBI): domain Bacteria; kingdom Bacillati; phylum Bacillota; class Bacilli; order Caryophanales; family Paenibacillaceae; genus Paenibacillus; species Paenibacillus sp. FSL R7-0272. The sequence continues at coordinate 4,182,378 of NZ_CP150221.1, read as the reverse complement.
AAAACTTGGAAATACGCATGATAACCACTCCTTTGGTATATTCATTATTCATTAGGATTAACGTAAGAACCGGTACATAAGTTACATATGTTGAGAGTAAGTTTTTAGGAAGTGCCAGATGAGATTTTTTCGTAATTTAACTTGTGATCTATGAAAAAAACATTTCGACTCGTCAGAGACAGCAGATACTGATTCTAGCTCATCTAAAATAGAAAACCTGAATAAGGCAAATCCCGATCACTCGCATAGTGAAGGGGCTTGCCTTATTCAGGATATTTTAGTGTTTGAGAACAGGAAATCGCTCCGTTAGCGCGGGTGTTCTGGTGTTCTCTTAACCAACTCATCTAGTCTCTCTTCTGTTCTGTTGTCGTTGTCCGATAACGGTTAGGAGGTAGACCGACTTGCTTTTTAAAAGCTTTGGAGAACGAAAATAAATCCGGGTAACCCACGGAATGAGCGACCTCCGTTAAACTCAGCGTGGTCTGCACAAGCAGGAGTTTGGCTTGATTCATTTTGAGTTGCTGAATATATTGCACTGGGGACAAGCCGTAGGCTTTGCGAAACTGTTTGGCAAAATGGGTTCGATCCACCCCTGCATGGGCAGACACACCCTCCACCGAAATGCCGCCTGCGAAATGAAGTTCAATGTACTCTTTCCCTTTTTGAAGCCAGGGGGTGGCTACATTCGGTTGCAAGTCTTTGGTCGCTGGAGAGCGCGCAATGCGGTCGAAAAGGCCGAGAAACCGGATCAGTCGTCCCAAATCACTGGCACTGTCCTGCGGTTTACGAACGTCCTCCATAAATGAACGCATGTTGCCTGCGGTCTCGGGTGTCAGTACACCTGAACGGTACGGATTGTCAGGACTTAAGCCAATTCGGGAGAGCAGTTCAGCGGCATATGCTCCGTCAAAGGCAATAAATATTTTCTGCAAAGGATGGTCGGGATCTGTCCAGTACTCATGCGTCACATGCGGAAACAGACAGAAAGCATCTTTGGCTCGCAAGGGATACTGCTGTCCGTTCTGAATGAATGAGCCTTCGCCCTCCAGCACAAATAACAAATAATGATAAGGCGTAGTCCGAGGACCTATATGATAATTGCTTTTAGCAATGTTACGACCAATGCGTAAGGGCCATGCACCGCTGGCCTTCTCAAATTCAGACGGAGTAAAAAATAGAATATCCAAAAACTCGTGGTGGTCCTCCTTCATGCGCTCAAGCTCGGTCACCAGGAACACCTCTTTATTGTATAAGTATCGTCGATATCTTCTAAAAGATTCATTTATAACCTATTATACAGGTGGGTTTTATACAAATTCAAGATCAGGTGAATCTGAATTCGAAAAACGACCACAAAATGACAAAAATAAATTACCGCGAAATGACATTGATCACAGACAAATCAATTGATATGATGTCCATACCTATTAAACCAAGTTAATTAATCGGCATTTGGATGTATACTTTACAAAATAATTAGAAATTAGGCGCACTTTAAAAATAGGGTTTAACGAGTGCGAACGTAGTGGAGGGGCGAAATCGATTCTGAAGAAACGTAGTGTTCGCCTTTATCTCCGGATTTTCCCTTTGGGAAAGGGAACCAAAAAAATCTGGAGATAACAGCGATCGAAAGAACGATTCGTACCCGGAACGGCCATGTTGCACAACACCGATCTTATTTTTAACATGAGACTTTATTTATCCATAGAAGGGAATGACGATGGTGAGCGAGCAGGAAGAGATGAAGTTTGGGTGGTTTTTACCAACGGCTGGAGATGGGAAGTATGTAGGTGTAGAGCCGGAACGTGAGCCAAGTCTGGATTATCTGGTGCAGGTGGCACAGACGGCGGAGACGGCAGGGTTCGAATTTGTACTGATTCCGACAGGGGGAGCCTGTCTGGACGCATGGGTGGTCGGCTCAGCGGTAATGAGTCACACCAAGACATTGCGTCCCCTTGTAGCGATTCGCCCGGGTCTGGTGACACCCGTACTCGCAGCTCGCATGGGTGCGGCACTGGATCAGCTCTCTGGCGGTCGTGCCATGATTAACGTAGTTACAGGCAGTTCGGTTCGAGATCTGGAAGAACTCGGTGATCCACTGGCACATGCGCATGATGAACGGTATGTTCGCGCAAGCGAATATATGGAAGTCATGAAGCGTTCGTGGACGCAGTCGACAGGCTTGAATCTGACGGAATTCGCCGGAAGTGGCGCACAATCAGGTGCAGATGCATCCAGCGAACCAAATCCTGAATTCAACGGTCAATATTACAACTTCAAAGGCCCGGTAGGCATGCCGGAGACGGTACAGAAGCCATACCCTCCGTTCTATCTTGGAGGAAGTTCTCCGATTGCAAAGCGAGTGGCAGTTGAACATGCGGATACCTTCCTGATGTGGGGCGAGCCGCATGACTGGATTCAGGAGCAGATCGAAGAGATCGAGGTCATTCGGGAGCAGGTGAAAGAGGAAACGGGACAAGATCGCCAGCTCCGTTACGGTATGCGTGCACAGGTGCTCATTCGGGATACCGAAGAAGAGGCATGGGCAGCAGCGTGGGAGATCATCAGCAAAGTACCACCGGAAGCGATTGAAAAGGCCAAAGCCGCGTTCGCCGAAACGGATGCCACCAACCAGCGCAGACAGAATGAGCTTCGTGAATTGTCCGAGAAACAGCAGTTTGTGGTTGGGCCAAACCTGTGGACAGGTTTGTCGGTAGTACGCTCTGGGGGAGCCATCCTCATCGTGGGTACAGCGGAGCAGGTTGCAGAACGTTTGATGGAATACGGAGACCTGGGCGTGACAACATTCATTCTGTCCGGTTATCCGCATCTGGAAGAAGCCGAAATCTTCGGCAAGACCGTGATGCCCATCATCCGCGAGAAATGGAAAACAAGACAGAAACAGCATTCTATTACTGCCAACTAAATAAGTAAAACTTGTTTTTTACACGACAACGAAGTATTCAAAACAAATCTGGAAAAGCGGAGCGCTCGCCTTTATCCCCGGATTTCTCCTTATATATTAAAATTGAAAAAATCCGGGGGTAACAGCGATTGAAAGATTGTTATGAATACGTAGTGTTCAGTGTAAATTTAGTCGGTTTAACTTACGTTTATCATCCTTAGGAGGTCGTCTTTCATGAAAAAAAATAAAAAAATGATCCTGCCGCTTGTCAGTATGCTGGTGATGTCCATCCTGCTGTCCGCTTGCGGCGGTGGAAATAATGCGGCATCCGGAGAGAACGGCTCCTCAGGTTCAGGTAAAGTGACCATTAGCTTCATGCACTGGCGGGGCGAGGATTCCGAAGCATTTAACAAGACGATTGACGCGTTTGAAAAAGAAAATCCGAACATCCATGTGGAGATGCAGACGCTCCCTTCGGATCAATATCAATCCACCGTGCAATCCAAAATCAGCGACGGCTCCACAGGGGATGTGTTTGCCTCTTTCCCGGGTGCTCAGTTCCAAGCATTCAGCAAAGCCGGACTATTTACGGATCTGACGGGATCATCCTTCCTGTCGGCTTACAATCCGAAACTGATCGAAGCCGGACAACACGATGGCAAACAATATGCGATTCCGTATCAACTTGTATATAACGATCCGATCTATAACGTTAAACTGTTTGAAAAGTACGGCCTGACCCCACCGAAAGATTGGGAAGGGTTCCTGGCGCTGTGCCAAAAGCTGAAAGACAATGGCATTATTCCGATTGCCTTTGCCGGAGCGGATATTGGTCCAGGCCAATTCATGAATACGATGGTGATGAACAATGCACCGAGTGACGACATTTTTACCAAAGTTGAAGCGGGCGAAGCCAAACTGACAGATGAGTTCTGGGTAAAAACGTTGACGCAAATCAAAGAGCTGAACGATAAAGGATACTTCCAGCAAAATGCACTGGGTACGAAAGACCCGGCAGCAGGTGCACTGTTTATTCAGGAGAAAGCGGCGATGCTTGCAAGCGGATCGTATCAACTTGCTCAGAACAAACAACAAAACCCGAATCTCGAGCAAAAGTTGCTCGCGCCGATTACGGTAAGTGCCGACCAGGCGAAATATGAGGGAGTGCATACGACCACATTCATGCTTGCGGTAAACAGCAAATCGAAACACCCGGAAGAAGCGAAGAAATTCCTTGAATTCCTGAGCAAACCGGATGTAGCTGGCGCATACGCCAACCAGACAGGACAGAATGTAACGGTGAATGACGTGAAGTATGATACACCAGAACTTCAGGTTGCGGGAGAATGGGCGAACAAAAAGACCGTGTTCCAGCCACGGTTCACCATCCTGAACGGAGATAACCAGAAGGCGGTAACCAACTCCATTCAGGCTGTGCTGAGTGGCACTTCCCCGGAAGAAGCAGCACAGCAAGCACAAGCGATCATTGATCAGCATATCGGGAAATAAACGATGAAAAACCGGTTTCAGCTATCCCTGTTTCTGTTACCCGGATTGCTGCTGTACGTTGGATTGTTCGTATTTCCTACATTGACGGGGCTGTTCTACTCCTTTACGGATTGGGACGGGGTATCCCCGTCGTATGCATTTGTAGGGCTGGATAATTACAAGGACAGTCTCAGCAGCATCGTATTTCGCAAAGCCTTCGGCAATAACGTGGAGTTTATGTTAACCGTTGTGATCGCACAAACCTTTATTTCACTCGTTCTAGCCCTGCTTCTAGTACGCAATACCAAGACAAAAGTGGTACTTCGGGCGCTTTATTTCCTGCCGGCGATTCTGTCGTCGGTATCCGTTGGTCTGATCTGGGCGTTCATGTATGACCCGTCCATTGGACTGATCAATTATGGATTAAACGAGGCGGGGATGAGTAGCATCGCTCGTAACTGGATCGGTGATCCGAAGATTGCGATTTTCTCTATCGCTGCGGTGCAGGTTTGGGCTCACGCAGGGCAGATGATGATTGTGTTCATCGCAGGTCTGCAAGGGATCCCAGCAGAACTGTACGAAGCGGCACGTATGGACGGCGGGAGCAAATGGCAGGTATTCCGCACCGTGACCTGGCCGCTGCTGGCTCCATCGGCAACGATTGTGGTAGCCTATACGACCATCCAGTCGTTCAAGGCTTTTGATCTTATTTTCACAATGACGGACGGAGGTCCGAACTACGCCACTGAAATTTTGACCACATACATTTATCATACTGCTTTTGGCAGCTATTCGTTTGGTCTGGCTTCTGCCGGTTCGATGATCTTCCTGGTGTTGCTCGCGCTACTGACGTTATTACAGTTCAAGGCGCTACGTGCCGACCGGGTGAGCTATTAACGGATAGATGATTGCCTCTTTTCGTGAGCGTGTTCGAGAAAAACGTAGTAATTTGATTTTGGATGTGAAGATTAACTTTAGGTGTGAGGTTGAGAGGAAGGAGGGATTTTTTATATGGTTTTCAAATGGTTCAATCGACTGATCCTGTTTGTGTATGCGCTGCTGATCCTTGTGCCGCTGTATTTTGTATTTGTATCTTCGTTCAAAACAAGTAGCAATTTCTTCACCAGCCCATTCAGCTGGCCGGACCCGTTTACATGGGATAATGTGACGGGATTGTTCCGTAATCAGCCCATGTGGCAATATTTCGGGAACAGTATGATTGTAACACTGGGGACAGTAGCGATTGAGCTACTGCTCAGTAGCATGATTGCTTATGCCATTGTCCGCTGGGGCGGCGGCGTAGGCAAAATTGTGTTTGCACTCTTTGTTGCTGGTCTAATTGTACCGTCACAGGTCAGCATGTTGCCGATCTATTCCCTCACACGTACGCTTGGATGGTCCGACAGTCTGACAGGTTTGATTATCGTATCAGCTGCGATGTTGATGCCCGTTTCCGTGTTTATGCTGACAGGTTTCATGCGTATGTTGAATTCGGAAATTTTGGAAGCAGGTAGTATGGATGGGGCCAACGAGTGGAGACTCTTTACCCGGATCGCTCTGCCTCTGGCGGCACCTTCACTGGCCGCAACCGCAACGTTCCTGCTGGTGATGGTCTGGAATGACTTGCTCATTCCGATGCTTATGCTCACCAGCAAGTCCAAACTCACCTTGCCACTTGCCCTGATGCAATTCCGCGGGGAGTACGTGACGAATTATCCGATGATGCTGACTGGTGTTCTAGTGACAGCGATCCCGATGATTGTGCTGTTCTTGCTACTTCAGCGTTATTTCGTCGCAGGTCTTACGGCAGGTTCCCTTAAGGGTTGAGGCCTGGAGATAGAAATTGACGAAACAGCTTGAAACTGGAAAAGCCCAAAGCGATTGTACACATAAGGCTGCATCTCGCTTTGGGGTATATTCTCTACTCTTCTCCAATTCACAATTAATCGAATAAAATAAGTACTTCTTTTTATTTGTCTGTAATACTGGGCGCGTATTAATCAATGCTAAATCCAGATGATTGTAAGTCATCTAAAATCATATTTAACGCATCCGTTTCTTTAGCTATTAATAGATCAATAGAGTTCGCCAGATTAGACAAAGACATAGGGTCAAGAGAGATTGAGTACTTCAGTATAATATTTCGTTGTATATATGCAAGTTTTTCTATCTCTTTATATTTTGAATAAATATTGGGATTTCTTATATAGTTGTGTTCCCTCATATAGTTTATTCTCTCAACCATACAAGTTTTGTGCTCTAATAAAATATGAAAGGGACGTATATCTGCTTTAGTTGAACCTGATTTTAGTATTTCGACATATCGTTTAAGATAATAATATGTGTCGATACCAAATATAGGATTTGGAGGGAGGTAACAGTTTCCTTGAATCGTATTTATTGATAGTAAATAATCCTTTATTGAACGCATGACATTGTAGATATTAAATTGTGGTGTAATGTAGTTGTTGTAACTGTATAGAATAGTGAGTTTGTAATCAGCATGATTATAAGCTTTTCTAAAATCTTCAAAGGGAACTTGAGTGCTGGCAAAATGACGAATCTCATTAAAACCTAGAACATTAAATTTTTTATCTTCGTATCCATAAACCAAAATATTATGAGTGAAGTGTTTATTTACTTTTCTATTAGGAATATAGAATTCATCAACATGAGTATAAACATAGCAATCATTATTAATGCTATTAATAGTGTAGTCTACAATGTCGATTTCACTAATTGAAAATTCTGGTTTAGAAGCATAGGTCTCGATACATGGGTAACTGAACAATCGATCGTTTGGAAAGTAGAAATCAACGAGATGGTCATTCGTATGCTCAAAGTATTCTGGATTACATATTATTTGGATGAAGTTATTATAGAACCAAGGAATATATTCATTGTGATTACCTAAAATTGACAATGGATAAGCATGATGTAAAAAACCGATAACTTTTGGTTGAGAAATTGGAAGTATTTTAGTCACCATTGTTGTAACTCTCCTTATGAATTATTTAATTAATACTGATCCTAGTATGACTATGGTTAGTTTGATATTCTGAATAGTTATTATTTTTGGGGATTTATAAGCCAATGTTTTTATCATTCGAAACGATTCGAATTAATTTTAGAATCCCCTCTATTAGTTATAAATGGAAAATTATAAAATTGCAAATTTACTGCTTTAATTACAAAAAAGTATAAAGTATTTATGTTCACTTCCAGATGTACATGTTTCATTTAGCGTGGCCCTGTATTTTGCATTGATTTCTGGTTCATTCTGCATAATAATGGTTTAGTGTCAGGATGACTACATAGAGATCAAGGGAGCTATTAATCTGATGAGTAAATTGGAAGTGTTGCGGAATCCCAAGCAGCGCAAGCTGCTGTTCAGTGCCGGTATGAGCTGGCTGTTTGATGCGATGGAAGTCGGCATGATCTCCTTTATCGTAGCTGCACTCGCGAAGGAGTGGAGTCTAAGTCCCGGACAAGTCGGGGTGCTGACGAGTATCAACTCCATCGGTATGGCACTGGGTGCCTTGCTCGCAGGTGCACTCGCAGACCGTTTTGGAAGAAAAGCGATTCTGATGTGGACGTTGCTGATCTTTACGATTGCAAGCGGTCTATCGGCACTCGCTACTGGTTTTGCAGTCTTGTGTGCACTACGTCTCGTTGCAGGGATCGGTCTTGGCGGCGAGCTGCCCGTAGCATCTACGCTGGTATCGGAATCGATGCCTACAGCGGAACGTGGACGTGCGGTTGTGTTGTTGGAAAGCTTCTGGGCAGGGGGCTGGATTGTATCGGCGCTGATTGCCAATTTTGTTATCCCTGAGTATGGGTGGAGAATTGCGTTTGCGATTGGTGCACTTCCTGCGTTCTATGCGCTGTATTTACGCCGTGCTATCCAAGATCCTCCGCGGTACAAGAATCACACGAAATTGCATAAAATCACTTTCCGCGAGAAGGTTGCCACGGTGTGGTCTGCACCGCATCGCCGCACCACATTGATGCTATGGATTTTGTGGTTTACCGTTATTTTCTCGTATTATGGCATGTTCTTGTGGCTGCCTTCGGTTGTAATGGCAAAGGGTTTTACGTTGGTCAAAAGTTTCCAGTATGTGTTGATCATGACGATCGCACAGTTGCCAGGTTACTTCACTGCTGCGTATTTCATTGAACGATTTGGCCGGAAGTTTGTACTTGTCGTTTACCTTACTTTGACTGCGTTCAGTGCGATTGCCTTTGGACTGGCTACAACCGAAGCGACCATTTTGGCCGCCGGAATCTGTTTATCGTTCTTCAATCTCGGTGCTTGGGGCGGATTGTACGCATACAGCCCTGAATTGTATCCGACTTCGGTTCGTTCCACAGGCGTTGGACTAGCTACATCGGTCGGCCGGATTGGAGGCGTACTTGCACCATTTATGGTGGGTATGCTTGTTCAGAAGGCAGTTCCCATCAGCCTGATTTTCACCATTTTCTTCGTAACCATCCTTATTGGAGCAGCTGCTGTGCTGTTCTGGGGCCGGGAAACGAAAGGGCAGGAACTCGCCGAATAATGTTCAGAAAATTTTAGCGCAACTTTTATACGGGTCTGCCTGCCTACGGAAAAGGGGGTTGGACAAGCGATACAAGGTTGATATAAGAAGAGGTGTGACCCTGATACGACCATGGGCTCATGCCTCTTTTTGATATGTGCAGGACTCATTTTTTCATGCTCCATCGGTCCGATAGACGGGCTATTTTTGATATCCTATAATGACACTCGGGATGTCCAAATGTGAGGATTCAGTGGGAAGTAGTATATCTGGATTCAGAAAATTGGAGGGTTAAGGAAATGATGAAGAAAAATACAAAGAATGAAATGCATATGACGAGTGAACAGCATAGCGTGTACGAAATGGTGAGAGTTGATGAAGAGTCAGGGATGAATATCATATATGGGTATTCTGATCCGAATGATCTGCGCATGAGTGCAGACGATATGGAGCCTATTACCGTGAGTCGTAAAGTCACCCATCGCAGGGGGAAAAAGACGAACAAAAGAGCAGGCCGAGTCAGTATGCTTCTTGGAGCCTGTGCAATGACGCTTGGACTTACCGTTGCTGCCCCTTCAGCAGGGGCACAAAAGCTGGAGCAGGGCATTCGCAGTGAACATGTGGTGCAACTGCAAGAGCAATTGAGTGACCTAGGATATTTTGATGCTGGTGTGACAGGTTATTATGGTTCGATTACTCAGAACGCCGTTCGTGAATTCCAGCAAGCGCAGGGATTAAGTGCCGATGGTGTAGTAGGGCCTGTGACGCTGAACAGACTGAACCAAAAGGTCAAAGCCGAAGGAGAAACACTGCGTCAACTGGCGAAGCTGATCCATGGGGAAGCGCGCGGAGAATCTTTCGAAGGACAGGTCGCTGTAGGGGCAGTTGTCTTAAACCGGGTGCAATCGGGGGAGTTTCCGTCATCCATCTCCGAAGTCATTTTCCAGAAAGGTCAGTTCACAGCTGTAGACGATGGTCAATTTAATCTGAAGCCAACCGCAACCTCGTTCAAGGCTGCACGTCAAGCTCTCAATGGTGCCGATCCAACGCATGGAGCGCTATTTTATTACAATCCGAAGATTGCCACGTCCGAGTGGAGCAAGAGCAGGCCCACACTGCTGACCATTGGGCAACATGATTTTACGAAATAAGGTGGTAATGCAAGAAGCCAGCTAATTAGGTAGAGTGGTAACTAATTTTTTGGTCCAACAACAAACCCTGGTTGAACGCTGCAGAAGATTTGCAGATATTTTACCAGGGTTTGTTTTATTTATACGTTGTTATCGCGGAGAAAGAATATATGGAGTAGTGAGACAGCGCAGATTCAACGTTAATCTTTATTTTCGAATGGAATCGTCAATGAAGTCGGCTCTACAATCGTTTTTTCCGTATCATAGTCATAGACCTTGTTGAAAATTAATTCGATGGACTCCAGTTCATCAGGATCACCAGTGTATACGAAACCAGCGGCTATATTATCCATGACTACACCATTATATTGATGATAGACGTAAGGTTTCCTCATGAAATTACGATCTGCTGAAATAGGGTTGCCCATATTCGGATGAACAGAATTCAGACCGTAAAATCCTATATTTTGATCCGTTGTATTTTCGACACTGTATAGGATTTTGATATAAGTCATTTTAGAAGCGATATCCTGTTGATTGAGTACCGAAATGTTTTTCAGGGTGTCCTCGGGAATATCATTTGCTTCTAGTAATTGGACATCCATCAGATGAATAGTTAATGGTCCAACTGCAATACTTTGATCCAGAGAAACTGTTTTTAACAATTTCAGCTGTCCACCGTATTCGAATATGCCCGTATCCCCAGCTTTAGATAAGATCGGTGATGAAGTATTTTCCAAAAGTTTATCACTAAGATTGCTCGCGGACTGCTCGAATGCATTGTAATCTGGCTTAAGATCTTTGTATGTTAATTCCGACCGGAAAGGTTTCATACCGGATTCCAATACAAGTTCAGGCGAAGCAATTTGAGTCTGTAATGATGTGCTCTCCAGGTTTGTAGATGAAGCATAATCTGAATTGCCTGAACCGCTCAAAAGTGCGAGAGCAACCAGTAATTGAATAATAAACATGAAGAAGCGACACCCTTTCTCTTGATCCATTGATGTAAATACTTTTATTAATCATCATAACAAAACCATTTAGGAAGACCATGAGAATATTGGACTAAGTTCAGATAATAACATATTGACGAGTGATTGATTCGGAATGGTAGCAAAGACCCATTGATATAAAGTCTGGTATTCCGGATTGCTAAAGTTGAGGTCGAGGTACATTGTGAGCTAAGATTAGATGATCGCTTTGAATGGATGAATTCGAGAATTAAAAGAAGAAAAATTAAAAGAGTCAGGGTGAATAGAGATGAAATTACTAAAGACCTCATTGGTTCTAGTAACACTCGTGATCATTGCTTCTTTGGCATGGTATGGGTCCTATAAGAGTGATATGAAGAAACTTGAGGATAAGTTGAGAACGTATTTAACGGTTGAAAAAGGAATGGATGAGCAGACGATCACCAGCATCACAGCTCGCCGTAGTAAAATGCCGATGTATCCTGTTGTTGTTAAATTTAAAGACAATCCGGAGGAATATATCTACTACTATAGAGAAGATGAATGGATTCAGCTGGCACCTGATCCGAATTCGTAAACTTTCATAAAATAACTTAAACTTTTGGAATCTTTTATGAAGGCGCGATCTTAATATGACCCACCATTGGATTCATCTGCCTAATCCTGTACAATGAATAACGACAAAACAACGGTAGATTAAGGATGGATTAGAACGATGAGGATTATTATATCACCAGCCAAAAAGATGAAGGTTGATACCGATCTAATGGCTAGCGCGCAGTTGCCGCAATATATAAACGAGTCAGAACAACTCCTGAGTCTGCTCCAGACGTTATCTTATGAAGAGCTCAAAACGTTATGGAAGTGCAATGATGCTATCGCTGAACTGAACATGGAGCGGATTCGCAGCATGAATGTAAAAGAAAATCTTACACCGGCCATCTATTCGTATGAGGGCATTCAGTATCAATATATGGCGCCGGGTGTTTTTCAGCAGGAAGAGCTGGCGTATCTGGAGCAGCATTTGCGGATATTATCCGGGTTTTATGGCATGTTGCGTCCTTTGGACGGGGTTACTCCGTATCGGTTGGAGATGCAGGGCAAGCTGCAAGGGCCGGGATTCAAATCCCTTTATCAGTTCTGGGGCAGCAAGCTGGCTGATCAGCTTCAATCCGAAAGCAACTGCATTCTGAATCTGGCTTCCAAAGAGTACAGCAAGAACATCACGCCTTTTTTGAAAGAAGAAACCCGTTTTATCACTTGTGTATTTGGACAGATGGTTGGTGGGAAACTGGTGGAGAAGGCCACCCGCGCCAAAATGGCGAGAGGTGAGATGGTACGGTATATGGCAGAGCGTAAGATTACAGATGTGGAAGATATCAAAGGATTTGATCGGTTAGATTTTGTTTTCTCGGAAGAACAGTCAGATGAGAGTACTTATGTATTTATTTATTGAGAAAAAGTAGTAGTGAAGCTTATTTAATATGTAAGAGAGTACCAATCTGTTTTGTTTTATCCAAGAGTCGCCATCTGGCGGCTTTTTTGTTTTATCCACACCTTTAAAAGGAAAAAAGTCCCTAAAATCAAGGACTAAATAACTATTACCTAAATTAAGGAAAATGACGATACTTATAATTCGACCATCTTTATCTCTTTTAAGGGATGAACTGGAAGATGAATATAAAGGAGGAAAAGAAATTTCATGAATCTACGAAAAGGCTTTATTATTTTTCTAGTTTTCTGGCTTGCTATTGGAACCATGCTTCCAACTAGCGGTTATGCACTTTCAGATCCATCAGCTTCAATAGTAACGTCAGAAAGCACGGGTGATGATGTCAACCGTTCTGCGGAGGATGCAGTGCTAATAGGACAGACGGATGTAGAGGGTTGGGACCCCGAATTCTATGAAGAACCTGAGGATGTAAATGAAGGTGAAGAACATAAGAAGGAATCAGACCCGTTGACGGTGACGGATGATACATACGGAGAGCACATGTTCACTACCCAAGCAGTGGCTTTGGCGAACGAAACACTAGTCATGAATCCGGGAGAATCATATACATTCACCAATACCGGGACCGTTGCCAGGAGTTTAAGTATCAATGCATCAACCTCAAGAGGCAGTGCATACGATTATGCCAATTATAGACCGGACGGAAGTATTTCAGGTGATAATTTAGACTTTACCGGAAGTATAACGGTAAATTCAGGCTACACGATCGTCATTACATCAAGCGGGGAAAATCCTTTCACGGTTACGGTTCGACCGGAGTTTTCCTATGGTGTGTCCACAAACCCTGCGATGCACCGAGTTACTTTATCCAAAGGAGAAAGTTACCGCTTCTTCAATGAAGGATCACAGTCAAGAGTTTTAAGTGCGGGTACTTCCACAACCCAGGATAAGAAGATAGACTACGCTGTTTACAAAGAAGATGGTAGTCTTGTAAGTTCAAATTTCCAAACTACAGGCAAGCCTTCAGTTGCTGGAGGAAATGAAGTTATTATTACAGGTGCAGGTTCACAGCCTGTTAGTGTTGGTTTTCCCTATGAAGTATACACGGGTGACTGGAGTGACGAGCCGGCGTATACACGAGTAACTTTGAATCAAGGAGAGAGTTATCAGTTTACGAATATTAGTTCCAAATCGGATGCGCTTCAGAGTGATGGGACCTCTAAAGATAAACATGATTACGTTGTTTATCTTCCCGATGGTACAGAAAGTACGACCGGGACCAATTCAACCACAAAGCCGACTATCGCTGCGGGCAGAACAGCTGTGGTGACACTGGTAACCTCAACACCTGTGACATACGGTGTGCCTTACAGGACTTTCGATGTTCAGAAAGCTGGCGGTGATGCGATAACAAGAGTGACCGTATATCCTGGCGAATCTGTTATTTTCCGGAATAACGGATCATTAGCCAACCCAATTAAAAACAATGCGAGCAGCGCGAACGGAGCTGTGTTTGATTACACCTTGTATACCTCGGAAAATGTTGTGCATTCTGACGGCTTTAACAAAAATGTCAATCCGATGATTCGATCCCAAGGTTACGCCGTTGTATCCGTTGTAGGACAAGTTCCGATTGAATTTAGTTACACGGATGATTTTTCCTTTGAATACAGCCTGGAACCTTCCCATCACCGTGTAACGTTGAACCAGGGGGAGAGCGTGACATTCTGGAACTACGGTAAAAGTCAGGAATATCTCGATAGTGATGCTTCATCGAATAACAAATCTCGTTTATTTGATTATGTAACTTATTACTCCGATGGTACGGAGCGCAGCACCAAAAAATCAACCTCGACTGCCCCGGTGGTATTTTATGGGAACAAAGCCGTAATTACAGGTGTATCTTCACAACCTGTTACGATGGGTGCCATTTATACCATTTTTGATGTGGAGGATCGGCCTAACGAAGCCTTGAGTAAGATTACTGTTGAACCGGGACAATCCGTGAAATTTCATAACGGCGGTTCCCTTAGTAATCCAATCCGTAGTAATGCGAAGACGGTAGGTTCTCTATATGACATCGTTGTCTACAAATCAGACGGCAAAGCATATAGTGACAAATTCAATAACAATGGTAGTCTCGTTAACATTCCATCTGGTGGTGAAGCCATTGTTACCGTTGTAGGAAGCACACCTGTGTTATTTGAATATACAGACGATTTCTCCGTCGTGGATAGCCAGGAACCCGCCTATTTACGTGTAACGTTAAACAAAGGAGAGAGTTATGCCTATACAAATATAAGCTCCGATTCCAAGAGAATCAGGACGGATGCCTCTAGTAATCAACAGAAAGTCTTTGATTATATCATCTACAATTCAGATGGAACGGAATCATCCAAGAGAACAGCGGTTGCTTTTGATCCCCTTGTCGTGGGTAGCAAAAAAATTGTCGTTACGAATACTTCCGAGCAAGCGATAACGTATGGAGGGATTTATCGTATTTTCCGTGGACAAGACGACGAAGTCCCGTCACCTGAAACGGAAATTACAGTGAAGCAGGGACAGAGCGCAGTCTTCACGAATCCGGGTTCAACAACGGCTCTAATCAATCGGGTAGGAACAAACAGTTCCATTGTTGATTTTGTAGTTTACGAAGGAACCGATAAATTTTTGCATCTAACGGCAGGTTCGGACTTGGATGCTTGGGAAATACCTGCTGGCGGAACACTCGTGATGACTGCAATATCTTCTGAGCCAGTAACGATTCAATATAGCGTGCCTGTGACGGCTAGTCCCAGTCAGGAGCCTGCACTCCTTAAACGAAATTTGGAGCCGAACACGACGGCGGTGTTCTCTAACACATCTTCTTTCTCATCCGTGCTCTTTACATCTCAAGTAGAAGGATTAGTCTACGATTACGTTGTCCGGAATCAGAACCAAGTCGTTGTCAAAGAAGGGAAAGACGCAGTAGGACCACAACAAATACCTGGAAAGTCTGAAATTCAGGTGCATAATGTGTCAGACCAAACGTTGAAATTCGTAGCTCCATACCGCAATTTTACGGTAAAGCAAGTCGAATTAGAGTTTCTGACTTTGTATGAGAACACAGAGACTGAACTTCCTAAGGAGCAAAAAGGTAATATCTACTACCGTTTCAGTCCATATAGCTCTGATAAATATCGAATTGCAATCAAAGAATCAGGAGATTTTTCCATCGAACCTCGAATCGAGTTGTATGAAGACAAGGAGCTTAGCATACCTCTGGTGTCTTCCGTAGATCAGGAGCAGGTGTACGGCGAGCAATATACCGTGCTTGAATGGGATCTGCAGGGTGGCAAAACGTACTATCTCAAACTGAGTGAAAAGAATGGCAAACCGATAAAAGGAGCCATCAAAGCGGCCTGGATGAACATTCGCAACGATAACAGCTACGAATACGGTTATGCGAATCAATTGCTTAAAGTTGTGCTGTATACAGGAGATCAGATTGTATTTGAGTATGACCGTAACGGTAATTTAACGAAAAGAACAAAGAAAATTTTCCCATTTAATTAATGATTGTTAATACTAGGTTGAGGTGATGAAGTGTTTAAGAAAATAACATTGATATGGTTATGTGCGATATTAGTTTTTAGTGGGCTTGGCTCTTTTGCGTATGAAGGGCAGGCTGCGGCGGCATCGTCGTCAGAAGGAAGAGATTCTCTTCCTTCAGCTACCTATATTACAATTCATAGTTTACAAGAGCAGTTTGGTATTCAAGAGGAATGGATCAGAGCGAAACTGGATCAAGGTTACTCCTTGTATCAGTTGTATAAGGCGTTACAGACAGATCGCTCAGGCGGTGCGGCTGCTGAGAACTGGCTTCAAACCCAGGAAATCAGCGAACCGATTACCATGGAGGGGTTACGCCCTTCCTCATCCACACCGTCTGATTCATCTCAGCTCAAACCCTTTTCAATCCTTGCAGTTGACGATGAAGTTCCAGGTACAGGAACAACCGTGGATCAAACAGGGCTTGATCATGTCGATCTTCGGGATGAAGCATCCCAGTATATGACGTCTTATGGAGCTGAGTCCATCTCAACTGCTACAGGGGAGATGACGATTCAAAGTGCCGATCTGTCACTTCCAGGTTTGATTCCCTTCGATCTGACACGTATTTATGATACAGCTAGAGCGAATGGACAGCTTGGTGTGAAGTATGACGAAGCGACTCAAACGTATTCTAATGCGGTAACACCGCGTAAAGAAACAGCGGCAGGCCTTGGACAGGGCTGGCGTTGGGATCTGCCTTTTATGGAACAACGTGGTGAGAACCAGTACATTTATATTCCAGGTGTGGGCTATTATCGTTTAAACGCAAATTTGGAACTAGAAGGTTACGTATGGAATGATATTTCAATTCAAAGAGATGCGACTGTAACGGTGGATGGGGTAGCCAGCAGTTATCGTTTGTCTGTCCGGAACGGGTACGAGTATTTGTTTACACAAACAGGAGAATTGCTGCAGATTACGGATGCCTACCGAAACACGGTGAATTTTAAATATACGAATTCCAATGGTAACCGTGTTATCTCTCGTATCGAAAATAGCGAAGGTCAAGCGCTGACATTTACGTATAGCGATCTGAAAATGACTGTTCAGCTTGCTGGAACGGATCGGAAAGTGACCTATACACAGCGTGAGGACGGAGATATTCGTATTCTGAGAGAGTTTACGGATGCGCTGGATCGAACAACGACCTATACGTATTATTATCCGGAATCCAAATTCAACTTTTTACCGGAGCTTCAACAAAATCAGAGTGCACATGGTGTGATGCATACGGCGCTGCTGTCGCGTATTACAAGCCCATCCTCAGCGATAACAGACTATGCCTACATACCGGCTTTGAAACAGGTTGGAACGTCTTCCGTACATTTTGTATACAAAGTAAGAGAGCGCAAAAGCCATTTTAGTTCAACCGATGCCGAAGGTGATCTGGACAAAGTTAATTTCGAATACTCTGGAGAGGATCTGGAGTCATACGGTCAGTCCGCTTCATGGACGACCAAAGTAAAATCAGGAAATACGGTGGATACATGGAAGTTCTCTAAATCATTCGGTGCAGCTGCACAGCCGGATTTAATCCGGGTGAACAAGCATGAATTAAGTGCAGATGGCGTCGTCTATAACACGGAGTACAAGTACGATAGCCAAAATAAACGGAATCTGCCGACAGAACAATCCGAATGGACTAGCGAAAGTGGGCGTACAGGAGATAAGCTGACCACTTCGGTGACCTATGATCCGAATGGAATGGTTACTTCCGAGAAGCAAAGTACGGGACAAGAATCCACTTATGCCTATGAAACCGGGAAGTCTCCGTACTTTTGGATCCAACCCATTCGTACAACGACTAAGATTAATGACAGGTTAGAAAGATACACGGAAACGACTTATAATGGACAAGGATCTGTATTACGAAGTGTAACCAAAAACGGATACGGAGGACAGATATTATCTGACTCCGAAATCAAACTCGACGCAAAAGGCAGAGTTGTCACAACAACGGATAAAGGTGGTTATCTGGCTAAAGACCGCGTGGTGACGCTGAGTTATGATGCGAATGCGGGACATTTAGTTCAATCGAAATCAACCACTGTCAATGATATTGCAGGGAAGGCAACTCCTTATGTCGATTCATATGAATATAATGGTGCTAGTGAACTGAAAAAAGTAACCGATGCTTCCGGTGAAGAAGAAACGTATCAGTATGACCAAGCCGGACGGGTTCTTCAAGTCACCCATGCGGATGGCACAAAATCAGTCACTGCCTATGATGATGTGAGAAATATAATTACCAACACCGCCCCGGACGGTATGGTTACCAAAGAGCGGTATAATCCGTTAGGTCTTCTGGCAGAAGAACAGACGGCAGAGGCTACCTATAAGTATGCCTACGATCGTGAAGGGAATGTCACCGCGGTTGAAGATGCTGAAGGAAATGTAACCCGATTCGTTGTAGATGCGTTGGGCCGAACGACCAAGACTCAATACCCGGATACGACCACAGCTAACACAGCGTATAACGCTGTAGATCGTACGGTAACGTATGAAGATGCTGCTGGCAACAAAACCCGGGAAAAAAGAGATGTATTGGGCCGCGTGACAGTGATGGAAGAATATCAGAACGGTGCATACGTTCCATTGCAGCAGAAGGAGTATGATCTGGATGGTAATGTGACGGCATCCATTGATGGTAACGGCGAACGGACAACGTATACGTATGATGCTATGGGTCAAATTGCAACGGCCACCACACCGAAGCAAGAGACAAGCCGTTATTTCTATAGCTATCAAGGTCAGACGACTCAGGTCGTATCAGCGAATGGTCAGACGGTAACCAAACAATATGATGAACTGGGCAGGCTGATTAAACAGACTCCACCTATTCAGGATGGCTCTGCAACCAGCTACTACTATGATAAACGAAGCAATCTGATCAAAAAGCAGGATCGACTTGGAAAAGTCACCGAATACACGTACAACAGTGACGACATGCTCACAAGCATGAAGGCGCCAGATACGAGCGTATCGTATACGTATGATGCTGTTGGGCGCAGAACCTCCATGACCGACGACCATGGCAAAACGACGTACAGCTATCAGCAATCAGATGGAATATTGGACGGATTAACATTTCCAGATGGAACACAGTTGAGTTATGAAAATAATACACAGCAACGTCTGGGATACACGATGACCGATGTAAAGGGACAAGCCCTTCGTATTCACGGCGAGCTTGACGCGATGAATCGGGTCACTTCCATGGATATTACCTCGGGTACAGGAGGAGCTTCTGCTCTTGCTTCATCGGGAACAACACCGGTAGATCGTATGACGTTCAGTTACAAACCGAATAGCTTACTGGAAAAACTATCATTTGGTAAAGGACTCAGTACGAGCTACCAGTATAACGGATATGACCTGTCGGGGGTTACAGTCTCTCAAGGGGCTTCCGCGGTTCAACAGTTTAGCTATGAGTATGACGGTAACAAAAACATGACGACCCGTATCCAAAACGGAAAAACGGATCAATACACGTACGATGAATTGAGCCGGATTCAGACTGAAACGGGCACGCAAAAAGAAACGTACACCTATGACCAGAACGGTAACCGATACAGTACCGGAAGCGGAAAGATATACGGTCTGAAGGATGCACAGTATACGTATGACAGTCAGAATCGTATGGTTAAAGCGACTGGAGAAGGTAAAACCGTAAACTATAGCTATAACGGCGATGGATTGTTGTACGAACGTACCGAAGGCGAGCAAACGATACGTTATTACTATGACGAAGAAGCCAAACTGATGGCTGAGGCTGTAGTATCGTCTGGAAAAGCGGAGCTTGCTTACGTTTATATCTATGACTTGTATGGGCAGCTATGGGCCCGGCAGGATAAAAAGACGGGCAAACTGGAGTACTACCAGTTGAACGGACATGGTGACGTTGTTGGCCTTGTGGACGATGCAGGCGAAGTTCTAAACAGTTACACATACGATATCTGGGGCGGACCGTTAACCAAAGAAGAAACGGTTCCGAATGTACTTCGATACGCAGGAGAATACTGGGATGACACCGTAGGTCTGCAATACTTGAGAGCTCGCTGGTACGACCCAGGCATGGCCCGTTTCATCGGTGAAGATACGTATGAAGGTGAACTGAATGATCCACTGAGTTTGAATCTGTATTCGTATGTTCACAACAATCCGTTGAAATATGTGGATCCGAGTGGAGAATCAAAAAGACCAGCTAATAATGCTCTGCTAGGTTTGGAAAGTGGTAGTGGCAGTTCCCGTGGGGGACGAACAGTTCCAGGCGGAAGCATGGGTGGCGGTGGAGGTAGAGGAGGGAGCAGTCCTTCTTCTAAACCCAATACATCAAAACCGAAGAGTACTAAATCTATTACAGGAAAAAGATCTATAAATGGATTAACAAGAGATGAAGCCAGAAAATTTGCCCAGAAGTTAATTAAAAATGGGGAAATTAGAATAACCCACTTAAAATCAATGATTCCAAAAGGGGTGAAAAATACATTTGTAAAAACAGATACAATTAAAGTAGGAGCAAAATATGAATTTTCACTTGCTGACGGACAAAAAGTAATCATTAGATGGCATTCCCCTGATCCTGTTGCTAGGGCGAAATATCCTGCTTCTGCATCTGGTAGTCGTTGGACTGCACAAATTAAAATAGGTAATAAACAATTAAAGACAGATGGTACATGGACAAAAAATCAATCTTTGGATCAAGTTCATATTCCAATTAAAGGGAAGTGATTAAATGAACATTGAAGACGTTAAGAAATTACCTGACAGAGTATCTAAAGAAGTGTTGCTAAAATTTTTTAAGAAAGTTTTAAAGGATTTTAAAGATGAAATTATTGACAAACGAGAGTTTCTATTGATACTGATCGAATTAACAGATCGACAGGTCATGACTTATGAACTATTAGAAGAAGATACAAGAAATGATCTGGATACTGCATTAAGAAGGTTGTGGAGCACCGATTCCTATGAAGAAGTGGATACTATATTGTCTATCGTTGTTAATCTTGGTCTAGAGAAAACTTTTAATAAAATTAAAGAGTCAGTAACTAAAGAGCATAACATAGACTTGATAACTCTAAATGAGATAAAAGAGACAATTATTGAGGTAGGAGATCATATATCTAACCCCTACTATGACCTAGAAAAATTTAAGTCTTCAAATGAGTAAATTAAAGCTATAAAAATATTAGAGGATGTCGTACTCATAAGAAGGCTACGAAATCATAATAATATGGTGCTTCTATTAGGTTGTTAAGATTTCAACAGGTGAAATTATATTGTAGTACTATCATCCCCTTCTAATTATATGAGGAATAAGACATCTGTTAAGATGAATTAATCATATAAACGAAGGGGATCTTTTTATGAACAATATAGGACAGCTAAGCTGTCAGCACTCAATACTTCTTTGTATTGAAGCTGGAAATAGTCCACTAGCTTAACGAAAATCACATGAGTATAACTGAAGTAGTAATACATGTTGATATTGAAAAAAAAAATTTCTTTATCTAAAAGGGATGCCTAGAACCAAGTTTTCCAGTAAGGGAAAAGAGCCGACATAATTGCACGCGAGATTGGATACTTAAAAAAGTTGTATTCAAATCTACACAAAGAGTAACGAGTAAAGCTGTCAGGTTTCAGAGCATAAGTCCTACAAGAGTGTCTTAGCAATCAAACGATAGGGAGTTGCTCTATGATTCGAAAGAAACGCCGATTCTTTGGAGCGCAAGCTTCGTTGGTGAATCTCAATCGGCCTTGAGCACCAGTATCGGGCTAATACGCTACGAACCAAGTTACCTCTATTCGAGTTGGAGAACACCTTCTGTATCTTTCTACCATTTTTATAATCTTAATCATGAATAAGGAGAGGTGTGTTATTTTTTTGAAAAAAGCATTATTCATCGGCATCTTCTTGATCATTGCAACAATAGGTTGGATATGGTATTTAATGAATGACCTTACACCTATATCATCGACCACGCACATTGTTTCAGTTGAACTACAGGCTGATTCATCATGTAAGGTAACTGTTAGCGACCCATCAAAAGGGCACAACAGAACGAAGACAGAAACATTCGAAAGTCCATCATGCAGCAAGCTAAAAGGAGGGGATGAAATAAACTATAGGTATCTTAACGAGGGGAAATATCTATACATCGTTTCAATTAATAAAGAATTGACAAAAGACCCTTTGACAGGAGTGATCGCTAAAATGATTGAACATGATGGTTACTTTTATATTCACGTTATATCTCCTGCTTTTGGCAAAGAAACCTTTCCGATTGGTAAAAAGAATTGGGAAAAGTTAAATACCAGATCCAATATTACATTTTATTTAGACCATTGGAATCATAACATTGAACTACTATAAATGAATTCGATTCGTAATAGAATTTTTATAAGGGAGGTTGTATCCAATACACACTACCATCAAGGATTTATTAGATGCAGAGAGGTTCGAGGAAGCAATGACTCGGATTGCTGAGGTGGGAGAAAAAAGAGATCGATCTTCAGTAGAGTTTCTAATTGGGATTTTGACCGAAACCAAGAATGCTCTTGTCAGAAATCAAGTGGCAATCGCACTAAGAGACATTGGAGACAATAGAGCGGTTTATCCGCTAATTGAGGCTCTATCTAACGCTCAGTTGAGAAGGAGCAGGGGCACTCTGCTATACGCAATGGAAGAAATGCATTATGAGCCTTATATCGAGATCATTGTGGCATTGATTGGAGATGCGAGTTTGGAAGTAAGGCTGCAGTCCTTTCTATTATTTGAAAAGGTGGCGGAGAAATTAAGCGAGCAGCAGAAGCAGGTTTGCAAAAATATTATATTGCAGTGCAAAGCTGTAAGTGGAAATGATCTGCTAGATGAAGCGATAGCTTTGTTAAAGAAGTAACCCAGAGGAGAAAACAAGATGATACACAAAAGTGAAATATCTAGATTGTTTTTAGAAGTGTTCCCCGAGTTTGAAGCGGCCTATCAAGAACATATCTCTGAATACAATGAGGAGCTAGCCCATGTTTTTTTCGGCGATCATGTCACTAGTGAAGTAATTAATCAATTGAAGTTGGAAGCATTCAACAGTAAGGCTGTTAAATATTTTGCATTTTTCGAGGATATAGCGAAGGAAGCGGATCTCTATAGTAGACAAGTTCTAACCACAACCATTTTAACAAGAATTGGCGATGACATCACTATATTTAAAGAAGCTCAAAAATATATGGGTGAACGAACCAGACAATTATCGGATGAAGTAGAGTTATTTATTGGAAGGAATGATACTACCAGATGAGACAAAATGTATAAGTAAGGAGAAGGATGGATGGAGAAAGATATCTTCATAAGTCAATTTCTAAAACTGTTTCCGGAATTTAATGATCGATATATTGAGCATATGGAGTTTAATCAAGAGTTTCTAGGACATGTATTCTTCGGAGATGAAGTGTCTACTCATGTGGAAAGATTGCTTCAGGAACATAGTGACATTGAACAAATAGAGAAATTCTTTAGTTTTTTTGAATGGATGGCACTACACTCGGACCTTTATATCGTACAAATATTATCGACTACGATATTGTACAACCTTGGAGGAGATATTGATGTTTTATATAAAGCGGATCGATATATGGGGGTTCACACTAAAAAGCTTTCAGTAGAAATAGAAGATTTACATACAGGAAAGCATTTTTCATGAGAGTGAAGCGAAAGAAAAGTATGGAATTTTGCAGAATTTGGAGGTGAGTGTGTGTCGAGTTGGATGAAATGGATTTGGGGTGCTGCGGTTCTAGTTAATTTAGCCGTATTTATTTGGTTTCTAGTTGGTGCTACATCCAATTTTCAAAGATCACTCGATTTGATCGGTATGCCGATCATGCTTCTCTGCGGTATACCATCGCTCATTATTAACATGATTTCAATAGTCGTTTTAATAAGAAAATGGAATTCTTCGTTAAGTATAAGTACCATGATCTATGGGGTTATATTCATTTTGATATTAATGTTCTGTACTCCAGCTTTTATCAATGCATTAGAACATACGGTGAAACCAGAGAAAGTGGAAAGTGATCCTGTCAGCCTCACATCGGATGAGAAGTACGAGTACAATCTGGAGATAATCAACATGTCCCAGCGAAATAATCAGGTAAATTTAATTGTAAAAGAGGTCTCTAATCAAGCTGTTAAGAAAACGATCCCGCTAGATCTGGATGGGAAAGAGATCGCGGCTATCACGACGCACCCAGGATCAGATTGGCAGTGGACTGTTCTAGAACCTACAGAAGAACCTGAAATATACAAGCTAACCACTACCGAAAAATTAGGCATACATAAGATATATAGGATTGACGTTGTAGAAGGGCTATCAGAAGAAATGAAGTGAGTGCGGAATGATGTAGGACCTCAGTATGGAAACTCAACACTGTGAGGTGGGAATAATAAATTGAAATCAGGAAATTAGCCGGATGAAATTGCCATCAAACTTCTGCTAACATAAGTAAATCCTACATAAAAATAAGCGGTGAAAACGGATGAGTACAATCAAAGTAACACCTGAGCAGTTACATCACGTATCCAGTCAGGTGGATCAGGCGAGACAGCAATTGGAGCATATCCAAGATCATCTCTCCAGGCAGATTATGTTCCTTCAAGCCATGTGGATGGGTGTGACACAGGAGCGCTTTTATGATGATTTTGCAAGGTCGCGTCCTGTACTACAGAAAGCACTTGAGAGCATGGTGTATACTTCGAAAGAGTTAAAGGATATCGCGATCCGGTTTGAAAATGCGGATGCGGAGAAAGGGAGTCTGGGCGGTGTTATTGGTGCTGCGGGTGCGGTAGCAATGATGAAGAGTGCAGCAAGTGATGCGGGTTCGGAGGACAAAGGCTACCGGATGGCTCAAGTCAATATCTATGGTAGGCTGATGTGGATGCCAGTAAACGAGAATGGCGTTCCCGATCAGGCATCTCTAAAGGCTTATGAGAAAGATCAGGGGCATTTGGATATCAACCGGATGCAAGCAGGTCATGCGGAAGAGCCAGGGGAAGATATTCATGCATTGCAGATTAAAGCTTTTGAAAATCGAATCCATCCCTTCACGGGCGAACCTGTATCCGATAAGTATGCTCAGATGATGCTGACTTCCCTGAAGTTCAGCCAGATCTTTATGGCTTTTCAGATGGTTCGCGGAAGTATGCCTGGTCGCAAAGGGCCGTTTCGCTTGCCTGCTTCTGATCCGGCTGTGACGAAGATTAAAAAGAACTTGGAAGCGGCTGAAGCAAAAAAAACGAGTAATATTAAGGGGACGGGTGATGTTAGACCTGTCCAAATCATTGAAAATAGATATCCAAATGAGATTCAGCAAGGGAAGAGTTTTGACTATGTTTTGAAGAATGGCCAAGTTAAGATTCGAGATGGAATTAAAGAAGTTGACTTTGTCATAGATACAGATGGTAACTTAAATGTTGGAAGAGGACACTCTCATTTAGCAAATGGAGCTGACGTTCAAGCTGCTGGAAAACTAAAAGTCGATGCAAACGGAAATGTTAGAAGAATAACAAATGAATCAGGACACTATACTCCAACAACTGAGCAAGCTAAAAAATATGAGCAGATATTCAATAGTGCTGGAATAAAGACAGAAAACGCTTGGTTAGAGATATATCAACTAGAAGTAACGAGAAGTGGTTATGTTGATATAGGGAAATTAAAGAAAGTATATTCAGCTAAGCTGAAATAGTAGGAGGAGATATTTTGACTACTCAAATGAATGAGGAAATTTTTTCGACTAATTTATCTAAAGCAGTTGATAAGATAAAAAAGGCTAAAAACATTTCGAGCGATATTATTAAGTTTATCATAGAGCCTGTTGAGGAACAGGGGAAAATGTTAGATGGTGGCGATGAAATGATGAAACGTCTTGTGTTGTCTAAAGAGAATATTGGTGGTAAAAAACTATTGTTAGAAGATGTAGTTGGGGTTTTAGGAGGGCTTTTTCCGAAAGCTCCTATATGGATTAATGTATCTTTTATAGAAATTGAAGGAGATACCGCTATCTTCAAGCTGGAAACCAGTTTGCGTTTTAGAAAACCGACTTTATTAAGGAATGCTGAAACAGGTCATGCTCCTTTTAAAGCCATTGTATAGACGGAGACTCTTTGGAAAAAGAAGATGATTTGATTGGTCATATCCTGGACGAAATAGTGAACTCATACTTATAGGAGATACGAACATGATTAAATATAGGTGCACTATTGAATATAAAGAGGATTTCAACGAAGTCATCCTGGACTTAGGCATTAATTCATCTTTAAAGAACGGTTATCTAATTACTAATTCTTTGGGATCAGATATTTTTGGAGATTTCGCCACGATCCAGGAAGAGGCTGGAAACCTAATTGAATTACTGAAAGGAAAAATAAAGCTATACGAAGGTGGAGGGAACGTCAATTTAATAAGATCAGACAAGTTTTTTACAAATTTTGAAGATATCTTTGCTGAAGATGATGAACAGGACAGTAGATGTGAAATTGAGACGTTAGAATATGTAAAGTTTCTATTGTTATGGGCAAAAGAGAACTTTCAGTATAAAAGCCAGCGAGATGTTATTTTAAAAGAAGAAGCAGAATTAGCAATAGACTGGGTCAATAAAAAATATATCGAGATCTGTGAGATTGGGATTCAATAATCATAGAAGAGAGTTAACCTTGCTTATATTTTATAAGGAACGACTAATGTTGAGTTTGAAATTTTCTGATGTTCCCTATTGAAAATTCTAGTGAAGTAGGAAATGCTAATTTTATTAGGTATGGTGGAACGATTAAAAGGGCTATCAAACAAAAACTATTAGAGCAATTAAATTCATATTGAGTTTGGACACAAAGCTACTGAGGATAAGGTGAAAAGTTAGGTGTAGATGAAGTAGATTCTCATCATATTGATTGTTGGCTGACCTTGGATCAAGCTTATTGAACAGAATGCAGATTTGATTACATTAATTTAGGTAAAAGTCATCTTCGTCGCTATGTTAAGTCCAACTGTACTGCAAAAGTTTGAGTTGAAAATATACGGACCTAAATACTCAAAAGGCCATAGGGTACTAGAACTTTGTTCTGATGCCCAAATGATCACTTAACCATTCAATTCTTTAATTCATGTAGTGACAAATTTCATGCATTTATTCCAATATTTTCAGGAATCTATGGTACTATAGACATGTAGTAGAATTTTACTATAAAAATATTATTTTATGTCTATGGGGGAGATTTTGTGAAGCTAAAAACTGTTTCGATTCAAAATTACAGAAGATTTTTAAATACATCATTATCTTTGGCAGATGATGTGACTTTGTTAGCGGGTGCTAACAATAGTGGAAAAACATCTTTAATTGAACTTTTTGAAAATATTCTAAATACCAAAAAAACGGAATATTGTGTTTCAGATATTCCTGTGACTCTCTCAAAAGAATGGATTGATCGAGCTTATTCTATTTTTATTAATTATTTTGATAAAAATGAAGATAGAGATAAGACGATTCAAGGAATAGTAAATGATATTTTTTGTATAGATGCAGCTACAGGGAAAGAGAAACTCCTTATTTCACCAACAGTAGTTCAACTAAGAGTTGATTATGAGGCAAATGAAGAGATTGGGGATTTCGCAGACTATATTATGGATTTAGATCCTAGCCATTGTTCAATCTATTTTGAATATTCATTTGAGGTTACTTCCACTACTTTTAGTCAATCACTAGATAAAGACTATGAGAAATTAAAAAGTAGATACGTAAAGCTTTCTGGAGAAAAAGAACAAAATACTAAGATAGGTTTCTTTAAAGAAAAAATATTAGGTACATACGTTTCTAGTATTATTGAGAAGTGTTATTTTGCTGATAGGCAGTTTCAAAATAAAAATGAAATGGAACTCTCACATTTCCGAAAGTTGTTTAATTTATATAATATTTATGCAGGTAGGCCATTAGAAGACCAGAATGTAGGTCACTCAAAAAGTATTAGCAAAAATGTCCTTGATCTAGCACATCATGATGATGCATGGAAAGCATTTCTGGGAGCCTTGCCAGATAAGATACTTCAGCCAATTGAAGAACTAGGGATAACAGATATTGTAAGGAAGGTTTCGGTGGATGGACTTACCGAGACAATTTCATCCATTGCACAAGCTAATGGGGGGAATACGGGGAGCATTATGCTTGATTTAGAGATCTCGGAGGAAACGATTAGTTCTCTTATCAGCCAAATTACTCACGCTAAGTATGATCTTCAGGGGCACTATCTCAATGAAACATCACAAGGATTGGGATACAGTAATATGATATTTATTCTCTTGCAACTTGAAAGATATAAAAGGAATATTGACCCATTGTTGGTGAACATATTTATTATTGAAGAACCTGAGTCACACATGCATCCACAAATGCAAAATGTCTTTGGAAAATTTCTGAAAAAATACTACCAAGAAAAAAAGATACAAGGGTTAATAACTACGCATTCTAGTGAGATGGTTAGAGTAACTGAGATGAAGAATCTCAGAGTGGCAAGACCGACAACTCCGTTCATAAGCAATATATTTGATTTCTCATCTTTTAAAGAAAGTGTAAGTAAGGACCCTGTTCTTGATAATTTCTATGATTGGTTCTATGAAATAGGATTCTCTGATATAGTATTTGCCGATAGAGTCATTATTTATGAGGGTGACACAGAAAGAATGCTTATTAGAAAACTCTTTTCTTTGGATGATTTTGCAGTATTAAACCAACTATATATCGCATTTGTTCAGGTGGGAGGAGCGTATGCTCACAACTATAGAACTCTCATTGAGTTTATGGGAATAAAAACGCTTATACTGACGGATCTTGATTATAATAAAGCCTCAAAAACAGAAAGTCACATAAGAGCCTCGGGAACAACGAATGCCACGATTAATAATTTTTATGAAATAACACATCCAGAAACCAAGCCAACTGTAGCAGATTTATATGAGTGGAAAAAGAATGAGGGGAACATATTGTTTAAAGGCTGTGCATATCTAAATTATCAAGGGGAAAAGGACAGCTTTGCTCGTACCTTAGAAGAAGCAATGCTTGCTAAGCATTATAAATTAACAGCAGTTGAGCAAAAGAGTCGGGAGGATTGGATTAATTTAAGAAATGTTGACAAATTGAAGTTTACTATTCCTCAAGAAGAGGGACAATATACAATTAGAGACATTGTTGAGCATACTTCAAAAGGAAAAACAGATTTTATGTATTCAGTAATCCTAAATAATTTAACTAAAAATATGTTGCCAGATTATATTGAGGAGGGGCTGGCATGGCTGAAGAAATAGTAGATAAAAATATCTATTTAGTTAATGCTCCGGCCGGAAGTGGTAAGACAACGGCAATCAAATCAATGATTTTTAAGCATCTGGTTGAATACCCCAAAAATAATATTCTTTGTATAACATACACAAATAGGGCTGCAGAAGAATTAGGGAAGGATATGGATAATAAAAAAGTTTATTTTTCAACAATTCATTCTTTTTTACACAACTTTCTAAAGATTTATTTTTCACATGAACAAATACTAAATTTGTACTTTGAAACATATGGTTCTGAAATAATGAAGAGAATTTCCAATGAAAATGGGGATGAAAAGATAACCAGAAGTAATGAAAGGTATATTGAGAAAAACGGTGAGTTATCATTTAATTATATTAAGGAAAACCTTAAGTCTATCTATTACAATGAGTCTCAATTTAACTTTTTATATTATGGAGGCTTGTCCCATGATGATCTTATAACGTTTTCTAAATTGGTATTTGATAAGTTTCCTGTCATTAGAAGGAGATTGACAAAAAAGTATCAACTTATATTTATTGATGAGTATCAAGATTCGTCGGCAAATGTATTAAAATTATTTTATGAAGCAGTTCATGCAACCTCTACAGAGCTATATTTTCTGGGAGATAAAATGCAACAAATATATAGGAACTATGATGGCTCATTTGAGGATAAACTTTTAACCCTCAATCAATCAATTAAATTAACTACTAATTATAGATCAGTTCCTGCTGTTATTGATATTTTAAACAATTTGTATAATAACAATTCGTATAAGCAAGAACCTGCAGAGAAAAATTTAAATGTAACAGTTGATCACTTGCCTAGAATTTTGTTATGTGATGATGTTTCTGAGAAGCTTAAGTTAGAAAAACAAAATTATCCTAACGCATTATTGTTGTTCTTGCTTAATCAAAAACGATTTGACTCTATTGGAGCAGGAGATCTTTATAGAAAGTATAACAAAATGGAACGATATTCGCATATACAACAATATAGTGCTGTTGATGTGCTTATAAATGATTCACAGGATAACCCAGATAGTTTAGTTAAATTATTGTTCTTGGTTAACCAAATTGCTCAGGACTATGGTACTAAGAGCCTAGGCAATATCGTTCAGTTGTTCAAACGAAATTCTAAAATATTTAATGATACTGTATTTACTGTGAAAAAACATGAAGATAAACATAGATTGGATAATTTATTGCTTAAAGTTTCGGATGTATATAATAATTCTCAAATGGAATATAGTATAAAATCAGTGTTAAATACACTTTTGGAAACTGCACTGGTTAGACCGGAGTATATAGGCTCCATAATTGATGACGAAGAATACTCTTTAGTTTTGGAAGTTAATATAGCAGAGTTTCGTCTTCTAGCTGAGTACTTAAAAACACCAAATGTATCTACACAACATGGCGTAAAGGGAGAGAGCCATGACACAGTTTTTTTTATAGCGGAGGACAGTAACAGCAAGCCATTAGTCCATATGTATAAGTTCTTTAACATGTGGAGTAACATGGAGGTGTCACTTAATGAATTTGAGTCGTTCTATTATGAATATGTTGAGTGGATAAAGGATACAACTTCATACTTAGGGTTCAAGTTATCTGAAATTAATAGTGAGCTGCATAAAAAACATAGAGAGTATTTAACATCAAGAATAAATCAACTACTTAAACATTTTGAAAATAATAAGTACTTCAAAAATTTATGTGAGAGTGATCACAAAGCATATTTAGACAATTCACTTGTAAAGACAGCGAAAATGTGTTTTAAGGAAAGCCAAGTGTATGGGTCTTTAAGTGCTTATCGTTTATTTTATGTAGGTTGTTCTCGTGCACGAAGAAATTTGTCAATATTTATTGATAAATCTAAAATTGAAGGTTTTACTTCTCGATTGACTAAGAAATTTAATGAAATAGGGTTCGAAGTTACGGAATAATAAATCTAGGTATCCACTTCGAAAAAAAGAAAAGAGTATCTTTTTTACTGGATGCTCTCTTTTTTATACCTTAAAGAGCAAACAGCCCTGATTATTCTAAGTAGTCGTTTTTTGGAGGGAGACAAAAAATGTGCAGAGGTGTGACAACTAATTACTAAGCTTCATGGATATTACTTGTTATGGTGAGAGTGCTACAAAAAAGCTAATCGCAAATTTAGCCGAGCTAAAAAATATTATAATGAATAAGAATTTTACTCTCTCTTTATAGTATACTGGAGGCAAACTGAAGTTGAAAGGTGGATTTAAACTGATTACAACAGTAGCTGATCTATTGAATTCTCTTATGATCAAGGAGAAAGAGTTGTTAAAAAAATACAGCATAATTAAGCATGGCCCTACAATAGGGGATATGTATGAGGGACTTACAACAAATCTTCTTAATAAAGCTATATTCGAAGGATTAGATATAAGAGTTGTGTCAGGTAAGATACGTAATGAAGAAGAATCCTTTAGTAATGAAATAGATTGTATGATAGTAGAGGGAGAAGGCGAAGCCATTCCGTATACAGGAAAGTTTATATATAATCTCTCTCAAGTAATTGCAGTTTTAGAAGTGAAAAAAAACTTGTATCAGGAGGATCTAGTAGATGCCTACAATAAAATGAAGCAGATTTACTCAATTACTGAGCCAAGCAATGAATTATTAAATATGAAGGCGTTTAGAGATGCATTTAGACATACAGTACAGAAAGAACTTCCTGACTATGAAGAAGTGATCAAACTGCCTCTGCATGAACAAATGATTTATCATAGTTTGTTAATGGAGGAAATGATGCCGGTTAGAATAGTATTTGGTTATTATGGATATGCATCAGAATATGCCCTAAGACAAGCATTTAATAAATATTTAGAAAAAAACTCAGGTATTAGCGGGTTTAGTCCAACTATCTTTCCTGATCTTATTATATGTAATAACAGTGTCTTAGCAAAATTAGATGCTATGCCTTATATAAGTCCTTTGGATAGAGAAGGTAATTGGAACTTCTATGGTTCAACAACACATAATCCATTTTTAATACTTCTAGAATTCGTTTGGACAAAGCTAAGTTATAGATATAACCTTAGCAATGATATTTTTGGTGAAGATCTTAATTTCGAAGCTTTTCATCCTTTTCTGCGGGCTAAGGCTAAAATAATTAACAATAAAATAGGTTGGGAGACCAATTCTATCTATATCCCTAAAGATGGATTAAATCATGAACCGCTATTTTGGGAGTGGAAGCCCGCAGAACTTGACGAGGTAGAATGGTTTATAATAACTTGGTTATGCTCACATCAAGAGCTCAATACAGAAGAATTAGAATTTCAACAATGGTTGTCTAAAAAAGGTGTGAAACTAGAAGATGTTATTAAGAGTCTCTCAGAAAAGAGACTTACTACTTTTGAAAGAAATAAGTTTTATTTGTTGACTGACGAGTGTGCAGTTGTTACCGTTAACGGTAAGTGGTATGCTGCCGAAAATAAATCAGGTAGACTCACAAATTGGGTTAAAAAGATTATGCAAGCTAGATACGAATAATAGCTTAGTTTTATTTATTTAAATACCAATGTTTATAAAGTTATTTGGAAAGGCAAGAAGTGAGTCAGTTCTAAGGATAAGGTTTCCGTATGTCCGTCCGGTTTAAAAGATAGTCTGTGCTGGTCTGATGATAATCAGCCAGCTTTATTAATATAGCTGTGGGAATATCCAATTCACCACGTTCATAGTTGCTATAAACACGTTGACTACAGCCGAGATAGGCTGCAATTTGTGTCTGGGATAAGTCTTTGTCTTCACGCAAATTGCGTATACGAGCATACATGATCATCACCTCACTAATATCATATCTTAGCGCGCTATCCGCTATTGATTTTTAGCGGAAAATCCGCTAAAGTATAATTAGAATAGTTGGTAAAAAGACTAGGTGGGGATAATATGTCAAACCTGATCGAAGATTTGTTTCATGGAAACCTAAGATTGGACGAGTCGATTCATCCTGAACAGGCCGAGTATTACGAAATTAACCGCCAAATATCGGACATCATGCAAAACTACAAAACAAAGCTCCCAGATACAGACTACGATGCGTTGGAGCAATTGATCGACTTGATCGGACAGTCCACATCCATATATGTGGAAGCGGCGTTTGAGCAGGGTTTTCGTACAGGCGGCAGACTGATGATTGAGGTTCTAGCCAAACCGTGAGTATCTATCTGCCTTATGAGCCAACAGACAATACACAGCAATTCAAAAATCCCCTTCTCCATTACCACCGATCAGGCTGGCATGGGGGAGGGGACTTTGCTTTATGAATTATTCTTTTATCTTACCAGCCTATACCTACCGGGCTCCAATATTCTTACCCGCTGGCGTTCCCGACCCAATCAGATCACTGCCACCCGCTAGCTTCAAGAAATTACCCAATACAGGCGTACCGTCTGCGGCACGGGTTACCGAAGGCACGAGGGAGACAAAGTCGGCTGCGCTGGCGAGCAGGCCTTTGTCGTTGACGCTTTTTTTGTTTTTCCACCAGACGTTGGTGCTGCTGACATCGGTTCCACTGGTTTTATCGCTGGCGCCGCCCTGGAAGGACAGGTTGTTGGTGAAGATGTGGGTACCTTTGTCAAAAGCAAAGTTGCTTTGTCCATTGTTCCATGAGGTGTTGTTGGTCATCTGGATCGAACCTGGATTGCTGTTATAGGTAAAGCCATGCTTTTTATTATTAAATGCAATATTGTTCTCGACAATGTGATTCACGGCAATTTTCTCGCCGCCCAGTTTAAAGCCGTTACCATCACTGTTCGAAGTGGAGGTTCCGTCAGCGGTGGCGCCGTTGCCGTAAGCAATGCTGTTACGAATCGTGACCGCACCGATGGCGCCTGTGTCTGTTTTACTGTAAAGATCCCAGCCATCGTCTACGTTATAGGCGGCAATGCAGCCGTCAAAGACGTTCCCTGGACCGACCGTCAGCTTGGCGGCAAAACCGTCTGCATCCTCGCCGTCATCCGGGTCATAGTTGTTGTGGGAGTAGGAACGAATGACTTCGTTATATGAAGGCCATTCACTTTTGGCAGCAGTGGAAGCATAACGCCCGATCTGAATGCCGGTATCCCGGTTATGGTGCGCTTCGATCTGCTCCAGACGGTTGTAGCTGCCTCCGATGAATATGCCGTTATCGCCTGCACCCTTGACTTCAAGTCCTTTCACAAACCAGTAGTCTCCGAACATTTGTAATCCCCGATTCGTGGAAGCAAAGGCTTGAGCCGAGAAATCAAAGACAGGTTTTTCCGATCCGTAGGCGACCAGATTTTTACGTTGTGAGGAAGTGCCGCTGTTACCACGTTCAATGGTAATCGTTTGCGAGAAGCTGTAGGTTCCGCCGCGCAGATAGATTGTTTTGCCTGGGGCGATCTGGGTCAGAGCATTAGCCAGTGACGTTGGACTATTGATCGTTCCTGGATTGCTGGCAGAACCGTTAGGAGACACATACAAATCGCCCGCAGCCAGTGTGATATTGGAACTGTTCACCACTGACTCTGATTCTGAGGTATTAGGCAATCCGCCTTCCAAAAGTTCTGCGGCACCCACGGAACCACCGCTTAGCAGTAATAGAGGGAACGCAGCACTGAGACAGATGTTAGTCATTTTGGATTTCAGGGAACGCTGGGATCGTGCAGATGCATGAGTAGATGTGGAAGGGAATAATTTCATGATGCAAGCCTCCTTGGTTAATTGAAATAAAATATCGAGCTGGCGGCGGGCGGCAACCGAGTATGGGCCGAACAGAGCAGAACAGAGCGTACCTTCAATGGGAACAGAATATGGTACGTCACGTGCTTCGTCCTACCGCCCGGCTAGCTAAAGGGTATCCACCCGGACACAGCTTCATGGTAAATGTTGTAAACGTTATCATCAATAATCATTTGATCAGGTTGCGTTTAAGGCTGGCAGAGCGGCATGACTGCTCCCGATCCCATCCCATTCATAGGCAATATGTAATCCGAACATTGGCTAATCGCCTTTTTTTAACGAAGTATCGTCCGAAATGAACGTAAATTGGTCGGTTGTTTTTCCCCTTTTCGCACCAAAATTATCTATTATCTACCTGGATGAACCTCCAAGCCTTGAACTTTATGTTTGCTAAAAGACTTATATCTCTACAAGTTCCCATGAAGTGAGGTATAATCGCGTGAGTCATCGTTCAACCTCTATTTATACCAGCCAATGTTACTTCATGATTCGACAAAAAAATCTTGTCATGCGATTCACATTATGGGATAATTAACTTTTGCCCAACGGCCTTTTTTGAAACGGAAAATAGAAATTGGACCGCTTTGTCTAAGAATGGAGGCTGACCCAGGATTGTCTACACAACGTTACCCTTTTGCATATGATCCGGCTGAACCTTTTGTATCCCGTCTGGGAGAGTGGGTTGCCGATGTGTTTTATGATATTTTGCCAGAGTCCGGCTTCGAGGTACGGGACGAACAGATTTTTATGGCGTACCAGCTCGAACGGGCCTATGGAGATAAAAAGACGATTATGGCCGAGGCCGGCGTAGGAACAGGTAAAACACTCGTTTATCTGCTCTACGCGGTTTGTTATGCACGTTATACGGGCAAACCGGCGGTGATCGCCTGTGCCGACGAGTCTTTGATTGAACAGCTGGTGAAGCCGGGCGGAGATATCGCGAAGCTCGCTGAACATCTGGATTTGCAAGTGGATGCACGTCTGGGCAAGTCGCCAGATCAGTACGTCTGTCTGAACAAGCTGAGTGCCGTCCGATTCGCCGATGAGGATGCGCCAGTGATTGAAGAGGTGTATGAGAGCCTGCCGGATTTCGTGAACACGCCGGGAACACTTCAGGCTTTCCATCCGTATGGTGACCGCAAACAGTATCCGCATCTGAACGACCGCCAGTGGAACAAGATCAACTGGGACCCGTTCCAGGATTGTTTCGTGTGTCCCAAAAGACAACGCTGCGGCCTGACGCTGTCGCGTGATCATTACCGTCGTTCCAAAGACATCATCATCTGTTCCCATGATTATTACATGGAGCATGTGTGGACCTATGAAGCGCGCAAACGTGAAGGACAATTGCCATTATTGCCTGACCACAGCTCGGTTGTATTTGATGAAGGGCATTTGCTGGAAGAAGCCGCATTGAACGCCTTGAGTTACAAATTGAAACACCGCATCTTCGAGGAACTGGTCACACGTCTGCTCGAAGGGGAGATTCGTGAAACCCTTGCCGAGCGTGTAGATGAAGCAATCGAGAGCAGTGAGCGATTGTTCCGCCTGCTGGATACGTATACGGTGGCGATTCCGGGCTCGGAGCGGAAGGAAGTGCGCGTAGAAGCGCCGCTGCTGCAAGAGATCGAACGATTGAACAGTGTGCTTGATGCAATCGGCGAAGAGCTGGTATTTGAGAGTGGATTATTCTCACTGGATGGGTATCAGATGCGTGTCGTGGAAGAACATCTCGATATGATTCAGACGGCATTGTCTCTGTTCCGCAAGGAAGATGGTTACATCTGTTGGGCGGAAGAGAGCGAGGAAGAGACCACGTTGTCGATCATGCCGCGTACGGTAAAAGAAATTCTGAACGAGCGTGTGTTCAACACGGGTATTCCGATTGTCTTTTCATCCGCTACGCTGTCCGTAGACAACTCATTCCGCTATGTGGCGGATAGTCTCGGGATTGACGATTTCGTATCGTTCTCGGTTGCATCTCCTTATGATTACGCAGATAAAATGCAGATGAAAATTGCTGAGCAAGTCTTACCAGGTCATGTAGAGAACGAAAACCGTTTGCGTGATGCGGCGGCTTTGCTCCAAGAGAGCGGCGGTCGGGCATTGATCCTTTTCCGTACGATGGAGGAATTGCGCGCGTTCAAGCAGGACATCGTCCATGTCCCTGAAGCAGAAGGATTACGCTTTATGTACGAGGGAGATAGAGAGATCAGTGATCTGATTGCGGCATTCCAGCAGGATGAGGAGAGTGTGCTCTGCTCCGTTAATCTGTGGGAAGGACTCGACGTGCCGGGGCCATCTCTGTCCAACGTGATGATCTGGTCACTTCCGTACCCACCGCAGGACCCCGTGTTCAATGCCAAACGGAATGCATCGGCTTCGCCATATGAAGAGATCGATCTGCCGTATATGCTACTGCGTGTGAAGCAGGGTCTTGGACGTCTCATTCGCACGAGCAGTGATTCCGGTTCGGCGGCGATTCTGGATGAGTCGATCTATACCCAAAAGGAAGCCAAAGACCGCATTGCGGCTCTGCTCCCGGAAGGTGTGGAATGGACAACCTTGGCACATTAATCGATGTAGATCACATATAGATTTCATAGGAAAATAAAAATAAGCTCCTGTTCACCGGGATACATGATCCGAGGTGAGCAGGGGCTTATTTGTTTTGATTTTCTATTCGGTTATTCATTTGGTTCTCGATTTTGTTATGCAATATGGACGTAGAGCTTGAGAAGGGATGATGCAGAGAAATAATAGATTGTCGGGTTATGGCTCGTTGCCTTCGGCCTTGTTAAAAATACCCATGCTCAGATACCGTTCCCCGGTATCCGGCGCAATGCAGAGCACCCGGTGCCCCGGCCCCAGTTCCTTCGCGATGCGAAGGGCGGCCCACACCGAAGCGCCAGAGGAAGGGCCGAGCAACAGCCCTTCCCGGGCAGCAAGCTGCCGCATCGTATCCAGTGCGTCCTCATCGGACACCTGGATGATGCCATCCCATACGTCGGTATTCAAGATGTCCGGGATGAAGCCCGGACTTGTACCGACGAGCTTGTGCGGCCCGGGCTCGCCGCCGGACAGCACCGGGGAACCTTGCGGCTCCACCGCATAGATGCGGAGGGCGGGAAGCTGCTTGCGCAGCTCTTCGCCCGTTCCGGTGATTGTGCCGCCGGTTCCGGCCGTAGCGATGAAGGCGTCTAGCCTGCCATCCATCTGCTCTATAATTTCGGGCGCCGTCGTGATTCGGTGAATATCCGGATTCGCCTGATTCTCAAACTGCTGGGGAATGAAGCTGCCCGGCAGATCGGCGTGAAGTTCCTTCGCTTTGCGAATCGCTCCAGGCATCCGCTCCGCAGCGGGCGTAAGTACAACCTCTGCGCCATATGCCTTCAAAATGTTAATCCGCTCCTTGGACATATTGTCCGGCATGATCAGAATCGCTTTGTATCCTTTGGCGGCGGCGTTCATCGCAAGGCCAATTCCGGTATTACCGCTGGTCGGTTCGATAATGGTTGCCCCAGGCTGCAGCAATCCATCTCGTTCAGCCTGAGCAATCAGGTTGTAGGCGGCACGATCCTTGACGCTGCCGCTTGGGTTGAAATACTCTAGCTTGATGAACACGTCAGCGGAGTCACTGCCTGTGAGCCTGATGAGTCGAACCGCAGGGGTCTGGCCGATCAGTTCTGTCACATCTGCGGCTACGAGCGGATGTGGATTTGTATTATTTTTCAAAAATGAAGGTGAATGCGAATTTGAACTTCTATCCATAAATACAGCTCCTTGATTGAAAAGACGTTTAAGATATATCCGTTTCCCATATTGGAATGGTTGGATATGTCTTCTCCATCTTAATGACAGAGCACGCAATGGTCAACCTGTTCAGCAGTCACTTGCCTGGGATATGGAGTCTCGGCAGAGCCTTGCTTCTTTCATCTGCTGGCTTGGGAACCAATCGCGCCTCCATACCTCGGAAACCAATCATACTTAAGTTTGGGTCAGATCCATCTGAAGATGGCGACTTAGCTCTTTTTTAACCTCATTACGTGCAAATGTCCAGAGCATATAGAACCGCTGTCCGTATCCCCTGCACAAATAAAGGGTTTCGATGCCATCCTTTCCCCGCGTTTCCTCCAGAACTTTCACGCCGCGGGTTCTCATCTGTTTGCGCAGTTCGAGCATCTCCTTAAGTACCTCATTCTGAATACGGGTGAGCGAGAGAATATAGACCTCAGGCATTTTCAGAAGCAGCGTATCCAGTGTTCGAATATCCCGTTCCAGTACATCCAGCAAAAGGGTGCGTACGACCATGCCTTTGATCAGGCGGTGATCTTCATCGGAAGGGGTGGGGGCGGAAGTAGAAGAGGATGTCATGGCAATTCACTTCCTTAGTCTATAATTGGAATTTAATGTTTACAGAACAAGTGTTCCTATATTATAATCAATATATGCAAAAGATAATCGTTATACAACCGAGAAATAATGGAAATGAGTTTGTTCTCCATTTTTAATCGTTTATATAGAAACCTAAGTTTGAAGTAAAGCGAATGCATCATTCATCTCAATTAAGTCTAATTGCCAAGTAAGAGCACATGATTTGCGTTACAACATATATGATGGTGTTAAATTGAGAAGTTTGTGGTTTTCAGATGGGTGAATACTTGCTAAGAACGGACAAGCTGACTCCAAAATTTAGGTATAATTTATGGGTTTTGCAGGAAACCTAAGGTCAAAAGCAACATCAACTTGGTAAAACATATATTCAGAGCTAACGTTCCTTATATGCGAATATTGTAATTAGATATAACAAAGAAAGAACACATTGAGGAATTGACAAAACGAGCATCAAAAAAGCCCTGCCTTGGGCGGCGGGGCCTTGAGTATATGCTGCCGATACAGCGGCAGTCTAAATGTTAGATGTGTAATGGAATAAAATAGAAGCATCTTCAACAGTAAATAAACAACTAAAACTAAAGTCTGCAGCAGGTTGTTACCCAATTTTAAGCAAGATATTGAGGTTTCTCGTAATATGCTTCTTTTTCTAAAATGACTTTGTAAGGCCGCTCCTTGCCCTTCAGTGATGGGCCGATGGTAACGAGCGGTACGGCCGGTTTGTGGAAACGATCCTCTTCCTTGGGTTCCGGAACCGGTCGTGATGAATCAGGCGCAGAACTAAGGCGAACTTTCTTCTCGCTGCCCCAGCGCTTGCTTATTTTTTTCATTTCCGGTCTCATTCCGGTTCGCCTCCTAACAGATCGTTGATGGCGTTAAACAGTTGACGATTTTGCAAGTCAATGTGCTGAAACACCGCCTCATCCGCTTCAATATGACCAATAATGTGAACGGTAATTACATACCTCTTGGCTACAGGATAGCACAGCAGATACTCTTTCTCAAGGTAATCGTCGTACAGATTTACTTTGATTTTGTTTTCTTGATATGAATCGACAACAAGAATGCGTTTGGGATCGTCCGGCGGTTTGTCATCATTGGCGGACAAGTCGTATTTTCTGCCGGGTTCTCCAACATTACCACATAATTGCTCAATGTAACCATTACCATCTGTACGATAGATCGCAGTGCCGCGTACAGTGAATGGTGGATGTGAAACAAAGGCACTTCGCAGTGCGTCACTCATGCGTTCGAGCATCTGGGCATCTGCTTTGCGTGTACG
This sequence comes from Paenibacillus sp. FSL R7-0272, assembly GCF_037969905.1. Taxonomy (NCBI): domain Bacteria; kingdom Bacillati; phylum Bacillota; class Bacilli; order Caryophanales; family Paenibacillaceae; genus Paenibacillus; species Paenibacillus sp. FSL R7-0272. Next base: position 4,141,552 of record NZ_CP150221.1, on the reverse strand, counting down.
CAGCAATTCCCTAAAGAAACGCAGCAGTTTGAATAACTGTAATCTTGCCTGATCTTCGGAGCGTTTATGATTCTCGATGATACGCTCAGCTTCGGGATCACTCCAGCGTCCTTGCTCTTCAATGCTGTCTGCGATCTTGGAGCAGGCTACAGATACGGCGGGAGCCCATTTTCCGTCAGAACGAATCTCATATACCAGCGGATTCAATCCCAGCAGATCGGTGGGCATCCGCAATCCTTCGACTTTGGCAGCATCCTTGATGTCCGTAATATCTTCAGGAAGAATGAAAAAAATACGCTTTCGTCCCAGACGGCCCATAAATAGACCCATTTCAAGCATTGTATTATCCCGAACCGATGCGTAGTACTTCCCGCGAATTTTGGATATGTCATCCGGATGGAAGATAAAAATGGCAAAGTCCGTTGTGCGTACCTCAGCTTCCAGATCGTCCATGGTATAACTGCTTGGATTAAATACCCCCGAGTACCACGGGGTGACTTCGGCTGAAAAACGCAAGTTTTCGTGTACAGCGGCTGCAATCGGCTTCGCTTCCAGCGAGCAGCCAATAAAGACTCTCGGCTTTAACGTTTTCATCACTCCGCCTCGCTTAAACGGTAATGGGATTCAATTGTTATATTATACCATAAAAAGCAGAGTAAGTCTGGAAACGTTTGAATTGTATGGATGATACCGTTCGCTATAGTGTATGTGCATAAGGAAAAGGATTCCTTTGCTAACGACCAGAAAATAAAAAAAAGCCCTTAATTGTCACAGTTAGGTGACTGCACTGTTATATTTGAAAGCTTCGGTCATAGAATAAAGGAGCAGGTAGCACCATTCGTTAGCTTTGCTGATACGGGTGTGCCTGTATGGCGGCTGGAGCAGTCCAAAGGCTGTTTTATGCGTGTTTTTGCTGGGTTGCTTGTTTAGACCCGGTCACATTGGTGTTATATAATAGAAGTACAAGCAAGTTAGCTTTGGTGTTTAAATTGAATGAAATAAAATGCTGTGAGTTGAATCTCCCTTTTACACGTTAACGAAGAATGCAGAACCCATCTGTAGAAGCGAAGCGCTCGCGTTTATCACAGGATTTTTCCTTTTGAAAAAAGGAATCAAAAAAATCCCAGCGATCGAAAGAGGGTACTGCAACCGAAGTGGTAAGTGTAAAGCGACCTGTTCAACCTTCTGCATCATTATATTGTTCAATTTAACCAAGCACAGCTAACCACAAAACACAGAAAGGATCAGGATACCATGAGTCCCCGAAGGACAATCTCCCCAAGGACAATCTGGAAACGTTACGATCTCTCATACACATAGCGCCCCTTGTAGAGTAAACCAACCGGTTCAACAAAACGGCTGACTCTGCGAAAGAGGGGATTGGGATGAATATTCGAAGGACGTACACGATGATTTCTTCCAGGCTTACCTTTTGCAGGGTACGGTCGGTCTAAAAAACCAACTACAAACTGCGAGGGAACCTGTATGAAGAGAACATCGTTAACCGTACAACACGTTAAGACAGAAGCGATCAAGTTTGCAATTATGTTACTTGGTACATTTATTTTGGCATTTGCTTATTATCACATTAACTTTCAGAATCATTTATCGGAGGGCGGATTTGTCGGTCTGGCCCTGCTCGGAAAATATGCAACGGGTTTATCGCCGGCGATCGGCATGTTGCTACTCGACATTCCTGTCATGATCCTGGCCTGGTTCATCAAGGGCTGGAAATTCATGATCCAAGCACTGCTTGGTGTGGGTGCATTTTCCCTATTCTACGACGGCTTTGAGCGTTACTCCACACTGGTGATGAATTTTAACGGAAACCTGTGGATTCCTGCAGTACTGTCCGGTGTATTGACCGGGGTTGGTGCGGGAATTGTACTTCGCTTTGGTGGAGCGACAGGTGGAGACGATATTCTCGCTGTGCTCGTCAGCCGCTGGAAGGGATGGAAACTGGGAACGGTTTTCTTTGTCAGTGATGCGTTCGTTTTGGGATTGTCACTCTTCTTTCTTCCGGTAAAAGAAACTTTATATACAATTCTGGCTGTATGGATTGCCAGCAAAATGATTACGTATGTGGTCGGCATTCCGGCTCGCGGTACAGTGGTTACAACATCTGCTGTAAAATTACCGATTCCATCGGTTGCCGCCAAAGCGGTCAATGCAGCTACAACTCGGACTTCCGTGGCACAAGGCGTAACGAATTGAGCAGGCATTTCAGAATAACCCATAGCTTATATGGCATAAAAAGTATTCGAGCTTCATTAAGCTTTGACTGGTTTGAAGCAAGCTCTGATTTAGAGAGGAATCCCTTTTGTCTGCAGACTCTGCAACAAGAGGGATTTTTTGTTATGCGTTAGGAATGCTTTTAAATAAATGTCCTTGAACATTAGTGTGATAGATGCACATTAGGATTTAAGAGAACGAGCAATTTGTCCATCCTGATTATGAATAATGGCTCGAATATGATGTTTGGTGCTCCATGCTTTAGCGGCATCAACAGCCTCCACTTTGGTATCGTAGGTGGAATGGTAATCGGATGTGCCTTCTTGTTTAATGGCCCAGCCCGATTCGGTCGGTACAACATGAATGTTGTGATGGCTCTTGGATGAGGAGACAGGTTCGGAGTGGCGCCGATTCCGAGAAGAAGATTCTGAAGAAGAAGACTCGTCAGGTTTTTTTGATGATGTACGAGAAGACGAATCAGAGCCTGACGCCGTATGATCAGGGTGATTCTCATCCCATTCCTCCGCTTTGGCCGTTGCGATGGCAATTGCCCGTCCTTCGTCATAACCTTCATCAAGCAGAGCGTTGGCAATGTCGATGGCTTTATGCCGAATGCGTGGCTTCAGATTTTTCATGGATACCGGGTAGTCGCTTTTATTCCATGGCATACGTTATCCCTCCTGAAATAGTATGGGTTAGTAGTATATTACCCCCAGGCATATCAGATAAACGCCAAACGGGTTCTCGTTCCTTTTCTATACTTCGGGGGACATAAGGCGTATAATACGTTGGGGATAAAAATTGGATGAAATCAAACATTAGAACCAATATAAAGGAGAACGTACATATGTTCAGTTTAAGTCTCGCTCTTCCAATGATATTCACGATGCTGATCCATGCAACAGATAGTCTATCTTATGCACTTCGTCTTGGCGGCTTGCGTACGCGCCGGATTGCTCTTGCGATATCACTCGCAGGCATTTTGCTACTCGTCTCTCGTACGTCCAATATGGCACAAGGCCCCATGATCGGTAGTCTGGTGGACGCCGCAACCCGTGGAGCCAACCCGCACTTTGCAGCACAACTGCATTGGTTGATGGGGGCAGCAACAGTAGGAACGGCATTAGCCATATTCTGTTTCCCGACAATGGTCAAACTCTCATCCAGAATGGTTGTGCATTTTGAAGCGGCAGGTTCCATTCCTGGCATGATCCGGCAACTTCTGAAGCGGAGTAAGCTTCGAAATGCAACGTATTATATTACTCCACCTTCTTGGGAAATGGCCAAACGTTTGGTACAACACGGCATGCCAAGACGGTTAATGTTGCTCAATGTAGCCGTAACTGCCATCTATACTACAGGTGTTTTGTCCAGTTTATACGCAGCGTATCTATACCCGGATCAGGCTGTGGCTGCATCTCAGTCGACAGGATTGATTAACGGTATGGCAACCATTTTGCTTACGATTCTGGTCGACCCGCGGATTTCACTCCTGAGTGACCGATCTTTGCGTGGTGAAATCCGGCTGAATCGCATGAATCAAATTTATGGCTGCATGCTGATCTCGCGTCTTTTTGGCACACTGGTGGCGCAGTTACTGTTGATTCCTCTGGCCTACTGGATTGGCTGGATCGTAAGTATGATGTGATCATTTTTTCACAGTGCTTACGAATGAGTGAGAAGGGATGCCTTACTTCTATCGATTGACAGAAATTAGGGTGCGTGCTACTATTAGACCGAATAGTCGGTTTTTTGTAGGGAGGGTATATTTATCGAAGTCAAACGGAGAAAAGACGTTGCTCAGATAAAAAAAGATATTGTACGTAATACCAAAGAGCTTTTTGCCCAGAAGGGGTATGGAGCCACTTCGATGGAAGACATATGTACGATTAACAATCGAAGCAAAGGTAGCATTTATTATCATTTCAAAAGCAAAGAAGAGCTATTTATGTACCTGATCAAGCTGAACAATGAGGACTGGATGGACGAATGGCTTGAGAAGGAGACTCAATATAAGACCGCTACAGAGAAGTTGTACGGACTCGCTGATCATTATGTCGATGACATGGCGAATCCGCTGAATCATGCGATTAATGAATTTGTCTCTGGTCAGGTGGTTAGCCAAGAGATGATGGATGAGATGCTTGCTCTGATTCGGATTCCGTATGCGACCTACGAGCGTATTTTATCGGAAGGTATCGAAGCTGGAGAGTTTAAAAAGGGTAACCCGCAGGACATGATGCATATTATTTACGGCCTGCTTAGTGGATTGAGTACACTTTATTTCGAAAAAGATATACATGAAATCCGGCGCCTGTACCATATCGGAATAAGTAGCCTGCTGACAGGCATTCAGCAACGTTAATGAGAAAAAACTGATGAAATATCAGTTTTTCTTTTTAAACAATAATAAACCGGACAGTCGGTTTAAAAAAGGGAGATGGAATATGAATACGTTATTCAGAAACAGAGCTTTTCTTATCATCACCGGATCAGATTTGTTGCAAAACCTTGCGATATGGATACGCAATATGGCAATCCTCTATTACATTATGGATCAGACGCAAGGCAATCCGGTGGCAATCTCCCTCATTACTGTACTGGAATATGCTCCAATTTTTATATTTTCCATCATAGGCGGTGCGCTTGCAGATCGGTGGAATCCCAAACGAACGATGATTATCGGAGACATTCTAAGTGCTATATCGATTGTCATCATCATGGGTATTCTTAGCTCGGGATACTGGCAGGTTCTTTATGCAGCAACCCTCGTTTCCTCCATCGTCAGCCAGTTCTCTCAGCCCTCATCTGTCAAAATAGTTAGACGGAATGTCAAAAAGGAGAATGTACAGTCCGCGATCGCCGTAACGCAAAGTGCAAACTCCCTTTTCCTCATTTTGGGGCCAATCGTAGGTACTTTTATATATACTGCTATGGGCATTCAGACATCCATGACGGTGTTGCTCATCTTATTTGTCGCTTCTGCTATTTTGCTAACGTTTCTGCCCAAGGATCAAGCCAAGCGGGAAACCGGTACTTCTCTCTTCGCTGATATTAAAGAAGGATGGAATTATGTCACTCAGTCTCGTTCACTTCGCATGTTGGGTCTGGTTTTTGGCTGTGTTGGCCTATCCGCAGGCCTGATCAATCCACTAGCCATTTTCCTGGTTACGGAGCGGTTGGGATTGGAACAAACCGCACTACAATTTCTGTCGGGAGCATCCGGGCTTGGTTTGCTGATTGGCGGGGGGATCGCTGCGGCTGTCAGCAACAAGTTGAATCAAACGAAAACATTAATAATCGGGCTGTTGTGTGTGGCTGTTACCATGTTAGGTGAGGTGCTATCCAGTTGGCTCTGGTTAACGATGGGTCTGACGTTCCTGAGCTCCATAAGTCTTGCTTTTATTAACATCATTATCTCTTCCTATATGGTCAGCCGGATTGATGAACACGTCATTGGCAGGGTGAATGGAACCATTATGCCCTTATTTATGGGAACGATGCTGATTGGTTCCTCACTCGCGGGTGTGATCATGAATCAGACTTCCTTGATTTTTGTGTATGTGATATCGGTCATCATCATGCTTCTGAGCATAATTCCGGGTTTAAGAGTTCAGTTTAATGATCAGAATATTTTGAATAATGGTGAACTAAAAAGGTGATCGCACACTGTGGCTTGAAGGTTTCGAAGCCGATATGTTAATTAAAATAAAAAAAGAGCAAAGGGATCAACCCATTGCTCTTTTGGCTTAGTAAGAGGGTACTTTTGCTACATTTATTGCTTCTGCCCAGACTTATTCGAATAAAACGTGGTATTCGCCGTAGCCTTCTTTTTGCAGATCCTCTTTCGGTACAAAACGAAGTGCCGCGGAGTTGATGCAATAACGCAATCCGCCTGCTTCCGTAGGGCCATCCGGGAATACGTGCCCCAGGTGGGAATCCCCTTCACGGCTGCGAACTTCGGTACGGATCATGAAGTGGCTGAGATCTGTTTTTTCCTTCACGTTGTAGTCTCGGAGTGGACGAGTGAAGCTTGGCCAGCCGCAACCCGAATCGTATTTGTCGGTAGAACTGAACAGCGGCTCACCCGATACGATATCCACATAGATGCCGTCCCCGTGATGATCCCAGAATTCGTTGTGGAACGCGGGTTCTGTGGCATTGTTCTGTGTTACCTCATATTGAAGCGGAGTCAGACGCTCTTTCAATCCGCTTTTGTCCACACTACCCGACCAGTTGCGCTCAATGAAGTCCTGACGGCCTGAGCCTTTGCTGTACCGTTTGTAATGAGCAGGGTTTTTGCGGTGATAGTTCTGATGATGTTCTTCTGCTTCATAGAACGGTTTGGCAGGCAGGATTGGGGTGAAGATCGGTTTGTCAAAACGTCCGCTCTGTTCCAGTGCGGCTTTGGAAGCTTCAGCAATCTGGCGTTGCTCCTCACTGTGGTAAAAGATAGCCGTCTGATAAGATGATCCGCGGTCATGGAACTGTCCACCGGCATCTGTTGGATCAATCTGCTGCCAGAAGAGCTCAACCAGTTTCTCATATGGGAAAATGGATGGATCAAACGTGATCTGCACCGCCTCCACATGACCTGTTGTTTCCGAGCATACTTCCTCATACGTAGGATTTTCGGTATGTCCACCTGTATAGCCTGAAACGATCTTATGAATACCAGGCAGTTCTTCAAACGGGGATACCATACACCAGAAGCATCCGCCTGCAAATGTTGCTTTTTCCAATGACTGTTGTTCCATGCTATATTCACTCCATTTCTGATGAAAGAATCTGGCGCTTGTATTTTGCTCCAGCAATCATCGTTATATTTGAATTTCTAAATATGAATATTAGGCTTACTCTTCTATTATATCCCGAATGGTCAAGTCAACCAAGCGGGATCGCGCCAAGTAGGCATGAATCAGACTGGAAAAATTGTATCAGTACAGCCTCAAGCCTTTTTACGTGACCGATAGCGGAACAACATGAAAATCATAGCCATAACAATCATATATCCCGCCAGTATTCCCAAACTCAGCCAGATCGATGAACCGGCCTGTGCCCCTGCGTAGGCAAATACAAAGATTGCAGGCATTTTGCCAATCGCTGTCGCGGCCAAGAACACCCAGAAGGGGGTATACGTAATGCCGGCATAGATGTTAACAGCCATCTGGGGAACCACGGGCAGTAAACGCATCGTCATCACGCCCATGAACGGATGTGCCTCCATCCAGGCTGTAAACCGATTCAATCCACGGATACGTGCAAGATAACCCCGAGACTGTTCCCGAAAAATAGTTCTTGCTCCAGCATAGACGAGGATTGCCGCAAGCGTTGTGCCGAGCCAGCATATCCATGCAGCCATGGTTATACCGTAGCTGTACCCAAAAGCAATAATAACAAATTTGTAGGGAATAACAGGTACAAGGGCAAACAGTGTTGCCAAGGAAAGTAAAAGCGGAATGGACTGATGATCCTCTGCCCATGCCAGCAGTTCATATCTGTAAATAAACGTGACTCCGGCAAGTAAAACATAAACGAGGAGCCATAACCATTTTCGCAAAAGCCAAACGCTCCTTTCAATTCAGATCCTTGGAGACTCAGAGTCTCATCCGGTTCTGCTATCCTTTATAAGTTTACCACGACAGGCCATCTTGTGAACAATGTAGACAGCTATTACTTCGGATCACTGGCAAGTTAGAGGCGGAGAGGTTACACTATAGGACGGAGAAAGTCATAGGCCGGATTACAAATGAAGGCTGACGAATGAATATAGCTGAAGGTGGAATGCTCATCATGGAAACGATCAAGCGCACCCGAATTGCAATCATCGGACTCGGGGGAATCGCACGTAAAGTATATTTGCCACTGCTCACGGCCCATCCGCAAGTAGAGATTGTTGGTATTATGAACCGGTCACCTGAACCAGTAGAGAAGATTGGTCAGGCGCATCGCATTGAGCGGGGCACAACCGATCTGAAAGAGCTGCTGTCCTGGGATTTGGATGCGGTATTTGTACATACGGCAACAGAATCTCATTTCGAGATTGTGATGGCATGTCTGGAGAAGGGACTGGCCGTGTATGTAGACAAGCCATTGTCCTATACCTTGCGGGAGTCTGAAGAGATGACTGCATTCGCAGAAGCACAGGGCTTGCTACTCGCTGTTGGATTTAACCGCAGATTCGCACCGATGTATCTAAAGGCAAAAGAATGGATGCAGGGCGGAAAGGGGTACGAAACACTCACCCTGACCAAACATCGGACAGGTCTACAAGATCGCCCAGCCGCTGAGACCATCTATGATGATCTCATTCATATGCTCGATCTGATGTTATGGTACGCAGATAACGATGTACAGCTTGTACATCAGTGGCTTCGCCGAGATGATCAAGATCGTTTGCTACACGCGGCTGGAACAGCCAAGCAAGGTAAAACGGCACTCGCCCGGTTCGAAATGATTCGTGCCGCAGGCGCTGATCTAGAAAAGGTAGAAATGCACGGCGGAGGAAGATCGGTAGAAGTCGTGAATATGGATACAGCTTACTATGCAGAACAAGGGGAACTGGATACAAAAGAGACATTTGGAAGCTGGGATACCGTGCTGGCACGCAGAGGTTTTGCCGGAGCTGTAGATCATTTCCTTGCCTGTCTGGATACACCCGATGACTGCCAGATCAGTGCTAGTTATGTTATGGACAGTCATGATCTGGCTGAGAAGCTGATCACCGGATAAGTAAATACAGTGTACAGTTGAATGAGGTAAAGTAAAGGAGTGCTAACAAAGCATGGATGAGTATCAAAAGGAACGCAACAAACAGATTGAGGAAGCCGTCATTGAGTCTTATAAGCAGGAAGAAGAAATGATGATCTTGGTCTTTGCTCAGTGGTGTGTAAATAACGAGCTGGACCCGGAAGAGATGTACCGACAAGCGTATCCCGAGCAACAGAGCAATGAGCGTTTGCAACAGGTACAGAAGCTGATTGTATCCAAAGAGGAAGCTGGAGATATTCCAGACGATACGGTTCTTGGTGTACTCTCCATGTTTGGCAACGAAGACCTCGCTATGGTTGTGTCCGAGGCCATCGCCGCGCGCAAATAAGTTTATAAGACGTATACTACTGAATCACCAAAATGGTAACCAATTTGACATTCAACAGCGTTTAACGACATCATTACATCTGTTCCCGGTGAATCAGGCGGAATTCTTTTGGTGACATGCCAAACCGGGAACGGAATACACGATGGAAATATGTATAATTGTTAAAACCGGATGATTCAGAGACTTGTTCGAGGGTCATTGGACTAAAAATAATCCGTTCTCTGGCCATATTAAGACGCACATCTAGCGTATATTGCATAATGCTTTTGCCAAACGTTTCTTTAAAAAGATGCACCCCTCGTGAGACGCTGATGCCCAGATGCGTTGCCACATCCTCCAGTTTGAATAGAGAAGAAGCATTTTCCTCGATATAATTTTTAATTTCATAAGCAACATAATTGGTTTTCGTATGGGTTGGATGCTCGGATAACAATCGATCCACTTCCAAACATAATATACGCATGTAATAACTCGAAATCTCGGGGTAAGGATTGGAAAGGCGACGTTGCTCCAGAATCAACTGTCTGAATAAAGTTAATAAGCTTTCGGACAATTCCACCTTGATTCGAGTCGGCCGTTTATGGTGTTTCCACCACTCATCCACCCAGGAACCGTTGAAGAAAATATGATAGTCCCCACTCTCCACAAGCCGCTCCCCCATAGGATTGTACTCGTTGTCTATTCTCAGTTCATAAGGTTCATCCGGTTCAAAAAGAAGCAAGTCTCCTGCGTCAACCCTGGACATGGAGCCATCAATGCGAGCACGGCAGCGTCCATCCGTTTGAAGCCGCATCAAGTAATTTTTTACCCCATCCAGTTGAACCATGCTGTAAGGTTTACGGTGGAATGAAAAGCCAGCTGTAAGAACTTGGCAGGAAAAGTCTGTTGGCATAGGTATACTCCTTGTGTGAATTAGAAAATTATGACCAGATAGTTCATGTTTCAATCATATTATTCATTTTAATTGAAGCGCAAACAGAATACCATAGACTTAGAGTTGAGCAACATAAACAAACTATGGTTTCAACAAGCATTTTAAGCAAATGAACATGGTTCTTACATGCGTAAGGAGATGAACATCATCGTGGAAAAAATGAAAGCAGGCATCATTGGCTGCGGCAATATCAGTGCGATTTACTTAGAAAATCTTAAAACAAATCCTTATATCGAGGTTGTTGCGGTCGCTGACCTGATCCGTGAGCGTGCTCAGGAACGGGCAGATGAATTTAATATCGCAAACGTTTACAATGTAGATGAGTTGTTACAAAATGACGAGATTGAGCTTGTGCTGAACCTGACGATTCCGGGCAGTCATGCGATGACTGATCTGGCTGCTCTGGAAGCAGGCAAGCATGTGTATGCCGAGAAACCGCTGGCCATTTCGCTGGAAGATGGACGCAAAGTAGTGGAGCTTGCCGAGGAAAAGGGACTGTACGTTGGCTCTGCGCCGGATACGTTCCTTGGATCAGGCATCCAGACTGCTCGCAAAGCCATTGAAGAAGGTTTGATTGGCAAGCCGATTGCGGCTACTTCCTTCTTTATGGGCGGGGGGCCGGAGGCATGGCACCCTGATCCTGAGTTTTTTTACATGGCAGGGGGCGGGCCAATGTTTGACATGGGGCCATATTATTTGACGGCTCTCGTTACGCTCCTTGGCCCGATTCGCCGGATCAGCGCGTCCGCAGGTATTCAGATTGCTGATCGCAAGGTTGGTTCAGGTCCCAAAGAGGGAACTACGCTTCGTGTCGAAACACCAACCCACTTGGCTGGAACGATCGATTTTGCGGATGGAGCCATCGTAACGATGATTACAAGCTTTGATATCCGCGGCGCTTCTGATCTGCCACGTATCGAAATTTATGGCACGGAAGGCACGCTCAGTGTCCCTGATCCTAACTTTTTCAATGGAGAAGTCAAGCTTCGCCGTTATGGTCAAGACACATGGGAGACGGTTCAGCCGGCCTTCGAAAGTGGGCACAATGAGAGGGGCATTGGACTAACCGAGATGGTGGAGTCCATTCGTGCCGGACGCGAGCATAAAGCAAGTGGCAAGCTGGCATATCATGTGCTTGAAGCCATGCATGCATTTCAGCGTTCTTCTCTTGAAGGCAAGCACATTCATCTGGAGAGCACCTATGACAGCGTTGTAACAACCAATGCCAGTCCATCCGAAAATGAAACAGTTGAATCTCATTAATGGATAATGGAGCTTCCAGTTTGAAGATCCATGAGTGACAACGTGAATTTTCGGGATAGAATCATGCTTGTTTTTCCACAATAACTAAACAAGCATGAGAACGGAGCAAAAATGCAACAGCGACAGGTTTGATAAACTATATCGTTTGAACATTTTATTTACACAGCAACGGAGAGGACGGAAAAAACCTGGAAAAGCGAAGCGCTCGCCTTTATCACCGGATTTTTCCCTATCAAAGGGAATCAAAAAAATCTGGGGATAACAGCTACTCTCCAGGTTATTCTGTCATCGGAGTGCTCCGTGTAAAGATTTGGTTCAACATATATAGGAGAGCAAACACAGCAATCATACACTATCTAAATCAGGGAGGAATTGCACTTGAAACTCGGCGTATTTTTGGTACTATTCGGTGGACGTAAATTAGAGGATGCCCTTGATTATGTAGCTTCCAAGGGACTTAAAGCAGTAGAGATTGGAACAGGTGGACACCCGGGGAACGCTCATTGTAAGCCAGATGAATTGTTAAGCAATCCTACAGCACTTAAAAACTTCAAAAATGCGGTGGAATCACGCGGTCTGACGATCAGCGCTCTGAGTTGCCACGGCAACCCGTTGCATCCGCAAAAAGACATTGCAAAAGGCTTCCATGATGATTTCATAAAATCGGTAGAGCTGGCTGAAAAGCTGGAAGTGCCTGTTGTGAATACATTCTCCGGCTGTCCGGGAGACCATGAGGATGCGAAGTATCCAAACTGGCCTGTGGCACCGTGGCCTAATGATTTTCAAGAAATTTTGAAATGGCAATGGGAAAACAAAGTGATCCCTTACTGGACGGAGTGGGGCAAATTCGCTGCGGATCGTAACGTAAAAGTAGGTTTGGAGCTGCACGGTGGATTCTCCGTGCACACACCTGCAACGTTGCTAAGACTGCGTGAAGCCGCAGGCGAAGTCATTGGTGCGAACCTTGACCCAAGCCATATGTGGTGGCAAGGCATTGATCCGGTTCAAGCGATTCACATTTTGGGTCGTGAAAATGCAATTCATCACTTCCATGCCAAAGATACAACGATTGATCCGGTGAACGTGAATAAACACGGGGTAACAGATATGCAGGATTACACGAACATGTTAGATCGTGCTTGGCAGTTCCGCTCCGTGGGTTATGGACATGATAACAAAACGTGGGCGGACATTATGAGTGCCCTGCGTCTGGTTGGATATGATTATGTGGTAAGTATTGAACATGAAGACGGTCTGATGTCGGTTGAAGAAGGATTCTCTAAAGCCGTACAAAATCTCCAGCAAGTATTGATCGAGGAACCGCTGGGCGATATGTGGTGGGTTTAGAGCTATACTAGGGGGAAATTGAATATGATTAACGTCACCATTTGGAATGAGTTTGTCCATGAGAAAATACATGATGAAGTAAAAGAAGTATATCCGGACGGTCTGCACCGTGCACTTGCTGACGGACTTGGCGGCGAGGGATTTGCGATTCGTACAGCTACATTGGATCAGCCTGAACACGGTTTGAGTGATGAGGTACTGGATTCCACAGATGTGCTTATATGGTGGGGACATATGGCACATGATCGCGTTAGCGACGAGATTGTACAGAAGGTAGTGCAACGTGTATTGAACGGTATGGGTATGATTGTGCTCCATTCGGGTCATTTCTCGAAGCCTTTCAAAGCGTTAATGGGCACAAGCTGTGATCTCAAGTGGCGTGTAGCAGATGAGCAGGAGATCGTGTGGTGTGTCAATCCGTCTCACCCGATTGCGGAAGGCATCGACGCCAAGATCGTATTGGAAAAAGAAGAGATGTACGGTGAATTCTTCGATATTCCAGTACCGGATGAGCTGGTGTTCGTGAGCAATTTCCAAGGCGGAGAGGTATTCCGCAGTGGATGCACGTTCCGTCGTGGCGAAGGCAAAATCTTTTATTTCCGGCCCGGACATGAAACGTACCCCACGTATTACAATCCGGAAATCTTGAAAGTGATCAGCAACGCTGTAAAATGGGCCTACCCTGCCCGAAGTTCGAAGCCACAATACGGCAAGAGCGAACCCGTAAGACCAATTGGTGGCGTGCTGGTCTAAGCCGCAGAAGCTTTAGCTTTACTCATGGACATTCATCATTAAAATTGATTAGGTAATATGGTAATACCGGGAACCCTTCTCCAGGTCGTCTGACTGTGGTAGAAGGGTTCTTTTTGGGTAATATAAGGATATCAGTTGTTAAACGATATTTCCCATGGTTACCTGCCATAACGTGTTGTATACTGAAGGTATACTGTATCGATAGTATTGAGTTTTGTTTTTTTAATGTAAAGTTTTTTGCGGCAGACGTTTTCTTTAAAGCTCAAATGTGTTATTATGAAATATACTAACAAAACGTAAGTTGAGTGATCTCTAAAGAGGTGATAAAAGTGGAAGATCAAGATATGCGGATGTGTCCGCGCTTTGAGACGGCGTTTTCTTTTTTGGGCAAGCGCTGGAATGGGTTGATTATTCAAACGTTAATGAGTGGTTCAAAGCGATTCAAAGACATCTCCAATCTGATACCATCCATGAGCGACAAGATGTTGTCTGAACGGATGAAAGACCTGGAGAGCGAAGGTATTCTGGTGCGTCATGTGTACCCGGAAACGCCAGTGCGAATTGAGTATGAGTTGACCGAGAAGGGCAAGGCGTTACAGCCTGTAATGAGTCAAATTCAAGACTGGGCCGAACACTGGGTGGAATAACCAGCTGATGCTGTGTGCAGAAAGTACAGAAACTCTTGATTTCCAGTGAAATCAAGAGTTTTTTGTCTTCTGTGACAGCTTACATGGGACTTTTTCGCTTATCCGTTGCACATGTTGTCATCAGATGTAGTATAATCTATAGAAAATGGCCGCAGACGGCCGGAGCGAAGGAGGCCACTTGTCATGAGAGAAGAAAGCTTATCCCGTGAAATACGCTACGGCAAACAAGATATTGCAGAACTTGAGAGCGCATCCATTCAGGTTCATCTGATTTATCAGAAAACGGCAGAACTGTTCAAACGCTCGGTTGATTCACCTTCGGGGAGTAATAATCCTGTCCACACAGACGTGGATTGGATGAACAGCGCTGGCTCAGGATCGTCTCCGGCGGTGCTGCAAAAATGGATCCAAGCGCCTAGTGGCTGGAAATGTATCGGCTGTGAACTGCGGTTACCAGATCGTGTGTCTCATGCAAAACAACAAACTTACAACGACCGGCTCTGTCTGAAGGCCGGAAACGGGAAATTGGTTCAGATCGAAATGCTCATTCAGGCCGTTGTCTGGTCACAATACGAAAAAATCCGTATGTTTGCACCTTGGCTTGGTGATGAGCCGTTCTACACTGCGGAAGAACTGGAAGTTATTGCACGATATATTGTTCCGACGTATTTCTCGGATCGCCCATTGCATGAGCAGGGCAAAGTGTTCAAAATTCATCAGCCCTACGGTCATATTCCGTTGTATCAGGAATACGTAGATGCTCCGTCCTGCTGCGTACAGGTAGACGGTGCATTACTTGAAGGTCGTTTGCTTACTGGTGTTTTTGTATCCGATACTCAGACGTTTGGCCTTAATCCCTATGTGAAGGACGGCGACGGAGGTCGTACCTACATGCAGGCTTTTGTTCAATAGTGGTCGGGTCAAACGTATGGCTAATGCAGTATAAGGAGGGTCTGCTTGCAGGCTCTCCCTTTTTTGATGGTAGGTGCGTAAACAGGGAAAGGACAAAAGTAACGGCTTTGACACTGTTTTTTATCAAAGAATGTGCCATAATAAAGGGTATGGACAACAGGGTGAATGATTTTACGCAGGGTGGTGTTACCTACATGATGAAGAAAATTCCCGGTTACATAGGTCTATGTATGATTGTTCTCGTCATTTTGACGGGGTGTACCAGAGAGACACAGCCTTCCGAACAGCCGGTTGTCTCAGAGAAAGATTCAGCCAATACGATTACGGTTGCCATTGATGGCAGTACTTTTTTACCTGATGCGACGAAGTCCATCAAACGAGATTTCAGTGAAGGCTTGACGCTCAAAAAAGCTTTGCTGAACAGCGGGCTGGTTGATTTTACGGCAGACGGAAAACGGATCCAGTCTGTGGGTGAGGTTTCTCTTGATTCGTCTCTGAGTTGGGCAGTGAAGCTGAACGGTAAGGATATTGCTCCAGAAAAGTGGGATACCGAGCTTCATGCTAAGGATGAAGTCATTATATACGTCAAAGCTGCTGACAGCGGGGGAGAAGGTGTCGCATATCAGACAACCCTGCTTAAAGTGAGCGGTGGTAGCGTGGAACCAAATCTGAATCGGCAGTATGCCGGTATTTATGTGCAAGAATGCACTGTTCGTGACGTATTAAAATCCAGTGGAGTTGTGCGTCTGTCGGAGAATAACAAGTTTGTTGTTGCCGTTGAGAATGTTATGCCTCGGACGAATCAGCGCTGGGTAATCAAGGTCAATGATAAAGAGTTAATGGAGAATGGATTGGATATGAAATTAAATCCACGGGATGCGGTGAAGCTTGAACTTGTCAACGCATCCTGAGCACATACAAGGAAATACGAAAAGCCCAATGTTGATAATAATCAAATTTGGGCTTTTTACTGTATGATGAACTCTTTAAACAGTCGTGACAGCAAGTGAAAGGCCCGCTACCTGAGGTCAAGCTATTCATTTAACATGACGTCAAATGCGGCAAATTTCATTCGGGCACAATTCGCAGTGGCAAATGCCCTGCAACATTTTCAGGTCTTTGATCACAATCATACCATTGTCATATTCAATGGCATCTTTTTTGCGAAGGTCACTGAGCATGCGGTTTACACTTTCACGGGTAGCGCCAATCATATTGGACAGATCCGTGTGGGTAATTTTTTTATGAATCATCACATGATCTCCGTGCGCCTCTCCATACGAATTGGATAGCCTGATCAAGGTAGAACAGAGTGCCCCAGGTTTACCGTACAACATCAAATCCCGGAACTTTGTTTGGGTTAAACGATGATGAATGCCCATCCACTTCATGAAATCAATCGCAAAGTCACAATGCTGACAGATCAACATTTCCAGGTCCTTGTGTTCCAGCACACCAATCTCGCTGTCCTCCAGTACTTCCGCCGAGAAGCTGTGTCTGGAGCCAAAGAACGGATCGGCCTGACCAATCATATCGCCTGTCTGGTACATGTACATGATCAGTTCCTTGCCCTCGTCGGTGGATTTCGTGATCTGTGCACGTCCCCGTTTCATATAATAAAGTTTGTCAGAGACGTCACCTTCCCAGTACAGATGTGTTCCTTCCGGGTAGGTTCGGTCTTTCATCGTTACGAGCAGATGATTAAAATTCACTTCCGAGAAACAGTTGGTGTTTCCGCGTTTTTCCAGTACGTTTGTTAGTTCTCCCATACGTTGATCTCCCCTTTATCTCCCCGGTCTGGCGAGTGCAGCTACATGTTGCCCCCGAGGTTCGCCGCAAACTGTGCCATCCTGATCTGGGCATCTCGGCCGTGTGGAGGTACGGTACAAATTGCGGTGGTTCAATTTTTAAGTTCAGTATATACCTAATCTTACCGTTTGAGGGGCATGGAAAGCATTTAAAAATGGCGAAATTTCAAACATTGTGATTAAATTCACTTTTCGAGGGGAAGGATGAGGCTGTTGGTCTACTATTTTAAATAGAAACTGAAATATGACTTCTAAGGGGAGGTTAAAAACTTAACTAAAATTTGTCATACTTTGTGAAAAAAATCACATAATATATCTTTTCCCCGTGTTACGATGTGCATGTAAAGAAGAGAGACAAACCAATACGAACCTTTAGGAGGATGAGGGAGATGGCTGTAAAAAATGAAGTCGCCCCAACAAAAGAACCGACAGCAGGTCAGTATATTCAAACGTTAATTGATAAAGCGAACAAAGCACATGCAGCATTCATGTCCATGGATCAGGAGCAAATAGACCGGATTGTGCAGGCAATGGCGCTTGCGGGACTGGATAAACATATGATGCTCGCCAAAATGGCCGTGGAAGAAACGGGACGCGGTGTATATGAAGATAAAATTATTAAAAATATATTCGCAACAGAGTATGTTTATAACAGCATTAAATATGAAAAAACAGTAGGCGTTATCGAAGACAATGAATATGACAGCTTCCAGAAAATTGCGGAGCCGGTTGGTATTATCATGGGGATCACACCGGTAACCAACCCGACATCAACAACGATGTTTAAAGCACTGATTGCCATCAAAACACGTAACCCGATCATCTTTGGTTTCCACCCTTCCGCACAGAACTGTAGCCGCGAGGCCGCGAAAATTTTGCTTGAAGCTGCTGTGAAAAACGGTGCTCCAGCCGACTGTATCCAATGGATTGATGATCCATCCATGGATCGTACCAACGCACTGATGAACCACAATGATGTTGCTCTCATTCTGGCGACTGGCGGATCAGCGATGGTGCGTGCAGCGTACAGCTGTGGTAAACCGGCACTGGGCGTAGGACCAGGTAACGTGCCTTGCTTTATCGAGAAAAGTGCAGATATCAACCAGGCGGTAACGGATTTGATTCTGTCGAAGTCTTTTGACAATGGTATGATCTGTGCGTCCGAACAAGCGGTCATTATTGAAGAACCCATCTTCGATCAAGTGAAAAAGAAAATGATTACGAACGGCTGTTACTTTGTGAACAAAGAAGAGGCAGCCAAACTGACAGCAGGTGCAATCAACGCAGAGAAATGTGCGGTTAACCCGACCATTGTAGGTCAGTCCGCTGTGAACATTGCCAAAATGTGCGGTATTGAAGTACCGGCAGGTACTAAAATTCTGGTAGCCGAGATTGAAGGTGTAGGCACCAAATTCCCATTGTCTGCTGAGAAACTGAGTCCGGTGCTGGCATGTTACAAAGTTAAATCTGCAAAAGATGGTATTGAGCGTGCGGCAGAAGTGGTTGCTTTTGGTGGTATGGGTCACTCCTCTGTCATTCATTCGAACAATGAAGAAGTGATCAATCAATTTGCGGATCGCCTGCAAACCGGACGGATTATCGTGAACTCCCCTTCAACACATGGCGCAATCGGAGATATCTATAATACCAACATGCCATCGTTGACACTGGGTTGTGGATCGTACGGACGTAACTCGACATCTTCCAACGTAACTGCTGTGAACCTAATCAATGTGAAAAGGGTGGCTCGCCGTACCGTGAATATGCAATGGTTCAAAGTGCCGAACAAAGTCTACTTCGAAAAAGGGGCAACTCAATACCTTGCCAAAATGCCGGACATTACTCGCGTAGCGATTATTACAGATGCCATGATGGTCAAACTCGGATATGTGGAAAAAGTAGAGCATTACCTGCGTCAACGTCAGACACCGGTAGCGATTGAAGTCTTCTCAGAAGTTGAGCCAGATCCATCAACAACAACAGTAGACCGCGGTACAGCCATGATGGAACGCTTCCAGCCAGACTGTATTATCGCACTCGGTGGCGGGTCACCAATGGATGCTGCCAAAGCGATGTGGTTGTTCTATGAATATCCTGACACAGAGTTCAACAACCTGAAACAAAAATTTATGGATATCCGTAAACGGATTTACAAATACCCAAGACTCGGATCGAAAGCAAAATTTGTAGCCATCCCGACAACATCGGGTACAGGTTCGGAAGTTACATCGTTTGCGGTTATTACAGATAAAGAGCATGGTAATACCAAGTATCCGCTGGCTGACTATGAATTGACACCAGATGTGGCGATTGTAGACCCTGAGTTCGTATACAGTTTGCCAAAAACGGCAGTAGCCGACACCGGTATGGACGTATTGACACATGCGATTGAAGCGTACGTATCTGTTATGGCGAATGACTATACAGATGGTCTGGCAATCAAAGCCATCCAACTGGTGTTCCAATACCTGGAGCAATCGTCACTGCAAGGTGACAAACTGGCACGCGAGAAAATGCATAATGCTTCCACGATTGCTGGTATGGCTTTTGCCAACGCGTTCCTGGGCATTAACCACAGCTTGGCGCATAAATGGGGAGGTCAATATCACACCGCACACGGACGCACCAATGCTATCCTATTACCACACGTTATTCGTTACAATGCGAAAAAACCGACGAAATTTGCATCGTTCCCGAAATATTCGCACTTTGTGGCAGATGAGCGGTACGCCGAAATCGCACGTATTCTCGGATTACCAGCACGCACAACCGAAGAAGGCGTGAACAGCTTGATTAAAGCCATCCGTGATCTGAACAAAAAACTGGGCATCGAGGAATCGTTCCAGGAAATCGGATTTGACGCGAAAGACTTCGAATCGCGTGTAGACTACTTGGCAGATCGTGCCTTCGAAGACCAATGTACAACAGCGAATCCAAAACTGCCGCTGGTCACTGAACTTGCCGATGTGTATCGCAACGCTTTCTATGGCAAATTTGAATAACAAGCAACATAAATTACAACTTAGCACTTCAAGTTAAAGCAATTGATTCAGGGGTTCTCCACATTGGGGAGCCCCGATTGCTGTATAGTTGCATAGCCGAAGGAAAGAACGGAGAGATAGGAAAGGAGGTGAGGCAAAGAGGGCAGAGAAACGAGAAACGAAGCCCTCATTTATCAGTCCGCTAGACAGGTCTTGTGCAAGGTCGAAGCGGACCGTCCACAGGCACAGTGTAGACTAAGTTATCGCAGAGAGTCAAAATGGGCAGAAAAACGGAGAGGCGGAGCGTCCGTTTTTCAGGAGCGATCTAGTCTCATGCATGAACGAGGTCACACGAACAACGTACCAGTAGAGTTGTAGCAAAGTGATACCCGCGTAAGCAGTAGAAAAAGGATGGGCAGAAAAACGGAGAAGCGAAGCGTCCGTTTTTCAGGAGCGATCTAGTCCCATGAATGAACGAGGTCACACGAAGAACGTACCAGTAGAGTTGTAGCAAATTGATACCCGCGTAAGCAGCACAAAAATGGGCAGAAAAACGGAGAAGCGAAGCGTCCGTTTTTCAGGAACCTATATCATGCCCTTGGTTGCTCCGAGCATAGCGGAGCAATGGTTCCCCAAAATGCTAGGAACAAAGGGGGAGGTGGCTGTTTGCACAGAGAGGTTCACACGATAACGGAGCGGGCAGGACAGACGGAAGAAGCGAAGCGTTCGCATTTATCACCGGATTTTCACTTTGGAAAAGTGAATCGAAAAAATCCGGGGATAACGGCGATCTGAAGTTGTTCTGCCCGCGGAGTGGTCAAGTGTGAACAACCGTGGCGCAGTGCAATAAGACAACATCCAAAGTTTGTGATAAAAATCACAGATGGTGTGACTTGCTCGACGTATACTGAAAATATAAGAAAAACATTCATTCCGCGGTTCCGGTTCCCCAGTAGAGAGAACGTGTTCCGGATCATGTGAAACAATTCACATAAATCGCGGCTTTGGACACATGATGATACGTCTATTGCAACAATATAATGTGTCCAGAAATCCAAATAAGCGGAGGGATTACGATGTCGGTGATCGAAAAAGATGTTAAACAACAAACAGGCTGGAGAAACTTTACCAAAGGAACATGGACCAAGACGGTTAATGTGAATGATTTTCTGGAACATAACCTGTCCCCATACTATGGCGATGAGGCGTTCCTTGCAGGTGCAACCCAGAATACTAAAGAATTGTGGGATATTGTATCCGACCTGACCAAAAAAGAACGGGATAACGGTGGGGTGCTTGACGTTGATGTGAATACGCCTGCAACAATTACTTCCCACCAACCGGGATATTTGGATCAAAGCAAAGAGCAGATTGTCGGAGTTCAAACAGACGCTCCGTTCAAACGTTCCATTCAGCCATTCGGCGGAATTCGCATGATGATTGATGCTTGTGAAGCATACGGGTTCGAAATGCCACAAGGTGTCATTGATATATTTACAAATATTCGTAAAACGCATAACCAAGGTGTATTCGATGCTTACACTTCCGAGATGCGTGCAGCACGTAAAGCGGGTATTATCACAGGTTTGCCGGATGCTTACGGTCGTGGCCGGATCATCGGTGACTATCGCCGGGTAGCTTTGTACGGAGTAGACTTCCTGATTCGTAACAAAAAAGGTGAGCTCAATGCACTTGAAGTTGATGTTATTGATGAAGATGTCATTCGTTTGCGCGAAGAGTTATCCGAACAGATTCGTGCACTGCAAGAACTGAAACAACTGGGCGAGATGCATGGCTTCGATATTTCATTACCAGCAACAACGGCTAAAGAAGCATTCCAATGGTTGTACTTCGGCTACCTTGCAGCGATCAAAGAACAGAACGGTGCTGCAATGTCCCTGGGACGTGTATCTTCATTCCTGGATATCTACATTGAACGTGATTTGCAAGAAGGTATCCTGACTGAAGAACAGGCTCAAGAACTGGTTGACCACTTTGTTATGAAACTGCGGATTGTCAAATTCCTGCGCACGCCGGATTACAACGAATTGTTCAGTGGTGACCCAACATGGGTAACAGAGTCCATCGGCGGGATGTCCGTCAACGGCGAGACACGTGTAACCAAAAACAGCTTCCGTTTCCTGCACACACTGCACAACCTGGGACCTGCTCCAGAGCCGAACTTGACTGTTCTGTGGTCCACGAAGTTACCTGAAGCTTTCAAAGATTATTGCAGTAAAGTATCGATCGAAACCAGCTCCATCCAGTATGAAAATGATGATCTGATGCGTCCAATCTATGGCGATGATTATGGTATTGCCTGCTGTGTATCTGCAATGAAGATCGGTAAACAAATGCAGTTCTTCGGCGCACGTGCCAACTTGGCGAAAGCATTACTGTATGCGATCAACGGTGGACGTGACGAAAAATCGGGAGCACAGGTTGGTCCGGAGTATCCTGCCATTACAAGTGAGGTACTGGATTATAATGAAGTGATGAAACGCTTCAAACCGATGATGGAGTGGCTCGCTAAACTGTACATGAACACTCTTAACGTCATCCACTACATGCATGATAAATACAGCTACGAGCGGATTGAAATGGCGCTCCATGACCGTGACATTCTACGTACGATGGCTTGTGGTATCGCGGGACTGTCGGTAGCAGCGGACTCACTCAGTGCCATCAAATATGCCAAAGTTAAACCGATTCGCAACGAACAAGGCATTGCCGTTGATTTTGAAATTGAAGGTGAATTCCCTTGTTACGGCAACAACGATGACAGTGTAGATAGCATTGCTGTAGAGCTGGTAGAAAGCTTCATGAGCATGATTCGCAAGCATAAAGCCTATCGTAACGCAATGCCAACGCAATCTGTACTGACCATCACTTCCAACGTGGTGTACGGTAAGAAAACAGGAACAACACCAGATGGACGTAAAGCAGGCGAACCATTTGCACCAGGGGCGAACCCAATGCATGGACGGGATAAAAAAGGTGCACTGGCATCGCTCGGTTCTGTAGCAAAACTGCCTTATGAACACAGCCTTGATGGTATTTCCAACACCTTCTCCATTGTGCCAAAAGCACTGGGTAAAGAAGATGCTACACGCAAATCCAATCTGACTGCGATGATGGATGGATATTTTGGTCAAAATGCACATCACTTGAACGTAAACGTATTTGATCGTCAGCAACTGATTGATGCAATGGATCACCCGGAACAATATCCGCAATTAACTGTACGGGTGTCGGGTTACGCAGTTAACTTTATTAAACTGACGCGTGAGCAACAACTGGATGTTATCAATCGTACGTTCCACGGTTCGATGTAAGTTACTTTTCCAGTAGTCCAGTCAAGTATTCTGATTCAACATAAAAATGAACGCATAGCGGATGCGAAAAGAAAGGAAGAGGCAACATGGTTAACGGACATATTCATTCACTCGAAACTTTCGGGACGGTTGACGGCCCAGGTATCCGCTTCGTGCTTTTTATGCAAGGATGCCTGCTCAAATGTCAGTATTGTCACAATCCTGACACGTGGGCACTGGATGGTGGAAAAGAGATGACATTAGAGGAGGTACTGGCTGAAATACAGCCGTACCTGTCCTACTATCGTAGCTCTGGCGGTGGACTTACCATATCTGGCGGAGAACCTACCCTGCAAGCTCACTTTGTCGCAGAAATATTCAAGGAAGTCAAACGTCGCTGGGGACTTCATACGACACTGGATAGTAACGGGTTTAATGAACCGGATCGTATTCATGATCTGCTTGACCATACCGATCTTGTATTACTCGACCTGAAACATATCGATGACGAGAAACACATCAAACTCACAGGTAAATCCAATGAACGTACGTTGAAGACAGCAAGATGGTTATCCGATCATGGTCGAAAAATGTGGATCAGACATGTATACGTGCCTGGTATTCATGATCAGGAAGAGGATTTGTTAAATCTCGGGCGTTTCATAGGTACGCTAAATGGAGTAGAGAAGTTCGAAATTCTTCCTTATCATCAAATGGGAATTTACAAATGGGAAGCACTGGGTAAAGTTTATCCGCTGGATGGCGTACCTTCTCCAACCGAAGAAGAAGTTGAACGGGCATATCGCCTGATTGAGCAAGGTCGTGCAGAAACAGCCAGCGTCATTTGTTCAGGAAAGTAAGCGGTAAGCGAACATCTATTCACAAGCAACCTTTACGAATATTATTTCGTAGAGGTTGTTTTTTTTATTTTTTACTCTCAACGGTTAGAACAAATGCTTCTGCAACTGGAGCTAGGTAAATCTTTAGATTAACCCATACAGCTTGTTTATTTTAACAGATAACTATTTTCATAGTTTTTCACTTCTATTAAAAGTTTACAATTCTTATTCATTATTTTTAGCAACTTTTCCCGTTTGTGAGCGTCTAATCATATGACTTTTAGAGGGGATATTAATAAAATGGGAGCAGAAGGAGCCAAAGACAAAGAATGAATTTGAAAAAGAAGTTGTCCATACTCACCGCTTTTGCTGTTTTTCAGGCCTTTGCAGTTATTCCTGCGAATGCACAAGCAGCAGATTCAAGCGAAGCTACGCCAGTGAATACCGCAAAAGTGAAATCCGTTGAGGTTGTAAAGAAAGAACAGCCAATTGCTGAGTCTGAAGTAAAATCAGGAGCAACGACTGATCCTGCTAACAATCCATCAAACAACTCACAACCTGCCAACAATGAAAGCGCCATAGAACCCAATCAGGGAACAACAGATCCTTCTGGAACAGAAGCTACACCTGTAAATCCGGCAACAGGAGCAAACGGGGAACAAGGAACAGGTGAAGAAACAAACACACCAAACACACCAACACCTGCTGAAGTAGAGCAACCAACGACTGGTGGAACAGCTGCGACTGTGCGATCTGCCGGAGACCTGACACTTTATATGAATAGCAACAAGATGGTTCAGGATGGGAAAACGTATCTGGCTGGACAGCCAATGGCTGTAAAAAATGGTGTCTCCTATGTAGCCATTCGTGCTCTGGTTGATCGGGTAGGTTACGACGTAAAATATGATAACAAAACCAAAGAAACGATCATTCTAAGCGGTACGGACGAACTTCGTTTCAAAACAAACAGCAAAGTGTATACCGTTAACGGAGAATCCAGAACGATGAAAGGCCCCGCTTATCAAGAAAAAAACACGTTCATGATTCCATTGACGTCCATTACACAAGCGCTGAACATCACATATACCGTTAATCAGCCTGCGAAGACGGTAGTATTGAAGCTTAACACTAAACCTGTAGCCAGCTTTACGGTACAAAAGGAAATTTTTGCAGGAGATCAAGTGATCTACACGACTAAAAACAGTTCGCCGAACGGCCTTCCGATTGTGGATGAGCAGTGGACTGGACGTCAAGATTCCTTTGATCAGCCAGGCGTTTATACGGTGACTTATACGGTTCAAGATTCCAGTGGCCAGTGGAGTAACCCTTATACGCTTACGATCAAAGTGGAGCGTCCGAATCTTCCCCCAGTAGCGATGTTTACTACAGACAAGGAAGAATACAAAATGGGTGAAAAAATCTCCTACACCGACCAAAGTACAGATGATGAGGATGCGATCATCAAAAGAGACTGGAGCAACAATGCACTCGCATTTTTCCTTCCGGGACCGAAGACGGTATCACTTACGGTCACAGATCAGCATGGTCTGAGCAACACCTATACGAAAGAGATTATGATCACAAGCGAAACGCTGTATAATCAGTCTGATTTCAACAAATTGTTCGTACCGGTAGGGGACAAATTTACATTCAACGGCGGGGAAGTTCCTGCTATGGAAAAAGTACCGTTTACGTACACGGATGAGCCAAGCTTGCTTATTCGTAGTAACAGTCCGGAGACAGTTAACCAGGAAGGCATCGTCTACAAGGAATCTTCCTTTGGACAGACGCGTTTCATGATTCACCATGTCAATAATACGGGCAAAAGAGTGAAAATGTACGTGATTGCTACCAATAACAATCCATACACAGCAGTATTCGACCAGCAAAATATGGGCTTTGCAGGACCGACGCCATTTGCAACCGTTGCGGGTAAATTGTCCATCGATAACTGGTTCAAATCCATACAAACAGGAGCAGATTCGAAGAGAGTATACATCCAGCCAGGAGAAAGTAAATTGATTCTGACGGAACTGAACAAAATTCCGATGAAAGAAGGGCAGGTCATCTCCCTTTATTCCGACGCTTTCAGTGATTATACTCTTGACTACAACATTGTAATGATCGAAGAAAATAAAGATCCGATGGCCGTGTTGTCCTCATTGCCAGTTCTGGACCGTGACGGCGTTCATAACCGTGGGACTTATCCAAACGCAACACGAATCATTACGTACGATCAGGAAGTTGGCACGAAGCCTTCCCGTTTGCCACTCGGGGATAATGCAAGTGATCCGAATCTCGACGGCACAGACCCGATGGCCTTCACAAGCGCTTCTAACGCTGGTAACTTCGGTGTACTGTACAAAATCACCCTGAACAATGTTGCTCCGCGTACACTGATTTCGTTTAATCCTCGCGGAGGAAAGTATTACGGTTCAGCACTTGTGAATGGACAGCTGGTACAGTTGTCGAATAACAGCCAGTCTCTAAGTGCGCCGAATGAACAAAATGTGCTGTATCGCACAGGTTCTTACGGTGAGAGTGTTACCATTGTTTTCTCTGCTGCCCCTGGTAGCAACTTGCCGGTAAACATTCTGTTTACCCCACTTCCAGCTGAGAAGTAATATTCTAGTGAATCAAACCGTACGGTTTGGAGTGAAAGCTTATATTTTATATACCCGTTCACCCCAAAAGTCACCTGTATGACCTATATTCTGAACCGTCAACCGAAGGACTCCATACTTATGGGGTCCTTTGTCTTTAGTTTAAGTTTTTAGTTTAAGCAAAACGCCTATACTTGCGTGTAGGGTTCCGTTGACTCTGTTCTTCATTTCATGCATTATTAGAGGTATACAAAAAGAGCAGAAGCAACGGTTTTTGCCAAAAGATTTTGTCGCATGATGAAAATGCAAAAGGTTTGTATGACAGGAGGTGCTGTAAATCATGCTGTCGACGGAAGAGATTATATCAACTATGTCCTCACAGGGACTTCGTATAACTGATCAGCGCAAGACACTTGCACGGTTATTTGCCGAGTCTCCGGGGTATCTTACACCCAAGGACGTCTACGAATATATGGGTAAGACTTACAGCGGATTAAGCTTTGACACGGTGTACCGAAACTTGCGTGTAATGCAGGAACTAGGCGTGCTGGAGCAAGTTATATTTGAAGATGGAGTGAAGTTCAGAGCACATTGCAGCGAAGGCCACCATCATCATCATATGATCTGCCTGAAGTGTCAGAAGACCTACCCGATCGTTTTTTGTCCGATGCAACTTGCTGATGCTCCCGAGCAATTTCAGGTCGTGGATCACAAGTTTGAAGTATTCGGATATTGCAAGGATTGTGCTGAACATGCTCCAGCGAAGAAGTCATCTACACATCAGCATGCACACAGCCACGGGAAGAATTGAAGATGAAACTTTCGCGTAGAATCGTGCAAGCTCCAATCCGGGTATACCGCAATTATATCTCTCCATTAAAACCGCCGACCTGCCGATTCTATCCTACGTGTTCGGCGTATGCGATGGAAGCAATTGAAGTGCATGGTGCACTCAAAGGTTCCCTTCTAGCGGCGAAACGGATTGCCAAATGTCATCCGTTTCATCCGGGCGGTGTAGATTTGGTTCCGCCTAAGGTGGAGAAAAATGTAGTGATATCCGAACCGTAATGTGCAGAAGAGCTGATGTTCATTTTTGCTGATCAAAGTGTTATAGAGCAGGTAGCTGGAACCCAGAAGCTTGGTTCTATTCGGTGGTATACTTGACAACAAGGTCAGCATTTCAGTATATTTTTTGTATATGATTTTCCAGTGAAGGGATAAGTACAGACACACCCCCAGTGCAGAGAGCCGGAGAAGCTGAGAACCGGTCTGGGAGGAGGATGGAAGATGGTCCCGGAGGAACCTCTTTCGAGCGTGCAATCAGCGACTTGTCGCTATTGTCGTAAGCCTGAGGCGTGATCCAGCGTTAATGGGCGGTCGAAGGACCGGAAGAGCCTGCGTTTTGTGAAAAATGCGGGGAAATTGGGTGGTAACACGTGAGAGATACTCTCGTCCCATACAGGGCGGGAGTTTTTTTGTGTTCATTTTCGGATCAGGAAGATGGTTCCATTCGAGCGATTGGTATGTATTCGTTAGAACAATTGAAGGAGGAGAAGTCATTCATGACGGATCAAAAAACATTTTATTTAACAACGCCGATTTATTATCCAAGCGACAAGCTACATATTGGGCATGCGTACACAACAGTAGCAGGTGATGCAATGTCTCGTTACAAACGCTTGCGTGGATACGAGGTGCGCTATCTGACAGGTACCGATGAGCATGGCCAGAAGATTGAGCGCAAGGCTCAGGAGAAAGGATTGTCTCCACAGGCCTTTATCGATGAGATTGTCGTAGGCATCAAGGAACTGTGGAACAAGCTGGACATCTCCAATGATGACTTCATTCGCACAACTGAGGAGCGTCACAAAACCGTCGTACAAGATATCTTTGATCGTTTGCTGAAGCAGGGTGATATCTACAAGGGTGAGTACGAAGGCTGGTACAGCATCCCGGATGAAACTTATTACACTGAAACACAGCTGGTGGATGTTGAAAAAAATGAGAAAGGCGAGATTATCTCGGCTAAAAGTCCGGATAGCGGACACCCGGTTGAACTCGTCAAAGAAGAATCTTACTTCTTCCGTATGAGTAAATATGCAGATCGTTTGTTGAAATATTACGAAGAGAATCCTGGTTTTATCCAACCGGAATCCCGCAAAAACGAGATGATCAACAACTTTATCAAGCCGGGTCTTGAGGATTTGGCGGTATCCCGTACCACATTTGAGTGGGGTGTCAAAGTTAAAGGCGATCCGAAACACGTCGTTTACGTATGGATTGACGCGTTGTCCAACTACATTACAGCACTGGGCTACGGCTCTTCGGATGCTTCATTGTACGACAAGTTCTGGCCAGCGGATGTTCATCTGGTGGGTAAAGAAATTGTTCGTTTCCATACGATTTATTGGCCAATTATGCTCATGGCGCTGGATCTGCCATTACCGAAAAAGGTATTTGCACATGGCTGGCTGTTGATGAAAGATGGAAAAATGTCCAAATCCAAAGGAAATGTAGTAGATCCTGTAACCCTGATCGATCGTTACGGCCTGGATTCGCTTCGTTACTATTTGCTGCGTGAAGTACCGTTTGGTTCCGATGGTACATTTACACCGGAAAGCTTCGTAGAGCGTGTAAACTCTGATCTGGCGAACGATCTGGGCAACCTGCTGAACCGTACCGTTGCGATGGTCGACAAATACTTTGAAGGCAAAGCGCCTGCGTTTGCTTCCAATGTAACGGAATTTGATGCTTCGCTGGAAGAAGCAGGGCATGCAACGGTGGAAAAAGTAGAGCAAGCAATGGAGAACTTGCAGTTTTCTGTGGCGCTTACAGCGATCAGTCAATTTGTTAGCCGTAGCAACAAATATATCGACGAAACACAACCATGGGCTCTTGCTCGTGATGAAGCGAACCGGGATGAGCTGGCATCTGTAATGTCCCATCTGATTGAAAGCTTGCGTATTGCCTCCATTCTTCTACAGCCGTTCCTGACTCGTGCGCCGCGCAAAATCTGGGAACAGCTGGGTATTCAAGAAGGTGAGCTGACAGCTTGGGATTCAGCGAAACAATGGGGCATCGTGCCTGCTGGTAACGCATTGCACAAAGGCGAGCCGATCTTCCCGCGTTTGGATGCGGAACAGGAAATTGCTTATATTTCTGAAGCGATGACAGGTGGACAAAAAGCAGCACAGTCCGATGCAAGCCAGGCAGAAGCAGGAGCCGCTACTCCAGCTTCAGCAGAAACGGTAACAGCACCTGAAGGCAAGGAAGAGATCGGTATTGATGATTTTGCCAAAGTTGAGCTACGTGTGGCACAAGTCATCGCTTGTGAGCCTGTTAAAAAAGCAGATAAATTGCTTAAGCTGCAACTGGATCTTGGTTATGAGCAACGTCAGGTTGTATCTGGTATCGCAAAGTTTTATTCGCCAGAAGAGATGGTTGGACGTAAAGTCATTTGTGTGACCAACCTCAAACCAGTAAAACTGCGTGGAGAGCTGTCCCAAGGCATGATCCTGGCAGCTTCTCATGGGGATCAGCTAACCCTGGCAACCGTACCGGACAGTATGCCAAATGGCGCGCAAGTGAAATAAACAGTTTTTAAGTGTAAGACAAGCAACTAGGGTGTTCAATCGTACAGAGATTGTCACAAGTTTGAACCAAGGGTGGTCCGAAGTGATTCGGACCGCTTTTTTATGCTGAAAAAAGAGCTGATAACTGAAGAACAAGCATATATTGTTATGAACTCCGCACTTCGGGAAAGAATGAATAGGACATGAGCCTTGACAATTAGGAGCAGGTTACCTATAATTCTTTCAGTAATATTTACGATTAAGTGATGCGGAGTGAATTATATATGACATTTATTCAAAAGAAGAGACAGGCACGATTAGATCGATCTAGCAAACTTGGCAAACGGAGTATAATGAAGCTACTTTGGAGCGGTCTGCTCATACTTAGTTTGCTTGTATTGTCTGCATGTGGGCAAAACAACGAGAATACAGCCAAAATTGTTGAAGGCAAAGTTAATGTGGTGACCACATTTTATCCGGTATATGCGTTTACTGCAGCGATTGGCGGAGAGGATGCCAATGTTATTAACTTGCTGCCTACGGGAGTAGAGCCGCACGATTGGACACCGAAGAGCCAGGATATTGTGAATACGTCCAAGGCACAGCTTTTCTTATACAATGGTGCGGGTCTGGAAGGATGGGTGCCGAACTTTTTGAAATCACTGAACAGTGATACAAAAGTGAAATCCGTGGCTGTCAGCGAAGGTGTCAAGTTGTTAACAGCAGAAGGAGACGATGGTCACGGACATGGTGAAGAGCATGAGGATGAACATGCCGATGACCATGCAGACGAGAGTGGCAATGAGGAACAAGTAGCCGACCATCATATCGATCCTCATACATGGGTTAGCCCCAAATCCGCAATGATCATGGCGGAAAATATCAAGAACAGTTTAGTTGAAGTTGACCCTACACATAAAGCAGGTTACGAGCAACGTTATAAGGAGCTTCATACCAAACTTGAAGCACTGGATCAGCGTTTCACGAATGAATTAGCATCCGTAGCAAAGAAGGAAATTGTAGTGTCACACCAAGCGTTCGGTTATCTTGCACGTGATTATGGTTTGAAGCAACATGCCATCATGGGACTGTCCCCGGATGCAGAACCAACTGGACAGGATATTGTAAAACTGGCTAAACTGGTTAAAGATGAAGGTATCAAGTACATTTTCTTTGAAGAGCTTGTATCCGACAAATTAGCCAAAACACTTGCCAGCGAAGCAGGGGTAGAAACGATGGTGTTGAACCCGGTTGAGGGTCTGACGCAGGAACAGGTGAAGAACAAAGATGATTATTTCACCTTGATGGAGAAAAATTTGCAAAATCTGCTGATCGCATTAAAATAAGAAGAATGAAGGTAAACATCCAGAAGTCTTTGCTGTTCCATCGGCGAAGACTTTTGGAATGTTAAGCACGATATTTACGTATTTTTATTTATTATGAAGGGCGGTTTTGCCATGCAGCAAATCATGCCATTATGTCATGATCCGATTATCCAGATCGAGAATTTGTCTTTTTCCTACGGGGATCAGCGCGTGATTCAAGATCTCAATTTTATGGTTCAACAACGTGACTTTGTAGGTATTATCGGTTCAAACGGAGCAGGGAAAACAACGTTGCTTCGTATGCTGGTAGGACTACTTCCTCCTGCGCAGGGGGATATCAAGTTGTTTGGAGAGTCGATTCGTAAATTCAAGGATTGGAACCGGATCGGGTACGTGCCACAAAAAAATGCATTTAATCCGTTGTTCCCGGCTACCGTTCGTGAGGTTGTTATGTCCGGGCTGTATAACAACAAAAACATGTTCCGCCGCATCTCTCGTCAAGGTCAGCAACAATGCATCGATGCAATGAAGGTTATGAGAATCGAGGATATCGCAAACAAACGTATTGGACAACTGTCCGGCGGTCAGCAGCAACGTGTTTTTTTGGCCCGTGCGTTAATTAATCACCCGGATCTATTGATTCTCGATGAACCTACCGTGGGGATTGATGCAGAGTCACAAGCCAGTTTTTTCGAACTGATTACCCATATGCATGAACATCATCGGATGACGTTTCTCATGGTGTCACATGATATGGATCGCATGGAGAGTTATCTTGGCGCGGAAGCGGCGCTCACGAATGGCAAGATTCATTTCCATGTGCGTCATTCGCATGAGATCGAGGATTGTGCAGAAACCAACCTGCAGCATACTACCGCGCAGGTACGCTAGCTATGTATGTGGGCCATTAGATGATAGGCCGAAGGAGTCGTGTTAGTTTTGGAAATATTATGGAGTGATTTTTTTCAGCGTGCACTTGCAGGTGGTTTGCTTATCGGTATCACTGCTCCGCTGATTGGACTTTTTCTTGTACTGCGCAGACTCTCGATGATCGGAGACACCTTGTCACACGTAACGATCGCAGGTGTGGCGCTTGGTTTTCTGATTGAGGTATACCCGATCGGCGTTGGTTTGATCTTTGCGGTACTCGCATCGTTTGCTATTGAAAAGTTGCGTAAAGCTTACAAGAGCTATGCTGAGTTGTCCATTGCGATCATTATGTCTGGAGGCGTAGCGCTGGCTTCACTGTTTTTCACACTGGGAAAAGGGTACAATGCGGATGTGATGAGCTATTTGTTTGGCAGCATCTACACATTGGACGTGGCGGATCTGAAGCTGGTGGGTATCGTGACCCTAATCGTTGTTATTGTAGTGGGCTTCCTACATAAAGAGTTTTTCCTGCTCAGCTTTGAGGAGGACGCAGCTGCAGTGACTGGATTACCAGTCAAAATGCTGAATATGTTAATTACAGTGATGACAGCATTGGTGATCAGTACGGCGATCAAGATCGTGGGTGCTCTGCTTGTATCCGCCTTGTTGACCATTCCTGTCGCCGTCAGCCTGCTCATGGCTCGAAGCTTCAAATCAGCCATCATTCTGTCGGTGGTCATCGGAGAGATTGCGGTTGTGATTGGACTAGTTACAGCGGGGATCTGGAACCTGGCACCTGGAGCAACCATTGTGTTACTGCTCATTGGTATGCTGATCCTAACGATGATTGCCAAAAAAGGGTTCCGAGCCTGATCTCTGACTACTACACTTATCGTTTGAAAACAAGTACTTAAGAGCAAGTGAGCACCAGGAAGGGAGACATTGCTTCATGCCTGATGTTAATGTATGGCTGGCTTTTGTTGCTGGCCTCGCTTCTTTTATATCACCGTGTTGTCTTCCGCTATATCCTTCGTATCTCTCATACATCACGGGAATGACTGTACAACAGTTGAAAGAGGATCGGAATCAGCGAGAGGTGCGCTTGAAGACGTTAACGCATACACTGGCGTTTATTCTCGGATTCTCTGCAGTATTTTATTCGCTGGGTCTGGGTGCAGGATTATTTGGACAATTTTTCAATGATAACCGGGATTTGATTCGTCAACTGTCCGCGATTTTAATTATGTTGATGGGACTGTTTTTGTTAGGTATCTTCAAGCCGCAATTTTTAATGAAGGAACGCAAACTGGATATGAAATGGAAGCCGGCGGGGTATTTAGGTTCCTTTGTTTTTGGGATTGGTTTTTCGGCAGGCTGGTCGCCTTGCATCGGACCGATTCTGACGGCGATTATCGCCATGGCAGCGAGCGAACCTTCAACTTGGCTGACACTGATTACAGGTTATACGGTAGGCTTTGCTTTACCCTTTTTTGTTCTAGCATTCTTTATAGGTTCGACACGCTGGATTTTGCGTTATTCAAACCTCATGATGAAGATTGGCGGAGCTTTAATGCTCTTAATGGGTATTTTGCTATTCACGGATCAGATGACCCAAATAACAATCTGGCTGCAGCAAATTACACCCGATTGGATGATCAACTTAACGTGAAGCATTTTTCTTCTTCAGCAGAATAAATAATTGAAAGCAGGCTGCAGGAACCAGAACTTTTCTGGAACATGCAACCTGCTTTTTGATCTGATGATATACGAGTTGAATTAGGTAAAATAGTCAATGTTGGCTAAAGGAAAATGTTCGAAAATGCGTTCTGTAATGAATTCGCGCAGGGCATCTTGCTGGTCATCTTTATACACATATTTGTACTGACCCCAGCGACCCCATTTCATTTTCCGTTTCTCAATATCCATCTCCAGCTTGGTTTTTGGATATCTTTTCTCAATGGTCGCTTTAGCCGTTTTGGTGAAACGGTGCTGAATCATTTCAAACGTCAGGTCTTTGGTAGCCTCTTCAGGCAAGGTATCTGCCAGCTTTTGCAGTAGCTCAGCATAACCTTCTTGCCAGCCATCGTACCAAATAATCGGAGCAATAATGAAACCGAGTGGATATCCGGCATGGGCTATTTTACCTGCAGCTTCAATTCTCTCTTCAAAGCGGGAAGTTGCGGGTTCAAAGTTTTTGATAACATAATCCGAGTTCACGCTGAACCGGATACGCGTATGGCCATTATGCTTGATGTTAAGTAGTGGATCAACGTGATGATATTTTGTCACAAAGCGTAAACGCCCGTATTCTTCATCAGCCATAAAACGAATTAGGTCACTCAGGTTTTCCGTGATATGTTCCAGACCGACGGGGTCGGAGGTACAGGCTGCTTCGAAACGGGTAATTTCGGGTTTGCGTTCCTCGATGTAACCTTTGGCAGCTTCAATGATTTCTTCCGTGTTTACGTACACGCGAACGTATGGTTTTGCACCTAATGTGGTTTGAAGATAACAATAATGGCAATGCCCCATACAACCTGTCGAGATAGGGATTGCATACTCTGCTGATGGTTTGGACTGGTCAAATTTCAAGGTTTTACGTACCCCTACAACCAGAGTTCGCTTGGCCATCCGGTATTTTTCTTGCTCTGTCTCACCGGGGAGGTTGGTGATTCGATTGTGTGAAGTGGTCATCTGATAAGGAATGTTTTGGGAGGTTACCCATTCCATAATTCGTTTTCCTTTTTCATATTCAAGCGCACCTGGTTCAAAATACACCAAATCGGGAATAAAGGGTTTAGTACCCTTTACTTTTCTAACAGGGGGCTGGGCCACGCTTGTGCTCACAGAATCACTCCTTTCAATACGAAACTGGACTTAGTTTGCCTCAAATGAAGAGAAGTCACGCCTGCCAATCCTTGTGTAAGGCGGATCGGAATCGGGTAGGACTTGCCAATGCGCATTGATAACATGTATCATTAGAAGATAGGGACCAGGTACGTAGAACCGGTCAGAGAGAAGAGAGGGAAGCAGATGCCAACGCCCAGTATGGAAGATTATTTGGAGCGTATATACAAATTGATTGATGAAAAGGGCTATGCTCGTGTGTCTGATATAGCTGAAGGACTGGAAGTACATCCTTCATCCGTGACGAAGATGATCCAAAAGCTGGACAAAGACGAGTACCTGATCTATGAGAAGTACCGCGGGCTGGTACTAACGCCAAAAGGGAAAAAAATGGGCAAACGGTTGATGGAGCGCCATCATCTGCTTGAGCAGTTTCTAACGACGATCGGTGTTCAGGAAGAGAACATATATAACGACGTAGAAGGTATTGAACATCACTTAAGCTGGGACTCCATTACATGTATTGAGTCTCTTGTGGAATATTTCCGTCAGGATGAGAGCCGTCTGCAAGACCTAAAAAACATTCAGGAAATCATGAGTAACACGGACTCTTGAGCCTTGAATTCATATGTTGATAAATAAAGGATGCTTCTTGCCAATGGAATGGCGAGGAGCATTTTTAATTTCGATATTTTAATTCCAACCAACATTTGGTCAATTGCGCAACTAAACCCGTATGCCAAGCGTCTATTAAACTAGTAGAATTTACCGCAAATTTAATGATGTTGGAGGATTGTATTGATGAAATTGCGTAAAGGATTGTTGCTACTGCTCATTTTTGTTCTTGGATTACAGTCAGTCGGTATGACCGCTCAGGCAGCAAGTTCAAAGCAGATTACTATTTTTCTGGATGGTCAGCGTCTGGAATCAGATGTGTCACCCTATATCATGCCCAAGGTGAACGTAACGATGGTGCCGTTACGGGTCATCAGTGAAGGACTGGGGGCTTCTGTGTTATGGTCCCAGGCAACCCGGACGGTGACGATTCAGAAATCGGATTCAACGATTACGATGACGAGTGGACGTCAGCAAGCGACAGTGGACAATACCGTGGTTGATCTGGATGCTTCCGTGCAACTCAAACAAGGTCGCGTGATGGTTCCAATTCGTTTTGTAAGTGAAAATTTGGGGATTCAAGTGAACTGGAATCAGGCGGCTCAAACCATTGATCTGTACACCGGAGCAGAACCAACGCCAACACCGGAACCAACTCCTGCAGAACCAGGAGGAAGTGTAACCCCACCAGCAACGAATGAGATGCGCGGAGCCTGGATATCTACAGTTAATGGTGACTGGCCATCTTCTGGCGCGAAAGGCAATGTAGATAAACAGAAGCAGGAGTACACAAGTCAACTGGATCAGTTAAAAGACATGGGGATCAATGCTGTATTTGTACAAGTTAGAGCAAATGCAGACGCCATTTATCCATCCAGTCTGGTGCCTTGGAATAGTGTTCTGACAGGAACCCAGGGGAAAGATCCAGGTTATGACCCACTGGCTTTTATGATTGAGGAAGCGCACAAACGCGGGCTTGAATTTCATGCCTGGTTCAATCCGTTTCGGGCAACGAACTCAGCAACAACAGCCAATCTGGCGACTAACCATGTATCCAAGCTACATCCGGACTGGATTGTAAATGCATCGGGTAAACTATATATTAATCCAGGTGTTCCAGAAGCAAGGCAGCATATTATGGATACCATTATGGAAGTTGTGAATAACTATAACGTGGATGGAGTGCATCTGGACGACTACTTCTATCCTTCCAATGTGACCTTTAATGATGATGTTGCTTACAAAATGTATAACACGTCAGGTTCAACAGACCGTGCAGCTTGGCGCCGTGACAACATTAATCAGTTTGTACAGCAACTTGGACAACGTATTCATCAAGCGAAAGCTAATGTAGAGTATGGGATCAGTCCATTTGGTGTATGGCGTAACAAAGCAAATGATCTGACTGGCTCAGATACCAAAGCAGGCGTAACTGCTTATGACAGCATGAATGCAGATGTTCGGACATGGATCAAACAAGGGTGGATCGACTACGTTGCACCACAGGTATACTGGAGCATGACGCTAAGTGCAGCAAGATACGATAAGGTCGTCGATTGGTGGGTTAATGAGGTAGCCAATACCAATGTAAAATTGTACATCGGCCATTCTCCTTATAAACTCGGAACGCCAGAGATTGGGTGGCAGACATCACAAGAAATCATTGATCAATTGACATATAATCAGAAGTATCCATCTATTGGCGGAGACATTTATTTCAGTTCCCAGTATCTTACGAAAAACCCACTCGGTTTGATTGAACGACTGAAAGCTTACTATGGATTGTAGGGTCTAGTCTAACGTTAATTTTTCTATGTTAATGATCACGGATTCTTCAACTCATAGTTATATGACCAACCCCTGTTCTCATACAGTGGCAGTAGAAGTATGGCTGCCTGGAGAACGGGGGTTTTTCGTTGTGTTAATTAATGGCGTTTTTGAAGGTGGAGGCGTAAAAGGGGTTTCCCTTGCAGGAGCTGTACAGGGAGCACAGGACTGCGGAGTGCAATTCAACCGAGTTGCTGGCACATCATCCGGTTCGATTGTTGCTGCCCTACTGGCTGCGGGTTACCGGGCCGAGGAGATGAAAGAAATCATTGAGAGTACGCCGTTTGCTTCGCTTCTGCAACGGTCGCCTATATTTAATACACGCTGGATTGGTCCAGCAACAAGATTGTTTTTGAAAAAAGGTTTATATTCAGGTGAAGCACTGGAATCATGGATACGCAAAATGCTGGCACAAAAAGGAATCCGAACCTTCGCTGATTTGCCACCTGGAAAGTTGCTCATTACCGCATCGGATATTTCTAACGGAAACATTCTCGTCTTGCCCGACGATATTCGGCGCTTTGGTATTGAGCCGGCGAAGCTTGAGGTTGCTAAAGCTGTACGTATGAGTTGTAGCATTCCGTATTTTTTCGATCCTGTCATTATTCGGAAATCACCGATGATGTCCAAGGGGCTACCTTTCCAAGATCAGTTTGTGTATGTCGTGGACGGAGGGCTACTGAGTAACTTCCCACTGTGGTTGTTCGATGGAGAACGCTCTGAATCAGGGGGAGAGATCATTCCAGTAGTCGGTTTTAAAATGGTAGGTAAGACAGAAGTAGAACCTGCACGAATTAAAGGACCTTTGACCATGTTGCAAGCGCTTGTCGAGACCATGTTAACAGCTCACGATGAGCGTTACATTGAGCAGATTAACCGATTCCGTACGGTCAAAATTCCTACGCTGGGTATTAAACCGACACAATTTAATCTCTCCGTTCAAGACAGTACGAACTTATATCGCTCAGGTGTGGCCTCTGGTCTGGAATTTTTCACCACATGGAATACGAAGATGTACAACGAGCAATTGGAAAAGCAGCGAAAAGAAATGCGGAAGAAACAGGCGGATTCGCCGCCGCTGGTTCCCATATAGAAACGTGAAAAAAGCAATTCTCCGGATGATGGAGAATTGCTTTTTGGGTTTTATTTTACATTTTACTGTGAGAAGAAAACAGAGACATCACCGGAATGACAAATCAGTGATATTTGGGAACGTCCTCTTCGTTGCTTTTGCCTTTCTGGCCCTGAATGACCTGAAAAGGATAGTCCTTGCGTTTCTTGGACGAACTGCTCTTTCTTGCATTGACATTATTCTGTGCGTTCACTTTAGCCATCGTTTTTGCCGAAGGTTTGATCTTTGGTGTTTTGGCTTTTCGTGACCAACGGGCAGGCGGGAATTTGTACAGCAGGAACACAACTCCGAACACGATCAGAGGGATGAGAATACTGGACAACGAAGCTCTAGTTATAAAACTGATAACCCCAAGAGCAGCCAGTACAATGAATGCCCAAAATACAATAGCCTGCTTATTCATTTCATTCACCCTTTCACAGGATCAAGTGTTGCTACAGGAACTTCCGTTGCGGTCGAAACGTTGGCAAGTTTCGCGTCCAGTTCAAGCATGCGATTGAAAGACGCAATGGATACTTCCACTTGGGCGTTCGTAGGTTC
Source organism: Paenibacillus sp. FSL R7-0272 (assembly GCF_037969905.1). Taxonomy (NCBI): domain Bacteria; kingdom Bacillati; phylum Bacillota; class Bacilli; order Caryophanales; family Paenibacillaceae; genus Paenibacillus; species Paenibacillus sp. FSL R7-0272. Next base: position 4,102,092 of record NZ_CP150221.1, on the reverse strand, counting down.
TTTGGTCGTAAGCAATTGCAACCACAGGCCAGGGTATCCCAGATAACGTAAGACAGGAATATCACGAAGCGAATTCGTAATCTTGAGTAGCTCGAACGAAATACCTAGTACGACTGGCAACAAGAGCAAACGCTGTCCCATCCGTTCCCATAAATTATCGTATGTGAATACGGAGTATAAGAAAATACCGATGATGACAGTCAACATGATAAAGCTACTACCACAGCGGTAATGTAGCCTGCTGTACTTCTGAACATTTTCTGGTGTAAGTTCTTCGCCAGCTTCGTATGCGCTTATGACTTTGTGCTCTGCCCCGTGGTATTGAAACAGGCGTTTAATCATTGGTGTCTGTGAGATTAGCCACAGATAAGCGAGTAACAGGATCAGTTTGATGACACCTTCCAATACATTATGCAGAAATTGATTGTCGAATACATTTTTAAATAAGAAGTCCTCGATCACGACAGGCAGCAACGTCAGTACAATTTTGCCGAAAAGGAAGGAAAGTATGGCTACCGCAGTAACACCGATTATCATGCTAAGGCTCCAGCCAGTTCCTTGTTTCTCTTGTTGTTTGGCTTTTTCTTCAGGTTCGAGCTCATCATCAGCATAAGCGTCAGCAGAGTAATTAAGATGTTTGCTACCTTTGACACTTGAATCTATAATGCTGACAATTCCGCGTAATAAAGGAATCCGCCGCAATTTCATGACCCAGGTCTTGTCTTGCTTGGGAACTTCCAGATACGTAATTTCGCCGTCTTTTCTACGAACGGCCGTAACATTGACGTGTTTACCGCCAAACATTACGCCCTCGATGACAGCTTGCCCCCCGTAGCTGACAGGCTTGGATTGTTGAGGCAAATTATTCACCTTCCTATTCTGTTCTAAGCCTTTACAATCAAAGGCAGTTTAATATCCTTATTGTATCGAATTTTGAGAGCAATTTCTAGTTTACGAGAGAAAAGGCAAGTGCTGCTGTTAAGATTGTCCTGTTTTGAACATACTACGCCCTAGAACTGTGAGAAAATATCTAGCACGCCTGCGAGATCATCTTGCGAAGAAGGGGACGTTTATGATGACAGATCATACTCATGAGGACGTATTAACGAATCATAATCACGAAGGTAAAACGGATCAGCGCACAAATCGGCAACGACCGCGAGAACGTGACGAAAACGTGACGAAACGGCGTTCCGTGCCAAGGCAGGGAGATGCGCACTATTTCACAAATCCGTTTTCCTTTGCGCTGGAACTGGGGTTCTTTGCCGGGCTAATCTGGGGAGGAATCCACTGGCTATTTCATTTTCTGCATTTTACCGTTGTACCCGTGGGTTTTCTGGCGGAGCCTTTTTTCAAGCATAAATATATTTATACGCCGGCAGGTCACTTGACAGGTTGGTTGTGTTTTATCGTGTTTTCCATCTTTGCGTCACTGTTATATACCTTTACCATCCGCAAATTAAAAGGGCCGTTTCCCGGTATGGTGTATGGGATCGTCTGGTGGGTGATCCTCTTTATTCTGCTTGGACCTAAACTCGGAATGATGAAACCGTTAAATCAATTGACATGGGATTCAATTTTCACAGAAATCTGTTTCTTTCTCCTCTGGGGGCTGTTCATAGGTTACACCGTAGCGATGGAGTACACCGACGAAAGGAAACGGGAGCCAGAGCACGCAGGAGCCTAGACGCAAAAAAGCTTCTCAATCCGGTAACGGCTGTGTTAAAATAGCAGATGGTTATTTGCAGAGAGGGTGGAGCAGCGATGAAACGAATTATTGTGATCAATGGCCCGAACCTGAACATGCTTGGTGTTCGTGAACCAGGTATCTATGGAACGCTTAGTCTGAAGGATATTGAAGACAAAATTCGCAGACAGGCTGAAGAATTGGGCGTCTCCATCGCTTTTTATCAATCCAACCATGAAGGAGACATTATTGACCGCATTCATGCCGCAATGGGTGAGGCAGACGGGATCATGCTGAATGCCGGGGCTTTTACTCATTACAGTTATGCGATACGGGATGCAATCAATGCCGTGAAAGTTCCTACCGTGGAGGTTCATCTATCCAACATTCATGCACGCGAAGCGTTCAGACATCATTCAGTGCTAGCAGCAGAAACGATCGGGCAGATTGCCGGATTTGGCGAAGTAAGCTATGAACTGGGATTGCTGGCTCTCGTGCGTCATCTGGACAAACAAACCTGAGCCGGGAACCCGGGAATGTGAGAGAAAGAAGGGTTACCGATGGAAAACAAACGAGTACACAAGTTACGTGAGGCCATGGCCGAGCGTGAACTCAAAGCAATGCTGATTACGAATCCGATTAACCGCCGTTATATGACGGGATTTACGGGTTCGGCAGGATATGTGCTTATTACTGAACAGGAAGCTTATTTGCTTACTGATTTCCGTTATATGGCACAGGCATCCACGCAAGCGCAAGGCTTCAACGTGGTGGAGCACGGTGTAAAACCGATGGATTCTGTACGTGATTTGCTGGTTGCAGCGAACATCAACGAAGTTGGCTTCGAACAGGATTCGGTTACATTTGGTACGCACGCTTCTTATGCGGAATCGTTGCAATCGGTTAAACTTACAGCAGTATCCGGCATTGTTGAGCAGCTTCGGATGTTCAAGGATGCTGACGAAATTGCAGTGATGCAGCGTGCTGCAGATTTGGCAGATGCCACATTCAGCCACGTTTTGCAATTTGCGAAACCGGGTATGACTGAACGTGAAGTGGATCTTGAAATGGAGTTCTTCATGCGCAAGCATGGGGCGACCAGCTCCTCCTTTGACACCATTGTCGCTTCAGGCGAACGTTCTGCTATGCCTCACGGTGTTGCAAGTAGCAAAGTAATTGGACAGGACGAACTGATTACGTTTGACTTTGGTGCGTTGCTGGACGGATACTGTTCAGATCTGACACGTACGATTGCAACAGGTAATCCTGTACCTGAACTGCGCAAGATTTACGACATCGTACTGGAAGCACAATTACATACGCTGGAGAACCTGAAACCAGGTATGACCGGACGGGAAGCGGATGCACTTGCTCGGGATATCATTGCAGGCTATGGATATGGAGAACAGTTTGGACACAGCACGGGCCATGGTCTGGGTATGGAGGTTCATGAAGCTCCGCGTCTGTCCAAGCTTAGCGATGATGTGTTGAAACCGGGAATGGTGGTTACAGTTGAGCCGGGAATTTATATTGATGGACTTGGCGGCGTACGAATTGAGGATGACGTTGTGATTACCGAGTCAGGTATTCATATTCTTACGAAATCGGACAAAAAGTTCACCGTTATTGGCTAACATACCCAAACACTTTTTACTTATATCAGGAGGGATCTTTTGTGATTTCAGTTAACGATTTTAAAACAGGTTTGACCGTGCAAGTAGACAACGATATCTATACCGTGCTTGATTTCCAACACGTAAAACCAGGTAAAGGCGCAGCTTTTGTACGTTCCAAGTTAAAAAACCTTCGTAATGGTAATACGGTTGAAAAAACATTTCGTGCAGGTGAAACGATTGGCCGTGCAATTATCGAAAACCGTGGAGTATCTTACCTGTATGCAAGTGGTTCTGAGCATACGTTTATGGACAATGAAACATACGATCAATTCACACTGACTAGTGATCAACTGGAGTGGGAACTGAACTTCCTTAAAGAAAACATGAACGTGAAGATCGTTAGTTACCAAGGTGAAATCCTGGGTATCGACTTGCCTACAAGCGTTGAGCTGAAAGTTATTGAAACAGAGCCAAGCGTTAAAGGTAACACAGCACAAGGCGCTACGAAGAACGCAAAAGTGGAAACAGGTCTGAATGTACAAGTTCCTTTGTTCATCAATGAAGGCGACGTGCTTCTGATTGATACACGTGAAGGTAAATACTCTTCCCGTGCGTAACTTTCACTTGCTGTAAGCTTTAATGCAAGAATGAAAACCCTTTGCCATGAATATGGCAGAGGGTTTTTTTGAAAAAAGATTAGCCTATCAGACGCTTTCGTAATATACTGGGTTAAAGTCATTTCTCGTAGAGAATAATGACGAAAGATATCAATTGATGCATACTGCACAAGGTAGGGAGTGGATTTGCGTTGTCATTGTACGTCATGAAATTTGGGGGCAGCTCGGTCGGAGATACAGAACGCATGAAGCGTGTAGCCGGACGTGTTGTAGAAAAAGCGGATGAAGGACATCAATGTGTCGTCGTGGTTTCGGCCATGGGAGATACTACAGATGATTTGATTGATCAGGCGAAGCTGCTAAACAGTGATTTGCCTGCTCGTGAAATGGATATGTTGTTGACAACAGGGGAACAAATTTCGATCTCCTTATTATCCATGGCCATTCAGGCACTTGGACGCAAGGCCGTATCCTTTACAGGATGGCAAGCCGGTTTCCGAACAGAACCGGTTCACGGTAAAGCCCGGATTCAGGATATCCGTCCTGAACGTGTCAAATCTGCGCTTGCTGAAGGCAATATCGTTATTGTCGCTGGTTTCCAAGGCATGACGGAAGACGGCGAGATCACTACACTGGGCCGCGGTGGTTCGGATACAACAGCTGTTGCGCTCGCAGCAGCAATTCAAGCGGACGCTTGCGAGATCTATACGGATGTGGACGGAATTTATTCCACAGATCCGAGGATCGTCAAGGTAGCGCGCAAACTGAAAGAAATATCCTACGACGAAATGCTGGAGCTTGCGAATCTGGGAGCGGCGGTATTGCATCCACGTGCTGTTGAGTACGCAAAGCATTCCGGTGTACCTTTGATTGTAAGATCAAGCTTTAACCATAATGAAGGAACGGTTGTGAAGGAGGAAGCGGCAATGGAACAAGGAGTAGTGGTAAGTGGAATCGCGTATGACAAAAACGTAGCTCGCATCAGTATTTTGGGTGTTCCGGATGTCCCGGGCGTCCTTGCCGAAGTATTTGGCGAACTGGCTAGTGAGCAACTGGACGTCGATATTATCGTGCAGAGCGGGGTTCAGGACGGCAAAGCGGACTTCTCCTTCTCGGTTGCACTGTCTGATCGCGAGAAAGCACTTCGTGTCATTGAAGGTCTGCACAGCCGGTTGCCTTACCGTGAAGTTACCTCCGAAGAGAACCTGGTTAAAATCTCGATTGTTGGTGCAGGTATGGTGAGCCATCCAGGTGTAGCTGCTAAAATGTTCAAAGTGATCTCAGGTGAAGGCGTAAGCATCAAAATGGTCAGCACTTCCGAGATCAAGGTCTCCTGCGTTATCGATGGAGAGAAGCTTCATGACGTGATTAAAGCTCTGCACACGGCTTACGATCTGGATACAGCTGAGCAAGCCGTAATCGGTGGACCGCAAGTTCGCAGATAAGATTGCAAATGATGCGTAGAATAAACGTATAATTAGGAAGAGGTGTACCGTTGCCACTAGGCAGCAGTACACCTCTTTTAGCTGTGACTATAGTCGTTTGCACATGTTGCCTCCTCTTACTTTACGGTAAGGTTTTAGCTCGTTCCCTTCCCTCATCTCTGGTACACAATCCAGCAGATTCAATTGTGAACAATAGGTAACATCATGCATTTTCCCTAGTTTATCCAGTCTGCGTGCACTGGATGATGTGCGAACCAGATCTGTAAGCTGGTCATGACACTGAGACACAGCCTGATGCAGAATAATACCAAGATCGTTCAGTTGCAGTGGCGAACGGGTCTGACGATACAACTCTTCAATAATACATCCGGCACACAGGCCGTCCTCGAGAGCAAACTCATCCTGCTCACCGGCACATAATAACAAAATATCCCGTTGTAATTCCAGTAGAGCGGAAGCAACCGCTCTAACATTTAAGAATGCTCCCGCAAGTATATGTCTGGCTCTGGATGCTTTAATCAGAGCTCTTGTACCATCTGTTGTGGTGAGGATAATGACTTTTTCCGCAATGTCACCACTCATATATTCATAGGGAGAATTACCCGCATCGAATCCGGTTATTTGTTTGTCAAAACGTTCCCCGCCCCGAATACTGTTTCCTACCAACATCTGTTTGGCTTGCGGAACAGTCTCCGTAGCAATAACTCCCGCAGCATGATGAGCAAGCGCGGTCACAATTGTGCTTGTTGTTCGCAAAACATCAATGACAACCACACTTCGCCCTTCAATATCTATCGTTCGTACTTCATTTACATTACCTACAACGTCGACACGCACACCCCACAACTCCTTTTTGTTCCTCGGGATCGAGCATTGGTTTATCAGTGGAACAGTCCATCTGTCTGCAAGCACTATATGCATGAATGTCTAGACAGGTGCCTAGAACAAGAGATGTCTATGAGTTTTGGCTCTCATTCATCGTCCTTGAAGAATTGATAGATTTCAGCGTCATAAAATGAATGTACAGGCATAAACTTGAGATATGAACAAGCATCAGAGATGAAATTAATCAAGTTGGAGGAGCCTACTCATGAAAGTGAAATGGAGGGATCTTTTTCCGGAACCCATCCGAACCATTCTGGGCAGAATGCCGCCCGCCTTATTGGAACAAGTAGAGGAAATCCGTATTCGAGAAGGCAGGCCGCTGGAAATTAATGCAGGCAACAACTATCACTTTCTCACCCCAGAAGGTATACCAACGGGAAAACCAGAGGAAGCATATGTTCCTCTGAAAGAAGTAACGCACAGACTGCTTGATCTCATAAGCAATCATTCGCTCTATACCTTGGAAGAAGAATTACGAAAAGGATTCATCACCATCCCGGGAGGGCATCGAATCGGACTTGCTGGCCGGACGGTGCTCAGTGGAGGGCGTGTAGAATATTTACGGGATATCAACGGATTTAACGTCCGTGTTGCGCGGGAAGTGCAGGGCGTGGCTGACCCGATTCTTCCATACCTGCTAGATATGAGGAACGGACAGGTGATGCATACCCTGATACTATCTCCACCGCAGCAAGGCAAAACGACCTTGTTGCGAGATTTGGCAAGGCAGATCAGTAACGGCACGAAACTGACAGCCGGTGGTGAACTGAGGCATGGGATACGTCCGCGACTAAAAGTGGGCATTGTAGATGAACGTTCTGAGATAGCGGGAAGCTATAAAGGTGTGCCTAGCTTCGATGTAGGGCCGCGCACAGACGTAATGGATGGATGCCCCAAGGCTGAAGGCATGATGATGATGCTTCGTTCCATGTCACCGGACGTTCTGATTGTGGACGAGATTGGTCGGCCAGAGGATGCGGAGGCAGTTATGGAGGCTCTGCATGCAGGAGTTTCTGTCATTGCCACGGCTCACGCAAGGGATCTGTCTGAACTAGCTGCAAGACCTGCCTTGAAAACACTGATTGCCGAGCAGATGTTTCAGCGTTATGTGCAGCTACAGCGAACAGGCAGAGGCATGAGCTTTCGACTGTCCGATGGCAAGATGAGAGGACTGCAACAGACCGGGTCAGGAGGTGAAGCCTTTGCTTAATATGCTTGGCGCCTTGCTGATTCTGCTAGCAAGTACTCTCGCTGGTTTTCACAAGGCGAGGCAATATGCATTACGGCCAAGGCAGCTACGTGAGTTGATTGCGGCCCTACAGCGGCTGATGACAGAGATTAATTACGGCTTAACGCCGCTGCCTGATGCGATGAACAAGATGGGGGCCCAGACCAAAGAGCCGGTGAGAACTCTTTTTTTACACGCCTCCACACAGATGGAACCCCCACATGGCCTTACAGCCAGGGAGAGTCTGCAAGCCGGTGTCGAGGAGGCATGGGGGAAATCAGCGATGAAATCAGACGAGCGGGAGGTCATGCTACAGTTGAGTTACAGCCTTGGCACCAGTGATCGTCAAGATCAGACCAAACATATTTCGTTAGCCATTCAGCAACTTATGCATGAGGAATCCCGCGCTCAGGCCGATCAAGTGAAGTACGAACGAATGAGCCGCAGCCTGGGGATGCTTGTCGGAGCGTTAATCGTCATACTGATCTTCTGAAATAGCCGGGATAGCGAGGTGCCAAGGTCATGAATTTAGAAGTGAACGCAATCTTTCAAATTGCGGGCATTGGAATCATTATAGCGATGATTCATACCGTATTGAAACAAATGGGAAAGGAAGATATGGCTCACTGGGTGACCGTAATCGGATTTGTCGTTGTACTGTTCATGGTTGTTCGAATGCTGGACAGCCTGCTACAAGAGATTAAATCCATATTTCTTTTTCAATGAAATCGGTCATGAAGCCGGATGGTGGTGACCCGTGGAGATTATTCAAGTTGTTGGTCTGGCACTCATTGCAACCGTATTGATTTTAGTCATTAAGGAACAAAAGCCGATGTTTGCCTTTCTGATTGCGGCAGCCACTGGTGTAGTGATCTTTATGCTGTTGATTGGCAAAATTGGCACAGTCATCGAAGTGCTGAAGCGACTTGCTGAAAATTCCGGTATGGAGAGCATCTATCTGAAAACGGTATTGAAGATTATCGGCATTGCTTACATTGCTGAATTCGGTGCACAGATTGTCAGAGATGCAGGGCAAGAGAGCATCGCCTCCAAGATTGAACTCGCTGGCAAAGTGCTGATTCTTGTACTCGCGATTCCGATCATTAGCATCATTATCGAAACCGTGATGAAACTGATGCCAGTGTAGAAAGGGCGGGCGGATAACTGATGAAATTGATGCATAACAAGCCGCGCTGGCGCCTCATCATTGTGCTGATGATATGTTTCATGTTCGGTGTAATTGGACAGGTTGTAGCCACCACACCTTCAAACGAGTGGATAAAGCAGCAGGCTGATGAGCTTCCGAAGGATCAGGTCGAGAAATATTGGGATCAACTGATGAAACAGTACGGTGGTTTTTTTCCAGAAGGCAAAACGCCATCGTTCATGGATATGTTAATTCCCGGGAATGAAGGATTCAGTCTGAAATCGGTATTTTCGGCGATTGGCACGTTTATGTTGCATGAAATTTTATATAACGGCAAACTTTTGGTCACGATCGTGATGTTAACAGTGCTGAGCATGATTCTGGAGACACTTCAGACTGCTTTTGAGAAGAACAATATTAGCAAAATTGCATATGCCATCTGTTATCTGGTCATCATTATCATCGCAATCAACAGCTTCAGCGTAGCGATTGGTTATGCAAAAGAGGCTATATCCGGCATGATCAACTTTATGATGGCGATGGTTCCACTTCTGTTCACACTGCTCGCTTCGATGGGTAATGTCGTTACCGTTTCGGTGACGCACCCGCTAATTATTTTCATGATTCATCTCGTAAGTACGCTGATCCATCTGCTGGTGTTCCCGCTTCTTTTCTTCTCGGCTGTGCTGCATCTGGTGAGCTCGCTTTCGGATAAATACAAATTGACACAAATGGCTGACCTGTTGCGAAACATCAGTGTAGCCTTGCTGGGCATTCTGCTGACGATGTTTCTGGGGGTTATTTCGGTACAGGGAGCTTCGGGGTCGGTTGCGGATGGTGTCAGTTTGAAGGCAGCCAAATATATTGCAGGAAACTTTGTACCCGTTGTAGGGAGGACATTTGCAGATGCAACGGATACCGTGATCACGGCATCGTTGCTTGTCAAAAATGCAATCGGATTGACAGGTGTCATTATTATCTTGTTCCTCTGTGCGTTTCCGGCCATTAAAATTCTGGCGCTGGCCTTGATCTACAACGTGACCGGAGCGATCATGCAACCTTTGGGAGAGACGCCGATCGTAGATTGCTTGCAAGCGATTGGTAAAAGCATGATTTATGTGTTCGCGGCACTGGCCGCCGTTGGACTCATGTTTTTCCTGGCAATTACGATTCTGCTGACCGCAGGGAATCTGACAGTGATGATGCGTTAACTACCTGTCTGCAGGGAAAGGGGCTGGAGAGGATGGGGTGGCTGAGCAACTGGCTGCAGGATCTGATCATGATCGTTTTACTGGCAACGTTTGTAGATATGCTACTCCCGAATCGTTCCATGGAACGGTATGTCAAGCTTGTGCTGAGCCTTCTCATCCTACTGACCTTGTTATCCCCCATCACGAAACTGTTGAAAAGTGATCCGGTAGGGGAACTAAAACGCGCCATGACCGCAATGGATGCACCTCCTGACGGGCAAGCCACACTGGAGCAGATTCTGGCTCAAGGGAAGCGAATGCAGGCGAGTGAACAACAACAGTCCCTAAAGTGGACGGCGAAGGAACTCGCTAACGTTATGAAAGGTCAGATTGAAGAGACAACTGGAGCAAAGGTTCAGTCGGTTGAGGTACAACTGGCGATGAAGAAATCAAATTCGGATACCCAAGCAACCACTTCTGTTGAACTGCCTGTCATTCAGCATGTGGAGGTGCAACTAGCAAGTGGAAAGGGTGATTCAAAAACGGATGGGGATGCGGCCGAACCTGTGAGTAGCAACCCGATGACAGAAACCAAAGATTCGTTAGAACATGATGAAAATTATTCGAGTACTCAACCTGTGCAGATTGATCCAGTTGAAATTAAGAATATACAGATTGAGTCAAACGGGCAGCGATCCGAGCAACCAAAGAGAGATCAGGTAGCTTCTAATCAAGCATCCGAACCCTCCGTTACCCGGAATGATAGTGAAGATTCAAACGTTAAGCAAACTAGTGTTTCACGGTCTGAACACGCAGTACAAATTATCACATTGCTCAAGGAGAAGTGGGAAGTTGATGCGAGCCAGGTGCGAGTGACGGAGAGAGAAAATGCAGAAGTGCTCTGAAAAGGAGGCGGTCCGATGAAACACTGGTTCAAAAAGCTGGAAAGCTGGATGGGTGGCGGTGAAGGTGGTGCGAAGCGCAGTCAAACCTTACGGTGGTTAATCATTTTGGGACTGATCGGTGTGGGCATCATGCTCTTTAATTCCTTTGTCAACGTCAAAAAGATCGATTCTGAAAACATCGGTCGTGAACCACCAGAACAAGCTACTTCCATGTCGACGATGCAAAGTGGTTTGTTGGAAGAAAACCCTTTTCAGGCGATTGAAGTGGCATTCGAAGACAAGATCAAAGGCGTGTTGGAAAATATCGTTGGTGTAGGCACTGTGGATGTGATGGTTACCGTGGATTCTACGGAAGAACTCGTGGTGCAGCGGAACGTCAAAGATTCACAGCAGCTTACCGAAGAGACGGATGCCAATGGCGGTAAACGGCATATGACGCAATATACCCGTGACGGTGAGATCATTACGTATGAATTATCAGGGGATCAGACACCCATTGTCACGAAAAAGCTGAAACCTCAAATCCGCGGAGTGCTGGTGGTGGCAAAAGGTGCAGAGAACAAGGTTGTGAAAGACCTCATTACAGATGCCGTTGAAAAAGGTTTGAACGTAGCGGCTTACCGGATCTCGGTTGTTCCGCGCAAACAGGATTAAAGCTTTGAATGACGATAAGAAGAGATGTGTTGTCAGAATCAACCCTATTTTTGAGGAGGAACTTCTAAATGAATAACAAACGTCAAACAATATGGCTCGTTTCCATGCTGAGTCTAATGGTTATCTTGTCCGCCTATTATCTCTTTACTGAAGATTCCGGGCCCGTTAATCCCCCTGTGGCTGACAGTCAGCAAGTAGATGCGATGAAACAAGGCGAGGCAAAGGAAACTGCCGGTATTCTTGATCCAACAGAAGGTCTGGTGATCAACGAGGTCGTGAACAGCGGAGAGATTAAGGGTGATTCCGGTGCGGCGAGCCCGGCCGAAAACACAACTGGCGCAGAAGGTAAGGAAGCGGGAAGCGCAGAAAAAACACCTGCTACTGAACCGGGCAGCAAAGAAGGAGAAACGGATCAAAAGTCAGAAAGTAGTGCGGAAAAAGGAGCGGCGACTACCCCGGAAACTGAAGGGAAAACAGAGGGGACTGCTGCTAAAACGGATGAAGAAGTGCTAAAAGAGATGGAACAGCAAAATACGGCTGTGTCGGCAAGCAGTCAGTTCCAGAATTACCAGTGGCAGCGTGAAGAGAGTAACAACCGTAAGTACGAGGAATTGATGACCATTGCAGGAGATCTTAGTAAAACACCGGAAGAAAATGCAAAAGCAACAGAACAGCTCCGGGTACTTGAAGATAAAGAAGCCAAAATTACAGGCATTGAAGAGACACTTTCCCAGCAATTCGCAAATGCAGTCGTTCAAGAAGAGGCTGACAAGTATAAAGTGGTGGTTCTGAGTGACAAACTTGACGTTAAACAGGCGGTTTCTATTGTTGATCTGGTTATGAAAGAATTGTCTGTATCACAGAACAAAATCAGCGTGCAATATGTCACAGAACAGTAATCGGAAATGTGATAAGGAAGCCCCGGGAGCCTGTTCGACTCTCGGGCTCTTTCCATTTTTAATGATTATGATATAATACTAAAAGCCATATGACCGTCCTCGTGAGACTGGCATGATGCCGAAGGAGTGAATAATGGAAATGTTTAAATTGAGCGAAATTAAAGAACTGATCAAATTGGTTGATGAAAGTTCTGTTCAGGAATTGGAAATTGAAAATGAAGGATCACGTTTGTCGATTCGCAAACCAGGTAAAACGGAGTTCGTACAGGCTGCTGCCGTACAACCGCAAGTGATTGCTGCTCCTCAGGTGCAACCTGCTGCTACCGCAGTGGTTAGCGAGGCTGCCCCGCAAGCCGATACAACAAGTCATTTACATAAAATTGTATCTCCGATGGTAGGTACATTTTACAGAGCTTCCTCACCGGAAGCTGGTTCTTTTGTGAGTGTGGGTGATAAAGTTGTTGAGAAAACAACGGTATGCATCATCGAAGCCATGAAACTGATGAACGAGCTTGATGCGGACATCAAGGGAGAAATCGTTGAAGTGCTGGTTGAAAATGGACAGCTTGTCGAATACGGACAGCCTCTGTTCCTGGTAAAACCGGAATAACGGTTTACAGGTTTATAGCAGCCGCATGAGCTTCGAAGGAGGACAAAGACGAAATGAAATTCCATAAAATATTGATTGCCAATCGTGGTGAGATTGCTGTGCGCATTATTCGTGCCTGCCGCGAGCTTGGCATTTCGACAGTGGCTGTTTACTCGGAAGCGGACAAAGATTCCTTGCATGTCCGTCTTGCAGACGAGGCCTACTGTATCGGACCAACACTGTCTAAAGACAGTTATCTTAACTTTACTAACCTGATGAGTGTAGCTACTTTGACGGAATGTGACGCCATCCACCCTGGATACGGTTTCTTGGCCGAGAATGCTGATTTTGCGGAAATCTGTGATTCCTGCAACATTACATTCATTGGTCCTTCACCGGAAGCTATTACCAAGATGGGTGACAAGGCTGTAGCGAAACAGACGATGAAGGATGCAGGCGTACCTGTTATTCCTGGATCAGACGGCCTTGTAGAAACTACCGAAGAAGCGATTATGATTGGACGTGATATCGGGTATCCTGTCATTATCAAAGCTACCGCTGGTGGTGGGGGTAAAGGGATTCGGATCGCTGAAAACGAAGAGCAATTGGTAAAACAAATCACGGCTGCACAGCAGGAAGCTCAGAAAGCATTCGGGAACGCCGGTGTGTATCTGGAGAAATTCCTGACAGGCATGAAGCACGTTGAAATTCAGATTATGGCTGACAAACACGGCAATGCCGTGCATCTTGGCGAGCGTGATTGTTCGGTTCAGCGCCGTCGTCAGAAGCTTGTTGAGGAAGCACCGTGTCCTGTGATCAACGAGGAAGTCCGTACGCTCATGGGAGAAGCTGCTGTGCGAGCTGCACTTGCGGTGAATTACTCCGGAGCCGGTACACTGGAATTCCTTCTAAGTCCAAACGGGGAGTTCTACTTTATGGAGATGAATACTCGTATTCAGGTTGAACATCCGGTTACCGAGATGGTAACGGGTGTCGATCTGATCCGTGAAATGATCTCTGTTGCCGAAGGTAATCCGTTATCTTTCCGTCAGGAAGATGTGGTTATTAACGGATGGTCCATTGAATGCCGAATCAACGCTGAAGATCCTGACCGTAACTTTATGCCTGCACCAGGCAAGATTGGTTTTTACCTTGCACCGGGTGGCCCTGGAGTTCGGGTGGACAGCGCAGCGTATCCTGGTTACACAATCTCACCATTCTATGACTCCATGATTGCAAAATTGATCGTTTGGGGCGCAACTCGTGATGAAGCGATCGCCAAAATGAAGCGTGCTTTGGCAGAATTCGCGATTGAAGGCATCTCAACAACGATTCCTTTCCATCAGAAACTTCTGGAGCATCCAACGTTTATTCGCGGAGATTTTGATATTAAATTTCTCGAGGAAAACGAGATTTAACAGTCATATTGGACTTGTTTGTCATAATCTAGCCCAAATGATATAGTATGTAATAATAAGAGCGCATGTCTCCTGCATCGGATAAGCCCGCCTTCTAGCGGATGGTTGCAGGAGCTCCGGTAAAGCCGGACCGGAAGGGTTCTGAGTGTTGTGAAAATGAACCGGCACCCTGACGGATGGCCGCAAACTTATCTCGCGAAAGGTGTGTTGAACATTTATGAGTACACTACCGACAGAATTTGAACGCACGGATATCGGTGAAATCCAGATCGCACCTGAAGTTATCGAAGTGATTGCTGGACTTGCAACTGTGGAAGTTAAAGGAGTAGCTGGGATGAGCGGTGGATTCGCAGGTGGATTCGCGGAATTGCTCGGCCGCAAAAACCTTTCAAAAGGAGTTAAGGTTGAAGTAGGTCAACGCGAAGCTGCAGTGGATGTTTCCGTTATTATTGAATATGGATACCGTTTGCCGCAGGTTGCTACTGAAATCCAACAAAACGTGAAGCGCTCTATTGAAAACATGACAGGATTGAACGTAAATGAAGTGAATGTTCATATTCATGACGTTCAGTTCAAGAGTGCTGAAAAGGTGGAAGAGATCGACCTGAACACGCAACGTGTAAAATAATAAGACAGATTTCCCCCGGCACTTCTGTCGGGGGTTATCCCGTCTTGGACGGGTCTTTCGTTATGCACTTGAGACGGACAAGGTGATCAACGTTAAGCTTTTCAGCAGTTAAGCAATGTGAGTGAGCAAGGGAGGCTGTGCAGTTCGTGGCTAAAATACTGGATCGGCTTCTGTTGTTTATATACAGCATAAGCGTAGGAGCAATATCGGCAGCGGTCATCTTACTGATTAGCGGTGTGCTGCCATACGAATTGAATTACCAGCAGGAACAAAATGTTATTGTTGCGTCAATTGTCGCGGCAGCGATTTTGTTTGTCCTGAGTTTACGTTTTTTCTACATCTCGATTCGCCGCGAGCGTGGCTCGTTACCTTCTGTGGATCAACGTACCGAGTTCGGGGATGTTCAGATTTCAATGGAGACAATTGAAAATCTCTGTTTGAAGGCTACTTCCCGTTTTCGTGGAGTACGTGACGTCAAAGCGCGCATCCGTGTGGTGGAGTCAGGACTGGAGATTAAGATTCGGGCTGTTGTGGATGGGGAGACACCTATTCCGGCGCTGACTACGGATCTGCAAAAGGCGATACATGATCATGTGCAAGAGATTACAGGAATTCCTGTTTCTTTTGTAACCGTATATATCGCTAATGTGACCCAGTCGCCTAACTACAAGAGTCGCGTGGAATGAGGTGAGTTTCACTGATGTTGTGGAAAGAGCTTTGGGATAGCTACAAGGGACGTATTCTAGGCGTTGCCTTTGGTATTTTATTAGGATTTCTTTATGTTTGGATCGGTTTTTGGGATATGTTGTTCTTTGCACTTTTGGTGTTCATCGGGTATACATTTGGCAGACGAAGCGATGAGAAGCTAGGCTCGTTCATCCCTTGGGGAGAGTTACGACAATGGCTTGGAGATCGCTGGCGTCCGTTCAAATAAGCCTATCAGAACCCTGCAATATGTTTCTTCCGAAAATAGAACTGTAGTTTGAGTTGCCCGATTTTTGGAGGAAACGTGTCGCAGGTTTTTTTGTGAAAAGAGATCGCAATATCCATGGGTATCCTGTATAGGGTAATGAAGTGGTTTCTTGAATTTTAAAATAAGCATGATGACGCTCGGGATCGAGCGCTGCAGGAGGCAGGACATGAAAAGACGTTTGGCAAGGGAAATTGCAGTACAGAGTCTGTATCAAATGGAAATGAATGAAGTAAGCGCGTCTGAAGCGGTGAATATGCTGATTAACGAAGCGGCTGAGGAAAATGAAACGGAAGTTGAAATCCGTGATGAAGAAAAAATGCGCAGCTATGTTACCGAAATGGTTCAAGGTGCGTGGGGGCATAAGGAAGCGATTGATGGTTTGCTTGTGGATTATTTGAAAGGCTGGCAACTAAGCCGATTGTCTCGTGTAGACCGCCAAATTTTGCGCTTGTCCACCTATGAGATGGTATTCCGTGATGATGTACCAGCAAAAGTTTCTGTCAACGAAGCGATTGAACTGTCGAAGTACTTTGGTACAGATGAATCAGGCAAGTTCGTCAATGGTGTTCTTGGCCGCATGATTCAGGAAGTGGATAGCATCAAGCAAAAATTATCCTGAGGGAACATTCTGATGGAGTAGATTAGACAAGCCAGCTTTTCTGTAAGGATGTATCTAGATCGTTTTATCTAATATATGTTCATATAAGGGAGAGAGTACAATGACAGCATCTATTATTAACGGTAAAGAAGTATCCCAAGAGCTCCGCGCAAGCATGACCGCAGAAGTAAAACAACTAAGCGAACAGGGAGTAGTACCGGGTCTGGCTGTTGTGCTCGTGGGGGAAGATCCGGCTTCTCAAGTTTATGTGCGTAATAAGGAAAAAGCATGTCATGACCTCGGCTTTTACTCTGAAGTACATCGGTTGGATGCAAGTACATCGCAAGCGGATTTGCTAGCTCTCGTGGACAAGCTGAACAATCAGAAGTCCATCAATGGTATTCTTGTGCAGCTTCCACTGCCGAGCCACATTGAAGAGAAAGCGGTAATCGATGCGATTGCTGTAGATAAAGACGTAGATGGATTCCACCCAGTGAATGTGGGGAATCTGGTTATCGGTGATGACAGCTTGCTGCCATGTACACCTGCAGGTGTCATTGAATTAATTAAACGCACGGGTCTGGAAATGTCCGGTAAACACGCTGTCGTTATCGGTCGTAGTAACATTGTAGGTAAACCGGTGTCCTTGTTATTGCAACGTGAAAATGCAACCGTAACGATGTGTCATTCCCGTACGGCTAATATGAAAGAAATTACACGTCAAGCGGATATTCTGGTCGTAGCGATCGGTCGTGCCAATTTTGTGGATGCCGATTATGTTAAACCAGGCGCTGTTGTGATCGATGTCGGCATGAATCGTTTGGATAACGGAAAACTCGCAGGGGATGTAGATTTTGAAAGTGTAAAAGAAGTCTCTGGCCCAATTACACCTGTTCCCGGCGGCGTGGGTCCAATGACGATCACCATGCTGATGCAGAACACTCTGATCGCGGCAAAACGCGCTCACGGATTGGCCTAGGTAACTGTCTGTGGCAGAGCAAAAAATTTACTCTATTAAAGACCTGAACAGATATATCCGGATGAAACTGGAATCGGATCAGGTTCTGTCGGACGTCTGGCTGCGCGGAGAGATATCCAATTTCACGCATCACTCCAGCGGCCACATGTATTTTACGTTAAAGGACAAGGACAGTCGGATTAAATCCATCATGTTTGCATCGCATAATCAGCGTTTACCCTTTGTACCGAAGGAGGGTGCAAGGGTTATTGCGCGTGGTAACGTTTCGGTATATGAACGCGACGGGCAGTATCAATTTTATGCGACACATATGCAGCCAGATGGTATAGGCAGTCTATATCTGGCTTATGAGCAGCTGAAAAAGAAACTGGAGGACGAAGGATTGTTCTCTCCTGCTCGCAAAAGACCCATCCCAAGTTATCCACAAACGATTGGTGTTGTAACATCTCCTACAGGAGCGGCTGTTCGTGACATTATAATCACACTGCAACGAAGGTATCCATCGGCTAAAGTTGTATTGTACCCGGTGCTTGTTCAAGGCAAAGGGGCTGCACCATCCATCGTCAAGGCAATAAACAACTTTAACCATATGGCTGAAGCAGATGTGCTTATTGTAGGACGGGGCGGTGGATCACTCGAAGAACTGTGGGCTTTTAATGAAGAAATTGTAGCTCGAGCCATAGCAGCTTCAACCATTCCAGTGATCTCTGCGGTTGGTCATGAAACGGACTTTACGATTGCAGACTTTGCTTCCGATTTACGTGCTGCGACACCAACAGCGGCAGCGGAACTTGCTGTGCCGAATCGTGCAGAGCTGATGGAACAGATTGCACGAAGACAGCGCCAGTTACAGAACAGTCTGAAGCAACGTGCCGTATATCATCGTGAACGCCTAACTCGTCTTCAGCGCTCCCCCGTACTGGTGCATCCGCGCAGAACGTTGATGCAGCATACAGAACGTCTGGATATGTTACATCAACGCTTGCAACGAAGTGTGGATACACGAATGAAATGGACGGGAGAAAAACAAGAACGGTTGCGGACAGCTTTACAGCGGTTTAATCCTCGGGAACAAGTGAATACAGCACGCCGGGATAATGCAGCCGCTCGTAAGCAACTTGAACTTGCGATGAGATCAATTACACGTAGCAAGCAACAAGAGTGGAAGTCACTGGTAAGGCATCTGGATGCACTCAGTCCGCTGAAGGTAATGTCACGTGGTTATAGTCTTGTCTACGATGAGCAGGAACAGCAATTGATTAAATCCATAAATGATGTACAGCCGGGCGACTCGGTGAAGATCAAATTAGCGGACGGACAGCTGGACTGTCAGGTCTGGGGAATGAAGGAGGACAACAACATCCATGGCGAATGAACCGGAACTGAATTTTGAAGAGGCAATGGCGGCATTAGAAGACATCGTAGGTCAGCTGGAGCATGGGGATGTTCCTCTGGAGCAAGCGATTGATTTGTTTCAGCGCGGAATGAAACTTTCCCAGTTATGTGGCCTGAAGCTGGAACAAGTGGAACGTAAGATCGAGATGATCGTAGAAGAAGATGGGGAGCTTCGCAAGAAGCCTTTTGGCACGGCTGACGAGGAGAGCGGTGAGATCAATGAGTAACCGTCTTTCATTCGAAGCGTATCTTCAGGAAGTAACTGGAGATGTTACGGAAGCGCTGAAACACACCCTTCCCGAGCATTGGGATGTACCTCGTTCGCTCACGGAATCGATGCAGTATTCATTAATGGCTGGAGGGAAACGCCTTCGTCCACTTCTGGTCGTTGCTGCGGCGGAAGCCTTCGGCGCGGAGCGTACAGCTGCGATGCCGGTAGCCTGCGCCGTGGAGATGGTTCATACGTATTCGTTGATCCACGACGACTTGCCTGCGATGGATAATGATGATTATCGTAGGGGAAAATTAACGAATCACAAAGTATATGGCGAAGCGACAGCCATTCTTGCGGGAGATGCACTGCTGACCCACGCTTTCTACAGCATTGTTCAGACAGGACGTCAAAGCGGAGTGAATGCTGATGCTCTGTTAGCTATTGTTCAGGATTTAGCTGAACTTGCAGGAGCCAGAGGCATGGTTGGTGGCCAGGTTGCTGATATGGAAGGCGAGCAAGGGTTGACTGATTTATCTCAGCTTCAATATATTCATCTGCATAAAACAGGTGATCTGATTGTCTTCTCCCTCCTTGCAGGTGCTCGCATCGGCGGGGCTACAGAAGGACAGTTGGAGGCGCTGAGTGTATTTGGGCGGGATTTAGGACTCGCATTCCAGATTCAGGATGACATTTTAGACCTGACGGGTGACGAGCAGAAGATGGGAAAAAAAACGCAAAGTGACGTGAATCAGCAGAAGGTAACTTATCCGTACTTTATCGGAATGGAAGCTTCCGTTGCAGAAGTGAAATCCCTCACACAATCCGCTAAAGATGCACTTGAACGAGCGCAATTGCCGGATGCTTCAAGGTTAATGGAGATTGCCGATTATCTGATGAGCCGTGACCATTAACATTTAACTTAGGCAGCTGATTCAATGTGAAATGAACAGTGTAATGATAGTAATGGCTTCTTTATGCCAATAAACGAAACGAAAGCTTCTTTCAATGATTGGAGAATACATAATTATAGAGCTTCGGATATGAATCGTAAGCGAACGACTCTTGATCGGCTGAAGCGGGCTGTAAATTATGATTTTTGTTCATTTATGGTATAATGATTCAATGTTATTCAATCCATTACACTCAATAAATGATATATATCTAATAAACAACAACATTCTAGGAAAGCGGGGAGATTCTCGTGCTGCTTCCACAAATTAAACAACCCAGTGATCTAAAGGTGATGTCCCAGGATGATCTTGTCCTTTTGTCGGCAGAGATCCGCCAGTTTCTGATTGAGAAGCTGTCTGCTACAGGCGGGCATCTTGCACCGAACTTAGGAGTGGTTGAGCTCACCGTGGCCCTGCACTACTGCTACAACAGTCCAACGGATAAAATGATTTTTGATGTGGGACACCAGGCTTATGTGCATAAAGTTTTGACGGGGCGGATGGATCGCTTTGATACGTTGCGTCAACAGAACGGATTATGCGGATTTGTCAAACGGAACGAAAGTGAACACGATGTATGGGAAGCCGGACACAGTAGTACTTCATTGTCTGCTGCCATGGGTATGGCTATGGCTCGTGATCTGAAAGGTGAGGATAATCAGGTTATCGCCATCATTGGAGACGGAGCGCTTACAGGCGGTATGGCGTTTGAAGCACTGAACCATATCGGACATGAACAGCGTAAGCTGATGGTTATTCTCAATGATAATGAGATGTCTATCGCACCCAATGTGGGAGCCATGCATAAATACTTGAGTAAAATTCGTTCAGATCGTCATTACTTGAAAGCTAAAGATGATGTGGAAGGTATTCTCAAAAAAATTCCGGCCATTGGTGATCGTCTGGCGAAATCGGCGAGCTGGATTAAGGATAGTGTCAAATATATGATGGTTCCTGGTGTTCTTTTTGAAGAACTGGGTTTCACTTATTTGGGCCCGATTGACGGGCATGACATCCCGCAACTGATTGAGGCTTTCAAACAGGCTGACAATGTGGATGGTCCTGTAATGGTCCATGTGCTTACAACCAAAGGCAAAGGTTATCAGCCTGCCGAGGCGGATTCGCATAAGTGGCACGGAATTTCGCCATATAAAATTGAATCAGGTCAAGTGCTCAAAGCCGTTGGAAAACCGATGTACACCGAAGTATTCGGTCAGACGCTCGTTGAACTAGCGAAAGAGGATAAACGTATCGTTGCGGTTACCCCTGCAATGCCTACAGGTTCAGGTCTAATTCCTTTCAGCAAAGAGTTTCCGGATCGCATGATTGATGTGGGGATCGCAGAACAGCATGCAGCTACGATGTGTGCGGCACTGGCCATGGAAGGGTTAAAACCGGTTTATGCGGTATACTCTACGTTCATGCAACGTGCATATGATCAGATCGTTCACGACATCTGTCGTCACAATGCAAATGTTATATTTGCAATTGACCGTGCTGGATTTGTTGGACCTGACGGTGAGACACATCAGGGAGTATACGATGTTGCGTTTATGCGTCACATTCCGAATATCGTACTTATGATGCCAAAAGATGAGAATGAACTGCGCCATATGATGAAAACGGCGCTAGATTATAACGAAGGTCCGATTGCGTATCGTTACCCGCGTAACAATGTGGTTGGCGTACCAATGGACGATGTGTTAGTTCCGATTCCAATTGGTTCCTGGGAACAGCTACGTCCAGGTGAAGGATACGCGATTATCGCCTCGGGTTCTATGGTTCAGCTGGCTGAAGAAGTAGCAGATACGGTGAAACGGGAAGGGATAAATACTGGAGTTATCAATGCTCGTTTCCTCAAACCATTGGATGAACAGATGCTTCGTGATCTGGCTGTCCGTGGAACAAAGCTGATTGTGCTCGAAGAAACCTCGCAGGCAGGCAGCATGGGAAGTGCGGTGTTGGAATTCTATGCTGAACAAGGTATACATGATGTTCATGTGCATCTGATGGGCATTCCTGATCGATTTATCGAACATGGCAGCATCAAGGAACAACGTGAAGAGGTTGGTCTTACGGTGGAGAATGTAAGTGCCGAATTGCGTAAAATGGCCGTTCAATCTTCATACGGAATGTCCAAAACACGTTTCCCTTCCTAACATTAGAATGATTAGCGGATAGGAGAAAGACATGTCACTCCCGAAAGAACGAATCGATGTGCTGCTGGTGGAACAGGGCTATTACGAAAGCCGTGAGAAGGCAAAAGCTGCGATTATGGCTGGACTTGTGTATGCCAATAATGAACCGATTGAAAAAGCAGGCATGAAAATTCCAAGGGATGCTCAACTGAAGGTAAAAGGTTCAGTGCATCCTTATGTAGGCAGAGGTGGACTAAAGCTTGAAAAAGCGATTCGTCATTTCAACCTGAATATGAATGATCTTGTCATGTTGGATATCGGTTCATCCACTGGTGGTTTTACGGATTGTGCTCTTCAACATGGCGCATCCCATGTATACGCCATTGATGTGGGGTATAATCAACTGGACTGGTCACTGCGTAATGATGAGCGGGTCACCGTGATGGAACGTACGAATTTCCGTTACGTCACGCCTGAAGATCTGAGTGGACCTGTGCCAAACTTTGCAAGCATTGACGTATCCTTTATTTCCTTGCGAATTATACTTCCGCCGCTTCTGGCTCTGTTGCAGCGGCCTGCGGATATTGTGGCTCTGATTAAACCACAGTTTGAGGCGGGACGAGATAAAGTGGGTAAATCAGGTGTTGTCCGAGACCCGAAGGTGCACAAGGATGTATTGCAGACCATGCTTCATTTTGCCAGTCAACTTGGATTAAACCTAAAAGGCCTGACCTTCTCACCGATTACGGGTGGGGAGGGGAATATCGAATTTCTCGCACACTGGCGTCTGGAAGCACCAGAGGCCGCACAACCAGAGAACGACGAGGCTTCACTTGATGCACTTGCAGAGCAGGTCGCCAAAGAAGCCGCTCATACTTTTACGGGAAACTCATCATAGGATGGGTTTCTTTTCGCTGGAAAGATATTTTGGGACAAAGGAAAACGGGTGTTCGATCTCGAATATATCACTGAGGTGAGCGGTAATGGAGGGTCAATATGACACAATCGTTATTGGTGTGTTTGCTGTCTGTTTAATCGTATGGTTGTTTCTCGGACTGCGTAGCTGGCTGAATCGTCCGATTCCGGTAAGCTTTGCCGAGTTGAGACTTAATGAAAACATTCAAGATTCTCCTGCTCTGACTTTACTTGAGGACAATGGATACGACGTGATTGGCGGGAAAATGAAAGTACCTTTAGCCTTTGAGGCCGATAATTCCGTTTTATACAGCAGGTTGTTTATTGATTATGTTGCTGAGCGGCAGGATGCAAGGTATCTAGTCAAAACTTCCCGTCGCAGGCAACCGCTTGAACGAAGCGGACCTGCTATAAGGGATCGCTTTCTTCCCTATTTATTATTGTACCCCGGATGTGAAGGATTGCTTTATGTAGATCTGGATGATTCCGATATAATGGTAATCAGGCTTATGGATTATCAAGAAGACGTGTATGATGGAGAGGATCTGGATTAATATATAATAAGTTTGAAATATGGCATGATACAGCATTGCATTAAAGGTCAGGACTGCATCTTTGCAATACATTTTTAATTGGAGGCATGTATGAAAGGACAACGACATATCAAGATTCGTGAAATAATTAGCCAAAATGAAATAGAGACCCAGGATGATCTGGTTGAAGCATTGCGACAAGCGGGTTTTCAAGTGACACAGGCAACGGTATCGCGGGACATCAAAGAGCTTCTTTTAATCAAAATTCCAATGGATGATGGACGATATAAATATTCATTGCCAACCGATCAGCGCTATAATCCGATTCAAAAGCTTAAGCGCGCGCTCGTGGATAATTTCCTGCACATTGATCACGCCAACAATCTTGTAGTGATGAAATGTTTGCCGGGAACAGCGAACTCCATTGCAGCATTGCTTGACAATATCGAGTGGACTGAAGTGATGGGCACGATCTGTGGAGATGATACGATCCTTATTATTTGCCGTACAGAAGACAACAGCGTCACTGTCATTGAGCGCATCATGGGATATATTGCTTAAATCAGCCGGAGGTGTTTTTGCAGATGTTAGTTACATTATCAATTCGCAATCTCGCCGTGGTGGAAGAAGTCGATGTGGTCTTTCATCCGGGATTTCATGTGTTGTCTGGGGAAACCGGTGCAGGTAAATCCATTATCATC
This sequence comes from Paenibacillus sp. FSL R7-0272, assembly GCF_037969905.1. NCBI lineage: Bacteria > Bacillati > Bacillota > Bacilli > Caryophanales > Paenibacillaceae > Paenibacillus > Paenibacillus sp. FSL R7-0272. Next base: position 4,077,788 of record NZ_CP150221.1, on the reverse strand, counting down.
GATGCTCTCGGCTTAATCGCGGGAGGACGGAGTTCAGCAGATCTGATTCGGTACGGATGTGACAAAGCAGAGATGGAAGCGCTGTTTGAGATGGAGCCTAGTCATCCGGTGTGGAATACGCTGGAGCAGCTGGGTATTCACTGTGAGCCCGAGGAACATCTGGTGATTCGGCGTGAATTGAACACGCAGGGTAAAAGTACATCACGGATTAACGGACAGCTTGTGAATTTGACAATGCTACGCGAAGTGGGCGAGAAACTGATCAATATTCACGGTCAACATGAGCATCAGAGTCTGCTTCGTGCAGAAAGTCATCTCGGGTTGCTGGATACGTATGGCTCCGATATAATCGGCCCCGTCAAAGCTAAATACCAGGAGCGCTACAGCAAATTTATAGCAGCTGAGAAGGAATTGCGGGCGCTACAAGAGTCAAGCCAGCGGGCTTACCAACTGCTTGATATGTACCGTTTTCAACTGGAAGAAATCGCTGCGGCTGGTCTTACCCAAGGGGAAGATGAATTACTTGGCGAAGAACGGGTCAAACTATCCCATAGCGAGAAAATGATGGACAGTGTTTCGGGTGCATACGATTTACTGAGTGGACAACGCGGATTAGAAGCGATAAGCATTGCTTTATCCCAAATTGAAGATATCTCTGGATATGACAGCAAAAGATTGCAGCCGATTGTGGAGCAACTGCAGTCGGCTTTTTACCAATTGGAAGACGTCACCTTTCAACTGCGGGATTATCGGGAACGAATCGAATTTAATCCCGGCAGACTGGAAGAAGTTGAGCAACGATTAAATCTGATCTCTGGACTAAGACGCAAATATGGAGATAGTGTAGAACTCATTTTGAATTATTATGAACAGATCAGTCATGAGACCGACCAGCTGGAGAACAAAGATGAGCGCTTGGAGAAGCTTCGTACGGAGCGTGACAAACTGCTTGTGCTTGTGATGGAATCGGCTGAGGAGCTAAGCAAAGTGCGTAAACAATGTGCGGAGGAACTGGCTGCTCAGGTCGAAAGTGAGCTCAAGGATCTGCAGATGGAACGAACGTCACTACGTGTTCAGATCGTGCCTGCTGAAGATCCAAAGGGCATTGAATGGAATGGACGCCGTATCAGGTTCAGCCGCCAAGGTGCCGACAATGCGGAATTTCTGATCTCTCCTAACCCGGGTGAGCCTCTTCGGCCACTAGGTAAAATCGCTTCAGGCGGAGAATTATCCAGAATCATGCTGGCGATGAAGAGCATATTTGCTCGTCATGACCGCATTCCGGTATTGATTTTTGACGAGGTGGATACAGGGGTTAGCGGCCGGGCGGCACAATCCATTGCGGAGAAGCTTCATCGTCTGTCTTCGACGTGTCAAGTATTCTCAATAACACACTTGCCACAAGTAGCTTGTATGGCGGATCATCAGTATTTGATCGAGAAACATGTTTACGACGGACGCACGATGACTCAAGTGGAATCGCTGTCCGAGGAAGGCCGAGTGAAAGAATTGGCACGTATGCTCGGTGGTGTGGAAATTACAGAAAAAACACTGCATCACGCACAAGAAATGCTGAATCTGGCGGAAGCCAAAAAAGGGTGAAACGGACGGCTGGCGTAATGTTTGACAGTAATAAAAGCCTGGGGGCGGGGTTATCTTATAGGTACGCAATTGGCGACCACCTTTCGTCAAGCGAAAGAAGCAAAGGGAGTGTGACAGCCATTGAATTCCCCCCTCAGGAAAAAATTGCTAGGTCTTTTATTTGCCTTCTTTCTATGTGTACTTAGCCAGGTTGTACAGCCGATGCAGAGTTATGCTTCTCTGCCTGATGAAGTGCAGGTCTTTGCGGGCAGGCAAGCAGACGTCAGGCTGGCAGTACCAGCCGCTTCAAGCGCTGTCGTAGATCGGCCGGATATCGTTGGACTGGATCATCAGTCTGCGCTTAAGGTTACTCGTCAGGAACCTTTACATCTTCATCCTCAGCAGACGGGACATGCTAAACTAACCTTGAAGCTATGGGGGAAAATTCCCGTTAAAACGGTTAATGTAAACGTAATTCCTGATCTGCGTGTTGTTCCAGGGGGTCAAACGATTGGCGTCAAAGTTAAATCTGCAGGTATCCTGGTTGTTGGGCATCATCTCGTTCGTTCTAATCCGGATGAACAAAAATCACCAGGTGAAGCGGCCGGGATCAAATTAGGTGACTTGATTACACATATGGATGGCAAACGTCTGGATGGTGTATCGGGTGTATCCGAGGCCGTAGAACTTGCTGGTAAACGTAATCAAGGTATTGATGTTGTGCTAAAACGGGGGAATGAAACCATTAAAACCAAGTTAACCCCGGCGTATGATGCAGAAGATAAAGCATGGAGACTGGGATTGTACATTCGAGACTCGGCAGCGGGTGTAGGAACGCTTACCTTTTATGCACCTGATCAAGGCGTTTATGGGGCGTTAGGTCATGTCATCACGGACATGAATACTCAAACCTCCATCGTTGTAGGCAGTGGACAAATTGTACAATCTAATGTTACGTCCATCTCCAAAAGTGAAACTGGTGATCCTGGTGAGAAAAGAGCCCATTTTCTTAAAGAAAGCAAAATTTTAGGAAACATCGAGCGTAATACGGCTTTTGGTATCTTCGGTAAGATGTCTCAGAATCCGGAACATAGCTTATACTCGCAAGGAATACCTGTCGCTTTTTCACATGAAGTGAAGGAGGGACCTGCTGAAATTTTGACTGTGGTCGATGGGCAACAGGTTGAGCGATTCACCATTGATATTGTACATGTTGCCGATCAATCAGAGCCAGCGACAAAAGGGTTGGTATTGCGTATTACAGACCCTAAACTGATTGATAAGACAGGTGGCATTGTTCAAGGAATGAGTGGTAGCCCGATCGTTCAAGATGGCAAGCTTATTGGCGCAGTGACTCATGTCTTTGTGAATGATCCGAAATCGGGTTATGGATGCTTCATTGAATGGATGCTCCAAGATGCTGGTGTAATGATGAAAAAAGGTCAAGCGAAAAACCTTAAGGCTGGTTAAACAGCTTTAAGGTTTTTTTGTCGAAAGTAAACATATTATATCGTATGCTGAAATAAAATATTTATTATAAAGGATCGAGAAAAAAAAATAAAGAAAAATAATTTTCGACAGAAGGAATTTCACTTGGCGTGTCGAAAATTTAACGTGTAAGGAAATGTACGAAATTGTAAAATACGAGGTTTTAAATAAAAGGAGGATACCGTTTTGCAAAAAATTGAGGTATTGCTGGCCGATGATAACCGTGAATTTACGAATTTGCTCGCCGAATATATATCCGAACAGGAAGATATGGAAGTGACCGGTATTGCATACAACGGTGAAGAAGTATTGCAATTGCTGGAACAAACCCGGGATGTACCGGATGTGTTAATTCTGGATATTATCATGCCTCATCTGGATGGACTCGGAGTGTTGGAACGCCTGCGCGGCTTGAATCTGTCTCCGCAGCCCAAAGTAATTATGCTCACCGCATTCGGCCAGGAAAACATCACACAGCGTGCTGTGCAACTCGGAGCTTCCTATTACATTCTCAAGCCATTTGACATGGAAGTACTGGCGAATCGGGTACGTCAGCTTGTGGGCACGCAAACGACAATGTCTACAAGCAGCGGTTCTTCTTCCTCCATGTATATCAATAAATCTAATGTTGTACCGATGGGCAAACACAAAAATCTGGATGCCAGCATCACGTCAATCATACATGAAATCGGAGTTCCTGCGCATATTAAAGGATATCAGTATTTGCGGGAAGCCATCACGATGGTATACAACAATATCGAAATTTTGGGCGCCATCACCAAAACGTTGTACCCGGCCATTGCCGAAAAGTTCAAAACGACGCCGTCCCGCGTCGAACGTGCCATCCGTCACGCCATTGAAGTGGCATGGACACGCGGCAACATCGACAGCATCAGCCACCTGTTCGGCTACACAATCAACATCAGCAAGTCGAAACCGACGAATAGCGAGTTCATCGCGATGGTCGCTGACAAGCTGAGAATTGAGCATAAGGTTAGCTGAAGTGATGAGCTGTAAGATTTTGAGGGTATTAAGGATTACAGTTTAGTTGCGGCTAAAAAAAATAAGGACGTTTTGAGCCGATAATATCGAATAAATAATACAACAAAAACCACTTGTTTATGGGATTTCTACAATCACATAAACAAGTGGTATTTCTTATCGACAAATTTATGCTTTGTATCAGTTCGAAAAATCTTTTCCGCAAGACACGGCTTCCTTTGTTTGGCGTATGATTTACGAAATCTGGCGAAGGTCAAGCCAAATCAAGTTTATATTTATTTCAAAAAAGAGAAAATTCTCAACGTAAATTAAATAAAACTGACACCGTAAGATTAACGACGTCAGTTCGAGACATAAATGTTTTACAATGTTTTGAATTGAGATATTAAAATCAGAATTCAATGAGATGTTCTTTTCTTTTTATCCTTGTATCCATGATGTAACAGCAATGGATGATGGCTTTGGTTCAAGATATGTTGCTCCACCCAAAAGCGTATCACCGAAGAGCCCTTTTTGATAAACTTGACCATACGTTGATTTATAAATTGGATAGCCAACTCCTATACCTGTTTTACCTCCGGGGACATTCATAGGAACCATTACGGATGTGGATACGCCAATTTGTTCATTAAGGCTACGACCAAACTCAGCCGCAACAAACTCTTTAACTCCGATGCTGAGAGAAGTTTGTACCTCTACTGATACACTTTCGTTTGCAGCTATCGAAATTTCTACACCATTGCATGACTGAGTTTTCGGTTTATTGCAAAAGTATTTGCCTCTCGCAATTTCAGTCCAACCATCAATACTTTGGGTTGGACTTTTTACAAGTTTGAAACCCCAAATGTTCTGTGGACTAATAGAGTCATCTTGCTCTTTTACAGGATCTCGAGGGTAATCAGATTCATTGTTTACTATTTGAATTGAAACCAACTTTGCGCTTTCGGAAGGCTTTTCAAGTCCGTATTTCTCAATAAGTTCTTCCTGATTATTTTCTGTAGCGTAAACAGTGGTGTTTTCTTTAATTGGTTCCCCATTTAGGTAAACATAGCCAGAAATTTCACCCGAATTTACGGGGATCAACTCTTTTTCGGAAGCACTGGCTAGACTATAAAAAGTAGCAGATAAAGCCAAGACTGAAGAAGCGAGGACCAGAGATAATTTCTTCTTCAATTTTTTAGTCCTCCTTTTAATATTATGTACTAATAATATCCAATTGGAATGGTATATTCAACATATATTTGTAAATATAATTAATCTTTTGGAAGTAATAAGTGTCAACCTATTAAGTTTCATTAAAATGATTTTTTCCACATGAATATATTGACTAACGTTAAGTTATATAGAAGTGTATAAACTGCTACCCAGCTATTGCCGAAAAAATTCAAAATGATGCAGTTCACATCGAACTTGCGATCCGTCACGCCATTGAACTGGCATGGACTCGAGGGCATCAGTGACAGCATTAGCCACCTGGATATTTTGCTAAAGCCCAATAAATATCCGAATTTTTAGTGTGTTTCTATATTTGATTTAATAGACATTACAAACTAACAATTTGAACAACACGAAAAAGTGTAAATGTGACTTATTACCTAAAAAGTTTACAGATTTAAGCAAAGCATTGGTGTTTTTCGAAAAAATTTACCTGAATTTAACGCTTTTTTAGGTAAAAAGTGGTACGATGTGACCACGGATAGATCAAAAGTGACATGGTTGATGATATGGCGAGGGGTTGATTTATGTGTTTACTCAAATAGGTGAAATTGCTGAACCGATTCCAGTCGTACTGCCAGAAACCAAGTGTGATACCTTATATCAACTGTTTAAATCCAATCCAAATTTGGAGGGTGTAGCGGTTGAAGGGAAAAAAGGAATTTCATTGATGATGCGAACACGTTTTTTTCAACAGATCGGCTCACAATATGGTTACAATCTCTACATGGGGCGTCCTGTGAAGCTGCTTACGAACGTAAACGCACTGGTCGTAGATTATTCGGAACAGATTACAGATGTCAGCGTGGCGGCGATGAAGCGTGAAGAAGCGGATCTGTATGATCTAGTTCTGGTAACATCTGGAGATCGATTCCATGGGGCAGTGAGTATTCGGCGATTATTGCTGGCGGTTGCGGATGTTCGAGCGGAAATGGCTATATTTATGAATCCGTTAACAGGGCTTCCCGGCAATCGAATCATAGATGATCGATTAGTTCAGGTGCTTAAACAGGATCAGTTCAGTGTTCTATACATTGATCTGGATCAGTTCAAATCGTATAACGATAGTTATGGTTTCAAATTGGGGGACGAGCTTATCCAAGCAACGGCTACTTTACTCCGTGAGCATTTTGGGGTAGCAGAGGCTTTTCTTGGACATATCGGCGGGGATGATTTTATCGCAATCCTGAACCACCATCAGTATAAGCGGGTCTGTGAAGAAGTCATTTCCCAGTTTGAAGAGTTGAAGAAAAATTTCTACAACGAACAGGACTGGAACAATCAGTATGTGATGGGTGAGGGACGCTCGGGATTGAATCGACCCATTCCTTTAGTATCGGTATCCATCGCAGTTGTAACCAATCTATATCAACGATATGAAAATATTAATCAGATTATTGATGAAGCTACACGTGTGAAAAAAAGCTGCAAATCCATCAATGGCAGCATCATATGTTCGAATGACATGGAAGGGGAGGCTGTGCGGGCCTAGTTGTACCTAAACTTAGATACTACATAGGTTAATGTTAATCGTTTAGAAGACAAGTACTCATATTGAATTGAAGCTTAAATACGTACAAACCAAATGAGCCTGAGTCACTGTCAATGGCGAATGACAAAAAACGCTGAGATTTGGAGAACACGTCTCCCAAAACAGCGGTTGTCTGATTAGATCGATCGATACAAAAGAATCACAAGATGTGAAGCAATGAAGGATCGTTAGGTGATATAAAAGGTAATATTAAAACTGTCTAACAATATGTATATTTTCTTTACAGTCCCACATCCGTTTAGGTCTAACCGTATTTTCTCCCTTAGGCACGAATGTCTACAGAAGAATAAGCCGAAGTAGCCGATGCACTTGCTTGGTTTGGTACAGAGCTGCTTACGCGTCCTTGTTCTGATTGTTCTTCATCGGGAGCACTGTCTTTGGTCTTAGATACAGCCGAGTTTCCTCGGTCAATCTCTTGAGATTCTTCTTTGGGCGAACCTACAGATGAGGGAAGCTGTCCCGAATCGTGACGTTCAGGTTTACGAATTTCGTCTGCCAACTCACCGAGCTTATGATTCGCTTTTCGTATGTTGGACTCTAGATCCTGCACTACTTCTCTTTTTTTCTGAAAAACCGTGCGTTCCGCGTTTTCAAGCATCTGCGTTTTGCCAATATCGCTGTGCGTGTCGTTCTCCAGCACAATCCGGTCAAACCGGGTTTCCCCCTCAATGGTATGAATAGAAGTTTGCATTTTGTCCCGCAAACCAACCAGCTTTCCCATCTGATCATACGTCTGACTATGCTTGATAAGATGATTCATTGACGGAGTCTGTTGTGGCTCTTCAGGCTTCGATTGTGGTTGCTTCGTCTGATTCATCTGTTGTAACTTGTTCTTCTCTTCCATCTCTTCTGCTTTGATCTGCGCGATGTGACTATCAATCTGCGCAATGGAACCGGTTAAGGATTTTATGCGTTCTGCCTTAGTTTTGATATCAAGCTCATCATTGGATTTAACAACGTGGATTTGTTCATTTAATTTTACTTTCTGCTGCATCAACCCTTGAATTTCTTTATCTCGGTTTGAGGTCGGGCTGGCCGGTGGTGTGAAGCTGCTTTTGGTTGCAGGTGAAATTGAATTCATTTTACCTTCTCCCTCTTTAGTATGGTAACGGTCTTTTATCCATATATCGGTTGATGAGGGAGAAGAATGAAGGTTCTACCTGCTCACTAAAAATATACTTTATGTAAAGTATTGCGAACTTTATCAGGATAATTGATAATGGTTATCAATGAGTGTGTGGTTTTTAGCGGTTATTGTTTCAGGAGAAACGGAGATTGGAGAGAAATAATGCAATTAAATGAACAGATGCAATATTGGAATTATGCGGCCGTGAAGGTGCTGGATATACGCCGCATCATCTTAAAGAACGAAATACAACATGGATCATATACACTGCCTGCTGCTTGTTTTATATATTCAATTCGAGGGTCAGCCGACATTCAATTGAATGGACATAAGTATAGATCAGAGCCATTTTTTATACTTCATGGAGCCAAAGGATCATTATTAAATATACAGGCCCATGAAGATTTCGAATATATTATGTTGTATTACAGAGCATTTCGAGCATTTCCAAATTATCGTAAAAGGTGGCTACAAGGACAAGCTCTAGGTACTCCGTTTTCTTTACAATATGGATTTACACCGAGGAATCCATTGAACTTGTTAAGGTATCTGAATGAGATGGAGAAAGTATGGACGCAACCAACCAATTTGGACCTGCTTTATACGAAAAGTCTGTTTTATCAATTCATTCATGAACTGATGGTTCAGCTAGCTGCACAAGAGGTTCAAACCGAAGTTGTTGATCCGGTGAAACAGACGCTTGAATACATTCATCAGCATTATAGAGAACAGGTTACACTTGATTTTCTAGCAGAACAATTCAATTTTAGCTCGCGTCATTTATCTATGCGATTCAAACGAAAGACGGGTTACAGTCCCATCGATTACTTAATTCAGACGCGAATCGGCAAGGCTCAGGATTTACTTGTACGTTCAGATGCAAAGCTTGGTGATATCGCTGCAGAGGTTGGTTATTCAGATGTATATTATTTTAGCCGAATCTTCAAGAAACATGTGGGCATGTCTCCAACCCTGTATCAAAAGAAGATGAAGGAATTGGGCCGAATAGAAGATCGTCCATTGCACGTATCCGAATCGTCCATTGGCTGGGCATTGAAGTCAAGATATATTGATTATGATAATCATTATCGATATATAAACGGAGGGTCCACACCAATGAAAAGAAAAAATTCAAGTTCCAGCATGATCATGATTGCTATATTAAGTCTAACGATGCTCCTTACGGCCTGTTCTTCAGGTACCGCCAATACACTTTCAGCTGGAGAAGGAACGGGTGCTAATTCGACTAACAGTAGTTCATCAGTAACATCAGAGACGGGAAGTCAAGTAAACAAAGATAAAGAAACACGCACGGTCTCGACCATAAAAGGTGATGTTATCGTTCCGGCTAATCCGAAAAGAGTTGTTGTGCTGTATCTTCAAGGTGATGTTGTTGCACTTGGAGTCAAGCCAATCGCTACATCAGATGTATACGACGGGGCTGCTTACAAGAGTGAGCTTGAAGGTGTAAATTCACTCGGTACCTGGTTCGAACCGAACCCTGAAGCGGTCATTGACCTTGATCCAGACCTGATTATTGTTCCGTCGGAAGAAACATATAACACGTTGAAAAATATCGCACCTACGGTGTATATTCCGTACGAGAAAATGACAACGGAAGAACGACTTCACAGCATAGCCAGCATTTTTGGCAAAGAGAAGGAAGCTGAAGTCTTGATTAACAACCTTAACAGCAAAGTGGAAGATAGTAAAAAAACTCTTGCAGACGCTGGTATATTGGATAAAACCATTTCCATTATTGAAGGCGGACTAAAAGGTATGGTCGTTGTGGAGAGCAAGCAATTTGGTCGGGGTTCTCAGGCAGTCTATGAGTATTTGGAGATGAAAGCTCCTAAAGTAGTACAAGACAAAATCGATGTCGTATCAGACGAAGATGGCTCTACAATCTCAATGGAAGTTCTTCCAGAATACATAGGTGACTATGTGTTCCGCTCTGTGTATGAAGGGGCAGATGTTCTAACGGATAATCCGATATGGCGTAACATCAAGGCGGTCAAAGAAGGTCGGTTAATCGAGATTGATTTTGATTTCTTTTATTATTCAGACATCTATTCCATCAATAAACAACTCGATTTTGTTGTAGATAAACTTTTGTCTGCTCCAAGAGCACAATAAATGAAGAGGAAATCGTGCACATAAAGTTACGCAGGAGGCAAAAATGATATTGGGATTGTAATTTGAACCCATTTCCATTAGACTTAAACGATAATGAGAATCAATATCATATAATTAATTACCATAGTCGAGTGGATGGAGGTCCTGTAGAGATGAATCAAGAATTAGAGCTTTATGATGTGACGATTATCGGAGGCGGCCCGGCAGGCATGTACTCTGCTTTTTATAGCGGTATGCGAGATATGAAAACGAAATTAATTGAGGCACGCGACAGATTGGGTGGACGGATGCTGTTTTATCCGGAAAAGATGATCTGGGATGTTGGAGGGGTAACACCCATCCTGTGTGAAGATCTGATTAAACAGTTGGAGCAGCAGGCGCGCACATTTGAACCGACACTCGTGTTTGAACAACAGATTGAAGGATTTGAACGTAAAGCGGATGGCACCATTCTGCTAACTTCTGCTACAGGTGAGCAACACTGGACACGCACTGTCATTTTGGCAATAGGATACGGGATATACAAAATGGCGAAACTGGAGCTTGAAGGGGCAGACCGCTATGAAGTATCCAATCTACATTATACGGTGCAAGAGCTCGAGCCTTTCCGCGGTAAACGAGTGTTAATCTCGGGTGGGGGAGACTCCGCTGTGGATTGGGCGAATGAGCTAGAGAGCTTGGCTCAGCAGGTAACGGTCGTACATCGACGTGATCACTTCGGAGGACTGGAGCGGAACGTGTCGCGTATGAAAGAATCCTCAGTTGACGTGCGCACACCCTACGCAATTGAGAAGTTACACAGCATAAGCGGGGATATGATTGAACAGGTAACCGTTACACATATGGAAAGCGGAGAGACGGAGATGCTTGAAGTGGATGCGGTGATTGTCAATCATGGCATGAAGAGTGATTTTGGTCCCATTCGTGAGTGGGGATTAGACTTGGGTGAATGGCATGTGAGCACGACCGAAAGATTGCAAACGAACATACCTGGCGTTTTTGCCGCGGGTGATTTCGTCGATTATGCAAGCAAGTTGTATCTGATCGCGGGTACATTTACAGATGCAGCTCTGGCCGTTAACAGTGCGAAGTTATACATGGATCCGGAAGCCGAAAAAGTAGCTTATGTCTCTTCTCATAACAGTCGCTTCAAAGAAAAAAACAAAGCGCTTGGTGTTGTGGAGTAGTTAATATTAAGTCGAAACAAGACTTGAACTTAAAATAACTTCGGAAATTTTCCGAGGTTATTTTTTTGTATCATGCGCGTATGAAGTAGTTAGAATTGCACAAGATAGAACAGTCTTTGAACACGTTTTGGATTGAAGATCAGCTCTAAACCGTCTATAATCAAAATCTACAAGAGGCTTGCGCGAATAATAACAGGTTTTCACGTCTTGTATGCTAGCTTAGGGACTCAAAACCGGATTACATTTCGACAAGGGTGGAGTACAACAATGAAAAAAGGTTCATCATCCGGACAACAAAATGCGACTTTCATTAAGCGATTGCTTCAACGCGTGAATATGAAACGAGTGAAATGGTCCGAAGTTTATCTTGCTACAGCTGGAGCACTGCATCATTTATTGGTCGAGGGACGACGTAAACGTGCCGCTGTAAAAAGGCAACAGCAGGATATGCCTCTCAGTGAATTAAAATCGTTGAAGCTTGAGCCAGGGGACATCGTCTATACGCCAAGCTCGGAATCAACTTATTATGCCGGGCATATGGGCATTATTGGTCTGGATGGAAAGGTGTATCATGTGCATCCTTACGGGCCGGTTTTTGCGGATACATTGGACTGGTATCTCACTCGCTTTTATGAAGGGGATCGCTTTATTGTATTCCGTTCCAAGCTCCATCAGGTGGGTATGCGGGCAGCAGAATGGGTTCAAGAACATTACAAGCAGGTGAAGTTCTACCGCTTGCAAACGAACCTTCTAAGTGTCGAGCGAAATTATTGTTCCAAATTCATATATCAGGCTTATAAGTTTACATCCGGACTGGATCTGTGGGGACGAAAGTTCGCTAAACTGAAACAGGGGTTCATCTATCCTTTTCGCATAGAGCGTTCATCGGATCTCGACGTACTGGGCACATTTTATAAATAAAACGATGACTGAAAAAACCGATTAGGCCGCTGTTTCTCGGGTGTAGAGAATACAGGTGTCTACGGTTTTTTTAATATGTACTGAGATTAAAACAGGAAAAACACCCGAAACGTCGAATAAAATATGAGATCGGCACGCACAACTTGGAATCGTATACATAACAGGTGGCGCGATTTTGCAGGCCAAGGAAAAAACGACGACAAGGCTAGCGCATAAGAAAGAGTGAAGCGAATATGAATTGGCTAGGTTTTTTACGGAGGTTTCGGCGGCAGCAAAACGTAGTGAAGCTATCGGACTACACTCCAAAAAAGGAAAGGAGGAACTACTGTTCCATTTGCAGGAAACATGTGAAAAGGGTCGTGTATTATGCTGCTCCACAGGGAAATGTTACAGGTGTATGCAGTTCTTGTAAGACAATAGCAGATGAGAGAGGTATGTTTCCCATTTAATAAGAAGAAATGCGCTCAGGAAACAATATTTTTTTGATTTATGCGCGTTTTTGTAGTACATTAGCAAATGTATTCGAAGGAGGATTCTAATGTACTCAGGAAGACAAGACGATACTTTATACATCATGACCTACACCTTAAATAGCGGTATCAAGGGTACGGTTCCACTGTCTAATAAGCAGATTGTTGAATGGCTCGATTGTTATAGAAATGAGAGACGCTTCGTAACGGAGATCGGCAAAGAGTTTTTTGGGTTAAATGCAGGTTTGGTCGCAGACTTTAAGGTTCAAAATCATTTATCCGATTATCAGCAGACGATCATGCCAACACAGCAGCAGGATAACCTGGAACGTCTGTCCAGTGCTTATAAATCCACCGAGCTATTGATGAAAATTGATTGTAAATGCGGCACGGCCTACGTCACAGAATCTCCTTATAAACGTACCAAATGGTATTGCACGAAATGTAAAGAGATTGTATTCCTGGATGCCAAAAAAGGAATGGTAGAAACGTCACGTGGCGACGCATATTACATGACCAACAAATATTTTGTTTCCCGTGACTAGCGGGAAGTGATTTGGAGAGCATCGCACACAGCGGTGCTTTTTTGTGCCTGTTCTGTTGCTGACAATAAAAAAAAAGCCCAATTGGGCTTTGGTTCTGAGTGTATCTTAGGACGGGCATTCCACTTTATGAGGAGGAATAAAGCAGCAACGACAGCGGGGCTCATAAGCCTCCGAATCGCCGATCATGACAACTGGACCCAATGTAACAGGTTCTCCGTTGACAATTCGCTGTGTAAAGGCAGCATCCGGGCTGCCGCATACCGCGCAGAATGCAGAAAGTTTCTCAATATCATCAGCCATGGCAAGCAGGCCACCGATATATCCGAATTCTTTTCCGCGATAATCCATGTTCAGTCCATCCACAATCACATGTTTGCCACAGTAAGCCAGTTCGGAAACGAGTTCCATGATGGCGCTGCTGAAAAACTGAACTTCATCAAAGGCAACAACATCGGCATCTATGGTTTGATTCAGAATGGTCTCAACGGATTCCGGCGTTAGTTGCCGGGGAATGGAATGGGCAGGAAGTCTGTAGCCGATTCGGCTTACGATCTCGTCCTGAGCGAATCGATCATCCTCGGCTGGTTTGTAGGCAACGACCTTTTTACGGCCAAATTGAATAAGTTTCTGACAACGGCGAATAAGTTCACCAGATTTTTCACTGAACATGGGTCCAGTAATTACGGTAATACGTCCAGTTTGCACGGTGCTGCTACCCCTCTCGCATACGGAATTCAAAAAAAGCGACCATTACAGATTACCACATATTCTTTGGAAAGAGCCAGAACTAATATAAATCGGTTTGTGTTACTATATGGATGGTTACGATGTTGGTTCCGAAAGCTGGAGCCACTAGAGTTATCTGAAAAGAGGTGTTACCAATGAACGAAGCATTAACCTCACTGAAGCAACGATATGAGGAGCTGAATAAACAAGGCAAGCTGGATGAAGCTGCGCAGGCATTATTTACAGAACTACTGACAGAAGCAGAACGGCTACAAGCCAGCAATCTGACATTGCGCAGAACGATTCTGAAATCATCTTCGAAAGAGTCACGCATGTCCACTAAACTTCGAGATGCCTTGTATGAATGAAGCATCTCTAATCATGCGCAGAAAACAAAAAAAGCCCGGAATCATGAATTGCTTCCGGGTGTTTCCATCTGTTCTGACTGTTTTTTGGAGCGAAAACGTGGTCCTACATAATTGCGTTTGCGGTCGCGAAACAGAATCCAGCCGCCGAGAAAACTCATGCCTGCCGCAAAAAGCACGAGCCCACCCAAGAAGGAAAGCCACTGGAATCCGGGAGCGATCAGGTCGTTTCCGTGCTCCGCGTAATATAGAAATAAGGCATCTTTCATCATGAGGAAGCCCTTCATGGCCATTAAACCTGGGATAACGAGTATAACAATTGCGAGAAAGCGCGCAAAGACTATTTTTGTATTCATGAGCATTATACCCTTTCTGCCAGTGTAGACATAAAATAAAGGTTACGCTTACAGGGAATCCCTGCTTATATCATAGCTTGGAATGTACAGACTGTCCATGCGAGAATGGGTCAAATTTTGAGTTGACCGCGCAAGGAGAGTACAATGATGTATAGAGGATATGTAATAAATAAAGTACCGTCGGTCATTTTATTATTTTTTATATAAGTTGAACTATTTTTTACACATTAACGGAGAGGACAGAAAAAACCTGTAAAAACGAAGTGCTCGCCTAAAAGCTTTCTGCAAGAAAGCTACTTCGAAAGCATACGCTTATCACCGGATTTTCTCCTTTTGAAAAACGGATGTGAAAAAATCTGGGGATAACAGCGATTGAAAGGTTATTCTGTCATCGTAGTGGACTGTGTAAAGCCCTAGTTCAACTTATATCATTCAAAAAAATGAGCATATAGAGGAGAACATAGAGATGCCAATACCATGTGATGTTGCTGTATTAGGTGGAGGAACGGGCGGATATGTTGCGGCGATCCGTGCTGCCCAGCTAGGCAAAAAGGTCGTTATTATAGAAAAGGACAAGCTAGGTGGAACGTGCCTGCATCGTGGATGTATCCCAAGCAAGGCGCTGCTAAAAAGTGCCGAGATGTACGCTGAGATTCAGGATAGCGAGAGCTACGGCATCGAGACAACAGGAACAACGCTTGTGTTCCCGAAGGTCCAGGCGCGTAAAGATGCTATTGTGGAGCAACTTCATCAGGGCGTTCAATATTTGATGAAAAAAAATAAAATCGAAGTCGTGCAAGCCAAAGGACGTGTGATCGGGCCGTCGATCTTCTCACCACAGAGCGGGGCTGTAGCGGTGGAGTATGAGGACGGCGAGATGGACACGGTTGTTCCAACGAACCTGATTATTGCTACGGGCTCACGTCCACGTGTGCTACCGGGTCTTGAACCGGATGGACGATATATCATGAGCAGTGATGAAGCGCTCCGCATGGACGAATTGCCAGCTTCAATCCTCATTGTGGGCGGTGGTGTCATCGGTCTGGAATGGGCCTCTATGCTGAATGACTTTGGCGTGAGTGTTACGGTGGTTGAGACAGCGGCTCATGTGCTTCCTGCAGAAGACGAGGATATAGCAAAAGAAATGCAACGTTTACTTGGTAAACGAGGCGTGCGTTTCTTGACTGGCGCTAAGCTGATGACCGACAGTTACCACACCGATGATCAGAACGTGAACATTGACGTGCAGCTTGCGGGAGATAAGGTAGAAACGCTGACGGCTGAAAAAATGCTGGTGTCTGTTGGGCGTCAAGCTAATGTTGAAAATATCGGACTTGAGAATACCGATATCAAAGTGGAACGAGGTTTTATTGCGGTTAACAAACACCTGCAGACTGGAGAAGGCCATATCTATGCGATTGGTGATTGTATCGGCGGGTTACAGCTTGCTCATGCCGCAAGTCACGAAGGCATCCTTGCAGTGAATCATCTTGCTGGCGAGAGCGTGCATCCGGTTGAAGCACATCGGATTCCGCGCTGCGTGTATACACGCCCGGAAGCTGCCAGCATTGGATTCACCGAGAAAGAAGCTAAGGAACGCGGATACGAGATCAAAACCGGCAAGTTCCCATTCCAGGCCATCGGCAAGTCTTTGATTCACGGAAGTCGCGATGGATTTGTGAAGGTTATTGCGGATGCCAAAACGAATGATATTTTAGGGGTACATATGATTGGCACCCATGTTACGGAATTGATCGCTGAGGCTGCATTGGCACAAATGCTGGATGCAACGCCATGGGAAGTCGGACAGACCATACATCCGCATCCTTCATTGTCGGAAATTATGGGCGAAGCGATGTTAGCCGTGGATGGAAAAGCGATTGGAATGTAAGTCAGACAACCCTGAGTGAGAAAGGTACTTTCCTTTTTTGGGCAAAAGGGATTATAATAAGGTTAAGCCAAGTCTTAGTACCAGGTTATAAGATCGGGTAGTAGGACTTGCAAAAGGCTTTGATTAAAAGGAGGTACCTCATATGAGTTCACAAGGTACTGCAGATGCGGTTCATCGACATCAACAACTGGGACTTACTGATGGAGAAGTTTTAGATATGTACAAATACATGCTGCTTGCACGCAAGTTTGACGAACGTTGCTTGCTCTTGCAGCGGGCGGGCAAAATTAACTTTCACGTATCCGGTGTAGGCCAGGAGGCAGCGCAAGTCGGGGCGGCTTTTGGTTTGGACCGTGATCATGATTACTTTTTGCCTTATTACCGGGATTACGGTTTCGTTATGGCCGTAGGTATGACACCGCGTGAGCTGATGCTGTCTGCCTTTGCCAAGGCCGAAGATCCAAACAGTGGCGGCCGGCAGATGCCAGGCCACTTTGGTCATAAGAAACTGCGTATCGTTACCGGGTCCAGCCCGGTGACTACACAAGTTCCTCATGCGGTCGGATTTGCTCTTGCTGCCAAAATGCAGAAGAAAGAGTTTGTTTCTTTTGTTACCTTTGGGGAAGGTTCAAGCAACCAGGGGGATTTCCACGAAGGCGCAAACTTTGCAGGTGTGCATAAGTTGCCTGTCATCATTATGTGTGAGAACAATCAATATGCAATCTCGGTTCCAATTCACAAACAGCTCAGCGGCAAAATCTCTGATCGTGCACTGGGATATGGTTTCCCGGGACTTCGCGTAGATGGCAACGATGCACTCGAAGTATACGCGGCTGTAAAGGAAGCGCGCCAGCGCGCTATCGCCGGCGAAGGTCCGACATTGATTGAAGCGATGATGTATCGTTTGTCTCCACACTCGACTTCGGATAATGACTTGGCCTACCGGACGAAGGAAGAAGTTGAGGAGAACTGGAAGAAAGACGGCGTGCTTCGGATGAAAAATTATTTGATTGAATGCGGCATCTGGGACGAAGCCCGGGATGCAGATCTGGCTTCCCAGCTTGCGCTGGAAATGAAAGAAGCAACTGAATATGCAGACAATGCGCCATATCCTAAACCTGAGGACACGCTGACGCATGTCTATGCAGACAGCGAAGAAGGGGGACGGTAATCATGGCTATGATGGAATATATTGATGCAATCCGTCTCGCAATGAAAGAAGAGATGGAACGGGACGAGAATGTTTTTGTTCTTGGCGAGGACGTCGGTGTAAAAGGTGGCGTGTTCACGACAACCAAAGGGTTGCAGGATCAATTTGGCGAGATGCGTGTCATGGATACGCCATTATCTGAATCGGCGATTGCCGGTGTGGCTATCGGTGCAGCAATGTACGGTATGAAGCCGATTGCGGAAATGCAATATTCGGACTTTATGTTGCCGGCAACAAATCAGATTATTAGTGAGGCGGCCAAAATCCGCTATCGCTCCAACAATGATTGGAGCTGTCCAATTGTGATTCGAGCGCCAATTGGTGGCGGGATCTTCGGCGGCTTGTACCACTCCCAATGTCCGGAATCCATCTTCTTTGGTACACCGGGACTCAAAATCATTGCTCCTTACTCGGCGTATGACGCGAAAGGTTTGCTGAAAGCGGCTGTCCGCGACCCGGACCCGGTACTCTTTTTCGAAAATAAAAAATGTTACAAGCTGATCAAGGAAGATGTGCCTGAAGATGATTACATCGTTCCAATCGGTAAGGCCAATGTGCTTCGTGAAGGTGCCGATATTACAGTTATCGGGTACAGTCAGCCATTGCATTTTGTTATGCAGGCCGCTGAGGAGCTGGAACGGGAAGAAGGTATCACGGCACACGTACTGGATCTGCGTACACTGCAACCGCTCGACCGTGAAGCGATTATCGATTCTGCCCGGTTGACAGGCAAGGTGCTGATCGTGCACGAAGATAACAAAACCGGTGGTGTAGGCGCAGAAGTGGCGGCGATCATCAGTGAGGAATGTCTGTTTGATCTGGACGCCCCTATTCAGCGTTTGTGCGGTCCAGATGTACCAGCTATGCCAATCAGTCCTACGCTGGAGAAATTTTATATGCTGAGCAAGGATAAAGCCAAAACAGCCATGCGTGAACTTGCAGCGTATTAATCGATAAAGATAGAACAAAGTTTGGAGTGATAAATCAATGGCTGAACGTATGAAATGGATCGAGGTCATTATGCCGCAGCTCGCGGAATCTCTGGTCTCGGCTACCATAGCCAAATGGTTGAAAAAACCGGGTGACCGTGTGGAGCAGTACGAGCCGATCTGCGAAGTCATTACGGATAAAGTGAATGCCGAGATACCGTCTACGGTGGATGGCATTATGGGTGATCTATTGGTGGAAGAAGGAACGACCATTGCGGTGGGTGAGGCCATCTGCCGTATGCAAGTCGTTGCTACGGATGAAGATACGGCGGAACAAGTTACACCTGTCGCGAGCGAGCAGCAACAATCGCAGCAAACTCAAGTACAGCGTAATGCAAGTCAATCTGCAACTACGGGTACACACGCAGCTGCGTTTGATCCGAATCAGCCGATGCGCCATCGCTATTCTCCTGCGGTGCAGTCCTTGGCAGCAGAACATGGATTGAATCTGCAGCATGTTCTGGGAACAGGGGCAGGCGGCCGGATTACACGTAAAGATGTGCTTTCTTATGTTGCACAGGGCGGCCAGGCAAACACAGAATCAGCGTCTGTACAAACATCTAATGTTGGTACTCAGGCTGCACAGGCTTCATCGTCTTCTCCGTTCAGTGGAATCAGAGATACCGGTGCAACTACGTCATCGATATCTATGAACGGTGTAACTGGACAGACAGTTCCTGCATCCGATGCGGGCGTTCCTGTGCGTCATTCCGGAATCCACCTGACCGAAAGTCCGAAAATTCCACAGATTGAAGTGGAAGGCGGCGGACAAGGAAGATCAGAATATTTTATCGATGTTACCCCTGTGCGTAATGCCATAGCGCGTAACATGCGTCAAAGTGTATCTGAAATCCCTCATGCGTGGACCATGATTGAAGTGGATGTAACCAACCTCGTCATGTTGCGCAACAAATTGAAGGATGAGTTCAAACGGAAAGAGGGCATTAACCTGACCTATCTTTCGTTTATGATGAAGGGTGTCGTCAATGCGATTAAAGATTACCCGATTATGAACTCAGTATGGGCTGTTGATAAAATTATTGTGAAGCGGGATATTAACTTGTCCATGGCTGTAGGTACAGAGGATTCGGTGCTTACACCGGTCATCAAACAGGCTGACCAGCGTAATATCGCGGGTCTCGCTCGCGAGATTGATGATCTGGCTCGCAAGACCCGTGAAGGTACGCTGAAGCTGGATCACATGCAAGGCGGTACATTTACAGTGAACAATACAGGTTCATTTGGTTCGATCTTGTCCCAGCCCATTATCAACTATCCACAGGCCGCTATTCTTACCTTTGAATCCATTGTGAAGAAACCGGTGGTCATTAATGATATGATCGCGGTGCGGTCCATGGCTAACTTGTGTCTTTCTCTGGATCATCGGATTCTGGATGGCGTCATCTGTGGACGGTTCCTGCAACGTGTTAAGGAGAACCTGGAAGGCTACAACATGGAAACAAAAGTGTATTAAGTTTATGATAGAATGACAGGAAAGTGTATGTGCCTCAGGCCGTGCACTTTTCTGGCTGTCTAGAGACAGACTTATTTTCATATATTAAACCATGGGCAGAAGGATGTGAGGAAACATGGGTAAACCGCTGAATGTGGCATACATACCGATGCTGGATTATGAGGCGGCATGGAATCTTCAGAAATCAATTGTGCAGCAACTGGACGAAGGCGAAGGTCCGGAACAGATGTTGCTTTTACAGCATCCACCAACCTATACCATTGGTTCACAGAACCATCCGGAGCATCTGCTTTGGAGTGAGGAAGAGTTGAAAGCACAGGGCATCTCCTTGTTTCAAATTGATCGCGGCGGTGATATTACTTATCATGGACCGGGTCAATTGGTAGGTTACCCTTTGTTAGTACTTGGTCGGGATGAGGAGCTGGACCTGCATGCTTACTTGCGTAAGCTGGAGCAGGTGATGATCGATTATCTCGCCGATCAGGGCGTTGAATCCGAGCGCAAAGAAGGATATACGGGCGTATGGATCGGTGATCTGAAGATTGCGGCCATCGGCATTAAGTTTAACCGGTGTAAGCATCGACGTGGATTTGTGACGAGTCACGGGTTTGCTTTTAACATTACCTCAGGCATTCAACATGCCGGGTTTCAGGGTATCATTCCATGTGGAATTGAACAGTATGGTGTGACTTCTTTGGAGGATATCACGGGGAATTCATACACGGTTGAGCAGGTAGCCCGGGATATTGCACCTTATTTTCAGCGTATATTCCCATATGATTTGATATGGAGTACAGAAAAAGAAGCCCTCCAGCGTCTGTAGACAGCGCGTTAGAAGAGCTTCAGATCAGGGTGACTATCCGAACAGCAACGGTTCCAGTGCGATGAAAAGAGTGGAGCCAACCATAGCTGCCAGCATGAGATAGATCACAATTTTGAACCATTTCTTATTTTGCATGAAGAGAGAACTCCTTTCAGAACTTTTGAACAAGCCATAGTACCTGTATTGTACCGTATCTACGATAGGGAGGAAAGTCTAATGATTAATGAACAGCGTGTGATTCAGCATTTTATGGATCTGGTGCAGATTGATAGCGAAACAAAAAATGAGCAGAATATATCCAAGGTGTTAAAAGAACAATTCGCGGGTCTTGGTCTTCATGTCTATGAGGACGATACAATGAACGAGACAGGGCATGGAGCAGGCAATCTGGTCGTTACACTGGAAGCTGAAGGTGTGGCAGGTGTAGAAGGTGTAGAGCCGATGCTCTTCACATGTCACATGGACACCGTAACCCCCGGACAGGGAATCAAACCGGAGCTTGGTGAGGACGGATGGATTCGCAGTGATGGCACAACAATTCTGGGAGCGGATGACAAGGCGGGCATTGCAGCTCTGTTTGAAGCCATTCGTGTTATTCAGGAGAACAACATTCCGCATGGCAAAATTCAGTTTGTGATTACGGTCGGAGAGGAGTCGGGTCTTGTCGGTGCACGAGCAATGAATCCGAAAGATATCGATGCTTCCTTTGGTTATGCGCTGGATTCTAACGGAGCGGTGGGTACGATCTGTGTGGCTGCTCCAGCAAGAGCAGAGATCGAGATGAAAATCTATGGCAAGTCGGCGCATGCCGGAGTGAATCCAGAAGATGGAATCAGTGCCATTCAGGTTGCAGCCAAAGCGATTGCGGCTATGAAGCTTGGACGCATTGACGACGAAACGACAGCGAATATTGGCAAATTTCAAGGTGGCTCTGCACTGAACGTGGTATGTGACTTTGTTCAGATCGATGCGGAGGCTCGCAGTATTGTGCAGGAGAAAATTGAACAGCAAATTGCCCAAATGCGTGAAGCATTGGAGACGACATGTCGCAAATATGGCGCAACCGCAGAGTTCCGCAGTGAGATTAAATATCCTGCATTTGGCTTCCATGATGACCATGAGGTAGTGCAACTTGCCCAGCGTGCGATTCGAAGCCTGGGTCTGGAAACAAGCACGTTTGCTTCTGGCGGTGGCAGTGATGCGAACATTTTTAACGGGTTCGGCATTCCGACGGCGAATCTGGCTGTAGGGTATGAAGATATCCACACGACCAAAGAACGCATTCGCGCAGCAGACATTGTGAAACTGTCCCAGGTCGTTATCGCGATTGTGCAGGAAACGGCAAAAGGCAAATAAGTGATTGGGATATTTGATAGTCTATGAGATGATATAATTGGAGCGTTAGTTGAAAAAAGAAATGAAAGTCCGAATTCGGTGCAGACCGGGTTCGGACTTTTTAAACAATGGTGAAGCTTCTAGCCTTTGCGTCCCGCAAGCATGTCGCTGAGTTTGGTTTCAGGGCCCCATTCACGCATCCACTGTCTAAGGATAAGCTGTACTTGTCTGGCTTGTCCGACCACATGCGCAGACTGAGGTGTGAGATAACTTTTCATTTAGTGAATCCCCCTTGGTTCTCGCTGTACGCATTAGACTTGTACACACGATTAAATTCTTATAGGCTCACCATATGCCTGAAATCACCAATTTATACATCTCAGTTCAATTGAACGAATTTTTTACACATCAACGGAGAGGACAGAAAAAAACTGGAAAAGCGAAGCGGTCGCCTTTATCACCGGATTTTCTACCTTTGCAACAAGAGAATCAAAAAATCTGGGGATAACAGCGATTGGAAGTTTCTTCTGTCATCGGAGTGTCCGTGTAAATCAACTCGGCTCAATTGAACCATCACAAATAGAAACGGAGCTGAAGCACACATGAAATCCAAAACATCTGCTGCATCCATCTATGCACCTCAACCTGCGAATCCCAAGCTTGACGAAGTGACGGTATCCACCAAGCCAATCTTTGAAGGCAAAGTGATTTCACTTCAGGTAGACACAGTGAAGCTACCGAACGGACAGACGGCGACCCGAGAGATTATCAAACACCCGGGAGCAGTAGCGGTACTGGCATTGAGGGGAGATCGTATGCTGGTCGTGGATCAATATCGTCAGGCGATGGGACGTACCGAAGTGGAAATTCCTGCGGGCAAGCTTGATCCGGGTGAAGAGCCGGAGGTGGCAGCAGCGCGTGAACTGAAGGAAGAAACGGGATATGAAGCCAAGTCGCTCCGTCATCTGCGGTCTTTCTACACCTCACCAGGCTTCGCGGATGAGATCATTCACCTGTATATCGCCGAAGAGCTGGAAGCTGGAGAGATGGCTCTGGACGAAGATGAGTTTCTTGAAGTATCGGAGATCACGCTAGAGGAAGCGTACAAGCTGATGGACGAAAATCGAATCAGTGATGCCAAAACGATGATGGCTGTGTATGCCTGGGATATTTACAAAACGACAGGACGGTTTTAATCATGCAAAATCAAAAGGGAACGCTACCGCTGTGGGAGCCATGTTATGCGGATCTGCATATCCACATCGGACGCACGTCCCGTGGTGAGGCAGTTAAAATCAGCGGCAGCCGTGACTTAACTTTTGAGAATATAGCCAGGGAGGCCTCCACTCGTAAAGGAATTCATTTGCTTGGGGTCATTGATTGCCATTCTCCGGTTGTGCAGAGAGATATTGAGGAGCTGCTGGAGAACGGTACGATGTCTGAGGTTGAGGGCGGCGGTATTGCGTATCAGGACACCACCATTCTGCTCGGAACCGAAATCGAGCTTCGCGAGCCTGAGATGCGTGAGTTCCACATGCTCGCCTACTTCCGGGATCTGGGTACCATGAAGTCTTTTACAACCTGGATGGCACGTTATATGAAAAATGTAAATCTCAGCTCCCAGCGGGTATATGTACCTGCTCTTGAGATGCAAGCGGAGATTAAGGCACGCGACGGGTTGATTGTACCCGCTCACGTGTTTACACCGCACAAGGGCATTTATGGTAGCACAGCGCCACGTATGGGGGATGTGCTGGACACGAGCCTTGTGGATGCGGTTGAACTGGGTCTAAGCTCTGATTCCTCTATGGCGAGTTACATTCGGGAACTGGATCAGGTTCCGTTTCTAACGAATTCGGATGCGCATTCGCTAGGTAAAATCGGGCGGGAATACAATGAGTTACAGATTGCATCGCCTTCTTTTGACGAATTCCGTATGGCATTGCTAGGGAAAGAGGGAAGAAGGATTGCGGCCAATTATGGTTTGAATCCAAGACTCGGTAAGTATCACCGGACCTATTGTGCAGCATGTGGTAGCGTCATGGATGAAAAGGATCTGTCTGCTGAACGTTGTCCTCTTTGTGGTAGCCCCAAGCTGGTTCAAGGGGTGCTGGATCGTATTCTGGCTATTGCTGATCGTAAGCAACCGGAGCTTCCTGCAGAGAGGCCGCCATACTATTATCAGGTTCCGCTTGAGTTCATTCCAGGGCTTGGTAAAGCCAAGTTGCGTCAACTGCTGGATCGTTTTGGAACAGAGATGGCTGTCCTGCATCGTACAGATGAAACTCAACTAGCCGAGGTCGTTGGTCCGGTGCTCGCCGAATTGATCGTAGCGGCTCGAAATGGTGGGCTGACATTGTCCTCTGGCGGTGGGGGCACATACGGTAAGGTCGCAACCAAAGAGCAGACATCTCAGAAAATGTAGAACGAGCATGATGTGTAGAGCGGGTTGTTATAATTCGGACAAGAAGTCATACAGATGAGCCCAGGTTCATAAGCTGAATCATAAGGATGATTAAGTCTAACGTTTGATATGTCTTATATCTCCTTGCAGCAGGATAACCGGAAAGGGGACTCGTACCTGTATGCGTTCTTCTTATTTTACGTTCAAAGGGCAAACCTCGTTATATGTATTCGTCGCTGTCTTATTTCTGGTCGGTGTCATCTTTGGCGCATTGATGGTCAACGCTCTTTCCTTGGAACAGCGCCAGGATCTCGAAGCCTATTTGGGCAATTTTTTCATGACGGTGCAACATAGTTCGCAAGGGACAGAGCACACCGCTTATTGGGATATTGCCATGCTTCATCTAAAATGGGTCGGTTTAATCTTTATTCTCGGTTTGTCTGTTGTAGGTTTACCAGGCATACTGGTTCTGGATTTTTTAAAAGGGGTATTAATCGGTTTTACCGTAGGTTATCTCGTCGGACAGTATTCGTGGAAAGGGCTGCTGTTTGCACTTGTATCCGTAGCGCCGCATAATCTGTTCGTCATTCCAATCCTGCTGATCTGCAGTGTGGCTGCGATGACGTTCTCGTTATATATCATACGTAATCGCGTTTTGATGCAACGCACACCAGGCCGCCAAAGACCGTTTGCTTCCTATGTTATTTTGACGGTGGTTATGGCGGTATTGCTGCTTGGGGTGGCCTCTTTTGAAACCTGGATAACCCCCGCAATGATGCGCTGGGTCACGCCGATGCTACTTCCTGTCTAGCTTGTACTACATGTCCTAAAATGTTGACTTTGATATTGAACTCCCCCTATAATGAAAAGAGTGGGTTAAGTTGCAGTGTGCAATGATTTCCTAGGGGGAGGGAGAAAATGGAAGCACGGATCGATAAAATTAAGCAGCAACTACAGTCCCAAGGTTATAAATTAACGCCCCAGCGGGAAGCCACCGTAAGAGTACTTTTAGAGAATGAAGAAGATCATCTGAGTGCAGAGGATGTATTCATGCTCGTTAAAGAAAAGGCTCCCGAAATCGGTCTGGCAACCGTGTACCGTACCCTCGAACTATTGAGTGAGTTGCATGTTGTAGAGAAAATCAACTTCGGCGACGGTGTAGCGCGTTATGATCTGCGCGGAGATACATCCAAGCATCACCATCATCACTTAATCTGCGTGCAATGCGGAAGTATGGATGAAATACGTGAGGACTGGCTTGGACCGCTTGAAGAACGACTGGAGCGGGAATTTAACTTTTCGGTAGTAGATCACCGACTGGACTTTCATGGAATTTGTTATCGTTGCAAAGCTAAAAATGAACAAAAGCCCAAAGATGAAGAATAACATAGCCTATCTTCAAGCTCTCACCGGCGGTTTTGACGGGGGAGCTTTTTTGGTCACGAACCTGGCTTATGGTTCGCTCGTCAAGGCATATTCCCGGACATTTGGACATACCCTGTTTCAAGAACGATACTGGACTTGAAATACGGGAGGGGACAGTTCCAATGATTATATCTGTGCGGAGAGGGCTCCGTTTTATACGATTTATAGTGTTTTTTGCTGCGCTGGTGTATCTTTTCTACCACGTACTCGATCTGTTTAACGGCTGGATTTCACCTGTGGATCAGTATCAGATGCCAACGGGCAATGCGGTTAAGGTATTTCAGGAAACGGATTGGCCAGGCACTGGAGAAGCACGTCCTACGATGGCGGAGCGGCTTCGTCTCTTCTATTGGTACGGTGAGTAGCTGAAGGCGTGAAGAGTAGCTCCGACAGTCAGGGATGCAAATACGGAAGCAGCCTGCCGTTTGGCATTGCTGTCAGATGAGGAGTGTTGTACATGAATCAGACCATACACGCCTATGCTTTATACCTGGAAGAAGATAAAGGGATGTCGAGCAGTACGCTGGAATCCTATCTTCGAGATGTGGACAAGTTCGTTGAATTTGTGAAAAAGGAATATGGAATCCGCGAGGCGAGTGAGGTTAGACGAACACATGTTGTGTTATTTGTGGGTCAGCTCAAACAGGACGGCCGTGCGAATGCAACGATTGCTCGTAGCATCGTGTCTTTGCGATCGTATTTCCATTTTCTGATGCGGCGCGGCGAGATTGTACAGGATCCTACGTTTGATGTGGAAGCACCCAAGGCTGACAAGACACCTCCCCAAGTTCTTACGATTCCGGAGATCGAACTGTTGCTTGCTTCTCCAGATGTCAGCTCGCCCCAAGGCGTTCGAGATCGAGCCATGCTGGAGTTGTTATACGCTACGGGCATTCGGGTATCGGAACTGATTGCGCTGGATGTACGGGATGTACAGCCTGGGATGCGCTTCATTCGTTGCGGCGGAGCGGGGAAAGAGCGCATTCTTCCGATTGGTGCACCGGCTGCCCACTGGGCGAGCGTATATATAGACGAGTTCCGTGAACAATTGCTTAAAGCAGGAACGGACGAGCAGGCATTATTTGTGAATGTATCCGGCAGACGATTAACCCGTCAGGGATTCTGGAAGTTGCTGAAAAAATCTGCTGTGGACGCGGGGATCTCGGGTGAGATTACACCGCACACACTTCGCCATTCATTTGCAGCTCATCTCATTGCAAACGGAGCTGACACTCGTGCGGTTCAGGACATGCTTGGTCATGTCGAACAGCCCGGACAGCAATACAGTCAGCATGGGCGCAAGACGATGAAAGAAATTTATGAGACCCATCATCCACGTGCAAAATAAAGCTTAACGCATGGTTTGCATCTTTAGCGTTTTAAGTTAACTTATATTTGAAACCAACCAACGCCGTTATACATACGCGGGTTGCATGTTAAATTTCTGATTTCTTACGCCAACACAGGCGTAGACATGACAACCTTGCTGAATCTTAAACGGTTCGTTACTAATCAAGGAGGAACAACATCTTATGACAACACTAAACCAACAGATGATTGCAGAGGCGGCAGCCTACATTCAAAGCAAAAGCTCCATCAAACCGGAAGTCGGTTTGATTCTCGGGTCAGGGCTCGGCGTTCTGGCTGAACTAATTGAGGATGGCGTTAACATTGCGTACCAGGATATTCCGCATTTTCCGGTGTCCACTGTAGAAGGACACGAAGGCGAACTGTTGCTTGGTACGATTCAAGGCCGTCCGGTTGTGATGATGAAAGGCCGCTTTCATATGTACGAAGGATACGGCCCGGAATTAACGGCATTCCCGGTACGTGTCATGAAAGAGCTGGGCGTGAGTAGTCTGCTAGTAACGAATGCAGCTGGTGGCGTAAATACTTCTTATCAAGCAGGCGACTTGATGCTCATTTCCGATCATTTGAATATGACTGGCAAAAACCCGCTAATTGGTCCGAATGATGCTGCGCTTGGCGTACGCTTCCCGGATTTATCCGAAGCCTACAGCCGTCGTTTGCGTGCACTTGCTAAAGATACAGCCGCAACTCAAGGTTTTAATGTGCAAGAAGGTGTGTATGCAGGTCTGCTTGGCCCTAATTACGAAACTCCAGCAGAGATCAGAATGCTTCGTACCCTCGGTGCCGATGCAGTAGGCATGTCCACCGTTTCCGAAGTGATCGTAGCGCGTCATGCGGGCATTGAAGTGCTCGGCATTTCTTGCATCAGTAACATGGCAGCGGGGATCTTGGATCAACCTTTGTCACATGATGAGGTAATGGAAACGACGGAGCGTGTACGTGAAGCTTTCTTGGCGCTCGTGCTGGCGGTTATTCCTAAGATGTAATGTTGAACTGAAGATGAACAAAAACGATCTTTAGTTTGAAGGACCTAATAAGGAACAATTCATTGAATGATGTTTGCTCAATGAGCTGTTCCTTTTTTTATAATATGAAATATGAGAATGATGATATTCACTTTAGATGGAGAGCAATGATTGAATGCTTGGTTCAATGTCAAATGGTTCCGTCGTTGTCTCAAATCTTCCTCGTACCTGACCGTTCTGATCAATTAAAAATTTAGTGAAGTTCCACTTGATCCCATCACCCTTGTAGATATCAGGGAATTTTTCGTTTAGAAAATGGTGCATCCATTCTCCGCTAGCCGTTTCGGTGTCATAGCCTAGAAATGGTGCTTGATTGGTTAAAAACTGAAAGATCGGATGAGCGTTCACGCCCCTGACATCAATTTTTTCAAATAACGGGAACGTTAACTTCAATTGCTTTTCACAATGAGCTTTCACTTCCGAATTGTCCCCTGGCTCTTTTTCATTAAACTGATTACACGGAAACGCTAGAATCTCGAAACCGTAACGCTGGTACTTTTCGTACAACTGTTGAAGGGTCTCAAATTGACGAGCGTAGCTACACTTACTGGCCGTGTTTACAACAAGCAGTATCTTTCCTCGGTATATAGTTAGATCAGCTAGCCTGCCATCTATGAAATGGACTTTTTTATTATAAAAAGACATTGGAATCATCCTCCTAAGTTATTTCAATTGTGACATACACATCATAATCTGATATCACTCATAGGGGAAATATATATAAATGATAAATAACATAGGTAAATTCTATAAATAATTTTCTTCTTATATAAGTTGAACTATTCTTTTACACAATAACGGAGAGGACAGAAAAAACCTGAAAAAGCGGAGCTGAAAGTTTTCTGAAAGAAAGCTACATCGGAAGCATAGGCTTCGCCTTTATCACCGGATTTTCCCCTTTGGAAAAGGGAATCCAAAAAATCTGGGGATAACCGCTACTCTCCAGGTTATTCTGTCATCGGAGTGGACCGTGTAAAGTTTTTAGTTCAACTTATATAGTAAAAAAAAGTTAGGGAAAACCTGCTGAGATTGGAATAATTTACTTCAAACCCGCCGACAATGGATAGCAGTACATGCGAGGACTTACCACCACGCTATTCATTTGAGGAGGGAACCTAGTGAAAAAAAGAATAATGGCATCGTTCATGACCCTTTGTATGCTGCTACCTGTAATGGCATCTTCTGCTTTGGCTGAGGAAACACCCAAGGCTGCTGGCGGGGCGGATTTGGCTCCATCAGCACGTTCAGCCATTCTGATGGATGCAGATACGGGAACTGTTATTTATGAGAAAAACAGTCATGATCAGCTGCCTCCGGCGAGTATAACGAAAATTATGACCATGTTGCTTACCATGGAAGCGATTAGTTCAGGCAAACTGAAGTTAACGGATAAGGTAAGAACGAGTGAATATGCGGCGTCTATGGGGGGCTCACAGATCTTTCTGGAGCCTGGGGAAGAGATGAGCGTGGATGATATGTTAAAAGGTATTGCCATGGCCTCCGGCAATGATGCATCTGTAGCAATGGCCGAGAAGCTTGCTGGCTCGGAAGAGGCTTTTGTACAGATGATGAACGAGCGTGCGCAGGAGCTGGGCATGAAGGATACACGTTTTGCCAATGCGAACGGACTGCCGGTGGATAATCATTATTCCTCTGCGCACGATATCGCGGTGATGAGTCGCGAACTGCTAAAACATCAGGGCATTACGAAGTACACGGGTGCATATCAGGACTACTTGCGTAAAGATTCCGAAAAGCCGTTCTGGCTCGTGAATACCAACAAACTGGTGCGTTTCTATCAAGGGGCAGATGGTTTGAAAACGGGGTACACTTCCGAAGCGAAATTCTGTCTGTCGGCTACAGCTTCTAAAGATGGGCTGCGTGTCGTTGCGGTAGTCCTTGGTGAGCCGAATACAAAGACTCGGAACAGTGAAGTTTCCTCTATGTTTGATTATGCATTTGCTCAATACACGATGAAGGCACTTTACAAAGCAGGTGATCTTCTGGGCAGTCTGAAGATTGAAAAAGGTGATGTCGCGGAGATGCAGCTGAATGCTGCGCAAAACTACAGTGTTCTGATGCGCAAAGGAGCCAAGTCGACAGATATCCGGCATGAGCTGATTGTAGCCAAAGAAGTGAAGGCTCCGATTAAGGCGGGTCAGAGTGTAGGTAAACTCGTCGTATATCAAGGCAACGAGGTAATTAAAGAGTTTGATATTCAGGCTCCGCAAGACGTGGGTAAGGCAGGCTGGTGGAAGCTGTTCAAGCGCACAACCTCGAACTTGTTTGATTAAGCGGCAGGAAGCGCCATTCTCCTTGGGGCTGGAACGGTTTTTGTAGTTAAATAGGGGTTTTCTTCTAGTTTTGTCGGGGGGCAGGAAAAGCCTTTGGCAACGTAGAAAACCTTGTTCTAAGACAGGGAGGAGAGTGGGCAAACGTGAATTTGAATGTGGACATGGAGCATCACCGCGGGATTTTGATTGTGCGATTATCCGGGGAGCTGGATCACCATACAGCTGACATGGTACGTATGCAGATGGATGAAGCGATACAGCGCAGACAATGTGAACATCTGGTGCTGAGTTTGAAAGACCTCGAATTTATGGACAGTTCAGGCCTAGGTGTTATTTTGGGAAGATACAAGTTGATCAAAAATAAAGGCGGCAAAATGGTCGTCTGTGATGTAAATCCGCCGGTATACCGTTTGCTGGAAATGTCGGGATTGTTCAAGATCATGCCGATTTACGAAAATGAGGGCACTGCTCTCTCAGGTCTGGAGGTCGTCTCATGAATGAAGGAACAGGGGCAAATTTCATGAATCTGCAATTTGCGGCCAAGTCGGAGAACGAATCGTTTGCACGGGTTACCGTTGCGGCTTTTATCTCTCAGCTTGATCCCACGATGGACGAGCTTAGTGATCTCAAAACGGTTGTCTCGGAAGCGGTGACCAATAGCATCATCCACGGATACAATAACAATCCCGAAGGTGTTGTGACGATTCAGGCCGAGATTCGTGACGATATGATCACGATCATTGTAGAGGACCGCGGTGAAGGCATCGAGGATCTTGAACTGGCCAAACAGCCGCTGTATACGTCCAAACCCGAACTTGAGCGGTCGGGCATGGGATTTACGATCATGGAAAATTTTATGGATGAATTCGAAGTCAGCAGTGAGCCCGGCAGAGGCACCTCCATCAAGATGAAAAAAAGGATTGAATCCAAGAAAGCATTGTATAATTAGGGGTTGGTGTTCTTATGGATGCTGAAGTGAAACCATCTTCACAGACCTATTTGGACGATGCCGAGGTCAAACGGCTGATTGCGCTCAGTCAGTCGGGTGACCATGAATCACGGGATACGCTGGTGAACTGCAACATCAGACTCGTCTGGTCCGTCGTGCAGCGTTTTATGAACAGGGGATATGAACCGGAGGATCTGTTCCAGATTGGTTGTATCGGCCTGCTCAAGTCAGTGGACAAGTTCGATCTCAGTTATGACGTGAAGTTCTCGACGTATGCGGTACCGATGATTATTGGTGAGATTCAGCGTTTCCTGCGGGATGACGGAACCTTGAAGGTCAGTCGTTCGCTGAAAGAGATGGCCAATAAAGTCCGCAAAAAGAGGGATGAGCTGTCCAAACATCTGGATCGATTGCCCACAATTAAGGAAGTTGCCGCTGAACTCGGGGTTACCCCGGAGGAAGTGGTATTCGCCCAGGAGGCTAATAAACCGCCAACCTCCATTCATGAGACGGTATTCGAGAATGATGGTGATCCGATTACACTGATGGATCAGATCGCGGATGAGTCTCAGGAGAAGTGGTTCGACAAGCTGGCGCTGAATGAAGCAATCGGCGGCCTGAGTGAACGGGAGCGACTTATCGTATACCTTCGGTATTACAGGGATCAGACTCAATCCGAAGTGGCAAGCAGGCTGGGGATATCCCAAGTGCAGGTCTCACGGTTGGAGAAAAAAATACTGCAATCTATTCGCGATCAAATCGCGCAGTGATTCAGGATTGATTCAGGGATGATTCCATCCGCCGGTATGGGTATGGATTCATCATGATACGACAACTAACAACCTCAATTCGCGTTATTTAGCGATGAGGTTATTTGTCGTTTTAATATTTTATGCGGACACGGAGGACGAACGTTTGAACTGTAAAATGACAATTAAAAAGATAATACAGCCAGTACCTAACCATTGATAGATACCGAAGGGCTCATTCAGCCAAAGAACTGTGGTACCCACTGCCGCCAAAGGTTCGGCGCTCCCTAACAAGCTGGTCTCCTGAGGCGTGAGGTATTTCAGGCTGGCAATGTAGAACCAGAATGCGAGTAACGTTCCAATCAATATGGAAAACAACAAATAACTATAGGTCTCTGATGTCAGCAGTGTAAGGTGGATCTTCCATGGCGCATGAACAAAGCTCATACCCACTCCACCAATCACCATGGCCCAACCAACGACCACGAGAGAATCAAATTCGTTAAGTAATCTGACCGCATACAATGTATAAAATGCAGCAGATACACCAGATAACAATCCCCAGATCACTGCTGGCTGCGAGACGGATAACTGATGCAGAGAGCCATTTGTAAGCAGAAGAAAACATCCCAAAAGCGCCAGAGCAGCGCAGATTATAAGTTTGGCTGTAAGTGTGGATTGTTTGCGCAATACCATATATACCATGATCATGACAGGAGAAAGATATTGCAAAAGTGTGGCGACAGCCGCATTGCCGTGATCAATGGAAGCCATGTAAGTGTACTGTACAGCCAACATGCCGACCAAGCCAAAGATAATAAATGGCAGGGCTGTTTGTTTCGATTTCCAAACTTCAAGAATCTGTGAACGGCTAGGTGTAAATAATTGCAGTAAAAGGAGAAGGATGCCGGCACATAACAATCGCACGGTTACATACCAATTAACATCGATATGGTGCATTTGAAATAGATTTTGAGCCACCGTTCCTCCGATACCCCAACAAGTAGCTCCTGTCAAAACCAGAAGTATACCTTTGAACTTGGGTGTTGACACTATTGATTTCATGTTTATTCGCCTCGCCTTAAATATAAGAATAGTGATATAGTAAGACAGAATTGATTTGATTAATATCAAGAATTACACAAAAAATATAACAATATTGAGATGAGAATGATGAGGAAAATAAAATTTGGCATCAATCCACAGCTAAAGGAAATGACAGAACATCGTACTGATGATCTGTCTATCGCTTGTTACAAGACAACTATATCCGAGCATGTACAAGGGTATATTCCTTTGCACTGGCATGATGAATTGCAGTTTGTAGCTGTTATTCAAGGTAAGGTGTTATTTCATATTAATGAACAGCAAGTAGCGGTCTCACAAGGAAATGGGCTGTTTATCAACAGCGGGATGATGCACATGGCAGAGAATTTTAGTGCGGAGGAGCAGGGTATGTATCTTTGTTTGAATGTGGCTCCGCAATCACTGGTATCTGCCGAGCTTTACATGAAATACGTACATCCATATGTAACTGCAACGAATTTACCATTTCTAATGATTGAGAAATCTAACTCATGGGGAGAGCAGGTACTTGGAAACATCTCGGCTGTGAGACAGGAGATTGAAAAGCAGGCTCCTTATTATGAATTGAACGTTGCAGCAGCTGTGCTGGAGATCTGGAAAGGCCTAATCAAGAATGGTTACTTTCTGGAACATAACGAAACAGAGATGATCCGAGATCGGCGTATAAAACAGATGCTGATGTGGATTCATCAAAACTATACTGAACAGCTCAGGCTGGAGGATATCGCAAAGGTAGGTCAGTTAAGTCGTGCAGAGACATGCAGAACCTTTAAGCAAATACTGCGTACGACACCGATGCAATATGTGCTGGATTATCGAATTCGAAAAAGTACAGAGCTGCTACGTTTCTCACAGCGCAGTGTCACCGAAATCGCTTACGAGGTTGGGTTCAACAGTAGCAGCTACTTCATCGAACAGTTCCGAAAAATGATGAAAAGAACGCCTTTACAGTATCGAAGGGAGGAACAGAAGGGGAGGCAAGATGAGAAGAAAGAGATACGTAGTTAATGGTTAGGGTTCATGAATTGTCACTTAGAAGAGGGCGAGCTGAACTATATCGGCTTGCCTTTTTAATTTCTTCCAAAGCCGACCCCATCTAGAGCGCCCACCGCCCTCCACACTCTTTTCATCCACGAAAAGATCTCCAGCTTTTATCCCCCTGCGCACCCCCGCAAGATTCTTACATTTCGTTTGGAACAAGAGGGAGGCAAGCCAGCGGAGGAAAGGAATCGGTAAAAGGAGCGAAGCGAGCGCGTTTATCACGGGATTTCCTCCTTGAAAAGGAGAAAACGAGAAATCCGGGGATAACCAGCGCCCGATACCGATCCATCCCGGAGCGTCCAGTGCCCCTATGTTTTTTTCTTCGATGCACTAGCTTACATTCTTCCCCCTGCCCACCCCCCGCAAGATTCTTACATTTCGTTTGGAACAAGAGGGAGGCAAGCCAGCGGAGGGAAGGAATCGGTAAAAGGAGCGAAGCGAGCGCGTTTATCACGGGATTTCCTCCTTGAAAAGGAGAAAACGAGAAATCCGGGGATAACCAGCGCCCGATACTGATCCATCCCGGAGCGTCCAGCGCTCCCTCCACACTCTTTTCCAACTTAAATGTAATAAATTTGCACATTCTTCAAATACTAACCTAAATTACGCAGTAAAGGAGTGCTGTGGATGTCCCAGACACCCACTCCCACGGTCTACGTCCGCATGCGCAGCCGGATTCGCATTCAGAGAGGGCGAGCGGTCAAACTGCGGGATATTGCCCACGTCCTGGCCTCATCCGAGGAACAGGAAAACAGGTTACTGGAACTTGAACTGCTGCAGCCCGGACCGGAGGACGGCAACCTGATCCTTATTGACATCTTGCAGATTATTCCCCGGATTCGGCAACTTCTGCCGGATGTGAATGTGGAGTTGATGGGGTCCGGGCATACGTTAGTTGAAGTAATGGCAGGTAGTGGTAAGGCTTCGAAATCTTTGTTTATTCTGGTATGGTTGCTGCTGTTCTTCGGTTCAGCACTGACCATTATGAATTTTCACGCAGACGTAAATATGCAGGAAGTACAGATTCGCATCGTAGAGATGCTGACAGGACACCGGGATGAGCATCCGTACTTATTTCAGCTCGCCTATTCCCTTGGGATCGGCTTCGGCATGGCGGTATTTTTCAACCATCTATTTAAGAAAAAGTGGAATGAAGAGCCAACACCGCTCGAAGTGGAAATGTTCCTTTACCAGCAAAATGTAGACCAATTTGTCGTCATTGAAGAAACCGAACGTATGCATAAGCAGAATCAACGGGAGTTGAACGACGATGAGCGTGCTTAACGGAGCGATCAGCATTGTGCTTGGCATTGCCGGGGGAATCGCTGTGGGGAGTGGTGTTATTGCGCTTATTCTTGTACTCGACATGATTCCGAGACTGGCTCAAGTGACACAGTCCTATGACAAAACGCATTGGTACGAGGGTGCTCTCATTGGAGGTTCGCTACTTGGCACGGTAGCCGATTTCTGGCATTGGAAAATGCATGGCGTTATGTTGCTTAGCCCGATCGTCGGACTGTTCTGCGGCGTTTTTATTGGTCTGCTGGCTGCCGCTCTGACAGAAGTATTAAACGTACTACCCGTTCTGGCTAAAAGGCTGGGTATGAGGTCGTATTTGTTTGGACTGTTGCTCGCGATGATTCTAGGGAAAATGACAGGTTCATTGTTTGACTTTTTTATATACCAACGGTAAGCAGCGTGACAGGTTAAAGGAGGATGGAATGGACATGGACGAACATACGAATCAAACGGGTCATGAACAAGGTGATGGTATAACGGAAGACATGTTGCACAAGTCTGCTTACGAGATCCGGCAGGAAGAAGAAAAGAAGGCGTACCAGAAAAAAAAGCAAAACGAGATGTCCGACAGTATTGAAGAATCTGTTCTTTATTGGCAACATAACGATAACATCTCCCCGCGTATGAGTGATAACAAAAACACGTTAAAACAAGTGATCGGTCTTGGCGAGTCGTTTGATGTGGATATGAGGGAAATGGTACTTGGCGGCAAACATGTGGGATTACTGTTACTCACGGGTTTTGCCAAAGATGAGATTTTGCTCGAAGTATTGAAAAGATTAACCTATCTGACGCCGGATCAAGTATCAGAGCACGCACTCAAGTCCTATTTCGAATGTTATATTCCTCATATACAGGTAGAACGAGTGGAGAAGATGAGTGCTGTCATTAGCAAGGTGCTCATGGGCATGAGTGCCATGTTTGTAGAGGGAGACCGGTCTGTGCTTATTATGGACACTCGGAGTTATCCGGTTCGATCCCCCGAAGAGCCTTCGCTTGAACGCGTGGTTCGTGGTTCACGGGATGGTTTTACCGAGACATTACTGACCAATGTAGCGCTGGTGCGCCGTAGAATACGGGACCCCGGACTAAAGTTTGAACTTATGCAGGTAGGACGGAGAACCCAAACCGATGTTTGTGTGGTTTATATTGACGATATAGTGGATAAGGTGCAGGTGGATTCGGTAAAGGAAAAAATACAACGGATCGATATCGACGGTATTCCGGCTGCCGATAAACAGTTGGAGGAAGCGATCATCAACAAAGGATGGAATCCATTTCCCCTTGTTCGTTATTCGGAACGTCCTGACGTTACCGCATCCCACTTGCTGGAAGGACGAGTCGTTATTTTTGTAGATACATCCCCCAGTGTAATGATCTTGCCGACGACTTTTTTTGATCTATGCGAGCATGCAGAGGAGAACAGACAAACTGCCCTTATGGGAACCTATCTGCGCTGGGTGCGTTTTGCAGGCATCTTGATCTCTCTGTTTCTACTGCCACTATGGATGTTGATGGTTATCGAACCTTCGCTCAAACCGATTGGTTTGGATTTCATCGGCCCACAAGAAAATGTGAAATTACCGATTATTTTGCAATTTCTGCTCATTGAGCTGGGCGTAGACTTATTACGGATGGCTGCGGTTCATACGCCTACGCCGCTGGCTTCCGCCATGGGTCTAATTGCGGCAATACTGGTCGGAGATATCGCGGTGAAAACGGGCTATTTTGTCAATGAGGTTGTGCTCTACATGGCTATTGCGGCAATCGGAATGTTTGCTACACCGAGTTACGAGTTAGGACTCGCGAATCGACTGGTCAGGCTGCTACTGCTCATTGCAGTTGCGATATTTAAGGTGCCGGGTCTGGTCGTTGGAACTACGTTGCTGGTTGTGGCGTTGACCATTCACCGTTCATATAACTCGTCTTATCTTTGGCCATTTATACCTTTTAATGCAAAGGCATTTGGCAACTTCTTGTTCAGAGTTCCATTGCTTGTCAGCAAGAAACGTCCATCATTCAACAAAACACGTGACAACACCAAGATGTCCGAAGATCCCGACGGTGAATTGCGAAAAGGTAAAAAACACAAATGATGTGCCGAAAAATCCATTCATCTCCCGGCTTAATTTGATATACTGGTGTAAAATCAATGGAATAGTAACTGTTCCAGTATACAAAAAGTGAGGAATGCAAACGATGTATTTACACGGTACAAGTAGAATAAATGAGCAAGGTCACCTGGAGATTGGTGGAGTAGACGTTACGGATATGAAAGAGCAATTTGGAACACCGCTCTATGTTGTGGACGAGCAATTGGTTCGCGAGCGCTGCAGAGAGTACATGGAAGCATTCCGCGCTTCAGGTTTGGGCTTCCAAGTTGCATATGCAAGCAAAGCATTTTGTGTTATGGCGATGTGTGCTCTGGCAGCAGAGGAAGGTCTTTCTCTGGACGTTGTCTCTGACGGCGAACTGTTCACTGCATTGCAAGCAGGGTTCCCAGCAGAACGCATTCATTTCCACGGCAATAACAAAACGCTCGAAGAGATCGAAATGGCGCTTGACGCTGAAATTGGATGCTTCGTGGTTGACAACTTTAACGAGTTGCATCTGCTCCAAGCTGTCGCAACGGACAAAAACCGTAAAGTTAACATCCTACTACGTGTAACGCCAGGTGTTGAGGCGCATACGCATGAATATATTTCGACAGGACAAACGGACTCCAAGTTCGGTTTTGATATCGGCAACGGTACAGCATTCGAAGCTATTGAACTCGCATCCAAACAGTCCAATCTGGTATTGCTTGGTGTACATTCTCACATCGGCTCCCAGATCTTTGAGGTTGAAGGATTCCAGATGGCGGTTCAACGTGTTGCTGAATTTGCAGCAAGTGTATACGAGCGCCTGAATGTGGCATTCAAAGTCGTAAACCTGGGCGGCGGATTCGGAATCCGTTATATTGACGGTGACACGCCGCTTGAAGTGGCTCAGTATGTGAAGGCCATTACCGATGCGGTAAAAAATCATTTTGCGCAAATCGGCTATGCAGTGCCTGAAATTTGGGTCGAGCCAGGCCGTAGCATCGTAGGTGAAGCAGGCACAACGCTGTACACCGTTGGAACGAGCAAAGACATCCCCGGCGTGCGTAAATATGTA
Source organism: Paenibacillus sp. FSL R7-0272 (assembly GCF_037969905.1). Taxonomy (NCBI): domain Bacteria; kingdom Bacillati; phylum Bacillota; class Bacilli; order Caryophanales; family Paenibacillaceae; genus Paenibacillus; species Paenibacillus sp. FSL R7-0272. The sequence goes on along the minus strand of NZ_CP150221.1, from coordinate 4,038,597 downwards.
GCAGTAGATGGCGGGATGACGGATAACCCACGCCCTGCATTGTATGAGTCCAAGTATGAGGCCGTACTGGCAAATCGTGCAAACGAAGCGGCAACAGAAACGGTATCTGTAGCGGGGAAATGCTGCGAGAGCGGTGACATGTTGATATGGGATCTGGATCTGCCAAAAGTGGAGAGCGGTGATCTGCTTGCCGTAGCTTGCACAGGGGCATATAACTACTCCATGGCAAGTAACTACAACCGGATTCGTCGTCCGGCGGTTGTGTTTGTCAAAGATGGTCAAGGTGATGTGGTTGTACGTCGTGAGTCATATCAGGACATTATCCAAAACGACCTCGTGCCAGCGCGTATTGGCAAACAGCCAGTTACTCGTTAATTCAAGTTCCTATAGCGCTAGATGAGGACGGAATGGGCTTGCCCCTTCCGTCCTTTGTCATGGACATTGTAGCTGTTTGGCACGCTTGAAGGCTTGTATTTGAGAGTAGAAAATCAAAAATATAGCTCTTTCTTTTGCGATTCGGCCCTTTTCGGTGTACACTAAGAAAAGTGCTGTAATGCTTGACCACAAGTTTGGTATTGCATCACAATTACTTTTGCTCAAAATTGAAAGGAGTCATTTACATATGGCGAAACAAGCGAAAATTAAATTGGCAAACGGCGGAGAAGTTCTGATTGACCTGTTCGATCAAGAAGCTCCAAACACCGTAGCAAACTTTGAAAAATTGGCAAACTCCGGTTTCTATAACGGACTCGTTTTCCACCGTGTAATTCCGGGCTTCGTAGCTCAAGGTGGATGCCCTAGCGGTTCCGGTACTGGCGGTCCTGGTTACACAATCAACTGTGAGATCAACCCGAACAAACATGAGCGTGGAACACTTGCGATGGCACATGCTGGCCGCAACACAGGCGGAAGCCAGTTCTACATCTGCTACCAACCACAGCCACATTTGGACGGACAACATACTGTATTTGGTAAAGTAAGCAAAGGTATGGAGTTTGTTGATGCATTCGAAGGCCGCGACAAAATGGAAACTGTTGAAGTTGTAGAAGTTTAATTTAAACTGCAACGCATGATTCACATCAATTGAGTGAACCCCTGGTATATTCCTATTACGGAAGTACCAGGGGTTTTGTGTTTTTACAACCAAATGCATCATTGCCTTGCGTAGTGTTACTAAAAATAAGCTTAAAGGAACTGGCGGGACAAGTAGTTCGTGGGTTATTCTAGCTAGGTACAGACTGTTGAAACCGAATACATGAGGTTTGGCAGCGCACTGGATATACTGAGCTTACAAACTTACATGTTTTCAGAACTACTGTGAAAGGATGTTGTTACTTTGACTTTAGATGTTGTACAGCAACTGAAATTACTTCAACATATTTATAGTGAGAGCACGATTTGGGACGAGGAGTTGCGTGCTTCAAGACACAATGTACCAGAGGACGTATCGGCGGAACAATTACAGGCACTAGAGGCTACTGGACATGAGCCTAATCACTTTGAAAGACCGCAGCATGAGGATACGATCCGAGAACTGAGAACATTGGCTGAGCGTTGGACACTTCAGGAGGCTGCTCAGGCTTTTGTGGCTTCTCTATGGTCAGCGCCAATGATCTGGCGTTCACTTCTTGCAGGAAAACTGATTGCAACCAGCATACCTGACCATGAATATAGTCCATATCCTTCCAGTCGTAAGTGCCAGATCTGTGGTTTGGATGTGAATGACGGAGTAGATACTTCGCTTCAGTGGTACTGGCGAATGACCAACGGTACACCGCTTGATGGAGATATCTTTGGACATGTACTCGCTCTGAGAGAGATGGCTGCTTCGCAGGAGCCTCCTGTTCCTAATGAGTATGATCGCTGGACGTTGCGCGCGGTGTTAACGGTGCTGCGTAATCTGCCACCTAAAACTCGGTACAGCAAGGCTGCGGATGCGCTCAAAAAAGAACAACTCCTGCCTACGAAAAAAGTATATGTTTACCGCGATTTGCTTGAAACGCTGGCGCTGATCGGCATCCTGGACACGCCAGAACAGCCAGGAATGATTACAGCCTTCACCTCATATGCAGAACGCGACAAGAGACCTAATACCCGGGTTGAGGTACAAGCTCCCTTGGCATGGTGGGATTCATCTGTAGGAATCAACGAGCACAATTTGAACCTGATCTTTGGTGAATTCGATTGCAGTGATGTATCGTTAGAGAACAAGCCTGAACCGAATCCACTGGCGAGTGAGACCGTTATTGGTTTATTTGAAAGTAGACGAGGTGTAGGTGCCAAGGCGAAGGTGCCGAAAAAATCTCCGGATGCCGGTACAGGTGAAGTGCAGCCTGGAGACGTATATGCAGTGAAAGTACTTAGTGGTTCTTGGGTTACTGTATATTGTCATGAAGTGAAGGACAAACGTACCATTGTTGAATATCTGGATGGCGTGTTCCCCGATATGCCGGGAAAAGAAGACCTTATTCTGACCGTTCGTCCAAGGCCGGATGAGCGCTGGCAGTGTTCGGCCATTGGAATCGACTCGACCAGTTGGGTTAGAAGAGTAGCCCGCGATATGCCAGCACCTAATGCTTCCCAGCCCAAACCTGAGAGTGTTCCGTTCCACGCTGCGAAGGATTTGAGGCACATGGCAAGCTGGTGTTTTCCAAACCTTTAGATTTAGTTTTTCAATAGTAGATGACGTCCGTGTCTTGTATGAGATGCGGATTTTGTAATATAAATGCTTATTAAAAGTTAGTATGTGACAAAAAGAAACAAAAATGAATTGATTTTTTGACATTAAAGTGCTAACATCCAATTAATAACGAAAGCGATCCTTCAGGGCAGGGTGTAATTCCCTACCGGCGGTGATGCGTGTTGGGGATATTATTTTCCACCGATATGGCAAAGTCCGTGACCTGTCTGCTTATAGCAGATGGCTGATCTGGTGTAATTCCAGAACCGACAGTATAGTCTGGATGGGAGAAGGAGTGGGTGTAAGCCGGTGTGGTTACACTCCGCAGGAGTGATGTCGCATAGCATTCAGCTCGTTTGGATGATATGTGTGGAAGGCTTGTTTATAATGAGTTTTCTGGTACATAATACCGTTATATAGAAACTCTTCACCTGATTTTTTGTATATCATTCTATAGCTCGAATGGGTATGCAATAAGGTATGTGTTTGTTTTCACTTACCTGTTAACTGGTTTTGGTGAAGTGTCGGTATTGGTGTGTTTCATCTCTCCTGCTGATGACAGTAGTCTTCCATCATCCCTACCTGAACAGATTGTTCGGTGGGGATTTTTTAGTTCAAGATTATAACCGTGGGGTGAACGGATATGGAAATGATCAATGATGAATTTTATATGGCGTTAGCACTGGATATGGCAGAACGGGCACAAGGACAGACTGGAATTAATCCTGTCGTGGGATGTGTCGTTGTTAAAGAAGGACGTGTTGTTGGTCTAGGAAGCCATCTGAAACGAGGTACAGGCCATGCAGAGGTGCATGCCTTGAATATGGCTGGAAGCGACGCGGAGGGTAGTACCGTTTACGTAACGCTTGAACCTTGCAGTCACTATGGCAAAACGCCACCCTGTAGCGAACGTTTGATCCATGAGAAGGTTAAACGGGTGGTGGTTTGTTGTGAAGATCCGAATCCGCAGGTTTCTGGTACAGGCATTAGTATGTTGCGTCAACAAGGCATCGAAGTTGAAGTGGGTGTTTTGCGCGAACGCGGAAGACGTATGAATGAAAAGTTTATCAAGTTTATTACAACAGGCCTTCCTTTTGTTACCCTCAAAACAGCTTCTACGCTGGATGGAAAAATTGCTACGCGTAGCGGGGACAGCAAATGGATCTCCAACGAACTGGCGCGTGAGATCGTGCATGCGCTTCGTCATCGTCATCAAGGCATTATGGTTGGCGTGGATACGGTAATCGCCGATAATCCAGAGCTGACGACTCGTTTGCAGGTAGAAGGCATCAGTCCGGTACGGATCGTTGTGGATTCCAAGCTGAGGTTGCCTGTAGGCTCCAAAATGGTCAAGGACGGACTTGCGCCAACTTGGGTGCTTACAACCGATGAGGCTAGCCAGGAAGCGGCTGAGCGACTCGAGGCTTACGGTGTTGAAGTTATTCGCTGTGGGCCTGGACCACGCGTAGATTTGCTACATGGGCTGAGCAAACTGGGAGAGCGGGATATTGGCTCGATTCTGCTAGAAGGCGGCGGTACACTAAATGGTGCAATGCTGGAAGCACGGCTCGTAGATCGTTTACTGATGTTTATCGCTCCCAAGATTGTGGGTGGATATGATACTCCGGGAAGTTTCCGTTTTGAAGGCGTAGAGCGCATGAGTCAGGCAATCCAATTGCATCAGCTGGAAATTGAGCAAGTTGGAGATAATATTAGCATTGGCGGTATTCCGATTTGGCCAGAATAGGAGGAAGATAGCATGTTTACGGGTTTGGTGGAAGAAGTCGGTCAGATCCGGCGCATTGGCCGTAAAGGTGAGGCCCTGGTTCTGAACATCGCTGCATCTGTCATTATGGACGATCTAAAAATTGGTGACAGTGTTGCGGTTAACGGGGTTTGTCTTACCGCGACCACGCTGGAAGGCGGAGGTTTTACCGCAGACGTCATGCCGGAAACGTATCGACACACCAATCTCAATCAGCTTCAGTCCGGCAGTAAGGTTAATCTGGAGCGGGCCATGTTGTCCGGTGGACGATTCGGCGGTCATATCGTGCAGGGACATGTGGATGGGACTGGGGTAATCGGTAGTATTACTCGGGATCAGAATGCAGTTGTTTTTGAGATCAGACCGGGTGACCATGAACTTTTCAAATTTCTAATTCCAAAAGGTTCGGTCACTTTGGATGGGATTAGCTTGACAGTGGTACAGACGACTCAAAGTTCCTTCACGGTTTCGATTATTCCCCATACGATTGGGGAAACGGTTTTGAATGTCAAAAAGACAGGAGATACCGTCAACATTGAATGTGATATTTTGGGGAAATATGTAGATCATCTGTTGCAATACGGCAAGAGCCATGCGGAAACGAGAACAGGCAAGCCAAGCAGTCTTAGTGAAGAGTTTCTCTCCAATCACGGGTTTGCATAAACATAGGAAAGACAGGGATAAAACATAGAACTGGAAACAGGAGGTGCAGCTGATGTCAGAACAATCCGAGCCATCCATTCTGGACTCAATTGAGGCAGCTATTTATGATTTGATGCGTGGTAAACCCGTAATTGTGGTCGATGACGAAGATCGGGAAAATGAAGGGGATTTTATTGCTTTGGCTGAAAAAGCAACCCCTGAGGTCATCAATTTCATGATTACCGAAGGTCGAGGACTCGTCTGTGTTCCCATTACGCAGCAACGGGCAGATGAATTAAATTTGAAACCGATGGTTCAGCAGAATACAGATTTCCATGGCACAGCTTTTACGGTCTCTGTGGATCACAAAGATACAACGACGGGAATCTCGGCGCATGAGCGTTCCATTACCGTTAAAGGTTTGATTGATCCGAATGCGAAAAGCAGTGATTTTCGCAAGCCGGGTCACATGTTTCCGCTCATTGCCAAAGACGGCGGTGTGTTGCGTCGTGCCGGACACACGGAAGCAGCAGTTGATCTGGCGATCATGTGCGGCTCTTACCCCGCAGGTGTCATCTGTGAAGTGATCAAGGAAGATGGTACGATGGCCAGACTTCCTGATCTGCAGGAGATTGCACGTAAGCATGATCTGAAACTGATTAGTATCCAGGACATGATTCGTTACCGGAATGAGAAGGAGAAGCTGGTGCAACGTGAAGTTTCCGTGCGTATGCCGACGGACTTTGGCGAATTCCAGGCAGTGGCGTATACGAATGCAGTGGATAATAAAGAACATGTTGCCTTGGTCAAAGGGGATATTGACGGTTCCAAACCTGTATTGGTTCGTGTTCACTCCGAATGTTTGACTGGCGACGTGTTCCACTCTCACCGTTGTGACTGTGGCCCGCAGTTTGATGCGGCGCTGAAGCAGATTCATGATGAAGGTAATGGCGTACTGCTCTATATGAGACAAGAAGGCCGTGGGATCGGTTTAATCAACAAACTCAAGGCTTACAAGCTGCAAGAAGAAGGTCTGGATACAGTGGATGCCAATCTGAAGCTTGGTTTTGCTGCTGATCTGCGCGATTATGGGATTGGTGCACAAATTTTGAAGGATCTTGGCGTTCGTCAGATTCGATTATTAACGAATAATCCACGGAAAATTAAAGGCTTGGAAGGATATGGTCTGGAAGTGGTAGAGCGTGTACCGATTCAGATGCAGGAGAATGAAGATAATACAGCTTACCTTCACACCAAGCAAGCCAAATTGGGCCATATGCTCAAGTTTGATGATATCGAGCAGAATGAACAGTGATTTCAGCTACTCACGATAATTTTGTGATATGTAAATATTGGAGATTTCACATGTTCAATTGCAGCACCTATAACATTATATATCGACAGGGAGATGACGATAATGCCTAACTATTTTGAAGGACATTTGGTATCGGAAGGTTTAAAATATGGCGTGGTAGTTGGACGTTTTAATGAATTTATTACGAGCAAGTTGCTTAGCGGGGCGCTGGATGCGTTCAAACGTCACGGTGTGCAAGATAATGAAGTAGATGTAGCTTGGGTACCGGGAGCTTTCGAAATCCCGCTTATCGCTCAGAAAATGGCCGAAAGCGGCAAATACGATGCAGTCATCACACTCGGAACGGTTATCCGTGGGTCAACAACACATTATGATTATGTCTGCAACGAGATGGCTAAAGGGGTAGCGGCAATTAATCTGAAAACAGGGGTGCCGACCATCTTTGGATTGGTTACTACGGAGAACATTGAACAGGCGATTGAGCGTGCAGGAACGAAGGCCGGCAATAAAGGTTGGGATGCTGCTACAGCTGCAATTGAAATGGCGAACTTGACGAAACAGCTAAAATAGTGCTTATTTAATAGTAGTGCCCTGCTTTGCGCAGACGAAATCGGGATACCGGTTTCGGACGGCTGGCAGGGTTTTGTATTTTTCTGGCGGGAGGATTCGTCTAGTGACGGTAGTTACATACAAACTGGAGACTTTTGAAGGGCCTTTGGATCTGTTGTTGCATCTGATTGATAAGGCTGAGATCGACATCCAGGATATTCCCATCAGCGATATTACCGATCAGTACATGGCGTATCTGCATTCCATGCAGGAGCTGGAACTGGATATAACAAGTGAATTTCTGGTGATGGCAGCTACGCTGCTGTCCATCAAGAGCAAACTTTTACTGCCCAAACCACCGGTAATCGAGGATTTCGAGGATTATGATTATATGGAAGATGAGGATTATGATCCGCGTGCCGAACTGATTGCACGCCTTATCGAATATCGCAAATATAAAGGAATAGCGCGGCATCTGCATGAACGGGAATGGGAACGCAGTCTTATTTTTTCCAAAGAGCCCGAAGATTTGCGACCTTATATGCCTATGGAGGAACAAACGAATCCGGTGCAAGGTCTGCATACTTCTGATCTCATCGCGGCGTTTCAGAAAGCACTTCGAAAGGCTGAGAAGCGTACAACGGTCACCCGCATCAAAAGGGACGAAATTTCGGTCAAGGATCGCATACGTGAAGTTATTGGTGCCTTGGAGCATTTAGGTCCTGGGGGGCGGTTGTTATTTTCTAAGCTTATGGATGATCAGATATATCGCCATGAGATCGTGGTTACGTTTCTAGCCGTGCTGGAGCTGATGAAGATGAAGCAGATTGTTTGTTACCAGGAACGGTTGTTTGAGGATATCGTTATGGAGTGGAGAGGGGAAACAACGAATCATGGATTTTCCGAAATTGAAGTCGATTATTGAGGGCCTTTTGTTTTTGTCCGGAGAAGAAGGTCTAAGTGTCAAACAGATTGCTGAAATTGTGGACCAGCGGGTAGAACTGGTTACGGATGCCATTGAGGACATGATCGGCGATTTTGCAAGGCAAGGGCGAGGTGTGCAGATTCTGAAGATTGCAGGTGTCGTGCAACTCGGAACATTGCCGGAACATGCGGCCTATTTTGAGAAGCTAGCTTACTCTCCTGCACGTACATCGTTATCCCAAGCGGCGCTTGAAACTTTGGCCATTGTAGCTTATCGTCAGCCCATTACACGGGTGGAGATTGAGGAGATTCGTGGCGTAAAATCGGAGCGTGCTATCCATACACTCGTGAACAAGGATCTCATTGTTGAAGTGGGGAGAGCGGAAGCGATTGGACGCCCGATATTGTACGGAACAACGAAGTCATTTCTTGATTATTTCGGACTAGCTTCGATTAAAGATCTTCCCGAACCGGGTTTGTTTGAAGATTCGGAAAACTTGGAGGAAGAAACGCAGTTGTTATTCAACAAGTTGGACATGAATCAGCCGGATGTCTCGGATACTGACGTACAAAGCGTTTTTGATTTTGAAGAGGAAGCAGCATTCCCGGAAGAAGATGTCGCTGTAGATCCAGAGGATGATTCTTCGGGTTCCTCCTCCTAATAAATGCTAATAGTTAAAGCCATATAAGGACAATGTGGAGATCGATCCACGTTGTCTTTTTGTATTTTCTCCAGAACAGCGGTGAAGTTGTCTGGAATGATGTATACGATATCGGGCATTTCGATGGTGCATTTCGGCAAAAATTGGGGGATTTCATGGCATTCGTGAATTTTTTCCAGCAAGGAATGCCATACTAGACATGATAAGAATTGAGGGCTTGGAGGTAAGGCCTGTGTGGATCTGGCTTGGAGGAATCGGTTTGTTCATCGCACTGCTGATTGCCGCAGTCCTCATCTCAAATGTTCATGTTCATGTTATATTTCGCAAACATAAGAGCGATGACTACGCAAATATCAATGTTCGACTGCTGTATGGCTTCGTGCGGATGAATTACGAAATTCCGAGCATTGTTTTCCGAAATATGAAAGAAGGCTTCTTGCTTAAAACAGAACAGTCCATGAACCATTCCCGAGGAGAAGTTTTGGGTAGCGAGCAGGTGAACAAACGAAAAGTAAAAAACTGGGCAAAAGAAGTCAAGGTGATGCTTCGAGCAACAGAGGCTCTGAAAGTATGGGTCAGACAGACGCTCAGACGAGTATATATAACGAATCTGTTTTGGTCTACTGCGGTTGGTGTAGGTGATGCTGCTTACACAGCAATGCTAACAGGTTGGTTATGGAGTATTAAGTCCATGATTGTTGGCTTCTTAACGTACCAAATGCGTTTCAAAACGGTGCCTGACCTTGAGGTTCTTCCGGTATGGTCCGACGAGATGGAATTTCGAACAGAACTGGATTTCAAACTGCGAATCCGCATGACGGCCATCTTAATTGCTGGAATGAGACTGCTTACCCGCGTGCTGCAGGTCGAGGGTGGCTGGCGAATGTGGATTAAACTCCTTCGGGAGCAACGCCGCAAATCAAAGCAAAAGAAGAAGCATAGGCACATTGCGGAAAAGGAAGCTCGTTAAAGCAGAACTTAACTAGCCTGAGATTGAATCCACTGTATTGGTGTTAAGGTTCTGCGACGAGAACATGCGATAACGATTCCCTGTATTGATTACATAAGTCCTGCAAGTTTGGGGATGATATGGTTAGATCAAAAACCTATATAAGTTGATTAATCATTGACACAACTTGTTTGTGTTAATCTGCTTAAGCTCAACGGATATAGTTTATTATTGAAACTGGAGGGAAGTCACATGTCAGATCATCCAATTCAAGGATTAATGGAAACTGCAATGGAAAATATCAAAGGCATGGTGGATGTCAATACAATCGTTGGCGATCCTGTAGAAACACCGGATGGTACGGTTATTCTGCCGATTAGTAAAGTTGGATTTGGCTTCGCGGCAGGCGGAAGTGATTTTAATGTAAGTGATGGAAAAGGTAATAACGCATCGAGCACAACGGAACATGCTCATTCCGCAAAGGTTGCTTCCCCATTTGGCGGTGGTAGTGGTGGCGGTGTATCCATCCGTCCAATCGCTTTTCTGGTTGTTGGCAAGCAAGGTGTGCACATCGTGCCGCTTGATAATTCGACGCACTTGTTTGAAAAATTGATTGATTCAACACCATATGTACTCGATCGCATTCAGGAAATGTTCCGCCACCGTAATCATGGCACAACAGAACATGATGTGCGAGTGACAACGGATCATACAACGTATAGCTGAGTCATATGATTAATTCGTAATCCCTCTGGCACTTTAAGGTGCAAGGGGGATTTTTGCTGTTTTTTCCTGTGCGGGACATACTCCGGGTTGTCCAGACATAGGATAGTACAAGATTCCAAGCGACCCGGAGGAATGTGGATGCGAAAATTAATGAAGGTTATTGTAGGTACGCTCTTGCCTGTACTGTTACTTTCAACTATGGGTGCATCGTCAGTTCAGGCGACCATTGCTGGACCGTCTACTCATGCGCAAAGTGCAGCGCTCATCGATGTGACATCAGGGCGAATTCTGTATAGTAAAGATGGGGACAAAGAGTCGCGCATCGCAAGTTTGACTAAAATCATGACTGCCATCGTTGCGATTGAAGAAGGTAAGTTAGATGCAAAGGTCAAGGTTACGCCATCTTCTTTTGCCAAAGAAGGATCTTCGCTATACCTTAAACTGGGCGAGGAGATGACACTAGAAAATATGTTATACGGTCTTATGCTTCGATCAGGTAATGATGCGGCTTCGGCAATTGCTGAGCATGTCGGTGGTTCAGAAGAAGGTTTTGTTTTGCTTATGAATAAGAAGGCAGAGCAGATCGGTTTGACTCGTTCTCATTTTATGAACCCACATGGTCTGGATGCCGAAGGTCATTACTCTACCGCAAACGATCTGGCGAGGTTAACGGCTTACGCGCTCCATAACCCGGTATTCAAACGCATCGTGGCAACAGAAAATAAATCCGCCCCCAATCCGAATGAAAGCTGGGAGTACTCCTGGCATAACAAAAACAAAATGCTTCGCTTGTATGAAGGTGCGGATGGGGTGAAAACTGGATACACCAAAAAGGCATTCAGATGCCTGGTCAGCTCAGCGACTCGTGACGGGCAACAGCTGGCCGCGGTGACACTTAACGATGGCGATGACTGGAACGATCATGCGAAGATGCTGGATTTCGGCTTTGAACATTTCCCACTAATCGAGATTGCCAAACAGGAACAGCCTGTTCAGAACATGGAACTCGTAACAGGGCGTGGTTTTAAATACCCGCTCGCCAAAGGAGAACAGGAAGACATAACCAAGACATTGGTTCTGCTGGATAAACGTACACAGGACGCTGTGACAGATAATAAACAATCAACAGATCCTTCGTTTGGACTAGCCGGGCGAATTGAAATGCAGTTGAAAGGCGAACCAATCGGCTCGATACCTGTGTATTACAAAGGTAGCTATATTCCGCCAGAGCCACCCATCGCAGATGCTACTATAGGTGGAATAGGAGAGGTCACGACTTGGGTTTCCGCGTGGAAGGCAGTGCTAAGTCGACTGTTATCACCTTGATTTTGATTTAAGGATAGAAAGATCGCTCTTGTGCTTGCTGTTACTGGGAGGAATGATTCCAATGATCAATCTGATCTGGTTAATGATGATCTTGATCGGCTTTGTTTTTGCAGCAGTGAACGGGAAGATTGAAGTGGTCACCCAGGCAGCATTTGATGGTGCGGCAACCGGTGTGACGGTATGTTTCGGTCTGATCAGTGTACTCGTATTCTGGATGGGAATGATGAAAATGGCCGAAGATGCCGGCCTTCTTGGACGGATTGCAAAACTTCTTGGCCCGGTGGTCGGATTTCTATTTCCCGATGTACCCAAAAACCACCCGGCTATGGGTTACATCTTATCCAACATGAGTGCAAATTTGCTTGGACTAGGGAATGCGGCTACGCCCATGGGAATCAAGGCGATGCAACAATTGCAGGAACTGAATCCTGACAAGCAGACCGCATCCCCTGCTATGTGTACACTGCTGGCGCTGAATACCGCGAGTATTACGATTATTCCAACAACGCTGATAGCGATCAGGTTGAACTATCATTCTGCGAACGCCACGGAGATTGTAGGCACAACTTTAATGGCTACCATTATAGCTACACTTGCTGCCATTATGGCTGATCGCTGGTATCGAAATAGAACTCTCCGCAGATCGCCGCGTATATCCAAGAGCGGTAATCCCGGCATGAAAGGATGAGCTACCTTGTTAACCTTCATTAACTGGATATCTGTCTGGGCCATTCCGGTTATTATCGCGTTTGTTCCATTATATGCGTTTACCAAAAAGGTCCCGGTCTATGAATCCTTTGTTGATGGGGCCAAGGACGGCTTCTCGACTGCAATCAGCATCATCCCACATCTGGTGGGAATGATGGTTGCCATTAGTGTTTTTCGTGCCTCGGGAGCACTGGATTTTGTGATTCAGTTCTTCACTCCTCTCGTCTCGTGGATGGGTGTGCCTGGAGAAGTCCTTCCGCTAGGGATATTACGACCATTAACAGGGACAGGCTCGCTTGCATTTACAACGGATTTGATCAAAACGTATGGCCCTGACTCCATGATTGGCCGGATGGCCTCTACCATTCAAGGCAGTACGGATACGACGTTATATGTGCTAACTGTGTATTTCGGAGCAGTTGGTATTCGGAACGGACGGTACGCGCTTAAGGTTGGATTGTTTTCGGATGTCGTTGGATTCATAGCTGCACTTGCCATTTGTTTGATCGTTTTTGGTTAAACTATTACTCCTTTCCTACCGATATACTAGTTATGCTAGAATAATAACGGAGGAGAGTGAGACATGCAGAAGAGTTGGAAACGAATGCTCCGTTACGGGTTGACAAGTATGCTCGCTATAACGATGCTTGCAGGTTCGACAGGGTTAGCAGGTGCTCAAGCTGAACAGACGATTCATTTTACAGGTTATTTTGACAAATCATTACGTGCTCAAATGGCGACTACGGCCGATTCTTTTCCAGTTGTTAATGTGCGTTTGGTTAAAGCAAATGAACCGGATATGGTTTATTATGACGTGGGAACTTCGATTCTAATATCGAAAGATGAAGTATTAACCAATTACCATGTTGTTCAGGAATTCGCTGAGCTGTCTGGCGGAGATAAAGGGACTTTGACGGTTGCGAGCCCAGGTGCGCTCAATCAGGCGGTTAAAGCTAAAATTGTTAAAACTGATTCTGTAACGGATATGGCTTTACTCAAGCTGGACAAACCGATTGACGCTGAACCGGTGAAGTTTGCTGATGCGAGGGACAATCAGGTTGTTTATACTATTGGATTTCCTAAAAACCCATCGGGAGATCTTGTCATATTAGATGATGATTTTCCTTCGACATACAACACGATAGCGAAGAGTCGGGTATTTAGTGCTCTGGCGAGTGAAGTACCGGGAAAAGTAGGCATTGGAAGCATCGTCAAAGCAATGGCTCAAGGCAATTCAGGTGGACCAGTGCTTGATCAGAATAAACAGGTCATTGGCATGATGACGTTTGTATATGGTGGACGGACTTATTTTATTTCTTCAAAGACATTGCAGACATTTGTGAAAGAAGCAGCTGTTCCAGCGAAAAAGCCGGTTGTGGTGGCAGGCAAAGTTGCGAATTAGAAATGAACTACGAATTAAATAGATGATAAGGGTTTACCTTTGCGTGGTCTGAACGAAATCAGCCGTGGCGAGGGTAAGCTTTTTTTGTATATCGAGACTATAAAATATCTGTTCTACAACGCACAAATTAGCGATAAAGCTCGAACGTTCACAAAAACATTGGATAATCCTTGTGATTTCCCGGTTGGATGGGTATCATTAGTGTGAGGTGACATGACAAACATGGAAAGATTACAAAAAATTATCGCGCAGGCAGGCATTGCATCCCGCCGCAAGAGTGAGGAACTGATCCTGTCCGGCAAAGTAGAAGTTAACGGGGAGGTCGTAACCGAACTGGGTACGAAAGCAAACCCCGAAGAGGATATCATTACGGTCAATGGAAAACCGATCCGCAGTGAGAAAAAAGTGTATTTGATGCTGAATAAACCTAAAGGGGTTATTACAAGCGCATCAGACCCGGAAGGCCGGAAAATCGTATCGGATTATCTGAAAGGCGTTAAGGAACGTGTTTATCCGGTAGGACGTCTTGATTATGATACCGAAGGGCTGCTTATTCTGACCAATGATGGCGAATTTGCGCACTTGCTGACGCATCCTAAACATCACGTACCCAAAACGTATCTGGCAACAGTTAAAGGGGTACCACATGGTACGGAATTGGAAAAGCTCAAAACTGGAATTATGCTTGAAGACGGTATGACAGCGCCAGCAGAGGTCGAGTACAAAGATGTGGACACAGCAAACAATGAGGCTGTTATTTCGATTACGATTTATGAGGGACGAAACCGTCAGGTAAGACGTATGTTTGAGGCAATCAATCATCCGGTAACACGTCTGAAGCGGATTTCGTTTGGAGGCATTTTGCTGCAAAATCTGAAAAGAGGGCTGACACGTAATCTGACCAAAGAGGAAGTTAACAATCTGATTACGCTCGCAAAATCGGAACCCGCCAAAAAAATGAAAAAAAGGTAATGTGAGGACACATAATTTTCATAAAACCGCCGCAGATTTGTGACGAAATTCGCTATAATTGTTCATAGAGTGTTCACACTTTCTATAACAAGAAGGCAAATCAATAATATCGTCACTTTAAAGGGGAGCAGCACATGGGAAAATCAAGAAGAACGGTGCAAATCGTTATTTTGTGCTTGATCCTGGTGTTGGGTGGATACGCGATTACAACATCGGTATCCGGCTCGAATGGCAAGCCAAAGGAAGGGGATCGAGCCCCTTCTTTTGAACTGCTGGGCCTGGATGGTCAAGTTCATACGTCTGATGAGTATCAAGGAAAAGCGATGGTTATCAATTTTTGGGGCACATGGTGTGAGCCTTGTGTGAAAGAGATGCCTGCTCTTCAAGCGCAGGCTGACAAATGGAAAGATAAAGGTGTGCAATTTGTTGGAATCAACGTTGGAGAAGATCAGATGACGGTAGATAATTTTGTAAGGCAGGTGGGTGTTACATTTCCGATTATGTTAGACCGGGATAAAAACTCCGTTCGAGACTATGGGATCTCTCCGATGCCAACAACGTTTTTCGTATCTGAAACGGGAAAAATCTCCACGATTCATATCGGGCAATTGGATTTGGACACACTTGACGCTCAAATCTCACAGCTGGCGAAGCAGCCCTGACAGGAGGTCTACTTGTGTTCCAAAATACGAAATGTGAGTGTGGTCATCAGAATCCGGTAGGAACCGTTTTGTGCGAGGCGTGTGGTAAGCCGCTTCTGGAGGAAACCGCTCAATCGAATGAAGTGTTAGAGATGCGTTATGATGGGATGGCTCGGCGTTCACAGCGAAGTAATCCCAGTATTATTGATCGCATATGGAATTTCTTTTCATCTGTCAAAATTGCAGTTTATATGATTGTGCTCACGCTCGTTGGTTCCATGCTAGGTACGATCTACCCGCAAGAAAGTACATTTCTGAATATTGATCCTTCGGTTTATTACAAAGAAACCTATGGTCAGTTAGGCCATATTTATTATCTTCTCGGACTGTCTCATACATATGAATCCTGGTGGTTTATTCTACTGCTGGTGATGATCGGAGCATCGCTTGTGATCTGTAGTCTGGATCGTGTGCTTCCACTGTACAAAGCGCTGAACAAGCAGCGGATACGGAAACATCTGCAATTCCTGACGCGGCAGCGACTTGTGTATCAAGGTTCTATTGAAGAGGCACCTGAAGAGTGGATTAAGAAAGCGGTTACGCCGCTTCGTAAGAAAGGATATCGTGTTCACACACAAGGGGATGCTTTGCTTGCGGAGAAGCAACGTTTTAGCCGTTGGGGTCCTTATGTGATTCATATCGGACTTATTATTTTTCTGCTCGCTGTACTCGCTCGCGGACTTCCAGGTCTGAATCTGGACGAACATGTTGCTTTTCCCGAAGGGGAAATTAAAAAAATTCCAAACACGTCCATGTATCTGAAAAATGAGAAGTTTAATGTGGAGTTTTATAGTGACGACGAGGTTCCTGAGCAGTTCAAAAATTTGAATAAAACAGTTCCCAAGTTGTTTGAAACCAAGGTTGTTTTGTACGAATGCACGGCCGATTGTTCGGATCTCTCCAAAAAACCTCAGCTTGCAGAGGTTGCAAGACATGACGTACGGGTGAACCAGCCACTGAATTACCAAGGTCTTAAGGCATACCAGTTTGATTATGATCTAACCCCGACGATTCGCTCGGTGACACCGGATCTGGTCAATGTGAAAACGGGTGAAGTGTACGGTTCTTTGAAGATTGACATGATGGACACACAACGCACCTTTGAGGCAGGACCATATACATTGACGGTGAAAGAAAAATTTATGGATTTTGCTCTAGATGATAAGGGAGAACCAAAATCAAAATCACCTTCACCCAATGCACCTGCATTTCTTTTTCATATTAAAGGTCCGGATCTACCAGAGAAGGGGATTCAATACTTATATTTTGCCAAACAAATTGACAAGCAACGTTTTCAACAGGATGCAATCAACCGCCAGCTTGTAGGAGGGGAACTTCCATTACAACTGGAGGTCGACAGTATGGACAAGGTAGATCTTATTCAATCGGTAAGCTACCTGAATATACGTGTGGACAAAGCGATGCCTTTTGTATGGGTAGGGGCAGGCATTGTAATGCTGGGTCTTGTCATGGGCTTTTACTGGCATCATCGCCGCATTTGGATTCGGTTTGACGATGAGCGTATTACGCTTGGCGGGCATACCAACAAAAACTGGTTCGGCTTCAGACGAGAAGTTGCTGGCATTTTGAAACAGATGAATCTGGAAGTGGATGAGAAGTCGTTGGATAACGGGGGGAACCAAGCGTGAATATACTGGATTTCAGCAGCGACGCATTTATCGTATCTTTTTTTCTGTATTGTGCTGCGTTTTTATTATATGCAGTGGCCGTCATGGGCAAGAAATGGAGTAACCGCGATCCGATCGATCATTTGAATCGTTGGGGTAAACGGGCGTTTATCGCATCTACGGTCGCGTTGGTAGCACATTTGGTTTTCTTTGTAACCCGCTGGATTGGTGCAGGCCATATTCCGGTAAGTAATATGTACGAATTTATGTCCTTTTTATCCATGATGATCATGGTAGCCTTTATCGTTGTGTATGCAATTTACCGCAAATCTCTGCTGGGCTTGTTTGCACTTCCACTCACGATTATCATTATGGCATATGCAGCCGTATTTCCACAGGAAGTTCAGCCATTGATTCCCGCATTACAATCGATTTGGTTGAAGATCCACGTTACGCTGGCTGCTTTGGGTGAAGCGTTTTTTGCAGTAGGTTTTGCTGCGGGATTTATGTATCTGCTTCGTACCGTTGATTTTAGTGGAAAAGACAAATCTTCTTGTCGTCAGCGCGGCTGGGTGGAGTTTACGCTCATTACCATCGTTGTGGTGATCGGATTTATTGGAACCGTGTTTGCCTTCCGTGCATCCGGTTATGAGGCCGTTTTTGTACAGAAAACAGTCACCATTGACACAAAGGGAGAAGAAAATAGTACAATAGAGAAAGTGATTTATCGCATGCCTCCTATTTTTGCTCCATATAATAGTGAAGTGGAGAGCTTGAAACCGTTCCTTGGAATAAAGGAACCGTTGCTTGAGACGCCTTCATGGATGAATGGCGTGAATGCAGGACGTAAGCTGAATACAGTCATCTGGTCAATCATTACGGGTCTGATTTTATATGGAATCATTCGTTTAATTGTACGCAGACCGCTTGGACAAGCGTTACAGCCGATGATGAACGGAATTGACGCGGATGACCTTGATGAGATCAGTTATCGCGCTATTGCGATTGGATTCCCTATTTTTACGCTGGGAGCTCTGATCTTTGCTATGATCTGGGCACAAATTGCCTGGAGTCGTTTCTGGGGCTGGGACCCTAAAGAAGTGTGGGCACTGATCACTTGGCTGTATTATAGTGTGTATTTGCACTTGCGTTTATCCAAAGGATGGCAGGGACAGAAGTCCGCTTGGCTTGCTGTGCTCGGTTTCCTGGTTGTCATGTTTACACTGGTTGGTGTAAATCTGATCATTGCAGGATTGCATTCCTATGCTGGAGCAGACTAGTAAAGTCAGTTAAAAGTAGTGGCAAAACAACGGTAATTCATGATATACCCGTTTCAATAAAACAGGTATTCAAATATTGTTCGCAAGATCGAACATAATAGAAGTGATGAGGAGTATTGTAAAGGGGCTTGAGTGGGCATGTCAGAACATGAGAATCGTATATTGGTCGTGGATGATGAAGAAAGAATCCGCAGACTGCTTAAAATGTATCTTGAAAAAGAAGGTTATGAAATTGATGAAGCGGAAGATGGCGAAACAGCACTTCGTAAAGCAACGGCCGGAGATTACGGTCTGATTTTGCTGGATGTTATGCTCCCGGGCATGGATGGTGTTGAAGTGTGTACCCGACTTCGTCAGGTGAAATCTACCCCTGTATTAATGCTTACCGCAAAAGGGGAAGAGATTAACCGTGTACAAGGTTTTGAAGTAGGGGCAGATGATTATGTGGTAAAGCCATTCAGTCCGCGTGAAGTGATTTACCGGGTGAAGGCTATTCTGCGTCGCTCTTCGGCAACGGCGTATCTTTCCAAGGAAAGCAATTCAAGCAACAATATTGTTTTCCCACATCTTGTTATTGAGCATGATGCACACCGCGTAACTGCGGGTGGTGAAGAGATCAGTTTGACACCTAAAGAATATGAGTTGTTGCATTACCTTGCAACATCGCCAGATAAGGTTTTCTCCAGAGAAGAATTGCTTAAGGATGTATGGAACTATGAATTTTTCGGTGATCTTCGTACCGTGGATACCCATGTGAAGCGTCTTCGCGAGAAGCTGAACAAGGTATCACCTGAATCGGCTGCGATGATAACAACCGTGTGGGGTGTCGGTTATAAACTGGAAGTACCGAAATAACTTTGCTTTCTGGAGATCACTGGTTGGAAAGTTATGGATTACAATTATATGCCTTGTGGGCTGTGTGCTGATTGCGCTGGGGCTCTTTCTGCTACCCTATATCGATACCAACTTTGCTGAGTCTGAATCTAGGGATATCAAAAGGCTGTTTACTTATATTTGCATTGTCGGATTCAGTCTAACAACGTTTTTTGCATTATTTCTGTTCACCAAAATTACACAGCCTATGCAACAATTAATTCAGGCAGCTAATGCCATCCGTAAAGGGAACTATGGAACGAGACTTTCTCTTCGTACCAATGATGAAATTGGTGAACTTGCAAATACATTTAATCACATGGCTGTTCAACTGGAAGATACCATTCGAAATTTGAATCATGAGAAGGAACATTTGGCGAGCGTGCTGCGAAGCATGACGGATGCCGTGATTACTTTTGATGGTGAAGGCAAGATCATTTTGACGAATCCGCCTGGTGAGAAAATTATGCAGGCCTGGTATGCTCTAGACTGGGCTCAGGAGGATGAGGGTTTGGATGGTCATCCTTCTGCAAACCCATCCCGTGATGTTCCTGAACCGCTTGTACCCTTATTCAGACTGGTGATGGAGCAAGGTGGGGACCAGAGTTCCAATGTTCATGTGCAACAAGGAGTATGGTCTGTTCAAATGGCCCCTTTGTATGCAGATAGTGTGGTACGGGGTGCGGTGGCTGTCTTGAGAGATGTTACCGAAGAAGTGAAGATGGAGAAGATGCGCCGGGACTTCGTTGCTAATGTATCTCATGAAATTCGTACACCGTTATCAATGATGCAGGGATACAGCGAGGCTTTACTTGACGGGATGGCAACATCGCCCGAAGAGAGTGAAGAACTGATTCAGGTCATTCACGATGAGTCATTGCGGATGGGTAGACTGGTCAAGGATTTACTTGATCTGGCCCGTATGGATGCAGGGCATACTGACATGAACATGAAGGAAGTTGAACTCGGTGAACTTCTCGAACGTATTTATCGCAAATTTATGGTGCGCTCGAAGGAACAGGGGATTCAACTTCAATTCGAATGCAAACAGCAGATGATCTCACTTCAACAAGCAGATGAAGACAGGCTGGAGCAAGTATTCACGAATTTACTGGATAATGCATTCAGACATACACCTGTTGGTAAAAGTGTGAAAATTTCTGCTGAGCTTGTCACTAACTTGCGTGCTCCTTTTGCCAGAGTGAGTGTAAAAGATCAGGGTGTGGGTATTCCTACATCAGACCTGCCTTTTATTTTTGAACGTTTTTATAAAGCGGATAAAGCTCGCGTTCGGGGAGAAAGTGTTGGAACCGGGCTTGGCTTGGCGATCGTAAAAAACATCGTAGATGCTCATCAGGGCACGATTCATGTCAATAGTGTGCTTGGTGAAGGAACGGAGTTTATATTACAATTTCCGGTAGAATCTTCGAAATAGGTTGATTTTAAACAAAATGTGCCGAAACACCCTCTGATAGAGGGTGTTTTTTTGTTGAAGTATTCCGTTTAATCTTGTTCAACGTGGAACAAGGTCGTATCCTTTTTTGTCCGCAAAAAAATGTCCAAGATAATTTTTGAACTCCTCCTTCATAAGATTGAAAAGTAAGATGTCTAAGGAGGATTGATTAAAGTATGTCCGATGGACGTAAAAGAGTAAATATTAAAGCGTTTTTGGAAGGGAGATCATTCCGGGCAGGTTCGCCGTTTATACCCATAACAGCTAGTGAACTTGAGCAATATGAGTCGATTCTTCGTTCTCTTGCTGTAACCATTCCCGGTGCAATTAGTCAGCCGAGTGCATCAAATATACTTGCGTTGCAGAACGGATTACGTCAATTACTTACTTTTGTTAATGAATCTGAGTTCCGAGCTGGGGTAAAAGCGGAGCTTCAAGCTGTATTAGAACTGACCATTGCTTCTTCTGAAGTCATTCCTGTTGCTTTAATTAATCTCGCAGGGAATTTGCAAAATCTGTTGGATGACTTGTTAAGTTTAACATTGCTTTTGGAGGTACCTCCCGAAGTAAAAGATCGGTTAGTCGGATTAATTCGTTCCATATCTATCTCGTTAAGCAGAGCCACAACGACTTTCGGTACGGGGGGGATTACAGGTGCTGCAGGTCCTCCCGGTGTTCCAGGCGTACCAGGGGTCCCTGGAGTTCCTGGATTAAGAGGAGCTACTGGTCCAACAGGTGCAACAGGGCCAACTGGTTCTGTGGGTGCTGCGGGTGCTGTCGGCCCTATAGGCCCGCAGGGTCCACAAGGACCACAAGGAGCGACAGGAATTCCAGGTGTAGGGTTAAACAATATTACAACGTTTAATCCTGCAGCTGGATCAACTTATGCGCAAGGCCAGGTAGTTAGTTATGATGGAAGTCTTTTTGTGGCTAAAGTAAATGGCCCGGTAGGTTTACCTGGAAGTTCACCTGATTACACGCTTTTGCTTGCAGCTGGTTCTACAGGTGCAACCGGGGCAACGGGTGTAGGACTTTCTGGAGCTATTCCTTTTGATGCTGCTCTTGCGCCGGGATATGCTGCAGGTCAAGTGGTTACTTATAATGGCAGTACTTATATTGCCAGTGTAGCAGGTCCGACAGGGACACCGGGTACATCTTCGGACTATACATTGATCGCTGCATCAGGAGTGACAGGAGCTACTGGGGTGGGCCTTAACGGTGCTATCACCTTTGACCCGGCTCAAGCGCCAACGTATTCAGCAGGCCAAGTGGTGACGTTCAATGGTAGTACGTATATTACCAATGTCGCTTCACCGACAGGCACGCCTGGAAGTTCACCTGATTATGCATTAATCGCTGGTGCAGGACCGACGGGGGCTACCGGCGCTACAGGTGTGGGGCTCACTGGGATTGTACCGTTCGATCCTGCTCAAGCGCCAACATATCCAGCAGGTCAGATTGTAACGTCTAATGGTAGCACATATATTACGAATGTCGCCGCGCCAACGGGTACACCTGGAAGTTCACCAGACTATTCGTTGCTTGCTGGAGCAGGCTCAACTGGAGCAACCGGAGCAACAGGTATAGGTTTAGAGGGAGTTATACCATTTGATCCGGCTGTTGCCCCGACGTATTCAGCAGGTCAAGTGGTCACATTCAATGGTAGTACGTATATCACCAATTTGGCTTCACCAACGGGTACACCTGGAAGTTCACCAGATTATACATTACTTGCTGGAGCAGGACCAACAGGAGCTACAGGATCGACAGGAGCTACTGGTACAACTGGAGCGACGGGTGTAGGGTTGAGTGGAATCGTCGCGTTTGACCCAGCAGTAGCTCCGACGTATCCAGCCGGTCAAGTAGTGACATTCAATGGTAGTACGTATGTCACCAATGTGGCCTCGCCAACGGGCACGCCGGGCACCTCGCCGGATTATACGTTATTAGCAAGTGCAGGAGTCACAGGAGGAACAGGAGGAACAGGTGCTACTGGGGCGGGTGTAACCGGTAGTACGGGAGTAACAGGGACCACGGGGGCGACGGGTGTAGGATTAAGTGGAATCGTGGCGTTTGACCCAGCAGTAGCCCCAACGTATCCAGCCGGTCAAGTGGTGACGTTCAATGGTAGCACGTACGTCACCAATGTGGCCTCGCCAACGGGTACGCCAGGCACCTCGCCAGACTATACGTTACTAGCAAGTGCAGGGGCTACTGGTGTAACGGGTGTAACTGGGGAAACAGGAATAACAGGCGCGACCGGTATTGCTGGACTGACGGGAACCACGGGAGTAACGGGAGCGACGGGTGAAACCGGGGTGACTGGCACAACGGGTACAGCAGGAGAGACTGGAGCAACTGGTGCAAGCATTACAGGTGCAACAGGAGCCACGGGTGTAGGGTTAAGTGGCATTGTGGCATTTGACCCAGCAGTAGCGCCAACGTATCCAGCCGGTCAAGTGGTGACGTTTGAGGGCAGCACGTATATCACGAATGTGGCTTCGCCCACAGGCACGCCGGGCACCTCGCCAGACTATACGTTACTAGCAAGTGCAGGAGTCACAGGAGGCACTGGTGTAACTGGTGCGACCGGTATTGCCGGAGAGACTGGAGCAGCCGGCGCAAGCATTACGGGCGCAACGGGGGCCACGGGTGTAGGATTAAGCGGAATCGTGGCGTTTGATCCAGCAGTAGCCCCGACGTATCCAGCCGGTCAAGTGGTGACATTCAATGGCAGTACGTATATCACGAATGTGGCTTCCCCAACGGGCACGCCGGGCACCTCGCCTGATTATACCTTGATTGCAAGTGCAGGGGCGACAGGTGTAACTGGGGGAACGGGAACGACTGGTGAAACGGGTATAGCCGGAGTAACCGGAGCAACTGGCGCAAGCATTACGGGTGCAACGGGGGCCACCGGCGTAGGGTTAAGTGGCATTGTGGCATTCGACCCAGCAGTAGCGCCGACGTATCCAGCCGGTCAAGTGGTGACATTCAATGGCAGTACGTATATCACGAATGTGGCCTCGCCAACGGGCACGCCAGGCGCCTCTCCGGATTATACCTTGATTGCAAGTGCCGGGGTGACAGGTGTAACTGGGGAAACGGGAATAACGGGTGCAACGGGTACCGCCGGGTTGACCGGAGCCACTGGCGCAAGTATTACGGGTGCAACAGGAGCGACAGGCGCAGGGTTAAGTGGCATCGTGGCGTTTGATCCAGCAGTAGCGCCGACGTATCCAGCCGGTCAAGTGGTGACGTTCAATGGCAGCACGTATATCACGAATGTGGCCTCGCCAACGGGCACGCCGGGCACCTCGCCGGATTATAACTTGATTGCAAGTGCCGGGGCGACAGGTGTAACTGGGGGAATGGGAATAACGGGCGCGACCGGTATTGCTGGAGTGACCGGAGCAACTGGCGCAAGCATTACGGGTGCAACGGGGGCCACCGGCGTAGGGTTAAGTGGCATTGTGGCGTTTGATCCAGCAGTAGCGCCGACGTATCCAGCCGGTCAAGTGGTGACGTTCAATGGCAGTACGTATATCACCAATGTGGCCTCGCCTACAGGCACGCCGGGCACCTCGTCGGATTATACCTTGATTGCAAGTGCAGGGGCGACTGGTATAACGGGTGTAACTGGGGAAACAGGAATAACAGGTGCGACCGGTATTGCTGGACTGACGGGAACCACGGGAGTAACGGGAGCCACGGGTGTAGGATTAAGCGGAATCGTGGCGTTTGATCCAGCAGTAGCTCCGACGTATCCAGCCGGTCAAGTGGTGACGTTTAACGGTAGTACGTACATCACGAATGTGGCCTCGCCAACAGGTACACCGGGCACTTCGCCGGATTATACGTTATTAGCAATTGCTGGGGCGACAGGTGTAACTGGAGAAACGGGAATAACGGGTGCAACGGGGGCCACGGGTGTAACGGGAACAACTGGTGAAACCGGGGTGACCGGAGCGACGGGTATAGCCGGAATAACCGGGGCCACCGGCACAAGCATTACAGGTGCAACAGGAGCCACGGGAGTGACGGGAACGACTGGTGAAACCGGGGTGACTGGTGCAACGGGTATCGTCGGAGTGACTGGAGCAACCGGCGCAAGTATTACGGGTGCAACAGGAGCCACAGGAGTAACGGGAACAACTGGTGAAACCGGGGTGACCGGAGCGACGGGTATAGCCGGAATAACCGGGGCCACCGGTGCAAGCATTACGGGTGCAACAGGAGCCACGGGAGTGACGGGAACGACTGGTGAAACCGGGGTGACTGGTGCAACGGGTATAGCCGGAGTAACCGGGGCCACCGGTGCAAACATTACGGGTGCAACAGGAGCCACGGGAGTAACGGGAACGACGGGTGAAACCGGGGTGACTGGTGCAACGGGTATATCTGGAGTCACTGGAGCAACTGGTGCAAGTATTACGGGTGCAACAGGAGCCACCGGCACAAGTATTACAGGTGCAACAGGAGCCACTGGAGCAACGGGAACTTCAGTAACTGCTAACTCAGCATTTGCTGAGAACATTAACGGTACAATTGTTGTTATTTTGGGCGGTACTCTTATAGCGTTACCAAGCAACCAGAATTTTGGCACGGGTATAACTGTCAACGGTACAAGTGATACCTTTACACTGGCTAATGCCGGTCGCTATTTTATCTCTTATCGAATCAATCTGACTGCTGCGTTGGCAATACAATCTCGCGTGTTGCTTAACGGGACAGCTATTTCGGCGAGCGTGGTGTCGCCAACACTCTCACTTAATCAATTACAGTCGGAGTTTATTGTTACTGTAACAGCGGGATCTTCAATCCAGCTCCAATTGTTTGGTCTCGCCGGCGCAGCTGTCCTCTCGCCTCCAGGTGCAACACTGACCATTATTCAATTAAGTTAAATCCGAATATGCATTTGTGCAAAAAAAGACGAGATCCTTAGTGGGTCTCGTCTTTTTCAAAGTATTGATGATGCCGTTTAACCGAGCACAATCTCAACAGCTGTATTTAATTCAGGAAGAGATGTAAGCTGAACCAGCACATCTTTTGGCACTTCTTTATCAACGGTGAGGATCATGATCGCAGCACCACCAATAATTTTACGTCCAACCTGCATGGATGCGATGTTTACGTCATTTTGACCAAGCAAAGTACCTACACGTCCAATGATACCCGGTTTATCGTTGTGCGAGATCAAAATTTGATGGCTTTCCGGTGCAATATCTACAGGGAATTTATCAAGACGAACAATCCGTTCGCCGTATCCTGCAAGAAGCGTACCTGCCACGCGGCGTTCTTCAGCATCTTGTGTTGTTACGAGTGTTACGGTAATTAGGTTTGTGAATCCCTTTGTAGCAGAGGTTTGGCTCACAACAACATTGAGATCACGAATTTTGGCCAAGTGCATGGAGTTAACAATATTGGCTTCTCCGCCCAGATGTCTTGCCAGAATGCCTTTCACAATATAACGAGTGAGCGGTGATGTATCTACTTCTGACAGATCACCCGCATAGTCAATGCGAATCTCTTGTACTGCATTTTGAGTGATTTGTGCTGCAAAACTACCTAGCGTTTCACCCAATTTAAAGTATGGTTGCAGTTTGTTCATAACGGTTGGTGCGACAGCTGGCATATTAACCGCATTTTTAAATGGTTCATTGCGAAGTATGTGAAGAACTTGTTCAGATACGTCAATCGCTACGTTCTCCTGAGCCTCTACGGTTGATGCACCCAAGTGAGGTGTAACGATAATGCTTGGATGATTCAGGAATGGATGATCTGCTGCAGGTGGTTCACTTTCAAATACGTCGAATGCTGCTCCAGCAACAATTCCTTCATCAATCGCTTCTACAAGCGCCATTTCGTCAACTACACCGCCGCGTGCACAGTTAATAATACGCATGCCTTTTTTCATGACTTCGAATTGCGGACGGGAAATCATATGACGTGTTTCTGGTGTGAGTGGAGTGTGCACAGTCATAAAATCCGCATTACGGATAATATCATCAACACTTGCCAGCTTGACTTGCAGTTTTTCGGCACGCTCCTCTGTGAGGAACGGGTCATAAGCGAGAATGTCCATTCCGAATGCTTTTGCACGTTTGGCTACTTCGCTACCGATTCTTCCCATACCGAGTACACCGAGTGTTTTATTTCTTAACTCCACACCGAGGAACGTTTTACGATCCCATGTACCTTGAATCGTTTTGGCATATGCCTGCGGAATGTGTCGTGCCAGTGCCATCATCATGGCAAAAGTGTGCTCACAAGTCGTAATGGTATTACCGTCAGGTGCATTAATGACAATGATACCGCGTTGTGTAGCAGGTTCCAGTTCAATATTATCTACGCCAACTCCTGCGCGTCCAATCACTTTAAGATTGGTGCCAGCCGTCATAATACGTTCAGTAACACGGGTCTGGCTACGAACGAGTAGGGCATCATAATCTCCGATAATGGCAACGAGCTCATCTTCACTAAGTCCGGTTTTCTTCTCGACAACGACATCACTTGCATCGACCAGCTGCTGAATTCCCAGATCACTGATTGGATCTGACACTAACACTTTGTACATGGTTTCTTCCTCCTTAGGTTTGTATATCTATAATCGTCAAGGTTTGTTCTCCGGCAGGAGACGTTCCTTAAAACCAAAGTGATTCTTCCCTCCAACAACGCGGTGTCGTAGCAGAGGAGTAGGGTAAACTAACAGGGTGATTCCACAGGATTCTTTTATCAAAAACAATCAAAAAAACTCTCAATCCACATACTGCTTGCGCAATAAGGGACGAGAGTTGTCGTGGTACCACCCTAATTCACCGCCGTTTCGCAACGACAGTCTTAGCGGTCAATGAAGACCGAAGAGGATAACGGGTCTAAACCGATTGCACCTACTCCAATTTCAATGCAATAACTCAGGAGCGCTCAAGATCATCTGCCTGCCACCGATTTACACCAACCATCGGCTCTCTGAAAGACAAAGCAACGTCTTTTTTCCATCATCGTGTTTGACGTAACTAATTTTTCATAATGTATCATGGCTTACATGAGCATGTCAATAGGCTTAAATGTTTTAATTCCTGACGTTGAAGGCTGTAATTTCCAGACCTTTAGAGAGTGTAATCTATCTACTTAGAATTATTTTTATTGAGATTTAAATGCTTTAAACATACTGTTTCGTGAAAGAAAGTTCACTGCATTAATGAAGTAACGTTTTGATGTGATCAACCGGGACTTGGGACAGGTCTTGAACCGGATTGGTTTTTTGGCTATCATTTAGTATACTATCGGATTGGTCAATGAAATTTTTATCAAATAACTTAAGAGGACAGACGCATGCAATGAAAAAAAAGAAATTTCCGAAGTTTAAAATTCAGAAGGCCGAGCCGCAGCAATTAACAGAACGTCTGCTCTTGATCAACCTTTACTTTACCCAAGGGCTAACTTTGATCGTAGGGATCGTATGGATTTTGTTGCAGAAAAGGGATCTATTCGAAGTTCTGGCCTTGCCTGATCATCTTCAGTTTTTATGGTGGGGTCTTGGGCTCGCTGCGATTATGCTAGTCATGGATTTGGTACTGTCCTATGTCATACCTCAGGAAAGTATGGATGATGGTGGCATTAACGAGCTGTTGTTTCGCGGACGTCCAATCTGGCATATTGTATGTATAGCAGCCTTGGTGGCTGTATGTGAGGAGTTGCTTTTCCGCGGCGCAATTCAACACGCAATTGGTCCATACTGGACAAGTATCTTATTTGCAGTTATTCATATTCGTTATCTGCGCCACTGGATTCCTACAGGATGGGTGTTTGTGTCGAGCTATGGATTGGGCTATATTTATTTGCAATCAGGCACATTATGGGCACCGATTCTGTGTCATTTTATCATTGACCTAGTATCTGGATTAGCGATACGTTTTCGGAGGGGATCATGAGTCAGCCATTAAGCAGGGTGAAAACATATGGCAGCCAACGTCAGCGTCGCTCGGACAATAAAGAGAAAACCGGGCGGAACTCAGCTTCACAGACAAGTTTCGTTGCTGAAACGGCAGTTGCTGCCGAAACAGTGGGGCTTCCACCAATTACTTCAATTTCTTTACCAAGATCACAACGTGGGTCGAGTGCATCCGCACTGGAAAGTCCGGTATTACCGGAACGAGCGCCTAGTCGCTCTAAGAAAACGGCAAACCAGAAGGAAAGCTCAGTTTCCGAAGCGGGTTCTTTACCCACTCGAACTGAACTTCATCCTTCACGACGTTTGAGATTGAGCAAAAGATTTGTCAATTCACTTATTTTTATTTTCATAATGTTAACCGTTGGTCTGGTATGGTGGGGGATTAAGGGAGCTCCTCCTTTGAACACCTTCCTCCCATTACCGTGGTAATATTAGTCAGTTTATCCTTTCTCACATTAGTGGTAGCTTTATTACTTCTTTTTCATATGTGGCGAGAGGCTCATACAACTGTGATTACAGAGGACGAAGTCGAACTTGTGCATCTACCAGCCTCTTTCAACGGAGCGAGGATTATTTTTTTATCAGATACCCATTCACGATTGTTGAAAACAAAAGAAGTTGAGCAGTTGAAGGGGAAAGCCGATTGGGTACTCATCGGGGGCGATATAGCTGAAGAGGGAATATCCTGGTCGATTGTCAGACAAAATATGAAGCTTTTGTCGATTTTGGCTCCAACCTATACCGTTTATGGAAATCATGACAAAAAAGCAGGCGTGACTCATTTATCTAGACTTTTGGATGATTCGAGCGTGCAGCTCCTTCAAGATCAGGATGTATACTTGCAAAAAGGAACGGAACACGTCCGATTGGTCGGATTAGATTATCGTTCGAAACAGGCAGAGAAATTGTTGCGAAATACGAAGGATGGCTGCTCCACAATCGTATTAGTTCACGATCCTTTGGAAGTATTGCGGTTAGACATTGATGTAGATCTGATACTGAGTGGACATACCCATGGAGGACAAATCGTTGTTCCATTGTTAGGACCTGTATTGCTAAGTAAGGCTTATCGGGCTGTAAAGAGCGGCTGGTTTTCCTTGAAACGGAGCGATGAAGATATTCGTTCAGGAAAATTGCTTGTAAGTCGGGGATTTGGTACAAACCATCTCCCCTTCAGGTTAGGTTGTCCCGCAGAGATACATCTCATCACTTTACGTGTTCCTGCAACAAACAGCCCTGATCAATGAGATCAGGGCTGTTTGTTGCACATTACATTTTTCTCGCAGTGGTGCAGTAGCCCTAGCATTGGCATCTATTATCGGGACTGTAATTCGATCGCGCGTGGATCAACAAAGGAATAACCCTTCTTCTCAAGCGATGTTAACAACTCGTCCAGAGCATCGACCGTCCAAGGTAATTCATGCATCAGAATATTACTTCCAGGGTGAAGCTGATCCAGGACATTCTGGATCACTTTGTCTGGTCTGTTTTTAGTGCTCTTATCCCAGTCCAGTGAGCCGTTGGACCATGTCATATACAACATTCCCTCTTCTTTGACGGCATCTTTCAATGCATCATTTCCGGAGCCAAAAGGGGGTCTGAAAAACTGAGGTTTTTCCCCGGTGATGTCTTTCACAATTTGTTGAACGTCGGTGACCTGTTTCTTAGCTTCTGAACTTGACATTTTCTTCAAATCTTCATGATCCCAAGCGTGGTTACCGATGATCTGTTTTCGGTCATAAATCATTTTCAACAACTTCGGTTGACGTTTGACACGGTCTCCATTTACAAAGAATATGGCTTTGGCGTGATGTTTATCCAAAGTATCCAAAAGTGAATTAATCATCTTTTCGTCCTTTGGTCCGTCGTCAAAGGTTAACAAGACCACTTTAGCAGAGCTGGGTTCATCATTAGGTTTAATAACATAACTCGAATTCATATGATACGTCTTTTTAACGAGCACTTCCCTTGAGGTTCCGTCCGTGGATGGAATTTTTGGCTTAGTACCGGTTATATTTGTGTCTGTTTTAGGATGAATTTCAGTATCTGTCTCGTTATTTTCAATCTGGGATTCTGCGCTTGGGTTTTCTTCGTTTTTTTTCTCCGTAAGAATGACAGCAGTATCGCCTTTCATATCCTTGGCATCAGATGCAGATTGATTTTGTGCACTGCATGCAGATAGCAATATGCTGGTTATGAGTAACAGCGAGGAAGCGCGTTTCAACATTTTCTCAGCTCACTTTCCTGTATTATGCGGAATGAGATTGTCTTCTACAGCAAACACTACTTTTGATTTTAACACTTAAAGGAGGTTGGTGTAATGAAGGCGTCATCCTTTTTCTGGGGTATAGTCGTTGGTGTTGCAGCCAGTTCTTGGTTAGCTAAAGGCAGAATGCCCATGTTGTCTTCAGGTTCATCTCGAAACATGGTTGACCAGGCCAAACATAAAATGATGGAAATGACTTTTCCAGGCATGGATAGCTTCAGTAGCAAACCGGATCATCATGGTGAACCGCACAAGTCGGCATCAAAAACCAGCAGAGTGATCTCACCAAAAGAAAAAGAAGAAAACATGAATATGCTTAAAGATTTTATTCGGACGAACCCGGATGTTAAACATGAAGTAGAGCAGATTTTAAGTCAGACCAATACATCAGTACCGGGTTTGTAACCCGTAACATCCATTAAGAATCATCCACAGTCTTGATTTGATGTGGATTGATTCTTTTTTTTGTTGATTTTACTGCGTGCATTTATAGGTATAAAATGATAACATAACTACATAGATTTATTTTCAGCACATATTGTTTTGTGCTTCATAATCTGTTATAAGACTTGCTTATAAAGGGGAGATCCTGTATGAAAATAGAACGACTAAGTCACGATAAGATACGGATTTTCCTGACCTTTGACGATCTGAGCGAGCGCGGAATACAAAAAGAAGATATGTGGCAGGAATTACCGAAGGTACATGAACTGTTCACTGAAATGATGGACCAGGCTTATTCTGAACTTGGCTTTGATGCCACAGGTCCGCTGGCTGTTGAAGTATTCGCACTTCCCGCTCAAGGGATGGTTGTCATTGTTACTCGTGGAAAATATGATCCGCAACAATATGGTTCAGGTCATGAAGATGATCTTCCTGAAGAAGTATATGAAATGGAAGTTACACTGGAGCAAAGTGACTCCATCGTATACGCATTTAAGGATTTTGAGGTGCTGATTGAAGCTGCCCATATGTTACGTCAACATGTTACGGATGCGGGGAAACTGTATTCTTATAAAAATAAATGGTTCTTACATTTTGAACCGGATGATGTAGACACCGCCAAACACGCCGCATTGATTGCTTTGCTGGCTGAATTTGGAGAAGGTTCTTCGGTCACTCCAGCTGTTATGGAGGAGTATGGAAAGGTCGTTATTCCTGAACAAGCGATTGATGTCATCTGCACACACTTCAAACGTCAGGATTAAACATCGTTATCATCGCGTCACTATTCAGGGGAGGGAATTTCGGTGCTTTTGTTTTCGCTTCTAGCTGCAGCAGTTGCTCCGGGTCTCGCCTTGTTAACATACTTTTATCTTAAAGACCGGTATGATTATGAACCACTTCACATGGTTCTGAGAGTATTTCTCATGGGGATTCTGATCGTTCTGCCCGTGATGATTATTCAGCGAGGCATGATGTTGTGGCTTGGAGATAGTCCCCTTCTCGAATCCATCGTAATCTCGGGCGGAGTTGAGGAGTTTGTTAAATGGTTTGTGATCTACCACATTATCTATAATCACACCGAATTTGACGAGCCATATGACGGAATTTTATATTCCGTTGCGGTATCATTGGGCTTCGCTACAGTGGAAAATGTGCTGTACGCATTTGCAGGCAATGCCTCCGTATCAGGTATGTTTCTAAGGGCCCTCCTGCCTGTATCAGGTCATGCGATGTTTGCCGTTATTATGGGATATTACATGGGCAAAGCCAAATTCATTGATGATACGAAGAAGAAACGGTGGTATCTCAGTCTGTCTCTGATTCTTCCGTTTTTCTGGCACGCATTGTATGATGTTATTATGAATATGATGGTGAATCACTGGCTGTGGTTCATCGCGCCTCTGATGGCGGGTCTGTGGTATGGAGCAATAGGCAAGATTACACGGGCTAACAACCGTTCTCCTTTTCGCTTCGTGAAACGAGAGGGATGAGATTAAATTATAAAAATACGGACACACTGGTGGACATAAAGCGTTTAAAACGCAGACCCTGGTGTGTCTTTTTTGTGTTCTAGAAAACAAGGGTACGACGATATGAAACGGGGATATCCAATGACAAGAATCAAGATTAAAATTAGATGCAAACAATGTGGTGAACGTTTCACGTTAAGAGGCAAGAAAGAACGTGGGCGCATTGATACTGGGTTTAAACAGTGCCTTTGTGATAACAAGGATCAATTTGACATTGAAGAAGAGGGCATGGCGACGAGCTATATGTTGCACTAGTCGGCTATATGTTCGATTAAAGTGAAGTCAACAAGCCTTACTCAAAAAAGTCTTAGCTTCATTCGTTAAAGGCAAATTTCGTTCCGACTGGAAATCGCATGCATAAGAGGACTTTCTTCGATCCACAATAAAGGCAGTGATCAAGGCGTGTCTTGAAATCCACTGAAGTGCATCTTTTACCACCTTTTCGCTCCCTGCTGCGTCACTTTCCCTTGACGTGCCCCGGCACGCCTGCGGTAAACTTCCTGGCTTGGAACGAAAATTCGGCAAAATCTGCTTCCTCCATTGTTTTCAGACACACCCTAGAAGAAAGGAGAATCTACCGTGTATAAACGATTAAGTTCAGTCATGTTTCCGATATTTGCAGTTCTCCTGATCGGCGCACTCGTGTGGGGTTATCAGGAGAATCAGGAGAAGAATGCGATACTGATCAAGGCGGAAAATCAATATCAGCGTGCATTTCACGACCTATCATTCCATATGGATAAATTACATTCGGAGATTGGGAACACGCTTGCTGTACATTCAAGTTCACAGGGGATGCATCGCAAAGGGTTGATGAATGTGTGGAGGCTTACTAGCGAAGCTCAGAATGAAATTAATCAACTGCCGCTCGGCATGCTTCCCTTCAATGAGACTGAGGAGTTCCTCTCGCGTATCTCGAAATTTGCGTATCAGGCATCCATGCGTGACCTGACAAATGAGCCACTCAGTAAGAAGGAAATGGGTAATTTAAAGACACTGTATCAAAATTCTTCGGAGATTAAAAATAGTCTGAAAGAAGTTCAACAGAAAGTATTAGCTGATCGTTTGCGCTGGATGGATGCTGAAACCGTTATGGCAACTCAGGAGCAGACAAACGATAATTCCATCGTGGACGGTTTCCGGACCGTAAATAAAAAAGTAAAAGACTACCCGGAGCTGGATTGGGGCCCTTCCGTCTCTAATATGTTCACCAAACGCTCTGTGAAGAAGCTTGGCGGAATGCCTGTTTCCAAAGAGCAGATCCAGGAGAAGGCCGCCAAATTCTCGAATGTGGAAAGTGGTAAGATTCAGGTTCAGGAGAACGGCAAAGGGACGGACTGGGAATCGTATACCGCCACCATCCAGCATGCCAGAAACGGGAAACTGATGATGGATTTCACACGCAACGGTGGGAAGCTTATCTCGTACAGTGACACCAGAACGGTTGGAGCTAAAAAAGTGTCCCGTCAAGAGGCAATGAAACAAGCGGATCAGTTTCTTGTCAATAAAGGATATAAGGATATGAAAGCTGTCAACTACGATGAGTTCGGTAATTTGGCGAACCTCACGTATGTGCACAAGCAAGGAGATACGTTGATTTATCCAGAAAAAATGTCTGTACGTGTAGGTCTGGATACGGGGGAAGTCACCGGTTTTCAGGCAAGCGACTATGTATATGAGCATAACGACAAACGTCAGATTCCAAAAGCAAAGCTTACGGCTGATCAGGCTCGCAAAAAACTGAATTCAGATTTCAAAGAAAATTATGTTCGCAAATCGTTGATCGAGAATGAATACAGCAAAGAAGTGCTTTGTTATGAATTCGGGGGACGAATAAACGGTTCGCGTTACCGGATTTACATTAATGCCGATACAGGAATGGAAGAAGCGGTTGAGGAGATTAAGCCAGTGAATGCAACCTCCTAGAAGCGTTTAGCAGAATGTGTATTCTCAAAATTAATCATGCGAAAACAGACCATTTCAATGGTCTGTTTTTTCTTGTTCCATGTGAGAAAGGTCATGGTATAATAGTCCTTGCAGAGACAAAGATAAATACATAAGTGGCGGTGAACCGATTGTTTCCTAAAATAAATGAAGTGTTGTATATCCAGATCGCATCGGCTGACGAAAAAGAGGAACATAAGGAATACAAATCGCGTATCGCAGATACCGATGATGACAGTTTTTTGATTGAAGTTCCGATGCAACAGGGGAACAGTCGTTTAAAAAGACTCTTTTTCGGAGAAGAATTGTCCATATCGTATATGAACGAGAGTGGAGTCCGCCATTATTTTAATACTTACGTAACAGGGTTTGAGGAAGATGTCGTTCGTCTGGTCCGCATTCGAAAACCGCTTCCTGATGAGATTTCCAAAATTCAGCGCCGTAGCTTCCTTCGCGTTCACGCCAGTCTTGAATTGGCGATTCAATGTGAAGACCTTACACGTGCGGTCGTGCTGACTGAAGACATCGGAGGCGGAGGATTGTCCGTATACATCGAGCCTGATGTCAAAGTGCAGGAAGAACAAAAGCTGAAATGCTGGCTATTGGTTCCTTATCGCAATGGGTCAATTGACCATGTTCAATTCGAAGCCGAGGTAGTTCGCATTAAAAAGCTGGAAACGGGCCGTGAGTTAGGTATGCTAAAATTTTCACAGATTACGGATTCAGAACGTCAGAAGGTCATCAAATTTTGTTTTGAACGGCAACTGGATTATCGTATGAAGTAGACGTGTGCAGGCATAAAACAGTACTGTACTGGGCAACGTAAGGCAAAAACGGAGAATGTTGCTATGAACAAACGCTCTGATGCACGGAGAATTGAACATATTTATTGTATGATGTCAAAACGGTCGGAACGAAGAGCATTGCTATTCATTGGCTTGCTCCTGATCCTCGTTATCCTCTGTCAATTGTTACTGCTTGTCCCTGATTTGAAGAAAATAATGACAACGATTGACCGGCTAGAAGGTACCCCGGTTCATATGCAAAGTAACAGCAAAGACCGGAATGGCTGATTTGTCTGTTTTTGCATCCATGTGTAGAGTGTGGTATAATTTTCACGATGCAGGCAATGCCTGTTTTTTTATTGAGGTTTATCGTTTGAGGAGGAATGCCCCGTTGGCTAGCCAGAACACATCAGAAGACGGGAAGATGAACGTTGCAATTGACGGACCTGCTGGTGCCGGAAAAAGCACGGTGGCCCGCTTGGTTGCAGAGGAACTCGGATACATTTATGTCGATACAGGCGCAATGTACCGTGCAGTATCCTTGCATATGCTTCGGAAAGATATATCTCCGGAAGATATGACTCAGGTACTTCAGGAAGCTCAAGATTTGGTTATTGATTTACAACCGGATCGGGGTGGACAGAAAGTGTTCTGTAATGGCGAGGATGTTACCTCGGAAATCCGCTCCCGTGAAGTAACGGGAATCGTGTCTCGATATGCGCAAATCGAGGGGCTGCGTACACAATTAGTGGATACTCAGCGGCAAATGGCTTTGCGCAAGGGCGTCGTCATGGATGGGCGCGATATCGGAACGACTGTATTGCCCGATGCGGAAGTGAAAATTTTTATGACTGCCAGTGTGCAGGAGCGCGCACTTCGCCGCTTCAAAGAACTGGAACCATCCGATGGGCTGACGTTGGAGCAACTGGAGCGAGATATTGCAACCCGTGATAAACTGGATGAGAACAGGGAAGTCTCTCCGCTTCGTTGTGCAGAGGACGCGATTGTCCTGGATACAACGAAGATGAATATCCATGAAGTGGTTGACAAAATCGTATCTTATTGCACAATGGTCAGAGGAGAGAGCGGTCTATGATTTACACCTTTTGCAAGACTGTACTGCGGATCATGTATACCATTCTTTTTCGTCTGGAGGCAGTTGGACGGGAAAATATCCCGAAAGACGGCGGTGTACTTTTATGCTCCAATCATATCAGTAACTTTGATCCGCCAACCGTTGGCATCAAAATTCGCCGTCAAGTGAGATTTATGGCTAAAAGCGAACTGTTTGATGTTCCGGTGCTAGGGCCAATCATCAAGGCTGTCGGTGCCTTCCCTGTAAAGCGAGGAGGCGTCAGCAAAGAATCCATCAAAACCTCACTCAATATTTTGCGTGGTGGTGAAGTGCTTGGCATTTTCCCGGCGGGAAGCCGTCACAATGATGGTGGAATTGGTAAAAAAGGAGCAGCGAGTTTTGCTCTCCGCAGCGGTGCTACTGTAATCCCTACTGCTATTATCGGCAACTACAAGCTTTTTCATAAGATGAAAGTAGTATATGGCGCACCGGTCAATTTGGACGAGTTCAAGGAAGACACTTCCGGAGATGCTTTGGAAAGAGCTACCGAGAAAATCATGTCCAAAATTAACGAAATGGTGAAAACAGGCGAGCCTAGTAAGTAAGGCAGGTCTACTGTGAGTGCATGTTTCCATATTTTTGAGGAATGCTATGTGAAGTGCATTTGCATGAAAGTGTTTTGAACTCTGCCAAGGCAGGTTTGAATATAATGGGGTTTTTGAATTGAGGAGGGTATTTGACATGTCGGAAGAAATGAAAAATCAAGAAGCAACCCAAGATGAGTTGGATCAATTCGTTTCCTTGAAAAAAGGAGATACTGTAAAAGGAACCATCGTCAAATTGGAAGATAACCAAGCTTATGTAAGCATTGGATATAAATATGACGGTGTTATTCCAATTCGTGAACTGTCTTCGCTTCACGTAGACAGCGCGTCTGAAGCAGTAGAAGTAGGACAAGAAGTTGAAGCTAAAGTACTTAGCATCGACGACGAGAAAGAAAAACTCGTTTTGTCCAAACGTGCCATTGACAGTGAGAACGCTTGGGAGCAATTGCAAAAGCATTTTGAAGACCAAGACGTGTTCGAAGTTGTTGTAGGTGATGTAGTTAAAGGCGGTTTGGTTGCAGACGTGGGCGTTCGTGGATTTATCCCGGCTTCCATGGTTGAGCGTCATTTCGTTGAAGACTTCAGCGACTACAAAGGCCGCACACTACGTGTTAAAGTGAAAGAGATCGATCGTGAGAACAACAAAGTGATCCTTTCCCAAAAAGACGTTCTGGAGCAAGAATTCGAAGCAAACAAAGTTCAAGTAATGGCTGGTTTGCAAGAAGGTCAAGTCATTGAAGGTACAGTTCAACGCTTGACTCAATTCGGTGCTTTTGTTGATGTAGGGGGCGTTGACGGTTTGGTACACGTATCCGAGCTGGCTTGGACTCACGTTGACAAACCATCCGATGTATTGTCCGAAGGCGACAAAGTAAATGTTAAAGTGCTGAAAGTTGATCCTGAAAAAGGTAAAATCAGCCTGAGCATGAAAGCTGTTCAACCAGGTCCTTGGGAAACAGCTGGTGACAAATTCAACACAAGTGATATCGTAACAGGTGTTGTAAAACGTCTGGTTGATTTCGGTGCATTTGTTGAAATCGCTCCTGGTGTTGAGGGTCTTGTGCATATCTCACAAATTTCCCACAAACACATCGGTACTCCACATGAAGTGCTGAAAGAGGGCCAAGAAGTTCAAGTGAAAATCTTGGACATGAACCCTGCTGAACAACGTGTAAGCTTGAGCATCAAAGAAACAGAAGAAGCTCCTGCTCAACCACAAAAATCAGAGCGTCCAGCAAGAAACAACGCTCCACGTGAAGAAATCAACAATCCGAACGTTTCCTTGAACAATCAAGGTATGAGCACTACGCTCGGCGAACTGTTTGGTGACAAACTCAGCAAATTCAAATAAGTTATACATGCATGGTTCTAAGTTATATACTGCATATTTTGCTGAACAATAAAAGCAAGATCGGCGAGCCCCAGCGGGTTCGCCGATTGTTGTTATTGCGAGAATATCGTTTCGGTTCGTTACGAAACGTTAGCCAAGACATAGCTTTTTTGCTATGATGAGTAACGTAAGTATGGACAGGAGGAGTGGAATGTATGGCAAGACCAGTTGTGGCAATTGTCGGCCGACCAAACGTGGGTAAATCCACCATTTTCAATCGGATTATCGGCGACAGACTGGCCATTGTGGAAGATAAGCCGGGCATTACCCGTGACCGGATTTATGGAATCGGTGAATGGAACGGAAAAGCATTTAGTATTATTGATACGGGTGGTATCGAAATTGACGGCGAAGACGTCATTATGAAATCCATTCGCATGCAGGCGGAGCTTGCGATTGAAGAAGCAGATGTAATTGTGTTTATGTGTGATGCCAAGGCGGGTATTACGCAATCGGACGAAGAAGTTGCTGAGATGCTTTATCGCTCAGGTAAACCGATCGTGGTAGCCGTGAACAAAGTGGATAACATTGGGCGCAGTGAGCTGATTTATGAGTTTTATGGCTTCGGTTTTGGTGATCCGATCGGGGTATCTGGCAGTCACGGTACGGGAATTGGTGACTTGCTTGATGCGATTGTGGAGAAATTGCCTGAACTTGAGGAAGAGACATACGATGAGGATGTAATTCGTGTAGCTCTGATCGGCCGACCTAATGTGGGTAAATCTTCACTTGTGAACGCCATCCTGGGTGAGGAACGAGTTATTGTGAGTGATGTAGCCGGTACAACACGTGATGCAATTGACACTCCTTTTGAAAAAGACGGGCAACGTTACGTGCTGATTGATACGGCGGGTATGCGGAAGCGCGGTAAAGTATATGAAACGACGGAGAAGTACAGCGTAATGCGTGCGATGCGTGCTATTGAGCGTGCGGACGTTGTTCTGATTGTTATTAATGGTCAAGAAGGCATTATCGAACAGGACAAGCACATTGCTGGTTATGCGTATGAAGCGGGTAAAGCTTCATTGTTCGTGGTAAACAAGTGGGATGTTGTAGAGAAAACGGATAAAACGATGAAGGAATTCGAGACGAAGATTCGGGATCATTTCCTCTTTATGACCTATGCTCCGGTTGTCTTTTTGTCCGCACTGACAAAACAACGCTTACAAAAATTGTTGCCAGTGGTACAGCGTGTAGCAGAACAGCATTCTTTGCGTGTTCAGACACATCTGCTTAATGATGTGGTATCGGATGCTGTAGCCATTAATCCACCGCCAACCGATAAAGGGCGGAGAATGAGAATTAACTATGTGACTCAGGTTGCGGTCAAACCGCCGACTATGGTTATCTTTGTTAACGACCCTGAATTGATGCACTTCTCGTATGAGCGTTACCTGGAGAATAAAATCCGTGCAGCGTTTGATTTTGAAGGCACACCAATTCGCATATTTACTCGGAGGAAGTCCGACGAAGGTTAGGGGAGAAGTTTGTGATTTTATCCATCGCAGCTATTGTACTGAGCTACCTGCTTGGTTCGATCAGTTTTAGTGTTCTTCTTGCAAAAGCAATACGGGGGATTGATATACGTCAACACGGAAGCGGTAATGCCGGGGCAACGAATACGCTGCGTATTCTGGGTAAAGGGCCGGCTATTGCAGTGCTGTTGCTGGATGTAATCAAAGGTATTGCTGCAGTATGGATTGGCATATGGTTAAGTAACGGGTCTCCATGGATTGCTGCATTCAGCGGTATTGCTGCCATCGCAGGTCATAACTGGCCCCTTTATTTCAATTTTCGCGGAGGCAAAGGCATTGCTACTGCGATTGGAGTACTGGTAAGCTTGGCTTTCCTGCCTGCGCTTTATGCCGGGATCATTGCCATCCTGTCCATCGTTCTGACACGTTATGTTTCGCTCGGCTCTTTAATTTTTGTAGCACTGACTCCTGTTTTCATCTTGATCCTGCCTGGGTATTCAATGAGTATCTTTTGGGGCAGTCTGATTATTTGTCTGTTTGCATTCTGGAGACATCGTACGAATATTGCGAAGCTCGCCAAAGGACAGGAAAATAAATTGGGATCAAAGAACCCTGGAGGGGGGAAACGCGTTGTCTAAAAAAGTTGCCGTACTGGTCGCAGGCAGTTGGGGAACTGCCTTGGCCAGTGTCCTCGCCGCGAACGAACTGGATGTGGTGATGTGGACACGTAGCGAAGAACAAGCAACGGAGATTAATACCCAGCACACGAATACACGTTATCTACCGGGTGCAGAGCTGTCTCCTCGCATTCGCGCAACCAGCGATATGGAAGCTGCGGTTGCAGATGCGGCGGCTGTGTTAATTGTAGCGCCTTCGTCTGCGATGCGTGCGGTTACACATCAGTTTAAACCTTTCTATACACCCGATATGCTGATTATTCATGCAACGAAGGGCTTTGAAACGGAAAGTTTGAAACGGATGTCTACCGTGATCTCTGAAGAGCTTGAATGTGAAGAAGGACAGATTGTTGTATTGTCTGGTCCAAGTCATGCTGAGGAAGTGGTGAAGCGCTGTCCAACCACCGTGGTTGTAGCTTCATTGGATAAAACATCTGCGGAGGCAGTTCAGGGATTGTTTATGAATGCCTATTTTCGTGTGTACACAAACCGGGATATGCTCGGAGTTGAGCTAGCGGGAGCTTTCAAAAATATCATCGCGCTCGGGGCAGGCATGTCGGATGGTCTGCAGTTTGGTGATAATGCCAAGGCGGCGTTGTTAACCCGCGGACTTGCCGAGATTACTCGAATCGGTGTTGAGATGGGAGCTAATCCATTAACGTTTTCTGGACTAGCGGGAATCGGTGACCTCGTTGTTACAGCTACAAGTCAGCACAGTCGGAACTGGAGAGCCGGATCTATGCTGGGGCAGGGACAGAAGCTGGATGATGTGTTGCAGTCCATG
Organism: Paenibacillus sp. FSL R7-0272; assembly: GCF_037969905.1. Lineage (NCBI taxonomy): Bacteria > Bacillati > Bacillota > Bacilli > Caryophanales > Paenibacillaceae > Paenibacillus > Paenibacillus sp. FSL R7-0272. The sequence goes on along the minus strand of NZ_CP150221.1, from coordinate 3,997,111 downwards.
GGCATGGTGGTTGAAGGTATTCGAACTACTCAGGCCGCCTATTTTATATCCCAAAAATACGGTGTTCAGATGCCAATTGCGGATCAATTGTACCATGTGTTATTTCAGAATCGGCAGCCACGTGATGCCGTTGAAGCCTTGATGGGACGTGATCCGAAAACAGAGATGGAAGTAATGAAGCTGGAAACTTGGGAGCAATGGCATTCCTGAGTTGATGGTCTAAATATCGTTACAATGGCCTAGTTTAAAATGATGCAGCTTAATCACCTTTTCCCTGGCACACTCATATTATACACATGAGTATTGCCGGAGGAGGGGAGACGAATGGGTAACAACATTTCGAAAGAAGCGCTGAAAGCCATCAACAAAAAGACAGGCAAAACGATCACTGAAGGAGCTGTCAAAAAGCTGGCAAGCACAGTGAAACCAACAACGATGCAGAATGAGGCTCAGTTGCGCCAGTTGATTAAACAAGTATCCGCCATGGCGAAAATACCGGTATCTGAGGATACGGTTCAGGATATTGTGAGTGCAGTCAAGAAAAGTGGGCTGAATCCAAGCAATATGGAATCGTTAATGAAGATGATGATAAAAAAATAATCGTTCGTTGCCTGCTCACGCAGGTATCGGGCATTACGAAAGCAAGCCAGCAGATGCTGGCTTGCTTTTTTGTCTTTTTATAGGAAAAATACGTTCGATTTCATGTTATAATGATTGCAATTGTCACAATTTCGTGATGAATATTGGATTGAAGGGGAGACTGCTGGTTTATGAGCGCAATGGACAAGATGTGGCTGTCATTAGTTGCCATCCTCATTATGGGATTATCTGTATTTTTGATTACATTTGCTCGTGCCAAAACAAAAGGATTCGTGCGGGGGATTCTTTCGATTATTGCTTTTTTAATTATGCTCATCGGATTTTTTGGTGGAATCGCTTCTCTGACCTAAATTCCCTCATGGGAGAGAGAACATCCGCATAAGCGCATCATAAGAACGGACACAATGAAAAGACGGATGGGAGGAGTGTGTAGCTATGGTACCGCATGAAACGGGGAATTGGACTGCGCGATATCCGGAATTACACCAGGCTTTACTGGATACGGCAAAAGCATGGGATCGTCAGCCTTATACCTGGTTACTAGGTGGTAGTTGCGGTTTACTGCTTCAAGGAGTCGAGTTGCAACAAGCACCTCGAGATATAGATGTGTATGCTGATATTGCTGATGCCAAAAAGCTGCATATCTGTGCTCCCGGGAACAAGCTTGATGAGCCTGCAATAGACAAAACGGGGCCTTATGCTTCCCTGCTGAGTCATTACCAGGTGGGCGCATGCTCACTGGAACTGGTAGGCGGTTTTGAAGTATGGGCGCGCGAAAGTTGGTATCGTATCCAGATCGAACATGTACTAGCTCTTTATGCTTCCGAGACTCAGGTGGACGCATACCGGTTGCGACTAATGCCGCTTGCGCATGAATTGCTTTTTAATCTGCTTCGCGGACGTGAAGATCGTTATGTCCCCATCGCAGCGCGAATTCGTCTAGAGCCTAAGGTTCATCGACCTGCGATGATTGCGTTAAGTCAACATAACATATGGGAATCTCGTTTCAGATCAGAAGTGGAAGAACTGGTCGGGTTTTCTTGGTCGGATCAAGCTGGGGAGGAACGATGATGCAAGAGATGATTACATTTTTACCGATGAACAAATCCATCAAAGTTCAGCCCGGCACAACCCTTTTACAAGCTGCGCGTCGGGCTGGTGTTCGAATATCAACCCGGTGCGATGGCAGAGCGGCATGTCTGATGTGCAAAGTTAACGTGGCGCCCGAGGAGCGGCATGCACTGCTTCCACCTACGGATGCGGAGAGACGGAAGCTCGGACTAATGCTTGACGATGGAACAAGACTCTCGTGTCAGGCGAAAGTATGCGGACAACTGACCGTGCAGGTTCCGGAAGATCCGCTGAAAGCCGCCATAAGGAAACAGCTTGAGCGTCAGCAGCAAGATGATGACTGGTTCGCATAATAACAAGAAGTGAAAATCGAATGTTAAGTCATGTTTTGAATGTTTAAGGAGGGTGCGAATGAATAAAAAGAAGAATAAAACTGCGGAAGGAAGACATCCTTTGGGTTTGTTACAGCAGATGAAGTGTCTGTCTTTACTTCTTCTGCTCATGCTGACAATGAGTGGTTGCTTGTATCCTTCTCAGAGTAATTCTGATCCCAAAACAGCTTATCGCGAAAGTGTAAACCGTATTCAGAGTGCGATTGAAGCGTTTCAAAAGGACGAGGGCATACTGCCAATTCTGAACGCGGACGCGGATACGCCGAAGTATGAAAAGTTTAGAGTAGACCTGTCTAAATTGAAGCAGCTGGGTTATCTTGATGATATACCTGGGACGGCCTTTGAGAATGGTGGGAGCGCTTACTTTTTGATACAAAATGAGGAAGTGAAACCGACAGTGAAAGTGATGGATCTCCAGACGGTGCAGAAAGTAAATGATGTGCAACGCATGGTGGATCAGTACAAATCTGTACATAATCAACAACTGCCTGCGGGTGAAAAGTTATATACCGGCTTCCATGCGGTGAATATGAACTTAGCGGCACAGGCAGGATCTCCTTCAATTACGCTAAAAAGTGTGTATTCGGGTCAGGAACTGCCTTTTATGATGGATGAACAGGGTACAGTGTATGTGGATTATGCTTTTGATATTATGCAGGCATTGGAAAAAACAGATGGTTCATCCGATGATGAGCATGCTGTCTCTGATGACCCGGATTTACGTAATCATTTGCTTACACACTCCTATTTCGTACCTGTAAAATCTGTTCCATATACGCTGGAGAATAATACACCTGTCGCACAGATCGTTCAAAACCAAAGTAAGTAAGTGAAGAACAGACATATACTATTAAATAAAAGTACAATTTCAAGGCTCTACAGAATCCCGAAAGAGATATGCCGCGTTCCGTGGTGTGTCTCTTTTTTTTGTGAAAAGAATAGGGTTCAAGATGTGAGAGGTGTCATAAACAGAGAGGGGTTCTCATAAAGTAGATTGAAATAAAGACGCGCAGTCCGGGATCGGAGGATGCTCTTCATGTCACCATCATGAGATAAAAAAACAAAAAAACACGTCATATTGCCGCATACAGGTACATAAGATGATACTAGTCCAATTGCATGTACGAGTTAACGCCGCTCTCGCCGGTTTCATCAGAATGCAACGTTCGGCGGCGGACGACTTCCGGGCACTCACAAAGGCGGCTCTACCGTTGCAGGGATTTCAGTCTTCTGATTGAAAAAACGAAGCGGATGCTCTTTAGCATTTTTCCTTCGGAGTAATTTAAGGAGGGGATTTCATTGGAGAAAGTGGACATTTTTAAGGACATAGCTGAGCGGACCGGAGGGGATATTTATCTCGGGGTTGTCGGCGCAGTCCGGACGGGGAAATCAACATTTATTAAACGATTCATGGAAACGATCGTATTGCCGAACATCGCAAGTGAGGCTGATCGCGCCCGTGCAGTGGATGAACTTCCACAAAGTGCAGCAGGTAAAACGATCATGACAACCGAGCCCAAATTTGTACCGAATAATGCAGTTCAGATCAAAGTGGCTGAAGGACTGGATGTCAATGTACGTTTGGTGGATTGTGTGGGTTACGCCGTGGAAGGCGCAAAGGGATACGAGGATGAAAATGGTCCGCGTATGATCTCCACACCTTGGTTCGAGGAGCCGATTCCATTCCAGGAAGCAGCCGAGATTGGTACCCGAAAAGTCATACAGGAGCACTCCACGCTTGGTGTGGTGGTCACAACAGACGGAACCATTGCCGAAATCGCTCGCAGTTCTTATGTGGAATCAGAAGAACGAGTGATTGCAGAGTTGAAAGAAGTGGGTAAACCGTTCGTTCTGGTCATCAACTCCACCCGGCCTCGTAGTGAAGAAGCGTTGCAACTTCGGAGCGAGCTGGCTGCCAAGTACGATATTCCGGTCATGACGCTAAGTGCTGCGACGATGACGGAAGATGATGTCACTGGTGTACTCCGTGAAGTATTATATGAGTTCCCTGTGCATGAAGTGAATGTGAACCTCCCGAGCTGGGTTATGGTGCTGAATGACACACACTGGCTTCGTAAAAACTATGAGAATTCGGTACGGGATACGGTAAAAGATATTCGCAGGTTGCGCGACGTGGATCGGGTCGTGTCACAATTCATGGAATATGAATTTATCGACCGTGCGGGTCTTAGTGGTATGAATATGGGGCAAGGTGTAGCAGAGATAGATCTCTACGCGCCGGATGAGTTATATGACCAGATTCTCGTGGAAGTTGTGGGGATTGAAATCAGGGGCAAGGATCATCTGTTGCAACTGATGCAGGAGTTCTCCCATGCGAAGAGAGAATATGACCGCTTCGCAGAGGCGCTCGAAATGGTCAAAACAACAGGTTATGGTATTGCTGCTCCTTCACTTGCCGAGATGGCGCTGGATGAACCGGAACTGATTCGTCAGGGCACGAAATTCGGCGTTCGCCTGAAAGCGACGGCACCGTCCATCCATATGATTCGGGTCGATGTGGAGTCGGAGTTCGCACCGATTATCGGTACGGAGAAACAGAGCGAGGAACTGGTGAGATATCTGATGCAGGATTTCGAGAACGATCCGATCAAGGTATGGGATTCAGATATGTTTGGTCGCTCTTTACACTCCATTGTGCGTGAAGGCATTCAGGGTAAAATCGCGATGATGCCGGATAATGCAAGATATAAACTGCAAGAGACACTGGGTAGAATCATTAACGAAGGATCAGGCGGATTGATCGCCATCATACTTTAATTGTTCAAAAGACCGTGAGGCTTGATCTCATGGTCTTTTTCTTTGGATTTATTTCTTTAATATGGATGAAATGGATGTGAAAATAATTTATTTTTGAAAAATGTAGTAAGTTTCAGCTTTAAATCACTAAAACCTATTTACATACTGGGGATTAGTCGTTATATTAATAAACAACTATTGTGATTGAAGTCACAGCGAGCGAAACAGGGGGAGAACGAGATGAAGAAAAGAAATTTCAAATGGGTTGGGTTAAGCGTTTTACTCGTATTGGTACTGGCGTTGTCAGCTTGCGGAATTAAAAAAGAACCAGCGGCCTCTTCTGCATCAGGATCAGCAGGTGAAACACCGAAGACGGAAGCCGTTACAGGACCTTTAAGCGGTAAACGGGTTGCGCTAATTATGGAATTTAATACAGGGACATTTTCACAGCAGTATGTACAAGGAGTGAAAGAGGAAATCGCCAAATTCGGCGGTGAACTCACCACCTTTGTTGCAGATAACGATAAAGCCAAAATGGTATCGTTGCTTGACAGTGCAATCAACCAGAAATTTGATGTCATTTTGACAGATCACGGTGACTCGCTCCTGGAACCAGGGGTGAAAAAAGCGGTTGAGCAAAAGATTCCAGTCGTTGTATTTGATGCAGCGATCAGTGTGCCGGGCGCTACGGTGTTGTCACAAGATGACCAGAAGATGGCTGAACTAACACTGGAACAGATGAAAAAGGATATCAATGGTAAAGGTAACATCGTGAAAGTCTGGGTGGCCGGTTTTGCTCCAATGGAACGTCGCCAGATTGCTTACGGAGCATTCTTGAAAGCCAATCCGGAGATCAAAGAAATTGCGACATTTGGTTCTGCTCAGAACCCGGCGCTGGACACGCAAGCCAAAATGGAGGCCATCCTGAAACAATATCCAAAAGGTGAAATTACAGCGGTTTGGGCCGCGTGGGACGAGTTTGCAAAAGGTGCGGCGCGTGCCATTCAGCAAGCAGGGCGTGATGAGATTAAGGTGTATGGAATTGACATGAGTGATGAAGATCTGCAAATGATTCAGGACCCTAAAAATCCTTGGGTTGCTTCCGCGGCTGTAGACCCAACAGACATTGGACGTGTACAAGTTCGATATGCATACCAGAAGTTGCATGGGGACCAAACTGAAGATGCGGTTGTTCTTAATCCGGTGTACGTACAACGCGAGGCTTTGCCTGATAAACAAATCTCCACATCTGAGCTGTCTGAGTACGTAAAAGGCTGGGGAGGCAGTACTCAAGGGATTAAGGACTGGATGAGCGAGTACGGGATCACTGCGAAGTAAGCAGCGTTAGAAGCACGCCGCGAGGCGTGCTTTTTTTTCAGGCGATAACAGGCAATACAGCTGATTGGAGGCAACATCATGAAGGACCCGATATCACTGGATATGGAGCATATCCATAAGCATTTTTCAGGCATACCTGCGCTGAGGGACGTACATTTTTCTGTAAAAGGTGGAGAGATCCATGCCCTCCTTGGAGCGAACGGGGCCGGCAAAAGTACGTTGATGAAAATACTGTCAGGCGCGTACCAACTGGATGAGGGAACGATCCGTCTAAATGGCTATAAACTGGGCCTCCATTCTCCGAGAGAAGCCAAGGCAAGCGGAATTCACTGTGTATATCAGGAAGTGGATGCTGCACTTGTGCCGCAGCTGACGGCTTTCGAGAATATTATGCTAGATCAGTTGGCATCATCGGCTGGAGGATGGTGGAAAAGTCCAAGAACGTTGCAACAACGTGCCAAGGAAGCATTGAAACAGCTCGGGGCAGATCATATATCGATTCACCGTAAAGTGGCCGAGCTGACCCTGGCCGAGAAACAGATGATTTTGCTTGCGCGTATCCTGATTCAGGATGCCAAGGTTATTATTTTCGACGAGCCAACTGCACCTCTGAGTCAAGAGGAGACTGATGCCTTCTTTCGCATTGTACATCTGCTGAAGGAACGCGGGGTAGCCTGCATCTTCATTACCCATCGTCTTGCCGAAGTAACGAGTCACTGTGACCGGGTTACTGTGATGAGGGACGGGCGTCATGTGTTTACCGGTGAAACAAATGGACTGACGATCAATGATCTGGTTACGCAAATGTTAGGTAAACCATTCGAAGAAGAGTTTCCCAAGACCGAAGCACCTGTGGGAGAGCTGCTGCTGCAAGCCCGAGGTCTTCGGCGGGGGTTGAAGGTGAAAGGGGTGGACCTTGAGGTTCGCCGCGGAGAAGTGCTGGCTGTGGTTGGGCTCGTGGGTGCTGGAAAAACGGAATGCTCTCGTATGCTGATTGGTGCTGATCGATTGCAGGCAGGCGAGATAAGGTTACTCGGACGGAACATCCGTCTGTCTCAACCTGCGGATGCAGCGGCTCTAGGCATTGTATCTGTTCCGGAGGAACGACGTAAACAAGGCATTCTTATTCAGGAGAACGTGGAACGTAATCTGAGCCTGCCCTTGCTTTCCAAGCTTAGTCGACTGGGCTTTGTTAACCGCAAACGTGAGCGTCATCATGCAGATTCACTAGTGGAACAACTCGGCATCAAGACTTCTTCCGTGAAACAAGAAGTGAAGTATTTAAGTGGTGGTAATCAGCAAAAGGTAGCCATAGGAAAATGGTTGCGTACGGATGCAGATGTATTTATTTTTGACGAACCAACAAAAGGTGTGGATATCGGGGCGAAAAGTGACATTTTCCGCATTATCAATGAGTTGGCGTTGGCTGGTAAAGCGGTGATCTATTTCACTTGTGAATTGGATGAAGGAATGGGGATCGGAGACCGTATTGCGGTCATGTGTGAAGGGGTTATCGTAAAAGAGTTCCAGCGTGGCGAGACGAACCAAGAACAGCTGCTTTACTATGCAAGCGGTGGACAAGAGGTGGAAGCATGAAGGATAAATCACTCGATTTTGCGTTCCGTTATGGGGCGATTATAGTCATTATAGGCGTTATTGCTTTTTTCGGCATAAAACTGCCCTATTTCTTCACGTATAGCAATTTGACGGATATTTTGGGTTCGATCTCGATCGTAACCTTTGTGGCGATTGGTGTAACATTATCTCTCATTGTAGATGGATTTGATCTCTCTGTGGGAGCGACCGTCTCGCTGACAACCGTTGTTACTGCGTCATTAATGATCTGGTATCAACAGCCTCTTGCTGTCGTTATTATCGTACCTCTCGTTATCGGGGCTGTCATTGGTCTGCTGAACGCGCTGTTGATTGTAAAACTGCGTATTCCGGATCTGCTTGCAACGCTTGCGACAATGTACATTATCGGAGGTATCCACAAAACCTATGCGCAGGGATATACAATTTACAACCATATGCAGTTCCCGGATGGAAGTAAGGCTGCTGGAGAGATGGACCCGACGTTTCTGTTGATTGGGCAAGGGAAATGGCTGGGGATGCCGATTTCTGTTATCCTGCTGCTTATTGCTGTAATCGGTGTTCATATCTTTTTGACATACACCAAATATGGTAGGCAAATGTATATCACAGGCGGAAATGAGGAGGCGGCAAGGCTCTCTGGGATCAAGGTGAAAAAGGTTCGAACACTTGCTTATGTGGCAGCTGGAATCTTCGCGGCTATTGGAGGAATCATCTATGCGTCCAAAGTGGGATCGGGACAGATTGATGCCGGATCTCCATTGTTAATGGAATCCGTAGCTGCTGTATTTGTTGGTTTTTCTGTTTTTGGCGCCGGGAAGCCGAATGTAATCGGAACCTTTATCGGTTCCGTTCTGATTGGTGTCCTGGTCAATGGATTGACGATGATGAATGTCCAGTATTTTACACATGATATTGTCAAAGGCGGAGTGCTTGTGCTGGCTCTGGCAGTTACATTTTACGTTTTAAACCGTAGCCGCACTTGAAATTGTGTGCTGTCTGTATTAGTATAAAATTTGTTCGGCGTCAGAAACACGCGAGGTTTCAGGCGGCTTTTACCAGAAATGACTGTGGGCCGCAGGCGGAGATGAATGTTCATCGCTCAAAATGGTCAACGTTTTTTTGTGAATGAACGTATATTTCCTTATAAAACGGAAACACAGTATAACATTCAGGACATTGATTCAGGAGGTGAAAAACAAATGAACAAATCAGACTTGATTACACACGTATCCGAGGCTACTGAATTGTCCAAAAAGGATGTAACGAAAGCGGTTGATGCCGTATTCGAAGCGATCTCTGAGGCTCTTCAAAACGGAGACAAAGTACAATTGGTTGGTTTTGGGAACTTCGAAGTTCGCGAGCGCTCTGCACGTAAAGGACGCAACCCGCAAACAGGTGAAGAAATCGAAATTCCTGCGAGCAAAATTCCTGCGTTCAAACCAGGTAAAGCGCTCAAAGACGGAATTAAATAAGATTTCTACATATTCCATATGTCAACGAAAAAAGACCGTGACTTGTTCACGGCCTTTTCTTTTGCCTGTAAACAGGAAATTTTCGTAATCTGTTACTCAACCTCTTTACTTTTTTCCGAAAGTTCCGGTTGCTCACTGTAAGCGATTAGAATCAGATCTTTGCCCGTAACGGCAGACAGATGATGCTCAATCTCCTGTAACTGGTGTACATGCTCATCCTTGAGCACAGCGGGGGTGTACTTCATGCAAACTCTCCTTTCCTGGCTGATCGTTATAGTATGACCCGGGAATTATGGTTTCTTGCGGTATATTCCCTCCAGGGCTTGTTGACAAATGAAACAATCTTGATCATCATTAACGCTATGAAATCAGAAAAGGGGACGTGCGGGATGGATCACTCTACGGGCAATGACTTTATCGTAATTAAAGCAGAAGAAAACGGTGTACAGGTGATTGGCTTGACCCGGGGGCAGGACACACGATTTCACCACACGGAGAAGCTGGACAAAGGCGAAGTGATGATTGCCCAATTTACAACACATACTTCAGCCATTAAAATCCGGGGAAAAGCTACGCTGATTACGAAGCATGGAGAGATTGAATCGGAATAGTCTTGAAAGAGTTTGACTAGGTACATTAAAAAGGTTGTATGAGATGAAAATTGCAGGCATAGCCTGCTTTTTTTGATTGTACAATGAGGTATGAGCCTTTACCGGACAGACTACACTAACAGGTAAAGGCAGGGAGGCGCTTATGAAACCGGGAATGATTGTGACTGCGTCCATGCTGTCAACGATTGCGGCAGTCATCGTGCTCGTGGTTTTTCAAAGCTTACATACACGTACATGGGGCGGGGACCGCGCAGAGCCTGTAACCGCTTCTCATCAAACGATCCAGTTGACCAATGATAATCTGGTTGATGTACTGAGTTCACTTCATATGTCTACGCCGATTGCTAGAGTGGAGTGGAAACAGTCTATTTTGACACTTGACCTCAAAGTCAAAGGAACGAATACGAGTTATACTGAAATTTATGAAAATATGGCGGCAGTCGTGGATCTGAGTTTTCGCAGTGTAGACAACGTGGAGCAGGTGCTCCTTCGCGTCATGGCCGAGGATGAATGGGTGCATAGACGTCATCTGCTACTTGCGGCAGATATCAGGCGAGGAGAATGGCCTATGTATGCCATTGACATGCTTCGCACGTGGAAAAGCGCGGCATTTTCGGAGGATTTAAAAGACTGGTTCAATCTGATGCAGACGGAACTGTGGAAGAAGCAGTTCGAAATGACCAGTTAGGGGTAATCAAATAGCAGGATTCAGTGCGTGCCGAATAAACATATGCTATAATATATAAGATTGTAGTGCAGAAATGGTTTGACAAAGCAAAGCCTCGGAGGATGAGAATGAATTCATATCGTGTACCCCAACTTGCAAAGAAATATACGGATTACGACATGATTCGACAACATACGGAAATCCCGTCATTTCCGGATAGCCGGGCGCGTCTGTTACAGGTATTTGTGGGCCGAACAGACGAAAAGGGTCATCAGGAACTTTACGCTCTTGCGACCTCGCTTGTTCAGTTGGCTATGGATACGCATGATCGAATCGATACGATCTCCGGTGATCGGGGAGAACAAGAGATGCGTTCACGCCAATTAAATGTTCTCGCTGGAGATTATCTGAGTAGCCGTTTCTATCAGTTGCTTGCTCATGCAGGCAAAATAGAAATGATCGGTAAGCTTAGCGGTGCTGTTTCCGAAGTAAACGCACGTAAGATGACGCTGTATGAACGGATGAAAAAACTTCTCGTTTCGGCTGATGAATATTTGCGTGAAACGGTACAGCTGAGAATGCAGCTGTTTCTTTCATTTACAGACATGATTCCTGTTGAGGATAAGCCGTTATGGAACAGCTTGCTGATGGAGTTCAGCACTTGCGAAACCATCATAGAAGAGATGGATCGGATGCGTGACGAGAAGCGTATGCTTCATAGCTATGCGTTCTGGTATGTGTACGAGAACGGCAATGACGAGGAACGCGGTCATTTGACTCAAATGGAGCTCGAACCACGTATGTGGAGCTCTATGGTGCTTAAACACAGCATAAGCGAGGTGTTGCTGGACAAGCTTCGCGAGTGCACACACCGCATTCAGCTTTTGCTGCAAGATGAGGAAGGTCTTCAAGATATGCATGAGTTCGAGGCAATTCTTGAGCCTTACCTGTCCTATGTGCAGCCTTCACATGCGGCAGTAAGGGAAGATTGAGGGGGAGACAGACGAATGGGTAGCGGAGAGACCAAACCGAAAGAAGAATTTGTCCATTCGGTTTTTCAGAGTATAGCCGGCAAGTATGACGTCATGAATGATATTCTGAGTTTCCGCAGGCATAAAGCTTGGCGTAAATTCACGATGAAGAAGATGAATATGTCCAAGGGAGATACGGGACTGGATTTGTGTTGCGGCACATGCGACTGGACGCTCGCTATGGCACAGGCAAGTGAAACGGGGCACATGCACGGGCTGGATTTCAGTAGCAACATGCTGGAAGTGGGCCAGACGAAAATTGATGCGGTGAACCGTTCAAAACAGATTACGCTCGTTCAAGGGAACGCCATGTCTTTGCCCTTTGAAGACAATACGTTCGATTATGTTACGATTGGATTCGGTTTACGTAACGTGCCTGATCTAAGACAGGTTTTGTCTGAAATGAAACGTGTTGTAAAACCCGGCGGTATGGTGGTTTGTCTGGAATTGTCCAAACCGACGTGGCAGCCGTTTAAAGGCATTTATTATTTTTATTTTGAGCACATGCTGCCCAATATGGCGAAACTGTTTGCCAAACGTTATGAGCAGTATAAATGGCTGCCGGACTCTCTGGCGCTTTTCCCGGGTAGAAAGGAACTGGCAGACATTTTTGTTGAAACTGGATTGCAACAGGTGCAGGCCTACCCTCTAACCGGAGGCATCGCGGCACTGCATATTGGAACCAAGGAGAATCAGAATGTTTAGGAAAATTCGCATCTTTTTAGAAATGATCAAGATTGAACATACGCTTTTTGCTTTACCTTTTGCTTTTATGGGCGCTATCCTGGGATCGATGGTTGTTAACAATACGTTCCCGAGCTGGATGCAGATTATGTGGGTATTACTTGCCATGGTTGGTGCACGGAGTGCCGCATTCGGTTTGAACCGGATTATTGATCAGGCGATTGACGCAAAAAACCCACGTACGGCGATGAGAGCTATTCCAGCAGGCTTGCTGAAGAATGGCGAGGTTATTATTTTTATCATCATCTCGTTTATTTTATTATTCTGGGCATCATCCAATCTTAATGTATTATCCATGCAGTTGTTGCCGATTGCAGTCTTCATGTTAGTGCTATATTCGTACACCAAACGGTTCACATGGCTTTGTCACGTCGTACTGGGGATGACCATTGGCCTTGCTCCTTTGGGAGGATGGGTGGCTGTGACAGGTACTATGGATTGGACAGCGATTGTTCTGTACGTTACGATTGTATTCTGGACTGCCGGTTTTGACATTATTTATGCATGTCAGGATCTGGATTTTGATCAGGGAGAAGGTCTGCATTCCATTCCGTCCCGCTTCGGACTTGTGAAATCATTGCAGATTGCCAAGTTCTTTCATGTCATTACGGCGATTGGTTTTCTTGCCCTGTTACTAATGACCGATCTGAGCTGGTGGTATGGCGCAGGTATGCTGATTACGTATGGTATCCTGCTTTATGAGCACTATATTGTGTCACCTAATGATATGAGCCGTGTACAAACGGCATTCTTTACGATGAATAGTGTACTCAGCCTAGTCGTATTTACGTTTACATTCATTGATCTGGCGGTGAAATAATGATGCAGCAACCGGAGAATAAACGACTTGTCGTCGGAATCACCGGAGCGAGTGGCAGCATATATGGTATCCGATTGATTGAAACGTTGCTTGACCTTGGATATGCCGTTCATTTGGTTGTTTCCAATGCTGGCTGGCGTGTACTAAAGGAAGAAATGGACTGGGATGTGACGAACCGGGAGAGCCTGCTCCAAGAAAAATTTGGTCATCGCGGTGGATCGTTAATCTATCATCCCGTTAGTGATATTGGGGCTTCGATTGCCAGCGGTTCTTATCTGGCGGAAGGCATGATTATCATGCCTTGCTCCATGGGCACTCTTTCATCGATTGCAAACGGATCTTCAGACAATCTGATGTCACGCGCTGCAGATGTTATGATGAAAGAAGGCAGGACGTTAATTCTTGTGCCTCGTGAGACGCCTTTGCATGCTATTCACCTGGAAAACATGCTGAAGCTTTCACGTCTTGGTGTGCGAATGATCCCGGCGATGCCTGCCTTTTATTACAAACCTCAGAGCATGGAGGATTTAATTTTATTTTTAGTAGGTAAAGTGCTGGATAGCTTGCGCATCCCGCATCAACTGTTTACTAGATGGGGAGAACCGGATGAACGGGGATAATGTAGCCGGGTCGCGCTTTTCTGAATAACCGGATCAGAAAAGTGCGACACATGGACATGATCCCCTGACTCCCGGGGTATCGGTGAGTGCTGATGGCCAGATAAATGTGTCCACAGTCTTGACCCATGCTCCGGCAACTTCTGTACTTTTGGTTGATTCAGATTTGGTCGCAGCGTTTAAATCCCGAATGTCGGTGCTGGCATTCGAATAGTCATCATGATGGACGCTGTAGAAGATCACAAGCAGGAACGGCGAGCCTGGGGCGACGTTTTTGCCTGTAGGCTCGGGCTTGCTGGAAGGGAAGGTAAGCATGGATTTTTGGATTGACAATACGCTGACACGGGTGAACGAATGAAACTATTGGACATTTTCGGATTGTTAAAAAAGGACATGGATTACGTTGAAAAAGAGTTGTATCGTAGCGTAAAAGGCGAACAAAAGTTACTGAGTGAAACTTCGCTTCATCTGCTTAAGGCAGGTGGAAAACGACTGCGGCCTGTTTTTGTGCTTTTAGGTGGCAAATTTGGTACATACGATATCGAGCGTTTGAAGCTCGTAGCCGTTCCACTGGAACTTATTCATTCTGCTTCCCTCGTTCATGATGATGTCATCGATAATGCGGAGACTCGCCGGGGCAAACCCACCGTCAAGTCTAAATGGGACAATCGGATTGCGATGTATACAGGAGACTATATCTATGGCAAAGCGCTAGAGATGACGGCAGGACTTTCTGATCCGGCTATTCACCGCATCCTTGCCAAAGCCATGGTACAGATGTCCATTGGTGAGATGGAACAGATTCGGGACTTTTTTAATACAGGTCAGAGTGTGCGTAACTATCTGCTACGTATTCGTCGCAAAACTGCACTTCTGATTGCAGTGAGCTGCCAGCTTGGAGCACTCGCTACTCGTGCACCTGAGCACATTTCATCTTTGTTGTATACCTATGGATATAATGTGGGTATGGCTTTTCAGATTCAGGATGATGTTCTGGACTTGGTGGGTACGGAGAAACAACTTGGCAAACCTCCAGGAAGTGATATGAAACAAGGGAACATCACGTTACCTGTGCTGTATGCTCTGGAAGAAGAACAGTTACGTGAGCCGTTGCTCAAGGAAATTTCGCGTGTGCATCATGAAGAAGGACGTGCAAGTGCATCGGATGCAATTGGAATGATTCGCCAAAGTCAAGGAATTGCTAAAGCAGAAGCCCTTGCTGACCGATATATGAAGAAAGCGCTCGATGCTCTCGATCAGCTGCCTAATATCAAGACCACTAAAAATCTGCGAGACATTGCTCACTTTGTCGTTAAACGTACACATTAAGCTTGCTTGTGTTGTTTAATGCTCTACACGGATGTGAAAATCCTCATTGGGAGGATTTGGACTTGTATGTTACAATCAAAGGGATTGCGTTTACATAGTGATTAACTTTGAACCGTGAGTGAGGAGTGAACTGGTAATGGATCGTACCTTTTTGATGGTGAAACCGGATGGTGTGCAGCGTGGTTTGATCGGCCGTATTATCAGCCGTCTGGAAGACAAGGGATTTAAGCTGGTAGCAGGAAAACTGGTGCAGATGTCGGAAGAACAGGCGAAGCGCCATTATGCTGAACATGAGGGCAAGCCGTTCTTTGATGATCTGGTTCGTTTTATCACTTCTGGCCCTGTATTTGCCATGGTATGGGAGGGCGACGATATTGTGACACTTGCACGTATTGTCATTGGTAAAACGAATGTGAAGGAAGCGGCTCCAGGGACAATCCGCGGAGATTTCGCTAGCCATACACCGCATAATCTCATTCACGGAGCAGATTCGCCGGAAAGTGCTACTCGTGAAGCTGCCAATTTCTTTAGCCCGGACGAGCTGGTAACCTATGAGAAGAGCATCGCAGGCTGGTTGTAATTATTAGCCAAAGGGTGATGTACGATGCTGGAGCAAGAACAACTAGACCCGGATTATGCCGGATTCATTCGTAAAATTAAAGAGAGCACAGGCATTGATCTTGCTCAGTACAAGGAAGGCCAGATGAAAAGAAGGCTGACCACACTACGTAACAAAAACGGGTTTAATACATTTTCACTCTTTTTTGATGCGATGCAGAAGGAGAAGTCGTTATTTTACGAGTTTCTGGATCGCATGACCATTAACGTATCGGAATTTTGGCGCAACCCGAATCGCTGGGAAGTGTTGCGTGATGAGATTCTGCCTGAGCTGGTGGGTTCCAAACGCAAGGTCAAGGTATGGAGCGCTGCTTGTTCGACTGGTGAGGAGCCATACACGATTGCCATGATTTTGGATACGCTAGGCATCTTGAAAGAAAGTTCCATTACGGCAAGTGACCTGGATGAAGGTGCACTCGCTAAGGCTAAGGAAGGCCGTTATATGGAACGTTCGCTGAAAGACGTGCCTCCAGAAACGGCGAGTCGATATTTCAAGCAAGACGGTATGATGTATCGTATTGATGAGAAATTAAAAAGCTCGATCAACTTCAAGAAGCAGAATTTGCTGGTTGACCGTTTTGATGATGGATACGATCTGATCGTATGCCGGAATGTCATGATTTATTTTACAGAGGAAGCGAAAAACCTGCTGTATCACAAATTCGCAGCCAGTCTGCGTTCAGGTGGGATGTTGTTCGTAGGCAGCACAGAGCAGATTTTCTCCCCAGGACAATACGGGCTGGAGACGGCAGAGACGTTTTTCTATCGGAAAAAATAAATCAGTGTATAGATCAACCGCCTGAGGTGCATGAAGATGTGCTCAGGCGGTTGTTTGCATAAGAAAAAGAGGCTTTCTTGTCAAAGCTGGTCAGCTATACTATAATAAGCAAAGAAATTATGGGATTTTAGCAATGTGAAGTTTAACAGTTTAAAGGGGGAACGTATTATGAGTTTACGTTATTTAACCGCAGGGGAAACGCACGGACCCCAATTGACCGCAATTATTGAAGGACTGCCAAGTAATTTGAATATTGATTTTGAAGAATTGAACTTCCAGCTTCATCGCCGCCAGAAAGGGTATGGCCGCGGACGCCGGATGCAGATTGAGAAAGACCAAGCTAATTTTGTTGGCGGAATTCGTCACGGATATACGACTGGTGCTCCAGTAGCGCTCGTTGTTCAAAATAATGACTGGAAGCATTGGCAGAATATTATGAACATTGAGCCGATTGAAGGTACTGATGAGGAAAAACGCCGTGTTCATCGCCCACGCCCTGGGCATGCCGACCTTAACGGTGGGTTGAAGTACAATCTCAAAGACTTGCGTAACGTTCTGGAACGCTCCAGTGCGCGTGAGACAACTGTACGTGTAGCATGTGGTGCGATTGCACGACAGTTTCTGGCTGAATTCGGTATTAAAGTGGCTGGAAGGGTTATTCGTATCGGGGAGATTGAAGCACCATACCAGGAGCTTCCGATTGATGAACTGATCGCCGTGACAGAAGCATCTTCAGTTCGTGTGACAGATGCGGAGACTGAGAAGAAAATGGAAGCCTATATCGATCAGATCAAGCAAGAAGGAGATTCCATCGGTGGAATCGTGGAATGTATCGTTGAAGGCGTTCCTGTCGGTCTGGGAAGCTATGTACAATATGATCGCAAATTGGATGCTCGTATTGCTCAAGGTGTAATGTCGATCAATGCGTTCAAAGGTGTGGAGATCGGTATCGGCTTCGAAGCGGGTACGATTCGCGGCTCTCAGGTACATGATGAGATTCTGTATACGGAGGATCGTGGTTACCACCGTGCAACGAATCGTCTGGGCGGGTTTGAAGGCGGTATGACTAACGGTATGCCGGTTGTGGTACGTGGAGTAATGAAACCTATCCCAACGTTGTACAAGCCGTTGCAAAGCGTAGATATCGATACGAAAGAAGCTTTTTCGGCTCAGGTTGAACGTTCCGATGCTTGTGCGGTTCCGGCAGCTAGCGTTGTTATGGAACATGTCGTTGCTTGGGAAATTGCCAAGGCATTCCTGGAGAAGTTCGGCGGGGATTCCATGGAGGAGATTCGGGCAAACGTTGCCAGCTACCAAGCACAATTGGAGAATTACTAATATGCGTCAGTTGACAGTACAGCTTGAAGAGCGCTCATATCCTATATTGATTGGCAGCGGCCTGCTGGCTCAAGCTCCGCAATATTTCGAACAATATGGATTGACTAAAAAAAGTCCACTTCTGATCATTACAGATGATCATGTAGCCCCGATATACTTGCATGGATTAGAGCAAACGTTGCGTGCGGCGGGTTATTCCGTCGTATCCGCAGTCGTGCCGTCTGGTGAGACTTCGAAATCACTTGCGGTATATCAGGATATGATGACGGTAGCGATTGAAGGCAAACTGGACCGCAGTTCGGCGATTCTTGCTCTAGGGGGAGGCGTTGTGGGCGATCTGGCTGGTTTTGTCGCAGCTACATATATGCGCGGGGTTAAGTTTGTGCAGATCCCAACAACCATTCTGGCTCATGACAGTAGCGTTGGCGGTAAGGTGGCGGTCAATCATCCTCTTGCGAAAAATATGATTGGTGCTTTCCATCAACCGGAGCTTGTACTGTATGATGTTGACACACTTCAATCGTTGCCGCCAAGAGATGTATCGGCCGGTTTATCCGAGATGCTGAAGCACGGACTGATCCGTGATGAAGCTTTTGCCCATTGGTGCGAAGAAAACGCCGAAGCGCTGCTTACGCTTGACCCGGATACACTCGGATATGGTCTGGAACGTGGATGCAGCATCAAAGCCGAGATTGTTTCCAATGATGAACGTGAGAATGGAGAACGTGCACTCCTGAATCTAGGTCATACGATTGGACATGCGATTGAAGCGATTGCTGGATACGGTGAATTTCTGCACGGAGAAGCCATTTCTATCGGTATGGCTGGATCGGCACTACTGGGTGAGAAACTCGGAGCGCCAGCAGGGCTGTATGAGGATACTGTTCGTATGTTGCGTTCTCTTCGTCTTCCCGTGACACTAGCTGCACATCTAAGTACGGATGCTTTGATGGAAGCGATGATGCATGATAAGAAATTCCGCGAGGGCCATATGGTCTTTATCGTTCCTGATCGGATTGGATCTGCCAGAATCGTGAAGGATGTACCGGTTACGGTTGTTCGTGAAGTCATTGAACTGCTTAGGAAGGGAGAATAACAGCATGATTACACGGGGAATTCGCGGGGCGACTACGGTCACCCAGAACAGTGAAGAAGAGATTTTGAAAGAAACAGCAGTGTTGCTTCAGGAAATTGTTGACCGAAACAAGATTGTACCGGAAGATATTTGTAGCGTATGGATTACGATGACCGGAGATCTGGATGCGGCTTTTCCAGCAAAAGTGATTCGTCAGTTAGATGGATGGGAGCTTGTGCCTTTGATGTGTGCGCTAGAGGTGCCTGTAAAAGGCGCTTTGGCGAAGTGTATTCGTTTTATGGTACATGTGAACACAACCAAAGCACAAAATGAAATTCATCACGTGTACTTGAACGGTGCACAAGCGTTACGTCCCGATCTGGCAGGTCGTTAAGTTTCTTGAATGACCATGGTTGTCAAACCGGTGAATATGATGTATAGTGAGAAACAGTTGAGTAGAGTTTAGATTGAGCTGAGAGCAGCTGAGTTGAGCCTAGTATATAGCAGAGTCCAGTGTTTGGTAGCCGATGCAATCGAAATCGGTCAACGCATACACGGTACGTCTTGCTAAGGGAGAAGTACAGGAAGAGAGTAGGCGTGTCAGAGGACATCGTTTATTCCCATATATCTAACGAACATTTTACATTATCTATCATCGAGGAATTGAATTGATTTCTCAAGAGATGAAGATGATGCAAACGAAATGTTACGAAGTATATGTTATCTTATAATATCTGAAACATGGATGAACATGGATCAGTTGCCTGTCACTCGCCCTTCGCAAAAGTATAGGGACTTGTTATTTATGGAGCAACATGCTTGAATACAGCTTATAACCAAACCTCTACCTGATGGTAGAGGTTTTTTGTCGTCATAACTTTCTTCTACCTAAATCTGAAAGGACGTGATCTGATGATAACGCCAAACGTTAATCAAGTATTGAAAATGTCAAATGAATATAATCTGATTCCGGTTGTTAAACGAATTTTGGCTGATATGGAGACGCCGATTCGTATCTTCCGCCGTTATGCGGACAATGACCGTGCGTTTTTGCTTGAAAGTGTAGAGGGTGGCATTCAATGGGCTAGATATTCCTTCATCGGTACGGATCCGTTTTTGATGATTTCAGGGAAGAAAGGCCGAATTGTGGTCGAAGAGGCAGGAAAGACTCGTGAACTGCCGGGCAAACCGATCGAAGAACTGAAAGCTTTGCTACGCAAATATCGGAGTCCGAAGATGGATGATCTTCCTCCTTTTACTGGTGGAGCCATTGGATTTTTTGGATATGACCTGTTGCAATATTATGAGAAGCTTCCAGCTCATGCGCTGGATGATCTGAATATGGATGACATACGCTTTATGTTTTGTGATCAAATTGTTGTGTTTGACCATGTGAAGCAGCACATGTTGCTCGTTGGCAATGTACATGTCAAGGATGGGGCAACGGACGAAGAGATTCGTCAGGCGTATGCAGCCACTTCCGAGAAGCTTGAACAAGCGGCAGAGCGTTTGCAGCAGCAAGGACCAGGTGAAAACCTGAACCCGCGTTCGATTCCAGGAGATGTGGAGCTTGGGGACATTCGTTCCAATCTGACAAAAGAACAATTTATCGGCAATGTGGAGCAAGCCAAAGAGTATATCCGTGCAGGAGACATTTTCCAGGTGGTGCTGTCTCAACGTTTTCATATTGATACGGAAATTTCCCCGTTACATGTATATCGCGTACTGCGGACGCTGAACCCATCACCTTATATGTATTATTTGAAAATGGACGATGAGATTATCGTAGGTACCTCACCTGAGGCGCTGGTCAAGGTTGACGGCAATCGCGTAGAAACACGTCCTATCGCAGGCACACGTCCACGAGGAGCGACAGAGGCAGAAGATCGCGCACTTGCGGCAGATTTGCTACAAGATGAGAAGGAGCGCGCAGAGCATCTGATGCTGGTGGATCTGGGAAGAAATGATCTGGGGCGTGTATCCACTTTTGGCAGTGTGAAGTGTGACATGTTCATGGAGATCGAGCGTTACTCTCACGTTATGCATATGGTATCGAACGTTACAGGTGAGTTAAGAGAAGACAAGGATTTCTTCGATGCTTTCCTCTCCTGTCTGCCAGCCGGGACCGTATCTGGTGCGCCGAAGCTGCGTGCGATGGAGATTATTGCGGAGCTGGAAAAGGAGGCACGGGGTGCCTACGCAGGAGCGATTGGTTACCTTGGATTCTCCGGAAATATGGATGCATGTATTACCATTCGTACGATTATTTTCAAAAAAGGAAAAGCATATGTACAGGCCGGAGCCGGAATTGTATGGGACTCTGTGCCTGAGAAGGAATATGAAGAGACTGTAAACAAAGCCAAAGCATTGTTAAAGGCCATTCGTACGGCTGAAGCGATGTTTCCGGCAAAAGCTGCAGATCCCAAATTAAGTCTGGCTAACGCTGATTATTTTGTTACACCAACTTCGGCAACAAACTGAGAGAGGAGAGACTGGAAATGAACTTGAATCCAATCATGAATGACAGTCAGGTGCTACCTGAAGCAGTGATTTCGCGGGAAGAAGGAATGAAACAAGGACTCGCTAAAATTCTCGAAGGCCGTCACCTGGAGCAGGACGAGGCACGTGAACTGATGTATTCGATCATGCGAGGTGAAGCTACTCCGGCTCAAATCGGAGGGTTGCTGATGGCTCTTCGTATGAAGGGGGAAACGGTGGATGAAATCACTGGTTTTGCTCAGGCGATGCGTGGACAAGGTGGACGTATACTGACTGATGGTAGAGGGCTGCTGGATACATGCGGTACAGGCGGATCGGGTATTCATAAATTCAATATCTCTACAGCATCGGCCATTATTGCTTCGGCAGTTTCAGTTCGAGTAGCCAAACACGGCAATCGTTCAGCTTCTGGCAAAGCAGGCAGTGCGGATGTGTTGGAAGCGCTCGGCGTTAATATTCATCTGAATGGAGAGCAGGCCAGACAATGTCTAGATGAGATCGGAATCTGTTTCTGTTTTGCTCAGGTATACCATCCATCCATGCGTCATGCGGCGGCTCCGAGAAAAGAGCTGGGTGTGCGCACGATTTTCAATATGCTTGGACCATTAACCAATCCAGCCGGTGCAGACCGCCAATTGCTCGGATTGTATGATCGCTCCCGGACGCCGATGATTGCAGAAGTGCTTAACCGCCTCGGTTTGAAAAGAGCGCTAGTTGTTGCCAGCCATGATGGTCTGGACGAAATCAGTATCTCTGCACCTACACAGGTATCGGAGTTGCGGAACGGGGTAGTGCACACGTATGACATTGACCCACGCGATATGGGGCTGTCTTTGCATCCGCTCGAAGCAGTGCTTGGAGGAGATGCGGCGCAGAATGCCGAAATTATACATCGGATCTTCCAGGGTGAACGCAGTGCTTACCGGGATGTTGTGTTGCTGAATGCAGGGGCATGTATTTATGTATCCGGCCTTGCGGACAGCATTGCAGATGGCGTTAAAATCGCTGCAGAGGCAGTGGACTCGGGTAAAGCGGCCAGTAAGCTTGGACAGTTAATTCATACAACGGAGGCGTACAATCATGTATCTTGATCGAATCGTTGCGACAAAACATAAAGAAGTGCAGGCTCTTGCACAGACGTTTAACATGGATGAAGCTATGAAAAAGATTGAACAATTACCGGCTGCACGCGGGTTTGAACAGGCACTGTCAAGTAGACGCAATCGTAAGCTGGGGCTTATTGCCGAAGTGAAGAAGGCCTCGCCATCCAAAGGGTTAATTCGCCCGGATTTTCATCCGGTAGAGATTGCTTCTGCCTATGAACGTGCGGGTGCTGATTGTATCTCTGTGCTAACGGATGTTTCCTATTTTCAGGGTAGTAACGAGTATTTGCAGGCTATTCATCAGGCTGTGAATATTCCGCTCTTGCGCAAGGACTTTATGATCGATGAGTCACAGATTGCAGAAGCTAGACTTTTGGGAGCAGACGCGATCTTGCTGATTGCCAGCATTCTCACGCCGGGGCAGATTCGTCAATTTCTAACGTTTGCGAAAAGTCTTGGACTGGATGCTTTGATTGAAGTTCATGATCGGGCAGAACTGGAAACGGTATTAGAGATTCCTGAAGCGACACTTGTTGGTATCAATAACCGAAATTTGAAAACGTTCGAAACCAGTCTGAATACCACGCTCGATCTGATGGAACTGATTCCACCAGGTGTGACGCTCATTAGCGAAAGCGGGATTGACGGTGCGGAATCGACGAAACCTCTGATTGAAGCTGGCGTGCACGGTATTCTCGTTGGAGAGCATCTGATGCGTAAAGATGATGTGGAAGCTGCTGTTTACGATCTGATGGGACCGAAATAATGAATAACCCGATATATGACGATACAGGTGCAGGTTCCCGTATACAAGGGAACTTGTTGCCGGCGGCCGTAAAAATATGTGGACTTCAGGACGTTGAAGTGCTAAAATCGATGATAAACTTGCCTGTGGACTATATTGGTGTCGTATTCGCCAAGTCCCGACGACAAATTACTCCTGAGAAGGCAGCGGAGTTGAGATCGGTATTGTTTGAATGGTCTCTACATGAACGGCCGAAACTTGCTGGTGTTTTTGTGAATCCAACGATGCAAGAACTGAAACATGTGATGGAGACAGTGTCTTTGGATGTGATTCAATTGCATGGGCAGGAAAGTGCGGAATTCTGTCAACAAGTGAAAGAGCTCTGGGATGCAGATGTGTTCAAGGTCGTTTCTTTTCCAAAAGACGAAACAGAACTGGATGCGGATCATGCTGCTCTGCAACGGTTAAATGATTACGTGGGATTCGTTGACGCGATCTTGCTCGATACCTTTGATCCATTGTATGGTGGCGGTTCTGGCAAAACATTTGCTTGGGAACGTATACCTGTATACGCAGAATGGGCTACTGAACGCGGTATTGCCATGTTTGTTGCAGGCGGACTTCAGACGGACAATGTACAACATTTAATTCAAACGTACAGACCTTATGGCGTAGACGTATCAAGTGGCGTGGAGACGGAAGGTCTGAAAGATATATCCAAAATTACAGCATTTGTAGAAAGGGTGAAGCAGGCATGACACACCAATTGCCGGATGAACATGGGCGTTTCGGTCTTTTCGGAGGCCGTTTTGTACCCGAGACACTAATGAACGCTCTGATTGAACTAGAAGAAGCATACAGCCGCTTCTCTGAGGACGAAGAGTTTAACAAGGAATTGAATTATTTGCTCAGTGAATATTCCGGACGAGAAACACCTCTGTATCATGCGGAGCAATTATCACGTCATCTGGGTGGGCCTAAAATTTATTTGAAACGCGAAGATCTGAATCACACAGGTGCACATAAAATCAACAATGCGATCGGACAAGGGCTTCTTGCTAAACGGATGGGTAAAAAGAAAGTCATTGCGGAAACCGGCGCAGGTCAGCACGGGGTTGCAACGGCAACCGTTGCGGCATTGCTCGGACTGGAGTGCAAAGTATTCATGGGTGAGGAAGATACCCAGCGTCAACAGCTCAATGTATTCCGCATGAAATTGCTCGGAGCAGAAGTCATTCCGGTAACGTCCGGCACACGTACATTGAAAGATGCTGGTAACGAAGCGCTTCGTTATTGGGTCAGTAATGTAGAGGATACCTTCTATGTACTGGGATCTGTTGTTGGACCTCACCCGTATCCAATGATGGTGCGTAATTTCCAGCGCGTGATCGGGGATGAGACACGTCGTCAAATTCAGGAGATCGAAGGACGACTGCCTGATGTCATTGTAGCTGCTGTTGGCGGCGGAAGTAACGCCATCGGTATGTTCTACCCTTTTATCGGAGATCAGGATGTGAAATTGGTTGGTGTTGAAGCAGCAGGAAAAGGCGTGGATACCGAGTACCATGCGGCAACGATGAGCAAAGGCACACATGGTGTTTTCCAGGGATCGATGAGTTATCTGTTACAAGATGAATATGGGCAAGTGCAACCCGCACACTCCATCTCAGCAGGTCTGGATTATCCAGGGGTTGGGCCAGAACACTCCTATCTTAAAGATATCGAACGGGCTAAATATGTTCCGATTACGGATCAGGAAGCCTTGGATGCTTTGCAATTGTTAAGTCGTACGGAAGGCATTATTCCTGCACTGGAGTCGGCCCATGCGGTTGCTCAGGTCGTGAAGCTAGCGCCGGAGCTGACAGCTGATGATATTATTGTAATCTGTCTGTCTGGACGCGGGGATAAGGACGTAGAATCCATTATGAAGTATACGGGAGGTAACTTGTAATGAATCTGATGGACCAAACCTTCCAGCAATTAAAAGAACAAAATCGCACAGCACTTATTCCGTTTCTTACCGTTGGTGATCCGGATGTGAACACCACCATTGATATTATCAAGGAGCTTGAACAAGCAGGAGCAGACATTTTGGAGCTTGGTGTTCCGTATTCCGATCCACTCGCAGACGGTCCTGTTATCCAGCGTGCTTCCGAGCGTGCATTGAAAAGCCAAATCACGATTCGTACGGTGATGGAGACGGCGGCTAAAGCTCGTGAAGCCGGTGTGAAATTACCCTTTGTTCTGTTTACGTATTACAATCCGGTGCTGCAAACGGGTCTGGATATTTTCTTTGACGAGTTGATCAAACATGATATCAGCGGCATGATTATTCCGGATTTACCGATCGAAGAGGCTGAGGATATGCGTCGCCGTGCTGATCAGGCCGGTGTTCATCTAGTCCCGCTTGTAGCCCCTACGTCCAATGCTCGTATTGAGCGGATTGTCACTGGAGCGCGCGGATTTATCTATTGTGTCTCATCTCTTGGTGTAACCGGAGAGCGTGCATCCTTTTTTAACGGTGTAGAAAGTTTTATTGAAACGGTAAAAGGTCTGACAGATCTTCCTGTTGCCGTAGGCTTCGGCATCTCGAGTCATGAGCAAGTAGCCCATTTCTCCCGCATCTGTGATGGTGTCGTTGTAGGGAGTGCTATTGTGCGTCAAGTGGAAGAGGCAATCCCGCTACTTGAAAATCCGGATACTCGTGAGGCAGGACTGTTGCAAATTCGCAACTTTGTGGCACAATTAAAAGGATAATCACATAAGTTGAACTTTTTATTTCCACTTTACTCAATTTTTGAACAACAGGAGGCGGTCGAGTTGAAACCGAAATCCCAGATTGTCAATCTGCCTGTGTATAAACCGGGCAAACCGATTGAAGAAGTAAAACGTGAGCTGGGGCTGGAGCACGTCATCAAGCTGGCCTCCAACGAGAACCCCTATGGCAGTTCTCCCGCTGTACTTGAGGCAATGACGAGAGAATTGGCTAATGTAAGTATTTATCCCGACGGAAGTGCTGCAGAACTGACAGCAGTGCTTGCCAAGCATTTGGGTGTAGAGCGAGACAATTTGATTTTTGGCTGTGGATCGGATGAGATTATTGCGCTGATCACACGGGCGTTCTTTCTTCCCGGAGATGAGACCATTATGGCGGACCAGACCTTCTCCGTGTATAAAAGCAATGCGGACATCGAAGGTGCAGTAACGATAGAGGTCCCTTTAAAAAATGGAACTCACGACTTGCCAGCAATGCTGGCGCAAATCAACGATAAGACCAAAGCTGTCTGGGTGTGCAATCCGAATAACCCTACAGGTACGATCATTTCCGAGCAAGAGCTGATTGGCTTTATGGACCGGGTACCGTCGAATGTAATGGTTGTGCTGGACGAGGCTTATTATGAATTTGTAACGGATGAAGCTTATCCGCAAAGCATTTCATTGATCGATCGTTACCCCAACCTGGTTGTTCTGCGGACCTTCTCCAAAATTTATGGCTTGGCATCACTCCGCATAGGCTACGGAATTGCACGTCCAGAGATTATTGACCTGATTAACCGTGTCCGGGAACCGTTTAACACCTCTCGTTTTGGGCAGGTTGCTGCAATGGCTGGACTTCAGGATCAGGCTTTTGTTCAGGAGTGTTCCAAACGGAATGCTGAAGATCGGGAATGGCTGCAAAATGAATTTTCACGACTGGGTTTGCCTTATTTCCCAAGTCAAGGTAATTTTATTTTGGTTGACGTCAACATGCCATCCGTCGAAGCATTTCAGTCTTTGTTGAAACAAGGTATTATCGTTCGCTCGGGCTTTCACGTCTATCCAACTTACATTCGTGTGTCTGTGGGAACAGCGGAGCAAAATCGTGCTTTTATAGCGGCGCTGGAGAACACACTGGCGGAGAATGTGGCAGCACGCCCTTAATACTGGCGATGAAAGAGTGAGGACCCATGACCATAAAAATTGCAATGATTGGTGTCGGACTCATCGGCGGTTCACTTGCGCTTTGCTTTAAAGGCAAGCCGGGATTAACTGTGATGGGTTACGCACATCTGGAAGAATTAAAAGACAAGTACATAGCGAGCGGAGTAGTGGATGCTGCGACGCTCTCTCTGGAAGAAGCGGTGCAGGATGCCGACTTCATTTTTTTGTGTGTGCCTGTTGGTTTGCTTGAATCGTATTTTGAACAACTGTCCAGACTGCCGCTGAAAAAAGGTTGCATCATTACCGATGTTGGGAGTACGAAAGCTTCCATTGCAGCTTGTGCGGAACAGATTCGGTTAAAAGAGGCTTACTTTATAGGAGGGCACCCGATGGCAGGATCGGAACGGGCGGGTGTAGACGCAGCGTCAGCTGTATTATTTGAGAACGCCTATTATGTTCTGACCCCGTCCGTTCACGTGCCTGAGGAGGCGTATTGCCGCTTATCCGAGCTTTTAGCGTATACTCGTGCTCAGATTGTTCGGGTAGAGCCTCTGTTGCATGATGATATTGTAGGTGCGATCAGTCACCTGCCCCATGTTATTGCTGTTGCTTTGGTGAATCAGGTACGTGAATATAACGAATCTAATCCGCTGTATAAAATGCTGGCAGCAGGTGGTTTTCGGGATATTACGAGGATTGCGTCCAGTGATGCGATTGTCTGGAGGGATATTCTGCTGAGTAACCGTGACGTGCTGCTGGAGTTGCTTAAGGACTGGAATAGTCAAATGTCGTCTTTTACAACGATGTTAGAGCAAAAGAACGGGGAAGGCATTGAGGATGCATTTCGTCAGGCGCGGGAATTCCGCAGTGTATTGCCTGAGCGACGCAAGGGCATGATCTCGCCTTTATTCGATCTGTATACAGATGTGCAGGATGCTCCGGGTATGATCGGTAAAATAGCAACAGAGCTCGGGACAAATGATATCAACTTGAGTAACCTTGAGATTATTGAAAACCGGGTGGACGTGCCGGGGATTATGCGTTTGTCATTCCGTCAGGAAGAAGATATGGAACGAGCGAAGACTCTGCTGGCATCACTAGGTTATCAGGTGTGGATTTAGGTTGACAAAAGAGGGCGAGAGCTCTCTTTTTTTTGTAACCAGTGGGAGAATTATGTTTTTAGACAAAAAAAAGACCGCTTACATAAGCGGCCATTGCTCACGTGGAGCAATACAGTTATTGGATAGGAGTGGAGAGAAACCATACTGTACTTTTATTATATGTATACGTTTTCATTTTGTCAACACTTTGGACAAATTTATTTGTATAAACTTAGATTTCGAGGAAAAACAGTACAATCAAGGCTTTTAATCTTAGCAAAACCATTCGTGAGGTACGAAAAAGAATGTTGATAGAATGCGCCAAAAAAAATTCCGAAAAAAATATCTCATTTTTGTAACCTTTTTAGAAATGGTCACGTCTATATATGCAAGGCTTTCCAAAATGCTGTATTAGGAAGTCATGACAACGAAATTAATGGCATATAAATGTTAAGTCGGACAAAAGTGGATAGCAATGGATTTGCCAGGATGATGCAGACCGTTGTACAATGTTACTGTTATGTAGAAACGTTGGGGAAATTGCCATTACATAGGGGAATTTGGCGGAAGGGCCGAAAACGGTGCTGGACGCTTTTTTTATGCGGTTGAACCGCAACTTTTTTACGCCTGTTCGGTAATACATGGATAGAGTCGAACGGGGAGAAGCACATGGATGGGCGAGGAGGGGTCGCACTCAAATGACGGATTCCCAGTTGATTCGAGAGATCAAGGAAGGTAACGTTGAGTTATATTCCGAGCTGATGAGTCGTTATCAGCGTAAAATACTGGCTTTCGTATATCATATGTTGAAAAGTTCCAATATGGAGCTGCTTGCGGAAGATCTCTGTTCTGAGACATTCTACAAGGCGTTCCGCAGTTTACACTCTTTCCGTGAGGTGGATGCATCTTTCTCTACTTGGCTGTATACCATCGCTAGAAATACGGTATTGAGTGAGCTTCGTAAACAGCGTAGTGGGAATGTTCCGCTTGAAGAGAGCGGCGTAGTTCCTGTTGCTCCTATGGAGAATGCTCCTGAGCATGCTGTTCTGCGTAGCGAGCGGGTGATGCTGGTTAGAGATGCGATTAACAATCTGCCAGAGAAGCAACGTTCTGCGATTATACTCCGTGAGTATGATCAGCTCGACTATCAGGAAATTGCAGGTATTTTGGGGCAGAGCGTTAGTTCTGTTAAATCGCTGTTATTCAGGGCAAGATCAAGCGTAAAAACACAATTGGAGCCTTATTTCTTCGAGCCGATGTACGAGCCATATGAAGGGATGAAGAACCGATGAATTGCAATGAAGCCCAGGAACTGTTTGCATTGGTCTGGGACTTACCGGAATCTCATCCTCAGCGAATTGCTTTTCAAGCACATCTCGCTGGTTGTGAAGATTGTTCGGAGCAGTTTGAAGTCTGGGAGGAAGCCCAGATGTTGCTGCACAGCATCCCGGTTCCAGTGACAGAGCAACAGGCAGAGAGGGTCAACCGAAACGTAATGGACCGGATTTACGCGGAGTCTCCATGGCTATTACCAGAAGAGGCAAAGGTTAATCGATTCTCTGCGGCAATCCGTAAACATATGTCTTTGTGGATTGCGGCGTTCCTGGCTATTTTTTTATGCAGCTTTCTGTACATGGCGATGTTCAAGCCAGAGGTTTCAGAAGCTGAGAAGTCCAATGTAATTACAACAGGCATCCTTGAGACTGGGGTTGCTGGAAGTACATCTTCATCTTCGGGATTATATAAGTATGACATCCCTGGAGCGAATAAAGGGAGTATCATTGAACCTTTTGTTGTAAGTATGGGACCTGCATATCCTCAATACTGGATGGCATTGTCTCTGCTTGCCATAGGAATGGCTTTGTTTTCACTTGGACGTATGCATCGATCAACAACTAAACGTAAACAAGGTGTGGGTGCGTAGGTTTCCAACCTGGCGTTCGCTGTGTGGAGAAATGAGGGATGAATGTGCGGATCGGACTTGTTCGTCATGGTTTGACAGATTGGAATGCGGCTGGCCGCATACAGGGGCAGACGGATATTCCTTTGAATGAGGAAGGACGTAAGCAGGCAGAATGCCTTGGTAGACGTCTGCAGTCTGAGGACTACCAGTGGGATTTTATTGTGACGAGTGGTTTATCAAGGGCACAGGAAACGGGAAAGATTCTTTCACGGATGCTGGATGTACCTATGCTTGAACCGGACGCACGATTGAAAGAACGAGCATTTGGTCAGGTTGAGGGCCTTACTTCGGATGAACGGGTTGCGCGTTGGGGGAAATCCTGGGATACACTTGATCTGGGACAAGAGCACATCGAGGATATTCAAGTACGTGCGCTGGCTTTTTTGGACGATTTATGGTCTGCTCACTCGAAAGAAAATGTACTGATTGTAACGCATGGTGCTTTTCTTGCTAACCTGTTAACGGCGTTATATCAGGATAAATACACCGAACGCATTGGCAATCTGTCGCTGACCATTCTGGAGAAAGAACATGAAGATGACTGGACTCCACTCTTATATAATTGCACACAACATCTGTCTATGGATACCGCCAAACAATCTGAGTGATAAGCTCAGGTTGTTTTTTTATACCATCTACATTTAAGAGATTAAACAGGACTGCGGATAAACTCTACTGTTTCTCTTCTGATTGATTGTTTTGAGGCATAAGATGAGATAAAACAAAAAAAATGGCAAGAAGAGGTTTAGATTGTGGAGAATCCGTCAACCATGTTTACAAAACCACACTGTTGAAGGCCAGATCAGCAACCTAAAGCAGTGAACGGGTGAGGCGATGGATCCATGAATCTAGCAGATATGCTGACTTTTGCTGATATTGGCCAGCTTAATCGAATAGCAGACTACTATCAATGTGAATGCAAGCCTAATTCCAAACATGAACTCATCCAGAGCATCCTCACAACATTGGGTAGTAAACCTTTCTTTGAGCAACAGATACGTCAATTGAACCAGGCCGATCAACGGTTTCTGAACAACCTGTTATTTGACCCCCGCCAATTTTATGGTATGGAGGAGCTCATCGCCATAGCCCGTCAATCGATGGACAAAAAGGAGAGTGAGGCAGGCTCGAGTCCGCGTGATCTCATTGTTCGCTTTACCAAAAGCGGCTGGCTGTTCAATGGGACTACACAACAGACCAGATATCTCTATCAAGTGCCTAAAGACTTGAAACTGAGGTTCAGAGATGTATTATCTACCCATTTACGAGCAGGTATAGTCAAAACAACAGAACCGGCCATGTATCGAGAAGAATATCATCTGATGGCAGAAGATCTGAAGTTGTTCCTGAAATTTGTGCAACGACATGAGATCGCTGTGAATGCCGAAGGCATGATGTATCGACGCTCACAGCAGCAACTTATGGAGCATCTGCACATCTCTGAGGAACTGGTAGGCAAAGCCGGTTGGCGCTTCGGATATGGTCGTTCGTTCAAGGATTATCCGGATCGATTCGCATTGGTGTATGATTATGCGTTTCATCATCGATTGATTCGTGAAGAGCAGGGGTGTCTTAGGCTGACAGGGTCTGGTGAAGAGAAGCTGGGGGCCGAGAAAACAGCCGAAATGATACAGCTGTTTCGGTTTTGGTTAAGACTTTATAAAGGTGCTGTTCCAAATCTGTCCTCGATTGTGTACTGGACAGGCGAATGTGCCGAGAATTGGTCTACAAGGGAATCTCTTTTTCAGCAAATTGGCCCGTTTATCCAGCCGTTTTACTATGACACCGCTGAAGATATCTATGATAAGCGGATCATTAAAATGATGATGCATCTAGGCTTGATTCGTGCAGGTGAGCACGAACAAGGAAGAGTTGTGCAGATGACGGCTTGGGGATTAAAGCTCGCATCATCTTGCCGCTCCATCTCTGCTGATGTTGCACCTATTGTGTTTGACAAGTGAAGGACAAGTTGCTACAATCACTCCCAAATTAAGGAGTGATACGAATGATAATTCCATACAAAGGTATAAAGCCAGTGCTACACCCTTCCATATATATGGCGGAGGGTTCAAAATTAATAGGTGATCTGCAAATGGACGAAGATTCTACCGTTTGGTTCAATGCAGTTCTGCGGGCCGATTTGGCACCTATTATTATTGGAAAGCGATGCAATATTCAAGATAATGCTGTAGGACATGTAAACACCGACCAACCTCTTATTCTGGGAGATGATGTCTCCGTAGGACATGCTGCAATCATTCATGGTTGTACCATCGGAACAGGGGCATTGATCGGTATGGGAGCCATTGTACTCAATGGTGGCGAAATCGGTGAGTACTCACTGATTGGAGCCGGTTCTGTAGTAACTGAAAATAGTAAAATTCCGCCCTATACTCTCGCTTTGGGGACACCTGCCAAAGTGATTCGTGAATTGACTGAAGCTGATCTGCAGCGGATGTCGAGAACTTCACTGGGTTATGTAATCAAAGGAAGAGAATATAGGAGCTCTTAAATCCGTTTTGGAGGTGCATCCTATTGGATAAAATGAAAGTTACGTATGAAGTCATGTTGGGGCTGGCGGCTGAGATGGTTTGGGACGAGGCGCTTCGCAAACAGAAGAGTGAAAAGCTTTATTTGGAAATCGACAAAGCGTTAGCTACCGGAGACGAAGTAGCTTTCCGGAGTCTGACGGATGAACTGAGGACGATCAATTAACGGATCAATATAGAACCATTTAAATGAATAGTGGATAAAAAGGAATGCGCGACCGCGCATTCCTTTTTTTAATATTTTTTTATATAAACCTAAAAATTGAATGAATATCTGGCTTTATAACATATGCTCATATATAATATGGGAATAAAATGGATAGGAAGGGGATATAGGGAATTGAAATTCAGTGAGATGAATCAAGACAGCTGGGCTGAACTGCAACTCTATCTGGATACCTGCCTTGTTCCGTTCACGGCTATGAGCGGCAAACAGTCACCGGTTGAAGCGACTGAAGCGCTGGAACGGCTGAGAGATTTTCTGGATACGGTGGAGATTCCTTTTAAAGGAAGAATTATGACGTACCCAGCCTATCATTACGCAAGTTCGCAAATGTCAATGACATTAAATACTTTGTCGACTGAACTCAAAGCTTCTGGATTTAAGTATGTGGTAATTATGTCAGCAGATGGATCATTTGTGGAGATGGACATTCCAGCCGCGGATTTACTTTTGAGTCAAAAGGATCTAGCAGGGCAACTCGAAGAAGGGACAATTGCCCGACATGTCGGGGAATGCATTCGAGACCTATGGAAAAGGTGACATCTTGATGACAAATGTGACAAATTTCCAACAGTTTTTTAACAACGCTTACAATTGAACCTTAAAAATGTG
The DNA here is from genome assembly GCF_037969905.1 of Paenibacillus sp. FSL R7-0272. NCBI lineage: Bacteria > Bacillati > Bacillota > Bacilli > Caryophanales > Paenibacillaceae > Paenibacillus > Paenibacillus sp. FSL R7-0272. Next base: position 3,963,542 of record NZ_CP150221.1, on the reverse strand, counting down.
TGACAAATTCTTGACGGTGTTCTAGGGCTACTATATGATTATGTATGTTCTAGTAAGTCGTGGAATTTATGATAATGAAAACGATTGAGAGAGTTGGCTGAAAAAGGGGGTTGGAGACAGTATGAGCAGTGAGCATGACCAGCACGAAGCCTCGATGAAACCGCCAAGCAAATTGGAAATGTCGCGCAGGCAGTTTTTGACGTATACGCTTGGTGGAGCTACAGCCTACATGGCCGCCGGTGCAATTCTTCCTATGGTCCGTTTTGCGGTGGACCCGATTTTGCAACACAAGGGAGAAGGAACCTCTGTCAAAGTGGCTGAGATCAGCAAAATTACAAATGAACCTCAAGAATTTACGTTCGAACTGAAACAACAGGATGGCTGGTATTTGAGTAATGCTTCGTTGGTGGCCTGGATTCGCAAGGACGAACAAGGGAAAATTTACGCTCTTTCACCTATCTGTAAACATTTAGGATGTACAGTAGGATGGAACAGTGACAAAAATTACCCGAATGAGTACCATTGCCCATGTCACGGCGCGCACTATGACAAGGAAGGGAAGAATCTTGCCGTAGCCCCGAAACCATTGGATGAATATGTGGTTAAGGAGGAACAAGGCTGGGTTTATCTGGGCGAGATTGTTCCGAACACCCGAGTGAAATAGGAGGCGTGAACGCAGATGTTTAAAAATGTCTATGACTGGATTGACGAGCGTCTTGACATCACGCCAATATGGCGGGACGTTGCGGATCATGAAGTGCCAGAGCATGTAAACCCGGCGCATCACTTTTCCGCATTCGTATACTGTTTTGGCGGATTAACGTTCTTTATTACAGTTATTCAGATTCTGTCAGGTATGTTCCTGACGATGTACTACGTTCCAGATATTATTAACGCGTATGCAAGTGTTGAGTATTTGCAGACGAAAGTAGCTTTTGGTCAGATTGTACGCGGTATGCACCATTGGGGGGCCAGTTTGGTTATCGTCATGATGTTCCTACATACGATGCGTGTATTCTTTACAGGCTCATACAAGGCTCCGCGTGAAATGAACTGGGTTGTCGGCATGTTGATTTTCTTCGTCATGCTCGGTCTCGGTCTGACAGGATATTTGTTGCCTTGGGATAACAAAGCGTATTTTGCAACAAAAGTAACGCTGGAGATTGCCAACACCGTACCTTGGCTTGGACCAATTATCAAAGAATTCCTGCAAGGAGGAACCATCGTTGGTGCACAGACATTGACACGATTCTTCGCATTGCACGTTTTCTTCCTCCCTGCGGTGCTTCTGGTGCTTCTGGTCGGACACTTTATCATGATCCGCAGACAGGGCATTTCGGGACCACTATAAACCAAAGAAGGGAGGAAACGTAATGGCTCACGGGCACAAGGGCAATGATGAGGAAAAAGTTATCTTTGTCGGTGATTCACGCGTCCGCAAAGGGTCGGGGTTCATTACTCCACCTGATTACACGGCATATCCCGGCAAATCGGAAGCATTTATTCCTAACTTCTTGCTCAAAGAGTGGATGGTCGGGGTTGTTGTTCTGGTCGGCATTCTCGTGTTGACCATCTCGGAACCTGCACCTCTCGGTTATCCGGCTAATCCAAGTGCATCGGTTATCCCGATGCCAGACTGGTACTTTCTTTTCCTGTATCAGTATTTGAAATATCCTTATGCATCTGGAGATTATGTCCTGCTGGGTGTACTGGGTGTCAGCGGTGTCGCATTCGGAGCTCTGCTGCTGGCTCCTTTCCTGGATACGGGGAAAGAGCGTCGTTTCTACAAACGTCCAATTGCCTCAGCTTTAATGTTACTGTCCGTTATCTCGGTATTCTATCTGACAAATGTAGCGTGGACACACTACAAGCACGAGCTTGAAGCGTCAGGACAGAAGCCGGAGCATATTCAGCGGGAGGAAGAGGCTCTGGAGAAACATGAACAGGGCTTGCCTACTTCTAATGCACCGGGACAGCAGCAGGAGGAAGTCGCGATTGTTGACAAGAACGATTCTGCGATGGAAACGTACAAAAAGGCTGGATGTATTGGCTGTCACGCAACCGATATGAAAGGCCAAGGCAACGCACCTTCTCTTCGTGGCGTCGGTGACAAGCACAGTCAAGAAGAGATTGTGACGATTATTAAAGAAGGTTACAATGGAATGCCTGCAATGTATGACAAAGCTATAGCTGAGGGTGTTACCGATGACGAAATCACTCATCTAGCCGAATGGCTTGCGAAACAGAAGGCAGAACAGTAAAATCGAATTAATGAAAAAACCTGATCGTTATGCGGTCAGGTTTTTTTGAAGTCTATTTTGATAATATCTGAAATTCAGTAATCGAGATGAAGAGTTAAGAATGAGTAAAGGAAGAAGGTGCAGTGGTCGTGGCTTTATCGTTTTTTTGGAGCAGGGAGTTTTTAACCAATCGGTATTTCCTGTGGCTTTTGTTCTGGTGTAATGCGCTTGGTACGGTTTACGGGTATATCTGGTATGGTGAACAAATGAAATGGACTCTTGCCCACCAGCCAGTATGGCAGATCGTATTTGTGCCAGATAGCCCAACAGCAAGCTTGTTTTTTACATTAGCGCTGTTGTGGGTACTGTATCCTGTAAAGTCGGCAGTCCTGCAACGGATTGGACATATTATCCAGGCACTCGCTGTAGTTACCTCTGTTAAATATGGCGTATGGGCTGTATCTATCATTTTTGCTGGCTGGTCTCAAGGAGGAGCACAGCACTGGCAGGACTGGATGCTGATTGCTTCCCATAGTGCCATGGCAATTGAAGCACTGATATATGTACGCTTCTTCGGCTTCCGCTGGTTGTCATTGATTGTGGCAGGTCTCTGGACATTGTTGAATGATACGATGGATTATACATACGATATTTACCCGTGGTTGCCTGCAACGCTGTACCAACATGTACAGGCTGTTCGTAATTTTACAGTCACGTTGACCATCGCGAGCATTCTTGCGGCTTGGCTTGCGTTAAAGCAGGCCAAAAGAGCCTGAGTATACCAGCTTAGCTTGTTCTAACCAGCCATCCCTCGCCATACATTGATGATGGGAGGGATGTCCATGAAGAGAACATTCAGGAGTCTAGCGGGATGGTTGACGGTATCACTCATGGCTCTGCTGCTTTGGACCAATGCTTCGTACAGGGTATCCGCGCAAAGTGGTGAATTCAAACCAAATGTGAATCAGGAAGTTTCCTCAACTTATACCATTGCACAATTGAATGAAGAGGCTACTGTACTATATCGCAGGGTGCTTGAAAATAACATGGAGGAAGTACGTGCCAGCGTTACGCTTATCGGGAATAGTCTGGCGCATGTCTCGTTTGAGGGTCAAACCTCTGCTGAGGGAATTCATGCGTTGTCCGAAACGGTGGTAGAAGTCAAGGAGGCTACAGCTAAATTCAAAGGAGATAGACATCTCCTTCAGCAAGCTTCAGCCAAACTCAGACTTGCTACGGACAGTCTGGCCAATCCGGCTAAACCGCTCTGGCTCCAATATTATAAAATTGTGAAGAATGATCTGGATGCGTTATCACTGGCAGTTAATCAGAACAACAGTGCAGCGATTCTGACTAATCGCTTTAGTGTTCTTGAAGAGCACTATGAAACGATCCGTCCAGCGGCGATCATTCGGCTTGAGCCGTATCAGATCGCTCAAATGGATGCTTGGTTATCCCATCTCAAAGGACTGACACATGCAAAGCAGTCTGATCGATCACAGCTCCGTAGCATGACCGAACATGGAGAGGAGTTAGTCAATCAACTGTTTGGACGTGAAAAGGATGAGAGTGCCTTTGTGCCCTATGTACAAGGGCCAGACCGCCGGGCAGCAGGGCTAATAATTAGTTCTGTCATTGTTGCTACGCTGAGTTATGCGGGGTACCGTAAGTATCGTGCCGAGCAACAGGATATTTTTACATATCGCCGCTAGTCATTTTTCCCTATTTATCATGAAAGATGTATCATTAAATGAACAACGAAAACCTCTTACCACAAAGACAGCCGTTAGACTGACGTCTTGCTGTGGGAAGAGGTTTCTTTTTTGCATATTTACTATCGTAAAAATAAAGTCTCAGCTTTCTTTAAAACCTTCCCCATGCACATCGTGTACATCACTGATAATGACAAATGCCCTGGGATCAATGGAACGTACAATCGTTTGTAACCTGCGAAATTCTTGCCTGGAAATAACACAGTATGCCATATGCTTTGCTTGTTTCGAGTAAGCGCCGATGGCTGGAATGAGCGTAACGCCGCGATCCATATCTTTGGTGATCTGATCGGCAATCTCGGGAGCATGATCGCTGATGATCATAAATGCACGGGCTGAATAGGCACCTTCCTGAATGAAATCGATCACTTTCGATGCAATAAACACAGCGACGAGTGTATACAGAATTTTTTCCTTGGGAATGTAAATGAGGGAAAGGCCAATGATCACAAAGTCGATACCTAACAGCACTCGTCCCATACTCCACCCATATTTTCGATTCAGGATACGCGCGATAATGTCGGAACCACCTGTCGTACCGCCCCAGCGGAACACGATGCCAAGCCCGGCTCCCAAGGTAACCCCTGCATATAATGCGGCCAAGAGAAGATCATTCTCGGTATGTAACGGTTCAATCCAGCCTTGATGAATCATTTTCTCAAACAGCCACAGAAATAAGGTCAACGCCCCAATCCCAACTCCGGTATAAATCATCTGTCTGCTACCGAGCACTTTAAGCCCAATCAGAAATAACGGAACATTTAAAATAAGAGTGGTAAGGGATGGGGAAACCCCGAAGGCATAGTTAATCAGCACGGTAACCCCGGTAAGTCCGCCCTCCATCAACTGATTGGGGATAATAAAATAAAGAAGCCCAAAGGCGTATAAAGCTGTACCCAACAGTATTGGGAGTACAAGTTTTAGTTGAATCCACGTTTTGGTAGTGCTCATAAGATCCCTCTCTGTACTTGAATTAGAATGAGGAAGTCATCATTCCCATCTTAGTATACCTGTTTCTATAGTCTTTAAAAATGATTATGCCGGACATTAATCATGATTTGTACCGTATGATGGTGGAAGTAAACATCAATAACTGATATTATTAGGAACAAACACGACATCAGAATAGAAGGAGAACCTGCTCTCATGGAGAAAAGTATGGCGGAAATGCAGCGTGAGGTTGACCTCTATATTTCTCAATTTAAAGAGGGATATTTCAGTCCTCTGGCCATGCTGGCCCGGATGTCTGAAGAGGTTGGAGAGCTTGCCCGTGAAGTGAATCACGAGTTCGGAGAGAAACCGAAGAAAGCTTCCGAAGCTGCCAATTCAATTGAACTTGAGCTTGGTGATATTTTATTTATCACTATCTGCTTTGCAAACTCGCTCGGTATTGATCTGGCTGAAGCGCATGACAAAGTTATGCATAAATTTAATACCCGCGACGCAAATCGGTGGACTCCAAAAAACACCGATTAGGCGTAGATTACATATGCTGTACCATCACCCGCACGGGGAGGGTCAGCTTGATGATGAAACCGGAAGATTATATGCAGCAGGCTTACCGCTGTATATTGCAAAATGATTTTGAGCAAGCCATTCGCTGGTTCGAAGCGGCTATTCATGCTCACCCGGAACATGCCGAGTTATATTATCGCTGTTCCATAACGCACGCCCGAAGCAAACATTTGCTTCCTGCACTCGAATATGCCCGCAAGGCGGTGGAACTATCCGAAGGTGCCGAAGAATATGTGCTTCATCTGCAGACACTTGAAGCGAAGCAACTTACAGTTAGAGCCAAATTACTGCTTGAGCAGGCTGGAACAGAATCAAGCAAGCCATATGTCGAGGCTTCCCAGCTTCTTAAAGAAGCCATTAGGCTGGATCCACTATCTGTGGAGGCACATGTGATGCTGGCTCTTGCTCACAGCGATCTGAACGAATACGAAAGTGCCCTTCAGGTGTTACATGATGCAATTGTGCTTGATCCGCAGAACGGGCAGTTGTATCAGATGTTACAACAAACGAAGCAACGGTTGAAATCGATGCAGTAATTGATATTCACAGTCGAGTGTTATAATAAATACAGACTGGATGAGATGCATGGGTTAACACGACTAGATGAACTAACATAGTGAAGGAGATGCAGCTAAGATGAGTGAAGTGATAAGAGTTGCCGTGATCGGAGCGGCTGGACGAATGGGCCGTGAAGTTGTGAAACTGGTACTGCAAGACCCGGATTTGGAGCTTGCTGCCGCTGTCAACCGCTCCGGAGCAGGCACGGATGCAGGAACGCTGGTAGGACTGCCAGAGTGTGGCGTATTGGTAACCGATGATATCGAGATGGCTTTTGCTGAAACCAAACCACAGGTCATGGTTGACTTTACAGTGCCTCAATTTGCTTTTGCTCATACAGAGATTGCTATCCGCCATGGCGTAAGACCCGTCATGGGTGTTACCGGCTTTACGCCGGAGCAGATTGAACAGTTGGACAAGCAATGCCAGGAGAAAGGTATTGGCGGACTGATCGCGCCTAACTTCTCGATTGGAGCCATCCTTATGATGCGTTTTGCAGCACAGGCAGCCAAACATATGCCTAACGTAGAGATCATTGAATACCATGGCGATCAGAAGCTGGATGCACCTTCAGGAACAGCGATCAAAACAGCTGAATTGATTGCAGCCAATCGTGAAGAAATTCGTCAAGGCAATCCGAACGAAGAAGAAACGATTGAGGGTGCACGTGGTGGATATTATAACGGATTCCGCATTCACAGCGTGCGTTTGCCAGGTGTATTCGCACAGCAGGAAGTTGTATTTGGCGATTACGGACAGTCGCTGAAAATTCGTCATGATTCATATGAGCGTGCTGGTTATATGCCAGGAGTCAAGATCGGCGTACAAAAGGTGATGGAATATACAGGACTCGTTTACGGCTTTGACCACTTTATCGACTAAAGGAGATTGAAGATTGTCATGTTGAAAATCGCATTTATTGCCCACGATCGTAAAAAAGAAGAAATGGTAAACTTCGTTACGGCCTATGAGCCTGTGTTTACAGACCATCAATTATATTCAACAGGTACGACAGGTCTTCGTATTATGGAAGGTACATCCCTGCAGATTCATCGTTTTGAATCAGGGCCACTTGGGGGAGACCAACAGATTGGAGCGTTGGTTGCACAAAACGAGATGGATCTGATCATTTTCCTTCGTGATCCGTTAATGGCACAACCCCATGAGCCGGACATTAATGCACTGCTTCGCCTGTGCGATGTTCAGGGCATTCCACTGGCTACCAATATTGCAACAGCCGAGATCCTTGTTAAAGCTCTTGACCGCGGCGATTTTGCCTGGAGGGAACTCGTACATAAGTATAAGCCGGACGCTGGATTGAATACAGGTGACTCTCAATGAGTCTAGATATTCTTATCTTCGGTGCGCATGCGGACGATGCCGAGATTGGCATGGCTGGAACGATTGCGAAACATACGGCTGCCGGGTTAAAGGTAGGCGTATGTGACCTGACTCGTGCCGAGATGTCCTCCAATGGCACCGTGGAGCGTAGAACCGAGGAAGCGGAGCAAGCCTCACGCGTCCTCGGTCTTTCGTGTCGAACAAATCTCGAATTACCTGACCGGGGGCTGTATGTTACACCAGAACATGTAGAAGCGGTTACCGCTGAGATTCGCAGACATGCACCTCGAATTGTTTTTGCACCTTACTGGGAGGATCGGCATCCCGATCATATTATGTGTAGCAAACTCGTGCAAGAAGCGGTATTTAACGCGAAGCTTCGAAATTATATGCCGGACATGCCAGCTGTACAAGTGAAGGAAACTTATTTTTACTTTATCAACGATATCGGTCCTACGGATTTGATTGTGGATATTACGGAACACTATGAACAAAAGGAAGCCTCGCTTCGCTGTTATCGATCTCAGTTCGAGCAGGGTGCAGGCATCGTATCTACACCGCTGAATCAAGGTTATATCGAACGAGTGAGGGCACGTGATTCCTTACTTGGACAACGTAGTTTAATCCCGTTTGCAGAAGGATTTGCAACGATAACGCCTTATTTAGTGAAACAGTTTGGCGTCTAAACGGCGCTACCTCTGTATATAGATAGAACCATATATTCACACTTGAACAAATCATGACATCAATCAATTTCCGTTGCATGATATCAACCTGCAATATGCGGGAGATCAAAGGAGCGTCCAACCGGATGGATCAAAAGCTAAAAATCGGAATCACCTGTTATCCGTCCCTCGGAGGATCCGGGGTTGTCGCAACGGAACTCGGCAAATTGCTGGCCGAACAGGGACATCAGGTTCATTTTATTGCGAACAGCATTCCGTTCAGATTAGGAAAGTTTCAGAAGAATATCTTTTATCATGAAGTAGAGGTTAACGATTATTACGTGTTTCGGTATCCTCCGTATGACCTGTCTTTAGCAACCAAGATGGCTCAGGTGGCAAAGGCTCAACAGCTAGACTTGCTACATGTGCATTATGCTGTACCGCATGCGGTATGTGCATTTCTAGCCAAACAGATGGTCGGAGACAATCTGAAAGTGGTTACAACCCTGCATGGGACGGATATTACGGTACTTGCTCAGGATGAATCGTTGAAAGATCTGATCCGTCTTGCGATCAATGAAAGTGATGCGGTAACAGCTGTTTCTCAGGATTTGATTCGGGAGACGGTTGAACTACTGGATATTCAGCGTTCGATTGACCTGACCTATAATTTTATTGATAAACGTGTTTATTATCCAAGAGATGCAGCGAGTCTGCGACGTGATTATGCTGCCCCTCATGAAAAAATACTGATGCACATCTCGAACTTTCGTCCAGTCAAGCGAACACAAGACGTAGTGGAAGTATTCCGTCAAGTTCAGGAGCAGGTTCCCGCGAAGTTGTTGTTTGTGGGTGAAGGCCCCGACTTGCCCAAAATTCAGTGTAAAATTAAAGAACTGGGCTTGAGTGAAAAGGTTCATTTCCTGGGTAGACAGGATGATGTGGCTCAGGTGATATCAATGGCCGACATTTTAATGCTTCCATCCGAGAAAGAGAGCTTTGGTCTAGTAGCACTTGAAGCGATGGCATGTGGTGTACCTACGATTGGTTCGCAGGCTGGCGGTATTCCGGAACTAGTATTGCATGGGAAGACAGGATTCCTCTCTCCGATCGGGGATACCCAATCTATGGCTGAGAATGCGATTCGTCTTCTGACGAATGAGCGTTTGGCTGCCGATATCCGGGAGGCTTGCCTTCATCGTGCACATCATGATTTCTGCAATGACTCCATTCGGCAGGAATATGAAAAGATATATTATCGTGTGCTTGGAAGAGAAATCCCCAGTCTCAATCCCGTTTGCGGTTAAGTGTGGGGAACCACAACTGGCAAGAGAAGAGGTGATATGTGGTGGTTCAATGGACACAAGCAGATGATGAAATGGCAAAACAAAGTGAGAATGTCCTTACTCGATTAAATGAACATGGCTTCGAGGCTTATTGGGTTGGCGGCTGTGTTCGGGATGAAATACTGGGGCGTGCCGTGGACGACATGGACATTACGACCTCTGCTTCTCCCGAGCAGGTTATGGCTCTCTTTGATGATTGTATTCCTACGGGATTACAGCATGGGACTGTGACGGTCCGCTCTGGCGGCTATTACTTTGAAGTGACGACCTTTCGGACAGAGTCGGAATATCAGGATAATCGTAGGCCTGCAGCAGTGCAGTTTGTTCAAGACATCAAGGAAGATTTAGAGCGGCGTGATTTCACCATGAATGCTCTTGCAATGGACGTGAAGGGAGCTATAGTTGACCCTTTTGGCGGACAAGTTGATATTAAACAAGAGATTGTGCGTTGTGTAGGCCTGGCGGTTGAGCGTTTTGGTGAGGATGCTCTGCGTATGTTGCGCTGCGTTCGGTTCGCTTCCGTCTTTAATTTCAGGATTGCGTACAATACATGGAAGGGACTCGTTGATCAACGCGAACTGCTCCGGCATATAGCGATGGAACGGGTTCGTACCGAGATGGTAAAAATGATGGCAGGTCCTCATCCGCTCAAGGGATTGGAATTGTTATTTCGCAGCAGAGCGCTAGAGTATGTCAAAGCACCAGTGGATTCTTCCAGGTTCAATAAAGATTTGTTAACTGGCTTGCAACATTTGGCAGGAGAACATGTGTTGCTTCGATGGTCATGTGTGTTGCTGGCTGGTGGATACAACCGGGAAGAAGCAGACAAGTTATTGCGGCTGTGGACATTTTCCAATGAACAACGTGTTCGAATTACGGGTGTCCTTCAGATGGAGCAACTGGTGACTGATTTTGTGGAGCAGTGCGAAGATGATCAAGGGCTGCGGGAAAACTGGATTGTGTCCGTACTCCATTGTGGTGCTCAGGCGGCTAACGACTGGCTGCTCTTGCAAGAGCAATTGCCGAAACAGTGGCGTGAAGGTTCTGAACAGACACATGATCGACTTGTTAAAGTTCAAACTCTCGCGGCAGACTGGAGCCGATCCATGCCAGTCCACGCAATAAAAGAACTCGAAATCACCGGTGAACAGGTGTTGCAATTAGTGGAGCGCAAAGGTGGACCTTGGCTCGGACAACTCATGAAACATCTGCTCAGGGAAACGGCGATTGGAAATATAAAGAATCAGTATGAAACACTAAGTGCTGAAGTGAAACGGGTGGCTGCGAATGACCAAGCATGAGGACTTATTACATATGTTACTTCATGCTGACGGACAGTTTGTGTCGGGCGAGGAGATTAGCCGGCATCTGTCCATCAGCCGAACCGCCGTATGGAAACATGTCAATAAATTACGGGAGATGGGTTATGAGTTTGAAGCCGTTTCCCGTAAAGGGTACCGTCTGGTCACGAGACCCGAAAGCATTGATGAGACAGCTCTCCAACTTGCTCTGAAGACGACGACATTTGGCCGTAAAGCGATCATGCTGTCCTCAACGTCATCTACACAGGCTGATGTTCTTAAGCTGGCAGAAGAGGGCGAGAGTGAGGGCGCGGTGGTTTTCGCTGAAGAACAGACTGGCGGCAGGGGGCGTTTCGGCCGCAAGTGGTTCTCCCCTCCTGGAAAAGGGATCTGGATGAGCGTGCTGCTACGCCCCGAATTACCGTTGCAACATACGCCCCAGCTTACCCTTATGACTGGTGTAGCTGTATGTCGAGCGATTCGAGCTTATACTGGTGCAGAGGCTGGCATCAAATGGCCGAATGACTTGTTGATTAATGACCGTAAGATATGTGGCATTTTACTTGAATCTGCGGTGGAAGATCATCAGGTTCGATATTGCATTGCGGGCATTGGCGTAGATGTAAATTTCGATTCTCAGGATTATCCGGAAGAATTGCAACAGATTGCCACATCGATTCAGATTGAAACAGGGCAAGCGATTGATCGGACGGGGCTGGCAGCCGCTATTTTAACGGAAATGGAACATCTTTATTTTTTATATCAAAAAGAGGGATTTGGAGTTATATCTTCACTATGGGAAGCGTTGTCCGTTTCGTTAAATCGAAAGGTGACTGTTACCAATCCTCACGGTGTGATTGAGGGAACAGCTGTAGGGCTGGACTCTTCGGGAGCACTGGTAGTTGAGAAGCAGGATGGGGTACGCGAACTGATCATATCTGGCGAAGTGACTTGGAAAAGCTGATATTTTGTCGAAAACTCTTGTATGATCTCGAACATAAGACGTGAACTTTGAGCAGAACTTTGGTATACTGTTTTCGTGAGGCGGTATCGGGCTGTAATGACCGAGCTGCACTCCGATGAGCAGTAACCTTAGTTCTGCTTGATGCGTTTTACGTAGACAAGTAGGACAGCAATAGCAAGGAAAAAATGGAATAAGAACAAATGTGTTGTTGGATTCTGCTCTGAGCCGAAGAGGACCGAGACAGAAGGGACGATCGCAAGTGACTCTTTTTTGACTTTTCGGGACTTTTTAGTGGAAAACTAAAAGGTTTTTTTGTTGCGTTTAATTGAAAAGGTGAGAGGGGTACAAGACAAATGGCAAACAAACAAGCATTAAACATTGTGAAGATGAAAAAATACAAGCAAGATGGCATCCCGCTTAGCATGATTACAGCTTATGACTATCCAACTGCTCTGCTCGCCGAAGAAGCCGGCATTGACATGATTTTGGTGGGCGACTCTTTAGGTAATGTTGTCCTTGGTTATAACTCAACTTTGCCAGTCACGATTGATGATATGGTCTACCACACTCGGTCGGTTGTGCGTGGAGCGGAACACACGTTTATCGTTGCAGATATGCCTTTTATGACGTATCACGGTAGCGTTGATGAAACATTGAAAGGTGTTCGCCGGTTGATGCAGGAAGGTCATGCTCATGCGGTCAAAATGGAAGGCGGCGTTGAGATTGCAGAGACAGTCAAGGCTGTTGTGCAAGCAGGTGTGCCTGTGCTCGGACATATTGGATTAACACCACAATCGGTGAATCAGATCGGTGGTTACCGGATTCAGGGCAAGGATGCAGCAGATGCCAAACGTCTGATGGATGAAGCCAAAGCGCTTGAAGCCGCAGGGGCTTTCGGCATCGTGCTCGAGCTCGTGACGGAAGAAGTGGCCGAGGCAATCTCGAAGGAATTGTCGATCCCGACCATTGGCATTGGTGCAGGGCGGGGATGTGACGGTCAAGTGCTCGTTTTTCATGATGTGGTTCAATATGCTTCACCATACACGCCTAAACGATTTGTCAAAACTTATGGTGATGTAGGAAGCGTGATTCGCAGCAGTATTGAAACGTATGTAAAAGAAGTGAAGGATCGCTCCTTCCCGGCCGAAGAGCATGTTTTCAGTGCAGCGGATGGCGTGCTGGATGGATTGTATGGACAACGTAAAGAAAAGGTGGAAATTCGCTGATGAAAGTCATACGCACGATCACAGAGTTAAGACAGGAACTAAGCTTGATGCGAAAAAAGCAAGCGATCCATTCCGAAGAAACGATCGTTGGACTGGTGCCCACCATGGGATATCTTCATCAAGGCCATGCCAGTCTGATGAAAGCAGCGAGAGAACAGAGCCACATCGTTGTTCTAAGCATCTTTGTTAATCCGATACAGTTTGGCCCGAATGAAGACTTTGAAAGTTATCCGCGGGATGAACAGCGCGATCTTGAAACGGCTCGTGCTGAAGGGGTAGATATCGTATTTATTCCCTCGGTGGAAGAGATGTATCCCCAGTCGACGCAAACGACGATTGCAGTATCCGGGATTACAGAGCACTTATGTGGCGCATCCCGGCCAGGGCATTTTAACGGGGTGACTACCGTAGTATCGAAGCTGTTTAACATCGTGCAACCGCAGAAAGCCTTTTTTGGGATGAAGGATGCGCAGCAAGTGGCCGTTATTGAGCAAATGGTACATGATCTGAATATGCCAGTGGACATTATCCCTTGTCCTATCGTTCGTGAGCAGGACGGTTTGGCGCTCAGCTCTCGTAATGTCTATTTGAGCGCAGAGCTACGTCAGGAAGCTTTGGTCTTGTCTCAGGCACTGCGCGCCGCACAGGAGTCGGTGGAGATTAGAACAGCCGTTACAGCGAAAGACATTCGTCGTCTGCTTCATGAACATATTGGCAAATCTGCGCATGCTGTCATTGATTATGCCGAGATTCAGGCTTTTCCAAGTCTGGAGCCTCTTGCAGACCAAGAGGAATTGAATGCATATGATGATCTGCTGATTGCACTAGCCGTGAAATTTGGGAAAACAAGATTGATTGATAATATACGTATTCAAAAAATGGAGGTGCTGTCCCATGTTTAGAACTCTAATGAAATCCAAGATTCACCGTGCTACGGTAACGGAAGCCAACTTGAACTATGTGGGTAGCATTACCATTGATGAAGACCTTATGGAAACTTCGGATTTAATGGAAAATGAAAAAGTGCAAATTGTGAACAATAACAACGGAGCAAGGCTGGAGACTTATGTCATTCCAGGACCTCGCGGCAGTGGCGTCATCTGTCTGAACGGTGCTGCCGCTCGTCTTGTACAGCCTGGAGATACAGTCATTATCATTTCTTATGCCATGATGTCACAGGAAGAAGCGAATACGCATAAACCTACCGTGGTGTTTGTGGACAGTCAGAACAAACCGGTTCAGACGATGAAGAAAGAAGTTCACGCCACGATCTTGTAATCGACTGGGAAGGGGAATGAAATCGGCCTATCCAGCAAAAAATGAGTACAGGTCACTGCACTAATTCATTTTCCAAGGGTGGGGATGCATCGATGTTCCAGCATGTTTTCGCCGAAATGAACGACATGTTAGATGAAATTATCAAGAGCTATCCTTCCGCTGAAGGTCTGAACAAACAGGAGCTGCAACAAAAATGGAATTTGCTCAAACGAATGAGTGACGGGATGCTGGATGAATGGCTAATGTTTGAAGAAAAGATGAGTCAGATTCGGGAAAGGGAGCTGGACAAACCGGCTTCACTTGAGCCGGAGCAGGAAGCAGTGACAGCTTTGCCTGAACTTCATCTTGAATGCTTCAGCCGCGGCCAAGGATATTTCAAGCTACAAATGTATCCGCAGGCTATTGATCAATTCTTACGGGTTGTGAACGATTACCCGGATAGTGCCTTAGCCCGTTTTTATCTGGCACTCGCACACTTAAGTCTGGAGCAGATTTATGAGTCTGAAACCCATTTACAGCAGATTATGCTACTTAAGGGATCAGCAAGACTCAAAGGCCTTGTATGTAATGCTCTGGGCTGTATCCAAGCGAAGCTCTCCAATCCAGAAGCAGCATGCTCCCTGTTCGCACAGGCCCTTCAGTATGACCCGACGTTGACCGAACCTCTGTACAACATGGAAGTTTGCAGGCTGAACAGAGGTAAACTGCAATACGCAAACCAGCTAGGGTGTGTCTGAAAATCTGCACTTGCACTTCAGTCTGTTTCAAGACATGCCCAAATTGCCCTGAATTGAAAAAGACATTTGGCAACAAAAGAACGGTGTTTCCTCCTTTGACATAGCGGCGGAAACACCGCTTTTTTGTCAGTTAATTTTCAAATGTCCTTTTTTTTGCTATGCTGTAACATAGACTGGAATGGAAGGGATCGTATATTGCAATGAAATTTGCCGTTTTGGATTTCGAAACAACCGGCACGCAGTCCGACGGTGAGATCATACAAGCCGGACTTGCCATCATAGACCATGACTTCAGCATAACTCAAATATATAGTTCTTATGTAAATCCGGGTGTTCCAATTCCGCCATTCATCACTGGGTTGACCGGAATTACAGAAGAAGATGTCGCGGATGCTCCATCTCTTGAAGAGATGATGATGGAGATGGTACCGCTTCTTGACGATGTGGTTCTGGTGGGCCATAACGTAGCATTCGATTTTCATTTTTTACAGAATGCACTTGATCGATGTGGATATTTACCGTTTACAGGTCGTATTCTGGATACGATTGATTTCTTGAAAATAACTTTTCCTTCGTTGGGTTCATACCAGCTTGGTTATGTATCAGCCGAATTTGGATTTGAACATGACCGGCCCCATCAGGCTGACAGTGATGCACTGGCAACAGCTCATGTTTTGCTCAAATGTCTCGATGAACTAAGAGAGCTGCCGTTAATTACAATTCAGCGGCTAAGCGACCTGTTTGCACCAGAAGACAGTGATCTGGGATGGTTTTTCGACGGACTACGTGCAGAAAAGGAAGCAGAACCGATTCAGGACCTGGATGGGCATACCTATTATCGTCAGCTGGCGCTTAACGTTAGTGACTGGACGGAAATTGGAGCTCCTCGGGATGAAAGAGAAGCGAATCCGCTGGACGGTGTGACCTTTGATCAGTTTATGGATCAGGTGCGCGCCAACCTCAAAGAGACACTGGATCATTATGAAGAGCGTGAAGCACAGACACAGATGTTTGGCAGTGTACGGCAGGCACTGGATGAAGAGAAACATCTTTTGCTGGAAGCCGGAACGGGAACAGGGAAATCCTTGGGATATTTGTTACCTGCTATTTATGAAAGTGTAAAACAAGAACAGAAGGTGATGGTAAGCACTCACACCATTAACTTGCAAGAACAACTGCGCGAACGAGATATTCCGATGCTGACGCAGGTAGTTCCTTTTCCGTTCAAAGCTTCCGTGTTCAAGGGGAGAGGCCATTATCTCTGTCTACGCAAATTCGAACACAAAATCAACAAACGTGAATTTGCTACGCCGAAAGAGGACTACTTCACGGCAGCACAGATGATTGTGTGGCTCACACAAACCGAAACGGGTGACGATGAAGAATTGAACCTTAGTGCACGCGGAGGAGATTTCTGGGAAACGGTGCAGAGCGAGTCCGAGTCTTGTCTCGGTAGATCCTGTCCGTGGTTCCGCAAGTGCTTCTATCATCGTGCGAAACATGAGGCAGGACTTTCTGATATTGTGATTACCAATCACTCCAAACTGTTTACAGACGTGAAGGCTGCTCATCAGCTGTTGCCAGCTTATGAAAGTCTGGTCATTGATGAAGCGCACCATCTTGAAGATGTAGCGGGTAAACACCTTGGGCTTCACATGAAGTATTTTACGCTCGTACACACACTGACCCGTTTGTTTAAAGATAGTCGTAACGGTCAGCTCCCAATGCTCCGCTCCCAGTTGTCAGGGCACGAGAACGGTGTACAATGGGGTTCAATGGTGGATCAGATGTTTCCCCTTGCCGTTGAAGTGAAGGAAATGTGGGATCGTCTGAGCGATGCTCTGTTTGGTCTTCTGCCTGAACGGAGTGATGCTTCTCCAGGGGAGACCGGACAGTTCTCGCTGCGGCTTAAAGCGTCTCAGAAGCCTGCCAAGTGGCAGGAGTTGCAGGATTTGGAGAACCAGATCTATGTGACATTGGGTGATTTGGTTCGTAAGGGTGACAAACTGTTGCTCGAAGTAAAAGAAGATCAGGATGATTATCAGTCCGACAGTCTGATCACTGATATCACCGGGCTCTTGAAAGATCTGACGACGATGAAGGAGAATTTAAGATTCTTCATGCGTATGGATGATGCCAAGACCGTGTACTGGATGGAGGCCAGCGGACAGTTCCGTAGCAAGTCACTCCAGCTATACGCTGTTCCGGTGGATGTTAGCGCGCAATTGAAAGAGATGTTTTTCGATAAAAAGAAAAGCGTTGTGCTTACATCGGCTACGCTGTCGGTGGATAAGTCATTCCAGTTCATGATTGAGCAACTGGGTTTGCAGGAAGCTGCCGACAATAATCGGCTTCTGACCTCGATGCTACCTTCCCCATTCAATTATCGGGAACAAGCTTTGTTAGTAATCCCGCGGGATTTCCCGAGTTTGAAGGGGAGCGTAGGGGACGCGCACTTTGTACAGATGCTGGTGCACTCTCTTGCTGAGACGGCGATTGCAACTCAAGGACGTATGATGGTGCTGTTTACCTCTTATAAAATGCTTCGACAAGTCTATGAACCACTGAAAGAGGCTTTGTCCGGGAATGACATCTCGCTACTGGGGCAAGGTGTTGACAGCGGGAATCGTTCGAAGTTGACCCGACGCTTCCAGGATGCCAAAGCAGCAGTCCTGCTGGGTACGAGTAGCTTCTGGGAGGGCGTCGATATTCCGGGTGAAGCGCTGACCTGTCTTGCGATTGTGAGACTGCCTTTCCAGCCGCCTAACCATCCGCTTCTGGAAGCGAAGAGTGAACTGTTACAAGAGCAGAAGAAAAATCCATTTATGAAGCTTTCTGTGCCACAGGCAGTCATTCGCTTCAAGCAGGGGTTCGGCAGGCTTGTTCGGACAGGCAAAGATCGCGGAATCGTCATTGTGTATGATACGCGTGTAATTGAAGCTTATTACGGCAAGTACTTCCTGTATTCGCTACCTGGACCAAAGATGGAGCATATGCTGACAGAACAGATGGTTCCCCGTATTGCTGAATGGTTAGATCGACCTGCAGAAACTCAAAAATAATTACGATGTAAAGCTATAACATTGCATTGGACTTCACCATGGCGTTAAACTTTGAAGAAGACTTCACAAAGTTCGAACAGGGCAGCGCTTTAATGAACTTATATTCCTAATAATTCGGGCATTCTGTATGAGGACATCATGCATGGATATTGCATGTATACAGAATGCTCATCTTTTCAATATTTATTTAATCGTGGCGATGGTAAGGGGGAGCAAGGATGAAATCGGATAAAATATCAGAAGCGGTAGTACGGCGTCTGCCTGTATATTTGCGTTATTTAAACGAGTTGGTTCAGCGTGAGGTGACAACGGTTTCCTCGCAGGAGCTAGGACAGCGACTGGATTTGAATCCAGCTCAAATCCGTAAAGATTTAGCTTATTTCGGTGATTTTGGTCGTAAAGGAATCGGGTATGATGTGTCTTACCTGATCGAGAAGATTCGTCACATTTTGAAAATTGATCAGCAAATTAATGTGGCTCTGGTAGGGGCCGGTAATCTCGGACATGCCTTATCGAATTATAATGCTTATTTGAAGGACAATATGAAAATTGTCGCTATTTTTGATGCGTTTGGGCCTAAGATTGGCAGTAATATTAATAGCCTGACGGTCAAACCTATGGAAGAACTTACAGAAGCGGTTCAGAAAGATAACATCCGTATCGGGATCATCACGGTGCCGGACACGGAAGCTCAGAATGTTGCCGATCAACTGATTGAATCGGGTATTGAGGCGATTCTGAATTTTGCGCCGACGATTCTAAAGACGCCTTCACATGTGCGGATTCATCATGCGGACTTTACAACGGATTTGCTCAGTTTGGCTTATTATTTGGAGAACGGGAAGGAAGATGAGCTTGATGACAACAACGAATAAATGGGTAATCCAAAATGGTAAATTTGCTGTAAATGAAGGTGCCAATTGGACTGTGATTCAAGGGTATATGGTCGTTGAAAATGACAAGATTGTGCATATTGGTGAGACGCTTCCGGATGGTGACGAGAACCTGCCTAAAGTGGATGGAAAAGGACTGCTCTTCCTGCCGGGTCTGATCAATACGCATGGTCATGCGGCAATGTCTCTGCTTCGAGGTCATGGTGATGACCTGGCATTGCAAGTGTGGTTACAAGAAAAAATGTGGCCAATGGAAGCCAAAATGACTTCTGAGGACGTGTATTGGGGAGCATCCCTTTCGGTGCTTGAGATGTTAAAAGGCGGAACAACAGCTTTCCTGGACATGTATGACCACATGGATCAGGTAGCAAAAGTGGTTGAACAGTCAGGAGCAAGAGCTGCGCTGGCTCGCGGTGTCATTGGACTGTGCTCCGAAGAAGAGCAGATGCGAAAGCTCGAAGAGTCCGCTGCGTTTGCGCGTGAATGGAATGGACAGGCGGATGGACGCATCACAACCGTAATCTCTCCGCACGCGCCTTACACATGCCCTCCAGATTACATAGAGAAGCTTGTTCAAGTTGCGCATGATCTAAACCTGCCTCTCCATACGCACATGTCAGAGACGCTTCGTGAAGTGGAGCAGAATGTATCAGATTATGGCATGCGTCCAGTGGCACATTTGGAGAAGCATGGCTTTTTCTCACGTCCTTCACTCGTAGCGCATGCTGTGCATCTCAACGATGAAGAGATCGAGATCTTGGCACGTCATGATGTCGCTGTATCCCATAATCCGGGTAGTAATTTGAAGCTTGCATCGGGTGTAGCTCGTGTTCCCGCTTTGTTGAAAGCAGGAGTTACTGTATCTTTAGGAACAGACGGACCGGCAAGCAACAACAATCTCGATATGTTTGAGGAAATGAGACTTGCAGCTTTAATTCATAAAGGAGTATCCGGTGATCCTACCGCCGTACCTGCCGGGGAAGCGTTGCTTCTTGGAACAGCTTACGGTGCGAAGTCCATCTTCCTGAACGATACTGGAGTTTTGAAAGTTGGTAAAAAGGCTGATTTTATTGCACTCAACATTGAACAGGCTCACTTCTATCCACACACGGATTTGATTTCACATGCAATTTACTCGGCTTCGGCGAAAGATGTGGAACATGTATGGGTAGATGGCAAACAAGTCGTAAAACATGGTGAATGTTTAACACTGGATGAAGAGCGCATTTTGCGGGAATCCCAGTTGGCCTTTGATCAATTGCTTGCGCGTTAAGAGGCAACTTCAATGCGCACTTTTAGGGAAAGGAAGTTCAACTCTTGAAGAAAAAAAAGAAGTGGATATGGATATCGCTGCTCATTCTCGTTCTGATCTTGATTGGGCTTCAGCGATATTACGTCTATGTCACGCAGGATCAGCGGCAGGAAGAAGCATTGGCGATTGAATCGGCACAGAACCAGCTGGGCATTACAGCACCTGATGAACTGCGGAAGTACGTGTGGGGCGAAAAGAGTGGCGCTGACAACATATACTGGACGATGACAGCTAAAAACAAAGATAATCAGGACATTATGGTCTGGGTCAAGTTTGATAATAATAATCAGCCTGTACAAGGCGCGGCAGGTGTGCACAGTGAGTTATTGCAGAACGGGATGTCCGAAACGCAGATTCGCAACCGTTTCAGCTCAGATGTTCCAGGCGGTGAGATCAAACGGATCATGCCAGGTGTTGTGAACAATATCTATGTGTGGCAAGTGTACTATAACGATGATACGCATAACTATTATCGCTTTTACCGATTTAGCAACGGAGAACAAGTCGATCTGGTATATACTTTACCGAACAGCTAACTTCATACTTCTTCTTCTACTATGATGATGAATAGAACGGTCAATTCATAGATAGTTGCACATAACAATAAGCCAAAAAACCGGCAGACGGGATACCGACTGAACCGGTTTTTTGGCATTCCAACCATTGAACATCAAATGAAATAGTTAAAATTATTAATTTATTCATATTTTCGCCTTCGAAATTGTATATACGATGTGATATACTCAGATATGTACTGGAGTTAACGAACAACGCAAATAAATCTGCAATAAACGTTGCAGACATGATGTACAGCTAAATATACAAGCCTGTAGATTAAGGACGGGCTCATTTTGGGAGGGGTAATTCATTTGAAGCTGAAAGTATTGCCTATTGTTCTGACCGCCGTAGTTTCTGCCGTCCTGTTGTTTGGAGGTTGGTTCATATACCGTCAAGTAGCCGTACAGAGTCCGATTGAAAAGATGGTTACTCAGTACGAAGGTGTTAATAGCGTTCAGTTAACTATTAACCGCAATGATGTACAAATGAAACTTGATTTAAAGCCAAATGTAGATTTAGGTAGACTGGTGCAATATATTCATAGAGAAGGACAGAACCTGATCGGCTCCCGAGCGCTCAAACTGGATGTCGTAGACCACTCCAATGAGGCGCTTGAAAACTGGTGGGGAGATGCCATGTTTACCGTAGCCCAAGCGATGGAGAACAAACAATACGCCGAGATTACTCCGACGTTGTCCAAGATGGCTACAGGAGGAATTCAAGTCAATACGGCGATGGATGACAACAATGTTTATGTAAGTCTGCGAGACGGAGAAGCCAGCAAGTTTATTATACTGCCGCGTGTACCCGGTCAGATAGGAGTGTGGCCTAATGCCTAAATGGACAAAAGAAGCAGCCATAGGAATTGTCCCCGTTGTTATCATTTTTCTTGCTTTTATCGGTGTAAATATTGTTCCGATTCTGATCGCAGCATTGTTGGTTGGTGGGTTGTTATTCATGATGCAGATGCGCGGCGGGATTACGGTAGGTGCTGGACAAGAGCGTAAACGGAAGAAAAAAGGACCTTCAAAACTGACGTTCGAAGAAATTGGAGGTCAGGACAGTGCCAAGCAGGAATTAAGAGAGGCGCTTGACTTTCTGATCCGTCATGAAGAAATACAGAAGTTTGGGATAAGGCCAATGAAAGGTATTTTGCTGACTGGTCCTCCGGGAACAGGGAAAACGTTGATGGCTAAAGCCGCGGCTCACTACACGGATTCGGTATTCGTAGCGGCATCAGGCAGTGAGTTTGTTGAAATGTATGTCGGTGTAGGTGCCAGCAGAATTCGGGATTTGTTTAAGGATGCCAGAACACGGGCAGCGAAGGAAAACAAGGAAAATGCGATCATTTTTATTGATGAGATTGATGTGATCGGTGGTAAACGTGAAGGCGGACAGCAACGTGAGTATGATCAGACCTTAAATCAATTGCTGACGGAGATGGATGGTATCTACACATCCGATACGCCTAGAATATTGCTGATTGCAGCTACCAACCGTAAAGAGATGCTCGATAGTGCACTGACACGTCCAGGGCGCTTTGACCGTCATATTCAGGTGGATTTACCAGATAAAAAAGGTAGAAAACACATCTTGGAGCTACATGCAGTGAACAAACCACTTACACAAGGCGTGAGCCTGGAAAAAACAGCGGAAGAGTCTTACGGTTTCTCAGGCGCACAGCTCGAAAGTGTCATGAATGAAGCAGCGATCTACGCGATGCGTGAGGGCTTAATGACCATCGAACAGCGTCATTTATCTCTTGCGATTGACAAAGTGATGATGGGTGAGAAAACCGATCGTGAGTCGAGCGTTGAGGAAAAGAAGAGAGTGGCCATTCATGAACTCGGACATGCCATTATGGCTGAGCTTGTGCGTCCAGGGAGCGTAAGCCAGGTAGCCCTTAGTCCGCGTGGACAGGCACTTGGGTACGTGCGTCATAACCCGCAACAGGAGCAGTTTCTGTATACGAAACGTTTTCTGGAGGAGCAGATCATGATTGCACTGGGTGGTGCAGCCGCCGAAGAAATGTACTATGGTGGTCGTTCTACAGGTTCACGCAATGACTTTGAACAAGCGACGAATGTTGTACAGACGATGATGGCTTCCGGTTTGACGTCACTCGGGATTGTAAATATGGATATGGTCACTACCGAAGAACTGATGAGAGAAAATAAAGTTATTCTTCAGGAACTGATGGAGCAGACGAAACGCCGGCTTGAAGAGCAACGGTCAATTTTCGACAATTCACTCGACATTCTGATGCGTGAGGAAGTTTTGTCAGGAGAACAATTTCGTTGTCAATTTCGTGACAGTGCACGTTTACCAGCATAATTTCTTTATGCTGGTTATTTTTTTTTACATTTCAGTCGTGCTAAGATATTATTAGTTGTTGGGTCGAAATTTGTAATTTTCGGCGAACAGGGTACAATAGAGAAATAGAGAACCGAAAGGATGGAGCAGAACCATGTTTTTCAAAAAAATAGGAGTTGTCGGCGGCGGTACGATGGGGCAAGGAATTTCCCAGATGCTCGCAGCCAAAGGACTTGATGTGCTTCTAGTGGAGCATACGACTAAGAAGCTTGATCATGCATATGACATGATTGAAACCAATTTGGATAAACAGCTCGAGAAATGGGCGATTACCAAAGCGGAGAAGAAATTGATTCTCTCCCGTATTACGAAAGTAGCGCACTTGGCTGAACTGGGCTCTTGCGATATGGTTATTGAAACGATCTCGGAAGATCTGGAAGCTAAAAAAGCAGTCTTTAATCAATTGGATCAGGTATGTCCAAGCAATGTGATTTTGGCAAGTAACACGTCCACGCTGAGTTTGACCGAGCTTGCAAGCTCGACCAAGTACCCGGAGCGTGTTATTGGTATGCACTTTATTCACCCGGTATCCCGGGTTGATCTTGTTGAGATTATTCGTGGTCTGAAAACATCCGATACTACATTTGAAGAAACTCGCCGCTTTGTTGAAGAAGTCGTAGACAAAAAAGGCGTTATGATCTATGAATCCCCTGGATTTGTAACCTCCCGTCTGATCTGCTTGCTGATCAACGAAGCGCTTCATGTCCTGCAAGAAGGTGTAGCTTCTGCTGAGGACATCGATGATGCAATGCGTATCGGTTATAATTTCCAACATGGACCGCTTGAAATGGCTGACCGCTTCGGACTGGATTCCGTTGAAGCAGCCCTCGAAAGAATGTTCCGTGAATTCGGAGAACTGAAATATCGTCCTTCGATTGTCCTGAAAAAAATGGTACGCGCAGGTCATCTGGGCGTAAAATCAGGAGAAGGATTCTTCAAGTACGACAAGGATGGTGACCGTCTGTGAATATACTCGTAATTAACGCGGGGAGTTCCTCGCTCAAATATCAATTGTACAACATGGAAGATGAATCGGTACTTGCAAAAGGTCTGGTAGAGCGGATCGGGATGGATTCTTCCATTCTGACACATAAACCGACTGGCCGTGAGGAAGTTACGGAAGTTAGTGAGATTCTGGAACATACGACTGCGATTCGTAAAGTCATTGATTTGTTGACACACAAGGAACACGGCGTGGTTGCTTCTGTTAGTGAAATTCAGGCTGTAGGTCACCGTGTAGTACACGGCGGTGAAGCGTTTAAAGAATCTTCACTGGTAGACGACGCTGCAAAAGCGGAAATCCGTCGTTTGTTTGACTTAGCTCCACTGCATAACCCGGCTGCAATGATGGGTATTCGTGCGGCGGAATTGAATATGCCAGGTGTGCCTCAGGTAATGGTGTTTGATACAGCGTTCCACCAAACGATGCCTGAACATGCTTATCTATATGCTATTCCACGTGTACTTTACAAAAAATACAAAGTACGTCGTTACGGCGCCCATGGTACCTCCCATGATTACGTAAGCAAAGCGGCAGCCGAGTATCTCGGTCGTCCGGTGGAAGACTTGAAAATCATCACTTGTCACGTAGGTAACGGTGGTAGTGTAACTGCTGTTAAAGGCGGCGTATCAGTGGATACATCGATGGGTATGACTCCACTTGAAGGTCTGATGATGGGAACGCGTAGTGGTGACCTTGATCCAGCGATTGTGCCTTATGTTATGAACAAGGAAGAACTTAGCGTAAGCGAAGTTAGCTCCATGTTGAACAAACACAGTGGACTTCTGGCGATTTCCGGAATCAGCAGTGATATGCGTGAAATTACAGAAGGCATGGAAAAAGGCGAGCCTAATTCGACGCTGGCATTTGAAATGTATGAATATCGTTTGCGTAAATATATCGGTTCTTATGCTGCGGCGATGAACGGTGTAGACGTGATCGTATTTACAGCTGGTGTGGGTGAAAACTCCGTTGTTCTTCGTCAGAAAGTATGTGAGCAATTGACATACCTCGGCGTTGAACTGGATGAAGCATTAAATGCGATCCGTTCCGGCGAGCCACGCCGTATTACAACTGAAAATTCAAAAGTGGACGTTCTTGTCGTACCTACGAACGAAGAATTGGTCATCGCACGAGATACACACCGAATCGTATTGAATTCTAAGTAATCTAACTGTAAAGTAAATACAGGATGACAATGAAGTGCAGAGGGCAGGTGCGAACCTGTCCGCTGCATTTTCAAATTTATGGAACCAAGGGGAGATATGGGCATGGATACGAATTGTGTAATTCGTAATGTGAAAGAGCACGTGGGTGAGACAGTTACCATCGGCGCTTGGATTAATAACAAACGCTCCAGCGGTAAAATTCAGTTTTTGCAACTTCGTGATGGAACTGGATATATTCAAGGTGTAGTGGTTAAGAGTGAAGTTAGTGAAGACATCTGGAATGATGCCAAAAGCCTGACCCAGGAAAGCTCTGTCTACGTGACAGGTATTATCCGTGAAGAGCCACGCAGTACGTCCGGGTATGAGATGACCGTTACTGACGTGCAAATCATTCACCTCACGGAAAACTATCCGATCACACCGAAAGAGCACGGTGTGGATTTCTTGATGGATCATCGCCATCTGTGGCTTCGTTCCACTAAACAACGTGCGGTAATGGTGATCCGTGCGGAGATTATTCGTGCTGTTCAGCAGTTTTTTGATGGTAACGGATTCACACAGGTGGACCCGCCGATCTTGACACCTTCATCTGCTGAAGGAACAACCAACCTGTTCCATATTAAATATTTTGATGAAGATGCGTATCTGACACAAAGTGGACAATTGTACATGGAAGCCGCAGCGATGGCTCTTGGTAAAGTATATTCCTTCGGTCCGACCTTCCGTGCAGAGAAATCCAAAACTCGCCGTCACCTGATTGAGTTCTGGATGATTGAGCCGGAGATGGCATTTGTCGATCACGAGGAAAGCCTGCGCGTACAAGAGAAATTCATCGCACATGTTGTTCAATCCGTGGTGAAAAATTGCCGAGCTGAGCTCGAGTCTATCGGACGTGACGTCTCCAAACTGGAAGGCATTACAGCTCCGTTTCCCCGTATTACGTATGACGAAGCGATTGAGTTCCTGAATGGACAAGGCTTTGACATTCCTTGGGGCGAAGATTTCGGTGCACCACATGAAACAGCGATTGCGGAAAAATACAATACTCCTGTATTTATTACGCATTACCCAGCTGGAATCAAAGCATTTTACATGAAACCAGATCCAAATCGCCCTGAAGTAGTTCTCTGTGCGGACATGATTGCGCCGGAAGGTTATGGTGAGATCATTGGTGGATCACAGCGTATCGATGATCCAGAACTGATGCAACAGCGTTTTGAAGAGCACAACCTTTCGGATGAAGCGTACCAATGGTACCTGGATCTGCGTAAATACGGATCGGTTCCTCACTCCGGTTTCGGTCTGGGATTGGAGCGCACGGTAGCTTGGATCTGTGGACTTGACCATGTTCGTGAGACTATTGCATTCCCTCGTATGCTCTATCGTCTGTACCCTTAATGCTTAACGGAAAAGAGTATATGGAAGACGCGTCCTCCAAAGCCTGGTTAAGCGGTGCAGCTTACGGTATGGCTTCAGGTACTGCTCAACTACCGTATGCCTTACTACGTTTTTATCATCAGCTTGGATTGTCCGATACTGAGGTTCTGCTTCTCATTCAATTACTGGGCTTCCGTCAGGCGGAATTCAATGAATTTCCAACCCTTGAAGAGCTTGCTACACGAATGGGACTTGCTCCTGAAGGCATTGCCAGAATGTTGCAGCGTCTGATGAGGGATGGATACATTACGATAGATGAGCATCGGGACGAAGAACGGGATATTCAGTATGAACGTTATGACCTGCACGGCTTGTATGCCAAGCTTGCGATGTGTACAGCGGAAGATGCAGCTCATGCCCGGTCAGAACAACAAAAAGCCAATACTTCACGTCCAGATTCGAACAGTGTTCAAAAAGAAGAGGAAGAGCGAAATATGTTCTCTATTTTTGAAAAAGAATTTGGTCGTCCTCTCTCGCCAATGGAGTGTGAAACGATATCCAGCTGGCTGGATCAGGATCGCTATCAGGAAGAGCTTATTCTGATGGCTTTGAAGGAAGCGGTATTTGCAGGAAAAGTGCATTTCAGGTACATCGACCGAATTTTGCTGGAGTGGAGCAGGAATCGTGTTAAAAATGTACAGGATGCCAAAGCGTATACGCAACGTTTCCGCAATGGCGGACGTTAAATTAAATAAACAGGCCAGAATTCATTCTGTGCCTGTTTTTTTATATTATTTTGCTCCATAATATACTTCTTATTAGCTATATCTAAATCTATATCACGTTTTTTCGAGGGGATTTTAATAGTTTAACTGGTCTTTCAGTCGGAGCAAGAAATATAACTTCAATACCCCAAGGAATACTAATTATAAAAAGTTAATAAAAATTGCAGGGGTCAGTTGACCAGTCGTCGTCTATAGAATTGGAGAGGAGGGGAGAGTTATTGACGAAGCGCTCGTAATTGAACAAATCCGTCAAGGGGATGCATCCCAAATGCGTGTTCTGATCGACAAATACAGTCAGCATGTCTATCATGTGGCGTATTCTGTCTTACGTAACGATCAGGATGCACAGGATGCCGCTCAGGAGGCGTTCATTCAGATTTATAAATCTCTCCCCGACTACCGATCCGAAGGGTTCAAGACGTGGATCACACGGATTGCTTTTCACAAGGCTATTGATGCCAAACGCAAGCTGGGCAGACGGAGTGCTGAAGATCTGGGCGGAGATGAAATGGTAGTTAATCTGCCTGGACGGGATGAAGACGTTCTAGCCCGTGTCATTCGTGAAGAACGGCAGGAGAAACTTCGTGAGCGGATTAATCAGCTGCCTGCCCAGCACCGGGATATTATTACCGCTTATTATCTGAGCGAGAAAAATTATGAGCAAATTGCCCATGAGGCTCAGGTTGCTGTAAAAACGGTTGAATCAAGGTTATACCGAGCTAGACAGTGGATTCGAAATCATTGGAAGGAGGAAGAGTGGCGTGAGTAAAAAAGAAATGTATACCATCCAGCAATGGACGGATTATATCGAAGGCCGAATCAGCGGCAAACAGGCGATTCTGATGGAGCAGTTTCTTCTGAATGAACCAGACGCAATGCAAGATTATCTTGAAGCTTTAGATATGGAGCGAAACTACCCTGCATTACCGAATTCAGTGGATTTTACCGACTCCGTCATGAAGCGAATTGAGAGTATGGCGCCCGATGGCAAGACACGACATTCTAGAGGTGAACGAAACCGCCGATGGTTTGAACATAGAGTATTTCACTACGCTGTAGCAGCCTGTTTAACATTGATTTTTCTCTCTTCCGGACTGTTTGACAAGGTGGCCCCTTATCATAAATTCCAAGAAGGTGACACTTCAGGCTCATTTACCGAGAAATGGACTGAGGCAGCTACCTCATGGCTGGATAATTTCAAACCCAAACCTTGATTGGTTTCACATGGCCTGAATAGAAAGGATGACGACTGTGCATTCAGATCGTAATAAATTACTTGCATTTTTATTAAATCTGTTCCCTGGGCTTGGGTTCCTCTATTGGCGGCGAACGGCCCGAGCTGTAGTTTACCCGTTATTATTTTTTGGAACGGGCATTGGTTTTGTCATGCTGACCTATTTGGTCGGTGATAAGGATCTACTAGTCTTTGGATTATTAGGTGTGATCTTTATCTGGTGTCTCAGTATGCTAGACATGATTATTGTGTTGCTCTCTGCACCTTCCGTCCGAGAAATGTATTACAACGGACAAGGTATGCATTATGGTCATCCTGAAAATCATCAAGGTTCAACCTATCCAGAGGGTTATGTTAGAGAACAAGGACCAATGGGGGCTATAAATCAGAATGACATGCATCGCCAGGGTGCTGAGGGTGAGCATGAATATGGTGGATTTCCTGATGAGGCAACCTTTACGGGACCTCACCCCATGTATCGTAAGGGAAGTGAAGGGGAGCGTTTTTTCACCATTTTGCTTTCATTTGTGCCTGGTCTTGGACATTTACATCTTGGATTGCTTCACCGGGGCTTATCCTTTTTGATCGCGTTTTTTGGTTCATTCGCCATGATGGTGTTCGTATCCGCCATTACAAACGAATCTATATTTTTGATGTTTTTGCTCATTCTGCCTGTAATCTGGGTGTACTGCATGTTTGATGCGGTCCAGCATGTACATCGCAAGCAGGCTGGTGAAGTGTTACAGGATCGAACGTTATTTGAAGAGCTCGAGACAGGCAGAATTATGGGCAAGCGCAGCAAAGTGCTGGCCACACTGCTCTCCGCTTTTCCGGGTGCGGGGCATATGTATCTCGGATTGCAAAAAAGAGGTCTGCAACTTATGTTTTTGTTCCTTGGTAGCATCTACATTCTGGACCTGCTTCGTTTATCTGTGTTCCTGTTTATGATTCCACTGATCTGGTTCTATAGCTTCTTTGACGGACTTCAATGCTCAAGTCGGTATGGACGAGAACCGCTTAATGATCAGCCGGTCTTCAAAGACTGGGTTCGACATCAGCGTTTTATCGGAATGGGAATCGCGGCTCTCGGTTTGTACTATTTAACGATCCGTCTGATTATTCCGCAATTAAACGAGATGTTTCCGAATGTGTTCCTGACGTATGAGATTCGTTCGTATTTGAACACAGTTATCGTTTCCTTTTTGCTCATCTTTGGTGGGTTAAAGTTGTTATTTGGAAAACAGCGTGAGTCTACTGCTGAGGCATCGATGGCCAATGCAAACCATACGAAGGATGATGAATTGGAAAGTCTCTTTTTATTCAAGGATCGAGATAAACGATGATTCGTTTACAAGAAACAGTATAAAAAGCAAAACACACCAGGGCTGATCTCAAGCCGCTGGTGTGTTTTTTTTAATAATCTATTTTTGTGCGCCTTTCAGCAAAAGCTGACGGTACATCACTTCGAACAAAAATTCAAAAGCTTCCAGATGACGTTTCGCCTCAAAAGCATCCTTACCCCACGCATAAATCCCGTGGTTACGCAGCAGAATTCCAGGAACATTAGCGTCTAGTGCACCCGGTACCAATTCAGCGATGGAAGGAATATGTGCGAAGTTGGGCAGAACAGGAACACGAATGGCTGCATTTTCTTCCCAAATGTTAAAGGCTTTGATCAATTCAATACCTTGAATCGGCACATGACCATCTTCACCGAAAAATTCGCTGATAAGGTTGTTAAACACCGTATGCACATGGAATACCGCGCCACAACCGGTTAAACGATAGATTTCACAGTGAATCAACGTTTCGGCGCTCGGCTTCAACGTAGTCGCTTCGATCGCTTTGCCTTCCTTATCAACAAAAAGGAAATCTTCCGGCGTACGCAGGGACTTGTCTTTGCCTGAGGCGGTCACCGCAAAATAAAATTGTTCCGGGTCGAATTCACCTACCCGCATTGAAAGGTTGCCACTTGTGCCTGGAAACCAGTTTCGGCTTGC
The DNA here is from genome assembly GCF_037969905.1 of Paenibacillus sp. FSL R7-0272. Lineage (NCBI taxonomy): Bacteria > Bacillati > Bacillota > Bacilli > Caryophanales > Paenibacillaceae > Paenibacillus > Paenibacillus sp. FSL R7-0272. The sequence continues at coordinate 3,932,836 of NZ_CP150221.1, read as the reverse complement.
GAACAATGCTTTGACATCCGCCAGTTCTTCCAGAACCTGACGTTTATGTTCCAGTGTAATCTTTTCAAAACCCATCTTTACAGCACTCCTTGTAATTGCTTCTGCTTCATATCTTCGATGATGTCATAAAAGGTCGTAAATGGCACATGATCTACACCAAGTTCTACACATTTGTCCGTCAGAATGGAGCGGGAGTAGACCAGATCAGCGATTTTAGCTCCTTCGAAGTCTGTTAGACTGTCTCCGATCAGAATCCGGTTATACTGTTCTTCCGGAAACGTACGAATTACGGTCGTTTTACACATCCCGCAGCCGTTGTTGCAAGGGGGCTGACAGGGATGCGGCCATTCAATGCGAATGTGTTCACCGGAGAAATCTGCACCGTTACAGTATACATGATCCTGCGGAATGTCGAAGGGGGCGAGTAAGGGCTCAATGAAGAAGTCCATGCCACCGCTGGTCACATTAAATTCGATGTCCTCACTGCGAACATACTCCAGAAATGCTTGGAATCCTTCACGAATGCCTGCTTGTCCAAGAACAAATTCAACAATTTCATCTTTTTGCGAGGAAGGCAAGAGAGCAAACATGGCTCCCACCCCTTCGCGAAGAGATATTTTTTGTTCAATCGTGTCTTTCATGATGGCATCGATGCCTGCTGGTTTGAAGTGTTTCATAATGGCGACAATGTTGTCTGAGAGCGTAATGGTTCCATCAAAATCACAGAAAATTGCTGTTTTCTTATCTGATCTCATCGTTCTCCACCCCACAGATCAAGTGCGCTTTTCAGCTCTGGGTGATCGGTAGCATATTCGGCTAGTGGAATGGAGCGCCCAGCGGCTTCAATGGCTTGCAGGAACGCACGTCCACCAGCTTCGGTTCCCATCGGATGTCCATGAATTCCGCCCCCGGCATTGACGATCACATCCTTGCCGAAGTCTCTCAGAATCATCGGAACAAGTCCTGGATGAATTCCTGCTGAAGGCACGGGCATACTTGTTCTTACAGGTAGATCAGATGTGAGCAATTGCTCAGTGATCGCCATATTTTCTTCCTTCGGCATCGTAACCGAACCGTAAGGTGAAGGGAAGAGCACGAGATCAGCACCGGCGAGACGCATCAACTGTCCCAATACAACAGACGCAGAAATACCGTAATGCGGTGATGGATACAAAGCACCGGCAAGTGCCGGGTGAGCCATGATTGGCACGTTAATGTCAGGATCACTGCTTAGTTCATGCAACACATCATAACCATAGGAGAGCACGTTGAAGAGTAACGCATTCGCACCTGCACTGATCGCACGTTCAGCTTGTTGTTTCAAACGGGAGGTAGGTCCCGTCAAATTGGTGGCGTACAGAAGTTTTTTGCCTGTTTCTTGGCGAGCCTGTTCGGCAGCCTTCATGCAGACCTCAACTCTTTTTTCAATCGGTGTAAGCTTGTTCTCAAACAGGATTTCATCGTCTTTGATCAGATCAACGCCCCCAAGAGCCTGACGGATAAACTGCTCCCGCAGTTCTTCTGCATTCAGTCCAATAACCGATTTGAAAATACTCATCAGCAAAGGACGATCATGAACTCCAAGCAGATCCCGCACACCGCTCAGCCCAAACTTCGGTCCCGGGAAAGCGCGCAAGAAGTTATCTGAAAATCCGAGATGATTCAGCTTGATGCGTCCGTCCATCGAGATTTTGCCAAAAACGGTGACAAGCAAAGCCGGGATATCTTGACTAAAGTTAATATCCGGGTATCCAATGGTGATATCTGCATAACGTTCTCCAGGTGCTAATCCTTCCGCTTCGTGTACCTCGACCTTGATCACTTCACCAAGATGTTTTTGCATGGCTTCCCGCTGCGCCTGAGGTAGCTCCGTCCAACTGCCCACGGTCATACCTATGGCAATCGATTGAGCTTTTTTGTGAAAATCGGCATGATCATCATGCAGACGATATGTGGCAGTGCACATGTTATTCATGTTTTAAATCTCCTTCCAACGCAGCTCCCATCTCGCGAGAACGTTCTGCACAGCGGCTCACGGCCGCAATGACATTTTCAAAGAAGTCCCCTTCATCCAACGTTTTCAGAGCTGCCTGTGTTGCACCTCCAGGCGAGGTTACATCACTGCGCAGTTTCATCGGTTCCATGCCCGTCTGTTGCACCATGCGCGCTGCACCAAGCACCGTCTGAACGGTTAGATCACGAGACTGTTGACCAGACAATCCGCCGCGGATTCCGGCTGCAATCATGGCTTCCATTAGGTAGTATACATAAGCAGGTCCGCTGCCGGAAATACCCGTAAGCACTTCGAGTTTGTCTTCTGGCACAATCGTTACGATGCCTACAGCTTCGAAAAGGGACATGACTGTACTACGCTGTTCATCGGTAATCTCCGCAGAGAAAGCAAGTCCAGTGGCACCAAGTCCAATGGTGCTGGAGGTGTTAGGCATCGTTCTTGCAATCGGCTGTTTGCGGCCAAGCAGGCTCTGCATCGTACGGATCGATAGTCCAGCTATAACGGATACGATTAGCTGGTTTGGGGACAACAGGGGTCCCAGTTCACGAAGCGCCGCAGCGGCATCTTTGGGCTTCATACACAGCACAATCACAGGGGAAGAGGAAAGGATATCCATTGATTTTGAGGCTGTTCCGGTATGCACGGCATAACGGGTGCTCAGTTCCTCCTGACGTTTCAAGTTGCTGCGATTCAGCATCGTAATATCCTGAGGACGAACGACAAGGCGGGAAATGAGCCCACGCACGATGGCTTCAGCCATCGCACCTGCTCCGTGGAAAGTAATCTTTTGTTGTAGTAGTGTCTGTTGCTCTTGGCTCATGTATATCGTTCCTCCTATATAACTGGTTGCTCAAAAATTATTGACGAATCTGACCATTGCCTGTAATCCGGTATTTACTTGACGTCAGTGCAGGTAGCCCCATTGGGCCCCGTGCATGCAACTTCTGTGTACTGATTCCAATCTCGGCACCGTATCCGAATTCGAATCCGTCGGTGAAACGAGTGGAAGCATTATGATAGACAGCCGCCGCATCGACTTCTTGCATAAACCGTTCTGCATGCGCGGCATCACGGGTCACAATGCATTCGGAATGCTTCGTTCCATAGTGTGCAATATGCTGCAAAGCTTCATCCAGATTTTCAACAACTCGGATGTTCAAAATATAATCGTTATACTCTGTTGCGTAATCTTCCTCTGTGGCCTGGGCCGCTGTCGGAACAAGGCGACGCACCGTTTCACAACCTTTTAGAACGACACTTGCTTCACGGAAGCGCTCAGCCAGAGTTGGCAGATGCTTTTCTGCATAGTTCGCATGTAGTAGCAAGGTTTCCATAGAGTTACATACCGAAGGGCGCTGTGCTTTGGCATTGATAGCAATATCGGTCGCCATGGCTTCGTCCGCTGATTCATCCACATAGGTATGACAGATGCCAGCACCCGTCTCAATGACCGGTACGGTTGCGTTCGCTACGACAGTGCGAATTAGTGAAGCACCACCACGTGGGATGATAACGTCCAGCAGTCCGTTCAGCTTGAGCATTTCGTCAACGGAAGCACGGTCTGCGTCTTCTACCAACTGAAGTGCATCTGCAGGCATTGCCGTAGTCGCCAGCGCTTGATGTAGCACCTCAACAATTTTTCGATTGGAGGAGAGAGCAGAAGAGCCACCGCGCAGAAGTACAGCATTGCCTGTTTTGAGACAAAGGCCTGCAGCGTCAACCGTCACGTTAGGACGAGCTTCATAAATAATGCCAATCAGGCCAATCGGAACTCTTGATTTTTCGATATGCAGGCCATTCGGACGTGTAAAAGTTTCCAGCACTTCGCCCACAGGATCGGGTAATTCCGCGATCTGACGTAAACCTTCAGCGATGCCTGTGATGCGCTCTTTATTCAGTGCCAGACGATCCAGCATGGATTCAGGAGTGCCTTGTTCTCTGCCGCGATCCAGATCTTCCACATTTGCAGTAATGATGGCATCCGCCGAAGCAATCAAGGCGTCAGCCATAGTGCGCAGTGCGGCGTTCTTCTGTTCCGTACTCAGCCGATTTAATTCGGTGACGACAGCTTTGGCTTTACTTGCTTTTTCTCTAACTTCACTCATCTTAAATTCCTCCTCTAGTTCAGCTATTATTTCAAGGTAATCCATTCATCGCGATGAATCACTTCAAGTCTATGGATACTGTTCAGCTGTTTCATGACCTCGCCGCTTGGCAGTCCCGCGATCTGACGAAGCTGATCATCATCGTAATTGACGATGCCACGTCCGAGTAGCGACTCATCGGGGCCAAGTACTTCGACCACATCGCCCGCATGGAATGTGCCCAGAACTCGCTTTACGCCTACGGGAAGCAGACTGTGCCCACCGTGAACGAGCGCTTCCTCAGCACCATGATCAACAACAACTGTCCCAAGGGGAGTGGACATGAAGCCAAGCCATTGTTTTTTGCGAGAGAGTGAGGCCAGCTTGGTCTCAAAATAAGTTCCTTTTCCGATTCCATCCAAAGCGAGTTGCATGTCCCCAGGTTCTTTCACACTGCCTACAAAAACAGGAACACCTCCGCGTGTGGCGACTTTGGCCGCATCCACCTTGGAGCGCATACCGCCTGTGCCTACAGCTGATCCCGAACCGCCGGCATATGCATATATCTCGGCTGTAATTTCAGGTATACGGTCGTATCGCTTCGCAGTAGGATCTTTACGTGGATCAGCGGTGTACAACCCATTCGTATCTGTGACGATGATCAGATGCTGTGCCTTGACCAGATTGGCAACCAGCGCAGATAACAGATCGTTATCACCGAATTTCAATTCGTCGACAGATACGGTATCATTTTCGTTAAAAATCGGAATGACCCCTTGCTTGAGCAGTTCCTCTACGGTCATACCCGCATTTCCCATGCGTTTACGGCTGTGGAAGTCGGTACGGGTCAGTAATATTTGCGCTGTAGTAACGCGGTGCGCCGCAAAAGCCTGTTGATATGCCTGCATCAGCAAAGCCTGCCCAACCGCCGCAGCCGCTTGTTTCTCATGTAGTTGTTTGGGACGCTGAGGGTACCCGATCTCCCGGAATCCGGCAGCAACGGCACCAGAAGTAACGAGCAGAACTTCGTGGCCTTGAGTAACAAGCGAGGCCATTTCATCTGCGAAAAAGGATATCGCCTGGCGATCCAAGCCGCCTTCTTCGGTGGTTAATGAGCTGCTTCCGATTTTAACGACAATACGTGAAGTCATGATTTCACTTCCTTAAACATAATTAATCAGTGATTGCGAAGCAGTCTGCTTAGGTACAAAAAAAACTCCCGTCCTTTGGTTAAAAAAGGACGAAAGTTCGTTACTTCCGCGGTACCACCTTTATTGATGATCATAATCAGATCATCCGGCTCATGCCCTGTAACAGAAGGCACTGTCCTGTACACAACAGGCCGCTCAGGGGTAGGTTTCGGAGAGAAGCCGCGGTAAATTCTTGCAGCCAGATGGAATTTACTCTCTGTGCGCAACTGATTCTCTCTTACTGGTCCCGTCATCACGTTTCGTTTACTATTTCTTATAACATACCATGGAAAGTTGGCATATGCAAAGAGATTGTAGCCATGTGTTCAGCTTTCACTTATTTGAAAAGATGAAGCTTCCCAATTCGCTCCGCCGCTTCACGCAGTCGTTGCTCATCACTCAGAAGACCTATGCGTACATAACCTTCTCCGTGGGAGCCAAAACCGATACCAGGCGCGACAGCAACCTTTGCTTCTCGTAGCAGAATTTCAGCCAAACCAGAGGAGGTATATCCTTCCGGCACAGGCAACCATCCAAAGAATGAACCTTCCGGCTTGGACGCTTGCCAACCGATCGCGGAAAGCGCCTCGTAAAATGCATCACGACGAGATTCATATCGTGCGACCAGTGAAGTGACACAGTCCTGCGGGCCTGTCAGAGCTTCCGCAGCGGCAGCTTGGATACCGCCAAACAGGCTGACATAGATATGATCCTGTAGCAGATTGATTTTAGAGATGATCTCCGCATTGCCCAGCGCGAATCCGACGCGCCATCCCGCCATATTATATGTTTTGGAGAGGGTGTAGAACTCGATGCCTACCTCTTTGGCTCCTGGAGCTTGCAAGAAACTGACAGGACGACGCCCGTCATATCCAATTGCACCATAAGCAAAATCACTGGCAACGACAATCTGATTCTGAATCGCAAATTCAACAGTGTCCTCGTAAAAGGATAGCGGAGCGGTGGCCGAGGTTGGGTTGTTGGGATAGTTCAGGAACATAAGCTTGGCCTTCTGCCGATCATCAGCGGAGATTGCTTCATAATCGGGTAGAAATGCATTGGATTTCAATAGAGGCATGAAGCTCATACGCGCCTGCGCGAGAGCAACGCCTGACCAATAGTCAGGATACCCTGGATCGGGAACGAGACATACATCCCCGGGATTCAATAAGACTTGAGGTAATTGAACCAGTCCGGTTTTGCCACCAAATAGAATAGCGACCTCGGTCTCGGGATCAAGATCAACGTTGTAATCTTCTTTGTAACGTTTGGCAACGGCCTCCTTCAGGAAGGCATACCCGCGGAACGGAGAATATTTATGATAAAGCGGATTTTCAGCCGATTGCTGTAAAGATTGAACAATATGTGGTGGAGTAGGGGTGTCAGGATTACCTTGCCCCAGATTAATGACATCATGACCGCTCGCAATCTCGCGGTTCACATTGTGAACAAGGGTTGCAAAAAATTGCGTTGGCAACTGTGACATGACATTTGCAGATGGGATTGGAAAGGCTGAAAGAGAAGATCTATGTTCTGAATTCGTCATCGTATATATCACTCCATGATGTTCATTTATGGCAAAACGTTCTCATTAATTTATCACGTCAATCCCGAGCTGTATAGAGGGAGATAGAAGTGAGGAAGAACATTTTTGTACAAAAGGGAAATGCAAAATTCAAGTTTATCCATTGAGATCAGAAAATCCATGAGTTAAGATATTTTACGATAATGATAATCAATATCATTTGAAAAAATTTGAGAGCACATCTAACAGGGGGAAAATAGAGATGCAAAGCAAGTTCCATAACAAGTTCCGAAATACGGCCCTTTTATTGACAGTCACGGCGTTGTCTGTACTTTTATTCGCATGTTCAAACGAGGCATCGACATCTGCACCAGCTTCAGAGAATCCAGGTAATATATCGGTTAATCAGGCAAGTAAAGACACGGAAACCGAAAAACAAACTTCTGCAGATGAGGATAACGTCGGACAGACAAGACAGTTCAAGGATTGGACAGGTCATACCGTGACTGTGCCTGTTACTCCTCAACGTGTAATCTATCATGGCGAAGTTACAGGGGATCTGGTCGCACTGGGCGTTATCCCGGTGGGCATACTTCGGCAGGAAGGCATGGTGTTTGACGAGCAGGTCGCGGATTCGGAAGATGTAGGATTTCCGTTTAGTGTAGAGAGGGCCGTTGGACTGAACCCGGATCTGATTATTTTTTCGAATAGTGATGAGGCACAGTATGATCAGATTTCAAAAGTCGCACCTACAGTAACCTTTGATTCATTCGCAACATTGGAGGAGCGCATGCGAACGTTAGGCGACCTGTTAAACAAAAAAAAGGAGGCAGAGGACTGGATTACAGCGCATCAAACCGCAACAGAGCAAATGTGGAAAAAGCTTCATGATCATGGCCTAAAAGAAGGAGAGACAGCATCGGTGTTTACGATGTATCCGGGGAATCGTCTTTTTGTGATGGCTGGAGCCGGGTTACCTCAGTTGTTATATGGCAAGAATGGGATGGAACCAACACCTGAAATCCAGAAGTTATTGAATGAGGGAATGGGATTTGCGGAGATTTCTACGGAAAAAATGACAGAAATTGCTGGTGATCGGATATTTATCCTCGAACCAGTAACGGAAGATGCCAAGCAGTCCACCAAGGAATTGATGGACAGCGCAGTATGGAAAAACCTGCCCGCCGTTAAAGCTGGCAAGGTGTATCATTTTGATATTGTCAAAGCTTCGGGTGATGCGATGTCCAGAGAATGGTTATTGAAGGAGCTGCCCGAGCAGATGATTCAATGATAAAGTTCAAGGGAATCCGACAATCGAATCACCACCAAATGAAATCTTAAAATTTCAGGAACTCCATTGTAGATTTCAAATAAAATAAAATTCCCAAAAGCGATCAACTTTGGTTGAGCGCTTTTTTGATACGAATTATCTGTAAGGAGCTCATTACAAAATGATCTAGATATAAGAATAGTACTAGACTATAATGACTCCATAGAGTTTTTAATGATAATAATTCTCAGTAATGCTAGGAGATAAATGAACATGAAAACGTTGGATGTGAATCAAGATAAGTTATTTTTTTCGACATTCATGTTTCGGCTGGAGAATCTGGAGCGACGAATTGAACGATCTAATCAAATCATGCTGGAGGTGCAGTGTGATAAACATACATTTTTAATCTGTGAAGAAGGAGAAGGGCACTTGTACATCGGCCAGGAATACTGGCCTTTTACTGCGGGTTGTATCTATCCGATTTCTCCGGGCGAGGCATACCAGCTGGAACACAGGAATTCAAACCATTTGACTTATACGGTTATGGCATATGATGCTTTTCAGGTTTTGTCCGGCCTTCTCAAGTTGTATTCACCGCCTTTATTTAAGCAACGCGCTCAGTTCAACGATGCTACATATGAGTCTGTGAGTAGAGTGTTAGTCGAATTGTTTGCATCCCGAAATTATAAAAATGATGCGGAGTATTGCAATCTAAATGTGGGGTTTCAGCGATGGATGGAACGGATCATAACTCGTTATACCACAAAAGGTACTGATACAAATTCGGAGTCCAGGTTAACCCGGACTATTCAGTATATTGATGAGTGTTACAGAGATGAGATCACGGTCCATAAGCTTGCGAATATGGCTGGTGTTCGTCCTAAACTATACACGACAATGTTCAAGCAACGTACTGGTCAGAAACCGCTTGATTACATCAATCATGTTCGAATTCAGCATGCCAAAGATTGGTTACGCAAGACAGATGAGCCTTTACGTGATATCGCGAGCCGTGTCGGATTCAAAGATGAATATTATTTTAACAGACGTTTTCGCCAGATTACCGGACTATCTCCTCGTCAGTATGACAGATCTATTCAACAACAGACCTTGGTTCAGGATTGGTTAGGACACGATGTACGAATTCCCGCTAATCCAGAGCGAGTGATCTATTATGGAGATACTGCGGGGGATTTGCGAGTATTAGGTATCCATTTAATTGAGGATGAGGAGTATAATGCAGGCACTCCGATCAATGTTGAAAAGACGATTCGTTTGAAGCCGGATCTGATCATTATAGATAGTGAAGATGAGCATCAGTATGAGCAATTAACGCGTATTGCGCCTACGCTGGCTTACAATTCGCATGCGCCTCTTCATGAACGTTTGACGAGAGTAGGGGACTGGTTTGGCAGGCAGAAACAAGCCAAGCGATGGCTAAGTTCGTATGAAGAACGTACATTGCAGATGTGGGAGAAGATTAGCAAAATAATTCATCTGGGAGAAACAGCCTCAGTACTCACATACCACCGGGGAGCTCGCTTGTTTGTGATGGGAAATATCGGACTTGCGCCATTATTATATCACCCATTTGGTTTCAGGCCTGTTCATAAGGTTCAGGAAGCTCTTGCAGCAGGCAGAGCATACAAAGAGATTTCGGCTGATGCGGTTCAAGAATATGCTGGAGATTATCTGTTCCTCATGCTACCTCAGGAGCCAGATGCACGGCAGGCGACAGAGAAACTGATACAGAGTCCAGAGTGGAGAGCTCTTACGGCTGTAAGACAAGGGCGTGTGTATCCTTTGGAGGAATTGGCCTGGAATTCAGGTGATGCACAGATATGTGACCAGTTGCTGGAGAGGTTACCTGAACTGTTAGGTAGTCATCTGAGTTAATACGGTTGCGAATTTTCTAGGGATCAAGCTATGATATCAAGTATTACAGTTCGGAGGAGTGTTGGGTCATGACTGAACAAGGGGAAATGCGGGTTGTTTTGATTCAAGGGGATATTAAACTGGGAGATCCGGAAGCTAACCATCAACATATGCAGAGGTTGCTTGAACGCGCAGTGGAGCAATATCCAGATGCAAAGCTGGCCGTGCTTCCCGAAATGTGGAACACCGGATATGCTTTGCCGCAAATTCATGAGCTTGCTGACCCGGAAGGGAAGACGTCAAGAGAATGGCTTTCTGCTTTTGCGAAAAAACATCAAATCTCCATCGTGGGCGGTTCTATAGCCGAGAAGCGTGACGGACAGATCTACAATACGATGTATGCCTATAGTGAGGAAGGAACAGAAGTATCACGTTATGATAAACTTCATTTGTTTCGTCTGATGGATGAAGAAAAATACTTGGAGCCGGGTGCACGGCCTGAAATGTTTGAACTCGGCAACGGTCTGACGGCGGGGGCATCGATCTGTTATGATATTCGGTTTCCAGAATTAGCTCGAACCCTCGCTCTGAATGGTGCACGTGCATTAATTGTGCCTGCTGAATGGCCTAATCCTCGTCTGCATCACTGGCGCACATTATTGACTGCTCGGGCTATCGAGAACCAGATGTATGTTATTGCGTGTAACCGCGTCGGCAAAGGGGGAGACACTGAATTTTTTGGACACTCCTTGATCATCGACCCTTGGGGAGAGATCGTAGCTGAAGGCGGTGAAGGCGAAGAGATTGTATCTGGAGTCATCCGTCCTGGTTTGGTTGACGAAGTTCGCGGACGTATCCCGGTGTTTGAGGATCGCAGACCAAGCATTTATTTTAGCGGGAAATAGTTTTTCTCTAAAAAAATGGCATATGCTGTTTATCGCTCCAGGAGGCGGGTAATAATAACTATCCCGTCACCAAGGAGGATGATCAATCAATGGACAACCATGTGAAAGATACGCTCAGGAGACTGGAACAAGGCAACAGAAGGGTAGATCACTTAAGAGCATTCTTAGAGAATGGGACAGGAGGCTTGTCACCCCCTGAGAATTCGCAGGAAGAAGGCCGTGCCATGGATCAACAGAACAGGCTGACAAGTGATCGTAATCTGCGAAGGTAAAGGATAGAATCATGCTTGCGCAGAATGACTGAAGGTTACGTATCAAGATGATGTGAGACATGCTAGATAAGCTATGATATATATGCAATTATTTGAGACAAGACAAGTTAAGTGGTATGACAGTGACAGTGAAATGAAGGTTGATGCGTGAATTGCCTTAATTTTATGTATTAACAAGCAACATTGTGCTGTAACAAAACATGCTACATTTTTTGTGGATCAGTTGTTCAGCTGGTCTGTAAACGAAAAAAGCTGTCCCGTAGTCATTAGACTTTGTGGACGGCTTTTTTGGTAAGAGCTTATAATTGTTCTCGTCAACTTGTGATCACACAATGCAAATCATAAATCCACGAACTTGTTACAGCATCGGTTTAATCTGTTTTGGAAAGATCGGCAACGGTTTGTCGAAAAGTCTGTATAAAAGCTTCGGCTGCCTTGGATAGGACGCGCCCTTGACGATAAGCGACGACAAGCGTACGACTTGGCGTTGGATCGACAAGTGGGACATATACAGGCACGAACTCACTGCGGGGTGCACGGGCGATAAAACGGGGAACCAGAGTGATGCCCATGCCTGTTGCCACCAGAGATTGCAATGTTTCAATGTTGGTGCTCTCAAAAACCACCTGAGGGTCAAAACCGGCCTGTTCGCAGAGATCAAACGTCAGCTTGCGGAAGCCCTGTCCTTTTTTTAATACAACAAAGGGTTCATCCCGAAGCTCATCAATCCGCACAGGCTGCAGATGGCCCGGGGTTCCTCGATGAGCCAAAGGGTGGTTCGGCGGTACAGCCAAATCTATACGTTCCTCGCCAATCTTGACATAAGACAAACTGGACTCCTGCAAAGGTAGAGAGAGCAGGCTGAGGTCAGCTTTGCCGCTGGCTGTTAACTTTTCGAGTGTAATCCCGGAATCTTCTAACAAAGTTACTTCGATGTCGGGGTACGCTTGTTGAAAGGCTGGGAGCACATGCGGAAGCAGATGAGAACCGGTAATCGGCATACTGCCTACAACAACCTTTCCTTTGCGAAGCTGCGAGATATCCGACATTTCCTGACGCAACAGCTCCATGGCATCCACAATCTTTTGGGCCTGTTCAACAAAAGTAACTCCCGCGTGTGTCAGCTCAACAGTGCTGGTATTCCGTTGAAAAAGCAATACGCCAAGTTCCTTCTCAAGTTTGGACAGTTGCTGACTGAGTGAAGGCTGGGCAATATGTAATTTTTCTGCGGCTCGTGAGAAGTTCCGTTCAGCAGCAATCTGTAGTGTATATTGAAGTTGTCTGAATTCCATAATGATACGTCATTCCTTTCATCGATGTCGTTATTATAACATTAATGAGCACGGGTTCGTTATTCTTATCAGGGAAGCATGGCCCGAACAAGAATTCAAAAAGAGAAATTAAAGCATTGACAGGGCCGAGACATGCACGTAGTATAAGTTATACATGATAATGATAATTGTTATCAATTAAAACCTCTGTATTCTACAGTGGTTTATTACTGTTTGTCTTATTATAGGTTAAACCTATCACATCTATAGATATTATATCTTGGAACAATGAAGGACGGGGTGATATATTTAGGTCATTCAAGAGCTTCACTTTTAGACAAAGATGCACGAAGCTCTTCCAAGGACCGAACTTATGATGAGGTGAAAATGATGAGTAAAAAAACGATGTTTGAGAAAATTTGGGAAAACCACGTAATTCATCAGGAAGAAGGAAAACCAAGCATTCTGTATATTGACCTGCACCTGGTACACGAAGTAACATCTCCGCAAGCATTTGAAGGACTTCGCCTGAGCGGTCGAAAAGTTCGCCGTCCAGAACTGACATTTGCAACGATGGATCACAACGTGCCAACGAAGGATCGTTTCAACATTACAGATCCGATCTCCAAACAGCAAATTGACACACTGTCTCAGAACTGCCGTGATTTCGGCGTGAAGTTGTACGATCTGGACACGATTGACCAAGGTGTAGTACACGTTATGGGACCTGAGCTGGGCCTGACTCATCCAGGTAAAACGATTGTATGCGGCGACAGCCACACATCTACTCACGGGGCATTTGGTGCACTTGCATTTGGTATCGGAACAAGTGAAGTGGAACACGTTATGGCAACACAATGTTTGCAGCAAGCAAAAGCAAAAACGATGGAAGTTCGTTTTGTCGGCAAACGTAACCCGGGTGTTACGGCGAAAGACATGATCCTTGCGGTCATTGCCAAGTACGGCACAGACTTTGCAACAGGTTATGTTATCGAGTATACAGGGGAATCCATCCGTGAACTGAGCATGGAAGAGCGTATGACTGTATGTAACATGTCCATTGAAGGTGGAGCAAGAGCAGGACTGATCGCTCCGGATGAAACAACGTTTGAATATCTGCGTGGACGCGAGTATGTTCCTACAGGTGTTAAGTTTGATGAAGCTGTTGCAGCATGGAAAGAGCTTGTGACGGATGAAGGTGCTGAGTTTGACCATGTCGTTGAAATTGATGTGGAATCACTGATCCCACAAGTAACCTGGGGTACTAGCCCTGGAATGGGAACCGATATTTCTTCCAAAGTTCCTGTACCAGCAGAACTGCCTACAGAAAATGAGCGTAAAGCGGCTGAAAAAGCGCTTGAATATATGGGACTTACACCTGGAACACCGATTGCAGAGATTCCGATTGATTATGTATTTATCGGTTCTTGTACGAATGGACGGATTGAAGATCTGCGTGCAGCGGCAAAAGTTGCCAAAGGTCACACCGTTTCCAGTAATGTAACTGCTATTGTTGTACCAGGCTCCGGACGTGTTAAAATCCAGGCGGAAGAAGAAGGTTTGGACAAAATTTTCACTGAAGCTGGTTTTGAATGGCGTGACGCAGGCTGCAGTATGTGCCTTGCGATGAATCCGGACGTACTGAAGCCGGGACAACGTTGTGCATCTACTTCCAACCGTAACTTTGAAGGACGTCAAGGACGCGGAGGACGTACGCATCTGGTGTCACCAGCAATGGCGGCAGCGGCAGCGGTTAAAGGACATTTTGTAGACGTACGTGACTGGAATTTCAAAACAGAAGCAGCGATCTAAGCGATAATCGCCAGAAGGGAGAACGGAACATATGGAAGCATTTCAAACACTGCAAGGCATCGTGGCACCGGTAGACCGGGTCAATGTAGATACAGACGCAATTATCCCGAAACAATTTTTGAAGCGGATTGAACGCACCGGATTTGGACAGTTTTTGTTCTACGAATGGCGTTTTGATGAAGAGGGAAACAACAATCCTTCCTTCGAAATGAACAAGCCTCGTTATGAAGGAGCATCAATTCTAATTTCTCGTGCTAATTTTGGTTGCGGGTCTTCCCGTGAGCATGCACCATGGGCAATTATGGATTATGGATTCCGTTGTGTCATTGCACCATCTTTTGCGGATATCTTCTATAACAACTGTTTCAAAAACGGAATTTTGCCGATTAAACTGTCCGAAGAGCAGGTAGAAGACTTGTTCCAGCGTACAGCAAAGCATGAAAATTATGAGATGAATGTGAATCTGGAAAACAAAACGATTACAGACGCACACGGATTGCATATCGATTTTGATCTGGACGAACACCGTCGTCAATTCCTGTTGCAAGGACTGGATGACATCGGTCTGACACTTCAACATGATGATGCGATTACTGCCTATGAAGAGCGCCATGCGGCTAAACTTTTTGGCTAAATAAAGTGATTAAACACCAAGCCTCCATCTGGACAAGGAATGTTCACCTTCCTCTGCTCAAGATGGAGGCTTCTTTGCTTTGTTATTTTCCGACTAAATATGACAACGTTGTAACCGGATCACTAGACATTATCTGATAGACTGGATAGTAGATTATGGAAGGGTACATAGCGTAATACAGGTAGTGAATCAGGCCTCAAATCTACATAACTTAACTAGAATGGTGGATGACGAATGAAGAAATGGTCGGCAGCAGTCATTTTTTTTCTGTTCCTTTGTCTTTTCCCAGTGATGGCTCATGCAGACCGTGCGCCTTCGATCGTGCTTGATGGAGTCACCATTGACCAAAAAGTAGGAGCACCCGCAGAGAATATTGGGAAAACGGTCATGGTTCCGATTCGGATTGTATCCGAAAACCTGGGTTATGACGTGAAATGGGAACAGGCAACGCAAACGGTGCACGTTCAGCGAGGCAAAAGCTCCATCGAGATGACGGCTGGCAAAGATGCAGCTACGATTAATGGAAATGTCGTCAATCTGGATGCACCTCCCTTGATTAAACAGGGTACAACACTAGTACCTTTGCGTTTTGTAGGTGAGGGCATGGGACTACAGGTAGGATGGGACAATGGTACTAAAACGGTTAGCCTGTTTAGTATTCCACCTGTAGTAGATACGGAGCCTGACAGTGATCCGGTGGTGACTCCTGCCCCGGTTGGTTTGACGGAACTGCAAAGCATAAGTTACAGCGGAGACCGTTTAATCGTTGCGACAAATGGAAACATCAGCCCTAAAGTGTCTAGTATTAGCGGGCCTGAGCGGATTATTGTAGATCTGCCGAATACAACCTTTTCACAGACATTTGTACAGGGACAGGCTTCGAATCCGGACGGAAGTGGCCAAATCGATGTTATGGACTCATCTCTTGTTTCTAAAGTCCGATTTGCCATGTTCAGCCAGTCGCCATCGACGGTGCGAGTGGTTTTGGATCTAAATCAAAGTACAACAGCAAACTGGTCACTTGGAGAGAATAACGTGTTGCTCGTTGATCTCTCAGCTGCGAATGGAACATCGGGTAGTCAGCCAGCCTTACCGGAGAATAACGGTAAAACAGTGATTGTTATTGACCCTGGACATGGTGGACGTCAGTCTGGCGCAGTCAGTGTATCAGGTGCTTACGAAAAAGATTTTAATCTAGCGGTAGGACTTAAAGTGAAGGCGCTTCTGGAACAGCATGCCAACATTCAGACCGTGATTACACGTCAGGATGATACAGAACTTTCCTTGCAACAACGTGTGGATATAGCGAAGCTGAACCAGGCGAATCTGTTTGTGTCCATTCATGGAAACAAATTCACAACTCCGGTTCCAAACGGGATAGAAACATTGTACACACGAAAAGAAAGTAAAAGTTTAGCGGAAATCCTTCACAAGCACGTATTACCTGTTACAGGACTTAAAGATCGCGGCGTAAAAGTGGCGAGTCTGCACGTGACTCGGGAAACATCGATGCCGGCTGTACTCCTTGAATTGGGTTTTTTGAGCAATCCAACCGATGAAGCTCTGATGCTTACAGAGTCATATCAGGATCAGTGTGCTCAAGCGATTGTCGACGGAATTTTAGATTATTTGAGTTTGTAGAATGGGATTTTTCGTAAATATGCAGAGTAGGGAAGTCCGTTGTTTCAAGATGCATAATTGATAAATTAGGAAAAAATAAGACATTAAAATGTAAAAAAAGCTTGATCTGACAACGTTTTTTTTCTGTTATGTTGGAATATATTCGCAACTTTTGAGATTGGGAGACGTCTAATAGGTGTCTGGTAATGCCCAAGTGCGCAGTGAAAGTTGCAAGCCTACAACATGCGGCAAAAAAATATGAGATTGGTAGGGGTGAAGGATGAAGAAGTTCGGTTTTTTGGTACTGTTATTTGTCTTTGGGCTCGTTTTCCCGGGCTATAGTCATGCAGCAGCAGACACGAAAATTATCCTAGACGGGAATGAGATCGTACAGCCTTCGGATGCGAAAGCGGATAACATCAATGGTAAGGTGATGGTCCCGATTCGTACGGTTTCCGAAAGTTTGGGATACTCTGTCGATTGGAAACAACAGTCGCAAACGGTGACGATTAGCAAAGACAACACTGCCATGCAGATGATTGTTGGACAGAAGACGGCAACAGTGAACGGCAGTAACGTAGACCTGGATGCCCCGCCCCTCGTAAAAAATGGTACGACTTTAGTACCACTCCGTTTCATCGGAGAGCAAATGGGTCTTAAGGTGGGTTGGAACAACACCACGAAGACGGTAACATTAGTTACCCAGAATGCAGGTTCCGGAAACGGGACAACCACTCCCCCGAACTCTGGTAACGATGGCGGAGGATCGAGTCAGGAAGGTCTTGTACAAGTGAACGGCATTAGCTTTAGCGACAACCGTTTCATGATTGCTACAAGTGGAAGCACAAAGCCGAACGTATTTACGATGAACGGCCCGGATCGAATTGTAATTGATCTGCCAAATACGGCTTTTGCGGATTCGTTTAGTCAAGGTCAGGCGCTGGATAGCAATCAAAATGGTCAACTCGTTGTTAACGGTTATCCAGATGTGTCTCAAATTCGTTATTCCTTATATAGCAACAGTCCTTCTACCATTCGGTTTGTTATTGATCTGACAGGCGCCAAAGGGTACAGTGTGCAGAACGATTCAGGATTGCTCATCATTGATCTAAACAATCAAGGTAGCACACCTGCTCCGCCCGTTGGTGGGAATGGCAAGAAAGTTGTAGTCATCGATGCGGGGCACGGAGATCAAGACCCTGGAGCGATTGGTGTTACAGGCAAAAGAGAAAAAGATTTCAATCTTGCCATGGCATTAAAAGTGGAGGCACTTCTGAAAAAAGAGCCTCAGATCGATGTCGTATTAACACGTAGTGATGATACATTTCTCGCACTGAAAGAACGTGTGAAGGTTGCACAGAACATAAATGCAGATATCTTCATCTCCATTCATGCGAATAGCGGCCCTGTCGCGGCAACGGGGGTAGAAACTTTTTATTCCCGCTCGGTTAGTAAGGAACTGGCTAATATTATGCACAAGTATCTCGTGAAGTCTTCCGGTTTAAAAGACCGGGGAGTAAAAATGGCCAGTCTCCACGTAACCCGTGAAACAACGATGCCTGCGGTGCTGTTAGAGGGAGGATTCCTTAGCAACAAGAGTGATGAAGCTGTATTGTTTACGGAAAATTTCCAGAACAATGTAGCCAAAGGTATTGTTGCTGGGATCAAGGAGTATTTGGGAATTCAATAAGGGACAACCCTTATGCTGAGGAGGATGAGTTAGAATGAACAAAAAAATATGGATCGCAGTTTTGCTGGTAACGGTTATGGCCGTAGCTGCTGGATGTGGTAGTAAACCGACAGCTGCTCCAAACCAGACACAAGGTGCGGGATCAGAGACACAAACAGGGAACGGCGCTACAGAAGTGGACGGTCAGGTCATTACCGACCCTACGACAGCTGGTTCCGACGATAACACAACACCATCTAACTCAGCGAACGGAAGCTCGGAGGGAACAACGTCTTCTGGTGGAGCTTCTTCTGGTGAAGTATCTACGGACAAACCTTCAACATCCGACAGCAAGGAGAAGAAGTCTATCGAAGTGTTTTATACCGATCCGGAGGAGCTGGAACTTCACAAAGCGTCAGCCGAAATTACGTTTGCATCGGAAGATGACAAATATAAAGAGGCTTTTGCTTCTTTGCAGCAAAGCAAAGATGAGAAGCTCGTTCCGCTATGGTCCAAAGATATTGAGCTGAAATCAGTTCAATTCAAGGATGGAGCACTGACACTGGATATTCATATGCCGGATACGGCACGTCTTGGTGCTGGTGGTGAATCGTTTGCCATCGATGCGTTGAAACAAACGTTCTTCCAGTTCGATGAGGTAAAATCACTTGATCTGCTGGTAGATGGTAAATCAACTGAAAGTTTGATGGGACATGTGGATCTTGAACATCCAATGACAAGATCCAATTAAGTTTTGCTTCAAGTGCGTTACCGTAGACTCACGGATTGAGGTCGTTTTTATATGAGAGAGGGGAATCATAGGTGACTTTTAAATATAACCATCCATCACACTCTAAAAAAGTAGTATCAGCCGTGCTTGCAGGCATGATGGCCCTTAGCGCGGGTGGAGCTGCTATGGCAGCAGACACAACAGAAACGGGACAGGGCCAAAATGCGGCAGTACAAAGTACGGCTGCACCAACAGGTTTGTTTAGTGATATCAAGGCTGGATACTGGGCTGAGAAACATGTATACAAGCTGGCGTATCAAGGTATTCTTCTCGGCAATAACGGCCTGTTTCGTCCAGGGGACGCGGTAACGCAACAAGAAGCGATAACGATGGCCATCCGTTTTATGAATATGGAATCGCAGTTGAACACGAGCACGGCTGCGGCATTACCGACAAATATGCAAGTAGGAAACTACTTTAAGCCATATGTTGCGCTTGCACTTCAATTGGGACTCGTGGATAAAACGGAAGAAGCATCATCTGATGTCTCCAAAACAACATGGGGACAAAAGCCGGCAACTCGTGAATGGATTACTAAACTATTAATCCGCTCGTTGAACAAAGATGCTGAAGCGAAAGCACAGAATAATCAGTCCACTGGATTTGCTGACAACGCAAATATTTCAGACAGTGCGAAAGGGTATGTAAATCTGGCTGTTAGTTTGGATCTGGCCAAAGGTTTGGAAAACAACAAGTTCAATCCGACAGGCTCTGTAACTCGTGCTCAGCTTGCGACATTTTTTAGTCGTGGTGAATCGTTGACGGATACGAAGTATCCGAATACTTCTACGGGTTATGTTACCGGATTGAAAGACGGGCAGATCACGCTACTAGTTGACGGTAAAACGGTTAACTATGCAGTGAACAGCAATACCCCGTACTTTACCAAAGATAGTGAAACACGCGCATCTGCATCGGATGTGAAACTATATACGAAAGTTCTTATCGTTGGTTCGGCAGGTGCAGCTTCCTATGTGGAGGTTGTTGATGCCAAGCAACAAATGGAGAGCGTAGAAGGTACGTTTGCGCGTGCATTGTCCGGGAACAAAATCGGTCTCTTTGTAGGCGAAAACTATGAAACATATACTTATGATGAGAATACTGCATTCATGGATCAGAACGGAAAAGCAATTAAATTGTCTGATATTACAGTGGACAGCATCATTGAAGTACAGCGCGAGACGTTCTCTGCTGACAAAAAAACAGTGGTGATCCGGGTTAAATCCGGTATCGTTAACAAGAGTGACAGCGGTGTAGTTGCGGAAGTGGTTACTTCCGGAAAAACGATCAAGCTCGTGAATGCTGCGGGGGCAACAGAGCAGTATACGTATACAGATAATTTAATTATTCGTTATCAAAACCGCATTTTGTCTTTGGCTGATTTGAAGGCAGGCAGCACTGTGAAATACACTGTCAAAGACAGTGTTCTGCAGACAATTGAGCTGAATCAGGGCGTAGAACAATCCGTTCGTGGAACATTAGTTGAGATCGGCGGCAATCAATCCACATTGACGTATAAACGTGATGGAGGTTCACTTGAAGCAAAATTGCTGAGCGAGAAACCGGAAGTGATTATCAATGGTATTCAAGATGCAACGCTGAATGACCTGATTACAGATGCGAACAATGGTGACAAGGTTGAATTAACATTAAACAGTGATGACCAGGTAACTCGCATTCAGGTGATTGGCCGGCAAATGGAGCCTCTGAACGGGGCTACAGTTGTATCCTATAACAGTAAGACCAAAGTGCTTACTGTACTGGATGCAAATAAAAAACCTTATGTATTCACACTGGATGAAAAAACAAAAATGGACTATAACACAGTCAAACCGACACTGGCAGGTCTGGAGTCCTTGCTCAATGACGGACGCAAACTGGATCTGACTTATGTGGGAACTCGTGCATTGTCTGTGAAGATAATTTACAAATACGAAGGCACAATTAGTAATATTGATACAACAAACCGAAAAATCAGCTTGTTATCTGGCAACCAGACGATTACAGTTCCTTATACGACAGCACCAGCGGTTGAAATGTATAACAAATCAACGGCTAGTCTGTCTGATTTGAAGGTAGGGGATAATGTTGCGGTTACCCTTGGAACAAATCAGGATGTAGCGCAGAAGATTGCATTGAAAACAGTTGCTCAATTCGAAGTGGTCTCCATGGAATCCAACGGTCGTGTTCGGGTAAAATCAGATCTGCTTACAAGTCAGTTTTATGTGGATCAAGCGGTATTGACTGGCGAAAGTGGTCAATCCATTACACCTTCCCAGTTGACTGCAGGCAATTTGATTAATGTAACGTTTGAAGGAGTTACACCGAAGGCTGTTCAAGTGGTTAAACGTACGCTGGCTGAGGTTACTGCAGTGGATGCAACTTCGGTTACATTGAAACAGTTTAATGGTGCGACAGATAAAGTATCTGTGAGTGGACCTGTTAAAGTTGTTAAAGCCGGTTCGACATTAACATCTTTGACTAACCTCACGGTTGGCGACCGTGTGGAAATGACTAAAGATACAGATAATTCCACGCGTTTCAGAGTGCTTACTGTCATGAGTAAACAGTTCTGGTCTTATGATGGAGTGGGTAACCAGATTTTGGTTAAACGCGAAACAACATCAGACATGAACTACCGTTTTGCACTGGGATCTAATGTATTTGTTCACCAGGGTGACAATACTTTAAGCGTGCAATCTCTCAGAGATAATGATAATATTGTATTGTATCTCCTGAACAACGTCGTGATGGAGATTCAAAAACAGTAATCGTTTCTTTTTCGAGGATCAAAAGAATGACCGTCTTGATACGGGATCTTTCCCGCATCAAGACGTTTTTTTTGCAAGCTTTTTGGATCCCCGCCAAGCTACTTGGCTGAAGCTTGAAGTAAGGCTCTACAGTGTGGAGCAGACTTGTGGGAGGTAGCCCTTCATGAATGCAGCGACGGTAAGACATATACTCGAAACCATGGAAGCCATGTTTCCTGATGCACATTGCGAGTTAAATCACAGCAATGCATTTGAACTAACGGTAGCGGTCCTTTTATCTGCGCAGTGCACAGACGAAACGGTGAACAAGGTCACTGCAGATTTGTTTCAAAAGTACAAAAGCCCGGCCGATTATCTAATGGTTCCTCTTGAAGAGCTGGAGCAGGATATTCGCCGAATTGGATTGTACCGAAACAAGGCCAAGCATATCCAGAACATGTGCCGAATTTTAATAGAGCAGTATGGCGGCGATGTACCGCAGGAACATGATCAGCTTGTCACACTGCCAGGTGTCGGACGTAAAACCGCGAATGTTGTCGTTTCAAATGCGTTTGGAGTACCGGCGATCGCTGTAGATACTCATGTTGAACGTGTGTCGAAGAGACTGGGGCTCGCGGGTTGGGATGACTCCGTACTTGAAGTCGAGAAGAAACTGATGAAGCGCGTACCTCGGGATGAGTGGACAATAACTCATCACCGGTTTATATTTTTTGGACGCTACCATTGCAAGGCTCAAACTCCCCAATGCCATATCTGTCCGCTCTTAGACATATGCAGGGAAGGGAAAAAACGTATGAAAACGTCCCAGATCAGGAAAGATAAGGAACGTGTCACCACCCGAAAACGAAAATTAAATTCATAAGTAGAAAAGGATGAATAACGATGAAATGCATTTCCGTGTACACTGACAATTTTGAAGCCTTCTCCGATATTTTTGAACAAATCGTTGAACAGGAAATGGCGGAGAATGAAGAAAAAGAAGTTGAAGGCATTACTGTGAGTCACTCTGGTGACGTGCCTGAGCATTATCTGGAGCGTATGTCTACAAAGCCTGAGGTTGTTGTAATGAGAGACAAAGGCCGTGGCATTACCATTTTGCAACATGGTCAAGTTTTTGAAATCCTGTTGCCTACAATGGAAAACGCAGTATCTTAAGTTTTTGTTAACCTATGATCAGGAACCTGGTTGCATTGACATTGCCGAGAAGTGATCGTTAATGTAGCTGCTAGACATGTCATGCAGCCAGTTACTTGATGATAAACATCCCTAATTAGTGTGGGAGTTAAAAGTATAACCTGTATAAAACCGACATGTCGGTTTTATTTTTTTATAGATACATAGTAACGGATTAACGTACCAAACAAACGTAAACGTGGAAATTAGCGTGATGAGTTGGTTCGAAAGAATTTTTTGACATCATCGGGCGTGACAAATCATCTCAAATTGAACTTATATTGATCTGGAATCCATCTACATGCAGATTCAAGTGAAATCGTTCAAATTCAAACATGATGATGTTAAACTATATGAAGATAAATCAGAGATTGACGTCGAAACGGATGTCAAATTAGAGGAGCCAGGAGGAAGGCCAGTCATGTCCAGAACAGATTACCCAGCAGAAATGGCCACACCTTTGTTACCGCTACGTGAAGCAATGAAGCAGTCAGGGGACCATACCGCTGTAGAGACACTAACGGATTTAATCAGCAAGGCTGAAACGAAACATCTGACGATTGCGTTCTGTGGACATTTCTCGGCAGGCAAGTCGAGTTTGATCAACAGCTTGTGTGGCAAGCGAGTACTGCCATCAAGTCCGGTGCCAACCAGTGCCAATGTCGTCGCAATACGCAACGGCAAGCCGAGAGCACTTATTTATACTTCACCGAACGTAAGCGCTGACAATAAAGCAGGAACATTGGAAGTTTCACCAGAGGAGCTGGAGACGTATTGTAAAAATGGAGGGGCGTACAGTTCGATAGAAGTATGGGATCATATTCCGCTACTACAGGACGATGCTGTATTGCTGGACACGCCAGGTGTGGATTCGACGGATCGCGGACATAGCCTGGCTACGCATTCGGCACTACATCTGGCTGATGTTGTGTTCTATGTGATGGATTACAATCATGTTCAGTCGGAGACAAATCTTTCTTTTGCCAAAAGTTTGTCCGACTGGGGGAAGCCACTATTTTTGATTGTGAATCAGATCGACAAACATCGGGAACGGGAGCTTTCGTTTGATCAATATGTGGATGGGGTAGAGGCGATTTTTGCCGCATGGGAAGTCCGTTATGACGGTCTGTTATTCACTTCCTTGCGTGACCAGCAGCATCGATATAATCAGTGGAGTCAATTACCGGAACTGATTACTGAGCTGATGACCAAGAAAGAAGAGCTGATCTCTCACAGTTTAGCCAGTTCAGCCAGTCATATCACGGAGCAACATCTGAGACGGGAAGCCGGGAAGAGAGAAGATGAAGAAACTGCACTGCTTGAAGAAGTAGGAGGACAAGAAGGTATCGAACGTTTGGAGCGTGAGATTGCTCTACTGGATGAACAAGTCGCAGAGCTTCGAGCCAAACCGTCGCGAGTCCGTGAGAAATTCAGGGCAGAGGTGGATTCTTTGCTTGCTAACGCAAACCTGACCCCAGCGGATATCCGAACTTCGGCTGGTCATTATTTGGAGAGCCGCAAGCCGGGATTCCGGGTAGGTCTGCTCTTTTCAGGAGGCAAAACGGAACAGGAGAAGCAGCGCCGGGCTTCGGAACTGGTGAGACTGCTTCAGGATCAGACTTCCAGTCAAGTGGAGGTTCATATTCGGACGATGCTCAGACAGCTAGGGGAAGCTTATCAGGTCTGGGATGCCGCGTGGGAGCAGGCACTTAACACAGAGCTACCTGCAATTAATGAAGGATTGCTTGAACTGAAACGAAGTGCGAGTGCAGAACTATCGCCTGAGTATGTCATGCAATTCAGCAAAGATGTCCGGGGCGAGATTGAGGCCCGGTACCGTAAGTCGGCCATGCTGCTGGCCGACCGCATCCTGGAAGCACTGGCTGCGCAGGGCGAAGCCGCGCTCCAGGCGCTGGACGCCAGCCGCGCAGCGCTGCTGGCGCAATCCGCGGTGGCGGCGCGCTACACGGCGCTCCAGCGCGCCGCCGCCGAAGAGGCAGCAGGGCTGCGCAGCCTGCTGCCTCCTGCGGGCCCCCTCCCCTCCGGGCTATTGCCGGAGGTGAAGGGCCCGCACGTGCCCGCGCCTGAACCGGGCGAAGCTCCCGGTTCGCAGGCGGGCACGTCCGCGTCTGTGGCGGCGCAGCCCCAGACGCAGGCCCCTGCGCCGCCGCGCGTAGCAGCGGCGCAGGGCGCACCGGCGGCGGCTGGCGCGGAACGCCGCCGGCGCCTGGACGCAGCAGCGGCACGGCTGGAAGCCGCTGCTGCGCTGGTGGAGCCGTACCCCGCCATGGGGTCGGCGGTACGGGATTTGCGTGCACGCGCGGCTTCGCTTGCGGGTGGCACGTTCACGCTCGCGCTGTTCGGTGCGTTCAGTGCGGGCAAATCCTCCTTCGCCAACGCATTGCTGGGCGAAGCGGTCCTCCCGGTATCGCCGCATCCAACGACAGCGGCGATCAACCGTATTATGGCTCCGGCCGGTGGCATGGAGCATGGTACTGCCCGGGTCCGCATGAAGACCCGGGAGGCCTTCCAGGAGGACCTTGCCTATTCCTTCCGTCTGCTTGGTCTTGGAGAGCCGGGCACGGAATGGCAAAAGCGGGTGCAATCACTCACGCCTCAGGATGTACACCCAGCAGGGCGTCCGCATTACAGCTTCTTACAGGCTGCTGCGGCTGGCTGGGAGGAAACAGCGGATCAACTTGGGCAAGATGTGCTGGTGGACTTGAATGGATATCGCCATTTTGTAGCCAATGAGAAGAAATCCTGTTTTGTAGATTCCATTGATCTGTATTACAGCTGTGACGTGACTGAACAAGGAATAGTGCTTGTGGATACACCTGGAGCAGATTCAGTCAATGCCCGGCATACAGGCGTAACGTTTAATTATATGAAAAATGCAGATGCATTGATTTTTGTAACCTATTATAATCATGCCTTCTCCCAGGGAGACCGGCAGTTCCTGAATCAACTTGGGCGAGTGAAAGATAGCTCCGCGATGGATCAGATGTTCTTTGTCGTCAATGCGAGTGATTTATCTTCCTCGGAAGAAGAATTGGAACAGGTGCTCGATCATGTAGGGACAGAACTGCGGAAAAACGGGATTCGTTCACCACGTCTTTTCCCGGTATCCAGCATGCTTGCGATGGAAGGTAAAATGGATGGAAACGTTGATCGATTGCAACAATCGGGCTTTATGCGTTTCGAAGAAGAGTTTAATCAATTTGCAGGCAAGGAACTGGCTGATCTCGCAGTTGGTGGAGCCTCCGAAGAGCTGGCGCGTGTCATTCAGCGGTTAAAGCAACGTGCAGAGGATGCGGCACAGGGGGAAGAAACACTGCGTCAGCGGCGAGATGAACTGGGCACGATCTCGGAGCAGTCACGCTTGCGGATTGAGCGATTAGCGCAGCGATCAATGAAGGATGAACTGTCACAGGAAACGAATGAATTGCTTTTCCATGTCAGACAGCGTTTAGCCTTCCGACTGGGTCAGTTTATGGCAGAAGCGTTTCATCCATCCGTATTACGTGAAGATCAGGGCAACTTGAAAACGGCGTTCGCAGCTTGCGGCCGGGAGCTGTTGCGTATGATCGGCATTGAGCTTGAACAGGAATTACTCGCCACAACACTGCGATTGGAGCAGACTGGTCATGCTTGGGTTGGCAAGCAAGTAACTGAATGTATTAATGAAGTGAAGCAGCTGACAGGCGGTATCGACTTGTCCTTAACCTTGGATGAAAAGTGGAGTACTCCTGTGCTGGATGAAATCCGGCTAGAAGAACCGTCGGGCTGGAAAAACTACTGGAGTTACTTCCGGAATCCGAAGCAGTTCTTTGAAGGAGAAGGGCGTCAGCGCCTTCAGGAGGCACTTGAGCCGGTGCTCAAACAGATGATGATTGAAGTGCTCCCGACCTCAGAACAGAAGCTGGTGCAATTTTATGATACACAGGTTCATCAATCGGTGCAGCATCACTCTCGTCAGCTCACCGAAAGGCTGGAAGAAGCCGTTACGGGCATACAGGATACCCTTGCAAGTGGAATCCAGGCTGAGCAATGGGTGGCCTTGTCCGAACAGCTTGAACAAATGCAGGAATAGATGGTCATGGGGGTTGCATCACCGTGTGAAACTTCTGACAAGTGATACGCTATATTGCCACAAGGTTGGTTGATCACATCTGCAAATATTTTGGAAACGTTTGTAAAATAATTGATTTCTTCCATAACCCAGTGAAAATGTTGCAAAAAAGCGTCAAAAAAGGCTCCCGCCGCAAAGGCATATAGGGAGCCTTTTTTTGGCATGAACAACCTGAAATATAGAGAATATTCAAACATTTGATTGAAAGTCGGCTATTGGCATCCGTTAATGCGATAATTAGCTGAAAGTCGCCTGAATATGGTCTATTATTCGCTTTGCCGCGAATGAGGGACGGTGATAAACTTCATAAATGTTCATATCATTTCAAGCAACATTAGAGGAGGAGACACATGGATGTTCTCAGGCAACTGCAAACCTATTTTTGGGAGAAGCGAACGTATTTATTGGTATCGATCTTGTTTCTCGCCTTAGCGACCGCACTAGGATTAGTCTATCCGAACCTGCTTCGAATTTTGATCGATGACGTTATTGTGCCACGTAATTTTGAAGACGTTCCCATGCTTGCCCTGACGGTGTTAGGTGTTGTTATTTTGAAAGCAGGCATGCAATTTTTACACGGTTTCTTTGGCGGACGTCTAGGCAATTATTTGGCGTATCGTTTACGTAATGCCTGTTATGAAAAACTTCAATTTTTATCCTTCCGTTATTATGATACGGCCAAAACAGGTGATCTGATGTCCCGCCTCACGGGAGATTTGGAGGCCATCCGTAACTTTATCGGATTTGGTTTCGCCCAGATTCTTAACATGGTTCTAATGGTCGTATTCGGCGCAATTATGATGATGACGATGAGCTGGAAGTTAACACTGTTGACGCTCGTCTGCATCCCTCTGCTTGCCTTCGTTGCGCTTCGATTCGAATCCAGAATTCATCCGGCCTTTCAGGAAATGCGATTGGCATTAAGCTCGCTGACTACAGCGGTGCAAGAAAACATTACAGGTGTAAGAACGGTTAAATCGTTTGCACGTGAGCCTTATGAAGTGGAGAAGTTCTCCACACGAAATGAACGCTACAAAACGAATCAGATCCATGCCGCCACGTTGTGGAGCCGCTATTTTCCGATTATGGAGATTCTGGCTTCGGTGAGTGTTGTACTACTGCTTGTTGTCGGTGGCAGAATGGTAATCCAGCAAACCCTGACCTTGGGTCAACTTGTTGCCTTCTTCAGTTTGATCTGGTACATAATTGGTCCAATGTGGGGCCTCGGCTTTCACATTAACAACTACACTCAGTCCAAAGCTTCAGGTGAACGGGTGCTTGAGTTGCTGAACACCCCTGTGGATGTGCAAGAGACCGAAGACCCGGTTATTGTGGAGACAGATCAGGTGAAAGGTCATGTGACCTTTGAATCGGTAACGTTTGCTTATGGTAACAAAATGCCTGCTGTAACCGATATTAATTTTGATGCTCCGCCTGGTTCTGTAATCGGTTTCCTCGGAGGAACAGGATCAGGGAAATCTACGATTATCCAGCTTTTGATGCGTGCCTATAACGTGAACTCCGGTTCGATCAAACTCGATGGCAGAAACATTAAAGATATGGGCATTCGTAGCTTGCGAAGTCAGATTGCTTCCGTGTTCCAGGAGACGTTCCTGTTCTCCTCTAGCATACGTAACAACATCTCCTACGGGTTGAAAAATGTGACGATGGAAGAGATTATCCGCGCCGCCAAGCTGGCGAAGGCTCATGACTTTATCATGGAGTTTCCCGAAGGATATGATACGGTCGTCGGTGAACGCGGTATGGGACTGTCCGGAGGACAGAAGCAGCGGATTGCTATTGCGCGGGCTTTGCTGAAAAATCCGAAGATTCTTGTCCTTGATGATGCCACAAGTGCCGTGGACATGGAAACCGAACATGAGATTCAGTCGGGCTTTCAAGAGGTTATGCGCGGCAGAACGACATTTATCATTGCCCATCGGATCTCTTCGCTGCGACATGCAGATGAGATTCTGGTGCTGGACGAAGGACGCGTGGTACAACGCGGCAAACATACGGAGTTAATTCAAGTACCTGGACCGTACCAGGATGTCTATAACATTCAATATGCAGACTACATTGCCCGCGAGAAGCGGGAGGCTGGGGAGCAGGTGAACTCATGAGTGCCGAAACAATAACAGACAGGCGAGAGGTTAAGGAAACCTCTAATAAAAAAATGAATGAACGATTTGTCTATCAGGATGATGAAGTGATCGAAAAACCGTTTAACTGGCAAGAGTTTGCACGATTGTTTGCTTACATGAAACCGTATGCGAGGCAGCTCCTGCCGTTTGTGATTCTAATGATGATTCTCGGAACGATTACGAAATTAGCCGTACCTTTTCTAATCAGTCTTGCAATCGATAGAGCTATTGCACCGCAGACCGGGGTACCTAGCATGACACTGCTGTATATTATCGCAGGTTCAATCTTGCTACTGTATCTCATCCAGTGGGCAGCGAACACATACCGTATTAAACTGACCAATATTATTGGGCAGCGGGTGATTTACGATCTTCGCTCAGACTTGTTCAAACATATTCAGAAGCTGTCCTTTAACTTTTTTGATAAAAGACCCGCAGGTTCCGTGCTTGTACGTGTAACGAATGACATCAATTCTTTACAGGATCTGTTCACGAATGGTGCGGTTAACGTCATGATCGACTGTGTGCAGCTGCTTGGTATCATCGTCATTCTCCTGTTGATTAACTGGAAACTCGGTCTGGCTGTGATTATTACGGTGCCGATTATGTTCATTATATCTACAAAATTACGGGTGCTGATTCGCCGGGCGTGGCAGGATGTGCGTATGAAGAACTCTCGGATTAACTCTCACCTGAATGAATCCATTCAAGGAATCCGGGTTACGCAGGCGTACACTCAAGAAAAAGAAAATATGAAATACTTCGACAACATGAATATGTCCAGCAAAAAGTCGTGGGACAAAGCATCAGCAATGAACCAGGGATTTGGTCCTTTGATTGAAATTACAGGTGGTTTCGGGACGTTAATTCTGTTCTGGTACGGCGCACATCTCATTCAAAATGAAATGTTGACCGTGGGTTTGCTCGTGGCTTTTGCCAACTATGTCGGCAACTTCTGGGACCCGATTAACCGTTTGGGACAGATGTACAATCAGTTGCTGGTTGCCATGGCATCTTCTGAACGAATTTTCGAGTTTATGGATGAAGAGCCGAATATCGCTGACAAACCAGGTGCCAAGCCGCTTCCTTCTATTAAAGGGGATATCGTATTCGATAATGTCGTATTTGAGTACGAAAAGGGAAGACAGGCGCTGAAAGGTATTAGCTTCAAGGCGGCGGCAGGGCAATCCATCGCACTTGTCGGTCATACAGGCTCGGGTAAAAGTACAATCATCAATCTGATTAGCCGTTTCTATGACATCACGGGCGGCCGCCTGACCATCGATGGACATGACGTGCGTGATGTGACGGTGGAAAGCCTGCGTAGTCAGATCAGCATTGTGCTGCAGGATACATTTATTTTCTCAGGTACCATTCGGGATAATATTCGTTTTGGACGGCTGGATGCGACGAACGAAGAGGTGGAAGAAGCGGCGAAGGCCGTTAACGCGCACGAGTTTATCATGAAGCTTCCGGGTGGATATGATACCGAAGTGGAAGAGAGAGGTAATGTGTTGTCGATGGGACAACGGCAATTGTTATCTTTTGCCCGGGCATTGCTCGCTGATCCGCGCATCTTGATTCTGGATGAAGCTACAGCCAGCATTGACACGGAAACGGAGTTGAAAATTCAGGAAGCCCTCAAAGTATTACTTCAGGGGCGAACGTCCTTTATGGTGGCTCACCGCCTCTCCACCATTCGTAATGCCGATCATATTATTGTGCTGGATCATGGGGAGATCAAGGAAGAGGGCAACCATGAACAGCTTATCCAGAAACAAGGAGTCTACAACGGTCTGATTGAAGCACAGTATCGGTTTTTGTAATAAACATAGCGAGTAACGCAGGTTTACAGACACTTCAGCTTATTTTGTTTGGGTGACCCTTTCATCGGACGGTCCTGATGAGAACACTGAGACAAGGCTGAAGTGTTTTTTTGAATATAATCATTGGGCATTCCTGGATCAACTTGAGTGCAAGATGAATCGTTTTTATTGTTCAAAAATGAATAACGAAATTATGTTATATTTTAAATAATTGAAGGAAGCACAATAGAGATATGTGGAGGAAAATATGCAGATGAAAGCCACTGATGAGGCTAATTTATATACATCTTTTGATCAGCTGGATCTGCTGCATTTCAAGTTGGTTGAATTGGAGTCAGCAGTTACAAGTCATTCTGAATCAAACTGGCGTCTCGGAAAACATTTTCTGGATCGTTATCTGTTACTGTGTATTACTGATGGTGAAGGATGGCTTACGGTGGACGGTCAGTTCATTGAACTCCGGAGCGGAGCAATATATATAGGTCTGCCTGGACAACTAATTGAAGCAGAGCTTAGGGGGAGAGAAGCAGGAGGACTCTATCAGATCAGATTTAACGTTTTTTTAGGGGAACAGTCAAACTCAAACGTAGTATCCGCTTTGGGGATGATGAAGCAAGTGTGTACGCAGACGAATGGTCGTGTGATTCAATGTAGCTCACCGGTTGCCGTGAGTTTGTTATGTCAGGAAATCGAGCAACTGATCCGTGGGGAAGACAGGCTGCAGCATTTTTTAGGTCAGATTCGTTTTCAGGAGCTATTGTATAAGATTTTTAATGATATGGTTTATGTACAGTCCCACCAACCAGCATTACCTATTGAACAAGTTAGACATTATATCGAACAGCAGTATATGAAGAAAATAACGATCCAGGATTTGGCTGAGGTTGCACGAATGAGTTCTCGTCATTTCATGCGGTTGTTTAAGAAAATGTATGGCTGTAGCGCAATGGATTATTTGACAATATACCGGATCAAACAGGCTCAGATCATGATGAGGAATGATCATAGTCCAAGGCTAAAGGAAATTGCAGCTTGCGTAGGGTTTCAAGACGAGATGTACTTCCGCCGAAAATTCAAGCAAATTACAGGTCTCCCGCCAGCAGCTTTTATACAAAATAGCAAGCAACGTATTGCTGCGGTTCACTCGCTTGGCATTGGAACATTACTGGCTCTCCAGATTATTCCTGCCGCTGCTCAAGCTAGTCATCCCTGGACAGCGTATTACAGACGAAAATACCAAACAGATAAGGTAATACCTCTGATCGATAATGAGCATGGCTGTTTGCAGCAATTAGAAGCGATTCGTCCTGATTATATTGTCGCTGTTCGTGAGGAAATGTCTGAGAGTATGATGCAGCGTTTAAGTTCAATCGCACCTGTTTGTGTGTTAACTCAGTCGGAAGGAGATTGGCGGGATCATCTGAGAACGGTAGCTGAATTTATGAATCGGCTTGAGGCGGCTGAGGTGTGGCTCGAAAGATATGAACAAAAGGCTGACGTAATTAGATCACAGCTATCCAAGCAGGTGCGTCAAGACCGGTTAATCGTGCTTCGTGTGCATGGTACGGAAATACAGGTTATGAATCCGCAAACCATCGCTTCGGTGTTCTATAACGACATGCAGTTAAGGGCGCCAGAGGGTATGGAGTATATTTGGCATAAGCCGCATTTTAATATCGGTGATCTAGCGGAATTAACCATTGATAGGGCATTGCTTATTGTGAGTGAAGACGAGGAATCAAGACAGACGTGGGCAAAAATTCAAAAGTCAGAGGTATGGATGGCGACAGAAGCGGCTCAAAATGACTGCATCGATATGTTGATCCCTAGTGTTCTGCTGGATTATACGGCCTTTACCCATGAATTGATGCTGGATGAAGTGTTAAAGTTGTGGCGATATCGTCCATAAGATAAAGTCGGAATCGTCAATATCTTGGAACGCCGTTATTTAATATACTACTCCTATGTCTAATTGATAATGATAATTATTATTGATTGGTGCTTATCATATCTTTTCATATATAGGAGGTACATAAGAAGTGAAGTCAAAATGGTGGGTTCTTATAGGTGTCTTGTTAATGGTGTTATTACTGGGTGCATGTGGGAAGGCTGCTGGGCCAGACACTTCTGCTTCTGGAGAGAGCGAAAAAAGCTCATCCAGCGCCGCAACGAATACAACGAATGACAAAGGTGAAGTGAAAGTCGTTCAGACCGAGATGGGCGAAATCACGATTCCCAAGTCTCCTAAGCGTGTGGTTGGGTTATCTGTTGTATATCCAGAGCTGTTATATTCACTCGGTATTGTTCCGGTAGCTGTTCAAAATTATCATGAGGACTTCCCTAAGTATTTGCAGGAGCCTTTCAAAAATACAATGAAGATGGGGATTGCTAAGACACCCAATTTTGAAGCGATCCTGGAGGCGAATCCGGACTTGATCATAGCACCTGCATGGTGGTCGAAGAAGGATTATGATCAGCTGTCAAGTATTGCACCGACGGTGCTTCTGCCAGAGCGTGAAGAATGGCCTGAAGAACTACAGGATATCGCTGCGGTTTTTGGCAAGGAAACAGAGGCCAAACAGGTTTTGGAAGATCTTAAGCAACATGAAAAAGAAGGAGCAGACAAGCTGCACAGCCTCATCGGTGATGAAACGGTGTTATATGCGCGAGTGATGGAGAAAGAGATTGTTTTGAATGGTCCCAATCTTTCTCGAGGTGCTTTTGTCCACAAACGGTTGGGTTTAAAACCTGTGAGCAATTTTCCAAAAGATGAAACCGGACTGTCCATTTCGATGGAAGTATTGCCAGAATACGATGCAGATCACCTGATTATCCAGCTTGATGATGAGGAAAATCCGGAAATTCAGAAGAAATATAATGACATGATGAGTACATCCATCTGGAAAAACCTGAAGGCTGTTAAAAACAATCATGTGTATCTCGTAGGCGGCAAAGAGTGGTTCAATCTTGGAATGGCACCGATGTCAGATAATTATGCAATCGATGATCTTGTTGCTGCTTTTGAAGAGAAAAACAAATAAACATCTGGAAATGGCTTCGATACCTTGTGGTTAATATGAGCGGTGAACATAAGATAGGAGGTGTTAAGTCATGCATGATCAGGATATTTTTGATGTAACGATTATTGGCGGCGGTCCAGCAGGAATGTATGCGGCTTTTTATGCAGGCATGCGTGAAATGAAAGTGAAGCTGATTGAAGGAAAGGATCAGTTAGGTGGTTTTCTGCACACGTATTCTGATAAAACGATATGGGATGTGGGCGGACTACCCCCAATGAAATGTGCCAAGCTGATCGACTGGCTTGTTCAGCAAGCGGGTACTTTCGAACCGAATCTGGTGTTCGGCCAGAGTGTTGATGCAATAACCCGGCAGGACGATGGAGTAATTGCACTACACACGCTTACGGGTGAAGTGCATTATACGAGGAGTGTTATAGTTGCCATTGGCAGGGGCATCGCCGAGGTGCAGAAGCTTGAACTGGACAGTGCACATCATTATGAACGGAGTAACTTGCATTATACGGTACAGAATCTGAACTATTTTGCTGGAAAAAAAGTATTAATCTCGGGCGGTGGCAATAGCGCTGTGGATTGGGCACTTGAACTTGCGGGCTTGGCTGACACGGTAACCGTAGTTCATAGACAGGATGATTTCCGTGCATTGGAGCATAATGTGAAACAGATGAAAAGCAGGACGAAGGTACTCACCCCCTTTAAAATTGATCGCTTGTACGGCAATGCAGAATGTATACACCAAGTTGCCATATCCAATGTGGATACAGGTGAGAACATAGATCTTGAAGTCGATGAGATCATCATAAACCATGGTTATACGAGTCAAGCAAGCAATCTTGCCCGTTGCGGTCTGGTTATGGATGAAGGCATGATTACCATGAACCAACGGGGTGAAACCAATTTACCAGGTATTTTTACAGCTGGAGACTGCGCGATACGGGAAGGCAAAGTGCGTTTGATTGCGGGAGCTTTTAATGATGCGATTGTTGCGGTCAACAGTGCCAAAACTTACGTTGAACCAACCGCGGCTGGGATGGGATATGTTTCGTCCCATAATGAACTGTTTCGGGAGAAAAATCGTGATTTGGAGAAAAGTGACTCATTAAAAGGATGAATTATAAAACAGGAAAAATTAGGTTGTATGCTTCTTTAATTTTATATCCTTAAAAATGGGAGGAATGGAAAGAGTATCGAATCCGGGAATGTAATTTGTAAAATTTGATCGAAAAAACACAAAAAATCTTGTAAAATTCACAAGAAAAATAGGGAGTACTCTTGCAATCTTTAACCAAAACCCCGAAAATAGAGAGACAGATATAGAAGATTTCTCTTTGGGAGGATTGGAAAGAACATGTGGGGTGCTCCTTTTTCGGCTCAAGCCAAAAAAATGCTGCTGCTAGGCAGCGGAGAATTGGGTAAAGAGGTCGTGATTGAGGCTGCACGTCTCGGTGTGGAAACGATCGCTGTTGATCGTTATGAGAACGCACCGGCCATGCAGGTCGCACATCGATCTTACTGCATCGACATGTTAGATGGCGAGGCATTGAAACAATTGATCCGTAAGGAACAACCGCATTACATCGTACCTGAGATTGAAGCCATTGCTACTGAGGCATTGCTGGAACTTGAGGAAGAAGGCTTTTGTGTCGTGCCAACGGCCCGTGCCGCTCGTTTGACTATGGATCGCGAAGGCATTCGTCGTCTTGCGGCCGAACAATTGAATCTCCCTACAGCCGCTTATCTCTTTGCGGATAGTTTAGAACAGTTGCAAGAGGCTGTTCGTGAACTAGGTACACCTTGTGTTATCAAACCATTGATGAGTTCATCTGGTAAAGGCCAGAGTGTATGCCGTATACCGGATGACGCAGCGGACTGCTGGGACATAGCTCTTTCGGGAGCGAGAGGCAAGTCTGTTCGTGTTATCGTGGAAAGCTTTGTGAAGTTTGAGAGTGAAATTACGCTACTTACCGTCAGATCGGCATCAGGCACTGTATTTTGTCCGCCGATCGGTCATATTCAAAAAGATGGGGATTATGTCGAATCATGGCAACCTCATGCGATGACATCGGAGCAATGGAAGCAAGCTTGTCACATCGCAAAAACGGTTACGGATGAGCTCGGCGGGTACGGCCTTTTTGGCGTTGAACTCTTTCTCACAGCTGATGGAGTGGTATTTAGTGAAATCTCGCCACGTCCACATGATACAGGTATGGTCACGATGGTTACACAGGATAATTCAGAGTTCGCGCTTCACGTGCGTGCCATTCTTGGATTTCCCGTCACAGAAGTACATTTGCTGACACCAGGAGCCTCAGCGACGCTGAAGGCCGATGTCGAAACATCTGATTTCACCATAGGTGGAATTGAAGATGCACTTGCATTACCTCGTACTCAGGTTCGTGTGTTTGGCAAACCTGAAACGAAACAAGGACGCCGAATGGCTGTAGCCCTTAGTGCTGGAACAGATGTGGAAGAAGCTCGTAAAACAGCGGTTCAAGCCGCAAATATGCTGAAAGTGGAGGTAAATCATGTCCAATAATGTGGAGGCCCCTGTACTGATGATCCGAGAGTGTGAACTGCGAGATGCTGAAGCGGTAACAGGATTGATGCGAGAGGTCAGCTATCCGACAACCACCAATGTAATGAAAGAACGCATTGAAGGTTTGGAGAGCAATCCGAACGCGTGCATGCTCGTTGCCGAAGTGGATGAACAGATTATTGGTGTGATTGGCTTGCAATGTGTTCAAAGTCATGCCTATCCGGAGCCTGCTGCCCAGATTACTTCGTTGATCGTGGGTCAGGAACATCGCGGTAGCGGAATTGCCCGCCGTTTAATGGCTCGTGCTGAAGACTGGGGCAAAAAGCAAGGTGGTAAGCAATTATTTGTCACTGGGGCGAATCGTGAAGTAACTTCAACGACGTATTCCTTCTATGAGCACATTGGCTTCCAGAAAAAAGGCTATCGTTTCAGTAAAGTTCTTTTATAATAGATGAAACGGCATTCAGCAAGTGAAAACTTGACTGAGTGCCTTTTTTTTATATGGTGTGTACATCATTTTATTGAAAAGACCCACAAGGAACTTCGTTTTTGTGACGTATAAGGCCGGATGTATAGCCTACATATATAAACTGTCCAAGGTTGTTTTGAAACAATCAATAATGACAAAAAAGTCATTTTTCCAGTATTTACGGGTTCACAATCTCCTAATGAATTGATATACTCCTAGAGTAGACATTACAAAGTTGTAATAATTAATTCTAAGGAGATGAATGAATTTGAAGAAGAACTGGATGAAAAAAGTTGTGACAGGCAGTCTGACAGCTGCACTCGCCGTAGGGATTATGCTTCCCGCCTCCGCGTCTGCTGCAGATTCAACATATAAAGCAACGACGGTTACAACGTATAAAGTGGTTAATGCGGATAGCTTGAAAGCTTATATTGAGCAATGGCTGAAGCAGAACGGATACAAAGTCTCGGAAGGTCAAACAGCTGAGCAACCAACAACACAGCCTGTAACCAAGCCTGAACAACCAAGTACACCTGCTAAGCCGGTACAAGAAGAGAAACCAGCTACGACCACACCAGCAAAAGATCCTTCAAGCACAGGTAATAACGGCGGTACACAAAGCACACAATCTGATTTTGCTACACAAGTGGTGAAACTCGTGAACGCTGAACGTGCCAAAGCAGGCCTTGGTGCACTGACATCCGACGCTCTTCTGGACAAGGTCGCTATGGCTAAAGTAAAAGATATGAGCAACAACAACTATTTTGATCATCAGTCCCCAACGTACGGTTCTCCGTTTGACATGATGAAACAATTCGGAGTAACGTACAGCTACGCTGGTGAAAATATCGCTAAAGGTCAAAAAACACCTCAGGAAGTTGTAACAGCCTGGATGAACAGTGCGGGTCACCGTGCAAACATCCTGAGCAAAAACTTTACGCAAATTGGTGTAGGCTACTATAACGGATATTGGGCTCAAGAGTTTATCGGTAAATAAGAGTTGGAAATGAATAATATATAACTTATTTTATAATAAAAGAAGTCATATGTGCACATAGCCGAAAAGCTGTGTGTACTATGGCTTTTTTCCACTTTTTGAGTTGAGAAATGATCTGCTTTCCGAATATAACAGCAAAATTTGCAAATTAACGACAGAAGACTTATGTTATTTAGAATAAGCAATATCTTGATGTGAAAGCCATTATAAATTATTTGTAACTGACTGGAGATGTGATGGATGAAAAAGAACAAAAATCTTGATTCAGCGCCTTGGATCTGGAGAAGTGTAAGCACGATATCCATAGTAGCAACACTGCTATTGATATTTGGATTTGCTTACGCCATAAAAGATGTTATTTTTCCGCAAGGGGATTCAACGTTAAATGAGGGACAGAAGGCTGCGGCTCCAGCTAAAGATGCTCAAAATGGGGGCAATAAAGCGATTGTAGAAGACGGCAAAATCCGAATGGCTGTCATTGGCGATTCCCTTGCAAGAGGAACGGGGGATGATGAAGGACTTGGATTTGTTAGACGGGCGGCTAATCTGCTCAAAGATGAGGGTCATGATGTACAGGTACTTAACAATCTGGGTGTAAACGGTCTGCGAACAGATGCGTTGTTAAAAAAGCTGGATGAACAAGGGGTTCAATATGTTTTGCAACAATCCAACTTTATTTTACTCTCTATCGGTGCGAATGACCTGTTTCAAGGTGGACAGGTTCTTCAAGGTGAAGACCCGCCAACAGCCGAGAAACTGGCTGCCGCCTTGCCGGAGACATCCAAACGTCTACAGGAAATTTTGAAGAAAGTGAAAGAAATCAATCCGAATGCTCAGATTGCATATATCGGATTATATAATCCGTTTGGTAATGTGAAGGAACTGGAGAAGCCGGGCAACGCAGTTGTTGCGGCCTGGAATGACGCGGCGATGTCTATCTTGAACAATGAAAATAACATGACACTTGTGCCAACCTTTGATCTGTTTGAGAATCATCTGGACGAGTATCTTTCATCTGATCACTTCCATCCGAATGGACAAGGTTATCAGCAGATGGCCGTTCGCATTGCACAGGAATATAAAGGGAATAAACCGGCAGAAGGGAGCGCGAAATAAATGGCAGAGAAGCAGTATGATTCCGTCTTGTCCGTACAACACCTGAAGAAAAAAATTGGACGGAAATGGATTATTAAAGACGTCACTTTTGATGTCAAACCTGGTGAAATTTTCGGTTTTTTGGGGCCGAATGGTGCGGGGAAAACGACAACGATTCGTATGCTGGTTGATCTGATTAAACCAACAGAAGGAAAAATTTCGGTCTGTGGTTACGACGTGAATCGTGATCCCGAACGAGCGCTCAAATATGTCGGTTCCATCGTGGAAAATCCTGAGGTATATACATATTTGACCGGGTGGGAAAACCTGGAGCACTTTGCCCGGATGCAACCAGGCGTTGATCATGACCGCATTCAGGAAGTGGTTAATATTGTGCGTCTGGATCAACGTATTCATGATAAAGTTAGAACCTATTCACTGGGTATGCGCCAGCGGCTCGGAATTGCCCAGGCATTACTTGGAAGACCACGGTTGCTGATTCTGGATGAACCAACGAATGGACTTGATCCCAAAGGGATTAAGGAGTTACGTGAATTTATCAAACAGCTTGCCAGTGAGGGGATGGCAGTGTTCGTCAGCAGTCACTTGTTAAGTGAAATTCAACTTCTCTGTGATCGGGTAGCCATAATCAGTACCGGCCGTGTGCTTGCAGTTGGTGGTGTGAATGAACTGATCGAAGACCATTCCAAGGTGGCGATATGGCATCTTACACCTTTTGATGCAGGCCGTCAGCTTTTACTTGATAAGGGGGTTACGCTGGTTAGCCGCCCCGGTGATGTCATGGATGATACTATTGTTGCAGGGCTCGGTGCGAATGCTGTTGTTGCCGAGATGCATGAAGAACGTATACCGGAGCTGGTACAGCAGATGGTTGAAGCAGGCATTCAGGTTGAGGGCGTACAACGGATTCAGCCTACACTTGAGCAACTATTCTTAAAAATGACAGAAGGTGAATCCATTGAATAATATCATGCCGCTCATTCGTAATGAGACCATTAAAATGGTCAAGAAGAAACGCCTTTATATTATTTTTATCGTTCTGGCCATCCTTGTTCCGATGTTCACGTATGCACAGATGAAATCGGCTCAGAATAACCAAGACAAGTTCGGTGGTGACTGGAGGCTTGAATTACAACAAGCGATTACGGATAATCAGAACTCACTAGGCAGTGATCGGGTTCCCGAGGAATACAAAAAGTATAGAACCGTCTATATCCAGCAGATGCAATACTATCTGGAAAATAACATTAATCCCAAAGAACCAGGCGGTGTGACGTTTACAAGGGAATTTATGAACAATGCCGTTGGATTGTTTATCCCGCTTTTGATTATGGCAATTGCTTCAGACCTAGTGTCAGGAGAACGGACGACAGGCACGATCAAAATGTTGCTGACTCGCCCCGTTAGACGGTGGAAAGTGCTTCTAAGCAAACTGATCACATTGATCATGTTTGTTTCGATCATCGTCGTTTCTGCTTATGTGATCTGTTACGGGATATCCGGGGCCGTTTTTGGTTACAAAGGTTTCGGCATGCCTGTCTTCACTGGATTCAAAGTGGTTGGCACCGAAGTGGATATGTCTGCCGTACATGCGGTAAGTCAATGGCAGTACATGCTGATGCAAGCAGGTTTGATCTGGTTTGTAAGTATCATCGTGGCTATGCTGGCGTTTATGGTATCGGTTCTTGTTCGCAGTACAGCGGCAAGTATCGTAATTATGATGGCTGCGCTGATCGCTGGAACGATTCTAACCAATATGGCAGCTTCGTGGGAAACAGCGAAGTATTTGTTTATGGTGAACCTGGAACTGCCTGATTATTTGTCTGGCGGATTGCCACCAATTGAAGGCATGAACCTTGGATTTTCCCTTATTGTGCTTAGTGTTTGGGGCGTTGCATCACTCATTGTATCATTCCTTGTCTTTACGAAACGGGATATCTTGAATTAAAATGGACAAGGATAAGAAAACATCTGTTTGCATTTCAGGCATTTTTGTAGTTTCAAGTTAAGAAGGGGGAGCATGAATGGTCGAGCAAATCGATATGTCGGCAGGTTCGACAGGCGGAGGACAGGGCGCCTCGGGCTACGACGCGGACGACATTCAAGTACTTGAAGGACTGGTAGCGGTTCGGAAAAGGCCGGGGATGTACATCGGCAGCACCAGTACTTCAGGTCTACATCATTTGGTATGGGAGATCGTAGACAACGCTGTCGATGAGCACCTAGCCAAATTCTGCTCCAAAATCGATATCACGCTGCATAAGGACGGTTCTATTACAGTTCAGGATAACGGAAGGGGAATTCCGACAGGTATACATAAAACAGGGATTCCCACTCCCCAGGTCGTGTTTACGATTTTGCACGCAGGCGGTAAGTTCGGTGGATCAGGATATAAAAAATCAGGTGGTCTGCACGGTGTAGGGGCTTCGGTCACCAACGCATTGTCAGAGTGGCTTGAAGTCGAAATTTTCCGTGATGGTAAGATCCATCGTCAACGTTTTGAATATTGGCAGGACAAAAAAGGCGTCGAACATGTAGGAGAACCCGTGACTGGTCTTGAAGTATTGGGTAATACCAATCGCACAGGCACCAAAGTTACGTTTAAACCGGATATTCGCGTTTTTCAGAATGGAATTCAGTTGAATTATGATACACTGGCAGAACGCCTTCAGGAGATTGCTTTCCTGAACTCGGGTCTGAAAATTGTGCTTAAGGACGAACGTTCAGGCAACCAAGATGAATATATGTACGAGGGCGGCGCGAGCCAGTTTGTTGAGTTTTTGAACGAAAATAAAGATGTACTTCATGACGTTATACACTTCTACGCAGATAAGGACGATATCGAGGTAGAAGTGGCAATCCAGTATAATGCGGGTTATACAGAAACACTTGCTTCCTTTGTCAATTCGATCCCGACCCGTGGTGGAGGAACGCATGAGACCGGATTCAGGGCAGCCTATACCCGTGTAATGAACGACTACGCTCGGCGTACCAGCATGATCAAGGAAAAAGATAAAAATCTGGAAGGTAATGATCTGCGTGAAGGCATGATGGCGGTAATTAGCGTCAAAATGTCTGAAGTGGAATTTGTCGGTCAGACCAAAGATCAGCTCGGAAGTGCTTCTGCTCGAAGTGCAGTTGATTCAGTGGTCTCCGAAAATATTCAACGTTTTCTGGAAGAGAACCCGCAGGTCGCACAGACCTTGATTCGCAAAGCAGTGCAGGCGTCCAAAGCGAGAGAAGCCGCGCGGAAAGCCCGTGACGAGATGCGAACAGGGAAAAAGCGCAGTGAAAGTTCTAACTTGAATGGCAAGCTGACGCCTGCGCAATCGAAAGATTTTACACGCAATGAATTGTTTATTGTGGAAGGTGACTCTGCAGGTGGTTCAGCCAAGCAAGGACGGGATTCCAAAATACAGGCGATTCTGCCGTTAAAGGGAAAACCGTTGAATCCGGAAAAATCGAAGCTTGCGGATATTCTGAAAAATGAAGAGTATCGTGCAATTACAGCAGCAATAGGCGCAGGAATCGGAACGGAGTTTGCCGTAGAGGACAGCAATTATTCCAAAATCATTATCATGACGGATGCAGATACGGATGGCGCACATATCCAGGTGTTGCTACTTACGTTCTTTTACCGTTACATGAAACCGTTAATTGATGCAGGGAAAGTATATATTGCACAACCGCCTTTATATAAGCTCACTCGTAAATCCGGCAAGTTGGCAACTGTAAGATACGCCTGGACGGATGAAGAACTTGCGAATTATATGAAAGAGTTCGGAAATAATGTCGAATTACAGCGTTATAAAGGACTTGGTGAGATGAACCCGGATCAACTGTGGGAAACAACGATGAACCCGGAGACACGCGCTATGCTAAAAGTGGAGATTGTGGATGCAGCCAAAGCAGAGCGTCGTGTATCTACATTGATGGGTGACAAAGTGGATCCACGCAAACGCTGGATTGTAGAGAATGTCGACTTTACAGAGTACGAAGAATAGAAGGTGCTTGGAATGAGTCTATCAGAACAATTTATGCCGGCCTTTCTTGAAGAGGTCGTTGGTGACCGTTTTGGTCGCTACTCCAAATATATTATTCAGGATCGAGCGATTCCCGATGTGCGGGATGGATTAAAGCCAGTACAGCGGCGTATTCTTTACGCCATGTACGACTCGGGCAATACACCGGAGAAGCCATATCGTAAATCTGCCAAAACGGTAGGAGACGTTATGGGTAATTATCACCCTCATGGCGACTCCTCGATCTATGAAGGTATGGTACGAATGGCACAGCCATGGAAAATGGGCCATATGCTTGTAGACGGACACGGTAACTGGGGCTCACAAGACGATGATCCGGCTGCAGCTATGCGTTATACAGAGGCTCGTTTGTCATCTATTGCAATGGAGATGCTTCGTGATATTGAGAAACGCACCGTGTTGTTTAAAGATAACTTTGATAATACAGCCAAGGAACCGGTTGTGTTACCTTCCCGTTATCCCAACCTGCTGGTCAATGGGGTAAGCGGAATTTCTTCCGGTTTTGCAACCGAGATTCCACCGCATAATTTGCGTGAAACGATTGATGCTTGTATTGCTGTAATGGAGAAACCATCCATTGAACTGGACGAAATCATGATGTTCATCAAGGGCCCTGATTTTCCAACAGGCGGCTTAATTATGGGCGGCGACGGTATACTGGATGCATATCGTACAGGTAAAGGACGAATCTACATA
The DNA here is from genome assembly GCF_037969905.1 of Paenibacillus sp. FSL R7-0272. Classification (NCBI taxonomy): domain Bacteria; kingdom Bacillati; phylum Bacillota; class Bacilli; order Caryophanales; family Paenibacillaceae; genus Paenibacillus; species Paenibacillus sp. FSL R7-0272. The sequence goes on along the minus strand of NZ_CP150221.1, from coordinate 3,888,961 downwards.
CGTTCCAAAACCGAGATCGAAAATATGCGTGGCGGCAAGCAGCAGATCGTTATTACGGAGATTCCTTATCAGGTGGTCAAATCCCGTCTTGTTACGGCCATGGAAAATATCCGCCTGGAGAAAAAGGTTGAAGGTATCGCAGAAGTTCGGGATGAAAGTGGACGCGAAGGATTACGGATTGTTGTTGAGCTGAAAAAAGATGCGGATGCACAAGGGATTTTGGCTTATTTGCTGAAAAAAACCGACCTGCAAGTCACATACAACTTCAATATGGTCGCGATTGTGAACAAAGCGCCGCAGCAACTTGGTCTAAAAGCGATTCTGGAAGCTTATATTGCTCACCAACGCGAAGTAGTAACTTTCCGAACCAAGTATGAGCTGGAGAAAGCGGAAGACCGTGCTCATGTCCTGGAGGGGCTGGTGAAAGCCCTTAACATTTTGGATGAAGTAATCGCAGCGATTAAAGCTTCGAAGAATCGTCAGGATGCTCAAAACAATCTGATCTGGATGTTTGGGTTCACGGAACGTCAAGCGGATTCTATTCTCACCTTGCAATTGTATCGTTTGACGAATCTGGAGATTAATTCGTTGCAAAAAGAGCTGGATGATCTCATGAAGAAAATTTCACAGCTACGCTCGATTCTCGATAGTGATCGGAAGCTGATCGGGGTCATTCGTAAAGAACTGCTGGAGATCAAAGAGAAGTACGGAATTGAGCGCCGCTCCGCCATTCAGGGTGAAGTAGAGGAACTTAAGGTTAATCTCGAAGTATTGGTCAACGCAGAAGATGTATTTGTGACATTGTCCAAAGAAGGATATGTTAAACGTTCGAGCATGCAGTCCTTCACACGTTCTGGCGGTGAGCGAAGTGCTAGCGGTGTAAAAGAAGGAGATTATATCTCCCAGGTGCTTGAAGTAAATACATTGGAGAATTTGCTTGTCTTCACACAAAAAGGGCAATATTTCCTCCTGCCTGTGCATCAGGTGCCGGAGTTTAAGTGGAAAGATCCGGGTACCGCCATCGTTAATGTAATTCCTCTGGCGAAGGATGATCGGATCACCAGTGTACTGGCGATCAAATCGTTCGAGGAACCAGATCACAGTCTGGTATTTGTAACCCGCAAGGGACAGGTCAAACGAACTGAACTTAAGGAATACATTACAAAGCGCTCGGGTGCCGTAGCGGCATGCAAGGTTGCTAAAGATGATGAAGTGCTGTCCGTACATCTAAGTACGGGCGGGAAAGACATCATGCTGATTACCAAAGAAGCGATGGCGATTCGTTTCCGTGAAGATGAAGTGAATCCGATGGGACGTGTCTCTGGTGGTGTTCGTGGTATTCAATTGAAAGATACGGATGAAGTTGTCTCTGTGCTATGGGTAGAGGGAGATGAGGGAGAGGTTGCTGTATTGAGTGACCTCGGTTATGGTAAACGATCCTTGCTTCTGGACTATGCCCCGCAGAGCCGTGGTGGTAAAGGCGTGGTTACCTTTGAATTCAAGGAAGGTAAACGTGTTAAACCGAATGGTAGCCGTATTGCAGGTGCATTCTACTGTAAAGAGCAACGTCAGTTGACGGTGATGACCAAAGAGGGACAAGCCCATACGATCTCATCCGAGAGCGTTCCACTCACAGAACGTAAACACATCGGTAAATTACTTGTTCCTGTGGACAAACAGGACGAAATTACCGAGCTTATTCAGGATTTTAATGAGAATCAACCGGGGACAACCTCCTAAAAAAGATAAAAGACTCTTTGCCGACAGTGCTGATTCTGTCGGGTGAAGAGTCTTTTTTTGTTGTTCTTGGGCGGATGAGAAGTGCATCATCAAGCGAAGTTTAACAACCTTCGTCGATTACAGTCGATCGCTGGGAAATTGAAAAAATGCAGCAGGAATGCGGCTTTGAAGCGCGAAAACTTAAGCAAATGAAATGATTATCCGTTGCAGGAGGAGTGATGTTCGATGTATAATTCCGATTTTGCTAAATGCTGGTCCAGATTAACCAAAGATTATAAACTGCATATGGATCAGGAATTAGCCCCTTCGTTAACAGAGGCACAGCTTGCGGTACTTGAGGTGCTCGAAGATCATGCAAAGATGAAACCATCTGATTTGATTCCATTTCTTGCGACAACACCTGCTGCAGTAACGATGTTATTGGATCGAATGGAGAAAAATGGCCTCATATGCAGAGTTCGTGATGATCAGGACAGGCGGATTGTGTGGGTTTCATTATCCGATAAGGGCAGAATGGAAACCACGCGCGGTATCACGATCCGTAATGAGTTTATGAATTCCGTACTGAGCAACATCTCGATGCACAATCAACAATTGCTTGTATATCTGCTTGGGAAAATGACTGCACCCAAAACGAATGCGCAAGAGCCTGCCTTAACGAGTTCAGGTTAAACGAGCAAAATCTGATCGTGAAATGAGTGTAGTAAATAATCTGATGATGTAAAAAAACAAAACGAATAATGCAATGATCAATAAGCATACTTCTGGTCATTAGGGCCAGGTGTATGCTTTTGTCTTTTTATTTTTTCTTGTTATGTGAAACTTTTCTTATGTATAGCCAACAGGACTGAAACTCAATTCGTTATTGAGTATGGTTTGTAAAGAATACACATTGACAATTAAATCACTATATCGTAATATTACGTTATACGTTTGAGGAGGAATCATTTTGGAGTTGCCTGCGTTCGATCGGAATCAATTAAAACAGTTTGACGAGCCAGCAGAGTTTCTTAAAGCGCTGTCTCATCCCGTACGTTTATGTATCGTCCGTGGTTTGATGCGCAAAAAAAAATGTAATGTTTCATATATGCAGGAATGTCTGGATCTCCCGCAGTCGACGGTGTCACAGCATCTGCAGAAGCTTCGCAGTGCGGGTATTGTTGCTACAGAGCGAAATGGCCTTGAAGTCAATTACGTACTGGCTGACTCACGCGCGGAGCAGTTAGTCATGATTTTATTTAAAGAGGATGGTTGCGAAGATGAATAAACCTAAAAAAGTGTTAATCGTGGGGGGCGTAGCAGGCGGTGCATCTGCTGCTGCACGCCTCCGTCGTCTGGACGAACATGCCGAGATTATTATGTTTGAAAAAGGCCCATATATCTCATTTGCCAATTGCGGATTGCCTTATTACATTGGAGGTACGATTGAAGAACGGGGGCGACTGCTCGTACAGACACCGAAGGGTATGGAGGATCGTTTCAATATCGATGTTCGTACACAAAGTGAGGTTATCGCTGTTGATCCAAGTAAACGAACCGTGCAGGTACGTAGTGCCGAGCGTGGTTTATACGAGGAAAACTATGATGAATTAATTTTGTCACCTGGTGCTCGTCCACTTGTGCCCGATCTGCCCGGCAAAGAGAATCCATTGATATATACCGTGAGGAACATTCCTGATATTGATCGAATCAAAGAACAAATAAGTTCTGATAACAACCGTACTTCGATTGTCATTGGCGGTGGGTTTATCGGTGTAGAGATGGCTGAAAATTTGAAGGAAGCTGGGCTGGATGTAACTTTGATTGAGGGGAATGATCAGCTGTTAACCCCGTTTGATCCGGAATTGGCATCTATGCTAGCTCAAGAGATGGAGCAAAATGGAGTAAAGCTTTTATTCTCGCAGCGTGTTCAAGGCTTCCGTACAGTGGATCAAGGGATCGGTGTGGAATTGTCGGATGGCACGGTACTCTCGGCTGATCTTGTCATTCTGGCCATTGGAGTTGTACCGGATACTTCATTTTTGCAGGGCAGCGGAGTAGCTCTCGGTTCGCGCGGACACATTCTAGTCAATGAAAAAATGGAGAGCAGTGTTCCGCATATCTACGCCGTGGGCGATGCCATCGAGGTGAAGGATTACATTCATGGTACACAGACAGCCATTCCGCTTGCGGGGCCTGCAAACAAACAAGGGCGCATCGTAGCGGATCAAATCGCAGGTCTTTCAACAACGTATAAAGGGACTCAGGGAACATCGATCATTAAAGTGTTTGGTTTGACAGGGGCAACCACTGGCAGCAATGAGAAGACACTCCAACGAATGCAGAAAGACTACCGCACTGTTATCGTACATCCCGCATCCCATGCTTCCTATTATCCGGGATCTAGCGCAATTGCGTTGAAATTGCTCTTTGCTCCGGATGGGAAAATTCTAGGTGCACAAGCTGTTGGTTACGAAGGTGTGGACAAACGAATTGATGATATTGCAGTGGCGATTCACTTCGGTGGAAATGTACGAGATCTGACTGAACTTGAACTGAGCTATGCACCTCCATACTCATCCGCGAAAGACCCGGTGAATATGTTAGGTTATGCGTCTGAAAATATCATGGACGAACGTGTAGAGTCTTACACCTATGTTCAGTTGGCAGAACGTAATCCTGCTAATTCTGTATTGCTGGATGTTAGAAGTGAACTGGAGCACCGCAACGGGCATATTCCAGGTTCGAAGTCGATTCCGGTTGATGAGCTGCGTCAGCGGCTCGATGAGCTGGACGTATCTAAAGAAATTTGGGTGTATTGTCAGGTTGGACTTCGTGGTTATACCGCTTCACAAATTCTTCGTCAGCACGGCTATCAAGTGAAAAATTTGAGCGGGGGCTACAAAACCTATCGTCAGGCACAATTCAAACCTGCTGCCGTGATAAGTGGGAGTAGCCATAGTGATAACAATAGGAATGAAAGTAACAGCACTGGTGGTAATGTCATACTACAAGAACAAGAAGAACAGGGGAGGAGTCAGATGACTGGCAGTGGCAATGTAAGCAAAGGAGCACAAGCAGATTCATCACAGGAGCTCCATATTGATAATGAACTGAATGTATGTGGTTTGAGTTGCCCTGGCCCGCTAATCGAGGTTAAACAAAAAATGGATCAGTTGGCAGACGGACAGACCCTACGGGTCAAAGCTTCAGATCCAGGATTTTATGAGGATGTGAAGGCTTGGGCAACCATGTCGGGGTCTGACGTACTCAAGCTGGAGCGGGATAAGGGCGGGGTAATCGAGGCCGTTCTGGCCAAGAATACTTCGCCTGTCACAAGCGGTTCAATGCAACTTGAAAAAGCAAGTACAATGGTCGTATTCAGTGGTGAACTCGATAAGGCCATCGCCTCCTTCATTATTGCTAATGGAGCAGCAGCCAGCGGACGTAAAGTAACGATGTTTTTCACCTTCTGGGGGTTAAACATTATTCGAAAACAAGAGATGCAGCAGGCACCTGTCAAAACAGGCATGGCCCGTATGTTCGATCTGATGTTGCCGAGCAACAGTCTGAAGCTGGGACTTTCCAAGATGAATATGTTTGGTGCAGGGCCGAAGATGATCCGAGGGTTAATGAAAAAAAATAATGTCGCTTCGCTGGAACAACTTATGCAATCGGCTCTCGATCAAGGGGTTGAGATCGTAGCTTGTCAGATGTCGATGGATCTGATGGGCATACAACGTGAGGAATTGATCGATCAGGCTGTCATTGGCGGTGTGGGTTATTATCTCGGACAAGCGGATCATGCAAATCATAATTTGTTTATCTAGAGCGTGTATATTAACCAAAAGCTAAAACTGATCTTATGTTTAAACTTATTAATCGTAACAAACCTCTATTTCACCTAAAGTGGAATGGAGGTTTTTTTTTATTTTACATGATGACAAGAACATCAACATCGAAGGTCTAGACTACGGTGCATAATCTTATCACTCAGGGAAAAGCTACAACCAAACTGATTAGCTGCTATTGGGCTTGCTTATATAATGTATATATCAAATATAATATGTCTTAATATTATTTTCTTGAAATCATATGTAAAGAGTTGACTATGTAAATATTTTTGTTATAATAAGTAATTGTTCCCCTGATATTTCGTGTACGAAATATTATATTCCATAAGTAAAAGGGTGAAACAATGACGGATACGTACGAGGTATTTTACATTATCAACTCATTTCGACAAGTGAATCAGATGCTTTTCCGGGCATTCTGGAATGAAAACAAGGAGATCGAGCTCACTTCGATCCAGTTTATGGTGTTATCCATCCTTAAGGAGCGACCTGCACTTGGCATTAACGAGATTGCTGATCTGTGCCATATGGGTAGTAGCTCGATGAGCGCTGTAGTAGAACGTCTCGTGAAAGGCGAGTACATCGTACGGACACGATCTGATGCAGATCGCCGTTCTGTGGTACTACAGATTACAGCCAAAGGGGAAAAGGCTCAACAGGAGACACAACAGCTCTGGATGGAGCGTGTATCACCTATACTGGATATATCGAAGGAAGATCTAGAGCACCTGCTTCGTATTCATAGTCTGATGATTGAAAAGTTACAAGGAAGAGAGATGAACAACTTATGAGCACAACAACTGCTACAGCTCCGTCCTCTGCGATGGACAACATCAAGAAAGGCCCCATTGTAGCGGCCTTGTTAATTGGTGCCTTTGTGGCATTTTTGAACCAGACCCTGATGAACGTGGCTCTTCCCAAAATTATGGAGGATCTCGGCATCGGGCCGAACAAAGCCCAGTGGCTTACGACGGGTTACATGCTTGTCAACGGGGTGTTAATCCCGGTTACGGCATACTTGATTGCCAAATTTTCAACAAGGCAAATTTTTATAACAGCTATGACCTTATTTACGATCGGTACGCTAGTCTGCGGACTAAGTCCGAACTTCTCGATTCTTATGGTGGGTCGTGTTATTCAAGCCGCGGGTGCCGGTATTCTGATGCCGCTGATGACCGTTGTGTTTCTGACGATTTTCCCGATTGAGAAGCGTGGGCAGGCGATGGGAACGATGGGGATAGCTATGATTCTCGCACCAGCAATTGGTCCTACGTTGTCCGGTTATATCGTTGAGCACTATTCCTGGAGATTGTTATTCTACATCATTCTGCCATTCTCCGTGATCGCAACAGCGATTGGTATTGCGTTTGTCAAAAACGTAACACGTCAGTCCAAGCCGAAACTGGACTCTGTTGGCGTAATTCTATCCACACTCGGATTCGGTAGCTTGCTGTATGGTTTCAGTGATGCGGGTACAGACGGATGGGGAAGTGCTGTTGTCATCAGCTGCCTCGTCGTTGGTGTCATTTCCCTGATTCTGTTTGTTATTCGTCAGTTGACGACCGATCATCCGCTTTTGGAGTTCCGTATTTTCAAATACAACATGTATACCTTAACAACCATTATTAATATGCTTGTTACGATGGCGATGTTTGCAGGCATGATCTTGCTCCCAATCTTTCTGCAAAATATCCGTGGGTTCTCACCGATTGAATCCGGCTTGCTTATGATGCCAGGTGCCATCCTAATGGGAATTATGTCTCCGATTACAGGTCGCATCTTCGATAAAGTGGGTGCACGTTGGCTCTCCGTTACAGGTCTGGCTATTACAGCGGTTACCACATGGGGACTCAGCCGTTTGGCCATTGACACCACGTATGGATACATGATGTTTATCTACACTGCTCGTATGTTTGGTATGTCGATGCTGATGATGCCGATTCAGACGGCTGGTCTGAATCAGTTGCCTCAACGACTTAATGCACATGGTACAGCCATGTCGAACACACTGCGTACAGTGGCAGGTGCGATTGGTACAGCGATTCTCGTAACGATCATGAGTAGCAAGCTCAAGTCGCATCTGGCGGAAACGATGGCTACGGGTACAATTGACCCGAACAACAAAACAGCGGTGCTGGCTGCTACAGCAGATGCAACCATCTATGGTGTCAACTATGCCTTTACGGTAGCCACCTTTATGACAATTGCAGCGCTGATTATGGCTTTCTTCATTCAGAAAACCAAACCAGCTACCGAGCCGGTAAACGCAGAGAAAGAAAAAGCCAAAAAAGTAGCAACAGCTTAAAATTAGACTTGTATAACGAATAAATAAGAAAAAGAGAACTCTCAGGCTGCCAGTAGGACACATCTTCTAGGGCAACGAGAGCTCTCTTTTTTGGTTTTACAGATGACATATCACTAAGCAAACGAAAGAATATACTGTCATTCATTTTCATCTTTAATTGAAGTCATATCATGCAGTAAGCAATCTGGATCAGGTTCATAACCGAAACGTTGGAGATCAATGCTCCCATCCAGCTGGAATTCCACACCTTCACTGACAAGCTCGGTTTCCTGCATCATGCGTGATTCTTCATCGGTTATGGCAATTTGTCCTTTCGCATTGACGACCCGATGCCAGGGTAAGCGTTCCTTCCGGCTCATAGAGTGCAGAATACGAACGACCTGTCTTGCCGCCCTTGGGCTCCCAGCGCAGGCTGCAATCTGTCCGTACGTCATTACCTTTCCTTCAGGGATCGCAGCAATAATGGCGACAACCTGCTGTGTGAACGGGGTCATGAATATCGGCTCCTGTCTTAGAAGATTAAAATATTGAACGCAGATAGAAAGAGTTGTTATATGATTTTTCGATTAAAAAAGTGTCGCCCGGATGTAGCATCCGAACGACACGTTACAGGTGCAGAAAGCTACTGCTTCTAGTTGATCCAATCTTCTTATATGCAGTTTATATCTTCAATGTGAAAGCTTTTTCGTATATATCCAAAGGCCATTCAGCCCAAGGAAATTCTCGTGCAGGCAGGGATTGCAGCACAACTTCCTCTTTGGTGACAGGATGGGGGAGTGCAGCAATGACAGACCATAACGCGATCTGTTGCCCCGGTTTGTTTATTTTGGCGCCATATTTCTGATCTCCGAATAGTGGACAGCCGGCTTCTTTCATCTGCACACGTATCTGATGGGATCGACCTGTATGAAGCTCGATATGCACAAGGCTGTAACGATCGGTTTCTCCGACGACCTCGTAGTCTAGAACCGCATCTTTACCGCCAGGCGTACCTTTGGGTACAGCGGTTACGGTGTTTGTTTTGCTGTCTTTTAGCAGCGTGTGCTTCAACGTGCCCTGACGTGCTGGCAACTTGCCATGAACAACAGCTGCATAGATTTTACGGAAATGACGTCCACGCACGGTTTCGGACAAACGGGAAGCCGCTTTGGAGGTTTTGGCAAAGATCATGGCACCTCCAACCGGGCGATCCAGGCGATGCACCAGTCCCAGATATACATTGCCAGGTTTATTATAACGTTCTTTCAGATCCTGTTTGAGTAAAGTGAGCAGATCCGGATCACCGGAAGCATCTTCCTGCGTAGGGACATTCACCGGTTTTGTGATGCCTAACAGATGATTATCCTCATACAGAATCTCGATATCTCCAGTTTTTTGCACATCATGAGACATAATCAGGACTCCCAGCGGCCCAAAATACCGCAAGGCAGATCGAGACCGCTGCGTGTAATCGGCAATCCGATTTCTCCGGCAGTAATCTCTCCACCATACTTGGCAGACATCGTCATCGTCAGCATGTTTCGTAATACCGTTGAAGAGATACCTGTGGTATAAGAGTTCACCAGCATAAACAACGGATTATCCGAAAGAATCGTCATACAGGATTTCAGGAAAGGATAGAGGTTTTCCTCCAGTTTCCATGTTTCACCGTTCGGGCCACGTCCATAAGAAGGAGGGTCCATAATAATCGCATCGTATTTGTTACCACGGCGCTGTTCGCGCTGTACAAATTTGAACACATCATCGGTGATGAAACGAACAGGTCGATCAGCAAGTCCGGACAATTGCACATTTTCTTTCGCCCATTGGACCATACCTTTCGCTGCATCACAGTGTACAACAGAAGCGCCAGCGTAAGCCGCTGCTACGGTTGCTCCGCCGGTGTAGGCGAATAGATTCAAGACAGAGATGGGGCGTCCTGCATTCGAAATTTTATCCATCATCCAGCTCCAGTTGGCAGCTTGTTCGGGGAACAATCCGGTGTGTTTGAAGCTTGTCGGTTTAATATGGAATTTCAGGTTTTCATATCCGATCGTCCAGCGTTCAGGAATGGGCTTTTTCATATCCCAGTTTCCGCCGCCAGAAGAGCTGCGGTGATAGTGACCGTGAGCTTGGCGCCATTCATGGGTTTCTTGTTCAAGCGGCCAGATAATCTGTGGATCAGGTCTGCGCAAGATGACATCTCCCCAGCGCTCCAGCTTCTCGCCGCCTCCCGTATCGATTACTTCATAGTCTTTCCAGTTCTTAGCTACGTACATAGTGGTTTATCCATCCTTCAAAATTCATTTGGATACTATTGTACAACAAAAAAGGGGCTGTACGCCAGTTAGCCTCAGGGGATTAAGGCAATGTGCAGACGAATTTCGACATAACATAAAATGAAGATCTGAATAAAATTAATTTGACAATGATAATCATTATCACTTATGATTTTGATATTGCAATATGCAATCTATGCGAGACGTATTTTAAGGAAATTCAATCCATATAACGAAACCAAAGTGAGGGACAATAGATGGCTAAATGGTTAGTGGCGTATGCCAGTATGACAGGGAACACAGAAGAGATTGCGGAACTCATTGTGGAAGGCATTACAGCAAGTGGTTATGAAGCTGACTTGAAATCCGTAACCGACTTTAATGCCGCAGAAGTTTTGAATTATGAGGGCTTTATGATTGGTGTGTACACATGGGGAGATGGTGAACTGCCGGATGAATTTCTGGACTTCTATGAAGAACTGGATGAGCTTGATTTGCATGGAAAGAGAGCGGCTGTCTTCGGAAGCGGAGATACGTCCTATGAACAATTTTGCGGAGCAGTTGATCTAACAGCGGAGAAGCTGAAGGAACGTGGGGCGGAAGTATCACCAGAGATGTTGAAAATTGAATACAGTCCGCTCGAGCAGGAAAAAGAATCATGCCGGGATTTCGGCAGACGTTTTGTTACTGCTGGTGCGGAGATATCCTGATCGAAATGTTACAGCGTGATGCCTATACAGCAAAGGCTCAGGGGAGCGATGGGCTCCCTGAACGTTTGCTTGAGGACTATAAGCTGGAAGAGATGTTGCGTAGCCCGCACCGGTTTATCCGCCCTGAACCTTCGGCTGAGCAACGTCCAGCGCTACAATGGAGACATCGTGTGCAATATGCGGTGAGTCATGCCATTAATCATTTTTACAGTGTGGACCCTGACGTACGCAAAGAAATCCCGATTCAATATGTACTCGAAAAATGGTGGCCTAGAAAAACGGACGGTTTTGATTCCGTTCTTCATTATTGGGATGTGAAGCAGAAAATGATTGATGAACTGTCACTGGCCATTGCAGCGAATGATGACTTAAAGCGGCCTGCGATCTTGTTCGAACAATGGAAAACAGAAGTACCTTCTTTACAGATGTCTTTATCCGTCATCTTTCAGGCGGCTTGGCAACCAGAAGGCTGGGATGCACTGCTTGTTCAGAAATATATGGTGGTTCATGATGCCAACGTTGTGGAAGCCTTTCAACATATGGTCAGTGTGTTTTGCTGGGAAGCATTTGGCAAGTTGCCAGGCATGATTGAAATTTACTGTCTGCTGGAAGGGCGGAAGATCAGGTACATACCAGGTCGCCAATCATTACAGCGTTCGATGGATTATATCCGTCTTGTTCGGGACAGCATTCCCATTGCCGAGGAGCAAGAATCAGAGCACTTTACCTCAAAGGATAAGATCCGTGTGCATGAAGAAGTGGACCGTTGGAGAACGGAAGGGACGAAGCCACAAAAAACATGGTTGATGTGACACTCGAAGCTGTTGATAGCACTTATTTCGGAGGAGGGAATACAGGTGACGACGTTATTCAGGCAAGATATCGGTAATGGAAAAAGAAGAGCAGGAACATGTGAGTTCAGCTCCATGCCTGTACCTCAAGCTGTCATAAGAAAGTTGCTGGATGAAGCTGATCCATCATTATATGTTATGAGTTCAGCGCCCTGGCGTTTTATGCTGTTTTCCGGTGAAGGGCGACAGCTCTATATGGAAGCTGTCAGACAGAGCTATCCGCCTCATCTTGCAGATTCTCACGGGAGCTGGGCTGCGTATCAATACACGGAAGCGATCCCAGCTCATTTGGTGGTGGTTGCCCCCGGCAATTCTCCAGAGGATCATGTTTTGCCTGCGAAGGCATGGAGCAAACGATTCTCTATTCTGGCTGCTGAACAGGGGGTACACGCCGTCTGGAAGATGAATGATTATCAGCAACATCCCGTATTCATGAACTTGATGGGACTTACATCGAGCGAAAGGGTGCTTGGCGTATTTCACATCGGTTACGGTGAGCAGTGTGGATTACCCAGTGTGGCAACAGGTAGACCAGCTTCAGAACTCATGACGGTATATGACCATTTGGAGTGAAGGGCAACGAGCCTGACAGCTGCGTTGCCGGGGTGCGGTTACGGATATTTGATTCAGTGAATGTTACCGTGCAAGGTTTCCGAGGAACTGACGAACACGTTCTCGCTGAGAATGATCTTGAGAACTGGCTTTATATAAGCGATTTGAAACGGTAATGTTGTTACCAAAGAAAAATCGTTCAAACTGAGTCTGTCTGCCTCCAAATGAACCTGCACCAAGTTCCCAGATCAGGCGAAACAGTGCGTTTCGTTCTTTGGATTCCATGTCGGAGCCTTTGAGGTAGACGTTTAAAGAGTCAGCTGTTCCGGACTGGAAATCCTCTTCCTGAGGAACCATGATCATGCCGCTGGAACTGAGCAACTGCAATATCTCGATCATTTCAGGATACAGTTTCGGATAGAGAAGATTGGCAGCCATAAGCGGTTTAGGCGCTGGCAGGATATATCCTCGTCCGTCCGGTATTGCGCCTGCCTCAGCAGCTAGAGCAAGTGCTTTTAAGGATTCAAGACCTGCGAGAGCACGTGCAGTTTTTTCTAAAACATGCGCCTCGTTCGACAGATCAAGCGTATCGGTTAATAGTTGAATGGTGCCGAGCATAAATTCGGTTTTGGCAATATAACGACATAACACCTGATGCCCCGCATGGATATGGAAGTTACTGCCGCTGAAAAGAGTCGAAGACATCTGCTCATGACCTGCAAAAAAAATGCGGTTATGCGGCACAAGCACGTGGTCAAAGATGACGATATTGTCCATCTCCTCATATCTGGAGCTTAAGGGGTAATTGTAGTTGGATTCAGCTGCATACGTATCTCGGCAGATCAGAGTGATGCCAGGCAGATCATTAGGAACAGCAAACGAAAAAGCAAATGGATTTTCATCATCAAAAGGTGCAGGAGAAGGTGATGGATAGACAAAAATTTCATCTGAAGTAGCAGCCTGTGTGGCCATCATAAATGCACCGTTTATAATGAGTCCTTCATCAGTTCGATCAACAACCTTGGCAGCGATGGCATCTTCAGTAGCATCCATCTGTCCTGAAATTTTACTGGCATGTGGCTGAATAAAGGCATGGGATAGTGTGATGTCATGATCACGACAATAGGCGTAGTAATTTCTCAGATTTTCAGCATATTGTGGAGAGAGATCGTTCAACAAGTCGGCAGCAGTAAAAAACGCCATCATCGCTGTGTTCATGTAATCGGGTGAGCGTCCCAGAAAACCGTGATGAGTCTGAGCCCATATCGTCATCGCTTCACGGCGTTTGCGGAGATCGTTGACGCTGGTTGGAGGCAGGAAGGACATTCCTACAGGCTTTCCATCGGTAGGAGAAGGATACGTCATAAGTTCTGTAAGCTGCGGGTCATACTGCAGGTCGTACATATTCATTTGAGTTTTCATCAAACCGGAGAAGGCGATGTGCTCGGAGCGTTTAGCAGTAAGCAGTTCTCCTTTATACCAGCAGGGTACGGTCTGGGCGTTAATTCGTTCACAATACTGCATGCCGGTTTTAGCGGGCATAGTTCTTCACCTCTTGGTCATGGTTCATGAGCACATTTATTTCTATCCTATACTACGTGAAGCTGTTGTCTAATGTGCTACGGACCATGGGGTGAAAAATTTGCATCGAGGGCTTGATAATAATTATCATTCTTGCTACAATAAACAAAGAAAAAGGAACCCGAGTGGGCTCCTTGGAATGAAACAGATCTTTTTATTTAACTTCAAACGTTTTGCAGTCTGTTTCAGCAGACTCGCTTGCTTCTTTGGAAGCGTGGCTCACGATGTAGATGGAAGAAGCATTACATTTGTTTTCTTGAGCCCAGTGACGACAGGAGTTTACTTCACACAATACGTCTTTTGCCATGATTGTTAACCTCACTTTTAGTTGGATTTACATTCGTTGGTATAAAGATCCGGATTCGCAAGTTGCCGCTTGAGAATCTGGAACCATTTTCACGCTCTCATGAATTTGGAGGGCTTTTTTGTGTTATACACAACGATGCACTTTCAGAATAGCAAATTTTGCTTTCCCATGCAACTGAATGGCGGCTCAGGAGACATACGGATGCAGATCAGGAGTCTAATCTTTGCAAAGAGGCATCTGTATGTTATTATTTAATAGTAAAAATTACGATTAATTAGCAAGCAGTCCGCAACAACAAAATCTTTAACAATAAATAACGACGATACGAATGACTATCTTTTTTGAAGGAGCTACATATACACATGAGTAAAATGAATCACGCAAACCGCATCCCTCGTGCAAAAGGAATCGATATGGCGGCATTCTTCACGCCGAAGGAATGTAAACGAAAAGCACAACATATTGTCTTCTCGGCGGAAAATGAACGCATTGTCGAAGAGTTCATTACGATTCTTGGCATGAAAGAAAAGTTCAGGGAACATGATGTATCCATTCCTAATAAAATGGTCATGTTTGGCCCTCCCGGCACAGGAAAAACGTTAACCGCGTCATATCTGGCTCAGAGATTGGAACTGCCTCTTGTACTGGTCAGGCTGGATGCCCTTATTCACAGCCACTTGGGAGAAACGGGAAGTAACGTACGCAAGTTGTTTGAATATGCTCGCCTTAATCCTTGCGTATTGTTTCTTGATGAATTTGATGCCATTGGCCGGACAAGGGAAAGTAACGACGAGGTAAAAGAGATGGCCAGGGTGGTGAATACCCTTTTGCAATGTTTGGATGAATTCGAAGGGGACAGCATTCTGGTTGCTGCCACGAATCTGGAGACACAGCTTGATCATGCGATCTGGCGCCGATTTGATACCAAGATGACGTACGCGATGCCAGATGAAGATAGCCGTAGACTGTATATTAGCAAACTGGTTGGAACGTTTGAACAGGAGCACAGGCTGGAGGATTATATCTGTGAACGTCTGGCTGGCTGCAGCTATGCGGATGTGGAGCAGATTGTGTTAAAAGCAAAGCGTAAAGCTATTATTGGAAGCAGTGCTCTGCACAGGCAGTTGATCTCTGATGCGTACGAGGAATACAGACCTCGAGTGCTACAAGGGTAGAGGTGAAGTCAGTACCTGGGCGAATAACGAAAGCCCGGCTTCCTTCTTGTAAGGAACACCGGGCCTTTTTATCATAATGCTGATTTCGCTTTGACAGGTGAACGATAGGTTTTCTCTGGAATAGATGTTTCCTGCTGAGCAATCCAGCGTGGCAAGCTTAATCTAAACGTACTTCCATCTGGACTGCTGGAAACGAGGGTTAACGTACCACCTTGCTCGTGTGCAAGAAGACGGCTGTATGTTAAACCGAGACCCAAGCCACGATTACGGCGTTTTTTCAACTCTCCCCGATAGAATCGTTCGAATATGTTATGCTGATCCTCTATGGAAATTCCCGTGCCGTTGTCCTGCACATCGACATGTAACATGTCTTCCTCTACGCTTAAATGCATCTGGAAGAGGGCTTGTTGGCCAGGTATTGTGGCATGCAGTCCATTGTTAAGCAAATTTACAATAATCTGCTGGATCCGGAGCGCATCACCCATCACGTATAGTGCGTCTGACGGCGCATGAAGCTGAACTTCTGGCATATGTTCCTCATAGGCAATTTTCCATTGGTAAATGATCTCGCCAACAAGCAACTTCAGGTCGGTACGTTCCTTCCGAACAGCAACACTTCCAGCGGTCATGGCATTATAATCCAGTAGGTCCGCAATCATTCGTTCCATGCGTTCTGATTCTTTCAGAGCAATATCTAGAAACTCTTTGCCTTCCTGCGGACTGACGACATCGTCGCGAACAGCCATCACCAATCCTTTGATCGAGGTGACAGGCGTTTTTAGCTCATGGCTAACGCCTGCAAGAGAAAGTGCACGCCATTCTTCGAGTTGACGCAGACGGGTTGCCATATCCCCAAAAGAACCTACAAGTTCGTTCATTTCCCGTTCACGTGTTTTAATATCTAGGTTTACATCATAATTTCCACCTCGGATCTGTTCTGCCGCGTAAGCGACCTGACGAATCGGTCTAGATAGTTTGCTCGACAGGAGATAAATCGTGAACCAGCCGCAGAGAATAAGGCCTCCAAAAATCAATGCGACGAGCCAGACCGTTTCAGGACCGAAGGTGATAGATTGTTTGGATTGCATGACCCATACTTTGCCAATCGTTTGATTCCCGTCAGCAATATCTACCGTTACACCAGCATACTTGCTGTTACGCGGTTCAAGAAAATCATCGGACAGTCGGTAATAAACATCCTCTTGTTGCATTTTTGGCTGGGAGAAAATCAGTTTGTTGTTATTGTCGAGCACCATGACGCAAAAATAGTTATCGGTATTAAACAGCTTCTCCCGGCTGCTTACGATCGTATTCAGATCAGGTGGTACCTGAAGCTTATGATCCTTCACTGCTACTCGATCAGCAATCTCCCAACCGAGTAGCTCAGCCGTTTTCAAACTTTTCTCAATCGATGTTGTTCGTATCCAGTACAGCGCACCCGCAGCAATTACGGAGAAGCCGATACATAAAATCAGAAAGTAACGTAGTGTCCAATGTGACAAAATAGATGTTGTTCGTTTGGGTTTGGTTGATGATGTTAGTTGGCGATCCAAAATTGATACCCCATTCCTCGCAACGTCCGGATTTCTCCTGTGTCTGTTGTCCAGTGAGAGAGTGCCTGACGCAGTCGTTTGATCGATAGATCTACAGCACGATCACTGCCTTCATAATCGAGTCCCCAGACTTGTTCAATCAGATGATCTCTAGTGAATGTGCGGTTGGGATACTCGGACAGAAAAATAAGAAGAGACAGGTCACGTGGTGTAAGTGCGACCTCCGCACCGTTCAGTAGCACTTGCTTAGCCGCAAGGTCAATGACCAGGTTGCCAAAAGAACGCTTGTCCTGCCCTCCGGAAGTCCAGTGCGGGTTTCGTCGCAGTACAGCGTTCACGCGTGCAACCACTTCTTCAGGTACAAACGGTTTGCTCATATAATCGTCAGCACCGGCATTCAGACCGTTAAGCCGATCTGTAATATCGTCCAGTGCAGTTAACATAATGACGGGACAAGCACTCTTTTCCCGAATAATTCGTAACAGATCCCATCCATCCATTCCGGGTAGCATAACATCGAGTAATACGATAGAAGGATTTTCGGAATCAAAAAGGGTTAAAGCAGTCTTGCCATCCGCTGCATGATGAACTTCAAATTCAGCTTTTCTCAGATAAGCAGCCAGAACGCGTGCGATTGCTTGCTCATCCTCTACGATGAGTACAGATTTCAAACAGGGTGTTCTCCTTTCACAGACAAGCTTGTGTACTGATTTTACATGAGGCGGGACATAAAGCCAATCCTGTTTTCACATTTTGAAAAAAAATGAAAAAGAATTTCATCTTGACTTCTTCCTGACACATTGGACTGTTACTATCCATATCAAGAGGTAACGAAACCATACTGTACTGGAGGAATAATAGAGATGAGTAAAAAGGCCAAAACGTGGATTATTACAGGGGTAGCAGCAGTAGCCATCATTGGTGGGGGCGGTTATTACTTTGCAAATAGTTACTTGGGTAACAATGTTGAGATTGAACAGGTACTTCCGGCAAACGCGGCTGCATCCACTACAGCTGCAGATAGCGGCACGGGCAAAGCAGTGGAAAATAAAAAGGTTGGAGCAGACCAGCTGAACGGAGACTGGAATATCAGTCAGGGGTCGAAAGTATATTTCTCAGTAACCACTTCACAAGAAACCGTAAATTTTGTGGACGAGCAGGTTAGCGGGAAATGGACGATTAATGTGAATGACCCGGCCCAGTCGAAAGCAGAAGGAACAATCGAGGTAAACGGCATTGATTCTGGTAATGGACAGCGCGACGAGCATGTGAAAAGTGCAGACTTCTTCGATATGGCTAAACATCCGCAAGCAACATTCAAAGCGACTTCATTTGAAGGTCTGCCTTCGGAATGGACAGAAGGACAGACGGCTGATTTGAAAATGAAAGGCACACTTAACGTAAGAGGCATTGAAAAGGAAGTTACGTTTGACGCTAAAGCGGCTTATCAAAATAATGAAGTGCTGTTGTCAGGCACAACAATGGTTACATTCGAAGATTTTGGTATGAAAAATCCACACTCGGTTGTGCTTTCTACTGAAAATGATATCCAGGTTCGTCTTGAATTGAAGCTGGCGAAATAATAGATGGATTTAAACTATTCTATTGAAATATTCTAGTAAAGAATTCTATTGAACGATTTTAATATAGTAAGCCACTAAATCTGTTGTGTTCCGCCTCCGGGCGGGCAAACAGATTTTTTGCTTTTGATATTTTTGTTGGGAAAAAGAATACACCTGTTCATCTCCCTGAGGCTGGAAAATAAGGATTACGCTAGGCTGGATTATGGTTAGAAAAGTCGACATTGTTAAAAAAACTGCTGTTTCCTTTGCATAATGCCGTGTTGCTAAGGATCATGAAGCGCTTACAATGGGGAGGATTCATGACATTCATTGATCCAAGCACAAACAAACACAAGAAGGGGAGATCAAGGGTGAACAAAAGGTACATAAGCGGCTGTCTTGTTTTGTTGTTGTTATTCTGTGATCTGGGTCTGATTGCCAGGCCCGCAGAGGCGGCAAAAAATAATATCGCGCTGAACAAAACGGTAACGGTGAGTTCGGATGAAAAAAGATGGGGAGGCGATAAAACGCATCTGGTAGATGGGGATGCGAGCACCTATTGGAGTACAGAAACGGGAGTAACTGCTGAAAAACCGGAGTGGGTCATCATAGATCTGGGTGAAACGTACAATCTATCCGGAGCGGAAATAACATGGAGAGACAGTACGGTAGTGAAGTATACGGTTGAAACGTCTGCTGACCAGCAGCATTGGTCTACCGTTACGGATCAAAGTGATAATGCAGATGCGAAACAGATTGCTGATCTGACATTTCAACAAAATAATGTACGATACATTAAGCTCAACATAGCCTTTTATAAAGAGGGCGGAGCTTGGCCACAAATATTGGAGTTTAAAGTGTGGGGAGAATCGGAGGGCATGGAACCGGCTAATATTACCCATTTTGATTCCGTTCAAGTGAGCACACTTCCACGAAGTGCGCCGATTCTGCCTGCGGAAGTCAAGGCCAACTATAAGAATGATAAGTCGGGTCTCGTTCCTGTCACATGGGACAGCGTTGATCCAACGAAATATGAAAAAACAGGTTCATTCTCTGTCACGGGTACCGTATATGGTACGAATCTTAAACCCGAAGCAACAGTTGCTGTACAAGGTTATCGTTCCGATTATGTGAGGGGCGTCGATATTTCCACACTCACGGCTATCGAGGATAAAGGTGGAAAATACCTGGATATCAACGGCACCGAGCGGGACTTGCTTGATATTCTCAAAGATCGAGGTGTCAATTATGTACGTCTGCGGTTGTGGAATGACCCACAAAAATCAGGCGGCTATAACGATAAAGCTGACGTCATCACCATGGCCGTACGCGCGAAGCAAAAAGGGTTAAAGGTGCTGCTGGATTTCCATTACTCCGATGAGTGGGCACACCCGGGTCAACAGCTCAGACCGAAAGCGTGGGAAAAGTTAAGTTTCGAAGAGCTTAAGCAAGCGGTGTATGATTATACGGTTGAAGTCGTTGGGGATCTGAAGAAGGCAGGAGCCATGCCGGATATGGTGCAGATTGGTAACGAGATCAACAGTGGTCTCCTCAATGGACTAAGCAGCGATGTGAATTTTGAGGGAAATGCAGCTTTGCTGAAGCAGGGAATCAACGGGGTTCGCGCAGTTGAAGGAAACGTTAATGCAGCTGATCGGGCGAAGATCATGATTCATCTGGCTGAAGGTGGCAAGGCAGAGACATTCAAATGGTATTTTGAGGAGTTGAAAAAACAAGGACTGGGCTCCGATTATGACATCATTGGACTATCCTATTATCCGTTCTGGCACGGGACATTTGCTGATGTGCAGAAAACGATGAACGAAGTTTCAGCAGCCTTTGGGAAAGATGTCATTATAGCTGAAACGTCTTATCCGTTCACTTATAAAAACGGGGACGCGCATGGAAATATTATCGGTTCGGATCAAGCGCTCTTTCATGGTGGAGCCACATTCCCGGCAACAGTGCAAGGTCAATACGATGCCATCGCTGGCATCATGGATTTGATTGCCAATGTACCGAATAATCGCGGTGCAGGTTTCTTTTACTGGGAGCCGGCATGGATTCCGGCAGATGTAGGCTGGATTGCATCCGAAGGCGATGCGTGGGAGAACCAGGGCATGTTTGATTACGATGAGTATCCAGCGAATGGCGGGCATTCTTATGAAGGAAGAGCGTTATGGTCACTCGATGTGTACAAAAGAGGAATGGAACAGATGCCGACAGATCGGCAGCAGCTCGCAGCGGCACTGACACGAGCAAACTCGCTTGTAGAAAGTGATTTTACACCAGAAAGCTGGGGCAGTCTGGCTCCTGCAATTGTTGAAGCTAAAGGGGTATACGCCAAAGCGTATACGTCAGGTGGTGTGAGTCAAGAGGAAACCGATGCTGCATCAGCATCTTTGGAAAATGTGATGTTACAGCTTGGCGTGATTACACCAGAACTGGAGCCACTTCAAGCGGCAATTGCAGAAGCAGAGAAGATTCAACGGAATAACTGGTCGGATGCAACATGGAGCGTATTCAGTAAAGCACTGGAACATGCAAAATCCGTTGTGGCTAACTCACGAGCTACTCAGACTGATGCAAATAAAGCGGTAGAGCGTCTCGAAGCAGCCATTAAGGGCTTGTCTGACGTGGATAAAACAGAACTGCACCAGTACATTCAGCTCATGCAGCTGGAAAATGAATCTTCATATACACACCGCAGCTGGTCAGTTCTACAGCAAGCTTTACAGGCTGCTATTCAGGTGAGAGACCAAGCAGATGCGATGCAATCTCAGGTAAATGCAGCACTGGATACATTAAAACAAGCTTTTACAAATCTGGTTAAACTAGAAGCCTTGACCACGGGTAAAACCGCTACTGCATATAGTAGTGCTGGAAATGGAGGCGGTAAAGACAACGCCCCGTCAGGTGCAATTGATGATAATCCAAATACGTCATGGGGAACGGATCAGGGCCCGGGTAACGATACTTGGTGGAAGGTGGACTTGGGACAGGTTGCCAATCTTCGGAAAATTGAAATGTCGATGTGGAGCGGTGGGATCAAATACAGAATAGATGTCTCCGATGATAATGAGCATTTCAAGACCGTAGTGGATACAACCAGTGATGTTGTCGTATCGACATCCCCAAGTCATGTTCTCCCCGAGGGAACAGATGGGCGTTATATTCGTGTAACCATTACAGCTGGTCCGACATGGGTTGGATTCATGGAATTTGAGGCATATGGCACAATTCCGGGTGACAGGACCGTATTGAAATCAACCGTTGCATCTGCGGAAGCATTGAAACAAACGGATTACACGGCCTCAAGCTGGAGTGTGTTCAGTAAAGCGTTGGGGCAAGCGCAGCAGTTGGTTCTGGATGCGGAAGCTACAGAAGAAGAGCTCACCAGTGCGGAACAACTTCTGAAGGAAGCCATGGCACAATTGGCACGTCAGACGACAAATCCGGGCACAGGACAGCCATCTCAGCCTAGTAATCCGTCCGGGTCATCGGCACCTTCAACAAGTACGGACAACCCATCAACTACTCCTCAGCCAACACCTGGTAGCGAAACTGCGAGCGGTTCTATTATTGTAAAAGGAACAGCAACTGGAGATGGCACATATGCGGTGCGTCCAAGTACAGCGGAGCTTGCTCAGGCCTTGAAATCAATGGACACAGGTAAACGTACATTGAAGCTGGTGGCCGATGTACCAGACAGTTCCAAAACAGTGAAGTTCCAAGTACCAGCAGGTCAGCTCTCTTCATGGGTTCGTTCAGAGGAAGTGCAGTCTATTGAGGTGGTTGCAGGCAAAACGACAGTTCGGATCCCGCTTCGGTCCCTGCCCCTCACGATTGCCGAGAACACAGGTACGTTTGACGTTATCGTTGCGGAAGGCTCAGCTGCGCAAGTGAACGATACCCAGCGAGCCAATATGGGCAATCATCCTGTAGTTGATGTGCAGATGCTGCTCAATAACAAGTCAATCCAGTGGGCTGACAAGACGGTTGAAGTGCTTTTGTCCGATGTGCAACCTGTCAAAACAGATCATACGGTCATGGTTGTCAACTCCATCTCAACAAACGGTGAACTCCATCCTGTGACGTATACGAAGTATGAGCAGACCACAGCTACGATGGCATTCAAGCCGTCTAAGCCTGGAAGTTACGTTATAACCAATATTGAAGTGCCGTTAACCGACTTGCAGCAACACGCCTGGGCAATTCAAGAGGTTCAACATCTCTATAGCAAAGGCATCATCGCGGGAATGAGTGACACACGTTTTGAACCGCAGGGTGAACTCACCCGTGCCCAATTTTTACAGATGCTCGTTAAAGGGATTGGCAAAACAAATCTCACTGATTCTTCGGCTACCCAACTACCGACAGACGTCAAGTCAGATCAATGGTATGCGGATGCGGTTCGCGCAGGTCTTGCAATGAACATTATTCAGGGCAGAGCGGACGGAACATTCGGTGCGAATGATCTCATTTCCCGGCAGGATATGGGTGTTATGCTACATCGAGCGATGGAAGCAGCAGAACGTAATAACAACTCTGCTACTGTAAACACGGGTCAGATGAAGTTCAGAGATCAAGCAGATATTGCCGATTATGCCAAAGACGCCGTGGCATTCATGTCGCATCTCGGTGTGCTAAACGGCTTGCCTGATAACACATTTGCTCCCAAGCAAACCGCTAATCGTGCGCAAGGCGCCGTTGCAGTAGCGAGATTGATGGAACAGCTGTATTAGAAACGGTAACTTGATTTAATGGAAAGTAAATAACATGTAGACAAGAAAGAGGTCGAATCCAAGATTCGGTCTCTTTTTTCGTGCGGAATTTGTTAATGTCGTATTGACAATATCGAGATCGTTTGTTATCATTTCGATAATATCAAAACGACATTAATAA
The DNA here is from genome assembly GCF_037969905.1 of Paenibacillus sp. FSL R7-0272. Taxonomy (NCBI): domain Bacteria; kingdom Bacillati; phylum Bacillota; class Bacilli; order Caryophanales; family Paenibacillaceae; genus Paenibacillus; species Paenibacillus sp. FSL R7-0272. The sequence continues at coordinate 3,865,629 of NZ_CP150221.1, read as the reverse complement.
GAAATGAGGAATGAGCCATGTTAGGATTCCGATTTGTAAAGTTTCAGCCGAGTGAATATGTTATGAAAGTGAAGAACGGCAAGGTACAGCGCCAAGGCGTGGGCTTATCTTTTTATTATTATGAGCCGACGACTTCGGTGGTTGTATTGCCTGTTTCTTCGGTGGATGTGCCGTTTATGTTTGAAGAGATTACAGCGGATTATCAGACGGTTACCGTACAGGGACAGCTTAGCTATCGCATTATGGATTACAGCAAGATTACACAGAGCCTGAATTACACGTACAATTTGCGCAAAAATCAATATATGTCTGACGATCCTCACAAGCTGGATCAGCGGGTGATTACCATAGCAAAAGTGCTCACGAAGAAATATTTGGAGCAGTTGCCGTTAAAAGAAGCGATTCAATCCAGCGAACGGCTTGCCAGCAACATGAAACGAGAGGTCGCACAACATGAAGAGTTGGAAAAGCTGGGCGTAGAGCTGATGAATCTGTCCATTTTGGCTATTTTGCCTAATAAGGAAACGATGCGTGCGCTGGAAGCACAGGCGCGGGAAGAAATTCTGAAGCAGGCCGACGAAGCTTTATATGTGCGGCGCAATGCTTCCATTGAGCAGGAACGCCGTGTGAAAGAAAATGAACTGAATACCGAGATTGCGGTGGAGACGAAGAAACAACAGATTCGGGAAACCCAATTACAGGCCGAACGCTCGGTGAAACAGAAGCAGAACGAGATGGAACAGGAGCAGCTCCAGTTTAATACCGCGATGGAAGAGCGCAAGCAACAGTTAATCGAGCTCACCATTGCGAATCAGAATGCGGAAGCGGATGCCAAAGCGTATGAGATTGCAGCAGTCATGAATTCGCTTCAGCATGTACAGCCGAACGTATTACAGGCCATGGCCAATATGGGCATGAATTCGGATAAACTGATTGCACTTGCGTTCCAGGAACTGGCCGAGAATGCTGGCAAAATCGGGCAGCTGAATATCTCACCAGATCTGCTACAGGGTCTGATGGCACCAGCAGAAGGAAGAGGTAAGGGAGGGGCAACACGATGATTGTTGGATGGGGGAAACAAACCAATCTATCCGCTTCCAGAACACGGTTTATACGATCCAGTCGAGTTAGTCAAAACGTGTCAGATAATCAAGTCAATCTGGTGAGTCGGGCAAGTGAGACAAGTGAGACAAGTGAGACAAATGAAACAAGTGAGACAAGTTCAAAAATTCAAAAAAACCAAAAAAATCAATAATGGTTTTCCTTAAGTCAAAGGGAAAGCGGGAGGTGGAATCACAGATGGTTAAGATAAATGAACCCATGAGTGAGCATAAATTAATTTTGGTTAAGCGCAGAACCCGGCTGGAGGAAATGATTGTACGTTACAACACTGTACAGCAGGCTCAGTTTTACATTGAACGTCTTGGTGCTGACTTTAGCGATTACGTCGAGGAAGATCGCCGTTATAAGCAATCGATACAGCTTGCTCAGCAACAACTGAGTCAACTTGGACGTGTTCAGATGATTGACCGGGAGCATGTGCCAAACTTTATTTTTGGAGAGCAAGATATTGTAGTAGTGGTCGGACAGGATGGTCTGGTTGCCAATACGTTGAAATATGTTACCGAGCAGCCGCTTATCGGTGTTAATCCAGATCCGATGCGGTGGGACGGGGTGCTGTTGCCTTTTACAGTGGAGGATTTAAGCTTCATTGTTCCAGACGTGATACGTAGACAGCGCTCGCTTAAGGAAGTCACCCTTGCCAAAGTTGAGCTGAATGACGGGCAGGTGCTGTACGGTGTCAATGATCTCTTTATTGGTCGGAAGACACATGTATCTGCCCGTTATGAAGTGCGTTTGGGAGCCTCCACTGAAAATCAATCATCCAGCGGTATTATTGTATCTACAGGCATGGGATCAACCGGATGGTTTAAGAGTGTGCTGGCTGGTGCTTCAGGTATTGTCCGTTCAGCGGCTTGGCAACATGTGAGCAGGGGGGAGCACCAGCAATTGACTAGTGATGAAAGATCAGTTGATTTAAGAGGAACGGCTTCTGAGGGAGGATTGAACAAGAACGAGTTTTCGTGGGATTCCCCTTATTTATATTTTACGGTACGTGAACCGTTCCCGAGTCGAACCACGGCGGCAAATCTCGTGTTTGGACAGATTCATGCGAAGCAACCCCTTCACATTGTTTCACAAATGCCGGAGGATGGAGTTATTTTCAGTGACGGGGTGGAGCAGGATTTTCTGGAATTTAACTCGGGTGTGCACGCAACGATTGGTTTGGCGGAAAAGAGAGGACAATTGGTAATATGAATGAGTTTCTTCTATTATAGTATGGATATATATTATATTGGTATTTGTTCTTGTATTTACTGATATATAAAACAAGTGATATTTTAGAATGTAAATCCTAAATTCACGCCTGCATTTTCTTGATTTGAATCAAGGAGTTGCAGGTTTTTTTGCGATAAGATGAATACATAACCAGAACAAATACAGGAGGATGATGATCATGAGTATCACGTCATTACAAGAAGTTAAAGCATACAGTACGGAACGTTTCACGAAACGGGTGTTGTTTCAACAAGGAGGCGGTGTAACCTTCATGCTTCATTTTCTGCCAGGACAACAGCTTCCCGTTCACAAACATCCCGGTGCAGACCTCACGTTGCTTGTTGTTGAAGGCAAGGGCACACTGATTCTGGACGGAATAGAGCATGAGATTCAGGCAGAAGATGTGGTATCCTGCGGAGGAGAGACGGAATTCGCGTTCCATAACACAAGTGATGCGGAAGTTCGTTTGTTCGTGGTATTGAATAAAGTGCCGGAAGCTTCTTACGCCAAAGATATCTAATATCCGATAGAGCCGGATGAATAATAGGGAATGGGGACTCCGCGAGGAGTTCTTTTTCTTTGGTGAAGTGCCTCTCCTTTCCATGCAAAAAGGAACACATACAAAAACGTACCTTGGCCTGACTGGATCAGAGCTTGGGTACGTTTTTTCGGGTATTGATGTTCATCAGACAGAGTTGTTTGGACATATATCCTTGTGCCGACATCCTTAATTATAAACACCTGTTTAAAAATATCCGAGCATTTCTTTGGCTTCTCTGGACATCAGCTGCGGAGACCATTGCGGTTCCCATACCACCTGTACGTCAATATCGGTTTTGTCGGTATTTTCTTGTAAAACCCATTTCACCGCACCAACGATGGTGTCATGCAGGGGACATCCTGGCGTAGTCAGCGTCATTCGCACCTGAATGCGCTCAGGTTCTTCCTTTACTTCATACACAAGGCCGAGGTCAACGATGTTGACACCAAGCTCCGGGTCATATACTTCTTTTAAATACTCTAGTAACTGTGAGGTTTGTTCCATCTTTTCCACGCTCCAATCCATCTTGTTAACGTCTGAATACCAAGGCTATATTTGAAATATACACGATAGAGATCATAGACAGTAATGTTCCGCCAACCATCATCACTTCCGCCAAATTAATCAGAATACCGCTGACTAAGAGCAGACTGGCTGCGACCATCGCAAGTATTCCATGATTGATCCTTTTTTCACTTAACATGCCAGCCATGAGTGGAGTGCCAGGACGTCCGGCAAGCTTGCCGTATTTGTGGGTCCACCATAGAAAAGGTACGATTTTGGAAGCATACCCGAGAATCGTCAGAGATACCCAGCCTCCAAGGTATACCCAGCCAGTAAGAAGCACAACGCGTGAATCAAGGAGTAGCTCTACATCTTGCGCACTATAGATTAACAGAGCCATGGAATATACGAGCAAGGCACGGCTTACATAGACCGTCCAGCGGATTCCGGGGCCAGGGTTGCTTTTATGCCGTTTCTCCTGAATTTGCTCCAGATGATACACATAACAGATTAATGCTCCTGTCAAAAGCAAAAGTGCAAACCAGAGCAAGCCACCTTGGATACCTGTCAGGAATGCGATCACTCCTGTAATAACAGCAGCATTCCACAGGACCAGAACCATCTTTTGCAATCGGATAGAGAAATCATGGGACAAATAAAACATCGGCAGCATTTTGTAACTGAACCCGGTAATTAACATGCCAAACCATCCAAGGGTTCCCATCCAGATATGTGCGCCAAACAATCGTTGATGCAGACCATTCCAGTCACCAAAAGCAAAATTCAGTCCCATCAGCATGCCCGATAAACCGGTAAGTACAAGGTACAGACAGGCACACGCTGCACTGATCGTTACAGGGTTCCATATGGAAGCACGGTAGAGGGTGATACCCATGTTCAAGCCAAATAACAAGATGCCGGATAGTGCAAGCGTAGCTGAACCTGCAATCCAAATTACATCTGTGCGAATAAAACCAATCAACATGCCTGTAGCACCGACAGTGAACAAGAAATAGTGACAGTAACCAAGCACTGTACTATATATATTCGTTTGTAAAATGACATGTATCAACTGATAAACGGCACCCATCGCCAGCATGCTGGCCCATCCGAGTACGAACAAATGCGCATGAAACCAGCCTTCGGGTCCCCTTAATTCATCACCTAGCCAGCCTGTCAATGAGAGCAAGGAGAAGGCGTGATACATTACAAATCCAACGATGCCCGTGATGATAAAAAGAAACGGCAACCTGGACATGGCTTTCGCCCCCTTACCCTTTTTCAATTCTGACTTTGGCTGTGCCATCCGTCTGGTCCTCAACGGTGTAGAGGCAACCGAGCTGATTCAGTTCCTCGATCAAAAAAACGGGCACGCGGTCATTATGAATAAGTACAACTTCTCCCGGTTTGCAACGTTCAAGTGCAGCTAATGTGCGCATCATTGGCTGGGGCGGCTCCAGTCCGCGATTGTCCAGTACAATGGTTGGCTCTTTCAGTTCCTGTGTTATGGGCTCATCTGACAAGACCTCGGATGTCGAAGTTTCAGCTATTGCTGGAGGTTGCCCTTCACAGGAATTCATGGCATCCTCTAAACCCGAATCCTCAATCGACGATGAAGTTAATTCAGTTCGAGCCAACGTATTGGATTGAACCGCCGCAGAAATCTTCTCTGCAGCGGTTTTATTTTTTTTATGCACAAATGTGGTCACCCAATGATTGGATTCCAGACGCTCCGATGTACTGGAGTATCCTTTCATTTTCAGAATGCCAAGCAAAGGAGTCGGCTTGAACGGCGCATGCAGGACGAACACGTCTTCGTGTTTCAGTTCTTTAACGGTATCCATAATGAGCTGAAAAGGCTCCAGTTTTTTGCTCAGATGAGGGCGTACGTCCAGTTCAACAATATTAACGTCGGTTTCAAGCATGAACGTTCACATCCGTTTCGGTGCTGACTGCCGTAGCTGCTTGCGTCTGCTGAACCAGCTTGATCGAAGATTCATATAAAGCGGCCATGCCTCCGTACAGGGCATAGAAGAATGAATCAGGTGCATCCAGGGAGAAGGAGAGATAGGTTTTGGGGTCCATCTCAAGCACACGCTCAAACAGTCTCGCACTGTCATAGGCATAGAAGCAGAAATGAGTGAATTCGAACACGGGCATTTTCTCGTAAATCGTAATGATCTCCTGTGCATAGGCTGCCTGCTCACGCTGAGCGATCTGAATCATGGATACAGCATCTTCGAGTCCCAGCGTCAGACGCAGTGTAGTCTCGTTCATGATTTCAACATGCGCCATTCCCGTTCAACTCCAATCTATCGTTTAGTGATTTTGACCTGAAACGTTATAGGACCTTGTTCGATATATTCCCAGTCAAAGCCGTCAGGATGTGTCGATTGAAACTGGAAGCGGAGCGGTTTTGGATCGTGATCGTTAACGAGTAACATCGCTTCCTCAGGCTGAAGAGCTTCAAACGTTTCAAAGATAATTTTATGTTTCAAATGAGGTGGATACTCTGTGGCATTAATGCTTGCAGCGTATGTGTTCATGGGTCATTCCTCCAAATTGGGATTAGTGTGGTGTTGCAACTTGATTATAGAAAAGCAGACAGCGGGGCTGTGTGAGCCTGCTCACACCTTTATTTTTGTCATAATCTCGCCTTATTTGGACTGAAATCCTGTTCGGAAAAGGCTTGCGGAGCTTTCATAAATGTGCAACTGTGCGTTATGTTTCAGTTCTTGTGATATTTTGCACAGTTAGCAAGGCCAGACATCATTATGCTTAGCCCATGATTGACAATACATGTGAGGAAGCGAGTGTTTTTCCATCAGCCAATGTCATGACAGCACCCGAGAGAAAGGAGGTACGTGTATGGAATCAAAACTAATAGACCCTTTTGGACGTGTGCACGATTACTTGCGTATATCCGTTACGGATCGTTGCAATCTGCGGTGTGTGTATTGCATGCCGGAAGAAGGAATGCAGTTTGAACCGACAGAACGCATTTTGTCCTATGAAGAAATTACATCGATTGTCCAGGCACTTGCTCCGCTAGGCATACGGAAACTGCGATTGACTGGCGGAGAACCTCTCGTTCGCAAGGGGCTGGATCAACTGGTTGCGATGTTATCCGCTATTCCAGGGATTGAAGACATTGCATTGACAACCAATGGCATATTTTTGGCAGCTCATGCCGAGATGCTGAAAGCGGCAGGTCTGACACGCGTGAACATTAGTCTGGATTCGCTCAAGCCGGAGCGATTTGCGCGTATTACACGGGGCGGTAAGGTACATCGCGTGCTGGAGGGCATCAAAGCCAGTCAAAAGGCTGGATTCAAGCCCATCAAGCTAAACGTTGTACTGATGAAGGGTGTAAATGACGATGAGGTGGAAGATTTTCTACGCATGACGCTGGAAGCTCCAATTGATATTCGTTTTATTGAATACATGCCCATCGGAGACAGTGGAACCGGTTGGAAGTCGAGTTATTTGCCGCTTGAACATGTACTGAAGACTTGCGGAACCAAGTGGAACTACGAAAGTTGCGGTGATGTGTATGGCAATGGCCCAGCAGATAGTTACCGGATCGTTGGAGCCGCTGGAACATTCGGGCTGATTCATCCGGTCAGCAGCCATTTCTGCGGTAGCTGCAACAGGCTCCGCTTAACGGCCGACGGTAACATTAAGCCTTGTCTGTACTGGTCAGATGAGTACAATGTTCGCCCGCTCGTTGGTGACGACAAAGCGGTGCAGGATTTATTTTACAAGGCGCTCGGCTCCAAACCCGAAACTCATGACATGGTAAAAGCCTTAAAAGGGCAAGAGATTAACGGAACACCTACGCTGCGGCATATGTCGCAGATTGGAGGATAGGAAGACCAGCATCAACAGGTCACAATTGTGGGAGGACAACAATGAGCAGCAAAAGCATGCCCTGGATGGGCAAACTGAAGTATTTTGCCAAACGTGAAAAAAACGCGGAAGGCTGGAGTGAGATGTCCCCGGTAAACCGGGACTGGGAAGATGTGTATCGCCGTCGTTGGCAGCATGATAAAGTGGTGCGTTCCACACACGGCGTGAACTGCACGGGTTCGTGCAGCTGGCAGATTTATGTGAAAGATGGCATCGTGACATGGGAAACACAGGCGACGGACTATCCATCAACCGGACCTGATATGCCTGATTTTGAACCGCGTGGATGTCCGCGTGGAGCAAGCTTCTCATGGTATCTCTATAGCCCATTACGTGTGAAATATCCTTACGTGCGTGGTGCGCTCCTTGAAATGTGGCGTGAGGCCCTGAAGACTCATGGCGATCCAGTAAAAGCATGGCAAAGTATCGCGAATGATCCGGTCAAAGTGAAGAGATACAAATCGGTACGCGGTAAAGGTGGACTGGTTCGTGCATCATGGGGCGAAGTAACACAGATTATTGCTGCTTCCATGATTCATACGATCAAAGATTACGGCCCCGACCGCATCATTGGTTTCTCCCCGATTCCAGCGATGTCCATGGTCAGTTACGCTGCCGGATCCCGTTTCTTGTCTCTGGTGGGTTCACCACTACTCAGTTTCTATGACTGGTATGCGGATCTGCCGCCGGCATCCCCGCAAATCTGGGGAGATCAGACAGACGTGCCGGAGAGTAGTGACTGGTACAACTCAGGATACATTTTGGTCTGGGGTTCCAACCTGCCAATGACCCGTACACCGGATGCCCACTTCCTCGCTGAAGCCCGTTACAAGGGAACAAAAGTGGTATCCATCAGTCCGGATTATGCGGAATATGTGAAGTTTGCAGACACGTGGATGTCCGTAAAACAAGGAACAGATGGCGCGCTTGCCATGGCAATGGGGCACATCATCCTGAAAGAATTTTATCTGGATCATCCTACGGAGTACTTCATGTCCTATGCGAAGCAATATACGGACTTCCCGAATCTGTTGATTGTGGAAGAGAAGGATGGCGCAAACATTGCAGGCCGTTTCTTGCTAGGGGAAGACCTGGGCATCCAGGGCAACAACATGGCATGGAAGACCCTTGTATATGACGAAAATACGGCATCCTATGCGATTCCAAAAGGCAGTATGGGCTTCCGCTGGGGTGAAGAAGGTACATGGAATCTCAAAATGGAGCAGGTGGATACCGGCGAGCCGATTGATCCAAGACTTTCCATGCTCGGTGTGCACCATGATCTCGTAACCGTGCAACTGCCTTACTTCGATGACGAAGGAAGTCACGTAATGGAACGTCAAATCCCGGTTCGCCGCATCTGGGTTGATGATCGCTGGATTACGGTTACTTCGGTTTACGATCTCGTGCTGGCGAAGTATGGGGTTGATCGTGAAATGACGCGTTCAGCAGACTCTACTGAAATCGTTGCAGGAGTCGTTCTGGAAGCGGAAGAGGATAAACCATTTACACCTGCTTGGCAGGAAAAAATCACCCGGGTTGACCGGGATACCGTCGTTCAGATCGCACGTGAGTTTGCACAAAATGCCGTGGATACACAAGGTCGCTCTATGATTATTATGGGTGCCGGCATCAACCACTGGTACAACTCTGACGTAATCTATCGTGCCATTATCAACCTGCTGCTGATGACAGGCTGTCAGGGGGTTAACGGTGGTGGTTGGGCTCACTATGTAGGTCAGGAGAAACTACGTCCGGCGGAAGGCTGGCAGACGATTGCGTTTGCGCGTGACTGGAGTGGACCTGCGCGTCTGCAAAATGGTACCTCCTTCTTCTATTTTGCAACAGATCAATGGAGATATGAGGAGACTAAGGTCGGAGAGCTGACCTCGGCACTTGAGGGTGATCCGCGCTTCGAGCACGTTGCTGACTATAATGTTATGGCTGCACGCATGGGCTGGCTTCCGTCTTATCCGCAATTTAACCGGAACTCGATTGATTTGCATCAGGATGCACTGGATGCGGGAGCAAAGACGAATGAAGAGATCGGAGCTTACGTGGCATCCGAACTGCAAAATAAAAATCTGAAATTCTCCATTGAACAGCCTGATGACCCGGCGAATTTCCCGCGTGTGTTGTTTGTCTGGAGAGCAAACCTGATCTCAAGCTCAGGTAAGGGACACGAGTATTTCCTCAAGCATTTGCTTGGTGCCACGAACGGATTGCTGAATGATGATGATCTGGGACTTCGTCCAGAGCATGTGGAGTGGGTGGAACATGCTCCGGAAGGCAAGCTGGATCTTATGGTCAATATGGACTTCCGTATGGCGGGTACAGCAATGTATTCCGATATCGTACTGCCAGCTGCCACATGGTATGAAAAAAGCGACCTGAGCAGTACGGATATGCACCCGTTCGTGCATCCGTTCAACCCGGCAGTAGCCACACAGTGGGAATCCCGTTCCGACTGGGATACGTTCAAGGAGATTGCTCGTGTGTTCTCCGACATGGCTGCACAGCAGTTCGACGGACCGCAGAAGGAGATTTTGACTACACCACTGCTGCATGATTCACCGGATGAACTCGCGCAACCGTATGGTGAAATCAAAGACTGGAGTGCAGGAGAATGTGAAGCCATTCCGGGTAAAACGATGCCGCATATTCATGTGGTAGAACGTGACTATGCTGCGGTTTACAACAAAATGATCAGTCTCGGACCTAATGTGAAGGATAAACCGATTGGTACGAAGGGGATCTCATGGTCTGCAACCGAGGAGTATGAGAAGTTGAAAGGCATTCTCGGTGTTAACCGAAAAGATGGTATTGGACAAGGATGTCCAGATCTGAGTACAGATCGCAACGTTGCTGAAGCAATTCTGACGCTCTCTACCACCACAAACGGCAAGATGGCTGTACGTGCGTGGGAGTCACTTGAGAAGAAGACGGCACTGCACTTGAAGGATCTGGCAGAAGAGCGCTCGGAGGAGTGTTTCACATTTGATGAGATTACTTCAAAACCGAAAACAGTCATTACATCACCTGCATTCAGCGGATCGGAAAAAGGCGGACGGCGGTATTCACCGTTTACAACCAACGTAGAGCGTCTGATTCCATGGCGGACATTGACGGGCAGACAACAGTTTTATATCGACCATGCGATGCTGCGTGAGTTCGGTGAGACGCTGGCGACCTTCAAACCGATTCTGAAACATACACCGTTCCATCCAAACAGCAAACGTCCGATCGAGGGCGGCAAAGAAATCGTATTGAACTACATGACACCGCATAACAAGTGGTCCATTCACAGTATGTACTATGATGCACAGCCGATGTTGACATTGTTCCGTGGTGGCCCAACGATCTGGATGAATCATGAAGATGCTGAGGACGCCGGCCTGGTGGATAATGACTGGATCGAATGTTTCAACCGTAACGGGGTCGTTGTGGCAAGAGCAGTTGTTACGCACCGGATTCCACGCGGAGTAGCCTTTATGTATCACGCTCAGGACCGTCACATTAACGTTCCGGGTACGAAAATATCACAGACACGCGGTGGTACGCATAACAGTCCGACTCGTATTCATGTGAAACCAACGCATATGATCGGTGGTTATGCCCAGTTAAGTTATGGTTTCAACTATTATGGCCCTACAGGCAACCAGCGTGACCTGAACGTCATCATTAGAAAACTGCAGGAGGTGGATTGGCTTGAAGATTAAAGCACAAGTCAGTATGGTCATGAACCTGGACAAATGTATCGGATGCCATACATGCAGCGTTACATGCAAAAACACCTGGACGAATCGTCCAGGTGCAGAGTACATGTATTTTAACAATGTCGAAACGAAACCGGGTGTCGGTTATCCGAAACAATGGGAGGATCAGGAGCGTTATCGCGGCGGCTGGGAGATGAAAAATGGCAAGCTGGAGCTGAAATCCGGTACACGTGCCAGACGTTTGCTTAACATTTTCCACAACCCGGATCAACCAACGATTGACGACTACTACGAGCCTTGGACTTATGATTACGAAAAACTGACCAACAGTCCGGAGAAAAAACACCAGCCTGTCGCAAGACCGAAATCCCAAATCACGGGAGAGTACATGAACCTCGAATGGGGTCCAAACTGGGAAGATGACCTCGCCGGTGCTCATATAACGGGGATGGAAGACCCGAACATGAAAGGTGTCGAGGAATCGATCAAAATGGATTTTGAACAGGTATTTATGATGTACCTGCCGCGAATCTGTGAACACTGTCTGAACCCGTCTTGTGTGTCCTCTTGTCCATCAGGTGCCATGTACAAACGGGAAGAGGACGGTATCGTACTGGTTGACCAGAATGCTTGTCGTGCATGGAGATTCTGTGTATCCAGTTGTCCTTACAAAAAAGTATATTTCAACTGGCAGACGAACAAAGCCGAAAAATGTACACTATGCTTCCCGCGGATTGAAGCGGGTCTGCCAACGATCTGCTCCGAAACTTGCGTTGGGCGTATCCGTTATATCGGTCTGATGCTGTATGATGCAGACCGCATTGAAGCGGCAGCATCGGTTGAGAATGAAAAGGATCTGTATGAGTCACAAATGGATGTTTTCCTTGATCCGAATGATCCTGAAGTCATCCGTGAAGCACGGGCAGCAGGCATTCCAGAGGACTGGATTATAGCAGCGCAGCAGTCCCCGATCTACAAAATGGTGATTGACTGGAAGATCGCACTTCCACTGCACCCTGAATACCGCACGATGCCAATGGTATGGTACATTCCGCCGCTGAGCCCGATCACGAACCGGGTAGAAGGCCAAGGAAGCTCGCTCGAAGCAAACGATATTTTCCCGGCGATTGATAACATGCGTATTCCGGTTGAATATCTGGCGAACCTGCTTACTGCTGGAGATACAGGACGTATTCGTGAAGTACTGCGCAAAATGGCTGTAATGCGTATTCATATGCGTAACCAGCAAACCGGCAAAACAAGTGAGTCCGACCTGTTGGATATGGTAGGCATGAGTGCGCAGGAAGTTGAAGATATGTATCGTCTGCTCGCTATCGCGAAATACGATGATCGTTTTGTGATCCCGCCAGCTCACCGTGAGGAAGTGGCGGATCTCTTCAGTGAACAAGGCCGCTGCGGTCTTGACTTTGCAGGCGGCCCGGGTTCTTGCGGCGTATTCTCATAGGAGAGGAGACAACAACGATGACAATTGATATCGATCCAGAACCAATCGTTAAGCCGGTGTACGACACGGAAACAAGACGAATGGTCTGCAAACTGATCTCCTATCTGCTGCAATATCCGGATACCGAGTGGAGAGAGGGATTACAAGGCGTACAGGAAGCCGTTCTTTCGATCTCTGATGAAGAAGTGAAGCAGACCGTGTTAACCTTCATCAGTAGTGCTCAGGCTCTAGATGCCATACGGTGGCAAGACGCGTATGTTCGTTCTTTTGACTTTGATAAAAAATCGAATCTCTATCTGACGTATGCTTTGCATGGCGATGAGAGGGATCGCGGGCCAGCACTGATTGATTTGAAGCGCAGATATGAAGCGGCTGGTTTCTATATGGAAGCTACCGAACTCCCGGATTACTTGCCCATGGTGCTTGAATTCATTGCCGAGGCTCCGGAGCAGGATGCCATTGGAGTTCTGGACAGTTGCCATAAAGCACTGGTATCGATGACCGAAAGTATTGCAGGACAAAACAGTCCATACGGGCCGCTCCTTACGCTGATGTTACAGGTGATGCCCGAGCCGTCTGTTTCGGACGTACCTGAACCAAGCAAAGAAGAACAGAAACAACCGCTTGGCGGTCTGAACGAGATCGTTGAGCTGATGAGGAGGGGCAGTCGGTGAGTACACTGGAATTCATGTTATGGGGTGCTCTCCCGTATATGGTCATCGTGTTTTGTATCACAGCGACCATCTGGAGATATGTAACCAATCCGTTTAGTTGGACATCCAAATCAAGTGAGATGCTGGAGAAACGTATGCTGCGATGGGGAAGTTTACTCTTCCACATCGGCATTTTCGCCGTCATCTGCGGACATATTGCCGGTTTGCTAGTACCGATCGAATTTTACCACTGGATTGGTCTGAGTGACGAAGCCTATCATATGGGCGCTGTGTTCGGCGGATTACCGGCAGGAATTATTGCATTTGCCGGTTTGGTTATTCTGTTGGTACGCCGCTATACGGCTCGTAGAGTGCGCGCAACAAGCAGCGTTGGGGATTGGCTGGCCCTCGCCATGTTGATTATTGTTATTGTAACTGGCATTCTGGCAACATCCGCTAATGCGGTAAACCACAGTGGGTTTGATTATCGTACAACGATTAATCCATGGTTGCGTGGACTTCTGGTCTTCCAACCTGATCCGGCTCTAATGCAAACTGTGCCCATGAACTTCAAAGTTCATATCTTGCTTACATTTGTGCTGTACTGTGTGTTCCCATTCACACGTCTCGTTCACATGCTGAGTATGCCTCTCGGATATCTCAGACGTAGCTACGTGCTGTATCGCAGAAGAGACGGAGCCGTGTATCCGAATCAGAATCAAGAACAACATAAGGAAAGGGCGATGTAAATGCAACAAAAAGGTAAAGTTCAACTGCCCTTGCAAACCGCAAGTCTGATTCTCGGTTTCATGGTATGGGTGATTCTGTCATCACTCATGCCTTTCATTAAAGAAGACATCGTACTTACGTCATCACAGCTGGCTTGGGCAACGGCTATTCCGGTATTGATCGGTTCGATTGCCCGTATTCCGATTGGGTATTGGACGAACCGATACGGGGCACGTAACATTTTCATGATCAGCTTTGTATTGTTACTCGCTCCAGTATGGTGGGTAAGCCGCGCAACATCTTTCAGTGATCTGGTCATTGGGGGATTTTTCCTCGGGATCGGTGGAGCTGTGTTCTCAGTTGGAGTAACCTCATTACCGAAGTATTATCCCAAAGAGCGTCACGGTTTTGTTAACGGGATCTATGGTATTGGTAACCTGGGTACGGCGCTTTCGGCGTTTGGAGCTCCTTTGGTTGCTGCTCAGGTGGGTTGGTCCAAAACCGTATTATTTTACAGTATTCTTTTAATTGGTATGGCGGCACTCAACTTTGCTTTGGGAGACAAAAAAGAAACACGTGTCACCCTTCCTCTGATGCAGCAGCTAAAAGATGTATCACGCAATAACAAGCTGTGGCTCTTGTGTCTTTTTTATTTCCTAACGTTTGGTTCATTTGTGGCGTTCACCGTCTACTTGCCGAATTTCCTGGTAACCAATTTCCAGATGGATAAGGTTGATGCCGGACTTCGCACCGCAGGATTCATCCTGGTCGCAACAATTATGCGTCCGGTTGGCGGATGGCTGGGTGATAAATTTAATCCGTTCAAAATATTAATGTTTGTATTTGGCGGATTGACGGTAGCGGCGATTGTGTTATCCTTCGCGCCATCCTTCTATATCTATACAGTAGGCTGTCTGACAGTTGCGCTTTGCGCGGGGACAGGTAACGGTACGATTTTCAAATTGGTGCCAATGTATTTCGTCAAACAAGCAGGAATCGCGAATGGTATGATCTCAGCTATGGGTGGTTTGGGTGGTTTCTTCCCTCCATTGATGCTGACACTGTTGTACAGTATGACAGGGCATTATGCGATTGGATTCATGGCGTTATCCCAGATTGCACTGGTAAGTCTCGTGCTTGTCATCTGGATGTTCTATCAGGAGAAACTTCAACTGTCTGCCAGCATTTTGGAGAATACAATTGAAGCGATTCTGGTGACAGATACGAACAGTGTTATTCGTTCTGTGAATCCAGCCTTCACGGCAGTTACAGGTTATACAGCTGAAGAAGCGGTAGGACAGAAGCCAAGCATGCTGAAATCAGGCAAGCAGGATAAAAAGTTCTATGATCAGTTGTGGCAGGAACTGCGTGATAAAGGATACTGGCAGGGAGAGATCTGGAACCGGAAGAAAAACGGTGAGGTCTATCAGGAATGGCTTAGTATTACAGCGATTCGTAATGAAGCTGGGGAAGTCAAATATTACGCCGGTATGTTCAGTGACATGAGTAAACCCGATCTTACGATTGCCTGAGCAAATCACATAAACGGAACAGGTTTTGAAAAAGTGATCCAACATACAGCAAGAGACCTTAACTTGATTTACAGTAGTTAAGGTCTCTTTTTGCACAAGTGGCAGTCTCCACACTCGGATAGAAGTAAGAAGAAAGAAAAAAGAATAAGCAAAATGCATGCAGCGGCTTATCGTTATGCTCAGGCGTCTCGTTGTTCCTTTAAAGCCTGCAGGTTATGAATGATGATGCGACTACGATCAACCTCAAGCAATTCATCTTTCGCAAGCTGGTTCAGCAGTCGATTGGCTGTCTCCCTTGTCGTTCCTATGGAATTAGCGAATTCCTGGTGGGTCATGGGCAGATTGATGACAATTTTATCTGCTTGTTGCTGACCATGTTGCTCTGCCAGCATGAGAAGAAAGGAGAGTACACGATTACGCACATCCTGACCGGAAAGCACTTGTAACTTATCTTGTAATTCGCGTATTTTATCGCCAAGTACACGCATAATTTTGATGGCAATGGAAGGTGTGCTGAGCATGAGCCGTTCAAAATGACGGACAGGAATCGCTAGCAGACTTGTCGGAGTAATCGCAACAGCGGTAGCGGGGTATGGATGCGCATTGAAAAATCCGGTATGTGGGAACATATCTCCTGTTTTGAGAAAGGAGACAATCTGTTCATGTCCGTTTTCGTCTGTTTTGTACGCTTTGACAATGCCGGTACGGATGAAGAAGACCGCTTCTTTTTCACTGCCTTCACTAAAGATCACTGTTTTTTTGCTGATGCTGCGGGATATGGCGATTTCTTCGACTTGTTTCAACTCTTCAGGGCTGAGATCCTGAAATATTGGGAATTGCTGCAGAAATTCAGCTGCGTTTTCTTTATTTACCCGAGTCATACGAGTTCATCCTCTCTAAAGCTCTAATTTTGTAATGGTAAATCGGATAGGAGGTTATGATTGAATTGAAAATCAATGCAAGTACGAACCTAAAACCAATCGTTATCCCTCATGAGCACGGTGGGTGGGCGATGGTTAGTGTGCCTTTCCTCGTCGGTGTGGCGGCAAGTAGTCCCCAGTGGCTTCATGTACCTCTGTTCATAGCCTGGCTTGGCCTATATCTGACCGCATATCCTTTGCTGCAATCGCTCAAACGAAACGCGAATCGGCATCGCTTGTACACATGGGCGGCCATATACGGCACGGTAGCTTTGGTCTGTCTCATACCGGCCGTCGTTGGGCAATCCTCGCTGTTATGGTTTGGCCCTATGCTCGTAGGCCTACTCCTGGTTAACATCTGGCATGTGAGACATAAGGCAGAAAGGTCACTGACCAATGACCTTTGTGCGATGTTAGTGTTCTCCCTTGGCGGAGCAGCAGCTTATTTAATTGGCAGTGGTGAATGGGATTATGGCATGTTGATCGTTGTATTATTTTCCTTTTTACATTTTACAGGAAGTACGTTCTTTGTGAAATCTGTCTTTCGGGAACGCAACAATCCTCGCTGGATCAGGTTGTCACGACTTGTGCATGTTACACTGCTATTCATTCCGGCTATCGTTGGGTATCCATGGATGGGGCTGGCCTTCGTCTATTCTGCTGCGAGAGCGTTCCGATATGCAGGTCAAACTCTACGTCCTATGAAGGTGGGCATCATTGAGATCATTGGAGCGGTGCAGTTTCTGCTCTGGTTTATCCTGCTATAAATCACATCATGTTATCATAACGTGATTTAAGTCCACATCAGGTGACATAGGTCACATCGTCATCGGATTGACATGGAATGATGCTGAACGTTTACTAACCATGAAGACATGCCCAGGGACAAGAACATATTCCCATTGAAGTCGCTATTCAAAAAAACATTAGAGGACTGATCGCTGTAAACGATCCGTCCTCTAACGTTTTATGCCTACCACGACATATTGCCAAAGGTTGACGCCGGAATTAGCAATAAAGCATATATCCGTTTTTGCAGCCAACATCGACCAAAAAATGTTCACCAAGTAAGTAAAACGCGAGCAATAGGTGTTTAATTCCAGTATAATCGGATAGGGGGAATTATACATTTTTTCGGGGGAAGATCTTAAGTATGAGTATAGGAAAGAACAAACGGATCTAGTACAATTACACTAGATATTGTAAGCGCTTGCTTTGATTTTAGAGGGAGGTACGCTGCATTCAATGAATTACCGTAATCCCGAAATCGCCGGATATTTGAGCGCTATTTCCGGACCGAGCAGGAAGTCCTACACGCTGGACGATGAGGGGCCTCCCATGTTCGCGTGCCTCAGCAGTACCATCTCATGATGGAGACGGTCTTAGTTCTGAACTTCACGCCTCGGGCAACGGTATAAAGAACGCTAGTCCTACTTATTTATGAAGGATTCTATTATTCCAATACCAAAGGAGATGCCTTATGAACCAACAACATTTACCTAAGCCCCACCAGCCGCTTGTAACCCACATCTTCACTGCGGACCCGTCCGCCCATGTCTACGAGGGCAAAATCTATATCTATCCTTCCCATGACCTCGATCATGACGAGCCGAGCAACGATAACGGTGACCAGTATAAAATGGAAGACTATCATGTGCTCTCGATGGACAACTTCGATTCCCCGGTAGTCGATCACGGCGAAGCGTTGCATCTGAGAGATATTCCGTGGGCTTCCAAGCAGCTCTGGGCTCCGGATGCTGCTTATAAGAACAATACCTATTACCTGTTCTTCCCGGCACGTGATCATGACGACATCTTCCGTCTGGGTGTGGCAACATCAGAGTCTCCGGCAGGGCCGTTCACGCCGCAGCCGAATTACATGGAAGGCAGCTTCAGTATCGATCCGGCCGTACTGGTGGATGATGACAATCAGTCATACATCTATTTCGGTGGACTCTGGGGAGGCCAGCTGGAAAAATGGCAGACCGGAAGCTTCGTACCAGATGCAGAAGGACCGGCTCCTGACCAGCCGGCGCTTGGACCACAAGTTGCCCTGCTCAGCGACGACATGCTGTCCTTCCAGGATAAACCTGTCGAGATATCCATTGTCGATGAAGATGGGAATCCAATTCTGGCTGGGGATGAGGAACGGAGATATTTTGAAGGCCCATGGATGCATAAATATAACGGCTATTACTACCTGTCCTACTCTACAGGAAGCACGCATAAGCTCGTATATGCGATCGGCAAGAACCCGATGGGGCCGTTCACATTCAAGGGTGAGATTCTCTCTCCAGTTATCGGCTGGACAACCCACCATTCCATTGTGCAAGTCGAAGACAAGTGGTATCTGTTCTATCACGACAGCTCCCTGTCGGAAGGCGTCAACCATAAACGCTGCGTTAAATATTCCGAGTTGAAATACAACGAAGACGGAACGATCCAGAAGATCAATCCTTATCCGGATGCCGAGTAAGCTGGCGGGTTAGCGGAAACAGATCAGATTACAAGATACGGCATGACATGAGGCAGCTCCTGACGGGGCTGCTTTCTTTAGCATACAGCGCAGTCTGAAAATAGAATCTATTGAAACAGGTGATTGTTTTTAATCTGTCACGCCGGGTTAATGGGAGATAAAACGATCTGGAAAAAGGGAGGGCCTACCCGAATGTGGACTGCATTGATGTGGGGCGGCATCTCCGCCTCAGCGGTTGTAATTGGTGCTCTTGCCGCATTATTCATGAAGATTCCGAAAAGGGTTATCGGTTGGATTATGGCTTTTGGAACAGGCACTCTGATTGGTGCAGCAACGTTTGAGCTTCTTGGAGATGCATTGAATGATGGAGGCATGTTGCCAACTGCTGTCGGTTTTACCGCAGGAGCTGTGGTGTATACCCTGTTTGATTGGCTCATCTCGGCCAAAGGCGGGTCCGATCGGAAACGTTCCAGCAAAAAAGATTCAAGCCAGCAAAGTGGACTCGGCATATTTGCAGGCACAGTGATGGATGCCATTCCCGAATCGATCATGCTGGGTGCCAGTTTGCTAGCAGGTAAAGGTGTCAGTGTGGTGCTGGTGGTATCGATCTTTGTCAGCAATATTCCTGAAGGGTTGTCTAGTACGGCAGGACTGAAAAATAGCAAATATAGCAAAGGCAAAATTCTACTGATGTGGCTTGGTGTATTGCTGATCTCTGCCCTTGCCGCAATGGGCGGGTATCTGTTTCTGGAACAGCTTCCGAAAGAGATCGGAGCAGCGATTGGCGCTTTTGCCGGAGGGGGTATCATAGCTATGCTTTGTTCAACGATGATGCCTGAGGCTTTTGAAGAAGGAGGGCCTGTGGTCGGGTTGATCGCATCGATGGGACTGCTGGTGTCCTTGCTGCTGGATATTTAGTTTGGGTGTACTCTGAAACATCATATAAAACTCTTATCGTATCAAACCGAAGTCTGAATCTATCAAAGCAAAAGAGTATCCTAATCAGTTCAATTCTGAATGGGATACTCTTTTCTTATAGATTGATGATGGAGTTTCAACTTTATATTGAAATTAATGACCCGAGCAGCTTCCACCGCAACCACAGGCTTCTTTACCTAGTTCTTTGGCTTCTGGTAGCCGATTCAATTCAACGGATTTAGTAAAATAGTTGCTGATCTGCTGATGCAATTGGCTGAACTCACGCTGTGCATAGATAAATCTGCGAATCAGCGGATGATCGTAAAGCGCTCGTTCTTCCTCTTCGTAGATTTTAATCTCGGATTCGAGCAACTCAATATTTTGACGTTCTTTCTCTTCAAGGGCCTGATGTTTCTCCATGAAGCGTTCATACTGCTCTGTCGCTTGTTCATCTGCGGCAAATTGGTCGATCATCTCACGCATCTCTTTGTAGCCTTCATCCTGTAACAATAGGGAGCATAGCTCCTGCATTTTATGCATAATAAGTTGTTTGTCCAATTTAACAACGGTAGTCGTCATAAGGTTAACCTCCTGAAAATTCTTTTCTTGTTATTCACTTTATACTGTAAATCGGACGTTCACTGTGACGATACTCACAACCTGGGTTAAATAGTTTACATATGCAAGCAGACGATGAATCGATCAGGAGATCATATCTTTCAACTCTTGTAGCTGCAGAATCCGAATTTCATTGCCGTTTACTTGAAGCAGCATTTGATGTTGCATCATGTTTAATTTCCGGCTTAACGTCTCTGGAGTAATTCCTAAGAGCAAGGCTATATCCTTTTTGAAAACAGGCAGTCGGATCTCAGGGTTGGCATGATTCCGGTTATGGAAATCGAGAAGAAGCTTTGCAATTTTCTGCTCCGTCGTCATAGCGCTGAGGGAGCTGTTCCACTCGTCGGTCTCATTGAGCAGACGGGTGATGGCAAGCAGGAAATGGTAAGCAAGTTTGGGGTCTTGCTCAAGTAATTGGTCGAAATCCTCTTTGCGGATAGAACATATCGACGAGGTCTCAAGAACCTCCGCATTCGATTGATGCGGTGTCTGATGCAGTAATGAATTCTGTCCGAAAAAATCACCGGAGAACAGAAAGCGAATAATATGTTCTTTACCATTCTCATTATACTTGGAGAGCTTTACACTGCCCTGATGTATCACAAAGAGGGTGTCTGAACGTTCGCCTTCTTGCACGATATATTCTCCTTTATGATATTTTTGGGTATGGAGAAGCGAGGTCAGCAATGTAGCGTCCGCAGGTTCCAGATGCTGAAAAAGCGAAACTTTGGTGAAACAGGCATCGTTTTTTCCATGGGTACAAATCATTTCTTAGTCACCTCTTTGTATATTAATGAGCCATGGTCTTACCACCGTGATTTTTACCATCTTTCGTGACACGGAGTACGGCAGAAGCACCTTTGTCTACATGTTTGAATTGGTGGGTTACGATGGGATAGTCGCCTTCCTCGGTGACAGTAAATTCAACGACTGCGCCTCCGCTGGCAGGTAACATAACGGTCTGAATACCATACTCGATGTTTCTTGGATTGCCGTCCTTGTATACACGATCCATAATCGTCCCTACGACATGGAAGGAAGAGACTTCATTTGGACCAGCGTTACTGACATAAATGCGCACGGTATCTCCTACTTTGGCCAGTAAGGGATGTTCTTTCAAAGTAAAGGTATTGCCATTAAAAACAACATACTCGGGTTCCCCGTTAACAAATGAATTGTAATCGTGCTCTTTGTACCATTCGCTCTGCACAAGGGTATACGAACGATCAACGAGGTGATCCGAAGGATATCCTGCTTTGGGCTCAACAATGATCATGCCGTACATGCCGTTGGCAATGTGAGCTAGAGTTGGTTTGCTACCGCAGTGATACATAAATACGCCAGGATTGGAGGCCGGATAAGTGAAAGTACCTTCTTCCCCCGGCATGACATCAATGAATTTACTGCTCGGAGAAGCATGAACGGCATGCATGTCCATCGAGTGATTCATGCGCGTATCTTTATTTTTCAACGTAAAAACGATCGTGTCGCCCTCCTTCACACGCAGGACTGGGCCAGGTGACGTTCCATTAAACGTCCAGGCGTTATAGATGACTCCTTTTGAAATTTCAATATCGGTCACTTGAGAGGTCATTTCGATATATACGGTTTGGCCATCTCTACGAATAACCGGATCAACGGGCGGCTGGCTGGGTGCAGTGCTTGAAAAGGCTTCTTCATTTTGGCTCTGCTGAATTGGACTTGTCGAACTGCAATGAGAGAGTGCAGCAGTGAAGATGGTCAGGATCAGCGTGTATTTATAAATGTTGGGAAACGAGAGCATAGATTCACAACCTTTCAATTAGCAAGTGATGATTTTCACAAAAACGAACTTGTGCAAGTAATATTTCAGGAATCTCCTAAGTCCAGATTACGATATCGATGGGATCATCGGTGTGATGAAGCACACATTTGTGTAGGACCAAGGGCGTTATTTTTAGACAATGTGCCAGCATTTGTTGTGCTTGGGTAAAGAGTTTCATATAATTTTATTAACGGCTCATTTGGAACAATGTGGGATAAACGACTATTTCAGCGTAAGGTTCAATGAAAGGAGAGGGTAAATGTGAAACGTTTCGAAGACGAAGGGGCATACAAATACAGCTTTTATTCTGTGCTTTACCGGGGAGAGCGAGTTGAAGTCAAATGTCCAGAATGCGGCGGGTACGCTTACATAGAACGCTCTAATGGAAAAGTGCAGTGGAGATGTAGTCAGTGCTACGCTCATGCAGTCAAAGAAGCTGACTACGAGTATGCAGCTAAGGGATATTGTACAGTATGTGAGCGGTGGTTTACGGTGCTGGTAACAGATGAGAAGATGACACCTCATCCGCTAGTCCATATTACATGTCCACACTGCGGGGCGAACAATCGAGCTACACTGCACAAAAGGCAGGTCAGTCGAGGTTATTACAACGAAATTCAAAAGGGCAGGGACCCGCTTTTTGGTCTGGAACTCTATTTTCTGGACCACATTCGAGGCAAACAGATCTGGGCGGTCAATCGGAAACATCTCAATTATCTTCTGCAGTATGTATCGGCTGATTTACGTGTGAAATATGGAGGCAGATCTCAGAAGACTGCATCACACAGTATCCCTGTCTACATCAAGGAGGCCAAGAACAGGGAAGCTGTAACCCGCGTGTTAAGGAAGATGCAGCATAACGTCAGATAAATGATTATCATCAGGAACAGGGGAAAAAAGATGAATAAGCGAATTAAATTTAGTGTTTTTCTGTTTGTGTTTGCCATGATGTGCATACCTGCTTATTTTATTATGGAGACGTATGGTGTATTTCAAAAAGAAAAGGTGTTATCAGGCTACGCCGTTGCTGTGGATGTCGAAGGTAAATCTTATCAGACATGGCCGCTCATCAACGGATATACAGCAATGGACAAACGAGGAGACGACCGCCAGCTGTATTACCGTATTGACACGAGCGGTCTACAGTATTTGTTTCAATTGGCTTATAAGGAGTACGAAGTTCAACCGGGTGGAAACAACCCGTATTTAGCAGGTCAAATCGATTACTCGCAGAGCGATCATGTGTATGTGCGAAGCGAAAACAAATATACCAATGCGAATGACTTTGTTACGGTAATCACGCTGCTGGACCGTGAGGGAAAGATAATCTATACCTATGAACAAACGGGTAAAGGGGACGATAAGCTGGTGAAGTCTATCATTCATCAAGGCATGAGCAGGACTAGCAATCGCGGCACGGAAGCCGCACGTGATCCCTACCTGAATATAACGGCGTTGTTTCGTGAAAAGCTGGGCATTGATGTAAAATTGACCGTGGATGATGAGCATAAGGTTGTCACAATTCGAATGAACAAAGTGGAGGCAAAATGATGAATATGTATGGTGTAGAGCATGGACCTGTATATCTGCAAGGGCTGACAAAGAGCGTGGCGGCAGAAAAAACACATGAAGTGGAATGGCAAGGAAAACTGCAAACCGGCGATGGACATGATCAGTTTCATATTTTTTATTATGGTGACCTGGATGAAGATGATCTGATTATGTGGCATGATATGACACCATTGTTGGTTTATGCAGAACACGCGGTTACTGGGGAACGCTATCTGCTCATTGATGCAGCGAAGCATGGTTACGATGCGATGGTGTGTGAGACGTATCCCGAGGAAGAATTGAACAACAGGCCGCTTCGTCCTTATCTTGACGTTGAGGGTGAGGATACATTTGAAGTATTTCTGACGGCATATTACAACGTGCCATGGGATGAAGAGTTTGGCGAGGATGTGGAGTCAGATGGGACGTATGAGCTGATTACAGGTGAACGAGTGCATTTCAATGAAGTAAAGCGTAATGGTTATGATGCTTTTGCCATCCGCATTCGTAATCGCAAAGGCGTAGAGACTGAAATCGTACAGGAAGAGTTGGCCTAATGTGTTTTGTCTATCCATCATCTTATGAATTTGATGATTCTAATGTTAGGAGCTGATGCTGAATGTATATCGTGTCTCACATGTTAAAGCCTGTTTCTCATCAGGAGTTGCAACAAGTGGAGCAAGAACACGCCGTTCGTCTGCCTTTGGCTTATCAACGCTGGCTGCAACAATACGGAGAAGGAACTTATTCAGGCTGGATGAACATTCAGCGGCCGGATCCTGAAGTTTTAAAACCATTTGCAGAATATGATCTTTGGGAGCATACGGAAGCAACGGTCATCAGCCAGTCCCAATTGCAAGAGTGCATTAGCATTGGAAGTTCAGTAGACGGCGATTTCCTGGTTATTCATGCAGATGTGGAAGGTCTAATTTGGCTCCCGCGGCATGATGAACAGATTACGGTATGGCCGTCGAAAGAGGCGTCTTTCGCTGATATTCTTGACCATATCTACTGCGGATATTACCACAGGGATGAGCCGTTCAGACCTGCGTATTTCGAACCGTGGAACGAGGAGAGGCAACATATTTTTTATCATTTTACGGGAAAAGAGAACGGGATATTGATGAAAGAACTGGCAGATCTGTGCGAGTCGCACTTTTCATGGGATCTGGTCATTGATAATGAATATACATGCAAGCTGTTCAGCGCCATGATTGGCGGGTATGTTCGTTTTAATATGGCGAGTGAGCGCGAAATAGTTTTATTTTATGAAAAAAATAATCATGCAACGGAGGCGCAAGAAGCGCAGCAGCAGGTGCAGGCGATACAACAGTTTTTGCAGGCACATCATTGCACTGCATTGGAATAGAGAACAGCAGAGAGCGAGGGGATTTTATGGATTGGCTGGATACAGAAATTGCAGAACAGTGGCGTAAGGAAGGCAAGCGGTATGCCAGGGATGTAAATGCATTTGTACATAAAATGCTTCAGGGAGAGCATCCGGATGAATCTGAACTGGCAGATGATGCCCGGCATTCGCTCAGTTCCAAAGTGATGAAAATGGTGAAACAGGCTAATCTTCAAGGTGAGGTGGAGCGTCTTCGAGAAGAATTACCTGCGGCGACGTGGCCGCTGAGCAATCATTTTCAGGATTCTATGCAGGCCGTGCAAGTTGTAGGTTACTTGAATGAGGATACGATGCTCTGTAATACAGGAGTATTGTCGAATAACGGGCAGGTATATACGATGGATCAGCAGGGATGGTGGTGTAGTCCGGATTACACCATGGCAGGCTGTTCAGCGGGCGGCGCTTACGTAGCTCTGGCGAGTCATGAAGGTATTCGCGTCATTCGTGAACCAGACCGCAAGCTGGAAGGAGAGCAAGTCGCATACTACCCGTGGGACAAGATCAAAGATCGAATCAAAGCTCAATTGCCTGAAATTGAATCCCTGGCAGATACGATACATCCCGAGAACACGATTGAAAAGCTGATCCCCATGGATCAAGGACAGGCGCTGCTGCTTCAATCCCGTTACGGCATCTATCTGGTAGAGCAGGAACAGGTGAGTATTCTTCATCCCGATGTGTCAGAGATTAAGGAGTACGAATACGAGGACACTCAACTTTCTATGGGACATGCCGCAGTATCTTCGGATGAGCGCTGGATTGCCTGGGGAAGCCAGATGAGTAGCCATACGGTGCTGAATCGGGAAAATAACAAGACGTATCAGGTGAAGCCGGAGTCGAGTTATCCGCACTGTGCAGCATTCAGTCAGAACAATCAAGTTGTCTGGTTTAACGCCTGCCATTTCTACAATGGAGTAACGATTCAAGTTCCGCTAGACAGCATTGCTGATCGTAAACAGGATGAAGAGTGGCCTATTATGGAAGAGAATGCTCGTGTGTATACCATGATTGAGATGGAGGTAGGCATGGTGATTGGTGATGCATACGGTTATTTGTATTGCATCAACCGCGAAGGACAAGAACTATGGCGTCATTTTGTGGGCTCAACGATCTGTTCTCTGGCTGTGTCACCTGAGCAGTCTCAGCTTGCTGTGGGAACATATGGCGGTATGTTGCACATCCTTGATCTGGGTTCGGAACGGATGGACGAATACGGAATTGGCACAGGTACGTTGCGTGAACGGGAGCGTTACGTATTATGGCGTGAACAGGAGCCGCTGCGCTGGTAGCATAGACTGGCAGGCCTTGAATGAATGAATTTGATTTTGCTAAAGGATGATGAGGGTGGAACGTCAAGAGGCTATAGTGTTGTTAAAATATCACGCCTTTGCTCACGATGATGTGAATCATCCGAAAATGGAACATGGCTTTCTCGGTAGCTTACGTCCGTTTCGCGGTCAATTAATTGAAGAGAACTTCCATGAATTAATGCGCATATTACGCACGCTCGCTCCAGATCTTTCGCGTGCAGCACTGGATCGGGAAGTAATCGCTTGCCTATGGAGCATTACTCATCTGGCGAGGACTTGGGCTGTAGAACCGGAGGGTATGCTTCGCAGTAACCAACTCATCTCAGATGAGCAGGTTGCAGTGATGGAGGAATGGCTTAATCTGTTCTCGTATGCAGTTATGATCCTGATTGAAGGCGGCGATGAACAAGAGGCGTTCTGGGGATATGAACAATATGTGTTGGACCGAAGTGTGCAGAAAGGTGAAGGTGACGGGATATGAAGTCTGGAGTGGATACTGTTATCAATGATCTGCGGATAGAATTGAACCATCTGTTAGACCTGAAAATACAAGATGAAGAGATTCGGTCATTGTATGACACGTATCTTCAATTGTCAGGGGTATCCGAGGCAGAACTTGATCAGTTCGAGAAACTGTATGAGGTTCGCCTGCCCTCTGATTTCCGTGCTTTTTACCGCCATACGGATGGCAGTGGTTATGGTCTGCATATGTTGTACCCGGGGGATGTAGAGCAGAGGCCTTGTCAACCGTTCTATCTAATGTCACTTGATGAGATAGTCGAGACCAAACAATATTTCTGTGATGTGGACGAGAAGCTGGAGGAGCATTACGGGGATGAAGAGATTCGCCAGTTAGATCCTGAGATCAAACCGTATTTGTTCCATAAATCATGGATTCCTTTTGCCACAATGGCTGGAGGTTCGCTCTACTTGATGTTTGATTTTGATCCAGCAGAGGCGGGGACATACGGACAGATTATTATGTATGTGCATGATCCAGACTTTGTTTATTACGTTACATCATCGTTTACGGAGCTTCTCCGTATGTCTAACCGCAATTTGAGCCTAATGGATGAGATTGAATACTAGGGCCCTTGATATTCGTTGTACACCACTATGGATATAAAAAGATGAAATAGCCAAAAGGCAGGAGCTACATGAATAGCTCCTGCCTTTTTGACTAAAACGTAAAGGCTCCCGTCTACCACTGAAAAAAACGGTGACCATGAAATCCGCCGGGGCCTCCAGGCCCACCGGGTCCGCCCGGTCCGCCATGGCCCCCGTGTCCTCCTGGACCGCCGCCGTGAGGGCCTCCCGGATATCCCGGATAATGTCCTGGATAACCACCATGCCACCATGGTCCAAGTCCACCTATGGGAAAAGGAAGAGGAAAAGGCACTACCGGTGGATAAGGATAGGGGTATGGATAAGGGTAAGGGGGTGGAGGTGGCGGATAATAAGGATAAGGATAGCCTACAGATTGCTGGGTTGATGATGCACCTGGAACATATGACATATCACAAACCTCCAATGTCTGGATTGATGATATCAGCCTATGCGGATTCTTCACTCGCTGACACAGCAACTTAGCCCAGTAGAAATGGGCTCACCGATCTGGGCGCTGGGCATACGCTGAGGTATAGGGTACCACCTAAACCGAGAGCGAAGGGCAGGCGTTTTATTTTGGCAACCTCGTACATGGATTTCACTTTACCGACTACGCAGTTTACGTATGATCTGAGCAACAATCCGCTTTTCAAGAAAGATGAGTATAATTACATTAATGCACTTTCGGTTAAACAACTCAATACGTTGGGCGACAGCTCTTTATTGGATATTTTTCTGAGTGCAGGCAATGTCGTTGAACCTCACATTCATCAAAACGCGACCGAGCTTGTTTATTGCATCAGCGGTGCGGCGGTCGTTTCTCTCATTAACCCGTTCACGAATGAACTGCTTCACTTCCCCATTACACCAGGGCAGACCGCTAACGTACCGCAAGGATGGTGGCACTATGAAGTGGCGACGGCAGATCACACACATCTGCTCGCGATCTTTGATGCCCCTGTGCCTGAAGCGATCTTCGGCTCTGATATTTTGCGACTGACTCCCGCGAAAGTACTGGCTCACACCTATTGTCTGGATGAACATAAAGTGCAGGAAGCATTGGCCCCCATTCAAAAAACGGTAATTATCGGCCCGCCAAAAGGTTGTAAAACGCAGATCGCGCCTGTATCCAACCACATGCCTAAAGTGGGACCGAATCTTCAACCAAACATCCAACCAGTTAATATCCCACCTAGTATCAAACCGAATATTGAACCAAAGATCGAACATATTGCCCAACCGAATATGCAACCGAACTTACAGCCTAATATTCAACCCAACATCGAGCCGAATGTACAGCCTAATATGCAACCCAATATGCCTCCTTATGTAAATCGTCTTTCACATTGGGGTACATGGGTAGATCCGCGTATTATCCACGAACCGGGATGCCCATACTATAGCGAAATCCCGGTGCAATTAAACTCGGATGATAAGGCCTAAATTGAATCATATTTCTCTATTTACTCTTGCTTGTACGAATCTATTTCGTATTTTGTTCTCATTACCGTGAGCTTTATGATAAGCAGATCTGGCATGATTACGATAATCTTTATTATGAAGCATCATAACGATAAGGGCGTTCAACTAAGAGCGCCTTTTTTGTTTTTTTAATCATTTTTCTCGCGAGATGTCACAAACTTCATACGTTATTTGTCTTCAGTAAGTAGACCAAATGAGACCAGATGATGGAGGAGAATGAATATGAATTTACGTATGAATTACAGAGCGGCGAACCCTGGTGCTTTCAAAGCTATGATGGCGTTGGAGCAATATGTATCCGGGCAATTTGAAGATAAGGTGTTATATGAGTTGTTGAAAATCCGTGTCTCTCAGATCAATGGCTGTGCCTTTTGTATAGATATGCATGCTAAAGACTTGATGAAGCTGGGCGATTATGGGGATCATATTCTTTTGCTCAGTGTGTGGCATGAAGTGCCTATATTTACGGAGAAACAACGTGTTATGCTTGAGATGGCCGAGGTTGTGACGCGAATATCGGAGCATGGGGTTCCACTTGAGCTGTATAATAAAATTCGTGAACACTTCAGCGAAACTGAAATCGTTAATTTGATTATGGCGATTAATTCAATCAACAGTTGGAACCGTATTGCCATTACGACAGGCATGTACCCAGGATGTTTTAACTAACAGGATAAACGAGAAAAATAAACGATAAACGAACCAAGCCAGAGGAGGCGATCCTATGCAGTCCAATCTTAATTCTGATTCTAATCAACATAAGTATACGCCGGAACCGTCTTCTCTGGATGTTGGTGCATTGTATAAACAGTATAAGAATTATGCCTTCTCGATCGCATATCGAATGCTGGGCAGTGTGACTGAGGCGGAAGATATCGTTCAGGACTGCTTCGCAGAACTTCAAAGGTTGAGGAATCAGCTTATTCACCAACCTAAGTCTTACATTGGAAAACTCATCGTGAACCGCTGTTTGAATCTGTTGAACTCTGCTCGCAACCAGAGGGAGCATTATGTCGGGGAATGGCTTCCCGAGCCGCTTGGTGTTCATGAATTAGTTAATACGCCAGAGGAAGCGATACAGCAAAAAGAAATGATTTCGTACGCCTATCTGGTTATGCTTGAACGTCTGTCACCCGTGGAACGGGCTGTATTTGTGCTACGCGAAGCGTTTGAGCATGACTATTCGGAGATTGCGGGATGGCTGGGGAAAACAGAAAGCAACTGTCGACAGATTTACAGTCGTGCCAGACGAAATTTACCTGAACAACTTCCAGTCATAGAGCAAGCGAGCGCCAATTGGAAAACTAAAAAAGAAGTGCTTAGCCGTTTCACCACGGCATTTCTAGCACATGACGTTTCAGCTATGCTGGAGCTGCTGACAGATCAACCTGTGTTCACAGCGGATGGCGGCGGCGTAGCACGCACGATTATGCGAACAATGCATGTGCATAAAGGTGTGCTCGCCATCCTTACCTCTCCTAGAGTGCTACGTTCGTTAAGAGAAAGAATGTGGAAGCCTGCATTCATTAATGGCGAGCCTCAGCTCGCTTTAATGAAAGATGGGCAGGTCACTGAAGTGTTATGTTTGGAAATGGATGCTTCAGGGAAGCGAATCCATGGCGTGTATCTCATTGTCAATCCAAACAAACTGGCAACTGTGCAATTATGAACTAATAATAGTAATGACATGTTTAACTGTGACTACTCAATTAAGCGACATGATTCTTTTTAAAAAGGACTGTCGCTTTTTTGTTTTATATACCGTCTAATCTACTTTCGTTTATCTATCATAAATTTGATTCTAGGTTTATACATGGTATGATCTAATAGATTTCAAAAATAGTAAATATATGCCATGAATGAAGTAGATTTTGAATTCAACACAAGTGAGGTTGTACGTATTGAGAAAACTAAATTATGTGCACATGTTTGTTTTTCTTAGTGCAATTACGGTTGTCACGCTGGGGTTGTATTACATAGCGGCCGACTGGCTGAATCAGCGGTATTTCCGTTTCCTGATCTGGAATTTGTTCTTGGGCTGGATTCCATTTGTATTCTCATCCCTAACCTATGGTTTGGGCCGTCTGAAATGGAAAGGAGCCATATGGATCGCGATACCGAGTGCGATGATGTGGCTGTTGTTTTTCCCCAACTCTTCGTATATCGTTACGGATTTGCTTCACCTGACGTCAAGGAGTTCAAGGTATTTCTCTGGAAGCCTTGCCGAGTTTCACTATTGGTATGATCTGATGGTTGTGCTGATGTTTGTGTGGACAGGACTGCTGATCGGCTTCCTATCAATGTATCAGATTCAGGAAGTCATCTATAATCGGTTAGGACGTGCGGCGTCATGGATATTTGTACTGGGTGGAACAGCTCTTGGCAGTTATGGTGTTTTGCTTGGACGGGTTTATCGGTTAAACAGCTGGGATGCATTGACTAATCGCGAGTTGTTAATCAGGCTGATGCACGAAAGTGTTAGCCGGCCCTCCTTGGCGTTTTGTATGTTCTTTGGAACGTTTCTTCTTACTGTCTATCTCACGTTATATTATTTGCTGAATGCGAGAGGGTCTGGACCAGATCAACGAAGTTTACAAACCAATGATAAGAAAGTGTAGGTGCTTCGATATGCTGGATGCAGTAAAGGTCAGGGAAAAAGTCAAAGAGGTTATGGAACAAAAAGATTTTTCGGGTGTTGTGCTGTGCAAACAGGAGGGGGAGACCCTTTTTCAGATGGTGCGAGGGTATGCGAACCGTAGTGATGAACTTCTGAATGATGTGAATACACGTTTTGGTATTGCTTCGGGCTGTAAGGTTTTTACAGCTGTAAGTATAGGTCAGTTGATTGAGCAAGGACATTTTACGTTAGACTCCAAATTAAAGGATGTCCTAAAACTAACGTTTCCGGCGTGGGATTCAGAGATCACAGTGCACCAATTGCTGACCCATACTTCTGGCGTACCGGATTATTTTGATGAGGACGTGATGGATGATTTTTCAGCGTTGTGGAGAGACAGACCCGTGTATGTGATGCGACAGCTCAGTGATTTTCTGCCTATGTTTCAACATCTGCCAATGAAGTCTGCTCCTGGTGAGAAATTTCATTATAACAATGCGGCATTTATCGTACTCGGACTCATTGTGGAGCAATACACTGGCTTGGCCTTTACAACATATGTGGAGGAACATATTTTCAAACGTGCGGGTATGCAAGATTCAGGTTATTTCCTGACAGATCAGCTTCCGCGTAACACAGCTATTGGATATATCGATGCTGACGACGGGACATGGACTAGTAATATTTTTTCGATCCCCATTCAAGGTGGAGCAGATGGCGGAGCCTATGTAACCGCACCAGATATGATTCGTTTCTGGGATGCTCTGCTGGGGCATACGTTGCTTGGTGAGGAGATGACACGATATTTGTTGACACCCTACGCGCACGATGAGGACGAGGAATTTTATGGTTTGGGGATATGGCTGGAGTTACGTGAAAAAGAAATATTTAAGGCTCATGTCATGGGTTTTGACCCAGGTGTTTCGTTTATGTCTGGCGTGTATCCCAAGCATGGGGTTCAACTTGTGGTTATTTCGAATCAGGAGTCAGGGCCTTATCCTATAACGTTGGCTGTAGAGGAAGCAATGGTGTAAAGGGAGTGGTGAGGTTGGAAAATATCGTATCGTAGACAATTGTTCTGAAACGGACAGAAGGGAGAACGCCGTAGCAGGTTAATTCCTAATGTCTGAGTACCCTTGCCCTTCCACTTAACGATCACGCAATCCAGGCAAGGGTATATGTTTGAAATATTTCACTTGGAATCATTGTAAATTGAATTGGGCAACTGTGCTAGCTTCCACAATTCAGGCATAATGAATCTGGGGAATACGTCGATGGGTGGCTTTTCCTTCTTGCGTTTGTCATTAGTCAGCACGGTCACAAGTTCCAACTCGGGAACAACATATACATACTGACCTCCAAATCCTCTGGCGTAGTAATAATCTAGTGATTTGAGACGCTCTGAATCCGTAGGTCGGTGTTGGGGGACCGAGTTATCGTCAAGAAGTTGACCTGCATATTGATCCACCCACCAGTGCCAGCCGTAACTGCCATGGTTTGGCGGTGGGACTGTGATGAAGGGCTGGGTTGAACGTTTGACGAGTTGGCTGGAAATAAGCTGTTTTCCTTCCCATTTCCCTTCCTGAAGGTAGAGTTGTCCGAATCTGAGCAAGTCGGTTGGTAGCAGTCTCAGGCCAAATCCACCCGTGTGTACACCTTGGGGATCTTGCTCCCATTCATAATCTTGAATGCCAAGTGGGCCAAATAGATAACGCTCGGCATACGCTGCTACACTCATGCCTACATGTTGCATTAATATTGAAGATAGAATCTGGGAAACTCCCGAATTGTATTCCATATGTGTGCCGGGTTCATGTCGCAAACGTTGTTCTAAAGCAAAGTTGACCCAATGATCCGTACGTGTCATACGTGGAAACGAATTTTGTCCGCCGAACTCATCCCAGTTAAATCCGGCTGTCATTGTAAGCAGTTGCTCTAGGGTAATTGCTGGTTTACGTGGGTCAGGATCAGAAGTAAGCTGTGGGAAAAAGGTAGATATGGGCGTGCCTGCCTCGGGCAGTAGCCCTTGATCCATGGCGATACAGATGAGCGCAGAGATGATGCTCTTGGTACATGAATTGATTTTGGCGATATCTGTCTCAGCCTGTGCATTCCGGTAGTGCTTGTAAACGATCTCCCCGCGTACACTGACCAGACAGCTTCTGAGATCCAGCGGTGGAATGATCTGTTGCAATGTATGATGAAGGTTTAGGGAATTCATAGTGTCCTTTCTGTGTTCGTTATGTATTTAGTATGTAGATTCCAAAGGGTTGCCCACTATGTTAGCATATTCATTTGGGTAGCTCAACAAACATCAATTTCATTATTTCATTGCAGAGGAGGCCAAACTTATGTACAAAATCGGTAATCAAGGCACGTTCAAAGCGTTGCCTGATCCAGCCCTCGCAATCTACCAAGGAGATGTTGCCCGTGTTGAAGCATATATACAGCAAGGAATGGACTTGGAAGAAAAAATAGCATTAAGCTCGAACATTACGCTTCGTCCGCTTGACCTGGCATTGATCTGTAATCAGTCTAAGGTGATCAGACTTCTTGTGGAGCGAGGGGCCGAGATCAATGCTAAAGACCATCCAGCCATTTTATATGCGGCGCGCTACGGTGGAGCAGATGTGATTCGTTATTTAGTTGAGCAAGGAGCCAAATTGAACGGACTAAGCCGGTTAAAATCAAGTGCATACGACGAGGCATACTACGGGAACAAAAAGAATATTTCGGTGTTGAACGACCTTGGGTTGGACATCCGCAAATATGGCGGCAAAACGTTACGAAAAGCAGTATCGGATCATGATATGAAAACGGTTCAATACCTGCTGAATGAGGGTGTGGACATCAACTACAACGAGCCGGATATGGTTTATCCGTACAAAGCGACACCGCTCACCGTAGCTGCACGGCAGAACAGTATACGAATGGTCAAATATTTGGTGGAACAAGGTGCGGATGTGACGTTGCAGGAGAAGGACGGGGAGCGGGCCTACACGATTGCGGTCAGTCAGAAAAATAATGAAATGGCTGAATACTTGAAATCACACGAGCCTGAGGAGTTCCATAATCTGAGCAATAAACTGCATGCACTACAATCATACAAGCTCCCCGAAACGTTAATCCGTTTTATGACCGAAGGTTCACGCCGAATAGACCTGCCAAGCTGTCCCGCTGGCGTTGGTTATATTGAATTCTTTTCGTTGACAGATACGGTGGAGATGAAGATGGGCAGGCAGAAGCTATTGCGTTTATCCTCTGATCTGGATCAGTACTCTCATATGCTCATCGTCTGGAATCCAAGCAAAAAGATGATAGGTTATGCCGATATTGAACATCAGGAGCAGGGCACATTATGCACATTTAAACAATTTTTGGAAGAACCAGAGGTTTACATTGAACGGCTTTTGAATTAGAAACAGTGGTGTCTTGATTTGTGAAACCTCTTGCATAACGCGGTTGCGATTGCAAGAGGTTTTTGAGTTTTCTCAAAGTGGTGCCTAAATAGGAAAAATATCTCATGAAATATGAACTATACTAGTGCGTAAGAAGGTTAGAAATGGTAAAATAGCAATGCCTAAACATGAAAAAAGACGATAATTGACGAATATTAATATATCTTATGATTGTGTTGGTTGGGATCATAGATGTTGAAATCTAGTATTTTAAGCTAAAGTGAGGAATAGAATATGGCTATTATTGATGTAATCAAGTATGACGGTTCGCCCGACGTGTTTGCCTGGAAACATCCGGAGACTGAATTGGGAACTTGGACTCAGTTAATTGTAAATCAATCTCAACAGGCTATACTCTTTAAGGATGGAAAGGCCCTTGATCTGTTCGGTCCAGGCAGGCACACCTTAAGTACAGCGAACATCCCGATACTAAACCGACTTATTAACCTTCCATTTGGAGGGAAGTCCCCTTTTGCTGCAGAAGTCTGGTATGTGAATCAAGTAAGTGCTATGGACGTCAAGTGGGGAACTGCGAATCCGATTCAGGTTCAGGACCCGAAATATAATATTATTGTGCCTGTTAGAGCTTTTGGACAAATGGGCATGAAAATCTCAGATTCACGAAAATTTTTAGTCAAACTTGTAGGAACACTGCCAGAGTTTAATCAGCTCAATATGGTGAACTACTTCCGTGGATTAATTACGATGAATATCAATTCGATGCTATCTTCCTATTTAATACATAGAAAAGTAAGTGTGTTAGAAATTAATGCCTATATCGCTGAAATATCACGACACTTTGCGGACAACATCGCTTCTACATTTGACGAGTTTGGAATCGAACTTATCAATCTATACATTCATAATGTCAATTTGCCCGAAGAAGACCCATCGGTCATTCGATTACGGGAAGCACTCGCGCGCAAAGCGGAAATGGATATCATTGGATACACCTATCAGCAGGAACGCTCATTCGACACGCTTGAAGGTGCAGCCAAGAATGAAGGAAGCATGCAGTCTGATATTATGGGCGCAGGTCTTGGTATGGGCATGGGCGTAGGTTTGGGAGGTTCGTTTAGTAGCGGAATGTCTGAAATGTCCAAAGTAATGTCTACAACAACAGAAACGCCTGCCGTACGCTTGTGCGGGCATTGTCAACATCCGAATCAGGAACAGAGCTCTTTTTGCAGTAAATGCGGAAAATCATTAGCTGGAAAATCTGCAACGACGGACTGTAATAATTGTGGTCACACGATGGAGAAAGGCACCAAATTTTGTCCGAACTGCGGTGACAAATATTATGCTTGTCCTTCATGTGGGGCTGATAATGAGGAGAATGCGTCTGAATGCGTGAAGTGTCACGAACCGATGCCAAGGCCATGTCCAAATTGCAACCATATGAATGGGCCTCACACTAAATTTTGTGGAAACTGTGGTACAGGTTTAACGTTGAAGTGTAGTCAATGTCAACATGAAGTACAACCTGGTCAGAAATTCTGTCTCGATTGCGGAAACAATCTGCAAGAAGGGGGGCAGGCTTAGTGATGGTGAAACGGAGCAACGTTTTTATTCTAGATGTAATCTATCTTGTCTGTTTAATTTTAAGTTCGATCATCTCATTTACGATGTTTAGCAACGATATTCTATCATTTCCATTCTGGATTAATCTTGCCGCATCGTACGTTGCGATGACGACTTTGTGGATTTATGCGCGTCATGTGATGCAAAATATGGATCGCTTTAAACGTTTTGTCCCAGGTTACACAGCTATAGGCATTGTATTAATCATTTATCTGGGGTGTGTCATTTTTTATGCGTTATTCGTAGGTTTCGCAGATCATGCGCTGCGTTGGTTTGTTTTGTTACATGTAATCACTGCGGCTCTTGCTTTCATTTTGTGCGCTATTTTAATGATCTATATTCGATCAGGAAGTGAGCATGAAGCCAATCAACAATTGAATATTAACGACTGGAAATCAATTGAGAACGCCATGTATCAGTTGCTTAATATGATGGATAAACATCCAATGTTGAATGTGGAAAAGGACAGGAAGTCAGTAGAAGCCATCATTGAGCTGGTTAAATATAGCGATCCAATCGCTCCAGCTGCCGTGCAGTATCATGATCGTCAGATTCTTATAGATATTGGATTGTTGAAAGAAGAACTGTCTATTCAGTATGAGGCAGGAGAAGTAGTAAATAGTGAACGTGTGGCTATGCAATTATCCCGATTGATGTCTCGTCTAAAAGAAAGAAATCAACAGATTCTTTCGCTCAAATCTTAACCATGTTTTAGGGGGAGAAGCAAGTGAAGAGGTTTTTTGGAATTATTTTAATCATCATCTCGTTTATAACCATTCTATTCTCATTAATGATGATGGCGGATGAAGCGGGTCTAGCCGTTTTTAGTTTAATCGTACTTTTTATTCCTGGTGTTATTGTATTGGTTACGGGAATAAAAATGTGTGGTCGACCTAAGTCTCGTTCTAAATCGGCTCGTAATGATCAATATCCGACTAGTGTTAAAGAACATTATAAGGATGTGTACCTTGATAAAAACCATACCCAGCAAAAAGAGCCGGTTTCGGTAAATTGCTCTGGATGTGGAGCTAAGGTAGAGGTATATCCTAATTTGTCGGCAAATTGTGAGTATTGTGGGACAACGGTAAGAACTTCGTAGTTTCACTGACTTGCTTGAAGCTTGAGAATGAAGACTTGTAATAGATTATTTGAGTGCTTACAGAGTGTTCTTTGGAGGAATTATCATGATCAGAGCGATTTTTGGATTGATATTTTTGATCTATGCAATTGGTATGCCTATTGCCTTTTTTAATGCAGGTAATCACAAACAAATCAAGAGTGAGCCTTTTATCTTTATGTGTCTCCTTGTATTAGAATTTATTTTTATATTTTCAGCGATTAAATTACTCCAAAGAAAAAAGGTTCCTCAAAAACAATTTTATGGCGGGGATTATGGGAGTGATTCAGATCCGGTACTAGAAAATACTTATCGGCCCCAAGAAGTTGGAAATGGGTACTCAAGTTACAATAGCAATACGGTGATTTATACAAATAACCAGTCACTTAGCTACACAGAGATAAATATAAACAGCGACAAGTATGCTAAAGACAAAGAAGAAAAGGTTGAAGAGAAAGTTGAAGAAGCACCAAGACAAGTTTCAGTGACCTGCTCGGGGTGTGGGGCGAAGGTAAAGGTGTATCGAAAACAGTTCACGGATTGTGAGTACTGCGGAACAACGGTTGAGGCTTCATAAATCAGTAGAATAAATATAAAGAGAACCACAGCTTTGTCCCTTTGAATAGGGGATAGGCTGTGGCTTTCTTTTTATACTCTGCTCTAAAAGTCTCTAGTCCGATCAAAGACTTCGTATAACTGCTCCCGATTAATCTTGAAGGAACCTAGCTGGTTTGTTTTTAACTGATCCTCTAGTTGATCAATCAAGTCCGCAAGTGCCGCAGCAATCTCTTCACGCTCAACCGTCTCAATCCATTCCGATTTGGCATTCATTTGATTAAACGTCTGTGTATACTCCTGAGTAAACGAAATGAGTTGATCGGAGAGTGTGTCTTCATAATCATTTCTCTGGCTCAATTCACGAATCCGCTTCAAAGATTGTTTATACAACTGCGCGGCTTTTTTGGCATGTACTGCCTTGATCTGTTCCCGTCCGTCCCAATCCCGAAATGGATTGTTCAGATTTTCAGCGAGCCATTCCGGTTTACGAGGCTGAGTGATATCGAGATCGATTCGGGTTTCGGCAACTTTTTTATATCTGGTTTTGATCGACTTGGCTGCTTCTGCCGGGAGACTGCTCATCCAAAGCGTATGTAATTCAGGAAGTTGCTGGGGACTTGGAAATTGATCTCCATCAAAACCAAATAGATCATTCGTGCTGAACATTTGCAAGGACTTTAGATGTTGAATGGAATGAATACCGGATACTGTGCCGGGTTTACCCCACAAACGTAATTCGGAAAGTTCAGGATATGCTTGAACGACAGATTCAATATCAAGCTCCTTGATTTTATACAATTGAAGGCTACTGAGACGAGAAAGACCGCGAATTTCTGGCAAAGTTTCCGCTATACTCAAGGTCAGCCGCTGTCCATTTGCAGTCGTATCAATAAGAAGACCTGGACTGATCTCGCCGGTGAAACTTAGGAAATCCATCTTGTTATTGAGTATAATCTTCTCCATTCCGCTAGCATCCACAACAAGCCGGGTCAACTGCGTTTGACTGAAATTCAGTATACGTTGCCCGTGGTTCTGTACATGAAGTTCATAAACGAAGGGATTCTCTTTCAGAAAAGGGATGATAGCCTCGTGGTATCCATTCATCTCGATATGAGTCAGACACGGAAGTGCTTCAAGTTCAGCCACATCGTCTGCCGAAGTTGGAATGAAGTTACGAATCGTGCTAGTGTTACGTCGCATCTTAATCCCGCGGGCGGTGATGTCACTGTGGTCATGAGCTGCCTGCTTAAAAAGAGTTCTTCGGCTTTCATCGATGAGTTCCCATTGCCGCTGACGATACAAGCTTTCTCCGGCCGGCCAACCCGAACTGTAACCTCGTGATTCTTCTGATATTAGGGGAGGGCGGTTGCCGACTAAAATATAGGATACAGGAACATCCGCTTTTACATAGTTATGCTCTAAGGTACCATTCCAAAAAAAGAAATTACAGATCAGCGGTTTCATCACGTCAAGCTCGGATTCCGTTGGAAGCTGATCTCCAGACCAGTTCAATTCCAGAATCGCGGCTAGTTGACGTGGTTTTTTATCTTTTGTTTCTTTCAAAGCAGTGATCTGACAGGCCGTATATTGTTGCATTTGCTCATTAAAGCTGCAGTATATATCCCCGATAGATGGAAACATAATAAACTCCTCTCAACATATTAAGAGTACCTTGGAAAGAAAATGAAGCCCAAATTCGTTATCCGAATTATATCATCTAAGTCTCATAAACTTCCAATTCAAGGCAAGCACAGCCCACGTTCTTCTTATCCGCAGCACGCACAGTTTGACTCAGTTATACGCCAGAGCTTGAATGCAGTATTATCTCATGATGTCCCAGCATACAGTACAACAACGAGATGTTTGCCCAAGGAGGAGAATATAACCGATGATCAATCCGATCTTGAAATCCCCCAATGTTCCGCTTGCTGCGGATTCCAATGCTGTGGTGAATTACCGGAGAGATTCAAGCAACTACGTCACTCAGTTATTTGGAGAGCAGTTGCCAACGATTGAGAATGGTTTTTTTAATGTTTGTCTGAGTAAAGGGATTATTGTGCAACCCCACTGGCACCCCAATGTAACCGAGATGGTTGTGGTAATCAGCGGTGAGATTACAGCTTCCGTGTTCAATCCGTTCACACGCGAACGAATAACGTATCGTTTGAAGCGGGGGCAAGTGGTTGTTTTCCCAAAAGGCTGGTTTCATTGGTTTGTTGCGGAGACC
This sequence comes from Paenibacillus sp. FSL R7-0272, assembly GCF_037969905.1. Lineage (NCBI taxonomy): Bacteria > Bacillati > Bacillota > Bacilli > Caryophanales > Paenibacillaceae > Paenibacillus > Paenibacillus sp. FSL R7-0272. Next base: position 3,825,088 of record NZ_CP150221.1, on the reverse strand, counting down.
GATGGCGTATATGTGCTGACCATATTTGATCAACCGACACCGGATATTGTATTTGGGGCAGATTTTCTTGCGGCTACACCGCCGGAGGTCGCTCACCGCGCATATTGTCTGGATGAAGAAGCTTATGCCAAAGCGGTTGCGTCCATCCAGAATGATGCCATTCTTGGCCCTAATATTGGTTGTGGAACAGACGTTTCGGATACCTCCGTTCAAGCTTCCAAGGCTTCTAAGGCGACAAGGGAATAACGTTAATAACCGAAATCATCCGGGCTGATTAACCTGTCTTAATTGAATATCCTTCCTTAACCTGCAGCTGCGTGGATTCGGTTGCAGGTTTTTATATTTGCATAAGTTGACGCCATTCACCCTCTCTCTGTTACTATAGGAGTAACAACAATGAAAATGGAGGATTCTTCTATGACTATTGCTAAAAATGAATGGCTGGAAACAGCATTAAGTTATGCACCAGTAATCATGTTTGATCAGAATGAGCCTTTTTATCCGGATTTCGTTGGCGTGTCCGTGCTTGAGCATTCTGGGCCGTCTCCTTCTTTTCGTAGAGAGCTACAGTTTCCTTCTGAAGCAGTAAAGTATGTTATCGAATATGCGATATGGTGGGATTACGAGATCGGACATCTCTATGAGCTGGAGCATGTATGGGTGTATGTGGGACATGATGGAGAAGTCGTGGATTGCGAAGCCAGCTTTCATGGGAGAGTATTAAGAGGGCTGTTAAAAGATAGAGTTAATCTGGTTGGTCATCATGTGTGCCTGTACTCCCAGCCGGGGAAACACGCCTTTTCACCATTGCCGGTTGTATTTGAGTTGTTGCCTAATCTGTATAGTGTAGCAGGCGCTGAGGCGGGATGTGATGGCTTGCTTGTAAATGAAATGTTTGAACCGTTTTTTCAAACCAGTGAACAGATCGATGCGCGTGTCAAAAAATATCTGCAAACCAAAGCATTTGTACCCTCGATGCAGTTTGAAGAGTACTTGTTGAAACCGGAGATGTTTATGACATGGGACAAGCTGTTTGAACTTATTCCACAGCGAATTAAAAATTGTCTAGCAGAGCTAGAGCAGATTTATTAATATGAATGATAGTGGATGGATTTGAGTTTATTGTTCAGAAATTGCTAAAAAATTGCATATGAATCTAGAAAACAATCAAACTCCTGCATAGTGAATTTGATTGTTTTTTTAGTTCAATTGAATCATGTATTTTAATTTTATTATTAGTCTTAAGTCGTATTTATTAGATGTTTTGAACAGGTGAGTAGAACTATCTCGATTAGTTATCATATGAATTAGTCCAAAGAACTATGAACTAACATATAGGTCCAAGTAAAAAAGATAACATTGAGCGCACATCATCAAAAAAAGAGATATGTACAAAAATGTATATATAAATTTCGTTAATATGAATGTTTATTCTATTAAATTTAGATTAATAGTATTTAATATGATAAAAACAAGAGTCTTATTTATCATAAAAATTTTACATAAAAATGAAAGTTTGCAAAAATAAAATTTATCTATTCAGTTTTCTAATATTTCTGTCGAAATACATCGTATGTTGTCTGGAGAGCGATCCATAGAATGGATTAGCAAACTTTATTTACATAACTAGACACGAAGAAACTTAGGGGGAGATAAAATGAAGTGGTTTGGCAACTTGAAAACAGCAACAAAGATTATCTCAGCATTTTTGGTAGTATCTCTGATTCTTGCGATTCTGGGAGTGTATTCAATCACGACACTTAGAAGTACCAATGAGCACATGAAAGAAATGTATAACAGCAATCTGATTTCAGTAAAAGAATTGAGCGGAGCACAAATGAATTACCAGAGGATGCGGGTTAACATTCGTGATCTCAACTTTGAGAAAAATGCCACAGAGCAAACTCGCATTGTCGATAATATTAATACCATTAAAGGTAACATCGAGAGTCAAATTGAAGGCTATCGTCCTCTGGCAACGACCCCCGAAGAAACTGAGCTCCTTAGCAAATTCGATACACAGTACTCAAATTACATGCGAATCTTTGAGCAAGGTATAGAGCTGGCAAAAAGTGATGACGATCAAGGATTTATCGTTTTCTTGAAAGATACACTCAAACCTCCTGGTGATGAAGCCCTCGCTACGATGGGTGAAATGGTGGAATTGAATGTGAAACTGGCGGAACAGAACAATTCAAAGTCGGAAGCAGCGTACACAAGTGCATTCACAGTTACCGTTGTTTTGGTCATTGGTTCGATTATTTTTAGTATTATCATTGGATTTGTGATCTCCCGTTCCATCTCCAGACCTCTAATGGCTATGCTTGGTCTAGCTACAGAAGTTTCTAACGGAAACCTTACCCTCAAGTCTGATATCTCCTCAAAAGACGAGGTTGGGCAACTGGCCTTTGCGCTTAATCGCATGGTAGACAATCTGCGAGAATTAATTAATAACATTGTCATGAATTCACAGAGTGTTGCAGCATCATCTGAACAAATCTCGGCAAGTACACAGGAAATTGCTAGTACAAGTACAAGTCAATCGAGTGAAGCAGCAAACATCTCCGAATTGTTTAAGGAATTGTCTCTGGCTATTAACTCTGTAGCTGCAAGTGCTGAAGAAGCCGCTGAGTTGTCTAATGATACGGTGAAAACGGCACGTGAAGGCGGTCATGTTGTCCAGACTTCCCTGGAAGGTATGCAAGCCGTGAATATGAAAATGGCGAAGCTTGAAGAAGATTCACGCAAAATTGGTGACATCATCGAAGTTATTGACGATATTGCTGAACAGACAAACTTACTTGCATTAAATGCGGCGATTGAAGCAGCCCGTGCAGGAGAGCAAGGAAGAGGATTTGCAGTCGTAGCTGATGAAGTTCGCAAGCTTGCTGAACGTAGTGGTGAAGCGACCAAAGAAATTACAACAATTATCAAAGTGATGCAGGAGAATACAAGACAAAGCGTGCAAGCCGTTTCGGATAGTGTAGAGCAATCATCCAAAACAGGACAAGCCTTTGATCAGATCATTGAGATGGTGAATAATTCTTCTCAGAAAGTCAATGAAATCGCGGCTGCGTGTGAGGAAGAGGCGGCACAAGCTGCGGAGGTGATGAGCTCAGTAGAGTCGATTTCTGCATCCAGTGAGGAATCTGCGGCGGCATCCGAAGAAACGGCGGCAACTTGTCAATCGCTCGCACATCTTGCAGAAGAATTGTCTGTATCTGCGTCTGCTTTCAAAACCCAGTAATAATAACGAATTGAGGGTGAAACGATGTCTTCACTTCAGAAAGAACAATATATCGAACTGTCTGTCGGCGCAGAGACCTGTGCCATTCGAATCGAAGAAATTCATGAAATTATAAAAATGCAAAGTATTACCGATATTCCGTTTAGTCGTACCGAAATCAAAGGAGTCATGAACCTACGTGGTAAAGTTGTCTGCGTCATGAGCCTGCGTAATTTGCTTGGCATGCCAGACGAATCGGCAACCCGGGCGACCCGAATCATTGTGGTACGTTATCAAGATGAGTATATCGGTTTGATTGTAGATCGAGTCAGCAAAGTCACAACTTATTCGGAAATACATCCGCCTACTGGAGGTCATGGACGCAACCTTGAGATATTTTTTCAGGGTGTGGGCCAACAGGGAGACAGTCTGGTTGGTATATTGAAACTGGATGAAATATTGGGCGGTTAGGAGGGAATGCACCAATGATGGATTTGTCCGCCTATCGCGACATATTTATCGAAGAACTGAATGATCAGTTGGAACGGATGGATCAGTCCTTGCTTGCACTTGAGCTTTCACCTTCTGTGGAACTTGTGCAGACCTTATTTCGGGCGGCTCATACGATTAAGGGCTCGGCTTCGACTATGGATTTTCGTGAATTAAGTGATCTGACACATGAAGTGGAGTATGCATTGGAATGGGTGCGATCCAAGAAACCGGAAATTACCGCACAACTCGTTGACACCCTTTTTCGTTCGTTGGATGCCATGAGAGTGCTTAGGGATCAATACGTGCAAGGCGAAAGTTTTACTGATTTCCGTGCAGTGGTTAAAGAAATACAAGACATGATTCATCAACCGGCCTTGGCTCAGCAGACCAAGTCACCCGTTCTACAGTCTGTGGAGTCGAATCTGTTCGATGAAGTACTTGAACCAGGTCAGCAGATTTTTTCCATTCGCATTGTATTAAGCTCAGATTGTTTGATGAAAGCAGCTAGATATCATATTTTGTGCAAACGGGTTGAAGATGTATGTGGCAGTGTACTAGCCACATCCATTGAAAAGCAGGGTCTTGATGAGGAACTGGGAGAGGCGCACTATAACGAGTTTGTGATCGTTACAGCATCTTCTCTGGATCAAGCTCAGATTGAGAGTGCGTTATCCGGAGATTCGGATATTCGGAGCGTGGATGTCGGTCCATATATTTTGGCGACAGAAGAGGTTGCTGTAACATCTGAATTAATAGAGACTGAAATGACAGTTGGCAAAGAAAAAAGCGACACGTCAGTGCCTCTTCAGGAAGATAAGATGAAGTCAACCCAGCCTACGGTTCGCGTAAGTGTGGAGCGACTGGATCATTTGATGAACCTCGTGGGTGAGTTGCTTATTGATCAGACCTCTCTTGCTGATTTGAGCCGTACTGGTGCCCGTAAGGAGCCCTCCCCAGTGATTCAAAGTATTGGCGGAGTGTCCGACCATATGGGGAGAGTCATTAAGGAACTGCAGGACGGAGTTATGAAGACGCGGATGTTGCCTATTGATCAATTGTTGAACCGGTTCCCGAGGCTGGTTCGGGATTTGTCGCAGAAGCTGGGCAAAGATATTGAGCTGGTCATTAAAGGCGGAGAGACTGAGCTGGATCGCATGATTATCGAAGAACTCAGTGATCCGTTAATCCATCTAATTCGGAACAGTGCAGATCATGGCATTGAGAGTGCTGAGGTTCGGGCCCAACAGAACAAGCCTGCCAAAGGACGAATCAAACTGACCTCATACCACGAGGAAAATCATGTCGTTATTCGTTTTTCGGATGATGGTAAGGGTATTGATGGAGAGCAGATTAAAGTTTCTGCACTGAAGAAAGGCCTGATCACCGAAGAGCAAGCGGCTCGTTTGAATGCACAGGAAGCCGTTCATCTGATTTTTGAACCAGGGTTCTCTACGGCTTCAACCGTTAGCGATGTATCTGGCCGAGGTGTTGGCATGGACATCGTAAGAAGCCAGATCGGAAGGTTGAATGGCATCATAGATATTGATACAGAGGTTGGTATCGGAACGACATTTACGATTAGGTTACCGCTCACCTTAGCCATTATCAAAGGGCTTCTGGTGAATGTTTCTGGTAGGGTATTGATTTTGCCGATGTACAACGTAGCGGAGATCGTGCGCATTAAACCGGAAGAGATTCAGATGATTCAGGGCCAACAATCCATTTTGAATCATGGACGTATCGTGCCTTTCTACCGACTGTGTGACAAGTTGCAGTACCCGCGCACCGACCGTAAGTCCAAGACGATTCCACTCGTCATTGTGCGTTCTGTCGATAAAATTGCGGCTTATGCAGTGGATGAGATCATCGGAAATCAGGAAGTGGTAATTAAGTCGCTTGGAACATACCTCGGAGCAATGAATCATCTATCTGGTGCAACCATTCTGGGGAACGGTAAAGTGGCTCTCATTCTGGACGCTTCTTATCTAGTCAGCCATTAAAAGTTAAAGAACTCACTTCATTCAGTAATCACTATAATTTATTTAAAATAAAGAAGATAAAGAGCCTCAAGATCCTGCATGCAGGGCCTTGAGGCTCTTTATCTTGTTCTCAACGGATCATGTTCTCGAGGTGTCCGCCTGTGCTTTGAAAATTAAGTCCATAAAGTGATTCGCAGCCGAAGAGATCGGCATATTGCGTTTTGTCATGATCCCTACATGAGAAGGAGGAAGAGGAACGTCGAGCTGAATCTCAAAGAGAGAGCCTTCTTCCAGCTCTTTGGAGATAAATTCTCGTGTGACATAAGAGATTCCCAAGCCGCGGCGAGCAAATTCAATCAGGAGGTCAACGCTGCCGACCTCTATTTCTGGTTTTAACGTATAATTATAATGATTGAAGAGTTCTGTGATGGCCATCCGAACCCGGCTGTTCCGGGAAAACAGAATAAGCTCATGTTCAAGCAGTTGTTCAAGGGTCAACACTTTTCCCTTCAACTGGGCATATCGTTCACCAGCAACAAAACAATCCTTAAGTTGGATGCTCTCGCGTACTTCCAGCTGTGGGTCAACGATGGGCATACGCACAACGCCAAGATCGATTTTACCTTCTTTCAGAAACGTAATGACTTCCGGCGTAGTTCCATGGCTTAGATGCAGCTTGATGTTAGGGTACTGAATGTGAAACTCCTCCAGATACGATAACATGTAATGTTTGAAGAGGGAGTCACTGCCGCCAATCCGAAGTTCCCCGTTATCCAGATTTTTTAGCGCAGCCATTTTTTCTTCTGCAAGGGAGATGAGAATCTGGGATTGTTCAATATAGGAGTACAGGCTGGCACCCTCCTGAGTTAACGCAACCCCCTTGGAATTTCGATAGAAAAGAGTGAGTCCGAAGCTGTCTTCCAACTGTTTGATCGCGTGACTGACGCTGGGTTGTGTGATGTAAAGGGCTTTGGCGGCTTGGGTCAGACTGCCTGTTTTGGCAGCCCAGTAAAAGACTTTATATAATTCATAATTTGTTGTCATAGATATGGTCTATAGCTCCTGTGAAATATATTAATTACTTGTATAGCTATAAAACGTATTATAGTGTAACTACAACAAAGAAACCAGAGTTACTTGGAAGGAGCACGGAAGATGGAACCAACAACAATTGTTTTATTTGGTGCTACTGGAGATTTAGCCAAAAGAAAAATATATCCTGCCCTATATAATCTGTACCTCGAGAAAAAGCTTCCCGAAACCTTCTCCCTGATCGGCATGGGCCGCAGAGAATGGTCGGATGAATTTTTCCAAGCTCAAGTGGAAAAATCTTTGCATGAGTTCTCCAGACGTCAAGGAGATCATGAATCCGTAAAATCATTTGTAAAAGCTTTTCGCTACAGTGTATTGAATATCACACATAAGGAAGATTATATAAAGTTGCTTCAATTGGTTGAGCAAAGAGAAGCTGAACTGGGCATCCCATCCAATCGCTTGTTTTATCTCTCGGTTGGTCCGGAATTCTTCGAACCGATCGCTGAAAATATTCAGGCAAGCGGGCTTGGTTCCACACAAGGGTGGAAACGCCTCGTCATTGAGAAGCCATTTGGACATGATTTGCAGTCAGCACGTGACCTTAACCGCAAGCTGAGTGAATCCTTCACAGAGGAAGAGATTTATCGGATTGACCATTACTTAGGTAAACCGATGGTTCAGAAGCTGGAGACACTTCATCAGAGTAACCCGATTATGAAGGCTCTCTGGAACAACCGTTACATCTCTAACGTACAAATTACCGCAAATGAGACTGTAGGTGTTGAAGAACGTGCATCCTATTATGATCATGTAGGTGCTGTGCGTGACATGTTCCAGAATCATATGTTGCAATTGCTTATGATGATGGCGATTCAGCTTCCATATAACAGCACTTCCGAAAATGTGGGCCAGAAGAAAAAACACATTATGGAGTCCATTCAGCCACTGCAGAAACAAACAGTCGGTGCAAGCATCATTCGTGGACAGTACGTTGCAGGCAGCATTCAAGGAAAACCGGTACATGCTTATGCAGATGAACCAGGTGTTGCCGAGAACACAATGAATGACACATTTATTGCCGCGAAGCTGCAAATAGATGATTTCTTCTGGAGAGGTGTTCCGTTTTACATCCGTACGGGTAAAAGAATGAAGGAGAAATCAACACGGATCGTGATTGAGTTCAAAGAACCTTCAGGCCAAGGTCACCTGATCAAGAACAACGGTTCGAAACCGAACCTGCTGGTGATCGAAATGAGCCCGGATCAAAGCATGACACTGCAACTTAACGCAAGTGATCCTGAAAATAAAGGGGAATTCAAGCCCGTTCATATTGATCTTGCTCCTAATCAGGGAGAGCTGGCAGAAGCTTATGAGAACTTGATTCGCGATGCGTTGCATGGCGATCCGACCTTCTTTGCACATTGGGATGAAGTTGAGTTATCATGGGCTTGGGTGCAACCGATTCTGGATGCCTTCAATGAAAATCTGCTGCCACTTCATTTATATGCAGCAGGAAGTTATGGACCAGCCGAGTCGGATGCCATGCTTGAGGCGGAAGGTCACCACTGGTGGTTTGATGAACCAAGTGAACTGATTTCTGAGCAAGACAGCGATGTACCCATGGCAGTTAACAGTAACATCTAATTCAAAACAACTAAAAAATCAAACTAATAGGAGGTTATTTAATCATGAAATTTTTTATCGATACAGCTAACGTGGAAGACATTCAAAAAGCATACAAAATCGGTGTGTTGTCTGGTGTAACAACTAACCCTTCCTTGGTAGCCAAAGAAGGCGTGAAATTCGAAGACCGCATCGAAGAAATTCTGAAGCTTGTGCCTGAAGTGGAGTCTGTTTCCGCTGAAGTAACGCCAGATGCGCTGACTGCTGAAGAAATGATTGCTCAAGCGAATGAATTGATCAAAATCAACAACAACGACAAAAACATCACGATTAAATTGCCAATGACGCTTGCGGGTCTGGAAGCTTGCCGTTACTTGACGAAAAAAGGTGTAAAAACAAACGTGACTTTGATCTTCACTGTGAATCAGGCGTTGCTTGCAGCTCGTGCAGGTGCAACTTACGTATCCCCTTTCTTGGGACGTCTGGACGACATCTCCGAAGATGGCGTACAACTGGTAGCCAAAGTAGCTGAACTGTTCCGCACACATAATCTCGATGCACAGATTATTGCCGCATCCGTTAGACATCCGGATCACGTTACACGTGTGGCGATGGCTGGTGCACACATTGCAACAGTTCCGTTTTCAGTGATTGAACAAATTTCCAAACACCCGCTGACAGATCAAGGCATGGAGAAATTTGCTGCAGACTGGAAAAAAACAGTACAATAAAAGCCATACGAGTGAAAAAGGGTTAACAAAAAATATATATATAAATCATGGAGTATCGGGAGGACATAATGAGTAAACAACAGATCGGTGTCATTGGACTTGCAGTAATGGGGAAAAACCTGGCTTTTAATATTGAGAGTAAAGGTTTCTCGGTATCGGTATTTAACCGGTCACCGGAAAAAACACATGATCTTCTGAAAGAAGCAGACGGTAAAAACCTGATCGGAACGTTTTCCATTGAAGAGTTCGTTGCTTCTTTGGAATCCCCACGCAAAATTTTGATCATGGTACAAGCGGGTAAAGCAACGGATGCTACGATTGAGCAATTGCTTCCTCATTTGGATCAAGGAGATATCATTATCGATGGCGGTAATGCGTACTTCCCTGATACACAGCGTCGTAGCAAAGAGCTGGAAGCCAAAGGTTTCCGCTTCATCGGTGCAGGTGTATCCGGTGGTGAAGAAGGCGCACTGAAAGGCCCTGCAATTATGCCTGGTGGTCAGGAAAGTGCGTATGAGCTTGTAGAACCAATCCTGACGGCGATTTCTGCCAAAGTTGGCGATGATGCGTGCAGTACGTATATCGGACCTGACGGTGCGGGACACTACGTTAAAATGGTGCATAACGGCATCGAGTATGGTGATATGCAGTTGATTGGTGAAGCATACCACTTGCTGAAATCCGTACTGAACGTTTCCGTAGAAGAATTACATGAAATCTTCACAGAGTGGAACCAAGGTGAACTTGATAGCTATCTAATCGAGATCACAGCGGATATCTTCTCCAAATACGATCCAGAAACAGGCAATCCAATGGTTGATGTTATTCTGGATGCCGCTGGACAAAAAGGAACAGGCAAATGGACAAGCCAGAGCGCGCTGGACCTCGGCGTACCATTGTCCATGATTACGGAATCCGTATTCTCCCGTTTCTTGTCGGCGATGAAAGACGAGCGTATCGCTGCAAGCAAAATCCTGAACGGACCTAAGGCCGAAGCGTTCTCAGGCGACAAAAAAGCATTCATCGAGAACGTGCGCAAAGCGCTGTTCGCAAGTAAAATCGTATCCTACGCCCAAGGTTTCGCACAGATGCGTGCCGCATCCGACGAATATGGCTGGGATCTGAAATACGGCAACATCGCGATGATCTTCCGCGGCGGTTGCATTATCCGTTCACAGTTCCTGCAAAACATCAAGGAAGCATACGACAAAGATGCAGCCTTAAAAAACTTGCTCCTTGATCCATACTTCCAAAACATCGTGGAATCCTATCAGGATGCATGGCGTGAAGTGGTAGCCGCTGCGGTGAAACAAGGTATTCCGGTACCAGGCTTCTCCAGCGCGTTGTCTTACTACGACAGCTACCGTACAGAGCGTTTGCCAGCAAACTTGCTGCAAGCACAACGTGACTACTTCGGCGCTCACACATTCCAACGTGTGGACAAAGAAGGTTCATTCCACTTCCAATGGATGGATACCAACGAGTAATTTTAAATATAAGCACCTCTGCAACAATCCTTTTGAGTTTACTCAGGGGAGAGTTGCAGAGGTGTTTTTTTGTTTTGGCACAACTTCGATATGTATGGTTGATAATACAGAGGTGGAGACTCTTCAAAATTTAATATCACCAAATTGTAATAAAATGTACCCATCTGGAGTCTGTAAAAGATGCTGAGGCACCTCTATTTACGTTATACTAGTTCAGACGGAACTGTATCCGTTAAAATTGCAGTATATAACTTTTTGAAGGTGGGGGTCAGGCCAGGCATGTTTGTACTCGTAGGTATTTTGTTTTTGCTCGTATATGGATTATTAGTCTTCTACATAGGCTGGAGCGGCTGGAGTTGGATGAAACCCGTATTGGCAGCCAGATTTCGCTGGTTGTATATCGTAGCACTGGTTTTTCTAGCGGCTTCCTTTATTTTGGCGCGCATATTTGGCAGCATTTCGTTTCTCGGTGTCATCGGTTCCTATTGGCTGGCGGTTTTCTCGCTGTTATTGCTCATATTACCTGTAGTGCACCTGACGTTGTGGCTTCTGCGCTTGACGCGAATTCCTAGACATCACGCTCATAAATGGGCGGGTGTAGTTACGCTGGTTTTACTTATCTCTACAATGGGATACGGAATTTTCAACGCCTATAGTCCAGTCGTCAGACAATATAACATTCAGATTGATAAAAAGGTGGAAGGCGTCGACAAGCTGAATATTGTCATGGCTGCGGATATGCATTTTGGACTGTTGTCTGGTCCTGCTCATGCGAAACGAATGGTAGAGGAGATTAATGCCCTCAAACCTGACCTCGTCTTATATCCAGGTGATCTGATTGATGACAATCTGGCGATGTATGAGAAGAGTGGTATTGCCGACATTATCAGTGAAATCAAGGCTCCTTATGGCGTATATGCTTCACTGGGGAACCATGACAAGTTTGACGGCCCTATAGAGGATTTAATCGCTGCGTTGGAGAAAAGCAATATGCAGGTGCTGTATGACGACAAGATCGTATTGGACAACAAAATTACGTTGATTGGACGGAAAGACCGAACGGAAGAAGATCGGGCAGACGTAGCAACGCTTATGCAAAATGCAGATCTGAATCAGCCTGTAATCATGCTGGATCATCAGCCGTACGATCTGGATATCGCCGAGAAGAACAACGTTGATTTAGTCGTATCGGGTCATACCCACAGGGGACAGATTGCACCGGCACAATTCATAACACAAGCGATCTATGAGAATGATTGGGGTTATCTGCAAAAGGGGTCCATGCACTCGATTGTCACCTCGGGATACGGTTTCTGGGGGCCACCCATCCGGACAAGTAGCCGTTCCGAAATTGTGCAGATCAACGTGACCTTCAGGCAATAAACAAAGCAGCCCCTTCGTGATAGAAGGGGCTGTTTTTCTTAGTTCTACAAACGGACAGTTAGTTCCGTACTCCATTTATGGGAATCGCTTCAAACGAATAAAAAGCGCCTTTTTTGTTGATTTTACCGATGAGGGTGGTGGCCCCTTTTTTTGTAAAGGTGTATTGGTTATCTTGGATACGAACGCTGTATCCTTTCGAATTAAGGCCAAAGATCGATTTTACTTTTGGCGCTGCGGCGGAGAGGGCTTTCTTTTTACTCAGCTTAGGTTTGGCAAAAGACTTTTTAAAATCAGCATCATTGTTCCAGTCCGTGCCAAATTCGTTGATTACCTTCCACACCTTGCCGGTGCTACTTCCAATATGCACTGAGTTTATACTACTATCATCCTGATATACCCAGAGTGTATCTTTGTTTTCTTTGGTAAGCAATGAATAATCAAATGCCTTAACGGATGAGATGCCAAGCATTTTGAGTGAGTTTCGGGCTTTGTTCGTAAGTGTAGCTCGTGCTTCCTTAAGGTCATACAGAATACTTGCTGACAATTGGTTGTTATGATCCACATCGACGTATAAACTTTGGTCATGTCCCCAGATCACCCAGTAGTTTTTGAGTCCGCTGTCGTTTACATCTTGTTTAACTCGCCAGAAGGCATCCGCTTTAAATTTTTTGTCTTTGTCGAAAGACTTCAGGAACGATTGTATTTTGTTGTATAAAGCTTGATCCAATACTTTGTTAAGATCATCCGCTTTATAATTGATTAAGGTAGAAGTAACTTTTGCCTTTTTGGAATTATAATTTTGAGTGACATCAGCCTCGGCTGCGCCAGTTAATGTGCTATTTACAACCCAATCATCAAATGCAGTGTCTGCCGATGTGAATTGAATCGTTTGTTTTCCAGCCAGTGCTGTGATGGCATCGGTTAATTGTTCAGTCACTTTTTGATCGAGATTCAGCGTATTCGAAACATCCTGAACCACGGAAGTAGGACTTGATTCTGCCCAAGCGGCGGGAGCTATGGATAATAATAGTGACATAGAAGTGACCGTTGCGGTGATCGAGATCAATTTTTTCAAGGGATTATTCCTCCTGTTACGTAAATGTAATTGTGATTGCATTAGATATTTGTAGTTGGATACACTATTAACGTGGATGAAAAGGAAAATGTTGCATACTCTATATTTTTACCTTATGCTCTTAGTTGACACCGTTTTCAGCTTATGCTAGACTACTTGCGAGGCTTGTTACCGGTAAAGCGGGCAAAACCACAATGGAAATGATCTTATTATTTCTATTTTGGTTTTGCCCTTTTTTATGTCTCAAAATAAACCAGGTGGGTCCATTATGATTATTAAACAGATATTTAATAACAATATCGTCAGCACAGTGGATGATAAAAATCAGGAATTGCTGATCCTCGGCCGGGGTATCGGATTTAAGTTCAAAGCTGGCGATGAGATTGACGAAGAGCGAATTGAAAAGGTGTTTCGTCTTCAGGATACATCGATTTATGAGAAATTCAAATCCATCGTAGCTGAAGTGCCAATTGAGATTCTGCAGGCAACCGATGACATTGTAACGTTGGCGCGAACACAGCTGAGTAAAACGATCAGTGACGGGATTTATGTCTCCTTGTCTGACCACATTCATTTTGCTGTTCAGCGGTTGGAGAAGGGAATGATTACGCGCAATCCGCTCTCGTGGGAAGTGCAACATTTCTATAAGGCAGAATACGATGTGGCCAAAGAGGCGTTGACCTTGCTAAAGGAAAGACTGGATATCGAATTCCCTAAAGATGAAATATGTAACATTGCACTGCATTTCATCAATGCGGAAGTCAACGACTCCATGAATGATGTTACACATCTGATGCAGTTGCTGCAGGAGATTATGAACATTATCAAATATCACTTTAATGTCGAACTGGATGAGGATAGCGTGAACTATTTCCGTTTTATCACACATCTAAAATACTTCTGTCAGCGAGTCATTACACATTCGACTCATGATGATGCGGAGGAGTATCTGTATGAGGTGGTCCGGAAAAACTATCCGGAGACCTTCAAATGTATCGGCAAGATTGAGACATTTATCCATAAAAATTATCAATACGATATGACTCACTCGGAGCAGCTGTACCTTACCCTGCATCTGGAGCGTCTCATGAAAACAAAACGGGAAACGTAACGTTTTCCTAAACGCTATGGGCTTGTTACTGTTCAATCAGGCAATACCCGAATGAAAGTATGCAGGTACATCTGCGTATTTTTGTTCGGGTATTTTTTATGGGGAAATTAAGGAGGAAATGAAGATGAAACATCAAGACACCGCACAGCAAATTATCAAAGCCGTTGGCGGAAAAGACAATATTAACTCGGTTTATCACTGTGTTACCAGGCTGCGCTTTGATCTGAAAAGTAATGAAAAAGTCGACAACGGCGCGCTCAAACAGCTGAACAAAGTGATGGGCACCAACATTTCGGGGGATCAATTCCAGGTCATTATCGGTAACGATGTGTCCAAAGTGTTTGATGCGATGGTGAAGGAAGAACCGTCCATTCAGCAAAACGCAGATAACAAGCAGGCTAAGCCGGAGAAAAGTAAAAATGTAATCCTGAACATCTTCGAAACGATTGCTGGTGTATTTGCTCCCATGCTACCGGCCATAACAGCCGCAGGGATGTTAAAAGGGTTACTGGCCCTGTTCATTTCACTGGAATGGATGTCCGCTGGTACAGACACATATCGTATCCTGTCCGCGATTGGTGACGGTGTGTTCCATTACTTGCCACTGCTAATTGCAGTCAGCGCTGCGCGCAAGTTTGGCAGTAATCCATTCGTAGCGATTGCACTAGGTACAGCCTTGATGTATCCCGACATGGGGGCCTTGCTCTCCAGCGGAGAAAAGGTTGCATTTCTAGGCATTCCGGTCACGGCGGTAAGCTATGCTTCATCGGTTATTCCGATTTTGCTGGCGGTATGGTTGATGTCTTATGTTGAAAAATGGGTGGATCGGATCATCCCTGCAGCACTCAAGCTCTTGCTTGTTCCACTGATTACGCTCCTGGTGATGGTTCCAGTCACACTGATTGCGATTGGTCCATTGGGTACATTTGTTGGTAATGGCTTGTCCGGTGGGATTAACTGGCTACTGAACGAAGGTGGTTTGATCGATGGTATCGTACTTGGCGGTGCCATGGCACTGATTATCATGACCGGTATGCACTACGCTTTAGTACCGATTATTCTCAGCAATATTGCTACACTTGGTTTTGACAAATTCCTACCTCTGACGTTCATTTCCAATATGGGTCAGGCTGGTGCAACACTCGGTGTATTCTTCCGTGCTAAAGATAAAAAACTCAAAACCGTGGCCTTATCCACGAGTTTCACGGCTCTGATGGGTGTAACCGAACCGGCGATGTACGGGGTTAACATGAAATATAAAAAGCCATTTGCCGCTGCGATGATCGGTAGTGCAGTAGGTGGCGGTTTCGCCTTGGCTTTTGGCGCTAAAGCCTATGTACTCGCGGGGAATGGCGGACTTCCGGGGTTACCGTCCCTTGTTGGACAGACCTTCCTGTATTCCTTTGGAGGTATGATTATCGCTTTTGTTGTAGGTACGATTGTATCCATTCTGTTCGGAATTAAGGAAGAAGAGAGTGATGCAGAGGCGCTGGCCCAATTCGCTCCAGGTGCTTCTAACGCTACCTCATCAACAGATAAGGCTAACATGGTTGACGCGTCTGTCAACATAGAGGATCTTGGTGTCCCTGCACCCACGGGTGATGCTATCGCTTATGCTCCGATGACAGGCAGATCCATCCCATTGCAAGAAGTGAATGATCCGACCTTTGGTGATGAATTGATGGGCAAAGGTGTGGCGTTTGTTCCTACTTTGGGTGAACTGGTGTCCCCGGTTACAGGAACGGTGATGAACGTATTCAAAACCAAACATGCGATTGTTGTCCGCAGTGATGAGGGTATGGAGCTTCTTATTCATGTTGGGATCAACACGGTGAAACTACGCGGACAATACTTTGAAGCCCATGTAGCAACGGGGACTCGCGTACAAGCTGGTGATTTATTGCTAACCTTTGAACTTGATGAGATTGCGAAGGAATATGACATAACCACTGCTATGGTTGTGACCAATACAGCCGATTATAAAGAGATTATGCCTATACAACTTGGAAATATGCAAATGGGTGAGAAGGTATTGAAAGCAAATCTGTGAACAAGGAGAGATTGATATGAACAATAGACAAGGATTTCCCGAAGGATTCTTATGGGGCGGCGCAATCGCTGCCAACCAGGCTGAAGGGGCGTTTGATGTCGGAGGAAAAGGCTGGTCTACGGCAGACATGGTTCCTTATTTTGAGAAGAAGGATTATACCAATTTGCGAGAGTTGATGCATGTCACAACTGCCAAGGTGGAGAAGGCAATGGCACATCACAGTTCGAAAGGTTATCCAAAACGATATGGTATTGATTTTTATCACCGTTTCAGAGAAGATATTGCCCTGTTTGCCGAGCTTGGTTTTAAAACGTTCCGTCTGTCCATCAACTGGCCGCGTATTTTCCCGAACGGTTATGATGAGCAGCCAAACGAAGAAGGACTTCGTTTTTATGATGAGGTGTTTGACGAGCTTCGAAAATACAATATTGAGCCATTGGTAACCCTCTCTCATTACGAGATGCCAATGTCGCTTGTACTTAAATATAACGGTTGGGCAGGCCGTGAGGTAATTGGGCATTTTGTGAAATATGCAGAAACCGTCATGACTAGGTACAAGGATAAGGTTAAATATTGGCTAACGTTCAACGAGATCAACACGACGATTATTGAGCCGTTTACAGGTGGAGGCATCATCGAGGATCGGGTGGATAACGTTATGCAGGCGTCTTATCAGGCGCTTCATCATCAGTTTGTAGCCAGCAGTCTGGTAACCGAGAGAGCACGTCAGATTAACCCAGAGTTTCAGATTGGATGTATGCTGGCTCGTATGATTCATTACCCAGCGACATCCAATCCCGAAGATGTGTTACAAGCTCAAATCGACAATCAACTCAACCTGTTGCATACGGATGTGCAAGTTCGTGGCAGTTATCCTGCGTTTATGACTCGTTACTGGTCAGATCATGGAATAAACGTGGTCATGGAGCCTGGAGACGAGCAAATACTACGTGAGCATACGGTAGATTTTATTTCGTTCAGTTATTATACTTCGTTGGTGTCTGCGGTGAATCCTGAGGATTACGGGGTTACGGGCGGGAACTTATACAGTACGATCAAAAACCCGAATCTGGAGCGTACGGAATGGGGCTGGCAGCTTGATCCGGTTGGGCTGCGTATTGCACTGAAGGAGCTGTATGATCGTTATCAATTACCGTTGTTCGTTGTTGAAAATGGGCTCGGCGCGAAAGATAAGGTAGAGAAGGACGGTTCCATTCAGGATGATTACCGAATCGATTACCTCCGTAAACATATTACACAGATGAAGGAAGCGGTCATGGACGGTGTAGAACTGATGGGATACACGAACTGGGGAGCCATTGATATTATCAGTGCATCTACCTCGGAAATGTCCAAACGTTATGGTGTAATCTATGTGGACCAGGATGATAACGGACAGGGGACATTGAACCGGTATAAGAAAAAAAGTTTTGGTTGGTATAAAAAAGTAATTGCTTCCAACGGCGAGGATATGGATTGATCCTAGAACGAACTTAAAGGGCTTTGTTTCGTAGAATTTTGCTACGGAGCAGAGCCTTTTTCGGATTGTTCCTATGAAAATGAATGACTGAGTCCCGGATGAGATGATATACTGTGTTCGTATCAGGGAGGAATGAAAATGAGAAAATCGATTATTGCCGTAGATATGGATGACACGATTTGTCAATTGGTTAAACGGGCTATATACCATAACAACAGGAGTTTCCCGACGCACCCTCTCCAATATGAAGATATGGTCGACTGGGATACAACGCACTTGCGTCACCCTGATAGTACACATGAGGTATTTTACGGGCGTCCTGGTCTGTTCGAAGAACTGGAACTATATGACGAGTATGTGGTAGAAGAGATGCAGAAGTTAAACGAGGTATATGATCTCATTATTGTTACAGCGGCAGAACCGAGAACGGTTAATGAGAAGTGGAATTGGCTGCAACTACATATGCCGTTTATTAAACTGGAGCAATTCATTACGTGTAAACGCAAAAACTTGCTCACATTTGATCTTTTAATCGATGATGGGCCGCATAATCTGATTCCGGCTGTGGAAAGTGGTCGGAAAGTGATCTGTATTCCGCATCCGTGGAACAGGCAACATCGTGAGCAGTATGGCTTTCCTCTAATGTCTTCCTGGAAAGATGCGAAGCTGTACATCGATGAGATGTTGCAACCTTCAGGCCTTCATATTTAATATTAAAAAATACTACCGTAATCCAGAGCAGAAGTCATACTCTGGATTTTTTGCGATAGGTTAGCGGGCTAACACCCGTTATTTTTTTGAAGGCAACATGAAAGGAATCCATATCCTGATAACCAACCATTTCAGCGATCATACCCACTTTATGGTCCGATCGCTTTAACAGCTCACAACTTCTTTGAATACGTAGATGTTGTACATAGGATCTAAATGTCTGCCCGGTATAACGGACGAACATTCTTCCAATCTTTTTCTCACTCCACCGCGATAACTGAACCAAATCACTCATGAGGATACGTTCGCCAAGATGTTGCCTGAGGTAATGAAGAATGGCTTCCACGTCATGAAACATAGGGGGATGTGGAGTGGAGTCCATACACTTCTTCTGTTGATCCTGTCTGTAAGTCATGATAATTAATTGGCTAACCAGTGTGTCTAACATCGCAAGTGAACCTGGTCCGGGAACGGAGAATTCACGGTATAACTGATGCATTAATTCTTCCAAACGTCCTGTATAATCTGTGACGGAGATATACTTCTGCCGATTTTGCTCAAGGTCCATCAGATGTTGCATAATGTCCTCATCCCGAAGAATATGTCTCAAAGATTGTATTAATTCGGCGTTAAACAAGCAGTTATAGATGACCAAGGGTGTTTTTGTTGCATCTGTACTCACGGGGCGGAAGACGTGAGGGATTCCGATAGGAATGACAAATAACATGCCCTTGTTGACAGGTACAATATCTTCACCGATGTGGTGAAACCCACTACCTTCGGCAACATAGCTGTATTCAACAAAATCATGGGTGTGAAAGGGCATTATAAAGTTCTCAAAGCAGCGATTAACGAATAACTGTAGTGGACGGTTCAGGAATGCTTCGCTTTTCAATAGTTCTACAGACCTTTTCATACACCGTTTCTCCTTCCCACAGATGGCTGTATAAGGGGGTAAAAGAGTCCGTTTTACCGGATAATTCACACCCTGGAATCGATATAATTATATCGTAACCTACCAAGGGAAACCATGATGGAGAGGATGATCACAATATGTTAAAGATCAGTGACCTTCGGTGTGAATATCGGTTGAATCCAATTGGTCTGGATGTCAAATCGCCCCGACTGAGCTGGAAGTTGGAATCAGATCGTAGGAATTGTATACAGGCGTCTTATCATGTTCAGCTATCTCACACACCTGATTTTGCAGTCATCATATGGGATTCACAAGAGCTGACATCAGATCAGTCTGTTCATGTCGAGCTCGAAGGTTTTCAACCGGCTGCTCGAACACGGTATTTTTACCGGGTTCAGGTTTGGGATACATTTGAAAATTCCTCAGGGTGGTCTGACGCCGCATATTTTGAGATGGGACGCATGGAACTCAGCACCGATTGGACCGGAAAGTGGATTACAGCCAACAGATCTGGTGAACCTGAATCATCCTGTCCACGCATGAGAAGATTCTTTCACATTGTGAAACCTGTTCTACGTGCAACCATTTATGCTACGGCACTTGGAATGTATGAGTTACATTTGAATCATACCCGGGTAGGTGAAGATTATTTTACGCCAGGTTGGACGACATATAGTAAGCGTTTGCAATATCAGACTTATGAGGTGACTCATCAGCTTAAGACTGGAGAAAATGTGCTTGGAGCCTATCTTGGAGATGGTTGGTACCTAGGGCATCTTGGTTGGAAAATTGAACGAGAGAATTACGGTTCTACATCTGCTTTACTGATGGAGCTTCACATTCGATATGTTGATGGCTCGGAAGAGATCATCGGCTCGAATGAGGAGTGGTCTACTGCACCAAGTTCCATTCGCATGTCAGACATTTATATGGGGGAAACCTATGATGCGCGTATGGAGAGCGACTGGGGGGATCAATCTCAAGGTGCATGGTTACCTGCTCAGGTCCTTTCCTATCCAAAGGACATCATCGTTGCGCAAGAGAATGTACCTGTCATGCAGATAGAGCAACTACAGCCCATAGCTTTACTGACAACACCGCAAGGAGATCGGATACTCGATATGGGACAGAACATGGTAGGCTGGGTGAGATTCAGTATTGAGGGAGATGCAGGGCGGGCGGTTGAACTACACCATGCCGAAATATTGGATCACCACGGGAATTTTTATATCGATAATCTTCGTGCTGCCAAACAAAGGATACATTACACTCTCAAAGGAGGAGGGATGGAGACATATGAACCTCATTTTACTTTTCAAGGATTCCGCTATGTAAAATTAATTGGGTTCCCAGAAGAGGTTGTTTTAGATCAGTTTACGGGAGTTGTCCTTCATTCCAGCATGGAACGCACTGGTCACTTTTCTTGCTCCAGCCCGTTGGTTAATCAACTCCATCACAATATTTTATGGGGACAAAAAGGGAACTTTGTTGACGTGCCCACGGATTGTCCGCAGCGGGATGAGCGGCTGGGATGGACAGGAGATGCACAGATGTTCATTAGAACCTCCGCTTATTTGATGAATACAGCTCCCTTTTTTACAAAGTGGCTTCGGGATTTGCGAGCGGAACAGGGAGAAGATGGGGGAGTGCCGTTTTTTGTCCCAGATCTAAAAAGCTTGATCCCTGAAGGCTGGGGAGAGACAAGTCATTCCTCATCTGCTTGGGGAGATGCGGCGGTGATCTGTCCTTGGGTCATATACGAAATGTATGGGGACATGCGATTGCTCAAGGAGCAATATGAAAGTATGCAGAGATGGATTGCGTATATTTATGATCAGGGAGAGAATGTCTTCCTCTGGAATACAGGGTTTCATTTCGGGGATTGGCTTGCACTGGATTCCAAGCCAGGCAGTTACGTTGGGGCGACGGACATTCATTATGTCGCAACTGCATTTTATGCATACTCCGTTTCATTGACTCGTAAAGCTGCGGCTGCACTCGGTAAATTGGAAGATGTTAAGGTTTATGATGAGCTGCATCGAAATATTGTCAAGGCATTTCAAGATGAATATGTCACTCCTGCAGGCAGACTAGCGGTTCCAACACAAACAGCGCATGTGCTCGCCTTGCAGTTTGATTTGCTGGAGACATCAGCCTCTAAACGTGTTGCTGCTCAATTGACTGAACTATTAAAAGAAACACAGAATCATCTTACAACCGGCTTTGTAGGAACACCTTATTTGAATCCGGTATTAAGTGATATGGGCAGGAATGATCTAGCCTATGAATTATTGTTGCAGGAAGATTATCCGTCCTGGCTATACCAGGTGACGCAGGGAGCAACAACCGTGTGGGAGCATTGGGATGGCATGAGAGAGGATGGGAGCCTGTGGAGTGCTGACATGAATTCGTTTAATCATTATGCCTATGGTGCTATAGGAGAATGGTTGTATCGTTATGTGGCAGGGATTCAGCCTGATGAAAAGCAACCCGGATTTAAGAAGGTTCGTATCAAGCCATATCCAGGTCCGGGACTGGAATGGGCAAAGGCTAGTTTTGAGAGTATGTATGGCCAAGTAAAGTCTAGTTGGCGTCGACAGACACATGGGGAAATGGAACTTTGTGTTCAGATTCCTGCCAATACGAGAGCGGAGATACATCTGCCACATGCCGATCGTCGAACGATTAAGGAGAACGGCAGCCTGATTCATCAATCTGCTGATTATGTATTTTTAAACAAATCAGGCACAGATGTAGCTATGACTGTAGGATCTGGGAAATATCGATTCACCTACAGGATGATTACTGAAGAGGGTGAGTGTAGCTAAACCTTGTTAATTGAATATACTACAAATTAAGATTGTAATCTCCTCGCTAGCTGATTAAAATAAGATTTGGAATCTGGATTGACGGAGACTATCTTTCTATTATCAGACACAAGTGAGGTTACAAGTATGAGTCCACCGGTTAATCGCCCCCGACGCATAGAGTATCTGGATCTCTATCGCGCTATTGCGATTATGGCAGTTGTAGCGATCCACGCAACATCAACTGCTGTTGCGCATTATCCCAAAAATACATGGGATCATGATCTGTTTTATTTCTGGAATACATTTCTGCAATTTGCAGTTCCGGCGTTCTTGTTTTTATCTTCACTGGTTCTGTTCTATAACTACAGTGCTAAGTTAAACGAGAAGGACTGGATCATTTCCTTTTATAAGAAGCGAATGTTCTATATATTTGTGCCGTATGTCGTGTGGTCGCTGATCTATTTTGTCATCAAGAAGTTGATTGCAGGAAAGGAACCATTAGCATACAGTGTTCAGTTTGTGAAGCAATTAACCCTTGGGACCGCTCATACACATTTGTACTTTTTTCTGATTATTCTCCAGTTTTATATCGTTTTTCCATGGATATTATATTTAACAAGGAAACCATGGTTTAGAAAATATTTACCTTTGTATTTTATTGCAGCGCAAGGGCTGTTTTACGTATTGAATGTAAAGTTTGACTTCGAACGAACAGGCAGTCTGTTACCCAGTTATTTGATAGTGATCGGGTTTGGAGCATGGATGGGACTGAACTTCGAATGGTTGATGAATAAAATGATGCGCCTGCGTTATGTGCTGCTGGTTGCACTTATAAGCGGAGCAGCGATTTCGATGTACGCCTCTGGCATCATTAAAACAACGTTAATAGAATGGCCGGTTTTGATGTACAGTGTGTTGTTTATTGTACGAAATATATTTACACTTTCTGCTTGTCTCGTGCTCTTGGTTTTGAGTGAGAAAGTGGGTACGAGAGGCCGCAGGAGCGAATATAAAGTGTCACGCTTCACAGACTCTCTGGGCACAGTTGCATTTGGAATCTTTTTAATTCATCCTTTAGTTTTGATGATCTGGAGGCTTGTGCTCACCGACGATTTTGCCCGTCACTTCAGCCTAGGCGTTGTGTTATCATTTATCGCATCATTGTTGCTTTCATGGCTCTGTGCGGTGGGACTACGCCGACTAAAATGGGGATGGGTTCTCATCGGACGGTAATGATACGTTCATTTTTTAATAAAATATGTGGAAAAGTACAAAGAGATTTCAATCCCTTTTAACAAGGAGATTTTGAAATCTCTTTTTTATTTATTACAAGAAAGGTATGATGATAGAATACCCTCAAAAAGAAATGAATGGAAAAATAGATTAAATATATACTGTTTAAGGATTCACATCCGATTACATTTAGGTGGAGGAAACCAATGAAACTAATTATTATCTTTGGACCGCAAGCAGTTGGTAAAATGACCGTTGGACAGGAACTGGAGAAGATCACCGATCTGAAGCTGTTTCATAATCATATGACGATCGATCTTGTATCCCCCTATTTTAGCTATAGCACATCAGAGGGGAAGAGACTTGTAGGATTGTTTCGGGAGGAGATCTTTCGTGCGGTTGCTCAGAGTGAGCTTCCGGGTCTTATTTTTACTTTTGTATGGGCTTTTGACGTGGAGCAAGATCATGCCTATATTCGTCATCTTACCGACATGTTTGTTTCCCAAGGTGCGGAAGTATGTTATGTAGAACTAGAAGCGAACGTTGCAGAACGACTGGAACGGAACAAAAGCTCCAATCGTTTACTTCATAAACCAACCAAAAGAGACATTGCTTGGTCTGAGGGAGAATTATTGCATTCTATGAGAAAATACCGATTAAATTCCGAACCGGGAGAAGTTAAACATGAGCATTATCTTCGAATAGATAATACAAATCAAAGTGCTGAGCAATCGGCGCAATGGATTCGGCAATATTTTAATTTGTAGTTTGATGCATCTGACCCGCTTACTTAAGAATATTCAGCCAAAATCGAAATACTCTACTAAACAGGAGGATACGAATGTATTTCTTAATGCTTGTATTGGTAGGCATTGTTTTGTGTATTATGTTTCCTTATGGCCCAATCATCGTTGGAGGTATCATATATAGATCGAATCTCATCCGAGAGAATGGAGGTTATTAATCGTAAGATTGAGGCGGAATTGGAGCGGGACAGCAAACATAAAAAAACGTAATCCCAATCAGAGACTGTTAGCGTTTTCTAGTTGCATAAAACAGTGAAATGTAATACCATGAACGCACATATAGTTCACATTGAAGAGATAAGGGCATGTCCAGTAACCTCAAGGCGCAGGTATGGTTTGCCTTTTTCTGTATATTGGAGTGATGAAGTGAGAATTGAGAAGGTGTTAAACAATAATGCGGTAGTCGCCATCAAAGATGAACAGGAAGTTATTGTTATTGGTAGAGGTATCGCTTTTCAAAAAAAGGCGGGTGATCTGATCTCTGACCAGCATGTTGACAAGATCTTTACTTTACAGAATGAAGATATTCAGGAAAACTTCAAGGCTTTAATTGCCAGCATTCCACTTGAGTATATGAAAGTGTCCGAAGAAATTATTGCGTATGCCAAGCTGAAGCTTGGGAAGAAGTTAAATGAGAGTATCTATCTGCATCTTACGGATCATATTCATTTTGCCATTGAGCGGTATCGCAATAATCTTCCGATTCGGAATGGGTTGTTATGGGAAACCAAGCAGTTGTATAAGGATGAGTATGAAGTGGGGCTTGAAGCGTTAAATATGATCTGCGATCAATTTGGAGTGCTTTTGCCGGAGGATGAGGCCGGATTTATGGCATTGCATTTTGTGAACGCAGCACTTAACGAAGAGATGCCCAATATACGTAGCATGACGCAGGTGATGCAGGAGATTCTGACCGTTATTAAATATCACTTCAAAATAGACTTTGATGAGAATGCGTTGAACTATACTCGTTTTGTTACACACCTGAAGTATTTCGCGCAGCGGATGGTGAAGGGGAAACACTATAAGAGCAACAATGATGATGAATTGTTTCAGATGATTCAGAAAAAATACCCGGATGCATACAAATGCTCTGTTAAAATCAAAAAATTCATTGAAAATAACTACACCTATCAACTGACTGACGAAGAAATGATGTATTTAACCATTCATATTGAGCGAGTGGTCAATGCAACATCTGAATAATCATGACGATTAACCAATAAATTAAAAAAGTGCTTGCAAACATAGTGCGGATGTACTATGATGATGTCAAGAAGTAAGCGCATACATTATCCAAACGGATTGTTACTGTTCAATCAGGCAATGCCGGGCCGAAAGGTTTGAGGATGAATCAATGTGCTTGCAGTTTATAATCAAATATCAATGTGTACAGCCTTACAGGGTTGCAACCGTTAAGGGCAAAACCTGAATTGCTGAATAACATGACTGATTTCCGGATCTCCGGTACGTTGTGATTGTTCAGTAGTTCAGGTTTTCTTTGTTTCACAAGCATGGGGAGTCTACTTAGAGAGGAAGAATGACAATGAGCAACTACGATCAATTAGCAAAAGACATTCTGTCACGGGTTGGTGGACCTGAGAACGTAAACAGTGTATTCCATTGCGTAACGAGATTGCGGTTTAAACTGAAAAATGAAAGCGTAGCCAAAACGGAAGAACTGAAAAATATGCCTGGTGTAATTACCGTTATGCAGAGCGGAGGACAATATCAAGTCGTAATCGGCAACGAAGTGCCGGACGTATATAAAGCTGTGGTTAAAGTAGGCAATCTGTCTGCTGAGGGTCAAGTCGATGCGGATGATGCAGACTCCGGTCCAAAAGGCAATTTGTTTAACCGTTTTGTCGATATGATCTCCGGTGTATTTACTCCGGTTCTCGGATTGCTTGCAGCAACAGGGATGATCAAAGGTTTCACGGCGATGTTCGTGTCCCTTGGTTGGATTAATAATACGGAAGGTACGTATGCGTTGTTAAACGCTATTGGAGATTGTTTATTTTACTTCTTCCCGATCTTTCTTGGATACACAGCCATTAAAAAATTCGGTGGAAGCCCGTTCCTGGGTATGGCCATCGGTGCATCGTTAGTCTACCCGACACTTGCGGGAATACGCGCTGGGGAACCGATGTACACTTTGTTTGCAGGCACTTTGTTTGAATCACCGATCCGGATAGAGTTTCTAGGTATACCGGTCATTTTGATGGATTATGCCTCATCCGTTATCCCGATTATTATCGCCACGTTCTTCGCGGTTAAAATTGAACGTTTCTTCAAAAAAGTTATGCCTAAAGTAGTCAGTAACTTCTTGGTTCCATTTTGTACGTTGCTCGTTATTGTACCCCTTACATTTTTGGTTATTGGCCCAATCGCGACATGGGCAGGTCAACTTTTAGGTGCATTTACATCTTCCATTTACGGACTGAGTCCGTTACTTACAGGTCTTGTAATCGGTGGTTTGTGGCAAGTATTCGTCTTGTTCGGGCTCCACTGGGGACTCGTTCCCTTGGTATTCGTTAACCTTGCAACGCTTGGTTATGATTCGATTCTGGCACTTTCTTTTGCAGCTTCCTTTGCTCAGATCGGTGCAGTGCTGGCGGTTATGCTGAAAACGAAAAGCCAAAAAGTGAAAACACTCGGTGCACCTGCATTCATTTCCGGTATATTCGGTGTAACTGAGCCAGCGATTTACGGTGTGACACTACCACTCAAAAAACCATTTATCATGAGCTGTATTGCTGGTGGTATTGGTGGAGGTATCCTTGGTTTGTTCGGAGCGAAAGGTTACATCATTGGTGGTCTAGGGATCTTCGGTTATCCGAGCTATGTAAGCCCTACAGAAGGAATGAATTCCGTATTCTTCTGGGTTGTAGCAGCTACAATTATCGCATTCATTCTTGGTTTCATCTTGACTTATGTTGTGGGCTTCAAAGATCCAGTTGAAAAAACAGCCGCTCCGGCACCTGTACTTGATCCTAACCCGAATAACCGTTATGAAATCGTTAGCCCAATGGCTGGTGAAGTGGTTGAACTGAAAGAAATTAACGATGTTACGTTTGCAGGAGAACATATGGGTAAAGGCATTGCCATCCGTCCAACCAGTGGTAGAGTTGTGTCCCCGATAACAGGTGTTGTGCAAACCGTGTATCGTACCAAACACGCAATTGGTCTTGTTACAGATGATGGTGTAGAGATGCTGATTCACATTGGTCAAGATACGGTGCAATTGAAAGGCCAACACTTTACCGCACATGTCAAAGATGGTGACCGTGTCAATGCAGGTGATCTGATCATGGAGTTTGATCTGCAAGCGATTAAAGATGCGGGATACGAGATCGTAACCCCGGTAATCATCACCAATACTTCCAGTTATCTCGACGTTGTCCCTACTAAAAGTCAGACTGTGAACGAGCAGGATAAACTGCTGACAGTACTGAACTAATACGTGCTTGAACGGATCGAACTGGATCATAAATGCCTATGATGAATAGGAGGAATTATTCAAATGGTTGAAAAAATGAAGGCCTTCCCAGATGATTTTCTCTGGGGAGGAGCAACGGCAGCGAATCAACTGGAAGGTGCTTATCTTGAAGGGGGGAAAGGGTTAACTACGGTTGACCTGATCCCGATTGGAGCCAATCGTTTTCCGATTGCGCTGGGTAATCTGGATTCGTTTGAACCCAAAGAAGGAGAATTCTATCCTTCACATGACGCGATTGATTTTTATCATCGGTACAAGGAAGATATTGCTTTATTTGCAGAAATGGGATTCAAGTGCCTCAGGCTTTCGGTAGCCTGGGCACGGATTTTCCCGAACGGTGATGATGCAGAGCCGAATGAAGCGGGGCTTCAGTTTTATGATGATGTCTTTGATGAACTGTTAAAACACAATATTGAACCCGTCGTGACCATATGTCACTTTGATGTACCTGTGAATTTGGTGAAGAACTACGGTGGCTGGAAAAACCGCAAGATGGTCGGCTTTTTCGAAACTTATGCCAAAACACTGTTTACTCGTTACAAAGGCAAAGTGAAGTACTGGATGACATTCAACGAAATCAATATGCTGCTTCATCTGCCTTATATCGGCGCGGGGATCGTGCTTCAGGAAGGCGAAGATAAAGAACAGGTATTGTATCAGGCTGCACACCATGAGCTCGTTGCAAGTGCGCTAGCTGTTAAAGCTTGTCACGAGATTATTCCAAGTGCACAGATTGGATGCATGCTGGCCGCGGGTACGGTGTACCCTTACAGTTCACATCCGGATGATGTGTGGAAAGCGATGGATAAAGACCGGGAATCATTCTTCTTTATTGATGTACAGTCCAAAGGAGAGTACCCGGGTTATACCAAACGTTTCTTCAGAGAGAATAATATCCGTATTGAGATGCAGCCAGAAGATGCCGAAATTTTGAAGCATCATACAGTGGATTACATTGGTTTTAGCTATTATGCAAGCCGTTGTACAAGTGCTGATCCTGAAGTGTTGAAGGACTCCACCGAAGGCAACGTGTTTGGATCGGTGAAGAATCCGTATCTTCAAGCGTCCGAATGGGGCTGGACCATTGATCCCAAAGGGCTTCGTATTACGTGTAACCAGCTTCATGATCGCTACGGCAAACCGTTGTTTATTGTCGAAAATGGACTCGGTGCGACCGATGTGTTGCTGGATAATGACACGGTTGAAGATGACTATCGCATTGAGTATCTGAATAGCCACTTCGCTGAGATGGCCGAAGCGATTCAGGATGGTGTAGAACTGATTGGGTACACCAGTTGGGGTCCCATTGATCTGGTTAGCGCAGGTACGGGTGAGATGAAGAAGCGGTATGGCTACATTTATGTAGACAGAAATAACGATGGAAGCGGAACACTTCGTCGGGTAAGAAAGAAAAGCTTCTATTGGTACAAAGAGGTTATCGCAAGTAATGGCGCAAAATATTTCTAGACCAAGAACAGTCCCGTTCGCACGGGATTGTTTTTGGTTTTGATAAGGAATCAATGGCTTGACGTCCTTTTGACTCGTGTTATGAGTTTTATTATAATTTATAAATGTAGAAAATCTTGTCAACTAAGAAGGGGGAGTCATCAGCCATGAAGAAAAAATCACTTGCGTTTATATCTTCAGGATATGGATACTCCACTGCGGTATTTTTCTAGAATCCAAAACACGGGACAAGTCTGCCCAAATGGAGATCAAAATAATGAAAACCGTAGAAAAATCTTAGGAATGATGAGGTAATGAACATGACAAATGAAAAAATTATGAGAAAAAATCCAACCAATATGCCATCCCCTGTAGGGAATTATACGCATATCACA
This sequence comes from Paenibacillus sp. FSL R7-0272, assembly GCF_037969905.1. Classification (NCBI taxonomy): domain Bacteria; kingdom Bacillati; phylum Bacillota; class Bacilli; order Caryophanales; family Paenibacillaceae; genus Paenibacillus; species Paenibacillus sp. FSL R7-0272. The sequence continues at coordinate 3,795,600 of NZ_CP150221.1, read as the reverse complement.
AAAATTCCGAGAAATGCAGAGTTGTTTGTGACATCAGGGCAGGTTGGCGTAGATGTGAATGGTCAATTTCCGAATACGTTGAATGAACAAGTCACCAATACATTTCACAATATCAAAACCGTTATGCAATCCGAAGATTTGCATGCTGAACATATTATAAAAGTGAATGTGTGGGCAACGGAGAAAATAGACTGGGATTACCTCTACAGCGAATGGGAGCAATTATACGATCATGATTATCCTGCAATGACGATTGGATATATTACAGAGTTAGGTTTGCCTGAGATCAAGATTGAAATCGAAATTTGGGCTGCAAAACTATAAAACCAAATACATTTCTATAAATGCGATGGAGCTCTATCTTGTAGAAGCTCCATCGTTTTATTTGCATATTGACTATGAAATATAAGGAAACAAGGGTCAACCTAATAGGTTAGCGGTAAATGAACACACGCATCTTTATGGGACTTGCACACTTTGATTGGCATTCAGCCGCCCGTACGTCCAATAGATGCCTGAACCCGATACAGGGTCTGAAGCGAAACATAGGGCATCCCGAATTTGGGCGTTCGTTTTGCCTTGGGATGCGAGTAAAGCAGCCACGCCAGCAACTTGCGGAGCGGCCATTGATGTTCCACTAAGATAAGCGTACGATCCACCAAGGTACGTGGAGAGAATAGTATCACCCGGTGCAGCCATATCCACCCAAGAACCGTAATTGGAGAAATTCGATTTCAGGTCGGATGAGTTGGTGGATGCAACAGCGATGACGTTAGCATACGATGCTGGAACAATCGGAAATGACGTATTGTCATTACCTGCTGCTGCAATAATGACAGCTCCCCGATCCCATGCGTACTGAACGGCAGCCTGAAGGAAAGCATCTCCTGTCGGTCCACCCAGACTCAGATTGATCACTTGAACGCCGTTATTGGCTGCAAAAACAAGCCCATTGCCCACGTTACCGATCGTCCCTTGGCCGTTGTTGTCGAGCACACGAAGCGGTACGATGGAAGCGAGAGGTGCTGTGCCTGCAATCCCAACACCATTATTGGTAATGGAAGCAGCGATACCGGCAACATGGGTGCCATGTCCATTTCCATCCTCAGGGATGTTGTCATAATCGACGTAATCGTAACCGGGCAAGAGCTTGGATGCAAGTTCAGGATGATTCAGCTGTACACCCGTATCAATGATGGCAATTTTAATCGAGCTGTTACTCTGAGTGATATCCCATGCAGCAGGTGCATTGATTTTGGTGAGATTATATTGATAAGGGAAGAAGGGATCATTGGGTATGAATGAAGCTTCAACCAGATAGTTGGGATGTGCATGTTCAATGAGATCATGATCCTTGTACTGCTTGAGCATCCTGTGCATTTTTTTGCGAGATTCGATTCGGTACCACCCGAGGTCTTCATAGGTTTCGGCGACTTTGCATTTCGTTTTTCGATGAAGGGTGTGCATCTGATCAGGGGTTGTACCTTCTTTGAACTTGAGTAACAGTTGATGGGGGGCGTGAGGATCGAATGTATTTGCTTCCCTTTGGTCGATATAACGAAGGGTGAGCCAGGTGGAGATCAAAATGAAAACGGCCAAGATGCCTAACCATAACCACATCGGCTTTACCCCTTTCCATATTGGATTCTGACACGCCTTATCCTATGCGGAATCTATGAAAATGCGCGGGCTTGCTTCCAAATTGGTCGTGAGTATAGATAGATTCATAGGTTTGAATATAGTTAATTGATAGGTTTATAAGAATTCGTTAAGATGAAGAGAAGTATTTTATAAAAGAAAATAAGGAATGTGATATGGTTGACAGAACATCAGGTGAAGCCCGAAGTAAGACCTGTTCAATCCCATGAGATTCAGGAAGCGATTGATTTTGCTATGCGTGTGCGTAGTGAAGTATTTCCGATGATGAGTCATAGCGTATTGCCTAAGGATTTTGAGCAGTTCGACGAATATTACATGAACCGGAATGATACTGTTTTTGTGATTGCACGATCGGATGAAGCAGGTATTATCGGTTCGATTGGTATTGTTCCTTATGATGGGCGAATTCAGGTTATTGAAGGTCGTTACTCGGCTCATACCGCAGCTGAGATTGTAAAATGTTACGTTGATCCTGCCTACCGAAGGTATGGCATTGGTTCACGATTGGTACAAGAACTGCAACGAATTGTGACTAAAATGCAGTATACAACGTTATATTTGCATACTCATCGCTTTCTGCCGGGAGCCGTGAATTTCTGGGAGCGTCAAGGGTTTACATTTATTACGGAAGAGCAAAATGAATGGCAAATCGTGCATATGGATAAACCCATCAACATTTAGATCGGAGAGATGTAGGAATGTACACAAGTCTGATTGAGAAACTGGCCCACACAAAGGCGTTAAAATGGTTCCCGAACAGGCAAAGCAGGAAGGCAAGCTGGAATTGTTTATCCCGGATGAGGATGAATATTACTATTTCGATACAAGAATGGCTGATGCACGCGGAGAATTCAAGGTGATGCGTTTAGATTACTTTAATGGAGAGCCTGAAGTGTATGCGGATTCTTTTGCCGAATTTATAGAAAAGTTGATTGATCAACGAACACCTCGGAACGCTTAGTACAGTAAAACGTAAGGTTGCAGACTGAGAATACAACTGGGGGAATAACAGATGAGCAACATAAAACCAAAAATCGTATTTATTGATATTGATGGCACGTTGGTAGACGATGACGGTAATATCCCAATGTCTGCTCAAGAGGCTTGTAAACAAGCGCGTAAGAATGGACATCTGCTGTATTTATGCACAGGCCGCTCTAAGGCTGAGATCTATGATTCGATCTGGGAAGTAGGCTTTGACGGATTGATTGGAGCAGGCGGTGGATACGTGGAGTATGGTTCTGACGTGTTATATCATAAAAAAGTAACGGCAGAAGATGTTCGTCATATGGTCGATTTCTTCAATGAACACGGCATTGATTTTTATCTTGAATCCAACTCGGCATTGTACGCAAGCAGTAATATTCAATCCCATTTGGAACGCCGTATCTATGGCGATATCGAGAATGATCCAGTTGCGCGGGAGAAAAAGGAAACAAAACCTCATCCGTTTATCGCAGGATTAACGTACGGCGAAGCCGATCTGTATAAAGATGACGTAAATAAGGTCTGTTTTCTGGAAAGTACAGTCGTCCCGTTTGAACGAATCAAACAGGAATTTGAAGGCAAGTTTGAGGTGATTCAGTGTACGGTACCAGTTTTCGGGGAAGGTAGTGGAGAGCTGATGATTCCAGGAATTCACAAAGCGATTGCGATTGCTGATCTGTTAGAGCATCTGGGAATGTCGAGAGAAGATACACTGGCCATCGGTGATGGCATGAATGATGCAGAGATGCTGGAGTTCTGTGCTGTAGGGGTTGCGATGGGCAATGCGAAGCCTGGGCTGAAAGCCATTGCTGATGATATCACGGGCTCCGTGGAAGAAGATGGATTGTATCATAGTTTTGTGAAATATGGATTAATAGAGGCGTAAGGTTACTTGTATGGAACCAGAAAGGAGAGCAGAGTACATGCCTGAGAGCATAAAAGTGGAATTTGAACTTAGTGCTTGGGGTCAGGAAAACACGCAAGATGGAGGAGGCTCTTTTCAAAAACATGAGCTGTTGAAAATACGTACGGTATCTAAAGACATCACGCTTGAGCAGCTTGAAGCAATGGTAAAAGAGATGATCGCAGATATCAAAAAGGTATATCCCCAGCCAGAGCAGTTGGGCGTTAAAGTTACATTAAGAGCCAAAGAAACAGATGGCGTATTCACATATCTTGGCTGAAGAATAACGAACTTAACAGCATTTGTTGAACAAAGGAGTAGTTACTAACTACTCCTTTTTGTATTGTTTAAGCAACTCAAATGAACCTCTTTCCGTCCATAGATATGATGGGAATAGAGTTGGGAGGTGCTGTATGAAACGTATAGCTGTGCTGTTCATTGGAATCATGTGCCTGATTACTGGCTGTGCGGCAGAATCGAGACCAGTGGCTGAAGCTCATGTTCAAGTTATGCCTAGAGAAATGCCCGCAGATTTTAATTTTAAAGTTCGTTACGGATATGGGGAGGCCAATAAAAACGAAATCAATACTTACAATGATAAGGTTCATAAGGATCTGGTTCAAAACGGAACTGGGGTGGCCGCAATCAGGTTAACCACGGAAGAAATGCGTAGGATCTATACGAAAATGTATGAAATGAATGTGATGGAGATGAGAGATGTCGGATCGATAACTTCAAATTGTAATCAAATCCCCTATATGACTGAAAGCTGGAACATTACGGTGGATGGGAAAACGAAGACATGGTTATGGTCGGACTCCTGTGAGATCACAAGTGACGCAAAGCAACTATTAGATTTACGGGAATATATTCATGAAATCGTTGAAGCCAAAGTTGCTTACAAAGCTTTGCCTGAAGCAGTAGGAGGATATGACTGATGAATAACTTTGATATGTTATTGAATCTCGTATAACATTTGCCTTTCTTTGACCGATATATGAAGAGGTATACGAAATAATAAGACAAGGCGAAAGGAGTGCACATGATGGATATCGCAGCACTATCTATGGCCAAGAGTCAGGCTTCGCTAGCTCAGGCGGCAAGTCTGCAAGTGATGTCAATGACCAAAGATATGGCACAGCAGCAAGGTCAGCAGATGGCCGAGATGTTGAAGTCGGCGCAGGCTCCTCACCCCAATCTAGGCAGAAGTTTTGATATTTCGGTATAATCCCTTTCGGGATGAAGATCAAGATGTTTTGTTTCACAAAAACATGCAGCAAGCACAACGTGAAGCAGTTTCAATTCGAAGGAATTGGAACGGCTTCACGTTTGTTTTTCCCGATAAAATCTATATCAAACTGATCTTGGTAAGTCCGGTGCTACGTTCTCAAAAGGCAGCTTATCTTTCAATGTCCATAGCTCATCATAGCTGGAAATTTGCATATCTGCTTTGGACAGATTCTGATTGCCCGACCCCGGATTATGATAGCCGATGCAGCGCATTCCTGCACTTATGGCTGCTTGGACCCCGTTGCGTGAATCCTCTATAACGAGGCAATGTGCCGGGGATATTCCGATCTGACTGGCTGCTGCGAGAAAAATGTCCGGCGCCGGTTTGCCGTGTTCAACCTCTTCACCAGTCAGTCGAACATCAAAGTACGCACCCAATCCCGTCTTCTCCATGATTAGATCAATGAGTGCCCGAGGAGATGAGGAAGCAACGGCAATCGGGATGTGTTGCTCATGTAGCCAGCGTATCCACCGTTCTACCCCAGGCATAGCCACAAGCTTGGCATGAGCTAACATCTTTTCCATGACATGCTGCTGATGATACGCAAGAATCTCTTCCAGCGGCACCTTGACCTGATATTTGTCGATAACTTGTTGCCACATGGATTCTAGCGTGACACCAACAAAAGAATGATGTTCTTCCAACGTCACAGCTGCCCCAAAATGATCAAATGAACTCCGCTCTATCTCGAAATAAATCGGTTCACTGTCGATCAGAACGCCATCCATATCAAAAATGACCCCTTGAATAGAAAGATGACGATGTTCATCCTGCATCTGATTCCTGTCCAGGCGTCCAGCCACTTGATCTGCTGTCATGCTGCATTCCTCCTCTGAATGATGTCTCATATGTTTTAGTGTAACTGCTTTTTATTCAGCATTCCAGCAAGCTACGAAAAACGAATTAATTGGATTGCAGTACAACCTTGATGGCATGAGAGGAGGCTTGTAAGGTGCGTCCCTGTATATCGCATCCAAGTGTGCGGAATGCTTCTTCGTAATCTTCCAGCGGAAAGGAGTGGGTTATAATTTTTTTGGCAGGAATAATCTGTTGTTCAATCATATAATGTGCGGTAGCAAACGTTCCAAGGGAGTCAATAGAGCCGATAATTTTCAGGCTGCGATCCACAACTTCCTTCGGGTTAAAGGACGTATTCCCATCCCGTAAACCAACCAGCATCATATAGCCGCCACTAGCGAGCTGTGATAATACTTGAGTGCCTACAACACCAGTGGTATCTACAATCATATCGACTTGTCCGGTTGCAGGGGCAATGTCTGCGATCGCCTGCTCAAAGGAAGCATGAACTTGCCAGCGGTCTGGTGCAATGGAGCCTGCAATAGCTAAGCGTTCTTCGGAGATGTCGACAAGACTTCCCGTTACGCCTTTGGAAGCGAGTGCGTAGCTGTATAGGATGCCAATGGGTCCGGCCCCAAGAATAATCGTTCTAAAATTCGGCAACAAGTGAATCTGGTTAATGCCTGTCAACATACAGCTTAGCGGCTCGGTTAGAGTGGCTTCTTCGTAACTAACATGATCTTTTAATTGATATAAAAAGCGATCTTCTGTCACGTAATAATCCGTAAACGTGCCATCTGCACTTACTCCCGTTTCCGTAACGGACTTGTGAGTACAGTGGTTCTGCCTTCCTGTCCTGCACATCTCGCATTGACCACAGTAATACGTAGGGTCGATGACGACACGATCTCCTGGTTGCAGAGTGGTGACGGCGGAGCCGACAGCAATTACTTCACCTGCGGATTCATGTCCAAGAATGACGGAAGGAATCGCATGATATTTTCCGCTAACAATGCCTAAGTCTGTTCCACAGACCCCGGTTGCCCGTATACGCACAAGCACCTGATTATCTCTGGTAATTTCGGGAACGGGTCGTTCCTCGAGTGCGACATCCCATGCAGATTTATATACTAATGCAAGCATGATGGAACCTCCTTTTTTTGTAGGAACTACATTTTTTCAAACTACATTTCGACGCTAAAATAACTTCCGATAATTAATGAACGCTGGCGAGGACAGAATCCAATCGATCCACAATCTCAACCAGTTCGTCTTCGGTCGTTGTCAGAGAAGGGCGTACTTTAACGACGTTGCCAAAGCCGTACCGTGAACTGCGTAGAATCAAATGTTGATCTTCAAAGGCACGGTCGATGATCGCATTGGTTTTTGGAGTATCTGGCTCATTTTGATCACCCACGATTTCAAGTCCCCACATGAGTCCCACTCCGCGGGCTTCTCCGATGCTAGGATATTTCAGAGCGAGCTCGTGTAGCAGTCCGCCAAGCAAAATTCCTTTTCGTTTGACCGCATCCAGAAATCCCGGTTCTGAGACCACTTCCAGTGTGGATTTGGCAGCGGTGACCGAGATGAGATTACTGCCTGAGGTAAAAGAATGCTCATGTTTTTCCAGTACATTTAATCGAGATTGCATCAGAACTGCAGCTACAGGTACACCGATACCGCCAAGGCCTTTGGCAAGTGTAATCATGTCGGGCTGGATATCAAATAATTCGCTAGCAAACATCGTACCCGTACGTCCGACACCCGTTTGAACTTCATCAGCAATGAGAAGCATGTTGTTCTCATCACATAATTGGCGAAGGCGCTTGAAATATCCTAACGGTGGAACGATGTTGCCGCCATTTCCGAGAATGGGCTCAATAATCATACAAGCAACCGAGCCTGAGCTGGCATATTCTATAGCATCAGATATCGCTTCAACACATTGATATCCGCACTCGCTACTTTCACTTTTGAACGGGCAACGATAACAATATGGTGCGGGTACATGAACCGCATTAGGGGCTGACGAATTAGGAAAACGCTTGCGTCTAAAGGCATTACCTGAGATGCCCGTTGCGAATTGGGTCTGTCCATGATGAGAAAGGTACAAGCTGATGATGTCCGTTGATCCTGTATACTTCTGGGCAATTTTAGTTGCGCACTCATTGGCCGTAGACCCGGTAATATCCCGCATCCATCCGGCATCGATATTGTTCGGAGCATACTCAATCAAGTGTTCCAATACTTCATTGACGTAAGGTTCCGTGAAGGAGGAAGACATATGCGTAAGATTGCCGACTTGTTCCTGAATTTTATTGACTACATGTGGATGATTATATCCCAAGGACAGATTAAACGTACCCGAGACGCCATCTAGATATTCCACACCTGCATCGTCAATCAACTTAATCCCTTTTCCGACTGTAAAGCGGTTATTGGTTAAAGTTTGCATTCGGATTCCTCCAATAGTTTAGTGTACTAGCTAGGTGAACAATATGACATTCCGGATGGTTTGGGCATCCCCCCTTTCAAGTGTGGAAGTCTGTAAGCCTTACAAGTTATATTTCTTTGGTTTGATGCGGGAATGCAGAGCTCAACGATTCATTTCGAGTGTTCCACAGGTGGGAGAGGATCAATGTCAGCAATAAAAGCATACAAAATCCCGCTAAAATCATGATGGTGCCGACGATCGGCCATGCGCTCATACTCCATCCCGTGAGGTACTGTAACGTTGCACCGCCAATACCGCCGGAGGCAATCAATATACTCGTTGTTCTTTCCGTCATGCCAGGAATCAGCACATTTGCATAGACGAGTGCGATGCAGAATAAACCCGACATAAATAATCCTGTTCCAAAGATTAGCCCATATGTTACCCATTGACCGGACACGAATATCATAGATACCGTAAACAGCAATGTACCTATCGTGCTCCAGATCAAGAAGGGCATATAATTGACGGCTTCAGCGATTTTGCCAGAGAAAAGGCGTCCTACAATCATGGCAATCCACAGAATGGATACACTTAGAGAGGCGATAGATTCTTTCAGTTCCAAACGTTCTACCAGAATGGAGGGCAGGAAATTCATCAATCCAAGCTCCAGTCCCATGTAAACAAAGAAAAAGACAACGAAGAGGGATAGCACCCCCAGATGTTTTTTGGAATAACTGGCTTTGTTTGTCCCCTGTTTTGTCGTGTTTTCTCCAGCCTGTTCGAGGTATTGTGCAGCAGGCCGAGGCATGGTGACCCATGGAACCATGAGGATAAGCGCGCATGCAGCAACCGTGAAGAACGTCAAGTGCCACTGACCCAACCAGATGAACAGGGCAGCTGCTGCGGGGATGAGAAGTGCGCCCAGGGCGAAGAATACATCCAGTTTGGACATGGCGACCGCTTTCTGATTTTCCGTAAATTCAATAGTGAAGGCTCCAACGGAAGGTTCGATGATGCCTGAGCCAAACCCCACAATAATGGTCAACAGAAGCAGAACGTTCCACGAAGGCAACCATCCGAGCACCAAATAAGCTGCAATAATGAAGATCAACGCAAGGGTGAGCATCCATTTTCGACCAATTTTAGCCGTCATGGACGGTGACACAAGTACACCGACAAGAAACCCGAGAAACTGCAAAAATAGTAGAAATCCCCCGTCACTGTAACCGCGTTCATAGTGAGGTAATAAAACGGGTAGAAGCGCACCAAGTACTACGCTGGTTATGCCAATCAGCAGATAGAAGCCGCAACTTAAAACGAATATTCTTTTCAAATGTCTACCTCCTCGAAGTGGATAACATTTTTATAAATTGAAATAAATGTTTATTTTATATTTAACTTATACCATAATTTTGAAATTGTACAAGCTTTTTATTGTAAAATTATGTTAAAGTTTGGCGGGGGCATTCTTTTTTTAGTTCATCCTGTCCGATTACAAGATTTATGTCGAAGGTGACTCAGTTGCGTCACTTTTCATTTCATGAGAAGATGAGGTTCAACGCTTTTAAGGTAAACGGAATAATTGTTCAAATGAATGAAAGAACAGCTGTATATACAGATTTGAAAATGATGAGAAGTGGTGAAATATGTTAATCAACAAATACATAAGTGAGACGGGGCACTTCTCCCGCAGGGAAACGACTCGTCGCATTGCAGCCGGAAGAATTACAATCAACGGCAGGGTATGTGTAAAAGGAGATACGGTTGCACCAGGAGACATCGTGCTGATGGATGGGGAGCGTATTCCAGAAAGGAATCCTGAGGCCGTGTATATCGTTCTGAACAAACCCGTTGGCATTACATGCACGGCAGCTGAACATGTTGAGGGCAATATCATTCAGTTTTTGAATTATCCTTCACGCATTTTTGCAGTCGGCCGGTTGGATAAAGCGTCAGAGGGGTTGATTTTACTCACCAATAATGGAGATATCGTGAACAAAATGATGCGTTCGGAGCATCATCATGAGAAAGAATATGTCGTTACCGTGGACAAGCCGGTCACTGATGCATTTCTTCAATCCATGTCAAAAGGTGTGGAGATTCTGAATGTGGTTACCAAACCATGTGAGGTGTATAGGCAAGACGAGAACGTTTTTCGAATTATTTTGACACAGGGGCTTAATTTACAAATCCGCCGAATGTGCAAAGCGCTGGGGTACAGGGTTTTAAAGCTGGAGAGAATTCGGATTATGAACATTACACTGGATGAACGGTTGAAAAGGGGAGAGTGGAGACATCTGGAGAAACAGGAGTTGGAGTTACTTATGTCTCAGTTAGATCAAGACAAAGCAGGGGATGAGTAGTGATGGACTTGCCCAATCTCTGTGATATAAGCTAATTTTTTTTGAAAAAGACGCAGAAGACACGACCCCGTTTGCTAGGGATCGTGTTTTTTACATTGTGAACGTGATTACGTAACTTCTAACGAGAAGTGAGTTAAGTGTTGCGACGTAATTTTGCCGAAAATACGTTGCGCTTTTTGCCTCTCGCCGTGCTCTCCGAAATGTAAGAGCCATACAACGTAAGGGATGCACCTAGTATGCTCACCCATGTCAGTTGCTCATGAAGAATAAGTGCAGATGAACCAACTGTAATCACAGGTACGAGATAGATGTATACACTTGTTGGAATCGCTCCTAGTAGCTTAACGGCTTGATTCCATGTCACAAAACAAAGGGCTGAAGCGCCCACACCGAGAAAGAGAAGGTTCGATAAATGGGTGAGGTGTGTGAATCTAGCGACATTCAGGTCAGATTCTACTAAACCCAACGCTGGTAGCATGAATAGCAGGCCATAGAAAAACACTTTACGTGTTGCGCCTATAACGTTGTAGTTTCGTAATCCGATTTTACGCATCATAACCGAGTACACTGCCCACACCACAGGAGCGATAAATGCGAGTAGATCACCCAAGGGATTAAGTTGCAACATATAGCTTCCATTTAGGGTGATCAGGATAATGCCACAGATCGCAATGCCAAATCCGCTTACAAAGCGGGTCGTTAACCGTTCCCCATCCAGAAAAAAGTGGGCAAGTACAGCAGTGAAGAAAGGAGCGACGGATACAATGATGCCTGCGTTGGAAGCTGTTGTATATACCAAAGCCATATTTTCAATGAGAAAATATAAGGTCACTCCGCATAAACCTGCACCAATAAATAATGCTTCTTCCCGCAAAGAAACAATTTTCTGAGTACGTGGATAGATCATCCACAGGACGAGATAACCAATCAGAAAACGGAACAATAAGATTTCAACAGGTGTAAAGTCCTTCAGTAACACTTTTGTTGAAACAAAAGTGGTTCCCCAGATGAGAATGGTAAATAAGGCAAGCAGGTGTCCAGCAACATGGTTGTGATTACGCATTAAAGTCATCGCTTGTTTTCCTGCAATCGTTTAGTCTCGGCACCGTGATTAAAAATACGACGATATTGTTTGGGCGTAAGACCAATCAGTTTTTTGAAGAAATTGGTGAAATGGCTTTGATCACTAAAGCCCGTCTGAGCAGCAACATCTATAGGCAATAGTCCCTGTTCCAAAAGGCGTTTGGCATGATTGATCCGTATCGTTTCAAGATAGCGGTAGGGAGATATGCCTTTTTGACGAGTAAACTGTCGCAGTAAATGGTATTTGCTAATCCCCGAAATCTCGGATAATTCATTCAAGCTGATGTTTTCCGAGTAATGGACTTCCATATAATCACACAGTTGCCGAATCTCTAACGTTATCTTCTGTTCGGTTTCAGCCATCTCTGCATCAGCGTAGTCCTTCAGCAGTTGATCTAGTAGGAAGAGAAGCATCTCTTCTTTGCAGAAGTCGGGTTGTTCCTCAAGTATGAACTGATGTAGCTCATGGAGCGAGGAGACCAGCTCACTCTGATATAGAACATGGGTGGAGAACCTTGGCAAATAGGCTTGTCCAGTAATTTCACGCACGTACTCCAGCATAACTTCTGGCTGAATATTGATGCAACGGTAATCCAATTTTCTTCCATCTATCTGCTCACAGGCATGAGGATCTTGGGGGTTGAAAACAATGATGTCACCGCTATTTAATAGGTATTCCTCGTTGTTGCAGATCAGATGCCGTTTCCCTTCTTCAATAAATCCAATCACATAATAGTCATGAAAATGATTGGGAAATTTCTGCATGATGCCTTCAAATTGATAAGCTTCCAGTTGCAAATCTGGATCATACACGACGGTTCGCACTTCGCGACTCATGATGCACCTTCTTTCTGGTATGTTTAGGTGATTATAACGTGCATCTGAGGCTGAATTCTTGAACAATATTGCTTATTATACCGAAGCGGTGAATCGAGAACATCTATTTGAGTTCAGTTTAGGTTTAATTTAAAATAAGAATGGTAGAGATGAAAAATTTTCCGTCAATGAAATAAATGATTTTCCTTCAAAGGATAAGGAGATGGGATAATATGTTTGAACACTTGGTTATTTTTAAATTTAACGATAAAATCACACCTGCGAAGCAACAGGAGTTTGTAGCTCAGTTGCTTGCGTTACAGGATCAGATTCCTGGAATTGTTGATCTGACGGCTGGCGTGAATGTAACGGAGGAAACCGATCGCATTCAAGGATTCACCCTGGGATTAAGAGTAACATTTGAAGATCAGGAAGCCTTGCGAGCATACGGTCCGCACCCTGCACATCAGGCGTTCGCAGCCTCTCTGGATGGTTGGATTGAGAACGTGATTGTAACAGATTATCCGATCCCTGCGAAGTAAAATACCAATAAACACTTGGTTTTATGCCGGATGATCACGTCAGATAAGAACTGTTTTTACTTTGGAATTTCCATGCGCCGACATAAATGAGTATGGGTTCACAAATGCTACATGAAGATAAACAAAGGAATTTCTTTGTTAGGAGAAGGAGTGTGACCCATGGAAAAAAACGATTTAAACGCAGGCTGGAATCTGGAACACAGTTATGCAGAACTGCCTGAAACGTTTTATACAAGACAACAAGCTGTGGCTGTCCAGTCTCCAGACTGGATCATTTTTAATCAAACACTGGCGGTCAGCCTGGGGTTGAATGCAGATGTACTGCAAAGCCCCGAAGGCACAGCTATTTTCGCGGGTAATAACATACCAGACGGAGCCGAGCCCCTTGCACAAGCGTATGCAGGTCATCAATTTGGTAACTTTAATATGCTTGGGGATGGACGTGCTTTGCTCCTGGGTGAACAGATTACTCCGCAAGGGGACCGAGTGGATATTCAGTTAAAAGGTTCAGGACGGACGCCGTATTCCCGCGGAGGGGATGGACGTGCTGCCGTTGGCCCGATGCTTCGGGAGTACATTATCAGTGAAGCAATGGCTGGCCTGGGAATTCCTACGACACGAAGCTTGGCTGTTGTCTCCACAGGAGAGAACATTTATCGTGAAACAGAGCGCCCAGGGGCTATTCTCACTCGAGTCGCGGCCAGTCACATTCGAGTCGCAACTTTTCAGTATGCAGCCCAATTTGGTTCGGTAGAGGATTTATGTGCGCTCGCAGACTACACGATACATCGTCATTTCTCGCAAGTAGAAGGTAATGAACAGCGTTATCTAAGCTTCCTACAGGAAGTGATCAAACTTCAGGCGCACCTTGTTGCAAAGTGGCAAAACGTAGGCTTTATTCACGGGGTCATGAATACGGACAATATGGCAATTAGCGGGGAAACGATTGATTATGGTCCCTGTGCCTTTATGGATACGTATAACCCAGCGACGGTGTTCAGCTCAATTGACAGACAAGGCCGATATGCTTATGGCAATCAACCATACATTGCGGGCTGGAATTTGGCTCGTTTTGCTGAGACATTACTGCCGTTACTACATGAAGATGAAGAGCAGGCTGTTCAAATCGCTCAGGATGCCATTGCACAATTTTCGGAGCACTATCATCATCACTGGTTAACGGGTATGCGAGCCAAACTCGGTTTGTTTACGGAAGAAGCGGAAGATGAGACCTTGATTAAGGACCTGCTCGATCTGATGGAAAAGCATGCTGCAGACTTCACGAATACGTTTGTGACATTGACTCTGAATAAACTGGAAACCTCCACACTTAGTGACGAGTCCGACTTCAAGGAGTGGCATACACGCTGGCAAAACAGATTAGTTAGACAGCCGGAATCCAGCGATGAAGTGATGGAACAGATGAAACGAAACAATCCCGTAGTGATTCCGCGGAACGAGAAGGTAGAAGAAGTATTGGAGCGAGCGGAGCAGGACGGAGACTACAGTTTGATCCAGCCTTTGCTGGATATTCTCCAGCGTCCTTATGCGTATACTCCTGAACAGGAAGTATTTGGTGCAATGCCAGTGTCCTGTGACCCTTCGTATAAGACATTTTGCGGGACTTAACCTCTCTGTGAACCTGAGAGGAAAAGGTGTGGGCTGCCGAGAGGCAGCTTTTTCATTGTTAGCCGTTATAATCGATTATATGAGGTTGATCTCACACCCTAGATGTTAGAGAGAAGGAAGGTGAATCTTGTGTCAAATCTGTTAAGCATGGAGGAGCTAGCCCAGCAACTCCTTGAATTGTTATCACGCACTTCTTACCCGATGGAACAGATGGAAAGTTATGTGAACCGATTGGGAGAGTCGTTCAAATGGGAAGGTGCACCCTATGTCGAAATAGGCGATGGACATTATATTGTTACAATCTATGAACGCGGTGTACCGTCCCTGATTAAAAAGCTGAAGCACGTGGAGGAGGTCCTCTACTGGTTGCTGGAAGATATGATTTTTACAGCCGCCCATGTAAGCCTGCTTAAGAAGTATGGTGTCGATAACGTTAACACCCATCTCGATTATACAAGTGAAGTATGGCAAGAGATCGAAGACAACGTACGGGCAGCTTTTCGAAGGATCGGTGAACCATATTTAACTTGGCATCAAGAGGGTAAACGCCGGGAACTGGAAACGGTTCAACCCAGGAAGGGGAAATCTTCGATATGAGCGAACGGGACATTCAGGATGTGTGGTATGATTACGCACTGACTTTTGTGGAGAAAAAGAACCAGTCTGCGCAAGGATGGACTGCGCTTTCCCAGACGGAACAAGAGGTTGCAGCGTTGTGGCTGTTTGAGGCAGATGTCTATAATGGTGGTTTTATACAATTCTTCTGCAACTGGGGAGAAGAGGCTTATAAGTTCGCATGCAAGGCACTTGAAACGATCGGGGCAAACCAGGTTCTGAGTAATGTGAAGCAGCAGTATGCTTGTTTTGAGCATTTGGAAAACGATTCTAGACTAACGGGGTTGTGGGACATCCCAAAATATCTGGAGACGGAGCAAGAAGAACGTTTGGATGAGCTGGACCAGCAACTCTGGAATAACGAAGATCAGGTTGCGGAGAAGGCTTACGCTCATTACCATGACGAGCTACGGATCAGGTTATAGTTTTGTTGATGATTTGAATACTTGCCCTTGCAATGTGCAGAACGTTTCGCTATACTGGCTATAATTAAATACATGAATTACGTTGATAGAGCGCAGTAGCGGCTTTGTCCCTGTTACAGAAAGTCAGGGGTTGATGGAACCTGATACATACAAGGGCTGCGAATTACACTCTGGAGTACTTGGGTAATGCCAAGCGGATGGGCAAACGATAACTTGCTGAAAGTGGTATGGATCGCTATTTCTTGAACGTATGAATGTTCGGAGAGGTTGTCCATGCAATTTGGGTGGTACCACGGTTATTCTAATCGTCCCTGTGTCTGTGAAGACAAGGCGGCGATTTTTTTGTGTCCAAAAATGCCCGTAGCTGTGTGAATTCGTAGCAAAACGTAAGTCATGCTTGAATTTTGATGATGAAAAGGGGTTATTACAATGAACATTATTGACGAACTACAGTGGCGCGACGCCATTAATCAACAAACGGATGCGGAAGGGCTACGTGAACTGACGGAGACCAAAGCGATCTCCCTGTACTGTGGTGTAGATCCGACAGGTGACAGTATGCATATCGGACACTTGATTCCGTTTATGATGCTGAAACGTTTCCAATTGGCAGGGCACCGTCCGGTAATTCTTATAGGCGGCGCAACGGGTACGATTGGTGACCCGAGTGGTCGTCAGTCCGAACGTTCTTTGCAGACGTTGGAGCAAGTGCAAGAGAATGTAGACGCGTTAACGGCACAGATGAAAAAGTTGTTTGTTACCGAAGGTGACAATCAGGTTCGCATGGTTAACAACTACGACTGGACACATAAGATTAACGTTATCGAGTTCCTGCGTGACTACGGGAAAAACTTTAACCTGAACACCATGCTGGCAAAAGATGTCGTAGCAAGCCGTCTTGAAGGCGGAATTTCATTCACGGAATTCTCTTACCAGATTCTGCAATCACTAGATTACCTT
Source organism: Paenibacillus sp. FSL R7-0272 (assembly GCF_037969905.1). Classification (NCBI taxonomy): domain Bacteria; kingdom Bacillati; phylum Bacillota; class Bacilli; order Caryophanales; family Paenibacillaceae; genus Paenibacillus; species Paenibacillus sp. FSL R7-0272. The sequence continues at coordinate 3,779,091 of NZ_CP150221.1, read as the reverse complement.
CACCTGTTCCAAACGGAGGATGTACAACTTCAGATTGGTGGATCTGACCAATGGGGTAATATTACGAGCGGTCTGGATCTGATTCGTAAAAAAGAAGGCTCAGAATCGAAAGCTTACGGCTTGACCATCCCACTGATGCTGAAGTCGGACGGTACGAAGTTTGGTAAAACAGCTGGTGGTGCGATCTGGCTTGATCCGAACAAAACGACACCGTTTGAATTCTACCAATTCTGGGCGAATACAGATGACCGGGATGTGATTAAATACTTGAAATACTTCACATTCCTGAGCAAAGAAGAAATCGAAGCCTTGGCTGAGAAAGTTGAAACAGAGCCGCATAAACGTGATGCGCAGAAAGCCTTGGCAGAGGAAATGACCAAGTTCGTTCACGGCGAAGAGATGCTGGAGCAGGCAAAACGTATTACAGCAGCTTTGTTCAGCGGAGATATTCGTTCCCTGACAGCAGATGAGATCGAGCAGGGTTTCAAGGAAATGCCAACATACGAAACAGACGGTGAAGCTAAAAATATTGTAGACTGGCTTGTTGATCTTGGTTTGGAGCCTTCCAAACGCCAAGCTCGTGAGGATGTGACCAAGGGAGCCATCTCTATGAACGGCGAAAAAATAACCGAGCTTGAATTTACGGTATCTGCAGAGCACGCGATTGGCGGTAAATTTATCATCATCCGTAAAGGTAAAAAGAACTACAGCCTGGTTAAGCTTCAAGCATAGTTATTTGCAAATCAAGCAACCAAAAAGACCGTCTCCCATGCTGTCAGATGACAGAGGGGAGACGGTCTTTTGTATAACAAGCTAGAAGCTAGCCGTATTTTAATGTTGATTGACAATCGCAGTAATCTCTTCATCCAGATCCAAGGTAACATCTTCACGATACGCACGAATGTTGTACTCGCTGTGCAAGTAGCGAAGAATCGCTTCGATCATGTTGGATTCTACCAGGAACTGACTGCGACCTTGAATCCAGACTTCTGCGGAATAACCTGTATCTTCTTCCCAGCTTAACTCCACATTTACGTCCGTAGGACGCACACCTTTACGCTCTGCCATGTGAATGCAAATTGCATTCACAATCTCATCCATACTTAGAACCATAGAGCTTAGTACCGTCCGTTTCTGTTACGATCATCATCACGATCGTCACGGCGGTCATAACGACCATCCGCAGCAGGCTTACGGCGATTTGTAATGGCTCTGAACAATGCCATAGCCAGCATAACAATCAACATAATTGCTGCTACGTTCACGAGCAATCCAAGAATGTTACCCAGTGCTCCCATACCGCCAAACAGTCCGCCGAACAACATACCGGCCAAACCACCCAGCATCATACCTTTCATGAAGCCGCCGCCACCGCCAAAGAATCCACCACGGTTATTTGCCGCTGCGCCAGTATTGGAATTGTTACGGGAATTGGACTGACTTACGTTATTGTCTGATTTCTTAGGGGTATTCGTGTAACTCTTCGTACCGGATTTGAACCCACCGCCGCCTCGTCTTGCATCAGCACTGTCCGGATTCGTAACACCAACCGTCGCGAACAGTAGTGTGAATGCCATGAAAACCATCATTAGATGTTTAATTCCGAATTTTTTCTTCATTGTATAGATCGTAACCCCCTGAATAAATTTGTTTAACTCCCCAAAATGGGCCTTACTTTAGTAATACGGGTCAACCTGCTGGAACGTTTCAAAATTAATTTAAATTTCTGAAATACTTGGACTCGGGTCTTGAATAGCCGCTTGACCATCGAGAAGCTGGGTGACCCAATGACACCATTCCAACCCCGTCTGGGCATGCATTAACCCTTTTTGCACCAAAATGTAACTTCCAAAATCCCGGTTGCCTACCCGAAGATTATCCTGCGGTATCCGTGATTTCAATTCTTCGAAATACCGTATACGTTCCATGAACCAGCTTTTCCGCTCATTCAGGATACGTCTCATGCTTCCATCTTCGGCAATACCTACACAAAGAATGCGAAGATTAAATTCATCGCGCGTAACGGGCGCCGTAACCGGAGTAATCATCCACTCCAGTAACTTCTGAATGCCTTTTTCCGTAACTGCATACATTTTTTTGTCCGGTTTGTCAGACTGTTGTACCCAGCGGGAGGCGAGTAACTCATCGTTTTCCATCTTGGACAGGAGCGGGTAGATCTGGCTGTGTTTGGCCTGCCAATGCGGCTGAATCTTCAGCATCAGATCATAACCGGAAGACTCCTCGCGGGTAAGCAGCCCGAGTAATCCGTAGGAAAGTATGTTCATGCACATGTCTCCTTAATATTAGGGCTGGGCCAACGAAACAACCCTTGTTTTGTTTCGTTGACCGCTTTCATAAAAGTGTACACTGAAACTGTATGGTTTGACAACCTGACAGGATAACTGCCTTAATTTAGACAAAAAAAAGTACGAACCAAGAAGGTCCGCACTCCAAACCATTTAGAGAGATGCCTGTTGTCCATACCCGTCAGCGACAAGATCAAGCTCGCCTGTGGCAGAGTCAATCACCATACCGTGAACAGGTACATTGGGAGGAAGTAATGGATGCTTTTTAATCACGTCCACAGTTCCTTTTACCCCTTCTTCAACACTATCAAACCCGCGCAGCCACTTTTGCAGACGAATGCCGGAATTTTCAAGCGTAGACATGACCTCTTCGGAAATTCCACGTTCTGTCATGTGACCAATCATTGTTTCGGCATGCAGGGAAGCCATACCACATTCTGTATGACCTACCACGAGCACCTCATCGGCGCCCAATTCATAGATAGCAACCAATACAGAACGCATAACACTACCAAAAGGTTGGGAGATAATTGCACCTGCATTTTTGATGATTTTTACATCGCCATTTTTCAGGTTCATCGCTTTCGGCAACATCTCTACAAGACGGGTATCCATACAAGTGATGATGACCATCTTTTTGGTTGGAAACTTGCTAGCCGTATACTTCTCGTATTCTTTAGTCTCGACAAATGATTTGTTGTAAGCCAAAATCTCTTGAATGTTGTTCATGTCCATTGCCTCCTGTTATCCAATACGACGAGCACGGCCATTTGCATGAGATGCAGCTTGTCCTACACGCCTTTGATTAATTAGAGCACCGCAGTCAGTAGACCGCGCTATCCCTATTTTAGAAGCATAATGCATTATACTTCTGTCAAAAGTTGATTATACGCAATGCAAAAAGTATCATCAATAGGGTGTACAAATTTTTTTTGAAGAGGTGAACGGTAACCATGGACAAACAAACACAGCAACATTTGCAATCTTTCCTTATTCTGGCCCGTAAAATAAAAAGTTATCACGAAGCCATTGGTTTGCTTCACTGGGATTTACGCACAGGAGCACCGAAAAAAGGCGTTCCAACTCGCTCCGAGACGCTGGGATTGCTCTCTACTGAGGCATTCAAACTGCAAACCTCTGCTGAGATGAAAGCTTATCTAGATACGTTGACTGAGCCGGAGGTGCTGGAGCAACTCGAAGACACCGACCGCCGCCAAGTGGAGGAGTGCAAGAAGGAGTATGATCGCAGTCAGTCGGTTCCACCTGAGAAAGTTCAAGCCTATACCGTACTTACTGCCAAATCGGAGACGGCTTGGGAAGAGGCCAAACATAACAGTGACTATGCCGGATTCTCACCATATCTCACCGACATCGTGAAACTTAAACAGGAGTTTATTGACTACTGGGGTGTCAAGGATACAAGGTATGATACCCTACTGGACATGTACGAACCCGGATTGACTGTGGAAAAGGTAGATGCTGTATTCGCCCGCCTCAAAGCGCGTCTCGTTCCACTTCAAGAGAAAATCAATGCGGCTGAGAATAAGCCTAATACTGATTTTCTGAATCAAATTTTTGACACCAAACAACAGGAGAAGTTCAGTCTGTTTATTCTGGAACAGATGGGATACGACTTTGAAGCAGGCCGTCTTGACGAAAGTGTGCATCCATTTGCTACAGGTTTGAATCCCGGTGACGTTCGAATAACGACTAACTATTTACAGGATGATGTAACCAGTGCGATCTTTAGTTCTCTACACGAAGGCGGACACGCACTATATGAGCAAAATATTGATGAGAGTCTCGCCGGTACGCTTCTTGCCGAAGGCACATCGATGGGTATCCACGAGTCTCAGTCTCGTCTTTGGGAAAATATGATCGGACGCAGTCTGCCTTTCTGGACACGTTATTATAAAGATCTACAGCAACATTTCCCGCAACTGAGCGAAGTGAAGCTGGAAGATTTCTACCGTGCAATAAACCGGGTGGAGAGTTCTCTAATCCGGATTGAAGCAGACGAGCTGACTTACAATCTGCATATCATTATTCGATATGAGATTGAGAAAATGCTGTATAATGAAGGGCTGGAAGTGAAGGATCTGCCAGAAACATGGAATAACAAATATAAGGAATACCTCGGAATTCTGCCAACGAACGATGGTGAGGGTGTGCTTCAGGATGTACACTGGTCCGGTGGAGATTTCGGTTATTTTGCTTCTTATTCTCTAGGCAATATGTATGCTGCACAGATTATGCATACGTTACGTCAGGAGATGCCGGAGCTGGATCGTCTGATTGAAGAAGGTAATCTGATTCCAATCAAAGAGTGGCTTACAGACAAGATTTATCGCTACGGTAAGAGCCGCACCCCTTCCGAACTCATAGTTGCAGTGACAGGTGAAGAACTGAATCCGGATTATTTGGCAGACTATTTGGAAGCCAAGTATGCTGAGATTTATAAATTATAAAGCGTCTGAATGAAGGTCAGCCAGAAAATTCTGGTTGACCTTTTTTTGTGTGCAAGTTCTTAACCTTTTACTGGGCCTCGGCATATTCATAGTAAAGAGAAACTGCTGAACTCAGAAAAGGAGGGAAATCGAATGAAATATACGCCATGGTTTGTCCGGGGGATTGTAATTTTGTTGATTCTCATTGTAGCGCTGACGAGCTGCAATAAGGAAGAGAATGAAGCCAAGATTACGATTGGTGAAGTGACTCGTTCTGTATTTTACGCACCGGAATATGTAGCCGCGGCTCAAGGTTTTTTTGCAGAAGAAGGGCTTGAAGTGGATATCCAAACAACGGCTGGTGGAGATAAAACGATGGCGGCATTGCTCGCAGGTTCGGTAGATATTGCACTGGTGGGTGCAGAAACGTCCATCTATGTCTATCAACAGGGGGCAGAAGACCCGGTCATTAACTTTGCTCAGCTCACGCAGACCGACGGAACGTTTTTATTCGCACGAAATGCACAGGACAGCTTTGATTGGGAACAATTGAGGCAAAGTGTATTTCTCGGACAGCGCAAGGGTGGCATGCCGCAAATGGCCGGGGAGTTTGTTTTAAACAAACATGGCATTAACCCGTCAAGTGATCTGGAATTGATTCAGAATGTGGATTTCGCGAATATTGCTTCTGCCTTTGCTTCAGGCACAGGGGATTATGTACAGCTATTTGAACCGCAGGCATCGATCTTTGAACAGGAGGGTCGAGGTAAAGTGGTGGCATCGTTCGGAACGGAAAGCGGGCATCTGCCTTATACGGTTTTTATGACCAAACAAAGTTATTTGAACAAAAACAAAGAACTTGTACAAAAATTCACGAATGCATTGCACAAGGCTCAACTTTGGGTAGATTCTCATACAGCGGAGGAGATTGCACAAGTAATCACCCCGTTTTTCAAAGACATTGATCCTGCCATTCTGACCAGCAGCGTAAGCCGGTATAAGGAACAAGGCACGTATGCCACAGATCCGATCATTGATGGCGATGAGTGGAACAATCTGCTGAATGTCATGAGCGCTGCCGGAGAATTAAAAGAGCGGGTTGAATTGAACACCATTGTTGATCCGTCTTTTGCAGAACAGGCGCTCCAGGGAAGGAAGTGAGGAGCAATGCCTAATTCCGGGAACGTGATTCGACTGGACAATATTTCTCAAGTGTATGTCAGTGAACGCGAAGCATCACTCGTCATCGAGGATTTGAATCTGGAGATCAAACAAGGAGAGTTCGTCAGTCTGGTGGGACCAAGTGGTTGCGGAAAAACAACGTTATTGTCGATCATCGCCGGACTGCTAAAACCCACCCGGGGAAAGGTTGAAGTCGAAGGCAAGCATGTTCAGGGTCCCTCTGCCAATATGGGTTATATGTTGCAACAGGACTATCTGTTCCCCTGGCGGACGATTCTGGATAATGCACTGATCGGGCTTGAGTTGACAGGAAATCTGGACACGCAGAGCAGAGAGCGTACCCGTGAACTTCTCGTTAGTATGGGACTTGGCGGGACAGAAGAGCAGTACCCCTCTGAATTGTCGGGTGGCATGAGGCAACGGGTAGCCCTCGTTCGAACATTGGCCACAGACCCTGCGATACTCCTGCTTGATGAGCCGTTCTCGGCCTTGGATTATCAAACCAAACTACAACTGGAAGATCTTGTATCGGATACGTTAAAACAGTATGGCAAAACTTCCGTGCTGGTCACACACGATTTGTCTGAAGCTATTGCAGTCAGCGACCGGGTCATCGTACTTGACCGCAACCCCGGACGCATTCGGCGTGAATTCGATATTCCTGAACCAATTCGGCTGGCACAACCTTTCCATGCAAGGGAGCAGGCAGGCTTTAATGAGTTGTTCCAGTCACTTTGGGATGAACTTGTTCAGTCTGGAGGAGGTGAGAAAGATACGTGAGTCAGAACATGCCAGATCAAGGAAAGCAGGAAGTACGTGAAGTTTGGCTGGGCGAACTTCATCGTGACCATAATCGTAAGATGGTCAGATGGCGGCAACATATTTTTGTGGTTCAGCTGTCCATGTTAGTTGCTATGTTTTTACTCTGGGAGCTGGCGGGCAGATTACGGTGGATTGATGTATTGCTCTTCAGTTATCCGAGTAAAATCTTTGCTCAGATTGGCAAGGATGTCGTCAGCGGCGAAATATGGGCACATGTCGGGGTAACCGTAGGTGAAACGGTCGTCGGATTTTTACTGGGGACACTTGTCGGAACGTTGCTTGCTGTTCTGATCTGGTGGTCTCCTTTTTTGTCCAAAGTGCTCGATCCTTACATGGTTGTGTTCAACAGCATGCCCAAGGTCGCGCTCGGTCCGATTTTTATCGTCATGTTCGGGGCAGGATTTACAGCCATTGTGATGACAACCCTCTCTATTACGGTAATCATTACAACGCTTGTAGTATACAACAGCTTTAATGAGGTTGATCCTAATTATGTGAAGGTTATTCGCACGTTTGGCGGTGAACGATCTGAAATATTTACCAAAGTTGTGTTTCCTGCTTCATTCCCCACAATTGTATCTACGCTAAAAGTCAATGTGGGTATGGCCTGGGTTGGGGTTATCGTCGGTGAGTTTCTGGTCGCCAAACAGGGTCTGGGGTATTTAATCATCTACGGATTCCAGGTGTTCAACTTCACACTTGTGTTATCAAGCCTGCTTATTATAGCAGCGGTAGCTACCGCGATGTATCAACTGGTTGTATATGCAGAACGCAAGCTGCTGTCGTCTGGTCGCAGATCATAGCTCGAAAAAAGGTTAACTAATAGGATGGTTTTACAAGTGTTCATCATATGTGTACAATTTCACAAGAGGTGTCACGTTGCCCCCAATTGTAAAATCAAGTAGGATATTTGATGGAAGGAAAACCTTCATGCCGGGCAGAAACACATGGGATGAGTATAGGTCGGTTACAGGTTTAGGCTCTTTCGGTTATCGCAATTGGAAGGGCAGTGTTTCTTCTTCGTGGCATGTTTCTGTGACCGGCATGTGTTGTGCATGCCGGTTGATGTCGTCTAGTTTGTAACCGGTTGAGTCATACTAAACAGGGGACATATGGGCCGCGAACTTTTGTACAGCTTAGAGGAGATGGAATGTTAAATGGGGTTTAGAGTCATTAAAACGGCAATCGCAGCGCTGATGGCTGTACTGATAGCGGACTGGTGCCGCCTGCCAGGACCAACATCAGCAGGCTTGCTTGCGATTCTGGGTGTGGATGTTACACGAAAAAGGAGTATTCGAACGATATCGGCACGTTTTTTTGCATCCGTGGTTGGTCTTTTGTTTGCAAGTGTACTTTTTCACTTTCTCGGCTTCCATTATTGGGTGCTCGGCGTATACATACTCACGGCTTTTCCGGTGATTGTTCGGGTGGGCTTTAAGGAAGGTATTGTGACAGGTTCAGTCGTGGTGTTTCGGGTATTTAGTGGTGGAGAGATGGATGTGCATGTCATTCTTGTACAGATTGCGCTGCTCTTGATTGGCCTTGGTTCAGCGATGGTCGTGAATCTGGCGTATATGCCTGCGGCTGATCCACAGATGTTCCGGATACGCAAACGGATCGACGAATTGTTCTCGAAAATTTTCCGGGAGTTCGCCACAACTTTGCGTAACCCCAATGAAGTATGGGCGGGCAAAGAATTAATTGAAGCGGATAAAGCCGTACTCGGCGGAATTGAAGCGGCCAAACGTTCACTGGAGAATCAGGTCATTCATCCAAATGAAGGCTGGAGCGTATACTTTTATATGCGTAAAACCCAGCTGGATTCCATACAGCACATGATGCATCTTGTATCCCAGGTCTATCAGAAAATGCCTCATGCCGAGATGGTAGCGGAGCTGTTCGATCAGCTCAGTCAGGACGTGTTGACCGAATCGTACACGGGACGAACGGAAAAGTTGCTTGCTGATGTGCAGGAAGAATTCAGACAAATGGAGTTGCCGGATACAAGGGAAGAATTCGAGATGCGTTCCGCCATTCTCCAGCTGTGCCGGGAGCTCTCCATGTATCTGAAAATCGCCAAGAAGGACAAAGCGCCTTCTCCAATCTCAGACCGCTCGCAATCTGTAAACGAATCATAGAAAATAGTTGTCACCCTAGACGGATGTCCTGCATACACTTGTAGTGAATGATTGTATGGAGGAGGTTTAAAGATGTCATTGAGTCATAAACATCAATGTAGAGAGATTATCACGAAGGCGATCTGCGGCAAAGGTCGTAAGTTCTCTACCGTAACACATACCGTGACTCCGCCCAATGGTCCGACCAGCATTTTGGGGGCTTGGATTATCAACCACCAGTATGAAGCCGTATCAGCGGGGGACGGGATTGAAGTTATTGGTACTTACGATATCAACATTTGGTATTCCTACGACAAAAATTCACAGACAGATGTAGCTAAAGAAACGGTATCGTATGTAGAACATGTACCTTTGTCCTATCTAGACCCGAAACACCGGACTTCCACTGTAGAGGTATCTGCGGATGCAACGCAGGAGCCTAGCTGTGTGGAAGCCACAGTGTCCTCGGGGGGCGGCAGCGTAATTATCCGGGTTGAGCGGGAATTCGCTGTAGAGCTTGTGGCTGAAACGAAAGTCTGTGTCAAGGTATGCACGGATGGCTGCGGTGATTACGAAGACAAGGATTATGACTATGGCAGCGCGGATGGAGACTATGATGATCTCGATCCAGACCTGCTGGATGATGAGTTGTAAATCGCTCATTCGAAAAGGGAAAGTGAATGTTCATAACCTAAGGTATCATATGCACCATAAGGTGCGGCGAAGAGGGCGTAAGCCCTCTTTCTTTCATAAAGTACAAAAAATGGGTTGTGACGAGCCTGATTATGTGCCTGAAGAGTTTAACGGGAAGGCTCCGCAGCTGCGGGGTCTATTTTTGATAAGCAAGAACATGGCGGAAGGAGGGACGGAATGGACGTCATGGAAGAAGCCGAAAAGGGTGTTCAGGCTTATACACGTCTGCGCGCTGGCGAACGGATAACGCGGCTAAAACAGGCAGGGATCGAAGTGCTGTCCATGAGTGAGCAGCGTAAGCGGGAAGCTGGACTCCGTGTGCGGTATGATGTGCATATTAGCTGCCTTCAGGCCATTCGGATCATACGCAGAGACACGAGCGGAATGGGAGCGAGACAGGAAAGCGAACTGGACCGTGAAGCGTCATCATCTGTTTATAAACGGGTAGAGCGTCTTGCGATCAAGACTTTGTATACATTGGGACTAGATCACGGGGCCGTCCGTTTGGAAGCTTCAGGGAATGGCGGATGTGCAGTCATTTCCATGGATCCCAGCCCTTGGAAAGGTTCGGCAGACCTCGGTTCCTTATACAAAGCAAGCTGGAAGCAACATCTAAGTTTATTGGATCAAGAGCGGCAGGAGAACCGGGTTCCTGTGCTCGGCATGGACCCTGAGTTTCTACTGGTACAAATGCCTGAGTCCAAAATAGTACCTGCCTCGCGTTATCTCGAACGAACGGGTATCGCAGGCTGTGATTCAGTAACGATTGGTGGCAGACGGGTGTACCCCGTTGCCGAGCTTCGTCCAGCTCCGAGTGCAGAACCGCGTGAGTTGTTGTCGCATCTGTTGCGAGCCTTCGCGGCTGCCTCACGCAGTATCAGTGACTCCTCTTTGATCTGGCAGGCAGGTGGAATGCCGCAACGGGGATTGCCGCTGGGTGGCCACATTCATTTTAGTGGCTTGCAGCTAACCGGGGGATTACTCCGTGCTCTGGATAATTATTTGGCACTACCACTGGCAGTGTTGCAAGATCCACGCGGATCAGGAAGAAGACCAAGGTACGGAACGTTAGGTGACTTTCGCCTGAAATCCTATGGTGGATTCGAATATCGGACACTGCCGAGTTTTCTTGTTTCTCCGGTTGTGGCGAAGGGGGTTGTTGCTCTTGCAGGTCTGATTGCATGCCACTACGATCTGTTAAAACAGCGTCCTTTAGCAGAGGAGAATTTTCATTCCGCGTTTTACGAAGGACAGCGTGATGTCATGATGACCTGTATCCCGTCACTGATGGATGATCTGAAACAGCTACCCGGATACGCTAGGTATGAACGATATGCGGCGCCTCTCATGCGGCAATTCAAACGGGGCCATACCTGGGATGAGAGCCGGGATATCCGTAAACTTTGGAATATTCGGGCAGGCTCATGAAGAAGCAGCGTTTTTTTGTTATAATGAAATATAGGACTTTTAATACGTTAAGATACGGAAGATATGAAGCAGTAAGCCCATGAAGGAACAGGCGGATAGCCGAACATAAGGCGGAGGTGCGTGATCTTGGTGCCTGACCGCCTTATTGCCTTCCAGGGAACTTTCTTCCTGACATCATAGGAACGGATGGTGGATCGATATCATGGCTCAGTACACGCCAATGATTCAACAATATTTGCAAGTAAAAGCCGAAGCACAGGATGCATTTCTTTTTTTCAGATTAGGTGATTTCTACGAAATGTTCTTCGATGACGCAATCAATGCTGCAAGAGAACTGGAAATCACTTTAACAGCACGCAACGGAGGAACAGACGACAAAATTCCGATGTGTGGCGTGCCTTATCATTCGGCTGAAAATTACATACAGCGTCTGATTGAGAAGGGGTATAAAGTAGCCATCTGCGAGCAGATGGAAGATCCGACAGTAACCAAAGGCATGGTACGCCGCGAGATTGTTCGTGTAGTTACACCCGGAACGGTGATGGAAGGAAAGACGCTGGGGGACAAGTCTAACAACTACATGGTATGTCTAACGGGTAACCAAAACACGCTCGCTCTTGCTGCCTGCGACCTCTCTACAGGAGAACTGTACGTCACATCTGTCCCCTATTCCAGGGAGTGGCTTAAGGACGAAATTGGCATCTATGAGCCGTCTGAACTTGTTGGAGACGAAGCTCTGCTGGAGCTCGTAGAATCCGAATCATCTCCGATCGGGCGTCCGGTAGTCTATACCGCATGGACTAAAAGCAAGGAAGACCTCGTGCGTCAGCAGTTTGGTGAGTCGGTGTGGGCAAGGCTGGAGCCGGAGCGTCAAGCATGTGTAGCGCGTCTTTTCTCGTATCTAAGTGAAACGCAGAAGCGCTCGCTCGGACAATTGACACAAATCTCTACGTATGAGCCGGATCATTATATGATTCTTGATCCGTTTACCCGTCGCAATCTGGAGCTTGTAGAAACGGTGCGAGAACGTTCGAAGAAGGGCTCCCTGCTGTGGTTGCTGGATCGCACGGAGACGTCCATGGGTGCCCGCATGATGCGGCGCTGGGTGGATAAACCTCTTTTACAAAAAGGAAAGATCAATGAACGACTGGAAGCAGTGGACACCTTATATAACCAGTTTATTCTGCGTGAGGATCTGCGAGCTGAGCTGAAAGACATCTATGACCTGGAACGTCTGGTGGGACGTATTGCTTTTGGTAATGCGAACGGTCGTGACCTGAATGCACTCAAATCGTCACTGGACAAAATACCTAGTCTGCGCCACCACTGTGCTTCATCTTCGTCTGCAACGCTCCAGCATATCGCTGAAATGATGGATGATTGCGCTGATTTGTGTGATGCGATTGGACAGGCTATCGTGGATGAACCGCCCGTGTCGGTGAAAGATGGGGGCTTGATCCGCGAAGGATACCACGCCCGTCTGGATGAGCTTCGGGAAGCTTCGGTGAATGGTAAACAGTGGATTGCCGAGCTGGAAGCAAGAGAACGTGAAGCAACGGGCATCCGCTCGCTGAAAATCGGGTACAACAAGGTGTTCGGTTATTATATTGAAATCACTAAATCGAATCTTGCTTCACTTCCTGAAGGACGTTATGAGCGCAAACAAACACTTGCGAACGCTGAACGATATATTACACCTGAACTGAAAGAGAAGGAGACACTCATTCTTGAAGCTCAGGACAAAATGGTCGATATCGAGTACGGTCTGTTTGCAGAGTTACGTGAACGTCTTAATCAAGAGATTGCACGTCTACAGAAGCTTGCTGAGCAAGTGGCTGAAATTGACGTATATCAATCGTTTGCAGTGATTAGTGCAGAGCGTAACTTTGTGCGCCCCGTGTTGACGGATGGATATAATCTGGTCGTCGAGCAAGGACGGCATCCGGTCGTGGAGGCCGTCATGCGTGATGGGGCGTTTATTGCAAACCATACTGCGATGACTGAGGAAGAGGCACGTATTCTGCTGATTACCGGACCGAATATGGCTGGTAAAAGTACGTACATGAGACAAGTTGCACTCATCTCGATTCTGGCGCAGATTGGTTGTTTTGTACCTGCGGGTCAAGCTGAAGTTCCGATCATGGATCGTATCTTCACACGGATCGGAGCTGCGGATGATCTGATCGGCGGTCAGAGTACGTTTATGGTGGAGATGGCTGATATCCAGGTCATGACCGAAAAAGCAACGCCGCGCAGTCTCATCATCATCGATGAGTTGGGCCGAGGGACTTCCACCAGTGAAGGCATGGCAATTGCACAATCGGTCATTGAATATGTACATGACGTGATCGGCTGTAAGGCTCTTGTATCCACCCACTTTCATGAGCTGGCTCATCTGGAGGAAAGTCTAGATAAGCTCGCGAACTATTCGATGGCGGTTCAGGAGAGCGGAGACAAAGTAAACTTCCTGCGCAAATTGATTTCGGGTGCGGCAAGTAGCAGTTACGGCATCTATTGTGCAAGGCTTGCGGGTCTCCCTGATAGCATAATTGAGCGTGCTAACGGACTACTGCATGGTTTCGAACAAGCGGCCTCACAGGTAGCGGTTGGCAGTGAGTTCGGGAGTGAAGGTATAACGTCATCCAGACAGCATCCAGAGGTGCGAACGGCGACTCGTTTGGAATCATCGAACGCTGCGGAGGAGCCGTTCATTCGGGAGGAAAGCCCGAAAAGTCTGTCCAAACAGGGACAGCAGGAGGTTGTACAGCTGTCGATCTTCGACGACGAGCAGTCAGCAACTGTGCAACCTACAAAAACAGTTATAGTGGAAGATAAACCTGCACGCGAACTGATCCGTCATATGAAAGAAATTGATGTGATGAACATGACGCCTTTGCAGGCGATGCAAATCTTGAACGAACTTAAATTAAAGGCACAGCAATTATCCTGAGTAACCGGGAGGAGGAGAATCTGTGGCGAAAATTCATGTGCTTGATGAACATATTGCCAATCAGATTGCGGCAGGTGAGGTTGTTGAACGGCCTGCATCTGTCGTAAAGGAACTGCTGGAGAATGCAGTGGATGCAGGGGCCTCCAAGATTGAAGTGGCAGTGGAGGAAGGCGGTCTGCTTCGCATCCGGGTAAAGGATAACGGCTCAGGCATAGAGCCGGATGATCTGGAGACAGCTTTCTACCGCCATGCGACCAGTAAAATAACCCACGGACGTGACCTGTTTCAGATCACAAGTCTCGGGTTCCGCGGAGAGGCGCTGCCAAGTATTGCAGCCGTCTCCAAGGTGGAAGTGCTGACCGCTAGTGGAGACGACGGGCGGGGACGACGAATCGTGATTGAAGGCGGCAAGCTCTGCACTCACGAGGATGCTGCATCACCACAAGGAACGGAATTTGTGGTTAAGGAGTTATTTTACAATACGCCTGCAAGACTAAAGTATATGAAAACCATTCAGACCGAGCTGGGACACATCTCGGATGTGTTATATCGGATGGCGATGTCGCATCCGCATATTTCGTTCACTCTTCGGCACAATGAGAATACGTTACTGCAAACGCTGGGTAATGGTGATCTGTTACAAGTGGTTGCGGCGATCTATGGTACGAGTGCGGCTAAAGCGATGCTGCCTATTGAGGGCGAAAATCTGGATTACAAGATCAGCGGTCTGATCAGTCTGCCGGAATGGACACGTGCGAATCGTGCGGGGATGTCAACGATTGTGAACGGACGATATATTCGCAACTATGGATTAAATCAGGCGATTCTGAAAGCCTATCACACGTTGCTCCCTATTAATCGTTTTCCGCTCGTGGTACTGCAGTTGGAAATGCACCCTTCACTCGTGGACGTGAACGTTCACCCGGCGAAGCTGGAGGTTCGCTTTAGCAAAGAGGCGGAACTATACGAGTTTGTGGAAACCACGTTGCGTGGGATTTTAAGACAAGAGGTATTGATTCCACAAGTACGGAAACAGCAGATTAGACGTGGAGATGACAATTCGTTTATCCAGGAACAATTTCTATTCCCTCGTGGACCTGTGAAAGAGCAGGAGGTAAGTGAAGGATACGGTCAACAAGGCCCGCTTGTTAAAGTACTGAAAGACAGTAGAGACGGTACAGATGTGAAGGCCAACAAAGATGTGAAAGACAACAAAGAAACGTACTCCTCCAAAACGCTGCCTTCAAATTCAGTGCCATCATCTCGCTCAGCATCTACGATTTTGGAAGACGATCATTCTGATCTGGATGCACCAGCGGAACTTGAAATAGCGACAGGAACAGGCGCAGGCGTAGCCGCAGGTATTGAGGCAGAACCAGCATTACAGCAGCAGAATTCTTCCGTTTTCGGGTTTACGCCTCCTTTACCCCAAGCACCGCCAGAATCTACGCCAGCGTATGGACCGCTTGATCTGTTGAATGGAGCAAACCTTGATCAAAGGAATAGTCCTGTGCAGGGGAACACGGATGAGGATCGAGGTGTGGGCACCCCTGTACCTTCGAATACCAACGTAGCTGAAATTCAACGTGAGAATACAGGCGCACATTCTCGGAACAATGCGGGTGAAGGCACAGAGGCTCATGCCGGTGAAGTAGCTGCTACGGGCACATCTGAAACCCCAGCGGCTACCGGGAGTCAAACCGAAGCGTATCGTGCGCCATCCTACAGCGCTCCAGTAAGGGAAAGCCGTACGCCATACACATCGGCTGGTCAAAAAGGAGAACGTAGCTGGAAAAAAGCATCGATACCTGATCCGGCCAAACTGTCGGCTGCAATGCACGCAGATCCTTCTATGCCTGCGTTCCCTGAACTCAGTCTGATTGGTCAGCATCACGGAACGTACTTGATTGCACAAAACGATGAAGGGTTATATTTGATCGACCAGCATGCGGCGCATGAACGGGTAAATTACGAGTACTATTACGAACAGTTTGGCAATCCGGCTCAGGCCTCACAGGAGTTGCTACTGCCGATTACCCTTGAATTCACACCTTCCGAGACAGAAAAGCTAAAAGCAAGACTCGCCTGGTTTGAACAAGCGGGGGTATATCTGGAGCATTTCGGCGGCCAAACCTTCCGTGTGCGTTCTCACCCCTACTGGTTCCCCAAAGGGGATGAAAAAGACATTATTGAGGAAATGTCGGAATGGGTTCTAAGTGAGCGTAGCATTGATGTGGCTAAGATGCGTGAAGCCGCTTCGATTATGTGCTCCTGCAAAGCCTCCATCAAAGCGAATCAAAAGCTTACTGACCGGGAAGCGGAAGTGTTGATTCAGCGTCTGGGTTCATGTCGGCAACCGTACACGTGTCCGCACGGGCGGCCAATAGTAATTTCTTTTTCAACATATGATCTGGAAAAATTATTTAAACGAGTGATGTAGTTTTATAGGGGGATATTATGTATATAACGACGGGTGACAAGGAGGCGGCTTCTCTGGTAGAACGTGCGCGCGCATTGGCCGCTAAGACTGGAGGCACCTATGTAGCACGTAACAGAACATCTCTTCCCAAATTGCTTGAGAAGTATAAGGTTCAGGAGATTCTGGTGGTGCTGAAAGGGAGAGCGCGCTTGTTCCGGAAAGATGCATCCGAGCTTGAATTTCACCCGAGTATGGGATTTGTACGTGCCAAACGTGTGTTACGGGGAGAACCTGATCCGATGCTGGAAGCAGGTGCTGTACGCGAAGGAGATACGGTTGTGGATTGTACCGCAGGGCTCGGCTCGGATTCACTCGTTTTTGCGGTGGCGACAGGTGTTCAAGGACGTGTGATTGCCTGTGAAAGCTCCGCGCCGCTCTATACACTTCTACTTGATGGCATGTCTCATTATGAGAGCAACGAACCATCCATAGACGAGGCGTTCCGGCGCATCGAACTGCGAAATCAGGATCATCTGGAACTGCTTCGTTCGTTGCCTGACCATAGCTGTGATACGGTTTATTTTGATCCGATGTTTCGTGAACCGATGATGGATTCGAGTGCAATCAAGCCTTTACGGGACTATGCCAATGCCCGTGCATTAGCGGAAGAGAGCATTATAGAGGCGAAGAGAGTCGCACGCAAGCGAGTGGTCATGAAAGAAAAACGCGGCAGCGCAGAGTTTGAAAGGCTTGGATTCCAGGTGCTGGATCGAGCGAATGCAAAAACCTTGTACGGAGTGATTAATGTTGAAACCGGAAGTTAAAACAAAACCAAAGCTGCTGGTGCTGGTTGGACCGACAGCTGTAGGCAAAACAAGATTGAGCATTGAGCTGGCACAGGCTTTTAACTGCGAAATCATATCGGGAGATTCCATGCAGGTTTATCGTGAGATGGATATCGGAACGGCGAAAATAACGACGGAAGAAATGAAGGGCATTCCCCATCATCTGATTGACATTCATGAGCCGGAATATCCGTATTCCGTAGCTGAGTTTCAGGAAAGTTGCACACGTTTGATTCCTGAAATTCATGCACGGGGTAAACTGCCTTTTATCGTGGGTGGCACGGGTTTGTACGTGGAATCGGTCTGTTATGGCTTTCAATTTTCGGACAGTGGTTCAGATGAAGCTTTCAGGGAAGAGCAGTTCAGTTATGCTCAGCAGCATGGGGCACAGGCACTTCATGATCGGCTCAGGGAAGTTGATCCAGCCAGTGCGGATCGTCTTCATGCGAATGACCAACGGCGAATTGTACGTGCGCTCGAAATTTTCCATCTTACAGGAGAGAAATGGTCGGAGCAGCTGGCTGTTCAGAAAAAAGAGTCTCCGTACGATCTACTCATCATCGGTTTGACGATGGATCGCCAGAAGTTATATGCACGAGTCGAAGAGCGAATCGATCTGATGATCGAGCAAGGACTGGTCGATGAGGTAAAAGCATTGATGGAACGCGGAGTCGCGCGAGGTCATATTTCTATGCAAGGCTTGGGCTACAAGGAGATTGCCGCATATTTGCAAGGTGAAGTTAGCTGGGATGCTGCAGTGGAGTGGCTTAAAAGGGATACACGACGCTTTGCGAAACGTCAGTTGTCCTGGTTCCGTCATATGAAAGATATTCAGTGGGTGGACATGACGGACACTGGAAATTTTGAAGGCCAGTTTAAGCAAATAAATGATTTGATTACACATACATGGAATTAAACAAGTCAGACAAGACCTCTACTTTTCGATGAAAAGTTGGAGGTTTTTTATTTTTGTTCAGGCATGCTATCCATGTATGAAAAAAGGGTTCTCTCAAAATGATTCAAAATGATTCAAATCACTGATTTCAGGATAAGATTTAAGTGATCATTCTTCGGAAATTTGAGGTTTTGAGATCGAAGGTAGGAGGAACTGATCTGTTATTCAGTCTGCTACGTAACGTTCTCATAGAGAAAATGGTCGTTCCTGTGTGGGACCATTTACTAGTAGTGTGATATTACTTAACACGGTATAACGCATTAAAACTTGTTTAGTGGAGGCTTGTTATACAGTTATTACGTGAAATTTGTTCCTCTTTTGCAAATCTGTAAGGCGGTGTATAATGGATAAGTCTACTAATTTTATAGCCTCTCCTCTAGGAGATGTGAAAAAGGGACAAGGGGTTTTTGTGGATTATATGAAACTGTTCATGATATAATAGCACGAAAGCTACTCAGCGATATTGAATAATACTTACACTACGAATTCAAATGAACCAATGGGGGTACGGCTAATGAACAAGTCCATCAACATCCAAGATACGTTCTTGAACCAACTGCGGAAAGAAAACATTCCGGCTACGGTCTATCTGACCAATGGCTTCCAAATCCGCGGGACGATCAAGGCATTTGACAATTTTACGATCGTCATTGACAGCGACGGACGCCAGCAAATGGTCTACAAGCATGCCATCTCCACGTTCACGCCGCAACGCAGCGTATCGCTGATGCAGCAAGACAACGGCGGCGAAGCTTAAAAAATCCGAAACCTTTTCACAAACCATTTCGTCTACAAGTATAGGTATTGAAACAGAGCAACCTAATAAGGGTTGTTCTTTTCATTCCGGGCAAAATAGGTTTAATATAAGCTTGTGCTTGCCAGAGAAATAGAAAACATGCAACTGAAAGGGAGTCAGGAGGTAACATGCCAAACGATCCGTTATCGAGGTCTAATAATCGCAACACCAATAACAAGTCAAACCAAAAAGCGAAACCTAAGACCTCTAAAAAGAAAAAAATTACGGGGAAACGCGTTGGATGGACTTTGTTTTTCACCATGGCAGTCGCCATATTCTGTGCGCTAGGCGGATATTTGTTTATTTTAATTAGTGGTGAACGCCTGCTCACAGCCAACATGGATAAAACAACAATCAATGAAACGTCAAAGGTCTATGATCGCAACAATAATATTATGGGCGAGCTGTCAATCAAAAAGCTGGAACCTGTGGAATCCGATGATATTCCGAAATTGGTCAAAGAAGCCTTTGTTGCTACAGAGGATAAACGATTCTATGAGCACCAAGGTGTAGATATCTGGTCCATTGGTCGTGCAGCCGTCAAGGATATCATGGCACGTTCCATGGTAGAGGGCGGTAGTACGCTGACCCAGCAACTGGCCAAAAATATGTTCCTGTCGCGTGATAAGACGTTTTTCCGAAAAG
This sequence comes from Paenibacillus sp. FSL R7-0272, assembly GCF_037969905.1. Classification (NCBI taxonomy): domain Bacteria; kingdom Bacillati; phylum Bacillota; class Bacilli; order Caryophanales; family Paenibacillaceae; genus Paenibacillus; species Paenibacillus sp. FSL R7-0272. The sequence continues at coordinate 3,759,486 of NZ_CP150221.1, read as the reverse complement.
CAACCGAAGTATCGATCGCGATGGCGCTCGAACGTAAATTTTCCAAGGATGAGATTTTGACGATGTACCTGAACCGGATTTTCTTTGGCCATCAGCGTTACGGGATCAAGGCTGCATCGGAGTTTTATTTTGGGCAAGGGGATTTGAAACAATTGAAACTGTGGCAGATCGCTACACTGGCTGCTATGCCTAAAGGGCCATCTGCATACAATCCGCTAAGTAATCCAAATGATTCGAAAACGCGTCGCGGTGTGGTATTGCAATTAATGTATGAGCAAGGTTACATCACCGAGGCGGAGATGAACGAAGCGAAGGCCGTGGTCTATAAATATACACCGCCTGAGAAAGATAGAAAGTATCAAGCCTTTATTGACTATGTGCTCCGTGAAGCAGAGCGTGTAACGGGCATGACGGAAGACGATCTCAATATTGGCGGTTTCAAAATCTATACAACAATGGATGCACAGGCTCAAACAGCTGTGGAGAATGCTTTCTCGGATGACAGTTTGTTTGAGGCAAGCAAGGATGATCAACAGGTTCAAGGTTCGATGGTCATTATGAATCATGAAAATGGCAGTCTTGTTGCCTTGTTAGGCGGACGTGATTATCAGACCAAAGGATATAGTCGTGTAACGCAAAGCCGGAGACAGCCAGGATCAGCGTTTAAACCAATCGTATCTTACGCTCCGGCTCTGGAGACAGGAAAGTACAGTGCGAACTCGCCGCTGAGCAATGAGAAGCAGTGTTTCGGAAATTATTGTCCGGGCAACCTGCATGGATACTCTTCTACGATCAGCATGACCGATGCCATAACAAAATCGGAAAATATCCCTGCTGTATGGTTGCTGGATAAGATCGGGGTAAATACCGGAGTTAATTTTGCGAAAAGTGTAGGCATTCAGCTGACGGACCAGGACAAAAACCTGGCAATCGCTCTGGGTGGTCTTAGCAAAGGTACGAATACACTGGAGATGGCTCAAGCTTACAGCTCCTTTGCTAACCTTGGTGAGTATCAGCAAGCTTACTCCATAAAAAGTATTGTGGATAGTAGCGACAAAACCATTTACAAACATGATAAATCAGAAACCAAACGTGTAATGAGTGAACAGAACGCATATCAGCTTACGCAGATGTTGCAAAACGTAGTAAATGACGGTACCGGACGCTCCGCTCGTCTGGATCGGCCAGTAGCCGGTAAAACGGGAACTGTGCAAAGTGGTATTGCTGGCAACAGTTCGAACCGTGACGTATGGTTTGTCGGGTACACCCCTGAGTGGACTGGTGCTGTCTGGATGGGTTATGACAATCCGGATGCAAAACATATGCTTAAGAACAGCAGTAAGCTGTCTGCAGCGTTTTTTGCCAAAGTCATGGGAGATGCATTAAAAGGTGTCCCTGTGAAAGAGTTCAAAACGCCAGCCGGCTCTCAGGCACCTCCTCCCGTGGAGGAACCACAGCAACCGACATTATCAGTGAGCGGATTGAATGGATCCTATGATCCATCTACTCAGACCGTTTCACTTAGCTGGACTGGAACGGGAGACGCGAATACGCAGTATCGTGTCTACCGGAAGGAGACTTCGGAAGCTCAGTTTACTCATCTGATCGATGCTGTTGGTTCGACAAGTGCGCAGGATTTAAGTGCGTTACCGGGGCTAACCTATGAGTATTATGTAACGGCTTATGATACGGCTTCCGCACAGGAAACCAGCCCATCCAATACCATTTCGCTTATGATCGAAGCTCAGGAGATTAATCCGCAGCAACCAGATCCGGGTACAGATCCTGAAACAGGTACAGATCCTGAAGTGCCAGGCACGGATAATCCGGACAATGGCACGGGCGCGGGCGATAATGGTAACCCGAATAGTAACAACGGTAATGCAAGCGAGAATGGCAACAATGGTAATGGGAATAACGGAAACAGCGGAAATGGTAATGGCAACAATGGCAACAATGGTGGATCGGGTCCTGGCAATGGTCAACCGGACGGTGGTGGTACTCCGCCAGGACAAGGAACGACTGATCCTGGAAGTGACGGCTCAAGTGATGGTGGAGTGAGTACACCGGGTCAAGTCGTTACACCAGATAGTGGAACCAGTGGAGACGGCGGAGGAACAGAAGTTCCTTCTACCCCTCAATCCGGTTCAGGAGGATAAGATTCCTATTTCACAATAGTATATATGTGTTCACAAAACTGCTTCCCGGTTCGCCGGTGAAGCAGTTTTTGCTTTGTGTGAACAAAAGGAAGGTTACAATTGGATATCCAAAATCATGTGAACCATGAATAGCAACATAACAAGCTTAGTTTTGAGTGTATCCTTTAAATATGGTAAGCTGTAGCTATTCGTAATACGTTGTATAGAGCAGATTCATAGCAGTTGTTCTCTATCAGACGTATAAATGTTCACCAATCCAAAATGCAGATCATAGATCTGCAGTCGGCAAAGAGGGGTTCGTATGAAACGGAAATTCGGGGATCGCGCAAACTGGCGCCGGATTACGAACCGACAATTTACATGCCGGTTCGTTCAGTCCAAAATTTTCACAGGTTACATTACGCTGTACACCATACAGGATTTGAAAGAACCTTTGTGGAAGACGTATGGAGGTACAACCTTCTGTATTGCTGACAAAGGATATTCCTGGCTTCAGTATTATCCGAAGGGAGAGCACTTTGTTGTTACAGCCATGTTTGATGATCAGCAGCAAATTGTAGAGTGGTACATCGATACTTGCCGTAGCCAGGGAATTACCGATCAGGGTGTTCCTTGGTTTGATGACCTCTACTTGGACGTTGTTGTGCTGAAGGACGGAGAGATCTTTTTGCTAGATGAGGATGAGCTTGAAGATGCCTTGTCACGGAAACACATTACAACCGGAGATTATGATCTCGCGAACAAAACGGCGAAGGAACTGCTCCATGCCATTGATGCTCATGTGTTCCCATACTTTCAGTTATCACTGAAGCACAGAAAAACGTTATTTGAGAACGGTGAGTTTCGTAAAAACATCCAGGTCTAAAACGAATTTTTCTGACCAGAACTTTTCTTGTACATCCTTCTAATATCTGGACACCTGATAGAATACATTAATAATCAGGAGAGATCAGCCCGATAAAATAGAGGTGATGGCGAATGAACGGACGGGTCATGGCTGCAGGAGGGCAACCGGGAGGCAGACCATCCAGGCAAATTAATGTGGTACTACGTAACCAGGAACCTCAAATACTCGCTAAAGATGAAGCACTCTCGGTACAAGCGGCTAAAAGTATAACAAAACATGCGCATTTTCAGGAGATTCAGGGTGAACTTGAGCAACTGGTGGGACTCGAAAATATCAAAGATTTGGTGTTCGAAATTTATGCATTTCTTCAGATTGCGCAGATGCGCTCCGAGGCAGGTCTGCTAAGTGGTGCACACGTGTATCATATGATCTTTAAAGGCAACCCCGGAACGGGCAAAACGACGGTAGCCAGAATCGTAGCCAAAATGTTTCAGAAAATGGGCGTGCTGAACAAAGGGCATCTTATTGAAGTGGAACGTGCTGACCTTGTGGGGGAATATATTGGTCATACGGCTCAGAAGACCAGAGATTTGGTTAAGAAAGCCCTTGGTGGCATTTTGTTCATCGATGAGGCGTACAGTCTGGCTCGCGGCGGGGAGAAGGATTTTGGCAAGGAAGCGATCGATACACTTGTAAAATCAATGGAGGACCATAAAAACCAGTTTATTCTGATCTTGGCGGGATACTCGGAAGAAATTGATTTTTTTCTACAAACAAATCCGGGTTTACCTTCCCGCTTTCCGATTCAGGTTGAATTTCCAGACTATACGATTGACCAGTTGATCCAAATCTCTGAGATTATGGCCAAAGAGCGTGATTATATTTTGATGCCTCAGACCATACTCAAGTTAAAGCAACATCTTCTTCAGGAAAAGAATGATTCGTTGCACGCGTTCAGTAACGCCAGGTATGTAAGGAATGCAATCGAGAGATCAATAAGGCATCAGGCTGTTCGTTTGCTGGAGCAGTACTCGGATGGAAGTCCGGGTAAGCTGGAGCTCATGACTATTCGTACAGAAGATTTGAAGTTTGAACGAAAGTAAGCGATAATAACCTTTTAACAGAGCCGGCCGGGCTAACCGGTTCGGCTTTAACCATGCCACGGGCATTTCGTGGTTTAATGTATTTATACGGAGCAGGGGAGTGGGTATATATATGACAATGGGTACGCACGATACAGATACAACCAAAAAAGACCGAGCAATATTAGTCAGTCTGGTCACCGATGAAGTGAAGCGTTCAGGCATTAATCATGAGTATTCAGTACAGGAGCTTGTGAAGCTGGCTGAAACCGCAGGAGTTGAAGTTCTCAGTATATTAACTCAAAACCGGGAAACAAGGGATACGAAATGGTTTATCGGTAAAGGTAAAGTGGAGGAACTTCGTTTGGTTGCGGACGAGTTGGGAGCAACGACAGCAATATTTGATCAGGAGTTGTCTGGCGCTCAGGTCCGAAATCTGGAAGAGGCTTTGGATCTGAAAATTATTGACCGTACACAGCTGATTCTCGATATCTTTGCACAGCGTGCCAGTACACGAGAAGGCATTATTCAGGTGGAACTGGCGCAACACAGCTACTTGTTGCCGCGTTTGTCGGGGCACGGTAAAAATCTATCACGACTTGGTGGCGGCATCGGGACAAGAGGCCCAGGTGAGAGTAAGCTGGAGACAGACCGTCGTCATATCCGGGGACGGATCGATGATCTAAAGCGTCACCTTGAAGAGGTCACACGTTATCGTAAACTGCACAGAGAGCGCCGTAAAAAAGCAGGGATTATTCAAGTTGCTTTAGTAGGTTACACGAATGCAGGTAAATCAACATTGTTGAAGCAGTTAACCGCGGCGGATGTATATATTCAGGATCAACTTTTTGCTACGCTCGATCCAACATCACGTACGATGGAGTTGCCGAGTGGTAAAGAAATCGTACTGACGGACACCGTTGGTTTTATTCAGAATTTACCTCATGATCTGGTTGCGGCTTTCCGCGCGACACTGGAAGAAGCAAATGAAGCTGATCTGATTTTACATGTTGTAGACGCTTCATCCGAAATGCGTGACGATCAGATGAGCACAGTTAATACCATTTTGCAGCAACTTGGTGCAGGGGACAAGCCTCAGCTTGTTCTGTATAACAAAAAAGACGCTTGCACGCCGGAACAACTACAGATGCTTCCTTTGGATAAAAAGCATATTAAAATAAGTGCACTTGATGAATCAGATTTGATCAAGGTTCGTGAATTGATTCAAGCCGAACTCACAGGCGATACGAAGCGATTCCGTATTCCGGCAGAACGTGGGGATCTGACATCTGTACTCTATAAAATCGGAGATGTTGTAGGAACGGAATATGATGAGAACGATGTCATCTATCAAGTCGAGTTACAAAAAGGTGAATATGAGAAGTATGCATATTTACTCGAAGATTTCATTGAACTGTAATATTCATGACATATTAATGTGATAAGTTGACACGAGAATTGATTCGAATGCGTCAGTTTCGTGCTATAAAAGGGGAATGAAGCAAGATGGCAAGGTTCGATCCAACTATTCTAGAACTTCAACATCAGGTGGAACGTCAGATTGAGGGACAACTTCATCAGGTTGATCGTATTGTAGATCACAATCAATGGAAGGTTATCGATGCCTTTCAGCGCAGAAAAGTAAGTGATTATCATTTTGCGGGCTCCACGGGGTATGCCTATAACGATCGCGGACGTGAGGTGCTCGACGAGGTGTATGCGGATGTGTTTGGGGCAGAAACCGCACTGGTGCGTCCTCATTTTGCCTCAGGAACACACACGATAAGTACGGCCCTGTTCGGCGTATTACGTCCAGGAGACGAACTGTTGTACATCACAGGTAAGCCCTATGACACATTACATAAAGTGATCGGCAAGCCTGGTGATGGAACAGGGTCTCTCCGTGATTTTGGGGTTAGCTATGCTGAAACTGAACTCACAAACGCAGGGCAAGTGGATTGGGAAGCGGTGGAAAAGTCTATTACGCCTGCAACGAAGGTTATAGGTATTCAGCGCTCACGCGGTTACGACTGGCGTTCTTCGTTTACAATTGAGGAAATTGCAGATATGGTGGCACGTGTTAAATCGTTGAAACCAGACGTTATCGTGTTTGTGGATAATTGTTACGGCGAATTTACCGAAGAACGGGAACCTACGGAAGTAGGTGTGGACTTGATGGCAGGTTCGTTGATTAAAAATCCTGGTGGTGGGCTAGCAGAAACCGGAGGATACATATGTGGTAAAGAGAAGTATGTACAACTAGCCGCGTATCGCTTGACTGCACCTGGTATTGGGGGTGAGGTAGGTGCTATGTTGGGGACAACACGAGGCATCTACCAAGGACTTTACATGGCTCCGACGATTGTTGGTCAAGCGATTAAAGGAAGTATTTTTGCTGCGGCGATGTTTGCTGCATCCGGATTTGTAACCAAGCCTGCGTGGGATGAGCCGCGTACCGACCTGATTCAAGCGGTGCAATTCAGCTCTGCGGAGCATCTAATCGCCTTCGTGCAAGGCATTCAGCAGGCAGCAGCTGTTGATAGCCATGTTGTGCCTGAGCCTTGGGATATGCCTGGATATGAGCATCCTGTCATTATGGCGGCAGGTACGTTTATTCAGGGAGGAAGCTTGGAGTTATCCGCCGACGCACCGATTCGAGAGCCTTTTATCGGTTATATGCAAGGTGGGTTGACTTACTCTCATGTTAAATATGGCGTTTTGATGGCATTACAAGCGATGAAAGATCGTAAATTATTGTGAGTTTATCTAACATGTCATTGACACTTTGTAACAACTAAATGTACAATAGGGTCAAGAATAGATGACTGGAAGGTTGATGAACATGGGCGACGAAATTCGCAGAAATATGGCCTTATTCCCGATCGGTATCGTAATGAAACTTACCGACCTGTCCGCGAGACAGATTCGTTATTATGAGCAGCATAGTCTAATTGTTCCTGCAAGAACTTCAGGGAATCAGCGTTTGTTTTCCTTTAACGATGTTGAGAGATTGCTAGAGATTAAAGCTCTGATTGAAAAAGGAGTTAACATTGCAGGTATCAAGCAAGTGATGAATCCTGTCTCGAAAGAGTCTGAAGAGGCAACGGTGATTACACCGGATACGGAAGTTAAACGTAGAGAGCTGTCCGATACGCAACTGCACCGCTTGCTGAAGCAACAGCTGGTGTCAGGCAAAAGACCAGGTCAAGTATCTCTCATCCAAGGTGAACTTTCTCGTTTTTTTAATAAAAAATAATCGGTTCACCTAACGAGGCGGGTAAGGTGAATTTCAAACTTCTGATGTCAGACTCCTTGACCCGTGGAACATTCTAATGTACAAATATAACATGCAAGCCAAATACGCAGATAAGAAAGGGAGAGGAATCATGAGTTATACAAAAGAAGACATTCTCCGCATCTCCAAAGAAGAAAACGTACGATTCGTTCGATTGCAGTTCACCGACTTGCTGGGAGCGATTAAAAACGTTGAGATTCCTGTAAGCCAGTTAACGAAGGCTTTGGATAACAAAATGATGTTTGATGGTTCTTCCATTGAAGGTTATGTTCGTATCGAAGAATCCGACATGTACCTCTATCCGGATCTTGACTCTTGGCTTATTTTCCCATGGGTATCCGATAATCGCGTCGCGCGTTTGATCTGTGACGTATATCTGCCAGATGGCAACCCATTCCCAGGTGACCCACGTGGCATCTTGAAGCGAAACCTGAAGGAAGCCGAAGAAATGGGATTCACTTCCTTTAACGTTGGTCCTGAACCAGAATTCTTCTTGTTCAAAACGGATGAAAAAGGAAATCCAACAAACGAACTGAATGACCAAGGTGGATATTTCGACCTTGCACCAACAGATCTTGGTGAAAACTGTCGTCGTGATATCGTTATTACACTTGAAGAAATGGGCTTTGAAATCGAAGCTTCTCACCACGAGGTAGCTCCTGGTCAGCATGAGATCGACTTCAAATATGCGGATGCATTGAAAGCGGCAGACCAGATCCAAACGTTCAAACTCGTTGTTAAAACGATTGCACGTCAGCATGGATTACATGCTACGTTTATGCCAAAACCATTGTTCGGTATGAACGGTTCCGGTATGCACTGTAACCAATCCTTGTTCCGTGGCAATGAGAACGCATTTGTTGACGAGTCGGACGAACTGGGCCTGAGCAAAACTGCACGTCACTTCATGGCTGGAACTCTGAAGCATGCACGTGCGTTTGCAGCAATCACTAACCCGACTGTGAACTCATACAAACGTCTTGTGCCAGGTTACGAAGCACCATGTTACGTAGCATGGTCTGCAAGTAACCGTAGCCCAATGATCCGTATTCCAGCTTCACGTGGTCTGAGTACTCGTGTTGAGGTTCGTAACCCGGACCCAGCTGCTAACCCTTACCTCGCTTTGGCTGTTTTATTGAAAGCAGGTCTGGACGGAATCAAACGTGAGCTTTCCTTACCAGCTCCGATTGACCGCAACATCTACATCATGTCAGAAGAAGAGCGTGTGGAAGAAGGCATTCCTAGCTTGCCAGCTGACCTGAAAGAAGCATTGAACGAATTGATCCGCAGCGAAGTAATCTGTGACGCTCTCGGCGACCACGCCCTGGCTCACTTCTACGAGCTCAAAGAAATTGAGTGGGACATGTACAGAACACAAGTCCACCAATGGGAACGCGATCAATATATCACGTTGTACTAATCTCCGAATCCCTTGCGCCATCTGGCGTGAGGGGTTTTTCTTTTTGTGGGTAAATAATTTCTAGGTTGAAATGAAAGGTGAGTACCCACAGAATGACCGTATCCAATAAGATGCAGGAAACATAAAAACGGCGCTCCTCATGGGAGCGCTGTTTTTATGTTTAATTTATTCTATTTAGGGCGTTCTAACAGTGGCGACTTGATTTAGTAACTAAAATAAACCCACTTTGTTTATTAATAGCTAATAGCTTACATGAAACTTAAAAAGGATGATATAACTACCGTGGTTTGCACTTACAACTGTGAGCCCGGGTCGAATAGGAGTCACCAAAAAATCAGGGCCAATATCACAAGCGCCATCACTATAGATTACATCATAAGTGTAGCCGCTATACCATTGACCAGGTTGGCCTACTTTTAGGTAAATGTCTCGCTCAAAAAATGCTTGAGGTGCTATCACTTGAGAAATTTCCGATAGCGATAAAGCAGGTGCTGAAATACTTGTATCCGCAGCGAAGGACGTAGAACCAATTGAAAAACATGCAGATAAAGCTAATAAGCCAGCAAGTAATTTCTTTATCATGAAATCTTCGCTCCCTTTTATTATGCTCATGAATTCATTCTAAAAGAATAAATTATTCCATCTTAGTTACGTAACCCTCATAGTTTCCGTAATATAATCCGTTTGAATAGGTAGTAGATGTTAATGTTAGTCTTCCATACCAAACGCCATCAGCATAAGTGTAGGTCTGTGGAACATAACTTGCATTTCCATATTTATTGTTAACGTCTGAGTATCTTACATATTTCTGGGTTGCCTGAATCGTAATACTTTGTGAAGTTAATGAATCTTGAGAAGAGGGTGAAGCGGCAGCAAATGATGTTGGAACAGCGACGATTGCCACAATAACAGTTAAAGCTCCAAGTGAATACATTTTCTTTTTCATACAAATACCTCCTAAGATTTGTAATGAATTTATGAAACTTTACTCTCTGAAAATACCATATTACTCAATGTAAAATAATAACATTTGTCACATGGTTTACTATATTTATCCTCATATCACATCCAAACATATATGAAGAGAAAATAAGAAATTCAAAAATCAATGTGTCAAGCTTCTGCATTACATAAGTTAGAAGGTATGATTTATATTTGTGCAAAGTAAATAGTTATATAATTGTGAAATCTCTAAATGAAAACTAAACTCAAATAAGAACATGGAGAGTCAGAAATATGATAAATTCAATATCTGAAAAATTCATAAAAGAGTTAAGAACATACAAGCAATCGCTGAAAAAATAAAGAAGTATACGTCATGCTTTCCACTTACTTTGTCTTTTTAACATCTGTCCTGTTTCAAATGTATGTTGATAGTTTCATATATTAAAGATATAATTAATTTGATTTTGGGCAATATAATTTTTAGAAATTAATTGGAGATGATATTTTTGGAACAACAAGCGAAACAACTTGTGACTACACAACGTACGTTTTTTAATACAGGACAGACTAAACCAGTGGAGTATCGGATTCAGGCTTTGCAAAACTTGAGAGAAGGGATCGAGAAGTACCAGCAACGTATTCTGGATGCGCTTCGTGCTGATCTCAATAAATCAGAGGCTGAAGGATATGGGTCGGAGATTCGCATTGTATTGGGTGAATTGGATTACACGCTGGAACATCTGCGTGAATGGGCTACACCACGTAACGTTCCAACGAGCTCTGCAATGCCAGACGCGGTTAGTACGATTTACCCTGAGCCTTATGGAGTTGCTCTGATTATCGCGCCTTGGAATTATCCGTTCCAACTGGCGTTTGGGCCGCTAATCGGTGCAATTGCTGCAGGGAACTGTGCTGTGATCAAACCTTCTGAGCTTACACCAGCGACGTCTCGTTTAATCAACGATCTTATTCAGGACATATATCCTGAGGAGTACATTGCTGTTATGGAAGGAGAGGTTGAAACGAGTACAGCATTGCTTAATGAGAAATTCGATTATATTTTTTTTACAGGCAGTACAGGGGTTGGTCGTATTGTCATGAAAGCTGCAGCAGAGCACTTAACTCCAGTGACGTTAGAGTTAGGCGGTAAAAGTCCGGCCATTGTGCATCAGGATGCTGATCTGAAGCTGGCAGCACAACGTCTTGTGCGCGGTAAATTTCTGAATGCAGGTCAAACCTGTGTTGCACCGGACTATTTATTAGTAGATGAACAGGTACATGATCAACTCATCGAGGAAATCAGAGCCGAGGTTCGCGATAAATTTGGGGATGATGTGATGCAAAATAAGGATTTTCCTCATATCGTTAACACGCGTAACTTTGATCGTTTGACCGCTTTTCTTACGAATGGCAAGACTTTAATGGGAGGGCGTGCGAATCGGGATCAGCTTATGATTGAACCGACAGTTCTTAGCGATATTGATTGGGACTCACCAGTAATGCAGGAAGAGATCTTTGGACCTATTCTGCCCGTATTTAGGTATCGTGATTTGAATCCAATGCTCGATGAAATCGTTCGTCGGCCTAAACCACTCGCTTTGTATTTATTTACTGAAAATGAAGCTTTACAGGAGCAGGTATTGAATCAGGTTTCTTTTGGTGGAGGCTGTATTAATGAGACGCTATCTCACATGACCTCGCATTATTTGCCATTTGGGGGTGTGGGAGAGAGTGGCATGGGTTCTTACCATGGACAACAAAGCTTTGAAGTATTCTCACATCACAAAAGCATTCTTAAACGCACTAAATAATCTCTTGCTCAGCGCATTCACTTACGCATTCACTTATTAGAGTAGTTTGTAAGTAAATGATATGACTGCAACTATTAAACCAAAAGAAAGAGGTTGTCCTGTTGATCAGGGCAACCTCTTTCGGATTCTATCAGGTAGAACGTATTAGCAATTTAATAAACCAATATGCATTAATGAATATCGCGGAAAAGACCAATGACCTTGCCAAGAATACTAACGTGTTTTAACCGCAACGGTTCTAATGTAGCATTTTCCGGTTGAAGGCGAATGTGATCCTTTTCCTTATAAAAAGTCTTCACTGTTGCTTCATCGTCCTCAGTCATGGCAACGACAATGTCACCATTATCAGCGGTTTGCTGCTGACGAACGATTACATAGTCTCCATTAACAATACCAGCTTCAATCATACTGTCCCCAACAACGGAAAGCATAAATACTTTCTGTTCCCCTACATAATGTGTAGGAAGTGGGAAGTAGTCTTCAATATTTTCTGTTGCCGTAATCGGCACACCAGCTGTTACTTTACCCACGACAGGAATTCGTGCAACGCTGTGGGCGAACTGATGAGAATGCTCAGACTCTTCCTGGCTTAACAATTCAATCGCTCTTGGTTTGGTTGGGTCACGTCTAATTAACCCTTTCTTCTCCAAACGATCCAAATGTCCATGTACTGTGGAACTGGAAGCCAGTCCAACGGCTTCACCAATTTCTCTTACGGAAGGAGGATACCCCTTCAAACGGACTTCATTTCGTATAAACTCCAGGATAGCCTGTTGCCTGCTGGATATCTTCGACATACCGTATCAACCCCATTTTAGTAACGTTTGGGAAAATTATAACATAGAACCTCCGTTCGTACAAACATAAGTTCTAAAGAAATCATATTATTTCTATATTTTTTTCGATTCAGACTCATTAGTTTTTTGGAAAAGAGAATTTAATTGTTCTTTTACGAGAATTTTTAATACGAAAAAAGATGTTTTAATGTCGAAAAAAGAGCGAACAATTGTTCTAAAAAAGTCTTGAACAAAACAAATGTTCGTGTTATATTGATTCCAAGAGATAGGAACAAACGTTTGGAGGCGGGGGCAAATGAGATATTCTACGTATCAGAGTATTTATAAACCAGTAAATTCAGAAGCTGTAAAGTCTAATATAGGGCAATTCAGAACGTTCGTGACACGTCTTAAGTTCTCTAAGGGATTGATTAAGCTGGCAATTGCTTCATTAATTATATTTATTGGATGTAGTACAGTGCTAACTGTCTTTGCTGGTAACGAGAATGATCTACTACCTGGCGGTAAAATTGCTGTATCACAGGGAGAAACATTGTGGAGTATTTCTTTGGAACATAAACCAACGTCGATGGATACACGTGTATATATAGAAGCAATCAAAAAAGTGAATCAAATTGAATCAGCAACAATCCAGACAGGACAAGTTCTAATATTACCTCAGTTTGTTAAATAGAGTGCGCATCTATACAGGTTGGCGCGTACTAACTTGACAAGCCGCCTTTCTCATGTCAAAGTTAATATGACTTTGTATTTTTGGAGGGGACAAGCTTGGATATAGATAGTCTGGTAGCACGTATTAACGAATTGGCTCGCAAGCAGAAATCCATTGGACTATCAGAGGAAGAACTTGCTGAACGTGCCAAATTGAGAGAAATTTACCTGGGTAACATTCGTAGCAACTTCAGACAGCAACTCGATTCAATTGAGATTGTTGACGACGACAAGGGCCAAGGCCACCAAGGCAAACTCAAACATTAATTTACGAAACCTAAACATATCGTTATGATATTTAGGTTTCTTCATGTTAGCTGGGGATGCTTACTATAAGGGGGAACATCGGTTTGCAGTATAATTATGTAAGCCGATACAAGACACATAAGGGGGATTCACATGTCACGGCGTTCGTTCGAGAGAACGGTTCGGAAAAATTCGAAGCAATTGAATCAGCAACGTAAAAAAAGCGGTCAACCAATCACAGGAAATCCAGGTGAGGATATTTACAAAGGCAGAAGCCTTTTGTTCCCTATCTTTTTAATTGGTTTGGCGTTTTTGTATCTGTTCATGAGTACTTTTTTAGTGAAAGCACCGATGACAACCTGGGATTGGGTCACAATGTTGCTCTATGTATTTTTGGCTGTCATTTTTATGCTACGCCGTCCTTACGTTAAAATTAGCAGTAATCGAATCATCACAACGAAGGGGAATCGTGAACGATCGATCGGGGTTGACGATATTATCAAATTCCGTTTTGAGCCAGGCACTGTTGTTATTGAGCACAACAGTCGTGGAAAAAGATGGGTTTTCACCAAGTTGTTAAATCGTTACGATACAGAAGCGATTACCGAGCGGTTGCTGAAATTTGCAAAAGCACACCAGATTACCGTAGAAACGATTGATAAGTAATTAACGTGTAAAGGGGCAGATGATCGGAATGGCGTTAAAAGCGATTATGTTTGACCTGGATGATACTTTATTATGGGACGAACGGAGTGTTCGAGAAGCCTTTCATGAAACTTGTCTGATTGCAGCAGCAGAAACAGGTGTTAATGCTGAGGCACTCGAAGAGGCTGTTCGTAATGAAGCGCGTGAACTATATGAATCTTACGAAACGTTTCCTTTTACCAAAATGATTGGAATTAACCCTTTTGAAGGACTTTGGGCGAACTTTACGGCAGGAGAACAACCGGAATTTCGTCAGCTTGAACAATTGGCTCCAATTTATCGCAAGGAGTCTTGGCGCCGCGGTTTACTAAAGCTGGGTGTCGATCAAGAAGAGCTTGCAGAGCGCCTGGCCTCACAGTTTGGTGCAGAACGTAGATCGAGACCTCATGTATATGAAGAAACGATGGATACGTTGCGTCATTTGCAAGGAAAGTACAGATTGTTGCTTTTGACTAATGGATGTCCTGCTTTACAGCAAGAGAAACTTGATGGTGTTCCGGAGTTATCTCCTTTCTTTGATGAGATTATTATCTCAGGTAGCTTTGGTAAAGGTAAGCCAGATCCATCCATTTTTGAGCACGCTCTAAGTAGACTGGGTGTTCAACCAGAAGAAAGTATGATGGTAGGCGATAAGTTAACAACAGATATTCGTGGTGCGTTGTCTTCAGGTATTCGTGCAGTATGGATTAACCGGGAGAACAAAACAAATAATGAAAGTTATTCACCGAACCACGAGATTAAACATTTGTCTGAATTAGAGGGGCTTATTGCAAACTTTTAAAATCATAGATGACATAAAATCTTCGTCCAAATAGCTGTTCATTTAACATTGGTTATGACATGAATGATCGTTTGTTCATGTATCGTAACCAATGTTTTTTTGTTTTAATGCATTCCATGTAAGAGTGTTTTTAATGCATTGTTAGGGGCGATTATTTAAATTTTTAATGAAAAGTTATTGAAATTAAAAAAAAGCTGCTTTAGAATACAACTAACATACTAGTATGACTAGTTTTTATTTCTACAATATTTCGAGACCATTCACTGATCAAACTACAAGTACATTTTCAGATGAATGAAAGAAGAAAAAGGCGAATGATTTAATCACTATTTTGTAAGCGCTTTATAGAATGACTGATCAATTCAACGACATTCAAGCAATGCATGCTCAGTCAGGTTTCACACGTTTGCATATGATTGGATGTACATATATTCCAAATTGATACCGTTTACATTTTTGATTTTGTAGTGGAGGTGAATCGAATAGACAGGTATCCTCTACAACACGAGGAGAGAGAAGACTTGTCAACAACGATTAAAGTATCTTTCTTAATCAAGTTATGGATCGGAGTGAATGACACATGGAGTCAGAAACATCTAAGGCAACGATACCGATGATATCTTCACGTAAAGAAAGCAAGTTGCGAACAGCTGCCATATTGATTCGTAAAGATTGGCAGTTGTACTCGCTACTCGTTCTTCCCATCATTTATCTGATTATTTTCAAATATGGTCCGATGTTAGGTAATATTATCGCTTTTAGACGATTTGTCCCGGGTGGCAGTATTTTTGGAGAAACCTGGGTTGGGCTAAGGTACTTCAAAATGTTCATTGAGGACCCAACATTCTGGCGAGTTTTCAGTAACACACTTATGCTCGGCGGGCTTGCGTTGTTATTTACGTTTCCCGTGCCGATTATTTTCGCACTGATGCTTAACGAGGTGAAGAGCAAACGATTTAAAAAATTTGTGCAAACAGCGTCGTATCTGCCTCACTTTCTATCGATTGTTATCGTAGCCGGTATGATTCTGCAATTAACGGCAGTGAACGGATCAATTAACGGTCTTGTTGCTTTTTTTACAGGAGATAACATTCCATTCATGCAGAGAGCAGAGTGGTTCAGAACCATTTATATCTCTTCTGAAATCTGGCAGGGGATGGGTTGGGGAGCCATTCTATATCTGGCAGCTCTAACTACGATTGATGATTCTTTGTATGAAGCAGCTCGTATTGATGGAGCGAATCGCTGGAAGCAAACCATTCACGTAACGATTCCAGGCATCTTGCCAACGATTGTCACGTTACTAATTTTGAACATGGGGAACTTCCTGGCTGTAGGTTTCGAAAAAATCTTACTTTTGTACAATCCGCTTATTTATGAGACTTCAGATGTAATATCGACTTATTTATATCGTGTAGGTCTTGAATCCAGCAACTTCAGTTATGCCACAGCAATTGGTTTGTTTGAATCGATTATTGGGCTGACTCTGGTTTTCTCTGTAAACGCAATCTCACGCAAACTGACACAACGAAGTTTATGGTAAAGGAGGAGCACCATGCAGGAATCAAGATCATACAAGGTATTTAAAGTGTTCAATGTCACTTTCTTGCTGTTTATCGTTTTTATAACACTTTATCCCTTCCTTAACGTTGTTGCCCAATCCTTCAGTAGTGAAGCGTACATCAATTCAGGCAAGGTAAGTTTGTTCCCGAGAGGGTTCAATGTGGATACGTATAAAACCATTTCAAAGGACAACATGTTCTGGTTGAACTATAAAAATACGATCATTTACACTGTGGTGGGAACTTTAATCTCAATGTTTATGACGACGATTTTTGCTTATGCATTGTCTAAAAAAAGATTGATGGGACGTAAATTTCTGACCATGTTTGCCGTGTTTACGATGTTTTTCAGCGGGGGTCTGATTCCTAACTACGTACTCATTAATTCCCTTGGTTTTAATAACACCATGTGGGCACTGGTTGTCCCAGGTGCAATCAGCATATATAACATGCTCATCATGAAATCCTTTTTTGAGAACATGCCAGAAGAGTTAGAGGAAGCAGCATCAATTGACGGGTTAAACACGTACGGTATTTTGCTTCGTATCATTTTGCCTCTCAGTAAAGCGGTCATGGCCACGATGGTGCTGTTCTACGCTGTTGGACATTGGAACTCCTGGTTCCCTGCCTTTTTGTATTTGGACAAAAAAGAGCTGTTTCCGGTCACGATCTATTTGCGTAATATGATTGCCGGGGCAACGAGTGGTGCCACTGCGGGAGCGACCTCTGCGGACAATCTCACTCAGATTGCTGCTAACATCAAATCGGTAACGATGGTGTTAACGATCCTGCCTATATTAACCATCTATCCATTTGTACAGCGATATTTTGTAACGGGTATCATGTTGGGTTCTGTTAAGCAGTAACCTTTGCACACATAGGTTTGGAAACTAAACAAAAGGGGATGAATGGATTGAAAAGAAAGCCTCGTAAACGGATTAGCAAGATGATTCTGGCAATGACAATGTCTGCTGTACTTGCTGCTTGTAGCAGTGGTGCCGGGACTGGCCCAGATGTTACCGAAGTGGGCACGAAATCAGCCATGGAGAGTTATAAAGTGGGCGAAACATTCAAAGCGACGGAACCATTTAATCTTTCTATTTTGTATAGTGATCATCCGACGTATCCTTATAAAAAAGACTGGCTGTTATTCAAAAAAATATCGGAGATGACAGGAGTTACGTTGGAGCCAACCATCGTGCCGATGAGTGACTATCCACAGAAGCGATCGCTGTTAATCAGTTCTGGCGATGCTCCGCTCGTTATTCCAAAGACTTATCCGGGTGAAGAATCTGCTTTTGTATCTTCTGGAGCGATTCTGCCGATCAGTGATTACATTGATTTGATGCCAAACTTCAAGGACAAAATTGAAAAGTGGAAACTCGAACCTGAACTTGAAGGACTGCGTCAGGAGGACGGTAAGTATTATGTTTTACCAGGATTACATGAGGAAGTATGGCCTGATTATACACTGATCATAAGAACAGACATTTTTAAAGAAAATAATATTGCCATTCCTACAACTTGGGATGAACTCTATACCGCAGCCAAAAAATTAAAAGAAATCTATCCGGACTCCATTCCATTTTCAGACCGTTTCAAATTCAACAGTACACTTGGCATTGCAGCTACGGGTTTTGGGACTAAGGCTGGATGGGGATATGGAAATGGCTTGACCTACAAAGCCGACCAGGATGAATTTGTTGCCACGGCAACGACGCCAGAGTACAAAGAATTGCTGACGTTTTTTAACAAAATGGTTGCAGAAGGACTCCTTGATAAGGAAAGCTTTACGCAAGACGATGATCAAGCTACTCAAAAGTTCGTTTCGGGTAAATCATTTATTATTAACGGTAACTCACAGACACTTGTACTGCATCGAAATGATATGAATAAAACGTTGGGTGAAGGGAAATTCTCGATTGCTAAGATCACAGTTCCGGGAGGGCCGAAAGGGCAGCTGATGTCGGGTTCCAGACTCGAAAACGGTGTGATGATTTCCGGGAAGATTAAAGATAGTGACAATTTCAAAGCGATTTTACAATTTATCGACTGGTTGTATTACAGTGATGAGGGACAGGAATTTGCGAAGTGGGGTGTAGAGAACGAGACGTACACTAAAGAAGGTGGCAAACGCAAGTTAGTAGATGATATTAATTACAATGGTTTGAACCCTAAGGGTACGAAAGACCTTCGCGTTGACTTCGGATTCTCTGGTGGTGTATTTGCTTACGGTGGAACAACAGACCTGCTTCAATCCATGTTTAGCGAAGAAGAACTTGAGTTCCAGAAAAATATGAAAGAGACAAAGGAAGTGATTCCGGCTGAACCACCTATCCCTTATTCTTCCGAAGATCGTGAACGTGTAACACTGATGAGCACGCCGCTCAAAGACTACACAGACCAGAATACGTTGAAGTTTATTATAGGTGAACGGAAGTTATCCGAGTATGATACATTCCTAAAAGAGCTGGAGAGTCAGGGTTTGTCCAATTATGTGAAGATGGCGAACGACACTTATAAGACGTATAAGGAAAACAAAAAGTAATTTGTAAGATCTGAAGCCGAGCTACCGTTTCGCTAAAGTTATTTAAGTGAATCGGTAGTTTGTGCTAATATGAAAGGAATATGGCTGAGAGAAAGAGGTCAAGGCATGGCATTTAATCAGAAAACAAGAGGCTCTACCAGGGCGTATTCTTATAATTTGCTCAAAGAACGAATTCTTCATCTGGAGCTTGAACCAGGTACCAAAATTTCCGAAAAAGAGATCGCAGATGAATTACAGGTGAGCCGCACACCGGTACGAGAAGCTTTTATGAAGCTTGCCGAAGAAGAACTACTGGATATCATTCCACAGAGTGGCACGATTGTTTCGCATATTAACCTGGAGCATGTGGAAGAAGGCAGGTTTATGCGCGAGAAGATGGAGAAGGAAATTGTCATGTTAGCCTGTACTTCGTTTCCTGAAGAGTACATGTTCAAATTAGAAACCAACATTGCCATGCAGGAAGTGTGTATTGGGAAAAAGAACTTCTATCGACTGTTCGAATTGGATGAGGAATTCCACCAGATTTTGTTTCAGGGCACTGGAAAGCTACGGACGTGGAAAATGTTGCGACAGTTGAACATGCCGTTTAATCGATTACGACTACTCCGGTTAGCAGAAGACTCGAATCTTGAAGTGATTATCTCTCAACATAAAGAGATTTTGAGGCTGGTTACAGAGCGTCAGACGGAGGAAGCAGCACAGGTTATGGAAGCACATCTTAGGCTTGTAGTATACGAGCAGGAGATTTTAAAGGACAAGTATCCTCACTATTTCATATAGGTTATCACACTAACCCCCGACTCTCATGAGCAGGGGGTTAGTTAAGCACGTTAACTTTTTAATCAAAGTTAGGCGTTTTTGATAAACGTTGGATCAGGATACGGATCGGCGATCCAGCCGTCTTTTTCGATGAACAGGCGCACCGCAATAATTTGTTTGTTCTCCATTAAAGTGAAGAAGTGCGGTGTGTTTTCAGGAACGGAAATAACGTCACCCGGAGACAGTTCTACATTGAAGTAACCTGTATCATCAGTTGCTTTAATGACAAAGATACCTTTACCTGCAACAATTGCACGGATTTCATCTTCCGCATGCGTATGGATCTCTTCGAACTTGGCCAGTTTCTCTTCGATGTCTGGTGTTTGCTCGGAAAGGGTAATGACATCCCAGATTTGATACCCGCGGCGTGCCGCCAAGTCTTTGATCTCATAATCGAAGGTTTCTAATACTTCTTGCTTCTGATCATCCGTTAAGCCGAAGTTGTTTTGCAGTTCCGTGTTTAATTTGGAAGCGTCCCACTTCTCGTATAATACGTCATATTTGTTCAAGAAATTTCGAACGTTCTCGTCTCCAGTGATTCGTTCGTTCGTATTTCGGATAACAATTTCAGCCATGCGCTTTCCCTCTTTTCCACTTGGATTAATTGATATTATATCGGATTGCTCAAAATTTGTCGATTCACAATTCTGCTTCATTCCTGCAAATCCGCGACCTTTCGGGAGCAAAACCGATCTTTCACATTAAGTAAGTTTCTGTTAAACTAAGATTTAACGTTTTGCGGGGGTGAAGATATTGGATAAGCTTAGTCTACACGATGCAATAAAACAACGAATATTAATCCTCGACGGCGCAATGGGGACAATGATTCAACAAGTGGATCTGACCAGCGAAGATTTCGGCGGTGAAGATCTGGATGGATGTAATGAAATGTTGGTGCTAACCCGTCCAGACTTGATCCAACGTATTCATGAGGATTATCTGGAAGCTGGTGCCGATTTAATCGAGACCAATACATTTGGTGCAACTTCAGTGGTTCTCGCCGAATACGATATTCAAGATCGTGCACGTGAAATAAATCTCGAAGCGGCCAGAATTGCAAAAGCAGCTGTTGACCGCTTCTCCACACCGGAGTCACCACGATATGTGGTCGGAGCGATGGGACCAACAACCAAAACGCTGTCTGTGACTGGCGGGGTGACATTCCAAGAGCTGGTGGACAGTTATTTCGAGCAGGCCCTCGCTTTAATAGAGGGAGGCGTTGATGCGCTACTGCTTGAAACTTCACAGGATACTCTTAATGTCAAAGCAGGTAGTATCGGTATTCAGCAAGCATTTGATCAAAGCGGTATCAAGCTGCCTCTCATGATCTCAGGAACCATAGAACCGATGGGTACGACCTTGGCCGGTCAGAACATCGAATCTTTTTATATATCCTTAGAACACCTTAACCCAATCTCGGTAGGACTAAACTGTGCGACGGGTCCGGAATTCATGCGTGACCATATTCGATCTCTGTCTGGCATGGCATCTGTAGCTGTGAGTTGTTATCCCAATGCAGGTTTGCCTGACGAGAATGGTAACTATCACGAATCACCGGATTCACTTGCGCAGAAGATCGGTGCTTTTGCAGAACAGGGTTGGTTGAACATTGCAGGAGGATGTTGCGGAACAACGCCAGCACATATCCGGGCCATGCGTGATACACTCGCCAAATACCCCCCAAGAGAATTGAACGGAACACACCCGCCTGCATTGTCGGGAATTGAACCGGTATATGTCGAACAGGACAATCGTCCATATATGGTTGGTGAGCGCACCAACGTGCTTGGTTCACGGAAATTCAAACGACTAATTGTCGAGGGCAAGTACGAAGAAGCTTCCGAAATTGCCCGGGCTCAAGTGAAAAACGGTGCACACATCGTTGACGTCTGCGTACAGGACCCTGACCGTGAGGAAACGGAAGATATGATCAAGTTCCTTGAACTTGTGGTCAAAAAAGTAAAGGTTCCGCTGATGATCGACACAACAGATGCCTCAGTTATTGATACAGCGCTTCAATATTCTCAAGGGAAGGCGATTATTAACTCCATTAACCTTGAGGATGGCGAAGAGAAATTTGAGTTGGTAACACCTTTGTTGCATAAATATGGCGGAGCGGTAGTTGTCGGAACGATTGACGAGCGTGGTCAGGCGATCAGCCGCGAGGACAAGCTTGAAGTAGCCAAACGTTCGTATGATTTGCTGGTGAACAAATACGGGTTGAAGCCAGAAGACCTGATTTTTGATACACTGGTCTTTCCGGTAGGAACGGGTGATGAGCAGTACATCGGATCTGCAAAAGAAACGATTGAAGGTATCCGTATCATTAAAGAAGCGTTACCAGAGTGTCATACGATTCTGGGTATTAGTAACATCTCCTTTGGTTTGCCTGAGGCTGGTCGTGAGGTGCTAAACTCCGTGTTCCTGTACGAATGTACTAAAGCAGGGCTGGATTATGCCATCGTGAATACCGAGAAGCTGGAGCGCTACGCGTCCATACCGGAAGAAGAACGCAGACTCTCGGAAGAGCTTTTATATAATACAAACGATGATACTCTGGCTGCCTTCGTAGCGGCATTCCGTAACAAAAAGGTAGAGAAGAAAGAAAAAATCTCGAACCTTTCATTAGAAGAACGTCTCGCATCTTATGTGGTTGAAGGAAGCAAAGAGGGTTTGTTGCCCGATCTGGAGCAAGCTCTAGCCAAATATACAGCGCTTGAAGTCATCAACGGTCCGTTGATGCGCGGCATGGAAGAAGTCGGGCGTCTCTTTAACAACAATGAGTTAATTGTAGCGGAGGTTCTTCAGAGTGCAGAAGTGATGAAGGCTTCCGTCGCATATTTGGAGCAGTTCATGGAGAAGAACGAAACTTCTGTCAAAGGAAAGATCATTCTTGCCACCGTTAAAGGGGATGTACATGATATCGGTAAGAACTTGGTGGAGATCATCTTGTCCAACAACGGTTACCGGATCATTAATTTGGGTATAAAAGTACCACCAGAGCGTATTATTGAGGCGTATAGGGAAGAAAAAGTGGACGCTATTGGCCTCTCGGGTTTGCTCGTTAAGTCTGCTCAGCAGATGATTCTTACCGCTCAGGATCTGCGCACGGCTGGTATTGATGTGCCAATCATGGTAGGTGGAGCGGCATTGACTCGTAAGTTTACCAAAAACCGGATTCGTCCTGAATATAACGGAATGGTAGTCTATGCGAAGGATGCAATGGATGGTCTGGATCTGGCAAACAAGCTGATGAATCCAGTGTCACGGGAAGCGATGCAAGCAGAAATGGATGCGGAAAAAGAAGCTGATGCTTCAAATGTAGGAGAGGTTCAAGCACTACCTGAGTTAACCCGGGTAGAACGCTCGGCCATTTCAGCTGATCATCCGGTGCTTGTACCCCCTGATCTAGAGCGACATACATTGCGGAATTACCCGTTATCACACATCCTGCCTTATGTGAACATGCAGATGCTGCTTGGACACCATTTGGGACTTCGTGGTTCAGTAGAGCAATTGCTCGCTGCGGGTGATCAGAAGGCAACCGATTTGAAAGCGGTCGTTGATGGCATTATGCAGGAAGCGGTTCGTGACGGAATCATTCAGGCTCATGCGATGTATCGTTTCTTCCCGGCGCAGTCGAGCGGCAATAGCGTCATCATTTATGATCCGCAAGATACGAGCAACATCCTGCATACCTTTACGTTCCCACGCCAGAAGGTGGAGCCGTTCCTGTGTCTGTCCGACTTCCTGAAGCCAGTTGAATCCGGTGAAATGGATTATGTGGGCTTCCTCGTTGTCACTGCGGGACATGGTGTGCGCGAGCTGTCGACGGCATGGAAGGATCAAGGGGATTATCTACGTTCGCATGCGTTGCAGTCTGTAGCACTGGAAGTGGCGGAAGGACTGGCAGAACGTGTGCATCACATGATGAGGGATATCTGGGGCTTCCCTGACCCGGCTGATATGACGATGAAACAACGTCATGGCGCACGTTATCAGGGGATTCGAGTATCTTTTGGATATCCGGCTTGTCCGGATCTGGAGGATCAGGGTCCGTTATTCAAGCTGATGCAGCCTGAAGATATCGGAGTAGAGTTGACGGAAGGTTTCATGATGGAACCTGAAGCATCGGTGTCCGCGATGGTATTTAGCCATCCGCAGGCCAAATATTTTAACGTCGAAAAAGCATAAATTGATAAGTTGTTCAGGCAAGCCCTCCGCATGGTCGGAGGTTTTTTGCTGGCAACAGAAAGAGGTGCGATCCAGAATGGAACTATATTTCCTGGGAACTAATGCTGGTGTACCTACGCTGCAACGGAATGTAACGTCCATTGGACTACGAATGTTGGATGAGCGCAGAGCGCTGTGGTTGTTTGACTGCGGGGAAGGGACACAGCATCAGATTTTAAGTTCTCCGCTTAAACTAAGCAAATTGGAGAAAATATTTATTACCCATCTGCATGGTGACCATGTGTTTGGATTACCTGGTTTGCTGTCCAGCAGGGCATATCAGGGTGGAACGACTCCGCTTACGGTGTATGGACCACCAGGGACGGAGCGCATGATTGCAACAACGATGGAGATTAGCCAATCTCGTTTGAATTATGATTTGAATATTGTGGAGCATACTGGCGGTGTATTGTTTGAAGATGACAGCTTTATCGTCGAATCGGCCCTGCTCGAGCACCGTATTGACAGCTATGGGTATCGGGTTACGGAGAAAGATCGCCCAGGTAGTCTTGATTCGGCTAAATTAGCGGCTTACGGTCTGAAACCAGGCCCGTTGTTCGGACGGTTAAAGCGGGGAGAGACGATTACATCAGACAGTGGTGATACGGTACGTCCTGAGGATGTTTTAGGAGCACCGAAACGTGGAATGGTGATTACGATTCTGGGTGATACCCGTCCTTGCGAAAACGTGAAACCTCTGGCCCAGGATGCAGACGTTCTTGTTCATGAAGCGACGTTTATGCATGATCTGGCTGACACTGCTCATGAGTACTATCATAGTACATCCAGACAAGCGGCGGAAGCGGCCCTAGCGGCAAATGTGGGTCAGCTCATTATGACTCACTTCAGTTCCCGTTATAAAGATGAGGAACAGCTTCAGCCACTACTCGATGAAGCGAAGAGCATCTTTCCGAACACAAGGCTTGCGAACGAGCACCAACTGATTCCTGTGGTTCATGAGAAGCATGATTCTTCGCAATAAAGCAGAGGACTTGATTCATGACGCAGGCCATATCAACAACCGGCGAGTGAGACGGGACTGAGGGAGAAATATTCCCGAGGTCCCTTTTGCAATCTGTTCAGAAAGCGTGTAGGATGGGCAATATGAGCAGGGAAATTTTCCGAATTATTTTCCGGGAAAGCGCAGGAAATGACAAGCTTGTACAGAAGACGCGCGAGTTAAACCGTCTGTGTTCGATCCGGTTCGACTTGTTATGTGACTCTTTCTATGAGGCTGAACCCTCCTACATGCTTGAATACATAGTATAAAGGTTTGTTTGCATCGCCTGATTTTGTTAAGGGGATGAAATGTTAACAGAATGAAGGAATGAAGAAAGGAAGTGCAATGTATGATTAAGGCCTATCTGATCGATCTGGATGGTACATTGTATCATGGCAGGCATCGTATTGATGGAGCCGATGAGCTCATTCGCACGTTGCGAAAGCAGGGAGTACCTTATTTGTTCGTGACCAATAATTCTTCCCGTACACCCCAAGGTGTGGCTGATCATTTAAATGGCATGGGGATAGAAGCGGATGCTTCCGAGGTATGTACCTCTGCGGTTGCCGCGGCTGAATACGTTGCTGCAGATTTCCCCGGGGCGAAGGTGGCATGCATCGGGGAACGTGGGCTGTTACAGGCCATTGAAGAAGCGGGTTTAATTCTGACGGAGGATGAGCCAGATGTTGTGATCCAAGGCATCGACCGTGAATTTACCTATCAAAAATTAACGAAGGCACTCCGCTGGATTAATGGGGGAGCTAAGTTTATTATGACTAACCCTGATCTTCAGCTTCCGGCTGATGATGGATTAACGCCCGGCGCGGGCACGATTGGGGCTGCGATTGAGGCGGCGACCGGCGTTCAGCCAACGGTGATCGGTAAACCCTCAAGCATTATTATGAGATCAGCCATACGCCGGTTGAACTTGAAGGCAGAAGAAGTGGCTGTTATCGGAGATAATATGCGCACGGATATTGCTGCAGGCGTGGCAGCAGGCTGTGAAACGATACTTGTTCTGACAGGCATTACTACACATGAAAATATGGATGGACATATTCAAGCAGTGAAGGCACGTCCAGATCATGTTTTTGAAGATTTGCATACAATGACTGCATGGTTAGCCCAAAAGGCAGGCCAGGCTTCCAAGAAGGAGTAGATAAAGAATGCCAGAGTTACCGGAAATGGAAAATTACAGGATGTTATTGTCCGAGCATATACTTGATTTACCGATAACAGGAGTAGTTGTGAACCGTGAAAAGACGATCAATACGACTGCTGATGTGTTCATAGATGAGTTAACAGGCAATCGGATTATATTTGTGGAACGGCGCGCTAAACATCTGATCTTTCACCTTGCAAACGGCAAACGTCTTGTGTTGCATCTTATGCTGGGTGGCATGTTGTTCTGGGGGACAGAGAACGAGCGTCCTGACCGCACCACACAGGTAGAGATTCAATTCGGAGAACATATTCTGTTCTTCATCGGTTTGCGTCTTGGGTACTTGCATCTGATGACTTCCAAGGAGACAG
This sequence comes from Paenibacillus sp. FSL R7-0272, assembly GCF_037969905.1. NCBI lineage: Bacteria > Bacillati > Bacillota > Bacilli > Caryophanales > Paenibacillaceae > Paenibacillus > Paenibacillus sp. FSL R7-0272. Next base: position 3,732,992 of record NZ_CP150221.1, on the reverse strand, counting down.
AAGAAGCAATGTCCGATCTAGGTCCAGAACCTCTGGATCGAAGAATGAATAAGGAACGTTTTGCTGGACTGCTTAAAGGTCGCCGGGGAACACTCAAAACAACCTTGGTAAATCAACATATTATCGCTGGCATCGGCAATTGTTATTCAGATGAAATCGCCTTTGCTGCGGGACTTAGACCGAGCTCAAAAACGCAGAACATTGCGAACTCAACTGAACTGACAGAGCGACTGTATCACTCTATGCAATCGGTGTTACGTGAGGCTGCGCACGAGGGCGGTTATATGGAAATGCCGCTAATGCAGGGAGACAACAAAACAGGAAAGTTTGACGAGCAGTGCCGGGTATATGACCGGGAGGGTGAAACTTGTCCTCGCTGCGGGGGAACCATTGAACGAGTTGAAATTACGGGCAAAAAGGCATTTTTCTGTCCGCAATGTCAGCATGAGGCCTAAAACCGGCATCGGCGCACATGTAAGCACTAAAGGTGGATTTTTACAGGCGGCCAAGAGAGCATATGAGATGGGAGCGACGGCTTTTCAGTATTTTCCGAAAAATCCGCGCAGTCTTAGTCTGAAAAGTCTTGATCAAAAAGATGCTACATTGTGCAGGGACTGGTGTGAAGAACATGGTATGGCATCCATTGCTCACTCACCTTATCCTACGAATCCGGCACTAGGTATGACCCGTGGAGAGGCGGGGTTTCATGCTATTGTTTCATCGATTCGCAATGATCTTGAGATTTCTAATGCATGTGGTTCGGTTGGAACGGTTGTTCATTTTGGCCATATACAGACGAAAGATCCGCTAGAGGGATATCGTAATTTGATTCACTGTCTGGACACCGCGCTGGAAGGGTGGCAAGGCGAATCCAAAATTTTGCTTGAAAATCAGGCAGGGGATCATGGACCCATGGGGACAACGATGGAGGAAATGATCCAGATTCGCAAGCTGAGTCGATTCCCTGAGCATATTGCATTTTGTTTCGACACATGTCATGCTTTTGCTTCAGGGATGTGGAAGGCTGGAGATGAGAACGTTTTGTTGGAAAAAGGCAGGCAGCTGGGATATTGGGATGACCTGGCGGCTGTTCATTTTAATGATTCCAAATATGCATCCGGTCTGAACAAAGACAGACATGCGAGAATTGGTCATGGACATATGGGCTATGAATCAATGAAGAAACTGTTGCAAGCACCCCATATTAAGCAGGCGGTAGTTGTAATGGAGACGGAAACAGGAGAAGACGGAACGCACAGTGAAGATATACAGCTCATGCGTTCCTGGTTATAAGTGGGGAGGTGCGAGACGATGCATGTTTTTCTGGATGACTATCGTTCTTGTCCAAAAGGGTTTGTTCTGGCTACCAATGCTGAGGAATGCCTTTTGTTATTGCGAGATGGCGAAGTAGACATTCTATCACTGGACTATGAACTTGGGCCGGATTCGATGAATGGCGGTGAAGTAGCTGCAGCGATTGTACGGGAAGGGCTCTATCCGCGTGAGATCTATTTACATACGTCGAGTATGTACGGAAAACGCCAGATGTACGAGATGTTGTATAGCAACAAACCTGAATCCGTTATAATTCATAACGGTCCGATGACAGGTGAAGTCATGTTGCGAGTGGCTGCGGAGGCTGAAAAGTTATGAAGCCGATTACGTCTAAAATGGTAATGCGCGGTGTATGGGAAGGGTTGCCTCAAGCGGTATTTATCTATACTCCGTTATGCGGAACGTGTGCAGCAGCTCGTCGAATGCTGGAGGTCGCTGAGCACATGTTGCCAGAAGGTGTTTTATATGAGATGAATATTCATGATATTCCGGAGCTTGTGCAGCAGTTTCAGATTTCGAGTGTACCGGCTTTAATGTTGTTTGATGGTGACCAAGATGTACCCAGGATGGTCTATCGGATGAACTCGGTTGAGCATCTGCTCAATGAGATTCGGAAGGCGGTGTTAAAATGAGTGTTGTAGTGATGCAGAACATTTCGCTTCGTCGCGAAGAAAATCAAATACTTGATGACGTTCATTTACGCATTGAACCAGGGGAACATTGGGTTATCCTGGGGCGTAATGGATCAGGTAAAACTACACTGCTGGAAATGATGAATGGATATATGTTTCCAAGTTCGGGACGCATTGAAGTGCTCGGTAATGTGTACGGGCAATGCGATGTCCGGGAGGTTCGCAAAGAGATCGGTTATATCAGCCAAACACTGATTGAAAAATTGACCTTACGTGATCCGGTGTGGGAGGTTGTCGCTACAGGAGCCTATGCCTTTTTGCGCTTTTATCAGACGATTCCAGATGAAGTGAAAACAAAGGCGATGCAACTGCTGGATGAGATGGGTTTCGCAAAACTGGCAAATCACCCGCTGGGAACGTTATCCCAGGGAGAACGAAAAAAAGTCATGTTGGCACGTTCGTTAATGGCGGAACCAAAGTTGCTTATTATGGACGAGCCATGTGCGGGCCTTGATCTGTATGAACGTGAGAAGATGCTGATTGAAATTGATCGTCTGCGCCAGCGGAATATGACGGTGGTGTACGTCACCCATCATGTGGAAGAGATCGTGCCGTTGTTTACTCATGTCGCATTGATCCGTGATGGACGCATTGCTGCGGCGGGGCCAAAACATGAGATTTTAACAGAAGATACAATTAAGCATACGTATGATATTCCGGTGGAAGTTCAATGGCATGAGGATCGTCCATGGATACGCGTACGTTCTGGAGGGTAACACAAGTTGAGTACACAATCGTTTTCGGGAGAAACAGACTTTTCCCGTTTTATATGCACGGCCAATCACGGATTTGCACCTTATGCACAGGAGGAGCTGCGCCGTACTTTTGGAGCAGTGAAGAGCACGGTGCTGGTTCCAGGTGAGATTCTACTGGCTGGTTTACCAGTTGCAGAGGAAGAAGTTTCGATTAGACTTCTGCAAGAGTCTCCGACGTTTTTGCGTCATATTCAGCCTGTTCAATTTCAAGAGAATACAGAGGATGCGGAGCAGTCTCTGGAGAAATTGATTGCATTTATTCTGAACCATAAGGAATTGTCTGATGCGCAGGTCGTCTTGCAAACTCGCAAAACGGAGGGTTCTTTTTGGCGCGAAAACGCAGCTTCTTTGAAACAAATGCTGACGGAAAAACTGGATGATCTGGGCTGTGAATGGGTTATTCGGGATGCGGAATATGTCATTTCGGTATTTGCTGCTAATGATATGTTATATGCAGGTGTATCCAGACCGGAACAGAATCTGTCCGACTGGAGTGGCGGAGCGATCCGTTTTCAGAAGGAAGAAGGACAAATCTCACGAGCCAAGTTTAAGTTGCTTGAAGCGGAGCAAACGTTTGGTATTGATTTTACTTCGTTTCACAAAGCACTTGATATTGGCGCAGCGCCTGGGGGATGGACATCATTCCTGCTTGAGCGCGGGCTTGAGGTAACCGCGGTAGACCCGGCGAAGATGGATGCAACCTTACTGGCTTCACCTAAATTGACGTTTTTGAAAAAAAATGCAGGGGATGTGCGCTTCCGCGAAGGTGAGTTCGATCTGCTTGTATGTGATATGAGCTGGAGTCCGAAGCTGATGAGCAGACTGGTATCTGACCTTCTGTATAGTCTCCAATCCGGTGGGACAGCCATTGTTACGGTGAAATTGCTTCACAAGAAACCACTTGCGCTTATAAAAGAAGTGATCGATACGTTTGAGCGTTCACGGATGCAGATTCAGCGTTCGAAGCAGCTGTTTCATAATCGTGAAGAGATCACGCTTTATATGATTAAATATTAAGTCATTTAACTTATAAAATATTCTGCTTTACAACGGTTGATTATGTGTACTATAATGATACCAATATTAACCATAACGACAATAAATTTGAGGGAAAGCATCCCGAAGTGAGCATGACTGGAATTTCAGTGTGCTCATTATCGGTGAAGCTTTCCCTTTTTATGTTGTTTGGAAGGAGGTAGACCTATGAGACATCCGGCGAGGCTGGAACGCGGGAGCCTGCTGGGAGGTAGATATCGTATCCTATCGATTCTTGGTTCAGGAGGAATGAGCCATGTGTATGAGGCAGAGGATTTGAAGCTGCCAGGGAAGATCTGGGCTGTGAAGGAAAGTGTCACGAAGATGCCCTATGAAGACAGTATGGAGAGAGAAGCGGCTCTGTTGACATCACTTCGGCATCCGAGACTTCCGCAGATTGTTGATTTTTTTGCTCCTGACGATGACGGTTATACGTACCTTGTCATGGAATATATTGAAGGGTTAACGCTGAGCGACTACTTCAAACAGTGCCGGGGTAAAATTCCGGTGGAACAGTTGATGGAATTTGTACTTCAATTACTGGATGTTCTAAGTTATTTGCATAACTTGGATCCTCCTGTCATTTACCGAGACCTGAAGCCGTCCAACATTATGATTACACCAGAGCATGAAGTGCGCTTGATTGATTTTGGCATTGCCCGCAGTTATAAGACGCATCTTGCTGAAGATACGGTTAAACTCGGGACTGCTGGATTTGCGGCACCAGAACAATATGGTTCCGGACAAACGGATGCACGTTCAGATCTATATGGTCTTGGAGCCTTGATGCTGTATCTAATGACGAGTGGAGCTTACACCGAATGGATTCAAGGCGTAGAAAGTTCTATACGGAGTGATGTCCCGCGAACATACGCCCCTGTTGTCAGACGATTGCTACGATATGACGTGAATGAAAGGTTTCAAACGGCGAATGAGGTGAGGAAGGAGCTGCTTCGAATACCGGGAATGATGTCCTCGCCTGTAGATCAACAGCTAACGCTTGGCGTGGGCACGAGAGTAATTGCTCTTACCGGGGTTTCAGCGGGTGCTGGTGTTACTCATACAGCTATAGCGATCAGCCATTATCTGGAGAGGCAGAACTTTAAGGTCGCAGTGATCGAAATGTCACCTCGCTCTCAATCATTTACACGTATCCAGCAAATTGCACTAGGTGGTAAACCTGTAGCATCAAGCAGGCAGTTTGCGGTGGATGGCGTGCATTATTGGAAGCAGTCTGGCCGGGCCGATATTTTATCCCTGCTGGGCGGCAGCTATCAATTTATTGTGATGGATCTAGGAAGCGGACAGGATCAGAATCGATTAGAGGAGCTTTTGCGTGCAGATCTGCCTATCATTATTGGTTCTGGTGCAGAATGGAAACAAGCGGAGATTGGAGCTTTTGTACGCACGCATTATCGCTTTCCCCGGGAGAAATGGATATACTGCCTTCCGCTCGCCGCAACAGACGCAGTGGAGCGTGTACGTAAAACACTGGATACATCCCACGTATACGGTTTACCACTGCAGCTGGACCCATTTGACAAGGATGTTCATATGGATAAGGTATTCTCACAAATTCTAGGGCATTTAATGGTAGGGCAGACCCCAAAACGTTCATTTTTTTCACTTAAAAAGTACATGAGTAGAGGAGATTAGGAAAGGAGAGCCTCTTTTGTCCAAATTAAGAAAACAAAGTCGTCAACTGATTTATGCAGGACTGATTGGAGCAGGAGCTGTTGGTATGATTTTTGGAGGTTATGTGGTATATCAGCTGAGCACCAAAGAGGATGTCAGATCAGCTATGGAGGAACGTTATCTGTCAGCGTATGAGGAGAAAGAAGCGGAATTGTTGCAACAGTGGAATTCTGGTGCCCGAGGGTGGGTAACCATCAGGGATATCGAAGCGGGAGAACTTATCTCACCAGAGGATCTGAAACTGATTGCAATACCGGACGCTCAGGCTCCACGCAATCTATGGTCTAGTTCGCAAAAGCTGGAAGGACAGTCAGCTAAAATTGAGCTTAAAAAAGGAACGGCGATTACAACGGAGATGGTATATGAGGGAACACCTGCATCGGCTGATTTAAGAAATCGCGAGTTGCAAGTGGTATTGCTACCATCTTCGCTAGCCAAAGGAGACATGATCGACGTACGTATTCAGTTTCCTACAGGTCAAGACTACATTCTCTTGTCCAAGAAAAAGGTGGAACGGTTAAACGCAGCAACACTATGGATTACGATGACAGAAGAAGAAATTTTGTCGTTGTCCAGTGCGATCGTGGATGCCTATTTACATAAAGCTTCAATCTACGCTCTAACCTATGTAGAACCACAATTTCAGACAGCAGCTATTCCGACATATCCAGCCAATTCCGAAGTGTTAAAGCTACTGGAGAGTGATCCCAACATCGTTCGTCATGCCGAGCAGGAATTATCGAGACAAGTTCGAAATTCACTCGAAAGTTCGCTCGCTGCCTCCATGTCAGCCCCATCTAATGGTGTCGAACAAGATGTGGCACAATCTTCTGTTACGTATAATAAAAGGCCAACAGTTCAAGATTCATCTGAGCATCAAGGAACGATCTGGAACGACGGATCAGGCAATAGGGGAACAGATCACACGGGAGAGGCACCGGACGTTATTGAATCTTCAACTTTGAACGAGCAACAGCAATTGCTGATGGGAAATGAGTAATTTGCATTAAATCATTAATTTTTATAACAACATTAAATTGAGATTGAGGGGCGCTAATCAGTGCACATTTGGATTTTTGCAGGTTTATGTGAGAAAAATGATCTGATGTTATATCTGAGTAAAATACTTGCTTCAACAGGTAAGCGGGTTCTCTTAGTGGACGGTACGTTGCAACAAAAATATGGATACAGTGTTGGAGATCATCAGCAATCATTACGAGTTGTGGAATTTGAGGGATTTGATATTGCATGTCATTTTGTTACTTCAATGGCGGTAGAACAACATTTGCAGATCAACGGTGAGAGCCTGGATGGTTATGATTATGTGTTATATGACATCGAGACCTTGCACTTTGCTTCACCTCATTTATGGCTTGCCGCAGAAGTTCGCGTCTGGGTGAGCGATTATGAACGATATAATCTGGAACGAGGGAAAGGGTGGCTGGAAAAGTTATTCAACGAGCATGAGCTTCCTGAAGAGCTGGCTTTCCAACGAATGCTGATTAATGGAGTGGATTGTAGACTTGAAGCCCAATATCTGTGGGCCTACCTTGAGGGTGGCCCCTTTCGTTGGACTGGAGAGTCCCTGATCCTCCCGTGGGATGAACTGAGTGCTGCGGTCAAGCTTGAAAATGAACATTATCACCGTGTGAATCTCGGCCCACTGTCCAGAAATTACAAAAAATCCTTATGTCGTGTTGTGGAACAACTGACCGGGTGGGAGAGCGTTCGCAGCCGCCGTGCGATCAAAGAAGCGGGGAGGATGAGGGCATGAGTACGGTTGCTTTTTGGAGTCCATTTGCTGAAACGGGATGTTCCTCAAGTGCATTAATGAGTGCCTATGCGACAGCATTCCAGTATAGAGCCAGAGTATTGCTTGTCAACACAGGTCCGGCAAATTATGGTGTAGAATCAGGAATATTTCAGGATGAGAAGAGTTCAGCCGATGTCTCATATTCTTTTGAAGAAAATGGTTGGGATGCTGTTGAACGGCTGTTTATTAGTGGTAGCCTTAACAAGCACAACCTGAAAGATTACACCAAACCGCTGTTGAAAGAGCAGCTTGATCTACTGACTGGGAGCGTGTATAGAAAGGAGCGCTCTGTGAGTGAAAAAGAGGAGTTGTTAAAAAAACTGCTGGAGACTGCTAATCAATGTTATGATCTTGTGCTTCTGGATGCAGGGCAATCTAATGTTGATTCACAGCTTATTGTGCAGCAGGCTGATTATGTTGTCGTTGTTCTGAATCAGAATATGAGGGATCTGGAACACTTTTTCGAAGAGATCCTGCCTGAACAAATAACAGAACGGAAGCTACATGTACTTATCAATAAATATGATTCGCATTCTCGTGCTACACTCTCCAATATAAAGCGTGGTTTTAGATACAAGGGAAGTCTTTCCGCAGTCCCGTATACGACCGGGTATCTGGATGCGATCAACCGCAGAGATGTCGCCAGATACTTGCAACTGGAGAGTCTGACTGAGAAAAAACAAGTTCAAAAAGGGAGTTTTGCCTCAGCTATGGCTGAACTCGCTCGCCTGATTATGGATGGTACGGGCATGCGTACTGTGCTGAAGAGGCTGGAAAGGGGAGCCTGAATCTCTAGTGGTCTGGAATGCGATATTCATCACAATGATTCTAATTACAGGTATATGGTATGTATGGTTCAAGTATCGAGCCTATATCCGGGAAAAAAATGAACGTATACCTGAGCAAGAGTACTTTACGTTTGAGACATTGATTGAACAAGTGAAAAATTCATTGCATGAAATAAGCCATAGCCAGCTTTCCGATGCCGGTTTACATGAAGAAGAGTATCGCCGCAGAATCAATCAACGAGCTGAGATGAGAAAGGCGCTCAAAAGCTGTGTATCAGGAAGCATCAGTGACAAGACGTATGTCAAAAACCTGATTAGTGACTTGTTGACACGAAGTATTGGTTTGAATAAATCCAACGTCGACGAAGTGATGATGTTTGCTGAACCAGAACGATTAAGCGTGCAAGACCGCTTCGAGATCATCTTTTATTTATACCGTGAGCAATTTGGGGTAGATGCTCTTTCCAGAATGATTGATACCTATGATTTAGGTAAACTCCGATTGGAAGAAGGCTCAGAAGATAGCGGGAGTTACTATATTTCCGATCAAGATATCCAGCATGTTTTTGATTGTGAATACCGGGAATTGGGATTTAGAGAAAAGGTAGAAATTATCGTGCAGCGTATCTACCAACAATATAAAGGATTCTCGGTAGTAGATGAAATCAGGGATCAACGGATCGATGGTGTCAGCGGAGGGGTAAGCGGGGCTCTTGAAATACTGCCATATACGGGGAATCATGTACCGGCTTCATGGAATGATCTTTTGGAACATGCTTTTGAGGATGAGCATAACGAGGAACCGCTAAGCGGGATGGAGAGTGTATGGATTTTTTATAAAGGGAAGTCTATTCATTTGTCTTTCTTAAGCTTTGGCAGCATCCGGGAGTTGAAACGAGTGTGTCAGAACATATATAAATACAATTATCCTGGTCAATTATCGGAAGCAAGTGGTTATAAAGTGAATGAGATGAAAGACGGCTCACGTGTTGTCGTTGTGCGTCCTCCTTTTGCGGAATCCTGGGCATTCTTTGTTCGGAAGTTTGATATTCCCAACGCCTCCCTTGAACAATTGATTACAGGTAACAACGCACAATTACCAATAGAACTGTTGCAATATTTGATGAAAGGTAGTCGGATCACGGCAGTAACCGGTGCACAGGGCTCTGGTAAAACAACATTGCTGATGGCGATGGTGAAACATATCTATGCTTCCTATACTTTGCGTGTACAGGAGATGGCATTTGAGTTGCAATTAAGACGGATATACAGTCGCCGTAACATTCTGAGTTTTCGGGAAACGGAACATATATCGGGTCAGCAGGGACTGGATTTACAGAAAAAAACAGATGGGACAGTAAACATTCTTGGTGAGGTTGCGAGTGATGAGGTGGCTGCCTGGATGATTCAGATGTCACAGGTGGCGAGTTTGTTTACCCTGTTTACACATCACGCCAAGACATTCCGTGATCTGGTGTTTTCACTCCGGAATTCATTACTTAAAACAGGAATGTTTCAGCATGAACATATTGCTGAAGAACAGGTTGTCAGTGTCATTAACTTTGATGTTCATATGAAAAAAGATGCAGAGGGCCGCAGATATATTGAGCGGATTACTGAATGTATTCCCCATTCCCGTGAAGCGGAAAGTATGGAAGAAAGGGCGGGGTTCACATTTAGAAATGTCGTAGAGTATCGTCAAGGGAAATATGTGGCTACTGCTCCGATCTCGGCTTCTAGCATCGTAGACATGCAGGAGCAGATGACGCTACCAGATGCCGAGAAGTTTGGGCGGTTTATTGGACAACACTGGGGTGAAACCTATGAGCATTAAATGGCTATTGTTGGTTGTAGTCGGTTTTTGTGTAATTGGTTTAGTCATCACGCTGATCATTCTTCGTATGCTGAGGCAGAGAGAGTCAACCTCGATGTACGCTACGGGGAAAATCGTGAATTTTCAAGGTAAGAAGTATAGAGATTGGGGAAGTTTCCTGTTGCAGGCATATCAAGTCGGTATGAAGATACCCTTGCTTTCCACGTATATTTTGCAAGTGCAAAAAAGAATCTCATATCGTTATGCCAGTGATGAACCAGCGCTTCGCAGAGTCACGATGACTGTTGTTCTGATTATTATGGGCGGGTACGGAAGTGTTAGTACAGTGTTGTTTTGGTTACAGCCAGGTATCGCTTTTATTCTTCTGGCTGCGCTGTGTGCTATCGTGCTGAACAGTCTTGTGTTAGATATGTGCCTGAGTCGTATGGAGAAAAAACTGCTGGTGCAAATGTTAGATTTGTTCGCCGATGTAAGACATCGGTATCATCAGCATGGCATGGTTGAGGAAGCGCTCTATGAAGCGTCCGAAGCAGGTACAGGAGAAGCTGCCGAGCAGGTGAGGCTAATCTATGAAGTGTTGACTTCTCCCGACCCCAATGAAGCACTTGAACGATATTATGAAGTGGCACCCAACCGTTTTCTCAAAGGTTTTGCCGGTGTATCTTATATGGTGATGGAGTTCGGAGATAAGGATAAGGAGCAGGGCTCCATCTATCTGAAAGGTATAGGTAATCTTACTCAGGAGATACACCTGGAGATATTAAGGCGTGACAGGCTTGATTATCTGCTACAAGGGTTAAACGTGATTGCTCTTGTACCTGTACTCTTTACAGGGCCAATTGAGCGTTGGGCTCGGGTCAGTTTCCCGACGATGGATGATTTTTATCGAAGCAAACTTGGTTTTATCACTAAAATATCCATATACATTATCATCATTGTTGCTTACTTGCTATTACAGCGTCTTCAGCAATATGATGAAACCCGCTACCGCTCCGGGAAGAAACAATCCAGACTGGATCGTTTTTTGTATAAGCATATTTTTTTGCGGAGGCTGGCGATGCTCTTTGCAGCCAAACCAGGAACAACTCCTTACAATCAGACGATCAGGTTAATGAGAGAGAGCAGTACCGAGCTGAAATACGAATGGTTAGCTATTCGCAGATTATTGCTATTCGCAAGTTGTCTGGTTCTGACTGTAGGCTTGATTCTTTTGCTACATCAAGTCGAGCGTAATCACATATTGCACGATCCAATCAGGGATGACCGCATGTTTGGTGCAATGTCAGAGGCAGATTTGAAAGTTGCCCGAGAGAAGACGGCACTGGATGGAAAAGTTATGGCGTATGTTGAGATGAAGCGAGCAGCCACATATGAAGATATTTCCAATGCGCTGTTGCAACTTGCACCAGCCCAGCTTGATCATGATGCTCAGACAGCAACAATTCAGCGGATTATAGACAAGATCGAATCATATAACAACCAATATATGCGTTGGTGGGAGATTGTTTTGGCACTGCTCATAGGGATAGGGGGCTATAATCTGCCCATCTGGCTTATGTTGTTCCAGCGTAAAATGCGAAGGTTGGATATGAGACATGAAATTTATCAATTTCAGACAGTCATTTCGATTTTACGAGAGATGGATCGAATGTCTGTGGAGGAGATCGTAGAATGGCTTAATCGATTCGCTGTCATTTTCAAAAGGCCACTACAAAAGTGTTTGTTGCACTTCGAACATGGGGCTGAACAAGCGCTTGAACAATTAAAAGAGGAGGTGGGTTTGCCTGAATTTCAACGTTTGATTGATAAACTGCAACTGGCTCTAGGTAAAATATCCATTCGAGAAGCTTTTGATGATTTAGAAAGCATGATGGCCTTTTATTTTGAACAGCGCAAACAGGAGTATAGCAAAATCATTGATATCAAGGCTGGATGGGGGAGGACGATCGGTTTTACACCCATGTACGCTCTGATCTTCATGTATCTTGTTATTCCGCTGGTAGGCATGAGTTTTGTACAGATGAGCATGTATTATGAACAAATCCAGAAATTGTAGTGTTTCGCTTGTACGAAGAACTGAAAAATAATCATTCATAACACTTTAGGAGGTATTTAGTATGAATAATGCATCAAGTGCTTTAAAGGTGGCAGCGGGGATATTTTTGACGATTGCTTTGATTACGATTGTAGTTTTGTTATTTATTTCGGCTCAGGAGGCAACGAAAACAGCTCAGAATAACTTTGCAGATATTCAAACCGAGCTTTCTCAGGCAGCATTTACTGTGTATGACGGAACAACCATCAGTGGATCACAAGTGACCAATGCTTTACGGAAATACGCGGACAAGGACCAGTTTGGTATTCAGGTTATTACAGGTAAAAACAAAGGCGGACAGTGGTACGGTAATCAGCTCAACATCTCTCAGGACGTTAATAATGCGGACTATGGTTCTGTCATTGCACCTGATGACAAGGTAGGCAGCATTAATCAGACGATGAGTGAAAAGGACAATCAATACGTTAATCCAAGCGGTAAATTTAAAGCCATTATCGTTAAAGACCGATCCAATGTGGTTAGAGGTCTGATATTCCAGCAATCCTGACTGGAGCTGGTTGAATATGACCCGGAACACACAGCATATGATGCTGTTCTGTACGGCGGTTGTCCTTTTTGTGACAGCCTGCCTGTACGGGCAGTGGAATATCCATATTTTAAACGAAGCCTTGAATGACAGGGTGAAAACAAATGCGGCTATGGAAGGAAGAGTTCATACGACACTTCTTACAGGTGGTTTTGTCGGATACACCGGAGCTGAGGTTCTGCATACGGTGCGGCAAATGACAGGTACAGGGGTTCATGTTCAGTTAGACGGTCATGAGTATGTGATTGATCCACTTGAACATCGATCAGCTATGATTCCGGTTGAGCTGGATGGGAATTATCGAGCTGAATATAACCGAAGTGCATCCGGTGAATTGTTAAAGCTTTCTTTTTGGAAGGAGGTACAGGGACCGTGATCAATGCAGTATCCAAATTGTTTGCGGTATTGCTTGGCGTTTTACTGCTCTATGTGTATCCTGCAGCCGAGACTGCTGAACGTCAGGATGATATTGCACGCTTGACAGCGACTCAGAGTGTCATACGATTTGTGGATGCTGTCCGCACCAAGGGATATATCTCACCTCGAATGCTCGCGGAGTTTCAAGAACAGTTAGCCCAAACGGGCAACAACTTTGACATATCCATGGAACATTTACACAAAAAATATGTCCCCCAGTATTCAGATCCGATGAGTCAGAGTAGCTTCATGGGTACATACGAGGTTGTTCATGATGCATACTACTTGTCACAGATTCAGGAGCGGTTATATCCGTTGTCTAGCACATTGTCCGTCGATGATCCCGGGCGCAGATATACGCTCAATATGGGTGACTTCTTCACCGTGAGTCTTAAAAGTACCAACCGCACACCTTCCATGATGATACGAGAATGGTTACAAGGTACAGTTCAGGCTTCTGCGATTTTTGCTTCTTATGGAGGTATGGTACTGAATGAAGATTACTGAGCTTTCTATCGTGTTTATTCTCATTTTCTTTCCGTTATTTTATATCTTCTCGTTTCATGCGCAAGATGCACAAGAGGCCAATGAACTGGCTTATCGCTACAAAACAGCGTTACAAACCGCAGTGATGGATGCTGGCGCGGTCATGCACCAGAATGAAAAACAACATGCTGAAGCAGGTTATGATTCTGCCAAGTTTGTTAAAGCGGATAAGGAACTGGCGTTGACCACCTTTACCCAAACGATGGCATTAAACATGGGCATACAGGATGACAAGGAAGCTATTCAACATATGTTTGACTATATTCCAGCGATTGTAGTTCTGGATTATGATGGTTATTACATTTTTGCCAAGGAAACCGAGATGACTGGGGAGATGGAAAAGTCTCATAGACATGTGTGGAGTCCCAAAAAACCTTATACATATTCAGATTCAGACGGAAATAGCATTAATTTCACACTTGACGGTTATGTGTATGCTTATGATGCTGGTGCAGGAAAATGGATCGAAGGATTTCAGCAGGAGCTGGCTTCGAATTCCACGATTCCATTGCTTCAGGACTCTACAACTTTTAAACAGGTGCGGCGTAGCCGGATCGTGACCCGAATACAGGAAGAACTTGCAGACGTAATCAATCGACATAATGAATTTTCCAGGAGAAATGGTGTCTCTTATCTATTCACGATGCCTTTAGTCTCGCAGGAAGATTGGTACAATTCGATCAATGATACGGGTATTATGGCTTTTATACAGGGGATCGCTGTAGGGGGTCAGAAGATTAACAATTATGCCATTGGTGGAGGCCGGCTAGTCAAAAAAACGGCGGTTGTTGGCGGGATTGATCCCGCAACAGGCATAAAATATCATTATCCTGCCACCTGTAACCCCGGTTTCCGTGCTGAAGAGGTGTTTACAACTGCAAGGCAGGCAGCCGCCAGAGGTTATTTCGAATATGATTGCTCCGCGCAAGTGTCATTACTTTCAGAAAAGACTGAACCTGTGCTAGAATAGGGTTTTGGAACGTGAACTAAAAGTAATGTATATAGATAGGAGCAGTCTCATCTTATGAGTTTATTGTCAGTAGAGAACGTCAGTCACAATTTTGGAGACCGTACGTTATTTAAAAATGTTTCGTTTCGTCTGCTTGCTGGAGAACGAGTGGGTCTGGTTGGGGCTAATGGTGCCGGAAAATCAACCCTAATGAATATTCTCACCGGAAAATTGCTTAAGGATAGCGGTAAAGTGGAATGGACGCCAAAAGTTCGATATGGCTATTTGGATCAACATACGAAGTTAACACCAGGCAAGACCATTCGTGATGTGCTTAAAGATGCTTTTTTGCCGCTACTGGAACTGGAGAAGCAAATGATGGCCATTACGGATCAGATGGCTGATGCCGATCCAGACAAACTTGAGCAGTTGCTTGAAGAAATGGGAGATATTCAGGAACAGCTTGAACAGGGCGATTTTTATCTGATTGATGTGAAAGTGGAAGAAATGGCAAACGGTTTGGGATTAAATGCAATTGGCCTTGATCGGGATGTTGCAGCTCTCAGTGGTGGACAACGTACGAAAGTCCTGCTTGCAAAATTGTTGTTGGAGAAACCCACTGCCCTTTTGTTGGATGAGCCGACAAACTATCTGGATGTAGAGCATATTGAGTGGCTAACTAGATATTTGAAAGACTACCCATATGCTTTTCTATTGATTTCCCATGATACAGAGTTCATGAATGAAGTGGTTAATGTCATTTATCATCTGGAATTTGCAAAATTGACGCGTTATGCGGCCAACTATGAGAAATTTCTTGAAATGGCGGATATGCAGAAAGCACAGCATATTGATGCCTATGAGAAGCAACAGGAATATATCAAAAAGCAGGAAGATTTCATTCAACGCAACAAAGCTCGAGCTTCGACCTCTGGTCGAGCGAAAAGCCGGGAAAAACAACTTGGAAAGGTCGAGCGAATTGATCGACCAGACGAAGCAGCAAAACCAACATTTAAGTTCAAGGATGCCCGCGCAAGTAGCAAAACCGTTTTTGAAGGTATTGATTTTGAGATCGGTTATACGTATCCATTACTACCTAAGATGACTATGACGATTGAACGTGGGGAAAAGATCGCGATTGTGGGATGCAACGGGGTAGGTAAATCAACACTGCTCAAAACGATCCTGGGTAAAATAGCGCCGATTAGCGGAAAAACGTTTCTTGGTGATTATTTGGAGACGGCATACTTTGAACAGGAAGTGCGAGCCGGGAATATTACACCGATCGATGATGTATGGAACGAGTTTTCACATCTAACACAGAACGAGGTGCGAGGACATCTTGCACGTTGCGGGCTCAAAAATGAGCATATTACTCGTCCGCTTAACATGCTGAGCGGGGGAGAGCAAGCCAAAGTCCGTTTGTGCAAACTGTTGATGCGTGAGAGCAACTGGGTCTTGTTTGATGAGCCGACGAACCATCTGGATGTAACGGCGAAGGCTGAGCTACAGCGGGCGCTGAAGGAATATAAAGGAACCGTTTTACTTGTATCGCACGAACCGGATTTTTATGAAGGCTGGGTCACCAAAACGTGGGATGTAGAAGAGTGGTCCGAAAAAGCACGATGACAAAAAAAACCGGTTGTGGTAATATAGGCTACAACTTCATATGAACACTAGGGGGGCCGCACGATGCGGCTGAGATGGAAGAATGCGATTCCGGACCCTTTGCACCTGATCTGGATCATACCAGCGTAGGGAAGTGGCGCGTTTCAGCGAAAACGATAGTAAATGATTCTTAACGTAAGAACAGGATCTTATTACATCGTGATGCCAAGCGGTTCAATATCAAAATAAACAGTTATAGATTTGACTATCAAACTGTTTAACAGGTATTTGTCAGACGCTTGTGATTGAACTGAACCTTTGTTTATACGCAGCCACTCCCCTACGGGAGTGGCTTTTTTGGTTTTATATTTGTCATTACTACTTCTCCAAGCCTGTAGCTGAAAGGAGCGAGAACGAGATTGCATACCTTGATGTTTGATTATGATGCTCATGAATCAGGTAAAACTTCAACAGACCAGTGGTACAAGCGGACAGATAAATCTGTACCAACGTGTGGACTAGAGCAAGACTTTTTTAAGTTACATGTGATATCTACGAATAAAGCGGAACAGTCAGTCATGTTGAAGGCAGCCAAAGATATATGGCCTTATGTGCATTACATTCATATCCGGGAAAAGCAACTCTCGCAACAGGAATGTTTTAACTGGGCCAAATTGATGGCAGAAGCGGGTGTTCCAGCTTCCCGCATTGTAATCAACGGTGCGAACCTATATTCGTCAGGCCATTTTTATCAAGGGGTACATTGGAGCCAAGATATGCTGGAAAGGGCAAAAGTAATGGTAAAGCCCGAGAACAAGCATGATTTGAGGCTCCGGTTGGGGATATCGGTGCATTCGTTGCATGAAGCGAGAATTGCCGAAGAGTATGGCGCGGATTACCTTTTTTTCGGGCATGTGTACGCAAGTGCAAGCAAACCGGATTCTGTAGCGAGGGGATTAGATGCATTATCGGAAGTGTGCTCCAGTGTCAAGGTACCTGTTATTGCAATTGGGGGGATCCAGCCGGATAACATTCGGGCCGTCAGGTCTGCGGGAGCCAGGGGTGCTGCTGTGATCTCAAGTGTGTTAAAACATGCAAACCCTGCTCATGCTGCTGCGCTTCTTAAACAGGCTGTGGAAGCAGTGAAGTGAATGTTTCTCGATCAAAAAGTTGGAAATGACGCCAACCTAATAAGATCGGAATGTTGTTCAAACAAGGAGATGACAAAATGGTACAGAGAGGACCGAGTCAACCCGAGGAAGTGATCGACTCATCGTGTGAACAAGATAAGTTTAAGCGGCTACCGCTATCCGAAACTTTAACTAAGAAACCAGAAACCTTTCATGCAGAAACAATCATTGTGGGCGGTGGAGTCATAGGCTGTGCGATTGCTTTTGAACTGGCATCCCGAGGTCAGGAAGTACTGCTTGTTGAGCAGTCGGAAATTGCTAGCGGAGCTTCATGTGCAGCTGCCGGCATGCTGGCAGCAGATAGTGAGGATTTTGCTCATCCACTCATGGCACAAGCCGCATATGACAGTAGGGAATTACTTCATAAGCACAAAGAGCAAATATCCGCTTTAACAGGTATGGATCTTGGCTTACGGCGCAACGGATTTATTACACCGTTTCGTTCATACGGTGATCTAAGTAAATACAAGGATAGACGAAATACCACTTCCGGAGTGCAGCAACTTTGGTGGGATCGAAGCATAGTGCAACGAGAAGCGTTGTGGTTGAATCGGGATACGTACGGCGCTTATTACCGATCATTGGAGAGCGAAGTGTTGCCCGTGTCATTGACAAGAGCTTATGCGAGGTCAGCTGAAATGATGGGTGCCCGCATTTTGGAAGGAGTTCAAGATATTCGGCTGATCGTAGATAGGCATGGTGTTCAAGGGATTAAAACGGCTAAGGGAGAGGTGTGTTGCAAACATATCATAATAGCTGCTGGTTTACACGGGGAGCAACTCATGCATCAAGTGGGGGTCGTTTTGCCTTCAAGTCCGGTGAAAGGTGAAATGTTGGCCGTTCGGTTTACTACAGATCAGGCTGGAGGCAGACCCGATCGCACGGTATATGCAGAAGATGCCTATATTGTTCCGAAAGCAAACGGAGAGGTATGGATCGGCGCAACCAGTTTGCCAGGAAGAAAAGATCACAGCGTATCGGCAAATAGTATGCAACGATTGCTTGGAGCGGCAAGTTATTGGGTACCGGGAATCAAGGAGGCGGACTTTGTGCGGGCATGGGCAGGTATAAGACCTTCCACCCCTGATGGACTGCCGTATATAGGCAAATGTGAAGGGGTTTCAGGCTTGTATGCAGCGTATGGACATTTTCGTAATGGGATATTGCTTAGTGCAATAACAGGTCGCTGGATCGCAGACATGGTAGAGGGCAAGAGTGCCGAAGAGATCGGGATCGAAGCATTTTCGCCTGAACGATTGAACAGAAAGGGGGTTATGTCGTGAACATTATCGTGAACGGCCAAAAGATGGAGGTTGAAGACGAGTTAAATCGTGTCGACAAATTACTGCAATCATTTAACTTACAAGTGAAAACCGTGGTGGTTGAGTTGAATCGCAATATTTTGACCAAAGATCACCATGGAACAACAACGCTAAGAGAAGGAGATCGGATTGAGATTGTTCATTTTGTCGGAGGCGGCTAAGCAAAGTGATTCACAGGCGTGGTTGAATCTTGTTGATTGAGTAGTTGGTAGTTGAAACTTGCTAAAACCTAGGAGGTTGAATGATGTTAACGATTGGTAAATATTCGTTTGAGTCAAGGTTGTTGCTTGGAACAGGCAAATTCAGCGATATGGAAGTACAGAGTCAGGCCGTGGAAGCTTCAGGTACCCAGGTGTTGACCTTTGCTGTACGTCGTCTGAATCTGGAGGAGACGGGCAAGCAACACTTTCTGGATACGCTGGATCTGAGCAAATACACATTGCTACCCAATACGGCGGGTGCTTCGACTGCGGAAGAAGCCGTAAGGATCGCTGAGCTTGCGCGAGCTTCGGGGCTTTGTGATATGATAAAAGTCGAAGTCATCGGAGACGGAGTAACGTTGCTCCCTGATCCGCTTGAAACGTACAAGGCTTGTAGCATTTTGCTCGAAAAAGGATTCACCGTGTTGCCCTATATTTCGGACGACGTTATTTTAGCTAAACGGCTTCAATTGCTTGGTGTACATGCAGTCATGCCTGGAGCTTCGCCAATTGGAGCAGGTAGAGGGATCATTAACCCTTATAATCTCGAAATCATCATAGAGCAAGCGGCAGTGCCTGTTATTGTAGATGCAGGGTTACGCTCTCCCAAAGATGCCGCTTATGCCATGGAACTTGGGGCGGATGGTGTATTGCTTAACACAGCCGTATCTGGATCAGATGATCCGGTTGCCATGGCAAAAGCGATGCGGCTTGGGGTCGAAGCGGGCAGACTGGCGTATACGGCAGGCATGATTCCGGTGAAACGTTATGCAGCAGCAAGCAGTCCGGTGGAAGGAATGGTTCATACATGACAGATCAGTTACATCATAAGGAGCAGAGTGATCGTTATTCCAGACAGGAACGATATGCTCCGCTCGGCAAAGAAGGTCAAGCGAGGTTAAAAGACAGCAAAGTTTTAATTATCGGAGCCGGCGCACTTGGAACAGGTATTGCAGAAACGCTAGTGCGTTCCGGTGTCGGGCAAATTACCATTGTAGATCGGGACTATGTGGAGTGGAGCAACCTCCAGCGGCAACAACTTTATGTTGAACAGGATGCGATTGAGCGCATGCCCAAAGCGATGGCGGCTGTCAAACGTTTAACAGAAATCAATTCAAGCGTTCGCATCGAAGCCAAAGTGATGGATGTGCGCGTGGATGAACTTGAAGAGCTAGTGGAGCATACCGATTTAATCATGGATGCAACGGATAATTTTGATACAAGATTACTGATTAATGATATGGCACAGAAACACAATATACCTTGGATATACGGAGGATGTGTGGGTAGCTATGGCATTACGTATACGTTTTTGCCTGGCGAAACACCTTGCTTAAACTGCCTCTTAGGAGAAGTACCACTTGGTGGGGATACTTGTGATACGTCGGGCATCATTCCTCAAGCGGTGCAGATGGTGACAGCCAATCAGACAGCGGAAGCGATGAAGTTGCTAAGTGGTAACACAGCTACTCTTCGGCGTAAATTGTTGTCATTTGATGTGTGGAGGAACGAGTACATATCCATTAATGTAGATGGGGCAAAAAAGCAAGAATGTGCATCATGTAGCCCAGCAGCTACGTACCCGTTTCTTTCTGCATCCAATCTGGAGAAAACCGATGTGTTATGTGGTAGGGATACTGTTCAGATTCGTCCTGCGCGCCGCATACAACTGGACCTTCCGCAGACAGCAGATCGATTGGAACGGCTTGGTGAAGGAAAAGTGGAAATGAATCCTTTTCTGGTGTCATTCACAACAGGTCAACATCGGTTGGTCATTTTTCAGGATGGGCGTGTCCTTGTTCATGGCACAAAAGATACGTCTGAAGCGCGTACGCTGGTTCATCGATATTTTGGATAAACCACATCAATTACTTGTAATATCAAAACTCATGCATTGACAAAGTCTGTTCCCCGCGGGGATGGACTTTTTCTTTTTATGGCATCCTAACGGTACAATCCATGCCAAGTAGCAACGGAAACCAGACGGGCCGGGTGAGAAATGATGAAAACAGCTATCATATTAGTGGGTACTGGGGATTTAGTGGGCCGTATAGAGCGTATCATGCAAGACGAGGGTTATGAGGTGAAGCATGTAGAATGGTATGAGTTGAACGACATAGAGGACTTTAGGGCTGTTCGTCCGCATTTGATTATTTTGGTGGATCGAGAGTCTGAGGATATGCATCAGAGTGAACAGGATAAAATTGCATTGAAGCGGTGGATGAATCCTAGTGTATCCACGCCTCTAATCGTAATTATTCCTGAAGTTTCGCCGCAACGGGTCATTGATTGGCTTGATTTTGGAGCGAATGATGTAATGGAGGAGCCTCTTCATTGGAAGGTTATGCTTGCGAGAATTCGTAGCCTGCTCCGGTTGTTTGCCAGTGCTTCCCATGAAGGTGAGGAAATGATTATAGTTCAAGACCTCAGAATTAATCTGCGTTCGCGTAGAGTGAGTCGTGGAGGGCAATATTTGAACCTGACCCCGAAAGAATATGAATTATTGGAGTTTTTAGCCTTGCATTTGAATGAAGCCTGCACACGGGGAGATATTTTGCGCGATGTGTGGGGATATGAGTTTGCCATGGATACGAACGTTGTTGATGTTTACATTAAACACCTACGGGTGAAAGTGGATAAAGGCAGAGAGGTGAAGTTAATCCAGACGGTTCGAGGGATAGGTTATATGTTGGTGGATAGCTGATTTTTAAATATTCCACCATTCTCCAGTTTGAAACAAGGATTAATCCGGGTATTTAAAGGATAGGATGATATGAAAAAACCGGATCAATTGATCCGGTCGTCAGTTTAAATTATAAAGGCAGATGGACTAAAGGACGCGGCGAGCTGTAATGTAAGTTCTTTTCCACGTACCGGAGTTCAGATCAGACAGGGTTACACCTGGAGAGCCGTACGTGTGAAGAATTTTACCGTTTCCAGCATACACACCAACGTGAGTAATGTTAGAACCCGTAGAGCGGCTGCCGCTCGAGAAGAACACCATGTCACCAACACGAAGGTTGGCTTTAGAGACGAATTTACCTTCTTTGGATTGTTGTACGGAAGTGCGCGGAAGATCTACACCATATTTTTTGAAAATGTACTTCATAAAAGAAGAACAGTCAAAGTATCTGGTTGTCGTTGTTGAAGCACCAAATTTATATGGAGTTCCAGTGAATTTTTTACCATAGTTTACAATTTGCTGTCCTGTTGATACGGATGCCGTTGCGGCTTGTGCAACAGGTGCATTTGTCATTAATACAGCTCCAAAACCTAGTGTAGCGCACAACCCGACGGTTACGGCCTTTTGGATGAAGAAGTTTGTTTTCATGTAGTTAGTACCTCCAAAATTCGTTTTCGTTAAGTTGCTAGAGCGAGTATAACAGGTTTGTAACACCCTAGAAATTGGATACATAAGCAAAAAGGTTGATAGGACAGTACTTTAGATGTAATTATTAAAATACGATTAAAAATGTCAAAAAATTAATCATTGACGAATCCAGAAATAACTATAAAACAAAAATCCCCTTGATAATCAAGGGGATTTCTTCATTTAATTTGATTTAGGAAACAAAATAACAGGTTACAAAAACGTAATAATTAAGCGTTGAGCTGTAGGTTTTGACTCGTATTAACTTAAAAATGCCTTACTAATATAGTATTTAGTGTTCAGTCTTTGCTTTGAATAATAAGTAACAGGCCGCTATCAATCGTAACTGTGCCTGACTTGTCCAATAGCTTGTTACTGATCCCTAAGGATTGTCCCATACGTATAGTAGCGTGATCCAAAGGGTACATGAATCCTTCCAGGCATATCCCTGTGACCTCATGTGTTAATGGAAGCAAAGAGACATAGGTAAAACCGCGTTGTTCGACAACAGCACTTGAAGTGGTTAACGTCATATAATTGTGCTCATCCTGAAGCGCACAAGAGATATGATGTTGCATAGCACGAACCATGATATGAACATTGGCGAGAGTGTGATCCATTCGTGTGCCCGTTGCGCCAAAGATGAGAATATGAGTAGGTTCATGATCCAGAGCTGTTTCAAATGCCATTTCGGTATCTGTCAAATCTTTATGGATCGGATCACAAGCAATGAATTCTACACTGTTACTGTTTACGATCTCTCGTTCTTCTTCCGTTATAGAATCGAAGTCGCCCACTGCGATGTGCGGTTGGATACCATGTTCGATTAAATACAAGGCTCCGCGGTCTGCCGCAATAATAACGTCATCGGGCTGAATCTCCTGAAGGAATTCCTGCGTGAGTTGACCACCTGTGAAGATGACAATACGTTTATAATCCATTCTATTTCATCCTTCCTTATTTATAGAGGGACACCATTTGATTTTCTAATTGAAGCTAAATCCTGCGCTAAGCTATAAAACTATACACCAAACCAGTATAATCGACAAAATGTGGTTGCACAATTTCCGTACTCGCGGATACAATGGGGAGAGCGACATGGAGATGACTTGAAAAGTGAGGTTTGAACAGGTTGAACTTACACATTTTTGAAGTATTCAGCATTATCGGTACGATCGCATTTGCAATGTCCGGTGCATTTGTAGCTATGGAAGAGGAATATGATATTTTGGGTGTATTGGTACTTGGGCTTGTGACAGCATTCGGAGGCGGAGTGATCCGGAATGTGCTTATTGGCGTGCCTGTAACAACATTATGGAGTCAGGGCTCGTTAATCATGCTTGCGCTGGTTTCTGTAGCTGTTGCTTTTGTATTGCCCTTGAAGTGGATCAGTCACTGGAAACGGACTGAAGCTTTGTTTGATGCAATTGGACTGGCTGCCTTTGCAATTCAGGGCGGATTGTATGCGGCTAATATGGGTCATCCCATCAGTGCTGTAATCGTTGCAGCTGTACTGACGGGAATTGGCGGAGGAATCATTCGGGATCTTCTTGCCGGACGTAAACCACTTGTTCTTCGTGATGAGATCTATGCAGTATGGGCAATGGCAGCAGGGTTTGCCATCGGAATGGGCTGGTTTACAACAAACATTGGTTTGCTGATCTGTTTTGCAACAGTTGTCTTTTTCCGGATGTGTTCCGTGCACTACAAATGGAAGCTGCCGCGCCGCTCGTTGACGCCTAATGAAACCGTCGTTTTGAAGCCGGAGAAACTTATTCCGCAACATGCACCGTCCGTAATTCAAGGTACTTTGAGCAAGGGGGAGTAACTTATCATGATTAACATTGTATTTGTATGTCTCGGTAACATTTGCAGATCCCCTATGGCGGAAGCAGTAATGCGTCATAAAGTGATGAAGAAGGGGCTTGGCGAACAGATTCGGATTGATTCGGCTGGTACAGGCAACTGGCATGTGGGCAAACCTCCGCATGAGGGTACACGTAAGTTGC
The DNA here is from genome assembly GCF_037969905.1 of Paenibacillus sp. FSL R7-0272. Classification (NCBI taxonomy): domain Bacteria; kingdom Bacillati; phylum Bacillota; class Bacilli; order Caryophanales; family Paenibacillaceae; genus Paenibacillus; species Paenibacillus sp. FSL R7-0272. Next base: position 3,708,792 of record NZ_CP150221.1, on the reverse strand, counting down.
TTGATGGTTATCAAATCTCTTATGCCAACATGACAGCAAGACAATTTGTGAGTGCAGACTTCACTGAATTTGATTACATTATATGTATGGATAATTCTAATGCAGAGAATGTACGTAGCCTGCCAGGTGGAGAAGAGGCAGAGATTATCAAGTTCATGGATTTGCTACCGAACGAAAAGCTGAGAGAAGTGCCTGATCCGTATTACACAGGGAACTTTGAAGAAGTGTACGAGCTTGTGAACGCAGGTTGCGATGTCTTGCTGAACAGAATTCAAGAAGAGCATCCTTTAACCTAATTTTAATTAGATAAAATACAAGCCAAGCTTGAGTAGCTCATTATTATTGGTGAAATGGCAAAGAAGCAGGAACGGAACGAATTAGAACTCCTGCTTCTTTTTCAGGGCATGAATGTAAGCGGTAACAACGTATTGTCCAAAAAATCGTAAAAAGAAAAGCGGCTATGCAGCCGCCTGTTCAACGAAATATTTAATTGTAGCTAGAACCTTTTAGCCATTCCTGCATTAACTTTTTGAGACAATCTTCTATTAACTTTCTTGTAAAAAGTAAAGCAAGGCATCAGGCAGTTCCTTTTGCCAGAAGCCCCATTGGTGATTCCCGTCTTTTTCCTGATAGGAGATGAGAGCACCACGTTTCTCCAGCAGATCACGAGTATCCCGGCTCAGCTGTACAAAATCATACGTTCCGGTATCGGCTTCAAAGGCCGTCTCCTGCAAACCAACAATCATCCAGATCGACAACCAGGACAAGTCTTCGGCTGCAGCATAGATTTCCTGAGAAGCGGAGTAGAAGGCACCAGACATGCTGATAACGCGGGTGAACAACTCAGGATATTTCAGTGCAAGATGTAATGAAACACTGCCTCCCAATGAATCACCAGCAAGAACACGTTCCTGCGGAGAGCGCCTTACAGGATATTTCTCTTCGACATAGGGAATAATCTCTTCTGCAAAGCACTTCGTATAAGATTCAAACCGACTGCCAAAGGGAGCGTACTCCTGCGTCCTTACAGAGACGTCCACTTGAACCCCTACAATAATGAAAGGTTCGGCGCCTTCATCCAAAATGATGCGGTTAGCTGTGGTAGCGATTCGGCCAAAGTTGAAAAACTCTTCGCCATCCTGACAATAAACGACAGGGTAGCTAAGCAGTTCGTTATAGCCTGGGGGGAGATAAATACGTAAGGTTCGTTTCTCGCCGAGATAACGGCTTTCAATCTCTTCCTTAACAATTGTACGTTTCAAATAGCGGGAATCCGTCATAAAACGTCACCTTTCCGGGTTATTTTTGCATTCACCCGCGCAATACGGTAAGATTAACCTGGTGCGGGGATGGGTCAAACACGCAATCATGTATTATGCTGTTATACCAATATTAAACCCCTGTTATACATACAATCCAAAAGGAAACATAAAAATATTACGGATTTCTTTGACGTATGCAGTGAAACAGGTGTATAATAATAATATAACAGCGGAACTTGATATTCAAATTTTTTGTTGAGGTGAAGAAAAAAATGAGCAAGGTTCCTTATGAAGTATACACGGAGGATGTAGAAGCTCTGTCCGTGCTGTCTCCTGACGGCGAAATTGTTAACAAAGACATGATGCCTAAGCTTTCCGACGATCAATTAAAAGAAATTATGTATCGCATGGTATTTACCCGTACTTGGGATGACCGTGCAGTAAACCTTGGCCGTCAAGGTCGTCTTGGTTTCTATGCTCCAGTATCTGGTCAAGAAGCTACAATGGTTGGTAGTGAATTTGCAATTGAAAAAGAAGACTTTGTATGTCCTGGCTATCGTGACATTCCGCAACTCGTATGGCATGGACTTCCTCTTTATCAAGCATTCTTGTACTCCCGTGGACACCAACATGGTGGACAAATTCCGGACGGCGTTAACGTATTGATGCCGCAAATCATCATTGGTGCTCAAATTCTGCACGCAATGGGTATTGCTATGGGTTACAAATTGAAGAAACAAAAACAAGTGGTTATCACTTACACAGGTGATGGTGGATCTTCCGAAGGTGACTTCTATGAAGGTCTGAACTACGCTGGTGTTTACAAACTGCCAGTTATCTTCTTTGTACAAAACAATGGTTATGCCATCACAACTCCTTTTGCTAAACAAACAGCAGCTCTGTCCATCGCTCATAAAGCGGTAGCAGCAGGGATCAAAGGTGTTAAAGTTGACGGTATGGACATCTTCGCTGTTATCAAAGCGGTTCAGGAAGCTGCTGAACGCGGACGTAACGGAGAAGGCGCTACTTTGATCGAAGCGGTAACTTATCGTTTCCGTCCACACTCCCTTTCTGATGATGCTTCCAAGTATCGTACAAAAGAAGAAGAGGCTGAGTGGAGCGAAAAAGATCCAATCGCACGTTTCGCTAAATATCTGGAGAAAAAAGGTCTGTGGACTGAAGAAGATACAGCACGTGTGAAAGAAGAAGCAAAAGCAAAAGTGAACGAAGAGATCAAAAAAGCGGAAAAAACCGAGAAAATGACGATTTCAGGCTTGATCGACAGCATGTTCGAACAAACGCCTAAGCACTTGGAAGAGCAAAAAGCTGATTTCCAATAAGTTTTTTCCGATAAAGCATAAACATCCGGCGCCGGTACTGGTGTCTCGGTATACATGTATGAATTCAAATGTGAACTGTCAATGTTTAAGGAGGAAATGAAGCAAATGGCACAATTGAACATGAAAGAAGCAATTCGTGATGCGCTTCGCGTAGAGTTGAAACGTGATCCTAACGTTCTGCTTTTCGGTGAAGACGTAGGTAATGTAGGCGGCGTTTTCCGTGTAACGGAAGGCTTGCAAAAAGAGTTTGGCGAAGAGCGTGTATTTGACACACCACTGGCTGAATCCGCAATCGGCGGTCTGGCTGTAGGTTTGGGTATTCAAGGCTTCCGTCCGGTAGCTGAGATTCAATTCGTAGGTTTTATCTTCGAAGCCCTTGACCAAATGGTAGTTCAAGCTGCTCGTATGCGTTTCCGCTCTGGCGGCAAATACAATTCTCCGATCGTATTCCGTACACCATTTGGTGGCGGCGTAAAAGCGGCAGAATTGCATACAGACTCTCTGGAAGGTTTGCTCACGCAAACTCCGGGTATTAAAGTGGTAGTTCCTTCTAACCCTTACGATGCAAAAGGTCTGATGATCGCTTCCATCCGTGACAACGATCCAGTATTTTTCATGGAGCACTTGAACCTGTACCATGCTTTCCGTGCAGAAGTTCCTGAAGAAGACTATGTTGTTGAACTGGGTAAAGCGAACGTTGTTCGTGAAGGTTCCGATGTTACCATCGTTACTTACGGTATGATGGTTCATACTTCTGTAAAAGCTGCAGAAGAGCTTGAAAAACAAGGGATCAAAGTTGAAGTTATCGACCTTCGTACGATCAGCCCGATCGACATCGATACGGTTGTTGCTTCCGTTAAGAAAACAAACCGTGCAATCGTTGTACAAGAAGCTCAAAAGAGCGCAGGTGTTGCAGCTGAAGTCATTGCGCAAATCAATGAAAAAGCAATCCTGCACTTGGAAGCACCGGTTCTGCGTGTAGCTGGCCCGGATACGGTATATCCTTTTGCACAAATCGAAGATACATGGTTGCCTAACCCGGCGCGTATCGTTGCTGCGGTTAACAAAGTCATGAACTTCTAATTCAATCATCTGACATGCCGCAAGGCGCAGTATGGTGATTCACATCGTAGCGCAAGCTGCACTGTAAACAGCCATTAGTCCCTTGATTGACAGTTATTTGCGCTCGCAGTAACAGTTGGTTTTTGGAGCTAAGGGTTGTTTTCAGGATGGAGCAAATAATCAAGGAGGTTTTTCAGTTGGCTAAATTTGAATATAAATTCCCTGAACTGGGCGAAGGCCTTCACGAAGGCGAAATCATCAAGATGCACATCAAAGTCGGGGACAAAGTAACTGACGACGATATCATCATGGAAGTACAGAACGACAAAGCGGTTGTTGAAGTTCCTTGTCCGGTTAACGGAACAGTAACTGAAGTTTTCGCTAAAGACGGTCAAGTCTGCCACGTTGGTGAAGTTGTAGCGGTTATCGATGCAGAAGGCGAACTGCCTGAGCAAGATGACGCTCCTGCTGAAGACCAAGGTGCACAAGAGAAAGACGCAGCACAAGGTGGAGCTGATACTAGCGGTTCTTCTGCGGCAGCTTCAAGCTCCAATGCAGCTCAAGAAGGCGGCAACAACAGCGTTCCTGCAGTTCCTGCAAAAGACGTTTTGGCTACGCCAAGCGTTCGCAAATTTGCTCGTGAGCAAGGTGTAGACATCGCTCAGGTTAACGGCACTGGCAACAACGGTAAAGTAACCAAAGAAGATGTAGAATCCTTCAAAAACGGTGGCGGATCTTCCGCAGCGGCAACTTCTTCCGACGCTCCGGCTCAAGAAGAGAAAAAATCCGCAGCACCTGCAGCTGCAGCGGCTGATCAACGCCTTGAAGAAGAGCGCGTACCTTTCAAAGGTATCCGTAAAGCGATCTCCAATGCAATGGTTAAATCGGCTTACACTGCACCTCACGTTACAATCATGGACGAAGTGGACGTAACTGAACTGGTTGCCTTCCGTACTCGCATGAAACCAATCGCAGAGAAAAAAGGCACAAAAGTGACTTACTTGCCATTCATCGTTAAAGCATTGGTTGCAGCTTCCCGTCAATTCCCAGCGTTGAACGCAATGATTGATGAAGAAGCAAATGAAATTGTGTACAAAAAATACTACAATATCGGTATCGCTACAGATACAGACAACGGCCTGATCGTTCCTGTAATCAAAGATGCTGATCGTAAATCCATCTGGATGATCGCTGATTCCATTCGTGATCTGGCAGCTCGTGGACGCGATGGCAAACTGAGCGCGAATGAAATGAGAGGAAGCACAATCTCCATCAGTAACATCGGTTCTGCTGGCGGTATGTTCTTCACTCCAATCATCAACTTCCCAGAAGTTGCTATCTTGGGTACAGGACGCATCAGCGAAAAAGCGGTTATCAAAAACGGCGAAGTTGTTGCAGCACCTGTAATGGCATTGTCCTTGAGCTTCGACCACCGTATCATCGATGGCGCAACAGCACAAAACTTTATGAATTACATTAAACAGCTGCTCGCTAACCCTGAGTTGCTTGTTATGGAGGTGTAAGATATGGTAGTAGGCGACGCTTCTCTCAATATCGACACATTAGTAATTGGTGCAGGACCTGGCGGCTATGTAGCTGCCATCCGTGCTGCACAACTGGGCCAAAGCGTATTGATCGTAGACAAATCCGAGCTGGGCGGCGTATGTTTGAACCGTGGATGTATCCCATCCAAAGCTCTGATCTCTGCTGCTCATCAATATGAGTCTGCTCTTCACGGCGAAGCTTTTGGTATCTCCGCTGAGAACGTTAAAGTAGACTTCAGCAAAACTCAAGAATTCAAAAACGGCGTTGTTAAGAAAATGACTGGCGGCGTAGCTGGTTTGCTCAAAGGCAACAAAGTTGAAGTTTTCAACGGTGAGTGCATGTTCATCAACGAAAACGAAGCTCGTGTTTTTAACGATCACGAGTCACCACGTTACAAGTTCAAAAATGCAATTATTGCAACAGGTTCCCGTCCAATCGAACTGAAACCTTTCCCGTTTGGCGGACGCATCTTGTCTTCGACAGAAGCATTGAACTTGCCTGAAGTACCAAAAAGCATGATCGTAATCGGTGGCGGTTATATCGGCGCTGAGCTTGGTCAAATGTACTCCAAATTCGGTGCTAAAGTAACAATCATCGAAGGTTTGGATACGGTACTGCCAGGTTTCGATAAAGACATGACTAGCCTTGTAGCTAAAAACATGAAGAAAACAGGCATCGAAATCGTAACGGGTGCAAAAGCGGAAAGCGCTGAGCAAACGGATAAAGATGTAACTGTTAAATATTCTGTAAATGGTGAATCCAAAGAAGTAACTGCAGATTACCTGCTCGTTACTGTAGGACGTCGTCCTAATACAGACGGAGAACTCGGTCTTGATATGATCGGTGTTGACGTTGATGAGCGCGGATTCGTTAAAGTTGACCACCAAGGTCGCACTAGCATCCCGCACATCTTCGCAATTGGTGATATCGTATCTGGTCTTGCTCTGGCACACAAAGCTTCTTATGAAGGTAAAGTTGCTGCGGAAGCAATCGCTGGACAACCATCTGTAGTAGACTACAAATGTATGCCAGCTGTTGTATTCACAGATCCTGAGTGCTCCAGCGTAGGTTACACGGAGAAAGAAGCAAAAGAAAAAGGTTACAAAGTAAAAGCAGGTAAATTCCCTTACGCGGGTAATGGCCGTGCAGTATCTTTGAACCATGCAGAAGGCTTCGTGAAAATCGTTGCTGACGAAGAAAGTGGCCTTGTATTGGGTTGCCAAATCGTTGGTCTGGAAGCTTCCAACTTGATTGCTGAGCTTGGTCTTGCAATCGAGATGGGCGCAACGTTGGAAGATCTGGCGCTTACTATTCACGCTCACCCAACTTTGGGCGAAATCGTGATGGAAGCAGCGGAATTGGTAATGGGTCACCCGATCCACATCATCTCCCGTTAAGATCATCGAAGCATCGGATTCGTCCGGCATTATATGTAGATTCGAAAGAGACGAGTGGCGCTAATTGCGTTGCTTGTCTCTTTTTTTTGAGTTGTAATTGAGAAGATCAAGATATCGGTGTCCATAGAATGATAGAAGCATACACGCCTCAACTTGTTTAGCTAATTCATTTCTTCCTAGTACTCAATTGTGGTACACTTTAGTAATGAACAGACCTCTCGAAGTCTGTGGCCCAGATGGGTATGAGTGCGAAACATATATAGAGATGCGAGGAGATACCAACATGAAAAACTATCTCGATTTATTACAAGATATATTGGATAACGGGGTCCACAAAGGAGATCGTACCGGAACGGGCACACAATCCGTGTTTGGCCGACAGCTTCGTTATGATTTATCGAAAGGTTTTCCGCTTGTAACAACCAAACGAATTCACCTCAAATCCGTTATTCATGAGTTGCTATGGTTTTTGAGTGGGGATACGAATATTTCTTATCTGAAAGAAAATGGTGTGAAGATCTGGGATGACTGGGCAGACGAAAATGGCGATCTTGGACCGGTTTACGGCTCACAATGGCGGACATGGGAAGCGCCGAACGGGGAGAAAATAGATCAGATCGCTGCTGTAGTGGATTCAATCAAAAATAATCCCGATTCCCGCCGTCATCTGGTGAGTGCGTGGAATGTAGCCGAAATTAACAACATGAAATTACCGCCTTGTCATTTTGCGTTTCAGTTTTATGTGGCGGAGGGTAAACTATCTTGTATGCTGACGATGCGCTCCGTGGATACCTTCCTTGGTTTACCGTTTAATATAGCCAGTTATGCACTTCTGACACATATGATTGCACAGCAATGTGATCTGGAAGTGGGCGACTTCATCTGGTCTGGTGGTGATGTGCACATCTATTCCAATCATGTGGAGCAGGTGAAAACGCAACTAGAGCGCGAGCCTTTTGCTTTGCCTAAGCTGGTGATCAAACGTAAGCCTGATTCGATTTTTGATTACAAATTTGAAGATTTTGAATTTGAAAATTATGAACATCATCCAGGTATCAAAGCACCGATTGCAGTATAAACACAATAACGTATTCGATGAAAGGGATGTGCGGCCTTTGAGTATTGAATTGGTATGGGCAATGGGGGAGAATGGTGTGATTGGACATCATAATTCTCTTCCTTGGCGATTGCCAAAAGATATGGCTTTTTTCAAGCAACAAACGATAAACAAGACGATAATTATGGGACGTAATACGTGGGAATCATTCGGCGGCAAGCCACTCCCTCACCGTCGTAATATTGTTGTGACTCGAGACTTGAATTATAGAGCGGATCAAGCAGAGATCGTACATACGATTGAAGAAGGTCTGAAGGCTGCTCAAGGTGAAGAACTTTGTGTAATTGGAGGTTCTCAGGTATATCGGGAGTTTCTACCGTTTGCGGATCGGCTTGTCGTCACCAAGATTCATGAGCAATTTGAGGGAGATACGTTTTTCCCGGAAGTGGACTGGAGCGAGTGGGAGTTAAAGAAGCAGATCGAAGGCGAGCAGGATGAGAAAAACGTATATCCTTTTACATTCGAGTTTTACGAGCGTAAACGTTAGAAAAACATGTAAAGACACTGAACACAGGAATTTTCCGTGAACAGTGTCTTTTTTAATATAATGTTTTGTATTGATTGTGAACAATCATTTCAAATCGTATTCCATTACATCAATATAACACATTGACTGGTGAATTTTGCATAATATACATTGGATCAACATTCGTTTATGGTCGAATAGTCTAAAAACTGTAGGAATTCAACGTTGTAAAGCTTTAAATTGAGCTTTATTTTCGTAAATGAGTATAAACTTCACTAAAAAGCTTGATTTTAATGACAATTTATCTTACATTTATATGACGTTATCGCTTTTTTTATTCTCAACTTTCGCTTGTAAAAAAACATTATACTCTGGTTTAAGACCAAATTTAAGCTATTGACCATACGTTCAGTTGAACGCTATGATGTATAAAATACAAATAATTATGCGGATAATCCATTTAATATTCAATGTCGTAAGTGCTACTATAATTGAAATATCTTTGAGTAGATTTTGTGATACAATAGACAAAAACTCAAGTAAAAGAGTAATCCATTTCATATAGAGCCATACGCATGAAGGGATTAAGACAAGAACGGATGGGGGAAACGTAAGATGTCTACACCTACTGGATTTATGGAATACAAACGGCAGCTCCCTGCCGATCGAGAGCCAGCGGAGCGCATCAAGGATTGGGAAGAGTTTCATAAACATATGGCTGAAGAAGAGCTCAGAACACAAGGTGCAAGGTGCATGGATTGTGGTACCCCTTATTGTCATACAGGTATAGATATGACTGGCGGTACGTCAGGCTGCCCGGTTCATAACCTGATTCCAGAATGGAATAATCTCGTTTATCGCGGTTTGTGGAAGGAAGCGCTGGAGCGTCTTCACAAAACGAACAATTTTCCGGAGTTTACAGGCCGTATCTGCCCAGCCCCTTGTGAAGGATCATGTACAGTGGGCCTGATTGGTCAGCCTGTAACGATCAAAACGATTGAAGAAGCCATTATTGAAAAAGGCTTCGAAGAAGGTTGGGTTGTACCACAGCCACCGGAGAAACGCACAGGTAAGCGTGTAGCTGTAGTCGGTTCAGGTCCGGCGGGACTTGCAACAGCGGCTCAATTGAACAAGGCTGGACATACGGTAACGGTATATGAACGTTCAGACCGTGTCGGTGGATTATTAATGTATGGAATTCCAACGATGAAGCTGGATAAAAAAGTGGTGCAACGCCGTGTAGACCTGCTAGCAGCTGAAGGAATTCAGTTTATTACGAATACAGAGATCGGAAAAGATATTCCGGCTGAGCAACTTGTTAATGATTATGATGCTGTTGTTCTGTGTGGCGGTGCAACCAAGCCACGTGAATTTAACATTGAAGGTGCTGACCTGAAAGGTGTGCACTATGCGATGGATTTCCTGAATGGAAGCATCAAAAGCTTCCTGGACTCTAACCTGGAGGATGGCAACTACATCTCTGCAAAGGATAAAGATGTTATTGTAATCGGGGGCGGAGATACAGGCTCTGACTGTGTAGCTACATCGCTGCGTCACGGATGTCGCACGATCACACAATTCGGTACGCATACTCAGGCGCCGATGGAGCGTGATCCAATTAACAATCCTTGGCCACAATTTCCGAACGTATACACACTGGATTATGCACAAGAAGAAGCCAAAGCGTTGTTTGGTCAAGATCCACGTGAATTCTCCATCATGACTACCAAATTTGTGGGTGATGAAGAGGGCAATCTCAAAGAACTGCACACGATTCAAATCGAACGTATTGTCGATGAGACAGGCCGCAAGATTTATCAGCCAGTTCCAGGTACAGAGCGTGTATTCCCTGCGCAGATGGCGATGATTGCGATCGGTTTTGACGGACCGGAGCAAACGCTTGTTGAGCAGTTGGGACTTGAAACGGATCGCCGCACGAACGTGAAGGCGCGTTATGGCAAATACAACACGAACGTAGATAAAGTATTTGCAGCAGGTGACATGCGCCGTGGTCAAAGTCTAGTAGTATGGGCTATCAATGAAGGCCGTGAAGCCGCTCGTGAAGTGGATAAATATTTGATGGGCGCAACAGTACTGGTATAAACCAGTACCATTGTTCGATCTTTCTGTCTTCTTAATTTACATCATAAAGTATTTACATTATAAACAAAGCGATGAATACCCCTCGTATATGCGAGGGGTATTTGCTATATATTTTGATCAATAAACTTTCTTTGAATTGTTCCATTTCTGATGACAATGTGAATAAGAGCATTGCATTTTCTAAGATAAAGACTTATTATTAGATTATAATTATTATAAATAAGATTGAAGTCGGATTGATTCATAGTCGGATTGATTCATAATGGGAAATAGAATTTTAACTTTGACGATGCTGTCTAAACATGACATTGAATTGAGTACATGACTGTAGATACGTTTAAGTAAAGATAGGTAACATAACATATAACGGAGGTGCACCCGTATGGCAAGTAATCGGGACAAGTCCATTTCAGAGCAAATTGATCAAATCAAAAGCCAATTGGTTGATAAAGGATATAAGTTAACTCAGCAACGTGAAGTGACGGTACGTGTGTTGTTGGAACATGAGAAAGATCATTTTAGCGCAGAAGAAGTATTTCTCCTGGTAAAAGAAAAGTTTCCGGAGATTGGACTCGCAACCGTTTATCGTACGCTAGAGCTACTCAGTGACTTGCAGGTTGTAGAGAAAATTAACTTCGGCGATGGAGCTGCACGTTTTGATTTGCGTAGCACAGACGGCTCTCACCATCATCATCACTTGATTTGTACGGAATGTGGCAGTGTGGAAGAAATTATGGAAGATGGATTGCTTCGATTGGAGCAACAGGTTTTGCGTCAGTATGGTTTTGCTGTGACCGATCATCGACTTGATTTCCAAGGTGTGTGTAAAGAATGCAGACAAAAACATGAGCTAGATGAGCCAGCAGCCGGTTAATTCATCCCGAATAGGTGCTCTTGAATCCAAAATCTGATATAATAAGTTTCAGAAGCAGGGGCTTCCGTCGGCGGAAGGCCCCTTTTTGCCGTCATAGTGACGGTTTAGGAGGAGAGATGGACGGATGAAGACACTGGTTATTGCGGAGAAACCCGATATGGGGAGAACCATTGCCGCCGTCATAGAACCAAAAGCCAAAAATAATCGCACGTATCTGGAAGGTGAACAGTACATTATCACCTGGGCGATTGGGCATTTGCTTGGACTGGCTGAACCGGATGCCTATGATTCGAAATACAAACGCTGGAATATTGCGGACTTGCCGATCATTCCGGATCAATTCAAAATTGTACCGAATCCACGGACAAAGGATCAGCTCAAAATCATCGGAGAACTCGCAAAGCGTGCTTCAGCGATTGTTAACGCTTGTGATGCAGGGCGGGAAGGACAATATATTTTTGCGCTGATTCAGCAGCAATTAAAGTTGCGCCAGCCTGTAAAACGTCTGTGGATATCGGATTTGACAGCTGAAAGTATTCGGCGTGGATTTGATGGATTGAAAGATGCCGCAGAATTCGAAAATCTGACTTATGCTGCCCGTGCACGCAGTGAAGCGGACTGGCTGATTGGCATGAATGCCTCACGGGCGTTTACAACAAGGCATAATGCACTACTGTCTGTTGGACGAGTGCAAACACCTGTATTGGCTCTCATCTATGATCGTGAGATGGAGATTGAAGCGTTTCAGTCACAGACGTTCTATGAAGTGGCGGCCTGGTTTCGGCAGGAAGGTGTTGAATACCGGGGTGTACGTCAAGGAGATAAACTTACGGATGCAGCAACAGCAGAGGCTATTGCAAACAGTGTAAAGGGCAAGACAGGTCAGATTATTAAATATGAAGCCAAACAAACCAAGGAGTATCCATACCGGTTGTATGACTTGACTCTTTTACAGCGTGAAGCGAATGCGAAATTTGGCTACGGCGCGAAAAAAACACTGGATATTGCACAGGCCCTGTACGAAAAACATAAAGTGATCTCGTACCCGCGTACCAATTCCAACTATGTTACGGAGCAGAACATTGAAGGCATGCACAAAACATTGAATTTGCTCAAAAACGGAACGTACAGTGAGCTCGCTTTGGGCGCAAAGCCGGAATTGGTGCATAAAAATAATAAAGGGGTCTGCAATCCGAGCCGGGTGGAAGACCACCATGCGATTTTGCCAACACTGAAACGACCAGGGACACTATCCAAGGAAGAACAAAATATATATGACTTAATTGTGAGACGTTTCCTGTCTCATTTCTATCCCCCCGCCGAGTATAAACAGCATACGGTACTTACGGAGGTTGAGAAACATCAGTTCAAAACGTCTGTGAAAGAACTATTATCCATCGGTTGGAAAGTAGTGCTTGGTTCTGGCGATCAGGAACAAGGTGCTTCTGGTAGGAAAAAAGCGAAGAAAAATAGCAATGAAGAAGAGGAAGCAGAGGAATGGACGGACAAAGCTTTCGCTGTACAGCCTGACTTGCCTATTCAATGTACGAAGAGCGAGTTCAAGGAGAAAGCTACTCAACCGCCCAAAAGTTATACTGAGGGCACACTGCTCAAAGCAATGGAGAGTGCAGGTAAACAGATCGAGAACGAAGAACTTCGTGATGCGATGAAGGATAGCGGTCTGGGAACCCCGGCTACACGGGCGGCTACGATCGAGCGTCTCAAAAACGTAGGTTACATTACGATGCAAGGGAAAAAGATGCAACTGACGCTGAAGGGACGAACAGCGATTGAATTAATTCGTCGTGCCGGTGTAGATTTGCTGACTTCGCCTGAGATGACGGGGCAATGGGAGCGTCGGTTACATCAGATCTCTAAAGGTGAAGCTGGACAGGACAAGTTCATGGAAAACGTCAAGAAATTCACATTATCAATCATTGAAAAAGTGCGTGTACAGGCTCCCGCTGCTGCTGATGCCTTTGGTGAAGATGCGAGAGGCAAAGGTAAGGGGAAAGCGAGAGGATCTGGCAACAAAGCAGGTAACAAGGTAACGAGTAGTAGCAAAGCGACCAGGACTTCAACGGCAAACGCAGCTTCAAGTACAGGCACAACTGTGAAATCGGGTACCGCAAGTTCTGGTGTACGTGAAGTGCTTGCTTCATGTCCTTCACCTGGTTGTTCCGGGCATATTATTGAGGGCAAGAAGGGGTATGGCTGTTCCCGTTTCAAAGAAGGATGTACATTTGTCGTCTGGAAAGAATACGCTGGCAAAAAAATAACAAGTACAATGCTGAAGTCATTGGTAGAGAAGGGCAGTACGCAAGTTCTCTCGTTCAAGCGCAAGGATGGAAGTATGGTGAAAGCTCGAATTATTTTAAAAGATGTAGTTACCGGTCAATTATCCGGTGAAAAACAGGAAGCATGATCATAGGCCGCTGTAGATTTTATAGTTGAAAGTAAAAAAAGAACCCTTTAGCCAAGGGTTCTTTTTTGTTGTTTCTGCTCTATATCTTCATGAATGACTTTCGGGACCTCTTCCAGTGCTGTAATGGTATACATGGAAGTTTCCGGATTCGGTTGCAGTTCAACAATGTTATATTGCCATTCATTGGGCTGTTTGATATAGATGCTATGAATTCCGGCATTTACGGCAGGCATAATATCTGTGCGAAGTGAATTGCCAATCATCCATGTTGCTCGCCGGTCAAAAGGGCCTTTGGACAGGATGCCTTCCAATGCTTCAATATTTTTGTGCTGACGAATATAGATTCGATCATCGAAATAGATGGAGAGTTTCATCTGGTCAATCTTTCTTTGTTGAATGACGGTCTCACCGCCTGTGTACAAATAAAGAGAGTGCCCTGCAGACTTCAGTTCTTCCAACGTTTCTACCATATGCGGATAAGGCTCAACTTCCTGGGTGTAGACACTCATGCCCAGTTTGCTCAAATACGTTTCTTCTTTAGTTGATGTTACACGTGCATATTTTTGGGAAAAATATCGATACGTATCAATCAAAGACTGTGGAAAATGGTGACTTGCAAACCCGACTTTGTTCACTCCCGTCACGTCTATTTCGAGTTGCTTCTCTCGAATCTGCTGTGTGGTCAGGGCATGTCCGTCGAACCATTGTTGCATGTTCTCAAAGAATTCTCCCAGAACAAGATTGAAATATTTGTTGCAATATACGAGTGTATCATCAAGGTCAAACAAGATATGTTGTTTTAATAAGGTCAATGCTAGTTCACTCCTTGCCTGCGCTTGCCTGCGGATCATTCACTATCCTATAAAATAAAATAACGAGTTAGATGCGAATGTAGGATTCTAAAAACATATTCAATTCAGATACTCCGTCAGGTCTGATGCTATATTTTTCTTTACGATTGCTTCCTAGTAAATGTGTACGCAGTAGACCTGCGATGCGAAGAGCTGTAACCTGATCTTTGACAGGATCTTGTTCTTTGCCAAGCTCCTCACACATCTCCGAGAGTGACTTCGGTTCGTCCGAAACATATCTTAACAGGCGAAGTCTTTCCGGGTCTGCCAATGCATGTGTGAACCTGAGCAAACACGTTGGCGGCTCATCTTCACTCTCTTCAGGTATATCTACGGGATACTGAATAATCATCATGCCTTCATAGAAGCAGTACATGTTAATAGGACGGTTATGCACCGTTGGGAACAGAATCACTTCGTTTAATCCAGCGATCGGTTCCACAATAACACCTGCGGTAGCATATTCTATTAACAGTTCAGGGCCCATTTTTTCGAGCAAAATGCGTTTTTCTTCAGCATCCTCTTCAAGCCATACACGATGATCTTCGCTAATGTTCCGGCAATAGTGCTGATCCCATAGTCGCAGTAATGGGACGTAGCTGTTTCGAATACGCGTCGATTCTTCTATCGTAAGCGAAGGCATTAATGAAGACACGCGCGCAAATAATTCGTCAGCCGAAAGCTCTGTGAGCATGTCCAGAAAGTCTTGATTTTCTAAAGTGGTATTCTTATATGCTGCCCAGGCGAACAAGACATCAAAATCGTCAAAAGGCCACGTAGCAGCGGGTGCAAGCGCAGCACGTACGTTGGAACTTAGCTTGCGCTCAACGTCCAGAATCCATTCAGGACCAATGTCCAGATGCTGAATCCACTTTTTCGTGACATAAACTAAAAAGCTGTTGAGCATCTCATATATCGGTGAAACATCAATTTTAACGTGATAAGCCATAATGATGCAGAATCCTCCCGTCACATCTAGGTATTCACAGCGACTTATGTACTATTATGGCTTGTTTTACCGGGCGTTGTCCACTATAATGTTCAAGTTCGGGGCTTAGACCCGATTTATAAAGAAAGTATATACCCATATAAATAACAGCCTAGAGATCGTCAGCAATGGCGATTTTTCTTTGTTTGCGCTTGCAGGAGGAATGAAATGTCGTGGCATTGATGTTCAAATCTAAAATATCACCCTCAACTTTTAATTATTTGATTTTAATTACCGTGATCGTTGCAGCAGGGATCAGTCAGGGATTGTTGCTACCTGTCTTATCCATTTTTCTGGAACAGCAAGGGGTTTCTCCCGGGTTAAACGGGTTAAATGCCGCTGCGCTCTACATTGGCTCATTCGCAATGACACTGGCAGCCGAACGTTTACTGGGGGTACTGGGATTCAAAAAACTGATTGTTGGCGGCTTGATTCTGGTTATGCTTCCCTTGATCCTGTTCCCGTATTTTCCTGATATTAAAATTTGGTTTGTGCTACGCCTGATTGTCGGCATCGGAGACAGTGCTTTACATTATGCAGCGCAGCTATGGGTGCTGTTAGTCACTGCGCCAGAGAAGCGAGGACGTTATATATCCCTTTACGGTATGTCTTACGGACTGGGTTTCAGTATCGGGCCATTAGGAATCAAGTTGCTCGGGTATGGTGATGCTGTGCCATTTTTAGTGCTGTTTGTTGGCATGGCCGCTGTACTCATTCTGGTGCTGATGAAGCTACCGGATACCAAGCCGGAAAAAGCAGAACATGCTCATTTTCCAGAAAGACGCTTTCGCCGCAGTTTCGCTTGGGCATGGTATGCGCTGTTGCCAGCTCTTTTATACGGTTATATGGAAGCAGGCATGAACAGCAACTTTCCCGTTTACGGACTTCGTGTGGGATATGATACGGATCAGATAGCCTCTTTGCTTCCTTTTATAGGGATTGGTGGACTATTCCTGCAGCTTCCGCTCGGAATATTAAGTGACCGATATGGTCGAAAAGTAATTCTTATGATAGCCGGAATGGGTGGCGGTTTAGCATTTATGCTAGTTCCTTTAGCGGGTACGAATTTCTGGCTGACACTTGTACTGTTGCTTATCGCCGGAGGACTCGTAGGTTCATTTTTCTCGCTGGGACTCGCTTATGCCGCAGATATTTTACCTAAAGTTTTGTTACCTGCAGCCAATGTGGTAGCGTCCTTTCACTTTACGATCGGAAGTATCGTGGCACCGAATCTGGGAGGTCAGTTGATCAACTGGGTTTCACCTGGCAGTATGTTTACGATGCTTGGTTGCTTGTATTTCATTTTTGGTGTTACAGGACTATTATTTCGGCGTAAACGCGAAGCAGAATTTGTGTTAAAATAGAAGCTGGTGTTCGCATGGAAATTGATGTCCATTTCCGAGTACACTAGTAGTAGGGAAAAACATGGACAAGAGGAGACATCGCGATGATCAGAGTGGAGAACTTGAGTAAATCCGTTGGAGCGGATCGTATTCCGATTCTACGTGATATTCGTTTTGATATGCAACAAGGGGAAATGATTGCGGTAGTCGGCTCCAGCGGGAGCGGCAAAAGCATGTTGCTGAAATGTTTGGCGATGAAGGAGACGTGGGATTCAGGGCGTTTTACTGTTGACGGCATGGATATTCTGAAAGAAGGCTGGAGCGGTAAACAGAAAATTCGGCGGGAATGGGCATACTTGGAACAGAACCCACAGTTATATCCCAGAAAAACGGCGCTGAAGAATGTACTTATCGGGCGTTTTGGTCAAACTCCATTATGGAGGATGGCAACGGGCATGGTGCGTTCGGATGACTACATGGGAGCGATGGACCACCTCGAAGGTTTAGGTTTACTGGATAAAGCGCATCAGCTTGCTGAAAAAATGAGCGGCGGCGAGAAGCAGCGTGTTGCTATTGCAAGGGCGCTTGCGCATGGTGCCAAGGTTGTGTTGGCGGATGAACCTGTCATTGGACTTGATCCTCATACGGCTGATGCCGTGCTGGAAACGTTACGCAAATTGTGTGAAGAGGAACGAGCTACGGTCATTGCCGTGTTACCGATTGAACTAGCAGAGAAACATGCTTCGCGAATCTGGGGAATCGCAGAAGGCCGGATCGCTTTTGATATACGAGGACGGAGATTAACACAGCAGGAGAAAAATCAGATTTAAAATGAGTGCTTAATGAAAAGAGTGATGAAATTGCTTAATTCGCGATGGGGACGCTGCATGGCAGCAGGTACAATGGCTGTTTTGCTCGGAACCGTGCTAAGTGGCTGTACAGTGATCAGTGACCCCAAGCTTCTAATGAAGCCGCCGATGATGTCGACGGACAAAGAGAAACTGTATAATATTGTGCAGAAGGAAACACCGCCTGAAAGTAAGTTGATTCGGCCCAAAGATATGAGCAATACCAGCATGATTCGTGTGGAAGATCTGAACGGTGACGGTATTCGCGAGGCCATTGTTTTTTACGAGACGCCTAATGAGAATGTACGTATCCACGGTATGATTTTGGAAGAGCAGGGGGGAACCTGGGTCAAAAAACTGACGTTTGATGTACCAGGCAATGAGTTGGAATCGTTCAAAGTAATGGATATTACGAATGATGGGAACCCGGACATTATCGTAGGTGTCAGCTTGCAGGATCAGAAAGCCCTAACGGCATATTCATATAAAGGCGGAGTCTTGGAACAAGTGCTGGGCGGCGTGCCTTACAATCAGGTCATTATCGATGATATGCAGGGTAACGCGCTGGATTTAAGTGGAGATGGCAAGAGTGATTTTGTTGTTGTTTCGCTAAACGCCAGTGGTTTTGCCAGCATTGCATTGTATCAGTATCAGGATGACAGCTTTAAGGAAATGGATCGTGTTGTTACTGACTATACGGTTAAAGAAGTGTATAACGCTCTTGGCGGTGAGATCGCTGACGGAAAAATGGGGATTGTACTTGATGCGGATCTGGATGATCGCAGTTCGTTTACACAGATCATGTACGTGAAAGACAATAAACTTGTTAGTGCTTTTAAATCACCGGATCAAACGTACAGAGATGACAAAATTTTAAGCGGTGATGTGAATAATGATGGTATTATTGAGTTTGGATTAAAAGAAACACCAAAAGGTTGGGAGCACTACGTATTTGATTCGCGCATGTGGTTTTATACATTCTACCAGTGGGATGGCAAAGAGGGGAAAAAGTTTGTGTCGTTCCAGTTCCGGGATGATGCGGATTTGTTCCATTTGAACTTAAAGCCTGAATGGTATGGCAAGATCACAATTGACACCAAATCGGAGAAGGAAAAATACATTCGGTTTAAGATGATCAAAACGGATGAAACCGTGGCCGAAATCAAATATTTCACGTTTTCTCAGTGGGATCTTGAAAAGGGAAAGAGCTGGAAGGAAATTACTCGAACAAAAGATCGGGTGATTGCATCGCGTGTTGCACAATCTGAGGCGGGCAAGGATGCATTAAGTAAAAACTTCTCAGCTGAATAGAAAGGAAGAACTTGATGAGTAAAGTACTTATTCTTGAGGATGAAGAATCTATCCGCAGTTTTATCGTCATTAATTTAAAAAGAAATGGATTCGAAGTGCTGGAAGCGGGCGATGGTCATGAGGCCTTACGCATTTTGCAATCTGTACCCGATATTGATCTTGCACTGCTGGACGTTATGGTTCCTGGCATTGATGGGTTTGAAGTATGCAGACGGATTCGTGAAACGAACGAACGGCTCGGTATTATTTTCTTGACAGCCAAAGTTCAGGAGCAGGATAAAGTATACGCTCTTTCAGTAGGGGCAGACGATCACGTAAGCAAACCTTTCAGCCCGACTGAACTGATTGCACGGATTCAATCACTTCTTCGTCGTGTCAATGTACATCGTGAAACTGCGGCTAAAGTAACGTTCCAATCGGGGCCGTTTTCACTAGATCTGATCTCCAAACAGTTTAAAAAGAATAATGAAGCCATTGAATTAACACCTACGGAATTTTCTTTAATTCAGTTCTTCTTGGAAAAAGAAAATACGCCGCTGAGCCGTGACTTGCTACTGGACCATGTGTGGGGCAAAGAATATATGGGTGATCCCAAAATTGTTGATGTTAACATCCGTCGTCTACGTCAAAAAATTGAGAACAATCCTTCCGAGCCTGAATACCTGCAAACTGTATGGGGTCACGGGTACAAATGGAAGGGCCGGGATCAATGATCAAAAAGGGGATCACGCGGCAGATCGTATTACACTACTTTATTGTCGTTTTCCTCGCTCTGGTGCTTGTTGAGTTTGTGTTTATGCTAGCTGTGCAGCGGTATTATTATGAGAGCATTTACAATACCATTAGCACGCACATTACCAATAACAGAGACTTTCTTGAGCCAATAGCCAGAGCTAGTAATGGAGAAGACGGCAACAACAACTTGTCCAGACTCCTTGTTCGACTTGCATTAGACAATACTGAACTGGAGATTCTGGATCTGAACGGCCGCGTGCTGGCGAGTTCGACGGCCTTTGAGTCAGATCGAGCGATGTTACAAACGAGCGACGTTATGCAGGCTTTGAACGGGGATATGGGACGATGGATTGGCAGACAACCCAACACCGGAGAATCGGTGATGGCAGTTGCCAACAAATTCGACCTTGGTGGTGAAAATACGTACATTGTACGTTATCTGACTTCGCTCGAATCCGTAAACTCTAAACTACTTGTCATGGGGTTACTGGCTATTGCCGTAGGCGTTGGTGTACTTGCCATCGTGTTAATTATCAGTATTGGAATGGCCAACTCCATTGTAAGGCCTATTAACAGTATCACAGCGGTATCTGCTCAGATGGCGAAAGGACGGCTGGATGTCAGAGTCAAAGGGAATTATAAACATGAACTGGGCGAACTCGCGTCAACGCTTAACTTCATGGCCCACGAAATTGTACGTAGTAACCAGATTAAAGACGATTTTATTTCATCCATTTCCCATGAACTGCGTACACCGCTGACCAGTATTAAGGGTTGGAGTGAAACGCTTGATTCAGGTGGATACGATCCGGAAGAAACACGTATTGGTATGGGGATTATCGCGAAGGAAACAGAGCGGCTAATCGGGTTGGTAGAGGAGATGCTTGATTTCTCCAAACTGCAACAGAACCAGATGAAGCTTGTGAAAGGCACAGTTAATATTCGTGAGGTTGTGCAAGAGACCATGCTGAACGTATGGGCCAAAGCTGAACAAAAGCAGGTACATCTGAAGTTAGAGACGGACGAAACACGCGCCTACAATGTATATGGCGATGGGAATCGTTTGAAGCAGGTGTTCTTAAACATTGTGGACAACGCGATCAAGTTCTCACATGAGAACTCGTGGATATTCCTTACGGTCAAAGAAGAGAATGGTCAGATTGTGGCTGTTGTGCAGGATACAGGAATTGGGATCAGTGAGGAACATTTGATTAAGGTAAGGGATCGTTTCTTCCAGGTAAACCACCAAAATGGAGGCACGGGACTTGGTCTTGCCATTACTCAGGAGCTTGTGGAACTGCATGAGGGCACCATTACGATGCAAAGTGAGCTTGGTTCAGGGACAACGGTGACCGTATCCTTACCTATGCTTAATCAGGAGATAGCTTCAGTTGAACAAGATATAACGGATGAGGTAGCACTGATCGAAGCTGGTACACCGGAGAAACCGGCAAATACAACTTCGGAGCCAGACCAGAAGGAGCAGATACAGGCTCATGACTCATCAACTGAGGGCGAGAAGCGCTAGTTCGTCATTATCACACGTACGGTGGTAGCAGACGATGAAATCTTATACAGCGAAACCAGAAAGGCGAGCCATAATGGCTCGCCTTTTTATATCTAAGGTACATCTTAAAGAATTTATGAGGATAATTCACCAGCACGGAGACGACCACTTTTTTCATACACTTCTTTGAGCATACGTACAGGTTGCGTGCGTACAGCTGGTTTAGGTGCGACAATCTCATTTGGGCCAACGACCACAATTTCATCGGCTGTACCTTTAACAATGGCACCGTCTTTGATAATGGCTCCCTCGCCGATAATTGCGCGTTCGATATGAACACCGCGGCCTACACGTGCATTAGGCATAATGACACTGTCAAGCACTTCAGAGCCTTTGCCAACTTCGGCACCGCAGAAAATCACGGAGCGTTCAGCCCGGCCTTCAATAGCGCAAGAGTCGTGAACCATGGAAGCCAGATGTTGCATCTGATTTTGTCTCGCTTTGATCGCGCTTGGTTTGGAGCGCCATTCGCGGGTGAACATAGGCCAATCTTCTCGTTGCAAGCTCCAGTTTTCTTCGTTATATAACAAATCCATATGCGCATCCCAAAGACTTTTCACCGTACCGACATCTTTCCAGTAACCATTGAAATTATATACGTAAAGCGAATTAGTTTCGTTTAACATCTGTGGAATAACGTCTTTTCCGAAGTCATGACTGGAGTTTGGATTCGCAGCATCTTCAAGCAAATGACGTTTCAGATATTGCCAATTGAACATGTAAATGCCCATCGAGGCCAAGTTACTTTTAGGTTCAGCCGGTTTTTCGGCAAATTCGGTTACTCTCATGTTTTCATCAGCAGCCATAATTCCGAAGCGGTGAGCTTCGTCCCAAGGCACTTCCATGACAGAAATCGTAGCGAGGGCACTGTTAGCCTTGTGTTCCTCGAGCATCTCGCGATAATTCATATGATAAATATGGTCACCCGACAAAATTAGAACATTTTCGGGGTTTTGCTGGTCAATATAGTCCATATTTTTATATATGGCATCCGCAGTTCCCAAGTATTCGTCATTTCCTGTATGATAAGATGGAAGCAAGGAGATTCCGGTCTCATTCGAATTGCCAGGTGTCCATGGCTCTCCTTGACCAATATGTTCGTGCAATGATTCCGCCTGGTACTGCGTCAGAACACCTACAGTGTCGATCCCTGAGTTGACGCAGTTACTGAGAGGAAAATCGATAATCCGGTAATGCCCGCCAAACGGTACAGCGGGTTTTGCAATCCTCGAGGTTAAAGGAGCTAATCGCTTTCCTTCTCCTCCCGCCAACAGCATAGCGATGCAATCTTTATTAAACATGATCGTTTCCCTCCCAAAATATTTGTGCAGTGTAGTACATTAGTAAACGAAAGCGAAGCCTCTGAAACGATAGCTATTGTAAAAATTCTGAAAAAATACATCATTTTTTAAAACAACGCATTTTTCTTTTCAACTTGGCTAGAATGGGGTAATGGTTAACGTTATATCTATTTTCTGGAGAAAAGAAGGTGATTCCTTGGCTATTGAACCGTTGGCACAACCGGATAAGTTATCTGATCTTATTTATTTATTTCATGAAGGTAATCTTCATCACAGTTATCGAATGTTGGGCGCGCATCCTGAGACTCGCGATCACCGTCAAGGATTCCGTTTTACCGTATGGGCACCCAATGCCGTAGAGGTGGGACTGGCTCTGGACCGTAATGGATGGCAAGGGGAAAAGGAACCTTTATATAAGATACCCGAATCTGGATTTTGGAGTCGTTTTATTCCGGGAATCGAAGAAGGTACTTTATACAAATTTCGCATTTTAACGGAAGATGGGACTGAAATTCTCAAAGCGGATCCGTATGCATTTGAGGCAGAAGTTCGTCCTCGAACGGCGTCAATCACAAGTTCCATTGAAGGTTACAAATGGAATGACGGTGCATGGAGGCGTAAACAACGCTCAATGTACAACAAACCTTTACATATTTATGAAATGCATCTGGGTACCTGGAAGCGCAAGGGCGATGGGAGCCAGTATAGTTATCGTGAGATGGCGGATTTGCTCGTTCCTTATTTGCTTGAGATGAATTATACCCACGTTGAAATGATGCCCCTTAGTGAGCATCCATATGACCTGTCATGGGGATACCAAAATACGGGTTTTTACGCTCCTACAAGCCGCTACGGGCAACCCAAAGATCTGATGTATCTGGTGGATACACTACATCAGGCGGGTATTGGTGTATTACTGGATTGGGTGCCAGCTCATTTTGCCAAAGATGCGCATGGCCTACGTTTGTTTGATGGTACACCTTTGTTCGAGTACGCAGATCCAATGTTAGCCGAGAAGCCGGGCTGGGGAACGCTTAGTTTTGATTATTCCAAACCTGAGGTTCGCTCATTCCTTATTTCGAACGCACTGTACTGGATGGAAATGTATCATTTTGATGGACTTCGTGTTGATGCGGTGACGAGTATGCTTCGTCTTGATTTCGAAAAGCAGCCAGGTCAATATCGTACGAACGATGAAGGTGGCCTGGAGAATAAAGAAGCTGTCGCTTTTTTACAACAGTTGAACACAACTGTTTTCGAATATTATCCTTATGCTTTAATGATGGCTGAAGAATCCAGTGCATGGCCAATGGTTACCATGCCAGTGGACAAAGGTGGTCTGGGTTTTAACTATAAGTGGAACATGGGCTGGATGAATGATACGTTAGATTACATGGAATCTGATTTTCATGAACGTGCTTCCAAACATCATTTGCTGACATTTCCGGTGGTATACTCCTTTTCTGAAAATTATGTGCTTCCTCTGTCTCATGACGAGGTAGTGCATGGTAAAAAGTCCCTTTTGAACAAAATGCCAGGAAGTTATGAGCAAAAATTTGCGGGTATGCGCGCGTTTCTCGGTTATTTCATGACATTTCCAGGCAAAAAGCTGTTGTTCATGGGTGGAGAGTTTGGACAGTTCATCGAATGGAAAGATGAAGATCAGTTGGACTGGTTTTTGCTGGACTATGATAGTCACCGCAACCTGCACAAGTTCGAGCGCGAGCTATCTGAGTTGTACGTCCGTGAAAAAGCTTTGTGGGAGCTTGATCATTCCTTTGACGGTTATGAGTGGATCACTCCGGATGACCAGGGCCAAAGTGTCATTTCATATGTACGCAAAGGAAAAAAACCTGCGGATACACTCCTTGTGCTCATTAACTTTCAGCCTGTCAAAAGGGAGCGTTACCGGATTGGCGTCATGCGTCCCGGTATGTATACCGAAATATTAAATAGTGATCATTCGGATTACGGTGGTTCAGGGATAATTAATGATATGCTGATCCCTACGGAAAAGATTCCATTTCACGGGCATGCAAACAGCCTGGAACTGGACTTACCACCGCTAAGTATCGTTATTTTAAAAAAGAATACACGCCGGAAAACGGAGCCCATCGCTGAAGGTAGCGCTTCCGTGAAATCAAGAAAAAAGACTGAAAAAAATACAGAAAAAAAAGGGAACAGCACGCTTAAACCGAATAGGGGGACAAAAGCATGAATATTTTATTTGCAGCAGCAGAGGCCCATCCGTTTATCAAAACGGGAGGTCTGGCTGACGTTATCGGTGCTCTGCCGCAAGCGTTGAAAAATAACGGAGCAGATGTACGCGTGATTTTGCCGAAATATAAAGGGATACCTGAAGAATACAAAGAAGCTATGAAACCCGTGCTCGTGACGGATGTTCCGCTTGGTTGGCGTAGAGCCTATTGTGGCATTGAGATGCTGGAGTATGAAGGAATTCCAGTTTATTTTATTGACAATGAGTATTATTTTGCACGGGATGGCGTTTATGGGTACATGGATGATGGCGAGCGATTTGCATTTTTCAACCGCGCTGTACTCGAGGTGCTTCCACAGCTGGATTTTAAACCAGACGTTCTACACACACATGACTGGCATGCAGGTATGATTCCGTTGTTGCTCAAGGCTCACTATGCCCATGATGCGTTCTATAGTGAAATCCGAACGGTATTCACCATACATAATTTGTTGTATCAAGGTGTATTTCCACACCAGTTGTTCAGCGAAATTTTGGAGCTTGATGATCGGTATTTTACGATGGAAGGCGCCGAATATTATGGGAATGTCAATTTCTTAAAATCAGGTATTGTGTATTCTGATCATGTGACAACGGTGAGCCCAACCTATGCTCGAGAAGTGCAGACATCTTATTATGGGTATGGGCTGGACGGATTACTAAGTTCGCTTGGTGATCGCTTCAGCGGTATTGTGAACGGCATTGATACCAAAAGTTATAACCCGGCAACGGACAATAAAATTGCAGTCAAATTCAGATCAAGTTTGTCCAAAAAAATCGAAAATAAAATTGAATTGCAAAAAGAACTGGGACTTCCGGTGCGTCCAGATGCACCCCTGATGGTCATGGTGACCAGGCTCGTTGATTCCAAAGGACTTGATCTGGTATGTCGGGTTCTGGATGAACTGCTCTACTACGATGACATTCAATTCGCCGTGCTGGGGACTGGAGATTCAGCTTATGAACATTGGTTCAGAGAGGCGGCTAACCGGTATCCACTAAAAATGTCTGCACAGATTACATTCAATGACGGATTATCTCGTCGTTTCTATGCGGGCAGTGACATCTTCCTGATGCCATCCAAATTTGAGCCGTGCGGAATTAGCCAGTTGCTGGCATTGCGTTATGGCAGTGTACCACTCGTAAGGGAAACAGGGGGATTAAACGATACGGTTCAAGCTTACAATGAGTTCACAGGAGAAGGTAACGGCTTCTCGTTTACAAGTTTTAACGCACATGACATGATGAATACCATTCGCCGTGCAGAAGAGTTCTATCGTAAATCGGCTGAGTGGAAAAAAATTGTGAAAAATGCAATGAGCGGGGAATACAGCTGGGATGTATCGGCTGAAGAATATATGGATATTTATCGTCGAATTCAGGTGTGATCTAAGAGTAAGGTTTTATTTCGATTTTCGTATGGAGTGCCGCAGTTTAATAACTGCGGCTTTTGTTGTTACTCCGGAATCACTTAGCGAGTAATTTGGTCAAATTCCTTACGGATGGCTTGCATCAGTTCTGGCTTGCTTAGAACATCATAAGCTGTAGCAGCGAGCGCTTTGGCTCCTAAAATCATGCCATCCAGAGCGCGTTCCTGCAACGCCAAATCACGGAATTCAATAGAATGCAGGGTATGAACTTCATCAACGACACGGATATAAGGGTGAATCGCTGGGCATCTCAAGGAAACATTACCGATATCCATCGAACCATGGTCGTTTCCACTGACGATTTCTTGCTGCGGAATGCCAAGTTCCATTAAATTCTGACTGAACGCGTCAGAGAAGGTCTCATTCGTGACCATCTCATCATAGGATGTTTCGTAGTTGGATGTCACGAGTTTACATCCGGTCTGAAGTGCAGCGCCTTGTGCAATCTGAATGACACGTTCGGTTAGCACGTTCAGTTCTTTGCGTGTGGCGGCACGCACGTAAAACTGAGCAGAAGCATAGTCCGGGATAATGTTAGCAGCTTGTCCACCGCTATTTATGATGCCGTGAATACGGACGTTGCTTTTCACCTGCTGTCTAAAGGCATTAATTCCGGTGAACGTTTGGATAACCGCATCGAGGGCATTAATACCTTCATGTGGGCTGGCTGCCGCATGTGAGGATTTACCATGGAACTCGAATTGTACGGCATCGATTGCAAGGGAGCTGCCTGATTTTTCATAAGCATAGAATGGATGGGCCATCAGTGCGACATCACAGTCGTCGAATAACCCCGCTTCCGCCATCGGAACTTTAGCCCCGCGTGTCTCCTCTGCAGGTGTACCAAACACCTTGATCGTTCCGCCGACTTCGTCCACTATGGCTTTCAGCCCAACGGCTGCGCCAAGGCTCATCATGCAGATCAGGTGGTGTCCGCAAGCATGACCAATTTCGGGCAAAGCATCATATTCACATAGTAGGGCAATGCTCGGGCCTGACTTGCTCGAAGCATAAGTACCGATGAAAGCCGTTTCCAGTCCGAGAATCGGAGCTTGTACTTCGAAGCCATGATAAGACAATTCTTCCTTCAAACGGGCAGAAGCAAGATATTCCTCATTCCCAAGTTCAGGATGAGCCCCGATATATGATGAAATGTCTTTGAAACGGGAAGCATATTGATCAATAACGTTAAAAATTTGGGTTTTATTTGTTGTCATGGCTAAACTCCTTAGGCAAAAATGAAAATAACTCCATGAGTATAACATGTTTGTAGTATTTTTTCAGAAACAAGTCAAGATTTGATCTTGAAAATGCATTGCATAATCATGCATTGTACTTTATAATGACTCAGTCATCAACATGACTGACGAATCAGTATGTAATCGTAATTATAGCATTGTAAGGGGAGAACAAGGTTGAAATTAATAAGTCGTTATACCGTAATGTTGTTAACGTTCCTTCTTTTTCTGACGGCGGCTGCACCTGCGGCACTGGCCAGTGGAACGACAGATAACAGCTCAGGCGGTAAAAAACTGGTGCTCGGTACAAGTGCCGATTTTGCACCGTATGAGTTCCACAAAGTCATCAATGGTAAAGACGAAATCGTCGGATTTGATATTGCGATTGCCAAAGAAATTGCGGCGGATCTTGGAGCTGAACTCGTTATCGAGGATATGGGCTTCGACGGACTTTTGCCCGCACTTCAGAGTGGTCGTGTAGACTTGGTCGTCTCCGGCATGACGCCGACAGATGAGCGTAAGAAAAGCATTGATTTTTCAGATACGTATTACAAATCCAAACAAGTGATTATGGTTCGTAATGTCGACAAAGACAAATATCCGGACATGAAATCACTGGAAAATGTCAAGATTGGCGTGCAAAAAGGATCCATTCAAGAAACCATCGGACAGAAGATTCCTGGTGCAAAGCTGACTTCACTGGATAAAATCTCCGACATCGTGCTACAACTGCAAACGAAACGCGTTGACGCAGCTATTGTAGAAGATACCGTAGCCGCTGGTTACCTGGATGACATTATCGGTCTTGCGGCAGCAGTTCCTGACGAAGAACAGGCTGAAGCCGCTGTCGGGATTCGTAAGGGCAATACGGAGTTATTAGCCTCTGTAAACAAAACCTTGGACCGCTTGAAAAGCGAAGATAAGATCAACCAGATGGTTACAGAAGCAAGTCTCCTGATGGCTGACAAAGTCAATAAATCTCAAAACATTTTTCAATTGTTCTGGGAATACAAAGGCTTATATGCAACAGGTATCGGTTACACGCTCCTGTTGTCGGCGCTAGGCGTAATATTCGGGGTCATCATCGGTCTGATTATTTGCCTGTTCCGTCTTCATAATATGGCGATTCTTCGCTGGATTGGTACAACTTATGTAGAGGTGATCCGCGGGACGCCAATGCTGGTACAACTTATGATTATCTATTACGGGGTGTCGCTAACTTTTGGCATTAACTTCTCAGCACTTCAAGCAGGGATTATGACGCTTTCCATTAACAGCGGTGCGTATCTCGCCGAGATTTTCCGTGCCGGTATTCAAGGCGTTGATCGTGGTCAACTGGAAGCAGCCCGTTCATTAGGTATGGGCAGAGGCGCAGCGATGCGTTACATTATTCTGCCACAGGCCTTCAAGGCCGTTTTGCCAGCCATCGGTAACGAGTTCGTAACGATCATTAAAGAATCATCCATTATTTCGGTCATCGGTATGGTGGATATTATGTATCAAGCAAGTGTAGTCAAAAATCTCACATTCCAGGGTCTGAACCCGTTCATTATTGCGGCAGCCATTTACTTTGTGATGACATTTATTCTGTCCAAGCTGCTCGGACGATTGGAAAGGAAGTTGGGTGCAAGTGATAGACGTTAGGCAATTACACAAATCATATGGTAAAAATGATGTCCTGAAAGGCATCGACGTAACGATCGGCAAAGGTGAGGTTGTTGTAGTTATTGGTCCTTCCGGTTCGGGTAAAAGTACATTTCTGCGTTGTCTGAACCTGTTGGAACAGCCATCATCGGGACAGATCGATTTCGAAGGTGTTTCGATAACCGATCCGAAGCATAACATTAATGCTACACGTGAGAAGATGGGCATGGTGTTCCAGCATTTTAATCTGTTCCCTCATAAAACGGTTCAGCAAAATATTACGATTGCTCCAATCAAGGTGAAGAAACAATCCACGGATGAGGCTAACAAAATTGCCGAGGATCTCCTGAAGACAGTCGGTTTGGCGGACAAAAAAGATGTATATCCTAACCAGCTGTCCGGTGGTCAAAAGCAACGGATTGCCATTGCAAGAGCACTCGCGATGCAGCCGCATGTGATGCTGTTTGACGAGCCAACATCGGCCCTTGATCCGGAGATGGTCGGAGAGGTATTGGAAGTCATGAAACGGCTTGCTGAAGGCGGAATGACGATGGTCATTGTAACGCATGAGATGGGTTTTGCGCGTGAGGTGGGAGACCGCATTCTGTTCATGGACGGCGGCGTCATCGTTGAGGAAGGTACCCCGGATGAAGTGTTTGGTGCGCCAAAACATCCGCGTACGCGAGACTTTCTTGCAAAAGTACTTTAATTCATGCCATTCCGTATATAGAATCAAATGAATAACGGCGTTATCGGATCGAAAGATCCGGTGACGCTTTTTTGTTGTTTGCAGAAAAGGTAGAGCTGAAAAAGTAACTTTTCTGTTACCTGTAAAATGAATTAAAACGCCAAATGGAAACATTTACTACAGCTTAAGGTTACAAATTTGTGATATATTCAAGACTGCCGAAACTTCCGAAGCGGAAGTGCGGGGGACGTAACAATGCAGACATAGTTAATGATTTGAGAAATATGCTGCTTGGGGTGAATTAGGAATACATAATGCTTCAGCATGTCACGTACAGCCTATAGGGTGGGTTCCTCCATCCGAATCCGACAACTAACTTCGCAGGCATCATGAGGGAGGAAGACCATGCATAACAAGAAACGTTTAGCCAAAACAGCCATCGCACTACTGACATCCATTCTATTCATTCAAGCCGTTCCGGCTCACGCGGATTCCGTTCATGTGGCCAAAGAAGGGGATACCTTCTTCACCTTATCCAAGCAATACGGCGTTGATATGAACACATTAATTAAAACGAATAAAGACATCTCACCTTATAACATCTATGGTGGTTTGAAAATTACAATCCCAGGTAACGAAAACAAAGTAGAAGCGGCACCAGTTCAAGCGAAGTCGCAGGAAAAAACGGTGACTGCTGCAAGCCTGGACGTGAATACAGATAATAAAGTGGTACAGGCTTGGGGGAAAACATTCGACTATAGCAAAACGCTTAGTGTTAAAGCAACAGCGTATTCCGCAGATGCTTCCGAGAATGGTGGATGGGGCCCCGTTGATTATTTTGGCAACCCGCTCGAACTCGGCACAATCGCAGTGGATCCCAAGGTTATCCCTTTTGGAACCAAGGTATTAGTGACAGGGCATACACACCCTGGATTGCCGAAACAGGCTTTCGTAGCAACGGCTTTGGATGCAGGTAGCGCGATCAAGGGAAATCGTATTGACATCTTTATCCCTGGAAGCAAACAGTTCGTTAGTTCGTTTGGTTTTCAGGATATTGAGTTGTACATTTTAAAATAAGGCTTAAACCCTCTCATTTATGGATGTGAGGTCATAAGTTGAATTGAGCATTAATAAACAGGGTGTTCTTTCTTGCGTAATCATGATAGGCATAATTCATGACGACGTAGAGGGACACCCTGTTCTTTCAATTATTGTTTCTCTTTTGGCAGTTTAAGCATCTCGTCCAATGTAACTAATTCATATCCTCGGTTTCGCAATTCCTCAATAACCTCAGGCAAAGCCTCTACTGTACCTTTCAGGTTCGAACCTGTACCGCCGCCAGCATGTTGTAATACGATGGAACCAGGTTTCACCGCGGTGAGAATATTATGTTTTACCTTTTCCTTGTCTAGTCCCTTCCAATCGAGAGAATCCACATTCCAATTCACGATGCTGTAATGCTGTTTTGCAGCCCATCTCAACTGTTCTTCGTTAATGTCCCCATACGGAGGACGAATCATTTTGGGCGTATACCCCGTCAGGCGGTGAATGATATCGCCGGTATGTAGTATTTGTTTGCGAAAGGCAGTCATTGATAATTTGCTGAATTCAGGATGATTGTAGCTGTGATTGCCAACGATATGTCCTTCTTTCACCATCCGTTTCACCAAGTCCGGGTGTTTCTCCGCACGGCTGCCAACAACAAAAAAAGTAGCACGAACCTTATATTTTTTTAATACATCAAGTACCTGCGGTGTAAATCTTGGATCAGGTACATCATCAAAAGTCAGCGCAACTTGTTTGGTGGAAGGGCCATTGGTTTTGAACGTATCCGCGTATTTTTGACGAAGTTGACCTAGAGTCAACTGTTCTTCTTTAACATCTGACCCAGACGCCGGTGTATCACTGAGGGTTGAAGAAGGTTCCTCAGATGAAGCAGCAGACACAGGCGCAGGGGCTAAAGGAGCTGTATAAACCCCAGAGCATATAATAGTAACGAGTGCGAGCATGACGAGGCGTATTCGCATGTTAACGGCCTCCTTTTTCCAAAATTGCGTTCTCTATGGTATGCCCGTTGCCTGTTTCTTTTATGCGTGTGTGAGAAGTTTCATTGCATCATCAGGTCATGAAAGGCATAATTCCACCATATATAACATATAGAGAAGGATAGGTGGAGAGACGATGAGTACATATGATTTGAAATCCATTCGTTTAGAGGTTTTTGAGGCAGGACAGGACAAGGTATTTCTGGTTACGGGTGGTAAAGCTCATATCGGGGCTGTAGCTACATTCTATGTTGACCATGATCGGGTTAGTGGAACAACGGTACATATCCCGGGACACAAGGAACAAGAGTTATGTGAGCGGCTAGCCCGCAAGGCGGCCCTGCAACTGAAAGTTACGGTAACCGTTATTATGGGCATACATTTTGACAGCATTACACGAGTGCAGATCGACGAGATCGTAATGACTGCAGAGAGACTTGTGGATGAACATTTGAATAAGAAGTCAGAGTAATGTTTTGGTAATCGGTCACCTTATAGGATAAACGACACGTGCCTGGATAAGCATAACCTTCAGAGGTAATCCTCCTTATATTAGAGGTTGTCATCAAGTTTTAATTTTTTTTTGTAAAATTGAAACGAGTTGCAGATTGTAACGTATGTATCTTTATATACAATGCACAATCCACTGGGAGGAATAACCTAATGTCTATTTTTAAAAGATTACGTGACCTGACAATGTCTAACATCAATGCAATTATCGACAAAGCTGAAGATCCAATCAAGATGACGGATCAATATATCCGTGACATGCAAGAGGATCTGGAAGATGCTGAGAAAGCAGTAGCCGCACAAATCGCAATCGAGAAGAAGTTCAAGCAATTGTTCGAGGAACAGGAAGCACTTGTGAAGAAACGTGAAGAGCAGGCTCACACGGCAGCTCGTGCACAGAACATGGACCTTGCTCGTCGCGCTTTGGAAGAGAAGAAAGCAGCGGAAGAGAAAATGGTGGAATACAAAGCCAGCTACGATCAAAACAAAGCGTCCGCAGACAATCTTCGTGGCAAACTCGATGAGATGCGCAAACAATTGACACAGATGAAAAACAAGCGCGAAACGCTGGTTGCTCGTTATAACGCAGCCAAAGCACAAACCGAAATCAACAAAGCGCTGAACGGATTTAGCTCAGATACGGCGAGTGCGGGCTTGAAACGTATGGAAGAGAAAATGATGCAGATGGAAGCTCAGGCTGAAGCAAGCAACGAAATGTCTTCCAAAGGCAAATCACTTGACGAGGAATTTGAGAAACTTGGTAAGGATACGGCTGTTGAGGACGAACTTGCTGCACTTATGAAACAGTACGAAAATAAAAACTAACACCTTGGCGTTCAGCAGGGTTAACCAGCGGAGGGGAACAGCGTTTCTCCTTCGCTTTTAAATGCGGATCATGTTGATAAGTGGAGGCTGTGTAAATGGATTTGAACATTTTGGCGATGCTGGTCTGGACGGTTTCAGGTTCGGTTTTGCTGTTTGTACTGATGTATGTAGATTCACTTTTTACGAAATACAAGGATTTTGCTGAAGTCAAGGCTGGCAATATGGCGGTCACTACCCGGATGGTAATGAAGTTATTTGCGCAAGGTTACGTGCTTGCAACATCCATCTCGACAGCAGGACATCTTGGAGAAGCTTTGCTCGTTTCTGTTGTATCATTTGTAATTTTATTAATTCTGGAAAGTGTTGTTCACTTTATGATTCGCAAATGGGCCACATTGGATCTGGATACGGGAATACAGCAAGGTAAGACAGGGTATGGCTTGTTCTCAGGCGCTTTGCATATTGTAGGCGCATTGATTATTGCAGCGTGCTTGTAAGCCGATAAGATAAGGAACAGGAGTAATTGGCATGAGTGTATGGAAACGTATTAAAGGAATACTAACAAAGCCCGAGCCACCTAAAGTGGAAAAAACGATGCTTCAGCTTGCTCCTGGGGATATCTGTGAAGTGTCTCTGGTCACTTATGAAGTCGTTGGCAGGGTGCAGAATCGGGCTCGTAACGCAGTTGTATTAACGCTCCAGGATGGTAGTTCATTCCGATATTTACATGTGGAGGAGCGTGAGATCACGCGTTACGCCCTGTATACACCTATTGATGGGAGACTTGATGCCCCTGACGAGGTGCCGACCATTCTTGAACTGGATGATCACGTGTATCATTTGGAGGAAGAATATGGAGGTATGGTTCAGACTGTGGGTAGAACGCCTTATGGTCAGGCTGGTGAGCAGCTTGTGTGGCAGTATCAATCGGATGATAACAAACTTCTTCGTGTGGAATGGCAAGATAGAAGGTTTAACCTCTACGAGGGTGAGTCCATTCTTCCTGCGGATATCAAAGTGATTCGTTCGAACTAGGAGAGGTTCCAATGAAAAAACGCTTGGCACATGGATTAAAATTAATGCTGGTCCTCAGCCTTGTGATGTCTCTGCTGTCTGCGTGTGGTGCAGCTCCTTCCGTACAGGATACATATCCTCTTGAATCGGTAAGTGGCAGCGGTCAATCCACGTCTTATGTGTATCGGGCTGCAGATCGCACAGTTCCTGAAGTAGCAAAAGAGCTGTCCGATCAACGAACACCCGACCAGATCTCGGCAGAAAATACAGAGCGGATGTTCCTGGTGTATCAAGACCAGTATTATCATCTGCAACAAGATCCCAAGAAACCAGAGGATACGCTCGTCGAAGTCGATTCCAAGGAATATGTTCGTCAGAACTATAGCTCTTCCTTTTTACAAGGGTATCTAACGGCAACGTTAATCGGGAATTTGTTTGATACTTTTGGTGGACGCGGTTCAGGCAACTATCGGGGATACACGGAACGGGATACGTACAAACCGAGTGCGGGATCGTATCGGGCTCCAACGAGCAATGATAAAAAGCTGGCTCCGCCTATTACCGTTG
Source organism: Paenibacillus sp. FSL R7-0272 (assembly GCF_037969905.1). Classification (NCBI taxonomy): domain Bacteria; kingdom Bacillati; phylum Bacillota; class Bacilli; order Caryophanales; family Paenibacillaceae; genus Paenibacillus; species Paenibacillus sp. FSL R7-0272. The sequence goes on along the minus strand of NZ_CP150221.1, from coordinate 3,674,039 downwards.
AGCGAAAAGGCTCCATTACGCGGCGTGGCAGTGATAAGGACACAAGTGTTGGTTCTGGCGGCGGTTTATTCGACCGCAAAAAGGATCAAAGCCGAGGAAGTATCGATCGCAACAAGAGCAGTGGTGGCTTGGGTGGTTTGTTTGATTCACCAAAAAAATCCTACAAAAAGCCAAAGACTCGAATCGGTGGTGGCAGGATTATGAGGCGAAGATAACACCTCGCAAGCCTGAAATATATGATTCTTGGAATGATTATGATTTACAGGATGATGATTATATACAGGACAATAACAGTAGCATGGTGAGACACTGGCGAATGACAGTGAGCACCTTGTTACTGTTATTTTTTTATGATTTGCGGACATGATGGGACTTGCGAACACGAGGAATCGAAGAAGCTGGCTGTTTACGTATCCAGCGCAGGTAAGGAATGATCCGTTCATCTGCACGCAGCGATTGTAGATCGGTCAATCCCAGCGTAACCAGATCCCGATTCGTATATAACGAGTGGATTTGTTTATGACAGGGAATGCACAGGTTAGCGGTGGGCATGAAGCTACCGCCCATCTCCTTTGGTGTTAAATGATGAACTGTTGTCTCGACGGGTTCTCTCCCGCATAACTCACAATGATGATTCGTGGTGATCACCTCCCGATTTCGAATGCTATTATGTGCAAAGAAAGAGTATTTCATGTTACCTGTTAGGCCCCTGTTCATATTAGCGGGGATTCATAGCAATGATGTTCTTCCTGTTAAATCTCAAGAGTGAACACATTTAGAATGTGTCTGTTTAGGTACCTATGCAGTTTTCCTGTTCGGATTCAGTGAGTAATCGACTTGTCATCGGCGTATATTCGGGCTACACTTTCTTAAATGAGAAAAAGACCTCAGGAGGTAAGTTACTGTGAAACATAATTCCCATTCATATGATATGACCACCGCTAAATTTCATCGTACGGCTGTACAAGTATCGGAAGCACAGAGCAGAATTGCTGCTCAGGTATCGGCAGGCCGGATGGAACATGTTCCTCTTGCCGACTCACACGGCCGCACACTTGCAACGTCGATTGAAGCGCCGCATGCGTATCCTTTTTTCCGCAGATCAGGTATGGATGGTTTTGCGATTCAAAGTGCAGATACGGCTGAGGCCACAAGTGATCATCAAGTGTGGTTTCGCGTTATTGATGAAATCCCGTGCGGATATACACCAGAACATCCTATTACACCTGGAACGGCTGCAAGAATCATGACGGGTGCTCAAGTTCCGGATGGTGCAGATGCTGTCGTCATGATGGAGATGACGGAAAGCAAGCAAGAAGAAGGGCAGCACTGGATTGCACTGAAACGTCACATTCAGGCTGGAGCTAATATTACGCCAATTGGGCTTGAAGTGCAGGAGGGCCAGCAATTGATCGAAGCCGGTACCGTAATCGGGGCGGGTGAACAATCTGTGCTGGCGACGTTTGGCGTGGCAGAAGTGCCGGTCTTTGAACGGCCGAGGGTGGCTATTTTTGCTACAGGAACGGAGTTACTTGAGGTTCATGAGCCGTTGCAACCTGGTCGGATTCGCAACAGCAACAGCTATATGTTACGTTCTCTGGTTGTGGAAGCTGGAGGAGAGCCGGTCATGTACGGAGCCATCGCAGACGATGTGAATACCGCAAGGGCAAAACTGGAGGAAGCGATTCGGGACAATGATATCGTTGTGACGACAGGTGGCGTTTCTGTTGGGGACTACGATATCATGGGCGAACTTGTGCTCGAAGAACAGATGCAACTTCTCTTTAACAAAGTCACGATGCGCCCAGGCAGTGTAACTACGGCTGCTGTATATAAGGACAAGCTGTTATTTGCTTTATCAGGTAATCCAGGCGCTTGTTTTGTTGGATTTAATCTGTTTGTTCGTCCCACACTTCGTGCGATGCAAGCAGATGTCCATCCTTATTTGGAAGAATGGAATGTGATTTTGGAAGACGGCTATGCAAAGGTGAACAACTTCACTCGTTTTGTACGAGGACGTACGATCATTCGAGACGGAAAAGTATTTGCGGCTCCAGCTGCATCTCGTGTGGATGAGTCAAGTGTCATGATCACCATTAAAGACAGTGACTGCCTCATTGTGATTCCGCCTGAGAAAAAGGGCATAGCTGCAGGGGAACAGGTCACAATTCTTAAACTTCCAACCGGGCAAGCAAGGTAATTAGAATGGATAAAAGGACTTCTTCAGAGCCAAAGATCATGCAAGTCGTTGGATATAAAAATACAGGCAAGACAACAATGACAGCTTCACTAATCGCCGGACTTTCTTCCAAAGGTTTAAAAGTGGCTGCATTCAAACATGACGGACATGACCATTTTGAGATGGATCAGGAAGGGACGGACTCGTATCAGTTTGGCAAGGCAGGTGCTGCAGCTGTTGTGGTGATGTCTCAGAAAAGGACGGCGATTATTAAGCAACACAACACCCGGCTTGATGATATGTTGAACCAGTTCTCAGACTATGACTGGATTGTGATTGAAGGTTTCAAAGACGCCCCGTATCCCAAATTGGTGATGGTGCGCGAAGCCAATGACCTGACTCTGATACGCAAGCTTCAGCAGGTGGTTGGCATTGTTTTTTGGACGCCTGAATTAATGAAGGAAGCAGAGGCGGAAAAGTTAAGTGCTCAGATGGATAAGAAACAGGATATAAGCAAAGGAGCTATGGCCGGTTTTCTGTTCCATGAACGGGAAGTTATTGTAGAGGCTCTGCTCCAACTAAAATCACTTAATACCTGAGATCGTTAGAATGATCAAGGTCTGTGGAGGGCTATTTTTAACGTAACTATTATTATGTAAACTAAATAAATGATTTTAATATATAACTGCTAAAATGCGCCATTTAACCTATCTTCGAATGACCTGATATTTCATTTTGGTGCTTATTTCACACCGCGTGTTTGGCACGCGGTGTACTGTTTCATCACAATAGAGGACAGCCACATGTGCAATTGTCTACGAGACTCTTGTGATAACTCTAAGCATTATCATCCATGCGGCGTTCGATGGCTTCGGACATCGTTTTGTCGGTGAGATGCGCATAAATTTCGGTTGTTTCGGTAGAAGCATGACCTAGTTGCTCTTTGGTTTTGTAAATATCATTTTGCAAATAATAGTCGGTGGCAAAAGAATGGCGTAATTTGTGCACGGTAAGATACGGTTTGCCAAAACATTTAGCGTATTTCATAATCATCGCCTGAATCGCACGTTTAGTCATTCGACTTCCTTCAGATTCCCCGTTACGGAGTGCAATGAAAAGTGCTTTTTCTCGTTTAGGTGTGCGGTAACGGGATTGCCGCAGATTCATGTATGCTGCCAGCTCATCTTTGGCCTGTTCTCTGAAATATACGGGTGTTTTGTATGTTTCATCATTGTTACCTTTGCGGTAAACATAGAGCAGTTTGTTACCTAGATCGAGGTCATCCACATTCAAGTTAACCACTTCAGATACCCGTAGACCGGAGTTGAGGATGAGGCTGGCGATACAGGCATCTCGTTCTTTGTTCAACTCATGTGAGTACAGGGCCTGTTTGTTCTTCTGCATATCTGTAGCGTAGCCCTCGAGAATGTAACCGATAAATTCGAGTAATTCATTCTCTTCCAATATCTTGCCTTTGAGTTTCGCGGCAGTATCTTTGGGTTTATGGGTACGTTTGATCTCAATCTTGGCCATGATATTACGTTTAAGCAGCGGATAGAAGTCCTCATCTTCAGCAATTTGGCTTAAATAATGAAATAACGACCGCAGGGAAGAAAGCTTGCGTGAAACCGTGATTCTTGAATTGGTTCCCTCACGCTTCGTAGTCAGGAACAGTCGGTACGCAGTAACCGAATCCATACGTAGCACTTCCAGTTCGGTCAATGTTACCCCTTGGTTGGACTCAGCTTGGGACAGCCCTTCTGCACGTAGCCAGCTGAAAAAGGTATCATAATCTCTCAAATACTCCAGCAGCGTGGACGGAGACAGATCAGGCAGTTTATAGTCAATGAATTGCTGAACAAACCAGGGCATGGATGGTAGTTTTTCATCTAGTTTGCGTCGGTCAATCTCTTTTTGCACGTTGGTCAAGTTCGGCACCTCCATGTGAACGATTATTTATCTACAAAGTATATTAAGTGTACCATAATTTACATGCATCATCTTGTTTGATTATGCTGATAGGTATGATCAAGCGTTGTGCTACACAGGCTTCGATTTGTCACGTTGTTGCCCTTCATCTTATAAAGGTTTACAGTATGTATACATACAGACTAGAGGAGGCGAACCAAATGAATATGCAGATTGAGCTGGTTCCCCGCGAACGCAGTCAGGTGATTCGGCATCTCATGCAATTTTATCTCTATGATTTTACGAAATATCTGAATATTGATGTAGATCAGGATGGTATTTTTCCAGAATATCCGGGATTGGATGCGTTCTGGACGGAGAAAGGACGCAAGTTTCCTTTTTTGATCACAAGTGATGGTTCACCAGCGGGGTTTGCACTTGTGGAGAAGTTAGATCCCGGGAGTAAGGATAATGACTACTATTTGACTGAATTTTTTGTGATGCAAAAATATAGACGTAGCGGCGTTGGAACAAATGCGGCGTACGAACTATTTAGACGTTTCCCTGGGCGGTGGAAAGTGACACAGGTTCGGAACAATGTGATCGCACAGGCATTCTGGCGTAAAATCATTGGAGATTATACCGGAGGGCGTTTTCGAGAAAAATTCCATCCTGAACTGGGCAATCCCAGTCAGTATTTTGTTACCTGATGTCGTAAAAACATGTCTGTAAACTGGAACCCCATAGTACAACAAAGGAGGTCTAACATGATCGTACCAGCATTTCATCTGGAAGGACAAACAGCACTAGTCACAGGGGCAGGCAGAGGTATCGGAAAAGCGCTTGCCATCGGTTTAGCGGAATCGGGGAGTAATGTCGTGCTTGTATCTCGAACGATGAAGGAGATCGAAGAGACAGCAACAATGATTAATGAACAGACAGGCCGGAAAGCTTTGGCGCTCTGCGCAGATGTCACTTCTAAAGAGCAGTTGGAAAAGACTTTTCAGCAAGCCATTTCGGAGATGGGACGAATTCATATTCTCGTAAACAATGCGGGTATGAACATTCGGACGCCAGCGCTGGAAGTAACGGAGGAACAATGGGAAACGATTATGCAAACAAACCTTAAATCCGCTTTTTTCGCTTCACAATTGGCAGGTCAGCATATGAAGCAGTATGGGGATGGGACAATCATTAACATCTCATCGGTAGGTGGACATACTGCCTTGCGAACAGGTGTCGTATATGGTTCTACCAAAGCGGCTTTAATCCATATGACTAAGGTGCTGGCGCTGGAGTGGGGGAAATACGGTATTCGCGTGAACTCGGTCGGACCCTGGTATTTCCGCACTCCACTGACTGAGAAACTACTTGATGATCCGCAGTATTTGCAAGAAATTATTAACCGCACACCGCTTGGACGTGTAGGTGAATTACAAGAGGTTGTTGGGCCTGTTGTTTTTCTTGCTTCGGAGGCAGCCGGATATATCACAGGTCAGACTTTATTGGTGGATGGCGGCATGTCTATCTATGGTTTTTAAAAGTTTAAAAAAATGTGCCGCCCCGTGACTAAACGGGTAATAACATATGATACGACATGAAAAGGCCGTAAGAGACAAACCTGATTTGGAGGAGGATCATGATGGAACTTCGTAATTACGGAAATACCGGAATGAAAGTCAGTACACTCGGTTTTGGCGGATCTGAGATACGGGATGCGTCCAAAGCAGACGTAGAATTGTTGCTGAATCGTGCTTTGGATGCGGGTTTGAATATGATTGATACGGCGGAATGTTATGGAGACAGTGAGGAGAAAATCGGTGATGTGCTGGGACATCGCCGGCAGGAGTATTTTCTGTTCACCAAATGTGGACATGCAGCTGGTGTGAATGGACCCGACTGGGATGCCAAGGTGCTCGCACAGACCATTGATCGTAGCCTCAAGCGCTTGAGAACAGATTATGTGGATGTCGTGCATCTGCACAGCTGTTCGGAAGAAGTACTTCGGCAAGGTGAGGTAATCGAGGTATTGCAACGAGCAAAAGAAGCTGGTAAAACTCGTTTTATCGGATATAGTGGAGATACGACAGATGCGCTATACGCCATTCAGACAGGTGCATTTGATAGCTTGGAGACATCATTGAATATTGCCGATCAGGAAGCGATTGAACTGACTTTGCCTGAGGCGCGAAAAAGAAATATGGGGATCATCGCCAAAAGGCCGATTGCCAATGTAGCCTGGATGTATGATAAGGTGACAGAAGAGGATTATGCTTATCACTATTGGAAGCGGTTAAAAGAACTGAAATATGACTTTTTGGCTGAGGATGCAGAGCGAGTCGTAGAGATTGCATTGCGTTTTACGCTGAGCACTGAAGGTGTGGATACCGCCATTGTGGGAACCGTCAAACCTGATCGTTGGCTACAAAACGCCGAACTGGTGGCGAAGGGGCCGCTTGAGCAGGGCCTATATGATGCCATTCGTGAACGCTGGAAGGAAGTAGCGGGATCCGACTGGACAGGTCGTATCTAATTCGAGTTAATTTTAACAAATTCCATTAATCATATAAAATTGGTTGTGAACGATTTGAATTTCTAAAAAACTGCCTTTGTTGGGCAGTTTTTTTGTGTTTAAAGGAGAGTACTTGAAGGGACAGCAGAGAAAATAATCTGTCTAATCTCTATAATTGTTTTTCATTTTCATCATATGAAAAATTCACAATAGTAGAAAAAATTCTTCGAAAAAATAGAAAAAAGCCCCATAGGGGGCTTGGGATGTTGGGTAGAACTTATCCGAAATTGTTAAATTCAATAGCGTTTACTGACGCAAATTGCTGTTCAATGGCTGGGCAAGGTTAGCGGGAGTTGTTTTGGAAGCACGGTTAATCTTACCATACGTAAGTTTGCGCCATATCGACTCCATTGGTCCGATCTTGAAACGTTTTAACCACAGCGAGGCAAAAATGACGAGTACAACATACACAGCAATGCTAAGCATAAGTGTACCAATAGGTTTTATAGAACTAGCCAATCCAAATGCATAAGGAAGCAGAATTACGGTTCCCATGATGGAATGAAGGAGGTAACAGGTCAGCGACATACGTCCAACTTTGGTAAATACCATCAACGCTTTACGAAGTGCAGGAACATACAAAAACAGCATCGCGAGGCTACTCATATAAAACATGCTCCCGGTTAAGTTCCCCTGTTGACCCAAAATCATGAATAGCTCCATCCAAAATGTATTTTCGGCTGAAATAAGTGTATTTACCATGGAGCTGAACTGAGTGAGTATAAATGCAGCCAAGCTGATGAACCAGATTCGCTTCCAGATTGATTGCTTTGCTTCCATGTTCGTGAAGAAGTCCATCTTCACAAAATACATACCGATCAGGAACATCAGGAACATAGAATAAACTGTAGAAAATGAACTAGCCGCCATTACGCCCATGTCTGCCCATCTTGCTATCAAGGAGTCCCAATAGGTTAGGCTGGTATGACTGTTTAATGTGAAATCAAAATAAGTTGGCATGTTTGAGGATGCAGTGTTCATCGCATTATAGACCATCATAAATACAGGAGTCAGAAATTGAATCAATATAAGTGCAATAATCCATCGCAATATCGTTTTAGGAGTCCGAGCATAGAACGCGAGTAGTAGAAATCCCGCTACAGCGTAAAAAGTCAATATGTCGCCAACCCATATAAAGGTGATATGCAATAAGCCAATACAGAATAAAATTAATAACCTGCGGGCAAAAAGCATTCTAGGATGTTCCACTCGTTCCACGGCCCGGTCCATAAAAATCATAAATCCAACACCAAACAGAAAAGAAAATAACGTGATGAACTTTCCTTCGGCAAATGTGGAAACGAGGTTGTGGACTAGATCGCTTGAATTCATATCAAATCCCTTCACTGAGTCTACGATCAAAAAGTAATTCACAATAATAATGCCGAGCATAGCAAACCCGCGAACGATATCTAGAAAATGGACACGTTCCTTCAGACTTAGGGGTTGTGCAAAGTTCTCTTTTTTTTCATTCATAACATTTCTCCTATTCATTTTTATATTTAACTTGAGCGAGTCTAATCTTGGTGTGTATAAATGCTTTCCTAACCTTGGATAACTATACTTATCGATTCTTAACAGTTTCTGAAAGTTCGTTTCATTTTTTTGATTTGTGACAAATGTATGACAAATGATTGCATTCATAAATGGTTAAGATTTATGATTTATCGTATTACTTAAGTGTTACCGAAGGACGATATATATTGAGGGCACCGTAAATAACATCAGGAATCATGAGGTGAGAAGGGCATGACCCATCGGATATTAGTTGTCGAGGATGATCAGGATATTGGTGATTTGTTAGAAGAATCCCTTACGAGAGCGGGCAATGAGGTGTTAAGAGCCAGAGACGGACAGCGTGCGCTGCAGCTTGTAGATGACGGGCTAGACTTGGTCATTTTGGACATCATGATGCCGGGGATGTCGGGGATTGAAACATGTGAGCAGATTAGAACGTATTCCAACGTTCCCATTTTGTTTCTAACGGCCAAATCGAGCACATTGGACAAAACAGAAGGTCTCCTGGCAGGTGGCGATGATTATATGACAAAGCCATTTTCAGAAGAAGAGCTTCATGCCCGTGTTATCGCTCAATTGCGAAGATATAAGATTTATAAGGAGAAAAAGGAAAGTGGAGATACGTTTCTGGTTGGAGGCAAGTTAAAAGTCAATGAACATTTTAATGAGGTCTCGAAAGAAGGACAGCAGCTCAAGCTATCTGATCTGGAGTATCGCATCCTGAAGCTCTTGATGAGCAAACGAAGCAAAATATTTTCCGCTCAAAATATTTACGAGAGTGTATGGGAACAGCCGTATTTTTATTGTTCAAACAACACCGTAATGGTGCATATTCGCAAACTGCGTGCAAAGATTGAGGATGACCCGGCACACCCGGTTTATATCCTTACCGAATGGGGGAGAGGATACCGTTTTGGCACACCGTAAATTTACGCTGACCAAAAAATTGGCCTTAATCATCTTGATGGCAGCTACGGTAAGTGGTCTGTTTTTTTTGACGATGCAGAAGGTTAGTAATGGGCTGATTGACAGATACCTTAATTCTGATGCGTACTATGAGAGTGAATCGTCTAAATCTATTGCAAAGTTTAGTAAATATGTGGAGACGAATGATCTGTCTTCAACCGATCGAAAGGCATTTGGAGAATGGGTGAAAAAAGAGAACTACATCATGCTCACCATCTACAAAGACCAGCTACTGCAATATGATTCGAATTACGCAGCGGAAGATGAGTCTGGATATGGGATAGAGCAGGAAACGCTATATGCTCAGAAACACTCATTTCCTGTCATGTTTAGTGATGGAGAGGGGAGAGTAACAGTAGACGGGTTTTTCTCATCCCGATATTACGATATTGCCTTTACTCTGGAACTACTCAGCGCCACGATGATTTTTCTGTTGATTGTCCTGCTGGGCATTCGTCGAAGCCTCGCTTACCTGAGAAAGATTCATGAGGAGATCCACATTCTTGAAGGTGGAGAACTGGAATATGAGATGACGATTCGGGGCCATGATGAAATAGCGATGATCGCTGAGAGTATTGAGGAACTTCGTAAAGCCTTTCTCGATAAATTGGATGCGATTGAAGCTTTGCAGGCGGAGAGCCGAAGCCTTGTTACTGAAATGTCACATGATATGCGGACCCCGCTTACCTCTTTGATCATGTATTTGGAGTTTGCCAAGAAAGAACGCGGAGACCAAGGGACGGAACATAGCCATTACATCACGAATGCCTATGGAAAAGCCATTCAACTTAAAAAGTTGTCCGATAATTTATTTGATTATTTCCTTTTGGATAAAGAGCAAGAAGCTGACCTTGAGAGCATAGCTGTGCAGGAGGCTATTTATGATCTGATATCTGATCAGGTGGCCATTTTGCGGCAGGAGGAATTCAAAGTCCGCATTATTGGTGAACTGCCGCAAGTCTATATCACAGTGAATTTGGAGGAACTCGGGAGGGTCTTTGATAATATTTTGTCTAATCTGTTGAAGTATGCAGAACCCAAAGATGAAATCTGCATTACATTCAACTCTAGTCCGGAGATGTTTGACATTCAACTGGACAATACGATTAAAATTGCTGAGGTTTCTCCGGAAAGTACCGGACTGGGCGAAAGGATCATAAGCCGGATGATGAGCCGCATGCAAGGGCAGTTTCTCAGGAATCAAGATGGAGTACATTATAGTGTTGTGTTGAGGTTTAGGAAATCCAAAATCTAACCGCAGTACTAGAATGAAATATTCAAATTCAGATAAAAAACACAAGGGGTTTAATTACATCTGTGGAGGAATCAGAATGAGCCCGATAGACAAACCTATGAGAGGTACCGTATTGCCAACTCAATCGACATTTACGTCACTTATGGCCACTTATCAATCGATGGTATGGAGATTGGCTTCGCGCTATTTCCGGGACCCGCAAGATCGAGATGATATCGTGCAGGAGACATTCCTGCGGGTGTATACACATATCGAACAAATGAACAGCCAAAAGAATGTCGTAAACTGGATTTATACCATTGGGAGAAATGTATGCCTGGATGTGTTGCGCAAGAAAAAGAGACAGAGTGTTGCCACAACTTCGTTATATGTAGAGGATTCGTATAGATCTGTGGATGCCATATCTGATCTAATGTCCTATGAACCTGGCCCTGAAGAAAGGTTGATTCAGAACGAGACTTCTTCCGAACGCAAACGCCGGATCAATGATGCATTTCATCAGATTCCAGGTAAATGGAGACATTACGTCTATCAGCGGTACTATTTGGAAATGACCGTCAAAGATATCAGTGTATTGAACGATATACCGGAAAATACGGCCAAAACGTATCTCTTTCGAGGAAGAAAACATATGAAACAACAGTTAGTTGACATCACGAATTGAAATAGGGGACATGACAAATGAAAGATTTAATGACTAAATTCCAAAAAACACCACACATTCTACAAGCGCTTTTGAATATCTGCCTGTTCTTTCTGGCCTTAGCTTTAAGTGCACTTCTAATCAGTGAGACATGGTATATCGTACAAATTGTGTACCAGTCTTTTGTAACTCGTCAGGATAGCTACTATGAAATGTTATCCGAATTGCTCGTTTTCTTCTTGTACTTTGAATTTATCGCTTTAATTGTGAAGTACTTCAAGTCTAATTTTCATTTCCCTCTTCGTTACTTTATTTATATTGGAATCACAGCGGTGATTCGCTTAATTATTATAGATCATGATAACGCAATGTCGACGTTCTGGTGGTCGTTGGCTATTTTAATCATGGTAGGTGCTCTGTTTATATCAAATCGACGGAATTCAGGAGTTCAGAAACATGAAAAAAGTGAAAGTGATCATTGATGGGAAAGCAATAGGAAGCGTGGAGGATCTGCAACGTATACTTCAGGCCGAATTTTCGTTGCAACCAGCTCATTTTGAAAGTATGGACACCCTCTGGGAAGCGTTAGTATGGCATGTGCCAGTCCCGATTACGCTAGAATGGAACCATTTTAATGACAGCAGAGCCTCGATTGGACCTTACGCAGATCAATTGATGAACTTACTGTACGAGGTCGATGAACAGCTGGAGGAATTATTTAGATTTACAGTAAAATTATAAAATTTCAACATATGAAAAATTCACAATAGTAAAATCAAATATGCTCCATTGTTACATCACAATAGATCAACCAATCGTACTCCAGACAACTACAAGTATCGTATTAACGAACCTCCACATTCTGAGGAGAACGTCAATAGAAAAAGCTGCTCCTTTCTCAATGAAAGGGCAGCTTTTTTTAATCACACTGTAAGTAATATATGTAACGAGTCGGATGAGGTGACGAAGGGTTCAAGAGCCTTATTCTTAAAAAAGCACTTGCCACAATGCGCTAACAAACTTATAAAAAAAGTAGAACGCAAAGCCAATTAGAAGAACTCCGGCCAGGCTCGAAACGAGCTGTACCATCCTGGCACTCATCATTTTACGTGTGATGGATACGATGGTGAGCAGACCAAGATCATGTAGCAGAATGCCACATAATATCCCGATTGCCGCAATGACAAAACTGAGCTTGCCTGCCGATTGATAAGAGTCGGATAAGACAACACCAAAGACAGAAACCCAAAACATCAGATTACCTGGGGAGATCGCAACCAATAAACCATTACGATAAGTCCGCCAAAAAGAGGGTTTGGTCGGAAACGTCTTTCCGTCTGTTGTCATGAGGCTCACATCCGAATTACGGATGGACTCATATCCCAAATAAGCTAAAAATCCTGCACCCACCAACCATAGTGGAATCTGAACGAATGGAACGGATAACAGTGTAGCAAATCCAAAATACATAGCAATAATTAAAGCGATATCCAATGTCATACCACCTAGACCAACCGCCCAGCCATGAAGGAATCCATTTCGCAGTCCCTGCTTGGTCATCTCTACCGTGATTGCGCCTACCGGCATGGCAATAGCAAGCCCGATCAGGATAAATTTCACATAAATCTCCATAATCATTTCCTTTCTGAGTGATGGGTTGATGGAAGAAAAGAAGCTTGTCCACTTAAAAAAGACGTTTGCTCTAGTAGTCTATGTAACTCTTTCACATGGAAGAGATATAAAAAGAAGTGCTCTCCTCACACCTCGGCTCGTATAACAGCTTATTCGAAGGAGAGCTTGTTTAGAATACGGATGATGTTATTCTTTTGCTTGTGGTTGTTGTAACAAAGAGCGTAGAAAAGGGCATTTGGATGGGGCAGTGTCATCATCTCGTAGAAAATACTGTTTATACTCCAGATTTCCTTCTGCCCCGTATTGCTTCAATTCAGGATGTGCGGGAATCGTGTCATAGGCAGCAAGCCTCGCTCGAATTCTCGGCCCAATGGCTGCAGCCCGCTGTGGCTGCTCATTCCATAAATCAAGGACCCAGCGAGGCGTCATAGCTAACATGAGATAAGGAAAATGGCGACTTTGTCTTGAAATGTGAGCTGGTGTACCGCAATAAACGAAATACCGTTCATCGTTATAACAGTACTCCCATAATGGATTCTCGGGGTCTTCCGGGATATCTGCTGGCCATGATTGGGTATCGAGAGTTCGCATCTCACTTAACAGGTTCCAGAATGATTGTTCGTAAGTGAGCACGTTTTTTGTTTCCTTTTCTTTTTCAAAAAAAATGACTAGAGATGAAAAATCTCCGAAGGAACGTGAAGAAGCTCCATATTCCGTTACAATTGCTGATAATTGCTCCGCAAGAGAAAGATGTTTGGACTGAAAGACAAATCCATATCGAAGATGACCCAGTGCATATGCCTGGGTTGCAGGAATGCAGGGGAACCTGGTCTCCCGGTCACTCATCTTGGCAGAGAACAAACGATAAGCATCCCTTTGCCACAGATCCAGCGGGAGCTCACCATTTTCCATATCAGTAGAAGAAAACAATAGCGACATCAGTAAGCCTCCTTTTACTTATAGGATATCGCCTGCAAGCAAAATGGTGACTGTCCATTTATGAAAGTAAACAGTGGGTAGACTGTTCAGTGAAATGCGTATCATGATGTAGTTTGTGCCAAGCAGTAATTTCAGAAGAAAGCAACTAGCTGAAACGCAAACAAGGAGCTCAGTATTGAGCTCCTTGTTATTTGCAATTTCCTGCCAAATCTTAATCTATTGGCGATGTTGGTTGGAGAAATTGCCAAATGACTGACCTTGTCCTTGGATTGTCGTGTTAGGCGTATTATACGGTTGATCGATGTAGGATACATGCTGGGAAGAAGTATTTGCAAGCTGCTGAGCTAGGTTGGAAATCTGTTGCAATTGTTGAATGGCTGTCTGATGTCCTTGCAATGCCGTTTGAATAATATGCGCAGCTTGTTGCTCGCGCTGGGCCAATTGTTCCAATTGTTGAGCATTGCTTTGTTCTTGTCTCAGCAATTGTTGATATTGCATGGAAGCTTGTTGTGTTTGTTGCGTCAGTTGTTGAGCGAGTTGCGTAATCTGTTGCGATTGTGAATATTGGTTCATGATGGTGCCTCCTATTTGTTTGAATTTACCTGTGTATTATGCTGAGAGGTTCGAAGAAATATTCAGGGAGATGTTTTGCTCCAATTGGGGAAGGCTACCTGTTGCGACGATTATCAAGAGGGAAAGGATTGACGAAATGAGTCAGGCTTCAGGAAAATCATCGGATGAAAAGAAATTGAAATGGTGGCAACTCAGTTTGTTGGGCGTTGCGGGCACCATAGGAACAGGTTATTTTCTCGGTTCAAGTCTAGCGATTACCATCGGGGGACCCGCTGTAGTAATTGCTTATGCACTTGCTGCGTTAGGTACATATGTTGTTTTTGATGCTTTGGCACGTATGACTTCGGACCATCCGGAGCAAGGGTCGTTTCGTTCTTATGCGAAGAAGGCGTTTGGCGCATGGGCAGGTTTTGCGAGTGGATGGGTCTATTGGTTTTCGGAGCTTCTCATTATGGGGAGCCAGCTGACCGCACTTTCTATCTTTTCGCGTTTCTGGTTTCCCAGCGTTCCACTCTGGATCTTTGCCGCGGGGTATGGAATCGTCGGTTTATGTATTGTGTTTTTTGGAAACAAGGGATTCGACCGGGTTGAAAATGTACTCGCAGTCATTAAAATTGCGGCTATAATCATGTTTCTGGTTCTGGCGGTCGCTCTACTTGCCGGCTGGATTGGAGGCACCAAATATGCACATAAGGTACCGATGGACATGGCTTCCATTTTCCCGAAAGGGGCAGTAGGATTGTGGTCTGCGTTCTTGTTTGCGTTCTATGCGTATGGAGGTATTGAAGTGCTCGGCATTATGTCATATCGATTGGAAAAACCGGAGGATGCACCCAAAGCGGGCAAAGTCATGCTTATTTCACTGTCTGCAGTTTATGTCGTTTCCATTGGCCTTGCACTAACCATGGTTCCGCTGTCTGCTTTTAATCCGAAAGAAAGTCCGTTTGTACTTGCACTGAGCAGTGATCACCTTGCTTTTGTACCACATTTGTTCAACGGTGTTCTGATTGTGGCCGGTTTCTCTACGATGACCGCATCGCTCTATGCAGTGACCTCCATGATGATTACGCTGGCACAAGAGGGGGATGCCCCAAAGTTATTCTCACAGAAATGGAAGAAGAAATATCCTCTATTTGCCTTGTGTCTGATTGGTTGTGGTTTGATTGGTACGATTATCATGTCGCTACTGCTTCCTGGAAAAGTCTACGAATATGTAACTACTGCCGCCGGGTTAATGCTGATGTATAACTGGCTGTTTATCTTGCTCTCCTCAGGTCGGTTGCTGAAATCTCGCACCATAGATGTGATAAAACGCTGGACTGGATTGGTGCTGATCAGCACGGCGATAACTGGAACTCTTTTTCATGGCCTAAGCCGGCCTGGTTTCTTTATTAGTTTACTGTTGATTTCTCTGATTGCTCTAAGTGATATCATCGTGCAACGTAAGCGCAAAAAAACATCATCTGCTGCAGATACGGAGCAATACGCACAGAATGAACAAGCTGATGAGAAGAATCCGTTGAAGGGAGCCGCCTTTCATATTACAGGTATTCGTAAGCAAAGGAACAAAATCAAGTGAAGAGCAGAAACTTCTAAAGCTAAACAGGTGGTTACTTCTGAATCTACGTTGCCTAAGGTTTCGTCATAAAACATGATCTCTGAAAAATCGGGATCATGTTTTATCTATCTTATATATTAATTTTCAAGTAATATGATGATTACAAGATTCGTAGTGTAATGTATCAGATCATCACAAAGTTAGGTCAACTGCATCCCAGAAAAGAGGAAAACAATGATGAACAAAGATTACGTTTTGCTTTCCAATGAAGGAAAATGGGGCGATCAAGGGGACGGTACTTATGTCAATCCGGTCTTGCCTGGAGATTACTGCGATCCAGATGTGATAAGCGTTGGGGAAGATTACTATGCGATCTCTTCCACCTTACATTGCTCACCAGGTATGGCTGTTCTGCACTCTAAAGATTTGGTCAATTGGAATGTAATTAGTCATGTCGTAGAAGATTTGACAGTTATCGGGCCTGAATATCGATATGATCGAATGAATCGTTATGCAAGAGGTGTCTGGGCGGGAGCGATCCGTTTTCATGACCATCAATTTTGGGTGTATTTTTTCACACCGGATGAGGGTTTATTCGTAAGCACAGCTACAGATCCTGCTGGCCCATGGGAGCCTCTTTATCATAGTTGGGAGATTGCTGGCTGGGACGATTGTTGTCCTTTTTGGGATGATGACGGTCAAGGATATCTGGTGGCTACGAATTTTGCTGACAATTATAATATTTATCTGTTCAAACTGAGCGACGATGGAAAACAAATTTTGCATGACAGTGGTGTCGTGATCCATCAATATAAAGGTAGCGAAGCGAGTAAGCTTTACAAAATAAACGGACTTTATTACATTTTCCATAGTGAAGTTCGACCGAGAAATGGTGAGGAGGTAAGGGTTGTTATGATGCTCCGTTCAGAGCGTTTATACGGTCCTTACGAAGAAAAAGAGTTAATTCATACGCATGGTGTGGAAGTGGACCGCGAACCGAATCAAGGCGGACTTGTGCAAACAGCGTCTGGGGAGTGGTATTTCATTAGTCACCAAGGAGCCGGTGGTTACTTTGAAGGCAGAACTCTTCACCTGCTTCCCGTTACGTGGGTTGACGGTTGGCCAATCATTGGTGAGGATACAGATGGGGACGGTGTCGGAGAAATGGTATGGGGAGGCAAAAAACCAATTCAAGGTTATCCCAAAACGATCTTAACCGTGAATGATGATTTCAGTAGCCCGGTACTGCAGTCTCAGTGGGGATGGAACCACCAACCCAAACTGGATACGTGGTCTTTAACAGAGAGACCAGGATATTTGCGTTTGCATGCTTGTGTGCCTTCCGAGAAGAATGATTTTTTTAAAATCTCGAACATTCTTTCCCAACGGGCGTATCGTGTGCCTCATAACGTTGTGACTGCCAAGTATGATCTAAGTGGGATGGTGGATGACCAGGAAGCGGGTCTATGCCATTTTGGACAAACCTATTGTACGATTGGTATTCATCAGCAGGAAGGAACTCGGGTATTGAAGTTCAATCATTCAAATACAATCGAATGGGGACCAACTGTTGATACCACTGACTTATGGTTGAGATCGATTTGGAACTTGCATGGTGAAAACAGGTATGAATACAGCCTGGATGGAGAGAATTTTATCTCCTTTGGTGAAGTCTATCCATTGGGTTGGGGACCCTACCGGGGAGACCGGGTAGGGGTGTACAATCTGAACCATGAAAGAGAACAAGGGTATGTGGATGTAGAATACTTCAATTACGAGTCGGGAGATAAGAAAGTCTAATCCTTTTCTGAATACGAAAGAGGCTGAGAAGAGGAATATGTTATTTCCTCTTCTCGGCTTCTTTAATGTTGTGTGTTTATTTCATTATTAAATGTCTTTATTTAATTCGTTTAATATCACAAAACTATTCGCCATCCGGTCTTTTCACTTGCAGCGGCGGGGGAATAAGCCATCCTTTTTCTTTGCTCAAACGAAGAATGCGCACACCCAGTGCTGTTTTGGTAACATGGTATTTCGCAAATAGTGCACCAATGTCCTCGCGGATGGATTGGCCAATAGTCTGACTCGCGGCGACTAATCCAAGAGCAGTATCAGCTGCAATTTTGGCACCTATCTCTGGATCAGTAAACCTTGCGCCAGGAGGAATGTCCTCTAATGCCACAACGGGTCTCTCAGGAAGAGTCGGAGCGGGCGTGATACCGTTCTCGGTGAGTAAGGCGTCACATTCTTTAATTTCCAGTCTGGCTTGATCCAGCAAGTCTTCTAAAATTTTCTTCAAATCTTTGTCTCCTGCGTGATTCATATAAGCCTGATAACAAGAGACAGCTCCTTTAGCTACCATTGAGCACTCCCATACACTATAGATTTCTCCATAATGCATGGGCTCGTTTTTAGGATTTCCACTTAAAATTCCCATCGCTGCTCCCTCCCGCTAAGTTATTTTTTTCACTACAGTAGGGTTTACATGGCGAGCAAATTTTATCCGATTGAGAAGTAGTTCGAGGTTTGAATTCACATCATTATTATTATGTTAACTGAAGTTTATTTTCAGAAAGATGGTCACATGAACAACTGTAATTATCATCCAAGATAGTCACATGGACTAAATTAAAGAATCATTCAAATCGCATCAGGTTCTTTGCTCTGATGCGATTCCTGTTCCACTGAAAAAAAGCCATACAGGTTATGTTCTGCTGGCTTCTTTCCACTTTTATAAATACTCTAAGCTTTTGTCGAGGTTGGGAACATGGGTTTCGCCTCCATGCCAACCCACAACTCGGTTGATTCGAGTTGACCAGCCAGATGCAATAACCAATCTTCACGGCCTTTGGTTGCCATAACCTGAACACCCATTGGCAGGCCTTCCGCAGTCAAATGCAGAGGAAGACTAATGGCTGGCTGACCTGTCAGATTCGCAAGTTGTGTAAACGGGGTGTACGTAAGGCTCGGCTTGAACATCTCATAGATTAGCTCTTGTTGCGCCGTTTTATCCAGATCACTGACGGACATCAGATGTTGAATCTGCTCCGCATGTGGCGTCAGTTCGCCAATCCGGGGTGCGGGAAAAGCGTTAACAGGTGTGATGTAAAAATCATACCGTTCAAACAGCGTAGACATCTGCGCAGCCGCCACGTCCCATTCGGCCAAGCTATGAACAAATTCAGCAGCAGATACTTTTTTGCCCGCTTCAGCCAGTACCCAGGACTCAATCTCCATATCATCTGCAGTAAGAGAACGACCCATGCCATGTTCCATGGATGAAATCATGGCGGCCATCTCGCCGCTGTTCATCATATAATAGTTTTCCATCAGGCGTACACCATTGACTGGACTTAACTTTTCTTCAACATGATGCCCTTGAGATTCCAAGAAATGGACTAATTTCATCACAGCCTCTTTGGCATCTTCACTGACAGGTGTGCCGACAGGTGAGTCCGTTGTATAAGCGATTCGCCATTTGCGTTGATGCGGATAGTTCATATCAGTCAGGTAACTTCCCGGGAATAAAGGTGCATGGAATGCGGCTTCCGGTTGGATAATCTGGAGCGTATCCAGCAGTGCAGCACTGTCTCTGACGGAGCGAGATACTGCAAAATCTATCGAGGCTCCTTGCCATTGTCTTCCCACACCTGGACCAACGGGAGTGCGTCCGCGGGTTGGTTTCAGCCCAAACAAACCGCTGAAAGAAGCGGGAATTCGAATGGAACCACCGCCATCACTTGCGCCGGCAAGCGGCACGATGCCTGATGCTACAGCGGCAGCGGCACCGCCGCTTGAGCCGCCTGGGGAATGATTCACATTCCACGGATTGCGCGTTGGCCCGTGTAGACGTGGCTCGGTTATATTTTTCAACCCGAATTCTGGTGTATTCGTATGTCCGATCACAATAAAACCTGCTTCGAGCAAACGAGTTACGAAATTGGAGTTGCGAAGAGCACGATGTTCGCTGAACAGACGTGAGCCAGAGGTAAGAAGTTCACCTTCCAAAGATTGAGAAATATCTTTGAGGAGCAACGGCACACCTGCAAATGGCTGTTCTCCAGGCCTAACCATGCTGGCTTCCTGCCGAGCACGTGTTTCATATGTACGAATGACTGCATTGAGATGTGGATTGACTTCTTCCAGACGTGCATAGGCAGCTTCAAGCAGTTCAACCGGGGATACTTCCCGGGAGCGAATCAGTTCGGCGAGCCCTATAGCGTCATAGGAGGTATATGAGAATGAAGACATTAGTAATCGTTCCTCTCTAAGAATAGTTCCTGTTGGATATCTTGTTCCAAGTTCCATAAGCCATCGTACCACCTAGGCAGACAAAAAACAAAACATCAATCCATCATAATAGAAGAAATACGGCAGAAGAAAAGCACTGTTCACCTCATTAAGGTGAAACAGTGCTTATATTATTTGAACCAGATGAAAATGTATTACTCCGTGCGAAGTTTGGGTGCGGCCTCGGCGATCGGTGTAGAGCGTTCCTGCTGTTTGGAGATCAGGAATAGTGCGATCCAGATCAGGATAAAGCCAAGCAATTGCTCCCAGGTTATCAGCGTACGGAATGCAATCCAGTTTACAAGCACGCCAGCCATCGGGAAACTGAGTTCTGCGAGGGTTGCAACAGAAGCTTTGGTGGAAGACAACCCTTTGTAATACAAGAGTAGACTTAGCAAGCCTGGTAAAAGTGCCTGCCCCAAAATATTCAGAATGACAGCAGCCTGTGCCCCTGTTCCAGCCGGGAGTGTCCAAGGTGCACCTTCATTCCAGGTCATGAAGATCAGGAGTGGAAGCGCAACGACGAAGCGAAGGGAGGTGACCGTCTCATAACGAGCTTGACCAAGCATTAACCGGCCCATAACGGTAGATCCACCCCACAAAGCTGCGGCACCAAGAGACAGCAGGCTACCTGCATGAATCCAGTTATTCCAGTTGCCGAGCGGAAGTGAGAAGCCAAACGTAAGCAGATATGTTCCTGCCAGCGCAATGATGAACAATCCGCCGAAGTGACGCGGCAATGTTTCTTTTAATAACAATTTCGCAAGTACAATTGCGAAAAGTGGTTGCATTTTTTGCAACAACAATACCGTATTGGGATCGTTATGAGTAAGCGCCAAAGTGAATAATACCGTTGCCAGCGCTGATCCGCCCCAGGAAATGAAGATAACAGCGATCCAGTGACGTGCACGCAGTTTCTTCAGATCATCCCGGAACTTCCATAATACCGGTATCGCGACAAGGCTGACGATGATGTGTTCGATTAGAACAATCTGTGTAGAAGTCATCGTTTTTAGCAAAAGGATGCGGAATAAGGGGTCTACACCCCAGAGGGCTGCGCCTAGCACAACTAGCCAAAATCCGGTGTTGCTTCGTTCCTTGCGATAAATCGTTGATGCTGTTGATGTGTTTTCCATATTCAGGACTCCTTCGTCAGAACACGGAATCTTCAGTTGGCAAAATCGACAAAATCCCCCGTCCTTGGCGTACGCCAAATAAACGGGGGACCATTCAAAGACAAGGCGTCAGGGAAAAAGACTTCCCAAATACGGCTTGCCGTTGTGTTGATCTTCTCTCATCCGGACTGTACCGTCGGCCTTGGAATCGCACCAAGTCAGTCGCTGCCAGGTCGGAACCTTAAACAGCGAGTCGCGGGCTGGTTCTATAAGAACATCACCGCCGGTTGGGAATTGCACCCTACCCCGAAGATCCTATTCAATTAATTAGTGTATTGAACAAGTTGTAACCTTATGAAGTTCATCTTATTCCTGTAAACGCTATCAGTTCAAGTGTTTTTTTAGAAAACAATACTCCAGCATCCCTGTTGCCTCCGCAACTGCACAATCTGACCTGCATGATAGGCATCGTGTAAAACCCAGCGGGCAAGCGTCTGAGCCCAGTTGTCGTCGGAATCCATATAAGCTTCCTCAAGCTTCGAGTCCTGTAATGTAGCAAGGGTATCGCGCAACTGCTCAGCCAGTTTAGTGGTTTGTTCCATCAGCTTGCTCCAGCCAGCTTCGTTCAAAGGATCACCCGAAATACCAAACGTAGCTACGTTGGAATCTGCAGCGGGTACAGACGGTTCTTTTTCCTGAAGACGTTCTAAAATCCGTTGATTGTAATAAAACATATGATTGGCTAGTTGCCATATGCTCAGTCCACCTGAAGGAGGAACCCAGGCAGCCTGTTCGGCGTTCAGTCCCTCAAGCGCTTTTGACAATGGGACGATCCAGTTACATTGATCCCAGGTATCTTCATTCTGAATAACCAATACATCTAATGCTGTGGTGACTGTTTTCATTTTTTAATTTCATTCCTCTCTTGTCAGATTCATCTCGCCCTTGCATCTTCATGATGGTAACTAGCTAATATGGGTTGAAATGGTTACAATTAATATAACACAATTTCAAAGAGTGTAACCATCTTTTTATAATTTAGATAGTTACATTAATCGGAGGCTCTCATGGATAGATTATGGACTGATTTTGTAAACAGCGATTATCATGATTGGCGTGGTGGGGAGCGATCAGAAGACAGACTGGGGAACGTAAGCTGGCAACAAGATTTTTTGAATCGTTGGCAATTAGAAGCGCCAGTACCGGCGTCGAATGAAGAGGAATCCGCAATGAGAAGTTTTAGAGATGATTTGCAGGCACTGGCTATTCGTTTGTCTAACGGAAAGCTCTTTACTGAGAAGGATGAGGCCTGGTTGAATGATTTTATGATGGCTGGCGAAGTCATTAGACAAATAATTACACAAGATCAACAACTGGGTGTTGCGCTTGTTCCTATTCATAGACATTGGGCTCAGGTGATGGCAGAGGTTGCTGCTGATTTTGCCGTGACACTCGTTGAGGGCGAAGGGAAGAGAATTCGCTCCTGTGACAATCCGGACTGCCGCTGGATCTTCTATGATGATACCCGGAGCAGAACACAGAAATATTGCGATGATAAGATGTGCGGTAATCTAATGAAGGTGAGACGTTTTCGAGCGAAACGAAAAATGCACTCTAATGAGGAAAAGACTAAAACATAATTATCAAGTTTACCAACGAAGTTCTACCTTTTCCAATCCGTGAATCACCATATAGGTCTCAGTTAGCTCTTCCATAATTTGATAAATATTAAGGTGTGATATATAATGTATATATACTAGCGAAAATATAGTCATAAAGTATATGTAAGAACAAGCAATGCGGATCAGATCATTTTACAAACCATTACGATTGGAGAGATGTCTTATGAGGAAAGGTTATCTTTTGAAGAACGGTTGCGTATTATCGATGGATGCTCGTATTGGTCAGTATAAACGGGCAGACGTACTTATTCAGGATTCTTTGATTACGGCCATTCAACCAAATATTGAGGTGTCCGATGCAGATATTGAGGTCATCGATGCTTCAGACATGATTATTATGCCTGGACTGGTGGATACACACCGGCATATGTGGGAATCGCTTGTCAAAACAGCCGGAACAAACTGGTCGCTGCCCGTGTATCTGCAAAATTTGTACTATGGCGCTATGGGAAGCAAGCTTCGCCCACAGGACAGCTATATCGCCAATCTGCTGGGATCGCTGGAAGCGCTTAATGCAGGCGTCACCACGGTACTGGATTGGAGTATGCCATACTCGGCTGAGCACACAGATGAACTGATTCGAGGATTACAGGATGCAGGAATTCGTGCTGTTTTTGCCCATGGTGTGCCAGGGGAAACGATATATTGGAATCGTGAGAGTAAGCTGTCGTATCCAGAGAATGTGAGAGGTGTTAAGGAGCAATATTTCTCTTCGAACGATCAACTACTCACCTATGGACTTGCTATTCGTGGACCAGAGTTTAGCCACTGGGATACAACGGTGCAGGATATTCAGCTTGCGGAAGAACTGGACGCCATTTGTTCGATGCATGTCGGTTTCGGCAGCTGGGGATCAGCGGATCGTTCGATCAGCCGAATGTATGAGGCAGGACTGCTTGGTCCACGAATCAATGTTGTCCATGGCAATACGATGGGCATGGATGAATTCAAAATGCTCGCAGACAGCGGAGCTTCTTTGTCTGTCACACCTGAAGTTGAGATGATGATGGGACATGGTTATCCGGCTACAGGATACTTTCTTGAGCATGGAGGTACGCCAACGCTTGGTGTAGATGTCGTGACTTCGACGGGCGGAGATATGTTTTCACAGATGAAATTTGCGTTGCAAGCTGAGCGTTCAAGAACGAATGAGTACCTTTTGCAACAAGGTGAAATGCCGGGTGAACTCAGTTTGAAGGCAAGCCAGGTGTTGCGATTTGCGACCTCCGCGGGTTCGCGGGCCTTAGGACTGGAGCAAAAAACAGGCTCGCTTACGCCGGGAAAAGAAGCAGATGTGATCATGATTCGCACGACGGACCTGAACTTGTTCCCCGTGCACGATCCGATTGGTGCTGTTGTGCAATTTGCCAATCCATCCAATGTGGATACGGTCTTTGTTGCTGGGAAACCTGTGAAGCGAGAGGGCAAGCTGTTGCATGTCAATCTGGATGAAGTTCGGCGCAAAGCCATGCAGAGTACGGAATATCTGTTGACGCAATATCGGATGTCCGATGCAGATCGGGTTGTTTTTTCATAATAGAGCTGTCATAAAATAATTAAAGTCAAAGGGCCGTTCATCCAGAATACGGCTCTTTTCTTGTCTTTCTTCTCTAATCCGTTTTTCATAAGTTGTTTTCAGATGAAATTAGGGTTGGAGTAAGGTATGTTGACAAATAGAACGCTTTCCACTAAGATAGCGATATAAGTTAATAATGAATATAATCAGGATTGTTACTGATCAGCAGGCAAGACCGATTGATAATGCAAACATGCAGAACTGTATTCTTTCATGTGTGCATAATTAATGGTCTTTTTTTTGTTGCTAAATTCTGTTAACGTTTCATTTTAAAAGGAGATTCCGATGAAGATCACACGAATTATTAACAATAATGTCGTCTGTGCAGTGAATGAACGGCGCCAGGAGATGATGCTTTTAGGCAGTGGCATCGGTTTTCAGAAGAAAAAGGGAGACGATGTGGACACAGTCAAAATCGAAAAAGAATTTTTTCTGAAATCCAAAAATGTAACAGGTAAATTATATGCCCTGCTGGCACAAATCCCGATGGAATATATTCGTGTATCCGATAGCATTATTCAGTACGCCAAGCAGTCTTTAAACAAGGAATTGAATGAAAATATATACCTAACGTTAACGGACCATATTAATTTTGCAGTGGCACGTTACAAGCAGGGTATGAATTTCAATAATGCGTTGTTGTCTGAGATTAAAGCGTTTTACTCCAATGAATTTCGCGTGGCTATGAAAGCCCGGGATATGATTAATGAGGAATTCAACATTACACTGCCTGAAGATGAGGCTGGGTTCATTGCGCTTCATATTGTCAATGCAGAATTGGGATCTGAAATGGAAGAAACCATGAAGATTACACAGTTGATTCATAAAGTCTTGAATATAATTCGATATCAGTTTAATATTCATTTCAATGAAAGCTCGCTTCATTATTCCAGACTTGTAACTCATTTGAAATTTTTCGCCTACCGCTTGTTTAATCATACGGTTGTGAAAAGTGGTGACAGTGATTTTCTCCATATCATTAAGGAAAAGTATGCGAATGAATATCAATGCAGTCTCCGAATTGCACAGCTGATTCGGGTCGATTATGGAAAAGAATTAACAGAAGACGAATTGGTATATTTAACGGTTCATATCAAAAGGGTCATTGATGAAGAGAAGGAATAATTCATCGGCCACTATAATGAGTATACTAGGATTGTTACTGGTGAGGCAGGCAAGACCTAGAGTTCCATCGTGTATAGAGCTTATCTATATTCGATAGAATTCTAGGTCTTTTTTTATACCTAAAAACGTTTGAGGGGGAGCAGTACATGAAACATGAAAGAACAGCCGCCGAGATTTTAAAACTGGTTGGTGGAGAAAAAAACGTAGATAGTGTAACACACTGTGCTACAAGGTTGCGATTTAATCTGAAAGACGAGAAGGTCGCGAATGATGAAGCTTTAAAAAATGTCCAAGGGGTTGTAGGTGTTGCCAGCAGTGGTGGGCAGTATCAGGTCATTATCGGTAACGAGGTAAACAATGTGTATAAAGCTTTGACGCAGCTGGGGAACTTTGCAACCAATAATGATGCCCCTACTGTGAAAAAAGGAAAACTGACTACGCTTCTGGACACGATCTCCGGAATCTTTACACCGATCCTGCCAGCCATGATTGGTTGTGCGATGATTAAAGCCGTTCTTCTTATTTTGAAAACATTTGATCTCGTTGATCTGGATGGGCAGTTCAATACGATTATGACGTTTATCGGTGATGCGGCGTATTACTTCTTGCCGATGCTGCTTGCCTGGAGTGCGGCTGTTAAGCTTAAAGCTAACGTGGGCTTTGCATTAACGATTGCTGGTGTTCTGTTGCATCCTTCCTTAGGGGCGTTGATGTCTGCAGGTGAGCCTGTTTCGTTTTTAGGACTGCCTGTCACGCCAGCGACGTACACTTCGTCGGTTATTCCGATTATTTTAGCGGTTTGGATCTTGTCATATGTTGAACGCTTTGCGGAGAAGTATTCTCCATCGGTTATTAAATCTATTCTTAAACCGTTGATCGTAATCCTTATCATGGCTCCATTAACGCTGATTGTACTGGGTCCAATCGGTGCTATCGCGGGTAACTACCTTGCGTCAGGCGTTTCTTTTGTGAATACACATGCAGGATGGTTAGTATCTGGTATTATCGGCGGGGCATTCCCGTTCTTGATTATGACAGGTATGCATTATAGTTTAGGGCCTGTAGTGCTCACTGCGTATGCACAGACGAAGACGGATAGCATTGTTGGTCCAGGTATGCTTGTACACAATATTTCTCAAGGTGCTGCTGCGCTTGCAGTTGCTATGAGAACTAAAAATAAAGCATTTAAACAAGTTGCATATTCTACAAGCATCACTGCTTTGCTCGGAATTACCGAGCCTGCCTTGTTTGGTGTAAATTTACGGTTGAAAAAACCACTGATTGCTGTAATTGTTGGTGGCATGGTAGCTGGTGTTTATGTCGGATTGTTCGGTGTAGCTCGATCCGCTCTAGGTATTGCAGGTATAGCTACGCTACCCGCATTTATCACGGATCATCCATGGAACTTGGTTCATGCGGCAATTGGTTGTGTGATTGCATTTGTAGTTACTTTCATCATGACTCTTATCTTGGGATTTGAAGATGTACCCGAGGATGGAAAGATTCAAGAAACACAAGAAAAAACGTCTACAAACGATCGTGTAGCTGTTGCCGGTGTTTCTGAACATATTCTCGTTGCACCATTGACTGGTAAAGTTCTGGAGTTATCCACGATTAAGGACGAAGCTTTTGCAACGGGAGCTATGGGAAAAGGGGTCGCTATTGAACCTACGGTTGGAAAACTGGCATCACCAGCAGATGGTGTGGTATCTGCGATTTTCCCTACGTCCCATGCCATCGGTATTAGTTCAAATGATGGTGCGGAGCTTCTCATTCACATCGGAATGAACACGGTGAAGTTGAAAGGTGAGCATTTTAAGGTTCACGTCAAAGAAGGCGATACTGTAAAAGCTGGAGATTTGCTCATTGAGTTTGATACAGATGCGATTGCTTCCAAAGGCTTTGACCTGACTACACCCATTATCGTTACGAATTCACATGATTTTGTAGATGTGATCAACACGGATAAAGAATCAATTACAATCGGTGAGAATCTCATCAAGATTATTTAAAGGTAATTTAAGGAGGAATGGTTCATGAATAACAAAAATGGTTTCCCCGAATCTTTTATGTGGGGTGGTGCAACAGCGGCGAATCAATACGAAGGTGCCTGGAACCTTGACGGAAAAAAAGCGAGTACAGCCGATATGATGACAGGTGGAACCCATACGGTTCCCCGTCGGATAACGATAACGACTGAAGAAGGGGTACATTATCCTTCTCATGAAGCGGTAGATTTTTACCATCATTACAAGGAAGATATCCGTCTGTTTGCGGAGATGGGTTTCCGTTGTTACAGAATGTCCATCGCATGGTCCAGAATTTTCCCCAACGGGGACGATGTAGCGCCGAATGAAGCAGGGCTTCAATTTTACGACAATGTGTTCAATGAATTGAAAAAGTATAATATTGAACCCATCGTTACAATTTCCCATTATGAAGCACCGTTTGCTCTAACTGAGAAATTTAATGCTTGGGCTTCCAGAGAAATGATCGATTGTTATGTAAAGTATTGCGACGCCATCTTTAATCGTTACAAAGACGTGGTGAAGTATTGGATTACTTTTAACGAAATTAATAGCCTGATTGTTCCGGCAGGTGCATACCTGGCAGGAGCTCTGCTGGTTGATAAAAAAGGCGGCGTATTTAACAATACATCCGTAGACAGCACGCAGATGAGATTTCAAGCGCTGCACCATCAATTCGTGGCGAGTGCCAAAGCGGTCAAGCTTGCACATGAGATCAATCCAGACTTCAAACTCGGCTGTATGATCAATTACAGCCACGGGTATGGAAGCACATGTAAACCGGAAGATATGTTGCAAGCGCTAAGAATGGATCAAATCAACAATATGATGAGCAGTGACGTGCAAGTTAGAGGCGAATATCCTGACTTTGCGAAGAGGTATTTTGCAGAGAAAAATATCCACATTCAAATGGCTGAAGACGATCAAGAAGTTCTTAAACAAGGTTGTGTAGATTTCTATAGCTTTAGCTACTACAAATCTCATGTAGTAGGTACGCGACCAGAAGGGGATGAAACCCAAGGTAACGTTTTTGGTGGATACAAAAATCCGTATCTAGAAGCGACGGACTGGGGCTGGCAGATTGATCCGGTTGGACTCCGGTACGTGCTGAACCATGTCTATGATCGGTATCGCATTCCGATGATGATTGTAGAGAATGGCCTGGGAGCAGTGGATGTCGTTGAAGAGGATGGCAC
The DNA here is from genome assembly GCF_037969905.1 of Paenibacillus sp. FSL R7-0272. NCBI lineage: Bacteria > Bacillati > Bacillota > Bacilli > Caryophanales > Paenibacillaceae > Paenibacillus > Paenibacillus sp. FSL R7-0272. The sequence goes on along the minus strand of NZ_CP150221.1, from coordinate 3,645,285 downwards.
CATTAACGATACGTACCGGATTGAGTTTTTGCGCGCTCACATTGAACAGATGAGAGAAGCTGTCCGTGACGGCGTTAACCTGATCGGTTATACAGCCTGGGGTTGCATCGATATTGTGAGTGCCTCCACGGGTGAAATGGCCAAGCGCTATGGTTTCATTTACGTGGATAAAGATAACGAGGGCAAAGGCACACTGAAAAGAAGTAAAAAGAACAGTTTCTACTGGTATCAAAAAGTGATTGAATCCAACGGGGAAGATCTGGGTTAGGATAAAAAGTATCGTAGTGAAATAGCCTTCGGATATGATCATTGGTCACTGGCCTGGATATGGTCTATATGAAAATGTGTTGAAAAAAGCCGCTAATTGCTAGCGGCTTTTTTATTACGAACAGTAGGGACACAATCCGAATCAGGATAAGATATGACAGCGAAAAAAGACGAAAAAGCAGTTCATTTTCATAAATTCATTTAACAACGATAAAAGTTAAATTTTGATCTATAAAAAGCATTCAAAAAACTGCGCATAATATAAATTATACGCAGTTTTTATTTAAATCCATTTTCATCCTTCAGCATGGGTAACAGAACGTGATATTTTTCGTGCATAAAGGTCAAAATAAGCCATCTTCAAAAATAAATTTAATCATTCAACGCGATAACGTGTAGAATTCAATAGGTTTTTATAGGTGATGGATAAGATAGAACAAATGAGTTTTTCATAGAACAGATGAGTAATGTTATTTCGTCGTAGTTACGCGGCAACACATTCGAGATTCACCATGAAAGGAAAATACGTATGAGTAGAAATGAGAAAATCAGTGTGTTATTCCGTAAAAAGCCGATTGCCAGCCAATCGAATGAAAGTGGTGCGTTAAAGAGAGCACTTGGAGCCTTCGACTTAACAACGCTTGGCGTAGGAGCGATCATTGGTACAGGCATATTTGTACTGACAGGTGTCGCAGCTGCCAAGTATGCAGGCCCGGGTCTGGTATTATCCTTTTTACTGGCTGGTATCATCTGTGCGTTTGCTGCCCTTTGTTACTCTGAATTTGCTTCCACCATCCCGGCATCGGGAAGTGCTTATACGTACAGCTACACTGCATTTGGTGAAGTGATTGCGTGGATTCTAGGTTGGGATCTCATTCTGGAATATGGCTTTGCGAGTGCGGCGGTAGCCAGCGGTTGGTCAGGGTACTTCCAGACTTTATTATCCGGATTTGGATTGGAATTGCCTCATGCATTAACCAGTGCGTTTAATCCGGAGAAAGGTACGTATTTTGACATTACAGCGGCTCTGATTACGTTAATGATTACTTTCCTGTTGACTCGAGGAGTAAAAGAAGCGGCGAGAGCGAATGGAATCATGGTAGGCATTAAAATTATCGTGGTGCTAATCTTCATCGGTGTGGGTGTGTTTTATGTTCAACCAGCGAACTGGCATCCTTTCTTGCCGTTTGGCTTCTCCGGTGTAACGGCGGGTGCAGCTACAGTATTTTTTGCGTATATCGGATTTGATGCTGTATCAACCGCAGCTGAAGAAGTGAAACGCCCGCAGCGGGATTTGCCAATAGGTATTATTGCATCCCTTGCCGTATGTACCGTCCTATATATTGTAGTATCTCTGATTCTCACGGGCATTGTGCCATTCAACATGTTAAATGTTAGTGATCCGGTTGCGTTTGCTTTTGAATTCGTTCAATTAAACGGGTTGTCATGGATTGTATCCCTCGGAGCCATTACCGGAATTACAACGGTATTGCTCGTCATGATGTATGGTCAGACCCGTCTGCTGTATTCCATGTCACGTGATGGTCTATTATCTCCCGTTTTCTCCAAGGTAAGTGGTAAAAGTCAGACACCGGCAGTGGGTAGCTGGCTCGCAGGTATCATTGTTGCACTGTTCTCCGGCTTCATCTCTCTTGGCCACCTGGCAGAACTTACGAACATCGGTACGTTGTTTGCTTTTGCTGTAGTGAGTATCGGGATTATCGTATTGCGTAAAAATAACCCTGATCTCAAACGGGGTTTCCGTGTTCCGCTCGTGCCATTGATTCCGATTCTGAGTGCTCTCGGCTGTTTCTATTTGATGACTCGCCTTGCAGCTCTGACATGGATTACGTTTTTTGGCTGGCTGATTGTCGGATTAATCATTTATTTTGCCTATGGTCGTCATCATAGTCATCTGAATCCACTTCGGCGGAAGTGAATTGAAAAATAAGCTTTGAATCTTTCCCTGCTCCCCAATCGCCAAGCGAAGGAGCAGGGATTTTTTTGTGCAACAATATAGGAGTCGTTGGTTTAAAAGAGATGTTTAAAACTAACGATTAAAAGAAGTTTGCTGCGTTAAATTTGTCACTCACCTGGGTAAAGGATAAAGGAAGCCTGCTGAGTGTATCAGCAAGTCGGGGTTGCGGATGAACCAAATATGAAATATATTTGGGGGTGTGATCTGCAACCAGAACCGAAGAGAGGGGTTAACGTATGAAAGAACCATTACATAACAATTTTAATGAACACTCGTCGCATTTTGGGTTTGCACTTGCGGATTCAACCGTTCTCGCTGAGGCGAAACTGATCCTATCACAAGAGGATGAAACAGATAATCTGCAGTTGGACATCGATCCACAACGACATCTGAAGGATGGTCGCAAAGTTTCCGTGATCGCCCAGCTATTGCAGACACCTGTGCACCGTGAGGATGCTAATGTTCTGTATGGAGCCGAAATATCCTACGTACAATACGCGGTTCGTCTAACCGAGAACAGCAAGATTTCAATAGCTTCGATTCAAGGTATAAGTTATCCGATTGAACTTGATCTCGCACCTTATAAAGAGGGTGAATATGAGGTTCGCGTTGCTTTACACCGCAAAACACCCCGAATCGCAGAAGGTCCGTTAGAACCGGAACAGCTAGCGATGGTGAAATACGCACAAGTGAATACCGTACATATCACACTGTTCCCGTCAGATGCCTCTATACTCGATTCACCTTCTGCAACATGGACTCGGAATCATCATGTGTTCGACTCCTATGGCCGAAGAGGATTCATTCTGGCGGATCTGGGTCGTCTCGCGAAGCGAGTAGAAGAACTACTCGGGCCAGGTAATCATAATTTAATTGAACATTTCACGGAAGGCCGACTGGATGTATTGCTTGAAGAGGGACTGATGCTGGTTGTATGGGGCATGACTCCGTGGTGTTACTCCCTGTATTCCCCACCAAGCGAGCAAGGTGATTATGCATTACCATGGGACAAGCTTGGGGATGAACCTGAGCGGCAAGCAATATATCCGATTGATCCCAAAGTGCAGCAGCTAAGCATTGTTCCAGCGAATGAACTTGCTTTTTGGGCGGATTGCATTCGCAAAGATTGGCCAGTTATTGATATTCCAGGCGAAGGAGAGACAGTTCTTCTGGATCTGTATGTTCAGGTGGCGGAATCGGTTAATGAGCTTCATGAAAATCCGATCCCATCCTTTGTACTTACACGCCGTGAGGGCAAACCGGAGATGATTTCGCTGATGGCTGATGTTGTGATCGTCGAAGAGGTTGATTTTCCACTAAGTTAGGCGTCTGTGTTCTGCAAATAGTAAACCGATTTTGAAATAGAAATACATTGCATTCACGTCAGTCAGTATAGCAGGTCAATCAGTACATTTGAAGTCAGTGGAGGTGACAAGAGCAGGTGATCAATGAAGAGGTTCAGGAGCAATATGGGGATGAGTTGCAGGCCTTTCATATCTGGATGAAGGATGCCGGGTACACCGGATATACGGTCAAATCTTACACGGGGGACGTAACGGAATTCCTTACTTCTATCCAAGGAAAATCGCTGGAGCAAGTGAAGAAGTTGCATGTGCTTGCTTTTCTGTCCCGTGCACGGGAGCGTGGCGTGAGTGATGCTACCCGGAACCGTAAACACGCGGCAGTCAACTGCTTCTACAAGTCACTCATTGAACTCGAAGTGCTGGCGATCAATCCGGCTTCTGGCATCAAAAAGTCCAAAACCGAGAAAAATCGTGCTCCAGTCTTCCTGGACGAAGGAGGTTTGACACGCTTTTTGGCATCCGTCGAAGGGAAATATCGCACCCGCAACCTGGCATTGTTCCTGCTAATGGGTTATATGGGACTTCGGGTGGGAGAAGTGCATGCCCTTAATTGTAAAGACTACAACCCCGAGCGACGCACACTCGATGTGTTCGGAAAGGGGAGAAAATGGAGAACAATCCCGGTTCCTGAAACGGTTGCAGAAGTGTTATCTCAGGCTCTTGAAGAACGGTTGAATCCGTGGCGGGGCGAGAAGGAAGAGGCCCTGTTTGTATCGCAAAAAGGCAAGCGTCTGTCCATTCGTAGCATTCAACTCATCTCAACTGAAACCTTCGAACGCTTCCAGCAGGAAGCTCCTGTTCATCAGCGTCAAAGCTATTCCAGCCACAAGCTGCGTCACTCGTTCGCCACTATGATGTTGCGGCGCGGAGCTGATCTGCGCACCGTACAGGAACTGCTCGGACATGCCTCCATTCAAACGACAACGGTATACACCCATGTTACCAGCCGGGAAAAAGAAGAGGCGATGGCTTTGCTGGATGTCAAACTTCCGGTTAACGAAGTGATGAATTAGTACAAAACGAACGATATAAGTTGGAGAGAATCCAAAAAAATCTGGACAACAACACATGACATGCTAGGAGAGATGGGCGAGCATGAAGACGGGAAATCCTGCTTCGGATGATCAAGATCAGGCTGTTACACCAAACCGATGGCGGGCGCTGTGGGAAGTGCTTATCGTTGCTGCTAAGCTGGGACTGACATCCTTCGGAGGTCCGACAGCGCATTTAGGCTATTTTCATAATGAGTATATACGCAAACGAAAATGGATGGACGAGCAGAGTTATGCTGATCTAGTGGCGTTGTGTCAATTTCTCCCTGGACCAGCCAGTAGTCAGGTGGGGATTGGGATCGGTGTCATACGTGCAGGTCTGCTTGGTGGATTGATGGCTTGGATTGGATTCACTCTTCCGTCCGTGCTCATATTAGTGGCGTTTGCGCTTATTTTAAAAGGTTACGATGTGGGCCATGCGGGTTGGATTAGCGGTTTGAAAATCGTAGCAGTGGTAATTGTTGCTCATGCCATTCTTGGCATGGCTCAGAAGCTTACCCCGGACAAAGTGAGGATTACCATTGCTGTGTTATTGGCCACAGCGGCTTTACTATGGACAGTTCCATATAGTCAGATCATATTAATCCTGTTCTCAGGTTTCATTGGCTGGTGGATGTACCGCAATGTTCCGGTCACTCCAGTTATCAAAATGAATGTGCCCATCCGCCGTAGCTTGGCTGTGCTGTGTTTAATCACTTTTGCAGGTCTGCTTATCCTGTTGCCGATCCTGCGGCAGGCCATAAATATGGAGTGGATCGCTCTTTTCGATTCGATGTACCGAGCAGGTTCCATGGTATTTGGCGGGGGACATGTCGTATTGCCATTGCTTGAGCAGGAACTCGTACCTCACGGTGTAGTGAGCAAAGATGACTTTTTAGCTGGATATGGAGCAACACAAGCGGTCCCTGGCCCCTTGTTTACATTTGCCGCGTATCTTGGGGCAGTTTCGATGGGCGGAGCAGGAGCGTTTATTGCTACAATCGCTATATTTTTACCTGCATTTTTGCTCATTATCGGTGCGTTGCCCTTCTGGAATGTGCTTCGCGGTAATTCGCATATGCAAGGAGCGTTAGCTGGAATCAATGCAGGAGTAGTAGGTCTTCTGTTAGCCGCACTCTACCAGCCGCTATGGACAACAGCTGTATTGTCGCCTGCTGATTTTGCGGTGGTATGTATTTTGTTTGTACTGCTGAACTTCTGGAAATGCCCACCATGGATCATTGTTCTGTTAGGTATCGTTGGAGGTATGATTGTCAATCAAATTTGAATTTTAGTTTCCGTCATTATTATTATGTAAACCGAAGATAATAAAAAGTTAAAGGCTCAGCTCATTCATGATTATCATTAATTATTTTAATCGATTAAACGATATTCTTGTAAGGAAGTGGAACGTCCTGTCACGTCATATCAAAAGACCATCCGGAACTCTATGCAGAGTTGTTGAATGGTCTTATTTTAATGGATAAGTGTATATGTTATTCCAGTCCGGCAATCTGTTCTTTTAATTTGCTTGCAGATGCCTGAAAGGCCAATTTCTCGGTTTCATTCAACGGAAGCGGCAGAATTTCACGCACGCCATGGCGATCTACGACACAAGGAACACCCAGATATACATCAGAAACGCCGTTATAATCTTCAAGCAATGTGGAAACATTCAGAACGGAGCCTTCGTTACCCAGAATGGCAGCCACAATACGATCGAGTGCCAAAGCGATAGCGTAGGAAGTGGCTCCTTTGGCATTAATGATCTCGTAAGCTGCATTTTTGGTGCTGTTGAAAATGTCCTGTTGTGTTTCTTCGTCCAGTTCAAGGTCTGTTCCCGCAACGTTTGCCAGACTCCATACAGGCACCTCGGAATCCCCATGTTCACCGATGATGTGAGCGTGAATGCTGCGGGGGTCGATGCCTTTATTTTTACCGATCAGATAACGGAATCGTGCGCTGTCCAGCAATGTACCTGAGCCAATGACCCGGGAAGCCGGCCAGCCGCTTTGTTTCCAGGACGTATAGGATAAGATATCGACAGGGTTCGTAGCAATTAACAAAATACCGTGCGAGTTGACTTCGGTAATTCGATCAATGATGTCTTTGAAAATGCTTGCATTTTTCTTCAGCAGATCAATTCTAGTCTCGCCCGGCTTTTGTGAAGCACCCGCAGTAATGATGATGATATCGGCATCTTTGCAGTCGGAATAGTCACCTGCCCACACTTTAACGCCCCCGGTAAATGGTAAACCGTGGTTCATATCCAGCATTTCACCGGTTGCCTTGTCATGATTCACATCCACAAATACCAACTCGGACGAACGCTGTCTAAGCATAAGCGTGTATCCCGTTGTTGTTCCTACCGCACCCATGCCGATAATAACGACACGACTGGGCTTCAATGCTGAACTTGTTGTCATAATCTTATCCTCTCCTTTTTGGGTATACTACCCTCCATATTAAGGGATATGTGGAGATAAAGCGAGTTTTGTCTATAACTTTTTTCACAACATGCACTAATTACCAGGGAAAATCCGCTAAAAAGGTGGATAAATAGACTTCAAATGATTCAAAAAAGGTCTACATATTGGTATTCAAGGACAATGATCGGCAAAAATATTCAACATTCGGCAGGTTCCCCGGCGGTGTGAGCCTTTAGGTCGAAGTTTGTGGTAGAATAGGAGCAGTGGATTCTGATGAATCGTAAATATAACTTCGTCACAGAGACATGCGCGTCTGTCTGATGAATGAGAGAGGTGGAACCCACTTGCGCTTGCAATGGAAAAAAATCGCGCAGACAGCAATGCTGTCTATAGGTATCATGATGTTACTGGTTGCTTGTACCAAAACGGAACAGCCGCCAGTTGCAGAACCTCAGGAACAGGATGACAGCGGTAACGTTGGTCAGACTCTTACTGTTGTACCCCCGGCAAACAATAACACCGAAGCAGCGGAGATGGCCAAATATCAGATTCAGACACGTTTGACCGATTTTCAACTCATTAATGATAACGGGGGCTTGGCCTGGGGAGTTACGCGTAATGCGCTCCGGCTCTATTACACTCAGGATCAGGGAAAAACGTGGACCAACATTTCGCCCTCAGAGAATGTGCAATTCCCGGCTAATCCGAAATATGGAGAAAGTATTTATTTTGTAGATCGTATGCATGGCTGGATTGTTCGAGAGGGGATGGGAGGCACAGATACGATTGTGCTACGTACCAATAATGGAGGCGTGAGCTGGAGTTTGTCTTCCTTGTCGAAGACGGATAAGGTAACAGCGATATCCTTTGTCTCTCCCGAGAAAGGCTGGGTTCTGACGACGCTCGATACGGGAATTGGTAAACAGGACAAAAACCTGTATCGTACTCAGGATGGAGGTACAACTTGGGAGCGAATGACTTCCAGTGATGACAAGGATAAATCCCAAACGGGTGAAATTTCAAGACGTGGCTACACCACGGGCATGACGTTTTCGGACTCCAAGCATGGATTCCTGAGTGCCATAGAGTTCGGTACACCGAAGCTGTACGTGACATCAGATGGTGGCGAACAGTGGCGAACGGGTTCTTCCTTTTTTGACCGGGATAAATTCAAAGCCTGCGGTAATTTCACGATCAGTGCACCTCAATTTTTTGGACGTGAAGCGAAGTCGGCCTGGATGTCCATGTCATGTGCCAGCGGAGAGAGCATAACGTTCAGCGGTTTCTTCACAGCTGATGGTGGCGTAAGTTGGAAGCCGTATTCATTTAATCTGGATAAGCAAACAGGGATTAACCGCAACCTGGCGCCTGTATTTCTGAGTCCATCGGAAGGTTGGGCGATGCAGAAGGGCATTATGTATTATTCGAAGGATACAGGCAAAACATGGACAGCCTACCCTACGAGCAGTGTGTTAGAAAAGATTTTCAAAGACTACCCTGAGATTGTGAAAATGCAGATGGTATCGCCGAAGCTCGGCTGGATCTTGGTGGAGAATACCGATGCCAAACGATCGCTACTATTGCAAACTGTAGATGGCGGAGAACATTGGAAAGTACTTTAATATGCCGCTGCTCCGTTTAACGAATGAGATCGAGCATTAATCTGAATTAAATCTAGGGGGACGTAAGTAGCATATGAGCGGAAAATGTAAGGGGGAGATCTCGAATGAGGTTTTCCCTTTATTTTTATTTTATTTTTTTGATACATTGTGAAATTAATCACAAATAAATCATGAAGATGATGTTATATTTAACTCAAGAAGAAAAGGAGTGATGAAGATGAGAACCAACGGTCAAACTCAATTCACGCAGGCGGATGAATTAACAAGATACATGCTTCACTTATGCTATACATGTGACGATGCTAATCGTTGTACTACGGAAGAAGCCGTGAAAGCTTGCATGGCTGCACATGCAGAGACAGATCAGCCGGAACAAGCGGAAGGCGTGGATGTAACACGCGGATTCATGGACATGATGTACGCATAGTGAAAGAAAGTGGAGATGAAAATAGCGCTGTATCAACGATTGACCCCCGAAAGGGGGTTTTTCTTTTGAAAAAATCACAGAGAAAATCACATATCCTGCAACACTTTGTATATAAAGAAAATATTATTGTCCTTATTCCGGTTACGGACTTCGAGTTATAGAGTAATTCCCTGAAGACATAGTGTAGAGGTATGGATTTTACTATTAATTTCAAATTATTATATAAAAATAGAATATATTGATTGATTTATTTATCTATTCCTATATAATGGATATATATTCCATAATAAGGAGTGATAATTTTGAAAAAGAAATTATTATTAGGTTTGTTATCGCTAACTGCTTGTTTCTCCTTAGGGTCAACTTCTTTTGCTAACAGTAGTACAGCAGTTAATGAAAATCCGGCTATGAATGTGGTTAACCAAGCTGTACCGGCCAAAGACAACTATTACACTGAGATTACTATTAAAGTTGGTGAGTCGATTAATCTCACAGGTTCTGGATTTTTTATTTCCAGTGCTCCACCATACGACGCTATTTATCTAAATAGACAAGGATTAGTCATAGGCTTGAAGCCAGGTAGTGTTGCAGTTGTGGCAGATCTTCCTGGTGGAGATACCATTATGTATTACATCACCGTAAAATAGATAGACTGAAATAGCCTGAAGACTGCTCTGGGGAGCAGTTCTTCAGGCTATTTTTTATGAAAAATGAAATATAGCGAATAATGAAATGAGCGACAAATTACAGAAATACCTTGCTGATGATAATACATCAGTTGTGAATATACAAATTGAAGTTGAGATTGATAGAGAAAATACATATACGAGGATTCTATGTTGTGCGAATTAATAAGTGCACGCTACCAATCATTGACGAATACTAGATGTATGTGTTAGCTTCGTTTTACATGGAAGATGCAGTGATGCATGAGTGTATCTAGAAAAGAGGAATACATATGGCTATGATCGGCGTTATCCGCCACGGTGCAACGGACTGGAATGATGAATACCGGACACAAGGGCATACCGATATCCCGCTCAATGCAGAGGGGAGAAGACAGGCACATTTGCTTGCTGACCGAATTCGATCGGAACAATGGCATTACATCTATTCAAGTGATTTATCGAGAGCATTGGAAACGGCATCTATACTTAGCAAAGCTATTTCGATTGAAATACGTGTAGATGAGCGGTTACGCGAGATGGACTGTGGCCAGATTGAAGGTACGACGGAACAAGAACGTGTAGATCGGTGGGGGTATGGCTGGTCCAAGCTGGATTTGGGGATTGAATCTCAAGAATCGATCCTAAAAAGGGGAAGGCAGTGTCTTGCCGACTTAGCTAACCGGCATTCAGGGGAGAACATATTAGTTGTAAGCCACGGGGCATTTCTCAGCCTAACCATGAAAAGACTTCTTTCACATATTGATATCAGAGAAAATCTATTAAACACATCAGTAACTCACTTGCATAGTGGAACTCCTCGGTGGGATTGCTCGCTCTATAACTGTACTAAACATCTCACTTAGGTGGAGGAGGGAATCCCATGCAACTCGCAGATATTCCATCGAAGATATTGGGGCAGATTGGAACCGTACAGCGAATTACGTTTCCACGGCAAGGTCACACGTCTACCGTTGCCGTTCTGGAGACAGCAGATCAGAGATATGTTATCAAGAAAACAGAGCATGAACTCTACAACGAATGGTTATCTGACGAATATATCGCAATGCAGCTTCTTCATGGAAAGGGATTACCTATTCCGAAAACGCATTCATTTTATGCAGAGCATCAATCTAGATGGCTATTGATGGATTATGTGGATGGAATATCGTTGAGACAATTTCTTGCCGGTTATCCGCCTGAGAAAGATAAAGAAAAGGCGATTGTCAGCTTCGGACGTTGTTTGAAACAACTGCATGAATGTCCATGTCCGATCGAATGGCAACAGGTGGAGCACGCTTGGCTTGATCATATATTAACGAAAGCAGAGTATAATCTGGCTCATTATTCAGTAGACGGAACCGAAGAACTACTTGCTCATTTAAAAATAAACCGACCAGGCGATATGGCGCCCACCTTAATACATGGAGACTTCACTATCGATAATGTACTCGTCCATAACGGCGAAGTCATGGGAATAATCGATTGGTCGGGGGCGGCTCATGGTGATCCCCGGTATGACGTGGCTTTGGCCATTCGTCCAAAAACGAATGCCTTCGAGGATGAGCGGGATAAAGATATTTTTTACGATGCGTATGGCAAGCGGAGATTGACGGAGGAAGAGTATCGGTATTTCGAAGATGGAATATATAACTTTTTCTAAAAAGTGCACAAAAGTGAGACAGGGGCTGTGCCATGGAATTCCCGGTAATTATTGTAGATTTGGACGGAACACTTTTGATGGCTAACAAAGAAGTTTCCGAGCGAAACGTAAAGGCGATCTTGAACTGTGCCCATCGTGGAATGAAATTCATATTTGCAACGGCGCGTCCGCCGAGGGCAGTGAAAGCTTTTTTGCCGGAAAAATTGCTGGAGCTTGGTTCATTTGTGTATTATAACGGCGCGTATACAAATTGCAGACATACTGGAAAACAAAATCACATTGGAATCACACCTGCGTTAACTGCAGAGGTTCTAGACTATTGTCTGGCATGTAATCCGAATCTGGACATTAGTTTAGAAGTGAGAGATGTATGGATGAGTTTGAAGCCTTATGATGCAGAGACCATCATGAAAGTAAAAGGGCAACATATGGTCAGGTCTTTAATGGAGCTTAAACAGCAAGAAGCATCCAAGATCCTTTTCACAGGCAATCTGGACCGGGTGGCTTTTCAAGAATGCTTTGAAGGAAAATTAAACATATTGATCACGGATCAAGGTGAATTAACACAAGTCTCGGCGTTGAATGCATCCAAGGAACATGCCGTCTCTGTGATCTGTGACGCCATGGGTGTTGCAATGCAAGATGTGATGGTGTTTGGGGATGATGTAAACGATATCGGTCTGTTTGATCAATGTGGTTGGCCTGTGGCGATGGGGAATGCCACTCAGGATTTAAAATGCAGAGCGAAAGAGATAACAGAAACGAATGAAAATGACGGGGTGGCTGTTATTTTGGAGAGACTTTGTCAGTAATGTCGTGAACGGATTGTGGAGGTACAGATTCATGAAATATAGCGTAAGAACAGCTGTCGCCAGGGACATCGTAGGACTCTGTTCTGTTCGAAACAACGAGACCTTATTCATGTCCTACATGAAACAGCAGGAAAATAAAGAAGTCATTGTAGTCCTTGCTGAAACCGAGGATGAGGATAGCGTCATCATGGGGTTTGGAGTTCTTAAATTACAAGGAAAGCTGGTTCCTAAATTAAGTGATCTGTACGTTAAGGAAATATATCGCGGTCAGGGTGCCGGGTCAGCATTGATTCGGTATAGAGAAGAACGTGCGAAAGAATTGGGTTATAGCGAAATGTTTGTGAGCGTTGATCCTGTCGAAAATCCCAGAATGATCAAGCTGATCTCGAAGCACGGTTATCATGCCATCTCTGAACCTTACTCCAAACAGGCTGTTTACTACAATGAAGATGGTTCAAGTTACGAGAAAACGTACATACGGATGGATTTGAAAAAGCAGCTGCTGTAGAGTTGGTTTGCTTGGCTCTGCGAAGTTGTTACTTTGCTTTTGCGAGTAGCCGGATGACGCACAAGAATGTTGAAGGGTTGCGATGAGATGAACACAGGTGGTACTATAGGAACCCGAAATAATAGAATAGACGAAGTGTCACGTGTTATTCGCACAATGTCTCACGAAGGGTTCCCGGGTCAAGAAGAGGTGTGGATCCAACTTGTTGGTGTGTCCAGTTTCGCTTCCTTGCTTGCGACTCGAAGAGGAGTAAACCAGGAACTGGCCGCGATCACAGGTTTGCTTCACGGATGTTACCTTTACAGAACCGGGATCAATGTTTTCCCGGGTCCTAATAGCGCAGATACTGCAAGGCAGCTACTCCGGGGTTTACAGCTATTCAGTGAGGAAGAATTGTATATCATACTGAATTCGATTTTTGTTCAAGAGGCATGTCAGCAGGTTCAGGGGTCGTACGAAGAGATTTTAAAAGATGCGATCCATTTACATATGAACTTCTCTCCTGTAAGACAGAGTTTAACGAAGGCAAGGATGGAGAAGGTCAGATTACATCATATATTGCATGAGCTTGGAATGACGGTTGAGGTGGATGAAATGCATTCCACAGGCTCAACGGTAGAAAAACAGGATTACTGTGAACAAAGACGCTCAGCCCTTGCTGATGTTGCAGAAAAGTTGGCCGAGCAAAAGATTATCGGAGTTCCAGAGAATGAACACTTTCGGCAGATTTGCCAGTATTGGCCGGACCCCGATATTCACACGATACTTAAGGATAATTGGTGCGCGGCTTTTGTGTATCATTGCTGTATGCAGGTTGACATTAAGCTGCCTATTCGTTATCCCAACCGGACGTATCGTTTAGCTGGAGTTGGAGCATGGCTGGACTGGTCGAGATTACCTGAAACTGGATTTTTCTATCTTGATCAGGAAGATGGTTTCAAGCCAGAGCGTGGTGACTTGGTCGTATATGAAAAACTGCTGTCCGATGACTCGCATGATCACATTGGTATCGTTTTGTCTTGTGAGGGCGATTATTTACTCGTCGCAGAAGGAAACGTGGATAATCACAACTACTCGGACATCGTGAACAGATCCAGAGGTGACTGTATTCTTGGATACATTCGGATCAGTAATGACTACCAATTTCATTTCGAAGGGGAATATCGACCGATTTAAGATTTGAAGCTGGCTGGTAGCAGATTAAGGAGGCTTTAGAATAAACGTTTGGGAGGGTTCAACATGTTTAAGCACACCTTAGATGTTACGGATACAGCGTATCTATCGCTGTTTACATCCAATGACGCAGCAGCGTTATTTCAGTTGATTGATCGTAACCGGGAACATCTCGGAGCTTGGCTCAGAATTCCTGACATGACTTTGACTGAAGAGGATTCAGCCGGTTTTATTGAACGAACTCGTCTGCGTTACGCACGAGAGGAAGGATACTGGTTAGGGATCTGGTTCCAAGGTGAACTGGCGGGTTCGATTGGATATTGTGATATTGACCTTGAAAACAGGAAGGCTGAGATTGGTTATTGGCTTGGTCAGGAATATGAGGGGAATGGACTCATCACGAAAGCAGTCAACGTACTGATTGAGCACGCTTTTGAGCAGCTTGGATTAAATAAAGTGGAGATTGGTGCGGCAACGGACAATCGGAGAAGTCGTGCTATACCCGAGAAGCTGGGTTTTCAACGTGAAGGTGAGCTACGAGATTATGAGTTTTTGAATGGGAGATTTCTACATCGAGTGATGTACGGCCTAAGGACTGAGGAATGGCATTCTATCGATTCACAGCGAGATTAGAGCTTATAAGACGACAACAGGAGGAATATTCTAATGAGTAAACTACCTTTATTTGTAATCACAGGCGCGAGCGGTACGGGCAAAACAACGGTGTCATCGGCCACGCGTGAAATGCGGTTGCAGGCACGGGGCTGGGACGAAAATGCGATTGAAGATCATCGTAATTTTGCGAACTGGTTGTTGCAGAACGCGGATAAAGCCTTTGACCCGGCGATGCCAACGGTGGATACAACCGATTTGTCTTCTGAGGAAGCGGCAAAACAGATTGAAGAGTGGGTCAGAGCGAACTGGTAGAAAAGTTGGATGTCTCGATGACGAAAATGTTTAGAACGTAACATATATGGATGATCGGAGGGTTCGCATGCTCCCTTTTCAAGTCAATGATTCTATTCAGTTAAAGCTTATACAATCACAAGATCGAGATGAACTATACTCCTTAATTGATGAGAACCGAGTGATTCTAAGAAAGTGGCTGTTGTGGGTTGATAAACGACAATCTCCTGAGGATTTGGATACTGTCATTGAAATGTGGACACGTAACTACGAAGAAAGAAATGGTTTCGATGCAGGAGTATGGTTTAACGAAGAGTTGGTGGGTATGATAGGTTTGCATTATATCGATTGGAAAAATAAAGTGACGAGCATTGGATATTTCCTATCGGAATCGGCTCAAGGGAAAGGCATTATCACAATATCCATTCAAAAATTGAGTACATATCTGTTTAATGATCTGAGATTAAATCGAATTATTATTCAATGTTCAGAGAACAACATCAAAAGCAGAGCCATACCTGAGAAGATGGGATTTATAAACGAGGGCATATCCAGACAGGCTCAGTGGTTATATGATCATTATGAGAACATTGTGACGTACAGTTTATTGTCCAGTGATTGGCAGGAGGAAGGTTCGAAATGATATTCAACATGATCTTATGGCTGGCAATCTTCTGGTTAATTTATCGCTATTATAGTCTTCCAAAGAAAGATCATATGTACAGCGTAAAAATACCCTCTACATACTTCATTTCGTCCCCCAATAGGACGGAGGTACAGAAGAACGTCGAATGTGCTGCATTTTCCAGTGCGTATGTGTTAAGACATTTTGGTATCGAATCCGAAGGAGATGAGCTTTATCGGAGGTATCCGCGCAAATTACTGGATGGCACCTTTTATCCAAAAGCGATAATTGTGTTTTTCAAAAAACTCGGCTACTCTGCAACGTATTTGCGTGGTAATGTCACTACGTTAAGAAAGCAGATCAGCCGCGGCGTGCCTGTCATTCTGTTCATCAGGGTTCATTCGGACCGGCGATTTTTGCACTTTGTGCCTGTTGTCGGGTATGATGAAACTCATTTTTATCTGGCAGAGTCTCTGGATTTCAAGCGAAATTGTGATGAAGTGCATTACAATCGAAAGATAAGCGTAAATGAACTGGAGTCGTTATGGAACACATGGCTTCCTTTCACTCGCAACTCCTATATCGTGATTGAGCCCAAACCTGATTCTTTAGATAAATCTGCGTAAAAAATTGTGCTATAGAACGGTTGAAGCGTGGCTGAGTTATGTTCAAGATCTAATCGATCGTGCTACACCTAAGATATACGATGTAAATATTTCATCAGGTTAACAAGTTCTGTGTTCGTCCGCATATACATTACAGAAGACGGGTCAAGACTCCGGCTGTCCCAAGTATGAACGGAGGGGAGAGACATGGGCATTGAATCATCCTGGATGTTTGATTTGTTTGGAACCGTCTTTCCGGTGGCATTTGTCCTGATTCTGGGTATCGTGCTGTTATCAATGGGCAAAGAAGTATGGAGGTGGGGGCGCAACAATGCAGAGCCTCTGCTGACTGTACACTCTCGCATCACTAGCAGACGGGTTAAGATGAGCCAGTCGCCTTCCGAATCCGGCACCACAAATGCCGCACGAACGTTGTATTACGTCACTTTTGAAGTAGAGAGCGGTGACCGCTTGGAATTCAAAGTGAATGGCGAAGAGTATGGTATGTGTGCCGAAGGGGATGAAGGACGGCTCTCCTTCAAGGGAACCCGGTATATTGGATTTGAACGCACGAATCGTCTGTACACTGAACGTTTACGAGGTTAAAAGAAGTTGAAAATGGAGTAGCTTGCGCTCGAATGGCGTAAGCTTTTTTTGACGGATTAGGGGACAAGCGTTTCTTAAAGGGGCGAACGTGTTTGTATATTAGTATAGAGTTAGTGGAAATCGATAAGAAAAGAACGAGGTAATAAGTATATCAAATTAAAAAGAGAGTCTTACCAGAGGAGGAATATGGTCATGTCATTTACAGATCAAGTTGTTGTTGTCACGGGAGCGGCTCAGGGAATTGGACGAAGTGTGGCAGAAGCTTATGCGGTTGCCGGGGCTAGAGTCGTGCTTGCCGATGTTCAGGAAGCCGAGGGAGCAGCGGCAGCGGCTTCGATCCGCAATGAGGGCGGCGAAGCGATCTTTGTGCAGTGTGATGTGCGGAAAGAGCAAGATATTCAGCAGCTATTCGATACCACAGTGAAAGAGTTCAAACAGGTTGATGTATTGGTGAATAATGCTGGAGTGTCCAGGGGGGAATCGCCCTATGAGCTAACGGTGGATGAATGGGACGATGTGCTCAATACGAATGTAAGGAGCTGTTTTCTGGCAAGTCGGGAGGCGGCCCGGCATATGAAAAAAAATGAACATGGCGGTGCCATCGTAAATATGGCTTCGACCCGTTCACTAATGTCTGAGCCGAATAGCGAGGCATATGCCGCATCAAAAGGTGCAATTACAGCGCTGACACATGCGATGGCAGTCTCACTTGGTAAGGACCAAATTCGGGTCAATTGTATCAGTCCCGGCTGGATTGAGACTGGAGATGTGTCCAAACTCAAAGCGGAAGACCACGAGCAGCATCCATCCGGTCGGGTGGGGGTGCCATCGGATATTTCAAGGGCCTGTCTGTATTTGTCCGACCCTGCTAATACCTTTGTCACAGGGACTAATCTCGTAGTTGATGGAGGCATGACCCGAAAAATGATATATGAGGACTAGAACCGGGACGTCGCCCCGAAGCCGGTCTTTCGATATCCCTCGAAGCTGGAATAAGCCCAAGTTAAGCACTTGGGCTTATTTGTTTTTGATAACTCGGTTGCTATAATGAATGTGATTTTACAACAGAACAGGAATGGAGGGAGTGTATGTTCGGGAAAACGTCCCGGAAAGTATTTTGGCTGTTATTACTGATCGGAGGAATGATAATGATCGGGATCAAGTCACCTGCTACAGCTGAAGATGTGGATATACGGGCAGCCTGGGTATGGCAGGCACAGTCTGTTAAGAGTGCAGGAGATGAGCTGCTGGAAAATGCGGCTAAACATAAGATTAATCGGCTGTATGTAAACGTAGACACGACCATATCCAATGAGGTGTATCGAGCATTTATTGCCAAAGCGGATCGTAAAGGTATTGCCATTGAGGCACTGGGCGGTGATCCTTCCTGGGGTGTTCAAGGCCGCGAGGGTCCGATGCTTCGATTAACTTCATGGGTGCAGGATTACAATCAGGCTGTGGAAGCAAGTGAACGTTTTGATGCAATCCATCTGGATGTTAAACCATACGTGTTGCCTGCATGGAAGGAAGACGCCAAACCATTGGTGCAATCCTGGATCAGCAATATGAAAATGGTTTTAAATCAGGCCAAACAGGATGGCGGAATAGCCGTGCATGTAGATCTGCCTTTCTGGCTCGATTCATACACGGTCAAGGGTGATCGTACAGCAGATGATGCAGATAACGAAGCATTGTCACACTGGTTTATTCAAAATGTAGACCATGTGACCCTGCTTGCTTACCGGGATAATGCACAAGGAAGTAACGGAATTATTCGTATAATTGAACAGGAGATGCAGTGGGCAGACGCGAGCGGGACAAGTGTTACCGTGGGAGTAAACACCAAGCCGATGCCAGGTGAAGAGTTTACCAGTTTTGCGGGCAAAGGCTCAGCGCAGCTGGAGAATGCGCTCCAAGAGGTCGCAACTGCATTTCGGGAACATAAGTCCTATGCCGGTTCAGCTGTCCATGATTTGACGTATTGGGGGGAACTGGAGCCAGGAGAACAGACACCGCCAGAGAAACCAGTGAACCCTCCTGCCAGTGCACCTGAAATTCGCGGCACCTATATCTGGGAGGCTTCACAAGTGACGGATGATGGCGGCGATCACATTCTGGCTTTTGCCAAGCAGCAAAAGATTAACTGGTTATACGTACGGCTTGATCTGGATCAGCGCTACTCCAGTTATCGCAGTTTTGTAAAAAGAGCGAAAGCTCAGGGGATCGAAGTTCATGCGATGGGTGGACATCCGATCTGGGGCAAAAAGGAGAATCGTCCTCGGATCAAACGACTGATCGATTATGTGAAAAACTACAATGCCGAAGTGGAACCGGATGAGCGGTTCGAGGGCATCCATCTGGATATCGAGCCGTATACGTTGCCCGAATGGGAGGCTAACCGGAATACGTTGCTGACCGAGTGGGCATCGAATATCGCCTATTTCCAAGAAGAAACGAAGAAAGACAGCAGCCTTGAAACCAGTGCGGATCTTGCGGTGTGGCTGGATACCTACCCGCTACCAGGAAAGGATATCTCTGTTACCGAGTTCATGATTGATACGCTTGATCATGTATCCTTGATGGCATTCCGTAACACTGCAGAAGGTTCTAACGGGATTGCTGCAGTCGTAAGTCAGGAAATGGAGATTGCAGATCGTCTGGGTAAATCATTGCTTATTTCCGTCGAAATGAAAGAAAATTTTGAAGGTACACATATTTCATTTCACGAAAAAGGAGCCGATGAGATGGAGAGTCAGCTCATCAAACTGCCAGACCTGCTCTCTAAATACAAGGCTTACAAAGGCAATCTGGTCCATGCTTATGATTACTGGATTGAAGCCAAACCTTAACGGGATTCAAGAGCATAGCAAAATTAATTTGTGTTAGTTGGAAAAGGCTTTGGGACTTCACCTTGCGTGAGGTTCCGGGCTTTTTTTATGGAAAAAATCTGGAATTGTGTCACCGAATAGGCTCCTGCACAATACGATGTACGGTGATGAACAGCTGCTACAAGGGAGGGAACAGACGATGGCAGTAATTAAGACCAACTCGGAAGACGTCAAGCTCCTGGCTAGACTAATGCGTGCAGAAGCCGAGGGTGACGGGGAACAAGGCATGTTGCTGGTAGGCAATGTTGGCGTGAATCGTGTGCTGGCGGACTGCTTGGATTTTGGCAACATCCGTGATATGAACCGCATGGTCTTTCAGAATCCGGGGGGCTTTGAGTCGACGCAGAAGGGATACTTCTATCAGCGGGCGAGACAATCCGAGATTCGGTTGGCACAACGGGTCATTAACGGCGAGCGTTTCTGGCCGGCGAGCAACTCGCTATGGTTTTTCAGACCAGTTGGAGATTGTCCGGCGACGTGGTATAACCAGCCCAACACGGGACGTTTCAAGGCGCATTGTTTCTTTAGTCCAACCGGGGAAGACTGTCCGGACGTCTATTAATCCATTACCAATTTTCATATTCAGGGAGGAATTATTGTGATTAACACACCTTATCAACCAACTCAAACTATGGGGCAACAAGCCAACTCCGTATTGGGCGCACAAGCCAATTCAGTATTAGGGACACAAGCGAATTCTCAAGTTCAGGGAACATCTTATAAAGTCGGTAATGGCATGCCGTCGATGGCACCAACACCCGGCATGGTATCACCTGGCATGGTATCTCCTAGCTCCACCAGCGTACCGCCACTCGTATCCAGCGGAAGCCCAATGACACCGTCAGGAACGGTCGTTTCCACTACAGCTCCACAGTTTGAGCAATCATACATTGAAAATATTTTGCGTTTGAACCTGGGTAAATTCGGCACATTCTACATGACATACGAAGGAAACAAAGAGTGGAATGCTCGTATTTTCCAAGGGATTATCGAAGCAGCTGGACGTGACCACATCATTATCAGTGATCCTAAAACAGGCAGAAGAATCATGTTGCTGATGGTTAACTTCGACTATGCAACGTTTGATGAGCCATTGCTGTATCAATATCCGGGCGTTGTTGGCAACTATCCGCAAGCGCCAAGCAGACGTTAATTCTCCGTTAATACCAACACATAAGTCTATCCATGCTGTCCTGAATGCAGTTCACATCTGCAAACAGGACGGCTTTTGCATTTGTAGTCGAAAATAAAGTAACCTAATCAAGAGTTCAAGGCACTTACATATGAGAACACAAAAGTGAAGCAATAGATATACAAGTTCAGACAGTAATGAACGACAGATGAAGGGAGTCCGCGGTATTGAAATCATGGATTGAAGGAGCAATACAGGGAGAAACGGAAGCTTATGAGCAACTGGTGACGCATTTTCGAGGAATGGCACTTGCCGTGGCCTATCAGCAGTTACAGGATGCATATGGCGCGGAGGATGTTGTTCAGGAGGCGTTTACCGAAGCATTTGCCAATCTGTTCAAATTGGAGAAGCCGGAAGCTTTTCCGGGATGGTTCAAAATCATTGTTGAAAGGCAATGTTATCGCTGGCTCAGACGCAAGCGGCATTCGGTGGTTCCTATGCAAGAAGTAGAGACTGTATTCCTTGAAGAAGATCAGACCCGTAATCCAGAAGCTCAAGCGATCCAGAAGGAGTTGCAGGAAACGCTACGTCGTTCAATTGCCCAGTTGCCATCATCGATGCAAGTTGTGGTGGAGCTGTTTTATTTTCAAGGCTACACGCTCAAAGAAATATCGGACTTTCTTGATGTGAATGTATCTGCATTAAAGAAAAGGCTGTTTGATGCCCGAACAAAACTCAAGCGTTCACTGCCTATACGAAATCTGGCATCCGTGTTCAATGAACTTCATGAAGGAGGAAAAGGCATGTTGCATATTATGAATGGGGATCATGCGGCCAATCGCTTACGCGAAAGCGGTATACAAGGAGACATTCTCGTTTGGAGGGAATTGTACACGTATGGTCCTGTAACTACAGCTATGGCGGACAGGAGCGCACGTCAGCATCGTGCTGTTGTACTGGAAGAGGAACTGGGCATACCGCAGAAAGTATATTTGCAGATTGAGTCATTAGATGAGAAGCTTCGTTCGTTACAGCAGTATAAAGAGATTGTGTTATGGTTCGAGTATGACCTTTATGATCAAACGATGTTATCCTATTTGTTACATTATTTTAGCGGACAAGATCTACAGAACATACGTCTGAATCTCCTTTGCATCGATTCGTACCCCGAGGTAGAGCATTTCAGAGGACTGGGACAGCTTACTCCCAAGCAGATCGGAAGTTTGTCAGGCAACTGGCATGTCATTGAAAAACAGGAACTTCAGGCTGGAAAACAGTTCTGGGAAGCGTACAGTTCATCTGACATTTGGTTGCATCAAGAATACTTAAAGTCCGGAATGAATGAACTCCCATTTGCAAAAGCAGCATTCGAGGCGCATCTGTCCAGGTTGCCTTCCGTAACCAATGGCTTAGGTTGTATTGAACAGACCACATTGGAAACCATCAGAGCAGGTATTCATCGTCCGTACGACCTGTTTCGTAAGGTAGGAGACAAGTTGCATGTGCTCGGCATGGGTGATCTGGAATACTGGGCACATCTGAAGCGGATGTCGGAAGGGCCAGCTGCACTTATCCGCATGACAGGAGCGGCAAGTTTTCCGAAGTATAACCAGTATGATCAAGCATTTCGTGATGCTGTATTGTCTCTGACGGAACTCGGGGTTCAGGTAATGAATGGTGAAGTCGACTGGACTACCTTCAGAGAGGATGAATATTGGGTCGGTGGCCTACATGTTGAGAGCCATCATTTGACTTGGCGCTGGAACCCGGCTGAAAAGATGCTATGCGAGAAGTAAGAATCGTTCGAGTCTCAATTAAAAACAAGGAAGCATGATAAAGCTGTCCCGAGTGTAGAATAATTCTACTTGGGGCGGCTTTCTTCTTTCTAACACGCTTGCTTTCCCGGCAACGGAATATGTTTATCCAGGGGTACAGGCTTTTCTTAACGTAGCCAAGGAGATGTTTCGCGAAAAATAAAGATGACTTCCTGAATTCATAAAATGTGAATAAAACAGCGAAATCACTACTTTTGTAAACGAATTTTGTCGATTTGGCCTTTTAGGTGTCATAGGACACGGATTGACTGTGTAGTGTAGAATTATATAATAAAAGAAGTATATCCATGTTATTATGGCGCAAACAGCAGGAGGTGGAAGCATTGGGAAGTTGAAATTGCATATGAACGGCAGAATGGCTAATATCCTACATTTTCGAAGGAGGTGGACCTATTTGCCGAACGATAACGGCGAATAGGAAGAACATTTGAGTGACCCCTTACCGAGTATTATGAGCTTGTTTTTAATTGGTTTACTGGTATTAATGAATGGTTTCTTTGTCTCGGCAGAATTTGCAATGGTCAAGGTGCGGAGTAGCCGAATTGAGGCTTTAGTAGAAGCGGGTAATCGAAATGCGAAATATGCGTCAAACATTATTCGTAATATGGACGCGTATTTGTCAGCTTGTCAGCTAGGCATTACGTTAGCTTCACTAGGACTTGGATGGCTGGGAGAGCCCGTCATTGCACGACTGCTGGAGCCTGTATTTACGGCATTTGGACTGGGTCCGGTATATGTGCATGGCATCTCGATTGTCATTGCGTTTGTCATTATTACGATTTTGCATATTGTCCTGGGTGAACTGGCTCCCAAAACGATGGCAATCCGCAAGTCAGAGGCCATTACACTGTGGTCTGCGGCACTGCTGACCTTCTTTTACAAATTGATGTATCCTTTTATCTGGGTGCTGAACGGCATGGCTAATGCCTTGCTCAGATTGTTTCGGATGGCACCTGCTTCAGAACTGGATGAAGCGCATAGTGAAGATGAAATACGTATTCTCATGAAAGAAAGCAATAAGAGCGGTTTAATTGATAACACTGAATTAGCACTTGTTGATAATATATTTGATTTTACGGATACAACCGCCCGTGAAATCATGATTCCGCGGACGGAAATGATCTGTCTCAACGCCAATCAGTCCATGCTGGAAAATATGGAGATTGCGAGCGAAAGCATGCGTACCCGGTATCCGGTATATAACGGAGACAAGGACCATATTATCGGCTTTATTCACATTAAGGATCTGATGCGTTCACAGTTAACAGAAACCATATCCGTGATTCGTCCGATTCTGGCTGTGCCTGATACGACGTTAATTAGTGATCTGCTCAAGCGTATGCAGCGTAGCAAAACACAAATTGCTGTTCTGATCGATGAATACGGGGGAACCTCCGGCATGGTCACGCTTGAAGATATCATGGAAGAGATTGTTGGTGAGATTCAGGATGAATTCGATCAGGAACGTCCGACCATTGAACAAGTGAATGAGATGGAATACTCGATTGACGGATTAATGCTGATTGAAGAAGTTAGTGAACGATTCGGTATCGAGATGGATCGAACGGATTACGATACGATTGGCGGCTGGTTATATTCCAGAGTGGATGCGATTCCTCCTGAAATTGGCCAATCCGTGGAGTATGATGGATATCTGTTTATTATTGAGGAGACGGAACACAAACGAATCTCGCGTGTACATGTGATGAAGCTTGAAATGCTCGTTGAAGATGCAGGGGCATAGCTTCTCAAATGTATTATATTTATCCTTTAAGATACAAAGGTTTCGAAGTCTATAATTTGGGTTCTACACAAGAAGGCCGCTTGTTTAGCGGCTTTTTTGTGTATGGTTTTAGACAGTTGAGTGCGTGTCCTAGAGCCGTAGCCTAGTCAGTTATAACATCTTCTCGTGAGTTAACGCGTACTTTAGAATCGTTTAAGATATCTAAAATTAGGTCTGTCAAAGGGGTGTTATTGACATCCCATGTTCATTATAATATCCTTTACATGCTATAGCATGTATATAGCAAAATTTAACTTCCCTGAGAAATAGTGCTCTCTGGAGAAGAATAGCATCAATTCAAGTTCTCTAACAAGATTATTTTTTAAAATTTTGTGGAATTATATAGAATATCGAATTTATATTCTATATGAATAAACAATAGTGGGCACGATGAATTTTATACGAGGACTGATAAACGTGAGTAATAGGATTGGATGGAACAAAAAGGACTTTATAGGGGTATCTATCATACCTATAGAGATATTACTTGGCACAGTATTAGGACAATTCTCCTTAGAGAAAAATCAACTATTAGGCATAACTCTAAGTTTGGGTATCTTTCTTACAGGCTTTCTAGTTATGATATGGCTGTATAAAGATTTCTTAAGTTCCCAATGGAAACACTACAAACAAAATAAACTATGGATAAAATTGTTTTTCAACGCTTTACTTGTGCTCGGCGCTTTTGGAATTTTAAGTTTAACTCGTTCTCTTATGGATAAACCTTTGTCTGTTAATGATACATATAGTTTATCTAACGCGATGGTTAGTATGATGTTAATTGGTTCAATTCAGCCTTTTATTGCTCCATTCGCTGAGGAGTTGACCTTTCGTTATTTATTATTCGGAAAATTCAATTCAACCCTGTTAAAATTGTTGATGTTTTTTGTGTCTTCGATTTTATTCGGGCTAATTCATATCAATAATTTTAATGGCGACTGGATACAAACGATTCCTTATATGATCATAGGGGCATACTTTGCTGTGATATACCTCGTATATAAAAATATATGGTCAAATATAATCGTACACTGGATTTTTAATTCAATAAACTCTATTGTTCCAGCTATAACTATAGTTGTCATGAAGCTAATAGGAGCCGTTTGAATGTTCCTGCCAAGCAAAGATGACATCGGTACTATTTTTTTCTTAGGGTTCTTTTATTTTCATTGAATGAGGAGATCAAATATGGATTACATTATTCTAGCCGGCATTGTGGTTGCGGCGATTGGCTTGTTATTATTAATCGTAACAACCAAATATACAGGAGGGCCGAATTGGGGGTATCCTTATCGAACTACCAACAAAGCATTATCTGCTTTAGGGTGGTTATTTTTAATTATTGGCTTAGCAATTATCGTTTTTAAAGCAAAACTCAATGGACAATTGGATTAAATGGTCATGTTCAAACCGCAGTTGTGAGAAAAAAAACATATTCCATTGAAGTCGCAACAGATTACTGGAACCAAATGCTGCTTCAGGTTGACGCTGTAAGAACCTCATGGTATTATTCAATTCAATAAAAGAAGAGGAGGCTCGTTCCTATGATTCATTCCATACGGCTTCGATAAGCAGGTCAAAAAAAGCGGATTTTACCACAATCGTGGGCTTTTTTGATTTGCTTATTTTACGTATGGAGAGACATAGGTTTCGAATGGGGTAGTTTATTTGTGCTATGCTGATTCGAAGTGTCTTCTATACGTGAGTAATGCAGATTTGAGTCCACAGTGGACTTGGATCTGCATTTTTTATTACATCCAAAATGCTTGACATAGAAAGGAGGGAAGACCTCATGAGATATATGCATTGGTATTTCTTTATATAATCCCCCTTCTTAAATCGCAGGTCATCCTGCGAACGTGAAAACTGCGATTTTTGAAGGAGGAACTCATGATGAGTATATTAATTAAAGCAAAAGAGATTGTTGTGGAATATGCGGGCCGTGAGGTATTCAATATTGAACATTTGGAGCTTTATGAATATGACCGGATCGGCTTGGTTGGCGCCAATGGGGCGGGCAAGAGCACATTGTTAAAAGTGTTACTGGGTGAGATTCCCGAATCTTACGGGAAAGTTGTGAGGAATGGCAGTTTTTCTTATATCCCGCAGATGGAGCAGGGCGGGGCTCAGAGCGATGTGGATTATGCATTAGCGGGTAAGCTTGGAATAGACCGCTTAGATGCTGAGCAGATGAGTGGCGGACAGGAAACAAGGCTGAAAATTGCTCAGGCTTTGTCCAGTTCAGTGCACGGCATTTTTGCAGATGAACCCACGAGCCATCTCGATTCGGAAGGAATCCATTTCTTGATCCATCAGCTCTCTTTTTATACGGGAGCGTTGCTGGTTATCAGTCATGATCGGGAATTTCTTGATCAAGTGGTTGATAAAATTTGGGAACTGAAGGATGGGAAGATTACGGAGTATTGGGGTGGATATTCCGATTATTTGGCTCAGAAGAATGAAAACCAGAAAAAGCAGGAAATCCAGTATCAGCAATATGTGAATGAACGAGAACGACTGGAAAAAGCGATAACTGAAAAAAGGAATCAGGCTCGGAAAGTCGATCAGAAAGAGAAAGGGGCTGCAAGGAAAAACAACTCTGATCAGGGCGGACGGCTTGCTCATCAGAAATCTGTGGGGAGTAAACAGAAGAAACTTCATCAAGCCGCCAAAAATATGGAACAACGGATTGAAGCGTTAGGCGAAGTCCAAGCACCGGAGATGAATCGTACGATTCACTTTCGTCAGAGTCATGCGTTAGAACTTCACAATCCATTTCCGATTATAGGAAATGAGATGAACAAAGCCTTTGGTGATACTGTCATTTTGGAAAACGCATCTTTTCAGTTCCCGCTCGGGGATAAGATCGCGCTGACCGGTGCGAACGGTGCAGGGAAAACAACGTTTCTTAACATGATCTTGAACCGTGAACAGGGCATCATCATATCGCCTAAGGCAGAGATCGGTTATATTGCACAACAAGCATACACACTTGATCACCACCAGGCCGTCATCGAATTCATACAGGAGAACTGTGACTATGAAGTGCCGGAGATTCGAGCTGTATTAGCATCTCTAGGGTTTTCTCCGCATGATGTGCGTAAGCGGTTGGCGGTATTAAGTGGCGGCGAGATGATGAAGTTGCAGCTGGCGAAAATGTTTCTTGGCCGATACAATATTTTGCTTATGGATGAGCCGAATAATTTTCTTGATCTTCCTGCAATGGAAGCGTTGGAGCATTTAATGAAAAGTTATGCAGGCACAATTATTTTCATCTCACATGATGAACGTTTAATCGAGAACGTCGCCGATCAGGTATATGCTATAGAGAATAAACAAATCGTTCGAATCAGGTAATCAGAAGATGATGTTGCTGTTTGTATAAAGTAGATCTAGATTCCGTCCAAATGAAGCCTATTCTTTATCATACGAGATGGATTAATTTAGGTTTCATCGTTTTTGTTAATCCGGAAAATGATGAAAGGACGCTGCCGATTGAACCATCGGGCGTCCTTATTTTTTTGAAACCAGTTATCCATTCCGTCCGTTTAATAGATTACACCAAAAATTAAAACAAGGCTGGGGAGGAATGAAGATGCATAATATCCTAAGACGAGGCAGACAAATATGCCGTACGCCAATCTTGAAAGTAGGTCTGATTCTGGCTTTGACTGCGCCAGTTATTCTTGTTCTGCCTACAGAATCGTCCGCAGTTGCAAGTCCGATCATCAGCGTGTCGTCGGGAGCGCGAACTGCTCCGCCGCCACTCGAACCTCAGGAGTATTTCCTCCAATCAAGGGCTGCCAAACCTGTACATATCTATCAGGCGACTTGTACATTAACACGCGGAGACGGACTTCATGCCATCGTAAAAACAGCGACTAGAACATTTAAAGACATGAAAACCTTGTCTGTGAATTATCGATTGGAGCGCTGGACAGGAACAGCTTGGGTAACGTTCGCAGGCAGCTCCTCAACACAGACCCAAACGAATCTTCTTCGATCCAATTCGGATTGGGAGATCACATCCGGTTATTATTATCGTGTCACTAGTGTTCATACTGCTCATGATGGGATGACATCGGATCAGTCTACACATACATCACCTAGTGTATTGTTTTAATTTATTTTGATTTGGCAGGAGAATTTTGCTCCAGAAAATCGTTGGCGATTGCAATCATCTCCTCTTCAGTCACGGTTCCAAACAGACTCATACTTAGAGAACCTGTCATCCACTGAATAGAATTGAAGGGGGGTCCCACATACATGAGTGCTTCACTATCATCTGCAAGCTTCACAACAGTGCTTTTCTGCAGTGATGTTTTCTCAAGAGACTGCCCTGGCTTAACGTATTCATAATCGAACTGGATAAGCTCGTCTGTATCACTTTTACCCTGAATGGAGTATTTCACCCTCATCATATCGGACTCGTAATAGTTGTCAGGATTGACGGGATTCTCTGTATCCAGTACGAGTTCATATTTTATCTTGTCAAAACGGGCAGGAATGGCTTTGGATATAATAAATTCACCGATAAATCCATCACGAGCGATCTTTTCCGTAACCGCAACGGGGCGGAAAACATGTTTGTTGAGTTCAAAGGCAGGAATGTCTTCCGCTTCATCATGGATAATTGTGCTCGATTCAAGGTCAGGTGGTGGCGGTGTTTTGGCGGTTGAGGGATCGGGACTCAGATTTACAGACTTATCCTCAACCATGATCGATTTCATGCCATTACTCCAATCTTTGATCGATTGAACAATAGGAGATACGGCTTGTGTTCCCGAGGGCAGACTGAAAATAACGGCTCCAATGGTCACAGAAGCTGCCACGATGCCCGATAGCTTGAAGGTGCGTATTTTACGTTTACGTGCGCCAATTCTTTCGATCTCCTTATGTATCTTTTGCCAGGATTGCTGCATGGATTCTGTACGGGAGGCGGAAGGGGTAGAGGCAGCTTGCTGGAAAGCTTCATCAAATGCCTGCTCAAACGCTGCATCAAAGTATTCATTTTCAAGACCTGAATCGAATTGATGTTCAAGCTTATTTAGCTTGCCTTTGCTCAATGCTTCCACCCCATTCCTTATGTAATTTCTTCTTGATACTGCCACGTGCCCGGAATAAACGCTGTTTCACAATGTCTTCTGTGGTGCTTAACAATTCAGCAATTTCCCGATAAGAAAAGCCTTCTTTCCACCGTAACTCAACCAGAACGCGGTATTCCGGCTTCAGCTGAGAAAGGTAACGCTCGATGGATTCTTGCATCATCTGAGTCTCAACTATGTTTTCCACCGAAACAGCGGTTTGATTCATCGTCTCTATATCTATAAAAACACTGTCCGTGTCCAGTTGGTTACGGTTATTTTTATTTTTTCTCAAATAATTTATTGCGGTATTCCGGGTGACTACTTTGAGCCAGGCTTTAAGTTTAACCTCGTCTTCGAAGAGGGGTTTGTTTTTAATGATTTTAATAAATGCTTCCTGAATAATATCTTCTGCCGCTGTACGTTCCTTAATGATATATACGATTAATCCATACACCATATTGTAGTATTCATAATAGACCTCTTCCTGAAGTACAGGTCCTAATTGATGAAAATCGGATGCGAGTAAAAGCTGGAGCCGATTGGCCATGGTGTTCTCCTTTCTGGTCAACAGTCCACAAACATTGGTATCATTACATTTTACAACAGATTATGGAAACGTTACAATGTCCGATAGACCTGTTTACAGTCCTGAAAAGAGGGAGTTCCGACCCTGTTTGATGTTTGCCGAAAAAGAAAAAACAGACGATCTTGCAAACCATGGAATCCATGGCAGCAAAATTGCCTGTTCAATATAAAAGTTTTTTTAAAACGCCCAGTTTCCTTTCAGGAAAATCGGTTCACGGTCTCCACTCGCTGTAATGCCATAGATATCTGTCTCAGGAGAACCCATCATAAAATCAACGTGAGTGATGCTGGAGTTCATACCGCGTTCCGCAAGCTCTTCGGGAGACATCGTTTTGCCTCCTTCGATATTGGAAGCGTACGAACTGCCAATCGCCAGATGGCAAGATGCGTTCTCATCATACAGCGTTGTATAATACAGAATGCCGCTTTCCGAGATTGGAGAGTGGAACGGTACAAGCGCAACTTCGCCAAGATAATGAGAACCTTCATCCATGGAGATGAGGCGTTCCAACGTTTCTTGACCTTCCTCTGCATGAAAGTCCACAATCCGCCCCTTCTCAAATTTGAGGGTAAACCGATCGATAATGCTACCGCCGTAACTTAGCGGTTTGGTACTCGCCACTGTGCCGTTCACACCGTATTTCGCTGGAGCGGTGTACACTTCTTCCGTAGGAATATTGGCTACAAAAGGGGTTCCTTGTGCGTTTACGCTACCAGCCTGCGCCCAAATATGTCCTTCAGGGAGCTCAATCGTGAGATCTGTGCCCGGGGAGGTGTAATGCAGTGCATGGTACTTCTTGTTATTGAGCGCCACGGCTCGTGACTCCAGACGTTCGATATGTTGTGCCCATGCAGCGATTGGATCTTCAACGTCCGCGCGTACAGCGGCAAAGATCGCATCCCAGAGCTGATTCATCTGTTCTGCTTGTGGGAGATCAGGGAACACCTTGGCCGCCCAATCCGGTGAAGGGCAAGCAATGCCAGTCCAGCTCATCTTATCAGCTTGCAGATACTGACGATACTTAGCCATCGCCTGACCAAAGGAGCGCTGGTTCGCCGAGATTCTAGCCGGATCAATGCCTTTCATCAGATCCGGGCTGGAAGATAAAATCGTCAGAAAAACGGCATTATTCTCTGCGAGTTCCTCCATCTCTGCCGCATGCCATTTGGGAAGTTCATCGAAGGACTCCTCAGGAGCCATTTCAAAGCGAAGACGGTTGACCGTTTCATCGGAGTATTTCACGATAACTTGTTTGGCCCCGGCTTCATATCCTTTACGTACCAGTAGTTGCACAAGTGGTGCTGCATCAATCATGGCATTGATGACAAAAATCTGCCCCGGTTGCACGTTTGCCCCAACTTTGACAGCGAGTGCAGCGTATCGATCCAGCTTTTGTTCAAAACTCAACATCGAATGTCCCTCCATAATCTTTAAATATGAGTACAATTCAGACACAGGAAAAGAGAGGAGAAATCTCCTCTCTATGCATGGAGCATATTAGAATGCCCAGTTTCCATTCACGAAGATCGGTTCTTCCGCACCTTCCGAAGTGACACCATTGATGTTCATCTCACCGGAACCAATCATGAAATCAACGTGAGTCAGACTGGAGTTCATGCCATGTTCGATCAACTCTTCCTTAGACATCGTCTTGCCGCCTTCCAGACAGAAAGCATACGCATTTCCGATCGCCAAGTGATTGGATGCATTCTCATCAAACAAGGTATTGTAGAACAGAATGTTCGTATCCGAAATTGGAGATTGATGTGGAACAAGGGCAACTTCACCCAGATAATGTGCACCTTCATCCATTTCGACGAGGTTCTTCAGTGCATCAAGCCCTTGCTCAGCAGTGTAATCAACAATGCGTCCATTCTCAAATGTGAGGGAGAAGCCGTCAATTAGATTGCCACCGTAACTAAGCGGTTTTGTGCTGCGAACAGTACCATTCACACCGGTTTTCAGCGGTGCAGTAAATACTTCCTCTGTAGGCATATTGGCAATAAACACATGTCCTTGCTCGTTTACACTGCCTCCGGATACCCAGATGTGACCTTCTGGAAGTTCGATGGTTAAGTCTGTACCTGGCGCGGTATAGTGAAGTTTTTTATATTTTTTGCTGTTCAGCAGATCTGCGCGGGAGTCAAGGTTCTGCAGGTGAGTTTTCCATTCAGCGACAGCATCTTTTTCACCAATCCGTACCGTTTTGAAAATAACATCCCACAGGCGGTCCACTTGCTGCGCTTCAGGCAGATCCGGGAATACTTTAGCAGCCCATTCAGGAGAAGGGACAGCTACGATGGACCAGCTGAATTTATCAGCCATTTGATAGGCACGATATTTCTCCAGGGCTTTGCCGCGCACTTTCTGACTGGTTACGATGCGCTCCTGTGCCACTCCGTTCAGCAGATCCGGATTTTCCGCGATGACATGCAAGATTGCCGCGCCTTCTTCAACAAGCTCTGTCATTTCAGCTGCGAACCATTTTGGTTCGATCGAGAATGCCTCATCCGGCGCCAGATCATAGTGAAGTCGAGTAACCGTTTCGTCACTCCAGTTGACTTTGACCAGTTTTGCACCCGTGTTGTACGCAGCCTTAACGATCAATCGTACAAAATGAGCTGCCGTGATTGGCGCATTTACAACTAATGTTTGTCCAGGGTGGACATTGACACCTACTTTGACAGCCAGTTCAGCATATTGTTGCAGATTCGATTCAAAATTGTTCATGCTATTTTTTCCTCCAATGTGATATGAATATCGTAGCTGGCGGTCTATTATAGTCCTCTTTGAAGTTTATGAGGAATCAGCATAGGGCCTTCATTGAATAATGTATACGTTGCTACGATATATATTGTACAATTAACCAATAATAATTACCAAACAGCTTTGCCAGAAAGTTGGAGAAAAGCGCCAAAAGAGAGATTTTTGGACGTTTTAATCGAAAATTTATTACAGTGAGGCTTTAAACGAAAGATTAAAAGGAGAGTATACAGGTGAATATTGAAATTATTCGCGCAGAAATGCGTCGTGAGGACGAAAAAAGTTTCGTAGGAAGTACGGTGTTCAAGACAGATGGTGATAAATCCGTATATGAAATTACGTTTATGAGCAAGAACGGCAAGGATTGGGACTACAGCCTGCACTTCACGGAACAATCGGGTGACGAAGAAGAGTTGCTGAAAATGGACGAGTTGCTCGAAAATGATGATGATTTGTACAATCAATTGCTGGATGCAGCCTTGGATGCTTACCCGGCTTAATGTAAAGTAAATATTCTTGTTCTATTGTCCGAGTTACCTGACTATACTAGACGGTGTGTGCCCTGGGAAGGGTGTCCGCCGTCTATTTTTATTTCCGAGATTCCGAATAGATATTCCAGAAAAGGGAAGTCTACGAGATGAACTAAACCAGAGAGACAATTCGCCTGATGGGAGGTAACCGTGAATGGCATTTGACAATCTGATTACATCAGGAATGACCAGCGTAGAGGAAGTTGCTCCTGATATTTTGAGCTTGCGTACCCTTTTTGTGAATGTCGTGTTCATTGGAAAACCGGGAAGCAGGAGCTGGGTCCTTGTGGACACAGGAATGTCAAAATTCACGAATCACATTGTTGATGTGGCAACCGAGCGTTTTCAAGGTCCGCCGTCTGCCATTATTTTAACGCATGGTCATTTTGATCATGTGGGAACGGTAATTGAACTGGAGCAATTCTGGGGAGTGCCGGTGTACGCGCATCCACTTGAAATACCTTATCTCACAGGTTTGAAAAATTATCCTCCGGCAGACCCTTCTGTGGGTGGAGGCCTCATGGCGCAGTTGTCATTTACGTATCCGAACGAAGCCATTAATCTGGATGATCGGATATTCAGTCTACCCCAAAATCATACGGTGCCCGGCACAAAGGGTTGGAACTGGATTCATACGCCAGGTCATACACCGGGACATATATCCTTGTTCCGCGAAGCAGATCGATTACTGATTGCGGGTGATGCGATTGTCTCGGTCAAACAGGAGTCGCTCTGGAGTGTTCTGCTTCAGGACAAACAGTTACACGGCCCTCCGGCGTATTTTACAACGGATTGGGAGGAAGCGCATGAATCAGTTCAGCGTATCAGGCAACTGGAGCCGAGAACGGTTGTGACAGGGCATGGACATGTGTTAAGCGGGGAGATGTTACATGAATCACTCCGGCATCTCGACATGCATTTTGAAGAAGATACGGTACCCAAGCAGGGTAAGTATGTAGAATGAGAAAACATAGACCGTTACTCGTGAGTGAGTTGAAGAGCGATGAAGACCAACAAAGAGTGATCAAGGCAGCTGATCGTGCAGCTGTCTTTTTGTTTTGCGCTTGCCTGTTTAATTTGTTCTCGATCTCAGATTGTTCTTTTAGGCGCAATCATGATATAGTCGAGCCGTATAATATAACCTTAGTATGCAGGAGGTACATATAACGATGACACAACAGAATACAGCGTTTGAAGAGCAATTTGGCGGCATTCCCGCGGTATGGCTACGCTTTGGTTCATTTGAAGCGGCGGTGATTCCAAGCGTTGGCGCGAACCTGGTAGCTTTTCGGGATACGGAAAAAGGATACAGCTACCTGCGCGAACCGGATCAGGATCAGATGGATGAATTCATGGCGGCTCCTGCCGTGTACGGTATTCCGATTCTGTCTCCTCCTAATCGATATGAAGACGGTCGTTTCCCTTGGAATGGAAAAGTCTATCAATTACCGATTAATGAACCCGCGACAGGCAACCATTTGCACGGATTTTTGCATGATGTGGCGTGGACGGTTGAGGGATTCGGTTCCAATGATCTGGAGAGTTATGTCACACTTAGCCAAAACATTGGAGAAGGCCATGCTTTTTACAAATATTTGCCGTTCACCTTCAGTGTAACGCTTCGTTACTCTCTGAGCAGTCATGGTCTGCAGCAGCAGTTAATTGTGAACAATACGGGCACAGAATATATGCCGAACCTGTTTGCTTTCCATACAGCAATTAAAGTTCCTTTTGCTCCGGACAGTCAGTCCTCGGATTATACAGCCAAAGTGACGATTGGCCAGCGCCGTGAATTAAACGAGCGTTCGCTACCGACGGGACAATTTCAACCGCTTACACCGGAGGAAGAGCAGCTTAAACAGGGCGGAGTTAGTCCGTTTTTTGCAGCGATGGATAACCACTATACCGCCGAGCCGCAAAATGGCCGCAATTACATGGAACTGACAGATCATCGCACAGGAGACAAACTGGTGTACGATGTAGGCACGTCCTATAAACATTGGATGATCTGGAACAACAATGCCTGCAATGAATTTTTCTGTCCGGAACCACAGATGAATCTGGTTAATGCTCCGAATGTGGAAGGGATTTCCGCAGAAGAGAGTGGTCTCGTTGGATTACAACCAGGTGAACTCTATGAACAAACCAGCCGTTTGTATCCGATTGCTGCTCAAAAATAAAACGGGATAGATTGAACTTGCTTCTGACCTGTTTGTTTTGCGCTACGCTTACAATTTTGTCGAAAAGGTGAAAACCTGTTCGTAAATCATGTATAATATGACGAGATACACAAGCTTTGTAGAGACCCAGACCAACATTTTGGAGGAGGACAAGCAAGTGGAATACCGCATTGAGAGAGATACGTTAGGCGAAATGAAAGTACCAGCCGACAGGCTGTGGGGCGCTCAGACGCAGCGCAGTAAGGAAAATTTCCCTATTGGACGCGAGCATATGCCGATGGAATTGGTGCGAGCTCTCGCCATTTTGAAGAAAAGTGCTGCGGCCAGTAATCATAAATTAGGCAAATTATCAGCGGCGAAAGCAGATGCGATTGCTTATGCTGCTGACGAAATTATTGCAGGACGTATTGATGATCACTTCCCACTGGTTGTATGGCAGACGGGTAGCGGTACTCAATCCAACATGAACGTGAATGAAGTCATTGCTAACCTGGGTAACCAGCTGCTGGAGCAAAAAGGTAAAGAAGAGCGCCTGCATCCGAATGATGATGTTAATATGTCGCAAAGCTCCAATGACACCTTCCCAACAGCGCTGCATGTAGCGGGCGTTCTTGCGGTGGAGGATCAGTTGCTGCCAGCAATTGCGGTGTTGAAAGCGACTTTTGCGGAAAAAGTGGAAGCGTTTAAGGATATCATCAAAATTGGACGTACTCACCTTCAGGATGCAACGCCGATTACGCTTGGCCAAGAGATTAGCGGCTGGGAAGCTATGCTCGGTAAGAGTGAACGTATGATCCGCGAAAGCGTAGAGTACATGAAGGAGCTTGCGATTGGGGGGACGGCTGTAGGAACCGGAATTAACGCGCATCCTGACTTCGGTGATCTTACAGCCAAGGAGATTGGTAAGCATACAGGTAAAGATTTCGTATCTGCGCCAAACAAATTCCACGCTCTGACCAGCCATGATGAAGTGGTGTATGCTCACGGTGCAGTAAAAGCGCTTGCAGCGGATATGATGAAAATTGCCAATGACGTACGCTGGCTCGCAAGCGGTCCACGTAGCGGTCTCGGTGAGATTCGTATCCCTGAGAACGAGCCGGGCAGCTCGATTATGCCAGGTAAAGTGAATCCGACACAGAGCGAAGCGATCACGATGGTTGTGACACAAGTGATGGGTAACGATGCGGCGATTGGATTCGCGGCAAGCCAAGGTAATTTTGAACTGAACGTATTCAAACCTGTCATCATTTATAACTTCCTGCAGTCTGTACAGTTGCTCGCTGACTCCATCGTTGCATTTAATGACAAATGTGCTGTGGGTATTGAGCCGAACCTGGATCAGATCAAACACAATCTGGATAACTCGCTTATGCTGGTCACTGCACTCAATCCTCATATTGGATATGAGAATGCAGCTAAAATTGCTAAGCTTGCACATAAAGAAGGTTTGTCCCTGAAGGAAGCTGCGTTACAAACCGGACTTCTTACAGAGGAACAATTCGATCAATATGTAGACCCGGCTAAAATGATTGCACCAAAGGCTTAAACTGATTTTAAACTCCTATATTGTGTCAATTATAAATATCTATGAATAAAGTCCCGGAAAAGCGGCCTGCAAAGCAGGTCGTTTTTCTTATGTAATCACATATTTTTCTTGTCAGCTGATATCTATACATATAAAATACTAATGCAACAGATTTCATGCAACGATTCAGCATTCGTCTATATTTGGAGGGTTTCACGTTGTCTAAAACGAGAAGATTTACGATACGCTCCAAAATTGTATTGGGCTATCTTGTGGTTGTGCTCTTATTTGGTGTAGTACTACTGATCCTTTCGGCCCAAATCGATGTGTTGCAGAAGGAAAATGATTTTATTAGTCATCATGATCTGGACGTACATAATCTGACCAACGCGATTGAGAAAAACGTACTCGATATGGAAACGGGACAGCGCGGGTTCATGCTTACCGGAAAGGAAAGTTATCTGCAACCTTATGATCAAGGTCTTTCCGAGTGGAATACGAATTACGATCAGTTATACGCCTTGATTAGCGATAATCCGGCACAACAGCAAAACTTGCAAAATATTAAATCCCATATCAACCGTTGGATTGAAATTGCTGGTGAACGATCCGTACAGCTCAAGAAGGAAGGCGATCAAGATAAGGTTCTCGCTTTTTTTCAGTCCGATCCGGGGAAAACGGAAATCGATCTGCTTCGCTCCCAGCTGGCTACCTTCCGCAACACCGAAATTTTGCTTACAGAAGCTAGGGTGACGGATTTGGCGAACCGGAGTTCAACTTTGCTGACAATCATGTACACCTTGTGGGGTCTGATTGCAGCACTATCCATCGCCGCGGCTTTCATTGTATCAGGCAACATTGTTAGAACGCTTCAAGAGGTAAAGCACACGATTAGCGATATTTCCAGAGGCGGTAACCTCAAACAGCGGATACGTGTAAGAACACGGGATGAAGTCGCTGATCTCGCACATGAAGCGAATCAACTACTGGATGAAGTGCAGGAGCAAAACCGGGTGAAGGATCAACTTACAGGTGTTGCTACTCTTTTCCAAAACCCTACCACATTAGAAGGTTTATCACGTTTGTTCCTGAGTGAACTTGCAACGATGTTGGAGATTCCGTACAGCGTGTTGTATTACTGGAAGGACAATCGGTTGTTTCAGGTGGCAGCCTATGCAGGAGATGGGGAGAAGGAACGCTCGCTCGGGAAAATATCACTTGCCCCTGGTGAAGGGTTAGTCGGTCAAAGTGCGATTGAGCAGCGGGTGTTACGAATGAATGATTTACCGCAGAATTACATTCGCATCTCGTCAGGTCTGGGCCATGCCTCAGCGAGTTCGCTTACCGTTGTACCCATCCTGTTTGAAGGAAAGACCGTTGCTGTCGTAGAACTCGCTTCCATGAAGCCATTAACCGAGAAGGCCATGGAATTGATCAAGGAATTAACGGTCATTTTCGGAGTTTCGCTTCATTCTACAGTTACGCGAATGGAACTACAGCACCTTTACGATGAATCACAAGTACTGAACGAAGAGTTACAGGCACAATCCGAGAAGTTGCAACTTCAAACCGAGGAGATGCAATCTCAGACAGAAGAATTGCAGATGCAAACGGAAGAGTTATATATGTTAAATGAACGCTTGGAGAGTCAGAAGGGCACGGCTGAGAATGCGGTCCAAGAACTTGCAGCAACTGCGCATCAGCTGCGAATCAGTTCGGGATACAAATCCGAATTTCTGGCTAATATGTCGCATGAGCTGCGCACACCTCTGAACAGCATGTTGATTCTGTCCGAGATATTGGCGGAAAACAAACATCATCATTTGAGCGGTGAGGAGCAGAACTATGCAGCCGTTATTCACAGATCGGGCAAAGACTTACTTAACTTGATTAACGATATTCTCGATCTGTCGAAGGTTGAGGCTGGACAGATGGAAGTGGAATTTGATGATGTTTACCTCGACACGTTGCCTGAAGTGATGAATCAGTATTTCTTGAAAACGGCTGAACAGAAAAAAATAGATTTTCGTATTCAGCTACAAGGTCCTCTTCCGGCTACGATTGAAACCGATGAAATGCGGATGCACCAGATTCTTAGAAATCTGCTCTCGAATGCGTTTAAGTTCACCAGCACAGGGGAAGTGGCACTAACCATTTCTCAGGTGCGTCTGACTGACCCTGAACACGCCGGTCAAGAAACCGAAGTCATTGCTTTTTCCGTTAGTGATACGGGGATCGGTATTGCGGAGGATAAACTTCTCCAGATCTTTGAGGCATTCAAACAGGCTGATGGAGCAACGGCTCGTAAATATGGCGGTACGGGACTAGGGCTGTCCATCTCTCAATCGCTGGCTTCATTACTTGGCGGTTCAATTTCGGCAACGAGCCGTTTGGGCCAAGGCAGTGTGTTCACGCTGTTTCTCCCGTTGTATCGAAAAGGTCACGAGGTTTCGCAGGAGGAGCAAAGTTCTAGACTGTTTGTTTATGAGGCAGTTGATGCTAAAGTAAAAGAAAGTATCGTCCCTTCATCACCTCATGTGGAGCCGGAACTGAAGAATATGGAGATTTTGCTAACGCCTTTGGAAGAATCGTTATTCAGGGATCGACAGATTCTTGTCGTGGATGATGACATTCGTAACGTATATGCGCTTGCAAATGCATTGGAGCAATACGGTATGCAAGTGACCTCTGCTCAGAATGGAACGGAATGTCTGGAGCTGTTAGAGCAGGGAGGTCTCAGACCGGATGTTATTCTTATGGATATCATGATGCCAGAACTGGATGGATATGAAACCACCCGTCGGATTCGAGAGCAACTTGGCCTGACCCAGATTCCCATCATTGCGCTCACAGCAAAAGCGATGAAAGAAGATCGGGAGAAATGTATCGCTGCCGGAGCTACGGACTATCTCAGTAAACCGTTGAATATCAAAGATGTATTATCCCGTATGAAATTATGGATGAGTCACGAAAAAATGGAGATTTGAACGAATCCGCATTGCCGGGTTTAATGTTAAGCATAAAATATTTATTTAAAATGTTTCAAACCTATGCCCATCACAGCATGATGATGCTGCCTTGAGGACATAGGTTTATTTTTTTCTCATGTAAGTTTCTTTATGGAAATTGATGTTATAATACTTAACAAACAATCAAAGGTTCTCTATTTTTCATTTCGAAATCGGTGGAATTACGAAGCCTAAAGGTCATTGTAAACGATTTGTTTACACAATTGTGTTAAATATATGGGAGGTCATGTCCATGCAGCTTACCGTTAAAGAAGCTTTGCAGGTATAC
Source organism: Paenibacillus sp. FSL R7-0272 (assembly GCF_037969905.1). Taxonomy (NCBI): domain Bacteria; kingdom Bacillati; phylum Bacillota; class Bacilli; order Caryophanales; family Paenibacillaceae; genus Paenibacillus; species Paenibacillus sp. FSL R7-0272. The sequence continues at coordinate 3,604,998 of NZ_CP150221.1, read as the reverse complement.
CCGCTGTCTGAAGCCAAATTGATTGCGGGCCGGGAAGGGACTTCACGGATGATGAAGTCAGTCAACGTCATGGACGCTCCTGATATTGCAGATTGGATCAAATCTGGAGAAATGTTGTTTACGACCGCTTTTATGATCAAAGATAGTGAAACAGATACGCTTCGATTAATGCAACGGCTGAATGAACGTGGATGTGCGGGAATTGGCATTAAGCTTGGACGATTCTGGGAATCGATCCCCCAAGGCATAGTAGAGGAAGCGAATCGACTTCGGCTACCGCTTTTGGAGCTTCCGTTCCAATTCACTTTCTCTGACCAGATGAACGCCTTGTTTAAAGCGGAACATGAACGTAGCCATCGGCTCCTGCACGAAGTTGTGCAAAAACAAAAGAAACTAATGCAGTTCGCTTTACAGCAACAACATCATCGCAATGTGTTTGCCGAAATGTCCACGATCCTCAACTATTCGATTGCCGTCATCGGCTCACGCGGACATGTGCTCTATGCGAACGATGACGTGATGTCGGACAATGCAGTCACGCAAGGCTGGCCCTGGAAATCAGTGATGCACCGGGTAAAATGGAATCAGGGAAGCTGTCACCGTGTCCCGATTCAACAAAAAGACGAGGAACTGGGTTTCCTATTGGTGTACACGGATTCTGCCTTGTCTCTACGAGCGGAGGAGGAGCTGTTTCAGCAAGCTGCGGATGTGCTCGCCTTTTACATGGATATGACCTACCGCGAACATATCAACCCAACGGTTCAGGATGAAATGCGGACCTTGCTGACCCAATATATGGAGCAGAAATTGACCATACAGGAGCTCATGACTTTGAGCGAAAATAAGGGAGTACACCTATTTCAAGAGACGTATCAGTGTGTGTTAACCACGCTCGAACCCAATGCTTTTGCTGAGGGGAAGTTGCTCAAGCAGATTCATCGTGAGTTGCAGTACAATCCCCTTATGCAATTCACAGCTTCTCAGCATTTTCAGATGAAAGAAGGAATCCTATCCATCTACAGTTGTCCGACCGGGCGTGATTATGGTGAGGAGTTGTCCGCCTTTCTCTTAAATCGATTTGGCGATGTGCTTATGGCTCAAGAAGCCAAAGGTGCGCCAGGTCCTCGTTTCTGGATAAGCAAAATGAAACATGAGCCAACTTCACTACGTGAAGCATACCAAGAGTGTCTGGATACACGTCAGTTAGCCCGAAGGCTCGGCATGAAGGATCGGGCACTACAATTTGAAATGTTGGAATTTGCGTATGTATTTCAGCATGTGCCGGAACAAATGATGGAGAATTATTGTCATAAAGTGCTCGAACCTTTGCTTGCCAGAGACGGTGATCCCAATCAGGTACTGATGAGCACGCTAGAGTCTTTTATTGAAAATGACGGATTAATTAATGAAGCCGCCAAACAGTTGTATGTGCATCGCAATACGGTAACTTATCGTATGGAGAAGATCGGCAGTCTGTTGCAAATGGATTTCAAAAAGACGAATGATCTGCTCAAATTAAAGCTGGTCTTTACCTTCCGTAAATTCGTGCGAGATAAAGCGCCTGCAAGACTTCGTACGTAATAACTAATGCTCGTATAGTTGGATACTCATATACTCATATACCCATATACTCATATGTTCACGTGTTAATGTGTTTATAATGCTCGTGATATGAGTGATGCTTAAAGTGTTGATCAAAAGTTATATTAAAATGATTAAACCGCACTCCCTTCATTGGTGAGTGCGGTTTTTTGACATACATAGCAAGTGTAAGAGCGGTTTTCCGTGCGCAGATAACAATTCATTCGTTTGATGTTATGTTATTTTACAAAATCACGTAAATAATGTTGCTGTATTCTGAGGCAGTGAATAGAATGAGGAACAATAATTAAATAGAGACCGGGGGTTATCACATGGATGATCTTATACATCTCGTTAACGGCTGGTCTGATCAACAGTTTATGAAAGAATTTGGCTCGTTATTTGAAGAGTCTGCTTGGATTGCAGAGCGTGCTGCCGGACTTCGGCCTTTTTGTTCATGGGAAGAGATGATGCAGGTTATGACGAAACAAGTTCTTGACTCGGAGTATAAAGAGAAGCTGAAACTGCTCCGAAAGCATCCGGATTTGGGTGCTCGCATCAGCATGAGTACCAGCTCGGTTCAGGAGCAGGCTGGTGCTGGCCTGGATTCATTAACACCGGAACAATATAACGAGCTAAAGCAGTTGAATGAGAGGTATACAAAGCAATTTGGCTTTCCGTTCATTTTAGCGGTGAAGGGCCATACGAAGGGATCTATTTTTGATTCCATAAGACAACGGCTAGAGAGAAACGAGCAAGAAGAATTCGTAACGGCATTAAATGAGGTATTTAAAATTGCGACAATCCGTTTGCAACAATGGATGACCGAGCGTGCAAAGTGATCTGAAGAAAAAGGATAAACATAGATCGAAGGTGAATGCCTGATGCAGCCGAATGCTGGCCGGATTACTACACATGTACTGGATACATCTAAGGGTGCTCCTGCTGTAGGAGTGAGAATTGAACTCTATTTTATAAAATGGTCAGGAAACGAGTGGAATGCCCTGAAGATGGCAGAATCATTGACCAATTCGGATGGACGTTTGAATGAACCTCTGCTTCACGAAGGAAAGCTGGAAGTGGGCGAATATGAACTGCGTTTTGATGTGAAACCCTATTTTGCACAAGATGCTCAAACGGATATGACACATGTGTTGTGGACCGAAGTCCCTATTCGTTTTGCCGTAAGAGATACCGGGGGCCATTATCATATCCCTTTGTTGATAGCACCGGGGGGATACAGCACGTACCGGGGAAGCTGAAGATAAGACAGGACGGGATAGGGGAGATGGGGATGGGAACGATTCTACTCAAAGGCGCGCAATTGGTCACGATGAATACAGAAGAGGAAGTATTTACGGGAGATCTTCTCATCGAAGATAACAAAATCAAAGACATGGCGGTGCATATCGATGAGAACTTGGCAGATCAAGTCATTGATGCGCGAGGGAAGGTGTTGCTGCCGGGGTTTATCCAGACCCACATCCATCTCTGCCAGACGTTGTTTCGTGGACGTGCAGACGATATGGAACTGATGGATTGGCTTCGCAAGCGAATCTGGCCGTTAGAAGCGGCACATGATGAAGAATCGGTGTATTACTCTGCAATGCTCGGACTGGGCGAATTGATCTCTAGCGGCACAACGACCATTCTGGATATGGAGACGGTGAATCATACGGAATCGGCTTTTCAAGCGATGGCCCAGAGTGGAATCCGGGTCATCTCAGGTAAGGTGATGATGGATCATGGTGATGAGGTTCCTGAGCCTCTGCGTGAGAATACGGCGGATTCGCTGCAGCAGAGTGTTGATTTGTTAGAAAAATGGAACGGATTCGGTGGAGGCCGCATTCAATATGCGTTTTGTCCAAGGTTTGTTGTATCCTGCACAGAACAATTGCTTACGGAAGTACGTGACCTCTCGAATAAATATCACGTCAAAGTGCACACCCATGCTTCCGAGAATCGTGGAGAGATTGAACTGGTTGAACACGAGAGAGGTATGCGGAACATCGTCTATCTTGATCACATTGGCCTGGCTACTCCCAGATTGGTTCTTGCGCATTGTGTGTGGCTGAGTGAAGAAGAGAAGGAGATTATTCGTAAACGTGGTGTCAAAGTAACCCATTGTCCCGGATCTAATATGAAACTTTCCTCCGGAATTGCCGACATCCCCGACCTTTTGAACAGACAAATTGCAGTGGGGATCGGTGCAGACGGTGCGCCATGTAATAACAATCTGGATATGTTTCAGGAGATGCGTATGACAGCACTGATCCAGAAGGTGCCGCACGGGCCGACGGTGATGGATGCCAGAACCGTGTTACACATGGCAACGATGGGCGGGGCGGAAGTGTTGGGGCTATCCAGAGAGATTGGCAGTCTTGAAGTCGGCAAAAAGGCAGATATGATCCTGCTGGACCTTGATGATTTTCATACGTACCCGTCCTATGAGACCGACATTTACTCCCGTATCGTTTATTCGGCTACTCGTAGCTGTGTGGAAACGGTCATCATTGATGGAAGTATCGTGCTGAACAATCGTAAAATACAAACTATTGACCGCAGCATCGTATTACGAGAGTCAGATAAATGCATTGCACGGCTAATGAAACGGTTATAACAGAAACGTTGAAAGGCAAATAGTAAAGAGGGGGCGGCCCTATGGAGATGCATGATCTGTGTGCCATTGCCCTTCGTGAAACCCGGAGTGTACTTGCTACTGCGATTAAAGTGGAGGGGCATGCCTATCGCAAACAAGGGGTTTCTATGCTAATAACGGAGGACGGCAGGATGTACGGCAGTATCAGTCCGGGTTGTCTGGAGAGTGACCTGCAAGCCAGGGTGAGGCGCGTGCTGGAGACGCAACAACTTGAGCTGGCTTCCTACGATATGAGGCCTGAAGACGACTTGTCCTGGGGCGAAACGATTGGCTGCGGAGGCCTTGTAGTTGTTCTGCTTGAGCCGATCTGTGGCCAGCTACATGACATGATAATGCAGATGCAACAATGTTTGGATGCGGCTTTAGCGGTTTCTCTTCTCCGGTCTTTTGATGAGGATTACACTAATGTTACGTATCGTTGCTCGAAGATCGAGTCAGTCAAGTCAGCCGAGCTAGGACAAGAGCGATATTTAACTGCCAATGAACAACCTGATTGTTCCGAAAATGATTTGTCGTTGTCCTGTCCTCCTGATCTGGAGGTTAGGAATAGCTCTTGGAATAATTCTTGGAATCTTCCTCAACACTTCACTTCGATATATACGCCCAAACCACGTTTGATTATCATTGGCGCCGGAAATGATGTTGTACCGGTTGCCAGACTATCTCAATCCGCTGGCTTCCGTACCGTTATCACAGATTGGAGAGAATCCTTGTGTACGCCAGAACGATTTCCAGATGCGGAACTCGTGCACGGTTTTCCTCAGGAAGTTTTTCCACAATTGAGCATCAATGAACATGACTATCTCATCCTAATGAGTCATCAATTCCCCCGTGAACGAGAATGGATAGCGTTATTAGACAACACCAACTATGCATATCTCGGCATTATGGGTTCACGTACCCGAACAGCTCGTTTGTTCGACGGGATGCCACCATTACATCACGTGCATAGTCCAGTTGGATTGTCCATTGGTGCAGATGGGCCAGAGGAGATCGCGATCAGTATTGTTGCAGAGTTGATTACGGTAAGACGTAAGGGAACGGCTGTTAAATCTGCGTTAGTAACCGAAAAAAGGAGCGGTGCTTATGCAAACGACAGGTATCGTTCTGGCGGCTGGCAAGAGCAGCAGACTTGGGCGAGATAAACTATCGGTTATGATGCCGGATGGAAGAGCACTGGCGGCATGGACACTGGAAGCCGCTCTGAATTCCCGGTTGGATCACATCATCTGTGTGGTCAAACCAGAGGATAGTCTTGAATGGTTACCTTCCAAATGGCACAAGGCATTCTCTTACACATATAATCCCGACAAAAGATTGCGTATGGTATTATGTAACGATTTTGCTGGTGGTATGGCAAACTCCATTCGTTGCGGTATATTGACGGCGATGGAATACAAGCCGAAGGGGGTCCTGATGCTGATGGCAGACCAGCCCCTTATAACGACAGAGAATATTAATCATGTCACCGCAGTACTGGATTCTAATCCGCTGTCTGATTATGTTGCGGGTACGGACAATGAGGGGAGTAAACCCCCGGTTGCTTTTCGCTCACATATGTTCGGCCCGCTTCTGTCCCTACACGGAGATGAAGGGGCACGCAAAATGCTCCGAAACCCTAAATACCAAGGTGTACAGGTGTCTTTAGGGCGAGAGAGTTTCTGGGACGCTGATACGGAGTTGCAAGTGCAACAGATTCTGAAATATGCAGAAGAACGGTTGTGGAGGGAAGCCTGAAATCAACGCGACTCTGTACGAACACAGCAAGACGATTGGGAAGGTAGAGGAAACGGAGAAATAAAGGAGGGAGAGCCATGGTACTGCCGGGATACGGCTCAGGTGCACAGCCCTCGGTGTGGCAGCCAGATACGTTACAAGAACTACAAAATATTAGGGAACAGATTGAAGGAACACGGTGTTACGTTGCTGGAGGCACGTTATTGCGAACACAATGGGAGGCTTCATCAAAGGTTTTACCAGAACATTTGGTTAGTTTGGCTTGCATTCCCGAGATCAGTGGAATCTCGATGCAAGGAGATGAGATTGTGATTGGAGCCATGACCCGATTGAGGGAATGTGCAACAGATTCTTTGCTAAGCCGGTTTCCTATTTTGCATCAGGCTATCTTGGCTATAGCTGCCCCTTCTGTTCGAAATCTGGCGACGATTGGCGGGAATATTGCTTCCGGGATAGGGGATACATTACCGGCGCTACTTGTGTATGATGCTGAGCTTCACTTCCTGACCTGTCGTGGTATGAAGACACAGCACGTGGCATTATGGCTTGAAAATGGACGTGATAACAAGCTGAACGCAGATGATGTATTAATCTCCATTCATATTCCGTTCAGGAACGCTACAGTAAATCTATCGTCCTCTGATCCAGAGCAATACGTATACGAGACCGAGCAATCCATGCCTGAACGAAATCATCAAATCTCCTTCTATCGTAAATTAGGCCGAAGAGAGGCATTTACTGCCTCGCTTGTCACGGTAGCTTTTCACGGGGAGATTAATCCGGAGGACGGACGATGGACACAGGTTGCGATAGCTACTGGTGGCGGCTCGGGTATAGCGGTGAGGTTAACCGAAACGGAGCACTGGCTTCGATCGGGAAAAGCAGATGCTTCTCAAGCCGCCGGGCTTGCCACCCAGGCTGTTGCTGAATTTGTATCCTATACGGATGCTTTCGCCACTGAACTCTACAGGAGACAGTCAGCCGGAAATATGCTTGGGGCCGGACTTTGGCAGGCTTTTCATCCATAGGCAACTAAGCCATCTACAATTCAGAACTGGACTTAAAAAAGGAGCTACGAAAGGGGAGGAACACCATGTTGCTTAACCGGAAACAGAGTGGAAATCGCTGGCATCTGCGGCCGGATGGCCCTCCTAAGGTCACGGGACAATTGCAGTATCTAACGGATATGTCCTTGCCTAACATGGTCTATGGGAAAGTACTGCGAAGTGCTTATCCTTATGCACGGTTGCTGTCGGTTGATACATCGGAAGCGGAAGCCATGGAGGGTGTATATGCGGTGTTAACGGCCAAAGACGTACCTGGACTCAACCGTTTTGGTATTGCGACCCCGGATCAGCCCGTCTTCTGTGAAGATGTTGTTCGTTATGTAGGCGATGCGATTGCCGCGGTTGCGGCTGACTCACCTGAACGAGCCTTGCTCGCCATAGAAGCTATTCGTGTAAAGTATGAGGAGATTGAGCCACTGGATAGCATGGCTGCCGCACTGGCTCCTGGGGCGCCTGAACTGCATCCACATGGTCCAGGCAATGTGCTGCATCGTACAGAGATCAAACGCGGAGATGCCCAGCAAGCTTTTGATTCTTGTGCACATATCGTAACTGAGACTTATTATACGCCACGACAAATGCATGCATATATGGAGACAGAGGGAGGGCTGTTTGCACCTGACGAGATGGGTCGTCTTCATGTCTATGCGGCAACACAGCATGGGTATAAGGATCGTATGCAACTCGCACGTATTATTGGCTGCCCGGAAGAAGACATTCGGGTGGTATCTTCACCTATTGGCGGTTCGTTTGGCGGAAAGGATGAATTGAACGTGCAACCTTATGGTGCACTGCTCGCGTTAAAATGTGGCCGCCCTGTTAAAATGCATAACTCGCGTAAAGAATCCGTTCGGGTTGGTTTGAAGCGTCATCCGATGAAGATCGAGATGCAAACGGGGATAAGCCGTGAGGGGATTTTGCAGGCACATTGGGTTCGTATTACGGCAGATACCGGTGCATATGCAACGCTTGGAGCACCCGTATTAAACTTCTGTACCGAGCATTGTATGGGGCCGTATATGATTCCGCATGTGGATGTAGAAGGGGTATCTGTGTATACAAACAATGGATTATCGGGGGAGTTTCGCGGATTCGGAGGCAATCAGGCGATCTTTGCAATGGAAGGTCAGATGGATCGTTTGGCACAGCTCATAGATATGGACCCCTGGGAGTTTCGGCGGCGTAATCTGAGGCAGAAGCATGATCCCGGTCCCTTGAACCAGCGTATTCTGCCCACGGATGGACTATATCAAGTATGGGAGGCCCTGGACCGCTCGGAACTATGGCAGAAGCATCTTTATCCTCGGGTGGATGCGTCACTTCCTCCATGGATCAAACGAGGAGTAGGTGCGGCCATCGCGATGCATGGCGCCGGGCTTGGTTACGGCATTCCGGATCCGGCTGGTGGACGCTTGTCGCTGAATGCGGAGGGCAAGATTGAAGTGGCCTTCAGCTACGAGGAATTCGGGCAAGGTCTTGTGGCCACGCTGGAGATCATGCTCTGTGATCTGTTCCAGTGCCAACCATCGGACCTGAGTATTGTTATTGGGGATACAGACCGTGTGCCCCATAGTGGATCGAGTACGGCTTCTCGTTCCACCACGATGGCCTGGATGGCTTTGCAACGCTTGCAGCACCCGTTCCGTGCAAAGCTACTTAAAGTTGCATCACAGTTTTCTGGGATTTCGGCAGAGCAACTCATGACAGGACGTGAGGGAATATGGATAAAATCACAGGATTCCTCTTCAACCTCTGCCCCCCGCTTAGTCGTCGCTTATACGGATCTTGTAAAGCAGGGTGGAGCGCAGGAATGGATTTTTGACACCACTTTTCATTACCCCACGACGCCTGACAATGTGATGGGCGGTCATTACCTTTACACGTATGCCGCAGTTGCTGCAGAGGTGGAGGTCAATACGCTGACGGGCGAAACCAAACTTTTGGATACAAGGCATATTGTAGCCGCAGGACCAGTTATCAATCCGATGGGTTATATAGGGCAGATTGAAGGTGGCAGTGTAATGGCACTTGGATTTACGTTAACCGAGGATGCCGTCATGGAGCAGAGCCGCTACGTTACGGCGAATCTGGACACGTATTTAATTCCGACGATCAAGGATATTCACTCGAATTTGGAAGTAGAGGCAATTGAAGATTTACCGGAAGGAGATGAATTCGGACCCAGAGGCATTGGCGAGATTGGTTCCGTTGCACTTGCACCTGCGATTACTGCAGCTATTCATCAGGCAACAGGCGTATGGGTAACTCAGCTCCCCGTGCCGCGCGAGCAACTCAGTCAGGGGATAAATGTTCTTTTGCCAGAAGGAGTGAAGCCATCATGAAGAATCAGCCTCTTGAACAGACATGGAGTGCTAGAGTGAATGGGCAATTAAAAGAACTGTCCGTTTCTCCTGAAACACGACTTGTCGATATCCTTCGGAATCGCTTAGAGCTGACGGGAACGAAGGTTTCTTGTGAGGTCGGACGATGCGGTGCATGTATGATTCTCATGAATGGAGAGCCGGTTAATGCCTGTCTCGTGATGGCGTATCAAAGTGAGGGAAGCGACATTACAACCATTGAAGGACTTCATGGTGAGAAAGAGGGAGAGCTGCATCCCATTCAACAAGCCTTCGTGGAAGAAGGCGGGTTTCAGTGTGGATACTGCACTCCAGGGATGATTATTTCAACCAAGGCTTTGCTGGACGCATGTCCAAATCCTTCTCTGGAGCAGATTGAAACCGGATTATGTGGTAATCTCTGTCGCTGTACAGGCTATGGCGGGATTATACGCGCGGTAAACAAGGCAAGTGAGCGTTGCGCAGTTAAAGGAACGGTTGGAACAGTGGTAAATGAAAATGTAAACAGATCAGCGGTTAACTTTGTACAAACAGATGGTGCTGAAACCTGATGATCTGAAGCAGGAGCAAGATTTAATTTTTGTACAAAATTATGGTAATATTAAGAATAATAGAGAATTTCCTGCGAGTGGAGATCAAGTGCTGCCCGTGGAAAGTTCTTATTTTTTTGTGTGGGGGGATTATGATGAAGAAAAAGCATTTGTTTCTGGGAACCGTGTTAAGTCTGCTTGTGATCATGTTGCTTGCAAATTACATTGAGAATAATGAGGCCGTCGTAAATACGAGCCAGGTGGTCGAAAGTTATGGGGAAGATCGCGAAACGTACAAAGCAACCGTAACGTTTGATATGTTTCCAGCGAAAAAAGCAAGCAACGTAAAAGTTATGGTTGTATACCCTAACGATACGATCGAATATCATGATGTGTCGTCACCTGATGGTCACTACCTTTTGGACATAACGAAAAACGTGGAAGAGTTCGCCTTGGACAAAAGTAAAGGCACATCACCCGAATTCCTGATTACTTGGATATCAGGGGATAAAAAAAGAATAAGCTATGTTTCTTCAAGTGTCAGATGAATGAAAGATGAATGAAGAGCTTAGTTACATAAGCATGACTAGATTGTGAAAAACATAGTGTTTTTAAATGTAAATTTAAGCGTTTTCGGAATGTGAGTTTGTAAAGTTTTATTGGGATAGAATAATTATTTTTTCTTGATACATATAGTGATGACTGATCTATATAACCATATATTTACAATTTTATCCACTCATGATATGTTTACATATGAAAGCGCCATCATGATTGGGGTTATGCACATTTCGCTCTCACATTTCAGATGGAAAGGGAGATGGCAATGAAGGTCCGAATGGAGATGGGAACGAAGAATGGATGGAGGGAGAGGATTCAAAAAGCATTGGCAATCATGCTGGTCAGTACCTTGTTGTTGGGTATGCTGGCATTGCCTGCACCTGCGCAAGCGGATGCCCCGCTACTTACGATTGAAGGTGAAGATGCACAATTAACCTCGGATTTGCAAGTGGTAACTCAGATTTACGGACAGCCGAAGCCAGGTTACTCGGGAAGCGGATTTGTCTGGATGCAGGGATCGGGAACGATCACATTAGATGTAACTGTTCCCGAAACGGGGATGTACAGTATTTCCACCCGTTATATGCAGGAGCTTAGTATGGACGGCAGACTTCAATACTTGGCAGTGAACGGGGTAACGAAAGGTTCTTACATGCTTCCCTATACGACAACATGGTCGGATTATGATTTTGGTTTTCACAAATTAAACAAGGGAAGCAACACAATTCAACTGAAGGCTGGTTGGGGTTATGCATATTTTGATACGTTCACGGTGGACTATGCCGATCTTGATCCATTGAATGTGCAGCCTGTGCTCACGGATTCTCAGGCTACACCAGAAACGCAGCTTTTAATGAATTATTTAACGGAGGTATACGGACACAAGATCATATCGGGACAACAGGAGATCTATGGAGGAGGGAATGACGGGAATTCTGAGCTGGAGTTTGAGTGGATACATGATCTGACGGGTAAATATCCGGCTATCCGGGGATTTGATTTTATGAACTACAACCCGCTGTATGGCTGGGAAGATGGTACAACTGATCGATTGATCGATTGGGTGAATAACCGCGGAGGCATTGCAACCGCATCTTGGCATATCAATGTGCCGCGTAACTTTACTACGTATCAGCTTGGCGATTTTGTCGATTGGAAAGAGGCGACCTACAAACCAACCGAAACGAATTTTGATACCGCAAAAGCTGTCATTCCAGGTACGAAGGAGTATCAGTATGTGATGATGACGATTGAAGACCTGGCGGAGCAACTGCAGATATTACAGGATAATGATGTGCCGGTTATTTTCCGTCCTTACCATGAAGCAGAAGGAAACGGCGGATTGAACGGAGAGGGAGCTTGGTTCTGGTGGGCTTCTGCTGGAGCAGATGTGTATAAAAAACTGTGGGATATGATCTACACCGAGCTGACCGAAACGTATGACCTGCATAACCTGATCTGGACTTACAACAGCTACGTTTACAGTACTTCACCAGCTTGGTATCCGGGGGATGATCAGGTAGATCTTGTGGGCTTTGACAAATACAATACGATCTACAATCGTTACGATGGATTATCCGGTGTGCCTAACGAGGATGCCATCACGTCCACATTTTATCAGCTGGTGAACTTGACCAATGGCAAAAAAATGGTGGCAATGACAGAGAACGATACTGTTCCAAGCGTGAAAAATCTGACAGAGGAAAAAGCGGGCTGGCTTTATTTCCTTCCGTGGTACGGCGAGCATCTGATGAGCGAAGCGTTCAACTATGCTGCCACATTAAAAACGCTCTATCAAAGCGATTATGTCATTACTCTGGATGAGTTGCCGGATCTGAAGGCGAACCAGCCCAATCCGAGTGCGGTCATCTCACCCGAAAGTGCGACCTTTGATAAGGAAACAAGTCATGCGCAGGATATTACGATTTCACTCACCTTGAACGGACATCAGCTTACGGGCATTTCTAGGGGAGGGGTGAATCTGGCTTCCGGCCAGCATTATACGGCGTCTGAATCAACAGTGGTACTGAAGCAAGCCTATCTTACAACACTACCTCTCGGGCAAACGAGTCTGACTTTTCATTTCGATCAGGGTAAAGATGCCGTTCTTAAATTGAATGTAGTCGACAGTTCCGTTGTTGTTGTAACACCCGACAGCAAGCTAACGATTCAGGCGTATAACGGCAATACGAGTGCTTCAACGAACGGGATCGCTCCCAAGTTCAAGCTGATTAATTCCGGGAATACGGCTATTCATCTCAGTGATGTAAAGGTGCGGTACTATTATACGATTGATGGTGAGCAAGCACAGACCTTCTGGTCCGATTGGGCAAGTGTAGGAAGTGCCAACGTTACCAGTACCTTCGTCAAGCTGGACACACCAGTAACTGGTGCTGACTATTATGTTGAACTGGGGTTCACTAGTAACGCCGGAGTGCTGAATCCGGGTGAAAGTGCAGAGATACAGGCTCGGTTTTCTAAAAATAACTGGTCTAATTACAATCAGTCCGATGATTATTCCTTCATGGCAACGGGGAATCAATATGCTAATCACAGCAAAGTAACCGGGTACGTAAGTGATCAGTTGGTATGGGGTGTGGAACCTTAATCGAAAACAAGCAAGACCGGGTCAGTTTCTTGTTGAACTGATCCGGTCTTGTTTTATTATGTGTAGGGAAGGAGGCGTATGGATAAAACCAGAAGCTGAAGGGAGTTATGTTTTTATTTTAGGAAGCAATACTTATGGTAGTAAATGTAATTTGTAAGGGTGTAAGGATAGATTTGTAATCATAATAATTATTATGTAAACTTATATTTTTCGATATCCTTTATAGATGACATCTATGGTATTAGGGAATGCTAAAGTCCTGATTAATACTAAAATTCACTCTTTTATGAACTGGATTCAGACACAGAAGAGACCCTCCATTGCAGTGAACAAATTCCATTTTATTTGAAACTTTTATACACCAGATTGTTTCCCGAAAATCGTTTTCGATTCTACTGAAAATGAGCAGGTCAATCATCTGACCTATTGGCTCAAATGACAGTCAGAGCTAGGGTTACAACACTCCATAAGTGTAGAATAGCAACACTAATCTCCTAAGGATACAGGAGAGAAGAAAACGATAATTAAAATTGGGAAAAATATTAATGTTTTAATACAAAAAAAGGAAGCTATACGCGCTATAAGCCTACCCCTAAATCAAGTTAAATTAACCTGTCTAATAAATAGAAAAATAAGGGAAATGCCAGAGAAAAGCTGATGCTACGCTATTTATAGATTGATTTGATATGGATTTGCGATAGATTTTCAGATGACCTTCACGTTATGCTGTGGGAAATCAGAAAGGAAGTGGCAACCATGGAACGCGAACTGGCGTTGGAAATTGTCCGAGTAACAGAATTGGCGGCTTTAGCTTCAGCTCCTTGGATGGGAAGAGGCGACAAGAATAGTGCAGACGAAGCGGCTACTTTGGCCATGCGTGCCATGTTCGATTCCGTGTCCATTCGAGGCACGGTCGTGATTGGGGAAGGGGAGATGGATGAAGCCCCAATGTTGTACATCGGTGAAGAAGTCGGGAATGCGGAGGGACCGGAGGTTGACGTCGCTGTTGATCCTTTGGAAGGTACAGACATTGTTGCTAAAGGGCTGAACAATGCACTATCGGTCATTGCGGTGGCGGGAAAAGGAAATCTGCTTCACGCTCCGGACATGTATATGGAGAAGCTGGCCGTTGGTCCTGCCCTGGTAGGCAAAGTATGCATTGAAGATCCGATTGAGGTGACCTTGGAAAAAGCGGCTGTTGCTCTAAATAAAAATATCTCCGATCTCACGGTCATGATCCTTGATCGAGTAAGGCATGAGAGCACGATTAAAACGCTTCGCAAAGTTGGCGTGCGGATCAAATTCCTTAGTGACGGCGACGTTGCGGGAGCGATGGCTCCAGCTTTCCCTGAAGCGGGTATTGACCTGTATGTTGGATCAGGTGGTGCCCCTGAAGGCGTGCTGGCTGCAGCAGCCTTGTCCTGCCTCGGAGGCGAGATTCAAGGCCGTTTGATGCCAGCCAATGCAGATGAATTCCAGCGTTGCTTGCAGATGGGCATTGATAACCCTTACAAAGTGTTGACGATGGAAGACATGATCGGTACAGAGGACGTTATTTTTGCCGCAACGGGAGTAACGCCTGGTGAGATTCTTGGCGGCGTGCGTTATCTTGCAGATGACCGGGCGGAGACAGATTCGATTGTCATGCGTGCCAAAACGAAAACCATTCGTTTTATTCGTTCTCTGCATTTCCTGCCGAACAAAGAGGTATTGCATAAGGTTCGTAAGCTTCAGGCTTCCTCCGAGCCATCAGATCGCATGATCCGGAAATTGACTAAAGAGATGGAACAGGCTGAATTCAGTCAGTCTGCCAAAGAAGCAAGCGTAAGTACAAATGGTTAAAATGTTTACTTCATCTATATATTAAAATCATAGTACGTATATATTAAGTTCATAGAACAAATCTGTGCGCTACATTATTGACAAGTAAGAATGAGGAAAAAAGGTGAATCCTGAATTCCTCATTCTTTTTGTTGTTTTTGCATTGACAACGATTACATAGCATGAGAAAATGTACGCGCGTACATAAATGAATGTTCTCGATCATTTTTTGATTTTTACGTGCACATTTCATCTGAAGGAGGTGACGGACATGGCTTCTCGCAGAGAAGTCGCTGAGCTTGCGGGGGTTTCCGAAGCGACGGTGTCCAGAGTTTTAAATGGTGTTGGACCCATCAGGGAAGAGACTCGCCGCAGGGTACTTGAAGCATCCGAGCGGCTAGGCTATGTACCGAGTGCACTTGCTCGTAGCTTCGCCAGAAGTAAGAGCGGCAATTTGGGCGTTGTGTTGCCATATGTTCCTAAGGCACATCTGTTTTCAGCCTATTTTTTCTCGGAAATGTTAAGTGGTATCGGAAGCAAAGCGAGAGATAACGGCCTTGATCTGCTGGTCATGTTTCAAACCGCAGGTGAGGTTATGAATTATACCGATTTGTTCCGTAGACAGAAAATTGATGCCTGTATCATTCTTGGTGCGAGACATGATCAGGATGAGCTGGCGGCCATGCAGCAACTGGATCGGGAAGGGCATCCGTTCTGCGTTATGAATCAGCATTTTGCGAATGAGTCATTCATGGAAGTGGATGCTGATCATGTAGAGGGAAGCAGGCTTGCTATACGTCATCTTACCGATCAGGGACATCGTAGAATCGCCTTTTTGAATGGACCCGACAGCTATTCGAACAGTCAGGATCGATTGGAGGGCGTGCGATTGGGGCTGCATGAAGCGGGCATGGAGCTGGATTCTAGTCTGTTATTTGAAGGCAACTACAGCAGGCGGAGTGGCATTGAGGCGTCAGCCTCTATAGCTGATCGTTTGCATGAGATTGATGCCGTGTTCGCAGCGAATGATCGGATGGCCATTGGTGTAATGCATGGCTTGCGGGAACGAGGAGTACGTACTCAGGATTTCCCGGCATTTGTTGGTTATGATGACTCGGATGCGGCCGAGATGGCTGTTCCCGCGCTGAGCAGCGTCAGGGTTCCCTTTTTCGAGATGGGGGAGCTTGCTGTGTCCAAGCTGATGCAAGGTACGAGTGGCATAGCTGATGCAAGAGATTCGAAAGGGTATCATTCTACAGTATCTTTTGACTCGTTACGAACCCTTTTACCCACAGAATTGATTATTCGTGCTTCTTCCAACCGTCATGTTGAAGAGTAGAGCCAAGCAGATCCGTTAGTTACCTTCTATGAAATGGTACTTTCATTCTATACCCATGTTTTTTCATTCTATTAAGGGAGGAAATGATTATGTCAAAACGTCTTCGTGTAGGAATGGTTGGATACAAATTTATGGGGAAGGCCCATAGTAATGCCTATCGCAGTCTGCCCATGTTTTTCCCATCTGCACCGCTACAGCCTGAAATGTCAGTCATATGCGGTCGAAATGAGCAGGGAGTTCAGGCGGCGGCAAACCAGTTTGGTTGGGCTGAGAGCGTCACGGATTGGCGTGAACTGGTCAAACGGGATGACATCGACCTCATTGACATCAATGCTCCAAGTGATGCTCATAAGGAAATTGCGCTGGAGGCAGCACGTCAAGGCAAGCACTTGTTCTGCGAAAAGCCACTCGCGCTTTCGCTAGCTGACTCCCGCGAGATGCTTCAGGCTGCAGAAGATGCAGGTATAACCCATATGGTCGGGTTTAACTATCGTTTCTCCCCAGCCGTGCAGCTTGCGAAGGATCTGATCGAAAGTGGACGGCTGGGCAAAATCTATCATTTCCGTGCGTTTTTCCTTCAGGACTGGATTCTGGACCCGAACTTCCCACTCGTTTGGCGTCTGCAAAAAGAAGTCGCAGGTTCCGGTTCACACGGTGATCTCGGTGCTCACTTAATTGACCTCGCTCGTTTCCTCGTTGGTGAATTCCAGGAGGTTATTGGCATGAGTGAAACGTTCATCAAAGAACGTCCGCTCGCTTCCGAGATGACGGGTCTTAGTGCCAAAGGCAGTTCAAGTGCAGATGCACCTAAAGGTGAAGTAACAGTGGATGACGCCACGTTGTTCCTGGCGAGATTCGCAGGTGGGGCGCTTGGCAGTTTCGAAGCGACTCGATTCGCTGCCGGACATCGTAGCACGAACTCTTTTGAGATTAACGGTAGCTTGGGCAGTGTGCGTTTTGACTTTGAACGTATGAACGAACTGGAAGTCTACTTCACGAAGGATGATGAAGATGTGCAGGGCTTCCGCCGCGTGCTGGCTACCGATCCTGCACATAAATATGCCGAGGCTTGGTGGCCTGCGGGACATACGATTGGTTTTGAACACACATTCACACATGAAATGTTGGAACTTGTAACCGCTATTTCGGAAGGCCGTCAGCCGTCGCCAAACTTCCATGATGGAGTTGCCTGCCAAGCAGTACTTGAAGCCGTAGAACGTTCGGTAACGGAGCGTCGCTGGGTAACTCTTGAAGAGATGTAACGATGTGATAACGAGCTTTAGTCCGATTCCGATTTTCAGATCCAAGGAAGCATCAAAAAAATGTATCGAAAGCGAGGATCTAGCAATGAAAAAAGCACTGATTGTATGGGGCGGCTGGGATGGACATGAGCCGGAGCAAGTAGCAGCCATTTTTGAGCGTATCTTAAAAGAAGAGCAGTTCGAGGTCGAAGTATCTGACACCTTGGAGTCGTATGCGGACGCAGAGAAATTGCTCGGTCTGGATCTGATTGTGCCTCTATGGACGATGGGGCAGATTGAACAGGAGCTGGTGAATAACGTTTCGGCGGCTGTACAGAGCGGTGTGGGTCTTGCGGGTCTGCATGGAGGGATGTGTGACGCGTTCCGTAACAACGTAGACTGGCAGTTTATGACAGGCGGACAGTGGGTAGCTCATCCAGGTAACGACGGGGTCGAATATATGGTGAATATGAAGCGAGGCTCCAGCCCGCTTTTCGAACATATTGAAGATTTTCAGGTGAAAAGTGAGCAGTACTACTTGCACGTTGACCCGGCTGTAGAAGTGCTGGCAACCACCCGTTTCCCGATTGTATCCGGGCCTCACGCTGCCAATGGGCCTGTCGATATGCCAGTAGCATGGACGAAGCGCTGGGGTGCAGGACGGGTATTTTACAATTCACTAGGACACCATGCAGACATCGTAGATATGAAACCCGTAACCGAGATGATGCGCAGTGGTTTCCTCTGGACAGCCGCAGGTAAGGAGCTGGCGAAGAGTCGCAAAACGGATGCAACAACAGAGGTATACACAGGTATGGCAGACAACCAAACCTAATCTTCTATAGTTAATTATTCCAGTCAATCTGTAAGTTCGCAATTTCGTACTCACATGACATCCATAAGAGAACTTTAAACACATATCAGATCCACGGCGAAGGGAGCAAGGGCATGAAAACAATGAAAGTAGGTATTATCGGCTGTGGTAAGATCAGCGGCATCTATATGGAGAACTGCCATCGTTTCGAGGTGCTTGAGCTGGTTGCGGTCGCCGACCTGGATCGGAATCGGGCAGAGGAGCAGGCTGCTGCATACAACGTTCCTAACGTATACACGGTGGACGAAATGTTTGCGAGTCCCGAGATCGAGTTGATCATCAATCTGACGATTCCTGCCGTGCATGCCGAAGTATGCATACGTGCGCTGGAATCGGGCAAACACGTATATGTCGAAAAACCACTCGCGGTTACCCGTGAAGAAGGGCAGGCTGTACTAGAAACAGCCAAACGCAAAGGCCTTCTTGTAGGCTGTGCACCTGAAACCTTCTTCGGTTCAGGCATCCAGACAGCACTACAGCTCGTAGAGGATGGTATCATCGGGAAGCCGGTAGCTGCAACAGCCTTTATGATGAGCCGGGGACATGAGTTCTGGCATCCTGATCCGGAATTCTATTATGCAAGCGGTGGAGGGCCGATGTTTGATATGGGGCCTTATTATCTGACCGCGCTTGTTCAATTGCTGGGGCCGATTAAGTCCATTGCGGGAATGACGGGTAAAGCGATGACAGAGCGAACGATTACGAGTGAGAAAAAGAGAGGCCAGATCATCCCCGTTGACATTCCAACCCATGTCACCGGTCTGCTCCAATTTGAGCAGGGAGCCATCGGTACGCTGATTACAAGCTTTGATGTATTTGGCGGAAGTGCATTGCCTCCGATTGAGATTTACGGAACGCATGGCACGTTGCAAGTCCCTGACCCGAACACTTTTGGCGGCCCAGTCCGTTATCGTTTGATGGGGGAACATGAATGGACAGAGGCTCCGCTTCTTCCAGGATACCAGCAAAATACGCGTGGCATCGGCGTGGCGGATATGGCGTATGCTGTTCAAAGTGGTCGCGCGCACCGAGCGAGCGGCGAGCTGGCCTACCACGTGCTTGAAGCCATGTGGGCTTTCCATGACTCTTCGGATGAGCAGACTTTTTACAAAATGCAGAGCACATGTCAACGTCCAGCGGCGTTGCCAGTGAACCTGCCACTATATACGTTGGATCAGTAAGAAGTGTATAACTTCTTTCACGTGTAAACAGAAATAAACGGCCTCTTTCCAAGAAAATGGGAAAGAGGCCGTTTTGTGTACGAAGAGTATCGTGTACCAAAAGTATTGTGTATCAAATGTACAATGCAAGATTACCGTTATTTTATCTGACATTTAGCAAAATGTATTTATAATCAAGGCTCAAATCCGGCCTGACTTATATAGATATCCTGTTCTGCAAAATGCGTCTGCATTCGCTCCACAACCGTTTGGTAAGCATCCGGCTGATACCAGTGCTGCATTCCGATCTCCTGATATAGAGCCTCCATCCCCAGTCTCCGTGTGCGCTTGCCTTCGCTACCGTCACCCATAAAATAGTCATCAATGCACACGCGCTGAACAAGCGGCCTCAGTGTAGACGCAAACTGTTCACTGCTCGGCAATACAGGTGCAATAGCTGCTTGAGTCGGGATGCCAGCATCCCGTAGTAGTTTAAGTGCGTGTAAGCGACCTGCAATAGATGGCGCAGAGGGGGTAAAGTGCTTCCTGATATCGTCTTGATCTGTCTCCACGGTCATGCTCACTCGCACACGTTCACCAAGTTTCTGCAGGACATCAATATCACGAGTAACCAGCGGACTTCGGGTCTGCACCAAAACAAAATCCGGCGGTTCGATCAGCATCGTTTCCAGCAATGAACGTGTGATTTGTTCCTGAGCTTCGACGGGTTGATACGGGTCGGTGCTGGACGACATGAATATTGTTATTTTTCCTTTCTTACGGGCTCGCTGCAATTCTTTGGCGAGAATGCCGGAGGCTTCTTTTTTCACATCCACCCAGCTTCCCCAGTCTTCCTTACGAAATAAGTTGACAGGCATCTGTCTAACGTAGCAGTACGAACATCCGAAGGTGCAACCGGTATAAGGATTCAAGGTATGGGTGTAACCATTCAGGAAGCCCGTGCCTTTGTTTAATAATGTCTTGGGCACCTTGTAAGCCAATTGAGCCTTCATGAGCTGTCATGCCTTTCTCTGTAATGTGCAGGAGTACATCCGGTGTGCTTACGAAAAACGGAAATGAAATAAGCCGGATTAGATATCCCTACTTGGCGTGCGATTTCGTTAACGGTTAAATGTGTATGTTCAAGAAGAGCTTGAGCTTCGCTGATACGTTTCGCTTGGATATATTGAACCGGGGTTTGACCTGTAATGCGTTTGAACACCCGGTGCAGATGGTACGGACTCCCATGGCTAGCAACAGCAAGTACATCCAGCGTCAATGGTTCCGTGTAGTGCTTCGCTATATATTCCGTAACCCCGTAAATCCACTCTTGATCTGGCACCCGTTCTCCTGTAGGTTTACAGCGTTTGCACGGTCTGAATTTGTGAGCTAGCGCTTGTTCGGCATTTTGAAAAATCAGGACATTGTCCGATTTGGGTGCTCTTGATCTGCACGAGGGACGACAGAAAATACCGGTTGTTTGTACCGCGTAGAAAAACGTACCATCGTACGTGTGATCATTCTGGATTATCGCTTCCCAGTACTCATGGGGAATCCATGAAGGCAGGGTATCATGTTGCTCTGTGGGTTTCATCAGATTCACCTCTGCTTTAATTATACCCTGCATGATCGAGAAATGACGAAGTTTCGGATTGAAATCGCAAGATATCAATATTGTAACTATATAAGTTGAATAACAGATATTTACCCGGAACACTGCGATGACAGAACAACCTGAAGAGTAGCGGTTATCCCCAGATTTCTTGAATTCCCTTTTACAAAGGGAAAATCCGGTGATAAGCGTATGCTTCCGATGCAGCTTTCTTGCAGAAAGCTTTTAGGCGAGCGCTTCGCTTTTCCAGGTTTTCTCTGTCCTCTCCGTGTCTGTGTAAATGAAAAGTTCAACTGATATAATGAAAACACATGGTATTGAATCTTTCTACGGAAGGAATGAGATTAGCTCTTTCTTCATTCCTGCTGAAATATACGCTACAATGTACAGGATAGGTTATGAAGCAGAGATCATCTTATTATCTAACCATTGAACAAATATCCAACAACAAATAACAAACATCAGTCATAGACGAAAGAGGTAGATAAATATGGTTCGATTCGGTGTAGTAGGTACCAACTGGATTACGGAAAGGCTGCTGGAATCTGCAGTTCAAGTGCAAGGCTTTCAGCTAACGGCGGTATATTCGCGGACAGAAGATAAGGCTAACGCATTTGCAGATCGGTATGAAGCAGCCTATAGTTTTACGGATTTGGAAGAAATGGCAGCTAGTGATGCGCTGGATGCAGTGTATATTGCCACGCCGAATACACTCCATGCACAACAAGCAGAGATTTTTTTGAAAAATGGCAAGCATGTACTGTGTGAGAAACCTCTTGCGGCGAATGCGGCAGAAGTACACAGTATGATTGAGACAGCTCGCAAGCATGACGTGCTGCTGATGGAAGCGATGAAGTCCACTCTCGTTCCGGTTTTTAAAAGTGTAGAGCAACATTTGCCTAAAATCGGCCCTGTTCGCAAGTACATAGCGGGTTATTCGCAGTATTCTTCACGTTATGACAAGTACAAGGAAGGTATTGTGTTAAATGCCTTTAAGCCTGAGCTCGCTAATGGGGCATTAATGGATCTGGGTGTATATTGTTTATATCCACTCATTACGTTATTCGGAGCACCAAACCAGGTTCAATCTCAAGCCATGATGCTGGAATCCGGCGTTGACGGGCAAGGCAGTGTGTTGCTGAATTATGATGGAATGGATGCGGTCGTAACGTACTCCAAAATCGCCAATTCACACGTACCTAGCGAAATTATGGGTGAGCGCGGAAGTATCATCATCGACAAGATTGGATCGCCGGAACATGCAGAAATTCGTTATAATGACGGTACGATTGAGGTACTGACGGTGGAACAGCCACATCCCGCGATGTATTATGAAGTGGAGGAGTTCGTGAATCTGGTGCAACAAGGGAAAATAGAATCCACTATGAATACGTACGAACGCTCCTATCAAACGATGAAGGTCATGGATCAGATCAGGCAACAGATTGGTCTTGTTTTCCCCAATGATTAAACGAGAGAGTTTAGAAGAGAGGAAGCGAACGAGATGAGCCGAGAAGAGCAGAGGATCGTGAACGATCAGCAGAGCGGCGAAGAGTGGCAACATTCGGAAGACATCATCAGAGACAGGAAACGCAGCAAACAGATGCATCAGCATGAAGAGAGCGGTCTGGAACTGTCCCAGATTGTTTTTATAGGAAGAACGTTTGAGGAATACATGCTTATGTTTGATCTGACCAGGGAGGAGCTTGCAGGCCAGAACATCCTGGATTGCCCTGGAGGCGCATGTTCCTTCAGTGGTCAGGCTCGGAAGCTTGGGGCTCATGCTGTAGCGTCAGATATCGTTTACCAGTACGGCATGAATGAACTAGGAACGAAGGGGTTTCAGGATATTGAACATACGATGAAACAGATCCAAGCTGTTCAAGGGATGTATGTCTGGGATCATTTCGGCACGATTGAAGGGTTGAGGCAAGAACGACTGCGCGCGATTACGGATTGTGTGAAAGATATGAGAGAGCATCCTGAATGTTACGTAGCCACGGTATTGCCTGAGCTGCCTTTCAATGATGAACAGTTTGATTTGATCCTATCCGCACATTTCTTGTTTACCTATGCAGATCGGTTGAATTTTGATTTTCATGTTCGAACGTTGCTGGAGATGTTACGTGTGACAAGGCATGAAGTACGTATTTTTCCGACAGTAGATCTGACAGGCAAGCGTTACGAACATATGGATGAACTGAAGGTGTTTTTAGAAAAAAAGGGTTATCTTCTATCTGAAGTTAGAACGTCATATGAATTTCAGCGTAATGCTCATACGATGCTTCGGATAAGAAAGCCTTCACTTTAGACAGATTAAGATGGGAGGGAAACGAGATGAAAAAGGTTCTTATTCTTGGAGGTACACGTTTCTTCGGTAAACGACTTGTGGATCATCTGATCTGGGAAGGGAAGTCCGAGATCACGATTGCGACTCGTGGACAGACGGAGGTCGATTTTGGAGCGGAAGTGAAGCGAATTCGGATGGATCGGGAAAACCCTCAGTCTGTAGCAGAGGTTGCACAGTCGGATGAGTGGGATATCGTCTACGATAATATCTGTTATTCTCCGAATGAAGCCAAGGCTGCATGTGAAGCATTTGCCGGACGTACTAAAAGATATGTGTTAACCTCTACACTTTCGGTGTATGGGGAACCAAGAGAAGGATTTGTGGAAACGGATTTTGATCCATATACGTATCCACTGCAGTATGGTAACAAGGAGGACTTTGCATACGGTGAAGGCAAACGGCTTGCCGAAGCTGTCTTTTTCCAAACGGCGTCCTTCCCGGTAGCGGCCATGCGTATCCCTATTGTACTTGGTATGGATGATTATACGAGACGGCTTCATTTTCATATCAAACATGTACAACAAGGAAAACCGATAGGCATGCCGAATCCCGCTGCCGAGATTGGGTTTATTAATTCAACGGAAGCGGCAAGGTTCCTTGCCTGGCTTGGTAATGTGTCGTTAACTGGACCTGTGAATGCCGCGTCCAAGGGGGCGATTACACTCGCATCGATGATGCAGTTAATCGAAACGGTGACGGGAATGCAGGCTCAGATTCTGAAGCAAACCGTGGACGAAGATATGTCGCCTTTCGGAGTGCAGCAGTCATGGACGATGGACACATCCAAAGCAGAGCATGCAGGGTATACGTTTGAAGCGCTTATGGACTGGTTTCCGGGTCTTGTGCGTGAGATCGCTCTTGCGCTACAGTCTGAACGATAATCACGCCAAGAGATGCACTTATCCGTTATAAGAGAGCCAATAGAGAGATACGCTTGTATTCAACTAAAAGTTTAAATTGATCATATTAAAAAACAGGATGACCAGAGTGAACTGCACCTCCAATTGTTGATAATGACTAACAATTGGGGTGCAGTTCATCTCGGGAACGTCCTGTTTTTTTGTCTTTTTTCTCGAACTTGGTCATCGGAGTAGACTGCGTAAACTCTAGTTAAATTTGTATAACATTAATTAGTAGGCGGAACAGAAGCGGATGTACGTATTCGGAGCTCGGAAGGTAAGATCATCGTTTCAGCGGCAGATGACAGCTTTCCTTCAATCCGGTCAATCAGCATCTGCATCCCTTGGTATCCGAATTCATAAGCAGGTTGTGCAATGACGGTCAGAAAAGGATCAAAGGCGGAAGCCAGATCAAGGTCATCGAAACAAACGACAGAGATATCCTCGGGTACTTTAAGTCCTCGTTTGCGGAGCAGACGGATCACTCCAATCGCCAGCATATTATTGGCTGCAAAAATAGCTGTAGGCTGCTGTGACCTGGAGAGCAAACGTTCCAATCCTTCATTATCACTAAAATCACGATAGCTTGTACGGAGTATAAGGGAAGGATCAGGTGTAATCCCTGCTTCCTGCAGTCCTTCGATATAACCATCCTCACGCAGTCTGGCAGTCGAAACTTCGGAAGACCCGTTGACCAGTGCAATGTGCTCGTGTCCAAGTTGAATAAGGTAACGTATGAGCTCTATTGCGCCTTCACGGCTGTCTCCGGCAATCACATCCGAAGTGATACCGGGCACGGTTCGATCCAGAAATACAAATGGAATGTTTCGAGCCTGCAACTGTTGCAGATGGGGGAGAGAGCGATCTCCTGCAGGTGCAAAGAGCACGCCATCTACCCGTGTCGACAGGATCGCCTCCACATACTCTTTTTCTTTTCGATAATCCTCGTCACTGTTACCAAATAAAACACGATAACCCCGAAGATGCGCAGCATCCTCGGCTCCACGGGCCAGCGTTGTATAGAAAGGGTTGGTAATGTCCGTAATTAGCAAAGACAACATATGAGTTCGCTGCAACACCAGACTTCGTGCATTGGAGTTAGGGATGTAGCCCAGTTCATTGATGACCTGCTGCACACGCTCACGTGTAGCCGTGCTGATGCGTCCTGTGCGATTAATGACTTTGGAGACAGTCATCGCAGAGACATTTGCTTTTTTGGCAATATCATAGATTGTAATCAAATGGAATCGAACCTTTCCACAGCATAGTCCTTTCATTTTAAAGGATAATGGTAATTGACAGCAACATAGGAGCGTGGTAAGTTAGGGTTACCGATAACCCAGAAAGACATTCTACGATCTTAACTCGTTTTTAAATTGCTGGATTAAGCACTATTTTAATCTGATTTAAGAAGTACAGTTAAGAAAAATCGTTCTATAGGTTATTTCTGAAAATGATCTTTATAAATTCATTTTTTGAGTCAACACAGCAACCGTTCTCGTTATTTTTCATGATAATTAATGAGAGTGGTTTATTTTTTTAGAGTTATGTAAACGCATTCAGAAAGTCAATGCGTGTGGTTATCGGCAAATGTCCACCAGGTAGTGTGATCTGATTTCTTTTTCTTTTGTCGCTCATCGTTCAGTCAGAATATTCTCAATTCCACATGCATTTAATGAAATGCACTAAAAGGAGGACGTTCTCGCATGACTCATCAGGATTATCGTTATCAACAGCCTTTTCCCAAGATTGGTATTCGTCCCACAATAGATGGCAGACGCAAGGGTGTGCGTGAGTCGTTGGAAGAGCAAACGATGCGTATGGCAACGTCTGTAGCTGAGCTGATCTCATCCGAGCTTCGTTATGCCGACGGTTCTCCAGTCGAATGCGTGGTCGCGGAGACCTGTATCGGCGGTGTAGCCGAAGCAGCGGCCGCAGCGACATTGTTCAGCCGTTCGAATGTGGGTGTAACGATTACCGTAACGCCTTGCTGGTGTTATGGTACGGAAACGATGGATATGTCACCATCTACTCCAACGGCAATTTGGGGTTTTAACGGCACAGAGCGGCCGGGAGCCGTATATTTGGCTGCCGTGCTATCTGCACATGCACAGAAGGGGATTCCTGCGTTCGGCATCTATGGTGAAGATGTGCAGGACGGCGGTGATACGACCATTCCAGATGATGTGCGTGACAAGCTGCTCCGGTTCAGCCGTGCTGGACTTGCGGCGGCCACAATGAAGGGACAGGCGTATTTGTCTATTGGCTCGGTGTCGATGGGGATTGCAGGTTCCATCGTGAATGATTCTTTTTTCCAGGAATATCTGGGCATGCGAAACGAATATGTGGATATGAGCGAATTGACACGGCGTATAGAAGAAGAAATCTATGATCCAGAGGAATACAAGCTGGCTCTGGCGTGGGTAAAGGAGAACTGTAGTGAAGGTCCGGATAACAACCCGGAGCATCTTCAGTCTGATCGAAAACGTAAAGACGATGAGTGGGAGACCGTGGTTAAAATGACGCAAATCGTACGTGATCTGATGGCTGGTAATCCGAAGCTTGCTGCACTTGGATATGAAGAAGAGGCCATGGGCCATCATGCCATTGTTTCGGGGTTCCAAGGCCAGAGGCAATGGACGGATCATGCCCCTAATGGAGATTTCCTGGAATCTATACTGAACTCCACGTTCGATTGGAATGGTAAACGTGCACCCTATCTTGTGGCAACGGAGAATGACAGTTTAAACGGTGTGTCGATGTTGTTTGGGTCTTTACTCACACATACGGCTCAAATTTTCGCAGACGTACGGACGTATTGGAGCCCTGATTCGGTGAAGCGTGTGACTGGTCATCAACTGGGAGGGCACGGGAAAGCGGGAATTCTTCATCTGATCAACTCCGGATCTGCTGCCCTTGATGGAACGGGGGAACAATCGAAAGATGGCAAGCCTGTTCTCAAACCTTTTTGGGATATCACGGATGAAGAGGTGCAGCATTGCCTGAAAGCGACCTCATGGAGACCGGCTTCCGTTGAGTATTTCCGTGGTGGAGGATACTCGGCTGACTTTTTGACCAAAGGCGGTATGCCTGTGACTATGACTCGTCTGAATCTTGTTAAGGGATTAGGACCCGTGCTACAGATTGCCCAAGGTTACACGGTGGATCTGCCGGAGCATGTTCATGACACGCTGGATCAGCGTACCGATCCCACATGGCCTTCGACCTGGTTTGCCCCAACTCTGACGGGTTCTGGAGCATTCACTTCGGTCTATGAGGTGATGAATCAGTGGGGAGCCAACCACGGTTCCATCTCGTACGGACATATCGGTGCCGATTTGATTACGTTAGCATCGATGTTACGCATCCCCGTAAATATGCACAATGTACCTGAGGCAGAAATTTTCCGTCCGCGTGCATGGGGATTGTTTGGCACAAGTGAGCCGGAGGGAGCAGATTATCGCGCTTGTCATGTATTTGGACCGTTGTATCGTTGAGACGCTGAGTAAAGGAGGCTTTCATATGAGCAATCAGGCTGCATATGTGCTTGCTGCTGATTTCGGTGCTGGCAGCGGTCGAGTCGTACGGGGCGCTCTAGATGGACGCAGACTGACGCTACATGAGATGCATCGGTTTCCTAATGAGCCGGTTCAGCTTCGGGATGAATTGTACTGGGATTTCCTGCGTTTATTTTACGAGCTGAGACAAGGGATACGCAAAGGCGCTGAAGGTATGCCGGGACGGATACAATCCATTGCTGTGGATACCTGGGGCGTGGATTACGGACTGATTGATGGTGCGGGAAGATTGCGCTGCAATCCCAGTCATTATCGTGATGCACGTCATGAGAAATCGATGAACGATGTGCTACAGATGGTCAATGAGCAAGAGCTATATGCGATGTCAGGTGTACTACCTCAGCAGATTAATACGATATTTCAGTTATACGGTGAACTTCAGGACAGTGGGATCAATTCTAAAGATAGTACAATGAATCCCGATGCTGATACACGTCTATTATTCCTGCCGGACTTGTTTAACTATTATCTATCTGGCGAGCAAGCATGCGAGTATACGATAGCAAGCACCAGTGGGTTGTTGCATAGCGGGGAAGTGAAATGGAATGAACCATTAATGAGCCGCCTCGGCTTACCTGTTTCGTTATTTCCACGATTGGTTCACTCAGGGACTGTACTAGGCCATTTATCAGACGATCTGGTTAGAGAGCTACACACCGGTCCCATGAAAGTTGTTTCCGTGGGATCACATGATACGGCTTCAGCACTGGCGGCGATCCCTGCGACTGAATCGAACTATGCATTTATTAGCTGTGGAACTTGGTCCCTTATGGGGGTGGAACGTGATTCACCTGTGTTAAGTGTGCAGGCTCTGGAGCTTGGATTTACGAATGAAGGAACCGTGTATGGTAAGGTGAGAACGCTGAAAAATCGTTCAGGTCTGTGGTTGCTTCAGGAGTGTAAACGCCAGTGGGAACGGGAAAATCGATTCTACTCCCACGAAGAGTTAGTCCAGCTTGCTGTATCAGCAGGTGCACATCAATCGGTGGTATCGCCAGGAGATGATGTTTTTATGAGCCCAGGTGATATGCCTAAACGAATCAGGCAATATTGCGAACTCACTTTTCAAACGGTCCCCGAAACCGTAGGAGCCATCGTTAGATGTATATTGGAAAGTCTGGCGCTGGAGTTCAAGCAGACGCTGGATGAGCTTGAACAGATTACAGGCGTACGACCTCCTGTGATTCATATGGTTGGCGGTGGTGTGCATAATCGCCTGCTATGCCAGTTTACGGCGAACGCTACGGGTGTTCCGGTAATTGCTGGACCCGTTGAGGCATCTTCTGCGGGCAATTGCCTGCTCCAATATGTGGCTCTTGGTGAAGTAGGTGGTTTGTCCGAGATCCGTGACATTGTATCGGCCTCCTTCGATACGGAGATGTATACACCTCAAGATTCAGAGTGCTGGCAGGAAGCATATGGAAAGTACCAGCAATTCAACCAACGGAAACAAAACCAGCAATAAAGGAGTGAGAGAAACATGTCTGAACAGCAGATCAGAGAAGAACTAACCAAATATGCCCGTAAGGCAGTAACTCAAGGACTTGTTGTCGGGCCGGGAGGTAACATTAGTGCACGCTCAGGCAATACGATGCTTTTATCTCCAAGCGGGTTCGCGCTAGAGGAACTGGAGCCGGATGAATGGATCGCCATTGATATGGAGACAGGAGAGACACAAGCAGGAGCCAGCCGTCCTTCGTCTGAAGTCCTCATGCATCTGTTCAGCTACCGTGCTAACCCGGATATTCAGGCTATTGTGCATACGCACCCGGCTTATACGATAGCCCTAAGTCTTGTTTTTGACCATCTTCCGCACCTGTTTCCGGATCAGTCCGCATTGGTTGGAGATATCGGATTTGTGCCTTACGTACTGCCAACGACCAAACTTCTCGCCGATGCCGTTGCTGCTAAGGTGACCGAACATTCTGCGCTTATTCTCGTCAATCACGGTCTGGTTACGACAGGTAAAAATCTGCGCGAAGCCTATTACCGTACACAAGTGGTAGAGGAAAGTGCCAAGGTGTATATGATTGCCAAGGCCGCAGGCGAACCTAAAATTTTGACTGACGCAGAATATAAAGAGATTCAATCCCTTGAGAGTGAAGCTTATCGAGTTCAGCTACTACAGCAACTTAAATCTTGATCTGGTTTGATATTAAAACAAGATAGTTTCTGCAGTCGTAAGGGAAGAACTTCAAAGATATGAGATTCGTCAAAATATGACATGAAGATAAGCAAATGATTCCCTTTTTCTCGACAACTATTGCATTACCTGAAATACCGAGTATAATACTGGGTAAATAGAACGAAAAGGGGATGCAATAAACGATGAAAACATATGCTGAATTGAACTCTCTTCTTGTTGACGATTATCTGGATCTCCTGAACATTGCAAAACAACTTGGTGATGAGGAATGGAAAGACGCTATTCTGCAAGCATTGAAGGAAGAAGTCGATGCGAACCATCACGTGGATTCTACCGAAGTACGGCAGGATCTCTGGAACCAGTTTGAAGACATCAACGAACAGATGCATGAATTGTTGCTACAATTAAAACAAGCCGAACATCCGGAAGAAAAAGAACAGATTATCGAGTTAATCTGGGGATTGAAAATAGACCGCCATGCGATTACTCGCAAGCTTGAAACGATGAGCCGTGCCAGTGCCGGGGCGCACAAGGGCTGAGCATTAATATAAGTTATACAACACTGTTATACAGTGCAGATTTACATGAAAAACCCGCATCAACCCTAGAATTATGTTCTAGGGCTGTGATGCGGGTTTTATTTATCATGGCCGGATGATCGTTGGTACTGGTTTCGGCTGTTTGGCTCGTTCTATCTTACTTAGAACTGCTTGGCAAAACGCTGCGCTTCTTCAATCCCTTTCTGTTTGATCTCCTCGGCACGATCCTTGAACTGGTTATGACCTTCAACAAAGATGCCATCCAGCTTCGGTACACCTAGAAATGACATGATGATGCCCAAATAACGATGTCCCGACTCCATCTGAGCCGCTGGTCCTTCGGAGTAGACACCGCCACGGGCTTGAATGTGTAATGCTTTTTTATCCGTCAGAAGTCCTACCGGACCTTGCTCTGTATAACGAAACGTTTTGCCTGCTACACATATGGAATCAATATATGCTTTAAGTACTGGCGGGAAGGAGAAGTTCCACAGCGGTGAAACGAATACATATTTGTCAGCATTCGCGAACTGGTCAGATAGTTCATTCAGCCGTTGTACCTTGGACTGTTCTTCAGAGCTCAGGTCGCCTCCAGTTTGCAGCTTGCCCCATCCACTGAATACGTCCGCATCGATATGTGGGATATTGGAACGGTACAGATCGAGATGAATGATTTCGTCTGAGGCATGACTTTCTTTGTACGCATCAATAAACGCTTTGCCGGCAGCCA
The DNA here is from genome assembly GCF_037969905.1 of Paenibacillus sp. FSL R7-0272. NCBI lineage: Bacteria > Bacillati > Bacillota > Bacilli > Caryophanales > Paenibacillaceae > Paenibacillus > Paenibacillus sp. FSL R7-0272. The sequence continues at coordinate 3,573,606 of NZ_CP150221.1, read as the reverse complement.
TACTGAATGAAGTTTGATGATCATGCGGATGGGCAGTAATATACAATAAAGTAGACATAACTTGGTATCCTCACTTTCCAATGTAGGTTGATTTTTGGCTCCATATTTCTCAAGAAACAGCTCCAGTGACTGGAGTAGTATGGGCTGCGATGTTATTTTTTATTCGTCCGTTCGGGTAAAAGACGGGTAAGTTGGTCATTGAGGAAGTGAAGGTAGCATGTATTCTGACTTTTGGCAAAATATAGTGATGGAAACTTTAATATATGTATAATATATAAGAACAAGTATTGTAGCGAAATGAGCTTTATGCGTACAAGTTCAGCCAGCTATATACCAGAAGTTGAGGCCAAACGTTTTATTTTATTTTCCAACGATAATAAGATGAGTGAGATGAATGCACATGGGAATGGACTTGGAGAAACAGCGATTAAGCATTGAAGCGGCAAAATTGTATTATCAGTCCGATTACAGCCAGCAGGATATTGCCTCAAGACTGGGCGTATCACGCCCTACCGTGTCGAGGCTTCTTCAATATGCCAAAGACCGAGGGTACGTGCGCATTGAAATCATGGACCCGCTGGAGGATATTGATATTATCGGCGGGGAACTGAAAGCCAAATACAACCTGGAGACGGCACTGGTATGTTTTGCACCCTTGAAGAGTGATGAGGAGATTCAGAAGCATATAAGCAAGAGAGCTGCGGACTATTTGCAGGACACCGTGCAGGATGCGGACATTATCGGTGTGACATGGGGAACAACAATGCATGCGGTCGCACGTCAACTCAGACCCAAGCAGGTGAAAGGCGTAGAAGTGGTACAGCTCAAAGGGGGCGTAAGTCACTCCCATATAAACACCTATGCCGCGGATATTGTTCATCTGTTTGCCGAAGCGTTTCATACGGTTCCCAGGTATCTGCCGCTTCCGGTGATCTTCGATAATATTGAAGTGAAAAAAATGGTCGAGGCAGACCGTCACATTGGACGCATTGTTGAGCTGGGAAGACAGGCGAACATCGCCATATTTACGGTAGGAACCGTGAAAGAGGACGCACTTCTGTTCAAGCTGGGATATTTTAACGAACAAGAACAGGAGCTTCTGATGAAGTCTGGTGCAGGTGATATTTGTTCACGTTTTTTTGATGCGGAAGGGCACTTGATCAGTGAGGAGATTAACAGCAGAACGGTCGGGATTGATTTGGCTGAATTAAGAAACAAGGAGAAATCCATTCTCGTGGCTGGGGGCGGGCGCAAAATTGAAGCGATTCATGCGGCTCTGAAAGGCCAGTATGCCAACATTTTGGTTACGGATCAATACACAGCGCAGGCATTGCTTCGTTTATAGGAAAGCTAATAGATGGGTTACCCAACCCATATGGCTGCTATTCTTGTCACCTGCACAACTTCAACTTCATATTAAGTTCAACAGTGACAACATCTGCCATGACATCCGGGCGGATGTTTTACTATGTAAGGCGGAAAATAAACACGGAACAAGTAAAATTTCCTCATGGCGTAACACAAAGTTCACTTTTCGATCCACAAATGATAAATGAACGAATGTTCAAGTTGATTTTTACATATGTTCATGATAGTGTAAGGATATAAGTTCACCAGTTCAGATAAGGGAGAGATTTCAATTGACTACACCACAATTAGCCAAAATGATCGACCACACGCTGCTTCGTGCAGACGCAACTCGTAACGAGCTTACCAAGCTGACAGAAGAAGCGAAGCAGTACCAATTTGCATCGGTATGTGTGAATCCGGGCTGGGTATCTTACGCTGCAGAGCAACTTCAAGGCACTGGCGTAGATATCTGTACAGTTATTGGTTTCCCTCTGGGGGCGTCAACTTCGGAAACAAAGGCATTTGAAACGAAAGATGCTATTGCTAAAGGGGCAACAGAAGTTGATATGGTCATCAATATTAGCGCACTGAAAGACGGCAAAGATGATGTTGTAGAGCAGGACATTCGTGCTGTTGTCGAAGCTGCAGCAGGTACATTGGTGAAAGTAATTATTGAAACTTGTCTGTTGACAGATGATGAAAAAGTACGTGCGTGTCAAGCGGCTGTCAGAGCCGGAGCAGATTTTGTGAAAACATCAACTGGTTTCTCCACAGGTGGGGCAACTCCGGAAGATATCGCTCTGATGCGTCGTACCGTTGGTCCTGACGTAGGTGTTAAAGCATCCGGCGGCGTGCGCAGTCTGGAAGATATGCAGAAAATGATTGAAGCAGGGGCAACTCGAATCGGAGCAAGCTCTGGCGTGAAAATCATGCAAGGCGGCCAGTCCACTTCTTCTTACTAAAATGAGTTATTCTCCTGAACTCTGCCTGAGATACATGACAGGGTTCAGGGCCATTTTTCACTTGAACATGAAACGTAATATATCCTGTTGTTTGTAAGCGCTTTATAAAATTTCTGAAATCATATGTTATGAAATGACACAAAATAAGATTCAGTAACCCTTTGAGCAGTTTATACAACGGGATTAACGACCTTCAAAGGAGAGATCACATGAAATACCTTATTGCCATCCTTGGCTTACTCGTTGTTTTTGGACTGGCTTATATCGCCAGTAACGGAAAGAAACAGATTCGATACCGACCGCTTGCGGTAATGATTGTTTTACAGATTATACTGGCTTACGCTTTGCTGAATACGGAAGTGGGAACATGGCTGATTGGCGGATTTTCCACCGTATTTAAGAACTTGCTTGATTATGCAGCCGAAGGGATCACCTTTGTTTTCGGCGGTTTGATCAACATTGGAGCAGAAGGCGGGAGCGGTCCGTTTTTCCTGACTGTGCTAATGCCGATTGTGGTCATCTCTGCCTTAATTGGTATCCTGCAGTATATCCGAATCTTACCTTTTGTTATAAAATATATTGGTCTGGTATTAAGCAAAGTCAACGGAATGGGCAAACTGGAATCATATAACGCGGTTGCTTCTGCCATTTTGGGGCAATCTGAAGTTTTTATCTCGGTGAAAAAACAAATCGGGCTACTGCCGAAACATCGGCTGTACACCCTCTGTGCATCAGCAATGTCCACGGTATCGATGTCCATTGTCGGCGCCTATATGACAATGATTGAACCGAAATATGTAGTGACAGCGCTTGTGCTTAACCTTTTCGGCGGTTTTATCATTGCTTCCATCGTCAATCCGTATCGGGTTACGGCGGAAGAAGATATATTGGAAGTGCGGGAAGAAGAGAAACAATCGTTCTTCGAGATGCTGGGAGAATACATTCTGGACGGATTCAAAGTAGCAATTGTCGTAGCGGCGATGCTGATCGGTTTTGTCGCCCTGATTGCCTTGATTAACGGAATATTTAGCGCTGTAATCGGTATTTCGTTCCAGGAACTGCTTGGGTATGTGTTTGCACCTTTTGCCTTTGTTATGGGTGTCCCTTGGAAAGAAGCGATTCAGGCAGGCAGTATCATGGCTACCAAAATGGTGTCCAACGAATTTGTTGCGATGCTGAGTTTGAGCGAGCAAACGGCATTGTCTGCCAGAACAACAGGAATCGTATCCGTCTTCCTCGTATCCTTCGCCAACTTCTCCTCCATCGGTATTATTGCCGGCGCGGTGAAGGGACTTCATGAGAAACAGGGCAATGTGGTGGCCCGCTTCGGTCTGAAGCTGCTTTACGGTGCATCGCTGGTCAGCGTGCTGTCTGCGATCATCACTGGACTGTTTTTGTAATTCGGATTATTGGAAGCTGGAAGGAGTGCTTAACTTATGTCAACATTCAAAAGAGTACATCTGATCGTTATGGATTCTGTAGGAATCGGCGAAGCGCCGGATGCAGCAGAATTCGATGACTTTAACGTCGATACGTTGGGTCACATTGCACGTGAACGTGGTGGTCTGAATATGCCGAATATGGCAAGTCTTGGACTTTCCAACATTGAACCAATCCAAGGTATCCCTGTCGCGGATAAACCTAAAGCGTATTACACCAAAATGCAGGAAGCTTCCCGAGGCAAAGACACGATGACAGGTCACTGGGAGATCATGGGGTTATACATTGATACACCTTTCCGTGTGTTCGAGAATGGCTTCCCGGATGAGTTAATTCAGCGCATTGAAGAGAAAACGGGCCGTAAGGTCATTGGTAATAAACCAGCCAGCGGCACGGAGATTTTGGATGAACTGGGTGCGGAACATGTGGAAACAGGCGCGCTGATCGTATACACCTCAGCTGACTCTGTCCTGCAAATTGCAGCGCATGAAGACGTTGTACCTTTGAAAGAACTGTATGAGATCTGTGAGTTCTGTCGTGAAATCACGCTTGAAGATCCGTACATGCTCGGTCGTATTATTGCCCGTCCATTCGTTGGTGAAGCGGGGAATTGGAAACGTACGGCGAACCGTCATGACTACGCGCTCAAACCATTTGGACGCACGGTGATGAATGAATTGAAAGATGGCGGTCTGGATGTGATTGCTTTGGGTAAAATCTCTGACATTTATGACGGTGAAGGCGTAACGAAAGCTGTTCGTACTGTGTCCAATATGGATGGGATGGACAAGTTGTCTGAGACGCTGGACGAAGAGTTCACTGGACTCAGCTTCCTGAACCTGGTTGATTTTGATGCATTATACGGTCACCGCCGTGATCCACAAGGTTATGCGCAAGCCCTTGAAGATTATGATGCACGTTTACCTGAGATTTTTGCGAAAATGACAAACGATGATCTGCTGTTGATTACAGCTGACCATGGTAACGATCCAACCTACCGCGGCACAGATCATACGCGTGAATATGTACCACTGCTGGCTTACTCCCCGCGTTTCAGCGAGGGTAAAAAGCTTGAACTGCGTAGCACGTTTGCCGATCTTGGTGCAACCGTGGCAGATAACTTTGGTGTGAAATTACCGGAGTATGGAAAAAGCTTCTTGAATGAGTTGAAGTAAATTGCGTTCAGACGCGGATGTAATAACTTGAAACCAACAAGACTCACATCAAGAACTCAAGGTTATCTATCGTAACAAAGATCATCTATATCGGAGGAGATTACACATGAGTACACATATCGGAGCAAAACCAGGAGATATCGCAGAAACGATCCTTTTGCCAGGAGATCCGCTACGCGCCAAATACATTGCTGACACGTATCTGGAAGACGTTGTTTGTTACAACGAAGTTCGTGGCATGCTCGGTTTCACAGGTACATATCAAGGTCACCGGATTTCGGTGCAAGGTTCAGGTATGGGGATTCCATCCTTTGCAATCTATGCGAACGAGCTTATTAGCGAATATGGCGTAAAAAACTTGATTCGTGTAGGTACTTGCGGAGGAATGCAGGAACATGTACGTGTACGTGATGTGATCCTTGCTCAAGCAGCTTGTACCGATTCCAGCATGAACAAACATGTTTTCGGTGGATACGACTTCTCACCAATTGCAACGTTCTCGTTGTTGAAAGAAGCCTATGACCGTGCCACTGCAAAAGGCATGAAAATCCACGTAGGTAACGTATTTAGCTCCGATTCCTTCTATCGCGATGACCGTTCCGTGACAGAGAAATTGATGAAACACGGCGTGCTTGGCGTGGAGATGGAAACAACAGCGCTTTACACGATTGCCGCGAAATTTGGCGTGAACGCTTTGACAATCCTGACCGTAAGTGATCACTTGCTGACAGGCGAAGAAACATCAGCTGAAGAGCGTCAAAAAACATTTAACGACATGATGGTTGTGGCGTTGGATACAGCAATTACACTGTAAACATATCGAAACTGGTGTTGAAGCATGGAGTGGAGGAACTGGAATCGATTCTGGAGAAGCGAAGCGTTCGCCTTTGTTTTCACATTTTAACCTTAGTAAAGGTGATTCAAAAAAATGTGAAGACAACAGCGCTCGTAAGAACGATCCGGATCCGGAACGGCCCCGCTCAACACGTGTTCTAGACAATCCATTTTACAAAAGGAGAGATCATCATGAGAATGGTAGACATTATTGCTAAAAAACGTGACGGAAAAGAACTGACCACAGAAGAGATCGATTTCGTCGTTCAAGGATATACGCAAGGAGAAATCCCGGATTATCAGGTCAGCGCATGGGCGATGGCTGTATTTTTCAAGGATATGACGGATAAGGAACGTGCCGATCTAACGATGTCGATGGTAAACTCCGGCGAAACGATCGATCTTTCGGCTATTGAAGGTATTAAAGTTGACAAGCACTCCACTGGAGGCGTGGGAGACACGACGACACTGGTACTTGCGCCACTCGTTGCTGCACTGGATGTACCTGTTGCGAAGATGTCTGGTCGTGGTCTGGGACACACGGGCGGTACTACGGACAAGCTGGAATCCGTTGCTGGGTTCCACGTTGAGCTGGAAAAAGAAGAGTTTATTCGTCTCGTCAACGAACACAAAGTAGCGGTTATCGGTCAAAGTGGCAACCTGACACCTGCGGACAAAAAGCTGTACGCACTTCGTGACGTAACGGCAACGGTAAACTCGATTCCATTGATTGCTAGCTCTATCATGAGCAAAAAAATCGCAGCAGGTGCAGATGCGATCGTACTGGACGTAAAAACAGGCGCAGGTGCGTTTATGAAAACAACAGAAGAGGCTAAAGAGTTGGCACACGCCATGGTTAGCATTGGTAACAATGTAGGACGTAAAACAATGGCGGTTATCTCCGATATGTCCCAGCCACTGGGTCTTGCCATCGGGAACGCTCTGGAAGTGAAAGAAGCGATTCTTACACTACAAGGTAAAGGTCCGAAAGATCTGGAAGAACTGTGCCTTGCACTGGGACGTCAGATGGTATATCTTGCAGGTAAAGCAGATTCACTGGAGCAGGCGGAAGAGAAACTCAAAGAAGTGATTCAGAACGGTAAAGCGCTGGAGAAATTCAAACATTTCTTGGCCAATCAAGGCGGCGATGCTTCTGTGGTCGATCACCCAGAGCGCTTGCCACAAGCACAATATCTAATCGAAGTTCCAGCAGATCGTGACGGGTATGTAGCTGGAATCGTTGCAGATGAGATCGGAACGGCTGCGATGTTGCTTGGTGCAGGTCGTGCAACAAAAGAGTCCGAGATCGATCTGGCGGTTGGTTTGATGCTGAACAAAAAAGTTGGTGATTCAGTGAAAGCCGGTGAATCTCTGGTAACCATTCATGCGAATCGTGAAGATGTCGATGCCGTGATTGCAAAAATCAAGGAAAACATCACTATTGCAGATCATGCCGATGCACCTGTGTTGGTTCATGATATCGTAACGGAGTAAAAGGATAAATAAGGTAGACTAACGGGATAGATAAGCAGGGTAACGATGCACTCATGACTTACCTGCTGATGGCAGTCCGCTAGACTACCACAAAACTGTCGTGAGATCCCTTACTGGCACACAGTTGTAGATACACACTTGTAAACAGGTGAACATAATATTAGAAAGAAGACGGAGCAGATATAATCTGCCCGTCTTTTTTTGTTCGGAGACGACGTGCACGTAAACTCGAAACACGGCTGAGTACATAATACGACAATCCTCAGTCCGATGTTCTGGTTCTCTATGAACCTTGAAAATGTTGCTTAACCGCTCTTCGTTAGTTTAAATTGTCATGATCATCATGATTATCATCAGCTCGGCTACTAACTTTTGTGTAAATGGAGCGTCTAAAACGATCCAATGAGATTAATTTTCTAACGATCACAAGGAACGCTATTTGAGCCATTTCCCGCGTTTAAATATTCTAACGATCACAGGAAACCTTATTTTAGAATTTTGATGTGAAAAAGGGCTTTTTCTTGTGTTTTTAGCAAAATAAGCTCTCTGGTGATCGTTAGAATTTCAAAAAGCCTATTTTCACCTAAATAAGCTCGTCTGAGATCGTTAGAAATAGAAGTGTGCTGGCGATCTTTTCGTAAAGTGCTCCACTTCAACTCAATGATGCTCTACTTTCTCTCACTCACTCACTCACTTACGATCTTATCATATGCCTTAACGGAATCGGCATTGGTGTAAATATAAGGAGAAGCTGGCTGATTAATCGGTGTTACGGACGTTGCCTGAATTTCCATCGTATCTTTACCGTTGACTTGCGCGGAGCCAATGGTACCACGGATCTGTACCCAACTGTCCTTCTCAAACTTGTTGGCATCCGGAATATGAATCATCACGCCGAAAGGAGCCGCATCTGCCGGGCAACACATCACGAGAAAACGTCCTAATGCAAAATGAGATGTATGCTCCATGTTATCGTCCCGGTAAACAAAGCCGGTCAGCATAATCTCTTTGCCTGTGAATTGGCGCTGGAACATATCGATGGTGCCGAGGGTTTCCGAGAATATCTCTGGATACACCTGGATGACAGGTTGTACGTATAACTTTTCTGCCAGCTCCGCGAATTCCCGGCTGTATTCATCCGGTGGTACAAACTGCACACTGGCAGGTAATTCGGATAACTTGTCATTTTGCTGCTTTATACCTTGCGTGACCGTATAATCCTGCACGTTCAACTTAGCAGACGCGTCTGGCAGTGGGTCTTTACGCCTTATTTCAGGTGGAGTATACGTCAGAGACATTCCTTTCTGACTTGCCATCGAACTGCCTAAAGCTTGATCCGGTAGTAGAAAACCGAGCAATAGCGGCAAAGCAATTAGACCGTAGACCATAAAACTGCGAATCAGGCCGGAAGGTGGAGCATGTTCACAATCGCAATCGAATTCATTTCGACCCCAAAAAGCATGCCATGCCATAATAACAGCAATAAACAGGAGAGGAACAGCACAACCGAGAAGCAGATTTTGCATCATAGGAGCCAGATAGTAATGTAGAGAGTTGCTCGATTTGAGGTGCATAATATACACAGCCAGACTGCCAATCCAGCCTGCTCGAATGAGCGTATGCCACTGAATGACGATCCTTTTTGAAAAAAAGTTCTTGTTCATCGCATGATTAGCGTGAGCCATGACTTGCACTCCTTTCTTGTATGAATCTCATCTATGGATCATTTCAAATGAGGAGATACCACCCGGTAAACTAATTAACAGCATTAATGATTAATGTTGTTAATAACATAACAAGTACTCTTCAGCTAAAAGCAGTTTCATCTCAATCACCCTAAGAAGTTCACGAGCCAAGACCCGGCAAAAACCAGAAGGATAATCGCCAGACTTAAGCCAATGACAAAATGGGTGCGGAAGGTGGAGAGTAACATAAGCGTGCTTTTGAAATCCAGCATCGGGCCGAGCACAAGGAAGGAAATCAGCGGACCCAAAGCAAACGTATGTGAGAAGGCTGACGCAACAAAAGCATCCGATGTAGAACATAAGGACAGAACATATGCAAAGCCCATCATAAATACATACGAGGCAACCGGGCCATTTCCCAGCGCAACAAGATCACTGCGACTCACAAATGTCTGAATACACGCAGTAATCAATGCTCCAATCACCAAATATTTGCTCATATCGACGAACTCTTCACCTGCATGGATGAAAAAGCTGCGCCAGTCCTTCTTATGAGAGTGATGATGGTCATGGTTGCCACCGTGCGAGTGAGAATGAGCTGAAGAAGCCATTTTGAACCCAGGATGTGTCTTTACTTCCGTCACGACCGTTTTGGGCATGCGCAGAGGATTGCGTTTCACAAAAACATACACAAGCCCACCAACGGCAGCAGCCACCGTAAAAGCCAGTCCCATTCGAGCGATGGTGATCTCTGGATGACTAGGAAATGCCATGAGAGTTGCTGTAAACACAATCGGATTGACGACAGGACCGCTTAAAATAAACGTCACCGCGATATATGCAGGCATGCCTTTATGCATAAGCCGCCGTACAACCGGAATCATTCCGCATTCGCAGATGGGAAAAATAATACCGAGCAGGCCCGCCACAAGCACCCCGCCAACCGGATGTTTGGGGGTCAGTCTTCGCACCATCTCTTCCGATACGAACCATTGCATCAGAGAGGACAGGAACACGCCCATGAGCAGAAAGGGGGCCGCTTCCAGAAAAATACTCACAAATACTGTTTTTATATTTTGCAACGTTTCGCTATTCCAGATTTTATTCAGATCCGGGGCGAACGCAATAACAACCGGAACCAGAAAGGCACAAGGAACAAGGAAGGTGAGAAGTTTCAAACTAGCTGCGATTCTCATGAAAAGACCTCCGTTACTAGAACTTTGCTAGAATATATGCTTGTACTCGCTGTAACATACATCGATGCAGTCAGTTAATCAGTTATTTTACGATTAAAAAGTTCGCTCAAAGGGACTCAGTTGACAAGCAAAGGTGGAATAAGGTATAATCCTCGATGTATTTAATCGTAATGATTACGATTAAATACATTGCCCATATAACTAAATCAGCATAAGTACATCATCCATCATCTTAGTTCACCATCTAGATATCCCGAAAGGTTTCATGGATCACTTAAATTCACCCATAAGAAGTGGAGGAAGCAATAATGTCAGTATCAGAAAAACAACAACATATTCAAAATCGAGTGCCAGTTACGGTTCTTAGCGGTTATCTTGGAGCGGGTAAGACGACATTGCTAAACCACGTGTTACATAATCGGGAGGGCATGCGTGTCGCCGTCATCGTAAACGATCTGAGTGAAGTCAATATTGATGCAGGGTTGATTCGGGACGGAGGCGGTTTATCGAGGATTGATGAGAAGCTGGTGGAGATGTCGAACGGGTGCATCTGCTGCACACTTCGTGAAGATTTGCTGAAAGAGGTGGAGCGGCTTGCGCTGGATGGGTCGTTCGACTACATATTGATTGAATCTACGGGCATTGGCGAACCCGTCCCTGTGGCTCAGACATTTACGTACATTGACGAGGAACTTGGCATTGATCTGACTCGATTCACTCGTCTAGACACGATGGTAACGGTGGTGGATGCCGCTCAGTTTTGGCGTGACTTTTATTCGAAAGAGACGCTTAAGGATCGCGGACAGGAAGCCGGAGAAGATGACGTGCGGGGCATTGTGCATTTGCTGACCGACCAGGTTGAATTTTGCGACGTTCTTGTGCTGAACAAATGTGATCTGGTATCCGAAGAAGAGCTATCGAAGCTGGAAAAAGCACTGCATGCGATGCAGCCAGAGGCCAAGTTGGTTCGCACGACGCATGGGCAGATTGATCCGAGAGAAATTTTGAATACCGGTCGGTTTGATTTTGAAAAAGCAAGCCAGTCCGCGGGCTGGATCCGCGAATTGATGAAAGAGGAGCATACGCCTGAGACCGAGCAATACGGTATTCATTCGTTTGTATATCACCGCAAACGCCCATTCCATCCCAAGCGCCTGCTGCGCTGGATTGCCAAATGGCCAGACAGTATCGTTCGTTCCAAAGGGTTAATGTGGATGGCTACTCGCAACCATATGGCCATTTCATTTAGCCATGCGGGTACGTCCAAACAGCTTGCACCGGCAGGAATATGGGTAGGGGCGATGAGTGAGGAAGAGCGGCATCTTCATTTTGGCGACACGCTTCCAGCTATTCCGGATTGGGATGAAGAGTGGGGTGATCGGGTAACCAAGCTGGTGTTTATCGGGATTGATATGGATCGTGCAGCCATTGAACGAACATTGGATGAGACATTACTTACAGATGAAGAGATGCAGATGAACTGGCGCGAGCTGAAAGACCCTTTTCCACAGTGGAGCTAAGAGAAGAAGTTGACAAAAGAAAAGGCATAGGCTACTATCATTAAATAGTAATAATTACGAATAGACAAAGGGAGGCAACATCATGAGAGTCATTGTAACTTTAGCCTGCACGGAGTGCGGAGATCGCAACTATACAACAACGAAGAACAAGCGTAACCATCCGGAACGTCTGGAAATGAAGAAGTATTCGCCTCGTTTGAAGAAGATGACAATTCACCGGGAAACCCGCTAAAAAATTTTGATTTTTTCAAATCGTAATATTTACGAAAAAAAGAAAGAGGTTAACCCATGATTTTATCTTCCATGCGTGATGTCGTATTTGGATATGGTAAAGAGCCCGTCATTGATCATCTGTCGCTGGATATTCATGTGGGCGAATTTGTCGGCATCACGGGGCCGAATGGCTCTGCGAAGACAACCATGCTGAAACTGTTGCTGGGGCTCTTGAAGCCCTGGAGCGGTTCGGTACATATGAATACACAGCAGCTTCGAGGCAAAAAGCTGGAGATCGGTTACGTACCTCAGCAAGTAGCCTCGTTTAATAGTGGTTTTCCCAGTACAGTCATCGAACTGGTGCGATCCGGTTGTTATCACAAATTAGGTCTTTTTCGGCGATTCACTTCGGACAAAGAAGCGATTGTCGAACGAAGCCTGCGTGAGGTCGGCATGTGGGAATACCGCAACGCACGTGTAGGAGAGCTTTCGGGCGGACAGAAGCAGCGAATCTGTATCGCACGAGCCCTGGCTGGACAGCCGCAAGTGCTTGTGCTGGATGAGCCCACCACCGGGATGGATCGGCGAAGTAGAGAAGGGTTCTATGAATTGATGCGTCACTATGCAGATGTTCATGGTCTCACCATCATTATGGTCACACACGGTCTCGAAGAAGTGGGTAACCGGCTGGATCGAACGATCACCTTGGAGAGACAAGAAAGTGAGGAATGGCAGTGTTTGAGTACGAATTCATGCAACGTGCTTTCTGGGCTGGAGGACTAATTGGAATCATTGCACCTATTCTGGGTGTATATCTGATGCTTAGAAGGCAGGTACTTATGGCGGATACACTTTCTCACGTTTCGCTCGCAGGGGTTGCCTTGGGTTCCGTTATGAACCTGAATCCGGTTCTAAGCGGTTTCGCTGTGGCGATCATTGGTGCTCTCCTGGTTGAACAGCTGCGAAGAAGCTATCGGACGTACAGTGAGGTGCCGGTTGCGATCATTATGACCTCTGGCCTGGCTCTGGCTGTGGTGTTAATGAGTCTGAAAATGAATCTGTCCAAAACCTTCAGTTCTTATCTGTTTGGTTCCATCGTCGCGGTGAGTAATATCCAGCTGTGGATGATGGCAGCGGTAAGTTTGATTGGATTGACCTTTTTTTTCGTTTTGCGAAGACCGTTGTACAATTTGACATTTGATGAAGAGACCGCCTCCATTGGAGGCGTACAGGTGAAAGGTTTATCATTTGCCTTTGCGATACTAACCGGAATGACCGTGGCCTCTGCGATGCCGATTGTCGGTGTACTGCTCGTATCTGCACTTATTGTATTGCCGGCAGCATTAGCTTTGAGGGTTGCACGCAGTTTTGCCGCAGCCATTGTTATTTCTATCGTTACAGGATTGATGGGCATTTTTAGCGGGCTCACCGCTTCGTATCAATGGAATACACCTCCGGGAGGAACCATTGCACTCATCCTGTTACTTTTCCTGTTGACTGGAATATCAGCCCAAAAGCTGATTTCACTATACAATCGTAAACGTCATCGCGCCGTTAAGCAGCAGACAGCAACATTATATATTCATTCAAAAAGCAACACATAAAGATGAAATGGGGAATTCAGACTATGAAATTGGGCAAAACTTCAGCGCTGGGAATTATCTTCAGTTTGGCAATTGTTGCAACAGGTTGCGGCCAAAAAACAACAACCTCCAATCCGGATCAAGCTGCTGCAGCTAGTACTACAGCGGCTTCGGAGCAAAAATTAAATGTAGAGGTCAGCTTTTATCCGATGTATGATTTTACGAAAAATGTAGCGGGCGATCTGGCTGATGTACATACGCTTATTCCGCCAGCCATGGAGCCGCATGATTGGGAACCAACGCCTCAGGACATCGCGAGCATTGAAAAAGCAGATGTTCTCGTCTACAACGGGGCAGGCATGGAGTCCTGGATGGATCAGGTCAAAGACAGCCTAAGCAATAGCAAACTTGTACAGGTGGAAGCCAGTCAAGGGATTAGCATTCGTGAAGGTGGAGAAGAAGAGGAACATGACCACGACCATGCGGACAAAGCAACAACCACTGAAGAACATGATCACGCAGATGACGCCTCTGCGAAGGAAGGTCACGAGCATGACGCCGCAACAGGTGAAGAGCATGACCACGACCATGGCGGGCTTGATCCTCACGTGTGGCTGTCACCAGCGCTCGCTATAAAGGAAGTACGAAACATTGAAGCTGGACTTGCCAAAGCCGCACCTCAACATACAGATCAGTTCAAGCAAAACGCCGATGAATATATCGCCAAGCTGGAAGCACTGGATCGGGACTTCAGAGCGGCTGTGAAGGGCAGCAAACGGAAGGACTTTATTACACAGCACGCGGCTTTTGCATATCTGGCAGCTGAATATGGATTGCAGCAGGTTCCCATTGCCGGGTTGTCTCCTGAACAGGAACCATCCGCAGCACAGATGGCATCTGTCATTGATTTTGCCAAGGAACACAAAGTAAAAACGATCTTTTTCGAAACACTCGTTTCATCTAAAGTATCGGAAACCATTGCTCAGGAGATTGGAGCCAAAACAGCCGTGTTAAATCCTATTGAAGGTCTAACCGAGGATGAGGTCAAGGCAGGCAAAGACTACATCAGTGTGATGAGAGAGAATCTGGAAGCGCTGAAGCTGGCATTGAACGAATAGGAACTTCATTTGATGCTTTACACCGAAAAAGGTACAATATAACAACATGCTGAGGAATGAACGTGACCTATTCCTTTGCCTTTTGCGAAGCAGAGAGCACAGTGATGTGCTCTCTTTCGTTTGAGACGATTGGATATGCAGACCAGGAGGAACATGATGAACGTACATGAAGAATTTGAGGAACAGGAAGTGCTGCTCAGTGAACAGCCTGTACATCTGTGGAGAAGACGGAAACAGGAACTGTTGCACTGGACCGAACGGGACAAACGAACCGTGTCTCCCAAACGGACGGTGATATGGAACGGGGTAGAGGTCGACGCAGAGCTGGTTCGCTCCCTGAGCCTGCTCCATGAAGCAGGGGTGCAGACCGAGTTTTCATGTGCCGGGGTTAGTCCGCTGGATGAGCCTGTCGATCATTCACTATATGCGTATGTAACGCTTATCCAGAGCAAAGCCGCCGAACAGTTCGTGAACGATGCCATTTTGCGGATGCGAAATCGACTTTTGGTGACTTTTGAGAAAGGGCGTGGTCGATATGATCTATCTTCTTTTTTCATTGGGCACAATCGCAGCTTTTGCTGGTGGATGGAGCAATGCGCGCTTGACTTCAAAAGACGAAACGAAGCAGGGAAGCCTGACGTACTATAATGGATAGGCTCGCTAGTTGAAGGCAAGGAGGTATGAACAGATTGAACAAGTGGCTCAAAACGATCCTTTTTCTAATGGCCTCTGTATTTCTGACCCGATTCATCCCGTTCTCATCCTTGTTCCGTAATCTCGATACGATGATTCATGAATTCGCTCATGCGCTGATGACACTGGTTTTGTCCGGTAAAGTGTTACGCATTGAATTATACGCGGATCATAGCGGTGTCACGTATTCATCTATGTTGACATCGGGGAGAGCGATATTTGTTTCGCTGGCAGGATACATTGGTGCATCGCTTTTTGCATGGCTTCTGTTTTACTTGTACCGCAAAGGGCGGCACATGTGGGGCTTGGGAGTTATGACGGCTGTGGCACTTGTGTCGCTGGTGTTATATGTCAGAGGTGAATTCGGAATGTTGTGGTTGACCGGGTTTATCGCGTTGAATGTAGTTATTATGATTTTTGGTGTGAAAATCGCGAAGTACTACTATCTGCTACTGGCCTTTATTACGCTCGAAGAGTCTGTCGTCAGTGCGATGTATATCGGTTGGGCATCTTGGACCCGTCCATCTCAGGCCGGAGATGCGGCCAATCTGGCGCAACAGACGTTCATGCCAGCTCTGTTCTGGGGTACGCTGTTTGCATTGTTTGCGCTATGGTGTGCAAAGGGAGCTCTTGCACTTTTCTTCCGAAAAGAAGGAACGGTAAGTCCCTCGAAGTCGAAATCCCGTGGATTAAACAGAGCATAGAACGTAATGTAGATAGGGCGACGGTCTGAAGGATGAAACAAAGAACACTTCCTTTTTCTGAAAAGGAGGTGTTTTTATATTGTTTTTTTGTTTTGTATCACTCAGCATAATTTGCGAGTTAGTAGCAGCTCCCTTTGGATCGTGCGTAGTGTTAGTCCCCGAGGTTATCCCATAAGGCATAAAAATAATAAATTTCCTCCATAATCGCTTGATCATCCTGCGCCGCAATACCGCCCTGGATTCGTGCGAGTGCGCCCAGAATATCATAAATGCTCTCACGCTCCACGCTGAATTGAATGCGGTTGACGATCCGATGCCAAGCTTGCATGGCATACTCGACCTGATCTTTGGCTTGAGTCCACTGCTTGTCCAGAACCTGCTTCTCCAGCTTCTGGATGGATTCCAGTAAGCGATCTTGCGTGCCAAAAGGTTTTTTGAGCCAAGGGCCGCTAATCATGATCACGATGAACAGCAAAAGCATGATAATGGGGATCGTATAGAGCAGCCATTTATGCTTTTTCATTTCCGAACCTCCCGGGACAAGTTTGGTCAGATTGTTTTTATGAGTTCAGATATACTAGATTCATTCAGATCAGTTACGTTTTTTTTCCTCATCCGTGCTGGTCATGTCTGATAACCGATCCTTATACAAATCGATATATAACTTGTCATTCGGTAAAATGGCAGCAAATGCAATGTCCTGAATCGTCAGGTTTTGTTTTTTCAATTGTTCGGTTAACCAGCTGCTGTCCTTATTCCGTTCCGCCAGTTTTTCTTTCATTAATACACCGTCGATAATAAGCTCGGTCATGAGTTTCTGGGATGGTGGGTGCATGTGCATATCCTTTGCGGTTACGGGCTGATTCTCCGGTTTCAAAGCAATGGATAAGGTGCCATCCGGCTCTAAAATGCCATAATCGACCGTGGTCAGGTCAAATACATCCTTTTGCCGTAGCATCATGGTGAGTTCGTCGAACTTCACGCGCATTTGATTCAGATTTTGTTCCAGAATTTTTCCATTCTGAATGACCAGGGTGGGATCGGAGTCCATAATTTGGGAGAAGGCTCGGCTTTTCAGCGTAATGTATTGAAAAATGATGGTGATCAAGGTGAAGATGGTTAACGCTACAAAATGAATCCACGCTTTGGATGACAAATCCGTGGCAAACGTACCGGCAATGGAGCCAATCGTAATGCCGTTAATATAATCAAAATAGGTCAGGTTGCCCATTTGTTGTTTTCCCAGAACCCTCGTATAGACAATTAAGGTGAGAAAAGCGATAATCGCTCGCACAGCAACGACCGTAGTTTCCTCCATCATATATGCATCACCACCCTTTACACCCTCAATCCTTGCCCACAACGATGCAATTTATTCCTTATCACTTGAGGATCAAATCAACGTCAAAAAAACCGAAGCCCGTGAGCATATCACGAGGTTCGGTTGGATTGTGAATCTGTTTCAGACAATCGATGTATCCAAAAAGAAGACTACACCCCGGAATAAGCCATGAATCCGCCGTCTACAGGCACAACAATACCCGTTACAAAGCCGGACTGATGCTCATCTGCCAGCCACATTAACGTACCGAGCAGATCCTCCGGTTTACCAAAACGGCGCATTGGGGTATGCGCAATAATTTTGCTGGAACGCTCCGTAGGTGAGCCGTCTGGCTGTAAGAGCAAGTTGCGGTTCTGCTCGGTCAGGAAGAAGCCTGGAGCAATCGCATTGACTCGAATCCCCGACTCTGCCAGATGCACAGCGAGCCATTGTGTAAAATTGTTAATAGCCGCCTTGGCAGCGCTATACGCAGGTACTTTGGTCATAGGAGATGGGGCGCTCATGGACGATATATTAATGACCGTAGCCGGTACATCGCGCTCAATCATGTGTTTGGCAAAAATTTGAGTAGGGATGAGGGAGCCGACAAAGTTCAGATCCATGACCTGCCGAAACCCCTCTACACTTACATCAAAAAAGGTGGTCACATCAGGATTACCCAAATCCTCCGGTTTAAAAATTTCATTTGTTGTGTTGGCACTGGCGTTATTGCCACCAGCACCATTAATCAATATGTCACAAGGGCCGAGTTGCTCACGAACAATATCTGCCGCCGCCTGTACACTTTCGGCTTGGGTGACATCACATGCAACGGCAATGGCACGGCCACCTGCTTTTTCAATTGCGGATGCAACGTCTTGACCTTTGGATACCGTCCGGTTCAGGATGGCCACCTTGGCGCCGTGTCTTGCGAGTTCTTCAGCCATGGAGCGGCATAATACGCCTGCCCCTCCGGTAATCACGGCTGTTTTACCTTGAAGGCGAGAAGTACGCTCCAGATTCAGGTTCGAATGGTGTTCGCTCATGCGTTTGCCCTCCTTTGTAGTGAATCCCAGACACCCCAGAGATACATAATTCCGAGTGCACGATCATATAGTCCATAGCCTGGTCTACATTCTTCTCCCCACAGATGTCGACCGTGGTCCGGTCTGGCGTATCCTTCAAAACCAATATCGTGATAGGCTTCTACAACACCCGCGATATCTACGCTTCCGTCCTGACTGCGGTGAGAGGTTTCGATAAAGTCACCATTCTCATAGACCTTCACATTCCGGATGTGAGCAAACGGAATCCGATCACTGAACTCATGAATCATACCGATGATATCATTGTCTGGATTGGCACCGAGAGATCCGCTACACAGCGTTACACTATTCGACGGACTATCATATAGATTCAGGTATCTGCGAACATTGTCCTGATTGATTATAATTTTAGGCAGACCAAAGATCGGCCATGGCGGGTCATCGGGATGAATCGCCATTCGAATGCCAAGCCGCTCGGCGGTAGGAATGATCTCTTGCAGGAAGTAACGTGCGTTCTCCCACATATCGTCCTCGGTCACATCTTTATAGGCTTCAAACAAACCAGTCAGATACTGTAGTCTTTCCGGTTCCCATCCTGGCATCGTGAGGGTGGAGTTTTCATTGATTTTGCGAACCAGTTCCAGTGGTTCAATGTTTTCAATTTTGCTAGCTTCATAGAAGAGGGCTGTTGATCCGTCCTCCATTTCTTTGTGCAGATCCGTACGCAACCAATCGAAGATCGGCATAAAATTATAACAGATCACTTTGACACCCACTTGGGCAAGTTTCTCCATGGTTTTAATGTAGTTGCTAATATATTTATCCCGTGAAGGCAGTCCAAGCTTGATATCTTCATGAATATTAACACTTTCTACGACATCCAGATGTAGTCCGGCTTGGTCCGCAGCTGTCTTGACAGCAAGTATTTTGTCCATCGGCCATTCTTCGCCTGCAGGAACATCATGCAGTGCCCATACAATGCCTTCGACGCCCGGAATTTGCCGGATCTGATCCAGCGATACCGTATCATTGCCTTCGCCAAACCAGCGAAAAACCATCTTCATCTCATTCACCTCATCCTCATTAGTGGAAGAAACAACATGTATTACGATGTGCAAGCAGGAATTCTGTACTTATTGGAAATAGGAAGGATATGTACTCCGCAGAACAGCCAGATCCGTCACTGTTAGATACAAATGTTCCTGCATCAGACGTTCTGCTTTCTCTGCATCATGCTGCTGAATCGCCTGAACCATGGATCGGTGCTGCTCGATTAAGTGATCCCAATGATGATCGGAAGACAGACGGAGCATCCGGCTTCGATTCAAATGCACATTCATCTGCTGAATCACCGTCCAGGTGTTGCTTTTGTTACAGCCAGCAAAAAGAGTGCTATGGAACTCCTCATCCAGTTGAAACATGCGTTCATCATCCGGTTCGCTCAGGCATTGCTGCTGCTCTGCAAGATTGTGTTCAAGGGCCAACATCTGCTCTTCTGGAAATTGTGCACAAGCTAGACGGATGACAGCTCGCTCCAGCTGCTCGCGCATAAATCGGGCTTCTTCGACGAGATCCAGTTGAATCAGAGAGACATAGGTTCCACGCTGGGGATACACTTCCAGCAGACCTTCCTGAGCGAGTCGGACAAAACTTTCTCGCACAGGAGTCCGGCTAACCTGAAAGTCCAGGGCGATTTCTTTCTCCGAAATGGCCGTACCCGGAGGCAACTGCAGACTCAAAATCTGTTGTTTCAGCGTGTCATAGACCAAATCTCGCGTCGAGTAGGATTGCTTGTTCAACGCCGAGAGGTGGCCTGACAAGGGCGATAAACCGGCTTTGGATGATAATCTGGGGGTATATTCCACAACTTCAACTCCTTCATTGCCATACTACCATACAAGTATGGCAGGATGGAAGCGTTTTATTTATAAAAGTTTGATGTTCTGAGCTGTTTTTCTTGAAATTTGAGATATAAGGAAGTACAATTCAATTTATAGGTTTAAATGTTTAAATGTTTAAACGAATGAAAGTAATAAAGTTCGTAGAATGATAGTTAATAGATAAGTTGAACTATTCTTTTACACAATAACGGAGAGGACAGAAAAAAACTGAAAAAGCGGAGCGTTCGCCTTTATCACCGGATTTTCCCCTTTGGAGAAGGGAATCCAAAAAATCTGGGGATAACAGCGATTGGAAGGTTATTCTGTCATCGGAGTGGGCCGTGTAAAATCTTTAGTTCAACTTATATAGATAGAATGCAGAAAGATAATCGAGGTGTAAATATGGGTCAGAAGGCCATAACCATTTTCCAAACATGTATCCCGCTGTTTCAAGTTCTGAGTGACAACCATCGCCAATCGATTTTGCTCATGCTGAGTGAAAAAGGCCATATGACAGTGAATGAGATTACGGAACATTCCAGCCTGTCCCGTCCAGCGATATCCCACCATTTGAAGTTGCTGCTGGAGAAAGGGCTCATTTCCGTGGAACAGAAGGGAACACAGCGTTATTATTCAGCTTCGCTGCATGCGTCCGTCGATCTGCTTAAACAGCTTGTAGCTGCGCTTGAA
Source organism: Paenibacillus sp. FSL R7-0272 (assembly GCF_037969905.1). Classification (NCBI taxonomy): domain Bacteria; kingdom Bacillati; phylum Bacillota; class Bacilli; order Caryophanales; family Paenibacillaceae; genus Paenibacillus; species Paenibacillus sp. FSL R7-0272. The sequence continues at coordinate 3,552,702 of NZ_CP150221.1, read as the reverse complement.
GAGGAATGCCTATAAATGAGTAGCTGATTCAGCGCTCGATTAATCTACAGTTAGATTGCACAACAACAAGAAAAGGCTTAACATGCTACGGCATGTAACCTATATGTTCGTCAGTTTAAACCTTTCATCAATAAATTCATTCAACGAAGGAGGATGACTGTTATGACTACGTTTCAAGAATTAACACACGAAGATGTACACGTCATTCTGGAGAAACAACGTACATTTTTCCGTTCCGGTGCCACGAGACCAGCGGAAGTTCGAATAGAGCGTTTAAGACGTTTAAAACAGGCCATTCAGAAACATGAATCCGGATTGACCGAGGCACTCTATCAAGACTTGGGGAAAAGTGAATTTGAGTCGTATACGACAGAGATTGGATTTATGCTCGACAGCATTACACACACGATGCGTAAAATCAAAAAGTGGGTGAAGCCTGTTAAGGTTAGGACACAAGTGGCTCTCCTTGGCTCCAAAAGTTTTATCCTTCCTGAACCGTATGGTGCGGTGCTCATTATTGGGCCGTTCAATTATCCTTTTCAGCTCCTTATCGAACCTCTGGTTGGTGCGATTGCCGCGGGCAACACGGCGGTGCTCAAAGCTTCTGAGAACACGCCGGCTGTATCAGCTGTTATTAAGGAATTGATCGCTGAAGTATTTGAGCCGGAATATGTGCAAGTGGTCGAAGGAGCCAAAGACACAACAACAGCGCTTATCCATGCGTCGTTCGACTATATCTTTTTTACAGGCAGTGTACCCGTTGGTAAAATCGTGATGGAGGCCGCAGCGAAAAACCTTGTTCCCGTCACGCTCGAACTAGGCGGGAAAAGCCCTGTTATCGTGGATGAGAAGGCAGACATTCAAGTAGCAGCCGAGCGGATTATTTGGGGCAAATTGCTCAACACGGGACAGACCTGTATCGCCCCGGATTACCTGCTCGTACATGAGCGTGTAAAACAGCCTTTAATTGATGCGATGAAAGCTGCGATTGTAAACTTCTTTGGAACGGACATTCAGCGCAACAAGGACTATGGGCGCATCGTGAACAAGTCACACTTTAAACGTTTGACTGCTCTGATTGAACGAGATCGGGATCAAGTTATCTATGGAGGGACTTCCGATGAAGAGGATCGCTTTATTGAACCGACCTTAATTGACGCGGAATCGTGGAATGCAGCTACGATGGAAGACGAGATTTTTGGGCCGATTTTGCCAATTATCAGTTATAGTCATTTAGATGAAGCTATTAGTAATATTGTTAAACGCCCAAAGCCGTTAGCCTTGTACCTGTTCACATCCGATTCAGCTGTTCAGGATAAAGTGTTAAACGAGGTTTCTTTTGGCGGAGGATGCATTAACGATACGATTACACATGTGGCCAATCCACGGCTACCGTTTGGAGGAGTAGGTCATTCTGGTATTGGCTCCTACCATGGAGGGTACAGCTTCGAGACCTTTTCACATATGAAAAGTGTTTTGAAAAAGAGTACCAAGCTTAATCCGCATATGCTGTACCCGCCTTACAATAACAAATTGAATCTGATCAAACGTTTGCTGAAATAACGATATGTAACATAACCATCAGATAAAACAGCCTGCTGCTGGACATTACTCCAGAGCAGGCTGTTCCTGTCTATATTGTGAAGGGGACTTCCCCGACCACCGTTTGAATTGACGGCTAAAATGGGCGATATCCTTATATCCAAGCATCACTGCGATATTTTGTACAGAGAGCTGCGGATTACCTAGTAAAACTTTGGCCTCGTGCAGCACCATTTGGGATAGAACGGTACGGGGGGACTGCCCGAATATTTGTTTGAACACACGATTGCAATGCGAAGTACTGATGCCGAGTTCTGCGGCGATATCATCGATCCCATAGTGGCTGTCGGATTCATCGCCTTGTTTGAATTGCTGGCTCATTAGTCCTTGGAGCCGAGTACGAATCTGATGCGCCAGTTCAATCCGTTCGTACCCACCCGCAAACGTCTGGACTGCTTCCTGAGACACAGTCTCCCAGAGGTGACCAAACAGCTCAAATACCGCGGATTGCAGTTGCATGCGCTGTACCATAGCACTGGGGGATTGATCGTGGGCAGAGGACATGAGCTTGTGCAGCACAGGTTCAATCTGCTGGGTAACCGGGCTGTCTGCTCCGAATAATACTTGCTTGATTCGTGCCAGAAGAGAGAGAAACAGCTGATCATCAATATCAAAATGCATACAGAAGTAGGTGAAGCCTTGTCCGCTTCGGCTCTGGCTGGAATGAATGCTTCCCGGAGGGATCAGCAGGAGCTCGCCAGCGTTTTGTACATATAAATTACCGTTTATGGTCATATACTGCACACCCTCTGTTACATAATTGAGCTCATATTGAGGATGCTCGTGCGCCGGATAGTCCCAATCGGGTCCGACACTGCGCAGATGAATGGCGAACAAGTTAACGGTGGTTTGCACATCTGGGAAAAACACTTCATGCACACTTTCTCCCAGATCGGGAGGTAAATACGTGGAAGACATTTGAATTCCTCCTTATGTTGGGTCATGTTACACTAGGTTATGTACATATTTAAAACGAATTTATTAAAATTTTAAAAGTGTAACCGCTTTATATTTTATCATATTTCAGCTTGATTTGGGTAAATATCCGATTGATTTGTTCATGGTCTGGACGGACACTGCGTGATAGGATGGGGCTAATGAAAACGCATGCATATCTTATTCCGAGAGAGGTTATGAAGAATGAGTACATCCAATTCTATTTTTTACAATGCTCATCACGCACCAATCGGTGCATTTGCCAGTTTCACGCTAGGTTACAAAGGGGCTAAAGGTGGGCTGGGGCTTGAACTTGGGAAGCCGGCTGACCAAAACGTATATATAGGATTACAAGCTTGTGATGGAGAGCATTATCAGGCATTGCCTTTTTATGAAGCGAGTGAAGATGAGAGCAGCCGTTATGATGTGGAGAAGCTGGACAGTGGAAGTCAGTCTGACGGTGCGGGGGCAAAACCGTTGATCTCTGCGTTTCGGGATGAAGACATTACTCGGGAGTTCACTTCGGGGACAGATACATGGAATGCAGGAGATCTTGAATTCCGTATTTATTCGCCTGTACGTCCCGTTCCGCATCCGAAGAGTGCAGATCGTGAAGCGCTGATGGATGCACTCGTACCCGCAGTGTTGGTCGAGATGACCATTGACAACAGCCAAGGCGAGAAAACCCGTAAAGGGTACTTCGGTTATCAAGGTAGTGATCCGTATTCTGCGATGCGTTTAATTGGTGGACCAGAGGGAGGACCATTGACAGGGGTTGGACAAGGGCGTCTGACAGCTATTGTGTCGAAAAATGAAGGTCTGTGGCCTGCACGCGGATTTACGCTGGAGAAAATTTTAGAGGAAAAACATCGTGACAATCTGGCATTTGGCTTAGGATCTACCTCCGTATTGCTGATGGAAGTTCCGGCAGGCCAGAAACGCACGTTCCAATTCGCGGTATGTTTCTATCGGGGAGGAATTGTAACTACCGGTATGGACACCACATATTGGTACACACGTTACTTTGCTGACATTCTGCAAGCAGGTGAGTATGCACTCGATCGTTTTGATGCATTGACTGCATCCTGTGCCGAAGTAGATCGGCGACTTGGAACGGCAGCGCTTAGCGAAGATCAGTCCTATATGCTTGCCCATTCCATCCACAGCTACTATGCGAGCACCCAACTGCTCGATGCAGATGGCGAGCCGCTCTGGATTGTGAATGAAGGCGAATATCGGATGATGAATACGCTGGATCTGACCGCAGATCAGCTGTACTTCGAGCTTGCTCTTAATCCATGGACTGTTCGTAATGAGCTGGAGTGGTTTGTGAAGCGTTATAGTTATACGGATCAGGTTCGCTTCCCTGGAGAAGAGACACTTCATCCGGGCGGCATTACGTTTACACATGATATCGGAATCGCCAATGTATTTTCCCGTCCGGGTCATTCGGCGTATGAACTCGTTGGCATCGATGATTGTTTCTCACAGATGAGCCATGAAGAGCTTGTCAACTGGCTTTGCTGCGCAACGGTATATATTGAGCAGACGCAAGATCGGGAGTTTGTGACTGAGATGTTGCCGGTTATTCAGGAATGCTTCCAAAGTATGCTTAACCGTGACCATCCAGAAGAAGATCAACGTAATGGCTTAATGGGACTGGATAGCAGCCGTACACAAGGAGGGGCAGAGATTACCACGTACGACAGTTTGGACGTATCCCTTGGACAATCGCGGAACAATATCTATCTTGCGGGTAAATGCTGGGCTGTCTATGTTGCACTCGAAAAGTTGTTTGCAGCCGAGAAGCTCGCAGAGCTGTCTCATCAGGCAGGAAAACAAGCAGATCGCTGCGCGGCAAGCGTCGCTGCTCAATTGACTGATGGAGGTTACATCCCGGCGGTTATTGCGGAAAATAACGATTCGCGTATCATTCCGGCGATTGAAGGTCTGGTATTCCCGTATTTTACAGGTTGTGAAGCGGCACTCGATGTTAACGGCCGGTTCGGACCCTATATCAAGGCACTACACACGCATCTAAAAACGGTGCTAGTTCCAGGAATATGCCTGTTTGAAGATGGTGGCTGGAAGCTATCTTCGACAAGCAACAACTCCTGGTTGAGCAAAATCTATTTGTCCCAATTTATCACACGTGAGATTCTGGGTGTGGAGTGGGATGAGACTGGGAAAGCAGCGGATGCAACTCATGTGAAATGGTTGCTTCATCCGAAGGAATCCTACTGGTGCTGGAGTGACCAGATCTTATCCGGTGTTGCTGTCGGCAGCAAATATTATCCACGTGGCGTAACTTCTATACTGTGGTTGCTTGAAGGCAAAAATAATCGTCTTGCACAGATCTATGCAAGCAAGGAGGCTGTACAATGAGTCAAACTACCGTACAATCTGGACTGTCCGGCCCGCAATATGAAGCATGGCTAGGTTATCATGTTGCACTACCAGAAGCGAAAGGGTCTACGAGAACGAGAACGGCAGCTCCTCTCTGGAGCCGGCATATTGATGTACAGGAACAGCATCTGGTCATCGACACCGCTCTTACCGAGCTCAAGCAAGGGCTCGGTAAGTTATACGGTGAACAGCCTGTCATTCGCCATTCTCAGACCCAAAGCACGGATTCAGACGGACAACGTAAACCTTCAATCCGATTGGGCACCTGGGCAGGGAACAATCAGGTGACAAGTGCGTTTACGCAGGCGGAACGTGCTACTGTACAGGGTGAGGGTTTTATCATTCGTGAAGATGAGTCTCTCCAGGAACTGGTTATTGGTTCAGAGACGCCGCAAGGTGTTTTATACGCTGTTTTTCATTTGTTGCGTGAGCTGACACTAAAGCAAGGTAAGTCAGAAGAGGCCGGTTCGGCTCTTGACGGGGAGAAGCCTTTATTTATTACAGAGCAACCCGTGAATCAACTCCGCATGATTAATCAGTGGGATAATGTGGACGGCAGTATTGAGCGGGGATATGCCGGGCGTTCTATTTTTTACGAAAACGGTGAGTTCACGCAGGATTTAGGGCGGATTCGAGACTACGCCCGATTACTGGCTTCAACCGGAATCAATGCGATATCGATTAATAACGTGAATGTGCATAAGCAAGAGAGTCTGTTTCTGACAGAGCGATACCTTGGTGATGTTGCGAAGGTAGCGGCTGAATTCAGAGCGTATGGTATTCGCTTGTTTCTTTGTGCCAATTACGCCAGTCCAATCGAAGTTGGTGGCTTGCGGACGGCTGATCCACTGGATGAACAGGTACGTGAGTGGTGGAACATTCAAACGGGGAAGGTGTACGCTGCGATTCCGGATTTTGGCGGATATGTGATCAAGGCCGATTCTGAAAATCGTCCGGGGCCGTTCACATACAATCGTGACCATGCAGACGGTGCAAACATGCTTGCAGAAGCCCTTCGTCCGTTTGGCGGACTTGTCATCTGGCGGTGCTTCGTATACGACTGCAAGCAGGACTGGCGCGATCGTACTACAGATCGGGCTCGCGCGGCTTATGATCACTTTAAACCGCTAGACGGACGGTTTGCAGACAATGTCATTTTGCAGATTAAAAATGGACCTATGGATTTTCAGGTTAGAGAAGCAGTATCCCCTTTATTCGGGGCGATGGAGAATACGAATCAAGTGATCGAATTCCAGATTACGCAAGAATATACAGGACAACAGCGTCATCTGGCTTATCTTGTGCCACAGTGGAAGGAAATTCTGGATTTTGACACGTATGCCAAGGGCAAAGGCTCAGAGATCAAGCGCATTGCAGACGGTTCGCTCTATCAGCGCCAGTACAGTGGATTTGCGGCTGTATCCAACATCGGTGCGGATGCAAGTTGGACAGGACATCCGCTGGCTCAAGCGAATTTGTACGGATATGGCAGACTGGGGTGGAACCCTGAGCTCTCGGCAGAAGCTATCGCAGATGAATGGGTGAGATTAACGTTTGGACATGATGAGCAAGTGGTGCAGCGGATTACGGGCATGTTGCTGTCTTCACTCGACATCTATGAAAATTATACTGCACCTCTAGGTGTAGGCTGGATGGTAAATCCAGATCATCATTATGGACCTAATGTGGATGGTTACGAGTATTCCAAATGGGGAACGTATCACTTTGCCGACTGTCATGGAATTGGGGTCGATCGGACGGTGAAGAGTGGTACAGGTTATACTTCCCAATATCATGCTGAAAATGAAGCTCGGTATGAATCACTGGAGACTTGTCCCGATGAGTTAATTCTCTTTTTCCATCACGTCCCGTACACGCATGTGTTACATTCCGGTAAAACGGTTATCCAACACATCTACGATACTCATTTCGAAGGTGCTGCTCAGGCTGAAGCTTTACTCGAAACATGGAGAGAGCTGGAAGGTAAAGTGGATCCAGTCATCTTTAACAAGGTAGCTGCGCTACAGGAGGAACAGGCAGATCACGCGAAGGAATGGCGCGATATGATTAACACGTATTTTTATCGCAAGAGCGGAATTCAGGATGAGCAAGCTCGAAAAATCTACTAATTAATCATGCATGAAATAAACATGTACGAAAGTACGCAATGTTTTCTTTGAAACGAGAGACAGCACTGACATGCATAAGGAGGAGAATGCGTATGAGTGAACACGAACTGCCCGTAACGATGAAGGCTGCAGTCATGACGAAGCCTGGACATATTATCATTGAGGATCAACCTGTTCCCAGACCTTCAGCTCATGAAGTGCTTATTAAGGTAATGGCCGTAGGCGTTTGTGGATCTGATGTACACTATTTTGAGCATGGTCGCATTGGCAGATTTGTTGTGGAGAAACCGATTATTCTTGGCCATGAATGTGCCGGGATTATCGTTGCGGTTGGTACGGACGTTGCCCGAGTGAAGGTGGGGGAGCGAGTTGCCATTGAACCTGGAGTGACTTGCGGCCGCTGTACAGCTTGTAAGGAAGGACGTTACAATCTGTGTCCTGAAGTTCAATTCCTGGCAACCCCTCCGGTCGATGGAGCATTTGTGCAATACATGGTCATACGAGAAGATATGGTATTTCCTATCCCGGATCACCTAACCTTTGAGGAAGCAGCCATGAATGAACCGTTTTCCGTTGGTATTCATGCGGCTCGCAGGAGTAAACTGGCTCCAGGAACGACACTGGCTATTATGGGCATGGGCCCCGTTGGACTGATGGCTGTTGCGGCAGCGAAATCCTTCGGAGTAGAGAGCATAATTGTCACGGATCTAGAAGAAGTCCGGCTTGAGGCCGCGCGCCGGATGGGAGCAACGCACACCATCAATGTGCGTCATGAGGATGCGCTTGCTGTGATTCGGGAAATTACCGAGGGCATCGGAGTGGATACAGCCTGGGAGACGGCAGGTAATCCCAAAGCACTGCAGTCGGCGCTATATTCTCTTCGCAGAGGTGGTAAGCTGGCCATTGTTGGATTGCCCGCCCAGGATGAGATTGCAATCAATGTCCCGTTTATCGCCGATAATGAAGTAGATATCTATGGCATATTCCGTTATGCCAATACGTATCCTGCGGGGGTCGCCTTTTTAAGTTCGGGACAGCATGATGTGATGTCTTTGATCACGGATCGATACCCCCTTGAAGAGACGCAACAGGCAATGGAGAGGGCGCTGCATAACAAAAGCGGTAGTCTTAAAGTGATGGTTTACCCGAACGGTATGTAATAAGAAAGAGTGTGGGTTCTGTACACATATGTGTACAGGACCTTTTTTTAATTGTAACGGGAGTAGTCGTAATTTTTTTGTTTTTTCCGCATGAAAGGCATGGACAACCTGCCAGCACATGGTATAATTCATGTTGATTTTAATATATAAATGAAAACACATGATTACAGGTACTCATATTTTGGCGAAAGGAATTGAAAGTTGTGAGAACACATGAATTTATGATTCACGCGGATTTCCATCGGGATGAGTTACTGTCGGTATCCTCTCAAGCGTCACGTTTTGCTTCGGACATATCATTGTCTTATACGGAGGCTGATCATGAACATCGTGTAGATGTAAAGAGCCTGCTAGGCATGGCATTACTTCCGCTTCGAAACGGCAGTATGGTTCGATTACAGACCAGAGGAAGGGATGAACTCGAGGCGCTCGAGTACATATTGCATGTACTGGAAAAAGGCCCGGCGTAATGATGGATTTAGATACCCACTCGCATGGATTATAATTTTTTTGTCTTTTCGTCAATTCTTGCTGGTACTTCGTGCAAAAAAAGAGTATAATAAAATTTAGTTTGATTCTAGGAAGTACCCATATTAAAGGAGTGTAAATAGATTATGCCAAAAGTTGACATCCATCCTAAAACACAGCTCGTTATTTTCTACGATGCAAGTGCTGACTTCAAATTCCTGGCTTCTTCCACGAAGTTCTCGAACGAAACAATGGAATGGGAAGACGGTAACACTTACCCTGTTATCCGTGTAGATACTAGCTCTGCATCCCACCCGTTCTTCACTGGTAAACAAAGAAACGTGGATATCGGTGGACGTGTTGACAAGTTCAACCGCAAATACAACCTCAAAAATTAGTTCTCTTATAGATGAGGAGCAACCCCTGGAATGTTATTCCGGGGGTTTTTGTTTTTGGTTGTGTTTTCTTAGTTTCTTGTATGAGTGCTTATCGGTTCAATTCAACCAAATATTGCGCTTTCAGCGCATTCAGTTGTAAACTAGAGTACAGAGTCTGAACATAGTGGAGGAGGAAACAGAGATGAGCAGAATTACACATATGGTGACATTTACACTTTATGCAGGTAAAGATACAGCGGAGTCCGAAGTTTTTTTGAACGAAAGTAAGGAAGCGCTTGCGGAAATTCCAGGTGTTGAACATTTCCAAGTCCTACGCCAAGTGAGTGCAAAAAATGAGTTTGATTACGGTTTTTCCATGGAGTTTGCAGATCAGGCTTCTTATGACGCCTATAATGACAATCCCGTACACCGACAGTATGTTGCAGAGCGCTGGGAGAAGGAAGTCAGCCGTTTTCAGGAAATTGATTTTATGAAACACAATGGCGAGTAGAGATCCAAAAGTAACGTTGGAAATGGACTGAGAGTCAAGAAAATCCCCAAAGGAAGTCTTGATATCCGAAAATGCAGGCGGCACGAGTATTCGAAATTCACTTTTCGAAATCGTTTTAGAGTAGAACGGATAAGGAGGTGACTCAGGTCATGAAATTGGATTTAACCGGGAAAACGGCATTAGTTACGGGTGCAACGGGGCAATTGGGAAGAGTGATTGCTCGTACACTCGCAGCTTGCGGCGCGGATCTGGCATTGCATTACATAAACAACGAAATGAAGGCCAAAGAACTGCAGGACGAGATCGAAGCAATGGGTCGTCAGGCCGTTATCGTACAAGGTGACATGACTAAACAGGATACCGCATTTCAGATGCGAGATGCGATCCAAAAAAAGCTGGGTAATGTAGATATTGTCGTTGCGAATGCAGTCATTCAATACGAATGGACTTCCGTTCTGGAGCAAGCACCCGAGGATTACTTGAGCCAGTTCGAATCATGTGTCATGCAGAGTGTATATCTTGCCAAAGCTTTCATTCCGCAGATGCAGGAAATGAGGTCCGGTCGCTTCATTGGGATTAACACTGAATGTGCGATGCAAAATTTTGCCCATCAATCGGCCTATACCGCAGGAAAACGCGGAATGGACGGTGTATATCGTGTGTTAGCGAAGGAAGTTGGCGAATATCAGATTACGGTTAACCAAGTAGCTCCGGGGTGGACAATTAGTGAACGCGATCGAACAAGCGAACCAGGACATGACGAGGCTTATACTCGATCTGTACCATTGAGACGCAGAGGAGAAGATCAGGAGATTGCAAACGTCGTTGCTTTCCTGGCATCCGATTTGTCCTCATATATCACTGGAGCGTATATCCCTGTAAGCGGTGGAAATGTTATGCCAGCCATTTGATTAACTATGCTCTTAGGAGTAGATATCGTGTGAAAAACAAGAGTGATCCGTTTGCCTTTCAAGGTAAACGGATTTTTTGAGTTTTCTCCAGATGTTAACGCAGATTGTGTTTATATACTTGGAATGACATATGCTTTTGATTCGTTTTTCAAAATATTGGGGTATAAGAATAGGTATATTCAAGGGATGGAAACCTAATTAAAGTATTGTTATAAAGGAGTGACCAAGCATCATGAAAAAAACGATAGCAGACGTCCTTGTCGAAGCCTTATTAAATGCGGGAATTCACCGGATATACGGCATTGTTGGAGACTCGTTGAATGCGGTCCTCGACTCCATCCGCAAGTCGGGCAAAATTGAATGGATTCATGTAAGACATGAAGAAGTGGCGGCTTTTGCAGCGGGTGCAGATGCCCAAGTAAGTGGGAGCATTGCCGTATGTGCAGGTAGCAGCGGCCCGGGGAATATGCATCTGATTAACGGACTTTATGATTGCCATCGAAACCGTGTACCGGTTCTGGCCATTGCTGCTCACATTCCAAGTGACGAGATTGGCAGTGAATATTTTCAGGCGACTCATCCGGAGTATTTGTTCCAGGAATGCAGTCATTATTGTGAAGTGATCACGACAGCCAAGCAGATGCCTCGTTCGCTCACAATGGCGATGCAGACAGCAGTAGCACGTTCCGGTGTGTCTGTCATTGTGCTTCCAGGCGATGTTGCCGGACTTGAAGCGGCTGATTTGCCTGTTCCCGAGCATGTATACCACGCACCGCATCCGGTTGTACATCCTTCTGAACCCGAACTCGCCAAGCTGGCGGAGTACTTGAATCAGGACAAAAAAATTACACTTCTATGCGGGGCAGGATGTGCGGGGGCTCGTGAACCACTGCTGGAGCTTTGTGATCGATTGAAATCCCCTATGGTTATTGCGCTTCGAGGGAAAGAGTACTTAGAATACGACAATCCTTATTCAGTAGGGCTGACAGGCTTAATCGGATATTCATCGGGATACCATGCCATGATGGACTGTGACGTGCTCCTTATGCTTGGAACGGATTTCCCGTACCGTCAGTTTTTCCCGGAAGATGCTACGGTGCTACAAGTGGATATTCAAACCTCGCATTTGGGGCGGCGAACCAAGCTGGATTACGGATTGTGCGGTGATATCAAGGCGACGATTGAAGCGTTGCTTCCATACCTCACGGCTGAACATAGTGACAAACATCTGCGTAAAAGTGTAAAGCATTATACGAAAGTACGGGAGGATTTGGACGAGCTTGCGGTGGGCAAACCAGGCAAAAAGCCTATTCATCCGCAATATTTGACCAAAGTGATCAGTGATGCGGCTGCGGAAAATGCAATCTTCACTTGTGATGTGGGTACACCCACGGTGTGGGCAGCACGTTATATTCAGATGAGCCGTAACCGCAGATTGCTCGGTTCATTCAATCACGGAACGATGGCCAATGCACTGCCTCAGGCCATTGGTGCTCAGGTCGCTGATCCTGGAAGGCAGGTCATCTCAATGTCCGGAGATGGGGGATTAGCGATGCTTATGGGAGATCTGCTCACGCTGAAGCAGCATAACCTTCCAGTCAAAGTGGTTGTGTTTAACAATGGTGCACTCAGCTTTGTAGAGCTGGAGATGAAAGCTGCCGGTTTCCTCGAATCGGGGACAGAGCTTGTGAATCCAAACTTCGCGATGGTGGCACAAGCAATGGGCATTGAAGGTATACGTGTAGAAGATCCTGCCGAGCTTCAGGGAGCCATAGATCGCGCGTTGCAACACAATGGCCCGGTATTGATCGACGCTGTTGTGAATCGCCAGGAGCTGTCCCTGCCACCGAAAATTAATATAAAACAAGCGGAAGGATTCACGTTATGGATGATGAAAGCCGTTCTGAATGGCCGTGGCGATGAATTAATTGAGCTTGCGAAAACGAACTTGCTTCGGTAAGCAATAGGTAGATTGCATGTGCAGGAGCGAGTTAAACTTGAAGACTGTAGCGCAGCTGAATTTTCTCGAAATAATATGGGTAGTTATGATTTAGTTTGTTTTTAAATCAATTGTTGATTAAAATAGGTAAAGTCAGGAAGGAGTCATGTCCTTGCTGACCTACATAGCTCATCCATATAAGGCCGAGGAATGAATAGGTACGATCACAAATGACACATAATCGGAGGAGATCATCATGAGTCACGCAGGAAAAGTAGCCATCATTACGGGAGCAGGAAGTGGATTAGGTCAAGCCGCAGCACTGAAACTAGCGGAGCAGGGAGCTTCCATCGTTGTCGTAGATTTGGTGGAAAAGACAGGTCTTGAAACGGTGAAGCAGATTGAACAGCTGGGAAGCAAGGCAATTTTTGTTCAGGCCGATGTAAGTAAAGCTGCTGAGGTAGAGAATTATGTGAAAAGGACGATCGAAGAGTTCGGCCGGATTGATATGTTTTTCAACAATGCGGGTATTGCCGGCCCAGGGATCAAATTAATCGAACATACCATTGAGCAGTTTGACCAGATTATTGATATTAATTTAAGAAGTGTATTTTACGGACTAAAATATGTTATTACGGAAATGCTCAAAACGGGTGGAGGTTCCATTGTGAATACAGCTTCTACCGCTGGAATTGTGGGTGTTCCGGCAGTTGCTCCGTATGCGGCGACCAAACACGGTGTTGTTGGTTTGACGCGCACAGCAGCAATTGAATATGGCAAGGAGAACATTCGCGTGAACGCGATTGCTCCAGGGACGATTGAGACACCTATGGTTGTTCAATTCGGTAAAGATAATCCGGAGGTTTTCCAAGCTACAGTAGATAGCATTCCATCCGGACGTCTCGGCAAGCCGGAAGAAATCGCTAATCTGGTTTCTTTCCTGCTCGGAAACGATGCACCGTACATCAACGGAGCTGTATATCCAATCGATGGTGCGGTAACTGCTCAGTAAGAACTCAGGAGCACTGTTATTTCTCATGTTTATGAATTCGCAAGTTTATAAAAAAGAGTACGAAAAAGAGGAACTGTATGCGTTAATCCGCTCAGTTCCTCTTTCATTTTGAGGTGATACAATTCAGCCCTTTTAGTTCACGATGTTTAGTATAATCTTACCCTCATATAAAAGATCGCTTTGGTCAAATGTGCCCCTATCGATCTAATGCTTCAACATAATCTTTCGCTTCTTTTAAAGAAAGACTTCGGGCTTCACGCAGTTTTTTAATGGCCTGAATTTTGTTTCCGCGACGTACCATCGCAAGCAATTCCTGATCCAAATCCGTATTCATATCGAATCCGCTTTGAGGAAAAAAGTCTGTGCTTGTAGATGAAGAAAAGGATGAAGCATTTTGGACAGAAGAAGCGTTGATAGCAAAACGATTTGCATCGACAGACGAACCGTTTTGAAGTCGCTCTACCTCTGATTTCAGTTCATCTACCTGACGTTGTAGACCACCGAGTTTGGACCACAAAATCGGAATAATCAACAGGAATACCACGAATAAGAAACTGCTCATTTCAGTAGAACCGGAATTTCCTTGACGCCGCGAACGACCATGCCCGGTCTCCATTCCAGTGTATCCACATCTTTTTGTAACTTCATGTTAGGAAAGCGATTGATCAGCGTACTCACGGCAATTTCACCTTCAAGTCGGGCCAGCGGTGCACCGAGACAGAGATGAATACCTTTGCCAAAAGCGAGATGCGCACTTTTCTCACGTGTGATATCGAATACATCCGGATCTTTGAATTGCTCTTCATCACGATTCGCTGAATCCAGCGCCACAACCACAAGTTCACCTTTGGTAATCTGCTGCCCACGAAACTCCATATCCTCTGAAGCCCAGCGTGAGGTGCTGAACTCAACTGGTCCGTTATATCTCAGCATCTCTTCAATGGCTTGATGGATCAGTTCAGGCTCCCGAATTAACAAATCTCGTTGTTCCGGATGCTCAAGCAGGGCCAGAATACCGTTTCCAATAAGATTTACAGTGGTTTCATGTCCAGCAATAATAAGTAGTGAGACCACACCAAGCAATTCTTTTTCGGTCAATTGCTCCCCGGATTCTTCGGCAATGACTAGCTGGCTGATCAGATCCTGACCGGGGTCTTTACGTACTTTGGCGAACCAATCGGTCAAATATTCGATGAACTCCCGTTCATGTTGTTGGAATAGTTCTTCATTCTTGCCGGTGGAAGCCTCAATAACGGTGTTGGACCACATGCGGAATTGATCACGATCCTCAAGCGGCACGCCGAGAATTTCACTAATCACAATAATAGGCAGCGGAAAAGCAAAGTCATCGATGAGATTCATCGTTGCTTGCGAAGGCAACTTGTCAAGCAGATCATCGGCAATGCTCTGGATATGACTTCTCATATCTGCGACAAGTTTGGGAGTGAAAGCTTTTTGTACCAACCCCCGCAAACGACGGTGATCAGGTGGATCGGAGAACAGCATATTTTTTGAAAAAATACTCTTGCCCTCTGTCCCGTATCGTTTGACTATGTCTTTGCTGAAGCGGGAATCTTTTAAAATCTGAACAGCGTCTTCATATCGAGAAATGATCCAGCCAAACTCTCCACTCGGAAACATAACTTTGAAGACGGGGTCATCTTTTCTTAATTTTTCATATACCGGATAAGGATTTTGAGTAAATGATGCTGTGAAAAAATCTGGGCTAGAGGTCTCGTTGCTCTCATTCGTCTCATTAGATTCATTTGGATTCAAATGTGTAATCTCCTCTCCTTAGCAATAAGATATGTCACTTTGTAATTATTCCATATGTAAAGGTTCGAAACCTTGTTTTGCCATGATAAAAATGCGAGCGATGCAGGAATATCGTGTTGGACTCAAGAAGACAAGATTAGGAAGTCAATAATACGTTTTCAAAAATAAAAAAATGAGAGGGAGTACGGAAATGTCATATAGACAGTTGCCTTTACATGATCATCAGATTCCCGCGAGTCCTATCGTTCTGGGGTGTATGCGCTTTGGAGGAGATTGGGATGGAGCCCCCATTACTGAGGATTTGGTGGTCGAAGGCCGTCAAGCGGTAGAAGTCGCACTGGAGATTGGCATTAATCATTTTGACCTGGCGGACATCTATACACGCGGGAAAGCGGAGCATGTATTTGGGCGGATCTTATCTGAAAGGAACGGACTTCGGGAACAGATCATTATTCAATCTAAATGCGGAATTCGGCTGGTAGGGGATGATGAGGGACCACAGCGTTATGACACATCAGGGGCACATATTATAAAGAGTGTTGACGGGATTTTATCCCGGCTCGGCACGGAGTATCTGGATATTTTGCTGCTGCATCGTCCCGACCCACTTGCCCATCCGCAGGAGATCGGAGAAGCGCTGGCTAAACTTCATCAGGCTGGAAAAGTAAGAAACTTTGGCGTGTCTAATATGGGCTCTGAACAGATCCGTTTGCTTCAGATGCACAGTCGTATGCCATTCATCGTGAATCAACTGGAGATGAGCCTTGATAAAATCGGTTTTGTAGAGGCTGGCGTAACCGTGAACCGTGCGCAGGCGAAAGAAAATGTTTTCCCATACGGTACGATGGAGTACTGCCAGGCAGAGCGCATTCAGTTACAAGCTTGGGGTCCTCTCGCACAGGGAAGATTTACAGGCAGAGCGTTTGAAGGACAACGACCCGAGATTGAAGCAACGGCAGAACTGGTGGCTCGTATTGCTAAAGAGCGTGGTGTCACGAGTGAAGCCATTGTACTAGCTTGGTTAATGAAACATCCAGCCGGAATTCAGCCGGTGATTGGTTCGATTCGTCCAGAGCGGATTCTCGCTTGTCGTGATGCGGCTCAGGTTGAACTCACACGGTATGAATGGTACGAGCTGTACTCGTCTTCGTGCGGACGGAGAATGTAGTGTCTACAGAACAGGATATATGTTTTCATATAGTCGCTAATCTAGCGGCTTTTTGTTTATGGCTGTAGCCAGTTGAGTGCGTGAAGTGAGCGACAATATGCCGCCAATTATGCGGGTGGATGAAACACAGGAAGCACAGTTCTGTGTTTTGCATTCTTTTCTTTTTATGCAGTGATTAGAAGAGATGTTAGATTGTTTATAAGATTGTAGTGCCCTATCTCTGAAGTCCGGTCGTTAGTGTTGATAGGTAGAACTATATGCCTAAGCGATATTCCAAAGGATAGAATGAGAAATTGCTCTATTCTAGAGATAGACCGGGAGAGAGGATTCACATTTGTGCGGTGATGTAAGTCCTTGGACTTAGTCAAAAGTGCAGGTAAGAAGGACGTTTCAACCATTTTTGCCCGTTTTCAGACTTAATAACTTACGGCTGTGATAAAATGATGTGAATAGGAACATACGATCTGTTTATTTGAGAGGAGACATCTTGATGATAGAGATGCTTAAACCGCCTGCGGAGACATTATACGAGGCTGAGTTAAGGGCGTTACAACAGGAGGATCAGGGTCATCGTCCGCCCAACTGGTTATTATCTCCAGCTAATGTGCGGGATTTTATTATTGGTCGAGATAAGCCAGCGATGCTGGATGGAGAGAAGATCACCATTACACGTAAATTTTACGGGAATGATGTGTTGATTGAACGTGCAGTTGTTACCCTTGCAGGAAATCGCGGGTTGATGCTTGTCGGTGAGCCCGGTACAGCAAAAACAATGCTCAGTGAGTTGCTTACGGCAGCGATCTCGGGGACCAGTCTGAATACCATACAAGGTACAGCTGGAACAACGGAGGATATGATCAAGTATTCCTGGAATTATGCGATGCTTTTGGACAAAGGGCCTTCTGAAGCAGCTCTCGTGCCTTCCCCGTTATATAACGGCATGAAAAAAGGAATTTTAACGCGCTTTGAGGAAATTACACGTTGTCCGGCTGAAGCACAGGACAGCTTAATTAGTATTTTGAGCGATAAAGTCATGAGCATTCCAGAACTTGACGGGGGTGTGCTTTTTGCCAAACCGGGATTCAACGTCATTGCTACGGCGAACATTCGGGATAAAGGTGTAAATGAGATGAGCGGCGCACTCAAGCGACGTTTTAATTTTGAAACGATCAGACCGATCCAGAATGTGAAGATGGAAGCCAAAATCATTGAATCTCAGGCGAGAAACCTGTTATTACATAGTGGAATTGATACCGAAATTCAAACCGACGTGGTGGAGTTGCTGGCAACTACATTTATGGAGCTGCGAACAGGCATGTCACGTGAAGGGTACAAGCTCGATACACCTCAAGCGTCCATGAGTACTGCAGAAGCCGTGTCGGTATATGTGCAGAGCGCAATGACATCGTACTATTATGAGGGGAAATCTATTGCGCTGGATCGGTTGGTACAAAACATGCTGGGAACCATTGCAAAGGAAAGCGACAAGGACCTAGGCATTCTCAAAAACTATTTTTCCAAAATTGTCAAAGCTCGCTCTGCCGAAGAGGAGATTTGGAAAAATTATTATGAGGAAAGAAAATGGATCGGTTAGACCAAGTAGAGCCCGCCGACGTTGTTGGTTTATCGGATGTTACGGATTTCAATCAGCTTCAATCCTTATTCAATACGAGTGTATATAACTTAAATAATCGAACGGTTTATTTTCCAATACGACATCATAGTCCAGCTTGTTCTCATCATCTGTTGCATGTCATCGGAGATTACAAACCCGATATCATTTTGATTGAAGGGCCAGAAAGCGGTAATCCCCTGATACCTGTACTAACGGATGAAGCGACCTTGCCTCCGGTCAGTCTCTATTATACTTACGAAGATGAATATGGAAGAGAAGCCTGTTATTATCCGATGCTCCGGTATTCACCCGAATATGTTGCGTTGAAGGAAGCCCGCCGGCTTGGCATTTCGGCACAATTTATAGATTTGGATTATCGGCATGTATCCAGAAACACGGAGAGTCCTTCGCAAACAAAACAGAAAGAAATCTCCGTTCAGGACGAAACACTGCTAGCCAGTTCAGATTTTATTAACCGTTTATGTGAGAAAACAAACTGCCGCAGTTTTGATGAACTATGGGAAAAGGTGTTTGAGATCGGGGGACTACAGAAACCCACCTCTGCCTTTGTGCAGGATGTTTTCACGTATTGTACATTATCCCGAATGTGTTACACCCCGGAGAGGCTGATGACGAGTGGTGACCTGGTGAGAGAAGCCCATATGGCGAAACGAATCAAGGAAGCTGAAGAGCAGTATCAGCGTGTGCTTGTAATTACGGGAGGTTTTCATACTTTTGGGTTAGTGAATTCTACTTTTCAGGAAAAGGAAACCAAGGGCAATTCGACTCAGCACGATACATCTGATTCAGGAAATGTTCAAGAACAGGTGTATCCGATGGTGTATACATTTGCCGAAGCTGATCGATTGAATGGCTATGCCAGCGGTATGCCTTATGTGTATTTTTACGATCAAATCTGGGATCAACTGCTCCATACTTCACGTTCTCCTTACCGTGTAACTACACTGAACGTGTTATCCAGATTGATGCGCAAGCTGCGAGAACGGGAAGAACATGTTTCCACGAGTGATGCCATTGAGGCATATAGTATGATTCAAGGTCTGGCGGAGCTTCGAGGCAAGCAGGAAGGCGGAGTGTACGAGCTGATGGACGCGGCCCTCTCTTCATTTGTCAAAGGAGAGCTTACACTTGCCACCGACAAGCCGCTTCAGGAACTGCAACTTCTGTTGACCGGAGACGCCATCGGGAGCGTTGCACCTAATGCTTTTCATATTCCAATCATTGAGGATTTTAAAGCGCGATGCACAGAATTCAAACTTCAGATTCGAACAACGGGTCAACACAAAAAGGTACTTGATCTGTATGCCAAGCCGGAACATCGTTTGATTAGCCAGTTGTTTCAATGCATCTCTTATCTTGTTCCCGAGTTCGCGAAGCGACAGGCGGGACCGGATTGGATCGCGCAGCGTGATATGAATCTGGTTCGTGAAACGTGGGAATACATGTATTCCTCACGAATTGAAGCGCGGCTTATTGAAAATTCTTTATATGGCGGAACACTTGCCACAGCAGCTACTCGAAAGATGGAAGAGCAGATGCGAGATATACCTGATCATCACAGCGGTGAACTTGCTCAAAAAATGCTTCAGGCACTGTTAATGGGACTTCAGGAGACAGCAATGCAGCTGTACACCAAGGTTCGTGATGCTCTGCGGAGAGATGGACATTTTCTGTCACTATGTAACAGCTTAACGATTTTGAATCGGATTCATCAGCATCGACGGCTACTAGGATTATCGGATGACCCTCATCTTCCTGAGTTAGTATCTGAAGCTTACCGTAACGCGGTGGACAAGCTGCAACAGCTTTCGCGAACGAATGCGGACGAGCATGAAGGTATTATTCAGGGAATAAAGCTACTTGCAATGCTGGCCGAGTCTGCCGAAGAGCAATTCCAGGATACGGCATTTCGAAACCATTTGCACGAGCTCTTGTCGGATTCGAAGCTTCCAGCTCAGCTCGAAGGGGTCTGTATCGCTATTGCTTCGGGACTTGGTGATCGATCTAGAGAAGAGATCGTGGAGCGTGCCCGCGGGTATATCCGGGGAACGCCGGAACAGACGCGTCAAACGGCTTTATTTTTACAAGGTGTGTTTACCGTGGCTCGAGATGCATTTCTATATGAGGACCAGCTGTTACAAGAGCTAAACGGGTTAATTGAGCAGTTATCCTATGATGATTTTATTGCTATGATTCCAGAACTACGTCTGGCTTTCACTTATTTTACGCCAATGGAAACAAATCTGATTGCAGAGCGTGTGGCCAATCTGCACCAAGTGAAGTCGGATGAAGTGTTGATGCCTGCGCTGGACGAGCAACTGCTTATTCGTTACAGAACACAGGACGAAGCGCTTCGAAAGGAGTTTGCTGCATGGAAGTTAATCTGAATGATGCCCGTCGCGGCCAGGACGAAATGTTGCCAGAGTTGTCTTCCTCGGAAGAACGAAGTGCTGTTGAAACTTTGAACCGTTGGCGCCTGATTTTGGGGGAATCTGCAGAGGAAGGTCTTTGTGAATCGGATCAATATAAAACGGGTGAATTTCAGTATGTTGAATTGGACGAGATCCTGGGGTACCTCTATAACCGTGAATACGGTGAAGAACAAGGTTACCGAAAAGAGGGTGGACGTGGTTCATCCGAGCTTACTGTACCCAATTGGTTACACAAGGTCAGAGATCTTTTTCCCAAATCAACGGTTGAAATTTTGGAGAAGCAGGCACTTGATCGTTATGGACTGACGGAGCTCTTAACCGATAAAAAACTGCTGGAGTCCCTTGAACCGAATATGAACCTGCTCAAAAACATCATGCAGTTCAAAGGGCGAATGAAAGGTGATGTACTGCGGAGTGCAAAAGATATTGTACGCACAGTGGTTGAGGATCTGCGTAGGAAGCTGGAGTCTCATACTCGGGCCAGTATTATGGGGAAACGCAGTCGGTACGCATCCAGTTCGGTGCGATCCCTGCGCAACCTGAACTTTAAACGAACGATTACTCGTAATCTTAAAAATTATGATAAACACAAACGAAGGTTTGTGATCGATCGACTTTATTTTGACGGGAATTTAGAACAACACAATAAGTGGAACATCATTATCGGTGTAGATGAAAGCGGTAGTATGATGGATTCGGTGATTTACAGTTCGGTCATGGCGAGTATTTTTTATCGTTTGAACGCATTACGCACAAAGCTGTTCATCTTTGATACCAAAGTTGTGGACCTGAGCGACCGTCTTGAGGACCCCGTAGATGTATTGATGAATGTGCAACTCGGTGGAGGAACCCATATCGCCAAAGCGCTACGTTATGGGGAGACGCTGATTGAGAATCCTGGAAAAACGATCTACATTTTGGTGAGTGATCTGGAGGAAGGTTACCCGATTAATCAAATGTATCAAGCCTGTAAGGATATTATCGATGCGGGATGCAAGTTGCTTGTGCTTACCGCTCTCGATTTCAACGGAGATTCGGTGTACAACAAACATGCTGCACAGACTTTAGCCAATATGGGGGCACATGTAGCAGCGATTACACCTAATGAACTTGCCGAATGGATCGGCGAAATGATCACTTAAACATACTTTTAGGAGGAATATAATCATGCTTACCGCAGACCGTGCAGTAGAGAGTTTGGTAGAAAAGTTCGCTTCCATTTGTTCAGATGACTACTCGCTCAAAACAGATCGTAGCTCCGAAATTATCGATTACGTCATGGGTGCAACCGAAAAGTTCCCTGAGATGATGGGTAAAACGAGTCATTATGTCTATCGAACGGTAGAAGCTCTGTCCAAGCTTGGCAAAAAAGATGATGGAGATATCTTTTTTCGTGCCGGAGCTATTGCCATGCATTTGGAATCGAATTATTTCCGTAGAAGCCCTTGGGGGGTTAACGCATTCACAGCTTGTCTCGGTGATGATTCGGAGGCTTACGGATTAAATGGGAAAAGCAAGATTTCGGATCGGATGGGAACCTTGTTATCTCGTTTGAAGAAAATGAAGCAATATGCGGGTGAAGAAGAAATTCTCTCTGAGCTTAAGAGGCGCGTGAAGCGAGCACAATGGCTATTCGATTCCAAAAAAGCAGATAGTCAGGGTAATTTCAGAGATGTGATTGATGCCATGATGCTTGTTCATTTGTGTGTGCAACCGGATGTGGAATTTGCGAATAAGCAAGAGATCGAGGATATGAGTTCCGTCCTGCCCGAGTTGTTTCAGCATGTTATGGCGAACGATGCGGCAAATCTTCATAAAGAGCTGTACCGCTTGATTGAACCTTTGGTTGCAGGCAACGTTCAAGGCAAACAAAACGGTTCGTCACAGTTGCTGGAAGAGGAATTCCTGAAACAGAAACGTAGCGAATTGATTGCCAAGCATTATCCTGAAATCACTTACTCCGCGAAACATCATGTTTCACATGCGGAATTCCATCAGACGATGGTTTTATTGAGCAGTGCAGTCTTGTATCTGACGAATATCAATGGAGGAAAGCAACGCTTTCTGGATAACGTTAGTGACGTTGGAAAGGTACTACTCGAAGTCATTCATCACCTGCATGAACTGTATCCGATGGAGGTTCGTAAGTATTTACTTAGCATGAACCCTCGTTCAAGAAGTGAAGATGATCTGCTGTCCGGGCTAATCCCTCTGAACGAGCCCTATCAATTGATTGAAATGATGCAACTCGAATTGAATTCGTACCGCGTGTCTTGGATTATAATCAAAGCGGCAATTGCTAATCAACCTGAGCAAGCCAAACGAGCATATGAGATTGTCAGAGCACCATTCCTGAAGTTGTGTCTTCATAAAATGATGTTGGATCAAGCTATCAATGGAATTCAACCGGAAAGCACAATTGAAGATGCTGTATTCCAAGTGTTGCGTCAACCGCTCGAAGGTGGGAGACAAGGTCTTGCCATTGCGAGATATTTAAGTGGCGAGTACACGCTTGAAGAGTATTGGGAAGACAAGGACAGCCGTGGATTGTTTAATCATGTCAACCGGGATCGGAAGCGGATTAACAATCTCATTAGTATCAGCTTCCTGCCAATTGATTCGGAGCCAATGCACCGCTTTGCGATTTTGCTAACTCATCCGGAATGGACGCTGGACATTGTCTCGGACATGTATCATTCTTATGCTTTTAGTGGTGAGCAGATTTTAAATACGTATGGTGACGACCCTCAGGTGAAACGAGAACAACTGCTGACTAGTCTGATCTCGCTGAATGGTATGACAGATTATACGTATCAATCGATGCCGCAGGATGAGTATCGCCGTATTTTACAGCAAAACCTGGAGTATGCATTGAAACAGTATAAAAAACTGCCAACGGATACACGTCTTTTAACGCTTGAGGTTGCATTTGAGCAGCGAGATACCCTGCCTAAGCAACAATTGGTAGCAGCTATTCAGGTAGGTTTACAGGATGCTTCTAAACGGGCGAGCAGTATTGCTTTGGCTGAGTTCAACCGGGTTCCGGATCAAGAACTGTATATGATGATTTACCGTGCGGAGAAAAAGGCTTCGATTAAAGAAATGGCGCTAACAGCGATCCGTAGTCTGGATAATAGTAAGGAATTATACACTGAACTCTTGCAAAATGAGAAAGCCACCGAATGGAAAAACCTGATTCAAATTCTGCTTGATACGGCTGACCTAAGCCCTGAATATTCACATGCAGCGTTAGCTGACCTGGCCGATGCGAAAAAGATGTCTCGGATCAGCTGGTTACCTCTAAAGGAACTGCCTGCCTTGATTCGATCCACAGATGGTTTGCCATTAGATGATCGGATCAAACAGTATGTATTACTGCAATCGATTGATCATGGGTCTGGCCCGAATGAGCGGTTAAATGAATTGCGAGAATATGTAAGCGAAGCTTCACTTATTCGTTTTTCAAAGGAATTGTTACAGCTATGGATTCAGGATGGTGCACCTGCGAAAGAAAAGTGGATCATGTATGTTTCCGCACTGTTCGGTGATCTTCAGATTGTTCATATATTGACCCCACAGATTAAGGAATGGACAGAGAATAGCCGCGGGGCTATAGCAGCCGAGGCAGTGAAAGTACTCGCATTTCTAAAAGAACCTGCCGCACTGATGGCAATTGACAAGGTTAAACGCAGTGTCAAGAACCGTCAGGTAAAAGGCGCAGCCGAAGAAGCATTGCAGCTTGCAGCAGAGAATATGGGATTGACTGCAGAACAGCTTGAAGACCGTCTAGTCACTTCCCTTGGTTTTGATGAAAAAGGCACGTTACAACTTAGTTACGGTGAACGGTCCTTCCAGGTCAAAGTTAATGCCGATCTACAGGTTGTGGTCGTAAACGAAGAAACAGGTAAAGCCGTTAAAAGTTTGCCTGCTCCGGCACAAAAGGATGATCCTGAGCTCGCGGCAGAATCCAAGGCACGTTTTACCCAGTTGAAGAAGGATCTGAAAACGATGGTTACAATCCAGACTGCACGCTTGGAAGAGTCTTTATCCAAACAGCGTTTATGGACAGCTGAGGAATGGACTTCCCTATTTGTAGACAATGTCATCATGCAGAAATTTGCCGTTGGATTAATCTGGGGCATTTATGAGCAGGGTGAGTTAATCCGTACATTCCGTTATATGGAGGACGGTACATTTAATACGGTGGACGAGGATGAAACGGATTTGCCATCAGGAGCTCAGGTGGGTCTTGTACATCCGCTTGAACTGGACCAGGATACGCTAGAAGGCTGGACTACTCAGCTTGAGGATTATGAGGTCAAGCAACCGTTCGAACAATTGAAACGTCAAATCCATTTAATTGAGGATGAAGATCGGGCCAAGACTGAATATGATGGTCTCCCAGAAGAGGAATTTTCACCAACAGCTCTCCCGAAAGCATTGGAGAAATACGGATGGATTAAAGGTCCTGCGCAAGATGGCGGCTGGTTCAACGAGTTTTACAAAGAGTACGGAGAGATTGTTGCTGAACTTCGGTTCAGCGGTACAAGTATCACGTATTATGAAGGGATGGACGACGTGACGCTGGAATCGTTACATTTCTTCAAACCGAATGGCAAGAGACAGCACTATTATTATGCAGATAACAAATCCATTCCTTTGGGCCAAATTTCAGGCCGAGTATTCAGTGAGACTCTCTATGATATTTTGAGAGCAACGGGGCGTTGATTTGGTGGTTATGAACGATTTCAGTGAATTCAAGCAGAAATTCAGGCACTTTTCAAAATTGTGCACAGAGGATTATCTCATTCGTTATGCGAACAAGGGGCTATATAAAAGGGCGCTTAAAGAGCTGGATCAAGGGGTACAAGTACAATACACCTGGAATACAGCTTCAGTGAGCTGTCAGCTAAGTGAGGGTATCAAGTGTACCCTCTATGCTACGCTGGATGAATGGCAGTGCTCCTGTCCCTCGGAGAATATCTGCAAGCATGTATTGATTGCGATTCTATATGATCAGCGTCAGCAGATAACTGAAAACATGGGCGAGGATATTGTGGAAGTTGCACAAGTTGCCAAGCCTTCAGCAGACATTCATGCATCTTCCCCTGATTATGCAGATCCTGACACTATTAAAGAATACGAGCTTCAGACACAGGATAAGTTTCATCAGGTTAACGAGTCAGAAAGGCTGGATTACGGTTTGCAGTCTCATGCGCCGGAGGGACATGTCCGTTTTCGCTGGATGCTCGAAGCCGATCTGACTCCCATCCTGAAATCATATACTTCGACGATGGTTGAAGAGGTCGTTTTTCGTTTACGTTATCCCGAAGACATTCAAATCATGGAAGACACACTGCTCACTGTACTTTTAAAAATTCAGAATATAGAGGTTTCCTTCACAGAAGAACCTCAGCTGACCAAAGCTTTATGCAAGTTAAAGCAGACCGCGGGAAAAATGGCCAAGCTTGAAGCTTTGCTGAGATATCGTATGTATCATGGGGTGGATGATACGGATGCTTTGAGTGTCCGCGCATATGAGCCCAAGTTCTTGCTTCAAACCATTCAGGAGTGCCGGGGCATGTTGGCAGGCATGCTTAGGACAGGGCTTGCCAGACTACCTCAGTCATATAATGCGCAGCTGGAGACGCTGGCCATTGCTGCACATAGTGGTAACCTTCCAGAGATTGAACGTAGTTTACGCGGCATTCAGGGAGAACTCCAGCTTTTTTTCAAGCGTCATGTACGTTTCTCCATGCAGACGATGCTGGATCGTATAAGTAAGCTGTATCTCGCGCTAGAAGTGCTTGAACAAGGCGAAATCCCTGTTAGGCAACAAAGTCAGCTGGTTGGCAGTTTCCGAAGTAAGTACTTTACCGTACCTTCACTGCATCTCTATGGGCTAGGAGCAGACTCTTGGGAGACACGGTCAGGATTTCGCGGCATTACGTATTATTTCTATTGCTTTGATGATGGGCAGATCTATACGTACAGTGATGTACGTGCGGTGTACTATGAGGATCAACAATTCTCGTTTGCCGAGCATTATGCAGCGTTTACCCCTTGGTTGCCAAGTTTGACATTTAGTCAATTTACGGGAGAAGAAGTTCAGTTTCAGTCGGTTAAAGTGAATGAAGAACGACGAATTTCTTCAGGTGATGGAGCGAAACTGACTATTTTACCACGAACCGGAGT
This sequence comes from Paenibacillus sp. FSL R7-0272, assembly GCF_037969905.1. NCBI lineage: Bacteria > Bacillati > Bacillota > Bacilli > Caryophanales > Paenibacillaceae > Paenibacillus > Paenibacillus sp. FSL R7-0272. The sequence goes on along the minus strand of NZ_CP150221.1, from coordinate 3,526,044 downwards.
GACAGAGGTTGATTTTGGAGAGTACCTGATAGACATATCTGCTGCACTTCAACGGGAGCCCGATTCTATTGATCTATTCACTGAACCAAAAGAACGGTTGGCACTAATTGAGGTTGCCCGTATTACAGAGCATAGCTTTAACAAACAAACGCAGGATCTGATCCTTATGGTCGAGAATACTGAGGGGGCGCGCTTGCCTCTCACACTTCCATACTCATCGGATTGGCAATCTATGATTAACAGACTCGAATCAGGATTTGGTTCTCAAAAACTTGAACATTTTTATGCATTTGTTCGAATAGAAACGAGACGTATTAGTCCAATCAGTTTTCTAAAGGGCCAGACGTTGCTAAGCTTGAAGCTGGATTCCAGTAGTGGAAGGATGGGACGTTTTGGAAGAAGATAGTGGATTGATACAGCAGTTATCCGATTGGTCTGAAGAACTACTTCTTCGGGGGTTATCTCAATTTTCGATTCGAGATACGCAACTGCTTGAGCAACTGGATGCCAACGCGCAGCGATTGCAGATGCACTTCCTGCATGAATTGATCAGTGGTGTTCTAGAGGCAGGGCGCAAAGTGGCACTAGGCGAAGCACAAGATGAACGGCTCTTGGATCAATATTGTCGTCTGAGTCAATATGTTCAACTTAGTGTACAATCACAAAACTAAGGTATGGTATGAAGTAATTCTTGGGCTGGTTTTAGTCCTAAGTAGATAGAAATAATCAAAAAAATTGCAGGTGGCTGAGCCCCTGCGATTTTTTGTTGTTGCATGTGAGTAAAAGTGATTTGATGAGCGAATATATGTAGGAAGCTCATGCTAACGAAGTAACGATGTAGTAACAGTGGATGAACATGGAAAGGAGGCAGATGTAATTGTGAAGGATGAACAGGTCAGGAAGGCCATAGTGAATCGTAATCCTGAGGCTATGGAATGGGTTATGAACCAATACGCAGGTTTGCTGTGGACGATTGCACATTCTATTCTCCAACATGTTTCCAATGAAGAGATCGAAGAATGTGTAGCAGATACCTTCTTCGCATTCTGGCAGCAACCAGAGGCGTTTCAACCAGAGCGAAGTAGCCTAAAAAATTATCTTGCGACAATTGTAAAACACAAAGCGATTGATCGTTACCGAAAAATAAATCGAAGATCCGAGATTACATATGAAGAACGCACTCATTCAATGGAAACGGAGGATGTTTTACTACAGCTTATTCGCAAAGAGAATGATATAGAGCTTGAACAAATGATTCATTCTTTCCCGGAGCCTGAACGCGAGATCATGAAACGTCGTTTCTATAATGGTCAAAAGCCACATGAAATTTCAGAAGACCTATCGTTGCATGTCAGGCAAGTCCATAACAAGCTGTATCGCTCCAGACAACATTTGAAAACATGGTGGAACAATAGGAAGTAAAAAGGAGGTGATCCTATGGGGAAAACCAACAATCAATTCACCGAGCAACACCTATCCAATATTAAGAGGCGGTTTTATGAGAAAATAACGAAGACTGAATTAGAGCCGAATGTTCTATCCGAATCATCATTTAGCGGACTTAAACAAACACAAAAAAGCATAATCAATCGGAGAAGATATCGTAAATTCATTTATATTCCTGTGACAGCAGCGTTATCTCTATGTATATTTACTGGCGCAGCTGCCGCGATCGGGATTCTTGACCTGAGCTCTGTTCTTCATTTTTTGGGTGTAGATCGAATTGCTATTCTTCAGCCAGTGCATCAGGAGAGTGAAGATCAAGGAATACGCGTGGAGGTTATTGGAGCAGTTAGAGATGGGGATACAACCGAAGTGTATGTTTCTGTATCCGATCTGATAAGTGAGCGTATTGACGAAAATCTCGATGTGTATGATTACAGATTAACTGGAGGAAAAGCAAGTAATGCTCAAATTATTTATTATGATAGAGCCGCCAAAACAGCAATTGTTCGATTTGTAACCCAGGGTGAAATTAGTACCAATCGGATGACTGTCCGCATAAATACTTTGATGTCGGGAGCGGCTAGGAAGGATGGCTATTCCGTCCCTGTGGACTGGAATTTATTGTTACAACAAAAAGAGAAAAACAGTTACGAAATGTTGAATTCAGATCAAATCAGCGGACTTGGTGGTAAAATTGCGAATGGAATGGATACAGATTCGTTCCAAGTACTGCGAAAGGATCAAACGAACATTGCCGTTCAGGGTGTGAACTGGATGTATATATCTAATATCGCCTTCGTTAATGGAAAGCTGCATGTGCAGATTAACCCGGATAATGAGGTGGGTGGATATAATCATGGATTTTTCTATTTCATAGATGAACAAGGTCATAGGCTCGATATTCCCGAAAACTCCATCAGCTACGGTTATTATATGAAAGATGGCGTAGGTTATGGTGGAGATTATATTGAGTATATATACGATCTTTCTTCATTTAAAGCGCTAAATAAGCTTAGGATACAGGGCAGTTTTACAAATATCGCTGAAGTTATTCAAGGCAAGTGGGAAACGAGCTTTAACCTGAACCAGCTTAACAGAAGTAAACGTGGACATGTAAACCTGGGTAAGAATGCAGGCACACAAGTGGAAGCAACTCTTTCACCAATCGGTATTACGTTAACAGGCGAGGCTTTAGGCATGATTCGTATGGAGGACTTAAAAATCGAATTACAGCTGAAGGACGGCACAAGAATGTCTGCTTTAACCGGTTTTATTCAATTGGACAATGATCTAGTCAAATGGATATCTTCTAAAACCATTCGCGTAGAAGATGTAAGCAATCTTTTAATCAATGGACAGAAGGTGAATTTAGAAGAGTAATAGGATGAAGTAGAGGTATCACAATACATTTTCATGTCATATCCCGAGTTATGTTGCATACCATTAGGCGAATGCGGTCATAAGGGAGGAAGCGGAGATGTCGATGAGTGAACCGCTATTACTGCAAATTGTAAATCAACATATTCCGGCGGGGGCAACGGTCATTACCATAGATAAGCCAATTCAACATCCGGCAGTGTATGCGGCTGATCTTACAGGTGATGGAATGCCTGAGATTTCTACAGTGTACCAGTTGAATAGTGAATTGTATCTGCTTATATTAAAATTCGTTCAAGGGCATTGGATTAAAATGGCTTTGACAAAAGGACTAGGTTATGGCGTTACGTTGCTGACAGCAGCGCCTGTAACTTCAACGGCAAGAAATAATCTGATCGTAGGCTGGCAAATTGGAGCCATTTGGTCAAAACTCGCTGTATATGAGTGGACCGAATCCGGTCTTACGGACATTGCCCCAGACGATTTGTATTACAGCTACGCTGAGATTGTGGATATACCTGGCGTGCATGGGCGAGATGGAAAGGTAGAAATAGCGCTCTGGATTCATGACACTGGTGAAGCTTATCGAGTGGAGATTATTCGGTGGCAGCAGAATCAGTGGGTTCCAGCAACAGATGTATACCGAGCCTATTTTCCTAAAGTCGTGAAATATTATGAGCAGTTAACGAAGCAGTATCCCGATTATGTATTCTATTGGTATTATCTTGCGGATGCTCAGTTTCATGCCGGCTCCTATCCCGCCGCACTCACTTCGGTGCAGAAAGCGCTGCGTTTTCCGGAAGCGTATCCTTCAAGAGAGAACTTGCTTGAACTAGAGAATAAAATAAAGCAGGCGATGACTGCAACGGCAGGCACACATGCCAGAGTGACAACATGGTTATATCCCGTCTCTGTTCGAACAACAAGCGGGACGCGCTGGGGGTATATGGATGCACAGGGACATATCCGTCTAGAGCCGGTGCTAGAAGAAGCTCAGGCGTTTCAGCCTAACGGATTGGCAGTCGTCGTAAAGAACGGTCGTGCCGGTGTCATCAATCTTCAAGGGCAGTATGTAATTCAGCCTGTGTATGATTCGATTAATTCTTTTTCCGAAGAGCGGGCCATGGCCATTGATTCTCAAGGGTTTAAAATGATCAATGAGCAAGGTACCGTGTTGACCAAACGAGCTTATCCGTTTATCGCAGATATGCATGAAGGCAGAGCCATGTTTTATGATGAAAACCCAAATCAGACGAACGGCTCACCTAGCTTGTATGGATACCTGGATGCTTCAGGAAATGAAGTAATCCGAGCGCAATTTGCTTCAGCAAATGATTTTCAGCAGGGTAAAGCCGTTGTACAGATTAAGGATCAGGAATATGCCCTTATTGATCGGAACGGAAATCGATTAGCGACTTACCCATATGCCTATGTAGGGCCGCTAGGGGATGGATTGCTTGCTTTTCAAAAAGAATCCTCTGGCAAATATGGGTACATCGATGAACGGGGTAACATTCGTATTCAGCCTAAGTTTACATCTGCATTTGCTTTTAACGATGGGCAGGCTATTGTTAATTCGGCAGAGAATTACAAATCGAACTATGGTGTCATTAATATGCAGGGATCATTTGTGATTCAACCGGCCTATAACGATATTCGGGAGCTTGGGGAGAACAGGTACGCACTCGGGAAAGCCATTGATTCAGAACAACCTTACATCGGCTCGTTGTATGCAATCACTGAATTGAATGGAAGAATACTAACGGAGTTTATCTATCGTAATGTGGAAAATTACAAACACGGTCTTGCATCCGCATCAGACGGAAATCAGACGTATCTTCTGGATTTGAGCGGTAGACCGGCTCCAGGATATCCTCGTGTAACAGGGGCAGGATCGATGGAAGTTGTGGCGCCGGATCTGATTAAAGTGTTTGTGGATCAACGTTTATCCTATGTGGACCGGGCTGGACGTATGATTTGGCAACAGAATACGATCGTACCGCTACATCCGCCGTATCAGGTGCGTGAAGAGAAGTATAAACCCAACCGGGATTATCTCGTTTATTATCCGCAGGTTGACGGATTAGCTAATCAGATAGAGCAGGGTAAACTTAATGCTAAGCTGAAAGAACTTTCCCAAGTAAAACCGATTCCAGCAGATCAGCAACTGGACTATACCTATACCGGTGATTTTGATATAACTTTCTATCAGAAGCAATTGCTCCAACTCCAGTTGACGGGTTATAACTATCCAGCAGGAGCCGCACATGGGATGCCAACGATGGTATATGCCATTATTAATCTATCCGACGGTCAGCTCTATGAATTGAAGGATCTGTTTAAGCCGGACAGTGATTATGTGAAGGTATTAAGCCAAATTGTAGGGGACCAGATCAAAAATGATCCGCAGTATTCGTATGTTTTTCCAGATACGTACACCGGAATAAGTGCGGACCAGCCTTTTTTTGTGACAGCAGATGCACTACATCTGTACTTCAACCCTTATGATATTGCGCCATACGCTGCGGGATTCCCGACATTTAAGATTCCGTTTAGTCAGATCATGAGCATCATTAATACAGAAGGATCATTCTGGAAAGCATTTCATTGATAATTGTGAGAGCAGGGTAAATATACTTCCAGGCCATATGTCTAATATGGCTTTTTCTTTATTTTGGAAGTTATAGAAGAGAGGGGTTACGCGAAAAGGTGAAGTCTAAACGTATTAAACGCATCTATATAATAGTTAATAATTTCACAAAGTGGGAAGAAAGATATTTGGGAGATAAAAATGAATAATATGAACCAAATGGTATATATTTCTTGTATAATATAAATAACCATGCATCAAGGTATACAAAATAGTTTGGAGGAAATAATTTTGTACAAATCAGGTTTTTGGATTAGGCTTGCAGCAAGCTTCTTGGATGGACTTATTATTGGGATACCAACAGTAATCATCGCAGGTTTACTCACTGGTAATTATGATTCAGATGAACCAATTGCGCAGATATTAAGTTCTTTATATGCGATTTTTTTACCTGTTTATTGGTATGGCCGAACGGTTGGTAAACGAATTTGCGGGATTCGAATTCAAATATATGACACACAAGAACCACCTAAAATTACTACAATGTTGATGCGAGTTTTAGTTGCTGGACTTGTGTACGTATTGACGCTAGGTATTGGAATTATTGTGAGCGCGTTTATGGTTGGAATGCGAGAGGATCGTCGTGCAATACATGACTTTATTGCAGGAACAGAAGTTGTATGGGATTAAGTTAAAAATGAGCAGAACCGTAATGGAATATATAAATTCATAGCGGTTCTTTTTAATTCTTAAGTACTATTTCACAAAACTCGTATTTTGTACATATGTATCTCCCGGCCAATCAACCGGCAATCTTGCTGCAGTGCAGATATAAAATTGGGACATCCCCCTTTCCAGCAATTTTGTGTGTGGTATCCAACAAATTCAGCTCCAAAATGGTAAGATGTCCTTTTTTTATAACTTCAAAAAAGGTGCTGTTAAAACATTCTATTTTATAATTCAAGCTCTAATGACTTTTCCACTTTCACTATTTTCCGGCAACGATGCCAACTTGATAATTTTATCTACTACTGTTGCGGGGTCTGTTTCTCCAAGAGGGTGTTGTTCTGTCTTTAGAACGCCTGGATCATACATGTTAACTAATATATTGTGTTTTTCTTCTTCCAAGGCAACGGTTCTCATTAACCCTTCTAATCCTGCTTTTGCAGCAGAATATGCTCCTAATCCTTCAAGTACAGCATTAGCCGCTACTGAAGATATCGATACTATTCGTCCATATTGTTGATTTCTCATCAATGGAAGAAAAGCATTAGTCATCAAAAATTGACTATACAAGTTAAGTTTAATTGTATGATCCCAGGCATCGTAAGTCATATCATGTATTGGACTGAATTCGCCAGTTCCTCCAGCATTGTTAATAATAATATCTAGCTTCCCAAGTTCTGCAATGACTTGTTCACGGATTCTGTTGACATCTTCCAAATTTGTAACATCAGCACTAATGATTACAGATGAAGCACCATTGTTTTCAGATATTATAGTAGCGACTTCTTTTAATTTGTTCTCGCGTCTTCCTACCAATACAAGCTTTGCTCCTTCGGCTGCCAATTGTATTGCTGTCGCTCTGCCTAAACCCGTTCCTGCACCAGTCACCAAGGCAACTCGATTCGTTAATAATTTCATTGATATTCCTCCTAGATTTTGTTTTTTAATTTATCCATCTGTTCACTTGCTACAAATAAGTAAATGAATTAATTGATTGCTGTAGCTTTTTTCCAGTGCCTTTGAATATCGTTTATAAAATTCTTCGAAGCAAACATATATTTCATCACACAAGGGCAGTTTATCCATTTGTCCATGTTCCCGGCCACTAATCGATATGGTGTTCAGTGGCACTCTCTGGCTGCAGTTAATCATGTGTACCTGAATTTAGTTTTATATAATTGACCTAGGAGATGTTAAACAGCAACCAGCCTGGTTAACAGCTAGACGTTACTTCCAAATGAATCAATCCATGATTTTTTAACGAAAAGCCCCACCTCCTTCAAGGTTTCGTGGTGTATTAAACCGAAAATTCAATTATTCTTGACTTCGAAGTCAAGAATTACACAAAAAAAGATCAAGACATGATCATGCCAAATGAAGTACGCAGAACCGTCTCGATCTGTTCACGGGATAAACCTGATTTTTGCATAACTCTCACACCCAAGATGGTGTTATTTAGATAAGATGCAAGCTCTTTACTCTTATACCGGTTGGATATTAACTGTTGTTTCTGGCCACTACTTATGATCTTCTCTAATACCAGTTGAATCTCTTCTACCATGAGTTTAGCTTCGCGTGTGACCTGCTCGTCATCTGTTCCGAATTCGAGTGATGCATTCACAATTAGACACCCTTTGTAGCCAGTATCATCGTCTAAAAGGGAATGTTGTAAGGCATCCAGTTTATCACCGGGAGACGAATCCAGGGCTTCAATATCCTTCAGTTTCGCTACAACCTGTTCACGGTAAAGTGCCATCGCCTTCAGGAACAACGATCGCTTGTCTTTAAAAACACAGTACAAACTTTGCTTTTTGACTCCTGTAGTACGCGTAAGGTCCTCATAAGAAGTTGCTTTGAAGCCTTGATTCCAGAACACTTCCATAGACTGGTGTAATACACGATCGACATCAAATTCTCTTGGTCTGCTCATGGGATTAATATATCAGTTATTGACCGTGTAGTCAATAACTGATCGTTTTACATCCATTTCAAGTTGGATAAACGAACTCAAATCCATCAACCAACCTTGTTGGGACACTCGTTCATTGTAAAGAATGTGCAAGTGCTGCAACAGAGATGCGGAAATCGGGTCTGCTGTCAGCCGTCCACAAAAGCTCTGTCACAATGTATGGCGATTCGGATCGTACAGCGGATCTCCTATAATGTTCTTGTACGTTCTTGCGTGAAACACAAATAGCGTCTCTTCGTTGTCCACTGACACCCCAGTCATATTCCGGCAGCGAAATACACGTACCATTTGTAATCTTACCTTTCAACTGATTTAAGCTAAATCCAGTTTTCTGTTTCTTTGGCTTCTAGAGCTTGGGACAAGAATTTGGTTCCTTAAAATAAAAAAAGCCGCTATAATTGCGATTTTGAATGGAACAATGCCCTTGTCCTGCGACAGCGGACGGAATACTTTAAACCCCATTTCGGCAAATAGCTTGATGTCATCCTTATAACGATGGTAGAATTCGATTCCAATCAATTTCATGTTATCTTCGGTAGGTTTATCCGTTTGGCGTGCCTTTGATTCCATTTGGCATTACATCCTGAATAGACCAGTCTCTACCATCTTGCTGGTAAGTCCTCTCCGCCTGATTGGCGGGCGTATGAGTAACTTAACAGACTTTACCCTCTTTATGTACGATGTTCTTGTACGTTTTTTAGATTCGGCAAGAACGTTGCTCCAAACAGTTTGATGTCTTTGAAGTCTATACAGTAATACACTGATTTTTAGCTCATGAAATTCTTTGTTGTCATAAGGAACATCATCATGCAGTGATAGTAATTCATTCTCTTGGTCAACTCTTTCTCTTATAGAGCCTAGGTCTCTACGTAGCCAGTTCTCTAATTCTGATAAGTAATCAAGGTCTACAATTCTCGACCTCAATTCCGACTTTGGGATGATTGATTCGTTTTTGTTTTGAAAAAAGAAATCCAGCCGAAATCTAAGTCAACGCAACGACTGGACAAACTTATATCATATCAAGTAGGAATACCATATGATATTGTATCAACTGTTACAGGTCCAATAATATCATACGCTGCTCCTAATGCAACTTCAGGATTTAGTCTATAAAAATTGTGAACTCCAGTTTCAGGACTATCTATAATAAACTTTAAATTTATGAGTCCTCTTTCATCAATCGTATTCTGAGTTTGCTGACCTCGACCTATCGGAAGAGATGAGTTGTTCTCCGTTACAGAGAAACCGTCTTAAATTACACTCGTGGTATTCTTAGCAATTTAAATTTCCTAACTATTTTAGTAACATATCCATTTACGTTTCCAATTGTTGAATGGGGACATTTCGTTCCTCCAGGTACGCAATTTATTGAGGTAAACTGCTGTATAGGTTATAGATTACTCTCTGGAACACCTCCAACCACTATCACTTATTTTCGTATAACTTCCCCGTATGCGCATCAAGCACTTCGGGCGTCCGCTCGTGCTCGCTACCAATCATTCGATACACTAGTTCGTACGAGGCCTCTTCCGCCCTAACATTGTGCATCCGTTCCCATTGCAGACGCAACTTGGTCTGTGCCGTCCAGCGGAGGATGGCTGTCTGGGAATCAAATGAAGGTACGGTCACCACTTTCTATAACTGTTCTGGCCTTATGGAGGGGGACATCAAACTTTTGACCCTCCCATTAGAGCGGTCAACAGCTAGTTGGTAGCATTCATCCCTGACAGATACGTCTTGAACATATGCACCAAAGCGAATGATTTCCAAACGATCTTCGTCATCGGTCTCTTCAGTTAGAAGCTTGAGATACGGCAACATTTCGGCTGCTATTCCTCGGACATAGTCCATAGCTACTTCTGTACATGCGTCTCGATCCCAGGTTAATGGAGCTAGTTGATCTGGCTTACCATGTGAAACAAAGTCAATCAGTTGTCCAGTTTGGCTGTCTACTCACGCCTTGACCGCTCCCTTCATCTGATCAGCCCAGGAGGCCTTCCAAGACCGGTCATTCTTGGCTGGACGTTCTTCATTCTGTTGCTTCCATACCATCAACTTGGTGTTCGAGTCAATATTGTCGTCTTGTACTAACTGAAATTGGTGGACTCCCGTACATAATGGCGAGCCACTCGGTGCAGCTTATCCGTTCGATCCTTTATAAGAGAAACGAAGGCATCGTGATCTCCGTTTTGTGCGGCGTTAATTTGTTGCTGTGCATCGATCATTGTCGTTCACCTCATGTTATATAGACAGCTAACTCAGGGATTTGGATTTTATTAATGTAAAATTATTCTTTTACTTGGCTTAATTTATTTCCTTTGCTGTCAGTACATTTAGATATACACCTAATCGGGAATCGGACTATGTTCTTGTCAATTCCGGCAATCGGTACAAGTTCTTGTCCTTAGCATGGGACAAGAACTTGTACCGATAAAATAAAGAAGCCGCTAAAATAGCGACTTCAATGGGAATATGTTCCTGTCCTTTGACATCAATTGAGCTTGATGAAGAGAATAATTCGTTTTTATCAATCCCGCCTTTTCCTTCTCATTTGGCGATTAACGTTTTGGTCTGCAAAATATTCTAAGTGATCTCTTATGATTGATACCCTGCTTAAAAGTTATGATCAACATGAATGTTATCACCCTCCTTTTTCAGTCGAAATCTATAAAATCGGGAATTAAGGAACCATATTCGTTATTCAAAGTCAATCAGTTTCAAAAGTTAGAATTCAATTCTTAGATGAACCAGAGAATCAGAGATTAAAAAAAGAAAACCTTGCTGTATGTATACAAATAGATCATCATAGTTAGTCTTTCAGCCACTTATCTCCCCATTTGTTCATTGAGACAAATACACCTTCAAAGTCACGACCTTTTTCAGTTAATGAGTACTCCACTGTAACGGGTGAGGCTGTCAATACAGTGCGTGTCACAATTCCGTTTGCTTCTAAACTTTTCAGGGCATCAGTGAGAGATTTTGTGCTTATCTCTGTATTTCTTCTTAATTCATTAAAACGTTTAGGCTTTGAGTTTAACTCTCCCATGATCACAAATGACCACTTGCTACTAAAGATATCTGTAATTGTTTTTATAGATATAAGACAGATATCATCTGGATTATGGTTCATCTTGTTTTACCTCACAAAGATAGTATAGTTTTATAAGTTTACAATCCACATTTAGTAACAAAATGTTTGTAGGTATAGTATTTAAACTAACATTCTATTAAAAGCTTGTCAATGTAGAGTTTTAGTTCAAAAATTTATAGAAATAGACATGTGTAGATACCCTTAAATTAGAACCAATTGATCGTATATAGGTTTAGAAAAGTAAACCTAGTTTAAAAAAATTGCGTACTTTACTAAACTGAAATGCCACAATAGAATGATTCTGTACTTAAAACGATATAAAGGGAGTGTAAGTCGATGCGTGTAGTGGGAATGAATGATTTTGGAGGACCTGACAAATTAAAAGTCTTTGATATAAAAGAGGTACATCCTGGTCCCGGAGAAGTACGAATTCGAGTACATGCTGCGTCTGTTAACCCTGTAGACATTGCTTTTCGATCTGGACAAATGGGAGGATTCGCTGGAAGATCACGTCCTTTAATTCCTGGAAAAGAGGCAGCAGGTGTTATCAGTGAAGTGGGAAGTGGAGTCAAATGGCAGGTTGGTGATCGTGTGATGGCAATTGCATCTCCATTCAGCCCCTATGGTGGTGCCTATGCTGATGAGGTTGTGGTTCCTGCTGAGCATATATCCCGCATACCTGAAGGTTTAGATTTTGCAGCGGCAAGCACATTACCAATGAATGGTGTTACTGCTCATACGACATTGGATCAACTTAATCTTGCACCAGGACAGACTTTGGCAGTGACCGGTGCGGCTGGAATCGTGGGTGGGTATATCATTCAACTTGCCAAAAAACGGGGTTTACGTGTTATCGCTGATGCTTCCGCTGAAGACGAACAACTTGTTCGTGACCTTGGAGCCGATGAGGTTGTTCGTCGCGGCGAAGAGATCGGTTATAATATTCGTAAACTGGTTCCTGATGGTGTAGATGGTCTCGCAGACTCCGCTGCACAGATGGGAGCGGTCGTTCCAGCCGTCCGGGATAATGGACGGATTGCGTTTCTAAGACCTTGGCCAGGGCAACCGGGTCGAGGAATTTTTGGAGAATATGTGTCTTTAACCAGTTACTATTCGTTACGTTATATTAGTGAAGAAGTTGAAAAGGGAATTTTGACTCCCCGAGTGGCAGACATCTTTCCAGCAGAGCAAGCTTACAATGCACACCTTCGCTTTGAAAGCAAGGGCGTTCGGGGTCGTCTCGTACTTGATTTCAGTAAGTAGTCGATAGTGGCGCAGGAAAGCCCGTAGTGACAATAATCTATTCCATTTTGGCAATGGTGCAGTGTTCTTGTACCGCTACATCCCACGTAAAGACGATCCCAGTCCATCTATTGGTTATATGGATTGGGATCGTCTTTCGTAACCCTTCAGTTTCTCATTTTTGTTGTATTCACAACAAAAATATTATCGTTTATAATCATCTATAAAAATGTTTAGTTTGTTTATCATTATAAAATGAATTTCTGAAAGGATTATAAGAAATGAAATCAAAAAAAATAGACTCTATTGAGGAGCTCAAGATCGCTTTTCAAATTAGAGAAGAAGTGTTTGTGAAAGAACAAGTAGTTCAATGTTCTTTTTAATCTGATCCATACTGACGCTACCTGCATCGATCTCGGCTAAGAATCGTTGTTGACCATACAACTCGTATTGATACAACATTTTTTCAATAATTTGCTGAGGAGAGCCCACCATGAGTGCATCTCGATAATCGGTAGCAGCCAAGAATTGTTGCTCAGGATAACCACTGCCTCTTAATTGAACCGTAGTTGTGGAGATGGGTAATCCTGCAGGATCAAAGCCTGCACTTCGTGCAGCTTCACGGTAACGATCTACAGCAATTTTAAATGCTGTTGACGGTCCACCAAGTGTCGTTAGCATCATGGGTACCCCTGCTAAACCTGCTTTAATCGCACTTGCTGGTGGTCCTCCTACTGCACGCCATATTGGCATTTTCCCATCTAATGGTTGGGGGATGATTTCAGCATGATGTAGTGGTGCCCGGAATTCCCCTTGCCATGTAACACGCTCTTCTTCGTTAATCTTCAGCAGTAAAGCCAATTTCTCTTCAAACAGTTCTTCATAGTTACTTACATCAAAACCTAATAACTCATATGCACCTAGACGTGAACCACGTCCTGCTACAATTTTCGCACGTCCATTTGAAATCAGATCCAACGTTGCAAAATCTTCATATACCCGAACCGGATTGGATGTACTCAGGACTGTTGCCGAACTGGCGATTTTTATAGTTTTGGTTGCTAAGCAATTGCTCCAAGGATCACGGTATGTGCCTGGGTTGCAAATAACGGCTGATGGCTCTCCCCTACTGCGAATAGAGACCGATCTCCATACCTTTTTCTTGGTGAATACGATATTGTTCCATCTTTGTCTGTCCTTCCTTATGAGTTCGATGGAGGCTTAGAAACCAAAAGTTGGTTTCATCTCAATTCATTCGTTGATCTTACTAGCACCTAGTCCGAGCTTCTTGAGAAGCTCGGTTAACTGTATTTTTTCTTCATTGGTAATCGAAGACAGATTTTTGGATATCACCTCAACGTGTTGAGGAAAGATCTCTTTAAATACATTCTGTCCTTGATCCGTAATGACTACAATTGAAGATCGACGGTCTGTTGGACTTGGTTCTCGCTTTACTAATTCTTTCTTTTCAAGCTTATCAACTACATATGTGATACTCCCGCTAGGGATCGAAAATTTCTCACTTATACTTTGGACCGTGTGTGGTCCTTTATTGTAGAGGAGTTCCAGAACCATAAAGTTCTCATTGCTAATGCCATATCGTTCTATATCTTTTACAACGTCATCAAAAACAGTTTTACTAGCCTTTGCCCACACACGGAAAAGCCGTAAATCGATCTGACTTTGTTCATCTCCTTGAAACATGTACAGGACCTCCTATTGATACCTTCAATTCGTAACAGTTATCTTGGTTTTCTGTATAAAGGATAATCAACTTCAGTCGGAACTTCAATAATCAACATTCTAAGGTCTTGATCAACAGCTTGTAGGGCTACTCTCTCTTCTTGCTCTGATTGAACGATAATAAAATCCTTTTGTGAGAAATGAGTTACTTTAATGGTGTCTGAAAAAAGAGTGCCATCTCCTCTAATGGTTAAACTAGCCAATGTACGGCCCAAGGAAAGGCTATGATGGTATACTGTTCCCTTAGGAATAAGTACATCCCACATCTGAGCATCAGTCACGGTTTGCATAGGAGAATTGTTTCCTAAGAGTGTTTTAATTTTGACGTCATCTATATCCACTAATGGAAACTGATTAGAATCGAATTGCGAATAAATAGGCGTACGTTTAACGGCTTGGCTTAGATGTGGTTCAAACCAAATTTGAAAGGCTTCAGTCGGCTCCTTTAACGCCTCAGCATGTTGCACACCAGAGCCTGTTTGCATGAGCTGGGCTCCTCCTTCTTGTACAACACTTTCTGTACCCAATGTATCCCGATGATATCCCTTACCATGGATCACATAAGTGATGATTTCGAAGCCTTGATGTGGATGGAATCCGATTTCTGCCGGTTCCTGTGAATGAGCCCAAGCCCAGTAAAACAGAGGGCCTAGTCGAGTAATGATGGAGCCTTCTCCAGAAAAACCGATTGGTTTTTGTTCTTTGATTTTACCACCATCAAACTGACCACTCGCTTGATCTTTAGGTTTAATAATTTGGATTCCCACTATACTCACTCCTCCGTTTAACGGACAATTCACACAAACAAAGATCCGTAATTGATTAGAAATACGACCAATCCCAGAATTAATAAAATGATCGGCATGAGCATTTGTTTCAATTGATCCTTTATTTTAATGTGGGTCAAGATCGCACCGATCATCGTTACCACGATGAGTAAACCACCCCATGCAGCCAAACCATCAATCCATAAACCTGCAATAACTAAACCTGCTGCAATGACTTCGATCAACCCTGTAAATACTCTGAACGCTCCAGGATATCCATAGCCCTTAAATCCTTCCACCATCTGCTTGGACCCAAACTTCATCAACCCAAACATAAGAAAACCCAACCCTAAAATCACTTGCAAAACAATGGATAGAACACTCATAAATTCAATCTCCTCTTTATCCTATTACTATTCATCCTAATGTTAGGATAAATGTATCCTAACATTAGGCTATAAGTGTGTCAACAAAATTCTATTGAACCTAAAAACCTTCTCTCCTAAGGAAAGAAGGCTTTTAGGTTAATTAAGATAAATCAATGGTAGAATTCATGTCCGGTACGTTTCCGTATAAATTGTAAGTGTAACTTAAAGCGACGGACCCACTATCTTAAAGCAGTGGAATGGAGATTATGCCTTCAGAGAGCGATGTTCTTTGATCTCAACACATTAGCTCTGAAATTATGTTATCTGAACAATTTAATCTGCAATGACACATTATTCTGTCCTTTTCGGCAAAGAAAACAAGTTCTTGTCCTTGGTCATATGTTCTTTTGTCCCCATTCCGGTAATTGGTCAGATCTAATGTTTTCTAAATTGATTGGGCGACATTCCCGTCTGTAATTTAAAAAATTTCGAGAAATTGGCTGGATATTCGAAGCCAAGCTTGTAAGCAATATTAGAGATCGGTTCTGAAGTACCGGACAGCAGGTTTTTGGCATGATGGATGATCTGATAATGAATATGTTCTTGTGTATTTTTTCCTGTTTCTTTCTTCAACAGATCGCTTAAATAATTGGTGGAGTACCCCATTTCTTTGGCAAGCTCTTTCACACTGGGTATACCGTTCTCCCCAAGTTGCTGCAAGGTAAAGCTTTCTTTTAATAATTGCTCGAATCGATCCACCACATCATGATGAATCGTTTTTCGAGTAATAAATTGTCTTCCATAGAATCGCTGTGCATAATTAAGTAATACTTCAAGATTGGAAACAATTAAGTCCGTCGAGTATATATCTATATTCTGGCTGAATTCCTCGATGAGGATATGCACGATTTTGGTTACAATATCCTTCTCCTTCTCTGATACATGAAGCGCCTCATTCGCTGCATAAGAAAAGAAAGTATACTCATCCATTTTGTTTCCTAATGAACTTGTTCTAATTAAATCCGGATGAAAACACAGCATCCATCCTTCCGAACCGTGATCACCCGGATCATAGTCAACCGTTAATCGCTGTTCCGGCGCCACGAAGATCATACTGCCTTCACTAAAATCATAGTAGCGACGTCCATATTTGATATCAAAATCCTCACCGTTCTTTAATGAGATCGTATAAAATCCGTTAATAAACTGTGTGTTCTGATATACCATGTTCGGATTAAATTTGTCTAGCTCTATACATGTGATCAGAGGATGTTTTGGTTTATCATACCCCAAAAGCTCATGTAATGAAGAGATTGAATCAATCCGGATCATTTCGTTCATCGTATCACCCTCTTGTTATCACCTTTAGAATTTAATTCCCGTCATTTCCTCTGAACGTTGCCATAATTCTCTGGCAATGGTTTCATCATAGGATAGCTTGTTCGATGAGTGGACAACGGGATATCCTCTCATATTCATTAATTTCGATGGTCCAAAAAAATCTCCGGCTTTTGCCTCTTCATCAAAAGCAGCTCGAAGGGTAGGTAAAACCCCCATATGCACACGCTGAGCAAAAAACCTATTCATTCCGCTCATAAAAGCTGAGTTTCTCTGTAAGTCTGTTGCTGTCCAGCCTGGATGTGCAGCCGTAATTCTGGGATGATCACCTTCTCTTTTGAGCCTTCTTGCAAGCTCATACGTGAAGTAAAGGTTGGCTAATTTACTATCACCGTAAGCTTTCTGTGTATCATATTTTCTCGCTTCCCAGTTCAAATCTTCAAAATCGAGTTTTCCCATCGTATGGCCTAAACTGGATAGTACGACAATTCTTGATCCTTCTGTCTTTTTCAAGAGGGGCATAAGTAAGCCAGTTAACGCAAAGTGACCTAAATGATTGGTTCCGAACTGATTCTCGAACCCATCAACCGTTTTAGAGTAAGGAGGAAACATAATTCCTGCATTATTAATCAGTATATCCAACCGATCATAGTTTTCCACCATTACATTGGCAAAAGCTCGAATAGAACTCAGATTGGATAAGTCTAATTTCCGAACGTTAATATCCGCATGTTTAAATTCCTTTTTGAGTTCGTTGACAACTTCTTTACCTTTATCTACATTCCTTACCGCCATAATCACCTTTGCGTTCTTACCTGCAATGGTTTTTACGGCTTCTTTACCAAGACCGCTTGTTGAGCCGGTTACGATGATCACTTTTCCTTGTTGATCAGGTATTTTGGTTGCGTCCCAATGCTGTTTACTCATATTATTCTCCTACCCTTCTCTGTATCCAATGACTTCAACTCACATGGACTTCATTTGTTTCTTAAGATTAGGATACTACTGAGCTATAGCTTGGTACATATACGCATCCACTGTGGAATTATCCAAATCACTGTACTATTTTGCTTAATTTCAGAGATTTACTTAAAGAGTTAATACAATAAAAGAAGGTCCCGACAGAATGCAGTCGACACCTTCTTTTGCAACTAAATAATAATTTGAGATAACTTTCACTATGTTATAAAAATAGAGTTCTATTAATCGTTATCAAAACTTACCTCAGACTGGCCCATTTATGGGACGAGATAAAATACCAAAGTTTAGTCTTCCTGATCCAATCGTTCCCAACGATTAATCCGCATCGTACGATATACCTGCCTTCACTAGCAGCATCAACTGATACTGCCTCGCACTGCGAGGCAACTTGTTTCTCCCTCCAAAGTCTCAGAACAGGTTTCTCGTAATTTTTTGAGCCATGTACTCCAGTTTGGGCAGGAATATTTGATCATCAACAAGGTGAAGTTTTTCCGTTCGGAACAACTGAAATTTTCGAAGTTGATAATAATCGTATAGCGCTTGATAAACAGTCAAATTATTTTCCAGCAGAAATTGAGCATCTAGCATATATAACAATATTTCATCCTGCAGTGCAATGAGCTTGCCATTAACAGGATTGAAAATACCTTGACTCTGCCCTGCTTCATAAAAGCGAAGCTGCTGTTCATCTCTACGTTTCATCGTCTGCTTCAGCAGCTCATATTGCTCAGGATAGCCTTGTTCCAGATCATGCAAGAAGATTCGGGTCAAAAACTCTCTTAACATAACCGACTTTTCGAAGATCTCCTGAAAACGGATACCCAGTCTTGTCGCCCCTTCTTCTTCAATTACTTCTTCAATATTTTGCACAAATGCGTGGACCAAAAACTCAATAATATCATCCTTCGTAGAAAAATATTTATATAAAGTGGCACGACTGACACCAGAAATTTTGGATATTTCATCCATCGTCAACGATAGAAACCCATTCTTACGTACATAGGATAGCAACTTTTCAATAATTTTGTTTCGATTCTCATTACGACGTTCACTTATCTCTTTTTCACTCATTTCAGTTCAGGACCTCCCTCATCATCGCTATTATACTGCACAATACATGAAAAATACACATGAATGATTACAAAGTAAACAAAATAGAACTTTTTTGTTTACTTTGTAATCATTACGTGATATTCTCATCGCAGCAACACTAATCATAAACAATAAAGGAGGAGTCTTTTTATGAAGTATCGCAAATTAGGTGGACAAGGTTTGGAAGTAGCAATTGGCTTTGGATGCATGGGGATTTCCACGGCTTACGGCCCTACTACGGATGAAGATGGCATTAAGACTATCCACAAAGCCTTTGATGTAGGAATTAACTTTTTCGACTCAGCCGAGGTCTACGGTGCAGGGCACAATGAGCAGGTTCTGGGTAAGGCAGTCAAGAGCTTCCGTGATAAGGTTGTGCTGGCTACAAAGTTTGGAGTAGACATGGAGGCTGAGCCCTTCGGCTCTGGATTTAACAGTAGACCCGAGAACATCAAAAAAGTAGCCGAAAAAAGCCTGAAATATCTCCAGACGGACTATATCGATGTATTTTATCAGCATGTTCCAGATCCCAATGTTCCTATTGAAGAGGTAGCAGGAGCCGTGGGTGACCTGATTAAGGAAGGGAAAGTTAAATACTTTGGGCTCAGCAATGTCGGTTCTACGACTATTCGTCGTGCGCATGCTATCACTCCTGTATCCGTATTGCAGAGTGAATATTCCGTTTTCGAGCGGGAACTGGATGAACGAAAAATTACAACTACACTTCAAGAGCTTGGGATCGGTCTTGTACCTTACTCTCCACTAGGCAGAGGCTTCCTGACAGATGAAGTCAAACCAGCGGAAGAGTATGCCGAGGACGATTATCGCCGCATTGATGAGCGCTGGAAGGGCGAGAATTTCATATACAACAAGCGTGCAGTAGAACAATTAAAGATTCTTGCTGCAAGCAAAAATATAACCGTTGCCCAGCTTGCCTTGGCCTGGATCTTGGCGCAGGATGAGCAAATTGTACCGATACCCGGCTCACGCAGTCCTAAGCGTGTTGCTGAAAATGCCGGTGCTGCGGATGTAGATCTGACCACATCTGATTTACAAACTATCGCAGAGATCATTCCGAATGGATCAGCCGGTAGCCGCTATCCGGAGAGCATGCTAGGTGTTTTCACAACTGATTAAGAGGTAATATATCTTGTATAGCTTGAAAAAAACGTTGTGCTGGGCTCTGCTTTGCAGTCCACATATATCGCCTTTCGGAGCCGTCAAAAAAACCGTTGAGCAATGGAGCTCAACGGTTTTTCTCATGATTAATTCTCGTATCTATTGTTAACCTGTTTGTTGATTTACTGGATCAGATAGAGAGCGATTTCGGCAAAAGAACCAGGTTCTTAATATAGTTACATTCCTGCTAGCCGCAAAACGTCTTCTAATTTTAGTTTCCCAATGACCTTATACCCTTTTTGATCTCCCAGAGGTTGTATAATAACCGTCTCCATACTTGAGAGCTCTCCCAGTCCTAACCCTGTAGGGAAAGAATGAGCTACAATTACCCTGTTGAAATGAATTGGAGGTGTTTGTTCAACTTCTTTGTTGAAAACTTGTAGTGTACTGTTCATGGTTTCAGTGCTCGGATTTTGACTGAGTTTATATATATTCAGCCAGAAATCATTAACTTTTACATTTTGTATACCAAAAGCAGTTTGAGCGGTTTGTATGGTTCTACATAAGGGGCTACTTTCCACGGGCATATAAACAGGAATATTTAGTTTTCGAATAGCACTGCCATACTTCTTAGCCTGTTCCTTTCCGAGAGCGTTTAAATTTCTTTGTGTCGTACAATCTGTCAAACTAAGATCAGGTTGATCTTCCCCTACAGTTGCATCTCCATGTCGGATATAAAGTATGTACCCACCATTTTGAAGATCATGTATTAGAGAACTATCAGAGAGCTCTGATGCCCCGGCAGTATTGGTAGTTCCAAGCATCAGAAAAACACAAAGTACTACTATGAACAAACGGTACATTGTTGCTCCACCTCATTTTCTTTTTATTCTATATCAACCGGATGTTTTAATTGATCTTTATAATAATCAATATATAATCTACCATCGCTTCCTTTTACTGCGTAGAAGACATCACTAACGTTCTTATTGTTTGATTCAAGCTGCATGAGTAACTCTTCATCGGAAATACCATTTAACTTCAAGTTCATCACTAATACCACTCCATCCATAACTAGCTCCACAGGCATACGTTCCTGTTTCTGTTCAGATTTTTTATGTACATCCTGAACTGTGGCTACTCTGTAACCGGCTTTTTTCATCACCGAAACTTGTCCATTTACTTCCAACAATGCATATTCTACTTCTTCGATATTAAATATATCTTTTTGTCTTAACATCTGGTTTAAGGAATCTAATGTTAGTTTATTCTTTGCGAGATTATTCTCCATAATTTTTCCTCCTTCAATTAATACCGTTGGAGAACCTTCAGCCAATAAACGTAATTTCCTGCTTTTTAGATTCATCTTAGACAACAGATAGGAGGTACAAGTAAATACAATTAACGATATGATTAGATGCATGACCTCCATTTTCTCATTAAAAGCTAAATTAGCTGCAATCGCGCCCATTATTACTGCAGTGACAAATTCATGAAAATTCATGTTTGACAAGGTTTGTTTACCCAATATCCGTGCGATAACCAATAGAAGTAAAAAGGCAGAGATACTTCTAATTAAAATCATGAAATGATCTAGCAAGCTAAGCACTCCTTCAATCGTAAAACGCTATTAATACAATGATTCTCCAACACCATTTTTTGATACATTGTAATGATTTCCAAACGCTATCCTAGCCCTATCATTCATCAATCGCTTTCGTTCCGAGCGGATGAAAGCGGTTTTCGAAGCCATGTTCACCTATGTGAGACAGTCTCTTTAAAGTAACATCCTGCTTCGAAAATATGCTACCGCTTTCAACTGCTATTTATTCTTCCTAAGAATTCGAGCGTTCTTCCAGTTCCTTCACAATTTGAGGATACTTCTCATCCAAATCGTACTTGCGCAAGCAGATATACGTAAGAACGAATATCACCAAAGGAAGATATACCGTCAGAACCAGAATGCTGGTAATAGCTGAATCCGCCTGCTTTACTAACGCTCCGTCATAGTTTCCCATGGCAAGAATCCAGCCGATCATCGCGGCGGCCAGACCTGTACCAATTTTAATGCCAAAGCTGTTTGCACTATTGACCATCCCAACTAACCGTTTACCTGTCTTCCATTCACCGTATTCTACGGTGTTGTTCACCAACACCCCGCCCACAGCCATCATTGGAATGGTTGCCAGTGTAGCGATACCGCCAAGTACTAAAGCTGCAATAAAGTTATATGGCATGAAGCAACGAATAAGTGATGAAACGATGCCAAGAATCACACCTATCCGTGCAGTTCTGGAAAGTCCGAATTTCTTGATCATGGGCCCCACTATAACAAATCCCAAAAAAACCGGAATCAACCCAACTGCCCCCATGATTCCTATCAGGTCCTCATTCCCAAGAATATACTTGGTATAATAAATTCCAGTTGAGCCGTTAAGTGTATACATCATGTTGATCAATAACTGAGCAAACAACATGATAACCCAATATTTGTTCTGGAATAGGAGCTTGATGCTTTCCCAGAAAGGGATGTTATCGCTTTCAACAATACTTACGCCAGCATTCTTTTCTTCAGAAGCTAAGAAGGTCAGAATTAAGGAAATAAAGGACACGAAACCAAGTACAACCGCAACGATGATCCATGCTCTTTGATTCCCGCCAAGCATATTGGTTATTGGAATTAATGCGATTGAGACAATCATCCCGATAATATATCCAAAGATGGTTCGGGTAAGACCCATTTTACTGCGTTCCTCTACACTTCTGGTACGAATCGCCATCAAGCTTCCGAACGGGATCGCAATTCCCGTATACACAATGGCTGAAGCAAAGGCAACTGTAGCCAAAGCATAGAAGGTTTTTACAGTTGATGATGCCTCGGCGGGCACTGTAAACAGTAAGATGATCGATGCCATTGCGGGTAGAGCCATCCATAGAATCCAAGGTCTAGCTTTTCCATATTTGGATTTTGTCGCATCAACGAGTCTACCCATCAACAAGTCAGCTACGGCATTAATAAGTTTGGTGATGAGCATAATCGTACCTACCGTGGCAGCTGCAATACCTACCTTGTCTGTATA
Organism: Paenibacillus sp. FSL R7-0272; assembly: GCF_037969905.1. NCBI lineage: Bacteria > Bacillati > Bacillota > Bacilli > Caryophanales > Paenibacillaceae > Paenibacillus > Paenibacillus sp. FSL R7-0272. The sequence continues at coordinate 3,503,115 of NZ_CP150221.1, read as the reverse complement.
AAAATAAGTTAACATCCCGATTAGTCCGCTGATGGAGTTTAAAGCAACTTGTGCTACTCCGTCGCCTAAGTAATGGTGAGGACGCATGGTTTTCTGTATTCCTTGGGCATCAAGACCTAATGCCTTGGACTTTTTACTTCCCTTTACAACTGGTGGATTAAGGATTTCTCGCTCCGTTTTCATGGCTGTTCCCCCTTATTTCATTCGCCTCATGATATCGCTTTCAAACATAATTTTAATTCTCTTCGAAGTATAAATATGGTAACATCATTGTTTTTTTTGTGATTTCATGATGGGACTCTACATTTTTTTCGCTATCATTTCGTTCTTCAAAACGAATTCTGTAATGCAAAAGGCGCTGCTTGTTTTCTGCAGCGCCTTCTAAATTCAACCCTTTCCCTTTCACTCCTTGGAGGCATTGAGCATTTGAATGACACTTCTAAATAACTGTTCAGTCTCCGGCGGAGTATTGGCCAGCATTTCGCTTACAGAAAAATCATAAGCATATTGGATCATCGGGTGATCCAGCATACCGGGAGCGTGTTCGTTTAACATTTGAACTGCTACGGGCTCTTCCACAATCTCTTTGAGTGTGGAATCCATCGTAAACCTTTCTCTTTCGAGACTAGTTTCCGTCTCATATTCGAAACGGTATGATCCGGAACCAACCTCCAGTGGCACTGGTTTCTCAGGCAGTACGATAATTGCTGTTGTATTTGCTGGTATCGTTACATTTACAATTATTTTACCCCCCTTGCATGACCAAGAACTTTTTATCTCTCCGTAGACCGATTCAAAAGCAGCATCTACTGAACTGATTCCTCGGATGAATTGAGGTTTTATTAGAATCTTCTTATAACCTGCTTCAATTGGATTAATTCCCGCGAGTTTTCTATACATCCATTCACCAATGGAACCGTAGGCGTAATGATTCAAGGAGTTCATACCTGAAGTATCGAAATCACCATTAGGAAGAATGGAATTCCACCGTTCCCATATCGTGGTAGCCCCTTTTTTTACAGCGTACAACCAAGAAGGGAAATCCTCTTTTAAAAACAAGGTACCAGCAAGGTCATGCAGGTCATTGTCGGATAAAGCATGACAAAGATATGGAGTACCAACAAATCCTGTTGTGAGATGGTTTTTATGTTTCGCTATATTGATTTCAAGCGTCTTGCGGATTCGATCCTTGTATTTTTCCTCGGCAAGATCGAAGTGTAGCGCTAACACGCAGGCCGTTTGAGTTTCACTTACGAGTCTGCCGGTAGAAGAGATATATTCTGCATTGAATGCCTGTTTGATCTGGCTATGCAATGCTTCGTAACGGACCGCATCTTCGGTATTGTCCAGAAGCTTAGCTGTTTTTGCAACTAGCTCGGTCGAATACGCATAATAAGCGTTTGCTACCAGATATATATCTGTAGCTCCTGTCCTTTCATTACTTATCTCCTCTTTGTCTAAACCGAGCCAGTCCCCATATTGTTGACCCGTCTGCCATAGTCCGTTGGCTCCACAACGTGCAGTAATATAATCAATCCAACCCTTCATGCTGTTGTATTGTTCTCGCAGCAATCGAAGATCTCCATAGGTTTGATACATGACCCAAGGAACAATAACAGCAGCATCACTCCAGGCGGCAGCCCCTTCCTGATTCCCAAGAATATTAGGGACGACATGTGGAACCCCATATTCTTCCGTCTGTTCAGAGGCAAGGTCACGCAGCCATTTTTTGAAGAAGGAAGCAACATTCATATTGAACGCAGCTGTCCAAGCAAATACTTGTGCATCTCCTGTCCAGCCTAGACGCTCATCTCTTTGTGGGCAGTCCGTCGGTATATCAAGAAAGTTACCTCTTTGGCTCCACTGGATGTTGCTTTGCAACTGGTTCACCATCGCATTGGAGGTTACGAAAGAACCTGTTTCCTCCAAACTCGAATGCAGCACGCAAGCAGTGAATTGATCAAGCTGAATCTCATCCATTCCTTCAATGGCGATATAGCGGAATCCATGGAAAGTGAAGTGAGGGCTGAAAATTTGATTTTTACCGTTGCAGATCAATCGATCAATAGATACCGCCTGCCTTAACGTATCCGGATAGAAATTTCCTTCCTTATCAAGGACTTCAGCATGCCGTATGGTTATCGTTTGACCTTTCTGTCCTTTAGTTCTAAGCTCTACAAACCCCGTAAGGATTTGCCCGAAATCAATGACGCATTCACCTTTGGGAGTAGTAATCAATTGAAGTGCAGGAAGTCTTTTTGTGATTTTTACTGGCTCACTTTCCTGAGCAACAAGACGATTTTTATCGAAAGAGGTCGTCTCCACATGGAAGAATTGACTTTCATAAAAATCAAAATCATAAGTCTCGCCCATGTAAATTTCGCTTGAACGGATGGGGCCGGTAGTCACCTGCCAACTTTTGTCGGTAATAATGATTTCTTTTGACCCATCTTTATAGACAATATGAATTTCCGCAAGTGCAGCTACTCGATCCCCGTAATGGTTTGGCGTGCACGTGAAACCAAATATGCCTTTATACCAGCCATTCCCCACCGTAATCTCTATTTTATTCTGACTCTCCAGCATCCCGTCCAAACTGTACGTTTGATACTGCAATCGCTCGTTGTAATTCGTCCATCCAGGTGCAAAGTAGTCCTCTCCTACTCTTGTCCCATTAATCGCAATTTCATAAACTCCGAGGGCACTCGTATAGATTCGCGCTTGTTGAATTTCCTTTTCGACGGAGAATTCTTTGTAGAACACGGGTGGAGCGCTTTCTTCGCTTGGGAATGGATGTGTGATCCACTCTGCCTGAAAGTTGCTGCCTTTTAGCAATCCGGTCTCAAAATGACCTTCCGTTACTGCGTGATTACCTTTGTTATCCCAAACTTCGACTTGAACTCGATACATAGTCGAGGACTCTAAACGAGGGCCAGCATATTCCACTAAAACGGAGTTGTCTTCGTCCCTTTTTCCAGAATCCCAGATGTTCTGTAAATCTTGTGTAACTATTATTCGGTAAGCGGATTGCATAACGTCCTGTTCAGTAGAACCTAATTTCCATGAGAATCTTGGATTTATTGTGTCCAGCCCCATCGGATTTTGCATGTATTCAATACGAAAATCTTTTAATTCCATGAGATAACCGCCTTTCATCCTAGATCTTGCACCAATATGTTAACGCTTACTGGAATAGTATAATGAATTTTGCTCATCCAATATGGTAAGATAATTTTAATTTTATAATTTTGATATGATGATTAATAAAGGAGGCAAATACAATATGAATCTAAAACCCCAATGTAAACTTATTGCGGACCTTTTTGATATGTCCATCTTCTTCGTAAGCTCCACCGGAGAAGTTGAATTTGAATTGTTGGGTAATCGGATGCTTAATCCGCTTTATAAAAATGATAAACATTTCTTTTTTTCAGTGTTGGGGTTTGACCCATCCGTGTCTAAAGAAACTCCATCTGTTGTAAGAACAAGTTTTTTTGAGAACTACATTTTAATTCGTATTGGTAACGATCAGAACGAGGAAGGAACCATCATCTTAGGACCTTCCCTTCCATTTAGCTTGATTGAACATAAGATCAATGGACTTATCAATGACACACATCTCTTTGCTCACCGGGAACAAGTATATCATTATTATCAATCTGTTCCTGTGATCCCCCATGAGAAGCTAATCGACATCGCGATCCTGGTTAATCAAATATTTAATCATGAATTGATCGAAGCTGAGGATGTAATACAGGACTATCTGCGCGGTATACATATCGAGGAAAAAGAAATACAAGGTTCCATCAATACTTCAGTGGCCTATGATGAGATGCTTCATCACAACCCGTTGAATGAAAAGCAATTGTTAACGTTCGTCAAGGAAGGTAAATTGGATATGCTCAAACACTTTACACAACTTGGTCATGAAAATACAGGAGTGCTGTCCAAATCCAGTCATATCCGCTCTAAAAAGAATCTTGGCATCATCGGTATAGCTCTTGCAACCAGAGCAGCAATTGACGGGGGGCTCTATTCGGAGCTTGCGTTTTCAATAAGTGATCTTTATATACAGCGCCTTGAGGAGCTACGAACCGATAAAGAAATTGATCAATGTTGCTTGGAAGCATTTTTTTCGTTAACCGAGAAAGTCTCTCAGGTTAAAGAATCGCAGCATTCTAAAACTGTAACACTTTGTAAAAATTATATTTATAACCACCGGTATTCCAAAATTACACACGAAGAAATTGCTGAACACGCCGGTATTAGCCCAAACTACCTGTCTGTATTATTCAAAAAAGAAGTTGGGGTTCCCGTTAATGAATATATTCAACAGATCAAAATTGAGGAAGCTAAACATATGATTCAATTTATGAGCACTCCACTTTCTGAAATCGGGTCTCTTTTGAGTTTTACGGACCAGAGTTATTTTACCAAAATTTTCAAAAAACACTCAGGTATAACCCCTAAGCAGTATCAACAAACGTATCATATAATAGAGGAATAAGCCCGGGCTATGCCGGGCTTGTGTTAACGATGCATTCTTTTACTGGTTAACAGCGGACAAGATGCTCTGTAATGTTTCTTCTGTGAACTGACCGTTGCTCATTAGTGATGCATTGTGCAATGTAGTACCCATAATTAATTCCTGCATTCCCTCACCCAGTCCTGCATCATTTCCATCATATTGCCCCATCGCTGCCATAATTTCAGCACCAACGGGATGTTGCAGTAATTCACCGAATGTGGAATATCTGGTAATTGGTTTAGTAACAATTACGCTCGATTCTACCTCAATCGTTTCAGAAAGTTCAATCTCTCTTGAAGATTTTCCGACCATTATGTCGAATTTACCCGTCTCCACATGCCAATCTTTCAGCTTAACATCGTAGTAAGCGAAGGCTCTTTTATCCAGTTCAAAATGTACGGTGGTCTCTTCACCAGGCTGAAGTGAAACTTTGGTGTACCCCTTCAGTTCTTGAAGAGGACGTGGGATCGTTGATTCTACATCACGTACATATAGCTGAACAGCCTCTTTGCCCGCTCTTTTACCCGTGTTTTTAACTTTTGCAGTAACCGTTACACCGTCGGTATCTTTGATCTGTTTATGACTGACCTGAAGATCACTATATTCAAATTGGGTGTAGCTCAGACCGAAGCCAAATGGAAACAAAGGTTCGACATCTCTTGTATCGTAATGACGGTAGCCCGTGAAAATTCCTTCTCGATATTCGGCAGTGTCGCCGTCTCCAGGGAAATTCAGGTACGACGGATTGTGGATCAGTTTTTTAGGAAATGTCTCAGCCAGTTTCCCGCTTGGATTTACACTTCCAAAAAGAATATCAACGATCGCACCGCCCAAAGCCTGTCCTCCAAGGTATGCCTCCAATACAGCTTTAACTTTACCCAGCCAAGGCATTTCAATGGGACCTCCGTTGCTCAATACAACAATAATATTCTCTTGAACCTCAGCGACTGCTTCAATTAAAGTTCTGTGACTTTCCGGCAATTGAAGGTGTCTCCGGTCGAACCCTTCGGACTCATAACGTTCAGGTAGTCCGGCAAAAATCACTGCAACTTGTGCATTCTTTGCGGCAGCAACTGCTTCATTAATCAGCTCTTCGTTTACAACATCTTCGTCTACTGCATAACCGGCCGAATACGAGATGCTTGCGCTGTTAGTGGCTGTTTTAAGGATTTCCTCATAGATGTTATCCAGCTTTGTCGGCATAATGTGTGAACTCCCGCCGCCCTGGTAGCGTGGTTGCTGCGCGAATGCTCCAATAACCGCAATGGAATCTTCGGTGTTTAGAGGTAGAATGCTCTCCTCATTCTTAAGTAGTACCATGCTTTCACTTGCAATTTTTCTGGCCAACTGGTGTTGAGCTTCTACATCAACCGATGCTGACTTCCGCTGGCTATCTACAGCTTTGAATACAAGTGACAACAATCTCTCAACAGACTGATCCAGCAAATCTTCGCTCAGTTTTCCCGATTGAACAGCTTCAATAATTTTCTTGCATCCCACACCGTTACTGGAAGGCATCTCCAGATCCATGCCGGCAGCGATTCCTTCATCTCGTTCATTGACCGCTCCCCAGTCTGACACCACTACCCCTGCATATCCCCATTCGTCCCGAAGAATTTCAGTCAGCAACCGGCTGTTTTCGGAACAATAATCACCATTTACTTTGTTGTATGCTGCCATGACGGTCCACGGCTCGCTCTCTTTCACTGCATATTCAAAGCTCGCAAGATAAATTTCCCGTAGAGTCCGTTCATCGACCACCGCATCGACCGACATTCGCTTATATTCCTGGTTGTTTACAGCAAAATGTTTAATGGAAGTACCCACGCCTTGGCTTTGTACGCCTGCAATATAGCTAGCTCCTATAGTTCCCGATAAATAAGGGTCTTCAGAAAAATATTCAAAATTTCGGCCACACAGCGGGGAACGTTTGATATTCACACCAGGCCCCAAAACAATCGAAATATCCGCGGCTTGTGCTTCTTGTCCGATGGCTTCTCCCATTGTATGGGCAAGTTCACGATTCCACGATGAGGCAAGTCCACTTCCGGAGGGGAAGCAGGTAGCCGGTATACTTTTGTTAATACCTAAATGGTCCGCGCTCCCCTCTTGTTTTCTAAGTCCGTGAGGGCCATCTGTCATCATAATAGAAGGAATCCCTAGACGATCAATCGACTCAGTATTCCAGAAATCTTTACCCGAGCAAAGTGCTGCTTTTTCTTCCAATGTCATTTGTTTAATTATTTCTTGTAAGTTTCGTTCCATTTGCATTCCTCCAAACTTAATGATATCGCTTTCTTATATAAGAATAAATGAATCCGTTTATCGAATATGGTAATATAATTGTTTTTTTAGAATTAATCATATGAATCGTATTTTTCTCCAACTTATCTTATTGATTGGTGAATACAAGCACACAACCCTCAAAAAATGATCCTGATACCCCCTAAAAATAAAATCACTAAAAAAAAGCCGCTATAAGCGACTTTACGATAATGACCTGCTTAAGCTAAGACAAATCAGCAGTCTTGGCAAGAACCGAAAACCCTGCACGTTCACAATGTGCAGTGGTTTCCTCTAATAGGAGCCATTGATATCAGTAAGTATTAGTGATGCCCCCTCTTCTGCCAGAGGTAGCGCGATGTAACTACCCAGACCTCCTCCTGCACCCGATACAATGGCCACCTTATCCTTCAGTTTTCCCATGATTCAATCCCTCCACCTTATGTTGTTTAGTATGCGACCGGAAACGTTTTGAGTCCTCGAATGATCATACCTGGCCTCCACTCCAGTAGATTCAGATCTGTATTTAACCGAATTTCCGGCATCCGTTGAAGTAAAGCGTTGATCGCAATCTCGCCTTCAAGTCTCGCAAGCGGAGCGCCAAGACAATAATGAATCCCTTTACCAAAAGCAATGTGGTCATTTACTTTGCGAGTAATGTCAAACGTATCGGGTTCTACGAATTGACTAGAATCCCGATTCGCTGAGGATAACGCAACAAGCATCATGTCTCCTTGGCGAATTTGTATTTCCTGAAACTCTACATCCTCCGCAGCCCACCGTACATTGCTTATTTCAGCTGGCCCATTGAATCGTAGTACTTCCTCAATCGCTGCTTGAATCAGATCCGGATTATCCATAAGCAGTTGCTTTTGCTGTGGATGTTCAAGCAATGTCAACATGCCATTCCCAATCAGATTCACTGTGGTTTCATGCCCTGCAATGATGAGTACGAACACAAGTGCATATAACTCCTGCTCCGTTAGTTTGTCACCTTCTTCTTCTATGCTGATGAGATCGCTGATGAGGTCCTGTTGAATATGTTTGCGCCGCTCCGTGATCAGTACTTGTAAGTATTCGACAAAAGCCTTCATTACCTCATCGCTTTCCTGGTTCATCTGCGGATTACTGACGCTCTCCATAATGGTGTTGGACCAAGCTCTGAATTTATCTTGATCCTCTAGTGGAACGCCTAGCATTTCACAAATAACGATAATAGGCAGCGGGAAAGCATAATCCTCGATTAAATCAAACTCTCGAGTATTTCTTGCCTGAATCGTATCTAACAATTGATCGCTTATTTCCACAATTCGTCCTCGTAGCCTTTCAATCATACGTGGAGTAAATGCCTTCTGAATCAAACGCCGCAGTCGACGATGATCTTCAGGACCAACACTGATCAGATTTCGTGAAATAATCGCCTGATGCGGAGGAAGTGTCTCCTCGTTTTCATTGTTATAGTTATCGAGAACTCCGGTTACAAAGCGGCCATCCTGCAAAATGTTGACGGCATCCTCATATCGGGTAACCATCCAGGCAGCATGCCCACTCGGCAATAAAAGTCGATGGACAGGCTCTTCGGCACGCAGCTTTTCGTAGACTGGGAAGGGCTGCTGAATGAATGAATGATCCATAAAATCAACTTTGGACTTGGAACGATCTTGATTTGTATTGGTAAACATCGTAACGCCTCCCAAAATGATAGTTATAATATCAATACAATATAAATACTATCATAATTAAGAATTTAATTTCAAATTAGTTCTTTTAATTTCAGTAATACGATATTAGTTAAAAGAGAAAGTACCCAAAGCTGCAAAGAGAGTTTTTATGCTATCCACAATAGACATCGATGTTTATTACATCTACGTTATTCACACCCGTCTCATAAACTACATTGAAAGAAGGATAGTTGAAAATGGTATTTATAAAGAAGCCCCCAAAGTTAAAAGCAAAACCGGATACGGATTCTGGCATTTCCATATCAACAGTTTTCCATTGTATATACTTTAAATCAATGATGGCACTAAAATGTTCACCGGCATACCATTCTGCCATCTGATGATCATATGAAGTGAACCCTGGAGTAAAATAATCTTTCTCACCTTTTCCCCAGCTCGATCCGAAGAAAAATGCAAACAAAAACATAAGGGCTTGATCTGTAATGCAACCGGATTCCAATCCGTTGATCTTTATGGAAGATAGCATTGACATTGAGGCCTCTCCTGCCTTGTCAAAATATTATACATCCAGCTCAGAAACTATTTTTTTGTAAACTCTCGTCTCAGTCGGAGAATGTAACGGAGTCCATACTTGTGCAAAAAATGGATCTACTTTTGCGCGTTCAGCGTAATTCCAACTCTCACGTTCACATTCAGGGCACCAATGACCCGCATGTAGCACAAGCTTCGGACTGGCTTGGAACGTATGTCCAAATGCACACGTAAAACTCAATTTAGTTCCCCAATTTCCTTTTTCCATCTCGGAAGACAAACATTGTCCTCCCCGAAATGCAGCGGCCGACTTCACATCATCAATTTCGAGATCCTGCTCAGGTTTAGTGTCATTGTATCCATGATCAATATGAACTACAGTGTTCCAGTCTTCGAAATGCTGGAACTCGCTTAATTTATCAGGGATGTTGTTCCATGCCTCTTTGCTGCCCCAATATGCATCAATGTGGTCTTCCACATTTTCTTCAATAAACCGCAATGTGCCATGTTCCGTTCTGGCCGGTTTTTCAAACATTTTTTTCATGACATTTCCCATGATTCGTTCGCCGAACGGCAGTTTACACAGAATTTTTGCTGCCGTTGCCTGTGAACCCAGATTTTCAAGGTAACAACGATAGAAATAATCCATCCCGTCCTGACGGAAATGCAAATAATCATTTAGCTTGTCCGAATCGAGATAATACTGTCCGTGAAAATTACGGGTGGCATACCACTTCGGATTAATCACATGGTCAAGATTTTTGAAACCAATGGCTCCGTAGAGCTTCTGGTACATCTCATAGGTACTGACACGGCAGGATTCTCCGCCTCCTATATTGTAAACATGACACCAGAAATCCTCTGGTAGCTTGCCTGTAAACTCATAATTGCACAAATTCTCCATCATTCTGCCAGAGTCACGGTCGGATACATACTCCAGAACGTTGTCCAGACAGTTGTGAAACATAATCGCATCCATAATTTTACTCATGGCGGGTCCCATAATTCCGGTTTGACGCAGGCTTACCCAGTATTTGAGTCCAGATTCAATCACAAGACGCTCGGCTGCAATTTTAGAAACGGCATAATAGTCAAACATACTTGGTTTAAGGGGATCACCTACGCGCCCCCAATGAATAGGTGGCATACGATCGCCGGTTTCTGCGATGGTTCCGATAAACACCAGCTTGGTATGTTCCTCTTGGCCATGTTCGTATATCGCACTCACCAGATTTTTGACGGCACCGTAATTAATTTCCATCGCTTTCTTGGGGAAATAATCTGCAGCAGGTGACACAAATGCGGCAATGTGAAGAATCAAATCTACGTTTTTGACGCATTCAAGCACTTTTTCATAGTCCAATATGTCTCCATACTTTATCGTTACTTCGTTCAACTCTTGGTAAGGCTCCAGGGCCTTGCGATCCTTTTCCGTATCCAGACACAACGTAACAATGTCATACAGATGGCTGTCTTTGATCATTCTTTTCAAGCTTTCCTGTCCCATCCCACCGGATGCACCCGTAATAAACACACGTTTTTTGCTGATTATGCTCTGACTCATGTCGATTCCTCCTGTATGTTCGTCGTCCTTAAGATAACTATTTCTGATCCTTGGGTAGAGGGGCTAGTCGTTCTTGCTGAAGCATACGTTTGATGTTCTGGATCTGTGTGATCGATTAAGATGTATTAGTAAAGACTTATTGTATTCCATAATGGAAGCACTATCTTTCATATATGTACTTTAAATTTCAGATTTGTCTTTAAATTATATTGACCACCTAGAACGAGTTTGATATTTTTGAAATTAATAGTTAGAAAGCTGGTACTCCAACCATTCGTTTATATTGGAGGAGATTTTGTTGAACACCTTACAAAAGAAATTGAAATTTCTCTACCAATCTACGTTGATTCCAACGTATTTGTATAACCATCAACACCATACATTTAGTCATCCTGCTCAGAGCCAATTAACTCATCCGCCATTTGAGTATCTCTCTGAGCTTTTGCTTTCACAGGAAGAGGTCGCATACTTGTCTACTTCCTTTTTTGCGTATTATGGTGCGATCAAAGTTAGTTCCCTTCCAGGCCATGTCATTCTTGTCGGGCCCGTTAGTCAAACACCTTATTTGAAGGACACACTGCGTATCGCTAAAAGAGCCTTTGTCGTTTCCGGTCAAGAGGAAGCGAACTTCGAAAATTTTCTAAAGCAGATCATGCCAATGCCACTGCAGCAGTTTCTAAATCACCTTGTAACCATTCATTATTTTGTGAACGGACAAGAGATGAGTTATTTGGATTTGCTTCAAATGAATTTAATGAATGATATTAACAACGAACAGACAAAACGAATTTACGAGAATAAAGAAAACATGTATTTTAACAATTCCTACGAGATTGAAAATCAGATGTGTTATTACATTGAGAACGGTAATGAGGTTGGCCTTAAACAGTTTTTGGAAAAGCCTTTTATGGTTCATGAGGGTATGACCGCAGGGAATACCATTCGTCAGACGAAAAATACATCAATTGTCGCAATTGCACTTGCTACACGAGCGGCCATTCGAGGTCAATTAGATTCAGAAGTTGCTTTTCAGTTATCCGATCTCTATCTTCAAGAGATTGAACAATTATCGTCTCCTGAATCCATTCAAAATTTTATGAAAGAAGCATTGTTTAATTTGGCCAGGAGGGTCCAAGCCGCAAGATACAATATAGCAGATGACGTAAGTATGCGAAGCCTGATTCAATATATTTTTAATAATGTGCATCGGAATTTGACGGTTGATCACGTGGCAAAACATTTTGGTTACAGTCGTACCTATCTCTCAACTACTTTCAAAAAAAAAATCGGCAAAACCTTGCAACAATTTATTATGGAATGCAAGTTAAAAGAAGCTCAAAATTTGCTTACCTATACGAATAAACCGATTAACGAAATTAGCAATTATCTTTGTTTTTCCAGTCAAAGTCACTTTCAGACCGTCTTCAAAAAATCATTAAATATTACACCTTCTCTTTTCAGGCAACAGAGTAGCCGGGGTGTGCGTCGGAATAAATGACCAAATATTGCATCAAGTGCCTTGAGCCAGTAGAGTTTAACTTTTAATTGAATATATTGAAAACGGTCAATAACAAAAGAAGCTTTCCCCTCGATTTTTTCATAAGGGATGTCAACTTTCGTTGTATTAATGTGTGAACTTCCCCCGCCTTTGTAACGGGCATCCACACCGAACTTAAAGTTGCTGATGTGAGTAAAAAGCTTATGGCTCCCCCTCATTTTATAAAAATTTTCAAAAAACAATATGGCTGTACCCCTCAGGAATATCGGAACCGTTAATTTTTCCAAATAAGATCATTGAATATTGGAAAAACAAAAAAGAACCTTCTACACCATTAACGATTATGGGTGGAAGGTTCTTCTTGTTATTATGCAATTTGTTGAAGCTGTTTTTATAAGAACATGGTCTTTATATGTTGATGGTATATAAGGTCGCCTTTCGTTGACAAACCATACTTAAGTTGATAGCATAATTTAATTGAACTTAAGGAGGTCATTCTCATTCAACCCAAGCAAAGGTTAGAACAGGAGCGCACAAGCTTGCGGCAGAAACGCCGGACTGCAATCATTGAAGCGGCTACAGCTGTATTTGCACGACAGGGTTTTGAGCAGACGACGATGCAGGAAATTGCCAATGAAGCGGTTCTCGGCGTTGCGACAATTTTCCGTTACTTTCCTAAGAAAGAACATCTTATTGTGGAAGTTGCTGCTAACATTGTGCACTCAGAAATTGAGATACTTCAAGACATATTACATGCCGAAGGTACGTGTTATGAGAAAATGGAGCGTGTTTTTGACGCTTTGGTCTTCTATCATCAGGCTCATTATCAGCAGAATTCCAAACTTATAGAAGCATTTGAATGTTATGTCGCCTTGTCTAAAGCACCTTTGGAGAATATACAGATTTATCAGGACAAATATGATCAGCTGATCCATCTGTTTACGGAGCTGGCCCATCTAGGCGAACTGGATGGATCTGTGCGTACCGACATGAATACAGTAGATACACTAATTACGATGATAAATGTATTCGGTAATTTCTCCAAAAAAATGTCCATGCTACATGATACGGATGCATTCGATACCCGGGTAGACTTGAATCAACAATTTAACATTCTTAAAACAACTTTTCTTTCAGCGCTTAAGGCTTAATCACATTTTTGTTATTTAAATGTTGGTTTTCGTTTGAACTTTGGCTTTGGTACTTGGTGTCAATTTGTTCTCTTTCTTGTTCTCTTGCATAATGGATTCGCCTTCAATGTCAATATTAGGTAGGATTCGATCCAACCACTTAGGAAGATACCAAGCGTGTTTACCCAGTATTGTCATGACAGCAGGTACAAGAGTCATTCGTACGATAAAGGCATCTACCAGGATACCAAAGGCAAGGGCAAGTCCCATCGATTTGATGATCGTATCCTCGGCAAAAATAAAGCTGGCAAACACCGCAATCATGATGAGGCCAGCGGCTGTAACCACAGGCCCGCTGTGAGTTAATCCACTTCTTACTGAACGGTGGGCGTCACCCGTGTGGGTATAATCCTCACGCATTCTGCTGACCAGAAATACTTCGTAATCCATTGCTAGTCCAAACAAAATTCCTGTCACCAAAATAGGTAGGAAGCTTAATACCGGGCCAGGTTCTGGAATGCCGAACAAGCTGCCCAGGTATCCATCCTGTATGACCCATACGATAAAGCCAAGTGTTGAACCTAACGTGAACAAGAAGCCAACAACTGCTTTAATAGGAACCAGGATTGAACGGAAGACAAGCATTAGCAGTACAAAGGCGAGTCCAACAATAAGCAATGCAAACTTAGGCAGTGCCTCCTGTAATTTTTCGGAAATATCAATGTTGACTGCCGTTCCACCGGTTACCATAATCTTTACATTGTCTTTTTTCAGCACGTTCTCCGATTGATCTCGAATCGTTTGTACTAATTCAGTCGTGCGAATATCATGTGGTCCTGTCTCAGGCAATACGGTAATGATTGCTGCTTGTCCTGAAGGACTAGGAATCGCAGGCGATACACTTGCAACACCTGGAATATCTTTGATGTAAGTGGCTGCCTCCGCAATCTTCTTCTGGCCATCTTTGCTGTCACTGGTCTTGGCTACAATGACAAGCGGACCATTAAAGCCGGCTCCAAAACCCTCTGCTAATAAGTCATAACCTCTTCGTTCCGTGGTTTCAGTTGATTTAAGCCCGCTATCTGGCAAGCCTAACTCCATGTGCAGGAATGGCAATGTACATACCGCAAGAATGACTATGGATACAATCGAGGTTAACCACGGTTTTCGGGTGATTATTCCTCCCCAAGCGTTATCTTTTGTTTTAGTTTTCTTTTGACCTGACCATTTGCGCAACCAGCGATTTTCCCGTGCCGGACTGATCCGATCTCCAGCAACAGCCAGAAGAGCAGGAACAAAGATGATGGCAATAAGCACTGCGACGAATACACTGATTGCTGCGGCCAAGCCCATCATGGTAATAAACGGAATTTGAACAACGGAGAGCCCTACAAGGGCGATAATAACGGTCAGTCCCGCAAAAACGACCGATCCTCCGGCAGTAGCGTTTGCTTGCGCAATAGCTGTATCACGGTCATAACCTTCGGCTAGCTGTTGACGGTAGCGGGATATAATGAACAGGGCGTAGTCAATACCTACAGCTAAAGCAAGCATGACAGCGAGCGTAATTGAGAATGAAGACATAGATACAAAGTTTGATCCAACAACTACGGTCATCAAGCCAATTCCCAAACCGATTACTGCTGTCAGGATAGGTAATCCGGCTGCAAGAAATGATGTGAAGGTAAAAGCCAGAATCATAAACGCAATCAGAATTCCGATGACTTCAGAGACGCCTCCTACTTCTATTTCAGAGAAAGCCACACTGCCTCCGAGTTCTGTCTGCACTCCATTTTTGGTTAACATTTCTGCTATATTTAGTACGTTATCTTTTGAATGTTCTTCGACTTCACTTGCAGACTGTTTATAGGTTATATCAGCATATCCGATTTTTTTATCTGCACTTAGTGTCATCGTTTCGTATGGATTGGAAACAGAGACGACGGACAGATCCGTCTTAACATCCTTCAACGCCTTTTTTATTTTCAATTGATTAGTCTCTGATGTAAGCAATCCCTGATCCGCTTTGAAAATCAGGCGAATCTGACCACCACCATCCGGCGCAGGAAATTCGGATTTTAAAACCTCGGCGGCCTGGTCGGATTTTGTTCCAGGTATGGTCATCTCACCTGTAAACGCAGTCCCCATGCCTAGGCCGAGCGATGCCATTACAATGAGAAGTGTAAGTGTTGCTGCAATTACTGTTTTTCTTTTCCTCGAAGACCAGGCTCCGAGACGATATAACCATTTTGCCATAATAAATGTCATGCCCCTTTCAACTTGCTTCAATTAAGAAGTGTGTTATTACCACCCTATGTCTGTATTGTATTGAAAAATAGACGAAAAAAAATCGTACATAAGGGCATTCCCCAAATGTACGATCGGGCAAAATTGGGCATGTACGTTAGTTGAATCAAGACGTTTGCGAGACAGATTTCAACTTACAGATGCAGGAGTCCCTTTTCGACAGCGACAGCAACCGCTTCGGTCCGTGAATCTACCCCTAGTTTGTTGTAAATATTCGTAAGATGAGCTTTTACCGTTCGCTCGGCAATGCCCATGTCGAAAGCAATCTCTTTACTACGCATCCCTCTTGCAATGGCTTGCAGAACAATCGTCTCTTTATCACTAAGCAAGGTGGACTCCGTTTTTTTCGCTAGCGATCGGGTTTGGTGAGCGAATACTCTGGCAGTAATCTCAGGCTGAAGCAAAGTCTCTCCACGGAGTGCAGAATCCAATGTACGGAACAGATTTTCACGGCTGGTATCTTTCAAAAGGTATCCTTTGGCACCCAAGGATAAACCTTCAATCATGAGTTCGTCCTCGTTATATGTGGTAAGAATGATAACGGGAATAAGCAGGCCTTGTTCTTGCACCCGTTTCATGGTGTCCAGTCCCCCAAGCCCCCCTGGCATGTTAAGGTCCATCAGGATGACATCCGGTTCTGAACTTTCCATCAGTTTTAATGCCTCAACACCTTCGTTTGCTTCTCCTACAATGCAGTAATTGTCGTCTGTTTCAAGAATAAGCTTCAGACCTTCTCTTACAACCCAATGGTCATCCACAATTAGGACTTTGTGCTTCATGCGGTTACCCCTCTCCTACTCCGATTATAATGGAACACTTAAATGTACAGTTGTTCCTTCTTCATTACTCTCAATCTCAATACTTCCGCCAATGAGTCTGGCGCGCTCCTGTATACCAATCAAACCGTAGTGGCCATGTAATTTTCCGATGTGACCCGTGTTAAATCCTTGGCCGTTATCAACGATGTTCAAGTTGAACTTATTGTTGCTTTGGCTGGTAGTTACTGTGACAAGACTCGCTTGTGCGTGACGAGCGATATTCATAAGGGATTCGCTCAAAATATGCAAGATATGCTCCATCTGCACTTTCGATAACTGTGAAGAAAGCTCTCCCTGAAATTCAGTAGTAATCCCAGTCGCCTGCCGGAATCGTTCCAGTTGTTCCTGAAACGCCTCGCTCAGCGTGATGGAAGGGTTTGATTTTGTGCGTAAATCATCTATTGCTCGTCGTGCATCCGCTAATGATTGTCTGGCCTGTACCATAGCATTACGTATAATTTCCTGTGCTTTGAGCTGGTTCCCCTTTTCTTGATAAATACTTGCAGCTTCTAGCTGCATAATAATTCCGGCAAGACCTTGGGCCAATGTGTCATGTAAGTCCCTAGCCATCCGCTGTCTCTCACCAGTGAGTGTAAGTTCCTCTACTTTTTGGTGAGCCAGCTCTAGTTCCCGCAAGAAATTTTGGGTTCTGACACGTGCATTAACTTGTTTGTAAAACAAGGACGCGTAAGATATGACTACAACCATCATGAGTAAAAGTAATAAAACAAGCAGTGCCGCCTCAGGGCCAGTTCGATTAAACAAAGTTAGAGAACAAAACATGACATAGAGCACAAATGCAATGAAAACCACTTTTGCTGTTTCGAAATAGATCGCAACGGTTTGCCCAATCAATACAGGTATAAGACCAATCAGAATCGCCGGCATGCCATCCGGCATAAGAATAGCACTACCGTATATTAAACTTGCTTGAATAATAATATATAACGGCTTGGAATAAGCAACGACTGAACCTGTTATCCAGTAAAAGTAAGTATGGACGAGCATCACTATGACAAAAAAAACACTCGGAATAATAAGGGGTGTTGACATGATCTGTAATATAAGAGTTGCGGTGGTAACAAGGCATAGCCAAATTAACACAGGAAGCCGCGAAGCGGATAAAGGGTCAATATGTTCTTCTGTATCTGAAGCGGCATTCAGTCTTTTCTTAAACCACATTCGATTCACCTCGGTATCCAGTATACCTCATTTCCCCAGGGATAATAGTACTTTAGTACATGCCCTTTCGGACATACGAATAGGCAATCGGTACAAGTTCTTGTCCATAGCTTGAGACAAGAACTTGTACGGATAAAATAAAAAAGCCGCTAAAATAGCGACTCTCAATGGGAACATGTTCTTGTCCTTCGGCATCTACTCACATTAATAATCTCTCGTGTTCCTGCACTTGATCCGAACTACAATTCCATCCATGTAATACATGTTGGACGAGTTTTCGTCTTGAAAAATTCTGTGCACGCATCAGTCATTTGTTTAACAGTAATAACCATTGTACTTGCTAAAACTACTTCTGCGCCATGAACATTCTCGTAAAAGGGGCATTAAATGCTGGACGATTTCGAATAAACTCAACTACCTGCGATTCTGTATTTATTACAATTTCTCCCTTGAAATCATTAGCATACATTTGTAAGACCTACTTTCAGTAACATAAAAAAGGGATTTTCTCGTGCCTATACGTAATAACGGCTGCCATTATGCTCAAAGGTAGTGTCATCGAGGGCGAAGCTCTCCCATCTGGTATGAACCTGTCCCCTTTACATCCAACTACCTTCGAGTGGATTGTCATTTTCATTCTCTAGCACGTACATCCGATGGTCGAACAAGCCTTCGTTCGTTTCCGTCGTGTGCGATCACTACAGTAGTTGATGTAACTTATCACCTGTTTCATCATAATATATATATTATCCTTTAACAGCGCCAGCAGTCATACCGTCTATGAAATATTTCTGGAAGGCAATAAACAGTATGAAAATTGGAATGATGGAGAAGAAGGAGCCCACGATCAATAGGTCATAGTTATTGCCATAAGGAGTTAACAACGTTTTCAAACCGATTGGAAGTGTATATTTACTCTGATCTCCGAGCACCATGAATGGCCACAACAGATTATTCCAGCTATTCATCCCATTCAAAATAGCCATTGCCGCAAAGGATGGCTTCATAATCGGCATAATTAGTCTGAAATAAATCGCATACTCGTTTGCGCCATCAACCCGCCCAGATTGAATAATCTCTTTGGGTATGCTTCGTAGATATTGCCTGAAGAAAAATATGGTTGCGGCATTCGCTATTCCAGGCAGAATGATTGCCGAATAGCTATTCACCATTCCCAAATCATTAATTAGGCTGTACAAAGGAACCAGCAGTATTTCGAAAGGAACCATCATAATGAGCAAAACACATATAAAGAGGAAGTTCTTACCTTTAAAATGATATGCTGCAAAACCATATCCAACAAATGCGCTTACAAAAAGTGTTAAAACCACTTGAACAATTGTTAGAATCATACTATTCCAAAACCACACAAAATAATCATGTTCTCCAGTAAACAGAAAGATAAAATTATCAAAACTCATGATTTCAAAATCCAAACTTAGGTTAAGACCATATCTAACTAATGATTCACCTGGTTTAAAGGAAGATAGGGCCACTGCGTAGAATGGGATCATAATTATAACGAATAGTATAATAAAGAAACAAATCATTACTATTCTAGAGATGAAATCACTCCTTGTCTGACTTCTGCCCACTTTAATCCTCCTCCTTTTTGAACATTCCACTAAATTTCAACTGTGTTAAATTGATAACCATAGCAATGACTAACAGAACGATACCAACTGCAGCTGCGTAACCCAGCTTATTCTGCTCAATCCCTTGTCTATACAGATATCCAACAATGGTTAAGCCAATATTTTGGGGTGATTTGTTACCGTTGAACATCATCAGGCTCTCAGTAAACATGGCTAAACCTGCATAAACGCTAATTGTGGTAACATATACCGTGGTCGGCTTCAATAATGGCATTGTGATCATTCTAAACTTCTGCCAAGCAGATGCACCGTCAATTGAAGCAGCCTCATAATATTCATTGTCAATGCTTTTCAAACCCGATAGATAGTACAGCATATTAACGCCTGTCCATCTCCAACATGCGAGGATTAACAGTGCTGCCATACTCCAATTTCCGTCTTTCAAAAATTTAATAGGCTCTACACCAAATAGACCCAGGAAACTGTTCATTAATGAACCTTCCATCTCACCGAATGTCAGGCGGAAAATGGTCCCCGCAACTGCGACAGATGTCAATGCAGGGAGAAAGAAAGAAGATTTAAAAAACTCTCTTCCCACCATTAACTTACTGTTGATCATAACGGCGAATAACATGGGAAAGGGAATTAACAGCACTAAGGTTCCTAACATGTACACAATGCTATTTTTAATAGATATCAAAAACACTTTATCTGTAAGCAATTTCGAATAATTTGCTTCACCAATCCATTTAGGATCCTGCCCCAACATCCGATCTTGAAAACTCATTACGAATGAATTTACAAGCGGATATAACCAGAAGATCAAAAATATGAGTATAAATGGCAATACAAAAACATAAGGCGCAACTTTTTGAGAGTATACAAATTTCTTTATCATATTCTCAATCTCCCTTAACTATGTTTAAACCTGCCGACCACTATACCTGCCAACAGGTTTAATCGAATCATTTACTTATTATATTTATTTCAATTCTTGTTCAATTGCTGCTTGTGCTTCATCCAACGCTTCCTTCACGTCTTGGCCATCTTCAAAGATCGCGTTCAAAGTAACCGTATTGAATATATTGCCAATGGTGGGTGAAGCTTTAACGGACTTAATCGCTCTAATTTCGTCCTTGATTTCATTCAACGTATCAAATGCATTTGTTTTAAAGTATTGGACGTATTCATTTTCAGGGTTTTTCGTAACTGCATCATCTTTCCATACTTCCATGTTGATTGGGTCAAATCCAAGCGTATTCCAGATTTCCGTAGTAGCTTCTTTCGAAAGCTTAGCAAAGGCTACAAATTCTTTTGCTAACTGAACGTCTTTACCATTTTTAGTAACAACTGTGCCAGTACCGCCTAAGCCAACGGAACGAGGGTTACCTTCTTCGAATACAGGCAATGGAGCTATTGCATACTTCCCTTTAAGATCTTTCATTTCGTTTACAAAGCGGGACATGTACCACTCAGGCATTAATGCACTTGCGTAGTTGCCTTTGTTATATTCGCCTTTTGCTTCTTCTGTGTCGGGTTGTCCGCCAGGGATCGTATGAATAACATTGTTCTTCTGCAGATCGACTAACATTTCAAGCGCTTTAATCATTTCAGGCGAATTCACTTTTGGATTACCATTTTCATCTGTAAAATCAGCATTTTGCTGAGCTAGTAGCAGCGATGCTTGGAACGAAGCTGACGTATCAGCAGTACCTAAGTACTTGCCAGTCTTTTCGTAAACCTGGATGCCTGCTTGTTTGTAATCTTCCCATGTTTTGATGGTCTTGTAGTCAACACCTGCTTGTTCGAGAATTTCAGTGTTATAGAAAGCAAGCGTAGCACCTACGTGATAATCAAAGCCATAAACCTGATCGGCTTTGGAGTAAATCTCGACACGTGAAGGAACAACAGCGTCTTTGTATGGTGCATATACATCATTCAAAGATTCCAGGGGAACGTTGTCACCTTCCAAGAATTTAGGGAATTTACCAAGCTCGATATCCGCGATATCAGGAGCACCTTTTCCGCTTGTAACTGCCAATAAGAGCTTGTTGTGCATATCATCGTAAGGCATAACCGTTACATTCAACTTAATCTGTTTGTCTGGGTTCTGCTCGTTCCATAACCCCAGCATTTTATCCAAATGCTTGCCGTGCAAATCTACGAATGTCCAAAATGACAATTCTGTTGCATTCTCACCGGCATTAGCCCCTAATTGCTTTGTTTCCGTTTTTGAACCAGAAGAATTACCACATGCAGTAAAAACAAGTGACATAATAAGGAGTGTAACGATGCTGATTAAAGCACTACGTTTTTTCATTTGTTCGTCATCCTCTCTTTTTTGTTATGCATTTTAAAAGTCGCTGACTAGTTAGTCTGTTGATTTAAGCGGTTACAATCCATCTTTCACCACCATCCTTCACATAATTCTAACCTTTCAAAGAAAAGACCCCTTCGCAACAATTTCTTAGACTCCGTACTGGAAGCGCTTCATATGCCGTATTAATATATATATGAAATAAGCTTTATATAACCAATTGATTATAAAATCATAAAGTTTATGGCGAGACGCTACTCTTTGAAAAAGCTGGCCCTCTAACCAAAATGAAACAATGTTCTTGTCCACTGACAAATCATGACTTACCAAGAACTTGTTAATACTGATAAAATAAAAAAAAGCCGCTAAAAATAGCGACTTTAATGGATCATGTTCTTGTCCCTCGACATGATATGAGAGATGTTTTACAGCCCACATATTCGAACCTTTTAATCTAGATATTGTGTTCTAAGCTTTTAATCTGTCTTACTCCACTTCGCTGACTTTCATAATAATTCGCAATCTCCACAATTAAAGCACCCATTCGTTCTTGTTCTGAAGGTCTTTACTCATGGAAAGTCTCTCCCACATTCTTCAGTAATCCAACTCGTACCTCTTCTACGTGAACCTGAACCGGATAAGTCCGAACCTGTCCCGTATCAGGATCAAGCACCTGACCATCCGTCAACGAAATCTTCCAGTCACAGATTGGGTCGAACAGGACGTCCCCGGATATAATTCCTTCTGCAATCGTGCCTCCGCGCGGACCAGGGCTTTTATTCTCAAGAGCATAGATACGTCCGTCCGTTGTCTTAAATATCGCAATCTCTTCATTACCTAAGCGCACTACTCGTCCCAGTCTCTCTGTGAAATCATCTACATTGCCAACAAGATAATACGTGTATTCATTTTTATTCATCATCGGTTCAATCATGCAGCTCCTTCCTGTTTCTAGTCCTGTTTCGTAGAGACACTAATCTCTTCAAACATCCTTTCCCTTAAATTCGAATTATTCAGGATTTCACTCCATGGTTCCTTCACCTGCGCCAGAGCGACCTCCATTCGCTCAGCCAAAACCCGGCGGTTATCCAGATCATTGACTACAGCTTCCGTGACGGATTCCAATCCCATCCTCTCAATCCATTCCGAGGTCCGCTCCAGATATTTGCCTGTCTCCCGGTAATGCTGCATGAACGCGGCGACAATCTCCAGAAGTTCTTCATCTGTTCGCACCTTACACAGCAGTTCAGCAAGTCGGGCTTTAATTCCGCCATTACCGCCAACGTAAATTTCCCAAGCTCCCTCATTACCGACGATCCCAATATCCTTGGTTGTTGACTCCGCGCAGTTGCGCGGACAGCCGTTAACGGCAAGCTTGAACTTGGCCGGCATATCTAACCGCTCGAACTTCTTCTCAAGCAGTATTCCCATCCCCATCGAATCTTTCGTACCAAAACGGCAGAACTGTGATCCCACGCATGTCTTGACCGTGCGAAGCGCCTTCGCATACGCATAACCGGACGGCATGCCAAGGTCCTTCCAGATCTTTGGTAGGTCCTCTTTTTTGACCCCAAGCAGGTCCAGCCGCTGACCACCGGTTACTTTAACCAGCTTGACGTTGTATTTCACCGCAATATCAGCTATAAGTCTGAGATCGTCCGGAGTGGTTACCCCGCCGTACATTCGCGGCACAACGCCAAATGTTCCATCCTTTTGAATGTTCGCATGCATCCTTTCATTCACAAAACGTGAATCCTTCTCGTCCACATGCTCAGTTGGCCAGATCATACCCAGATAGTAGTTCAGCGCAGGACGACATTTAGAGCAGCCCTCCGGGTTATCCCATTCCAGCGCATATCTTACTTCTTTAGATGTGATCAGCCCCTTTTCTTTAATCGCCGTCACGACTTCATCTCTGCTCAGTGTGGTACAGGAACAGATTGCTTCCTGTTTCGCCGCCGCTGAATCATACTTGTCTCCGAGCACATATTGAAGAATCTGCTCTACAACCGGTCGGCAACCTCCACAAGAACGCGATGCACTTGTGGCCACCTTGATCTCTTCTACCGTGGTTAATCCTTTTTCGTTAATGGCATCCACAATGTGTTTTTTCGTTACACCATTACAACCACATACGATTTCCTCATCCGCCAGTTCTGCGGCTGTATTCCCGGTTTCGACCGAGGCTTGTCCCATAATCGCATTATGAATGGCTTCTGTCATTACCGTGCCTGTTCGAATCCACTGCTGCAGTCTGGAAGATTCCTTTCCGTCACCAATCAGAACACCGCCGACGATCCGTCCGCCGCGCAGGAGCACTTTTTTGTAAATACGTAACCACTCATCATGCATCCGCACTATAGACAGTCCTTCTGCATCCATAAACTCACCAGCGGAGAACACGTCTACACCAGATATTTTTAGTTGAGTAGATACTACAGATCCTTCATATGGCTTCGTATCCACTCCGCACAGATGCTTCGCAAGGACAGCTCCCTGTTCAAATAGTGGAGCTACCAGCCCATATGTAATGCCCCGATGCTCGTTACACTCCCCTACTGCATAAACATCGGGTGCTGAAGTACGCATATAATCATCCACAAGTATCCCTCTATTAACTACAATCCCGCTTTTCTTGGCTAATGCAGTGTTTGGTCGAATTCCCACCGCCATGACTACGAATTCTGCATCCAGCGTCGTTCCGTCGGTAAAACGAATCCCGCTGACCCGATCATCTCCGAGAAACTCCTCAGTCTGTTTGCCGGTAGCAAATTTCAATCCTTGGCTTTCCAGCTCTGCCTGAAGCATTAGTGAGGCGGTATGATCGAGCTGACGTTCCATTATCTCCTCGAATAGATGGACCACTGTCACATCCATCCCCAGTTTGAGTAGCCCCTTGGCAGCCTCCAATCCGAGCAGGCCCCCACCAATAACAGCAGCTTTCTTGTACTGATCTGCTGCATGCAGCATGTTTTGGCAATCCGCGATATCTCTGAAACCTACAATCCCCTCTTTATCTGCTCCTGGTACCGGAAGCATAAACGGATTGGAACCGGTTGCAACAATGAGCTTGTCATATGGAACCTCCATACCATTGTCTGCCTTCACAATTTTTTGTTCCGTATCAATATGTGTTACAGTCGTTCCGGTATATAGCTCTATTCCATTCTCTAAATACCAGTTCCTGTCATTCAAAATAATGTCTTCTACTGCTTTACTCTTCTCTAGCACATACGATAACTGAATACGATTGTAGTTGGGATAAGGTTCACTCCCAAATACGGTAATCCTGTAGGTGCTGGGCGCCAGTTTTAAGATCTGTTCCACCGTGTTGATCCCAGCCATCCCGTTACCAATCAAGACTAAATGCCGACGATCTTGTACTTTTACCATGCAAAAACCTCCTACTACCTATATATTCCTATCCATGACAAAGAAAACTTGTAACCTACTAAACAACAAACATACAATCGAACCATTTTTGGCAGTATTTATTGTATTTATATCAAAGAAGGTTATATAGGGCAACTCTTTTTTTGTTAAAATACAGAGTGACAAGAAAACACTGATTCTCTCTGCCTACTTGTCATGGAGGATATTAGTTCTTATGAGAAAGCTGTATGTTCAATAAAGATTAATTATGAGGTGAACAATGAACAGAACATTAGATCAATTGCGATACATCGAAAAATATGAAAGTTGGGAAGGGTCATTGGAGGTTAAAGCTTCGGTAGATTTATTTAATACGGAGATATATTCGCTTAATACGTTTATTGATACTAAATATGCACTAACCACGGAAGATCTAAGTACAATTCATTTTGTTAAAAAGCATTTTCACGAGATATATACAATCTTCTTAGAAAGTCTGTTGGAATGGCAATTATACGGTATTGCTTATGAGATATATGATGAACAAAATCACTCGTTTCAATCGATTTATCCTAAAAAAATAGAGGATCTCCATTCATATGTAGGTCTTCCTATACTTCAGATTCTACATGAACATGCTAAAGATGGGCATTCATACTTTTCCCTTAATTTTAACAAAAACTGCAGAATTTCTATTGAACACGGCTTTACAGCCCTATTCCATAAAAAAGAACTCATCGATCTCTCCCCTTCGGATATTGATTCTGTAATTAGCGGACTTCAATATATTGAACCCGATTGTTCACAGTGGGAAAAAGGTTTTTGGAAGTTAAAACCAAAACTTGATAATAGTCACTACAATGAGCCTGGAGTGATTAGAAACAGGTGGATCAGCGGCCTTTGTGATTAACGAGCAATATTAATCATAGAATTGTTAGTCGTCCTAAGAGCATTAAAATGAATTCTAAATAAAAACTGCTTCATTATCTTCAAACTATTTACACACTGCTCTGCATTGTTGAGTATAGATTTGTGTTGTTGAACTTTTTTCATGCCCTGGCAGACTTTACTCTTGGTATCAAAAATTCTTTTTCTATTTTTCAAAATCATTATTTAGTGGCTGAACGTTATCATAAACAAAAAAAGGCACCTCTATGGAGAGGTACCTTTAGCTAATTTATCCGCAAGATATGTTTCTAACTGAGCAAAGGATAAACATTGAATAATGCTACAGATTTCAAACACCATAAATAGATTTAGTTGTCATTGTATACAGCCTCTCTTTTTCGAAGGACCACTACGATATCTGTCTGAGGTACAAATAAATTATAATTCGTTACATGCACTTGTCTCGTTTCGGTTACGGATTCAATCTTTAATTCAGGAGGAAGACAGCGCTCTATGTGAGTAATTAATGTTTCTTTGGTAAATCTCCAAATTACACCATCAATCGAAGAGTTCGCCATATATCCACCGTCCGTTACAGAACCTGAAAGAGACTTGAGAACGACCGGGTCTGCAATAATAATAGATCCACCTTCACGTAACAGTCTGCAGCTCTCTAAGAAGGCTTTTTTGTGATAGCGAATGTGATGAAAGCTTCTTGCAAACAAAATCATATCGCAGCTATGGTCAGGTAAAGAAGTCGGCTTATCAATGAAAGCATGGATATAAGAATCAAACCTTCCCCACTTCTTTCCAAGTTTTAGAGCATTTAAATTCGGATCCATGTTGAGAAAACGAACATCCTTCTGCTTGCGAAGATACTTGTTCAATAAACCTGTACCACAGCCCACTTGTAGAACATCGCCCTTTAAAGGGGGTAGAACTTTGTAGACATTACGAGGAATAGGGAAATTTTGAACGTACATGGCCAATTCGTAGAAAATCGGATAACGCTCTTGCAATCGAACCAATTTACTAGTGTAGAAAGGTTTCCGTTTTTTGTGACGTTTGAAGTCCCATTTGTTCAAATAGTAGACAGGGGTTAACAGCAAGAACAAAATAATAAAAACACTTTGGACGCTATAAATTCCAAGTTTACTAAAAAGATCATTGGAATTCTGAGGCATCGTTTGTTTAGATGTATTCAAAATGACCCAATCCCCTCTCACAACACTATAAATGGTGTAGAAGCTGTTCTAGCATAACAAATAATTCAAAAAAGAGCCGTTTACGATGATGCATCACCATGATTTTGTTGAAATCGCTTATGTATACGAAGAAGAAGGCCTTCATTAGATTGGGGCCAATGTATTTTTGTTTTCCAAAGGTGACTTGTTTGTCATCCACCTTGGTGTATCACAGGTGTTTCAACCATTGGATTTGAAGGAACAAGCTCCGCTATATATTATGAACTGTCTGTATAAGCCTTTTTTGGAGAAATAATTTTTTTGTGGAAGCATCAATTAGACAATGTTTGTCGAGCCGCGTAATGAATTACGCAACATATTCTTGTCCCTCATCATAGCATCGAAAAAGCCGCCCACAGGCGACCTTTTGAGCAAGAATACGATTTTCAACTTGAGGACGCTGGATTATAGAGGTCTGCATCATGTTCGGAGATCCAATCAATTTGTTTGTATCCACGGCCAGCCATCGTTTGCTGCCGCACATCCAGAACCTCTAATTTCGGTTCCCGCCAAGGCGCTTTTTTCGTTTCCATCAGTTGTCCCCTCCTTTCAACAAAAACTAGAACCAAGACGCGAGCACTCTTACATTACTTGCGCACTACAAATCTTTTGGGATACTATATGTATCTTTGTGAGAATTATAAGACACAATACGTATCGAAGTAAATAACTATTTCATCCCTTTCTATATGAAGTGCGACACCCCACATAAAGACGGTGCTAATTCATCTATTGGTTACCTTGATCGGAACCATCTTTTCGTAATTCTAGTCCCTTACCCCATTTTTGTTGTATTTACAACAAAAATATCATCATTTATAATTAACTAAAAGAACGTTTAATTTGTTTATAATTACAAAATGAATTTCTGAAAGGATTATTAGAAATGAAATCAAAAAAAATAGATTCCATTGAAGAACTCAAGATCTCTTTGCAAATAAGAGAAGAAGTGTTTGTAAAAGAACAAAATGTACCACTTGAAGATGAGTTTGATAATTATGATAATTTAGATGGACAGTGTGAGCACATCCTGGTTTATTTTAATGAACTACCCGCCGGAACAGGCAGAATTATTATTCGAGATGGCGTAGGTAAACTCGATCGAATATGTATCTTAAAACCTTATCGCCAATATGGTCTTGGGAAATTAATCGTTAGATCACTGGAAGAAATTGCAGAAAATAAAGGAATATCCAAAATTAAATTACACGGACAGACACATGCAGAGGGGTTTTATCACAAGTTAGGATACAAGACGACCTCCGATGTATTTATGGAAGATGGAATTCCGCATTATCTAATGGTAAAAGAATTATTATCGAAATGATGCTGTTATCACGTGTAAATCAATATTTAATTTATGCAATAGGTATCTTAATTCTAACTCTTGGCATTACGTTGACCATACAATCAGAGCTTGGAAGCTCTCCATTCGACGCTCTTCTAGTCGGATTGTCCCTAAACGTAGGTTTAACTATTGGCAGCTGGGAGATTATTATTGCTTTAGTTATGATATTTTTCAATTCGTTGCTAGAAAAACAGAAACCTGAATATTTGGGTTTAGTAACTGCACTTATAACAGGCATTTGTATTGATTTCTGGCTGTTATTGTTACGGACTTGGGTGGCACCTGATCTATTGTTTTTGAAATTTTTGTGTTTCGGCTCTGGTTTGGTTGTTGCAGGAATAGGAACGGCCATGTATCTACAGACCAATTTTGCACCGATTCCGATCGATCGATTAACACTCTCACTACAAAAAATAACTCGAACGAATATATTTTTTGCGAGAACTCTGATTAATGTTGTAATCCTGGTCATGGCATTCATTTTTAATGGACCCATAGGTATAGGAACTGCACTGGCTGTCTGCTTCAGTGGGGCCATTTTAAATATTTTTATGCCATGTATTGGAGAAATGATAGAAAAATGGAGTTTAACAGAATCAGGAAGTAATAAGGTCGATGGAAACCATTCCGTTTAGAATATATCGCGTATATAAAGACTTTTAGTATTGTCGCTAATCAGGAATTGAAACAGGTTCGTGTCCCTCAGCGGCTAGTTTTATTACTAAATTTCAATTTTGTAATGCTTAGCAGCCTTTGTTTACCTTCAAAAACACAGTTTGTTAATCTATAATGCGTATTTCTCCCAAAAAATCCTTACCTAAATACGCTTTTTGTCCTTGGCGTAGGATAAGAACTTGTAACGACGAAATAAAAAAGCCGCTTATAATAGCGACTTCAATAGGAAGATGTTCTTGTTCATCGTTTATAACTTTTATAATACACGTACATTATACATGTTACTTAATTAATTATTTCCTACTTCAAGTAACCACCAGGCAATTGCACTTTTTATAAATTCGCTTTCTTGACTTAGTCTCTCATTGTGAATAAAGTCGTTTACCTTTTCACGGATTTGATACTGTACACGTTCAAAAGCGACTTTATCACTTTTAATACCAAGTAGTTTTGCTGTTTTATCCAATTTATTTCTATCAGCTATAGTAGTAAACAGCTGCGGAAAAATCATAATCTCTAAACGATGTACGTAGAAAAGTGGTCTACCATTTTCAAACGGGATTCTATTTAGTTGCTCAATTAATTTAACATTTGCAATTTTACTAATAAGACGGTAGTCAAGCGGTTCTTGCAAGCGAAGTAAAATTAAACTTTGAATCTTATTCTGCACATCTTGATCTTTAAGAAATATATTATTGAATTCTGAACGGAAAATTTTAGCTGTGCCCTCTTTTGAAATATCATTGGCTCTTGTGGCTGTCCAATACTTATCGAATATGGAGATTGTATCATTAATATTCCAGTTAAGAACTTCTTGGCTTAACTCATCCAATAACTGCACAGCAGAGCGCTCAATATATTGGTTTTCAGGTTGAGATAATTCAATCTTCAGTTTTTCATAAGCTTTACGTAAAAGCAATTCATTATCTTTCTCCATACTTCCCCTCCCACATCAAACTATGTACATTAAAAAATTCAAGTTATCTACTTTGTAGATCATCACTAAAGAAATTATCATTTTTTTAATGTAGGTATAATTTTTTGTTTCACTTCTTGTTGCAAAGATTCGTAGACCTTGAATACCAAGGTTCTCATATAACCACTCTCAAATACATAATCACAACAAGCTTCAATAGCTCTATAAAAACCACTTAGAAATTCTCCACTGAAGTAATGATAGCAGAAGACAGGAACTTCTTTCTCTCCAAATAAGCCTTGCTTCCATGTAATAGATTCTATTACATCATAGCTTAGATCACTATAAGAGAAGTAGTTTTCCTTATCTATCCCTCTGCCCCAGCCTATTACATTTTCATCTATGAATTCGCGAATACCCCCATTTATGTGAGAAGTTACTTGATTATAATCTGACAGATCTACAAGTATGATATACGCTCCGCAATCAAGCTCCAATGTGAAATTAGGATAAGCCATACCATGTTTATCATAAATCGCTTGTAGCTTCTTCTTAAATGTATTGACCGTACTTTCCAGTTGAGTCTGATACTTATTTGCTAAGTCAAAACTAATTCTATCTGCATTTCCAATTTCTAAATAATTTGAGCATTCTTTATACAGCCGCCAAACACGATTTTGTGCTGCCTCACTCGCTTTACTGTGAGATGAAAAACGAAAAGAGCTGTCATAATCTGTATCAATTGAGCGAAAGACAGATTCCTTTTTTAATGGGATTGACTTAGTTTCATTCACGAGAGATTTAATTTGTTGAATAATTGCATCTTGATTGACATTTGGTGAACTTTCTAAATTAATGTGTTTTTTCAGTTCGGATTTTAAAAGGCTTAACTTTTTATTTAATGTCTCCTGGAATACTTCTGAATATTTCTTATACAATGTTTCAATTTTCGGATCTAACTCTTTATACATTTGCATAGAGAGCCCAAATACAATGTATTCACGGAATGTCTTTTCGGCCTCGACTAGTGAATATTTGTAGCCATCTCCGTAATCTTCAACGTTGATGTAAGTTTTGAAAAATTCAGCCTCTTTCATTCCGGTATTCCAATCGTATCGCTCCAAATGCCTCAACCGATAACAATAAGATTCTCCTTCAAAGCCAAAATCAGGACCAACGTCAAACTCACTAAAATCGGCAGGGAGATTTAGCTGATTGTTAGAGATCGCTTGCCCTAATACAACTACTTCTCCTAGCGTTTTAGCTATTTCTCGATTGATATCATAAAAGTAATTTCCTTCAGTTTTATTATAATAGGAAAACTTCTTGAGTTGTTTAGTCTTGTAATTAATACAAACTGCCTGAATAAGTGCTTTTTGCTGGGAGTACATCGTATCTTTAAAGGCATTAAAGCCTTCTCTATCTGCCTTATCGTATGAGTTATACACTTTGGCAGACATGTCTTTAGTTAATAGTGGAGGAGCTTCATAGTTGTTCTCAACAAAATCATAATCTGATTGGGAGGGATAAGGAATTGAAAAGTTATCCAGTTTTTCGGAGATCAAAGCTTTGAGCTTTACAAGTGCCTCAGACCCACTATGTCCTGTGATATATTCATCTTCTACAGATATGGCCTGAACGGGACAGCTTACCTCTACTTCTTTAAAATCAAGATACTGCACTTCGGTAATTAATCCTGGATCAACAGGTATGGCAAAACCCTCAGGGGTTTCTGTTAGAAATTCAGAATTTACAACACATGATCCACAAGCTACACATTTATCTGATACGGCAATTCTTTTCATTAACTGTTGCATTCAATTTTCTCCTTATATCAAATATTTATTTTCTTCATTTTGTTAAGAAAAGCCTCTCCTGTTTCTATCAATTCAAGTGATTTCAAGTTAATTTCACCAGTCTCATCAAGTAGAGGAACATCCAATATATCTTTGATTCCTTTGGCAAAGTTGAAACAAATCATGAAAGCTTCCCTGTCTTTTTGCGAATATTGATTTTTTTCGTTATCGTTACGTTGGATAATTGATCTACATTGTTGCAATGATCTGATAAATAATGCATTTAAATTCCGTAGAACATCACAGATATGTTCTGAACGCTGGAATATAGCATCCAGAGCAATGCAAATTGTCTCTGCTTGTTTTTCAATCATGAATGATTGCGAGCTACGGGCATTAGCTGCAGACAAGTTCATCTCTGCTTCTTTTTTTATCACTCCGGCAATTCCTGAAAATATGTAAGTAGAAAAAACTTGAGAATCAGATAGTTCACTTTTAGATACTCCAACCATCTTATTCATTGATTCAACAGCAATTGGAGATAGAAAAGAAGAACGCAATTCCTTTAATCCCGCTCCCTCCTCCATTTCAATTTTCTGTAGATTTCTGTACAGCTCTAAAAAGTTTACAATTGAAGTTTTATATATACCCCGTTTTCGATTGATAAGCTTTTGAATGCTGGCTTGCGTTTTTGAACTTTGTATTTTGACCTTTTCTTCTGCCTCCACTACTCGTTCAAACGAACGGACATTAACACTTTCAGCCTTTTCATTTAACTTATCTGCCTTTATCATCCTCGCTACGGTACTGCTGACTGCCCCGCCGAGCAAAATACTTTCTAACAACATAAAAACGCCCCCTAGCCTACATTTTGAATACTGAATTGTTATCAAAGAACATATCATCAAATGCCTTTTGATTTTCAAAAGAGACATTCTTTGAGAAAACAGAGAGAATTGTACTTAAACCTTCGTTGATTTGTTCTGGTGAATCTGATACAGATCCATTAAATATCATGTTATATCCTTTAATAAAATGTGCATTCCACTCGGCATATTCTTCTTGAATTAGCTGTTTTAATACGGCTTGTTGTCTGTCCATCTCCTGCAAAGCTTCAGATGCAATCTTAGCTGATGCCTGCTCAAGCTGTTTATATTCATCCACATTACGGTATGAGTGATAAAGATCCATGCATACCGTTGAAATGATCAATGATCCAAGAGCCGCACCAACAACCGGAATTGGAATAAGTGCTTGACCTGCTATTGCTCCGATAGTTCCTGCAAGCATTCCTACTCCCTTCTCTCCGACTTCCTCGAAAAATTGTTTTCCATCTATTTCTCCCTTTACATATTTGAAAATTGAATCTTTTAGCATTAGAGAGATAGTAATTACCTGCATCACTTGATTTGAATTTGCTAGTTTACGAATTGCTTCTTTTCCACTATTTTCAAGTAAATGTGTCACTCCTGTAGAAACAACTCGTATTGTGCCCCCTGTAGTTGCAACAGATAGAGTTAGATTCCCCATATCTTTGGCAGCATCTTCAAACTTTTTCTCTCCTAAGGCAACTTTGTACAAGTTACCCACACCTTCAACTACTAATGGGACAGCAGAGGATTGCAGTGAAAATAGTGCTCCTTCTGTAAAGTCTGCTCCAGCATTTTTCATAGATCTAGACAAAATATCCGTATTGACTTTGGCCTCCGCAACGACCTTACCTTGTATTAGCTTGACTCTCCCTGGGGTTGAACTCTTACTGTCAGGCGCGAATGCCAATTCAAAATCACTTTTACTACCTTTAGATGTATTCAATGACTTGGAAGTGACCCTGAAATTACTCTTTTGATTTGCGATTTCCTTCATATCTTTATCGCTAAAGAATGGGTTATATTTGACACGATTATGTATTTCTTTTAAGGAAACGACATGATCAACCTCAGCAGAATGTCTCGCCCAAGCTGATGAAATATTCTCTCCTGCTTCATTTTTCATGCGAAACCTACGTTGAGCTGCTTTTTGTGAGAAATGCAATTGCTGTCCGCTTATTGGGTCATCGTAGATTTTCCGATCCTTAAAAGTAGATTGCTTAAATTTACCTTTTGCAGATGCTGAATCCCATAATTTATTTCGATTTACACTGTTATACTCCTGAGTAACTCCATACTGCTTCTGATTATGAATTTTCATTTCTTGCAAAATTGGATTAGCTGTTAGACTGTACATTAATCGAACTGTTTTATCTTCCATTTCCATCTCCCTTTCGCTCTTCTAAAACTTGGATATACTGGCCTTGGCTTCGGAGCCACATATCGATTCCTGTACCGTAAACTTCAGCTTGAATGGTGTAAATACCATTGTTTTCTGAGATGATTTCTGCTGTAGGGAGTCTATCAAGTACGGCCTCTAATGAAGGACCTGAGAAATTAAATACAATTTTCATTAATTCACCTGAATACATAAATTGTACTCGCTTACGAAACTCTCCCTCATTAAATTTATCTCTGTAAGGAAGATTAAAATGACGTTTTGTTTCCGCTAAACCTGAAATTCGGTCTACACGAAATGTTTTTGGAAACTCATTATTGCCATCTTCCATATAAGCAATTAAATAAAAGTAATATTCTGAAAACATAATGGCCAAAGGTTTGACAAATCTAGTTTTCGAACTGCCATCTTGACGGGTATAGTTAAACTTTATAATCTTTCGTTTACTGATTAACAATGATAGTTTCCATATGGTTTTTATCAAAGGTTTGTTGTGCTTCAGAGGAACATAATGGTGTTGCTCATTGCTAATTACTTGTTGAATTTGTTTACGGTCGTTTGGTACAACTTGTTTAAGTAGTTTTCCAATTAATGCATCTAGCTCTTCCCGTGCGAATGCACGGCTCTCAAGTAAGATTTTACACAACGCCATGACTTCACTATTTGCAAGCCATTCTCTCTCAAAACGAACTAAATAATAGACATTTTTACGTCTATCATATCTGATAGATACATCACTTTCAGAATAGTGCATCTCAGCCAAATACGCTCGTAAATCGTCAATATCTCGCTGTATTGTCTTTTGTGTCACTCCAAAGTCTGTAGCAAGGTTAGCTTTATCGATCATTTCTCCCTTGTTTAGACGCTCGTAAATATTTAATAAGCGAAATCCTTTATTACTCTTGTAATTCATTTGTACACCACCTAAAGGCCTAATTCATTTTCATTATAACAGGTTAAATGGACACATATTGGGGTGCTTCAAAATAACTATGAGAAATCTCCAAGTTTATATTCTATAAACCAGCAAGTAATAAATGAGATACAGTTTGCAGTGCTGTTGTTTCTGCTGAATGTTTAGCTAATCCACATTTATATCTCGCTTTTCTGAAGGAATGCTCAAGATCATTCTGTTCAACATAAATAAATAAGGGATTTAGTCCCTCTATAATTTTTTTCAGCTCTTTGATATAGCTAGTAACATCTTCGTTCGTATCACCATATTTGATCATTCCTATTGTTATCGAATTTTGCATAAAGCAACAACAAAAATGTAAGTGTCTGAACCATTCAAGGCACGCTTACTAAACCGCTTCCATCTTTCTGTAATGATTTCCTTGCAGTGATCTAATGTTAATACATAAACATCACAACATACGCGCATAACATGTACGATTCTTTCTATATATCCTTAGAAAATAACTATCTGATTCAAGATAAAATAAGCTTAGTCTGTACAATGCTAACAATCAATTGATTGCGACCAAGACGTTTGATGATTTACCTGCACAAGGATTGCTACAGCAACTCAATGATCAGAGTATTGTCTTCGGACCACTGATCGATCACAAGCTTGGTATGATCCAACTAAACCAGAGCCGAAGAAGGCGATCTACTACATTTTCGATTCACGTACCTTAAAAGTAAAAAACACACTTGAAATCGATGATGCTCTTTTTCACCAAGCTGATATTCGTTTTCACGATGCAAACACATTTTATATTCACATGGATAAAACAATCACAAAATACGTTTTAAAATAAATTATGAAAGCTTGCACATTCTACCGACTAATGACGTATGACTTCGCTCCTTGATAGAGCTAGGCATACGTCGTTTTTTATTAGGGTATTTCATATTAGTCATCGAATTACTACTCGTAATCCCTCCTCCCCCGTCAATTGTAGCTATCCAACATATTGAAGAATTAGCTGGTATATTGCTATGGAAAGCCCTAGAAGACTCGCCTTCATTTTTGACGGGTGGTACCTCTCTCGGTTTGATAGATATAATATAATCAATAAAAATCCAATGGGAAGCGATAGCTGAAAGTCACCTTCTGATGAACCATAGGAATAGATTGGTATAACTAGTGTACTGATCCAAAAGTATAAGAATACGGTAAAACGTCTTGTCTCTAATTGTTTGCTCCACCGTACTAACAAGAGTATAATGATGATCCCAATAATTGTGATTTGTAAAGGGGGTAGAACAATAGCAACGTTCCCAAATTTGAATTCCATTCTGCACAGCTCTCCTCTTCATAATCATTCGTAACGTACTTTTCAGATGGTCTTATATCATATGTCTCCTGCCTTATTGGTAGTAATGTAAATGGATTGGATGAAAGGTGGCTAGAACTTCTTATATGTTGATAAAACCAACCTTACATAAGTATAGATATCTGAATTTCACAATCAAAAAAACCTCCACTCAGGAGGATTTTGATTTATCCAATTTAATTGAATCTTTGTAATACTTAGTGGAAACAGAGGGAAGGCAAAGGCTTAACTCGATATTCGTGAAAATAAATTGTATAAGAAGTTAAAATAGTTAGTACCCTTCTCATATTCATTAACATAATATTGAATAACTCTGTCTACTTCATTCTTATTCATACCTAATTATTTCAGTTCACCAATTCTAATACCAAGTTCAACCAACATTTTATACCAAGAATGCACTATCCTTATTTTGTTTTAAATATCTATTATATACCAATTTATTTATCAGTCAACAGGATTACAGCCCTCCCATCATCTGCACAACCTCCTGTAATCTCAATTGGGAATTAACCAGTTACTTTCAATGAAACACATATCTATGTATTATTCATATGTTTACAATTCGACAAAATGGTTGTTCTTATCTCACATAATAGCGTGAATTAAACGAGATTATCAATAATGAGAATCAAGTCATTTTGACGCAAGAAAAGAATCTGTCCAGATAAAATAAAAACCCGTTAATTTTCAGTTCATGAAAATAACGGGAGATTAACAATTTAATCATTACAAAACGTATTCTTCATCATTTCTGGTGAATTCTTGATTTTTAAAGCTGGTGCTTTTTTAGTTTATTGCGCTTCAAGTATTCGTCGTAGCAGTTTCTTCCTACCCTACTATAAGCATAACAATAGAAAGTTGTCTATTCCATCAAATCGGTTACTGCACCTTTTGAAGCAGAAGAAACTAATTTAGCATATTTGGCGAGTACACCGGATTTTACTTTCAGCGGAGGTTGTACCCACGCTTTCGCTCGAGCGGCTAATTCTTCTTCTGATACTTCAACCTTCATTTCCTGAATATCACTGTTAATGGTGATAATATCCCCATTTTTGAGCAACGCGATCGGTCCGCCTACTTGTGCTTCAGGTGATACATGTCCGACTACAAATCCGTGTGAGCCACCCGAGAATCGACCATCCGTGATGAGAGCCACTTTCCCGCCGAGTCCTTTGCCTACGATAAGTGCTGTAACGGAAAGCATCTCTGGCATACCTGGGCCGCCCTTCGGACCACAGTAACGTATGACCACGACATCGCCTTCTTTAATTTCATCATTCGTAATCGCTATTGTTGCTTCATCTTCGCTATCGTACACCTTGGTCGGGCCGGAGAACTGCTGGATCTTCATGCCTGACATTTTGGCAACAGCACCTTCGGGAGCGAGGTTTCCTCGAAGTACAACCAATGGTCCATCAGGTTTCAGCGGATTATCGAGTGGTCGTATAATCTCTTGATCATTCGGAAGTGGATCAGCTTCCGCTAAATTCTCCGCCAACGTTTTACCTGTTACCGTGAGGCAATCCCCGTGAAGTAATCCCTCAGCAAGCAATAGCTTCATCACCCCTGAAACGCCACCGATATCGTTTAAATCTTGCATCACATATTGGCCGCTTGGCTTCAGATCCGCCAAATGAGGAACACGCAAACGAATGCGTTCAAAATCATCTAAGGTTAAATCGACTTCTACCGAGTGCGCAATCGCTAGCAGATGGAGAAATGCGTTAGTTGATCCTCCCAGAGCCATAACAACGGTGATCGCATTCTCAAATGCTTTCTTCGTCATAATGTCTCTTGGATAGATTTCCTGTTCAAGCAGTGAGATGACCTGTTTACCGGCTGCTTCGCATTCTAATGCTTTATCCGCTGAAATCGCTGATGTCGAAGAAGAGCCAGGCAAACACATACCCATGGCTTCTGCAGCAGCGGCCATCGTATTAGCGGTATACATGCCTCCGCAAGCCCCTGGACCTGGACAAACACTACATTCGACCTTATGAAGCTGTTCATCTGTTATTTTGCCATCCTGATATTGACCAACGGCTTCAAAAGCGGAGACAATATCTACTTTTTTGCCATCGAGATTACCTGGTTGAATGGTTCCTCCATATACATAAACGGAAGGAATGTTCATACGTCCAATAGCCATCAGACATGCAGGTGTATTCTTGTCACAACCACCGATTGCAACAACGCCGTCAAAACGCTCAGCTCCAGTCACAATTTCAATCGAATCGGCAATAGCTTCCCGACTTGGTAGTGAGAACAACATCCCGCCATGCCCCATCGAAATCCCATCCGAAACGGTAATCGTATTAAAAATTAGTGGAGCACCGCCGTTATCGCGTGCGCCCTGCTTAGCTTGTACCGCTAAATCATTAATGTGCATATTACATGGTGTTACCTCACTCCAGGTACTCGCTATGCCGATCATTGGCTTTTTAAAATCTTCATCCTGAAAACCAACCGCACGCAGCATTGCTCTGTTTGGTACCCGGTTAGCTCCTTCACTGATTACCTTACTTCGAATACGAAGATCTTTTTTATTCTCCATGTTTCTTCCCTCATTTCAAAGTATTTCGTTCAGTTCCTGCATCGGCCTGATAAAATTTTGTTTCATTAGTCTGTGAGCATCCTCACTATTTTTGCCTTCAAAAGCTTTAATAATCAAATCATGCTCTTCAACTGAAGCTAATGTAGCCGTGATAGGTTGTTTTAAAAACACATATTTAAATCGTCTAATGTGAATCTGGAGTGAGGCATTGAATGTGGCCACATAAGGATTATCTGAGAGCTCCACAATATAATTATGAAATAGCTCATCCACCTCCATGGCCTGATACACTTGACCATTTTTAATGGAATTTGCAAATTCCAAATTAATAGATCTTAGTTTCTCGATCTGTTCTGGAATAATAATTTGAGCGGTGATTTCAGCAGCCAAGGCCTGAAGAGCAGCCATGGTTGAATACATCTTGAAAATATCGTTTTTCTCAACATTCGTTACTTTTGTTTCTTTTCCTGGATGCATCGATACGAGACCTTGAACTTCGAGTAACTGGAATGCCTCTCGAATCGGTGTTCGGCTGACTCCAAGAGATTCAGCCATTTCCGCATCAATAAGCTTTTCACCTGGTTGCAGTGTTCCATCAATAATCCATCGCTGAATCTGAGAAAACGCTCTTTCTTTTGCAGACATACGGACGGGTAAGGCAAAATCTTTAGGAATTGGCATGGTTTTCATCCTCATTACAATTATTCTTATATGCAATATATCGCATACAGGATTGAGAAGCAATTATTATTTCATTTTAACTCGCTTATTTAAGTTTATTCTGATAACTACCTGTTTTTTTTGCCCGTTCGAATGCATGAAAAAAGCAACCAATCATAGATCAGTTGCCTCCTTGATTTATTAAGCACGGTTAGATTTACATTCATCATTGAATCTGTTAGTTAGTTAGTTAGTTAGTTAGTTAGTTAAACCAAAATGTTGTGTTAAAATGTTCACTAAAACTTGCTTATAATCATTTAAATCATACGAAGGGTTCCTGAGATGCTTGTTTAAGAGCTTTTAAAAATACCTCTGTTGGTTGTGCACCGGATATCGCGTATTTTCTATCAATGTCAAAGAAAGGCGCTCCTGTTATGCCTAATTGTTTTGCTGTGGCTTCATCTGAACGCACTTCGCTAGCATATTTGGAGGAATCATGGAGAACTGCGATTGACTCGTCCCTATTCATTCCAACTGATTCTGCAATACTGGCTAAAGTATCATGATCACTAATTAACTTGGCGTCCGTGTAATAAGAATAGAACAGCTTCTCAGCTAATTCCTGATCTTTACCCACAGATTTGGCATACTGGGTTAAACGATGCGCATCAAACGTATTGGTGGGCTTTATTTGGTCGATATTATACACGAGACCCATCATTGCTGCTTGTTGTTCTAGTTCAGCATGTGCCTTTTTCGCTTGTTCGAGACTCATACCATGTTTCTCCGAAAGTATTTGATGCATACTTTTGCCTGAGTACATGGATGTTTGCGGATTAAGTTCGAAGCTTTTATATTCAATAAACACTTCATTCGGAGTAGCGAATTGCTCCAGTGCAGATTCTAATCGTCGTTTACCAATATAACAAAATGGACAAACATAATCCGACCATATCTCGATTTTCATTTTGAATCCTCCCTCACTAACCACCTTAATCGGTGAATACTACATTTAAATTTATTTGTTATAAATAATAGGCATTTTCCTAATCAATGCGTTGTCACGAGCGGCAGAGTACATGAATTTAGCAACATTTTCTCTGGAAACACCTAATTTAGCTGGTTTATCACCGAATGAATAATCATGAGATTGCCCTTTGTATTTGACATTGGGATTAATAATTCGAACTACTGTCCAATTCAGTTTGGATTCCTTAATCATTCCTTCCAGTTTCTTCATTTCTGCATAACCGTTTGGTAGGAAAACTTTCGCTAAGACACCTGGAAGTATCGTGGACATGTTTTTCTTATCGTCATCGGATTGCAAAGCCGGCGTCGCAAGTGTAATGAGCCTTTTTTTGTTAAGTTTCTTCATAGCCTTAATGATCCGTTCGTGCCCGTCAGCAATCGGCGTGCCTTTAAGCTTTCGTGACATATCGGATGCTGGCCCCAATGTGCTGATTACGACATCTGATTCGGCAACGGCCTTCTCGATGGTTGAAGTATTCGAAAGATCCCCTTGTACAAGGCTCAAATTTGGATGTTTGAGGCTGATTTTTTGGGGGTTTCTAACATATGCCGTAACGAAATCCCCGTGATCCAAAGCTAGTTGTGTTACAAGCTGTCCAATTGCACCACTTGCACCAAAAACAGTGATATTCATATCCTTTTCTTATATCTCCTTTAAAATATATTATTCAAGTCACACTTTATCTTCAGTTATAAACTCTTCTACTCTATCTCTTTTGGTGTACATGTCGTACCAAATATCAGTGATTTTATCCTGAACGCCTGAATTCGGTTGCATCCAGATTCCGATCGAAAGATGACCTGCATATACTCCTTTGTCCGCTAATTCGCTGTTCAAATTAAAGATATAATTACGAAGTCCTGAGATTGCAATTCCTACATTACCCATCATCGGTACTGGGTGGACTGAAGCACCTCCAGTTGTAAATAACAGAGCACCGCTTTGCTTATCCAGCATATCCGGAAGTACTTGTTTAATGCTCGATAAAGCACCTAAAACATTATATTGAAATTGGTATAACGCATTTTCTTCAGTTACATCTAATGTTGGCGCTACTGTGTCAAAGCTCGGCGTTGGACTGTATTCAAGAACATCAATGAATCCGTATTTCTCTTTAACAGCAGCAAATGCCTTCTCAATTTCTTCTTTATTCAATATGTCCGCTTGAAATGAAGCAGCTTCGATTCCTAATTGTTCTAATTCAATAACCAGTTGGTTCAACTTGTCTTCATTTCGCGCAATAAGAGCTACGCGGAAGCCATTTTGTCCGAATTTCTTCGCAATGGACATTCCTAAACCTGCTCCTGCTCCAACAATCGCTATCGTTTTCATTTCATATCTTCCCTTCGAATAGAGTTAATGATCAGTAAGATAAATAATGGTCAACGTGTTGTATATTTATCTTTTGTTTATTATGATTAATGAAAGATCAGCATTCAATGTTTAATAATTTTGATTTTGAGAGATAAAATACAGTTTCAACTCAAATGTCGTATATCTAACAAAAAAAAGTTAAGGGAACGGGTCATGATGAAGAAAAAAACCGATTTGCGTATCATTCGCTCCAAACATTCGATAAAAAAAGCATTTATAGAACTTCTCAATGAGAAGGGATACGAGGGGATTACGATCCAAGATATAGCCGATAAGGCGATGATTAACCGAAATACATTTTACCTTCATTATCAGAACAAACCCGATTTGTTAAATGTATCTATGGACGAATTATTAGATGAGTTAAAGAGTACACTCAAGCTTTGTTCGAGTAGCAAATCTAGTATAAGTGGCTCTATGCTTGAACAACTGATGCAAACCATACTGGAGAAAATTAAGGACAATATCCCCTTTTACAAAGCATTCTTACTGGATGAGAACAGAATTTATGGTTTTCAATCAAAAATGGAGGAGATTATAAAAAATACTGTGGAAGATGGCTTGGATCATACCCCTCTGAAGATTTCAAAGGAATTATTACTTCAATATATCGCATCTACTTTTATGGGCATTGTAATATGGTGGGTTAAAAATGATTTTTCGTATACTCCGAGTGAACTTGCCTCTCAATTTGGAAAAATTTTAACTCACGGACATTTAACAGCTGCGGGGATTCCAATCAATGATTAAAGTGATCCATGCTTACGTAACGGGGAGACATAACAGAAGAGAAGCCCTTCGAATGAGGGCTCCTCTTCTTTACAAGATCTACAGTTCCTTCGTCATAAATGTACTATTCCCATCTGGGATATAATCTGCAAATGCCTCACAATACGTGAAGCTAAAATTTTCATACAACTTGCGAGCTGGAATAAATGAATCTGTGGAGCCAGTCTCTAGACTGATCCTTTTGTATCCACGTTTGATAGCTTCTTCAATAATGTGGGCAAGAATATTTCTAGCTACACCTTTACGCTTATGATTTTTAGCAGTTCGCATCGATTTGAGTTCTGCATGCTCTTTGTCTAATTCCTTAATAGCCCCACAGCCAAGAAGCTCCTCATTCTCCCATGCGCACCAGAATGTAATTTCGGGTTTCTTCAAACCGTCCAGATTAAGGGCATGAATGCTCTCTGGTGGAGAGTCATCCGCCATTCCTTGCAAATGTTCTGCAATTAACCCAATCACTTGTGCCCCGGTCAAATCATCTACGCGAATATCCATTGTAACCACTCCTGCGTTAATGTTAAGTATGAACCTCATAAATCAGAACCCAATATTTCGCTCCAGGCTCTCCTTCCTCAACAACAGCTGCCCGTTTGAGTAACAGATCGCCAACACCTTTGCCAGCAGCAGTGGGGTGTACAAACAAATTATGAATAAATCGGTTAGGTACATACAATGAAGCAAATCCGAGAATATGGGCGTTCTCCTCTGCAAGAAGGATTTGTTCTTCCAATGTATCCCGGTCAAAATCATCGAGCGTCATTTCATCTGTGTTAACCCAATGAAAACTCTCACGACGGGAATCCAGATAAATTTGTCTCAACTGTGGATAGTCTTTTATATTCGCTTCTCTGATTAGCATCAGATCAATCCCCCTAATTCTTCTACGCTTAGACTCACCATGAAGTCGAGTGCTTGCCTTTGTATTTTTCATCAGAGTCAAACTCATCGTAATCTAAGAAATATGTTAGCATTTTAATTTGGGATCAAGTAAGTACCAGTTTTTATTCTTTTACAACATACCAATTCTGCTATTTGGTCCACCACAAGATCTTCACGTTTGTCTGCTAAAGTATTTTGATATGAACTTGCTTTTATAAACCGATCGGTTTATACTGATACAAACAGTTTAGAAAGTGAGGAAAAAATAATGAATAATTTAACTCCCCCATTCACACTTGAGACAGCAATTCAAAAAACTCGTATGGCAGAAGACAGCTG
The DNA here is from genome assembly GCF_037969905.1 of Paenibacillus sp. FSL R7-0272. Taxonomy (NCBI): domain Bacteria; kingdom Bacillati; phylum Bacillota; class Bacilli; order Caryophanales; family Paenibacillaceae; genus Paenibacillus; species Paenibacillus sp. FSL R7-0272. The sequence goes on along the minus strand of NZ_CP150221.1, from coordinate 3,459,263 downwards.
GAATAGCCGAGACCCTGAGCGTGTCTCACTTGTGTATACTGAAGATTGTTATTGGAGAAATCGGAGCGAGTTTATAACAGGCCGCCAAGAAATTGTTTCTTTACTAACTAGAAAATGGGCCAAAGAACTGGAATACCGCCTTATTAAGGAGCTTTGGTCATTTACGGATAACCGTATTGCAGTGAGATTCGCATATGAATGGCATGATGATAGCGGTAACTGGTTCAGATCGTATGGAAACGAGAATTGGGAATTTGCTGATGACGGCTTGATGAAGCGAAGATTCGCTTCGATTAATGACATGCCGATTAAGGAATCGGAACGAAAATTTCATTGGCCTCTCGGCACACGCCCTGCTGAACACCCGAGCCTAAGTGAGTTAAACCTATGACTCGTACTGTTTTTGAAAAATCTGATGTCGTCCCTCTCGTTACGGAGGTATTCCGTGAATTAGGTTATGAAGGTGCATCGTTAAGTAAAATTACAGCCCGTACGCGTCTATCTAAAGGAAGCTTATATTATTTCTTCCCAGGTGGAAAAGATGAGATGGTTGCTGAAATTCTTACTCATATTGATCAATGGTTTGTAAAGAATATTTTTGAACCGCTCGAAAAGAATGAACCTCGAGCAGCCATTGATCATATGTGGCAAGAGGTCGATACTTATTTTCAATCGGGACAGCGTATATGCCTTATTGGTGCATTCGCTTTGGACGGAACAAGAGATCGATTCGCTACTGTAATACAGCAATATTTTATAAGATGGATTGAAGCCTTAAGCGCGGCGCTAGTTCAAACAGGTATCTCTAAAGAGACTGCTGACCAAATTTCAGAGGAAACAATTGCTAGTATTCAAGGAGCATTGGTTCTAAGTAGAGCGCTTAATGATGAATCCTTTTTTGAACGTACGTTGGCAAATCTTTCACAACGAGTCTCAACTTATGTTTCTAAAAGTAACTCTGGTCACTGACACAAACGTGTTCTCTTTAACGTTTTCATTAGCGACTTTATTTTATGGGAGGTCAATATCATGAGCAATTTTGTCGCAGATCAATTGAAATTTGTTCGCCGTCAGGCAGTTGATTATGTAAGGAATATAACTGACTCTGCATCCGAAATCATTCCAACAGGTTTGAAAAACAATATAAAATGGAATCTCGGCCACATGTATGTTATACATGAGAAGTTCGCTTTCCAGCTTACTGGTGAAGAAACCAAATATCCTGCTAATTTTAGTAAATTGTTTGATCCAGGAACCAAACCGTCTGACTGGGATACAGAGCCTCCGACGTTGTCTCAATTAATCGACTTGTTAACTGAACAAATGGAAAGGGTTGAATCGGTAATTTCAAGCAAATTGAAAGAAGAAATCAATCCTCATTACAAGTCTTCTACAGGACTTAGCTTTACCAATGCAGAACAATTACTGAGTTTTCTGATTTACCATGAAGCAATGCATTTTGCAACAATTAAAAATATTAAGAGCATAATTGAATCCGACTAAGGAAACGACTGGGCTGGAGGATAAAAAAAGAAGCTACAACAAAAGGTCTTGGTAACGCCTAACCTCTTGATGCAGCTTCTTTTGTATTTCTACTCGCTTTACACAGCGAATTCAACATAACTTTAAGCTTTGCGAAGCATTTGTCTATCGCTTAGGTGTGAAAGCATATCCTTCGTCATGGCCCTCAAGTCGTAGCGGGCATGAAATCCCCATTCTGTTTTCGCCGCCGTAGCATCCATGGAATGCGGCCAGCTATCGGCAATTGCCTGTCTCTTCGGATCAACATCGTAATCCAGGATAAAGCCGGGAATTTCTTCACGGATCGCGGCAGCGATCGCCTCTGGATCGACGCTCATTGCGGTGACATTAAATGAGTTTCGGTGTATCAACCGTGATGAATCCGCTTCCATTAAATCAATGATAGCGTTTAGGGCATCCGGCATATACATCATGTCCATGTTAGAGTTTTTGGCGATATAAGATGTATACCGACCGGTCGTCACAGCTGCATAGTAAATTTCCACCGCGTAATCCGTCGTTCCTCCACCGGGAGGCGTCATATAAGATATCAATCCGGGGAATCGTAACCCCCTCGTATCCAGACCGTACTTATAAAAATAATAATCACAAAGCAGTTCGCCGGACACCTTGTTCACGCCGTACATCGTATTGGGCCTCTGGATCGTATCCTGCGGTGTATTGTCTTTGGGAGTCGAAGGGCCAAAAGATCCAATGGAGCTTGGAGTGAAAAATTGGCAACCGAGCTCCCTGGATATTTCAAGTGCATTCATCAGTCCGCCCATATTCAAGTTCCAGGCAAGCAGGGGCTTATCCTCTGCCGTAGCCGACAGTAGCGCAGCCAAATGCATGACGGTATCTACTTCGTACCGCTTGGCGATTTCAAACATCGCCTTATCATTTGTCACATCCAGCAGTTCGAATGGTCCGGATCGGGTAATTTCGTGGGACGATGACCTGAGATCCGTAGCAACGACGTGATCTCCACCATAAATTTCACGTAATTTAACAACTAACTCAGAACCGATCTGGCCCAGTGCTCCGGTCACCAATATCTTCTTCATAAGACATTCCTCCCGAAATAGACTCCCGTAGGTGCAACTAAATCAGCTTCATTTCTTTGCCAACTTTCTCATAAACGGAGATCACCTGATCCAGCATCTCCTTGGAATGTGCAGATGTCGGCATGTTGCGTATTCTTCCGGTTCCTTTCGGAACCGTAGGGAACAGGATTGCCTTGGCGTAAACGCCTTCTTCATAGAGCCGTTTGCTGAACTGTTGGGTGGTTACTTCATCGCCAATGATACAAGGTGTGATCGGTGTTTCGCTTTGGCCTACATCATATCCAAGCCGGCTCAAGCCATTTTTCAAATGATTGCCGTTTTTCCACAGCTTCTCGATCAGTTCTTTGTCATTCATCAAAATGTCAACAGAAGCGCTACAAGAAGCGATTACAGCCGGAGGCAACGATGTTGAGAACAAAAACGGACGGCTTCTCAGCTTCAACCATTCAATCAGTTGTTTCTTACCCGCGACATAACCGCCGACAACGCCGATCGCCTTGGAAAGAGTGCCAATTTGAAAGTCAATACGGTCGGACAATCCAAAATGCTTCACGGTTCCAGCACCTGCTCCGAGAACGCCTGAACCGTGAGCATCATCCACATAGGTAATCAGATCGAATTCTTCTGCTATTTTCACGATTTCGGGCAGATTTGCGATATCACCATCCATGGAGAAAACCCCGTCGGTAATGACCATAATTTTATGGTACTGACCGGATTCCTTGGCCTCTTTCGCCTGCTGCCTTAAATCATTCATATCCGAATGCTTATAGCGGATCACCTTGGCTCTCGACAGACGGCAGCCATCAATAATCGAAGCGTGATTCAACTCATCTGATAAAATCGCATCATGCTGGTCCATTACCGCGGATATAGCAGCCATATTGCAGTTAAATCCCGATTGATACACGATAACGGCTTCCGTTTTTTTGAAAAGGGCCAGTTTTTCTTCAAGCTCAATATGAAGATCCATCGTACCATTAATGGTTCTCACAGCCCCAGCACCTGCCCCGTATGTCTGAGCTGCCTTAACTGAAGCATCAATCAGGCGATTATCTGTTGCCAGCCCCAAATAGTTATTAGAAGACAAATTGATTAGAGACTTTCCGTTGATTCGAATAACCGGACCATTTGCACCCTGTAGCGTATCGATAACGTTATATAGACCTTTAGACTTTAGATCTTCGATGTTCGAACTTAAAAATTGATCCAATGCTTGACTTGACATTCTATTCCCTCCTCGATATACGTATGTCCTCGTACAGGAGACAAGAAATTTCTGTTTTAAAACCTTGTTATAAAAGGAATTTTCCTGATTTCAATGTAGCATCTTTTTTGTTTTTTGTACACATATGGTGGACAAAATGACAGAAAAATCCGCAAATAAACATAGCGATTGCATCGCTGGACTAGTATAATATTTTGACAATATAACCATGTACTATGCTCCAAATCATGGTATATTCTTTATTATTAAATCATATAAGGAGTGGATCATGAATCGTACATAGTCATACATAGTTGAGAGAAAGAGATCGAAGAATGAATGTAGAACCTAATTTTAAGGAGTGCACTATGCCTAATCCATTCGTAAAACGTTTAATCGTATTTTGTTTGATGCTTTTAATATTACCGACATCCACAACTTTGGCAGCTTCAGTCGTTAAAGATCCCGTTTTAACACAAATCATTCGAACAGAATTAAAGCTATCGGGTAAAAATGAACTGAAAGCAGCCGATTTAAAAAAAATGAAATCCTTGTATTCATTGGATGAAAAAAGAAAAATCTCAAATTTGCAAGGACTTGAGTATGCAGTTAACATAACGGAACTAGTTCTACCCGGCCATAAAATCAAAAATATAAACCCCCTCTCCAAGCTGACAAAAATAAACCTATTGGCTTTAGATGGAAATCAAATTACAGATATATCTCCAATTTCAGGATTGCGCAATTTGGAAAGTTTATTGATTAATGATAACCAAATAAAAGATCTAGGACCTCTAAAAAATTTACGCAATCTTACAAGTTTGCTTGCCGGCGGCAATCAAGTATCAGACTTAAGACCACTCCAAAAGATGAATCTTGAATGGCTTAGTATGGACAATAATCGCATTAAGGATCTGACACCATTAAAAAACCATCCAACTTTACAACATCTTTATCTGCAAGATAATCTTATTCAAGATATTGCTGTGCTTGAAACGATTCCTCATTTAACCGAGGTATATCTGGGAAACAACCCGCTAAATGAACATGCGAAGCAGATCGTTAAAGATTTGGAGAAGAACGGAGTGATTGTGAGCCTGGAGATTGATAAAGTGGATTAGTCTAATCAACTTAAATTTAGATTTTTTTAGTGAGTAATTAGACCATCTTTCTTTCAAATAGGACAAAAAGGCCGTTAATATTAACGGCCTTTTTTGTGCATTGCAGTATATATAAGTCACACGAGCGCTTCTCTACCTGTTAGTCTATATCTCCATTCATTTTTCGTTGTTACCGCATTGGCACAAAATGGCTGATGGAAGACAGGATTTTTTCTGTTTCCGAGATAATATCCGGTGTAAGCTTAAGCTCAATTGCTTTGAGATTCTCTTCAATCTGAACGGGTCTGCTGGAGCCAATAATGGCAGAGCTTACTGCGGGTTGTCGGAGAATCCATGCTAATGCGAATTGGGATAAGGTTGCCCCGAGTTCGTTAGCCATTTCCGATAGTTGTACAGTACATTGGAGCACATCCTCACGTAAATAACTGTTGATGACACCATTTGTTTGATCATTCGCAGCCCGTGTGCCTTCTGGAATTTGCTGTCCTGGTTTGTATTTGCCTGTGAGTACACCCTGTGCTAATGGAGAGAACACAATGAGACCAAGTCCCTCCTGCTCGCATTGCTCAATCACACCTTCTCTCTCGATATATCGCTCAAACATATTGTAGATTGGCTGATTTGAAATCAACGGGCGCAGATTCAAACTTTTGCTGATTCCGGAGGCTTCCGCAATCTGTGCGGCCGTCCATTCACTGACACCTGCATATAAAATCTTACCTTGCGCTTGCAGATCATCCAATGCTCGAAGCGTCTCTTCAACAGGAGTTTCGGAATCAAAACGATGACATTGGTAGAGGTCAATGTAATCTGTGCCCAATCGTTTCAAGCTCGCCTCACACTGCTCGACGATATGTTTACGGGACAATCCACGTTCATTCGGTCCCGATCCTTGCGGGAAAAACAATTTTGTAGCAAGGACATAACTACTGCGTGAATACGACTTCAACGTACTTCCCATGACCTCTTCAGCACCTGTATATGAATTCGACGTATCAAAAAAGTTGACACCGAGTTCGTATGCTTTATGCATACATGCACGCGCTGCCTCCTCAGAAGTGGCCGATCCATAGGTCAGCCAGCTTCCTAATCCAATTTCACTAACTTTCAATCCACTTCTACCCAGCTTTCTGTATTTCAACTGAATCACTCCTTTTTGAGAATGGTTTGACTAGAGGCTATTTATGAAAACGCTCTATTGTACTATCTTAGGATAGTAGTTAAACTTAGGTTTAAGTCAATACCTTCAACCTTTTTTTTGAAAGGAAGATTTGTTTGGAATTTACGATTAAACAAGTTGCAGAACGCACCCAGTTGCCTGCTTCCACGCTGCGGTTCTATGATCGGACAGGTCTGATGCCTTTGTTGAAAAAGACAGAATACGGTGCCCGTAAATATTCCGAGATGGATATATGTTGGCTGGAATTAGTACGCTGTCTGAGAGATAGTGGTATGCCACTTGAGGATATAAAAGCATTCATGCTGCTCTGTCTGGAAGGTTCAAGTACTAGTGAACAGAGGAAAGAAATGTTACAGCAACATCGGCAAAATATCGTGAAGCAAATGGACGTGTTGAACTGTAGCCTAGGAACCATTGATTACAAGCTAGATCACTATAATGAGATTGGCATCTTTCATATCGATACCCGATAATATGATTGTTGTTTTTCAGACGGGTGGCCTTTTCAAGTTTAGCTCTGAAAATATGGTTACGAGGAGTGATTTTCATGCGACAACCGATCCAAGACGAATCATGGTACTCATACCCCGGAATGGTTGCAATAGTGACTGCGCGTCATGAGGGAAAGCAAAATATTATGGCTTCAGGATGGCACACTTACATCGGCTCTTCACCAGGAATATATGGCATATCTCTTCGCAAAGAGACCTATACCTATACACTAATAGAGCAAAGCGGAGCATTCGGTGTACACTTTTTGCCTGCACATTGTTCAGAAATAATTCAAGCCGTTGGAACATACAGTGGAAGAGATTTGGACAAATTCAAGGAATTTAATATTGAGTATGAAGAAGGACTTCAAGTCGATATACCTGTTCTTACGGATGCCTACTTTGCTTATGAATGCCGTTCGCTGAGCATTACAAGTTTTGGCGACCATGAGTGGATCGCAGGAGAAATTGTTCAGCGCTATAGAGATGATTCATGTTTTTTAGAGAATGGACTCCCCGACTTCTCAAAGCTTGAGATTCCATTATATGCAGGCCGATCAACCTACAAAATACTAAATCAGGAAAGCGCGGAAAAGAACCATCCATTGCATCTTAATCGATCGAAGTAGAACTAAATCGACTGATTAGAGCTAAATAGAAGGAGTCCCCTTTTGGGGACTCCTCCTTTCGTGATTATGGGTTTTTACGAGTTTTTCCCGATACTGAGCTCTCCATAAATATGGTCGTTAGGGGTCAGTTCTTTAACAGTACTCCAAACAAAAGGCCTTATTTCTTAATCAGCCTTTTTGTAGATTTCATATCGATTAGATTTTACGAAATCAGCTTCTCCTTCTGAGCATGCTCCGTACTTTTCGTAATTACTTTTGCCTTCTGACAATGTCATGTGATTAGGTCCACTGTACCTGCTTGGATCATTGTTACCATCATCCTCTCAGAAACAAACTGGACAAATATCATATTCTCCTCTCTGTTCCAAGGTTTCATAATTACAACAAGGACAAGCTAATAATTGCTCCACGCGGCCTTCAACCTCAATATCGCTCCCTGCTATTTCTGAGAGGAGTTTAGATAAATATTCGTTAGGTTTTCCATAGAAACTGCCTTCAGACACCTTAAATAACAATTCGTTGTAACGAATGTGCATTATATCATTTGTTGGTTCATCTGAACTAAGCAGTTCATCCTGCAAAGATTTCGAAAAAAAATGAAATTCCGGGTCATCTTCATCAATTCCCCAGGAATTCAATAACATTGCTTCACGTTCATCTCTGGTTAGTTTAGTAATATCATTTTCAATGATAATCTTTATTGCTTCCTGCCTTAACACTATACCACCCCGATTCATACTTGCTCCAAATTTTGTACTTATCCTTATTGGGAGAAGCGCTTGATTCTATTATGCAGTATCATTCTCCTAAAAACATGAGCGGATGCAACTAAATTATGAATCAGTCTACAGTTCCCTCGTCATTTTTACGATAAAGAGTATGGAGCTATACATATAGCCTTATGCTTTATTTACTTCCGAGGGGGAACAGAACATGAAACACACGCGCAACAAAAGAATGGATTTAAGGTTAAAACTATATTTGATCATCCTTGTCCCACTACTGACTATGGGCGGTCTGATTCTGTGGGCCACGAACTACTCCAGTGAAAATTCATCCTTAATGACAATGCAGCATAACAACCAGAAGCTTGCAGTGAACATCGCTTCTGAGATGGGTAAGGAATCGGCATTAATCAACTCCTTATACACTTCAGGTTCGGAGGAAAGCTCTGAATACAAAACACTTAGAGAACAGCTTGTTAAGGCTCGCCTTCAATCGGGAGCCCTTTATGTTTATATGTATAATAAAACACCAAATGGATGGATATACACCGTGGATGGCGCGGATTGGGGAGATGCGGAATACAGTCCTTACGGGACTGCGTTTGAGCTGAATTCTCAAACTCTAGAACGTTTGGCAAGCGGTGAAGTTGTAACGACTGGCATCGTCGAAGATCCTGTCTGGGGACTGCTTATGTCCTCTTTTACACCAATTAAAGATTCGCAAGGAACGATTATTGGTTATTTGGGTATGGATCAGTCTGCAGCAGAAGTTGAAGGCGTCTCTGCAATAACGTTGAATAATACGTATGGTAAAGTTATCCCGATTTTTGCAGTGGTTTTAATTTTATCGTTCATCATCATGTGGCTTGTCGTAAGAGGAATCCTTCGTCAAGTATCTGACATTAAGTCAAGCCTGGAACAGGTCTCTTCCGGAAATCTCCGGGTTGTATCCACTCAGATGACAAACGATCAACTCGGGGACATCAGTAACCTAATTAATACTATGGTTGTGCAACTAACGAATATTATGAAGGGAATACAACAAGGTTCTTCTACACTGCAACAGGCTTCTAAAAATATTGCCAAAACATCTCTTACCAATCAGCGTCAGTCTGAAGAGCTTTCCAGAGCCATCGAGGAAATTGCCATAGGCTCCATGAAACAAGCTGAAGAGACAGAACACTCCGTCCAGCATTCTGAAAATCTGGGCAGTATTATGAATGAAGTAGGTTCTTATGTGGAACAGTTCACCCGTACTTCCGATCAGTTATCTGCATTGCAAATACAAGTGACACGCCAACATGAGGTTCTGCTAGAAAAGGGCCGTGAGAACGCCAAACTTGTTGAGGATCAACAGAATATTTCCAAGTCGCTGACGACACGTTCGGAACTTGCTTCTTCCATCAGTGGACAGATTCACAACATATTAAAACAAACTCAAATCTTATCTTTGAATGCTTCGATTGAAGCAGCTCGTGTTGGTGAAGCAGGTAAAGGCTTTGGAGTTGTTTCTAATGAGATGGGACATCTCGCTCAAGAATCCGAACGTTCGATTCAGGAGATTGATGAGATACTGAGTTCTTTTGTTCAAGAAATTCATCATATGGGAACGCATCTGGATTCAAATATGTTAGCTGCCAAGGAGCAGGAAGAACAGATCGCTGAATGTCTTCAAAGCTTCAAACAGGTAAGCCGGTTATCCTCTGAAGTGCATGAGCTTGCTCAACGTCTGGAAAATCGGACAATCCATATGCAATCCATTCGCCAAGAGGTGGAGCAACATTTGAGTTACATTGCTTCCACAACTGAGGAAACATCAGCCATGTCCGAAGAAGTTTCCGCCAGTGCTGTAGAGCAACAGCGTTCGGCCAATGAACTATCAGGCATTTCCGGAGAGCTGACCCTCCTTGCTGATAACCTCAAATCGTATTCAGATCAATTTCAAATCGAAATCCATGATACGGATAAATAATAAGTAAAGACCGATGCTTGATTCAATAAAGTGTCGGGCTTTTTTTTATCGTTTTGACATTTTGTTTTACTTCATAGTTTGAGTTACGGTTCTCTGTAACTAAAATTCAGCCGGCCAGTGTTTCATTACATAGCGGTTTGTTTTAAATTATCAACAGCTGGCTTTTCGCATGATTACAAGCCGGACTAGCAATACTAAGGATTAGTTGGCTATAGCTTACATAACGGAGGTCTCATCATGGTATTCACAATCACAATTATCATCGTTGCACTCTTTGCAATATGGGGAGCCGTTGCTCCTGATCAGCTGGCTGATGTGGCTAACGTGGCCTACAACTTCTCGATTCACAATTTTGGCTGGTTTTATCTGCTGGCGACACTGTTCTTCCTGATCTTCGCCTTCTATCTGGCGTTCAGTCGATTCGGCAATATCAGACTGGGGGATGACGATGATGAACCGGAATATTCTACGATTTCCTGGCTGTCCATGCTTTTTAGCGCTGGTATGGGGATTGGACTGGTTTTCTGGGGAGTTGCCGAACCGCTGTCCCACTTTTTATCTGCACCGGAAGGAGCAGAAGCCGGAACCGCTCAGGCAGCAAGACTTTCCATGCGGTATTCCTTCTTCCACTGGGGGCTGCATCCTTGGGCGATCTATACCGTTATCGGCTTAGCGCTTGCTTACTTCCAGTTCCGAAAAGGGTATAAAGGGTTGATTAGTTCCACCTTTATCCCTTTGATCGGAGAGCGTCTTGCGGCAGGCTGGCTTGGCAAGGCCATCGATATTTTGGCGGTCATCTCCACCATTTTTGGTGTAGCGACATCACTTGGACTGGGTGCACTGCAGATTGGTGGAGGACTGAATCACTTATTCGGTATCGCTAACTCCACGACGGTACAGGTGATCATCATTACGGTAGTAACCGTACTTTATTTAATCTCGGCAACCTCCGGACTGGACCGAGGGATTAAAATTCTAAGCAATACGAACCTCGTTATAGCTTTGCTATTGATGTTATTTGTATTGGTGACCGGACCGACTACGTTTATCTTTGACACATTTACAACAACCTTAGGTAATTATTTGCAAAATATTGTTAACATGAGCTTGAGACTAACGCCGTTCTCAAGAGAAACCTGGATTGGAGCATGGACTTTATTCTACTGGGCATGGTGGATCGCGTGGGCTCCGTTTGTCGGAACTTTTATCGCAAGGGTATCCAAAGGAAGAACGGTAAAAGAATTCGTGATTTACGTGATGCTCATTCCAAGCCTCTTCGGATTTGTCTGGTTCTCTGTCTTTGGTGGAACAGGTCTTCACATGGAGTTGTTTAATGCTGCAAATCTGGCGGAAGCTGTCAAGCAAGATACGACAACGGCTCTATTCCTTATGTTGGAGCAACTACCTTTAGGCACGATCGTAGCTTTCATTGCCACAATCTTAATCATGATTTTCTTCATTACGTCAGCGGATTCGGCTACGTTTGTTCTTGGCATGTTAACAACAGATGGTAATTTGAACCCGAGTGCAAGAGTCAAATTAACCTGGGGTATCTTTCAATCGGCAATTGCGGTCGTACTGCTGATTAGTGGGGGATTGAATGGTCTTCAGACAGCCTCTATTGTAGCTGCGCTGCCATTCGCAGTTGTACTTATTGGCATGTGTGTGTCCCTTCTCAAAGCTCTGCAAGCTGAAGATCGAGAGCGCCGTCAGAAGGAAAAACGACAGCGCCAAAAACTGAAACGACTGCTGGAAGAACAGGAAAACCTGCAGATCTGAATAGCCGGCAGGTAATGTATCCTTGATCTCTAACGTATGCAATCTCTACAGAAAGAAAGGACACTCACTTTTGTGTGGGTGTCCTTTTATTTATTCATGATGTTACTCCATTCGATTACATCACATTGTCCATAATCATTATCACCCACAGCAACCATGGTACCATCTGATTTCAGTCCTATGGTATGGGTACATCCTGCTGAAATAGCTCTAATATCTTGCCATTCACTTATAACGCATTGCTGATGTTTATTCGAACCCACAGCAATGACTGTACCGTCCGATTTTAGACCTACCGTATGATAACTTCCTGCGACAATAGCTACAATATTACGCCATCCGCTTACGTCACATTCACCTTCCTTATTCCTACCCACAGCCACAACCGTACCATCCGATCGAAGCCCGACCGTATGAAGGTACCCGGCGGAAACAGCTAATATGTCGCTCCAATCGTTAACGTTACATTGTCCATACTTATTGTTACCAACGGCTATTACTGTACCGTCTAATTGGAGGCCGACTGTATGCCAGTCCCCCGTCGTGACCGCTACAATATCGCGCCAGCTGTTAACGTTGCACTCCCCTTCGTTATTTCGCCCCACTGCAACCACGGTTCCATCTGACTTAACCCCGACAGTGCGACACCAACCAGCTGAAACAGCAACCATATCGCGCCATTCGTTTACATTGCATTGCCCGTGCTTATTCCAACCTGTAGCTACTGCCGTACCATCAGATTTAAGACCGACGGTGTGGGCATTACCCGTGTTCGTAGCCATATGAACATTGCCAGCATCAACTGCGACGATGTGGTTCCAATCGCTTACGTTACATTGTCCGTAGTTATTATCACCCACTGCTGTCACTGTACCGTCTGATCGAAGACGGGCGGTATGACGACGACCCGCCGCTATAGTAGAGTTTCTAAGTTGTTTCGTGTCAAACCATGCTTTTTCTCCTGAATTGTAGTCCATATCTCCCTCCACCAATTGAAAACCTGCGATTTTCAAGCAGAATATTTGCACTAATGAAAAAAACCTCAGATGATATAACTATTCTGAGGTTAATCCATTCATTATGTTATCAAAATTCTATCATGTTGCAGTCTTTTAATTCTAGTGACAGTTGTATCAGTTGTTTTCAATACCTTTGATAACTTCAACCTTTTTATCCCCTGCTGTTTTCGCTACCTCTAACGTGGTTGTGCCTTGGATCGCAACGATTACACCAGCAGCTAACATAGAAATGATTAAAGTTGCACTCAGGGCAGTCGAAATTTTTTTCTTGACCATAACAATACCTCCTTCACTGAATAATAACAATATTTCACTTTATTGTTGGGTAATTTCATCGGGTGATTGTATTATAACTTACTGATAATATTTGTAAAAGGATTTTACGATGCTCAAAGAAAGTCAGTTTCTACTGAATCCATATCTATGCCCTACTAAAAACGATTGAAGTCTCCTGATTTTCTTGCAGTGTTAAGTTCACATATTTCTGCTTGCCATGCATGTGAACTTGTACCTCTACTCCATCGACCAGCGCGGTTGTCCATGGCAACCCCGAACTCAGTCGAATGGTGTTATTTTGAATAAGTGAGGACAAAACTACGCTTGTTATCCCCACGGATTGGTCCCAAGACAAACGGCTTACTTGCACTTGTGTTCTTGCCATTAGCCCTTCGATGTGACCCGATATCCAGTCTGAAGAAAGTGCAGGCAACACTTCAATCTCTCCCGTGTTGGAATAGAGCAGTGCTTCCTGTACCGTAGCAACTACACCAAAAGCTGTGTCCGTACAATAACAATGATTTCTACGGTTGGTATCATGATCAGTCATTAAAGAATCATAATAACCCCCTTCGATCATCATCGGCAGAAGTGAATGAAGGACACCATCTGCATTTTTCAAGCGTGCATGTACGAGTGCTTTATGCATCCAGCCATGTCCTGCTGTGGCATCCGTTGTGTTAAACTGGTCTCTGTTTGCCAGAGCTACAGCAGAAGCCGATGCGAGGTCAGCATCACTGTGGGTTTCATACGCAGGCCAGGCAGCATATAAATGACTCAAATGCCGGTGATTGTTGTTTTCAATATACTCGGCCATGGCCCATTCGCAGAGCGCACCATCTTCATCGTAACGATATGCTGGTAACTGTTCCAGCAACTTGTTCCACTTGCCTACCGCTTTGTCATATCCTGGGCGCTTTAAAGCCATCTCCGCCTGAATAACCATGTTTAATCCATCTCGTGCTGCAGAAATGTCCATCGTAGCGTTAGCGGTGATGGTGCTGTTATAACCGATTGGGTGATTTTCAGGAGAGTACGTAGGAATAATCATATAACGCTCACCGGCAAGTAATGATTGTTTGCCTGGTTCATAACGTGATTGTCCCGCAACATCTGTGAAATACTCAGGTGTACAGATCTGCTCCCAGAAGTTAGCCTGTTTGGTGAGCAGCGGTAGCAAAATATCTTGAAGCAGATTCAGCGTCCCGCGTTCTTTTAAACTAACAAATGCCTCATCGGATAAGCCGTTATCATTGACAGATAACAGCGGTTGCAGACGATCAATGTTCATGTCCTCTACTATGGGAATATCGCGATTGCCGAAACATTGCCAGTATTCAAAAATAGGAAGTAAACACCAGCTCGCGCCGGCATTCCAGTATTCAAAAGGATAGTCGTTATCATATTCGACATGCATAGCACGATCTCCGTCCGAGTTAACACTTACCTGAATCGCATCATGCATGCCGTAGGCCATACGGGCATTAGCTTCAAAATCCGGAGCATTTCTCAGGAAAAATGTAATATATCCAAGCTGAGCCTGTGTCAGACTCCCCGTATTCATGGCTGCGACCTGCAGGTTCACATTCGCATCAAGTGTGTAAATGCCTCTCCATCCCGGATTCCACTCGCCTGTCCACATTCCGTATAAGCGAGGTGCACTGCTTCCGCTGCAACAGATCATAGCATACCGCCCCTGGTTATAGACCTGTTCCATAAATGCATGATTAATTCGGTTTGGGGATGCCCGTTGCAGTTCAATGAGTTTCAGATTATCCACATCTTTGTGTTCCTCATCACCACCGAGAGCAAAACGTACAGTGTTAAATTCACGGGAATGCCATGCGGCATGTAATGAAAGTGCCTGTTCATAATCAAATGCACATTGCGCATGACTATACTTCTCCACGACCGACTGGGTTTGCTGTAACAACTCATCTACAAGGAAGTAGCTTGCGCAGTCGGCAAAGTTCTCTATACTGCCCATTTCATGAGTTCGTCCCGAAGTTGTGATCAGAAATACAGCATCGGCATCTTTAATCTGAATTGCAGGGTTCCGTTCAAGTCCTACATTCATCTCCTCGTGGGTATCTTCCAGCTCAATACGTTCCTTCGTACCATTAACAACAATAACTTGAGTGACTCCGGCATATCCTCCATGGCACAACTCACTGCCTGCATAAGATGGATAGTGGGCCACTTGAGCAAGATAACGGGCTTCGGGATCCACCAGTTTTTTGTATCGAAGTGCATGAACTTCGGACATCCCATTATGCGCTCCGTCCATATGTGATATATCATCAAGCTGCAACACCATAGTTATTTTTTTGCCAAGATCCGAATGCTCCAGCTTGGTGATGGACACGTCATCTGTTCTGGATGTAAACGAGGTCCGTACCCACAGGCCGTCGTTATCACGATATTTTACGCCAGTTTCAGCCGTTTCATAGTTCGTCCAACGTTCATAATCTGCAACTTGTCCTCTGTTCACCATGTTCAAGCGAAGCTGATGACCTGGATGGTAGCTGTAATAGAATGTTCTTACACGGGTCTCACCATTGTTGTGTTTGATTTTCCATTGGTCATTCTGTTCAAATACATTTTGTCTGGCTTCCTGCAATTGACTAGTCAGTTCTGGTGGTATCTCTCTGGGGTCAGCGGAAGGGAAATTGAACCACATATGTTGAAAAATAAAGCTGTCGGAATACGGTGAACCTGACGTGATATAGCCGTTTCTTCCATTACCACTCACCATGCCATCTCTCCAGGCATGACCCGGATTTAAAGCGGGTATTTCGGTATAATGCAGAGCGTAATTGCCTCTATCGTACAGATTAGTTCGCGTTTTCGTTTTTCCCAACTTCTTCTCCCCCGTTTCCCAATCTTGGATTCATAGATATAATTATAAAGATGAGCAATGGAGTTGTGTTATCACAAGAGCCGACCAAATTCCGTTCATGATGTCGCATTATGACAGAGGAGAATAGACCATGAATCTACCCCCGATAGATATTGATGATATGGATATCAAGTTAAAACTCGATGACCTTGTCCTTAACGTACTTTATGTAAAATTCGGTTATTTTCATCAAACGATGCCCAAACACAGCCACAGTCATGGAAGCTATGAGCTTCATTATATTCCGAGCGGTAAGGGGCTTCTTATTGCCGACGGCCAGCATTATTCCTTAACGCCCGGCACGTTGTTTATGACTGGCCCTGAGGTCGAGCATGAGCAAATTCCAGATCAAACGGACCCCATGGCTGAGTATTGTATTTTCTTCGAGATTATTACGGGACCACTTCAACTGAAACAAACCACAAGACATCTTCCGAGAAAGGGGCTTCTCTCTAGGTGGCTACTGGATACGCCTTTCTGGATCGGCCCCGATCAGGAAAACATGATGACTTTATTTGAGATGCTTGCTCGAGAGGTGTCACTCAAACATATAGGTTTTCATCAAATGACATCGAGCATACTTGAGATGATTGTAGCTCGAACAATCAGACATTATCACCAAGGTGCCACCGCGGTACTGAATGCACCTGTTAAAACATTAAATGATAGCAGGCTTGTGACCATTGAGAACAGTTTCTTATATGATTATCAATCCATAACATTGAAACAGCTTGCAGATAAAATTGGACTAAGCACAAGGCAGACAGAAAGGACCGTGCAGAAGCAATACGGAATGTCGTTTAAGGACAAAAAATGGCAAGCGCGTATGGAGGCTACAGCGCAGCTTCTGCTGACGACCGATTTGCCGATTCGGGAGGTAGCGATCGCGGCAGGTTTTTCAACACCGGAACGATTCAGTCATTCGTTTAAAAAATATTATAACCAGTCTCCCTCTAAATATCGCAGTGAGAATCTTATAACCTAGACTGCGTCTAGCTCTTCCGATAAGCAACCCTATGAAAAGCATTGATATAACGAAATAGTGCTTTACCATCATCAGGCACATGCTTGCTTCTACCCAGTGGCAAAATCATTGCCTGATACGGTTCTGGCACCATGCTATATTGATGAACATAGGAGGTCAGAACGAAGCCGTTGCGTTGCCAGAACTGAATACGTTCCAGATGTGCCTCCGTTGTCCCGGACTCCGCCTCGATAATTATACCTTTGACCCCATGTTCCCTTGTTGCCCAAGCTCGAAGCTGTTTCAGCATCCATGTTCCTATACCCGATCCGCGCAACTTCTGTTCAACCGCGAGATAATCGATGATCAGGATGCGTTCTTCGCCCTTCCCCCCGAGTCCAGTAACGGCCATTGCGACCACTTCCCCATGATGCATGCCCGTGTGTAAGTAACCAATGCCCCGATCCAGCATACTGCGCAGAATCACTTTTGGCTTAGCGCCGGTTGGAAAAGCCTCTTCATAGATCCGCTCTATCCTCGTCCACAAGGCTTCATCCCAGGTCTCTATCGTTGCAAACTCTAATTCCAGCACATTTATCGCCTCCAGATGGTTATCCCAATTCCTGTCTCATGTTGTCGATCAACAGCAAGTTTTATTAATTATACTATTTATAAGACTAAATCAGCTTATCCTGATCAAAACAAAGAAGCCGCTATTAAAGCGACTTCAATGGGGGAACGCTCCCAACTTCAGACCTGCACGCACAGGTTTTTACTTGCTTATGATGATTCTGGACAGCATTCAGAGTCTGTTTCCGACTCGCCTTATCTCAAGCGCCGCGGTTCTTCTGCTTTTTTCATTGATCGTGATCCAATCCATAACATGCTTAATGAAGCAACTACCAATAACACAATAAGGGCTACAATAACAGCAAAAAAGGACTGATCAAACGCAAATCGCGCGGCCTGTTTCAATGTTTCCGAGGCTGTTCCAGGCAGCCCTTCTGCTACGATTAAAGCTTCATCCAAACTATCTTTCACATTTACTGGAACAGTCAATCCTGTTGGGATTTTCATGGTTAATGTGTACACAAGACCTGATAGACTGCCGATTATGGCTATTCCTGTAGCTCCACCAACTTCATATCCCACACTTTCCATCGATGCAGCCATACCTGCTTTTTCATACGGAGCACTACTCATTATAGAATGAGATGCTACCGTCATCCCGCCACCTAAGCCTGCTCCAAAAATGGCTAGTCCAAATACCTGACCAGCAATGCCCGAATCAAATTGTACAAGATAGATTCCCAATCCTGCTGCTGTAAGGAATAGAACAGCACCCTTGATATAAATAACATTGAAGCGATTCAAGAGCATTCCGGTCACTGGAGCTGCAATGACAGATGCAAAAGGGATCGTTAACGTATATACTCCGGCTAGTAGTGGGCTGAAACCTTCTATTAATTGAAGGCGTTGCGTCACAATATATTGGATTCCCGTCATAGCAAATAAACCTACCAATGCCGTAATAAATCCTGTGGTAAACAGAGGTATCTTAAATAATGAAAGGTCAATAAGTGGGTCAGAACTTCTGTTTTGACGACGTATAAAGATAACAAGTGCTACAATGCCGACAGCAGCTCCGATTACTGCAAAAGTTACCGAACCTTCGCGGCGAGTAAACTCCTTGATCGCATAAATTAGAGTCACCAAGGCAATCATAATTTGGATTGAACTGGTTAAGTCAAATTTTTTACTTCTATTCCCTTCATGTTTAGGAACGATCAGTATGGTTAGTGCAAATGCTAGTATTGCAATCGGTAAATTAATTAAGAATACAGATCCCCACGAGAAATACTCGAGAAGAAGTCCACCAACAATGGGTCCAAGTCCTGCACCTCCTGAGGCAACAGCACCCCAAATACCAATAGCCAAGCCTAACTCACGCGGATCTGTAAACGTAACTCTGACGATTGCCATGGTAGCAGGCATCATAATCGATGCTCCGACAGCAAGAAGTACCCTTGCCGCGATCAAAACATAGGGGTTGGGAGCAAAAGCCGCAGTAAGTGAAGCGATTGAAAATATAATCAAACCTATTAAGAAAACCCGTTTATAACCCAGGCGGTCTCCTAATGTCCCCATTGCGGGAAGCAAACCCGCCATAACAAGTGAGTAACCATTTAATATCCATAATTTTTGTGAAGCAGTCGCACCTAATTCATGTGTTAACGTTGGCATAGCCGTGTAAAGAATGGTCATATCCATGACGATGAGTAAGAGTGCACTGGATACAATGATTAAAATCATCCAGCGTTTGAATGTTGACATAAGTAATCTTCCTCCGTACGAATTATTTTAAACTTTTAACATATTGAACTATAATGTATAGGGTAACCCTATAGTCAACAAACAATTTCAGCGAATTTAATACATAGCTATAGAGGCATGGAGGATAGAAAAATGTCGAATATATCAAACGAATATTTCACAACCAGTGAACTAGCTAAAACTTGCGGAGTGACTAAACATACCCTTTTTCATTATGATGATATTGGACTGTTAAAACCTGAATTTGTCAATTCTAAAGGCTACCGTTATTATTCCGTTCAACAATGTCTTGTACTTGATTTGATTATGGTGCTCAAAAAAGCCGGGAGTTCACTAGAGGAGATCAAAGTGTTTCTCCAGAAGCAAAATACACCTCTATTAATCAATATGTTAAAAGAAAAACAGGTGGAGTTGGAAAGAGAACAACGTAGAATTACTCAGATGCAAAATATTTTGACAAGTGCCATCAAGATGACAGAGGAAGCAACAGTAGAGTTACGAAACGCACCAATGATTCTAGAATGCCTAGAGGAATATTTTATAACTACCCAACTGGATATAGGTGATGGTGATAAGGAGTTTGCCAAAAAATTAACCGAACATCGAGACTTTTGTGAAACACACTATATCGATCATGAATTTGCGATTTGGACGATTATAAGTAAAGACCGATTTGAATCCGGGGGCTATTATCCTGAATACATAGCTAACCAAATAAAGACCTCCATTCCTGAAGAAAAGATGTTGATCAAACCTGCAGGTTTATATGCAGTTATAGATCACAAAGGATCATACGATAGCATGCCACAAACGTATTCTGTCATTAAAAATTTCATTGCACGTAAAGGAATGTATATAAGCGGAGATGTATATGCATTGGAACTGCACACCTATTGGACAGAAAAGAATCCAGACGACTATAAAATAAGGATATTTGTTCAAGTATCACATTGATCTCTTCCTCATTTGCATGCCAGATGAATAACAAAATCCCCCCTTCTTTTTCAAAGGGAGGATTAATGTTAAACGTTTAATATGTTCACTCTCATTTGACTCTAAAATGGTGATGAGCATATTTGCTGACAAGAGGCACAGCACTGAATAGATAACCTACCGTCAACACGATTATGGCAGCAGTTAACAACCAGAGTGCAGGCCCTAGAAAGATCGCGACAACAATACCTAATGAGATAAGGCTGTTCGCGATTATAAAAAGAGGATTGTTGGTCTCCAACTCGACTGTGTAGGGCTGGAGTACATAGTACAACAATAGATGATGTACTGAGAAAAAAACAGCCAGCGTAATGATTAAAATCCAGATAGCAAGAAGTGAATCTATATTCCGTCCCTCACTTAATATGAGTACAGGCACACTTGTGACAGCCGCAAAACACAAGCCTAATTTTAAATTGGTGCTTAATATATATTTAAACCTCAAAAGGGAATGTTGTTTCGCATCCTTACGGTAAAATGCATAACGCATAAGTGGTATATCACAATGATAGAATAACATTCTACAGATTTGACTACCTACCGTCAGACTTAGCATGGCTAGAATGAGTAAAGGCGTAAATCTTTCTACTTCATTCAGCGAAATATGATCTTTGAAAATGAATGCCAAGCAAGATAACAATAAACCAATGATCATAATAGCGATAAAACGTCTGTGGAACGGTGCGCGAAGGAGATTCGAGTGCCTCTTAACAAATAATTCATGCATCTGCTCGTATCCCTTTTTGTTTACGGTGTTTTGGACGCTCTGCTCAATGACATGGAGGTTAGTGGATGAAGGCTGGCTAAGATTGCTCCCCTTCGACTGGATCATTCTTTGTTGAAGATCAGCGATCATGAGTTCTGTGTTCAACAGCGGATCAGCATTATTTGTTACTGCGCGCACTGCGGCTGCATATTCCGTATGTTTGAGCAAAATATACCCGGCGACAGTTCCTGACAACACGATGATGGTCATAAACCATCGTTGATCCAATATCGTAGCCCCAAATAAAGGAATGCTCCATTGGGTTAAAGGAAGGTAAGCGAGAGCAAGTGCGATTAACATTGTTAAACTCGTAGCCCACGTTTTCTGTATGAGAACAATGCCTTTCTGCTGAAATATTGCCAAATGTAAAAATTCGCATAAGACTCTCCAACAAGTCATGATTCCGACGACCAGCAATACATGGCTGATCGAAAAATTGAAAAATAAGGAGACCAGCGTAAAGGCTATCCCTTGATACAAGAAAAATGTGGTATACCTGTGAAACAGTATAGCTCGCATAAATCGAGTTGGCGCTATTCGCATAAGCTTGATCGCAGTATACTTCATCTTATTTGTTTCCAGCACTTTCGCACCCGTTACTGCACCCATCACTCCACTAATGCAAAAATACATGTGAAGAGCGAGTACAAATCGATCCGTATAATGATCTTCCGTCCATAAAAGTATGGGCAATGCGAGCATTCCGCAGAAGTAGATTAAACTTTCTAATAAACCAGCGCCAAACATTAGAACTACTGCGACTGCACCTAATGTGCGTTTCGCCCGGAAAGCAGCATATGTTTGGTCACTAATGAGAGGGCCTACCACCGGTAACCTTTGCATGAAATATATTAAACGGTTGACTAGCGTGATCACCTGCAACTGCCACATGAGAGAAACTGTATTAAAGATTCCCTGCATCGGCATTCTCCTTCTGGCTACCCTCTTCGCCTTCATGTCGCAATAACTCAATAATCTGTGCTTCAAAGTCGGGTTGAGTGAGAATATCAGGTGAAATCCGAGTCAAACTCCCTTGATTTAAAATAACTAACTCGTCGCACAGATCCGTTGCCAGTTGCAGTATGTGAGTTGAAAAAATCAGGATATGGTCCCTTTTCAGATCACGCAACAGTTGTTTCATCTCGCTCGCAACAATGACGTCAAAGGAAGTGAGCGGTTCGTCCAGTAGAATCACAGCGGGTTTCATCAGTAAGAATAGCATCATTTGAACTTTATTTTTCATTCCGTGTGAATACTGTTTAATGAGTTTGTGACGGTCTTCTAATGTCATGTGCATCATATCGAATAAGTCATCAATATTGTTTCCTCGCCCTTCGATTACATCAGCGTTAACATCTATAAAAAATCGTACAAACTCATATCCCGTCAGAAATTCTGGCAACATAGGCAGTGAATAAACATAACCTACATCATCTACCTCTAAGTGCCGCGATGTCGCATCGTTAACTAGTTCCATTGCGCCGCCATCCGCCTGAATCTCGCCACCTAGGCAATTGAATAATGTTGTTTTTCCAGCGCCATTTCGACCAAGAAGGCCATAGATTTTTCCTTTTTCAAATTGAAAGTTTAGATCGTTTAAAACATTTTTCTCACCAAAACTCTTCCTTACATTCTGTAATACCAGTTTCATTAATTAGCTCCTCGCTTTCAAAACCCTTATTTTTGTCCATATACAAATTGATTAATTGTTTAGTTTTCATACTTATCAATCCCTTCAAATTATTTTCATAAAAGGATAGCCATTCACATCCCTTTAGAAGGTAAATCGTCTTAATGGAACCCAGTAGATAATCTTGGGAAATTAGACAATTACTTAATCTTGTATTCGATCTTGATTTATAATATTCCTTGTTGTATCTGCAAATAAAAGAAAACGAACTATCGAATGATAGTCCGCTTATGCAAGTTATTGAATTACTAGTTCCTGTCCATGTAAACCACTTATGGCTGTAACTTCATTAGTAAATGGTTGGAACCATTCCTCCATCCATACGAATCGGTGAACCTTTAAATGGCGCTGCATAAGGGCTGCATACAAATGTTGCTAGTCTTCCGATCTCGCTTGGTCTGATGAAACGCTGCAACTCGGATTGGGGAAGATTGGCCGCCATGAACTTTTGTTCTTTCTCATCAAAGGTCAGACTCTCATCCTGGATGACACTCTCTATGATCTGCTCTACATTCTCCGAAAGGGTTGGTCCAGGCATGATCGTATTGACCGTTACTTCCGTACCTTTTGTCAATTGGCTTAGACTCTTCGATAAAGAGAGTAGCATGGATTTGGTTACAGCATATTGCGGCATATGTCCAGGCATCACAGCTTCTTCACTCGCGATAAAGATGACCCTTCCGAAGCCGCTGTCCAGCATGATAGGTAAATAAAACTTGGTCAGTGCGTTTGCGGAAAGAACGTTTGTCTGAATGTATTTTTCCCATACAGCGTCGTCTACATCATAATAGGACATGATTTCGTAAATCCCGGCATTGTTGATCAAAATATCAACCTGTGGGAACGTTTTGAACAAAGCTTCACGTTCATCGGCGTTGACGATATCGGCAGCCGCGTTTTGAGGAGAAGTGTTCGGATAGGCAGATTTGATCTCGCGAACGACTCGTTCTACCTCTTCAGCACATCGTCCATTGATAAGTACGTTGACACCTTCTTGGGCTAACTCCATAGCAATCGCTCTACCGATTCCTTTGGTGGAGCCTGTCACCAATGCTGTTTTATTATTTAATCCCATATCCATAAACCATTTCTCCATTTCTGTCTAGTTTGGCGTATCTCTCCGCATGTTCGCTTCGCCAATTGGCAGGTGTATCTCCTTCCCAAGCACGAAATGCACGGTAAAATGAATTCTGATCTTCATATCCGATCAGGAATGCGACTTCCTTGATATCAAGCGATAAGTCTGCCAGGTACATCCGTGCTTGTTCATGCCTTGCCTGGGTGAGCAGATGTACGAAACTTGTTTTCTCATCCGTTAATCGGCGCTGTAAAGTGCGGTCACTCATGCCCAATTCCTTAGCGATAGTCTGTACTTCTGGACGTCCGGCGCTTAAGCTACGCTTCATGATCCATTTGACCCTGTCCGACATGGAACGATTTACTTTGTATTCATGTAGCGTATGATCCAGTGCAGGGTTCAAAATCTCAATTAACTCTTCATTGTAGGTGAGGAAAGAAAGATCCAGGTCTTTTCGATGTAACGTCAACCGATTTCTACTGCCATTTGTCCGGACGGGGCAACCAAAATAAGCTTCGAGAGCTTTTTCATCTCCCATCGGTTGAGTAAATTCTACCGCACTTGCAATAAGAGGCCGTCCTGTTCCCTTCCGTCCCAATTCAAGCAGGAATGCTAATGTGATGCCGACCAGTAATGGCGGACAAGTCTGATCGGTGATGATCCACTCCAGATCAATTGTAAAACTCTCCCCCGCCTCAACCATCTTTAATCTTTCGGGAGGACAAAGTTGTTTATACCTGGCCATCCGATGCAATGCATCGCGATAATTACGGGCATGATAAGTGGCTAATATCGGCGGTGGATACTTCGTTACTTCATAAACGGTTGCAAGATTGATGAGCCCTTGGGCAATATCGCCTGAAAGGTCAGAATAGGCTTGCCAAATAGCATAATATTGAGCGGTATTTACCGTCGTTTCGGAAATGATGGTAAGCGGTAATCCGGCTTTACGAGCTAGATCATGTGAGGCAATCCCTAACTGACGCAGTCCTTCCCAGAGACCTTGTGGCATTTTGATACGGTTATAGGAATGGGATGACATTCATTTGTACCTCCTTCTGTTGACTGACACACTCGAATGACAAACCTTCCTCGTCTTCGCTGACTCATGAATATGATGATACCCTTAACTTTCTGATATGTAACTAGCACAGGGTGACAACAGACCAACAAATTACGCCATTTTCTAAACCATATTCAGGTCGTGCTCCAATCCTTTCTTCGAATATCCTTCCGTGTATTTTAGCTCTATGGAAAACTGTCCCCATTAACGTAAAAAGTCGCTAAATTAGCGACTTAAATGAGAGTGTTTTTAATTCCTTGACATGTGTGCTTTCATATTATCAGACGATTCGTTCTTTTGCGCAACAATAAAAATACGGTCCTCTTCTTCCGGGGTTTCAATAGGGGCGGATAAGTCTTTCATTTTGGAAAAGTGGACTTGGTTCCATCCCACTTCTAGAAGAGCGGCCTTTACTTCATCTAACCTAAAACAGGTATTGGTGATTGAATGTACAAATCTGTCGTAATCCCCATTTTGGTTTTTAGAGAAACCTGTCATATTTGTAACGGCTCTTAAATTCATTTCGTCATAGAAACTTCTAGATACAATCATGGATTCCTCATTGTCCTCAATCACGATATTGGTCCATCCTTTAAGACCTTTATTGGTATTCAGATCAAAAATAAAGATCCCGTGATCATCGGTCACGTTATAAACGGAACGAAAGCATCTCTTTAAGGCATGTATATCAGGTAAATGGTTAAGGGCATCAAATGTTGAAACAATGAGACCAAATTTCTGCTCCAACTTGAAATCAGTTGCATCTGCCTGTACAAATGCAGCCTGTCCTGTCTCAACATATCTGGAATTGTTTCGCTTTGCGTAATTCAACATCCCTGAGGAAAGATCGATACCCGTTACTTGAAATTCTTTTTTTAGAAAATAATGAGCTAAGTGCCCTGTTCCGCAACATAAATCAAGAACATAATTGTTATCAAGGTGTATAGCCTGTTCAACGTAATATTTCCAAATTCTTGGCGCTGCTTGAAGAGCGAAGTTTGACCATTTTTTATTATATAATCCGGCAAATACATGACCATACGTTTCCATGTTCATCACACTCACGATCTATGTTGGAATCGATAGGAGACCTCTTGTAACAAACCTAAGAGGACGCTTTTAAACTGTGATTGAGCTTCTTCGCTTAATTCGTTATTCTCTGACAACTCTTTTTCACACACAGAGATTTGCTGAGGAATAACATGAGCATGTAAAGAACGAAATATTAAGCGCATCGAGTTCAGGGTGTTGATGCCTGATCTCATTCCGCCTGAAGTTGACATTAGTGCGATGGTTTTATTTTTAAATCCTGATCCATCTTGGTAGTCCAGTAAGTTTTTCAGTGCGCCAGAGTACCCTCCATGATACTCTGGCGAAGAAATAATGAAAGCATCAGCCGCCTTTATTTTCTCTGAAACGATATTCATCTCTTCTGTTAGAGGTACTGCTGGGCTGTATAAAGGAAAGTTCGTATCACATACACAAATGATCTCTGTATCGTGTCCTTTCTTCTGCAGCGTTCGACTTGCCATGTTTAACAGTTTTTTTCCTAGCGAATTTGGATTCATACTTCCATTAATCAGAACAATTTTAGCCATATCGCTCCTCCTATTTCTACTAAAAAGATTTTAATTGTTTTTTAATTGGTGTTTTTCAATTGTTCTAACCTGCTATTCATTTTTACAATCCATGACTTAACCTCCGTGTCGGCATGTAAACTGTAAGATTCTTGCAAGGCTTCTAAAGCCTTGGGATAATTTTTTAACTTCATATAACTTATCCCGAGCAATCGCCAGCCATAAGCATCTTGGGGATGTTCTTTCAAGTAAGGGGTAAGCCATAAGCATGCTTCTTGTTCTTTCTTAGTACGAATATACAGTAGCGCCAGTTCAGTTATTGCCCATTTTTTATGGACGCTATCTACATAATTGAGATATAACTGCTCCAGATCGTTCGTTCTATTTTGCTTTTTCAGAATTTGTGAATACAACGTAGCGTATTCCAAGTGATCAGGGTGCAATCGGCAAAGCGCAGATAAGCCAGTCGTTGCTTGCATCCATTCTTCCTTCGAAACAGCTGCTTGTACTAAATTATGCCACGCCTTAGAATGACTTGGGTCTTTAAGAACGACCTTGTTCCACAGTTGTGTTGCTTTGAATAGGTGGCCGTGAGCAAAATATACATTTCCAAGATGATAAAGGGAATTTGTATCCCTTCTCCAAAAGTAAACAGAGCGCCAAAAGAAAGATAGGATATAATAAGTCACTTTGGATCCCTTATGAGGAGATCGTTGCTCCAGTTTCTTCAACCAATATTCCCCCCGTGTATAACTTAAGTAATAACTTTCTTACGGAGGCCTCCTGCTTTTCTGGAAACTTGTTCAATAAATTGCCTATTGTGATTGGATTTTTGCATTGTGTAAGAACGGTGACGATAGCTGGAGAGATCGTGATAAAGCTATCTTTTTTACAATCATACAGTATACGTGTTTCCTTTCTCTCAATGGCTACGCTAGCGTACTCCTTCTCCTTACCTGGAACAGTTGATTGCATATTTTTTTCTAATTCCGATAGAGAGTAAGGTAAGGTGTACATTTTACATGAAGGTGAGAGCGACACTACTAAATCCTGCTTCAAAACGGGTTCAGCTTCTGAATCCGCTTTTCGAGGTGGATCTAAGAAGAGCTCCGTATCATCTACAGCCAGCACATCACGAGGAAAGTCGTATCTTTCCTTATGTTGAAGCTCCCCTACTAGTGAAGAGGCAAAGCTAAGAAAATGTTTACTGTCCCAACCCGTTTCTGTTTGGAAAGGATAACTCCGTTGCAAATCTTTCTCCGGGTTTTTCTCAGCGATCCGCTCGATTCCGTATTCCTTGGATTTATTCCAAAAGCTGCTACCCTCATAAAGACGGAAAATTTTGAAACGAATATAACGATCTGTCCATTCGGAATGTTCTTTCAAAAAGGATATAAATTCTGTAAATCCTTCCGGAGAAGTCAGCGGATAACCTAGAACGACAGAATGGTACACCGGAAGTTGCTGAGACCTGCATGCTTGCCAAGTTTGAAGCATCTTTTGCTTGAACTGTTCAACGTTATCCTTTTCAAGCCAACCCTTGATCTCCCAGTGGACCCACCGTAGCCCTCTACTCTTTAGCCATATCAATTCATCCTCTTTCAAGGATTGATCGAATTTGAGATAGATCCCCCAAGGGACTTCAGTATGTGATTTTTCCAAGCGTTCTCCAAAGTGTAGAGCTTCTTTCAGGGTCGTAGGTTCATACAGATACAGGCGTTTATTATCTAAGTGCTTGCTCTCGGTTAACCAGGAGAAAAATGAATCGTCCTGCATCCAGTTCTTCTGTACTCGAACATCTCGGTATGGAGTCCAATATTCAGCTGACTCTAATTCCCCGAATCCCCAGCTGACGTCATGCTTAGAGCTTTGATGCAAAATGAAGTCTTGAGGATGTCTAACAGCTATAACCTGGGCTAGATTCATCGGAGGATTGCTAATTAAAGCTCTCCCAAAATCCGAAAAAAACGGGCCAGCCCAGGAAATCGACGCATTTGAATTCTTTTCACGAATAAGGGCGGTCAGCGTGTAGGCTGAAACGATTTGTTGATCTGACTCGATCCAAATGATCCATTCTCTCTCTTCGGTTTCTATAATGGATTTCAGGAATGGCTTAAAGGGATTCGTTTTCTCGTCAGTAACGCTCTTCTCCAGTTGCGCTGTACTTTCAGTGGAATACAGTAAATTAATATCATTCATTGCTAATTGAGTTGGGAGATAAGGCAGTTGAAAAAGCTCTATTGCATACCGGATCAGATTTCTTGCCTCTTCTCGTTCGCGTACACCGCATTTTGTCTTCATCGCTTGTACCGCTTCAGGAAGTTTTTTTTCTATGAGGTCCCTTCTCAAAAAGGCCCTAATCAAACCTCTCACATACTCTTGATCTTCTGGTTGAATTTCGTTTCGAATATGCAGGTGATCCCATTCGGATTCAAGTTGTTGATACCGTTCTTTTACCGCATCTGAATCTACGACATCGTTCCAAAACAAAAGATTGGCGTCTACAAATTCAATCTCCGTATAAGAAGCTTGTACAGAAGAGATACAGGACGTTAACAAAAAAGGAATTTCGGAGGGATCTTTCAAAGGTGGATAGATTACTTTAATCGGAAGAGTCATGCCCATTTCCCCTTTCAACAAAGCAGCTTATTCTTAATTCGGCTGTATGATGTTGCTCGTGACCTTTGGTCAGCCACGTTTCGTTCAGACCGGGTAACATTTCACTTAGAGTACATTCCTCGTCAGTCCAGAATGCATTCCACATTTCCAGAAGAAAGTAGTTCTCAAAATCAATATAAAATGGTTTAGGCTGATTCGAAGTTTTGACAAAT
Source organism: Paenibacillus sp. FSL R7-0272 (assembly GCF_037969905.1). Taxonomy (NCBI): domain Bacteria; kingdom Bacillati; phylum Bacillota; class Bacilli; order Caryophanales; family Paenibacillaceae; genus Paenibacillus; species Paenibacillus sp. FSL R7-0272. The sequence continues at coordinate 3,430,084 of NZ_CP150221.1, read as the reverse complement.
GCTTCTTTGGGGAGTCCGTTTACCAAATGAAATTTAAAAGCAGCATAAAAAAGTTCACTGGAAGAGCCTTTATATACTCCATCCCAGAAATTTTCCTTTTTGATCTGCCATTTAGCTCTTTGCACAACTACTTCCCCCATCATCAATCTTGGAGTGAATGAGCCTGTGTTAATAACAAATGGCACCGCTTTAGGTAAAGCGAAGAACGAATGTACCATCGTGTGAAGTTCACCGTTATAAATACGATACATGCCATCGTCCTCTGGAAGAGATATAGCAACACCGTTGTCTAAACATTGCACCTTCGCTTGAGCCAGGGGAATTTTTTGATTTGGGCTATTCGATATGCTGCTCATTTGTGCGGTTATGCCAGGATATTCGAAGGGTACAATTTTAAATCGTTTATTGGATAACAGATTCAACATAGGTTGATGCATTGTGCTGCTTTTAATCTTGTTTTCTAATTGTGCCGTTAGATTTTCTTCATCATTATGAAATTGCAATGCCCATCCCCATATCATAACGGTATCGTGAATTTCTCCGAGTATAACTTGATAAGTACCATCGTTCTTTTTGGCTAGCATCAGGTCGGGAGAGTTAATCCAGCCGAGGTCTGAATCAAATTCATAGGGTGAATCGTTAGGAAGCTCAACAACAAAGTCATTGCTCTTTTGTACAAAGGATTGCACGTGCTGCTCTGTATCCGTTTGTATGTTTTGCCATCGATTTTCCCAGATCTGAGCTTCAGGATGCTGAGTAACATCCTGTATAAATTTCAGATAAGGTACCTCTTTTGCTGACGGATATAGGGCGGTAAATATCTCTTTCGCCAGTTTTTGCTGTTTCTCATACTTTTCTTGGCCATGTTTAGCGCAGAGATTGAGCCATTTAGGTACGCTTTCCCGAATAACCGCTTCAATGGTGCCACCTATCTGTAATTCATCTAATGGACCGTGGCTTTCTTCATACAAAAGAGTACGGTCTGCATATATAGCCCCACCACTTCTTCGGGGATTCTCCCCTGTCCATTCCGTGAAAGACTGCTCCAGTTGGGTCAATGCATTCATCTTTTCTTCCAATGGAAATGAGGCATATGAATTTTTTAAATCCCAGAGCCAATTAATCCTTTGTCTCCATAAGGTTACTTCTGGATGTGTGGGTAAGACTGGATTGTTCAGCCACTCTCTTAAACTGCGTAGGGCATCTGGTTCCGTAATGGAAATGGGTATTTCAATGTCAACCCATTTTTTGCTTTCGAGCCTCGATAACATTGGTTCTGTTTCTTCGTACGTCCAAGGTAAATGATCCGTCAGCTCCAATATGGTTTGAAAATCATGAGAAAGCCCCTCAATCAATGGATGATAACGCTCCTGAAGTGTAATGCGTTTCCCGGAATGAGGGAAATAAAGTGTGGAGCCTTCCTTGTTAAGCAGATAAGATAATTTCACACTACAATAGGGTCTAAACACTTCTCTGACCTTCAAGACGTTGACTAAACTGGACACCGCCCAGTAGGAAAAAAAGGTTCTCCGCTCCCTTTCATGTCCCGAAACGCTAATAGTGTATGTCACGTCTTCATCAATATTTGTTAATTTGCCGTATTGAATAGGACCAAAATAACTCGTGGTTTCATTTTTTGTGCAAAATCGTTGCAGATAGGAAATTAATTGTCTCTCTGTCCGCTTTACATCTGCATTCCTTTTTTCTAGAGAATTCTGCAGATAGGGTAATAATGCGTTCTTATACATGGATGGGCTTTGTTGAAAAACAGCCTCTTGTAATCGCACGTTCTTAAAGATGTCCTGTAATTGACGTTGTTTTAAACAAAGTTCCTCTTTGAATACTTGATTACTTTCTTCACAGACCATTTCCAAACGTTCAACATTTATTTGATAACGTTTTAATTCATCTAATACGTTTGAGTCTAATCCACCTGTTTCAAGGCTTGTGATGAGCTCCGGATGTATTGGTTTTCTTTTCGACATCGTTTTGCGAGCTTTTTTCCAAAAAGGAAGTACTGCGTTTGAGATGGAGTCGGCACGTTCCAATTCCTTCAATTGGGTAATACCCTGTTCTATAGCTCTCTCTATGTCATAGCGTTGATGAAACGTTTGAACGGTCTTTTCAAAGCGAAGTTGTTGTATCCATTCCACAGGAAACCCGGTTGAGCGTAAAATAAATTCAGGAAAGTGCTCCCACTTTGGAGTCACGATACCGCTCACCTCCTAATCGTTCGGATACGGATGTTCCTTTTTGAAAAACAGTTCCCCTCATCTCAAAACAGTACTTGCCCTCCTCATCTTTAAGCCACAAATGATCGGGCGAGGGTTCCATTTCAATGAAAGTTACACCTTTATTTTTTTGGAGTAAACTATGGAGCAGTTCGATCGCAAAGAAATTTTCGAAATCAAAGAAAAATGGCTTTTTCTCTGAATCTACCTTAAAAAATACATATCTTGGAAGTTGGTATTGTTCACGAAGACGTTGCATTTCAACAAAAATGCCAAACGCATCTTTGGCGTTACGCAGCCTTTCTAAATTTGCTTCTCCGAGTTCCCAACGTTCGCGCTGAAAGATTACACCGTTAATTTCAATCCTTGGTGTATGCTCCGAAATTCGGACTACAGGCGAACTCACACGTGAGGGAGCAAAAGCCCATAAATGAATGTTCTCGTCCCCGCTATTGTATAAATAGAGCTGTCTTTGATCCTGATCTATTAATTTCAATTCCCGATCTTCATAGGTTACAACTAGATCACGAATGGACACTACGTCTTGAGCTCTTGTGGATGGTGTACCAAATAGTTTGATAATCGTGCCCGGAAAAGTTTCATGAATAAGTCCTTTGTGCCTCCTTGTATTGAGGATGACAGAGAGGTTTTGGTACATGGGCATATCGGAAATCATGTGATTAATCTCTTCATTTACCTGCTCTCTTTTCGAATCAAAGAGAAGTTGTGAACCCCACATCGCAATAAATTGGTGGACCTCACCCAAAATGATTTTGTAATCTCCTTTTGATAGTGCATCTAAATCCTTAGCTGAAAACATGACATCTGGAGAAGTATGACACTCCTCAAATTTTCTGAAGCGTTTAAAATGCTCGACATCTTCAGAGGTGATGTGAGCGATTGAACCTTCCTGCCGAATTTGAACCAGTTCATCAAGCAGCGTATGAAATTGGTCTAATGCAGCAAAAGAAAGGTCAACCTTGGCTTCATCTAATAAGGCTTGGGATTGATATATAAATTCTGAATATGGAATATGAGTTCGATTGTCTTTTATTTTTTCAAAGATACGTTGAGCAATGGTTTGGTAATAATCCCTCATTACATCACCGTAGGCGGCACTTAAATCAAGAACCGGTTTGAGCCTTTCCATAAAATCATCGTAGAAATTCTGTCCAAACGATAGCCTATCAATGGTTCCCTTACATTCTTCATAGTATAACGTTCGATCCGCATACATTTGCCCTTGGCTTCGCCGTGCCGAGGAACGAGTAACTTCTTCAAAAAGTTGTTCCATACGATCGGTGACATCTTGACGATGAGCTAAATCTTTCGCTAATGCTTCTTTTTTCAAATGGATAAACTGCTCCAATATGTCGAGCCATTTTCTCTTACTGCCGTTGTTTAGCGGAAGATCCTTTAACCATGAATACAAGTAACTTAACGGATCAAAAATGGTAGAAGGAATCTCAATTTCAAAAAGAACGATGTTTCTATCGGCCAGTTGTTTGATGTACCTCGTAAGTTCAGGAATACTCAGACCCAATTTTGCTGACAATTGATGCAGATTTTGCTCTTCATTCGATATTTCCTGGACAATCTTTTCGTACTTTGTAGGGAGTAAAACTTCTTTATTTAGGTGTAAAAAGAACAGTTTATTTTGTTGGAGTGTACACATCGGGTGTAGTCTGGGAATCAGAAAGTTTTGGATCTCCTGCTCTTCTGTCATACCTTTGGCGAGCTCTCTGACCATCCAGAAGGAGTAATGGACGATACGTTCTGTGAATTTGCCCGAGTGTGCTTCATAATGCACAGGTTCATGCGATTCCATATCCCACTCTGCATAATTCATTGGTCCGAAAAAACTGGCGGTATCATTTTTCGAACAAAAACGTTGCAAATAAGAATAAAAACGCATTTCCAGTGTTCTAATTTTCGAAGGTCGACTCTCATAGTCCCGATGTGTCATAAAACGAGGATAGGAAATATTGAAAACATCCGGATTAGAGATATATACAGCTTCTGCTAAATACGGATCTTGAAATATTTTCTGAAGTTGTTGCCTATTCATCTTTAGTTCTTCAAGAAATTTATCCTTAGCCCCTCTTATAGTTTCATGGATAAGCAGATCAACATCATGCCATCTCTGCAAACCTTTACGCATAGGGTGATCCGAAGGAAAGAATTGATTCACTTCCTCCAGTTCACGGTTTCGTATCACATTTTTTGCTAGATATTTCCGAATTCGGGACAGGAGGTGTAAGATCGATTTTTGGTTCTGTTCGGCATACAGTTTGACGGACCGAGGAATGATGTCACGTAATAATTGTTCCGTTAGTAATTCTTTATCTTTCTCTAAGGAAGCGACAACGATTAACTGCTGCATAGTTTCTTTCCAGTGGAGCTGCTCTAGTATTTCAAAAGGAAACCCCGTTTTTCTGACAACCAATTTTGATACAAACGTCCAGTCCAAATTTTCGTTGATATCCATCCTGTTCATACCTCCAAACATCGTATTCTAGTTACTGTTGGATTAACGGATTAGGAATATGGATCGGATAAAAGGGACGACCGATTTTCGTAATCGGTAAACCCAGATCCAATTGTGGTTTTATCATCATGGAATCATGTTGTTGTAATATCTCGACTCTTCTCCTCTGCAGCGAAGCGATCTCCTCATCACCAAACTCAATTGCCATAGACGCCGACTGTTCCAGCCAGTGGACAGCTTGATCGAAATTATTGTCATTGTAGGAATAGATCGCCAGCTCCTGGGCAATAAAGGCGGCATGGAACACGTCGTCAATCCCTTTTGCAATTTCATAAGCTTGCATGATGTGTGCAATACCCTCTTTTTGCCGACCGGACACTACAAGGAGTGCTCCCAATCGGAAATAATAAGTTTTGCTAAACGCTGCGGTTGTGCCACGGGTTATGAATTGGTCAAATTTTTGCCAAGTCGCCAGTGCTTTATCGCTCAACCCCATTTTTTCAAAAAGTACACTTAAATTAGAAATAACATTAATTTTTAAATGAAGTGCATCTCCTGCTTGATGGTTCTTAATTCGTTTCAGAGCAGATTGACTGTACTCTAAAGCCTCACGGTAGTTCTTTTCCCGGAAAGCAGACAATGCACGGACATTAAATAGCCAGCCCTTTTCAATATCGGCTTCTTTCCCTTCCAACTGTTCGGCCTCTTGCATCCCTTTATTAATACAAGACTGTGCTTCGTCTTCCTGATCCAGTCGTTTACTAGAGAGCAGAGCCAGGTACATGCAGGTTGCAGTTCGTTTCTGAGCATTCATTGAGAGTGAAAATAGATGTTTGTAACAAGCTATTGCCCTGTTGTAGTTGCCAATGAAGGCGTATACAAGCCCCTTTTTCATGCAAAAGGTTGCTAGGCGTTCCTTATCGCTAATCTGTTGCAGTCCTTCTTGAATCAGTGCCAGACCAGCTTCATAATTCCCATCCATAACCAACCGCTGAATGGTTTCCTCAATATCGTAAGTGTCGCTGGATTCACGATGCTGAAACCAGGATAACGAGACTTTTTCATCGAAGGATAAAGACCTACTCTGTGTTACTTGTTCAAATGGGGCTTCAATTTCATCAATCTTATATAGGCTCTTCTTCCATAACTGCAGAAGTTCAAAGCGCAAGAGTTTGCATTCTTCATCCCAGCTTGCTGGAACCTCGCCAACATGTATTCGTAGTCTCATGTTTCCCTTCAATGAAGAAAGATAACTGATAAATTGAAGACTAACTCGGTCCGCCTCTGCTAGGTTATAAAAACGAATTTGTAGAGGACTGTGATAACTTACAAACTGAATTAACTTGGATATGCCCCAAACGACGCGAAAAATCTGTTCGGATTCTTTGGATAACCTTCTTTCGGAAGAACCTGCAGCCAGCGCTTCTAAAGGGTCTATACGCTCGTTAAACGATTCTTCTGGGAATAAAAATTGTAACTCAGCTGAGAATCGTCGCTTCAACTCGGGGTGATGGTTCTCAACAACGTCTCGAAGTTGCCACCAGCATTCCTTTAACCCGTAGAATGAATGGAACAGTTTCTCTTCGAAGGAAATAGAGACTCTGATTTCTTTATGCGTAACAAAGGTAGAAGGATCTTTATACATGTTCTTCTTCCTCCTTTGTTCCGATTTTGTAAACACCCATTCTGAGCTCGCAAGAATGGCTTCCTTTGTTTGAGGTCAACCATAGATGATTCGGGCCCGGAAGCATCTCTTCAATCATCACATTGTCATTGTCCATTAAAATCTGCTGCATCAGTTCAAGAGAAAAGTAATTTTTGAAATCAATAAAATAAGGTTTCCTAACGTTAGATCCTTTCATATAAATGATTTCAGGAAGGCCTTCTTTTATTCTCCATTCCTCGCTTTTCTTCATTAATTCAAGGCCATGCAAACCTTTAAAGGTTAGATCCAAGGGTTCTGCTTCAAAGCTCCAACGTTCTCGTTGATAAACTACACCATCAATCACGATTCTAGGTGTATGTTTTCCAGTAGATATAGGAACATGAAGCAGCATAGGTTTACTAAATATTGCAAAAGGCAAATAAAATACTTGATCGGCCAGAGGGATGTAAAGCTCTATTTGCTCCAAGCTGCCTTTTCTCATAAGAATGAGATGTCCTTCATCATTTGTTGTTACAACTAATTCGGACAAGTGTAAGGATGGCTTACCCTGCGCGGGCTTCTCTGCGATCTCAATGACTTTGGATGGATAATCATAAAAGGCTTTATTTCTGCGCATCACTTCAATTCCGGCCAGCGTAGTACCATCCGTCTGATCCATCTGCTCCAATAGTTGAACCAGCTCTGTCTCCAGACTTTCTTTTTCTCTGTAAAAATAGGTCATCCAATTATTCATCAATAAATGATGATGCAGCTTGGCCAGAATGATTTGTACGTTGCCGGTTTGTAAATCTTCTGTATTCCTGGCCTGAAGAAATAGATCCGGTAGAGCGTATAATGAACGATTGGAACGTTTGATCTGCATGGATTTGGAAGATAGTTCGACTTGTTGCAACTCCGAACCCTTCTCTTCAACCATTTCTCTCAGATGTTGTGTAAGCGAAAATGACGGCAAAGTGGGTATATCCGGGTAGTGCTCTCTTAATTGCTCTATAAATTTAGAAAAAGGAACGCCTTCACGATCTACCGTTTCCATTCTTTCGAACACATTTTTCCCAAGCTGCTGGTAGTGGTTCCACACTTCTTCCCCGTATGCTGCGCTCAGATTCAGAACCCCTGACATCTTGGACTCCAAATCTTTAATAAAGGGGGCTCCCAAAGTAAAATGCTTGATATGTCCGTGAGCATCTTCGTAATAAACAAACCGGTCTGCATATAAAGAAGCTTTGCCACGTCTACTTGGCTTACCCGTTAGTTGCTCAAATTTCTCTTCGAGTTTCTGAACCCATTCTATCTTGGACGTTATGGGTTGTTCGGCCAATTGCTCTGCTATTCCACATAGTTCCTGTAATTCACTGCACCATTTTTCTTTCACTTCGTTATCTGGCAGAGCTCGAAGCTGTTTCAAAAACATAGAAATGGGATGAACCAATGTGGATGGGATCACCCATTCCTTTCGTAAAATTCCTTTGGAGGTGAGTTGATCTATCCATTTTTTAATTTGTGCTGGTGCAAGATGCGAATGTACCTCCATGACTTCCGCAAGACATGGTGAATACTGCTGAATATAGCGTAATATAGACATCAACTGTGCAGGCAGTTTGATTCGATTTTCTGAAGAGATTTGAATTTCATTTTTCTCTAAAATAGTCCGGGCAGAAATATGCAACGGGACGTAGGCACTAAGTTCCTTTTCAGCCGCCACAGCTTTAATAAGTTCCTTAACAGCCCAATAGGATATAAAGGACTCTCTATCTTGTAAATAGCTTCGATGATCCCATTCTCCATTCCAGTAGCAAGGCTCTTCACGATCTACCTTTCCATAATTCAATGGACCAAAAAAACTAGCCGATTCGTTTTTAGCGCAAAACCGCTGGAGATAAGAAAATAGTTTTTTTTCGATTCGTTTTACCTTGGAAGGTCTTTGGGAAGCTGAAAAGTGTTGCATATATCGATCAATATGCTGATACATATCTGGGTTGGATATAAAGATAGCCTGCCGAAAGTCTTCCGTATCAAAAAAGTATTTTAGTTTGGTTCTTTTCTCCGCGAATTCTTTTTCAAAGACAATCTCCGCTCGCTCTTGATTGGAATCCTGGTTTAAAAGGAGTGAGGTTTGCTCCATTCTTAACTCAGCTAACCATTCGAAAGGAAAACCTGTACTTCTCAAAACGAAATGCCCAAACCACTGCCAACCACTGGAAAAATCATGCTCATGCGGCGAAGTATTTTTAGAATTATCTGTTAACAGATTCATTAGCTAACACACCCTCTAAATTTGTTGAAAATGGCTGATGGGAGTATGTAAATCCCATTCTGAATTCACAGGTTTGCTTACCGTGTCCACCCTCCAGGAATAGCTGGTCTGCTGCAGGCAAAAATTCCGTAATTTCAATAGAAGAAGTATTTTTCATGATCCGGAACAACCAATCTAAAGCCCAGTAATTTCGGATGTCGACAAATACCGGCTTCTCAGTATGCGACCACTTTACAAAGAACTGCGTTGGAAGATGATGAGCAGCCTTGAACTTGTAACCTTCTTTTAGAAGTTCATATCCAGATGGTACAGTCTGGCTTTGATAATCCCGTGTATTGATCTTCCATTTTTTTCGTTGATACACCATTTCTCCAACATAAATTCGAGGTAACATTGTTCGATCATGCGAATCCAATAGGTTTATTGAAATGATCCGGGGTAAAGAGAATGCTCCATGAGCTATGGTTCTGACATCCCCGGGATAAAGGATGATTTCCTTGCCTTGATATTCAAGAGTTAGATGTTCTCCATGTTTGACAACATTCACTTCGCCAATAGGAATAACGTGTTCCCTGCTTTTGGTGGATTTCGATGCGAGTTCAATGGTCCAACCAGGTAACTCCGGGGTGACATGTTTATGGCGCCGGTTAGAAACAACACTAGACATTTGAGATGATACAGGTAAAGCAGATATAAAATCCTGCATCTCTTTTTTCACTTTCTCATTTTCGGGATGAAAGAAGCCGAACACACCATCATAAATCGTACTCCAGTCATCATGTATTTCTCCTAATACAATTTGGTAGGCTCCCTCTTCAAGATCCCTTACTGAATGGGCAGCAATCATGAGATCCGGGCTAGGAAAACTAATTGGTGCACGTGAATACACCTGATTTATGATTTCTTCATATTCTCGAATGAACTGCTCTACTTGATGCTTATCAAGCACATACCCCTCCGTCGTCTCCTGGAGTACTGAACTTGCTTTTTTTTCAAATTCATTCACTCTTGATGAAACAAAAGTTACGCCAGGGTTATCCAGACTCTGAATGATCTCGGTATAAGATATGGAGTCCCTCTCCCCTCTTAATTTTTCATAAACAAGAAGAGCGGCTTCCTGATAATCTAACCAGCGCAAGGCTGCAGGGATTTTTAAAAATTCCAATACGAGAACGCTTTGATTATATAGCCGTTCATAGAGCTCTCCGCCGATCTGTAAATGGGTTACACTGCCAACACAATCTTCGGTAAGAATCAACCGATCACCATAGAGCGTACCCGCTTTACGGCGAACTTCATCTTCATGCCACGAACCAAACCACGTTTCCGTTGCTTCAAAAATACGGGCTTTTTCAGGCCATGCCGAAGCTTCGAATTGATCTCTCAGTGTTACAGCTTCTTCCACTAACGAAGCCCAACGATTTCGAGCATCCGGAGGTAGTTGCTCTACAATTCGTTTTAAATCCTCTAGTAATGGGACCCTTGTGGCACAAAGCTCAACCTCATGCCGAATCGCTCCAATTTTTTTGAGTTGTGCAAGCATGTAATCTATTTTTTCAATGGGCTCATCTATTAAGCGGGCTAACTCATGTGGTTGCGTTTGACCGTCGATTCGTTTTAATAGAGAGAGATAGACTTCTGGAAGAACCCTTGTTTTGTCCGTGAAATGATACCTTAGTCTGTTGTCCACCATGGTAACTAACGGATTTTTACTAGGAGCAATATGTCTCAGAACAGCAGGATCACTACTGATTTTTGAAGCCATTGCACGTATGCACCATTGACTAAAAGTAGCTGCTTTTCTCTGTAATGTTCTTCCCTCTGTATGCTGTATTTCTAACGAACGAGCATTCTTTTGTTCAAATCGCCCGTAGTTAATCGGCCCAAAAAAACTGGTTGTATCGTTTTTCGTACAAAAACGCTGCAAATAACCAAAGATTAAAGATTCATTTTTGCGAACCTCTTTATTCAAAGAGGGGCCTTCCCTACCAGAATGTTGCCATAACTTGGCGTGCCTCTCCAATGCTTCATAAGCAGACGGACTGCTAAAATATACTGCTTCCTGAAAACGGGAATCTTCTGCAATTTCCTTAAGACCTGCTCTTATTTTGCTGAACTCTTGTTCAAATTTCTCCTTTGCCTCTAACTCAACTCGTGATTCCTCTTCAAAAAGAGCATTCCACAAAACAGGGATTTCCCTCCATTTTTTCGGGTAGTTTCTGGATAACCACCAACGCACCATTTCGCCGGGAATAGGGGTTCTTTTAAAAAAGTACTTTCTAACCTTGTTCACTTGGTGGTGGTGTTGCTCGTTTTCCGTCTGACTCCATTCCCAACTCATCATCAGATCGTAAATGGTTTGAAGATACCGTTTGGCCAACTCTTCTTTACGCTGTTGAATATCTTCCCAACGCTCTAGTGAAACGACTACTTTTTGAGAATTTAATCTCTCCACCATGTCAAAAGGAAAACCTGTCGTTCGAAGGATCATTCTATCCATCAACGTCCACTTCTTCTCATGATTGGATAACAGCATGTTGAAGTTCCTCCTTAAGGCTGTTCTGCTTTATGGGAGGGCGAATCATAATGCCCCTGAGTTCACAACAATAGCTTCCCTTCTCATTTTCAAACCAAGTAGAGTCTCGGTTCGGCAGTAATTCACTGAAGGTTACATTCTGCTCTGGAACCAGATGCTTAAGGAACAAATCAACTAGATAATAATTTTTGAAATGAATATAGAACGGCTTTAACTCGCTCTCCAGACGCACAAATACCTCATCAGGAAGTTGATACTTCTCCTTTAAGAGCCAGGCTTCTATAAAACGCTTATTCTCATCCGCTGTCAAAATGCTGTGCCATTCTTCGGTTGACATGGTCCATGTTTCACGCTGCAGTACAATGTCACGAAACAGAATCCGTGGTGTATGCCCAGGAAGTTTAAATTTGGGTACGACAACATTAGGTTCAGAGAAAACAAGCGATACCAAATCGTCTGGTTCTCCCATGTGTGGAATAATCCGCTCATGATGTATATCCCGAATCAATAGTTCCCCGTTCTCTTCGACCACATATAATTGGCTAAACGACAACACGTCATCTTTGTTTTTCGCCGAATAACCCATGAGTGTAATACTTCGATTGAAAATTTCTAGAAAGAAATTTTTTCCGGCTCTCTGCTTTAAAACCACATTTACAATATGCTTTCCGTTAGGCAAGCTTTCGATAGCCTGTTTGACCTCTTTGATCCATGGATCACGATTCGGATGATAATAAAGCAAATTACTCATCCCTTGTGTTCCCCAATGAACCTCGCCAATGATCCACTGGAAGTTTCCTTTATTGATTTCATCTATGCTTTTGGCTTGAATCATGACGTCTGGGGACGTAACACATAGATACTGCTCTGCTTCTGGAAGATCGATGACGTTTTCCACCCATTCCTCCTTCAGTTCAACGACCCTACTATGTTGCAGTTCCTCTTCATCAACCCACTTCTTCAAGAGTTCAGAAGGCGATGCCCCCTCTACCTCTAATTGAAATCTTTGCTGCTGTAGAGCAAGTAAAAATACTAAAAAAGGAACTTGTTGTGACCCAGAATCGTTACTTAATTGCTTGAACAGCTGCCTGGCTTGAGATTGTGCCAATTTCTTCTTCTGATTAGCCAGTGTCCAGCCCCAATCTAACAAAGGAGATATACGATGTTCTAAATCTTCCTTTATTTTTTCGGATAAAATGAACTGGGTCACATCTCCTGCGCATTCTTCACAATACAAACTACGATCCGCATAATTTTTCCCTGATGATTGATATGGCTCCATACCTGTGAGATTTTTAAAAAGTTCGCCGGCTTGTTGAATAATCTTCACTTTACTTTCCGCGTTTCCGTTACTGTACTCCCATTGCCACTTCTTAAATTGACTCAAATGTAGTAGCCAGCTTTCTTTCCGAGAGCTTTCGGGTAACTTCTCAACGAATTTGATTAAGTCTTCAAGTAAATGATGTTTGGAAGGTGTCAATCTGAACCCTCGAATGACGATACCTTTGTTGATCAAGAGTTCCATCTGTTTTAAAACAGCAGCCGAATGGCTACCGAGTAGGTCGTTCGCTGATTTCAGTCCGTCACATTGCTGTAAAATTTTAATGATTTCGGTTCGGGTTCCTATTTTTTTACCACTCTGAGCATGCACAATGCCTGTATCGTCCAGATAAAAACTATCATGTAAAGACAGAGGGAAAAACCGGCTCCATGTCTCTTCGCGATTGATTTGATGAGCTAAAGACTCGACCGCCCAATAGGCAAGAAATGTTCGTCGTTGGCTAGGGATGTGTCCCGTTCTTGTCAAACCAATATTCTGATTTTGTTCTTTGAAAGATCCGTAATTTAATGGGCCAAAAAAACTGGTCGTATCATTTTTGAACAAAAACCGCTGTAAGTAACTAATATAGGTTCGTTCTTCATAACGTCTTCTGGAAGGTTTCATTGAACTTGTCTCTTTTTGAAGATAGCTGTTCAACGAATTCCATACCTCAGGGTTTGAATGGGCGATGGCTTCTTGGATGTCTGCTAGGTTTAATAGGAATCGCAGCTGGATTGTTTTCCTATTTTTCTCTTCATGCAGAACATGTAAGGTGTTTTCTTCTTCCTTCACTAGTGTTGCTCTTTGCTTCTCGTATTCTCTAAGCCATACTTCCCCGGGAGGCAGATTGTGAGGCCAGTCATAAGTTAATAAAGGAGCATATTTCGTGATCCGTTTTTTTACGTTGTATAACGTTTTAAACACAGGATCTCCCTGAGGGTAGATATGTTGTGCTGCAATAACCCATTCATCAAAAGTAGTGAGAAACCATTCCCGTTCTTTTTCTAATTGCTCTCTAAGCTGAGTTGTATGTTGAATTTGATTTATTGTCTCTGTAAATAAAAGCGTGTCCATCAGATGTTGAGGAAATCCAGTACTGCGTACAATATAATCCGATAAAAAAGACCACATCACCGATTTCACCTCATTCCTGCAGCTGTGAACCGTTCGAAGCCGAACGCATTCAGCAGATTGGGAGTTTTGTTCATTTCCAATTCCTGAGTTACTAGATGTCCCGTTATACCGCTAAGCAGGACACCATGCCTTGTATGGCCGGTCGCTAGATAAAATCCTTCCCATTCAGGGACAGCTCCAATAATCGGTTGTCCATCAGAGGTAGCAGGCCGAAGTCCAGCCCATAATTCCTGAATTTCGCAACGTTTAAGCTCAGGCACGTAGTCAAATAAGGGGAGCAATTGTTCCAACCCTTTTGGAGTAATAGCTTTGTTAAATTTCTCTCTTTCGTTGGTTGCTCCCAACACAACAGTGCCATTTGGCTTTGAGAGAATATAGCCTCTGGAAGTGTTAATCATAACGTTCAGATCGATATTTCCCTGTTTTAGTACGATGATCTGCCCTTTTAAAGGATAAACGGGAAGCTTTAGCTTGGCCCATCTTGCAAGTAAAGCAGACCATGCTCCAGCAGCCAATACAGTCGTTTTAGCTCGAATCTGATCATTGTGATTCGTTAAAATTCCGTGCAGTTTTTGGTTTTGTTGAATTAGCTGAACAGCCTCGGTCTGTTCTTTGATCGTTACACCTAACTTCCTCGCCATTTTTGCTAAGGCATGAGAATATTGTACCGGGTCTACATGGTATTCTCCTGGACTGCGGACTGCCATTTGAATATGGGGAGATAGCAAAGGCTCGATCTCTCTAGCTTTTTCAGCGCTCAGTACGGTTGTCCCCGGATTAGCTGCGGATTGAAGCTGAAAGGTATCCTCAAGAATTGAGGTCTCTTCGTGATTTATGGACAGTCTCAATAAATCCTGTTGAACCAGTCCGCTGCTGATCTGTGTTTTGCTTTGAAGTTCAGGTATCCAATGGAGAAGATATTGAAGTGCTTCTCTGGATAATCTAGCGTAAGGATGTTCCTCACTTGATCCTTCGGAGACAGTAGTTAACAAGCCAGCACGGCCTCCCGATGCTTCCTGACCAAGTTGTCCTTTCTCTACGATGACAACCTTCGCTCCCTTTTGCGCTGCATGAATGGCGATAGATAGACCGATAACGCCGCCTCCTATAACACATATATCAAAGTTCTCTCTCATAAGTTCCTCCTAACCTTAACGTTATACTGCTAGGTCAGATTCTCATATATGACACTGAACCGGAATTCCGAAGTATACTTGCTGTCATGACGTTCAAACCATAGATCATCCGCTGATGGTAACATCTCCGATATCACTACAAGCTCATTTTTCTTCAGAAGCTGAATCAGTAATTCCAAGGTGAAGAAATTTTCGAAATCAACGAAAATGGGTTTAGGCTCGCGATCTCCCCTCACATATACATAGCGAGGCATCGAATATGTTTCTTTGAACTCTATGGCCCATTCAATAAGCAACCCATCGTTAATGTCTTGATCACTCGCACTCGTTAGAATCTCTTGACTGTTTAGTTTCCAGCGTTCACGCTGATAAACGACCCCATTAATCTCAATCCGGGGCGTATGTTCACCCATATGAAGCGAAAACGACTTGACGGAAGGGAAACTAAAGATCTGATTAAGAGGTTCAACATCCGTCTCCAGGTCCATAATCTTTTTATGTCCGGATTCTACAATATAAAAGCGATCATCATAGACTAGATCTAATTCGGAAACCGCTCTTACTTCATCTTGCGATTTCATGGAGCGACCTAGGTTTTCAATAGTTATGCCCCCGCTTAGTTCTGGCCTAAACGTCTTCCCGGGTGCTCTTGGCCCTACATGTTCAAGCCAAAGGGCTTGTAAACGGTCACCTAAATGATGATAAATCTCCGCATTGAGTTGATCTCTTTCAGGGTAAACGGAGTCAAGCACGCTCCATACCTGTATACCACTGTGAACTTCACCCAATACCAATTGATATTGCCCTTCATTTATCGCTTCCGCATCAGGCGCCGCCATCATTACATCCGGGCTGAATAAAGCCAAATCTGTTGAAGGAAATTGAGAACAAAATCGTTCAATCTCCTCTCCTGTAACATTGATTTTGTCTGAATCTAGGGGAATTCCTTGTAGCATTGTAACTAGCTTATGATCAAATGCCTGAAGTTCTTTGTTTACGTACTCCAGTGCATCCTGTTTGCATTGTTGCATATGCAGTGCGAAGGAAAGAAAGTTAGGTTTGCTCTCAAATTTCTGATACTGTTCATAGGCAAACGTTGTGAATGCCTGGTGTTCAATACCAGCACGGCAAGTTAATAAACGAAAAATAGGGGTTAATTGCGCTTTCCATTGCTCCTTTAAATCCTGTCCAATCAGACAAGTGCTTACATCTCCATGAGCCTCTTCATATACGATCATTCTGTCGCTATAATGCTTTCCTTGATCTTTTCTAGAAGAAACTCCGATATGTTTTTCAAAGGAGATTTCAAGTGATTTTAGCAGCTTTCGACGTTGTTCAAAGGTGCTGCTATGATTCCATTCGTTTAAAAGGTCAGACCATTCATGGGCAATTTCTTGCCAGGCCGCCTTCGAAGCACAGTCATTGGGCAGCTGATGGATCCATTCTTTTAATTCGTGAAACGTTTCAAATACGGAAGTGGGGAAATCCACCTCAAGAACCAGGACACGTTTTTCTTTTAATTTCAAAATTCGTGACAGACATTCGGTTAAAGGCAAATCTAGAACATGAGCAATCTCACTAACGTTCTTTATTCCGTTGCTCTCTTCAATAATTTGTTGATATAAGTTTGGAAGCCGAAGCAATTTGTCCGTTGCTACTTGTCTGAGCTGTGTATTTTCTCTTTTCAAAAATGGGCTGAGTTTGGGTTTCAGATATGGCTGCACATGTATATCATTTGCAATTTTGTCAGCTAAGCTCTGTACTGCCCAGTAAGCAAGAAATATTCGGCGCTGTATTTTACCGTTAACACGGACATCTAGCCGGCCAGGTTGAGATGTAAACACGCCGTAGTTAGAAGGCCCATAGAAACTCGCCGTTTCATTCTTTGAAGTAAACCTCTGTAAATACTTCGTGGCCATCTTTTCCTTTTTTCGCTGGCTGTTAGCACGAGATGAATCTAGCTCACTGTTTATGAACAAATGTAATCCGGTCTCATATGCGTTCGGAGATGACAGGTAGGTCGCTTCTTGAAGATTTTCATTTTCCATAAATATTTGTTGCAAATGTCGGCGATTTCTCCTTAACTCGTCTGCAAAGACCGTGTTTATTTGATCGGATATTTCCTTCAATGTATCGAATAATTCTTTTGTTTCCATGAGCCGACGATTCTCAATCTTACCTAGTAGTTCATCACTTCCCTCACCTGCTGGCCAGGTGTAGAGATCCAGTTGGCGATGTAATCTCTTTCGTTGTCGATTTGTCAATTCAGGCATGTTTCTTAGTGCGACTTTAAAATCCTTAAGCGCTTCTTTACACTTGGCTTCTTGCTGTTTCTTTTCATAAATCAATGCTGATGTTTTTAGAAAAGAAAGTTGTTGTAACCAATGTAAAGGAAATCCTGCACTCCGAAGAATGACATGTGGGAAGAAACGCCATTCTCCTCGGTCTAACTGTTTCCGTGTAGGATCTGCTGTCATTTCTAATGTCATTATTGCACCTCCTAATTACTGATGTTCTTCGTCATACTATCTGGTTGATGAATGTTGTTATTCGCATTGTTTAGTCTGATTCGACCAAAGATTAACATTCCGATTGCCAGAAGTCCTACGATAAAACCGGAAGTTGCATAGACCATAGTTGGCGTGAAAGCTCCAAACAGATATCCAAATAAAGAATAAGCCATAAATTCCCCGATCCAGATCGTTACTGTATGAAATCCAAAAACTTTACCTAAGTGTTCATCTGCCACTCTTTGTTGTACTAACGTAACTAAAGGAACATCGACGAAGGGTTGAGTTATCCCTACCATGAATAATAGGATCAGAGGAAGCCAGATGGAGTCACTAAACGGCATGAAAAGAAATGCGATTCCGCCTCCCAGCCAAGCAAGCATCATTGTACGGTATTTGTTCTTAATTGCAAGACGAGCCATAATAATGCCTGCAATCAGGTATCCAAACCCATCGGCGCTCGAAAGAACACCAAAACCCGAAGAGTCTAAGCCAATTTCATTTGAAACCATCAGATTACCTAAGTGGGCAATCCCCCGACCAAAACAGGTAAATGCGGCAAACGTAATAAAAATGGAGAAGATCAGTCGATCTTGGGATACCAATTTTAATCCGACGCCTAAATCTTTGAACAGATTTTTGTTCTTATGCTCCACCTTCACTTGCTTAATCTGCACAGGCATAAGTAAAAATACAGAAATTATAAATAGAATAGCGTTCATAATCATAATTTGTCCCGTACTAAGCAACGTTAATGAGAATCCAGCAAATAACGGTCCAATGAGCCAAAACCCCATTCTCACGCTGTTCGTTATGGAGTTGGCTTTCATTAATTGCTCTTTATGAACGATACCTGGCATGGCAGCTCTGTATGCGGTCATCGCAAATAAACGCAGAAAACCTAATATGAACGAAGCCAACATAAAAATGATTTCATTTAAGAGGCTAGAAAAAGCTAAAAGTCCCATTACAACCATGAGCACAGCTCTTATGGCATTACAAAACATCACAATTTTTTTGCGGTTAAAACGATCTGTTGCCACTCCAGCGACCATGCCAAAGATAATTTGCGGGATGGTCGTAAGGATTAAGGTTAAAGCCAAAAGTGTAGTCGAATTGGACTCTTTCCAAATCGTCCAGGTTATTAAAATCGTGGAGAAACTCTCTGCAATGGGTGAAACAATTTGGGCAGATACCCAAAAATTAAAACTTCTATTTTTGCGTAAAGGTATGATCTCTGACAAATGAAGTGCCTCCCTTAAAACCAAAAATGATGAAAAGGATAAAAGAATCTTGAATTCGGTTTCGGGACGATCTGGTAGATTTCAATCTCCCCTCTTTCGATCTGTTCTAGTTGTTTTTTTCTAATTCTCAATTGAGAAGGGGATAAAATCACGTTTCGTTTGACTGTTGATTCTGACAGTTCTTCTGATACACCAGTGATTTGGCGGACTGCCCTTAAAGCTGTAGAGATAGATATCCACTCTGGCAGAAGATGAATTTTTTGGCACAGATCTGCGCTTCTTTGAAGCCATAATGCTGCTCGATCCATCTCCCTGGAATGAAGTAATAGATATGCTGTGCTTCTGGCAATCCATTCTTGCATGTAAGAGTCAGATAACCGGTTACAAGATTGATACGCTTTGTCTAACCAACTTAGCGCTTGGTCGAGTTCTCCCTTCTTTCCTGCCAGAAATCCTATGCGGAACCAGTGCGGGAGCAGAAAACGGTCTTCCTGTCCTGCATTTTTATGGATGAATATGTGCTGGGCTTGTTTCGCTGCATCTATTTTCCCGATAGCTTCGTAAAGGTAGCTTGAATTCTGGGCATATGCAGACGAGAGCAGGGCTGCATCTTCCTCGCCTAGCTGCTTAATGTATTCTTTAACTTGTTGTAATGATTTCGCTGCCTGAGGCAGTTGCTGAAGCCTGTAATAAGTTAAAGCTTCTACATTATGTAACCAAGCCATTTCTCTAATGGCTGATTCATCGTTCCTTCCACGAAGAAAAGATATCCCTTTTCTCACAACGTGAATGGCATCTTCAGGACGTTTGATATGATTCGCTAATAACAACGCATC
This sequence comes from Paenibacillus sp. FSL R7-0272, assembly GCF_037969905.1. Taxonomy (NCBI): domain Bacteria; kingdom Bacillati; phylum Bacillota; class Bacilli; order Caryophanales; family Paenibacillaceae; genus Paenibacillus; species Paenibacillus sp. FSL R7-0272. Next base: position 3,410,728 of record NZ_CP150221.1, on the reverse strand, counting down.
ATATATCGCTGCTCTTGCACGAATATCGTTTGAATATTTATGGGCTTGAGTGATTTTTTGCAACGTTGATTCTGCTGCAGAGAGCTGCCTCTCAAAAAGATAGGCACGCATGACAAGAAATAAAACTTCAGCCTCTTCTTCGTCGTTCACTGCTTTGTCAAGTGCTTCGTTAGCATGTGCTAATACTGCATATCCGTCACACCAAACAAGTGCTTTTTCTAAAGATAGATTTAATAAGGGGTACGGTTCATAGGATGATCTGATTATGGACGTTTCCTTTAAGTGGTCTACACCTAGTGATTTGTAAAAATCCTTTACACGGATCTGGATGAGCTGATTTACGTTTTGATCTTTACATGGAATGTTTTCCTGGTTGAAGTAATATGTTGCGATACCAAACGGAAGGTCTTTTGTCCGAACAATTAGCCTTTGCAGAAATATCAAACTTACCTTATCCAGGCAGGAGACATTTAATTGTAGAATCCAAGGGACTTGTATTTCAGGCGTTTGCGCACGAATTTCAAGCAAACAACTTACCATATCATTGGCTATACGCAGTATTTTCTCCATGTTAGTTGAGAATTGTCGATCCATTGAGTGAGCTGGAAGGGGCGTCAACCAGCCTGTCTCATCCTCTTCAAGAGCCTGATGCAAAGGGGTATAGGCATGTTGCAATTGAATACTTTTTCCGATGTAAGGATGAATTAAAACGTCCCACATTTTATAAAGTAAATGAGCAGGCGTGTATGTGTCCTTTTGTAGTTGGATCAGAATGGCCACTCTTCCATCTAAAGAAGGGAGTTCTTGATGTTCCTGGCCCGTAACACTTGGACAAGCGGAGAACCACTGATCCAGTGCTCCTTGGTCTATCCAATTGAGCAGGTCGTGTTTGTCGCTTTTCATTACCTTCATCTTCTCACCCCTTTAATAGAATACAGATACGTTTTCTACATACAAAGATGGAGATATAAATCCTTTACTACATGTATGATGATATCCATCTGTCGCTGGATCAATTGAACGTAACATCTGAAATAAAGGTGCTTCAATGCGGACTTGTGATAATCTCTCCGCTAATTGGTTATTGTGAATTCTCCAGCCTTCCGCTTCAAAGATGAGTTTGCCGCCTCGAATATGTCCACCATAGCTGCGGTTTAGTACAAAATCGGATAGCTTCTTACTTATCATTTGTTCTGTCGAAAGAGTACCTTCTTCTACCTTCAAGTTTGTGTATTGGATTTTGGGAGTACTTTGATAATTTTTGCGAAATGCTCGGCCATTGGCCGTCTGTTTACGTTTAGTTGATGAAGAGAGTGAATGCAAGGCTTCATTAAATACGCCCTTTTTGAGGATCTCAACGTCCCTACAGATGGCTCCTTCATCGTCGAAAGTCGAACTTCTAAGCAAATCAGGGATGTGAGCGCAATCCGTTAATGTGAATGTGGGACTTGCAATTCTTTTCCCTTGTTTTTGCCAAAGTACAGGTACATTTGCATCCATATAGTCAGAAATAAAAAGATTTCCAAGAGCTTTGAGCAGCTCTTCTGTCCCCTGCTCCGTTAATATGATGCGTGAATGTTCTGCGCTTCTGCTTGGACCATCTGCTCGAGATTGCAGTTGAACGTTTAACTGTTCACACTGTAACTGCCAATCTAAATCTGCAATGGAACGAAAAGAGAATGTCGTACTGGCCCTACGGGATTTCCCCTGGACCAAAATAGATACAGTATATTGAGCTTCTCGTTTCTCGAGTTCTCTTCCCTCCGTATCTTGATAAAAAACGGATTTCTCTTCCGCTTCAAAAAAAAGAGTCGGACTCACGATAAGGTCAGGAATCGAATATATGATTTCTTTTCCTTCAAGCAAAATATGATCTATAACTTGGTTTGAGATAGGCTGGTGAATGTTCAAACAGGGTTGATTTATATTCGTTTCATCAGATCGCTGCGGTACAGACCCTGCTACTCCGCAATCACAAGCCCAATGAATCCAATCTTGATTTTTCACATCCGTATAATTGGATAAAGGGCGAATACATGAATAGAATCGATCTTCCCTCCACCTTCGTAGCGCTCCTCCGCATCCTTTTCTCTCGGAATAAAGAGACTCAATCTCGGTCATGACCCATGATTTCTGGAATAGTTCTGTTCCATAATAATCCGCATATTTGCTCATGAGTCGATTGCCTGAACTTCCCAGTTGAGTACTCTTACAGTCGGGGAACCGGACGAAACGGGTAAAGGTGATTGTCCTAATTTTCCGCAACCACCTCTTACTTCTGCATGGATCTGAAAATCATTTCCTACTCGATCAATGGAACGAAGCAGCTTACGGCCGTCCCCTTCTAATATAGAAGGCGCTATTGGTGAGGTTAGTTTACCATCTTCGATAAGATAGCCTTCAGTAACATGAATTTTGAATTCACCAGTAATCATATTTACGTCTCCATTAAAAGCATTTTTGATATAAATTCCTGATTTTGTTTCCAAAATGATCTCTTGTGGTGCGTCCTCTCCTGGTAATACAAACGTATTCGACATTCTTACTAGAGGAGGATGCGCATAATTGAGGACACGTCCATGTCCGTTGCTCTCAACATTACTGTGCAGATGACTTAAATAGTTAGATATTCTACCTGATTCGACTAATGGTGTGCACTTGGCGGTAATACCTTCATCATCTATGTTATAGCTCCCGGGTAAACCCAAAATGGTTGGATCGTCAACAATGTTAAGTTTATCGGAGCCAATTTTTTCACCTTTACAGTTATGGAATGCCGCTCCTGTAAGAGCCGCAATATCTGCTTCAAGTCCATGCCCAACAACTTCATGAAAGATGCCTGGTGCTGCTAAAGGACCTAGTACTAACGAGTATGTTCCAGAGTGAAATGGTTTGGCCTGGAGCTTGTCCAACGCCGATGCGGCAGCGTACGACACTAATTTTTCAATGTCTTTCATGTGCACATGTTTTGGTGAAAGCCAGCTTTTCGTAACATTTGATTTCGTTATTTTTTTGTTTTTTCTTGCGATTACATCTAGCTCTAACATGAAACAAGGTCTAATATCTTCCCGCAATCCTGTTGCTGTCGAATAAAACCACACATGCTGCTTTACAGATTTCCAATAAGCTCTTGTAGACAAGATCTCTGGTGCAAAGTTCAGAGCTAATTCATTCATATGGTGGTTCCATTGTTCTATTTCGTTTGTCATATCATCCTCAAAGCTGTTCTCATGCTTGGGATCCCAATGTTTAAATAACTGGAATTGTTCTCCACTTAAATGTTGTTTGGAAGCAGCATATAAAGAATCCGGACTCAAATCAGAGATACCGATGACTTGTCGATGTGCTCCGTGATTCAAACGAACAGCACTACCCTTTTCGATCCAATTTTTCATTTCAATTTTTTCAAGGTTATTAAAAATGAGAAGCTCGGTTTTCTTTTGTTCAGCAAACAGGTGAATATTCTGCATCATATCCCCCTTATTGTTCATTTTTCACGTAAATTGTGAGTATAAGAATCAGCTGTGATAAGCCGATCCCTATACTCAAAAGCTTGTATTATCAGAGGGCTAAAGGTGCAATCTTATCTTCGATCTCTTCCAATTCGAAATCGATATCATCAAGGTCATCTAACTCCAGATCCAATTCTTCCAATTCAACTGTGTCAGCCATCTTTATCACCTCCTTCACAAGGTATAATAAAGACTATCCATAACGCTAAATCGATTTTTCTGTTCTATATAGAAAAGTTCGTAATTCGGAACAGTAGTGGCCATACTTATCTTTCATCCACAAATCCCGGAAAGAAGGGTCCATTCTTGTGAAAATGAAAGATTTTGCTTTTTTGGCTTCGGTAAAAAACAGATCAATACAAAAAGGATTGTCAAAATCGAACCACATGGGCTTCTGTTCGTGCGAAAAGTGAATAAAACCCTCCGTTGGTAAATTAAATCTGCTTTGGATCTTTTGCAGCCGCTCAAACTGTTGAAACCAATCGGATAAGTTCTGCCCACCGACCCAATCTGAAGGCTCAAATCTCCAATGTTCGCGTATCATGGTGACTCTTCCTACTTTAACGGGTGCGTGTCTACCTTTTGATATCGATTTAGGTGGATCAAAAATGGGTGTACCGAATAGAGCAAATGGGAAAAAGGTTTCCTCTTTAAATCCAAGAGAAGGAGAATAAAAATGTAAACATTGTTGCGAGTCTTTTATAAAAAGAGCTACTTCATTATTTTTAATTCGCACTTCGAGTTGCTCTAAAGACAAAATATTCTCCTTGATCGATTCAGAGACACCTGTTAATTCAACGCAAAGACCTGGATATTCTTGTGGGGTGCTTTTCATCGTGCGTTTAAATACCCAATTGGCCCACGACTGTGTGCTGTGTTCGACTTGTAAGGCGTTCTGGACCGTTTGTCGTATCTTATCTTTTTCGATGTTAAAATATTGCATCCACCCATCACCCGTAAATCCATGATGAAGCTCTCCTATAACAATAGATGAAACTTCAATTCCTGTTTTGCTTTCATTGCCAATGATCATAAGATCAGGAGAAAGAAGCCACCTGAATGAGTCCATTTCTGATCTCCATTCTTGCAATACGTTTTGAGGCACTTGAATGTAAAAATTCCCCTGATCTTCAACTAACCAACTCTCTAGAAACTTGACCATGGACTGATTTTCAATAACTGCAGGATTCCGAAGCCAATACGATATCCACCTCTTTACTGGTACGGATGAACGGCCATGACTTATTTTTTCAAATTGTTGTACTGCCGTTCTCTGGAATGCCTTCCACCGCTCTAATCGAAGTTTTGCTTGGATCAATATCGTTTGGTCTAATTCCTGCCAAAGATCTTCCGAGATAACGACGGGCAAAAATTGCTGATCGTAACACTCCTCGTATACTAAGGTTTTGTCAGCAAAATATTGGGTGTTTTTACCTTGATAATGCTCTCCTGTAATTTCGGTATACATCTCTTCGATTTTAGCTAAGGTGTTACTCTTTTCAATGGGTGAAAAACTACTTCCATACTTTTCTAGATTGTGCTTGATCTCAGACAATACAGCGGACCATTTAGGTGAATTACAATCTCCTGATTTCAGAAGAAGCTGCAATTCATCTAAGCCATCTACAGCGGAAGAAGGAAGTCTCCACTCCGCTGCATTTGTACCCAAGTCATGCTTTATAGCAGTTAATATTTTTTGTAGCGCTTGATGTGACATGAATGCTTTTTTCTCTATAATCTTTCTTTCTTTAAGGGGTGCTCCTTGATCTAAAACGCCATAACTAATGGGGCCAAATTCACCCATCGTATCGTTTTTTGTGGTAACACGTTGAATATAGGCGAAAAGAGTTCTTCCCATTTGTCTTTTCTGACTATGCTTTGTATGCTTTTTTCGCTTATAAGATTGATAAAAACTCCAAAATGCCGAGTTAATTGTATAAAGCGCTCGATCATAACGCTCCGATTGATACAGTTCAAATAGTTTTTGTTGTACAAGTCCGAGTTCTTGCTCAAATGTATTACGAGTTAAGATTTCAAGCTGGACCAACTCTTGATTTTTAAGTGAATAAAATTGGATTTTCTCTTCCATATGCAAGTTCAGTAGCGTTGTTTTATCATTTTCAGTTAAAGGGTTCTTCTGTTTTATTCTTCGGATGATTCTACGCTGTTGGGAAAGTAGGATCTTTTGCTTCGGAATAGTTCTTATTTCTTCAATCCATTGGCTGCACCAATCGTTCAAAACTTTCGTAGCTTTTTGCCATTGATGAAAATAATCCTTCGTTTTAACTACTCTTAGCTGAAGAATATCTTCAATAGGGAGAGATGTGCTACGTAAAACATAGGGTTTTAACCATTCCCAGGTGGATGTTTTAGCCCACACGGATTCTCTCCGCTTTTTCATAATAAAGATTAGTAAGATCAAAAGGTCGATTTAGTTTGGTTTCTGGTTTTTGGATTGACCATTTTACGTAACTCTCCCACGTCTCATCTCTTTTTTGATCCCATTTTAGTACGATTTCTGATGCTTTTTGCGCAGCGCTTCCTTGGGATTGAACTTTTAAGCTATTCAAAATTTCCTGTTTCCCTGCTTCCCCGTTTCCTTGTCTTTCCAGACATATGGCTAACGCCGTTGCAACCCGTGGAAGATCTTCATCTTGCATAAGAGCCAGCTTGGAATCAAGACTTTGGCTGTACCATTGCGTCGCTTTATCGTAAATTTCCTGCTCGAAATATATGGCTCCTATGCTTCTGGCGATGATATCCATATGAAAAGCATCATTCATCTCTTTGGCAATTCGATAACTATCTTCTAATGACTCAATAGCTTCAGCATATCGCTGAAGTTTAAAAAGCAGGCCTGCTTTTCTATATAAATAATGCTTCGTAAAAACCGGGCTTGAATGTGTGACAAACGGTTCAAATTTTGACCAATGTTTGAGGGCTGCATCTACCTTCTTCATCGATTCAAATAAGACCGATATGTTGGAGATTAAGTTGATTTTGATATGGATAGCATCTTCTTTCCGATTGCCCTCTTTTATATGTTCCAACCCTTGTTTGCACTCTTTAAATGCCTGAGCCAGATCGCCCGTTCCCACGAAGGTAAGTGCCCTTAGGTTATGTAACCAAGTACGCTCCACTTCTACTTCGGAACCGGTTGTTCCCTCAATACTCTGGAGTGCCTGATCAATAATTTCCCTTCCTACTAATGGTTTGTTCAAACGTTTCGTACACAGCAATGCTACATACAAATGTAATTCCGACTTTTTTAATGTATCTTCTGTAAGGGAAAGTGCATTCTTGAATATAGCTAATGCTTTATCATATTCAACCATGAATGCATAACATAAGCCCATATAAATCCATAGTTCAACGTGTGTCTCTTTCCTCAGATTGTGGATATACGGGGATGTCTTATTGATGAGAAACAGCGCATGTTCATAATTTTGCGTGAAAACACTGATCTCTAGCGCTTCAAGTAACAATTCATCAAGATGGTCTACATCTCCATTGGTAATGCTGTCTAGAAGCTGTGCTGATTTGTGAGTATCATTGTTTACAGGCTGCATGGTTAATGAATTTTCGTATGAGCAGTCACTTAGGTTCTCATCTTTCAAGTCTGTTAATTCATATATACTAGGTTTGATTTGATGGTACAGACTTTCAAGTAATTTATTTCTGTTTTCCGCCAGATTGACATGCATGCAGATATCGTTATGTGATGCCATGTGGAAACGGGAATCACGTTCACTGGCTTCGGATACGGTTGCAACAATGACAATGGGATGATGCTCAATACACTTAGACAAGCGGGCAAAACATCGAAGAGAATGTTCGTCCATTCTGTCGATCTGGTCAAATAGAATTATGGTGTTTGTGTGATTCAGATGTTTTGTATATTCTAATAACAATTTTACAATGGCTTGTGTAACTCTGAACATTTGTTCCGATTCTTTATGTAACCTACGACGTGATGGAGGAAGTGCAATATCTTCAAGATTTTGAGCATTCACAAAAGGAGACTCGGAACGGAATTTTGGAAAAAGATACAGAATCTCAGGTGCATGGCTTTTTAGAAGATGGTGTTTCCCGTTATGGAGAAAGGAAGAAACGATTGTATAGATCAGAGGTGCAATGGAATTAAACCCCTCAGTTCCCCATCTACCTCCAATGGTAATTAGATTCGTTGTATGAGCTAATCGATCATGTGTTTTTTTAGCAAAAGTAACTCTGTTAATCAAATTATCGTTATAAATCCATAGTTTATCTTCTATTTTTAAGGGAAGTTTGTTCCTCTTTTGTTCCAGGGTTTTCAATACATTAGATTCTAATATTTCATATTTTGACTTTATCTTACTTTCAATAGGAAAAGGAATCCCTACTTCTTTAGAATGCATATATAACACCATCCTTTTTGAATAATCTGACGTGTTATTTTGTTGATAAGTCTATCAAATATGATGTGATACAAAAGAGATCATGTGAGATTGAGTAATATGAGTTTTGTATTGAAATTTTGGACAAAGAATGTGCGGGATTTACTCTTTCAACTTTGAGTAGAATAAGAAGAGCGTCATGTAATTTTACGTCGTGACCTTTTCCAAAGTACAATACGAAAACTATTCTGACTTTTTTAGCGAAGGGTAAAGTATATGGGCAGAATGCTATGTAGAATCATTGGATTATCCAATAAAATTCAATTTAACTACAGCAATTCTTTAATGTGTAAAATTTTTCTATTGTTATACATAATAACATAGATTTTTCATGTGTCAAATTTCGTATAATTGATAAATATCCGCCAACATTTGTCTTATATCGAGCCGGTTGCTTTATTAAAATACGACAGAACACGTCCTTTTTAAAGCTGGATTCAGCTCATTCCAAGGACGCCCATGACTTTAGAAGATTCAAGTTCCTTCCCCTTGTACAAAAAGTTATTGTAGAATAAAGGGTAGTCATTATGCTCTTTGCTGTACAGGGGGGAAAATATGTTGAAGGAAAAGTTTTCAAAAGAAAACGCTTCTATTTTTCAAAAACTGGCGCTGGGCCTGGTTTTGATGTTTGTACTAATCATCCTGATCTTCTGGTGGATCTATCGATTAAACGTAGATGAAATTCAGCGTGAGCTGCAGAAGAATAAACTGGGCGAAGTACGTTTCATGTCCTCCCAGCTGTCTAATCAATTTGAGCAGGTATTAATAAATGCGCTGACATTATCCGAGGATCAGTCGGTTAGAGGATATACGTATGCTCTCACTTTCGGGAATGATTTTGCTAAATACAAAGCCAAACTCGAGCTAATGGAGAAGTTGGCCCTTAACAGTGCTTCAACAGCTTGGAACAATACGATCATTCTATATTATCCAGATGAGAAGGCTACCGTATCTTCGGACCGTGAATTTTCATTTCAGCCGTTTGTCATGTCCAAAGATCCGCTGGATAAATGGACGTTACATATGAACAAGGATGGTACGGGGTATTATTCGCATCTTACCAAGGGACATCGAGGACCAATGTACATCGAGATTCGAATATCCTTGGAGGTGTTGCAAAAAATGATGTCTGAATATACTTCCGGGACACCAATGCTCTATGATTCGCATTTTAAGACAGCAATCCGTGGAGCAGGCTCCTCACAACTTGCCGAAGCTGACGCACAGGTTATTCCACATATTAGAAATGATAGCGGTTTCTTCGAAATCAAATTTCAGGATCAGAATTATTTCATCAGTTATATGAAAGCAAGTATTCTCGATTTGTACTTTATTGATTACCATCTTACCAATCAGCTACAGCAATCTATCTCACGTAACAATACATTATTTGTGCTGGCGCTGATGGCGATGCTTCTGCTCTCTCTACTGTACACTCTGGCGCTGCGAAATCAGATCCAACAACCGATTATTCGTTTGCGTAAAGCGATTGATCGTTTTGACCGGGGAGATTTCTCCAGCCGTGTTGATGAAACCCAGACTCTTGAGTTTCGAATATTAGGCCGGTCGTTTAACCGAATGGCCGAGAATACTCAGACGTTAATCGAGCAGGTGCTACTTGGAGAGCTTTCGGTCAAAGAGGCCAGGTTGAAGCAGTATCAAGCCCAGATCAATCCACATTTTCTATATAACTGCCTCAACTATATTCAGAGCAAATCCAGTGTCAAAGACTATGAATCGGTAACCGCCATGACCCTGGAACTGGCTGCCTATTGCCGTTATATTCACCGCATTGAAGATATGGATACAACGCTTGGTGAAGAGCTCCGTTTTGTGAATCACTACATGTCCATCATACATATGCGAAAAAAGAGTATTACCTGTGAGATTCATGTGCCAAAACAGCTTCTATCTATTCGCATTCCTCGCATGATCCTGCAACCGCTCGTTGAAAATGGTGTCAAACACGGGATAGAACCTTCCATGGGTCCTGGGAAAATTACAATTCGTGCAGAGCAGGATCAGGAGTTCATACGTATCACGGTTGCAGACAATGGTGTAGGCATGCCAGCAGAACGGCTTGCACTCATCAGTGAGCATATGGATGAATTAACACGTCCAGAAGAACAGATTGGAACTGGAGTCCGAAATGTAAATCAGCGAATCAAGCTTACGTATGGCAAACGATCGGGCTTGTCCATACAATCTAACTTATATGAAGGTACCACGTACATCATTACTATACATAAGGAGGATATTGCAGATGCATCAGATTCTGTTAGTTGACGATGAATCCTATGTGATTGACGATCTTGAGATCTCATTCCCATGGGATCAATACCGTATTGAGCGTATTCACAAAGCATACTCCGGCATGCAGGCATTATCCATTCTGGAGGAACAAACGGTAGACATTGTGATCACTGATATTTCAATGCCTGTCATGAACGGACTTGAACTGATACGGCAGATCAAGGCGGTAAAACCCAACCTTCCCTGCATTTTGCTTACCGGTTATGCCGAGTTTGAGTATGCCAAAGAAGCGACGAAATATGGTGTTGTCGAGTATTTATTGAAACCGCTGGATGTCGAAAAGCTGGCATCCTGTCTCGAAAAAACAGTGCTGTCCATTGAAGAACAGATTCGCAGGGCTTTGTCCTATGAACAAGCCATGAACTCATTTCGTGAGCATCTGCCTTCGCTGAAGGACAGATTACTGAATCAACTGATTGAAGGTAATCGTTATTCAGAAGATGTTCTGAACGATAAGTTGGGCCATTATCAGTTACCCTTCAATGCGGAAGATAATGTGCAGCTTGTTCTGGTGCGGTTGGAAGAGCATTTCACCAGGTATACAACGACCAGCTTGCAATTGTTTGAATACGCTGTGACCAACATTGCGTGTGAGTTATTTAATACGGCTTTTCATACCTGGCATTGCAGGGATCAATACGATTATTTGGTCTTTTTGTTAAAGCCTGCTGGACCTGCTGACAACAACGAATGGCATACTTCACCAGACACGAATCATAATGAGCAGCTTACGAAGCAAAAACAAGATCAAGATCTCACCCATCTTTCGCTGCAATTGCACCACAATGTTAATGAGTACCTGAAAGGTGGCATTTCGGTTATTCTTAGCCATGGAGGCAGACTTCAGCATGATATTCGTGACATGTACGAGCAAGCCCTATCGGCTCTCAAAAAGCAGGTAGGTAACGGCACGGGATACTTCCTTTCCCTCGAGGAAAGTTATCGCCCCGTATCCATTCGTTCTTTGCATATATTATATGAACCTCCAACCTTCAATCATTTACTTGAAACGGCACAATGGGAAGTATTCAAAGAACGTCTACACCGAATTAAGATCGGATATAGTGCGCTACCTGAACAAACCGAAGAACATCTGGATGAGATTCAGATTGTATTGTTATCCGCCTTTCATTACATTGCCCACAAAAACCAAGCGCTGTTGTCCGATCTGGTAGGAAACGAACGGGTTCCACGTGTGCCCTTTCGTTCAGTCTCCCAACTTACGGATTGGGCGGATAACATGCTTGATCGGCTGCGTATTAAGCTGGAAGAACAGTCTTTTGATGAGCAACATGACGTTATTCATCAGATCAAGACATTTGTTTCTGCTAATCTGCACTCCCTAAGTCTTCAATCGATCGCAGATCATGTATCCTTGCATCCGGTATACGTCTCCAAGCTATTTAAACAATTTCAAGGTATCAGCTTAAGTGAGTATATTTTAAGCGTGAAAATGGATCTTGCCCTCTACCTGCTCAACCATTCGCAGGATAAGGTATATGAGATTTCCGAAAAACTGGGGTATGCCAACTCCCAATATTTCATCAAGGTGTTTCGTGATAAATTCGGGATGACACCGCAGGAATACCGGGAACAGTAATGCGGCATATCGTGAAGAAAGTAGCATAAAACAAAGTAAAAAACCGCGCTTCACGTACACAGGTCAATGAAACCCCTTGTACGTAAAGCGCGGTTCGTTTTTTTATTTTATCGTGTCATACCATGCATTGACTTCTTCGGTGATCTCTTTACCTCCAGAAGTCATATACTGCTCCGCAAAAGTATCAAATTCTTCAATCGGCGCTTGGCCATAAATGATTTTGTTCAATACTTCCTTCTCCAGCTTGGTCAGCATATCGCCTCTGGCAACCTGTGTTTTCGTTGGAACACCCGTGAACATCTGAGGCATTACAATATCTTTTTGATCAATGACAATTTTGGCTGCCTTAATCTGTTCAGGGATTCGGTCCGCCAGGTTTTTCTCATACTGAGTGGTCGGCTCTTTGCCATTCGCAAGATCAGCTAACGTATTCATCATCAGGTTAGGAATGATCGCTCCATCAAAGGTTAATGAATAACGGATCGCATCAATCCAGCCGCCCGGAATTTTGTCGCTTTGCTGCTCTTTATATACCTCACCGTCAGGGCCGATATCATAATCATATCCTTTGGCAAACCCGTGTACGAATGTTGTGCTGTCCGGATTAGCCCAGTGATCAAACAGATAGTTCTGGTATACAAAGAAAGCGTCTTTGTGTTCCATATCTTTGTTGATCAGAACAGCACCCGTACTAATTGGTGTTCCGTGGCGTCCCATTTTACCATCGGGACCAGCAGGAAGTGGATAAGCTTTATATTCAGCACCTGGCACATTTTGCTGCAGATCCGGGATTGGCCAGCCTGTCATCCAATAAGGGCCAACGATAATACCAGACTTGCCGGCAGTGAATGCTTCAGCGGCCTTAGGCTCATCATATAGTCCCGCTTCCTTATCAATATAACCTTTCTGCATCCACTCTTTCATTTTCTCCAGTGCCGGTTTCATCTCTGGTTGGATAGAGCCGTATGCAAGCGAACCGTCTGCTGCTTTATTCCACTGATTCGGCATCGCTCCAAACATACCAAAAATCCAGCCGGATTCTGCCATCCATGTGTTCAAATTGTTTTTGAACCCTACAGAGAGAGCAACGGTGTCTTTCTTCCCGTTTCCATCCGGGTCTTGATTGACGAAGGCATCCATTACCGTTTCTAATTCATCTAATGTTGTTGGTGCCTTCAGATTCAGCTTCTTAAGCCAGTCTTCACGAATGTACATCACTGGATCATTGTTGTAAGCGTTCTCCAGAATAGGAATTGCCATTCGTTTACCATCACGGATGTAGGGATTCCATACATTCGGATCTTCCGCCATCGCTTTTTTATACGTATCCGAAGCATATTTATCGAACAGTTCTCCTGCATCCACGAATTGACCCGATTCAATTAAATCACTGATTAATGTCTGGCTGCCACGGAAAGAGATAATATCCGGCATTTTTTGACCCGATGTGAGCATTAGGCGAAGTTTGGTCTGGTAAGCATTATTTTGTTCACTGACCGTCCATAAGTACTTAATATCGATCCCTAGTGTATCGTGAGCCCACTTGGTATGAACGTTATTTTCAATGTTTTCCCCATTTTTGAATTTCAGGCTGCTAGTGATTGGGAATACCGTCGAAATGGTAACCGGTTCAACATACTTACCATTTTCAAACGGTGCGGAATAAAATTCATTACTGTCGCTAGGATTTTTCTGTGATGTAGAATCGTTACTGCATGCTGCGAGTACACCAGATAACATTGTAGCAGCCATCAGAATGCGAAGCGGCTTTTTCCATGTTTTTAACATGTTGTCTCCCCCATATCATATAAAATTTAGTTAACCCTGAATTGGTCTTACTCTTTAACAGCACCAAGTACAATCCCTTTAACGAAAAAGCGTTGCAGTAAGGGGTACACCACCAAGATCGGTGCCATGCCAATGAAAATCTGTGCCGCCTTGATCGTCCGTTGTGAGATATTCTCGAGGTCTTCGGGACGCACGGAAACTTTGCTAAAGTCTTGCTGAACGATGATCGTCTGCAAGAACGTTGCGAGTGGATATTTTTCGTGATCCGTCAGGAAAATCAAACCATCGAACCAGGCGTTCCAGTGCCCTACCATGGAGAACAGGGATAGTGTAGCGATGGCTGGCATCGACACAGGTAAAAAGACGGAAATCAATGTCCGAAAATAACCTGCACCATCAATGAAAGCAGCCTCCTCCAGCTCCTTAGGCACATTGCGGAAGAAATTCAATAACAGAATCATATTCCAGACAGATACTGCTCCGGGCAGAATAAGCACCCACATCGTATTGAGCAAATTAAGCTTCTGAATAAGAATGTAAAATGGAATTAAGCCTCCACTGAACAGCATCGTAAATACAAAGTACCACGTATAGATATTACGACGTTTGAAGCTTCTATTTTCGCGAGATAACGGATACGCTGCCAGAATGACAACAATCATACTGAGAAGTGTACCCAGCACGGTTCGCTGTACAGCAACCCATAGGGAACGTATAAAGTTTTCATTAGCCAACGTTTTCTCATAAGCATCCAAAGTAAATTCAACCGGAAAGAGTCCGACCAGATTCGCATTGGCAGCTGCTTTACCGCTGAAGGAGACCGCGAGAATGTGGATCAACGGGATAATACAGAGTAACGATAATAAAATTAAGAACGTATAGTTAAACACGGTGAAAACTTTGTAAGGTTTTGTTTTATGATACATGCCGGTAAGGTCTCCTTTCTAGAAAATACGGTAATTTGCAAATTTATAAGCTGCACGGTATGCGAACACAATCAGAACGAATCCGACAACCGACTTGAACAGCCCGACTGCAGCCGAGAATCCAAACTTCCCGTCGATGAGACCTACCCGATAAACGAAGGTATCAATGATATCGCCCTTATCGTAAACGAGTGGGTTGTATAGATTGAAAATCTGGTCAAATCCTCCGTTCAAAATATTTCCGAGCGACAATGTGCCTACGACAATCATGATCGGAATCAGAGCAGGAATCGTAATGGACCAGGTTTGTTGCCACCGGCTCGCTCCATCCACTTCTGCTGCCTCATACAGTGCAGGATTAATGCCAGCCAGCGAGGCAAGAAAGATAATCGCGCCGAATCCGAATTCTTTCCAGATATCACTGGTGACGACAACGATTCTAAACCAGGTACCTTCTCCGAGGAAAAAGATTGGTTCCAGGCCAAACACGGCCCCAAGAAACTGATTGATCATGCCTTTTGTTGCGAGCATGTCCAGCAGTATTCCGCCTAGAATAACCCATGATAGAAAGTGCGGTAGATAAACGAACGTTTGTATACTCTTCTTGAAGGTTTCCTTCCGTACTTCGTTGAGGAGTAAGGCAAAGACCAATGGTGCAATCAGACCTCCAATCAGTTTCATTCCCGCAATAATTAAAGTGTTCCAGATCACCTGCACATTCTCCGGCATGCTGAACAGAAATTGGAAATGTTCCAGGCCGATCCAGGAAGATTTGGCAAACCCGAGCCAGGGCTTGTAATCCTGAAAAGCAATGACCAATCCGCCCATCGGTATGTACGCAAATATGAACGTCAAGATGACTGCTGGCAGTAGCATAAGATCCAGTACCAGTGTTCGTTTAAAGCCTTTTTTGCGTTTGGTGCGCCGGGGACTCGGACGAATCACATCGGCTTGTGTGGGTGTGGTGGCTTTTGCATTACTCATTCGTGTGCTCCCCTTCTTTCTCTATGTTTTGCAGAGATAGGCGTCAGCTCTGTTGTATCTCCGTATATTCAGTATAGATTCACCGCTCCGAAGTCAACATGATAAAACGATAACTTCGATAACAAATTATTAATATGACATGCTCGTTGAACGAAAATAACCCTCATGCCTATAGAGCGTTCTCTCCACAGGTAAGAGGGTTATTGATTTACAGGTATAATTCACCGAAAACAACTAAACATGTATTTAGTATGAAGTGTAAGTGTTAGTATTTGGATAAAATATTCAGGAGTACATCTCCATCAATGTTGCCACCGCTTAACACAAGTGCGACATTTCGACCACCGATTCGTTCCCTCTGTTCCATAATTGCTGCAACTACAGTAGCGCCTCCTGCTTCAATAATGTATTTTTCTTCTTTGGCCAGAAAACTTACGGCTCGGCCAATCGAATGCTCCGACACGGCAATAAAATCATCAACATAATCTTTAGCCATCTCGTAACTCAGTTTTCCAACCCCACCAAGAAGTGCGTCACAGAGGGATTCCTCGCTAGGATATTGTTCATATAAAGTATGATCTTCGTAAGATTTAATCATGGCTGGGCAGGCTTCGGTTTGCACTCCAACAATTCGAATGGACGGCTTGATCGATTTGGCAGCAACCGCAATCCCTGTAATCAGGCCCCCACCGCCTACTGGAACGACGATCGTATCAATATCCTGGTTTTGTTCTAAAATTTCAATGCCTATCGTGCCTTGTCCACCATAAATCTCCGGATCATCGTAGTAAGGATCAATATACGTTAAATGATGTTCATGAATGTACTTCATGCCGAGCGTATGAGCCTCGTCAAAATCTTTACCTAATTTCATCACTTCTGCTCCGAAATAGTTCATTTTATCAATTTTGCTTTGGGCTGTCGTTTCGGGAACAAACACCTTGACGGGACGAATTCCGAGAATGGAAGCCGCGTAGCTCACAGCACTACCGTGGTTACCTGAAGAAATGGCGGCAACACCTCTGTTCTTTTCTTCCTCGGATAGTGTCATCATTTTGTTTAAAGCCCCTCGGATTTTAAAGCTCTTTGCTCGTTGGAAGGACTCCAGTTTGAAAAAGTATCTTCTGTTCAGATCCCCTAGATAGAACGACTCTTCAAGTGGTGTTTTCTTCAGGTATTTATTGATACGATCATATGCTTGTAACACATGTTCATAGTTAAAAGTCATTTCTCTTTCTCCCTAGATGTCAATTTTAACGCCGAGATTTCGTTCCTCTGCAGTCTGCAATGCCATTTTCGCTGCATATATATCCAGAATCGCCATTCCTGTCGCATCAAATATAGTGATTTGTTCGTTTGAGGTTCTTCCCTTTATTTTTCCTAAAATTAAATCCCCGATCTCACCGCGTATATGGCTTTCTGTAATCTTGCCTTCTTTCAGCGGTATCTCAATCTCACCCACGTGTATACAGTGCTCCCGATCATCTACATATAAGATGGCTTGTGACACTAGGTTGGAGTCAATCTCCTGTTTTCCCGTCATATCTGCACCTATGCAAGAAAGGTGTGTGCCTTCTTTTACCCACTCCCTCTTAATGATCGGCGTTCTGGATGATGTGACGGTGATGATAATATCACTGCTTTTTACAGCTTCTTCTAACGATTCTGCTGCTTCAAACGTAACGCTCTCTATGTTCGTACCAAATTCAGATTGAAGTCGGTGTGGTAAGGTGTTTACAAAAGTTCTCAGCTTCTCTTGGTCCCTACCGGCCACACAAACCGTTTTCAAGTTCGGAAGCACGGATAAGGCACAAGCGATTTGGAAGATCGCCTGATTGCCAGAGCCTACGACAAGGAGAGTTTCAGAGTCCTTTCTTGCCAAGTATTTTGCTCCGATTGCCCCCGAAGCACCTGTACGTATGCCCGTAATATAGGATGCCTCGGTTATGCCTAAGGGTCTGCCTGTATCGGCATCAAATACGTTTATAAGGCCCGTCAACGTGGGGAGTTGCTTCGCTTCATTCTCGGCAAACCATGTAATTGTTTTATGTCCAAATACCTTATCACTCTTCAAATATCCTGATTTGATATCCATATCTGCCTTGCCTGGAACAAAATCGTAGAAGATTGTCGGCCAAGTCTCCGTGTTCTCTTCACTCCTAGCCTTGTAAACTGTTTCCACTAAATGTATCACCTGAGGTACATTCAATCCTTGTCTGACATCGTGATCACTTAAAAATCGCACCTGGTATGCCTCCTTCTTTATCAAAAAAAGCACTGAATCTCATCCCTCCTACATGACATAGGCCCTAGTGGGGATCGAGACTCAATGCTTTTCATCGTTCTTACCCGGGGATAAAAACAAGCATGATATAAAATTTGTAGCTTTATTTTAGCTGAACTTTGTTGAGAATACAACGATTATTCCGTTTTGATATACAAATGAGACTCAGAGTTCAATTCCTTCGCCGGCTTCTAGAACTTTCCCTACTCCACTAGGCAACAGCGCGACAAAGGAATGCGGGTTTTGCTGAATGAACGGAAAGGTATTGAAGTGAATCGGTACCACCTGTTTGGCTTGAAGCCATTCAGCCGCCACAGCCGCGTCTTCGGGTCCCATGGTGTGGTTGTCTCCAATGGGGAGAAAAGCGAGATCAATGGCATGGCGATCACCAATCACTTTCATATCATAAAACAGGCCAGTGTCTCCTGCATGGAACACCGTTTTTCCTTCGGAGGTAAGTAAAATTCCTGTTGGCATGCCGGTATACTTAATTTTTTTTGAAATATGGTTTACATAACTTGAACTATGGAAAGCTTGTGTCAATTTCACTCGCCCGAAGTCAAACGTATACGCACCCCCAATGCTCATGGCATGTGTACGAACGCCTTCCCATCCGAGCAGGTCGGCGAGTTCGGGTGAAGCAATAACCAGTGAATTGTTGCGTTTTGCAATTTCTACGGTATCTCCCACATGATCGCCGTGCCCGTGTGTCAGCAGAATAACGTCTGTTTCTATGGAGGATGGATCAAGATCGGTATGTGCGTTTCCGGTAATAAAAGGATCAATTAAAATGATAGTGCCTTGCGTTTCGATCTTTACTACAGAATGTCCGTGGTAAGTTACTTTCATGACTAAATCCTCCTTGAATCAAGATACCCATCCTGCAAATGACGGATGAACCGAAAAATGCGTGATGGGTACAATGAGATGCGATACAAGTTGACGTATTGTAATTCCTGTTTTTACATCATTATTTTATATCTAGCATTAAAATGTTTGTGCTATGCTACGCGCTTGTTCAATGCTTTCGGCTTTAATCTGTGGTGCACGTTCTCCTGCTGTGGATACACCCTCGATAAACAGATGCTGAACGTCTGTGATGCCTACAAAATGAAGTACTGTTTCCAGATGACGGTTGCCATTCTCACGATCCGCTACAGGACCTGATGAGTATACTCCGCCACTTGCCTGAATGTGGAACGCTTTTTTGTTTTGTAGCAGGCCAACTGGACCGTTTTCGGTATATTTGAATGTTTTGGCTTTGACACAAAAGGAATCGATATAAGCTTTCATTACGGGAGGATAAGAAAAGTTCCACATGGGTGTCACAAAAACATATTTGTCTGCAGCCACGAATTCTTCGAGAAGTTCATTCAATTGAGTTACTTTTTGTTGCTGTATTTCAGTCAATTGATTGAATGTGCCGCCTGTTTGCAGTTTGCCCCAAGCATCCAATACGTCTGCATCGATGTGTGGGATATTGCGTTGATACAGATCTACGTGCACGACCTCATCTTGAGGGTGACTTTCACGATAAGCTTGTAAGAATTGCTCGCCGGCCGAAAGGCTATACGATGTCTCGGGGTTGCCGGGATGAGCTGTTACATATAGTAAAGTTGACATAGTTATGACTTCCTCTCTTATATACGGTATGAATGCATTGTTACAGATCTAGACAATAAACGAAGCAATTCCATTGCCGTATGACCAGTTTTCTTTGGTAACTTCAATCAGATTAATGAATACATCTTCTTTTCGAATCCCCACCTTCTGATGTAACTCTTCAGCGAGCGCTTCATAAAACTCCTTTTTCATTTCGTCAGGACGACCCAGGTTCAAGGTGACTTGAATGATCAGGAAACCTTCACTTCTTTCGATGTCCAGACAAGTTGGATCAAAGCTGAAATTTTCTCGATCCAGTTCTTCAATAATCAGAAAACGATCATTTGCGGGCACATGCAGTTTATCCACGATAGTTTGTAATACAACTTCCTTGAGCTGCGATTTCTCTTCGCTCGAACGACCTTTC
The DNA here is from genome assembly GCF_037969905.1 of Paenibacillus sp. FSL R7-0272. Taxonomy (NCBI): domain Bacteria; kingdom Bacillati; phylum Bacillota; class Bacilli; order Caryophanales; family Paenibacillaceae; genus Paenibacillus; species Paenibacillus sp. FSL R7-0272. The sequence continues at coordinate 3,390,856 of NZ_CP150221.1, read as the reverse complement.
AATGCGACAATGCGAGTTAAAGGCATCTGTGTTACCTCCTTAGTTAATTGGTGTTGATATGGCTTATTTTATCTGCTACAATCCAGAACACGAATGTACATGAGTTCGTGTTTGTTCGTGTGCTCAGGTTGCTTAGACTATGAAATTCAGGTGATGTCATGGAAAACGATAAATACACAAACGATTGGCCCCATGAATGGATTAAAAAAATTCGTACAAGGCCTTCTCGGAAAGGCACTTTTAAAAAAATGCGGCAAGTGGACTTGGCCAAGCGAGCTGGCGTAGATCCAAGGACGGTACAGCAATGGGAGAATGGGGATCGTCTGCCCAGTATCGGAAGCCTGAAGCAGATCATTCAGGCTTTTTGGGAAGAAGGACTTTTTCTAGAGGATGCTGCTATAGAGGAAGCTACAATGTTATGGAATACCGTCAAGCGATTCTCGGAAGCGCGTTCGGCGTCAGGTCGTGAATTTGCAGATTTTGATCAAACATGGTTCAACACCCTCATGGCAAGTGAAGCTGTGCAACCTGAGGCTGTGAAAGAAGTGTCCACAACACCGTTCAAGGCAGCAGTACGATTACGCAATCGACCCTCCACCTTTGTCGGACAACAACATTCCAGAGAAGTGCTGACTGAGAAATTGCTCGATCATGCTCTGATTTCAATCATCGGACCTGGTGGGATTGGCAAAACGTCTTTTGCTACCGAAGTGGCTTCCACACTCACAGCTCGTTTTTCGCAAGGAATATATATGTTTGAATTTGGTACAATCCATGATGCACATGACGTATATCCTTTGCTTTTATCTACATTGGGACTGACCAACCAGGGGAAGATGTCGGATGAAGCTGTGATCATTGAAGCGATACGTCATTATGAGCTGCTGTTTATTTTTGATAACTGTGAACATATCATTGATACAATTGCTGAGGTAGCGGAAATCCTTTTGATGGAAACACCAGACCTACGAATAATAACCACCAGTCGAGAGCCTCTTAATATCACTCAAGAATTGGTTTATCGCCTTCCTCCACTCTCTTATCCAGCGGAGGAGGACTTATCGGATGTACATACTGAATCAGAATGGATGAGTTATGAAGCGATCCAGCTGTTTGTGGAACGAGCCAGCGTTCTGGTTCCGCACTTTGTGCCTACGCTTTCACATTTGAAGCAAATCGGTGCAATCTGCCGGAAAATTGAGGGCATACCTCTAGCCATTGAGCTTACGGTAGCACGAATGAATATGTTGAGCTTGGGACAGATTGAAGAACGTCTCACTCATCAACTTACCCTTTTGACTTCAGGTAAACGAACCGCCGGGCCTCGGCACCAAACACTGCGTTCAACCATTGATTGGAGTTATCATCTGCTGACGGGCAAGGAACGCCTTTTGCTCCAAAGGTTAAGTGTATTTGCGGGCGGTTTCATGCTTGAAGCAGCAGAAGCAATCTGCATATGTGAACCGGATCTGCCTGGCCAGAAAGACCCTATTACGTTTGAAGATGTGCTCGATCTTTTATCGGGTCTGGTTAACAAGTCTCTGGTATCTACCGAGGTTGATTCACACCATGGCTCCATTCGTTACTCTTTGCTGGAGGCAATCAAGGAATATGCCACAGATAAATGGAACGAACAATCTGATGATGAAAAACATAGTACTCTCTATATGCGACATATGGAATATTACAAAGGTTATTTGATGCAAGCTGAAGCCCGCTTCAGAACGATTGAACGAGAGCGCAGTATTGAATCTGTTAGAACGGAATACGCCAACTTAAGTGCTGCACTTCAATGGTGTTATGCTCATGTTCACGCACGTGCATCGGGTCTTCATCTGGCGGCCCATCTGTATGGGTTCTGGCTTCATGAGGGCAGATTGAAGGATGGATTGTTCTGGCTGGAACGATTTTTGCATGTAGAAGAATCAAACGATGGTTCTGCAACGGATTGTGCCAAAGCATGGCACGGGTTAGGCATCATTCAATTTGTTCAAGGGAACATCCAATCGGGAATGGACGCTGCAACACGCAGTGTGGAGCTAGCCCTTGAACAACAAGACAATTCCCTGTCTGCCTCTTCCCTTCGCTTGCTTGCTTTTATCTACATTCGGCAGAACGATCTTCAAAAAGCGGAGGCAATGGCACAACAGAGCGTAGAATTGGCAAGAAGTATCAATGACTCTTGGAATCTTGCTTCTTCACTGCATGCATACGGCAAAATTCGTTTGGAACAGCAACGTTATACAGAGGCTTCCAACTTGCTGGAAGAGAGCGTGCGTCTTTTCCAAATGGTAAAGGACCCATGGGAACTATCTGGCCCGTACGAATGTCTCGGGTATTCCGCGTTGAAACGCGGGGCAATGAATCAAGCGGTTGAATATTTCAAGAAATGTATCGCTGCAAGTCAGATCTACCGCGGTTCCTGGGTTCTTTCTCGCGGGGTTGAGGGTTTGGGAATAACATTATGTGTTCGGGGAGCATTAATGGAAGCCGCATTATTACTCGGTGCTGCCGAGAAAAGACGTCAGTCCTATGGCGGGGATAATCAACCGAGCTTTCCTGAAGAATATTTGGAATGTGTGGAAGGCATCCATCAAGGTTTACAGCAGCATGAATGGCAGATTTGGTGGAATAAAGGGGCAGGCATGAGCCAAGCGCGAATCCTTGCTTATGCGCTCGAATTGTAGAATGGTCGTTTCTGAACCGACTTAAGCCGTATTCTATCCTGGGCCAAAGTCTAAAAAGCATACTAGGCTTTGGTGATGCTGTTTGCCGTCTGAGTGTTTTCCCAAAGATCACAGTTGATACAGCATAAAATATAATTAAATTTCGAACAACAGGGTTTACTGCGACTTATCACAAATAAAGATAATACAGTTTAAGCCGCTATTAAAGCGGCTTTTTACTCGTCACGGGCGTGTACTGCGGGCTGTCCTTTCAATTCCATCAACAACGGTTTCAAACAGCTGCTGCGGCAAATCATGGCCCATACCTTCAAGTAACATCAATTCTGCACCGTTGATCGCTTCCGCCGTGTCTCTACCGCAAGCGGGAACAAACATCGGATCTTCCACACCGTGAATCACTAAGGCTGGGACCTTAACTTTTGCCAGTCGCGCCCGCCGATCACCTGAAACCGCAATTGCAGCAATCTGTCGCCCAACACTGCCCGGATCATAAGCTCGCTGTATTTCCTCTCGAATGAGTGAACGATACGCGTCTTCCTCAAAAGGGTAACCTGTACCGGCAATACGTTTGGCAAAAGCTACGCTGTGAGCCAAATATCCCTCTTCATCCTCCATCGGATTCGGTGCTGGCCCAGTCATCAACGCCATGACTTCCGGAGATGTCGGTGGAAGTTCCGGGTTACCTGTAGTTGACATTATTGAAGTAAGCGAGAGAACACGCTCGGGATATTGGCTGGCCATAAGCTGGGCAATCATACCGCCCATCGAACGACCAACAACATGTGCTTTTTTGATCCCCAAGGCATTTAACAATCCAATTGTATCGTCAGCCATATCATCAAGGGTATATGGAAGATCAGGAAGTTTTCCCGACATGAGTGTTTTAGCAAGTGCTTCGAAATCTAATGTTGCATGATTGCTAAAATGTGTAGATAACCCTGTATCTCGGTTATCAAAACGAATCACTCGAAATCCACGTGCTGCTAACATCTCACAGAATGCGATCGTCCAACGAATCATCTGTGTACCAAGTCCCGCAATTAACAGGATGGCTTCATTTTTTTCGCTACCATAACTGTCATAGGCAATATCAATGTCGTTTACTCTTAATATATTCATTATGATGTTCTACTCTCTTCCTGTGTGAATGCATTACTGGCTAAAGACTTAATATAGTCTCTGATATCAGGTGTCCAATCATCAATGGATTCGTAAAAACGATTTTCATTCGGGGCATACAGTGCTCTCAAAGCTTCTTCGTATTGAGGGAAATCCCCCGCCATTGCTGTCATGAAATGATAGGTTGCTTCCTGCGCCGCCCGAACTTTATTTCCGTTCTCCCCTGAACGGCGAGCCTCATCAATCAGTTTTCTTAGGGTTACCGAAGCGCCTCCGGGTTGAGCTTTAAGCCAGTCCCATTGTCTAGGCAGCAAAGTAACTTCACCGGAAACTACCCCTAGTTTGGGACGACCGGCTCTGCGAGCGGGTTGTTCATTTTCTTTCGTATCCTTTATACGTACAGACTTACTTGTTAGGCGGTCCAATACATCCTCTAAGCTTCCTCGAAAATCAATATCTAACGGTTTCCCAGTAGAATCGTCAAAAACAAGCAAATCAACAAGTGTATTCTCTTCCAAGTTTTCTTGTATGACTTTAACAACGCGTTGTAATGTACCTTTGGCGAAATGTTTTCTGCCTACAAAGGCAGTGCAGTTCACTTGGGTAGATGAATCCTGCATATTAACCCTCCTTTAATGATCTTCTTAATGTATTATACCCGGGTAAAAATATAAAGTCAATATTACCCGGGTATAATTCATGTATCAGTACCTGGAGTTCTTTTCGCATGAAAAAATCACCTCACAGTAACAAAAGTAACTATTTCACTGACTACCTTAGGAGAACATATTGCATATATAAAAAATGCTGTTAAAAATCAAATTTAAATGCAAAATGACTGCCGGCAAATATCGCCGACAGTCATGCTCTTAGTCCGTAGTATTCTTCTCTTCATATTCGCTTGATATTTCTTTGAGCGATCTGATTTTACCATGAGGGTGCTGTTCTTGCTTACGTGACTTCCAAGCAGCTTCCTGCCTTTTCTTCTGGCGAGCCATATAAGATCTCCTCCTCAGGAAATGAGAATGGTACTACTTCTGTAGGATGTCATGAACAAGTCACTTTCATTCATACCAAAATAGACTCGCAGGACACCGTAAATTTCATACCAGTCGTCTGCAATACATTTCCTTGAATTTCAATGAAACTATCTTCTACGAAGACGGAAACGTCAAGTGTTGATATCAATTTTGTCCAGAACTTAACAGCTTTCATATTCGATTTGAACATCCCCACCTCATACCGACCCGAATACAGTTTGAAGATTTGCATGACAGCATCTTTGGCTATATTCGAGCCTCTATATTTGGGTAATACAAATAGCTCCTGCACCGAATAGTCCACTTCATTTGCAACATAGGGAGGAGAAGTAACCAGAATAAATCCAACCATTTTTTCATTATATGTGATGAAGTAAGGATACAACCGTTCATCCTTATAATATGGCGAGATATCTTCCATATCGAATGTACCTTCTGTTCCAATATCCTCCTGTGAGTAAGCAGAAAGCTCATAGAGATAATAATTAAATAAATTTTCAAATGGTTCTTTGTTTGTAACTGTTATTTGTTGAATTGTCGCCTTCATTGTAACCTCCGCAATATATTGTTGTCTTTTCTGAGCCCTTAGTTGGCCGGACACCTATGCTATCCTGACGATTATGTTGTATCCATATCATTAGTATATTGTGTAGAATCAGTCGCTAAATAGGCAGAGTATAATTTAATTTGTTTCTTACATAAACAATAATAAAAGGCTCACACTGGATTAATCCAACGAAGAGCCTTTTGTGTTTTGCACGAGATTTGTCAGCTTGGTTGTCAATTCTCCCGTCATTTTAGAAATGGGTTCATCTGTTCGTGTGATTCTGCCTAGAACGGCTTTCTCTGCGCTGAATTGTTGCAAAGGAACCGTAACTAATTGTTCCAGATAGATCGAAGATAACGCATTTAATATAAAATCGGGAGCAATCGTGATGGCATTCCCATAAACAATCATTTGACATAATGCATCCATATTATTGGTGATCAAGGCGATACGGTTGGTATGATTGGCGGACATTAATGTGTGTGCGATTGTTTCGATCTGTTCGTCTTTATATAGGACAAATACTTCATTATGTAAGTCTTCAGGCGATATCGTTTTAAAAAAACGTAAAGGTGAACGGGTGTTCATGATCAATACTGCGTCACCTTCAACAATGGGGACCCAATCAAATAAAGTGTTCCTTTGGCTTTTTGGGTACGATAGCAAGCCCATATTGGCATGACCCTCTTGAACGTCCTTCATTACCTTCTGCGTATCCCCCTCGATCATCTGAACTCTAAGTGTCGGATAGGTTTTCATCAATTCCAGCATCGTCTGCACCACTTGAGGAACAAAACCCGGAATGCTGGAGATGGTAATACTCTCCAAGGATTCTTCTTTTAGAGTAAGCAATGCACCTTGCATCTGTTCTATATTTTTGAGAACGGCTGCCGCATGCTGGAGAATCAACTCCCCTTCTGCTGTTGGAAGGACGCCTTTTTTTGTCCGGTGAAAAATAACTGTGTTCAGCTCATCTTCCAATTGTTTGATCGACTGACTAATGGTTGGTACGGTAAGATGATGTACATTTGCAGCTTTCGTAAATGAACCCCATTGTGCAGCGGAAAGCAAATATTGCAACTGTGAAATATTCATGTTCATTCCTCTCATCATTAAATATATATTAATGATACTAAATTATATTTAAATATCTTTTATGTTTAAAATCAAGTATTCTCATTACAGGAGGAAGATATGATGCGGAGTATACAAAGTTTTCTTGTAGAAGTATTGCTGAGAATCACGAAAAAAAAGATGGACGTAAATGAATTTATGGAAAAACGCAGTCAGATCAACAGTGAATCCTATCAAGTCCCTGCTAAACTTAAACAGAAGTACAATATCACTAAAGACGGTAACCTGCCTTTGGATACGTATATACTAAAATCAAATTCTCGTTCCGACGAACGAATTGTGTTGTATTTGCCTGGCGGAGGATATGTTGAGCAACCACTAACTTGGCACTGGCATTTCTTACACAACTTAAGGGAGCAATTGAATTGCACGGTTTTCGTGCCAATCTACCCGAAAGCTCCGGACAATCAATATACGGCTGCAATAGAAAGTGTCCTTAAGGTGTACCAGCATATATTAAAAATAGCGAAACCTGAAAATATGGTCATCATGGGCGATTCTGCCGGAGGTGGTCTCTCTCTAGCCTTTGCACAATATTTATTAGAGCAAGAATTGCCACAGCCTAAAGACATTATTCTACTCTCTCCGTGGCTTGATATCACCCTAAATAACCCTCAAGTCCTTGCCATGATTGATAAAGAGCCGATGTTGAATTGGGACATGTTGGTTGAAGCTGGAAAGAGGTACGCTGGTGAAACCCCGCGAACACATTATTTAGTTAGTCCTATTCATGGAGAGATTAAAAATCTGGGCAAGATTTCTCTGTTTATTGGTACACATGAATTTTTCCTTCCGGATGCTCGAAAATTCAGAGAAAAAGCTGCCCGTCAGTCGGTTGACATAAACTATTTTGAGTATCCAAAAATGAATCATGTCTTCCCCGTATTTCCTATACCTGAAGCGAAAAAGGCGCTTAAACAGATTGTAGACATTATTCAAAGATAAGCAGAAGTATCAATAACTTTCCGGAAAAAGATATTTTGAAAAATGACATTGTAAAAAAGTCTAATCTAAACCAAAATTAAAAAAGCCGCTCAATAGCGGCTTTTTTAAACGTCCTGAGCACTTTCCTCCACTTGCTCGGCTCGTTTAGTTCGTTAGGTATCCTTAGATTTTTTGCAAAATTTAGATTTTGTGCTAATTCTACTTTGTTGAAGGATGAATGTCGCGGATCAACAAGATTCCGTCATATTGATCGCGAGGAATCATCTTTTCATCCAATACGCCCCACGCCTTGGCTATACGAGGTGTAAACATCCATTCCGTCGCTGGGCTTAATGCTTGGTCTCTCAGATCTATAAATCCTGCAACACCCATCTCTGTTCCTAGAATATCTTCCAGGCTACCCTTGTCATGAGATTGAACCTGTTCCTCTTCGCCATTATTTTTGGATGAGCTTCCTTGGTAAGCAAATAAACCGATTACATAATTAGCTTGTTTCAGTGAATAAGGCAGAAGCTCCCCCATGGTGGGATATGGATTCTCGTCAAAATCATAACCGTTATGCTCTGTGATCATCGTAGAATTGTGTTTACGAATGTGATAGTTATGTCCCCATACGATCATTTTTTCATTGGGATATACCGTTTTGGCAAGCCAAGTCAGGTTATCGGCCATAACGCGATCACGTTCATAACTCGCCATTTGTAACTGCTTCTCAGGGTCAATTCCAGCAAACATGTTTATGATGTGTGGATGATAGTTATCCAGCATATCCAAACGGTTTTGCAATACACGTTCAATCAAGGGTACCAAGTCGGATTGTTTTGGCTGTGCTTGATGTAATTCATCTTGATTTTCGCTTACGAATTGCTGAAGAGCTAGATATTTTTCTTTAATCTTCTTTTTCTGCTTGTTGAATTCATCCATGTCGGTAATCGTGTTCATTTTCAGATACCATTGTTCCGTTTGAGCAAAACCGCTCGCTTTACTTGGATCGACTTGGGCGAACCAATCTTTGATGAAAGTAATGAAAGATTCCTTTGGGCCTTGAGCGTCAAATCCGGTTAAAATCAATGGATGATCGGTCTTGCTCTGCGCTGCAATGTATTCAAACAAAGGCAAGTTTTCTTTAACCTGCCACACACCAAAAATAGAATTTTTCATCAATTGTTCCGGCGTCGTCTGCTGAACCTGTGAATACGCAGTAGCTGTATCCGAAAGATTAGACTCGAATGCGATGACGTTAAATCCTAATTCCTCATGCAAGAATTGAACTAACCGCACTTTCATCGAATTGTACTCAGAGGCACCATGCGAAGCTTCGCCCAAGCTAACGATTTGTTTATCTGCTAGAACAGACTTCAGAAACTTCAAATCATTGTATTCATCCTCTTTTTCCAGTTTGACCGATGTGATCGTTTTGGCATTTGTACGAACGTGTTCTTTCCAGATTAGATCAGAAGATATAAGGCTCTCTTGTCCCTCTTTAGAAGAACCTGCCATATACGCCGATGCACTCACAGACACCATACTTAAGCTGCAGATTACTGCTGTGGATAATAAAACCTTTTTGTACCATGGATTCATTAGGCTGACACTCCTTCTGCTGTGATGAAGTTCAGCTTAACATTCTCTGTTTAAAACCAGTCCACGTCATGTTTAAGGTTTGTTTAAAAATGGTAATGATACAAATTGGAAACTCAAAAAGCAGCTTCTCTTAAAGAAAACTGCTCTTCCATGTTTACACAAGTGGTATAACTTGTGGACGTATTTCTACGGGTTACTGCTTATTAAAGTTTAATTGAATCGGACATTATTTGTCGTAAAAAATGATGCAAATTGTCTGCGACTTTGTTAACCTCTTCAAACTCAGGTTCTTCTCCCCGTACTATAGAACCAATCTCATTGTTTAAATCTATGGCATAAAAAGAATATCCATCACGAACAGACATCATAATCGGCAGATACTTATCCCACCATTCCGTAATTTCTGATCGCCACGCCTCATCGTCCACTGCTGCATCCAGGCTGATTAATTCAAATTCATTCCAGTGAAAGTCCGAATCAGAGCTATCGTTGTAGTCAGCCTCACACAGGAACCACGTCTGCTCGTTAGGTGTCATACATTCGTTGACCACACGCAAAAACGCTGTATACTCCGCGGGAATATCCGTGTATCTAGTGAGTAAACGAGGATCTAGATGGAGGTCACGTTCGGATTTAAGAGTTACAATCCATCCGTTTGACTCAGCCCAAGTCACAAATTCGAGAATCGTTTTATTCATAACGTACATCGCCCCTATCTTACAATATTTTCCTCCAGAACGTTTGAGCATAGTCTAATCCATCTGAAAAATAAGAGCTACAGTTAACCTTCATCCTTAAAATGGAAATGTTCGTGATGGATTGAATCCATTCCTGCCAGCTTCCCCGTTTTTTTGTGGTAAAACGCAAAGTTATGATTCAGCGGCATTCGCAGCAATTGATAATTGTGATCTCGGGGTAAAGTGTCGATTTCTTTCACGTCCTCTTCCCTCGTGCTGTACATGCCAATAGGAAAAAAATTAGGAAAGTGTGCAGAGGCATCTACTGCGAATATTCCCCAAACGAATTCAGTCAATGGATTTCATCTCTTTTCTGTAAATGATCGCCTGCTGCTTGCTCAATGGCTATTCCTTTCGTGTACCTTTCCATAAAGCGGTTGAACCCGTTCACATCAGAAATGTCCGGATCAATCTTCAGGGCTTCGATGTCTTTGAATACTTTCAGATGGAGGTAATCTGTCAAACTTTCGTTTTTCTCCTTACAAACCATGTAGGAAGCTAATACGGCTATACCCCATGCGCCGCCCTCACCAGCAGTCGGCATGACAGATACGGGAACGTTAAGTGCAGCCGCACACATTTTCTGGCCGACTAAGGGCGTCTTGAATAATCCGCCATGTGACAAGATATGGTCAACCTTTATTTTCTCTTTCTGCGTTAAAATGTCCATTCCGATCCTTAATGCGCCAAACGCACTGAACAGATGTGTCCTCATAAAATTAGCGAGTGTAAAGCGGCTCTCTGGAGAACGAACAAATAACGGACGCCCCTGAGTCATACCGGTAATTTTCTCTCCCGAATAGTAACCATAACTTAGCAAACCGCCGCCATCCGGGTCTGCTTCGAGGGCTTTATTAAACAGAACATGGAACAAGTGACTGGCGTCAGCTTTATATCCTAATGCTTCATAAAACTCATGAAAAATTCTGATCCATGCATTGATATCACTAGTGCAATTGTTGGCAAGAACCATACCAACAGGACTTCCATCCGGTGTAGTCACAATGTCAATCTCGGGATACACCCCCATATCTTTATCCAGAACAATCATAGCAAAAATAGATGTTCCTGCGGATAGACTGCCGCTACTTGTATGGATACTATTCGTAGCTACCATGCCTGTTCCTGCATCCCCTTCCGGAGGGCAGAACGGAATGCCTGCTTGTAAATCGCCAGACGGGTCGATGAGACGTGCACCGGCTTCATGAAGATAGCCTGCATGTTCACCAGCCGAATAAACAGAAGGTAAAAGATCTTCAAGTTTCCATGGGTAATCTTTATGGCTAATGAATTCGTTGAACTGCTCAATCATCTCTTCATTGTATCCTCTGGTCATCCTATTGACCGGGAACATGCCCGAAGCATCGCCCACACCGAGCGCTTTATTACCTGTTAGAAGAAAGTGCATGTAACCCGACAACGTTGTCATATAGTTAATGTCCCTTACATGTTCTTCATCGTTTAAGATGGCTTGGTAAAGATGCGCAATACTCCATCGCTCCGGAATTTTATATTGGAACTCCCTGGTTAAGAATGTTGCTGCATGACTCGTTGCGATATTACGCCAAGTCCGAAATGGAACTAACAATTCTCCCATGCTGTCCAAAACAAGATAACCCTGCATCATGCCGGATAGACCGATGGAGCCTATGCTGTTCAGCATCACTCCATAATTGTTCATAACCTGCTGCTTCAGTTGAGCATAAACTTCTTGCAACCCTTGAACCATCTTATGGGGATGATAGGTCCAGTAATGATTATTCCACTGATTTTCCCATTCATAGCTACTGGAAGCAATGATTTCATGCGTGTTATTGATCAGAACAGCTTTGATCCGTGTTGATCCAAATTCAATACCAAGCGAGGTATTTCCGCTGAGGATCGCTCGTTTAAGATGTTGATCCATTATAAGCTTTACACCACCTTTTACTTGAACTTGGTGAGATAATAACATGTTTACGAAACTTTGTATATTGGATAAACTAAGTTGATTTTATAAAATGTAAAAAAGACACACTTGATTCTCACCTGCCTGAAATGGATGTATAACCACATTTTCTGCATGCAAATGAAATAAGATATGTCTTTCAATCATGCGATTATTTTTAATCGAAGGAACGCTCATGCTTTATTTTAACCACACTGTCGATCTGTTGACTTTATGCTTTCAAGCTGCTTAATTTTTCAATAGCCTGTTCCACGTCTTGAACGAAAAATATATCATTACCATTACTACTCTCGTAGATAAAGTCTTTCAGACTTTTGCTGGTATAGCCTGAGTAATCGCCAATAATCGCAATTTTGGTCTGATAATTGATGAATTTTTGCAGTACTTCACCAGCCAGACGTGTTTTCAGATCAAAGAACGCTTCACTAACTTCCGATTTATTAACGATGATCAGGTTGGAGTCCAATTCATATCTAACGGTTGCCATTAAGTCTAAGGCCGATTGCACATCCGAGATTAGTGTTTCGTTATTCGTGACGTAAGCGATGGATACTCCGTTTTTGTTTATTTGTTAAATGTTCATGTCTGATCCTCCCTCATCTCTGTTAACTAAGTATCAAAAATCATCTAAATATCGTTAGAGCCTATTTATATACAAGCACCCAGTATCTCGCTCCTGGTTCACCCTCTTCGATAACGGTCTTCCAGCCCTGCTTTTTATAGAACGACAGCGCCTTATGATTGTCTGAAACACACTTTAACGTGACGGGTGTCCCCAATCTGGCTATCGATTGCTGGAGTAACAGTTTACCTGCGCCTTTCCCAGCCGCCTTGGGGTGCACAAACAAATTATGAACAAAACGGTCAGGTACATATAGTGAAGCAAATCCAAGGATTTGATCCCCTGATTCGGCCACAAGAATCTCTTCTTCCGATGTATCCCGGTCAAAATCTTCGAGAGTCATCTCATCGGCATTAGCCCAGTGGAAGTTCTCCCGCCGGGAATGCAAATAAATTTCTCTCAATTGTGCATAATCTGAAGTTCTCGCTTCTCTAATGATCATTCGATCAATCCCCCATTCATCTGACTCATCAATTCATTTGGGTGTTACTTGGAGCCAGCGTTCACCGTTTGTTTGGCCTGTGTACGGCCCGCTTGTAACAAATCATCACTGAACTTTGAATCACTGACTGCACGTGCCAAAGCAACGGTTCCTACCATACTGCTCACTAGCGCATAACCGGCAGAAGTATCTATTTCAGCCAACTCTGTAATAAACGTAATAAAACGCTGTAACTCTCGTGTATAAGCCTGCCGTATTTCCTCCGATAGCTGAGAAATTTCACCTGACAGTGCAGGTAGGATACAACCGACTTCCGTTTGATCTCGATGCAAGGAGCCTAAATAAAAATCAATGACAGCCTCAATTGCAGACTGATCTTCATTTTTGTTTTTATCAGCAACTTTTTGTAGCATCTCCATAGTGTCACTAATAGCAAAATGACAGGTCTCCTTCACAAGCTGATCTTTGTTTTCAAAATGAGAGTAAAATCCCCCGTGTGTCAGTCCGGCACCTTTCATAATATGTGGAAGACTTATATTTCGAACGCCGTGGGTTCGGAATGCTTTAGCCGCACTAGTAATGATATGGTTGCGAACTTTGAGTTTGTGCCCTTTCGGATAAGGCATCGTGCTTCCTCTCCTTTTTGCCTAGGTCTGTATATATCGATCGTTTTTAAAATATTATATTTATCATATTATGTAATGTCAATTCATAGATCAGTACTTTCAGCAGAGGAAAGGTGATCATAAATGGAGTATTGACTCCTTTAAAATATGATGATTATAATATATTACGATCATCATATTTTATTTCGGAGGTACCCACTATGAATGCATTAGAAGCTGTAGACACACTGGTCATTGGATCAGGGCCAGGAGGTTATGTGGCCGCACTACGATCCTCACAACTCGGGATGAAAACAGCGGTCGTGGAGCGTCAGCAGATCGGCGGCGTATGTACGCATATAGGCTGTATCCCTTCCAAAGCACTAATTGGCGAAGCGGAGCGTTTTGCTTTACGCAAGCATTGGGGTGCTGTGGACAAAGGTATTTCTTTTCAGGAGGCTCAGGCATTCAAGCAAGCCGTGGTGGATAAGCAGTCTGGAGGAGTTCAGTTTTTGCTCAAAACGGCGGGCGTTACTGTTCTGGCAGGTGAAGCAAACTTGATAGATGCACATACCGCCGCGATTCATCATGCTGAAGAGGGTGAGCGCCATATAGTCTTTAAGCACCTCATCTTGGCAACCGGCTCCCGTCCGATTGAAATAAGTGCTCTTCCCTTTGGCGGACGAATCCTCTCATCCAGCGAAGCGCTATCGTTGCCGAAAATTCCAGAAAGCCTAGTTGTGGTTGGAGGCGGTTATATTGGCGTGGAGCTCGGTCAGATGTTTGCGAGATTTGGAACCAAAGTTACGATGCTTGAGGGGGGTGAACAGATTTTGCCCGGATTCGAAGCAGAGCTTGTTGAACCTGTTATTCGTCAACTAAAAAAGGACGGCATAACCATCTTAACCGGAGCTAAAGTTACGGGAGTAGATCAGTATACGAGTCACATCGATCTCCACTATACACGTCTGAATGATCACGGCGTTGTTCAAGCGGAATATGCGTTAATTACGGTCGGCAGGAAACCGAACACAGACGGCACTTTAGGTCTTGAAAATATAGGTCTCTCCCCTACTCCACAAGGCTTGATCGAGATTGACGCGCAGTGCAGAACATCCATCCCGCATATTTATGCTATTGGAGATATCGTTCAAGGCCCTGCTCTAGCTCATAAAGCTTCGTATGAAGCAAAAATTGCAGCTGAGGCAACTGCAGGTAAACCCTCGATCATCGACTACAAGGCGATTCCGCTAGTCGTGTTTTCACATCCGGAGATCACTAGCGTTGGTCTTAGCGAGACGGAATGTGAACAGAAATCCATTCCTACTGTTGTTGGAAAATCTGCTTTTTCCATCAACGGCCGTGCACTCGCTCTGAAGGAAACCGAAGGTTTTGTTAAAATTGTAGCTCACGCTACGACGGGGCTTGTATTAGGTGCACAGATTGTCGGGGCTGATGCTTCTACGCTGATCTCCGAGTTGTCTCTTGCTATTGAAATGGGAGCGACAGTTGAAGATTTGGCCATGACCATTCATCCTCACCCGACGCTGGGGGAAATCATTATGGAGGCTGCAGAACAAGCATAGAATGAACAATCGCCGCAAACCTGTTCAAACAGTAGGTTGCGGCGATTTGTACTATGAATTTGTGTAGGATCTGTAACAGCTTAAGCGCTCTAATTCAATGATCGAACCTGATTTTGGTAATTTTCTTATCAGCTTTTTTGCGCTTCATTACCCTTAGGAGCTTCAACAGCTTTTCTCCCCAAGTTCATGGATAACTGTACACTAATCATTAGCATTACAATGGCCAGCATGGCAATAATGGATACGTTAAACCGTCCGCTGAGATCAAAGATCCATCCAATAACAAGCGGACCGAAGGCACCCATGATATAACCTCCCATCTGTGACATCGCTGACCACGATCCTGCTTCCTCAGCCGTATTTGTTGCCATAATGGGTAGCATCAACGCTAGCGGAAACAATCCACCAGCCCCGATACCGAGAAAAATCATGGCTGGAAGCATGGGCACAGGCGACAAGAGTAACACTAAACCGATGAGTTCAGAAATACTACACAAGACAAGCCATAGTTTGATCTTGCCTGAACGGTTTACAAGATTCGGAATCAGTACCGCGACAGGAACTTGAATTAATGTGAACACGGTCAGAAGCAACGCTGCGTTTGGTGCACTGTATCCAAAGCTAAGAGCGATCGGGGAAATCCAGGCTGTCAAGCTATAGAACATACTGGCCATGAGGCCAAAAAACAAGGTGAATTGAATCGCTTTTTTATTGCCCAGGGGCAGTTTAACACGCTGTGATCTGCTGCTGGAGGGTTTGTTTTTTCTAATAAGTCCGATCCAGAAGAGCACAGCAATGAAGCCAAAAGCGGCCCAGCAGGACAAGGCTAGTGAAAGATTGTGTTGATTTTGATTATAAATCGGAATGGTTAACCCAGATGCCAGTGCTGCCCCAATCGTCATCGATACGGAATAAATACTCACTATGCCTGGGCTTGTTGGGAAATACTTTTTAATGAAACTTGATAGTAGCGGTCCCGCGAGGCTGATGCCGATCCCTCCGACTAAAGCAGTAGCAAGTAGTACGGTAACAGATTGATCTACACTGCGTAGTGCAGTGGCCACTGTGATGAGAAGAAGCGAGATAAAAATAGTTCGCTCCAAACCGAGCCGCTGACTTAACGTGGTGGCGACGGGAGCAAATAATCCCATACACAGGACAGGCAGTGTAGTCAGAAGGCTTGCTGTTAACGCACTTATACCTAGCTCGGTTTGAATCATGCTCATCATGGATGCCACGGAAGTAATGATAGGTCGCAGGTTCAATGCCGCAATAAATAGTGCGAATAAATATAATAATTTTTTCATCGTTCTTTTCCTCCTGGTTCTTCTTGAAGTCACTTTGAGTATACGTCCGTCCCATCCATTGATCAATCCAATAATTCGTATTATTATGATAGTGAAATACTATGATTAAACGAGGAGAAAAAGATGGATACTCGAAATATAACGTATTTTATGGCCGTCTTTGAGCATCTTCACTTCACGAAAGCCGCAGAGCTTCTCGGGATTTCACAGCCTACGTTGAGTCAGCAGATCCGTCTGCTGGAGGCTGAAGTCGGAATGCCCCTTTTCGATCGAATTGGAAAAAAAGTAGTTGCAACTGAGGCAGGCAGGCTTCTTCACCAATACGGCATGAAAATGATTCAGGCTGAAATGGATGCAAAAAGTGCGATTCAAGAACTCGTATCGGAGAAGCGAGGAACGGTCCGGCTTGCTGTGTTACCCTCTGATCTTGATTTTCAACTTGTTCCGCTGTTTGTTGAATTCAAGACCCGGTACCCTCATACAAAACTGCAGGCTTTTTCAACCATTTTCGTTCGAGACGAAGTACTGACACATAAAGTGGATCTTGGTATCGGGCTACGTGGTTCCAAGGACAAGCGCCTCGTACAGATACCACTGGGAAGTGAGCCTTATGAACTGTTTGTTCATGCATCCAGTGATCTTGCGAAAAAACATGAAATAACCCTGGAAGAATTGACACGGCTTGCGCTAGTCATGTATCCCAAAGGGTATATTGGCAGAGATTTGGTGGATGAAGTTTTCCGGGAGCAAGGCCTGGAATTAACGACGGTGATGGAAGCAGGTTCTGCATCTTCCCTGTTGCAGCTAGTAGCTGCAGGTATTGGTGCAACAATCCAGCCTAGAGAACTGTTAAAACAGCATTCCGGCTGGGAAGATATCATAACGATCCCCATCGTAGGGCCTGCACCTGTTCGGCATATGGAGTTGACTTACTATGCAGATCGATTCATTAGCAAAGCGCAACACCAGCTAGCGGAGTGGCTGATTGAATTTTTCAAATCGAAAACGAACTAGTGAATAGCGAAAATCAAAAGAAAAAAAATGAGGTCTTTAAAATGAAAAAATCGAACGAAGTATTTGCCGTTTCGGAGCGTCTCGTGATTCGAAAGTTCGGCATGCAAGATGTACAGTCCTTCTATCAATACCGCTCTAATCCCGATATTGCCCGTTTTCAATCGTGGGAAAATTATTCGATTCAAGATGCAGAATCATTTGTCAGCCGTCAATTAGCATCTTCCCCTGATCAGCCAGGGACGTGGTTTCAATACGCGGTTGCTTTAGCTGGGTCTGATCAGATCATCGGAGATTGCGCGCTTCATACCCTTGGAGCCGAACCTCGAATTGTCGAGCTTGGATTTACGCTTGCGCCTGAGCATCAAGGGAAAGGATATATGCATGAAGCACTTTGTGCCCTGCTTGACTATGTTTTCGGTACACTGAACAAACATAAATTGATCGCTTTTTCCGATGTGCGTAACACAAAGTCTATTCACGTTCTGGAACGTTTGGGTATGAGACGCGAAGGACATTTGCTCGAAAATTATATGTCCAAGGGTCATTGGGTCGATGAGTATCAATACGCGATTTTGCAATCGGAATGGCTACACATGCGTAAGTAATCTTTGTGAAGAAATGGGTTGTTCCATTATGACGTAGAACCCAACGGGTCATTGTTCTAATGGAGTGATGACTTTGTTGGGCACCCAGCCCTTCTCCCCTTCAGTTGTATGCACATAGCTCCATTCGTTTAGTTCTCGTTCTTTTTGCACTACCGTACCTGGAGCCACGTTTAGTTCGTATGCTGAGTAGTCTTCTTGTACTTTTGCCATTTGTTCTTCATTAGGCGTGCTCAGTATTTGCTTGGGTACCCAGCCACGCTTCTTAGACTCGATAGATTCACAAAAAATCCAGTTCGGAAATTCAGTATCTTCTTCTCCGTAATGAACGATATCTCCCTTAGCCAGAACAATAGGGTCTGGATAATTGGACTTATGCGGGTGAATCACTTTGTATTGCTTCATATGTACTCCCTCCTGAATGTAATTCTTTCAAAAGTGAACCCAACGATCAGGACAATTCTTCATTTTTTATAATAAATGGTGTGTTGCCCATAGGCGCGAAGAAAGACACGTACCCCTTCAGTGATGATTCGATTGGTTTGTACATCCTGAAAATTTTCGATTTTTTTCGGTTGATTAAATACCATTAAAAACGTTAATGCGGCGAAATGCTTTGTAGCCAGTTCAGGATCGGGCACATGAAGAAGTCCGTTTTCTCCCAACTCGGTAAACCTCCTGATTAGCCCCTCCTCTGTTGCATTGTCTAACTTTTCTAAAAAAGAGATGGGTAGGTTGGCTTCTTCCATCGTCACCAGACGGATCAAAGCTCTATAATCAGAAGAACCGTTCGCAGAAGCTATGAATTGTTCACAGAACAAGATAAGCGCCTGCTCCAGATCTTCGAATTCCGAGAGGTAGTCTGTTATCCCTTGTTTGATCATGTCCAAAACCGCCCAACTTGTGTCTTCCACAACAGCAAGCAACAAGTTTTGTTTGTCACCGTAATAATCATAAACTGTTCTTTTCGAAACACCTGCTTTAGCTGCGACCGCATCGACGCTGGAACGATCAAACCCATCTGAGAGAAACAAGCCTCGTGCCGCCGCAATAATTTTCGCTCTTTTGTCAGAAGAGCCTTTGCGGACTTTTTTGTTTTCCGTAGTATTCATCCTTAAGCTTCCCCCCTATAACTATACTATCAAAAATGAGTTGCTCTTTACAAACTACACTGCACGGTGTAGTTTAGTTTATATGACCTATCCCAATCCATGATCAAGGAGGAATTTATTTATGAACACGCCGCAGTCTTTTGTTGATGTTCTTATTGTCGGGGCTGGGCCTACAGGGCTGACACTTGCCTGCGACCTTGCCCGTCGAAACGTAGACCATCGGATTATCGAACGAAGCACTTCGTATAACGTAGCGTCCCGGGCCAAAGGAATTCAGCCCCGTTCGCTTGAAGTCGTTGATGATTTGGAAGCCGTTCGTTACATTATGGACACAGGTGTCGTGGATTTACCTGTGCGCTATTACAACGAGGATGGCAGAAGTATAGTTAAGCCCTCTATTACCGTTGCGGCCAGCGCTGAACTGGGATCACCCTATCCAGATCCGGTCTGGATTGCTCAATTTGATGTGGAAAAGGCATTACGTGACCGATATGAGATGTTTGGCGGTAAAGTGGAGTTGGATATGGAAGCCGTAGGACTTGTTCAAGACATGGAGGGTGTGCAGGTAACGGTGAATACACCAGAAGGAAAAGAGCAAATTCATGCCCGTTATGTGGTTGGCGCTGATGGTGGGAAAAGTAGTGTTCGCAAATTTATCCATCATCCATTGGTTGGGAATACACACGATCATGAACGCTGGTATCTTGGCGATGTGCGTTTGGAAGGACTAGATCGTGATCATATCCATATCTGGACTTCTCCGGAAGGGATGATTGGAGTAACGCCATTACCGAAATCCGACATTTGGCAACTCCAAGCTACCATTTCTTCAGAGATTAAGGAACCGGAAAATCCGTCGTTAGAAGTGTATCAGGATATGTTTAACCGACGAGCAGGTGCTGGGCATGTTCGGCTTACGGATGCCTCATCGCTATCTATCTACCGTATCAATGTGCGAATGGTTGAATCTTACCGCAACGGTCGGGTTTTTCTTGCCGGAGACGCCGCGCATGTTCACTCACCAGCCGGAGGACAAGGCATGAATACCGGGATGCAGGACGCCTACAACCTAGGATGGAAACTGGAATCCGTCATACGCGGAGCGAAATCCGCCCTGCTTGACACCTATGATGAAGAACGTCGTCCTATAGCTCAAGCGGTGCTTGAGGATAGCACCAAAAAAATGAGAGCGATTTTAGGGACAGTGACTGAACGTGGAGCATTATCCCAATCCTTAAACACCGTATCTGATGATCTAACGAGCGGACTTCTTATTTCTTATCGTTCAAGTTCTCTTACCCTCCCCTCTCATCAAGCCAATGTTACCCGTTCAATGCCTGGAGATCGTGCTCCTAATGCCAAGGGTCTGCAAAGTGCTGAGTTCACAGGAGATGCCTTTGACCTGTTGCGCGGCCCACACTGGACTCTTTTCGCTTTTGTAAACCGTACAGACCACCTTTCTCTAATGGACTTCACTTTTGATGAACTCCATACGCACTGCATTGTACCATCACATGTCGAAGGGGAAGAATGCATTATTGACGCAGCAGGTAATGCCTATAAAATGTACGATATTACAAGCGAGACACTTTTATTGATTCGTCCTGATGGCTACATCGCATTACGCACTTCCATTGAGGACAGCGCACAGATTCTAAAATACCTGAACTCTATGTATCACGCGAACTAGTTAAAGTGAGGCTACCTTTTATAAAATTATGTCTCTAAACCTAAAAGATGGCCCCCCGTGAAAACAGGAGCCATCTTCTTCATTATCTATGATGTGGAATAACGAAAATAATCAAAATCAGCATGTCTTCGGGTTCCACCGAGATCCTGCACACAAAGACCAATATAAGTACCCGTGAACCGGATGTATTCCGGGGATTCATCGCATAAATGCGTAATATCCGTCCACTCACCGACCTGAGTCCATGATGCTTCGCGCTTTTCTAACGCATAGTAGAAGCAGGCACGATCATGGTGAACGACTACTTTTAAGCGGATTGGGTTACCTGTCTGAAGCGGAACGTCTTCCTCCAAGAGCTCATCATACACTCCATATTTAGACTGAAGGATCCCAAGGCATAGTCCTTTTTCTTCTTGATACGTCACCCTAAGGTAAAGGTAATCCTGCGTATCGTAATAGAGGATCAGTCCAGCCATCTGCTGCGGATGATCCGGTTCGAATTCCAGACACGTTGCAGCTTCACACTCAAAAGCATCAAGTCTGCGAGCAAGCATGCTTTGTCGGTGTGTTGAACTCATGGATTCCATCCCATACAAACGTAAGTAGCCAGGACGTTCATTCAATGTAAGCCAATTTTCGTCGGGCGGGATACGAAGAGTATTCCAGTCGTTACAAAGCTCTACTTGATCAAAGTGGTCCATCTCCGCTGTTGGTTCAAACGGATGAGGCTTTATATTCGGTGCGGGCACTTGAAGTTCTGGATATCGATCCCCGCTTGCAAGCCTTAACCACCCATCCTCGCTCCACGTACAGCGCTGCAGAGCCGTTTCACGTCCAAGGACACAGTGCTTCTCCTGAACAGGTCTGCCCACCAGATGTGCCATGTACCATTCGCCCGTGTGCGTCTCGACGAGACATCCGTGACCTGCCTTTTGTAGTGGTAAATCCGTTCTTCCGTGTGATGTGAGGATCGGATTGTGCGGATCAACTTCATACGGGCCTTGTAATGTACGTGAACGGGCAACCGTCACTGCATGCTCATAACCAGTTCCACCTTCAGCGGTTAATAAATAATAATAACCATTGTGTTTATACAGATGTGGTGCCTCTGTCAGTCCCAGTTCTGTTCCTTTAAAAATATTGATAGCAGTTCCGACCAGCTTCTGCTCCTGAACCGAATACTCCTGAAGTACAATACCTGCAAAGCGGTTTTTGCCCTTACGGTGATCCCAAATCATGTTTACCAGCCACTTACGTCCATCTTCATCATGAAACAGAGAAGGATCAAAGCCGCTGCTATTCAGATAGATTGGTTCCGACCATGGACCTTCGATATTTGTTGCGGTCACGAGGTAGTTATGAGTATCTTTAAAAGCACCGATCCTGCTCTTCACATCCGTATATATCAGATAAAACACACCGTGATCATAGCTGAGACAAGGCGCCCATACGCCTCCAGAGTTAATATTCCCCTCCATGTTTAACTGGGATTTTCGCGTCAATGGTGAAGGTAACGCACGCCAGTGAACTAAATCCTTGGAGTGATGAACGCGGACACCTGGGAACCACTCGAAGGTGGATGTGGCAATATAATAATCTTCTCCTGCCCGGCATATGGAAGGATCGGGATGAAAGCCGGTGAGGATCGGATTGGTAATCATGGTTGTGGTTGTATTCATGAAAGCAACCTCCGGTAAAAGTAATAGCTATGAAACATTGCTGGCTAGCACATGGTAAAAGAATGCGTTGATTGCAGAGCCTCAGTTCCAACCGAGCGCCTTTTTGCCAGCCTCAAGTGCAGTTATGATGCGGTCTACATCGTATATATTGCCTCTCCAAGTGCCTCCACTGACCGATTGTAACGCTGCCCACAAGCGTGTATCGTCAGGCAGTGCTTGGTCTGGTCGCATATCCGGATGAAAAGGCCGCTGTGCCAGGATCAATGCTCCTTTTTCGGGAGAAACTTCGATCCCCTCCGCTCCGACAAAATTAACACTTCCATCCAGCGTGTTCCGATCTACGACAATGTCAATTAAATCACCGTTTCGCAACTTTCCGATGGGGCCGCCGGCAAGCGCTTCCGGTCCAACATGACCAATGCATGCACCGGTAGATACACCGGAGAAGCGGGCGTCGGTAATGAGCGAAACATGTTTTCCAAAGGAAAGATGTTTAAGTGCAGAAGTAAGTTGATACGTTTCCTCCATCCCTGTTCCAGATGGCCCACGTCCAAGCAGGACAATAATATCACCCGCGACTATTCCACCTGTTTTAATTGCACGGATGGCTTCACGTTCAGTGGTAAATACCTTGGCCAACCCCTTGTGATGATATACTCCTTGTTCATCGAGTACATCCGGGTCAATGGACGTAGATTTGATAACAGAGCCTTCGGGAGCAATATTGCCCGTTGGAAATGTCACCGTAGAGGAAATGCCCAGCCGCTGGGAGTGTTCCGCACTCATAATGACACTGTCCGGATCGATGCCACCCGCCTCTTGCAATTGTTTTCGCATAACATGCCGACGCTCAGACGACTCCCACCAATCCAGGACGTGGCTCAGAGATGTTCCTGTTACCGTCTTTACAGTTTCATCCAACAAACCAAGACGTCTAAGGTGAAGCATAACTTCTGGCACACCACCGGCCTGGAAAACCCGAATGGTTGGGTAGAAAATGGGGCCATTAGGGAGCGCACTCACCAGTCTCGGCACATGTTTATTGACCTGAATCCAGTCCTGTACATTGGGCAGGGTTAAACCGGCCGCATGTGCAATGGCAGGAATATGAAGAAGCAGATTGGTGGATCCGCCGAAGGCTGCATGTACTACCATCGCATTGCGAATTGATGCATCGGTGATAATGTCCGCCATTCTCAACCCTTGAGTCTCCATTTGGATCAGTGCACGTGAGGATTGCCGAGCCATCTCAAGCCAGATCGGTTGCCCTGAAGGGGCTAGAGCAGCATGAGGCACAGTCATTCCCATCGCCTCAGCTACAACCTGAGCTGTGGCCGCTGTTCCTAAAAACTGACAGCCCCCGCCCGGGGTAGCGCAAGCCCGGCACCCTAACTCTGACGCCATCTCCAGTGAAAGCTCTCCGCTTGAGTACCTTGCACCGATCGTCTGAATTTTCCCGGCGTCTTCTCCATCCGTAGGCGGAAGAGTTACACCGCCAGGAACAATAACACCTGGCAGCTGCGGCATACCCGCTAGAGCAAGCATCATCGCGGGCAGTCCCTTGTCACATGTCGCCACGCCTAACACACCTTTGCGTGTGGGCAAAGATCGAATCAATCGGCGAAACACCATCGCAGCATCATTTCGATATGGCAGGGAGTCGAACATGCCGGTTGTTCCTTGTGATCTGCCGTCGCAGGGGTCGCTAACATAACCGGCAAACGGAATTCCGCCGCGGCTGGACAATTCATCTGCCGCTGCTTTCATCAGTAGTCCAACTTCCCAGTGGCCCGTATGATAACCGAGTGCTGTGGGACTGCCGTCCTCATTGCGTATACCACCTTGCGTACTTAAGATCAGATATTGTTTACCGTTTAACTCTCCAGGCTTCCACCCCATGCCAACATTCTGGGACATACCGAACAAGTCGCCACTTGGCGCATTTCGCAGTAAATCATCGGTTAGAGGCAGACGCCCTTCCACCCCGGGAGCATGGGCTTGAATCGTGAAGAGGTCAGATTGATTGTTACTCAGATCAGGCGAATTTTCACCCATAATGGATCGAATCTGTTCGTACATGATATCTCTCCCCGCAGTTTAAGACTTCACGAAGACGGTTTTGATTGCGGTGAAAAATTCAATAGCCGCCTGACCTTGCTCTCTGGAATGAGAACTGGACATCTTCATCCCGCCAAATGGAGCCTGTAGCTCGACACCGGCTGTTTCCGCATTAATTCTTACAAGTCCAGCGTCCATATCACGAATAAACGAAAGCATCGATCCAACGTTTTGTGTATAGATTGCAGCACTTAATCCATAGTCACTATCATTGGCTAGCTCTATAGCTTCTTCAATGGAATCTACAGGCATTAAGGCCAGCACTGGGCCAAATATTTCTTCTCTAGCGATCGACATATGGGATTCGACACCTTCAAATACCGTCGGCTGTACATAGAATCCTTCTGCAAGCTCAGGACTGTCCGGTCTGTTCCCTCCGGCTAATAGTATTGCACCCTCATCCTGTCCTTTTTGAATGTAACTCAGGACTGTATTAAGCTGTCCTTCACTTGCGCATGGACCCATCCAGCTCTCGCCAGACATACCATCGCCCAAACGAATTTCCTCAACTTTTGCCAGAAGCTTTTCCTTGAAAGCATCATAGACTTTTCGTTCAATGATTACGCGGCTGGTCGCCGTGCATTTCTGACCCGTTGATTTCAGGCCACCGCTAATCGTTCCTTCCACAGCCAAATCCAGGTCTGCATCAGCTGCAATGATGACCGGGTTTTTGCCACCCATTTCAAGCTGATATTTGGCTCCCCTAGAAAGTACAGCAGCACCGACCCGTTTACCCACTTCATTGGAGCCTGTAAACGTAATCCCGTTCACATCTGGATGTTCAGCCATTGCAGAACCGATTACCGAGCCTTTACCACACACCAGGTTGAGAACGCCAGCCGGAAAGCCTGCTTCTTCAAAACATTCCAACACTTTGGCTGCCGTAACCGCTGTCTCCTGTGCAGGTTTCAAAACAACCGTATTGCCGTAGATCAACGCAGGTGCAGCTTTCCAGATCGGGATAGCTACCGGGAAGTTCCACGGTGCAATTACACCAACAACACCAAGCGGTACACGCGTAGTAAACATTAAAGCTTCGCTGTCTGTGGACGGAATGACATCACCCGTTTTGCGCATGCCTTCACCTGCGTAATATCTTAAGATCGCGACGCCGCGCATTGTTTCTCCTTTGGCTTCAGGGAACGTTTTCCCCATTTCTCTCGTCATCGCTTCTGCGACTTCATTCGCTCTGCGTTCAAGTACGTTTGCCGCCTGAAAAAGAAAATTACCTCGTTCAGCACCAGTTAACTTCCGCCAAGACTTTGCCGCTGCTTTTGCTGCTGCCACCGCTTGATTTAGATCTTCCACGCCAGAGGCAGGTACATGCCCCACCACTTCATTCCGATTGGCCGGGTTGATGCTAGCGTCTGTTTTTCCACTGGCAGCTTTCACCCATTCTCCATTAATAAAATTGCTATAGGTCTGCTCTAACTGAAAAGTGCTCATTGTTTTCATCCTCTCTAATCAGTCATTAGAATTTAGTATTTAGAATTGTCGGATTGTCACGAGTTCGAAATAACGGGATTAATTAACGTTCCGATGCTGCTGATTGAAATCTCGATACGGTCTCCTGGCTCAAGTGTAAAATCATTTGGCGGTACAATATTAGTACCGGTCAGAAGTACTGTACCGTCGAACAAGTCATTGTCTCTTGCCAAAAACGACACCAGTTCATCCAGCTTACGGTTTAATTCACTCGTGCTGGCCTCACTTTTTACAATGACTTCTCCATTGCGATAGATCTCACAAATAATGCTTAGGTCATAGGGGTTCTGCACCGTTTCCGCTAGCCGGATCGCTGGCCCGATTGAGCAAGAATTGCGCCATATTTTGGCCTGCGGCAGATACAGTGGGTTCTCCCCTTCGATATCCCGGCAGCTCATGTCATTGCCTGCGATGTATCCTACAATGCTGCCATCAGCTGCAAGCACAAGCCCAAGCTCGGGCTCTGGAATCTGCCATGTGGAATCACTGCGTAGCGTGACCGCTTCATTGGGTCCAATGGTACGAGCAGCTGTGGACTTGAAAAAAATTTCCGGACGTTCTGCATCATAAACTTTATCGTAAAAGGTAGTCGCATCCAGCTTGCCATCCGTTGCTTCATAATTACGAGCTTCCCGGCTTCGCTGATACGTTACACCTGCTGCCCATACTTCGGGTGCTTCAATGGGGTTGACAATATGCAGGGTTGTCCAATCGTCGGTCAGTTTGTTTACAGGTTTAAAAGCGCTTTCAACAAGTTGGACTGTTGAAATGCCCTGTTCTCTCGCTTGGTAGATCAAGGTCATGAAATCGGTCTGTGGCAAACGATAGGCTTGTTCATCATCCGTCACGGCTGCCAGCCACTTCTGTTCTCCATCCAGAAATCGAATAATTCGCATATAAACGTGCCTCCTGTGCCCCTATTGGGTTGATAATTCTAGATTAGCATTCACCATGTCTCATGACGATGTTCTAATCACTCCGACCATTTACCCTTTTCACGCATCAACTTTCTGTTAAGATAAGGATATCAGTTTCACAAGGAGCTGATTTACACAGACACTCCGATGACAGAATAAAAAATCGTACAGGACAAGGGGGCTTGATTTGCAGTGGCGAAGCATTCAGAAGCGATGTATTTAGGCCGTTTGCCTGATGTTCGTCTGTCGTTCCAATTAATGGGGTTGCATGCCAGAAGAGCAGATTCGAACTGGACATATCCATCCCATGAACATTCGATGTATGAAATTCACTGGATGATGGAGGGTCAGATGAGCATGGTGATCAATGGAAAACTGCATCAGCAGTCCAAAGGAGATCTTTTGTTCATTCGTCCGGGAATCACCCATGCTTGCACAGGGGCAGGGCCAGAAGGTTTTACCTATTTTTCAGTTCATTTCAGTGTGCACGATACTTCTTTTTGCCGGGAACTCAACCGCAGCAAAGACACCTACTATCCAGCAACATCGAATCTGGCTATGGCGATGTCCCCGATCCTCTCTACATTGTATGAGCTGTCCACAGAGCATTTGTCTGAATCCTTATCCTCCTCGAAACAAATGAAAGTGCATGCCGCTGTATTTGAGCTACTTGGCTCACTCGTGGGACAGTTATCGCAGAACGCATCCGTCCCTGTATCCAGAAAAGAGGCGATTGCCCATCAGATCGCTGAGTATATCGAGGATTCGGTAAGATATATCCATCTACATAGTGAGATTCAAGAAACGGATAGAACCTGGATTCAGGATATTGCAAAATCGCTCAACTTGAGCACGTCACAGGTCAATCGAATTTTCCGAGAAGTGTACGGTCAGGCGCCGCGCAAGTATTTATCCGAAACGTTACTGAACGAAGCCCAGCGGCTATTAAAACAAACGGATCTGAATATTGATCATATTGCTATGATGCTCGGATACAAAACGAATGCACATTTTAGCCGCCAGTTCAAACGGTGGACAGGCATTGCGCCAAGTGAATTTCGCGTGCATGCCCAGCAGGATGTGATGAGTCTTACGCAAGAACAATAATGCGCAAAGATGGAGAAGAACGTACTGTTTAAATGAAACGCGATTCCATGTGAAAAAGAAAAAAGCAGCTCAAGGATGAGTGCCCTCACCACTGACTGCTTGGAACTTTTGAAGACAAATGAAGTTAATTCAGTTCAAATGAAGCCAGGCTCGCGCTGCCCATCCCCTGGTATGTAAAATACAAGGCCTGTTTACCGTCTGGAATGTGAATCGCGGCTGAATACGGCTTCCATACGTTGGTGAAGTGTACCGGGATGGTTCCCAGAACGGGTCCGTCCCAAGCGGTTTTTACCTCAAAGCTACCATTACAGTATCCACGCACCTTAATCGTGACTTGTTGAATGTCTTTACAATCGAAGTATTTAAAACCAGCTGTCGCAGATTCCGTCATATTGGCAATATATCCGCTTTCTTCGTCACCATCTCGGCCATCTTGGGTAATTTTCGGAAAGCGACTGTCGAGCCAAGCACCTGCACCAAATCCACCCGTATACAATTGATCTTCTTGGGTAAAAAGGTTGCACGCAAGATAGGCGGGGTACTCGCCTCTACCTTCCAAAGGTTCCCCATTCGAACCACAAGAGGTCATTTCAACTTGAGGGATGAAGCCATCCTTTTCAAACGTAAGCTTTTCAATACATCCCTGCCGGTTAAATGCATCTCCATTCGTATGTCTGTGGTAAAAAATGTACCATTCTGCGCCGATCTCTACGATACTTCCATGATTGTTCCCTCCATAATACATGGGCTTTCCAGCCGGCTTGTATGAATCGATGTGAAGATCACAGTTGCTCACAATTACACCTTGATATTCAAAGCCTTGAGTTGGAGACGTACTGATTGCGTAACATAATTCATGCATGACGACCGAGGAGTATACGAGGTAGTAGAGGTCTCCCCTTTTGCGAATCGAAGGAGCTTCAAAAAATTCATGTCCTTCATATCCGCTTCCATCACTATATGGCTGACTTGGGGCTATAAATACCGGTTCCTCTACAATCGTTAGCATATCAGGGCCAAGTACTGTCGCCATTGCTCCATGTCTGGAACGGTCACCAGGTGCACAGAAGCCCGTGTAGAGATAAGTGAGCTCTCCTTCTGTCAGCACACCTGGATCGAATTGCGGCTCATCCCCTTCTCGTTCCCCGAGCCGAGTGCCGTCTGTATATTGAACATAACCATAGAATTCATATTTACCCGCAGGCGAATCGCATACCGCTACAGAAACAACAGGCACTTTATCAAGTACATAATATAGATAATAACGACCATCGGGGCCGAGTGTCACATCGGGGGCATAAAGACACATATGACCGTCGGGGTTCAGCGGATCATCTGTTTTTTGATAAATAACTCCCTCATTCCGCCAGTTCCCCAGGTCATCTACGGGTGCGGACCAGCATACATAATCGTTCAGACAAAACGCATGTCCGTTAAACCGATCATGTGACCCGTAGACGTATACTCTGTCGTTAAACACATAAGGCTCGCCGTCAGGCACGTACTCCCATGATGGGAGATAAGGGTTTAAACCTTGTTTTTTCATTGGAAAATGCACCCCTTGTTTAGATTTGTCAAGATAACTTTCGTATAATTAGGAGACACCGAGCATGTTCATGTTTCAATGGCGTTTCGATGTACACGTAGACGAGATTCACAATACGCATGGTAAAGGTGAAATACGATGAATACGATTTATTACGTTGAATATGATGCTGAGCATCACAGTCCATTTGTGTTTGATATACCTGAAGGTCATGATTGCTGGCTGTT
Source organism: Paenibacillus sp. FSL R7-0272 (assembly GCF_037969905.1). Taxonomy (NCBI): domain Bacteria; kingdom Bacillati; phylum Bacillota; class Bacilli; order Caryophanales; family Paenibacillaceae; genus Paenibacillus; species Paenibacillus sp. FSL R7-0272. Next base: position 3,361,056 of record NZ_CP150221.1, on the reverse strand, counting down.
GGTCATTACGCAGACTCCGGCACTGTTCTGGGTTAATGGTCAACTGCAAGAATTCCCGCCCTATTGTGCTGTTCTGTATCCGCCCTATTCGAAAATATACTATCGCGCTTGCTCAGACCAATATGTGAACGATTGGATACGTTTTGCAAGTGACGAGCTCTATGTAACCGAAACCTCTCTCCCTCTGGGCGAGCCTTTTGCATTGGATGATCCTGAATATTGTCATAAGCTGTTTCAATTACTTGTCGCAGAGCATTCTCTCCAGAAAGGCTACAAGGAATCATCCATCGATTATTTGCTTCGCACATTGTTTAACAAACTGCTTGAATCTTATGTGCAAAAAAATATTGGCCCGCAGCATTATCCTCTGATGAAACTTCGGACAGCTATTCACAACAATCCAAGTCATCCATGGACTGTGGCTACAATGGCCAAAACTATGAATATCAGCCCGGGATACCTGCAACTCATTTATAAGAAATCATTCGGTTTGTCCTGCATAGATGATGTCATCCATAGCCGAATTCGCTTGGCTAAAGAGTATCTTCGACATCATGCCTATACGGTTGCAGAGATTGCGGACAGGTGCGGGTACCATAATGTCGAGCATTTCTGCCGGCAATTCAAACAAATAACAGGTGTATCGCCTAAGCGATTCAAACATCAGTGAGTCTTAATGAGCATCTGCACTTCTGAAACAGACTTGTTTGTTTCTCTACATTTCTTCGTAAAATGGTAGCGCTATCTTATGATTTAAGATAAGGTTTTTAACACATGCATACAATGACTTATCCTGACCGATTATTGATCAATCCTCATATGAGATCAGTTGTTGTAGTTTTCTTCGGTTCTACCTTAGATTAATGGTAAAATAAACAAAAAATGATGCCCATTAAAGGAGAGTTAACATGAACGAAAGACCGAGTCAAGAAGAATACGCTGCTTTCTACGAAGGATACATCCACCTTGTTCCTGAAGGAAATGTCATTGAGTTATTACAAAAGCAAGCGGAACGTGTGGAGAGCGCAATTCGCGCATTATCAGAGGAACAAGCCAATTACCGCTATGATGAAGGGAAATGGAGCGTTAAAGAGGTATTTGGTCACCTTATTGATAATGAGCGAATTATGAGCAGCCGTTTGTTACGCATCGCCAGAGGAGACAAGACCTCTCTTCCAGGATATGATCAGGACACACTTATGGAAGGTCACCCTTTTGAAGCATATAGCGTGGTTGATCTGGCTGAAGAATATGCAGCGGTACGGTATTCCACCATTGTACTGCTCCGCCGGCTGAGTCCGGAAGCTTGGATGCGTATGGGGCAGGTCAATGATAACACGGCATCTACTCGTTCCATTGCTTATGTGATTACTGGACACGAACTACATCACTTGTCAGTCCTTCGCGATCGTTATGATGTACAGATATAAGAGGTGAAGTGAAATTGAAAGGATCTCCAGCCTATTTGAGGCAAATACAGCTTAAACGGAATCAAATTGCTACTTATGATGAGTATCCGTTTGACTTGCCCGTTATTCGTAACCTGCATACGATGGATTTTCATCCCAAAGTTACGTACATTGTTGGTGAGAACGGGATGGGCAAGTCTACGTTAATGGAGTCGATTGCCGTGTCATGGGGATTCAATCCCGAAGGCGGCACGATGAACTTTACGTTTTCTACCCGAGCCACGCATTCGGACTTGTATGAGTATGTTCAATTAGTCAAAGGCACACGGCGTCCCAAGGATGGTTTCTTTTTCAGGGCCGAGAGTTATTATAATCTGGCAACAACCATTGATGAGTTGGATCGTGAGCCTTCCTATGGTGCTCCCATCAAGGATTCATATGGCGGGAAATCGTTGCATGAGCAATCCCATGGTGAGTCTTTTTTTTCCACGTTTGTTCATCGGTTTGGCGGTCATGGTCTTTATATTCTGGACGAGCCTGAGGCGGCATTATCGCCGCTTCGCCAGATGGCCATGCTTGCCCGAATTCATGAGTTGGTAGAGCAAAATTCACAGTTTATCATTGCTACCCACTCTCCTATTCTGATGGCTTATCCTGATGCGCAGATCTATAACCTGACACCGGAAGGCATCGAGGTACAGATCTTGGAGGAAACCGATCATTTCTTGATCATGAAGGAATTTTTGAATAACAAAGATAAGATGATTCAGCAGTTGTTTGAAGGAGCGGATACAGAGGATTAAGGACACCAACTACCGATTCTGATGCCGCCTCCTGACCTGCTCCTACAACCTGTGTTATCACTGCTACTAAATAAAAAAGAGCCAGCTAACCATATTGATTAGCTGGCTTACCTATTGATCACTAGAATGACTTGATCACTAAAATTACTTCTTGATCACTCGGATTGCTTCACGTACATATTCCCGCTTCGTTCTTAGCCCTTATAATGAAAATCAGGTATGTTCGTCCAGCGTCTTTTCAGTTCATGTGCGATAGCTTTCGGTTTGCGATCCCGTGTGAAAATGCCTTTTTTATTGCCTTGCACACGGATAATTCCCTGACTGGTGGCAAAATCAGCAAAATTCCATACTTGTTCACCGACAAATTGCTCAAATTCATCGAATACTTCATGGTTGGCTTTGTAAAATTCCACCTGGTATTCCTCCGTAAACATGACAGGTTCAACATCGTGCAATCCGGCAACCGTGTCTGCCCCGTACTCGGTCATCATGAAAGGTTTGTTCGGGCATCGCTTTAGCCAGCCATTGAATTCGGCACGAAGCTTTTCCTTGGCAGCATGCAAATCCCCACCATCCACATACCAGCCGTAATATCGGTTGAAAGTGAGTATATCCAACAGCTCTGCGATCTGATCTTTTTCTGGTGAAGATTCCATTTGAGTAACAATAGTCACCGGACGTTTCTGTGGATCTAACTCTCTCGTTAGATCAATCAGCGGTTTAAAATATTCATAGGCTCCCTTTTCTTCAGAGGCAGGCTCGTTAGCGATATTCCACATGACCACACAGGGATGATTTTTGTCCCGCTCAATGAGTTCCCGAATGACATCCTGATGATGTTCGAACGTATCAAGTTCATCCCATGTGTTCTTCAGCACGCCCCCGCGATGCACAACCAGCATGTTCAGATGCATGCCAACTGCGGCCACCTCATCAATCACAACAAATCCTTCCCGATCAGCCAGTCGCATCACTTCTTCCGAATATGGATAGTGTGCAGTTCGGAAGGAGTTGGCTCCCGACCATTTCATGAGATTAAAATCAAGCACATTGGCGGCCTCATTAAATCCCCTGCCATGAATAGTCGTATCCTCATGTTTGCCATACCCTTTGAAGTAAAAGGGTTTATCATTAATCAGGAACTTGCCTTCTTTCACTTCTACACTTCTCACCCCGAATGGCTGTTCATATACATCTATGGTTTCCCCTTCGGTTTGCAGTTCTACGCGCAACGTGTATAAGTAGGCATTCAGCGGCTCCCAGAGTCTAACATCAGATAGGATCATTGTGCCCGATTCGCCTTCGGATGCTGCAACCAAAGAGCCGGATTCATCGATAATTTCAGCTTTAACCGACGCAGAGCCAACCACATCAATGGAATAATGAACCTGTCCATCCAATTGGGTTACGATCGTGACGTCCTTAACATAGGTCGTTGGTGTTGTGTATATTTTTACAGGGCGATGCAGACCGGCATAGTTGAAAAAATCAAAGTTCGGCAGATTGTGCACCGTTGTTTGCCCATCTGAATGTTGTTTCTCAACAATGGAGCCAACGGGTAGTGTTGTTTCATCCACAATATTATTTACAGCGACGGTCAGGCGGTTCTTCCCTGTGTGCAGGTAACGGTTTATTTCAGCTTCAAAAGGTAAAAATCCGCCTTTGTGCTGGGTAACAAATTCCCCGTTCACATACACTTTGGCCATATGAGTAACGGAGCCAAAGCGCAAAACAACTCTCTCTTCATTCATCACACTCGGTAGCGTGATCTCCCGCTCGTACCAGACCCAGCCTACATGGTCCCGAATTTTGGCGCTTACTCCGATGTCGTTATATGAAGCTGGGACAGCCATGCGCATCGGATCTTGGAGTTTTGCCTTTTGCCAATTTTCCTGAAATCCCTCTCCGGCATCCAATTTGAAATTCCAGATTCCATTCAGATCGATTAGATTACGTGTCTCGGTCAAAATAGGGTATAACATATGAACACTCCTTCATTCTCTATAAAATAGGTGCTTCCTCTACCTCCTGCCTTATGCACGTTGTGAAACAGGTCTCGGGTATCAGTTCATTCGTTTTGCCTTGATATCGCTTACAAGTTGTGCTGTACGTTTTTTGTTTAATGGATACAGGAAAGCAATGCAGATAAATACGAGAAATAGGCCCATAGCTGGAACAAGTGTTGCCAAGAAATAAATGCCTTCAAGTGTACGTGGTGTCTGCACATGCAGTGTAGCATTATAGCCTACAGCCGCCATAGCTACCCCGCCAATACCACCTGCAACGGCCTGCCCGACTTTACGAGAAAAGGAATAGATGGAATATATCGTCGCATCCTCTCGGAGTCCTGTAACATGTTCGTGATAGTCAACCAAATCCGTGATAAACGCCCAGCTGATTAGATTGAACAGAGCGTATCCTAACAAGCCAATGAACAGAATCGCCATGTATTGAATAGCGGAAAGATTCGGAATGAAATAGAGCAGCAAGTAAACGAGCGTTGAGAGTAAAAAGCCAGCAGCGGCGACTTCTTTTTTCCCGAACTTTGCTACGAGTGGTTTGATTAACGGCATTCCGATAAATATAGGCGCAGCTTGCACCAGACTGAACACACTAAGTAATTGCGCGTTACCGAAATAGTCTTTGAACAAATACGTATTAACCGTGCCCAGCAACATTAAATTAATTAAGAAAATGAGCGATCCGATCAGGAAGACGATAAGCGGTCTATTTTTCAAAAGGCCATATAGTGTTTTTCTCAAATTGGTATTTGGCTTCTCATTCATATCCGGGATAACACGTTCGAGCGATAATTTATAACACGCCATATAAGAAGCAATAGACAATATTCCAAAAATAACAGCTCCCAGGAAAAAACGGCTTGCATTCGCTTCGTTATTAACAAACAACAGCAACGGGCCCACCACGCCTACAAATAATTGCGCCAATGTTGCTCCCAGCGATCTCCATGTAGACAGAACGGTTCGTTCTACTGGGTCAGCAGTAATGACTGAAGCCATGGAACCGTAAGGAATGTTAACGGTGCTGTACAGCGTTCCCCACAGAATGTAAGTAACGTAAGCGTAAGCGAGATAAAATCCATCGGACATTCCGGGAATGTAAACAAACATGAGTACCCCGGAGATCACAAGCGGAAATGACATGCGATAAATCCATGGTTTGAATTTACCGTGTTTGCTTGCTTTACGCGTATCAACAAAACGCCCCCACGAGACATCCGCTATGGCATCCCACAAACGAGCTAACAGGAATAATCCTCCGACCGCTGCCGGGTTAATATGAAATACATCCGTGTAATAGACCATCAAAAATGAGCCAACTAGCGCGAAAAAGAAATCGTTTCCAAAATCACCAAACAAGTAGCCGAATTTATCCTTATATCCGAAAGGACGCATAAAAATCCACCTCTTTATTCAAAATTTGGAATAACTATTGTCGTATTTTATTGCAAAACAAATATGTTCTTTTGATAACGCTCTCAATTCAGGGTATAGGTCGTGTATTATATTGGCTAAGTTGCTGATCCCCCTTAAATCCATGCTTGAAATCGATTTCATGACAAATTATAATCGGTCTTGTGAGGTTTCATATGGTAAGTTTCACATGTAAATAGGAATATTCACATGTGTTTTCGCTTCTTAGACTGGAACGGAGGCTTGGTGATGAATAACTTTTGTGATGAAAACCTTGAATATATATGTAATATGACACATCATTTATACAATGTACCCGTCTACTATTTTGATAATGAATACAAGCTAGTCTATCAGGTCACCCCAGTGGATTTCCGGTGTAACCCCTTATTCCCCTCCGAATATAAGATCATGACAGACCTGTTTTCCAGCATGCCAATCGAGCAACTCCCTGTCCTTCGTGAAACAATCTATTTGGAAAAATTTTTCGCAATACGTATTCATGCGGATCATCAGTGGAAAGGAATCATCATTGTAGGCCCGGTTATCAATTTTAGAATGACAGAGGAAATCATTCGTGTGACTCTAAGTGATTTGTTAGCCAAAGCGGATCATCATGAAATGAAGAAATATTACGACGGAGTGCCTGTGATGAGTACGTTTAAATTAATTAATCTTAGTATGGCGATGTATTTCATGCTCTATCAGAAAAAGCTAACGCTAGACGAAATCTTAATGAAGAATGAGGATGACCGTTGGAGAAAAACGCTGGAAATCGAGCAACCGTATAAGCAAATCATAGACGACCGTCAAAATAATCTCGTTCACACGGAAATCGATAAAGAGAAAAAAGTATTTGATTTCATTCGCTTGGGCAGAACCGATAAGGTGCTGGAATCCTTTCATACGATTCACAAACAAGGCAAAAAGAGTGTGTTGTCCAAGACGAGTTATTTGCGTAGTCAAAAGAATCTGGCGATCTCTCTGATCACGCTTGCAACAAGATCAGCGGTAGAAGGTGGTGTTTTTCAAGAGATTGCTTATAATCTTAGTGATTTTTATATCCTTAAAATTGAGGACTTAACCGACAGCCAAGCGGTTGAGGATTTAATGGAGGTTGCTCTGCTTGATTTTGCGGAACGTGTGAAGCGTAGTAAAAAACACAAATACTCGAAACCGATTAACATATGTCAAAACTATATCTTTAACCATTTAAATGAGCGGATTACGATCTCACAACTGGCTGAAATCACTTCGTTGAATCCGAATTATTTGTCCAATCTGTTCAAAAAAGAAGTCGGCATCTCCATTTCGCAGTTTATTTTGAAAACGAAAATTGAAGAGGCGCAAAATCTGTTGACGTATTCTCACTATACGTTAGCGGAGATTTCTACGCTTTTAAACTTTTACGATCAAAGTTACTTTGCGAAAGTGTTCAAAACGTATACGGGATGTACACCCAAACAATTTAAAGATCAAAGAACAAACGATTAAATTCATTGGCAGAAACAACAAAAAACCGCTGTAAAAGCGGCTTTAAAGGTGTATTTAGTAACTTCCAAGTTACATTCCGGTGTTCGAAAGTAGCCTGTGATTCGCATATGCGGCAGCACCGATCATGCCCGCTTGTCCACCCAATTTAGCTTGCACGATGGTACAAGCTCCTGAAGAGAGCTTTAATGAGTGATTTCTAACGGTATTACGTACGGAATTAAGGAGACGATCACCAGCTGCGGACATGCCGCCACCTACGATAATCATTTCGGGATTCAACATATTTATCACATTAGAAAGGCCGAAACCTAATATCTCTCCTGTTTCGTGCATGACTTCAACAGCAAGTGCATCGCCAAGATCATATGCATTCGAGATCATATGAGCGGTAATTCTGGACAGATCTCCTTCTACCCACTCCGTAATCATACTGGATTGGCCTGCCTCCAGCTTTTCCGTCAACGTCCGAACCATCCCAATGGCAGATACATATCTGCCCAGGCAGCCTGAACTACCGCAACGACAAGCACGGCCTTCTCTATACATATTCATGTGTCCCAGTTCACCTGCACTTGAGGTTGCTCCGTAGATCACTTTTCCGTCATTGACGATTCCAGAACCCAGACCAGTCCCTAAGGTGAGTAATACCAAATTACGATGACCGTCTCCTGCACCAAACAGCCATTCACCATATAGATTAACGCGTACGTCATTGTCGATAAAAATGGGGAAATCGAAATGGTTGTTCATGTGATTCACTACCTGGATATTCTCCCATTCGGGAAAATTAGGCGAAAATATAGATAAGCCTGTTAGTGGATCTAATAAGCCCGGCACACCTATACCCATGCAGTTCACCTCATCTGGTTGGATTCCTTCGGCCGCCATCATTTCTTGCGTAATGTTCGCCATTCTATTTAACACATGAATCGGGCCTTCATTGGCTTCCGTGGCATCACTTCGTTCGTGAACTTTCTGAAATGCTGTATTAAATATAGCGGATTTAATATTGGTTCCGCCCAGATCTATTCCGATTATATATTGGTTCATATTAACATCCTGACTTTTAATGGTTTTGACACATCACTATTAAACCACGAAATTAAAGGAAACGCTAAATATAAAGTCATATAATTTATTATTCCCTTCGCCGCACCAACGGTCCGTGATGATGATGTTTTTTCAGTAGACAGAGAATACAATGGTAGCCCCATACACGAAGTCTGTATAGTAATTTAGGATATACGCACTCAACCGGTAATAACAATAACATACCAGCAAAAAATAGAAATGTAGCTCTGCGATATAGTTTGAGTTGTATCGACTTTTACGTTCCCCTCATTTTCGGACGTTCTCGCCTTGTACGCCATCAGTAATAAGTATGGTCACAAAAATGACAATGAACGCAGCAGCGCGTCCCTCGAAAATCCCCGCTGCCGTTTGCAACCGTGCTAGACCTTCTGTTTGTGCCATCCATAATTAGCTTGTTTTGAATGAAAGTATTTGGATTGGGAAAAATGTAAAAGTAAGAAATACTAAAATGGGGGTTGTTTTTTGTGACATATCATTTTAAGAATCTGGTCTTTGAGGGTGGAGGAGTACTAGGTTGTGCTTATGTAGGGGTAGTAGAGGTTTTACATAAGAGAAATGTCTTTGCTAACATTTCAAGAGTAGGTGGAACATCTGCTGGAGCCATAGTGGCTCTACTTATTAGTCTCAATTATTCAAGTACAGAGATAATGAAAGAACTCAAGGAGCTTGATTTGAAAAAGTTTGCTGATGACGATTGGGGAATCATACGAGATTCCAGCAGACTGTTTAATAAATATGGTTGGCATAAGGGAAAAACTATGTTGAATTGGCTAGAAGAAAAAGTTAATTACAAAACAGGAAGCCCAGACAGTACGTTTGGTGACCTCCAGAAACAAAAAGCGGAAAAGTCATTCAAAGATCTTTACATTATCGGGACAAATATAAATACACACTTCTCTACTATTTTCTCTCATGAGAAGTACAGTGATATGAGAATAGCAGATGCTGTTCGTATTTCAATGTCTATACCTTTATTTTTTGAAGCGGTTGAATTCAAGGAGGATATTTATGTGGATGGGGGCGTGTTACTTAACTATCCAATTAAATTATTTGATAGAAAGAGCTACCTAAACAATGTTGAGAATGGGATCAACACTGAATCATATTCGGAGTATCAATTAGAAAGTGTATCCGATCCATTTATTACGAATACCGAGACGCTGGGATTCAGAATCGAAAACTTGGCCCAGCGAGATATCTTAATGGGATTGAAACCCAAGAGAAGAGAAGTAAACAATGTGTATGAATTCACAAAGAATTTAATCGGTTCCATTTTAGACTTTCAACAGAATGTTAGCTTGCAAGATCTTGATTCAGACCGAACTGTCTATGTATTAAACACAAATAAAACTTCAGCAGTAAATTTCAATATTACTGAACTGGAAAAGAATGTATTAATTGAGTCAGGATTTGTTTCTACAGAAACTTATTTCAAAAGTTTTGATAATCCTGAAATTGAGATGAGTAACCGCCCCGGTTAGAATCATTCACTTAAGCTTTCCGGAACCCCTCCTTTAGGCCCAACCTCCTTATGAGTGTGGGTCTATATTTCTTTGTTGTTGAATCTGAATTCTTAATTCTCCACTCTTTTTAAAACCTTTTGTGATCTTGCACAAATCAATCTTCTAATGTTATGTTGTTTGACATTCTTGTTTGACTCCCCTCCACAACCATGTTACATTTTCAAACATAAGCAATGATTAGAAAAAGATTACATGGAACCAAGCCTGTTATTTCTTCTCATTTTAACTCAGCGAAGGAGTTGCTGACTATGCATTTAACTGTACAGGAACGTGAAAAATTACTGATGTACCTCGCTGCGGATATGGCTGAAAAGCGGCTGAAACGTGGCGTTCAGTTGAATTATCCGGAAGCCGCTGCCTATATCTCAGGTTTTGTGGTAGAGGGTGCACGGGATGGGAAAACCGTAAAACAACTGATGGAAGAAGCTCGTCACCTTTTATCAGCAAACCAGGTAATGGATGGCGTAGCCGAGTTGCTGAGTGAAGTTCAGATTGAAGCCACGTTTCCCGATGGAACGAAGCTGGTGACTGTGCATGAGCCTGTTACTCGGATCGATGGTGCGATTATCCCCGGTGAATATGAATTTGCGGATGATCCTATTGTCCTGTTGCCTAACCGCAAACGAATTAACCGTTCTGTGACCAATACAGGAAGCCGCCCCATTCAGGTCGGATCACACTTTCATTTTTTTGAAACGAACCCCGCTCTATCATTTGACCGCGGAGGTACTAAAGGATATCGGCTGGATATCGCTTCAGGCCTTTCCGTCCGCTTCGAACCGGGAGAAATTCATGAAATTACGCTGGTTGAAATCGGTGGAACGAAGGAAATCCATGGATTCGCCGGGTTAACCAACGGGAGGGTTGAATGATGAACACCATTGATCGTGCGACATATGCAAGCATGTATGGCCCCACGACCGGAGATCGGATTCGGCTCGCGGATACCTCGTTAAAAATCGAGATTGAAAAAGACTTTACCGTGTATGGAGACGAGTGTGTTTTTGGCGGAGGTAAAACAGTCAGGGATGGCATGGGGCAGCATCCTCTGGCAACGCGTAGCGAAGGCGTTCTGGATACGGTCATTACCAATGTTGTTATTGTAGATACATGGGGAATTGTCAAAGCCGATATTGGCATTAAGGACGGATTGATCCGAGGCATTGGAAAAGCGGGAAATCCATTTGTGATGGATGGTGTCGATCCTGACATGGTTATTGGGGTAGGTACAGAAGTGATCTCTGGTGAAAATTTGATTGTAACCGCTGGCGGTGTAGACAGCCATGTTCACTTCATCTCTCCGCAGCAAATTGAAATTGCGTTGCAAAGTGGGATTACCACGATGGTTGGTGGAGGCTCCGGCCCGGCCACGGGCACACTCGCTACTAACTGTACCTCAGGGGTGTGGCATATTGAACGCATGCTGCAGGCGCTTGATTCACTTCCGATGAATTTTGTGATGCTTGGCCGAGGTAATAGTTCCAGACCTGAAGCGTTGATGGAACAAGTACTTGCTGGTGTTGGCGGACTGAAAATTCACGAAGACTGGGGAAGCACACCATATGTTATCGACAAATGTTTAAGCGTGGCAGAACAGTATGATATTCAGGTCAATATCCATACCGATACGCTGAATGAAGCCGGATATGTGGAGGACAGTTTGCGTTCATTCAATGGTCGCGCCATTCATACCTACCATACCGAAGGTGCGGGCGGTGGTCACGCGCCGGACTTGTTACGTGTTGCTTCCATGCCGAATGTCCTGCCTTCTTCCACCAGTCCAACCATGCCTTATACCCGAAATACCGTCGATGAGCATCTGGATATGCTAATGATCTGCCATCATCTCGATCCCAAAATTCCGGAGGATGTCGCCTTTGCCGCTTCGCGGATTCGGGAGACAACAATTGGTGCGGAAGATATATTACATGATATCGGTGCAATCAGTATGACTAGTTCAGATTCACAGGCGATGGGCCGTGTAGGTGAGGTGGCAATCCGAACCTGGCAGACGGCGGATAAAATGAAAAAACAACGCGGTTCGCTTACCGGAGATACCCAGGCGGATAACAATCGTGTGAAACGATATATTTCCAAATATACGATTAACCCTGCAATTACTCATGGCATTTCAACATATGTAGGATCGATTGAAGTCGGTAAAATGGCGGATCTTGTGTTATGGAAACCCGCTTTTTTCGGAGTTAAACCCGAACTTGTTATTAAGGGCGGCATGATTATGCATAGTGTAATGGGAGATCCGAACTCCACGATCTCGACACCACAGCCCTATATGTACAGACCGATGTTTGGGAGCTATGGCAAAGCACGTTCTGCCATTTGTGCAACCTTTGTGTCCCAGGCCTCTATTGATGCTGGTACCCTTTCCCCTCTGGGGCTCAGTAAATCTTTAAAGCCAGTGACGGGCTGTCGTGCAGCTAGCAAAAAAGATATGATTTTAAATGGAGAAACGCCAACGATTATGGTTAATCCGAAAAATTATACCGTATCCGTGAATGGTGAAACGCTACGCTGTCTTCCGGTTGACGAATTACCCATGGCTCAGAGATACTTCTTGAGTTAATATGTGAAATCGTTGTTGCCTTCATTGAATGGCTCCGTTTAAATCTAGAAAAAAGCCCAGCTAACCTAGCCGGGCTTTTTATGATTCTAATCATTTTCTTTCCAGCAACATTCGATTATTCTCGAATGAATCCACCTTCCGAATGAATAACTTGTCCCGTAATCCAAGCTCCTGCTTCACTCACGAGAAAATCAATAATGTTCGCTGCATCCTCAGGTGCTCCAATTCGTCCCAGCGGGAACTTTGGCATCAGATAATCACGAATGGAATCATCCATCCACGTTGTATCAGTTGGCCCCGGATTTACGGCATTTACTGTAATCTTCAATGGTGCAAGTTCACGGGATAAGGACGTGGTAAAGGCAGAGATCGCCCCCTTGGTTGCAACATACGCTAACTCACCTGGCATCGGCGATATATCCTGTCCCGACGTCATATTGATAATCCTGCCTGAGGTTAGATTGGACTTTTCGAATTCACGAGCAAATATCGTACATAGTAAAAATGTCGTTCGCATATTAACAGCATAGTGGTTATCCAAGAGTTCGGCGTCAAAGGACTTGTAATCGGTGTTGACACCATAAGCCGCATTGTTAATCAGTATTGAGGGTTGTCCCAGTTGCTGGACTGCACTTTCATATACTCGTTGTGCTGCGTTACGCTCGGTTAGATCGATCTCGATTGATGTACAGCGAACCCCCATGTCTTCAATTTCCTTGTGAAACGCAAGTGTCCATTCCGGATCAGCCTTATAGTGTGTGAAGAAAATATCAATATCTCTGGAAGCTAGTTTACGACAAAAAGCACTTCCCATTTCTCTGGGACCGCTGGCACCTGTGATAATCGCGATTTTTCTCTGAGTTAGAGTCATCATTCTACCTCCACTTGTGAAAGTTGCTAGATCATATTTATTATTCTTCATCATAATAGATAATAGAGTTGATGAACATCACCTTTGATGATTTGACCAAAGTTCTTTAATCAGCTCAACCAAGGAATTTAATGTTATTCCATCGGTCTGATTGGTGAAGCCTCTCATCTCTTCCGTTTTCCCGTGATAAGCAGAAAGAACATACTTCTCATCCACCACATAATATGTGGCATACCTAGTGAAAGAATAACTTCCTATTTGTTCAGGGGCTGTTCCCTTTTTTACGGAGGCGACAATGGTCATGCCAGGTTTTAAATCAGGTTCAATCCCTATGAAATCAGCGTTATGAAATATGTTGGTGGTTTCCTTGATTACTTCTCCGACAATGACTTCTTTCACTTTAACTTCATATGAAACAAATGTGGGTTTGTATGATTGTATACCTTGTTCCTTGTTTTTTTTGGCTAAATTACCCTCTGATGCTCCTAATTCCGTAGATAAAGTTGATTGAAAATTTTCGTTTTGCTTTATAACTTCAGCGATGATAACGGAATCTGATTTCTTCAAAATTTGTTCAAAAGGAACATCTATGGTTAGAGCATAATCAGAGTGACCATCGGAAAGCGGGTACTCTTTGCGAAGTTCCTTGATTCTTTCATCGCTAAGTCTCAAGCTGGATTGTTGATCCGTTGAACAACCTAATACAACCAATGTTAAACTAAGTAATAGAATCATCACTATCATTTTCTTCAATGCTCTCTCCCCCATTTCAGTACCTAAAGTTGACATCATTCAGATCAGGTTGTCTAGGTACATAAGTGATTTTTCTATCCAATTATTTGATACAATCTATTAGATCCATCTATTTTACCTATGAGGTGATACCCGTTTGATGAATTTATATGGCGCGCAGCATCACATTCTTGTGCATTCCAATGCCATCGATGCTGAGGTACATCAACATACGTTTATTCAAGTTACGATTGCACTAGAAAATCATTTTCAGATTGAGGTTCAGGGAGAGATTATAAGTACTGCTGTAATCGTGCTTAACTCCAATATATCTCATCGTTTGCAGGTCTCAGGGCAGCCCGTAGTATTGCTTTTAATAGATAGCACATCCCAGAGGGCAACAGCATTTAAACAATATATGGGCAAGCGGAATTATGCCAGTTTTCCCGAAGAGCTTAGTAAAGAAGTCGCCGAACATATCAAAAGGCGGTTACCGTTACTCAATGATGCAGAGACTTACCGTGTATTTTTACAAGAACTCATGACTCTTTTTCAACTGGATTACACTCCACCTGCGATTACGGATTCACGAATCAAGGAACTGATCCAACGTATGAAGGATTGCACGGATTCGGAGCACTCTATTCGTATGAACGCTGAACAGTTCGGTCTATCGAACAGCAGGCTGTCACATCTGTTTAAAGAAAATACAGGCATATCGCTTAGCGGTTATATGTTGTTACATAAGCTACAGAAAGCATGTTATCTGATTTTCCAAGGAACCAGTATCACGGACGCAGCCATGGCAACTGGTTTCGATACACCCTCTCATTTTGCCAATACCAGCAAGCGATTGCTCGGCATGACCGCCAAAGATATTCGCAAAGATAGCGTGTTTTTGCAAGTTTCCTCCCTGCACTGACGATACAATGTTTGCAGGAGGTGCTCATCATGAACCACAATCTCGAGCAAACGCAATTGTTAGATTACAATCATTCGACCATTCAGAGCCTCATTCGCAGTCGTAACTGGGCCTCACTCCCTGTAAAGGAGCAGATCCTTCACGTATATAATTACGTTCGTGACGAGATTGAATTTGGTTATAACCGTAGCGATAATATCCAGCTTCAGAAGTACTGCAAGACGGATACGGGCAGTGTAATACGAAAGGCATTTTATTCATGGCGCTACTCAGAGCGCTAAGCATCCCTTGCCGGATTCACGGTTTTACGATTCATAAGCAATTGCAAAAAGGGGCCATGAATGGCTGGTATTATCATCTTTCTCCGAAAGAGATCATTCATAGCTGGATTGAAGTGTTATATAACGACAGGTGGTTAAATATGGAGGGTTTCATCGTTGATCTCCCTTATCTGAGCAAGCTTCAGCAAAAGTTCGAACAATGTACGGGTTCATTTTGTGGTTATGGCGTGGCGACAAACGATTTTCAGAATCCAGCTATTTTCTGGAATGAAAATGACACTTATGTACAAAAAGAAGGTATTGTTCAGGATTTCGGTACCTTTGATAACCCGGATCACTTCTTTTCTCTTCACCCGCAAAAGTTAAGTCCAATCAAGAGCATGATATTTAGCCATGTGGTTCGGCATCTAATGAATAGGAATGTGAGACGCATTAGGCGGGGATGATCGTTTATTCTTTTGAAGCAAAACACGAACAAAAATACGGAACGATCCGAGGCAGACCCTCCGTTTCGTTCCGTCTGAAAGCTAGTATTAATCCATTTTTACAGGCTCGATCACTTCGAATAAAAATGGATTACCGTTCAAATATTCTCTTATATATGCTTGGGCATATTTTTGTTCATCAATTAAACTGGCGGTTTCTCTTGGATCAGAGGCGTGATGACAATAATTCTCGATCATGAACATGATGAAAAAACATTCCATATCCCGGGTATAGTCCGTTTCCAGCTTCCCACTACGCTCATAACCTTGGATAAGCTGCCATCGATGTTTAGGCCAAAGCTCCAGCATGGTGCCTGCCATATCGTAGAGAAAATATCCGTAACCACATCTTTCAAAATCAATTGGTGAGGGTTGATCATCGTTAAAAACCATATTACCGGTATGTAAATCAGCATGAATTAGTCCGTAGTTATGTTCAGTTGGACGCATAGTGGTAAGTTGGGATACAACCTTCTCCGCTGCATCTTGATACAGCTTCCATGCCTTTTCAGATAAAAAACGTTGATAGTAACGTTCCAACTTAGCCAGTTCACGTTTAAAGCTTTCTACTCCCCAAGTCGACCTTACAAAATCAGAAGGTGGATTGAAATCCTTTGCTGCTGCATGGAGCCTGCTTATCATTACTCCCATATTATACGCATGACTATCCGTAAATTCCCCTGTTGTTTTCTCACCCTCGATCCACCGCATCATCGTTACATAAGGCCGTCTATATCCCATTTCTGTTTCAATCTCCAAAACATAATTACCATCACAACTTGGTATCCCTTCGGATACATTTAGTTCTTTCGATTTGTTCAGTGCTTGTAACAGTAGGAGCTCCGAACGAATTTCCTCTCTGCTCAATCGGTCCGAATGAATGCGAAGCAAATAATGGTTAGCTGTACTGGTTTCAATTTTATACGTGATCGATTCAGATAGTCGAATAAACTCGATTTTATCCCATTCTAAGTCATACTGTTGGATTGCTGATAAAGCAACCTTCCTTGCTCTGATTAACAACGCTTGCCGTTCTTCATTCGTATCAAATTTTAAAAAATCTTTCATTGGTTATCCTCCTGCAATTTTCATGTAGTAAAAATCACCTACTTCTCTTATACGTTATTGTAACGATCGCAAAAGCTTAAAAATATGTAGTAAACAATTTAAACTATGTTATACACAAAAAAGCCATAAGCCTAATCAACAAAAAAGGAACGAGGCGTCATCAAGTGATGCTTCGTTCCTTCTGAATCGGGTCTACTGAATGGAGAATACTTCTTTTTTCAACAGTTCTTCAGGTTTCTGACCAATAGGATCGCTGTGGAAATAATCACGGATAACTCCATCCTTCAGATAGTTCGCAATAGATACCATAATCATGCCTTGGTCCAATGCCAGATAAGCTTTGGCGATTTCTTTGGTCTCCAGATTGATGGAGTCGTATAAGCCATATTTGCCCATCATGTTTAACTTTTTCAGTGTTTTGATGTTTTTGCGTGCCTCTTCAGGCGCATAGTCCAAGGCAAGGAATGTTGCATGCGCAGTTACCGTTGCTCCGTCTTTGTAACCTGAGATGCCAAGCGGTGTTGCTGCAAACTCACTATATCCGGTAGGTGTTGCCGATGGCGAGAATCCCCATGCAGCATAGCCTTTTTCTTTGGCATATTCGATTTGCAGATCGACATGACGTTTATTGTTTAGACCTAACGCCTTAGTACCCAAGTCTTTTTCCTTGATCACCAGACCCGGCATCAGTCCTTCAAACATACTGCCTCCCCAGCTAGGAACGAACTTTTTACCTTGATACTCATAACTTCCTTCAAAGACGTCCACGCCATCATAATTCACCGTGTGACCCTGTGGAATCTGAGACTGCCAATCCCATTCAAGTGGCATCGTGCGGTACATCTTCCACCAATGTTCTTTTGGTACATCTCCTTTACCGATGGCAATATAACTTCCTACACGAGGTTCCGTATAAAAGGACCCATAATGATGCTCTGTCAGTGCGCCTTTCGCGACATCATAGCCACCACGGAATTGGCCGACTTCCGGATCGTATAACGTTGTATAGTTCATTTGTTTAACGAGTGTGCTGGTTTGTGCATTTAATTCCGGATAAGCTTGACCAATTACGATTAAGCCTGCGGATAACCAACCGTTATCCACTTGAGATATAAATTGCCCCCAATCTTTTTTGACGGAACCATCGTCCGTGTTGTACCAGTTATAAAAGAGACCGTTCCACTTATCCATCTTCTCCAGTGTGTTTAACGTTGTTTTCAAGCGGGATACGGCTTCTTTTTTCGAAAGCAGTCCCATTTGTTCTGCAGAAACGGTACTCATCATGTACATCGCAATGTTTGTTGGTGAGGTACGCCTGGCTTCTTCCGTTCCCGTTTCCTTCATTCGCACTTCATCGTACGTTAACCCGGTTTTGGGATCGGTGAAATCTTTGAAGTACTTGTACGTTTTTTTGGCAACCGCTTTTAATTCCGGTTTGAAGCCTGGCGGCTTGCTTGAATCATGTGCAGATATGACAGGAGTGAAAGCTGTACTGGCAAACAGACAAAAAGTTATTATTAGTCCTAACCTTTTTACAATGTTCATCTCTTTTCTCCCTTCAAAAACGAATTCGAAACGTTTCGCATTTATGATATCATGAATGTCCATATTTGGTAAATAACAAAATGAAAACCCTTACTTTAAATAGTTGTATTTAGATTCGCTTTTTATTTTTCGACTCGAAACGTTTCATATGAAACGTGAATTCTTGAAGTATACAACTGCCCTCTTTCGTAATAACAATGCTTCGAGCCAGGTACATATATAAGCAAAATCTAAAAAAGCCGCTATAGTTAGCGGCTTCCATGAGACATACAAATGATGAGTTCAATCACGATACTCTAATCGAATTGTATTGGTTTGTATCGTGATTGTTTGCTTTAATGCTCAAACCATCCCATCATATTACAACACAACGGGCTTCATTCGCCCATCCGCTCCAAACTGAATCGGGTCAATACACACTTCACGGTGGTATCCTTTTCCCTCCGAGAACCGCGATAACGGAGTGACAAAACGATGGTAAGCCATGTAATACTGATCCGTTTCAGAATCATGGAAAATACAGTGATGTCCTGTTCCAAGCATGTCTTTTTCTACATTTTTGCTTAAGACAGGGTAGTGATAGGTGACCGGTCCGTAAAGGCTTTCCGACGTACCGTAATTGACGTGATAATCCTCACTTCCCGTATCATCACAAGACCATGTGAAGTGGTATAGGCCGTTCCTCTTTAACACGGTTACGGCCTCCCTGAAATCATGCAATCCTGCAAGGTTACGCATCGTTTCTTCACGAACAGTTATCATATCGTCACCAAGCTCCACAATTGCAGCATCACCGTTGCCAAACAACAGATACATCTTGCCATCCTGCTCTGCATAGATTGAAGGATCAATGGCTTGCCCCATCTTGATCCCAAGATGTCTTAATTGATCCATTGTAATTAAAGGCTCAGGCTCCGCTCGGAATGGACCCGTCGGTAAATCGGCAATAGCGACACCAATAGCACTTTCCTGGTTAGGCATTTTGCCGCAGAAATAATAGTAATATTTGTTGTTGTGGCTGGCAATCGCTGGTGCCCATGCATTCCCGATGGCCCAAGCCACATCATCCGTTGCCAGATCAAGAATAATCCCTTCATCCTGCCAATATTGCAGATCGCTGGAGGAAAACACCTTAAACTGCGTACCTGACCACCCGTCGAAGCCATCCGTAGTAGGATACATATAATAGCGGTCGCCAAACTTCGCCACATCAGGGTCAGCATATTGACCAGCCAGTACCTGGTGACCGTCTCCATAAGCGGCCAGCAGACAATTACTTTCTTCCGCGGTAATTGGCAGAATGCCGCCGTGCCGTTTCTTCGTCGTTCCCATATCAAATTCGTTCTCCGCTGCAATGCGGAAGTCTCCACTTGCCAAGTCTTTGGTCAGCAGTGGAAGATACCCCTTCCCCTCGGCAAACCGATCCACAATCAGGCACCACTCATCCCGGTCATTGAATTTAAATATCTGTGGCCCTTCTACACCCATCAGAGCCTCCAACACAGGCGCATGGAGCGGAGTGAAGGCGTCCTTGTCCAGAGAGTTCCCCTTTTCAACACGAATGTTTTTGGTTGTTTCATCTTTGGAGTATCGGTAGTAAGAACCCGATGAAGCCAGAATGGTCGTATCAATGATGTGGTTTTCACGCTCGATATACTTTACCGATGGAGTGAATGTACGGAAGTTTTTGGTGCGTGCGCTGTAAATCTTCTGTTTACGTTCAGATTCATCTGCATCTTGTGTGGCCGAGGCCCAGAATACAAGAAACTCATCAGCCGCTTCATCATAGATGGCTTCGGGTGCCCACACACAACCTGCTCCTTCAATACCAAGTGTAACTGTCCAAGGAGAAGACCAATCCATGAGATTACTGGACTCCCATACGACAATATCACGACTGCCTTCGTTTACAGCAACACCCCAGCCTTTGCCGTTTGCGATTCGCAGATCGGTTGCAATCAGATAAAACTTATTCTCCTTAGCGGAGCGAATGAGAAACGGATCGCGTACCCCCTGTTCCCCCAGATTGGAGCGCAATACGGGCTTACCCCCGTTTAAGTCCTTCCAATGAAGGCCATCCTCGCTATATGAAAAATAAACCTGCTCTCCATCGGGCTGCTCGCCGATAAAATGCACAAAAAGATATCCTGCGTAATTGGTGTTTGTATTCAACAAGTTTAGTAGCCTCCTAAGTATGTATATTGAATTTGATCTAAAAGAAAGCGCTTAACCTAGTATATATCATACTGCAAATCAGGGTTTAGGAGTAGGGAAACTTCCTGCTTTTCCTTATTTACCGTTGTAGTCTCTCCAATTACAATGGTATAACTGTATCGTTGACCAAAAGATGAAATGGAGGCCCCCTTATGATTCAGTCGATTATACATATCGCTTTGGTCGTTAACGATTATGATGAAGCGATCGAATTTTATACTCAAAAATTGAACTTCACATTGCTTGAAGACACCTATCAACCTGAGCAGGACAAAAGATGGGTGGTGATTGCCCCTCCGGGATCTATAGGCACAACCATTTTACTCGCGAGAGCTTCCAAACCGGAGCAACAGCCTTTTATCGGTAACCAGGCTGGTGGGCGTGTTTTCCTGTTCCTGAATACCGATGACTTCTGGAGAGATTATAAGGACATGGTTGCCAAAGGCATTGAATTTGTGAGAGAACCAAAGGAACAAGACTATGGCATCGTTGCTGTATTTAAAGACCTTTATGGGAACCTGTGGGATTTGCTGCAAATGAATGAGGATCACCCTATCTCCAAACGTATGAAGTAGTATTCAACTACAAGTAGAGATAACTTTAGTCAGAATGTTTATCTTAAGCAAAAAAAATGAAAGTAGCCCCTTACTTCCGAGGGGCTACTTTCATTTTCAAACCATTAGTTTAGCTCATTTAATGCTGTAGAGTGTCTACTTATACATCTTTGGTTCAACTTACATTTTATTTCGCATGCTGTTTCTTTAGATTCTTCCCTTCTCTTCCTGCGCCATGGAACGAATGTAGAACGCCCCAAGTACGGAACAGAGCAAGAAAGAGAAAAATGCAATCGCTGCGGCCTGTTCGCGCTCCTGAAATACACTGAACACCTGTTGCATAGATACGCCGAGCACTTGGGGAGAGTTGGCTCCGATCAGAAACGGCGCGGTGAACGAACCGATGACTCCCATAAAGACAAAGGTAATTGCAACAAGGAACGTTTTGTAGGACAGTGGGAAAATAAACCGGGTAAACAGTGTCAACCTGCCTACACCTATGTCCTTTGCACTTTCGATCACCGATGACGGGATGCCCGACAGTGCTGAACTGAGCAGCATTGTGGTAAACGGTATGTTGAACCAGAGGTTCGCAATAATAATTCCTTTTTCATCAAAAATGATTCGTGGTAACGTAACCCCCACCACTTCCAGCATACGTGCCAGCCAGCCATGGTTTCCAAGCAGATTAATCAGACCATAGGTTGCGATGACCCCCGGGATAAAAAGCGGAATCATGTACGTTTTACGAATCAGATTTACAATCGGACCCTGATTGAAACGCATGTAGATCGCCAGACTATAACTGATAAGCATGACGACGATGCAGGTTATCACTGTGATTCGCAGCGTAAAAACGATATTGTCACGCATACCTTTATCGGTAAACAAATACATGTACCTGCTCAGATCATAACCACCTGAGTCATTGCTCAGACTCATTATAAACGATTGAATAATGGGAATGATGACTACAATCAGCAGGATTGCGAAGGAGGGGAGTACCATCGCTATGCCCGTAATTGACTGTCTGAATTCCTTACTCATTGGGCCGCAACGTCACTCTGCCAGCGTTTATTAATCTCTGTGCCCAGATCCCCGATGTTGAATGTGCGAAAGCCCTCAGCTACTCCATCAAATTTGCTTTGTACTTCACTGGACATGTTAGAAAGCTCGATTCCCGGGAATCCATTCATTTTGTTTACAATCACTTCTTGTGCTTCTGGAGAAAGAACAAAATCCAGGAAAGTGTTGATCACTTCTTTTTTGTCCGACGCTTCATTCACCATCAGGTATGTTGGCCCACCGTTAAATCCTGGTGTAATCTGTTGCATTTTGATGGTATCCGGCAGCAATCCTTCGTTTAATTGTTGCAGTACCATATCTGACCAAGCCGGAATCATGGATACTTCTCCATTCATGAGCAAGTCCAGGGTACCCTGGTTTTTCTTTGGATAGATCCCCTTGCCGTATACAAATGGTCCAATTTCTTTAAGGGTATTAAAACCGGCACTCCACTTCTCCATAACCGCTGGATCGGAGTTGTGAATGTCTTCTTCCGGAAGGTCTTTATACACGATCGTTTGCACAAAAGAGCTTCCCGAACCGCCGGTTGAAGGGTCATTATAGGCAAATTTCTCAGGGTTTGCTTTGATCCATGTCAGGAGTTCATCCAGTGTTTTGGGCGGATTGCTAACCTTACTGCTGTCATACGCTAGCACCACTGCCGATGAACGATAGGGAATCGCATAATTGTTAACATCCTTCATCGTGTTTGTATTAACTTTGCTCAGATTAGGAATGTCCTTTGTATCCAATTGTGCCCATACGCCGTCTTTCATCCCTTGAGAAACAGTGACGATGCCATCCTCATACAGATCGATATCTCCTGATCCTTTGCCTGCCTTCTTGGCAGCAACGATCCGGTCATATGTCGGCTCTGCTCCGGTTCCTGATGGAATGTAGACCATTTTTACGTCGATATCCGGGTGTTCTTTTTCAAACATTGGTTCGAGGTAATCCCACAGATCCTTAACGTTTTGTGAGCCTGTAAAGTAGAAGTTAAAGGAAACGGGTTTACTTGATGCCGCTGCACTGCTGTCACTTGAAGCTGTCTTCGCATCACTTGCACTGCCACAACCAGCTAATAGGGACATCGACAATCCAACTACCGTCAACAATGATAGAAAAGGCTTTTTCTTTAACATACTTTTCATCCTCCTCAGTATGATTCCTCATGTGGATATGCGATCATTTTGCTGATCGAAACGTAAATGTCCTTGCCTGTGTGAAGCTGATCTACTCGATCTTTGTTCAGAAAAGCACGGACGACACCTAACTGGCCCAGATCAACGGTAACTTCTGCATAATGCCCCAAGATCATGACTTGTTTAATCTTACCTGCCAAGGACGGCTGATCCCCTGCGATTAATTGCAACTGTACATCTTCCGGACGAACGGCTGCGATCACCTGTCCATCCAGATTTTTTTCATTCGGGAGATGGATATCTCCAATTTGAATGCTTTCCTGTGCTGCCACCCCTCTCAGGAAATTCATTTTGCCGATAAAACTGGCAACATATAATGAAGCAGGCTCATCATAGATTCGTTGAGGCTCTGCGATTTGTTCGATACGCCCATGATTCATAACGATGATGCGGTCGGATAAGGATAAGGCCTCTTCCTGATCATGCGTGACAAATACCATCGTGAGTCCGGTTTTCATCTGAATCTCACGCAATTCCTCACGCATCTCATGTCTCAGTTTGGCATCCAATGCTGAGAATGGCTCGTCCAGTAAAAGCACCGCCGGATTAAGCAGCAAGGATCGTGCAAGGGCAACCCGTTGCTGTTGTCCCCCGGACAGCTCGGCCGGATACTTTTTGTCAAAGCCTGATAACCGAACCAGTTTGAGCGCATCCTCTACAGCGGATTGAATCTCGGCCTTGGATTTTTTACGAATCTTCAGACCAAACGCCAGATTGTCGTATACGGACATATGGGACCATAGATTATAGCTTTGGAACACCATGGAAGTTGGCCTTTTCTCGGGCGGCAGTTGTATTACACTTTGGCCTTCGATCAGAATGTCGCCAGAGTCCGGTTCGAGAAATCCACCGATGCTTCGCAGCACGGTTGTTTTACCACAGCCTGAAGGACCCAGCAGCGTAACCAGCTCTCCTTTTTGAATATCGATGTTGATCCCACTGACCCCATCACCGGTTTTATAACGTTTGGATAACGCGCGTACAGACAACTGCATCTTACTAACTGCCTCCCTTTTGCCTCGGTTTCGTGACCGAAACGTTGTTATTTCATCTGAAAACCACTTGCCAGTACATCCGCGCTCACAAGTCGCTGGGCTGCCACGAGCAGAATAATGGTTGGTAGCGTCAAAATAATCGAGAATACGGCTCCAGCGCTACTTGGAAAATCGGAAATGATTGAATACATCACAACAGGCATCGTTTTATAATCGGGGATTCCGACCAGGAACGTTCCCTGCGCTTCATCAAGTGAATTGAGAAACGTGAAGATAGATGCAACCATGATGCCAGGCATCGCCATAGGCAGTGTGATGCTGCGGAACACTTTGAAGGGGCTCGCTCCAACATCTCGCGCGGACTCTTCCTGTGCCCGATGTACATTACGGAAGGCCGAGGTTGGAATCCAGGTCATGAACATCAGTACGTTGATCATATGGATCAGCACAACACCAAGCAGGGTATTCATCAGACCAAGCTGATAGAAAAGCACAGCGATGGATACGTACAACCCCATTTTGGGAAAGGCATGTGTCAGAAGGAACGAAAACAGAAACATACGCTTAAGCGGAAACTGTAGTCTGGCAAAAGCATATGCAGCCGGAATACAGATCACGATGGACAGCAAGGTTACGAGTGTCGCAATCAGGAAGGATAAGGAGATCGACGAGACAATGTCATCCTTAGCCAGTACAAATTTCCACCATTTGAACCCCCAGATCTGAGGTAGAATGTCCGGGTAATTCCATTTTTCAGAAAATGCAAGTACAAGCAGATTAACCAGAGGCCCTGCAAAGAAAATGGCGAATAGAGTTAGTAACACGAATTCAATGATTCTCCTTGGTCCAACATGTTTCCAATACCAAAACATCGCTATTCCTCCTTTCTTTTCGTTGATTGACGAATCAGTACGTGGCTTTCATATTCGGTCAAACGAGGTACATTCTCTTCCCCACGAATCAGGCGATCCAGAAGGGATACGGCATCCCGTCCGATGCCTGTAGCATCCACGCTGACGGTTGTTAGTGAAGGGTGAACCATTATCGATAACTCTGTGTTATCGTAACCCATAATAGCTAAATCTTCCGGGATTCGCATGCCACGATCTAACATGACCTTCATCGCTCCCAGTGCCAGCATATCGTTTGTACTGAAAAGAGCACTGTATTGTCCTTCCCGGAATGTTTGATACTGATCTTCCATCAACTGGTGCCCGGATTCAAAACTCGATTCCGAGGATTGCACAATACGAACCTGTCCTTCAGATACGGATAAACCAAACCTTTCCAAACGTTGGCAAAAACCTTTCAGCCGTAACGAGTGGCTTCGATGTTCGCCTGGCCCTGCAATGATGAAGAAACGGCGGTGTCCACATGCAACCAGATGTTCTGCTGCACGTTCACCTCCAGCCTCGTCGTTGCTAACGAGATGCACAACCTCAGGATCTTCGGTAGATCCGTTAACCATGAGATATGGAATATTGAATTTTTTTACGTAATCGATTACGTTCTTCTGTAGTCTGCTCACCAGAATAAGTCCATCCACACGCTGCTCCAGCATATAGTCGGTAGAGCGTAACGACATTTCCCGATCTGTCTTCAAAAAGATCGAGTAACCCAGCGCTTCGGCGGCCATTAGAATCTCATCAATGATTCGCCCGTATAGTGTGTGGGATACAATCGGTAGCCTGTCCCGAAATACGATGACACCGATGTTATACGTGCGTTTGGAAACCATGGCTCTTGCCACCGCACTAGGTTTGTAGAGGAGCTGATCGACAGCCTGAAGTACACGCTCTCGTACATCCGGACTTGCGTACCCGTTTCCAGAGATTACTCGCGATGCTGTCGATTTGGACACACCCGCCAGCTCTGCGAGTTCACGCAGACTATAGTTTAGCTTTTGGTTCAACCTGCTTCTCCTCCGCTCGTTTCATCTCTTCGCGCACAGTCGTCAGTTTCAGCGGATCACGCGTTGTGATAGAATCGACACCCCAGCCTGCTAGCGTACGCATATCCTCTACGTCCATGACCGTCCATACATAGACATCAAGACCGTTTGACTTCACAATATCTATAAGCTGCTCTCTCACAACTTGAAAGGGCAGATTCAATCCAAAGCAGTCAGCATGTTTGGCCTCTTCGCACATCTGAATAATGGCATCCGCATAGTTGAAACGTTCAAGATGTTGAAGGTTCACATTCAGCAACCGGCGAATTTCAGCTGCATACTTGCCAGCTTTCAAAGCCGTGTCGTAGGCACAACCACTTAGAAATACGTGTTCTTTCATGTTCATCTGCTCAATCAGGGCAGACACGGGCTCTAATGCACGATCCGTTTTGATATCCAGGTTCATGATTTTACCTGCCTTGCGAATATGCACTAGCATCTCCTGAAGGGTCGGGAATGGCGTTAGACTCATGGCATGTACCTCATTCAACGAGAGCTTTTCCAGACTTCCTTGTCTTCCGTCGCCTAGTTTGATCTCATCATCATGTGCCAGCACTGGGATGCCATCCCGGGTTATCCGAATATCATCTTCATAAATATCTATCCCAAGTGTTAAGGAGGCTTGAAGGGATTCAAACGAGTGATCAGGATACCCCATACTGCCGGTATGCGCTGTAATCAGTGGAAAGCTATTCATAACGTCTTCCCTCCTTCCTCCCAATAGATCGCGTTGGTAAACGCAATTCGTACATAGGCGCCTTGCATCGTACCCCAGCATTCGGCTCGAATCCATCTTCGAGTTGATGCTTCATCGTTTGTGGACAACGGCATCTCCAGTTCCAGAACATGCTCATTATGTTGCACAACGACCTCTGCATACCCTTCCTCACCAAGATTGGAGAACAGCACTAACCTTAAAGGCTGCTCCGGCAAAGACCATTTCCCGACACGTACAGAGAAGTCCAAAGCAATATGCATCAGCAACTGCTGTTTAGTATTTCGCGTCTCGGGAAGCGGTGCCGGAATCATAGAACCTAGTGGGTACAAGGTTTCTCCAGCGCTCAGTGTCAGTGTGAGTAATGGCCCCATCGTTACAGACACTCTTCCTTCACGCAAGGAGCGAATCAAGCGATCGGGGTGATGTGAAGTCATATTTGCCCCTTCCTCAATGCCAAGGTATGTGACTGAGATCGGGTCAATAGTCTTATCCTGTGAATGCCAGTCTCGCCCTGATGTGGCCGCAATGCGGTATCCTTCATTCAGTTTTTGTGTCCACAAATCAAAAGCTCGATGATTATCCGTTCGAATGGAAGGAAATGTCCCTGACCACACTTCGATATAATCCACACTGGACCAGTCGGTAATCTCATATTCCCAGAAGCAACCTGTACAGGCAGGACTTCCGATGCGGAATGGATGTGCGATTCCAGCAATACCGCCGTGTTGATGAACGGCCGCGATCCCTTTTTCGATATGTTCCCGACTCACATCACGCCAATCTGCAAATTCATGAAGTCCAATGGTCACCATATGACCGTAGAAGGTCGTCCACTCCATACCAGGGATGATGTATAACTCATATTTTTTCTCTATCTCATCTTTGCCGATCAGACCAGACATCGTGTTATGGTCCGTCAAAGCGATTGCATCGAACCCGAGATCAACAGCACCTTTAACGAGTTCATCCAAAGTTTGACTTCCATCACTATGCAAAGTATGGGTGTGCAGTTCACAAGCGAGCCATCTCATCGGTTGTCCTCCTCGGATGTCCAGATTTGCATCTGGTACGTACACTCTTCTGTGACAATACAATGCACGCTCAACATGATCGTCCAGGTCCCCGCAGGAAGTTCACCCGGCATCAATCCGGGGGAAGCATCCATTTTACTTATGTAAAGTTCTTGGATCGGGTCATGCCGATGACATGCTCCTCTATATCGATTGGTATCATCCAGCGAGAGTGTAATCAGATTTTTTAACGGGAGATGACGAGTTGCGTTGGCAATGGCGTGTTCCCGGTGTTCGGGTAAAATGTACAGATCGTAACTTTTTATAAGCAACTCTATGGATCTATCCTGATCCTCAAGGGTTTTGGGTCCATATTGTAAACGCATATGAAGCTTCGAACATCCGGCTTCAACGACAAATGGCATGCATATATGTGTCTTTGAATCATGGGGAGTGAGGCTTCCTTGCAGATCCAGCACCTTCATTTGAACCACACCGTCCTTCAGCGTGTTATAAAAAAATGAAATGATTGTTCAGTGTGGGACCGTTCCCACATCCAATACTTATGTTAAGGTGAAATCATCAGCACTGTTTCAGGCACATGTTAATATTCTGTAAAGCACAAAAAGGCCTATCTTCTATTAAAAGAAGACAGGCCCTATTCGTGTGGATCTACCTGAATTGTTTTCGCATTGACAGAGGAGATTTCTGTATTTTTCCAAACCATCATTATTTTCTTAAAGCATCAGTAACAAATACCTACACGTGTGTTTATAAAACGGCGGTCGCTAAGTTGACGATAGGTGAATTCAGCGGTATCGCCAACGGTAATTTCTGTGCCGCCTTCAGGTAAAACGTCACGCTCTACACGATAATTGCCGCGGATCTCCCCATCGGGCAAATACGTAGGACATACAATCGTCCACTCCAAGGTGGAGGCCCTAAGCAACGTGTACACTTGTTCATGTTCCTCGGCAGCCCTAGTTGACTTACGTCTGGATTCACTCGACTGATATCGAAGTTTCTCCGGCTCGGTTCTGCTTTGAAGAATACCGGCTGTTCCTACAGTAATGATACGCTTTATGCCCTCCTGCCCCATGGCGTTGATGAGTAACGGCATGCTTTGGGACAGTGTGGTTGTTCCATCCGTGTTCAGCGCGCTGATTACCGCATCAACGCCATGCATGGCATGGACAAGATCATTGGGTTCAAGTACGTTACCTTGGATAACGGTTAAGCGATCGTGTTGTGTGTCTACTTTCTCTAGAGTGCGAACCATAGCCCTTACCTGATGACCGTCTTGAAGCGCAAGTGTTACGATTTGGCTCCCGACACGTCCAGTAGCTCCTAGCACTAAAATATGCATTTAGAGACCCCCTGTTTTATGTTCATGATGTGATATACCGGCATGTTACCCGTAAAACAATAGAATAACAAAAAAAGCGTTACACGGGTACTTTAAGTACGCCATATAACGCCGTTGCCTCAATCTGTAGTGATCTTTTCGGTGAATTCCTTGATCTTCTCAGCGATTTCCTTGGGATGGGAGCGATACAAGTAATGTCCTGCTTCCAGTAAAACCATTTCTCCCTGTTCAGTGTTCGCCATCTGTTTCTCATGTTCTGCAACCCACTCTTTCACGACCGGGTGGTTCTTTTGTACAAAGAAAAGAACTGGTAAATCACTTGGCCAGGTAAGCTGTTTCGCCGCTTGGAAATTGGAATACATGCCTACGGCCTCGTTTAATTGCGTGTTATTATACATGTTTTTGCGTATTAAAATGTTTAATTGCTCTCTGGTATCGTCGTCATAGGAGAGGCCTTCATACGGGTCATCAGTCAGTTTCAACTGAACACGGGCAAAACCAAGGTTACGGAACCATTTAATGGGCTCAATGTCGGACGCTTCAACTTTTTGCTCACTAAGAGACGGAACACTGTGATCTAGTCCAATGAATGCTTGTACCTCATCTGCATATCGGTTCACATAGTCCAGGCTATAGAGACCTGAGATAGAATGTGCCATGAGCGTATAACGTTTGATACCGAGGCTTTGCAACGCACTATGGATCTCATGCGTGATAGTAGCCGAACTACGTTCCTTGTCAGTCTGTTCACTTAGTCCGTAACCAAAAGGCTCAACAACTACGACCTTATAATAAGGACTCAGTTCGGATATGAGCGGTTTAAAATCAAGCACAGGAGAAGCTGTCCCGAACCCAGGTAAGATGACTATCGTTTCTTTCCCTTCCCCCTGCATGAATACGTTCATTCGTTTTCCATCGACAGATACCTGTTGCCCGTAATGTTCCAGTCGCTTTTGTTCAGAATGACTGCTGACTTGGTTCACCGTGAACACGGTCGCGATGAAAAGCAGGATGACGATAAGTATAGAGGCTATGACTTTTAGTAAAAGTTTAAGCACTCGCTTGACTTTGGAATTCTGGCTTGCTTTTGTTTTTTTTTGAATCTGAATGACTTGGTTCATTCAACACCTTCAGCTCCTTTATGTCATGTTTCCTTCTCGGGTGAGTCTTGTTTTACTCCAAGTCAAGTGTACTCAACTTCGATGTCCCTAGAATGAATGCAATATGAACGGAACATGAACGAACGCTATAAACTTTCTTTCAAACCTTCTTCATTCTTCCTTCTACCTTATTTAAATGTAAAAAAACACCTCCAGTCATGATATCCCATAATGAACAGGACTACATGTTGCTGAAGGTGTCTGAGCTTATTAATCGTTAAACTGTCGTTCGTTTCGTGTGAGTTCTTAAAATAATTGATTCAGATAGTTAACCAGTTTCTGACGAAATTCAGTCTCTGAGCAGCCTAAAATGCCTTTGAGATCCTGCGGCTGACGGATCAATTGATTCATAGCTTCTAAACCGTACTTCTCTATGACAAACTCGACAAACATATACGAGAATTGGAATCCTTTCTTGGTTTCAAAATCCCACGTATCATCGTCTAATTGAGCAAAAGTAGGAATAGAATTCGTGCGAATGGCCTCTTTCGTCGAATTTTTAAGAAAATCGGGTGTCATCAGTTTAGCCTCGTATCCGCCAATTCCTTGTCTAATCCATTTGGGGGACAGCGGATTAATCTCCTCAATCAGCCACATGGAGAACAGGTGAATCGTACCTTTGATAATAGACTCGTAGGTATGTTCCGGTCCGGGATTAAGTGGTGATACGATCTTAAGAATATTTTCTTCATACGTACCCGTGAACCAGTTAGGCGCATGCGCTTCACCTACAGCCCGATGAAACGTTGGCAGATCTGGATACATTTCAATGATAACTTTACGTTTGGGCTGGTAATTGTATTTGGTCGCCAGTCGTTCGACATTTCCACTTAGTTGCGTGAAGAGATCATGATTTGCTTTTTTCAGACGGTTAACCGAATGTTCTGAACTTCCTTTATTTTCGATAGAAATCAATTGTTCAATCGACATGATGGCCATGTTCCCCCATTCATTTAATTCATGCTTCAGCTTTCCAAGAGCGCGATATAATCGGTTCTTCACTGCGCTCTCACGCATGCCAACAATACTCGCAATCTCGGGTAGCGTACAATCTGCGAAAAAACGTAACGCAATAATCTCCTGATTTTTCTCATCCAGTGTTTGTAGTGCCGCGCCAATGTCAATTCGAAAGTCAACATACTTTGTAAATTCAAGAGTGATGGATTGGGATTCTAACTGTGTAAAATCAAGCGGTGTTTCATTCTGACGTGACAATCTGCGATATTCGTTTTTTAACGTATTCTGAGCAATCTTGAAGATCCATGTGAAAATATGCGAACTCCCTCTAAAGCGATGCATGTTCTCCGAGACTTTCATAAACACCTGTTGTGTAAGGTCGTCTGCAACCATGGCATTTATTTTCAGCAAAAAGTAACTACGGATGCGGTCACGATATAATGCATAGATGTGTTCAAATCTGGTATTGCTGTCCTGTTCATCCGGATAAACAGGTGTAAAGTCTGTGTCATGAGCTCCTGACATGGTGTGAACCTCCTCTTGATTTACAATGAATTAGACACCGCAGCACAACGAAAAGCCACAAGTAACCTGAAAAATATGTATACTTTCGATAATTCTCACGATCTTCTTTGGTTCGAACAGGTCAAAAAAGTGCAACACAGTTCAAATAAGTGCAAGATCCGTACACACTTCCCATCCCATTCGCTCTTTCAATCTTCCTCTTAAGTAAAAAATCATACAGATTCTGGTCAATAACGTTTATATCCCCTCCTCTTATTCTCCATTACAATATCTTCAAGTACAACTTTCCTAAATATGACTTGAACTTGAGGGGGAACGTCAATGAACCAAAAGATGAAGCTTCTAATCATGTCGGTGAGTATGTCCGCTCTGCTCATCACAGCTTGTAGTGACACGGGAAAAGGTAAAACACAGACCGACGCGGACGATGACGGCACAGGTGCAGTCACCATTCATACGGTCACATCGGAGTACAGTTCAGCGAAATATCCAAAGGGCGATGATATCACCAATAATGTCTGGACTCGCCGGTATAAAGAGAAGTTAAACATTAACGTCAAGACGGACTGGGTCAGTGATGAATATGAAACAAAACTCAATCTCGCCATCTCTTCCAACGAACTACCTGACGTTTTCCGGGTGAATCCTTCTCAGTTACGCCAATTGGTTGAAGCCGATATGGTCATGGATTTGACAGAAGCCTTTGAACAGCATGCCTCGGAACGTCTGAAAGGTTATATGAAAGCGGATGCAGACAGCTACGAATCAGGAAAAAAAGACGGGAAGCTCTACGGTATACCGCAGATGCACTGGGGGTTAATTGAACAGCCCGACTTTATCTGGATCCGGAACGACTGGAAAGAAGAACTTAAACTTCAAGATCCGAAATCCGTTGAAGATATCAAAAATATGGCACTCAAATTTATGGAAAAACACGGCGGATACGGCATGGCTGTGGATCAATCCCTGGACTACCTCAATCTGCTTGCCATTGCATGGAATGCACATCCCGACATGTGGATTGAAGATAATTCGGGAAAACTCACCTATGGCTCCATTCAACCTGAAATGAAAAATGCGCTTGCCGAGTGGGCGGAGTGGTATAAATTAGGCATTATTGATCCCGAATTTGCAATTAAAGACTTCAACGCGATGAATGCCGATATCGTTGCTGGTAAAGTAGGCATCCAGCCTTACTATCAGTGGTGGGGGTATAATCCGGGCGTAGATACGATTGCCAATCTGGGCAAAGATTCGATCTTTTATCCGTATCTCATTCCAACCGTGGACGGTAAGGAAGCAAAACAGTCGATCTTTTTTGCCAACAACAACTACATTGTTATGAAAAAAGATGCCGCCAATCCGCAAGCGGTGATCGAAATCCTGAATGATTATGCCTACATCGTAGATGAAGGTAACGGCAAGGAAAAACCGGAGACACTGTCTGCCCTGCTCGACAATGATATTGCCCACGTGGTTGGTGCGTTCCGTGTACTTAATCCGAATTCGGACTATGAGCAGTTTGAAGCTGTGTCCAAAGCTCTTGAAACGAAGGATACAAGCGGACTTACGACTTCAGGAATGTGGCAGAAATACAATAATAGCGTGGAGTTTATTAAAAATGCGACACCGGGAGCAACTGGCGATTATTTGCAACAGGGTGCTCCGAAGAATGCATATGGTCTGGCCAAAAAAGTGCTTGATAGCAACAACTATATCAAAACCGCGCTATGGGGTGTTACGCCCGAAGCTCTCTCCAGTTACGGCACAACGCAGGATGACATTCTGACCGAAGGATTTACCAAAATCATTATGGGCAGTGAAAGCATCGATTATTTTGACGTGGTCGTACAGAACTGGCGAGCAGCTGGTGGAGATAATGCCATTGAAGCAGTCAACGAAGCCTACGGGAAATAAAGCATTTGCGGTGTGAAGCCGGAGGGGGTGAGCCCGTTCTCATCCCCTCTTTTTGATAACTGAACGGAGGAAAAGCCATGCTGAAAAAATGGAAGCAGCAAAGTCCTTACCACCTCATGTTGATCCCCAGCGTTGTGCTGGTATTTATTTTTAGCTACATCCCGTTCTATGGACTCATTATTGCGTTTCAAAAATATAACCCCGGTCTTGGCTTTAACTCACCGTGGGTCGGATGGGACAATTTCACGCATGTATTCAATCAGCCTAACTTTGTGAGAACGATCTGGAACACCCTCTACATGTCCATATTCAAAATGCTTGGCGGCATTGTCGTGCCGGTTGTTTTCGCACTGCTGCTGAACGAAGTCTTGCACAACGGGATCAAACGCACCTTTCAGACCCTCGTGTATATACCGAATTTCTTGTCTTGGGTCATTATGGCGGGTATCATGCTGGATGTTCTAAGTGCGAATGGCATCGTGAATACGTTTCTGAGTTTGTTCGGCGTCAAGCCGATCTCTTTTCTCGGTACCCCTTCCATCTTCCCATGGACAATGATCGTGAGCGACATATGGAAGGGTTTCGGTTTTGGAACGGTCGTTTATCTGGCGGCTTTAACCAGCATTGACCCCGGACTATATGAAGCCGCAGTGATCGATGGAGCCAAGCGTTGGAAGCAAACACTCTATATCACCCTGCCCCTACTCATGCCAACGATTGTTCTGATGTCTGTGCTTTCCCTTGGAAACGTGTTGAATGCCGGTTTCGACCAGATTTACAACCTCTACTCTCCTGTCGTTTATCAGACCGGTGATATTATCGATACTTATGTCTATCGTCTGGGGATACAGCAAGCCCAATATTCCATTGCGACCGCCGTTGGATTATTCAAATCCGTGATCTCCTGCATTTTAGTCGCTGTCTCTTACATTCTAGCTTACCGCGTGGCGGGTTACCGTATCTTCTAAGGAGGGCATATTCGCATGATTTATGATAAAAGTATAAGCAGACGCGTGTTTCTTATTATAAATTACACCATCCTGCTGACCATCTCGCTCCTCTGTGTGTTGCCATTTGTGAATTTACTCGCTGTGTCCTTCAGTAGCAGTTCAGCGGTATCGGCTGGTAGTGTTACCTTCTGGCCTGTCGAGTTCACAACCAAAGCTTATGAGTTTGCCCTTTCTGGTGGCGCGTTTTATTCCTCGCTATGGGTTGCCATCCAGCGAACAGTTCTGGGCACGCTTGTGAATCTGGTGTTAATTGTGCTAACAGCCTACCCTCTATCCAAAACCAAACAGAAAGTGATGGGGCGCAACGTCTACATGGGATTTTTTATCGTAACGATGCTGTTTAGCGGCGGTTTAATCCCGACGTATCTGGTTGTGGTGAAAATGGGACTGATTGATTCCATCTGGTCTCTGATTCTGCCAGGAGCGCTCCCCGTGTTCAGCATGATTATTCTGATGAACTTTATTCGTGGACTTCCTGAAGAGATCGAAGAATCGGCTATCATTGACGGCGCAGGCCCTCTGCAAGTGTTGATCCGCATTATGCTGCCGCTTCTCAAACCTGCGCTCGCGACGGTTGGATTGTTCAGCATTGTGGGTCACTGGAACTCCTGGTTTGACGGCATTATCTATATGAACAATCCCGCCAACTATCCGTTACAGAGCTATTTGCAGACGCTGCTTCAAAGCTTTGAGCAGATGATGCTGAAATCCGGATCGGATTACACGCAACTGTTATCCATGATGAATGCCCGGACAGGGCGAGCCGCGCAGATGTTCCTCGGTGCGATACCGATTCTGCTGATCTATCCGTTCTTGCAAAAGTATTTTACCAAAGGACTGGTACTCGGCAGTGTTAAAGGTTAAAGTGTGACATCAAGGGCCACTTCGCATGCGACTGTCTAATCCACATTCACTTGTTATCTGGTAAACAGGAGATCGCTGGAAGCAGAATTGCAAACGTTGTTCCTTTGCCGACCTCACTTTTCACCTGTATCCCATACGGCTCACCGAAGTGAAGTTGAATACGCCGTTGTACATTATAGAGGCCTATCCCCCGGCCTCCATTTCCTGTTTCATGCTTTTCCTCCATCAAGCTTCGTACCATACTCTGATCCATGCCGGTTCCATTATCACAAACTTCAATGCAGATGTCTTCCTCCTGAGATCCTATTCGAATCGTAATTACGCCATCCTCTTCGATCTCGGCCAGACCGTGAAAGAACGCGTTCTCGACGATGGGCTGCAGGATCATTTTAGGCATTGCATATTGTAGCAGGTTCTCATCGATCTCATATTTCATCTGAATACTGCCATAATATCGAACATTTTGGATAGTCACGTAATGTGCAATGTGAGTTAATTCTTCACGAATCATAACGAGACTTCCATCAGACTTGGTGGCATATCGGAGCATAGAGATCAGTGCATCGGTCATATCTACAATTTTGTCGGCCTGTTGCATGGAAGCGATCCATTTCACGGAACCTAAAGTATTATACAGAAAGTGCGGGTTAATCTGATCATGCAGTGCCCGCATCTCGGCAGCGGCTTTCTCGATCTCTTCCTGCTGCATGCGTTCCACCATTCGTTTCAATTCATGGGACATTCGGTTGAATCTGGTGGATAAATGACCAATCTCATCACGAGAGCGAATATCCTGCACCTGCTCAAACTGCCCCTTTTCGACAAGACGTATATTGTTTAACAGCTTTTTGATGGGACGTGTAATGACGTGAGACAGGAAAATGGAGATCACCGCAGCAAAAAGTGACATGACGATCGCTAGCGTTACGAGGTTTTTACCTAGTATTCTACCATCGGCAGTTAGCTCTTCCAGCGGCATATAGACATATGTAGTCCATTTCTGCTGACTAAGCGGACTCTTTACCACGACGTTGGTTGCTTCGGATGGACGAACGTTATCCCGAAACAAGGTGCCAATTAACTGGTCGTTGACGTTGTAAACGATCTTTTCGTCCTCATCAATGATCATAAATCTGGATCGAAGTCCTTCCTGCAAGTTACGATTGACGATTTCGATAAATTTAATATCGATGCTAACTACCATCACGCCAAGCAATTTGCCGTTCGTGACATCATGAATTTTTCGTGCATGGGACACGGCCAGCACTTTATTTTCGAGTTGCTTGTCAACCCGGGTTGTTAACGTGATCGTACGCTCATCCTCATGCATAAACTTCTTGAACCACAGCTCATTTCTCACATTGAAGGCCTTGTCAATCGGTTGATGTGGACTTACAAACAGATCTTCTCCTCCGTTCATATTGTAGAGATAAATGGAAAATACACGATCCTTCATCATGATGTAATTCATTAGTATGTTATATGCCGAGATTTCGTTTTCTTCATTACTTACGCGCAGAAAATCCTGAATCGGAAAGCTTCCTTCATGGGTAGCAGATAAACTGTCACTGAGACCATTACTTGCAAGCAGTGTGATCTTTTCGATTTCTTTCAAAAACTCGTCGATGCGAATGTTCGTCTGTTTGGTCAAATCGCTAAGAAGTGTGTTGTAATTCTGTGATAATAACCTTTCGGAAGAGTAGTACGAATTAATAGTCATCACAACGACAGGAAAGATGATGACGATCATACAGATCACCATAATCTTGTATTTAATCTGAAAAGGCCGCTTATATTTCATCGATCACACCTCTATTTCCGAATGGCATGCACATGCTGCTGTTCCCGATATTCCTCTGGCGTAAGCCCTGTGTTCTTTTTGAAAATCTTACTGAAATACGTGTAGTTGTGATACCCGACTTTATCGGCAATCTCATATATTCTCAGCTCTTTGCTGAGCAGAAAAGCCTTCGCATGATCAATCCGAACCCGGGTCAGATAAGAGATGAAATTTTCCTTCTTCTCCTGCTTGAACAAACGGCTTAAATAGGACGGATTCACGTTAATCTGGCCAGCTACACTTTGCAGGGAAAGATCCTCTGCATAATAACGGTTGATGATGTCTATGGCGAGGTCTGTATATTTGAATTCGTGTGTGACCTGGGAACTGGCGCTAAACGTCTCCGTGATATAAGTCAGCACATTCTGATGGATATCCTCCCAATGCTCCCCGTTTAGGACAATCTCATAGGGGGATTTCTCCGTCATGGAAAGCTTGCTTCGTGATGTGCTGTTCAGCAAATGGGCGTGCATTGTTTCGAGCAACGTAAGGTATTGCTTGCGGATACTGTTCTCGCCTGCCCTTACGGTCTTCAGGTCAATGTAGATTTCTTCAACAAATTGCCGGGCCTCCTCCTTATTTTTGCTCATACAAATTTTCATGAAATGTTGTTCCTGCTGCGGACTCAGCAGATGTTCAACGTCTTTCCTGTTCGGAGTTTCACGTACCTCATCAACATATAGGATCTGGCTTTCACCCGTAAAAAAGCGTTCCTTAAGCGCAAATTCTGCCTCCTGACATGCTCTCCGCAACGACACAAAGCCGAAACAAATCGAACTTACTCCCGCTGTAAGCGACAGGTTCATAAAATCCTTAAGGGAAGTGAGCACTTTACGAATCAATTTGTTCAGATCAGCATGTGCATCCGTGTTAGATCCGACGTTAACCACCACCCAGTATTCAGACGAGCTTTCCACAAAAATCTCCTTTGCCCACCGGGATGGAATAACCTCTTCCATAATGTTGAGTATCGAGAAACGGAGCAGCTTCTCCCCTTTTTCAATGTACTTGCGTTTAACCTTCTCATAATGATTAACGATGAATTTGATGACGACCAGCTGATCTGACTGGATACGAAAATGGAGTTCCTCCGCTTTGGAAAACATCTCTTTTTCATGGATGAATCCGCTTACAATATCTTGGAAAAAGCTATCCTTCAAATATCGGATACTCTTGGAATAATCGGAGGATACATAGGGTAAGGCGTTAAATGGATGGCGTTCACTTTGCAGCTTCTCCCGTATATTTGTCAAAAACTCGATAAGCGATTGCTCGTTAATTTCGCTTTTAATTAAGTAATCGGTGGCACCGAACTTTAAAGCATTTTTCACGTAATCTAATTCATCGAAATTGCTCAGAATGACGAATTTACAGCTTTTTAACGATGGGGATAATGCTTTGATTAATGCTAATCCATCCATAACGGGCATTCGGATGTCTGTAATGATCAAGTCAGGTACCTTTTCAAGCGCAAGCTCCAGTGCTTCTTTTCCATTACTAGCCTCACCTGCTATACAAAAACCGTATTCTTCCCAGTTCAGCATGGAACGAATGCCCACGCGCATTAGCAATTCGTCCTCCACAATCATCAGTTTATACATGGAAGTCCTCCAAAGTTGGTTATTTATACACGAGCCATCACCCAAAAAATTCAGGGACAGATACATTCTATCTTGTACTTTATTCGGACTGCATGTATGAAATCCCCTTAAAAGGTTAGAAAAATGATCAGAAAACGATCAAAAAATACACAACAGATTAGAAAACAGATATAAGACCGCCAAAGTTGGCGGTCTGTATGGTTGACACTATTGCTCTTTAGTAATGTCGAGAATACATGCTGAGGCAGGTGTTCTCATTTCTACAACCATTAGGTCATAGCCGAGCTACTGCCCTTTAATCGTTCGATATTAATATGGATATAGCACTTTTGGATTCCATGTATACAACAAGGCTCTCTTGATCTTGCATTTCAATCTTAACCTGTTTGCCTTCTTGCTCATCGTTAAACAGTACCAATGCTGTGCTTCCGTCCGTGTTGCGAAAAGCTACCGTGTATATGGAATCATCGCTGGACACCGATTGGATTTGAACCGCTTTAGGGCGAATCAAAGCACTGAAATGAGCTAGCGCGTAATAATCCAGCGTGTAGACAAGCTCTCCCGTCTGTTGGTTAATCTGCACAATTCCACGGCACGTGCTCTCTCCAAAACCCGGCACCGTTGGGCCGTTATGTTCGTCCAGTGCCATATTCCACAGTACGAGTGACTTGCTATAGTTTCGCAAAATGTGAATGCCTGTTCGAATCACATTGGAGAACGCTTGTTCAAAAGGCGGAATCCATTCCCCTCCAGAACCTTCGGTGAAGTGCACTTCTTTTCCCGCAAAAGCTTCGTACACTTTGGATTGGGCTGACGCATCTCCCCCATACCAATGCCAAGCCACTCCATCCACGGCTTCTCCTGCTTGTTCCAGAACGGTCAGTGGATAATCCGGACGATCCCAGTTGTGATCATAACACAGGATTTTGGTGGCAAGGTTGTTGCGCACGAAAGCTGGCTTGAGATGATTGACAATGAACTCTGCTTGCACCTCAGCAGGCATCAGCATACCTGGATAATGTCCAGGTTCATATAAAGCCTCATTCTGCGGGGTGATTGCATAGATTGGCAGACCGTGAGCTGCATAGGACTGAATATATTTTACAAAGTACTCCGCATATGCCGGATACCACTCAGGCTTGAGCTGGCCTGTAATCATCGAGCCGCTTGTTTTCATCCAGCCGGGTGCGCTCCACGGCGAAGCGAACAGTTTCAGCTCGGGATTCAGTGCAAGCGCCTGCCGGGTTAACGGGATGATATCCGCTTCATCATGTGCAATGCTGAATGTGGTTAATTTCGGGTCTGTCTGATGGTCGGGCAGATCGTTGTAACTGTATACCGTGCGGGCATAATCCGAAGCGCCCATCGGATTGCGAATAACCGACAAACCGATCCCTTCTGTAGGGTGGAAGAGCCGTGACATCACTTCAACCCGCTGTTCATGCGTTATCTTTTGATTCATCAAATATGCCGCAGCATCTGTAAATGACGCTCCGAACCCGTCCATCTCCTGGTACGTTTGACGATCATCCAGTTGAACGGTTACGACCATCGAATCAGCGTCCATGGACTTGATCGGATTGTATTCCTCGGGGGGAACAAGACGAAACAGGTCATTTTCCCCCGTAGTTTTGAACATTTTAAATGTTGTCATCGCAAAGCCTCCTCATTATTGCATGCCTAATTTCTCTTTATTCTGCTTCATCTTCTCGCTACGGATTTTCACAATGTCAGGCCAGCGATTTTCCTCCAAGAACGATTGATATGCGGCAAGGGCGTTGTCAAACGAGGCATCATCCTTCGAACGCAACATGCTTACCAGTGTTGAGTTCCATTTGGTGTTAATGGCGGACAAGGCGCGAGCTTCCGGTGTTCCCAGGTTCGGATTGATATTTTCCAGAATAAAATGAGGTGTCAGCTTGCCTTTGCCCCATGCTTGCATTTGTTTAATGGCCTCGGGAAAGGCATCGGCACTCAGCGCCTTATGACGGTCATGACCGAAAAACATAAATTCACCCAGGCGATAATCCTTCTTGAATTGATCCGCATTATGCAATTGCATGTCCTTCACTGCCGGAAGTAACTCCACCGTACCGTCAGCTTTTTTCTTAAACGTCTCTCCTTCAACGCCATAGTTCATCAGTATCTGGCCTTCTTCACTCAGCAAATACGTGAAAATTTGCATCGCTTTAGCCGGGTCTTTGGCATCCTTGGAGATGAAATTAATCATCCAGCCTGTAATACCGGACTGATTCAGAGTCGGTGCGTTGCCCTTGGTACTTTGCGGCCCATCAATAGCGATGTACTCTTTGCCTTCGTTGTCACTCATGTAGATCTGAAGATTTCCGCCCTGTTGAGGTGTACCGTCGAGCAGCATCGCCGCATATTTACCGGATTTCACCTTTTCTTCAAAGGCCGTACCGTCATCCGCAAAACTGTCATCACTAATATTGCCGTCTCTGTATACAGCGTTTAAGGTTTTCAGCCAAGTCAGATAATCTTCGTCCAGATTGCGGTCATAAAACTCTCCGTTTGCCGTCTCCAGGGGTACGCCGATAAAATCCTGTAACGCATCGCCAAGCGAACCGGTGCCTCCACCGATGGCGTTAAAGCCAAACGGAATAAGCGATGGGAACTTTTCTTTGATCTGTTTCATTACACTTTGGAATTGCTCCGGTGTTCCCATGACTGGACTGCCTAATGCTTCATATACGTCTTTGCGGATGATAAAGGCAGTCTTGGCTGGAATGTTACCGCTATCATAATCTGCTTGTGTGTTGGAGTAATTCGGATAACCGTAAGTCTTGCCATCCGCTTGCTGGAACCACTTCATCGTGTCCGCAGCCGCGACCTTGTTGAAAAACGGATCATATTTCTCAGCCAACTCATTCAGAGGTATGGCCCAGGTTGATGCTTTGCTCACAACTTGCGAATTGGAATCAAACACCGTCAGCAGGTCAGGCATATCTCCGCCGGCGAAAAAGGTATTTAATTTGGTATCATCACCTGTAATAAATTTAATGTTAATGTTCAAGTCTTCCTTAATTTTTTTGGTGACAATGTCTTTGCCAAAATCGGTGTTCCACCAATCTGCATTAACGTACCAGGTCAGATCGGTCACTTCCTCCTTTTTATCGAGCTGCCATGCTGGTTTCTCCGGATCAACCGTATAGCGATTCTCGATGGATACCCAGTTTGCTTCACTCGATCCATCGGAACCACCGCTGCATCCCGTAATCATTAATACAGCTGTCAATAATGCTGCACATCCTTTAACCCCTCTTTTGCCCAGTACCCGGTGAATATTAAACATGTGTTTTCCCCCTCGTAGTCGAATATAAATCGTTGATGTGAATCTATCGTTTTATTCCTTAACTGCCCCAAGCATCATGCCTGAAATGAAATATCGTTGCAACAAAGGATAGAACAGTACAATTGGCAATGTGGTAATGACGATGGTGGCAAGCTGCACGCCTTTGGTTGTTGTTTCGATCACGACAGACCCGCCCACGTTCTGCATGGACTGTGTCTGGGATTGCACAATAATTTCATATAACATCATCTGTAACGGGTAAAGCGATTGGTCTGTGATATACAGTTTGGTCGTCATAAAGTCGTTCCACTGCCCTACCCCGTTAAACAAAGCAATCGTTGCCATTGCCGGCATGGATAGCGGGATAAAGATTTTGAGAAAGATATGCCAGTCTCCAGCCCCATCCATCTTTGCCGACTCTTCGAGTGAATCCGGTACATTACGGAAGAAATTCATCAGGATGACGACATCGAAGAAACTGAACAAAGCCGGAATAATATACACCCAGAAGCTGTTCAGGAGACCGAGTGCCTTAATGAGCAAAAAGGTTGGAATCATGCCGCCGGAGAAAAACATGGTAATTACACCCATGGCTACATACAATTTGCGTCCTCTCAGGTACTTTTTACTCAAACCGTATCCGACCATGGCGCAGAAGAATACATGTGTCACGACACCGATTAACGTTTTGGATACCGAGATGAAGAACGCCTGCCAGATGTTTGAATCATTAAACACCGCTCGGTAGTTTTCCAGCGAGAACTCGGGTGACCAGAAGATGAATCCACCTTCTGCCAGTGCTTTGCCTGAACTAAAGGACGAGATGATGACATTCCAGAGCGGAATAATAATGACGATGGTACAGATTATTAAAAAAATGATATTGAGCGTATCAAAAATCCGGCTGTCCAGATCTTCTTTGGCCGCTTTTCCATTCATGAGGGAACCTCCTTCTACAGCACAGACTGGTTGTCATTTAGCTTGCTAGTTATTTTGTTTGCAGTGACGAGCAGAATCACAGATATGATGGAAACACCCAAACCTACGGCGGTAGCATATGAAAAGTCACCCTGCGACATCCCCATGCG
This sequence comes from Paenibacillus sp. FSL R7-0272, assembly GCF_037969905.1. Classification (NCBI taxonomy): domain Bacteria; kingdom Bacillati; phylum Bacillota; class Bacilli; order Caryophanales; family Paenibacillaceae; genus Paenibacillus; species Paenibacillus sp. FSL R7-0272. The sequence continues at coordinate 3,317,463 of NZ_CP150221.1, read as the reverse complement.
ATAGACATAGGAATTAATGACTTCGGCCTTCTCGCGGTTCTGTGAGTTCATAAGCACCAGCGTTTGGTCCAGATTCGAACCCAGCAATCCGCTGACCGTCAGAATCAGATTCAGGCTGATAATGGATTTCATGTTAGGCAAGGTGATATTCCAGATCTGACGCATCCGGCTGGCTCCGTCGATTTTGGCGGCCTCATAGTACGTAGGATCGATCTTGGACATGATGGCGAGATACAAAATGGTGCCCCAGCCAGCCTCCTTCCAGATATCCGATAACGTGGCGATCCACCAGTACTTGCCCGCGTCCAGCAATATGTTTTGCGGCTGTGATATGATGCCAAGACCGAGCAGTAGTTCATTGAACAAGCCGGTTGTGGAGAACCAGGTGATAAGCATACCGCCCAGCACGATCCATGAGAGAAAGTGAGGTAAATATGAAACCGTTTGCACGAATTTCTTGAATCGTCCGCTGTTCAGCTCGTAAATCATAATGGCCAGAATAATCGGAATGACAAACCCGATACCTAGCTTCAAAAAGCTGATACCCAGCGTATTCACAACAGCATCCCAGAAGTATTTATCTGACATAATGATTCTGAAGTTATCCAGCCCCACCCATGGGGCACTGGACAGCGTATCAATGACGGTGTAATTTTTGAAGGCAATCGTTAATCCGTAGATCGGTATGTAACAGAAAACAATCATGAATAGAATGCCGGGCAGAACCATGGACTGGATCTCCCATTGTCTGGAAAAATCGATCCAGAACGTCTTGAACCGTTGCTTGGACGGCTCTTTGCCACCGGGTCTAAGAGGTTGCTGCTGTCTGTCTGCTGTAGTCGTCAAGTGACTCATGCTTCGTTGCTCCCCTCTGTATGTGTCGATAGATGCATGTATTCCATTTTATAAAAACGTTTTTATTTTATCCGAAAAAACTCCCTTCTCTGTAATATAAAATGAAAAATGGACCCGACGAGCCTCTCACCCGTTATTTACGGCCATCTCTCCGGTTGTTCATTTTCACATGACTTGAACCGCGTACAATAAGTTCTCCAGATAACTTTTGCGCTATTCCTTGTTCCTGTCCCTTGATCATATTGACCAATTGCGTGACAGCTAGAATGCCTTGTCTTGCAATTTGGTTCCGAACGGTTGTTAAGGGTGGAGAATAATACGGAGCGATATCGATATCATCGAATCCGACTACACTGATGTCACTCGGAACCTCATAACCATGAGATTTTAATGCCTGTATGCATCCGATCGCACTCAGGTCATTGCCGGCGAGAAATGCATCAGGCAACTTGCCTGGATGCTTATGAATGAAGGATTTGATGGCACTGTAAGTGGCCTCTTCTTCAAAATACCCTTGAATAATGTAGTCCTCATCGACTGGAAGTTCGTATTCTCGAAGGGCCGCCAGATACCCCTCCCGGCGCTGTACACTGTCAAACATCTCATCTACACCGGAGATATAAGCAATTTTCTGATGACCGAGCCCGATCAGATATTTGGTTGCTTCATAACTGGCTACGTAAGAGTCAAAGATGACACTTCCCATTCGTTCGCTCTCATACACACGATCCAGGAATACCGCTTTAATCTTGTCTTTTTCCATGGACAGAATATCCTGTTCATCAATCCGAAGCTCTTCGTAGATGATTACTCCATCTACCCGCCTGCCAAGAATATTGCTCATAATCACATGTTTATCTTTGGTTACAAACACATTAAGTCCGTATCCGAGACGGTCACACTCACGCGACATGGCTTCGACTAACTTGTAAAAATACGGACCCGACACACTTGTAGTGAAAAAACCAAGCATTTTTGTCTGACCTGACTTCAACAGTTTCCCATTCAGATTGGGAATGTAGTTTAAACGTTCCGCCACTTTGAGCACATGGGACTTCGTTTCCGGATTCAGTACATCCACACCATTTAAGGCATTCGAAACCGTAGAGATCGAGACACCGGCTTCCCTTGCAACATCTTTAATTGTGATTTTTCCCATACATTCAGGTTCCTTTGCTATTAAAACGTTTTTATACATTCAAAATAGCATAAAACCGTTTTCAATACAACACTTAACTTTTCAAGTTTGTATCAAATGAAAACCGCTGACCATTCCTGATCAGCGGCATGACCTCCAGAACATTATATTGCTCTGGTGGTGAATGAAGTTATGACATATGAGTTAATCCACACGAACGACATTAAGTTTGAAGTTCATTTTATTCAAATCGGATAGTATATATTTGTCCTTTTTGCGTTGGCAGACTAACTTGATCGTCTTTCTCCTGAACGGTTTGTACAACCGTATCCCCTTGATATACTTTCAAGCCAGGCTCAACCTGCAAATAACATGTATTGCCCGTATGTGAGAGGACTTCTGCTTCAACTAGCTTACCGTTCTCCCAACTTAGGCTAACCTCAAACCCGCCTCTTGCTCTCAAACCTTTAACCGAACCTGTAGACCAGCGTTCAGGCAATGCTGGCAGGAAATCCAGATACCCCTGATGAGATTGCAGTAACATCTCTGCAATACCTGCGGTTGCCGCAAAGTTTCCATCGATTTGGAATGGCGGATGAGCATCAAACAAGTTCGCGTACACGCCACCCTGCTCATGTTTGCTTGGCTCGTAAGCTTTAACGAGTGTTAACAAATTGGAGATAAGCTGTTCAGCGCGATTCCCTTCTCCAAAACGAGCCCATAAACCGATTTTCCAGCCAAGACTCCAGCCTGTACCACCGTCACCCCGAACCTCGAGTGAAGTGCGTGCTGCCTGCATCAGTTCAGGAGATTTTTTCTTTGTAATCAGTCTTCCCGGGAACACACCAACCAAGTGGGATACGTGGCGGTGCTGCGGATCTTCTTCTGTGAAATCCTCGCTCCATTCCTGAAGGCGACCTTTTGGGTCGATCTGCAAAGGCAGCAGTTGTTCTCTCTTCGCTCGCAGGAGATCCACGAATTCCGCATCCGTTTGCAACACTTCAGCTGCTTGAATACAGTTTTCGAACAGCTCGGCAATGAGGGAAATGTCCATTGTAGTTGCCTCACTGACAGCTGTATGTTCTCCGTTAATGACAAATTTCATCTCTGGTGATGTTGATGGTGATGTGATCAAATGTCCTTCTTTATTCTCAATGAGCCAGTCCAGACAGAACAAGGCGGCATCCTTCATCAGTGGATAACCGGTCTCCTGCAAAAACTCTTTATCCTCTGAGAACGCATAATGTTCCCACAGATGCTGCGTCAGCCATACGCCGCCCATCATCCACAAAGCCCATGACGGATCACCTGCACCATAATCCCCTACAGGGGCTGTTTGTCCCCAAATATCCGCATTGTGATGGGCTACCCATCCACGAGCGCCATAGTTTACTTCAGCTGTTTTTCGTCCGTTTTCCGCCAGTTTTCCAATAAAATCAAGCAATGGTTCATGCAGTTCAGCCATGTTACACGTCTCTGCCGGCCAATAGTTCATCTCTGCATTAATATTCAATGTGTAGTTGCTACTCCAGGGTGCACGTGTTTCCTGATTCCAGATTCCCTGAAGATTGGCTGGTAACGTTCCCTGTCTGGAGCTGGCAATCATCAAATAACGGCCATAGTTGAACAACAACTCGACTAACCCTGGATCACTGCTACCGTATTTCTCGATGCGCTCATCTGTAGGCATGTCCTGCGGAGCAACACTTTCACCCAGGTGGAGTTGAACACGATTAAACAGCGCTTGATGATCCTGTACATGACGTTGACGCAAATCTGTATAATCACGAGTCATAATCTGCTTAATAACGTCCGCAGTCTTCTGTTTGGGGGAGGTTACGCTGTCCGCTTTTTGATTAGAGGATACATAACTTGTAGCCCCTGAAAAGTAAATGACCGCTTCCGTTGCACCAACGATTTGCAGTCCACCACCGCTTGAATGCAGTGTGCCTCCAGTATGAGATACTGCAAGTCTGCCATGGAAAGTCATCGCACGACTAGTTGCTTCATCTCCGTAACGAACAGGCACTTCAACATCGTGATAGTTCGGTGACACATACTCAGGAGCCATTCCAGATAGTTCATATTGAGCGTTCGCAGCAGAAGTTTCATGTCTCAGCGGACTGCTCAGCCTAGTATGAAAGTTAAGTCTTCCTTCTTTGCTTGCGGTTAAACGAATGACGATACCCTGATCGGGATGGGAAGCAAATACCTCCCTGTCATATCGTACTCCACCAATTTCATAGGAAACGCTTACAACACCTGTAGATAAATCCAGCTTGCGCTGATAAGTTTTTCGTTCACATAATTGTCCGTGTTCCATCACAAGTTCCAGATCACCAAATGGCAGGTACGATTGTGTAAAAGGCCCCATCATTTTTTTGCTAAGTTGATCCGCTTCTACGTACTGTTTACGGGCGATCAATTCCCTGATTTGAGGCAATACTTCACGAGCCTCCGGGTTATTCCAATCCTGTGCATAGCCTGACCATAACGTGTCTTCGTTCAATGCAATGCGTTCTTTTTCGATACCGCCAAAGACCATTCCGCCCAACTTGCCGTTACCGATAGGCAGTGCTTCAACCCAATAGGTGGCTGGAGTGCCAAACTGAATATTCATGCTGATCGTTACCTCCGAATGCACTTGATTTTTGGACAAACTCTAATTTTACTTGCTCAGGAATCATTATAACTTTCAATGCTAAGGGAAGATATATATTTAATAAAAATGAAGTGGAAAAGCTTAAACCAATGACAAATAAACCTTAAAATTCCATTTGTTACGAGGAGATTTTCCGTGATCTCAACACGGTATCTATTATGAAGTACTTGTATATAAAATTTCTGATAAGCAAAAAGCGGCACCTGGTCTGGTACCACTTTTTGCTGCGTATAGATTTTAGTTATCATAGTGGTGATGAATCCATTTTTGGAAAGCATAATCTTGCTAATTAATAACCTATATGGTTTATAATCTCATCTATAACTTCCTGACATGTCAATATTTCCCGAATCCCTCCTGCTGATGGAGAAACGCTAATTGTTCCTTGATCTAAATTCCCTAATAGGAGCGTCTCTTTATATCCATTTTTGTGGTACGGAACGGCATCTAGTGACTTCCCTTCATTAATGAGTTGATAAGCTTTTTTTCCTCCTGGAGTCGGGATTGTTCGCTCATAAACCCCATCCAGTTCGAGTATTTCTTCACTTTTGACATCAATAATGGCTTGCTTGGCGGCAGGACTCGCAGGATTTTCTACGGTTGCTATGAATCTAGTTCCCATGTAAACGCCTTGTGCCCCCATCGCAAAGGCTGCTTTAGCACCACGTCCATCGATAATTCCACCAGCCGCAATCACAGGCAAATTAACAACTGCAGTTATTTGGGGTAACAGCGTAAATAGACTAAGATTATACTGACTAAAATGTCCCCCAGCCTCGCTACCAGTAACGATAACTGCATCAGCTCCATGTTTCTCCGCCTCCAGAATGTTATGGACCGTAGGGTTAAGCGGCCTATAGATAACGGTTATACCTTGCTCTTTTAATTTTATCATTTCGCTCGCGACCATTTGGTTCCCAATGGCTACGACATATTTGACTTCTTCTTCAACTATGATATCAAAAAGCAATGAGCCAAATGGTAGAGTGCCACTGTCATCTAGGGGGAATATATAATTTACAGCGAAATTTTTATTCGTTAACTGCTTTACTTTACGGATCTCGTTTCGCAGGTTATCAGCATATTCTTTCAAATTAGTAGGATGTAGTTTTTGTCCAGCATTTGGTCCGAGTACCCCCATCCCCCCTGCATTACAAACAGCAGCTACAAACTCTGCTGAAGTTACCCAATTCATAGCTGCAGAAATAATGGGATATTCTATATTCAGTAATTCGGTAATCTTATTCATCTGACGAACTCCTTTATACGTATATTTCAAGCCTAGATTGAAGATTTTCTCAATGTCTTCTATACTAGCTGAGACCTCTATAAGTTAGTAGTAGGCAAAAATAATGAACATAGTCACTTTTTTAATACTATTGGATTATCATTGAGAGGAGGAAGTGTATGACTCGGATATGCAAAGACGGATTTCACGAAGAGTTTAGGGAAAAGTATCCTATCATTTTTGGCATGGCTTACACTCAACACGTGCTATCAGGGCGTTGGAAATTTCTCATTATATGGTTTTTGAAGGATCAAGCACGGCGATTTCATGAAATCAAGTCATTTCTGAATGACATACCGCAAGGTTCATTAACCAAACAATTGAGGGAATTAGAGGAAAATAGACTCATATCCAGACACGTATTTCCTGAAGTTCCACCGCGAGTAGAATACTCTCTGTCAGACAAAGGACGCGATCTCCTACCGATTTTAGATATGATGGAAAAATTCGGATTGAAGCACGGGGAGATTACTCAGATAAAGGAAGCTTGAGAATTATATTAATTGATCCAGTGGAAGCTTCTACCGATAAAACAAAAAAAGCCGCTAATATAGCGACTCCTATGGGGAGATGTTTTTCCCCTTTACAACTTTACTTTATTTTAATTGAACACTCTTCATATAAGCTTTGAATTCTGCTGCAATCTCTTTGTACTTTGTATGATGCAAATAGTGCGAGCCTTCCATCGGGATCATTTTGCCCTGATCGGATTGTTTGATCTGCTCCTCATGTAGCGGTATCCAATTGGGATTCGCAGTATTATTGGACTGAACGAAAAGCAACATCGGCAAATCGCGAGGATAGGTCAGTTTCTCTGCATTTTTGAAGTTAGAACCCAGATTTTTCAACTCATTTATTAAGGTCGCATTGCTCGACACCTGATTCGAGATCAGGTTCATCTGCTCTATGGTATGCTCATCATAGTCCATGGATTTGTAAGGATCTGAACTCACATTTTTGAGGAATCGCATCAGACCTGATGTTTGAAGGAACTGCATCGATTTCAGAGGTAGTTTAACATCCATGCCAGGCTGATTAGGAACACTGCTGTCTATACCGATAAATGCGATCACTTCACCTGGATAATCTTTTACATAAGATGCACTATACAGTCCCGCAATAGAGTGCCCCATAAGAATATAACGGTCAAGACCTAGTTGCTCCACAGCTTCATGTATTTCGCTAACGATATTTTCAGAGGTACGTTCTTTGTCTGTACGGTCACTTAATCCATAGCCAAATGGTTCAATCGTTACCACTTTATAATCTGACGTTAATTGGTCAATTAATAGTTTGAAATCCAACACCGGAGATGGGGTTCCTTGTCCCGGAAGCAGCACGATGGTCTGTTCTCCGTGACCTTGAATGGAGACATTCATGTTTTTGCCATCCACTTGCACATACTGCCCATAGGATTCTATCTTTTTCTTTTCCATTCCATTGCTAATCACATGGATCACAAATACGATGCCCATGAATAATACGAGCGCTCCGATGATTCCCCCGAATATTTTTAATAATAACTTACGTTTCCTTCCACGTTTCTTCTCTGTCTGCTTTATTTCTACGATTTCTTCCATTCTCATCTTCTCCTGTCCCTTAGTCTGTGTAACTGTCTTGGTGACTTATTTACAGTATAGTGAGACAAGATGTTGCCAGCGTGACGCCAATATGAACGGAATATGAACTGGCATATATAAGTTGAATTGGTTTACACAGTCCACTCCGATGACAGAATAACCTGGAGAGTAGCTGTTATCACCAGATTTTTTTGGATTCCCTTTTCCAAAGGGGAAAATCCGGTGATAAAGGCGAGCGCTCCGCTTTTCCAGGTTTTTTCTGTCCTCTCCGTTTTTGTGTAAATAAATCATTCATTTTGTATCGTTTTTAAGCAGTATACATGAAAAAAAAGAACTGCTTATATAAACGCAGCTCTCTTTGCCATGTTCAAGACCGTTTCTTAGTGGTCGAGGAATACAAGTTGAATGAAGAACAGAATTGCAAAAATATAAAAAATCGGATGAACATCTTTGCCTTTGCCACGAAGCAGCTTGAGCACAGGATAGAAAATAAAGCCAATTCCGATGCCTGTTGCAATACTGTGCGTCAGCGGCATCAGAATAATGATTAGGAACGCCGGGAATGCCTCTTCCAGATCACTCCAGTTCATTTTACTAATCACACTGATCATAAAGAAACCAACAATAATGAGTGCCGGGGATGTAATTGCCGGGATGCTCGAGATGACACTTACGATTGGACTAAAGAACAAAGTCGCGGCGAGCAAGATACTTACCGTCACCGCAGTCAGTCCCGTTCTCCCTCCTGCGGCTACACCCGTACTGGACTCAATATAAGCCGAGGTTGGGCTTGTTCCAAGCATAGCACCCGTCGTTGTACCAACAGCATCAGCGAGCAATGCGCCGCGGGAACGTGGGAACTTACCATCTTTCAACAATCCAGCTTGTTCCGCCACCCCAAGCATCGTACCAGTCGTATCAAATAACGTAATTAACAAGAATGTGAAAATGATCGTGTATAGTCCATTGGAGAAGACACCGGCCAAATCCATCTGGAACGCAGTTTCTCCCAGTCCTGAAGGCATAGCTACAATGGATGCAGGCATTTGGAACAGTCCCATGAACCACGCAATAATCGCGGTAATGACCATTCCGATAAACAGATAACCTTTCACATTATAAGCCATCAACGTAACGGTGATGATCAGCCCGATAAGAGTCAGATAGGTCATCGGTTGCGCCAGATTTCCAAGTGTAATCAAATTGGATTCCGAATTGGCAATAATACCTGCATTCTGCAGTCCTACCGTAGTAATAAATAATCCAATCCCTGCTGTAATGGCGTGTTTGAGACTTGCCGGAATAGCATCCAGCAGCATGTAACGAAATGAAGTCAACGATAAAATAATAAACAGAATACCAGCAATGAATACAGCACCCAGTGCTGTCTGCCAAGTTACCCCATAACCCTGTACAACACTAAACGCGAAAAACGCATTCAATCCCATGCCTGGTGCGATAACAATCGGATAATTGGACCACAATCCCATAATCAACGTTGCCACAATACTCGCCAGGATCGTAGCAATAAATACGCCGTTAAAGCTCATTCCCGTACCACTAAGAATTCCGGGATTCACAATCACTATGTATACCATCGTGAAAAATGTAGTAATACCAGCAATAATTTCGGTTGAAACGGTGGTGCCTCTTTCTTTCAGTTTGAACCAGTTGTCCATCGTCAAGCCAGCCTCCAACTTTCATTTTGTTTTCTTAGATTCTGCAGCACAGTTAAAAACAAAAAATCCTAATTGCCTATAGGATTGGAATTCTTACGCTCCTATATTCGTCATTAGGATCTGAACAGCTCCGAATGTGAAGATCAAAAAAAGAATTTTGTTTTTAATCTGAGGTGCATTTCGAATTTTATTAAAAATAACACGGGATGTCAATGGAATTCGAGCTTTGTTCACATTATTTACGAACTATTCAAGTTGATAAATGAGATTTTATTCGTTTTTAGGGTTTAGACTGATCTAAGCTTGTATGTAAGTTAATGTTGAATATTTTACAATCAGCGTACAATTGTGATGGTTTTTATTTACAAATGAATGATAATCTTCTTAAGGATGAACAAATGAACAAAGCTTCATGCATTCATGTTAAAGAGATATCGAGGAGGAATCGTTGTGAAATTGTCTAAAAAATCATTGCCTGCATTAGCTCTGACGTTGGCTGTATCAGCTGCTACTCTTCTTTCCCCTGGACAAGCAACTATCGCTAAAGCTGCCGGAACAGAGAAAAAACCAATCAAAAATATCATTTTCCTTATTGGAGATGGTATGGGAACATCGTATACATCCGCTTATCGTTATATGAAAGATAATCCTAAGACGAAAGTGATGGAAAAAACGGTGTTTGATCCGTATCTGGTAGGCGCTCAAATGACCTATCCCGACGATGACAAACAAAATGTTACGGATTCCGCTTCTGCCGCAACCGCAATGTCCTCAGGTGTGAAGACATATAACGCAGCCATTGCAGTGGACACGAATCAAAAGAATGTCAAAACCGTGTTGGAGCAAGCCAAACAGATCGGTAAATCAACTGGTTTGGTTGCGACTTCTGAGATTACCCATGCTACTCCAGCGGCATTTGGAGCCCATGATATCAGCCGCAAAAACATGGGTGCTATTGCAAATGACTACTACGACGAGTTGATTAACGGCAAACACAAAGTGGATGTACTGCTTGGCGGAGGAAAAACCAATTTTGTACGTAAAGACCGTGATCTTACGAAAGAGTTTCAAAAAGCAGGTTATAGTTATGTGACGGATCGTACATCCCTGCTCGCGAACAAAAACAAACAAGTTCTTGGCCTGTTTGCAGATGGCGGATTGGACAAATTTATTGATCGCACAAGCGCGACACCTTCACTCGCTGAGATGACGAATTCGGCTATTGATCGTCTTAAAACGAACAAAAAAGGATTTTTCTTGATGGTTGAAGGAAGCCAGATTGACTGGTCAGGACACGATAATGATATTGTTGGCGCAATGAGTGAGATGGAAGATTTCGCTAAAGCCTTTAAGGCAGCGATTGATTTTGCGAAAAAAGACGGACAAACACTGGTTGTAGCTACAGCGGATCACTCCACAGGAGGACTTACCCTGGGTAAAGATGGAGAATACAACTTCTTCGTAGACCCAATCAAAGCTTCACTGCGTACTCCTGACTTCATGGCTGCTCAAATTGCCAAAGGGGCTTCCGTTGATGAAACTTTGAAAAAATATCTCAAACTTGAGCTGACAGCTGAGGAAATTCAATCCGTGAAAGATGCTGCTCAAAGTGCTGATGTGACCAAAATTGATAATGCGATCGAAGCTATTATTGATAACCGCTCTTTCACAGGTTGGACAACAGGTGGTCACACAGGTGAAGATGTTCCGGTGTATGCCTATGGCCCAGGAAGTCAGCGCTTCTCTGGCTTAATTGATAACACTGATAATGCCAAAATCATTTTTGATATTTTGAAAAAGGGCAAGTAAACGATTTTGCACTCTGTCTTGATATCCAATGGTTAGCTGTACAAGTACTTTTCTAAATTGCCCCCTCTCTTCTTTCGAAAGAAACGAAGTGAGGGGGTTGTTGTATTAGCATTAATTTTATTCCCTGTTATATGAGAATAAGAGGTGAATTGCAGTTATACTTTGGCAAATTGTTGCATTATCGCCGTCGCCGCAAAGGTGCAGCCCCCAGCTTCTTTTAAAGATTTGCCGATGAGATGTGCCTGCTCTTTATAGATAGGATTGTGAAGTGTTTCCATAATCGCCTCCTGTAATTGGATTGCGTTCAGGTGATGTTGATCTAATACAATCCCGGCTCCAAGCTCTTTTACGCGACCTGCAACAAACGGTTGATCCGAGGTCATGGGAATCATGACAAGTGGAACATCGAAATATAATGCCTCGCTTACACTATTCATGCCTGCATGGGTAACAAAAACGTCTGCATGCTGTAATATTTCAATCTGAGCAACATAAGGCTTCACGATAAAGTTATCGGGAATCATTGCTTCAATGGATGTAATATCGGTGTATTTCCCCGAAGATAAAACAACATTTACTGCTTGATCTTTTAATGCATCAAAGCACAGTTTGTAAAACTCCAGGTTTTTATTCAGTATGGTTCCCATGGAAATGTATACTGTCTTCGTATGCCGTTCACGAAGAAGATGAGATGGGAATTTGGGAGCATCTTCCCGCGGAATAATCGATGAACCTGTGAATAGAAAACGATCTTGCAATTCTTCTGCCCGTGGCTGAAAATAACGGCTGGTGTAAACAATATTTAATTGAGCTTGATGTGTCATCATCTCCTCCACAGCAGGCAGGCTGACCTTATACGTTGTTGCTATTTCTTTTGCCTTGTTCATAATCGCTTCATATAGTTCTCGTGTATTGATAACCTCCCCGTTCTCTATGCTTGCTGGCTCGACGGAAGCAAAAGAAGCTATCGTACATACGGATGGAATCCCTAATTTCTCAGCGAGAATTTGGCCTCCCCACCCCATCAGTGAATCATAGATCAGATAGTCAAACGTTTCATGTTCTATCAAACGAAGCACCTCAGGAATCATTCTGGGAATGATACCGCAAGTAACCATGTGTAGGAATTGGTAGGGATGCCGATACGCCAAAGGCTTAAGTGTAGGTTCATGTGAGAACGCATCCTCCGCAAAAGGATAGGTCATGACCTTAGCTCCCGTTTGCTCAATCCGAGAACGATATTCCTCTACACAAACATAAACAACATCTTCTCCAAGTTTGACTAGTTCCGTAATTAACCCAAGGGATGGGTTCACATGGCCTTCAGCCGGAGTAATAACAACCAATACACGCGCCATCGTGCGCACCTCCTGAATGTAATATGTGCCTCCGATCCGTATCTGGTCTGACCGGTTGTTTGTTTACATCGGAAGTGTATCTATTTTTTGTCCAGCGGGATGATCTGTTTGGGATTTATGGGCTGTAATTCGCAACGATGAGAAAAAGCTCAGTATAACCAATAGAAGTTGAAGCGTCAGCACCATCAGAATGCCTGTGGATATGCCCCATCCCGTCGTTTTGGCTAAAGCAACCAATGAACCGCTTACACCAATGCTTACAGCCACATAAAAAGAATCGACAAACTGAAGATTGGCAGACATCTTTCCTTCCTGTCCAAGCTCAGCGTACTGTAAAGCAAGAACCGCGGTAGTCGGGTTAGCCAGCCCCACACCAAAACCAATAATAACCTGTGAGAGGAGAATAAGCGCAATTCCGATATCCGTCAAAAATAAAGCCAGAATGACGAGCATAACTCCGATGATCATAATGCCAATTCCATACATCACTCTCAGCTTTCGCCCATCACCTTGGTCTTTTACATCCAATCTGGCTTGCAACCAAGCCGCTCCAGACCAGCTTAATGAGCCTGCTGCGACAAGTAATCCGGCAGTTTCTGCCGATAACCCCTTCATCTCAGTCAAACCCAGAATAACAAAACTCTCGGTTGCAAAATAACAAGCCACATACAATCCTCTTGTTACCAAGGTTGCCGGCAAACCGGATTTGAATAGAAATGTTCCTTGAGGCAATAATTTGTGCATGAACGGTATCATGATTATGAATCCAGCGATCGATAGAACTATGCCCTGCCAGTTTGGAATCATACCAAGACCTGTCAATAACAATCCCGTTCCAATAGCTAATAAAATGGCCTGACCTGTTCTTGAGTCAACTGCTCGTGCTTTTTCTATAATGTGCTGATTGCGCTGCAGATCACGAAACGAGCGATATGTAAGCAGAAGAGCAAGTGCAATCAAAGGGATCACGATCCAGAAAACAAACCGCCAAGACAGATAAGAAGCAAGAACTCCTGCAAAATAAGGCCCGATTAGCGAAGGCAAAACAAACGCCATTGAAAAAGCTGCCAAAATCTGAGTTCGGAGCGTTTCCGGGTAGTATAATGTTACACACACATAGACACATGTAATTAAAGCGCCAGCCCCAAATCCTTGAAAGGCTCTTCCTCCAATAAGCATATACATGTTAATGGATGTCGCAGCAATGATTGTTCCAATTACAAAAATACCAAATGATATAAGAATGGAATTGAACACACCTCGCCTGTCCACTTGCTGGCCCATAACCAGTGTTCCTACAAGCTGACATAACAAAAACGCGCTGAAAATCCAGCCATACAAATGGATTCCCTGCATGTCTTGAGCTATTTTGGCAGCAATGGTTGTTATCGCGAGCCCTTCGAATGCCGAAGTGGTTAATACTAACATGATGCCAATGGTCATGGGGCTGTAACGTCGATGAAAAATACCGATTGGTTTCTCGTTTGTCAAGGACACCTCCATAAATATTGAAATATTAGTAAAATACACCTGCAGATGTATCTTTAATATAGGATAAGTAAATCTCTTTGTAAACAAAAATGTTTAATAAGTCATCCTTCATCGTTGATCTCGCTGATATCCAAAGACCCCATTCAGTGGCTCTACATTCATATGTTGCTCTCATTCGCAAGAATTGTCTTCTCTGTATCGACTTCCGGCAAAGTGCTTATACTACGTACCGAATATATCTAAGGAGAGATTCAACATGGATCTGCAGAGCGGTAAGTTATATTGGCCAACCACGGTAACAACCCCTCCTTCCTACCCGAAGCTTGAAGAGGATATTGTTTGTGATGTTCTAATCATCGGTGCTGGCAGTTCGGGTGCACAGTGTGCTCATTTTTTAGCTGATAAAGGATTATCGGTCGTTGTTGTGGACAAGCGGAAGGTTGGAGAAGGCAGCACAAGTACCAATACGGCATTGATTCAATATGCCGGGGAAAAGAGTTTTGTATCTTTGAAGAATACGTTCGGTGAAGACGTAGCCGCCCGTCATCTTAAATTGTGCGAACAGTCGATTAATCATATCGAGCAGATCAGCGGCGAGCTTCCGATCAAGCCTGATTTTATAAGGCGCGATAGTTTGTATTACGCGAGCTACCAGGAAGATATTCAGGCATTACAAGAAGAATATGCACTTCTTAAAAAGCACGGTTTCAACGTGGATTTTTGGGATGAGCGGCGTATATCAAGCGTATATCCTTTCTCTAAATCAGCTGCGCTTTATTATCATGATGATGCGGAGATGAATCCGTTAAAATTTGTCTATGGACTGCTCGAGAAAGCAAAATCAGAAGGTGTACGAATCTACGAGGAGACCGAGATTTCAGGTAAACGTTTTGAGAACGATTTGGCTATTTTCTATACCAAAGAACGCCACGAGATTCGTGCGAAACATGTGATTATTGCTGCTGGATATGAAGACAAAGACTTTAAAGTAGAGAAAAATGCCACGCTCTCCAGCTCTTATGCTGTTATCACCAAGCCGGTTTCCGAATTAGATCAATGGTACAAGCGTACATTGATTTGGGAAACGGCACGTCCGTATGTTTATATGCGCACGACCCCGGACAACCGGATTATTATCGGTGGCATGGATAAGGATACAGCCTACGCCGAGACGAGGGATTCCAAAATTTTAGCGAGTAAAGATAAACTGATTCACGAGTTTAACAAGCTTTTTCCGAATATTCAGGTAGAACCGGATTATTATTTAGGTGCTTTTTACGGAGGCACACACGATGGCTTGCCGATAATCGGACAATATGAGTCCTATCCGCATTGTTATGTCATTATGGCATACGGCGACAATGGAACGGTGTATAACGGTGTGTTGGCGAAAATTGTAACGGACAAAATTGTGCATGGTTCCAGCCCGGATATGGATCTTTATTTGCAGAACAGACCACTCGCTGCAAAAGTTACACTCTAATCCGTTTCACAGGCATGGAAACGGGCGTTAGTCAAAGTAATGTTACGCACACTGTTTAATTTTATCATTTGCATATGTGTTTACAGCAACGCTAAAAGCCGATTCCACATCACAGCTGGAATCGGCTTTTTAGTATTATCTCACTCACAATACCCTTTAATGCCCGCTATAGTTACAGAGTAATAATGACTGGCCCTTTTTTGGACAGAATGATCGTGTGTTCAATCTGAGCTACATAACTGTTTTTGGTAGCAAACGTCCATCCATCCCCTTTTTGATACACTTCTTCTTCAGATGTGGAAATAAAGGGTTCAAACGCAATTACCATACCTTCTTTTAACAACTCATCATCTGACGTGTCATTGTAATTATAGATATGATCCGGCGCTTCATGAATAGCCCGACCCACCCCGTGTCCAGTCAGGTTGCGTATAACGGTTAATCCGTGCTGGCGTGCGGTCAGGAAAACGGCTTTGCCAATACCGCTCTTTTTGGAACCAGGATTCGCTTTTTTCAGACCTGCTTCAAAAGCGAGTTTGGCTACCTCACAGATTTTCGTTAACACTTCATCTCCCTGGCCAACTACAAACGAGATGCCTGTATCTGCGAAATATTCGTTTTTGGAGCCGGAAACATCGATGTTGACGATATCGCCTTCTTGGATTACCCGATCCCCTGGAATTCCGTGCGCGACTTCTTCATTGACACTAATACAAGTAAAACCAGGAAAGTCGTATTCACTCTTGGGTGCGGAAATTGCCCCTTCTTTCTCGAACAGCTCCCCAGCCAAGTCATCCAGTTCTTTGGTCGTTACACCCGGAACCGTCCGCTCAACCAACGTATCGCGGATGGAAGCAACGATCCTTCCAATTTCTTTTAAACCATTAAAATCCTCTTCCGTTTTTGCAATCATATACGCTTACCTCACGTTCCTTCTTCTTTGTAAACAGAAAGTTTCATCTCATTGCAACATAAATTGCTACAGTTTGCAACATTTTTAGGATTCGATGTACTCGCACAAAGAAAAAACTCAACTATTTGACATCTACGTCTTTGATTACGTGATGGCCCTTACCTCTCTTACGTGTGCAAAAAAGAGGTGAACCTAAGTTCACCCCAGGTAAATAACGTTAATCTTAATGCTACACGAAGGATTTCGCTCTCGCTAAATTAACTTAACGGACTAAGCTAAAACCATTATTGTTGTTTATACACCCGAACATAATCCACCTGCATGGTTGCAGGAATATCCGAAGCATCCGGAATGCGGCCACCATCGAAATTACCGCCGATCGCCAAGTTCATGATTAAATAGAACGGTTCATCAAATGGAGCATTAGGGTTGTTCGGTGCAGCTGCAGACGACCACTGCTGATTGGTAACTTTATAGAAGAATTTTCCGTCCACGTACCATTTGATGTTGTCCGGTTCCCAAACTACAGAATATACGTGATAATCATTAGCAATAGTTTGTCCTGCAGGGAAGTGATACTCTCCACCTGCATACTGATTTGCAGGCCATTGCCCGCCAAAGTGAATCGTCCCACTGATTGTTCCAGGCAGACGACCTCTTGCCTCCATTACGTCAATTTCGCCTGATGCAGCCCATGTGCCATATACCGAATCTTGCGGCAGCATCCAGAGTGCAGGCCAGATGCCATCTCCTGTAGGCAACTTGGCACGGAAATCGACACGCCCGTACTTCAATGATAACTTGTCTTTGGTATTCACCTTACCGGAGGCATATTTAGCAAAACGATTCGGGTCTTGAGGGAATGATTGATTACTATGTGTTGCACGGATGTTTAATTTTCCATCTTGAACAAAAATATTTTGCGGACTGGTAGTGTAGTGCTGGAGCTCCGCATTGCCCCACCCCCAGGTTCCCGGATCATCATTGAGATAATACCCTGTTTCTATATTCCATTTGCTTGTATCCAGCGCAGAACCACTGAACTCATCCTGCCAAATCAGATTCATGCCTTCAATCGCCGGATTGTTCGGTGTACCGATGATGATGTCTTCTTGGTCCGAGCCATCGGGACGCGGGGCATCCGGGTTGCCAATGAGTGTATAGTTCACATAGTTGCTGCCTACGTTTCCACCGGGTTGTCCGTTAAGCGGATAGCCGATTCGAATTTGCATATTTTCCTGAATAGGCCGGAACCATAGACCGTAGATATGATCGGCCCAGTATCCCCACTGATTGGCATCGGAAATCGGATTGTAGCCATTGGCGGAATACGTAAATTTACTTTGACCACTATTACTTAAGTCTACCCATTGACCATTGATATTGATTTGGTAGACAAAATTTTGTAATTCCTTCGCAATAGGTGCGCTCCCGCCAATCTTGGGCAGCGGGATACCAATGGAACCGCTTTCATCTGCTGTGAAAGTTGTTCCTTCATAGGGAGTAACTACGAATGAATTACGCACAGGTTCATTGAATGTAATGGTGTAAATAATATTCACAGCCGATGTTTTGGACTGCAGCTTGACGTGAATAGACTCGGTTACGTTAAACCAATATCCTCCTCCACCCTCAGTGAATTGACCGAAGTTCTGATCGTAAATCCAGCCGCTGGCTGCGTTATTGTCAATATCAATCCACGTGTTGCTCTGCACCGGTTTCACATACACCTTGAGATCCTGAGCGACGGCTTCATAGGTGACTGATGGATTATTGTTAAAGGTGGGATACGTAAAGCCGGCGCCTCCGGTGCTGCTGGCAATGATGTCAGGCCCCTGTGTAGGGCTCATTGCTGAGATCGTTGTTTCGTTAATGTTTTGAAAGACCAGTCGATAATCAAGCTTTATTCCGTTCGCTTTGGAATACAATTGAACATCGGTGGTTGAGGAGAGAGTGAACCAATATCCATGAAAGCCGGCGTCAGTCCAGTGTCCCCAGTTTTGGTTGTACGTAAAGCCTTCCGCCTGATCAATATCCACCCACTCGCTTCCTACCTTGACATTAACACCTAAATCCCCGTTCACTTCGCTCCATGCAGCAGAACCACCGTTAAACTTAGGCATCACGAACCCGAAACTGGCCTTGCCAACCCCGGATTTGGATATGACAGGTCCGTCAGCAGATGAAAAGTACTCCATGGACGTAATCGTCTTCCCGGCAGCCCGAGCCGTTGAGCCGGGCCCAAGTAAAACACTGGCCAGCATGATGAATACGAGCATCACGCCCATCCTTCTGTACACCAATTGCCTCTCCCTGCAAGCAGCCGATTTCATTCATTCTCCTCCTTCAAATCATTTTTCCAATCCGTTATCAATAAGGAAAAAGATTACAGATCAGATAACTCTATTCTACCGAAAAGAAGAATCTGCTGAAAGGTATATTTATATTTGTTTTAGCCTGTCAATTCATTGTATAAATGAAAAGAGATGATTCCTTTACAACACAGAAATCATCTCTTACTTTAACTTTTTAGCATGTGTCTATAATCCATTACCTGTATTTATAGTCCATTGTTCGCAATCAAATTTTGGTACCAGAAGAAACTTTCCTTCCGTCTTCGCTCCAGGGTGCCGTTTCCGTCATTATCCTGGTCGACATGGATTAAACCGTAGCGTTTTTCCATTTCGGAAGAGGAATAGCTGATCAGATCGATGATTCCCCAGACGGTATACCCCATGATTTCAACACCATCCAGCAGAGCCTCATGCATTTGTTCGATATGAGAACGCAGGTATTCAATGCGATAAGGATCGTTAATTGTACCGTCCTCTTCAATAGTATCGTAAGCACCCAGTCCATTTTCAACGATGAATAAAGGAACCTGATAACGGCTGTACAGATTGTTCAACGCGAGTCTCAGACCAATCGGATCGATCTGCCATCCCCAATCACTGACAGGAAGGTAAGGGTTCTTCACGCCGCCCATCGTATTGCCACTAACCGTGTCCAGGCCTTCGCTATCTGCACTTGCAACAAAGGAGTTATAGTAACTGAATGATATGAAGTCAGCCGTAAACTTTTTTAGCAACTCACTGTCGCCTTCAGTTTTTTCAATAATGATTCCCTGCTCTCTAAAATATCTCTCGATGTAACCTGGGTAAGCGCCACGCACCTGCACATCGGTAAAAAACAGATTAAATTGATTGTTCTTGTGTGCTGCCAGTACATCCAGCGGATTACATGTGTGAGGATAGTGCAACAGGCTTGTCAGCATGCATCCAATTTGAGCATCAGGAATAATCTCATGACATAGCTTAACCGCATACGCACTTGCAATAAATTGATGATGCAACGATTGGTAGACCGCCTGCTCAACATTCTCGAAACGATCCGGAACAATGCCACCGTTGGTAAACGGATGACGAACTATACCATCAATTTCATTAAAAGTGATCCAATATTTTACTTTATCTTTATAACGGTTGAATACTGTTGTGCTGAAGCGTACAAAGAAATCAACAACCTCTCTGGATGTCCATCCACCATAATGATCGACCAGATACATCGGCATCTCATAGTGAGACAAGGTAACCAGAGGTTCGATGCCATTTTTAATCATCTCATCAAAAAGGCGATCGTAGAACAGCAAACCTTCCTCGTTTGCATTTGTTTCATTTCCATTTGGGAAAATTCGAGTCCACGCAATGGACGTCCGTAATGTTTTGATGCCCATCTCACCCATTAAAGCAAGATCCTCTGGATAACGATGATAGAAATCGATTCCTCTGCGTTTTGGATAATTCACGGTAGATTGATCCTGAAGCGCTCTCGCGAGTTGCTCCGAGCTCACAGCATTTTGTTTTTTATAGTCACCTTTACTTATGTTTTTCTTATTCATAGCGGTATCAGCGGTAGAGATGCCTTTCCCTGCTGCATTCCAGGCTCCCTCAGCCTGATTCGCTGCAATTGCTCCGCCCCATAAAAATCCTTCGGGAAATGTTCTGATGGTTGTCATATCATAATCCTCCTGTTAATGCGCTCTGTCCATCACACGGCTAATGTGAATGATGAGATACAATCTCTCTTCGTTGGACATAAATCGTTCAAATTTCGCGCCAATATAATTATTGATCTTGGAAACACAATTGCTTTCCTCTGGATATTTACTCGAAATTCGTTCGAGCAATTCATCATCCTTGGATTCGAGCATGGTATTCTCCAATAATCGCTGAACAAAAAACTGCAGATGAGTTAAAAAGCGTGAATAATTAATGCTTGATGTATCCAGCTCGATTCCATAATGAATGCGAATAATGTTAAGAATATCTTTAACGGTAGTAGTCATCATCATGACCTGACTCATGTTCTGTTCCGTTTGCTGAGCGTTGACCAGATGGAAGGCGATGTTAGCTGCTTCCTCTTCCGGCAGATCCAGTCCAAGCTTATCTTTAATAAACTTTAAAGCCTGCTTCCCAATTAGGAATTCTTGCGGGTAAAACTTCTGCACTTCCCATAACATTCGATTTTGTATCGTAATATTCGATTTGAATCGCTTGGCAGCCATATGGAGGTGGTCTGTTAACGAAAAATAGAGATTTTCACTCAGATCACGCGATAATACTTGTTTCGCATAGGATATGATTTCGTCTGCCAAAATTAAATACTCTTCCGGCGTCTCTCTCATCAGTGCAGTCATATCCGAGGACATTTCTTCATTCTCAACGACGTATACTTTTTCAATTTCATTTTCGTTAATCATGTCCCCGGGCCTGCTTCTGAACCCGATTCCTTTGCCCATGGCGATAACCTCTTTATTGTCATTACGCTTGGCCAAAACAATACTTGTATTGAGAACCTTAACTACTCTCATATCCATGCTCCTCTATGTTCAGGGTGAATTTCACCCCATAATATTACAAAATGGTTATAAGTGGTGTCTCAGGTCCTATTTGTTCAGATTGCTCATGTCCAAGGATTTCAAGATAATCACCACTGTTTGTTACAATGATCGGTGTTGTTGTATCAAAGCCTGCTTTTATAATGGCTTCCATATCGAAATCAATCAGAAGTTGACCGTGTTTCACGATATCTCCCTCCTGAACAACAACATTGAAATGCTGTCCTTTTAATTTAACGGTATCAATGCCGACGTGAATCAGAAGTTCAATGCCTTCTACTGATTTCAAACCGATCGAGTGTTTGGTGCGAAACACGGTTTGAACTGTTCCATCAAATGGAGCCACAACTTGTCCCTTAGCAGGTTTAATCGCCATGCCTTTCCCCATTGCTTCTTGGGAGAATGCTTCATCGTTCACCGCTTTTAATGGAATCGCCTCTCCTACAATCGGAGAAAAAACAACCAAACGTGATTGCAGTTTCTCTTTCTCCGGAGCTGATTGCGTTGTTTCGCCTTGCGCAGATTTTCCTGATGAAACTTGTGCAGCTGAATCTGCTCCAGGATCGTTAAAGCCGATGAAATAAACAGCAATTGGCGTAACAATGATCGAAATAGCTGCTGTAATCAGCGCGTAGGTAAAGTTATTTTCAGCCCCGATAAACATCGGCAAAGAAGCAAGACCCGGCCCTACTGCTGCATAAGCTTTCAAGTTAACGATACCGGCAAAGAGTCCCGCTGACCCCGCACCAATCATACAAGCGACCAAAGTGCGTTTCAGACGTAAATGTACCCCGTACAAAGCTGGTTCGGTAATACCGAACAATCCGGATATGCCGGCTGGCAAAGCAACCTGCTTCAACTTCTTGTCTTTTGCCAGGAACCAGACCGCAAGCGCTCCAGCGCCTTGTGCCATGTTAGAAGAAAGCATCGCACTGTGGATCAATGTTTCATAGCCGGGTGAAACCATGGCTGCGAAAATAACGGGATAAAACACTTTGTGCATTCCGAACATGACGATGAACGGAAGGAATACAGCCAAAATTACAACGGTTAACCAGCCAATTTTACCTTGAATCCAGAATAAACCGTCAGACAATCCCACACCCAAATAGTTACCGATGGGTCCCAAAACAGTGAGAGCCAGTGGTGCCATGACAAGTATGACAATCAAAGGTTTCAGGAAGATTTTCACTGGACCAGGGGATACCTTATCCGCAAATTTCTCAACATAGGACATAAGCCATACGGTCAGAATGATAGGTAAAACGCTAGATGCATAACTGATGTTAGGAACAGGAATACCCGCAATATCTACAGGTACTTCTCCTCCAAGTAGCGCGATCATTTTGGGGTGTAACAGAACTCCCGCCAGTGTGGCTGCAATATATGGATTTGTTTTGAATTTCTGTGCACTGGAGTATGCCAGCAATACAGGCAGGAAGTAGAACGCTGCATCAGCGATATTAAGCAATAACGCATAAATCTGACTATCTTTAGAAAGTATACCGAGTGATGTGCATAATAAAAGCAAAGCTTTAAACATACCCGCCGCTGCGATTGCTGGAATGATCGGCTGGAAAATTCCCGTAATCAATCCGGCAAAGCTCTCAAACAAACCTTTGAAGCTCAAATCTCTTTTCTTGCTTGGCTGTGAGTCTGCCTCTGAGTTTATATTGACCATTTGTTTAAGTTCATTATATACATAGCTAACATCATTACCAATGATAACCTGATATTGACCACCGCTGTATACGGCTCCCATGACGCCATCCATGGCTTTAATTTCTTCGGTTTTTGCTTGATTCGGATCTTTCAGATTCATCCTTAAGCGGGTGGAGCAATGGAGAAAATCATTGATATTTTCTTGTCCGCCTACGTGATCAAGGATAGCCTTAGCGGTTTCTTTGTAATTCATGTAAACACCTCACCCTGAAATTGTGCATAAAAAAAGGCCTAAATTGGGCGGGTATAATAAATATACAAACCACCCAATTTAGGCCTTGCCTGCCGAACAGTAACACGCCAAATTGAATCATATATGATGTTGTTTAAAGCAAATATAAACGTTTACATCGATAATGTAGCATGGATTTCGACAAAAAGCAACACTTTGTATGCTAGATCATTAGCAAATCTTATGTATTACCTCTTGGTTCCATGGGCATCTTAACCAGATGATATATGTACGCGACGGGGGTTATATACAATGCAGCACATTAATGATTGGTTGAAACACATTGCCCATGATTACATTTTGGTGATTATCGCTGCAGTTCTCTTCTTTGCAGTTAAAGCCGTTGTAGGCTGGTTCACTTATAAACACTACGATCGAAAATTAGATGCACTGACCGATATGGTGAACCATCTACTTGAACAGAAAAAATCGGATTAAATGGCGAGAGTTTGTTCAGATATAAACATCTTATGAATCTGAAACTACAGTCAAAACTCACAGTTTAATTTGGAGGGTAAAGATATGCTCGGCAATTGGAACGTTGGTATGGTCATCCCCCTTCTGATAGGTGCTTGGATTTTACGGCGGAACTATAGACTCGTTTTGATTTATTTTCCGCTTGGTGTGGCTACATCCACTTGTATTAATAGTGTTGGCTTCAATTTCTTCTGGAATATACTACCTAACACTCGCAATGAAGCCTTTGCGGCTCTTCCGATGGATCTGGGAATATATCCGGTTACGGGTTGTATTATGATGTATCTGATCCTTGTTAAACACGTCAGACCTTGGCCGAGTATCGTTGTTTCAGCGCTTTTGTTAACATTAATCGAGTATATTGCCAAGCTAATGGGACATGTTGTTTATTTTAACGGATGGAATATCTTTTGGACCTTTTGGTCTTATTTCCTGGCGCTTATAATTGCCTATGGTTACAGTAAGCTGATAAAAATCATGATTAGAGACGATATCGTTAAGCGGATCGAACGTTAAGGGGCTCTGGTACAGGCATAGCATGAAGCACAGCAAAAGAGAACGGGTTACGTTTCTGGGCATATGTGCATATCTTAACTCATCATTGTTATGGAGGTATTCGTATGTACACAACGTATCCTTATTTTTATCGAAAACCATTTACTCCGGTATGGGCAACATCAACAGCTGAAGCGCTCGGACTCATTCAATCTGCTGTTCAGGGCGAACGAAATGATGAAATGTTTTATGATGCTCTCATTCGTATGGCTCCGGATACGTACCAAGCAGCTATCATTACAAGCATTCGCGATGATGAGCGCGGTCACAATCAGATGTTCAGAGAGATGTACAAAGACCTCACAGGTCATGAGATCACAGGTGTAAGCAGTGAATCTCCGGAAAACGTTACATCGTATCTGGGTGGTTTACAAAAGGCATTTCAGGGCGAGCTTGCCGCGGTGGAGAAGTACAGAAGAATATGGTTTGGTCTCCCCTACGGTATTTACAAAGACACGGTATGGGGCATTATCCTCGACGAACAAAAACATGCGGATAAGTATAACAATCTGATTATGTACAATATGCCTAAATGATTGCTAGATAAGATCATTCGGATTGACGCGGGCATGTTAAAAAAGTGAACGAACCTTAAATACTTAACAACATCAAAAAACCAGTAAACATCATCGTTTACTGGTTTTTGCTTTTTCAAGGCCCTTTTACATTTTTTTTTTTTATAAATATTACATGTATTCTTTGACCACTTCCTGCTCTGGCTCCGGCTCGACGTGAACGTGTACCGTATACACATCATGCTCTTCCAGCAGCTCATTCTCCACATCGGTACAAATATCATGTGCTTGTTGCAGATCCAAATCTCCTCGAACCGTGATGACCACGTCAACTACGGCGTTGCTGCCGTAATTACGTGCTCGTACATCTTTAACCGTCTCTACACCATCAATTCCGGCAATGGTCTCCCGGTATTCTTGAATCAACTCTACATCAAATCCATCGGTAAGATGGTGCGTAGCTTCTCTGAAAATATCCCAGGCCGTTTTGCAGATCAGCAAACCGACGATAATCGCCGTTACAGGGTCAAGCCAAGGAAGGCCGAACTGAGAACCTACGATCCCGACGACGGCACCGATACTCACCCAAGCATCGGAGATGTTATCCCGTGCGGCAGCCATAACAGCCTGACTTTTGATACGTGTGGCCAGTCTTTTATTGTATCGATAGACCAAAACCATAATAATTGCACAGAAAATGCCTGTATACGCAGCAATGAGATCAGGAGATTCGTGCTTGCCCTCGAATACGGAACCAAAGGCTTCGAATAATACTTGCAATCCCACAGCCATCATGATGAATGAGGCCACAAGAGACGCCACTGTTTCTGCCCGCCAGTGCCCATATGTATGATCTTTATCGGCCGGACGCTGGGCGAACCTTAAACCAATCAGTACGGCGATGGACGCGACAATATCCGTTGCGTTATTCAAGCCGTCTGCTTTGAGTGCTTCAGAGCCAGCAATTGTGCCAATCACCAGCTTTATTGCGGTCAAACATATATAAGCGATGATACTGATGATCGCCCCACGTTCCCCGAGTTTTAAGTTATCGTATCTTACTTGATCCACATTTCGTTCCTCCTGCAATATTCAATTGTCGTAACACTTGTATGATGGTATCATTGAACATTTGTGTGGGTCTAGAGAAACGTTTTAAGAGTAAGCAAACATAGTCTGAGTGCCGCAAGAGTTTAATGGGAATCCAAAAAAGTTGCGTAAGGAAAACTTGTACTCCGCCTGAATTTTTATGTATAAATCTGGAGATATGTAACGTCAAAAACACTACATACATTAAATACGCTACAATCTTTTATCAACTCATAACGACATAAAAACCTGCCCAACTCTTGGGCAGGTTCGAAAAGTAAATCTTATGATACGGCTCTATAAATCAAAGAAGTACATCGATTACACTTTTAGTCCAGCAGGCTGAAGATATGAATGCTCTCGACCTTGGCATCCTTAATATGGAATGACATGACATCTACATAGTTCGATGGCTCGTAACGGAAGTCGTCTTCCTCGTCAGGTGCCCCATCTCCTACCAGCTTTCCTTCAGGATAAGCTTTTTTAAGTGTGTCTAGGCTATCCCCTGCTTTAATGTTTCGAACTGTTGTATACTTGGGATCGGTAATTTTGATATCAAAGATCGAGTCTTGTTTTCCTTCAGGTACACTGATCGTTTTAATCTCCATACCAGGATACGTGTATACTTTTTCCGTAAATCCGATTAAATTATCCATATTGGTTCCATCCCCAGCAGTGTACGTATGGGATTTGAAATTTTCTGGTTTGCCCAGCATCTGTTCCATCTGCTCTTCATTCGCTGTATCCGAAATCGCAATGGTGTGCTCATTATGAACAAAAGCAAGCTCCTTCAGCACCACATTGCCTTCTTTCTTCACTGAGCCTTCCTTCACTGCCTCAGAGCCCTGTCCTTCAGTGCCTTCGGAATCCGGTTTTTTTGAATCGGATGTTCCTTCACCTTTACTTTGTCCATTCGACGTATTTTGCTCAGCAGGATTCTGTCCGGTTGTTGGTGACTTCGCATCAGTGGACTGACAGCCCGTCAGAGCTACCGTTAGTAAAGCACTTAGCAGGATAAAGCTCGCAGATTTCTTTGTTAATTTCATCATAATCCCTCCATAAATGTGTGATTTGTTCTTATGAAGTCATTATAAAAAAAGCATTTGTTAGTCTTATAACAGAAATGTATCAGTCTTGTAACGGTATTTATTTGGGCTTCATTTTAGAAATGTGTTTAGGCACGAGGTAACACAATCGTAATTGTCGTACCTTGTCCTAACTCACTTTCGATGTCGATATATCCATTAAAACGCTCGACGATCTCTTTGCAAATGGACAAACCGAGACCTGAACCATTCGCTGTGCTTGCATTTTTCGCCCGGTAAAAGCGCTCCTGCACTCGCTCTAGTTCATCACCCGCGATGCCTATGCCTTGGTCACTTATCTTTACAACGACCTCGCTTGACGTATGTTCCATCTCCACATCAATTTGCGAATGACTGCCTGAATATTTGATAGCGTTATCCAACAGGTTGGCAATTGCATGGGACATGAGCATTGGATTGACGCTCGCATAGACTTTTGTCAGACCTTCATCCATCGGGCCTTCCTCTACTTGTTTAACTGTGATCCTGATCTCTTTATCCTTAGCTTTGGCTTCCATATTTCTGGCGACTTGCTGGATCAGTGCGTTCATTTCCGTCTTTTCGACCTCCAGCTCGCTTGAACCTGCCTTGTCAAATCGGGATAACAACAACAGTTCATTAATCAAACGGGTGAGCCGATCCGATTCCTGCAACAGATGAGCATAGATTTTTTGTAACTCTTCGTTCTCATTCTCTCCTTCGTACAAGTATTGAGAGAAACCACGAATGGCTGCCAGAGGTGTTTTTAATTCGTGAGATACGTTCGAGACAAATTGTTTCTGGTATTGAATGTAATTATGAAGCTGCTGTCCCATGGAGTCGAGTCCATCCGCGAGCATCCCCAGCTCATCCTTGCGGTTCAGATGAACTCGCTTAAATTCCTGTCTGGAGAAACTTTGCGCGGCACCAAGGAGCACCTTAATCGGTTTGGTTGTATTTCGTGCAATCCACAGACTGGCTAACGTAATCAGCACAATGAATCCGCCCGCGCCTGCAAACAGCACATAACGGATTTGATCCATGATTGCATAAAAGTACGAAATGTCCTCTACGAACTCGTACACATAAGCATTTTCGTAAAATTGATTCTGAATGGGAGTCGCAAAATAAAGCAGATGATCATTCGTTACAGTGTAGGCATAGCTACCGCTCAGAGCTTTTTCAATATTTTTCTCGAAAATATGTGGTTTGCCATCATTAATGATGATGCCATCTACAGCCAAGCCCAGTAGCTGCTTGGAGCTGTCATAGATACGCACTTCCTTGCCTGAAGCCTTAAGCTTCTCTAGTGCAAGTCTGACGATTTCCTTCGTCTGCGGCTCCCCTGATGATGATCGATGCTGTGCTAGCACTTCACGGAAGGATAGCTCGGAGAGATCTGCCTTCTCCATCATTTGTTTTTCAATAGTAATGAAGCTGTAGTAATCAATGGCTTTATTAACGGCAAAGATGATGATGCCAAAGGACAATACAGAGAAAAATAAATAGTTCAGCAGTAACCGGGTTGCGTACTTCAGGCCTCGCCACCTCCAAGTTGATAACCGAATCCATAGATCGTTCTGACATACTTCGGTTCGTCCGCGTTATCCTCCAGTTTCTTCCGTAGTCGCATGATGGTCATATCCACACTACGACTATCCCCCATAAAATCATATCCCCATCCGATCTGTAAGAGCTCATCCCGAGTATAGATTTTGTCAGGCCTTTTAAGTAAAGTTTCCAGAATTTTAAATTCTTTGGCCGTCAAAGAGACGGGAACATCGTTTTTCAGCACTCTTCGGCTTTCCATATCAAAAGTCAGCTCTTCATGGATGATACGTGTCGACGGCACTTCCGCCCCTTCACTTGTCTCCACCTTGCTCTCGTTTCTTCTCAAAACTACCTTGATGCGAGCGAGCAATTCCCGATTGTCAAACGGTTTGGTCATGTAATCTTCCGCGCCAAGTTCTAATCCAAGCACCTTATCTATAATCTCATTTTTGGCAGAGAGCATAATAACAGGAACAGCACGTTTCCCGGTAATCTCCTTGCACAAGTCATATCCCGAGCAATCGGGCAGCATCAAATCAAGCACTACCAGGTCTGGTTGAAAAGAGTCCAGCAATTGCAGCCCGGTTTTGCCATCTTCTGCGGTTTTTACATCATAGTTCTCTCTTCTGAGCACCAGCTCAATTAAATCTCGAATGGCGACTTCATCGTCAATGACAAGTATTTTATTCAATGGACTGTACACCCCTTCTATCCTTGTTCCCCAGCTTGAATCATAAGTACCCTCATCTTAGCACAGAGCATTTGCAGTACTCCACCAATATAAGATGAGGTATATTCCACTGAACCCAACATAACTTGTAATAAACCCGAAGAAAGGAGAACAAACCATGGATCTGCTCTGGGTACTTATTGTTGGTGGACTTATTGGCTGGTTAAGTGGCAACTTGATTGGGCGGGACGTACCGGGCGGTGTAATTGGGAACATTGTTGCGGGTTTTATCGGTTCCTGGTTAGGAACCGAATTGCTTGGACCAAGGGGACCGGTGATTGGCGGGTTTCATATTATTCCGGCGATCGTTGGCTCAATCATTGCCCTGCTCCTCTTTTTTGCTCTGGCACGCGGCGGAGCCTTCCGTAGACGTTAACCAAGAGAAGTGGAAATCACTCCCGTTGTTCAATAGAAAATCATAAAAAGACCGACAGCATTCATCGTTTGCAGATGAAAACTTCGGTCTTTTTTATTTTATCTATGGTTTTATTGATTTCATCCATTCTTCCAATGCCTGAACAACCTGCTTAAGCTGCTCCTGTTCTGTGATCTTAGGTGCGTTGTCTCCCTTCTGCATTCCGTAGGAGCCAAATTGACCATGGTTGCCGCCTTCAATGCTTACATATGCCGTGTTATTCGGAAGATTGGATTTGGCTTTTTCCCACGATTCCCAGTTCAGAACACCATCATTGCTTCCCGTAATTTGCAGTGCGGACAAGTTGCTTCCGTCCAGTCTCCCGCCATCATCTGCATAAGAAGCTAGGTAAAAGACACCTTTGATCTGAGCTGTGTGCGCCGCAGCATATCTTGAAGCGAATACACCTCCTAGGGAGTGTCCACCAATAACAAAGCTTTCACCCGCATGTTTCGCGAGAAACGAATCCGCCCGGTTTTCCCCGAACATCGCCAAGTTCAGCGGCATCTTCGTAATATACACACGATGTCCTTGCTCCGCTAGTGCTCGTGCCATAGGCGCATAACTTGCCGGCTCCACTAAACCTCCGGGATAAAACACAACATTAGGCTGTGTGATGTCCTGCCCTTTAGGTTCAAATTGATAACCGTTCTTCACTTCACTAACAACGACCCGATCATCACTTTTCATTGCCACTTCCGCTTGTTCCGAAGGGCTGTATGTGACAGATGCCAGGTACGCAAACACCCCTGCTACCAGAGCAATAATAATTACACTAATCCATATCGTTGTTTTCTTCCATCTGCTCTTACGCACTGTTGTCTTTGCCATAACTTCGTTGCCCACCTTTAAACGTATCATTTTTAATTACAGAACTAATTATATTTACTGGTAAGTAAAATTACAAGCTTCTTTGCTTATATTTATGATTTGACATAAAATATTATGGAAGGAGTGTGTACGAATCTATGCCAGAGCAAGTACCTAAACGTTTGCGCGGAAGACCCAAGCAGACGGACAATGACATTTCCATGCAACAAACCATTATCTATACGGCATCTACCCTATTTAAAGAATTTGGCTACGAGATGGTTACCCTTCAGCAGATTGGGAAGAAATGCGGCGTATCCAAACCAACCATATATTATCATTTCGCGGGCAAAGCGGATCTATTCGTTGCAGCCATGACAACGATGTTGCAGAACGTTAGAAAAATTACGGCGCATATGCTGGATGAGGCGGAACATTTACGAGACGGATTAATCCGATTAGCGGAAGCTCGTCTTGCTAATCCGCATGGTGAGATTGAAATGATGATGCGTGAAGCGGAGCCTTTTCTGGAGGAAGAACAGATTCATGCCATTCGTGAAGCAGAACATCAGATTCATGACGTACTAGCCTCGCATTTTAAAAACGCCATGGATGAGAAAATCTTTCGTGAAGAAGATCCGCTTTTCTTGGCTGAGGCTTTTTCGACTCTAATGTTGATGGGGAACCGGGCGCATGATCAGCAAAAATATGAGTCTCATCATGTCATGGCGGAGAAAATTGTACGTGTTTTTCTTAAAGGAGTAACGACCACTTAAAACGTCAAAAAGCTCGGTTGTTCGTTCTAAAGCGAACAACCGAGCTTTTTGACGCATTAATTTTCCCCGCGCAAACCATCTGTAATCTGGATTCGTTCAAGACGTCTAAGCGGCCAGTATGAGGCTATGAGTGTGGCTATGATAGCACCCAAACTGCCAATCAGAATGCTACTCCAAGGCATAACCCATTCGATCTGCACCGCATTCCTCATCAGATAGGACACACCATAGCTCAAACCTGTACCGAGAAGACTTCCGTACACAGCTGCAAATACGCCATAGAACACACCCTCAAGCAAAACCATCTTACGAATTTCCTTTTGCGTCATACCAATCGCTTTTAATACGGCGAACTCCTTCGTCCGCAGAATAAGATTCGTACTTACCGTATTCAAAATATTCAGAAACGCAATGGCTGCAATGACTCCTATAAAACCGTACAGGAATATATTTAGCGTCAGCGCATCGTTACGGGCTTGTTTCATCTCCTCTACCCGATCGCGATAGTTATACCCTGCATCCTGCTGAACAAGGCTTTTGAAATAACCCACAATTGCCCCGTTATCTGTCTCAGGACTCGCTTGAATGAATATTCTGTCATACGCGTTATCACCCGTAATGTTTTCAATCACCTTCGGTGTCGTAATCATTTGAATAACAGCACTTTCGGTGTATTTACCAGAGAGAGGGGCTTGATCTGCAGTTCCGACAACAGTAACGGTTTTGTATGACTGCTTGTCACCCATTGATCGGACCTTAATTTTATCCCCAACCTTGAAACGGGTTTGATCAATGATCACATTGGTTCCTTTGTCGGTGATCATTCTGATTTTCTGGATAACAATGACACCATTTTCATCATTCATTTGGCTTGCATCAATGCTTCCGGAGGTGAGTTTGGGACGAAGTTCCTGAAGTCCGTTTATACCGTAAGATGTCAGAAAGTTGTTACCCATCCGATACCCGTTTTCCTGTTCAACCGTGTACATTTCTTTCTGCTGCTGGTAGTAATCCGGATTTATTTTCTCTTTCGGAATGATCGCTTGAAGCTGGTGGTTGTAGAAAGGATACGCCTCTTTAACTCCATCAAGTGTAACCAGCTTATTATACACCGAATTAGGGATACGTTTATTCATCCCTTGATAGTCCAAGGAGTAAGAGTAATCGATGCCTGATTCAGAGGTTGTTCCTAGAAGGTTCACCAAGCCGCCAAACACAATATACATAACAATGCTGATAATCATCGAAAAAGCCGTAATGCGGAATCTCTTTCGGTTCCGCCGAATATTTCGGCTGGCAAACCGACCTTCAAACCCTAGCCATTTGCTACCTGCAAAAGACAAGCGCTTGAAATCCCCCTGCTCTACCGCCGTGCTGCCTGAGGTTTTCAGTGCTTCAAGCGGTGAAACGTTGGAGGCCAGTTTGGCTGGACCCAGCGCTGACACATAGACAACAATCAGTCCTAAACCTGCTGCCACAAGTAGAACAGGCAATGAAATAATCATGTGCATATCGTTCAGGAAGCCTAATGTCAGCATGCTAATGTTATAGAATAAAACTTTCATTAGAATGGTTCCTGTAAATAAACCGATTGGAATGGCAATTAGACTAAGCACAGTCGCTTCCTTGAATACGATCCTGCGAATCTGGGCTGGTGTTGCACCGATACAGCGCAGCATGCCAAACTGAGAAATGCGTTCAAGCACTGAAATATGAAACGTATTGTAAATTACCGCGCTGGTGCATCCCATGATAATTAGAACAATAGCTGCAAATGCATACATTGAGCTTTGGTTAACGTTGGCATAGGTGCTCTTGCCAAACAGTTTGAGCAATTCATTGTTATATTCAATGCGTATATCCTTTAACACATTTTCACGGTTCAGCTCCTGAGCAGAACCTTGATCCACATTCCCTAAACCCAATGAAGACAGAATGGCCTCGCTCTTCTCCTTTATATTGTCCATCGATTTCATGGTCGCATAGATAAAAAAATTCTGAGACGGATCGATTTTTTGATGATCATCATACGTAATCGCTGAATAGATAAAAGTGGATGACCACGTTACATTTTTGGCTGTTTTCATCACCCCGACAACAGTATATTGCTGTTTTATACGCGGTTTGAATTTTTCATCCAGATTCCACCCATAATCACCAATGGAGTTCACGCTCTTCACCTTTCCGGTGGAAGCTTCGACCCGATCTCCCAGGTCCAGCGTAATCTTATCACCAATCGCAGGTTTTGAAGCGAACGTATTCAGGCTCCAGGATGACAGGATGATTTCGTTAGGCTTTTGCGGCAAACGTCCACTCTCTAACTGAACCTGAAGCTTGGACATGGCTTGCGAGTCGTATCCTTTCACATTCAAATAACGATACGGGGCAGCAAACGGGTTTTCCTTTTGCTCCTTTTCACTCGTGGAACTTATGGTTGCATAACCAATACGATGAATGACCCCTGCACTGCCTATGGCGGCCTGATTCACAATACGAGGTACGTCTTTGCCTGAAACGCCATTGAACGATACTTCATAATTTCCATAATCCCGAATCGTCTGACGCACCAGTTTGTCCTGATAACTCATCGCTAGTGTGCCGACAGCGGTAAGAAGTGTTACCGATAGAATGATGCCAACAATGGTGAGAATGGATCTCTTTTTCTGGCCAAGTAAATACTTCTCGGTGAGCCCTGTGTACTTACGCATCGCTCTCGCCCCCAGATTGCTGATCGAAAAGGACCCCGTCTTTAATATTTACAATCCGATCCGCTCTCCGGGCTACATTGGAATCATGTGTAATCATAATCAAGGTTTGATTGTACTTTCGAACCGAATAGGTGAGCAAATCTACAATTTCTTTACTGTTTTTGCTATCGAGATTGCCTGTTGGTTCGTCAGCTAGTATGATCGAGGGTTTGTTAATCAAGGCTCGTCCAATGGCTGTACGCTGTTGCTGTCCACCTGATAGCTGGTTAGGGAGATGATGCTTTCTGTCTTTTAGACCGAGTACGTTCATTAGTTCGTCTGCATAGTCTTCATCGGCTTGACGATGGTCTAGTAGCATAGGCAGTTTAATATTTTCTTCTGCGCTTAGAACCGGAATCAGATTATACGCCTGGAAAATGAATCCGATCTTTCGTCTTCTGAAAATGGCTAAATCCGTTTCGTTCAGAGAATACAGGTCTGTCCCATCAATATGGACTTGTCCACTGGTTGGGCGATCTACACCTCCAAGTAGATGAAGTAACGAACTTTTCCCCGAACCGCTCGCACCAACAATAGCGACAAATTCACCTTGTTGAACCGTTAAATTAATCTCTTTCAATGCGTCGACCTTCGCGTCGTTACTTCCGTATGTTTTACATAATTCACGCGTTTTTAAAATTTCCAAAGCATGTGCCTCCTTCATGAGCTGTGAACAATTGTTGTATTCATATGGTTATTATAGGCTCGGAAGCTTACGTTAAAGTGAAGAGGAAGCTTACGTTATTGTAAGCTTCCTCTCAATACATTGTTTTCATAAAAGTAATTCGGAATTCAGCTCCCTCTCCAGGCTCGCTTGATATCGAGATCGTTCCACCCAAACCTTCAATAATGGACTTGGTCAGGGACAGACCTACCCCGGTACTGTGAGGTTTAGCATTGCTTCTGCCTAAGTAAAATCGCGTGAACACATGGGGGATCTGTTCCGGCCCGATCCCTTCCCCCTCATCCCGGATGATAATCGAATGAAACAAGCCTTCGTCTTCCATGGTAATGTAGACTTTTCCTGATACGGGAGAGTGCTCCAGTGCATTTTTAGTCAGATTAATAATCGCCTCGGTTAACCATTCTTCATCTGCATGCAGCAACATGCCCTCGCCGCCTTGAACGACAATAGTCTGTTTCTTCTGCTCCGCCAAGGGTTGCAAGGTCTGCACCGTTGATTCAATGATGTCCTTGGGTTTAATGTTTTGCAGTTGAAAAACGATGGCTCCCGCTTCCACTCTTGCCAGCTTCAACAAGCTGATAATGAGCCATTCCATGCGTTCGATCTGTTGCTTGCTTCGTTCCAGAAAAGTGGCTCGGACGTCTTCTTTCATGTGTGGGTCATGCAACATATTTTCATTAAATACGAGCAGGGATGCGAGCGGTGTTTTGAGTTGATGTGATATATCGGTCAGCAGATGGCTTAGAAATGTTTTCTCCTGCTTCAACTGATCTACACTATGACTTAGCCTACCTGCCATCATGTTAAAGCTATGACCTAGAGCACTGAAGTCTCCCTCTGCATTCTCAGGTAATGAGGTATCGAATTGACCTTCCACCACCTGCTCCGCTGCATGTGTAACACGGCGAATTCTGGAAAATAGCTTGCGGTACTCCCAAAATAAAAGCATCAATACCGGGATACCGCACAGGAAAAAGATCAACGCTGTATTTCCAGGTAATGCTGTTCCCGATAGGGCAGGCTGATCCTGAATATTCATATGATTTGTATATCCGTATTGAGACAATATTTGTTTACCTAGCTTAAGATCCTGCGGGTCTGTCCCTTGAGTAATTGTATGAATGAGCTGATCTTCGAGCTGTGGTTGCTTACTTAACACTTGTCCAACAAAGGCCGCGTGCTGGTTCACAACCGTTTCATTAATGCTTTGTGTTTGTAGGTTCATCACAACATAAATGATTGCAGTCAAACCTAATTGAACAAGGATGAACTTGGTGAACACAGATTTCCACTCTGGATTACGGATGACTTCAACCATCAGCGGTATGCTCCTGTCGTTTCGGCGTTCCATTTGTATCCAACCCCACGAATTGTAACAATATACTTAGGCGCGGCGGGTGTTTCCTCCACCTTTTCCCTTAATCTGCGTATATGTACGGACAACGTATTATCATCAATGAATTCACCAGAGACATCCCATAACTTCTCAAGGATTGATGTCCTGCTACATATCTGTTTGGGATGGGACATTAACATAAGAAGCAGCCGGAACTCTAGCGTTGTGAGCGGAACTTCATTTTTGTTTTTGAAAACAACACCTTCCAGCACGCGAACTTCAAAGTCGTCGGATTTCCATATGTTTGAATGCTGTTCAGGGCGGGAATGACGCCGTAAAACAGCCTTGATTCTGGAAAGCAGCTCCTTGGTACGAATCGGCTTGGTCATATAATCGTCAGCACCCAGATCAAGTCCCGCGACCACATTCATCTCTTCATCCAGCGCGGTGAGAAAAATGATCGGCACCTCTGAGT
Organism: Paenibacillus sp. FSL R7-0272; assembly: GCF_037969905.1. NCBI lineage: Bacteria > Bacillati > Bacillota > Bacilli > Caryophanales > Paenibacillaceae > Paenibacillus > Paenibacillus sp. FSL R7-0272. The sequence continues at coordinate 3,281,131 of NZ_CP150221.1, read as the reverse complement.
CCACACGAATTTGCTTGCAAAATTCATATCCCGTTCCGTCAGGCAAATTAATATCGAGCAAAATAAGTTCTATCTTGTGCTGCGCAAGAGCATCGCGAGCTTCCTTCAAGGTTCCGGCATGAATGACCTCATAACCTTCATTAGTTAATGTATATTCTATTCCAAATACAAAATTTTCATCATCTTCAACAAGCAAAATGCGATTCATTGTAGCACCCCTATCCTAGCGTAACCTCTTAAAATCAAGTGTATGTGCTTCATCATTCTACTAAATGTATCATTTGAAATACAAGGTGGGAAAAGCAAAAGAAGACAACCAACATATCGGTTGCCTGTGATGAAAATGATAAAACGGTCAAGTCGTACTATAAGTGCGGGATTCCTTTTGTCTTCTCTTCGGAAAACGATTTAATTCACCAACTTCTCCGGGTTTTTCACCTTAATGGAAACGACCTCACCGCAGTTCAGACAAATCGTATACACACGTTCAGAACCAAGCGACATCTTTTTATCCAAAGGCCGCAAATTAATAAAGTCGGTTGCCTCCACAAAGGATGTACCTCCGCAATCGTTACAAGTTCTAGATGTTGTCATATCAAACATTCCCCTTTCTACTTATGTAATTTCAATGCATCATTTCAATCATTTTAATCATTACGATGCATTCTTACCCTTTCCTACATACACTAATTACCATTGGGCTTGAGGGTTGAAACGGCGTTTGATCCCAGTTCGCATATTGCTTCTCCAGGGTAAAACCTTGCTTTTCCAGCAACTGCTGCAGTGTCTGCACATCTGTGAATCGGCAAGCAATGCGTGACGTGGTTTGACGATGCCCCCAGTTTCGAACGGTTGTCCAGTGCATGATCTGTTTCTCGGCATCATATGTCTGGTTACCAGATACATTAACGGTCACGCCATCCACATCGACAAATGTGCCCCACTGCTCTTCTTCTTCATCCGATAAATCATTGCCGTCCGGATTTCGCATCTCAAATGCAAATATGCCACCAGGCTCCAAATGATTATACGCCGTTTGCAGCAATGCCTGCTGATCTTCATCGCTCAGAAAAGCCTGAAATGCATTTCCTGTCAGAAAAATCATGGAGAAGCGCTGATCGGATTCAAACGTACGCGCATCTGCTTCGATAAAATCAACCGGTAGATCCTTCGCTTTGACCCTCGCATACGCGAGCATAGGCTCTACGATATCTACACCGCTAATTGGAACTCCTCTTTCGGCTAAATAAAGTGTGGCTAATCCTGTTCCACAAGCAAGCTCCAGCACATGTCCCGGATTTTTCTTGGCAAGTTGAAGGAAAAATTCGTATTTGTCCGTCTCGCCGCCGAATTCCAGATCATAGTTCATTGGATCTCGGTACTCTTCCTGATTGTTGTGATCAATCAATATGCCTCCCCCTTTTTCCATCAAAAATGTATTTACAACAGGAATTATAACACACTATAATGGTTTACAATGAGTAAAGGTTAACAGTGTGTAAACCATAAAAATATGTAGATAATGGAGAAGGAGAAATTTAAACGTATGCGTACCATGACACAATCCACCCGCTTTCCGATGTTCATTTTGATGTTAAATCTGTTTATTGCTTTGCTTGGACAAGGGATGCTGATTCCAATATTACCGGAGTATCTCAAGCTGTTCCATGCAGGAGGCACCGTTGCCGGATTTTTGGTCGCAGCCTTTGGCGCAGCCCAGTTTCTGTTTTCTCCGCTTGGAGGACAATGGGCTGACCGTTTTGGACGTAAAAAGCTGATTATGGCAGGTATGTTTCTGGTTGTCGTGTCTGATCTTATTTTTGCGGTATCGACGTCTCTACCTCTCCTCTATATCGCTCGTTTCATCGGGGGAATCAGTCTAGGTCTGATGGTTCCAGCCAATCTGGCTTATGTGGCCGATATTACAACCCCGGAAACCCGCGCCAAGGGGATGGGTTATTTCGGTGCATCGATGAACCTGGGTATGGTGCTTGGGCCAGGTTTGGGCGGTTTTATTGCCGAGATGGGTGTGCGTATGCCGTATTTCGTCGCTTCCGGTTTGGGTTTAGTTGCGGCAATGCTTACTCTTCTCTTGCCAGAGACTCTTCCACCTGAAAAAAGAACAATCTCAACGTCGAAGAAAAAAGGGTTCACCATGGGCGAGCAAATCTGGAGTTCGTTCAAGGTTCCTTATTTTGGATACTTGTTGATTATTCTGGTGATGACCTTTGGTCTGATGAGTTATGAGACGGTCTTCTCGCTGTTTGCCAAATACAAATATGGCTTTAATGCTTCAACCATCTCGGTTATCATCACCATGGGAGCGATTATCGGTATCGTGATCCAGATCTGGTTACTGGACTTTTTTGTGAAACGCTTGGGCGAAATCAAACTCATCCGTCTGTCCTTAATCATGACCCCGATTGCTTTTCTGCTGATGTTAATTAAGGTTAATCTGACATTTTTATTATTTGCATCAGCGCTTTATTTTGCATTCAATGCGTTCCTGAGACCAACTGTCAGCTCCCTGATATCTAAAAGTGCCGGGGATCGTCAAGGTTATGCATCAGGTTTGAATACGACGTATTCGAGCTTAGGTACTGTCTTCGGCCCACTTGTTGCAGGTCTGCTGTTTGACAAAAACGTAAACTTTCCGTATATTTTTGGTGCCTTTATGTTACTGGCAGCATTATCACTTACGATGAGCGCACAACGTTCAAAGAAAGGAAACCGATATGCAAGCGAATGAGAATTGGCATCAGCAGTTAAAAAATCAGAATCGGGATGAACTGATCGAAGCGGGTAAGCACCTTTTTCTGAAACACGGTCTACTTCAAGTGAAAATCAAAGACATTTGTGCTGAAGCGAATCTAAGCCGCGTGACCTTCTATAAACATTTTCAATCGATCGATGAGCTGCTGCTCACCATTCAGATGCAGTTGGTTGAATCCATGACCCAGCACGTAGAGCGGGCTGCAAGCCCAAGTGGTAGTGGCCGTGAACAGCTTGCAACAATGCTGAACGCATGGGTTTCTTTTGCTAAGGAAAATCCTGACCATATTCGTTTTATTCAATTATTTGATATCAATTATGAGGTGGTTCATTTTCAGCCGGAATTAAAGGATACTTATGAACGGTTTATCCAAAACGGTAAAGAGAACCACTTCCTGCTTGAAGCATTGAACTCAGGTGTTGCCGACGGCAGCATCCGCAATGCTACCCCTCCGCTTAAGCTGGCGCAGTTCATATTTACGGTGATGATGGGCATGTTGCAGAAGATGTTTACACACCGCTCACATGAACTTCATCAACTGGATGATCAGATGACAAAGCAGTTGGTTGATATGCTGTTGCATTATGCAGGCAATGAGGACAACCGATAGAGTCAATTCGTGGAGCAAGATTAATCCGTTGGAATAATGACTTTTAGCCAAACTTCACAAAATAAAAGAAGCCCTCCCTCACACGTATGGTTCATTGTACTCATGCGGAAGGAAAGGCTTCTTTGTTTGCGTTTTGTGTTATGAATTTGTGATTACATCAAGCTTCAAGCTTTACACCTGTGACATATTCAAAAGCTGCTCAAATGCATGGATGTTAGTTGCAAACTCAGGTACGTTCTGTGCGTCTTCTGCGGCTTCGACCAGTTGAACGACCGTATCATTATACGGTGTTGCAATCCCGGTACCTTTTGCCTTGCTCGAAACTACGCCGTTGATATAATGAATCTCCGTTTTACGTTGTTTCTCCAGATCCTGCAACATGCTCGCCTTAAGCAGTCTGGATGGTTCCATTACATGACGTAACGTTTCAATACGTGCAGGGACTTCCTTTTCGCTCTGTAGCTCCAATGAAGCCATATCGAATCCGTTCATCGTGACAAAAGAAACACCATTCGCATGTCCGACCTTGATCGTTTCGTCAATGATATGAACCGCACTTCGAATGCCTGCTTCATGATCGAGAATATCTCCATACGTGCCGTTCAGTGCAGCAGATAAACCGCTAAAAGCATTGTTGATTAGCAGTTTTGACCATTTCGTGCCTACCAGATTATTCGAGATATGTGTACCTCCAACGAGATCAAGAACTTCTTTTACACGCTGAATTCGTTCGGTTGTCTCTCCATTCAATTCCCCGATCTGGAATGCGTACTGCTTGAATTGAGGATACGCCGTGGTCAGACTGGATACGCCGGGTTCCATGAATGTAGCACCAAACTCAACGGAACCCGCGATAACCCGTTCAGCTCCAACGATCGATGCCACGTTGTCTTCGGGAATTCCGTTTTGCAGAGAACATACAACACTGTCTTCATGCAGATATGGAAGCAATTCTTTCAATACAGACTCATTGTACAATTGTTTCGTTAACAACAGCACAAGATCATATTGCCCTGACTTTTGTTCAGGGGTGATGGCTTTTACTTTGGCCTGAAACTCGGTCGTTCCGGTTACTTTTGCTCCTGTCTGATTAAGTGCATCGACATGTTCCTGATATGCATCAATTAACTCCACGTCCATTCCGCCATCTGCCAGATAAGCTCCAACGATGGTTCCAAGTGAACCTGCACCTACAATTGCAATTCTCATATGTGTTGCCTCCTTATTTTTCTTCCAGATAGTTATATACAGGCTGTGCTGCATTCAAAGTTAAGTTCGTCAGAATGTGTGAAGCAGACACGACTTCAAGCACTGGTAAATCAGCCAAAGGCGCAAGCGCATGCTCAAAAAGTTGTAGCCGAGCCGGGCCTGTCCAAGCTTCCTTCACCTCGATGTCGGTAATCTGGGTACGTATCAGGTCGCAGATCCGCAGATTCCCGGTATAATCCGTAGCTATTTTGATCATAAAGTTGGGACGGCAGATTTCTTTTTTCGCAAGCTCTTTGTCCATCTCCACATGTTTGAAACCCATCGTTGCTGTGGCTACGCGCAGTGATCCATAGTCCAGTGTACCGACGAGTGTGTCAGAGTCTGTGTACAGCTTGGGAGCACCGAGCTTTTTGGGATAAGCGGTTAACTCTCGGCCACTTGCAATGGCGGGAAAGTTATCCACGTACATCGAATGCACGTAATCCCCGTCTTCCCCATTAAACTGCACGGGAATGACCTGTCCAGCTTCCGTATATGCGCCAAGTCCGGAGACGTCCGGCATCCACATCACTTCGAATTTCACCAAGGGTTCGGTGATTTGCAATGGCTCAGGAACAGCTGCCCGCAGAGCCTGTTCATCCGTTCGATAGATGATGTTCAAGTACTCGCGATTAACGAATTTATACGGTGGCATTGGATATGCCGGGGCTGTTAAAGGCGTGTTCAGGTTTTTGGCGATATTGTTCACATCGATTTTCATGAAAAAGACACCTGCCTTTGCATTAATGATTGATTGGTTATGTCATTGCGTTGTGTGTTTATTTACTTATTTGCTATAAATAAAGTCTACATCTTTCTTTAAATTTAATATAATACTTAATAAGTACTATATATATTTATTGAAATAAATAAGGAGTGCATACCAATGGAGCTTCTCCAATTGAAATATTTTCAAACCGTTGCCTACACAGAACATATCTCCAAAGCCGCTGCTCAGTTAAATATCGCTCAGCCTTCGTTAAGTCTCACCATCAAGCGGTTGGAGGACGAAATGGGTACTCCCCTTTTTCATCGAAAAGGCAGAAACATTGAGCTGAATGCCGCTGGAGAAATTTTGCTGAAACATGTGAACCGCATTTTTGTTGAGCTGGAGAATGCCAAGCTGGCCATTACGGAAAAAGAGGATGAACTGTCGAGGCTGATCCGGATCTCCATCTCCAATTCAAGATTTCTATCAGGTCTAATACGTGAGTATATCGAAGTTTTCCCCGATTCACAGCTTCATCAAGGTATTGCAAGTCGAAATGACATTATTACACAGCTGAAAAAAGGAGATGTGGATCTGGGGATCACCGGCTACCCGGTTCAGGATGAGGAGATTGACAGCCGCGTGCTTGTCGAGGAGGACATTGTGCTTGTCTTGCCTGCTGATCATGCTTATGGCAGTGAAAAGCAAATTTCATTACACGCCGCTGCGAGTGAACCTTTTCTTTCTCTCGCCAATAACGATGAATACCGACGTTTCACCATGATGCTGTGTGAAAGGGCAGGTTTTGTTCCTCATTTGGCATTCGAGGTCGATTCTCATACATTGGTCGAGATCATCAGACTGGATCGTGGGGTTGCACTGCTGCCTGTCTCTGTCTGTCGTAATCTTGGACTGCACTATGTGCCGATTGCTGACGATGCCGCCGTATATCCGATCAGCTTATCATGGATGAAACATCGAAACCTCTCTTCATCATTGGAACAATTCCAACAATTTATTATTTCGTATTACGCATCCAATGCCTCGATGTTTAAGGTGTAATATGAATGAGGATTCGATGGCAGGTGATTGACGCAGCCTTGCCTCTTCGGCTGACTGCTGTTCGTGTTAAAAACAAAAAAAGCCGCTAAATTAGCGGCTGAATTGAAACAATTATGGTCCGTTCCACGGGACAGTATCTTTCCTCTACTCTAATTATAACGTTTATGAAAATAGAATAACAGACTGTTTTTTCACCGATGCCTGCACTATACTGCTAAATACAAATCTAAAAGTTGAGGTGTGTCCGTAATGGATGACAAAAAAATAGTCTTAGATCCGGGTCCCTTTTTTCACGGTACCAAAGCAGAACTAAACATTGGCGATTTATTAGAGCCGCAATTTTTATCCAATTATCAAGACAAGAAGTCGAATCACATCTACTTCACCGGAACCTTAAATGCTGCTAAATGGGGTGCCGAATTAGCACGATCTGATTCAAAAGAACGAATTTACATCGTAGAACCCTTAGGAGATTTCGAAAATGATCCCAACGTAACGGATAAACGGTTCCCTGGAAACCCGACTCGATCCTATCGATCCAAATCCGCACTAAAGATCGTCGCTGAATTAGGTTCATGGGAACGACACACGGATGCAGAAATTGATCATATGACTTCATCTCTGAAAAAGTTAAGTGATGAAGGTAAAAATGTAATCTACGATTAATTTATCGAAGTCAATGATTAACATTCACTTTTGTAGCTACATTTACTTTATTAAGGATGATTAATGCTATTATTGCGATAGCAATTCCACCAGCACCAATCCAGGTTATCGATGAGAGAGAGAACGTTTCAATCGCGATTCCTCCCATACCTGCACCGGCTGCCATAGCAAGCTGCATCATGGACTGATTAAGACTTAGCATCACTCCTGAAGCTTCCGGTTCAATGGTCGTTAAATGATATTGCTGCGTTGGACCGGAGGACCAGGCGGAAAAGGACCAGAACAAAAGTACGATCATTACGCCCACTAATGTATGGGTCACAATGGACAGCAGGATCAGCATGAGAATATGCAGTGCAAATCCACTGAATAATGTGCGATGAACTCCCCACCGATCCGCACTGAAGCCACCAAGCTTGGAACCAATCATGCTTGCTATACCAAATACAAGCAAAGCTCCACTGAGATATTGGTTATTTAATGCTGATACTTGAAGCAAATAGGGTGAGAGATACGTATAAGCGATTGAGTATCCTCCCAGCCAGAAGAAAGTGATCGCTAATCCTAATGCGACTTTAGGGTTTTTCAATAGACTTAGCTGCTGCTTGAGCGGCACAGGCGCGTCCCCCTCAATACGCGGAATGACGAAAGAAAGAATGATTATAGCCAAAATGCCTAAAATGGCAATTCCTCCAAACATGGATTTCCAACCTAGAGTGTCAGCTGCAATTCGCCCAAGGGGAACACCAATGATTAATGACGCTGTGAAGCCCATAACCACTGTAGCAATCGCACTTGCTTGTTTACCTGACGGTGCAATTTTAGCGGCAATGTTCAAAGCAGTGACCACGACAATTCCTGCTCCAATCGCCATCATGACTCGAGCAGCTGCAAAGAGTCCATATCCTGGAAGTACAAAGGCAAGGATATTAGAAACAACAAATATGCCCATACTGATCACGATTAACTTTCTTCTGTCCATACTCGCGGTGAGCGCCATTAGAATAGGTGTACAAAGAGCGTAGATCAAAGAAAAAATGGTAATTAACTGACCTGCTGCAGCCAGTGAGACATCAAAAGAGGCGGCCACCTTATCTAAAATACCTGATAAAGCATACTCGGAAGTGCCGACTAAAAAACTGACTATGGCTAAAATGTAAACTTTCGAATGGGATGACATCAATTGAATCCACTCCTCAATAAATTTATAAATTGTTATATCTAAATTTGTAGATATAATGAACAACAAAATGACATATTGTGAATTGTCGATATGAAAAGTTAAAGAAAAACTGAATTCTTGGTAAGAACTCAGTTGCAACTTACATATCACTCATCATATAACGAGTAAATTCAGCTATCGCTTCCTCGTCTCTCTGATAATACGTAAATTTGCCTATCCGTTTGGTCGTGATCAGCCCTGCTCGCTGCAATATCGTAAGATACTGGGAGGCGGTCGACTGTGTCATGTTGAGTTTGTCGGTGATTTGACTTACACATACCCCTATTTCGTTCATATCCACTCCTTCATGGGGTTTGAAATGCTCGTTTGGTTCTTTGAGCCATTGTAAGATCTGAAATCTGGATTCATTCGAGACAGCTTTCAAAATTTCAATTGGATTCATAATCATCATTATATCGATCTTTTGCGATATGTCAATTTAAAATGATTAATGATCTTTTGTGTTAGGCTTCAGGGGCGTGAAATGAAATATAAGAAGATTGCCTGATGAGGCAACCTTCTTATATATGTGAAAAAATTAGAGATAAGAATGACGAGTCCTAATTACATTTTATTAAAGAATCTCTCCATTGGACTCAATCACTTGTTTGTACCAATAGAATGAGTCTTTGCGTGTTCTATCCAGCGAACCATTACCCGCGTTGTCTTGATCAACATAGATAAAGCCATAACGTTTACCCATCTCGGATGTGGAGCAGCTGATAATATCAATCGGTCCCCAGCTGGTGAATCCCATCAGTTCCACACCGTCAGCTACCGCTTCTTTCATCTGCTCGATGTGGCTACGCAGGTAATCAATACGATAAGGATCATGTACAGATCCATCCTCTTCGAGCGTGTCCGTAGCGCCGAGCCCGTTCTCTACGATAAAGAGCGGCATCCGGTAGCGGTCATACAACCGGTTCAGTGCGATGCGAAGACCGATTGGATCGATTGGCCATCCCCATTCGGTGGCTTTCAGATGCGGGTTTTTGATCTGACTTACCAGCATACCGGAGTTGCTGTTGTCATTCGGGTCGTATTTTCCGATATACGTCATGTAATAACTGAATGCAATGAAGTCCACTGTATTGTCGCGAATAATCGCATCATCTTCAGGCTCTTTCACCAGTTCAATGCCTTGCTCTTTAAAATATCTTTGCATATAGGACGGGTACTCTCCACGCGCCTGTACTTCCGGATAGAACAGGTTCATCTGATCTTCCTTCATGGTTTGCAGCGCATCTTCCGGTTTGCTGGATGCAGCGTATGTCTCCAGACGGCAGATCATACAGCCGATTTGGGCATTAGGCATTTTCTCTTTGCCGCTTTTTACAGCCAGCGCACTTGCCACAAACTGATGATGTGTTGCTTGATAGGCTACCTGTTCCGGTGTGCCCTTGATTTTATCTTCCAAAATGCCGCCACCTGTATACAGACTGGTTAGCATCATATTCATCTCATTGAAGGTAATCCAGTATTTCACTTTATCTTTGTAACGGTCAAACAGTGTGTTCGCAAATTTTAAATACAAATCAATCATCTCGCGGCTTTCCCAGCCATTATATTTGCGGGTTAACTCAATCGGCATCTCATAGTGAGAGATCGTAACCAACGGCTCAATGCCGTATTTCAACAGTTCGTCGAACACTTTATCATAGAAAGCAAGCCCTGCTTCGTTCGGAACGGCTTCTTCTCCTGTCGGAAAAATTCGCGGCCAAGCAATGGAAAGGCGGAATACTTTGAAGCCCATCTCCGCAAACAAAGCGATATCTTCTTTGTAGCGGTGGTAGAAATCTACTCCATTCCGTTTCGGGAAATACACGTCACTGTTGCCGCTCAAATATTGCTCCAATTCCACGGAATTGACGTCGAACGTAAAATCTTTGCCATTTCGCTCCTCATGGGGAACATAAGGTGCCATGTCAGAGGTAGAAAGTCCTTTGCCGTCAGCATCAAATGCGCCTTCCAGCTGATTGGCAGCGGTAGCACCGCCCCATAGGAAGCCTTTAGGAAAAGTGTGTTTTGTCGTTTGTGTCATGATGGTTTCTCTCCTTTTTTTTATTTACACGTGCCACTTCAATGACAGATTAACCTTCCCATCGCTGTTATCCCCAGATTTTTTTGAATTATTTTTTAGTTGAGAAATATGGTGATAAGCATATGCTTCCGAAGCAGCTTTCTTACAGAAAGCTTTTAGGCGATCGCGTTGCTTTTTCTGGTTATTTCTGTCCTCTCCGTTTTTGTGTAAATATATCGTTAAATTCTATAACTCGGTAAAATAGAAATCCTTCATTCGTTGTTTTGTAATAAGTGTTTTTAACGAACGGTGAGTAGCAGTAATTCATTCATTGGAACCACCCCCTTCACCTGAACGGGTACTACATCAAGGTAATCTGGCGTGTTGGCTACAATGACCGGGGTGGTCAGATCAATACCGGCGGCTTGAATGCTCTCGATATCAAATTCCAGCAATAAATCACCCTTGTTCACTCGTTGTCCGATGACAACCTTCTCTTCAAAAAACTTGCCTTTCAGGGACACCGTGTTAAGTCCAACATGAATGAGAATGTCGATTCCGCTGGAGGAAGTCAGCATGATGGCATGTTTGCTTTTCGCGATCATTGTGACCGTTCCGTCAAATGGTGCGGTTACACGGCCTTCTTTTGGAAAAATAGCAATTCCTTTTCCCGTCATTTCCTCTGCAAACGTAGGATCAGGCAGTTCTTTGAGTGAGACCAGTTCACCGGTAAGCGGGCTGAATATTTCACCTTTCTTTTCCTCGATCGAATGAACGGTCACAGGCGGTTGTGAAGGTTCTTGATTAGACCGATTTGTTGTTCCTGATCGTTTTGCTGATTCCGATGCTGTTGTTGGAGCTATTGCTGACGAACTTGCCCCAGCAGGTTGCTGCGTAATCGGTTCATCCCACTTAAGCAATAAGGTCACTGTAAACGAAACTACGAAGCTGATACCTACACCGATGAGCGCGTACCAGAAATTCGCCATCCCCCCGTTTGGACCAATGTATAAAGGCAACGACAGCAGACCCGGAACGGCAAAACCGAAACATTTTAACCCTACCGCTGTAATAAATCCACCGCCGGCTGCTCCACCGATGATCGAAGCATAGAACGGTTTTTTCAGCTTCAACGTTACTCCATAGATTGCAGGCTCTGTGATGCCCAGAAAAGCAGATATACCGCTGGATAAAGCAATTGATCTCATCGATTTGTTTTTAGTTTTGAGGAATACCGCCATTACGGCACCAGCTTGACTCATATTGGCTACAAGGTTAAGCGGTAGTAACAGCACGTCGTAACCGAGTTTGCTCAAATTCTGTAATGTTCCCGGGAAAAATGCATAATGCATACCCGTCATAACGATCACTGGCATAAGTCCGCCCAGCACGATTCCTGTTAATGGGCCCGAGTGAGCAAAGAGCCAGGATGTACCGATCTCCAGATAAATGCCGATGTAATTACCAAGCGGTCCAATAGCTATTAGCAGAATCGGGACGGTAATCACCAGCACGATCATTGAGGTGAAGATGACTTTAACCGGACCAGGAATGAAACGATCGACCCAGCGATGTATATAACTGAGAAGCCACACCCCGAGAATAATCGGAATGACAGACTGGGTGTAATTCACGATCGACACCGGCAGAGATAGAAAACGAATCGGTTCCAGATGATTTTCCAGATAAGCATTCAAAATGGTTGGATATAATAGTGTACCTGCAAGCGTCAAGGCGATATATTCATTGACTTTAAACTTCCGCGCAGACGATACAGCGAGCAGGAAGGGTAAGAAATAAAAGGCCGCATTGGCTATGGACGCCAAAATCTGATACTCACCGCTAGTCTCTTGAATAACTCCCAGAGTAACAAGTAATGCGAGAATGCCTTTCAGCATCCCGGTACCTACAATGGCTGGAAGAATCGGGGTGAAAATACCCGAGATCGTGTCCAGTACGGCATTAAGACCTCTTGAACGCGGCGGTTCTGCTTCTCTCTCCGTTGCACCAGCTTGTTTCAACTGGTCCTCCAGCTCTTCATAGACGGCCGCAACTTTGTTGCCAATCACAACCTGGAACTGATCGTTTTGGAACTGTGCCCCAAGAACACCATCCAGTGCGCGAATCTGTTCAAGCTGCACTTTCTTTTCTTCACGCACATTAAAGCGCAATCGAGTGATACAATGCCAGGCTTGCGTAATATTTTCCTGCCCTCCTGTTAATCGGATGATCTCTTTGGACAACTCCCGGTGATTCATGCTGCTTCCTCCTTTTTTGGCGAAAAAAAAACCAAATGTAAACCCGCCCCGCTACTTAAGCGGAATCGGAAACATTTGGTGGTGCCTGATCGAATCAGTAACACTCCATATTCAATTAACATGGTAATGGAATATCTTCTAAGAGCTGTTTTGAGGTCAACCCGTGTCGGTACGGGATGTTACTCTTTCGATGTGGATCATAAGGTATACCATCTCATCGGGAGTAATTACAAATCCGCGTTGCTGTTCCATCGTCTCCTTGATCTTGAGTGCGCATTGGAAGCTATCTGGATAACGTTCCGACAATACATCATATAAAAACTGCTGATCCTTGAATGAGAGCACTTCCCGGTTCATTTGCCGAACGATGAAGTATCTCAGATGGGTAATGAACCTGGAGAAATCAGCAGACTCCTGATTCAGCGTTCTCCCAAAATGATCGGTCATGATCCCAAGAATGTCATTAATCATCTGTGTAATCTTGATCGTCTGATTCATGCTACCCGAATCAAATTGTGAATTCACAAAATGAAAAGCAATGGAGCTGGCCTCACCCGCAGGCAATGCGACCAGAAAAGCTTCATTGATCTTGCGTACCGCTAACTCACCAGCACGATATTCTGCAGGATACAGATGGCGAATATCCCAGTGTAGCGGATTTTGCATGTCCACCCCTTTTCTGAAACGATCCAGAGCAAAATGAATATGATCCGCAAGCGTTAGTAGGATAGAATCATTCAGCTTTTTCCCGATGATCTCCCTGCCTTCTTCTATAATCTGATCCGTGATATCGATAACTTGCAGAGGGATATCGCTAAGAAATTGCTCGACTCGCTGATATTTATCATTCGAGCCGATCCGGAACATTTTCTGAATCTGGCTTTGCTCGATCGGCTGTCCCTTTACTTTTTTGAAGCCTACACCTGTTCCGATGACAATGACTTCACAGCCTTCAGCGTCCTCCGCCAGGGCGATATTGTTGTTTAACGATTTCTTGAACCTCATGATGTTTTCACCCCCCATATATGCAAAAAGCACCACCATGGCCAGGTACACAAGAAATAAACTTGTGAAATCCAGACTGTGGTGGTGCCTGATCGAATCAGTGACACTCCTTATTTAGCTGTATTCTATACCAGCCATGTAATCGTTGTCAATACCATAACGCTGGAATGGGTATATGCTTCGTTTAAGTCGGATTATGCGCTGCTCTTATATAGGTTGATACCAAATTGCACATTTTATTCTTCTGAAGTGTTGTTTTCTAGAGCATTTTCATAATAATACCGAATCAGAATGTCCTGATCATAGTTGCCAAACCCTTTCCCAAATAGGGTCAGCCCACCTCGACCTGCTGCGCTCTCTTCGGGTTTTAACCCAAATGTCCAATAGGTAGCTGCTCGTAGATCCAGATCCGAGATCGTGACATCCGAAATTTGTTGACCATCCATAAACGTGCCTTCCTCGTTAATGCGCAGTACTTTTAACACACCATACTGGTTTACATCCAGTTTCCACCATAGTGGGGTATGCTTGCCCTTCCGATCTCCGAAGTCTCCAGGGCTTGTCCATGTACCGAGATCATTGCCGTTAAGCGTAAAACGGATATCGGATGGCCAGTTTTCATTGACTTTGGGTGCTTCCGAACTGAGTTCAAGTGAAATCTCTATCTCCCGAAGATGCTGATCATTATTCAGATAATTGGGAATCTTATATTCCAGAAAACCTCGTGCCATCCAAAGAATTGCCGCGTTAACCCGATCGGGGTCCATGAAACAGGCGGGTGTATCGTATTGTCCGATCATCTGAGTGGTCGTTGCGAGCCCGCATGTCGGCCATGCTTCATAATCTGTATAATGTCCAACGGGGATGGATACTTCATGATAAGAAGCCTCAGCGGGTTCGGGGGGCGACAGTTGAATGGTCATGAACTCCTGCACGATAAAACAATATTTATAGGTTCCGCCATTTTCACGTTTCATTCGGCTGCCTACGATGCCTGCTTTCTGCAGTTTGCTAACATGTGTACTGACGATGGCTTTGCTCAGATATAGTTCTTGGGCGAGCGCATTGATATGCATCTCCCTATTTTGCAGCAACAGCCTCACAATATTTAAACGGGCTTCACTTGCCAGCGCCTCGTAGACAAGCAATGAGGATGCATCTGTTCCAAGCATCATAGAATACACTTCCTTTTGTATTTTTTGCTTATATATTTGGTATCCCATTTGTGTTCAAGCTTCTGTTCTATGGGTTAATTTGATCTTGTATTGAAATTATAGAATTCGCTATTTAGCGAACTGTGTAAAATGAACTTGCTCTGTATATCCGCATTATGATACATATTAGATAACAAATCAATGTATTGATTTTGCTTTCAGGCGAATTCAATATAGATTAGCGACATCATATGACATTACAAACGATGATATGTATTACACAATCATTCACATGCACTATAAAATTCAATCTTATGGAGGTTTTCACTATGCTTAAATCCAAAATGCTGATCGATAAAGATTTTCAAATTGCTGAAGTAGACCCGCGTGTCTACGGTTCATTTATAGAACATTTGGGACGTGCCGTGTATGGCGGCATATATGATCCAGGTCATCCAACCGCAGATGCACAAGGCTTCCGTCAGGATGCTATTGAAGCGATTAAAGCGCTTAACGTACCCATCGTTCGTTATCCTGGCGGCAACTTCGTATCCGGTTACAACTGGGAAGATGGCGTGGGTCCAGTAGCTGAACGTAAACGTAGACTAGAGCTGGCTTGGTGGACGATTGAAACGAATGCGGTAGGTACGAACGAATTTGCAGATTGGGCTAAGCTGGCAGGTACGGAAGTGATGATGGCTGTTAACTTGGGAACTCGCGGTATCGATGCAGCCAGAAATCTGGTTGAATATTGCAACCACCCTTCGGGCACATACTGGAGTGATCTGCGTATCTCTCACGGATATAAAGATCCACATAAATTCAAAACATGGTGCCTCGGCAATGAAATGGACGGTCCTTGGCAGATTGGTGCGATGACCGCATATGAATATGGCCGTATTGCCAATGAAACAGCCAAAGCGATGAAATGGGTTGATCCGGAGATCGAGCTCGTTGCATGTGGTAGCTCCAGCCGTGACATGAAGACATTTGCAGATTGGGAAGCAACTGTGCTTGATCTTACCTATGAAAATGTAGACTACTTGTCTCTGCATCAGTATTACAATAACAACAAAGACAACACGTATGATTTCCTAGCAACCTCACTGGATCTGGATCAATTTATTGATAGTGTGGCTTCGATCTGTGATTTTGTACAAGCGAAAAAACGTAGCAAAAAGAAATTGATGCTCTCTCTGGATGAATGGAATGTGTGGAAATCCATTGGTACAAGCCGTATGGAAGAACGTTGGCAGATTGCACCTCCTGAGTTCGAAGATGTGTACACGCATGAAGATGCACTGGCAGTAGGCTGTTACCTGATCACCATTCTTAAACATGCTGACCGTGTAAAAATGGCTTGCCTTGCGCAGTTGATTAACACGATCGCACCAATCATGACTGAAAATAACGGAGCAATCTGGTTACAAACGACGTACTTCCCGTTCCTGCACGCTTCCAACTTCGGACGTGGTACGGTGCTGCGGTCCATCACATCTTCACCTAAATATGATTCAAAAGACTTCACGGATGTACCTTATCTCGAATCCATCAGTGTACATGATGAAGAAAATGGCACCATCACCATCTTTGCGGTGAACAGACATCTCGATGAGGCCATGGAACTGAATGTTGATCTTCGTTCGTTCGGGGAAACAACATTTGTAGAACACATTGTTCTGGAAAACAATGACCTGAAAGCAAGCAATACCAAAGAAAATCCACGTAACGTGTTGCCTCACAACGGCGGACATACAACCGTGGATCAAGGTAAAGTACAAGCTGTGCTGAACAAAGCGTCCTGGAACGTAATCCGTTTGAAAACAAAACAAGCGTAATCGACAAATCGCATAAGATCAAAAAGCCCAGAGCATACCCGCTCTGGGCTTTAGCATTAGTATTAGCTTTTGCCTTTGCTGACGGACGTGTGGTAATGGGATATTGAGGTGCTTAAATGGCCCCAGTATGTAGCTTAAATTCTAACGATCACAGGAGACGCTATTTTGGACAATTCGGCTGTTTTCAATGTACAATCTCGTGTTTCAACAAAATAAGGTCTCTCATGATCGTTAGAATTTGGAACGCTCGATATTCGGCCCAATAAGGTTCCTGGTGATCGTTAGCGCTTTGCTCGATAAGATCTCTAATGCTCTGTTGTTTCCGCCTCTTAATTATAGAAATTGAGTAAGTATTGGAGCTCGCATTGAATCTTTATCCTATTCCGAAACAACTTAAATGATAAAAAAAGCCGCTATAATAGCGACTTAGGAGTGTTTACTAATCTTTTCTCCACTATTTCTTAGCACATCAACATGTTCTCGACACTACACTTGTGTACTCAAGTTACCCCCGTTGGGTTTCCGCTTCGGCTTCAGCTTCATCCTCGGTCTGCGATGCCTGACTTGCTGGTGACATCAACCCTTGCACAGCTCCCATAAACGGCTGAATTTGTTTAATCATGCCGTAGCCCATTTTCACAACAGGCACAAAACGCTGAATCATGCCGAACAAACGCATGCCGCCTCCGAGCATGCCTCCAAATGATCCTGCCCCGCCCAGTCCACCTAATAAAGATCCCATCATCGGCATAAAGGATGATACCTGTGCCTGACGTTGACGAGAGGATCTATGTGAAGTTACCCGGGGTTGCACGGAGGATTTGCGGGAACGATTAACCTTTTTCCGGCTTGAAGAAGATACGGACTTGTTTGACTTGATTGGTTTGTTTTTCATTTGACGATCACGACTCCGTACCGCCCGCGCTTTTTTTGCCGTGGTTGTTGAAGTTTGTGTAAATTTCCCGCCCCCGGTAAGCTCTACACCCTCGTTGCTCACGCCAGAGATGTACCCGATGTACGTCTCACCATTATGAAGAGTCACGCAGACCGGACGATCCTTGAATCGTTTTGCCTTCACGTGTATTTCATTGGTCTTAGCCATGGAATTCACCTCACTCAACTTGATCTAATCTAGTCTACGCGATGGGTGGACGACTTGCCTGTGCGAATAACACATGCTTGTGCCGAAAAGAGAAAAGATACGGGTTCTGTCAACACGGCTTA
Source organism: Paenibacillus sp. FSL R7-0272 (assembly GCF_037969905.1). Taxonomy (NCBI): domain Bacteria; kingdom Bacillati; phylum Bacillota; class Bacilli; order Caryophanales; family Paenibacillaceae; genus Paenibacillus; species Paenibacillus sp. FSL R7-0272. Next base: position 3,263,342 of record NZ_CP150221.1, on the reverse strand, counting down.
TACCACATCGTCTCACTGAAACCAGCCTAAATCATAAACTGCATTAACCGTTAGCAAAAAACCAACGATACCTACAATCCAGGCAGTAGCATTCTGTGCATTGTTCACCAGCCACCTATCCATTTTAGCTAGAGGTTGTTTCAAAACAGGGTAGGCGAGCAATCTCCCTGCCAGCAAAATGAGCGAAGGTAATATCATAACGAAGCAATATCCCAGTAACAGAATTCCCGACATAGGCCAGGCAGGTCCTTCACTAACTAATACGCCTATGGCTGCTAGATAGGGCAACATCGTTCCAAGTTCCAGTACGACCGCGGTCAGGGCAAGCCCAATAAGTATACTAATAGAACTTCTGCTGGAAACGGTCTCTCCCGTAACACGAGCCCTCCATTTTAAAATAGTACCTTCCCCACTTCCTGCACGTTCCGCAGCACGAGCCCGAGATCTTTTGGTATCCATGAGTTGGCTTACAATCATTAACAATATACCTATCACCAGTTGTCCTAAAAGGAAGGGCTGAGATCCCATTAGGGGTGCATATTGTTTCAGAAATGAATCTGTTCCTAACATGATGATGAGGCCAATTGCAAAGTAACAACCGGACACTGTGAATATATAGATCAAAAACCGATCTACTCGAACACGCCCAGGTGTCATCAGTAACCAGACAGGAATTAAGAGAGTGCCCAAACTCGTTGAATCTATTAGTGCTAGCAGTACAAGGGTAAATAACATTGCGGTTAACGTCATGATTTTCCTCACTCTCTGTTATAATTTTAACCACTTGCTGGAACAAAATGTAGAACATAGAACAGGACCTCCATCTACGAACGAAGTTATCCTGGCCCCAGCTGGAACTTCTTCTCACAGACAGCCTTCGCATCGCTCCCTCGCGACTTATGAGATGCAACTAACTCCCCGTCATACCAAATGGAACAGCTTATCCAGCTTGCACTGTCATCTGCTTTTGCCCTAACGTGAGTTGAAAGCAGCGGAATAAACGTATCTTTTGGAATAACAAATCTATCTTTGTACGGAACTTCAATCGTATCCCAATATACACTCTCCGGATTTTTTCGAGCATTGATCTCTACTTCCAGATCAGATGCCGAATTAACATCACTTTCAACAAGCACCTCAACGACGATGCCATCCGACTCATGTGCTGTATTTTGTTTTGACTTTTCACGATCCAGTTCATCATTCACTACATCTTCTGTCATTCCACAAGCTGAGAATATTATAAGCAGACCGGAGAGCAATAACAGAATCCAGATGTTTTTAATTTTTGTCTTGTTTTGTTTAATCTCCTTCATTAGCAATGTCCTCTCTTTGTTTTAGAAAAAAGCGGATCATCTCATCAACATAGGACATGAATTCATGATCCATGCCCATGACTACAGGCTCAGACGCATCTCTTGGATTGATAAGTTCCCAATACTTGTCGAGTAGTTTTTCATCATGATCAAACAGCTCTAATGCTGTTTCATACAATTGCCTCGCAACGACTTGGACCTCTTCAGAATGGGGAGATGAGGGCATCAAGGATCGTACACGTTGGAAAATAGTTAAAAGTCCCTCCATTCGCGGATCGTTACTCCCGAGTATAGGCAGATGATTCAGTATATCCGTTTCTCTTGATGTTAACTGTAAATCATCGCTGTATTCGGGACGAATTATCCCTTCAGAGAGCGGCCGATCTTCCATTTGGGAAATAATTTGCAATAAACTTTCGAGATTGCTCATTCCTGCAAATTTTAACGTATGAAGGGTTGATCTGAGATAATATTGCTTTCGGCTTAATTCTTCTTTTTTCTGTTCAATTAGCTCTATTTGTTCGTTTAAAGAGGCCACCCAATTTTCATGGTCTCCCTTATTTTCTTGGTTCTGAAACAATTCTTTAATCTGTTCTAATGTATAGCCGATGGACTTCAACAGAAGAATTTTTTGCAGGCGAAGAATAGCACTCTCATCATAGTATCGATACCCGTTTTCCGTAATAAGTGTCGGTTGTAACAATTCGATCTGTTCATAATAATGAAGTGTTCTTTTGCTGATATTTGTTTTTTTCGCTAATTCTCCAATCAGGATCATGCGTACCTCCCCTTCCTGAGAACATTATAAACCATAACGTATACGTTAGGGTAAAGCCCCATAATTTCGATAGAAGACTATTGCTCAATAAAACGAAAAAAAGACGATGCTTACATCGTCCTCGCTGTGATATGAACTTCCTCTCTCCTTGAAAACAATTTCTATTATTGTGCCTGCTGTTCTTTAGTGTAATATCTTTCGTATTCTTTCGTCATCGCGTATCGATGAACTCCTCTACTAGCTTGTACGGCTTGCGCAGCCAACTCTTCTGCTTCCTTGTAATGATTCAGCTTACGCTCAATTTCGGCTAGAAGGGCAAATCGCATCCACTCTCTTTTAATGGAACTTAAATGCTCTCTGGCTCGTTCAGTCTCTCCTTCTTCGATCAGGACAAACGTTTCATAGTATGTACGATAAACCGATTTACGCATCTCGCGTACCGCTTTTCTCACGGTAAACAGATCCTTCCGGTAAGCACCGTATGCTGCCTGATAGTTGGCCTTCGTCGACTTGCTGGCTGATGTATTGCTCATCAGCTTTTCCATCGTGAGCTCAACTTCTTCATCCAACCTGTTGGCTGTCGCATAAATAATATAAATATAAGGTGCATGTTGTCTTCTTCGTAAAAAAACCTCTAACCGATCCATACGCGTTTCCCAGACCATAGGATATAAAACAAAAATGCTAAACATAATGAGTCCAGCAACCAGCACTGTACCTAACACTAGAAAAATCGATTGGTCATTCAACAACATCACAAGCATGTAAACAAATATAGCAACATAAGAAACAATTTCCCACCTACTCACCCCCGGCCTTCATTCCTTTCATGATGGATTACTTGTAGAACGGATAATCAAGATACCTTTATAGAAATTACTATTATACCAGAAGTACCAGGTCTTTTTGTATAATTTTAGGTAATTGAACGAAAGCCCATCTTACGCAGCAATAAAATATGAGCTAAACGGTACACCTCATCCATTCCATACATTCGGTATTGATTTTCACCGGTATATGCCGGGGTTAGCACTCCTTTTTTTTCAAAATAACGAATCTGGTGCACGGATACTTGCAAGAGCTTAGCCAGCTCGCTAATCGTAATTCCATCTTTTATTTCATTCATGTAAACTCCACCTTTGTTCTCTTATCTATAGTTAGCATAAACCTTAGGTCTGACCTAAGGTCAAGATTAATTTTCAATTTCTTATAATCCTTTATGTATGTCTGAAATTATGAATGTACGGAAACATCACAAAGAAGGGAAAACCATATAGCGGTTCACCCTTCGCGTACGTATTTTGCAAAAATCCCGAAAAAAAGTACGGTGTGCTTGCCTATTTTTTGAATCTCATATTTCCTTTGTGATACGCGCTAATCAGCATGGGGATGGCGATCAGCAAACTGACGATGATCGGTACAATGGATGCCTCCAGTCCAAAGCTTCCACCTGTCAACCAAGGCGACCCGGATAGCTGTACATCAAAAAAACCTTGTGTCGCTATGCCCGACACCGGTATTCCCAGCATTCCCTCCAGTGCATTCCATGCAAAATGAAGTCCCATGACAAACCACAGATTACGTCGCCACAGAAACCCGGCTCCGAGCAAAATACCTGCTTCGATGACAATGGCAACTGAACTCCAAAGTGTTGCTCCGGGATTTGGCAGATGAGCCAAACCGAAAAATAGTGAAGTTATTGCCAAAGCAAACCAGCTTCCAAGTCGTTTTTCAATTGCTTGCAGGAATAGGCCGCGAAAGATCAATTCCTCCACAATGGCCGCACCAATCGCCAAAGCCAAAATAGAACCAATCGCGTTCGTCGCTGACCATGTAAAGCTGTATCCACCAAGCAACGTGATGATCCCGACAGAAACCCCAATCAAGATAAGACCAACTCCCGAGCCTAATACCAACTCAGTTCCTGCCCTACGAAGTTGTAATTCCTGTACGTTGCGCCCTGCCATGAATTTCATAACAAACCAGTAGACCGCAATGGAGACGATCCCCCCTGCAAGTGCCAGCATAATCGACAGTATGCCTTGCGAATCAACGAACAACTTTTGGGTCATGAAGCCGGACAGGCCCAGGAGAATAACACCTGTAAACATCCATACGAGCGGGAACTGCATTATTTTCCTCACTTCAACCGAACCTCCTCACATGATTGGACTAGTTACCTTTAGTATATATGTATGACGTGAATATTGCTTTCAAGCAATCCTTCGTAATGGATCGTTGTATTTACAATAGTTTGGAGCAAAGTAACCATTTAGCCGTTTGGTAGTTTCGAATCTAACGCAAAAAAGCCGCTTAAGTGCGGCTTTTCTTTATAGACTTAAGTTCCTTGCTCTCCAATCATCTGCAGTTCAATCTTCTTCATTTCGTAAAAATAACCCTTACGCTCCATCAACTCCTCGAAGGAACCTGTTTCGACAATCTGGCCTTGATCCATGACCACAATCTGATCCATCCGTTCAAGCCCTGTCAGACGGTGACAGATTAGTAGCAACGTGTCTTCAGCCGCCTGTGTCAACAAGTTCTGTAACACACGTGCTTCCGTAACATAGTCCAGCGAAGAGGTTGGTTCGTCCAGCAACCATAACCTGCCCTTGCGCAACATGGCACGGGCCAGAGCCAGCCGCTGTTTCTCACCATCGGACAGGTTTTCTCCTTTTTCGTATACGTTGTCGTCCAAGGATGTATTAGAAAGTTGAACTTGATGGAGTATATCTTCCACATATTCATCCGAGTAAGACTCGCCACTGAGTAGTAAATTATCCCGAATCGTTCCCCGGAAAAAGTGGCTCTGTTGCAACACAACATGGGTATTTTGCCATATGCATTTTTCATTCAACTCATTCACCGAGATGTCATTGAATTTTATTTTGCCAGCACCAGGTGTCCGTAGCTTGAGAAGTAAATCCAAAATCGTAGATTTTCCAGAGCCGATTGGCCCGACAATCGCCGTTTTGGATCCAGGTGCAAGGTAGAGCGATACGTCATCTAGCGCAGATCTCCATTCCCCTTCATATTGAAAAGAAACATGAGACAGTTCGATCGTTGCCGCTTCCACTTCTGCATCGACTTGCAGAGATAAATAGGTTTTAGATGAATGAGCCTGACTAATATGTCCATTGGTCTGCGGTTCAAGCACCGTCTCAGCCAAACGTTTCGCAGCATGTTCACTGTCCAACTTATACGCTGGTAACACGGCCATTGCTGCGGATTCTTCAAACATCGTTTGTGTTGCCAGAATCAACATCGCAAGATAAACTCCGGCAAAGACTCCGTCTGCAATGAGAAAAGCACTGATTACCAGCACACCCCATGTGACCAGATAGGTGACAAAAATATGCATGGATTGTCCCAGCACCAATTGTGTAGCAGCTCTTTGTTGCTGCGTTGCGAGTTCAGCCGAATCCTGCTGAAGTTGCTGTTCACGCCCTGCCAATTGTCCATATACTTTCAAATCACGAAAACCATACAATACTTCAGTTACCTCCGTAGATAGCTTTGCCCGTTGCTGACGTACATGTTCGTTGATTTTCCGTTGACCGATCAGCACCAGGTTTGGAACAACAAAAGCTGTAATCAACATGCCAACGATGATTAAACACGCAATCCAGAATGAAAAAATCGCTGTAAACAGGACGGTGCTCAAGAATACCATCACCACCATAATAGGAGGATAAGCAACACGCAGAAAATAATGTTGTAAACTCTCTACATCTCCTACGATTCGTGCCAGCAGATCCCCGCTTCGGTTTTTGTTCAAAATTCCAGGCGTAACCGGTATAAGCTTGGCAAAAAATGAGGTTCGTAAACGGCTGAGGATAGAAAAGGTTGCCCGGTGAGAAGCAAGTCTCTCCCCATAACGGCTAGCCGCTCGTACGAATCCAAGCAGTTTGACCATCGACGTTAGAACAATCAAGGTGTACAGTGGCGGTGCAAATACCGTTTGCGAGATGAGGTATCCACTTGCGGAGAAAAGGGCTACACCTGCTGTACCTGCAATGAATCCACATAATATAGAGAGCAAAATATCTTTGCGCTCCTGCATCATCGCCTTGGACAGAACAGCTAACTCTTTCATGCGATCCCTCCTGTTCTCTGAATTTGTACCATCTCGGCATACACAGGCACTCGTTCTAACAACTCCTGATGTGTTCCCGAATCTGCGAGTACACCATCTGACATGAACCAAATCTGGTCCGCTTGCTGAATCGTATATAATCGGTGCGCTACCGTAATGATCGTGGCCTGTTCCGACAATGCTGCGATAGAACGCTGTAGAATTTGTTCGGTGCGAAGGTCGAGGCCAACTGTTGGTTCATCAAACAGTATGAGGGCAGGCTTTTTCAGAAAAGCGCGAGCGAGAGCTAATCTTTGTTTTTCTCCCCCAGAAAGTCCACGTCCTCCTTCCCCAACAGGGGTATCCAATCCTTTATCCAGTTGAGCAATTAGTGAAATGAGTCCAGCTTGTTCAGCCGCTTTTTCTATCTCCGCACGGGGTTCAGCGCTTCCTGAACCTATAGCTATATTTTCAGCTAATGTGCCTGCAAAAATATAGGGATGCTGTGTAATATAACTGATCTGTTTAAACCAGTCGGCCTCGTTTATTTGTACAAGCGGTCTTCCGTTAATACAAACTTCTCCCGAGGTTGGATGTAACAAACCGGAGATCAGGCTTAATAAGGTTGTTTTACCTGAGCCGCTTGGACCAACAATGGCGAGCTTTTCTCCTGGTTTTATCGATACATGTCCCGTTTCAAGTGCAAACGAACCTGGGACATAGTGAAACCGGACATTTTTTAATTCAATGAATGAAGGCATATCTGACTTCGTTGACGCAGGTCCGGTCAATAATTGCTGATGTGACGACTTTTTCTCAACTTCCTTAGGCTGTGAATTCTCTTTTCGTTGTTCGTTTTCCGCAATTAGTTGCTCCACCTTACGAATAGCGCCCATGCTTGTTCGACCGCTGTGAAAGGCGGTACCTGTATTTTTTAACAAACTGTAGAACTCGGGAACGAGCAACAACAACAGAAAAGCGGTATGAAAGGTCATTGATTTATACACAAGTAGCTGAATGGCAAGCTCTAACGCAACGATACCGATACTTAACATGACAATCGCTTCAAGCATAAACGTATTCGTAAAAGCAATCTTCAAAATGCTCATCGTGCTATCCCGATAACCCAGACTGCTGCGTTCGATTTCCTGTTGCTGACGATTCACCCGTCCGAATATTTTCAGTGTCACCAGACCTTGCAGCGAATCGAGAAACGTACCGGAAAACTCCGCCAGCTGTGCATACTTTTCTTCAGATTTATTCTTGGTCTGCAAACCAACGAGAATCATGAACAATGGAATAAACGGTGCTGTACACAACAGAATCCAGCCTGTGTTGGCATGTAGCGTGAAGGCAACAACCAGAATCACAATCGGAATCATCGAAGCTTCCATCATACGGGGCATGTACTGACTGAAATAGCTGTCCGCCTCATCGATGGCGTCCAGGGCAACGCTGACCTTGCCTCCTGTCTGTCCCTGCAATGCAGAGAACATGGAAGTGTGGGTAAGATTTTGTAACACCTTGGCACGAATATTGGTTTTGGCACGTGCAGCCATATGCAAACCAACTTTGCCGTTGCCGTATGTTAACAGCGTACGTAGAGCCATAACGGTAAGTAATAACCCGAGAAGTGGCATGATCGATGATAAGGACGCCTTTTCTACAAAAATACGCTGTACAGCTTCTGCCATAAATACAGCCTGGCTTATAATCGCTGCACCAAGGGCCAGTGAAAAGGCCATAAGGAGAAGTCTACTTTTTCGAAGTAAAGACATCTGCTGTTGAATCAGAATCGATTTTTGCCGACCCGACTGTTTTCCTTGCTGTTTGGTTCGCTCTTTCCTTTGCCTTTTCACAGGGCGACCCTCCTTTTTATTTGTTTCCTTTGACATAATCCGCATCAAACAGGAACAGTTTGAACACCAGAATCAGAGATGGAATGAGCAGACATAATCCTCCGATAAAGACGACAACCAATGCGAAACCCATAGCTGGCGAGGTAGCACTGCTCTGAATCGTGATGTACGGATCAAGGATGTATGGGTACTGACCGATGCCATAGGCAAAGAACGCACAGAAAAACTGTAGCATGATGCAAATAAAAGCAAGTCCGTAGCGGCGTTCGTTATACAGCAGCCACATGGCAACTATGAAGAAAGCGACGGATAAGGCGAGCAGCCACCAGAGATCCATCATATTTTGAAAATGGCGTTCATTGTGCTGACCCAAATATATAAATGCAGTCAGCGCCAGAATAATCGTAGGTGTGCTCCAAAATAAGGAATAATTCCGCATGAGCTTCAAGGCACCTTGATCTTCAGCCCGTGAGGCGTAGAAGGTTAGAAAAGTTCCACTGATAAACAATACAGAAACAATCGCTAGTCCAACGATGCTCCAGGATAACGGGTTGGTGAATAACGCCCAGTAATCCAGTGAAACCGCCTCTCCCTGCTTCAGAATGAAACCACCTTCTGACAAGGTCAGGGCTACGGACAGAGATGCCGGAATCAACAAACCCGTTGCCCCATATAAAAACAGGTACACGATGTTGTTCTTGGAACCGTAATTTTCAAAGGCATAGAACGAGCCACGGATTGCTAAAAGTATAACGGCGATACTTCCGGGAACGATCAAGGCTGCGCCATAATAAGAGGCCGTATCTGGGAAAAAGCCAACGATACCAATATAGAAAAAGACAAAAAATACATTCGTAATCTCCCATACGGGCGATAGATAACGAGAGATCAAACGGTTAATCAGATGATCCTGTTTCGTTAGACGTGCATAAAAGGCAAAAAATCCAGCTCCGAAATCGATTGATGCAACAATCAAATATCCGTACAGGAACAGCCAGAGCACCGAAATACCAATCAACTCATAACTCATTAGGCATGTCCTCCATTCTCAGTATTCGCCGCAGTCTTATCTTGTTTCGCTTGTAACCATTTCTCCATTTCTAGCTCAGCAGGATTGTTATTGAACAAACGTTTCAACACGAGAACGCAGATTACACCAAGCACGATATACAAAAGCAAGAAAACAAAAAATAAAATTCGCACACTCGGAGAAGATGTGGCGGCTTCTTCGACACGCATGTACCCACGAATAATCCATGGCTGCCGCCCGATTTCGGCATAGAACCAGCCCATCTCTACAGCGAGGAAAGCAAGCGGTGCGCTGAGTGCAACTAGGCCAAGCAGCCATTTGTTCAGCGGATTACGCTTCTTCCATAACACAAAAAGGAAATATAGGCTGGAGATGGCGAGTAGAGCAAATCCGATGCCAGCCATTAGATCGAATAGATAATGCACCAGTAGTGGCGGTTGTTCATCGGGTGGGAATTCGTTCAGCCCGGTGACTTCTGCATTGAAGTCTCCAAAGGCCAGAAAGCTGAGCAACTTGGGCAGATGTAACGCGCCTATAATCTCATGTTCTGCATTCAGCCAGCCGAGTAGGATCAAATCCGCGCCGCTCTCTGTCTCAAAATGCCATTCTGCTGCTGCCAATTTCTCCGGTTGGTGTTCAGCCAAAAACTTTGCAGATACATCTCCAGCAAGTGTGTTCAGCAAACTGAATACCAGAACTACGGCCATCATCAGGTTTAGGCCTTTCTTGTGGTAAGCAGATCCCCCTCTCTTCAACATCGCAAGAGCCGCGATCCCGGCGAGCAAAGCCGCTCCTGTCAGATAAGCCGAGCTTAAGACATGGAACACTTTAGAGAACGTTGCTGTATTCAGCATGGCTTGCACGGGATTAACCGCTGTAAATTGACCAGCCTGCATCACAAATCCTTCCGGTTGGTTCATGAATCCGTTCACGGTTGTGATGAAAACGGCAGACATCCCTGCCCCGGCAACAACCGGAATTGTAAGTAGCCAGTGAATATACGGGTTTTTGAATCGATCCCATGTATAGAGGTAAATGCCCAGGAAGATCGCTTCGAAAAAGAAGGCGAACACTTCCATAAATAGCGGCAATGCAATGACATTACCAGCCAGCTTCATAAAATTCGGCCACACCAGGGCCAGCTGTAGCGATATCGCTGTACCTGTCACCACCCCCACAGCCACCGAAATGACAAAACCTCGTGACCATCTTTTCGCCATAAGTATGTAGTGGGGGTCTTTCTTCCGAATACCGATAAATTCAGCAATCGCAATCATCAAAGGTATACCCACACCAAGTGTTGCAAAAATAACGTGAAATCCAAGTGTCAGACCCGTTACGAGTCTGCTCCATAACACCGTATCGACTGCCATTTTGTATTGCCTCCTCTCAAATTCCATTCGATTCATTATGAGAAAAAAATCACAAACCAAAATACAAGGATAGGTTGCCACATGTCCCGTGCATTTAATCCTGTAACCCTTGAACGCTATCCAAGGTTGGATGTCTCTTCTTCTCTAATCACAAAGCGTCTTAATCATTGGCTTAAACCTATTAATCAAAATTATTATATCCTTAATTTTAAGCAATTCAATCGCTGATACGTCTTCGTTGTTAAACGTTCAAGAAAGGCTCAACTCTTTCTGACAACTTCGTGAAAATAGGCACAATCACCCTTTAGGGCTATTGCATTATCTAGCTTAGCCGTGATATGCCGTGTTAATGATATTAGCTGATTGCTCATTGATTGAGTTTGAATCCTTGAGAGATTATCCAACCAATATTAGAAATGATCTGTGTTACACTAGAGATACTTCTGTCCTCCGACAGAGAGACATGCAATTCATAACGATTAATAACGATACATAGCTTAAGGAGATGTTCTATTGAGTAATATTAAAAATAAATTCGATTATATGTCAGAAACCGAAAGACTCGTGATCCGCCCACTACAAGATAAAGATTACGAGAACTGGCTTCACGAATTCGAGAGCCGTTCTCCTTCCCAGCATCGACACGATCCTGGAAAAATGGATATGAGCGAATGTACATTAGAATGGTTCGAGCGTCTGGTAGCAAGACATCAGGAACTGGCGTTTAACGATAAAGTATATGTCTTTGGGGTTTTCCGCAAAGAAGATGGCACCCACTTGGGCATGATCGATATTGCCACCTTGGCGAGAGAACCTTTTCAGTGGGCGAGCTTTGGGTACACGATTCACAATCAGCACTGGAAAAAAGGATACGGCAAAGAAGCAGTGCGTCAGGTCCTCCGTATTGCAGCCGAGTCTTTAAAATTCCACCGTTTGGAAGCACATATCAACCTGGATAACCTGCCCTCTATCAAGCTGGCTGAAAGTGTCGGTCTGGAGTTTGAATGTATTCGCAAAGGTTTTATCTATGAACATGAGGAATGGACGGATCATCTGGTATATTTCAAGAACCTGTTTTAAAGCGGTCTATTTATTTAAAAACAGATAACCTGAAAAAGGCAGCTACCATCCAAGGTAGCTGCTTTTACTTCAATATCAGATCAGACCAAGTGAACTAATAAAATACATTTATTTTACGATGTGGATTCAGATCAGAGATACACTTCATATATTAACCAACTCATATTCACATGTATTAATGTGACTTTTTTTGAATACAGACCTCGAGAAATTTGCAATAACACATGGATAAATGTACTAATTCTATTTCTATCTTTTTCCTGAGTCAGTTACACCCGCTGAACAGCCATTTCATTTAAGATATGCCTTACTTGGTAGGTGCCCTCTTCTAATTCAGATTGTACAAATGACTCCACACGATCCTTCTCTACGTCATACAGTACTTCAATTTCTCTAGAGAACAGAAGATGTCCTTCTTTGATTTTGTTAGACAATGTAGCAATCTTCTTCGGCTTCGGCGCATCACCCAGAATCTGCTGTAGCGCTTGAACGTAGGTTTCCAGAGGGCGAGCCCCAACCACTTTAATGCCTTGCTGCTCCTTGTTGACAATAATAATAGATGGGAAACCTCTTACGCCTAGCCGAGCAGTCATCTCAAAGTCTTCTTCCAACAAGTCTTGTGCAGATTGCTGAGCAGCACTGGCCACGATTTCTTTTCCATTCAGCCCTAGCCCATTCACAAGCTCAATCAGCACATCATCTTCTCCAATATTTCGATTCATCGCAAATACGGCTTCACGTGCAACTCTTAGAAAGGCTTGTTCTTTCCCAGGATACATGCGCTCTATGACTTTAAACACACGAGAAGGCGGATAGGATGACTGGATTGGGTTCTCAAGCCAAACGGAACCGTCAATCGGCATCCGTGAGTGCTCACCTACTTCTCTCCAATGCCCTGCCACATCTGCAGGTTTCGAAATGCCATTTGCCCCATCAGAGAACCCTTCCCAGCTCGCTAACAAACCACCCATTTTGGTCTCCACATTAAAATAATGACCGTACTCTTCTATAAAACGATTCAACACAGGTTCCAGTGCCCAGCAGTGTGAGCAAATGGGGTCTGTAGCATAATAAAGTGTTATTTGTTTCTCTTCCTGCTTTAGATTAATCACTTGCATTTCTTCTTCATCACTTACACCACATATACCCGTTTCCAAATCACACATCATGGATTCATTACTCATCATTATCCCATCCTTTTTGATCTTATCTATTGAATTGACTTTGTGTTAGTATGATTATAATATCTACAATCTACAGAACAAGTACGATTCTTTTTCTGACTAAGTATCAAAAAGTATACTAATGGACCGGAACAACAACTTTGGCTTGGAGGTTTTTGTGTGAAGTATGATTTTAATTTTGAGCAACTCTGTCCGGCTACTTATGCATTTCAAGTGATTGGTGGCAAGTGGAATCTGCCAATTCTGGCGATTCTAAGTGAAGATGACGCTATTCGATATAACGAATTAAAAAGAAGGCTGCCGGGCATCACACCAACGATGTTAACCAATTGTTTGAAAGATTTGATTCAATACGGAATCGTGCATCGGGAGCAATATAACGAAATTCCGCCAAGAGTCGAATATTCACTCACACTATCTGGCAAAGAACTCGTTCCTTTAATTGAATCGATGGTGTTATGGGGTCAAAGAAATATGAATGCAGGCACGGGGAAAACCGAGACAGTATAAGCTGAATTTCTCTTTCTGACAATTCATGTATTATAAAGGGCACCCGGCTAGGGCTGCCCTCATCAAATTTAGAGATGAATTTTGATAATCCTTTTATTTACTCAAACTGTTCCATAATTGCTGAAATACCCCCTGCTCTACTTCAAAAAATACAGGTACATGACCGTAACGCACCATGCCTTCCTCACCGAACAACACAAGCTGAACCTTTGTTTTATCTTTCAGGGTCAAATAAATCATTTTGCGATCTTCTTTGCCATAGAGACGTTCTTCCAGTTCAGAACTTGTTGCAACTGGTGTTGCTTTGTACAATGCTTCAATAAAACGGTTCAGTGACTCGTCTGCCGGAAGCTGCTGTAGCTGCCCCAGCCCATTATTCCAGCTATCAAAGCTCTCCCACTGCGCTGCAGTCACATGACCCTCGATGTTAAGCTTGCCAATTAGATCGGTGCCGCTGCTAATCGACATACCATTGGTTTTATCGAACAATTGGGCGTAAACTTGTCCGTCTATTTCCGTATAAGACATAATCCGAAAATCAGAATCGTATCCGTTCACGGTGTAAATATCTGCTGTACCAATCGTCGAGGCCAGATCCTTGTAGTCATCCTTACCACTTAGCTCATGGATGCCACCAGTCGTTTTGCCCAGTTTCTCACCTCGTAGCGCCAAGGCATCTGCAGCATCCACCGTTGTCGCAGATTCGGTGTAGACGTTACCATGATAAACAACTAATCCGATCATACTTGCTTTAACATTCTTATCATCACTGGGTAACTCAATCTTCGGAATCTCGACGGGAACAATATTTGAGTTTTCAGTTTTGATCGCAGTCTCTCCTTTGGTAACCTTTCCTTGGTTAACCTCTCCATTATTTAACGCAGTCTCTTTTGCAGGTGCAGTCGTTCCACCCCATTGCTGCCAGACGGTTGGTGCTGCAAGTCCGATACTGGCGGCGACAACAATGCTTGCTGCGACGATGTACAACGATTTACGAGGACGTTTCGTGGGTTGACGCTGGACATTCACGTTCTGTTCGATTCTTTTTTTCATCTGGTCATCTGGTTTCATCTGATCCACCGCTTTCTTATATCGTTGTTTGAATTGTTGTTCGTTCATGGTTGTTCCTCCCCCTCAAGCTCCAGTTTTAATAGTTGTCTCCCCCGTTGTAATCTCATCTTCACAGCTGATTCACTAATCTCTAAAATTTGGCTAATATCCCGGATGCCATAGTCTTCGTAATAATAGAGATGAACTACCGATCTATATTTCACGGGCAGAGACAACACCAGTTCAATCAAAGCCTGATCTTCAGGATTATCCATCATGACGGGTTCCACGGTTCCCAGCTTGACTTCCCGTTTACGCCAGCCTTTACGGAGCAGGGATTTGCAATGATTGGTAATTACTCGGATCAACCATGCTTTTTGATGTTCCGCATCGTTGAACGCAGGCGCTTTTTCCATCCATTTAATGAACGTATCCTGAGTGGCTTCTTCCGCGTCTTCCCGCCTGCCGAGGTGAACCATTGCAATCCGGAACAGCGTATCCGCGTATGTATCATAGATGTTCGTGACTTCATCACTTGGTTGGGATATGGTTTGCTGCATGGTTGTTGTGCCCTCCTTTATACCCTAAACACTCTTACGGACGACATTTGGTCACATTTTGTTTTCACTTTTTTTATCTCCGCTTGCAAAATACGCAAAAAAGGCTATTTCGCTGACAACACACTACCAAGTGCGTGTCATTGAAATAGCCCATTCATATTAACATTAACGGTAAAGTGCCCCGCTTTAAACGGGTTGATTCACAAACTAACTTATTTCCAAATAATCGAGATATGCGTCCCATGTACCGTCATCTGCTGTTACGATCAGCTCAATCACCTGATTTCCGGTGCCATGACTGATATTATTCAGCGTATACACTGCGGGACTGCTGCCTCCAAAATAAAATGTACCTTTCGTCTGCCCGCCAATCTTTAGATCCACTCTGGCCATATTGGCATTATTCGACGCACCTCGCAATGCGAATGAATGCGTCCCGCTTGAGAAGTTATGCGTCGTCCGCACGGCGTCATTATTCGCATACAAGACAACACCGTTGAACGGAGAGCTGATATTGCCAGTATACTGTCCACTCTTGGTCATATTTTCTGTTTCGATTCTTACCGTCGTTGCGGGTGGATTGTTGGTTGCCCCATCCGGTGCAACAGCTCGTCCGGTGGATGGAGAGATCATACCGGCACACAGGCCTCGGTTTTTCAGATTTTGAGCAATTTGAGGAATAGCCTGAAGTGTTGTCTGGTACTGATCATGCATCAGAATAACATCTCCACTTGCCATACGATTCACCGCAGCTACTATCTGGGAGGCACTCGCCCCATTCCAATCCTGTGAATCGACATTCCACAACACTTCTCTCAAACCGTTCTGGCTAATGACCGATTTCACCGTTGCGTTGGTAGCACCATAGGGGGGTCTGAAGAGTGAAGGCGATGAACCAGTAATGGAACGAATGGTCTGCTGTGTACGTGTAATCTCAGATGCCATCTGAGAAGTATTCAGCTTCGTCATATCCGCATGTGTATAGGAATGGTTGGCAATCCACATGCCGGCGGATACCTGCGCACGAACCAAAGCTTGATTGTTTTGCGAGTTTTGTCCGGTATTAAACATGGTAGCGCGCAGACCCGACTGTTTCAGTGCATTAAGTATATTGTTGGTATTGTTGGAAGGGCCGTCATCAAAAGTCAGACCTACATAACCGTTAGGACAACGGGCATCGGCCGCAGTCGCAGAAGGCAGTGGCGGAATAGCGAATAACGAACCTAAAAGGGCAACAGACATGGCAGCTTTAATGAGCTTGGATTTAAACATGAATACACCTCCAGTTAATTGGTTAACATCATATTCTTTATGATTCAATCGAAATGGCTTACTGCCGTACTTCGCTCTGCCTCCTCTCTTAACCAAAATCACCTTCCGATAAAAGCGCTTACATAGATGAATAGATTAAACTCTATCATTATGATGTTTCTAGCACTTCGCCCGGGTTGAATCTAGTATAAACGATGATTATATTGAAGTAAATTCAAATTATTACAATATATCCTATTTATTTTTCGATCCCAAAAAGAAAATCCTTGATACAGAGTCAACACCACCTAGAACATAGAGGGTTTAAACCTGTATCAAGGAGATAACTTTCACACTATTTATTAAAGGTAACCTTTTCTACGCTTCCATCCAGAATAATGGATGTATCACGCGGTTTTGTTTCCGCAATTTTACGTCCTTCTCTGAAGGAGTACAGAACCGCTGCCTGTTTGCGCACCGCTTCGTATTCATTCTCTGCTTCCATAATAATGAAGTTTGCTGGCTTGCCTTCTTCAATACCGTAACGATCTTCAATGTGCAGTGTTTTGGCACTATTTTTCGTAATCAGATCGATGGAATTAACAATCTGGTCGTAACCCAGCAACTGTGAAGCGTGAATACCCATGTGAAGCACTTGCATCATATTGCCCGTACCGAGCGGATACCATGGATCGAAGATATCATCATGGCCGAAGCAGACGTTCAAGCCCGCTTCCTGCAGCTCCTTCACTCGTGTCAGCCCTCTTCTCTTCGGATACGTGTCAAAGCGTCCTTGCAGGTGAATGTTCACCAGCGGATTGGATACAAAGTTCAGATTGGCCATCTTGAGCAGCCGGAACAGCTTGTACGTGTATGCATCGTTGTATGACCCCATTGCAGTGGTGTGACTTGCTGTAGTACGTGAGCCTAGCCCTCGTTCATACGCTTCCTTGGCAACAACTTCAATGAAACGGGATTGCTCATCATCAATTTCATCACAGTGAATATCAATGAGACGGTCGTATTTTTCAGCCAGGTCAAAAGCAACTCTCATGGAATCAACGCCATACTCACGTGTAAACTCAAAGTGCGGAATGCCGCCGACAACGTCCACACCCATTTTAAGTGATTCTTCCAGCAGCTCCACACCGTTTGGATAAGAGTGAATGCCTTCCTGCGGGAAAGCAACCAATTGAATATCGATGTACGGTGCCAATTCTTCCTTCACTTCAAGCATCGCTTTAACGGCGATCAGGCTTGGATCTGTCACATCCACATGTGTTCTCACATGCTGAATGCCTTGCGCCATCTGCCATTTCAAAGCTGTTTTGGAACGTGTTTTCACGTCCTCATGGGTCAGAAATGCTTTTCGCTCCGACCAGCGCTGGATACCTTCGAACAACGTACCACTCAGATTCCACTCCGGCTCCCCTGCTGTCAGCGTTGTATCCAGGTGAATATGTGGTTCAATGAATGGTGGCAACACCAGTGCTCCGCCTGCATCCAGCGTCTCTTCATTTGTACCCGAAGCTGGCTGTGGATCTTGTGTAATCTGCTCAAACTTCCCGTCTCTGACGACGATATTCCAGAGGCCTTCTTTACCCCGCAATTTTGCGTTCTGTATAATCATGTGTTTTCCCCTTTTCTTTGGATGATGTCATGGACACGATAGCCATGAGGATTACATACGCTACGGCTGTACCGATAAGCGCATTAAGCGGTGTTACACCGGGAGCCAGTTGCGCAAATGCTACACCTATAGCCCATGCAACCATAGCAACCCAGTTTACTTTTTTGAAATTCATGTCGGCAAATGGTGCATACGATGTGCGTTTTACAATGAAGTAGTCCGCAATGATGATTGCTCCAATCGAGGGAATTGCTGCGCCGAGCACATTCAGGAAACCCACGAAGTTGTTGTACATCCACATCGCAAATACGGTCCCGATGATCCCGTTAACGATAACAAAGAATTTTTTCGATATTTTCGTAATGTTGGCAAAACCAAGACCCGAAGCATATAAAGCATTGTCGTTGGTTGTCCAGATATTGAGGCCCAGTACGATAATTGCTGGAATAAGTAACCCTTGCAGGAACATAACTTCTGATATGTCAGCCAGATTGTACGCCATTGCGCCGACAGCCCCGAACAAGAACATGAGTGAGTTACCGAGGAAAAATGCAATCACCGTCGCCGTAACCGCCTGCCGCGACGTCCGGGAGAAACGTGCAAAGTCTGGCGTGAGCGTCCCGCCGCTTATGAAAGAACCGATACAGATGGTGAGCGCTGCGGCCGCGGTAAGCGTCTGTGTTGGCGTGTAATCCAGCAACCCTTGTAGCCCGCCCAGCGAGCCAGCTCCCTCAAACATGGAGTACCCTCCGAGAATCGCTATGGCAGGTACTGCAATATAACCAAGAATAACAAGAGACTTCATACCGAAGATCGCGGATGCGGTCATCGCCAGACCAAATACAACGATAAGCAGGTATACGTTCCAGTCCATCGCTTTGGCAACCGGAATGGCAAACATCGCTACCCCAACCCCGAACCATCCAACCTGTGTAAAACCGAGCAAGAACGAAGGCAGATAAGATCCTTTTTCACCAAACGAATATTTCGCCAGCAAATGGGTGGACAATCCTGTTTTGGCAGCGATATGCGCCAGCGCCCCGGTGTAGATGCCAAGCACCAGATTACCCGCCAGCACGATCGCCATAAATTCCATAAAGGTGAGGCTGACACCAAGTGTCCCACCAGCCAGCATACTAGCCGAGAAAAACGTGAATCCAAGCATGACGGATAACGTCTTCCAGAAATGATTGCGCTGTGCCTTCGGCACCTCTTGCCATGAAAACTCTTGATCTTGTTTGCTCATCAGAAACCCTCCAGTTAAAAGTGTTCTGATACCATAAAAAAAGCAGAAAAAGAGGCTACTTGTCACGCTTATACGCTGACAAGTAGCCTCTTTATGCATCATAATCCGCGCGAAGACACAGAACATTCCTGTGCAGGAAATGCTCTGATTCTCGCGTGATTACAAAATCCGCTGCCCTTGCCAGCCTCTCTGGACTGAATTAAAGGTACCAGTATTCAATTACATTCTATTATTTTGGAAAACTGGTTGACTGTCAATGTCATTTTCATCCAAATTCATTAATATTCGCATCGCGAGAAGCCGGTATTTAACTCATAATTCCTGTCGTAGCTTGGTCTCCACGTCTTCCCTTGCTACGTCAAAATAGGATGTAATTTATTAAAAAAGAATGAAGCACGTAGCAGGAACAATTCGCATAAATGTAGAATATTGTCACAAGCATAATTAAATTGAGGTGTGAAATGAGAAAATTCGTAAGTGTACTCTTGTTCAGTTTATTTTTTCTGATTGTCCTGCCCAATGTGGGACAAGCTGCCCCGCAAACTAAAATTATATTGGACGGTCAGGAGCTTGTGTTGCCGTCAGATGTCGAAGTTGTCAATGTAAACAACAATGTCATGATTCCCATTCGTGTTGTTGCTGAGAATTTGAAATTCAACGTGAAATGGGATCAGAAGAGTCAGAATGTGAGCATTGAACAAAATGCCAAGATCCTGTCTCTCAACGTAGGCAAGAAAGAAGCTAGGGTTCAGAATGAAAAAGTAACTCTGAACACGGCACCGAAATTAATCAAAAATACGGTCGTTGTTCCCCTTCGTTTTGTTAGTGAAGAGATGGGACTGTCCGTAAGCTGGAATAACAAAGAAAAAATTGTTGGCCTGACAAGCACTGAAGTTCCTCCTGTTGCTGAGCCATCCCCTGCACCCACTGTTCCAGGCGTAGGAAATAACATCGTATGGGGCAAAGTTAATGATCTCAGCTTTGCTAATCAGCAGCTTGTTGTATCTGTTGACAAAGAGGTTACGCCACAGATCACCAGACTATCCAATCCTGATCGTATCGTGGTTGATCTGCCGAATACCACCTTTGGAGATATCGGGTCAACATTACAGCAGGGCACGATGGGTAAGCTTGATGTTAGCGGTATTGAGAATGTAACAGAAGTTCGATATGCCCTTTTCAAAAATGATCCGGCTCAAGTTAGAGTTGTTATTGAGTTGAATAATTTGAGCGACGTGCAGGTCAGTTCTCAATATGTCAGTGGCAAACTAATTCTTGACTTAGCGCTTACACCTACGATCGGCGTTCCAATCAGCCCCGTTGGAAATGAAGGTGGCAAAAAAATCGTTGTCATTGATCCCGGGCATGGTGGCAAAGACCCAGGCACCATCGGCATCTCCAACACACAAGAAAAAGATTTCACGTTGCCGCTAGCTCTCAAAGTTCAAGCTCTTCTAATTCAGGAGCCGGATATTGAAGTTGTAATGACACGTGACACAGACGTTTACCCTACCCGCCCAGAGCGGGTGCAGCTGGCTAACACGTTAAACGCGGATGTGTTTGTATCCATCCATGGAAACAGCGTGAAAGCCTCACCACAGACCACAGGCACCGAGACGTACTATTACAAACGAAGCAGCAGTAAAGAACTGGCAGATATCGTACACAGACATCTCATAGAAGCGTTAGGCTTTAAGGATCGCAAGGTTAAGAACGGCAATTTGGAAGTGCTTCGCAATACAACGATGCCCGCTGTACTGCTTGAAATTGGATTTCTAAGCAATCTCGTTGAAGAACAAGCAATGCTTTCCGACAGTGTTCAGAATAAAGCAGCTCAGGCTATCGTGGATGGAATCAAGGAGTTTTTACACCAATCGCAATGAACAGTGAATGTAATTGAGAACTGAATGTGAAGAT
Organism: Paenibacillus sp. FSL R7-0272; assembly: GCF_037969905.1. NCBI lineage: Bacteria > Bacillati > Bacillota > Bacilli > Caryophanales > Paenibacillaceae > Paenibacillus > Paenibacillus sp. FSL R7-0272. The sequence continues at coordinate 3,242,483 of NZ_CP150221.1, read as the reverse complement.
AAGGATGTGCTTTGATGAAAAAAAAGACAAATATTATGCTCCTGCTCTATCTTACGGCTGTATTGCTCATCCTTGCCGGTTGCGGCAATAAACCGGCTACAGACCCTGGGAATGCGGAGCCTGCACCTAATACGACTCCATCTAACGGCTCTTCCCCCTCTGCACCAGATGCCGAGAAAAAAGAATCACAGGAAATTGAAGTGGGTTATGTGGACTCGGAACTCACGCAAGTCAAAACCAAAAAAGCTCAAATTGAATTTTCAAACAATAACGAGAAATATACACAAGCGTTTGATGAGATGCAGCGCTCGGATGACCCGGAGTATATCTCGTTGTGGAGTGACATCGGGCTGGAATCACTTGAGTTTCACGAAGCCGACGGCGTACTTACGTTAAATATTCATATTCCCGACGAAGCCAGACTCGGTTCTGGCGGCGAACTTCTTTTCCTGGATACGTTGAAACAAACCATGTTTCAGTTTAAAGACATCCAAAGCATTCAGCTTCTGGTAGATGGAAAACAAAGCGAGAGCCTGATGGGGCATGTGGAATTGGAGAATCCCATCGTTCGTGGTACGGAATAATTGGATCATGCCTGGTAAATGGCGTCTACGAGAGCAAAGATATGAATAAGGCAACGCGTGGATAACTTCAGCGATTGCCACACTGTAAAGCGTAAAAAACCTTGCTACCTGATTCTATTCAGGGGCAAGGTTTTTCGACGATGAAACTTGATCTTTTCTAATGTGATCCGATTCGGTTTATTCGCCGGACTGTCCGGAATCGATTGGAAGTTTGCCTTTTGCCTCAAGTTTTCCTAGCAGTACCTTGATAACAGCAAGCGTGTTGGGCTCCTGTTTACCATACACAGCAAGGGCTGAACGTACATTGTGCAAATGAAGCATCTCATAGGGATTGCCAAGAGACAGCAACGTATAACGGACTTGGCGTTGGTTCAGTTCGTTGATGAATAACTGCATCTCTTCCCAACGAAACTGACTTGCTACGTTGCGGAATTGATACGAAGCCATAAGAACATAGTCGGCCTTGTTTACGGTCTGGAGCACCGTTTTCATATTATTCGAATTCAAAACAACCGTCACCGTTTCAATGGAAGCATTACCAGCGGTTTGCTTGAGTTGCTTTTGCAACTGCTCAGCCTGATCGGCATCAGAAGCCACGATGACGACTCGATCACTGGCTCGAATTGTCTCTACGCTCTTGCCATCCGCTCCAGCCAAAACCGTAACTGCGCGCTCCGCAATGCTACGCTCCACCTGAAGGTGAGCATCAGATCCGATGATGCTTTTCAACTTATTTAACTTTTGTGTCAGAGATGGACCAGACTCAAACAGATGATATTTCGATTTCACCGTCAAAATACGTTTTACCGCCTCATGCACCCGTTCTTTAGAAAGTGTTCCGTTATTCACAGCTTGAATGAGTGCCTGATGAGCATTGGACACATCTTGTGGCATGAGTATGATGTCTACACCCGCGTCAGCGGCACGCCTAACGGCTTCCGTTTCACCAAAATGCTCACTAATCCCCTTCATCGTGAAAGCATCGGAAATAATCAGACCTTTATACTGCAACTCTTCACGAAGCAAGCCGGTTAACACCTTACGAGATAGTGTAGCTGGAAGCGGAACCGGTGTACCGTCCTTGCGTGAGGTTACTTGCTCGTTATCTATCGCCGGAAAGGCAATATGTGCCGTCATTATCATATCGACACCTTCCTTAATTGCCGCCTTAAACGGTTTTAACTCCACCGCGTCCAGTCGCTCACGTCCATGTGTAAGCACAGGCAATCCCAGGTGAGAGTCAACGGATGTATCCCCATGCCCTGGAAAATGCTTCACGCCTGCAACAACATCCGACTGATGAAGTCCCTTGATCATGGCTAGGCCGAGCCGGGTTACCAGCTCCGCATTCGAGCTAAAGGATCGCATACCGATAATGGGATTGTCCGGATTGCTATTCACATCAAGCACAGGCGCAAAATTAACCTGAACACCAAGCGCTTTTAACTCTTCTCCAGTCAGTCGTCCGGCTGCTTCTGCCAGTGCAGGATCACCCGTTGCGCCTAGCGCCATCTGTCCAGGGAGATTGGTGCCGCCAGGAATACGACGAATCACCCCTCCTTCCTGATCGATGCCAATAAATAGCGGGATATCGCCAGTCTGGTTTTGGATTTGATGCGTAAACGTTGTAACTTGCTGTGCATCCACGATATTTTTTTCAAAAAGGATAAGTCCGCCCACATGCTGATCTTGAAGGTTAAGTTTCAATCCCTCGTTTACAGTCGTTGTCGCTTTGCCGTTCCATTGTCTGATATCGGGCATAAGCATCTGACCTACCTGCTCGCTAACGGTCATATACGAAATGAGCTTGTCCCAATCCTTCGCCTGAATCGCCGATTCACGTTCAAATTGAATGACACGTGCCATGAATACGGCATATTCCGCTCGTGTCACCGTCCGATCCGGTTGATACGTCCCATCGGGATAACCTCCAACGAGTCCGTTTGAACTCATAATCTGGATCGGTGCCGCCCCCCAATGTTTCTCCGTATCGGTCCACTTAGCGATCAAAGTCCCTTGTTGAAGCGGATATGCGCGCGTCAAAAAAGCTGCTGTTTCGGCCCGACTAATCGGTATATTCGGTCGAAAGGAGCCATCTGGAAATCCACCAGCCAGCCCATGTTGCTCAGCGATGGCAATCTCACGGTAAAAAGGATGGGTTATCGGCACATCTGTATATTTCAGCTTTTCCACGGGTTGTTCAAGCTGATCCGCATAAAGTTCACGCACCAAGAAGGTAACGGCCTGTCCTCGGGTTACGGATGTCTGTGGCTGGAACTTGCCATTGCCATAACCTGCGACTGTGCCCCTTTTGGCCATATACTGAATACCATCCTTGGCCCATTGCGTATGCTGGAGGTCGACAAAGGTGGTTTCTGCGTTGGCACTCCCCGCCCAGATCAACATAGAACCGAACGCTGCCGCCGCAATGGTTTTATACATTAAACGCAATTCATTTCACTCCCTGTTTAATTCAATAGTTCATGAAGGGTTAGACGCGAACCCCCCGCTTTTGTTGCTCATGCATGATATAATCGAATTCATATTACTATTCGTCAAGAAAACGTCTGACATGGTTTTCGGGGGAATAAGAGTTTGGAGACATCTTATGTTAATGGTAAATATAGTGCTTGTTATGTTTTTGCTAGGTCTTCTTCTTGGTTTTGTTGGCGCAGGAGGTTCCGGTTTCATTATCTCGATCCTGACGGTTGCATTCGGATATCCTATTCATGTTGCTCTCGGGACGGCGCTTGCTGCGATGTTTTTCTCCTCGCTCTCGGGTTCAATCAGTCATTACCGGGAAGGTAATGCAATGCTCAAAACCGGTGTGATCGTTGGTCTGGCCGGTGCAACAGGAGCCTGGGTAAGCTCAGGATGGTCATCCTATATTCCTGAGGATCGGCTTGGTATGCTGACTTCTTTTATGCTTTTTGCATCAGGACTTGCGCTGTGGCTTCGCTTGATTCTTGTTTCGCGGCGCCCTGCTGGTTCTGAAATACAGACTGTCATACTCGGAAAAGGTCTGCGTTACTGGGTATATTCGTTATTGATTGGGGTAGTTACAGGTATGTTATCCGGACTGTTCGGTATTGGCTCCACGCCCTTTATCCAATTAGGACTTATGCTGTTGTTGAATATGCCTATGAGATATGCCGCTGGAACAACGATGTTGGTCATCATTCCCATAGCTTTGGCTGGCGGAGCCGGATATATGAGGATCGGTTATCTGGACTTGCAGTTGCTATTGCTGGTTGTAATCGGCACGATGTCCGGTTCATACGTTGGAGCGAAATTTACGAAACGTGTGCCTGCACTATGGCTGAAAGTGAGTATGGTCGTGACTCCGATGATTGGAGCAACTATATTATGGCTGTGACTTTCTTGAAGCGTTCTGTGTAAGGCGTGCTAGATGTAACGAAGAAGTTCATTGTTCAATTAAAAAAGGATGTCCCCTAACTAAAATGTACCCTATAAGATGGACACTTAAAAAAGGTCATCTTGTAGGGTCTTTTTTGTGTACAATGAATAAAAAACGAGCGGTGGTCAAGCAAATGTCAAAAAAACACTTTACAATGCAAGAGCAAGATCAGTTGAGAAGAAATCCCTATGTAAGAAATGTTAGTGCTAAAGCGATTACATACACGGATGCATTCAAAGAACGATTTATTCAACAACATAGTCAAGGTACGCTTCCCAGTGAAATCTTTCAGGAAGCTGGCTTCCCCATTGACGTTTTGGGTGCAACCCGGATTCAAAAGGCTTCCAATCGGTGGCGTACGGCATTTCAGGAACAAGGATCTGCTGGATTAACGGATGGTAGAAAACACGCTTCAGGCCGTCCTCTAAACCGTGAATTAAGTCTTGAAGAAAAATATGCCCGTTTGGAAGCAAAAATGAAATGGCTTGAAGCGGAGAATGAATTCTTAAAAAAGCTCGATCACCTCGAAAGGCAGATGAGAAGAAAAAAATCCAACTCCGTACACGACAAAAATTCGAACTGATTCAACAGATGATGCATACCTGCTCTTTCCAAGGCAAGGTGCATGTTCTTTGTGCTATTGCTGGTGTTTCACGCTCAGGCTACTACCGCTATTGTAGTGAAAGCGCCAGGCTACATCGTCAAAAGCAGGAACAGGACGACCATAAGGTGAAAGCGATCATCCTGAAAGCCTACCATTACCGTAGGAGGAACAAAGGCGCACGTCAAATTAAAATGACGCTCGCACTTGAGTATAACGTCATATACAATCTTAAGCGCATTCGTCGGATCATGCAGAAGTACAACATCGTTTGTCCCATTCGAAAAGCAAATCCAGCACGTCGTATGGCTAAAGCGACGCAAGAGCATCGAACCTGTCCCAACCTGTTAAAGCGAGCCTTTAAGCCAGGAATTGCAGGCAAGGTTCTCTTAACCGACATTACGTACTTAACTTATGGGATAAGCAAACGAGCCTATCTATCAACGATTAAAGATGCCGAGACGAATGAAATATTAGCCTATGAAGTCTCCGCTTCCCTTGGATTGGACATTGCAATGGAGTCGTTGAAACAACTCAAAAAGCATAGGCATCTGACTTCGGATGCCTTGATTCATTCGGATCAAGGATTTCACTATACAAGCCCCAAGTTCCAAAAGCTTGTGAAACAAATGGGGTTCAATCAATCCATGTCACGGCGAGGAAACTGTTGGGACAACGCTCCACAAGAATCCTTCTTTGGGCATTTTAAAGATGAAACCAATTTTAAAACATGCATGACTCTGGAGGAGGTTAAGCAAGAAGTAAAGAGCTACATGATCTACTACAATCATTATCGAGGCCAATGGAACTTAAACAAGCTGCCGCCTGCAAGATACAGACGACAGCTTGAAGCAGCCTAACCTTTTTTAATTTGTCCTTTACAAGGGGTACATTTTAAACATCTCGATGATGTGAGAGACATCCTTTTTCGGGTGTCTATTTTTAAAGTAAAAATACTAATCTATCATAGATACCCTATTAGATTATACACGCTGGAGATGGGTATCCTTAAACTCCGTTTCATATTTCAAACCAAAACCAAACATGCGATCCATACCAATGTGAGCGATCCAGATGAAGCTGATCAACGTCAGAACGTCCATTTTCAACACGTAACCCGCTGCCAAAAATACCATAGGAATAATGTACGTATGTCCCACATTGTAAATCAGTGCGCCCAGCTTATTGTTAGCTACATAGCCAATCATGAACACATCCGGGACGAGAAGCAACAGCAGGAAGAGCCACAAGGAGTAATCATTGTAAAAGTAAATCGTTGTCGCTACTGCGAGCACCAGCAAACCCTCTAATCGAATCCATAATCTAGTCATTTGGTTTGATCTCCTTTGTTTAAATGTAATTTATTTTGATTTTCATGTTCTCCATTGGGAGATTTTATTCCACTTAGCATCCACCCGACGCCCTGAGATACCTGTTCGTGTGAGAGCGGCTGGGCGGACAGCAATACAGGCGATTGTAACGTTAATCCGTCGAACACAGCTTGAATTAAGACTGCTAAGGTTTCTTTTTCACCTTCGTCCAGAGGCAGATCCAACCGATCAATGATTAATCGAATACCCGATTTCATCTCTTGATAGAGCTTTACTAACTCGTGCGCGAGTTTCTCATTACTGACACTTTCCGTCCAGAGACTGATTAACAGTGTAAACCACTCCGGGTTTGTTTTACGAAATTCAACGACGTGTTGCAACGCTTGCTGGAGCAATGCTGCAGGTTGTGCTGACATATCCAATTGTTGCAGTGCTTCCTTCATCCCGCGGTTAATCATCCATTCCCGCACAACTTCCACCAGAAGTGTTTCCTTCGTATAAAAATGGTAGCCGATCAGTCCCTGTGCCACGCCAGCTTTGGCTGCAATTTCTTTCATGGTAGCTTTGGAATAGCCTACCTGACCGAACAATGTAAAGGCCGCTTGTAAAATGGCGTTTCTGCGCTCATCTTGATTTTCGGATTGTTGCTTAGACATTTAATTTCAACTCCAATACTGTTTGGTTGAACAGTCAATTTATGTACTTATCTTAAAACTGTTTGGTCGAACAGTCAACATGTTTTTTGACATTTCAAATTGTATGTTGCTTCCAAATGAATATGTTATACTATACACGTTATATTAATGGTTTATTTTAGGAGGTTTTAAACGTGATGAGCAGTGTGGGATTTCCAGGTATGTTATTTGCAATAGTCTTTCTGATTCTATTGATTATGCTGATTCGAAGAATATTGAAACGATGAGAAAAACAAACTTTATTAACATGGGTTACTTCCGTGAATACATGCTGTTAAACATGAAAAAAGCGTTGTTTGCCATAACAACGCTTTCGAGATATAAAGTGTCTCAACCAATTTTGCAAGATGTGTTCACGCACCGCCGTTCCCTTCAGCGACTTAAACTTATGACTTCACATTGAAAATCTTAATATCTACACCGCCCTCCGCCGGATAACCCTCACCAATAAGCGCATCCACGTTCAAATATGATAACGCCTGACTGTTGGTTATAATTCGAGGTGAGGTGCGAAACAACATGTCACCCTTTACTTCTCCGATATACCCATTATTCTCGATGTAGATCTCACAAGCTTGCCCCGTATAATCTTGTCCCTGTAACATATATCTGGCTGACAAGCTGTGACGTCCTCCCGCTTTTCCAATAATTTGTGTATCCACGCCTCCCTCACGAACGAAGCCTTCGAAACAGGTTCCGGTGACATGTCCTGTAAACATAATCATCACTACTGAGTCTCCCTCTGCGCTCTTTAGCTCAATTGAATTTTCAATCTTAACGTGCACAGTAAACAACTCTTCCATCTCTAGCTTCGTCATCAATCATTGTCATCCTCTCTGTCTGTTATTTCGTGATTCTACCCATGTATTGACACTACCTTACTTCACTTCGTCAGTTACTTAAGGACTCCTGCTAACAAGCGAGCTAATGAACAGCTTCTCTATGAAGCCTAACAAAAAAAGTTGCCAGAATAGCAACTTTGAGAGGTTGAGCATATATTTAATAAGGATTGGAAGCAGACGCTTATAAAAGAACAATATATTACCAGACTTGATCCAGCTCAGGATGAAAGAAGGCATAACCACACTTTCCATTTTTCTTGATTCTGTACATGGCCATATCCGCAAGTTTGAGAAGTTCCGTTGCATCTTGTCCATGCTTTGGAAACAAACTGATGCCAATACTGGCAGACAGATGGATCTCAATGGCATTAACATGAATCGGAGCTTCAAACGCAGCAGTCAAGTTCCTGGCAACGATCTCCGCATCATCATCTTCCTTAAGCTGGTTCAAGATAATGCTGAATTCGTCACCTCCCAGTCTTGCTACGCAATCCGTACTACGAATACTGCCCTTCAATCGACGGGAAACTTCCATTAACACCTGATCACCTATATCATGACCGTAGGTATCATTAATCTGTTTGAACCCGTCCGTATCGATATACATTACTGCAAACCGCGACTCACTTCTTAGCGCATTGCTGACAGCCCATGCAAGACGATCTTTAAAGGCTAAACGATTAGGAAGACCTGTCAAGGAATCATGCAATGAAAGATGTTTGCTGATTTTCTCGGAAACTTTGATCTTGGTATACTCCGTATCCAGTTCCTTAATCAGGTTTTTGAGTTTGTAAACGCGAGTGCTCGTATTGGTTGTGTCGCTAATCTGTAGCAGTGCATAACTGTGATCATTTTCATAAAGGGGTTCAACATGCAGATTTTGTCTGTAAAAACTCTCATCTCCTCCATCCTTCGGAAGGACAAAAGATTTATGTAAAGCGCTGGAGCAGAATCTGCTCTGCCCGTGATACAGCGCATTTTGTATGATGTTCATGTACATATTAGCCTTGAATCTGGGGCAAATCTCGAGCAGGTTTTTACCCAGCACGTCTGCAGCGAGCATACCTGTTAAACGTTCCAACCAGCCGTTCCACACGAGAATTTTCAATTGTTTGTCGACAATCATAATGCCCATTTTGGTTTTGTTCAGCGCCTGTACAATGAGATTATCCATGGTTATCCTCCCAGTAGAGCATTTATCTTATCCAGCAGACTGGAGATGGAATCCATGCTCAATGCAATAACGATAATTCCTTTTATATCTGTATCCGCAAGCAAAAAGGAGGTATGCAACACCAATATGTACACTTCATTCTGAAGCAAAATTTGCGGGTCAGTTCGTGTAACGTGAAGCAGCTCAATATCAGGCAGGACATACTCCAGCTTTATTTCGAGAAAATTTCCGAATTCGCCAATAATGGCATTGAGCAGCACATTGCTGATTTCCTGCAACACATCGAGATCCGTGTCCATTAATAGAGAATCGTTTGCATCCACGTTCTCTGTCAATTCTCCGAGACACATATTCGCTAACACTTTTGCCTGCTCGGCAGGAAACATCAGGAAAGCTTTGCCTTGGAACTGATACCCGAACTGCAACGATGACCGAAAGAGATGGCCTTCCGCAAATAAAATGTTGTACCTACGATCCTCGGGGTCTACTTCTTTAATGGAGATTAGCTCAACCTCGGGGATATTGAGCACAATATGTTTGTCTACAATTTCCGATAACATATTAGCAGCTTGTCCGACGTAAACATTGACAAGTTCAGTAAGCAGATCTTTTTGTAGCTCATTCAGCATAACGTGCCACCTGAATCATTTGGAGCAATGTACCTGCTCTTTCTGCAGTTAAAGGTTTGTTCAGGAATCCTGAAATGCCCAGCTCCTCCACTTCCTCACGGGTAGCCTTCTGAATATCCGCAGACAAAATAATAATTTTGACATTCTGATCATTCTCTCGAATCAAACGCAACATATCCTGACCATTCAGTCCTGGCATCAAAAGATCTGTTGTTATCAAATCAGGTTTGTAATCTTGATAAAGTTGGTAACCGTCTTCTCCGTTGGTGGCCGTTCGAATTTCGCAATCCGGAATATGATCACTAATCAACTTGCTCATCAATTTCTGCACAAAAATCGAGTCTTCCACAATTAATACTTTCATGATTCTACTCAGTCTCCTTGATAAAGTTTTAAGGGCGCAAAGATATCAGGCGCTGTAGACAGTTTCTTGAGAAGGAGCTTCGCGCACAGGTGGAACCCCTTAAAAGTGACTGACGAATAAATTAGGCAAAACAATATAAATTATAGTTACTAGAAAAATAGATTGTCAACAATATTTAAAAATAAATTAAAACGTATTCATTTGTCAATGGAAGGGAAATCCCAAGGATACGTAAAGTAAAAAGGACGAGCAGAGAATCTCTGCTTCGTCACTTCTTGGACTATGTGCTTGATAATCGGTTTACATTTGGAAACATCTCCATTAAAGATCGTTCCTTTACATCTTATAATAACGCTTTATTGTGTCTTCCCCATATTAACCAGATTTACATCAGACAGTGTAATCGTGGTATCGGCTTGCTCAGTACCATCGATCTTACCCATGTCAAACACAATTCGGCTGTTCGCATAACTCGCCTCGGTCGCCTGGAACGTAAACGTAAATTGTTGTTCTTCCGTCGTCAGATTCATTTGATTGCCATAGAATCCAGTCCACTTATAATTTGCAGGAATGTCTACCCATCCAATTCCAACACCCAGCTTGCGTGCTTTATCCGCTTTTGCTTTGAACGTCAGTTTATATGTGTATCCCTGCTGCATGGCAAAGCCTTCCTGAATCAACTGCCGGTCCCATGGATTCTCTCCAACTTGCCCAATCCGAGCCTGCAACTTCTGATTGTCAGCGCTAAGCATCAAGTCTTCCGGCTTATTGCTGGCCGCATACGGGAACCAGCCGTTCGTTCCTTGCGTAAAGTCACCATTTTTGATGAGATTGACATGTACAGGTTGCCCACCCTCGTCTGCACCGGGGTTGACCTCAAACAGCATTACATTCTGAATGGATACCACATGTTCGGCTGCCGGCTCCAGTGAATTACCCAGGCCGAAGTTTAATAAACCCGCCTCATCCGCAGTATCTCCCATCGTAAAGGTATAGGCATATGGCTGTTTCGTTGTGGCCAGTTCAGCTGCCTGCTCCAAATACTTCACATCATCACTTCCCGTTTGTGACACAACCACTTGCATTGGTTTCGGTACTGTAGCCGAAGCATCAAAGCTTAGACGATACGTTTTCCCTGCTTCAAGCGCTAGCTGTCCTTGCTGTAATATAGCATCCCACCAATTCTGGGTTGTACCAGGTACAGTTAAGCTAATGCCTTGGTCGTTACTATATGTCGCCGTAGTGACACTAGCAGGTACCATCCAATCCGATGTTGCTGTACTCAACTCGCCATTCTTTACTATACTACGAGAGATGTCCAGCCAGCGTGTGTTGTACTCGTTTCCTTCAAAATTCACGTAATACGTTGTTCCTGCTTTCAAAGATACCGACGGAAAATATACCGTTTTATATGTTTGCCAGCCGCCAGTATCTCCTAACGTAAGATTAGAACTTGCAACGGTATGGCCTTCTTCATCTTTGACTGTAAAACGTACCTTTGCATCAGCTTTTGCACTTGCCATCCGTGTGGAGAAGGCATATGCACCTTCATTCGCTGCAGTAATTTTGAATTGAAGTAGATCCCCTTCATCCATATAGCTAACATGCTCGCCGCCTTCATCGGAATTCTCAAGCTGTAATCCCTGCATCACGTAAGCATCTGTGGCAGGAATATGAGTATAATTCTGAATCGCTACCGGTTTTCCACGTTTCGTCAGCCGCACATTATCTACATAAAGCTTGCCAGTAGCCCCGCCAAATAAAAGCTTTAATGTAGATGTTGCTGTAGCATCACCTTCTCTGATCACAATTTCACCAGTGTATGTTTTCATATCAGACCCAATCTGAATCTGCTGGCCTTGATTAACTTGCACGTCATGGCCCTCCTCGGTAGATAAACCGATATCCATAACGCCTGTCGTATCTGCCTTGGCATCAAACGAGAACCCGTAGGTCGTGTTACCTTCTAACTTCATACCGGGCTGAACAACAGCTACCTGCTCAGGTTGACCATTTGTTTTCTTCACATCGACAACGAGTTGTCTCTCCATGATCGGGAATTTCAAGAAGTTATTGACGGATACCTGTGCTTCAGCATCGGATTGAATGTCAGTGTTCCAGAAGCCGAGCCGTTGTTTCCCTTGATCAAATGTACCATTGAATACGTAATTCCCATCCGGGAGTGCTTTTCGTTCCACTGGGAGTGGATCAGCCTCCCCAATCTCCGTCAGTCTCACGTTGGTTACCGAAACTTCGCCTTCGTTTAATCCCAGATTAAATTCGAAGCGTGCATTGTTGTCTGAACCATTACGCATATTGAATTCGTATTCATACGGCTGCCAATCAGTTGTGACTGAAAATGCTTTTTCTTCAGAGTAATTCGTCCAGCTTTTCTCAAACTGAGTTACTTTGGAGCGGATAATCCGGTTTGCAGAAGCTTTTGCATCAAACTCGACTTTATATTTTTTGTCTTTCTTGATATACATCGGCATTTGAGTGAGCTGTACCGAATACGTTTCAGTTCCTGCTTTGGCGATCGTTACTTTGGCAACTTTGTCTTTCATCGGATCATCGACAACTTCAACCTTGCCCTCTCCGCCAGCATTTGTAATGAACTTCCAGTCCGCAGGAACACCATTTGCATCTGCACCTTTGGTGAAGCGTTCATTGTAAATCTGGTTACCGTCCGCTTGCGGTGCGCGCTGTTTCTCAGGCTCAATCGGACTGGAAGTCACGTCAGGCCATTGATCCATATTTTTATACGAATACACCCGCACAAAATCCACATTCATCTTCTCGGAAACAAAATCATTCTCCGGTGATCCCGGCCAGTCTCCGCCAACCGCAAGGTTGAGAATGAGATAGAACGGGCGATCAAACGGTGCAGGGAACGTGTAGCTTTCCGGCTGTCCAGCCGCTGTTGTCTGCCAGTTGTTAATCTGATGATGCAGTTTGCCATCTACATAGAACCGGATCATGCCAGGCAACCATTCCACCTGAAAATCATGATATTCATCGGCAAAGGATTCACCTTGCGGCAATGTAAATTTTCCCTGATCATGTCCGTGAGAGCCGTCTGGTTTCTTTGAATCGTAATGGATCGTGCTGTAGATTTCATGATCTTTGTTTTGGCCGCCAATTAGCTCCATAATGTCAATCTCACCGGAAGCAGGCCATCCACCATAATGCGCTTCATCCGTAGGCATCATCCAGATTGCTGGCCACATGCCCTGCTGGATGGGAAGCTTCGCTCTCACAACCACTTTTCCGTACGTCCAGTCGCCCTTCTCTTTCGTAATCAGTTTGCCGGAAGTATAATTTTTACTGCCCTTCTGCTCCCGCTTTGCTTCAATCTGCAACACATTGCGGTTGCCATCCTTCACAATACGTGTATTATTCGGGCTGTAATATTGCAACTCATTGTTGTACACAAGCTCCGTATCTTGAATGGTCCATTTGGATGCATCCACGGAAGGCGCATTGAATTCATCATTCCAGACCATTTCCCACTGCTCATCCGGAATCGTCGTTGCCGGAATTGGTTTTTCACCTGAAGGAGTGCCCGGAACGGATGGTGTCGTTCCTCCTGAATTGGAAGATCCGCCCCCGCCTGAGCTAGAACTACTGCCACCGTTAGAAGTACCTGGTGTAGCAGTGTTTGGTTGCTCGGACTGTCCTGTCCCAGACGTAATGTTATCCTTATATTGCCCTGGTGCAACCGCTTTCCCATTTAGCAATACGTTGGTGGCATCTACGTCCAACAGTTTGATTTTACCTTTGCTCTCAATCATCGTATTACGGGCTTTACTATTTACTTTTAAAGTATTAATTGTACTCTCGGCAGACAATTCAACTGTAGCCTTGCGTTCGACAAATAGCTCTTCAACCTGTGTTGTCCCTGTGATCTTCACATGTACCGGACTCACGTTTTTGTCGACCAGAACTCGATTCAATTTAGAGTTATGAATATCGATCGAGTGGCTTCCTCCGCCCTTCACGATTACACTTCCAGTGACCGTTACTCCGTCGAGCATCACTGTACCTTCTCCGATGGCTTCTGTAAGTAACAAGTTGCCGTTAACTGTTGTATTTTTCAGCGTCACATCGGTTGAGCGAACGATCAGATTGCCATCTACATTGGATTCATAGGTGCCGGGTTTGCTATGAATATCTGCTATCAAAGTAGACATCATCGTAGCAGCTTCTGCTCTCGTAATGTTGGATTCAGGTGTAAGATTTCCATTGTATCCGTTTACAATTTTATTTTTCACAAAGTAGTTCATCGCATTTCTTGCATAGTCGGCTACATCTTTTTCGTCTTTAAATGTAGAATCAAGCGCTTTATTCTCACTGCCTGTCGATAACTGAAACGCACGATCTGCCATCACGACAGCATCCTGCCGGGTAATCGGAAGCTGGGGAGACAGATGTGATGCATCGGTTCCCTGAATAATGCCAGATCCGCTTGCACGTGTAACCGCATCATAATACCAGTCTTTTTCACTAACATCTGTGTATGACGCCGCTCCTGATCCTCCTGCGAATCCGAACACCCGATCAAGCATCACAACAAATTCAGCACGGCTGATACGTTCACTCGGTCTGAATGTGCCATCCGCATAACCTTTGGTTAGCGCCATATCCTGCATACGCATCACAGCATTTTCAGCCCAATGTCCCTTCAAATCTTTGTACGGCGCCCGAAGCAGGCTTGATGCCTGCCCCTGCTCCGTTACCGTTTGTTGCTTCATCTGTTCTGCCCCGACTAATGCCGGAGCTGCTAGTGAAACCATCATGCTTCCTGCTACGAGACAAGCCAACCCTTTTTTCACTCATATTCCTCCCTAGAATGTGTGGTCACTTGCAGGGCAGTACTACTCTTTTACTGCCCCAATGACGATACCTTTAACGAAAAAGCGTTGCAAGAATGGATATATGACCAAGATCGGCAATGCCCCGATGAAAATCTGTGCTGCGCGAACCGTACGCTGGGAAACATTCTCCAGCATGGACGGGTCCACGTTGATTTTACTGAGGTCTTGTTGCACGATAATGGTTTGTAGCAAGGAAGCCAGCGGATAATTTTTGACATCGGACATATAGATCATGCCGTCGAACCAAGAGTTCCACTGACCTACCATGGTAAACAATGACAAGGTTGCAATCGCTGGCATGGACAGCGGTATATAAACCAGCGCGAGCGTTTTAATATGACCTGCCCCATCCAGGTAAGCCGCTTCTTCCAGCTCTTTAGGCAGACCGCGGAAGAAGTTCATCATCAGGATAACATTCCACACGGACAGTGCACCTGGCAGTACCAGCGCCCAGATCGTATCCATCAGACCCAGCTTCTGCACCAGGATGTAACTTGGAATCAGACCTCCGCTGAACAAAATCGTAAATACAAAGAACCAGGTGTAGATCGAGCGGCCTTTGAAATTCAGATCTTCCTTCGACAGCGGAAAAGCTGTCAGAAGCATAATCACCATACCGATTATAGTAGCAATGACTGTTCGTTTAACCGAGACCAGCAAGGAATTAATGAAATTGGAATTACCGAACGTTTTGACATATGCATCTGTCGTAAAGCCAATCGGCCAGAAGCCGACCAGATTGGATGAGGCCGGTGCCATGCTACTGAACGAAACGGCCAAAATATGAATGATGGGCAGAATGCAAAGCAGTGATAAGACGCCCAGGAAAATATAGTTCGCAACGCTGAATATTCGATAGCCTTTTGTTTTGTAATACAAGCCCTTTTCTCCTCTCTACTAGAACACGCGATAATTCGCCAATTTGTAAGCCATGCGATATGAGATAACGATCAGAATGGTTGCCACGACAGATTTGAAAAGTCCTACAGCCGTTGCAAAGCTCATTTTGCCGTTCAGGATACCAAGACGGTATACGAAGGTATCGATGATATCACCTTTGTCATAAACGAGCGGGTTGTACAGGTTGAACACCTGATCGAACCCAGCATTCAAAATGTTTCCGATCGAGAGTGTCATGAGTACGATCGTGATCGGCATCAGGGCAGGAATCGTAATGAACAGCGTTTGCTTGAACCGGTTTGCGCCATCCACTTCCGCAGCTTCGTACAGTGCCGGATTAATACCGGACAGAGAAGCCAGAAATACAATCGTGCCGAAGCCAAATTCTTTCCAGACATCACTAACAATGAGTGTTATCCGAAACCATGTTCCATCCCCCAGGAAAAAGATCGGATCTCCGCCCAGTGCAACGACCAGTTTATTCACCATACCGCCCTGCGGCGAGAGAATATCGAGCAATATTCCGCCCAGGATAACCCATGACAGAAAATGCGGCAGATACACCAGTGTTTGACTGACCCTTTTAAAAGCAGATATACGAACTTCGTTTAACAAAATCGCAAACAGAAATGGAGCAACTAAACCTGCGATAATTTTGAAAAATGCAATCACCAGTGTATTCCAGATGACCTGGCCTACGTCCGGGTATAAAAATAAATACTTGAAATTATCCCAACCTACCCATTTGGATTCGGTAAATCCGAGGTATGGTTTAAAATCCTGGAAAGCAATCACAATCCCGCCCATTGGTATGTATTGAAATACAATTGCCAGCAAAACCGCTGGTACGAGCATCATATGCAAGGACCAATTCCGTTGCATGTTCCAGCGCTGTCTTGCCTTGATGGCACGCCCTTTGCGAGGCGTTTCTAACGTATGTTCCTTCACCCCTACATCCCCCATGTTCTAAAATTTGTATTTTACAAGTGGATATGAACTTGTATATTAAAATTATAGCAACGGTTATTAGCAATCTATATCCTAATATTGCAACAACGATAACAATATTTTAATGAGTTGAGGAGGCCACGCATTGTTCGCTCGTCTGAATGTCTTTACCAAAATTACACTGTTATTTGTAGCATTGCTTGTCCTGGTTTTGTTTCTGTACACCTATTCGAACCGGGAAAGTGTACGGGTGATCGAACACGAAATTCAGAACAATACTATGAATCATTTGTCCACTTTTGCCGATTCTGTAGAATCCAATATCTACCAACTATCTCTCTATGGAATGTCCATTGGGCAAGATTCGAGCATACAGGAATATCAGCGGCCGGATTACACAGATGTGCCTTATGAACGTGTCAAAGTTGGAAGCGCTATTCTTGAAAAGATGAATCTGTATAATGCAGCCAGCAAATGGCATTCCACCATCACCCTTTATTTTCCAAGGTTGCAAAAAGTCATTTCTACGGATTATTATGCTTATATCCCGTATGCGGAGGATGAATTTTCCAAGCCACTTTCGAAATCATGGGCATATAAGCATAATCAATTCGAGTGGTACACGACCGATCCAACGACAGCGATTGACACCCCTGGGAAGTCGAGACTGATTACCAAGATCAGCTTTCCAGTACATCATTTGATCAATATGCTGGATCAGAACAAATTGAATAACAAAGGTGACCCCTTTATGTTCCATCCCGAGTTTGGCTTAATTAGCAACAGTAGTGGAAATGGCACATTGACTGCGATTCAGTCCAAGCTGAAAGAGATGTCGTTGCAGGGAAAAGGCGGATTCACCACGACGCTCGACCGCACAGAATACTATGTTTCGTACATAGAGTCAGGCAGTCTAGGATGGTACTATGTTGACTACGTGCCTATGCAGCAAATTCTAGGGCCGATCACAAATAGTCGCAATCTCTTCTACGCTTCCATAGCCGTTTTAATTGCCATGAGTGTTGTTGTGTTGTATGTGCTGTATCGTAGTGTGCAGCTTCCATTGCTTCAATTGGTGAAGGGAACGAACCGTTTGTCGACCGGAGATTTCTCTGTTCGATTACATCATTCGTCACGTAATGAGTTCAGTTTATTGTTTGCACGATTTAACATCATGGCACAGCGAATTCAGGAGTTGATTGAGAATGTGTACGAAGAACAACTCCGAAGACGTGAGGCCACACTGAAGCAGTTACAATCACAGATTAACCCGCATTTCCTATACAATTGCCTCTTCTACATCAAAAATATGGCGAGGATGAAAAATGAGAAAGCCGTTGTGGCGATGGCTCTTAATTTAGGTGAGTATTATCGATACATCACCAGGTCGGAGAATGATCAGGCCACCATCAAAGAAGAGTTGAACATGGTGAAAAATTACCTGCAAATCCAGGCACTCCGGCTGGAGCGAATGCATTTTACCATCGATGTACCGGACGATATGCTTCATAAAACGTTACCCCGTTTGAGCTTACAACCTATCGTTGAGAACGCTATCATTCATGGCATTGAACCCCGTACAGAAGACGGTCATATCAATATAACGGGTTATCATACGGATGAAATGTGTACGATCACCGTCGAGGACAGCGGGCTGGGTATGACCAAGAATCAGATGCAAGAATTGGTTGATAATCTGAACAAACCGCTTGATGGCAACATGGGATGCGGAACTTGGAATGTTCATCAGCGTTTGTCTTTTTTGTATGGTGAAGATGCGGGTCTAAGCTATGAACATACGCCTGGCGGAGGCGTTAAAGTAAGCATTACATGGTACAACAATATCAATGAGTAGGTGAAGTACATGTTACAGATTTTGTTAGTTGATGATGAACGTTCGGTAGTAGAAACGCTGGCGGAGACCATTCCGTGGGAAAGCTGCGGAATCGGCACTGTACACGAAGCGTTGTCAGGTGCTGTAGCGCTGGAAATTATGGAGAATCATGATATTGATATCGTAATCACTGACATTCGGATGCCGGAGATGTCCGGTATTGAATTAATCACGGCAATTCACGAAAAATGGTCGCATGTGCAGACGATTTTACTCTCGGGCTTTGCCGACTTCGAATACGCCAAACAAGCGATGGCTCAGGAAAGCTTTGATTATTTGCTGAAGCCTGTAAGTGATGAAGATCTGATCGAAACCGTACAGCGACTCGTTGACCGGATCAAGCAAAAATGGGAAGCGGCGGCCTCCTATCAACGTGCCTTACATGCATTCCAGGATAACTTGCCGTTATTGCAATCTACGATGCTTCATGAATTGCTGACAGGAAAAACCTATACCCCCTCCGCACTCGCGGACAAGCTGGAATTACTAAATCTGCCCTACTCGGTAGGTGAGGAGCTGGGCATGCTTGTCATTCGAATGGAAGAGCATCTATCCGAGATGGCTGACCATGATCTTTCACTGATGCAGTATGCCATTAGCAACATTATCAGCGAGGTGACGCAGCACCATTTTCATATGTGGCATACGCGGGATGTCCATGATTATCTGGTTGTACTGGTTAGTGTCAAAAAAGGCGGTATGCATAATGTGAGCAAAGAGGAGAAACCTCAAGCTTTGCTGGAACATTACGCTGCCCAAATTCAGACAAACGTTCAGTTATATTTAAAAGGGGCTATTTCAATCGCAGTCTCTCACTGGGGCAAGTTTCCTAATGAGATCGGAGAGATTTATGAGAGTGCTGTCAGATCCATGCGGAAGCGTATGGGACATGCTCAGGGCTTGTTCATTACGGCATCAGATGATAAGGATGTACATCCCCTTCCTGCCATCCGCTCTCTGTACAAACCCCCAACCTTAATTAGTCTTCTCGAAGCTGGTCGCTTTGACGATGTGGAACAGAAGATTGAGATCATTTTCGAAGAATTGCTCGAATCGGCCCAACATCATGATATCGCGGAAACAACGATTGAGGTTTATCATGCATTGGCTGGAGCCTTTGCTTATATCATCCACAAGAACGGAAAACAGATCTCTTCTGTCCTTCCTGCCGAAACGTATAAATACTTTCAGGCTCCAAGCTATGCTACCGCCCAGCAGTTGAAAGACTGGTCGATCCGCACACTTCATTCCATCAGTGAAGACGCAGAACAGGAGCTTAAGGATAATCACAGCACCATCGTTCGCAGTGTCAAAAGCTTTGTGGATTTGCATCTGGCTTCCGATGTTTCCCTACCGGCTATTGCCGATCATGTCCATCTGCACCCGGTGTATCTTTCCAAAGTGTATAAGGCAGAGACTGGAGAAGCGCTGACAGCCTATGTCTATCGGTTACGGATGGAAAAAGCAGCATACTATTTGCGCTCATCCAGCGCCAAGGTATTCGAAATTGCGGAGCTTGTGGGCTACAACAACACGGCGTATTTTATTCGGGTATTCAAAAAGTTTTACGATCTGACACCGCAGGAATATAGAGAGAATCTGCCGGTGTGAAGCAAAAAGGCCTCGCTGGAATGTTTCCAGCAAGGCCTTTTCTTTGTAGTTTTCTACCTGCCTTAGCAGCTTCGTTAGAATGAAATAACGGACAAAATCAAGTTACTTCGCTCGTACTTACTTGCCGCTAGTTACGGATTGATACCACTCATTAACTTCCTTCGTATTTTGATCTCCACCGGAAGAATTCCACTTCTCTACAAACGTATCAAAAGCATCCACCGGAGCTTTACCATAGATGATTTGTGAGAACAGGTCCTTCTCCATTTTGGTTAAGATGTCGTTGTTCATTTGCATGGACATCGTTGGTGCACCTGTGAACATCTGTTTTAATGCGATATCTTTTTGATCCTGAACAATCTTCGCCGCTTCCACCATTGGTGCTGGTACACCAGACTTGAGTTTTTTCTCGAAAGGTGTTGTAGCTTCTTCACCGTTAGCAAACTTCGCAAGCGTAGTCATGTTCAGACTCGGGATACGTGCACCGTCAAACGTTAATGTGTATTTCTCAGGTGCATAACCGCCTGTCACACTAGCATCCGTTGTTACTTTGCCGTCTTTCATTGCCCAGTCGTAGCCTTCAGCGAAGCCGTGTTCGAATTCATCACCTGCTTTTGGATTTGCATAGTGATCAAAGAGATAGTTTTGATATGTGAAAAAGACTTCCGGGTTCTTCATATCTTTGTTAATCAGAATTACACCGTTGTCGTTCGCGGTACCGCGTCTGCCTGCTTTGCCATCAGGTCCAGATGGAATCGGGTAAGCTTTGTACTCCGCTTCCGGATTGTTTTTCTTCACATCTTCGAGCGGCCATGACGGCATCCAGTGAGGTCCGACAACAATTCCTGCTTTACCTGCTGTAAACTCTTCTGCTGCTTTGGTTTCATCATAGACCCCGGCTTCTTCTGGAATGTATCCTTTTTTCATCCAGTCAGCCAGTGTTGCCAAAGCTTGTTTTGCTCCTGGATTTACAGAGCCATACTCCAGTTTGCCTTCTGCGTTCAGATTCCACTGATTTGGCATCGTGCCATAGGCTCCGAAGACCCAACCAGCATCAGACATCCATGTGCTGAGCCAGTTTTTGAATCCGATGGTCAGACCGTAAGTGTCTTTTTTACCATTGCCATCTGGGTCTTTATTCGTAAACGTATCCATGATCACTTCAAGATCAGCCAGCGTTTCGGGCGCTTTCAGATTAAACTTCTTCATCCAATCCTCACGGATCCACATCACTGGATCACTGTTGTAGGAGTAATCCAGAATCGGAATACCAATCCGTTTACCATCCTGCATATACGGATACCATACGGAAGGATCTTCATTCACGGCAGCTTTCCAGGTATCACTTGCGTATTTGTCAAACAATTCTCCAGCATCGACGAATTTGCCCGTTTCAATCAGCTCACGTGCCAGATTGAAGTCACCGCGATACGAGATGATGTCCGGCATTTCTGCATTGGAAGCCAGTGACAGACGAAGCTTCGTTTCAAACGCGTTGTTGGTGGATGGTGACACCCATTGATTTTTCAATTCAATGCCGAGCTTGTCTTTTGCCCATTTCGTGTGTACGTTATTGTCCTGATCTTCACCAGATTTGAATTTGATTTCGGGTCCCCAAGGACGTAAATAAGTAAGTTTTACGGGTGGATCATACTTCCCGTCCTTCAATTCCAGTGCAGTACTCGGTGTGCTCGGTGCAGCCTCTTTACTTGCTCCACTGTTACACCCGCTCAGAACTGCTGTAAGCGCCAACATTCCGGCCAAAGCCAAACCGCCAATCTTTCTTTTCCTGATTGTTCTCAACTTGTGTGTCCCCCTGTATGTAGTGATGTTGTCTACAGAGTCCATCATAATGAATGAACCATATGGATGCCCATACTAATATTGCAACATTTATTGTATTTATTTAGGATATTAAAAAGTGAATACATATGTTGCATTAGTACAATGTCTTACTTCTGTCTCTCTTGTTAATTAGGGGGAAAACACTTCCGGGTAATCACTCTTCCAGGCGCCCATACAGCCAATTAAGCAACACTTAACACATGTGATCACACTGCTGTCCTCATCCGTTTCATATTCAACAGAAATATTGATGTCGGATTTACGCCAAGCCAGATAAGGGCCACTGCCGCCAAGCCAGTCACCTTGCTCATAGATATCCGGTTGACCATATGCTTCAATCCATTCGTCAGGTGTTGCATTCATCGTTATGCCTTTGGGCAATTGCCCGGCAAACGGTTTTTTAATTCGATCGTCCGAACCCGGTGCAAGAAAATAAATCGCTCCAATGATCCACTCATCCGCAGGGAGATCATCACGTCCGGTTAACGTATTGATTTTGGGGGAGCGATACACATCAATACGCACAGATGCTTTAACAGACCAGATGATGTCATCCTGAAAAGGACCGTCTGGCTTCGCTATTCTTTTTACACCGAAGGGTTCAAGAAACGTTTGTACCTGCTTGTCATCGTATGGTTGACCCAACAGTTCGATAAACTGCTCAGGTGATTGCTTGTTATTGGTATCCTTGTTGTTGCTCATGTTCATGTTTCCATCCTCTCGAAGTGAGATCGATTTTGCCCTTTTCTTTCATCATCTTACGTTTTATTCGTTCTGTAAAGATTGAAAATGAACATAAAAAACAGAGGAGCATGGGATGAGATCCCCTCCTCTGTTTCATGTGGCTATATGGCTACTCCTGAGTAGTCATAAGCTTCTGTTAATTACTTGTATATTTCACCCAATCATATTCGGCATGCAATGGATTAGCACCGTTATATGACCCCAGCCATCCGTCCACACCAGTTCCATTCCAGATATTCATCATAATTTTACCCGGTGTTTTCGGAATATTGGTTGTAGCCGTATGTTTAAGCACACCGTCGACGTACCACTTAATGTGACCTGGCTGCCAATCAAACGCATACGTGTGGAATCCCTGGGACGCATCAAAGCCCAGATTTACGATTTTTTCATGATTTCCAACGCCATTCGTATAATAATTGAATTGGACTTTCGTTGTGTCTTTGCCCAGGAACTCGATATCAATCTCATCCCATTGTGTGCCATGAGCAGGACCGGTATAGGTGAAAAAAGAAGATACAATTCCTGTATTTTTAGCAGGCTTCATGCTTACTTCGTACAGACCATACCCGTAAGTATTCGTTGACCGATATTCACCACAATCAAACTTGTTGTTTGAAGGACTTGTCAGACTCAACCGCAGCTTGCCATCATTCGTAAAATTAGCATTATTTGCCCGCCACGTACAATTGAACATGGAACCGTTGGAATACCCATCCGCCTTCTGCCAGGTACTTGCATTGTGATACGTCAACGGTTCCCAAAACACCCATCCTGCGAAAGCGCTTACCGAAATAAATAATGAAACCACTCCCGATACCATTAATGTGAACCATGTCTTCCTCTTCATCAATACACCTCCACCTTTGATTCCAACCATGTAAACAAATGAACACAACTCCTTTTCGTTCTTAGATTCAACAGCAAGTAATCGATTTAATTATTTTTGTAAAGCGCTTACATTGGTTGGTATTTCCATTTTATATGCTACATAATGGACGAACTATAGCAAAGTTTAAAGAACTCATATTCATTTTTTAAGATTGCTTCCCTTTACCAGGCGAAATGCCTGAAGGCCCATTTTAAATGAACAGGCCTCGTTATTTACTACGTACGACTCGCAATCCCTGATCGGGACCAAGGCCATTCGCATCGAATTTTCCTGGATATGAAATCTCTTCTGTATTTACACTGCTGACCCAGCCGCCTCCCTTGCTGACTCTCCAAGTGTTATCCGGGGTTTCCGGGTGGCTGTGCCAGTCCCAGCACCATTCTCTCACATTACCAGACATATCATAAATGCCTAGTTCATTGGCCTTCTGCTGACCGACTGGCTTGGTTTGATTCCGATTGTTTTCAATGGCAGGCCAGTTCCAATCTCCTGTTAACGGTTTTTCACCGGCATTCATCCAGTACCACGCCACTTCGTCTGGATTGTTGCTTCCGCTATAAGTAAAATTCTCACTCTTTTGTCCGCCACTTGCGGCATATTCCCATTCTTCTGCCGTTGGCAGCCGATATCCATTCGCATCTTCATTGATGGTTACAGTCCATTTGACATTATCGTTTTCATTCTTATTATTCGTATCCATCGTTTCTTTATCAATGGTGTAATACGGTTTGAGATTTTCCTTCATGCTACGTGCATTACAGTATTCGATTGCATCGTACCAGCTCACTCTTTCAACGGGCCGATCTTCACCTTTAAAACCAGAGGGATTGTCCCCCATAACGTCTGCCCATTGTTTCTGGGTTACTTCATATTTGCCGATATAAAAGTCAGACAGTTTGATGTCTTTGCCGCTATAACTGGTTTTACTGCTCTTAAATGCCCCACCCTCTACCAATACAAGATCATCACTCACGGTTGTACTGCCACCTGTCGAACAAGCACTTAATCCAACAACAGCTGCGATGAGCAGAAATACCATCCACTTTCTCATCTGGAAGTCTCCTTTAAAACGGGAATTGAGAGCAAGACAGATCCGTAGACCTGTCTTGCTTGAATCTAGGCTGGAAAAAAACGATAATGACGACTACCAGACAGTCACATTCGAGCTACCGCTACTTTGATATCCTTCAGTTGCCATCACTTGATAGGACCAGCTGTTCCCTAAGTACATTCCTTTGCTCGCCCACGCATTTACGTGATTCTGGAACGTAATTTGGGAGTTCACACCGATTGGACGTTTAGATTGTCTAACACTCCAGTATTGCGGGAATGTTGAATACCCGTCAATAGATGGCTGATTGTATCTCATGGTTGTATAGATGTCATACGTACCACCGTCACTAGTCATCGTGCCTTTGTAAGTTCCTGTCGGGCGGTATGTGCCCCAGTTATCTACCACATAGTATTCAATAAGTGCGTTACGGGTCCAGCCATAGAACGTCAGATAACCATTGCCGGAAGGTGAAAATACACCAGCGTTATAGTTAACCACACGATTAGGTGTGCCGTAAGTCCAACCTTTACCAACAACAAAATTCCCTGTATTTTGCCAATTGACACTGTAATTACCACCCGAACCGTTCACAGCATTAACGTAACCCCCGCCATCCGTCCAGTTCTGCCAGTAATCTGTAGCACCCGTCGTAGCGGCGAATACACCAAAACTCATGGAAGCTGCAAGAACAACGGTCAACAATTTTTTGCCGAATTTGAACATAGGGAAAAACCTCCTGATATTTTTATTTTTTGTAATTCACTTACCTGAAGAGACGCTGGGAAAAAAGATACAGATCATTTTTCCATACGGGCCAGTCGTGCCCTCCGCTTTCTTCATACCAAATATGAGGTACGCCATGCTGCTTCATATACTCATGAACATCAACACTAATCTGAATCAGATTGTCCTGATCACCACAAGACACCCAGAGCAATGACAGAAGCGATGTCGCTGTAGCGGGATCTGGAACAAGTACTTCCGGCGCTTTAGTGTTCGGCGCTGCTGAAAAAGCACCAACCCATGCAAAATGATTCAAATTACGTAGTCCAATGTTTAAAGACTGTCCTCCACCCATAGACAAGCCAGCAATGGCTCTTTTGTCCCTTGATTGAGCTACCGGGTAACGGGACTCCATATACGGGATAAGATCCTGAATAAGATCCGATTCAAATTGTTCAAATGCCCGAATTTTCTCAGGATCAAAGAGGTCACCTTCCGCAAGGTCGTTAGACATTGCACGCCCATTAGGACAAACAACAATCATCGGCTGGATGAGATGATCGGTGTAGAGGTTGTCCAGGATGATGGCAGGAGAACCATAGGTATGCCACTCCTTCTCATCCCCTCCAATTCCGTGCAGCAGATAGAGTACTGGATAGGTAAGCTCCGAAGAAAAGCCTGGCGGCGTATATACCATCGCTCTACGCACGTTGCCAACCGTCTTGGAATCATACTCTATCGTTTCAACTACGCCGCGTGTTATGTTATCACGATACTGGTCAAAACCAGCAGATGCTGAAGCTATCATTGGTCTTACTCCTTTCACGGTTAGCAAAATCCTCTAAACCTCAAATCAAGTTCCCGCTAATCAACGTAACCAAAACCCAGAATGGTGAACTGCTTGTCCTTCTGTCCAGGTGCCATGTCAATCTCAATAACATGTTTCCCCACTTCCTTGTTACTAAATAGAAGCATGGCATGGCAATGAGTCCAGTTCACTTGGTGCGGATCCGCCTCTTTGACAAGTTCACCATTTACTTTAATATGGGCCGTTCCGAAGCTATCACTGTCCGAGTCTTTAAAGATCAGGATGAGCCGGCTGCACCGCAAATGCAGCTCGAAACCTTTGTCACCAGCTGTTTCGCCAGGAACATACATCCAGTTGTTCGGAAAAAGCGGTGTACCATAATCATGATCGTCCATCTCGGTCATCTGGAGCTCTGTGTCTATGAGACTGAAGCTTCCTGATTCAATCTGGCCAATCTGCTCCCCGTTTTTCCGATCCAATAGTTTGACATTCACATAATCATTTCCAATAATCGGTAACTTCGTTAATTCATCTTCTTTCTGATCGAGATTCGTACGATCTGTCACACGAAACAAATTCGCCAGTGCATCCGCCATGATCCGATGTCCCACATTCGTGGGATGATAAATATCATGGAAGTACTGCTCTTTGGTTATTATGCCACCTTCATCTTTCGTCTTCTGAAACTGCTCTACAAGAGCATCCTTCATGCTCACCATAGGCAGATCATAATGAAAGCCTACAGGAGCGAGACGATCCTGAAGATTCCAATCATTTTTAAACACACTGAAAAGCAGGATGACCGCTGGTTCGTTACTAGAAGCAAGCGCTTTCAATACTAAGCTTTCGTAACAGTTTCCACGCGTCTCATCGTCAGCATCGTTTACCGCAAACTCGATAATGACAATGTCCGGTTGCACGCTGCCATCCCGGAGCACATCCCGCTCATAACGAATGACGCCAAGTTGCGAAGGCGTCCCGCCTACACCCGCCTTGATCAGCTTTACTGCACTGCTGTCCATCGAAGCGAACATTTTTTTAAAGTGTTCATAAGAGTGGTAGGCATAACTTTGGAGATGAATCGGTGCTGCACCAGCGCCATGAGTAATCGATCCCCCAATAAAAGCAATGACAACAGGTTCACCACGTCTGGCTTTCTCGATCGCTCTCTTTAATCTGACGTTGTTCCCCAAATTCAGGAGTGATCTGTCGATCATGTCAAGATAAGTCGGAGAGTTATAATCAAATTCAGCCTCAAATGATGAAACGGTAACTCCTACGGGGTCACGTGGTGCATGGGTTCCTTGATTCTCATCTACATCTCCTGAATCGCCAAGCATGTTACATCCTCACCAACCTTCCAGCGAAAATTTACACTCTGAGTATTGCCATGTGAAGAAACCTGGACTTGACTGATGTCGATATCAGGCGGTTCCTTCTCTCCGAGTGTAGCGCTTACATAATTTAACAACAACCTGATAAACTATAGGACTTGCCTAAATATATCATCCGTATCACGAAATGGAAATAGATGGTATATCACACCTATAATTTTCCATGTAAACGCTTTAATTTGAGTAGTATTACGAATGATATACTTTCATATATAAGCATTTTAGAAGGAGGATCTCATGAATATCACAGGAAAAGGCGCTTATGAGACAGGTACATATGTCAATCTTTTTCACAAATCGGGGTATAACGAAGAAGAAATCAACGCAAGGCTGGAACAGACTTGGAATGATCTTTTTTATGGAGATGAACATACACGAATCTACTATCCTGTTGGCGAAGACAAAGCTTATATGTTGGACACGGGTAACGACGATGTTCGTTCCGAAGGTATGTCCTATGGCATGATGATGGCTGTACAGATGAATAAAAAAGAGGAATTTGATCGTCTGTGGAATTATGCTCATACCTATATGCAACATACGGAAGGACGATACAAGGATTATTTTGCATGGCATTGCAAACCGGATGGAACCCGTCTATCTCCGGGGCCTGCTCCTGATGGTGAAGAGTTCTTTGCCATGGCGTTATTTTTTGCCTCGAATCGCTGGGGTGATGGGCCGGCCCCTTATGATTACAGAACTCAAGCTCAGAAGATTCTACATGCTTGTCTGCATCAAGGAGAACAAGGTGAAGGCGATCCCATGTGGGAAGCGAGTAACCGACTAATCAAGTTTATTCCAGAGTTACCTTTCAGCGACCCTTCCTATCATCTTCCTCATTTCTATGAACTGTTTGCCGAATACGCGAATGAAGCAGATCAGACGTTCTGGAAAGAAGCTGCCGAAGCAAGCCGGGTTTATTTGCGTACAGCCTGTCATCCGGTAACCGGGCTTTCGCCTGAATACGCCAATTATGACGGCACTCCTGCTCCGATTCAGCCGCACGGGGATTTCAGGCATTTTTACAGTGATGCCTATCGCGTAGCAGCTAACATTGCCCTAGACTGGGAATGGTTCCGTAAAGATCCGTGGCAAGTGGAACAATCCAATCGGATTCAGGCCTTTTTCAGTGATATCGACGTAGCGGATTATCGCCGGTATACGATCGAGGGTGAGGCTTTTGACGAACCTGCACTACATCCTGTAGGTTTGCTGGCAACCAATGCGATGGCTTCACTGGCAGCAGATGGCCCTCATGCAGATGATTTTGTTCGGTTATTCTGGAACACACCGCTCCGCCAAGGAAAACGTCGTTATTACGATAACTGTCTTTATTTCTTCACCATGCTCGCCTTAAGCGGAAGATATCGGGTATATTAAGACGCAAATATGACAAAAAAGACGGGCCCCACCGCATGCTGCGAGTAAGGTCCGTCTTTCCTTTAATTTGTTCTTTTATTTGGATGACACGGATGAAGCATCATACGCGGACTGCATAATTTCCAGATAACGATTCATATTCAACCCTTCCAGTCCTTTCACATACTCATCCCAGTCTTTATCCAAACTCTTTGCTCCTGTAACAAATTGTAACGCATTCTGGTCGATATAATCCTTGATATTGGTTTGCATCATGCTGGTTTCATCCGCAAGGGATGGATCAACCCACAATGCCCAATGCGGGAAAACCTCTTTAGGTTCTTTACCTTCCATCAACAATGTTGCTTCGTACAGGCGACGTTCATACCCATCGTTGGCATAGATATCTGTTCCCTGTACTTCTGCATCGCGATATGCCCGGTGATGATTGTACTGGCTTAATGCAGCCCAGCTGTCATTACGAGGTTCTTCTCCGGATGGAAGCGGAATCGCTTTATAGAGCGGCTGTACCTGATCATTCAGAGCCACTTCTCCCTCTTCCGGTTTGCGCCAGCTTAAGCCTTCTTCGCCCAGATATGAAGCCATAGCTCCTTCTTGGGTATAGAAGTAATCCAGCATTTTTATGGCTGTAATCTGCGTTTGCTCACTGGCTTTGTTGGTCAGTACAAATGTTGCACCAGGATCGACCGGATAGTTGTACGAAGCATATTCAGCATTTGGCCCTTTTAATGGTGGAATCGGATTGTAATCATTGCCGTACGGTGACCCTTCAGCCGTGGTTACGAACAAGGATGGATGCATAGCCGCTCCTGCACCCAGAAGCTGTGCGTCAGCATTGTCTCCAATTTTCTTGAAGGCACCTACATTTTGCGTAAAAGAACCCGGATCAATCAACCCTTCATCATATAAGGATTTGATGTACGTAAGACCTTCTTTCCACTCCGGTTTATTCGCTACCGTTTCAACTTTGCCTTGATTCAGAATGAGGTAATTCCGGTCATCGTCATAGATGAAACCATTCATCAGATAGGGAATAATGTGTACACCAAAGTTCTCCGTAGAACCACTCAGAGGTACTTCATCTGCCTTGCCGTTTCCGTTCGGGTCTTTCGTTTTAAACGCTTTCAGCATTTCCCGGAACTCTTCTGTCGTTGTTGGTTCTTTGATATTCAGCTGCTCCATCCATTTGGTATTCACCCACATCTTGTTTGGATACGAACAGTGGAAACACTCATTCAGCCCGGTCAGTCCATAAATTTTACCGTCAGGTGCGGTATTCATTGCTTTGTAGTAATCATTGCTATCGAGCACCTTCTTGATGTTAGGCGCATGCTGATCAATCAGATCATTCAGCGGCAGGATCACACCCTGTTGCCCGAACTTCAACAAGTCAGTCTGTGAGAAACGATCTACCCAAGGGATGAGCAGGTACAGATCTGGATAGTCCCCGGAAGCCAGGGATATCTGTCTTTTTTCAGCTGCTCCATCAAAAGGAACTGTCGTCCAGTTGAACTTGATATTGAACTTTTCCTCCATTTTCTTCGTGAATTTATTGGTTGCGAGGTTCATATCCGATCCTTGGTGCACAAACACATTCATCGGGACTTTCCCGTCCGCATCCACTTCCCCATTGCTCTTATCGGATGACGAGCAGCCTGCTAGTACCAACGTAAGAACCAGCACACCTATTAATCCAAGCGCACTTATTTTCTTCAATAAAATCCTCTCCCTCATGAAAGTTGTAATTGACTTATCCTTTAACTGAGCCGATCAACATGCCTTGTACGAAATAACGTTGTACAAAAGGATAGATGATCAGAACCGGTAAGCTGGCCATGACAATCAAGGAGTACTTCATCAGTTCAGCCATTTGCTGTTGTTTGATCATTTCGGAAGCATCCATATTGCCTGAGCTACCTAGAATAAGAATACTTCGTAAAATCAGCTGTAGCGGGTAGAGCGACTGCGATTTCAGATAAATAAGTGCGTCGAAGTAAGCGTTCCATTGACCAACCGCATACATCAGCGACAGCACCGCAATAATGGGTTTGGCAAGCGGCAGGATGACACTGAAGATAAACCTAATGTCACTACAGCCATCGATATCAGCCGCTTCGGATAGCTCATCCGGTATGGAATTTTGAAAGAAGGTTCGTGCAATAATGACTTGCCACACCCAGATCGCATTGGGAATCAGAAGCGCCCAGCGTGTATCAATGAGTCCCAGGGATTTAACAACGAGGTATGTTGGAATCAGACCACCGGCAAAGAGCATCGTGAACGTGATGAAGATCATCAGCGTACTGCGACCAACAAAGGTCTTTTTAGACAATGGATAAGCGATCATAATTGTTAATGCTACGCTGATAAATGTGCCGCATGCCGTATAAAACAATGAGTTGGCGTATCCCATCAGCACCTGTTCATTTCGCAATACAGCCTTGTATCCTTCGAATGACAGATCAACCGGCCATAGCCAGACTTTGCCTGAAGAAACGGCTGACGGACTGCTGAGTGACGAACTTACGATGTAGATCAAAGGATACAGCACGGCAACCAGCACGAGTGACAGAATGATGTAGATTGCCGTAATAAACAAGCGATCCCCAGGCGATTCTCTAATGACAGGGTTTTTGTTTGCTCGTGAACGACCTGCCTGTGATTGTAAATTAGACATCCTTCAAGTCTCCTCCCCTCCGTGTGGTTACCATAGGCTTGTATTGGACAGCCGTTTTGCGGCTGCATTGACGGTTAACAACAAGATGAGATTAATGAGAGAGTTGAACAAACCAACCGCTGTAGCAAAGCTGTAATTGGCGTTTAATAGTCCCATTTTGTAGACATATGTGGAGATGATTTCTGAAGCAGACAGGTTTAACGGGTTTTGCATCAAATATATTTTCTCGAATCCTACCGCCATAATGTTCCCGACGCTCAAAATTAAAATAATGACGGCTGCCGGCAACAAGCCGGGCAAATCCACGTTAATAATCTTCTGCAGTCGATTAGCTCCATCCACTTTGGCCGCCTCATATAATGAAGGGTCAATGCCCGCAAGCGCAGCCAGATAGATGACTGCTGAATATCCCATGCTCTGCCATACATCAGAAAAAACATAGATTGAGCGGAACATGTCTGGATTACCAAGGAAATTCACCGATTCAAAGCCAAGTGCACCTGCAATGGTATTGACAATACCAAGCCTCGGCGAGAGGAATAGCATAATGATCGATACCATAACCACCGTGGATATGAAATACGGTGCGTAGGTTACCATCTGCACGGTTTTCTTAAACTTCATGTTTTTGATTTCATTTAAAGCCAGTGCCAGCAAGATCGGGATCGGAAATCCGACGATGAGGCTGTAAAACGAGATGAGAAGCGTATTTTTGATTAAAGTCATAAAAGCGGGATTCTGGAAAAGCAGGTCGAAATACTTGGTGCCAGCCCAAGGGCTCCCCCAAATTCCTTTGATGACGTTATAATCCTTAAATGCAAGGACCGTATTCACCATCGGTACATATTTGAAAACGATAAAGTACACCACCGGAGGCAATATGAGCAGATATAACTGCCAATGCCTCCTGAAACTTCTGGCTAGCGCATGCTGTAATGTTGATCGCTTGCGCTCCTTCACACCGGACTTGCTTTCACTTGTTATTGTTGTTCTCAGAATCATCCCCCCAGTCAGTGAACCCTATGGTTGAAGTGAGCGTCACCTTGTATTGGTAGCGCTTTCTTTGTGCCCATATCATAAGTTCGGCCTGGGGAAATCGTAAAGGTACATCTCGGAAATCAGCGTACATTATACGCATAGATACTATATAAGCAGCGTACATTCAGCGACCTAATTATCCATCTTCCGAAATACACTTGGTGATATGCCGCGTACACGCTTGAATGCTCTGCGGAATGAATGCGCACTGTTATATCCTGTAGAAAGTGCAATTTCATCGATGGTCTGATTACTTTCCCGAAGCAGTTCAGATGCTGCATTGATTCTCACCCGCTCCACATAATCGGAAAGATTCTCTCCGGTGTGCTCTTTGAATAGTTGGGAGATGAATTTTTCGGATTTCCCCATATGTTCGGAGATTCGGCAGATCGTCAAATTCGCGTCGCCATAATGATTTTCAATATAACACGTAATTTCTCGTACGGTATCCGCATGTGTGGATGATCTTTTTCGCAGCACTTCTTTGCACATATCTTCGGTTAAGCGCTTGAATTTACCACGTAATGCGGCAATGGAATCGGTAATCTGGATACTGGTGACACCATTTTTGTATTCTTCTGCAAAGGAATCATCGTGTTTGATTTTGGGCTCATCCAGCTTCAGGTATGTTCCCTTTAACTCCATAATAAATTGTTGTGCCATCTCATAGGAAAGTTCGCGCTCTTCGAAATTGCGTGCAAACAGCTGATCCAAAATACGAAGAGCCTCTTCCAGTTCTCCTGCCTTGATCGTATTCAGCAAGCGCTGTTCTGACTCAATGGGATAATAGTACATTTCATTTTCCTTCAATGTATCTTCAAATCGGACGAGCTCATCTGCTCCCATATGAATCGCATATTCCATGGCCTGTTTGGCTTCGTCAAATGAACGGCCTGCATCATTCCAAACTTCGTATGCGGCTCCGGTACCGATTGTTGTTGATATCCGGTATTCCTTATAAATGAGTTCGGTTAATCTGCTGAGTTCAGACTCACAATGACGTATTGCTGTTTCCAGCGGCATCTCGGTTACGGGACATATAAAAGCAATCTGATCTGTGCCCCAGTCCGTCATCAGCAGACCTTCGTTCCATTCTGTCATCGTCTGTCTGATAATTAATTTCGCCACACCAAGCTCCTGAATCGTTTCTTCGCTATCCAGACTCGCATAACCATTCACCTTGAGCAAACCAGTGATCCCCTGGCTGTTCTCAATGGATAGTTGTGTCTGAGAAGAAATAGCTTCCAGTTCACGAGTAGTATAGAACTCACCCGTAAGCAGACGTTTGATGAATCCATCGCGCAAGAGCGGAATTTGTTCATTCAGCGCGTTCTCCAGCGATTGATTATTGGCGATTAAATGATGAATATGGCTTGCTAGAAAATCATACTCATTACGCCTTT
Source organism: Paenibacillus sp. FSL R7-0272 (assembly GCF_037969905.1). Classification (NCBI taxonomy): domain Bacteria; kingdom Bacillati; phylum Bacillota; class Bacilli; order Caryophanales; family Paenibacillaceae; genus Paenibacillus; species Paenibacillus sp. FSL R7-0272. The sequence continues at coordinate 3,208,660 of NZ_CP150221.1, read as the reverse complement.
TACCTGAAGGTTCACTGACTTGTTCTCGGAAGGCAGACAACAGTTTGTAGATGGGGGCACTATTTCGATAGGCCAGGATCAGTCCAAAACCTAAACCAAGCGTCAATGTTGCAAGCGTAAAGGCCAATGTCACTTTCTTGATCTGATCCGCATTGGTCATAAGTGCTTTCTCGGGAATACCTGCCATGTAACTCCAGCCGTTTCGATCTGAATGAATGGATATGAGCAGCCGGCCATCTTCAATAGGCTGTACCTCATTCGAATCGTTACCCACATTTTGCGCCAAACGCTGCGCTTCTCCTTCTTCAATACCGCGTGAGAAGATAATTTCGCCGTTCGCATCTCGAACCAAAGTCCAGCCGCCATACTGATCAACGATATGCTGGGTCAGGCTAGCCATCTCATCTTCATCAATTAAAACACCAATGGTAGCCTGTGGTTTATTGAAACTATTCAGCGGCAAGGATTGCAGAAAGGTAATTGCCGGTGCGGTGGTGCGCAAGTTGCTGCTTATTTCACGTTTGTAATTCTGAAGTGGAATAATCTCATTAAAGTGTGGCTTTTTCAATATGTTTTCGCTCCACTGTTCGAAGGTCATACCCTCCAACGCGTTGGCTGCGTAATAATGTTCAGGTCTGTAATAGACCGTATTGGGTGTAATAATGACGTTATAGTTTGGAATGTAAATAAAAAAATGGGATAAGTATTCGTTTGTACTGCTGTACATGGATAAACTTCGCTGCATTTTACCTATGCCATAAACATTGTAGGAATCCAGTGGTTTGGGATCGGCAATCAAACGGTACAGCTCCTGATTAATGGCTAGTTGCCTCGTAAACGCTTCGACCTGTAGCAGATTCCGTTCAATGATTTCTTTGCCCAGATTCAGAGACTTCAGACTGTTCTCTATCGAGCTGGCCCTTGCCGCTTCAATGGATGCCCGATAAGAGGCGTATCCGGCGATCTGTGGAATCATTAGAATGATTAGATACGAAATCAAATAACGACGGAACATCGGTGAAAATTTGGACCATAGGAGTTTCAATGTACTCCCCCCTTTTTCTAATCAAGCGCTTACATTTAACGGTGTATGATCATCATTTCATGATACAACGGGCATTTCTGAACAGTGAAGGTACAACTTCTTCCCTATGGTACATTTACACCTGTAGCTATACAATACTTGATTTCTCCAGCGTAATGTGCAACTTCACGAGACAAAGGCAATGAATAACAACCTTTTCAGTCATCCCATTTCGTTGTATCCATACATAGGTACAATAAAAATAACCTTCTCAAGTCATCAGATGACCTGAAAAGGTTATTTATTGCCACTAATTTCGTGATGGAAATGTTGAGGTTAGTTAATTACTAACCGCTACGAATTTCCACTGTTGGTTCGTTGCACCCGAGTAGGTGTTCTGTTGAAGTTTGGCTCCATCCGATGTGGAAGCGCTCTCAACTTCAATAGCTTTATTACTGTTGACGTTGATAATGCTGTAGTAGCCATTGCCGAGATCATTCACTTTGAAATGCTGTGCCGTTGTATTGAGATTAGCCATAAGTTGCACAGCTTCACCATTGGTCTGTGTACCGTTACGAATGTCGATCACTTTATCAGGTGAATTCACACTCGTCAGCGTGTAGTTGCCCCCACCAATGGAGGTTAGCACCCACTTCTGAGGATTACCGCCCAGATCACTCCATTGTTGTAATTGGAGGTTGTTCTGATTTTGCCCACCAGGAACATCAATTACTTTATTGGAATGACGCGCTACAATTTTGTACGTTGCACCAGACACCAGACCTGTAGACGGATTCGTTGGATTGGTTGGAGTACCACTACCGTAATTCTGGGAGCGCTCATTGTACCAAGTGAACAAGAATCGTCCCATCGCACTGCGTGAAGCATCTCCATCCCATTTCAGTCCTGCGGTTGGATCAGCGAATGAACTGCGTGCGCCCGGTTCTAAGATAAAACCATTCATATGAGCCGCGATGCTAACATTACCTGCCGCATTGAAAATTCTTTTGGTGTTCGTTCCGAAACCTTCATTACTACCATTGAACAGATTCCAATAAGCTGAATCACCTGGCTTGTTTTTGAACCATGTCACTTCTGTGATGTTGATTGGATATTTATCGGCAGCCGCCTTGACGTTGGTATTCCATTGATCTTGCAAAATGTTGAAGTTATCATACGCTCCGTATCCTGGATACCAGTGTACAGCATAACCGTAGTTGTTCAGTGGGTCAGTAAGCGGATGACTTGCTGTCAGGCTGTAAAACTGATTGTAACCTAGACCCGCAGCCCAGATCACATTGTCTGCGCCCTGATTACGAATCGTGGAGATCATGGAGTTTTGGAAATTACGCAAGTCATTCCAGTGATCCACAAAATCATTCTCCCCGTTGTAACCACCCCAGTGTCCGTTAGCGTACGATTTCACCGGCTCGTTAATCAGCTCGAAGTGAACGTTGTCTGCACTTTTAATCTCTGGACGGGAGGCAAGATACCCCCAGATTTGATTGAACTTTTGCAAGTTTGCAGCTGTCGTCGCCTGATCATCCTTCAACGTGAAGTCCAGTCCCAAAACGACATATACCCCTTTGGTTTTTGCATACTGGATATAAGGAATGATGACGTTCTGCGTCACAGTCTGCACACCGGCAAAGTTGTATGTACCTGCCGCCACATCTCCCATGTCTTGACGGTCAATGAACAGACGCACCTGATTCATTTTCCAGCCATGATTGCTGCCATATTTCGGACTGGTATCTGCAAATGTGTCTGTGATGTCTTTCAGATAGGCCAATGTTGCGGCATGACGATTGTTACCATGAAGGTTGAGGTAATAATTGCTGTCCTGATACGTCCAGTATGCGCCGGAAGGTTGATGCCAGCCATTAAGGAGTACAGGTTGATTGTTGCTGTTGACCAAGTTTTTGCCACTCACTTTTAGTTTCCCCATAGGCATACCTACCCAAGCATCAGCTTGGCTACCGCCCCAGGGAGCAATCGTAATCAGTAATGCCAGAACGAGTAAAAGCTTGCAAGACATCATGAACTTTTTCACTGCTATTCCTCCTGTTTGATTAAATTGGCTTACATTACTGCGATAGGAAGCTACCCTCAAACCTGATATTTAGCAAGATCAAGATTTAACCTCATCTAGACTCGGTTGGCGCGCGCTCCCTTAAGCCATTCCATATCCAATGATAATGCGGGCTGTAACACATAAGATTAGCTGTACGCCATTCGGTGAAACTCACCTCATTGAGGTAAGCTTCCTTGGAATAGTCCTTAATATAATTCTTGGAATCACTCATGAGATATGCCTCCTTTCGTTTAGGAATGTTTGAACATGTTATAGCTGTACACTTCTTCGCTCCAAACGGCTATCCTACGATACCTGTACGCTCCACACTTTCCACGAAATATCGTTGCACAAATAAATAAATAATAATTAACGGGAGAATTGCAAGCAGAATACCTGTATCCTGAATCATGCTCAGATAGAACGGATCGGCCTGAGAGGCTGCACCGTCTGTCACCTGTTGAGCGAGATTGTACGGCAACGACGATAACTGTGTTGACATGACTTTACTCGAAGTCAGATATGTTGTTGTGTAGAAGCTGTCGTTCCATTGCCATACGAAGGAAAACAGCATGACGGTTACCATGGATGGAATGGCATTCGGCAACATGATGCGAGTGAATGTGCGACTGATGCCTGCGCCGTCAACATATGCAGCCTCCTCTACTTCTTTCGGGATGCCTCTGAAAAATTGGCGGAATATGAAGATATACAAACCTGCCTTTAGTGAATTTGCGGTAACGGCTGTCAGAATAAACGGCCAGTACGTATTGAGCAAGTTCACCGGCTTCCCGGAAAACAGCGTCATCAGCCCCATCAAATCAAAGCTTTTCAGATTGAGATATACGGGAATAAGAATGGTTGTTGGCGGAACAAGAATCGTCAGAATGACTCCTGCAAACAGCCAGTTGCTTCCTTTGAACTTCAATCTGGCGAATCCATAACCTGCAAGCGCGCATGAGGCTGTAGTCAACAGTGTTGTTGTAGCGGACAATGCAAACGTATTAAACAGCGTTACCCAGTAATCCATGACACGAATGGCCTGCTTAAAATTGTCGATCGAGAAGTTCTGCGGAATCCATACAACTACTGCCGAATAGAGATCACCCTTGGCCTTGATCGATGTGGATATTTTTTGGAATATCGGAAATAAAATAACAAAGGAAAGTCCGGTGATCAGAACAAATCGGATGATAGACCACAGCCAACTCTTCCATTGCTCAAGCGATAATAATCGTGATGTCGTCACGCGGAATGCCCTCCTTTCTAATCTTGATAGAAGACTCGTTTTGAGAAAATGATCGATACGATCACTAGAATAATGGCAATGGCTACGAAATACACCCATGCCATCGCGGAGCTAAGACCAAAGTCAAATTTCACAAATCCCGTGTCCCGAATCAATTTGGTCATCGCATTATTCGCAAAGGAGTCAATAATCGTATAGATCGCGTTCACAAAAATAAGTGGGCTGACCATCGGAAACGTGATTTTCCAGAATGCCTCGTATCCAGTCGCCCCTTCCATCTTGGACGCTTCATAGAGCTGCGGGGAGATCGTTTGAATACCGGCCAGGAAGATCAAAATTTGTACACCCGATTGACTGACAATCTGGTAGATTCGATCAACTGCACCGCTTAAATACGTAACAATCCATTCGCTTACGCCTGCATTGAGCATCAGACCTTCCAGTTCCAATGTGCCAAAAGCACTTCCGCCTGTGCTGTTCTGGTTCACAGCTTCAATCAAACTTGTGCTTTCGAGCGACATAATGACACCGGAAGCCAGAATAACAGGCAAGAAAAAAATCGATCTTGCCACAGCTCGGCCTCTGAATTTCTGATTCAGAATGACTGCAAGAAACAAACTGAAAATGACAATAAGCGGTACATTCACAAGTACATCTGTAATGGACTCAATCAGTGCCCGGTTAAAGCTTGTATTTACGGTAAGTGCTTGAATATAATTGGCGAACCCCGTAAATTGAATCGCTATTCCTTCTGCGTTAGCTTGAATGGTGCTCATGCTGTATCGCAGAGACGCCAGTAGCGGAACGAAGAAAAACAATACAAATCCGATCAGCCACGGAAGTACGTAGATGACACCCCACATTGCTTTTTGCTGAGCATACGTACGACTTCCCCATTTCGATTTCAGGAGTGTCTTCAGAGCTGCTCACCACCAGTCACATAACTTAGGGCTTCAACGGTATGATTCTCTACTTCAACAGAAGAGTCATTGTAATTGACAATTACATATCCTCCGCCTTCATAGGTTGTTCGAAATACACCTTCACTCAAAGATTCATGAGTAATCATTGGACGCCCGGTGAACGACTTGTTTACTTGGCTAACTTCGGTATAAATCTCAGCTGCCATATCCATCCATTGCTCGTAATTCACGGCATAGAGATGGTTGTAATCCGTTTCTTTCACCACATGGCCCGGGGCATTAAACCAGGCAAAATAAGGGCTCGCTCCATATTCAATCAGCTTCAGCACATACTGTCTTGCATCGGTATACGTGGACAGATTATACGGAGAACCGGTATAAGGAATACGGCCGTGAACGACCAGCTGAAAAAACGGAACTTCTTCATCCTCCAGTTTGAACCGACTACTGCTCATCGGAGCATCCGTAAGGCCTGTAATGTAAGGAAGCGCGTAAGCGTTACCGCCTTCAGCCACAATGGAGCCTGCTTGTTGTTTAATTTGATCCAAAGATTTTCGAACCGTATCCAGTGCTTGCGTACGATCAAGCAATTTCTTCGGATTCATATCGCTGTTTAACTGTTCTGCCATATCTTTCAGAGAGATGCCTCCCGCCTGGAGTGGTTCCATGTCCTTCAGCATATCTGTTGTCACATCGTCAATCTCATTCGGTGAGAGGACATAGGAAGCAGATACATCCTTCGTCCGTCGCTCCAAAGCCAGATCCATTGGATAGAGGACCGCTGGTTCCTGTGTTAAAGACCGGGAAGCCTCATTCGATGGACTGAATCCTTTTTTCGATTGCACGTTAAGTACAGCTACATCCGGATAAAATCCGATTCCCGCTTCACTCGTAAAAGCGCTGAACTCTTTCATTCCTTTTTTTCCGCCAATTACTCCGTCCACCTTAATGGAATCCGGCAATCTGTGGTGCAGTCCGCCATTGAACCATCCGGCATAACGCACTTGAATGTTCGACACATTTTTTTCCATCAGCTTCGAAAGAATCTCTTTTCCCTCATCAAACGTCGTCAGAGCCTCCGTGGAATTATAAGGTATGCCGAGCATATGCTGTCTTGTTGTCATGCCTCCGAAAAGCTTGAGATAAAACGGCATTGCAGACTGCTCCTCAGACGATTTCATTTCAGGAAGTCCCCCGGTTTGCACCAGGTACTCCCGGTACAGTGAGGCCAGACCAGAATACGAAGCCTGCTCCTCGCCTACAAAAGCGTAACGAACCACAAAATCAGACGACGTCGGTTTATTCTGGAACTTCGGTAATGTGCGAACCATGTCACTGGACTGAAGTGTAATATCACTTTTGTTCACGACATAAAAACTGGGATATACGTTATTGTAGCTGTTCAGCTTCCCACTAATATCTGCATTCACTACAGCCACCGCATCCCCTTCTTCGATAATGCCCAGGAAAGCACCTTCCGGACGAATCACGCCAAAGACAGGCAATCTTGCTTTGCTTTCACTGGAACTGGCTTCACGCAGCTTCATCGTTAAGTCTGGACCGTAAATATCCTGCTGGTAGGATGGGTACTGTAACTTACCATTGTTGAAGTGGATGAGCGCTCCCGAACCATCTGGTACGAGAATCGATCCTTCTTCTTTGGAGCCTCCAGCTCCGAAGTACTCCAGCACAGACAGAGTGTTGATGGGATACTCTTCTGGAAAATGGATACCTGAAGCTGGCACTCGCACTTTAAGCTGCTCTCCGTCCAGTTCATATTCCATCGTGAGCATGAATAGACGTGGCCCGCTTCGTTCCTGCTCAATGCCATGCTCGGTGTGATCTTTGACAAGATCTTCTTCTGTGTATCCGGCGTCTTCGAAAGCTTTCAGTGCACGGGTAAGTTGCAGACCTTGCATAGCTTTGTCAATCCGATTGTATACGCCTTCATCTTTATCTTCTGCATATCCGACTTTCAAGGCCCGTTCGCCGGATTTATCGAGCTTAGCCAGCACATATTGTTCGAAACGTTCCTTGCTTATCTTCACTGGCAGATCTTCAATGGATCGCTCCGTGTTGCCAAATTGATAGTGAACGCGTACCCCGTTCGGTAATGTTTCGTAACTCACTTGTTTATGCCGAACACTGTCCGTGAACGAATTCACCATACTGCTCTGGCCTGAGCTGTTGAAAAAGCTGAGTCTGGATTGGGAGGACAAAAGGTCCTTGTTAATTCCGGCTGCAATGCCATCCTTCTCGCGTTCTTCCGGGTTACTGCGCCAGATTTGTCCGCTTTTACTATGAATAACGGCAATTTCAGCAGTCTCCTCGTTGATCAACAACTGCAAAGCATTGTTTCGGGCGATGCCGATCATGCCGGGAATGCGTGTATCACTAAAAGCAGATTTCAGTTTTTCTCCGGGAGGCAGGGAAGGAGTCTCCACTTGACTAACATCTGCTGCCGTCTCGCGAGCCGCTGTAGATGGCGAGAACTGACAACCGCTTAGAAGCAAGCTACTCACAAGCAGTATTCCGGTTAATTTTTTTGCTGCGGCATATTTCATTCTGATTTCCTCCTTCCTAGCCCCGAAGCACTAATTCCTGATAGATCGTGTAGACAAAAGAGACAATCTGCTGCACAAGGCTAAAGAACAACAAGCATAAGAAAGCCATAAATGCCATAGCTACAAGCGTGAGCAGCATCGTTAGAATCGTTTTGGCTGGTGTGTACTGATGCACAGTCATGTTGCCTACAAATAACAGGTACACGGTCCAGCAAACCGCAATCGCATTAGAGAAGTAATAAAATGCCGTTTCCTGTGCAGAAATAGCGAGACTCAGCCAGATCCACGGGAAATGCACCAGAAACATCGGAACCAGGGCAAAACACGTTGACATGAAAATTTCAGAGAACTTGCCCTCGCCATCCATCAATGTGGTTAAAGACCAGTTGGCCACACACCAGAACAACACGGGAATGACAACGTACACCATCTCAAGCAGGCTGTTCAGATACTTTGGATTGTTAAAGTTAATCAGAAAGCCACTGTACTGGGCTTGCAAAATTTTAGTGAAGACGAGCAACACCATAATCATTAAAGAGATCACCAGTGTCGTTTTTTGATTCCGCTCATATTTCAATTCCCAATACCCGTCAAAGGGATGAAAAATAAGATGCAGCGGATACTGGTACAATTGTTTACTTGATGCCTGCATTCGTTGTCCTCCTTTTCTGCCTGCGAACGATGGCGATAGTGACGAACGCAGCTACAGCCAGGAATATACCGGACATCACCCATGAAAAGTGTTCACGCATCAGTTCCTTCCGATAGAGAAGAAAAGCTTTGGAGTACCCTTGACGCTCCATGCTTTGCTTGAAGTATTGCGCCGACTCGGCATATTCTTTCTGGCGAAGCAACGCTTTACCAATACCTGCATAGGCATATTCCAGATTGGCATTCATCTCGGCAGCCTTCGCAAACAGTTCCGAAGACTGATCTTCTTCGCCATTGTAATAACTGCGCACGGCATCATGTAGTGTGCGTCCATACTCTGTCGTCTGGAATACGGTAATTTCGCCAAGCGCTTTGTCCAGAACAAGCATCCGGTCTCCCGCTCGCTCCAGCGCGACAGGTGTATTAAACATACCCATCCGGTTCCCGATGCCGCCAAAAATATGGAGCAGATAACCGTCGCCATTATAGGTAAAGATGCGGCCCCTGTTTGAATCGAGTACAGAGTACATATCGCTGTCCCCTACATCGACATCAATCAGACGTGATGGTCCAGCTTCCGTGGTATACCTTAGATCACCTTGAGGTGCTGAATATCCTTCTCTCCGCAAAATGTCTGTTCCCTGAGCATTCAACTTCTTGATCGGATCTTTGCCGCGATCACCGCTGGTGGCGTAGATAAATCCTTCTTCGTCCATATCCAGATTGGTGAACTCGGTCGGGGTAAACATGACCATCTGACTTCTCTGCTCCCGAGTAGCGAATCGTTTCCAGAGATATTCAACCGGATCGACCTGAACCCTATTCGCACCAATGAAAGAGGAAAACTCGCCATCGGCGCTGAATTCCATGAAGCCGTCAAATACACCTGCGGCCATTACGTAAATTCGCTCACCCTGATCCATCACAATCCGCATAGGTTTGAATTGAAAGTCCTCATTCAACAAGTCTGACTTCGGTTCAGATACAATTTTCACGAGCTGTCCCTTGTTATCCAAGTGTACAACCCGCTGATTATCCGAATCAGCCACCAGTAAATCCCCTTTTTCCGTTACAAACAATCCTTGCGGGTTTTTTAATTGATCTGTTTTGCCGTCATTCTGGAACGACTCAATTGTCCGTACTAGCTTGAAGTCGCGATCCATCTCGACAATTCGTCCATTACCCGAGTCAAGCACATAGACACGCTCATCTGCGGTTACATGCATATCACTCGGTTCCTTGAAAGGCGTTATATTCAGCTTTTTGCCCGTAATAATCGTTGTGGCTTCATAAGCAGCCGGAGCTGGAACGGTATCTCCGTAATAGGAATAGTGATAGGCATCTGGATCACCGTCTGCGCTTGCAGGCAGTGCTGCTGAACTGAACAGCAGGAGGCAGACCATGCCCATGATGACCCATTTACGTTCTTTCCATGTGCTTTTTCGCGTGCTATGCTGCACTTTGCTGCCTCCTTTCTATTCTTTCATGCCTGAAGTAGCCATCGTCTGCATCACACTGCTCTGAGAGATAACAAACAGCGTGATCGGTACAATCATGAGCAGTAGCGCTACGGCAGCACCAACCCCTGCTCTGGCAATCCCGCCTTGCACGATCTGACTGAGTGCATAATGCAACGTTTTGAGATTTTCACTGTAAATAAAGCTACCGCCGTCTGTTCCCCATAGGGCAGGGAATTGCAAAATCATAAGTGTGAGCCATGCTGGCTTCACATTAGGCATCACAATGCTCCAAAAAATTCGATATTCATTCGCGCCATCAATTTTCGCTGCTTCCAGCAATGCATCAGGAATCTGTTCCATGAACTGTTTCATTAGAAATAGTCCTAGTGAGAACGCCAGCGAAGGAACAATGATGGAAGCGTGTGTGTTGATCCAACCAAGCCAGGACATCACCATGTAGTTCGGAATTGCCGTAACGTGCGGCGAGAACATCAATGACAGAATAACAATGGTAAATAATATTTTTGACCCAGGAAAACGATATTTCGCCAAGGGGTAAGCTGCTGCTGAAGCAAGCAGGATGTGCCCAGCTGTGCCCACTAGTGTAATGAGTAGTGTATTGGCAATATATCGAGACAAGGGTACCCAGGAATTGCCCATCAGATTAATCAAATCTGCGAAATTTTCTGTCGTCGGATTGTTCACCCAGAAGCGCGGCGGGAAGATAAACAGCTCATCCAGCGGCTTAAAGGCATTGTTGACCGCATAAATCAACGGAAGCACCATAAATGATCCGAACACAGCCAGTAGCGCAAACAACATGAAACTGACGGTAAATGACCGGTTAAGTCTCTTCGGCATGCCGAAGACGGCACGTACTTTGCTGGTCATCGTCATTCACCTATCTTTCTCAGCATTTTTTGCGTGAAAATGTTCGTTCCAAGCATCAATGCAAACAGCACGGTTGCGATCGCTGAAGCATATCCCATCTCAAAGCGAATCGTACCAAAGTCCATCAAATGGGTGACTACCGTATGCGCTGCATAGTTAACACTTGGGAATCCAGCCAAGGCAATCGAAATTTCGGCTACTGCGAACGATGCTGTAATCTGCATGACTGCACCAAACATCAACTGAGGTCTCATGGATGGCAGCGTAATATACCAAAGCTCCTGCCAGCGGTTTTTGATACCGTCCACCGTTCCGGCTTCCACCAGCGAGCGGTCAATCGTCTGCAAACCGGCAATAAAAGCCAAAAAGCTGGTTCCGAGACTAAGCCATAGCTGCACCAATATAACGATGCCCAGTACATACTTCTCGTTAGAAAGCCATTGAATCGGCTCCAGAATCACGCCAAGGCGCATAAGAAAACCGTTCATATAACCGTAGCTGTCACCAGAGAAAATGATCAGCCAGATGAAAAATACATTACCTGAGATTGACGGTGCATAGAAAACCAATGTCATAACTGCTCTGACTTTAGGAGACAGCTCATTGATAATCCAAGCAAATAAAAAACAGGCAATATAACTGACTGGACCTGTGATCACTGCAAACAGCAACGTGTTTTTGAGTGCAATTAGGAATACGTCGTCGTTCAGAAACAACCGGGAATAGTTTTGCCAACCAACAAAACGTGGCAACTCCAGCATATTAAAGTGAAAAAAGCTGAGACCGAGCGATATGCCGACCGGGATGACTGTAAACATGAAAAAGATCAGCATAAATGGTGCCATTAAGACGTAATAATGCCTGCTGAGATACAGATTCCTTTTCAATAAGGACCACCAGCCGACCTGGCGTGTATGCATAACAGGAGCGGCGGCTGTCTTGGATGTTTTAGCTTGCAACCGTTACCCTCCCTTTCCTTTATTTCAGATTAAATTCCTTGCGTTTCAGTTCAATCTCATCGTCAATATACAGTACATAGTCTGATAAAGCCTCACGTGGATTTTCATTCGCGTTAACGACTTTTCGGAAAGCATTATCCAAATGTCGACCTGTAAAATAACCCCCTGGCATCTGCGGAATCCCTTGCACCCATTCCCATTGCTTCTCCAGGTTCTGGTAATCCTTCACTGGCCAAGGTAACTGTTCTAATGCTTCAATGTTCGCTGTAGGGTAACGGGCAGCCGCGCCCATCAGACCTTCCATTTCTCGTCCGTACTCGATCTGGGTTGACTCATCCGTCCACCACTTCATGAATTTCCATGCCGCTTCTTTGTTGCTGGCATTTTCGAGCATCATGACTGCGCTGCTCGCGCTAGCTACCTCATGCCGTATAGAACCATCCGGAAGCTGTGTGCCAGGCACAATCGTGAAGTCCCACAGGTTGCGGATTTCCGGTGCTAATACAGTCAGCATGTTATAGGTCGTGTAGTCGGCTATGCCGATTGGCATTTCTCCTGTACGGAAACGGTTTGGAAAATCGGCTTTCAACGGGAACTTGTAATTTGTATAAAATTGCGTCCAGCGTTTGAAAGCTTCCATCGAAATTTCTGAATCAAGCGCACTCTTTTTCCCGTCTTCGTTGTAGAACTTGCCATCATTCTGATATAAAAGCATTGCAAATGTGGCGTTAGGAACCATGTTGGCATTGTTCAGCGTATCTTCAATCGGCAGATAGAACTCCATATTGTGTTTCTGCAATACAGCGATTGCATTATACACGTCCTGCCAAGTTTTTGGTGGCTCCAAACCTAATTCATTCAATATATCCTTGCGGTAAAATAGCATGGGGAAATGTTGCTGCTCCGGTAGTGCGTACACTCCACCGTCATACTCATAAGGTGTTATTCCACTTGCCCGGAATCTGCTAGCCACCTCTTTGAAATCCGGAAACTTGCTCAGATCTGCTGCGGCATTTCTCATCGCATAGTTCACAGGAATATCTTCACCCATTTGCATCGCCACATCGGGACCTTCTCCGGCCAGCGTTGCGGGCAACAAAATATTTGGCGGCACAAGTCTCAGCTGCACAGACACATCGGTATCCGGTGTAAACGTATCGTCAATCATGCCCTTAAGCACTTGAGCCTGATCCCGTCCGGTGGTGATCCATACGGTGATTGAGTCCTTCTTTTTCTCCACGTTACCGATACTGTCATAGTCTTCCGTGTAGGAAGCGACATAAGCACCCAGTTCATGCTTCACCTGTTGGAACGCAGACGCTTCAGCCTTTGGCATTTCTTGTCCTGAAGGAGCTACAACCAGGTAATCCATCGTAATCGGTTGCTCACGTACAGTCAGAATCCATGTGCCCAGGCCACCGACATTAATTTTGAATGTATCCAATCGTTTCGGAACGGTTTCCGGCCTTGCCGCCATATCCTTGAGCTGTACAACCATGGCATTCAAAATAGCTACTTTGTCACTCTGTTCTCCGGTTGCTTTTTCGAGATACTCCGCGACAGATGTGAGTACCACAGCTTGTTTTTCAAAAACCTCGATCATCTCTGGAATACGTTTCTCCAACTGATAATCCCGAAGTGGATCAGGTTTGTTGGAGGTAATCATTAGAATTTTGCGGTACATTTCATTCAGTTCAAGTACGCTTGATTCCACCGTTCGAAGTAACGGGGCAATATCGCCAAGTGTGACAGTCATCCGTAAGCGGTGTTTCCCCTTCTCCAGATGGAACTGATAGGGTTCTTCTTCACTGTTTCCAAGCATTTGTGTCTGCCAGGACGGACTATAGTTGAAGCGAATTCGTTTCATCTCTTCAAACGGAACTTTGCCGTTAATGGTAAGACTGCGTGTGGCATAGATACCCCGAAGCTGATCCTGCTTCACTTTTAACGCAATCTGGTACAGTCCATCTTCAGGCACATCAATCTCCCATTCAACCCATTCCCCCGGAAGTTTCCAGTTCAGGCCTCCGATGGCATTGATCCGAATTTTGGATACGTCGTAGGGTTCAAGTGATGGACTGGATCGATCCGAGATGGGCGCAAGTGTAGGTGAAGATTTGGTGATCGCTTCTTCGCCTTGCACTTTCAGCAAGATGGGGCTAGCTGGCTTTAGACCTAACGAATCATACGTCTTCTGGATTTCGGCATACGTAGGAACGGCCTCCTCCTGATACAGTTCGATGTAATCAATCGCCATACTCTCTCTGAGAGAAGTCAAAGATAATTGCTGGTTGCCTTTTTCAAAATAAAACTGAAACGGTTCCTCAAAATATCCGGCACTATCTCTAAACGAAGCGAGCTGCCATTCCGGCTTCTCCACCTGCCTTGGTCTGAGATCGTTGCCTCGATCATCCTGACGGACGTGATCTTCGCGATTGCCCCATACCCTGTCGAACAGAAGTACATCCGCTTCCCGGAAAGGAACTTCCCCGTTTAACTCCAGCTTGCGCTCGATTCCGGAACTTTTGCCTTCGACAGGATAATAGTGAATGCGAACCTGATATAAACCACTCACTTGAACGGGAACATCCCAGCGAATGGTTCCGGATTCGGGTGTAATGACTGCACTGCCATCCAGCCCTTCATATCCTTGCACCACCTTAAACTCTCCGTTATCCGCCTCCGTATAAGCTTCACCTTGAATCCTTACGGTAGTGTCCGGTTTGGCAGTGCTCGCATACGTTTCCTGATAATGTTCATAACTTCGTGTATCCCTTGTGCCCGCTACAGCTTCAAAATCCTCAAGTGCATGCACTGTCCCGGGGCTCTGATTCTTGGATGGATAGATCACGATGATCGAGAACACCAAAGCCAGAACAAGTGCCAGAATCAGTACCTTTTTCTTACGTGACCGCATGTTTGCATGTATCCCCTTTCCTGTAAGCGTATCAGCAAAAGAATGATTGACTAGGGCGTGTCATAAAACTCGCTGAAGTGCATCTTTTACCGTCTTTTCGCCCCCTGCTTCGTCACTTTCCCTTGACGTGCCCCGGCACGCCTGCGGAAAACTTCCTTGCTTGGAACAAAAATCCGGCAAAACCTGCTTCCTTCGGACTTTTCAGACACGCCCTACCCGGACAGACCGCACTTGGTACTCGCGCGTTCTGCCCGTATTTAGCAGTGCTTATTTGTATACCTCATCAATAGCGGCTTGGAAAGGAGCCTTGTATTTCTCGATCAACGTAGATACGGATACGCCTTCTTTCAGTTCTCCATCAAAATCCCAATAAGGAAGGGACGGGAACGTGTTATGGTCAAGAACAAGCATGCCAGCTGCCACTTCTCTGGCGTTGTTAATATCTGCTTCATCCGTCAGATGTCTTTCGAGCGTGGATTGTTCCGGATAGTCATAGATGGAATCAATCTCATTGATTTTTTCCCAGATGTACATCAGTTGCTCTGGATTTTCTACCGCTTTAGGGATCGTGATCGCTTGATAACGTGATTCACCAGAATGGTAGGCCGAAGCGCTTGGGCCTTTAGGATAAGGCAGGAAGCCAATATCATAATCAGGCATATCTGTTTTGATGCCTTCAATCTCGTACATCGCGCCAGAGTACATCAGTGTATTTCCTTGACGGAAGAAGGTAGCTGGTTCAGTCCAGTCGCCGCCTTCTGTTGGTCTGCCCACTTTCTCTGTAGCCAATTTGTTCAAGAAATTAAGCGCTTCTTTTGTTTTTGGATCTTCAAGGTTCTGTTTATCCTCTTTGGTTAGTGAAGCTTCGTTGGAATACAGAATTGGTTCAAGCAAACCCGTTTGAGCGAGGCCCCACGTATCCAGCTTGCCGTCATTATTCCGGTCTTTGTTGGCTTGTTTGGCTACAGCCAGGAAGTTATCCCAATTCCATTCGTCCGCATCAACATATTCCTGCAGTGGCTTCAGGCCAAGCTCTTGCATCAGAGTACGGTTGTAGAAAATACCGTTGATGAAGGAAGACTTATCTTCCGTAAATCCGTAACCTTTCCCTTCGTATTGCATATATTCCTTGGTTGTTTTTTGATTGAATACCTGATCGTTCTTGATATAATCATCTACCGGCCACAACAGATCCTGTTTGGTCAGTGCCGGAATAGCGTAGTTTTTACCGAGTCTAACAAAGTCTCCGAGCGGCTCGCCTGCCATCAAGGAGGCTACAACTTTCTCTTGATACTCACCAAAATCGATGGATACATATTCGATATTGAAATTATGTTTTTTCTTCAAAGCTTCGAGATTCTCGAGTCGTTTGATATTGTCTGGATTGTTATCTGTAATTTGCATATCCCACCACGCCACAACCTTAATCGTTCTACCACCCATGTCAAAATCCATCTCAGGTGTAGAATTTTCATTTTTCGGCTCAGTTTCGGCTGGTGCTTGCTCCTCTTGTGGTGCCGGTTTTTCGGGTGCCGGCTCAGCAGCAGGTGCAGAACTACAAGCGTTGATCATCAACATGACCGCAAACAAAAGACTCAGTAGCATAAACTTGTTTTTCTTCATTGTCTTCCCCCCTGATTGTCGTGTGCTACCAAAGTGTATCGTCCAAATGTAAGCGTAAACAACCTGCTTAAATACAGGTGTTTACCCGGTCAGATTATAGATCAGGTTCATTTGAGGAGTGATTTAGGGTATTTCACCTGCAATTGGTAAAGAAATGCACTATCTGCAAAATAATGCACATTGTATGCGCTTTCTTTTCTTCCCATAATGAAACTAAGCCTTATTTCAGTTAAACAGTGGATCGGAATATCAGGAGAAGGTGAGGTCATGCTTCATGTACAGTGTTTTACTTGTTGATTATAGCCGCCGCTTGTGTAGAGAGCTTGAACAGCTTCTGAAAGACCACAAATTCCCATTTACAATTACGGATTCGGTTTCCTCTTCAAACGCTGCTCTTGCAGCACTATCTGATCGGGATTTCAGTGTTGTCGTCGTGCATACAGAGCAGTACGATACGGCAGGATTATGGTTGTGTCACCACATTCGAAAAACAAACGATATTCCTATTCTACTGCTCGGTGGAAGGGATCAATTCAGACTAGTCCGCAAAGCATTAACTTATCAGGTGAATGATTATTTACCCTCACCTTTTAGTGCTTCCGCGCTTGTACACAGTTTATATGAACTTCTGAACAAACTTGGGCCTGTTCCTGTGAAAAAAAGCCCTGCCGTCAAGCCTACGATTCAGCTCAATGGCAAAGCGATGGATTCCAATCATGTGATTCGGATCGTGAAAGCTTATGTAAGAGATCATCTGAATGAAGAAATTACGTTGAAAAAGATCGCTGACATGTTGCATTTCAATTGTGCCTATCTTGGTCAGAAGTTTAAAATGCAAGAGAACGTTTCCTTTAATGACTACATGTTGAAGGAGCGAATGAAAAAAGCCAAACAACTTCTCCTGTCCACCGACCTGCGGATTTACGAAATTGCTCTGGAGGTCGGATATCGGGATATCGATTGGTTTTATAAAAAATTCAAAGCTTACGCTGGGTCAAGTCCCAATGCCTATCGCAGACAAAAGGCTCACACCGCTTAATTAATTAAGTAATATACGGAGCCGTATGTATTCGGAGCGTATCCCAGGCTACATATATATTGAAAATCTATCTAATAAAAAGCACGCAGGAGATGCTACTCCTGCGTGCTTTATTACGTTCTTATCACTTACCGATCCACCGAGCGAATCAGTAAGGATTCTCGATACTCCTGAGGAGTCATGCCCGTCTGTTTTTTAAACAGCCTCGTAAACGAATGAGCAGATTCATAACCGACCTGAAGGGCCACTTCCCGCACCATTAGCTCATGGTTCATGAGCAACTCCTTGGCCTTGCGAATTCGGCTATCATCAATAAATTCGGATAGATTAATGCCCATCTCCTGTTTGAAAAATCTAGATAGATACGAAGGATTAAAGTGATGCAGTTCTGCCAGTCGTACTAACGTAAGATCCTTTTCCAGATTACTCTTGATATAATTACATAAACTCTGTACGACTATATTCGCACGTTCCTCTTCGTTTGATCGTTTGAAGTTGACCAGTTCATCGGCTGCCAGATAGAGATATTGAACGGCATCTTTCATGCTTGGAAAATGGTCCAAATGCAGAAAACTTCGCTGATCCGGGGTTTTCTGCTTCAGTCCCCAGCGATTAAATGCTGCGTAAAAGGTCAATGCCAGATGATAGTATGTCTCCATGGCTCGCTCCATCGTCATATCCTGTTGAAGGAGCTCTCCCACAAGCTCTTCGAAGATATCATAGAAGGATTGAAAGCGTCCTGTCTCCAGAAAACCATTCATTGCTTCTACCCGGCTTGATATCCGCGGTGATTCCTTCGGCGTACCCGCTTGAGGCTCCTTGTAATTGTCTGTCAGAACCATCGACATGCCATCCCCGACTTTCATCCACTGTAACAAGCGCAGACGCTCGTATTGCTGCGGGAGTTGGAACCACTCACACCCCCGTCCACTAAGTGTGCATGCAATCGACACGCCCAGTGAAGCAAGACACGACTCCTGGACAAGCTCTAAGGTACCTTCCATGTATCTCGCAAAATGCTGGTCTGCATCTCGCTGGCCATCTTTAGGCTGAAGTAGCCACACCGTATCACCATAGTGATCCGTAGCACTGACACATTCCGTATACTCACTCATCAATGATGTTCCAATGATCCGAATAGATGATTCAGTACACCCTTGTTCAACTTCTGCCGGTTCATGTAGCTTATTCAATCTTGCAAGCACCAAAAACACCGGAGAATCAGCTTTTAGATGAATCTCCCTCTCTAGTAGTTCAGCCTGAAGTTCAATTAATGAAGCAGCAGTTGAACCTTCCTGAAGAAGCTTTCGGATGTATTCATCCTGCCTAAATGCGGTTAGCCGGGATGTAATCTCGCTTTGTTGTTCCAGAAGATTATGCATATCATGACTTTGCCTGATCTCTTCCATAACCTGCTCCACCATGTGCATCACTTTATCGTACCCTTCTGTCTTAAGCAGGTACCGTACATTGTTCATCTGAAAGGCTTTGTATGCATATTCAAAATCACTGTGACCCGTCAGAAAAATAACACGGCACTGCGGCCAGCGGCTTTGAATCTCTTCCGTCAGCTCCAGTCCGCTCATGCCCGGCATACGAATGTCCGTCAACACAATATCAATTCTGGAGCGCCGCATCCAGGAGAGTGCTTCTGTAGCAGAGTATGCTTTGCATACATCCAGCCGATCCGGCATATGTCTCGCAAATGTTTCATACAAACTATCCGTAATGATCTCCTCGTCATCTACAATCAGAAGTCGATACATTCCTGTTCCCCCTCGTTCCACTGGATTCGGATGACAACCTTTAAACCTTGTAGCTCACTTCGTGACAAAAACAACCCGCTTCCTTCGCCAAAGGTCAGAAGCAATCGCCTATGAATGTTCATTAATCCCGTTATGTCATCTGTCATTGCCTCACGATGCATGTTATGTTGCAACTTCTCTATATCTTCTGTCTGGAGATCATGCCCGTTATCTTCCACCGTAATTTCCGCCCATGATGACTCCATATGGAATTGGATACGTAGCAGACCTTCGGACGTATTTTTTTCAAGGCTATGCTCATAGGCATTTTCAATAATCGGCTGGATTACAAGTCTGGGAACCTGAATCTGTTGCATTTCCAGCGGAACCTCACCGAATTCAACCTTGATTCGTCTGGAGAATCGCAGTTGCTGGATATCCGTATAGATTCGGGAATGGTGTACTTCTTCCTTCAGTGGCACATGATCTGTCCCATTGCGTGTAATGAATCGAAAATATTCACCGAGCATATTCGTAAATTGTTCAATACGATCCGTTTCTCCTGTTCGTGCAAGCGAGCTCAGAATGAAGAAACTGTTGTACAAAAAGTGTGGGTTAATCTGTGATTGAAGCTGCTTTAATTCAGCTCGCTGCATCATCATCGTTTTTTTGAAATCACGGTCAATCAGCAATTGCAGATTCTCGATCATATGATTAAATCGGCCATACAAGAATCCGAACTCGTCTTTGCGATGATGTACAATCGGGATATCCAGCACCCCGCCCTCCATCTTTTTGAACCTTTTCACCAGCAATAATAAAGGAATGTGAATCAGTTTGTACGTTGAATAGAGATATGCTGAAATCGCAATAAACGATGTGATGGCAAATATCCATGCCCATTTATAAAACTTGCTCAAGGGTTTGGTGACCATTTTCTCAGGCAAATATGTAGCAATGGATAAACCAAGAGGTTGCATATGATGTTGGTTCACATGGTACGCTGTATCCTCAACATTTACGCGAAAGCTCTCAAGGGAGTTCTTTTGACTATATTCACGGTAGTTGGCAAGAATGATCTCGCGCTCTTCCCGGTCTAAAATAGCAAAACCTGTTTTGTCTTCAATAAGGAGGGAAGCACTTTCAGGGTATAGATTAAGTTGAGATAATTCATTCTGAAAAGCAACATTATCCAGTTCCACCTGAACAACAAATAGCGGTGCGTCTCCCATTTTGCCTGTTAAACGGACAGCACTCAGATTCAGGGTATCGTCTTTAACTGTGAATCGAATGCTTTCTTCGTGCGTGAATGAACTGAAATAATCGTATGAGGTACTATTAAATTCATCAATTCCCTGCACTGCGGAGATACTCTTGTTGACTGTAGGAATATGTACATAAACGTTCTTGATATAAACGCTGCTGTTTTTGAAAGAGGCCAGCCGTTCGGACAAATAGTTTAGTATTTCCCGTTTTTCAATCTGGTCCATATTGTTCCAGAGGATCGCCAGCCGATTCAGCTTGCGGTCCTCTGCAATGTCAAACTGCTGCAACTCCATCCACTCGATCTCCCGGTTAAGTTCTGTCGCGTATTGACTTAACCGCCTCTCTGTCGATAAAGAAATTTCCTGACTTGCCGTATCATAGCTCCAGTGGTACAGATACACGCCCAGAAGAATCAAAGGTATGACAAAAACCAGGTAGGTCATAATCAGCCGCGCAAATATACTGTTAAACCACGACTGTGCCGGTATCTTGAACAACGAACTCCCCTCCTGATTTCAGATCAAAGACACCTGCCTTAATAGGATAAAGCGAACGCCTGGTGATCCCTGGCGGCTTGCGTTCTATACCATGCGTTCACCTCCGATGTAATCTCTTTTCCGCCCAGTTCAAGCCAATCTACTACAAATTGATCGAATTCTTCGATAGGTGATCCATAAATAATATTCATAAATACTTCAAGCTGCAGATCCCGAAGGATAATCTGCCGATCTACCATCGTTTCCGTAATTCCGCCTGTGAATTGATCATACAGAAGCTGTCCATTCAGATCGTAATCATCCGCGATGCTAAACGCACCTGTTGGCCCGTAAGTCTGCTTCCATCCCCACCCGCTCTTCAAGCCTTCTGATTCATAAGCAGCAATTCGCTTGTGAATCGCCAGCGCTTCGTTCTCCAGCACAGAAAAGTCACCTGTTGTACGTGCATCCCGAATATCTCGATATGCATCTAAATTTTTGGTTCCCGGAAAAGGAGTGACCGGAGACAGCATCCACACCGCACGTGAGTCGTCATTATAGTACGTTTCATATTCCGCATTCTGTCCCCAGTTTTTGTCCAGATGCAAATTCATCAGTTTAACGACGACTTCAGGATGGGCAAAACCTTTTCTCACAGCAAAGTAGTTTCCTGTATTGGAACGCAGCGGTACAACTCTGTTTCGACCTGTCTCAGCTACGATCGGATATGCCTGCCATTCTGCTTCCGGATCTTCATCACGGGTAGACTGGACAACAAAAGGAGTCCACTGCTCACCATAGAGCATGCCAATTTTCCCCTGATCAATGAGACGGTATGCCTTGCTTCCATTTTTGTAAGCAAAGTCCGGATCAAGCTGTCCCTCAAGGTACATGGTCTGTAATACTTCCAACGCCTTACGTACCTCAGGCTGTATGCCTCCATAGGTCAGACCGCCCTCAGGATCTTTAATCCAGATATTCGGAAACGCACCATACCCCGCCATAAATCCAGAAACGCCCATAACCGGGTCCCATAGATAACTCGTTAGCGCAAGTCCGTAGGTGTCCTGTTCTCCATTACCATCCGGATCACATGATGTAAACGCTTCCGAAACTTTCAACACGTCTTCTATCGTTTCAGGTGCCTGCAGCCCCAATTTATCCAGCCAATCTGTTCTGATCCACAAATACTGTGCCGTTTCAATGGAAGAAGATGATTCGGGAATAGCCATTAGCTTGCCGTTAATCGTAGCTGCATCAAACGCCCCTTTCCCTTCGGCCTCCAAAATATTTTTGGTTAGTGGCGTGGCGAAATCACGATATACTTCCGTCAAATCTTCAATTAGATTGGCATTGCTCAGCTGCCTTAGCTGATATGGGTTAACTCTGACGACATCCGGGAAACGGCCGGCAGCAAGGGAAACCCCTAACTTTTGATTATACACATCGCCCGTTGCAATCCAGTCATACCGAATCTGAATACCAAGCTCCTGTTCGTACAAACGAGTCCAGCGGTTATCGACCAGTGTCTCACCGGGCAGTTGCTCAATCATGCGCTGTAAGTCTTCTCCCGTTTCTCTGACAAAAGAAACTTGAATGGGCGGGGAATAGGCCGCCAAAGATGAGGTCTGCTGATCTTTAGATAAGTTGTTGATATGACCGGAGTCTCCCTGCGTATGTCCAGTAGGTATACATACGGTTAGAAAGATAATAATCGTCCATCTTGTTTTGTACATCCATCGCTTATGCATGGTGACATGCCCCCATTTTGATTGAATGAACGTATCTATTTCTTTTTTCCATAATTGTTATCATTGTACAACATTTGATCTGTCATGAGTACGAAAAAGCCGCCGATTGGCGACTTTTATTTATAACTCTGAGCAAGGATTGATTTACGGAGAGATATGATATTCAAAATTCGAAAAGTCGGCCATGCCCCCTATTTCATGTGTGGAGAACAGAAACAATCCAATTCTACAGCCCATGAAGTGATCCAGCTTGTAGACCATTTTGTGCGGAATCCCGAGGCTCTTCCAATCTGCCCCATCCAGATAGGCAAAGCGGCATTCATCTTGATTATCTACAAAATTAGCTGAGGCTTGCAGCTTCACTACAGGTCCTGTTACAGGTATGCGGGCGTACTCCGTGGCAGGCTCCTGGTCAATCATACTGCCAAATATGCTGTTATCCTGACTTACTCTGGCCTGCATAACGAGATAGTACTTGCCTTCATTTTTTGTCATTGCAATCAAACCATACGTGCCAATCAGAAAACATAAACCTGCATAATCACCATCGTTCAGGCCACTGCCATCCAATGTTACTGACGCTACACAAGCCGGCCCCATGGCCCGCTGAGTGAGTGTATTCACTGCAAACGTCAGGTTAGGGCTAAGTTGACCCGTTCGAATTCGGTACACTCCCGGTACTTCCGTAACAGACCACAAATCATCATGCGGTGTATGATTCCACTGCCAAACATCCCGAAGTCGCACATTACCCTGACCATCCAGCGTATATTCGAAACGATCGCTTGCAACCAGCGGTTGGTAACGGTAGCCCGGCCTTGTGCTGGCCAGATCGATTTGTTTCGGAGCCTCTTTTGCAAATACAGGTACGCCTTCCTCGAAACGCATCGGGACCAGAACCGGAATTCGCCCTACGGCCCCATGGTCTTGAAAAAGCACAGCGTACCAGTCACCATCCGGTGTATCCACGATTCCGCCTTGAGCAACCCCTGAATTAAAGTATCCCATATCATCATTGAACACTTCTCCGCCAACAAATGTACCATCCAGCGTATCCGCCCTGTAACAAGCTTGCGTTCGTCGCCCTGCTTCCTTCGTCATATGAATCAGGAAGACATAATAGATACCTTCAATTTTGTAAAAATGTGCTCCTTCATAACCCAAGTAGTGCGGCTGAAGGTCTGTCACTAGGATGCGATGCCTCCCTTCCGGCTTGGGGCCGGAGAGATCGGTTTTTAATTCGGTTAAGTGAATCTCCCGATTACCATGTACCAGATACACCCGTTCGTCATCATCAAAAAATAACGAGCAGTCATGGTAGAATCCTTCTACAATCTGTTTATTCCAAGGTCCGGTTATCGTTTCAGAAGTATACAGATACGTTTTACGAGTATCATTGGCTACAAAAATGACGTAGAACTTGCCTTGATGATAACGGAGTGAAGCCGCCCACATGCCTTTTCCGTAGATCTGCTGCCCGTTCTCCAGCCGCTGGGCTGGTGTATTATCCAGTCTGTCATATACATACGAAGCGGTTTCCCATTGAATCAGGTCATATGAACGGAGAATAACACATCCAGGCATCATATGCATGGTCGTACTTACCATATAATACGTATCTTCTACCCGAATGACGTCCACATCCGGATAATCGGCCCATATAATCGGATTTGAATACATCGTGTAAAACACCTCTTTTCGGAGTTCAGCATCATAGCTGTTCACTCTGGCTCCAGCTCTCCAATCAACAGGATAAGTCCCTTCCTGATGTTAGGCTTCTTCAAACATCCATTGGTTTAAAAGGATGCATGGGTTTTCTTCTGATGGTTTCAGTACAAGATACAGGTCGTGTTCATGCTTAGCGCCAGTTATTGAAGTCGATGCCTCCATCCATTCTTGACCCTCCGCTGATGCAGGAATATGCACTTTTCCAATTAAATCACCGTCTTCTCGTCCTAGTCGAAGTTCAAGAGTACATGCTCCACCTTGGCTGCATACGGTTGCAGTAAAGCTTGCCGCCCCTTTTTGACCAAAATCCACACGCGAGATCGCAATCCAGCTTCCTTCATGCATCACACTGGCAACTTCATCTGGTTTTGGAGACTCGCCTTGTTCCGCTTGCTCCGGACCCGAGCCACTTATTTGACGGGTGATCACTCCCGCATTCCAGCCAATCGTTGACCCGCTGACCTGTTGATATGGATTGAATGATTTCAGTTGATCTACACCTTCGTAGTCCGCTTGAATCGCTTTGATTCTTCCACTTGTCTCTTCGTACTGCACCTTGTTCAGGTGTGTGGAACGATACCCTTCCGGGATATCCATCGCCTGGCACAGAGTCTGCGCATGATAAGCAATATACCACTCATTCTCCAGTGGGAAAATAGCATGATGATTGTTACCGCCAATCCCGAAGAAGTGGCCCGGGTTTTTAAGGATTGTTCCCTGATACGTCCATGGACCCATAGGCTGCGCACTTGTCATGTATGCAATTTCTCCCGGCGGCGGGCTATCCTCGTCACGTTCAACTTGAAAAAAGTTGGAGCAGTAAGTGTAATAATAGATGTTATCATATTTATGTATCCCCGAATTTTCAAACATAAAAGGTGCAGGAATGATCTTGGCCTTCCCCTCAACACTGACCATATCCTTTCCAAGTCTCATCACTCGCGCCGTATCCGGACGCTCTGGTTTTCCCTCAGGCACGCCTCCACCAAAATAAAGATAAGCTTGATGGTCATCATCCACAAGCACAGCAGGATCAAATAACCACGTTACGTCTTCAACACCCGGCGTTTCTCTTGTCACCAACGCTTTTCCGATCGGATCTGTCCAAGGCCCTATAGGTGTTGGTGCGCTCAGAACACCAATACCGCTGGCATTATTGGCAAAATATAAATAAAAACGATCTTCACCATTCAAATTGCGATGTGCAGCTGCTGGAGCCCAAGATTGGGAAGCCCAGGTAGCTGCCCCTTCTGGACCTGCTACTTTGATTTCCCCATGATCTGTCCAGTTGATCAAATCATCCGATGAGATGACTGTAATTTTATTGATCGACTGATAACTGTTTTTCTGAGGAATCTCATTCGCATCATACTCCAGTTTATCACTGGTCATATAGAGGTAGACCCGGTTATTAAACACGAGTGCATAAGGATCAGCTCCGAATTTGTGTGCCATTAGAGGATTAGCGTTGGGACGAAGCTTTCCAATCTCCTTTGGTGTATGCTGCAAGTGACCCGTTAAGCCAGCTTCAGTCTTCTGCTCCCCAGCTTGTGCCATCGTTTCATTGTTCATTTCATTTCCTCCCGCAAATAGAATGGATCTTGCATTATTTTCATATCTAATCAGGTATCCATATATTAGGGCACAACAAATAGAAAGCGTTTGCAAATCAAACGTTTTCATGATAGGATGATTACATTTTAAGTGAAACTAAGTCCAATTTCATTGCGTAGTTTGCATGTTTTATTGCGCGAAATGACAGGAGGTACTTCTACCATATGTCTTCTGATTATTTTTATGATGCGATTCAGCCAGAGCTTTTGTACCGCCATCCCCTAACAACCTACAGGTATGATTCCAGTTATCACCGCCACAACGCGTATGAAATCTACTTATTTCTGCAAGGAAATGTACACTTCTATGTCGATCATCGTTGTTATCCCATGCAGCGTGGTGACTTGCTTGTCATATCTCCTGAGGAGATGCATCGGACACTTATTGTGGACGAGACTGAATATGAGCGAATCACGATTAACCTCAAGAAAACCTATGTGTGCCAGCTATCCACAGTTTTGACGAATTTATTATCTTGTTTCGATCATCGCCCTGACGGAAGTGGCAACATCATTCATCTGAATGGGAACCAGTTAAATCAGCTTCTGTATTGGACCCGTCAGATTGAAGAATCTGCTGATTCTAACAAATATGGTGCAGACGTGCAGACCAATGCTGCTATGGCACAACTACTTGTTCTGATCAACCAGTGGTTCCAGCATAATTCCTTTGTACCCCAAGACATCATGCCTGAACTGGTACGCAGAACGATGGAATATATCGAAGCACACATCACGCAACATATTACTCTCGGACAATTGGCCGAACAATTCTATATGAACAGCACCTCCATCAGCCGGCAATTTAAAAAGCATACCGGGCTTACGCTTCGCTCCTACATTCTAGGTAGACGCATTGAACTTGCCAAAACACTTCTTACAGATGGACTGAGCATCACAGATGTTTGCTTCCAGTCAGGGTTTAGTGACTACGCCAATTTCATTCGTAGCTTTACCAAGATCGTTGGAATCTCACCGGGAAAATATACGAGGTATCGGCAAGCCGAGGTTAGAATTGATTTGTAGCCGGAAACCGATTACCATTAAGAGCATTGTCATCATTAAAAGGAGATCAGAACATGCTTTTAAGAAAATGGTTGTATCCTCTATTCGTCTTGCTTTCCGTATTATTGCTTGCAGGTTGTACCTCACAGATTATTACCAATACCAGTTCTCACGCTGGTCAACCCTCCAAAGAGATGGGATTTCAGGAGGTCGCCGATTATATCAAAGAGCATCATGAACTTCCGCCCAATTATATTACGAAAAAAGAAGCTCGTAGGCTGGGCTGGGAGCCTAGTGAAGGCAATCTGGGTCAGGTCGCTCCAGGAAAGAGCATTGGCGGTGACGTATTCAGAAATCGCGAAGGGCTGCTTCCCAATAAAAAAGGTCGGATCTGGTATGAGGCGGATATCCATTATACTGGTGGAAAACGCGGAAGCGACCGAATTCTATATTCGAATGACGGTCTAATCTATCAAACCACCGATCATTATAAGACTTTTCAACAGATCAAATAACGGAGGAACACATGAATATCATTCAGATCGACGGTCGTTACCTTCTTAATCGGGAATCACTCCATCAGTTGTTGCAAGATAAATTGCAATTGGATGAACATTACGGACACAATCTGGACGCTCTATGGGATGCCTTGACAGGTGAAGTCAAGATGCCGCTGACGATCCGCTGGAGTCACTTTGATATAAGCAGAGAAAAGCTCGGTGATTATGCAGATCAGGTGCTTGATTTAATGCGCGAAGCAGAGCAAGAGATTGACGAATTCTCATTAGAGTTATGGTCATAGTAAAACAGGCTGCCTAAGGGCAACCTGTTCTTTTAACTTCTACTAAATTCTGCTATCTTATTTTAACTTCTTTTGACTTCAATTCACTTCTATTTACTTCTTTGCCTCGTTCTTCTCTTCCTTATATCTATACCTGCTCTTTTGCTTCTTGCCTTGTTCACTTTATTTACATCTACCTTACGGTTGCACAACAAATGTTGTTACACTTTGGGCTGGCAGGTCTGCCGAGAATCCGTTGCCGGAAATCTGCAGGGCGGAGCCGGCCGCCAAATTACGTGTACTGTCCGTTACCCAGGAGGATACAGCGGAGGCTGTTCCATTTTGCACAGTGAATCGCTGATTCACGCCTGATGTATTTTTGTTAATAGCAACGATAACGATTTTGTTGTTCTCTCCCTTGTATGCCGAGACATATACACCATTTGCCGGATTTTTGGTTGCATCTACTCTGACATCACCAGGGCGCACGAATTTGGAGTAATGAGCCATACTATAGCCACGTTTACTTATCGTTCCATCCTCTTTGATCGGTCCATAATGTCTACGGATATACCACCATACATACGTCTGAAAATTACCTTCAACCATCGCATTGTACATATGCTCCGCTACTCCTAAAGCTTCAGGCCAGCGATCTGCAGAATTGGTCTCGCTGTTCGGATAGTATACCTCTGTCATCCAAAGCTCTTTTCCTGCTCCCTTTTGTTCAAATAACGGATATGGAAAGTCGCTATATTGCGTACCATACGTATGTGCACCCAAAATATCCATATTCGCAAGGGCTTGCGGATCATTCAAAATAGGGTCCGACATGTTTTTCACATAAGAGAAGGATTCCGGGGCAATGACCCGATTGTTGATGGAACCCGCGTTTTCTTTCATGAAACGAAGCATTTCCTCCGGAGACCACCATGTCCAGTCATGGGCATAGTCAGGCTCGTTTTGTACGGAAATCGCATACAAGTTGACGCCGTTATTTTTCATAAATGTATCGAATTCATTCAAATATTGAGCGTAAGCCGCGTATTTGTCGTACTTGAGTCGTTTGGCCTGTGTAATCTGCGTATATGCGGTTACGTTGATGTTATCAATGTTCGGTCCACCCGTTCCTGTAGTAACCAGCTTCAACGTGCTTGTACCATTCACCATTGGTACCTGAATCGATTTGTCCTTCCAAGTGTTTCCACTGCCTGTAGCTTCAAATGGTACGTTACTAAGCGCTAATGTGCCGTTCACGTAGACATCCAGGTTACTCGTTCCTGAAGGAAGTGAATATCGAATTTTAATGTTTTTGGTGCCGGTGCTGCCAATCAGAATCGTATTCCACTGAACAGCCGAGCCGCTCGCATTTTGGAAAGTAACATAACCTGATCCTGTATATCCTGTCAAAGAACTCCCCGCTACAGCCCCGGTCAACGTTGTCGAGGATTCAGCTTCATACGTTGAACCACCGCCCGAAGTAGTGCCGATGGTGACCAGTTCCGTCATATCTGTTGGTGGATTCCAAGGAGATGCAAATACAATCGCACCATGTTCAATCGCCTTTTTGGCTGTATCCACTTCCCGTTGCCAGTTGTTCTTGTTCTCATCAATCGGAATTCTTAGAACAGAGAAGCCCAGCTGGTTAGGCCCATTGCCAAAAGCGGTTTCCCTCTCAGAGGCAGTGAGATCACCAATCCAACCGGAATGTGTCATACCGCCAAAACCCCGAATCACTTGTTTGGGTGAAGTTACGTTAATTACAGCATCGTTCGCCGCCATTACTTTGGAGGAAGCAGGTACATAAAACAGGGGTAGTGCTGTTAACGCTGCAAGCATCGTACAGAGTGATTTTTTGAACATAGAATTCACGATTTCTCATCTCCCGACCATTCAAATTCAAACACAGCAATCTTAACCTTAACCTAACTTTTATCCCTTTACGCCTCCGATGGTCATACCTTGAACGAAGTATTTCTGCAGGAAAGGATATACCATCAGAATCGGAACACTTGCAATAATAGTCATCGTTGCCCGAATAGAAGTTGGTGTCACGGCAACTCCGCTGTTCTCAGCAGACTGATACACATCACTTGCCGATGACGTTGCCGCCGTTGTTGACGTCTGCAAAATCTTCATCAATTCATATTGAAGTGTGCTTAACTCCTTGTTAGACGAGTTATAGAGAAAGACGTCAAACCAGGAATTCCATTGACCCACGGCTACGAAAAGAGAAACGGTTGCCATCGCTGGAATCGTTAATGGCAGTACCACTCGAATAAACGTTGTAAATTCTCCCGCTCCGTCAATACGGGCCGACTCCAGAATTCCCTCAGGTAATCCTTCAATGAAAGAACGAATGACGATCATATTAAACACACCGATTACACCCGGAATGATGTAAACCCAGAAAGATCCAATCAGCCCGAGATCACGAATTAACAGGTATCCTGGAATGAGTCCTCCGCTGAAGTACATCGTGAAGACAAAAAACATCGTCACAAACTTACGAAGTACGAATTCCTGCCGGCTAAGTGTATAAGCAAGCATCGCGGTACAGAAAACGGAGACAATCGTTCCGATAATCGTACGAAGTGTCGAGATCAGCGTAGCATGGTAAATGTCGGATTCTCCGAAGATATATTTGTAGTTATCCAGTGTCCACTCCCGTGGCCACAAATAGATCCCTCCGCGTATGGCGTCATTCGCATCATTGAGAGATACGGCAATCATATTGATAAACGGATAGATTGTAACAATCATCAAACAGATCATAAACGTGATATTAATCGCATCAAACGCCCGGTCCCCGGTGCTACTGTTCCGCAAGCGGGATGATTTTGCTTTTGGCATGGCTCAGGCCTCCTCTTAGAATAGTCTGCTTTCTCCCATTTTTTTGGCGATATAATTGGCGGTGAAGAGGAAGATGAAGCTGACCACAGTTTTGAAAATACCTGCTGCTGTACCCAAGGAGAAGTTCCCCATTCCCAAACCATACTTCAAGACAAAGATATCCAGGTTTTCTGAATAATCCATATTCATCCCGTTGCCCAGCAAATATTGAGGTTCGAATCCGGATTCCAGAATGCTTCCCATATTCATAATGAGCAAAATGACGATAACCGGTTTTAAACCTGGCAATGTGATATATAACATTCGTTTAAAACGACTGGCTCCGTCAATCTCTGCCGCTTCATACTGAGCAGGGTCGATGGCTGTAATCGCCGCCAGATAGATGATCGTGTTCCAGCCAACATCTTTCCATACCTCAGTGGCACCCAGTATACCCCAGAAATACTCGCCTTTTCCCATCCACAGCACTGGACTGTCGATCAAGTGCAGCTTCATAAGAATAAGGTTAATGATTCCATCGGGTGACAATACGGTGAGCACGATACTTGAAGCAACAACCCAAGAAATGAAGTGAGGCAAATAACTGACGGTTTGTACAAAACGTTTGAAAATAATATTTTTCAATTCATTCAAAAGAAGTGCCAAGGTAATCGCTGTGACAAACCCAAGCACCAATTTAATAGAACTCATCACCAGCGTATTTCGAAGCACTCGATAGAACGTATTATCTTCAAACAGGGTTTGGAAATGTTTCATCCCCACCCACTGCTGATCCGCGAAAGCTCTTGCCGGTTTGAAGTTCTGGAACGCCATCGTCCAGCCCCATAACGGCAAATATTTGAATACAAATGCCCAAATCACAAACGGAATACACATAAAAGCCAGGGTACGCTGCTGTAGCAATCGTTTGTAAAAGCTGGTTTCGCGGTTCACTTTTCGATGCGAAGTAGGTGGAATCGGTTGAAGAGTTACATTGGGTTCCTCCACGATGCAGTTACTCCTTTCCCTATCTGTTATTCATGCGCGGAGAGAGTATATACGGAGATATACACCAGAAAGCGATTCCCCCTTTCTCTCCAGCGCACGTAACAGTTTATTTTATATGGTCTTGATTAAATCACCATTTACCTGCGACACGATTTTGAATGACTTCAGTCATCTTTTTCTCGTAGCCTGCTTTGTCCAGCTTGCTAAATTCAGCCATGTAAGCATTCCACAGGTTATCGAAGTTCGAAGGTGCACTCAAAATCATCTCAGGCAAGTACTTGCGCTGTATGTCATCCGATTTGGTTGTGAAAACTTGTTCAGGAGAACCTTGTTCGAGCGCAATTGACCATGCCGGGAACCAAGGACGTTCCTCCGGTTTGTTGAACAGCTCACTGAACGTCTTGATCCCATAGGCATCCAGGAATTTTTTATCCCCTTCTGTATATGTTCCTGCGACAACTTCCGGCTGATTGCCTGGATTAAATGCATTCCCATCGGACAGTGTCGATTCTCCACCATAACGTGGCCAGTCATTACTGAAATAGGTAAATCCGAATTTACGGCCAAGCTCGACATCGTCGTGAATTTTCCGCTGTTCATCATTCGCATAATAGTAGCGCCCTTTTTCATCTACACTATAAGTCTGATCTTTGATCCCCCACTGGATTAGAATCTGATTCTCTTCTTTGAGCAAATTATCAAAATACTTGATGATACGTTCCGGGTCTTTCGCATTTACGGTAATACCCGTAGCATAGTTGTTTACGAAGCCAGGAGGATCAATGTATTGGTCCTTGATGCTCTTATCGAAGACGATCGGGAGCGGTGCATAACGTTTCTCATCGATACCTGCTGCCAGCAAGTTTTTCGTTGCATCTCCTACTTGCCATGCGTAGTTAAAGTAACCGAGAACACGTCCTGAAGTCAGTTTTGCCAAATACTGATCCTTGTTCATGGTGAATGACTCTGGATCAAGCAAACCTTTGGCGTTAATTTCATTCAGCTTTTTGATCCAGCGTTTCTGTTCTTCTGTACCTGAAACGGTTCTTGCGACATGGGTTTGCATATCTACCATAACGCCGCCGTCATTTGGATATCCTGCAAGGTGCATGGCTGGATTTTGCAACGTGAAGAAGTTATTGGCTACGCCAGCAAGGGATACAAACCCGATCGTTTCGGCTCCATCCACTGTCGGGTGTTTCTCCTTATAGTCCTCGATCAGATCAAAATATTCATCCAGTGTCGTAATTTTAGGATAATTAAATTCCTTCAATACAGAACGTTGAATCCAGAATGCCCCCCCGCCAATGTTAGGGCTACCTGAATACTCACCTTGGTTAGCCGTATATGGCAACGCATAGATTTTACCGTCTTCCGGGTTTCTCATTTTATCGAAGTACGGGCCATACACTTTCTTAATATTCGGACCGTATTTTTCGATCAGATCATCTAACGGAATGTAAGCTCCAGCATCCAGCAATTTGGACATTTCTCCGCTGGAGGCGATGACGTCAGGATAGTCTCCGGACGCAATCATAACGCCAGCTTTAGTCGCACTGTCACCAACCAGATATTCCAATTTAAAATCTACACCTGTCTGCTTCTGCAGTTCTTTACCAATCGTTGTTT
Organism: Paenibacillus sp. FSL R7-0272; assembly: GCF_037969905.1. Lineage (NCBI taxonomy): Bacteria > Bacillati > Bacillota > Bacilli > Caryophanales > Paenibacillaceae > Paenibacillus > Paenibacillus sp. FSL R7-0272. Next base: position 3,175,452 of record NZ_CP150221.1, on the reverse strand, counting down.
CACTTGCCAAAGTATCCTTCTTGCCCGAAGAAAACATGTAATACGAAAATGTAACCGGGCTATTATCATCTTCTTTTGCTGTAGACGAAGCCCCTGGAGAAGAGCTGCCTGACGAGCACCCAGCCAACAGGGATGCCAATAATACGGCTAATCCTGTCGTTTTCAAAAGCGGTTTTAACATGTGTTTTGTTCCCCCTTTTTAGTTAAACGGTGTATGTAAGCATTTTCAATATATCAAGATAACGCTTTCATAGTTACCCATGAAACTGTACATTGTTCTTTAAAAAGTATATCGAACCATCATTTAACTTCAGACTCATCTCCATCAAGCGGGAGCCTGATTTGTATACACGTCCCCTTGCTTTCCTCTGAATGGATAGAAAAAGAGAATCGATCCCTATAACAAAGTTTCAACCGGCTATAGGCATTTTTCATCCCTACATGCTCACCCATATCCATATTCTGTTCCAGATATCCTACCAATTCTTTCAATCTTGCTGCGGACATGCCAATACCGTTATCCTCCAGCCCGATATGAAGATTCTGACCCTCCAATTGAACAACAAGCCGAATAATGCCTTCACCCGGTGTAGATTCAATGCCATGTATGCTGGCGTTTTCCACGAATGGCAAGATGACCATTTTTGGTATCCGGTACTTTAACGCTTCAGGATCAGCTTCAATATAATACTGGAGTTTTTCCCCAAAGCGATACTTCTGGATTTGCAAAAAGCTGTCGATTAGCTCCAGTTCCTCCTTCACGGTCACGTCATGCTGATTCCAGCTAATGGACTTACGGAACATTTTTGCCATATGATGCACAATCTTAGCGGTCTCTTTCTCGCCCTTGATCAGGCTCCGCATTCGCACAGATTCAAGCGTGTTAAACAGGAAATGCGGATTAATCTGACTATGTAATGCATGAAGCTGCGCCTGCTGCTGTTTAAGCTCCAGGTCTTTTTTTTGAATATCCGCTAGATATACTTCATCAATAAGATTCCGAATCGTCTCGGTCATCCGGTTGAATTCGGTTGTCAATTGTCCAATCTCGTCCCTTGCATCTTCAGGAGGAATGGTCTGAAAATTTTGTGTTTTTACTTTTTTCATATGTTTGAGAATACGTACCAGTCTGACGTGAATGGAGCGGGACATCGCCGCAATGATAATCGAAGGCAACACGAAATTGATACATGCCAGCCAGACGACGAAGGATCGTGATTTACGAACTTCCTGTAACACGATTTCCTCATCCATCACACCTTGCAGGGACCACCCTTCCAAATAGTTAATGCCAGAATAGACACGATCAAATCGAATGGTTTTATTGGGGAATTCCATTTTTCCGTAAAGCTGTCCAATTGAAACATTCTCTGTGCTTATATCATTCGAAAAGCGAATATGGCCTCCTGGATCAACCAAATACACTTTGCCATCAAAACCGCTGTTGCGAAATTGCTCTTGGAGTAGATCCATATTAAAGTCAATTTTGAGTAATTGTTCGATACCGCCCGTGTCCTGATTGTTTAACCGCTGGATGAGGCTTAACATCTGATCGGTTGCAATCAAGGTTGGATAAGGTACAACATTATCCTGTAATTGCTTATACCAGCTCGTGCTGCGAACCGCTTCATTTAAGTGTTCAATGTAGCCTGAGGACAAAATCGTTGGATTATCGGTATACACTTGGTACCAACGAATGCCTTGACTCAGTTGACCGGAAAACTCTCCTTTGAGATAGGAGTTATATGCCCGAATATACTCCGAGTTACTTTCAAACGAACGAGATAACGTGTCATTGAATACAGGATCAGCATAGAGCGAATACGACAGACCTACCCCCTGGTCAATCGTCACACGTAATTCGTTCTTCAGATTGTTTAACGCCATTCCGGCATCACGAGATTTCTGGTTACGGATATTGGCTGTGGTTACTTGATAGAAAACGACATTCGTCACAACAATCGGAATGAACACCGATAACACGTACATCAGCAACAATTTGTCCCGAAGCTTCATGTAGTTCCACTTCCACCTGATCATTGGGCCCCCCGCTGTCCATCCTCTTTGAGAAGATTACGGTAGGCTGTTGGCGTCATATTAACGATTTTCTCAAACTGGGTCACAAAATAATCCGCATTCTGAAATCCGATACGAGCCGCCACCTCATACATTCGCAGATCCGTCTGGCGAAGCAACTTCTGGGCTTCCTGAACCCGAAGATTCAGCAGATACTCATTAAAATACTGGTTGTAACTTTTACGGAAAAGTCGACCCAGATAGACCGGATTCATATAGAACTGGGCCGCTATACTTTTGAGACTGATATTCTCCATGTAATGGGAATCGATATATCGTTTGATCTTGTTGATATCTCCTTTGGACTGCTCCATCCGCAGTTGCGCAATATACTCCTCTGCTTCCTCCAATGCAGTCAAAAATGCAATTTTCAATAGTCGCAAATTCCATCCATCCTGACCTTGCTCAGCTAATAACTTGAGTTTCTGTAACCCTGCGTCCGTACCTCCCATTTCATGCACAACCGCGAGTATGCCCGTAATGCAACGCAACAGAGAACCTGTAACTGCCTGAGTAGAAAACCGGCGAGAGTGAAACTTGTTAAACATATCGTGCACAATCTCATGACAAGCCTCACGATTTCGCTCTTCCAGACTTAGAATTAGGGGATCAACCTCTTCCTGATTTATGTTAAATACGTATAACGCTTTATCCTTCACTTCTGCATAATGGACAACACTTCCAGGCTCTGCAAATTTATGCTTGGATGCTTCCTCTGCTTCCGCATAAGACCGAGGTGCATCGCTCATGTCATCTATTAATGTACCTGCGTACAAGCCTACATCTGCGCCAAGGTGGTCGCTGAGCATGTTTTGAATCCATTGAATTTTATCGACTACACGTTGTTTTGGTGAGGGTTCCTTCAATAGAACAATCAAGGCAAATCTACCTAGCTGTTCCTCAATAACGTATAGGTTGAACCGATGATCCGCCAACGAATGAAGGATTTCATTAACCTGGTGAAGAGTCACTTTCCGGTGCTCTGAGCCTGTTTGTAATTCAAACAGCACAATGATCAATGACGTCTGATGGTCAATACCTAACATTTCTGCATACCGGATCTCATCTTCTTTTCGAATCTGACCCTTGATCATATCTTTTAACATAATTCGACTGGCTTGTCCTTCCTCCAAAAATGCATGTTTTCGCTTATTCTGGATCAGGTTAGCCGCCTTTTGCAGCGTTGCGGTCATTTCTTCGTCATCAATCGGCTTGAGGATGTAATCCTGGACACCGTACCTTATTGCTTGTTGTGCATACTTGAAATCATGGTAACCGCTAATGATAATAAACACAGGCTCTAGCGTAGGTGACTTGTCAACGGCACGGATGAGCTCGAGTCCATCCAGAATAGGCATTCGGATATCGGTAATAATGACATCAGGATGTAGACACTCCGCCTTATTCAGCGCCTCCAGTCCATTCTCTGCTTCCCCCGCAATCTCCATGCCAAGACTGTGCCAATCAATCAGTTCATGCATTCCTTTACGGATATACATCTCATCGTCGACCAGAAGTACTTTTAACATATGATCTGCCCCTTCCCTTCAAGCGAAAATCGTTGAATGAAATCAACAAAAAACGGTATATTCCAATTATAATTAGAAACCGCTTACAATTCTGCAGCTATTTATACAAGATGGTTCTCATTCTATCCTTTGCCGTGAGCAAATTCATTGCGTGAATCGTTGATTTTATTGCGCGAAAGTACAGACATCAGCTTCATAATATAAAAAAAGCGAAACAGAACCGAGTTTAACCCGGACGTTTCGCTTAAGAAATAGAGGTGAATTTTATGCTATATCCTTATCCTTCTAATCAAGAGGTTACTTTCCACTTTTCCCCTTTTAAAATAATTGAATCTTGTGCACTCTGAAAATTCAGTTCTATATGTTGATCCAGATAAGAAACGCTGACTTTACTTGCCTCGCTTGCACGTATGCTGGCATGAAGCAACTTCCCTTCGCTCCATTCCATATCCACTTCAAATCCGCCGCGCGCTCGCAGCCCTCGAACGGAACCTGTAGGCCATGCTTTTGGCAACGCAGGAAGTAAACGAATCTCACCGCCGTGACTCTGGAGCAACATTTCGGCTATGCCTGCCGTACCTCCAAAGTTTCCATCAATCTGAAACGGAGGATGATCACAGAATAAATTAGGCAGTGTCGAGGAACGAAGCAGCTCCATAACGTTATCATGTGCCTGTTCAGCCTGCTCCAGTCTGGCCCACATGTTCAGAATCCAGGCCCGACTCCAGCCTGTATGTCCGCCGCCATGCTGAAGTCTGCGATCCAGCGTAACACGAGCGGCCTTTGCCAGATCAGGCGTCGCTTTCGGAGTAATCTGTGATCCCGGATGCAGCGCAAACAAATGTGATATGTGTCTATGACCTGGTTCAAGTTCATCGTAATCCTTGCTCCATTCTTGAATCTGTCCGTGTTTTCCCATAGCGATATCCGGAATGCGAGTTAATGCTTCTTGTAACTGTGATGCAAATTCCTGATCTTGTTGCAAAATGTGTGTACTATAAATACACCGCGTGAACAACTCCCGAATAATCTGGTTATCCATCGATGCCCCATAACAAAGCGCACCCGACTCACCATTATCCAGGATATAGATATTTTCCGGTGAGGATGAAGGACATATCGTGAGATTCCCCTCCGGGTCTTGTACAAGGAAATCCAGAATAAACAAAGCTGCCTCTTTCATCGTTTCATATACTTTTTTCAAAAAAATCTTGTCCCTACCGTATTCATAATGATCCCACAGGTGAAGAGACAACCACGCGCCGCCCATCGTCCAGAAGGTCGACGTTAGACATACATCCTGCGGGGCAGGATCTGCCCATATGTCAGAATTATGATGTGCTACAAATCCGCTACAGCCATACATCTTGCTGGCCGTTTCCCTTCCACGTTCCTGTAGTCGCTCGATAAAATCAAATAACGGGATGTGACACTCCGGCAGATTACAACTCTCGGCTGGCCAATAGTTCATTTCTGTATTGATATTAATGGTGTATTTACTATCCCATACCGGAAGCATGTCTTTGTTCCATATGCCCTGCAGATTGGCAGGTAACGAACCGGGCCGGCTGCTGGAGATTAGCAAGTATCGCCCGAACTGGAAGTACAAACTTACGAGTTCAGGATCATCACCGCCTGCTCTAAGACGCTCGATTCGTTGATTCATCGGCAGAGTCATATAACTGGTATCTGTGTGTCCACCTTCCAGATGCAGATCCATTCGTTTGAACAGCGCCTGATAGTCAGTGATATGATCCTGAAGTAACTGATCATACTTTTTGGCGGAGGCCGCATCTATTCTTCGTAAACATTCTGCCTCCAAATCTTCCTTGTCATAACGAAAATCAGTGCATGCTGCGATCAGCACGGTGGCGGAATCAGCATTTAAAAGTGACATTTGACCACTCGAATACTGAAGTTCTCCTTGTTCGTGCATGATCCGAATCGCACAACAAAAACGAATCCCACCTTCTCCCCCGCTTCTTCCCCGGACGATCAGTTCACCATTGCTGCGCTGTTCGATTCGATCGATCAACGATTGGAACCCGACCGGATGTCTTAGCGCTCCCGATAACGGCGACCATTGTAACACGGAACCTCTGCCGAACAACGCTGTGAATGATAATTCACCTGGCACGCTACTAGAGAGACGGACTGCTATGACCTGATCAGGATAACTTGAAAAATATTCTCGCTTGTATTGTGTGTTACCTGATGTGTACTGAACGCTAGCGATCCCTTGTTCCAAATCAAGATATCTCTGATACTCTGCTGTCTCTTCGTCTGCATGATGCATGGCTACATAGAAGTCACCAAGCGGCTCGTAATGTCGTTGCCCATCAGGCACACCCACTAATGAGGTTAACGCTAGTTCCTCTGCCTGCCGAATCTGGCTTTGAAACAGAAGTTCCCTTATGTTATCCAGTGATTGAAGTGAATGCGGGTTGTTCCGCTCCATCGGTCCGCCGTACCAAAGGCTATCTTCATTTAACTGTACTCTCTCTAGATGTGTTTTTCCAAATACCATACCACCGAGGGTTCCGTTTCCAATCGGAAAGGCTTCTTCCCACTGCTCCGCGGCGTGATCAAACCAAATTTTATTCGTATTCATCATTATACCTCCAACGAGAGATGCCAAGGTTCACTGCTGCACTAGCAGCATGACGAACAGGACTCAGTATGACCCATCTTACAGGCCGTATAATCAGTTTACTTTGTTCACCCGGCTTCGTTGAATGAAGAAAACTAACCTAAACCTTCACAATGCTAACCCGTTTGGAGGCATGATCGTATCTATTCAATCGCTGGAGGTGACTTGATCCCAGTAGTCACCAACGAGACCTTCGATGATGGAGCCGCTGGCCCACGGCATCAGACAGAACCAGGTGCTTGCCGGCGTACCATCGGCATAAGTCTCCGTAACGAGTCCTTGCGAGTGACAAAAGCGCTCGGACATCCATCCTTTTTTGCCATAACCATATTCACCATCAACACGATTATAGGTTTGACAGCCCCAAGCGACCGTATCATTCATACGCTGACGGATATAGTCATCCTCACGTTGCTGAAGATAATATAAAAGCTCATCGACGAGATTGCTCGACATGGGATGAATGTGCGGATTAGCTACCGAAGTGACGCTTCCCCCCGAACTTGACCAGTTCAATGTACTTAGCGGCGGAATCTGCACTGGCGAGTTATAACAAAATTTAAAACTGAACTCGTAGCTGATGGCGTCTCTCATATGATTAAGGAACGTCTCCTCACCGGAGAGTGCATGCAAGAAACGGAGAGCTTTGATATATGCCAGAATGCCTTCCGAATCCACTGCTTTGTCCGCATCAAGCGGAGCACCGTAACATTCCATCTGTTTCACATAGGCATTGTAATAATGTGTTTCACTGCGTCTCATTTCCTCCAAATCGGATAAATCATTGATCAACCAGCTGTAATAAGCTTTCGCAGCAAGACACCACGCCCCGCTAAAAGCGTCATACTCCAGGCCTGCACCCGTGCGCTCGGATAATATCGTCGGATATTCGCCATCCGCATTTTTGCTCCGTTCCAGGCATTCAAGTACTTGCTTCACATAGGCGAGCCAGTCATCATGTCTAATCTGCCTTATGCGACATTCATAGTCATAACATTTGAGGATATAAAACATGGCTTGTGCAACGAGATAGGATGAGTGACCTGGTGTACGCATACCGTCAAACCACCAGCCTTTAATGCTCCATTTTCCATCCTGATAAGCATCATACGGAAGTCCTGACTCGGAATTCATCGCATTTTCGATAATGTTTGTGATACAGGACAAAGCCTGCTGACGCATGGGTTCATCGTTCTGACGCAATGCTGCAAGCAGCATGGGGGTTGCAATGGTCATGCCATTGGTCCAACTGATCGAGATGATTTTGTTATATCGATACCCCCCGCTCTCTGCGTCTTCGTACACAAAAGTAGAATAGTGACGGTCATCTGGAAGCCACGCGTAGTCTCGAACAGCAGCGGACATGTCGGATACGGCTGTGCGGATGTCGCTTCCTTGTCTAGGGTGTTCATGGTACTTTTGGTAGACATGCTCTAATGCAGGGTTAATACCCAAGGGCGAAGAGGATTCATAATCATATAATTCAAGGGTGAACGCCACCGATTCTCCTGCTTCCAACACAAAGACGCTCTCTGCCAAGGCTGAGCGCTCGTGCACAAGTCTTGATTTGATAAACAGCAACGGAGCATTCTCATACCCTAAGGTATAACCAACGGTGCCTTTCTCTATTGAACATGTGAAACCTCCATATTGTAGAAAAGTTCCTGTTTGACCCGGATACCACGGCTGCTTCTGTCCACTATGCTTGCTTTCCACCCAATATGGGCTTGCGCTGAGCCCGGCAATTCGGCCCGAATCATATACAAGTGCAGCCGGATGCGATAAACGATCGCTTCGAACCATCCACCACGGGGATGAAGGACGGGAAGGTGTTCCTTCACGAATTCTTGGAAATTCGTTAGGTACATTTTGGGGGGCTTCTCCCCGATTACGACCATACATAAAGGCAGGCAGAAAAAATCTGGGCTGCTGTTTGTCAAAAGCAAGTTCTACATGAATCACTCCACTCCACCGTTGACTGCCTTCATTCTTAATGGTAATCTGTGCCTGCTTTGGATCATCTGCACTTCCTGTCCCGGCACTCATATTTACGTTAGTCTGAAGATTATGCGTTCTCATTCCAGTATAGGCTGTCCCTTCCTGCCTTCTACTGCGTGCGGTAAAGATCAGTTCCATACAATCCTCCCTTTCTGTTTTCCCTACTCCTTCAGAAAACGCTTGCAAATTTTAAACCAAGATGCTAGGATGGTACCATTTTATAGGTTCAGGTTCGCAATTTCATTGCTTAGATCGTGATATTTATTGCGCCAAACGATTAGGAGGCTTTCATGATATGAATGAATCTCAGGAGTACCAGTATGATCCCATTCAGTTGGATCTGCTGTATCTGCATCGTGTCACGACCTACAATATGGGCACATTCTACCATCGGCATAATGGGTATGAGCTGTACATTTTTCTTCGCGGCAATGTGAATTTCTATATTGAGAATCGATGTTACCATCTGGAGCGAGGTGATCTTATTGTTTTAAGTCCAGAGGAAATGCATCGGTCTTTTGCACTCGACAAGAATGAATATGAACGAATCACAATTAATCTGCAAAAATCATATCTTAATCGATTATCCACATCATCTACCAACCTCTCTGCCTGTTTTGATCATCGGCCTAAAGGTAAGGGCAATATCATTCATTTGAATGAAGAAGAGTTAGAGCAATTTCTCAAACTTACAACCCAAGTGGAGCAAATGTTGCTAATCTCAGACTACGGTGCGGATATTATGAGAAATATGCTGATCGCCCGACTGCTTCTTATGACCAATCTGACTTTTAAACATACAAATTTTGTGCCCACCGACATTATGCCTGAACTGGTTCGTAATGCGATGGAATATATCGAAACGAATCTGACCGAATCTCTCACACTACAGCAATTATCAGAAAAACTATTTACCAACAGCAGTTATATCAGCCGTCAATTCAAAAAACATACCGGACTAACGATTCGAAACTATATACTTAACCGCCGCATCGAGCTCGCCCAAAACTGTTTATCGGAAGGTATGAGTATTACCGAGGCCTGTTATCATTCCGGATTCGGCGATTATGCCAACTTTATTCGCACTTTTACCAAGATGGTCGGAACATCGCCCGGCAAGTTTGCACGCAAACCTTCAGATCCAGAACTTAAATGATAGATAAATAGTGAACATAAGTGTACATTGAGCAGAGTATTCAAGATTGGAGGAAAGCGATGGATATTATAAAAGGGACCTATGGTTTTCGATTCGCTGAAGATCGTGAACTTGAGCTATGCAAGCTGTATGCAACGGGGAGCGATATCATTACTGATCCGTCGTATTACTGGGATGGGCTGGAACGAACGGATGGTCCTCTTCTTTTATTTCAGTACACCCTTGCGGGAGAAGGTATTTATGAAACAAATGACCGTACATACCGTGTGACCTCCGGACAGGCTTTTCTTACTGAGATCCCGAGCGCTCATCGATATTATTATCATCCAGAGTCTGATGAGCCATGGCATTTCATCTTCCTACTATTCCGTCCTGATCTCATTCAGGCTCATTGGCAGAAGTTTGTGCGAGAAGCAGGTGAGGTCGCTTTTCTCTCCATGGATTCTGCTCCCATCCGTCTGCTGCGAATGATTGTAACGGATGCGGCGGCAGGAAGGATAACGGACCCTTTGATTGCCTCATCCAGTGTGTATCAGTTCATGACAGAGCTTGTTCGTTTACAGACGACAACACGCCATAATCGGGAGAACTGGCCGGAACATATTCAGCAGGCTACGAAGTACATGGAAACCGATTACGCCAGTATGATCAGCGTGGATCAGCTTGCAGATCGTGTTGCTCTATCCAAATACCACTTTATTCGCAGATTCTCGGCTAGCACAGGTCACACTCCAGGTGCCTATCTTACCCGCGTTCGAATCGAGAAAGCGATGGAGTTGCTTCGCGGCACGACATTAAGCATTGAACAGATTGCGGTACAAGTGGGATACTCCAGTGGAAGTTATTTTATCAAAGCTTTTCGAGGATTAACTGGACTTACACCTGGGGAATTTCGAAGCGGTGGCGAAAGTCTCGTATACCGCAGATTATTTTTTGACTGACCGCAATATATTGCTATTGAAGACTTAACATTACTGTAGATTATTGTATTTTACTTCATTATGATGAATGTGACTGAAGCAATAATTTAAATTACGTCAGGTAAAGGAGCCTTCAAATGGATCATACTCTTGTTGCACCAACACCCCCTCTTGGCTGGAACAGCTGGGACTGCTACGGGGCTGCCGTCACTGAAAAGGAAATTCGCGGTAATGCGGAGTATATGGCTACACACTTGAAAGAATATGGTTGGAGTTACATCACCGTTGATATTCAATGGTATGAACCTCTGGCTAACTCATCGCAATACCGCCCTTTCGTTCCACTGATTATGGATGAATACTCACGTCTGATGCCTGCAGAAAACCGCTTTCCTTCAGCTGCGGATGGTCAGGGATTCAAACCACTTGCTGATTATGTTCACAGTCTGGGACTTAAATTCGGCATTCATATTATGCGCGGAATTCCAAGGCAAGCAGTTCATTCCGACACAGCTCTATTAGGAACAAACTCCACCGCCCGTGAGATCGCTCATACCAACTCCATCTGCCCATGGAATACCGATATGTATGGGGTGGATCACCACAAAGAAGGCGCGCAAGCCTACTATGATTCATTGTTTGAATTGTATGCTTCATGGGGTGTTGATCTGGTCAAAGTGGATGATATCGCTGCCTCCAGATTATATGACACACATCAGCCTGAGATTGAGATGATCTCGAAGGCGATCAAACGTGCCGGACGTCCCATGGTATTAAGTCTGTCTCCCGGTCCTGCCCCCGTGGAATACGCTGAATTTTTCGCGGAACAGGCTAACATGTGGCGGGTAACGGATGATTTCTGGGATCAATGGCCACTTTTGCTAGATATGTTCGACCGCTGCCGTAAGTGGCAGGGCCTTCCTAAGGAGGGATGTTGGCCGGATTGTGATATGTTGCCTCTGGGGCACATTGGTATTCGCTCTGTGGATGGAGGTGGAGCCGATCGGTGGACAAGATTCACTAAGGATGAGCAATTGACGATGATGTCTCTGTGGAGTATCTTCCGTTCTCCTCTCATCTTTGGCGGTGAGTTGCGGGATAACGATGACTGGACGCTGTCCTTGCTGACAAACCGTGAGGTTCTGCGTATGCATCGTGAGAGCCATAGTGCTAGAGAAGCGCTACATCAAGGCGATCTGATCGTATGGACGGCATCTCATGTCGATGGTTCCACTTATGCAGCTGTGTTTAATGTTGGCGAGCAGTCAGTACTCTCAGTGGAACTTAATCTCAATACAATTGGTTTATCCCCTTCTGTTGCAAGCCATGGAATTGAATTATGGAGTGGCGATGTGACAGAAGTTAACGAGGATATTTTACGCACGGATGTGCCTTCGCACGGTGTGCGCCTGTACCGTTTTGCGTGAACCATTTCGCCTGAACCGTTCCATAAAGAAGGGGCCTGTCGTTTATGACAGACCTCTTCTTCTCTATTTCTTTGAAAAAAAAACGGATTGTAACTATTGGCTTGGAAGAGCATTTTCGGCTTTATTAGAACAATGTAGATGATCCATTCATTTGTCCTTCGGGCTTACGATCAAAATGCCATCTATACACAAAAGTCATTACCACAACCAACATGGCAAGCACAATAAATAGATTACTATATACAAATGCAGATGATCGGCTGATAAAAGGATTGAAACGCATCTGCTGTGCTCCCCCGTCGATGACCTTGCCAAGAACGGTTGTAGATACAGAAGCCGCGATGAAATTAAACATCGACAGTAGTCCCATACCAATGCCGACCTGTTCTTTGGGAAGGGTCTGTGCGATCGTATTAGACAGCGCAATTTGCATATATGATTGACCAAGAACCGCCAAGATTAGAAAGGATGAAACGAAAAACAATGACACGCCGGCAGCAAACGATAGACTTATGAAGCCGATAACAAGCATCGTCGAGGCTGTATAAATCAAAAAGACATTGCCTTTATCATCAGCTAACGTTCCTCCTCGTCTTCCCAGTAATGCTGCAATCAGGGCCGATGGTAACATAATTAGACCTGTCAGAGCCGGATAAGCATCATACACATGGGTTAACAGTTGCGGGATAATAAATGGAATGCTAAATCCACATGCAACTAACACAAATGAAATAATCATTCCCCATGTATAGGAGCGGTTGCGAAAAACAGCTGGTTGCACAAACGGTGATGCTGCGTGGAGAATACGAAGGATAAACAAGGCTAAAACTACAATGCCCATTAGCAAATACCACAAATTTAATTGAGTCAGTGCGAGCAAAATGGCTCCAATGCTTACGGCGAGCAGTATGCCTCCGAGATAGTCCATCTTTTCATCCCCTCCCCTCTCATCATTCAAATACTTTCTATAGAAGGGGAGCGTCAACAGCGAAAGTAGCGGAATCGCAAATAGGAACTTCCAATTAAGTGCACTGGATACGAATCCGGCAACAATAGGACCTAACGCAGATCCCAGGGCGATTCCGATCGCAGAAGTACCGAGTGCCTGACCACGCTTGTTTGGCGGAAAATATCGAACTGGTATAATCATGGCCAGAGCTGGAATGACGGCAGCCCCTGCGGCCTGAATCAGACGAGCCAAAATAATCATAAAGTAGGAAGTAGAAAGAATTCCTATAACGGAGCCAGCAGCCAACAATAAGAGTCCAAATGTGATTAAATGTTTAATGCTATATCGATCTGTTAGCTTCCCGTAAGTGACTGTACCAACGGCGTATACAATTAAATATCCGGTAACGATCCAGCTTGTCTCAGAAGCTGACCGTTCGAATTGATCTCCAATGACGGGTAAGACAACATTAAACATCATTCCGTTCATTACGGAGATGATCAAAGTGAAGACAAGCACGCGAAGTAGTGCAGTTTCTTTGCCCGTTGCAGATGTATCCTGGATCTCTAAACTCTCTGCGGTCTTCATCGTTTCCCTCTTTTCCTTACGTTACTAAAAAATACGCAAAATTTACTGTCAGTACTTACTGTCATAATATGACTTAAAATACTAGGGCGTTAGCGCCCTAGTGAACGTCCATACACTTTCGGTAATCACATCTTCTAATGAAAGCCACGGAAAATGTACATGATCCTCCATATGGTTAATAAACAAGCCATAATTCAATGCCATGAAGGAGAAAGCCTGTAATTCAGCGTTGATCTGAATCACCTTGCCTTGCTCGTACATCGTTTGCAGATATCGGGTTAGAAGCTCAAGTAACTGCTGAGGATGTCTTATCGTTCGTGTTCTTAACTCCGGCAAATGATTCATTTCCTTCAGACTGATCATAAACAATTTACGGTTCTTATGCATGATTTCATGATAGGTTCTGCTGACTAACAATAAGTCAGAATGCAGATTCCACACGACTTTTTCCTCAAAAAGTCTTGTCATTTCCTCGACATAATGATATTCGTCAAATGCGCTCTCGAGCAGATTTAGTTTCGTACCAAAATGGCGAAATAACGTCTTCTCACTTACTCCCGCGGTTGAGGCAATCTCCTGCGTTGTAACACTTTTATATCCCTTTACCGAGATCAGCTCAATCGCCGTTAACATTAACTTCTCTCTTGTGTTCCGTTTACTTGAATTGGACATGAAGCTCTCCTTCTGCTCAAATGTCAGTGATCACTGTCATAAAAGAAGGTTACCTTTTGAATCACTCTTTGTCAAGTACTTCAACTCATTTCTGTTCCATCGCCTGCACAGCAAGTTGAAAAGCTCGAATTCTTCTCTCCAGTAAAGTATGTTGCGGTGTTCCAACTGTGGATTTATCCATCATCCGTTTAAGAGAAGGCAGGAGATTATTCATCACATGACGTGCCTCGGATATCTCCAGGCTGCCATAATGTTGATCAGCTCTCCCATTCCAGGTGTGTTCCAATATATACAAACTGACAATTAGCGCATGAAGTCGTTTTTCTAAAACCGATGTATTGGCTTCTTTCCCCAACATGTTCTTGAGAGCGTTCTCCGATTTTCGGATCACGGACTGAAAGGCTTCAATGGATTGTCGTTGTACAGTCTCAGATACGGATTCAATCATGGGCAAATACTCCTTTTCATAAAATTTATAAATGGTTTTATGTAGATGTTATATACAATATATTCACTGTTTCAGGAATCCTATTATAGTCTCTTATGGAATCAATGTACAAAACAAAAAAAGCCGCATATCGCGACTTTTTTTGTTGAACTAAGAAAAAACCGGGATTAGAGCACCTTTTCCAAAAAGCTGATTGTACGTTCGTGCTGCGGTTTGCCGAAGATCTGTTCAGGATTTCCTTCCTCAACAATATATCCGCCATCCATAAAAATAACCCGATCCGCAACTTCGCGGGCAAAGCCCATCTCATGCGTAACAATCATCATCGTCATGCCTTCGCTCGCGAGATCCTTCATGACACCAAGTACTTCCCCAACCATCTCCGGGTCAAGTGCCGATGTAGGCTCATCGAACAACATCACATCCGGGTTCATCGCGAGTGCGCGAGCAATAGCTACGCGTTGCTTCTGTCCGCCAGAGAGCTGGCTTGGAAAGCTCTCCGCTTTGTCTGCCAGACCGACACGGTCAAGCAAGCGAAGCGCGGTTTCCCTAGCCTGTTCTTGATTTAATTTGCCAAGTTCCATCGGCGCAAACATAATATTTTTGAGCACACTGAAGTGTGGAAACAGATTAAAGTGCTGGAATACCATGCCAATGTTCTCCCGAGCTTTGTTAAGATCGGTATCACGACTGTTCAAGTCTTGATCATCGACGATCACACGGCCTGCGGTAATGTCCTCCAGACAATTGATGCAGCGAAGAAATGTACTTTTACCCGAACCGGATGGGCCGATGACACATACAACCTCGCCTTCATTTACAGCCATGTCGATCCCTTTCAGCACCTGATTGGAACCGAAGCTTTTCTTCAGCCCTTCTACTTTAATTTTAGTCACGGCGAATCTTCACCTCCAGATAATCGGCAAGTCTAGTCAGTGCAATAATAACGATCAAGTACATTACAGCTACCGTTAACCATATGTCAAACGAGGATAAGGTTCTGGCAATAATGATTTTACCCGACTGTGTAAGCTCAACCAGCCCGATAACGGACAAGATGGACGTATCCTTAAGCGTAATTACCATCTGGTTAATAAACGAAGGAATCATCACACGAACCGCCTGAGGAATGACAATTTTCATCATCGCTTTGCGATATGGAAGACCTAGTGAACGAGCGGCCTCCATCTGTCCACGATCAATCGATTGAATACCCCCGCGAATAATCTCAGTAACGTAAGCTCCGGCATTTAAGCTCAGCGTCAGAATCGCCGCAAGGAACAGCGGCATCGTAAAGCCAAATGCCTGAGGAATACCGAAGTAAATGAAGAACGCGAGTACAAGCAACGGAATACCACGGAAAATATCAACGAATACGGTGGCAATGCCTCGCAAAACTCTGTTACGTCCTACTTTCATGAAGGCGAAGATCAAACCAATAATAAACGCGAAGAATAGAGACACGATGGTGTATAAAAGTGTATTCCCCAAACCTTTCAACAAGGCTGGAAAAGATTTGTATATAAGTTCCATACGCCCCAATTGTGCAACGGACTCCGCATTGTCACCTATATACTTATCTACAATACGCTTGTATTCACCGCTTTCCTTGATATTAGCAAGGCCTGCGTTAAACTTCTGCAGCAGCTCGGCGTTTTTACCTTTACTTACAGCAAACCCGTAAGGCGCACCTTTTTCTGGTTCTGTAACAACCTTCAGTCCGTTTTTCTGATTCTCCCCATATTTCAACACAGGGAAATCATCAAAACAGGCTGCAGAATTTCCCGTTTTCACATCATCATACATCTGTGCTGAATCATCAAAAGGTACAATGGTAAACCCATACTTTGATGCATTCGCTTCTGCAAAACGATAGCCTTCCGTCCCCGTTTTTACAGCTACCTTTTTACCGCGGAGATCTTCATAGCTTTTTACCGTATCATTGCTCGCTTTAACGCCCATGACAACGCCTGATTCAAAGTACATATCGGAGAAATCAAATTTGGTTTTGCGTTCATCCGTAATACTCATACCTGCAATGACGCCATCCACCTGGTTCGATTCCAGTGCCTGAACGGCAGCGTTAAATCCTAAGGCTTTGATCTCGTATTTAAAATTCTGATCCTTGGCGATTGCTGCCATGATATCCATATCGATGCCGACAAAATCGCCGTTAATTTCCTGAAATTCAAACGGTGCAAAGGTAATGTCGGTACCGATAACATAAGTTTTGCCCGAATCCGACTGTGCCTGCACACTTCCCGTCCAACCTGTAAAGCCGGACACCAGAAGCAGCACCATGGTAAGTATAAGTAATGTAATCCTGTTATTCTTCATATGTCCTCCTCGTCTTGACGTCATGCCATACGTATGTCCCGAATCATGCTAAGGTTATTATTCTCAGCTCTTGACCAATCAATGCTCTTTCTACCCACCTTCATTTTTGTTTCCATGGCATTTCTTCAATCCACTTGTAAAAGTCCTCTTATACTTACCCTGGTGGTCAGGTTGTCGAAACTTAAATTTTAAATTTGAAACATTAAAATGCAAAAAAGCCGCAAAATGCGACTTTTTGGCTATCTTATAGATAAGCATTAATTATAATTCTTAATAACGATCAGCAGTGTTTCAAAAACATATCATTTCGTTTATATCGTGGATTCATGCTTATTTTAACGTGATCTCAAAGACTGATCCTGCTTCACCTGCAAAGACAAGGTAGCCTCTCTCGGGCAGTACCATGGTCGTTTGACCACTGACTACGCTGTGATTCAGACTGGCACCAGACGCATCATACACAACAAATGAACCATCGGAGGGCAAATTCACTTTCATTTCTTTCCCGCGAGCCGCAGCTGGAATCGAGAACCATTTGGCGTAACCATTCGACTGGATCGTCGTTTTGGATTGCTGACCTGCATAGATCGGTTTCACGATATCCTGGTTGGCATATATATTGCCTCCTTGTGACACATACTCCACACCGTCTTGTTTGTAAAAGGTAAATTCCATCGTATCACGACCTGCTACACCCGGAATCTGCAATTGATTCACAGCCTGATCCCCATCTGTAATAGCATTCGTATAAATATAACCTGGTAACTCACTTAACAACTGAATAGGTATCAGCGGCATTGCTGTATTATATAGAGTCGAGGTATGTTTCTCATTCACGAGTACATACGCTTTACCCACACGCGCTTGCCACGCAGCTTTGGCTTCGTCTGACAATAGATTGGCTTGAAGCTTTTCAGCCTTATACTCCGAAGAAGCAAGCTGACCGAGCCCAGGAGCCGATTGATACGAACGTGTCCAAAGATACGTATTTCCGTTATCTTCCTTAACAAATTTCACTTTCTCCGTACCTGCCTCATTCACAAAAGAACCGTCAGCAATATAGGTGTACGTCTGTTTCGGGCTATTTGGTGTCGCTAACATCGACATCGTGAGTTGCCCATTCTCCTGAACATCCAGCTTCATCAACATGTTGGCTCCGCCACCATAGATTCCTGAATGTTTCATCTCTTCCTTCGGCATCTCTGCTTTCACAGGTACTCCATGTGACTTCTCCGGTTTACGCTCCGGAATCAGCTTCTTTTCTTCCAGGCTACTTAGCAACAGCTCTGTTGCAATCAATTGATTCGTTGAACTTGAACCTCCCGAAGATGTAACGGCTGCAGCCATATTATACTCAGGCAATACAATCAGAGAGGAATGATAAGCAATTGTATTTCCGCCTTTAGTCCATGCCTTGATCCCATACTGATTGAACGGAAACAAGTTTACACTATCCCACCCAAGTCCATACGCAATGGATGAATCACCGTCCTCTGGCCACATTCCCCTCTTGTACTCTTCCTGTCCGGTAGCTTTCGCTGATTCTTCGGAAAGAACACCATTCTTCTCGTTCGTGAATACTTGTGACAGCTTCACTAAATCTTCGGCTGTGGAATAGATGCCACCTGAAGCAATCATATTGGTTGTCTCCAAAGGCTGCCGTTCCTTCTTGGGGGAGTATGTCGTTGCCATGTGTTTCACATCGAGCGGATCTTGTGGCGTCTTGGTATGATTCATGCCTAGAGGTGTGGTGATATGACGATGCATGAATTCCGTAAAACTCAACCCGCTGACTCGTTCTACCAGAATCTCAGCTAATGAAAACCCGTCATTACTATAAACCGAGTAAGCTCCAGGATCTGCCTTCAAATGTTGTGAGGCTAACTGTTCCAGTAATGTATCATGTGCGTGTGTATCTGGATCTTCGAACAGAATCGCGCTATTACTGGATGTGCCAAGTAATCCCGATGAATGATTTAACAGCATACGTACTGTAATCTGAGCATAACGCTTGTCCTTCATTTTAAATTCAGGAATATAACCCACTACAGGATCGTCCAATTTCACTTTGCCCTCATCCACCAACTTCATGACAGCGGTTGTGAGAAACATTTTACTTGTTGATCCTATGCCATACATGGTGTTTGACGTGAGTGGCACACGATTCTCCGGATCATTAATTCCTGTCTGTCCAGAGAGAACAATCTGCCCTCCATCGATAAGTGCGTACTGTACACTCGCGACACCGTAGATTTCGGTCAGTGTTTTCGTTTTCGCTGCAACTGATTTTTGAGTCAATCCGTAGTCTAGTTTACCTGGAAGCTCGGTAGCATATGCAGCTGTGGGCGTTAACATCGCAAATGCCAAGGTCATGGCAACGATGGACATTCTTTTTTTTCGTGTCAAATTCATCTTCTCCTATTCTGCTCTGTGGTCGTCGTGTATAAGCTGTTACCTAACGCAGTATAAACAAAGAAAATGAACTACCCACGTCCTGAATATGAACTGGAGATGAACAGGAAAAAATATATTCATCGTGATTCATCATTGCAGCTTGAACCATTGTCATGATAATATTTCCTACAATGGAAGGCCCAAATTTTCATTATGTGCTATTAATATACAATCCATAAATTCAACAACAACGGAGTTGTTATGATGTTAAAAGTGAACCGAAATGATGACCGTCCCATCTGGCAGCAGCTGCTTGACCAGGCTATTCACAACATTACAACCGGGAACTGGCCTCCAGGTGAGCTGCTACTTCCGTCACGTGAGTTAGCTGGGCGAATCGGTGTTTCACGATCTACAATTCAGATCGTTTACGAAGAATTATTCAGCCGGGGTTATACAGTAACTTCACGTCGCGGTGGAACAAGAGTCAGTAGCTCGATCCAAGTGCTCCGTTCTTTAGATGAGGAGCCGCAGTCCGGGCCTGTGCCTCCCGTATTGCCTTTAGTACACGAATCCATCACCAAACTGCAGAGTTGGTTTGGAGATCATGATACCATGCAGGTGGATATTGATTTTAACCCTCACGAGCCTTACATCGATGAGACGTTCACCCAATCCTGGAGAAAATCATTTTTGCAGGTATCTGCTGAACCCAACCTCGATATCTGGTCGTATGGCGATGCCAGAGGTTTCCTGCCGCTACGGGAACAGATCCAGCGATACTTGTCATTAGAACGAGGAATTCATATTGAAGCTGATCAGATTTTGTTAACTTCAGGTGCACAGCACAGCATTGATTTGATTGCTCAGGCACTTCTGACTGAAGGAGACAGAGTGTCCGTGGAGGACCCCGGTTTTCCTGCTGCCTGGACCACCATGAAATACCGCGGTATGCAGATCGATGCCGTACCGGTAGATGAGCAGGGACTATGTGTAGATCGCATCCACCCGGAATCGAGGCTCGTATTTGTCACCCCCTCGCACCAATGCGCGACCGGAATCATCATGTCAGAGCCACGAAGACAGCAATTCATGCAGTTGGCTGGAAAACGTGGAATGTGGATTATCGAGGACGATTACGATAGCGAATTCAGATATCGTGGAGACCCTATTCCTACCCTGTTCAGCCAGCTGCCTCAGAATACGCTTTATATGATGAGTTTCTCCAAAATGATTGCGCCCGGTATACGTTTATCCGCAATTATAGGACCTCAAGCAGCGATTGAGCGGCTTACCCAGATTCATGAACTGACTTATCGCCATCTGCCCATAATGGAGCAGCTGACGCTGAATCATTTTATTGAGCGGGGGCAATTCATGCGCCACATGAGAAGGGTTCGTAACATTTACCGCCGCAGACACGAGGTCATGACCAAAGCGATCCATTCTTCCGGTCTTAGTTCGCGTTTTAGATTAAGCGGAGTAGAAACCGGATTACATATCCTTCTTGAAGCAGATGCGTCATGTGATGAAGCAGCAATAACCTCTGCCGCCCGCAAGCAGGGTGTCTGTGTTTATCCGTTGAGCAGATACTGTCTGGAGAGTGATCGTAAGGGGTGGGTATTAGGTTTTGCAAAAGTGGATGAGGAACGAATTGAAGAAGGCATCTCCCGATTTGCCCGCACCGTATAATAACAATTGAATAGAGCCCGCCGGCAATGCTCATGGATAATTAGAGAAGATCGCAGGCGGGCTCTATCTATTTATGAGGTGAACGATGTCCCTGCTTCGTACAAGGGAAACCGTGATGTGATCTCGCGCACACAACCTGATATGTGCTGTTTTACTTTAGTATTCGCTGGATTTTTAAAAGCAAGCGCGATAAGCTCGGCAATTTCTTTCATCTCCCCGGCACCAAGTCCTCTCGTTGTCATGGCAGGCGTTCCAAACCGAATACCGCTTGTAACTAACGGACCTGCTGTATCATGAGGAATCGAATTTTTGTTTGCCGTGATGCCTGCTTCATCCAACATAATTTGAGCGTCTTTACCCGTAAGGCCAACGTTGCGCAGGTCAACGAGTATAAGATGATTATCTGTCCCTCCAGAAACAAGAGTAAGCCCTTCATGGATTAGGGTTTCCGCCATTACTTTCGCATTATTCAGAACGTTTCTCATATAAACAGTGAAATCAGATTGCATTGCTTCCCCAAAAGCGACTGCTTTTCCAGCAATAATATGCATAAATGGCCCACCCTGCGTTCCCGGAAATACAGCTTTATCGATGGCCTGTGCCCAGGATTCTTTACACAAAATAGCACCTCCACGCGGACCTCGCAGCGTCTTATGTGTCGTGGTTGATACAATATGTGCATGCGGTACGGGGTTAGGGTGTAATCCTGCTGCAACAATGCCCGCAATGTGTGCCATATCTACAAACAGTAATGCTCCCACTTCGGAAGCAATTTGAGCAAAAATCTCAAAATCAATACGCCTCGGGTATGCACTCCCGCCTGCAACGATCATTCGTGGACGATGTTTGTGAGCCAGTTTTCGAACTTCATCGAAGTCAATAAGACCTGTTTGTGGATCAACACCATAGGGAACAAAGTGATAAAATCTTCCTGAAAAATTAACAAGATTCCCATGTGTCAGATGACCGCCATGAGCAAGATTCATTCCAAGAATCGTATCTCCCATCTGGACTGAGGCAAAATATACAGCCATATTCGCCTGTGAACCGGAATGAGGCTGCACATTCGCATGTTCAGCACCAAATAATTGTTTCAGTCGCTGATTAGCAATATCCTCTACGGTATCAACATGCTCGCATCCACCATAATATCTTCTGCCCGAATAACCCTCTGCATATTTATTGGTTAATACGCTGGCCGTGGCCTCCATTACGGCTTGGCTCACAAAATTCTCTGAAGCAATCAGTTCTATCGTATCCCTCTGCCTTGCAAGCTCGTGACGGGTTGCTGCTGCCAAAATTTCATCTTGGCTCTCTATATGTTTTAACATTCTGATCATCATCCCTTCCAGGTTTCTTAACCATTTGTTCCAAGTGGTTTTTTGGCAAATTTAAAATGAATTAGTAGATGCGCCATGACTCCAGCCACAAGTCCCCAAAATGCTCCGCCGATGCCAAACAAAGTTACATTAGCCGCTGTTGCTAAAAATGTAATTAATGCCGTCTCCCGTCCGTTCGGGTCCGCCAGAGCGTTAGCCAGGCTGCCGCCGATCGTTCCAAGTAAAGCTAGCCCTGCTAATGTGGCGATAAAAGCTGCGGGAAGAATCAAAAATAATGCGGCTAAGGTCACGCCAAAAATTCCGACAGTTATGTAGAAGATTCCGCAGGCAATGCCCGCAATATAACGCTTGGACTTATCTTCATGAGCATCTTTCCCTGTGCAAATGGCTGCGGTAATGGCTGCCACGTTAAATGCATGTGAGCCGAATGGTGCAGCGATTAGTGAACCCAGTCCGGTTACCGTTAATATAGGGTTAGCACTCGTTCGAAAACCGTCATTGCGGAGGACCAGCATACCTGGCATGTACTGCCCCGTCAGCGTAATAATAAATAACGGCAGGGCCACACCGAGCAACGCTTGAATTGAGAATTCAGGCGCAGTGAATACAGGTAAAGCGACTGCGAGCTGAATGGAACTGAAATCCGTTTTTCCCATAATCACCAGGTAAATCAGACCGAGAACCAATATACCAACGATGGCATAGCGAGATGTAAACCGTTTTAATACGATATAGGCGGTGAACAACAGAATAACCAGTACAGGTTCGACCTTGGCCCCTTCAAACGCGGAGATACCAAACTGGAGTAAAATACCTGCAAGTAAACCCGAAGCGATCCCTGGCGGGATCAATCGCACGAACCGTTCGAACAAACCAGACATGCCCAAAATGATAAAACCCACGGCTGATATCATATAAGCACCTACGGCTTCTGAATAAGGAGTTACAGCCAGCATGGAGACAAGGAAGGCTGCAGCTGGAGTAGACCACGCAGTAATGATAGGTTCTTTGTAGCGGTAACTAAGCCATATCCCCGTGATCCCGACGCCAATCGAAATGGACCATATCCAGGATGCGGTCATTTCCGGGCTCAATCCAGCTGCTTTGGCCGCTTGAAACACAAGAATGAACGTCCCTCCGTAATTGACAATTACAGAAATTAAAGCAGCGGTCACTGGTGATATCAGATCGCGCCCGCGAATCTTATTAGATGCTGTTTTCAATGTAAACCCCTGCCCCTCAACTAATCTTCTATCTTTTTATGTTCGTTCCAGTAATATTCATCGGGCAGATAACGTGGGCCAAACACATTGGTTCCCACACGAACGATGGTCGCTCCCTCTTCAATCGCCATACTGAAATCACCGGACATACCCATCGATAACATTTCCATCTCGACGCGTGGGATGTTTCTCTCTCTGATCTGCATGCTGAGCTGTTTCAACAAGCGAAAACATTGGCGGGTCTCATCAGCTGATGCATGCAGCTTCCCTATCGTCATTAATCCTTTTACATGAAGCGTTTCAAATTGAGACAATTGTTCAACGAGCTCCACTGCATCCTCTGGAGAAGCACCGAATTTACTTTCTTCATAGGACGTATTAATTTGTACAAGAATGTCCATTGTCCGCTGTTCTTTGACAAGCTGATCATGCAAGACCTGCCCGAGCTTCAGACGATCCACCGAATGGATCATTGTCACATACTTAACTACCTCCTTAACTTTATTCGTCTGCAGATGGCCGATAAAATGCCATTCCAACGCTTTGGACTGCTCCATAAGAGGATATTTATCTCGCAGTTCCTGCACCTTGTTTTCTCCAAACAGATGTTCACCTGCCTGCACGGCAATCTGTAACTTCTCCAGCGGTACCGTTTTCGTGGCTAAAAGTAGCTGCACATCGTTAACATTTCGTCCAGAAGCCTTGCAAGCCAGTGCCATTTGTTTTCTAACCATTTTTAAATTTTCTTCAACCGGATAATCCAAGCCGGATGCCCCTTTCCACTCACCATTTGAATGACAGTATAACAATCTATGGATTGAATACATATATCCAAAGATATGATTTTTGAGCAATCCAAAACTCTGCAATATGCAATTGGAGTCACGTATGAGCTTGATTCCAGTTAAACCAACTATAATTCTCACAATAAAAAATCCCGCCTCCGGCTTTCTCAGCCAGAGCGGGATTCATACAATACCTTATAAATATTTGATTATTGATTCACGTTTTCCTTGGTTACCAGCTTCAATTCAGCCGGGATGGATTTCTCCACTTGTTTACCGCTCAGCACATCGAGTGCGGCTTGCAATGCAAGCTGTCCGATCAACTCAGGTTGTTGAGCTACAGTTGCTGTTAGTTTACCATCCTGAATCGATTTAATGGCATCATCATTACCATCAAATCCGATCACCGGGATATCTTTCCCCGAACTTTGGATTGCTTCAATGGCACCAAGAGCCATTTCGTCATTATGGGCAAACACGGCTTGCACTCCTGGATTACCTTGCAATAAGTTCTCCATGACATTCAACCCTTTGGAGCGGTCAAAGTCAGCGGATTGTTTCGCAACCACGTCCAGCTTTTGGTCTGCAATCTCGTGGAAACCTTTGCCACGCTCACGGGTAGCTGATGCACCCGGTACACCTTCAAGTTCAATCACTTTAGCACCTTCACCAAGCTGTTTCACGATATATTCAGCAGCCATGCGTCCACCCTTTGCATTATCGGAAGCAACAAGTGCTGCAACTTCACCTTTATCCGCAGAGCGGTCAAGCGTAATTACTGGAATGCCCACACTATTAGCGGATTGAACCGCTGTAGAGATTGCAGCGGAATCTGCCGGGTTAATCAGCAAAGCATCAACGCCTTGCTGAATCAAATCGTCCACATCATTCGTTTGCTTCGCAGAATCGTTCTGTGCATCTACGACAACAACCTGAATACCTTGTTTCTGTGCTTCGGCTACGACACCATCTTTCAGTGAAACGAAGAACGGGTTGTTCAGTGTCGAGATCGACAAACCGATTTTCTTCTGTTCCTTACCTCCGGCTGACTTTGGTTTCGCCCAGCCTGGCGGCTCCAGCGAACATCCGGCTAGAACAACGATCAGTATCATGCTAACAAGCGTTAGTGTCCATTTTTTCATGTTGTTTTCTCTCCCTTAAGCGGTTTTCTTGCGGTCCAGCAGGACTGCGATAGCAATAACGACACCCTTCACAACCATTTGGTAGAAGGAGTTCACACCGAGCAGGTTCAGACCGTTATTCAGCACACCAATGATCAGCACACCAATCAAAGTACCTACAATGCGTCCGCGGCCGCCGGAAAGGCTTGTTCCGCCCAGCACAACCGCCGCGATGGCATCCAGCTCATAAGATGTACCTGCCGTAGGTTGAGCGGAGTTCAGACGCGATGTCAGAATCGCGCCGGCCAGCGCAGCAAGCATACCTGCAAGGGAGTAGATCATAATTTTGACGCGGGATACTTTGATACCCGAGATGATGGAAGCTTTTTCATTACCGCCGATGGCGTACGTTTTGCGGCCGAAGGCCGTTTTATGCAAAATCGTCCACAGAATTACAAACGTAATCAGCATCGTAATTGCTGGTACTGGAATACCGAGCAAGTATCCGCGTCCAAACAATTGGAACAGCAGGCTATCGCCCAAACCTGTAATCGGATTACCATTGGTATATACCAGTGTCAGACCTCTAAAAATGGTCATCGTTGCAAGGGTTGCGATAAATGGAGCCATGTTACCCTTGGTAATCATCAGTCCATTCACCATACCCATGACTCCACCAAGGGCTACCCCAATGATGATGGACAGGATTGGATCAAGACCGGATAACATCATATTGGCTACGAAGGCACTAGATAGCGCAAGTATAGAACCAACCGACAAGTCAATCCCGCCAGTAAGAATAACAAACGTCATGCCAAATGCAATTAAAGCATTAATGGAAACCTGGCGTAGCAAATTTAGAATATTAAGTGGTTCCAAAAAGCTTGGATTGAGCACGGAAACAATCACAATTAGAATGATTAATCCGAGAAGTGGGCCGAGTTTTTGTGTTACGCTAGACAAGCGGAACCCGCTTTTGGCTGTTTTAGTATTCTGCATCGTTGTCATGTTACTGTCCCCCTGTAGCTAGAGTCATAATGTGTTCTTGTGTCGCTTGTTCCTTCGGTAGAACGCCGGTAATGTGACCTTCATGCACAACGGCAATGCGGTCGCTCATACCCAGCACTTCAGGCAGTTCGGATGAAACCATGATAATAGCTACCCCGCGATCCGTCAGTTCGTTCATGAGCTGATAGATCTCACGCTTCGCTCCAACGTCTACCCCGCGTGTAGGCTCGTCCAGAATGAGCACGCTTGGACCGATACCTACCCATTTGGCAATGACAACCTTCTGCTGGTTCCCACCGGACAAATTCCGGGCTGCGGTTTCCGAGGATTGGGTTTTGATCTGCAACCGTTTGATGAGTGTGTCTACAAACTCCTGCTCTTTCCCATTCGAGATGAAGCCTTTGTTGGAAAAACTGAATAGGTTCGTCAGTGCCATATTTTCACGGATGGAAAAGTCGAGCACCAGCCCTTCATCCTTCCGGTCTTCTGTTATAAAACCGATACCGTGCTTCACCGCATCCGCCGGTTTGCGAATGTTTACCTTTTTGCCACGTATCTTGATTTCTCCGCTGTCCAATCGATCCAGACCAAAGATCGCTCTCATGATCTCCGTACGCCCCGATCCCATCAGACCGGAGAAACCGAGTACTTCACCGGCTTTTACATCAAAGCTGACATTTTCAAATAATCCCTTCCGATTCGCTTCCCTCACCTCAAGCACGACTTCACCATATTTCGGATGACGGGACGGATAACGCTCAGTCAGTTCACGACCTACCATCTTGCGTACAACTTCATCAAAGTTTGTCTCGGGAATGGCTTTGGTATCCACGGTTCGCCCGTCACGCATAATGGTGATGCGATCACAGATCGTGAAAATTTCCTCCATTCGGTGAGAGATGTAAACAACGGATACGCCATTTTTTTGCACAGAACGAATGACCTCAAACAATTTCTGAATTTCACGTTCAGTCAAAGCCGCTGTAGGCTCGTCCATGATAATGACTTTGGCCTCGGTCATAAGCGCTTTAGCTATCTCAATCATCTGCTGCTGTCCGACAGAGCACTCTCCTGCAGGGCGTTCTAGCGGAATGTCCACCGAAAGTTTGGCGAATTGTTCACTAGCAAGCGCTTTCATTTGTTTTGTGTTCAGCAACCCCACGGAGGACGATATCTCTTTACCGATAAACAGGTTATCCAGTACCGTCATCTCAGGCCAGACATTCAATTCCTGGTGAATAAACGTAAGCCCAAGCTGCTCTGCTTCTTTTGGACTACCGAAGTACGTCTCTTTGCCATCAATCTCTATGGTTCCTTGATCCCGTTGGTGCAGACCGATCAAAATGTTCATCAGCGTTGATTTCCCGGCGCCATTCTCCCCCATCAGGGCATGAACCTCGCCTTCTTTTAATTCGAAATCCACACCGCTTAACACTTGATTTGTGCCAAACGCTTTATGGATATTATGCATCTGAATGTGCATGGTGCTGCCTCCTTTTAACCGAAATGAACTCCCGATTGTAAAATGCAATTGGCATACGGTGTAGCCTCGCCTGTACGAATAACGGCCTTCACTTGCCGGGTTAACGCTTTAAACTGCTCATGGTTCTGGCTATCATCTATGATCTGTGAATCAAATTTCTCATTCAGGTACGCAAGTGTCTGCGGATTCCCTTCATGGATTTCACTAGCGATGATCACTTTCTCAATGACCATGTCTTCCGCAATGATGTCCAGCACTTCACGAAAGCTTGGTGTACCAAGTTTGAGTGCCAGATCAATCTTGGGCACACCATCCGGAACGGGCAAGCCCGCATCCGCAATGGCAATTTGATCTGTGTGACCCAGATCAGACAAGATTTTAGAGATGTGACTGTTCAAGATGCCGTTTCTTTTCATTACAAGCTCTCCTCTACTTCGTCCCTGGTTGGCATACCGCCCTGTGCACCAAACTTGGTTACGGATAACGATGCCGCCCGATTGGCAAAACGCACACTGTCCTGAATCGACTTACCCTCAGCCAGAGCGACTGCAAATGCTGCATTAAATGTATCGCCAGCTCCGGTTGTATCTACAGCTTCAACTTTATAGGTTGGCACAAGTACCTCTTCATTACCGTCATAATATCGAACACCCTTACTGCCTTCCGTAATGAATAATTTGTTTGGATGTTGACGTAGCGCTTCCGCAGGCTTCATGCCTTTGAACAAAATTTCGGCCTCATGCTCATTAGGTGTAATATAAGATGCATTGTCGATCACCTCTTGTGGAACCGCACGGGCAGGAGCCGGATTGAGCAGTAAGGGTGTCTTGTATTTGGCACATAATTGGCTGACATGAATCACCGTTTCTTCTGGAATCTCTTGCTGGATCAGCACAATATCCGCGTTACGAATCGCTTCAGCAGCTTCATCCACATAAGCAGGTGTCACTTCGCGATTGGCCGCTTCGACCACCACAATGCTATTATCTCCCTCTGCCAAGATGATATGAGCTGTACCACTCTCCGAATGTGTAACCGGTTTCACATTGCTTGTATTTACACGATTTGCTTTAAAGTTTTCTAAAATGTCTGTACCGAATGTATCATCTCCAACACGGCCGATCATGACAACCTCGGCTCCCAAACGAGCTGCCGCCACAGCTTGGTTGGCGCCTTTCCCGCCGGGTACTGTCTTAAAACTTTCACCAAGCACGGTTTCTCCCGCGCCCGGTCTTCTGGAGGATGTCACAACCAAGTCCATTGAACTGCTACCAATAACACAAATGTTAGCCATCGTTTCTCACCTTTCTCGTTGTTCCCCGTTCAATGAAAGACACGGGCAACTGTATGTTTTTATTCTCCATCTTATTTTGCTCTACTAACTGAATAAGTAATCCTGCTGCTTCTCTGCCCATTTCATATGCTGGCTGCCTGATCGTAGACAATGCCGGTGACAACAATCCACTCATTGGAATATCGTCAAACCCGATAACCTGTACATCATTCGGGACGTTCCTCCCAATCCGGTAAGCTTCATGCAAAACCGCCATTGCGGCGATGTCATTACTGGCAATAACGCCGTCCGTGTCCGGAAATTTTCTGAACAGTTCCTCCGCCCATACACCTGCCTCATTAAATGAAAAAGAGGTGGTTTGAATGACCTCATGATCCAGTCCTGCTTCCCGGATGACTTCAATCGCTCCTTCAAACCGATCTTGAGCCGGCCGAATATGGGATGGTCCTTGCATAACGGTAATTCTTTTGCTGCCCCGTTTGATGATCTCTTTGGCAGCAAGCCTTCCGCCTTCTCTGCCGTCGGCATAGACCGAAGGTCGTTCCAGCGAAGTTCTGTCCAGAAAGACAACGGGAATCTTCAGCTTTTCATATATCGAAGAGTGAGGGTAATTGGTGGATGAGATCACACCCACTACGTTATTCTGGATAAACGTCTGGATGTAATCATGCTCCTTCCGTTCATCCTCATCACTGTTTCCAAATATTAAGCGGTAATCCTGCTCTTGCATCCGATCCTCCACCCCCCGCGCAAGCTGAGGGAAATAAGGATTCGCAATGTCTGGAAGCAGTAGACCAATCAGTTTCGACTTGCGTGTGTATAGTGAACGTGCCACTTCATTCGGTGAAAAGTGAAGTGCCTTGACAGCCTCTTCAACTTTCTTGCGAGTATCTGCGTGCACATAGCCCCTGTCATTAATCACTCTGGATACCGTGGCTACGGATACACCGGCCAGATTTGCTACGTCTTTAATTGTTGTCATGGAATGTTCTCCTTATGTGTAACCGGTTACAGACATAAATTATCACATTATTTTTCATTTGGCAAGCGCTCTGTTGTTGGAAATAAAATCCATACACACTTTTCTCGCGATCATCTCTGTAATTTCTCTCATCACTTCATAACAAGGTTGCCTGCTCCAATCCATTTTTCTTCCAACACAAAAGCAGGTTTTTATGATATGGTCTATAAGGCATGATTGTTTATTCTTACATACAGATGTGCACAACAAGCGAGGAGAAGATTAAGCGTGATCGAGAGAGATTCAACACTCATTAGTCCAAAGGCAACAGAACATACGCAAAGTGAAAGTACAGCACGAGAAAACAAAAATCAAGGGGAACAGGAGAATCTGAGCAAATTAAGCGATCCATTCATTGTGATGCTCATTGCAGGCTTATGCTGCTTATTATGGGGGAGTGCCTATCCTTCCATCAAACTCGGCTATGTTGCTTTTCACATTTTACCCGAAGACATTGCTTCAAAATACGTTTTTGCCGGGTATCGATTCAGTTTGGCAGGTATATTGCTGTTACTTCTATATCGCGTTGGTTTCAGACGCAAGCCAAAGCTTAGCGGACGTGAATGGGCAGGTTTGAGCATGCTAGGCGTACTGCAAACAGGACTGCAATATATGTTTTTTTATGTAGGCGTAGCCAACACCACCGGTGTCAAAGGGTCCATCATGAATGCAACAACGACGTTTTTCAGTGTTGTATTGGCCCATTTTATCTATAAAAATGATAAGCTGAGCCGTAACAAAATCATCGGCTGTGTAATCGGGTTTATTGGAGTCATTATCGTCAACTTTCATGCAGACTTACTTACCTTTTCATTCTCTTTCACAGGAGAAGGATTTATCATTATGGCCGCTCTCGTTTTCTCGGTAACAGCCATTTACGCGAAGCGTTTAACTGGAACAATTGATGTTATGGTGATCACCGGCGTTAGTCTTCTAGTTGGCGGATTGGTGCTGACTCTGCTCGGTCTGTCACTCGGAGGTCAAGTTACTCATTTTACATGGGAATCCACACTGAATCTGGTGTATCTGGCTTTGCTGTCATCCGTGGCCTTTTGCCTGTGGAATCTGCTTCTGAAGTACAACAAAGTAGGCAAAGTATCGGTTTATAATTTCTTAATCCCCATCTTTGGTGCCCTGTTATCCGCATTGTTTCTTGGAGAAACGATCTGGGAACTAAAAAATCTTGTTGCGTTAATATTAGTATCTGTTGGCATTTATCTGGTCAACCGTGTAAACGCACTTCGAATGACAAAAAGCCGCTAATCAGCGGCTTTTGTTTATAATATCACAATATGATCATGTAAGAGGAAACATCTCCCTCTAGTTCCAATTACCTAAACCATAATATCATACTTTCTCCCACGGTAAATGTAAATAATAAGGAGTACGTGGCCCACTCCTTATACCATTAAAACAAACAAAAACCCTGCTGTTTTTCCTTAGCAGGGTCCAAAATAAGTTAATATTAATCAGAATAGCATTCGAGCATACAGCTTTTTATAGGCAAGAATACACTACGTTGCGTAAACGGCGCTGCACATAATGCTCCTGGCTGTTCAAGAGATGTTGTGCATACATCACCGTCAGTCCAGAATCCGGATCGATAATCGCCATACAGCCTGCCGCACCGGCCCATCCAAATTCACCAACCGGACTCAGTGATCCACTGCCTGCTGGGGAGATATGTGTACGAACCCCGAGACCATAACCGTATCCATACATATGATCCCATGAAAAGTCTGGTCGTGTCATGTCATTTAGATGATCGGCTCTCATGAGCTCCACGGAAGCTCGGGACAAAATCCGCACGCCTTCAGGGCTTGTGCCAAATCCGGTCAGTGCATTCAGGAACTTGGCGTAATCGTTCACAGTAGATAACAATCCGGCACCGCCACTATCCAGTTCTGTACCTACACGGAAACCGTTGCCGTCCATTCGTACCGCTTTATCTTGCTCTTCATCAAAAAGATATTGCGGAATCAAACGAGATTGTTGAGCTTCATTCAGGTCAAAGGTGGTATCATGCATACCAAGTGGTTTAATGATCTCATCTTGCAAATACGTGCCGAATCGTTTGCCACTTACGACTTCGACCAGTGCACCAAGCACATCATGACACATGCTATAATTCCAGTGGGTACCCGGCTCAAACATGAGTGGTTCTTTGGCCAAAGCTCTCGCAAACTCTCGCGTTGGCAGTGTTCCATTCGTGCGTTCTACGGCTTCCTTGATACTTGGCGAATGGATATCATATGAAAAACCAGCAGTCATCGTAAATAGATCACGCACCGTTATTGGTCTTGTCGCTTTCTCATAGTACACCTCGCCATTCGGAAGTGCCTTTTTCACCTGCATTTCCTCAAATTCAGGTAAGTACTGAGAAAGCGGGTCAAGTAAAAGGATATCCCCTTTCTCAACCAGTTGCAGTGCAGCAACACAGGTCATAATCTTGGTCATGGAGTACAAATTAAAGATGGCGTTATCCCGAATTGGAGTCTTCTCCTCCAGATTCTCAAATCCATTGCGATACTGGAAAACGGTTTCGTTTTGATGCATAATAAGCACTTCTGCCCATGGAACTCTCCATGAGGTTAAACGATCAATTAATGAAGCAACCGGTTTAAAGTCCATATTTCCCCATCCTTATATGTAAAATTGTGTTGTTTGTGCCATGAAGAGCACTTAGCGAAATATACTTCTCTTCCCTACGACATATACTACTATACGACCTTTTGAACCTGTTGACTAGTTTGATTAAATGTTAATTTCGTCAGGCCAGATATTGCATTTCAAATGGCAAAAAGCCGATCCATAACTGGACCAGCTAATAACCTTAATATCATATTCGCACGTTAATTTGGATAAGATCGTCTATTCTCAACCGATTTCATACGATTCTGGTCATCCGTTACGTGATCCTGACTAAATTCCTGCCCTGCCTCCATCTCACCATGACCGGATACGTTGCGGGAGAAATTGGTAAATTGTCTTTTGTGCTCATCCTGTTCGTGCTTCTGTTTCAAAAGTTCCTGCGGGTCTTGCTTTGTCATCGCACTAACCTCCATATTGAAATGTCTTGTACGTCTTCTCACTACATAAATCGAACTAAAGAGAATTTGCACACCAATCCAGTTCGACTCATATACAAAAGCTTTCCATACAGAAGCCCCACTTATGCAAGTAAATGCAAGTAATCCAGGTTAACGCAAAGGAAAGGAGATCATTCCCAATATGACGCGCCTTCTCTTGTCTTATCCGCTGGGTGTGAACACCCCGGTGTACAAAGGTAATCCTCCCGTCGTGATACAGCAACAATCCAGTATCGCTCAAGGTGATGCCTACAACCAGTTTATTGTCTCAAGCCTTAATCATAATGGTACACATATTGATGCGCCGTGGCATTTTAATCCTCAAGGCAAAAAGATCAGTGAGATTCCGATAGATGATTTTATTTTTACACACCCCGTGGTGATTGATATTCCCAAAAGTGATGATGAGTTGATCACCAAAGCTGATCTGCAGCCTTATGAGCATCAGATCGCTGGAGCTGACCTGCTGCTGATTCGCACGGGATTTGGCAGAATTCGCTCATCTGATCCTGACAGATACGCCAATCATAACCCGGGTTTATCCGCCTCGGCAGCACAGTACCTGATGATTTTCAACTCCTTGCGTGCTATTGGTATCGATATGATATCCGCTGGTGCAGCGAATCATCCAGACGAAGCCGTTGCTTTTCACCAGATTATTCTGGGTAAAGGTCGGGTCGACGGTAAGTACATTCTCGTCATTGAAGATCTGAATCTGAATCAGGATCTTTCCCATATCTCTAGGGTCTACGCGATCCCTCTGTACATCGAAGGCGTCGACAGCAGCTTTGCTACTGTTTTTACGGAAGATTAAGGCTGGCTAGCGGAATGATTATGTATTTGTGAAAAAAAGATAAGAACAAGCGCTGACAAGAGGGCTACTCTTATCAACGCTTGTTCTTAGTGAATGTCTTTCTTCTTGAAATTGCCGCCCTTCACTTCGGCTACATCGTAGACAACAACAAAGGCTGTAGGGTCAATCTCGTTAATGATTTCTTTGATTTTACTCTCTTCCATCCGGTTGATGACACAAGTGATTTCCTTGAACTGCTCGTTGGAGTATCCACCATATGCCTCGGTGTACGTTGCTCCACGTCCGAGTCGATCACGAATCGTTTCCACCATGACTTCCGGTTGTGTTGTAATAATTTTGAATGTCTTCGAACCGCTCAAACCTTCTTCGACAATATGTATCACTTTAGAAGCAATAAAGTATGCCAGTCCAGACAAAATCGCGCCTTGCAGACCAAATACGGTCGAAACAACAATAAATACAAACATGTTCAGGAATAGAATCAGGTCACTCGTTCCGAACGGCAGTTTACGTGATAACAACACGGCAAGCATATCAATTCCATCAAGTGCTCCGCCGTTACGCAGTGCAAGCCCCATACCAAAACCGATAATGATACCACCTACAACCGTAACCAGCAACGTATCCCCTTTAATAATCGTAGGCACATGATGCATCAGACTGGCACTAATCGCCAGTGAAGCAATTCCAATGACGGAGTAAAGTGCAAAGCTTTTACCAATCTGCTTGTAACCGAGCCACACAAACGGAATGTTCAGCAATCCAATTAGTAATCCGAGTGGCAATTCGAACAAATTTGAGCCGACGATACTGAGACCGGTTACGCCACCATCGGATACCTGGTTTGGAATCAATATGGCCTCCAGACCATAGGCCGTGATGAATCCCCCGATAATGATGAGTAGCGCTTTGGAAAGGATTTTGAGCTGGTTCGACTTGTGCGGTTTGTGTTGATGCATTCCATTTCCCCCTTGATAAACGATAAACACGATAAATTTTAACAAACATAAAAAATAGTCTATAACAAAAATCACACATTTGGCAATAGAAGGGCAATCCAAAAGTTAGTTCAGTCTTCCGATTGCATTCTTTCTACGTTACATTATTTCCTGATGAAGGATCGATATGCCGTAATTTTAAGTTCCAACATTTCATTCGCTGCATGGAGCGTATTCATCTGCTGTTCAACGGCTTTTTTATGGTTCTCCAGCAGCTTCAAACGTTCTGTAGCGGTATGCTCTCCTTCCTGAAATAAAGAAGCATACTGCTTAATCTTCGCGATTGGCATTTGTGTTTCTTTTAGCTTGATGACAAACTGCAACCATTTAAGATGAGATTCATTATAGCGCCTGTCCCCACTGGAGTCACGCAAAGGAATTATAATTTGTTCCTTCTCATAATAACGCAACGTATGTGCGCTGATGCCCAGCATCTCGGCGACTTCTCCGATCGTATGCATGGTTGTTTCACCTCCTCCTTCAGATGGCTTGACTTAGAGTAAACTCTAATCAGTATAATCAATTCGTGGTCATCCCACAATAATGCTTAGCACTGATCCCAGGAGGAATT
This sequence comes from Paenibacillus sp. FSL R7-0272, assembly GCF_037969905.1. NCBI lineage: Bacteria > Bacillati > Bacillota > Bacilli > Caryophanales > Paenibacillaceae > Paenibacillus > Paenibacillus sp. FSL R7-0272. The sequence continues at coordinate 3,139,869 of NZ_CP150221.1, read as the reverse complement.
CACATGAAATATACCGTTATTACAGGTGCCAGCTCAGGTATCGGCTATGAAGCCGCTTTGGCTTTTGCAGCCAGAGGCAAACATCTCATTTTAGCTGCGCGCAGAACAGAAGCTTTGGATTTGTTAAAAAATAAAATTGCCGAACTCAACTCGGAACTCGATGTTGTTGTTCGTACAGTGGATTTGTCCATTGCCGCAGATGTACATGCTTTCTATGAAAGCTTGAAAGGTTACTCCATTGAAACATGGATCAACAACGCAGGCTTTGGCAACTTTGCTTCGGTCGGTGAGCAAAATTTGCCTAAAATCGAGCAAATGCTTCATCTGAATATTGAAGCACTGACGATTCTCTCCACTCTATATGTTCGGGACTATGCCAATACTCCGGGCACGCAGATCATCAACATCTCTTCAGGGGGCGGCTACACTATCGTTCCGGATGCGGTGACCTATTGTGCCACGAAGTTTTATGTCAGTGCCTTTACCGAAGGGCTAGCACAAGAACTCCAAAGCAAAGGCGCTCCAATGCAAGCCAAAGTGCTTGCTCCTGCAGCCACAGAAACTGAGTTTGCCGAACGTGCCTTTGATCTGGATCAATTCCAGTATGAAGGCCGTGTGCCCAAGTTCCATACAGCCGAGCAAATGGCTGGATTTTTACTCGATCTCTATGACAGCAAACATGTTGTAGGTATTGTGAATGGTCTAACGTATGAATTCGAACTGAAAGACCCAATCTTCCCCTATGCCGCAAGAGCTGCAAGCAAACCTGTCGATTCTAACGAATAATAGAAGTAGCCAAAAAAGGCTGTCCTCTGGTCACACAAAGTTGTGACCTTGGACAGCCTTTTTACTTGTACTGCACTATGATTGCTCTCTATTGTAATATCTCTATATTGCTCGGATATATAATAAAGTATTATGCCAAGCGCATTTTGAAATCCTGATATCCGAATTCACGTACAACTTCGCAATCTCCATCTTTGCGTTTCACAGCTATTGCTGGCAAAGGCATGCCGTTGAACGTATTGGTTTTAACCATGGAGTAGATCGCCATGTCTTCAAATACAAGACGGTCGCCTTCTTTCAAAGGCTCATCGAATGAATAGTCGCCAATCACGTCACCAGACAGACACGTTTGGCCACCCAGACGATACAGGTGCGCTTTCTCGCCTGCTTCTCCTGATCCGATCAATGGCGGACGATAAGGCATCTCCAGAACATCTGGCATATGACAAGTTGCAGAAGTATCCAAAATGGCAATATCCATGCCGTTTTTATGGAAGTCCAGTACGGAAGTCACCAGATAACCTGCGTTGAGGGCAACCGCCTCTCCCGGCTCCAGATACACTTCCAGACCGTAGTCATTTTGCATCCGTTTAATGCATGCTTCCAGTCTTGGAATGTCGTAATCTTCACGGGTAATATGGTGTCCTCCGCCGAAGTTAATCCATTCCATCTGTGGAAGCCACTGTCCAAACTTTTCAACAACTGCATTCAGCGTTGTTTCGAGATCATCCGAGTTTTGCTGGCACAGCGTGTGGAAATGAAGTCCAGATACCCCTTCAAGCAACTCTGCACGGAAATCTTCCTGCTTCGCGCCGAAGCGTGAACCTGGAGCACACGGATCATAGATCTCGTGGCCTTCCTGGGTGGAGCATTCCGGATTCACACGCAAACCAACCTTACAGCCAGCTTGCAGTGCTTTATCCTTGAATTTCGCCAGTTGTGAAAAGGAATTAAAAATGATGTGATCACAGATCGAAACAATTTCATCCATCTCTTCCTCACGAAAAGCCGGAGCAAAGACATGATTCTCTTTGCCCATCTCTTCGTGACCGAGACGCGCTTCATACAAACCGCTCGCAGTCGCACCGCTCAGGTACTCTCCAATGAGCGGATACATCGCCGTCATGGAGAATGCCTTCTGCGCGAGTACGATCTTCGCTCCTGTACGTTGCATTACACCGTTCAGGATTTTCAAGTTTTTCTCAATCAGACCTTCGTCAACAACAAAACAGGGTGTCGGTAATTGCTCGAACCGCATGTTAGCGAACAAGCTCCGATTCTTTGGCTTTGGACTCTTCTGGCAGTTCGTCTACGAGAACCGGATTGAAGTCTTCTACCCAAGGAAGTCCCCATTTGTTCAGTTCTTCCATGAATGGATCCGGGTTGAACTCTTCCACGTTGTAAACGCCTGGTTTGTTCCATTTGCCTGTCATTACCATAGCTGCACCGATCATTGCCGGAACACCAGTTGTGTAAGAGATCGCTTGGGAACCTACTTCTTTATAGCACTTTTGGTGGTCACAGATGTTGTACACATAATATGTTTTGTCTTGACCGTCTTTTTTACCTTTGAAGATACAACCGATGTTCGTTTTACCTACTGTACGAGGTCCGAGTGATGCAGGGTCAGGCAGTACAGCTTTCAGGAACTGCAAAGGAATGATTTGTTTTCCTTCGAACTCGATCGGCTCGATGGAAGTCATGCCTACGTTTTCCAGAGCTTTCAGGTGAGTCAGATAGCTTTGACCAAATGTCATGAAGAAACGGATGCGTTTCAAGCCAGGGATGTTTTTCGCCAAGGACTCCAGCTCTTCATGGTACAACAGGTACATATCTTTTTCGCCAACTTCTTTGAAGTCGTACACACGTTTGATTTCCATCGGTTTAGTTTCGATCCATTCACCATTCTCCCAGTATCTGCCGTTCGCAGAAACTTCACGAATGTTGATCTCAGGGTTGAAGTTAGTAGCAAATGGGTAACCATGGTCGCCGCCATTGCAGTCGAGGATATCGATATATTCGATCTCGTCAAAATAGTGTTTCAATGCGTATGCGGAGAATACGCCAGTTACGCCAGGGTCAAATCCGCTACCCAGCAATGCAGTGATGCCTGCTTTTTCGAAACGCTCTTTGTAATCCCATTGCCAGCTATATTCGAATTTCGCCGTATCTTCCGGCTCATAGTTTGCTGTATCCATGTAGTTAGTTTTCGTAGCCAAGCAAGCATCCATGATCGTCAGATCCTGGTATGGCAGTGCCAAGTTCATTACGATATCCGGTTGGAACTCGTTGATCAATGCAATCAGCTCATCTACATTGTCCGCGTCCACTTGAGCTGTTGTAATTTTTGTTTTACCGCCGTCCAATTTTGCTTTCAGATCATCACATTTGGATTTGGTACGGCTTGCGATACAGATTTCTTCAAAAACCTCGCTGTTTTGAACGCATTTGTGTACTGCTACAGAAGCCACGCCGCCGGCGCCGATGATTAGTGCTTTTCCCATTTTCTCATTCTCCTATCCCCATAATTAGGATTTTTTAGTTTTTGTTTTTTTTCGTAAAATTCCAAGACGTTCGCAGTTGTATTGTTTCATTATGCAACGTCCACCCGCTCCTGATACAATAAAAAAAGCAAGGTGAAAAATGTCGCACTTTTGCGCACACCATCACACTTGCTTGTCGATATACATCATAAAAAAGACGTGAAGACTCCTTGACCAAAAAAGTCCATAAGAACCCCTTCAGCGGAAAGCTTCTTCATGTATATCAATATTGGATCAGAGTCTATATAGCAAATAATTCGCCTTTACCACTCTTATTGACCGTTTCACAAGTTGATGTGCAGATGCACTGGTTGTAAAGTAACCAACTTATAAAATTTGAGCTTTGAACTCAATCAATAAGGCAACAGAAGTTGCCAATCGGCATTTGACCCGGCTGTCCGTATGGCCTTAACTCCTCGGTAGAAGTGGTCAAAAATTATCTGCTGGAAAGCTCTAATTCATATTGATAAATCAACTTTCCAAAATCACAGGTATTACACTATCAGACGTTTCCCGAAAAATCAAGGGATATTTTAAAATTTATTTTTTATTTTTATTAGATCAGGAATCAACAGGTCGTCATAACCTCTAAAGTCATCTTCAGCGTTTCCCACTAGAGATCAAACGTTTCTGCATAAATATGCCCCCTCTTTTATTCAAGTCCACTTCTCACGTAATTATAGATAAAGTCATGACTGTTATATTTTAACTTCAGCCTCTATCCTTCTGTATTGATTTAATCGATATATCCTCCTAATGAATCCATACTTTTTCGAAAAAACGTTTCTCCATTTGTCCATATATTTCTCAGACGGCGATTTACGAACAATTCAAACAATTTACGGGAATGTAATCCAAAAAGTAGCAAAGCTTGAACTGTGTCTATAAAGTACAATTTTTAAATTGAAATACGGTGCATATTAATAAACTATTATTGGATATTCATTCACACTAAATCTTTGCACAATGAGTAAATTTGCACATTGTGCAAATTGTTGTTATGCTTATTTTCACAAATGAGATACTGTGGATATTATCCTTTAATCCATCTTAAGGAGGTGAACGCATAGGCGGTATAACATTATGAAACGAACGTTGCGACACTTAAAAAAAAAAGCCACGGAGAAAGCCCTTGCCGGAGTTGCTTTTAATCTGACGCTGGAGCATGGACTAGATGGATTTACGGTAGAAGATATCGTGCGACAGGTCGGATGCTCTCGTAGAACATTTGCCAACTACTTTACGTGCAAGGAAGAAGCTGTTGCGCTTGGAGCTCTATCTGTACCAAATACAGCCGAGCTTGAACATCTGATCACAGAGATTCCGGATCATGCCTCACTGCTGGAAATAATGTATGAACTGGTTAAAATGCAACTCACGTCCGAATTGATTGGCAGACTGCATCAACTTGTCATCTTGTCCCGAACCTATCCCGTGCTTGAACCTCACTATTTGGCAGCGATGCACAGACTGCAAACTCAGGCGCAGGAAACCCTGCTCGACCTGTCGAACGGACAAAATGACGAAATCTACACATACCTTCTGATCAGCGCCATTTATGGCACCGTGTTACCCTTGATTGAAGGAAGACTTAATGTACTGTTGCCTGGAAAGCAAATCCCCGCAGGCTCAGGTTCAGATGCAGTCCTGTTTGAGCAGTTTATGGAAACGGTGTTTGATCATTTGCGAAAAGGATTTTAAGCCCCTTCTTTTATCGTCTTTAATCATAATCCACCATTAGAATTGTCATACTTATAATAGAAGGAGTGTAAAAAAAGAGAAATGTCTACCTTATTATATAAAATAGGAAAAACCGCTTTTCGCAAGCCCGGATATTTCATCATTGGCTGGGTGATCATTCTGGGGATCGTCATCTCCATGATCAGTATCAACGGCGTGCACATCAGCTCGGAAATGAAAATTGAAGGAACAGAATCACAGAAAGTTTTGGATCAGCTTGCAAAAGAACTGCCTGCCGCCTCCGGCGGTCAAGGAAGCGTTGTGTTCAAAGCGCCGGACAATCAGCGGTTGGATACACCTGAACGTACCGCTGCCATTATGAAAGGTGTCAGCGAAGTATACGGGCTGGATAAAGTGATTAATCCAGCCGACTATGCAGCTGCGCAAGGGAACAGCTCAGGGGCATCTGCGGACGCGGCTCAATTGATGAACTTGGCCCAATCGGCCACAGCCTCGCCGCCTCCATACGGACCATTCATGGTGAACAACGTTCCCGTACCAGGTTTGTTAATCTCATCGGATGGTAGCACAGCACTGTTTCAGTTCCAATTCACGATTGAACAGTCTGCTATTACGCAAGATGTGTTTGATTCTGTTATTCAATCGGTCATGAAGGTTGAAGAAGGCACACAGATTAAGGTATTGCCTGGTGAAACGCTTAAATCCGTATCCATCGGGGTTGGTTCCGCCGAAATTGTAGGGCTGGTTATCGCGGTCATCGTACTGCTCATTACCCTTGGTTCCGTTGTTGCAGCAGGCCTGCCGCTGATCACAGCCCTTCTTGGTGTCGCTATTGGGGTTGGGGGAGCATTCTCGATCTCCAAATTTGTTGATATGCCAAGTGTGACATCCGTTTTGGCTCTAATGGTAGGTTTGGCTGTCGGCATCGACTATGCACTTTTCATCGTCAATCGTCAGCGCCGGATGATTATTGACGGGCGCCTAAGCGCACAGGAAGCTACAGCGCGGGCAATTGGCACATCAGGCAGTGCTGTATTTTTTGCCGGCTTAACCGTCATTATTGCCCTCTGCGGTATGCTCGTCATCGGACTCACTTTCTTGTCCACGATGGCACTCGTCGCAGCGGCAACGGTACTGATCAACGTATTCGTTGCATTAACCTTACTGCCAGCCTTGCTCGGCCTTGTTGGTGAACGAATCTGCTCGAAGAAAGCTCGTGCGAAAGCTACCAACTCATCAGAAGCGTCAAGCCATGGCGTGGCTAACAGATGGGTCAAATTCGTTATTAAACATCGCTGGGCGACCGTTATTGCGATTATCCTTGTCCTTGGTTTTGCTGCTACCCCGATTACTAAAATGGAAATGGGCATTCCGGGAGCTTCCTCAGCAAACCTGGATACGGATGCAAGACAGAGCTATGATGCCATTTCGAAAGGTTTTGGTGAAGGCTTTAACGGGCCGCTAATCCTGGTGGCTGATCCACGTAATGCCTCTGCCAAAATGACACCAGAGCTTCTGGGTGGACTCGCCATGGAGTTGCAGGGTCAGAATAACGTGGCTCAAGTCTCTCCTTTAGGGATGACGGAGGATTTGGCTATTTTCAGTCTCATTCCCAAGACAGGTCCTAACGATCAATTGACCAAGACGTTGGTTAACGACCTGCGGTCAGCAGACTCTAATATGGCTAAGACCTATGACGTCAAACTTGGCGTAACCGGACTTACCGCCGTAAATATTGATATGTCCGCCAAGCTGGCTCAGGTTTTCCCGATCTATGTAGGTATCATCATTCTACTTTCATTGATTATCTTGTTGCTTGTGTTCCGTTCGATCATCGTTCCGATCAAAGCAACGATTGGTTTCCTGCTTAGCATTCTAGCCACATTCGGTATGACAACTGCAGTGTTCCAATGGGGCTGGTTGCACTCCCTCTTTGGTTTCGATACAGGCGGCCCGTTGCTCAGCTTCATGCCTATCATCGTAACCGGGATTCTCTACGGTCTTGCCATGGATTATCAGGTATTCTTGGTTAGCTCGATGCGCGAATCCTATGTTCATGGTTACCGTGGAACGGAATCCGTTATACATGGTTATAATCAGGTTAGTCGTGTCGTTGTTGCCGCTGCGGTTATCATGGTTTCCGTATTCGCTGGTTTTATCTTTACTGATGATGTCATGATTAAACAGATCGGCTTCACACTCGCGGTAGGTATTTTAGTTGATGCTTTTATCATTCGCATGGCTCTGGTTCCGGCCATTATGGCGATGTTTGGCGATAAAGCTTGGTCTCTTCCGAAATGGCTGGATCGCATCCTGCCTAATCTCGATGTGGAAGGCGAAAAACTGATTGCTTCCCTCAATGCCCAAAACGAAGTTAAGTCACAGTCGGGTTCCAAATCATAACGGATTTTCAATAATATATCTTCAACAAAAGGCCTCCTCAGCTCATGAGGAGGTCTTTACATTAAGCCTATTATCTAACACAAAACTATCTAACCCAAACAACTCTCGCACATCAATATACATGCTATAGCATGTATTAAATGTTCTTTAACTCTCTATCTTAAATTCACTTAATCTTCTTGCACATTCATGTACAGCTTTTCTAATATTGCCTTTAATTGTTCCAGTTCCTCAGGCTCTATCCCTCGTGTAACATAGTTATGAGCGTCTTGGACCGTTAACAACAACTTTTCTTTCACTTCTTCTCCTTTGGGAGACAAATATAAATGGTGTGAACGTTTATCTTGATCATTAACGATACGTCGAACCATTCCTTTACGCTCTAGTGAATGGATCATTCGAACGACAGTCGTTTGATCCCGATCGATAGCCTCTGCCAGCTCTTTTTGAGTCGTAGCTTTATCGAGATCCATGAAAGATATAATACTCCATTGTTCAGGTGTGACCTCGTAAGGCTTCAATTGTTTGATAAAATAATTCGTAAGCTTGAGATCTGTTCGGTGAATTAAAAAACCAGTCACACTGTATAAGTCCATTGTTGTACCCTCATTCATCATTTTCTTACACCCAATTATAGGTGATCTGAACGAATGTTACAAACGACACTCATCAAGGAATGAGGCGGCTAAACTGATTTTCAATCAGATACTTGCTTAATTAATCAATTTTAAATTTATATCCTAACCCCCATATCGTTTTGATCATAGAGGAGGAACCCGCCGAAATGTAATCCAGCTTTTCCCGAACTCGTTTGATGTGTGTGTCTACGGTACGATAGTCCACACTATAATCATAGTTCCATACATTTTGAAGTATATTCTCTCTCGAAAACAACTTATCTGGTGACGTCGCTAAATAAAATAACAATTCGTATTCTTTAGGAGTTAAATGAATCTCTTTCCCCCTAGAAGACAATTTGTGATCGTCTTCCAAAATGAAATCACGCAATTTCAATCTTCGATAAAAAGTAAGGTTTTCGTGATTCCCCGCTTGTCTTCTCCGAACGACACTTCTAATACGATGAACGACTTCACGTGGACTAAACGGTTTGGTGACATAATCATCCGCTCCTGACTCAAAACCTTGAATAACATCCTCTTCACTATCTTTTGCAGTTAAAATTAAGATGGGAGTTGTCTTATATTGACGTATTCTTGAAGTTACGAAAAAGCCATCCATGCTAGGTAACATGACATCAAGGATCAACAGATCGTAGTCATAACGAAGTGCTTTTTCCAGACCAATCTCTCCTGTGGTAGCTTCATCTACTTCGAAACCTTCTCTCTCTAAATACAACCGTAGAAGATTTCGAATTCTCAGCTCATCATCAACAATTAGAATTTGTTGGGATTGTAATACCATCTTACGTCTCCTCCTTATTCAGCGCTTAGAAGAAATAATACAGTGATACAATCAAGCTAAGTACGAACAAAACAATGGCAGGAATGGATTTTTGTATGGGATCTTTAGCTAAAACAATCAAAGTAAAGGCTCCAGCAAGCATTGTACCTCCCAGTAACAATCCTGCCCAAAATGCAACACCAGGTATCCATATGCCAGCAAGCATACCCATAGCTCCAACAATCTCAAACGATCCGGTCAAAATATTAAAGAATGAAGGCAATCCAAAACGTTTGAATTCATCGGCCATCTTCCCCGAAATAATCTTGCTTCCTGTAACCAGGAAAAAGAGGCCTAACAGAACCTGTAAAACCGTAATAAAAATGAACATCGCTATCCTTCTTTCATTCGTTATTACATATAGATCGCAAATCAATTACATGCTATACCATGTATCTGGTCTGTGACTCTGCTTATGAAAAAGATTATTTAGTTGCACTGACAGCACTCACGTTTAACAACAACCATCAATCCCATTGGCATTCTATATGCTATAGCATATATTTTGTTTTAAATTTAATCTAATGTCAACCCCGGAGTATAACTTTATTGAAATGTAACCATTCATACGTTATCTCGAATAAAAAAATAAGAATCACTTTCAAGCGTATGCTCTAATCTATACTCGAAAGTGATTTTTGTGTTCAACCTTTCATATCAATCGAACTAGAATCAAGCCGTAATGTCCTGCACAGGGCTCTTAAATCGTGCTGAACTGCATGCTCTGACGAAAGCTGCAAATAACTGCTGACTGTACCCGTCAACGGCATAACTATACTCTGGATGCCACTGAACTGCGAGTACAAACGAATCACCCGGCTTGACGACAGATTCAACTAATCCATCCTCCGCAATGGCAACAGCCACTAATTGATCGGATAACGTTTTGATGCCCTGATGATGATAGCTGTTAACCTGAATCTGATCCGTCTGCAAGATATCATGAAGCAGATTATTTTTTTTAATATGTACGGAATGTACGAGATTGGTGTATGGGGGTTTTTGCTGATGGACAATCTCCTGCTCTGCTTCCATATCTGTAGGAATATCCTGATATAACGTACCGCCTAATATTACGTTAAACAGCTGTAATCCGCGGCATATGCCGAAGGCAGGTTTATCTATTGCAATCACTTTTTTAAACAGAATAACCTCCATCTGATCCCGCTCCATACACAACTCGCCACAGACGCTCTGCATCCGCTCATCATAAAGTTCCGGATTAACATCATGGCCACCAGTAAACAGAAATCCGTCAAAGGTGTGCGCCAGCGTTGTGATCATGTCCTCGTCTGTCGTTAATGGCAGCATGACCGGGATACCACCTGAATCTTCAATGGCCTTCATATAGTCAGGAAGCATCCAGTAACTTTTTTTGTCCGTATCGTATAAAGGAAGTACCCCTATCATCGGTTTGTTCATCTCAAGCCACCTCCTGTTTTAATATTGGATTCAGCGCTTCATCCGTTGTTTATGTTGTAATGGGGTTTACATTCAAGTTTGTTTTATTTTATCAGAGTTTTCGTTGAACAACATGCACAAAACCTTGCATTTCCTTACCTGTTACATCCTCTGTTAGCTTGAGAAAAAATAGATTTCAACGTAAAAAAAGCCGCTGTACCCAGCGACTTTCCTTAACGTCTTAGAGTGTAAATCGTTGAACCAGCTGTTGCATATTGTCAGCCGTTTGGGCCAGCTGAACCGTGGATGCCGAGATTTCCTCCATTGCAGCCATTTGTTCCTGTGCCGCTGCCGAGGTTGTCTGAGCACTGTCCGCAGACAGCTTCGAGATGTCCGCCATCTCGGTTACTGCAGCCGAAACTTGTTCGGTACTCGCAGACAGCTCTTCAGATATACTGGAGATATCCTGAATCTGATCTACTATTTTAGACGTGTGCTGTTCAATGTTCCGAATGGTTTTGGAAGCTTCTATGCTAATGCGCATACCCTCACTTACCTGATTCCGAACCTGCTGATTCATCAGCATTGTCGACTGTTCAATCAAGTTCAGCATGTGCTCAATAGTACTGCCAATCTGTTCGGCGCTTTGTTTGGACTGCTGGGATAGCTCGCGAACTTCCGAAGCAACAACCGCAAACCCTTTGCCATGTTCTCCAGCTCTGGATGCTTCAATGGAAGCATTTAATGACAACAGATTCGTTTGACGAGAAATATCTGCTATGGCATCGTTCATCTGACTTGCTTCCGAGGAAAGAGCAGACAATTGATTCATCAGTGAACTGGTTTCTTCCACGACTTCCAATATGAGTCCCATCTGTTCTTCCACTTGTTTAATCGTATCGCCACCGCTTACTACTGCACGTTCTGTCTCTTCGGCCGAATCCACAATCGTCGTTGCAGATGCTGCTATGGTGCTGATTCCTCTTGCCATCTCTTCCACAGCATTAGCGGTTTGACGCGAGCTTTCAGCTCCATTTACGGCTGTCTCAGCCGTTTGTTGCATAATCTCGGCTACATGCTGAACAGATTGGGTCGTCTGCTCTGTGCTCTCTTGAATCATCTGTGAAGATTCCCCCAGCAACGAAGAGGTCTTGTTCAGTTCAAGGACAACAGATTGAAGGGATTGAGTCATTTCATCAAAATCCTGAGCCAGCATACCAAATTCGTTAGCAGAATTCAGACCAACTCGCTCAGATAGATTGCCCTCACGTACTTTACGTGCAGCCACTCTGAGTTTTCTCATCGGAACAATAAAGGCTCTCAATATCAGAAAAATGATCCATCCGGCAATAAGGACCGAGATGCCAATGACCGTCAGACTTGTAATCAAAATTGGTTTGGCTGCAACAATAAAGTCTTCATGCCCCATAAGCACAATCACATTCCATCCCGTTAAGGCGTTAACACCGTTATATACATCCAAATCATATTCCAGGTCTGTACGTACAAAATGAGAGAAAGCCATGGGCTCATCCATATCAGACGCCGTATTAGGGTTTACCGGGATGCCTTCGATCAGTGGTCCACCCAGTTCACCGCCCCCTCCTTTGGAAATAGCTCCTGACCAAGCCGCTATGGAACGATTGCGATCCACAACAATTAAGCTGCCATTACCGCCAACCTCTATCGCGGCGAGCTCTGTTGCTAATGAAGTCAGATCCAGTTGAATGCGTACAGCCCCTTTATCACCCGAAAGTCCCTTTGATATTTCTACGTATATTTTTCCGGAGGCTGCATCTTTGGTAATGTTCGAAAAATGAATTTTGCCACCATCGCTAATGGCGCTTTTGTACCATTCGGTATTGCGAACATCGGAGGTTGTTTCTTCGATATTGGAGTTCGTAATAAACTTCCCTTGTTCATTCGCCATAGAAAAAGCCAAAATCTCCGGATATGTAGTCGAGAAACGATTCATGTCTAGCCTAACTTCTTCATACTGCTCCGTTCCTGGATTTGTACCCACCAAATCGTCTATATAATGAAGTAACTTCACTCGCTCACCAACGGTGTTGTTAATATGCTGCCCTACCATCGTTAAGATCGTTTGGATGGGTGCTGTCATTTTTTGCTGAACCTGATCCTTGGCACTGGTATACGAAAAATATCCGATAAGTGCGGTAGGAATCAAAAGTACAGCAAGAAATGCGATTGTCAGACGTGTGCTCATCAAACGTAATGCCGAAATCCCTTTTTTCCAAAATGAAACCTTTCTCTTGTTCTGCTTCAATCCAATCTCCCTTTCTGAATCAAATCAGTTGACTTTTATTTAATAAACTCAGCTTCAATTTCGCCATCATCCTGCGTTAAAGACGGGAATGGAGCCAAGTTGATCATTGGATAAACGCAAAAAAACCCATGCATACACACACTCAGAGAAAAACTGAGTGCATGTAAACATAGGTATTGCCTGAAAAAATCAGTAACAAGCCTTATTTGAACCGTATCATAGCATAGACTGTAAAATATGTTAAGGATAAATATGGGAAAAAGGAATTTATACATTTTTTACATCATACAATTCTTCAGGCAATGACAGAACAAAAGGTGACCAGTCTTTCGCCGTATAGAGATGCAACCGATGCATCGCGCGAGTACAAGCCGTGTAAAGAAGCTTGCGGTCATATTCTTCCCCATATCGAACTGCGGAGGCATCATATACAAGCACTGCATCGAATTCTACACCCTTGGCGAGGTAGACGGGAATGACCATCACGCCTTTTTCAAACTGCTCCGTGTCTTTCGTAATCAGCCTTAGTCCCTCTACACCGACCTCTCGCAAACATTCATATGCAAGGTGACTCTCGGCTGCCGTTTTGGTTATGATCGCAATCGAACGAAAACCCTCTTTTTGAAGCGCCTCAACGTCAGATCGAATGAACTCATCACGCTCGTTCTCTCCTGCCTCCACCCGGATTAAAGCCGGCTTCTGGTCCCTTCTGTCAAAAGCAACAATCTCATCACCGCCCGGTAGCATCGCCTTCGTGAATTCAACAATTTCACGAGTTGAGCGATAGCTCTGTACTAGCCGAATAAGCGTCGTTTCTTTGTCCCCATATAACGAAATTAATGGCGAATCAGTAGCGGCAAGTTCTGTCGCCTGCATATAGATCGCTTGCCCGAAATCACCTAGTACCGTCATGCGGGCACGAGGGAACAGCTTTTTGAGATATTCATATTGAAATGCCGAGTAATCCTGACCTTCGTCGACGAACACATGACGGATATCCGTGTTGATTCGTACCCCTTCGATGATTTCTTTTACATATAAATATGGGGTAGCGTCTTCATGGAACAGCTTGTTCTGACGCAGCATATCTTTGGTTTGGGTACAGATTTCATCCCAGTGAGGTGGAACTGTCGCTCCATTCGTACGTTCTTGATAGGCTGCGGAATCTACAAATAGTTGTTCATAGGCTGATTGTACATTGACGAATTTGAACTTTCGAACACGCTGTCTTAGAGGCTTGAACGTTTGCTTCACTATTTTTCGTCGTAGCAATTCTTCTTCCCGCTCGCCAAAATCGAAAGCACCTTCATCCAGATCAGCACGCTTGCTTGCATTCTCTCTTGCCGCATACTGCTCCGCCACTTCGAACACAGCCTTTTCCTTGTGCAGCTTACCGTACGCATCCGTGTAGTCGTCCGTATCGAGATAATTCAACTCTTCCTCCACCCAGTCCGCTTGTCGTTCCTGTTGCTCTAGAACAGCCAGCTGTTTCAGCAACCATTCCTGCAATAACAATATGCGGCTTGGCAACGGAAGATGGACGTCATACGTTGAAAATTGTGCCTTCATCTGAGCTGAAGTAATGAACTCCCGTTCACGGAACCGGATGCCGATAAAGTTTAACCCCTCACGCCCCAGCCATTCCCCATAGTTCTTCAAAGCTTTCATAAATTCCGCGGATGCTTTATAGCGAATGCCTTCCATACGAGCAGTGTAATCTGGTTCCGCACCAGCAGTAAGTACATACTCGATCTGATCAAGTGGATCTTCCGGACTAAAGCTCGATCCGAGCCAATAATTCAAGTATTCCTGAAACGTCGTCTGTTGAATGTTCTCTTCACCTAGCTCTGGCAAAACGGTCGAGATATAACTCGCAAACATCGGATTTGGCGAAAAAAGAACCATCTGATCTGCCTTGATCGTCTGGCGATGTTTATATAATAGATAGGCCACTCGCTGGAGCGCAGCGGATGTCTTGCCGCTACCTGCGGCGCCCTGAACAATCAGCATTCGGCTGCGATCATCACGAATAATGGCATTCTGTTCCTTTTGTATCGTTGCTACAATGCTTTTCATCTGAGAATTCGCACCTTTGGAGAGCACTTCCTGGAGCATGGCATCCCCAATGGTTTCACTAGCATCAAACATGCCCAGCAACTGACCATCCTGAATTTGAAACTGACGTTTCAGTTCAACCGTCCCCTCGATTTTCCCCATAGGTGTCTCATAATCTGCCGTACCGGAGCCATAGTCATAATATAGACTCGCGATCGGCGTACGCCAATCATAGATGAGAAAATCCAAGCCTTCCTTGTCTGTAAAAGAAGACACCCCAATGTAAATTGGCTCCGTAAAACCAAGACCCTTTTCCTTGAAATCAATACGTCCGAAGTAAGGTAAAGGCAACAAACGATTTACATTTTTCCACTGCTGTACTAATAACTTATGCCCACGTTCTCGTTCAGCCAACACTCTCGCTTGCTGATTAATGGTATAAAAGGCTTCTTCAAAATCCGTGTATGAACCCGTATTAATCGTGACTTCTTCCCAGAAACGTTTACGAATTTCCGTAGCCTGATCCGCAAGACCTTCAACTTGGGGTTCAAGTTCAGCAAGTCTCGCCTGCAGTTCATTTCGCACGTAAGCCAATCTTTCTTTTTCCAATTGCCATTCGTTCGTTTCTGTCATATCTTTAACCACACTCCTCAGTCCATTTTTTTGGAGAAAAAAAGCGCGTTGACAAACCGAAGAATCCGATGTATGATTAATTTAGGAGAAAAAATGATACATAAATTACATATTCAACGAAATCAACTGCGCTCATGATTATATCACAGCGTATTTTTGCGTTCAATCTTTTTTTTATTATATTTACGGTCATGATACCTCTGCATATCAAAGTTTCAACATTTAAACGATAGCTCCACTCTCTTTAAAGCCCTTTGGTCTGTTCCAAGGGGCTTTATTTTATTAGGTGCTCTACGTTTCTATACGTAAAAGAGTGCTACTCCCATTTTGATCGGATCAGGCAAACTTTTGATTGAAATGAACTACAGTTTCATTAGAGAATCATGACATAATAGAACAGAACACAGCCATCCTATTAGATATGTGGAATACGTGGCAACTTGGAGAAGAAAGGAAATGTGATTACGATGGAATACGTTAAACTTGGTAATACAGGACTCGATGTCTCGCGCTTTTGTCTCGGATGTATGGGATTCGGGGACGCCAGTAAATGGGTTCACGAGTGGGTGCTGAACGAAGAAGACTCCCGATCCGTGATTCGCAAGGCACTGGATCTTGGTATTAATTTCTTCGATACAGCCAATATATACTCTCTTGGTACGAGCGAGGAATATCTGGGACGGGCTTTGAAAGACTACGCAGACCGTGATCAGGTCGTGATTGCGACCAAGGTTCATGGCCGAATGCATGAAGGCCCCAACGGCTCCGGGTTGTCCAGGAAAGCCATTTTAAGTGAAATCGACAAAAGTCTGAAACGACTCAAAACGGATTATGTGGATCTATATATCATTCATCGCTGGGACTATAACACACCTATAGAAGAAACAATGGAAGCACTCCATGATGTGGTGAAGTCCGGGAAAGCCAGATATATTGGAGCTTCCGCCATGTTCGCATGGCAGTTCCAGAAAGCATTATATACAGCGGAGAAAAATGGCTGGACCAAATTTGTTTCCATGCAGAACCATTTGAACCTGATTTACCGTGAAGAGGAACGGGAGATGCTGCCACTTTGCAAAGAGGAAAAGATCGGCGTTACGCCATACAGCCCACTCGCTTCCGGCAGGTTAACAAGAGATTGGTCGGTGACGACGCATCGCTCTAAAACGGATATGATTCAGAAATCAAAGTACAATGCCACAAGTGACGCGGATCGCATTGTTGTCGAACGGGTGGCGGCTATTGCCGAGAAGTATGATGTGCCTCGTACACACATAGCGCTGGCATGGCTGTTACAGAAAGAGACCGTGACTGCTCCGATTATCGGCGCAACGAAACATTCACATCTCGATGTTGCCTTGGGCGCACTGTCTATGAAGCTTAATTCAGAGGACATCGCTTTTATGGAAGAGCCTTATATTCCCCATCCTGTCGTGGGCGCACAGTAAACAACATTGATGGAGCACAAGAAACATATTTATGATCTATCAACGATAGGTACCGTGGCATACGGTCTTTAAAATGTTATCGTAACAACAAATAGCCCCTCCTTTCCATATGCGGAAATAGGGGCTATTTGCTAATACATCAGTTTTATTTATTCAAAGGCGAAGGCGTTAACTGAACTCCTTCCCCTCTGCTCTGTTAAATGGTGCTTGTATCAATAACAAAGCGATATTTTACATCTGAAGCGAGCACACGTTTATATGCTTCATCAATCTGATCTGCCGAAATGACTTCAATGCTAGGTGCAATATCATGCTCGGCACAGAAATCAAGCATTTCCTGTGTCTCACGTATGCCGCCAATCATGGAACCTGCGAATGAACGGCGGTGACCAATCAACGCAAATGCATTGACGGGGAGTGGCTCTGGCGGAGCTCCTACATTGACGAGTGTACCGTCCAACTTGAGTAGCGAGAAATAAGCGTTGATATCAATGCTTGCACTTACTGTATTAATGATCAGGTCTAATGAGCCTGCGAGCTTTTCAAATGTTTCCGGGTCGCTCGTTGCGTAGTAATGATCTGCGCCAAACTGCAACCCGTCTTGCTTTTTGCTAAGGGATTGAGAAAGAACCGTAACCTCAGCTCCCATCGCATGTGCGATTTTAACTGCCATATGACCAAGGCCACCCATCCCTACGACTGCGACTTTCTTACCCGGGCCAGCGCCCCAGTGATGTAGTGGAGAATAGGTTGTGATTCCGGCACATAGCAGCGGTGCAGCAGCATCCAGCTCAATATTGTCAGGAATGCGCACTACAAAATCCTCGGTTACCACGATATGTGTGGAATAACCGCCTTGGGTTGGCTCACCGTATTTGTCTACTCCTGCATACGTTGGAATATTACCTTTCAGGCAGTATTGCTCTTCTCCTTTACGGCAATTCTCACATTCGCCGCAAGAGTCAACCATACATCCAACGCCTACGCGGTCGCCTACTTTATATTTTGATACACCACTACCTACTTCAGTCACAATACCGGCAATTTCGTGTCCCGGTACGAGTGGATAATTAACGGGTCCCCACTCCCCATGAGCGGTATGAATGTCCGAGTGGCAGATGCCGGCAAACTTAATCTCAATTAATACATCCGTGGTATCCAGATCACGGCGGTTAATCTCTGCGGAACGGAAGGGTTTATCGGGTCCATCCACGGCTCTAGCTTTAGCTGTAATCAATAGTATAACCTCCTCATGATTTTGGAATCTTCTTTATCTTACGCCCTATAGTTAACTCTAGGTCAAATGTTTTAATCTACTTTTTTCAAAAAAATTGCTCGTTTTGACATCACTCCAGGCCGCATGATAGAATTCACTCGCATCAACGAGAGCCCTTTACCATACAAGGTTTAATCTCGATCTGATCTAGAACTGAAAGGAACAAACTCGATATGACCTATTCCATTAGTGAAGTCGCTAAAAAATTGGATCTGACTGTGTATACATTGCGCTATTATGACAAAGAGGGACTCATGCCCTTCGTCGAACGTAATTCGACCGGAACGAGACAATTCAAGGACTCCGATATTGATTTTCTGAAAATAATCCAATGTCTGAAAGCTACCGGAATGCCGATCAAGGATATCCGGGAATTCATAGCCTGGTGCTCGGAAGGTGACGCAACCTTGCATCAGAGGTATGACATGTTTACCGAGCGCAAAGCCAGCGTCGAGGCTCAAATGGAAGAACTTCGGAGAACAATGGAAGTTATTGAGCATAAGCGCAGTTATTATCAGCAGGCCATCGAAGCTGGAACGGAGAACATTCATAAAACTACACTGGCTCCTAAGCCTGAGCACGCAGCAAGCTCCTAGAGTTAAACGAAAGGATTTCATCCTATGTCTAAGCCATTTCAGCAGCAGTTAGATGAACTTGCCAGACTTATTCATCAGCACACGGTCAATGAAGGGGTCCATTCAACCGAACTTCCCTCCCTTTCTCTGATTCGTGAATCTGACATCACTGAACCGATTTTCAGGTTGAACGAAGCTTCTTTTTGTATCGTCGTCCAGGGTCAAAAGGAAATGTTGCTGGGACAAGAACGTTTCCAGTACGGACCTGGCAGCTATATTGTAGCTACGATGGATTTGCCTGTAAGCGGCCAAGTCATAGAGGCTTCGCCTGTCGCTCCTTATCTCGCATTAAAGCTTGAATTCACAGGCAGTGAAATTTTGGAGGTAATTCAGCATACCCGTCTCTCCCCTAATTCGAACGATACAAACGATGTTACCAGACGAGCCATGTATGTGAGCAAAACTTCTCCAGAGCTGCTGAATGCCGTGATCCGATTAGCTCAGTTGCTTGAAGGGGATGCGGAGGATATCTTCATGCTCTTTCCATTGTTTAAAAAGGAGATTTTGTACAGAGTACTCAAAGGACCTCAGGGCAGTGCGCTGAAGCAGATGGCACAAGAAGGATCTCACGCGTACCGTATTCGTAACGTGATTGAACACATGGTGACACATGTTAGTCGGCCCGTCCGGATTGAAGAACTGGCAGAGCTGGCGAATATGAGCCAGGCTTCCTTCCATCGACATTTTAAAGCAGTCACTGCGATGAGCCCGCTTCAGTTCATCAAACAACTGCGGCTACAAGAAGCACGTCGTCTCTTAATGTCTCAAGCTGTAGACGCATCAGAGGCTGCTTATCAGGTTGGATACGAGAGCCCGTCACAATTCAGCCGTGAGTATTCACGCATGTTTGGTTGTCCGCCAATGGAGGATATTAAACGTTTGAGAGGCAGTACGTACTGATTTCATCTCCAGAAAATAATCCCGTTCCACGTAAAGAGACTCACACCTAAACGGTGAGAGCCTCTTTTTTTTCTTCGTTCCATTTGCTCTAAAATACAGTCTGCCTGCCCGAAACTACTTGGATGCCGAAAGTAAGCTATCCGTAATAAATTTAAGCTGTCCTTCCAACGATACCGGATCGTTATACGTATCAGACGATGGATCTAGCTGAAATACATGATTGGCTTTGACAGCCGGGAGGTTCTTCCATAACTTATTTTCGTAAATCTTTTTGGAATCACTCGTGTCCCCGGACCACGGGCTGGTGAAAATAATGTCTCCTGCATAATCCGGCAGCACTTCTATCGAGATGGAAGCCCAGCCTGTTCCGCTATCAATAGCTTCCGCTTGAGCCTTAGTTGGTGCTCTCAGTCCAAACTCACCATAAATAATCTCTCCCCCGCGGCCATAGTTATGACCGAAGACATACAACCCTTTATCATACGGATTCAGGATCGATACGGTACGATTACCTACAGCTGCTTCTACCTTCGGTTTCAACTCGTTAATCTGAGCTTCCCACTTGCTTATCCAGGCCTTAGCTGCTTCTTCCCTGTTTGTAAGTTTGCCCATCTCCAGCATTAAGTCTTTGTAGTTACGTTTACCGTACTCAATCTGAACTACAGGTGCAATCTGTGACAGCTTGTCGATGCCTTCTGTACCTGTGTACACAATAAACAGATCGGGTTTCAAAGCAAGCAGTTGCTCCGGTGTTGGCGGCTGATCACCTAAATCTGCTGTTCCTTGTGCAGCAAGCTGCTCTTTAATGTATTTGTTGTTCATTGCACCTGTAGTTGCCCCCACCACTGGAGCATCCAGTGCGACAAAGTATCCCGTAGAGAAGGCCGTCAGATCCACAATCCGTTTAGGATTTTTCGGCACTTTCACTTCACCAGCATCAGACTGGAATGAAACCATCTCATCTTCTGCACCTGCTCCTGTGTCTGTCGTACCATCTGAATTGTTACTGGTTTTGCTTCCCGCATCTGAAGATGCATTTGTCTTAGCTGCTCCATCTGTCGCTTCTTTATTTGAAGCAGACTGACCACAAGCACTCAAGATCAGCATGAACACCAGCGCCATCATCATCCATATTGAACTTCGTTTTGTGCTACGCAAAAATAACCCCACCTTTAATGTATTGGATTCTACGAATCAAATGATATTGATAATCGTTATCAACGATATCACGACTTTAGCCTTTTTACAATACAAGTTTAATATATTCAATCCAAACTTCGTCTATTAAGTGAAAAAAGAGAATATACATCCCATTTCCACTGACAATTTCATTCCAAACTTGCCATCTAGTAAGTTAAAAGGCTATCATCATTAGAGTGGATAGAGAGATTTAACAAAGAGAATGATTTTAGAACATGATTTTTGAGAATGTAGAGAAATGTTTCAAGGAGGACAAGATGGATCAGATTATACTGTGGTTAAAGTACTTTTTTTTGGGTATCGTTCAAGGGGCAACGGAGCCGATTCCGGTCTCCTCCAGCGGTCATTTAATTATTGCCCAGCGACTAATGGGACTGAAGCAAAATGGCCTTTCGTTTGAAATTTTGACGAACACCGCTTCATTAATTGCCATTGTTTTTATTTTTCGGGAAGACATCATGAAGCTGATTACCGGTGGATGGGGTTACTTAACAACTCGTAAACCGGAATATCGGGCAGACTTTATGTTTTGCTTATATATTGTCATCGGTACGATTCCAGCTGCCGTTGCTGCTGTGCTGTTCAAAGATCAGATTGAGAGCATCTTCTCATCCGTTTATACGGTTGCAGTAGCCCTGCTAATTACAGGTGTAGCTCTCTGGCTTATTCGTAATCTTCGCGGCCGCAAACAGGACGGCGATCTGAAGATGAAAGATGCTGTGCTGGTTGGGCTCGCTCAGGCCGTTGCACTTATTCCGGGCATCAGCCGTTCGGGTGCTACCGTTATTTCGTCCATTGCAGTAGGCATGAAACAGGAAACAGCGTTAAAGTTCTCCTTTATGCTCTACATTCCGATCAGTATCGGCGGTGTGATTCTGGGTGCTTCAGATATAGCGCATGATCCTAACCGTGCTCAGCTTGCTATTCCTTACCTGATCGCGTTTATCACGACGCTGGTTGTTACCTATTTCTCGATGAGATGGTTTATGGGCATTATGGCCCGAGGCAATCTGAAGTATTTTTCATATTACTGCTTTGCGGCAGGAACATTGTTACTTATCTTTTTATAAAAAGGATCTCTATACACAGCAAAGGGACAACCATGGCGGTTGTCCCTTTTATTCTATAATCCCAAACGCTCCACTTTGATGCTGAGCTTACGGTTTGGCATATTGCAAAATGGCGATTGCCGCTTGTACTCGCAGTCCTTCATCTTTGCTCAGCAATGCCTCTTGAAGTACTTGCAGCGCGGTATCAATCGTGGATTGCTCAACTCGTGGAAGTGTGTGATCATGTGTTAACGTTTTGATTGATTCTGGTGCTACCCGCTGAGTTTCTTGGTTCAATGCTGTCCCAACACTCACCGCTGCATCGCTATTCCCCCTAAGTACTTGATCCAGCCTCGCCTGCTTTACAGGAAACTTAAATTGGGCAACAACATTGGGTTCTTGCAGCAAAGTTTGCATGTGTTCATTAATATCCTCCAGCGGTACCCGTCCAAGCCAGGTTACACCCCTGCGGTGGCATATTAAGTCTTCGCTTGTGCCAATGGAGTCGTCATAATAGTAATCGCCGAGGTCTCCGACATACATCCAATCCTCATCCTTAATCACAACATAATCCCCGTCACTCATCGCGTCTGCAAACAGCTGGATCGTCTCCAAAACGTCGCCTGAATTATCCGCAATAATTCCATAGGTTTGCTCCAACAGTTCACGTAATTCCTCCGATGACGCCTGCTCCAGATCGCCAAGCGCTGACCACGGGATGCCGATATAGTTATCCTCCAGAAAACTTTTCACTTTACTGACTCCACCTACAATCGACTGCACATAAAACAGATTCACGGATGCCGCCTTCCCTTCCTTCTTGCCATAAGCTTAGTTAACCATTGGAACGCTCCTATGTCTACTTTCATAGCAGATTATCTTCCTTCAATGGCGGTCACTGCTTCAAATCACCTTCGCTATCTCACCTTCCCTATCAAACCTTTCCCAATTAACTCTCTTATCCTCACTCCTCTATCTTGTTAGTCTCCCCCTGTTATAGCCCATAGCTATAGCTGGATATAATTTAATGGAATTACTTAATAACCATACTTCTGTGATACCTTGTTGTTAACACATTGCAGAGGGGTTATGGCAAATGACAAAAAGCAGCGTATTGGGATACCCGCGAATCGGAGCCGATCGGGAATGGAAAAAAGCACTTGAGGCCTTCTGGTCAGGAAAATTACAAGAAAACGAACTCCACGCGAGATTGCAAGAAATTCGTTTAGATCATTTGCGCAAGCAACAAACCAAAGGTATCGATCTGATCCCAGTGAACGATTTCAGTTATTATGATCATATTCTGGATACAGCCGTGATGTTTGGTATTGTGCCAAAACGCTTCGCTTATACCGGAGGCGCTGTGCCTCTCTCCACCTATTACGGCATCGCCCGTGGGACGAAAGATGCCGCAGCCAGTGAAATGACCAAATGGTTCAATACGAACTATCACTATATTGTACCTGAACTGAATGATGCTTCGCCTATTTTAACCGAGAATAAACCGCTGATCGCATACCTTGAAGCCAAAGAGAAGCTCGGCATTGAAGGTAAACCGGTCATCGTTGGACCGCTGACCTTCCTGAAGCTCTCCAAAGGCTATGATGCCTCCGAAACGGACGCTTGGCTGGATCAGCTACTTCCTCTCTACACTCAGGTGCTGCAAGAACTTGCGGACGCTGGCGTACAGTGGGTACAGATTGATGAGCCGATGCTCGTAACGAAATTGAATGATGCGGATCTACAACGCTTGAACAAAATCTATACCGCTTTTGAATCCGCAGTTCCTGGCTTAAATATCTTGTTACAAACCTACTTCGAATCCGTTGAAAACTACAACGAAATCATCAGCTTGCCAGTTCAAGGTATCGGTCTTGATTTCGTACATGGATTGGAAGGTAACTTGCAATCTATTCAAACGAACGGTTTTCCGGCAGACAAAGTGCTGGGTGCGGGTATCATTGATGGACGCGGCATCTGGAAAGCGTCCCTTCAAGACAAGCTGACATTACTCCAGACGCTTACTTCACTCGTTAACCCTGAAAGGTTAATTGTGCAATCCTCCTGCAGCTTGCTGCATGTACCTGTCACAACAGCACGCGAAGCTAAACTTGCTGCTGAGCTCAAAGATGCACTTGCATTTGCTGATGAAAAGCTGGATGAGATCGTTATTTTGACCCAAGCAATCCGCAGCACTGATGCGGACATCACCGCTAAAATTAAAGACGCCGAGCAAAAACTACAGGCATTGCAAAGCTCCGGAGATCGTAACCGCAAAGCCGTGCAGGAAGCCGTTGCTTCCATCCGTGTACAAGAGCCTAACCGCTCACGTCCATTTGCCGAACGTCATGTTGCCCAGCAAGAAAAGTGGCAATTGCCTCTCTTCCCAACGACAACGATTGGCAGTTTCCCGCAATCCACGGAGGTTCGAAAAGCTCGCCAACAATGGCGCAAAAACGAGCTGAGCAATGAACAATACGCTTCCTTTATCCGCGATCAGATTGACAGCTGGATTAACATTCAAGAAGAGATTGGTATTGACGTGCTGGTTCACGGTGAGTTTGAACGCACCGATATGGTCGAATTTTTCGGCGAGAAGCTGGCTGGATTTGCCTTTACGCAATATGGATGGGTACAGTCCTACGGATCACGTTGCGTGAAACCACCTGTTATTTTCGGAGATGTCGAATTTGTAGGTGAAATGACGGTTGAGGAAACGAAGTACGCACAGTCGAAGACAGACCGCCCTGTTAAAGGTATGTTGACAGGCCCGATCACCATTATGAACTGGTCCTTTGTACGGGATGATATTGAACGGGAAACCATCGCGTATCAATTGGCGTATGCACTCAGACAAGAGGTTGAAGCGCTCGAAAAAGCAGGCATTGGCATGATTCAGGTGGATGAACCTGCCGTCCGTGAAGGCCTGCCGCTCAAGGAGAATAAACAAGCCGATTATCTGGATTGGGCCGTCAAAGCGTTCCGCATTACGACATGCACCGTACAGGAAACCACCCAAATTCATACCCATATGTGCTATTGCGAATTCCACGATATGATTGGCTCTATCGAAGCAATGGATGCCGATGTCATCTCCATCGAGACTTCTCGCAGTCATGGTGAGCTGATTCACAGCTTTGAAGAGAATACGTATGAGCTCGGTATTGGACTTGGCGTATACGACATCCATAGCCCGCGTGTACCAAGCGTGGAAGAAATGAGTAACATGATTGACCGTGCTTTGCGTGTGCTCGATCCGAAACTGTTCTGGATTAATCCAGACTGCGGCCTGAAAACCCGCGGACAGGAAGAAACCGTGGCTTCACTAAGAAACATGGTAGATGCTACCCGGATTGCCCGAGCGAAGTACAATGCTACTCCTGTTCTGAACTAGATAAGCTAAGCCGAAAAGATGATTTATATGTACGTACGTTTCAATAAAAGATTAACTTAATCAGTATAGTCTCTGTTTTGTTCTAAATAGAAAGACTGAAAAAGCCGCAATCCTGATCATGCAGGATTGCGGCTTTTTATAGTATTCTCCCTGTTCAGAGGAACCAGATTAAACTTTGACTGTATACATCAATTCTTTTTCAAGAATATGGGTACGACCAGCTGATTCCACATCGGTATATTGATGCATGTTTGTAATAATGACCGGCGTAATCATGCTGTAACCCGCTTTTTCGATCTCTTCACGATCAAATTCCATCAATAGGTCGCCTACGGATACTTTTGCTCCAGCCTGTACCTTTGGCGAGAAAAATTGGCCTTTCAGCTTTACCGTGTCAATCCCGATGTGAATCAGCATCTCTGCGCCAAGATCACTTACGAGACCAATAGCATGACCACTCTTGGAAACAGAGAATACTATGCCGTTAACCGGGGAAACTGCACGTCCTTCTGAAGGTTGAATGGCAAATCCTTTACCCATCATTTCTTCTGAAAAAGCAGGATCTGGAACCGCGCTAAGTGGCTTAACCTCCCCACTGATTGGGCTGAATATTTGTTCATCCTGTAATTTAATATCTTCAGCTACTACATTAGTCTCTTCAGTTACTACAGGTATAGTTCCAGACGTTGCTGATGGTGCAGGTACGTCTTCCTGGAAGCCCAGAATATAAGTAATGACGCTAGCTACAACGAATGCAATTAAAGCAGCAATCAGTGCATATAGCAGGTTACTAATGTCTGGACCCACATATGAGGCAGCTCCCGGAAGACCTACTGTGCTAATGAAATAGGCTTTAACCGAAAAGGCTCCCAGAAACGCTCCAGCGACTGCGCCCCCAATGAGCGCTGCAATAAATGGTTTTTTGAATTTCATGTTAATGCCGTACATGGCAGGCTCCGTAATCCCCATAAGAGCGGTCAGTCCTGTCGAATAAGAAAGTGATTTGGTATCGGTGTTTTTAGACTTGAAGCCAACCCCAAATGCAGCACCACCCTGGGCCATATTAGCTGCGAACATCAACGGAATGATAAAATCGTAACCAAGTGTTGCAATCGAACCAACTGCAAGCGGCAACAGTGCATAATGCATGCCTGTAATAATCAGTACAGACATTGTGCCACCAATCAAAATACTTGCAAAAATGGATGCGTTATCAAATAACCATCTGATACCTCCAGATAAACCGTTTCCAATAATACCACCCAGTGGTCCGATCGCGATCAAGGTTAGTGGTACCATGATAAGTAACGTTACCGTTGGTACAATAATCATTTTGAGTGAAGCATGCGTAATACGGTCTATCGCTCTCTCCACGTAAGCAGTGATCCAGATTGCGATGACGATGGGAATAACCGATGAAGCATAGGATGTAGCAATAACTGTAATCCCTGCAAACGATGTATTCCCCCCTTGAAACAAGGCTCCAATGGTAGGGTGCATAAGACCAGCCGCTAAGGCAGCTCCTACATAAACATTGCTACCCATTTTCTTCGAAGCACTAACGGCTAGAAGTATAGGCAGGAAGTAGAATGCACCATCGCCAACGGCGGATAAAATGATATAGGTTGAACTTGTATTCGTCATCCAACCAACAGCCACCAGAATGGATATGATCCCTTTGATCATACCTGCGCCAGCAATGGCTGGCAGGATTGGCGTGAACATGCCCGAGATGAAATCAAACAATGCGCTAATCGGATTCCTTTGTTTCTTTTCGCTGTTTGGAGCACTCTCTGCGCTAGGCTTATTGCTCATATTGTTCATTAGTGCTTTGTACACTTCGGAAACTTCATTGCCAATAATCACCTGAAACTGTCCGCCGTTTTCCGTTACACCCATAACGCCAGGTGTGTTTTTCAACGTAGTTTTGTCAGCTTGATTGTTATCGTTCAGATTGAATCTGAGTCGAGTCATACAGTGTGTAACTTGTTCGATATTCTTTTCCCCACCAACCAGTTTGATAATATCTTTGGACAATTGTTGTTTATCCATGTTGTAAGGCTCCTTCGACGTAGAATAAGGTATTCTCTGACCATGGACGCGTCTGGCCAGATATAATAGAAGTGCGAAACATATGTTATAACGTCATGTTACTCAGAACAGAGAAGAAAATATATATGATTTAAGTGTTTAGTTTGCTTTGACACGAAATGATTTTTGTTACAAAAGTGTAACACGTTGTTTCCAAATCGTAGGTAATATATACTGTCTAAGCAGGCTACTTATTATTTTGACTATGGTCTAAGGAGTGCATATTTATGTTCACCAGTGAGCAAATCTCATCCTATAACGATTTAGAACTATCTTTATACAACTATATTTCTCAGAACATGGAAAAAGTGGCTTACATGCGTATTAGAGAACTGGCCAATGAAACTCATGTATCTACAGCCACCATTCTGCGATTTTGTAGAAAGAATCAATGTGAGGGATTTTCCGAATTTAAAGTAAAACTTAAGATGCTCGTTTCCCAAAAAGATAAATTAACGAAGCAAGAGTTGAAAAGTCCTCATCATGCCGTGTATGCGTTTTTTGAACATTCTCAATCTCCTGAATTGGTGGAAAAAATTTCGGCAGCAGCGAAATTAATTGCTACAGCAAGTAATGTCATTTTTATTGGTATCGGAAGCTCTGGAGTAATGGGTGAATATGGAGCTAGGTTATTTTCAAATTTAGGGATATTCTCTATGTACATAAAAGATCCTCATTATCCTATTCATACGAGAATTCAAAAAGACAGTATTACGATTGCTTTGTCTACGCGAGGTGAAAACCCATATGTTCAACCTTATCTCGAGCGGATCAAGCAGGATAAGCATAAAATTATTGCAATTACAAATAATCGCCAATCTACCATGGCTAAAATTTCAGATGTATGTATTCCATATTATGTAAAAGAAGAGTATCTCGGAAGTATTGACCTCACTACACACACACCTGTTATTTTCTTATTAGAATGGCTAGGCAAAGAGGTTTACAATCTTATTGCAAAACTAGAATAAGAGTTATAGTGGAGCATCCATTCTTTCTAAATTTACGTAAACAAAAAGAGAGTCATTTCGACTCTCTTTTACGCTGCTATAGTTCTCAAATGAATGCTTACTTTAAGCTCTTTCCATTCCTTTTTTCTTCCGTGTTGCTGCAATTTGTGTCATGATCATTAGAATGATGATCACCATCATTCCAATCATAGCAGGTGTGAAGCTATGTGAAGCATCATGAATCCAGCCTAGCAATATTGGACCCATCGCTCCAATCACATATCCAGCAGATTGCTGCATCGCTGACCAAGAAGTAGCATCGTTCACATTGGTTGTAGAATCAATCGGTAACATCAGGTTTAAAGTGAACAAGCCCCCTGCCCCAACTCCAAAGAGTATAACGGAAACCATCGGCATGAAATTCATCATCAATAAAACCAACCCAAC
This sequence comes from Paenibacillus sp. FSL R7-0272, assembly GCF_037969905.1. NCBI lineage: Bacteria > Bacillati > Bacillota > Bacilli > Caryophanales > Paenibacillaceae > Paenibacillus > Paenibacillus sp. FSL R7-0272. The sequence continues at coordinate 3,111,209 of NZ_CP150221.1, read as the reverse complement.
AATCATGAACAGAGATTCACCAACCAACCATACTCTTCTTGAAGGAAAGTTCTTCAATAATACAGGAAGTACAAAGCTAATCGGAATTTGGATGACAACAAATATGGTCAGACAAAACGTTGCATAGGATTTGCTATACCCCATTTCCTGAATCATCAACGGGAGCCACGCTGTAAAAGAATAAAACAACATCGCCATTAATCCAAATGAGAGCGTAATCGTCCATGCTCTTCTATTTCCCCAGGGAAGTTTAATTTGCGGACGTTCTTTTATTCCACTCACATGAGCAGATTCAGATCGCGGCTTCACCATGATCCACCACATGATCGCTGCTACAAAGGCAACTACTGCCCACCCTCCTACTGCGATCTGCCAAGAATTGAAATATGCCTCTAAGGGAATGGATACCATTGAACTGCCCGCAGCCCCTACAGTGATTGCAATACTATAGAGTGCAATCATAGATGGAACATGATCGGGAAAATACTTTTTTATAAAGCCTGAAGTTAACGGGCCAATCGAAGCGATCCCGATACCTACGATCAATGCAGATAAAAGTAAAACGGACGTAGACTGTGTAAATAGCCGAGTGGCTATTCCGATTCCCACCACAATCAGGGAATATCCAATGATTCGCTCTATTCCCCATCTCCCACTTGCTTTGACGGCAAAAGGTGAAAATACGCCCATACATAATACAGGTATTGACGTTAGCAAACTGGCTAGTGCAGCGCTCATCCCCAAATCTTCCCGAATCGTATCTAGCAGTGGAGATATGGAATTAATAGCTGGGCGCAAATTCAATGTAGCAACAAATAATGCAATAATTAAAAATATACTTTTTTTTCTCATCTTCTACTCCCGAAACAAACTGCTCCCGTTGCTTTCAATGACATCTTTGTACCAGTGGAAGGACTTCTTACGATAGCGTTCCAATGTTCCTGAACCATCATCATGACGATCTACATAGATGAATCCGTACCGTTTTTTCATTTCTGCAGTTGTTGCACTAACCAAGTCAATACAACCCCATGATGCATATCCCATCAATTCGACACCGTCTTTAATGGCTTCAGCGACTTGAAGCAAGTGCTCCTTCAAATAGTTAATACGGTAGTCATCATTAACGGTTTTGTTACCATTTTCGTCCGTAATCAGTTCATCTACGGCTCCTAATCCATTTTCAACGATGAACAATGGCTTCTGATAACGATCATGCATCGCATTCATGATGTACCTTAAGCCTTGAGGGTCAATCTGCCAACCCCAATCACTCGCAGTCAAGAGCGGATTAGGAACACCACCAATCAGGTTTCCTTCTCCTTTAATTTGCTTGGCAGGATCAGCCGTTTCGCAACTGCTTTGATAATAGCTAAAGGAAATAAAATCAACGGTATTTTTCAAAATTTCTTCGTCACCAGGCTCGAAATGAATGGTAATTCCGTTATCTTTCAAATAACGTTTCATGTAACCCGGGTAATAACCACGCACGTGAACATCCGTAAAGCCTGTATTCTTATGATCCGCGTCCATCACTTTGATCATATCATTAGGGTCAGGAGTCAACGGGTAAATCGGCATAGCAATGACCATACAACCAATTTTGAAATCCGGGTTAATTTCGTGCCCAATTTTAACCGCCAGTGCACTTGCAACAAACTCGTGGTGAACCGCTTGGTACAGGGCCTGTTTGCTAAGTTGATCCTTAGGGGTGTTAATCCCGCCACTTGCAAACGGGTGTTCAAGAATCGAATTAATCTCGTTAAATGTGAGCCAATACTTCACTTTGTTTTTGTATCTTTCAAAAATGGTTCGCACATATTGTTCATAGAAATCGACCATTTTTCGGTTCGCCCAGCCATCGTATTCTCTAACGAGATGTAACGGAGTCTCATAATGAGAGATTGTAACTAAAGGTTCAATCCCGTATTTCAGGCACTCGTCAAAGAGATCATCGTAAAATTGGAGACCTTTTTCGTTTGGCTCAAGTTCATCCCCTTTTGGGAAGATTCTGGACCAAGCTATCGACGTACGAAAAACTTTGAAACCCATTTCGGAAAGGAGTTTAATATCCTCTTTATATCGGTGATAGAAGTCAATCGCAAATAACTTCATATTATCCTCTGTTGGTTCATTCGTCGGAGGTGTCTGAATGCCGTTTGGCATGATATCCTGAATGGAAAGTCCTTTTCCATCTTCTTGATATGCACCTTCTATTTGGTTTGCAGAGACGGAACCTCCCCACAAAAAACCGTTAGGAAATTGAAATGCTTGACTCATTTGGTAAGCCACCTTTCTTTTAAACCTTCTGCGGATCTGGATATAAAACGAATCACGCTGTATCGGTTTTTTATCTTGTATTTGTTTTCACAACTTATGTTACATAGATTAATGCATAAAATACATGTTATTTCGTATTTAGTACAAGGTATCAGAGATTCACATTTGTAACATAAAAGTAACACAGTGTTTCACGAGGTTGCTGCGCGCAAGCTAAAGGGTAACTGAATTCAACTATGCCATCATATAGTTATGTAACAAAATAAAAAAGCCGCCAAAATGACGACTTCATTCATGATAAGTTATTTCATATCTACAAATTTCTGAAGACTTTCCTTAATCTGATTCGTAACTTCGTGACCATGATACGTAATCACTTTTTTAATATCAAGCTCTAACAGTTTGGCAATTGACTCTAGCGCAGTCGTATGATCCAAAGTTTGCTCGTCATTAAAGGACAAGAGACGACCATCTTCCGCATTTAAAGCGTCACCAGCAATTAACGTTTGGGTTGGAATATGATATAGCGATATATGATCTGGTGTGTGTCCTGGTGTAAAGACGACTTGAATACCACCTGCCAAGGGCAGGATATCTCCATCCTTTAATGCGGTATGAACGTGCACGGACGGTGCGAAATCTTTACTTTTGATAAGCGGAATGCTTCCGGTCAAATAGGGTACAGTCTCCTCATGTGCAAGTACCGTCACCTCGCTCCCTCTTGCCTCAACTAATTCCGGCAGACTGCCAATGTGATCCCCATCTTGATGCGTGATGATGATATGCGTCAGCTTATTGAAACTGAAATTCTCCTTTTCGAGTAACGTACGAATTTGTGCCAATTGCCCAGGAATGCCCGTATCAACGAGCACTACATTCTGTTCATCCCATAACAATGTTGGATATACTATAAATGGTTCTCCATAATATTCCATTTCAAGTTTTATCGTTTTGATTCCGGTATTCGGTTGAGACATAGACATTCACATTCACTCCTTCAATTCGTAAAGATATTATATTACTTAAAGTAAGTCAGAAGTCAACACTTATTCAGACTCACTCTCTTATTGGTTTGGTACTTGATGCTACAAGTGCAGCTAAAAAGATGCCTTCTCGTCCTCTTTTTTGTACGTTTTCATTTGAAAATGAAAGAAACCCAAGGTTATAATTCACCCGGGTTTCTCACTATTTAGTGCTGTATTCAGAATGACTCGCAACTTATAGTTCATCATCCATATGATCTACTCCCCACTTGCATAGCTCTTGCAGAGCAGGGATGAGGGACTTGCCACGCTCTGAAAGGTAATACTCAACTTTAGGCGGCACTTGTGAGTATTCATGGCGTGTAATGAGCGAATCAGCCTCCAGCTCTTTTAATTGATTACTGAGCATTTTGTGTGTAATTCCTTGAAGCGCTCTTTTCAACTCACCATAACGCATAATGTCTTCCTTCAGTAGTAAAAATAAGATATGTAATTTCCATTTACCACTAATTAGCGATAAGGTATACACAAATGATTCATTGCTGTCTTCTTTTTCATTTTTTGCTTTACTTGGAATCATCTAATACTCTCCTTTTGGATAGTATCTCACTAAAAAGTGCATACTATTCTTTTTTTATGCTTGCATTATACTATACATCAGTGTTCAACAAGAAAATAAGCTAATAATGAAAAGGTGAATAAATAATGGCAATTAAGCCTGTTGATTTAAAGAAAGCATACCGTTTATTGCAAGTAGGTCCAACAACCATGATTTCTGCTAAACACGATGGGATAGAAAATGTAATGGCAGCCGCTTGGGTCGGTCTGGTGGGAAATAATAAAGTGATGGCATATATTGGCAAACAAGCTTTCACACGTGAACTCGTTGAAAAGAGTGGTTACTACGTAGTTCATGTTCCAACTGTTCAACAAATGGAAACGGTCTTGTATGTTGGTGAGCACAGTTCTAAAAATGTAGACAACAAACTTGAACATATCCCAATCTTTTACCAAGAAGAGTTTGATTTACCACTAGTTGAAGGTTCCGCTGGCTGGCTAGTATGCAAGGTTATCCCCAATGCTCAAAATGAACAAGAACTTGATCTTTTCATGGGTGAAATTGTCGGTGCTTGGAGTGATGATCGAGTATTCAACAACGGACATTGGATTTTTGATGATGCTCCTGATGAATTGCGTACAATACACTATGTGGCTGGTGGTCAATTCTATGCTATTGGAAAAGGTACTAAGTTTAATCACGGACCTGGTAAAGACTAAATTACATCCGTAAAGAAAACTCTCAACTTCCATTTTGGTTACATGAAATGATCAAAGAGATAATATAAATTTTCTCAGTACGAACAGGGGAATCTTTTTTGAAATATACAAAAAAACACAAAAAAAGTAGCTACTAAAAGCGACTCTTTTTGTGTTTTGGGGTTAAAGCTAAGTTCATCTTTCACTATTAATGATAAGTCAAATTCCGCTTAAAAGCATATTCAATGGTTAAGGAAGCTAGTAATACTTTACAATGAAAGGGTTAGCTCATCGCAGGCTGAAGTGATTCCAGCAGTTGTTTAATCTGCTCATCATACTCCAGTTCAAATGATGGAAGAATCTCATCCAATCTTTGCTGGAACAAATCAGAATCATGTACACCAAGCTCTGCCCTTAATTCCATCTCCTCTTCTGAACCACTATCGTTCAGAATCATGTTCAGCACGTCACTATTAAAATATTCACTTGGAGGAAGAATCAGTGCATTCATCAGGAATTGCATAAAAAAGAGAGAGTTGTCTTTTTCCTGATCCGCTTTTTGCATCGCTTTCTTCGTAAATAAGTTGATATATTTCTGAGCAAAGTTAACTCCTTTCAGTTCGAACGCCCCTCCATGTTCCACCCCTTTCCAACGCATGTCAGCCACAGAACTAAGCCACCAAGCCGGCTCAATGGCCTGCTGCATACGCTGTAACACCTTACGCTCAAACTGTGGTTCAGGTTGTATGCGCTGTTCTTCCAGACATTTCCCTAACGTCTCGGCTTCAATCGCGGCAACAGTTATGCCTTGTCCGTGAATAGGATCGAAACCACACAGTGCGTCACCCAGGACGAGTAAGCCCGCGGGCCAATTCTCCATCAATTCAAAATGCTGACGAACAGACTCGGAAATACGGTATCCTCTAGGCCCTTGCAAGGGTTCTAATTGCTCCATGAGTTCGACGATTTTATCCCCAGTAAACAGAAGTTTGATTTGTTCTTGAAACTCCTCCGGCTGAGTAGACGGGTATTCATCTCCTCCTGCATTAAAAAGAATGAGTCCAGCAATATCATCCTCAATACGCGTAAATATACTTGCACGAATACCTCGCTCAGGATCGGAGTCAGACAGCACCCATTCGTTCGGAATGGAGCGTTTTATTTTGTAATACCGGGTACTGTAACCAAGAGATACCTTAAGCACTTCAGGCTCTGGTACTGTTAATCCGATCTTATTAAGCCATCTGATGATCTTGGAGGAACGTCCAGAAGCATCAATAACCATATTTGCTGGAATTTGCTCTTCCTTCTTTTCTCCACTTCTTTCTTTGGTATACACGCCTGTGACGGTACGCTGATCGTCAGATACGATAAGTCCAGTCACTTCCTTGCTTGTTAAAAAGCCGATCTGAGGCATGTTCTGGATTCGCTTGCGCAGCACCCATTCCAGCAAAGCTCTGCTACACGATGCAATTTTAAACGAAGAAGAGTCCTCCTTGTTGACTAATGTGCCGTATCGGTTAGCAATCTGGAACTGCTCATCATGCGAAGATATCGCTCCCATCTGTATTAACTCATCATTGTATCCCGGGAAGTAATGCTCCATAATAAGTGCGCCACGTGGTTGTACACGGTGTGGATGAAATGACTGAGGTACACCCTGCCTGTTATCTGGATCCAAAGGGAACTCATCCCTTTCAATCACACATACCTCGTCATAATAGTCAGCTAACATTCTGGCAGTAATCAACCCTGCAATCCCTGCCCCAATGACTATCGCTTTTTTCATGTCAGACATTTCAACTTCATCCTTTCTTCAGAATTATATTGAATGTACGGTTGTAGATCACTAAAAATATTACTTATAATACCAATATATAATCAAAATCTCTCTTATGTAAGAATCAATATAAAGACGCTGTATAGTTAAACTACGATAACCAGGAGGTGTAGATGAAATTATAGAGAAAAAGGTTGATTTAAGAGTTGCCCGAACTAAAAAGTTGTTAACCACTGCCTTTAAAGATCTGTTATCCGAGCAAGGACAATCATTCAGTAATATCACGATTAATGAAATATGCGACAGAGCGATGGTTCACCGTACCACATTTTACAAACATTTCGAGGATAAATTTGCACTGTTACACTCGACACTAACCTGGGTGCTTCAGGATTATTTACACATGAATATAGAAGATCGGCTACGGCAGCCCTTACAAAGCCTATCCAGATTCATGTTGGAGAATTTATTAGAACCGATTGTTCAAAATCAGAAGAATGATAAAGGATTTACTGATTTTTTCAAAACTTATATCGGAGATATTTCCAGAAGAGATTTTCTCGAACTAAAACGAAGAGGTAAACAGCTTTCAGCTCCAATTGAACTTTTAGCCGAATATCATTCAGGAGTCATTAGTTTACTTGTGACGTGGTGGATATATCATCTTGAAGAAGATATTACGGCAGAACAGATGGATGAGTATTATTATCAAATGGTTAATGAGAAAATCATGTTGGAATAGCAAACAACTCACTTTCAAATCAATGCCTGATTTTAGAGTGAGTTGTATTTGCTTCATTTGGCTAATCATCAACATTTACATACTTTCCTCTAGCCATTGCTGCAAAGGAATATCCTCTGTCAGTTCACCGAGCAAAATATGGCTAAACTGTCCCACTTGGTCAATAACCATTGTGGCTGGTAGGCCAGTGATACGGTACAGCTTGGATACTTTACCCGTTGCGTCAATGATCACTGGAAAATCGAACCGATGACTTTTCATAAACTCGTTAATTGTGCCCTTGCTCTCCCCCACGTTAACAAACAGTGTCTCCACCTTATTTTGATTTTGCTGCGCTAGCTCGTGAACCAAGGGCATTTCCCTTACACAAGGCGTGCACCATGATGCCCAGAAGTTAATCATCACGGCTTTGCCCCGGTAATCAGACAACTGGACTTGCTCCCCTTTAGAATTAACTGCTGTAAAATCAGGAGCCTCGACTTCTGTACGAATTAGATTCCTACTTTTCGAATCAGAGTCCGATAAATTTGCCAGCCCAGCCCATATACCTGTAGCCAATGCTGCCAGTGCAATCAACATCGTAACAACCCATCTTATTTTCGACCCTGTCTTTTTTTGTCCGTCCTGTTGTGCACTGTTCGTATCCATATTTTGCGGCTTGTTATGCATGTTCACATCACCTTCACCTTATTCCTAGACTCTGATGAAAAGCAGCATGAAGTGAACCATACTGATTCCGAATATCTTCTACGGTGCCTTCCCCCACATTACAACCTTGATTCATAAACATCACTTGATCTGCGATGTCATTGGCCACTTCAAGCTGATGTGTGGAGAACACAACCATATGTCCTTCCTGTTTGATACCTCTCAGCAAATGTACGAACTCCTGCATCCAGAAGGGGTCCAGTCCATTGGTAGGCTCGTCCATGATCAGAAGAGCAGGCTTTGCAAGCATCGCCTGAGCAAACAATACACGCTGCCGCATCCCTTTGGAAAAGGTCGTTACCCGTTTATGTTTTTGCCCGTCAAGTCCAACCATCACTAATACTTCCTGCACCCTATCTCGGGGAAGTTTACGCAGAGATGCCCAGAATAATAAAGATTCCTCGGCCGTAAGACCTTGGCTGAACTGATAATCATCCGGCATATACCCAATCTGATTCGCATACCGTTTGCGATCCTGTGACCAGCGGACGTTATTCACCTGGATCTCTCCTGACGATGGACGCAGAATGCCTGCCAGCATACGTAACAAGGTGCTTTTGCCTGCACCGTTCCCGCCGCATACGGCAAGTACCTGACCAGAACCAAGTCGGAAGGAGATATTATCTACAATTTTTTGACTTTTGATTTGTTTGTCTAAACCGTTCACGATAACTTCCGCTTCAAGCACGGGAACGCCCCCTTTCCCATATAACGTAAACAACAAGGATCGAGCAACTCACCCATAACAAGCACATTCCAATAAATATGACACTGCCGCTCGGCTGTTGCACCCACGTTACCCATTGATAATACTCAGGCCCCAGTATAGAACCGCCACCGAGCTTGATCACAATAAACAGCCGTACCAATTCAGCCGGGTTCAAAAAGGTTAACACCACCAGCAACGGTTTTATCCAGAGGTACGGCATTAGCCCTAATATCGCAAGTAATAATGTAGGCCAGCCAATAACGGCAAAGAACCAGATCGATACGGAAATCGTTAAAGCTTGCCAGCGATTGCGAGACAGTGAGCCGATCAGCAATGCAACACTTAGGAATAACAGCACAAGTCCACAAGAAAACGCTAAAAACAGTAGATAGGTCAGTAGATTGATCGGATTGCCAAGCAACCCGCTAACGAGCCCCATCAGGCCGTAGCCAAATGTCACGATGAGTAGCAGCACCGCGGCTAGTCCGAGATATTTGCCTGTAATGAACGATAACGTACCGATGGGATACGTCGATAGAAGCTGCCAGCTTCCGTCTTCCTTTTCAGCAGTCAATGAGAATGAACCCAGAAAAAGCGTCATTAGCGGCAAAAGATAGAGAATGAGGTTCAGCATAGAACCTGTCGTTCCCGAGTATCCTTCTATTGGATTCTGTGCATTTAGTAGTAATAAACTTAAGCTAAATGTGCAAAAAAGAACGAGAAACGAATATGACCAGGGGTTACGAAACCCCGTTTTCAACTCTCGTTTTGTTATTTGTAACATATCAGACATCGGCTTCAGCACCCCCTATCAGCATCAGTGGCTGCCTGATCCTTCTTTCGACTCACCTTCTTGATGCATATCTTTGCTCATCTCTTCTCCCATATCATGCTTCGAGCCTTGATCCGTCCCGCCCTCATCGTGACCATGTCCGTGCCCGTCTCCGTCCATATTCATGTTATCCATATTCTGAGTCCAATCGTGAGAAGCAAGTTCATCCGCAGTCATAACCTTGCCTACACCCTGCTCGGCCACGAATGCCTCGGCAGAAGCTTTATCCTTGAAGTTAACAATGCCATAAGCCATGGGTGTTCTGAGTGAAGGGTCATATACATAGGTCGCTTTATTGAATTCGATCCATTCCTTATCGTTATAATCACGCACATAGTCCATGCCAATGTTGTCTGTGCCGTTTTCTTTTTTCCATTCATTCATGCAGCCAAGGTCATCGAACTTGAAGTTTTTACCGTCCTTCGTTGTAAGCTGTGTGGCAAACGCATCATCCTTTACCTGCATGTTACAGATCGCACAGATATCCACGTCCTCATTAATGGGCACAGCCGCATACTTCTGCCCACAAGCCGTTAACATCAAAGTCCCTAACAGCAACACCATTGCCCAAATCCATCGTTTATTCATTTTCTCCATACCCCCATATAGATCATCGTACTAGCAGACAAACCAAGTAAAAGTAAACCAATTATCGTAACAGGACTTGATCTTTTTCCCGCATTTGTTCTATCTGTCTCGGATGTTCCCGATGTTGCTACAACTTCACTATGCTTTTTCACAATGCTCATCTGCGGTGATTCATCTGTTGTCCAGTTGCTTTTCCCTTCCGAGTGCAGTTCACTGAGAAAGACCATGCCCGGGGATTGAAAAAACAGTTGATATGCTGCATTTCTGCTTATTATTTGTTCGTAGAACGGGTTGATTGCATAGGAAAGCTCGCTGATTCCATCCTGATTCAGATCCAATCCCTGAAAGGAATCCCAATAGTTTTCTTTCAAAATATTATCCTGACTGTCCATTGTCGAGGCATCAATAACGTTGGAAACAAATCGATTTTGCGTAAATTGATTTCCTTCAGCGAGCACCATCTGAATTCCAACGAAATTACGGATTACACCGTTGTCATCAATTTCATTGCCCGAGGATTCAGCTATATTCATACCCACGCGATTGCCCTCTACTGTATTGCCGTAGATCTTGGACTGATGCACGTCATAGAGCAAGATACCTTGCGAATGAACATTTGAACTTTGTTTGCGAAAGGTATTGCCTGATATAACTGTATTTTTAACCCCCATGATCATGGCACCTGTCATGTTACCTTCTCCTGTGTTATTCGTAACAGATGATCCATCGATATACATGCAATGAATACCGTACCTGGTTTGAATGAAACGATTATTGTTCACCGCTACGTTTCGGCTGTTCTCCACATAGATGCTATCGAGCACGCCCTCAATCTGATTCCCTTCAATCCTACTGTTATGCGAATTGTAGAGATCGATCCCGTTGCCTTTTTGACTGCTGGATACTGTGCTTGCACCTGCCCATTGAATTGAATTATTTCGTATTACAGAAGTAGTCGCATCACGTAGAAGCAAACCAGCTCCCTTGGTACGAAGCTTAAGGTCAGATACTTCGTTATTGCTGCCCGTAATCTGCACAGCTGCTGCTGGCTGACGGCCGTTATGTTCGATTGTAAACCCTTCCAATTTCACACCTTCCGCCTGAATGGATATCGCACTTTGTTCCTGTTCATTATGGATGATAGCCGAATCATCCCCAATTAAAGTGAGTGCTTTAGAGATGAGAACGGGGCCTTCATATCGACCAGGTTCAAGATGAATAACCGCTCCGGCATCCGCTTGGTTTATGATGGGCTGAAGCAGGACGGGTTCACGATCTCCAGTGACTCCAGTAGCATTAACAACAGTTTGGAACACGGAAAGCAACCCCAGTCCAATCCCGATCAGAGTAATCAGTGCATGTCTACGGATATTGAATCGTTTATTACTGTTCATATTTTTGATTGTATTTTTGTTATTGTTCTTCCATCGATCTCTCACGTTCAGAATGTGTAAGCCCCCAATTCTCCTGTATTTTGCATCCATATCATCACCACGTTCCTCCAGTTCCTTCTTATTGTTGTCACAGTATCGTGTGATCCCAGTCCTTCACACAGTGTATCGAAAATGATAAATTTCCCATATAGCCCCATCAGGCTATAGCTTGCTTATTTTTGTGTCCAAATTGTGATTGAATGAAAAAAAGCCGCCAAATTGGCGACTTTAGTAAGTTTCAACTTATGCAAATCGATAGGTCCAGAACCGCTCACGTCCAAAGCGTGCTTGAAGTTCTTCATCGTTCAGCTTGCGATTACCAAGCAACTCTGCGGCTTGAAATTGCGAGCGGTGGGCACGAATCGAAGCCAGCTTTTGCGCCAGAAATTGGGAGACATCTACGGTTACATCTGGCTTGCCAATATGCTGCTCATGATTATTAGAAAAGGCTACGCAGTGAACGACAGGACGCTCTTCCAGCGGTAGACGGCTAACAACCCTGATCACCGCAGCTCCTGTCGCATCATGATCGGGGTGAACACTGTATCCAGGATAAAATGTAAAGATCAGTGATGGCTTAATCTCCTCAAGAAGAGCCATAATGCTGCCATCGAGCAATTGAGGATCTTCAAACTCTACCATTTTATCATGAAATCCGAGCATTCTTAAATCTTGAATACCAATCGCACTAGCCGCTTCAATAAGCTCATCTTTGCGGATAGATGGCAGGGTCACACGGTTCGCAAACGGCGGTATGCCCATGTTACGCCCCATCTCACCCAAAGTCAGACAAGCATATGTAACGTGTGCTCCTGAATCAATGTATTTGGCTAACGTGCCCGATACGGAGAATGCTTCGTCGTCTGGATGAGGATAAACCACCAGGATGCGTTGATGCTCATCGTGTGCATTCTTTGTCATATGTTGTTCCTCCACTTCCATTAGAACTTCTCCCGGCTCAGCTGCAGAGCCACAACCAGTTTGCCCTGGGTGTCATGGCCGGCCATAATCAATCTATCTTGTTCCTGCTCATCAATATGGGTTAGCCCTTCAGCATACACCCAGCCATCTGTCGTCTTGAGACCGACACGGTAAGGTCCCTCACCTGAAATGGAGCCCTGTGTATATCGAATGGCGGCATTGGTGATAAAAGCTGAAGCCGGATGCCGTGAACTATCGTAATGTTGAGCGTAAGCGCCCGTTGTCATCTCAAGATGCATATATACATCCTGATCAACAAGGCGATCGAGCCGAAGCTGGATATCTTGTGGTTGTATCAGTTGCATGACGGCCTCCTTATTTCTTGTAAAGTATGAGCTCCATTTTATCATATGCATCAAAGAATATACATTTAAAGCTGCTCAGTTGCATAAAATGACAGACAAAAATATGAACTTTCTTCTTTATTTTTTTCTATTTTTCAAATGGGACAAAATCGATTAGATTAATATAAGTGATCATGCACTCTCAAATTTACTCCAGATCAGGTGTTCAAAAGGAGCTACTTCCTATGAAATCAATCATTCAGTTATTGCATTTTGGCTATCATCAGGCCATGAGCTGCATTTTTCCCGTAGCCATTTTTGGTACACTGGCTCTTTCAACGATCATTCCATTTCCTTATATCCACCGCTATGATGCCATTCTGCTTATTCTGCTTGCTGTTCAATATTTGATGTTTCGCACTGGACTGGAAACGTTGGACGAAATCAAGGTTATTTGTGTATTCCACGTAATCGGTCTCCTACTCGAAATATACAAAGTACATATGGGATCATGGTCTTACCCGGAGCCCGCATATAGCAAAATATTTGGCGTTCCGCTGTACAGCGGATTTATGTACGCAAGTGTAGCCAGCTTCATGTGTCAGATCTGGCGAAGACTGCGTATGGATATGACCGGCTGGCCGGGCATGGTTCCCTCCATGTTACTCGGCGCAGCAATCTATCTTAATTTTTTCACCCACCACTTTATCCCGGATTTTCGCTGGTGGCTGACAGCCCTTGTCTTTGTTGTCTTCTGGAAAACGTGGATTATCTACCGGGTGCGCCATACAACCTACCGTATGCCATTGTCTCTTGCTTTCATTATCGTAGGTTTCTTTATCTGGCTGGCAGAAAATATCGCCACCTTCTTCAATGGCTGGAAATATCCGGATCAACATGAGAGCTGGCAACTGGTGAGCTTCAGCAAGATCAGTTCATGGTTTCTACTGGTTATTATCAGTGTAATCATCGTCGCACAACTTAAATATGTGAAAGCCAATCGCACAGCAAAATAATTTAAAGAAGAACATGTCCGGATCACATTGACGCCGACCTTTTCCCCAGCGTCAATGATCCGCTATCGTTTACCATTTCATTTTGTTTGCTGCCCACTTGTTTTCCCTCTTCATCATATATTTTAATGGTATAGGGTGTACCCTCCGATGAAGGCAGCATCACAAACCAGATATACTCTTCCATATCTGTTCTGATCAACTTGGCTTCAGTAATGGACATGGAGCCATTCTGTTCTGTTTCAGCAGTTACACGCTGGATACCCGGATGCTCGATTGTACCAAACACCATTGGAAAAGGAGTTTCTATCCCTTCAAGCTTCGGTAAGTTCATATAATACAATGCATACTCAGACGGATCCACATCTCCTATTCCATAACCTCCGCCCCATACCCACTTCCACCCAAAACTATTTTTTCGCACGTACTCCAGCTGCATATTACTTGATGCTTCACTGTTCGTTCTCTGCGTAAACACGATCATGCCGTCGTCCACAGGCTCCTGATGAACTAAACGGACATTAGGACTCGACGCTCTGAATTGTTGAACTGCATCCTCTGGCGTACTGCCGATCGGAATCGACATGGTTTCGTCCAGCACCATAGCTTTGGACAATGTCTGATCCGCCAGACCACCCGGTTTTTCTTTTAAATACATATATGTGTATACGGATATCACTGAGAGTACTAAGAGCGCTATCGTTGCGACGATAATTTTGAAAATGTTTCCCTTTTTCGGTCTCATGTTGAATCCTCCTTATTAAAAATGGATAAATTATAAGTTAATAATATACCATATAACCCCATCTAATATTACCAAAATTATCATAATCCTTTTTTCACTTCTTATAAGATACAGCAAAAAAGCCGCCAATTGGCGGCTCCATCTTTTTAACGACGCATAGTTATGTCTTAGACATGCTCCAGCGCCCCAGTCTTCATAAACTGTGCCTGAATTAATATTCTCCAAGGAATATCACTTCAGTTTCTAACTCCACCTGGAACGTGTCCCACACCTTTTTCTGAATAAACTGAATCAGATCCTCATAATCCTTGGCAGTGGCGTGATCCACATTCACGATAAATCCAGCATGTTTAGTCGAGATTTCAGCCCCACCGATGCGAGTGCCTTGCAATTGACAATCCTGAATTAGTTTACCGGCAAAATGTCCTTCTGGACGTTTGAACACACTTCCGCAAGAAGGGTATTCCAATGGCTGTTTCGATTCTCTCAGGAACGTTAATTCCTTCATCTTGCTAGAGATCTCCTCCTGATCCCCTTCGTTAAGCGTAAACTCGGCATCTAAAATAATATAATGATCCATCTTGAAAAGACTGTTGCGGTAACTCAGCTTCATCTCTTCACGAGGGATAACAACAACGTTGCCTTCACGGGTAATGACCGTCGCCTTTTCAATGACATCCGCGATCTGACCGCCGTAAGCGCCAGCGTTCATGTAAAGAGCGCCTCCTGTACTGCCAGGAATGCCACAGGCGAATTCCATACCCTTCAGGCTATGTGCCAAAGCAGCTCTGGATACGTCAATAATATCGGAGCCGCTCTGTGCCATGATACGTGTTCCACTGACTTCGATCTGATCGAAGCGGCTAAGCGAAATCGTGACTCCCCGGATGCCTCCGTCCTTAATAATAACGTTGGAGCCTTTACCAATAACGGTCAGCGGCAGCTGATGGCTGTTCGCAATTTCAACCACTTTGGTAATCTCCTCCACCGTCGTTGGATGCACGAGAATATCGGCCTTGCCTCCAATTTGGATAAACGTATGATTTTTTAGCGGTTCATTAAATTTTACTTTTTCGTTAGGTATGTGACTTTCAAAAATATTCATGATTTTCTCTCCCTGCGTTCTTCAAAAAGAACATGATTCCTACATTGTAAATCGAAACACACTCCAATGACAATCTATCCTCATATTTCCCTTTACAGGCCGATGAAATTCAACCGTATACTATCATGATATTCGCCTGTTTACTGAATAGATACTTGAATACAAGTTAAATTATACATGAACAACCATTTTCAGATTGTACGGCATCAAAAAAAGCAATAGCGCTGCGGATTTATCACCCGCAGCGCCCTGAACATTCTAACACATATTCTCTATCTTCTGAATAGAAGTCCGCTTCATCCACGATCGTTATCCGGAATATCCGTCTTTGTCAATTCAGCAGATAACGCCCATAAGCGCTCCGCCTGTTCTGCATCAATCGCATATGGCTTCACGCCGTAAAAACCGCCATCTTCGGGAGCCATCTCACTGATATTGCAATCTTCACAGTACACACCGCCCATGCCTTCAAGCTTGGGAGAAGTCGCAGCCCACACCTGGGTTGCTGCACCCTGCTCCGGTGATTTGAACCCCGGATTAGCCACGTTGCCGGATTCATCAATCCAACCGAGAGCAACCATCTCATCTTTGGGCATATAACGCTGTAATGGAGTCATGATTCCACCCGGATGTACAGCAAATGCACGAACTCCATGCTGCTTGCCAAGTCTGTCGAGTTCTACCGTGAATAAGCTGATCGCTGTTTTGGACTGACCGTATGCCGGAAACTTCTCGTATCCCTGTTCAAAATGAATATCATGCCAGCGGATTGGGGAGAAATGATGTCCTGCAGAGGAAAGCGAAACGACACGGGCTCCACCTTCACTGACCAGCGCAGGCCACAATTGATTGGTTAGCGCGAAATGTCCCAGATGGTTCGTAGCAAACTGTGCTTCCCATCCCGGACCAATCCGGGTCTCTGGACAGGCCATGATACCTGCATTCAGGATTAACATGTCAATACTGCGTGCACTTGCAAGAAAACGTTCCGCAAATGCAGCAACACTGGACAAGTCAGCCAAATCAAGCTCGTCCACTTCCACGTTCTCAATATCTGCCAATGCTTCACGTGCAACATCTGGTCTGCGCGCAGTCACAACAACGTGTACTCCCGCTCGAACCAATGCACGAGTTGTTTCCAGTCCCAGACCGGAATATCCACCTGTCACTACGGCGAGGCGCCCTGACAGATCCAGGCCATGTAAGACCTCATCCGCTGTACTACTCTTGTCAAAACCTGAATGTATGTTATGCTGAACTGTTCTTGTCTCTTTGTTTATGTTCATCTGACTCAGCTCCTTCATATTTTCACTTGTAACTGCTTATAGTATTTATCCCTGTTAGGACTTCTATAATCAGTCTACACCCTAGAGTAAACTCGAAGTCAAATCATGCCCGTTAAATCGTCTATCCTGAAAATTCACCATTGATCTTCATTCGCCATCAGGATGAACAAAAAAGCCGCCATTCGGCGGCTTTATCCATATACATATATTTAAATGTACTGAAACATTTAACCATTTCTATTTCTTTATTTCAGACGAATGTGGAAAACATCTCCGGCGTTACCTCCAAATACGATAAAGCCTTTCTTCGGAAGTTTCGTGGACTGTTCACCAGTCGCGATAGAGAACTGTAGCGCCTGACCTTGATCATCATAAACCGCATAACCGCCGTGCTTAGGAGAATCCACCGTTATCGTTTTTTCAGCTGATTTTCCGTCAATCGCATACCATCGAGCTTGACCGTTAGCTGGTATAGTCGCAATTCCTGATTTCCCACTGAAAATAGGCCGAATCGCCTTTTCCGAGATGTACTGCTGTCCGTTCTGCGTGAGAATCTCAGCATCTTTTTTCATCATTAATTCCAAGTCGAATGCATCTCGGCCATTCATGACTGGAATCTCCGCAACATTAACGGCATAATTGGCATCCTTGATTTGCGTCCCATTTACATAGCCATGCTCTGCGTTGACCTTAAAATTTTTAATAAGCTGTGATGGAACCAGGTAGAAGAGCGATGTGATTTTTTCGTCCAGCGCAAAATAGTTCACACCGTTCCGTGCAGCCCACTTCTCTTGGGTAACTGCATCCAGCTTGTTAGGCTCCAGCTTTTGATAATCGTACGTGCTCATGCCCATCTGTCCCAGTCCCGGCAAGCTAAGATATCCTTGGACTTTAACATAGGTCTTGGCATTCCGCTCCTTTACAAAACTCACCTTCACGCTTCCGTCCTTGCCGGTAAAATACCCGTCACCTGTATACACATACTTTTGTTCAGCAATTAGTCCGCCCAGCATAGCTGGTAAGGTGAATGCTCCGTCTTGAATATTAATCTCCGTTGTTGCACCAACGGTTCCATACAAACCGGAGTAATCTTTCAACTCAGCAGGCATCTCGGTCTGGACTGGGACAGAGAAGGTGCGATCCGGTTTAATGTTGTCAATAATGCCCTGTTCCTTCAGTACTTCCAGCAACACTTTAGAGGCAAACATCTGGTCAAAAACAGAAGATCCACCTGAAGATAACACAGCCATGGATATGCCGTGCTCTGGAATCGTAATTAATGAAGCGTGATACATGATCGTATCGCCGCCCTTGGTCAGTGCTTTAATGCCATACTCACTGAATGGAGCAAGTTCTACTGCATCCCAGCCGAGTCCGTAGTTGAACGAATTGATTTCGTCAGACACCCATATGCCTTTGCGATATTCTGGACTTTGCATCGCTTTAGCCGAAGCCTTGGATAGAAGATCCGGGCGGTTACCCATCAATACCTCAGCAAATTGCGTTAACTCCTCAGCCGTTGAATAAATGCCACCCGTACCGATGATATTGGCATTTTCAACAGGCATCTTTGATTTAAAAGTTGGCCAATAGGTTCCAGCTAATTTGTCTCTATTGAAAGAATCCAGTGGTGTCTTCGTAGAACCAAGTTGCAACGGCTTGCTGATAGACTGTTCCACATATTTACTGTAACTTTGCCCACTCACGCGCTCAACTAGAATCTCCAGCAATTGAAAGCCATCATTGCAATAAACGGAGTATTCCCCGGGTTTAGACTTGAGACGTTCGGCCTGAAGTTTGATCAGCAGTTCATCATGATTGCGTGTGTCGTTATCATCAAAAAGAATGCTGTTTCCATACTGCGAACCGTACAACCCGGATGAATGATTCATTAACATACGCGGTGTGATTTCTTTATAGCGGGGGTCTGCCATTTTGAAATCGGTAATATACGTAGTAAGTGGCTGGTCCAGGTCAACCTCACCAGAATCGACCAACATCATGACCGCAGTTGTCACCACCATTTTGCTTACGGAGCCTATACCGTACATGGTATCTTTGTCAACGGCTTTCTGGCTCGCCTTATCATGAAATCCAGCACCGTCAGATAAAATCATTTCACCTTTGTCCATAATCGCATATTGCATACTTGTGACGCCATAATTCTGAACCAGCATGTCAGCGAGTTGTTTAGCTTTCGCTTGGGTTGTCTGCTTTTCTGTCGCCTCAGCTTTAACATCTGCTACAGGCATGATGACAAGCATAAACGCACATAAAACCGTAATTATCCTTTTCATTCAGATTTCCTCCTTCAGATCGATATACTTGAATGAACTCATCATACCTGGCAAAGACGTGGCCTGCGGAAAAGAACCCCGAATGGAAAAAAACAACCCCTGAACGACAGTTCAGACGTTGTTTGTGTTGTAAGGAAGAACGACCATATTGTTAAAAGACCCTTGTCCTTGCTCAATGGTCATATGTCCTCCATATTTGCTACATATTCTGGATATATTGGTCAGGCCAAAACCATGAAATTCTGAATCCGTTTTGTCACTTTTCAGATCCGTTGCCGGTTGGGCGGTATGGTTCATAATCTGGATTACCAGAGCAGAAGCTGTAGAATGAATAGATACTACGATATAACGATCCTCGGCGACCCGTACTTTCTTGGATGCTTCAACAGCATTGTCTAGAATATTTCCGAGCACCACGCACAAATCATAACGCTCAATGCCTATGTGTTGAGAATGGAGATTGATGCGGGTATCGATTCGAATGCCGTTTGCCTGCCCGACGGTTAGCGTATTTGTAACGAGAGCATCAATGACCAGATTACCGCTATTCACACGTTGGTACGCATGCTCAATGGTGTTCATCGTAACATGCATATGCTCTGTTGCTGCCGCAAGTTCGTTACGTTTCACACACTCTTCGATATATAGAAACTGCTGATGGATATCGTGGATAATACTTTTAATGCTTTTGAAACTGTGCACGGTCTTCTCGTAGTTGGCATCCTGGTAATCCATCTGCCGCTGCAATTGTTCATTTTCATGAGCGAGATGCGCCTTCTCCACGATATTATCAAACACATACACAATAAATACGTTTAGAAAAAGGGAGCCTAGCACTGAAAAAATATAAAAGATATTTTTTTCGCTATATATTGAAATGACATTGATCTGGTACACCGTAATCGCAGTAACGATCAAAAATAAAAGATAAGACCTATGGTGCACCCTAAAGCTCCTGCGTTTGGCGATGAGATGAACAATGGGGATCACAACAAACATAATGCTGCATCCTAGCAGCAGAACTTTGGAGAACAACCATATCGCTTCCGGGCCATAGACAGGCACTTTCAGGTAGTCGATGCCGTCAATCACACTAAAAACGTAAACTGAAATGATATTCACCGTGGTTAACAGCGCTGCATACATAACCGTAAACATAATCTTCAGTTTTAATTCTACCCGGTAGGATTGTGCCAGAGTGAAGATAAAGATTAATGCAAGCAAGGTCGAAAGAAAAGAGGGTAATCGCGTAGCCAAATAAAAGAAATTGAGCAGGACAAACACAACAAAATAAATCGTTCTGCGAGGTTTACGTCTGGATTTGCCCAGCACAGCATCAAAGTAATAATTGGCTTGAAAGGTCATGAGCAGGGTCAACAAAATGACGGGTACTAGATGCAAAATATTCATTTTATTGAACCCTCATAATCATATATTTGGTATACGTATCCTTGACTTCTTTGATTTTGGAACGACCTATCGGCAGAGAGGTTCCATCCAGCATCGTGACTTGTGCCCCCGTGAACTTGTGTACATGCATTAGATTAATAAGCACGGATCGGTGAATTTGCATAAAACCATGCTCTGTCAGCGTTGCAGCATAAGCCGATAGAATACCTTTCGTTTCATAAGAGTTATCACGAGTAATTACCTTTAGTTTGTTTTTAACCGTGAGGCTTTTGATTACCTCAATCCATAAAATATCTTCATATTTCAACATCAAATCATCGTAATCCGATTTAATCACCAGATACTTTTTATCCATAGCTTGATAATAATGATGCAGTTTGACCAGCTTCTCTTCCAGCACAGCCTCTTGAATCGGTTTGATCAAATATTGGAACGTCATCACATCGAAACTTTGAACCATATACTCGGGATAACTGGTCAAAAACATGATCTGCACATCCATGATCTTGAGTTTTCTGATTTCCTGTGCCGTCTGTATGCCATTCAACCCACCCATCTCTACATCCAGAATAAGCAGGTGAAACGTCTCTCTCTGATCCTTATAATGAGCCAGGAGTTGTTCTCCTGAACTGAACATGGTGATATGAAACTCGATATTGGTTTTGAGCGAGAACGCTGTCAGCATATGTCTCATCAATTCTCGTTGCTGCTCGTCGTCGTCACATATCGCTACCTGATACATTTCATCCCGCCTTTCTCGAACACAAACCGTTTTTATTCATTCTAATATACTATCTTATCACGCTCAGATCGTTAAGCATGGATTGAAAAGCATTTACACTACCCTGAAATGCAGGCAAACGTAAAAAGAACAACGACGTGACCATGCGTCCTTGTTCCATTCTTTGGTTGTTTTTTGATCTTTCCACTTCCTTGGTTGTAAGCATCACCTTACTCTTGAACAAAAAAACGACTGACCAGGAGTGGTCAGTCTTGTTAATACCGCTAATATAGGATGAGTATATAAGTTCTTCAACCACAGCTATTCGATGAGTGCGGCCTTAATCAATGCATTTACCCTTGAGTTATAGAGCAATCCGATATGAGTTACCAGACTAACGGAAATATTGTTTGCCCCGTCCAGTCTGGATAAAAGAGGTGAAACAATGGTGTCGCTGGTGGAGTAGATTGAGGTAACTTTAATGCCGCTTGGTGCACTGTTCGTTGTCAACCGATTCGCCCCACCCAGCGTAATCAATTTATCCACCTTATCTATGCCTCCGCGGTTCAATATATAATACAGGCTGTTAGCTCCGCCCATGCTATGTGCAACGATATGAACTTTGGAATGTCCCGTTTGGCGAAGAACATCGTCCACAAATCGGCTGATCGCCGCAGAATTTAACAATTGATTCCCTGCTTTGCTCGGGAGATCAATGGCAAATAGCTCATTATTCGACCATCCTTCACCGCGCAGATACCTTTCGATTAAGGCAAAATTACTGTCTGAGCCTGTCAATCCATGAACAAAAACAATGGGTGTCCGCGCAGTGGCAGCAGAAGCTGTCGTACTCTGCCCAATTCCTGGTAAAGCAAAAATCGCACTCATCAAAACAATTAGCAGTGGTCTTAACCTTTTCAATCAGATCATCCTCCTGTGAAATGAGATACCCACATTTTACAATTTAAAAATTGTAAATAAAATGGTATTTTAGTCTCATTTAACCAATGGAGTATGATGTTTACTGCTAATTATTTTGTCGAAATACAGAGGTTCTCCTCTTCCAGCTTGGCTCATCGTACGACTCGGAGCACGAGACAACTATCCCTCTACAATATCCGCATGCAGCTGCGATGCCGCTTCCATCATAACCGGAACAATCGCTTCATTCGAAATAGCGACGTACAGTTCCCCCATATACAATCGGAATGGGTATTGTTGTCCTTCATGCTCCCACATAAAAAAGTCACCCTCAATGGTCATCGTGCTCTCCGCACCAACGATATTTAGCACTGTGGAGTAAGTAAACTCCGGCTTGGTAGCAAAATATGCGCTGCACTCTTCCAAAGAAATATGTTGTTCCGGATTGTTTTCCTGCATCGATCTCGTTATTTTAAAACGCTGGTTCATCTGGTTATGCCTCCAACTTCAAATTATTTTTTTCTTCATATCATAGAAACGTATTTTCTCATTTCGTTCTTGATGTGTCAAAACATACGTTCAAAAGTGCTTTAATACTCCATCTAACTTTCCTAATTTGGCTAGTCCTGAGCGCTCGTCCATGCGAATGTGACCTCATTGAATATAGTATTCTATCTGAATGTGAAGGAGGAATATCATATGACCCAACTACTTGATGCAAGGATATCGCTGAATGCAGCTACATTTAATTCCATTGCCATTCCTATTCCCGTCATTAATACACCTACATTATTTGCACAGATCGGGTTACTAACTGCTGGGGCAGGTCCTAATCCCAGAGTTTCTATGAAAGGAACGATTACAGTTCAGCTTCCACTCGCTCTCTTCCAAGTCCGAATTACGATTGTCCGTGGCACGGTTGCAACAGATCCTCTCATATATTCAGCCAATCACACGTATGGTCTGAACGGATTGCTTGTACCTGAAGTCATCATTTTTTCCGCCAATGATTATAATCCGCCTGTAACTCCGCAAATCACCTACACCGCTTTTATCAGTACCAATCTGCTTGGTACGGTCCGGGTAGGTCCTGAAAGCTTCGACGGATTTATCGTTTCGGATTAATGTTTAAGATTAACGCTTTAGATTAAGTTGTAGGTTAAGGTCTCGTATGTAATGCTTAGCGCCCCCAAACCTGTAATCTACATCTCTATTGTAGATTACAGATTTGGGGCCTTTATGTGTTCAGCTAATTTCCGAAATAAACATCCAGCTTGCCTGTCGGCGGTGTAGTAGCCATCCAGACGGCAGCCAGATTATCCGGAGCATATGTAGCTGCTGTAATATAGTCGCCGATTAGAACGGTTGGCACTGGGGAGACACCATTCGGATCAAAGGAGGTCGTTGTTAGGCGGCGATTACTGAAGCTTGCTCCGCCATCAAAGGACTCTGCAACGAATACGTCCAGCAGAAACCCGTCAATTCGATTGCTGTAATAGATTACCCGAATCGTTCCCGCGAATGGAGAAACGGTGATGGCCGGAAAAAAATTCTGCGTACCTGCTGGAGCGCTAGTAATACTTATCGGGTCTGACCAAAGCAACCCATCAGGAGATTCACATAGCAAAACATCGGTATACCCTGCGCGAGCGTCATTCCATACGGCATAAACGGTGCCGCTGTTAGGTCCATTAGAAATATCTGCGCCCAGACTAAGGTTCGTCTGGACTCGAAAATTATAATTTGGCACGGGCAACGGTGATGGAGCAGGCACTACCGAAGATATAAATGTGGACTGCCGTTCTATAGGCGGTTGATAATTGATTCCGCCATCATACGATATGCGTATCAATGCCGAAGGGCTGGCTGGCCCTGTAATGATATAACCTGCGTAGACTTCGCCGGAGAAGCCAACGGCCAAAGCTGCCCGGTCATGAATTCCACGAGGACTCGATTGTCGATCCGGGGGTTCCCACGAGATTCCTTGATCAACAGATCTTTGCGTAAAAATAGCAGAAGAAGTTGTGGCAAGCGGTGTATAACCTACATACGCATGGCCTCGATATGGGCTGCCAGGAGAACGATCTACAGCAATGAACGGTTCATCATTATGTACAATAGTTCCAAAACCTAGTTGTACAATTACAGGTGGTTGGAACGTGGCACCGTCATCAAATGAAGTATAACTGGCAATCGTACCGTCGTTGTTTCCGTTGAACAGATGTACAGTAACAATAAAAATGCTTGGAAACGTATAGTCAATCGTTGGTGCTTCCGCTCCAGAGTAACCTGCTGGTTGCGGAAGTATCGTTGTTGACCATGACACTCCACCGTCAATAGAGCGATAGAATCCCGTAAGTGTCGGCCCCGTACTCGTATCGACAGCCACGACACACATAATATCGGGATTCAATGTGTTAACCGCAATGGATGGTTCAAACTGGTTTCCTCCCAAAGCGCCGGTAATATTAACAACCGCCAATTTCATCACCTCTTTTTCTAAGGAATGTTCGTAAACCGGTCGATTAACGTCATTTCAGATTGAAGAATGCGCTGTATAATCTGACCCGTAGAATCAACGCCATAGACATGAATAACGGTGCTCGTTGCGCTAAAGAAATCACTTTGAACTTCAAAAAACGCAGCATTAATCAACGGATAGATGAAAGTCCTTGTGGCTTGCGGCAAGATTTCAACTAAATCATGACCAATAGGAACACGTGCCAGTTGTGCCGTGTCCCACCTGAAAACTTCCAGTTCAACATTAACAGGAGCATTCAACGAATCGTTAATACAAGTGACTATAATTTGTGTAGACTGTGTCGGGCCTGAAGCTGGATTGTAGATAAACCCTGTAGAGTTCGGCAAAGAGTCACACTCCTTCCACACCATATACTCCACTATACTTTCCACTAAGCTTGTGTTATGCAGATTCTATGTTTTCTTGTATTGGAACAATATGAAAATTTTGTTATGATAGATTTGCCAAATTTCATTAGTTTAGTAGATTTACGCCAAACCACAACGCCTGGAGGTACACCTATTTATGTTTATACAACGTACTGGAAAAATCGCTGTGGCAGCCGCCATGGTAATATCCATGATGGGCAGTATACCTGCAACTCAATCCCACAAACTTCAAGCAGCCCCTGCGATCTCTGTTCAATTGGATCATGTACCCTTAACCTTCGATGCAGCACCCCGGATTGATAAAGGAGTAACCTATGTTCCATTCCGGACGGTCGGAGAAGCACTCGGCATTGGTATTAGCTGGAACAACAAAACACAGACCATAACCGCGGTGAACACATCCAAAGGAAAAACAACGAAAGTTGTTCTTCAGGTTGGAAGCAAGACAGCTACTGTAAATGGAGAGAAAGTGAATCTCCCTGCCGCACCTGTGCAGCGGGAAGGACGTGTACTTATTCCGCTGAGTTCATTCAGTAGCCAATTCGATGTCCGTACAGGCTGGGATCAGGCTACACGAACCGTCTCTATGGTATCACCTCAACGTGAAATGCATCTCCGAGCGTTCTATGCCGTAAAAGCCTACCATGAAATCGATCTGTTACCTTCTATGAATTCGGTTGCTTTTGGATGGAGCCGCATTGACCGGGATGGTACGTTTACACTGGAAGGGAAAGAATATCAGGTTCCTGCTGCCGCGGGTGAAGTAACCCCTAAATCCATTGTAGCTGACGCGGCAAGTCAACAAATCCAGCCCAGTTTGATGGTGTATGCGCTGGATGGAAATGGCGAGTTAACTAAAGTACTGAGTGACAGCACTTTAAGGCAAAAATCCATTGAAGGCATTCAAGCAGCCATTCAGGAGTATGGCTTTGGTGGGGTTGTGCTTGATTTTGAGGGACTCGGCTTCAAACTGGACGCTGTAGAGCAACAACAATTGCTGAATCAGTATGTGAAACAGCTAAGGGAATCGCTACCTCAAGAGATTGCCATCTCTCTGGCTGTTCCTCCGCTCAATAGCGCCTACAAAGGGTATGATTACAAAACACTGGCTACACTGGCGGATGACCTTATCATTATGGCCTACCAATATAATCCTGCAGGAACCAAAGCTCAAGTTGCGGAGCCGAACAGTCTGGTCAATCAGGCAATTGCACTCGCACTCAAGGCAGGAGTACCCAAAGAAAAGATTTTGCTTGGCATCAACATCAATAGTGAGACACCTGCATCTGTCGGGGACAAGCTCGGACTTGCCAAGCGTTACAATCTGAAGGGTGCAGCCTTCTGGCGGCTTGGCCTATTCCGCACGTATAGCGCTGATATGCAATCTGTTGTGCAAGCATCGGTAATTAAGGAATAATAAAGCTACCTTCTCATAGCTATATTGAACTTCATAATCTAATTCAAAATAAGCAGGAAAAAGCACGCTCCTTGACTGACTGTACAAGGAACGTGCTTTTTTTGTATACTCCATCACCTTTTCTTTTCATTTCATCACCTTATCTATACCACCAAACAGTAGCTTGATGATCACACCCGGTCCCGGCAACTGGGGATCAAATAACAGGATCGTGCCAATAACCGCACTGATAGCACTGACTCCTGTTGTGATCATCCGGACTTTTTTTTCTTCGCTACGTTGCCATTCCACATAGATGATCGTTCCGGCTAACAAAAGAATACCTAGCATGGAAGCAATTTTCATGACTTATCACCTTCTGTCTATCATATCTCGTGTCCCCATTAGTGATGGCATTACTTCCACAGTTAATTGCTCATCTCCCCTGCTCATCCGGGATGCCCTGAGGCCCGGCAGATTTACCTGTACGTACAACCTGCGCATGTATCTGGAGATCTACATCCATGTCGGAGTAGATCTGCTCCCATCTCTTCTCCTGCTCCTTCCATTGTTTCGGATAATATCTGCGGAACTCCACCGCGAACTTAAACAGATCCGTTCGCATCTCTCGCTGGGATAACCGAAGGGCTGATGTAGCCATTTCTTTCAGTTGTGATGCCCAGGTTTCCTCCAGCTTTTTCAACACAGCAGGATCTGTGAGATTCCCGTTGGTTGTATTTAACACCACTTCTCCCCGTGTCTGTACATCCACCTTCATGCTCCACTGTGAACCCGAAATATTCGGCTTCAAAATCGTCTTCACTTCTAGCGGCTGGATCGAAAATGAACCTCTCTCCGGCTCTACATTTACAGGCATGATGATGTTGTTTAATTCATTAGCAAGCATTAAAATGCCAACGGTTAACGGTTCCTGTACACTCCGATTAAACCTATCGCCCTTATAAAGACTTAGTCCTTTGATATATGGCGTCGTTGTTAATTTATCCTGTCCCTCGTCAGGTGCAAGAGTCAACATACGGGACAAAATGACAGATTGGTTAGGGCCTTCAATGGATTGAGCGAGTTCCAGAACGGTTATCCGTGTACCTAGTTTCATATTGGCCATCTCACGCAAAGATTCCGCAGAGCTTCGTTCCAATGGGTCAAGCAAGGCAAGAATGTTTTTGGCAGGGTCAGGTGTTGAAAAAACATAAGCATGTTCCCTGATCTGGGGGTATCGAAGGAAAAAATCGATAAATTCGCGTATGCCTTTTTTTCCGGCGTCTTCGCTAATCACAATTACTTCGCAGTGTCCCCAAAACATATTTCTCGGCACTTTCCGTTGCAAGCGATTCAAAGCCTCTGCAATGGTATGACCTTCAGCCGATCGAGTTAGTGTTACCCCGCTTGGACTGCCTCCACTCCCCGTGCTGTCTCCTCCCCCAGCTTTACGGGGAATAAAGATCTGTGATGTCAGTTCGATCTGATCATTTTTGTAATCCACTCCGGTTGCCAGTACTATCGCGAGATCATTAATCTCAATCCGATCCCAGCATCCCGTGAGTAATGTGCAACAAAAACAGATAAGAAGCCAAGTATTGCATGCAGAGATCATTCTTTTTTTCATGGGATCAGTCATCCGTACGTTTTTTTCGCACATAAGCCCACCCCTTTTTCACCCAAGCTATCCCGTAAGTCACCCCTGGAAGAACAAGCAAAACGGCGATCGTATACAAATTGGCTGAAGGACTTACCAAACTGGATAACCCCGAACTGCTCGAAGCTACCCAAAACGAAAAAATCATACAGAGAAAGGAAAGCGGGCTCACTAGGGGCTTGTAATCCTTCAGACCGAACCATTCCGCTGTGGACGTCACAGATATATATAGAAATACGGAAACCTTCACAAACATACCAAAGATCCACACGGCAATTATGAGGGATTCAATATGTTGTAGAAAGTCTGCAATCGTAATGTACCGGGCAGCGATCATCACCGGGAAAACAAATGTATCGGTCAAATCTCCAATTAAAAAGAGACAAACCACATTAATAACGGTCATCACTATCGTTGTTGTCAATAAAGAGCCGAGCATCACACGAGCGGTTCTTTTTTGGCGATTTACATACGGCAGGAGAAAGGCAATTACGATATATTCACTGAACCAGGCGGCAGGAGCGAGCGCTCCTTTGACGGCAGGCATCGGCCCATTTTCCATAAAAGGAAACAATTCTGACGGGTGCAACTCCCCAATGAGCAGTACAAAGACAAGACCCAGCATAGCCATGACCAGTGTTACAAAAACCTGAGCTGTTCTTCCAACCACTTCTATGCCAAGTCTGACATTAATCGCACAAACGAGCATCATCGTGCCCATGATTACAAACATCGGTGTGCGCGGAAGTGCATTATTGGCGATAAACTCACCATATTCCCTTATAATCAGCCCGGTTAGATGAGGCATGAACAAAATATAAATAAGTCCGACTAGCTTGCCTGGAATGAGACCAGCCACGAGCACACTGGATTCAATGAGCGATTTTCCGGGGTACATCCGTGCTAGTCCAAGTGATATACCAATGGCGGCAAGTCCTATAACCGATCCAATAATGGGAGATAACCACATATCATGTCCGGCATAATGCATTGTAATACCAGGTACAGACAAGATCGCAGTGGCAATAACAGCCGGGAAGATCATGAACGCCAGCTGTGTCTCCGATATTCTTCCTTGGTCAGTTAACATGAATCTTCCCGCCCTCTCCTACATCCTTAATGCAATCTAATCCCTATCGCGGCTTGTTCCAAGGTGCTGGACGCCACCACAGATCCTTCAACCCTTTGGCATTCGTCGGTGCAACTGGAGACAGATACGGCGCACCAAATGAGCGAAGACTGCTCAAATGAATGACAATCAAAATGATGCCCAACATAACCCCGATTAAGCCCAGCGTTCCAGCCAAAAGCATAATGGGAAAACGAAGAAGTCGTGTCGATATGCTAGCAGAGTATCGAGGGATCATAAAGGACGCAATCCCTGTGATCGCAACGATAATAATCATCGGAGCGGAGACGATACCCGCCGTGGTTGCAGCTTGTCCAATGATCAGTGCGCCAACGATACTGACCGCGGAACCTACCTGTTTCGGCAGGCGAACACCGGCTTCCCGGAGCGCTTCAAAGGCGATTTCCATAATCAGTGCCTCTACAAGTGCGGGAAAAGGAATCTCCTCTCTGGCCCTAGCGATACTGAGTAGCAGCACTGTAGGGATCATCTCCTGGTGATAGGTCGTGATCGCGACATAAGCCGAAGGCAACAACAAGGACAAAACATAAAATACGTATCGCAGCCAGCGGAGGAATACGCTCATAAACACATATTGATAGTAATCTTCAGGCGACTGCAGCATGGAAAACAGCGTTACAGGAGCGACCAGTGTGAACGGTGTTCCGTCCACCAGTATCGCAAATCGCCCTTCCATCAGATTGGAGGCCACCACGTCCGGACGTTCTGTAGCAATCATTTGAGGAAAAGGAGAGAATCGCTGATCGATGATATCTTCCTCAATATACTGACTTTCCAGAATGTCCCGGACTCTTAACCGATCCAGTCGCTGCTCCACCTCTTTCACCAGTGAGGCATCAATGATACCTTCCACGTACGCAAGTGCAATGCTGGTATTGGAGCTTTCTCCAACGGTGCGTGTTCGGAATTTTAGTGCAGGTGTTTTGAGCCGTTTACGAACCAAAGAAAGATTCGTTGCGAGCGATTCAGTGAATCCGTCCCTTGCACCACGGACCGTTGATTCAGCTAGAGGCTCTTCTGTCGAACGATTAGCGGCTTTATATAGCGGATACGTTGTTGCGACATTGGAACCTTCCAGTAACAGAAGTGCTTCTCCTTCCAATATCGCTTCTGCGGCCTCTTTCGACGTTTCAACGGTTTTTACGGAAGATAAAGGAACCTGAGCAGCCTCCATGCCAATCTCCTGAACTGGCGTTAGCACCTGACGCTCAAGCCGCTCCGTATCACATAAACCCACACAATATACACATAGTGCCGAGGTGAAGCCCGCGGTCTCGAATGAATGAAATATCACATCGGAACAGTCCGTAAATACGGCGCGTAATGTCTCTTCATCAATGGCTAGATCGCCTGTTAAGGGCAAGTCCTGCTGCGTTTCTTGTTTTTCTTGATCTGATTGTCCTTCTTGATCCGATTGATCCTTACCTTTGTTCTCTTTGTTCTCTTTGTTCTCTTTGTTCTCTTTTTTCTCTTTCCCATTCTCATTCTCATTCTCTTTTGAATCCTGATCCGTATTTTTCTTCGCGTTTTGATCCTTATTCTGTTTTGATATTTCACTGTTTTCGCCGTTTTCTTTTTCTTGCTGATCTTGTTTTTGTTCTTTCTGTTCTTCTTTTGTATCCTGTTTCATATTTTGCTCGGTTGACTGCTCTGTTTCTTGCTTCGAACCCTGTTGTTCCGTGGTGCTTGTGCTTGAGTTGCTATTTGTACTTGAGTTCGTGTTTGAGTTCGTATTCGTGTTTGAGTTTGTTCCTGAGTTGGTATTTGTATTTTGACTGTTTTGACTCATGGGCTCCCCCCCTTTCCGCCGATTCGTCCAAGTATTCTCAGTAAAAGATATCATTTGCTTCCTTCACCAGAAATATGCAATCCGAACGACGAAAAGAGCCGCTCCGTGAGCGACTCTCTTCTAAACTAACATTTAACTGCCACTGCACAGATTGTGTGCAGTAGCTATCCTTTTACAGCACCCAGTGCAACGCTTCCGATAATCTGCTTCGAAAATACGGCGAACACAACAATAATCGGCAATATCGAAATCGCTACGCCCAGATACAACAATCCGTAATCCATACCGTAGTAGCCCTGAACGAGAGCGACCAAGACGGGTAGCGGATACTTATCTAAGGAGAAAAAGAGTACGAGTGGTGTCAGAAAGTTATTCCATGACCCGATAAAGGTGAAAATCCCCAGAGCCGAGATCGCTGGCCCAAGGATGGGCAGTACAATCTGATTAAACGTCCTGAACTCATTTGCACCGTCTACTCTTGACGACTCAATGATCTCATCCGGAATACTGCTTTCCATAAACTGTTTGATGAAAAATACGTTAAAGGCATTCGCCGCCGCGGGTAAAATAATCGCCGCATAACTGTCCAGCAGGCCAAGTGTACTGAACAACCGGTATACCCCGATTAGCGCCAGTTGACCCGGAACCATCATCGTGGCGAGCAGAAACAGAAACAATCCGGTGCGTCCTTTGAAGTTAAACTTGGCAAAACCATAAGCCGTTAAAGCACCGATATACAGCGACAGCACTGTAGAGCTGCCAGCGATAAAGAAACTGTTGGCAAAGCCACGCCAAATGTTGATTTTTGAAGCCATATTCACATAATTGTCTATCAGAAACGCACCCGGAAGAAACGTAAAGCTTGAAGCAATCGACGCATTGTTATGTGTAGAATAGATCAGCATCAGGTAAAACGGAATCACACACAATACAGCGAGGGCGATCAGAAACAGATAAATGAGGATTTTCCCCAATGTCAGCCGCTGACGAAGCGCATGATGTTGAACTACGGCTTCTCGCTGCGCGGCAACTTTAGCAGTTGGCATACAATCTCTCCCTCCCTATGAACGGCTCTTCCGTTTGGTCATGATGAAGGATGCAACCGATAACAGAATAATAATGATGAACAGACAAAATGCAATGGCAGCTCCATAACCAAAACGTGTACTTTGGAACGCTACGTTATATAGGTACATGATGCTGGTCATTGCCGCACGGTCCGGCCCTCCTGTACCATTGGTCAACGTAAACGGCTGGTCAAAAATCTGAATGCCCCCAATGATCGAGGTGATAATCTGAAACAATATAATGGGTTTGAGCATCGGCACGATGATGTGCAGGAAAATATGTTTTTTCTTGGCACCATCGATTTGTGCAGCTTCTTGTAGCGCTGGATCTATCCCTTGTAATCCAGCCAGATAGATGACCATTGAATAACCAAAGTACTGGAAGAACAGAATGGATGACACGATTAGCCGCATAAACCAAGGGTCATCTTTCCAATTGATCGGGTCTTGAATTATCCCTGTCTGCACGAGAAAATGATTCAGTCCACCCGACTGCCAATCAAAGATCAGACTGACAAGCAAACCGAGCGAAGCAGCCGTAACGATGTTAGGGAAGAAGTATACCGCCCGGAAAATATCCCGTCCTTTTAACAACTTGTCGTTCAAAATAAAAGCAAGTACAAGGGAGACCGTCAGTTGCGGTACTACCGATACCCCCCAAATGAAGAGTGTATTAAACAATGTTTTGTAGAAAAGCGGGTCTTGAAGCACAGCGACATAGTTACCGATCCCGACGAACTCAGGCGTGGTGATCCCGTCGAAATTCGTGAAACTGATATATAGCGAGTAGAGAATCGGATACAGTCCAAAGATGGCAAACACGATAAAAAAAGGAGCAATAAAGTAGTACCCGTAATGGTCTTTTCGAATTGTCTTGGCAAACATACGCTGTCCTCCAATCAATAATTGACCTAAAGCGAACCTACGATGGTTACACAAGCACTCCGATGACAGAAGATCTTTCAATCGCTGTTATCCCCGGATTTTTCTGATCCCTTTTTAAAGGAGAAAATCCAGTGATAAAAACGACCGCTTCGCTTTTCCAGCTTTCATCTGTCCTCTCCGTTGTTTGTGTAAACACTTAGTTAACTTCCTAGGTTCTGGAGTAGTAAACTTACTCTACCTCTAGTTCTGGGAACCTTAAGCGCACGTCACGTTTGATGCGTTTTACCACTTCTTCCTTCGTCTGAATATCGCCGTTTAGATACAACTGCAGCAAGTTTCGATAGATATCATTGCTGATGATACCGTCATATTTAGTGCGTTCATACACCGGAACCTGCTTGGCGGCCTCTGAGAAAAATTCAAAATGCTTTTGTCCACCCAGATAGGCTGAAGTCAGCGAGTCTGCAAGCTGGTCATTCACGACCATGTTACTCGTAAAGTAATCCTGCTCCTTGGCAAGTCCCGTCAGAAAATCGTGATTAAAGTTGTAAAATTCAATGAATTTCCAGGCGGCATCCTTCTGATCACTCTTGTTATACATCGCGATGTAAGTCCCTCCTGAACTGAAGGACGAAGGCCCGTGTGCCAAACCCCATAACCCTTCGGTATCGGGTGCGTTTGCTTTGAATGTAAACTGCAATCCCCAAGTCGCCGCAGGATAGAACATCACTTCACCTTTTTGCATGGACGCTGCATACCCTGCACTTCCATCCTCGTACTCACCAAGTACACGCCGCTCCCTTGCCTCACGCACCAGATCAAGCACCTTCATATACGTAGGATCAATGACGAGCTTCCCATCTTTCACCCAAGGAATGCCACCGTACGAGTTGGCTATCCCGTTCCAGTTCGCCAGTGCATGTACCTTGTTGCCACTTTGTTCTTGTACCTTTTCTCCGATAGCAAAAATCTTCTCCCATGTATCAATCTGGGCGCTGACTTTCTCTGGATCATCGGTACCCAGATATTCCTTCGCCAGATCACGGCGATAATAGATGCCACCAGGTGTACCTTGATATCCAATGGCGCGAACGTTCCCCTCACTATCCTGCTCATTAGCCTGAACAAAAGGGTACTGCTCCTTAATTAACTCGTTTGCATTGTATGGTGCAGCTGATAAATTTTCCAAATATGGTACATCAATGAGTTCCCGGATATTTGCATTTTCAATCATAAACACGTCGGGTGCTTTGGAACTGGTCTGAAGTGCTGATTTGAGCTTGGTCAGGTAAAAGTTGCCTGGAATATTAACGAAATTCACTTTGATATCTGGATACTTCTCTTCAAATTTCTCAATCGCATAGCCTGCCTCATCCGTAAAACTCCAGACGGTAATCTCCTGTTGCTTCGCTTGATTGGATGCACCTGTCTGGCAACCGACGAGCAAGAGTACTGAACTTGCAAGCAGCGTGACCGGTACAACAAACCGCTTAAACCATCTCTTCATAAAAGTACCCTCCCTAAAAAGGAAACGCTTACAATTTATTTGAGTATAAGAATTTGAGCGGTGGCTTTCTCCACAAATATTGTCAATCATCCTTGATATTTTGCGATATTGGAACGATGACGTTTGCGAAATTCGGACGGCGTGCAGTTATTGTATTTTTTAAAAAGACGATTATAGGAGTTCACATTGTTGAATCCGTGACTGATCGCAATCTCCAAAATGGATTCCTGACGAAACAAAAGCGCCCACTCCGACTTAATAATGCGAAAATGATTCAAATATTCCATTAACGTTATGCCCTTGATTTCTTTGAATAGTTTGCAGATATGGAACTTACTGAACTTCATATGTTCTGCCACCTGCTCCAGCTTAATCGGCTCGGCATAGTGCTCTTCCAAATACTCGCATACGGATTCGAGAAACTCGAACTTTTTGGAAGATACGCAAGGCCAGCATGGCGACGAATCCGTTTGTGAAGCCGGGGGTGTGGTACGTAGTAACAAGACGATTAGATCATATAACCGAGATACCATAATCCAGCGGTAACCGGGTTTCTGATTTGTTTTCTCCACGGCAATCGCATCAATATAAGGACCGGGGTTGGACTGACTGCCCGACGGAATGATGGACGTTTGATTCAAAAGTGTTCCCAGCTCTTGCATCTCCGCTTCACTCGTGAAGCTCCCGGTTAACAATTCAAGCCGAAACAGCAAAATCGTCAGCCGTCCGGTGCCTGGCATAAAATAATGCACGTCCCCCGGCTTGATTAGAACCATATCCCCTTGGTTCAGTTCAAAAATTTGCTCATTTACACCGATTCGTGCATGTTTTCCAGTCACGATAACAAGTTCCACTTCATCATGCCAATGTGCCGCATAATTGAATTCTGCACCTGTATAAATTAACCGAATGGGAAACCCTTCGGCCATGTGACCTGTTTCGAGAAAAGTAGGTACGCCCATGTCATTTGCCTCCTCTTTTTTCCATATACATCTGCCTCATGTGTCTATACTTATGCCTGAATGTACTTCCCCGTTTCTCATATTCTATCTAAAATAGGACCAAACATCCAAATTTCTGATCTCAATGGTTAGGGAGATTGAACATAAGCATGTTAATATATGCTAAGGAAATCCAAAGAAATCGGAGTGGTCAAACATGAAATTCAGCGATTTTAAAATAGGACAGCGTTACGAAACCGGATCGGTTCTCTTAACGAGGGAGGAAATCATTCGTTTTGCCGAACTTTACGATCCGCAATATATGCATCTGGATGAGGACAAAGCAAAAAAAGGACGCTTCGGAGATCTGATTGCATCGGGTATGCAGACCCTGAATGTCACGTTCCGACTATGGATCGATGTTGGCGTGTATGGTGAGCATATTATCGCTGGCACTGGTATGAACCATATTCAATTTTTGAAACCTGTCTATCCAGGGGATGAACTTCACGTTATCGCTGAAGTCACCGAACTTCGTCCGAGACGAACCGGGAATGGCACGGTGACGGTATTGCTCAGTACATATAACCAAAAGGGTCAGAATGTATTTCGGGCAGAATTGAGTGCGCTGGTGGACAATTAAAAGGCTAAAAAAAGAGTCGTCTACTCGGTAAAATGTTTGTACCCTACAAACAACCGAATAGTGACGACTCCCTGGTCAACCTATAGCAATTCCCTTTAAAAGCAACTTAACCGCTTTGACATGCAGAGCTGCGTATTCATCCCCGCTTAGATTTGGCTTAGTTAAGCAGAGTTGGGTTGCTCCAGCCAAGGTTGACATGACCCCAAAGCTCAATGTTTCGATGTCTTCATTCATAAAAATACCTTGATTAATCCCCGTCTGCAACACCTGCCTAATTGCAGTATAGGCTACTTCTGTGATCTCCTTTAATGTAGTCAATGACTCGGATTCGCTATAAAGTGTTCTGGAATACTCTTCAAGCGCCTGGATTAATGGACTTTCACAGTCTCTTCCGAATAAATCAGCCATTTCAAGCAGCTGTTCGCTGGGAGACGAAGTATGCTCCATCAAACGAAGCCATTTTTGTGACATTTGTTCAGTATGCTGAGTAAGCAGCTGGAGAAACAGTACCTCTTTATTTTTAAAGTGATGGTATAAGTTTCCTTTGCTCATCTGTGTCAATGCACATAAGTCATCCATAGTAGCTCGGTCATAGCCTTTTTCGATAAATAACTGTTTAGCATGGTTTAAAATGATTGTTTTAGCTTCCTCTGCTGGCAATCTTCTTCTGGTCATGAGTCCTCCCGAAACCTTATGAACGGTTCCTTTTATGCTTGAATAATTGAAAAGCAACATATGAGATAACGATAACAAAAATCCCAAAGAATGCAAATGGCATGTCTAATGTGTGGCGGTATACAACATTTTGCAGACCCATGTTTTCCAAAGTCGACGTTCCATATCCCCAGATGGATGTATTAAAAAGATTCGTGGCAAAATGAATACCGATGGGAGCAGCTAGACCATTCGTATGGTAAGCTACGATTCCCAAAAAGAGCGCTACCAGCAAATAATACAGAGGTCCAAAAACCCCGTAATGCAGCATTTCGGGGTTAAACCCATGGAGCAGAGCAAAAATCAGGGAAGTGACCAAGATAGACCAGAATGCACCGCCTCTTAATGATCTGAACATACGGTACATATAACCTCGAAATAAAATCTCTTCAGCAGCACTTTGAAACAAAACCAAAGAAGCAGTTACTACGAGTACACCTAACCACGGAAGCGGATCAAAATTAAGCGTAAAAGCTTGAGGATGCAAAGCGATATCGACAAGTAAATACAGGATAAGCGCAGTGAAGTACCATGCAAAATAAATAGCAAACTTGCGGATATCAGGTCTTTTACCTTCAAACAAAAATGTTATAAACGGGATTTTAAAGAAATACCTGGTGATCATGTAAACGCCGAGAATCAGGAAAGAAAAAGACAAATATAGTGTGATCAATTGAGGTAATCCAGAACGGGTAGCAGGAATCAGAGTATTTACTAAATGAAACCATAATATAGTACCACCCTGCCAAATGATCAAAATAAGTACGAAGCCTGCTACGGATTTTAAACTTAAAGGTATCGGCGGTTGAAGGCCATAATTCCTTTTCATGATACACATCCATCTCTTATTGTATTTACCGACTATATAGTCGGTAAATACAATATATATAGCTACGTAGACTTCTGTCAACATTGAACAAGATTTTAATATTTGCTGTCATGCAGATAAATATTCGGTTATGAAATGCTGTACCAGACTTATAACCTCTATCTTCGCTTGTTATGCGAACCAACTAGTAATGACTGGCTAATCTAATCATACAAAAAGCCGCCCCCGAGGGCGGCTTCCGTTATTTATTCAATGGTTTTAGGAAAATGAGTTCCTTAACACTTGTCCAAGGATCTCCACACCTTTAACAATTTGCTCGTCTGACGGTGTTGAGAAATTCAATCGAATGGCATTGCACGGATCTTGCTCATTCACGAGGAACGCATTTCCTGGTACTACAGCTACACCTTGCGCAGCAGCAGTTTTGGCATAATCCACCATCGGTACATGAGCAGGCAGATCACACCATAGGAATAATCCGCCATCTGGACGAGTATAGGTCACAGCATCGCCTAGATGCTCTTGTAGCTTGTCCATCATCAGTGTAGCCTTTCGGAGGTAGACATCACGAATAAGATTGATATGCCCTGCATAATCATACTCCGTCATAAAACGATGAGCCAGAATCTGCGGAAGCATCGCTGTATGTACGTCTTCCCCCTGCTTGGCTACAACCATCTTCTCCACGACTTCATGCGGCGCCTGTACAAAGCCAACTCGCAGTCCGGCCGACAAAATTTTGGAGAACGATCCGACATAGATGACCAAGCCGTCTTCGTCCATAGACTTAATCGTTGGCACATCCTCACCCTTAAATCGAAGCTCCCCGTATGGATTATCCTCCAGAATCATAACACCATACTTCTTAGCCAGTGCATAGATTGCTTGGCGCTTCTCCAGACTGGTGGTTACACCTGTAGGATTTTGGAAACTAGGAATAACATAGATCATTTTTACATTCGGCTCGGTTTGCAGCGCATGCTCCAGTTTATCAATGTCCATACCGTCCGTCTCCATCGGAACCCCTGCCAGCTTCGCACCGGAAGCACGGAAGGAATTCAGAGAACCGATAAAGCTGGGACTTTCGCAGATAATTGTATCGCCTTCATTACACAGCACTTTACACGCAAGCTCAATCCCCTGTTGTGCCCCTGACACGATAAAAAGTTGATCGGACGGCTTACCTGTGTTGAAATTCTGCTCAAGGTGCCGCTGGAGTGCTTCACGAAGTGGTACATATCCTTCCGTGATGCCATATTGCAACGCTGTAACCGGGTCTTGTTCCAGAATCGACTGGGTGAAGGTACGAATCGCTTCAATCGGGAACGTTTCTGGCGCAGGATTGCCTGCTGAGAATGGGATTACATTTTGACCTGAAGAAGCTTTCAAAATCTCACGAATAATAGACGGTTGCAGTGATGCAATCCGGTTGGAAAAGGTATAATTCATCTTTACTAACATCCTCTCGGCTCTAATCTATCTGAGTTCTAGCTCTAATGATACATTAGACTCTATTATACGAGCATTTTTCAATTTGCCAAAGAGTCCTGCTCCTTTTTCATACAAAATGTTGTGAATCCTTGTTTCGAACACCTGTAGTAACGACAAAAAGCTGCTCTCGGCAGCTTATTTCATCTCAGACAGTCTCGTCGCTTTTACAACGTAGGTCGCAAGCCCAGGAAACATTCGAGCTAGAGCAGGATAAAAGCGGTTGGTTTTAGCAAAGGCAAGATTTTGAATCGTTCTGGCTCTTCGAAGCAATGGTGCGAACTCCCGATTCGCTTCGAGTGTATACTCGCTTTGCCATGTGGTATAGTCAACCTCGTCCTTAAGGTATGCATCTGTCCACCGCGCGCACACGATTGAAGAACGAAGGGCAACGGACATCCCGTCTCCGCACAGAGGTGGAATGACCATCATCGTATCCCCAATATGCGGATAATCGGACCACGGTTCCGGGACATTAGACAATTGCAAAGGCGCAACAGACACTTGGGTTCCCTGAATGGCTTCCCCTTCTGCTAAACGAGCCGCCAGATTTGCATTCGTCATCGCGGCCGCCTGCAAAATCTCTGTTACGGACTTGCCGCTCCCCTGTACAGAATCAAGTGTTAACAATGCGGCAACATTAACCGTGTCGTTTTCAATCGGGGATATGCCCACATAACCACCATCACAAAAATATAATTCTACCCTCGCCGGTATGTTAATACCTCTGTAATGAGATTTGACACCGACATATATCGTCTCGTCCCGAACCCCTTCTTCGCTACTTGTTCCTCTCAACTTTTTGCTGCCATATGCCCCGATAACCGCCTTGGCTTGATAACATCTCCGTTCATTGCCCTGCTTCACCTCGACTTCATAACTCTGATTTTCAAGTTGCCGGATCGAAGCAATATTCACTTTCGTTAAAATTTCAGCCCCGGCGGTATAAGCCTGCTGATGCAGAAGTTGATCCAGCTCATATCGGCTTATTCCATAGGCGAATCCAGGCAAAGGTGCTTCAATCTCACCACCATCCGGCATCGTAATTCGAGCATGATCCATACTGCTGGGGCTCTTCTCCTGATTCAACAGATGAATGCCAAGACGCTCCAGCATCTCCTTCGTTTCAGGTGACATGAACTCCCCACATGTTTTATGTCTGGGAAACTGTTGCCGATCGAGTAACAACGTTCGATGACCTTGCCTGGCCAGTTCGATCGCACAACTACTGCCCGCAATGCCAGCTCCAACAATGATTACATCGGTTGATTTCATCATGTTACGAGGCCTCCCTTTCGCGGAATCACCACAGAATACCGAAATAACGGTTTCC
Organism: Paenibacillus sp. FSL R7-0272; assembly: GCF_037969905.1. Lineage (NCBI taxonomy): Bacteria > Bacillati > Bacillota > Bacilli > Caryophanales > Paenibacillaceae > Paenibacillus > Paenibacillus sp. FSL R7-0272. Next base: position 3,070,825 of record NZ_CP150221.1, on the reverse strand, counting down.
ACTCATAGCTCATCGTGTCATGGTTCAACCGCTGCTTGAGTTCCTGCCAATCCTGATCTGTAAATCCCTTGGCTACTGACAACGGTCCGTCATGACGAATATAACGGTTACGCGAGATAAGTCTGGTTGTAATCCATACCGCTCTATAAGACACCGGATGACGGTGAATGTCGTTGATAACCACGCCATATCTCGAAGCACGAAGCATATGACCAACCATGTCCACAAGCTGTTCTCCTTCGAAATGGTGAATGAACTGTGAGCCTGTCACAATATCGGCTGAATCATCAGGCAACGCTGTTAGATCGGCACGCTGTACTCGAACACGAGGCTCGTTCTGAAACAACTGTCTTGCTTCCTCACAAGCCTCTTCGGTCAGATCCACTAGCGTAATTTGCATATCTATCCCTTGTTTTTTCGCCCAATGTAATAGCTTCTGATTCACATCTCCTGAACCCGCACCAACGTCCAGCAGTGTTAGGGTATCCGGCTTACCGACGGATTTCCATAACTTCTCCACACCGGACACGGTGGGACCCGGAGCAGCAAATATTTTGTTCAACCGCCGTAAATGTCGCAACGCTTCACGCAGTTCTTCTCCACCCATCGAAAAGTCATCCATCAGTTCGTCTTCTCTGGCACGACTGCTTAATCTTCTAAAGAAGGACATGATCCTGCTCCTCCATGACCGAAGTTAACGCCGGAACATACGTGAATTTCATTAATTCTGCAGTAAGTCCGGGACCAAAAGCCATAGCTACGCCTTCCGTCGATGATTGTTCCTGCTTTTTCATATCCATGCGCATCGCTTGCAGTACAAACAAGATCGTATTCGAAGACAAGTTGCCGTAATCTCTCAAAACATCCCGACTGTACTTCGTCTGTTCCGACTTCAAATTCATCACTTCCTGAACAGAATCTACGATTCCTCGTCCGCCCGGATGTATTGCCCATAGTTCGGGGAGCTGTTCACTTTGCAGCAAAAGACTCAGTTCTTCTTGCAAATGATTGCCAAGTAACTTCGGGATGCGTGGCGACAGATGCAAATCATATCCGTAATCGGCCACTTTCCACGTCATGTCCTCCGTCGAATCCGGTAGCAACACCGAATATCCGGTTCCCAGACTCAGGTAGTCTCTGTGCTGCGCTTCTGGCGTACCCACGATGGATGCAGAAGCGGCATCTCCAAAGAACGACGCAGCAAACAGTGCCTCCCGATCATGCACCGGCTGGAAATGAAGCGTGCATAATTCCACGCAAACAACCAACACTTGCGAGCCTGGAGCACCCTGTACGACGTCACGAGCCATCTGGATTGCTTTTAATCCTGCTGCACAGCCCTGAAAAATAAGTGGTAATCGGTTCACTCGAGCAGAAAGTCCAAAGTGTTGGATCAATTGCACATCAAGTCCTGGCAGATACTGCCCGGTGCAGCTGACCGTTATGATGTGAGTTATCGCTTCGGTAGAGATCTGCGCGTCTTGTATCGCTTCTTGCGTTGCTCTAATCGCCAGAGGGAGCGCCTCCCGCTGGTATGTATCCATGCGTTCCCGTGTCGTTGGAATATCCGGCTGTTTACCAGAAGGGATATAACGGCATTCTTCCAATGTTCCAAGATAACTCGGTTCCACGGTATACCGTGTCTCTACACCACAGGATTTGAAAATTCGCTTGGCAAACCTCGCCAAATCCGGTCGATCAACCAGTGAAGAAGCGATAAGCTCCGCAATGTCCGGCTGAGCTACCTTGTGTATAGGAAGAGCCGTTCCCATGCCAAGAATGGCGATATCACTCGAAGGGTTATTTGGATTCATATGAACCTCCTAATTTTGGTTATGATTACCTGCAGTTAACACTTCTTACCCTTTATAAAAAAGTTGTAATCCCCAAAATGATATTGTCCCATATTAAATTGTTGCTAAGATGTATTGAAGCCGTAACATGACATCACTGTTTCCAGGCGACGAGTTCTCTGCCCGGATTATATATTTTATTAAGATGATGACATACTCAGAAGGCCCCGTTTGACGAACTTTATAACTTCACACAAAAAAGCCGCCCATAGGCGGCTTCAACGTCATCGTTCTATATCAAACTTCTGCACGGCTAAAAACGTTCCTCAACTTGTCACTCATCAAATACCAAGCATCTTCAGCCATTTCAACATCGCCATGATGTGTAAAACCGTGCACTGCCCCTGCGTACTCTTTGTGGGTCACCTTTACACCGTCTGCTTCCAGCTTCGCGGCATATGCACGCGCTTCTTCAGCTAGAGAATCTCTCTCCGCAGTAATAATCAAAGCCTCAGGCAAATTAGAGAGTGATTCGGCAAGCAACGGAGAAGCTAAGGGGTTCGAAGCATCCTCTGGTTTTGATAAATACATTGCATTAAACGTTCTAGCCACATGGGCTGGGATAGCTTCCGGAAAATCAGGTTTCTCCCCGGGTTCTGTAGCCACGTCCAGCACAGCATAATCAATAATTTGGAGCAGTATTGGTAATTCGCCCCCACGTTCCCTATTCAGCAAGCATACCGATGCTGCCAGATTGCCTCCCGCACTATGACCACCAATAGCAAACATAGCTGCATTAGCGGAGAACTGATCTGCATTGGAATGCATCCATTTCACGACGTCATAACACTCATGGACAGCCGTGGGAAATTTGTGTTCAGGTGCTAACTTATAATCAATGTTTACGACGAGGCATGCTGCACGATCTGCAATCAAACGACACCAAGGGTCGTCCCCGTCAGCCTGACCCAGCACAAAGCCGCCTCCATGCATGTTAAAGAACACGGGCCAAGTTACGGCTTGTTCGTTCTTCTTGCGGTTCGGCACATACACCAACACCCGGGTTTCTCCGGCGGAGGTAGGAATCGTGTATTCTTTTACAGTAACATCATATGTAAGACTTGGTTGGAGACTCTGCTCATTTCCCGAGCTTTGCTGACGCATTTGTTGAACCATGGCGATCTGCTGCTGTTGATCCATTCACATCCACTCCTCATCATCTTTGTGTATTCCGAAAACTGCTACAACCGCATCTGGTCTCATTAAATCTATTCGCTCAGTGTCTCCTGAATCCTCTTTGGAAGCTTCTGCACGATCAGGTCATAGGAGTGATCAATCATGGCATATATGTCCTCATTTGGTAGGGAACCATCCAGTTTAACGGTATTCCAGTGCTTTTTATTCATGTGGTAACCGGGAATAACAGCCTCATGCTGCTCTCTCAGGTTCTCCGCAATGATCGGATCACATTTCAGATTCAAACGACTGTTCTCTCCATTGCCTTCAAACAGAAGTGCAAACATTTTATCGGCTACCTTAATCACTGCCGCTTCAGGCCCGAATGGAAATTCCTTCACAGCACCTTTTTTGCCAAGACAATAATTCATAATACTATTAGTCACAACATTTCCCCCTCTAAACTGAACTCGTTTATCTTCCATTTTAATCGAAGCCTTACACAAAGAAAACCTCCTCCAATAGATCGGAGAAGGCTTCGTTCCTAGTATGTTAATTAACTTTATCATTGCGCGTTTTGCTACGGCGCTGTTGGCTCTGATAGGAAGAACGGCTACCTATTTGGCTATGATCTGCTTTACGCACTCTCTCAGATGACGATGCACCCTTAACTTTGGCTTGAGGATTGTCGCTACGTCCGGAACGTGAACCATTCGAGCTACGCTCTTCGCTTCTACCACCGGATGCTACTTTGTCTCGTTTGGTAAACCATTCGGACTTTGGCTTACGCGCCGGGTTGGCTTTGGATTTCGCCGGTTTATCCGCAGTAGCGCGATTAAATCCAGATCTACTGTCAGCTGTTCTGGAATTTGGTTTTGTCCGTTTACCTTGATTCGTTTGATTCATTGGGGTAAACACAGGCGTATTAGTCATCGGGTAAGGATGATCCTTCACTTCGGGAATCGACTTCTTGATGACTTTCTCGATATCTTTCAGGAAAGGAAGCTCATCCTTCTCACAGAACGAGATCGCCATCCCGCTTTTCCCAGCTCGTCCTGTCCGTCCAATGCGGTGAACATAAGTCTCAGGGATGTTCGGCAGATTGAAGTTGATGACATGTGTCAACTCTTCCACATCGATACCTCTCGCGGCAATATCGGTTGCGACCAGCACACGAGTTACACCACTTTTAAAATTGTTCAGCGCCCGTTGCCGTTCATTCTGTGACTTGTTACCGTGAATGGCCTGCGCCGTCACGTTTATTTTGGCCAAATCTCGCGTAACCCGATCAGCTCCGCGTTTGGTCCGAGTGAATACCAGTGCTGTAGCAATGGATTTATCCTGCAAAATATGATTTAACATGTTCTGCTTCTTGCCGTGCTCCAGCAAATATACAGACTGTTGAATACGATCTACCGTTGATGATACCGGGGTAATTTCCACTTTCACAGGGTTCACCAGCAGTGTTTGCACCATCTTCACAATCTCTGGCGGCATGGTTGCTGAGAAGAATAAAGTCTGTTTTTTGTTTGGCATCTTGGCGATGATGCGTTTCACATCGTGGATAAAACCCATATCAAGCATACGGTCAGCTTCATCCAGTACAAGAATCTCTACTTTGCTCAGATCAATCTGCTTCTGATTCACCAGATCCATCAAGCGTCCGGGTGTAGCAATGATAATGTCTGCTCCCTGTTGCAGCGCGCGTTCCTGTACTCTTTGAGATACGCCTCCCACAATCGCCACAGAGCGAATGTCGGTGTATCTGCTGTACATTTTAATATTATCGGATATTTGAATGGCTAGCTCCCTTGTTGGGGACAAGATCAGTGAGCGAATCGCGCGGACGGATTTTACTTTTTGATCTGACTGTTTACCGGGAGTACCTTGTTTCTGCTTACTGCCTTGGCTTAACAACTGGATAATGGGCACCGAAAATGCCGCCGTCTTACCTGTTCCCGTCTGCGCACAACCAAGTAAATCTCTGCCCGCAAGCACGGCTGGTATGGATTGCTCCTGAATCGGAGTAGGTTTACTGTAATTTGCTTTTTTCAATCCTTCCAAAATCGGAGGGATAATGTTTAATTCCTGAAATGTCATGTTATCTCCTTCATCTACGCACATCTCTACATAAAACGAATCTTTATGTCACACGTAACAGTTAAGGATAACACTAAATCACGATTCTGTATATCTTTTTGAACGTTATTTGATGATTAGTCCCATTAATCCGGCAAACGTGGCTGCCTGATGCGGCGCGATTGCGCACCCGGCCAGATCCTCCAGCGTAAGAACAAGAGCATCAAATTCACTATCACTGAGGTCCAATCCTTTCATAGGTGTTCCGGTAAAAGTCACCTGATCCAGTCTACATGCACCGAATGCGATCTTTTGTAATTTCAGATATCCGAAATCCGCACCGTTCAAGCTACACTCGACATACTCAACCTGTTTGAGATGGGAAAAGCGAAAATTGCTATAATCGCATATACTCTGCACAATGCTAACGTTCTGCCACCTGCTACCGGAAAAGTCCGTGCCGACCAGTTTGCAATTGGCCCACTCCGTGCGATGCATAAACGTATTTTGCAGATTCACATTGGAAAAGTCGCAGTGCTCGAACCGCACATCCGTAAACTCACAATGTTCAAGTGATGACTCCAGAATGGTTACATGCCGGAACACCACGTTCTCGAATGATGCTTTGCTCACCTCCAGCATGTCCAGTGTCATATGTTCAAACAGTCTGTCCTTGTACTCTATTTTCGAATCCAAAGTATAGGTCGGTTCAGATTCAAGCAACTGCAAGGTCAGTTTGGGTTTCTCTATTTTCATGCGATCCTCCTGAAATGAGTCGAGATTATGCCAGCCTGGCTATTGTATTCTTAATCGTTAACCTTTTACAGCCACAACTCGCATTCTGGCAATATCCAGATTCCACTGCCCTTCACGATAAAGCTGCGCTTTTACTTTCTTTTCGACAACCTCCATCATTATCTCCTGCTCGGCTGCTTCAATATCATGGAACAGATACGAAGCAAAGCTAGTGAGCCATGGACGGACTCCCTGTTTCAGTGGCCTCATCGTGTCAGCATGTTGTATGAATAACACTCGTAATCCATGCTGCTCCAGCAAGCTTGAAAACTCACCTACGGTAGGGTGATACCACGGATTACGTCCTTCCCATGTGTATCCTCTTGTGAGCAACTCGTCCCGAACCGCATGAAGAAGGATCGCCGTATTACCGCTTCCTGCAAACTCAGTAACAAGACGTCCTCCTTCCTTTAACGCCAATTGCACGGTTTTCAAGGCAGCTGGTGCATCAGCCATCCAATGAAATGCAGCATGAGAAAATACAGCATCATAACGTTCCTTTGTCCGATAATGAGCAGCATCTGCGATCTGAAAATCCAGTCCGGGATGTTTCTCCATAGCCTGTGCAATACTCTCTTTAGAAAAATCAATTCCGGTGGTAATTGCTCCGGTTGCCGCAATTTTAGCCGTCAGTATGCCATTCCCACATCCCAAATCCAAAATCCGTTCTCCGGGGGATGGCTGTAACATCGTTAGGAGAGGCATGGATTGTATAGGAAGCTTATTTTGAAGGTCTTCGATCGCTGGAGTCGATTCATTTATTGAAAAAGTAGATGAATTTTTACCCAATGAACTTTTTGTTGGAAAGGATTGTTTATCTTCCGGTTGCATAACTTCTCTCCTTCACATTAGAGACATAATATATCTATAATACCTTAAATTATTCGGAGAAAGATGTCAATCTAACCTCACCACTAAGGTCTAACCACTAAAATTTAACAATCACAGTCTAACAACGGAGGTCTAATGTTTCTACCCCCTCCTAAACTATCCCTTAATAAACTCACTTCTAGTAATCTAATTTCTAATAAACTCACTTCTAATAAACTCACTTCTAATAAAAGAATTCCTAATATATTTAGCATTGCACATAAAATCCGGATTGCATCATTTTCATATAAAATACAAAGAAGTGCCTTACAGGTTACAGCTCACCTGCAAGACACCCCCAAATTCTATTCCAGGCACATCTAATCCCTATAATCAGCTCTCTATCCTTGGATGATTGTATGTGGGCACTAATTTATGAAAACAGTAGACCACTCCTGGCCAGTTAGAAAGTTCTAACGATCACCAGAAACGCTATTTGGCTCGAATCAGGCAATGCTAAATTTTAACGATCACCAGGAAGCTTATTTTATAATAAATCAGCATTTTATCCTGAAAAAGCGCGATTCTTAGTCGAATAACGTCTGTGGTGATCGTTAGAAAAATTTACTCGCTAAAACGCCCCGAATAAGCTCTGTCATGATCGGTAGCGTTTGACCCTTCACTCAACTCGCTTGCTGAGGAGGTGCTCTACTTCAGTGGCAGCATGCTTGATTCGGATAGCCCACTTGATTCTACTGTTATTTACGCATTCAATCACACCAATCCAGTTACACCATTACCGCAGTCTCTAACACCGCAATTTTTTCAGTCGATTCAGCTTGACCTTTGTCTTTCTGCAACAGTGATGCAATATCACGCGTTAGTGCTTCTACGTTTTCCAGACGAGTGGCCCAACTGGTACAGAAGCGAACCGCACTACGGGAATGGTCAACCTTTTCCCAAAATGTAAATGTGTAGTCTTCACTCAATTGTGCCAGCAAGGAATCCGGCAGAATCGGGAACTGCTGATTCGTTGGAGAATCATACAAGAACTCCACACCATGTTGCTTAAGGGTATCATGAATTTTCAAAGCCATATCAACGGCATGACGGGAAATTTCGAGATACAGACCATCTTCAAACAACGTTTCAAACTGAATACCTAGAAGTCTTCCTTTCGCCAATAAGCCACCCTTTTGCTTGATAATATAACGGAAATCGCGTTTCAACGCATCATTGAGAATAACAACTGCCTCACCCATCAATGTACCAATTTTGGTTCCCCCAATATAAAATACATCGCAGAGTCGAGCAAGATCGGCCATCGTCATATCACAATCTTTGGATGCAAGAGCATAACCGAGACGTGCTCCATCCACAAAAAATGGCAGACCACACGCCTTGCTTACTGCATACAGCGCTTCAAGTTCAGCTTTGCTATACATTGTGCCATACTCGGTCGGTTGGGATATGTATACCATGCCCGGTTGCACACTGTGCTCTGGTGACGATTCCTGTGCATGTGCATCATAGGCAGCTTTCACTTGCGTAGCCGTAATTTTGCCGTCCGGACTCGGAACCGTCAGCACCTTGTGTCCTGTCGCCTCAATCGCACCTGTCTCATGAACAGCAATATGGCCAGATACCGCGGCAATGACGCCTTGATGTGGACGAAGAATAGATGCAATTACCGTTGTGTTGGTCTGTGTACCTCCGACGAGAAAATGTACATCTGCCTCTTCTTGACCGCAGGCCTGCCGGATCAGCATACGCGCACGCTCACAATGATCATCTGTGCCGTAACCACTCGTTTGCTCCATATTAGTTTCCATTAATCGCTGCAAAATGCGTTCGTGCGCACCTTCGTTATAATCACATTCAAATCGTATCATCGTGCTCTCTCTCCTGCCTTCTTGTTCAGCTTCTCTTGGATGTTCATCATAGAGGCATACACCTCTTGAATCTCTTCTTCGTTTAAATTTTGCATTAATTTCATAATCTGCTGATCGGATCGGTCATTCAGTTCAGCAAATAGCACCTGCCCTTTTTCCGTCAGGCGAATGAGGCTAACCCGGCTGTCTTCTGTGGAATCCACCTTAATGAGCAGTCCTTCCTTTGTCAGCTTGTTCACAATGCGGCTCATGTAGCTGCGATCAATCGTTAGTGTATCGACCAGATTGTTTGCAATGCTTTCGCCGCGCATGCCAATCTCGATGATGACGCGTACCTCGGCAAAAGAATATCCCGTCCCGAGAATATGCTTATCAAGCACCCCGAGTATATTCGTATAAAAACGGTTAAACCGCCGCATGTCTGCCAGAACCTCAGGTTGAATATGTTGAGAGCTCATTACGAAACCTCCCTTTTAGTGGACATTGTCAACATTATATTAATCAGGATTGTGGACACTGTCAACATTATTCTTCCAGTTCAACATCTCCAGACATCGGATCTCTAAAAGAACACAAAAAAGCCGCGCATTGCGCGGCAACTTCAAACAAATTTAACGAACTTGGTGAGACACCAGCCTACGAGTGATTGTGTTGAACTTGATGCAGGCGGCTGTAAATGCCTCCGGCAGCAACCAGCTCTTCGTGATTGCCTTGTTCAGCGATGCCATCGGTGTTCACCACGATAATGCGATCTGCATTTTTAATTGTGGTCAGTCGGTGAGCAATCACCAGCGTTGTTCTGCCTACCGACAATTCGGCAAGAGATTGCTGGATGAGTGCTTCCGTTTCCGTATCCAGGGCAGATGTCGCTTCATCCAAAATTAGAATGGGCGGATTTTTGAGGAACATGCGGGCGATGGACAAACGTTGTTTTTGCCCACCGGACAGCTTCACTCCTCGTTCGCCAATAATTGTGTCCATGCCGTCAGGCAAGCTTAGAATCAGGTCTTCCAATGAAGCACGGCGCGCCGCCTCCCAGATCTGATCCTCGGTGGCGGTCAGATCGCCATACGCGATATTTTCCTTGATCGTACCCGAGAACAGAAATACATCCTGCTGCACGATCCCGATCTGTTTACGTAGAGATTGCAACTTAATGTCTCGAATATCCATCCCATCCACCGTAATTCGGCCTTCTTCTACTTCATAAAAGCGTGGAAGCAAGCTACAGATCGTCGTTTTACCTGCACCTGAAGGTCCGACAAAAGCAACGGTTTCCCCAGGACGGACCGACAAGCTAATCTGATTCAAGATGCGCCGGCTGGACTCGTAACCAAACGACACATTTTCGAAGCGGATATCCCCCTTCACCTCACGCAATTCGACCGCCTCTTTGCGATCCGCAATCTCAGGCTCGGTGTCAATGATCTCCAGGTAACGTTTGAACCCCGCGATCCCCTTCGGGTAACTCTCAATCACGGCATTAATCTTTTCAATCGGGCGGAAGAAAATATTCGACAAGAGCAGGAACGCCATGAAATCGCCCATGTTGATTCTGCCATCGATGTAAAACCACGCTCCGCTGATCATCACAAACACGGTCACCAGACGCATCATCATATAACTGACCGAAATGCTTTTCGCCATCGTTTTGTACGCTAGCAGTTTGGTTAAACGGAAATTGGCATTATCTACAGCAAACAGCTTTTTCTCATGATCTTCATTGGCAAAAGACTGAACGACACGCATACCGCCTACGTTGTCTTCAATACGTGCATTGAAGTTACCGACGTCACCGAAGAGTCTCCGGTACGTTTTGGTCATCCGACCGCCGAATACAATAATCACCCACGCCATAATCGGAATGATGATAAACGTTAGCAAAGCCAGCTCCAGGTTGATATTGGCCATCAGCCAGAATGAGCCAATCAGCGTCATCACGGCGATAAACACATCTTCTGGTCCGTGGTGAGCCACTTCGCCAATATCATTGAGGTCATTCGTGAGATGACCGATCAGATGCCCCGTTTTACGATTATCAAAGAACCGGAACGAAAGCTTCTGCAGGTGAGCGAACATTTTCTCCCGCATATTTGTTTCGATGTTGATGCCCAGCATATGCCCCCAGTATGTAACAACGTAGTTCAATACCGTATTGAGTGCATAGATCGATAACAGCACGATACACGCCAGTAAAATCAGTGGCCAGTCTTGGCCTGGTAGCAGTTCATTGATAAATTTACTAACCGCAAGCGGAAATGCCAGCTCCAGCAAACCCGCAAATACAGCACAGCCAAAATCGATCAAAAACAGTTTTTTATACGGTCGGTAATACGAAAAAAAACGACGAAGCATTTCGATTCACACTCACTCTCCACATTCATATTCGGTTATACAGTGTATACCATTCTATACAGTCTACCAAAACATGTAAACCTATTCTCGTTGATCGATAGCTAAAAAGCCTCCCCCATATCATAGAGAAGACTTTTGGCATGTTGATTCTGTAAATACGTGCGAATACGCTTTCTATTTTTTCAATGAAACTTCAAATCGAGAACCTGTCTCACCCGCGAATACAATACGCCCGTTTTCAGGTAGAACAACCTCATTCTTGCCACTAACCACTGTATGATTCACACAAACTCCTGTCTGATCATATACAGCAAAGGCGGCATTTGCAGGCATCTTCACTGTCATAACCTGACCTACGGTAGCTGACGGCACGGAGAACCATCTGTTATAACCTTCTGGCTGGATCGTTATCTTAGATTGCTTTCCGCTGTAAAGTGTCTGGACAATCTCTTCACTGGCGTATTCATAGCCTGTAAAATGAATATACTCTATACCATTTTTACTGGAAAAGTAGATATCCCTTGCATCCCTGCCAGCCATGCCGGGAATCTGGAGTTGGTTCACTGCATGGTCGGCTCCAACAATTTTGTGATTGATCATATACCCGGGAACACCATTCCCTGTATCCAATGGAATGATTGCTGAAGAATGGAGATATGCCGTGGAGGTATATTTTTCATTCATCAAATAATATCGCTGCCCATCACGCTGATCCCAAGCCGCCTTAACGTCGTTGGGCAATGGATTGTTTTCGAGCTTTTGTGCCGTATATTCCGAGAAAGCAAGTTGTCCTAAGCCAGGTATGGACAGATAGGATCGAGACCACAAGTAGATATGACCTTTTGACTCTTGAACAAATTTTAATTTTTTTGTGCCTTCCTTATTAACAAACGTTCCATCCGACGTATAGATGTATTGATCCACAGGACTATTCGGAACCATTTGGGGAGTAATCAACAGTTCTCCAGTAGAACCTACATCCACCTTCATAACCGAATTGTTGCCACCATAGATTCCCGCATACTCGGACATTTTTTTTGGCATATCCGCCTTTACAGGCATGCCAAACGACTTTTCAGGTTTGCGTTCTTGAATGATACCTTTGGTCTCGAGTGCGCTAAGTAACAGTTCGCTCGCTATCAATTGATCAATTGCACTCGATCCTCCTGAAGAAGTAACGGCTGCAGCCAGATTATGCTCTGGAAGTACGACCAGAGATGAATGATAAGATACGGTATCCCCACCCTTCGTAACGGCCTTGATTCCATAGTCACTGAATGGGAACAAGTCCACACTATCCCATCCTAATCCGTAAGAAATAGAAGAATCACTCTCTTCTGGCCACATGCCTCGTTGGTACTCCTTTTGTTCCATGGCTTTTACCGACTTCTCTGAAAGAATATCTTCAGCCTCACCTGTGAAGAGTTGTGAAAATTTCACAAGATCCTCAGCGGTGGAATATATCCCTCCGGTAGCGATGATATTATAATTCTCTTGTGGAAGCTGAACCTCGGACAAAGGAGAATAAATCGCCGCCATTTCTGCCGTGTTAACCACATCCTGCGGCGTTTTGGTGTGCTCCATGTTCAGAGGTTCTGTAAAATATGTGTGTATATATGCCGTAAAGCTTAAGCCACTGACTCTTTCAACCAGATGTTCAGCCAATGTAAATGCATCGTTAGAATATACCGAATACGCACCTGGTTCTGCCTTTAGATTCTGTGTCGCTAGTTGATCCAAGAAAGTATCATGTGTGTAAGTATCATTATCCCCGTACAATGTTGCATTATGGCTTGAAGTGCCGAGGAGACCTGCCGAATGATTCAACAGCATACGTGGTGTGATTTGTTTGTAGCGCTGATCTTTCATCTTAAATTCTGGAATATAACTCGTCAGTGGTTGATCCAGATTTACCTTGCCTTCGTCAACAAGCTTCATCACGGATGCTGTCAGAAACATTTTACTAGTCGACCCTATGCCGTAGATGGTATCGGATGTGAGCGGAACTTCCCCTTTAGAGTCATTTTTGCCTGTCTGCCCGGAAACAACAATCTCTCCTTGATCCATCAGCGCATATTGCACACTGGTTACCCCGTATGTTTCGGTAAGTAGGCTAGCCTTCTCCACCACTGTTTTCTTGGTAGTCTCATACATCAGGTCATTGCTCTTAGTGACAGAAGGTGCAGCCATAATAGTACCTGGTGTTAACATGATTATCACCAGACTCAACGCAACAATTGAAGTCCGTTTCTTAACTATTGTTTTGATCATACCCTTGTTGATCTTGATATCTTGGGTTATCATTCACATCTCCTCCTGTTCTGTGGTCAGACCTTCACCTTACGATATGAAACAAGCTTAATCGATTCAGATGTACTCTTCATGAAGTCTATATGAACGGAACATGAACAGGACAAATTAGATTCGGCGTTAATCTGTCATCCGATAACCTTCGTTACAGTTGCCCAGGTTCAACGAATTTCACCTCAGGATATCTGTCGTTTGCTCCTTGGATCAGGTCTCCACCTGTTCCTTTCAAATGTTTATTGAAAAAATCAAGTACATACTGGTTTACAATCCATGACCCTCTGCTACCATTGATATCTCCCGTGATGCCTGTCAGTTTAATCAACGGAGAATAAAATTGCAGATCCGCAAAATTGAAATGCTGGGTCCCTTCTACATAAATCACATTTCCTTGATGATGGATTACATTTTTCATAATTTGAAGCTCATCCGAAAGCTGTTTAATCACTTCGTTATCCGAATCTGTATTGTTTTTAAAATCGACTAACCAATCTTTAAAACTTCCTGATCTGATGAACATAAACGGCTTTTCGAGATCATCTCGATTCTCCACCTCATACAGTGACCCATCCATATTAATTCCGGCTTTAATTCGATGATCTAAATAAGCGGTATTAAACGCAGTAGCTCCCCCGAACGAATGTCCCATCACGCCTACGTGTTTTAAATCCATCTTTCCTTTGAATTGGCTGTTGATTATGCCTGAATTTAATTTTTCTATATGACCCATTACAAACTCTACATCCTGTGTCCATATTTCCCCGACTTTTCTACGGTCGTCAATGGTTTTCATCTTGGTTCTGTAATCCGTTACACGTCCATCGGGAAAAATAGTAGCAAACGTACTATACGTATGATCGATGGTCACCACGATATAGCCATGACTGGCCAGATTCTCGGCCTGTGATGCATGTAAAAACCTGCTGGTTCCCATGCCATGGGATAACAGTACCACCGGATAAGGACTTGTCGAGGGCAATATTTCTGCATTTTTATAGGAGCTCGTTTTACTGTACTTCCAGTAATCAAACACAAAATCAGGCAGGTTCAAAGAATTGGAGTATGTCTGAATATACTTCTTGAACATCTCTTTATCTTTAGGGAAAAGAAATTCACTTTGATTGTTATCTTTATTTGCAGTGGGATACCATATCTGGATCATGAGCTCCCTCTTGTCACTCTGCTCCTCCGTTAAGACTTCATCTCTACTTGAATCCGTTAAGTGAAATGTTTGAGTCCCGACTTTCTCTGGTCCATCAGGTTTAGGCAAATGAAAGACAGGCAAGTACACCATCAAGCCGACAGATAACGCTAATAAAATAACAATGAAAGAGGCTATACTGTATTTCAGCGTTTTCCCTATTTTAATAGCCATCCTCTTTTTGGTGTGCTTAAAGTAAATGATGAGTATGAACAGACCCGTTAGGCCATATATCAAAAGCATCTGCCACCTGTATCCCTCGACCACTAACTGAACCACAAACAAAATACTGCTTCCAATGCCGAGAGCCAAACCAGTTTTCTTTACATTTCTTTTAACAAAAAATAAATCGATTAACAAAACGAAACAAGATAACGTTAAAAGTAATTCAAATAATCTCATTCAGAATCCCCACTTTTCTCAATAGATCCCACTTCATCAAGTGTTTGATCTGTGTATTGATCTGCCTCCTAGAAAATAATACTTACTAATCGTGTACTGCTCATGACATCCATATGAATAGAACATGAACAACTAAAAAAAGCTACGTTTCACATACAAGCGAACTTGTACATGAACGTAGCAAAGAACCACACAAAAAGAAGTTGACTAGCCTGCCGTCGGTGGACTAATTGGCAAGCTTACTATAAATGTTGTTCCTTGGCCCATTTTACTCTCCAACGCGATATCCCCTTTATGTAACGAAATAATCTGTTTCACGATCGCAAGCCCCATCCCGCTACCATCATATTTCCGACTATGGGAACGATCGGCCTTGAAGAAGCGCTCAAATACACGCTTTTGATCTTCGAGAGGAATACCAATTCCCTCATCCGTTATATATGCTGTTACAGTCCTGACATCCCGTTCCATCCTGACGTGAATTACGCCTTTATTCTCTGAAAACTTAATCGCATTGCTGAGAATATTCGTCCATACCTGATTCAACTGATCGTGATCTGCGATGACTTGAACCTTCTGTAAATCCAGCTCAAAACGAATATCCCGAGCGGACCATTGGGGCTGTAATGCAACGATAACCCTTCGGATCTGTTCATCAAGATCACGCGTGGCGAGTTGCAGCTGATGAGATTGTGATTCGAGCATGCTGAGCTTAAGCAAATTATCACTCATTTTAGACATGCGTTTCGCCTCAGAAATAATAATGTCGAGATACCGTCCTCGTTCCTGATCCGGTAACTCTACATTTTTCAAAGCCTGAGCATAGCCTGATATGGAAGTAAGTGGTGATTGTACCTCGTGTGAGACGTTGGCTACAAACTCTCTTCTCATCTGCTCCAGTTGCTGTAGATCCTTCATCATATCTTCGAAACTGCGAGCGAGCGTGCCCAGTTCACTAGATTGCTTAATATTCAGTTTTACATTGAAATCACCTGCTGCGATACGTTTGGTTGCCTGGGTTAATTTTTTGATGGGTCTAACCAAAAACATGGAAGCAATCAGAATGATCAGACTTCCGGCGGCCAGAGACGAGGTGGCAAAGATTGTACCCCATTGAATCACAGCAGCGGCAGCAGGCGGCGACAGCGTCTCCAGAAACATGGCTCGAGTCCCACCAGCAGTCTGGACTGGCAATCCCAGTAGAACTGTACCAAGACCATTCGGAGTCGCCTCCACCACGGCTCCTCCAAGTACTTTCTGAAGCTGCTCTTTCGTCACTGAAATCGGCTTATGATCTATAGCCTTTCCGTACGTTTGGAATTGTCCTGACGGCTCATACATCCGAATATAGTAAAGATCGAGCTGCTTCATGTTGTTGACGAATGCATCCGCTTCGGAGAGTGGAAGCGTTTTGTATATCTGTACAACATCCTGACCGAAATTGCGTATGTTGATATGTGAATTCTCATTGAGCTGATCTTCAAAAATCCAGGTGGATAAGAGGAAAGCAATTACGGTCCCGGCAATCACAGAAATGAGAAAAGTCACAACAACCCGGATATACAAAGACTTAATCATGCTTGACCTCTAACCGATATCCTAAACCACGAACCGTTTCAATCTGAAAATCAGGCGTCGTCGCAAACCGTTCACGCAAACGTTTGATATGTACGTCCACTGTCCGATCATCCCCTGTGTAATCCAGCCCCCAGATCTGATCGATCAATTGCTCTCGTGTATAGACCTGCCCCGGTGTTCCGGCCAGCTTGTATAACAATTCAAATTCCTTGAGTGGCAAAGTTAACGACTCTGTACCCAGAATAACTTTGTAACTCTGACGATCCAGCGTCACGTCTCCAAATTGAATCATATGAGTGGAGCCAATCTTGTACCGTTTTAGCAGAGCTTTCACACGTACAGTTAACTCCAACGGGTCAAATGGTTTCGTTAAATAATCATCTGTGCCCAGTTCGAAACCTTTTACCTTTTCCCATGTCTCACCTCTAGCTGTCAACATAAGTAAGGGTAGGTCTGCGTTCAACTGTCTCAATTCTCTGCACAACGCCCACCCGTCCATCACTGGCATCATAATATCCAGCACCACCAGATCAATGTGACGTTCCTTGTATAACGTGAGCGCCTGATGGCCGTCCACTGCCTCTACGGTGTCGAATCCGTCATTTCGCAAAAACAAGCAGACCAGCTCACGAATATTCGCATCATCGTCTGCAACTAATATGGTAGCCATATGCTTCTCCTTCGGCAACATTATACGAATTGTTATGCATTTATATCGCCAGTTCGTTAATTTAGTGAATCCTCAATCTTTGCAATCTCATTCGATCCTCTTTGCTTATTCCACATCCGTCAGAGATATCGTGAACATCGTATGTTTTTTCATCACTCCTTGAATAGGTACATCGTGTGTGCCACTTTCCTGGAAGCCTGCTTTCAAAAGCACACGAATGGAGCCGATGTTGTCTGGAACAGCACCAGCTTCAACATGCGTAATGCTCATCTCATGTTTGGCATATTGAAGCACACGTTTCAACGCCTCGCTCATATACCCTTTACCGTGATGTTGCCGATCGGTTGCGTAACCTATCACCCATTTATCTGCACCGTTCAGTTCAATTCGAAATAATGAAATTTCGCCCACCAGTTCATCGGTATCTTTAAGAAAAATGCCAAAAGAATGTCTTGTTCCTTCTTTTCTTAGCGCAAGCCATTTCTCAATCAGACGGGTCTGTCCCTCCAGACTATAAAATGCCTCATCTCGATGACCAGAAGAAGTCCTCTCTATATCTTCTCTATTGCCCATTTGAAACTCCTGAAGCAACGTAGCATCTTCTAACGTCCAAGCTCTGATATAAATTCGTTCCGCCTCATATTTCATCTCAAGTTACTCCTTAGAAGTTCAGTTAAAGTCATCTGAAAACAACCTAATCTACTAGTTCATCCAATGTGTTCTCCAGCTCTTCGAGCCGAGTTGACAGCATATTGACATGTTCTTTCGCGTCAGCAATCTTTTTCTGTAAATCCTTAATCTGCACGTTCTCTGCGACTTGTTCATACTGCTTCAGTTTTTCAACAGCTACGACGCGTTCTTCTTTGAATTGATCAATCTGCTGTTCCAGATACAATACTTCCGACAGGCTGGCTCCGCCTGATAAACGCTGTGAATACGTCATTTGCTCACCTCATTCATGCGTATGTTATTCTGCCTTCGACTCGATCGCTTTACTTACATCATACGCGTCCATGTTGATATCCGGTGCCAAGTCTAAAGCCAATTTGGCAAGCTGACTACCAATATAAGGCCCCATGGTTAGACCAGAAGCACCCAATCCATTAGCTGTAATCAGACCTGACCATCCCGGGACATGTCCCATAACGGGTAAAAATCCTGGGGTAAATGGGCGAAACCCGACACGAACCTCATCAAGTGTGCTGTCTGCAAGCTCAGGTGCCAGTTCTAGTCCCTTGTTCAACACTTCTTGCATGCCTCCGGCAGTAATTCGTGTATCGTAACCGTGAACATCATTTTCATGTGTGGCGCCAATAACTATTTTCTGTTCTGCAAACGCAAGTAAATACTGATCAGTAGGCGGCATGATAACAGGCCAATCTTCTGTATTTTGCTGATTAGAAGTACGCAAATGCACAATCTGACCCTTCTGATAATGGACGTTAAAATGAATCCCCAGTGGTCTCATTAACTCATTCGCCCACGCACCTGCACACACAACCACCCGATCCGCGACATAATGCTTCGATTGCACTTCAACGCCAGTTACTTGCTCATCCTCATAGAGTACTCTGGCTTCTCCCTCAATCAGACGAGCGCCGTGCCGCTGTGCAGAGCGGATCAATGCATCACGCAGCGCTCTTCCATCCACACGCGCAGCACCGCTGATGTGTACAGATGAATAACCTTCCCCAAGTAAAGGGAACCGTTCACGGGTTTCATTTTCATCCAGACATGTGATTGTACCAATCTCAGGCGCATCTTCTCTGCGCAACTTGGCACGCTCCGCCATTTTGTTAATCTTCTCCTGATCCGTATGTATGCTGAGTGCGCCTGTCTGTGCATACCCCGTCTCGGTTTCCCCGGTACGTTCTAATTCAGTTATAAGCTCAGGGTAATAACGAGCACCTGCCTTGGCTAGCTGATACCAATCCTGATTCCGACGCTGAGACAACCAAGGACAGATGATACCAGCAGCCGCATCCGTGGCCTGCCCTGCATCTTTCCGATCGATAAGAAGCACTTCTGCTCCTGATTTTGCTAAATGATAGGCTGTTGATGCTCCTAATATGCCCGCTCCGACTACGATGACTTTTTTCATACGAGTATTCCTTTCCTTCGTCCATTCATCTATATAGCGTACCCTTTTTGACATTCTGTTGGCAAGCTGTGGCACCTGGATACCGCGGATACCGTTTTCGGTAAAATACAAAGCTAAGATGTCGACACATTTAAAATAATTCCATTTATGTAATATAATTCTTTTCAGGTTTCTTTCATGCTCTAATCATGCTACCTGCACAAGACCTTTTAACGAAAAGAGGAATTATTCAACGATGCTGAAACCTAACATGGGAAATCTGCTAGTGCCCGATATGCCTCTCATGATTACTGGGCAAAACCGGTTAACCGTTAATGAATTAATGGATTGGAGCGACCATTCACGGGATTACACCATTGTACAATGCATCGGCGGAACAGGGAGAATCGCTGCCAAAAATCTCGAGCTTTCTGTTCGGAAAGGAACAGCGCTTATCATGTTTCCTGAAGTTCCCTACCGTTATAACAATTCAAGTAACTCATTACAGTTTGATTGTTTGTCGTTTAATGGCTACATTTTGCCGCGTTTCCTGCACTCCTTGCAGATCGGGGAACTGCGCGCCTTCAAACCGGAAGGCATACTTGGCCTCCTGTTACGTGAGATCACACTGGCGCTACAGTCCCGTCACAAGGATTATATCTGGCATGGTTCTACACTGCTCTATACTCTTTTGGTTCGTTTAACCATTGAGAGTGAACGCTACAGCAAGGTTGAGCGCTCTGAGGCTCGGCTGCGTCTGACAGAGCTTGTTGCTTTTATCAAAGAAAACTATCAACAAGATCTCTCCCTCTCCCTACTCGCGGATCAGATGAATGTGACCGAGCAACATCTGAACCGCATCTTTAAAAAAGAGTTCCATATGACTCCACTCGATTACCTGGTTCGCTATCGCTTGCTTAAGGCAAAGGAGATGCTTGTGCAGCAAGAGGATATCACCGCACATGAGATTGCAAAAGCCGTCGGTTTTAACAGTGCCAGTTATTTCGGTTCCGTGTTCAAAAAATATGAAGGCATCTCACCCATTGAACTGCGCAAAAAGTTTCAGAGATAAAAAATCATATCTTCATCTCAGCCAGCGAGGATAACCGCCGTTCATGCATGGTGAATTCCAAACCGCGTGTTACCTCGTTCGGCACGATATAACAACGGATACCTGCGGCATTTGCTGCCTTTAGTCCATTGGGAGAATCCTCAAAAACAATCGCTTCATCTGCCTCCACACCAAGTTTCTGCAGCGTCAGCAGGTACAGCTCCGGGTCAGGTTTCACCCGTTTCACATCATCCGAAGTATGAATGACTTCAAAATAATCAAACAACCCAAGCTTTTGCAAGTACCCGTGTACCCAATCACGAGTGGAGCTCGAAGCAACCGCAAGCCGAATTCCCTTCTCCCGAGCAGCGTCCAGCAATTCAAGTACGCCCGGGAGTATGCCTGCTTGTCCCAAATATGCTTCGTACTTCTGTTCAGAGAGCAAGCGGACTTGCTCATGATTGATCTCTTTTTGCAACATCTGCTCCAGATATCGATACGGATGAAATTCCTCGAAGGAGGTGCCTACGTTTTTAGACCAAAGCTCAAGTCCCAGCTCCACACCATGCTCTTCATAAATATCACGAAAAGCATAATACCAAGGCGTTTCTGTATCGACAATCAGGCCGTCAAAATCAAATATAAATGCTTTTAACTTCTGTACCATTGTTCTATTCCTCTCTCTCAGCCATCGCTGGAGAAACGGATCAGAAGCGTGCAGTCAAATCCGGCTGGGTCATGCTTACGGATAAAAAGTGACAAGTGCAACCCGTGCCGGTCGGTGACTGAGCAACAACTCCAGCTCGAAGCTCTCCATCCATCGGCATGCCAAAGTATCGAATTAACTTCCATTCTTCCCCATCGGGAGAGTAAAAGAAGGACAGACATCCCTCCACTTTTCGTATACGCAGGTAAGGATCTGACACAGGCACCTCTGTCGAGTTACAATCATCGGATGAACCATCGCGTGTAACAACAGATACGATCGTTGCGGCCTTACCATCATATTCAAAACACAGTTTGCACCAGTTACGTTCGTCGACCATCACCATCAAACATCCGGAATCATACTGATGCTTCATCTCTACCGTCAGCTGTGCAGTCATTTCGAAATCACCAGCGACGGGCATCGACAAGAATGGAGCGGTCGCTCGAATATGTTTGCCTGCCGGGTCTTGGAAAAAATCCGAGTCGGCTTGCGCCTCTATGATCAGTCCACCTTGATCCGTATATGACCAGTTGTGCGGCTCATTGATCCAGCTCATTTTCTCCCTTGCTTCCGTTGTCATTACATTCATCATTCAAAACCTCCCAAGGATTGTGCTAATAACTGTATTTTACCGTTTTATATATTCGGCAACATACAGAAAAGCCCTTCTTCTACATATTTTTGTAAGATTCCATCACTTGGGGGCGTTGCGGTGGATCATGTAAAAACAACATAATAATCATCAAGAAAATATACAGTGCAAGAATAACGCCGAACAGAAGGACCGGATGATAATGATACAGCAACCCGGTTAGATACCCGGAAGGTATTGCTGTTAACGTCATAACCGTCTGTACAGCCGAGAACATATCCGCCTTCTCATGCGTGCCCAGTCGGTTCATCAGTAATGAATCACGGTACGTTTGCAGAATGAAGTTCCCGGCAGCAAGTACAATAAGGGTAAGAAACAGCATCGCTATATTACCGGCCGGAATCAGAAGAAATAACACAGCACCCGCGGTACTGAGCACAATGGAGAAGCTAACATACTTCTCTTCCGATCTCTGCTTCAAGCGCGGAAGAATAACAAGATAGAGCAGCATGACGGTAACCGCTGTCACGACCGGAACAAACGAGATCACTCGATCACCAAAGCTTAACTGCTCTTTAAAATAGATGACCTGAAAGAAGTTTAACTGTAGAACCAGATTGGACAATACCGTAATTAAAATAATCGGAAATAACCTGCGCTTATAGAACGACCTTCCAAACAGACGAAGGCTGGTGACGAGGCTGCGAAATACATGCGTTTTGCTGTGTATGCCCATCAATTCCTTGCCAACCTCAGTCTCTTCCGTGTAGCGATTACGAATAAAAAACATCGCTGTCATCAACAGCCCGCCCACAAAATAAATGCTTGCTAGCGTAGGCGCGATGCCAAAGTCTGCAATTACAACTCCCGCAATCGGTGTAAGCACTCCCGCTCCGGTAATAATCATGTTCAGCATGGCGAACACCTTGGATCGTTTATGTTCTTCTACGTCTTCAATGATCAGACAATTGAAAGACACCGTGACAAACTTTGATGTCGCATTGAGCAAATAAGCCATGAGAAACAGCCAGAAATTTTGTGAAAATGCCCAGATGAACATGGGTACACTCCAGGCGAGTAAATCAAAGATCAGTGTCGTTCGTTTACGTCCCAGCTTATTAGTCACTGACCCTGCAAATAGTTGAAAAATGAAGGCAAAATACAGATTCACCGAATTAATGATGCCTATCTCAATGTCGGACAAACCGGCCTCTTTCATATACAAAGGAGCGTAAAACAAAACAATCGTTCCCGGAATGGCCCACACCGGCTCAAGTAAAATAGAATACCGCGGATTTCTCGGCAAATCCCGAAGCAGTTTCACTCCATATCCCTTCTTTCTCTCTGCGGATCGCTCCGCTGTAATCTGCAAGATCCAATTGAGAACACATCTCACTTGTGCTTAACGCCCTATACCTCACTGGTCACAGCGGAGAACCCCACAATGTCTACATTATTACAGAATCAATGCGGTCTTCACCGAATTCATCGGCAACTTCTCCCCGCTTCGCAGGTCATAACCGATGGTGCCATTGAAAGCCTGCTCATAGTCCGTCAAAAATTCTTTGGCTGTTACCATCTGCTCTAGCTCAGGAATGCTTTGCGCGAATTTCAACGCCGTGCTGATCATGGAGTGTACAGCTACCGCACCAATAATACTGAGTCCATCGTTAATGACATGGGTTGATTTAAAAGTTACTTCGTAACTGTCGTCATACCCCATCGGAATGATCCGGCCGCCTTTAGCAATCATCTCAAACCCGACATGAAGCTGATTCCCTACAGCATCGACAACGATATCAAACTTTTTGTTATTGTTGATCTCATATACTTTGTCCAGTGTTAGATCCTGCGGATAGTAGACATAATCAGCGATCCCTTCTGCGAATTGTTTGCGATAAGGATCAATCTCAGTTCCCACCGTAAGTCTTGCCAGTCGTTTGCTCACCAGCTGGCACAGCGAACCAATGGCGCCTGACCCCAGCACGAGTACAGAGTCACTCGGCTTCACGCCTGCTTTCATGAATGTTTGCAACACACAACCCAGAGGTTCAATCATCATGGCCGCTTCCCAGCTCATGGAATCGGGAATCGGATAGATGTATTTTTCATCTCCCACAAAGTATTCGGCAAACGTTCCGTGTGTGGTCATTCCTACTTGGTAGTCATCGAAATTTTCACAGTAAATGAACAAGCCTTCGCGGCAATACGAGCAGTGTCCGCAAGATTGCGTCGGGTCCACGAGAACCCGATCTCCTACGCGAATACCCCGTACTTCATCTCCCACCTCGACCACAGTCCCTACACCCTCGTGACCGATAACGGTTCCTTTGTTTGCTGGGACTTTACCTTTAACAATGTTCAAATCTGTTCCACAGATCCCTGATCCATAGATTTTCACTTTGACCTGATTCGGTCTTTGAATGCTGGGCTCCTCAATCTCTTGTAGCTCCACCTGTTTCAAATCTTGATATACGAGTGCTTTCATGAGATATCCTCCTGGTCATATCATAAATTTTCGTGTTACTTTCCTTACAGATTGGCATATTTCAGATGTTCAAGCTTCTGCATTTCTTTCCAGTCCGACAAGATCTGAAGCAGTGCATCCTCCACCCAAATCAATTCCTCCCGCGTATGCGTATCCGAGAAAATAAAGTAACCTTTGGTGAAAATGCCGTAATGAGCCATCTTCTTCACCATAAATTCGCGGAACGGGTCCGTCTGAAAATTTTGCTCATCTAGGGACTGAATGTAAAAGCTCGCGTAGGTTCCCTTTAAGGCTAATTGTTCCGTGAGACCAAGCAGCACAAGTTCCGATTCCAGTCGTTTCATGATCCGCGTAGCGGGTTCACGCCAAGTAGGCCAAACTTTTGAATTTTTAATTAACCTTTCGCAAGCAATAGCCGCCGCAAGTGCTGTTGTCTCGCTGGAATGCGCATTGCTAAATCGCACCTGTCCTGCAAGGGACATGAGATGCTCTGGCCCCATTACTGCTGCAAGCGGAAGTCCGTTGGCCATGCCCTTGGAAATGCAGAGCAAGTCCGGCCAGATGTCATACTCTCCTGCAGTCGCCTGTTTGCCCATTCGTATTCCCGAAGTAACCTCGTCGAAGATAATAATGATGTCCAGAGAGCGGCATAAATTCACTACCTTCTCCAGTTCTTCTTTATTCCACTCGTTGGGGCACAAGACAATACAAGCGATATCATCCATAGATGAAGTGTGTCCCCGAATGTTAGTATAGGAAGGCTTATTCACCCAAATCGTGGAACGCTCAATATCCACCGGAATGCCGCGTTCTTTGGTCTGGCTGCCGTAATAACCATATGCGGACCAGTCATGCCACCCGTGGTAAGCTGTTGCAATGACCTTGCTTTTACCACTTCCCGCACGGGCCAGCCGCACCGCTCCACTTACTGCGTCTGCACCGCTCTTGGTGAAGCGCAGGGACGGATAACGTCCCTCGAACCGCTCCAGAATTAACTCGGCACACTCCAGTTCAATATCCGCTGGAAGTGAAAAGCCTGTCCCTTTTTTCAACTGATGAATGACCGTAAGCTGAATTTCTCGTCTGGCATGCCCCCAAGGAACCGTGCCCATGGCCATCTCACAATCCAGCCATTCATTACCGTCAATATCTGTGAATCGGGAATGATATGCTTCCGCACAGCAGACCGGGGTATGTCCCGGAAATAAGCGTTCTGGCGCTTTGGCTAGTGTACTGCACCCGCTCGGAATAACTTTTTCAACCTTCTCCAGCCACTCCAGATTTTGAGTAAATCTTGCGGCACGATCCAGCGTGATTTTTTCATCGCTCACTTTGAAGTACCTCCCTAAGGCTTAATAGTGGTGTATCACAACCTGAATGATTAAGTCATCGCACTTTCGTGCCCGGCCAACATCCATCATAGATGCGATCCATCGTAATCACGTTACCGTAGAGGTCAATAATTAGATCCTTGGCTCTATGGGCATGCCTCATTTCGATCCAATAGCGGTTCTCCAACAATCGGGTGAAGTTGTCCACCAGAAACAGCAACCGATTTTCGCTATGAATTAACTCCTTGCCTAATACTTGGGGTAGCCATATGGCTCCATTCGAGTTAAAGCGGTTGGAGTAGTCTCGCACGTCGGCAAGGGGCGCGATACCTGCCTCGTCAAGCTTGCTCCAGAACGTGTCCGCATCACTTCGAACCTCGGCAAGATCGATACCGATCATTGGCAGATGCTCGTATTCGCGTTGATGATGCAATTGCTCCTTGAGATGACTGAATACGAAGGGCCATACATCGGCTTCGATCTGACTTCCCCACTTTTTCCAAAATCGTGCCAGATTGTTCTTGCGGTTAAAATTGCGATGAATGCCGCTGCTGCGTTCCCAGTGATAGGCTTGAATATTAGGGTTAATAACCGTATCATAACCCGCTTCTCTGGCGCGCATCTGATAATCAAAATCTTCATATCCGTTGAAAAACTTTTCATCCAGGCCGCCAATCGTCTCATAAACTTCCCGTTTCATGCCAAACATCGCAAATACAACAAGCTGCACAGAGAATGTCTCCTTCGGGATATCATCCGGGGATGCGTTCAGAAAAAGATGGCGTCCAATCGAGTCAGCAAAGGCGATACCACAATGCTGCACACCGCCAGTCTGCGGATATAACAGTACGCCTCCGATCATACCGATCGTAATATCCGTGTCGAGCGTCTCCTTCATCATCGTTTGCCAGTGGGGCTGCAATATCGTGTCGGAGTCGAGGAAAAAGATATATTCTCCCTTAGCAAGATTCAGGGCGCTGTTAATGGATACGGCGCAGCCAAGTGGAAAGTCATGCTGAAGAATATCAATGGTCACACCTTCTCCAACCTCTTGTTTGAGTTTATCCAGGTGCTGGAAGACGGCAGAGCCAGATCCGTCGTTGATAAAAATAATTTGTGTTGATGGGACGACTGTTCGAAGCAGCGAGTCTGTAAACAGGTTCAGAATGTTATAGTCCTGATTGACCGGTACAATAATGGTATAAAGCATACAATTCCTCCTCATGAAGTTAATTTTGATGGAACCCGTTGGCCAAGATTATGAATATGTGCAAGATATAACTACTTGTTCTCTGTCGTCCTCCTCCACTCAAACTTTGTCTTAATTTGGTAATGATTTGAATCTAATAGAAATTTATATCATTTTTTGGAAGTTTTAAATCTTAAATTCTGAACTCTATTAATATCTGAATCTCTTTAAAAATCAAAAAAACTCTCGAGGGGCCCCTCGCATCTAATGCGACAAACCGATCAAGAGTTTTTAGAAGTTGCTCTTCATTTATTAAATACGCCAATAATTGCTTAACTTTATGCCTTTGCAGGCAACCAATCGGACTCTTTGGCACCCAGATTCGTGATGAATTGCTGCAGTGCATGTGATATCCATTTGCGGGCATGAATTACTAACTGAATTTCCAATGTAAAATCAGTATGAACTAGAGGCAGTACAGTAAGCTTCTGTCTTTGGATCTCATCCATGGCAATCATACGAGGTAAAAGCGAGATGCCCGGACCAGCCATAATACTTCGTTTAATGGCCTCAGGACTTCCCAGCTCAAGTCCCACTTTGTAGGGAATAGCGTTGGTTCTAAGCACTTTCTCCAGCAACTGCCTGTAATTGCATGAATCCTCCGGCATGATCCATTCTTCATCGGCTAAATCACTCAATGTTACCTCGGATTTAGCTGTAAGTGGATGGTCTGAATTCACGATGAGTACCAGCGGTTCCTCGCGAATCGTAATCCATTGTAATCCGGATTCCGGTGAAGCATTGGCCAGAATAAGACCCACGTCTGCCTCCCCTTCTCTGACTTTTTGTAGAATCAGATCTTCCCGATCGGTCTGTAGCCGAATGCCGAGCTCGGGATATTGTTTACGTGTCGTTTGAATGGGCACCGGCAGATAATAAGAAGCAAGCGAGTCCATCGTAGCAATGGTAAGTGATCCGCCGCCCTGTTTGGTCAGCTTCTCCTGAGAATGTTCAAATATCTCCAGAAGCTGTCCAGACAACTTAAACAGCTCTTCTCCAGCCGAAGTCAGCCGGATTTTATTGTTATTAAAACGTTCGAATAGTTTGACCTGATAAATTTTCTCCAGCTTTTGAATCTGGGTTGTCACACTTGACTGCGCGTAACCAAGCTCTTCGGCTGCTTTGGTAAAGCTTTGCCTCAATGCCACCTCACGAAAGGTTTGAAAATAATTCAAATCCATCATTTATTCCCTCACATCATCGAAATTATTGATAACACCTATCATCTATTATAGCTAACTATGATACCTTTTCCCATGGTAAAGTGAATGAAATGGAATTCCAACATACATTTGGGGGTAATACGATGTTAACCGAACAACAGATTCAAGGTATTTATATACCTGTAATCACACCTTTTACCAAAGAACGCGAACTTGATCTTCCTTCGTTCCAAAATTACATCAAAGTTATGGCTAACAGTGGCATTCATGGCTTGGTGATTAATGGTACGACTGGAGAGTCACCTACCGTGACATGGGATGAAGTGGAACAGCTTGTGAAGGCCGCGAAGGAAACTCTGAGCAGCATCAACTCCTCCGTACCCATTATGGTTGGAACTGGAACCAATGATACCGCTTCAACGGTAGCAAGAACAAAGAAAGCTGCCGCACTCGGAGCCGATGCTGTTCTTGTCGTTACTCCATACTATAACAGACCCACGGAAGAGGGCATTTACGAGCACTTCCGCATGGCAGCCAGCGTGGGCATACCCGTGATGGTATACGAAATCCCAGCCCGTACAGGGGTTAGAGTTTCCATAGATATGATGAAAAAAATTATGAACATCGATGGTGTTATTGGTCTTAAGGATAGCACAAATAACCTCGATCTTATGACCGAACTGGTACGTTGCGGCTCGAAGCCCATTTTGTGTGGAGATGATACCTTCTTCTTCGATATGTTAACGAGAGGTGCAGCCGGCGGCATGATGGCATCGGCTAGTATTAATCCAGAGCGTTTCCTGGAAGTGTATAACCGTTTTGTGGCTGATGAAAAAGAAGATGCCTACCGTCTCTATACGCAGTTGCTTCCGTTCATTAAAAATCTCTTCGAAGAGCCTGCGCCTGCCATGCTGAAACATCTGCTTGCACAGCAAGGCATTATCGCTTCTGCACAGCTGCGCCTGCCTCTCATGCCAGCATCTGAACAATTAAAAGCAAAGATTGCACTGTAAATTAAGCGGAACACCTCTATAGAACATAGCCACAGATAGCCATAGGTCGAAATATAAAAAGCCGCAGTTTCATCTGCGGCTTTTGCTGTGCACTTGTTTAACACTCCATAGAAGCAACAACGTAAAAATGCTTGATATCCTGCTTCTTTTTCAGCTCATCTCGTAACAAAACCGTGATAGAACGTGTCCACAACAAGTGCAGGCGCAGCATTTCTGGCGATATTGCCATGGATCACTTGTTGCCACGTCAAGAAAAGAATTGAATACAGAACATCTACAATCCACGTTTTGTCCACATCCGAACGAAAAAAGCCTTTTTCTTGAAGTATACCAATGGCATGAAGCACCGGTTGTCTCAGCTTCTGATCGGCCCCTTCAATCTCGGCATTATAATTGACGGTTGCATCGTGAGCCAGAAAATATATCTTATCCCCAAGTGGAATTAGCGCTTCAATCAGCTCCGGGATATAGTGTTCAACCCGCTCCTCATCGAGCTTAACGTGTTGCAACGTCTCGTTAACAACATCAATTGCACGCATCGCCAAGTGAATCATCAGTTGCTCACGGCTCTCCACATATCGATGTAATGTGGCAATTCCGATGTTCGCGGCTTCAGCAATGTCGTTCATCGACGCATTGGGCTTCTCGATCAGTAATTTTGTGGCTTCATCCAGAATGGCAAGCATTCGATTTTGCTTAAATGTTAACTTCTCATTTTTCATCTCTAACGGCACCTCGGAACGAATAGACTATTACTTTTTATTTTGGTCATAGGTACGTGACTTTGGTTCTTTTTCTGATTAGTCAAAAGTGATGATGTCCATTTCAAATCAGAGGTAAAACTAGTCCACTTTCGCTCCATAGGAGCGTGCAATCAGAACGGCCTGTTCGCGATCCATTCGCACCCCTTTCAGATCTAGAGATTTCAGATCAATGCCATCCAAAATGGCCCCCCGCAAATCCGCACCCTGTAGCTTCACCTTACTCATGGATACTCTCGTGAGGTCACAATCACGCAAATCCGCTTTGCTTAAATCGGATTCAGCCAGATCCGCTTCAAAAAAACGAATCCCTCGCAAATCTTGTCTCCCAAGTCGCGTATATCTCAGATTGGTATAAGACCAATCTCCTTTGACAAGTGTAATGCCGTCCATCTGGGCACCGGAAAAATCCGATCCCGTCATCTTGCAAGCTGTAAATTTGGAAGCAAACAGGTTGGCACCCCCAAACAGGCAATTCTCAAATGCAGACTCCGTATGTATGGAACCATTCATGGATGCCCCTTTGAAATCACATTCAATAAAACGGCAATGGCTTGTTTCGACTTCTTCCATGGAGGCATTCATGAACGTGCAATGCTTGAACACACAGCTAATTAGCTCGCCGTAACGCAAATCCCGTCCCTCAAAGTGAACGCCCTCATATTCCTGATCCTTATATTGATACATGGATTACACCTCATTTGGTATCGTGTTAACGTCGTAGTCATTTAAATAATAACTCATCCTACTATACCATATGAGATCACTTCATTCAGTGAAGTGCTTTCGACATTCGATACATGGATACAGCAGGTTTACTGATCACTCCCACTTTGTTGTACCCCAGACGTTCATAGAGCTTGATTGCACCTGCATTCTCCTGTTTGACGGTTAAGGAAGACTTTGCAAACCCTTGCAGAAGCGCCTGTTTCTCCGCATGACGGATCAATTCTGTCCCGATCCCAAGCCCCCTGCTTTCTGGTAGAGCAGCAATAATTCCGATGTGATATTCATCGTTCTCTGCCTCTTTTAACGTCACCATCGTATAAAACTCCTTCCAGTTACGCAGGTTGTATCCAATCAGCTTCCATTTGTGTATGTCAAACAGCTGTGAGAACGTCGGCCATGCCAGCTTATTCATCAGTGTCGTTGGATAACACATGATCATGCCGAGTGTTTTCCCCTCCCGAACCGCTTCGTAAGCGTACTCGTGACTAAACCGATTATTTCGGGACTTCCAAAGCTTCTGGAAGGTCTTATCTATAACTGCGGGCTCCCTGGAACCCGCCAATGAATATTTCATGTAATCAAGCGCCATCTCCGTTAGTTTTCCTCCGACGGCGGTTTGCGGATTTGCTTTATAAATAGATATTTGGCTCATGGTGATCACTCCTCATGTATGCTTAGTAAGCTCTCTTCTCTTCGATCTTAAGATTTGGACGGATATGCTTCGGATGTCATGCCATCTACAAAAACATTCACCGCTTGAATGGATATCCCAGTAAGATGTTCAACCTGGTCAATGACCTTTTGCTGTAACTCTCTGCAAACCTCGTGTACTTTACTGCCGTAATGAACGATGATTTTCACGTTAATCTCCACGCTATTGTCTACTCTGCGAATGACAATGCCGTTCTGCTGGCTACGGCCGCTCCATATTTTGCTAATACTTTCAACCAATCCAGCCGACATGGAAGAAATTTCGCGGGTAGCACCTGTTATTTTACCGACCATTTTGGAGATGACTTCATCGGATATTTGGATCTGACCTAACGTTTGTTGATTCATCATATGAATCGCCTCCATTTTTTTGATAGTAAATACTATCATTTAATTAAAATATATATCATTCAAGAACTGAATTCAACTATTTCTGCATAAAGCAAAAAAAACCGCATCAATTGCGGTTTTTTGGCTTCTCTATATTAGGTGTTCATTCTATAAAAAGATTCGCTGAAAAGCTAACTTCCGAATTCATTCTGCATTTGATGAGCTACAGGTACTCGTTAAACCAGGCATTCACCTGTTCGAAGCTATCGACTCGAAGAGAAGGTTTTCCACTTTTGAGCAGTGAATGGTTGGAACCCGGGTAACGAATGAGCTTGGTTGTTTTTCCATAACGCTTCAATGTCGTGTACAATTCCTCCGCCTGAGCTACCGGTGTTCGGTAATCCTGTTCCCCGTGCATGATAAGCAACGGAGTTTCGATGTTGTGCGCATGAGCAAGCGGCGATCGAGACCAGAGGTATGCAGCATTCTCCGCAGGATTACCCCCAATAACACCCTCCACGTAAGAAATCCCGATGTCGCTTGTGCCGTACATGGATAACCAGTTGGAGATACAGCGTTGTGTCACAGCTGCTTTGAAACGGTTTGAGTGAGCGACAATCCAGTTGGTCATGACCCCGCCATAACTACCGCCGGCAACACCCAAACGAGATACATCCAGCATTGAATTCGTTGCCAGTGCGTCATCCACAGCTTCCATCAGATCCCGATAATCACCGCCAGCGAAGTCTCCGCGACAAGCTCTGGCGAACTCCTGGCCATAACCTATGCTACCTCTAGGATTAACCCACAATACAGCATAACCTTCTGCGAGAAGTGTCTGCATCTCATGACTGAATGCTCCGGTATACATCGCGTGAGGTCCACCATGAATCTGTAAAATCAAAGGTAACTTACGATCAGATTGCAGTTCATCTTCAATCTGAATTCCGGACGATGGGGTCGTTGCACCCGTAGCTTCAGTCCAATCTGCATCTTTCGTTAAATCAGGCATCGCTAGCCAGCCTTGAATCAGCAAACCATCCGATGAGGTGAATTCCACTCTTGCCGGTACGTTAACCATTCGTTGCCCCATAAATTCATCATTACGATGAGTGAGTCTGACCATTTTACCGCTTTTCATGCCGACGGTGTACAACTCTCCTGGATGCTTATCCGTGAGCGCAGCTACAACCAAAGTCTCTTCATCTGCAGAGATCGTATACTGATAAACATCTTTTTCTCCTGCAGTTGTGATCATTTCGCAGTTTCCATCGGACTGAATTCGGTATACATCGACATTACCGTGATGTGTGCCTAGTACATATACTCCCGGTTGAGAAGATGAACGACTAATGAATGGCGAAGGAGAGGCGCTTGCCGACTTCATATCCCCCAGTGCAGTATTACCGATGTGCATATCTAGCTCAGGTGCGAATAGCCTGGGTATCCCCCGATTCACGGGAAGTGTAAACAGCTGATGATGGCTTCCACTTCCGTATTTACGATCGCTTGCAATCAGAATTAGTTGTTTTCCATCGGCTGTAAAAGAAAATTGGGTGATCTGGAGACTGGAATCCGTAACTTTGAAAGGTTCTTCAACTTTTCCTGAGTTTGCTTCAATGCTGGTCATATACACGTCCGTATGATGAAGCAAATCCGGATCTGATCCTGCTTCTTCTACTTGTTTGGAGATAAAGGCAAGTTTCAGGCTGTCCGGTGACCAGACGGGGGTAGTGATGTTCCATAACCCGGAGGTTATCTGCTTGATAAGTCCACTCTTGATCTCGTAAAGAAACAAATGGCTGTACTGACCATCCCACCAACCAGATCCTTCAGCTTTCGGCGTAGTGCGCTCGTAGACTTTTCCCCGCAATGTCGCTTCTGGTTGCCGGGTTGCTTCATCGTTAGCGTCTTTCGCCGACTCATCGGTTGATAATTGAGCTGAATTCATCTGAGCTTTACTCGTAAACGCAATATACTTCCCATCGGGAGACCAGACGTAACTCATGATTTTACGTTCAGGAGATATGAGCATGGACGGTTCTGTACATTCCGTATGAACAGACCAAAGTCCTTTTCCAGCCTGAGTCGATCGAATAAACGTCAACTTGTTGCCGTCTGGTGACCATGCAGGAGAGGAATCCTTCGTTCCATCCGTCAGCGCTACATCTTCTGTCCCATCCAGCGAAATTCCCCGAATTTGTGTGTTATATTCGTTCTTCGCCCGATCAATCGTTTGTTCAACGTAGGCTACTTGTCCATTTGCACTGATCACCGGCTGACTAATCCAGCGGTAGTGATAGAGATCCTCCGGCGTAATCTGGCTTTTTTTCATATCCATAACTCCCTTCCGTTATGATTTCTGAGCTGACTCTGTTCGAGGATCAAGCACATCCCGCAACCAATCGCCGAGAAAAATAACACCCAGCACAGTAAACGTAATAGCTAGTCCCGGAAATGTAGCAACCCACCAGCTCGTGGCTACATACTGCCGTCCGTCACTTAACATGCCGCCCCACGATACATCCGGTGGTTTTATTCCAAGTCCCAGAAAACTCAGCGAAGCTTCCATGATGATTGTTGTGCCTACATTCATGCCGCAGATGACAATAAACGACGACAATACGTTAGGCAAAATATGCTTGATAATCAGCCGTCCATTTTTGGCACCAATCGATCTGGCGGCAAATACAAAATCCCGCTCTTTCATACTAAGCACTTCACTACGAACTACACGGGTGAATGGCACCCAGTTGGTTACACCGATAACAAAGATCAACGTGGTCATACCTGGACCCACAATAGCCATCACTACTAACATGAACAGAATCGTTGGTATCGCCATGAATGCATCACCCACACGCATAATAATGGCATCCAGCCACTTTCCATAGAATCCGGATATCAGACCCAGAACGGCTCCGATTATTCCGGAGACAATGACGGCGCCCATACCTACAATTAAAGACACGCGTGCGCCATATACAATACGGCTCCACATATCTCTGCCCAGATTGTCGGTTCCCAGCCAGTATTCGGCCTTTCCGCCTTCGAGCCACGCAGGCGGTTTGAGACGGTTCAGCGGGTTGACCGCTGACGGATCATGACTCGTTAGCAGAGGTGCGGCTATTGCAATCAGGACAACAACCAATACAAGCACTGCACCGATGAATCCGGTCTTGCTGATGATTAGCTGTTGCCAGATGGATCGAATTCCGGCAATCGTACGCGAACTTCTGTTGTCCGGTTCGGTAACCAGAACATTTGTTTCATCGTTGTCTCTCATAGATCGCACCCCCTTCTAGTCATATTTGATACGTGGATCCAGCAGTCTGTAGGACACATCCGTGAGAATATTAACAACCACTACAATGAATGCAATCACAAACACGGCTGCTTGCACAATCGCCATATCATGTGTATTTACGGCCACAACTAACAGTTGACCCAAGCCTGGCCAGGAAAATACGGTTTCTGTAATCAAAGTACCTCCGATCAGACTGGTAAACTGCAGACTCATAATGGTCACAACCGGAATTAAACCGTTACGGAACGCATGCTTCGCGATCACTGTCATTCGTCCCAGTCCTTTACTGCGTGCCGTGCGAATGTAATCTTGATTCAGAATCTCCAGCATGCTGGATCGGATTAGCCGTGTCATCTGTGCAGCAAGTCCCACCCCCAGCGTAAAAGCGGGCAGAATCAGATGGGATAAACCTCCGCGACCCGAAACCGGTAAAACGCCCAGCACAACGGAGAATAACAGAATGAGCATAATGCCCATCCAGAAGTTTGGCATCGCCTTGCCAATCACCGAAATACCTGAAATGAGAAGATCGGTAAATGTATTTCTTTTCACTGCCGAGATCACTCCCAGCGGAACAGCCATCAATACTGCAAATAACATGGCAGCCGCGGCAAGTTCAAAGCTTGCAGGCAATCGCTCTAACACAAGCTCAAGTGCAGGCTGACCGTAACGGAAGGATTGACCAAAATCTCCCTGAATGGCATTACCGAGAAATTTCATATACTGCGCGTATAAAGGCTGGTCGAGTCCCAGTGCCTGCGTCAACACAGCCCTGTCCTCTGCTGTAGCGGTCTCAGGCAACATCAGAGCCACAGGATCACCCGTGACCCGAACCAGAATAAAAACAATTAATGAGACAATAAACAGCACCGGAATGACCTGCAGTAAAGATTTGAATACGTATTTTCCCACTCCCGGCTCACCTCCTCTTTCCAAAAAAAGAACGGCAGGAACTTGTTCATCCAGTCCCTGCCGTTCACGGCTTACTCATGCAATGACAGGTGGTATTAGCCTCTGTTACTTTGCAACAGGTGTAATCTCATCCGCATAGAACATCTCATCACTGCGTGGTGCAAAGTTCACTTTGTCATTGGTTCCATAGACGCCTTCCATCTGATACAAATATACGGCAGGGCGCTCTTCTGAGAAAATCTGTTGTACTTGCTGATATTCTTTCTCACGAGACTTAGGATTCATGTTTACAAGCGCAGATTGCAGCAACTTCTCCACTTCCGGATTGTTGTAGTCTGATTCCCCTTTGGCTTCTTCCACCATATAGCGGTTATAGTTGTTGGAAGCGTCAAACAGGGAGTTACCGATTCCGATCATGAAAATTTCTTTAAATGATTTGGAGCTATAACGCTCGCTGAATGCACTCGGCTCAAGCACGTCCAGATTGATTTTGAATCCGGCCTGATCCAGCATGGCTGCAACAACTTCAGCTTGTTCCTTGTACTGAGAAGATACGGAGATGGTCATCTCGGCCGTGCCTTCAGCGTAGCCTGCCTCTTTTAGCAGTTGCTTTGCCTTTTCCAAATCATACAATGATGTCTTATACAGTGACGGGTCAGCTCCGAAGTTTCCAGGTGTTACAGATGTACGAGTAACGATTCCTGCTCCCCCGGCAATGCTGTCTACGATCCCTTGTTTATCAATCGCCAGATCAATGGCTTCACGCACTTTTGGATCAGCTGTAATGCTGCCTTCCGTTTGACGGAAGATCAGTTGCAAAACACGCTGAATAGGTGCTTTCACAATTTTTTTGTCTGCTTCGCCTTCAATACGTGCAATATCTGTTGACGGGATGGATGACGCAACGTCAACTCCGCCAGCAAGTAATTCAGATACACGTGTGGAAGCCTCAGGGATGACACGGAATACCACTTCATTCCACTTCGGCTCACCGCCGAAATAGTTTTCATTTTTCACAAGCTCAATCCGGTCGTCTTTGGTCCATTTGCTGAACTTGTATGCGCCAGTACCCACCGGCTCTTTCAGGAACGTGTCCATGCCCTTGTCTGCAATATATTTGGAAGGCAGGATGCCAGCGCCCATTTTGGACAAGCGATTGAGCAACAATGGGTCTGGACCATCGGTAATGATGTCTACCGTATGCTCATCCACCGCTTTGACTTCAACGATGTTTTTGAAATAACTATTTTGCTTCAGCGTATTATCTTTAGCGACTCTCTCCAGCGTGTACTTCACATCAGCGGAAGTGAACGGGTCGCCATTGTGGAACGTTACACCTTCACGCAGCTTGAATCTCCACGTTGTATCGTTCACTTGCTCCCATGAAGTAGCGAGCGCAGGAACTTTTTTCTGCTGACTGTCGTTTTTGATCAAATAATCAAATACGTTCACAAGCACAGCTTCACTCGCGGTATTGTTATTGTTGTGTGGATCAAAGCTTTCGATATCCGTTGCCGCCGCAATTGTTAACGTGCTACTGGCAGCTGCACTTTCGCTTCCGCTCCCTTCAGAAGTTGCATTGTTCGTTGCACCTTTACTTCCACCACCACAAGCACTTAACACCATCACGATTGCCAGCAAAGTAATCCACAAGCCTGTCCATTGTCTCTTTTTCATTGTGATTCTTCCCCCTTGGAAGTTGTATTCCTTGCCAAAAATTCAAGTGCAATTGCTGACAACAAGCCTACGCCGTAAGGCATGACCGTTTCGTCAAGATCAAATCTCGGATGATGAAGCGGATACCGTGTACGCTCCTCTTCATTTCCCGATCCTAACCGGAAAAACACACCAGGCACATGTTCGCAATAAAAAGCAAAGTCTTCCCCGCCTGTCGACGGTTTGATGTAACTCCACCCCTTCTGCGCATTCACCTCTTCACAGACATCTGTGAGCAGATCAACCATGCCAAGGTCATTCACAACAACCGGATAACCGTCACCATAGGTGACTTCACATGCCGCTCCGAATGAACTGCAGACACCGTTCACGACTTGTTTGATCAGAGATGGCATCCGTTCACGCACTGCAGGAGATAATGTGCGGACTGTGCCAATCATCTCGACTTCAGGTGCTATAGCGGTACCCATATAACCTCCGGTGATTTTACCAATCGTGACCACTACAGGTTCAAGCGGGTCCACCATACGGCTGGCGATGTTTTGTAGCGCAGTAATCACCTGAGCGGATACGGCGATCGCATCAATACCTTCATGCGGACGAGCCGCGTGACCTCCCTGACCCACAATCTTGATGACGAGCGGATCAGCCGAAGCAAAGGCAACTCCCTGGCTCACCCCAACTGTTCCCGTATCCTGACCGGGTGTCATATGCAAGCCAGCAATGGCATCCACCTTTGGATTCTCCAGCACGCCGTCCTGAATCATGGCTCTTGCACCGGCTAGTCCTTCTTCCGCAGGTTGAAAGATGAACTTAATATTACCGGATTTCGGTCTGCCAAGCCCTGTGAGTAGTTCAGCAGCGCCCATCAGAATCGATGTGTGTGCGTCATGCCCACAGAGATGTGCCTTGCCTTTCACCGTTGAGCGATATTCCACTGATTTCTGATCTTCAATCGGCAATGCATCCATATCTGCTCGAAGTGCAAAGGTAGGGCCAGCTGTTTCTCCGCGAAGCAGGCCAGTTACACCTGTCTTCCCAACATGACGAGTAACCTCAATTCCAAGCCTTTCCAGATGTTCGGCCACAATAGCAGAGGTGCGATGCTCCTCATAACCAATCTCCGGATGGCGGTGCAGGTCTCTGCGCCAGGCGCTTAACTTCGCTTGTAGCGGCTGAGCCAGTTGTATTAATTCAGCTTGCTTCATTGCATCTCATTCCTTTCCTGTTGCTCGGATTCCGACACCAAGCGCGCATAGATGGCATCAGCCGAGAATTCGATATGCCTTTTCATCGTATCCCGTGACCTTACGCTGTCTCTTGACTTCAGTGCTTCAAGAATCTCCATATGTACTTCGTAGTTTACGGAACGAATTCGGTCATCGTAAGGCATCAGATCGAGCGCCGGGTTAATCTTCGTTCGAATTTGTCTGACGGCTGTTTCACAGTATGGATTACCTGATGCTTTGGCTATGGTTAGATGGAATTTCACATCCAGTGCCCTGAACCATTCCCGTGTGCAATCCGGCTCGATACTTTGCTCCATATAGTTATACAGCTGTTCCAGTTCGCCTGCGGTGATCCGCTCAGCAGCCAGAAAAGCCGCCTCCGGCTCAATAATGGTCCGGTACTCAAACACCTTGAGCATCTGAGCCCAGCCTCGTTTGATCTCTTCTCTTGTCCGTTTATGCGAATTGGTCGTGAGTGGCAGGACGAAAGTTCCACCTTTTGCTCCAACTCTTTTTTCTATCAGTCCTTTATCTTCCAGTGCTGAGAGCGCTTCGCGAACCGTAATACGGCTTACATCAAACATCTCGGCTAAATCCCGTTCAGCGGGAAGCTGCTCCTCACTCATCAACTCTTTTAGAATAATGGCTTCTTCCAGTTGTTCCCGAATAAATTCACTAACCTTTTTAGTCGATACTTTTTCGAAATGAAAGGAGAATGGATTAGACATCTGATCACTCCGATCTGTATATGGTCTAGACCTTATACCATTAATATAAATCCGACTAAACTGATATGCAATACTTTTTTTGCTAAAATCCAACATTTATTTTAATCCCCCATATAGATCACTCTCTCCACATCGAAATTAAACTCTATCTATAAAGAAAAAAGACGCTCTGCACCGGTCAGAACCTCTCTGGATCAAATGGATGTTATACTTTTTTCTGAATGACGATATCCGACTCTTCGCTTAAAAATGCAGTGTCTCCCTTTTCTACAACTTTTTGTTTGCAAAAGGTTTAAAAGTCCTGGTTACAGCCAGTCGCTCGCTTCCTTCAAGGTAGAACTGATCCTCTGCTCTCCACGTATGACTTGCTTTGTTCTGCCTGCGCAGATACACATAGTTGTAAGGTGATGTTGCATACGTTTTGTACCCTCTCTTCCTGCATTGCCTTAGAAACGTAACATCTTCCCCCACCGAACGATCCGTAAATCGAACCCTTTTTAACACCTTTTTTCTGAATAACAGCGTGCCTCCCTGGATAAATTCCACAGGTTTATTGCTCTCGCCCGGTGACCTCATCAGCAATGTTCGGGAAGCTTCCAGATAAACCAGACAGGAGTGTTTACCCACAATATCACTGCCGGTTTGCCTGAGCGCACGTACCTGTTCTTCCAGATAATAAGGAGAGTAGTAATCATCATCATCCATTTTCGCAACGAGTGAAAAACGAGCTCTGGTGATGCCTGCATTTAGACACTGTCCTAGTGAGATACGTTCGGGTACTTGGTATACGTGGACA
Source organism: Paenibacillus sp. FSL R7-0272 (assembly GCF_037969905.1). NCBI lineage: Bacteria > Bacillati > Bacillota > Bacilli > Caryophanales > Paenibacillaceae > Paenibacillus > Paenibacillus sp. FSL R7-0272. Next base: position 3,030,911 of record NZ_CP150221.1, on the reverse strand, counting down.
TTCGCGTATTTCTGCACCTTTTTCCGAATCAAACGCATGTTCATGCTGTCGAGATTCAGAATGATAATCAATTCCTTGACCTTGTAACGCTGGCGAACATAATTCTGCAGGATGTTATCCAAAAATTGTGGACGGTTGGTGCAAACAACGATGGAAACTCCCATAGGTGTAAGATACCTAGACACAACATCCCCTCTTTCAGCTTATTTCCATTCATCCTATGTGTTTGATCCATATCAGGTATGGACGGCTCCCTCTATTATGGAAAAATAACAAAAAACCTCTGACCGGATAAACGGACAAAGGTTTAGGAATCTAATTATGTTAACAGAACAATCTATTGAAGCTTCTCCGTTAATTATTAAAGTATACTGCCTTGCCCGTGTGTGCCGACTCGTAAATAGCTTCCAAAATCTGTGATACCACCAGCGCCTGTTTTGGTGTAACTACGGGCTCCAAATCTTTATCGATCGCTTCAATCCATTTGCGCATCTCCACATCCGGTGCATTTTCGGACTGTCCTTCATAGAAGTCCACACCACCAGAGCTGAGTTCAATTTCATTGGTATACAGACGGCTGAACTTCTCGCCATTGATACGCAGTCCGTTTTTCATGTCAGCGCCTGCCTCGGTGCCACTCAGACTGCATTTAGCTTCGTCCACATCAAGCGAGTTCAGCGCCCAGCTGGATTCCAGCATGATCGTTGCCCCATTTTCCATGACAATCATACCAAAGGCGGAATCCTCCACCGAAAATTTCTGTGGGTCCCACGGACCCCAAGCATTCGCTGCATTTTCTCTCTGGGAGAGCTCATGATGCGTAGTGCCAAGTACTACTTTCGGCTGATAATTGTCCATCATCCATAAGGTCAGATCCAGTGCATGTGTTCCAATGTCAATCAGCGGTCCACCGCCTTGTTTCTCTTCATCCAGAAACACACCCCAAGTCGGCACGGCTCTTCTTCGAATCGCATGGGCTTTGGCAAAATAGATCGAACCTAGCTCGCCCGCTTCACACAGTTGCTTTAAGTACATGCTGTCCTGACGGAAACGGTTGTTATAACCGATCGTCAATTTTTTACCTGTACGTTCGGCCGCTTCCAACATAAGCTGAGCTTCAGCCGCAGTCTTGGCCATCGGTTTCTCACACATCACATGTTTGCCAGCCTCCAGCGCCGCAATTGAAATCTCTGCGTGGGAGATGTTCGGGGTAAGCACATGCACAATATCGAGTGTCTCATCCTTCAACAGTTCCTGGTAATCCGTGTATATCTCGGCATCGGCAGAACCGTACTGTTTCTTCGCCTCTGCGGCACGCTCTTCCACAATATCACAGAAAGCAACCAGTTCAACGTTCTCCAGCTTGCTCAGACTTGGCAGATGTTTGCCGTTTGCGATCCCGCCACAGCCAATAATTCCAATGCGATATAATTTACTCATCATAAGTCACCCTCACTTTAGTATTGGTTGTTTCATTTTGCGAAAAGCCGACGGGGTCATCCCAAGGCGTTTTCGAAACACAGCATGTAAATAGTTGGCGTTGTTAAAGCCTGAGCCAACCGCAATCTGTTCAATAGACACGTTGCTTTCCTGTAAATTACGGCACACCGCTCGCAGGCGAATGTCCTCCAGCACTCGGCTGAACGGCATATCAGGCTGTACCTGATAAAAAATGCGTTGCAACTGGCGGCTGCTGATGTGCAGCTTCTCGGCGACATGCTCCAGCGTCACTACAGAAGCGTGATTAGCTTCCATGTACTGTACAGCATAATCGTATCGATACACTGTCATATCCCTTACAGGAGCTTCAGCTCGAATTCCGCCCGTATCGTAAGCGCGAACTGTTTTTAACAAAATGCTAACAACCAGCTGCTTAATCGAAGTATAATATCCGACCATCTTGTGGTCACATGCTTCATACGCTTCGAGAAAACAGAGCATTGCACGGTGATAATCCTGAACCGGTTTATGCGGAAGTGTCTTTAGTTTTTCAATGGTCTCTTCTGATTCCGCAACTTCCCATGGATCGACATGCTCTCGTGGTTTATGCACGATATCTACATGAAGACACAACTCATCCATATCCTGCTCGGCGTCGGCTTCCTGATAATGAACAACCCCAGGTCCGGTCAGATACAATAACCCTTCCGATAATGCATGGGACTGATCATCAATAATAACTTTACCTTTCCCTCTAGGAATGAAATGGAACTCATACTCCGCATGGTTATGAAAATCGACAATCCGCCCCGCTGGAAATGTCGTCAGATGAAATCGCAGCACACGAATCTCGTAATGCCCCCATACCACGGTAATATCAAGCCGCTCCAGGAGATCCTGCCGATCCAGCATTTTCTCATACGGATACAGACTCAAGATGCCTTCCTCCTTAACGCCTTACAGGACGAATTTATATTGAGTAGAACTGAAGATTTTACACAGTCCACTCCGTTAAAGTGTAAGTAATTCATTCAACTTATATAATCCAATCTATCCTGTCTAGCTTGATATCTAACTTTGCAACTCAGTGAGTGCAATTCGTTTACCTTCCTTCGCTGAGCGATTCGCCGCTTCCATCAACCGGGTCAATTCCATCGCCATGTTGATGTTTGCGCTGTCCTCGGTATCATTTTGAATGTGTCCTACCCATTGATTGAATGCGCTTTCTACATTTTCAGCAACAGGAAGTTCGGTCCAATCCGTATACTGACCTTCCGCTACTTTCGTGCGAATCAACAATGTGGAATCCGGCGTTCCATATAACATTGTACCCTCTGTGCCATGTACTTCAATGGTAAAAGGCGAGTGACTGTTCACAAATCCCGCTTCCACTACCCCAATAGCTCCTGTTGATGTAGAGAGTGTTGCCACTGCATTATCCTCAACTTCTTTGCCTGTAATATAACCAAAGTGTGCGCTCACATCGGTAATTGGCTGATTTAGAAACAATCTCGTTAAATACATCGGGTGACAGCCCAGATCAATCAGAGCTCCGCCTTGACAGTCATGCAGATCATAGAAGTGCTGAGGCAGCCAATCTGTGATCGCTCCATCATGGGATAATCGTGCCCTCACGTATGTAACTTGACCGAGTAATCCGCGCTCAAGCACGTCTTGAATGGTCAGCGTATATCCAGCATATAGACGAGGAAGAGAAACGGTCATTTTGACTCCGTTTGCCTGAATCTCTCTCAGAATAACATTAGCCTCCACTTGCGTCCCGGCAATGACTTTTTCGGTAAAAATATGTTTACCCGCCTTGGCAGCAGCCGTAATTACCTCTTCATGGATACGTGTAGGCGCATCTACAATTACCGCATCAATGTCATCTTGTGCCAGCATATCCGCAAGCGATGCATAAAAGGGCACGTTCAAGCGGTCAGCGGCTTCCTGCCCACGCTTCGGGTCTTCGTCCCACACGGCGGCGATTACTGTATCCTCGTGCTCCTGGGCTTGCTTGATGTAATCCCATGCATGTACATGCCACAAACTGATTTTTCCAATTCGAATGGTCACGGATGTCTTCCCTCCATAGTATATAATATTCTGACAACGTATCTATAAGGTATCACATGATTTATTTATTTTTAATCAAAACTCACGACAATTCATATATAAAATTACGACATTTAATATTATTAAACTATCACAGTTGCACTTTCCCTCATTCTCCTAAAATATGAAAAAGCCGCTCACAGGCGGCTTCTCATCCAACAGTTAACGCTTTAAGCTCTAAAGCCTAAACTTCAGCTGACTCTGTTGATTCGTTCGGTATCACAATAGCTCGTAACCATGCGTAACAATTTTATATCCCGCTACCGTCCGATGATTATTTTCAAGCGCACCCTTCACCCGCTCCAGCACATCACTCTCATATGTGGAGACACACTCGAAGCCAGTCTGTACATGCAAATCAGCCGGATCAGCACTCAAATTGAACCAACGTGCAATCACATCTCCTGTTTCTTCTGCAATCTTCAAAGCGGAAAATGCCAGCGTCGAATTCTCGGCTTGCCAGTCCAGCCACTGTTTGCTCAGTGGTAATTTCCGTTGGCCATCTTTCATTCCATGTACAGGCTGCGCTTCTTTTTCATACGTATGAGCCAGTTCCCCAAGCTGCACCGTCGTCCACGGGATAGGATACGTGTATGCACTTGCACAAGCACCTGATTTCGCCGCATCGCCTGCAAATGGAATAATAGCATACTCCACCGCCTGAGGTCCCAGACATTGAGCCTCCGGTGTGTCGAATACACCCCAATCTCCCAATTCGGATGAAGCGCGGAGCAGCGTAACCGCAATCGTACTTCCTGCATTCTCCTGTAAAATCTCATATTCATTGAGCCCCTTGTTCGCAACCATCAGCCCGGTGCTCCCATCCGTCACATGAACAAATGCTTGCTGATGCTGTGCATTGCTCGGATTCACCCACTCCTTCGCCGGAATGTTTGGCCGTTTGGCGACTTCAAAGATGGAATCAGCATAATGATGGTCCGTGACCAGACCGGACGGGAAAAGCGCGCGTAGACGATGATCTTTGGCCTGATTGTTAAATTCGGTCTTTACCTTGACCATATTACTGCCTGCTTCCAGTGTATATGTTGTTGTGATGTTAAGAGGAACGGTATCCTGAACACGCTGAGCCTTACGCTCCGTGAACGGAACCATGTAACGTTTCTCCTGCTCAAACAGCTCATCTGCCCCAGCCGGAATGTTCCAACGCAGCACACTTTCCATTACGGCATGATAAGGGGAATGCTCCACAAGACGTAGCTCCGCCTTGAGTTGTTTAGTGGATAACGCTTGTTCGCCTTCAGGCTGACGGTACACATATTCGTTGCCGATATCCCCGGTATTTTCGTAGACGTTCAGTCCGTGATATTCTGTTCCAGAGCGTTTATCGAGCAAAGTGATCGCGCCATTCTGCTCCACACGCACTCGCAAATATTCGTTTTCCATCATGTTCGCTTCAATCTCAACGTTAACTTCAACGCCAGCCGCCTGTCTTTCTTCCTTTTCTCCGACTGGAACCAGACCATACGTCTGATAACCCAGTGCAGGAACATTCTTCGCCTGGAAAGTCACCTTAACCTTACGTGCCATATATGGCTGACGGAAGCGATCTTTCGGAAGCTCGTAACCGAAATGAACACCTAGATCAAGGATTTCGGCTACGTATATATTGCCTTCAGCATCGATCACTTGATATGTCGGTAGTACGACTTCTTCCAATTTGCGCGCAAGAGCCTGTGGATTCGGACCTTCCGGGAAAAAGGATTTATCTACGATCAGTTCTTTCTCTATGATACCGCTTCGCATCCACCCAGCCGTATTAAACACGGTGAACAACACGGCATCCTCGGCCCAAGCTTCGATATTCTGTACGTCAATGCATTCCGCAATGGCTTGCGACGTCTGGGATACCAGCTTCTCGGCGAGTTGCCGGCTCTTGGCAAACCGGGTCACCATCTCCCGATGCACCTCATCTACACTACAGCCACAGATGCTGTCATGTGGATGATTCTGCATAAGCATCTTCCAGGCATGGGTAAGCAGATGATGCGGGTATTCCTTAACCCCGGCTACATAGGCCATGGCTGCCAGGGGTTCTGCTACTTTTTCCAATAACGTCTGACCTTGCTGGTTTAACTGTTTCAGATAGACCCGTGCAGAGGCTGTATTCACCAGCGTTCCCCATCCATCCGTATGCTGACTGCGAAGCTCTCCTTCAATCGTTGCCAGATGATCAGGAACCTGCTGCGAGACTGCTGCGATATAGTCATCAAAATTGGAATGTACAAATTTCACTTCAGGGTACAACTCGGAAGCGGTACGAAGTGCCTCAGGTAGATCCGTCTGAATAGGCTGATGATCACAACCGTTCATGAAGAGTAGATGTGATGTTGATGCAAATTTCTCGGCTTCCTGCAGATTTTTGTCCCAGTACACTCGTGCTTTCTCCGGGTCTACAGGTACTTCCATCCCGTTACAATACCAATTGGCAAACAGAATACCGAGCACTTCCGAACCGTCCGGAGAACGCCAGATCATCTCTGAATAAGGAGATTCATAAGCTTCTGCATCCACAACAGCGTTGTTGAATCCGGTAGGTTTTACCCCGCGCCCAAAGATCGCATTCTGGATATCCGCCTGCTCTAAAATTTGCGGGGCTTGTCCCATATTGCCGAACGAATCCGGGAAATACCCGGTTTTGGAGATGATTCCAAAAGGTTTGGCGTCCCGATGCCCAATGAGCAGATTGCGCAGGTTAGCCTCACTACTCGTCAGAAACTCATCCTGAAGCACGTACCACGGGCCAAATTGAATACGCCCCTCCCGAATGTAACGATCCAGCCGCTCTTGCTGGTCTGGTCGAACTTGTAAATAATCTTCCCGAATGATGGTCTGACCGTCGAGATGAAAGTACCGATATTCCGGGTCCCGGTCGAGTGTGTCCAGCAACTTGTCCATCAGTTCAACCAGTAACACATGATGATGCTCGTATGGCATATACCATTCCCGATCCCAATGCGTGTGTGAGATCAGATGCGCTGTTTTTTGATTCGTCGTATTCGTCATATGTGTCTCCTCCTATCCCTTTGTCGCTCCACCCATACTAAATCCTTTGGACATATAACGTTGGGAGAAAATATAGAGTACTACCGAAGGCATCGTGTATAACATCGAAAATGCGGCCAATCTGCCGTATTCCACCATGCCATGACTGCCGAAGAATTGATAAATCGTGACCGATGCCGGCAGTTTTTCCGGGGTTTGAAGCAAAATGTAAGGTACAAAAAAGTTGCCCCAGCTGCCTGAAAAAGTAAAGATCGCAATGGTTGCAATGCCTGGCAGCATCAGCGGAGCAACAATGCTTCGCAAGCCTCTCCAGACCGACGCACCATCAATCCAGGCCGATTCTTCCAGATCAATTGGAACAGAATCCATGAAGTTCTTCATCATCCAGATGCCGTATGGAAGAGATGAAGCCGTCAGGAACAGCATCGTAGCAATGATGGAGTTCTGCATTTTGAAGAACAGAAACATCTGGAACACTGGCACCATCACAGCCGTAATCGGCAAAGCCGTCATAAACAGAATGGATAATAAAAAGCTTTTCTTAAACCGCATCTCGTAGCGTGACAACGGATAGGCCGCCAGCACAGATACTGCGACAACAAGTGCCGCCTGTCCTCCTGACAGAATCAGACCTACCCCGAACGAGCGCAGGTTACTTTCATCCCCAAGTACATCCTTGAAATTTTGCAGTGTCCACGTTGCAGGCATCTTGATGCCTTGCTGCGCGTTCGGATCAAAGGATGCCAGAATAATCCAAAGTAGCGGCAATAAGAAACATAGACCGAGGAAAACCAGAATACCGTACTGGATTTTGCGTTGAATACCGTGTTTGACCATCATAAGAACATGACACCTCCTTAATCCTTACACTTTTACTTTCATCGAACGGATGTAGAACAGGCTGGCGATAATACCAATGAACAGTAACACAAGAGAAATGGCTGTTCCGTATCCGAACTGGTAATTCACAAAAGCCTGGTTATACATAAATATAGGCAAGGTTTGCGTAGAGGTACCCGGGCCACCGCCCGTCATCGTATAAATCAGGGTAAACACACCCAGTGTCTGCAAAGTAACCAGCATCATATTGGTAACGATTGAGCCTTTCACCATCGGAATCGTAATATGGCGAATGATCTGGAATCCGGTGGAGCCGTCAATAATAGCGGCCTCTTCTACTTCCTTCGGAATATCATCCAGTGCAGACTGATAAACCATCATGGAAAAAGCCGTTCCATGCCAGATGTTAGCGATAATGACACTCACCATGGGAAAACTGAACAGCCATGAGATTGGACTTACGCCAAACCAGCCCAGAATCTGATTCAATGAACCATTGTCACTGAAAAAGGCTACCATACAGAATGCCACGACAATTTCGGGCGTGACCCAGCCAGCAATTACGATTATGCCGATGATCCGGCGGAACGTTACATTTTTTTCTTTCATGAGTAAGGCAAGAATAAATCCGAGCACGACCTGACCGATCACTGCGGAGAAAATCAGAAATACAAGTGTACGCCATACACTGATCCGAAAGTCAGGGTCCTGGAACATGTTAATAAAGTTTTGGAACCCTACGAATTCCAGGCTTTTGGCTGCGGCACCGGTTAATGCCATATTCGTGAACGCAAAGCAGATTGTGAGCACAATCGGCACGATAAAAAACACGAGTAACAGCGTTACGGAAGGCATCAGAAACAGAAATGAGCCCGGGGCTTTTCTTTTCATACGTCACTCTCCATTCGAACCGGAAAAAGGGGAGTTTTTCGCTCCCCCTCCGAATATATCGATGTTGTTATCCTCCCTATATAAGTTGAACCAAAGATATATTTACACGTTCACTTCGTTTTTGTGTAAATGACAAGTTCAACTTCTATAGATATCTAATTCACATCTCTTGCAAGTAAACTATTTCTCTTCGACATGCTCCGCTCCAACCGATCGGGAGACGTTATCCTTGAACTGTTTGATGGCATCTTCCGGCGTGAGTTTTCCAGAGGCAATGCTCTCCACGATGCTTTGCAATTGTGCGGATACCGATGCATATTGATCATTGGCCGGACGGAAGTGAGCCACATTCAACAGCTCTTGTGCTTCCTTCGTATAAGGGCGATTCGTGTACCCTTCAACTTCTGTAGAATCGTTGCGTGGACTGAGACTGCCCTCGGCAACGACACGTGCTGTTGCGTTTTCTTTGTTCATCAGAAACTCAATAAACGTCCAGGCTGCTTCTTTGTTTTTCGCCTGAGCAGGAACGGACCACGCCCAGCCTCCAGACATTGTGGTCGCACCTGGCTCCTGTCCATTCTGTGTCGGGAACGGTGCGAAACCGATTTTTTCTTCTACATTCGGAATCGGAGCAGCTCCATTTTCCGCCCATGTAGAACCTGCCCAGCTTCCATCGACCGCCATTGCCAGCTTGCCTTGCGGAAATTGCTGCTGGAACGCAATGCTTCCTGCTTGTCCGTTAAGTGCTACTTGCATGGTTGGTCCGGTTTTGTCCTTGTTGAAGACCTGATCAATAAACTTGAAGGAATCCAGCAATCCCGGACTGTCCACAACCCATTTCTTCGTTGCATCGTCGTAGAGCGTATCCGTTGTACCATATAACAGCATCTCCAGCGTCTGCATCGTTACGCCTTCACCGTTCGCTTTACCGACAATGAGATTCAGCGGCGTTACGCCAGGCAGCTTCTGCTTGATCGTGCGGGCCGCTTCCAGAACTTCATCCCAGCTTGCCGGTTTGAACGGTACAGGTAGTCCAGCTTGCTGGAACAGCTCTTTGTTATACCAGATGCCGCGTGTATCCGAAGTCGCTGGTATACCATAGATTTTGCCGTCCTCGCCAGTTACTCCGGTTTTCAGGTTGTCGATAATTTTACCGTTCCAATCTGCCCAGCCTTTCACTTGCTCGTCCAGAGGCTCCAGATAACCTGCAGCTGCGTCCGATTTAATAATAGAGGTATCCTCGGCAATGACGTCAGGTGCAGTATCCGGTGATTTCATCTGTAACACCATTTTGGAAGTGTAATCGCCTTCACTAGCAAGCACAGGTGCTATGTTAATCTTGATATCGGGATGATCTTTCTCAAACTGCTCGACCAGTCCGGATTTGAAAAACTTCGTAAGGGTGTCCTCCGAACCAGAGGAACGGAACGATACGGTTACTTCTTTTTTCCCATCGCTAGTCGTGCCTGTGGAAGAACTTCCACTTGAGCAGGCAGTCGTCAGAATAAGCAAAGAAGTCATCATAGCTGCCACCGGCAGTTTCATCGAAAATTTTCTCATGTCTCGATCTCCTTTTTGTCCTATTTCTGTATGCGGAATCCGCAATAATCCATGACTAACTCGCTATATAACATGTTGGACCAGGAAAACCATGGACGGGTATACTCATGTGGATCATTCGCCGAGAAACCTTCATGCGTCAGACCTGTATCCGCATCCGTCCGCTGGATCAACTGAAGCATGTTCATTTTTTCATTCCGATCTACAGAAGTTAGTCCCTGCATAGATAAGGCGATATGCCATATATATCCTTCGGGTGTGTGCGGACTACCAATTCCGGAAGCCGAAGAACCTTCATAAAAATAAGGGTTCTGTGCGGACAATATGAACCGGCGTGTGTTCTGGTAGATCTCGTCATCTTCCGTAACATATCCGAGATAGGGTAAAGATAAGAGACTTGGTACGTTGGCATCATCCATCAGGTTGTGGTTGCCTTTCCCGTCCGTTTCATACGCGTAGATCGTCCCGTATTCAGGATGCTCCACCATTCCATATTTCCGAATTCCTTCGTCAATCTGTTCCGCCAGCTTTCGAGCTGTCTCAGCCAGCATAGGTTCATCCAGTAACGCAAGTGCAATCTCCTCTACATATCGGAGAGCTACTACCGCGAACATGTTGGATGGAATCAGATATCCGTATTCACATCTGTCATCACTTGGGCGGAAACCCGACCAGGTCATACCCGTATAAACGGTCTCTGTGCCTCGCCCTTCTCTTACGAGCGTATCCGTCTCGGGGGCGTCCAGTCGCTGGAATGTATATGGAGAACGGGTCTCATGATGTTGCTCTACTTGCCATAAAGAGATGATCTCGTTGACGGCATTACGAAACGTGGCATTAAACTGATCTGTTCTGCCTGTATTTTTCCATAGCAGATAACTGAGCTGAATTGGATACGCCAGTGAATCAATCTCGTATTTCCGCTCCCAGATCCAGTCATTCATTTCTGTAAGGTCCGATTGATGTCCATTGCCACTCTCTGTTTCGTTAAAAGCGTTTGCATAAGGGTCTAAAAGAATGTATCTCAGTTGCCTTTCAACCAGCCCGGCGATCATATCCGACAGTTCCTGATCTTCTGAAGCAAGCATCAGATACGGTCTGACCTGAGCCGCAGAATCCCTGAGCCACATTGCGGGAATATCCCCGGTGATGACGAATGTTGTCCCGTCTTCCTTACGCTGAATCGTCGTTGTTAATGTATTGGTAAAGCAGTTTTCAAACATCTCCACAAGCTTGGGATGGTCTGGCAAACTAGCCTTCACTTTGCCGATCATCTGCTGAATGGAAGGAGAAATGTTCTGATCTTTTCTCGTTGTGTGCATGAGTCCTCCTTAAACATCAAAAGTTTAACCGCTTTCATCATCCTAAAACGAATTAAATGTTATGTCAATATATTTAATTATATAACATCATGTTATTTACATAAAATAAATCAAATGGTATGTTAACTTTTGTCATTAAATCCAATAAGAACATATGCACAACAAAAAGAGACTTCGTCACCAAAGCCTCCGTTATATTCATCTGATCTTATCCATCTGGTGCATCGAATTCCACAAATTCAATACCCTTATTTCGGTTGAAAAACAGCACGCTCTCTTACCTGACTTGTCGAGGTTCCCTTTACGATGGACGCAGGAAGGACAACTCGCTTAACCCCGCCTAGTTCTTGACCTTGCATATGTTGCAAGACCATTTCAAACGCCTTTTCTCCCATATCAAACTGGTTCTGCTTGAGGTGGGTAATTCGCGAATACCTTTCGGTATGCGGACTGTCAAAACACAGGATGGACAGTTCTTCGGGTACACGCATATCCAACTGTTCTGCGGCCTCTAAAGCAAGTAATGCAATGTCATATTCAGCTGCAAAAACCGCTGTAATCTGCGGGTATTTTTTAAAATGCGCAACAAGCTTCTCCACGTCACGATGCTTGGCTTCAGGATCGAATTCATTCGGCAAGGACGAAAGGATAGACTCCACCCACATTTCTCGATTCACAAGTATACCCTGATCGTTGTGCGCCTCAATAAAACCTTCAATTCGTTCCTCAATGGTCGTTGTGTTCACTGGAGGCTGCGTAAGAAAAGCAATATGCTGATGCCCCAGATCGAACAAATACTTTGTACCTTCTCTTGCTGCTCTGACATTGTCCGTGCTAACCGAGGAAGCGGGAATCCCTTTAAGATATCGGTCTATCATTACAAACGGGAACTTGCCAACCACCAGTTTTAAAATCTCGTCACTAAAATATTCCCCCTGTGCAGGGAAAATAATTAAACCGTCTACCCCAAGCTCCAGCAACTCACGGATACACTGTTCCTCCTGCTCGGGAATACCGAAAGAACGTCTAAGCACAAGAAAGCTGTCATGTTTTCGTGAAGCTTCCTCCATACCATATAAAAGCTCTGTTCCATACATATCGCTGAAATTGGTAATGACCAGACCGATGAGCAGTTTACGTTCCTGCTTCTGTCCTTTGTTGGCTACAGACGTAACATCTCGTCCTAACTCATCCAAAGCGGTATCGGCCACAAATGAACCACGTCCCGGCTGTCGAACAATCAGCTGTTCATTGGCCAGCATTTCCAGCGCCTTCTTCGTTGTAATCCGGCTCACGCCGAATTCGTCACATAGTTCTTTTTCCGATGGAACACGATCACCAATTTTATATTGATGTTGCTGTATTCGTTCTCTCAACGACTCAAAGATCTGTTCATACATCGGCTTGGAAGCCGAGTCTTTCGCCAATACAAGCACCTCCATAAACACTTTACTTCATAATTCTTATACCCTAATATATCATGTTATATCATTAAAGTGAAGGAGAGATGAAAATTATTGTATGTGTGCATAGTTAAACCCCAAAAAACGGCAAGCCCTGATTCCAGGCTTACCGTTTTTTAGCAGATACTGAATTTAGCTGACAAAGCCTATATATAGCTTACAAAACTTCCATTCAGATGATGTCAAAGCATGGACAGGTTATGCCCCCTGACGGATCAGACTATGGTTCAAGACTTTCAGCGGGATTAGAGCCTGTATCGGTTGGGACCGATTTCAGGTCACTCCCTGCCTCAGCTTCCTTCTCTGGAGCAGGTTGCCCTTCTGCTTTGTTTTCTCCTTGCTCTGCATGGACAAACAATTTTCCAGCGGCTTGAGCTTCAGCCTTGTTGCCTGCGGCATCCTGTGCCCGGATCACAATGACTCCACCTTCAAGCACAAGATTAGCAGGTGTTGTGTAAGAGCCTGTGTATACACCCGGTTCTGTTTCCACCAGAGGCACCTCTCCCGCACCGTCCGCGTTTAGATTCAAAGGCAACTGAACTCGGAAAGAGGCTTGCAATCCCGGTTTGCTTTTGAACGAAACGTTGAGACTTTCCCCTGATGTAATTCGTACATCTTGGGCTGGCGTGATATCGGTAAGTTCAGGCGCTTCCGTTTCCACATAAACCTTACGTGTTACTGTCGTTTTATTTCCGGCAAGATCGGTTGCCACAATTGTGATGATGTTTTCACCTTTATTCACCAGTACGCGATGACTGAACTTTCTGTCTCTGTCAACCTGCACGGTTTGACCATTCACGGTGACTTTGTCGAGGAATTGTTCCACCACACTGCCTGTCACATGAACGACCTCGGTATTAATCCGGCTTCCTTCCGCCGGACTGACACCATTCACTTGCGGATTGGTCTGGTCAAGAATGATAATGACTGGAAGTGAACGATCTGTCGTTTTACCATTAATGACAGCTTCTGCGGTAATCACATTAACGCCCGCCCGCAGCTTTACTCCATAAGAGAATTTTCCGTTATTTACGGTTGTTGTTCCTGCAGCATCCTTGCCATTGTAAAACTTGATCTGTGCTCCAGAAGCAGGAGATGTTCCAGCGATCGTAAAGGTAGACTGATTGGTATACGTATTCGCTGGTGGTGTAAGCACCGGAGCATTCACCGGATATTGTACCACTGCGCGGATCATGTAGTTCCCCTCTTCAGCAGGGGAAGCACTCCATGCCCCGCTTACACGCTGCCAGCTACGGGTCGCATAAGTTCCATCCTCGTCCGTAGCCAGACCAGGAGCAGCTGTACCCGCTAAACTCTGGATATAAACGATGTAGAAATCACCTGTCACAATAATTGGCTCAGGGAATTCTACGGAAGTCCACTGATCGTTCCGCAGTGCCGTACCATTGAACGGTCCAGCAAGCTTTTTGCCTGGTGCTCCACCAGCACCTGATGCATCATAAACCGCGTATTGGAAAGCAGTCCCACCAGGTACAGGCCACTCCGTATTCCAGAATCGGAACGAAGCTCCCGTGACTTGAGCTGTTTCGAGCTCTGGAGTCATTCGAACGGCCCATGCATTATCAGCAGCATTAAAAGCTCTTGCATTCTCGGCTGTACCGTCGTCATAAGCAATTTCACCTGGGAAACCGATAAATGGTTTCAAAGCGATATTACTATCTACTGTGCCGTTGCCCGGAACAGTCACCGTAACTTTTTTGCTGTAATAGTCCGCCGCGCGAACCGACAATGTGTAACTTCCCTCTAACACTTGAAGCGTAAAACTTCCGTCTGCTCCTGTACGAACTTCTGCTACTTTAGCATCCTCCACAACGAGCACCGAGGCATCCGCTACCGGTTGACCTGAGCGTTCATCCTTAACCACCCCTTTGATCTGTCCATAAGGGATCGTTTCCAGGTTGAAGTTGGCTTTGGCTCCGCCACCATCTGTGATCGTCACCGTTTTCGTTTGCGGATAATAACCGTATGCCTCCGCTTTTAACGTATACTCTCCTGCAACATGTGTGAAGTTGTACTTCCCTGTTGACGAGTCTGTTTTCACAGAACGCCCGGTCTCAAGCACGGTAACCGTTGCACTAGCCGGCAGACTTTGCGGCTGAACTGAACCCGTGCCCGGTTTTTCGATAGCAGGCTCTTGTTGTTTCGTCTTATTGAATTCTGCTTTGTCTGTACGCGTAACTTTGTACCATGGATTATCATAGTCCGGTTTAGGTTTGTCACTCGAAAGCACAACGGCTTCATCCTTTGTTACCGTTGGTGTAGCAACACCCAGTACACGGAAATCATCGATAAACCAACCTGTTCTCACCACACTGTTATCCGAGGTTAATCGGAAACGGAATTGAACTTCATTCCCCGTTAGTGCATCCAGTCCATAGAAGACAGGTGTCCACTGTTTTCCGTTGGTGTTATGCGAGAATTTGCCGAGTTCTGTCCAGGTTGTTCCTCCATCTTTGGTAGCTTCGACATAACCGAAGTCATATCCACCTTCAATCTCATACCAGTGATTAAACGTAAGTGTCGCATCAGAGACATCCGTCAAATCAATCACCGGGGATACCAGCGAGTAGTTGGAACCATTCTCATACGTGTTGTCGAGATCGGTTGCCCACACATTAGGCGGGGATACCGCACTTAAAGGACCCGTTAACGGGATACCTCGCTCCCACTCATCCTTGGTTCCGGCGTGAGTCCAGCCATTATCATCGTTTCCATCAAACGAATCGATATAAATATCTTCCGGCACCTCTACGGTGATGGAAACTTCATTCGATTTCTCACTTTCGTTACCACTATAGTCACGTGCCGCCACGGTGTAATAATACGTAGTATTTGACTCCGTAGCCGTATCTGTAAATGTGGTTTTCTTCACCGTGCCGACAGCCTCATAACCGGCACTAGCCGTTTCGGAACGGTAAACCACATAAGATTCAAGATCCTCATCATTCGAACCCGTCCAGTTCAACGTTACGTTCCCCAGAATATCCGCTGTTGCAGACAAAGCTGAAGGCGTTCCTGGAGCAATATCGTCTAGTTCCTGAACGGCAAAGTCATCGATATACCAACCAGCTTTCTGAACTGAAGCATCACTGGTCAGATTAAACTGGATGAACACCTGCTGTCCGGCATAATCACGCAGATCAATGTACTGTGTTTTCCATCCACCACTCGTTCCTGTGTAACTAAGCAGTTCTTCAAATACATAGTCGTTATCTTCAGAAGCAATGTATACCTTGCCAAAATCGAGATTATTCTCAATATCATACCAATGTTTGAATGTTAACAATGCCCCTTCAGGGCTTTCTGTCAAGTCGATCGGAGGAGCAAGCAAGTACGCATTACTATTAGGCAGATACGTGCCTTGCAGATTGGTAGCAATCACTTTCTCACCTGAGTAAGCAGCCTTCGGCCCGCTTACAGGTGCCCCCCAAACCCACGTACTGCCTGTGCCGCCCGTAGTAAAGCCAAGCTGATCGGCCTCAAAGTCCTGCAAATATCCAGGTTTGACACCATTAGACACCGCAATGTTATATACCTTACTCTCAAATCCATTGTTGCCATAATCATTCACTCGAATGTAATACTCCACACCTTCTGGCTCAATCAGGAAAGCCGGAATCGTCGCAGTATACGTACCTGCTTTACTGTCTCCTTCAATCCGATTCATTGGAAGATAGACGTACTGCTTCGTGCCTTTGGTTCTGGCAAAAGCTTCGACGGAAACTACCGCTACATTATCTGTCACATGTGCCGTTAAAGGAATGTCCAGACCCCTAAACGCCGTATTTACAGGCGTGTGCTCCAGCACCGGCTCTTCCAGATCATCTCCAGCCGTAACCACTCTTCCGGAGACAGTACCGATGCCTTCGAGAACCGAACCAACCGCATTCAGTGCGTTAATGATTCCGTGACCATAGCCGTTATTCGGGGTAACCGGAAATTTGCTATCGGTTCGCGGTGTCGCCGTATCCATGATGATCTGTTCCAGCTGATCCACGTTAAGAGAGTGGTTCGCTTGAAGCAACAATGCTGCGAGCGCCGTCGTATGCGGACCTGCCATGGATGTGCCGTCCCATCCACCTTCATATGTACCTCCAGGCACGGCTGAACGAATGTTCACGCCAGGGGCGGATACTTCTGGTTTGATCTCACCATACGGGGATGGTCCCAGCAATGAGAATGAACCTAAATTGCCGTTAATATCGGTTGCTCCTGTAGCAAAACTCTCAGGATAGTTGGCCGGGTTCGCAACGGAACCAGGACCGCCCGGATTCCCCAATCGTACATTCCCTGCAGAGAATTCAGGGAAAATCTGAGCATCACGCCAAGCCTGAACCATCGGTCTAAACCATTCGTCGAGCCCTGCGCCTCCGCCCCATGAATTATTTACAACGTCCGGTGCGAGTTCAGGATGCAGATTGCCTTCGGCATCCACTGGGGCAATGAGCCATTGTCCGCCATCCAGAATAATGGCATCTGTTGTTTCCGGATTAAAAATACGCACTCCGATCCACTTTGCACCAGGTGCAACGCCGATCTTATTCGTGCCGTTCGCTTCGGAACCAACCATCGTTCCCATGGTGTGGGTACCGTGTCCGTCTGCATCAGCAGGAAGAGTCGCGCCGCTATGCGGATCGTACCAGCTTAGCTCTGGATCAACGACATTGCCTGAAGCGTCCAGACCACGCCATTTACTGCGAAGCGCAGGATGCGTGTAATCCACGCCACTGTCCAGATTGGCAACCACGATGCCTGTTCCATCAATGCCTCTCTCCCAGATCGCAGGTGCATTGATGTAATCTATATTCCATTCGACATTTTCAGTCTGTTTCTTCACCTTGGAATCCGCTTCTTTGGTTGCAGTTCCTTGTGAAGCTGACTCTTTAGCCGGTGATTGGACGGAATCCTTCGCTGGCGACACACTCGCTGGCTGCTTACTTACTTCCGCCTTATCGAGATATCGCGTTTCGTTCGGCAGAATTTTCTCTACCTCTGGCAGCAACGCAATCTGTTCCATGACTTCTTTGGTACTGGTGACCGCGAGTGAATTCACGATAAAGTAACTTTTATATTCTTTGACCTTCCCCAGGTCAATTTCCTTTTCCAGATAATTTTCAATTGAATATTGTGTCCGCGAAGCCGTTTCACGAAGGGAACTCACCACAGAGTTCCGCACAGACAGCTTGGTTGCCGAAGGTGTTTCCTTGGCAATCGTTGCCTTTTCCATCGCTTGTTTGGAGACAGCCTTGGTATCCACCTGTTCCTTCATTTTGACAAGATAGGTGACATATTCGCTACCTTCAAAGGCTTTGGTCAGTTTGGCATTCACTTTAGACGTTGAAACCTCAGCCAAGCTGGACTTCATATCGATTTTAGATGAGGATGAGTTCTGTGCAGAAACCGGAAGTGCCATTGATAATGCAAGGAGAAGCGAGAGCCCCATGGAAACGGGCTTGCGTAACGGTTTTAATTTTATCAAACTTTTCCACTCCCTTTACCCGGCTTTATTATTTGGTCTAGTACAAGTACCCTTCTCTGTGAATGAATGCAATTGTTGATTTCGTAGCGGTGTAGTGACCATCATCGGACATCTTTTACGTCACCTTACTTACTTTCTTTTCACTTCACATACGGCCTCACCTCCTTTACAGGTTTGGTTAGGGGAACATAGGGAACTGAAACATTTGGAAATTGTCCATAGGTTAAATAAATGTGAGAAAATGGCACTTTAGATAAAGGTTTTTATGTTGACTGAGGTCATCAATAATTAGTGTGGGTGTCATAAGAGAGTAACTGGGATGTCGTAAGCATTCGTGTGGAGGATATTCGGAAGTGTTCGTATAACGCTCGCCATGAAGTGGTAAGTGAATCAGTGTGATTCGTACGGGTTGATTAACAGAATACATCTTGAATTACATATAAAAGTTAAATTTAGGCTTAAATTGGATTTTATTGGTATAGTATAGTTTCAAAGTGGGAACTGCACAAGTCCTTATTTGAAAAAAATAGAAAATAAGTCTATATCATGCTTTTTAACTTCTAATGTCTACACCTTTGACCTATACACCTTTCGCATTTGCGCATAATCCACAAAAAGAGAACCAGCTCTTACGCCGGTTCTCTTCACACTTAGTCCAGATCAATTTTAAATACGACAGGTACATTGCTCTGCACACCCATAGTGGTAAGCGTTAAAGCATTTTCATCTCGCTCCCAATTTGGCTGCTCCTCATATCCCAGAATCTGAACCTGCTCAACTATTCCATGAAAATGCGGAGATCCTTCTTTCAACGATTGGATGTGCACGATCCCGTTATCCGGGTACACCATTACCGTCGCATACAGACTACTGCCTTTTACCGTAAATCGTATATCTTCACTTGTAAAAACCTTCGTATCTCCGTCAGTGAACTGACCTTCCTTCACCTCTGTAGGCCCTTCACCATACGTACGCCAGTACGTGGTCTCGTAGATCGCCTCTCCGTTCACTTCCAGCCACTTCCCGATACGTAGCAGAATATTGCGATCCTCGTCTGGAATCGTTCCGTCTGCACGTGGCCCGATGTTGAGCAGTAGACTTCCATTTTTACTGACGATATCCACAAGATCCCGAATAATCTCTTCTGCCGTTTTGTACTGATTATTTTCCGTATAACACCAGGAATTTCTCGCAACTGCGGTATCCGTCTGCCAAAAATAAGGCTTAAGCTCAGCGAATTGTCCACGCTCTACATCAGGAACCGCTGCACCAAACATAAACGCATCATGCTTGTAATTGATGGCAACGGGAATGCCCCATTCCTCGCCTTTGTTATAATAATACGCTGCGAACTTTTTCAGATAGGGCTTGAACGCCACCGTGTGAATCCACCAGTCAAAATAGAACACCCTCGGTTGATACTCATCTACCAGTTCACAGCATCGAATGAGCCAATCTTCCAGAAATTCGTCCGAAGGCGGTGAACCGTACAGGTCTTGAAAATCGGGCGGCTCCGGCATGGCGGGCCAGTAGAAATCCCCGCACTGCAACGGTTCCTTGATATCGGAATCGAATTCTTTGCCATGAGACATGAAGAACCAGTGCTCGGCACGGTGGGACGACACACAGAAGGTTAACCCTTGCTTCTCATAGGCGACTTTCATCTCACCTAACACATCACGTTTAGGGCCCATTTCATATGTGTTATAGTGAGAGATAGAACTTTTATACATCTGAAAACCGTCATGATGCTCGGCAACCGGCATAACATATTTTGCACCTGCTTGTTTAAATAGAGTCGCCCATTCGTCTGCATCAAAGTTCTCTGCCTTAAACATCGGGATGAAATCCTTATATCCAAACTCCTTATGGTCTCCATATACCTTAAGGTGGTGTTCATAAGCCTTGGACCCTTGAATGTACATATTACGGGAGTACCATTCACTATCATAAGCCGGAACCGAATACACGCCCCAATGGATGAAAATGCCGAATTTTGCTTTTGGATACCACTCGGGAACGACGATTTCACGAAGCGAAGTCCAGTTGTCCTTGAATTTTCCGTTAGCAATACTGGTATCGATATGTCGCAAATATTCATGTTTGTTCATGTGTTATCCCCATCCTTTCCTGGTTGACTACATTTGTATTGTAGTGTGGCAGGATTCCGATGCACATGCAGAACATTAACGTTTAGATGGACGATAATAACCTTCAGGGAGATATGCTCATGGATCATCAAACACTGCTGACCAACTATTTGTCGAATCTGGAAGTGGATCTGTTTATGGTGAATTACAACCGTTGCGGCCCGGATTGGAGAGATCTGGACTACACACCGGACTATAGCAAATTGTATTGGATTTGCGAGGGAGAAGGCTGGCTGCGAATCGGGGATCAGGAATATTACCCCAAACCAGGACAGCTTTTTTTGATGCCGGAAGGAATAAAACAATCCTATTCAGTAATCAGTGACAAACCTTTTCTCAAATACTGGTGTCATTTTTCCGCCAAAGTCGGGGGAATCAATCTATTTCAGATTCTCAAATTCCCACACGTTGTTGACGTGAATCAGCCCGAACGATTTCAGGACATCTTTGGCAGTGTGTTAACCTATGCGAATTCCAATGAAATTTACGCCCGCATGATGGCCAAGAGTAAACTGACAGAATTGCTTTCCTATTACATCATGAACTTGGATGTGAACCAGATTACCTACTTGAACGTGCCCGTGGTTGAAAAATTATCCACCTTGCTCACCTATATTGATACTCATATCGAAGAGAACATGTCCGTTCAAGATTTGGCTAAGATGCTGCATATGCATCCGAATTATTTCATTCGTTTTTTCAAACAGCAAGTAGGAATGCCCCCCATTCATTATCTCACCAGCCGAAAAATAGATAAAGCCAAAGAGATGCTTCACTGCACCTCTCTAACGATGACTCAAATCGCGGACAATCTCGGATTCAGCGATTCGTATTACTTTTCCAGACAGTTCAAGAAACACACCGGATTGAATCCCACTGAATATCGCAAGCAAACGACGGTGGTCAACTGAATTGCAAAAGATAGTTCAGCTCCGAAAAAAAATTCCCACAAGTTTAATTTTTGGATTAAAATGGATGTGTGGCTCATTCTTGCAGAAGGGAGGTTTGTATATGACGAAGAAAACGCTCCTGCTCCTTGCTGCCCTGTTTGTTGTCTCCTCATTCGCTGCTTTTGCTTCGGCGGCACCGACAGACAACGGATATAGCGTGTTATCTGATCGACAAACGGGAACCGTTAAACCAAGATAACGATTGATCGTTCCATGCTGGACATCTGGACATACATAACTGATGCAATTCCTAATGTGCAAAAGATTATACAAAAACAACCTCCTGATTTCTGTTCAGGAGGTTGTTCTTTCGCATTACTTTGCAATGTGTACCATACGCTATGTGTTATGAGCTATGCGTTATTCGTTACTGCCAATCTCTTTTTCTGAGATAAGACTCAAATACAAATGTTCCAAAAGGAAGCAGTCCCGCCAATAGCCCCATAATCCAAAGTGATATCTTCCACTTTTTGACCAAGCCTACATGTACTAGTGCAATGAGATATAGAGGAAATAATATACCATGAATCATCCCCAGTATGGCTACAGCTGAAGAAATATCCGCAAAATATTTGAGCGGCATTGCAATAAATACGAGTAGTAGAAGGGATATCCCCTCCCAAATACCTGCAATTCTGAAGCGACCTGTGACCGTTCTCATTCCGTATGCTCTCACCTTTCCGTTAAATTGTTTGTGAAATATGTAACTTATAACATGACGCTTTACAACGCTGTATTCGATTCTCACACAACGTATGTAAGCTCCTTCTCCGTATTATAAAACATGCATCCGAGTCAGATTTACTTTAAATTTGAATAATTATTGAATAGAATCGAATCAATATCATCCGTTTTGCTTCGCTCAAGTCGTTGCTCGTTCAATCAAACGGTATGCCAGTGATGTCGCCTTATGTTCCTCGTTCCCCAGCACTCTCCACAAATGATAAAAAGCCTGTTTTGCTTGCTCCGCAATTGGATTATGAATGGTTGTCAGCTCAAGCACACGTGACAATTCAATATCATCAAATCCAACAATAGCCAGCTGATCTGGAACCTGTATGTTCTGTCTGCGCGCTTCACTCATGATGCCTATTGCCGCATAGTCGTTGGAACACAGCACCGCTTGCGGTAGCTCTCCTCCGTTGGCCATACGTCGTAAGGCCGTTTCTCCGTCTGATGAAGTAAATACGGAATACTGATATGCTTCACGCCACACGGGAAGTCCTTGGCTCGTCATGAATGTCTCATATGCTTCGCGGCGGCTTTTCGTATTCAGACTATTACTGCGGCCAAACACATTCGCAATACGTGTGTAGCCTTTCGATACCACATGCTCCAGCGCCAGTCTATACCCTTGTGCCTGATCCATTGCAATCGAAGGAATCTCGTCGTTCCCCATGCGTTGCCAGGACACCATCGGTCCATATTGCAGATATGTTTTCAATTCCCCCGGATCATTCACACAAGTCACGATTAACAAACCATCCACACGTTTACTCCGCAAATCCTCGAATGCCTGTAGCTCAATTTGTTTATCACTGCGCGACATATATACAATCGTCTGGAATCCGTAGTCCATCGCGGTATCCATAAATTGGTTAATGAAGGTCAAACTCAGTTCATCAATCATCGCAGTGACAATCCCGATCTGCTTCGTCTGCCCTGTAGACAGAGAAACTGCATTCCGGTTAGGTATGTAGTCCAGCTCATTCATAATTTCTGTAATAATGCGTCTTGCTTCATCACTGACGTGTGGTGAACGGTTAATGACCCGGGATACCGTAGCCCTCGAATAACCGGAACGTTTCATAATTTCATCAAATTTGGACATCCCGATGCTCCTTTCCTGCGAATAAACGCCAAATATAGTATGCCTCATCTGCTCTGTAAAAGTAAAACTTGACGTGTAACCCGTTACAACGTGTAAGCTTTTTTCGAGAGAAAATACTAATGTGAACGCAGCACGTTCACCATGAATTCAATGAATGGAGCGATCTATATGAGTAAATCTTCGAATCATACGTATTCATTTCCTGAAAACTTTCTGTGGGGCGGTGCCATTGCGGCGAACCAGGCTGAAGGTGCATACAATCTAGGCGGCAAAGGTTTGTCCACTCAAGACGTTGCTCCCCGGGGTGTCATGGGTTCGATTACGGAGGAGCCAACGGACGACAATATGAAACTGATCGGTATCGACATGTACCACCGTTATAAGGAAGACGTGAAGCTGTTTGCCGAGATGGGTTTCAAAGTGTTCCGTACTTCTATCGCATGGTCTCGCATTTTCCCTAAAGGGGACGAGCTTGAGCCGAATGAAGAAGGCCTGCAATTTTATGATAATCTGTTTGATGAATGCCGCAAGTACGGTATTGAACCGTTGGTCACGTTATCCCACTATGAGACACCTCTGCACCTTGCCAAAGAATATGATGGCTGGGTTAACCGGAAAATGATCGGCTTCTATGAGCGCTATGCAACAACTGTTTTCAATCGATATAAAAATAAAGTCAAGTACTGGCTTACCTTCAACGAGATCAACTCTATTCTTGAATTCCCGTTCATGAGTGGCGGGATCTACACACCCAAAGAAAAGCTAAGCAAGCAAGATCTGTATCAAGCGATCCACCACGAACTGGTGGCAAGTGCATCCGCTGTGAAGCTGTGCCATGAGATCATCCCTGATGCTCAGATCGGATGTATGATTTTAAGTATGCCGACGTATCCACTAACTCCGAACCCCGATGATGTCATTAAGGTGATGGAGTACGAACATAGCAACTATTTCTTCGGTGATATGCATGTGCGTGGACGTTACCCTGGATACATGAAACGTTATTTCCGTGAAAAGGGCATTGAGATTCATATGGAAGACGGCGATCAGGAGATGCTGCTTAACACCGTTGATTTCATCTCTTTCAGCTATTACATGAGCACATGTCAGACAGCCGATCCTGCCAAACAAGTGGCTGGTGAAGGAAATCTGATCGGAGGAATCCCTAACCCGTATTTGCCTGCGAGTGAGTGGGGCTGGCAGATCGATCCGCAAGGACTGCGCTATGTGCTGAATATGTTCTATGATCGTTACCAGAAGCCGCTGTTTATCGTGGAAAATGGTCTTGGCGCAGTCGACGAGTTAATCACGGGTCCGGATGGCGAGAAAACAGTGAATGATGATTATCGAATCCAGTATTTGAATGACCATCTCGTTCAAGTCGGTGAAGCATTGGAAGATGGCGTAGACATTATGGGATACACTTCTTGGGGTTGTATTGATGTCGTGAGCGCCTCCACTGCGCAATTGAAAAAACGTTACGGTTTCATCTATGTAGACCGTCACGACGATGGTTCAGGTACGCTCGAGCGTTACCGCAAGAAATCCTTCCACTGGTACAAAGATGTTATTGCCAGCAACGGAAATAGCCTGAAGCGTTAAGCTCCAAGATTTAAATTTCAGGGCATAAACTTCAAGGCGTAAATTTCAGGTTTTAACTTCAAAACGTAAACTAGTTAAACCCTTCTTTCGGCAGCATGGTGTCAGCAAAGCCATAGCATCCAAGCTTGGCATGCTGACTGTTCTGCCGAGGAGGGTCTTTTTTTCATATCGCGCTACTCTACATTAATCTCCTTGATCACTCTTGCGGGATTCCCGCCTACAATCATATTACCCTGCACATCTTTCGTAACTACCGCTCCCGATGCAATAACCACGTTATCTCCGATGGTAACTCCCGGATTAATAATTGCTCTACCGCCAATCCATACATTGTTACCAATGGTTACAGGTTTACCGAATTCCGCTCCGGTGCTGCGCTCATGTGGGTTAAGCGGATGAGTTGCTGTATAGATATGTACATCTGGTCCCAACAAACAGTTCTCTCCGATTCGGACTTCGCATACATCCAGAATCGTACAGTTAAAATTGGCATAAAAATGATTGCCTACGTGGATGTTATATCCATAATCGACATGGATATTCGGTTCCATGCTTAGATGCTCACCTGTCGATCCCAATAGTTCCTTTAACAGCTTTTGGCGTGTCTGTTGTTCGATCTCCGTCGTTTGATTAAATAGACGTGTCTTCTTCCGTGCACTCTCTCTGTCTCGGGATAATTCGGCATCAGTAGCCATATACAGTTCCCCGTCCAGCATCTTCTGTTTCTCTGATTTGATCGTCATGTAAATCTCCTTTGTGCAGATCTTATATGTGTATTCTTTGGAAGTAAGTAGCAACGTTAATACAAGTTATAAAGCTTAACAACTTATACTTATACTTTTTAAAACTATTTTAATTATATGGGTTCATGATCAAAAATCAAGCCTCTTTTGTATTTTCGGCCTACGGACTCCGTCCATTAAATGACGAAAAAACCTCTGTACTTCCGCAAAAATGCTGGAAACACAAAGGTTCTATTTGAGTTGCAATTATGAATCATTGTATCCTCATGCGATCGCATGAGCATGTTTTTCTTTCATACTAATTGCGAGAACGGCAGTACCAAGTCCAATACATACAAGGATAGAGCCAACCCATCCGGTGTTCATAATGGAAGAGTGATCAATAACCAGACCGCCGATATACGTTCCCAGTGCAATCCCCGCATGGGCTATACCTGAGTTCGTGCTGATCAGAATTTCAGATGTCTCAGGCGAAGTCTTAATAATCAGACTATTTTGTACGGGTGTAACCGTCCAGCTTAGTGCACCCCAGATACTTAACAGTAGCAGAAAAGCAATCAAAGGCAGTCCCGTGCTGAGAGGAATCACAGCCATACTGATCATGAACGGGACTAACACGATGATAATGGCTTTAGCAGGATGAAGCCGATCGGATAACATGCCCCCCATGCCTCCGCCTGCTACAGCAGCGAGTCCAAACATCATATAGATTAACGTGATTGCTGTTGAACTGGCACCGATGGTTTCCTGCAGGAAAGGCGTAAAATACGCATATAACGTTAAATGCCCAGCCAGTACGAGCAGTGTAGTTGTATGAATCGCCAGCATTTTCGGATTCCAAAGTGCCTTTAACTGATTTTTCAAACTCACGGCAGGAGCAGGTTGTACACGATCCATCGCAAGACCAATCGCCACCATGACTAGCACGGTAAGAACCGCAATCAGCATAAATACTTCACGCCATCCAAGCGCATTACCTATAAAAATTCCAATCGGTACGCCGAGAATCAGAGATGCACTTCCTCCCATCGTTATCGTACCCACCGCACGTCCTTTATACTCAGGTTTCACGATACGTGAGGCTAGTGTCAATGATAATACAAAAATAAGCGAACCTGTTGCGGCTCCAAGCATGCGCCCTGCCATTAACATATAAAAGTTCACACTAAACGCTGAGATCAGATTACTGATCAGAAATACAAATAACGTAACCATGTATACCTTTTTACGCTCAAACCGGGCTGTCATATTGAGTAGTATGGGTGCGGATACCGCATAGACCAATGAAAAGATTGAAATTAAATAACCGGCTTTCGCCAGAGACAGATGGAGATCCGTTGCAATCAGATCCAATATGCCTCCCAATATCAGTTCAACCGTTCCGACCACAAAGGCTGCAATGGCTAAAACATATACCTTTTTGTTCATATTATAAAATCCCCCTAACAAGTTACAACTACGATAGTAACCTAATCGATTGAAAAGTTCAATGGATATTTTTAATTTATTTTCAGATTGTTTTTCATTTTATTTACAAAAAGATAAAAAACAAAAAAAAAGACTATTCTTCGAAAGAATAGTCTTCTAATAGATCAATCTCGTAAGCAAACGTTCAATTTCTTCGTCCTGCAACAGTTGCTCCCCGTATTTTTTGGTGATCTGTGTCAGAGCCACATCGTGATAGAAATAATCCGTCATCGCTTTAACAATCGGTTTGGACATGGTCTTGATCGCTTTCCACGATTCATTTTCCAATCCGGCGAACAGCAGATAGGCATGATCTACAATAAGCAATTGTGATGGCTCTGGCGCATCAAGTAACGGAATAAGTGAGTATTTGCGGGTTAGCGAACTTTCCAGACCACCAACCGCGAGCACTTCTACATACACACCTTGTCTCTCCTTCTGCTCCAGCAAACCACGGTATCTCTCCAACCGCTCATTCCAGGCCAGAAAAAGAATCGATGAATCTGCCTCTTCAATCAGCTGTTCTATGTTTGAAGCAATGGATGACTCATCCTTTAATGTCCAAATATGCTCATCCGTGAACGTACGCTTGATTTTATATTGTTTCAAGGTTTCTATATCTTTGTCGAAATCAAGCTTGATTTTGTGAATCACCGTTTGCAGATCCACCGCCATGTACAGTTTTTTCTTGCCATCCATCGTTGTCAGCACGATGCCTTTATCGATCATTCGATTAAGCACTTCATAAATTTTAGCCTTGGGTACATTCGAGGCGCTTACAATCGTCGTCGCATCCAGCGGTTCATCCTGCGCAAGTATAGCTTCATAGACCTGACTTTCATATTGAGTAAAACCGAATTTTTGCAACATGTTTTGTTCAGAACGTCCCTTCGTTCTTAAATGTGTAAAAGAATAGTTCAACTTGTATCTAGTTTAGAGACAAGTTCAGCACCTGTCCAGTTTCATGGTGTCTGTTCAAATAAAATGAGTTAAGCCTGGTTATATTAAGCTTGAATTACCCATTCCCTGTTTTGGAAAGGAGCATGAATCCGAATGGAAAGTACACAAGAATTCGTGAAAAAGGTCAATGAAAATGCCGAGAAAGCACGTCACAACAAAAACAATGGTAAAGGTACGCCCGGTGATAAATTACCGAACAAACAACACTCCACGAACAAATAAAACACAAAGTTTTATAACTTCACCTAACTGTGAACCAGCATAATCAGAAGCATCCATGCGAAAAAATATGGTGCCTCACAACAGTGAGTGCATCATATTTCCTGTCACTAATTGTTTACTTATTACTTGTTTCTTGTTTACTTCGAATTGGCATAATGTATCACCATGCTCAGCTTGTTACTACTTGCCCCAGAATTATCGTAAGCATGCGGCTGATCCGCTTTGAAACGAATCGAATCTCCCTGTCTTAACTTGTATTCTTCTTCGCCTACTCTGATCGTAAGCTCCCCTTCATACATCGTGATGAATTCCTCAGCCCCGTCAATATGCGGTTCAGCAGTCAACGATGCCTGTTCATCCATCTCCATCATGTACATTTCAAACCGGCGCCCCTCTTCCAAAGAAAAATGAGGATAGATTCGGATTCTTCCCTCATCTTCTCGCATGACTTTGATGTCTTCCCTCATGAGAACGGTTGTATTCGACTTCGCTTCATGAATTAATTCACTGAATGAAATTTTTAACCCGTTTGCAATTTTCCAAACCGTTGCAATCGAAGGATTAGACTCCCCGCGTTCAATCTGACCCAGCATCGTCTTGCTAATGCCCGACAGATCTGCGACCTTGTCCAGACTAAGTTTTCTTTGCTCTCTGATTTGCTTCAAGTTGTGAGCCAAAACCAAATTAATATTTTCCATCCAAAATACACCTCTCTCCTCGCGCCCTCTTGTGCACTATATAGCACATATTGTACAATTAAAACATACATACGTTATAACGACCATATAGTTCATTATAACATACAATATATACCCACAAGGAGAGCATATGGATATTTTATCTTTAGTAACGTACGCAATGATTTCTTCTTTTACACCCGGTCCCAACAATATCATCTCCATGACCCGTGCGAGGGAGCATGGATTCAGAAGCACGTTTCCTTTTATTCGTGGAGTCGCTGCCGGATGCCTTCTGATCATGATGTTATCCAGTTATTTCAACCTTGCTCTATATCAATACATTCCGGCCATCACCCCGTGCCTCAATGTATTCGGATGTATTTACATGCTCTATCTGGCTTTCAAAATCATGAGGAGCACATCTTCCAAGAGTGAGTCTGAGCACAATTCGAAAAAGACCCGTTATTCATTTTGGTTCGGATTCAGCCTTCAACTGATTAATCCGAAGGTTATCCTATACGCGCTTACAGCTTTATCCGTGTTTGTCCTGCCTCATGCGCAGTCACATCATCAACTCTTAGGGTATTCGTTACTGCTCACCCTGATTGGAATAAGTGCGAATCTGACATGGGCATTGGGTGGACGTTTATTTCAACGGTTCCTGTTAAAATATGAACGCCCTTTTAATATTGTTATGGGTCTTTTATTGATCTGGACCGCGGTTTCGTTGATCACATAAAACTAAAACAAAAGCGTCCACTCATCTAATGAGCGAACGCTAGCTTTGTTTAAAAACGTTAATCCTGATTCCTTCTCCACCATGACCGAGTAGCATGAGCTACATTACTCAACATAACCGTCTCGCCTATGACCGGTGTAATGACAGATACATTCAAGGCTCGTGCGGCACGAGTTACCCGTTCAGCTGGTTCGTTCCAGGCATGATAGGCGAGGGTGAATGCCCCCCAATGAATCGGAATCAATACATTTCCGCCCACATCCAGATGGGCTTGTACCGTTTCTTCAGGCATCATATGAATGTTGGACCAGCGTTCGTCATATTGGCCGCATTCCATCAAGGTCAGATCAAACGGTCCATACTTGCTTCCAATCTCCTTGAAGTGTGGACCGTAACCGCTGTCTCCACTGAAAAACACTTTCGTTTCCTGCCCAACAATAACCCATGAGCACCATAACGTGGAGTCCCGATCAAATAATCCTCTGCCTGAGAAGTGACGAGCAGATGCACAAGCGAATGTTAAACCCTTAAAGAAGAATTCATCACCCCACTGATGCTCCGTAATCTGGCCAGCTGGCACTCCCCATTTGATTAAGCGTTTGCGTACACCAAGAGGAACGATAAAACGATTGGTATTACTTTTTAATTTTCGAATAGAAGAAGCATCAAGGTGATCATAATGATCATGAGAGATCACAATCGCATCCAAAGTAGGAAAGTTTTCAGGCTGCATAGGCAGATCCTTGCGGAAACGTTTCGTTCCAACCCACGACACGGGTGACGGCCTGTCACCCAACATGGGGTCAAAGAGTAGTCTGTGACCTTCGATTTCGAGCAGAAAAGCCGAATGTCCAAACCACGTCACCTGTGAATGTTCAGACACCCCCTCTGTTGTAGCAGGTTGATAGTGTTCCATAGGTATATTCCCTGACGGCCTCCGTTCTACATGTCTGCGCATGGAATCTCTCAATATACTTGTGAGTGACTTGATGCTCATTCCGGCGGTCGTTGGAATCTGATTTTCGTATTTCGTCATAGTTCACCCTTCTGTTCTCCATACTCCATGGCTAGTCTTGTGGAGAAATGCTAATCTTACTTCATCTTAATTCAACGCTTGCCGATATTCAATTTTGTATGCCAGAGGAACTACGATGCGTTAAGCTAGAATTAAGATACTGTTTCCACTCGTATAAGACTGGGCTTATATGATATAGAAAAAACAAGAGAGAGTGTGAGCTACCATGAGCAAAAAATGGCGTAAAAGACTTGTTAAATTTCTGATATTCGACCTGTCACTGATTATTATTCTATTAAGTACCGGATTGATCTATCAGCAGATCAGTTCTTCACAAGATGAAAAAACATTTACACCTCCGGGCAAACTGTATGAAGTACATGGAGATAAAATGCACCTGTATACAGGGGGAGAAGGCGATGTGACCGTCGTTCTTGCCTCAGGTTGGGGAACAGCTGATCCCTATGTAGACTATTATCCTTTATATGAAAAGCTTGCCCCTAATACGAAATTCGCTGTATACGACCGCTTCGGCTATGGATACAGTGACAGAACCGATAAGAAACGGGATGTAGACACGGTAGCGGACGAATTGCATGAACTGCTACAGGTTTCCGGCCAAAAACCACCTTACGTGCTCGTTGCTCACTCCCTTGGTTCATTGGAGACCCTTCGATTCGCACAGAAGTATCCTGAGTTGGTAAAAGGTATTGTGATGATCGACGGTGGCAATCCTGAATTCTACGCAACGGGTCAGGATAACCTGGCAGATACGATTGGTGGTTTCGCGAACCAATTCCGTATCAAAACCGGACTTTTCCGGCTAAGTATGCAAGTCCCGGCTGTCGTTGACGCCTCTAATGCCAATCGCAATGAATTAAAACTGGTACCAGAGGATTTGAGAAAAGTAGATAAAACGGCGCTACTTCTGAGCTATGGCAATGCTAACACGATTGATGAGTTACGTGAAACGCAACGGAATGCCAAAACGGTGATTGCCAATAAGCATCCCTTATCCGTCCCTCTCACAATTCTGACCGCAGATTACTTTGGTAAACCGGAACCGGATTGGGTGAAAACTCAGAGTGAATTCAAATCATGGTCAACGTTGTCCAAACAAATTACTGTCAAAGATACGGAGCATTACATTCATCAATACCACCCGGACATTGTAGCTGATGAAATCCTGGATATTGTTAAGAAATAATTAATCCGTTGGAACAACAGTAATCATCCGAAAAGGTAGTTCCGGAAAGTAAACAAAAGAGCGATGTTCCCTTACATTAGGGAACATCGCTCTTTTCAAATGATTCATTTCATTTTAGTGCATCGGACTCTGTTGCTTGTCAGCCGAGCCAACCTTCACTCTTCTTACAAATAAAGCAATGACAAAACCAACAAGAGCCAAAATCAACGCAAAGACAAATGCATTCTGTACACCAGATGTGAATCCTGCAAGGATATTTTCCGGACTTTGCGGATTCTCAACACTGCTCAGGAACCGCGTCTGTCCAGCACTCAAAATACTTACGGCAACAGCTGTACCAATCGCACCGGATACCTGTTGAAGTGTATTCATAATCGCCGTACCGTGAGGGTAAAACTCACGCGGCAACTGATTCAATCCGTTCGTCTGTGCAGGCATCATCACCATTGAAATACCAATCATCATGAACACATGCAACATAATAATCTGGATCAGAGGTGTTGTTGCTTCGATACCTGTGTACAGGAACAAGACAACCGCAACGACTGCCATCCCGATAATAACGAGCCATCTTGGACCAAACTTATCAAACAATCGTCCCATCACCGGAGACAAAAATCCATTCAGCAAACTACCTGGCAATAAAACGAGTCCGGCAGTAAGTGGTGTAACAGCCATTCCCTGCTGTAAATACATCGGCAAGATCAGCATGGACGACAGAATCATCATCATACAGATGAAGACTAGAAGCAGTCCCGTCGTAAACATCGGATATCTGAACGCTCTTAGATTCATCACTGGCTCTTTCATACTTAATTGACGGATACTGAACAAGAGCAATGCAACGATACCAATGGCCAACGTGGCAATAACAACCGGGCTGGTCCAGCCTCCGCCAGATTCACCATGTCCACCTGCACTACTGAAGCCATAAACGATGCCACCAAAACCAAGTGTGGACAGAACAATCGACAACACATCAATCTTGGGCTTGGTCAACTTGGAAATGTTCGGCAGGAACAACAACCCACATACCAAGGAGATCAGGAAGAACGGCAAGGAAATCCAGAAAATCCAGTGCCAGCTCAAGTTAGCCAGAATCAGTCCTGAAATACTCGGGCCGCTTGCTGGTGCAAACATAATAACGAGACCAATCAAACCCATCGCCGCTCCACGCTTTTCAATAGGGAAGATCACCAGTATCGTATTAAACATTAACGGGAGCAACAGTGCCGTTCCCACCGCTTGTAACACGCGGGCTACGAGCAAAATTTCAAAGCTAGGTGCCAGCGCAGCAACCAATGTTCCTGCAATCGAGAAAATAAGTGACGTTGTAAATAGCTGTCTCGTCGTGAACCATTGCAATAACAATCCAGAAACAGGTACCAATACACCAAGGACGAGCAGGTATCCTGTAGTTAGCCATTGAATAGTTGTAGGTCCAACCTCAAGTAGACCCATAAGTGGTGTCAAAGCGACATTCAAAGCCGTTTCACCAAACAAACCGATAAACCCGCTCAGCAGCATGGCAAACAAAATTGGGAATACCTTATATTGCTGTGTTTCTTGCTGGTCTTTTGCTGTACCAGCCTTCATGGAAGCCTCCACGATCCCATCCTCCTCAAACATATCCTGCGATTTCTATTTTCTCTTTCTCTTGGTACAACTATTGATGCTGCTGGACATTCTTCGCTACAACTGACAAATAATCCGCAGCCGTCAGCATCGGCTGTTTATCCTGATTGGTCAGCGTAATGATCAATGCGCCTTCCATCAGAGAAATTACGAGCATTGCCGTCTCACGAGCCTTCTCTTCACTAATACCGTCCAACATGAGATGCCTTGCGATAATATCCTGCCACCCTGCAAATACGTTCTGTGAAGCCGTACGCAACTGTTGACTGATACAGGAAGTCTCTACAGCAGCCCAGAAGCTGAATGGCAGAAACCCCGTATAACCACAGGCTTCGGCTTCATTCGCTGTTTCATAAATGAATTGCCGAATGCCTTCTGCAGTCGTCTCATGGGCTGCAAAAATTTCCTCGAACCTTTGCAAGATATGGGCATTGGCTGATTGAATGCATTCGAGAGCCAGCTCTTCTTTCCCCTTAGGAAAATAATGATATAACGAACCTTTCGGTGTGTTACTCTCCTTAATGATCTGATTCAGACCGGTCGCATGATACCCTTGTGAAAAAAAAAGTCTCGCTGCTGTGCCAACAATAAGATCTCTGGCATTCGACTTTTCACTCAAAGAAAGCCACTTCCTTCAATAAATTATAACAATCGGTCTATATAATTAAAGTCGCTCGCGGGCAACATGTCAATGCTTTTATTTTAAATTTTACGAAAAAATAACACTTCCCTACTATATAGAGACATAAGTAAAACCGTCAGCCTTATCGACATGTAATCGAGAATCAGCTGGCGGTTTCACTTCCTATTGTTACGCTTTATTTACAATCCCAAGTTTCAAGATTTAACTCATTATTAATACTAACTGCGGTTAACGCTCCTAACGATGCTGCCGTGATCGCCTGATACAGTTCAGATGCGGCATCTCCAGCACTAAACACACCAGAGACAGATGTTCTTCCCTGTGAATCAACGACGATGGTTCCTGTCTCCGTCATCTCACAACCGATGATTCGGGGCAAATCTGAACCCGTCTGAAGCTTGGGCTGGAAGAAGATGCCCGTACAAGGAATCCATGTTCCATCACTCAGTTCAACTGCGCTTACCATTCCATCCTCCGATCTGATCGATTGAATAGGAGCTTCGTAAACCTGCACCCCATGACGTGAAAGTTCTTGCTTCTGTTCTGCTTCCAAAAGATTGGTATCCTGGATGCACAGCGTAAATTGACTTGTCCAGCCAGAGATTAGTTTAGCCATATGTAATGCGTGGTTGGCGCTGGTAATGATGACAAGCTCCCGATTCCTGAGTTCCCATCCATCACAGTATGGGCAGACAAATGCGCTTTTTCCGTAGACTTCAGATAAACCTGTAATCTCCAAAGGTAAATCTCTTTTACCAACAGCAAATAAAACCTTTTTCGCGTCATACTGCTTTCCCTCGACTGTTTGAACAACAAAATCGCCGTCATTTCCAGTGATTTCTGTTACCGTATCTGATGCAAATTGCACCGAAGGATACGCAGCGATCTCTTCTTTTGCAATTCTGCGGAATTCCTGTGGACTCACGCCATCTCTAGTTAAAAAGCCGTGTGTCTCTCGGGTAACCCAATTACGAGGTTTCTGATCATCAATAACAAGCACCTGTTTTCGGGCTCTCCCGAGTACCAGTGAAGCGTTAAGTCCAGCAGGCCCTCCCCCCACGATTACGACATCAAATGCATTACGATCTTCATTCATATATAACATCCTTTCCAGACATTTAATATCTCTAATAGTAACAAAAAAAATATTCTCTCTCTTCTGCACACTTGGTACTTAAGAAGCAAAGACATGTGAAATATCTAATAGCGTCCCTTCTAACAGATAGTGGAATCCAGACTTTATGTCTCTTGAACAAGACCATTAGAGATATCTTATATCTACAATACAGTTATTATTTCGTATTTGCAATATCTTTGTTTCATTTCTACAATTAAACGATGACAATCTTTCGAAAATACGCGCGTAGCACAGAACTGTTGTTTTAACAATTAAAAAAGTTCTTGTTTTTAAATTGTTCACAATCAAATGACATTATTATAAATACTAGAATGTAATTTAAATCACAACGCGAATTGAATGATATAATGGACACATATTATATTAAGTACAAACAATAGGAAGTGAGTATTTGAAAACATTAAATAATGAATCACAAGCCAATATCAGCTTGGAGTACAGCTCGATTCCAAAAGTATTTTTAGATACGATCAAAATTGGAATCATCAAGTCCAACTTGATCGCCATGTTTGCAGGTTTAAGTTTAGCTTTATATGTATTTGATGCATCTATCGTTGCTAATATTGTTCCGATTTTACTTTCATTTCTCGGTTCTTCATTAATCATCGGAGCAGCTGGGGTGTTCAACAATCTGTATGACCGTGACATTGATGCGATTATGGAACGTACGAAGAAACGTCCTACCGTCACAGGGCGGGTCGATACCAAGTCTGGTCTGATTCTAGGGTTTACGATTACGTTGATTGGTGCGATTATGCTGTACATTGCATCTCCATCGGCCGCTTTTTTTGGCCTTCTTGGTTTGTTCCTTTACGTCATTCCATATACGATGTGGACCAAACGTACAACGATTTACAACACTGAGGTAGGTAGTCTGTCAGGTGCTGTTCCTCCGCTGATTGGATGGGCAGCCATCTCTCCGGAACTTGGACACTTTGAAATCTGGGCACTGGTCGTAACGATGTTACTATGGCAAATGCCCCATTTCTACGGTATCGCTATTCGTCGCTTCGATGAATACAAGGCGGCAGGTGTTCCGATGTTACCTGTGGTAAAAGGGATTGGACGTACTTATGTACAAACAAATGTTTATCTGGTATTGCTGTTGCTTTCCAGCTTCCTGTTCTGGCCAATGAGCCCGTTTGTTGCCATCGTGGCTTTTCTGGTAAGTCTGG
This sequence comes from Paenibacillus sp. FSL R7-0272, assembly GCF_037969905.1. Classification (NCBI taxonomy): domain Bacteria; kingdom Bacillati; phylum Bacillota; class Bacilli; order Caryophanales; family Paenibacillaceae; genus Paenibacillus; species Paenibacillus sp. FSL R7-0272. The sequence continues at coordinate 2,994,599 of NZ_CP150221.1, read as the reverse complement.
CTTGGCTTATTCTTAGTGTGGCTACGTTTGACAAGAAAGAAACCAAAAAATGGTCACAGCGTATGTTTATTTTTTCCATTAACCATATCACTATCATTTTCTTGGTTATCATTGCGTATTCCTTGATTGCTTAAAGAAAATAAGACAATAGACATTTCTACCGGGCTTTATTAAAAGTGAAGAAACCGTACAGATCCTACGCCTGCATTCAGGCATGATCTGTACGGTTTTTTGTCATTTTTTTATAACATCTGAATTATCACATTGCTGCTCTATCCGTTTCGTTAAAACCTATACTATCCTGCCTTCACTGGCACCTGCTCTCCCTGCCATAGCAACTGCATCTCTTCATTGCTTTCAAGTAAATCGGCCAGGTTTCCTTCGGCTTCAATACGACCATCTTTCATAACGATAATGTGATCTGCCTTGGTAAGAGCGGCCTTGCGGTGAGATACGGCAATACATGTGACATCTCTCTCTTTAAAGAGTCCGTCCCATACCAGCTGCTCTGTTTCCACATCAAGCGCACTGGACAGATCATCAAAGATAAACAGATCTGCCTCGGTCATCAGCATTCGCGCTGTTGCTGATCGCTGAATCTGACCTCCGGATAACATGACACCTCTTGGTCCTACAGGTGTTTCCAATCCTTCATCCAACTGTTTGATATCTTTATCCAAAACAGCCAGTCGAATGGCTTTTTCCAGCGCTTGATCTACATTCCCCTGTTTACCTTGAACGATATTTTCTCTGAGCGTGTCACTGAACAGCCTTGGAACTTGAGGCGTATATGCAGCTCTAGGTGGCATAAGAAATGTTGCCGGATCTACGTGCTCTCCATTCCAGAGAATTTCACCCTGTTGCTTGGGCAGAAGTCCAAGCAGTGTACGAACCAGTGTGGATTTACCAGAACCGATGCGTCCTGTAATGACAAGAAATTGTCCCTGTTTCAGCTTGAAGTTGATGTCTTGTATACCGTTTGAGGATTGCTCATAGCGATAGCTAAGACCATTCACTTCAAGTTCACGCAATTTCTCCTTCGGATTTCTTGCTTCGTTTACTGGCTCTGGCGGCTCTTCATTAAGATAGATTTCCCGTTTCTCCATAATCCGATCCTCTTCACCTGGACGAAAAAGTGTTCGCATCCGATCATAAGACACTTTGAGTCTTTTATGCTGGAATACCATGTATCCGAAAAGTGAAATGCTGAACCCGATATTAACGAGATAACTCGTAAATAAGGCAAAATCACCCACCGTAAAGTGACCCGCCTTCATTTCCGCAGCACACATCAACAAAATAAGCCCGGTACATATACTTAGCACATGCTGATTAAGTGACTTCATCCATTGCTTGAACAGATTGTCTCTTAAAGCAGCCTGGCGCCGTTCTTCATTCAGCCGGTTGAACCGTGTGGAGACATGTTCTTCTGCCTGACCCAGCTTCAGTGCCTGCACAGCCCCAAACGTCTCGGCAATAAAACTGGTAATACGACCTGTGGCTTCACGATTAACCTGTGCATACTTTCTTGCACGATTACCTGAGAGATTATTCAGAAGCGTTACCACCAAAAGCGGTAAAACAGCAACAAGTGTAATCTTCCAGTTAATGTTGGCCATGATCGCAATGGATACCACTGCAAAAACCAATCGACCCCAAAAATCCACCCAGGATTCGATATATTCAACCACTTCATCGACGTCATCCCGGAAACGACTCATCGCTTCACCCGGAGATGCAGGAAGATTCCTTCCCGGCCAGCGCATAATGCCAGCCAGCATATTCGTCCGCAAAATGGCCTGAATATGATACATATAGGTCACCCAAGCATGGAATGCGACAAAGAACGTGCCTACACGGGTCAAGCGGAACAACGCGATAACAATGAGCGGTACAGCAAGCCACATATAGTCAGCCCTTCCTGTTGACGTCCGGTCAAAGAACCACTGCATCCCAAGCCCCATTGCTAGGGGAAGCGAATGAAACATACACCATAACAAACCGTTAATAAGAAACAAATAAGGCTTAAAGCGAAACAAGCGCCCTATAAATCCTGTTACATTCATGCCAGTTCCTCCTCTTGGCCCGTGACCAGAAGTCGTGCATAATGGGAGGACGGATTATTCGCAAGCTCCACTCTTGATCCGAATTCCAGCAGCTTGCCTCCACCAAGAACCATAATCTTATCCACCTTCTCCAGCGTGGCTAATCTATGCGCAATAATGATACCTGTTGATCGTTTCATTAATTCATCAATAGCAGATTGAAGTAAATTCTCGGTCGCTGCATCAAGCCGTGAAGAAGGCTCATCCAGTATGACCAGACTCGGCTCCGTTAGAAATACACGGGTCAAAGCAAAGAGCTGCGCTTCCCCTGCGGATAATGAAGCACCTCCTGCAGTTAGATGTGTATCCAAGCCTTCCGGCTGTGTATCAATCCAGTGATGTAACCCCAGTCGCTCTGTTGTTTGCTTAATCATGGCATCCGATACTTCTGAATTAAACAAAGTCAGATTGTCACGTAGCGTACCATCAAACAACTGCACATCCTGTGTCACCATCCCCACTCTGCGATACAGAGCCTGCATGGATAACTTCGTAATATCAGTTCCACCGATACGAATCGTGCCCTGATCCAGATTGTACAGACGTAGAAGAACACGGCTCAGACTTGATTTTCCACTTCCCGTTCGACCGATGATGCCTAGCCGTTCTCCCGGTTTCACCGCAAAGGTGATATCCTGAAGCACAGGTTTATCCTCATTGTAACTGAAATACACCTGATTAAACTCCAGTCCAAGCGGGCCATCAGGTAACCTCTCTTCGCTTCCGTCCTCAATCTCGCTTCGTAAAGACAATAATTCGCGTGAACGAAGCATACCTGATTTTGCCTTTTGAAACTCCTGTACCTGATCGCCAAGCAACTCGATAGGTTCATTCAACATCTGGCTGTATTGATAGATCAAAAACAAGGTTCCAATGCTGATCGCACCTTCGATATAGTAGTGCACACCCAGAAGCAAAACGACCGTAACGGATACAATAAACATGACCACCGTGGTGTTCCAAGGGATAACCCTGAGCATCCATGCCTTCCGGCCTTTGAGGAAAACGGTGCGCATCGTACGAAAGAATCGGTTCATCACATATGGTACGTGTCCATTCGCCTGCACGTCCTCAATACCGGCAATTCGTTCCTCAATCAAGCTGAACAAGGAAGCACTGGCGGCGCGCTCATTTTTGGAAGACTCCACTCCAAGATTGCGAATAATGACCATGAACAGAATAGATAATAACGTAAATACGGTCATAACCAGTGCGATTGGCACATTAATCGTAAACATGAATCCCAGAATACCTGCGAGCAGAACAAAACTGCCGATGACCTGTACGATAAACATAGCGAAGAAGTTCGAAATGCTCGTTACATCGCCATCCACGCGTTCAATCATCTCTCCAGGTGTTTTGACGTTATGAAAACGCATATCCAGCCTCAGGCAATGTTTCAGTAAATCTCCACGCATCCGGTTGGTTGCCCGCCAGGCTACATCGTTTCCTAAATAACTGACCGCGATCGTGATCAATTGATTGCTCACGGCAATGAGCAGGAAAAGCCCAGCAAGCTGTGCCAGATCACCCAGAATCCCGCCGCTTGCAGCCGTATCAATGAAACGTTGAATAATCTGTGGATTGAGAAGCTGCAGCCCTGTTGATGTTAACAACATGATCAGCAACACGGCCAGCTTTCCTTTCACCGGCTTTAAATATCGTAGCAGCCATGACATGGAGCGTTTTTCTGTTTTGGGCACCAGCCCCACCCCTTTAATTAAAAATTTCACTCGGATTTATACTTTTTCGCGCGCATAATTATCATTTGAATGTTGAATCTTCCAACTACACTTTTGATTACCTTCGCTATGACGAATCATGTATGAGCGTATTGTAATCAGCAAGGCCTCCCGAAGAAACACATTGTTTGCATGCATTAACCATAGTTTATTCTTCCTTTCTTATGGATATAGATCGAACTTAAGTAACAACTTGGAATCGATTTCAGTTCTTGCTTTTTTCCTTTCACTTTTACTCTTACTCATGCTCCTTTCCATGTGAACCGTCTGGTGGAATGAAAAAAAGCCATAGATGAACGAAGTTCATCTACAGCTTGATTGGATCGAAAAGCCAGCCAGAAAATGTGACATTTCAGCTTCTTCTCTAACATCGCAGTATGAATGAGCGTCCAGACAGGATTGCAGTAAGCTGGACTGTCCAAACATGGTCAATACTCTACCTGGATAATGTCACTATGCTCATGCATATTCAATTATTGGTTGAAGCACCTGCGCTGGCTGATCCATCATTGTTTATCCCACCCGTTCCACATATTTGTTGTTTATTGTATTCGCTCATTCTTTATACGTCAACATAATTATTAACTGAATTGTTATTTACTTCATCTGTTAGAGTCCAATTTGTACAGATTCAGGTGTTTGCTTTTCTCTGCTGACAAGTCGCTTATGTGCTATCAGTAGAAAAGGAACCCCGAGTGCAGTCGTTATAGCAATGGGAATAAAGATGGCTAGTCCATTTCCCGCACCGAACTGGCTTAACAGCAACCCACCAATGACCGGAGCCGCAACATTTCCAATATTGTTGAAACCGATTGTACCAAAATACGTTCCTTTCCATTCAGGCTTTGCAATTCGGTCGATAAGCATATCCATCATGGTAAAGAGCAGCACTTCCCCTACTGTAAACAAGATGACACTGATCATCATCAGTACAATCCCTTCGGCTAGACCAAATAACAACAGACTTGCTGCAACAAGCAGATTCCCCAAAATAAGCGGTACAAGCGGCGGTGCATTCCGGAAAGTACGAACGAGTGGATACTGGATGATGAGCACGGTGATTGCGTTGAGTGAAAGCATATACGAGAACATCTGACTTCCATTTTCAAAGATTGGACTTCTCGCCAAATACTGCGCTAACGTAGAGCTGAAGTGGCCATAACCTAACACACAAAACGTCGTCCCAATCAGCACAGGCAAGAATACCCGATCCCGTCCGGTGGTCATGAGGGCTTCGCGCAGACGAGGTGCAATAACCTCTAGACGTCCGGGCAAATTGGCGTGATGCAGTTTAAATTGAAGTCCCAGAATCAGACCATACGCAATATAAACGAGCCCCGAGATCACAAAAGGAAACGTCGATTCCGATGATCCCAGCTGAAATCCGATAATTGGCCCGAACACAACCCCCAAGTTAATCGCTGCATATCTCAGATTAAACACTAGCAGTTTGTTCTGCGGTGAAGTTATGTCAGATAACAACGCTCTTGAGGTTGGCTCAAACACAGCCCGGCACAAACCGTTTAACGTGTTTGCAACAAAGAACACCCATAGATGTTCAGCTGCCGCAAAAATGAAAAATACAGCGGCCCAACTAAATACCGAGACGAGCATAACGATTTTGCGACCGATTCGATCAGAGATATATCCCCCGTAAAAGCTGACGAGCACTCCCGCCAGCGAGCTTACCGCAACCGTGATTCCCGTCTGGGTCGGCGTGGCTTCAAGCACACGTGTCAGATAGATGGACAGAAACGGAATGCTCATCGACGTTACGAGGCGCCCGAACATCGTCCCAATAATAATGGTCCAGGCCAGCGGGTGAATTTGCTTCAAAATATGCTTCATCTTTCATTCTCCTATCTTGCTGCGTTCTCTATCTATCCTGTTGCTGCGAAAAATGGATGAATTCTCTCATCCTCATAGGTATAATTGTAAAGATAAAAGGGGGAAGTAAAAGTGTAATGTTTCATTCTCACTTTTCACCTTTATGGAGGATCTATACACATGGATACGATATACACTCACTTTTTAAGACTTGCTGGCTCTGATATGCTCTCGATTAAGATCAATGAACCTGTACCCGTAACGATTGAGAATCTGTCCTCCATCCTCTGTTGCACTCCACGCAATGTAAAATTCATTCTACGAAAGCTGGAAGATCAGAATTTTATCCATTGGAAACCTGGACGTGGACGAGGCCATCATTCCGAGCTTACACTACTGCGAAGTCTGAATGATGCTTTAGAATCCAACTTTACTGAACTGTTATTCAAAGGCAAACTGAAAGAAGCCATCGAGTTGATTGGAAGTGTGCAAATCGATGACTTGATGCGGGAAAAACTAATGCTTGCTCTTCATGAGCAGATGGGATTTCGCAGTTACACCGAAACCGCCTCTGGCCAGGATACACTTCGCATGTTGAGATCACGTCAACTGGGTGATCTGGACCCGGCTTCGGTTTATACGGCTTTTGAAACCTATCTTCTTGGCCAAATATGCAACACACTGATTACTTACAACGCCCACACCGATACCTTCTTACCCGCACTTGCACATACATGGGAATCTAACAAAGACCATAAAGAATGGGTATTTTATTTGCGAAAAGGGGTTCGTTTCCATGACGGACGTGTGATGACATCTCATGATGTTCAGGCTTCATTAATGCGTTTGTTTGATACAAATTGTTCGTCTTTGTGGCTGTACCGTGATATTAAGCGAACAGAAGTGAAAGGCGATTATTGCATCAGGTTTATATTGCATCGGGCGAACCGTTTTTTTCTGCATCTGTTCAGTTGTATTCGGATGACGGTACTGCCCGCGGATTATGACTCGAACCAGACTTTGGTCGGCACAGGCCCGTTTCAGATCACCGAGATGAATGAAGATGTGATTAAATTGAAGGCATTTGATGCTTATTTTGGTTTCCGTCCTCATCTCGATCAGATCCACATCTGGTTTCTCCCTGAGCCGGCTTCAAGCGACGGTTATTATGATATGTCTGGTACTGACCGGCTTAGTCTGCCTGGAAGCAGTCATGAGCGACCTCATTATATCGACTATCCTGCACTGGGATGTCAGTATATGCTTTTCAACTTCAATGTCCCGGGTTGCCATCATACACTCCCTTTCCGTCAGGCCATGCGCATCGTCTATGATCCGGTCAACCTGGTGAACGATTTGGGTGAAAATCGAATTACACCCGCCAGCAGTTTTCTCCCCTGGAAAAGCGCTGCACAGAGCTGGGAAGCCACATCACTCGTCGATGCCCAAGCATTGCTTGAACAATCGGGTTATCAAGGGGAATCCTTCTTGTTATCTTATAAGAAGAACAAAGATTCCGATGTGGCGGAGTGGATACAACAACGCGGACGCCAAATTGGATTACGGATTGACCTGGAGCCTTTTGACGATTATCTGGATGTCGTGAAGACCTCAGATGCACCTTTGATTCTCAGAGAAGAAATACTGGAGGACGACTGGCAGTATGGCATGATTCACTTTTTCAAAAACCAAAGCAATACGCTCCATGAGTACATGACTCCCGAGCTTCAATCCATATTGGATTCCCTGCTGGATCCCTTTCCACAGCTTCCTCACTCCGAGCGTAGCGATCTTCTGGAGCAGGCTGAAGAATTACTGCGGGAAAATAGCTGGATGTTGTACGGATGTCATATGAACAAAAAAGCGGAATTGCACCAGAGTTTCTACGGCATGCAAACTTCAGAGTTTGGATTCCTGGATATCTCGAAGCTATGGATCAAAAATGCGTAATAAAATAACCCTCAGCCCCGTTAAAATACGGGTGAGGGTTTTATTGAGTATACATCGAATAACAGTTATAAGTTCGGTAAATCCGTTAAAGCCTCAATGTTAGCCTTACCGTTCACGGCCGACGAGATAATCCAGCAGATGTTTTAAAAATGGAATCGGTTTAGGCATTTGACGTAATGCATCCGTAGCAAGACAGTAATGCTCCCACATCGCTTTTTGAGCACCTGTCTCTCCCAGAATGGATACAAAGGTTGAATTGTTATTTCGCTCATCCTGACCGGCAGGTTTGCCAAGGGTTTGTTGATCTCCTCCATAGTCCAGCAAGTCGTCCCTGATCTGAAAAGCAATGCCTGCATGATACGCAAACGCTTTTAGCGCGTCAATCTCTTCTTCCTTTACTTCTGCCAAAATCGCTGGCATAACCAGCGCCGCCTCAAAGGCAATGCCTGTTTTGTAAAAACAAATCGTGTTTAGCTCCTCCAGCGAGAGCAGCTTCCCTTTCGAATCAAGATCCATCGCCTGACCCATACACATATCTTCAGCTTTTATAGCCGAATATTGAATCAGCTTCAGCACCGTTTGCGCATCAAATCGGTTCAATGAAGACTGCTCACGAATCGCTCGCTGAATCAGGAATAGTCCTGTGAGTTCTGCCGTCGCGCTATTATGCAACTGATGAAGCGTCGAACGTCCACGCCTTACCTCGGCATTATCCTGTGTGGGCAGATCATCAAAGATGAGTGAAGCGGTATGCATATATTCCATGGAGCGTAACAACGGCATGATTGCCGACTCGCTAAGCCCGTACTCCTGAACACCCATGACCCAAGTCAGGATCGGACGCAGACGTTTGCCATCCCCTTGCAGACTGTAGTTAGCCGCGTCCATCAGCTTCCCCTTCATTTCGAGCTCTTCAGTAGCTTTGTTAATCTGCAGTTCTACATTGATCTGCTCACGTACCGTTCGGATCGTCTGCTGGAACGACTCTTTCTCTTGTTTATCATTACTGAGCTGCGAAACAACCTGATCCCGTAACAATTTATCCAGAAATTCCACGTCATCTGCTTTTCGCACCATTTGTTGTACTACTTGATTAAGTCCCGGTTGGGCTGAAGCAAAGATTGTCATGACCTCGTCATACTTCGCCTGACCGAGCCGCTCTCTGCAACGCTTCAGCCCGTTAATCGCACGATCCAGTATAACTTCCCTCGCCTTGGCATTGGAATGGTAGACATCATGGATTAGAAACGAGATGACTGCCCAGTACAGCTCATACGGGTTAATCAAATCCTGACGCAGGTCACGATATTTCAAATAATACGTGTAAGGTGTCACGGCCTCGTCCTGCATATCATCGAACATATCCGCAAAATCATCCGCAAGTTGATTATAAATCCCGTAATGGAAGGTGCGCAGATCAAACCCTTCATCTTCCGGTGCGCTCAGAACAGAACGAACAATCAATCGCGACGACGCCGACTTGATAATGATCGGAATGTACAGCTCTTCATTCGTATAATGCGCATTGGATAACTTCTTGCCACGATCGATCTCCTGCGATTGAAAGAACACATAAGACTGTTCAAAAAAAGTGTGTCGCATCTCTTCATGCTGATAGTTCCGAATATATTCAAAGGCCTCTCGAAGCTCGGAGTGTACATACCGAATCACTTCAAGCTGAGGTCCCTTCCATTCTCCAAGATCAGGCACAATGCCGGTAAGCAGAGCTTGTTGTATCATCGCAGAATACTGTTCCTTTTCCTGTGTAGTCAGCGCCTGAGAATCGAGAAGATCATCCACAAAAGGGTATGTTAAACCGTAGGAATAACCCAGCCTGATGGCTGCATCAAGCTTTGCGATCCGTTCCTCCCGCGGCGTGTCCTCTGTAAGCTCATCATCGACGTGAAGCACGACACCCAGAATAATCTTGATCAGTTTACGTTGAGCCTGTGCCGCATCGAGTTCTGGTGGGATGTTTGCTGCAACATGTTTTAATTTGTCCATCACCCAGATGACTGCCTCTTCAATCTGTTCTCGCTGTCCCCACCGATATAATGCTGCCGGGCTTATGTAGTCAGCCTGACGTTGTTGTTCACTTGCGACACGCATAAAATATGCTTGGGTATCCTTAGCGATACGCTGAATCTTGTCTTTTGTTTTCGGGTTATCCAGCGCCTGCCCCAGATCGCGCATGTAGATATATGAGATGCTGCGATCCAGATAATCATCGATCTTGCCTGTCGCATTGAGCCAATGCATATATTTCTGAATGTCAGCGGCATCCGGTTTTCTTTTGCCAGCGAACCAGGATAACCAGCTCCAACGATGGATATGTTTTTTTTGCCAAGTTCTAAAATCTTTCGTAAGTGTATCTATATGAGTATTATTCAGCAGTCGCTGAGAGAGTGTCACAAAATACTGAGATGCTTTCTGCTCTGCGTGACGATAAGCCTCATCCGCATTAGCCTCGGCTTTCGTCTGATTCATAAGTACGTTGTTCATCGGTCGATCCCTCAACTTCAGTTAAAGTTAAACATGGTCCGCTCATGTTCATATCCTATATACGGCACTTCGGCCGTTTGGTTACGAAATCGCTAATGTCTGAGAGATAAGAGCGTTAAATTAGAATATCGAAGACCATACTTTAACCGCAGTAATCGCGATCAGAAGAAGCAACGCATATCGAAGTAGCCGCACATTAACCATTGAACTTACTCTCGAGCCAATCGAAGCGCCAATCAAACTTCCCAGCACCGTGTAAATAATCGGCTCCACCGGAATGTCTCCCGCAGATAACTTCCCTATAACCCCTCCTATTGCAGAGATGAAAACAATCGCAAGGGATGAGGCAATCGTTGTCCGAACCGGAATCTTCAGAACAGTCAACATAACAGGGATGAGTACGAATGCACCTCCAGCCCCGACAATTCCTGAAACGATCCCCACAGCAAGCGAAGTACTTGAAGCAATCATTTTATTAAACGTTAACGGTTGGTCCAGATCCAGCCGCCCCTTGCTCGGGATGAGCATTAAAACAATCGCTATGATCGCCAGTATGCCATAAACGAGATGAATCATACGTTCAGCCAGCATGCCTGAGATAAAACCACCAATTAAACTGCCCACCAGAATACTGCTTCCCATGTACAGTACCAGTTTGGAATCAATCACAGCGCCGCTAGTTTTGCCTGCTTTTGCTTTTCTGCGAAATGCAACTACGCCCGCAAGCGAAGCAAAGAATACTTGAAACATGCTGATGGCTGACACCTGATGAGCCGTGAACGGTTCGAGCCCTGCCATTTCCGGCACATACAGCAGGAGAGGGAAATTGATGATCGCTCCACCAATGCCAAGCAATCCGGAGAAAAATGAACCGATTAGACCCAGTATAAACATGATGAAGAACAGCAAAAGATCCATCGGCTATAACCTTCCTTTCATGAAGATAATACGAAGATACGAAATCAAAAAAAAGATAAAATTTCATTCCAAAAAACATATACAGGACACTTGGATTCGGGTATAATACTTTAAAACCAAGTAATTTAATCAGAAATGAGTGATTAAGCATGTTGAATGTGTTGAAGACACTTTTTGTGAATACATGTCCTCGCTGTAACGAAAAATTACAAACACATCATGATGAATTATGCTCTGTCAAAACCTGCACTCATTGTCACTATAAAGAAGAAAGTTACGGCTCACTCGGAGTCCGTATTGTGTACGACACCACAAATGGATAAAACGAACAGCCCTTATATTGTATCATGAACTCCTAAATTTCGGGATGATTCGACACTATTGTATGATGAATTTATTACAAGAGTGAACATGAAAAGGCACAGGATGATTACATCCTGTGCCTTTGGTTCATTTTAAATGCAATATGATTTAGAGTTAGATAACCCGTTATTTCGTTTTGAAACTCAGGAAGCCATCATCAACTGCCACTGTTGTACCGTTCATTGCACTCGCGGCATCACTGAACAGGAAGGTCACCACACTTGCTACTTTTTCCGGCTGGATCAACTCTCCGCGCATATGTTGAGTGGCCAATGCATCCTTCATGGCTTTGTCATTTCCCAGAATGGGAGTTTCGATGAACCCAGGCGCCACACCCAACACGCGAATTCCATGCTCGGCCAGTTCAAGTGCACCCGATTTGGACATCATCACTACTGCTGCTTTCGCCGCATTGTAGTTGAAGCTACCTACAGCTGCCACGCTTCCATAGATCGATGCTGTATTAACAATTGTGCCCTGTACGTTTAATTCAACCATTTTCTTCGCGCCATAATACATACCGTAGTATACGCTGTGTTGGTCTACATCAATAACTTTGTGATAGGATTCCGGGTCCATCTCCAGAAACGGCTTTACAAGACCGATCCCAGCGTTGTTGAAAATTCCATTGAATGTTCCATACTTTTCGACAGTCCAGTCAATCAAAGCTTTAATCTCATCACCTTTGGATACATCTACTTTATAAGCTCCGGCTGTGCCACCGGTTGCTTCAATCTCGGTCGCAACCTGTTTGGCTCCTTCTTCGTTAAAATCCGCGACAACGACTGTTGCTCCCTGTGCAGATAGTTGCAGTGCTGTTTCTTTACCAATTCCGCTTGCTCCACCTGTGATAACAATGACTTTTCCCGTATGTTCGGACATAACATAGATCTCCTTTGCTAAATAAAATTGGTTTCAATTGACTGAATTAATGTTAGTTACTAAATAAATGTTTATATAATAACCATACTAGTCTATCATTCATTTGTCAAATGGGTCGATCATACGATGGGATTACGATAGACCGCATGTTATCCAACAAACAAACAATCACCATCATGGTATTCCTCATTGATACACGGCCAGCATTTTGGATCTTGTCGTGATCCATATAGTTTTTCTTTCTTCAAAATAAATATGCAAAAAAGACGAGTAACCCTTCCAGATCACCCGTCTTCTATAATTTTCCTGTTCAAATGCTCCTTAAGGAAAAGGAAAGATTATTCTTATATTTAGTTTAAACTTATTATTCCGTTTGTAATCCGCTCAGCGGTTCCTTCAAGCTGTTGATGTTGTTGATTAATTCCGGAATACCTGTTTTCTCCCAATTCTCAGCAGTAATCCCTTGCTCCGCAATGGATGTTTCGAATTGGTTCATTACCTCTGTCAGCTGATTATTATAACTAACCAGATTCTCATGAATGTTTTCTCCAATAGCAGGCGCACTCATCTCCGAAAATTCTGCGGCTTCTGCTTGAATCAGATCAATCTTCTCTTGAATCTGACCCGTTACATCTGGGTTGTTGATGGCATCTGTTGCAAGTTGTTGTAACTCGGTTCCAGCACTCGATACCTGATTAATATAATCCGTAGCACCGCTTACATAACTCAAACTTTGATTGGCTTGCTCTACAATCGAACAAGCGGATAGCATCAACATACTGGAGGCCACAATGGCTGTGATCATCGTCCTGTGTCTTCTTTTTCGCCTTCGCATGATTATCTTCCTTTCTTCATCTCAGAATGATGGTACCTTACTTCATGATACTTGTTCACAAAGCTACATTGCAAATCAGCCTGCATAGCCGGACATTCCGATGTATAATAGGAGAATCACACAATAAAGGGATGTCGACATTATGCTTCAGGCCTTGAATCAACGCTTGAACCGCATCATGCCACTGATTACCCCCGCTAGTATTATCATTGGTGTTTTATGCGGCAGTTTTTTATCTTCTTACACGTATTTGTCGCCTTGGCTATTTGCCTTCATGACGTTCGCGGGCAGTATTAGTCTGAGCGTACGAGACTTTGTAAATGTCTTAAAAAAGCCTTTTCCCTTGTTTGTTTGTCTTCTTATCTTGCATTTGGCCATGCCTCTTATTGCGCTGGGCATGGGTCATCTTGTGTTTCCAACCGATGCTTATACTATCACAGGACTTGTTCTCGCTGCGGTCATTCCGACGGGTATTAGCAGTTTTATATGGGTAAGCATCTACAGGGGGAATATTGCGCTTACGCTTTCGATTATTCTGATTGATACCTTGCTGGCTCCGTTTGTTGTGCCCGGCGTGTTATCCCTGCTTGTTGGCACAAGCGTCACACTGGATACGGCAGCGATGATGAGCAGCCTATTCTGGATGATTGTTTTCCCTTCACTGCTGGGTATGCTCCTGAATGAATGGACTAAAGGTGGGATCGTTCCTGTATGGGGACCTCGGCTTAATCCATTATCCAAATTGTTTATGGCTTCGGTCGTTGCCATTAATGGCTCGGTTGTCGCACCCTATCTGGCTGACTTCAACTGGCGCTTGGCTGGGCTGGCGGTAATTATCGTTTTTCTGGCATCCTTCGGCTATGCACTCAGTTACTTCATTGCGAGATGGCTAGGTTGGAATGAAGCGGATCAAGTGGCTCTTGTTTTTAACGGAGGAATGCGTAACATTAGCGCTGGTGCCGTTCTTGCAGTTACTTATTTTCCGCCGCCCGTTGCTGTCCCTGTCGTACTTGGGATGGTATTTCAGCAAATGCTTGCTTCCCTTTCAGGGTACTTGCTCGGCAGACGTTCTCAGCTATTGCGAAACTCGGATAAAACCTCAGCAGCTTGATATCGATTTTACTTGCAGAAAATGGAATAAAAAAGGCTCCTGAACTGTCACTTGGAGATGACAGATTCAAGAGCCTTTTCACATTATATAAAAAAAATCGCTTATTTCGGTTGAATATATCCTTCTGCTTTGAGCAGTTCAGCAATCAGTACGGCTCCACCAGCTGCTCCACGCAGTGTGTTGTGGGACAATCCAACAAATTTATAGTCATAGAGTGAGTCTTCACGCAAACGGCCTGTAGAAACGCCCATGCCGCGCTCGATATCACGATCCAGCTGAGTCTGCGGTCTGTTCTCTTCCTCAAAGTACGTAATGAACTGCTTCGGCGCGCTTGGCAGAGCCAGCTCTTGAGGACGACCTTTAAACTGAGACCAACGCTCCAGAATTTCATCTTTGCTCGGTTTTTTCTCGAAGTTCACAAAAACCGTTGCCAAGTGTCCGTCTGTTACCGGCACACGAATACATTGTGTTGTAATCAATGGTGCAGATGCTTTAACGATCTGATTATTCTCTACACTTCCCCAGATACGCAGTGGCTCCTGCTCACTTTTTTCTTCCTCGCCACCAATGTAAGGAATCACGTTATCTAGCATTTCAGGCCAGTCCGTAAAGTTTTTGCCTGCTCCCGAAATCGCTTGATATGTGGAAGCTACAACCTGTGTCGGGTTAAACTCACGCAATGCATGTAGAGCCGGCACATAACTTTGGATGGAACAGTTTGGTTTTACAGCGATAAAACCTGTCGTTGTACCCAGACGTTTTTTCTGAGCTTCAATAACCGCCAAGTGACCTGGATTAATCTCAGGAATAACCATTGGCACGTCTGCTGTCCAGCGGTGTGCGGAGTTGTTGGACACGACAGGTGTACCTGTTTTGGCATAAGCCTCTTCCAGCGCCTGAATTTCATTCTTTTTCATATCCACGGCACAGAAAATAAAATCAACCTGGCTGGCAAAAGCTTCAACCTGAGATGCATCTTGCACCACAATGTTTTTCACAGGCTCAGGGATTGGAACCGCTAGTTTCCATCTTCCCTTTACAGACTCTTCATACGTTTTACCTGCCGAGTTGGCACTTGCTGAAATCGCTGTTACCTCAAACCACGGATGTTGATCCAGCAGGTCTACGAAACGTTGACCTACCATTCCTGTTCCTCCGACAATACCGACTTTTAATTTTGCTGACATGGAATCATCATTTCCTTTCAATTTAAGTTAGATCATCTGTTACTGTCATCGTACATGGGATATTTGAAACTTGATTACCCTATCATTCACACTATTCAGGTCCATCCAAAGCGTGTAATCCCAGCTCCGGAAAAACCAAAAAATCCCATCCCCAAGACAAAAGTCTCAGGGACGAGATTGAACACTCGTGGTACCACCCAGATTCGCAAATATGTCGCCATATTCACCTCTTCAAGTATGTGAAAGATGACCAGATCACATCTTAGTAAGATGCTGTCTTCATCCGTTTATACTCTAGCTCTATAACAGGAGCGCCTGTCACACCATCCTTCAGCGTAAGCCGATTCCGATGTGCTGCTCAGAGTCTTTATTCGATAAAAGGTTCTTTGCCCCTTTTCAGCTACCGGAGCTCTCTGATGAAAGAATGATTTTTATCTACTCGTCTCGTCGTTGCATTTGATATTGCGATTATAATATCAAAATTCCAGTACGGAAGTAAACACATTTTTTAAATTTGCTTGAATTGGATGTAATAAGACAGAATGAAAAACAGCCCTCGCACGAACTCTTCACGCCGAAGGCTGCGTATATGGATTTCAATTGGACAAAAAACGTTATTACATTTTACCCGGGTATTGAGGTTCGTGCACATCATCTGGCACCGTTTCGTCAAAGACATCTTGACCCGGATAATCCCGTACTTCACCCTCGTGCAACTCATGGTTCTCATAGTCAAAACGGTGTGCAGTTCTCTGATCTGCTCGCCACGGAGAGCTCTTCCCAAGCGACTCAGACAGCAAGGTTGAACCGTAAGGACCCTCCGGAAATTCCTCAAGCGTAATGTCATTCCGCTGCGACTCTACAGTGGACACGTCTGTATATTCACGTCTATCTTCCTGCAAAAACTTCTCTTCCATCACTCGTCCCTCCTGATCGTCTTGAGATGATCAACGCACCTTTAAGGTGAGCGAAACGTGAAGTTTTTATGCATTTTCAATGGAAAACACTACGTTTCTGGTGCTGATACGACAGCGAAATCAGCATATTCATCTACGCCACTTACCAATGGCGCAACGATACCAGCACAACAAACACAAGCAGTCCAAGGATACTGATCCAGGTATCCCGCCTGCTCCAGGACAGAAGTGAGGAACGAGCGCCAAGCGCGCCGTTTTCTCTCACCTTGCGCATCTCCATCGCAATGGTCATGTCCTCAGCGCGCTGGAACAACGCCATGATCAGAGGAATAACCATAGGTCCTAAATCTCGTACCCGAACCGTATTTGGCTTCAAAGCCGCTTTTCCGCGTGCCCTTACGATCAGTGAAAAGCGTTGCCACTCACTCCAAATCATTGGAATAAATCTAAAAACCAAGGATACAGCCAGTGCAAACGAAGCTACAGGTAGCTTGATTTTTCGCCCGTAAGCCAGCACCCAGTTCAGTCCTTCAACCATGCGTCCATATGGCGTCGTAAGTGAGAACCACAGACTTGCAAGGGTTACGATGAACAAGCGGTAGAGATTAAGTAATGTTCCCTCGGCCTGAGTCAAGGAAAAGCCCAGTTGAATCCCGCTTTCTCCTGTCGTCAGGGTACTGCCCGATAACGCTGTAGAAAGAACAAAAAACAAAACAAGTGGTTTCATCAACTTGATACATCCTATCAGCATCTGACGAGGCAAGATTGCCAAAGCACCAGCCACAGGAATCAGAGTTAACGTTAGTCCTCCCCAATGATGCTGAAGCATCGCCGCTGTAACAAGCAACATATACAATATCCATTTCAGACGCGGGTCCATTATGCTTTTCAGACGGCTGGAAGAACTGAATGAACTCGAAGAAGGGACTGTACTTTGGTTAACATTCAACAATGAGTCTGTTATAGAAGAAACAGAAGATTCACGCCCATCTGCTTTGGAAATAACCGATCCAGATGTCCTTGTACATGTCTCTTGTGTCATCGCAACGGTGTCATTGTCACTCTCCGCGTTGAGAGAAGCATCCGTCATCTCCATCCCAGATCTTAAAATGGATTCCGCCATTTCTTCCGGAGTCATCGCTTGAGAACTGATCGGCATCCCTGCCTCCCTCAGCTGAGCCGCTAGTCGCATGGATGGAGGCAGACCGATTCCCGCTTGCACTAATATCTCCGGATGCTGATACAGTTCCAGCGGCGTCAGGTCTGCTTCCAAACGCCCTTCCCTTAATAAAAGTACACGATCTGCATGTGGCAGGAATGTATCCAGGTCGTGTGTCGCAATGACCGCTCCTCCGTCTTCCACACGATGCTCATGCAGTGAATCAAGCAGCAACTTGATACTCTGTGCCTCAAGCCCTGCGCTAGGTTCATCTAACAAAAGCCAGTCTGGCTGGGTCACATAACCAAGTGCAAGTCCTAATCTGCGCTTTTCTCCACCACTAAGTGCAAAGGGCGACCTGTCCAAATGAAAACGTCGCTCTGAATCATCTCCTCTATGCGGGTCCCAGTGTGCCAAGGTTGCTTCGATCCGCTGTTCTTGCTCAGCTTCACTCAAACGATAAGGGCGAAGGGAATATAACAGCTCTCGCTTAATATTTCGGGCAAACAATTGTTGCTCTGGAAACTGGAACACAAGTCCCATCTGAAACAAAACGGACTTAGGTACCTTGCCGTCATGCCACATCGGCTCTCCTGCAAGCGTAATGTCCCCGGAATCCGGCTGCTTAAGACCAGCTATCGTCTGCAGTAGCGTTGTCTTGCCAGAGCCAGTGCAGCCCAGAAGCAGTGTGATTTCACTACGGTTCATTGTTACCGAAATATGATCAAGTAAGGTTCGTTTCGTTTCGTCATGAACTCGCACGTATATATTATTAAGTGCAATCACCAACGCGCAGCCTCCTTCGCAAGCTGCTCAGGCCGGAGGGGGTTAACACCCTTCAGTCTTCCCCGCTGTTTCAAGATCAGGCATGTCTTCACTGTGAAAGGCGGTTCCAGCCCGACCTTTTCACAAGGAGATTCAAGCCTTTCATACGGGTTCGTATCTGATGATGTCTCCATAGCTGTAGCCTCTGGATAGAAAAAAGATTCCGGTATGCCGTCATAGATACATTTCCCCTTACTCATAGCCATAATCCGATCACATAAGGTCGCTTCCTCCAGATGGTGAGTAATCCAGATTACTGCCGTACCGTTCCTCGTGACGGACTGCACAATCCGTTCTATGCGGTCTCTCGCATCAGGATCAAGCATCGCTGCAGGTTCATCCATAATCAGTACATCCGGCTTGGCCGCAAGGGCTGTAGCAATGTTAAGTAACTGTTTCTGTCCACCGGACAAACGGGCGATCACCATATCCAGCGGGTGGTGAAGTCCCACAAGATGTAGCGCTTCTTGTCTACGTCTAGCTTTCTCTTCGCTCGATATACGTAAATGCGATAAAGCAAAATGAAATTCTTCTTCAATCGTATCTCCCAGCACCTGTGCATCGGGCTGCTGTAACACACCCCGAATGGTCAGGTTTGCAGGCACATTTCGCTCTCCGGCGGATAAGGGAATGAAACCAAGCAGCAATCCGGCTAACGTGCTTTTCCCACTGCCATTAGCACCCACGATACTTAACCATTCTCCCGCTTTGAGCGTAAGCGAGACACCGTCCAGTGCCTTTTTAACTTCACCGCCTTCAGTAGCGTAGTGCACACGGACATCTAGCAATGAAATGATAGGTAACTTGTCTTGCATTTCGAAATTAGTCCTTTCACATTCTGAAATTATATGATAATATCCTAATCGTCAACCAAATATTAATAATAGGTTAACAATAATTCTATCAAAATCGAAAGGATTGTACAAACATGAAATTATCTTTGCGAGGCATTGTATTTAGTGCACTTATGGCTGCTATTCTCGTTATTTTCGGATACATAAGCATTCCTCTTGGCTTTTCACCTGTACCCATCACGTTACAAACTTTAGCAGTGATGTTGGCCGGTGGACTGCTCGGGCCACTCTATGGCTTTCTAAGTATAGCCCTTGTCGTTGTTCTTACAGGCCTTGGTTTCCCTCTATTACACGGTACAGGCGGTCTTGGTGTGCTACTGGGGCCAACCGGAGGATACGTAATAATGTGGCCGTTTGCCGCATTGCTCATGGGTCTATTCCTCTCCAAAGTACAAATTCGGGGATTCAAAGGATTTTTGTTTGCTTTTATCATTATTGAGTTGTTTGGTTCCCTGTTAATCTATGTTACAGGTGTTCCTTGGCTGGCTTATCGATTCAGCATGTCGTTATCGGATGCGATGATTCAAGGCTTCTACCCTTATATTATCGGTGATTTGGTCAAAGCCATCTTCGCCACAATCATCATTGCTCCAGTTCGCATCGTATATCCGCCTTCGCGGCTGACAGGTCATATGCACTCTAATGTAGTAAAAGCAAGTTAACAGCAAGCTTCCTTCCCTAAACAACTATTTATTAGGAACGAATCACAAACAACCGCCACATTTTTCTTGAGCGGTTGTTTGTTTATATGAAGATAAATTATTGCAATTTATCCATTAGTGAATCATCGAAATGTATCGTTAAGCTAGTCTTAGGCTTTACTCGCTTCTGTTCCGACAATTTTCAAAAGCATATCCTTGTTGCTTACTTGTCCAGTAGCTTGCGGAACAACATCATTATAATCTGCCGAATTCGTTACAATAATTGGTGTCACGGTATGATAACCAGCCGCTTTAATTTGTTCAATATCGAATTCCAGCAGCAGATCACCTACCTTCACTCTATCGCCTTCCTCAATGTAAGAGATAAAATGTTCTCCATCAAGTTTGACTGTGTCCACACCCACATGTACCAGAATCTCCGCACCGGAATCCGAAACCACAGCAAGCGCATGTTTCTTTTTAAAAGCGACGGTTACCGTCCCATCAAAAGGAGCAACAACCCGTCCTGTTGACGGCTCGATTGCAATCCCTTTACCCATCGCGCCTGAAGCAAACGCCGGATCTGGAACCTCGGCCAAATCAACAATTTTACCTTCAATCGGGCTTAATACTTCTTGATCGGAAGTAGCTGTAGCCTGAGCAGATGACTTCGAAGAAGCATCTTTACGAGGTGTAGCCGCTGCTCCTGCAGATGGTACGGATTCTCCCTTTGTCTCTTCATCATCGACAGGGTCTTTGAAGCCCATGATATACGTTAATACTGCGGAAACAATGAACGATGCGGCGATACCGATAATCAAGCCTGGAAAACCTTGACCACCCGGACCGTAGAAGATTGGCAAGGTCAGCAATCCAGGCGCACCGGAAGCAAAAGCTTGCGTACCTGCCTGACCGATAATGGCACCACCGACGGCACCACCGATAACCCCTGCAATAAATGGACGTTTCAGCGGCAAAGTTACACCGTAAATAGCCGGTTCAGTGATCCCGAACAGAGCTGTAAGTGTTGAGGAACCAGCGAGTGTTTTCAATTTTTTGTTTTTTGTTTTGAGCATGACACCAAATGCTGCACCCGTTTGAGCAAAGACAGAAGCTGTTGCTGCTGGCTTCACACCATCCTGACCGTGTACGGCAATGTTATTAATAAATACAGGCACCAGACCCCAGTGTACACCGAAGATCACGAGCAGCTGCCAGCTTGCACCCATTACCGCTCCGGCAAGTAGCGGGCTGAATCCGAATGCAGCCACCATCGCCGATGCAATGCCGTTACCAACATATACACCGAATGGTCCGAAGACAAGCAGTGTGAGCGGAACCATAATAACAAGTAAAAATAGCGGTGTAACAAAGTTTTTAATACTATCGTGAAGTATCTTGTTAAAGAACTTCTCCAGCTTGCTCATCACAATAACAGCTAGAATAATAGGAATAACAGTCGAAGCATAACTCATCAGGACTACGGGAATACCGAAAAAGTCTGTTGGTGTTCCGTCCGTTTTCAACTGAATAATCGTTGGATAGATCAGTGCACCTGCTATGGTCAATGCAACAAATGCATTACCTTGGAACTTACGTGCTGTTGTAACCGCTAACAGCAACGGCAAGAAGTAGAACAAACTATCTGCTGCAGCATACAGAATGATATAGGTCGTGTCTGTCTTTTCAAGCCAACCGACATTGTTGGCAATCAGCAACAGCCCTTTTAAAATACCGGCTCCAGCCATTACACCAAGGAGCGGTGCGAAGATACTGGAGATGACGTCAATGATACCGCCTAACCCCTTAACCTTTTTGCTACTTTTTTCTTTACTCGATGAATCGTCCAAAATATTGCTGATCTGACCAATCGCCTGGTAGACTTCAGGAACCTTGTTGCCCACGACAACCTGGAATTGTCCACCGTTTTCCTTAACGGCAATGACACCTTCCGTTTTCTCCAAACCTGCTTTGTCAGCCTTGGAATCATCCTTCAATACAAACCGCAACCGAGTTGCACAGTGTACCAGTGATTGTACGTTTTTCTCACCGCCAACCCGTTCAACAATCTCTCTAGCCAATTTTTCTTGACTCATAATTTGCCCTCCTACGTTGTGTCTATAAAATTGAACTGAAAGTCTTTTACACGGTCACTCCGATGACAGAATAACCTTCCAATCGCTGTTATCCTCAGATTTTTTGATTCTTTTTAAAATGGGAAAAATCCGATGATAAAGGCGAACGCTTCGCTTTTCCAGGTTTTTTCTGTCCTCTTCGTTGATGTGTAAATGATAATTCAATTTATATAACAGGCTCCTACCGATTTTTTTGCACACAAAAAACCTAAGCCTTGCGTAAATGGACATAAAATGCCGAAATACACATGACTTAGGTTTTGCCTGCATAACCAGTAACAATCCCAGTTAAATCGTATTCAATTCCTGTTATAAACATAATATTATAATATACCCATTTATGTCAATAATTAAAATGTTAACGATTCACGACACGTTCGATGTGTACCGTAAGATATAACTTTTCCTCATTGGTGAGTTCATGATCATATTCTTTTTTGACAAACAATGCAATTTTCTCTACACATGCTGCTGCTTCGGGATGTTTCTCCTTAATCATGTCGTAAAAATGATCATAATTGTTGTCATAATGCGTCCCACTAAGCACTCGCTGGGAGAAAAACTTGAGGTGTGTGATAAAACGGAAGTAACTGAGAGACTCCTCATCAAACTCCATTTTGAAATGATACTTGGCGATATTAATAATCTGCTGGATAAACTTCGTAATATTCATCGTCGTAATCACTTCTTCGTTCATTTCCGCATTTACAATATGTAGCGCAATAAAAGCCGCTTCATCTGGTGGGAGCTCGATATTCATCCTACTGTTAATCTGCTCCAGCATGCGAAGTCCCAGCCCAAACTCGGCCTTGTACAACTGCTTGATCTCCCACATCAAAGCATTTTTAATTTCGATTCCCTCATGATAACGCTCGATGGCAAAATGAATATGATCTGTAAGTGAGACATAGATGTTCTCATTCAATTTACGTCCCAAATTGTCACGCGCATGGGCAATCATTTCCTCCACAATCTCAACAAGCTCCATCGGAACTTCACGTAAAAGCGTTTTGAAATTATCGGATGTCTGTTTGTTTTTTAAAGCAAATACTTTTTGAATGCGGGTCTCGTCTACTTTATCTCCCGGCTTCTTCTTAAAGGCAATCCCACGTCCCATCACCACAAGCTCTGCCCCGTCGGCCTGATAGATGCTAATGACGTTATTGTTGATAACCTTTGCTATTTTCACTTCAATCCCCCCGTCACGTTCCACTCTCTAGTCGCCAAGATATATTCAATTACGGGCATGCAAAAAAAAACCTGGAGCATCACAAAATAAACAAGACGTGGCGGTCTGCTTTTTTTGGTGCTCAGGTTTTGCCTACGCGTGTGATGTAGTAACAATCCCAGTAACGATATATTTGCGTCAAGTATAGCGTGAACTGCGTTATATGTCAACGCTTTCAACGGTCAGACATGAGGAAGTTACATGTATCCTGCAACTTCCTCATCCTTGGAGACAGCTGTTTTAAAAAACAATGAGATTAATTGTCTTCCAGGTCTGTACCGCCAGACGCAATGACATTTTTATACCATTCGAAGCTTTTCTTTTTGATCCGAGTTAATTCGCCCTTACCTTCGTTGTCACGATCCACGTAGATGTAACCGTAACGTTTTCTCATCTCCCCGGAAGAGGCACTGACAATATCAATAGGCCCCCAGCTGGTATAACCGATAATGTTACATCCATCCTGAATGGCTTCACCCATCTCAGCTACATGGCGTTTCAAATAATCGATTCTGTACGAATCATCGACTTCACCATCAGCATTAACCTCATCATGTGCACCAAAGCCATTTTCCACCACAAACAGCGGTTTCTGATAACGGTCATGTAGCTGATTTGCCGTAATACGGAAACCTTTGGGATCAACCGTCCATCCCCACTCCGATTTGGCCAAGTATGGATTCGCTATGGAACCGAACACGTTGCCACTGGTCATATTTTTATTCACTTCAGGATCTGTACTGGTTGTCCGACTGGAATAATAGCTAAATCCGATATAGTCTACCGTGTGGTTTCGCAAAATGTCAGCATCCTGCGGTTCCATCACAATGTTCAAGTTGTGATCCTTGAAGAAACGTTTAGCATAACCCGGGTACTCCCCGCGTGATTGCACGTCGATGAAGAAATAGGACTCTCTGTCCTTCTCCATGCCCTGGAATACATCTTCGGGATTACACGTGTAAGGGTAGAAGCTACCTGCTGCAAGCATGCAACCAATCATGGCATCAGGAATGATCTTATGACAAGCTTTAACGGCAAGCGCACTTGCAACGAGTTGATGGTGTGCCGCTTGGTATTGAATTTCTTTGATGTTGTCACCTTCCGTAAACGCCAGTCCGGCACCAAGGAAAGGAAGATGAAGCAACATGTTGATCTCGTTGAACGTCATCCAGTATTTCACTTTATCTTTGTAACGGGTAAATACCGTTTTGGCATAGTTCTCAAACAAATCCACCAGTTTGCGACTTCTCCAGCTGCCATATTTCTCAATCAGATGTACAGGAACATCGAAGTGTGCCAGCGTAACCACCGGCTCGATCCCATGTTTTAACAGTTCATCAAATAGATCATCGTAAAATTGTAAACCCGCTTCATTCGGCTCTACGTCCTCACCTGTAGGGAAAATCCGTGCCCAGGCGATCGATACACGTAATGCTTTGAACCCCATTTCGGCGAAAAGAGCAATATCTTGCGGGTATCTATGATAGAAATCAATCGCTTCATGTGATGGGTAAAACTCGCTAGCGAGCGGTGTGAACGCTGGCACATTTCCTTTCATAATGCTTCTCCGGTTTTCTCCCGTCGGCAACAGGTCAACGATGCTCAGCCCTTTACCGCCTTCAAGGTATGCTCCCTCTGCCTGATTGGCCGCAATCGCTCCACCCCACAGAAAGTTTTCAGGAAATTTAAATGTTGTCATTTGTATTCTCCTTTCAAATATGTAACTCCATGATCCGCCCCTTTTCTGCCCTCCAGATCTGCCACTTGGAAAATAGAAAAAACCCGAACCAGCCTGTATACACTTAGCGTGTATCACAAGCCAGCTCAGGTTATGCCCGTATTCGGTAACATTCCCAGAAAACATTATGCGGATTAGATAAAACATTACCAAGAAACAGGAAATATGTCAACGCGCGCATTTTAATTAGACATACCTGTTGGCTTATCAAAGGTTTACTTTTTTATGTCAGCACCGTTTCTCAAATGCTTATAATTTGTAAAATGTAGCACAGTTATCACCAAAAATCAGCTGCCGCTCCGCTTCTGGTAAGCTCAGAACATGCGTTTGCAACAGATTGAAAACCTGTGCATATGTACCTGCTACGGTGCACACAGGCCAGTCCGATCCGTACATCACTCGCTTTGGTCCAAAGGCTTGAAGTACCGTATCCAGATAAGGGGCAAAGTCTTCCTGTGTCCACTGGTTCCAATCTGCTTCGGTGACCATACCAGACAATTTGCAATAGACATTTGGATATGCCGCAATCGCTTCCATGGTTTCCTTCCAAGGCGAACCAATTCCGGCCTTAATGTCCGGTTTAGCCAGATGGTCAATGACAAAACGCTGCTGTGGGAACTTTTGAACCAATTCTACCGCATAGGACAGTTGCTCCTTCGATACGAGTAAATCGTAGGCTAAATCGTGCTGTTCCAGCAGGGCAATGCCTCGTTGGAAATCCTCACGCAACACGAACTTTACATCAGGCTCGTCCTGAATGACATGACGAACCCCCTTCAGCCACGGGTTAGCCGCAAACTTTTCCAGTTGAGATGAGGCTTCCTCAGAGCGTAGATCTACCCAGCCAACTACGCCTTTAATGAAACCATGCTTGTCCGCAAGTTCGAGAAGCCACTCGGTTTCTTCAAGAGTTTGGCGCGCTTGAACAGCTACACAGCCCGAGACGCCGGAATCCGTAAGTATTGGCTCTAGGTCTTCTGGCAGAAATGAACGCTGAATCACACTCATCTCTTCACCGATCCATCCATAATCACGAATGTTATAATTCCAAAAATGTTGATGTGCATCGAGTTTCATCATAAGTGCCCTCCTGTATTGTCCACGTTAGTTCAGTGTACTACATTCATATAAATATAAATCAAATGCAGCAGATAAGCACTAATTATCGAATGAATTTTATTCCAATTGTACTGGTATTTCCTTCCTGTTAACTGTGATATATTTACTGTTCAGAAAACGCTTTCAGTATTTTAGGTTCATCATCTTGATTTTAAAAAAGGAGATGTTATTGATGCCAAAAAAACGAAAGTCCATCCTCTCGATCACCGTTGTTGCCGCCTTGGTTCTGTCTATGCTCTCCACGGCCATGGCCTCTGCTGCAACAAGCTCCCACGAACCCGACAGTAAACCAGCCCCCGTAAGTAAAATGCAAACTTATGTTAATGCAATGGAACCAGGCTGGAATCTGGGTAACTCGCTGGATGCAGTCGGGGATGATGAGACGGCTTGGGGCAACCCGCGCATTACGAAAGAGCTGATACAATCGATTGCCGATCAAGGGTACAAAAGCATTCGTATACCCGTTACCTGGGAAGCGCACATCGGTGACAAACCGGATTACAACATTGACGCGGCTTACATAAATCGGGTTCAGGAGGTCGTAGGCTGGGCGCTTGATGCCGACCTCTATGTCATGATCAATCTGCATCATGATTCCTGGCGCTGGATCAGCACCATGGAGAAAGACTATGATCACGTTCTTGCGCGTTACAATGCCATTTGGACACAGATTGCAAACAAGTTCAAGGATGCACCCGAGAAACTGATGTTCGAGAGTGTCAATGAACCCCGCTTCACCGAAGGTGGCACTACGAATGCAGATACCGGATACCGCATGCTGGATACGTTAAATACTTCTTTTCATCATATCGTAAGATCGTCCGGCGGTAACAATGATACCCGTCCACTTGTATTACCCACTATGCATACTTCATCGGCTCAGCCTGATCTGGATGCGTTGAGTCGGACGATTCAAAAGCTGGATGATCCTAATCTCATCGCTACCGTACATTATTACGGGTTCTGGCCTTTCAGCGTGAACATTGCGGGATTTACCAAATTCAACGACGAAGTACAAAAGGACGTTACCGACACGTTCGACCGTGTGCACGATGCCTTTACAGCCAAAGGTATTCCAGTCATCATCGGTGAGTACGGTTTGCTCGGATTTGACCAGCATACAGGTGTGATCGAACAAGGTGAAAAATTAAAGTTTTTTGAATTCGTTGGACATTATTCCTGGCAAAAACAGATGACAACCATGCTTTGGGACAATGGACAACACTTTGGACGCACCAGCTTTACCTGGTCAGATCCACAACTGTTTGATATGATCCAGGCGAGCTGGAACGGGCGCTCATCCACCGCAGAGACCGATCAGGTTTATCTAAAACAACATGAACCCGTTCAGGATGTGAAAATTAATCTCCATTTGAATGGAAATCGCTTCTTTTCTCTGAAAAATGGCACAACTCCACTTCTACGAGGGAAAGATTACTCGATTCGAAACGGTGTACTCACTTTAAAATCAAGCCTGCTAACCCGATTAACTGCTGAAAGCAAGCTGGGGGTAAATGCCACACTGACAGCCGGGTTCAGTGCAGGTGCAGACTGGACGTTGAATATTATTCAATACAACACACCTGTTTTAAATGACGCGCAGGGTACAACCAGTGCTTTCGCTATCCCTGTCACATTTGGTGGCGATCAGCTCGCAACGATGGAAGCGACCTATGCCAATGGAGAAAATGCCGGCCCTCAGAACTGGACGTCATTTAAGGAATTCGCCTATACGTTTAGCCCGGATTATGATCGTAACGTCATTGAACTGAAACCTAACTTTTTTAACGAAACCAAAGATGGCGAAATCCAGCTCAAGTTCCATTTCTGGAGTGGTACTGTCATTGAATATACCCTTACGAAAAATGGCTCCATCGTAGAGGGCGCAACATTAGATTGAATAACGTACAAGTCAACCTTCATACCTTGATTGTAATGAGGATTGAGGAGGAATTGACATGTTTAAACGTGTAGATCGTCTTGCCATTGAATTGCCTATATCGAATAATCCCGACCCCAACGGAGCCAGTGCCGTACAGGAATTGCTCGGTGGAAAATATGGGGAGATGTCAACGCTGAACAATTACATGTATCAATCGTTTAACTTCAGAGGCAGATCCAAGCTACGTCCCTTCTATGACATTGTTGCCAGTATTACAGCAGAAGAATTCGGTCATGTCGAACTTGTCGCGAACACGATTAATTTGATGCTTGAAGGTTCAACGTCACCTGGCGAACCAGACTCCACACCGCTTCGCATAGCCAAGGATTTACGTATGACTTCGCATTTTATTGAATCCGCGCAGACGGCACTGCCCTATGATTCCATGGGAAGACCTTGGAATGGCTCGTATGTTTTTAGCAGTGGTAACTTGATTTTGGATCTGCTGCATAATTTCTTTTTGGAATGTGGTGCAAGAACACACAAAATGAGAGTGTACGAAATGACCGACAACAATACGGCTCGTGAGATGACAGGTTATCTGCTTGTCCGGGGCGGTGTGCACATTCTGGCATACGCCAAAGCTCTGGAGATTGCGACCGGGGTTGATGTGACGAAGCTGATTCCTATCCCCTCTCTTGACAACAAAGCGTTTGAGACCACCCGCAAATGGGAAGCGATGGGTGAACAAAGACGATTGTACACGTTCAGTGACAAGGATTATCAGCAGATTGCCCAGATATGGAAGGGTGTGCATCCTACCGACGGAGGTAAACTGGAGGCCTTTGCAGGTTTACCGGGTTACGGAGGGCCCATTCCCGAGCTTCCTGATCTACCGGAAGAATTTGCTCCTGGAATATCGCCGGAGGACTTTCTTCAGATTGCAGAACGACTTAAGCGGAATGCCGGATTATAATAGGATTAGAAAAAAGGGAAACCTGCGGAGGATGTATCCACCCGGTTTCCCTTTTTTTGTAGCTCTTATTTTACATGATATCTCCTATTGCGGCTCCGCAAACTCCACCGTCAGTACCTTTTTCTCATTCGCCTGCACGATACCACTGGTTATCGCTCTCACAGAAGCAATAAACTCATTCCCGCTCGGGATCAGCACAGGAGTAATCAACGGCAGTCCAGCCTCCTCGATGATATCCATATCAAATTCAATGAGTAGTTGTCCAGTAAGCACGGAATCCCCGCTTTTCACATGAGTAACAAAGCCTTTTCCTTTCAGACCGACGGTATTGATACCGATATGAACCAGCAGTTGAACTCCTGTCTCGTGCTCTAAAATAACCGCATGTTTACTCTTATCCATGACATGGGCAACAACGCCATCAAACGGAGCATATACTTTGCCTTCGGAAGGCTCGACGGCGAAGCCCTCTCCCATATGTTTTTCCGCAAATGCCGAATCAGGTACCTGCTCCAGTTCAACGAGTGTACCATGGATCGGGGATGCAATCTCAAGTAGTTTCACTTTGGGACGAGATGCGGTGTTGACCGATTCCGTTACCGATGCAGACGTAGATGAAGTTAAGTTCGATGCGGATGACTCAGTCGTTGATTCCATATTTTTCGAACCAGTGTCGGAAGCTGTCTCTACAGCTTGATCTTTATAACCAAAGAACCATGTCAGTGCAAAAGCAATCGCCATTGCCGTTACGTTGGACAAAATGTACAAAGGCAATTGACTATTCAGATATAGCAGTGTTCCGGGAATTACCGTTACTGCCATACCCGTACCTTGCAGATGAAAGAGTGAAGCGATGAAACCACCAACGGCTCCCCCGATCAGGCCCATTACAAATGGTTTCATATAACGCAGATTCACACCAAAGATGGCGGGTTCAGTGATACCAAGGAATGCAGATAACGATGAAGGAAGCGCGAGTGCTTTGAGCTTCATATTTTTAGTTTTCAGTCCCACCGCAAGACATGCCGCTCCTTGTGCAGCCATTGCACATGTAATAATCGCGTTAAACGGATTGAAGCCCGTTTTTTCAAGCAATTGAATCTCAAGAAAGTTAAAGATATGATGTACACCCGTAACCACAATGATCTGATGGAAAAAACCGATAATAATGCCTGCGATTCCGTAAGGCAGATCGAGTACAGCCGTTGTGCCATGCAGAACCCACTCTTCAAGTGAGTGAAATACAGGACCAATAGCGAATAGTCCAAGTGTAATCATCACCGTTAGCGTAATGAATGGAGTCAAAATCAAATCCAGTGCCTCAGGCACACGTCTACGCAATACTTTTTCAAACTTTGCACCGAGTAAACCTACAAAAAAGGCAGGCAGGACTGATCCCTGATACCCTACGACGGGGATAAACCCGAACATATGCAAGGGTTGCGCCGAGCCATCGGCTACAGCATAAGCATTCGGCAGCGCCGGATTCACCAGCATCAGACCAAGTACAATCCCGAGCACGGGGCTCCCGCCGAATACGCGGAATGCAGACCAGGCGACAAGCGCAGGCAGAAATGCAAAAGCCGTATCCGTTAGAATCTGCGTGAACAGCAAAAAGTTTGGCGATATGTCATCGGGCGTTGCGCCGAACCACGCCAGAATTTCATTTTGCGTAAGCAGACCGCGCAGCCCCATGAATAGCCCTGTCGCTACCAGTACAGGAATAATCGGAACAAAGACATCACCAAATGTGCGAATAGCCCGCTGGAATGCATTGCCTTCCTTTTTCCCCTGACTCTTCACATCTTCTTTCGATGTCCCTTCAATCCCCTGCTTCTCCACCTCTTCAAAAATTCGGTTGACTGTACCTGTGCCGAAAATAATCTGATATTGGCCCGAGTTGAAAAAGGCACCCTTCACCTTGTCAATGTTTTCGACTTGTTTCTGATCAATCTGCTCTTTATCCTTCACCATGATGCGAAGCCGCGTTGCACAATGTGCAAAGGAGGCGATATTGTCTTTTCCCCCGACAGCCTGGATGACCTCTTTAGCAATGCGCTGATTATCCGACATGTTGTCTCATCCCTCTCTCATTCAATCTAAACATTCCACATAACCGCTCTGAAATCCACCTTGCCTCCGTGTGCAAAAAATCGAATATCCGTACTGTCTCGGCTTGGGAAGATTCGGCTAGTGAAGACTTCCTGTCCATCGTTGACAAATATCTCAACCGAGGACGAATCTACGAACATATGCAGCTTAATTACAGCATCTACATCTATATCTTCATCCAAAGTACAGGTGCGAATGGTGCCATTGGCTTCAGATAGTGTCGCACCAGACTGACTGCGATCCAATATAAGTTTGCGCTGAAGGCGATCATACTGAATGACCGTTTTCTCCGTATCGCTCGCCCGGAACTCAATGCCCACAAGGTCTGCATCGTTCTGGCTAATCTCACATTGGAGTTCGTAAGCGATACCATTAAAGCCTGCAAAGGATCGGCTTTCATTGCTAAGCGAGTCCTGAGTCCGAATACCTTGCTGATCCTTGCGCAACTGAGCCATTTCAGGAACGGGTCGCTGAATAAGCTTGCCGCCTTGAATCGATAATTGCCGTGGAATCGTTAAACAATGGGCCCAGCCACTGTCATCTGTGGGATACGTCAGATCAGGAAGTCCCATCCATGCAACCAGGATTCGTCTTCCGTCTGGAGATTGCATCGTTTGCGGCGCATAAAAGTCAAATCCACGATCCAGTTCCTCAAACTCCCCATGTGTGAATTCTCTCGTATCCAGGTTTAGAGGTTCACCAATGAGGTATCCCGATTGATAGATGTTTTGGTATCGGTCTGATTCGGCCGGAATGCCTTGTGGTGAGAAGATGAGTACTCCTTGGCCTTCCAGCTCCAGATAGTCGGGGCATTCCCACATGTAACCAAAGGAAGACAATGTTGTACCGATCTCACCAAGAAACTGCCAATGTTTCAAATCTTCCGAGCAATACAGTACCGTGCATCCTGTCTCATCCGTACGCTGGGCTCCAATGACACCATAATAGACATCTTCGTGCAGCCACACCTTCGGATCTCGGAAATGCTCGGTATATCCAGTCGGTACGTCAGAAATGACAGGATGCTCGAATTTTGTGATTACATTCTGCTCATCCATGAACGCCAAGCACTGAAACGGATGTCTAATCCAATTCTCATCTCGCGTATTGCCTGTGTAGATCAGGTTTAACATGCCATCTTTTTCAATCGCACTTCCGGAATACGCTCCGTGGGAGTCATAAGGAGTTCCGGGTTCAATCGCAATACCAACATTCTCCCAAGTCACCAAATTTTTAGAACGGGTATGATACCAGTATTTCATGCCGTGCTCCGTTCCAAGAGGGAACCATTGATAAAACAGATGGTAGTAACCTTCATAAAAGGAAAATCCGTTCGGATCGTTAAGCAAACCGGTTACGGGCTGAATATGGTAACCCTGTCTCCATGGACATGCAGCGATCTTAGCTTCCAGTGCAGCAATCTCTCCCGGTTCAGCTTGCTCAATCCGCCGATAGAGCTGCTCTCTTGTCATTTTCATACGTCATATCAATCTCCAATCATGATGCAAAATCAGAAGTTCCACTCTTAGAGGAACCGGTTCCAAATTAGACAAAAAAATAATTCCATACAACCATTGTTGCCGACCGGTGTCATCATTCTCAAACTAAAAACTAGAATGGAACCGGTTCGATGGAATTATCATAAAGGATCGATTTATATTTTGTCAACGCTTTCTCGGGGGATTAATTCAACATCCATAACGGTGTGCTGACTTATACTCTCCCCTTTAACCAGCTTGCTAATATGACTTGCGGCGAGTTTTCCGGCCTGCAAATAATGATATTTTACCGTAGTCAATGTCGGATGAATCATTTCAGTGATATCGTATCCGCCGAACCCGGCTACTGACATTTGCTGCGGGATGCGGACTTTTTGAAAGGACGCGGTTTTCATGACGCCCATCGCAATATTATCTGTCGCTGCAACGATAAGAGAGGGCCTGTTTTCTTGCAAAATCTCCGCTGCCGTAAGCACTGCCTCTGACATTTTGAAGCTCGTTTCATAATACCTCACCGTGCAATCACTGCACTCTTCAATGGCACGTTTAAACCCTTGTTTACGATGGATACCTACAGCCTGGTCCTTCTCGCTTACCCCCATGTACACGATGTCCCGGTGTCCTTGTTCCACAACATATTTGCCCATCAGATACCCGGCTTGTTCGTCGTTGTGAATGAGACTATGCAGTAACTCATGCTGCTGTCCTACCAGTAACACGGGAAGCTGGATGTCTTCTATGGCCTTCAGATGTGCATCCGTTATTTCAGCGGCAAGCAGAATGATCCCGGACACTTTTTGTCTGGCAAAATCATAAATAGCATCTATCTCACGCTGCATATCCTGACTCGTATTGGCAATGAGCATCTGATATTGCAGCCCTCTTAGCTCCTCATCAATGCCGATTAGCGTCTGTGATGTCGCATAGGAATCCAGCCTTGGAACCACTGTACCGATAATGCTGGTCTTTTTTGCTTTGAGACTCTGCGCAAAGGTATTCGGAACATAATTATATTCTTTAATAATACGCTCAATCTTCTGACGGGTATCCTCACTGACCGAACCGCCATTCAGGAAACGAGATACGGTACTCTTCGCCACGCCTGCCATTTGAGCAATATCTGAAATCGTTTTATTCATAAGAAACTCCTCTAGTGTCAATAAAATCATTCATTTATGTATTATAACGCAAATCGCAAAGCTCATCGAATATGGGCAGGATAACATAGCAAAAAAGCCCGGTTCACGCAGAAGCACACGACGTCGTGTGCTCCATACGAATCGAACCGAGCTTGGCAAAGTCATTTTGTAAACACATACGTATAAAGAGATCAGGAACGGATAGCCTTCCGTTCTGCCAGCAAACATTGAGTTCAAACCTCAATAATAATCGGTAAAATCATCGGTCTGCGCTTGGTTTGTGCATAAATGTAATGACCGATCTCATCCTTCAGCTTCCGTTTGATCACATTCCACTGATTGACCCCGGCACCCGTTAATTCATCCATGCGGTTAACGACCCGTTCGTGAATCTCCTTCATGAATTGTTCTGAGTCCTTCACAAAAACAAAACCTCTAGAGATGATCTCCGGGGAGGCAACCATTTGTTTTTCTGTTTTGCTAAGCGTGGTTACAATGACTAGCATCCCATCCGATGATAGCTGCCTGCGATCCCGAAGCACAACATTGCCAACGTCACCGATAATAAGCCCGTCCACCAAGCTGTTACCTGAGGCAATCTTCGGACCCAATGAAGCTGTTCCGTCTCTGTATTCCACCATATCTCCATTATTGACGATAAACACATGACTTTGCTCAATTCCTACAGATTCCGCAAGCAATCTGTGCTGGTACAGCATCCGGAATTCGCCGTGAATCGGTACCAAATAATCCGGTTTCATCAGTGTAAGCATCAGTTTCAGCTCTTCCTGACTTCCATGACCGGATACGTGCATACCCGCCGCTCCGCTGGAGCCATAAATTACGCGAGCGCCCAGAACATACAGGTTGTCGATGACATGGGCAAGGTTTCTTTCGTTGCCAGGTATGGCTCCTGCTGCAATAATAACCGTATCTCCAGATTCAATGCTAACTTGAGGATGTTTACCCGCAGCTAACCGGGACAAAGCCGCCATCGCCTCTCCCTGGCTTCCCGTACATAGCACAACCACCTGCTCCCGCGGAAACTGTCCTGAATCAGCGGCCTCAATCAACAGTCCATCCGGAACGTCGAGATAACCGAGTTCACTTGCAACATTCACGACGTTAATCATGCTTCGTCCAAGCAGTGCAAGCTTGCGACCAGTCTGAAATGCAGCATTCACGATCTGCTGAACTCTGCTGATATTGGATGCGAAGGTAGAGATAAACACTTTTTGCTTCGCACGAATAAAAGCATCCAGAATATGATCTCCGACAACACGTTCTGAAGGAGTGAAACCCGGTCTTTCGGCATTGGTACTCTCGGAAAGAAGCACATGCACCCCTTGTTTCCCAATCTCAGCCATGCGGTGTAAATCCGGGAAAGGGCCGTTTACAGGGGACATATCAAATTTGAAATCGCCCGTGTGAACCACATTGCCTGCCGGCGTCTGAAAGAAAATACCCAGACAGTCCGGAATACTGTGACTCGTTGCGAAAAATGAGACGGCGATACTCCCAAGCGTGATCTGAGAGTTTGCATCAATGGTGTGCAGGTCTGATTGGCGCAACAAGTTATGCTCTCTCAATTTCAACTCAATTAGACCTCGTGTTAGCCTGGAAGCGTAGACGGGAATATTGATTTGTTTTAAAAGATACGGAATTCCTCCAATATGGTCTTCATGTCCATGCGTGACAACAAGGGCCTTTACTTTATCCTGATTTTCGAGCAGATACGTCACATCCGGCACGATAAGATCAATGCCCGGCATTGTTTCATCGGGAAACTTCGAACCACAGTCAATCACAATGATGTCTTGATCATATTGAATCAAATACATGTTTTTACCGATTTCATTCACGCCGCCAAGTGCAGCAATATACAGTTTGTTATGAGCAAACTTCAATATACCTTCACCCGCCTCTGTATAGTGATCCTCAATTTCTTCTTGTGTATTCCTAGTATGGAAATAAACGCTTTGGTTATACACAACAACGGATATATGCCAAAAACCACGTACGGAATTTTCGTTCCGACGTGGTTTATGAGAGTTAGTTAATTTATATGAACAAATGAGAATTTAAGTTTGTTATTAAACAAGAAAAAAAATTCTTGAAACAAGGCTTAATCAGCAACTACTCTGTATTTTATATTCGTTTATTATCCTTCTTTTTTCTCTTTAAAACTAACCATGTAATAACAACGACTAGTGCGATTAAAAAAATAACGGCTCCAGATACACCCACTACAATTATCGCATCTGCACTAGAGATACCAACCCCACCTCTCCTTTAAAGACCTCTTTGATCATTCATTAAGGACCTAGTTATAGTATGACAAATACTGAGCCTGCAAGCTACCATTCAGCTGTCGACAAATAACATCGATCAAGCTGTATGATCAAAATATTTTATATGTAAACAAAAAAACCCTGTAATAACAGGGTTTTCGCATTATTTTACCTTGATTGAAGTATATCCTGCTCATAAGACTTAACTTCTTTAATCCACTGCTCACGGACAGGCACACCTTGCTGAGCACAATAGTAGTCCCATACTGCGCCAAATGGATAGGATTTGAACTCCTCCGTCAAAGCCAGGCGTGTCGTGTAATCTCCATCCAGTTCCGCCTGTTTTAAAGCGTCTACCGGTTCCAGCATAGCTCGCAGCAAAGCTTTAATTGTATTACGGGTGCCGACCACCCATGCTGCCACACGATTAATACTGGCGTCAAAGAAGTCCAGTCCGATATGGGTTGTGCCGAGAAGCTCATGACGTACCAATTCACGGGCAATTTCAAGCAATTCGTCATCCATAATAACGACATGATCGCTATCCCAGCGCATCGGACGACTAACGTGAAGCAGAATACCACTCGTAAACAATGCCAGAGAGGACAGCTTGTTAGATATCACTTCTGTTGGATGAAAATGACCAGCATCCAGGCAGATTAACGTATCATTTTGCAAACCGTATCCCATATAAAACTCATGTGAGCCGACAACGTAAGCTTCAGAACCAAGACCAAACAGCTTGCTTTCAACCGCATCCAGATTATGCTTCGGATTCAGTGGTTCTGCAAATACTTCGTCCAAGGATTCCTTCAAACGTTTGCGGGGAGCCATCCGGTCAACAGGGGTGTCCTTGAATCCATCCGGTACCCATACGTTGGTCACACAGGTTTGGCCCAATTGTTCGCCGAAATACGCACCAATTCGCCGTGAAGCTTTGCAGTGATCAATCCAGAATTTGCGAATCTCCGGATCAGGATGACTAAGTGTGAAGCCGTCGCTTGATTTTTCATGTGAGAAACACGTTGGGTTGAAGTCCAGTCCAAGCCCGTGCTCTTTCGCCCACTTTACCCAATTTTCGTAATGTCTTGGCTCGATCTGATCCAGTTCCACTTGTTCGTCTGTATCCGCATAGATCGCGTGCAAATTGACTTTATGTTTACCGGGAATGAGAGCAAAAGCTTTCTCCAGATCCGCACGAAGCTCCGCAGGGGTTGTTGCTGCGCCCGGATAGTTTCCCGTAACCGATATACCACCCGTCAGTTCACCTTCCTGGTTGAGGAAACCTCTGACATCATCTCCTTGCCAGCAGTGTACGGATACTTTAATATCTGCAAGCTTATTTAATACATCGTCTGTATTGATGCCGTGTTGTGCATACAAAGTCTTCGCAGCTTGATACGCTTGTTCCACTTGATTTTGCATCAATCTAACCTCCCTTAACGTGTAAATGCTGCTGGTACACCACCATCAATGGTCAGCATACAACCTGTTGTTTTCTCCGATTTCGATGAAGCGAAGAAGGCGATACCTTCCGCGATATCTCTCGGATAGATGTTAACGAGCAATGTCGTGCGTTTGCGATAATATTCTTCCAATTGATCCGGTTCAATGCCATATGCGGCCGCACGCTCGTTTCTCCATGAACCGTTCCAGATCGCGGAACCTTGCAAAATGGCATCCGGCAGAATAGTGTTGACACGAATACCATATTCACCGCCTTCTGCTGCAATACAGCGCGCCAGATGGGCTTCGAGTGCTTTCGCTGAGCTGTAAGCAGAGGCACTTTTACCTGCATATACCGAGTTTTTGGAGCCGATGAAGACCATGCTTCCACCGATGCTCTGCTCTTTCATTAATTTGAACGCTTCGCGAGCGACCAGGAAATAACCTGTGCCCAGCACACTCATATTCAGATTCCATTCCTTCAATGAAGTTTCGTCAAATGGACTGGATGTGGCCAGGCCCGCATTATTCACGATGATATCCACACCACCGTATTGCAGAGCCGTTTCTGCATAAGCTGCCTGTACCGCTTCTTCATCTGTCACGTCCATCTTGAGCGCGTATGCACGATTGGCACCATATTGATCGTTAATTTCCTGTGCTACCTTCTGCGCGCCTTCCAAATTCAAATCTGCAAGCACAACATGGGCGCCTTCCGAAACGAGTCTGCGTGCTGTTTCACTACCGATACCACCTGCACCACCCGTAATAAACGCTACTTTGCGAGAAAACTCCGTCTCTGCAGGAGCCAGCGACAATTTATATAACTCCAGCGGCCAGTATTCCACATTGTAAGATTCATTCGCACTGAGCGAAACGAATTTACCGAGGCTTGTTGCCCCACGCATAACTGCAATTGCCCGATGGTACAGCGCACCGCTTACTTGTGACAACGCCCAGCTTTTGCCGGTATTAATCATCCCTACGCCCGGAATGAGAATAACGCGAGGAGCGGCTTCGAACATTACGTCGCCTTCATTTTTATTCTCCTCAAAATATTGCTTGTATTGCTCTTTGTACGTAGCAATGCCTTCCGCCAGCTTGGCTTTCAGTCCGTCAATATCATCCGCATTCGGCGTCCAGTCAATGAACAGCGGCACCACTTTGGTATGCACCAGATGATCCGGACAAGCCGCGCCAACCTGAGACAACTGTGGAGAATCCGTTCCACCTGCAAAAGCAAGCACATCATCCTGATCGTCAAAGGACAAAATCATTTTTTTGCTGTCCGACACCGCTCCGCGAATGACAGGCATCACCCGAGCAGCAATCTGACGACGAACTTCAGCAGGAAGTGCAGGATGCTTCACGCCGCCAAACAGATTAGCTTCATTGACACGTGCCTCGATGAATGCTTCCGCTTCATTAATGATTTTGATCGTCTGAGCGTAACATTCCTCAGAGGTCTCTCCCCAAGTCACCAGACCATGTTTCTCCATAAGTACAAGCTCGGCATTCGGATTGGCGAATACGCTTTCAGCAATCATCTTGGACAGTGTAAAACCTGGGCGCACATAAGGAACCCATACAAAACGATCGCCATATATTTCACGTGCCAGCTCTTTCCCGTTATCCGCACAGCAGAGGCTGATAATTGCATCCGGGTGTGTATGATCCACATGTTTGTACGGAAGGAACGCATGTAACAACGTTTCAATGGAAGCTCGCGGATGTTTCGCATCAATCATG
This sequence comes from Paenibacillus sp. FSL R7-0272, assembly GCF_037969905.1. NCBI lineage: Bacteria > Bacillati > Bacillota > Bacilli > Caryophanales > Paenibacillaceae > Paenibacillus > Paenibacillus sp. FSL R7-0272. The sequence goes on along the minus strand of NZ_CP150221.1, from coordinate 2,955,467 downwards.
CAATGCCCAAGGTATTCAACCATCTCTTCATCCGACATCGAGTCACGTTCCATGAGGGGGCCGATATCTTCAAGCGCCAGTCCGGTAAAATGTTTTGCTTCCATGGAACCGAGATCCGATCCGCTCCCCTTCACATACATCACTTCGACATCACGACCACGAAAATCCTTTACTGTTGTTTTAGTAGATGTGTTACCCCCATAAATATTGCAGACCCGACGATCTGCTCCGATCAGATTAGAGCGGTAGACTAATTGTTCAAGCCCTGTTGTTTTCTCTGATGCCTTCGCTGCATTCCATAAACTCTGTACCATTTGTTCCCCTCCGATAATGTTTGTTTTCTTCCTAAAACGAGTTTATCATCTTTGTTTTGTTTTGAAAACAAAAACTTTATCAGGAAAAACAAAAATATACAAAGAATCTAAATAGATATCTCCTTCAACGGTGTTCCTTCTTTAGAAATGTGCAAAAAACAAACAGGACATCGCACTATAGTTCATGCTTTGTCCTGTTCTTTGCCGATCACATTTTGTTTTATTTTTTCATTAAATTTGTTATCTATTGAAATATCCCTGCTTTTTGGGACGTATTTTTGATTCCGTATGTGTCATTAACTACCGTATTGCCATAACTTGTGAGACTTCCGTTCGGACCGGTAGCCAGATCCAGATAACCCAGACCGGAACTGTTGCCGTACCATGACCATGCAAGCCAGCCTACACCCTTCTCTTGTCCATATCTCATAATGGCATATTCATCCACATCACCATTTGTGTGATATCCACCGAACTCACCAATGATTACTGCAAGTCCTTTGTTCAGCACATTCTCCATATTAGCTTTCACCGTTGCCGCATCCTTACCTGCATATTCATACATATGAATGGAAAACACCGTATTTTTGAGCGTATCTGTTGCGAATACGCTTTGACCATAATCGACAATCGATTGTGGATATTGACCCCAGCCTGCAGCATCAACAATCAAGGTATTTTTGATGCCTGCGTTTCTGAGCTTCGGAATAGCCTTTTTGTAACCGTCTGCCCAAGCGCTGCCGTTCCAGGTTCCATACCATTCGTTGGCGATATTAACGATCACTCGATCTTCCTTGCCAATCAACGCTTCTTTGATGCTGATCCAGTAATTCACGGCTGCATCCAGCGAGTTATAATCGTCTTTGCCTGTTGCATCATGCACTTCAAGCACGGCGATCATCTTATTCTGATTGACCAGATTGATTATGTTTTTAACTGAATTCAGATCATCTTTGGTGTACAGTGTTCCATTCGAGAGAACAATTCGTACCGTGTTGGCGCCTGTTTTCGCAATAGCAGGTATGGCTGTATTCAGATCATTTTTGAACCAGGAATGGCCGTGATTGATTCCTCTCATGACAAAAGGCTTGCCCGTCGAGTCATATAACTTGTTCCCGCTTACATAAAAACCGGATGCAGCAGCTGCCTTGGGCGTAACACTCCCCAGAGCCATGAACATGAGCGCAGCAATCAACGTAAAGATCGTACATTTCTTCAGATTGACCATTCGTTTGAAACCTCCTGTTATGTTTTTATTTTAATTCACTTTGCACTAACAAAGCGAATCAAAACCATGAGCGTATTTGCACCTTCACTGAACAAAATCTTTTCAAATTAACTTTAGAATCAGAATCAATATAAAGTTTTTGAATCAAAAAATTACTGTATAAATAAACTTATCGTTAAAGTAATATATTTATTTTAAAATGAAAACGCTTACCAGTCAATTATTTTTTCCATTTTCAGGTTTTTTTGAACAAATAAAAAGACTTTTACTCCATACGGACAGAGTAAAAGTCTTTGGAACACATTCAGGAAAACTTTAGAGCCACTCGGTAATGCGGTACAATTCGAATCTGCTCAAACCTGCCCAGTTCTACACCGTGGAACCTTTCCACATACGCTTGATTCACAAAATGCTCTGTCTTTCCCCTACGAAGAGGTGTTATTAATAACCTCAGAGCGTGGTCATGTAATAAATGTCGGGATTGCTTCAGTCCAATGTTCCAAGTGTGACCATACTGGATATGATCCGTCAATAACTGTTGATGAATGTAGGCTGCCGCCACATCCCCTTCATAATCAATCTCCACAAACAGGTCATGAACCTGTTCAGGCCAGCACGTATTTATTTTTAAAGAAGCTGCATGCTCTTTCGGATAATTGATCTCCACTTCCGGCTGATATACACATACCTGCAAAGTATAGGTTACAAACCACCGTTGCTGCTGCATCCGGGAGATGATTGTATATTCAGGGGCCGTTATCCTCTCAGGTGCAGGATATATGGAAACCTCGATCTCACTCTGTCCAACAGACGTGCTTATTAACTGCTCATTTTGTTGATATATATGACTGCTACTGATCACCAATCTTTTTTCTCCACCTAGTTCAAAAAGATAACTTTGCAAGGCTTCCTCACGCGTTAACGTAACGATACGAATCACTTTCCCATCCATCGTGCTAACACTAAAGCCATCATTTTTGCCAGCCACCGGATGAAGGACGTACTTCCCATCCTGTTCACGGACTGTACCTGCTGTCATTTGCACACTTGCTACAGAGGATGCATCAATTACATATTCGGGAGTCATGCCTTCATGAGCATAAAAGACAGCCGTAAGCTCCTCTTTTACAAGAAATTTAGTCAGAGGTTGAACCGTAGCACTTATAAGCTTTATCTCCCCGAGATCCAGATGAAAAGGCAGGATTACTGCTTTGCCAGAATTCAATTGCATGGTGCCCTCTTCATAAGGAAACATCGCATTTCCTTGAGAGGTAAGAAGCTCCAGTCGAATGTCACGCGCTGGCATTTGAATATGATCCTGATAGTTATTTATAAAAAGAAACCCTGCTCCTGACCGCTGGCGGACCGACCAACGAAGATCCAACGTATTTTCTGGCGCAATAGTCAACTGATCCTCAGAAATGACACACCCCATCGGTGCCAACTGCTCCCCATATGCCTCCAAGAACATGGACAAACTCCGGATTCGATCATACGATTCTCCGATACGTCCAAACTCTCCAAGGGGTGCTTGATAGTCGTACGTCACCTTCGGTAATCCTCGTTCGTTCATGTACGTTTTGCGACCAATGGGATTGGAACCTCCGTGATACATATAATAACCCACCATATTGCTACCATTCGCCAGCTTAACAATAGTCATCGCCTCTACACTGTCTGCATCGACCACAGGGCGGGCATGATAACTAACCTGCATTCCGCCGGCAAGTTCGCAATAGGCCGCTGGGTAGCGTTTACTATCATAATCCAGTTCTTCTGCAGGATTTAGATGCAAATCACGAAACAGATACTCCCCGCTAGGTGGCTGATTAGGTATCCAAGGGGTATAAGCATATCCTGCAAGCATTGGTAGCGTACCTTGCGCGGGAACTGCCGCTTTCCCCCAAGCAGTCGCCGTGTAAAACATCGGTTTCATACCCGCTTTTTCCGCAATACGGCGAAGCCGCTCCATATGTTCTTTTCCATCACGTCCTGAAGAGATATATTTATCCTGCGAATAACCCCACGAATCCATTGGCGCACCAGCATGCATATATTCATTCTCCAGCTGGATACCGATAATCGGCCCACCATCTTGATAAAAACTGCCTTCAATCTGACGAGTAATCTCCTGATATAACCGTTTCGCATAGAATAAATACCCTTCGTCATTAGAACGGACCTCAAATGCATAGTTGAACAGCCAATCCGGCAAACCGCCATTCCGAACTTCTCCGTGACAGAACGGACCAATCCGAAGAATTAAAGCCAGCTCATGTTTACCACATAACTCCACAAACTGCCGCAAATTCAAGTTACCCGACCAATTAAACTCTCCCTCTTGCTCCTCATGAAAATTCCAAAAGATATAGGTTGCTACGATATGCACTCCTCCTGCTTTCATCTTCAACAATTCTTCTTCCCATTGAAGATAAGCAAATCTTGAGAAATGAAATTCCCCGACGACCGGAATATACGGTTTATCATTATGCATCATATAAAAATTAGTGAAATCATAGGACTCTCCGCGCGTGTTGTAACCTCCATAGCCTTCCATGTGGCCCGGTTGGATCAGTTTATCCTCGGCTTCCAATGTGAAGCGAATACAACGATGTGAACAAAACTTGTCATCTGGTTCGTTGATGTGCTTACACATATCGGCGTTTATCTTATCTTTCATATTGGGAGATCAACTCTTTCTTCAATAGAATAGGCAGGATGTCACGATGTGAAAATCCAATTTAAATCCCTTTTGCCAAAAGTAAAAATGCCTGCTGATGATTTGCATTGTTTTCCAGCACTCGTTGCAATTCCTGTGAAGCTTCCTGTTTCTTACCCAGACCGAGGAGGCCTAAAGCCCGCATATAATGGCAGTGCTCTTTATTTCGCTGATCCAGATCATCATCGAATACAAGGAAGTCTGGCAAAGATACGGCAAAATAATCGATCTGAATGGAGTCATGCATATGCCGTTCGGCGTAATCAATCAGTTTGTTAAAACGTCTGTTTGTTTCCTTAATATTGCCCAGCTTCTTCCAGGCAAGTCCCTGATAAAATATAGATTCTGGTGGCTGGTCGTTATAAAACATCGCACTTGCTGGTTCATGCAAACCTGTGCAAGCTCTGCGGAAGCTCTCTTCAGCGGCAATAGTCTGCTGCATCTGTTCATATGCACAGCCCAGAACATAATAAAGTGCATTGTCTGCACTGCCTTCAAGCTTGCCTTCCCCCAGATTTTCAGGATACTTCTGAGCTCGAAGCAACAATTCTATAGCTTCTTCTGGATGCTTTTCCGTGAGTTTTTGCTTAGCAAGTTCCGTCAGAGCCGTCACATACTGACCCGTAACTTTACCTTCTCCGCCCTCCCATGGATGAAATGTTCTTGTTTGCAGTGCATTGTAAGCCTCCTGATGATGACTTAACATATTCAACAACGTAACCCACTCGATGTATAAGTCATCCCGTTGATGTACCAGCTCCATCTGAGCCTCAAACCGCTGCAATCGTTCTGCTGGAGGGCATCCAAGCTTCTTCTGTAATTGATCCAACTCGTAGAATACACGGGCATCCTGCGGCTCCAGCCGAAATGCTTCCTCCAGCGAAGTCAACGCTTTATGAGGCTGATTCATCTTGTTGTAATAAGCCAGACCTAGATTTCGGTGTACCGTAGGGAAGGCCGGGTTTATTTTACAAGACATCTCCCAGTGGTTTATCGCATCCTCGTAACGTTTGTGGTCGTAGAGCCAGTTACCCATATAATAATGTGCATGTGCATCCTCTGGGTCCGCTTCAAGCGCATCTTGAAGAATCATGCATTCGAACGGTGTATTCGGAAAACAATACTCCGTCTCTGCGGCACTCGCCTGTGCCTGACATTGAGATGCTTGATCCAGTTGATCCAACTGCCGATACAGATATGCCTGAGCATAACCAAGCATCGGGTATGGTCTGGTCAAATCGGATTCTATTGAGGAAAGTACACTTCGTGCTTCCTCCCACATGCCACTCTCTGCATAATCTGCAGCCAAGTGCAAGTAATTGTGAACATCCCCGCTCATCATCCGCACGAAATACTCCTTCGCCTGCTCCGCAGACAATAACATCAGTTCATATGCCGTGCCATATTCCATCGGGTCTATATCCAGTGTTTCACGAGCAAACGAAATGGCTTGTGAGTTACACCCCGTTTTTCGAAGCAATGATGTCTTCAAGTGACGTGCTTTGAGATTTCTGCTGTTTCGAATTAGCGCACATTCAATGTGTTCGAGTGCCTGTGCGTACTGATCCTGAGCTACATCCATCTGGGCGAGAGTGAAATATCCGATATCCTGAAACTGTGCCGACCAAACGGATTTATATATTGCATCATAGGATTCTTTCATCTTTCCTTGAAGCTTCAAACTCAAACCAAGCTGGTAATAAGCCTCACTATCATACGGATTGGTGTTTTTCCATGTGAGGGACTGAACGGCCTGTCTAAAATGAGTCTCTGCCTCCTGAAATAGGCATCTTCGTAAGAGTAAAGTCCCATATGCAACATTCAAGCGGATGTCAGTACGATCACGTTTCAGTCCTTCTAGATAATATAATTCCGGTTCATAGGTTGCATGTCGATACTGCTCCAGATGAAGACCTGCGAGATAGAGCTGTTCGTTGGTCTGGATCTCTGAGGGGAGCGGTAGCGGCTTCGCAGGATCAGGCACTTCCTGAATGCGCGTCTGTTCTGGCTGATACGCCACAAGTACTCTTCCCTCTTTTGTACATACACTCAGTTTTAATTGATGCCATTCTTCCTCTTCATTCCATGGGAATGTACCTGTATAAGATTGTGTTGGCGAGATATCGCATATGTCTTCAAAATAATTCCCTGCAGCACCCTTTACTTTAATAGAGACTTTCTCATAATTAGCTGTCGCGTAAACCAGAATCTTGGCCGTTCCCGTCTGCTTATCCAGCGCCAGATTAACCGCTGCGTCAATCGTTGCATTTTTTACTACACCGACATCTTTGTAAGGCATGAAATATTGAGTAAAAGACTTGCTTTCATATGGCTGTAGCCAACTAAAATCAGGCTGATTATCCGTAAAAATGCCTGTCATCAGTTCAATATACGGCCCATCTTCATCCGTCAATTGCCTGTCCCATGCTTTGCCGAAATCCCCATTACCCCAGGTCCATTGTTTCTTGCCTGGAGAGATATGATGATTGGCAACATGTAACAGCCCTGCCTGTAAACGATGATCATATCCACCTACAAAGTTATATTCGGACTTGTATGCCATGTAGGAAGTAGGCACCGGAATATTCTTGTACCGCGAAATATCCACCCCCTCCGAATAATCCATCTTATAATACGTTCCTGTAGCAATGGGAAATCGGGAAACATCACGTTTACCATGATCCATTACGGCGTTTACATCTGGTGGAAACACAGATTGCGTATCATCGTTCGCAGCGACCGCTGGATTAGCCCACCATAGAAACGTCTGGGGTTCACTTGTCCGATTGTATACTTGGGAATGAATCTCCAGGTAAGCTCTCCCGGGATACAAAGTAAAACCAGTCGTCACCTTGGTACCGTACATTCGATCGATCTCACCCACCCATACAGTAGCGCTTCCGTCCTTATTGCTACTATAAGTGCAATCTACTTTGCCAAATGTGTTTGGCCTATGGTGCTGTGGCCAGTTGAACTCAATGCCTCCTGATATCCAAGGCCCAGCAAGACCAACCAAAGCAGGTTTGATCACTCGGTTGTAATAGACGAAATCATACTGGTTTGTCAGATCCAGCGCACGATAGATACGGCCACCGAGTTCTGGCATGATCTCGATGCGGACATATTCGTTTTCAAGAATAATCAATCGATACGATTGCAGTTTCGCCTCATTCTCGATTCGATCAATGACGGGATAAGGATATACCTTACCCGAACTGCCCTGATAGATTCGTTTTTCAAGAAACATTGGATTTTTATCGGGTTTACCTGTGCTATACGTTGGAATGTCTCTATTCTCTTCCCAGATCCGAACGGACGTCTCTGCACTAACCTGCTTCAATTCCAAATTCGCTCACTCCTTGCTTCGAGATAGGATGATCATACGCTTAGATAAGCGAGACTGACATTGACATTTAACGGTTAATGATGGACGATCTTCGGATCATGACTGGAATGTTGCATGGCAAAAAGAGTACCCGATCACCTCTGATTACAGTGACCTGATACTCTTTTCTTGTCGACATTAGGTTATGGGTTCAATTACTGAATTCGCATTACATATATTCTACCTTTCTACCCCGTTTACTTGCGTCTGGCAAAGTCCACAAATGTGAACTTGTCCGGTCGATGCCGTGATTCCGTATACTGGAACTGGCTAGTATCTTCTAGATACACCTGACTTCTCACGACAACAACATTGTGAAAACCGTCAAGATCAAGTAACTCGCGATCCTCAGCCGTAGGCTCCTCCACCAAAATTTCTTTCTTGGCATAAGAAATCGATAGCCCAAGCTTCTGTTCAATATACTCATAGATGGAGTCATTACAGATTTCCTGGTTCAGCCCCGGAATTAAGCGCTGACTGATGTAGTCTTTGTCCAGAATGACATGTTCTCCATCCACAATGCGAACACGATTGATCTGCCACACTTGTTCATTCAGACCAAAGCTGGTCTTTTGGCTGAGCGTCTGATCAATCCCTTGTTCCTCAAACAGCTTCACAACCGTTTGTGCGCGGTGTCCCATCTTTTGTGCGAGCTCCTTAAAGCTAACGAGACCTGACACGGGAAAATCAATTTTACGGATATCCAGTACAATGGAACCCTTACCTTGAATCTTCTGAATATAACCTTCTTCATATAGCATTTTCAGTGCTTTACGTATCGTTTCTCTGGATGTTTGATATCGTTCTGATAAATCCAGTTCTGATTGAAGCAGTGTGCCCGCTTCGATGTCTCCGTTCCGAATACGTCCAGCGATATCTTCGTATATTCGGATAAATTTATTATTCATTTTTCATCACCATAATTCATTACCTTTTTTGAAACCAATCATAACATTAAAACCAATTCAAAGGGAATCTGCGTCGCTGGCAATAACCTGCATCAGTTTATTCAAACGGAATATTAACGCGGCCGCTTCAGCTCTACTCAACGCTTGTAATGGGCGGAAACTGCCGTCCTCGTATCCGTTAATCATATAAATACCTGCTAACTCCGCGACCTCCTCCCTGGCCCAGTTGGAGACATCGACCTGGTCAGTGAATGTCTTATGTGAGGTGATCGGCTCGCTTCTAATCTGATGAACCACATTGGCTATAATTTTGGAGGCTTGCTCGCGAGTCACCAGAGCATGTGGAGCAAATTTTCCATTCCCCATACCTTGTACAACATCACGCTCGGCTGCTGTGTTGATCTCAGGTGCAAACCAATCCGTGTCATTCACATCCTGAAAAACATGTGATGGTTTCAACGAGATATCCAGCCTCATTAAACGCACAATAAGTGCTGTAAACTCTGCTCGAGTAATGGGGCGATGCGGTTCGTAACGCGTTGAGCTTACCCCCTGTATAATATTATGCTCGGCAAGCCAAGTAATCTGGTCTTTATTAAACGTTTGGTCAATATCTAAAAAAGCAACTCGCCTACTTGTTATTCCTCCAGACTGAGTATTCGTTGTATCCTTATTTTGTTCCTCATCCTTGTTCTTGGAATTTTCATCCTGATCTTTTGAATTAGTTGTACTGGTGTTATTTCCTGCACTTCCACCGTTCGATGAAACTACTGGAACCGAAATGGTTACTGCTGCTGCGCTTTTCTTCTCACTTGCCTCACCAGCCGTATTTTCCGTCCACGCTGAAATCTCGTAATGACGTTCTGCATCTAAGCCTTTCCAGACATATTCTCGCTCTTGACCGCGATAAATCTCCTGATCCTTATAAGCAACTACAACAATCTCATTTTGGGTTTCCAATCTCCACGTAAGCAGGATACGATCAGGCCCTTTTGCGGTGGCTGTAATCGATTCAAGCAACGAGGGTAACGTTTCAAATTCCAGCACCTTCATGCCTTCACCTTCACCGGCCTCATTATAAGGAATAATACTAAAATCATCATATTTTGCAGCACTAGTCAATCCGGTAATTTGAAGTGACGTTTCAGCTGTTGTTCCGACTACTTCTTTATTTTGATAAATCCGATAACCCTCTGCACCGGGTACAAGTTCCCAAACCAGCGTCGCACCAGATACGGAGCGGTCCTGCACAATTGGCGGTACATTTAACTGACCAGGTAAAGTCACAGCTTGCAGCATAAATCCGTCATCACTTGTGCCCGAAGCGTTGATCGCTCGAATAACATAGTTGTATCGTGTTCCGGGCTCAAGATCCGTATCTTCATACCTTGTCTCCTTAGCGCTAATACGGGCAATCTCCAGGCCATTCCTTTCAATTGAAAACTGCTCGGCACCAGCCGCACGTGTTTCTTCCAATAGAAGATGTACTTGATCCTTGGTGGCTTTATATGCAACTTTTATCGGGAAACCCGGCTTGGTTAAGAGGGAATAGCTTCTTTTGTCCGATGCAGTCTGCTCACCATTTTCCGTGTATACCTCAAGCTGATATTGTTTGCCCGCCTCCAGTCCATCAACTACATATTCTTGATTCCGTCCCCGATATCGCTCCACACCATCCAATACAATCACAAACGTTTCGTTAGGATAGGAAAAGTCCCACTCCAGTTTGATATGATCAGATTCTGGAAAGACTCTCATATCGAGCGAATCAATGTGAGGCAATGTATAAAAAGGGGCAACCAAGATTGCGGCGCCTTCTCCTGCCGAGTTGATCGGAATGACTTTAATTTTGTCGTACACGTCCGCACTACTCAAATTCGTTAACCTGAACTCAGTCGTGTTCGCGTCATCTAATCTAGTAACTTCCTCATTATTAATGAGAACAATGTAGCCTTCTGCCCCCTGTACCTTAGGCCAGACCAGTACTGCATCTTCTTCTTCAACCTCTTGTGCACTCAACACTTCATCCACCGCTGCCGGCAAGGTTCTCACATCAAGGTTAAACCCGGTTTCACTCTCGCCCGCTGTATTAAATGTATGAATGGAATAAGTATAGCGCTCTCCAGGGACGAGCCCACTGTCTTCAAACTGCTTCTGATCTGTCTGATTTGCAGAAATTCTGGCAATCTCGACACCATCCCGCCGAATGATAAATTGCTCCACACCTCGAACAGAAATTTCTGATAAATCCAGCTTGACTGACCGATCTGTGAACTGCTCTACACTGGCAGTCTGCGGCGCTAGAGGCTTCGTTAACGTTTCAATCTGAACAGGTTTGGAGCGCTGTCCCTGCTCATTTACAGCCACAATTTCTAATCGATACAACGTGCCGTCCTCCATACTCACGAGATGTGCATGAGGCTCAGATACACTTGTGACCTCACCTGTGGCCTGGTTTCGAATTTCATAGGCAACAGCCCCAGTGACCGCTTCCCAGCTTATGTCTTGTGAATAGGTTCGTGAAATCACTTCAATCGTGTCTGTTGTGAGCGGTAGCGTTTGTGTCATCGTTCTGATCGTCAACGGTGCACCGGTACCGCTTGCATTCACTGCACGGATAACGTAAGTGTACATTGTGCCCGGTTTCAAATGTTCTTCTACAAACTGAGTTTCGCTTGCTTCCATACGAGCCACTTCTCGCCCATTACGTTCAATGATATATTGATCAGCTCCACGTACACCCGTATCAGTAAAATCGAGTGAAAGCCCATTCTCGGTTACGTCACGTACATCCACCTTCTCCGGTTTAATCGGCAATGTCAGAAACGATACTTCTGCTGCTTCAGAACGGGAGGACTGCCTGTTGACCGCGAATAGTCTATAATGATGCCATCGCCCAGCTTCAAGCCCTGTAATTACGGCATCTGTATCCATGCCTCTGTATACTTCTTTATCCTCTTGCAATATGACATATTCAGAAGCTCCCGGAACGGCAGACCATGACAAACGGGTGACATGTACATCTGGTTGCATCGTAATGTTCGTTGGACGACGAGGTTTGGACAATCGCACAAGCTCTGCTTGTGCACCAGCACCCGCTGCGTTTACCGCTTGCACCTGCAATGTGTATTCTTGGCCGGGTAACAATCCCTCCGCTCTATATTCGAGATCGGACGTTCTGCCTGTCTCTGCACCATTAATCATAACGATATACATCTCTGCTGTAGGAACGGCTTGCCAGCGAATACCGATCTGCGTTTCTTCCGTTAAGCTGACCTGCAATCCTTCCGGCCTCCTTGGCAGCGTCAGAACAGTGCTCGTTACGCCCTCACTATACCCCGCAGCATTCCCTGCTTGCACTTCATACGTATACAGATTGCTACCTGACAGGTTCTTAACAGTCAACTCTGTACCCGACATCTCGTATGTTTGCCCATCAATGGTCACGCGGTATTTGTCTGCTCCAGCCACAGCTTCCCAACTCAACGTCGCTCCCTGTTCCGTAGCCCTTACAACGTGAAGTCCTGTTGGACTTTTGGGAATAGTTAGTCCCGTTATTGAACTACTCATTCCATGCCCAGCTCTGTTTACCGCCCGAACTTGCAGTTGGTACGCCGATCCCGGATTCAGATTCGTCAGTGTCCATGCATTCTTGTCAGCTGTAATCTCGCCCACTTTCTCTCCATTACTCCATACCTCATAAGCTTCTGCTCCACGAACGGTTTCCCAGTTCAGATGCAAACTTGAGTGCGAGGCATCCGTGACGTGTAAACCCGTCACCTGCGCAGGCAACGTTCTTAGCAATGGTAAACTCGCATAAGGACCTGAGCCTGTTTCATTTTCTGCAACAACGGTATAACTGTAATCTGTTCCACTTTCAAGTCCAGCATCTTTGTAGGAGAGTCCCCCTCCCTCGTAGATCATATCCCCGTTACGTGCAAGTGCATAATACGTAGCCGATGTTACGGACTCCCACGTCATGGAGATATCATGCTCACGAATCTGCACTGCTGCGAACTCACCCGGAGCGGCAGGTAGACTCATAAATGCGGCTACACAACTTGCACCAGCACCACTCGCATTCATAGGCGTAACAGATATCGTATGAACCATTCCGGGAGCAAGATTGCTAATGTAAGGAAGACTTTCCGGATCAGAGATGGTTTGTTCAAAAACGATTCTTCCGTTAGAATCCGTAGCCGTCACCCGATATGCTGTGGCTCCTTGTACGTGATCAAAGTCTACTTTAGCCAGACTTGGCTCTGCGTCCACTTTTTGTATGCGCACCTCAGTTGGAGATGGCGGTAAAGTTAAAACACTCATCATCGCCGGCTCACTTACACCCGTATGATTTCTTGCTCTCACTTCATACTCATAAACTCGCCCTCCGCTCAATGTGTCATTAACTAGACTATTGTTCGGATATTGCAGTGTCCAGGATTGCCCGGTCGTTCTATTTTTGATTTCATATTGGTAACCTGAGGTGTAAGTTTCACCTGAAGGTAAATCAGCTGTTAATGTTACCGATGTTTCACCAACCGCACTCCACTGGACTTGAGTTGGTGGATTAGGCTTCCGTTGAATTCGATAAGGAGAAGATGTCACCTGAACGGTATTGCCTGCTCTGTCAGCGGCCTTAGCGTGGATATACCAAGTACCTTCAGACGATATGGATATGCTCTGCTGATCGGATTCAGCCTCCAGCCAGTCTCCTTGAGCTTCTGCCTGAGCTGTGATCTGATAGAAACGTTGTGTTCCATCTATGCCGGAATGGCTGTCTACAAATTGTACGGTAGCGGTTATATTTTCATCTGTCCAAGCCGCTCCATCAGGAGTAAAGCTAATATTCGGTAGAGTTTTATCCACATACACCGTCCTGCTGACTTCTCTGCTCACATTACCGACTGCATCTTTGGCCCGAGCATAGATTACAGTTGCTCCATCTGTATTGACCGTACCTTTATTTCCGGTCGTATATGGCTCATTTTCCAATCGATATTCATATGTAATTTCTCTATCATCCACACTTCCAGCGATCGTAAACTGTACAGCTTCTTTACTCCAGCCGGGTTGGCTCAACGAGATCTCCGGTTCTGTCGGAGCCGTCTTGTCGATCCGAGCCGTGGCTTGCGCCAACATACTTACATTGCCTACGCGGTCAAATGTACGAGCATAAACTACGGTTTCACCTTCATCTTTAATCGTGACCTCGCCTAAATAATCTAACCAAGGCCCATGCTCTGTTAACCGATACTGCGTTTTGCTTGTCCCGCTTCCTTCATCTGTACCACTTGTAATGACAAAAGATACATCCTCTCTCGTCCAGTCGGCTTCGCTTAATTGGATCACAGGTTGTTCAGGGGCTGTTTTGTCAATTCGAGCAACGGTTGACGTCAATGCACTTACGTTCGAAGCGCGGTCTATACTGCGTGCGTAAATTACGGTTACGCCCTCATCTTTCAGGATGAACGGTGTTTTGTAATCGATCCATTGTGCACTCTCACCAACTTTATATTGTGTTAAGGCGATACCACTTGCATCATCCGCACCTTCCGTCAAGGTAACGACAACCGATTCCTTCGTCCATTCCGCTGGATTCAAGGAAATCAACGGCGGGGTTGGAGCCGTCCGGTCAACTCGTGCAGTCACACGGCTTTCCTGACCCAAGTTCCCGAATGCATCCACGCTCCGTACTGTGATTGTTATACTTCCCTCATCGTTCATCGTGAATGGCCCGGTATATTCTCTCCATTCACCAGTGAGGCCAATCTTCACTTCTGTCTTCTGTGTTCCACTCCATTGATCCGTCCCCGCTTCAACCGTGACAAGAACCTCTTCTTTTGTCCACGTTGAAGGGGTGAGGGTAATGGAAGGAGCAGAAGGTCCGGTTGTATCTTTCATAATCTGCCCTGCCAAGACAAAGGCTGTCTGAATACCTTCAGCATTCAAAGCTACTACATGCAGTTCATAACGTCCATCCTCCAGTCCTGTTAAGGCTGTAGTCATCGAGGTAGAAGTTGTCGTTGATGATTGAAGCACTTGTCCATTCACATTGCGGATTTCCGTTTTGTATCTGGTACCGACAGGATTACCGTTTGTGGTCCAGCTGGCTGTTACGTTATTTCCGATTTGTGAAGCAGCAACATCCGCAGGTGGATTTGCAAGTGTGTATTTGGAGGATGTAGCTGAGTAGCCCGTATAAGCACCGCTTGAATTTTTCGCGCGTACGGCAAACGAATAACTTGTATTGGGTGTTAGACCCGTCAGCTCTCTCGTGTTGGATGTGCCTGTATCGTAGGTCTGATTCGTTGTCATATTTTTCAGTTCATACGTTACAGAAGCATCATTTACTCTTTTATCCCAGTTTACCGTCACATTATTATTATTCACCAGGGTATACGTCGGAGTTCCGGGTACGACAAAACTTCTGACCAAGAAGTTAACCGTGCCCGCGGAAGATACTCCGCCCTTATCGTCCATAACCCATACTTGCAAGAAATGAGATCCGTCCGGCAATGTATCAGGCAAGGTATAGCTGGTGTTAAAAGCCTGGTTCGAACCTGTTGCCGTTATTTGCGTCAGAACATTCTCAGGCCCGCCATCAATGGACCACTTGACCGTTAACAGATCGCCTGCGTCGTTATCCCGTGTTGTACCTGAAATCTGCAACTGTTCCCCTTTGTAATACGTTTGACCTGAAGCAGGTGCTGTTAATGTAAAAGAAGGCGGAACGTTTTGTGGCCCAATGCCTACAATGGTTGAAAATTTCCGTGATCCCTGATTAGCCGTTGATCTCGCGTCCCACCAGAACTGAGCTGCAGTATCACTCGCATTCACGATCTGTCCAGGTGTATAGGCTGATGGAGCTGAGCCCCCTGTCAACTGGGCACTATCCGGGCTTTGATATTGTCCCATGAATACACGGTCAGCATTAACGACGTTGTACGTGTTGGCATAAAAAGCCGTCACCTGTACGCCTCCGCTATAATTGCGCCACCCGTTCTGAATGACTTCAAAAGGAGAAGCATCGTTGCCGTTCACCATCGTATCCCAATAAAAAGCCCCCCCAAGATTCAGCGCTGAGCCGCTTCGATTTATCGCTTCCAGTTCCACCTTCATATATCCGCCTTGAGATGTCGCATTTACGATGGAAACTCGCAAAATATACTCTACATTGTCTTTTTGTCTGGACATCTCGATGACATTGTTGTTAATTCGATAATAATTCAGCGGCAATGATTTGAAATTGATTGCTGTGCCGTGATGGTCAATAATCGTCGATACATTACCGGTGTCACCTCCGTAAAAAACGTTCGTACTTGGTAGTAATACGATTCGGTATTTTCCATCACTGTTCATCTCCACTTTCACTTTGGAGGATTGTACCGCCTTTAATGAGGATGTATCGGATACCACCCCAATATTCTCTACCGTTGCTGCCATTGCCGTGCCCGCTTGGCTCCATTCAGGTATTAATGACTGAGGCGACAATAATGCAAACGCTAGCATCACTTTAGACATTTGCTCCGCTTGCTTTTTCAACCGTTTTCTTGAGTTTTTCAATACCTTGCTCTCCTTTTTATGCACACAAAAAAAAGGAGGCACCCCAACCAAGGAACAATGTCCTGAGTTGGGGTGCCTCCCCTAAAGTGTTATTTTTTATTGATTATAACGATTCGGAAATCGAATGTAAATACCTGGAATGGAGACGTGTATAAAAAGTCATTCTCTATCTAGTTTTACTTTCCATCTCTGATTTTCAGCAACGCCTCGTCCAATGTGCTGACAACAAGGTCACACCATTGATCGAATTCAGGGTCCTCCATCTGTAATTCCGGGTGCTCCAGAATATGCTCAATCGTGCTGCGAATGCCCTGGTCAGCCCTTGTTGTAGCTACAAATTCAGGAACCAGTCGTTTCAGTTTGCTGTTGTCAAAAACAACCGTGTTGGCCTTATCTCCAAGCAAACCACCCCTGAAATCCAAATTACTGCTAGCCGCCAAAAAATCCGATGGCACATGAACTGCATGTAACTTGACCCCGAGCACATCAGCAATGATTTCATGAATCTGGTTCCATGTGACAGACTCATCCGAAGTGATATGTACAGCCTCTCCGATGGCGTGGATATTGCCCATTAAGCCGATAAAACCTTTGGCAAAATCGGTGTTGTGTGTAATCGTCCATAACGAAGTGCCGTCACCGTGAATGATCACTGGTTTATTTTCAAGCATACGCTTCAGAACCTGCCAGCTTCCCTTCTCACCATGTACACCAAGCGGTACGGACTTATCCCCGTAAGTATGGCTTGGACGAACTATGGTCACGGGAAAACCTTCATCCCGATATAATTTCATCAGGTAGTCTTCACACGCAATTTTATTTCGGGAGTATTCCCAGAATGGATTGGATAATGGCGTTCCTTCGGTAATTCTGTAATCCGACAGCGGAGTCTGATAGGCCGATGCGGAGCTTATAAAAATGAACTGCTTGGTCTTGCCTTGAAACAAACGATAATCTCTCTCCAGCTGAGCGGGTACAAAAGCAATAAAGTCCACAACGACATCAAATTGTAAATCGGCAATCAGATCGGCTACCCGTTTTTCGTCATTAATGTCGGCTTGAAGAACCTTGACTCCTGCAGGCAAATTGTCATTATGATTCCCGCGATTCATCAAATACAATTCACAACCTTGCTTGGCAAGCATGTCGGTAATAGCTGTACTTATAGTGCCTGTTCCTCCGATAAATAGCGCTTTCATTGCAACACCTCCAGATCGATTATGTTCCCCGTTCATGATATCATGCAGGTGAAAAAGGAGCAAAGTCCGGTTGCCCGAACTCTGCTCCTCCTTTTGAAATTGATATAAAGAACTCTATCCTACATGTACTGTCCGGTTCAATTCGTTGACTCTTTAAATAACCTTAATCGTACCGTAGATCATGTACATCCCGCAGTGAAGCTCGTATTCCCCTGGAGCGACGTTCTGATCAACCGTGTAGTAGTTGTCTCCCTTTTGCATATAAAGATCCATGCCTAACTTCTCTGCAGCGACAGATTTGACGTGTGTCACGCTCCGGGTCAGGATGAAATTAATTTTCGTAGGCACTCCAGATTTCACCTCAATGACATTCGGCTCAAATCCATCGTTGCTCACGTTCACATTAATGACCTCATATCCTTTCAAATCCTCCGGTGTCTCGATCTTTGCTGTTACTGAACCGCCTGATCCCGGGGATACGTCCTTACCCATGAAATATACAAAAAATCCACCGAGCAGAGCAACTACAGCCACGCCCAGAGTTAAGAACGGCCACGCTTTTTTAAACCAGCTATTCATATACACACTCCTTATTCCGTTGTCCCATCTTCATTCGTAAGTGGATGGATGTACTCTACAAGCATACCCCATTATGCACTTAATGAAAATGACCCCTCTGGGCTATCCGGAATATACAGGTGTGCTCCGACTTCGCCGTGCCCTCATTTTATACAATTCCGGGAGAGCCACACCAATCAGTACGATAACGACACCAAACCACTGTAGAGCGCTGACATGCTCATGCAGTACGATGGAGGATAATAACACGGCAACCGGAAGTTCAACTGCCCCCAGAATCCCCGCCATATCTCCACCAATATGAGGTACGCCGATGGCGAACAGCACTGGCGGGATAAAAGCTCCAAAGAATCCAAGTAACAATCCAAACACAAGCAGTTGACTCCAGATTAGACCGTTAAAGAGGAACGTCGGCGGGAATAAAATGCAAAGCAGAATCAATCCGCCTGTAACCATCCAAGCACTCCGAAATGCCGGGTGTGCAGAAGGAACTGCTTTACCGCTGAATAATACAAACAAGGAGTAGCTAACTGCCGCCATTAATCCGAGCGCAATCCCGATCCCACTTACATTACTAATGCCCTGTTCCAGAAAACCTGCTGCCAGCAAGGTTCCACCAAACAAAATAAAGAGGGTCAGGAACGTGATTTTGTCTGGACGCTGCCGTTTGCTAATCGCCTGAATCAGCACGCTGATCCATGTAAATTGGAAGAGCAGGATGATCGCAAGCGATGCCGGAATGTAACGTAACGATTGATAATATACGAGTCCGGTAATTACCGTTGGCGTTCCAGCCGCCATCAGCATCAAACGCTGTTTCCAAGTTAAACGTGTGAAGACGTTTGAAGGACTAGCCGATGTAACCTTTACTTGGCCACCAGCCGGTGCTTTGCGTTTAGCTCTAAAACGCGTGTATAAAGCCAGCATCCACGACAAGATGAAACCGGTAATCAGCTGTGTTCCCACAACCTCACCAAGTTGATATCCCTGGCCATACGCCAGTACAACAATGGTGGACAGAATACCATAACTCATCGCGCCTGCAAGGACTGACAAATAATATTTCATGTGTAATTAACCTCCCGATGATTCAATAATGCGCCCCTTGTCCGGGTTCATGTAAGGTCACAACCACGTATTAAATGCAAAAAAATCCTAACTCCGAGCAAGGAATATGTTGATTCCTTTGCTTCGTAGTTAGGAAGTATAGGCTTCCCGTAGAGACCCTCGCCCTGTGTACACTTTCGGCCTGCGAGGTTATACGAAATGAAGTATGCAATTTAACTATCGCTCATGTGTGACGACTTTTCATATATTACATGGGAGGTCAAGTGGTGTCAACCCATTTCTTTTCAATTTTTAAACGTTAAAAAATGAAAGCTTAACATGGCCACTCTCATTTGTTCACTCCAATGTCTCCTCTAGCTGTCCCACTCCAGCGTCTTTTGCAATCCTGATTTCAATCCTTCGAGATCCAGACCATCTACTGCAAAAGCTTCACGAATCAAGGGCGGTGCAATAAACTCATCATATTTGCCAAGATACGGTGCTTCATCCTCAGCAAGCAAATCAGATGCATCCTGGGCCGTTCGACACTCACTCATCATCTCGGCTAACAAGGTTCGTTCGTCCACTTTGCCTGATACCACAAAATAGTACGGTTCCATCGGCACAACGGAACGCAAAGCCAGCCTTTCAGACAAATTATGTTTCATCAACCGCTCCAGCGTGCGAAACGATTTGCTACCCACCCAAGGCAACACATACATGGAATCCCCGCCTGCCGGAATGACAACCTGTTTGAGCAATCCGCTCTCGCGAGCCAAGCGACGTGCACGCTCCAAGCGGTTCACCGCTTGTGGAGACAGATACGGGTAGATCACGGATTCGGACAGCACCTCGCGCATTTTTTGTACAACCGCCGTATGAATATCTCCTCCTGCACCAAGCCACAGTGTATCGACTTTGCCTTTCGCGGACTTCACGTACACGGCCTTGTGCTTCTGATCGACCTCTTCTACCTTCCACAGCTTGCCTGCGAGAGAGAAACAATAACCTGGCGGCGGCACGGTCGTGATTGACCCGATCTCTTCCGAGCCGTTCAGCACTTTATGCTCTTCATCGTCCTTGAACACGGCATAGAAGCGGTAGTTGTTTACAATCTTTTCACCCGTGAGTCCGATAATCAGCGTCTGTTCTTCCGTCCATTGCAGATGATCCGTCGCGATCAGGTAATTCAGGAACGTTTGATATTGATCCGGTGTAATCTCTGAAAAAGGCGCCAGGGAGAGGATTGCGGCTGCAAGCTCTCTTGGTTCAGCCTCCCCCATACTTTTCAACATGCTCATCGTCTGGTGATAAAGAACCCCAATAGGCATTTTCCGAGCTTCAAGTGGCTCTACCCATTTGGTTTTAACGTACAGCTCAATCACCGCTATTGCACGCATTAATGTCCATGGCATACGGGCCGGCAGCTGTGCTTCCTCGTCTTCTTCCTCCGGGCATACAAAAAGCATCTCCGATGCCATATCATCACGCCTACCCGAGCGACCTAGCCGCTGAACGAAACTCGAAGCACTATAAGGTGCGCCAAGCTGAACGACACGCTCCAATTCTCCCAGATCAATGCCAAGTTCCAGCGTAACCGTCGCAGCAGCAACAGCCGGACCTGCACCTGTCCGCAAAGCCGCTTCGGTTTCTTCTCTCAGCATGGCCGATATACTTCCATGATGCACATGGAACACATCCCGTTCTTCTCTGCGTGCTGCAATACGGCGCATCTCCAGAATTGTGACTTCCGCATCCGTGCGGCTGTTGGTGAAAATCAGAGCCTTTTTGCGATGTGTGCTCTCATAAATGAAGTCGTAATAGGCTTTACGCGCATGATGAAGCTGCTCAGCCTGCTCTTCGTTTTGTGCATCCGGGAATGAAAAATGCTCCACCCGGAGCCGCAGTTTACGTCCGCCTGGGGAGGATACGACATCAACTCCTTGCCGTGTTCCCGCTGCAAGCCAAGCTGTCGCTGCTTCATAATCGCTAAGTGTAGCGGATAATCCAACTCTTCTAGGAGCACAGCCAGCCATACGTTCAATTCGAGCCAGCTGGCTTAACACCTGAATGCCCCGATCCGCTCCCATGAACGCATGCACTTCATCAATGATGACATAGCGCAGATCATGAAAAAGCGCAGGAATCGCATTCGGTCGATTCATCAACAGCCCTTCCAGCGATTCGGGCGTAATCTGCAGCACACCTGACGGATTTTTCATCAGCTTGGTCTTCTCAGCCTGCGGCACATCCCCATGCCAGTGCCAGACAGGAATATTCCCTTCCGTGAGCAAGTCTTTGAGTCGTTCGAACTGGTCATTAATCAGTGCTTTTAAAGGGCCAATATACAGAATGCCCACCGATTTGGAAGGCTGGTCATAAAGTTCAGTCAACGCAGGAAAAAAAGCGGCCTCCGTCTTGCCGGAAGCCGTCCCCGCCGCAATCAGCATGTGGTGCGGAGTGTGAAAACAAATGTTACACGCTTCAATCTGCGCAGGACGTAGCGATTCCCATCTTTTTTTATAAATAAATTCCTGCACAAACGGAGCCAGTCTATAAAATGGGTTTGGGTTCTCACTCATAGTTCGAACTCCGCAAGAAAATCATCAAGCTCATCGGATTCCTTTTGGGAACCCGTTGCTCCACGAGCCAAACCATCGGAAAGAGACGCACGCTCACCAAGTAACTGCTCGTAAGTCACATCAGGATTCTGATGTAGCGTATGCAACACATCCATAAAGTCACGCACCACTTCTCGTGTTGTCAAAAGTTCATCCGCACCCAAACGATTCACAGCCATTTGCATAAAACCAACTAATTGTTCATCGCTTAAACTTGCGGTATATGCAAAATGAAGGGCATGAATCTGGCGTAGCTTTTGTAGCAAAATCAAAATTTCTTCATGCGACAACATCGCAAGTTTGATAATGGGGCCCGTATAATTCGCATACGCACTTGCGGAATAACGACCGTCAATAAGTCTGGATCGAAGCGCTTCATAGCTGTACAAACCACGGCGTTCATCCTCCACAAATTGAGGGGTTCCCCCCACAAAAATGCCCAGATGCTCGGCTTTCCCCTGCATCGTATCATTAAACATCGTTAGCAACTTCTCGTAGTTGCTTTGACGTGAAACGCTGTTTGTAATTTTATACAGATTCACAGCTTCGTCGATAAAGAGCAACAGCCCTTTGTAACCGATACGTGCCGTAAATTCAGACCATAATTTGAAATAGTCATACCAGTTATCATCATCGATAATGACACCCACGGAAAGCTCTTTCTTCGCCTCCGTTTTGGTAGCAAATTCACCCCGAAGCCAGCGAAGTGCAGACTGTTTCAGGTCATCATCCGCAAGTTTGTAACCGTTCCAGTAAGAAGCCAGCACTTTGGCAAAATCAAAACCGTGAACCAGGTTCTGCATCTCACCCGTCACCAGATAAATCTGTTTTTCTACCTCCAGTGGTAACGCAGGATCATCTGGACGAATATTCAACTGGGTCATCGCTGTTTGCTGCAAGCCTGCAATCCATTTTTGCAAAATAGGCTCCAAAGCCCCACCATCCGGGCGTGTTCGTGTAGACAAGCGTGTCATCAGCTCACGATAAGTTGCCAGACCTTGCCCTTTTGTGCCGACAAGTCTACGCTCTGGAGAAAGATCCGCATCCGCAACCACAAACTCACGATCCATCGCATAATTTCGAATCATTTGCAAAAGAAAGCTTTTACCGCTACCATAACGGCCAGTAATCAGTTTAAATGCTGCACCGCCTTCAGCAATGTTATCCAAGTCTCGCAAGATCGCTTCCACTTCCGGCTTTCGCCCTACAGCAATTTGCTCCAGTCCAATCCGTGGCACGACGCCTGCCGTTAATGAATTCACAAGTGCGGTGGTCAAACGTTTTGGAATCTTAAGCTGGTTTGGTTGATGTTCTGTCTTTTGATGTTCATTCACTGTATGCTCAGTCATGTCAATCACCTCTTCACATGTTCAAATACATCAATATAATCAGCAACGATTCGGTCACCATCCACCAGCAGATCTCCGATGGTTTCCATAGCGATATCGTTCATTTCATCTAGTAAAAGAGCTGGCATCGTTCCCGTTTCTTCGGCAAGCCGCATCAAATCACCATCCGGATGTTCACCAAGCAAAGCGTGGATGGCTCTTACATGCCGGGCATCCAACCTCTCAGCAAATTCTCGCCACTCCTCTGGTACATGGGCTTCCGCAGCTTCGTCCCATATAAGCACTTCATTCCAACGATCCGAACTCATGGATGGCTGACTCCCGTTGTCTAGGATCGATAATGAACCACTTTGCTGTTCTTGGAAAAGCGGCTCATCCATTCCGTGTCTTTCATTCTCGTCTGCGTTTTCTTCAAGGTCAGATTCAGCATTATCCGATTCGGAATGTGCGCTATCTTCAATGCTCAACGCCTTACGCACATATTCGCTATCCTTCTGCAAAGAAGCCAGTTTGGCCGTATCAATCTGAATGACTTGCGCAGTTACAGCCTCAGCTTGTTCCATGGCAAAAGCTCTTTCCAGATAACGCTCAATCACACTGGCAAGCTCAGGCTCCAGCGTTTTACCTCGCAGACGGCCCCGGAAGCCTAACAGTTCACGCAGCTTATTTTCCGTACAGCGGTAAATGTGGGTTAACCTCTCCACAAATTCACGTTCCAATATGAGAGGAACATGAGTGAACGTAACAAATCTGCCGTAAATGGACTCGTCATATACCGCTTTATGAAACAGCGTGCGTTTCACCGTCTGCTCGGCTTTCGATTCAAGCGCAGGCAACAACCCTCTTTGTTGCGTTCGCTGCAAATACGAATCCATCACAGCCATCACTTTGGGCACATATCGTTCCATTAATTCTTTGCCGCCATCCCGGTAAAAGGCATTTAGCGTAACATCATAGTCAAAATACCATTTCAGCATATCCAGCGTTACCTCAGCGACATTATCCTGTAACACCCGTTCTAATTCCTTGTCCATCAATGATGCCGGCAAATAACCACCCGAGAGCATCATCACATCATGAAGCAATGTATGAAGATCGTGAACCAGAACGTAATCGACCATCCACTCCTGCATATAAACATGAAGCTGAGGAAGCCGCTCTCGATAATTCAACCATAATCGTTTTAATTGGTGATAACCATCCTCTGGATGTAACCAGCCGATCCCGTTAATCAACTCGTAAACATGAACAAACAGATACGACAGGTCGACATCCAGGTATCTTTCCTGGCGTACCTCCGTTCTCCAGTACAAATACCATTTCAACTGTGCGTCATTCATCACCCCATACGTCGGCCAGTAACTCATAAAGGGAACAGGTGAAGTTTCTTCTCCCGTAACTTCTGCAAGGCGTCTAGCTTCCTGCACAAATCGCTTCTCCGAAGACAATACAGCTCCCTGCGACTTGTGTGGTTGACGACTCTGGTTCTCTATAGATGAACGATCAGGTATACGAATCGAGGTTGTCTCTGTATCTTCACTTAGATCAATCTCCATGAATTCCAGCTGTTCCGAATGATCTCTCATGGAATTGAATCCACCTCTTTCAGGTCAAAATACGAACACGTGTATCCATACGCATCATTATAACACTTGTGTAGCTTCTATGGGCGGCAAAATCATACTTTCTTTTCACACAAAAAAGAAGGCATCACTGCCCTCTTCTCTATTTTGTCTTTCCTATCTATTTTACAGGTAATTGAATCTCTTTTTTTGATACACAGTGCGGACTTATCCGTTGAACTCAAACCACCCGCGTACGATTTTTGCCTTCATCCTTGGCTTGAGACAGGGCTTGAGTAGCCAGCTCGATCAAATCACTTGCGACAGTATTCTCATCAGGAAGCAGAACCGCCCCGCCAACGCTGACTGTAACCACACCACTCTGACCCGTGAGCTCTCGCTGAATATGCAGAGCAAGCACATGTTGCCTGATCTCCTCAGCCAGTTCCATTAAATGCGCTGACGTTGTGTCTTTTATTTTCAACATAAACGTACCTCCGCGCTGGCGGGAAATGAGAGCATTATGCTGCTCACTAACCACCGTCAGCACCTCTCCAATCCACTGTAAACACAGGTCGCCACCTTGCAGGCCATACGCCGTATTATAAGAACGGAAATCGTCAATATCAATGATCAACAGCCCCAGACTGCAGTTGTCCTGCAAGCAATCATTCCAATCCTCTTCAAGCTGCTGCTTGAACACCGTTTGAACAGGCATATCGGTTAACGGATCGGTGGTCAGGTAATTGCGTAATTGGTTTGTTGTTTCGCTATAATCATCCTGCTCTTGCTGTGAAGTTCTGCTGCGAAGCAACAACATGACGGAAGGTTTGCCTGCATGAACGACGGAGGCCATCGTAATCTCAAAGAGCAAAGACATGCCAGAAGCTGTTGTAAAATACAACTGATTGTTCATCAAACTTGTGATGTCGAGCTGCAATTTTTCAAAGTCTTGCCGTAGTATGTCCCTTGTATTATCAGGCAAAAAATCGTTGAAACTCTTCCCGATCAGACTGCCTGTACTTTCATATCCAAACAGTTCGGCCGCCATCCTGTTACAGTAAATAATCCGACCTTCGGTAAGTGTGAAAAAGGCAACAGGCGAGAAGTCCATCAATTGCAAATAACGTTGCTCGTTTCGCTTCAAAATACGGGCATTCTGAAAAGCGTGCTCCTCCGCTTGAGCCAGCTGATTTTCCGTCTGACGACGCACAATAGACTTTAGCAAAGGTAATATGCTCAGTTCTCTCGTTGTCCATGGATAGGAGGTCGATTGCACAACCTCCCTCCATTTTTCAAACGATTTCCGCGGAGACAAACGTACACCATCATCCGTCTTCAGCACGGCTTTCGCCGGATCACCAGCCCATTCGACCACCTGAACTACCTCGGGACGGAACCATAACATATAGTTGTGGTGACCCGGTGAGATGGCAACATAAATAACCCCGGAGGCTACATCTTGATATCGCTTGGCTGTCTCGTATTCCAGACTCAGCTTCGACGTGTGATAGCTGTGATCCTCTGCCTGTCCAGCCAGCCATCCGGCCAATTCACGAATCTGTCCATTTGTCGGAGTCTCACCGAATAACAGCAACTTGTCCTGGTAACAAATTGCCGCACCGGATGCATTCATTAACCTAAGAATGGTTTCCTGCTCTCCTTGCAGCTCTTCCACCACTCGCGCCGGGCTTGTATTGCCGATGAAAATGTTAACGATCCGCGTAGCAGCCTCACGGGAGTTGATCTCTGCCTGGTAATCATCCAGCTGTTGACGCTGGAACAATTCATTAGAGAAAAAGGCTCCCAGGAAGTTACACAGATTACGAACACGATGCGGAACGTATCTTGCAGAATAATGATGACACGTAATGAGTCCCCAGAGTTGATTATCATGGATGAGCGAAATGGTCACGGTAGCTCCCACGCCCATGTTTTGCAAATATTCAATATGAAGCGGAGATACACTCCGCAACACAGACAGACTTAAATTCAAAGGTTTGCCTGTAAGGGGCTGCAACGTTGGTACGATTTCAACAGGCGTATAATCCACGTTGACAATGGTACGTAGCCAGTTACGAAGATACAGTTCCCTTGCTTGCTTGGGAATGTCCGAGGCCGGATAGTGATGCCCTAGAAATGGTTCGAGTTCCGGTTCGCGCGCTTCCGCAATCACTTTGCCGTTCCATTGCTCGTCAAATTCATAGATCATGACTCTGTCATATCCAAGCATTTCTTTGACTTGTTCAGCCGCAATCTGGCTCGCATCCACGCGGCTGTCCGTGCTTTTGATTCTTCCGAAGAAACGGGATATCCATTCAAAATCGTTCGATTCGATGTTTTCTTTTTCATAATAAGGCTCAATTTCAAGAATTAACAGACCTTCGCTCTCATGCAGGACCGTTGAAAAAACTTTCTCTTCCCCTGCCACTTCTATAATCAGATCCATATAATGCAAGTCTGACGTTACAGCTGCGTTCGAGCGGTTGTTCAGGAGCTTGTTTACATCTTCTTCAGCGATCAAGTCGCTTAGAGGCATACCTAAAATATCTGAGTAATCTATGCCCAGATGATCCTGTGTATTTTGGCTACACTGCACAATGGTTGCTGTCCCTTTGGGATCGATAGCCAGAAGCACGCCATGTGGCTGGATAAAGCCAGGAATATGAATAGGCTCCTTATCGCAGTTATTCAGGTCGATCGGATCATTGGTATATGTCCCTTGCGGGAGTAAGGTGCGGTTAAGCAGACTCATTTCTTGCCTCGACCTAGGTTCAGCCATGAACTTGAATATCCCCTCTCAGCATGTGTTGTTTCATTGTTACAGAACTTACGTCGGGTAGCTAATCGGGTGTTGCAGGCGTAATTCTTACGTATTAATCCACTGATCCAGTAGCCTGAATGTCTCCGAAGCCGTATGCAAAACGCTGTCTTCATCCTCGGATGTCTGAATCGATTGTTGTAACAATTCCACAAACTCGCTCCATCTTGTGCGTGTCTGTGTGCCGTATGCGTTGAAATATTGCAGTCCACGATCCGCCTCTATAGGCAAAAATTGTGACAACCGTTTGGTCATGATCTGTCCACCGTTGGTTGAGCCCTCAATGACATAGAGATATCCGAACAGTCGTGCAGATGTAGAAATGTCGGGTAAATCCTTGTCGCTACATTGTGGAATCTGCTTGATCTGCTCCTCGCTTAAGCCAAGATCCCTCAGATCTTGCTCTAATAAACCAGCCTTGCCTCTTACCTCGATATCCAATCCTGTTTCCGCCCAAAAAGACTGCGCTATCGCTTGATCCTCCAAAGGTTTTAGGAAACCGTAGAATTTCTCCAAATACACTCTATATTGTTCAATCGTTATGGTTGAATCCATAATTGCTTTCGCATAGGGGTTCTGTTCTACTTGTCTATGATAATGTGCTGTCTCACTCTTCAGGCGTTCCATAATACTAACTGCCGTCATGTCGTTATCCCCTTTCGTATCGTGATGTGAATCCAGGCTATGATTAGCGTAAAAATCTATTGCGAATATAGTAAATTTTACCTGATTCAAAAAAGACTCTATGTAAGTATACGGTTTCTCGTATCAGAAAACTACATGAATTCAAGAGGCTTGTGAGCTGGTTGTAAACTTACGTTGTTAGGTTAACTGCGGAATTGATGGATGTGCTGTAAGCCTGGGTTAAACATAGGGTAGACACGGACCTGAGCATGCCTAGAGCACCGTAGAGTCTATCTGAAAATCGTTCATTTTCAGGGTAATGAAGTATCGTATGTATAGCTGGTTTTTACCTATGAAGATGATACACTAACACTATATCCTTATTTTGGAGGAATGAAGCTAATGGAAATTAAAGATATGACAGGACCTAAGGAACTCACGGTTCAAGAGATTATACTGCACCTCACAGAGGGGATAACACTTCCGGAAAATACAGTGGATCAGCTGATCACGGGTTCACCGAATCAGTTTGTGACTGGCATTGTAGTTGCTTTTATGCCTACACAACAGGTCATTGAACAGGCTATTCAGGTCGGAGCTAATCTGATTATTGCCCATGAATCCCCATTTTATAATCATCACAGTGCGACCGACTGGCTTGTGAACAATTCCGTTTATACGGATAAAAGAACATTGATCGACCAAGCAGGCATTGCTCTTTTTCGTTGCCATGATATAATCCACCGTTTCGAGCCAGATGGCATTACAGATGGACTCATTCAGGAGCTTGGCTGGATTACATATCTGAGCGGGCGAACGGCAGAGTCGGATATAGTTACATTTCCAGAAGGAATGACCGTTCAGGAAATTGCTCAACATTTAAAGCAACGTCTGGGTATTGACTATGTCCGCATTGCGGGCAATTCTGAAATCGTTTGCAGACGCGCTGCCGTTCTGGTTGGATTTCGTGGAAATGGACCCGTCACGATACCTCTTCTTCAGAATGAACAGGTGGATCTGATTATCGCAGGGGAAGGATTTGAATGGGAAATGCCTGAATATGTTCGTGATGCTGTGCAGCAAGGTAAATCCAAAGCACTCATCATGGTTGGACATGCCGAAAGTGAGGCCCCGGGAATGAAGCTTTTGGCGGACAGACTGAAGGAGTCTTTTCCAGAGACCAAAATTACTTTTGTGAAGGAACAGCCTGTATTTAAGGTGTTTTAACGTTAGGCTAGGTTAGAGAACATATTGAACTACAGCTGACATACCTTTTTACGTAACTTGTCTCATTTATAAACCTGACGATCCTCAGTGAAGCTATCTCCTCCATTTTTCCACATATCCAGCGTTTTGACTTCGTTTGGTGGAATAGCGTTCCTGGGATCGTTAATCCACTTCTTTCTTCCTCCCCTTCCTCCCCTTCCTACCTTCCATAGCTACTTCTTTTCTTGCTTTTCTGGAATATCCTGAAGCTTTAGTGTACGCTAGATGCTGTAAATTTCAGACTCAGGACATTTGTCCTTGGCTGTTTGGAGATATTTATCATTTAATAGAAGTCGAAGTCATGCATTGAAGGAGTGTACGGAGAAAGATGAGAGGGATTATTTTTGCCTTGCTGGGCGGAGCCTGCATTACGCTACAAGGGGTTGCTAACACCAGAATCAGTACAGATATAGGCACATGGCAGGCCGCCTCGATCACCCAGTTAACGGGATTTATACTCGCGGCGATCATCCTGATGTTTGTGCGGGACACCAATCTTCAGGGAATTAAACAGGTTAAACCGATGTATCTCGCCGGAGGAGCATTTGGTGCGGTTATTATTTTCAGTGAAGTCTCCGCGATTCAGCAAATTGGCGTCACTTTTACGATCTCGGCTTTGTTGATTGCCCAATTGTTTCTAACTTTTTTGATCGACAGCAACGGATGGTTTGGCGTGCTTAAACAAAAAATGAAACTGCCGCAATTCCTAGGCATTGCTCTAATGATCGCCGGTGTCATCATTATGAAGCTGTAGTTTCATTACAATTAACGCAGAGGTGAGAACCGCATGGAAGAGATTCATCAATCCCAGCAAATTATGGACTATTTAAAACAGTATCAATTGGAGGCGGTTTTTCACGAACACCTACGTCCTCATATGACCCTATGTCAATTTGAAAAATGTGAGCTCATCTGCCGCGAAGGCGAAGCTTCCGAATACTTATATGTCCTGGTAGAGGGGAAAATTAAAATTTTCACCACCTCTCCACAAGACAAAACACTCGTGCTCTGTTTCAAAACACCGCTTGAAGTGGTGGGAGATATCGAATATGTGCGTGAAAGTAACATCGTTAACACCGTTCAGGCGGTGTCCCCTGTTGTAATGCTCCGTATTCATTACCGCTGGCTTACTGAGCTTGCCAGTGATTACGCGCCATTACTGCAATTTTTGCTAAAAATCATCTCACACAAGTTTTACATTGATTCGAACTTTTCGAACTTTAATCTGATGTATCCGGTGGATGTTCGCTTAGCCAGTTATCTGTTATCCATCTCAACGGATGAAGGCGGAACCGTACTGCATGAGGAACTGGATGCTTTTAACCTGACGGACATCGCCAACCTGATCGGCACCAGTTATCGCCATTTGAATCGGGTGATTCAGAAGCTATGTGCTGACGGTTACATCCAACGGGATCAAGGATTAATCCGCATTAAAAATCGTGCAGGCCTTAGACACATTGCGGGACACAACATTTATGAATAAGGAGTTAGGACATACATGATCATTACAGGTATTTTACTTGCACTGCTTGCCGGTTCACTGGTCAGTCTGCAAACGATATTTAATAGTAAAGTCAATGAACGCACCGGTTCATGGTCGACCACAACGATGGTGTTATTTACCGGATTTATTGCTTCTTTTGTAATCTCCTTACTCGTTGAAGGAAAAAATACATTTAGCATTCAGCACATGCAGTCGTGGTACTGGCTGAGCGGTGCGATTGGTGTAGGCGTCGTCTTCTGTCTCGTTCAAGGCATGAAGTTACTCGGACCAACTTATGCGATTTCCATCGTATTAACCTCTCAGTTAAGCTTCGCTTTACTATTTGATTCGATGGGCTGGCTCGGTCTGGAGCAAATTCCGTTCTCATGGAACCAACTTATTGGTGTACTTGTCATTGTAGGTGGCATCGTGCTCTTCAAATTTGGCGGACTGAAAAAAGAGACATCCGATTCATCGGATAAGCAAGCCCACACTGTGCCGAGTAAATCTTAATCAAAAGAAAAGAGTGTCTATCCAATCAAACTGGATTGGATAGACACTCTTTTTAATTCAAACCTTTTAGCCTAATTAAATTTAGAACATACGTAAGTAAGTTAAGTAGATTGCTCTGGAGTCACGATATTAATCAATCAAAAAATATCAAACTGAGTGAGTAATTAGCTAGCTCTTACACAAACTCTACATTATGATATACCTGCTGCACATCTTCCAGGTCTTCGAGCGCATCGATTAGCTTCTCGAACTGAACTTGGGCATCTGCAGGCAGTTCAATGTGGTTTTGTGCCAGCATCGTCAGCTCGGCTACCGTGAACTCGTTCACGCCCGCAGCTTTAAATGCTTCTTGTACCGCGTGGAATTGGTCTGGTTCTGCGTATACGATAACCGCTTCATCTTAACTCACTTTTTGTATAAAAATTTATACGTTTATCATAACAGTTATTGAATGATTTTACTATAACAATTAGTATGGATATCCATCTCTATAAACCGAATATTGAATAATGCTCATACAGGCTCACGAACCATTTTCCATTTGAAATAAATGACTTGATGTATTTATGGTTATAATCACACCCTGATCGATATCTAGTGTTGCTATATGGCTTATCGATCGCTCAATTCGAGTACTCTTCTTACTTGAATTCACTTCAAATGAAAGGGTCATTCTTCCTATAAGTTTATTATCCGATGGATTATAAACTTTAACTTCGGCTGTTGCGTCTACATTAATTAAATTATATAAAGCTTCACTCATATTGTTTATTACTGTTACGTGTTGTTTCTTTCCAAAGGAACTCTGTAATTCATAATAGCCAAAACAACGAAGTAGAAGCCTCTTATTTCCATCATAAATTTTCAACACATACTTATAGTTACTTAAAGGCAGAGGAAACACCAAACTTAGTTCATAATCAGTGTCAGAGTTAGAATATATTTCAACAATAGGTAGCATCTTTTGAATAATTTCATCTATATCCGCATCTTGGGTTACAAGAAATTTAAAATCTAGTAGTTGACTTGGTTTAGGCAAATATCCTTTACCTAGAGGGTCTTTATTGTTTTTTATTCTATTTAAGTAAAAAACCAGAAAGGTCAACAAGAAACCGAAAATTAGCCACATTATGAAAAGAAAAATATTTGTTATGTTTTTAAAATCTAATGATATCGGAAAAATATTATTTACTATTTCAAGACTAACTAGCCAAATTACAATTGATAAGTTTGATGTGATAAGTATAACCCAATATATAGAGTTTAACGTTAAGCCCTTAGATATATATTGCTGGTAATCAATCAGAACTGAACGATAGCTATCAATCTCCAGTCCATAGGGTTTATATATCTGCCTTAACGATGATGAGGCATTAATCAATTTATTATCATACACAAATCCAACAAATATCGACAAAAAGGATATTATTGAAACTACTCCCGAAAACAACCAACTGATTAATTCAATTGTTTCTCTTGATCCTTGAGGGTAATTAACACCACTAATTCCCTCAAACATGAATTTCAAAATAAGAACAAGTGAAATAAAGTAAAGAATTATAGAATACCATCTCTTAAGAAAAGCAAGAACCAACATATTTTAAAACACCTACTATTTCTGGAATAGAGGATGTATCATTAAAGGACATTGACGAATGTACATCCACGGTAAAATAAGTATTATTGAATTCAAGGTACAGACTGATTGCTTGGGGGGTTTCTTCTCTTAAAATTTTTGATAATTCATTTTGGCTTAATCCAACAGTATCTAATGATATCCATTTTTCTAATTGGTCTGTTTCACGCACAAACTGAATATTTACAATTTTATATTTCTTATTTTTCGAAAGAAGTTCGGAAACGATTTTTGGATATAAGTCAAGCTTCTCGATATGAATCGAAAACAAGCTTTTAAGTCTTGATACCACATACGTTATATTGCTTTCAGAGTTACCAAATAAGAAAAATGTTAAATCGCTTTTTAAATATATTATTGAGACTGATTTAGTGGTTTTACTAATAAATTTCTCTCTGTACCTTATTGGGTCTACCCAATTATACCGATGAACTTGATAAGAGACTGAATCTGATAAAGTTTCAATTTCTTCAAAATTACTTATTTTTTTTGAACTAATCTTAATATCACTATCAACCGAATAACCGACACAATCCCTTTCAAGAAGCATAATTTTAATTTCACCTCTACTTTATTTAGCTCGCTCTTATTTACGAATTTAACCAACCATTGAGTTGATTAACTAGTACGTCTTTTCCTTCAACATCCAGATTTTCAAGTAGTACTTTACTACTTTCAATCATTAGTAATAAGGCTCTTTTAGACTGATCGTTCTTCTCAGTATGTTCTAATAAGTATCTCAATTGAGATAGATTCGAAACTAAGTTTTCTCGCAAAGTATCTTGGAATAACTTTTCTTTGTTCATAAATCTATCGTAAATTTGTTCAAGTAACTTACTTGTTTCATTGTAATCAAAAATACCTTTTTCACACATAAGGATATATTCATCTTGAATAAATCTCATAATTTGTTCTTTAAGCTCCTCATCAGCAATATCCAGAACTACAATCTTCAACATTTCGTTACCTTTTAATTCAAAGTTACAGGAAAAACTTCTTCCGTTCTGTATCATTGTTGTTTTAAACTGCACGATATCTCTACCTAAAACAACATATTCACACGCTAGAAACGAATTTAGAATATTCCTACCATTAATTGTAACTTCTTTTATATCGTCGCTAGCAACCCTAAATTTCATATGAGAAAAGCTAGTTACAATCCCTTTGTTTTTCAATCTGTTAAATACGAAATCTAAAAAAAGAGCAGTCAGATAGCTGGCATTTTGATCCCATGTAAGATTGCTATTGGTTGTTTTTATTCTATATGATTGTATTGGCAATTTCAGAACAGTACTTATGAAAGTTTCAATAATAGTATGTGTCTCGTCGTCTCCTGCAAAAATTGTTAGAATGTTTTTTTCTAAATCAATTTTAATACTTGATTTATAAACAGCAGAGAGACTCTCAATATTCAATTGCCCATTTCTCCAAGCCTCTTCGTATTTTTTCAAAACATAATCAATTCTATACTGTCCTTCATGTTCTTTTGCCATTTTTGTTGATATAGTAAATATATCTCCCACTGGGTGAACTTTATATTCAAAATGTTCTGCAATCTCTTGATAATTCTTCCCTGTGAAGAAATTTTTGTTACTTAACTTATGTGTAAATGCTGGTAGTCCTTTGGACTTTACGTGCACTGCCATTTCAACTAAATCCACTACCTCTTCCATACTCACTATAGAAGAGAGTTGCATAAAATAAGGATATAGCTCATGCTTGTTTTTTATTTTTTTATCAGGAAAGACTCCTTTTTCCTTCATAAGTTTTTCTACGTTTTCTCTATTTACTTTTTTAAAGAATTTTGTAAGTGCTCCATTTATGTTCATCTTTGATTCCCCCTGAATCATTCTTAATAAATTCTCATATAATTATATTGGTACTGTACTCTCTAAAAGTTTAAACTATGTATTTAAATAAGCGCCATAAATAGTTACAATGACCTATCTTATATTCTAGCATATTCCATTGTATTGAAGGTAGAAAAATTGTATGCAGATGAAGGAATAGTCCTTTCTTCTTTTATCTGGATAAGGTATGAACATATGAAAGAATAGAGCCACAACCTTATAATTGAGTTTATGACTAAAAAATAAAATTCATATGTTGTTTCTTACGAAATAAGAATAGATATTCCTATTAGAAAGATTCAGATCACAATGTTTTACACAAAATCTTTACATCAAATTTTTAAAAGTTGAAAACTTCTTAACAACTGATTACGCAAAGTATATAATTACAGAGGGCATCAATGTTATACGTTAGTATAAGGATCAAGGGAGCATGTCATAATACAATAATATATTCCCTTCAGAATAAAGGAAAAACAATTAGGATGTACTGTTTGGACAAAATAAAAGAAATGATGGTGAGCCAGCTAATGCCAGAAAACAAGAGTACTTTTAAGAAGAAAACTTTATTGAATACTGTTGGAATATTAGGGCATGTACCTGATGATATACAGGAACAATTAAAAGGTAAAACATTTCAGCAAATTAGAGAGGAAGGTGTCACTAAATATCTTCAAAAAAATCACCTAGAAGTTAAAACATCCCATGAAGAATTAAGTACCGCAAAGAAAAACAACTAACACATCTCCTATAATTCAGGAAGAAAACCACACTTGAAGTACCTTTGGTATCTTTCATGTTACCTACCTTCTATCACTCCTCATCTCTAACCCAACAGTACTAACAAAAAAAAACTTTCCACTTTGCATGCAAGTTATATTTTTAACATCATTTAACATATAGTAATGATTAACTTTCCCCCCTTCCCTATCTTTCTTTAATTTTTTAACTAAGAGTTAAAAAAGACCTTATTAGCAACTGGATTGCCAATAAGGTCAGTACATTATTTAGTATTTTTAAAATGTATTTATATATTCATTGTTTACCAATTTATCTAGCGCTCTTACTTATCGTTGATACCTAAGCGCTCTTTCAAAGCATACTGTAGCACTTGTGAGAAATTTAACTTTTCTTTCGCTGCTGCTCTTTCTAACCATCTTGGAATCGACACGTTCTTTGTAATCGATTTGTTCATCATCTCATCTCTAATTGATCCCATTCGAACTTCAACAAGTGTTATGAATGAATCTACAGGTAAATTAATACTAACTGGTTCCGATGGCTTAGGAATGTCTTCTTCATCTTCCTCTAGACCATATAAATAAAGTTCCAAGCATTCACGAGCCATTCGTAAAGCCTCTTCAAGATCATCACCCTCAGTTACTGCTCCATTTAAATCAGGAAATGTCACTGTATATCCCGCAACTTCATCTTTTTCAAAAACTGCTGGATAGATGTACTTATCCATATATATATTCTTAACCTCCTTAGGAGGGACTTTTAAAGCCCCGCCTGTTCGAGAATTTTTTTCGTTGTTTTAGCCTTTAGTTCCTTTTTAGGATGAGGTACTGTTACTAGGCCACGTTTTATATGATGTTTAAAATGATGATGACTACCTTTGACCCTTACTAAGTACCACCCATCCACTTCAATTAGTGTAATTATACCCCGTGATGAGTAGATCAATAAATATCCTCCTTCCCCACATTAATAATAACATGCATAAATTATGCACGTCAATTTTCAAAACGCATCATTTGACTCTCGTAAAAAGCAACCTCAGCTAAGCCGAATTTCTTTTAAATTGGGTAACTTAATTATATGTATTTTTTAATCTAGCCTTATATCGAATCTGTTCTTATTCCCTACAAGAGTTGGTTGACCATTACAGACTGTATATCCTCAAACTGTTACTAACAATTAAACCACACTTAAAACAGCACGTACTGACCTCCTTGTTGACGCTACAAAGGTATTTGTCTCCTAAAGGTAAACAAGTACCGTTTATTGCAACTTTTCATCAATTTTTTATACCACTAACCAAAATGTCCCTCGCAATGTCTCAGATTTTCCCTTTATAGTAAATAAAAATTATGATAGAGTAAATTTATGGGACTAAAATAATTTAGATCGAGGGATGCGTAGTGATAAAAGACCTAATAAAAGCTGAAAAACATAAGTATCAAGTTTTTTTAACTTTTGCAGATGGGACAAACTACATAGGTGAAATTTCGCTTACCAATGATAAGAAGCGTGTAAAAATTAAGAATCTTCAGGAAACTTTATGGATTCCTCTAGATCATATAGTTCATTACTCTGTTACTATTTCTGCTACATTTAACCAATAGAATAATGTGAGTTGAATAAGTAACTTTAATTCATCTAATCAAACTACATATAAAGATACTCAATAAAATAAAGCTATCCTTAACGGAATATGTAAAGGATAGCTTTATTTTTAGTTTTTTTATATGTCACTCCCATACACGGATTTTTCCATCTTTAGTGAGAACAGCAATAAAAGATTTATCTTTATTTACTAGCACTGTTTTCAGCTCTCCATCAATTAAAAACAAATCATTATTAGATGTATTTAACGTTAGGTCAATAATTTCAAATGTTTTTTCTTTAGAATAAATGTCCGCTTTTTTGTATCCTATATAATAATAATTACTAACAATGTTATGTTTACTATTAATATAGTTTTCATTTAATTTTATTTGAGGATACTTTTTAGTTTTATCGTTAACATCAAAAACTTGTACATATTCTCCCTTAATTGCTAGAAGCAAATCAGAATTAAGTATAGAAGAAACATTTTCATCTTGGATTGGAATTTCTTTTAGATACTCAAAGCTTCTATTAAAGACTAAAAAGCGATTATAGTTAAAGACGAAAATTTCTTCAGTGCTTTCACAGAAGAGCGGGTACTGCCTTCTTGCAAAAAAAACTTTTTTGAACTTAAACATTTTCTCTGTATCTTCGTTCTCTGATAATGCCACAAACATCAATTCAGTTTTATGATAAAAAATTATATAGTCACCAGAATCAGGAAAATAAGCCAATACGCCTTCATCAAGTTTTTGTGTATATATTATCTCTCCTAAGAAATTAAATAAATAGTAAACGTACTGTTCTTTTACTATTTCAACAGCAAGTATAGTTTCTTTTATACTACTATATCCTACAATTAGAAGCTCATCACTTTCACTTTTTAAATTAATAGTCTGCAACTTCTCTCTATCTTCTATACGCCACTTACTTAAATTATTATTATTATCAAATGTTATCAAATACCTTTCATCTTTCGTCAAAAAAATCCAAGAATAATGTTCTTCCATACTATGTGCAAACTTATTTGTACGATTTCTGGTATAATTTCGAGGGAAGGATATCTCCTTTTTTTCTATTTTCAAACTCAGTCTTTCAACATTTAAATTCTCATTAATTATAGAAAACCTGATATTCACAAAACATTTTTTATCATTAACTAATTTAAAAATAACTTCTGCTTCACTTCTGTCTAGCTTCAATACATAAGATTCTCTCATTAAACCAATTTTAGAAAACTGAACCCAATTAAACCATTCAATCTTTAAATGAAAGAAGTTTTCCATTAATACATGTGGTACAACTTCAACTACTTTAGCAGCTAATAAATCTAAACCAACATATTTGACTACAGTTCCCATAAAGTGTCTATGATCTAAGTATGTCCCCCTGAAAACCTCTTCCAATGATTCAATTTGTTTAATTCCTCCTCTAGTTAAATTAGCTAGTGGTATATTTTTTCGTGAAATGTTAGTGTTTTTAAATGATGATGCACTTTTCAATTTTAGTAAAAAACGCCCCTCTATTGAAGCTTTCATACAAGGTACTTGTTTGTAATAACCATCTTCCATATCTTTCACAATCATTGAATAAAGTTGTGTAATATCTACGTTATCATTTTGCTCATTTAACTCCTTTATGTACAAGTCTAGGTTCATTAAAAAAGCATGCGTAAAAAATCCATTACTGTTATCTTCAAGGCTATATGCATTCTCATCATTTGCTGCTGTGATTATTATTCTTCCTTTACCTCTAATGACCAGTTCATTACTAATAGCAGTATCTATTGAATTATTGCTACCACTTCTTGTTAAGTAACCACTTTTACAACAATCAACTAACACTAGTATTGCTTTTGCTGGAGATTCTTCAATCCATTCTGTTAAAGTGCTCATAGGAATCTTATTAAATTCGGAATCGTCATCTATAGAATCAGATGTTAGGAGGTACCCTTTTTGATTATAAACCTCTCCATGACCAGCCCAATAAAGTATAAGGGTATCCTGTGAACTACAATTCTTCAAAAAATATTCTAATTCCAATTTCAAGAATTGAGATTTCGCTTTTATTCCAGTAACCTCTTTTATATTCATGTCTTCAAAGTGCTTATCTAAAGTTTCACTCATACATTTAACATCATATTCTACACTCATTAAATCTTTGAAATGTTCGTACTTATTTACACCTATTATTAGAGCCTTATTCATTTAAAACTTATCCCCCTAAGATAAAAACTAATTAAAGTAGCCTCATTATACCATCGATTCTGTAAATGAATGAAGTATTATAATCTATCTTATTTTGAGCATAAACATTAAATCATTTTATTTGACACTTGTAAAAATTTGTAATTTTGAGGTTTTTGATTTATAATATTAATCGGTAACAATGAGATGATTTAAATCATCGATTTTAATCTTTACAATTCATATGCAATAACTTTTATTGTCGTCATAAGTTCATTTTCTCAAAAGATTTGTGAACAACAGAGAATTCAAAATTATTGTGTATCTTCTGCTGTCAAAGAGAAAGAATTTTAGCCTAAGTTTGACCATAACATATAAAAAAAGAAGAGTTAAGGAAAAAATGTAGAAAAAGAGATTTTAATTAAATAAAACTAAGAATTGGAGCAAAAACTATGAGTGAAGAATTTAAAAATTTTCTTCTTCAAAATAAGTCAAAAATATTAAATAAAGTTCCTGAAAAAAATCCCATCTTTACTTTAACTACAGATATTTCTCTTGCAACGCACTGGAGAACTTATGATGAAACGCTCTCAGGGACAGACGTAACTATTGGTAAGGTGTATCCTATTCTTTATCACAGACACGAACAAGAAGAAGTTATCGTAGACGATTCTGGTAAATTATCGTTGGTTTACTTAGTTCAAAAAGGAGAATTCCTGATTTTAAACGAAAACTAAGTAATCCATATGCACTACACACAAAAGAAAAAAAACCGCTGAGAAATCAGCGGTCAGGTTAAACAAATTTGCGATATATAACAACTAAAAGATAAGCCATTAAGTAGCTTGACAACGCCGATCCTAAGAAACTTGAGATGTTAAACTCAAAGTTTTCAGCAGCGCTCAGTACTTTAAAGATATTTAAGCTACCAGTGACAGGTTCAGATACCCTAAGTGAAAGATAAGGGAAAACTGCTCCATAATTATACTCATTAAAGAATGTTTCATGATTAACTGTATAATCAGCTGGACGAAGCAAAGAAACAATCATGATGATACTTGCAATGATCCAGTAGTGCTTATTCTTTAAATACTTCATCCAGCATCACTCACCTTTATTTTTATTTTTAGATAGAGTCGCGGATCAAGGTCTATCAAAGCAGTATATGACTAGAGAGTTAACCTTATCCATCGAAATTAGTTATATGGTTTTTAACTTTCAACTTGTTAACAGCCCTGCTATCAATGTCGATCATTTGAATTTCTAATGTGATTGTATTAAGTAATATGTAATGAACAAGATATTTTGTTATCCTCTTTTAATAAGTACGCTTAGCACTCCGTACCAGTGATTAGCTTGACTAAATGCATTAATTGCCTTCTTGTCTTTCTTCATTATTTCTTTTTTTTCATTCAAGAAGTCTACTGTAACGTAAGGTCTTTTTGCATCGTTTACAATTAACTTAAGATAGACCTTCTTCACTTTATCGTTACTAGTAGTTTTCTGTCCAGACAATCCACCAATCACAGCTCCTACTCCACCAGCAAGCACACCACCAACTACTACACCTCCTATTTGGCTACCTCTTGAAGTTTGAGTTAGTTGTACTTCATCTACTACCAATTCTAATTCTAGAACATCTCTTGAAGGAAACACTCTAACTTCAGAATCGATTATACAAAGCCTGTTAGTTAAATCATCAATAGAAATGGCTATGTCATGTTTTTCGTTCACGAACACTTGAGATGAATTGAAGTCTGATATGTTGCTGAGTAATTCTTCCAACCTTTCTCGCCTAGCCTCTTCAATTTTTATTTTTGCTTGTTCATCAGGCAAGCTACTCTGACCAAGAAAATAAAGAGATACTAAAAAAGAGATTATCACAAATGATCCATGGAAATCGTGTACAGCAAAATATCGATAAGTCAGATAAATGAATGTAAGGAACAAAATCAATCCAGGTATAATGGCCATTTTTTGAAATTTTGTAGCATTCTTATTCTCTTCTGCCTTAATAACTTCTTCATTTACTCTTAACAAGTTTTCTCCAGTTCCCATAAATTCTTCTCTCCTAGTAAAGTTATTTCGTTTTATTTTATTTAATCCAATTTGATTCTAGCACAAATAATTGTATAAATAAACCATTTTGAATCATATAGTGTGCAGAAATTAATCGTTATTGGATATAATAATGATTACTAAAAGGAGAAATTCCTTTGCACATTGAAGCAATTTTCGGAAAAGTACTTAAAAGTCTTCGAATTAGAAATGATTTATCCCAAGATAAACTGGCTGAACTCTCAACACTAGAAAGAACATTCATATCCAGAATTGAGCGCGGTAATAGTCAACCATCATTAACTACTATATTTGAGTTGGCTAGAGCATTGAATATCAAACCTTCAGAACTCATCCGAATGGTGGAACTGGAATACGAATCAAATAACTAACACAAAACAGAGCCGTAGGAAACCCTACAGCTCTGTTTCATGTTTGATGGATGGATAGTCTTATTTCCTTATTTGAAGGCTGATCGATCTGTTGGTGTGCTTATAAGTTTTGGCAACTCATGCATAAAAGGAGAAGTTGTAACCATCCCCCCTCATTCTGCTTTGTTCGCATTACTTTTTAATTTCAGCGTTAAATTGGCAGTGTATCGATTCAATTCTCTGATATCAAGATATCCTCTTTCGTCTTTAATAAATTTAGTTGCATTCTCAACACTTATTTTCTCTTCAAGAACTCGTAAATATAATTCAACAAAACAAGATATAGTCAATAGCTTGAAATTGCTTTTTTTACCAAGTTTAGTGGCGTGAGAAATTGCATTATCTTGGAAGTCTGGTTTTCCAAGACAAATATACGCATGGGGGTTAAAGCTCTCTGATTTTGTTAAAACATCAGCTGCTTTGCTATGTTCTATAAACTTAGTGTTATCCTCCTTGGCTGTAACCTGAATCACAACTCTTTCACCACTATTTAGCAATAAAAGAATATCTGGCTCTCCGTTTCTTTGATCAGTGATTCGTTCAGTTTCACAATCCAAGAATTTCTTTCCAAGGAGTTCGACTAACTTATATTCAAAGGGGATTCCTTGTGCGTCATATAATTCCTTAATTAGCTCGGTGCTTTCATTTAGTATATCTCCCCTCCTAATGTGCTCACGTTTCCAATACTCAAGATTCTTCTCCCTTTTACTATTAATACTTTGTATGATTTTATCAACCTTCGTTGGATTAATTATACCTTGGAAATCAGAAGACTCTTTATCTATAAAGTCATCAAGAGTCTCGTAACCAGCATCAACTAAACGAATTTTATCTTCACGTGTAAGCTGCACAGGGAGAGTGTTAAGATGATTACAATTTATTGGTGTACCTTTAGCCAATGCTAAATTGATTTCATTAATTTCTCCAACGAAATCAGGTCGAAATATTGCAGCACTTCTACTTAAAACTTCTAATATCCAAATTACATTCAAAGTTATATTTCTTATGTTCGCAGTTG
Organism: Paenibacillus sp. FSL R7-0272; assembly: GCF_037969905.1. NCBI lineage: Bacteria > Bacillati > Bacillota > Bacilli > Caryophanales > Paenibacillaceae > Paenibacillus > Paenibacillus sp. FSL R7-0272. Next base: position 2,912,773 of record NZ_CP150221.1, on the reverse strand, counting down.
AAAAACCGTAACCCCGTTTAATCATTGATATTGAGAGATTCGTGTTAATAATATCATTTGAAAGTAAGGCACAAACAAAAGATTTAAACTGTTCATCATTCGTAAAAGTTAGTTTATCTTTAGCTTTCTCGTATTCATGTAAGCATATCCCAGAGAGCAGTGACGATTTTTCGAGTCCATCTAATTGCATCATAATTTTGTCTTTAAGTTCTTGGTTTTTCCAATTAAATCTATAGTAAGAACCAGAAACTTCTTCAGTTTTTGAAACAAGCAGTAACAACTCCAGAGAATTCAAATCCTCTGCTGTTGTTAGGTAATCTTCTAATACAGATATAGTTTCAATCTTACAACCCAAAGAAGCACAAACCTTCCCTAAATCAGTTATGCGCAACTCACCTGAAGACGCCACTTCGATCAGCTTATGTCTCAGGCATTTCTCTATTCCGATTTTTATATAATTCGCTATTTGTTCTTTTGCTAAATCATCATTCCAAGAGCGTGCAGCATACGTCTTAAAGATAAAATTTGTGATTGCTGTCTCATTATCGCCAAAGCCCGATGCAACAACATCTAAAACACGCTTATCAATATCTTGTTCAGCAAATGTTGAAGTCAAGGACTCTAGGGGTGCATTTAAGTAAGTTCGTTTTAATGTTTCTTTTTCTTTAGAGTTAGTAGCTATAAAAATCCCACGACCAAACTCGTTATGTTCACCTAGACGTCCAGCTCTACCAAAAATATTTCTCACTTCTCCGACCCCCCAATTTACTTTTTGAGGGCGATTAAGACCTGAACTCCATTTTTTATCATCAGCAAGAATAACAGTTTTACAAGGCAGATTAACCCCTGCAGATATTGTGGTAGTTGCAACAATTATCCGAATATGACCGTCTCTAAATCCTTTCTCCACTATTCTTCGTTCAGCTGGTTCACAGTCAGCATTATGAAAAGCAATTGAATTTCTTAAAACTGTAATAAGTTCATCTCTAGTTTCTGATTCAGATTCGTGTTTTAATTCTCCAATAATTTTACTTGCTGCTGGCAAATCATAAAATTCTTCCATTAATTCGATCGCCATTTTTTGAGTTGAAGCAACAGAATTTTTAATGATGACTATTTGTTCGTTTAGATCAAGTAGATACTTTATAAGTCCGTTCATATCGGTAGCGTTTATCTGCTCAATACCAGCTTTGCCTGAATTCCATTCTTTGTATTCGAAAGTTCCATTTCCAGTTATAAAAACACCTTGCCTTAACTCAACGGGTCTGTTGTCCTCTTTAATTACTTTCGCATCCAGCCATACATCAAAACCATTCAAATCATCTAATACCGCACTGAGAGCAATAACCTGTAGATGAGTAAACTCTTTAATTTTTGTAAGTAGTAATTCCAAACTCCCTCCACGCTGAGAGTCTCCAAGCATTTGAACTTCATCAACTATTATACAATCACAATTATTTAGTAAATCAGGATTTACAATTAACATTCCTGAAAGCTTTTCATATGTAAGTATCGCAAGATCGTAGTCCCCACTACGTATGTCATCATCTTCTTCTCTGTGATCTCTATCTGAAATTTTAATATTTATCCCCAGTCCTGAATATTTTCTACTAAAATCATCGTATTTTTCTTCAGCAATAGCTTTGAAGGGTACTAGGTAAATACTTTTCTTACCATAGTAAGAGTAGTTTATTGAAGCCATTTCTCCGATAAAGGTTTTGCCTGACGAGGTTGGAGCAACAATCAAAAAATTCTTATTTGAAAACAACCCTTGATTAATAGCTTCTCTTTGAATCGGAAGTAAATCTATAATTTTATTTTCATTCCATACCTCAATAATCTCATCTGGAAAATCATGTTCTTTCATTAAATTAATGAAAGCAGTACTCATTGTAATTCCTCCCCATTTATAAGTTACTTTACTTTCTACATGGTTTAAAAGAATCAGGATAAAAGAACTAAATCCGTAAATCGATTATACTATTATATTTATATAAGTAAAATGCTGGTTCTAGTTTAAATGAAATCTGGATTTCATTTAAGTGAACTTACTTCATTACGTTAACGCATTAACGTATAAATCCCGTAAATAATCAGCCTAAATTTACTGACAAATATAGACCCAAATACTTATAAGTAAAACGCTAATGTTATACATAAATTTAGTTAGACGTAGTTTTTAAAGGTTTTGCCATCTGATGTTCACTCTAACTTAATCCAATTATACTTCTAATCGTTATGTGCAACTACAAGAAACGAACCTTTCAATGATAACTGTGAGCATTTAATGTATTTTTCAATTTTCATTCGTCCAGGATGTCTTGGACGCTTTGCAACAGTCAATATGTTCTTATGTTTTTCTGACTTCAATATGTATACAGACTTTAACTTCTTGTGTTTCTTTATAGATTCATACACATAGCTTACTTCCTTATTATGATCAGCCGCAGCTATTCCTTTAGGTACATTCCCCCAAGCTAAAATAATATAATTCGAATTAAAGATCGCCTCATCAATGCTCGTTTTATTCTTTATAGAACTGTACTCTCTCTCACAATCACTAATTTCACTTAAAAGGCTCTTCAATTTTGTTGAGTTAGGTTCATATAGACAGAATAAATTAACTACAATTACCTTTCCAATTTTCTTTTGCAGTTTCTTAGCTGCAAAGTTGAGTACATTATTTACTGTTGTGTCCGATTGATTCTTATCTGCCTTGCTTGGGTTCATCATGATATAAGTCATTATATTTTCATAATTTTTATTTATAGGAATAGTCAAGCTATATCTAGCGTCAATTTGATTCGATAGAGATTCGAATTCACAATCAATATTAGTATTAGTCACAAACTTTGGGTATTCCATAAAACACCTCTCATTTATATAATGATTTACTTACACTACCTATACCTCAACCATTTCAAAATCAGATACATCTAAAGCTATAAGATTTTCTAATCTTTTAGCACATCATTGTAATAACTGCATCTACGAAGCAATTATTTTTTAATAAACATCTCAATTTCTCACTTTTGACTGTAGTTCTGAGACTCTCTTCATTTGATCCAAGATATAGTCTTTAAAGACAGGTTGTAACTGATTAAACAACGTTATCACTTCTTCGATTTCCTTCCTGTTAGATTCTCCAGCTACTATCATTTCACCTTCACCAAAAAGCAGCCATTTTTCATTAACAGAATAGCGCTCACATAAATGTTTGATAAAAAGTTCTTTGGGCTGAACACGATTGTATTCTAAATTGCTTATTACATCTCTGCTCACGCCTAATTTCTCACCAAAAACACTTTGAGATAATCCAAGATATTTTCTAATAGCTTTTATTCTGTTATGCACTATTCCGTTCCACCTCTTCTTTAGGTTTCAGATACTGAATCAACATTACAACACAAAAAAAATGTAGTCAACACAATAAAAACGCGTTTTTTTGTGTTGACAACTCAATTAATTAGAAATATACTGTGTTAAAAGCACAATAACAGTTAAAAAATGCTTTTTACTAGGGGGAACTATCACATGGAAATTATTAAAACTCTTACTCATAATAATTCAGTATCAGCGTATGCCTATGAAGGCTCAACACGCTCGATACAACAACTTAAAAAAACTTTGGTCGCTCGTGAACTCATTATTACCTTTGACAATGGAGAAGCAATGCTACAGGAGGATGTGAGACTCGCTACAGGTGAAGATATTAATTGGTGGGCGTGTGTTAGTGATGAGATACCTAGAGAAAAATTTGTTATATGCCAAGACGGAGTATACATATGGAAAGAAATTCGTGAGTGGGATGGTGAGGATTTCGAAGTAGTGGATATGAGGTTTGAGAAGATTAACTAATAGAAGTTAATATATATGGGCAAAATTCTTTTTGAAACGATTAGAAGACTGTGCAGTTCTATCCTTTTAATCGTTTCTCAATAACACTCTTTCTTCGTTTATTTGTCGAAGCCTGCGGCTTGACCCTGCCCCGTCACTTGCAAGCAAGTGCGTGGAAAATTCAAAGAAATCTTCGCTTCGCTGTGATTTCGTTTGAATTTTTAACGAATATAACTTTTTTCATTATTGAAGTATAATTAAGTGACGAAGTGACGTAGTTGTTCTATATAGTATAGAGACAGTTCTCGTCACTTTTATAAAATCACATATTCTTATTAGTTTTATTTCAATTTAAAAGATTTATATAATGATGTGCTTACCACGATTTCAATCTCTTCTTGGGAAAACAAATCAATCATTTCCGTTTTTCTCTCCTTTTCTTTCCAATTGTTATTAAACCAGTCTTTAAATTTTTTCCCACCCACTTCTGAAGCTTTTGTCTTAGTTGACTTGAAAACATCCTCAGTATTCAGCAAAAGTAAATATTCTTTTGTTTGTAATGCCCAACTCTTACACTCTTCAATAAATCGTTCATGATAGTTGTCTAAGATTCTTATTTTTGTAAAATTATTATCTTGAGTATCTAATACCGCTTTCAATTTAGCTGACCATTCCCCCCTGTTTGTGTATAGATAAATATTTACAATCGATCTATCGTTTATGTTTCTAAGATTACTTCGGTGAATTATCTGTAAAATATCAGCGAGTACTACTTCTTCAAAAATCCTCTGTACCTTCTCATCACGAAACCATTGTACTTTATTTCCAGTAGACATACTTAGATCAACGTCAGTACCTAACAAACTAATAGCAATTTTTTTATAATATATAGGATTACGTATTGGAAGATTCAACAATGCTAAAGAATTATAGTCATTAAGTACATTTTTCCCTACTGTGTTAAGTAGATTAAGTGGCATGTCAGCATCAGAATGTTCAGAAACAACAAAAAACTTCGCCTGATCTTTTGTTATAACTCCATTCAATAAATATAAGTCTACACAATCTTTATTCATTAATGGAAACACTAAATCTCTATTACGAATCTTTGTTATATCATTAGCTATTGTATTTGTAATTTTTGATTCTCTCCTGTTCGATGCAGATGTATTAATCTCTCGGAAATGTAAGTAAAGTCGATCTTTATAATTATGATAGTTGTTAACCTTTCTAAATTGATATTCATTATTGTACAATTCTTTAGTAACTGAACTTGTTCCATCTAATACAAGAATGTTTCCTAAAGCTCTATAATCAATTCGCTCAGCACAGATTATCTTGCTTCCTTTTAGGTGTCGTTCGATGACTCCAATATTATCTTCAACAAGCAATCGCTTAAACCACATATATTTAATACTTGTTTCGTTACTCATTCCTGTTGTGTCTAATCTAGTCATTAATGAGTCAAAGTCTTTCTCCATCTGTGAGCCCACTATTGATCTTTTCAAGTATAGTGTGGTCTGTCCTACATTGAAGAATAACTCATGATTAACTAGTGACATAATGATACTACGACCAAATCTGATTTCTTCTGATTGCAGATTGTTGGCATAAGCAACTTCATCAAACCAGTCAACACTATTACTTTCACTAGAAATATCAAAAGTACACTCATTTAAAAAGATTGGCATCTCATCAATGATAATTTTTCGAGTTACGTAGCTATTGTTTGCAAATTTATGTGTTAGATAACTTTCTTTCTTACTTATTCCTAAGCATATATTTTTAAGACGCTGATGCATAATGCAAAGGATTGGGTATTCACTTAAACCGTCAATAACATCTTCAAAGTTGTTAGTATCTACATATTGAATGAATTTCTCTTTTCTTACTTTCAAGCAGTGCTCCCTTACGTCATTGTAAAATCTTCTTAAGTTATCACTGTTATTGAAAACAAGAAGTAATGGAGTTACTTTATTCTTTGTAGCCATCTTTTGAACAACCTTTGTTAAGGCAGTTGTCTTTCCATGACCAGGAGCTGAATCACATACCCAGTGATTATTCTCCTCTACTTCATTCTCCAAAAAATCTACAATCACTCTTACTGTTTCTTCGAATCCTTTCTCATGTAAGGATGCTAACTGATCTTCGCTTACTAATTCCTTAATTTCTTTAAATAATAATGACATTCAATCATTCCCCTTTTTCTCATATCTCAATTTTTTAAATAAAGGACATCCACTAAATGTGGATGTCCTTTATTCAGCTTTAATTATCCAAAAACCGCGGCAACCCCTTTTACAGTAGCATCTGTAAAATCTACTGTTCCTCTGAATTGCGTTTTACCATAAGTGGATGCTTTTACAATGATGTCACCCATTGTTGATTCTAGTGAGATGTTTGCTGCTGCTTGTGATAGTCCCCCTCTTTTCTCTCCTCTGTAATAAAAATCTAGTGAAGAGAAGTTTCCACTATCAACGCTTACTCCGTTCTTTTCTCCCCACAGATTGTAAGAGTTGAATCCATTACGCGATATCTCTATCCTGTCTGCATTTGCCTCAGCTGTTCTGATTGTTCCTCCAGTGATAATTGAACCATTAATAGTTCCTGAAAATATTCCATCCACTGCTACTAACTTTCCATCCATACTCACTTTAAATTTAGCGCTTTCAAACAGGTTATGCCCTAAATAAATCCCTCTGTTGTCTGCCTTGAAAATGTTATTTCCTGATCCTATAGCAATCGTACCGCCATATATATTAGGAGAAAAGATTTGCGTTGCATCAATGTATGTAGACTTAATGTATTCTGGTACTACTGGAATAAAAGGCTGGTTTGCAACCTGATCCCATGAAATACTTGCATTTGGCCCCATTTTTACATTTCTACCTAGATACATGATAGAATCCCCTGCTATATTCGTAGATACCATTAGGAGTCACAACATGAAGAATCGTATCTCCTCCAACATCTTTGTTAAAGCTGTTGATGTATTTGAACAAATCAAACACTGTATCAATGATGTCGTTTTGATCTACCTGATTGTTTAGAAAAAATGTTAATACTGCCTCTCTATCCTCGCCTCTAGCAGTTACCACCGCTTCAGTTGTTCTACGTGTCTTATTTTTATGACAATACTCAATAGTTCCAGTTTCATTTTTGAACACATCATAATAACCTATTACAGTTGATAGTGGACAAAATTCAGGTTTATCCGATAAATACATTGGATTTTCTTTTTCAAATTGTTCTAGAACTTCTTTCAAAACTTCTTCAATGATTACGCTAATCTCATCAATCCTTGTGTCATATTTCACTCGTTCTGAGACTTTTATTCTTAGAATTTCACAATAGTCCTGTGCACCTGAACAGAACATTGAGACATATTGTGTAAGTGCAGTTACCTTCACGTGGTTATCCCTTACCAATTCGTCATTTTTAGTGACTCTTCCATCTCCAGCGATAATTGCAAACTTGCTCCTAGGATTGTTAAGTGCAATACATAAACTCATAAACGCTCACTCCCTTGATGGTTGTCGATATACTCCTTGTATTTCTGAATTTTTTCTTTTGACATAGGATATCCATTATTCTCAAAGTGACCTACTGTTCCTCGATGACATCCTAGATATACTGCAATTTCTGCGATCTTAATTCGTTTGATAATCCTTTTTACTCTGTACAATTCTCTTTCTCTTAGTTCCATAAGAACCTCCTTTATTTAGTGAATAACAAAAAACAGAGACATTCTGAAGTCTCTGTTTTGCCATTAGAATTTTCAATTAAGATAGTGGCTAATTTAAGGCCTCTTACCTTAACTACAACATAATTATACACCAAAAAAATAAATTTGTAAAATAATGTAAATACCTAATGTTTTATTGACTTTTTTCATTCTTACTTTATTAAAGTAATATTTAAATCTCCATGTACTCATTTCGAGATGCTTCTTCATACAATTCATGTAATTCATTCACAATTTGTCTTTGCTCATCCCATTGAAGTTTTAATTGATCAGTAAAGTTCTTATCGGGATTCTTCCTAGGAAGAATATACATCTGTTGAATGATCTCATACTTAAGTCTAGCCTCCTGCCACTTAACACTTGCTTCGAATTCTTTTCCATAGTAGGCAGCGTATTTGTCGCTTATTCCTTCTCCGTCTTTATTGTCTGTATAGAGAAGAAGATTTCTTTTTCCTATATAAATATGCTTTTTAGGAGTTACCTGTCCCTTTAAAACTGCAATGTATAGCGTTTGAAAGCGAGTCTTCTCTTGAATAATCTCAATGAATTCATTAACAACTAAATTCCCTTCCTTAAATATAAACTTATTTGCAGCCAGTACATCTCGATCCATTGCTAGAAGTTTTGAGTCATGTATAATCCTCACTTGCACGTATGCACATCCTTTTAGCTCAATATCTTCAGTAAATGTAGAGAAAACGAAGGAATAATTCTGCAAATTCCTGTATCCATACCACGGAAAAACATTTAACTTTACTATGCTATGCGTCCCACTAAAGTTAAAAATATTACTCATTAATATTATCACCTGTCCTTTGAGATAATAGTTTCAACGACTCCTTCTTTATGCCCTTACAGGTTCATAAGCGGACTAGTTGTTTTTGCCAACTCCAATATTTGTTCATCTTGGATTGATTGGAGATAACGATTAGTTATTATGGTTGACTCATGACCTAATAATCTACTAAGGCTGTAAACATCTAAACCCAATCTTAATTGTTTTTGAGCAAAATAATGTCTCAGCGTGTGGGGACTACAACGAATATGATCACGAATTTTAGCTTCATTTCCTGCTTTCTTCATCATGACTTCAATTGCTGTAACAGTTAAAACCTTACCATTTTGAGACAAGAAAAAATTGGAATCAGTCATGAATTTATCCTTAAAATAAGCCTCTTTCATCCTTTCGTACTTAATGATGTATTTCTTAAGAAAAGGGGAAATGTACAAATTTCTTTCTTTGTTTCCTTTGCCATGTATCTTAATGACACTTTCTCCTACATCAAGAGAGCCAAGTGAACATAATTCCAAATTTCTAATCCCTAAGTCTACAAAGAACATCAGTATCAATTTGTTACGCATACTCAAGTAGAAGTCACCTTTATATGCGTTGATTAAACGTTTTACTTCATCATCGTTGAAAGTTTTTATAAGAACTTTAGGTTCTTTCATCCATTTCAAACCTAATACTGGATTTCGCTTTTCAGCAATATACCCTTCCTCCACAATGAAGTTAAAGAATGAACGAATATTTTTTTGTATTCCATTAATATATGATTCTGATAATCCTTTCATTTTTAAGTTCATAAGGTATGCTTTGATGTGAGAGGTGTTAATCTCTTCTACTTCAATAACTGAGAATTCATTACATAAGTAATTTAGAAACGCCCGATTGTTGTTTTTATACCCTTTTATAGTTCGGATACTATAATTCTTAATCTCTAAATCAAAAAGAAACTCTTTATAAACATCTTCAAACAACATAAAAAACTCACTCCTCATATGGATATTTCCCATACAAAAAGTGAGTTAAATACAATACAGATAAGGAAAACGTACATCATCACAAGAATCACTTGGAGATAGCATGTATACCCTCGCTGAGTGACAAAATGGATGATTGCTGAACATTTTCAAATCCTTAACTGGGCTAGAAAGACTCTAAACCACCGTTATCACCGCAGTCCCTTGCTCGCTTACACAAACTCCACGTTATGATACACTTGCTGCACATCTTCCAGGTCTTCGAGCGCATCGATTAGCTTCTCGAACTGAACTTGGGCATCCGCAGGCAGTTCAATGTGGTTTTGCGCAAGCATCGTCAGCTCGGCTACGGTGAACTCGTTCACACCAGCGGCCTTGAATGCTTCTTGTACCGCGTGGAATTGGTCTGGTTCTGCGTATACGATAACCGCTTCATCTTCATCCACGATATCACGCACATCCACATCTGCTTCCAACATGATTTCCAGCACTTCTTCCGCATTTTTACCTTCAACGCCGATGACTGCTGTAGGATCAAACATGTAAGCAACAGAACCACTCACACCCATGTTGCCTCCGTTTTTGTTAAACGCAGAACGCACTTCAGGTGCTGTACGGTTTACGTTATTCGTGAGGGCATCCACGATGACCATCGCACCGTTTGGTCCGAAGCCTTCGTAACGCAACTCTTCATAGTTCTCATCGCCGCTGCCTTTTGCTTTTTCCATCGCACGATCAATGATGGCTTTAGGTACGTTATACGTTTTGGCACGCTCCAGAACGACCTTCAGTGCTCGGTTCGCTTCCGGGTCCGGTTCACCCTTTTTCGCCGCTACATAGATCTCAACGCCAAATTTCGCGTAGACCCGGCTTGTGTTTGCGTCTTTTGACGCTTTCTTTTCCTTAATATTATTCCACTTACGACCCATATCGTTTCCGCTCACTTTCAACATGTAATCTGCTTTCTACTTTGTCATTATATCGTGTTGCGCTTGGTTCAACAAGTTCATCTCATCAAACGATTCTGCTTCTGAGAAACAAAAAGCACTCCGTAAGGAATGCTTTTTGAGTAAACGTCAAGTTACGCGTGGAACTGTCTTCCGTCCAGCACTTCAGGCACATAACCCGCACGGATCACGAAATCTCCGAAATGTTCACCTTCGTTGCGCTCTTTGGCATATTGATTAATCATCGGTGTCAGTGTGTCCAGAATCTCATTTTCACCGATATTTTCGCGGTACAATTTGTTCAGACGATGACCTGTAAAACTACCACCGAGATAGAAATTGTACTTGCCAGGTGCTTTTCCGATAAAAGCAATCTCTGCCAGCATCGGTCTAGCGCACCCGTTCGGGCAACCTGTCATACGAATGACAATCTCTTCATCCCTCAAACCCGCTTCATCCAGTACAGGCTCCAGTTTGTCGATTAAGGACGGCAGGTAACGCTCGGACTCAGCCATGGCAAGACCACAGGTTGGGAGTGCGACACAAGCCATGGAACTTCTGCGAAGTGCTGAATAATGCGCGCCATCCGTCAGATTGTATTGTTGCATCAACGCTTCAATCTTTTTCTTTTTCTGACTGCTGATATTACCGATAATCAGGTTTTGGTTCGCCGTCAGACGGAAATCTCCGGTGTGTATTTTGGCAATTTCACGCAAACCCGTCATGAGCGGATAACCCTCTACATCTTTTACCCGTCCATTCTGAATGAACAACGTGTAATGCCATTTGCCATTACTGCCTTTCACCCAGCCATAACGATCTCCATTATGGTCAAAATGATACTCACGTGCCGCTTCCAGACTCCAGCCAAGACGACTCGTTAACTCATCAACAAACCACTCCAGACCATGGTCATCGATTGTATATTTGAAACGCGCATGTTTACGAACCGCACGATCCCCGTAGTCACGCTGAATCATGACCGTTTTCTCTGCAACATCAATCATCTGCTCCGGCGTGCAGAAACCAATGACTTTGGATACCTGAGGATATGTCTTCGAATCTCCGTGAGACATGCCCATTCCTCCGCCAACAGATACGTTGAACCCTTGCAGTTTGCCGTTCTCTACAATGGCGATAAAACCGAGATCCTGTGAAAATACATCCACATCATTGGAAGGCGGTACCGCGATACCAATTTTGAACTTACGTGGCAAGTATACTTTGCCGTAGATCGGTTCAACCTCTTCGTCCGAATCCTGGGAGTCAATGATCTTCTCACCATCGAGCCACAGTTCATGATATGCACGAGTTCGCGGATCGAGATGATTACTTACCTGACAAGCCCATTCATACACTTCAGCATGAACTTCAGACTGATTCGGATTCGGGTTGCACATCACGTTACGGTTAACGTCTCCACATGCAGCGAGTGTACTTAGCAAAGAGTCATTGACCTCACGAATCGTATTTTTGAGATCCCATTTCAACACCCCGTGCAACTGAAACGATTGACGAGTGGTCAGACGGATCGTCTGGTTCGCATATTTATGGGCAACACGGTCCATCATCAGCCACTGCTCCGGCGTTACGATTCCCCCGGAAGCACGCACACGTAGCATGAACTGATATGCAGGCTCCAGCTTGGATTTATTGCGCTCATTGCGCAGGTCACGATCATCCTGCATGTAGCTGCCATGATGTTTCATCAGCCGGTTATCATCTTCGGGAATTGAGCCAGTAATGCGATCGGCTAGTGTCTCCGTGAGACTTCCACGCAAGTAATTGCTCTTGATCTTTATATCTTCCACATCGCTGTTGGTACGTTGCGGATTAAGTAAGTTATTATAAGCCATGCCGCTTTCTCCTCTCGTTTCTGCGGAATATAACCTTTCGGCTTAGCCTTGGATTAATACACATCCCGCTGATAACGTTTCTCCTGTTGTAACCGTGTCATGTATTCCACAGCCTGCTCGGATGACAAGCCGCCTTCCTGCTGTAGAATCGTAATCAGCGCCGCATGTACATCATGAGCCATTTTTTTCTCATCGCCGCAGATATACACGCTTGCCCCTTCCTGAAGCCATTGATACAATTCCTTGCTATGTTCCAGCATACGGTGCTGTACATATACTTTCTGTTCCGTATCACGAGAGAAGGCAACATCCATTTTCGTCAGAACGCCATCTTTGAGCCAACGCTGCCACTCCGTTTGGTAAAGGAAGTCTGTAGAGAAGTGCTGGTCCCCGTAGAAGAGCCATGTTTTTCCTTCTGCACCCGTTTCTTCTCTTTCACCAAGGAAAGAGCGGAATGGAGCAACCCCTGTTCCAGGTCCAACCATAATGATTGGAGTATCCGGATTCTCGGGTAATTTGAAGTTGGGATTATGCTGAATATATACTGGCAAAGTGTCACCGGCTTCGATACGTTCAGCGAGATGTACCGAGCATACGCCATAACGTTGTCTGCCACGTGCTTCATAACGTACAGTCCGAACCGTTAGATGAACCTCGTCCGGGAAAGACTTCGAGCTGCTTGCAATGGAATACAGACGTGCTGGTATTTTCCGAAGAACCGCTAGAAATTGAGCGGCTGGAATGCCCTTCAGTGCGTAGTCCTGAACCACATCTAGCAGATCGGAGCTATTCATGACGTTACGGAATTCGGAATCATTGGCGAGCAATGCTGTTAATTCGTTTCCTGAACTCAACTTGGCGAGTTGCTCTGCCACCGGTTTGGTTACTGCTGTAATCTCGTAATGACGCAGCAGTGCTTCGTAAACCGATACTTGATCTCCATTTTTGTTCACCGTAACCTGTTCATCTGCATTCCAACCCATTGCTGCAATTAATTCATCTACCAGACGCGGGTGGTTCTCCGGGAACACGCCCAGGCTGTCGCCTGGCTCATAATCCAGATTAGAGCCTTCCAAAGACAGCTCAATATGGCGTGTCTCACGATCCGATCCTCGGCCGTTCAAGTTGAGATTTTCCAGCACCTCTGCCTTGAACGGGTTGGTACGGTTGAATTCCGATTCTCCACTGCTTACCGCTGCTGTGATTGCTTCACTGGTTACCGCACCGGCTGTAGTTGCTGCGCCGCTAAGCGAAGCAAGCACATCGTTCATCCACGCTGCAGCTGGCTCATCAAAATCAACATCGCAGTCTACGCGCGGAACCAAAGCTGTTGCGCCCAGTTCCTGTAGTCGTTTATCAAAATCCTTACCCGTTTGACAGAAAAACTCATAAGAGGTATCTCCAAGCGCCAATACGGAATAACGAAGTCCGTCCAGCTTTGGAGCACGTTTGCTGTTCAAGAATTCATGAAAAGGAATTGCATTATCCGGCGGTTCGCCTTCTCCATGTGTGCTGACCACAATCAGAAGATTTTCAATTTTTTTCAGTCCGTTCGGTTTGAAATCTCCCATGGATGACAAGGTTACTTGCAATCCCTGTTCCTCCAGCTTCTTACCGAGTTTTTTCGATAATCCAATGGAATTCCCTGTCTGGGAACCGTACAGCACCGTAACTTCACGGGAAACGGCAGGAGCACTGACTGGCGCTGCTACCGGATTTTGTCCAACTTGCCCAATCAGGCCAGTCTGTGCTGTTGCCACACCTGCTTGATACGCTGCAATATACCCACCAAGCCAGAGTCTTTGTCCGTCCGTTAATGTAGGAATAAGTCGATTGAGCAATTCTACCTGCTCTTGATTAAAAGGACTATTTGTCACTTGAAGTTCCACCATCTGCCACCTCACGCATTACTTCGATTTTAATTCCTACTAAAATGATCATATTAATTTCTTCTCTCTAGAACCTAACACACCGGGGGGTGAGGGTCAATTTCAATGATTTTATACCATTTATCAGTTTCTCTGATAAAGGAACAAAACGTGCGAATCACCTGTTTGCAAATACATCAACAACAATCGACAATGAACAGCAAAAAAAAGCTTGCTTTAACCTGACTTCAGGTGAAAACAAGCTTCTTTTCTATTTTATAAGTTACAGTGATTCATCACTTTTTCCAGACCAGCTTGCTCATCATTGCATAGATCAGCGTAGCAGATTCGGCTCGGCTGGCTTCAGCCGCAGGTTTTACTTCACCGTTGTAACCACCTACGATGCCCAGGTTCACAAGCGCAGCTACACTTTCTCTTGCATACGAGTTGATCTGACCTGCGTCCCGGAAACGAGCGAGATCAGTTGCGGAAGAATTCTGTGCTTCATCATCAATGAATCCACCCGCGACGAGCGCCCTTACTGTTAAGGTCATCATCTCTTGACGAGTAATTGCGGATTCTGGCTTGAAACGTCCATCTCCAGCCCCATCCGTAATACCGAGTGATCGTGCTATGTTAACAGCCTTATAATAAGAAGATTGTTCATTCACATCCTTGAATGGTTCAGTAGAACCCCCGTTTAGACCAAGCGAAGCTACAAGCCACTGCACATATTGCCCGCGTGTCATATCTTGCTTTGGATGAAGCTGTTTGGTGTTCTCACTACCTGTTGCATCCACCACGCCCCGAACAGCGAGTGCCTCCATCGCTTTTTGTGCCCATGGTACTCCGGTTAGATCCAAAAAGTTCTCTTCCATAGATAAGACTGCATATGCACCAGTCAAGGATAAAGCTTTTGCAGAAAATATAATCTCACCGCGTGCCGGATCGTAATAACTCTGTGGCAGTCGTGTGATTTCCCCGCCTGGTCCAATTTGCACAGCAACCACTTTATCAGCCACGGTATCTTTCGATGAGGTATACGGTAATTCAATGGAAATCCCGCTAACCGGCATGAAGGTCTGATTATTTAGGCTAAATTCGAGCTGTACACCATGCTCTGCACCCACACGATCTGTTATCCCTTGCGAAAGCGGTGTGCGGATCAATCGAATAATTGCCGTACCCTCATTGGTTCCCTCTTTTGGCAGCAAATCAGCGGGCAAATCAACCGTTGCAAACGCTGATACGATACGGAAAACATCTGATTTCTTCTGCTCCAGCAGGGATGAAACTGGCAGGGCCAGCTCGTAAGCAGCCGCTTCCGGAACAGACTTCAAGCGAAATTCAACCAGACGTTGACCTGTGCCTGTAAGAGGTGCGGCTTTGACCGCAGCTTCAATCGCTGAAGCATCCACTTTGGACTGTGCATTTCCTTCTGGAGCCGAAGAGGCTTGCAGTTCAAGAACAGCGCGGTCCTTTTCTGTGACAGGTTGAGTTGACGACTGCGATTGAGTTGTGCCTGAGGTACCATTACTGTTGCCTATCTGACCACCGTTGCCCGGGTTTGAACCATTTCCATTATTGCCGCCTGAGCTATTCCCTGATCCTCCGCCAGAATTCCCTCCTGAATCATTGCCGCCTGGAGATGTTGTACGTGCAGGGACTTTAATGATCAGAGGCGTTGTTATCGCTTTGCTCCCATCGGAGGTTCGTGTGATGGCAAGTTCAATCCAGACCGTCGTCTCACTCGCTGGTAAAATAATGCTTCCGTCCAGTTGGACTACAGTCGGAGCTGTGCTTGAATGAACGGATGCCGTAAAACCTCGAGGCAACACTGGCAGTTTAATTTTTGCAGAAGCCGTCGTTGGCTGTTCGAGTGTTGTAATGCCTGAAGCCACGTCAGCAGCCGTCTGGCGAGTTGTTGTGATTTGATAAGGATCAGACAATCCTTTGATGGATTGGCTTGCATCGTCCAGTGCCTCGACTTTGTAATAGTAAACCGTATCTTCACTCAGCCCAGAATCCGTATACTCTGGAAGCGCGCCGGAATAAACTATTTCGTAAGTTCCTTCTTCTTGATTCGAACGATACAGCTTATAGGTTGCCGCAACGTGTAATGTATCCCAGCCAAGTGTTACACTTGAAGGCGTGGCGGAAACAGAGTGCAGCCCCCCGCTACCGTAACCAGGGGACGATATATCAGGTTTTACAATCATGATCCAGCTGATCAGCGGGTCCTGGGAAGCAGTATTACGCACCGTGATTTCCAGTTTACCGTCTGACACCACGGCGCCCTTCTGAGCCCGAACACTTGCAGGGATATACGTAACCGCCCCGGTGTTCGTACCGTTAATAATAAAATCCGCACGACGAGAAGTATTCGTCCACGGGTCATTGAATCCCGCATACACATCATATTCACCATTTGGCACATCAAAACTATAGGTCAAATCCTTGCCTTTAGGCGAGTTGCTGACATTGCCGCCATTCAGATAACGTACGGTCGAGAAAATATCACCGCCGTTCGAACCGGAAGGCAGCGCATCGGCACTAACATATCCCCAGGATTGACCATTAGCCGGAGCATACATCTGATCTATAATTCCCGGATGCATGAGCGTATCTTGCATATAACCACTCATCAGCTTGTAATCTGCCGTATCATAACCACCGCTGTTCACAAAGTATAATGTATTCTCGGGAATGACAAACACACGAACTGCCTGTGTTTTGTTGTTATACTCAGGGGTCGTGATCTGTAGCGTAAGCGGTCCAGGCTTGGCAAAATCCTCCGCTGTCATCGCACGATGATTAATCGTCCAGACGGCTGGCGTTGACACGAGATTATTTCCATCACGCACCTTTACCGTGGAAGGAAGCACTGGAACTTCGCCAAGCTTCACCGCTTCAGGCAGTTTATCAGCGATATCTACCTTACCCATCGAATCCAGCAGATCTGGTGTCCAGCTGTTATACCACTTGATCGCAATGTCTGACCCTATACCGAATTCGATTGGCAAAAACACGTACTTGGCTGCATCGTTGGCGAAATTGCCTCCGTTCCACATATCTCCTACATAAATAAACTTGCCCTTTTCCGGATCAACCGGGATGATTGAAGTTGCCTGTGTACCAAATGCCTTCCCGGGATCAGGATCACTCGGCAGTGTGCGGACAAACGGATTTGTCATCGCCGACCAAGGTCCGAAGATGTGATCCGCGACCGTAACTTTGTTCTCATTAGGAGCCCAGCCCGTTGCACCCGATGTTATAATATAGTATTTGCCCTGATACTTGAACATGGCTGGTGCTTCACGCTGTCCACCTGGGAATACCCGGACATAGTCTACGCCGTATTCCGCCTGATATACGCTATCGCGAACAAGATTGCCTTTATCATCCTTAAGACCTTGCTTATGCCAGCCTGTGACGTCACTGTAATCCTCGGTGAGCTTGGAAATGTATAACGTCAGATTTTCTTCGCTGGAGTAGATCAGGTAACCCGTGCCGTCATCATCCTTAAATAGCGTCATGTCACGGGCCATACCTCTGTCACTTGGGAAATAGTCCTTCTCGCCTTCAGGGGCCATGTCCATACGGTAACTTTTCTGATATATAAAAGGTCCAGCAGGTGAGTCACTGATTGCATAACCGGCCTTCGCTTTACCGTAATTCGCATTATTGTTGTAAGGGTCCTTGTCTCCATCCATATGAGCCCACATGACATATTTTTTCGTTTTATCATTGTAAATGACCTTTGGCCGTTCGATAATCCGTCCTTTGCGAATATCGGCCCAGATGTCCACACGATCCTCGCGACCTGCATAGAGTTCCTTGATTAACGGGTTTGTGTCAAAATCATCCATCGATTGCAGCATCGTCAATGCCATGCCTTCGTCTGTCCAGTTCATCAGATCTTTGGAAGAATAGGCACGCACCCCTGCAGCTGGCCACCCCCCGGTATGATATTCGCCATACCAGTAATATTTTTCTGTTTTTTCATCGTAAAAGAAACCTGCGCCATGAGCATCAATCGGTTTGCCGTTTTGATCCGGCCACATTTGTCCTGGCGTAATACTTGTGCGCACCGTGGATACACCAAGCGGTGCAGATACAGGAGTGTCCATTCCGTCCACTTTGGCCTGAATTGTATAAAAGTATCCCGTGCCCATCGTCAAACCTGTATCGTCTAACGAAGTAGACTTCCCTGTGTAGACTTGCTGATACGTCCCCGAAGCGCTTGTCGCCTTCGAAACCGTGTAGGAGACTTCCGATCCGGGCAGTGCAGCCCATCCTAAGGAAATGGACGTATCCGTTATAGCAGTAACACCAAATCCTGAAGGAGAATCTACCGTGTACGTCTGCGCTTCCGCTATACTAAAGGCCGATTCACCCGCAGCATTGTACGCCGTCACCCGATAACTGTAATTCTTTCCAGGCTCAAGTGCCTGATCTGTAAAAGACAATAGGTTGCCGTTATATACCTGTACATAATCTTCCGTTCCTTGTTCGGCGCGAACGACACGATAACCATTCGCCTTACTGACCGTATTCCAGCTCAATTTGACACTTGTCGCTGTCAACGCTGTCGCTTTCAGGTCCCCCGGTGCTTGTGGTGCCTCGGCAGCCGTTTTGGCTTCAAGCGGGGCAGACCACTGTGACTCGGTTAATGCCCCGTAGTCATATGCAAGTCTGTAATAATAGGCCGTATCCGAGCTTAGTCCTTCATCCACATAACTTGTTGATGACGTCTGACTTACATAAGAGTAGCTACCTTCCTGCGTGTTCGAGCGATAAAGACGGTAACCTGTTGCCCCTTCAATCTCCGGCCAATGCAATGAAATTGAAGATGCCGTCTCTCCATCCTTTACAAGCACAGCTTCATTCATTCGAGGCGGCTCCGCAATCATTACATCATCAATATGTACGGTCTGCCACTTATTTCGAATGCCAACGGTACCGGTTGCAATAGATGTATCGTTCAGATCAAAAACCAATCGGTCCATCCCATTTTCGACGATATAACCGCGGATGGAGGTCCCTGATACCGCCACTTTAAGCGTATACCATGTATTTTGGCTGAACTTATAGTCCACCGATTTCAGCGTGGTGTCAGTGCCATTTATTCTTTTACTGAAAACGAGTTTATTGCCGGGCACCTGCATCTGGAAATAGTAGAAGTTGCTCTTGTCTTGAAACCGCGGCAAAATACCGGGAAATCCCTCACCCGCTCCTGTATAAAAACGCATCGACACTGTCTTGTCCGGTACGGGCTCCCCCGTTGTGATAAAACCTTCATCGGTACCATTTTGAAAAAGAACCTGGTTGGATGCGTCAGCCGGATCTGATGTCACTTGCCACTGGCCTGAGATCACATGCCATTCAGGTGAAACGGTATAGTCTCCATCGGAAAAATCGTCTTGAATTAACAATCCGGGAATAAGAGCTCCATCTGCAAGAACCTTGTTCGGGTACATCAACGGTCCAGAAGATAACATCAGTGCAGCGGATAATAGAATTGCAACCGGTTTTCTCAGTTTATCCAATCTCGATTCGCTCCTTTGCGCCTGAACATATAAGCAGGTTCCTTACATATTCAGCGTAGTGGTTTAACACGCCCTAGTACACATGAATCAGTCAATTGAGCCTCAGACCATGCTTTCTCCGCTGATCACACCTCCCCATTCAATGAAACCGGTTTCATTCAAGAGCAAAAAAGCCCCGTTTACTCAGGCAGGTGCAATCACGCACGTTACGGAGAACAGAGAACCGTTTTTTTCTTGCCCATGTCGTAAACAGGTTTCTTCAAACAAAATGTAACCGCTTTCTAAAATTAGAATATCGTTTGCTTTTAAGGCTGTCAACCATTCTTTTGTCCTATTTCATCCTCCGTGTAATATGACAAAAAACGCGTATTCCACATGCTCTATGCAAGTGAAATACGCACCTTTTAGAATACTTTGGTCGTCCAGGATTCACAGTTCCATGTGTCTGTCACGACGTCACGGTAAAATTCAGGTTCGTGTGAAATCAGCAAAATGCTGCCTTTGTACGCTTGAAGCGCACGTTTTAACTCATCCTTCGCATCCACGTCCAAGTGGTTCGTCGGCTCGTCAAGCACAAGCAGGTTGGTCTCATTGTTGATCAGCTTGCAAAGACGCACTTTCGCTTTCTCTCCACCACTGAGAACTGCGACCTTACTCTCGATGTGTTTCGTTGTCAGTCCGCATTTGGCAAGTGCGGCACGAACTTCAAACTGGGTATAGGAAGGGAACTCCTGCCAGATCTCTTCAATACACGTATTGTAGTTGGCATCCTTCATCTCTTGCTGGAAGTATCCGATCTCTAGATGTTCTCCGCGCTGGACATTGCCTTCCAAAGGCTGAATCTCCCCTAAAATGCTACGCATCAGCGTTGTTTTACCGATACCGTTCGCACCGACAAGAGCAATTTTCTGCCCGCGCTCCATACGCAGATCAAGCGGTCTGGACAACGGTTCGTTATAACCAATAACCAGGCCTTTCGTTTCAAAAATAAGCTTGCCTGACGTTCTCGCATCGCGGAAGTTGAACTGTGGCTTCGGTTTCTCCTTGGCCATCTCGATGACATCCATCTTATCGAGTTTCTTCTGTCTGGACATCGCCATATTCCGAGTGGCAACGCTGGCTTTGTTACGTGCTACGAAGTCTTTCAGGTCTGCAATCTCTTGCTGCTGACGCTTGTACGCCGACTCCAGCTGTTGTTTCTTCATTTCGTAGACTTCCTGGAAGTGGTTGTAATCGCCCACATAACGTGTCAGGTCTTGATTTTCCATGTGGTAAATGAGGTTGATTACGCTGTTCAGGAACGGAATATCATGCGAGATGAGAATAAATGCATTCTCATATTCCTGCAGATATCGTTTCAGCCATTCAATATGCTGTTCATCCAGATAGTTCGTCGGCTCGTCGAGTAGCAAGATATCCGGTTTTTCCAGCAACAATTTGGCGAGCAGTACTTTGGTCCGTTGTCCACCGCTCAGGTCGTTGACGTCCTTGTCCAGACCAATGTCGGTCAAGCCCAGACCACGCGCGGTTTCGTCGACTTTGGCATCGATCATGTAAAAGTCCTGGTTCGTCAGCGTATCCTGAATGGTACCTACGTCCTCAAGCAACTGCTCCAGTTCCTCCGGCGTAACGTCGCCCATCTTGCCGTACATGTCATTCATTTCCTGTTCCATGTCAAACAGGTATTGGAATGCGCCGCGCAGCACATCGCGAATCGATTGTCCTTTGCTGAGTACCGCATGCTGGTCGAGATAACCTACACGCATACGTTTGGACCATTCCACTTTACCTTCGTCTGGCTGAAGCTTACCTGTAATAATATTCATGAAGGTGGATTTACCTTCTCCATTCGCCCCGATCAGACCAATGTGCTCGCCCTTAAGCAAGCGGAATGAAACGTTGTTAAAGATAGCACGGTCACCAAAACCGTGACTTAATTTTTCTACATTTAATATGCTCATTCATGACACCTTTTCTATATAGACTTAATTCTTTGTATATTATAAGCGTTATCTGCCGAACAACTCAACGCCCTATTTAAAAAATGTGATGTTCCATTTGCCTTATCCCGGCGTATGCGGTAAAATTTTGCCTTAAACGAATTACAACTATTATATAGAACGGAGCTCTCAGCGAGAGCATCAGGTGAATGTCATGATTGAAGTAAAACAGTCCAAGCTGGGTGACGGCGGTGAGTTTAACCGCGGGGTATTTGCTACAGTGGATATTGCAAAAGGTCAACTAATTCATCAGGCCCCCGTGGTGCCTTATCCGAATGAAGATCACGAACATATTGAGAAAACGATTCTGGAGGATTACGTCTTCGAATACGGTGCCAATCATACCGCGATCCTGTTAGGATACGGCAGTCTGATTAATCATTCCTACGAGCCTAATGCCACGTATGATATCAACTTCGAAAATCACACCTTTGATTTCTATGCTTATAAGGACATTAAGGCTGGCGAAGAAATCCTCATTAACTATAACGGCGAAGAAGATAATATGGACCCGCTATGGTTCCTGGACGATTACGAAGAACGTATGCGCGAAATGCAGGACAAGGAAGAACAAGACGACGAGCTCACTCAAGAACCAGAACAGAAGTGACCAGACCAGTGCAGAGGCAAATTTATTCTAAAATGTAATATAGTGCTACCTCTAATCCTCATCGAGCCATCCTATGAACGTACTTGAGCATTCTCTGCCAGAATACAATTTTTCGCTAGCTGCCTCATGAAGCATTCATTGAATGTAACGCGATTAAACATTAAAGCTATGTTAAATTCTAATGTTGATATTTGACCATAAGAAAACCGCCTTTGTTGAAAAGGCGGTTTATTACAATCGTGTCCCGTTAGCGCAACGACTTACTCTGTTGAATTCCGTGTTCGTAGATGTAAAGCGGCGTCTGAGAAGGCGGATCATACCTTATCGCGACTATAAACGCCAAAATGGTGTTGATAGCCATAGCCTCTTAGCCGGAACGAAATAATGAACCTAATCCGACAGTGCCCGCATGATGTTGGATTTCGCTTCTGCCGCAATCGTTTCATTCCCGTCATCGATCGCTTGCATTAAGATCAGTATAGGTATGTATACAGCGATCAGACGCGCCAGCAACTTCGTTTCCTCGTCCGCTCCTCCGTACGTTTCAAAAAACACGCCGCGAGCGTATGGTGGTAAAAAGCTATAAGCAATGCTCAAATCGCAAGCCGGATGACCTACACTCAGATCCCCCCAATCAATGATGCCGGAAACGATCCCTTTCTCATTCACAAGCATATTTTTGAAATGAAGATCTCCATGTAGCACTTTATTCACGGCCTTGACACGGTCCTGTGGCAGACTGCCAATATATGCTTCGATTGCACCGAACTCTTCCGGCGACAAGTGTTCGACTACCTTCGATAGAAAACCCTCCATTTTCACTTTGCGCGATGCGATGTCCGTCAAGTTTCGATGATCTTGCTGAACTCCGCACTCCAGCGCCGCCTGCACCGGAAACTCATGTAATCTCCGCAAAAATTTCGCCAGCGTCTCTGCCGATAAAGCCCGGCGTTCTTCCGCCAAACCAATTGGGAAATCTCCTGGCACGTGGGCATAGCCAAGAAATGGTGCCGGGTATTCGTCACTTGCTTCGCCATAGAATAACGGTTTCGGATAAGGGATGGTCAAATATGCATCCAGCTTCGGTAGCAGCTTCCCTTCCATACGAATCGGACCAACTGCAAACGTTCTTCTTGGAAACCGGAACACGTACTCGTCACCGATGAGAAAAACCGTATTGTCCCAGCCCCATCCCAATCGCTTCACTTGCTTTGATGACAGCTGAGGGAATTGTCTGCCGATCAGCGTCTGCGCCTGCTCTTCATTAACCTCCCACTCCGCATCCCATACATTCGTTTCCCCCATAAATTGTCTGCCTCCTCGTTTCTTACGTTATTTAGATGTTTACATTCCCTGAAAGTTATGCATAACTGCCCTTTAGCTTAACAAGAAGAAGCAGAAAACCGAAGTTTTTTTATTCTTACAATCGAAGCAATCCTTCCATTTCTTCAATTGGCTGTGGTAGCTGTTTACATTTTGGATAGGGTACACGCCTTTCAGGCGTTGTTCTCCGTCGGATTTGAATCGGTAATGAGTCATGGCCTTCTGAATTCGCATATGAGTTAAATGCCCTCCATCATCCATCCGATAAAACGAACCCTCATACATCTTCTATACATTTTGATTCACTGATTCCCTTACAGAATCTATTCTCTGCGTTTACCCGCTAATTGGTGGATCGGTATGCAAGTCTGCATCTGGTGGAGTATAGGTCCATCTTGTAAAAGCAACCTCAAAGCCTGCCCGTTTAGGCGAGCAAAGGAACGGTCCTGCCTGCTTATTGGTTGGATAAGCAAATCTCGCCACTCGAATCGTACGCCAAGGATGCTCATCTGTACGCGCACGAATGACAACGGATTCCTGGTGATACGATGCACGAATGGTAACGATTCGTCCCCCCCACTCCGGTACAGGTGAGAGTGACCAATCTGAAAATTGATCTGTGACAACAGCGCCCACATGCACAATGCCATCATTGACTTCAACCCCGGCTTTAATCCACTGATGTTCTCCATGCCACAGCATTAATCCCGCCTGATCATATAATTCTGTAAAAGAACTTAGATCAAACGAAACTTCAACAGCTTGTTCCCCATCCCACGGCGCAAGCAAGGCATGGCCATTTCGGTGACAGAAACCATAGAACGTCTCTTCCCAAAAATCGCTGCCCTCCTGAGCCTGTACAATCAACCTCTCTCCATCATGTTGGGTATAGACAGGCTCGGTTGTCCAGCTTCCTCGTTCAAGGTTTGTAAAGTTGACGGACATCTTCATTCCCATCCTTTCTGCTTCGTCTATACATGTAGGAATTCGACGTATCCTGTACATTTACCTTGTAAACTACCTCATAATCTACCTTATATGCTTCACTTATGCTCTTACCTCTTGTAATAATAGATTATGCAATGATCTGATACTCACCAAGATTTTCTCATGAAATTTCTCCACTATGCTACTCCATCATCTGTTTTGAAAACAAGCGCTCAATGGATCGTGGTTGATTACCCGTTACGCGAATAACAGTATCCGTTACCTGATCTTCTCTTCCTTCCTCTCTAATATGAGTGTCCAAACCTGCAAGCATTATCGCATAATTCTCAGGCATCCCTACTTGAATCATCTGGTTTCTTAAAGTCTCTTCCGATAACGATTCATGCTGGATTGGCTGATTTAATATTTCACTGGCTTTCTGCGCCACCTCTGCATAGGATAACGATTCCGGTCCCGTTATGATGTGCTCTCTATTATGAGGCACAGTATCGGTTAGGGCATGAAAGGCAACAGCTGCTATATCGTCCGCACTTACAAAACCGATTCTCCCCTCACCCGTTGCACTATATATTTTGCGAAACTGGGCAATCGACTGTCGATGAGGACCCTCCGTGAAATTTTCCATAAAATAAGAAGGACGTAACACAGCCCACTCTGGCGCAAGCTTTTTCAAGGCTTGATGTACTTTGCCAAAAACGGGCCCTTCTTCATCGACAGATGCACTTCCCAGCAACACAAAACGCTTCACTCCACTCCATATCGCTTCCTGAATGAAAGGAAACATCACTTTCTCTGGATTCATATCCATCTGTGGCACAACAAGATAAATTTGATTAATACCCTTTAGTGCTGCGCCATATGTCGCAGGATCATACCAGTCAAAGTAGACATGATTCCCACGAGAATCTGTGGACGACGGAAGCTTTCTTCCAGCCAAACGTACCGGATAACCTTGTTTCTGTAGCTGTGCAGCCACTCGACTTCCTGTCTTGCCACTCGCTCCGGTAATGAGTGTAAGAGGTTTCTCATTGCTCATCTACAACACCTCCCATTTCCGATTCCATTACGACAAGAGGATTCCAATAGTCTCTGTAATGCGTAATTTTGTCACCATCATAGCTGACGACAGAAATATATGTTTGATTGTATGGCTTCCCTGTACTCAGAAATACGCCTTCACAAGTGAATTCTGCTACAAATCGTTGTTGGTCTGAATCGATTAAAATGGTCGGTTCGCTAAATTGATGAATTTTGAGAAATTTAAACAACGCATTCACATGATTGAAAATGGCTGATTTCCCTTCCAGCCGCTGCGGATAACCCGGAGGTGAATAAGGAAATTCAAAAATGGCATCCGTGGTAAACAGCTCTGCCCACTCATCAAGTTTCCCCTCAAGCAAAAGCCCTGTGAAGTGTTGCATGATTTGCTTGGGCACATTTTGCTCATTGTCCACCTCTTGTTGTTCTTTCATTTTAAACCCTCTCCTTTTCGGACTAATCAGTCTAGAATAGTTAAAAAAATAAACGCTTAAGGCGTTCATTTATTAATCGTTTAATCCAAAACCTTCAAAGTCGTTTGCACAAGTTCCCGCATTTCTTCCTCACTAGCACCACTCTTCGCCGTATATGTGAACGAAAGCCTTGAATAGTTAAGAAACCGTGCGATACGATGCAGTTCTTCTTCTTGTAACTGTAACTCTCCCGTATTGCACCCTCGTAAAAGTGCTGTGTAAAATACGTTCTCCATCCAGCGATTATTCGCCTGTATAAACGCAGCGATCTCATGTTGCTGAGGTGCCTGTTCTATCGCGCTGTTAATGATAAAACATTCGTTGCGCCGATCCGGATCGGCTAACACGTTCACCACCTCTTCAAACAATTGTTGCATACCCTCACGTACACTGCCGCTTTGTTCTAACAGTTGTGTCGATGCTTCTGTTTTCTGCTGCACATAAAATTTCAGAGCAGAGACAAACAAATCATGTTTTGTTCCGTAGGTGTCATAGAGGCTTTGCCGGGCAATGCCGAGTTCATTAAGTAATACCGTTAACGAGGTCCCTTCATAACCATAAGCGCCAAAAACAGAAGTCGCTTTTCGTAATACTTGTTCTGTGTCAAACTCTTTCGCTCTTCCCAACTGGTGTCCCCACCTCCTCTTCGTTAAACACATCTTACACTTTCCAGACTGATCAGTCAAGAAAATGAATGATTTAATTTTCGACAAAGTGGTATAATGGCATTACAGGCTGAATGTTCCTTAACCATTTATGACGAGGTCAATATATAGAGGAGTGAAGCGATATGCATATGCAAATTACTGATCTGGCGGCACAACGTTTAACAACAAGTTTGAATGATCAACCGGGTTATTTCAAAGTATTTTACGATATGGAAGGCTGTGGATGTAACGGTGTTGTCGTACTGCTGATTGTTGATGAACTGGCTGCGCTGGATGAGCAGATTGAAACCAACTTTGTTCCATTCTACGTGGACCCCAAACACCAGCTTAACCTGGAATCAAACATGAAGCTGGATGCACAAGAAAACTTTCCTGCCTTTACTTTGAGCAGTGATTCGGGTGTAATCAGCAGTAATCTCAGACTCCGGGATACACGTGCTGCCGCAGTAGGTACACCTAGTGCGGAAAATGCATGTACACTATCCTAAACAGCAGGTAAGCAGAGTATTGTCACCCTTGTAGGAAAGCCTGCAAAGATGATTTTTCCAGCTTTCTCAAGCACCAGATGCTTGGAGCAACTTCTAATGATCATGAGGAACCTTATTTAGCTCCAAAATAGTAAATTGAAAATCTAACGATCACCAGTAACGTTATTTAACCTGAAAGCAGTATTTGATTATAAAAATGGGCTTTTTTCGTAGAATAAGCACTGTGGTGATCGTTAGATTTTTTACAGTTTACTGGGTAAAAGCCTCGAGTTACTCGCTTAAATTGTTTTACTTGCTTGTGCCTTGAATTTGCTGATGAATAACTTGGCCCTCCCTGTTTATTCCCTTTATACTCTATATTTTGTGCTCTTTATGTCTTTACTCACTTTCATCTTTTTCCTTTCTCCCCCACCGTTTACATTTCTCCTTCCAGCATCTTTTGCCCGGTAGCAACCGATTTTCTAGGACCTTCATCCTGAAATATGCGATATTCGAACTTTCATCTAATTTCCCAATAAAATAGATTCTAGCAAACTTTGTTTACAAGTCGGAAACATTTGGAGAACCTATGGACATAATCCTCCAGTATACTTGGTTTATAGATTAATATATTCCAAGGAGGAATTCCCATCATGTCATCATTTACTCGCAAATCCATCATATCGACACTTCTGGTTGGCTCAGTGCTTGCAAGCACAGCGTTTACTACACTTCCAATCAACCAAATCTTTAACCCGGTTGCCTCTGCGGCAAGCTCAAGCTTCTCTCAATTTCTGAGAGATAACGCACCAAGCCGTACCGTTACGACCTCTAGCAAAGGCGTTGCTACCGTGACGAACCTATCCAGCACTGTTGTGCTTGTGAATAAAAAAAGAAACCTACCATCCACTTACGAGCCGAAAGATCTGGTCGTTCCTAACATCCCATTCAGCTTCTCCGGCTCAAGTCCCAAGAAACAGATGCGTAAAGTCGCAGCAACAGCAATGGAGAAATTGTTTGCCGCCGCGAAAAAGGATGGTATCGATATCAAAGCTGTATCCGGCTACCGTTCATATGCTACGCAGAAAGCAATCTTTGACCGTAATGCCAGCATCAAAGGCGAAGCTGTTGCTAACAAAACAAGTGCTCGTCCAGGACAGAGCGAACATCAAACCGGACTCGCCATGGACATTTCCAGCGCTTCGGCAGGTTATGATCTTCAGCAAAGTTTTGGCAACACCAAAGAAGGCAAATGGCTGAAAGCCAATGCCCACAAATACGGTTTTATTATCCGTTATGGCAAAGATCAAGAGAAGTTAACCGGATATTCATATGAGCCTTGGCATGTCCGTTATGTTGGTGTCTACATTGCTGGCGAGATTACTAGCCAAAAATTAACTTTGGAGCAATATTTGGAACGTGCAAAATAAGCTCTCGGTCGGCAAGCAGCTTAGTAACTCAACCTCTTCATTTGCAGATCGATACCTGGAGAACGGGGCACACTCGCCCCTTCTCCATATAAATTACAAGATAGCTATAGTTCCAGGAAAGCATCTGTGCACCAATGTATTCTGAGAAAGTGTTCTTGATTGCAGTCACGTATCCCACACGGTTACAGATCAACTATTCAACATTTTTTAGACTCCAGCAATACGCCGAATCAAAACAGGCAACCGTTTTACACCTTCGGTACCCGCCCAGGAACTTGCCCCTGCCAGTAAATCGTTGTGGCTCAGATAAAAGGCTGTTTTGTATACAATGTAACCCAGTATGATCTCCACCACCACAAACTTTTTAAGGGCAGAGGATTCAAAGACATAAACCTGGAACTCACGATGCCGCCAAGCTGATTTTAATCTGAGGATGAATGATCTCATGACTCACCTCTGCTGTTTTCTACTAGCGTATGGCGAGCATATCTTGTCTTATTCAAAAATAATACTTACATAAAGTAATTAAGTATGTTATATTCACTTTATAAGCAAGCAAACTATACATAAGTGAGGTAAACAACATGAGCGAACTGGACCAATTGATTAAAAACCGAAGATCTGCTGTTATTTTTGAAGAGGGAATTGAAATTTCAGAGTCCGAACTGGAAGAAATGTTTGCTTTGAACAAATTTGCGCCATCCGCGTTTAACCTGCAACACACTCATTATCTTGTATTGACCGATGAAGCTCAGAAAGAGAAAGTATATCAGGCTTCTCAGCAGTACAAGGTGAAAACAGCTTCTGCGGTCATTATCGTGTTAGGGGATGTCAATGCACATCATCATATTCGCACGATTAACGAAGGACTGCTTAACTTAGGCGCACTCACGCCTTTTCAATACGAGCAGGAATCACAAAGTGTTATCGAATTCTACGAAACTCGCGGCAGATTTTTCCAACGTGAGGATGCCATCCGTAACGCCAGCCTGTCAGCGATGCAATTCATGCTGATCGCTCAGGATCGTGGCTGGGATACTTGTCCGATGATTGGATTTAACGCTGAGGAACTGCAGCAAAGTCTTAACATTCCGGATCATTATGTAACTGCGATGATGATCACCATTGGCAAAAAATCAGAATCCAAACAGCGTCCGCGCGGGTATCGTAAACCTATTCATGAATATGTTAGCTTTAATAAAATGAATGCCGAATAACTGTTATCCGATCTTTTTCCTAAAATAAAAGTGCTTGAAAAGCCACGACTTCGACTTCGTGGCTTTTTCGTGTGTAGAACTTAATCAAGTTACTGACTGCCTTAATAGCCTTCTTAACATTCCGTTGTTTCAATACGTTTCATATATTAACTCATCCGAGATCTGGAGATCGCTATCGAATTCAGCATAGATATAGAGCTGCCCGGCTGGCGTATCGCCAGCATCAAATCCCAACTTTAATCTGCCATCTGCTTGAAATTCTATATCTGCTAGCACCAAAGTATTTACATCCTCGTCTGGATGAGCGTTACCAATCATATGAAGCGCCTGCTCTCGCAGGACATGCCATTGTTCCCAAGCAGCTTCGAAAGAAGCAGACAATGCATCCATACCGGCCTTCGTTGAAATTTGTGCCGTAACACACAGTTCTCTTCCTTCCTCCTGCAATTTCATATGATATATCGTCGTTTCATTATCATATTGAAATGTACCCATGCCTGGAACTTCATGATCCGGTTCCATGATGAGATTATCACCGTACTGCATGCGCTCCATCTTGGAATTACAGCTCACGTCAAGTGATTTTAACTTATTTTCAGAACAATATAGTTCCGCAAGTTCGGTATTATTACGTAAATCCAGTTCACGAATATGATTATTGAAACAACGAACACTTTTCAGACGGTGATTGGAACGGAGATCCAGACTTTTAAGGTGATTGTGATGACAGCGAAGCTCCAGTAAAGCAGGACAGCCAGTGACATCAAGCTCAATAAGATCATTGCTCGAACAATCCAAATAAGTTAGGTGCTCATTACTTACCATATCCAGTGAGAAAAGTGTGTTGTAGCTGCATGCGAGTCTTTGCAATTGCTTTAGATGCTCTACTTTCAGTTCAGAGAGCAAATTCCAGTTACATTCAATCGCTATAAGCTTATGATTCTGCGAAAGTTCCAGTTTACGCAAACAATTAAAGCTACAATCTAATGTTTCAAGCTCTGTATTGGAGTTCAACTTCAGCTCAACAATTTGATTTTCTCTGCATAATAACGTTTTCAACTTCAGATTATGTTCAACATTCAGACTGATCAACGCATTATACGTGCAATCGAGCACCTTAAGTTCGGTGAAATATTCAATGCCTTGAAGATTTTTCATACCAACTTTGGGAAGCTCCAGGGTCTCCACTTCACTCACATCTTGTGCCCGAATATAACCCCGTTGATCACAATAATTTGCTAATATGTATTGCTTGAAAAGTTCATCTGTAAAGGCGTTTGTAATATCCATTCCATCCATATTCATCATCTATTCTCCTCCCTAACCACTTTTACGTACGGCTCACTGTACATATCATATTATGCCTATTTTATGAGTTCTTCGAGTGGTTTACAATGCTACCAGACTATCATTTTCACGATTCCTCATACGGCTGAGGGTATTCAGAAAACCTGGAATGAGATGATTCCACAGTTGCTTACACTTCACATGTTTTATCCCAGACTTAGTCTTATATGCTCCCTAATGACTGAATATAAACAGAAAAGTGACTTCCATTGAAGTCACTTTTCTACGTTGCATCTGTTATTGATTTGACTACACTAGAATTGCACTTATACTTTCATCGTAAACAGACTATGCATTTCATATTAATATGCCCAGTTTCCTTTGCGGAATACCGGCTCAATCGTACCGTCCTGTAACTCCCCGTCGATGTCCAGTTCCGCAGAACCAATCATGAAATCGACATGTGTCAGGCTTACATTGCATTCATGTTTCAACAGTTCTTCATTCGACATCGATGTGCCACCCTTCATGTTGAACGGATACGCACTTCCGACAGCCAGATGACAGGATGCATTCTCATCAATGCCCGTATTATAGAAAATACGATTCAGATTCGAGATTGGCGAATCATGCGGCACGAGCGCCACTTCTCCCAAGTAACGAGCCCCCTCGTCTGTCGCAAACAGGTTCTTCAGATGCTCTTCGCCAGAAGCCGCTGTATACGCAACAACCTGACCATCTTTAAATGTAATTCGCATCTGATCTACCAGCTGTCCGTTCAGATTCAGCGGCATCGTACTACTAACATAACCGTTCACACCGCTACGCTTCGGCATCGTAAATACCTCTTCTGTCGGCATATTCGCGACGGTGTAGACCCCTTGTTTGTTTTCACTGCCGCCACCGCCCCAGATGTGGTTGTCTACCAGTTCAATTTTCAGATCCGTACCTGGTGCACGATAGTGCAAACTCTTATAATTTTTCTGATTGAGTAACTCACTCATTTTGTTCAACGTCTCAATATGCTCTTTCCAGTTCTGTACAGCATCTCCGCCGTCCACACGATTCATCTTGAAGATGGTATCCCACATCACGTTGATGCGATCTTCCTCAGGAATGTCGGCAAACACTTTATTGGCCCAAGCTTTGGTTGGCGCTTTGATCAGACACCAGCTGATGTCATGGTTACGTGTATATTTGGAATATCCTTTGCGTGCCTCTGCTGCCGCTTTGGTTGCACGGGATACTTTGGTCGCTTCGATTCCGTTGTACAAGTCTGGGTCAGGAACTTTAATTGTCAGTGTTGCTCCTCCAGCTTCGGCGAAACGTTCCATCATGTCGCCTTTCCACTTCGGATAATAGTCAAAGCTATCATCCGAACCATGCTCAAACCGGCTACGTGTAATATTATCGTCCTCGAAATCGACTTGTACATAGTTAGCTCCGGCCGCGTAAGCTTTTTGGGCGATTAGACGTGTAAACTCCAATGTTTCAATCGGTGCTGTTACCAGTAGGTCTTGTCCCTTCTGGATATTCACACCAACCTTGACGACCAGTTCAGCGTATTGTTCCAATGATGTTGCAAAAGATTGTTCAAACGAGCTCATGTTAGGTTCACTCCTGCTTCGGTAAGATTTCAAATTGCTGTATTCTCAAACTTCATCAATCAAAAATGTTATTTCATCTTTAGCCTCTATATCACTCTATACACAGTCCGCAAACTAACCGTTGCGTTTTTCCTGTTCACGGAGTTCAATGCGGCGAATTTTACCTGAGTTGGTCTTGGGTAGATCCGTTACAAATTCAATTTTGCGTGGATATTTGTAAGGTGCTGTCCATTCCTTCACATGTCTTTGCAGTTCATGCGCGAGTTCCGATGAAGCCTGGGAAGGGTCTCGGAGCACAACAAAAGCTTTGACAATGTTGCCCCGAATTTCATCCGGACTTGCAACGACAGCACACTCTTTCACACTCGCATGTTTCATGAGCGCTTCTTCCACCTCAAACGGCCCAATGGTATATCCCGAACTGATGATAATATCATCACTGCGGCCTTCAAACCAGAAGTACCCTTCTTCGTCTTTGCTTGCCCGGTCACCTGTGACAAAATACTCCCCGCGCTGGTTCGCTTCCTTGCGACCCTCGTCCTGATAATAAGCACGGAACAGCGCTGGCATGTCTTGATGCACAGCAATATCTCCAACCTCCCCAGCAGGTAGAGGTTGTCCATCTTCACCGATAATCTCGATCAATCCCGGGGTAATGGACTGACCCATCGAACCTATGCGCACAGGCGCATCCTTCAAACTGCCAATTAACAGCGTGCTTTCCGTCTGTCCGTAACCATCACGGATGGTGAGATCGAAATGGCGCTGGAAGATTTCAATCACTTCCTGATTCAGCGGTTCTCCCGCCGATACAGCGCTACGAAGATGGGATAAATCATAATGTCCGAGATCATCCGTTTTTGCCATCAGGCGGTATTCCGTCGGTGTACAGCAGAGCACGTTAATCTGATGCGCCTGCATCAACTCCAGGTAACGCTTCGGCTGGAATGAGCCGTTGTATACCAAACCTGTTGCCCCTCTTCCGAGTACCGACAGGAACGGGCTCCAGATCCATTTTTGCCATCCAGGTGCTGCTGTTGCCCACACCGTATCTGTCGGCTGAATATCCAGCCATAACGTGGATGCTATCCGCAGATGTGCATAACCCCAGCCGTGGCTATGTACGACGCCCTTTGGATTGCCCGTCGTGCCAGAGGTATACGCCAGAATAGCCATATCATCACGGTGCGTCTGAACAGCAGCCATTTCATCCGGCTGATTCTGCATCAATTGATGTACGTTAACCCAGCCTTCTCCAGGAACACCATGGTCTTCGTTAGGTGATGCAACGATACGATGGGCAAGTGCTGGCAGGTCGGAATCCATTTTCTCCACTTCTGATGTGGTCTCAGACCATACAATGACTGCCTTCGCCGATGAATGCCGCAGACGGTATTCCAAATCTTTCGCACGTAGCATCTCCGAAGATGGAATCACAGCAATGCCAAGTTTCAGACATGCAATATATATCACATAAGCGATAATCCGGCGTGGTACCATGACCAGCACCCGATCTCCTTTCGCCAAACCAAGTTCACGCAGTCCTCCAGCCAGACGGTTCGCCTGTTTTAACAAATCACCGTACGTAATCTCTTCTACTTCTTTCTGATCGCTGAGCCATCTAAGTGCAATCCGGTCTGACGGGTGATTCTCCATCTCGGATGTCAGGTTATAGTTTTCAGGCGCAATCCACTGTTCAAAATTCAAATGGAGCCTCTCCTTTATCATTCAAATATATATAAATTGAATAGGTTTACACATCCACTACGATGACAGAATAACCTTCCCATCGCTGTTATCCCCAGATTTTTTTGATTCCCTTTTCTAAAGGGAAAATCCGGTGATAAAGGCGAATCTTATGCTTACGATGTAGCTTTCTTACAGAAAGCTTTTAACTTCGCTTCTCCAGGTTTTTTCTGTCCTCTCCGTTTACGTGTAAAAAAGTTCATTTATATAGCTTCTTTATATTATACATCAAATCCTATGACCAGGTACTATGAACAACAACCTTTTTATCATAAGAACGCGACTTTCTCATTCTATTCGTGATATCTAGAGGTCACTTTCTTTGGGAGTCATGTATGCTGAGGGGTTCAATGCTTCACTCTCGATGACAATAGCTGTTAGACCGATCTCTGATATGGTTTCATGCCATTCTCCGTTTTCCCAAAAAACAGCTTCTCCCGCTTTTATTTCGATAAAATCATCGTTCCCGCTTCGGACCCGTCCTGCTCCTGTCATAATGAGCATTAGTTGCGGTGAATTCGCCTGGTGGTATCCGACCACACCATTAGCGGGGATATGCATACAGCCTATATGCGCGTTCCCACTCGTTTGAATGATTCGCGACATCACAAAGTCGGAATCAAATTTCGTGATCTGTTTGCCGCTCTCTTGATCAAATCGATAAAACTCCATGATGCATCTCCCTTTCTTGCTCATCTGATAACCTAATAACGAATCATTCCAGTATAAACCTTATGCTACTCGATACGCCAGTTCTTCCCTTCTGAACATAAAAAGTACCCCTTCTCTATAAAGAGAAAAGGTACTCAATATAAACATTACCTATATAAGACGTTTACCAAGGAATATTTCCGATGCCGTCCAAAATCGTATCGATCTCACTCAGGTCTGCGGCTGTTAATTCAGGAGCCTTGAGTGCAGCAACATTTTCTTCAATCTGCGATACTCGGCTGGCTCCGATCAATGCGGACGTTACACGGTTACCACGTAATACCCAGTTGAGTGCAAGTTGTGAAATCGTCTGTCCTCGTCGTTCTGCCACGGCTTGTAGCGCTTCGAATTTCGCGATACGTTCGTCTGTATAAGATTCTTTCTTTAGATTACCTGTAGGATTGGCCCGTTCCGCTTTGATTTTGTCCACGTATTTGTTCGTCAACTGACCTCGACCGAGTGGGCAAAACGCAATAGAACCTACACCTTGCTCGTCCAACACATCTTGCAAACCCTCTTCAATCCAGCGATTCAGCATGGAATAATTCGGCTGGTGAACAAGACAAGGTGTTCCGAGCCCGCGCAGAATCGTCACCGCTTCCTGCGTCTGTTGTGCATTGTAGTTGGACAAGCCCACATATAACGCCTTACCTTGCCTTACGATGTGATCCAGCGCTGTCATCGTTTCTTCCAGTGGCGTGTCTGGATCTGGACGATGATGATAGAAAATGTCTACATAGTCCAGTCCCATTCGGCTCAAGCTCTGGTCGAGACTGGCAATCAAATTTTTACGGGAACCCCACTCGCCGTAAGGGCCGCTCCACATATGGTACCCTGCCTTAGAAGAGATCAGTAGCTCATCCCGGTAAGGACGCAGATGTTTGTGGTAGATCACGCCAAAGTTCTCTTCTGCTGACCCTGGAGGTGGCCCATAGTTATTCGCCAGATCAAAATGATTAATACCGAGATCGAACGCGCGTAAAATCATTTGTTCCTGAATATCCAGCGTGCGATTGCCGCCAAAATTCTGCCATAATCCCAGCGCAATCTGTGGAAGCTTAATTCCCGATTTGCCTGAGCGAGAATAGCTCATATCATCATAACGTTGTTCATTTGCAATATAAGGCATCGTGAATTCACTCTTTTCTGTAAAGTAGGTTAAGCCCAGCCGTTAATACTCTTTTATCTTAGTCATTTTTCTGCATAAACGATATGGTTTATCACTACATTGATATGTAAAAATGATCGTTATAGCTAAACTTATACTTCAATTTAAGTACCAATTACAATTATATATATGTTAAAATGCAAGAATCAATTGATTCTCACAGGAGTGGACGTAATGATTACGTATATGTTCAAAAACACGCATTTTCAGGAGTTGCAGCTCCTTCATTATGGTACTGAAGCCTGCACGCCCGGGCACCACTTCGGCCCAGCAATGAGGGATTACTATAAAATCCATTATGTCCTGAACGGCAAAGGCACGTTTGAAGTTGCAGGGAAGACTTATCAACTACGTAAGGGGCAAGGCTTCCTGATCGTGCCACATTTCGTGGTACATTATAAAGCTGATCAAGATGATCCATGGGAGTATAGCTGGGTTGCATTTCAGGGCACGCATAGTGCTTCCTTTTTACAACAAGCCTCTTTATCGGAACAACAACCCATCTTTGATCTCGGTGACGAAGACGATGAGATGCGCTCATGTCTGCACCGCATCATCCATTCTCGCACGGCTTATAAAGGCTGGGAGATTAGTATGACCGGATGGCTCTATCAGTTTTTTGCCATTCTGATTGATCATTCGCATGACGAGAACGTTCAGCCCACTGCAGAATACGGCAAAGAAACATATGTAACCCAAGTGATTGATTTTATCGAGATGAACTATGCCAACGCCATTACAGTGCAGTCCATCGCCTCTCACATCGGCTTGCAGCGAAGTTATCTGTGTTCACTCTTCAAAGATCAGATCGGAAGCAGCATTCAATCTTATCTCGTCCATTATCGTATGCGCAGAGCAGCCGAGCTGACGCTCGATCTTAGCCTGAGTATCGGGGATATTGCCCGTTCCGTCGGATATACAGACCAACTTCTTTTCTCCAAAATGTTTAAAAAAGTGCTGGGTGAAGCTCCCACCTACTATCGAAAACACAAAACAGCACCTTCCCCATGAACCCATGTTAGGAAGGTGCTTACCTATTATAAGATTATAAGATCTAGACGTTTTCAGGCATGGCAATGCCGACAACCTGCACTTTAACTTCTTTCACGATTACGCCTGCCATCTGCTCCACCGCTTGCTGTACGTTATGTTGCAGTTCCTGGCAGACCTCGTGCATCTTGCGGCCATATTGCACATTAATGCGCAATTGAATGGACGCTTCATCATTTTGAATATGAACGTCAATTCCTTTTTGCAGACTTTTACCGCTGATGCTCTTGGCGAGACCTTCCGTCAGCCCAACAGACATGGAAGACACTCCTGGAGTGGTTTGCGCGGCCATGCCCACAATTTTGGACACGACATCGTTAGAAATATGAATGGTTCCAAGCTGAATCGCTGGAGGTGCAATATATTCCGCTTCGGTTACAGTTTTTTCAATGATTTCAGACATAAGTTCCTCTCCTTATGATCTTTTTTTGTTGTTCTAAGTATGGATGTTATCCCTTCTATTCTACCACGGTTTACGCACAGTTACATTTCTGCCCTCTAGGCGTGCTCACACAGGATAATAAATAGATATTAACCAAAATCAGGGCCAGTGCAATGCTGAACCGGACAAATGCATTACCTTTAAACAATAGATTTATCGCCGTTCTTCAGCTTTGAATTATTCTTTTCTCTATATATTAATATTTACTATATATCAAATCCCTTCATTCCTGCTAATTCCTCTATCTTAAATCTTTCTTAACTAAAAAAGAAAACCCTGACCTACAGGCCAAGGCTGATAAAATGCAGTGAAATGTATAAGGTGCACTGCTAATTTACACGAGCTTCGAATACATATGACGCAGATAGCGCCAGCGTACTATGGCAAAGAAGATAAGTTGCATCGTGACAAACACCATAAATACGCCAAGGCTATGATCTAGAATCGAAAACTGAACCATCTGATACAGCGCCGTAAATGCAACTGTACTGTGAATCAAAGCCACGAGAAGCGGCAGGAAAAACATCAGCACGAGCTGTCTTGTTACAATTTTGCGTAGCTCCGGGCGGCTAAGCCCCATTTTACCAATCATGCGATACTGTGCCTCATCTCGCTCCAGATCTGCATACAGCCTGAAATAGGTGAAGCTCGCCGCGAAGGTGAAAAACACAATACCGATCAATCCACTTACGATGAGAATGATGCCATTGGTTTGTTTGTTATTCAGCCAGTCTACGACAAGAGAAGTGAACTGAACATATCCCTTCTCCGGACGGTCTTTTTCAATAGTATCCAGCAATTCCGAAGCAAAACTGCGTGTCGACATCCAGTCTTTTACCACAAAAAATGTCGTCTGATCGGAGTAAAAATCAACATCCATCTTAATCTCTGCAATGTATGCTTCTCGAATCTTGGAATACAGGTCATCAGAAACAACGTAGACGCCCGCCTCACCCTCCATCGGAATCACGATATCGGTTGCCGGTGGCAACATCTGCATTTGTAAATGCTGCTGTTCACCAACATACAAGTCAGCGGAGTATGGGTAACTGTCCTTTTTCGTATCTAACAGTTTATTGCGTGCAGTAATATTGGGTGCTGTATTAAACGCCAGATCATTGCGATCCAGCACCCGTTCTTCATAACCAAGTGCTTTGGCAAGACGGTTATATGAACTCAGTTTGATGATGTAGTTGTTATTGTTCTCATAGAGAGGCTGGTAACTACCTTTTACATATGGAACTTCGCGATTAACCAGCGTCTCTTCAATTTTTTGGATCTGACGATCAACGACCGCAGAATCCGTAAAGCCTGAATTTGTATACGTAAAAGCATATGGATTCGTCATGGAAGACAGCCTTGGGTCACCTAAAGTCAGCATGCTGCCAATGCCCGTAAACGCAGAAGCCGAGATAACACTGACCATAAAAAACATCACGGCGTTATCTTTCATGCGATAGGTAAGCTCGGACAGAAAGAGCAGATTGGTCTTGCGGTAAAACAATCCTTCTTTCTTTTTCAATGCCCGAATGACATATACACTCAGCTGCGTGAACAGAAGATACGTACCTGCAATTACGCTGAGCACACTGCCAAACAATAAAGGGAAAATATATGATCCCCACGCGAAAATAAATACACCTGTATACCCTCCACCAATCAACACAACCGAGAGTAGTGAAAGCAGCGGTGATGCCTTAGGCTCAGGCTTTGGTTTTTCCTCTGACTTCACGAGCTCAATCAACGTTCCCTTACGAATAAGCAATGAGGATGACAGAGCAATGACTACAAAAAGCACCAGAAACGCTCCGGCTGTCAGCAGAATTCCTTTGAGTGGAAAGTAAAATCTCAGACTGTTCTCCACCGCAAGCATGGAACCACAAATAAGCAAAACCAATTTACCAAATATGAGTCCAAGTCCGATACCTGCCACGATGGAGGCTAAGCCGATACACATATTTTCCATAAATAAAAGTCGGTTCATCTGTTTTCGAGTCATGCCGATGATCAGGAAGATACCAAACTCCTTCTTCCGAGTCTTCAGAAATGAACCGACCGAATACAGCAGAAACAGGAAAGAGAATATGAAAATGATGATTTCAGCAATCATCAGGCCTTGGTTCGCAAGCACCGTCACCGTCTGGGAAGAACCTTTCAAACCATCTTGTAAATCCGGGTGGAACAGCAGCAACGCATAGATAAAAAAGATCATAACCGAGAACGTACTGCTTAGAAAATGAGCTAAATAAATTCGTTTGTTTCGAACAACGTTATTAATGGCGAACTGGCGAAAATTCATGTCCAGAGCCTCCCATCAGGGATAATACGTTTATAATCTTTTGATAGAAGGCCGCGCGGTTATCACCGTAATGAATTTCGTTATATAATTGACCATCCTTAATGAAGACCACTCGGCTACAGTAACTAGCTGCCACAGCATCGTGGGTTACGAGCAACATCGTCGCCTGATCCTCTCGATTGCGCTGTTCAAGAATCTCCATCACATCCTTGGCAGCCTTGGAATCCAGATTTCCCGTCGGCTCATCCGCCAGAATCAGCTTGGGAGAATGGATTAACGCTCGAGCGATCGCTGTCCGCTGTGCCTGTCCGCCCGATATTTCATACGTGCGTTTGTTTAAAATGCCTTCAATGCCTAATTTGTTAGCAAGCTCCACAACTCGCGCATTCATCTCCCGAACGGAAATACCGTCTAGTGTTAATGGGAGCACGATATTTTCCTTCACCGTCAGTGTGTTAAGCAGGTTGAAGGATTGAAAGACAAAGCCTAATTCTCTACGCCGGAACAAAGCCAGCTGATCTGCTCCCAGATCAAATGGATTCTGACCCGCAATTCGCAATTCTCCTGATGTCGGATGATCAATGGTTGAAATCATGTTCAGCAATGTTGTTTTGCCACTACCGGACGGCCCCATAATACCCACAAACTCTCCCTCTTGGATACTAAGATCAATCCCTGACAAGGCTTCATAGGATACAATCCCTTTATAAATTTTACTGATCTGTTTGACAGAACATATCTCCATACGTACAACTCCTTTAACGATTAACGTCTAATTTTAACTTCTAAGTACTTATCTTCTTCGCTAACCTTCTGACTACAGTCTACCCGAAACTTCACTCATTCTCCTATGGGTTAACCTTTCACCAACATGACAATATTGTAAGGTTCCGTCCCCCTCAGAAATCGCAAGAAAAAGACGCCTTCCTCCCAGCACGGCAAAAGGCGTCGTTATTTCACATGTAATTCATATTCAACTTCATATATAAAATCAGGTCTAATTATTCATTATCTTGCGTTCAAACCGAAAAGGTAATTCGGACTGTCGTTCCTTCCCCATATACCGATTCAAGCTCAATCTGATGATTCATACGTGTCAGCACTTCTTTTGAGATGTAAAGCCCCATGCCAGTAGATTCCTTAAAATGCCTTCCGTTCTCCCCAGTGAAAAAGGGTCTAAACACCCGGTTCAGGTCTGATTTGGGTATGCCAATCCCATGATCCTGAACTTCCAGTATGACGTTCTGCTCCGCTTCGTAGGCGCGAAGATGCACTTTCTGTCCACTGCCTGCAGCATACTTGATGGCATTGGATAACAGCTGTACTAGCACAAATCGAACCCACTTTGCATCAGATTGCACCACCAGCGAAGCATCAATCTGCATCTCGGGATACACATGGTTACGAATGAAAAATCGTTTCAACTCATGAATCGCTTCTTCACCTACCGCTCGCAGTTCAACCGGTTCCACGCTGAAGTCCTGCTCGAAGGTATCCAGCCTTGCGACATATAGGACCGTTTCCAATCCACGTCGCATCTGATCTGCTTCCTCACGAATACTGCGAAAACGAGCATCATCGTCCTCTTCTTCTTCCACGGTCAGCTCAATGACCGATAACGGTGTTTTCATCTGATGTACCCATTGGTTCATAAACGTAAGATATTCCTGTTGCTTTTGTTCGAGCCGGCTCAGATGTGCGTGATATTGGCCGTACTGGGAATCCAGCAGTTTTTCCAAAGAGGCTGATAACGGCGCCGTTTCATGTAATGCTACCAATTCATTCAGCGAATTCACGGGCTGTGTCATACGGGTGTAAAAGGCTCGATGTGACATGTAACGATACACCAGATAACCGACATACAAAAACAAGCCCAGCCCTACGGCATATAGCGCCGTCTTCCAATGATCGTATCCATCGTACCAAAATACAGCGACCACGGTAAACATCATCGCAAACACCCAGCACGTCAGAGCGATATGTTCTC
Source organism: Paenibacillus sp. FSL R7-0272 (assembly GCF_037969905.1). Taxonomy (NCBI): domain Bacteria; kingdom Bacillati; phylum Bacillota; class Bacilli; order Caryophanales; family Paenibacillaceae; genus Paenibacillus; species Paenibacillus sp. FSL R7-0272. Next base: position 2,870,736 of record NZ_CP150221.1, on the reverse strand, counting down.
GAATAAACAACTTCATAACGATGATGCCGCTTTCCAGTTATTAATCAGCCTGTATCCGGAGCCTCTCACCGTTTCCAGCGCATCTGTAATGCCTAGTTCGGCAAGACGTTTGCGTACCCGGGTAATATTAACGCTAAGGGTATTATCATCCACAAACGAGTCATCCCATAACTTCTCCAAAATGGTTTCCCGACTGACCAGCTTGGGACTGCGACGCATCAGCGTTTCCAGTAAAATCGTTTCCTTTTTGGTGAGTTGCACTTTCTGATCGCCGAGTTCAATCTCAAGCCTTTCCAAGTACACCACGAGTCCGTTCAGTTCGACCTTACGTTCTTCATCTCGGGCAGCATAATCTCCATACACCCGGCGCAACTGACTACGTATTTTAGCCATAACAATCTCATGTTCAAACGGCTTGGTAATATAATCATCAGCCCCGTTCTCCAGTGCCATAACCTGATCCATCTTGCCACTTCTCGCGGAAATAAACAGGATCGGACATGTCGATATCGTTCGGATCTGCCTGCACCAGTAAAACCCGTCATAGCTCGGCAAGTTGATATCCAGTAATACAACATGAGGCTGAAGCTGTTTGAATTGTTCCGTCACATTCTCAAAATCCTCAACGGATACAGCTCGGTCCCCATAACGCTCGATATGTGATTTCAGCAGTCCCGCAATCTTGGGATCATCTTCAATAATCATAATGGTATACATGAAAAGCTCTCTCCTCTAACCTGTTATGATGGCAAATGTCTCTCTATTTATAGCCAAATCATAACACAGGATAGATCAGCGGGCATCGACTTGCTTGCGCCAGCTTCGAATATCTGCGTTTAACTGCTTCACATCTCCAGTAGCCTTTTGGTCGTCAGACAACTTGAAATGCTGTTTCAATGCAAGAATACGATACACACTCTCGTCAATACGAGACTCCTTGATTTTGCCTGACTTCACTGCGCTAATTAAAGTATCAAAGATCGTTTTCGCACTTTCATAACTATGAGCCACCAGCAAAATATCACTTCCGGCCTGAACCGTTGCGATTGCAGCCTTGTTCAATGGGTAGTTTTTCGAGATCGCCCCCATGCTCAGATCATCAGTGATCACTACACCGTCATACTTGAACTTTCCGCGCAGATGATTCCCTATGATCACTTTTGATAGGGATGCCGGGTAATTCGGGTCCAGCTTGGGAAACAAAATATGGGCAACCATTACCGCCTCGGCCTGTTGTTTCACCGCCGCCTGAAACGGAATCCACTCCAGCTCTGCAAGCTGTTTCTCCGATTTGTTCACCACAGGCAAGTCCAGATGAGAATCGACGGAAGTATCACCGTGGCCTGGAAAATGTTTCACCACCGGGATGACCCCTTCACTACGAAGTCCTTTCATCTCGGCGATCCCCATACGTGTAACCAGGTCAGCAGTAGTGCCGAAGGAACGATCTCCAATGACTGGATTTTTGGGATTACTGTTAATATCCAGCACGGGTGCAAAATCAACATTAAAACCGGCAAGCTTGATCTGTCTCGCCAGCAATGCGCCCATCTTCTCAGCAAGCTTGGTATCATTGGTTTTGCCTACTTTTCGATTGGACGGGATCGACTCAACCGCCTCTGGCATGCGGCTTACCTTACCGCCCTCTTGATCCACACTCATTAGAATGGGAACCGGGTTTTGCTGATTCGCCTCTTTAATCGATTGCACAAATGCGGCCGTTCCCTGAAGCGTTGTTACGTTGTTGGCATAAAAAATAATGCCGCCGATCTTCTGGTCAGCAATCATTCGTTTCGCCTGTTCATCCAACGCTGTTCCTTGCACACCAGCAAGAATCATCTGGCCTACTTTTTCCTCCAGCGTTAGTTGCTGAAGCTGTTCCTTTACCGGATCAATCTCTTCCTGTGTTTCATCCTGAGGTTCTTCATGTACTTCATCTTGAGGTGCAGCGGCGTTATTCCCAGACGGTGATTGATTTTGGCTCGCTGCTGTTCCATTATTGTTACCTGTTGCAGTTGAAGGCTTTGGAGCTTGTCCGCATGCGGCCAGTACAAGGCTCAGAGTTGCAATCACAGACAGCACCAGCACAAATCTGAAATTCCGCTTCAAACGCAGGTTTCTATTCATGTTCAAGGATGTTCTTCCTCCTTATGTCTTATCGGTTCTGAAAATTTTGGAATTCGTTCAGGCTAACCTTACCATAAGGTAAATGATTTTCAAAATAGGTCTTAGATGTGAAAAGTATTCTTGCTTCTTGTACTTGGATATGGCATGAATAGCTGCTTTAACATTGGGCGGGAGTATACGTTGTGGATGTGTTCTGGGTATATGCGGATTTCCGCTTTCTATTGTGAATTTTTCATATGATGAAATATTTATTTTTTGAGAATGGTGGGTATTAAGTTCTTTGTTTAAGAGGATGGTTATTGGAAAAATAAAATCGGGAATAAAAAAACCGCCTTGCGGCGGCTCTGCTGTTGATTTTAAACACCTTTTTATCCCGTTGTTATGGATGTAATCACATGTTAAGTATTACTATTTTGAATTTTTCATATAATGAAATTCTCAGTGCAATTTGGATAATACTTCACTTGTAAAAGGAATGATATCGGCATTATGTCCCTCTTGCACTTTAAGCGGCCATTCGGGATCACTTAGTAGCACACGTCCAAGTGCAATTAGATCGAATTCCCCATTCTTCATCTTATCATCCAGCAAGTCAAGATGAGCATCTCCCGTTTCTTGCTTTTCACTGCCACGTTCAACAAACTCTGCCTCTAGACCTACTGAACCAACCGAAATCGCGGGTTTACCCGTTATTTTCTGGGTCCAGCCGGCAAGATTGAGATCAGAACCTTCAAACTCCGGAAGCCAGAAACGACGTGTGGAACAATGGAAAATATCTACCCCCGCTGCACTGAGCGGTTCCAAAAACTGTTTCAGCTCCTCTGGCGATTCGACCAGTTTTGCCTCGTAACTGCCCATTTTCCATTGCGAGAAGCGAAGAACAATTGGAAAATCAGGTCCTACTGCAGCACGGCAAGCTTCGATCACTTCGACTGCAAACTGTGTCCGGCGTACTAAATCTCCGCCATACTTGTCAGATCTGCGATTCGTCTGCGCCCAGAAAAATTGATCAATTAAATATCCATGCGCACCATGTAACTCAATTCCATCAAAACCGATACGTTTCGCATCAGCCGCTGCTTCTGCATAGGCTTGTATAAGCTCTTGGATCTCCTCTTCCGTTAATGGTTCGTAAGCCGCTTCACCAGCCATGCTTATTCCGGACGGACTAACCGGGTGAGCCTCTGCATTAGGTAAATCTCCAGAGCGCCGTGCAGTGCCAACATGCCAGAGCTGAGGCATTATTTTCCCGCCGGCATCGTGAACAGCCTTGACCACATTCGCCCATCCTTGCAGCGCTTCTTCTCCATAAAAAAGTGGAATGTTCTCACCACTTACTGAGGATGGATGGTTGATCCCTGTGCCTTCTGTAATAATAAGTCCCACGCCGCCAGCCGCTCTAAGGCGGTAATAGTCAGCCACATCGGGCCCTGGCACACCGCTCGGTGAAAATCCCCGCGTCATCGGTGCCATAACAATTCGATTGGGCAAGGTAAGTTTGTCAGATGTGAACGGTTTAAACAATGATGAAGGTACGTTCATGATTTAGTCTCCTTTGCAATGGAAAGTTTACATTTCGCACTTACCTTGAGATGTGACATGCTTTGGATACATCAAGCAGTGGTCATACGCCTGTGGACTGTCATGAATATTTCTCTTTATCCATTTTATAGATTCTTATTTTTATTTTCAAACAAATTTCTCACACGAAACTGAACCACAAAAAAAAGAACAGCTTCGGAAGAGCCGCTGTCCGTTGACTCGGGTGCTGCAGATTGTTCTGCACGATGAATATCATCAGCACATCGCCGGGTCACCAACAATGTGGATGCAGCATAGTATATAATCCATAATCTTCCTTATATTTTAATTTGAATTCACAGGAATATCCACTCGATTCACTCGTAATATTTTTCCAGATGAGGGCGATAGGACGTCCGGGTCTGTACCCAATCCAAAATAAAAATCACCATCAAGCTCCTCAAATGACTTGGCATAAGTGTCCTGTGTAAAGCGCAAAATTTCATTCCATGTTGTCAGATCATTGGTTTGATAGACCCTGCTCACGTAGACATTGGCCTGCTTGCGCGTATACGTTAACACATAAACTTTATCATCACGCACAAGCAAGTCTGTTGGTAACGCATTCGCATCTGCCAGACTGACACGTCTCGCCTGATTGATATCCGTCATCACATTCAATGACTTAGGCAACAGTTGACTATCATTGAAGACACCACCAGCAATATACACCAGCTTATTGTTAAAATTAATATTTTTACCGATTTTATTGTACGGAACTGTACCTTGTTGATAGGTCAACCCGGGTAACATTTTGTTACCGTAGATAGCTACGTCTCTCTTTTCCAAACGTTCATTAATCTCCAGTATATTCGTTTTGTCATTCCATATTTTATTGGCGGGGTACATCATTCCGGAGGCATACAATTTCCCCTGGATTTCGAATAGCGTATATGCTCTAAAGCCAAATGTGTTGATTGTTGCAAACTGCTGCCAACTTTGCCCATCATTATGTGAGATTAAGACGGTTGGTTTGGTTTCTGTGCCAAGTGCAGCAAACAGCTTGCCTTGATAATATGCGAGATCATAGACATGAACGCCCTTGGGCAGATTGCGATATTTGGTCCACGTCCCTTCGTCCAAGCGGTAAAAGTTTCCAAAGTCCCAGCTTTCACCATCGGAATCATGACCAGGGATATACAGTTTTCCATTTAACACCTTATAGAGATCAATCTGCTCTTCATCCACGTACATTTTTGTTGAGGGTATAATGCTCGGATTACTGTTTGTCACCGCCTGTGTCTGAAACTCGGCATTCGTTGCATCATAGTACACGACAGGGATCGGCCCCGCATTTTGTGCAGGCCCCGTATTGCTGCTATTTCCATGACCCAGATAGATTTTACCGTTGTATTGTTGCATGTCCCATACGTTGTTGGCATAAGGCGATTTGTTAAAAGCCCTCCCTAACAATTCCAGTTTGCTTGTCACATCAACGGATTGAATCGGGGCATTTGACACTTGCACACCCCCACGCTCTGTAGCCACAGGTCTTATGGCCGGAGTGTTCGTCTTGGGTTTGGCGTTTCCCATCAGCATCCAGCCTGCTCCGGCGACAAGAGCCAGCCCAATTGCTGCCCAGGTTACTTTCCTTTGCATATCCGCATCCTCCTTCAACATAATCACTTTTCATACGTTCAAAAAAGATACAAATTGTATCTTTTTATAGTATGTAAAAGGTGCGTACACTGCAACAAATTTCGCCCTTTTCAGCAAAAAAAGTAGACGCTCGTATCCGTGGATAAGAGGTCTACTATAAGAATTCAAGAACTATTCTGCTTTAACCAAAATTTTCACCTGATTTTTTTCTTTAAGCAACGCTTCAAAACCGTGTTCTACAACCTCATCCAGCACAATTCGTTTGGTCACCAGCTTGTCGGCCGGGAAAAATCCTTTCTCCATCAAACGGATGACAGCCGGGAACACATCGCGATAACCGATGATTCCGTTTACTGTGCGCTCTTTCATCACAATGGAGTTCGGCTGCATTGGCGCTTCTTGTTCAAAAATGCTTACAATCATCAGTTCGCCACCAATACGCGTTGAGTCAATCGCTTGTTGCAGCACACGAGGCACACCTGTTACTTCGTAGGCTACATCGACTCCCCCTTGCGTACGCTGGTGAATCTCTTCAACCACTTGAACCTCGGTCGGATCAATCACAATTGCACCCAGTTCTTTCGCTTTTGCTTTACGCTCCGGCGACAGTTCCACAACATAAATATCCGATGCTCCGGATGCCTTGAGCGCTTCAATCACCAGTAGTCCAATCGGCCCTGCACCAAATACCGCTGCCGTATCCCCGACGTTCAGTTTACTCTGGCGTACAGCGTGCAGAGCTACTGCAGAAGGTTCAACCAGAGCACCTTGCTCATAGGAGATGGAATCAGGAATGGCATGAACCATCTTCTCATCTGCTGTTACATACTCGGAGAATCCCCCTCCGCCCCCGGCCAGACCTAGAAATCCCATCTTGTCACATAAATTGTATCTGCCCTGTTTACAAGCTTCGCAATGACCGCATGCATAAATGGGCTCTACAACCACACGATCACCTGCCTGAAAACGAGTCACCCCTTCGCCCACTTCAACCACTTGTCCAGAAAACTCATGTCCCATAACCACAGGTGCTTTTTCCCCTGTTAGCGGATGTGGAGCCTGAGCTGGTATAAAAATCGGTCCAGCTGTGTATTCATGTAGATCGCTACCACAAATCCCGCACCATTCCACTTTTATTTTCACTTTACCCTGTTCAATCTGAGGTTCAGAAATATGTTCCAGACGAAGATCTTTGACACCATGCCAACGCAATGCTTTCATTTCATTCATCTCCCAAATGATTAATTCATATAATATCGGAAACGTTTCCGTAAATTAAATATGTCACATTAGAGATAACCTGTCAAACCTCTTTCTCCATAAATATGTCGATCTCGTGAGTAAATTCGTCGATTAATCTGTAATTTTATGCTGATAAAGAAAATAAACGCGATGATCAGTCTAAGATTTCGTTTGTTTTTAATCATAAATTAGAAAATTAAACATAAAGATGCATAAATTTACATCCATTTCTGTTTGTTTACGGGATACTATAATGTTGCAATGGTATAATCAAGTTATATGCATACTTTGCAATACATACATAAGCCTAAAATACGGAATCGTTTCCGATGAAGTGAGGTCAATGATAAAGTGAGTAAAGAGCAGAAAATCACGATTAAGGATGTCGCTGAGCGCGCTGGTGTAGGGATTGCTACCGTATCGCGGGCTATTAACAATTCGGATGGAATCAGTAGTGCAACACGAGAAAAGGTTATGCGTGCCATAGAAGATTTAGGATTTGTGCCCAACACTTCTGCACAGAGTCTCAAAATCAGGCAAACGCATCAGATTGCACTTGTTGTTCCGGATATCCGCAACGCCATCATTCCCGAAATCTCCTGGTCCGTTGAGCAGACCGCGAAGCAGCACGGGTACCATGTTGTGCAGATTAACACAGCTGGCAATGCCAGAACAGAACTTGAAACGATACGTAATGTGAAGAAATTACACGTTGATGGTCTTATTTTCATGCCACTTGCCTATCCAAAAACACTGCCCGGACTCATTGACAAAGCGCCTCTTCCCATCTCGATTATTAACTACGGAAAAAAATTGGAACCTGGCATTCAAGCAGACATCGTCTCCTTATCGCAACCTGAGGGAAAACTGGTTATGGAGCATCTGTTTAAGATCGGAAGAACCCGGATTGCTTATGCCGGAGCCCCCAAAGATATTATCGAGGAGCGTTATCGTGCTTACGAGCAGGCTGTCGGACATGTGGATATTTCCCTCGTTTACTTCGGTGAGGACTTCTCACTTGCTACGGGAGCAAGTGCAGCGGATTACTTCTATGGTTTGACCCATATGCCGGATGCAGTCTATGCAATCAATGATATGGTTGCCATCGGACTTGTGAACCGCTTTAAAGAGCTCGGCGTACGGGTACCCGAGGATGTTGCTGTGGTGGGCGTGGATAATAATCAATGGACAACGGTGTCGTCGCCCCAGATCAGTTCCGTCTCCATCATGGGTGAGGAGGTCGCTCGGCTCGCAACGGAGTTGTTGCTTAAACGGATACGTGAGATGAGTACTTCGGATTACGAACATATCCAGTTCGAACCGCGGTTGATTGTCCGCGAGTCCAGTGTAGCTATGATTCGCTCGTCAAACCCGATAAACAATGCCCATTCCTAAAAATGAGGATAAACGGATCTGTACACAATTATCGCCGTATCCATTCAAAAAACGAGCTTCTTATTTTAAAATAAGAGGCTCGTTTCTATGATCGCTGTTATTCAATACAGATAGCGTTGCCTCAATGCTTTGCTCGATGAACGAACGATCCGGTGCCGCCTTCATTAGCACAGTTAACCCAATCATCGAAACAACTAAACTTTGTGCCACAAGTCCGGCGTTTAACTCCTCTGGTAACTCTCCATTCTGTTGACCTTTTTCGAGTGTTTCTCTGAAAATAACCGCCAGATACATCTGATGCTCACGTGTTAACACAGCAAATTTGGGATCATGGGGAGCCAGTTCAACCATGGTGTTGATACAAAAACAACCGTGACTGGCATTAACTTTCTTCTTCCCAGATGTAATCCAGTCAAAAACAGCGCGAAAAGCTTCTCTGACGGACTCCCCATGCCCTAGCATAGCTCTGATCTGCGCGGCATGTGAATTGGTGTATCTACGAAGCACATGTTCAAACAGCTCCATTTTATCTCCGAAAGCTGCATACAAACTGGGACGCTGAATCCCCATTGCCGTTGTTAAATCCGTTAGTGAGGTTGCCTCGAACCCTTTAAGCCAAAATACATGCATAGCAGCATCCAGTGCTTCTTCTGTGTTAAACTCTCGTTTTCTAACCACAATACCCCTCCATTATTTATCGAACAGTATAGTTATATACTAACGCAGTGATTCGAAATGTCAAAATGTATTTAAATCATCAATCCTCCCTCCCCCACAATAAACATAGCATCTCAGTCAATTAATAACCATTTCCTCTTTTTCTAATCAGGAGCCCTATTGACATTCAGAAAGATAAAATATATGGTTAATCCCATCAATAATATACCAAACAGTACAAAATAGAAAACAAGAAAGGAATGCGACACAAATGCAACATTCTATTCAAAAAGTAAACAAGGAATCTTCTACAAAACAGAGCATGACAGGAGCATTAGCATGGGTATTTGCTGTGTGTAGCGGTCTATCCGTAGCGAATATTTACTATGCGCAACCCTTATTGGATTCCATCGCACTCGAATTTCATCTATCTACTGCAACCATTGGTCTCGTGATTACCATTACTCAGATTTGTTACGCGCTTGGCCTCTTACTGCTTGTTCCACTGGGAGACCTCGTCAACCGCCGAAAACTGATCCTGATCCAGATGATTTTATCCGCATCCGCTCTAATCGTTGTAGGAACTTCTGCTTCATCATCCATTTTATTCTCAGCTATTGCAATGGTTGGGTTATTAGCCGTTATCACACAAACCTTTGTTGCTTATGCGGCTCATTTGTCAGCCGACTCCCAGCGAGGGAGCATCGTAGGCCGGGTAACCAGCGGAATTGTCATCGGCATCTTGCTTGCGCGATCTGTGGCCGGTTTGATGAACGACTGGTTGGGCTGGAGATCTGTATATTTATTTTCAGCCAGTCTCACTCTGATTAGTGTATTTGTGCTGGGGCGTATGCTCCCTCAAGGATCGTTCAAACAATCCAAGCTTGGCTACTTGCAACTGCTTGCTTCCACCCTGCGACTATATAAAGAGTTACATGTACTTCGTATCCGAGGGTTACTAGCCATGTTGATTTTTATGGCCTTCAGCATATTGTGGACTGCCATTGTGTTACCACTCAGTGCATCCCCAATATCGTTATCCCACGCTGCTATAGGCGCTTTTGGCTTTGCAGGCCTTGCTGGAGCACTTGCTGCCGCCAAAGCAGGCAAACTGGCCGATCATGGTTCTGGACAGAAAACAACCGGCATTTCTCTCATCATTTTAGTGTTGTCCTGGATTCCTACCAGCCTGTTACATACTTCATTATGGTTTCTGGTTGTGGGTGTGATCCTGCTTGATCTTGCCGTGCAAGCTGTACATGTGACCAATCAAAGTCTGATTTATCAAGTCCGTCCGGAAGCTCAGAGCCGATTAACTGCATCGTATATGATCTTCTATTCTATCGGCAGCGCTGTTGGTTCCATTATTTCTACACAAGTGTACGCCTGGTCAGGCTGGAGGGGAGTATGTTTGTTAGGTGCGGGCGTCAGTATCACGGCTTTGGTGGTATGGATCGTGGATCGTCTTTCGGAACGGTTCGTTTCAGCGAGGCGTGATTGATAGCAATGGTTGAGATTGTTTCATTAATAAAACGAGCTTCTCATCCAATGATAAGAAGCTCGTTTTGCCTGTTTTCTTTTTTACCGCTTAAATCAGCAATTCGTTAATGGAAAGAGTGCGCTCTTTGGACAGATCACGATACTGTTCGGATTCCACTTTAATCAGCGGTTTGAAAATATCGGACGCATTGTTCATAACAATAACACCTTTCTCACCATTGCTGAGAAGTACTTGTTTACCGATAAAGTTAGGCAGCAAATGCTGCATTAACGCTTGAACCGCCTTTTCATTCAATTTACCAAATCCCATGCCATAGATATCTCTGAGATTGTTAATCAGGTTCGGATTGCTCGCTCCATGTTTACCGGTCCGCATACCAATGTAGATATCAGCTACAGACACAATCTGAGTATACGGATGAATCTCACCTTTTCCAAGTTGCATTGGATACCCTGATCCATCTTCACGCTCATGATGCTGTAAAGCGACCAGAGCCGTAGCTTCATCTGTCATAGAGTTCTTAATGATTTCATGTCCATAGATCGTATGACGCTGCAATTCGAGTTGCTCTTCTGCCGTCAACGGTTCTGTTTTGTTTCGAATTCGAAGTGAAACCTTACACTTGCCGATATCGTGCAAGTACCCGCCCCGGCTGATTTTGTAACATTCTTCCTGAGAATATCCTAGCCAGCTCGCAATATAGAAGGATAATAGACCTACCTGTATGGAATGGGTGTAGTTGTTAACGTCATCGCGTTCCAGCATCATCAGGAGATGTACAACGTCCTTTTGCTCATCAAGTCCATCCACCATAGGTTGCAGGGCATCATCTACCATCGTTGCATTAAACTTGCCTACCGTCAGCGCTTCCAGAAATGCATTCTGATAATTATGTACAGTCTGAAGGAATTGAGACTTCATCTCTTCTTCAGGAGGTTGTTCACCAGTGCTCGTCCCGCTAGAACTGCTGTTACTTCTGGATTCTGATGCGTGTTTCATCGAAGCTGCGAAAAACTCTGCTTCGGTAATTCCTTCTTCACGCAATTCAATGTCTACGTAATCTACCCGATGTTGCATAAGCAAGGTAATATCCTCGCTTCGAATGACAGTCCCCTTTCCGAGAATGTGCAGTCCTGCGTCACTAAACGTATCCGCTGTCAGACGGTCCCCGTCTTGCAGGTTCATAATATGGATTCTCAATCGGAACTCCCCCTGAACAAATGATTATAGTTAACAACCCCGAATGATCGGGGCCGAGACATACTTATACATCTTATATCGTTTGAATCCAACATTTTCAACATAGTCCAAACGACCTTAATCATATGGACAAAAATGAACGTCTAAGACTTTATCCTCATAGGCAATAAGGTATTATCCCGGTTTTAATTTCGTGTATGCGAGATTTAATAACTTTTTCACGTGTTTCCAAGCGAATGAAACGAAACCAACGTAATGAAAAAGGAGCCCTAACACATGGTTTGGACTCCTGATTCATGAGCAATTCATTACAATGCGACTTAAAGTTTAATGGATTCCAGACTTGCATCTTTTACGAAAAAACGTTCAATGCTCTTCTCCACCGATGCATCAGGAATAAGCGGCGGCGCCTGATGTGGTTTCACCCGCGCATCAATAATCAGCTGGTCACAGCCCCAGTGCTTGTGATTATAACTGCTGTTCACTCCGTACATGTCATGTGAAGGGTTGCTGCGCGTAAACGTAGCCCATAAGAAGTTACTGAGGTTTGCACTCGTGAACGAGCTGTCATCACACACGATAATCAACGGGCATGAATCCAGTCCCCCACGCTCTTGCAGCAGATCTGTGAACTCTCTCATCTCCCGCGCAGTATCTTCATACGTAGTGAAGGCAGATGTCTGGATGGAAACCATGCCCGGCATGATCAGTTGCGGATTGTCGTAACCGCGAATGTTCTTCAACGATTCCGGCACTTCTTTGCACAATTCACGAATCTTGTCGCCGTATGCCGCCATAACCACCTTGCTACCACTGTTGAGCCCCGTACCTGAGTAGTCGAGTGTATCAATCGTAGTATGCGTATGAAAATGAATATCCCTTTGCAGATCCATCCGTTCCAAAATATAAGTCAAAAATTCAACTTCTTTATGCGTATCCAGTGATTGCTGATCCTCCGCCGTAATAAACAGATACTTCGCCAAGCTGAGTTGGCCTGTTCCTAAAATTCGATTGGCAATCGTCAACAATTCGGTTGGTTGCTTCACATCGGTATAAGGCGTATAACGCTCACTGCCGATGGCGAATAACAAAGGATGCACCCCTGCAGCATCCACAGCATGCACTTCTTTCACACCCGGAATTTCCTGTTTGATGGCATCTCCCGTAATTTCATGAATAAGATCGCCAAATGCCGTATCTTCTTGCGGCGGACGCCCTACAACCGTAAATGGCCAGATCGCGTTTGGTTTAGCATATACTTTATGAACACGCATAAGCGGGAATTCGTGAGTCAGGCTATAGTAACCCAAATGGTCCCCAAAAGGACCTTCCGGCTTGGTCTCGCCAGGATAAATCTCCCCCGTAATGACAAAATCCGCGTCATTGCTAATGCAGTACCCATCCTTGTAGCTATATCTGAAGCGGCGTCCGGCAAGCAGGCCCGCAAAGGTCATCTCACTTAATCCTTCTGGCAGCGGCATGACTGCTGATAACGTATGAGCTGGTGGGCCGCCGATGAAAATGCTAACTTTCAGCGGTTCGCCTTTTTTCACCGCTTTGGCTTGATGGATTCCGATTCCACGGTGAATTTGATAATGTAATCCAATCTCTTTATTCATCTCGTAGTCGTTACCACTCAGCTGCACACGATACATGCCCAGATTGGAATTCATAATGCCCGGTTTGTCCGGGTCTTCCGAATACACTTGAGGCAATGTGACAAACGCTCCTCCATCCATCGGCCAGTGTTTGATGAGCGGCAGATCGGAAATCTGAATCTCCTGCGCCGATACCGGAAGGCTGATGGATTTTTGCTTCGGCAATGCCTGCCAAGCGGCAAGTCCTGTGCGAACATGCTTAAGTGGTGTCTTGAGAGCCTTCATAGGGTCATCCCGCACATCCATAACGCGCTGTACACCTTCCAGTGTCTCGCGGAACATGAACTTACTGCGTTCAACGGTGCCGAACAGATTCGACACGGCTTTGAACTTGGAACCTTTTACATTTTCAAATAACAGCGCCGGGCCCTTAGCCTCATGCACCTTCATGTGAATCGCAGCCATCTCCAGATTCGGATCAACCTCTTCCTTAACCCTGATCAGATGACCATGCTGCTCCAGATCGTTAATACAATCTTCCATATTGCGATATTTCATCGGATGGCTCCATTCTGTGTATAATAAAATCGCTAGATTATGTTGAACTTAAGGTCTTTACACGGAGCACTCCGATGACAGAATAACCTTTCAATCGCTGTTATCCCCAGATTTTTTTGATTCCCTTTTTCTAAGGAAAAATCCGGTGATAAATGCGAAGGGTATGCTTCCGAAGTAGCTTTCTTACAGAAAGCTTTTAGCTTCGCTTTTCCAGGTTTTTTCTGTCCTCTCCGTTACTGTGTAAATAAAATGTTCAAACGATATAGATTTTGTTCATATATTCACATAGACGCGTGAGATGCTTTTTCTATTAAAAAGTGTGCTGAGGCGTCCCTTCTATTTTATCAAATGATCCGCCGCTAAACAAAGCTTTCGTTTGAAATAAAAAACACCTGTCTTTCATTCAACGATAACGTTAAACGAGAGGCAGGTGTTCTATTGTTGTTAGGATTACATTTTAATGAACAATCATTTGAAAATAAATTAGATCAATCCGGCTTTTGCCAGCAAACGTTTCACAATAGCTGCTGTCTGAGCACGGCTAATGTCTGCGTCTGCCATCAATTTCCCGTCAGCCCCTTGAACCAAACCTTGCTTAATCGCTGAAGCTACAGGCTCTGCAGCCCATGCTTGGACTTTGCTACCGTCACTATACGCACCAAGCAGATTCGCCGTCTCGGAAGCATCCGCTTTAGCCAAGTCTACCAATTTCATGGCACGCGCAACGATGGTCATCGCTTCAGCACGGGATATTTCCTCGTTCGGACGGAAACTGTTGTCCGTGTAACCGGAGATCAATCCGTAGGAAATGGCGGTTTGCACTTCATTTTCATACCAGCTGTCTGACTTCACGTCTGTAAATGTTGTCGTAACTGCACTTTCAGGAGTATGCAGACCAAGACCTCTGAGTAATACGGCTGTGAACTCTGCACGCGTAATGCTGCGATCCGGTGCAAATGTGTTATCTCCTGCACCTTCTACAACGAGACGGGAAGCCAGATCCTCAACATCCGTGCGACTCCAGTGATTGGAAATATCTGAGAACGTTGCCGGGTGGTAAATCAACGCATACGTACTGTTTGTCAAGCTGTTAATCACCGCAGCATCATTTGTTGTTCCTTTGATTACTTTGGTTGGCACATGTAGCATTGTACCGTCCGCTTGAAGCACAACACCTGTGGTGATTTTGGAGCCGTCGGTGTCTTTAGGCAAGGTGATCGTGCGCTCTACATAAGCATTGAAGCGATTTACATCCACCTGTTGACCTTTGTAAACAGCTTTCACTTCAAAATCAACCGGAGCCGCAATAACCGTTGTATTATTCATTTTGCTTGCTGCCGCTGCAATCGCTGCTTTCTTTGCATCATTACTTGGTGTAATCGCGATCTGGAACTTAACATCTTCCAAAGGTGCTGAGCCGCCAAGCTGTCTGACCACCTGATCTACTTTGATTTGACTGGCTGGAAGGGTATACGTTCCCGTATCCGTTTGAATTACAACTTGTGCATTGCTTCCTTCCATCGTCTTCACGAGTCTACCATTCAGTTCACCGACAACCGAATTAGTACCTGTGCCTGTAACCGGAAGTAACAGAGTACGAAGTCCGTTCCCCACTTGATTGATCACTTTGTTGTTATCCACTTGAATCGTTGTAGTCACTTTATTATCAATCGTGGAGATTGATGCCGTTGCAGACTGCTCCTGCTTCTGTCCATTCACGTAAATGTCTACACCTTTAGTTGGCGCTGGAGTGGAAGATGTGGTTGGCACAGATGGTGCAGGAGATGGTGCCGCTCCCCCTCCACCTGATGAACCCGTTGAAGGCGTACTGGAGTTACCGCCTGAGCTAGCTGCTGTAATGGTAATGGTTCCTCCAGACAATTGGGCATTAGCACCATAGTCTACATTTTCGAAATGGAAGTGTTCTGAGTCATCCTGATTCACTTTGAGCTGTTTTTGTCCTGGAGTAGCAGTGGATTTAGCTTTAAATTCGATATCGAACATCTGGTCACCTGTATCGATCCAATGCTCAACTTCACTAAGATCCATCCAGATAATCCGCACCCATCCTTCCTCGTTATTAATAACGTACTGGAAATCGGATGGAGTATTTAATTCTGGGGATGAAGTGATTGTATTGATCGTTCTTGGAGTGATTCGTACAATCTCCAACGCTGTTGTATCATAATCAACTTGCATATTATAAGCTTTGATCGGAAGTTCCGTCGCTTTCATAACAACAGGCACATGAACGGTTTGACCTGCCTGTACACTGACATTCGCCAATTCCACTTGTGATGATTGAGAAGGTGTAGCTCCTGCGGAGCCCGGCAAAACAAGTGACGAAAATAATGTCAACATAATCAGACCTGACATTGTTTTTCTCATTTTAATACGTTTCTTTTTCAGTTGAAACATGGTATAACCTCCATGTCTGAATCAATAATGGGTAGATATCATTTTTGAGCAAGCTAGAATTTTAAATTATTGTGGTATCCGTGTTGTAAATGTCCATTGAACACCATTTTGTTCTACGACAGTCCCTTGCATATAAGCATTATCATCCGGATCCGCAGCTATGAAGGCATCATTCGGGATTTCAATGGAATAATTAGCTCCATATCTCAAACCGTTGTTTCTGATATATACTTTATTGCCCATTATATAGAAATTACCTCCATCACTAATCATGTAGGAAGCCTCCACCTCGTCAGCTGTCAGATTCTTAATGACAATACTGGAATTGCTGTAATTATTTACTCTAACATTTTGACGATACGTAATGACTAAAGGTTCATCGATTCTAACTTCCGTAGAACCATTCGATGGCGAAAGACTTACGATATCCTCCTGTTTTACCGCAACAGTTGACTCACTACGAAGGACTACCGGTTTTCCTTGAGGACGATCAGATGAATAAGATTCAGGTGTAATCTGTAAAAAGAGATATTTCTCTTGCTCGGCATCAGTAATCTTATATACTGCATCAGTAGCTCCTATGATTTCTGTTTTACCTTCTCCACTTGCTTCGGAGCCCCGATACCATTGATAGTGCATCGTTCTAAGTCTATCGCCGTCAGGGTCAAAGAATTCGGTGTTACTTGTTAACGTAGCGCCCACTTTCAAATCCCCATTTAACTTGCCATTCAACACATATGGAGCGTCATCGACTTGCTTGAAAGTTAATACATAGCTATTATCTTTAGCTCCAAGAGATTGGTTAGCGTAACCACTTAGCAAAGCATTCATATCTGCCAATTCAGGTTCACCGTTTCGATCTACATCTGCTTGGTTCATCTCTACAAAAGAGAAGCCACGACGGGTTACCATGTTACGAAGGTAATTGTATAGTTGAACTGCATCCGCAGAATCAACTTTGTCGTCACCGTTTAGATCTCCTTTTTTGCTGATGTAGAGCTCTATATTGTCTCTAATCATTTCCCCTTCTGGGGATAGTGCATTTTTAGCCTGCAATTGAATGTTGATCTTGCCGCTACGATAAGGAACAACAATAAGTTTATTGTCGTTAGTTACATAAGTGCGAGCTACATTCGTATTCTCTGAAATCGCACCGAGTTGAATGAACTTCTCAGAAGGAAAATGAGTACTCAAATCAATAATGATCGTATTATTATCAACTCCGATTGGGGTAGAAGGCATAATAGGTAGTGCATCCACTTGCTCGGACGAATGGCTTAGCCAATAAATATCATCATTAAGTACTGGGCGTGAAATGTTAATGTTGGTCGGCTCAAGTGCTCCCGCCAGAGCGTGAGGAAGTGAACCGGCTACAGGCAAGGCAATACCAAGACTAAGTGCGGCCAACATGCTTTTTTTCATGATCGGCTTTAATTTATTGTGTTTATTTTTCCCCTTCAATTCATGTTCCTCCTCGTGTTTATCTGATTTTTAATATAGATACATAGCAAGTATAACGACCTATTCTGAACGGATTCTGAACAGGTCAATAGAACTATTACCAGTTAATATTCGACAAAAAACGCCATAGGATAAGCTCCCATAGCGTTTTAATCATCAAAAAATTTCCATTTTCGATTGAATTTTCGAAAAAAATATTTTTAAATATCCGCAAGTTTCTATTTTGAGTTTATCATAAACGCGAATAACCCCACTTGTATATACTGATAAATGATTTATTTTCCAGTATATTACATGTTATAATTTGTATCAGCATACCAAATTACAGTGCCCACAGTTATTTTTATTTTTGATATTTCAATGACTATGAACATGTAAACAGAATTGTTCTTAGGATAGATCATTTACGTTACTCACTCATAGAAAGGCGGTCATATTATCAAGAAATTAATTGCCTTAATTGTTGGTGTTGTCAGTCTTTTTTTTATATTGCTATTAATCTATAAATTACCTTATGACATTGAGCAAAAATACATAGCTAGTACATTAGATGGAGAAACAATCGAGATTCAAATAACTACGAAAGGTTATCGGGATTTTTTCAGACCTACTACCTTTAAAGGAAAAATGCTTATTGACGACAAAGTATATGATGTTTTTGAACCTGAAAGGCCGGATCGTTTCATAGCTAAAATGAAGAAAAAAATGAATGGTGATCGATATTTCCCCATTATTGCAAATGAAAACCGAACTGATCTCGACGATTATTATATGATTCAGTGGGCTGACGATAAATTCAATACATTATATATCATTCATGCAAAAAATAACTCCCGGTATGTCGCACCAGCACAAAACGCTGTGGAAGCCCATAAAATATGGGGAGAAATACAGCACTTTCTAAGATGAAATTAGAGATTGCCTTTTGAATTAATCGATTAAACGAAAACATAATATTTTTAAACGCCTTCCACAATTCGCTTCGCGCGAGTGTTTACTTCCCGATATAACTCATCCTCATCTATGGTAAGCAACTTTCTGTCCTGCATCAGGATCTGCCCATCTACAATGGTGGTGTGCACATCCGCCCCATTCACGCTATAGGCCAACAGCGACTCTACATCATGAATGGGCTGCAGGTGAGGTTTGGCAAGGTCAATCAGAATGAGATCCGCTTTGTATCCAGGTGCAAGCATCCCCACTTCATTTTGCAATGATAACAATTTTGCACTCCCACGGGTTGCCATATCAAGTACTTGACGTGCTGGAAGCCGGGTTGGATCACCGTAGTCCAGCTTTTGCAGCCAGCATGCAGCCTTGATTTCTTCGAACATATCCAGTGTTGTTGCGCTCCCTGCTCCATCTGTCCCGATTCCTACCGTGATTCCCTCGAATATCATCGCCTCTACTGGAGCAATGCCACAACCGAGTTTCAGGTTGCTCACCGGATTATGGGCGACACCGCCGCGCATGCCCTTCAGCCTGCTGATGTCTTGAGGGTTCAGATGTACTCCGTGAGCCAGTAGCACATGCGCCCGCTCGAACATACCTGATTCCTCCAAATATTCCGTGGGTGTCATCTCATAGCGGCTACGAATCTTCTCTACTTCTTCCTTCGTTTCCGCCAGATGAATGTGCAGTGGAATCTCGTCCTGAACAGCCATTGCAACGACTTCACGTAACGGTTCCATCGGACAAGTATAAGGAGAATGCGGTCCATACATCGTTGTGATTCGACCATTTGCTTTCCCTGACCAGCGTTGCACCAGATCGATCGCTTCCTGCAGCCTGCGTCCTCCATCATCCTCCATAAAAACCATACCACGAGTCAGCGATGCACGTATGCCTGTTTCCGTGACTGCTTCAGCGATCTCATTCATATGAATGTACATATCGGCAAAAGCCGTTGTTCCTGAACGAATCATCTCTGCAATGCCCAATTTAGCTCCCCAATAAATATCTTCAGGTGTCATTCGTGCTTCGGCAGGCAACATCTTGCGCTCCAGCCAGTCCATCAACTTCAGATCGTCGGAAAAACCTCGAAGCAGACTCATTGGCGAATGCTGGTGGGCATTCACAAGACCGGGCATCGCCAGTTTATTTCGACCATCAATCACCTCATCCTCAGGTTGAGGCATGATATGACTCGCGATCTGCACAATCTGATTTCCTTCAATCCGTATATCCCCCGTGAAAGGTGCTTCGGCTTCTTGCATCGTTAGAATAGTTACTTGTTGAATCAAAATACTCATGAGATACACTCCTCTGGATTGGATATAATTACTACCCATCCATCGTAAGGCTTTACGTGGCGGCAAGGTCAATCATTTGATTCGAGCAATCGCCACTTGGTGGAATGTCTGGATAAACGGCCTAGGATCTATCTCTACCATATAGGGATATACTCCTGTGCTCGTATGCAGATAGAAAAAACCACCTGCATCCCCCATCCGGCGAAAAGACATATCAAATACTTCCGTAATCCTGAACTCCCTGTACTTGGTCACGATTCGATCCGAATAAAGGGTCATGGTACGGGCATTCCTCTCAATCTCCTGCGAAAGGCCAGTCATCTCTCGTTGTACTCTGTAATAAGGAAGTATGGCAATACAGTCCATGTTCTCCCTCCAATCGTGCTTGATCCGTAGTTTTATCATAGCAGATTGGCGCTTTCAGACAAAACAACCTTTAAGTTGTTTTAAGCCATAAGTCCAACGCGTCGCGTCACTTGGATACGGTTCAGATTATTTGATTTTGGTTACCACATTTAACGAGTATTTAAGTTCCTCTTCAATGTCCTTTATGGAGAAACATTGTTCCACATGATACACGCCTGGCTGTTGACCGTTCATATAGACCCTTTTCGCTACAGCTGCAGCTACCTCTGCTGTGAGAACAGCCTCCTTCTCGCCAACAACGAGCTGCTCTATTCCCATCCGCTCTCCATTTTTCCATCCTGTCGCATCTATCTTCACAGCAAACATCGGCTTACCACCTGGAATCGCAGCAAATGCTTTTACTACCAGATCACGAACCCAAGCAAAACGCAGCAGCTTCACTAATCCTGCTTGTCTGGATATCGACAATGCTCTGGTAATCCAACGGGAATCCAAGCACAGTCGGGTTGAAACGGTAGGGATGTGCAACGTTTGGGCTACAGCCTGTTGGTCTGAAAACGGAAATCGATATGCGATCCGGCTTCCCAGTTGCTCGCCGAAATCAATCCATTTTCCATCGCTCAAACTCTGAACTTTGGTAAACTTTCCATGCTTCTTGACCTCATAAGCCGTATTCATCTGGTCTACCGTCCATTCGATTGCGGCCTTGCCGTGCTTCTCCCCGAGACCAAGCATCACCGTGATGTTCGCCTCCTGCACTTGATCCAAATGCATCGACGCTTCACGAACAAGCAGATTGGTTATGCCGGGCGACAAACCAACGCTAAGAATAGCGGTTGATCCGGAAACTTTCATCACTGAATGCAATCCTTCCACTTGTTTTAAGAAATCACCTTTGGCAGAAATATCGATGTAATCGGCTCCGGCTTTGGCACAACTTTCAACGAACCGGGTGTCATTCTGATCTACACACATGACGACAAGTTTAACGTGTCGCAACATGGCAGGGTCCACCGTTTT
Source organism: Paenibacillus sp. FSL R7-0272 (assembly GCF_037969905.1). Taxonomy (NCBI): domain Bacteria; kingdom Bacillati; phylum Bacillota; class Bacilli; order Caryophanales; family Paenibacillaceae; genus Paenibacillus; species Paenibacillus sp. FSL R7-0272. The sequence goes on along the minus strand of NZ_CP150221.1, from coordinate 2,849,761 downwards.
CATAATATTCAGTTGCAGTGGTTTAACTGCTCCACCCGTCTGGCGACTGAATTGTTCGGCACGTTCCAAGCGTGTACCCGCAGCCCACACTTTGCCGGGAAATGCTTGCGCAAGCTGAGTACAGACCATCTGCCCCACTTGGCCATAACCACCAACAACCCAGATCTGATCCTTCATGATGTTGTCTTGTTGTATATTAGTCTCGGATTGCATAATACCCCTCCACCCAGAATGCTGCAAAATAACGGGTTATCCTTGAAAAACCGCACTCCGCAAGCAATCTCACTAAAATTTCAGCAGATACGGGATCGGATGTCTGACCGAGCGATGCGGCGAACCGTTCCCATTCCTCCGTAAGCACTCCCGCCTGCATCATATGTTCCCGCCACGCCTGCATCATGACTGGATAAGCGGGAGAATCCAGATCTGCATTAACAGACGCAAGGATTAGAGGTGCGCCGGGTTTGAGCCTACTGGCGAGATGCATCAGGAAAGACTTTTTTGCTTCCAGTCCCTGAATAAAATGCAGCATCAGCATACTCGTGGCACCATCGTACAATCCATCCTCAGGTAATTGTTCAATGGTCTCGGAAAAAAGCTTGATCCGATGCGAGATGCGAGCTTCATCTGCTCTTTTTTTCGCTAAATCCAACATCGGCTGAGAGGTATCCATACCTGTCAACAACCAGTCAGGATGTTCTGTACCCAGTAAAGTAATCTCCTTGCCTCCTCCAGCTCCGGTAACTAATATTTCAATATCGTTGTTATCTGCTATTGTTGCTGTGATAAGTTTATCCATCAGATCATGCATATAGGCATATCCCGGAATTTTGAGAGCAATCGATTGTTCATAACGAACGATGTCCGCGCTATCCCAACTCATGGGTGAAGGATTATCCGAGCATGTATGATCCGTTCCTTTATTTCGTTTTTCATCCCGTGTACCATTTATATGATCTTTCATCGCAGTTACACTCCTCTGAATTTGAAGTTAGACTTGACTCTGCATTCGTCTAATTTCATTATAAAAGTATACATACAGACGACCATCCCATAAGTATGGGATATTAACGTACTCGGGAAGGAGCTTATCCAATTGACCAGCCTAATTACTGCACAGAATGTACACCGGATTACTTCCCTTGAAAAAGGAAACTGGACCTCTCACACCTATCGGGAAGCTGTTCTCAAACAAATTCATACGGTTATCACATATGATGCTTATTGCTTCACCACCGTAGATCCTTCCACCCTTCTTTCTACAGGCGCGGTGACGGAAGATGGCATTGAAGCCATTCATGATCGATTATTTATTAATGAATACATGGAAGAGGATATCCATAAATATAGCGACTTGATTAAGTCCGGCCAGTATGCTGCTATTTTGCATGCTTCTATCCAATCACGGTCTGGAGCAAGTTCACGTTATACGAATATTTTACAGCCTGCCGGATTCGGAGATGAGCTTCGAACGGTATTTGTGAATAACGATGCCTGCTGGGGTTATCTCACGTTGTACCGCAAACAGAACAAGCCTACATTCTCTGAAGAAGAGCGAGAGCTCATGCAACACTGGGCATCCTCAATTGCATTTATGCTACGGACAACGCATCTATTATTGATGGAAGAGCTTCAAGGTGGTAGTCCGCGGGAGCCGGGCATTGTTGTTCTGCGTGCTTCACTTGAACCTGTTATGCAAAATCCGGCCGCACAATACTGGTTATCCCAATTACGCCGATTGGAGCAGATTGAATCCGATGTGCTTCCGAGACCCGTTCGTGCCGTGAGTTCTCATCTACTGCAATCCATTCAAAAGAATGCCTCGTCAGCTTCACCAACATCGGACGGTTCACTGTCCAAAGTATGTGTCCAGTTGGCGGACGGTCGTTATGTTATGCTTCAAGCTAGTATGATGCAGTCTTGCGAATCGGCAGAACATGCAGAGAAATGGGATCAGATCGCCGTTTGGCTGGAGCAGGCTATGCCTCAGGATTTACTCCCCCTGCTGTCCGACAGTTATTCCTTATCCGCTCGGGAGCGTGAATTGCTCGCCTATGTGCTACGCAGCTTTTCCTCGAAGGAAATTGCAAAGGCTATGCATATTTCAGCCTACACCGTTCAAGATCATCTGAAGTCCATCTTCGCCAAAACAAAGGTTTCCTCCCGTCGGGAGTTAATCTGGCATTTTGTTTCCCGTTTTCAATTATCCGGAGATCTGGATATACCTAGAATATAAGTTAAGCAAATCAAAGAAGCGTGTCCCTATGGACGCGCTTCTTTGATTGCATTATTTAATATTTTTATAACTCAACTACGATTTGGCAGGTTTAGCAGAACGTTTGGAATTACCCGCATTTTGGGTATTCTTTGCACTATTGGTATTCTTTGCGCTCTTCGTGCTTTTAGCACCTTTGATGTTATCAGGCTTCTGCGTGCTTAATTCCGTCACTTCGGCTACCTGCGGATGCTCGACTGGGTACAATTTGCGGAACAGCAAAGTCTGTAGCACTAAGAACGAACCCCCAACCGTCCAGTACAGTGGCATAGCTGCTGGTGCGGAAAACGAGAAAAACGCCATCATTAGCGGGGAGATATACCCCATTATCGCAAACTGTTTGCGCTGTTCAGGAGCCATATTTGCCTGTGATACCTTCGCCTGAATAAGATAAATAACAGCTACAACTACAGCCAGTACATAGTCAGGTGCGCCAAGCTTGAACCACAAAAACGAATGGGACGACAGCTCTGGCGTTAGCCGAATTGCCGTGTAAATCCCCGATAAAATCGGGAGTTGAATTAACAATGGCAAACAGCCGATATTCAGCGGGTTGAATTTATGCTTTTTGTATAACGCCATTGTCTCTTCAGACAACTTCTGCCGGTTAGCCGTATCGTTCTTGCCCTCGTACTTTTTCTTAATGGCATCCAGTTCAGGTTTCATTGCATTCATAATCACCCGTGTTCCCTGCTGGGACTTGGCTTGACGCATCATGAGCGGTAATAATGCGAGCCGAATGACAAGTGTAATGACGATAATCGCAACACCATAACTTCCACTAAATATACTGGCGATATGCTGAATCAGATACGACAGCGGAAATACGATGTAATGATTAAAGAACCCTGGAGTGGAAGAATTAATCTCTGATACATTATTACTGCATCCGGCAAGCAGCATAACTGCGAATAAAATCACAATCAGGCCATAGATCCGTCCCTTGCCAGATGTGAGTGTGAACCTCTTGTTTGTATGTTGTTCCATATATATCCTCCTTGTTGATTGGTTGATTCCAGTCTCAACAAGGAAATACAGTCTGGTTCATCTTCATCCGGTGCTTCTTTTCGTCTGACCATGCGGCTCCAGTTTTCCGGCCTGCACTGTAAGTTCAAGCCAAGTGCCGGAAAGACAGGTTCAATTCCGTCTCCAGCTCCACCTTCCATCCAGTACTCCGTCATACCACAGTGTAGATGGGCAATATAGGCGTAACTGACGGTAAAAATCAGACCAATGGAGAATATATACGGCAATAGCTCATGTAATTCAAACAAGAGATTCACCCCCTTCATACGTTTATTTTTACATTATAGCACTTACATATCACGTTTGCATAAATGAACTGCTGGCAAATCCAAACTCCGCTCTATTCCGTTCTTAATTTGGACAATTCTACCCGGGCTACAAGATAACAAAGATGGGATGAAGAGATTATTATATCAATCATAGGAAAAACCTCCATTCATCTATCTACGTTTTATTCTAAATGATAAAATAAGAACACAAACAGAAATCTTGACCGATATAACTTCTTATTTTAGATTGCTAAGGAACGTCATACACCTTGTCATCAAGGAGGAACCCCGATGAAGCTACATCAGCAATACTTGCTACTGCACAGCCAGCTCGGCGAAGCATCAGAACACACCATAACTCTAGCAGATCTCGCTGTGATCCTTGACTGTACCCATCGCAACACATTAACAATTGTGAAAAAAATGGCTTCTTTGGGCTGGATTCATTGGCATGCCCAGCGGGGACGAGGACGGCGTTCGACACTATCTCTACTGATTCCAGCAGATCAAATTGCTGCAGAGTACATGATGCAAGCGATGAATCGCCTGGAGTTACAAGAGGCTGCGGATCAAGTTCGCGCCTTCTCCAGTTCAATGTCTATGCAACATGTTCTCAACCAGTGGTTGCTTGGTTATTCAGGGCACCACACGGAAGCTGGAACGAACAATGAACCCATTGAAACGCTTCGTTTACCTATTCGCCAGCAACTTCATGCGCTCGATCCGTTATATATTAATCTGCTTGCCGAGTCTTTCGTAACAAGCCACGTATACGATGGACTTGTGCAGCGAAATGAGCGAGGACACATTCTACCCTGTCTAGCGCATACATGGGATGTATCCGCTGATAGACGGACATGGATTTTCCATTTGCGGAAAGGGGTTTATTTTCACAACGGCAGTCCCTTTACAGCACCCGATGTCGTCTATTCGTTCGAGCGACTGTTATCTACAGAGCGCCGTACATTGTACCGTGAAATTATGAAACAGATCCATTCAGTTGAAGCGTTAAACCCCTTAACTGTACGCTTTTGTTTAAAACAACCGCAGGAATTATTTTTATCTTTTCTGACAACAAGCCGGGCCGTCATTGTTACTCGGAACCCAGATACAGATCAGATAAACATGCCTACCGAGCCGATACATTCCATGTTGAAACCGGTAGGAACGGGGCCTTTTAAAGTTGCCGTATGGGATCATCACCTGTGCAGACTTGAAGCATATACAACTTATTTTCAGGGTAGATCTCTTATTGACCGGGTGGATATTCTGCAAATTCCGTGGGGTACTCCACTGGAGGGACTTGATCCAAATCAGGTGCCCGGACCAACTGAACATGTGGAATCTCCCTTCTTCCACCTTGTTCATAATCCGGCTAAAAATGCGGGTACTGCTCGGACACAGGCAAGTTCTGGAGTGACCGTGACCAAGTTGCTTACGTGTAACACACAAAAAACCGGACCGTTAAACGATCCGGCTGTACGAGCCTATTTGCAACAGTGTATTGATCTGGCACTACAGAAGGGGACAGAAAATCGACCTCAACATCACGAATATAAACATGGGAAAACTCCCACTTCACAGGAGAACTCTCCTTACGATGCACCCATTGCCTTGCACCTTGCTACCATTCCGCAATATCGGCCCGATGCTGAGCGACTTGCACTGATTTTGGAAAAATCCGGTTTTCATTGCACCATACACACAGGCAACATGGAACAATTCAAAGGCGATTGGCGGCTTGAATCCGATCTGATTCTCTTCTCCCTGATTCAAGATCGTGACGTGGAGCTTCGCAGATATGATCTGTTCTCCACATTATCCGAGCATCTGGAATCCCCGTCTCAGGAGTGGGTTCAGTATAGATTACAATCCGTTGCTATATCTCCACATACCAGCGAGCGTAAGCAGGCACTATTCGATATCGAAGAATTTCTAATTCGTGAACATCTAATGTTCATTTTGTCCCAAAAACCTGTAGAAACCGCTTATCTTCCTTCCGTTCGCGGAATGTCATTCAACAGTCAGGGCTGGGTTAATCTGCGGCACATCTGGTTTCCCTCTGATAAGTTGTGAACCTTGGCATAGTCCATCATCTTTCTGATAACGTCATACTCTTTCCCGTGTGGGTTCGGGTGTAGTTACGGCTCAAGGAAACCGTATCCTTTCGACGATAAACACCAAGAAGCAAACCGATCATAGCGTATTCAAGTATCACATGAGATCTATATCCGATAAGGGGAAATTCAATACTCATGATTGGGACCATTCCCGTAATGATCGCAACTGAATAACTCAGTTGAAGTGCAAGTGTAACCGTTACAGACAGTACAATCATCGAACCAAACTTGTCTTGTATACGCGGCAGTATTTTAAATAATGTATTTACAAACCACACTATGCCAACAATAAACAGCGCACAGGCAGACCACCCAAACACGTCTATAAGCATAACCCCTGGATAACTCAGATAAAGATATTTTAAAGTTGATCCTATCGGGATATTCGTACCATTCCCCCACCATCCCGCTGTTTGGACGATATCAATAATAGCGTTATTCATAAATCCCATACCCTTAGAATCTTGATCCAGATTAAATACAACAGACAACCTTTCGAATCGACTATATTGATCGGTTACAAGTAATAACAAGGCTGCAGCCACTCCACAAAAACACGCAGTAATCAGCGTATACAGCCACTTTCTTGTAATCCATCCGAACAGTAGCAAACATATGCATCCAAATAACGATAATCGGACCCAATCCGAGATTTGATAGATGAGTACCATAGGCAAAGCTACTAACGCAACATAGGTAAAGATCATTTGCACGTTCTGACCCGAACGAAAATGGGAAATGACTATCCCGCCGATCGCGAGTGGCAATATCCAAAGCGCGGACGTAGTAACATCGATTGAGAAGCCAAATGGCAATATAAGCATTCTATTCAAGCTACCATACGAGTCTGCTATCACCGGGGTAATCCATAAGAGAACATTCATTAGAATGTATACCCACCAAGCAGATTTAATCCATTTCCTATAGTCGAAAAAGAGGCAGAACAACATGGCTAACATCCCCATACTTGTATACAGTAGATGGACGGATGAGTATTCATTTCCCAAGTCTAATAGACTATTCGTATATATCCAGGTCAAAACCATGCCAATAAGAGCCATCCCCACGACTCCCGCCAATAATCCCCAGTGCATTCGGTGACGATGAATTTTGTGCATTCTTTTGCCTAGATCAGCCGGATCACCCATTTGTTCAATAGCGTATGTGGCAGCTGCCTCCGTTGTAAATCCTTCCTGCTCCTTGTCATAGGTCATCTCTTCGAGATGATTCCCGAGTTCCTCACGAAGATCGTTATGTACTTCCCTCGCCCTGACCTGATCACAGATTTGATCCAGATAACTCTGAATCTGTTCCTTTTTTTCTTTCTGCTTCCCCTGCTCTTTCACTTGCTTCAGATTCATCAGGCTAAACCTCCTTCACCGATCACTCGATCTACAGCACGACGAAATAGAGACCATTCCGCTTTTTTCTGTTGTAATGCCTGTATGCCTTGCTCTCGTATGGAGTAATATTTCCGTTTTCTGCCCTCCACTTCTGCCCAGTAAGCCTCCACCCATCCTTCGATTTCCATCGCGTGTAGAATCGGATACAACGTTCCTTCTTTGAGACTAAACACGCCCTCTGATTGACGATGCAGTTCCTTAATCAGCTCATAGCCATACATGGGTTGTGCATGAAGTAAAGTTAAAATTAATGTTTCTGTACTTCCTTTAATCATTTGTTTATTTATCTGCAAACAAAACGCTCCCTCCTAAGTACTGGTCTAATACATCGGAAATCTATGCATAGTTAATCTAGGTGTCATGATACCTTATAATTCCTTCGATGTCCAGCACCCCATTTATCTTTTTATGTTAAACTACCTCTATCCAGCTTTGAATTGTATATAGAAATTTTTTCGATCTTTACAGATTTAGATAGACCGATATTACGAATTAAAGGAGACATTCTCTCATGCGCAAAAGTAAACTTATTTTCTTTCTCGGCGGAGCCGGAAGTGGCAAAACTACACTCGCCAAAGCGCTCTCACGTAAATATAAAGCTGCATTTTTGGACATGGACATCCTGCTTCGTCCCGCAGCTGAGGCCATCATGACGTTACAAGGGCTTGATCCATCAGACCGGGATTCACCAGAATACAAACGGCTGTGCCGTGATCTGGGTTATCGAATCACGATGGACGCCGCTTTGGATAACGTACAACTTGGTGTAGACACTCTCGTGGTTGGACCTTTTACCAAAGAGACCGGGACACCGGATTGGATTGAGCAGGAACTCGCACGCATTGGCCGTTCCCTCGATAACACAGACGTTCGAGTGGCTTATGTTTATTTGCAGAACGAAGCGTTATACCGTCAACGAATCACAGCGAGACAATCTCCATTAGATGAATGGAAACTAGCTAATTGGGATGCGTTCCGTTCTTCTCTTGATCGAAAACGAGTGGCCTGGCCGCTTCCAACGGAATCTATCGCATACATCGACAATTCTAGTGATGATCCTGCTATTGCTTTTGCTGAATTGGAACGACGGATGTATGAGTGATATGAGTGAAAGGAAAAGGTATGTGGGGTGAACTGGAACGGGTTCGGGTTCGGGTTCGGGTTCGGGTATTGTAGGATGCAATTTTGAGCGCGCGGGTGTAGGTATGAAGGCAATCAAACTCTAACGATCCTGAGAGAGCTTATTTGGACCTTTTTGGCGGTTTTAAAATTCTAACGATCTCAGATGACGCTATTTTCCAAAAAAAGGCCTAAATACACGCAAAAAGTTACTGAAACAACGAAATAAGCTCTCTGGTGATCATTAGAATTTTATATCAGTCTAGATGGAGGAAATAAGCTTCCTGCTGATCGTTAGAACTTTAAGGGTCAGGATTAGAACTCATTTTTGCTATTCTTATCTGATACGTTAACGTGTTCCGATCACCGCTCCGTTCAATCGCTCTCTCCATTCCGTTCCTCCCCTTGACTTGCTTGACGCACTCAGCTTCAATGCATTAAACAAAAAAACACGAGAGAGTGTATGCTCTCCTCGTGTTTCTGTGTTTCTGTGCATTTTGTGTTTTCTGTGCTTTCTCTGTTTTCTGCAATTTCTGTGTTTGCTCTATTTACTCACGCTTGTTGTACTTTGCACTTCCCCAATTCCACTACTGCATCACAATTCGTTCGCCTGCTTCATTTTCTCCCGACGTTCAGCAATACGAGCTTTAATGAGTTTATGACTTTCGTCAATCTCCTCGGGTGTGCAAGCCGCTTTCAGTTCATACACTTTCACAGGAGATCGATCGATGATATCTAGAAATGAATCAAAATAGCTCATGTCCTGACTATGAATATATGGACACCAGTGATCGGACAATCCTACCGTTTCATGGATGTGAACCCCCACGACATGATCGATCAGCGCATTCGCTTCGCGCACATTGTCATACAATCCCATGCGATCCATCATCATGCCGTGGCCGATATCATACCATAATCCAAGCGGTGCACCCTTCATCTGACCAATGATCGTTCCTGCTTCCTGCAACGTAGGCATCTGATAACAGCGTGAACGGGTTTCAATTCCGAAATTCACACCATATCCACGTTGCTCTGACAGATTACATACCTCTTCTAGACTTTCCTGTATGCGTCTCAAGTAGTGCTCACTACTAGCCTGTCTCTTCTCCAGCATCTCATGCCACAACGCTTGATAGGCTGGTGAATCCTTGCCTTGCTTGTGATAGATCTTTTTCAGAGCTTCATCAATGTTATACTCAAACGGCACTTCCCCCGGGTGCACAACAACAGCCTTCGCACCATAGCGGTGAGCGTATTCCGCAGAACGAAGCAACAGTTCAATCGCCCTTTTACGCCGCGGCTCATCGTCGAATCCAAGCAGCACCGAATCCGTTCCATAATCCGGATCGGCTACATGCGGAAACGTGTTATGCACACTCGATACACCCACTTGCCCACGTTCAATCATCGGTTCAATTGTATTTAATAGCTCATCCGTCACATTATAATTCAACTCCACCTGTTTGAAACCAAGCGACAGAATCTCTTCGATCATCCCTTCGCCCGTCGTATGGCGCTTGATATTCCAGCATGTCGAGAATGAGTATTCTTTTTTGTCTGTATACATTTTTACTCTGCCCTGCCTCCTTCCGCACATTAGCCCTATCCCAGTCCTTCTAATAGCCTTCTATAGAAGTCCACTCTTAGTCTCCTGCCTAACCTTATGATACCGTCTTGCCTCATCGATCTATTCGCTGATCTCGAGTTCAAACTTCATACGGTTCTCCGTCACGCCCGGAACATAACGATAGATTATTTCAGCATAGTCGGTATACATTAATACTGCCGGCACTGGTGCTTCTGCTTTTACAGAACAGGTTAGCCCCGGAAGCGTCCAGCGTGTCGGTTGTAAATGCTGTGGATGCAGGTGAGGTCCTTTGATTTCAAAATAAACCTCGATCTCTTCCGCCGTATCCAGCTGCACTTCAATATGCAATGTTTCCGGCGTGACCTCCGCTTCAAAAGTGATGCCCCGCAGATGGCTGTTCCAGTCTCCACCTGTTTCGCGCCGAACAAGACGCAAGTAATACCGCTCTCCTGTCTCGGTCTGCCAATGAATCGTTGCCGGATGCATCTGGCCGTTGGTATTCCGACTGCCAGACATCGCTCCCATCATTCGTGTCTCACCAATCCAGGCCGAAGCGGTACATAAATTTCGATTCGCTTTTGGATCGCTCCGTTCGCAAAGCTCCATGAACTGTTTTTGCACGAGTCGGTCTCCTTGATGGGCTTTGAAATACGGTACAGCCTCTTCAGGGACATCAACACCCAACAACGCTATCATCGGATCATGCCCCGATTCGCAGTTCATGCCTGTCAAATACTCGTAGCCTTCTCCCAGCAATAGATAGAGAAAGACACCGATCGAGCTATGCTCCCGCATCTCCATATCATATGCCCGTGCAAATGGCCCGGAGAGATTCTCCAGATTGGCATTGTAATACAGCGCGATATTGTTCCATAATCCATGCTCAATCGAGTGAGCAATTTCAGTCATGCGCTCAGTTACAGCATACTTTCGGAACATGCCAAGTACGGCGAGATCCACCCCGTAATAGGTCGTGGTATTGAACTCGGCAAACGTGCCTCCGAACTGCTCAAACTCCTGTAACAGACTTTCGGCCTGTGCATCCGCATGCTGAATCCAATCCGTTCGCTGGAACCGATGTCCATAATAATGGGTAATAAAAATATGCATCAGTTCAATGTTGGTGTTCATCGGAATCACATCTGACCGTCTGCGATCAACAGAGCCCTGAACGGCACGTTCCATCGCTTCATCCATCCGCTGAATAAGCGTATCCGGCAGAAGTGCCGCAAACTCGGCTGTTGCTATAGCACACGCACATGCGATAAATTCCCGCCAGTTTGGATCATAACTGATCCAGACCGGGGGTAAAACAGCGTTCACGGACGTATAGAACAGTTCTTTCAATTGTTTGGCGTCTGCGCCTTCTTTCATCAAATCATTCTCTTGCTGCAGATTATGAATAAACTGCGCAGACACCTTCTCAAAGGTGCGTTCCAGGAAATAGGCTGTGCCTGGCGCAAATGATTTCCATGCATAATGACCCGCAGGCGGGTGCTCTTCATTTGTCTGGGTAGCAAAGGTGCCGTGATAGATTTCTTCTGGCGCATCATATTGATAATCGAGCACTTTGTGAAACACACGAACAGCCCGCTCGACATCGCCGGGCTCCTGACGAATCAGCAAGCCCAGCGCATAATGTGCACTGCCTCGTGTACCATGCTCTGATGCATCGTCTTCAAAGCTGCGAAGCAACGCGAATTCATCGTCATAAAAACGATCCATCATAATCATGGACTGGTGTACTAGATGTTGCTGTTCCTTGGACATCTTCTTAACCATCGGTTGTGTCATGCCTATGACCTCCTGGGACGTTAACCTTTTACAGCACCTACCATTACACCGCTGATGAAAAATCGTTGCAACCATGGATAGACGAGCAGGATTGGCAACGTCGAAAATATTACGCTAGCTGCTTTCAAGCTTTCCGGTAACACATGAACTGCACCAATACCTTCATTTTGCATCAGTTCGGTGATTTGGTTTTGCTGAATCATCTGATATAACTTCAATTGTAACGGATACAACTCCGGTTTGGTAATATACATTAACGCATCCTGGAATCCATTCCAGCGTCCTACAGCGTAAAACAGGCTGAGCGTTGCCATTACCGGAAGAGATAGTGGCAGTATAATGCGCATTAACGTTCCAACCTGGGTACTGCCATCAATATCAGCAGCTTCCTCCAGACTTTCCGGAATGCCGCGAAAAAAGGTGATCAGAATAATCATATAAAACGGACTGATCAGGCCAGGAAGAATTAATCCCCAAGTGCTGTCAAGCAAATGCAAATTTTTGATCAAAATATACTCCGGGATTATTCCCCCGCTAAAAAACATCGTCACAACAATGACCAGCATGAACCATTTGCGGCCTCTCAGACTGCTTTTGGCAAGGGGATATGCTGCCATAATCGTCATAAGCATACTAAGCACCGTACTCAGAACCGTCAGCCAGATCGTGTAGATCAGGGAACGAATCATGGAGCCATCACCGAACACCTTGCCATAGGCTTCCCAGGACAGCTCTTTGGGGAAAAAGGAAACCTCTCCCGAACCGATCGCCCGGTTCGAGCTAAGCGAGATCGCAATGATATGGATAAATGGTGCAAGGCACAGTACCATCGCAATGACAATCAGAATTACATTTACTGTGTTGAATATTCGATTCGCCGTGTTTTCCGACATCTCACTCACTCCTTACAGATCATAGATGGATACCGTGTTGCCGCAGAAGCATTCATTCCGTTACATAATGCTCTCATCTGTCAATTTTTTAGATGCGTAGTTTGCACCGAGGATGAAAATCAGTCCAACGACAGCCTGGAACAGTCCCACTGCGGTCGCCAGAGTTACCTGGCCGGATTGCAGACCCAGACGGTACACAAACGTACTAAGCACATCCGAATATTCGCGTACTGCCACATTTCCGATGATGAACGGCCTGTCAAAACTGATAGAAATCATGTTACCAACGTTAATGATTAGCAAGGTAACAATCGTCGTTTTGATGCCTGGCAGGGAGATATGCCAAATTCTGCGCAAACGGCTGGCTCCGTCTACCTCGGCTGCTTCATAGAGTTCACGGTTAATGCCTGTAAGGGATGCCAGATACAAAATTGTTCCCCAGCCTGCGCTCTGCCACACGCCCACGGCGAGATACGTAAAGATCCAATAGTTTTTATCCGATAGAAATGGAAGCGGATCAAGCCCCATGCTCATTAACATGTTGTTAATGAATCCAGATTGTGTGCCAAACACCTGCAATACGATACCACCTATGATGACCCAGGAAATAAAGTGTGGAATGTAAAGCAGCGTCTGTGCCATCTTTTTGAACCAGGCGACTCGTAATTCAAAGAGCAGGATAGCGAGAATTAGCGGTGCCGGAAAAGATACTAGCAAGTCTAGCAAGTTAAGCACAATCGTATTGCGCAAGGCAGTATAGAACCCCTGATTCTGAAACACTTCCTTAAACCCATCGAATCCAATCCACTCACTGCCACCGATTCCTTGGAAAAAGTTAAAATCCTTGAATGCGATCTGTACCCCATACATTGGACCGTATTTGAAAATGATGAAGTATAACATGGGCAACACAAGTAATGCGTACATTTGCCAGTTTCTGCGGAAATAAGTGCCTGTCTTCATAATGTTCCCCCCAAGTCGTGAAGGATGTCTCATGGAAGGCGATCCTTACATCGCCCCCATGAAAAGTCCTGTTCAATACGGCCAGACCTGTCTAACCTGCGCTATATGATGAATAATTACTTCATCGCTTTGTAAGCCTCCGTACGCTCATCAAGAACAGCTTGGCCTCCACTTGCCATATAATCACTCATCATACTGTTGTACACAGCTTCAAAATCAGCCGGTTTGGAGATGGTTGTTTTCACAATAAACTCAGAGAATTTGTCTTTTAAGCCGTTACCATAACGAGATTCCGCTTCAATAGGTTTGGAGAAACGCACGGGTTGAATCGTATCCGTATTGGAGATGGCTACCGATTTACGCATGTCATCCCGATATTTGGGATCTACCTGAACGACATAAGCCTCTTCGTTTTTCTTTTCATCTCCGACATATTTTCCGTTTACAATGATGGCAATATCACCAGAGTTGTAGATCCGACCAGCAATTTCAGGAGAAGCATCTTCTTTAATCTGCGGTACTCCATCCACCAGTTCATAGTTCTCGTCTTTCACGCCGTATTGCAGATCAAACAAATTGTTGCCAGAAGCCATCCAATCCAGATATTTCATAGCCGCTTCTGCATTCTGACTTGTTTTAGGAATCATGACATACATCGCATTGGGTGCATATGCCGGCTTGGCAAATTTGCCTTCCGAATTTTTGAATGCATCAATCGGTGTCATCACCGCATCTGGTTTATTCGTTTGCAGATTTTTATACGTACCTGAGATGTAAATTTCTCCGGCATCTTCACTGTAGAAACCTACTTTCCCGTTGGATACATCTTCCCATAGTTTTTTCTTGTCTTTATCCAGCCCGAAGTCTGCGCTCATTAGTCCCTCGTTATACAACGTGTTCATATATTTCAGTGCATCTTTGAAACCAGGGAGCAACGTTGGATAATCATTAGAACCTAGCTGTTGAGTCAGTGTATACCTCTGTTCTTCCGTAAGAGGTTGAATGAAAGACCAGATCAATGGCTCATATTGCGCCGAAGCGATTGACATCCCCATGGGAATGAGTGCCGAGCCCACCTTGCCCGGATCTTTCTCCTTGATTGCTTTCAGGGCTGTGTGCAGTTCTTCAGCCGTTTGAGGCGTTGGCAGTCCAAGTGCATCCAGCCAGTCCTGGCGAACATATGAAGCGTACTTTCCTAACACCAGACGTTTACCCGGAACTGCGAATTGTTGTCCATCATACTGACCGTATGCCAGCGTGTCATCACCCAAAAATGTTTTCAGATTGCTTCCCTCTTTGTTCAGCAGATCAGTCAACTCTGTCAAACCGCCTTGTGAGGCATAACGATTAAATGTACCGGAATCATAAGTGAATACAACATCGGGCACTTCAGAACCACTTGCCATGAGCACGTTAAGCTTCTGCACTTCTTCTGAGCGGGGAACCGGAACAAATTGAACATCAATGTTGTTAGGGTCACCAAATTCCTTTTGAATGAAGCGTGTCAGATAACTATCGGAGATGGTGTAACCAGCCGGTGTATTTCCCCGGTCAAAAATTTCTACTTTCAACATGGTTCTGTTCCCCGCACCCGCTTCCCCGGATGATGAAGATGATGGTTCACTACCTGACGAACACGCGGATAATAATAGAGTGAATGCTGTTACCGCTGCGAGAATCGAACTTGCCTTTCCTGCCTTGCGTCTTTGAAATAATTTCATTTGACCTTTCCCCTTTCGCACTCATTCTGTAATGATTCACATGATCGCCACTCCGTTATGGTTGCCCAACTTGTTGCACCTGTGAATGTCATTAATTATTACATTGTTTTCTGAAAATCGACAATAAACTATTTTCAAAACAGGATAAAGCTACTATAACGTCAAGTAACCTATCTTTATAAACAATTTTCCTGACAATAAACTATTTTCACACTAATTATGTTATATAAACTAACACAAATATAAGTTATTCTCACTCTTTTTCAGGTGGTAATCCCCTCTAATTCGACAATAAACGACAAACACTAATCCATTTTCCTGATCTGCGCGCAAATAAAAAAGACCGCCTTATCAGCGGTCATTTCTAAACAATCTATGATGATGCTACTCGACTAGTTTCTTGGAGCAAGATTAAAACGCACTTCTCCAAAAATCGTATCTACTGCGCTTCCTCCGAATTCATCCAGCACATACTCTTTACTCTTGTCGAGATGTTCCAGAATTAATACGTTCAGCTTCTGATCATCATGAATCCCGCCCAGCTTGAACTGTACAGGCAAGCTCAGATGCTCAGCTGTCTCAGTCATGATCTGAACAAGCTCTGACTCATGTCTGTTCCTACTGGTCATGTAGCTTCCCGCTGGAATGTCCAAAGAATATTGCAAACCGTCTACGCTAAAACCGAAGGTACTGTTATCCGTTGTAATGTTAACCTCGCTACCCAGTTCCACGGAGCCCCAAACTTGCTGTCCATACTGATGCATTTTGTCCCCCTCCTTTTGATATATGTATATATAGTTTAGAACATATTGTTTATTTTCTAACTGTGTTCTTACGTCATTTTTCGAGTAGCCTCAAAAAAACTCCCCTACGACGCAACAAAAAATGTACGTTGCTCAAGTAGAGGAGTTTTCAAAAATAATGCTTCGCTTCATTGTTCTTCTTGTTTGCCATATTGCTTGCGATAATCCCCAGGGGTCACGCCAATCACACGTTTGAAAACTCTTCCAAACGAGATCGCATTAGCATACCCCACTTGCTGGGCGATATCCTGAATAGCTGTATCCGTTGATGTTAGCATTCGGCATGCCTTTTCTACTCTCAATTTCACAAGAAAATCAACAAACTTCATACCGAACTCTTCTTTGAACAAATAACTCGCATATTTACCCGAGATTTGAAAACGTTCACTCAGATGTTTCAGCGACAGATCCGGATCATCGAAATGCTCCTCAATGTATACGCGCAGCTCGTTTATCATCGCACGGTGACTTTTCGTTTCATTAACGGCAACATAATTGCGATAGACCTCTTTGAGCCAATCCAGCAAAATCCCCCGAATGCCTTCGAGCGTATCGTCCTCCTGAATTTGCGAGCGAAGCCGCGCCAAAAGCAGCTCATCAAATTGGTGTTGCAAACGTTCAGATAACTCCCCGAACTCACGCGCTAACATCTGAATCAACGATTGCAAGAGCATACGAATATCTTTATCGTTCATTTGGTCTTCATTGAACGCAATAAACATCTGGTCAAGCTGTGCTCGCCAGCCATCCCCCGTAAGCCTGAACTCCCGAACGATATCTGCGAGCATTTGCAAATATTTATACGAATGCAGTTCCATGTGGCCTGGCAATTGTTCACTGAGTACAATCGCATTCTGACCAAGGGTAAGCCGGTGCTGCAGAGCTGTGTCTGCACTGCTATAGGATCGAGTGATTTCTTCCCAGCCATTAACCGTCTGCCCGATTCCGAACGTAAACCGAATCCGGAAATGCTCAGCAATCCACATATGCAACTGTTTAGCCAAATCCATCAGAAGTTCACGACTCAGTCTTTCTTTTTCATTGCAGGCTACCACAACGATTAAACGCCGATTGCCAAACCATTCTGCCCACGCACCAAAATTGCTCTCTTTCTGCACCAGTTCCTTGAACACATTCATCAGTGCCATTTTCAGCGTATTGGAAGGAGCGGGCAGGTCTGCCCCATTCATCTCCGCTACCAATACAGCGGCGCACTGCGGTTCAAGAAACCTTTCCTCAAGCGGTTGCAAGTGACGAAGACGCTGACGGAAAGAATCTATACGTTCACCCTCCATCAAATCCACAAGCAACTGCCTGCGATGAATCAGCAGATTCTCATGATGCTGTTTCTCGTAATCTACGGTTTGAGCAATGAGATGTTCCAGCGCCCGGTCGATCAGTGCAAGCTCGTTTTTGACAGAAGGTGCGGCATTCTCTTCATGCACACGGGGCTGTAACGCCTGAATGCGATTCATCATCAGCTGCATGGGTTTTACGTTTCTACGTGTAATATAGATCAGACCTGCGACCGCACCAGCAATGGTGAGAATACCAATTCCAATCCACACATAGGACACCAGCGATACCCATGAATATAACTGACCTGTCTGAATGCCACTCTCAAAGGTAAGTCCAAGCTTCTCAGCCTTGACCTGATTAAGGACATTCCCCTCTGCCGAGTCAATCTGATGAGCCGAATATACGAGATCCCCATAGTTATTCTTCACCTGTAGAAAAGAAAGATTCGCATCCGTCATATTGTCAATTTGCCTCTCCAAGGCATACATCCGTATGGTAATAACAAGCAGACCTTCACCACCCCAAGGCAGTGGTAGCCATTTATTCATGCTGATGACCTGTGAAGGGACATCAAATGAACGTTCTTTATAGGATCTGGGCTGATTCCAACCCAGATTCAATTTATTTTTCAACGCCTGTTCGATATACGATTTATCCTCAAATTCCTCAAAACTTACCATTCCTCTAGGTGTAATAATGCTCGAATCCGACATTCGGTAGAGGTAAATCGACTGCACCATGCCCTGTTGATCCACCATACGGTTCAGATCACTGGCTGCATCATAAATAAACTGACTGGACAATTGTCCTTTTTCGGCTTCCAAAAAACGACTGTACATTGTGTTCGTTACAATTTCATCCAGCAGTCTCATCTCGATATCGCCTAACGAACGCTCCAATGTGCTGACAATGTAATGTGTGGAGATCATATCCGCTTTTTTGGTTTCTTTTCGTGACAGTTCGTTAACAACCAGGAAGGAGAGAAAGATCAGAATGGAAATCGTGAGCAGAAATAGGGGGAAATATGAATAAATCAACCTGGTGTGCCATGTCCGCTTCAGATTTACCTTCATAGGCCTCAGTTCCTTCCGTTTCTACTTTAAGTTTCTAACTCCATTTCTACTCTAACGGGTATGCCCTTCTCTGCTCTTTGGCCTGTCTGCTGACGATATACAGAATAATTGCCCCCATTGCCGCACTGATGGTACAAGCCAGATACATCATTGACGGACCGCCAGTATCCAACAAATAGCCGTTAAGCATATTTCCCACAATGCCTCCGAGTCCTGCAAACACCATGTTAAACAAGCTTTGACCTGTCGCCTGCATCTCACGTCCAGTAACAGACGCCACATATTCCACTGCCGCGATATAGAAAAATCCAAATGACAATCCGTGCAACACCTGAACACCAATCATCACTTCGGGACTTGGCCATAACCATTGAATTCCCCAGCGTAACATGTAGGCTCCCGCTGCCAGCAACATGGTTCGTTCATGTCCCCACCTGCGCAACACATAAGCGGCTACCAGCATAGAGGGTACATTGGTGATGGAAGCGATCAAAAGAGCTGTACCCGTCAAGGCAACCGAGCCACCAGCCATCTGAAATGAAATAACAAAAAAGGAGTTAAATGCTGTAAGGGTCTGATTCACCAGAAAACAACCTGTGAGAAAGAGAAGGAACGTGCGATTTCGAAGTAATCTTGCCAAACCTACGGAGAAAGTTACCGAGGACGAGGATATGCTCGTCTGCTTGGGGAGTGTGCCCGCCAGTATTGCGCTCAAGATGTTGAAAAACAGAAAGGGCAACCATAACATATGAATGGAAAACTGGGAGAGATACATCCCTGCAGCGAATCCGCCAACCCCTGTCCCCAGGCTTCCGAACAGCCGAATCATACCGTAAGAGGTATTCGCCGCTCTTGCTGCCGTTACCGCGTAGGAGTCAGCTACAGGTATCTGTGTCACTTGAAATATAGTGCACAAAGTATAAATCAAAATTAATATAATGTACACCTGAATATTATAAAAATACGCTAACGCTGCTGGAACAAGCAGACTGACCACCAATACAAGGCGTGTTTTTTTGAATTTATCTACCAAAATCCCCCAGATTGGCTGGAGAATGATGGATATTAATGTTCCGAATGCCATGATGAATCCGGTATCCTTACTCGAAAAACCCTGAGCAACCAATATCGGATTGATGTAAGGGTTAAATATGCCTCCAGCAAGTCCCATAAACAGATATAAACCCTGCAATTTAATTAATACAGCTTTTGCTTCATTGAATTCGGCTTTTGTTTTTTTTGTAGTAGCCGTCATATGTCTATCGCTCATCCGGATCTCCATCCTTTGATTTCTGTAGTCTCTGTGTATGGTTTACTCCTATGACTAGCCGCTACATACGTTCAAGGTGACGTCTAATGGAAGCTAGCGCCCCGATTGCCCCTGCTTTATTGCCAAGCTCGGCAATAACCACTTGGACCGGGAGCACAACATAACGTTTGAGTCTGGCCTGAACTTCATTCAGATAATAGGCTGGATTGGATGCAGCTACTCCGCCGCCGAGTACGATAATCGACGGGTTCAGCAGCGCCGTAATATTCGCGAGTCCTCTTGCCATATAACGCATAGGCAGTTCCAGAATTTCAAGTGCAGCTACATCGCCTGACTCCGCCGCCTTGAACACATGTCTTGCTTCAATCTGTTCCACTTCGCCTCCGGACAGACTCCAGATCAGGGATAATTCACTTCCCTTACCCGAATTAAAATAATGCCTTGCCCGCTCCGTAATGCCGGTCCCCGACGTCACTTGTTCAAATACACCGAAGGCATCACCATCTGCTACATAGTCGGAACTCAGTCCCTCATCACCTGTGATAAAATGTCCTATCTCACCGGCCGCACCGTGCTGCCCACTGTGCAATTCTCCATTGAGCACGAGCGCAGCGCCAATGCCTGTACCTACGGTTACCATTACACTATGACGATGTCCTTTGGCTGCCCCCTCATCCACTTCTCCCATGGCCGCCATGTTCACATCGTTATCCAGAACGATCTTTCCACTGTAGTACTTAGCGATTATTGGCCGAATATCTTCTTCGGGCCACTGGAATGCAGGAGCATTCCGAAGCATAGCTTCATCTTGCAAAATAACACCTGGAAAACCTAGCCCTACACCCGCGAGCCGATCCCAATCACATCCAATCTCTGCACAGAACGTTTTTAATTCCGTGAATAACCACTGGAAAAACAGTTCCGGTTGCTCCGCGGATTGTGTTGGCAATCTGCGCTCATGCACTTCTCCACCGCTTTTCTGATCGGATAACAACATCAGTATTTTGGTTCCTCCAATGTCAATACCGGCGACCCATGAGCCTTTCGCTTCGAACCCTTCAAGCTGTGCTTCTGTCATTACACTTCCTCCTTGGCAGATCTGTTCTTTATTATTGGTAGTACAACGGTTCAAAACTTATTTTCTTCGATTTCTACTCTTCAGTCGTCCCTTGTTTAAGCTTCATCAATGTATGTTGCAAAGCTACTTGCACAGCCCCTGTAACGACCGCTCGCTCTCCAAGATCCGAACATATCAGCTGTGGTTGCACCGGAAATTGTTCGGCAACAGCTTTCCTTAGCAGAGGTAACAATACATCACCATTCCCGCCAATGCCGCCTCCAAGCACGATTAATTCAGGGGCAAGCAACGTGCTAATCTGACGCAACGCCGAAGCGATCATCTGACTGTACTCCTTCATCATGCTTATAGCCCATCCCTCTCCGCTACGAGTCGCCGCAAAGATATCCTCAGGTTGCATGTCTGAACTTAAAAGGCCTTTTAAGTAATGTCGCTTCGCCAGTCTTATCAGCCCATCAGCCGACAACACATCTTCCAGACGGCGGCCATCCTGCATCCGCATCTCAGCTACTTCACCAGTTAGCCCCCCCAAGCCATGTAGTAAATGACCCTGAACCATAATCCCTGCACCCGTTCCCGCCCCAATGGAGAAAAATATGAAAAAAGGCGAATTCATCGCAGCTCCCTTTCTATATTCCCCGAGCGCAGCGAGATTCACATCATTGTCCAGCATAATATCACATGGAAAAGCACGAGCTAAGGCATCACAGGAGAAGTCCTGCTCCATGCCTGCAAGCGGGTCAACAATCCGGCTAATCTTGCCTGAGACAGGCAAGACAACACCTGGAATTCCAAACCCAATACAGCGAAGATCACTCCACTGAAGGCGGTTCTTCTGAAGCAGCTGATCCACATAGCTGTGTAACAAGCGAAGTACAGGCACTTCAGAGGCAACAGATGTCTCATCCCCCCCCTCGACTTCGGCCTCTCCAGAGGACTGTACGATTGCTGAGTTGAACTGCACGTACTGACCTGGATCAATTGGCGGATAGGTATCATATGCAATGATTTGCCCATTCAGGTCAGACAGGGCAATTCGAATTCGTGTAGCCCCGATATCAATACCGCAGACATAATAAGCTGTTTCATTAAATTGAATTAACGTGGCCTTACGCCCTTGGGCATTGTCTGCCCGACCTGTCTCCTTCACCAGATTACGCTCAATCAGGTGCTCTACCGCTGATGATACTGTCGGTTTACTAAGTCCTGTTTGACGGCTGATATCCGCTCTCGACATGGAGCCTTGTGTAATCAAGGCATCCATAATCAAGTTTTCATTCAGATTACGGATATATTGCGGTGTGCCAGCCATTTTATCACCTTCGTTTCATAGTTAGTTAAGTTTCTTAACGAATTAAATTCAATATATCATCCTCATTGAAGTGTGTACAGCACATTTTCCGTAAATCCACAACGCAAAAAGGACCAAATGGGAATGGTTTCCCCACTTCGTCCTTATCCACGCTTGAAACTGTACAATATCATATACTATGACTTCGAAAGCTCGATAAAACCTTCCCCGAATACGTCGCGCACGTCATGAATGGTGATAAACGCAATCTCATCCTCTGCACGTACAATTTTCTTCAGCATTGGAACTTCTTGCTTGCTGATCACAATATACAAAATCTCTTTCGGATTCTTCGTATAATAACCGTGGCCGGACAGAACCGTAACCCCACGATCCATCTTCTCAATGACCTGCTTCGCGATCTGATCCTGCTTCGATGAGATAATCATAACTGCTTTTTTCGGATTCAATCCTTCAATAATAAATTCCATCGTTTTCGTTCCAACGAATAGCAATACAATCGTACACATCAAACCCTGTGGCCCAATGATAAAGTAAGAAGAGAATGCTACGATCAGATCAAAGAAAAGCAATCCGTAGCTGATATTCCAATCCAGGTATTTGTTCGCAAGCCGTGCCAGAATGACCGTGCCTGCCGTTGTTCCTCCTACTTTGACAATTAAACCGATCCCGAGACCTGCAAATACTCCTGCAAAAATGGTATTAACCCACAGCTCATCTGATGCAATGCTCCAGCTTTCTGTCAGGTGCAGGAACAGCGAGTTAAAGATAACCGCAATAATCGTATATACTGTCGTGGTTCGATCCAAAAACTTATAACCTACGAGTAGCAATATACCGTTGAGAATCAAGTTCATCAGTCCGGGAGACCAGTGAAAGAGATAGTACAAAATGATCGTGATCCCTGTCACGCCACCCTCTGCCAGATCATTAGGGATGACAAACAAGTTTACCGCCAGCGCAAACAGAAACGCACCAGCCATAATAAATAAAATATCCGTGATTCTTCTTTTCATTCGGCGCTCCATCCAATCCATCCAAAAATAATAGCTTATCTAAATCTTCTAATTAATCGCCTTACCTTAACTAATACATCTAAAATAACTCTCTACCTAATAACCTGTCATATACACTCCAGGATAGATTCTACCATGCTCTTCGCAAAATTTGTATACATAATACAAATTGTTGCGTCATTTGTGCAAAGGAAATGTGAAAACGTCATCTTTTCGCGCTCTGTATCATGTAAAACGGAAACTGACCATGACAAATGTCATGGTCGATACTTGATATTTGTCATTACAGCAGGCTGACGTTTGTGACTTACCGTCATGCGCGCATTCTTTTACAATGATAAAAACGCTTCCCAAAAGAGCATTATCGGGAATCGGCAGGGTACAGACCGCTATGGTTTGTACGCATAAGGAGGAACATGTATGAGTAGAAGCAAAGAAATGGCGCTAAAAAAAGAAGTTACACCTTTTGAAAAAAACGATCTCAAACTTAGCATTCGTCAATTAATCAATACATTAGTCCCGCTCTTTCTATTATGGGCAGCTGCATATTACAGCTTATCGATCTCGTACTGGCTTACGTTCCCTATTGCACTAGTGGCATCGGGATTCGTGCTTCGAACGTTTATTATTTTTCATGACTGCTGTCACGGCTCATTCTTCAAAAGCAAGCGGGCTAACGATATTCTCGGCACCATCACGGGCGTATTAACCTTGACCCCCTACCAGCAATGGAAAGCAGAGCACTCGATCCACCATGCGACAAGCGGCAATCTGGATAAACGCGGTGTAGGCGACATCTGGGTTATGACCGTCGATGAATATAAGTCTGCGACACCTTGGATGCGTCTCTTCTATCGTGTGTATCGTAACCCGGTGATCATGTTTGGCATTGGACCGATCTATGTGTTTCTGTTTGCCTATCGTTTTAATCGCAAAGCGGCAAGACGCAAGGAAAGAATTAATACCCATTTAACAACGATTCTAATCATTGCTCTGTATAGCTTTATGTGCTGGTTGATTGGATGGCAAGCTTTTGTCATGGTGCAAGCACCCGTATTTTTCTTCTCCGGTTTCTTTGGCATCTGGCTGTTCTACGTACAGCACCAGTTTGAAGAGACATATTTCGAACACGAAGACGAATGGAGTTATGTCAAAGCTGCGGTAGAAGGAAGCTCCTATTACAAGCTGCCGAAGTTGCTACAATGGATCAGCGGAAATATTGGATTCCACCATGTGCATCACTTGAGCCCACGTGTGCCGAACTACTATCTGGAAGAAGCACATAACTCAACACCGCCTTTGCAGAAGGCCACAACGATCACACTACGTTCCAGTTTGGTTGCACTCCGCTTCCGTCTGTGGGATGAAGAGCACAAACAATTCATCAGTTTCAGAGAGCTGAAACAAGCATCACGCAAAAAGTATATTCCGAATCCTATTCGGGTAACTAATCAAGCGGGTCTGACAGAGAAGCCTTAGGCTCTGTCGGATTCGTTTTCTTGTATTCGGACAGCAGTCATGCTACAGTCAGGCTAAAGTCCAGTAACACCTTTTTCAAGGAGGAGAATGATATTCAGAAGTGGTCGCAACTATTTTATAAAAATACAGGGTTGAATCCATATGTATGGCTTGTTTTTTTCATTCTGCCCTTCTACTACATCTCTCAATATTCGCAATTGTGGACACTGGTGACCGGCATTATCATTATTCTTGTATTTTTCGTGTGTTATCTACTGGCCTTCATTACCAAGGGCTGGCAGGTCTACATGTGGATCGGACTACTGATTGCCATATCCGTTACGATGACGATTGCATATGATTATGCCTATTTCTCATTATTTCTCGCTTTTTTTATTGGCAATATTAAAAATAAAGCTGGATTTTTCACCCTTTACTCGGTAAATCTCGGTGCAAGCTTCCTTACGGTCAATTATGGTTTTATCAATCAAAACTCAATGCTGCTCAGCCAGTTTCCATTTGTCTTTATCAGCCTGATGGCCTCTATTCTCCTACCGATTAGCACGTACAATAAAAACAAGCGAGAGCAACTAGAAGGCCAGCTGGAAAGTGCGAACAAACGGCTGGACGATCTGGTGAAAATGGAAGAGCGTCAACGGATTGCACGAGACTTACACGATACACTGGGGCAA
Organism: Paenibacillus sp. FSL R7-0272; assembly: GCF_037969905.1. Lineage (NCBI taxonomy): Bacteria > Bacillati > Bacillota > Bacilli > Caryophanales > Paenibacillaceae > Paenibacillus > Paenibacillus sp. FSL R7-0272. The sequence goes on along the minus strand of NZ_CP150221.1, from coordinate 2,824,586 downwards.
AAGCTCTCGCTGATCGGTCTCAAAACCGATCTGGCCAAGCGCTTGCTTCGCAAAAATCCGGATCAAGCCATCATTGAACTGAATGAACTTAGACAGACAGCAAGCACAGCTTTGAAGGAAGTTCGCGAGATGGTTACAACGATGCGTGGAACGCAACTTGTGGATGAGATGTTCCGGGCGGAGCAGATTCTGAAAGCCGCTTCCATTGAATTTATTTTACAAGGCAACCCCAAGCTACAGGACACCTCTCAATTAAATGAAAATGTGCTAGGAATGTGTTTAAAGGAAGCGGTGACCAATGTAGTCAAACACAGTCAGGCTACGAGGTGTATTATTGGAATTGAAGAAACCCCTTCCCACAATGTCTTAACCGTAGACGATAATGGGATAGGCATGGAGCGCACGCGCAAGCAAGATCGACGCGGAACGGGCATTCTCGGCATGAAAGAACGACTGGAATTTGTGAACGGCTGCATGGACATTCGGTCAGGTACAGGAATCGAAGGTACATCGCTGATCATCCATGTGCCCAAGCTGGTACGCAAACCGATAAAGGAGGCAGAAGAATGATCAGAATCGTCATTGCTGAAGATCAGCGCATGATGCTAGGCGCATTATCTTCGCTACTTAATCTGGAGGAAGACATGGAGGTTGTTGGACAAGCTAGCAATGGCCAGGAAGCTCTTGCGCTTGTACAACAACATGCGCCTGATATCTGTTTAATGGATATCGAAATGCCTGTTAAGAGTGGGTTAGAAGCTGCCGAGGAACTCAAAGGCATGAACTGCAAAGTCATTATTCTTACCACGTTTGCCAGAACCGGATATTTCGAACGTGCGCTTAAAGGCGGTGTTCGCGGCTATCTGCTTAAGGACAGCCCTATAGAAGAGCTCGCCGAAGCGATTCGTCAAGTGATGAATGGCAGACGCATCTTCGCTCCTGATCTGGTCGATGAAGCTTATGTAGAGGAAAATCCATTAACCGAACGTGAACACGCTGTGCTTGGCCTCATGGCTGACGGAAAAAACACGAAGGAAATTGCCGGACACTTGTTCATTACAACGGGCACTGTTCGGAATTACATCTCGATTATTCTTAACAAATTGAATGCAAGTAACCGCATTGAAGCGATCACTCGTTCCAAAGAAAAAGGATGGTTTAAGTGAAGGAGCCGGTAATGGACGCAAACGATAAACGGTCCCCATTACCTTGCATCAGAAACGCAATAACCAAAAAGGCTCGGCTCAAGATAGTTCCTCTTGTGCCAAGCTTTTTTTGGTTATTTGTCTTTGGTTTGACTGTTCGCGATCATCATTAAGATACATCCATACAATAAGCCGTTATTTTACCGACACAACCATGCCAAGCGCATCCAGTGGAACTTGGTCTGTTTTCAACTGATGAATTCGTTTGCCGTCTTGCCATGAAATTGCAACACGCACGCTTTTTCCGCCACTAGCATATTGCACGTTCACAAATCCTTTGTCTTTGGGGGCAGGAAGCGTATGTGACTCCAGATACTCAACCATTTTCTTCGCAATCCCTGGGTTGTTCATCTGATCCTCAGACACAGATCGAATCTGTAATGTCCACCGGCCCTCTTGCCATGTCAGATACTGACTCCCTGCGGCACCTTCGACCATACCTTTGATACCGTGTCCCAGATCCACACTCATATCCTTCGGTATGTTTTGCACATCCGTTTCAGGAAATAAGTCCGTTTGATCGGGATTCTCATAGGTTTTCACTTCATAACTGGCTAACCAAGGCGTTTTACTGTTTGACTTCGTAAATGAGGGATCATTTAAAGTTGTTGGTTTGTCTCCTGTATAGAAGTTTACATGTGAAGCATCTATCGTATTTGTTGTAATGGCTGCGCCCAAATACTGACCCTTAGCTAATGGGAAGGTTGTCGGGAGTGACACATCCTGATTCTTCAACTCATTACGAACAGCCTTTACCACTTCGTCAACATCGGATAACTCTGAATGAGTTGTACTTTCATTCGTGCTCGAATTGGCTGTGCTGTCTTTGCCCGTTGAAGCAGAAGAATCATCGGAAGAAGCGGAGTTCCCGCTGCCAGATTGCGTTTGCTCACTACCGGTTGTTTTAGATGGTTGCCCACTTGTTGATGGCTGATTGGAGTCTGGCCCTCCGCATCCGGCCAGCGCGAGCACAACGGCTGTCGTCACCGGAATGGTCATCCATATCGATTGTTTTTTCATGATGTATACCTCCTAATGATTGCACCGGCCCAGTTTCTAGTTTTTCGTTTCAAGTAACCTGTTCTCAGCGCTTGTCATTCCAGAAATTCACCGGTTGCACATTTTTGGTTAAAATTTCGAATTGATATCCTTCCGCCTTCAATGTTTTCAATACTTGAGGCAGTACTTTCAACGTAGCCTCCTGATCATGCATAAGTACTACTGGCGTGGTACCATTTTTGTGGACGTTGTGAACTTGCTGCATGACATTGTTGTAAACTTTCTGATGATCCTTTTTGTATTTCCAGTCGAGTGAGTCAACATTCCAATCCCACAGATGAAATCCTCCCTGCGCAAGAAGCACGTTACGGTAAGCAGGTTTCAAATAAGGTTTACTGCCATAAGGCGTGCGGACAAGACTCGTTTTAACACCGGCAACCTTATTCAAGCTTTCATTGGCTTGTTGCATTTCTTTCAATCCGCTGTAAGCATTTTTATAAAATTTGCTTGGCACATGGGTTACACCATGCAATCCAAGTCCATGTCCTTCTTTGACAATACGCTTCGTTGCTTTCTGATATTGCTCCATATGAGGCCCAAGCATGAAAAAGGTAGCTTTAACTTTATATTGATCCAAAATATCGAGAAGTTGATCGGTATGTGCTGTAGGGCCATCATCAAAAGTCAGATATAAAATTTTTGTACTGGCCTTAGAGTTTGATTTATCGGCGGATGACGCTGTGGCCGATGCAGACTGTGGCAACAATAACAACGGAAACAGAAGTAAAATAGCAAGTGTAGCAATGAATGATTTACGAAGTTGTAGCATAATAATAGTCTCCCTTGTGTGTGTTTTTACCCGGGTGTGTGTATCCTCTTAACTCGTATCCCTTGGCGATTAATTTTAATAGTATCAGAGACACCTTTCATTCTTCTCGCTTCAAAGGCTACGGATGAGTTACACTTTTGTCAGATAAACTTAAAAATTAAAACGATTTTGATAGATTTGATCTCCAACCTAGCATCTGTATCCATAGATCAATGTTGACATATTATTTATTACCCTATTTTTATATTCTGATAGACTTATAATGAATTTAGGAGGATTGAACACAGCAAAAAAGCTTGCACGAATGCAAGCTTTCTTCCGTATACATCACAACCTGAGTGGAGCACTGACCATTTTATTAAAATGACTTGGTACTCCTTCTAGGGATACAGTAATAGGCTATACGGTATGTAATGTTACGAATATACGCTTTGATGTTTAGCTCTGCTTACTCCGCAGGAGCCGTAAATGAACGTTTGCTGAACTCTGCATCCAGCATGTAGAAGGCGTTGCTGTCATTCTCAATGCGGCGCAGCTTCTGAATGATGTTATCAAACAAAGCTTCCTCTTCAACCTGTTCATCGATGAACCATTTCAAGAAATACATGGTTGCGTGTTCACGCTCATTCAGCGCGATATCCGCCAGCGCATAAAATTTCTTCGTGTTTTGCTGCTCGTGTGCATAACCGTGTTCAAACACATCCAGCATGGAGTTGTATTCGTTTTTCGGTTCAGGCATCGCAGCCAGTGTAGCACGATGTCCGCGGTCATTCAGAAATTTATAAATTTTCATGCCATGGAAACGTTCTTCTTCCGCTTGTACAAGGAAAAAATTAGCGAATCCATCCAGGCTTTTGCTGGAACAATACGCAGCCATCGCCATGTATACATGAGCAGAGTAAAACTCGAAGTTCATCTGCTCGTTTAAAGACGCAGTCAGTTCTTGACTCATGAAAAAACACCTCTTTCTGTGGGAATGTTTTCATTTTAACACAACACGAAAGTAGCTTGCATCCGATTTTCTACATTATTCGTCAAAGGACGAATTCACGGAACATAATAATAAAAAAGCTCTGCCGTGACGGCAGAGCTTTCTTTTATCATTTTTATAAAAATGATTATACCAAGAACGCTTTGGAGATGATTACCAACAGGATGAACAGAACGAGAATCGCGCCTACAGAAGTGAAACCACCATAGCCGTAACCTCTTGTTTCTCCACCTAAAACTTCGCTCATTGATTGTACCTCCTCTGCAACAGGTATGGGTTATCTTATGCAGAGAACAAAACTTTGACAGGGCGAATGCCCCATTGTTAAAATTCGTTTGAATTCATTTTGAATCAGTACCGTGGCGACTGTACCTGCATGATATCCATAAAAGGCACCTTCGCCGTGAATTCTTCTTCCGTATGCTCAACATGTACAAGGCGTGTACGCGAATCCATTTTTACAATAATGCCCTGCACCTGCTCCTCCTTACCCCAGACGGTCAATAACACTTCTGAGCGCTCATGAAAAGCCTCCACAAGTTGATTCCCTAATTCCTCCAGTTCGAACTCATCCCGAGTGGGTCTTTTTGCGACTTTTGCTTTGGCCAAAACAGCTACCTCCTCTACTACGACGTCCCGATTCCACGGTTGCTTGCCGAGTGCATATTCAATTAGTATACCATTCATTTACGTTTGTGTAATGTCATGACACCTTTTTTTCGGTAAGTTCCTTCGTATATATTCAACTTGTATTCACTTCCCATCATCTCTTACTCATCCTGAGCTTCAACCAGTATGGTATATTCGTTCGATCTAGTCTCTCCTGAGCGTCGTTGTGCATTCCACTCATACGTGTAGAGGGCCGTCAAGGTCCCTTGCAGAATACCCGTTTGCTCAGGAGCAAGTTGAACAAGATAAGCAAATTCTTTTACCGATCCTGCGCCGAGCTCACCAATGTGAAGATACCTTGGAGTCGAATATTCGGGGACATTTAACTGCATCGGACCACTCTCCTGCCCCACCCATTTAGCTCCCTGAGGCAGAATATTGCCCAACTGCACGCGTGCAGGCAACGAACCCGTATTACTGACACTTACGTTGAAAGTGACCGTGCCTCCCTGCTCAACAATAGGGGGAATTACCTCCACATGAACCTGAATAACAGGCAATCTGACCTCCAGAACAGCTTCATTTGAGATAAGTCTGCGTTGAACTGTACGAGAATCCGGCAAGCGGAATGTGTATAGTAATACGGCGCGATTCACATAACTGTGTTGCGTGGAAATCACTGCCCCAGCCACTTTGTTTTCCACCTGAGCCTCAAATTGAATATGTAGCTCGGAGCGGGCCGTTAATGTGCCCAGGTTTATCCCTGTATTGGGGTTCGAACCTGGACGTTTGACTCCGTTCCAGCTGAGACTACCTTCAACAAAGACTAGCGCCGCAGGCAAAACATCCTGTAGTTTGGCATCCACCGCATAATTGCTTTGGTTGGACACGGTGATATGATATTGCGCCGTATCTCCTGGTGTCGTTATTACAGGTGAGACCGTTTTGACAACAGAAATTTGAGGTTCAACAATAATCAGTGTGACCACATTGGAATATACAACTTCTTGTTTCCCCGTAGTAATGTATTTTAGGACAGCTTCACTTGATAATTGATCCGGCGCTTGCGAACCTGTCACCTGGGTTACAGTTACCTGTACTCGATACTGCACTCGAACCACACTTCCTGGCCCAATATCACCAAGATCAATTCCGGCATCCGGTGTGACTTGTGGTGCGAACATATCGTTAATCGTCACACTTGCCGGGATAAAGATGGCACCTTGGGGTAACCTCACTGTTAATACGGCATCTGTCACCGCGGCAAACCCCGGATTGCTCACCAGCACCGTATACATCAAGATATCTCCAGCAAACGTGTTGCTTCGGTCCACTTGCAAACTTACTTCGAGCCGCGATGTTTCGATACGAACTTCAACAACGTTGGACTTTTCCGTCCCGTTAACCGTTCTGCTGTCTGTTGTGACAAACTCATATTTCACTTCCGCCTGGTTCAATAGCGTGAGATTCTCAGGCACTCGCACAATAACGACTTGAAAATGATAGGTCAGCACTGCACCAGGCGCTATTTCTGCCGGAGGTAATCCCTGCGCGGGAGAGACTCCTGGCAACGGGATGCCATTCCTCAGCACGCTGTTCGGCAGAAGCGAAGTTTCCTGAGAGAGCGGGTCTACCACACGGACAATTGCTGTGCGGTTTCCCGTGTTTACAATCTCAATCTGATAAGTCAGAGATTGGCCCAAGGCTGCTGTCGTTACATTGCATTGTTTGCTTACCTTAAGCCTGGGGCCGATCCATGGTGTCACAACGGTGTTGGAATAAGCCACCTGTTCCAGTTCAGTCGTACCCGAGCTGAATCGAACCAGGGACTGATTCTTTAACCAGTGGGACAACGTACCTGGAATTTCGCTCATATCACCACAACCTCTACATTGAATGTAACTGTAGTAGAAGCTCCAGCAGCAATGGAACCTAAAGTTATACCCGTATTCGGATTACCTGTCGGTCTCGCCACACCGTTCACGACAACGCTCCCCGGTACAAATACAGTACCGACAGGTACCGGGTCGACCATGACCACGTTGTTCACCGTTTCGATGCCACTATTGGTCACAACTACCGTATACGTGATTACATCACCAACGACAGCATCAATCGCACTAGTGCTCTTGGCAACAACTACATTTGGAGCTGATACAGGAATGATAAGTACATTGGATGATACCGTTCCCGATAGGACGCGACCGTCTGGCGGACTAAACGTATAGTTTGCGACTGCTTGGTTGCGGAGTTGCTGATTTTGAGGCAACGAATCGACTGTTACGCCTAGGGTGACCGTAACATTTACAGAGCCACCAGGGGGGATGTTGCCTACGACGATACCCGTTTCGGGATTAGCCCCCGGCTGCGGAACACCATCGATCAGAACGCTGTTCGGGAGAAGCACCGCACCGGTTGGAATGTTATCTGTTAATGTAAGATTGGCGACAAGGTTACCGCTGTTGTTAATTGTAAATGAATACACGATGTCGTCACCAACCGTAGCGTTTGATGTGCTTGCTGTTTTGGAAACGGCAATAATAGGCTGATAGATTGGAGTAACAATCGTATTGGAATAAGCTGCTCCGGAGAACACACCTGATGTAAAACTTACGGAAGACTGGCTGCTGACTTGCGGCGGTGTCGGAAGTGAGTTAACACGGACCGCGTAGGATACCGCAACCGACTCTCCAGGAGCCAGCGTACCGAGTGCAATACCAAGTGCCGGGTTTGCCAAAGCCCGAGGTATGCCGTTAACCAGTACACTTCCCGCAACAAAAGTGGTCGCCGGATCAATCGGGTCTGTCAGGACGATATTATTGACTGGGTCTATACCACTGTTGGTCACAACCATCTCATAAACAATGGTGTCGCCTACGACGGCATCTGTAGAAGTTGTTGTTTTCACTACAGTGACATTCGGTGCAGAGACCTGAATAATCAGGGCGTTCGAAGTAATGCTTCCCCCAAGTGTTCTGCCATCCGGTAACGTGTACGTAAAGGTTGCTGACGCCTGATTTGTAATGGACTGGCTTACGGGTAGCGTTGTGATGACGATTGAAAAAGTAACGATGGTCGTGGTGGATACCACACCAAGTGAAATTCCAGAAGCAGGGTCAGCGCCAGGCGCCGATGCCCCATTAATTACGACACTGTTCGGCACAAACTCTGTACCGGCAGGAATGGTATCCGTCAGTGTCACAGAAGCACCATAGTTTCCGGTATTTGTGACAGCAATGCTATAGATTACCGTATCCCCCACCGTGGCAATAGCTTGATCCCCTGTTTTGACTGCAGCCAAAATAGGCTGGTATACCGGGGTTGATACCGTGTTGGAGAACGTAGTCGCAGAGAATGCTCCTGAGGTAAAACTTACCGTTGATTGATTGTTCAATACTGCTGGTGAAGGCAGACTCGTCACACTTACACTAAATACAACGGTTACGGTAGCTCCAGGTGCAATGGAACCCAAAGTAATGCCTGTGGAAGGATTTGCATTAGGACGAAGCACTCCATCCACAAAGACACCGCTAGGCGCGAGTACTGTACTTGCAGGCAAAGCATCGGTAAATATGACATTGCTGACATTGGCGATTCCATTGTTGGTCACTGCAATGCTGTAGGTTACGATATCACCCACAGAAGCGGCTGTGGACGTGGTAGATTTAACAACATTTACGTCAGGAGCCGACACCGGGATTGTCAGTACATTAGAGAGCACGGATCTGTTGATAGTTCTCCCATCTGGCAAGGTGAACGATAAAGCAACCGAAGCCTGATTCACAAGTTGTTGCGGGCTTGGAAGTGTGTCTATGACAACCGAAAAAGTAATCGTCGTTGTCGCTCCGGCTGCAACCGTCCCGGCAGGAATACCCGTTGTCGGACTGGCAGCTGGCAGTGGCTGACCATTGACGATAACACTGTTCGGCACAAGCACTGTGCCTGCTGGCAAATTATCGGTCAGGTTAATCTGCGCTCCATAATTCCCCTGATTATTCACACTAATCGTATAACTGACCGTATCACCTACGGTGGCATTCTGAGTACTGGCTGTTTTCTGAGCGACTAATACGGGCTGGAATACCGGAGTTAAGACGGTATTCGAGAACGTTGTACCCGAGAATGTTCCGGAAGTGAACGTAACCGTTGACCGATTACTCAACTGATTATTCGTAGGAATTCCGTTAACAATGACGCTAAATGTAACGGTTGCCGTTCCGCCTGGTGCAAGGGTACCTAGCGGTATTCCTCCTGACGGACTTGCTGCGGGTTGTGCCACACCATTTATCGTTACAGTGCCTGGAACAAATGAAGCCCCTGACGGAATCGGGTCTGAGAACTGCACACTGTTCACAGGCGCAATACCGCTATTAGTCACCAATACGGAATAAACAATAGTGTCACCTACGGTTGCAGCTGTAGATACCGTGCTTTTAACTACACTTACGTTAGGCGATGAAACAGGAAAGGTAAGTGTGTTGGACGTTGCTGTTCCTGTCAACGTTCGCCCGTCAGGCGGCGTAAATGTAAACGTCGATGAAGCAAAATTGCTAAGTTGTTGCGGAGATGGCAAAGAATCCACAACAACCGCAAACGTTACAATGGCTGTTGCCCCTGCCGCTACAATGCCTACCGGAATGCCAGCACCTGGCGTAACTCCAGGCTGTGGTACACCCGAGACAACAACACTATTAGGCACAAGGGTTGTCGCTGCCGGGATCGTATCCGTTACGGTAACATTGGCTTGCAGATTTCCGGTATTGCTCACCGTTATCGTATAAACAACAGTATCTCCCACGGTTGCATTGATGGTGTTTGCCGTTTTGACTAGTGCAATTTGCGGCTGTATGACAGGGGTCTGTGTTGTATTGGAAGATGATGAACCCGAGAAAGAGCCGGAAGTAAAGCTGACCGTCGACTGATTGTTAATCTGGGAAGGGATCGGCATAGTTATCCTCACCTCAAAAGTTACGGTAACTTCAGCTCCCGGGGCCAAAGTACCGATTGGGATGCCGGCGGTCGGATTGGAGAGCGGTGAAGCAACGCCGTTCACCAGGACACTTCCGGATATAAATGGGGTGTTCGAAGGCAGCGGATCGATAAAAATGACGTTATTCACAGCGGTGGTTCCATTATTTCGAATCACAGAAGTATAACGGATCACATCTCCAGACACCGCATAATCAGCATTATCCGTTTTAACAATGCTGACGTTCGGCAAGGACACCGGGATCGTAACCGTGTTGGATGGAACAAAGCCTGCAATAACTCTTCCGCTCGGCAGTGTATAGTTGTATGAGGCAACTGCCTGGTTAATTAACTGTCTTGGATCAGGCAGACTTGTGACGGTTGACAGAAAAGACAGCGTCACGGACGCTCCGGCAGCCAGTGTTCCCAGACTGATTCCTGTATTCGGACTCACACCTGGAGCCGGGTTTCCATTAATCAAAACACTGTTTGTCACAAATATGGCCCCAGCAGGAACAGGATCGGTCAGGGTAACGACTGCAGGAATATTGCCGGTATTGGTAATTTGAACATTGTAGTTGAATGTGTCTCCCACCGTCAGACTTGACGTACTTGCTGACTTCAGCACTTGAATGACCGGTTGATAGACGGGGGTGTTCACGGTTACTGATGAAGACACACCATTAAAGCTGCCTGAAGTAAAGGCGGCACTTGCCCTGTTACTCACGACACCTGATGAGGGAATAGCAGTAATTCTAGTCTGATACGTCACTGTGATACTAGCGGTATTACTCAAAGTCCCCAAGGCGATACCTGCGACAGGACTAGCATTACTTTGCACCACCCCGTTCACTGTAACCGTTCCCGCTATGAATTCGGAGCCGGCTGAAGGTATGTCGGAGAGCACCAGATTTTGTACAGCACCCCCACCAGCGTTTGTGATGACAACCCTATATGTGAGAGCATCTCCAACTGTGCCATCTGTTGTGTTTACTGTTTTCGACAAGCTAATATTAGGTGCTGAAGCAGGAATACGGACGATATTGGAACTGGAGCTGCCAGATAAATTTCGGCCACTTGGAAGCTGATAGGTGTAAGTGGAGAACCCCTGATTTTCTAATACAGGTGGAGAAGGAATAGTAGTTAATGTTGCTCGGAATATTACAGTTGCGCTTCCTCCAGGCAAAATACTTCCCAGTGCAATCCCCGTCAGTGGACTTGTTCCTGGTCTAGCTGTGCCGTTAACCGTTACTGAATCCGGCACAAATGTAAGGCCAGCCGGGATCGTATCTGTCACATTGACTTGAGCCGCAATATTCCCTGTATTGCTGACAACGAGTGTATAAGCAAGCTGATCTCCCTGTGTTGCATTGGTCTGACTTGCCGATTTCACAATGTTAATCACAGGCTGATACACGGGTGTGGTTATTGAGTTGGAATTTGAAATGCCTGTAAATGCTCCTGAACTGTAAGACACAGAGGCCCGGTTAAGAAGTGATCCTCCTGTTGGTACGGACTGCACACTTACTTGAAAAGTCACCGTTGCGGAGGTCGCTGCATTTAATGTTCCCAGAGCGATTCCGCTGGCGGGGTTAGCTGACGGCACACTTGTACCCCGAACCGTGACACTTCCAGGGACAAAGTTCAGCCCTGTTGGAAGACTATCTGACAATATTGCATTCGTGATCGGCTGTATGCCCCCGTTGGTCGTGACCACTGAATACGTGAAGGTCTCTCCGACAGCAACATCCGTAACCGTTGCTGTTTTGAGAACCGTCACATTCGGCAAGGTTACCGGGATGGTTAGTGTGTTTGATGCCGCTGAACCCGTGATGGTTCTTCCGTCTGGTGAGTTAAACGAATACGAAGCAGTCGCCTGATCAACCAATGTGGGCGGTGTTGGCAGGTTGGTCACCAGCACTTGAAACGTAATGGTTGTCACGCTCCCTGCAGCCAGTGTACCCAAATTGACACCCGCAGCAGGATTGGCTCCTGCCACCACCGTTCCATTGACACGGAAACTACCAGCTACATAGGAACTGCCAGCTGGAATATTGTCAGCAATCGTCACACTTGCTCCTACATTTCCTCCATTCGTCACCTGAAGCGTATAGGTTACCTGATCCCCTACCGTTGCATTCGTGGTATTTGCTGATTTTACGATAGAGAGATTCGGTGAATATACAGGAAGCGTTGAATTATTGGAAGGAATAACCCCACTAATCACCGGACCACCAGCAACACTCTGAAAAGTAAATGCGGCATTTGCGGAATTGACGAGTTGTAAAGTGCTTGTATCGTTTGTAATCTGAGCTCGGTAAGTAACGACAACACTGCTATTGAGCGCCAAAGAGCCTAAAGGTATACCTGATGTCACATCCAGTGTTGGCCTTGAGACACCCCCTACCGTAATGCTTCCAGGTACAAAAGTTAAACCGGCAGGCAACGTATCCGACAGAACCACACTGGCTGCACTAGCCGAGCCACCATTCGTAATGGTGGCTGTATACGTGACGGTATCTCCGGCAACTGCGCCCGTTGCTGTAAATGACTTCGCGACCGTAATCCGTGGTGCGTTAATATCGACCTGAATGGCGTTACCATTCACGATGTACGCATCGCCAGATGTGGTAAGTGTCAAGACGGCTGAAGACTGATTGTTGATCAGCCTTGCTGACACATCCACATTGGTAATATCCCAGCCCTGACGTCCCCCGACAATATTGGTTCCGGGTGCTCCATTGATCTGGTTGCGAGTTCCAAAGGTACCTGTCGTATTCAGGGCACCCGTATCTCCATTAATCTGTGACGCAAAAAAATTGGCCGCTAGATTGTTGGGCCCGGACAAGGCAACTGAAGTTGCGGATGTCGCTCCAAATAACGCCTGATCTCCTGTGCGGTTCGCATCCCCCTCCTGCGCACTGAACAGCGCTCTGCCCCCCAAAGCTCCTGAAATGGGGGTTGCAAAGCCTGTAAGCGTCGTAACAACCGGCGCCGAAGTAGATTGAACCAGTACTCCTCCCGCACGTAAAGACATGTTACGAAAAGGGAGATTTCCATTTTGATAAATAACGCCCAGCGTCCAGCCTGCATGATTCGCTGTAGCATCATTGGTGATCACAATCGTTCCTACGACTCCCCCGGTGACATATGTACCTGCTCCCCCATTTTGTACAAGGGTGGTCACGTTAGCCGATCGGACATACCCCGCTGCGTTATTGCCAAGGTCAAACTGATTGTATGTGGCCGGATCAGGCGTAACACTGGATGTGCCCGCAGGGGTGGTAAACGTAACCGGGTTATTGATGGCTGAGCTGAGGTTAACCGTTCCGTTAATATAACTTCCGCCCCAGATCAACTCCGCATAAAGAACAGTACTTCCCGCAGGCAGAACCAGAATCGCTGCTGAACTGTTGCTTTGGTACAGACTGGTTGTACCTGCCGGGTACGTTCCATAAGTGGAAGCCGTATTAATCGTTGTAAATCCTCCGATACTGTCTTGCGTCCCTGGCACTCCTGCCGTGTCAGAACGGCTTAGTCCAAGTGTATTGCCCGTGAACGTAATTGCACCTGTAGCGTTGACAGTTGAACGAACGACAAGAGGAATGGATTTCACCTCCCCTTCAGCGGAAAATGGGATTTCTGCAACAGAGCCTGTTATCAGTCTATGATGCAAAGTCAGGGAATTTGTATGTCCACTTCCGAAAGTTTGGATATTCATTGGATTATTATGTAAGGTTTATTATCATGTTTAAAATTTTATCCCTTGCGTTTTGCCGATTCTATCTTATAATCTACTTATACGAGAGCAATCTGTCGTATCATTTTGATGCAGTCAGCGGTGATTTATGAACAGTTCAGCAGAACATAGCAGCCATATTCCAAGAGAGTATGAGATCAAGCATTCCAAATGGTTACGTAAAATGCTTCATGCTTATTGGATCGTTGTTATTGTACATTTTTTAGTTCAGATTGGTTGTTATCTTTTTTTGAAATATGATCGCGCCCCCCTGGATTTCATCGTAAACGTTTTATTCTGGCCCACAGTTTTAGCTGTTTTTTGTATTTTGCTCACCAGTTATATGGATCGAAAATTTCCTTCCTGTTCGTTCACTACAATGTCCATAACCAGTACAGTAATTGCCTGGACCATTATTTATGTCAATTACGACATTCGAATTATGCCAGCCATATGTCTTTTACCGATCTTTGCCTCTGTGTTGTTTTATGACAGCAAACGCGTTTGGTTCATTTTTTCATTGCAAATGGCAGGATATGGTCTCCTACTACTTGACCCGGTGTATCGTGCATATCTTAGCTCCTTTGACATGGTTTCCATTCCGATATTTCTGATCCTGGCCACCTATGTGGCACAAATCATTGTGACTACCGGCATCGAAGTACTGGACGATTTGCAGACAAGCATGAACGCCAAGGAAGAACTTATCGTCAGAAATGCCATCATTGCCAAACAGTCTAAGACAGACGGGTTAACGAATCTTTATAATCAGAGCTCGTTCAAAGATTATTATGAAAAGGCATTTGAGTACGCCAATCTCGGGATGAGTCTGCATTTGGCGCTGATCGATATTGATGATTTTAAAGTGATCAATGATACGTATGGTCATCGTGTGGGCGACATCATTTTGGAAAAGGTGTCCTTGATCATTCAGGAGAGCATCACAGCTAGTGACATTGCTGCACGGTATGGCGGGGAAGAATTCGCTTTGTTAATGTTCGAACAATCCTTTGAACAAGCGTATGATCTGGTTGAGCTTATCCGGCAAAAAATTTCATTAATGGGCCATCTGGAACTTGGGGGTGCTTCCATCACCGTAAGTATCGGCCTCAAAGGATACAACCTTGATTTGAGTAAAGATAAGTTGTTTGAAGATGTGGATGCTTGCCTATATGCTGCCAAACGTACTGGTAAAAATAAAACCGTAACCTCACTCGTTCCAGCATGATGATTAATGAGAAAGTAAATTGAAAAAAGTTGTGTGGTACACACCCGGTCAAACGGATCACCACACAACTTTTTTTGTTTTCATACGAATCTGCCTTTTTTTGAACTGTGCTTCTTTCTTTATTCTGTTGCCCACTCCCAGCGATGGCGATATTGCTCCAGCCTTGGATGGACCTCGTCAGACTGACCGTCAATAATGAGGCGAAGTTCCTTGATCCAATCGGTAAAGGAGTCAAAGGATGCCCATTGATTAGCCATTTCTAAAGTCATATACAGAAAAAGAGGTGACGGGTATTCCGCTTGAATATGCCTTAAGGCTGTATCAATCGGGGTATACTTTTTGCGCTTCCCCTCTAGTCCTTCTACCCGGATTGGTGCAGATGCGTGATCACGCCGCCATTCGTGAAGACGATCCTCTCTCTTGTAAAAGGATTGTACCGCGTCTCGGCTCATTCTTTTTACCGTGCTTTCATGTAATGGGTAAAGCACTAGCTGCTTGAAAGCTCTTGCATTCATAATCGTTGCTGCACGCTCAAGCTGTTCGTTCGTTACGCTCTCAAACGAGTCGTAGAAGATCAACGTGCCCTTGCGACTAGGCTGAACAGGCTCATAGCCAAAGGGTACGTTTGCATATTTTCCAGACAAGCGCCCCACCTCCCTTCTCAATTACCTCACTGTCCATGCACACCTGCCTTAATGCTCAAGTGACTCCCCACTTCATAGTACTATTATATGCTAACCCTCGTTTTCCAACTCCGAATAAAATGTGACTCTGTTCTTGCCGGCACGTTTGGATCTGTAAAGTGCCTCGTCTGCCATTCGAATAATCTCACTCGGATTGTTGCTATTTGTCGGATACTCCGCTCCTCCAATACTGCATCCAATATGAACTCGCTCATACTCAATAATGAATGGTTTGTTCAGAGTTTGAATAATATCTTGCGCATACTCCATCGCTTCCTGCCGCGGATCATCCGAGGCTGAGCGAAGTACAATCAGGAATTCGTCACCGCCAAGCCGAACCGTTATACCATCCTCATGACTTAGGGCTGTAAGTCGCTGAGCAACTTTTTGCAGTAAAACATCCCCCGTCTGATGTCCCAGCGAATCGTTCACACTTTTGAAACCGTCCAGATCCAGATAGAGAAACGTCAATGTATGGTCCTCGCTCTCCGTCTCCAGAGTTTCCTCAAGATACGTCTCTAGGGCTGTGCGGTTCTTCAATCCGGTCAGCTGATCATAGTTTGCAAGATTCTGCATCACAACCAGTTCTGAGTCTTTGTTCATGATCGAAGAAACCATGTTTCGTAGTGACCGTGACAATGCCTCAATTTCCTTCAGCCCTTTGGTCTCGGGGATGTCAATATTCTCTCCTGCACCAAGACGATCTGCAACACGGGTTAGTCGAACGAGTGGAGCCGAGATGAGTCTGGAGAGAAGCCAACCAATCGGCGCAAACAAAAGCATCACAACGATGCCCGCACCGATGTTAAACCACATCAGATCAACAACGGAGGAAAAAGCTGCCGATTTACCCTGACGGATGATAATGGTCCAACCCAGTCCCGGATAATCTTTATATCCCTGGCTATAGGCTAAACCGGTAACATATTCCTTGCCATCCGGCCACTTTTCAGTGGACCAGCTGCTTTTACTGTTCCGATGATTTTCAATCTCTTCTAGTGCAAGTGGTTTACCTACCCACTCTTTGGGGCCGAGAAGCACAGTGTGCTCTTTTTTGCTAACGATAAAGAATTCAATATCCTTCTCCTCACGTTGTAAGGGAACGAGTACGGAAGCCTCGACTTCTTTGGCCCACGCCCAACTGAGATGTGCTGCTAATACACCACGAATCTGTCCATCACTATCCTTAAGCGGGAAGCTGATATCCACAAATTGCAATGGCTCTCCCGATGGATTAGGCAATAGTTTGGCGAGCAGCACCGCATTATGTACGTCTCCAATAAATTTACCCTTGATTCCTTCCTGGTACACAGGCCGCTCCGATAAATCTTCGCCTAAAAGTATTCCGTCTGTAGCGGCTAGCACTTTTCCTTTTGGATCCATGAATCCAACCCATGAAAAAGAGGGGAAACTATTTTGCAGCTGATCCAACAGCATTTGAATATCCTTGTGATTAAATTCATCATTCATAGATGCCATGTTGCCCAAAAGATTCATTTCACCAGAACGAGAGTACATGAAACGATCCAGCTTGTCCACGGTCTGTAGAGCCGTGCTTTCCAGAGAGTGCCCAATTTCGGTTTCCACCGCATCAAATGATTTTTGGCTGAAAACATATCCAATGGTTAAGATAACAAACAGAGATAACACAGCGAAAATGACGGTGAGCACCGTTCTAAGTTTAAATGACATAATTCCTCCTGCACATACGGTGAACCGCTCTTACAATCTCAATCATCCACAGCTCTGCGCTGCAAAATGATAAGAAATAGCTCTCACTTATTTTGAATTATATCGGTATTTTAGTTTGCATTTTTAATATATGCACCCATACAAAATTTACCCGAAATCACAACCGAGTTTCTTCCATTCAAAGAATAGTCACGATTCTGTATATACAAACTTGGGTTATGAATAGAGAGAGCAAGCATATCCTTAAAGGATTGCGCCTGTATGTCACAGAGAGAATGACGAGAAAAAAACATTGGGGGTGTAATTATTTGAGCCTGCTTCACATTGCTGTTATTTTGCCTTTTGTAGCTGGCATCGTACTCGCACTGATGCACAGACTATTCAGTAAAATTCATCTGGGATGGCTGGTACTCGTCGTACCGGCATCGTTATTTGTCTATTTTGCGAGCCAGATTTCTGCCGTGTCCCAGCGTCACCCGGTATCCGGACAGATTCCCTGGATTCCGTCCCTGGACATCGGATTTAATCTATATTTGGACGGACTGAGTCTACTGTTAACGTTGCTGATCAGCGGGATAGGCGTGCTTGTTGTCTTTTATTCCATCTTTTATATGAGCAAAACAGAGGCGTTAAACCGTTTCTATCTCTACTTGTTAATGTTTATGGGCGCTATGCTTGGCGTCGTATTATCAGATAATATGATCGTGTTGTATGGATTTTGGGAACTCACCAGCATTACGTCATTTCTGTTAATCGCCTTTCACTACAAGCGTAAAGCTTCTACATCCGGTGCACAAAAATCGTTCCTGATTACGGTTTTTGGCGGATTCGCCATGCTTGCCGGATTCATGTTGATGTACCTGATGACAGGTACATTCAGTATCCGTGCAACCATCACCGAGTGGGGACATATTCAGGACAGCAATCTCTTCTTACCAGCTCTCGTTCTTATTCTGATTGGAGCATTCACCAAATCGGCACAATTCCCGTTTCACATCTGGCTGCCTGATGCCATGGAAGCTCCCACTCCAGTCAGTGCATATCTGCACTCCGCCACCATGGTCAAAGCCGGGCTGTATGTTGTTGCCCGCTTCACACCCATCTTCGGTGGACAGGGACTCTGGTTCTGGCTTGTAACTGGCGTCGGACTGCTCACACTGGGTTACGGATCATTTTTAGCCGTGAAGAAAAACGATCTTAAGGCCATTCTTGCGTATTCCACCATTTCACAACTTGGTCTGATTATGTCCCTCTTCGGGATCGGATCTGCTGCTCTCTATTTCGGATATGGTGAATCCTCTGCCATGTACACCGTAGCCATCACTGCTGCACTGCTTCATTTATTCAACCACGGTACCTTTAAAGCTGCTTTGTTTATGGTCGCCGGCATTGTAGATCATGAAACAGGTACACGAGATATTCGCAAGCTTGGCGGACTGGCAGCATTCATGCCTGTCACATTCAGCCTGGCGCTGATCGGTTCACTAGCTATGGCAGGTATTCCGCCCTTTAACGGATTCCTTAGTAAGGAATTGTTCTTTCAAGCGATGGTACAGATTACAGATCTTCGTATCTTTGGAATGGGCTCCTGGAGTATTCTCCTACCTGTCATCGCGTGGCTTGCCAGCGTTTTCACATTGATCTATGCCCTGATTTTTGTGTTCAAAACATTCCTCGGTCGTAGCCGAAGTGAGTTACCTGTCGAGAAATTACATGAAGCGCCTATCGGCTTGCTCATCCCACCGATCGTTCTAGGCGCGCTGGTCATCGGTTTTGGACTCTTTCCGGATCTACTGTCCGGGTCATTGATCGAACCGGCAATGGCTGCCGTTCTCCCTTCCCTTCTGAATGGGGATGAACGCTTTGATGTACATTTCTCCTTATGGCATGGCTGGACTCCCGAATTGTTCATGACTATCGGCGTTATTGCGCTGGGGGTCATGTTATACAAGTTACTGCCACGATGGAGGAATATTTATGAGCATTATCCACAGGGATTAACGATTAACAATATGTATCATGTTGTTCTAGACAATGTACAGCACTATGCACAGAAGTGGACAGAAGCTTATATGAACGGCTCCGTCCGCAATTATCTGGTTTATATTTTCTCATTTACCGTTGCGCTACTCGTTTACGCCTTCTTCCGGTCTGGCGAAAATATTACCTGGCATGTGCAGGATAATGCACCCTACTCATTCTATGAAATCGTGTTGCTGGTCACGCTGATTGCAGCCGCCATTTCCATTCCTTTTGCGAAAAACCGATTATCTGCTGTCATTATGACCGGAGCTGTCGGCTACCTGGTTACACTGCTGTTTGTCTTGTTCCGGGCACCCGATCTTGCGCTGACGCAGATGATTGTAGAGACGGTCTCCGTCGCATTGTTCCTGCTCTGCTTCTACCATCTGCCCGAGTTACAACGTGGCAAGTCCAGCTCCCGCTATCTCACGGTGAATGCCATTGTAGCTGTTTCCGTTGGCGTTGTGATGACATTCGTCGCACTCGCTGCAAGCGGCACAGTATCCTTGGATAGCATCTCGGCTTTCTTTCTTCAGGAAGCTTACAGTTCCGCGGGTGGTAAAAATGTCGTAAACGTATTGCTGGTGGATTTCCGCGGTTATGATACATTACTTGAAATTATGGTTCTTGGCGTAGCCTCATTGTCCATCTACTCCATGATCAACCTGAATCTCGAAGCGAAGGATCTTGGAGCCCGATTGAAATTCCGTAAAAATGAGGAGAAAAAGGACGAAGAACCCGAGCTTGACGATGAAGCGGACAACACCAAAAAATACGGAAACCGCGAGCGTAGTACATTGTCCTGGGACACGGTTCCTTTGCAAAGTAATGATGTTTTGTTGCAAACCACAACGAAAGTGGTTGTGTTTATCATTTTAACCTTCTCCATGCATCTGTTCTTTGCCGGGCATCATAATCCTGGCGGTGGTTTCATCGGTGGACTCGTCACAGCTGCAGCCCTCGTACTAATCGCTCTGGCCTTTAGTACGGATACGATACGCAAAGCGCTGCCCATCGATTTTCGAAGTTTGACAGCCATTGGTTTAGCCATAGCTTTGCTTACTGGTGCAGGTTCATTCCTGTTCGGTGTCCCATTTCTCAGTCAGACATTCGGATATTTCGAACTGCCCCTGCTGGGCGAGACAGAGCTTGCTACAGCCATGCTGTTTGACCTAGGCGTATACCTCGCTGTGCTCGGCGTCACCATGACTATCATTTTACAGATCGGGGAGGATCGTTGATATGGAAATTTTGATGTGTGTGGCCGTTGGCATTTTGTTTGCGGTTGCCGTCTTTCTAATCTTGTCACGGAGCCTGCTCCGTATCGTACTAGGCATGTCGATTCTGACACATGGAGTGCACCTGTTGTTAATTACGATGTCACGTCTCAAGACGGGGGCTCCTCCACTACTGGGAGAAATGGCGGAGAAATACGTTGATCCGCTCCCTCAAGCGTTGATTTTAACGTCCATTGTCATCAATTTTGGTCTGACAGCCTTCTTTTTTGTCCTTTCTTACCGTTCTTATCTGAAGCTGAGAACGGATGACATGGAAGAAGTAAGGGGGCGTCCATATGAATAATCTTGTGGTTCTGCCTATCCTGCTTCCACTGGTCACGGGCGTGATCACTCTGTTGTTCTTCCGTAAAATCAATATACAACGTTTCTTTAGCGTGATTGGTCTGTTAGCCACTGCAACGGTCTCAACCATACTCATCACACGTGTTGCCCAATCTGGCGTATTGACACTCAATATGGGTGGCTGGAAAGCACCTTATGGAATCGTACTTGTTGCCGATATGGTCGCAGCCTTGCTGGTTGTTGCTGCTTCCATCATTGCGCTGGCTTGCCTGCTCTATGCTTTTCGAAGCATCAACAAGGAGCGGGAGCAACATCACTTCTATCCGTTCTTTCATTTTTTGATTGCGGGCGTGAACGCATCGTTTCTAACCGGGGATCTGTTCAATTTGTTTGTCAGCTTTGAATTGATGCTGATCTCTTCTTACGCTCTCATTGTACTCGGAGGCACGGAAAGACAGCTGCGTGAAACGATTAAATATGTACTGATCAATATCGTGTCTTCTGCCTTATTTGTCGCTTCGATCGGCTTTCTGTATTCCATCACGGGTACGCTGAATATGGCTGATTTGTCGGTACGCATTGCTGAGGTGGGACAGAGCGGAGTAGTCACACTGATTGCAGTTCTTTTCTTGATTGTATTCAGCATTAAGGCGGGCTTGTTCCTGTTCTTCTGGTTGTCCGGCTCTTATGCAGCTCCGCCCGCCGTCGTTACCGCGTTATTCGCCGGGTTGCTGACCAAGGTTGGCCTGTATGCCATTGTGCGGACATTTACGTTGATTTTCTATCATGATCCAGACTTCTTTAATGCTCTGATCGGCTGGATGGCGGGTGCCACAATGATTTTGGGTGTGATTGGAGCGATCTCCTACCGTGATGTGAACAAAATTTTGATCTATAATGTCGTCGCTGGCGTAGGTTTCGTCGCGTTTGGTATGGCTGCTGCCAGCCGTAGTGCTCTGGAAGGATTACTGTTCTATATGCTGCATGACATGTTGATCAAAACACTGCTTTTCCTGCTCGGCGGTGCTCTCATTGCTGTTGCGGGAACTTCCAGGCTCGATAACATGGGTGGACTAATCCAACGTTATCCCGTGCTGGGATGGATGTTTTTCATCAGTGCGCTTGCGCTTGCGGGTCTGCCTCCGTTCAGTGGATTCCCGGGAAAATTAATGCTGTTTGAGGGCGGCTTCGAAGCCGGATTATACGGTTTAACTGGTGTTGCCGTTCTCTCTAGTCTACTCATGCTGTATTCGGTACTCCGCATTTTCATTCAGGCGTTCTGGGGTGAGCCTCCTGCAGGCATGGCAAGACGTCCCTATGCAGTGAACGGACTGCTGATTCCTGCCGGAATTCTGTTTGCTTTTATCATCGTCATGGGTCTGGGGGCTGAAGGTATGTTTCAGCTCACGTCTCGCGCAGGTGATATTCTGCTACATCCCAACATTTATATTGATGCCGTATTGAAGGAGTAGATGTCTATGGCCTTTCAAATTGTACTCAATCTTATCATTGCCTTTGTCTGGATGTTTTTGAATAATGCCTGGAATGGCGTTGGTTTTCTCATTGGATATATGCTTGGATTGCTCCTCATCGGAGGCATGCGACGTTTCTTCCCGCAGCGCTTCTACATCGTTCGAGTGTGGGCTATCTTCAAATTGATCGGATTGCTGTTCAAAGAACTCATTCGAGCAAGCATTGAGGTCATTCGAGAGATTATCAAACCACGGCTAGACATTCGACCAGGCATTTTCACCTATCGCACACAGTTATCTTCGGATTGGGAAGTGACACTGCTGTGTCTGCTGATCTCATTGACGCCAGGTTCACTGCCGCTTGAAATTTCGGGGAATCAGCGTAAGCTTTTCATCCATGCACTGGATATCAAAGATGAAGAGAAACTGCGAAACGATATTCAGAATACGTTTGAAAAAGCAATCATGGAGGTGACACGTTAATGTTATCCTCACTACTGTTTATCTCACTGCTCATTCTATCTCTAGCGATTCTGGCCTGTTTGTATCGTGTTCTTCGCGGCCCCTCCATGGCTGACCGAATTACGGCTCTTGATACGATCGGTATCAATGTCATTGCCATCGTAGCTGTACTCTCCATGATGCTGAAGACACAGGCTTATCTGGACATCATTTTGCTGATCGGCATTCTGGCTTTTCTAAGCACAGTCGCATTTGCACGTTATATTGAACGAGGGGCGGTGTTTAAAAATGAAGGAGATCGTTAGTAGCACCGCTGAAACGGGAATTGGGCTACTGGTGTTACTTGGGGCCCTCCTTAGTGCACTTAGTGCCTTCGGACTCCTTCGTCTGCCTGATGTATATTTGAGAGCCCACGCTGCCACCAAAAGCATGACACTAGGCGTGTTTTGTGTGCTGAGCGGTGCATTTTTCTTCTTTTGGTATTTTGACAACTATATCAGTGCTCGCTTGCTACTCGGTATTTTGTTTGTTTTCATCACTGCGCCTGTTGCGGGGCACCTGAACGGCCGTGCGGCCTACCGCACCGATGTACCTCTCTGGGAGCAAAGTGTACAAGACGAACTTGAACCGTTGTTAAAAGGGAAAAAGATGAACCACGAAGCAAAGGATATGATGGAGTAGCTTATATAGAGGCTAAATTAAGAGGTTTACACTAGACACTCCGATGACAGAATAACCTTCCGATCGCTGTTATCCCCGGATTTTTACATTCCCTTTTCCAAAGGGAAAAATCCGGTGATAAAGGCGAACGCTTAGCGCTTCTTCAGGTTTTTTCTGTCCTCTCCGTTAATGTGTAAAAAAATTTTTCAACTTATATAGGTGGCGAAAATAAGTAAAAAATCCCCTGGAGATATCGCGCGTAAGCGGCTTTCCTCGAGGGGATTTCTTATATAACCTAAATATCGTTTGTGTACTTCAAATACAGATAGAACTTACCCAACACACTACTTTCTTATTAGAAACCATTTAAGCCTTGGCGTTTCAGATCTGCAACCACGATTCGAGCAAGCTGTGATGCCCCTTGCCGATTCGGATGCAAGCTATCGCCATTCATGTACAGAGCAAGCGTAGCTGCCGGCCCAATGGAAGTGAAGTATGCCGAGCTGAGCTTGTTCAGATCCACGAGTGTTACTCCCTCTTCCTGTGCCAGTGCACGCGTAGATGCGTTATACCAACGGTTCTCGGCTTGATGCACATTGGCCGAATTAAAGTCTGTTGCCCGCCCTTGAGGTGTCGAAAGAATAACGGTTGCGCCTTTGTTTTTCGCCTGACGAACCATATCGCGCATGATTTCTTTGAACTGGGCCTCAGTTGTATTGTTCTTGGCGTTTGTATCATTAATTCCGAGCTGTAGAATAAAATAGTCACCCGGTTTGATATACTTCAGAATCGCTTCCATCTGACCATCATCACGGAACCCTCTGGCAATCTGCCCGCTTGTGGCCATGTTACGAACCTGGAAAGTTGTATTGTTTACATAGGTAGGAAGCAACTGCCCCCAGCCCCCCTGTACGCTGCTACCAAGCGGATAATAGTTGCACACCGTTGAATCTCCACCAATATAGATCGTGCGATTCGTGACAGACTGGTTGGAAAGTTTCCGAATTTCAAGGGCACTTAACGTAAAAGCAGTACCCGCCTTCCCTTCCGTTACCAGCAGATTCAACTGTCCGTCTGTCACTGGAATCTGGAATTGATCGGTTGCACCGTTGCCCGTCATATTCATGATCTGATAGACCCCTTCGGCTGCCACACTAGCTCTGGCGGTGTTACCCAGAGTCACTTTGACCTCATACAGACCATTCGGCAGGTCAACATTGAACGTATTATCACTTTTCGTACCAAATTTCAGAAATTGAACGGCATCACTTGCAACACCACTACCGGATGCGGAAACATTTTTCATATTAGCCGGAGTGTTGAAACCATACCCCCTTGCAGCTGTATAGGCCGTTGAGGCAGACACTCCAGTATATCCGTTCGCCACTGCTCCTGCGCCAAAATCGAATTTGTAATGATCCGATGCAGCCTCGGCCACCTCTGCTCTGTCACTCCCAAACCCAACCGCGATCAGACTCGTAGCAAGTACAGTACATAACATGATTCGTAAAGAAGTTGTCCATTTCATCATATAACGCTCCTCTCGAATTCGAATGATACGGTTTTGTACCCATCACATTCCAGATCATGATGAAAAATTACGGTTACTACTACGATTACAATACCTGTTCAAGCCAATCATAGGCTTTTGCACCGCTTATCTCATGTCCACCGTCGAAATAATCGGCATCCAGTGCTTGTCCTGCACCAGCATGCTCATAAATCATTTTCAACCGTTCGTGAGCCTCTCGTGCCGAATGTAGCGGAAATACAAGATCTTCACTTCCGATCTCCAGAAATAGAGGCCGCGGAGCAATCAGACCGATGATATCCGGCAGCTCTGCTTCCTGTAGAATCCCCGGAATGTAGTTGTCGAGGCAATGATTGCGATCCAGAATGCTGCCATGAAACGTACTTGCGTAACCACTGACCACGACCACTTTGCATCGTTCGTCCAATGCTGCTGTAAAGGCTGTAACCAGCCCCCCACCGGAGATGCCCATGCTTCCGATCCGCTCTGAATCAACTTCAGGTCGAGTGGATAAATAATCCAACACACGCGTTGTTTCATAGACCCGATGTCCTGCGAGCGTTTTACCCACCATAAGCAGATGTGCGGCGATCTTCGTACAGGAACTTGCGCCTGGCGGCGCCTCTCGATCCTCATCCAGTCTTCTGTCTCCAAACCCAAGCAGTTCTGGAGCAGCCACAACGTACCCACGCTTCACGAGCGCAACGGCAAAATCTTTGTGTAATCCAGGCTCCCCTGCCCGTGGCGAACCATCCGGCTCCATTCCGCAAATCTCCCGGCTCCCATAGCCGTGTCCATGACAAGCAACAATAGCAGGCCTCTTCATATCGGTAGCGCTTACATTATTGGGGGTTAAAAGATAAATGGGCATCCGTAATCCCTCATACGTTGTGATCTCAATCCGCTCCCGGATGTAGCCATCGCATGAAACACGTTCCAGTACGACAGGGTTCAAAGCAGCGGGCATCATCGGAAAATCGCCCAGCCTTTCTTGGACACGTGTACGCAATTGATGTTGCCATAACTCCAATGGTTGATCTGCATCATACGCAGAACGACCTCGAAGTGTGGTTTGTTGCTGCAGATAAGCTTCGATTTCGGACATGTTTCAGTGTACCTCCTATAGGTGCTGGAATGATGCTAGTGGTGAATTGAAAAATTTGGTAACCCTTATCTATTATAGTACTAGAAGTAACATCGTCGCCACCTTTAGTTTACGGCTTTAGACCACAAATCGCTTTCATTCTAATAAGTTAAATAAAAAAGAGTATTCCGTAGCCCGAATTCAGGTTACATACAGAATACCCTTTTTCTTTCTACAGATAACAGAAGTCTGGTGCTTCCATATCCCCTTCTTGTTTACACTACGTCAGCCAGGTAGCCACCAGTTCCATCTCCCCATCAGTTTCATCAAGGATGGAACAAGCACAAGACGGATTAGCGTCACATCGATAAATACAGCTGCTGTGATCCCAATGCCTAACTGTCTTACCCCTTCAATCTCAGCAAAAGCAAAAGGAACCGTTACCGCCAGTAAAATACCTGCTGCAGACGTAATTAAACGACCTGTTGAAGCCAAGCCTTGTTGAACCGCTGTGTCACTATCTCCTGTTTGTCTGTATACTTCCTGAATACGGCTTAACATGAAGACGCCATAGTCCATCGATATGCCGAACACAAGGCCAGCAATGAATACCGGAATCATGATCGCAATTGAAGATACTTCCATACCCAGATGACCTTCGTTAAAGACCCATACAAGTATGCCAAAGGATGCGGCCAGACTAAGTAAGTTCATCAGAATCGCTTTTAATGGTATTAGCAGAGAACGGAATGCGAGTAGCAACACCAGATAATTGCTTACCACGACAAATACAAGTACTTTGGGTAACTGTTGCGCAATTTCATGCATTATTTCATCTTCATAAACTGCTTCGCCGCCATAACGAATCGGAATGCCTTCCGGCCCAGCTGTTACATCCTCTGCTCTTGTCTGTCGCAGCCATTCCTTCATCTCATCTGAACCCGCTTCGCCGTATACACCGACCGTTAAGCGAATAAAGGAATCCGAAATCCCCCCTTGAGAGTGAATACTCACCACTCTTTCATCCTGTTGAAACCTGGTTACTTTGTGTTTGGCTACCCTCCAGTGAGAGTCTGTTAACGGCTCATCCTTTTTCCCGATGATCATATCGACCAGAGTAATATGCTTCTGACCGAAATTTTGCTCGATCTGCTCCGATGCTTGACGGGACTCCATTCTGGCAGGTAAGGAGGAAGCATCGGGAACGGACAAATCCATCCGTGTAAAGGGAAACACACAACATAGCAGCAGCGTAGTACCTGCAACCCCCATCCATACAGGACGTTTCATGACCATCGCTGACCAGCGGTGCCAGAAGTTTCGTTCAAGCGTTTCATCTTTTATTCGTTCTCCAGAACTGCTGGCTGTGGGTTTTATCTGAGCAAATACTCTGTTTGCACTTATTGAAAGAATGGCTGGCAACAACGTTACATTTAACAATAAGGACAGCACCAGAACAATGGTAGCCCCAAGCGATACACTGAGAAACATAGGTAGCCTGATCCAGAGAAGACCCAGCAAACCCAGGAACACACATGCCGCTGAGAACAGAACCGCTCGACCAGCTGTGTACAATGTCCGTTCCAAAATTTCACGTTGGTTGATGCTGTTGCGCTCACTATTGAACTTGTCTCTGCTTGCGTAACGCTGCTTTAATTCCTCCCTATATCTGCTCAAAATAATAAGTGCAAAATCAATACTGAGCGCCATACCCACCATTGGAATAACGTTAATAATAAAATTGGACAGCTCCAGGTATTGACCCAGTAGAGACGTTATGCCCATTGCCATAATCACTGCACTGATTCCCATCATGACAGCAATACATGCCGCATACAGTCCTCTGAATGCAAAGCAAAGAACGATTAATGCAATCGGTATCCCGACGATCTCTGCTCGTTCTAAATCCTGAAAGCTCAGTCGATTTACATCCTGTTGCACAACTGTTTTCCCTGTAAGTTGTACGGTTCCAGGCAGATGGACTTGCTTGTCCTCTTCAAGAAGCTCGCGTAATTGAGCTAGTGGATGCTTCATTCGGTGAGGTGCGATGTCCATGTATACCAGAGCATAAGCCTGATTATCACGCAACATTCTACCCTGTGTGTTTACATCAAAAGGGGAAATCACTGAGGATATCGCTGGCAAGGTGCGGACTGCGGCAAGCTGTTCTTGAATCCACGTCTTGAAGGATATCTCAGAAGTATTGGGATGTTTATTAAAAAGTAACACGACCGGATCGGGCGGGGAGCCAAATTCCTGGTCCAATATCTGTTCTACGGCTTGGGCTTGTCCCCCAGCCAGCTTCAACCCGTGATCCTGAACCATGTCAGGTAACTTCCATGCCCAAGCGACTGACATCCCGATGATAAACACCCAGCAGATGATAATAAACCACGGATATCGACTAATGAGAGCAGCCAAGCTTCGATATCCCATCCCCAAGCTCCTCTGCATTTAAATTGGATTCTAATTATGGTTAGCACCATAAGATATGCTTTGTTTAGTACAAGTCTATTCATGAACAAACATGATTATGTTCCTAATGAAACAAAGACAAATAGCCTCATGTATATGCTACATGGGGCTGTCCGTCCTCACTGTTTTAATTTACATCCAATTATTCTGGCCGAATGACGGTGAATCGATCACCCAGTTTGGCATAATCATTCCCTGCCAGACGGCTGACTGGTTTTAATTGATCCATTAAGATATAACCTTTATCCGCAAGATAGACCTTTTCGCTAAAATGATAATGTACAATGCGCACGAGAAGCAGGTCACTTACAGGCACGCCTGCATTATTCGAGATCGGAATATGTTGATACAGCTTGCACTCCATCCGGATCAAGGCTTCCTGAATTCCGGGTACAGCGACCACGGAACTGGGTACAGTCGTCAGATGAGTCCGTTCTAATTCACTTTCATGTGGCTCCAGTAAAGCCGCAGTTTCATTCACGTCTTCAATCATGTCTTCGTCACAAATGTGCACAACCAGTTCATTATGGGCGAGCACATTGCGTGCCGTATCCTTCATTACACCATTTTTACGTCCAACCGAGATGGATAACAATGGTGGATCAGAGCTCACGATATTGAAAAAGCTAAATGGCGCTGCATTAATGATTCCATCATGATCTGAGAGCGTAGTTACAAAGGCAATCGGACGCGGTACGATTGAACCGCTCATTAATTTATAATTATCTTTAGCCGTGAGTTCTTCCGGATTTAGTGAATACATATGTAAGTCCCCTTTCCTAATCGCATGCATGAGCCTGATCCTCAGCATCTTAACCTTCTACTTTCTTCATCGTTATTATATATGCATACCGTCCATAAAAACAAAAAAATACTTGTATAGACCTAATGGCCATCATGAGTGTCCCATTTTCATTGCTCATGTTTAGAAATACACACTTGTGAACAATCACATCTAGGCGAATACCATCATAGACTGTTTTCAGAATAAGATGACAGGAAGGATGTTCTTGAACATGAACCATGTTTATTCCCCTTATGCAGGTTATTATGATGGTCGTTATACAAGTTACGGCGAAGATCGTTCCATTCAATTCCCTCCACTCTTCCCGGGTGGAGGTAGTCTCCCTGGAGGGCAAACTCCGCCAGGCATTCCCGGAAGCCCGGGCTCCTATCCTCCTTTCATTCCTGGTGCAGGAACCCCTCCGGGTCCCTATTTCTCTGGTGGCATACCGGGTCCTGGTCCGGGCCCAGCTCCAGGTGTACCCGCACAGCTAGCTCAGGGGAATCTCCCTTCCCTGCTAAGCGCCTATCCTCGCCCGGTCGGTCAGCCGCCTGCCGAGATGTTATTTTTGTATAACCTTATCAAAAGCAGTCCTGGACTACTGCCACTCTTCCTCCAGCAGCAACCGCAAAGCCTGACACAAGCCGTTCAATTTGCCCAAACAGGTGCGGCCGCGCCACGGGATCAAGAGCAGCGTGTACTCCCTAATTTCTGTTATAACCGTTGGTCGCTCGTGTTTACGTATAATGATGTGTATTTAATGTGGCCTGCTATTAATCTGTTTGGCTTTGTTGTTGGCTATTTCTATCCATACCAGACACCAGGAATTCTGCTCAACACCCAAATTCTGTTCGCCCTTTGTTAGTGGCAGACAGACTAAAAGGCCCGCATTGGAAGACTATGCTTCCCTGCGGGCCGTTCCTGGTTATACTTAAGTACTATGATGTTGTAGAAACGGTCTGTTTCGGTTTACTCCTACCGATCATGACAACATACAAGAGCAATGCCCCCAGATCAGCACATGCGATCACAATTCCCATGGGCACTGCTGTATGTTCTCCTCCAAGACCCACGAGTGGAGCAACGAGTCCGCCAAACAGAAAGGTCATAACACCAATCAACGCTGATGCACTTCCAGCCGATTTCGCCTGATCAGCCATAGCCAGCGCGAACGACGCTGTATTAATCAACCC
This sequence comes from Paenibacillus sp. FSL R7-0272, assembly GCF_037969905.1. NCBI lineage: Bacteria > Bacillati > Bacillota > Bacilli > Caryophanales > Paenibacillaceae > Paenibacillus > Paenibacillus sp. FSL R7-0272. The sequence continues at coordinate 2,794,380 of NZ_CP150221.1, read as the reverse complement.
CAAGCTGGACACAACCAAGAATAAGGGGATTAGAACTGAAATCAGCCCGCCTCCAGCAAGAATCGCGACAAGTAAGGAAGTTCCTCCGACAGCCGCTATAAGTAATCCGGCGATTAACAGCCGTGTCTCCGATACCTTACCGGCTAGCCGTCCGGCGATCTGGCTGGCAAGAATAATGCCCAGTCCATTGATGGCAAAACATATACTGAACATTTGAGGGGACACCCCGTATATTTTCTGAAGCACAAATGGTGATCCCGATATGTAAGCGAACATGCCTGCCGCTGCGAAACCTTGCGTTAGAGCATAACCCATAAAACGGCGATTCCTCGCTATGCTGCCAAACGTCAGCAGCGTCTGCTTAAGCCCCCCGCTCGATCTTTTATGCGCCGGAAGTGTCTCGCCCAAACCAAAGATGACTGCGAGAAGCGCGAGCACCCCGATAAGACTTAGCAAAATAAATACGCCTCGCCATGAAGTATACGTCAGAATTTGTCCACCTATAATCGGTGCCGCGATAGGTGCCACTCCATTAATAAGCATTAACAGAGAAAAGAAGCGGGTCAGTTCTGGACCCTCGTATACGTCCCTGACCACTGCACGCGCAATGACAATCCCCGCCGCTCCGGCCAGACCCTGAATAAAACGTAACACAACGAATGACCCCATCGTTGGGCTAACCAGGCATAATATAGACGCAATCGTATACAGCACAAGTCCGGCAATCAGCGGTATGCGACGACCTCTCACATCGCTTAATGGCCCCGCAAGCAGCTGGCCCAGCGCAAGCCCGATCATACAAGCTGTCAGGCTGAGCTGAGCATACGAAGTGGACGAGCCAAATTCATCCGCGAGCGTTGGCAGGGCTGGCAGATACATATCCAGAGACAGCGGTCCGAATGCGGAGAGCGTCCCGAGAATTAGCGCCATTCTCACTCTTGGCGTAGCCGTGGTGTGTAATGAAGCTGTTGCTTTACTTTTCATCCCCAATATATCCCTTTCTTCCCAATCGTGTTGCCATATTCATGTTTAGTCCTCTCCGCCTCCAAGCAATCTTAGCAAGTTGTTAGGCAAGGTAAACTGCTGATTATTAATAATAATACGGCGCAGCTCCTCCTCATCCCGCTCGTTCTCCGCGTCCTTGATCTCCTGGATCTCACGGTGCAAGCGTTCCATTTGGTGATCCAATGCATTGGCAGAATCCGCCGCACTTTTCAATTCTCTTGTTAAATGTTCCGGAACATCTTTGTTGTATTTATAAAAGATTTTATGTTCCAGACTCGCCCAGAAATCCATCGCGATTGTACGAATCTGAATTTCAACACAGGCACGTTCCTCGCCATTGGACATGTATACCGGCACTTCAACAAGCAGATGCAAACTTTGATACCCGTTCGGTTTCGGATTTTGGATGTAGTCTTTCACTTCGAGGACACGCAAGTCACTTTGGTTGCACAGCATATCCTTAATTCGATAAATATCAGAAATGAACGAACATGTGATACGTACACCAGCAATATCCTTGATATTTTGCTTGATGCTTTCAAACGTCAGCTCATGATTTTTACGGAACATTTTGTTCATAATGCTCTCGGGAGACTTCAATCTCGACTTGGTATGCTCAATCGGACTGTAGTCATGAAGGGACTGGAACTCTTCTTTCAGCACTTCAATTTTGGTTTCCATCTGATCCAGCGCAAATTTATAGATCATCATAAATCGTGTAATTTCGTATTTAAATTTCTTGAACTGGTCAATCGGATGCGGAGCATTCATCATCAGTTTCTTCCTTTCTTTTGACACCTCTATGATTTGATAACCAACTTGTATACGTTCGTATGCATGCTGGTCTTATGACATGTCTTCTATATCATTATAAAACATCTGACATGAATAAACGAATTTTAGAAATGTACATGTGCCGCTTTGGTTCAGATTTCGTTTTGATGAAGGCGGTACATTAGCTGTATACTGGAGGAGTTATGTTTGCTTGAAAGGACGGGAAAATATGAATCACAATCACCTCCAGAAATACGCCATGTTACTGCTCTGCATGTCAGCCGGTATGGTCGATGTCATCGGATATCTGGGACTTGGGCATGTACTCACAGCTAATATGACTGGAAACATCGTGCTGCTGGGTATCGCGATTGCCCGCGCTCAGGAATTTGTTGTACTGCGGGCTTTGCTCGCCCTCATCGGTTTTATTGCGGGGAATGCAATTGCGGCACATATGCTTGGAAAGGTCAAAACCAAAAATGGTTGGTCACCGCGGGTAACTGCCGTATTTACCGTTGAAAGCATACTACTTCTGCTCTTTGCAATCCTTATAATCAGTCCCTTTTCCGAGCAATTATCCTATCTGTTAATTGTACTGCTTGCGATCGCCATGGGGATGCAAACAACGGCTGCCCGAAGGATTGGTATTGCGGGAATCTCTACAACGGTGCTGACCAATAATCTGGCAGCGGTGATTGAAGATGCTGTAAGCATTCTTCATCGGTTAAAACATGCCAATATCCGCTCCTTGGTCAAAGCGCTGTCCTCTGACGCCTACCTGCGAGCAGGCGCAGTTGTGATCTATCTCGGCGGAGTCATCATCGCAGCATTGCTTTTCCATCATGTGCCCCTGGTAGCGGTGTGGGTTCCTGTACTGGTCATTGCTGGCGTAACGCTTCAGGCAAGATTCGCGTCTTGGGGCAAAGAATTAGAGTTACATCGTAATCCGGAGTGAGGAACATCTTGCGAATATGTGCTACTGAAACAATTTCACAATGCTCAATGATTTATTGCAGAGTGCATCGCAAGGGCTTCTTTCCTGATCCATTGAACCAATTGTCTTGCTGCCGGCGTCAGCTGTTCCCCTGCCCGTGTACAGATGGCAATCGTATTCTGTAACTGTACGTTTTGTACATATACACGGGCAAGTTTGCCTTGATTAACGTCCTCTCTTACAACAAGGGATGAGATGAAATTAGCACCATATCCTGCCTTTACTGCGCTAATCGTTTCGTTCAATCCGTTGAACTGAAGTGTTATTCGTGGGGAGGGCAGGTTATTGGTCGTACACAAGGCAGCCAGTCTTTCCCGTGTTGCACTGCCTTTCTCACGCATTACGAATGGCTCATCCATCATCTCGTGCAATGTAATGTTTTGACCTGCATACGGATGATCTGGATGCACCACAAACCACATTTCATCTTCGAATAACTTATCCCAATGCACACCCGGATGACTGACTCCACTTCCTCCGTATATCGCAATCTCAGCTTCATAACGAAACAACTGGTCAAAAGCCATCTGTGTATTGCTTGTGCTTACGACAAGCTCAACATCCTCATGTGTCTGCTTGAACGTGGCAATCCAACGTGGCAGCAAAAAATTGGCCGGCAAGTAAGTCGCCGTAAGACGAATCAGTCCTTTTTTCCCCTCCCTCATGTCCTCCACAAATTGCTCCACTTCCAGTTCCAGCATGAATAATCGCTCGGCATATTCCATTAAATGTTTCCCTGCATCGGTAAGTACAAGTTTTCGTCCTTCGGAACCAAACAGCACTATGCCTAGTTCACGCTCAAACCGTTTGACCTGAGAAGATACCGCAGGTTGACTGATATTCAATTCTTCCGCAGCCCGGGTAACTCCGCCGTACTTCACAATGGCGTGAAACAATCGTAATCCATGCAAATTCATACATCTTCTCCTCTTCCTTGCTTACTTACGTACTGGTCCAACATTTTTATCCATCATAATATATAACTTTAATATATATTAACATACAAAATATATATTTTATTTATATGTCAATCTCCTCTATAGTTGAATTATAAGAAATACGAATTCAGCTAAACAGAAAGGAAGATGTGTAATGAGTAAACATGATTTGAATAATAGCCAGGTTAACCAGCCCGCCCGTTGGAATGAGGTCGATCATTATATAAACAGCCTTCTTCTTCCAAACGACAAAGACTTGCAAGCTGCACTTGAAGCCAATGCAGAAGCAGGGCTACCGTCACATGATGTCACACCGAATCAGGGAAAGTTCCTTCAGCTATTGCTGAAAATACAGGGGGCCTCGCGCGTACTGGAGATCGGAACTCTAGGTGCTTACAGCACCATCTGGATGGCCAGAGCCCTGCCAGATCATGGACGAATTGTCTCGCTGGAGTCAGAACCTAAACATGCGGCAATCGCACAAGCCAATCTGACCCGGGCCGGACTAATGCACAAAGTAGATCTTCGAGTAGGCCCGGCACTAACCTCCCTTCCTGATATTAAGGAAGAGTACCCTGAACCCTTTGATCTGATTTTCATCGATGCTGATAAACCGAGTAATCCGGATTACCTGAGATGGGCTTTACGTCTGACACGACCAGGAAGCTTGATCATCGGAGATAATATTATAAGGGACGGGGAAGTCATTCACTCTGACAGTGAAGACCCAAGAGTTCAAGGGGTTCGAACCTTTCTCGAATGCATCGGAGATCACCCTCATCTTGAAGCCACGGCACTGCAAACCGTAGGTAGTAAAGGATACGACGGATTTGTGATTGCTCGTGTCACAGATTCCCCTGTAACAAAATAAACAGTGGTCAATTCTTCCGAAAATCTGCCTTTCCTGTTACACTGGTATCACTGCACAGGCAGACTGGAGGGAGTCACTTGAGAGCTTTACGACAGATTCAGGTTGAAATTGGCGGGTGGTCTCGCAATATTCAACTGTTCTTTCTGGCAAGTCTGCTGTATCAGATCGGAAACGGCATGTTCTCGGTTCTTTATAATCTGTACATTCAAGGCTTAGGTTACGATGACACCATGAATGGTCAAATTGTCAGTATCCAATCTCTTGCTACAGCAATCATGTTCATTCCTATTGGATTTAGCGGTGACAAGTTCAGCCGCAAAAAATTGTTGATTATCGGGGCACTATTCAGCGGTGCTTTTCTGATCGGACGATCCTTCGATTATGCCGCCAGCGGGTTGATCTGGTTTGCTGTATTTTCTGGGCTGTTTGCTGGTGTTTTTCAGGTACTCGCTATTCCTTATCTCGCAGAGAACGTCAAAAAAAGTCAGCGTCTCAAAATGTTTAGCTATTATTCCTCTTTGGTGCTTGCATCTCAGGTTCTTGGCAGTCTGGGCGGAGGCGTGCTTGCAGACGTGCTTCACTCTGCCGGCATGGCCAAAGTCACCGGATTGCAGACGGTCCTATTTATGGGCGGAGCTGCGACACTAGCCGCATTCATTCCGTTGCTTTTTGTAACCGAGAATCAGAAATCTAGTACAGATCTAAATACGAAACAACTTCAGCCTAGCCAACAATCTGTTCAGAGGGCTGAAGCGGAGCTTACTCGTGCTGTGATAACACCATTACCCGTTGATGATGACACACGTATTAAAAAAAGAGATACCAAGCTGATTGGTCAGTTCATTGTGACACAGTTGCTGATCGGATTAGGATCAGGGCTCGTTGTGCCTTATCTGAATTTGTATTTTACGAATCGCTTCGCCGTATCATTAAGCGGCATGAGCATCCTGATTGCACTCGGTCAGATCATGACCATTGTGTCCATGTTGATTGGCCCAACGTTAGCTGCCAAAGTTGGCAGTGTACGAGCTGTAGTTATTTTTCAAGTATTATCGCTACCCTTCCTGTTATTTACAGGCTTTACGAACCTGCTTTTCATTGCATCCGTCAGCTTTTTGTTCAGGCAAGCGCTGATGAATGCGGCTAATCCAATTCATTCCGCCATATTAGTGGACCGGATCTCGGATAAACGCCGCGGGATCGCCAACTCCATGATGCAAACTTCGTTTATGATTGGTTGGGCCACGATGGGGCCCGTGCAGTCATATCTGGTTACTACCTATGGAACCTATTGGGGATACGCGGTTACGTTCAGCATTACAGGCTGTCTTTACGTCATCTCTTCCCTGATGTACTTCTTCATGTTTAGAGAGCCAAAGCCCTCTGTTACTGTTCTTGCAGACAGATCGTAACCATAAACAACTAAAAAAAGAGTATCCTCATGCTGTAGCACTCACGGGATACTCTCTTTTTTGGATTATTTCTCCTTGATTACCTACCAATATTTTGGATTATACATAAGAACGACTATACCCACCGTGACTACCGCTGCTAGAACAACAAAAGTGTAATATCTCGGTTTATTTTTTGGACTTGGAGCTTGCTCATCATAATGATCGGAGTTGCGGCGATATGAACCCATCCACAGATCGCTCATCATATGGCCAACCACTTTCACTAGACGTTTGATCCAATCCATTATTAATCCCCCTTCCACAATCAATATTATTCCATATTAAGTATAATTAACCTTCTATAATCAAACAAGTCTTTCATCTTAGGCCTGGTGCTGTTTGCTGTTCCAACTGTGTCAAAATATGAAAGGCTTCCTGATTGTTGCTGCCGCACATCGCTTCCTCAGCCTGCAATCCACTACATACTGCCGGGCGGCTGGCCTGACCGAATATACCGCAGCGATTATCGTCCGTCAGTTGGATACATCGCACTCCAGCAGGTTTGCCTTCAGGCATGCCGGGAATCGGTGATGATATGGATATGGCAATACAACATGCGGCACATCCCGTCCTGCATTCCATGATGTTTCCTCCTTCATCTGCTTCATATAGCATTCTGTTATCTTGAGCGATTTACCCATGTCCATGTTCGCGCTAACCCTTGGGCGATTCTGCGGTTCATGTGCTCACTGGTAAAATATCCTCCGTGGCTCAGTGGATTCCAGCTTGTAGCTGGTCCACCGACACGCACCTCAATATCCTCCTTCACAGCGGCCGCATATGCCGGGTCAATGGGACGTAATGGATAACCTAATATATCGTTGCTTTCATAAAAATTAACCCACTCCCCTTCCAGATGTGGAAAGTAATGCGTGGCCTGCGGCGCAGGCACCCGAATGGGACGGCTGAAATTATCGTAGCGCAAACTCCATAGCGGCAATGTTGTGCCAAAAGAGTAAAAATTGGTCAGCGTATCTCCCCGCTCCAAAGCCGAATTCACATCCACTATTTCCGGTATTCGGTTGGATGACGGATACTGCAGATCATAGAAAAAGTTGCTTGCAATGACAGCTCCGAGACTATGAGCGACGACACAAAGCGGAGCTTCCGGCCCATTGCGCTGTGCGAGAACGTGCATGGCCTGATTCAGCGTTCGGTGCACGGCATCATAATGATGTCCTTGGTTCTCTACAGGTTGGTACGCCACCGCATCGGCGAGATAATGAATGACAAAACGGCGTAATGCCTGGTAGTGCAGTCCCGGTGAACGAACCAACTGTTGAAACAAAGCCTCTTCCCGCTCCTCGAACACGTCCGCCCAGAAGACAGGTTCAATATCCAGCATCTGTTTCGCGGCGCCTGGCAGCACCATGACACGTTCCATTTCTTTGCTCAAGCAAGCGATCAGCTTGTCAGCATAATCCTCTTTTTGCATACCCAGTCCATGAATGACCATCACCGCTACCCGAGTCATGGCTTTCCTCCTTATCATTTGACTAGGAACACGCCTTGTACACCCACTGTATGAACTGCTTTTTCTCCGTATGACTGACATTCAACTGAAGCGCCAAACGAGTGCACTTCGACTCATTATCAAAAATTGTAATTACTTGATGGCATAACTATTTTATCATGATGACTATAGAAAATCACACCTCTAAACGTCAAAAGAAGCTGCAGGTTTCACAGCTCCTTTTGACTACTACCAGATATGAATTTATCCTTTCAAATGAATCCTTAGAACGCCGCTCTGACTTGAAGTGACATCTCCTGTCACCGTTTCAACCCGTTCAACCATATCCTGACCATCCGGGATAATAATAGGCGTAATGAGTGGATAACCGGCATTTTCGATAACGTTACGGTCAAATTCAAGCAGCTTCTCTCCGGCTCTCACGCGATCACCCGTGTCTACATACATAGAGAAACCTTCCCCTTTAAGGGATACCGTATTAATGCCGACATGAATCAACACTTGAAGTCCGCTCGCGTGTTCCAATATAACCGCATGTTTGCTTTTAATGACATGTGCCACTTTTGCGTCAAATGGGGCAACCACTTGATTCCCCGAAGGTTCAATTGCGATACCTTCACCCATTTGTTTCTCGGCAAACGCCGGGTCAGGAACTTGCTCCAGCGGCACCGCTTTACCCGTCAATGGCGCCATGACTTCGAGTGTTTTTGCAGATGCATTTCCAGGCTTCGCTGTACTACGATTGCGCTCAGCCATCTCTGTTCCTGCTGCTGTCTCGGCAGATGTGATCCCTGAAGCGGACCCTCCGTTCGCCGTAAGTTGATCTTCTTTTCTCAACTTCGCCCGTCCAAACACAACGGTCAACAGGAACGGCACCACCAGAACGATGGCCATACCGATAAAGAAGACACCCCATTTATCCGGGAAAATGGACAGGAATCCAGGCACACCGCCTACACCGATGGACGTGGCCTGAACATTATTCATCGTAAGCAGTACACCACCGATAGCGGAACCGACCATACCGAAGATAAACGGATAACGGTAACGGATATTCACCCCAAAGATGGCCGGTTCGGTCACTCCGAGGAAAGCAGATACGGATGAGGTAGCCGCAAGCCCTCTCATTTTCTTTTCACGTAACACAAGCATCATCGCAAGTGCTGCCGAACCCTGCGCAATATTGGACAAAGCCAGCATCGGCCACAAGAAGGTGCCACCTTGGCTACCAATTAGCTGTACGTCTACGGCAAGGAACGTATGGTGCATACCGGTAATAACGAGTAACGCATACAGACCACCGTAGATCAGACCACCCAGCGCTGCATACGAATCATAGATGTAAATCAAACCGGATGTGATGGCGTTTGCAATTGCAAATGTAACCGGTCCAATAATCGTAAATGCCAGAAATCCGGTAACCAGCAATGTCACAGGAGCTACGACCAGCAATTTGATGGAATCATGCACCCTTTTATTCAGGAAAATTTCCATCTTGGCAAGTAGATACGCCGATACCAATACGGGCAATACCTGACCCTGATAACCGATCTTCTCAATCTCCCAGCCAAACAAATTCCAGGTCGGAACCGTGCCTTTGTTTACCGCATCAGCGTAACCATATGCACTCAGCAGATCGGGATGTACCAGAATCAGACCCAGCACAATCCCGAGCAACGGACTGCCGCCGAATCGGGTCACCGCTGACCAACCGATCAAAGCGGGCAGGAATGTAAAAGCAGTGCTTGCTATGGTGTTAATGATGGAGGCAAGGTCTTTCCATGCCGGGTACACATCCACTAATGATTTTCCATCAAAGAAAATACCAGGACCTGTCAAAATGTTGTTAATCCCGAGTAGTAGACCTGCTGTAATAATTGCTGGCAAGATCGGAATGAAAATGTCCGAGAGCGTTTTGATGGCACGTTGCAACGGATTTTGCTTTTTACCCGCGGCCGCCTTCACATCATCTTTCGAAGACCGTTCGCCTCCGGTAATCTGAATCATCTCTTCATAAACTTTATCCACCAGACCTGGACCGATGACGACCTGGAATTGACCTTGGGAGGAGAACTGCCCTTTGACCAGATCATTCTGATCGAGAAGCTCTGTATCCACTTTGTCCTCATCATATAGAGCAAACCGTAGCCGTGTCACACAGTGTGTCGCCGCTTCAATGTTGTCTTTGCCGCCGACCGCCCGGACGATCTCTTCGACCTGTTTTTTATCGATTGCCATAGTGTCACTTCCTATTTATAAAATGGACTTCATTCTGTTATTGCTTGATTAACCACATATAAGAAGCATACGGACTGAGCGTGATTTGCTGCTTCAGCTCAGGTTTTGCATCGGTATTACTGACAAGTAGTTCAGGTGATTTACCTGCAATATGATTGTTCCAGACCACTTCAGGAACTTGAAATGCTGTATCCTGTTTGCGGAAGTTGGACACTACGATTAATGTCTCATTCCCGTTGGTACGTGCGTATGCAAATACTTCAGGGTGGGCATCATCCAACCGTTCATACAAACCGTCAGTCAGTACATTCACCTCTTTACGCAGAGCGATTAGCTTCCGGTAATGATGATAGATGGAATCCGGGTCAGCCATCTGCTCTTCCACATGAATGGACGGATATCTCTCATCCACCTTGATCCAAGGTGTTCCGGTTGTAAATCCAGCATTAGCTGTACCGTCCCACTGCATCGGTGTTCGGGAATTATCCCGGGACCGCTCCTTCACAATCCGGAAAGCCTCTTCGGCCGTTTTGCCCCGCTCTTCCTGCAACAAACGATACATATTCGTGGACTCAATGTCGCGGAACTCGCTGATGTCATTCCAAACAGGGTTAGGCATACCAATCTCTTCGCCCTGATAGACATAAGGCGTTCCTTGTAATCCATGTAAAGTCGTCGCCAGCATTTTGGCACTCTCCACGCGATAATCCCCATCATCCGCAAAACGGGATAACGCACGCGGTTGATCATGGTTGTTCAGGAACAGTGCATTCCATCCGCCACCAGCCTGCATTCCGGCCTGCCACTCACTGAATAGTTGCTTCAAGGATTCAAAGTCGTATGGCATGAGCTCCCATTTCTGCCCATCCGGATAATCCACTTTCAAGTGATGGAAGTTAAAGGTCATCGAGAATTCTCTGGAAGCCGGATTGGAATAACGAATACAGTGCTCAAGCGTAGTCGAGGACATCTCCCCTACCGTCACCATGTTATAGGGTCCAAATACCTCATCGTACATTTCTGTAATATATTCGTGCACACGCGGCCCATCCGTGTAATACTTGCGTCCATCGCCCGGTGACACGCTACCATCGTCGTCCGGGAAACGCTGGTCTTTGGAGATGAGGTTAATGACGTCCATCCGGAATCCATCGACTCCTTTTTCAGCCCAGAACTTGATCATATCGCGTACAGCCTTGCGCACTTCTTCATTTTCCCAGTTCAAGTCTGCCTGCGTTCGATCAAACAACGTTAGATAATATTGTCCGGTCTGCTCATCATACTGCCAGGCTGGCCCGCCAAATTTGGATTGCCAGTTGTTGGGTACACCACCGTCCGGCGCGGGGTCTCTCCAAATGTAATAATCCCGATAAGGATTGTCCTTCGATGAGCGAGACTGTTTGAACCATTCATGATCGGTTGAGGAGTGATTCACTACAATGTCAATCATCAGCTTCATGTCACGCGCTTTCAACTCGGCAAGCAATTCATCGAAATCTTCCATTGTTCCAAAGTCGGGGTTAATGCGGTAATAGTCTGCTACGTCATACCCGTTATCCCGCTGCGGGGATACGTATACGGGTTGCAACCAAACAATGTCGATCCCCAAGTGCCGCAAATAATCCAGCTTCTCGGTTAACCCCCGAATGTCGCCCGTTCCCGATCCAGTTGTATCATTGAAACTCTTCGGATATACCTGATATACCGTTGATTTCTTCCACCACGTGGACGGCTCCTTATTTTTTGAACTCATGTTAACGCCTCCAATATGTTGTATTGCCCTCATCTAACCCACCTGTTAGCTTCTTCATCTATATTACATAAGTAAACATGTATATACAAGTTGAAACGAAAATTTGGTTGATGTACCTCTTCTACAACTTCCCCATAAATAGTTACTCTGTAACAACTAATTTTGAACTCACGTTTCGTAAATCCACTGATAGCAGTCTTTATTCACGAGAATGAGAACGCAAAAAAAGACGATACGGATCAACTCCGCTTCGTCTTTTTGTTTGAATATGTGAACATCGTTACAGTGAAATGGACTCACCAGGGGCCAGCACACGACCCTCTAATCCTTTGGAAGCCAGTTGCTCTACAAAATGCTCCGCATCCTGACGAATCGCAGGGAAGGTATCGTAATGAACGGGAATCGTCAATTTGGCGTTAAACCATTCCGCTGCCTGCAATGCATCTTCAGGCCCCATCGTATAATGTCCGCCAATAGGCAGGAATGCAACATCGATTTGATGCCGATCCCCAATCATCTTCATATCGCCGAACAGGCTTGTGTCGCCAGCATGTAGAACCGTTTTACCACCGATATCAATGATAAATCCCGCAGGCAAACCTGCATACATAATGCGCTGTTCCTCTTCCAGCACAATACCGGACGTATGGAATGCCTGAATCATTTTCGCTTTGGCAAATTCCAGATCCACCGTACCGCCCATATTCATGCCAAGGGTATCAAGCCCCTTCCACGACATATATGTAGCCAATTCCACAATCGCCACCACTTTGGCATTATTGGCTTTGGCAATCGGTTCCGCATCCAGAATGTGATCCATGTGAGCATGTGTCAACAGGACAACATCCGTCTTGATGTCCTCTGGTTTAGTTACCGCTAACTCATTGCCACGCAAAAACGGATCAATCATGAGTGATTTATTTTCTGTGCCCAGCTGTACACTGGAGTGTCCGTGGTACGTAATATTCAACAATTCATATTCCTCCTGACTTTAATATAAGTTGTCCTCTCCGTTGCTGTGTGAACAAAAAAATTTAACTTATATTTTTAGATTATTATAATTCAGAAAGCTTTGCGAGCGCAAAACTGTCATCCTTGTTACGTTCGTCAGCTAGCTATGCATATTAATCACTTCCATACGCTGCTTGCGCATTACTTACTCGCCGCTTGTACGCTTTTTGCAATACACCCTTGCTTCATACGGCTGGAGCAAAATTGCTCCTTCATCGGTTGAATAACGTCTGCTCACGTTGCCGATCATTAATTTGCAGTCTTCTGCATTCCAACCTTCCGGCCATGTCATCTCTGGCTCATTCGCACTAAAATTCATTACAATTAACCACTGCTCATCATCCAGTGTACGTGTATATGCATAAATCTCCGGGTCATCTGGCAAAAGCAGTTCATACGCGCCATAGATTAACACATGATTTTGCTTACGCAATGTGATTAATTTTCGGTAATAATGCAGAATGGAATGTGGATCCGTCTCCGCATCCGCCACATTGATGTCCTTATAATTGCTGTTCACTTCAATCCAAGGATTACCTGCCGTAAAACCGGCATGCTCGGATTCATCCCATTGCATCGGTGTTCGTGCATTATCCCGGCTTTTCAGCCAGATGGCCTCCATCACCTCATGCTTGGATTTCCCTTGTCCTATATAGTGATTGTAATAATTTTTAGTTTCGATGTCCCGGTATTGGTCAATGTCAGGGAACACTACGTTGGTCATGCCAATCTCTTCTCCCTGATAGATATACGGCGTGCCTTCCAGCGTTAACATCCAGGTTGCCAGCATCTGTGCAGAACGAACCCTGTATTTACCGTCATCTCCAAAACGCGAAACCGGGCGCGGCTGATCATGATTGCCCATATAGTTGGCGTTCCAGCCCCGGCCGTGCAGCACCGTCTGCCAGCGGCTCATGATTTCTTTTAGCTCTGTCAGCTTCCACGGTTTGTAATTCCATTTCCCTATACCAGAGGACTCAGCATCCACAAACATGTGCTCAAACTGAAACACCATATTCAATTCATCCCGATCCGTACCTACATAAGCTAGAGCCTGCTCAGGCCCAAGCCCAGAGGTTTCACCCACCGTCATCGGGCCGTATGGCTTCAGTATCATCTGATTCAACTTGCGGAGGATGGAATGTACCTGCTCCAGATTGGAAAACAGCTCATATGCCTGCACCACAGGCAGGTTGTTCGGGTTATGTGCATTTGGCAAGCCATCGGCTTTGGCAATATGGGCAACTGCGTCAAAGCGGAAGCCATCCACCCCTTTTTCCAGCCACCAATGTACCATTTCGTACATTTCTTCAGCCATCTCCGGATTATTCCAGTTCAGATCGGGTTGATGCTCAGAGTATAGATGCATGTAATATTCGTTCGTTTCCGGATCATGCTTCCATACTGAACCCCCGAAATAAGACTCCCAGTTGTTCGGCACCTGCCCGTTTTTACCGGAACGCCAGATGTAATAGTCGCGTCTTGCATTGGTTTTGGAAGAACGGGATTCCGCAAACCAGGCATGTTCATCCGAAGTATGATTTAGCACAAGATCCATCATGACTTTGAGTCCACGCTTATGCGCTTCGGCAAGTAGCCGGTCAAAGTCCTCCATCGTGCCGTATTTTCGTAAAATCGCGTAGTAATCTCGGATATCATATCCGTTATCATGACCTGGGGAATCATAGATAGGACACAGCCAGATGACGTCTACGCCGAGCTTTTGCAAATAATCAAGCTTTTCATAGATCCCCTGCAAATCGCCATATCCATCTCCGTCGCTGTCCTTGAAGCTACTTGGATAAATCTGATATACCACACTTTCCTTCCACCAAACGATAACACCCACCTCGCTTTCTTCTCTTGTGAAGCAATTCACCCGTTAATATGTTTTATCCGAAAAGAAACCCTTATAAACACCTGAACTCAGGTTTTATACAAAAAGACAAAAGACCCGAAACCGCAATCGCAGCACGCGATCAGCTTCGAGTCTTTCTTGACCTTCTTTTCCCGCCAAATAAGCAGTAAGGTCTATTTTATCGGGATGTAGATCTTCATGTCTAACCGCTCAGGTGTTGATTTCCACACATCGGTCACTTCAAAGTCCGGCCCCTCCCGGCGCTCATACTTGGAAGCTGGCAGCCAGCTTCCGTAGATCATTTTGCGCACATCCTGCTCTGAGCCTTCGGTTGTAAACTCGGCATACAGCCCGCCTGGAATCTCCAGACAGGTATATCCGGGTTCTAAGGAATCACCGCTTCCTGAGCTCTCTTCGCCAACGATAAATGAAAATGCCCCATCCTCCTGAAAATGAGCCGCAACACCATACGCCATATCAGGGCGAATTCGCTCTGGAATGTTCATGAACTTCTGCTCACGCCCAAATTCATGATAGAATCCGGGAATCTCTGTATAATGTTGCTCTGAATTCAGGTTGGTCTTATATTCATATCCAATGATCCGGATCGGCTCCAGTGTCACCATACGTGGCGGATTCATATGGAACGCGGTGCCAAGCTGTAAACGATATTCATTAAAATCAATACGTTGTTGCATGAATTCCTCTGTTAAAGCCTCCTGCTCCAGCTTGCGAAACCGCGCCGGTGTGATACCAAAGTGCGTATCGAAAGCGCGGGTAAAGGCTTCCTGCGAATGATAACCATAGCTAAGCGCAATCTCAAGTACACCCTGCGCCGTGTTTCTCAAAGTCGAAGCAGCCTCCGTTAGTCTTCGTCTGCGCAAGTATTCCAGAACAGTAAAACCTGTAATCGCCTGAAACAAACGTTGAAAATGAAATGCCGAAAAACTGGCGGCCGCCGATACATCCTTCATGTTGAAAGGCTCCTGCAGATGCTTCTCCAGATGCTCGATGGCAAGCTGAATACGTGCATAGTGATCCATATGTCCCGTCTCCTATTCATTTGCGTGATATGTAGTCTACGTTGTCTTCCGTGCTGGTTTGTTGCTTCCCTAAGTATGACTGAAATGCCCCAGCATTTTTTGATGCTGAATGCGAACTTAGGGTATTCATAACAAAAATCTCTTGTTCCTGTCCGCAGCCCTGCAGCGAACTTCCCACTGCCAGGCGCAGACATCAAACAAGAGAGCGTGAACTTCCGTTTGTAAAGCTAATTTATCAGTTCTATTTTTTTAAACATGCTTCTTTTCTACACTAACCATTCCAGTGCCCGGACACAGGATGAATACCCCATATATCGGTTGCATACTCACTGATTGTCCGGTCACTGGAGAAAATGCCTGAATGTGCTGTGTTAAGCACAGCCTTGCGAGTCCAATCCGAAACATCACGATACGCTTGATCAATCGCTACATGTGCGTCAGCATACGCTGCAAAATCCCGTAATACAAAATATTCATCCCCATGTGCGAGCAAAGAGTCATAAATATCCCAGAACTCCCCATCCCGATAACAGAATGCCCCCGGATGCACCAATTGCTCCACGACTTCACGAATACGTTCATCCTGATCCACGATTTCGTTCGGACGGTAGTTACCGTTCCGATAATATTCCAGCACTTCGTCGGCACGCAAGCCATAGATGAACATATTCTCTTCACCGACCTGCTCTGCCATCTCCACGTTTGCCCCATCCATCGTGCCAATCGTCAGTGCGCCATTCATCATAAATTTCATATTACCTGTACCGGAGGCTTCTTTTCCCGCTGTCGAGATCTGTTCACTGACATCTGCCGCAGGGATAATTTTCTCGGCAAGCGAGACAGAATAGTTCTCCAGGAAAAAGACCTTCAACCGGTCATTTACCGCTGCATCGCGATTCACGGTATCTGACACCGTATTGATCAGTTTGATGATCTTCTTGGCAAAATAATAACTTGGCGCGGCTTTTGCTCCAAAAATAAACGTGCGCGGCACCATATCAAACGACGCATCGCTTTTCAACTTGTTATACAGATGCATTACATGCAGAATGTTCAGGAGCTGTCTTTTGTACCCGTGCAACCTTTTCACCTGCACGTCAAACACAGAGTCCGGGTCAACGGGTACACCCGTGTGATCCAGGATGTAGGACGCCAGACGGTTTTTGTTATCTCGTTTGATTGCACGAAATTGCTCCTGGAACGCGGATTGATCGGCGTAATCAGCCAGTTGCTCCAGTTTGCCTGGTTCCGTGATCCATTCATTGCCGATCGTCTCTGTAATAAGATTCGACAGCTTCGGGTTGGCATGCATTAACCAGCGACGGTGTGTAATACCATTGGTTTTATTGTTAAAACGTTCAGGGTACAGGGCATAAAACGGCGCCATCTCCCGCTCTTTCAATATCTCCGTATGCAGTGCAGCCACACCATTGACACTATGACTTCCTACGATGGCAAGGTGTGCCATGCGAACTTGATCATTCGCAACAATCGCCATATGCTCAATTCGTTCGTCATCACCCGGATAACGATCTAAGAGCAACCCGCAGAACCGTTTATTAATCTCTTCAATAATCATATAAATACGTGGCAGTAGCTTGCTGACCATGGATACAGGCCATTTTTCCAGCGCTTCGCTTAGTGTCGTGTGATTGGTATAAGATACCGTGCGGGTAGTAATATCCCACGCTTCATACCAGCCGTAGCCTTTATCATCCATTAGAATTCGCATCAGTTCGGGAATGACCAGCGTAGGATGGGTGTCATTGATATGGAAGGCCACTTTGTCCGGCAAGCGGTCATAAGACAGTCCCAGCTTGCTAAATGTACGCAGCGCGCTCTGCACTCCTGCGGAACACATAAAATACTGCTGTTTCAAACGTAGCAACTTACCTTCGTATTGGGAATCATCCGGGTACAGGAATTCCGAGATCGACTCCACGGAACGGCTGTAATCCAGATATCCGTAATAGTTCGATGGGGTGTCCAATGACGTCTCCCGTTTCGGCTCTGCACTCCATAACCGTAATGTGTTCACATGGGACTGGCCATAACCGATAACGGGCACATCATACGGTACGGCAACAACCGATTCAGCATCCTTTGTCACGAAATGGTAATGTCCATCCTGCTCATAGGCTTCAACCCGGCCCCAGAACTGAACTTCCACCTTTTTGTCTGGACGGCGAACTTCCCATTCATTGCCCTTATCCAGCCAGTTATCAGGTAATTCTACCTGATTACCATTAATAATTTTTTGTTCGAACAGACCGTATTTATAGCGGATACCACATCCATGTCCCGCATAGCCAAGTGAGGCCAAGGAGTCCAGGAAACAGGCAGCAAGCCTTCCGAGTCCTCCATTGCCTAGCCCTGCATCTGCTTCCTGTTCTTCAATACATTCCAGTGAAAAGCCAAGTTCCGCCAGACTGTCACGAACCAGTTCCAGCTCATTTACATTCAGCAGATTGTTACCAAGCAGACGTCCAATCAGAAACTCCAGCGAGAAGTAATACACCTGTTTATCCTGACGCTGCTTGAATCCCTGATTCGAGGCTGCCCAGTCCTGACCCACATATTCCCGAATCATACTGCCGAGCACATGGTACACATCTTCCTTGGTAGCTTCTTCAATTGGTTTGCCCAGTTTGCTGACGAGATTCCGTTGAAAGATTGATTTGAACGTTTCTTTGTTGTCAAACAAAAGTAGGTTCCTCCCGGTGAAATCCTGCGGGTAGGGGCGGTTCGTGACTAGTTCGAAGGCATGCGGTTACACCTTTTAAAGCTGGACGTTGGAGCCGAGCACCCGTTTCAGTCACGAATCATTCTTTCGATCGCTGTTGTCTCTTCCATTTCCTGATCACCTTTTACAAGGTTGAAATGGAGAGACAAAGGCGAACGCTTCGCTTCTCCAGAATTGATTTCGTTCCCTCCACTACGTCTGCACCAACATAGCAACTTTGACGGTGGCACTTCATGCGTTCAAACAGACACGAACCTGAAAACTTACACGCAGGATTTTATTTTTTTATATATAGTTATGGATGATATCGGATAGATTTCGGTTTTAAATAATAGTGCTTTTGGCTAAAATATACGGGTTCGACGGGGCACCAATTAACGTCTGCCCGCCGGTCAGTTTGACGTCTTTATCCAAAATGACATTCTCCAGTACAGTCCCCTCGCCAATGTAACATTTCTGCATAATGATCGAACCCTTAATCTTCGCACCCTTAGCCACATGCACACCCCGGAACAGGATGCTGTCCTGCACTTCACCGCCTACGATGCAGCCATTGGCAAGCAAGGAATGTTTGACATCCGCTGATTCCAGATATTTGGCGGGGGCTTCGTATTTGATTTTGGTTTGCACGGGATCTTCTTTGAACAACTGTTCATATTGTCCTGTATTCAGCAGATCCATGCTATTTCGGTAATAGCTGTCAATCGAGTTAATTACGGCATGATATCCTTCGTAGGCATAAGCCGCAATCTTCAATCCGCTCGGATTTTTCAGGATGGCGTCACGGAAGAAATGAGTCTCCCCATGTTCAATGCAGCGCTGCACCTGTTTAAGGAAAAGTTCTTTTTCCATGATGAAAATCTCCGTATATATATTCGTATGGTCAGCACATTGGTGAATGTCCACCACATTGCCATCTTCATCATGATCGACTTTGACGCAGGATTCATGCTCAGGCAGCACTTGGTCTACTTTTTTGCAAACCAGCGTGACGTCCGCTCCCTTACGGATATGATACTGATAGACATCCTGAAGATCGGCTTTGGTCACATGCCGGCTACCTGCGTGCACAACGTATTGCCCGGCCCCTCTGTGGAAGAAATCCAGATTGTTGTGAAAATGTTGCAAATCCCCCTGCGACGTATCCGTTGGATCGTTCCAATCCGGAGGAAGAATAAACATGCCACCATGTTTGCGGTCCAAATCCCAAGGTTTACCGTCACCCAGATGATCCATCAGCGAACGGTATTTGCGGCGAACAAAGACACCAATGCTCTCAATACCCGCATTCATCATGTTAGACAGGACAAAATCAATCAGACGATAACGCCCGGCATAAGGTACCGCGGCTCCGCAGCGAAAGTACGTCAATTCCTTCAATTCTTCCAGTTCATGGTCAAGGTTAATAACTCCAATTAGTGATTTCATGCCGCGCACCGTCCTTTGCCAACATTTTGGTCCATCAATTCGCTATTCCTTGACGCAACTGTCGTTCCAATTCTTCCTGATCTACCAGTAAGATGTCACTCTCGTCTCCAGGCGCGGGAGCAATCTGGGTTCCATCCGGGATGACTAAGCCTTCGGCGATAATGGCGTTGTGAATGGACACATTACGGCCAATCTTAACCCGAGGCATAACAACGGAATCGATCACTGCACTGTTCTCTCCCACCTCGGTTCCATAGAACAGGACGGAATGATTCACCTCACCGTGCACGATGCTGCCCTCACTGATGATGCAGTTGCGCACCTTGGCGGCAGGCGATATATATTGAGCAGGCTGGTTCGGGTTACGGGTGAAAATGCGCCAGTTAGGATCATTCAGATTCAGGGGTGTCTCCTCGTCCAGCAGATCCATATTGGATTCCCACAGACTGCGGATGGTTCCAACGTCTTTCCAATATCCTTGGAACGGGTAAGCAACTAAAGATTTGTCATTTTCAAGCAACAACGGAATGATGTCTTTACCAAAATCGTAGGAGGTGGATGCCTGCTGTTCGTCCTGAATCAGGAAACGTTTCAGCACATCCCATTTGAAGAGATAGATGCCCATGGAAGCAAGTGTGCTTCGGGGCTGGGAAGGTTTTTCTTCGAACTCATAAATGCTGTAGTCTTCATTCGTATTCAAAATGCCAAAGCGGCTCGCTTCTTCCAGCGGAACATCAATCACGGAAATGGTGCAATCGGCATCTTTTTCCTTGTGATACTGGAGCATCTTGTCGTAGTCCATCTTATAGATATGATCACCGGATAGAATCAGCACATGTTCGGGATCAAATTGTTCAATAAAATTCAGGTTACGGTAAATCGCGTCAGCAGTCCCGCGGTACCAGTTACTTCCGTCTTCCCGTTCATGGGGAGGAAGCACATAAACCCCGCCATTTTTACGATCCAGGTCCCAGTCACTGCCAATACCGATGTAGGAATGCAGTACAAGTGGTTCATATTGGGTCAACACACCCACGGTATCAATACCTGAATTCGAGCAATTGCTCAGTGGAAAATCAATAATGCGGTAGGTTCCCCCAAAATAAACAGCGGGTTTTGCCAGTGATTTCGTCAATCCCTTTAATCGTTTCCCCTGCCCTCCGGCGAGCAGCATCGCTACAACCTCTTTTTTTGCCATCATTACAGCCTCCTCCACGTGCATTCATTCTGATTCATTTCAGAGCCCATAATCGATATTCTGTTGTGAAAACACGGCTGTCTTGATTAGGAGCATGCTGTACAGATGTGTAACGGAATAAAGACATCATTCATATGTAACCGGACGTCTTTCGTTAGATGATCACTGGAATGTTGATGCGGCTCGAATTAATGATCCAGTTTGGTTCGAATTTCTTTTCAAATGCAAATAATGCGACGATGGTGTGTTTTAATGCATGTAGATGGTGTTGGTGTTGCAGAGCATGTTGATTGTGTAGAAAATGACTTGGCTTGCATTGTAGACTGTGCTAATGATGGGTAATGAAAAATGAGCTTATTACCCATTAAACAGGAATTCGATCGGGGAATCTTGCGGTAACAGCAAATTTGAAAAAAAATCAGGGCATCGCTGGTTTGAACCTTACGCGCTCCTGTAACGCCGCTGTTATTTTAATCTATTCGATAAATACGAATTAAAATCCTCTTGGTAATAATATGGAAACCAACTGAAAATACTAAACCTTTTCTCCTATGAAACTAACAAAACAGGTCTTATGAATCAGAAATGGGCAATTATTTTGTAAATTTTTAGAGGAATATGATAGAAATGTGTCGAATATCAAAGGTGGTATGAAAGTAAGATCAAGATATTCAGCAATGAATCGAGAAATTACATACTAATAACTATAAATTATTTGGAGGTTTTGTAGTGAATGAAATAGAACGTTTAAAAATGTTATTAACAGATGTATCTGCTGAGTTGAAAAAAAAGTATCATATCAGTTTGATGACCAATACCCGATCTAATACAGGTGGAGATAAATATTTTCATCAAAAATTATCTAACAAGGATATCTTTAATGATTTGAAGATTGGAAAGAAGTATTTACACGGAATCAAAAGCGCGGATGTTTTTGTGGAAGTGTTTTTTAATGAGATGATTTATAAATAAAGTCCCACAACAGAACATTTTAGGAAAAAATTTAATTTAATTTTAATATATTCAAGGTATTGGAAAAAAATCGGTTTATCCCTTCATTCTGTGAAAAATGTCTATTTTACTGGATCAAAGATTGTAATTTCTTTTATCAAAATGATACACCAAGTATTTAGAGAGACTAATATCAATTGTTCCGAGCAGCTTTGAATTTTTCATTCTTCAAACGGATGGTTTTAATTACACCTAGTATAAAAAATCATTGTTAAATCTACAAATCATAAAAGCATTGGACTCTTATTGTTTCATCAATTAAATGATAAATGTAAAGACGATTGATCTTCAAACTGAAATGGATATAATCAACCAGAGCATAGACGGTAAATCTTCCATTTTGATTCAAGAGTTCATTGAAAATTATGAATGTGGGTATAGTCCTTTAATTATTTCAGAAGAACCTTATGCTTTTAATCCAGTTGGCATTTATATTAATGGTCGAAGCTATCATCTTCAAGATGGATTTTTGCTTACGAGCACTCATTTAATGATAGTTATGATTTTTATTCATTAAGGTTTTAATATAAAGAGAATCGCCTAAAAATGTTTGCAACAGAGAAATTGAAGCACAACAAATTGGGACTTAGAAGCTTCATGGGATAATGATTTTAGAATTAATAACCAAGAAGTGCAATTTCTTTGTGAATAGCAAAAAATGTAAATTATATATTCATTTGCATTTGTTTTTATTTCTTTAGAAATCAAGATATATATTTCAATTATTTAATTTTTTCATAAAAAATCGGATTAATTTAAACTTTATTGAAATTCTATATAATGACGAAAACTGAAGGTCTGAAAATAAAAATAATCTGCTGATGAGTGAAAATGAGAATTTGGACTGTCATCTCTAGGCTTCGATTCAGTAATATAGAGATCTCAATGGTCCAGTTGAGAAGGGAAAATAATCTTTTTTGATTCAAACATTAAATAATTATTTAGATGTTTATTTTATTTTCACAATTTCTAAAAAAAGATTTCAATTTTAATTCGATTAATAAGTAGTCTGCATCATTTTCAATTACGTTGAAGGATTGCTTTTTTATTCCAGGATTAGTCAAATGATCGATAAAAACTATCTACATTATTGACAAGAATCGTGTTTTTCAAAATAAGTATGTTACTGTTATAGTTTTCTTAATGTTCATTAATTAAGTAAATATTTAATAAATTAATTACCATTACTGGAAGAAATTTCGGCAGAAGCATCATGAATCTTGCTTTTGAAATTCATGATGCTTCTTCTCATTGTTTACTGTTCTATTTTCTTATTTCCTCCAAAATGAGCTAAAAAATCAGCTAAGAAGAGATTGAGAAATTATAAATTTTTTCAGTTAAGGAAATTGGAATAAGATTTCTTTTATAAGCTACTACAGACATCCTATTCAAATGTGAAAAATGTAGCTTCTTCTAAACGGTGTTAATATTTTAAAATTATAATTACACATTTGCAAAATTATATTGCAAATGTCGTAATTATAATTTTAAAATATGCAACCTTCTGCCAGAAGGCCCAACTGATTTTTCGGCAGATTTGAATGAAAAGACTTTCTGCCTAGTAATCTTAATAAAAGAAAGGTCGATTTTGTTTGCTTACTGAAAAAATTTGTAATTCTCAACAGTTTTTTGCCTTTATCAAATTGACCTAAGAAAATGTTGAGAAGAGAGTAAAATTACACTGCGCCCATTGTTCTGATTCTTCTTCCCGATTTCTTCCAATAACGAACACAATGCTTTAGTTTATTCCGTTATTCTGAATGTATTTAAATCTAACATTAAGGAAACAAGAAGTTGTAATCTCAATATTCTGAACGAAATAATAGTGAGTGCGATATCGATATTTGACAGTTCCTTATAAGAAGAATCAAGTACCTGGATAAATAGTACACTTATTGCATCGCAAATCTATTGAAATCTTTTTTTAGAAATTGTGATTGTAAACATCTAAATAATTATTTAATGTATTAGTTCAAAAAGATTAATTTTAAATCCTTCTGAGATCTCTATATTACCAGAGGTGCTAATAGCAAACAGTCCTAAGATTAACATTTTCTCCTCTCTCATCAGATTATTAGCCCGTATTTTCAGATAATTTTCGTCTGAATTTTAAGTTTTAAATTAACTGAAAATGGAATGATAAAGCTATAAGAACTATATATAATTCTCTAAAAATGATTTGAAAAAATGAAATGTTTCCTTTTTTTGAAATAAAAAAAGTAAGATTCTATTCAATATATAATTTACATTTTTTTCTCCTTCACTAAGAAATTGCACTTCTTCACTGTTGCAATATCATTAATTATGATGAAATCTTAAAATTTGTTGTGCTTCAATTTCTCTATTAGTTAAACATTTTTCGATTCTCTAATATAAAAGTTTAAAACTATTATTAAATGATTCAGTTAAAAATCCATGATGCTTAGTATTAATTGAAACCACTGGTTTAAATAATAAGGTTTGTCTGATGATTAAAGGCTTCAATTTCTTCTTTTCAATGAGACTATTGAATCAAAAAAATTTCCTGTATTTCTCGGTTGAGTGTTATTCAGTTCTTTTAAGATGATAAAACTTTAATTTATCATTTTTGTCCTATCTTTTTTCATTTGAAACAATGCAGGTCTAACTTTTATGATTTTTGTAATCCTGACTAGTGATTTGTTATCCTGTAATTAAAGATTAGAAGTTTGAGGGATGAAAAATTCAGCTGTCGGCTACAATTGATAATATGAGTCTCTCTAAATTTCTAATCATTTTGATAAAAAAGTCAATCTTTGAGTCGAAAATTTCACAGAATGAAGGGTTAAAGATTTTTAATATGTTGAATATATTAAAATTAAGATTAAATCTTTTTTCCTAAAATAAGTTCTGTTGTACTTTATTTATAAACTCAATCTCATTAAAAAACACTTCCACAAAAAAGTCCCGCTTTTTTCCGTCAAATACTTCTTCGAATTCTAAATCATTAAAGAACTCGTTGTTATTCGAATAATTTTTACTAAAAATTATTTATCTCCCTTGTATTAGATCGGGTATTATATCAAACTGATATGATACTTTTTTTCAACTCAGCAGATACATCATTTTTTAGATTCATTATTAAACGCTCTATTTCATTCACTACAAAACCTCCAAATAATTTATAGTTATTTGGAGGTTTTTCTCTACACTTTTAAATTATTTCTTGGATTAAACCTCGACAGTACATCCTTCTTTCGCTCCACAGAGACTTCGGTATAGATTTGTGTCGTGCTTACATTGGTATGTCCAAGAATCTCCTGTACCGATCGCAGATCTGCACCATTATTTAGCAAATGAGTAGCAAAACTATGGCGAAGATAATGCGGAGTTGAATTTTTACTTACTTTTGACATATCTCTAAATTTCGAAAAAATGTCCTCTATAGAATATATGGAGAGCCTATGGCCGTATTTGTTAAGAAAAAGAGCGTCACTTTGAGGTTCGAAGTACTCACGAACTTGGAGCCAGCTCTTAATCTTTTGAATAACCTCTTCACTTGAAATATATAAGAGTCGCTCCTTACGGCCTTTCCCAAAGATGAGCACGGTTCTCTCTTCAAGATCAATATGCTCAATATCTATACTAACCAATTCACCAATACGAATCCCGATGACGTATAACAACTCAATAATTGCGGCATTTCGAAGGTTTATCCTCTTTCGAAAAATCGTGTGTAACTGTTTCATATGCTCTTGGGGGGCATTTAACAATTTCTCAATCTCATTGACGGAAAGTGTCTTGGGAATGCGCCTTGCCGTTTTGAATTTCTTCCCATAACCATCAATGGGTGATTCCTTCAGATTTCCGTTCTGCACGAGATAATTGAAAAATGCTTTAAAACATATGTATTTCCTCTTAATCGTAGAGTCTTTAAGTGTCTGTTCACTCGTTAATTGTTCAAGGTATTTACGCAGATTATCTCTAGTTACTTCGTGTAATACATGTGAATCAAGCCAGATTACAAGTCTATTCAGATCAGATAAATATGCTCTGATGGATTTATGAGACAGATTGCGTTCTACACTCAAATAGATCTCATACTGTCGCAAATAATGGTTTAAATCAGTTGTGCTGAGTTTCATGATGCCTCCTGAAATGCATGTCATATGCTGCCAATAGTCCGACCTACATTATTACGCATTAGACTTTATTTGTGAAGATGTCTATAGACACATTGAATACGTATGCATCAAAGAAGCCGGATTTCTCCGGCTCTAACACTGCACTTATCCTATTTTACACTCCAATTCACCCGTATAGCTCACATAAGCTTTCAGATCATATACCACATTGCTTAATACGTACTGCCCCTGATTCACAAAAATTTCAATCAAGTTAGGTTCTACAAAAATGTTGAGTTCACAGTTCCCCTGAAGCTCCCGAGTCTGAAACTGAAGATCATATTGATCCAGGCCTCTAAACACCTCTGCCCGATCGGTATGCACTCTTCCGTCTTCCAGCCATACGCGATAACCGCCAATATCCAGAACCTGATGTTCCTGCAACACAACTTTCAATTGAAATGGCTTGGCATAATTAATCTGCTCGACAGGGATAGGGGTCTTAAAATGTGTCTCCACCTCAGGATGCACTCGGAAATATATCTGTTCGTCCTCGACCTCGATGACTCGTGGCAAGGCCATCATGCCAATCCACGGCTTCTCACCCGGATTCTCCACAGGTAGCGGCATCCGCATCCAGGCTACCATGACTCGGCGCCCTGCTGCATCCAGATTCGTCTGAGGCGCATACAAGTCCCCACCATAATCGACCATATTCAATTGATCCGGAATGATGATATCGCAGCTCTCTTCTTTGAAGGAAACCAGACTGCACATCGCGTGACTTGTATACAACGGTTCGCTTTGAATCCCTTCCGGGGACATCAGCAGTACAGTCTGCTGGGCTCCACTCGAATGATCCAACAAACTGAAAATATCCGGGCACTCCCACATATACCCCAGCCCTGACTTGGTATAGCTGTTCACATACGTCCACTGGAGCAGATCCTCACTTGAATAAAACAAAAGCTTGCCCTGTCGATCTCTCGTCTTGGTGCCCAAAATCATATAATACCGATCCCTGTACTTCCACACTTTTGGATCACGTGTATGCGTGCGATCCCCCAGAACAGAATCGACGATCGGCGGTATGATCTGCTGCTTAGAGGTCAGGTTATCAAACGTATAGCCATCCTCCGAGATGATCACAGCCTGACTTGACTCGAATTGATCATCCACAATCACATGAATGTTCTCTTCATTGAGCACATCGTATTTGACAGCGGTATAAAATAAAAACATTTGGCCTTGCACTTCGAGTGCCGTTCCAGAGAAACAACCATTTTGGTCATACCCTTTGCTTGGATATAGGGCTATAGGATGGTGCGTCCATGTGACCAAATCCGGGCTGGTCGCATGACCCCAATGCATGGTGCCCCACTGCAGGCCATACGGGAAGTATTGATAGAATAAGTGGTACTCTCCTCGGTAATAGATAAACCCGTTCGGGTCATTCATCCAGTTGCCAGGTGCTTTTACATGTAATTGATCCTGTTTCATCACGGCCTCCATCAACGATTTAAATACATTGGAGTCTCCAACATAGTATGTAACGCCAACATTATTAACTTTTTCAACAACAGATGTAAGCGTATCCCACAATTCATATCTATTCAAGTCAAATCAAGTCAAGTCAAAAAAAGCCGCTGATCTCAGCGACTCCATTGTATCATTATTTATTTCTCTATAGTCTAAACCTGAGTAGTATAAAAGCTTCTCTTCAATCTGTTCTAGATTATCTTTCGGAAAAGGTTCATAACCTCATCCTTGGACGGTTGATACGGATTACCTGGTGCACAAGCATCTTTCATTGCATTACTTGCAAGCAACTCCACATCCGGGTTCTGTACCCCAAGTTCGGACAGCTTTTCAGGAATCCCCACTTCTTTGGCCAGGTTCCGAATCGCAGTAATGACGTATGCTGCACACTCCTCATCGGTGCGCTCCTTTACATCCATCCCGATCGCCTTGGCGATATGACGGAATTTGTCCGGCACATGTTTGGCATTCATCTCTTCAACATAAGGAAGCAACATCGCGTTACACACACCATGCGGTAGATCATATACCCCGCCTAATTGATGTGCCATGGCATGAACATATCCGAGACCCGCATTGTTAAAAGCAATACCTCCCAGGAAACAGGCGTAAGTCATATACTCCCTTGCTTCCAGATCAGTCCCATCCTTCACTGCTCTTGGCAAATATTCAAAGATCAATTTGACCGCAGCAGCAGCCGTTGCACTTGTAACCGTAAATCCGCCTGGTGTAACCATCGCTTCAACCGCATGGGTTAACGCGTCCATACCCGTTGCAGCAGTCAGACTCGCAGGTTTACTCAGCATAAGTTCTGGATCATTTACCGACAGATCAACTAGACAGTTCCGGTCTACCATCACCATTTTCACTTTTCGCTCCTCATCTGTAATCACGTAGTTCATCGTTACCTCGCTTGATGTACCAGCTGTTGTATTCACAGCTACCAGCGGGACCGATTTGGTTCGGGATTGGTGCAGTCCTTCATATTGACGGATGTGTCCACCGTTTGCAGCAACGATTCCAATCGCTTTTGCAGCATCCTGCGGTGAACCTCCGCCTATCGATATAATGGCGTCACAGCCATGGTTCTGGAATACTTGTAACCCTTCATGCACTTGCTCGCATGTTGGATTGGGCTGTACCTCATCATATACGACATAGTCTAACCCTGCTTTCCGCAGCGTAGACAATACACGTTCGGCAATACCTGACGTAACCAGTTCTTGATCCGTAACGACCAGAGCCTTACGTATACCCATCTGTCCAATCATTGGAGCTGCATCCTGCAAACACCCTCTACCCATCAAATTCACGGGTGGGACATAATATGCATGCGTTGCCATCTGAACCAGCCTCCTGTAACCCTGATTTACTACCTTTATTGTAACTGAATCCGTTTCCAGCTATAGTGAAATAAATCACAATCAACTGATAAATGTTACATTGTCCCATACAGCTAACCGGATTTTATAGTTTCTTTGATCATAAAAAAGACGACTTGGACACCCGCAGGGTCTAAGCCGTCATATCGTTTGATTACTTTTCCGATTACAATGCCTTGTCGTTTACACTATCAAGCCAAGCTTCAATCTCACCAATGACGGATGATACACAGCCGTCTTCAAATGGTGATTTTAAACCAGCAAGCTCCACCAGACCTGTGAAGGATAGGCTACCACCAGCTTTGCACAATGTCAGATAATCAGCCCATGCTGATTTCATATCTTCATTACTGCGTTTCCAGAACTGGAACGCACAGATTTGTGCCAGCGTGTAGTCAATGTAATAGAATGGTGAAGAGAAAATATGACCTTGTTTATGCCAGAATCCGCCTTGCTCCAGATATGCGTTATCCTTGTAGTTGATATGCGGCAGATAAGTCTTCTCAATGTTACGCCAAGCCTGCTTGCGTTCTGCTGGTGTCGCATCCGGGTTCGCATAGACAAAATGCTGGAATTCATCCACAGATACACCATATGGAATAAACAACAGGGCTGAGGACAAATGATCGAACTTGTACTTGTCTGTATCTTCCTTGAAGAACAGCTCCATCCATGGCCAAGTGAAAAACTCCATACTCATGGAATGAATCTCTGCGGATTCAAATGTAGGCCAGTTATATTCCGGCACAGCAAAGTTACGGCTCTCATATACCTGGAAAGCATGTCCAGCTTCATGGGTCAATACATCAATGTCACCCGACGTACCGTTGAAGTTGGAGAAAATAAACGGCACTTTGTAATCGTTCAGGAACGTGCAATATCCGCCGCCCTGTTTACCTTTTTTACTAACCAGATCCATCAATTCATTCTCCGTCATCATCTGGAAGAACACATCGGTCTCTGGTGAAAGTTCTGCGTACATACGTTTCCCGTTCTCTACGATCCAGTCCGGATCACCTTTGGGTGTTGGATTGCCCGTTTTGAAACTAAAACCCTGATCGTAAAAATAAAGCGTATCGACATCAATCCGGCTACGCTGACGCTCTCTGAGCTTGGTCGCCACAGGTACGATGTAGTCGCGGACTTGCGCACGGAAGTTAGCGACCATCTCCGCATTATAATCTGTACGGTTCATACGGTCATAACCAAGCTCCACATAGCTCGGATACCCCAGTTTTTTCGCAATCTGTGTACGTACCTTCACCAGTTCATCGTAAATGCGGTCAAATTCAGCTTCGTGCTCCGCCATAAATGTATATCGGGCTTCCGAAGCACGTTCACGCATCGAACGATCCGTAGACAGCTCAAACGGATGAAGCTGAGGCAGCGTGCGTTCTTCGCCTTCGAATTGAATTTTGGCAGAAGCAATCAGCTGATTGTATTCCGTAGAAAGTTTATTTTCCTTCTGGAGGTCTTCAATGATCTCCGGGCTGAATGTTTTCAAAGCTTGCTCAGCGAGCTGAAACAGCTGGGGTCCCCACTTTTTCTCTAGTTCTGCACGGAACTTGGAGTTCACCAGTGCACGGTAAAAATCGGTAATGTATTCCTGAACAACAGGCTGACTATCATCCAGGAATTCATTCTCTGCCTTATAAAACTCATCATTGGTATCAATAGAATGACGGATATAGACCAGCTGTGCTTGCGTTTCAAAATCGTTACGCAAAGCATTGATCTTGTCCATGAATTCACTCTGCTCTTCCACTGTAGATGCCGCTTCGAATCCCTTCAGCAGTTCACCGAAAGAGGTCTTGATGTGTTCCAGATCGGGACGTGTATACGTGTATTCACTAAACTTCATTTATGTACACCCTTTCCTGTTTGGCAAATTTCGGGAAAAACCCGAGAAGCTATCCCTTATTATACAAAAGTGAAGCCTAAAAATCCCAACTTTACGAAAAATATTTGTCCATCGGTCAAATGCTTTTACATAAATATCAAATAAGCCCGCCTCGCATCTGCGAAGCAAGCTTATAGGCTTGTCTTTTTCAATTGTTCCTATGGATGGTTCCACAATTAATGTTTGTCTTCGTCAACAATCTTATAGAACCAGCCCATTCCAATCATACCCACAACCATAATCGCAGCTAGAATAATAATATAAGTCATGAATGTACCTCCCTTGCCCGTATATTCATCTCTATCTTAGTGTACACGCGGAATGGCCGTTTGAATTAACCGAACATTGACAAAAATACGAAATCTTTAATTTTAATCAACGATAAACATCACTTTTACTTTACTTTTTTAATCCAGCGCCATAGTAATCTCACCATTTACCCCGTTTTATACATCTTGTTCGCATCTCCGGTCGTTCCGTTGTATACTATACTTCTGGATTGGATAGATATGGACATTACCACACTAGACCTACGCAGAAAGGCAGGCTCCACATGTCAACTCGCATTTCTATACGTCAATTATCGCTTTCTATTATGCTTCTCATCATGCTTATCATGTTGTCCGCCTGTGCAGATGGAGAAGCCCATGTAACTGTGAATACAGATGGAACGGCCGATCTGGATCTGAATCTAAGTGTGTCGGACTCGGCCCTTGGCAAAATTGGACAAGACAATCTAATGCCCTTGCTAGCTGAAGCCTTGGAACGGAATAATTTTAAGACAGAAGTGACCAAACAGGCGGACCAGAACGTGTTGAAAGCAACGACTCATTATGAAAAAAGAAACATGACCGGATTCGATTCCTCGAAGCTACCGCCAGGAATTCATATCGAACAATCCAAGACACCAGGTTTTTTCACATCACAATTGCATATCCTTGCCGATGCTGACCTTATGGAATCCATGCCCGATGGGGATATTAAAGATAGGATCAATAGCGTTCCGGGTTTTCTCAAACGGCTTTTGTTAAAAGATGTGAATTTTGATTTCAAACTCTCTCTGCCGATTAAAGCCCAGGATTCCAATGCTGATCAGATAGAAGATGGCGGTAAAACGCTAATCTGGAACGTTTCTCCTTTGCAAAAGAATAAGCTGGATTTGACAGTACAGATTCCGAATATTCGGAATATCCTGTTAGTGGCCATCGCAGGCCTTGTGTTGATCCTGGCCTTGCTCATCTGGTTCTTCATGCGGCGCAGACGGACAAGACGACAGAAAAATTCGATTGCAGATCTAAAAAATTCATGACCCCTTCCGGGCAATGAGATTTGTGACTTGCCAAACGGTGTTATGGATAGTAGAATACATCCGTACTGTGAGAACGTTTAACGATGATTAAAGCAAAAACTAAAGAGGTGAACAAGTTTCATGAATATCCGGGAATGCGCCCTGCCTGGTATCGGGGTGAAGTACCAGTTCCATACAAAAGGTGGTAATCAGTTAGTCATCATCAAACACGAAGACGGACGCCGTGAGTTATTTTCGGTGAATCCGAAGGATGAGGAAGAGCTCACACTGATTGCAGAATTGGAAGATGATGAATGTGTAACACTCTCAGGATTAATCGGAGGATGGTCCTGATTACGGAGTTTTTAAACAGTGTAGTAACGTCAATCACTTAAACGTACAAAAGCCAGCAGCTTTAAACTTCAAAAAACCTGTACTCCATTGGAGTTACAGGTTTTTTGAGTTAATCATTCCAATTCCCCCGGTGGGATTGAATATAAGGTACCCATGTGTTCAGCACTCGGATAATTTCTGCAGAGTGGAAAGGTTTGCTTATGAAGTCTTGCATTCCGCATTGCAAACAAGCTTCCCGATCTCGCTCCCCTGCAAAGGCTGTTATCGCAGCGATCACAGGGATTTCCGGATGCATTTTCCTAATCTCACAAGTCGCTTCAATCCCATCCATCACAGGCATTTGGATATCCATGAAAATCAGATCATAAGGGGTAGTTGCAAGCAAATGTATAGCTTGTTCTCCATTTTCCACAACATCGCACACCCCGCCAAATTTGCGAAGCATTTCCTCCAGAAGATGGCTATTCACAGCCTGATCCTCGGCAATCAAAATCCGAATGCCTCGTGCAAGGCGGTTACGCTCTGGCAATTCTACCGTGACAGCAACCTCACCTTCTTCTGACACCATTTCCTCCTCTCTCCACTTGTCCAGCATAATAGTAAACTGGAATTCCGCCCCCTGCCCAATCTCACTTTGAACTCCGATAGCTCCGCCCATTAGCTCCACTAATTTCTTGCTAATGGCAAGTCCCAGCCCCGTTCCTCCAAATTTCCGATTAATCGCTGGGTCCAACTGAGAGAAGGATTGAAATAATTGATGCTGTTTATCAAATGCAATACCAATGCCTGTATCTTTGACTTTAAACGAAAGCATCAGCTGATCTGGACCATATGCTTGCGAAGAATCCATCTCCGCAACGATCGTGACGCTTCCTTTTTCAGTAAATTTAACAGCATTACCCACCAAATTAATCAGAATTTGACGAATTCTTGTCTCATCTCCGCATACACGTTCCGGAATGTGATCCGATATTTCACTGTACAGCTCAATATTCTTCTCAGAGGCTTTAATGGAGAACAGCTCTATTACACTGCCTAACATGTCCCGAATATCTACTGGCCCCTGTTCCAGATCCATTTTGCCTGCTTCGATTTTACTGAAATCCAGTATTTCATTCAAAATATAGAGTAGCGACTCCCCGCTATCAATCATGATCTCGGCAAATCCCTGTTGCTCCTCATTCAGCTCCGTTTCCATCAAAAGATGTGCCATTCCCATAATCCCGTTTAGCGGTGTACGAAGCTCGTGGCTCATAATGGCAAGAAACTCGGATTTTGCACGATCCGCATGCTCTGCTGCTTCCTTGGCACGAATGATTTCTTTTACCGAAGTCATATCACGGAAGACCAGCACAGCACCACGTGTTTTCCCTTGATCCATAATCGGCTTCAGTTGGAACTCTGCAAGAAAACTCGATCCGTCCTGACGCCAAAATACGGATTCTGTACGAGGCAAGGCCCTACCTTCACGCACAGCCCGCAAAATAGGTGTGCCGTTCGTCGGATATGGAATGCCCTCGCTCTGCATCTGTATCATCATTTTTTCCAAAGGTTTACCGTTCATCTCACTCGGACAGATATTCATCATCTCCGCCGCTGCAGGATTGGCAAAATTCACGTTTCCATCCAGATCCAGCCCAATCACACCTTCGGACATTCCATTCAAGATCAGTGCTCTTTCATAACTTAAATTTTCAATCTCTTCGACGTAACGTTTGGCTGCTGTAACATCACTCGTAATGCCATAGACACCAACCACTTTATCTTCTAATAAAATAGGAACGTTGATTACACTTGTCTCGATTCGTTGTCCATCCTTATGAATCAGACCAATCTCATAACGCTGCGCTACACCCTTGACCGATTCTTCAAAATGATAACGCGTCTTCTCCAAGTCGACCGGATCAATCAGATGATCAAAAGGTCGGCTTAACAGTTCTTCTTTGCTATGCCCTGTTAATTGCTCCTGCCCAACATTCGCTTTCAGCAAGTTCCCGTCCAGATCCAGAGATGCCACACCAAGCGGATTACAATCAAACAACGACTTGTACTCCTGCAAATTCAATTGTTGCTGTTTGCTTTCTGTAATATCACGTGTGACTGCAACCATCTCTTGCAAATTTCCCGACTCGTCACAAACATAATGAGTCAGCGTATCCGCCCATACAAGGGAACCATCTTTGTGCACTAGACGATAACTAATCCGCTCCGGAGTGAGCCCGATCATCTGACGGCGGATATAAGCCTTTACAGCCGGGATATCGTCCTGATGAATACAGAACATTCC
Source organism: Paenibacillus sp. FSL R7-0272 (assembly GCF_037969905.1). NCBI lineage: Bacteria > Bacillati > Bacillota > Bacilli > Caryophanales > Paenibacillaceae > Paenibacillus > Paenibacillus sp. FSL R7-0272. The sequence goes on along the minus strand of NZ_CP150221.1, from coordinate 2,759,755 downwards.
TGAGCGTCCGATCATTTCTTCAGGCTCGTAACCGAGCATTTTTCTGCTGGCATGTGATACATATTTGAACGTGCGCTCGGCATCCGCTTCGTGAATTGCAATCAGATCCATGGATGATTCAGCCAGGATGCGCGAAATACGACTACTTTCTTCCAGTTGTTGACGCTGATTAAGAAGCGTTTCTTCCGCCTCTTTTTGCTTCGTAATGTCTGCAGCTTGTACTAGTAAATATAATGGCTCTCCGCTTACCTCGTCCCGGACAATGCAAGCTCTGATTGTTGCCCACAGCAACGTGCCGTTTTTTCGTTTCAGGCGCACCTCTGTTTCATACATCGGCTGTTCACCGTTGGTCATTTCCCAGAAATTACGGCGAAACTCTTCGTACCTGAGGTCCTCTTCATAAATCATATGTACAACGGAAGTATGCAACAGTTCTTCCTCCGTTGATCCAAGCATCTCGCAAAAAGCTGGATTTAACTGCACCCACAGTCCATTAACATGAGAAGCGACAGCAATGCCGATTGGCGCGTGTGTGTATAATTGTTCGAACAGAGACCGGCTCTGTGTGATGGAGTTCGACACTACGTATCCTCCCTTACCGAGAATGTAAATGTTATTCGTATGAACAGATCGACCTGAACATAACTATATCTTATAGAGTAGTACCCCAAATACCACGATAGTTAAACGAAACAAAAGCAAAAAAACATGGCAACAATCGACACGTTAAGATCTTCAGCTTTTCAGCACACCCAGGTCATGAAAGAACGGAGGTTATTGCCCCATGATTATTGTTGCGAATCAACCGATTCAACTGTCGCCATCCGAATGGTCTGCATTTGAATGGTACTGGTTACAGCAGCTACAAAACCGCCCCATTAGGTATGTGTATCAATCCATGGAACATCTCCATTTTGAATGGAGCTTAAGAGAATCCCTTGTTGATGCAGCCGAAGGGTTGAACCGAAGCGGTGTCAGCTTTGCCTCATTCGAAGACTCCAGGTGTAACCCTGCCTTTTGGAATCGAAATGCACGGGGTGGATTCGAGCTAAGGCCAGATGTAACACCTGCAGAAGGCATCCGAGATATATGGAGAAACGGACGCTTATATGCGTTCGAGTGTGCAACCGCTACCGTTATTGTACTCTATGGAGGCGTACTTGGAAGCATCCGTGAGGATGCCTTTAATTCATTATTCCGTAATCTGTTGCTATTTGACTGGCATTACGACAGTGATCTGCGTTTGACAGAAAAGAATGGCAAGGAACTCGCACTACCTGGAGATGTGCTTTATTTCAAAAATCCAGACGTGTCACCCAAAACCCCTGAATGGCAAGGTGAAAACACCATTATGTTGAGGGAAAACTGGTACTACGGACATGGTATTGGCATTGCAAACGGTCAGGAAATTATTCGAACCTTAAATCATTTTCGTTTTCCCGGCAGCATGACCTCGGCCTATTTAATGGATATGGTCATATATCCAGACTTCCTTTATTTATCCCGCTATGCCAAAAATGCCACCGGCAACAACCCGGACATAACCACACCCGTATTACCTGGACAAATGTATGTTCGAGTGGGCGGCAGCCGCTATTTGCGTACTTGAATGTCTGATCATGAGATCAGTTACGCGTCATTAATAGAATAACCCATACATTGCAAAAAGCCCAATCACAAGCAGCCATGGCGCTGACTTGATATTGGGCTCCTTGCAATATGTTATCAGTTCGGTGGATCAAGCTGAACCACAACTTGCTTGCCGCTAACCTGAACTCCTGTCGTTTTAGTGCCGTGTTCTTTCAACGCTTTGCACAGTTCTTCTGCCCAGGCTTTGCCTGACTCTCCCTCTTTGGCTCCATGCACTTGGATGACCAATTTCACGGAGTCACCTTTTTTCAGAATACGCTCTGCTTGTGACTGCTTCACATCCCGGTCATGATCCTCCATTTGCAGATGCAGGCGAATTTCCTTTACTTTGCGTTTATCCGGAGATTTGCCTGCCTTTTTCTTCGCCTGCTGTGCTTCTTCACGGGCAGCGCCCGCACCAATCAGTTTACACGGAGGTGGGCTGGTCATCAGGGACAAACATACCAAGTCTACCTTATGCTGTTTGGCCAGTGCCAGTGCTTCCCGTGTTGACATGACGCCCAGGTCTTCTCCATTCAGACCGGTGAGTTGCACTTCGTTAGCTTTGATCTTTTCATTTTTAATGATCTGAGCCATGCATCTTCCTCCTTGACATGAAAAGCCTGTCCTGATCACTGAAGATCAGAGCAGGCTTAAATATTAGACTACATTTCGTGTGCTGTTATAAACGTTACCCACATTGCATACGTTGCGTTAAGATTAACAACCTGTCATTACGATGACTTTTTCTCGTAATATTGTGGCGTGTCCCCCGAATTACAACGAGTTAAATGCTTCTGTCAGAACAGGTACGATCTGCGATTTGCGAGATACAACGCCTTTGAGCAATGCTTTGTGGTCTGTCAGCGTTACATTGTATGCTTTTTCAACCGCTTGAGTAGATGCACCATAAGCCAGTCCAACGGAGTCGTTGTTCAAGATATCCGTCACAACAAACAAGAACAGGTCAAGTCCTTTGCTGGAGATAATCGCTTCAATCGCCGCTTCAAGCTCTGGCTGTTTTACCAGTACATCATTAACGTCAACCGCATTCACTTGGGCGATTTCCACTTTCGCTGTACCCATAGCGAATTCTTTCGCATCCAGAGAGATCAGCTCAGCAATTGTTTTCTGACTCAAGTCTGCGCCAGCTTTCAGCATGTCCAGACCATAGCTATCTGCATCTACACCGGCAATAGCAGCCAGCTCACGTGCTGCAGCTACGTCTTGCTCTGTGCAAGTTGGAGATTTGAACAACAAGGAATCCGAGATAATCGCGGACAACATCAGACCCGCGATCGGCGCGCTGATTTCGATGCCGTTCTCTTTGTACATTTTGTTCAAAATCGTTGCAGTACAGCCTACAGGCTCCGCACGGAAATACAAAGGCTGACTTGTCTCAAAATTGGCAATACGGTGATGGTCAATGACTTCAACAACGGTTACATCTTCAATATCGCTTACACTTTGCTGACGCTCATTGTGATCCACCAGAATGACTTTATTCACTTCGTTAGCCGCTGTTTTGATCATACGCGGTGCTTCAACTTTGAATTGATCCAGTGCGAACTGCGTTTCGCCATTCACTTCGCCCAGGCGCACGGCTTCAACTTCCTGTCCCAATTTGCTTTTCAGGTCTGCATACGCGATTGCTGAGCAGATCGTGTCTGTATCCGGGTTTTTGTGGCCGAAAATTAGTACTTTTTCCATATTCATAGCCCTCCGTCAATTCGAGTTTAAGTTAATCTTATCCTTATTTGAATCATACCTTACTGATTATAGCGCTTATACGTCTTAATTCCAATCCCTTTACAGCGAATTAATCAGAGATTACATGAAGGCCAGTTTCGCAAGTAGCGAACGCCGGGAATCAAGAAGAAGCTATTGGCTTATTATCATCAACAGGTATCCACGTCTGTTCTAATTTGCAGGGGTGTTCGCTACATTTGTAATCAGATGTCCGTCCAGCTTGTCACCTTTACACAGGGCTTGCACGAGCTCCCGGCCTGATTCCGGGGTCATTTTACCGTACCAGTCCCCTTGCGGATACACAATGGTTACACATCCATCATCACAGCGGCCATTACATTTGGTACGTGTTGTATGAATGAATCCTCCGGCCTGTTGTTTCGCAATTTCGTCCCGCACCGCCTGAGTGACTTCTTCCCCCTCATTACGCATGCATGTTCCGCCGTTACAGAGTAAAATATGGTGTTGCAGTTGATCCAGATTATAGATAGCCAAACTCGCTTCATTCCTCTCACATCAATAGGATATGTATCTTTTTATGATTGCACAGTATAACATTACAACTCTATAAATTAGCACATCTATCCAGGTTTGTGCAACGATAACGATAAACTACAGCTCAGGATCGAACGTATTCAATCCTTTTTTCACAAAGAATGTCTGCAAACGACCTGCTTCGTTAATCTCCAGCAAATTCAATTGTGCACCATAAGCACATCCACCGTCTATACCGATCTTGTCTCCGCGCGGGTCCATCCAGATTCCAGGCTCATCCTGCAAATATTGCACAGGGGTATGTCCAAACACAACAATCTCCTGAAGTGCTGTAGGTCTGCTGTAAAAAGGTTCGCGAATCCAGAGAAAATCCCGTTCGGACTGGTTTCTCCAGTCGGCTACATCCGGGTTAATGCCCGCGTGTACGAAAATGTATCCCGGAATTTCATACGACAACGGAAGCTCGTCCAGAAAATGCAGATGATGCTCATAATGAGAGCGCATCCATTGTTTATCCTGAGCATACCCCTGCCAGTCCATCTGATCACCATCATACGAAACGGGTAGATAACTCGCGAGTGTCTGTAATCCGCCATTGCGAATCCAGTGTAAATCGTACTCTTCGACATCATGGGTCAGAGCCTTCACCATCATGGCATCATGATTTCCCTTGAGAATAACGATTTGGTTCTCTTGTCTTAGCTTCATAATCTGCTCAATGACCTGTTTGCTTTTAGGGCCTCGATCTACATAATCCCCCAGCAAAATCAACTCATCCTGCGACGGGTCGTAATGAACCTGCTCCAGCAGTGCATTGAATTCATCATAACAACCGTGAATGTCACTGATGACACATCTGCGCAAGTGAATCTCCTCTCTTTCCGGTTGAGCCCAAAATGCAAACCGAAACCTTGTCTTCCTGCTGCAACAAAAACTGCAGCCAAGTCAACAAGGTTCCCGTCTTATCCAAACTTATATTCCAGGTCCTATAGGTATAATCCTGCTTTAGTTCTGATTCAGACCGAAAGCTTCTGCAATCAGACGGAAAGAACGCAGACGTGCTTCGAACGAATGGATGGCAGACGCAATAATCACTTCATCGGCTTCGTGACGTTCAGCCATCGCAATAATTTTGTCCTTCACCTGATCCGGCGTGCCAATGATGGAGAATGAGCGGCGCTGACGAATCTGTTCGAGCTCCATCGCTGTATATGGGTAGTTATTCACTGTTTCAAGCGAAGGGAAGGACTTCTGTTCCAGTCCACGTCCAAGTCGCAGGAAAAATAACTCATTGCTGCGAGCCAGTTCAGCGGCTTCTTCTTCTGTCTCCGCACAGAAAGCGGAGACCGCAATCATGGAGTGAGGTTTGTCGCCTAGAATGGACGGTTTGAAGTGGCGACGATAATGTTTCATCGCTTCCTCACCGCCTGGTGTTCCAAAGAACTGGGCAAATGCATAGGCAGTCCCTTGCGCCGCGGCAATCCTTGCTCCTTCCGAGCTGGACCCCAAGAGCCATACTTCGGGTACCGTTGGAACGGAAGGTCCGGCTACAAGGGAAGCAAAACGATGATCTTCAGGCAACTGCTCGTGGAAGTAACCACCAAGATCCGCAATCTGTTGCGGGAAAAACTGTACATTCGATGATTTGCCCTCGTTCAATGCCCTACTGGCAATAGGCATACCTCCTGGTGCACGCCCAATGCCAAGGTCGATGCGTCCTGGGTGCAAAGCTTCAAGCAAACGGAAGTTTTCCGCCACTTTATACGCGCTGTAATGCGGCAGCATAACGCCTCCTGATCCTACTCGAATACGCTCCGTATGGGCAGCCACATGGCCAATCATGATTTCCGGGCTTGAAAAGGACAACGCACCTCCGCCGTGATGCTCGGACATCCAAAATCGGGAATAACCTAGTTGTTCAGCATGTTGCGCTAACGTTACAGCTTCCTGCAAGGCATCATGTACATGGCGACCCTCGCTAATGTGTCCATGCTCCAGTACACTCAATTTCATATATATTCATTCCTCTCGTCAGTGAAGTGATAGAATAAAGGTGCTTTTCCTTCTTGCTTACTTGTCCATTGTAACATTAAAAATTACAGTTTCAAACTTTACATTGCTTTACTCTTCATTTTCTCCTGACATGTCGAAAAGAAAATAAAAAAAACACAGCCAGTTTTTAGCTGGCTGCGTTATAGGACATTATGCACTATTTAACTCATTTAAATTAAGGTGCTCGTTTAGGTAATAACTTCACGTACTCATCAGACAGCTTCATCAAGCTGAGCACATGTTCGTAATCGGAACGGTATGGTTCCAGATTCGTGACTGGCTCATAGGTTTTGAGCGAGTATGCCGTTCCATCGTCAAAGCCTGCACCAGGAATAAACATGATGTCATTATTCACAAATGAACCGGTTGGCAAGTAATAACGAATACCGAATGCATTGTGATCCATATTGAGCAAGTCATGCCCAAACGCTGTGAACTTCTCTTGCTTCAGCGATACGCCCATCAGATTCATGACGGTAGGCAGAATATCCAGTTGACCACCCGGCTGCTCAATCACTTGCCCTTTCGTTTGTTTCGGCGTATGAATCATCAGCGGAATATTGAATCGGCTTACTTTTCCATCGTAAGGGATATTCAAGTTTTCCTGAATCTGCTGTGTAATCTCTGGTTCCTCCGGTAGTCCAAAGTGATCGCCATAGAGCACAAGCGTTGTATTATCCCATAAACCGTTGGCCTTTAATTCGTCAATCAGTTGACCTACTGCGTAGTCTGTATAATTGATCGCTTGCAGGTAATCATGTAACAGTTTGTTTGTAATCGTCGCCGGGATTTCAATACGTGCGCGATCGGCTGGAACAGTAAACGGCGAATGGCTTGACGCTGTGATGAACTGAGCATAGAACGGCTGTTTGGCAGCCTGATGCGCAGTCATTTTTTCCACACCCACCCGATACAATTCTTCGTCCGATGGCCCAAAATCGTTGAATTTATCATTCGTAAAGCTCGGTTTATCGAAGTATCTTGTGAAACCCAGGGCGGGGTACATCTTGTTGCGGTTCCAAAAAGTTACGTCATTGACGTGGTATGTCTCAGACTCATATCCTTCTTTCGCCAGCAGTTTGGGCAGGCTTGGAAGGTCACGGTCACTATACCCGGCTGACATCGGTACAACTCCTGTAGGATAAATGGACGTATTCGACATAAACTCCGCATCCGATGTATTTCCTTGACCGATCTGTTGGAAGAAATGAGAGAAATAATAGCTTTCTTTCGCAAGATTATTTAAGACTGGCGTTAATTCTTGACCATTTAGCGAAGCGTTAATCGGAAAATTTTGAAAGGATTCCAATTGAAGCACAATCAAGTTACTGCCTTTTGCTTGACCAAAATATTTGGCCTTCACTAATGCACCGTTATCCGTTTTGTTCTGGTAGGGATATTTGCTCACCAATGCATTAATCTTGGCAATCGTTTCGTTAATATTGCCACTCGCAATGGCTTCATTTTCCTTGCTCGTCAGAATTGCCGAGGACACCTGATAGTTCAGAAAACCGAGATTTTCAGCACGTACCAACTCGTTATCAATCGTTTCCCCCTTGACGATAAAGCTGCCAGACAAAACGATGCAGAACGCCGCTGTAAGTGCAACACCCAGTTTGCCCCAGTAACGGCTACGATTTTTGCCAAATGTCAGGCTACTCTCCTGATAACTGCTACGATAAGCCCCTCTGCTACGTCTGCGTCTGATCAACCAGAACGGTATAGCCAGAATAATATCGGCAAAAAACATAAAGTGTTGCGGCCGGACCAGCGGTCCGATACTTCCTCTGACCTGAGCAACCTGCCCCAGTTCACTTAACGCGGTGTACGTAGGAACCGAGCTGAAGTGTGCATTATATAGCGTGGCTGCAAACAAAATCAGGGAGAACAAAACATTAAACGCCCCGTATACCGTGCGCTTCCAGCTCAGCGGTACAATTAAATCCAGCACGCATACAATGGTAAGCGCAGCGAGAGCATCGGTGAACAGCCCCACGCCCGACAACCCATTGAAGAAGAAATAACGCAGAAGCGATAACTTCAGCAGCATTAAAATAAACAAGACGGCAAATAAGGTCCGTGATGTTGACTGCTTGCTTTTATTCGTCGATGTAAACATGGTCGTTTTCAACCCTTATCTGAAATTTTACGTTCATTTTACAAAACGCATATTTCAGTATAACAGTTTTCGTGTCACTGTTCCATTGAGGTTATAGCGGACTCAGGCAATCGTGGATATATCCTCGTTCTTCATGCTTTGATGGTTGCGTGATGCTCGAATGACTGCCTGCGCTGCTGCAACTCGAGCCCATGGAATCTGCTCGGGTCTGCAACATACAGCCACTAACTTGATATCATGGATAAACGAAATGGACGCTGCATCTAGTATATGTTCACCGGTTATGGATGTTTTCAGATGTGGTTTGCGAATTCGCCCTTGCGTAGCTGTCATCTCCACTAAACGGCCTACCCCTTCTATATCAAAGGTATGAGAAGAACTACATTCCCTCTGGAAAGTCTCCTCGTCCACTAGCTCTCGCCCAGTTGTTTCCTCACGAGTGCTGCCGTATATAGATTGTGTCAGAGTATCTGCATCAAACGAGATAAAGTCTGCATAACGCGCGATTTGTGCTGCTTTCCTTGCAGAGTTTTGTGAGGTAACTGCAGCCCCTACCTTATAAATACAGTGGCGTCGCTCTTCACCAAGCACCTGATCCGCTACATGATCCACCAATGCTCTCATTTTTTGAATCTCTTGTACATGCTCCACATGCGGAATCATGATTTCGGGACGAACCCATAGCCCTTTACGGATACTCTTGACCGCTGCCTTGAAAATAGCCTCCAATTGCATTTCATGAATCCGGGATAAAATCAGTGTCGAAGCATTACTATCCTGCTCCAGCACATTTACATCCTGGAACAACTCTTGCAGCGGAAAATCAAATAATTGAATGTTCACCGGTCGTCCGTCCATCACTTCAAAAAGACATTCCATATCTGACTGCTGCATCGGCAGCAATCGTTCCAACCCACACCTGCGATCTGCTTCCGTATCCGCCAAGAGCATCTTCTGCATATAAGGCTTTCTGGACGGAGACAACAGCATAGTCTCGGTTACACATAACCCGATTCCCTCTGCATCCCATGCTCGCGCATGTCCAGCCTCTGATACATATTCCACCTTGGCGAGAATGGATAACTCTTTTATGTCATCAGCCCATTCCAGCAAAACTTTCAGTTCGGGCAGCTCCTGCTGCATACACGCTGTTACATCTTCTGATCTCATTCGGAGGAGAGCTTCCTCTTTTGAAACCAGCCCCTCATGCACGAAATGGACTGCGTTTCTGATCGTAGCCAATGAACTTAATTTCGCAGGTTGCACATGTTGTATGCATACTGAGTCCGACTTCACCACGTAGGAAAGTTCTAGTACTATTCCTGTGCGTCTCTCTAGCTCCGTACAGATTATCTCTAGATCTGTATAGCGCTTTGAATTATTTCTTTTTAAGTAAGAGAGCGCATGCACCATTCCAGACTTGCTTCTTGACGGCAGATAATCTCCTATCATGCCTTGTTCCCCCGTTGCCGGATTACGGGTGTAGACTTTCCCTGAACCTATATAATCGACATCTTTACCTTGTACCATGGCCTGTATAAGTACGGCTGACCTGCTTGTTGCTCCGTTTGCTGTTCCTTTTATTGCTTCTTCCTTTGTTTGATCCTCAAGGAGACCAGCTCTATGATTCATCTTGATAGCAGAAGAGAACACCGCTCGAACGGCTGTTTGAAGTTGAGAAAATACATCCTGTGGAAAAGGACTTCCGCTGACCCCCTGAATCAAATCCTTCCATTCTTTAATCAATGATTCAAGCTCCGCTTCTCCTGAAAAATAAGGCTCTGAATCTGCCGTCTTCACAAATGTCATTTTATAAGGAATACCATGAACCATGTGCCCGTACTGCTGAAGTAAGGCGAGATAACATTGAAGCGCATAAAAACGATTGCCTGTCTGGTGAGCGAGATGTTCGGCGGTTTCATCATTCAGACCTACGTAAGATATAGCGTATTCTTCTGATACCGAAGAAGAACCAGCCTCATCTGATCGCATATCAAACAGAAGCGGATGGTTCGGTCCTCCAAAAGATGTACCCGTTTGTTGCTCCAGATGTCGGATGGCTCTAACCAGCTCTTCCATGATTTCATCGGAAAGTTGACCAAGACGGGTACAATATGCGCGACAGCCATCCGTCGTAACGACCATTCCCGCTGGAACAGACCATCCTGCTTGCATCAGTTCTGCGAGGGCTACCCCCACACCATGCGTCAGTCCTTCCACGTCTGCACCTCTTTCTCCCAACAGCATTACCCGTTTAGTCATTGCAACTCTCCCATCTGCCGTCCATGGCTGTGATTAATTAGCAGCGTCGTTAGGCCTTAAAACAGCGCTGCCTTCACTCTAATGTTATGTTGCAGGAGCGTCTTCAAAGACTACAGGTTCAACATTTTGTGAACGTTATTCTGTTTTTTTGTTAAATTTGATTCCGTGCAAAGCAAAAACTCCCTCAGCATGAGCTGAAGGAGCCTTTGTTTGTTTTTTTTTGCATAACCAATACTACCCTATAAACCGCAAGATATCGTCGATTTTCTTCCCATGAGAGATCACACCGTAGTTCATCCATGTCAAAAAGTCTACCTCATAAACATTACCGCACTTCACGGCAGGGAGCTGCTTCCATTCCGTTTTATCCAGCAGTTGCCGTTCCTCTCCTAAGCTTAATGAGTCACACGTGTCAAAAGTTATTAACAGATGATCAGCCTCAAGCTGACTTAATTGCTCTAACCCAATGCTGACTCTGCGCTCACGCTGTGTCCACTGTCTCACATATTCATGAGGATTAAGACCGAGATCCCGATAGATGACCGGGCCTACATAACCACATTCATCACCATAGAGTGTGATTTCCGAAGCTGATATACGGAGAAAAGCAACCGATTCTTTACGTATAATTCCTTGAAGATGTCTTTTGGCTTCAGTCGCTTTATCTTCATATAACTCAATAACGTCCTGTACTCTATTGCTTTTACCAAGCACGTCTGCCGCCGATTTCAAGATGGCACGCCAATCTTCACCGTCATGATTTACATAATAAACGGGTGCCACCTGCTCGAATCGATCCAAATTCCACTTTTTATATCCCATGTCCAGCATGATAAACTCGGGTATATGCTCCGCCTGAAACTCGGCATCCCGCTGGCTGACGTCAAATTCGGGCACATCATCCAGCTGTAAATAATGTTGTTTGCCCCAAGCTCGATGCGAACTCTGCAATATTGGCTTTACTCCGAGCGCCAACAGAAAATCCTCCAGATAAGGAGCAAACACGCTCACCTCCTGACGGTGATGGCGGCGATACACACCAGGCGAAACTCCTGCATATTGTTTAAACCGCCGACTGAAATAATACTCATTGTTATATCCCACATGACTCGCAATATCATGCAAACGATCATCCGTTATTTGTAATAGTTGTTTCGACCGTTCGAGTCGAACCCGGTTCACATAATCAAGGGGAAGCTGACCTGTTAATCTCTTGAAATGCCGTGTATAACTTGTTCTGGAAAGACCAGCTCGCGAAGCTAACTCATCCACTGTGAGCATTTGGCTGTAATGCGATTCAATGTACTGAACGGATTGCTGGAGACGGGTCCGATCATGATTCAGTTGAAACTCTGGATCATTTTGACGAATGACATTTCGGAACCACTGTTGGAACTGAATTTGCACATCCCATACGTCATGCACATCTGAAACATACTCCTGACGATATAACTGCTCTATACACTCCAGACATGCACTCCAAGGGGTATATGTATACTCAATGACGGATATTGTGTTGTCAGGAATCGAACATAATTCATGGTTAACAGTCTGCTTCTCCAGATTGTTTTGGATCGGCATTATTTTGTCGGAACAGCTGTCTTCGGACATGGAATTCATATCCATTTTATAAAACGTCAACGCCTCTTCTTCTCCAACATCAGCTGTTACAGAGAAAGAAATATCTGCACACACCAAACTTATAGAACCCGGTTCCAGCTTTGTTTGGCCCTCAGAACACGTTAGAACGCCTCTTCCTTGCACCACAATAATGAAAGAATGAGCATCCGCTTGCTTAACTGAATATGTTGAGCTTGTTTCAAATGTATAATCTACGTATTGTATGCCTTGTAAGAAGCAGAGCCACGGCTTGGTAATGATGTGCTGTATTGAAGCGTACATTATGCATCCATCTTCCTTATATGAGAATTGTTATCAATTAAAATTAGTGTAAACGAAAAAAGAAAGCTCTTCAATCCATGCTGAAGAACTTTCTCTATTCAACTCACAAGTTATGGTGTCATTTTTTCCAGCAAATCATCAATCTTCATCGAATTCGCAATGACTGCCCCGGACTGCCAGTGAGACCGCTCCATCATGTAAACATGTTTATTTTTGACCGCAGGAAGCGTCTGCCACAGTTTTCCGTCCAACAAACGGATGGCCTCCTGATTTTCTGGAGAATTCCAGGTTCCGTTTGAAGGAAACACGATAATGTGGTCGGCATCCAGACTCGGAATCGCCTCTTCGGACAGAATCTCTTGGTACTCTTTCATATCTCGTGCAAGCGGATGAGGAGTAAGTCCAAGCGCAGAGTAAATAAATCCGGTATACCGATTTTTGACCCCAAATAGCGCCAGTCCTTTGTCCGCAACATTTAACCTTACAACCGCAACCGTCTCATTTCCGATGGTTTGTTGTAATTTTGCTTTCGCGTCTGCAACTTTTTGTTTGAATTGCTGTTCAAATGCAGCGGCTTTTTCAGGCTGTCCCACAATATCGGCGATTGTCTTCAATACTTGATTGGAGTCCTCAAGAACACTCTCCTTCAAACGGTAAGTTGGTGCTACTTTGTTATATTGTTCGTATTGTGCAGCATCTACCCCACCATCGACGATGATCAGATCCGGGTTATATTGCAAAAGTGCCTCGATGCTTCCTGTCGTATCAAACTTTGGCGCATCTAACTTCAAATAATCCTGTACTCCCCATGTGGGATGATACCACTGCACAACGGGTTTAATATCAAGTGTCTTAAGATAATCCTCAACATAGATACCCGCAATACGCTGTGGATGAACAGGGATCGTTACTTCTCCAAACTCATCCTGAACGACCCGTGTCTCAGCGTCTGAAGTTTCCGTTTCCACACTCGTGCTCTTGCTCGTATCCCCTTGTTGTGCTGCTGTTTCCGTCTTAGCGCTACAACCTGATATCACCATTGCCATGAGTAATAACAGCATTAACCACTTTTGTATCCCTTTACTCCGTCTTGCCATCATGCTTTCCCCCCATGTGTAATCTGTAGATGTCATCATGAGAACGAATAATCCAATTTATAATGATAATCATTCTCATATAACTCTGTAGGTGAATTGTACATGATGTAGCTGTGTGGTCACAATACACATTTGAAGACTCTTTTTTATACAAACGAAGCATTCTTGATAAAAAATAACCCCTGCAAACGAATGCAGGGGCAGTTTATCTACACGTGTTTTAATCAAGACTCTCTTCCTGATGTCTTCTAATCATCTCAAGAAGCTCTTCCTCACTATTTAAGCGTACTGAACCGGTATATTCCCATCTGAAATAAGGAGCAAGACTGTTAGCTACTTCTTCCCATGTCTCCCTCTGATGTTTAAGTAGTATCTGTTCTATCTTTCTAGTAATCATTTCAAAGTCCAACCTATTTACAATAAAATAACTTGAACCTGATATGATATCTACACCACCTCCTAGTTCTCTTTCAAGCGCCTTTGGGGTTATAATTCCAAAGTCAAAACAATCCGCACCATCACCATCTTTAGTTCCGATGCAAGCAGTACCTGACAGATAAAAGTCATCTCCAATATCTTCTGTTTCTGTGAACTCTAATTTGCCATGGATGTTAGGATTTCCTGTAATGACAATATCTTTTAGTACGGGTTGGATCATATTAGTGCACCTCATATTTCCCTAATCTCCCTACGCCTTAACGTAACCCTCATACAACCGTTCCATAAACCCATTTTGCTCGCCACCTTGTAGCAAGTAACAACCGATCAATCCAAAATCATCGCTGACATAGCCAGCTAACTCCGGTTCACCTGTCAAGGATAGTGTTCGTTTAAATGCAGTCTCCCTGATCTGTCGCAACACTTCATCTTCGGCAACGGTCGAGTCCCCGGCATAACGTTCATAGGCCTGCATCCACTCATCTGCAAAAGGGTCTTCATCACGTTTGTCCAGATATGCATCTACATCCAGTCCTTCAAAATTCCGTTCGTCCAGCAAGCGTCCTTCCTTCAAATCTTGCAATAACTTGCTTACATCGCTTCTGCTCATTCCGTCACTCCCTTATACTCTTTCTTCAAATACATCTCAGGTATGACAAACCGCTTCATGTATTTACTAGGATCTGCTATAAAATGATCTAATCCCCGCTCCTCATATTCTTCGAGTACACATTCGAAGATACGAGCAATAATGCCACAATCCGCCAGCGCATCATGTCTGTGAATACCTTCTGTATTCAGGTCGTAATATGCGATAAGAAAATCGGTTGAAACTACATCTGTTACCTCGGGATGAATATATGTGAACATCGCTTTGGTATCCAGTACCTTGTTAGTAAACATGGTTAACCCGAATTCTTGACAATGACGCTCCAGCATGGGCAGATCATATTCGTATCCCGCATGAGTCACGAGCACTTGATCTCCGATAAAGCTGCAGAATCGCTCGTAAACCTCTCTAAAAAGCGGAGCGTGTGACATCGCTTGATTCGTAATACCAGTGAGTTTCTCCACCGCTGCCGGAATCGGTTTGGATGCCCGAACTAGAGAACAGAAACTGGATTCACTAGCTCCCTCGTTCCTTTTGTAGCGTACTGCACCAAACTGAGTGACACTCTCCACAGCTACATCAATACCTGTTCCTTCCAGATCGAATATGTAGTATGTTCTATCCTGTAACGGTGTCACATTTAGCTCGTCCACCGTATATGTACCCGGCAAAAACGTGATTTTCACATCTTTCACTCCCACATTCGTGTAATCTGAAGCATCTTGTCAGCTTGATCCAAATCCATCCTGTAGATATCCGGCATCGTCGTGCCCTTCCAAAAATCGAAACCATAACTCGGATTATAATGCTGAAAAATAAGGGTCATGATATCACCATGCGTACCGATTACGATCTTTTTTCCCCTGTGCTCGTCCAACATTTGTTCAATCGTGTTAACGGCTCTCTTCTGAGCCTGAATGCCAGACTCTCCACCTGGAAAAGCAAACGTAATATCGTCATACAACTGCCGCTTGGCTTCATGAAAATCATCATGTTTTACGTGGGAATAAGACAGCGTACGCTCACGTAAGTCTTCCTCAATGAATACAGACTTCCCGCACGAGTCAGCCAGACGCTGAATGGTATACACAGCCCTAAGATAAGGACTGGAGCAAAAAACCTCCACGTCCTCTTTATGCAAAAGCTGAGCGACCTTTTCCGCGTCCAAATCCCCCTGTTCAGTCAGTCCACGCTCGCGCTCCTGACCTTCGATGAACCTGGATTCTGCATGTCGTACAAAATACAAGCTTGTATAAGCTTCTACGCTCATGCATCTACTCCGCCCTTCTTCTCGATCACAATCAGACAGGTGCTGTCAGGCAAGGAGACAGGTTTACCCTTCTCATCCATAAAAATAATCCGATCTGCCAAAGCTTCGGTATACCCTTCTTGCAGGAAATGACGTAGCATGATGATATCCGCTTGCTCCCCTAACGTGTCGCGTATGCATTTCTCATAGGCTTGCGGTGTGAATATACCAAACTGCTCCTGAACTTCATGCACATAGGCTTCCTCCCCCCAGGTATACGTGTACAGAAACTCCATCGCATCATTAATTGGCATAATCACCTCATCATCGGATAGACGCTCGTAACTGATCCCGCGCCCTTTAAAGTCAGTTGCATAACGTTCCAGCCAGCTTAACCCGTCCGGCTCCATGAATCGAATTCGTCGTTTCTGTGACTCCGGTTCACTCATAATACCATCCCGAATAAGGATTCTTCCGCCCGGCGAGAGCACCTGAAAAGCACTTTGCAACGCAGCCGCCACCGTATCAGTATTAAATCTGCGTCCGTCACGCTCAATATACGAATACAACTCATGCAGGATAGAGGAAAAGATCACCGTATCCACTGTTCCCGGCTCCACATACTGATCCAGTTGCAGGGCATCCCCTTTCATCACATGCCAGCGATGGGACTCCCGTTGCTTCTTGCGTTCCAGCGCTTCGATCACGTTGGCCGAAATATCGATGCCGATCGCTTCAACCTCGGATTTCTCCTGCTCAATCAAATCCAGCAACACACCGCCACCCGGGCCGATATCAAGCACACGTTTGCCCACCATATAGTCAAGGAGCACTTTTTTGTAGTCTCCCGAGCTATTCATATCCGAAAGGTACGTCTCCTCGTTGTGGAACCGATCATACGCATCCCGTCGCAGGCCAAACAGATCAAATAAAAGCAGTACCGCCTGTTCGTACAACGGAGATTTCTCTGCTTCAATGCAAAAAGCAATCAATTTCTCGGCCGCAGGCGAGAATTCAAAGGTTACAAACAACGTATCGGGCAGATCGGGATACCGCTCAATCCGATGCCCCAGATGCGGATAAGGCATCTGCTCGCCAGCGGTAATCTGTTCCCATGAATACTGCTCCAGATATTTTTCAATCATACGTTTCTTGTAAATATTTAGCTTTTTGACACCCTTATAGTCGTAATACATCGTGTTCATTAACGGTTCAAAGCTGATATGACGTATAGAGGTCAATGAAGAGTCCTTTGAATGCCCCTCTCTTTCCTTCTCCCACTCTTCGCTATGAAGTGCAAGTAAAAACACCTTGACCATCTCTTCCAACGAAAAATCCCGCATGGCTGACTCCACATACCACAATGTACGTGAAGCAAGAGCAGACAGTTGTTGCTCCACAGGAAACTGTTGTTTCAGCTTGGCATACGTTTCATCCATCGCCTCACCTTGCCGGATTGAATTACTTCTTAGGCGAGATAATCGCTCCTTCACGCTCCAATCTGTATGTTCCGTTCCTGACACAATCCAGTCCACAATTTGCTCTACTTCATCCTGAACCTGCTCCCAAAGACCAGAATCAACCGCTCCAATAATACATTGGTTCAGAGCCATTAACAGAATACGAAGTTCACCACCAGTAACCCAGCCTTCAGAAATCAAAGCACGCAACGGTGTATTCTCAGCGTACGGAATTTCCCCCCGTATGTATTGCCCAATCAGTCCATGTGTTGATATTAAAATACGAATGATCTCCTGTCTCGGCGAAGCTGCCGATTCCAGTCCATTTTCTTGCTCTGTAGTATATCGATGATATAGCTGAGCCGAGCCAATATTATGTACAAACAGGTTAATTCCTTGCTGTTGCCACGTTCTGCGCTGTTCTAGTGAACCCCCTTTTGCGGTTTCCGACCAGGCCAGCACCTCTTCCAGCAGTTCCCGAATCCAGAACGAAAGTTGCATTCCATCCAGCATGTGAAGTGTGCGTTCGGTGTAATCCAATACCGCATTCGTCTTCTGAAGTTCGGCAATGGAGTGAATACGCTCCAGATTAATTCGCGGCTTCTCCGCCGCGACTAACCATTGTAACCATTGCGGCTCTTGTTGCTCTTTTTGCAAATGTTGTTGTTGGGTCTTTCCTGATTTATAACGTTGAATCACTTCCAGCGCGTGCAGCATGGATTCTCCACCCTCTTTATTTTCATGATGTTGTATGAACCGTTTCATCCAGCAAGCGCAGTCTGTCCCGCACAAACTGAAGGAGATACTCCTCTTCCGAGAAAGGCAAGCTTTCGTCCAAACGTGCCGCAGCGACAGGTATCATCCAGGCATCGATCTGCTCACGCGTGATCCCGGAAAGAGCGACGTAATGCGCTATATACTGCTCCAATATCAAATTCCGAGCTCGCTCGAATCCTTCTCGAATCGCAGGTTCCGCATCGTCCGGCAGCTTGCCGCTCTTTAATATTACCCATGTCCTGGCCACATCACCCGCAGGATCACCTGCCATGCCAGTCATCCAGTCTATGACACAATGTTGTTCTCCGCCCTTGCTTAGCATTACATTATCAGGATGATAATCACCATGGCAAATCGCCCGTTGTTCAGGCAATACGGACAAATGGTGAATCAGTCGTTCGTGTTCAAGATCGGAGAAGAGCGATACGCGCAGCATCGCGTGCTCCAGAATTTTTTTCTGAGAAGGCAATAAGTTACCCTCATCCTGTACCATGTGCACTTTATAATGAGTTGCCGCCATGATGTAGGATAGATGTTCCAGCAATTCCGGTTGCTGAATCATCAGCGATAACAATGTTGTTCCCTCAAACCGCTCAAATACAATACCCGTACGTGTAGCATGATACAGTTGTTTCACAGCTCGAGGAACGGGCAACCCCTTGTCATATACCCACTGACTCATGCGATATTCATTCTGTACCGCTTCTCCTGAGAACCCTGTCCGGTATAATTTTAAAATAAGATCATCTGCATAATGATAAATTTCCGCCGTTCTTCCTTGCCCAATCAGCTTCATCTGCTTATCCCCCTGAGTACGTGAGATTTTTTGCTAATCAAACTCAATGCCTCTGACTTTGGAAAAAATGATCATATCTACCCATGCATCTGTGCGATCTCGTTTTATCCTTCGCAATATTCCTTCTTGTGTGTAACCGAGCCGTTTAGCTACACTGGCACTGCGAACATTTCGGGCATCACAACGAATTTCAAGCCGATTGGCCTGCAGATGTACTATAGCAAACTGTTCGATCCCCCGCACGGCCTCTGTAACCAAACCTTCGCCCGACCGGGAGGTCCGCACCCAGTAACCAATCTCGAAAGAGCGGGCATTCCAGTCCATCCGGTGCAGACCGCTACTGCCCACAAACTCATCTGTAGCTTTATCGCGTAAGTGTAACATGAGGTCACTGCGTTCCAAAAATCGTAGTCTGGCTTTACGTACAGATGCTTCTGACTCCTCTAATGTAGGAATGTTCTCTGCAAAAGGTAACCACGGCCGTAGCTCTTCCACACTTTCCCGAAGGGCTTCATTAACATCTGCGCCATCACCCCACTGCGGTGAGCGAATCGTAAGACGTTCCGTATCAAAGCTCTCCGGAAATTCAAGCATCACGGGATCAACCGCACCATAATCTGTCATAAATCTATTCCTCCACCTGAAAGATCGAATCAATAATTAGCGGTAGCTGATCTCTGACAGAAACGGCCCCGAGAACAGAGCGGGCATGCATTCCCTGTTCTTCTCCAAAAACGTCGATCATCAGATCCGAGAACCCATTCAGCACCTTATGATGCTCCTGATAGGAAGCAGAAGCGTTGATGAATCCTTGCACTTTAACTACCCTTTTAACCCGATCAAGCGAACCTAGCACGTCACGAACAACCGCGAGCACCTCAAGTCCTGCATTCCGGGCAAAATCATATCCCTGTTCTGTCGTAAATTCCACGCCAAGCTTGCCGCGCTCATCCGTAGCCGGTCCTTTTCCTGATACATACATCATGCCATTTACAATGACAGCATTCGCATATTTCCCCGCAGGAGAACTGGATTGCGGTAGCGTGATTCCTAGTTCCTGTAGTCTGGCTTCGATTATGTTCATCATCAGGCTCCTTCTCTATTTTAGTCATGCATTCGTTGAATTCTTTCCCTACCTCACTATAGTTAACTCATCAGTTTATTGTTGTTTGTGTTTTTTTAATTCCATCCCGTCCATTGTACTCCTGCCTGTACGTCCTTGGCGACATCTGAACCGAGCGTTTGAACATCTTGCCAAAATGCGAAAAATTGCCGAATCCCGCCAGCAAAGCAATATCGGTCACCGACTCTTCACTCTCACGCAGTAACCGCTGGGCCTCCTTCACTCGCAGTAAATTGAGATAATCGCTAAATGTAAAACCCGTCGTTTGTTTGAACAACCTACTTAGATAATGAGGACTAATCCTAAACTTGTCTGCCACCTCCGGCAGCGTAACCGGATTCTGATAATTTTCATTCAGATAACGGACAACGACCTGAATCTTGGGGTGAAGGACAGGGGCCTGATCATCCGACTGTATACGTGCCAGATGACGGTGACGGTACGTGTGTAGTAACAGCTCCAGCGCACGGTGACGTAGCAGCATTCCACTCCCATCATCGGGATTACGCATTTCTCGGACCATCTCTGCCACAATCTCCTCTGTCACCTTGGCGACCTGAGCGGGGAATCTCACAATCGGTATGTCCCAGCGAAAAGGCTCCGTTAACCCTTCTGTGAGCTCACTCGTGACCGCCATAGCGGCAAACAGTTCAGGTTGCAGATACAGCACAATTCGTTCGTGGTCCGGCATTCCACTTTCCAGTGTTTTGTGCACCGTATTGCGGTCTACAAATACCAAGTCACCTGCTTTGACCAGATACGAACGATCTTTGATAAAATAAATGCGCTCCCCAGAAAGTAAATAATACAACTCATAATGGTCATGAAAATGATCATTAGGCATAGAGTAATATCCGATCCGGCGATCGTATTCCATATGTAATAAATCCGTTGCATCATGATAATCTGCACGAATGGCTTCGGTCATGTCACTCTCTCCTTTTTCACAATTATAGCAAAATATGCGGCGTTTGAAAGCGGTTACGCATAAAATGCGGTGAAAGAAGTGCTCCTTTGTTATAGTCTAAACCTACATTCAAGGAGGCGATATACGTGGGGAACAAAAAACGTTATGTATTAGTCGGAACTGGTGGTCGTGCTGAATTTTTCTATGGTGCTTTGACCCGGGATTTTAGCGCAACTTCCGAACTTGTCGGCTTTTGTGATATCAATCAAGTACGTATGAACTATGCGAATAAGTTGCTGCGAGAAAAATATAACTATGCTGAGGTGCCTACATACCTGGCAGATCAGTTTGACCAGATGATTGAGAACGAGAAGCCCGACTACGTTATCGTGACAAGCGTGGATCGGACTCACCATAAATACATCATTCGAGCAATGGAACTCGGCTGTGACGTTGTTACGGAGAAACCGATGACTATCAATGAAGAGAAATGTCAGGACATTCTGGATGCTGTGAAACGTACCGGACAGAACGTACGCGTGACATTCAACTATCGTTATGCACCGCATCACACGAAAATACGCGAGCTTATTCTGAACGATACCATCGGCAAAGTGACTTCTGTGCATTTCGAATGGCTACTGAATACCCGTCACGGTGCGGACTATTTCCGCCGCTGGCACCGGGATAAGCGTAATAGTGGAGGTCTGCTGGTTCACAAATCGACGCATCACTTCGATCTCGTAAACTTCTGGATTGGCTCACAGCCAGATACTGTCTTTGCGTTTGGAGATTTGATGTTCTACGGCAGAGAAAATGCCGAGGATCGCGGGGTTACTCAATTCTACAACCGTGCTACAGGTAATCCGCTCGCACAGGATGATCCATTTGCACTGCATCTGGATTCTGATGACCACCTGAAATCGATGTATCTGGATGCCGAGACTGAAGATGGATACCAGCGGGATCAAAGTGTATTTGGTGAAGGAATCAACATTGAAGATACGATGGGTGTTCTTGTCCAATATCGGAACAAGGCAATCTTGACGTACTCCCTTGTTGCTTATCAGCCGTGGGAAGGTTACCGCATTGCGATCAACGGCACTAAAGGCCGTATCGAAATGAGCATTATCGAACAATCCTACGTCAATTCCCTGGGTGACAAAAGCAAGGAAGGCGCTTTGATTGGCAAAACACTGCGTGTACTTCCGATGTTCGGCTCACCTTATGACGTTGAAGTCGAGGAAAAGGAAGGCGGCCATGGCGGAGGAGACCCTGTACTGCTCAATGATCTGTTCGGCGCACCATCAGAAGATCCGTTCCATCGTGCAGCCAATCATGTGGATGGCGCCCGCTCGATTTTGACAGGCATTGCAGCCAATCGTGCGATTGCAACAGGCCTTCCCGTTAAAGTGGATACTCTGGTGCAATTCTAATAAAGTGCATGTAAATAGGCATCAGATAGAGACCTTGTATCTTTAATCTGATGCCTTTTCTGATTTTCATTTCATTGCACATTCTATTTCACATCCCATCGTACATCTCACGTACGTTGCACCCCGGCATCAACATGGGCTGTCAAGTATTCACCTTCCTCCTTGCTCCGTTCATATACTAGGTATAAATGATGAACGGAGGATAAATTATGAGCTGGCAACATCTTCGTACAGGCAAAACACTCCAGCAACGGTTGGCCCAATTCCAGGGACATCTTGCTGAGCTTAACGCCCCGCGTTCCGGTCTGGAGCCTGGACGCATCCGTCGGGTATTCCCTCGTAATTTTGTCAAAATCAATCATCAATTATTTATTCCGCTAAGCCTGAATTCCATTCGTGTGTTCAACGTTCCACGTACACAGCGAGGGATTCGGGTTGGCATTCGTACAACATTTCCTTCCCGCAATTCATTCCGAAATATTAGACTGGTTGGCGTTGGACTCAATTATATTGAGCTGCAAGGCAAAGGCAGAGTTCCTTCACGTATTCTGTTTCCGCTTTCCAGCGTGGAGTCCATCTATCGCCCTCTCAAGCGAACCTTGAAGCGGAAACGTGGTTGTATCCGTCGTAGATAGATCAGATCGAGTTGAAAGAACTGCTCAAGTTAGATAACTAATCAACAAGCCCATGAGAAAAAAACGGTGAGAATCGGTTGTCTCCGCTTCTCACCGCGAGGCTAGATGCGCACATTGCTACGCATGCTTGCTGTATTTATTCAAATCTTAGAACGCGTTCGCTCCATCCAATCAAATGCCTGTCCAGACATCCTTGGCATAACGACCTTGCTCTTGAAGCTGATTAAGCCAGGCTTCTGCCTCTTCTACCGTCTTACCTTGAGTATCTGCATAAGCCTGTTTTAGCGTTATTTCTACATGAGGAGCCATTTTACTGCCATCTCCGCAGATGTATAGATGCGCCCCGTTTACCAGCAAAGGAATTAACAGATGTGCATCCTCTTTCATCCGATGTTGCACATAACATTTGTCTTCCCCTTGAATCCTGGAGAAAGCTGTATGAAGCTGTACAAGCCCCTCCTGCTCTGCAGTTTCCAGCTCGTTTTTGTACAAATAATCATGCGCCGGATTGCGGCAGCCAAAATACAGATGCGCTTCACCAACTGGCTCGCCTTGTTCCTTCATCACATGTCTCGCCTGTAAGAAACCACGGAACGGCGCTACCCCTGTTCCCGGACCCACCATAATGATCGGCACGTCTGCTCTTTCAGGCAATTGGAAGCCGGATTCCGGTGTACGAACAAACATTACAACCTCGTCACCAGGCTTCAGATCAGCTAGATAATTGGAAGCAATGCCTTTATATATCCCTTTTCCACTCCAGGCAGATGCCTTTACGACACTTACCGTAATGCTCGCTTGCGCTGCTTGTACCCGCGGAGAGCTGGATATGGAATAGTATCTAGCCTTCAACGAAGGCAATAATGCAAGAAAACGTTCAAATGGCAATTCACATGCTTCATATTTCTCCAGATAGTCCAGCATGGATATCCGTTTGCCACGAACTTCCTTCATATATGATGTCTCATCCAAGAGCGCTTCAAGTTCCTTCTTGTGTGGAGGGCAGACCGTATATGCAGCAAGTTCCCTTAATTGCGCACGTGTTGCGGCCTCTTGCAATTCCACACTGTGGCTGAGCAGATCGTACAAGTTCACTGGCCGTTGCAATGGCAGATGCGCCGCGCTTCTCCCCGATGCATCCAGTACCAGATGCTCTGTTCCGGTGAAACCGTAACGACGCAGCACACGCTCCACAAGCTCTGGTGGATTTTGTGGCAGAACGCCAAGATGGTCACCTTCCTTATAAGTGATGCCCTCCGGCAGCTTAATCTCCAGATGTCTTGTGCTTCGCTCGCTCCCTTCATCATGAAGCTCCCGATTCTCCAGCACGGTTGCAACATGAGCTTCATAGGTTTCAACCAGCGGAGTAACCGCTCTGCCACTAACAAATTGTACCGACAGGGAGCTGTGTTCACTTTTTGATCCCGTATTCAGATTCAGTTCCAGCGTTCGTGCAAGATCAGGCCATAACTGTTCCGTCCAATCCTCGACCTGCTTCTCGAAATCCCCGCTGGCATCTGACTCTCCCAGAGAGGATAAACGCTTGGCTCCCCGTAAGGCCAGCTGTTCATCAATCAAACGTGGAATTCGCTGATACGTGCTAGCCCAGTTGTGATCACCGCATCCAAGAACCGTATATTTTACGCCCTCGAATTCCTTCTGATCTGCATGCTGAATCCACTCTACAAACGTTCTGGCATTGCTTGGCGGCTGACCATTATACGATGCGCTGACAATGATGACAGCTCCTTCTTTAGGAAGCCTGCCGACGCGATCATCCAGCGCAGCCACTTCACTGCGGAAACCTTGGTGTCTCGCGGTATCCGCTATTTCGCGAGCGATCCCTTCAGCCGTCCCGAGATTCGAACCGTAGAGTACAAGCAAGGGAGTATCGTGTGCTTCTACAGCACCTTGTTCATCCTTTTTCACTGTGTTAGCAGGCTCTTGTATAGCCACACCAGGTACAGCCATCACAGGCTGACCTCCGCGCGCACGTACACGAATGATGAATTGATCGGGTTTAAGTGTCAATGTCTCTTTAACTTTTAATTGATAATTCATATGATCGATGAAGTCAAAATGTTTCAGGACCATGCCCAGCACAAGCGTCGCTTCCTGAAGCGCAAACTGCTGACCAATACATGCGCGTTGACCGTTGCCAAACGGCTTATACGCGTTATGCGGTACTTTGCTTGGGTCTTCGAAACGTTCAGGGCGAAACTCCTCTACATCATCCCCCCATGCCTCACGGTCACGGTGCAACTTGGGAATGAGCACACTGACACTGTCCCCTTTTTGAAGCGGGTATTGTCCGCCGAGCATTGTATCTTCTTTTGCATATAACGAAAATGCTGGCGCGGTTGGCCACAAACGTAGTGCTTCACTCAGCACCATACGTATATATTTCAATTGACGAACCTGATTGTACGTTGGCACCGGGTCTTTCAGAATCGCATCTGCTTCCGCCTGAGCTTTTGCGAGCTTATCCGGGTTTTTCATCAGGTAGTACACGGCAAAAGATAACAAACCACTCGTCGTTTCATGCCCTGCAATTAGAAATGTAATAATCTGATACCGGATATTTTCATCATCCAGCGTTTCGCCTGTCTCCGGGTCCTTGCCGCTAAGCATGTGAGAGAGCAGATCATCTGCCCCTTCCTGAGGCTGCGCTTTACGCTCTGCAATGATGTGATCCACTAGCGAGAACATGGAACGGATATCCTGTTCGAATTGTTTCTTTTTACTGATCATCAATTTGTCCTGCAAACGCAGACGTTGCAACGAACTCATGGATTCATCCAATGCACGTACCATGCTTGTAATGAATGGATGTGGCTCTTCGCGGTAGAAGCTGTTAAAGCGATAGTTAAACCCACATAAACCAATGGTGTCTAACGTCAAACGAGTCATATCATCCGGCACATTCACCGTTTCATCGGGATTAAGTCTGGACCACTTCTGCACAAGTTGCACGGCAAGATCCACCATTTTGTTATGATAACCCTGCATCGCACGTTGACTAAAACTTGGAAGCAACACATTATGTGCCTTTTTCCAGTTCGGCTCGTCCGTCCAGCTGGTAAAGAGTCCATCCCCGGCAAAAGCACGTACCTTCGCAAGCGGGGCCCATACTCTTTTATCAAATTTGGACTCATCCGTCACTTCGGCTACATATTTCTCACTTGAAATATAAAGCTCACTTCGTCCAGGGTAATCCATGCGAAAAATAGGCCCATACTCGCCTGCCAGCTTAACCAAGGACTGGGTCGGCTCATCAAAATTCAACTGCGGCAGATTGCCCAGTGGACCGTACGTTTTGGGCTGAGGCACTGAAATAGATGACATAGCTCTCACTCCTTCTTTCTCTCCAAATGTAAATAATGAGTCCTGAAGCATAGTGCGTTGAATCAGATTTCAGTTGAATCCATCTTTTATTCACGTGTGTGTAGTGTGTAATATGTCATACCCAAAACCAACTGACCAGAATCGTAATTCGGTCAATTCCGAGTAAAAAAAATGGGCATTTCTCTATGTCTATCTTTACCATATCATTTCCAGTTACAATCTTCAACTGCCCTAAAGTCTCAGTTTCTCTTTCGGCATCCTCACTTCTAAAAAAAACAAAAACTGTCCTCAGCAGAAACTCTACCTTAAGGACAGTTCTATGTTTACAATTGCTCTACGTTTCAGGCGGGCTAGAGATCAGCGGGCTAACCGACAATTAAACCATACACAATCCCTGGGCCATGAACTCCGATGGTTAAATCATTTTCGATATCGGATGATCGGCTGGGACCCGAAATAAAATGAATGCCTGCTGGTAGCTGCGCTCTTCCTGCTTCGTCAAAACGGTTCAGTGTCTCTCCGAGCCTTGTATGCAGCCGCTCAAGCGGAATAATCAGAATCAGCACGGTCGGCAGTAGGCTGACTGAACGTCCTTTCTCCGGGGAAGAGAGGACAGTGACTGAGCCAGTGTACGCTGTGGCATAATCCGCCATGACTACACCGATATCCGCTTCGGCTGCTCGGGCTCGCCAGTCTACGTCCGGAGCACTGTTCCAAACGGGTACTTGTACATTGGGAAGCTGTTCCTCCAGTCCCAGATCCGTAAGAGCTTGCTCATTCTGGCGAATTAGATATTTAGCGCTTAATTCATGTGCTTTATTGCCTATAAACCCTGCTACTTCTTCCATATTTGACATTCGGGCAATATGAGCACCGACGCTAACAAAGTTATCCGTAAACGCCTGTATTCGCTGTTCCTCATCCCATTCCAGTTCATTCCAGAAGTCCGGGGAACCTCGAAAAGCATGGATCGGTGCATGAAGCTGTCTAGGTCTTTTCAACTTGGTGGCGATATCGTCCATGAACTTCTCCTGTCTACGCCTTGACTTTTCCTCCATGGATGCAAGCCATTGCTGATGTTCACTTCCCATGCTTCGAACCTCCCTCCCCGCGATCACGCACAATCTGTTGCATACGCTCTCGTACAGATGTATCCATAGCAGTATGTTGCTGCTGATTCAACTCTTGATCCAGACTGTTCCACTGTTGTCGGAAGGACTTTTTCGCGAGACTGGGGGCTACTCTATACGTATTCCAGCCTTTAAGCGGGCCAAGCTTCAGTGAAATACCATTATTGCGCACAACTGCTTTTTGTCCGATCTGTCCGAGCCGAATAGCAAGAGCGAAACGTTTGGAGTTTGCCGCAACCGCCGCAAAGCCCTTCATGCCCATCGTTTCCAGCTTATTTCCATGTCCGTCTTCCACCTTACGTTTCCGTAAATATACAAGCATGTCATGCAGTGGAATCTTAACGGGACAAGCTTCATAACAAGCACCGCACAGACTTGAGGCGCTCGCAATATCGTTCCACTCCTCAATGTTACCGTTTAATGCAGGAGTCAGCACCGCCCCAATCGGTCCACTGTAGGTTCCACCGTAAGCATGACCGCCAATGTGCCGATATACCGGACAAGCGTTAAGGCATGCCCCGCAGCGAATACAGTTAAGTAGTTCCTGGAACTCGGGATCTCCGAGTTGTAAAGATCGTCCATTATCTACGATAATGATATGCATCTCATCCGGACCATCTGCATCTGCTGAGCGACGAGGACCTGTAATGCCTGACATGTACATCGTGAGCTTTTGTCCAGTGGCAGAGCGTGGCAGCAAGGTTGCCATGACTTCAAGATCTGCCCATGACGGAATGATGCGCTCCATGCCCATAAGTGTAATCTGTGTTTTTGGCACGGTAGATACCATACGGGCATTGCCTTCATTTTCAAATAACACCATCGAACCGGTCTCCGCAATCGCAAAATTGCAACCTGTCAGACCAATATCAGCCTCCAAAAATTTCTCGCGCAGCTTTTTGCGGACGAATCCAGCAAGGACCGTCGTATCTGGTTCCAGTACCTCTCCAGCTTCCTTGGATAATAACTCCGCAATTTGATATCTGTTTTTGTGAATGGCCGGTATAACGATGTGGGACGGCGCTTCACCCGCCAGCTGTATAATGTATTCGCCAAGATCGGTTTCAATGGCTTCTATGCCTGCAGATTCCAGCACATGGTTCAGATGTACTTCCTCGGACACCATGGATTTGGATTTGACCACACTTGTAGCTTGCTTGTGGGCGGCAATATCAAGGGCAATGGAAGCCGCTTCCGCTGAAGTATCTGCAAAATGAATATGCACTCCGTTCGCACGGGCGTTGTTCACGAACTCATTCAAGTAATAATCGAGATGTGCGATTGTATGCAACCGAATCTGGCGTCCACGCTCCCGCCATTCTTCCCAGTTGCCATGCTCTTCCGACGCAGCTTTCTTGCCATTCCGCAAACGTTCTGTTGTGAACTTGACCGCTTTACGGAGAAAATCATCATTCAGTGCCAAACCCGCACGGGATTTGACCGTTTCATCCATAACACCAGGTTGGCTCATCGTGTCTGCACCCCCTCATATAAAAGTTCAGCCAGATGCATCACTCGCACAGGTTCATTTCGGTGCCGCAGATTGCCCGCAATATTCATCAGACAAGCCATGTCTAGCCCAACGAGAACTTCGGCTTGTGTTTCTTTCACATGATCCACCTTCTCGGTCACCATCGCCCCGGAAATATCCGACATTTTAATCGCAAACGTACCTCCGAATCCGCAGCAATCCTCTGCATGAGGTAATGGAACGAGTTCAAGCCCTTTCACGTTGGACAGCAAGGCCAGCGGTTCGTCCTTCACCCCAAGCAGACGACTGCCATGGCAAGACGGGTGGTAGGTTACTTTATGCGGAAAATGTGCACCGAGATCTGTTATTCCTAACACCTGTACTAGAAATTGTGTGAACTCGTAAGCCTTGGCCTCAAGCCGTTTCGCTTTATCCAGCCATTCCGGCTCATCTACAAACAGCTCCGGATAATGATGAATCATATATGTGCATGAACCTGACGGACAGACCACAAAATCACTGTCATCAAACGCTTCTAATATCGTCTTGGCAGCTACCCGGGTCTCATCCCAATATCCACTGTTATACGAGGGCTGACCACAACAGGTCTGCACCTGCGGAAATTCCAGCCGAATGCCATGTGCGGCCAGCAATCGAACCATTGCCTCTCCCACTCGGGGGTATATGGCATCACTGAGACAGGTTATAAACAAGGAGACTTTCATCATTACACACTCCAATAAACAAATTATTTCATGTCAACGCCTGGTTATCGTTACACTGTGCGAATCAGCAATTGGTAGTTACTGCACAAGGAAATCTGCTCTTCGGTCAAGGGTTGATCCGTAATAATCGTGTGCACCTCATCCAGTCCGGTCACACGAGCGAAAGCCCTCAGGCCAAACTTGCTCGCATCAGCCAGCAGGATCACCTGATCTGCAATACCTACCATCTTCTGTTTTAATCTGGCTTGAAGCTCATTGGATTCACTGATGCTGCCGCTTTCAAGATGCACGCCCTTGCAGGATAAAAAAAGTTTGTCCACATGATACGTTTCGAGAGAACGCTCCGCCAGTGGTCCAACAAAGGATAAGGAGCGGGCAGCCAGTTGCCCTCCAGTAGAAATCACCTCGATGTTGTCCCGACTGCTGAGTTCGGTGGCAACTTGAATCGAGTTGGTCAGCACCGTTAACGGCATATCCGGCATGTTCGCCGCCATATAACCTGCTGTTGTACTGGCATCCAGCAAAATGCGATCTCCCGGCACGATTAGCGCCAATGCCGCATCAGCAATCCGTTTCTTCTCCATTGCATGTGTCGTTTCCCGTATTCGGTAAGGAATCTCTGGCTGATCCTCCTTGACACTCACCGCTCCACCGTGTGATCGGCGCAGCCGACCAGCCTGTTCTAACCGATCCAGATCACGGCGAATCGTCTCCTCGGTTACCCGGCAACGTTCACTAAGCTCAGATACTCGCATGCTGCCCTTAATATTGACTAACTCTACAATCCGGTCATATCGTTCTGCCGCGAGCATGCCTACACCTCACTCCCGGTTTCTGTACCCGGCGACAAGGCCGTTATTCGCAAAAATCGTTCATAGGCTTCTGCCCAAGCCGACCTGTCTTGCGGTTCATATTCCTTTACCGGGAATGAATCGCGAATAGCCCGGCGCGCTTCCCAAATATCCTTAAACGTTCCGCTCGCGATCCATTGCACAGCCATATTGCCGATTGCACTTCCCTCCGCTGGCCCTGCCCATACAGGCTTGCCGATAGAGTTCGCTGTCCACTGGCATAATAACTCATTCTGAATACCGCCGCCCACCATATGCAGTCCGCCGAATGTTTTCTCTGAGAGTTGCTCTGTCCATTCCAGCACCCTTCTATACTTCAAGGCAAGACTCTCCAGAATGGCCCTGGCTATACTGCCCTGATCCTCTGGCACACGCTGTCCTGTCTTCTGGCAATATTGACGAATGCGTTCCGTCATATTGCCTGCAGGCAGAAACAACACATCATCCGGGTCGAAGAGGCTTGCAAACTGCGGAGCTATCTCAGCCTTCGCGAGTAATGAGCCATAGGTAATTCCTCGCCCTTCCCGTTCCCATTGCCGCATACATTCCTGTAGGATCCAAAGACCCATAATGTTTTTGAGCAGACGATATGTGCCGCCTGCACCGCCTTCATTCGTAAAGTTCAGTTCCATACTCTCTGCACTGATGACGGGCTGATCCAGCTCAGTACCCATCAGGGACCACGTTCCACAGCTTAGATAAGCAAAGCTTGTTTCCGTAGCTGGGACCGCTACCACAGCTGAACCGGTATCATGCTCTGCTACAGCCAGGATGGGAATCGACGCAAGTCCGATATCATTACATATACTGCTGCGTAATTGTCCAACAGTACTCCCCGGAAGGACTACTTCGCCAAACCATTGGTCGGAAACACCAATATGGGCGAGAAGTTCACGATCCCATTGTCCAAGTACAGGATTGTATAACTGTGTTGTTGTAGCATTGGTGAACTCATTTACCGCTTCTCCGGTAAGAAAATACCTTAATAAATCAGGGATCATTAGAAAACGCTCCGCTTCGCGCAGCAATGGAGAAGCACTCCGCTTAAGTGCCGCGAGTTGGTACAATGTGTTAAAAGGTAAAAACTGTATCCCTGTCCGCTCGAAAACTCGCTTAGCCGTTAACTCCTGACAAACCGTATCCATCACACCGTTGAACTGTGTGTCACGATAATGATAGGGATTACCAAGTAGTTCGCCGTTGCTACCAAGCAAACCAAAATCTACGCCCCAAGAATCGATGCCCAAACTCTCCGGCACTTCACCTTGCTGTTTGATAAGCGTCAAGCCCTGCAGTATTTCATGATGTAGCCGCAAAATATCCCAGTGCATCCGGTCACCAATCTTCACGGGTTCGTTTTTAAACCGGTGAATTTCACGGGTTTCGATCCCTCGATCATTCAGATGACCGAGTATCGCTCTGCCGCTTCCTGCACCCAAATCATAAGCCAGCACACTCACTGCTCTCCCGCCTTTCTGTTATTATTGTCTTCATATTCGCTATTATCTTTATTTCGCAATTAAATTACTGTTTGTTTTTCTTTGTTTAATACTGTTTTGCTTTATTTTACGAGTATACCATCATTGTAAACGTTTGAATACCCATGAATTCGCTTTCCTTATTACAAAACAAAAAACGACTCACTCCCTTTAGGGAGGAGCCGTAGCTTTATTTTTTTACACATAAGACTGTCCACTCTCCACCCCGGATACGGATTAGCCGAATTGAGGCTGGATATCTCGTTCAAAATGTTTAAAGCGTGTCCCCTGATAGGTTAACATGCCCCGATCCTGCTCCACCAGCATGCCGTACATTTGACCACCTACATTTAACTCAAGTCGTTCCCTATTGTCGAACTCAAAGGTTGCATAATAACTCGTTGTTGCACTGCTGTCCCCACTTCCACCACTGACCTCCGTTCGTTTTGTAACGACTTTGGAATGTAAGGTAAGGACAGCTGCAGCATTGTTGGAAGACCAGGTTCGCACACCTGAGAAGATGGCATATACGATGCCGCCTGCCACAACCAGAAACACAATGCCGATCAAAATAGGCACGATCGTGCCCATTGCTCCAAGCTCGCTGAACCCAGAAAAAAAACCACTCTGATTGCCTTCAAAACCCGGCACGCCACTCATATCATCGAATCCACCAAAGCCATCTACACTTAAATGGCCTACTGACGAAAATATGCCCGTAACCGCCATAACGCATCGATCCTTTCCCCACGCAAAATAACACCTTTTCTTGTTCCGGCAGACAACCCGCTCTGTCTTGTCCCTATACTATATGAGCCGAATCAGGAATACAGACGTTCAAGTTCGTCCACAAGACTGCCGACATAAGCCACTGCAGTGCGGATTGGTTCAGGACCGGACATATCAACACCTGCAAGCTTCATCAATTCCTGCGGTGCGAGACTGCCCCCGGATTTGAGCGCTTCAAGCCAGCGGTCCACGGCGGGTTGCCCTTCCTCTCTAATCTTCTGTGCAGCTGCTGTTGACGCCGTTAAACCTGCTGCATACGTGTACGGATACAAGCCCATATAATAATGCGGCTGTCTCATCCACGTCAGCTTGGCACCTTCGTCCACTACCAGCTCCGGCCCCCAGAATTCGGAAAGGATCGCACCTTTCAGCTCACTTAACGTCTTAGCAGTAATTGGCTTATCGTTCGACGCGAGTGCATACACCCTACGCTGTAGTTCGCCTTCCAGCAGATGTGTAACAAAGTTATGATAGTACGTATTCAGCAATTGCAAAATCACCCAACGTCGCATTCTCGGATTTTCAGAACGATTCAACAGATGATCCGCCAGCAACATTTCGTTCATTGTCGAAGGTGCTTCTATAAAATAAAGAGACGGCCGCGTATTCGTAAGCCTCTGATATTTGCCAGCTAGCATAAAATGGCCCGCATGCCCCACTTCATGCGCCAGTGTAAACGCTCCGCGCATGTTATTCGCCCAAGAGATTAAGATGTAGGAGTGCGCGCCATAGATGGAGGAACAGAACGCTCCAGTTGATTTACCTACATTGTCCGCGTAATCTACCCAGCGATCATTAAAGGCTCGTTCAACAATCTCCCCATATTCCGGCCCCAGTACATCCAGCGCCTCACGGATCAACGTGCACGCTTCATCATAGGTAATCGCCGGACTGAATTCGGCATCCAGCGGAGCCTTGAGATCACAGAACATCAGCTTGTCGAGTCCAAGCTCACGTTTTTTTAGCGCAGCCAATCTGCGCATATGCGGCGCTAGCTCTTTTTGAATAATATCAAGAACATTATTGTACATTTCCTTGCTCACTTGCTGTGGAGCTAATAACATGTCCGTCACGTCTTCATATCCACGTAGACGGGATAACACCACTTGTTTTTTGACCTCAGCAGCATATCCTTCAGCAAAGGTATTTTTGTATTGATTCAACGTTTCACTAAAAGAGGCATAAGCGGAACGACGCAACTTGGTATCCGGTGACATCTCGTAATTATTTTCGTAAAAAGACCACGATAATGGACGTGCTTGATCCTCACCATCAAACACCTCATCAAAGGTCATATCCGCCAACTTACCGCGTTGATAGATTCGATAGGGGGAATCCAGCACTTCACCAAGTGAAGCAAGCACTTTCTCGGTTTCAGGCGAGAGTCGATGAGCTTTTTCTTCAATAAGTCTCTCCAGGCTACGCTTGTACGGTTTGAGACCTGGTAGTTCACTCAAATACTTCTCTATCGTGCCTTCTGGCAGCGAAACAATCTCGGAGTTGACAAATGACAGACTGGACGACAAGTTAGACAGAATATCACCAGCTTTAGCCGCGTTCTCGATATTCACCGGATTCGTGCTGTCCTCGGATTGTTTTAAGCGCGCATACGCTGCCGTTTTACCGATTCGTTCCTGCAAAGCTTCACGAGCATCAAGACAAGCGAGCAATTGCCCCGCACTTTGCCCCAGTGTACCTTTGAATGTTTCAATATCAGCAGCAGCATCCGGTAGCGATAGAAGTTCCTGTTCCCACTGCGCATCGGTTGCAAATAAATCAGACAAATCCCAGGTTGTTTCTTCCAAAACCTCGGAACGTATATGTATCTTATCCATTTTGATTGTCATCCTCCTTGCATTTCCAATATCTCTCATCGTACCATACTCTGCCAATCGATACATGACATCTCCTGATTATGAGACTTTTGGTTTAAATCTGCAGAAATCAATCCGGCTGGAAAAGTAAAAAAACGTCAAGCACCGGAAGTGTCCAGTTTACTCAACGTTTCTTTAATCGATCATTCATTTCTGATTCTTATAGATATTCATTGACGTACTATAAGATATTCATTTCATCCGCTTTCCAGATGACATTCTCACCGTAGTTTTTACCCCAGTTATACATCGCATGCAACACCGGCATTAGACTCTGCCCATGATCCGTTAGTGAATATTCGACTCGGGGCGGAACTTCTGCGTACACTTTGCGTTCCACCAGTTTGTCCTCCTCCAGCTCCCGTAGCTGGTTGGTCAGCATCTTTTGCGTGATATGGGGGATCAGGCGTTTCAACTCACTGAAACGTTTGGTGCCCTCCAGACCCAAATGCCACAATATAATCAGTTTCCACTTGCCACCAATCACCGCCAGCGTTAATTCCTTTTCACAGTTGATTTCTTTTAAATTAATGCGTTCTTTGACTTCGGACGCCATGGCTCCAAGCCCCCTTTATCTCGTACGATATCAAACTCTAATACTTCATTTTACTATAGCACGGACCGAATGCAAAGTTCGCTCATCTTTTTCACAGAAAAGACCGCAATCCTTGCAATAGCACAGGATTCCGGTCTACTTCATTTTTAGCTATATTAAACGCGTGAGCACTTCAATCGAACTACTCCAGATTCGCGTGCCGGCTGAACATATCTGCACCAGTCATGCCCTTCATCTCCATCATGGTGAGGATCAACGCATCCATGCTGAGCAACAAGGATTGTTCAAACAAGGAACCCATAGGCTGAATGGTAACATCCGCTCCGGCTCCCGCCGCATCCTCTTTTGCAGAGGCAGGTAGCCGAACGACCACTTGTGCCAGCTGTGCAATTGTGGAATCCGGCTTAATTGTGATTAAGCCTACAGGTGCACCCGCTTGATTCGCCTTTCTTGCCATGGCAACCAGCCCGCCTGTCTCTCCAGAACCAGAGCATAACAGCAGGAAATCTGCTGAGCTGATCCCTGGCGTCACCGTCTCGCCTACGACATAAACGGTAAGTCCCATCTGCATCAATCGCATCGCGAATGCTTTTCCCATGAGACCTGAACGACCCGCTCCGGCTACAAAAACGCGTTCCGCAGCTAACAACTGTTTTGCCAGCGCCTGTAACTCGGCATCGTCAAGCTGGATTAACGTGCGTTCCAGTTCCTTCAGGATATCTGCGGCGTATTGTTTGCTACTCATCAGCTTACCCTTGCTGAACAAGGCGCTGCATTTCGGATGCTACAGCTGCTTTATCTGCTTGCCCTGTAATACCGCCACCAACGATGACCAAGTCAGGTTGTGCTTTCACAACTTCTGGCAATGTGTCCAATTTGATACCACCAGCAACCGCAGTTTTTGCATTTTTCACTGCACCTTTGATCGTTTGCAGGTCTTCGAAAGGACTTTGTCCAACTGCTTGCAGGTCATACCCGGTATGAACACAGATGTAGTCTACGCCCAGAGCGTCAACTTCACGCGCACGTTGTTCCAGGTTAGGCACGTTGATCATGTCCACGAGAACTTCTTTGTTTTGTTTTTTCGCTTCTTCAACAGCGCCTTTGATCGTCATATCGTTACTTGCACCCAGAACGGTGATCAAGTCTGCACCCGCTTCAGCTGCTTTCATGATTTCATATCCGCCAGCGTCCATAATTTTCAGGTCCGCAAGAACTTGCAGGTTAGGATAAGCTTCCTTCATTGCTTTTACAGCATGCAATCCTTCATTGATAATAATCGGTGTGCCGATCTCAACGATATCAATATATTGTTCCACTTCTTTAACCAGTGCGATACCTTCCGGGATGTTAACCAAATCAAGTGCGAGTTGTAATTTCATGTTTTATATCTCCTTTGTATTTGAGGTTGATTAATGATGCTGTATAAGTTGAAATAAAGATTTACACAGTCCACTCCGATGACAGAAGAACCTTCCAATCGCTGTTATCCCCAGATTTTTTTGATTCCCTTTTCCAAAGGGAAAAATCCGGTGATAAAGGCGAACGCTTCGCTTTACCAGGTTTTTTTTGTCCTCTCCGTTAACGTGTAAAAAATAGTTCAACTTATATAGATCCAAATGTTTATTTTTACCGCCAATGATCCGTTGCTGAGGCCAGCATCTCGTAATGGTGGTTGCTAGTTCATTGTAGAGCCTGACTATCCATTCAGGAAGTACGCACTTTCAAGTGAGGTAGTTACTTGGACGAAACTAATGGATATTTGACGTTGTTATACGAATCCTATCTTGAGATACATCTATCTTCATCTATTCTACAGTCAGTGCTATTTACGAACAGCGTATTGTTTGTACGACATCAATGATGTAGGTTTCTTACAATGGATGTTATTCACTTTTCATAAAGTCTTTTATCAAAAAGAAAAAGAAGAACCCTGTCTTTTCAGGCAAGGTTCTTCTTGATTTTTCATAGCAGAGTACGCGCTGTATGTTCCTATCTATTTATCCATCGGCCTATTACAGATATACAGGTTTCACACATACCGGCTTGG
This sequence comes from Paenibacillus sp. FSL R7-0272, assembly GCF_037969905.1. Classification (NCBI taxonomy): domain Bacteria; kingdom Bacillati; phylum Bacillota; class Bacilli; order Caryophanales; family Paenibacillaceae; genus Paenibacillus; species Paenibacillus sp. FSL R7-0272. The sequence continues at coordinate 2,722,750 of NZ_CP150221.1, read as the reverse complement.
ATACGCCTGTGCTGTGACCTGTGTATTTCAGGCGACCGCTCTCCTGATCTACTGTAAAGGTAACCATGTTGTTTGTATCACGGTTAGCCGCAATCAACAGTTTACCATTCGGTGTCAATGCGAAATGACGCGGGTGCTGTCCTTCTGCGGAGACATGCTCTACCAGGGTCAGATGACCTTTGTCTGCATCTACTGCAAATACGACGATGCTGTCATGTCCACGGTTGGAACCATATACAAAACGGCCATCGTTCGAAACCGTAATCTCAGCAGTAGTATTCTCAGTGCCGTCATAGCCGTCAGGAAGCGTTGAAATATTGGAGATTTCAGTGAGCGTACCCGCAGCTGCATCATACTTGTAAGATGTGACAGACGAATCCACTTCGTTGATCACATATGCAAACTGACCATTCGGATGGAAAGCCAAGTGGCGTGGTCCTGCGCCCGGATGAGTTTTCGTTTCACTGTGAAGCACCAGTTCATTGGTGTCTGCGTTAATGGAGTAGATCGCAATTTTATCTGCGCCCAAATCCTGTACCATCATATATTTACCATCCGGGCTGAAGAATGCCGAGTGCACATGTGGCTTGTCCTGACGCTCAGGATGTGCCCCGTGTCCTTCATGTTTCTTCTCGTCCAGAAGTGCTCCAACTTCACCATTGTCTGTAAGGGCTTGAAGTCCTACCAATCCACCGTGATAGCTGGACAGGATCAAATATTTACCGGAAGGGTCACGCTGAATGTGGCATGGCGGAGCAGAGATGGAGTCTTTGCGATTGAGCAAAGTCAATTTACCCGTCGCAGGATCTACGCTCAGTGCTACCGCTTCAGACATTTTATTGCCCTCGGCAGACGCCGTTTCACCAATCGCATATAGCTTGTTTGCTTGCGCATCCACGTTAACAAACGTCGGGTTTTTCACGCCCGCAATGCTGTCCAGCTTCGCCAGACTGCCTGTATCCTCATTTAATTCATATGCGTAAATGCCCTCATTTTCCGCTTCGGCATAAGAGCCGACTAGTACGAGCAAGCGTTTTGATTCACTCATTACAGTTTCCTCCTCTATGTGTATGTAATCTTGTTGCACCTCTTCTATAATAAATCTGCCATATCAAAATAGCAATCGGACCCCTGCTCACTCTACCGGAGCCTGCCATGTTTAACGCAATGAAATGCGTATCTGTACAAGGATTATGTCCTTATACATTCAACTGTCGAGCATTTCCTGCTATGATAAGATAGGTTTTTCATCTAGAAAGGACTGAACAGATTGTTTACCTCGTTTTTCATTACGCTTTATCATGTGTTTCTGCCCATTTCCTTGCCCGTCATTGGCGGAATATTGTTAAAACATTTCAAGGACTGGGATACACGGCCGCTTTCGGCATTTTCACTCTATATTTTAAGTCCTGCGCTTATCTTCCATACCCTGCTACACGCAGAGATTACCTGGACGGATGTTACAAGCACTTTCTGGTTCTCTATCCTCAACTTGATCGCCCTCTGGGCTCTGGCTGAGATCATAAGCAGAATCTTTGGTCTGGGTGCACCTGAAAAAGCAGGACTGACCCTCGTCTCCACATTTACCAACTGTGTGAACTACGGGCTCCCGCTTGTGTTGCTTGCCTTTGGACAACTTGGACTGGACAAGGCTTCGGTCTACGTCATTGGACAGATGATCATCGTCAATACGGTAGGTATTTTCTTTGCCGCAAGATCCGAATTCACGGTAAAAAACGCGATGCTGTCCGTATTCCGCATGCCTACCATCTACGCAGCTGTGATCGCAGTCATCATGCGGAGCTCGGGCATTTCCCTTCCTGATGCTCTGGATGGGGGCGTTTCGATGATGGCTACCGGTTATTCTCCTATTGTCTTGGCGATTCTGGGCGCTCAGATGTTACGACCCAAAGGAGATACAGCACCTTGGCAATCGAATGTTCGTAAGGCGTTTTGGGCCGGACTTGTTGTCAGGCTGGTTGCAGCACCGATTTTAGCCTGGCTTATACTGAAAGCACTGCAAGTCGAAGGAACATTATTCCCTGTGTTGCTTATCCTCGCCTCGATGCCAACCGCAGTGAACGCTGTTATTTTGGCTGAACAGTTCGGTGCATCTCCGCAATTTGTATCCCGTTGCATTCTGTGGACTACCGCTGTTTCCATGGTCTTCCTGCCAATTATGATTGTGATGTCTTCCTGATCAGTACAGACGCTGTGCTAAGACCTGAAGCGTTTGCCGCTTGGCGGCGCTTCTCCAGCCGGCGTTCATGCCGCCGATGAAGAGCTCTGACATAGAAGTATTTGACGACAAAGTACGAAATGAATCCCAAAATTAACCCGAGCACACTCATACCTGCCAGGATATCAAGTCCACCGAGCAGCAGTTCACTTACCGCTGACCAGTTTCCATGAAACAGTTCCCTCCATGCGCTCTCATGCATAGGACCCTGTCCCATACTGTGCGCTGGCAAAATCCATGAACCTATCTGTTTCGCAAGTGGCATAAGAATAATCGGCAGAAATGTCAGCTTGCCCACAACGTTGCCTACAATGGCCGCTGGCATGGAGCCACCAGACAAACGAACGATCGGATAAAACACAAGATAAATCAGGGATGCAGTCGAGATTACGATCAGTTCGAGACCGAACCCTATAGCAAATCCGGTAGATACCTTATGAGCACCACCCGGAGCACGTAAAAGTTTGAGAAAATTCAGTTTCATTGCACGAGTCAAACGTGCCATTCGATTGGGTTTGCGCTTCTGGTTTTTCATCCTGAATTTCTCCTTATTTGCACAAATGACGAATCATGTCGTCTACCCACCAATTATATCACACTGCGTCAGCTCCAGTGGTTACAATCACCGGACAGGTTTCCATCCTCACATTGCCAGATACTGCCCGAGAGATCATACAGGATGCTTCGGCCTTATGCGCCAGCTTCTCGGCCTTGCTCAGATCCGATTCGGATGCATCTTGTGGCAGCACGATTCGCGGTCGATGTACGATACGTTCATACGTAAAGACGTTATTGGTCACATCCACCGTTGCCTCCGATTCCAGCGTCAGCTCGTCAGGTGTAATATCTGAACGCTCCAGCATCGCAGCAAGGGTAATCAGGTAACAGGTTGCCGCTGCCCCCAGTAACATCTCGTCCGGGTTCGTTCCTGTACCAGGGCCGCCCATCTCCTGCGGGATCGAAATGACGGTTTTCAAACCTCCTGCATCAATCGTGCCCTCACTGTTACGTCCGCCATTCCATACCGCCTTTAAGTGAAACGGATGTTTCATTCTCATCGATCCTTTCTATGATAAGTTGAATTAAAAATATTTACACAGTCCTCTCCGTTAACGTGTAAATGAAAAGTTCAACTTATATAAATTCAAAATCATTAATATAATTGTTGATTGTTGTTATACACGTATACACGTAATTTCAAGTTCATTTAACGCGTTCACATGCTCCTCCTGCACACCCTGGTCGGTGATGACCTTCCCAACACTCTCCATGCCAGCTACCCTTGTAAAAGCTTGAATGTTAAATTTGCTCGAATCGGCTAGCAAAATAACCTCGTCAGCAATATGAATCATTTTCTGCTTCACCAAAGCCTGTAGTTCATTCGACTCGCTGATGCCCTTGGTCAGATGTACGCCTTTGCAAGACAAAAACACTTTATCCACATGATACGCATCCAGCGAGCGCTCTGCGAGCGGCCCGACAAAGGACAAAGATTTGGAAGCAAGCTGTCCGCCTGTAGCAATGACACGAATCTGTTCTTTCGCGCTTAGCTCCGCGGCAACTTTAATTGAATTGGTTAATACCGTCAGCGGAATATTGGGCAGTCCAGCTGCCATATACCACGCGGTAGTACTTGCATCCAAAGCAATCCGATCACCGGGTTCCACCAGTTTCACTGCTTCACTTGCAATGCGTCGCTTCTCATCGGCATATGCAACAGCACGCTCGGGATACGGAATCTCGGTTTGCGATTCATCCTTGTATTTCACACTCACCGCTCCACCATGCGAGCGTCTGAGCCTGCCCGCCTGTTCCAGCTTGTCCAGATCACGGCGAATCGTTTCTTCGGTCACTCCACAGCGCTCACTAAGCTCAGTGACACGCATGCTTCCATGCGCATCCACCCATTCCACAATTTTTTCATAACGTTCCGCAACGAGCATCTTCATTCACTCCAAACCGTTAATATACCAGTTAATCCTGTTACCCCATCATACCATAGAGCGGTTGGAAGGAGAATTTCACACATCTACAAGAATTGACGTCCATAAACATTCATGCATATGTAAAAAGAGGAGGCTTTCGCCTCCTCCATCCAGTCATTCCGATAATTATTTATCCTCTGCCATAGGGAACCAACCCGGTGTGTGGATAATTGCATTCCACAATCCATCAGGAATCACCAAACGCTCTTGATCGGATTTCGTCAGAATGGTCTCAATATCCTCTTCACGTCCGCTTTCAATCTTCTCGACCCAGTCTGGCTCGATGATCAGCTCACGTCCAATCGCAAGCAACGGTACGCCGGTTTCCAGCGCTTCTGCTGCTTCATCGGCGGTATGAATCGATCCAACACCAATTACAGGTACTTTACCGCCAACACGATCCAGGATAAATTCAATTCTGGCACGTGTATCCTCTTCACCACGTCTTGGCTTCGACCAGAACTCATTCAAGGAAACATGCAAATAGTCGAGATTTTTATCTTTCAAAGCATCAACCAGTGCATACGTATCCTCCATTGTTAGTCCTGGCGTTTCTGGCTCTTCCGGCGAGAAACGGTAACCCACAATAAACGGAAGTTTAGTATGCTCAGCAACGACACGCTGTACCTCATCTACAACGGCTAATGGGAACGCCAAACGTTTCTCTACACTGCCGCCCCAGCGATCTTCGCGCCGGTTGGAATGTGGAGAGAAAAACTGCTGAATCAGATAACCATTCGCACCATGAATCTCAATACCGTCAAAACCAGCTTCAATAGCACGGCGAGTCGCTTCACCGAAATCACGAATGACAGAAGTAATCTCTTCATCCGTCATTTCTCTTGGTTCCGGTGAACCTGGGCGTTCACTTGCGACTGCACTAGGTGCAACCACTTGGCCCGCAGGAACGGCTTGTTCCGGAGTCAGACGACCTGCATGGAACATTTGCAGTACAGCAACAGAACCTTGTTGTTTAATCGTTTCAGCCAGACGTTTCAGTCCAGGCACAAAGCTGTCATCATAAGAACCAAATTGTGCAGGGAAGCCGATACCGTTAGGCGTAACATGTGTTACCGCTGTAACCGACATGCCAGCCCCACCTGTGCGACGTGCATAATATGCAAGCTCAGCATCAGATACCGTACCATCTGAATTAGAGGACATATGAGTCATAGGAGCAAGCACGATCCGGTTTTTCAGTGTAATGCCGCTGCTTGGCAGTGAAACTTGTTCAAACATTTTCGAATACTTTGGATTCATTCGTGGTTCCCTCCTGATATTATATCTCTTTAAATAGATATATGGATATATACATTCAACTACTGTAATTATTATAGTTACGTTTCAATTCAATTGCAACTTTTCTTTTTCCATTCCTTGTCAGCCTACAACGGAAACGATGACACAACTAAAAAAGGACAGAGTGTCCTCAGACGCCCCATCCTGTTTTTAACCATTTCCAGAGTTCAGAAACTTAGAAACCATAAACATGAACGTAGCTACATCTTCAGAAAACCTCGGTAATACCTTAGGCATCCCTCAGTTAAGTCATTCCTCAGTAACTCCGCACGTAAGCCAGCTTCTGCTCCATCTCTTCCACACATTCATAACAATCATGTTCGTTGTTCGCCACCATCGGCGTGACCGGGTATAGATTCATCTCTGTGCGATTGTATGTTTTAAGCAGTGGCAACAACTGTGTAACTCTGGTATTGGCCGGATCAAGCCAGGTGTTGATCTCATCATCCATGAGAATAGCCGGCATCTTGTTTCCAAACTCACGAGTCGCCAGATTCGCGCCAGCCATGAGCATTGTACAGGTGCGAAGCGGTTGCTTGCGGGTATCTTTCCAGATCTCATACAATCCCGCAATGCCAAAAAGCCCGCGATCCGGCATGACAACACGCACGGCATAACGCTTCTTACCTTCTTGTCGCCAGTAATACAGCCCATTGCATGGAATAACACAGCGTTTGGTCTCCACTAACTTATAATACGCGGGGTTTTCATGCACAGTCATTAAATTAGCATTCACCGCATCCCTCCCCCAGAACGGAATGAATCCCCAACGAAATTCATCCAGCACACGTTCTCCATCCTGATGCAGAATGATCGGCGTATGTTGCGTTGGACTGATATTATAGCGATTTTTATAGTAATACATGACTCGTTGTACCTTGAAATGATCCCGAACTTCATCTAGATCAGCCGCGAGTGAAAAACGTTCGCACATCCCTATACACTCCTTTTTCCTAGTAAGGTTGAGTGTATTATTTGTGAGTTAAGGGAATTTATGCATACCTTCCCCAGACAGAAAGCGACTTGTTGTGACAACATTCCTTTATTGCACAGGTTTTTTCCTTTTTTCCATAACAAAAACAACGACTTGAGACTCATTTCAGGTACACATTTCCTTGTTACTATAATAGAGAAAATATACATTTATTGGAGGTTTTAAGTATGAAAAGGAAGTTGTTGATGAGCCTGATGTTGTTCTCTGCGCTCGCGATGTTTGGCAGCACGATCTACGCAGCAACCTTTTTGAATTACGGCTACCCTAGTTCCACCATTCCAATCCGGACCTACAACTACGCTTCTGCATGGCAGGGTCCAATGGATGCTTCTCTTGCCAACTGGAACAATGCGGGAGCCAAAGTGCAATTCGTCAAAACGAATAACTCTCCGAACACGATCACCGCTGGCAACTTCAACAATACCGCTTATGGTGTCAACTACGCTTCTGTCTCCGGCAATCAGGTTGTCAACTTCCGCATCGAACTCAACGCCTCCACGATTACCGCTGATGCATCCAACTTGTCCAACTTTATTCAAAGCGTGTTCGTCCATGAACTGGGTCACTCCGTCTGGCTTGGTGACAACCCGACAACGAACAGTCCTTCCATTATGTCTTACACGCGCAACCGGAATTCCATGACCAAACCACAGACCTTCGATATCAATAATGTCAGATCCAGATACTAATCGTTCGTATATCATCATTCCGTATCATTTACATTTTATTTCCAAGGAGGATTCCGATCTATGAACAAGAATCGAGTACTTACCTTACTCGTGTCTTCTATCTTTATCCTGTCTGTCGTCGGCTGCTCTTCAGCAACTCCGGCCGCTTCTCCCCCAGGTACTCCCCTCAAAATCATCGCATCCGAGGATTATCCCAGTTATGGAAGTGTAGACGCTTTGTCAGAGCGGGCCGACACCATTGTGAAGGGCAATGTCATCCAAACCAGGGTTGAAGCTTTAGATGACAGGGGACAAGCTGATTCCCAAGATCAGAATCATATGAATGCAGCGGGAAGTGCGGCAGATGCTCAGGTTTCTTTTGACAAAATCTATACGATCTATACGGTTCAGGTGACTGAATCCTACAAAGGGGGTTACACAGCCGGGGATCGGCTTGAAGTCAAACAGCTTGGCGGACAACTGGGCAACACCGAAATCGTCAACGATGACAGTCTTAAGCTTATGCAGACCAAGGATTATGTACTTTTTCTTGAAACATATGCGGACACCCCTGCAAGCCTGCTAAACAGCGTTCAAAGTCTCTATGTGGTCAAACCTGCTTCGAAGTCAAACCAGGCCAGCCAGCAATCCCAGTCTGAGGTGATTGTCAGTGCAAACCCGGAGAATGATCTGACGCTCAGCCTGAGCGAATTGCAACAAATCAAAAACGAACAGTCCAATCCGTAACATATATTTACTCTTTTACCTACTTACTTATTTGATGTCCATCTCAACATGCCGCTCTACATAAGAATAATAAAACGTGCTACCCCAAATACCGGGTGGCACGTTTTTACGTTATCGCTATGATCAAAATCTCTCAGTGCCAATGGCTAGCGATTGACACACACTGGAAGGGTAAACCAGAAACAACTTCCTTCTCCCTTCTTACTCTGAACTCCAATTTCGCCTCCATGCCGTTCCACAATGGATTGAGCGATCGCGAGCCCAAGTCCAGCTCCACCACTACTTTTACTACGGGATTTATCAATCCGGTAAAACCGTTCAAAAATACGTGTCGTTTCTTCCGCTTCAATCCCCTCACCTTGATCCAACACTGCAATTTGCAAAAACGCTCCCTGCTCTGTGGCAGTAAGCATGATTGTGCCTCCTGTAGAAGAGTATTGGATGGCATTTTGCAATAAATTGGAAATCACCCGTTTCATCTGTGCAGGTACCATCATGGCAGCTGGCAATTGATCAGGCAACTCAATCTCCACATTCAGCTCTTTCTCGGCAAGATGGAACGAAAAGCCCTCGAGTGTACTAAGCAACAACTCATCAACATGACTGGGCTCTGGATCAAATGGCTCCCCTTGGGCCTCCAGACTCGATAGATCAAACAAGTCCTGGATCAGCCCTCCCAGCCTCTTCGTTTCAAGGCGAATCGTATTCAGATAACGCCTGAAGGTGGCTTCATCCTTAATCACATCATCTTCCAGCGCTTCGACAAAGGCCTGAATCGAGGCCAGTGGTGTACGTAAGTCATGAGACACATTTGCTATCAGCTCACGCCTGGCCGATTCGGATTGATGGAGATCGTCAAAGCTATCCTTCAGTCTGGAACTCATTTCATTAAAATGCTGTGCCAGCAGTTTGAATTCCTGTGGCCCGATGAGAGGGACTTCCGTATGGAAATTCCCTTCGGCTACCTTCACTGTACGCTCGGTAATACGAGCTATTGATTTTTCCAATGGCTTCGTTAATACATACTGGAGAACAAACGAAAGTAAACCTACCCCGGCCGTTATACCCGACAGCCAATACAATTGATCGATGGTGAGCAGCATTTTGGAATAACTGACGAACAAACAAATCAACAATACACCGATGCCCAGAAGACTGGACAATACCAGATACGTGCGTAATTTCATGATGAGCCACCTGCAAACTTATAACCTATACCCCAAACCGTTTTAATATATTTTGGATCGGAAGCATTTTGCTCGATCTTCTCTCGTAGTCTTCGAATATGCACAGTTACGGTCGTCGTATCTCCCTCGTAGCTAAAATCCCAGATTTTGCTTAACATCTGACTACGCGAAAACACCTGTCCCGGGTGGCTGGCTAGCAAATACAACATCTCAAATTCAGTAACTGTCAAGTCAATCAGCCGTCCGTCAATTTCTACCTCACGTTTCACAAAATCAATGGTCAGCCCTTCATAACGAATCGTATGTGATGAATGAGTGGCAGGCGACACCTGTACCATTCGCATTCTGCGCAATATCGCTTTGACACGCAGAACGAGTTCTCTCGGACTAAATGGCTTGGTCAGATAATCATCTGCTCCCATCGTCAGACCCATCAGTCGATCCTGCTCTTCCCCACGAGCAGTCAGCATAACAATGGGTACATCCTCGCTTTGCCGAATCTCGTTACAGATCTCCCATCCATTTTTATGCGGCATCATCAGATCCAGCACAATCAGATCTGGCGTGTAGCTGCGCCACAACTCAATCGCCTCCATACCATCCTTAGCTGTCACCACGGAATAACCTTCCCTTTCGAGGTACCTGCGACAAACGTCTGTAATATTACTGTCATCATCGGCAACCATGATACGCTCATTCAATGAACTCACCCCATATTCAAAACAAGCATCTGGCATCATCATATCACAGGGCAAGGATCATATTTCAGTATTATTGATCTGCCTTACTTTCAATTTTTTACGTTTACTTCGTTACCTTCACTTCATAGCCTTCATCGGCATCATGTATTTGGAAATGACCATGTCCGTTACATATGTGTTGCCCTCATGGATCATGGGCATTGACTTCAAGCTAACCTGCATGCCGTCTACCATCATTTTTGTAGAACCAACCCACACTTTAATGGTTTTAGCCGCAGGCATCATAGCACCTTCCATCATCATATCGTCCTTCATCATCATGTCATCTTTATTCATTTGTTCGTCTTCCATCATCATGTTACCAGCCATCTTCGTGTCATCTTGCTTCATCATATCATCGTGCATCATCATGTCATTTTTCATTTTCATATCGTCTTTCATCATCGTGTCGTGCATGTTGTCCATATACATTAACGTTACCGAGCGGTCTTTGCTGTCCCACATAATGCTGTAACCATACATTTTTGCCGCCTGTCTCAATTGCACAAGTTCCATGCCATCCTTTTTAATCAATTTCATCTCTGTAGCACTTGCACTTGCTAATCCTGAAAAGGTCAAAGACATCATCAACACCGCTGCCGCAATCATTTTTTTGCTTTTGCTTGTTTTCATCATTGTTATCACTCTCCATGGGTTTAGTTGCTTGCATGGACTACAATAAGGAAAACAACTTACGATTCTCTAAGCAAAATGTTACGAAACCATTACAATGTAATTTTTTTTATCTATCCTGTTATAAAAAACGGTTGAAGTCCCTCTCCGTAAGAGACTTCAACCGTTTTATTCGTTGCTACGTCTTATTTTTCGCTTGCCTCACATTTAGTTCACTCGAATAAAATCAGCCATGGATCGAACCTCCACTGCCCCTGGATTCGAATTGACATCTGCTTGCTGTAAACCTTCTCTGGAGGTGAACTTCACCTTTACCGGAAACCCGGGAATCAGGTCAAAGAAGTTATCCGAGAAGACCCCTTCAACTTCCGAAGACATCCACACCTGCTTGGCAAGAACATCACTTTCCAGCACTAGATGTACACCATCCTCATCCGCTCCTCCGCTGACTTTGATGCTCGCAGGCTGAAGCGCAAGCTCTTTGGCAGGCACGAAGTAATGCTCCTGGACAATGTCTGTTACTCCCTCTTGACGGAGAGCGAGCCGCAGTAGCGTCGTCGTAGCATCATGCCCTTCAAGCCACTCTGCATTACGTAAGGACAACAACTTCTCACCTGCATTGGGTGCTACGTTTACTGCAAAAGTCTCTTCCCAGTGCACCGTGCCATCGAATCCAATCAATTGAACTTGAAGCTCCCCCTCCACCTTCTTCAATAGATCAGAAACCACATAGATATCTGTGACGTCTTCTTTGGTACCATCCACGGAAACCAATACATCATTGAAACTACGTTTCGCATAATATTGCAATGCCTTCCAGCGACCAAAATAGTCCATCCCCGCCCACGAAGCGACAGGCCAGCAATCATTCATTTGCCAGTAGAGCGTTCCCATACAGTAAGGTTTGCGGCGGCGGTGGGCTTCGATTGCGGTTTTCATCGCTTCCGCTTGAAGGACCTGACTCATATACAGGAAGGATGGGAAATCCTTCGGTTCATGCAAATACATATCCATATACTGCTTGATCAGTCGATTACCCGCACCGTTCTTTTGATGTGCGAGCATGACCTCTGACTCCAAGGCCAAGTCTTCTTCCTCGGCGTATGTGCGTACCGACTTGTATTCCGGGAACGACTGGAACCCATACTCACTCATAAAACGGCCTACGTATATATTGTAATTCTCAAAAGGCTCCACATTGTGCCACACGCCCCAATAATGGATGTCTCCTTCCGATGTAGACGGATGGGCATGCTGCTTTTCATCCCCTGTCAGCGATACAATGGGGGAGGAAGGCCAGTAGTCAATGCCTGGTGCATACGCTTCGACCACTTCTGGCAAAAGGTCATGGAAAATCGCTTCATAATCCGCCCAGATGCGTTCGCGCTGTTCTGCGTTGTAATCTTTTTTCCAGCCCCAGCCACCATTTTCAATATAATGCGCCCAAGCCGAATCTATCTCATTGTTGCCACACCACAGTACAATACTCGGATGATTGCGCAGACGTTTCACATTGTCGATCGCTTCATGACGGACACTGTTCAGGAACGCTTCATCACCCGGATACATGCTGCACGCGAACATAAAATCCTGCCACACCATGATACCGTATTCATCACACAAGTCGTAGAATACATCCTCTTCGTAAAAGCCACCGCCCCATACACGTAGCATATTCATGTTGGACTCCGCTGCCGATATGATCTCATGCATGTACCGTTCTCGTGTCACTTCGGTAATAAAACTGTCATTGGGAATGTGGTTGGCTCCTTTGGCGAAAACCGCTACTCCGTTCAGTTCAAAATAAAAGGAAGCCCCGGCTTCGTCCGAATCACGCACAAGACGGATGGAACGAAGTCCTGTTTTGACCTCGTGCGTTGCGACAGCACGCTCCCCTTGAAGTACTTCGGCAGCAAACGTATATCGATACGCTTCACCCAATCCACGGCTCCACCAGAGCTTTGGATTCTGAATCGGGATCGTGACCTCTACCGTATGGGAACCAGATTGCAAAGATACGGCCTTCTCCCAGCGCTGACCATCTGCACCTATGCGAATAACGGTATCTATAGGCTGAGAAGTTTCCACCTCTACCACGGCGGTGACTTGTGCCGATGTGGCATTTACTTCATTTTGACGGATAAATAAATCATTAATTTTCACATCTGTCCATCCCTCAAGCCTAACTTCACGCCAGATGCCACTGGTGACAAAACGCGGACCCCAATCCCAGCCATAGTGATATGGTGCTTTGCGCGCAAAGATACTGACTCGTTTATCCCCGAGACCGCCCACTTCGGATTGGTCATTGGATGCAGGTAGGGCATATCCCAGCTTCTCCAGCTTCGGTAAATCCTCCTGAATGGGAGAACGAAAATGAATGCGAAGCATGTTCCCCTGTTCCTTCACTAATGCTTTTACATCTGCCTTCCATACTCGAAACATGTTATCCGCAGACAACACATGTGTGTCATTCACATATACATCCGCATACGTATCCAGTCCGTCAAAAACTAGTTCGAGATGCTCCTGCGTATATAAAAAAGATTCAATATCGAACGTTGTACGATACTCCCAGTCCTTCTTGTCGATCCACTGTACTTCCTTCTCATTTGTCCCGTAAAACGGGTCAGGAATCTTGCCTAATCTCAGCAGATCGGTATGTACGCATCCAGGCACCTGAGCCGGCATCCATTCCTGATCCTCACTAGCCTTGAACGTCCAGTTTTCAAATCGTTGTGATAGCTTTGTGCTCATGACAGCCTCCCATGTCGTTAGAGTAACCAACGTATTTTGTTAGGTTTTGTTATTATATTAGCAAACAATTCACAAAACAAAATTAACATGTTAGCCGTATAACAGTCAATGCATTTGGTCAATTAAATTGTTCTATTATCACTTCAATCACAAAAAAAGACATAGAGATTTACTTCTCCATGCCTTTTCCTTTCTATTTTGTTTCCATCCTGCTAAGAAGGTCCACAAACTTTACCTGGCTACTCCCGTAACGAATGGTACTCTTCCCGCATAATGATGTCCGCATGAATAAGCTTACGCTCATATGGAACATTCGGATTGCTAATGCGCCACAACAACTGATCTACAGCACGGGCTCCGAGATGTTCCTTATGAATATGTGCCGTAGCTATAATAGGATCATCTGCCCTTGTATTATCGAACCCTGTTACCGCGCACTGTTCAGGCACCTGAACGTCGCGACTTCGCAAAGCCTCAATGATAATAAATGCCGTGTGGTCATTCGCGCAGACGATCACCTCTGGAATATCTTCAAGCTTGAACTCTCTGATGGTTTGTTGCATCTCCTTATACTCCTGCACGAGCAGCCCCGCATGCTGTTCAGCCTGTAGTTGCATTACTTCAAGTCCCATCCGATACCCGAGCCACCGTTCCCTGAAACTAACCGCATCAGGTAGCTGTCCAGCGAACTGGAACCGTTTATATCCCTTCGCCGCAAGCATAAGGACTAACTCCTTCATGCCTTTCACATTGTCAGTAAATACAGTATCGGTATGTATTGCAGAATCCTCGTGATCCACCATGACGAGCGGAATGCGCAAGCGATATATTTCGAGCAGCACTGGCGTTGAGATCGTGCCTACCGTAATAACACCCCGAATGGCGTCGGGATTGAGAACCGAAAACATATGATCGGAAGAAGGTTCCGTCAGTGTCAAAATATCCATACCCTGCTCATTCAAACGCGCTGAAATCCCGTCGAATACAGGCCCCCAATACAAGGAAGAACGATTTTGAGAGCGTATATTCGGAAACAAAATCAATATGGTACCTTCGTTTTTCTTCCCCATTGTGTCACCGAATGATGTATGAGAATCCACTGCATTATATTTTGGCTCTATTTTAAAATAACCCAGTTGCCCCGCGGTTCTGACAATCATCTCACGCGTGTGCTCACTAACCCCCGGCTTACCCGTCAGTGCACGGGAAACTGCGAACTTGGATACTCCTGCAGCATCTGCGATCTGCTGCATAGTCACTCTTTTGCCCATCTTGCTCACCCGATTTTCCTGATTTTTCATCCAGTGTAGCATAAAACCCCGAATGAACAAAACATGTTTTGTTCATTCGGGGTTTGTTAGGTTAGATCAGAGTAAGACAGAATAACCTGTAACTTCGTTTTTCTATCGTTTATTTATGGGCGACTGTCTTCCACTACATATATTTAGATGGACAGAGAGATTCAGTTAACACTATAACGCCGGGCGCTTTCTGCGTCTGAACACATGCAGCGGCAGTTTGACCTCCGTAATCAATACGCCAGCCAGCATCAATGCCGCTCCGCAGTATCCTTGCAACGTAAGAGACTCTCCCTGAAAAATAAAAGCAAACGCCGCGGCAAACAGTGGCTCCAGAGAAAAGATCAGACTCGTTCTCGTAGGTGAAGCGTGGCGCTGGGCAAAAGTTTGCAAAATATAACCAAGCCCACTGCATAATACTCCGAGTCCCAAGATCGATGCCCATGATTCCGGTGTATCTGGTAACTGCGGTGTTTCAAACAAAAATGTGGCTACGGTTCCCAACAAAGCCGCTACACCAAGTTGAACGATTCCGAGTGTAAGTGGGTCATGCTGAGGTGTATATTTACCCGCTAGCAGAATATATATGGCGTAAACCAGTGCCGCGATAATACACAAAAGATCCCCAAGATGCAAACTCATTTCATGCTGAAGGGTCAATAGTCCAAGCCCTGCTACTGCGACCACTATACTGACACTAAGACGTTTGTCCGGCAATCGCCGGCGCAAGACTGTCGTTAATATCGGTACAAAAATGACGGCCAAACTGATCAAAAACCCAGCCTGAGACGCCGTCGTTTGCTGTACACCATAGGTAATGAATACAAACGCAGCAAACAACGCTGTACCCAGCACACCTCCAGCAAGCAACGTACCACGATCTACACTTCTCAAACGGCGGTGAAAGAGTAGCCCTGCCGCTACAAACGCGATTCCAAATCGCAAAGCAATCAAATTTAGTTCTTGCATTGAAGCTAGTCCCGATTTCATAAACAGATAAGAAGAACCCCAAATAACGGTTGCAAGCAACATCTGTACATCTGCTCTTCGTGATGCTTGAATCTGATTTCCTTGTACCCCATTCATCTAACTTCTACCTTCATTCTTCTATAATAGTCTGAGCTACGTTGGTTATATGTACTAAACTAACTCGCCTTGGCAAGTATAAACGATCTCTTTGCATTATAAAAATGAATATTTATAATAGTTATTATGAAATAAACTCATGTATATAATTGTGGTTAAACCTGAAAGGGAGTTAATATATATGTCACTGATTAAATACGAAATTCTAAACACGGTAGTTGAATATGGCAGTCTGACCAAAGCATCCGAGGCCCTGAATATTACACAATCCGCCGTCAGTCACGCCATCGCCAGCCTGGAAAGCGAATATGGATTCTCCCTGCTTCATCGCAGTCGCTCGGGTGTCCGGGTCACCGCGGAAGGTGAGCGAATTCTCGGTTACACTCGTGAAATCATCCGCTGGGCCGAACTAATGAACCAGGAAATCTTCCTGATTCGCGGTGCAGAGATTGGCACGGTCCGAATCGGGACATTTGCTAGTGTATCGACACAGTGGCTTCCGGGTATTCTCAAGCAGTTCAGGCTTCGCCACCCCGGAATTGAAATTAAGCTGTGGGAGGGTGACTATGCGGAAATTGAGAACTGGCTCGCCAGCGGGGCCATCGACCTTGGGTTCTTGTCTCTTGGCGACTCGTCGCCATTTGATACGATTACATTACAAAAAGACAGGATGATGTGCATCCTGCCTCTGGATCATGCTCTGGCTTCAGAGAAATCGGTATCTTTTGAAGTTTTGCTAGAGCAGCCTTTCATTCTTCCCAAATGGGGCGGTGACAACGAAATTGAACGTTTGATTCGTCAACATGCTGCCAAATTAAATGTGGTATATGAGGTTGCCGAGGATCAGGCTATTATGGCCATGGTACGTAACGGACTTGGCATCAGTCTTCTTCCCGAGATGGTGCTGCAAAATCATACGGAATCACTCGCGCTGGTGCCGCTTACAGGTGACCCTTACCGAATGATCGGTTTAGCTTGTGCTTCCCTTCGGAATATTTCACCAGCAGCACGTCGTTTTATTGAAGAAGTCCAACAATGGCTCATCTCTAATCAAGAAGTTTAGTTTTACGTGACTCAAACTAGGGTGAACAGGCTTAAAGACGATCCTATCTTATTCCCAGACCCGATCTAGCTGATCTGCATAGTAGCGTATCGCCCGGCTGTAGTCCATTATTCGCGGATCGCAAGAAGTATCCGCAAGCTGAACAAGCAGCCGCCCCATCGCTTCTGCGTGTTCGCCGAGATTATAGAGCACCATAGCATAGAATACCTCAAATTCCCGGTGCTCGGGAAATTCCGATATTCCTGCCAGCAGCCATGATTTGGCCTGCTCGTATTGTCCAAGCGTGCGATAAGTACTCCCTAGTCCGAGAATTGCACCAGCCCGATCTTCTGCCGATAGTTCCAGCTGCAGTGCTTTTTCATAATAAGGCACAGCCTCACGTTCCAATCCTAGCGAGTCATGTGCCCATGCGAGTTGATACCAGCCTTCCCCATTTTCCGGTTCAAACTCCGTAACTTGGTGCAAAAGCTCGATTGCCTCCCGCACTTTGCCTTCCTGTCGCAGGCAGATCGCTTGTTGCAAATCATTCATGTTGTTGTCACATCCAATAACCCTTAATAATAAACAAGCACATCTTGTAATAATACCAACAACGAGGTTGTCCGTTTTATTCCAACATGTGCTCTCTGAGGGAAACTCTGCTATCTTCTGTTTAAGACCAAGTTGTATTCACTACCATTAAGATGAACAGGAGCATTAGGTAATTGACCGAGATCAAAAAATTAACCTTCGCCCACTTCTCATCATCCTGTGTTTTCAATCCGCCAAGTGTATGTACAAACCAGATAACGCTGCTAATCAGAGATACAATCAGAAATACCAGTCCAACGTAATCAAAATAATACAGCAAAAACACAGCAGGAATCAGCAGAAAAACATAAGGAATCATCTGTATCTTGGTACGTTTCACACCTTTGACCACCGGTAAGAGTGGAAAGCCTGCAGCATGATACTCTTCCACACGGCGAATACCCAGCGACCAGAAATGTGGAGGTTGCCACAAAAATAACAGTGCAAACAACAGCCAGGCTCCTGCATCGATTTCATTCGTTACGGCGGTATACCCAATGACAGGTGGCATCGCCCCTGCAATTCCGCCCAGCGATGTGCTCCATGTCGATGTACGTTTTAGCCACATCGTATAGATCACGATATACGCAAACCAACCGAGCAAAGCCATCCAGCCGGATAACGGATTCACCAGTAGAAACAATATCGCTAAACCAGCGACTCCGAGCACCAAGCCGTAACCAAGAACAAATCCTGGTTTCAGATGATTAATGTAATCCATTCTTTTTTTCGTTCGTTCCATCTTTTGATCCAGCTCACGGTCCCAATAATTATTGATGACACATGCCGAAGCAATGACGAGCGTTGAACCCATCACGACCATAAGCAGAGATATCCATGCGATATCCCATTGTGAAGCAACCCAGAAACCGACGGCAACCGCAAACACATTCAACCTTAACAGTCCGGGCTTGGTTAATGCAATCATGTCTTTAAACATCAGATGCCTCCTGAATGATGTAAAAACGCCATTCCTATAATGATACATGTACCACCAATAAATTACAATCGCTTTCAACCATTTGTCATAACAAAAAGCATTCTTCACCGTTTACTTGAACGGAAAGAATGCTTTTTGGATTATTTGTATGTTATCTTTTAAGGGATATACTGTTGTACAATTTTAATTACTTTTCCATCTTGAATCGTCAGGTGGTAAGGGAACACAGACATATCCAGAATGCGTTTATCCCCATACAACGACTCAAACTTGGTCAAGCTTACGGGTTCATTCCACTGAATTTCCGCTCCTTGAACCGTACCATCACGGTCATACAGTTGCATGAGAACGTTGGCGTCAGCTTTGACCTCAACCTGCTCTTGTTCTTTGTTATCATTAACAATATAGTAACCGTCAGGTGCTTCGTCCATGCCCGCATCCGGATTACGTTGTTTGAAAATCGTATTGGCTTCCTCACCCTGATACCAGCCGATTTTATCTACAGTCAGCATTAATTTACCGTCTTCCACACGCATCCCGTCAATATAAGCTGTATATACCTCAGAATTGGCCAACTGGGCCTTATTAGCAGAAGGTGACTGAGCATCGGTACGCTCCTCTGCATTTGCAGGGGTAAGCAAATATGTAGTCAGCACGATGATGCCAAGTAAAGCAACTGCTGCACCGATCATCCGATATCTCCATTGTTTCGCCGCGTTCTTCATGCCAGCATCTCTCCTTATTTCATACGTCTCTTTAATTATTAAACGAAAGCTTTTCTTCTCAAACCGACACGCCAAACATTAACGATTCGTTTATGTTGTACTCATCATACGTCATAGCACTTTCTGAAAAGTATCAGCCAGATTAAAAATAGTTACAATTCACGTCATCACTACTGAGCTTGTCCACCGCTTTACATGGAGAAACCCCAAATCAGCTGCATTCGGGGTTTCTGCTGCATCTATATTAATCTATGCTTGTACAGTCCATTTATGCCTGAACTTCTTTAATGACTTGTTCTGGTGTCTTGCGCCAAACGAACCAGCATATGAGCAAGCATATGGCGTTCCTCTTCTTTACCAACGTTCCAGAGTTCCTGTAATAGCTTCTCTTCCCGGTTGCGAGGTTCTTCGTTAGCTGCCAGATGATCTGCTACTTTTTGTGCAATTTTAGCCATTTGTTCTTCACTTAAACCGATGGATTCGCCCATGGCAATCCGTTTACCGAGGTATTCTTTGAATGCATCAAAATTTTGTAAAATGTGGTCTCTTTCCTCCGGTGCAATCTTTTCGATTGCGTTGTCTACCTGATCTGTGGAAACCTGCCCGTCTTTGTGGATCACATGATTTTGTTCATTCATGCTTATTACCTCCTTCAGTTTAATTGCATTATTCATTTTTGTGACTTATGTTGAGCTTGCAATAAGCTTCACAACCTTGGGTCATTTATAATATAAACGTCTCGCTGAAGTTTAATCAGCCGTTTCAAAAATCCTAGTTCGGTTAAACGTTTTACATATACATGTAGATGTTTGGTTATGTTAGTAAACATTGATTACTACCGAATTTAAGGAGGAGATCTCATGAATGACAAACCTAAACATGACAAAACAACCGATGAACTCAAACCCGGTGTAAATACCGTCATTGAACCAGACAAAAAAAATCCGGGACCTACGGACATGATTGAAGGTGTCGTCGGAGATATTGTAGACAACATTCGCAAAGACTTTACCCATAAAGGACATGATCATTCTTCCAATAAAAATGTAACAGATGAACCGGGTAAATAATCCTTAAAAGAAACGCACGAAAACAAGTCCTCCTAAACCAACTGGAAAATAGAGGACTTGTTTTTTTGTGTTTTTTTTATTATATGCTATTAACCCTTAGCCATCTTCTGTAACGCTTTGTGAATCCAGATGGCCGCAATCGCGCCTTCGCCCATAGCAACAGTCGCTTGTTCGGCATGTATACCAAGATCTCCAGCAATCCAGACGTGAGGAGCCGCCTGCATACTACGAGGATTCGCTTCTACATGTTTATTGTCTGCAATGACGGCTCCAAGCTGCTCAGCGAGCTCATAGTGAACCCGGTTCCCGCCAAAGGCGATAAATCCACGTTCTGATTCAAAAACCTGACCATCTTCGGTTAAAACACCTGTAATATGACCGTCCTCCATCTGTTGCACTTCCTGTACCGCTGCTTCAAGATAACGGACTCCTGCTTGCTTCATTTGACGATGAAGGTCAGCCGAGATCGCTGTTTGCTCGTGGTTGATATATAAAAGATCATTAGTACGTTCAATTAAGGTCATGGCCATATTCGCTCCAGCTTCGCCAGCCCCCAGCAGGATCGTTCGCTTCCCTTGAATCTCATAACCATCACAGTCAGGGCATACATACACGGTTCGGCCGAGTGTAGACTTCAGTCCCGGAATATCAGGTATTCGATCCGATAACCCGGTTGCCAGCAGCACTGTTTTGGCCTGATACAGGGTTCCAGAGGACCCTTTAAGCCTGATCTTGTCCTCATGCACACGCATGGCTTCTACAATTCGATCCTTTTCAAACAAAACACCTGTCTGCTCAGCTTGCATCCTGCCAATGGCCCGTAATTCTTTGCCCGACACCCCATCCGGATAACCGAGAATGTTATGATAGGTTCGGCATAACGTTGATCGGCCTTCCCCAGCATCGACTACCAGTACTTGATGCGCTGAATAACGTCCCAGCTGAATGGCTGCCTGAAGCCCTGCAATCCCTCCGCCCACAATAATACAATCCATCTCTCGCATGTTATTCCCTCCTGAATATCCAGTACTCTCTCTTTTTAAAAAGTATATTTTTGCATGATGATTCTTGTCCTTCTATACATTAAACCGTACAAACAGGCTTAAACGGCCTGACTTATTCCATAGCTTAAACCAAAAATAAAAGACCCAAACCTCCGGTTTCAAACGAAAGGTTTCGGTCTTCAAGTGTTAGAACTGATACGATTCGAAACGCATAGCATTGGTGATGGCGTTCCATACATCCGCAGTTTCGCCGCCCATATACCAGTAAGCCAGTCCTGCAATGTTTCGCTCACCACTCATCCGAACTTTGGCAGACAAGGAGCGACTCTCTTCCGCCCAGATGGCTCGTGCCACCGATTTAGACGTGTAGTTAATCATATACTGCTTCAGCTGTGTATCCCAGTTTCTTAGCGAACCTGATGCTGATGCCCGCACTCCTTGCTCTCCCAGTGTAATGTCCCAGGAAGCTGTTGCAGGATTCACGGTGGACCAATCCCGCGTATATAGTGGAAGCGCCAAAATAGTCTTGGTACGTGGTACTTCGGAGAGCATCTTTGTCAGTGCTCGATCCACCCATGGAAGCGAAGCGACCGAACCGGGCTTGGGGTCACCGTTCCAATGCTCTTCATAACTCATAAGTACCATATAATCCGAGATCGCCCCCAGCTTGACGTAGTCAAAGGCTGCCGTCCAATCTGAACCGAGATTGGGAGATACATCAACCGATACCACAGCGCCAAGTGTGTGCAAGGATTTCGTTAACGAAGTCACAAACGCGGTAAAGCCTTCGCGATCGACAGGATCTACATTTTCAAAATCCACATTAATACCGCCGAGTTTATATTTTTTCACATAAGCACTCACTTGATTGACAACTGCTTCCCGGTTCGCTGAGCTCGACAGCATCTGATGTGTCATCTCCTTATTGGAACGGTTACCCAGCATCGGCCACAGCGCTCTGCCCGAAGCAGATGCCCAAGAGATCAATGTGGCATTGGCGTGATCCGAAACGTTCATATCTTTATTCAGGAAAAACCAACGCGGAACGACCGTGTTCACAGGCGACTGGTCGACTTGTCTTATAAATTCTGCTGTCGATGAATTATACTGCCATCCCAGTTGAATCCCATGATCCTGCTTCCGCTGAATTTGCGTGGCCCATGTGTTGTTTTGCAAGATCGAATCCAGCATCACTGCTGCCTCTTCCCGTGTGACTTGGTCAGCCGGCCGGAACATGCCGCTACTTCCGCGCATTAATCCAAGTTGATGCACCTTCTGTACATATGGAAGAGCCCAGCTTGAGATGTCCGCTGCGTCTGCATATGTATTGTATATACTATCGCCTGCCACAGGGCGCTGTTTCAGCATACGAACAAGCAAAACAGCTGCCTCTTCCCGTGTAATAGAAGCGTTCGGCTGAAACTGGTTCTGGCCTTTACCCTCAAGAATCGATAGATTAGTCATCGCAGCTACGTTACCGTAATACCAAGCTTTCGCAGAAATATCTGCAAAAGGTTTAATGTTGTTTGAAACTGGCTCTAGTCCGAGCAAGCGAACCGCAAATGATGCAAATTCAGCGCGAGTGACCGCTTTTTTCGGTTCAAACGTGTGCTCCGTTGTTCCTGCTACAATCCCTTTTTGTACCAGTCGCGCAATGGCTTCTTTTGCGAAGCTTTTGCTTGTATCCTGAAAGGTCGGCTGCCCACTCCCCGCCCCGTTAACGATACTTCCATTTCCAATCACTGAACCGAATAAAATGACGCCGCTTAATACGATCTTCCATACGGGATGAAAGGTTCGAAAAGCTCTATTATCATTTACTATTTTCACATTAAAAAGCCTCACTTCAATAGATTACGATCTTCATTATCGTATCAAATTGAAGCGAGGCCGTATGTGGTTAAATATTGGTAATGTTCAAGAATTACTTGTGTACTTTGACGCGCTCTTCCTTACTTGTGTACTTTGACACGCTCTTCGATCGGTTGGAACTCTTTCTCGCCTGGGGTTGCGGTTGGTTTACCAAACGGCATCTGAGCGATCAGTCTCCAGTGCTCTGGAATATTCCATTCTTGCTTCACTTTTTCATCAATCAGTGGATTGTAGTGTTGCAGGGATGCCCCCAGTCCTTCTTGCTCCAGTGCAGTCCAGATGACCAGTTGCAACATACCGTTCGATTGGTTAGACCAGATCGGGAAGTTGTCTGCGTACGCAGCAAAGTTTTGTTGAAGCTGTGCTACCACATTGTTGTCTTCGAAAAACAGAACCGTACCGTAGCCACTACGGAAACCTGCCATTTTCTCAGCTGTGGATTGGAATGCCTCTTCGTTGCCCACAACTTCACGCAAAATTTCTTCCGTGTGATTCCATAGTTTATCATGCTGTTCACCAAGCAATACGACTGCCCGGGAAGTCTGTGAGTTAAATGCAGTTGGTGTATACTTTACCGCTTCTTCGACGATTTCCTGAATTTTAGCATCCGAGATTGTGGATTCCTTACTGATTCCATAATAAGATCTTCTGTTCTTCAACGCATCAAAAAAAGTAGACATTCATATACGCCTCCTAAGTCATTTGTAGTTCATGGCCAACAAGGTAACTATAATATAGTAACATACATTAGTCAATAAACTATTTTATTTTCATTATATTATTTAATCCCTCTTACGATAGTCTGCCCGGTATTCCTCTTCTGTAGACGAATTACTTTTCGTCTGATCCTTATTCTTCTCTTCCTGCGCTTCCATGTTCAAATCTTGCATTGGAATCGGATCAACCGTTTGTTCTTGCTCGTATCGATCCAACATGCTTTCATGTTCAGTCTTATGTTGCTCCGGGTGGTCTGGCATCTTATCTCGTTTGCCATTTTCCCGTTGTTGCGCCGGTGTTTGCTTCTCCATTCACTTTTCGCCTCCTGTAATCGTCTTTTTCTCGTTACCTTTCTTTACCTGTTCGTTTGGCATTCTAAACATCTGCGTTACGTGAAGGGGGCTGACCCTTGCTCGCTATTTGATCATGGTTATAAAAATAAAGCTAAAGAAGCCGACCACGATGAATCTGCGGTTCGGCTTCTACATGGCAACCATTTATTCCTCGTTTACGCTAACAGCGCTAAACTTCGTTTCAACATCCCTATCGACCCTACAGCTGCCGATGCAGCTGACTTCGATACAGATCAGGCGAACAGCCCACGCTTTGTTTAAAAATTCGGCTAAAATGAGACAGCCTTTTAAAACCAGACAATCGACTGGCCTCCGTCACACTCATCTCGGGCTGAAACTGGAATAGCAGTTTCGCCTGATTAATACGCCGGTCATATAAGTACTTAAATATGGTCAGTCCCGTCATCTCCTTGAACATACCTGCCAAATAGGGCTTGGACAGATGTAGTTCCTGAGCGAGATCATCCAGACCGATGTCATGCATGTAATTCGTATCCACGTATCGGATGATATGCTGGACATGTCTTTCTTTTTCCGATGAAGAACGCTGTTCCTGCACATGTCCCTGACAGATCTCTGCTACACAATATAACAGATCACAGACCCGGATATGCATACGCTCCTGTCTGAATCTGGATGAGTGAGAAGATAACTGGTGCAGATCATGTAGCAGTGCTTCGAATTCGGCGCGAACCTCACCGGTCAGGTTCACCCGGCAATTGCCCAGCTCATCGAACGGCTTCAGCACTTCATGGATGCGCTCGGGATGCAGGCTTTTACGAATGGCAGAAGGGTCGAAATGAAGCGTTGTGCGAACGTAAGGTTTACCAACTTTGGGATGCGGCCGATGCAAAGTCAGTCCATGCATTAACACCAAGTCCCCCGGCTCCAGTGCATATACCCGATCTCCAATAATATAAGTGCATTCCCCTTCATGAAAATAATAAATCTCATAGTGTGGATGCGAATGAAATCCGTCCGAATTACCCGGGTCAAACTGACTGGTGGCTCTATAGGTATACGCCAGTGGGGAATTAAACTGCATCATGCTTGGCACATCATCACCTCCTGTGCAAAAAAAGAAAGCGGGATACAACGTTATGCTTGGTTGCCCCGCTAATGTTCATCTAAATTTTATAACAACTCTCGGATACTTGCTTTGATCTCGTCCATGGAATCCACCGGCTCGAAGCGCCGAACGACTTGACCTTCTGCATCAATCAGGAATTTGGTAAAATTCCATTTGATCGCATCGCCGTGCAGCCACTCTGGTGCTTTGTCTGCCACCATCAGCTTGAGCAGTTTGGCCTGAATGTCGCTTTCATCAAAGCCGGCAAACGGACCTGACTTTTTCAAAAAGTCGTACAACGGATGCGCTTCCTCTCCATTCACATCCAGTTTCGCAAACATCGGGAATTTCACCCCGTAGTTGATCTGACAGAAAGACTCGGCTTCTGTACTGCTACCTGGCTCCTGCTCCGCAAACTGATTACATGGGAAGCCAATGACCTGCAATCCCTGATCCTTGTACTCATCATATAACTTCTGGATATCATCGAATTGATGCGTATATTTACATTTGCTTGCCGTGTTCACAATCAGTACAGGCTTTCCTTCATATTGAAAGAGCGGAAAACGCTCTCCACTCGTTCTCGTCACAGTGAAATCATAGATCGTTGGCATAAGTCGAAGTGCACCTCGCAATAGTATGTAGTTACTTGTTTTGTAGAGTCATCTTTCATTATATACGAAGTCAGTCATGACGAATACTAAGATTGCAAAGCCACATAAACATCGATCTCGTTATTGACACTATCCGGCTGGTAGCGTTCATCCCAGATTTCAAAATCATAACACTCAGGTGTGTATCCAGCATCTTCTAACCACTGTCCATAGATGTAGTCATATGTATCACCTATGTCGGATTCTAGTCCTCTGTGCGTACATGTAACGTATGAACGAGCTGGCACATGATGAATAATCATTCCAGGCGGCGTGCCCTCCGTCTCGTTTACTTCATAGCATAATACATGTGCGAATGGATCTACTTTGGCATTAAAATCCTCATAGGACGGATACAGCTGCATTAAGAGAACCTGGTCGTTTTTCCGATGCTTGATCTGATCCCTCTTCTCTATTAACTTATCATAAAGATTCTGTCCTAATCCTGCCTCAAACTCTTCCACCGTAGCTTCAATGCGATACCCTGCAACATGAAATGCAGCCAATGTAACGATCTTCGTTTCCATCTTTTTCTCCCCCAATGAAAAAATAGAATACAAACCGTTTTAACGTTGCATTTACCCGAAAAAGTTACGACAAAAACTATGTCCACTCTTGCCAATGTTGCTCCAGAAAAATCACTTCTCTCTCGTAGTGAGCCAGATGACCTTCTTCAACCATTTTCACAAAGGCTAAGTCTCCTGCTAATGCACGATCCTCTAAAGTTTTGCACATAAAGCGAATACGTGACACGACCCAATCTTTCAGATCAGGTGGAACATGTGAACCGTAAGCTTTCATAAACAATTCAATGCGTTTTTTCCGAACGTTTGCGTGCATTTCTCTATCATATGAGGCAACCGATTTCCCTTGCTCTTCAAGCTTGGGCGAAAAATTCGCAAGAGGTACACACGTATATAAAGTATAGGCAATATCCCACATACGCGGCCCCGGGCATGCCAGATCAAAATCAATAATGCCCTGCGGCAAACCTTGTCTGAACACGATGTTGTATAAAGCAAAGTCGTTATGGCAGACCACTTCGGAATTCTCTGAATTTGTATCAACTGATTTATGTGAGTGTTCATCTCTACCTATGCCTGGATAAAGGTTAACAGGCTGTTCCACCGTGGTGAAATTTACGGTTGCATCGTGATAGGCTCTTAATAAATGGGCAACGGAAATCAGTGATTCGTCTGACCACATGTAACTTTCGATCTCCGGATAATCATTACCCGGGACGTCTCCGTCAAGGTAAGAGAGTATTTCCCTGCCCTTCTCATCCATGCCCAGATACTTCGGTGCCTGATGGAAGCCTTCTTTTTCCAGATGCGAGAGCAGTTCGTGTACATAACGATTTGCGTTAATACTCGGGTCACTACCCCGGCGAACCGTATCTCCAACGCGCACAACTTCATTCACGTTACCACCTGTTAACTTCTCCTCCGGTTGTTCAGACAACTTGCATCCTCCTCTATTTGTAATTCTCTGGCCGCTCCTGCTGACGTTTATTTTTGTTTTTGTACGTTCCTGGGAAACCGGCAACCAGCAATACAAACCCAACAAAAAACATGAAATATACGAGTAGTCCTGTGGGTACATCTACCTTCTGCGTAACTTCTCGCAAACCTTGCTCCGATCCGCTTCCCGACTCAACCAATGCTGCTGATAATCGGATAGACATTCGTTCAAGTGTGGATATGAACACACTCGCAACCATTAACACGACACCCAGAATCTTGTTCATCTGATTCAAAATATAACCCCCTTCTTATTCAAAACAAATCTCACTGTACACTCCGGTCAAAAAGGTCTTTAGCGTTTGAGCCAGTACATAGTGGTTGGGCAGGTCTTTAGTAATGACGCCTCCGATATTACCTGCCTCGCCTTGGGTTAAGCACGTTAGTTGAAGCTCATTCGAATTCCCATATATGTATGAGAGCAAGTATTCCAGTGGCTGTTCTTGATATATTCGAATTTTGGTACCTGCCCAGATCGGCTCCTGATCCTGAATCTCCTCCATTGGAATCCATACCTCTGTTGTCAAAACAACAACCTCCTTCAATACACTTCACCTCAATTATAATCCATGTTCTTCCATTAAGGAATTTCTATAACTTTTTAAACGAGGTATGCAGTAGTTTTTATCCCGGAGTTTTCACCAATGCTTCTACGAATGAAGCTATACCTAGTTTCATAAGGTCGTGTTTCCCTGTATATCAAATAGCACCGTCATCTCTGACGGCGCCGTGTATACTCTTTTACTATTCTTTGATGACTCTCAACCAGTGGTTCTTACGTAGCTAAAATGTGATGCAATTCCATATGACTTTCGAGAAAAGTAGCACGTTCGACATGGTACAAATCATATATGGACTGCTTCGCATTAATGGAATGCGTGACCTCTGGATACAGGTCATTGGAGAGGTTAACGTAAGGTAGTTTCTCCACCGCTTTGCGGGAACGAACATTTTGTTTGCGTATTTTCATAAAAACCGTCTGTATATCTTGTTCAAGAAACAATTCTGTCAAAAACGCGGACTTGGCTCTTTGACTGTATCCTTGTCCGAAATAAGGAGCACCAATCCAAGTTGCCAGAAATCCAGTCTGGTTGACAATCTGATACAGATCAATAGTGCCAATTGCGGTGCCTGTTTCATTCAAAATCGTACGCGTTATAACACTTCCCTGTTCTTCTTCTGCGATCAACTGCCTCGTTAAAAACATAAATTCCTCTTGCGACTGACATGCATAACGAACATAAGGGGAAACTGCGGGATCCATCATCAAGCTGTACAGAGATTGACATTCATGCATCTCACGCTTCTTCAACATTCTGTCTACCACCCAATCCTTCAAGTTCGCTAGATCAAAGCAAAATTAAGTATAACCATGATTGTGTGGCATTTAATGAATTCTACTTGCGGCTTGTGTAAAAATTCATGAGAAATTACGAGTGAACTCGCATCACCTTTTTTGAGAAAACATACTAAAGCGGCATGTCCCTGGTTATAAGAAACATGCCGCCCCATTCTTGCTTCTGACAACATCAATTATTGCATGCCTTGCATGATCGCATTAATGATATTTTGCTGTGTTACCGTATTGTTAAACCGGTTGAACAGCGCGAATCCATGCTGGCCGTTGAACCCGTTGTCCCAATAAACTGGAACCATTTTATATTTTTTCGCCTTGGCAGTCACGGCTTTGGCATAAACCGCACGATAGGTACTGTTGCTGGAATCATAAGAAGATTTATCGATGGAACCGAACTCACCCATAACGACTGGATAACCTTGAGTCACAAATTTATCGTACATAGATTTGAACTGAGATTCCAAGTAATCCTCTTGCCCCCATGTCGATCTTTTGGAAGGATTCGTCGCGGTAGCTCCCCATTGCGTAATGTTTCCATTTTCTTCACCAGCAAAATCCCATGGCGAGTAATAGTGTGCCGAGATCATGATTCGCTTCTGAGAGCTTGGAATGGCGGAAGATCTGAAATTATCACTTGGAACGACAAAACCATAATTGCCCACAGTGTAGTCTATGTTTGTGTTCCAGCCTGGAACAAGCAACCATCTTGCATTGTTGTTGCCACCTGTTTTGCGAACGGTATCCACAAAGATCTGATTGTACGCATTCAAGTTACCATAATAAGACGTATTCGGATTGTTGTAATTTCCGTCAAACACCTCATTCATAGATTCAAAAATCAGACGTTCGTTATAATTACTGAACTTGTTGGCAACTTGTTGCCACACCTTTTGATACTTCTCACGAATAACGTTCTGATTGCCACTGTTCACATGTAACCACGAGCCCGGAATCGAGTGGAACCCGTCTCCATGCATATTGATGACTACGTATAAACCTTCGTTATACGCATAGTCCACCACTTGCTGTATACGATTAAGCCAAGATGCATTCACTGTATAATTGGGAGCGCTTCCAATATAGTTCAGATAAGAAATCGGAATACGAATCGTTTTAAAACCTGCCGCTTTTACCTTTTTGATCAGCTCAGGTGTGATCGTTGGATTGCCCCATGACGTTTCATTCGGTGTTCCGTTCACGGTTGCTTCCAGCTGATTACCCAGATTCCAGCCTGCACCCATCTCCGCAGTAATCTGCGCAGCGGTTAATGATCTCATATCAGCGGCCGATGCTTTAGAGCCCCATCCCGCAAACGCCGCTGTGGCCATAAAAAGCAGTGCCAAACTGGCTATGCCAAATTTTTTAAACGTTTTCGTCATAACGGTACCTCCGCTTATTTTATTTTAGAACAAGCAGTGCAGTTATTCTAGTGATTCATCTAGATGGTTAAAAAATGGATTGATTGAAGAAATACGAAAATATATTCCTCCCTTCTCTATGAATAGAGTGGTGAGCGAAAAAACGGTTCGCACCAACATAATAACACAATTATGGTAAATAAAGTTCATTCTCTTGTCCTTTTTGACAGGTTTTTACACTTTTCAACCCTATTTGAAATGTTCAATCAGCCAAGCCAGGAATTGTTCCTTCTCTTCAAACTGAGGATAATGCGCGGACTCATGAAATATAACCAGTTCTTTCTCGGGTGCTTTCAACTTTTGCAAGTAATCCTTGGCAGCATTAAGGGTCGTCATATAATCATATTGCCCCATTAGGAAATAAGTCGGAACTTGGATCTCGTCTACAATCTCAGGCAATGGGTGATCCAATGCTTCTCGCACAAGCCGATCTTGCAACTGGAGAACCCCTGTATAAAATCGAATGACATCCCATCCGTTGTACTCGGGATTTATTAGAAATCCTTTAACATAATCAGCATTCTCGTTAATGAGTCTGGCTGAACCGCCATACTTTTGCACAAACGTTCGAGGAGTCAGTCCTTTCCCTTGCTGCACAGAATCACGCAATAACTCTAATTGTTTCACATCCGCTTTGTTTCCTGCCGCGGTTGCCTGCTTTATCGTATAATCCAGCGTCTCCATTTCACTCTGAATGATGTCGGCCACCTGTCCAATTCCAATATAAGCTTTAAACTGTTCTGGAGCCTTCGCAACCGCCTTGATGCCGATATACGTCCCAAAAGAATGCCCGACCAGGATCACCTGCTCTTGATGAAGTTCCTCAGTAACATACTTTGTCAGAGCGATTAAATCATCTGCAAGTACATCGGTTGTCAGCTTTGAATAATCCGCTGTAAAATGGAACGACTTTCCGCTACCGCGTTGATCATAATGAACAATTGTAAAATACCGCTCGAGCTCACGCTGATATTTTCTTACATAAGGAATCTCTGAGTACCCAGGTCCACCATGAACAAATAACAATACCGGATTGGCTCGATCCGCTCCCCTGATCATCACTTCGTGCCCTTCACCGTTGATGTCAATCTGCTCTATACGGCTTATACTGTTCTCCCCTTCGATACTCGGTGTCCATGTAGGAAAAATGAGAAAAACTACGAACATTCCTACGACGGTAAAGAAGGTATATTTACAGACTTTTGCTATCTTTTTCCTCATTCGTTCTCCTTTAATTTCAAAGGATAAATCCAATGAACATCCTCTTTCCGTAACTCATCCTGAAATATGTAATTGTGATCCGCACCAACGTTATGAATGGTTCCTAACAAACCAACCGTCGTCATCCGTTAAGCTCCTTTATCATATGAATATCTTTGGGCTCTTTGGTGTACAGTTCTTTGTCCACCTCTCCTGTCATTTCACTGCCCTGGCTTTGATAAAAAGAAACCGCTGATCTCGTTTCGGTTGACGAGATGTACAAGGACCGCGCTCCACGCCTTCTTGCCTCCTCACTTAAAAAAGCAAGAATGCGTGTCCCAATTCCCTGCCGTCTGTACGCTCTGGAGACATACATGAGATCGAGCTGCAACTGATTCTGCTCTTTCCCCCTAAATTGATGGGCAAGTACACCAAAGCCTACTAATCTCGTACCATCAAAAGCCCCATAAGCCATTCCCCCATGTTGCAATTCATAAATATAACGATCCTCTATCTCTTCCAGTTGTTCCTGACCCCAATTCGCGCATACATGATCTTGTTTGTGCTCAACTAAGCCCTGTTCACCGGCCTCATAGATGAGATCGATATATTCAGAACGATCAATTTCATGTAACTGTTTTACATGATCCAGGTTCAAGATTTGGTATGTAATCATTCTTTTGTCTCCTTTTTATTGGCCCAGTATGGTGTACCCCTCAAGATTTTAGGGTGGTAAACATAATACGACCATTGGTTGATGAGAATGTTACGTTCTGATCTATTAATCGTTTAGCTCCAGTGATCGTTGGCGGAAGTTCAACAGCACATTCAAGCAAAATGCGCGCGGGAGAGTCAAAGCCACCGGTGTAACAACTCTCCCAATCCTCTTCTTCAAAAGCTCTCAGCCTTACTTTGTCATCTTGCCAGTAATACTGGCTGTAATCAATTGTTCTCATAAAAATACCTCCCTCTAAACGATGTATGTTGACTTTGTGATTCATCTTATTTTCAATCTGTAAATAACCTCACCATCCGAATTGGTCAGATTCTCGCTTACAAATGACATACTTCTATATAAGTGCTGGGCAATATGATTGTCTTTTTCAACGGTCAGAGAAAGGATGTGACATAACGGATGTTTATCGGTGATAAAATCGATGATGGCTCTTAATGCTCGTTTTCCCATACCTTGCCCTTGAAACGTCTTGTCGATCTGAAAGCCGCCAATCCAGTAATTATCTGTACTTTCAGGCGTATAACTTATATAAAAGAATCCAATGATTTTGCCTTCGATTTGCAGAACGTAAGGATCAAATGCTTCATCCCATGGTTTAATATAGGCATAAGCAAGTCCCTCCGTAACACTTGGAACCAGATGTTTTTGGTTTTCATGTAGCGAAATTTTTAGAGCCTGTTCCCAATTCTCTTGTGTAACGGGATGAATCTCAGTGATGTGTGTCCTCATGTAAATCTCCTTATTCAATCTTTAAAACATTGTTGTTGCAGGTTTATAAGTAGAATTTATCTTTTCTACAGCCTGCTTCTCATTCGTAATGACAACTACATCCTTGCCATGTTTACTCGTCATCTCTATGACATCCTGAACGTCATATTGATGATTCCATTCCACAATCATCTTGCACAAATTGCTAAAGGATTGTCTGTAATTCCACGTCTGCAACCCTGTTCGAGACAGCAGAAACCTTTTAATAATCCGATAATCTCGAACCAATACATGGGGGTGCAACACAAAAATCAAATCTGCTTCAAGAATAGAGATGAAGTCCATGGTTTCAGCTGTGCTCCTTCAATGATCCAGGCATCTGAGCCAACAATAGCTTGCAGAGAACTGTCCCTAACCTCATCAGGATATCTCCTATTTTCTGCGCTTCGATCCCAAATCAGATTATCCATTTCATAGAAGGCAATGTTATATTTTCGAGACAGTTCTCTAGCTAAAGTCGATTTTCCGCTTCCGCAAGCGCCAATAATGCGAATTTTCAAATTCCACTACACCTCGATAGAAAATATGGCAACTTGTTTCCCTATGATGTCGACATCCTTCTCATGAGTCATGCCATTCTTTTCCGCAACTCGCATCGAGCCTGCATTTCCGTGTTGGATCAAGGAAATCAAACGGTTCTCTCCTTGTTGCAAACCGTACTCCTTCCAGGCTTTAGCTTGCTCATACCCGTAGCCTTGTCTCCAATAGGGCTCTCGCACCCAATAACCGACTTCCAGCTCATCGGTTCCATCAATCACTTGCGGTATCAATCCAGACGTTCCAACAAGCTGCTGATCTTCTTTGTTAAAGGCAAGCAAAAGTCCTTTGCCTGCCTTGTTCCATTGAATAAACTTCTCTAGTGTCTGCATCGTTTCTTCTTTTGTCCATGGATTTCCGTGGCGAATGTATTTCATCACATTTGGTTCACTTGTCATCATATATAAATGTTCAAAATCATTTTTAGTATATTCACGAAATATAAGCCTTTCTGTCTCCATCCTATACACCACTCCTAGATTTAACATCTCCATTTGGTCTTCTATAGTTTAAAACGGCAACCTTCAAACGTTAGATCATTTTGGATCAAATTAACTGTTGATGCGATAGCCCCTTTTTGATGTTCAGATAAGCTCGCTTCATCTCCGTTCCAATCTTTCAACCACCAGAAGAATGAACTTATATTTCGGTACTCCATGAATAAAGGAATCCGAGCGATCCATTCCTGACTTATTGGCTGTTGTTGCACATACCCTTCCAGAAAAGCGGTCAGAAACGTCTTCGCGAACTCATCCTTCGTTCCCCACTTCGGATCATGTGACCCCCACCACACCGCATGTGTAGCCGCGATCCCAATATCCAGAGCATACCAGCCGCGTATCGCATCATCAAAGTCAAAGACATTAAGCTCACCCTGATCAATCAAAAAATTATAAGGATGGAAATCATAATGAATTAGGCCATAACCTTCGGCCTCTCTGGGCAAATCCGTCAGTTGTTGCTCCATTGCTCGAAGCTTCCCTAGGAGCAAGGCATAGTCACCTGTATGCAGATGTGGATTCTCCAGTTCCAGTGGCGCCCAGTCCGCTCTGACTAACCTCGGATCTTCGGGTTGATAGCTTTGTGTTAAATGGTGTAATCTGCCCATCACGCTCCCCCATCGAGTAAATAAATCCGTATCCCATACACTCCAGTCATAATCAAAAAAATATCCGGTCGCTCCTTCAAATACCGCGGCAACATAACATTTCTCTTGATCACGGCATACAGCAGTCAGCTTGCCTTCTACTGTAAGAATGGGTAATGATGCACGAACCCCCTTGGATACCAGATAGCGAACCCAGTGAACTTCTGCCTGAATAGATGTTTCATAAGCTGCCGGTTTCTCCGATAACCGAAGAAAATATGTTTTATTTTGCTGATGGTATTTGTAAACCATATTCGTGGATTGACTTACTAAAACCAGTGAGTCCGGAGCAATGCCAAAGGATTGAGAAGCTTGTGAAAGTATTGCTGTAGACACCATATAATTTCACTGCCTTTCTTCGGTATACATTCAATTTATCCCATTACAATTCCGCTAGTAATTTTCATATTTGGAGCATACGTCATATACGTGTGTTTATTGAATTCCCTGGCAAATCTCTCTTCTGCCTCATACTGATGTGTGGCTTCCTCGGAAGTTAATCCTCGTCCAATAAGGTGGGCAATGACTTCTTCTCGGTTACCCGGGACAGCCCCTAACCCTTCTTCTTTTAACGCGTTATACAACGTATGTTTATCCGGTTCATCCATCTGTTGATCTAAAAAGTTCACACGATCGCTTACTCGGCATTCCACGCCTCTAACACCAAGCTGACTGAGCAGTGTCGGAATCTTCATTCCTATATTCCCGTCTTTGCCACTCTCTCCGGCAGCCTGCTCATACAACTTCTGAAGTACGCCCAGTTGCACAATGCTGGACTGCTCCATACCGTCTATTGCATAACTCGCCATGTTGGCAATCCAGTGTGGCTCGAAACAAATCACTCGGCCTCCATCCACCACACTGCCAATCATCTTTTCTAATATCACACGTGGTTCTGTCATATGTAACAAAAAAGCATGACTTATCGCGATGTCATAAGCTCGTTCGACCTGCACCGTTTCAATGTCACCTTCTATGAATTCAGCCTGATAAGTTGTGTGTGCGTAGAGTTCTTTCGCATGTTTAATCAGTTCTGATCCTTGATCTACTCCCGTGTACCTTGAGCCAACAGGCAGGAGCGGGAGTAACTTCAGTCCCATGTAACCAAAACCACATCCATAATCAATCATATGTACAGCTTGCTTAATCTTCCAAACGCGTTCAACCAAAAATTCGAGATAATCATCGTTATAATAAAGCCAGCGTGTATTTCTCAGATACTCTATTTGGTTATCCCAATAATAATCCGACAATAGTTACACCCCTTACTTGTAAACGCATTCACATTTCCAAAGGACTTCATCTAACTTCATTTACAATTCAATACATCTCATTCTAATCCTAAAATATGTCATAGTCTATCCAACTTCAGGATGATATGATCCCGAACTTCCAGCAATTATCACCAGACGGACAGTTTTGTTCTTACGTCATTATCATCCGTAATATAATCCAGCGCTTCGTATCCTATTCTCTTGATATGCTCAAGCATTTCTTCCCGTATTTCAGCATCTTTAATGTATACCGCAACGTAACTGCTATCTACGACAAGCAATGCAAGCTGACAATCACTCTCTGCATAGTCTTCATATGTCTCTATATCTATAATTGCTGTACCTCTCGGATAGGCTTTCAGATTGGCAAAAATCAAATAATACTTGTTATCATCAATCATTGTCTGCAACTCTTCTCCTGCCATGCCCATAACCCGGTCTGGAAAAAGACTCTCTCCCAAGCTATTCTTAACCACTAAATAGGACTCTTCCCCGCCAACAAACCAGTCATAATCCGCGATCTTGATCGGTTTCAGGATTTCTCCCAAAAAGCTCCCATATTCATTTGGAATTTGAAATCGTATGCCTCTTTTCATATTGCCTCCTCTTAGTTTTACCCTTTCACTTTCTGCAAAATGATATCGATCACTTCATCTGTTGCCAGATGATCTGTCGCAATTCGGGTTTCGAATGCAGCTTCCTTGAACGCTTCAACACACTTCGGAGCCTGTTGATATTGCCATCCGCCGAATTCATCTCCACGCTTGGCAAGACGTTTATATATCGTCTCTAGTTCAGCCGTTAGACAAAAATGATGTAGGTCCGGATCAATCTTCTTTAGCCAACTATAAATGTAATCAAAGTTTGCTTTCTTGTAGAGCGTCATGGGAACAATCAGATGTTTATTGTATTTTTGCTTCACCTCTCTCGCAGCGTTCACCGTCAACACTTTCCAGAGTTCAATATCCTGAAAATCATCGGTGCGCTCCTGTTCTTCCCGATATTCCTCAGGCAGAAGCTTTCGGATCATATAACCAATCTCTTCGGGATCATAGATCATGCTATTTTCAATTCTTGGCTGTAGCGCCTTCGCTGCTGAGGTCTTACCGGAACCAAACGCACCATTAATCATGATGATCATACACTCACTCCTTCACATCAAATCATATCGGGTAAATACTATATGCCATCTTCAATAAAAATGCAAAATCCCGTCGGGATTGTCCAACAGGATTTTTATAAACTCTAACCGCTCAAAATTTTCGATTAAGCATCTCACGCTTCGCACTTTCTTGTGTGAAAATATCCTCTCGGGGTACCATGCGTTTGGGAAGTGTGCGCCCTGCCATAATTTCTTTGGTAGCTTGCATCAACTGAGGTCCAAGTAACGGGTTACATTCCACCACGGCATTAATCTGCCCGTCCGCCAAACTCTGCAGTGCTTTCCGTGATCCGTCTACCGACACAATAATGATGTCTTCACCAGGTTTCAAGCCAGCATCCTGAATCGCCTGAATAGCACCAAAAGCCATCTCGTCATTATGCGCAAAAAGGACTTGTGGTCGCTCCTCTTCCCGAACCTGAAGAAAACCTTCCATCACTTGCCTGCCCTTGTTTTCTGTGAAATCAGCAGGGGCACTTTGCGAGAACAAGATCTGAGCTTTATCCCCTAAAATGCTTCGAAAGCCCTCTCCCCGCTGGATAGACGGCGTTGATCCACTTGTGCCCTGCAATTCAGCAATGCGAATCGTTCCTGGCATATTCCGTAGCCGATCCTGAATATACTTTCCGGCTTTCACACCCTCTTCATAGAAGTCCGAGCCGATCGTCGTTACAAACAGAGAGGTATCTTTAGCGTCAACGGACCGATCTACGATGATTACGGGAATTCCGGCTTGCTTCGCTTCCTGCAGAATGTCATCCCAGCCGGATTCCACCACGGGTGCAATAGCGATTACATCTACCTTTTGCTTGATAAACGAACGAACAGCCTCAAATTGTTTCGTCTGAGACTGCTCTGCATTTTTTATAATAAGGGTAATTCCAGATTCCTTGGCGGCATCCTGAATGGAGGTGGAATTGGCGATACGCCAGGCACTCTCCGTACCCAGTTGCGAAAAGCCCAATATAATCGGTTCTTTGGAAGGCAGATTATATTCCGCTGATTCCATCCATTCCTCTAACGAGGGCAGAGATTCAACGTTTGAAGGGACAGGAAGAGGTTTGGACTCGGACTCAACCAGGGTGCAGCCTGAAAGACATAACAGTATCAGTAGCAGTACACACAACCAAATCGCATTTGTTTTCACCAATTCCCTCCCCCTCTAACATCATTTATACCAACCAAGTCTGCCAGCCTCTCACTACAATCTGATCTGACGTGCTTTTCTTAAATGTGTGTTGAGAAATTCAACTCGCCAATGGTTATAAAGTGGGTTAATGCAATGATTTGGCGGATACTCGCCGTTCACTGAGAAGTCGTTGGAATAAAATAAAGACAAACAGCATCAAACCGATCACAATTTTCGTCCACCAGGAGCTGAGCGTGCCTTCGAAACTAATTATAGTTTGGATAACCCCCTGGATCAATACACCAAGGAACGTGCCAGCTACGTAACCAACGCCACCCGTCAGCAATGTCCCCCCGATAACTACCGCTGCAATCGTATCCAGCTCCAGACCCATGGCGTGTAATCCATAACCCGACAACATATAGAATGTAAATACAACTCCTGCCAGTGCAGAGCAAAAACCACTGAAGGTATACACCAAAATTTTGGTGCGTGCTACAGGTAAACCCATCAGCATGGCCGATTGCTCACTTCCGCCAATGGCGTACACATTGCGTCCAAAACGGGTGTAGTGGGCAAGGAAGATGGCAAGCAATAAGACGATCAGAGCTATGATTACATTAACGGAAACGAAGCTGCCTCCAGGTAACGGAATCTTGGCTTGTGCAACGTCCGTATAGAACGAGTTGGTAATCGTAATGGTGTCGGTACTGATGACATAACAGAGTCCCCTTGCCAGAAACATACCGGCGAGTGTCACGATAAAGGGCTGAATTTTAAAATAATGAATGATGGCTCCCATCAATGTACCAAACACCGCACCCATTATGAGCACCATGGGAATGACCACGGTAGGCGACCAGCCTTGTTTTTCAACCAAACTCGCACTAATAATCGTGGTCAGTGCAATGACCGAACCGACGGACAGATCAATGCCGCCGGATACGATGACAAAGGTCATGCCAATCGCCGTCACAATGAGAAAAGCATTGTCAATCAACAGATTAAACAGTACTTGTGTGGAAAAGAAACCCGTGTAACGGAACGAGCCAATGGCAATCATAACAGCCAGTAAGCCAAAGGTGACCAGAACCGGGAGCAGCTTTCGATTAAGATACATGGCGATTCACCCCTTGTTCAGCTGGAAACTTCCGCTTTTTCAGGCGATCTGCCATGGTCTTGCGGAAAGCATCGGATTGGATTAGACATACGGCGAGCACAACAAAGGCTTTGACAACGAGTGTAACCTCAGGCGGTACACCAATCATGTAGATGGTTGTCGTTAAGGTCTGGATAATCAGCGCACCGACCACCGTACCCATCAGATAGAAACGTCCACCATTCAGTGAAGTTCCACCGATCACGACGGCTAGAATAGCGTCCAGCTCATACCACAGGCCGGCGTTATTGCCATCCGCACTGGATACGTTGGAGCTGAGAATCAGTCCGGCAATTCCGGCACAGAGACCACAGAACACGTACACGGCAAGGATGACCGTTTTGGAACGAATGCCAGCAAGTTGGCTCGCCCGTGCGTTATTCCCCACCGACTCAATAAACAGCCCCAGTGCTGTTTTTCTCGTGAGAAGTACAGCAATAAGCAGTACCGTCAGTACGATGAAAATTGAGAAAGGTAACGCCGCAAGTGAACCCGCGCCAATGTACTGATATTGTGCATTGGACACCGTTATAATCTGTCCGTCGGTGATTAGTTGCGCAACACCTCGGCCAGCCACCATAAGAATGAGCGTTGCAATAATGGGTTGGATTCGAGCTACGGATACCAGCGCTCCGTTCCACACACCAAGAACAAGCGAAAGACCAATCGATAACGCAAGTGCACTCAGAACAAGCCAAAGTGAACTTTGATCTGTTCCTTTGCTGATCGTCATGCAAGCCATTGCCCCCGAGATCGCAACAATCGAACCTACGGACAGATCAATACCGCCGGTTGCGATGACCAGTGTCATACCTATGGAGACCAGAATCAGCGGTGCGCCGAAATTAAGAATATCGATCAAACTGCCATATAGATTGCCTTCACGTATCACAAGCGAGAAAAAATCGGGTGAATAAATCAAGTTAAATAATAAAAGTAAACCGAGCATACATAACGGCCAAAACAAATGATGTTTTCGCATCCTGCTCATCATGACGTCAACCTCCTGCCATCGCTTTCATAATTTGCTGCTTATTGATCTCTTCTCCACTGAGCTCTTTTACTTTTTTCCGGTCTCGCAACACCGCTACCCGGTCGCTAACCCGAATCACTTCTTCCAGCTCCGACGAAATAAACAGAACACCCATGCCTTGCTTCGACAATGAGAGCACCAGCTTCTGTATTTCCGCCTTCGCCCCGATATCAATACCGCGTGTAGGCTCATCCAGGATCAACAGATCGGGATTCATCAATAACCAACGCGCAAGCAATACTTTCTGCTGATTGCCACCACTCAGGTTTTTGATCAGCTGCTCCGGATTTTTAGGATGAATATGCAACAGATTGATATATCTCTCCGCAAGCTCATCCTGCTTTTTGCGCGAAATAGGCTTCGACCAGCCCCGTGTCGCCTGATAGGCAAGAACGATATTCTCCCTGATCGTCAGATCGTCGATGATGCCTTCGGTTTTGCGATTCTCCGAGCAGAAGGCAATATGTTGGTCAATCGCATGCCGCGGTGACTTTACCGAGTTACCTGTATCTGCAACCGTCAGCTTGCCTTCGTCGGCACGATCTGCGCCAAAGATCAGACGAGCAATCTCCGTACGACCTGATCCGAGCAATCCAGCCAAACCCACAACTTCGCCCTTACGAATCGTTAAATCGAATGGGTCGATCGCTCCTTTTCGTCCCAATCCCGTTGCGGTAATCATAACCTCCCTTGCATCTGTCTCCACTTCTGTCTCTGACTTCCCTTCGATCGTTTGCTTAGGAAGATCCTCTAGTATTTCGAGTTCTTTACCAATCATCTTGAGTACGAGTTCCATACGTGGAAGCGATGCAGCAATGTATTCCCCTTCGAGTTCCCCGTTGCGGAGCACGGTCAGACGATCCGACATTTCGTACACTTGGTCAAGAAAATGCGTGACGAACAGAATCGCCAGTCCTTCGCTTTTCAACTTGCGCATAATCTGGAAGAGTTGCTGCACTTCATTTTTATCCAGACTGGAAGTGGGTTCATCTAAAATAAGGACTTTAGCCGAGATGCTAAGTGCTCTTGCAATGGCGATGAGTTGCTGTACCGCTACCGAATAAGACTGCAGAGGCGCTTTCACGTCGATGACCAGATTTAATCGTTCACGTAAAAGTTTCTCCGCATCCTGGTTCATCTGTTTCCAATTGATTCGGCCATACTTCATCGGCTCCCGCCCGATATAGATGTTCTCCGCTACCGTCAGATTCGGACAAAGATTCACTTCCTGATATACCGTACTAATCCCCGCTTTTTGAGCTTCTAGCGGCCCTGATATGGCAAGCGTTCGACTGTCCATCGTCACCGTGCCTTCGTCAATCGAGTATACCCCTGTCAATACTTTGATCAATGTTGATTTTCCCGCTCCATTCTCACCCATCAATGCATGAATCTCACCCGGAAACAGGCGAAAACTGACGTCAGAGAGTGCTTTAACGCCTGGAAAACGTTTGGTGATCCCCGTCATCTGCAGGATCGGTGCGTGATGATCCTCCACATCCATCTCTCCTTTATTGTAGAAGCCGTTCGCATTCGAACGGCCATCCGATTGGGATAGAAAAAAGTCATTTAGCGACAGTGAGGTCGAAAAATGACTTTTCGGTGTTAACCGCAGCTGCTTTTAATATTGCCGTGATGGCAGTGCTTCTTTGGCTTGCTCCGATGTAAAGGTCGTTTCTTCCGTGACGATACGCGGCTCAATCTCTTTGCCGTCCACCACAGCCTGAACCGCCTCCATCAACTGAGGTCCGAGCAGCGGATTACATTCCACGATGAAGTTGATCTTGCCATCTGCTGCAGCCTGCATACCGTCTTTCACCGCATCAACCGAGATAATGGTGATATCTACACCAGGTTTTAAACCCGCAGCTTCAATGGCCTGAATGGCCCCAAGTGCCATGTCGTCATTATGTGCATAGAGAACGTCGATTTTTTTATGAGCTTTGAGGAAAGCCTGCATAACCTCTTTCCCTTTGGCACGTGTAAAGTCGCCGGATTGGGACGCGATCACTTTCAGCTTGGCATTGGAACCAATGATCTCCATAAAACCTTCCTGGCGATCATTCGCTGGAGCAGAACCTGTTGTACCTTGCAGTTCAACAATATTGATCTCCTCTTGTGCATCTTTATACTTATCGCTCAGCCACTGGCCTGCTTTACGTCCTTCTTCTACAAAGTCGGAACCGATAAACGTCTTGTACAATGATTTATCCGGTGAATCTACGGCGCGATCCGTCAGAATGACCGGGATGCCCGCATCCTTTGCTTCTTTTAAGACCGTATCCCAACCAGACTCCACCACCGGAGAAAAAGCAATCACAGTCACCTTCTGCTGAATAAAGGAGCGCAAGGCTTTGATCTGATTTTCCTGTTTCTGCTGCGCGTCCGAGAATTTCAGATCATACCCGGCTTCTTTGGCTGAGTCCTGAATGGATTTGGTGTTGGCTGAACGCCAGCCGCTCTCCGCACCTACTTGAGAAAAACCAAGTGTAATCGTCTTGGAAGTCGCAGGTGCACTTCCGCTATCTCCTCCAGAACTCGCTTGATTTGTACCAGATGCCCCATTACCGCTGTTACACGCTGTACTTACAAGCATAACCATCGCCAGTGTGATGGCGAGTCCCCACTTTTTTTTGCTTCGCATCATGTGATCCTCCCTTTTTCAGTTCACCTTGTGTGGTGTGATCACATTATAAAACGCTTACATCATTTACTAACATGGAATGTGATGCGAATTTTATGTAATAATTTAGTAATTGTGGAGGACATGTCATATAAACGTGTAATTTTTTTAGTGAATGGTGTACTATTTTGCGATACGCTTTCATTGTTCAAATTCATGTTATAATAATGCTACCTTTAGATCCTGATTCCTTCAGATGGAGTGGAATACGTTGAAACTTGTTAGGTGGATAGCTTCAAGCCTCAGACTTAAATTACTCAGCATGTTTATCATCCTCAGTTCTGTACCGCTGATTATCGTTGGATTAATTTCGTACCACAAGTCATATACCGTTGTATCGAATCACAACAAAGCCTCCACCCAACTGGCTGCGGACCAGCTTGCCAGAAATATTGACATCATGTTTGAAGATACGGAGCGGCTACTAGAACTGGGCAAGAATCCACAAGTTCTACAGTATTTGTACGCACAATCCGAGTCGTATGGCGAAGCCAAGGCTATTTTACAGACCTACAATCTTTACCGTGAAACCTACAAATACGATAAGGTACTCAACATCTCATTTGTTAACTTCTATGGCAAAGGCATCAGCGAACGAAAAGGAGTATTCAAGCTGGAACGCAACCCGCTTCGCAATCCCTATTTTCAGTATCTGGTACAGTACCCAAACGCTATTTTGCGAATTCCTCATGCTGCACCTTATGCTGAATATAACCGTTTGGATGGATTCGCGTACCCAAAAGAGAATGCGCTTTCAATTATGACAACCGTCAAGGAACGCATTACACATGAAGTCATCGGCTTTATTGTGATTGATATGAATGATTCATTCATTGATGATTTTTTGACAACGACGAAAATTAAAGATTCCGGCTTCTTCTATATTAACGATCAATATGGGAAAACACTTTTCACACCGCCTGCGGGCGAGGCGTCTCTCGCCATCATCAACCAGATCAATTCCGTGCCTCTACACGCAGAGCAAGACAGCTTCAACTTGTCCGCAGGCTCGAAACCGCAGTTTGTCGTATATAGTACATCCAGGCAGACGGGATGGAAAATCATCGGAGCTGCGCCTTTTCAAGAAATTATTACGGAGGCCAATGGCATTCGCCAGCTAATTATCATCAGTGTTTTATTAAGCGCATTTTTTGCGATTTCTTTATATTTTTTCCTGAATAACAGACTCATTCATCCCATACAAATTCTCATGAACAAGATGCGTAAAGCGGCTAGCGGATATCTGGAGGTCAAAGTCACCCCTACCGGTTCGGACGAAATCGCGGATTTAGGGCAAAGCTTCAACATCATGCTGGAGAAAATTAAAACGCTGATTGACCAAAGCATCAAAGAAAATGAACAAGTCAAAATAGCCGAATTACGAACGTTGCAAGCGCAGATTAACCCGCATTTTCTATACAATACGCTGGAGTCCATCATCTGGATGGCTGAAGCCGAAAAAAAGGAAAGTGTGATCAAGCTGGTTCAGGCGCTCTCCAGGTTCTTTCGGTTGGGTCTGAACAAAGGCTTTGATTGGGTATCGATCCAAACAGAGCTTGAACATGCGCGCAATTATCTGGTAATTCAGCAGATGAGGTATCACGATATTTTGACATACGAAATCAAGGTCGAGCATGAGCTTCAAGAGTATCCCATTCTGAAAATGACACTACAACCTCTAATCGAAAACGCCATCTATCATGGCATCAAAAACAAACGGGGTCAAGGACTCATCTCGATTCAGGGATACTCGGACGATACAAGCATTGTGCTCACGGTGCGTGACAACGGCATTGGTATGAACACCGAACAACTGACACAGTTGAGAGAAAAATTAGATCAACCTGCTGGTTCCCGTTCTCCTCAAGAAAATGAGCAAGACGGCGGGTTTGGTCTGCTGAATGTGCATGATCGCATTCGTCTCTATTTTGGCCCATCCTATGGTGTTGAGATGGAGAGCACGTATATGGAAGGAAGTACATTTCAGATTCGCATCCCCAAAAGCAAGGAGGTTCAGCATTGAAAAAGGTAATGATTGTCGATGATGAGATCGGGATTCGGGAGAATATACGCAACAGCGTACAATGGGAAAAGGAAGGTTTTCACTACTGCGGAGATGCACCAGATGGAGAGCTGGCTTTACCCTTAATTGAAGAATGGGCACCTG
Organism: Paenibacillus sp. FSL R7-0272; assembly: GCF_037969905.1. Lineage (NCBI taxonomy): Bacteria > Bacillati > Bacillota > Bacilli > Caryophanales > Paenibacillaceae > Paenibacillus > Paenibacillus sp. FSL R7-0272. Next base: position 2,677,791 of record NZ_CP150221.1, on the reverse strand, counting down.
ATATTCTCATTACAGATATTAAAATGCCGTTTATGAACGGTTTAGAGCTGGCCTCTATCATCCGTGCGCAAAAACCTCATATCAAGATCATTATTATGAGCGGACATGATGAGTTCAGTTATGCTCAGGAGGCAATCCGGCTTGGCGTTACTGAATATTGTCTTAAACCCGTCAGTGCAACAGAACTTCTTCAGATATTGCATGAAGTCAGCCAGAAGATGGATGAAGAAGAACAACGACTGACCAGTCTTACGATGACCAAAGAAAAATTGCTCGCCGATCTGTGCGGGGGGCTCATCGGTACATCGGATGCCATCGATTCTGCCAAAAAGCTCTCACTATCTCTTTCTGCCAAATTCTACACCATTGTCATTATGGATATCAGACCCCATGATGATTCTCAAAATTCGGAGTTATTATTAAATAAAACACTTCGGATTCTGGAGGAATGCTGTAGCGTTGATGTGGAACTTCTCTCTTACATTCGTAGCCGGACGGAACGGGTGCTGTTGCTTAAATCCAGCTCCGAAAACCGTATTATGGCTTATCTGGAACAACTTCGAGGACAGATTCGTCTCGATCTGGAGCAACAGTTCAACTGCAGTGTCGTTATTGGCATTGGAAGTCATCAGGAACGCCTGCAAGGCATTCATGTTTCCTATCTGGAAGCGGATGAAGACAAATATATCACGCGTTTGACGCAGCAAAACAAAGCCTCGTTACGAGAGATTCACCTGGATGAGAAAATGAATATTTTGTTAGATCGCAGTCGATTTCTTGAATTTCTCAAGATTGGTGACCCCCATCTACGTGACAGCTTTGTACAAGAATTTGCAGCTCCATTACAGTCGATGGACTGGAATTCTTCGTCGTATGGCGTTTATTTGTTAAACGATCTTACTCTTGAATCCTTCCGTATCGCGAATCAAATCTTTCGTATGGGCGCTGACCCGGACGAAAACATTCGGAGCTTGCAACAGATGATTCGGGGAATTACAAGCTGGGAAGCCTGTACCCGATACTTGTGTGATCTGCTCGATCAATTATGGCAGCGAAGAGCAGCATCTTCTGGCAAATACAGTGATGTCATTGATCAGGTCAAAGCGTATGTGTCTGGGCAATACAATAACGAGCAGGTTTCCTTGAAGAGTATCTCAGCACATGTGCGTATTAGCCCAAGCCATCTCAGTAAAATTTTCAGCCAGGAAACCGGTCAGACCATAACGGAATACTTAACCCAAGTGAGAATCGGCAAAGCCAAAGAACTGCTGAAAACAACGAGCAACAAGACATTTGAGATTGCATTCAAGGTTGGATATAACGATCCACACTATTTTTCAAATATATTCAAAAAGACAACCGGATTTACGCCCAAGGAATATCGCACACGGGGGGCCGTGGTACCCGATGAATCATCTGTGGACATGAGAAAAGAGCCGATGTATGAGTAAGCTCCAAAGTGCTGGCTGGTTCTTGTTGTTAATCTTGCTTGCATCATCGATAACCTCTTGCACGAGAGCCCCTTCGAGTTCAACGATCCATTCGGATTCAGGTGATTCACATCCCAAAAATCAGGAAGTAAGCCAATATGTTGCTACAGCTGAGGAAGCATCCGCGTCCAAAAACAAAACCTTCGGAATCATCTATCCGATGACCTATCCGACATATGAGATGATCACAATGGATGCTACACAATCTGCTGAAAAACATCATGTGACGCTTACCGTCAACGCGCCAGACGAAGCAAGTACCGAACAGCAAATACGCATTCTGGAAAATATGATCAAACAACATGTTGACGGAATTGCCATCGCTCCTATTGATATTGCCGCGCTTACACCGGTCATTCATAAAGCTACGGCAGCAGGTATTCCGGTGATTACATTTGAATCGGATGCACCTTCCAGCGATCGAATGGCGTATGTTGGAGCGGATAATTATCTAACGGGCCGACAGTTTGCTCAGACCACAGCCAGGCTCCTGAATAATGAAGGCATGATTCTAGTCGAAAGTGGTATGGAAGAGATGGTTGGTCTACAGCAACGTCTGGACGGATTCATTGATTATATTCGTAATGACACTGACATCGAAATTTTGGAAGTCAGATACAATCAAGGCAATGAAGATCGAGCGGTCAACGATATTGAATCCATGATTGATGCACACCCCCATTTTAATGCAGTGGTGGGGCTGGATTTTGTATCCGTTTCCGCCTCTACCCTTGTTTGGAAAGCCAAAGGCTTGAACCGGCATCTAATCGCTTTCGGTGGCAATTCAATTAGTGAAAAAGGACTGTCAAATGGGCAGATATCAACCGTGATTTCGCAAAATGAGCAGGTATGGGGAACAAAAATTATTGAGACGCTGCTGCGTGCAAGCGAGGAACTTCCTGTTGAGAATTTTATTAATACCGGGATAAAGGAAATCAACCAAACTATACTTCCATCTGAATAGTAACGAATTGAAATCACCCTATAGAAATAGCCTTTCAGAGGGCTTCGCTATAGGGTGAAATTTTATCGAATCATGTAGAGAGTATTATCTTTTTAAGACACTTCTGCAACGACTGAAGACCGCAAGCCCTCAATGAGGATAAATAACGTCAACGCTTGTCCATAGCCCATCGGACTAATCGGTATTTCTTTATAAAACTGGGCATCATGCCCTACAGGTGTTCCATAAGATACTTGCTGTACGACTCCGGTTTCATCAATATGCTGCAACACGGCTTCAAGCGCCCTCATCCCCGTATCAAGATAGGATTCATCCAGGTAGCCGTACCGGATTCCCTTGAGAATTCCGTATCCAAACGCCGCCGTTGCGGACGTTTCTTTATAGGAGTCTGGATCATCCAGTACCGTATGCCACATGCCATCCTCATGCTGCAGCTTGCTAAGTGCTCTGACTTGCGCAGTCGCTGTATCCAGCAGATAAGCCTTGAGCCCATCTTCAATGGGAATGATATTTAGAAAATCCATCACTCCGGCCGTATACCATGCATTTCCTCTTCCCCAATGAACAGCACCATAGTTATGGTTTTCATTGAAATCCCAGCCGTGATAGAATAATCCGGTTTGTTTATTGTACAGATATTTAATATGCACAAGGAATTGCCGCTTGGCTTCTTCCACATAGGCTTGTTTCTTAAAGTGCACTCCGGCTTTGGCCAAAAACAACACCGTCATAAAAAGGGTATCAATCAGAATCTGTCCGTCATTTGCATCTCCCGTGATCATATGCTGAAACGCACCATCTCCGGTCCGTAGCAGTTCATCCATAATCCAGCTGCTCCATTCTTCACAGACACGTTCGTACTCATTGTTTCCGGTCAGCTGGCTTAGTGTCATTAAAGTAAGCAACGGTGCACAGGTATTCACATTTTTCTCGGGTAGTCCCTCCATCAGCCTGGCATCATACCAGGATTCAAGAAAACGAAGCACTTCAGCATCGTTGGTTGCTTCATAGAGCTGAAGGAGACCGTAAAGTCCGACCCCTTGAGGCCATTCCCATAGATGAATGTCGATCAGTCCAATGGGAAACTGTTCGTTGATGCTTGTGTTTTTCATCGATTTCATCGCACCTGATACCTTGCTTATTTTCTCCATAAGCATATCTTGATTCAGCATGATTGTTTCACTCCCCAGATTTTATTGCACACGATTCAACGTTTGATGTTATCTAGATGCAACTGTCCCATAACACCATGACCTGCATGTACGATTTCCTCTCTTTGGACAAATAAAGGTTTGTTCATTCCCCACTGAACGGAACCGTATATCGGATCGGTCAGGCTAAGCGTCAGAGAAGTACTGTCGAATTGCGGGCTGGAAGAACGAACTTGGTCTATAAAATGGCTAAATGATCCGAATTGCGATTCATTGCCTGCTCTGATAATCCAGGCATTACGCAATCCGGGGGAAACAAGCTCACGCTCTCTGGTCACTCCGTTCTTCTCCATGCTCGTTCCATTGGCTGCATATAGAGCCACATACCCTTTATTCAGACAGCCAAAATACCAATTCTCATGTTTCTCCCATGTCGTGAAAAATGACGTAGGAAAATAAGCATGTGTCCAATCCGAAGTATGCGTTGCCGGAATATCAAACATCATCAAAGCGATCGCTTCATGCTGAACAACGTCAGGCAAAATACCATTTCCAGCCCAGAAACAAGGTCTACCATCCCCATGTTTGTATATCTCTGCGGGATGATTCACCCATACCTGCGCCTCTGGCGACAGGGACAGATGGTTAACATGCTCCTGATAACCTGATTTTCCAGGTCTAAAGTTTATAATGGAAGATAAAGCGTACTCCGCTGTTCGATAATGATAGAGTTTGGCATACCCTCCCTTGCCCTGCTGATTGGTAAACGTTAACTGTTCATTTTCCTCAAGCAATAGATGTTCCTGATAAGCCGCAGGAGGGATATAATCGGATAAACTCAGAGCCACGTTACTAATCGAATAATTGTTCACATGACCTACACCATAACCGATCCAGCACATTGACGTTGTCCCCGCGGCATAACTCCCCAGCAATTCCTTCTCGTAGCTACGCCCAAACGTGGTGGACATTACCCCTTGATGCATCTGAATCGTAATATAATAAAATAACAAATCCATTGCTTTTTTCGCTTGCTCTCTAAGTTGTTCATTCTGAGCAAACTCGTAAATATGCAAGAGTCCAACGGCATCAATGGGAATGTACGCACTAGAATTCCATTCAGCCAATCCTTCTTCCATAAAACGCTCAAACCATAAAGCAAGCCTCTGCTCTGCCTTCTGACGATGTACTGCACCGGATTCACCACTATTCGTGAACATTTCTTCCCCAAACATTTGCCCCGCTAACAGTTCATTCGTATGGAACAACAAAGCATGATTCTCACTGAAAAACCACATCACATCATCGCCAGGTTCATCGATCCAATACCGATAATTCAGGATACTTGCTTTTACCCGCTCCCAGAATGCTTCACTGAACAACCCGCTATCTCGTTCATCTCTCCATAGCCGGAACAACCCTACGAGATAAAAATCACTACAATCCTTCCGCTCTTCAATGCCCTCCACACCTTCTAACAACATGGTCTCCGCGTCTTGCACATTGCCATTTGTTTTTAGCATAGCGATCGCTGTGTGAATGTTTGAGCTACCCTTCTCGGCAATACACTTCAGAGCCAGCAATTTGCGGGCTTCAATATCCTTGGCTTGTTGAGCAGCCTCATCATATCGGGTATCGTAGGATTGGCAGCCAAACTTTTTGGTGAGCACTACGTTTGAAACCGAAAGGGTCAGCGTGAAATAGACGTAATGATGTCCAATTTCATTGGTATGTCCCAGAACCAGATCCGCTTCCTTCTCGGCGATCTGTATCGTCTTATTTTCGGTGCCATCAAAGAAATTGCCATACTCAACACGTACCTCTCTGACGATATCTGGCAAGGAAAGCGGAAGCTTCAGTTTAATCTGTTCGCCTTTAAAAATATCCGAAGGAAAGTAAGCTTGTTCCAGAGCACGCTCGGCGGATCGCACAGGCTCTACCAAATGGGAAGCAATAGGCAACGAAACTTGCAATTCTTCTTTTCCAAGGTATTCTAAGGCAAAAGCATACATCGTATCTCGTTCAGCCAGATCCTCCCAGCAGGCATAAATCTCATTGATTCCGGCTACAAGATCGGCTTGAATCACGATTTCCTGCTCCTTGTTACGAACAAGTGGCGTAAAATCCGTGACCTGTTCTCCATTGATCCACAGTGTCAGGCTTCCATACGTTTTGATTCGGAATGACGCCTTATGAGCGGTTGGAGAGACCAGACGTGTCGCGGCATAGCTACGTAGATGAGTGGGTACAAACCAGAAACCTGATTTCTCTACTCGCGGATTACCCCAGGGAGAATAAATCTCCCATGGCTTTTCAACCTGTTCTCCACGAAATCGATCTCCCGGACTCGGGAACTCACTCCATTGATCGAAAAATCGGGATACAGGCTGTGATCTTCTATGTTCAACAAACTCCTGCCTGCACGGGTTTTCGTGAATAGCAAATCCATCGATAAGCCAATCATTAATATCTCCCTCCATCGTTGTTGGAACAAACGCAACAGGCTCCGTATATATACCATTGATCAACCAATGATTGATCACTTGATCTCCGCCTAGTTTCATCGGCTTGTAATTTAAAGTTTCCGTCCCGCCCTGGGTGGATTCTATCATTTAACTCATCCTTTCATCCCTGAAGTAATCATACCGCTGACAAAATAACGCTGGAAAACCATAAATACAATTAAGACCGGAAGCATCGTAATAACGGACATCGCAAGCAGGCTTCCCCAATCGACATTGTATTCCCCAATAAAATTAGAGAGCGCCAGCTGAATGGTGTATTTGGATGGATCACTGATTGCAATTAACGGCCATACGAAATCATCCCATCTCCACATAAAAGAAAAGATCGCAAGTACAGCCAGAATGGGCTTGGCTATCGGAAGAATAATGCTCCAGTAAATTTTCCATTCGCCAGCTCCATCCATACGAGCCGCTTCTAACAACTCATCCGGTACGGTCAGCAAATATTGCCGCATAAGGAACACACCTGTCGGCGTTGCTGCAGGCGGAATGATGATGGCAAGCAGGCTGTTATATAAACCAAGTGCACTTAGCACTTTGAAGATTGGGATCATAATGACCTCAATCGGGATCATAAGTGTTGAGATAAAAGCAATAAGTATAATGGAGCTTCCACGGAAGCGATATTTTGCGAGTGCAAACCCTGCCATGGAATTGATCAATAACAGCAATAACGTTGAAGATATCGTGACGATCGTGCTATTCATAAAATACAAGCCAAAATCACCTTTTTTGAATGCCGCCTTAAAATGTTCGAAGGTCACTGGATCTGGCCACAATTTAGGAGGAAAGCTGTATAGATCGCTATTGGTTTTCAGAGCAGAGATCACAACCCATAGTACAGGCAGGAGCCATAACACTGCAGCCACACTCAATATACTGTAGATTGCAATTTTGGCCATAGGTTTCATCACCATCAGACAGCTCCTCCTTTCGATAAGCGGAATTGAAGCGCCGAGAAACCGCCAATAAGTATAAACAAAATAACGGACATGGCACTGGCCAGACCTAATTCCTGCCTGTTAAATCCAATCTCATAAATGTATTGAACAATAAAGGTCGTCTCTTTACCTGGCCCACCGCCTGTAAGCGCAAACATAAGTGGGAAGGCTTTAAACGCGTCAATCAGACAAAGCATAACCACGAGTAAACTTGTCGGCTTCAGTAGTGGTAAGGTAATATAACGAAAAACTTTGGTGCCCGTTGCTCCATCCAAGCGAGCGGCCTCATAATAATCTGTGGGTATAGCTTGTAACCCCGCAATAAAAATGACCATGAAAAATCCTGCTCGTGACCATACCGTCGCTACAATAACGGCCGTATTGGCCCAGAAAGATGAAGTTAGAAAGCCTACGGGTTCTGCACCTGCCATCGTTAACAGATGATTCAGAATGCCGAAAGAATCTCCGAAAATCCACTTCCAGGTTAAACCTACAATGATAAAGGAAATCATGGTCGGCCAGTAAAAGATAGCTCTGAAGAAACCGCGCATCCGAATCTCACGCGCTAGCAACAACGCAATGCCTAAAGCCGTTGCATAAATTAACGGAACAACAATGACAGCATAAACGCCTGTTCGTCCTATGGTTGACCAGAACTCCTGATCCGTCAGAATCTTCATATAATTGTCCAGCCCATTAAACTTCATCGGATTCAACCCATCATAGACATGGAATGAATAGTACAGCCCCAATAAAGAGGGAAAGACAATAAATGTACTAAAGATCAGGAGATTCGGAAGTATGAACAGATACGGAGCAATAACGAGTTTCCTGTTCTGTTTGGTCAATGTTTTATGATTTGTTCGCTGTGCTTCACTCATCTGCGTGCCCCTTCCTTATAAATTAAACGAAAGGGAGGCCTAACTGGAATCGCTAAGCCCCCGGTTGTGATGAACATTTGGCTTTACGTTTAACTTTGTGTTTGGTTTAGACCTTATTGACTGGCAATGGCTTCATTGATCTGCTTAGCCATCTGATCCAATGCATCCTGCGGGGTTGCTTTATCGGATAACACGTCCATAATATGATTTTTCAAATCCGTAGAAATCTTGGATATAAGCGTTTGTCTGGACCAATCATTCGCTGCAAGCGGCGAACTGTTTTTCAGTTCATCCGAGAAAACTTCAAACATCTCCTTGCCAAATTCATAATTCAGTGTGGAACTGTCCTTCCTTGGACTCATGAACAAGGACTCCTGATTATATTTGGAATTCACTTCCTTGGACGTCAAATATTCAATAAACTTTGCAGCTTCCTCTTCCTGTCCGCTGCCCTTAAAGGCCATAAGGAACTTCCCTCCGGGTACGGAAGAACGCTGCGTTCCTTTTGGCATGTAGGTGACACCCCATTCGAAGTCGGTAATATCCTTATAATTGCTAATCATCCAGTTGCCAGCCCAGTGCGCCGCTACCGTTCCGGAACGGAACAAGTTGTTCGGATTTTCTCCACCCAGCCATACCGATTCAGGCATGATACCCTCTTGATGAAGCTGTTTGAACATCTCCATGGAGCGAATTCCAGCTTCACTGTTAATCGCCGCAGCACTGCCATCCTCTGTCAAGATGCTTCCGCCATTCTGGTACAACAGCGTAGACCACCGGTGGGGAGTGACATCCCAAACCATGCCATACCGTGCTCCGCCTTTGTCCATCACCTGCTTTAATGCAGCGATATATTCATCCCAAGTCCATACTTCATCTGGAGAAGTTGGCACCTTGACACCGGCTTTATCAAACAAGGTTTTGTTATAAATCAATCCATTTGCTGTAACATCCATCGGTGCGGCTACCAGTTTGTTATCCATAACATAGTAAGGTTTAAGCGAGTCGATAAATTGATCTTGGAATTGTTCCGCATTCTGTACATAAGGGGTAAGATCAACAGCCTGATTGGCAAAAGACCCCGTATCCGTCACCCGGCTCAAGGCTGGTGGTTTACCTCCGGATAACATCGTTTTCAACTTGGTTTGAATATCCTTGAAGCCGACTTCAATCAGATTGATTTTTACGTTAGTATTACTTTGCTCGTATTCCTTAATGACCTCCTTGATGACTTCTCCTTCTTTCCCATCAGAGAACCATAAGAAATCAAGAGATTTTTGTTTCCCATTAGCGTTGTTACCTGCATCTCCACAAGCACTCAGCAGGATGAGCACCGCTGTCAGTAACGCGCTGATGCTCATCTTAAACCATGTTTTTCTTGTCATTTTAACCTCTCCTTAAGAAGAATTAATGATTTTGGGATACATGAAGCAATTCGTTTTTACGGAACAACTGTGGAGAAACACCGACGTATTGTTTGAATGCTCTGCTGAAATACACAGGCGTATTGAAGCCTAATGTCTCGGATATAGACAAAATCGGTGCATCGGTAGATAGCAACAGCTTTTTGGCCTCTGCCACCCTTTTTCGTATGACATAATTGCTGATCGTATATCCCGTTGTTTCTTTAAAAGAATGACAAATATAATATTTATTCAAATGTAGCGTTTTGGACAGTTCATCCAGCGAAACGTTCTCCGCATAATTTTGGTTCAAATAATGAAGAACCCGGCTCACACTGGACTGCTTCTGTGAGGAAATCAGAATCGGATCGACAGATTGCTCCGTAGTCATTTTTCGATAAATCCGCAGTAGCAACTGAGTAAGAATCAATTTAACCATCGTTTTGCATCCCGCACTTCGGGCATCCATCTCCTCTTTAATCCCTTTAAATGTACTTGAGATGTATTCACGCTCCTCCGGGGACCAATGTACCAATAAACCGTCGGGGTGACGGAAAATAGACATCAGATTTTCTAATTGACTAAGTTCGAGCATATCTAATAGCAATATTTCCGTAAAATTAACAAAACTTCGCTTGTACACAATCTCTCTCGAAGGATTAATTCGATGAGGAACTCCACCTCTGAAAATAAACATATCCCCGGGCTTCGGCTTATAGATTCGATCACCGATTAAGAAGGTTGCATCCCCTTGGATGAAATAATGAATCTCATACCCGTTATGTGTATGAATGGGCCATTCATCCTGAAAATTGTCAGCTTCTGAGCGCACATAAACTTCATTTTCCTGCAATGCCATATTCGTCGGGGTGTGTATAGTTAACATCAATAAAGATCTCCCTTCTCTGAATACAAATAGCAATATAGTTTAATCATTTGTAATGATAGCGCTTTACAATGAATTGTATCACAGATATTTCGAACTAATATGAACTATATTGCTGTATTGTTGATCACAATTGTTGCAAATGATTCCAAAGGATCTCAACCATCTAAATGCTGGAAATAAAAAACACGCCATAGCTCTTAGTCTACGACGTGGTTGATCAACCATTATTGAATATTACCTCCCGGTTTGTTTCCTGATGTTATCCTTCTTTATTAATTTATCAATAATCAGACCCAATGCTGTCCAAAAGAGTAGATGTAATCCACAAATGAGAGGTTTAAACAAGTACGTTGTCTCCGGGTTCATATTGATGCCTGTTAGCCAGCGGTTTAATAGTGGATTGAATGGATTCGTTAAATATATCAAAATGTTTTTATCGTCATTGCCCGTTAGGTTATTGAAACATACCAGTAATGAGAAAAGGACTAACCAAAAGGTCAGCCTTTTGAATATGTTCATCTTCGTCTGTCCCTCCTCTCCAAACAAGTTGAGGCTCATCAGCTCAATCCATCATAAAGACGTTATTCAAACCCTTTATATGCCAAATTTCAGAGCTCGAACAACCTCACCATCGATAAGTTGCTCACTGATCCGCTGAAAACCAAGAGATTCGTATAAGGCGCCGGCAACGTGATTATCAGGCCTATGTCCAATTAGAATGCGTTTGCAGTTTAGTGTCTTTTGCATCCTTTGAATCAAAGCACGAAGCGCTTCTTTTCCATATCCTCTACCCTGATATTTACTATCAATCATCACAGCAGGCAGCCAATAATCACCCTCGTCATGCTCTTGATCGGAGTATACTGCAAAACCTACCAGATCTAAGTCCTTGTAGATGGCCATGGGTTGAAAGTCAGTGACAAACCTGGACTCAGCTAACCAATATACCACGGGTGCAGGGAACGCCTTTTTCTGTTCTTCACTTACCTGTAATTGAGTACAAGCAAACCAATCATCCATCGAAACCGGTCTCACCTGAATAGTCATTTAAAAATCCTCCTAATGGTTTTCTTCGTTTTCTAATGCATATATTCAACTGTTTACTCATACTGCATCACTCCTTTCACATAGGCTTAGGTATTTCGGTTTGATTCATCTCGCTATTCATTTACACTAAAGTTCGTATGAAGCGTCCATTCTAATCTTCGCAACCATTCCTTCTGTACATCCGGGTGGGCATTCTTGATGCGGTTCATAATCTGTATTACTTTGGATGTGGCGTAAGATCGGATTAAATCATGTGATATTTTGATATTTGTATGTTCTGTATATGTACTTAAGAAGGCTCCTGACAGTTTCTTCGCCATATCAGGATAATGTAAATGCACAAACCAGACAACCCATGCCACATCAAATAACGGGTTCCCCCAGCCTGCCCACTCCCAATCCAAAATGAACAAGGAATCGTTACCAAACATTACATTATGAGGTCCATAATCCCCGTGGATCAGAGTTTGTTCCCCATGATCAGGAGTGCTTAACACTTCATTTGCCATGCTCATGATTCCGGTGGGGATGAACTCAAGTCCATCCACAGCAACAGCGGATTTCATGATAACAGGCAACTCTGTGTCTTTATTGTCTCGTTTGACGGAGTGCACCTCTTTGGCAAGATATTTACCCAGTTGCTCATACATTCTCCTGCCTTGTTCAAGTCCATCTTGATCCAAAATCGTCTGTGCATTTACGCCCGGGACATAGTCCATCATTACAAATAGCCGTTCATCCTGTTCAAAAAAATCATACACTCGCGGAGTCACCCCAGAATGAGTTAACAGCCTCAGTGCATTTATTTCTGTCTTTGCATCTGCGTTGTTCACATCATAGATTTTGGCAACCCTCTTCATGTCAGTTTCCTCAAGTAAGAGGGTCATATTCGTATAACCGCCAGTTAATTCGAAGATTTTTACATTGGGGAATCGATTTAACAAGATGTCATGTATCATTTTAGGATTCCTTCTTTCTTATTTCCATTAAGTGCTATTCACTATTGCATGCTTAAATCTGATCTCCGATCTCGACAAGAGTAGGACTATGTTTAGTCAGTTCAGGGAACTCAAAAGATTTGTTAGCCACCATTACTTCCCGAACACCTCCTAAACCTTCCGACTTCCAGATCGAATAAATATATTTGGAAAAGGCATATCCATTCAAGACGTACCCGCTATCTTGTAGCTGTCTGAACAATTTCGCACTTTCTTCAGACTGTTCAATATCCGCTAGAATACAAGCCAGATTGTTTAGCGCAATGTGAATATCTCTCTGTGATATTCTGCTCGAATTCACATCTTCCCAACTGCCGACAACTTCTTCTTTTTTCATTGGCTCTAAGGAAGCCCAATCGATGTGATCTATTAAATGCATCGTTTCATGCATAAGTAAATCTACTTCTTTTTCATTCCTGGAGTGATACAAATAAGCTAGACGCTGTTTGTTGTATGTAATTCGGGCGAAAAGAAGATTGTCCCACTGCTGATCTTCTTCAATAAGCCGTTTCATATGTTCTAAGACTTCCGGCATCTCGCTGTATCTCTCTAATGCCCAGAACGTACCGCTTAAGGCCGGTGGCTCTCAAAACGAACGGCGCGATTGGAATCCAATCTTGGCGCATGATCACAAGCATATCGATACCAGTCAATCCAATGATTTAAGTAATTCCCTAGAGACAACGACAAAGCCTGTGTAGAATCAGAAACGACCCAATGGTACTGTTCAGGGGGGAGAATCTGCTTCCCCCATTCGAAAAATGCCAAATGATTGGCATAAAGTGGCTCCGGATCTCTTAAAAGGGCATAACCATCTGAAATATTCCAGTATACCCAGCCTCGTTCATTCACAGCTAGTTCGCCGGATTGTTCATATTCTTTCAATAAGTTGATCATCCCCTGATGGTCGCCTCGAGCGACTGTTTCCTGAAAAGCATGAACGATATTCTTCCTCATCTTCATCCTCCGTCCCTCATAGCCCTTACAATGGCTTCGTGCCGCAAGCAGTAATAAAATTCATCATGGCATAGGCTTCTGGTGATTGATTTATAGCTTCGAAAGCTCGCTCTAACTGGGCAAACTCCTCCCGGCTAATGATACTCTTCTCAACAAAATGTACAAAACGCTGGAGATTGAATTGTTGCTTGAAACCCTCCATCCCGATGATGTCACTGTGTTGAACAACCGCATCGATGTCAACATCAATGTATCCACTCTCAGAGAGGAGCCGCGGCAAACTTCTTCCAATTAACCGATTCCCACCATGTTGGGCTACATAGCCCGCGATTTTCATTAATACGGTATATAGCGCCGGTATATCTGGATTCACTGCGCCAAAAACACCATCGTCAACATCAATAATGGCCAGCCGGCCACCAGGCTTGAGCACACGATAAATTTCTTGCGCAGCTTCGATCGGATTGTTCAGGTGAAGAAAGATCAGCCTAGCCACCACAAAATCAAATGAATTATCCGGCAGGTCCATCTGATAAATGGAAGATTCCACAAATTGCAGTCGCTCCGAAGAAACGTCCTTCAGCCGTTCTTTGGCTTGCGCTTGTAACGTACGATCTATCTCAAGCGAGGTAATCTCGCTGCCCGGTAGACTGTTCAATAATTGTTCCGTGATGTAGCCGGGTCCGCTTCCGACCTCTAATACACGCATTCCATTTTCCAGCCCATACCACGCCAGATTACGAAATTCTTTGGACCATCCCATGCCGGCTTGCATCTTTAACCTCTCTAATTCAGCTTCGAAACTTAATACTGCGGTTTGGATATTGTAAGTTGAACGCGGGTCAGTCATATTCCTTTTCCTCCTCTTGATTAAAATGATAGAACCTGTATTTTTACACTTTTTTTCTACCTAAAAAAAGAGCGACCTTGTGATGTTTGTCTATCGTTCCGCCTGCATGATCTAATTAACGTTTGATTCTCTCCAAAAGCGTACTCCGAACATCCTCAGAAAGCTGCTGATGCTTGGAATTTGTATTTAAAAGTGCAACATATTCATCGCTCGAACAGGACTGTATCCAGTTATATTCCTTGACCTTAATGTCTGTGAACAAGCCCGAACGCTCCGTTATTTCTTTGCGCTCCTGAATGACTTCATCAGGCGAAGGATATTGAGAATCATCCAAATGAGGGGCTAGCGCAATGTAATGCGCACGGATTTCTCGATGCAGCTGGTCGTAGCCAGAAACATGAACGGTCCAAAAAAAACCTATGCATCCCTCATCCTCAAGCACTTCCCAGGCCCTGCGGTAGCCGATCTCTGGATCAATAAAATGAAAGGCTGTCCCTGACACCATCAACTTGAAAAGCTTTCCTTCTTCATTCCATTCCTCAAACGAAGTGTTGATCACTTGAATCGATGGATACGATCTGAATTTATCTGCGGTAAACTGTGCCAAATTGCTACCTAATTCAATACACGTAATGTCGGTGTAGTCCTTACTCACCAAACCACCAGTGGCCTGCCCTGTTCCGCAACCAACTTCAAGAATGGAATCTTGCTTATCAAGCTTCGCATATGTAAAAATATCATCAAACATTTCGCTCGGATAGACAGGTCTGTAACGCTCATATTCACTCACTACGAGATTAAATGTTTCCTTGTTTTCCATGGTATCCGCCTCCATTTTGCTAACATTATTTTCCTCGTTTTCATTGACTAAACTTACCATATTTTATTATTGTTGAACATATCAGAATAAACCTCTCAATAATGGAATGATCCTGTTTCTAGTTCACCAGTTACTATAATGGATCGGGGTGCTTCAATGAAAAGTATCTTTGAAACAAAGCATGCTTCTGAAATTACAGATCGTATTGATCGACTCCGTGAAGATTCCACACCTCTGTGGGGAACCATGCAGGTTTCTCAAATGTTAGCTCACTGTGTGGCTTTTCATGATATTCCCTTGGGTAATACGTTCCCGCCGAGAGGGTTGCTCGGAAGACTTGTTGGACGGTTTGCCAAACCGATGTTTTACAATGAAAAGCCCTTACCACAAAATATGTCGACCATTCCAACGATCGTTATTGATGATGATCGAGTGTTTAGGACGGAGAAAGAAAAGCTGAAACAGCAGATTACCACTTTTCAAGTAAACGGCTCAGATCACTGCTCCCATCATCCTCATCCTTTCTTCGGAAAACTAACGCCTGAGCAATGGGGAAAAGGCATCTATAAACATCTGGACCATCATCTCAAACAATTTGGAGTTTAAATTCGGATTCTTATCCAGCCTGAACAAGTTCGCATGATCCGGAAAAAGCCCATGACAAAATTATGGCTTAATCACACATCTCTGCATGGTTCAAGCTTCATGATGTCATGGGCAATATGAAGTGAAGCTCTTACTCTTTACTTTCCACTTTCTGAACACAGCCAGTGACGGTCACAACCGATTTTCCTGGAATGTTCACGATAAAAGATTGCTCCTCTTCCGCTGCGGTAACTCTCTCCTGACAAATCAGATCCAGTTCCGCATTGGTTACGTAAGACTGCATTGTTGCAATTCGTTCATTTAATCCCAGCTCATGGAGGTCTAATTGCACGCTTTTGTCCTGTTCACCATGATTCACAAAAACAGCAGTCACGGTCTGCTCTCCTACATGGACATAGGCAGAACCTAACAAACCGCTGTCGGCTTCCTCACCAAGCCCGGTCAAGTCGATTCGCTTCGCACCAGGCCGAATAAATCGGCTATAGTTACCGAACACCCACAGCATTTTAGATGTCAGAATATTTTGCTCATCGCCATTTTCATTATAATCCGTATAGATTAATCCATCTTTGTAATCTACTTTGGAAACCGCTGTCCACCATTGCCAAGCTGCCGCATTCGCTTCCACCAGATCAAAATGAATTGTTCTTGCCACATGAAGCGCAGGCTCAATCCCTAGATCACGTCCAGGACCATAATCCCCCAGAATGCAATATTCCGTCACCCAGTACTTGCTCTCTTCATCATAATGCTTCATGTTCGTGTGCAGCAATTGCCTCAATCTGACTAACCGATCATCCCCCGGATTACTGTAGTCAGACCAGTATGAATGAGAAGCCATTTTATTGCCTATCGCTTCTTTCACCTCAGGATCACCGATCATATCCTTTATGTATTCCCGATACTTCCCTGTTCCCAGCTTGTTAGCGCCGCTGGAATACGTTCCACTTCCCGCAAACTGACGATAGTATTCGTCGTCCAAGAGCGCCGTAATTTCCACACCGTCCGGTGCACTGATCCGTGTCTGTAAATCGGTCTGCTGTAACTGGCGATATAATTCCAGAATCACTTGCTTCAGATCATCATTATTATAACGATTTCCCTCCTGCCAAGACTGATTCCAGTCCCAAGTCGGCTCGTTGATCGGGCTAATATAGTCAAAAGCAAGTCCTTTTCCCTTGAAATACGATAAAACATCAATTAGATACGACGCGAACTTTCCATTATACTCCGGTTTCAGATTCGTCGAACCCACTTCAAGATCAGGCTGGGCATGCCCATTTTTGGTCATCCATACCGGCGGACTATTTACAAAAGCGATAAGTGTCTCAACTCCCCGATCACGCGCAGCTTGAAGGAACCACTGTTGGCCCGACTGTTTACTCCAGTCATACTCGTGCTCCTCTGATATTTTGAAAGCTTCGGCTCTTCTCCAAGGGTCGGGAATTCGATCCTGATCGGTTTCTGTTGAACCTGCGCCTATGTTAAAACGCCATGCGGACAACCCGATGCCTCGCTCCCTGGAAAATAACAGATCGGCGATTTGCGCCTTGTTTTCCTCGCTCCAATGCTTCCCTAGCGGTTCCATCGACCACGCATCCGACGCGCCAAAATTGTCTATACTCTGATGACATATATTTCCATAAATTGTGACTTGTGCATCCAGCCTATCGTTTGCTTTTGGGGTATCTCTTTGCATCCCTCATCCTCCTCTTCCTGGTCTATCTTTGCAGATCTTTGCACTCCAAACCGTTCATTGGCTATGGGTTAGAGACTGCCAGCTATGTAGGCAGCCTCTTATATTTTTTCGAATTCAGTGTCTTCTCAGGTTATAAAGGAATACCCCCCCTTTATTCCCTGCTCCGATTCCTGTTATCCTACAAGACCGGAACGTTCCACACTCTCCACAAAATGACGCTGAACGAACAGGTAAATGATAATCAGCGGCAGAATCGCCATCAACACGCTCGTATTCATCATCATGGACATGAAAAACGGGTCTTGTGTATAAGATGCCGCAGCTTGGCCTCCGCCCGTTAGATATGTCGCAATGGTAAAGCCCGAGGATGACATCATCGACGACATGACTTTAGGTTCATTCAAATACATATTGGTGAAGAAGGAGTCATTCCATTGCCATACGAACGAGAACAACATGACCGTAACCATTGAAGGTATCGCGTTAGGCAAAATAATACGTCCAAACGTTTTGAAATATCCTGCACCATCCACGTAGGCAGCCTCTTCAATCTCACGCGGAATACCTCTGAAGAACTGGCGGAAAATGTAGACGTACAGACCTGTTTTCACACCCATACCGAGTGCTGCGGAGATCAGAAACGGCCAGTATGTGTTGATCAGATTAGCAGGACTGCCACGAAACAGCTCGATTAAGCCCATCACATCAAAGTTCTTAAAATTCAGATAGAGCGGAATCATGATCGTTTGTGTAGGCACCAGAATGGTAAAAATTACGGCAGCAAACAACAAACCACTGCCTCTGAACTTGATTCTTGCAAACCCATAGCCGGCTAGCACACAGGTTATCGTCTGTAGAAGCATGACCGCAGAGGATAACCATAAGGTGTTCATTAACACGCCGGGATAGTTCATTGCCGTGAAGACCAGCTTAAAGTTTTCGAGCGTAAACGTACGCGGAATCCAGATCACCGTTGGGTCATACAGATCGGACATGCTTTTAAAGGATATTGATATTTTCAATAAAATCGGATATAGAATCACAAATGAAATGCCAAAGATCAAGACAAACCGAACCAGAATCCATGCCCACTTCTTGATCGCTTCAAACCAGTAGGCCGTGGAACCCAGGCGATGCAGCCATTCCTTTTTCGCTGGCGGTTGCCCTGCTGCGGTTTCTGTCTTCATGTCAGGCCTCCTTCAGAATACTAGTTTTGATAAAAGACCTTGCGGGATACCAAGGCGGTCGTTACCCACAGGATCAGTGCAATCACGGCAAAATACATCCAGGACATCGCCGCACTGAGCCCGAAGTTAAAGCTTTTGAAGGCCGTATCCACCACAAGCCGACTCGTCTGATCACTGATGAAGCTATCCACGATGGTATACACCAGATTCGTCAGAATCAACGGGCTTAGCATCGGGAACGTAATTTTCCAAAAGGCTTCATAGCCTGTAGATCCTTCGATTTTGGCTGCTTCATAGAGCGATGGAGAAATCGACTGCAAACCGGCCAGGAAAATCAGAATCTGGACGCCTGACTGACTGACAATTTCGTATATCCGGCTAACCGCACCTGTCAGATATTCGACCAAAATCGGACTCATGCCGGATTCAAGCAACATAATGGTCAGATCCAGATTTTTCATCACGGACAGTCCACCGCCCGTCATATCGTTAGCACTACGTACAACGGATTGCATCAAATCCCCGTTTTCGATACTTGCAATAATACCCGAAGCCAGAATAACCGGAAGGAAAAAGATGGCTCTCGCCAAAACCCTTCCATGAAACTTCTGATTCAGAATCACCGCAAAAAACAGGCTGAAAATAATAATTAACGGTGTATTCACGACGATATTGATCACTGATTCCGTCAGCATCCTCACATAGGATTCATGAGAGAATAAAGCCTCACGGAAATTCGCCAAACCGATAAATTCCAGCGTAAACCCTTCATTGGACACCTGCAGATTGCTCAGACTGTATCGGAACGATGAGATCAGCGGCACCATGAAAAGTAACAGGAAACCGATGAACCAAGGCAGGATGAAATACAAACCGTAATATCTGTTTTTTTGCTCTAGGGATAATTTCTTAAGTTTCATTCCGGCATGTCACCTCCTACCCAGTAGCTCTTCGCTGCCACACGTGTGCCATTCCACTCCACAGCAGCATCGTTGTAATTCACAATGACCGTTTTACCTTGTTCGTAAGTCGTTTGATAAACACCCTTACTCAGCTTCTCATGTTTAACAATCGTTTGATTCTGTACATCTTGCAACACATTCCTAAGTTCCTTGTATCGCTCTGCTGATTCCTCGATCCAGCGTCGATAATCGGCCGAATATAACGCGTCAAAACTCGTCAGTTTGATCGCAGATGGATCTGCGTAGAACCACGTGTAATATGGTGCCGATCCGGTTTCGATCGCTCGGAGCATCTGTACATGAGAATCCTGATCATCCGCCATATTCCAAGCCTGCCCTGTGTATTGCACGAAGCCGTGATAGACCAGTTGGAAAAAGGGAACCGCTTCATCGGTGATGTTAAACCCGCTGTTGCTCACAGGTGCATCTACGATATGTCTGGCATAGGGGCTTGCATAACTATTGCCGCCCTCTACGAGAAGCGATGCATCCGAGCTGCGCACCTGCTCAAGCTGATTCATCACAACCTCTTTGGCTTGTTCGCGATTGATCACGTTAGCGCGGTTGAAGTCGGAATTCAGCTGGTCGCCTAAATCTCGAAGCGATAGACCTGTCAGTCCTGTTTTCTTATAATCTTGCATAAATCCGCTCACAATGCCCGGCACCGCTTCCGGACTCAGGACATAGCCCGGAGAGGCTTCATTATCCTGTGTAAAGGAGGCGATATAGTACGGGAACAACTGCGCAAGTTTACCCGTAATTTGGCGAGAAGCATACGATTTTTTGAATCCCTTCGCTTCTGGGAACGCCTCCAGGAAGGATACGTCCGGATATAATCCAAAACCATTCTCTTGTGTATAGGCCTGTAGGCTTTGCAAACCTTTAGCGCCACCAAGCTTTTTATCAACATCGATGGACTTCGGCATATCATGATGCATACCTCCGTTAAACCACCCCGAGTACCGAAGCTGGATATCCTCCACACCAAGGCTTTGCATTTCTTTTAAAATATCCTGTGCCTCTTCAAACGTGGTAAGCGACTCGTAAGCATTATACGGGATGCCGAGGAAAAACTTTTTCTTCGGGATACCGCCGATCAATTCCACGTAAAAAGGGAGTTCCGTATCATCACCTAAACGGGTGAGATTCTTTTGCTCCGTCAGATAATCCCGATAAGTCGAGGCCATACCGGAATAGCTCGCATCATCTGCGCCCAAAAATTCATAGATAACGGACATTTCATTATGAAAAGGCTGTGCCTGAAACCGTTTGACTGTGCTGGAACGCCAGCCGTTCGTCAGGGTAACCTCTTCCATACTGCTCAGTGAAAAACTAGAATGCACCGTATTGTACTGGTTCAATCTGCCGCTGACATCCGCTTCAACAGACGCAACCGCATCACCTTTATCAATGACAGCAAGGTATCCTTTGTCTCCGTAACTCATACCAAACACCGGCATTCTCGCCTTCTGTTCCTTCTGGATCTGGGAGAGCTGATTTACAGCATGATCACTTCCATACAGAGCCGTACTATATGGGGATACTGACGTTTTTTTATTATTAAAATAAATCAGAGATCCTGATCCGTCTGGCACCAGACTGTATCCTTTATCTTTTGGACCGCTTGCTCCAAAAAACGGCAGCAGGGACAAGGATTGAATTTTCATCGTATCTGGATACTGGATTCCATTTTCCGGAATGGAAACACGCAGATGTCCTTGCTCCAGCCGATACTGGACAGGCACAATGACACTTGCGCTCCCGCTTTCCTCTTCACCGTAGGCCGCTTTGTCTATGGCAATCTGTGCCTCATCATAGCCGACAGACTCGAAAATTCGGGTTACTTTGGACAAACCTACGCCTTTCAGAGATGAATCCCGTCTTTCGTATCGTTTGTTCTGCTCATCATACTTAAAGCGCTTCTCAATCTCTTTCTGGTCTTTTTCTTCCAGTTTCCCGAGAATCAACGTGTTAAAACGTTCTTCGCTAATATATTTAGGGATAGCTTCAATATCACTTTTGACTTCACCCAGCGTGTATACAACGTTGAAGCCGTCCTCTACTTTTTCAACTTCAAACTGACCACTCTCTACACTGTGCGTAAAATTATCGTATTTGAGCGCATTGCCCGTATTATCGTAATACGTCAATTCAAATTGCACATTCAGCTGGGACTTGTTATAACCGGTCGCAATGGTATCCTGTTCACGATCCTGCGGGTTAGAAAACCACATCGCACCATTCTTCTGATCCTTGACCGCAATCTCTGTCGTTTCCGGCTTTAGATACAGGATCAGGCCATCCTTTTCCGCAACAGCTTCCATCCCCTCAGGAACAGTTACGGCTTCGTTCTTCTGTTGATTCGCAGATGCCGTCTGCGGTTCAGAGCTGGTCGCATCGGATTGCTTTTCCCCCTCACGTTCAGGATCCGTCGTTGTAGACTCTTGTTTTGTTAAAGTTTCCTGTGTTTTAGAAGACTCAGTAGCCGAACTCTGATCCGCCTCTTGTAAATCGCCAGATGTGGTTACCACACGTTCAGATACGGATTCCGCATAGTTGATATTTTGAGCCATAAACAAGCTTGCAATAAGGATGACCGCTGCAAACGTAGTACGCTTTTTTCTCATATCAGGCACCTCCCTTCTTCTCCTATTCGCGCAGTGTAATCTCTTGAAAGAGGGTATAACCGAAACTGATGATCTGCTGGATCAGGCTGAAGAAAAGCAGGCCCAGGAAGATCACAACACCCATGACAACTAGCGTAAGCAGCATGGTGGTAATCGTTTTCATGACCGAGTATTGATGTACTGTCTTGGTTCCGATAAACAGCAGCCACACAAACCAGATGACACCGAACGAATCCAGCAAGTAATAAAAAGAAGATTCGCGCAGCGTAATCACATTACTCAGCAAAATATTAGGAATGTTGACCAGAATAAGCGGAAGCATCGCATATCCTGTTGCAATCAAGATGTCTTTGAACTTACCTTCCCCGTCCATCAGCGTAGTCAAGGACCAATTGGAAATACACCAGAGTAGAAAAGGGAGAACGATATATTTGAACTCGTTAATACTATTAAGCGAGAGCGGATAGTTATCATTGACAACATACCCGGCAAACTGTCGCTTCAAGATCATCGTTATCGTGACAGCCAGAAGCACTAGCAATGCAACGCGCAATCTGCCTTTATTTTCATATTTCAAATCCCAGTATCCGTCAAAAGGACGTACCGCGACATGCAGAGAGTATTTGAGTTCCTTAATTAGCGACATCTCTGACCCCCCTCTCATTCCTTGTTCTGGCGATCCGGCGCCAGACGATGACGCTGATTAGCAAGGCAATTGCTACAGTCATGTACATTCCGAAATATTCACGCATGTATTCTCTCCGATATTTCGCCAAAGCTTTGGAATAGTATTCGCGGTCATTCCCTAACTTCAGATAGGTCATTGCGTCCTTGTACTTCCCTTCTCGCAGCATCGATTTTCCGATACCGATATAGGCCATCTCATAGTTCGCGTCAAGGCGCAACACCTCTTGCCATAACTTCGCGGCTTCCGTATGTTTGCCAGAGCTGTACAACCGATTGGCCTCATTAACCAGGCTTCCAAACGTTGTTGCCTTGAACTCCGTAATTCGCCCGAGATCCCGATCCAGTACGTAGATAGCGTCCCCATAGCTTTCGATGGCGACCGGATTTTTGAATGTACCGATCTGGTTGCCAAGCTGACCTATGACATAGAGCAGATTACCATCCTCGTTATACGTGAACACCCGACCTCTTGTTGAATCCAGCGCACGATAGACACCGTTACTGGACACCTGGATATCCACGAAGGAAGAACGATTAAAGGTCAAGTCTCCGACCGGTGAAAATTCACCGTTAACCCGAAGTACGTCAATACCGGAGGGATTCAATCTTTTGACCGCAGAAAGCGAGTTTTTGTCCGCTGTTGTGGTGTAGATAAAACCGCCATCATCGATGTCCGCGTTGTTGAACTCCAGTGGGATAAAACGAATCATTTTCTCCCGTTGTTCCTTGGTGGATACGGTTTTCCAGAACAGGTCGACCGGATCAAACTGCACTCGATTGGTACCCATAAATCCGGTGAAACGTCCGTCACTATCAAACTCGATCAGTCCTTCAAAGACCCCGCGACCAACCACGTAGATCCGTCCAGCTTTGTCCACGATAACCTTGCGAGGAAAGTATTCAAACGTATCACTAAGCACATCCGACTCTGGTGCACCGATGGCCCGCACAAAAGTACCATCTTGATTCAACTCTACGATTCGTCTGTTTTCGGTATCCGCAACGTAGATTTGACCTGCTTCCGTCACAAAAAGTCCCTCAGGATTGTTAAAGCTGTCCTTTTTACCGTCATGGTTAAACTCTTGAATGACCCGAACCGTTTCCCATTTCTCGTTCAAGACAACGATCCGTCCATTGCCTGAATCCAGAATATAGAGCAAGCCATCTTTCGCAGCATATAAATCCAGCGGAGACTGCCATGCTCCTGTTCCGGCCTCATCCCCTGTGATTACTCTGGAGGGAAGAAACGCAATCGGTGATTTCACTGCATCTCCCCAATAGTTGTAGGTATATCCCTCATACGGTGCCGCATGAGCCTGGTTATGTCCGAATCCGGCAATCAGCAGGGAAGCTGCCAGAACGATTAGCCATGATTTCACTCTCATCTGTAACACCCTCTCCCTTAATCCTTCATGCCGGATGAAGCCATCGTTTGAATGACATTGCTCTGCGACAATACAAACGTCACGATCGGCACCGTCATCATGATGACCGCTACTGCAGCGCCTACCCCTGCACGAGCAATTCCCCCTTGAACAATCTGTCCCATGGCGTAATGCATCGTTTTGAGCTGCTCACTGTAGATAAAACTGCCGCCATCCGTTCCCCACAGCATCTGCATCATCAGGATTAGCAGGGTTAACCAAGCCGGTTTAACGAGCGGCATAACGACCTGTATGAAAATCCGGTATTCGCTCGCACCATCCATTTTCGCCGCCTCCAGCAATGCATCCGGGATCTGCTCCATAAACTGCTTCATCAGATACAAACCCAGCGGATAAGCAAAGGCAGGGATAATAATCGCTTGATACGAGTCGAGCCACCCAAGGGTCGACATAATCATGTAATTCGGAATTGCCGTGACATGTGGCGAGAACATAAGCGACAATACGATGACTGTAAACAGCACCTTGTGTCCGCGAAATTTATGTTTCGCTAGTGGGTATGCAGCCGCCGAGGCCAGAATGATATGACCAAACGTACCCGCCGCAGTAATGAACACGGTATTAAAAATGTATCTCGAAAAAGGAACCCATGAATTTTTCATCACCTGAAACAAATCCGAGAAATTCTCGAACGTCGGATTGCGAACAAACAGGGTTGGCGGGAAAATGAACAGCTCATCCAGCGGTTTAAACGCATTATTAATGACATAGATGAGCGGAACCGCCATAAATGCGCCAAATCCGCCAAGTAGCAGGAACAGCAGGATGTCGACCTGCCAGGATCGGTTGATTTTTCGTTTCATACGCAGGGCTATCTTCATCTGCTATTCCCCCACTCTCTTCAGAAGCTTTTGTACAAGCAGGTTGGAACCCAGCATCAGACCGAACAACACCGTTGCAATGGCAGACGCATAACCCATTTCGAAGCGGATCGTTCCGTAATCCATCAAGTGAGTGACGATCGTATGCGCACCGTACTGCACACTTGGGAACCCTGCTAGCGCCGTAGCAACTTCGGCAACCGCCAAGGACGCAGTAATCTGAATGACCGCACCAAACATCAACTGAGGCCGCATCGAAGGCAGCGTAATGTACCATAACTCCTGCCAGCGATTTTGTACCCCATCGATTGCTCCTGCTTCATACAGCGTACGATCCACGGTCTGCAAACCGGCGATGAACGCCAGGAAACTGGTTCCCAAGCTGAGCCACAGCTGCACTAGCATGATGATCGCCAGCATATATTTCGGATCTTGAAGCCACAGGATCGGTTCGTAAAGAATGCCTGTTTTCATCAAGAAACCGTTCATAATGCCGTATGAATCCCCGGAGAATATAATTTGCCAAATAAAAAACACATTGCCTGAAATTGAAGGTGCAAAAAAGATCAGGGTCATAAAGGCTCTCACCTTGGGATTCAGCTCATTAATCAGCCACGCGAATACAAAACAAGCGATGTAACTGATTGGGCCGGTGACCACCGAGAAAATAATTGTATTTTTGAGACCAATCAAGAACACATCATCATTCCAGAGCAGCTTGGAATAGTTCTCCCAGCCGACCCATTGCGGAAACTCCAGCATATTGAAGTTAGTAAAGCTGAAGAAAATGGAGATGATGACGGGAAACACGGTAAATAGTAAAAATAACAACATATAAGGAGATAGTAGGACATACAGATGTTTATCCCGCTTCATATCTCTGACAAAGAGTTCCCATTTTCCCGGCATGCCGGCAGGCGTGCGCTTGGGCCGAGAACCGGTTTTGTTCACCATTTCTGTCTTTTGCAAAAGATTCCCTCCCTAGCGCATTCCGTCCAATTTAAACTCTTTTCGTTTCTGCTGAATTTCGTAGTTAATTTCCTGCACATAATCATAGATGGCATCCGTGGAATTGGTACCGTTATTCACGACCTCACGCAATGCATTGTCCAGATGGCGACCTGTAAAGTAACCTCCAGGCACTTCAGGCACGCCCTGCACCCACTCCCATTGTTCTTCCAAACTGCGATAATCGCGGATTGGCCAAGGCAATTCCTGTAATGCTTCAATGTTGGCTGTCGGATAGCGCGCCGCAGCTCCCATCAGACCTTCCATTTCCCGTCCGAATCGAACTTGTGCATCCTTACTAACCCACCATTTCATGAATTCCCATGCCGCATCCTTATGTTTGGATTGTTTCAGCATGACCGTCGCCGTGCCACCACTAGCCACATCCCGTTTGATGCTTCCGTCCTTCTGCTTGATTCCTGGAACCGGGATGAACTCCCATAATCCTTTGATCTCTGGCGCAGATACAGACAAATAGTTGTAGAAGGTGTAATCCATAATGCCCACTGGCATTTCACCTGTTCTAAAGCGCATCGGGAAATCAAAGGTGAGCGGAAGTTTATAACTGGTATAAAAATTCGTCCATTCTTTGAACGCTTCCAGTCCCGTTTCCGTATCCATACCACTTTTCGCACCCTGGTCTAGATAGAATGAACCACCCATTTGGTAGAGCAGCATTGCATACGCCCGGTTCACTTCGAGTACCGGTACACCTGTGGTTTGAGCAAGCGGCAGTGCCATTTCCATGTTATGCTTCTGCAGCACCGGAATCATGGCATACACATCTTCCCACGTCTGCGGCGGCTCAAGGTCAAGCTGTTCCAGAATATCTTTCCGGTAAAATAACATATTGAATATTTGCTGTTCCGGTAGGGCAAATACTTGATCCTCAAATTGATAAGGAACCATGGCACTGTCCCTGAACTGTTTGATCAATTCGTGGTACCCCGGATACGTAGACAGATCCTCTGCCGCATGCCGCATCCCGAAGTTAACCGGCACATCATTGCCTACTTGCATCGCCACATCCGGTCCTTCTCCTGCAAGCGAGGCGCGGAGCAACACGTCGGCATTGACCAGCTTGAGATTGACACTAATGCCTGTCAGCGGTGTAAACGTGTCATCAATCATCGCTTTTAATACCTGCGCCTGGTCGCGGCCTGTACCAATCCAGACGGTAACGGATTTATCTTCATCCGCTGTGCTACCGATGGTGTCGTAATCTTCGAAGAAAGAATGGAAGAAAGACGAAACCTCATGCCCTGCTTTGCGGAAGGCCGAATCATTTGCGTTTGGCAACTTCTCATCAGGAGAAGCTAAGAGCAGATAGTCAATTTCCAGCGGTTGCTCCCGAACTTCCAGAAGCCAAGAACCGACACTCCCGACGTTGATTTTGAATTGAGACAACCGTTTCTGAACCGTTTCCGGTTTGTCGGCCAGATCAGCCAGTTGATAAGCGGTTTTATTCAAAATCGCGGTTTTATCACTCTTTTCACCTGTTAGACGAATTAATTCTTCAGAAACCGCATTCAAGATATCACTTTGCTTATGAAATACTTCCACCATATCTGGAATCTGCTTCTCTAATTGATAATCGCGATACGGGTCTGGCACATTGCCTGTGATCATCAGAATTTTCCGGTACATTGCATTGATCTCAAGCACGCTGGCTTCAACCTGACGGATCAAAGGCGCAATGGCACCTAGACTGACCTCAAGCCGCAAATCATGTTTTCCTTTGGTTAAATAAAATAAATACGGCTCTTCCTCGCTCCCAAGCACATGCATCTGCCAATCCGAATCATAGAAGAATGGAATCTGCATCATTTCTTTGAATGGCGTTTGGTTATCAATCTGTAGCGAGCGTGTGGAATAAATGCCTCTCAGCAACTCCTGTCTGCCTTTGATCGCAATTTTATATAAGCCATCCTCCGGCACATCCATTTCCCATGCAATCCATTGCCCCGGCACACGCCAGTTGTTCCCACCAATGGTGTTCATTCTGATTTTGGAAACATCATACGGTTCCGTTGATGTGCTAGATCGATCTGTAATCGGATACAATGTCGGTGACGATTTGTATGCGGCCTGTTCCCCTTGAACTTTGATCAAGTGCCCGCTTGTTTCCGCGTATCCCTTCGATTCGTACTGCTGCTCGAGCTCCGCATAGGAAGGCGGTTCTTCGTAATGATGTAGCTTGATCGAATCAATAACCATAGGTTCCCGCGTTGATACAAGCTTTATGGAGTGTTTCCCTGCTGAAAAATAAAATTGGTACGGCTCTTCATAATAGCCTTCTTTATCTCTCAGGATGGACTCCTGCCACATCGGTGCTTCAATCTGACGCGGACGCAGGTCATTGCCTCTATTGTCTTGCTCAATTTCGGATTTTTCATTGACCCAAACCCGATGAAAGCTCATGTTGCGTGCACTGTTGAAAGGGATCTCTCCATCAATCCATAACTCGCGTTCGATGGCAGAACTCTTTCCTTGAATCGGGTAATAACGCAACGTCATGCGATACATCCCGGATTCCGGAACATCCACGTCCCATTGCACGGAACCACTTTCCTCTGTTCGTATGAACTTGCCCGTTTCGCCGCCGAGCTCTGTGATCATCTCTGGTTTCATTCCTTCAGCAGCTGTATAATCTGCTCCCTGAATGACAATTTCTTTGGAAGGCCGCTTCTCGTTCTGGTGTTGCTGCAGATAATAATCATAGCTTCCCTCCGCAGCAGACTCCGATATCGGCATCACACGGCTCGGATCTGATGTTCGATTTCCGGATTTGGAATTACCGCTCGCACCGGAATTAAATATCGCGTACACCACGACGAGCATGACCATGACGACGACAATCGTCACTCGGGATAATGTGAATTTCACCCAATGCCCCTCCTTTAACTGACTCTCGTAAACGTAATCAGATGGACGGCCTGCAAATTTGTTTCCCGGCTAACCGAGAACAGATATGAGGCCGTCAACTTATATCCATTATTTTTTCTTGTCTTGCTCTCCGCTTAGTACTTTTTTCGCCGCAGCCTGAGCAGGTGCAATGACTTGTGCAATACCTGTGGAAGGTGTAATTTCACCTTTCACAAATTTCTCGGTTACGCTGTCCAATTGCTCTTTGATGCCCAGACCGCCGAAGCGTCCGCCAAACAAACGTTGTACCTTGCCATCATCATTCATCGCATTCGCGATTGAAGTTTCATCCGGTAAAATATTTTCAAGAGACAGTCTGCGGTTATCCTGCCAGTTATCAAAGTCTTGCAGATCTTCCCAGATCTTCACGATCACATCTGCATCCTTAACACCTTTCGGAATAACATAAGCTGCCGTCTGACCGAATGGTTCATAGTAAGAGTTCGCTTTAGGACCCTTAGGCATATAAACATATCCCCACTCATCCTTCAGCTTATCTACAATCCGGCCTTCAACCTCCCAGAGTCCACCAGGATACATTGCAATCGTGCCTTCTCCGAAATATTTGGCTGGATCTTCCCAGTCGTTGCCTCCGTTGGCTTTGATCACTTTATGCTCGGTGTACAGGCTATGCAGGAAGTTAAGCGCTTCCATCGCTTCGGGAGAATTAAACGTCACTTTGCCTGTCTGCTCATCGTACAGTTTGCCACCGTTGCTCGCGATCAGCATCTCCGAAAGTACGTAATGCGCTCCAGCCAGACCGTATTGATCCATCTTACCGTCACCATTGCGGTCAACGGTTAGCTTTTTGGCTGCATCCAGCATCGTATTCCAGTTCCAGTTATCCTCATCCATTAACTGCTGTGGGTCTTTCAAGCCCGCTTCCTTGAAAATTCGTTTGTTATAGAACAGACCGCTGTCATTTGGTGAATACCAGCTTTCGAGACCATACACCTTGTCACCGCCAAAGCGCATCGAGTCCACAACATCCTTCTCGACCCGAGTGTCTTTGAGATAATCATCCAGCGGGGTCAGGAATCCACCATGCATAAGTCCCCAGATGAAACCATCAGGAATGCGGACAATTTCCGCAAAAGGCTCGTTCGCGAGCACGGAGGAAGACAGTTTTTCAGATGTAGACCAGTATTCTGTATTTAAATACTTGATTTTCACGTTATATTTTTCTTCTACCATTTTGATCCGCTCACGCGCCAGTTCATCTGACTCTGAATCTCCTTTGGGAGTGGCATCCCACCAGTGAGATATGCGAATGACCCGTCCGTTCAAATCAGGAGCTGGCACAGCCTCTTCCTTCTCTTCTTCCTTGGCAGGTGTGGTGTTAGTCTCCGTCTCAGCTGGTTTAGTCGCAACAGGCTCGGCTGGTTTATCATTAGAACCACTACATGCAGACAAAAGCATAATCAAAGCGGCAAACAAAACGATGAACATGATTTGGTTAGAAATCAATTTTTTCAACATGGGTTGCCTCCCTTAAGTAAATGATTTTACTTCACTTGCTTTTTTCGCCCTTCAGTACTTTCTGAATTCCTGCCTGTGCAGGTCCGATGACCTGAGCAACACCTGTAGATGGAGTCACTTCACCTTTCACAAACTTTTCGGTTACACTGCCGAGAGCTTCCTTAACACCTAATCCTCCAGCACGAGCACCGTATACACGTTCAACCTGTCCGTTGTCATTCATGGCATTAGCGATCGAAGCTTCGTCAGGCAAAATGTTTTCTAACCACAGACGGTGATTATCCTGCCAGTTGTCAAAGTCCTGAAGCTCTTCCCAAATTTTCACGATGATATCGGCATCCTTAACGCCTTTGGGAATAACGAAACTTTCTGTACTGTTGACTGTATCCAGATACGTTTTTGCTTTTGGACCTTTAGGCATGTAAACATAACCCCAGTCGTCCTTTAACTTATCCAGAATACGGCCTTCGACTTCCCATAATCCGCCAGGGTACATCGCAATATTGCCTTCTGAGAAAAATTTGGATGGGTCTTCCCAATCATTACCGGCATTGGCCTTCACAACTTTGTGGTCGTTGTACAGACTATACAAAAAGTTAAGCGCTTCCAAGGATTCAGGTGAATCAAACGCTGCCTTTTGCGTTGCCTCGTCATACATCTTGCCGCCGTTGCTTCCAATCAGCATCTCGTGAAGTACGTAGTACGCACCCGACAGACCATACTGATCCATCTTGCCGTCACCGTTTTTATCTACGGTTAGCTTCTTGGCAGCATCCAGCATCGTATCCCAGTTCCAGTTATCCTCTTCCATCAATTGCTGCGGATCTTTCAAACCAGCTTCCTTAAATATTCGTTTATTGTAAAACATTCCGCTGTCATTCGGGGTATACCAACCCGTCAGTCCATATACTTTATCACTGCCAAATCGCATCGAATCGATGACATCCGGCTTGATCTGCGTATCCTTCAGATATTCGTCCAGTGGTGTAAGGAATCCGCCCTGCATAAGACCCCAAATATTACCGTCAGGCACACGCACAATCTCTGCAAATGGTTCATTCGCCATCACGGATGAAGAAATTTTCTCGGATGTTGCTCCGTAATCTGTATTCAAGTAAGAAATTTTAACGTTGTATTTCTCTTCTACATTTTTGATTCGTTCACGAGCGCGCTCATCTGCCTCCGAATCTCCTTTGGGAGATGCATCCCACCAGTTCGATATGCGAACAGCTCTGCCGTTCAAATCCACCTTAGGCTCCTGTTTTTCCTGTACAGGTTCGACTGCCGCTTCTTTGTTTTTATCCGCCGGTGGCTGGGTCGCTGTATCAGATGGTGTACTTCCACCACTGCAACCAGCAATAATGGTTACCAGTAAGGTGAAAATCACCAACAGGCTGAACCTCTTCTTTCTCACAAACTTCATCTTTCACACGCTCCCCCTCAAAGTTAGATAAAGATGAATCAAGCTTGCATCATACTTGGATGACTTCCTCGAGTGACTTAATTCATCACAAGGCTGTCACGGATGGGAACTTGAAAACCTGCCAACCCCCTTCAACAGAAAGCGCTTACGAAATTGTTAGGAGTTAATGAAACGGATTTCATGAAACCCATTTCATTATAGTATCATAAAAAGCCTTGGGTCAATACATATTCTGTTATTATTTAGAATATTTTGATCCCTCCTAATTCATTCCGTACAATTTAAGGAAAACATAACACTTAAAGGGGATAAATCTTCAAAACCCTCTAACATCAGACTAAATGACAACGTAGAGGGCTTCAGTAATATATGAAATACGAATTTAAATTTGAAAATTTATGAATGATTCTACTTCTTGAGTCCATTTCCCCTCTTCATCCGCCAACAATGTCTTCCATCCGAGGTGTTTAGCCGAATGCAAATTTTTCTCTTGGTCATCAATAAACAGTACGTCTACTCCACCTGCCAGATGCGTTTCAACCAGTTGATATATTTCAATCTCCGGTTTGCATAAACCTACTTGATTCGAGATCGTTACACTTTTTGCATAATGGCTTAAGCTATCCAGATTCGGTTGTATCCATTCGCTGCAATGATTGCTAAGTAGATGAATATCGGCGGACTTACTCCAGCGCTCAAGGTACCCAGCAGCAGGTAACGGAACGATTGAATCAAATAGGATGTCTCTTGCTCGGCCGATCGGTAATTCAGGAAACATTTCGCCTAAGGAAATCCAAAACTCTTCTTCCTTCATTTTCCCAGTCCAAAGCTGTTTCTTAATGCTCCCAAAATGCATTTTTAATTGATCTGCTGACAGGTGCGTTTCCTGAATCATTTCTTTCCAGCACATTAACG
The DNA here is from genome assembly GCF_037969905.1 of Paenibacillus sp. FSL R7-0272. Taxonomy (NCBI): domain Bacteria; kingdom Bacillati; phylum Bacillota; class Bacilli; order Caryophanales; family Paenibacillaceae; genus Paenibacillus; species Paenibacillus sp. FSL R7-0272. The sequence continues at coordinate 2,645,091 of NZ_CP150221.1, read as the reverse complement.
ACATATTACTTAACAACACACCTGCAATATCTAAAACAAGCTGTGGCTTGTCTCTCATCACATCAACCTCCGGTTCATTGATAATACTGAATTAAAGATGTGTCCACTCCGTGATTATGTAAATCATCTATTCAATTTGTATAAGCAGCATAACCGTTTCAAATCACTTAAAAGCATCGTGGGGCAGAAAGGCATGCACGCCTTTCACACCATTCACAATTTGCGTGATACGCAGATCAATCACCGAACTTCCCAGCGCAATCGCTTCTACCCGGTCCAGGCCATATAACTCGCCCATCAGGCCTAACATGCCATCCAACGCTTGAACCGTTGCTTCATTCAAGTCCTCATCAAAACCAAAGGTAATCCATCCAGAAGGCGTATGCGCACGTGGATTGGTCAGCTTTATATCATCTATGACATTCACTGTAATATCTACAAGCTCCATGGCACATTCAATCGCCTGACAGCTGACTTCCCCATCGCCTTGCCGTGCATGACCATCACCAATCGCCAGATAACCCCCATCTACAGGAACAGGCAGATATAACTTACTTCCCTGTACTAGTTCCTTGCAGTCGATGTTGCCTCCACAATATCGCGGCGGCCATGTCGTATGAATCCCTCCTGATTCTGGCGGCATGCCGACGACACCCATGAATGGATTTAAGGATACGCTGTATGACTTGCCCCGTACCTCACAAGAGCCACTCATCGCTTGTCGATCAAGTGTCCAATTTAGAGACAGTTCTTCGACCTCTGTTAGATGCAATTTCTGATTCTGCCAGTTGGGATATCCACCTGCGGAAGTAAACCCGTAACTGCCTGGTATAATCTCATTGAAAATGATCTCGATTGTCTTTCCCTGCTTCGCCTCTTCAATATAGATTGGGCCGATTAAGGCGTGCCCTCCATCTTTTTCACCTTGTCGTGGAAAAGGTTTGATTCGTTTCGCATAACTTACTCCCGTGCCCCAACCTGCGTCCAGCGTTTGAAAACGTATGGAATCACCTGACTTGATCTTTAGAATCGGCGTTACCTCATCCGTAAATGAACCAATCAGATTTTCCTGAGCCAATGTAATCGTATGAATACTCACAACAATCCCTCCCCGGCCAGATATTGTTTTAACGGCTCCATATGATGCTGGTCATGCCATATAAAATCTTTAAGGTATTGGGGAATGTAAAATACATTATCTTTGTTCTCTGGATCCACATATCGTTGATAAAGCTGTTCCTCCGATAACCCTCGAATATCATTCATAATTTTGTGACGGTAAGTGATAGCCTTGTCGACAATTTCGGACGGCTCTGTGCGGTTCCCGTACTCCACAGCTTTGCGATTAAACTCATCAAAATCCAGAAGCTTCAACGTAATCTGCTGATTCAGGGCAATCTTCTCAATCGCTTCCTTGTAAAAATATCGATCCCATAACATCATATGGCTTACGATGGATTTGATCGTCCACTTTCCTTTTTCTAGACTGGAATTCCAGGTCTTTTCTTCGAGACGACTCAACGTTTTGACAAATAGCGTCCATTCTTCAAAAGCTAAAAGCAGTTGTTCCGTTTCTTTATTCACACCAAACTTCCCCCTTCTCTTTGTAGAAGATGATTCACCCTCTCAATCTCTATATCTGTATGATTTCTTTGGTTACGATTCTCTTGCATGATTGAAGCGGTGCCGATTCTGCTTCGCTCTTGGTATAAAGATATGAATATCAGATTCTTCATTGAAATGATATAGCATTTGATACACCTCTGTTCGATGAAGTTAAGTCTCAAGCAGTGTGTTCAATCCTTTTCTAATCCCATACGTTAAAATGTCGTTCGCTAACAAGCTCTTAATCAGATCCTGATTCACATACTCATTGCTTGTTTGCAAATAATCTAAAATCAAATCCGCTTTCTCATGTCTACCCATCATCTGATAAGCGACGTACCACACTTCAGGACTTGAAACATGCATTCCGTGCCATTTTACATTTCGAATAGGCGATATAGGTAACTCCAGTCGTCTTCCATCTACATCAAAAGCAAATCCGCCAATGACGTCCACGTTTAACGACTCAACCTCCATTCTATATTCACTTGAAAAAGGTTTGTCGCCGCTCTCCTTCTCGATCCACTCATATCCAGCAATCGCTTCTATAAATTTGAGTTTTGGACAATCGACCATCAGATCCCAATCGTTCACGGAATCAACCAAGCCAAGAAAACACAACATCGCACTTCCACCCAGTGAATATGCAATATGATTCGCTTCTATACGTTTGACTAACGGTAAAATCTCTTGAGGATTCATCATTATGTGTCCCACTCCTAACGCTCATTTTATATCAATCATTCGTATCTAAATTACATTAATATAAAATCTCAATCTGGTTGTATACGTTCAGCGGCTCCTGATCAATCAACACATCCGGGTCTTTCTGCTCGGTAAGTAACATATTCAATATATTTAACTCGTAGTACCATTCTCCGGTATCCTGATAGATATGCCTTCCGTTGTACACCACTCTTCCATATTCGTTTGAAGTCAATCCAAATGCCCGCTCTGTCAAAGGCTGATATCGCTTGTCATATCGGATTGGTTTCCCACACTCTGGGAAGTAGGTGAAGGTTACATCATATTCGGAAGTTTCAGATTCGGGCTCCTTACTATCAATCAAAACACAACCCAATTTGAAATTCTTTGCAGTAGGTTTCAGAATGACACTTCTATCTTGAATCTTCTCAAAACCGTTCTTGTTCTGCAAAATGAGCATTCGGTGGTAAGGCAGACCATAGGACGTGTCGTAACTGAACAGCGTATCCGATAAACGGAAGGCTTTCTCCATATCATTTCGTGCAGTGGAAAAAGGGGCCCCTCTCACTTCCTTCTCCCAGCGCAAAGTTATGAATTGAAGAAGTATTCTTTCTTGATTTGAGTGCTCTTTATGTTTCCCAAACTGCATATCTGTTTGCTCCTTCTTCCTGCTATTGTGCTGAAATAGTCAAGAAGCTGGACCATCTTGCTTTAGACGTCCCAGCTTCATTTTTATTCTCCTCGTTTCATGCCACAGAAGAAACCTTATTCACTTTTGAATAACGTGTTGGTAATCATCTCGGCGCATTCTTCAGGTGTATGCTGACTCGTATCAACCGAGTACGTATACTGAATGTCGGACGCCATCATACGATGTTGCTCTTCAGACTGGTCTTCTCTGCGGTCTCCCCGTTCAAGGTTACGCTGACGACAGATATCGAGAGGGCAATGTAGCTCCACAATCTCTAGTGGATATCCTTCAAATATCTTTTTCACTTGTTCATAATGCGGTGCAAGCTCCGGTCTCTCCACCAAAATCCCATCGATCAGCACATGCTTGCCATGGTCTGAGAATACCTTTGCTGTGTGATACATCATGATGATGGCTTCGCTTAGGTATTTCCAGTAATCGGTCTGTAGATGTTTATCTCCGATTGTATTCTCAAATAAATCGTTCGCCACAACATAAAAGAACGGATCGTCATATGACTGCATCGCCTCGACTATAGACGTTTTCCCCGAACTCGTTACACCATTCAAAAAAATAATTTTGCCTCTATCCATTATGATATCTCCCTTTGCTAAAATAAGAATTTATAAATATTTTACAGCATGAACCAATACGCATTCCAAAGGGCATCCACTATCAATGCCTAACATCATGAGAGTTCGATTCATAAAACCCCCGCCTTTTTGATCTTCATGCAATAAAAACTGACATTTGAAAATCGATTATATTCTTCGATATGTATTAGCTCAAACTTCAATTGATTTAAGAGTTCGAATAGATTTTCTTTTTTGTGGTATCTATTAAAATCCATATACATGAATTGAGCATCCGGTTTTAACACCTCTGATATTTTCTGCAAACCTTTGCGGTATTTGCCGGTCTCTTGAAGAGCAGAGCCAATCATGGTGACCAGATCATAAGTTTGAGGCAATTCGCATGCTAAGAAGTCCTCACATATAACAGTAGAAGCATTGGGATGGCCCTCCTTTTTTTGTCGGTATTTGAATATTTCACATATATCCTTGTTAATATCAATACTTGTTAAACAACCCGCACCGTTCAACAAGTAACCGATATAATCGTCCCATTCTCCTACTCCAATGCCAACGTTAAGCGTATTCATGCCACTGAACACGTCAAAGTATTTTGCTAGAAAGTCTCTGGTTTCCAATTCCAAATACAAACTCGCAGGCGAGAGATTCCACTGATAGGCTTCCTTCTCCCTCATATGTAAATAAAAATCCAAGAGATTTTGATCATCCATACCGATCACCCACCTGAAAATTAATATAATTAACTTCAGCGTACAATTACCCGATATTATTTATATTTATCCTCAAACTCTTTGTTTCTCTTTTTCATTTCGGTGATCGAATGTTGAAAGAAAGCGATGTGACGAATGAAGTACATTGCTCCCACCAAGATGCAGATGCCTCCCACCAAGTAGTTCAAGTCCAAATTCATCTCATAGTTAATCGGGCTGTAACTTCCTGCTCCTGCGGACTGAAACGCGGCATATCCCAATTTTGGTATGACCTGTTCAATCGTTTTGGTAAGTGTCACTATACTGATTCCAACAATAATGAGAATGAACGAAAAAATTTTGGGTAGTGCCTTCAACTCGAGTGACCTCCTTTCCAGATAAACCTCAGATTGTTTCGTAACTCCTCAACAATTTCAGATACTTGTTCTCGCCTGTACAGCTGCGTATAGAGTTTATATTGTTCTTTTAATTCTGAGCATGTTTCAAATTCCTCTAGTAAATCCAAACTGCGCTCACCCATCTGTGCTTCTGAGGGTCTCAATTGATCCCTGGCGATCAAGGTACTTCGATCTACCAACAAGACAACATAGACGATCCTGAATTGAAAATCCGTTAACTGCTGCACAAGCCATTCTATTTCTGAAGGGAAAGTAACGTAGTCAATGACAATATCATAATTCTGTTCTAACAGATTCCGGGTTAAGCTCAATATATTTTTCCATGTCAGATCAAACGTGTCTTTGCATAACCATGGTTTACCTCGTCCATTCACTGGAATATGACTGATAGCGTCTCCCGAAATATACGCACTTTTGCTCAATGTCTTAACAAGCTGTTGCGATGTTGTCGATTTTCCTACCCCAGCGGGTCCTGAAATTACGTAAATTGTTGGGATCATGTTGTCCTCACCTACTTATACATTTGGATATACCACATATGGAAACCCAATTCTTCATAAAATGACGCCGTATCTTTCCATTTTCGATTGGACGATCCAACCAGAGTCCTCTCAATCTGGTGCTCACTTGCCTTCTCGATTAAACACCTAACAAGTTCTTTGCCGACCCCTTTACTCCTATGTTCAGGATGGATATACACTTCATGAATTTCCAAATAACCATCAGCTTGAGGAATGACCGGCTCTGCGTTTCCACACCTAATCTCTCCGAAGGCATAACCGATAACCACACCCTGTAACTCCACAATATAAAAGTAATCATTCAGCTTCTTTTCTAATTTTTCTGGGGTCCAGGCCACATTCTCATAGCCTACTGTAATGTATTCTTTCTGCCAAAGTATAGAGAGTTCAATAATGTGGGTAAGATCTTTCGTTTGCCCCTTTCGGTAATGGTACATATGCAAGTCTCCTATCAAACACAGTCAAGTTCTGCAAAAGATAAAACGGTCATGAGGGTTCCACACATGCAGATCATCCGCAATGTAACCTCTTAACCACAACTGTTCTTCTATATTTCTGAGATAAAAGCCTTTTGGAAAATAATCATCCTCAGTAAGAGGTTTAGAAGCTATTGTAATAGAACCTGATGGTGCTTGGTTTCCTTTTTCAGTGCTTGATGTACATGTCTCAGGTTGATCCAAATACTGAGTTCTAAGAAAGGGACCCAAATCAATAGGACATAACTGCAAACCAAGAGTATCCGCCATTTGAAAGAGTTGTAAGGCCGTAGCTCCATCCAAAAATCCTAGATTTCTAACTGATAACTCGACCGTCTCTAGCCGCCTCTTGGTGGGAGAAATGACAAATTTCTCATCATCAAACAGTTTATTTCCGTATTCATTCATTCGAATTGAACACTGCTGTAATTTATCTTTAAGCTGCGGTTTGCTTACTCCCCCAACTTCAATGACTCTTATTTTCATGGGACAATAAGGGTAAATTTCTTCTTGGTTAAACACTCCTATTTTTGTGACACTTTTTAAAGATTTAATCTGAGCAATATGATGCTGTCCATGCCAGACCAATCGTTGAATGGCAACATCCAGCGAAATGGTACCTAATACCTCTGTTCGAAGCTTCCGCTTGAATTGCTCAGGTTGTAAACCACGTAGTAGTGTGAGAAATCGTTTGTGCAGTATTTCAAGCAACATGATTGAATCTTCCATTGGCAAATCTTTATACTCCTGTAACGCTGCCCATAAATCCTCGCGATACGAGCTTGCTAGTGGTTCCTCTTCAGTTAATGCTCTTTTGAACCTTATGTACGCGTTCATATCATTGTCTGCAAGATGGTGTACAATCTGGATGATCGTCCAGCCGCCTGTAAGATAAGGAGTACGAAGTTGCTCATCATTAAGATCTTGTGTGATCTCCCTCAAGGTCTTTGCAATCTCGGGAATTTGATCCAATATGTGTTTTCGATTCTCATCAGTAAATTCAAATCGGGGCTCAAAGTGTCCAATCGGAAAACGTATCTTTTCATCTAAGTCCATATTTAACACCGCTCCAATCATTTACTTCAGGATCAAATCATATCCAATATAACCCACAATGTTCCATTTGCGAAGTGGAAAAATAAAAAAAGAAGCAGCCATGATCCTAACGGCTAGCTTCAATGACTCCATCTTATATAGTAAAATCAGGCATAGTACCCTCCTTCTTTTAGATACGAAGCCGTAACTTTATAATGTTTATAGATCTTACTGAATGCCCGGTTTGCTTTATGTTGATGTTCTCCATCACTTAAACACGGCTTGGTTACCTTAACAACTTCTCTCATATCTGTATCCATGCTCATTTCGCCTGTGAGCAGGCGTTCTATATTTAATTCAAACCGGCCTTCAAGATTCTCAGAGCAGTCTCCGTAAGCATACGTTGCAGTACCGTCATTGACACAAATTAATTTAAAATCAATACAAAATGCCATTCATTCGCTCCTCAGTTTACAAATTATATTTCATTTTCATTCTCTCATATAATTTGAAATCAGGATGTTGGTTTAGAAGCTCTGTAACTAACTCTTTCCATTTATCCTCAATCCACTTAGGGCTCTGATCTTTCAGAACCTCCTCGTTGAATTGACTATCTATATACTCCAGATCCTTTTTGAGAATACCTATATCATTAGCCAATTGATTCCTGGAATCTGGATCAAGTGAGAGCCGATTTGAAGCGATGTCACCCATTAATTCTACTTTTGCATATACATAAAAATCTCTGAAGGTATTATAAATAAGGTAACTTGATGCTTGTCCATCTTCCTGAAAATCCGTATTTAGAAAGGTAAAGGCTTCTTCGCCTACTTTTAATGAAACTAATAATTCTGCTAATGATTGAATAACCTGTTCCTTTGGAGATTCATCCTTCAACGTTTTTATGATAACATCCAGATTGTTAATGGATTCTTTTATTCCAATTTGAAAACCGTGATTTAATTTTAGATTGTAATCTCTCTCTTGAAATTCCTTATATCCTTTCAATTGAAAGTTATAAAACAAACTTATAATCAGACCAACCGTTAATACAATGATTCCAATATTTTTCTTCATTTTCTCTCCTTATACTCATGTAAAATTGAATTCGAGCTAAAAATGTCACATTTTTTATACTAATTTTCTCCCTCCTAATCCCAACTGTAATTAATATAACCCAACTTGTTCCATTTTTGAATCCATAAATAATAAAAAATAGTCCAGTGACTGGGCTATTTCATTCTAAAAGAACTATTGATCCATTATAGTGCCAAACGTTTTGAAAGTAACACGTTCTAAAACTCCCTTAAAAGTAATCAACTCATTGCACTCCTATTCTTTATAAGACTCTCAATGGTTAGGGTAGCGTTTAATTGCTAATCTGAGAATTTAATAGGTACAGTCGCCACTATTTCTCATTTATTTCATACCAAATTCTATAACCCTCAATGTTTGTTTCAGAATAGTCGCTAGCGTTGGATGTTTTGAAATATCTCGCATAATAAGCATGTTCAATGGTTTTCGTATCCTCATCCGTATTCATATCAAGATAAATTTTGGATATTTCCAGTCCCCATTTAACGCTACGAGCAATCTCATTCATGTTATCCACTGTAATAAATCTCTTGATTACTGTAAGAATTGCTTCCAGTTCTTCTTTACTCGGTTCTTCGCTCATGTCTATTCTGCAAGAGAGATTCGGACGGGTAAACGTAAAATGGACTTTTTCAATCGACGGAAAAATTTCCTTCAGCTCTTTTGTTAATTCTTTGGTTGAATCGGTATGGATCTTATGTGTAGTACTGCAACCTGTTATAAGTAGAAGGACACCTATCAATATAGGAATTAATTTACTCATCCTGGACTCCAATCATTGAGTATTTGTACAGATTACTCTGAGCAGCCCAGCTTTCATGATCTATTAGATGTCCTGCTCATATCTCATCGCTGCATCAATAAGTGATCTATCCAATGCTTTTGAAATCTTTCCAAATGATTGTGAATTGATCCCTTCAATCAAAGGGGAATAAAATACGATCACATTAATCTCTTCATTAGCTACATTTAATCCCTTCGCTTTAAAGAACCTTGCTGAATATTTATGTTCAAATCGATCTGTGGAGTAAATTGTTTCGCCCGTAACCTCACTCACTTCAATGGATACCTTGAAATATTCCTCGAATTCAATCCGATCCTTAATTAACGTCCATCGGAATAAGGTAATCTCTTGACCATGAGGTCTTAAATAGGCATGACATCCCGTGCCATCCGCATGAAATTCTAACTGTGTATCTTCAAATGCATCATAGAAAAACGCTTCAGATGACCACACTCCTATAAGATCATCATTATAAAAAAAACTACACTGGTTCACTCATATAACATACCTCATTTAATTATTTCGCTTCATATTACGTATAATCAGTTCTATAGATTTCTTGGTTGAATACTGATCAAAATGTGAATGCCCTGAATACGAGCTTGCTAAGTATGCACATTGATGAATCAATAGTTCGTATCCCAGCTGAGATGCATTAATGATGGCTAAATCTTTGTTCGCCATAACTCTCAATTGTTCATCGTATTTCCAATGTTGCCAAGTCTTCCACATTGATTCATCGTGAGAATCTATCAACGGAATTGTATAAGTTCCTGGCTGTGTATGCTTTATCACTGTTTTTAGATTTTTTAAATCTTTTTGATTTATTGGAGTTATCGCACCGTTAAATACCAAGAGATCACAACTTGAATCATCTTCTCTCGCAAAATAAATAATGTCGTGAGTATGCATGGCGTGCTGAAATAAACTGGCTAATAAAAACATTTCAGGACAGTCCTTAGCATCTACTAACAGTAGATGACCCAGCTCTTCTTTTACTTTGATATTTATATCCTTCTGTCTTAAGACTACTGCTGTCCACACAGCACTTTGGAATTTTATCTGTATTCTAGGAATTGTCATCGTCTGGGACATAACGTACCTCTTTTTAGTTTCTTTCACATGTTATTCACGCTCTAATCTTTCCAACGCCTTTCTATATTTCTCAAGTCTATTATAGTCTTCCTCCGTCGGATTCTTTATTCTTGATATATTCATATTCTCTTTAATATCAGCGATTTTTACATTTCTTGCAGTTCGATTCATTATCGTCTTATCAATAAATTCTTCGTAACTATCCTCTGTAGATCTCGTCAACAACTGAATGGCTGTTAAAATTTCTTCCGAAAATCCCAAACCTCTTAACTCTTCAATTGTGACTTCTGAATCTTCAATGACATCATGGAGAACAGCCACGATCTTCTCTTCTATGCTTTCCACTCTGTGCATAACAGCTAACGGATGTAAAATATACGGGTGCCCACCTTTATCAAACTGCCCTTTATGAGCTTGTAACGCGAGAGATATAGCTGATTCGATGTCCAAAATAATCAACTCCTTATTTGAAATCGTTCTCTATTCCCTCCGAACTGACTAAACTATTATCTAGCTCGAATTTGTTTCTTTAATAACATAATTTGTCCAATATGATATGCACTATGAATACTTAGATTAGAAACAACTCCCCACCAAGGAGCATTAAAATATTCTGGAAGTTGCTTCGTAAGTTTAGATTCATCTGTTTCTTCTAAAACTACTCTCCAACTGATAAAAACATGCTCAAGTCTATTTAATGTTTCCTTCCAGCCAGCATCATTCAATTGATCTTCATTCAAAACAAAAGTTTCATCATTGTTGATTCCATGATTTAATACAAATTCTCCAGCCTTATAACGCTCAAGCCATTTTTCATTCCAATAAATAAGGTGATTCACGATGGACCAAATGGTTTGTTTATTATCATCCTCAGTCAATGCTTCTTCCATTGTTACATCTTTCAGTATGTCCTCCAGCGGAATAAACCAGCTTTTATCGTTATAACATGCCGATATTTGATCTATTAAAATGGATTTATAGCTCATCATTTGATCCTCTTCTCTTCATTCATTCTAAGTGTTGATTTCTTCAGTAAACGTCCTGCATTTATAATACAAGCTTAGTCCATGCCACATTAAACTACCTGCTAAAATCCATATCAATATACGGGATATCATGCTCGATATTATTCAGATAGAATTTCAACGCTTCCTTGTCCCAATCACTCCAGTTGTTATAGTTATCAAAATTATAACTTCTATAAATCGCGGAAACTACGCCAAACTGTCTAAGATTAATAAAATCAGGGATTAATTTTAACCATGTATGATCTATTGTATTTTCTTTAACATAACCATCCATAAAATTATAATAATACCTCTTGGTTATCTCTAACCTTTGCTTTCCATCGACTACCCAAGGGATTGGAATTTCATAGAATAACGGGATAGCAATATCACTCACAAACCAGCTGTATTCGGCTTCATCAAAATCAATAAATACAACTTCGTCGTCTACATTTAAGTAATTCCCATGATTTAAATCCCCATGAATCATTCCATACGAATCCGTATTCTTTGGAAGCTGACTAAGCTTTCTCTTCAAAATTTCGTACTTTTCCATTACATAAGAAAGTTCTGCAGGTAAATAATCTTTCATATGGATCAAAAACTCTTTTTCATGCCATTGTCTCCTATTTAAATTATGTATCAGATTTGACGTCTTTGAAAGACTATGTACTCTTCCTGCATAACTACCGATTCTTTGATAGAACAGATCGCTCTCTTCAGCGATTTTAGCCTTTCTTCCACTAGAAAACTCAAAAGATGTTGCATAAAATTCCCCATCACTGATTTCCTCTACAAATTTCCCATGAATAGATGTTATAGCTTTGGAAACAGATACATGATGAGAAGACAAGTGATTTATAAAATCAATTTCAGATAAAATCTCTTCTTCGGTTCGATGAGATTTATGTGTTATCCGAAGGACAATACTTTCATCATTTGACTTCCCAAAATAAACAAAGTTCTGAAACCCTTGCAAGTCTTTAAGACTGGATTGAATAATATTAAACTTTTGAGCTGCTTCATGAAGTACTTCCTTAGTAAATAGTTCTTTAAGACGCTTTTCCATCAAATCTCTTCCTTTCTATATCACGATCTCGTCTAACATCTACGTATTTACTTAGCCTTCTGGCTTAAGGGCTTCAGCATTTACGACTTCTACTGTGTTTGATTCTTTACAATCGAAATATATTCATCATCTCTAAGCCTTTTCACTTTACAACTCTCATTAGATTCAAATTCTAAGATTCTCTCTTCAATCGTTCTATTCGTACTATCTCTAAATATGTCCTCTCGATCATAGTGAGGAAAGATAAGCTTGTCGGTTACACCTTATGCTGAAACCCCATGTCTTCGAAATCTTGCATTGCCCTTTGTGCATATCTATTTTTTTCTTTCATAGGGGATCCTGTTGTAATAATAGTGACCTTTAATTGAGAAATATCTCTATCAATAAAATCCAGAAATTGATTTTTAATATCTTCCGTATTAAACCCACCAGAGGTCAGTAACACGCTACTCATTGGAATCCCCGCCCTTAATAAGGATTTATCTGATATGTATAACCTGAAATACGTTACAAAACATCTTTGTACTCTTTCATTATCCTCGTATCAAATTTTTTTTCCTTCAGTATAGGCTTTGCGATTGTCTCTGAATTCACCTATGTCTTTGTAGTTCCTCACTTTCTCTATTGCAGACATATAGATGATGTTCGTACTTCACATCGCCTTCACTGCTGTAAGGCACATAAACGTCCTTTCTTGCAAATGCCTCTCTGTTCTTAATGCCTAAATCACCTTCGTGTACATACCAGACCAAGGGCGAATGTGCGTAACATAAATATTACGTTATATTCCATCACTAAAGTAGTTTCATATCTTATCTAGGATACAGTCATATTTATATACTTGTTTAATTCGTCCAGCCATCTCTTATCATCTTTCCACGTGGATAAAAACCATGACATATATCGTAATCCCAAGTATCTGGACGTAATTGTATAATTCAGTTTAAATTTACCCGCCGATAGATTTAATCCTCTCGAATTCATCAACATTCTATAGTTCTCGGCTTGAGAAAACTCTCTATACCTAAGCGCTACATCAATGTATAAGGAACCATAATGTGCTTCTTCCCAATCAATGAAATATACATTTCGGTTTTTGTGAACTAATGTATTGCCGGGGTGTAGATCGTTATGTACAAGGGTATGGGAGCTTTCATCTCTGAGAACTTTATCCATGTCCTTAACTATATGCTCTGCAACCTTATCAATCTCTGGAATAAGATCACCAAAATGACTTATAAAATCCGGATCTGATTTTGCATTATTCCAAGTCGGTCCCCATTTCTCGTTCAGTATTGATTTAATATATCTTGAATCAAGCAATGGAAGCCATTGCAATTTATAATATTTTTCAAAGTTGAACGCATGTATATCTGCCAGAGCAGCTTGTTCATTTTTTTGAAGCAGTTCGATATCTAAATTATTGTAATCCGTTTCATAATCTACATCCTGCATGCAAAGATATTCTCGGCTGTTACTTGTCATATTTAATGTAAAACTAAATGGAACATTTGCTGATTGATCATTTAGATAATTTAATGTACGCCTTTCAATGAGTGACGCTCTCTTTGAAATAAGATTAATACTCCAATCACGAGTATCATTTCTAAGTAATATTTCATGTCTTTTAAGTTCTACAGCTGAGGTGCCGTAAGCAAGATCCTGATCTTTAATACTCAATATTTCTGCATTAGGCGATACGAAACGGTCAATTGTATTCTGCATTGTGTCTCTAAGTTCTGTATTCATTTATCCTCCTTAATAAAAATTATAAATACCTTTGAACTTTTACATTACATTCTGTCGTGGTCGGAGTAATATACTCAATATAATTCACCGAGTCACTAAAATTTAAATAAGCTTCGTAACGAGTTCGAATGGCTGGGAGAGTAATAAAATCCAGAACCTTGTCCTTTGCAACCCAGCGGCAATCACTTGTTTCTTCAGAAGTACTTAACTCTCCTCCCTCAACTTTACATACAAAATCAAACATAACCTTCGTTGGAACATCAGTTACTCCGTCATACCACTTATGTATTCCCGTGCTTGATACAATGTTAACTAAATGGCTTACTGTAACATCAATTCCACTTTCCTCCTTGATTTCACGGATCACACCATCAATTAGATTTTCCCCAACTTCAGTAATCCCACCAGGATATACCCATCCATCATCATGAGCTTTTACCAAAAGTATATTTCCGTTTCCATCCTCTACTATTCCACCCGCTGATACGATATGTGTTGGAAATCCCATTTTATTACCTCCTATTCACCAGTTATATTTCTTTATTTTGTTCCTGTATTCACGAATTTTCACTGCCTTAAGTGAATAGAGAGATCCGCGATTAAACAGTGCAAGGTTGTCCGACCGAATATGCTTCCCTGCTACTGAATAAGCTTCTTTGAAACCTCATCTATGCTTCAACTCGGACTATGGATCGACAGCGACTCAACAACTATCACTTAACGATGATCGAAATATCAGATGTTTTGCCAATAGAATGTATAATGTGAATGTTGCTGAAATCCTAATGACTTATAAAAATGACTATCAGAAATAACATATGCTTTTTTAGCACCTAAGGAACGGCCTCTTTTTAAAGCTTCCATAACCACTGCTTGGCCTAGACCTTTATGACGATACTCAGGAACCGTACATACAGGTTCAACATAAACATAATCTGTTTTCGGACTATACCATAAGCCACAGTATGCAACATATTCCCCATATTTATTTTCAGCCACAACATGTAGAAGCGGGTTCAAATGGGTTGCGGATAACATTTCTTTTTGCTTATTCATCGTAACTTCATCAACGGGTACAGGCCCTTCGTTATCAAATGCTTGCCATAACATATGATGAAGTTTATATAAGTCATTCTTTATATCAATGTTTTTTAGGGTTATGCCTTCAGAAATTGTACCTTCAAGGCTAACATTCTCTAGTGCAAGCTCAAGTATGTTTTCCGTCTGATCATGCGTAACAAAATGATAACTACGCAGTAAATCTACAGTATGGATATCTTTATCATTCACCGCAATCCCAAGGCCACTTTCATTACTGAAAGTAGCAATAGCATATTCTAATATATCTTTTTCTAACTCTTCAAATCCCTGTTTAGTAGCAAAAAAAGCTTCACCGAAATAATGGTCATACGTTGCTATAGCTACTAACTCATCAGAATGATACCATAAACCAATTTTATTTTTTAAGTCACGATTAAATTCAGGATGAAAAAACATCCATTCCCACCTTGCCCAATTCCAATTGATATGTTTACGATCGTTTTTTGATAGTTCAATCAAAAAATCACAAACTTGTTCATAATACGAATCGTCAAAATTTTTAAAAACAATTTTCATGACAATCCCCCATATCATATAAATTCTGAGTCTATTTCACATAACCTTACCGTATTCACGACCCGACTAGGTCCTTATGATCTTTATATATGTCTTTGCGACAACAGGAAAGATATCTTCAGACTGTACTTCTAGATGGTCTTCACTTGTTTCATTCTCTATGATTTTCAATCCATCAAAACAAGCATTTTCTTTATACCAATCAATTAGTTCAGGCAAGGAGCAACTTTCCTTCAAACCCTCGTCTTCATAATAAGAAAGCAATGTCACTGTAAATGCAGGTACTAAGGAATCCGCTTTCAAATACAAAATAAAGTCTTTACTCTTATAATACGTTTTAAGATACTGCTCAATCTCTTCCTCTAGATAAGAAAAGGTTTCGATTAATTTCTCTGATGATATTCGATTATGCTTAATCAATCGGTTAAATCCATGGATGTAGAAGTAGTTATGATAGAGTTCTTTCTCTCTTAACTTGGGATCATTAGCAAATAAAAAACCGGGGGAAGTCGTTATCGAATGAACTTCTCCATATGCTTTTTTAGCATACTTTTTTAAGTACTCCAGAATCAAAAGCTCACTCCTTTTGGTGATTTCACTTAACGTTCCTGTACTCACGGCCTCAGCGTATGCCCAAAGCTTGAATAGAATGTTAATTGATCTCGACACTTCTTTAATCTACATTCACAGCTCATTATCCAATGGTTTAATTAGATACATCAGCAGATCATCGTCTACCATCACTTGCTCTCCGGGTTTTGCTTCAATATTGTTATAGACGATTCCTTGACCATCCATGTAATACCCGCGTTTGTTGTACATCATTTGAGCATTACCGTAATCTTTATAGAGCCCTACTCCTAAGCCAATGAATCTGGATCTCTTGGATGCTATTCTTTCGAGTTCATCGAACATTGTACTTGCGATCCCCTTCCTCCTGAACTCTGGAAAAACATTCAAGTCATTTATTTCTGGGATATTACCTGTTTTAAAATACGGATAATCCGAAGTAAACATTAAGTGGCAACACCCAGCCAATGTATCTCCATAGTAGGCCATTAAAGTCACTCTCTTGCCTTCTATATTTTCTTCCAAGCACTTATAGAAATAGTCATTCGAGGTGTACCATGGATATCTTTTTGAAAATTCAAAATTTAATAAAGATACTTCTTCATGATTTGAAAGGTGCCTGATTGTTATTTGGTTATCCATTTTCATTCCTCTTCCTATCGATTTTAGTTAAACATTCCTGTATTCATGTACTCCGGGGTTGTCTGCTTAAATTATCGGATGTCAGTGTCTTCTTCAAATCCCTCCAAAAAATGATTCACTTTATTCTCATTGTCTTCCCAATTGTACTTTTCGTTTTTTATGATCAGTTTTGGTATCTCCCATTCTTGAACGATATTGAAAATGAAATCTTGGTTTTTCGTCCAAAAATGTCCCGCTTCAATAAAATCATTATCCGTGTAAAGTCCACAACGATCTTGTGTGAACTCAGGTCCACGAACACTACATATCCATTTCCAATGTTGTTCTACATGAGTTTGATAAAAATAAATGAGGATCGGGTCGAGACGACTTAAAATAAGTTGTACTTTCTTGGTCAAATCTAATATTCTTTGTTTGTCCATTTGCATATTAAAGGCAAAACCAAGCGTATTCTGAAAAACGTAACTTTCCATAATTGTAACTTCGTCTCGCCCGACTCTTTCATTGACAAAATCAGTGAATAGCTGTTCAACTTTTGTAGTAAACCACTCCGCTTCATCTTGAATAGTAAAGGAAGTAAACGTCTTATCGTATATTCGCAATGGGTGGTTCTCTTCCAATTCGTGATAAAATCTATTTTGAATATTCATTTTATTCAACTTTGAACCTATTACTTTCCCAATCGTTGACTTACCGGAGCCCGGCATTCCATCTATCAGTATCAATCTTGACTTCATAGGTATTCCTCCTTTCAATGTTTGTATTATTCCTAGTTTGTACTTTTCCTAATTGCAGATTTCAGATAATGTTTGTGCATTAACGACCCAGCGAACGCTGGGTGTCCGGCGAATGCCGATTCAAGGGCGCATGCCCACAGCGTAAATATTATATTATACGAAGATTCATTCTTCTCTGAATAAGCGGCTTGGGGTTCTTTATTGTTTATTCGCCTTCCTATTACTTTCAGTTGATCTAGAAACTCATTTTTCTAAATCAATAGATAATTCCGTGTCAATTCTATATTTCCAATTCACAAAATCTTCTGCTATTTTGAAGACAATTTTTGAATATGTTCTTTAGTGATATAGGCACCTTCATATCCTTCAAAAACTTCATTCATTGCTTGGCATATAATTATATCTTGTTCTTCCTTGCTTGCTCTTTCTGTATAAATCTTTAGAATTCTATTCAGGCTATTTCTCACACCCTCAATATTCACCTCTAAGTAACATTCTTTATCTCTAATCACCTCTGGATTAAATTTTTGATTTTTGAGTTCGAGAAATATCTGTACCTGTTTATTATCGACAGGCTGCCTAACTCCTTGACTAAAATCAGCTCCTTCATATCCGCCGCCTTCCAAAACTAAAATCATTAAATATTCATTCCTTTACAATCTCTCCTCACCATTTTTGTACTCATATAACTTTAAATACTCAAAATTCGATGAGGCTAAAATATCATGGAGATACCTTTCTTGCTCTTCGATTGTTACATGGTAAGGTGGTGTTTGATCTATAATATTAGCAAAGAGTATCCAGCCAACGTCCTCGTTCGAAAACTTATATTTCCCTTCTAAATCTTTGTTGGGATAAACTTCTATATATACTTGTTTTTCTTTGTTCAAATTCCAATAATAATATTTATAAACATATGGAAGCCTCGAATCTAACAAGCTTTTGTTCCTCGTTTTTGAGAAAGTTCTATTTAATGGTTCTAAAAAACTGTAAAGAGCACTCATAAGCACCTTTTCATCCTTACTGCCACATAAAAAACCATACTCAACCATTTTATTCATTTCTAATCCCCCACTAGCCAAAATTTCTTGTATTATCACTTGCACAGGTTTTGTATAACGTTCCCGTATTCACGACCCAGCGCATGCTGGGTGTCTAGCAACGCCGGACCAAGAACGAATGTCCACAGCGTGAATATTATGTTATCGGATGTTGCTGTCTTCTTGAATTACTCACACGTACTATAAATTAAATTCATCTTTAATTAATCTTGCGACTTCATCTGCACTTAAATTTGTATTATTGATTCTCAAATAGTTCTCTCTAGTAATTTCTCCCTCTTTAGAATTGAGTCGATGTTCTTCCATCGTTTTGATTAAGTCCATTTCAGAATATTCAATATTTCTTTTTGTTGGTTTTTGATCAAGTCTAAACGCCGTTTTATTTCGTTTTAATCGTTCTTCTATATCTGACTCTAATTCAACAAAATAAATTTCTGCCCCTTTCGATTCAAACAAGTTACATGTTTGCTTGACGAATTCCCAGTCCTTCTGAAGATCAAACCCCCAAAGGTAAGTAAAAATAAGTCCATACTGGTTGCTGCTTGCGAACGATTCAAAAAGCTCTCTTCTTACGATACTTGATAACCTCCAAGTTTCACTACCAAAACCAAAAAAGGGATGAAATAGCTCGATCGACATGTGATTGTGAAACAATTTCAATTCCGTTATTTTCGTTAATTCATGACCAACCGTCATCTTTCCAACGGCCTGTGGGCCAAATATCAATATGAACTTCATAGGTATCACCCCGGTTCTTAATATCTTGCGCCAATTTCTTATAACCTTCCTGTATTCACGACCCGACACATGTCGGGTGTCCGGCGAATGCCGGATCAAGGGCGTATGCCCGC
Organism: Paenibacillus sp. FSL R7-0272; assembly: GCF_037969905.1. NCBI lineage: Bacteria > Bacillati > Bacillota > Bacilli > Caryophanales > Paenibacillaceae > Paenibacillus > Paenibacillus sp. FSL R7-0272. The sequence goes on along the minus strand of NZ_CP150221.1, from coordinate 2,626,080 downwards.
AGCGTGAGTATATTGTTATGAGATGTCAAATTAACCTTCACTGTTTTCGCTTTCAAATTTCTTTTCTTGGTTCTGCTTAAATGTCCTTCCGTTAGCATCTACCCACTCTACTGGTCCAGCTGCTTGACGTCCTAGGACTACAGCAGTCGCTGCACTAATACTAGAAAAAATCGCATTCTCTTTGAATATATAAAATTCTCCACTATCGATTAGGACTCCGGTTTCTATCAACTTATTTCTCTGCTTGATCCATCCTTCAGAGATTGAACTTGACGTTTGTTTACAACTTTGAGATCCAGACAGAACTACATAGCCCTTTTCAGTTTCAATCAATTTAGCAGAAGCTCTTTTACTTTTAAGCGTGTATACAATATCGCTATTGACTTGTACTGGAGCAATTACAGTCTCACTTGATTGTTTGAGGGTAGAAGGAACCAAGAACATAAAATTAACTACTGGAAAAATTAATTTCATTTGTTCTAGAAAATACTCCATATCCGAAATATCAGCTTCCGGGAGAGTTGATAGTTCAGGCTGAACCGAATTATCAATCTCGGCTGTTTTTGCTTCTTTAGATAAAGAGATAATTCGAGATTCTAAATACTTTATATGAGACTTAGTGAGCATTTCGTCTTTGCTTATAAAAGCTACAATCTCAATGAAGTCCTTATCTGAATCCGCTAAATGTTGTTTTAATCTTTTTTTGAGATTCTCTGCTTCCCCTATGTATATGCGTTCATTATAGTTTTCACTGTTTGGTAAGGACTTTAAAATATATACTCCTGGTCTATCAAATTCAGAGCGCTCTATAATTTTGGGTAAAGAAGAACGTTGAGAATATACAGCCTTTCCTGACCAATTACCGATTTCGATTGTTCGAGGTCCTGTTTCCGAACCGTCCACAAGAAATATAGTTAATTTTTTTCCCATTTTATTTCTCCTTTAATTTGATTTCAGATAACGTTCCTGTATTCACGACGTCCAACGAAGTTGGATGTGTCTGCTGAAATGCTTCCACAAAATTCATCCAGCAGACCAAGGCTCCATTGGAGCCGCTGCTTGAATATTATGTTATACGACGGAATCACATCTTCGAGTTAACCAACATCCTCTTATATTCTATTCTTTCATTGGTCTGTTAGATGTTCCAAAAGATCTCCAGGCTGGCATTCCAATGCCGTACATAACTTATCAATGACTTCTAAAGATACATACTCATTCGTGTTCAGCTTTGCCATCGTTGCCGAAGAAATCCCCGTCATTTTCAATAAATCTTGTTTCTTAATCTCCCTGTCAATCAATAATTTTTGAAATGGTTTATAACTTATCATCTGGTACTCCTTCATATCTGAATTAAATTTTTCTTTAATTATATGAAAATATATTTTATTAATCAAAAATATCTTTTATATGTCTTGACTATTTATTTCGTTATGATAAAATAATATTTAATAAGTTAAACTTTTGTTTGCAAAATAAAACATGACGAAAGGTGATCATTTATGTACAATTCCTTAGAAGTCTTACTTGATTCGTTGATACGTAATCGGATTGAAGCCTTATATAGCGACCTTCTCAAGAACAACACTATTTATAATCAATTCTCATCTGATCGAAATCTTTACTTCAAACAGTTACATGAACTTCTACCTCAAGATATGCATAAAACTCTATTTCTTTACGATGATGCAGACCTCTCAGTTCAAACAATCCTAGAACGTGAAATCTACTTGCAAGGTTTTAAAGATGCTCTTCAATTACATAATGAATTAAATATAAATTCTAATTGAGAGCCAAACGGCTCTCTTTTCATTTGATTCTGTAGTATAACGTTTTTGTATTCACGACTACGCACCTACTTAAATCAACGCCAGCAACCGACCGCGAAGCGGTTAATCGATGAGGATGTGGCCGCTGATTCCACTCCCTTGCTACTACTCCTCGCGAACTGAGGGCCGAAGGTGTTGATGTATTAATATATTGTTATACGAGGAGATCAACCACTTCGAATTGCATATAATTGTGTTTTTTACGATTGTTGAGTTTATAGAAGTGTTATTGCATTCACAGTGTCCCAGACATTTAGCTAAGTCCGATATATCTACGAACTTCGTATATACCTCTCATTTCAAACTCATATGCGTACTACATCTAATATAACCCAATTTGTTCCATCTGCGAAGTCGTCAATAGAGAAAAGCAGTCCCTCAACCGCGCGTCGTTTGTTAGTACGAACTAACAAGCATACCTACAGTTACAATGGGACTGCTCTGACTTATATTAAAGGCTTACTGCCTCATACCTAAAATCTTACTCCCAACTCCTAAACCTTACTTGCCACCGACACTCCACACTACGCGTTCGCTCATGGCTTTATGTTGGGCGATCAGGCACAGCTCTGCTGCCTTGAATGCATGCTCCTGTGTCATAGCAGTCTCGGTACGATCCAGACAATCGCGGATGAGCTGACCGAAAAATGGATAACCGACTTTGCCTTTGACGTTGTATCTGAACTCACCCTCATGGTTAACCAGATACACCTGATCCCCTTCCGGCTCGCGTGCAATGTCGATGTACTTGCGCAGCTCGATGTAACCGTCTGTACCGAGAATAACGGTACGGCCATCGCCCCAAGTGCCGAGGCCGTCCGGTGTGAACCAGTCTACGCGGAAGTAGCCGGATGCTCCGTTATCACCGATCAGGGAAGCTTCACCGAAATCCTCCAGTTCAGGGAACTGTGGGTGATTGAAATTGTTGACCCGACTGAATGCTACCTGTGCATCACTGCACGACGCAAAGGTCAAGAACTGTTCAATCTGGTGACTACCAATGTCACAGAGAATGCCGCCGTATTGCTGATGGTTGAAGAACCAATCTGGTCTTCCGCCCGCGTTCAAGCGGTGTGGTCCTGTACCCATAACTTGAACTACTTTGCCGATGGCTCCTTGTTCAATGAGCTGTCCCGCATAGATGGCACTTTCCACGTGCAAGCGTTCACTGTAATACACCATGTATTTTTTGCCCGTACGCTTCACTTCTTCACGCGCCAAGTCTAATTGCTCCATCGTGGTGAATGGGGCTTTGTCCGTAAAATAATCTTTGCCAGCCGCCATCACTCTCATGCCGAGTGGTGCGCGATCTGATGTTATAGCTGCGCTTGCTACCAGTAATACCTCTTCATCCGCGAGTACTTCCGCTTCGGATGTGGCGACCTGTGCCTGAGGGAATTGTTTACGGAATGCCTCCACCTTCGCCGGGTCCGGGTCATATACCCATTTGAGCGTAGCTCCAGCATCCAGCAAACCGCCAACCATACCATAGATATGTCCGTGATCTAATGCTACAGCTGCGATTGTGAACTCTCCCGGTTGACACACAACTTCTTTTGTCACACTTTTGGGTGCATAGAACATTCCGTCTTTAGCCATGTTATCCCATCCTTTTTAAAAGTTATATTCAAAAACACATATAGATCAAGTTTGAGGTTCAGAGGTCATCGGAGTGTTCCGTGTAAATCCTCAGTTGAACTTATCTACATCATCATTTAAAGGTCTGACTCAGATCGGCGGGCTGACCGCCCGCATATGCTTTGTCTTTCTTCGTTGTTGAATTGGCAATCCGTTCCTGCAAGTGCTCATAGAACAAGTCTTCATTGATCGGCAGATCAACCCAGTTATCCGTCCAAGTGGACAGCAGCATCGCGTTGGATAACGTTAAGCCGTGAATGCCATCCTGCCCAGGAGCGATCAGCGGGGCACCTGTGCGAATCGCATCAACCCAGTTGCGGATTAACCCTGGATGACCTGTCTCAATGCCTGTAATCGGCACGTCGCATTTCCAGCATTCCGGCTGTCCGAATCCGCCGGTAAAACGTTGATTGAACTCTGGCTCCGATTCGCGCAAGCGCCAGAAGGTGAGTTGTCCGTCTTCGATGACGATTTTACCGCGGTCGCCGCTAACCTCAAAGCGGTTCGTTCCTGGTGCTTCACCCGTGGTGGTTACAAACACCCCCGTCGCTCCATTTTCATATTCGACATAAGCGGTCACGTCATCTTCCACTTCAATGTTCCGGTATTTACCGAAGGCGCAGAAGGCACGCATACGAACAGGCATCATGCCAATCGTCCATTGCCACAAGTCCAGCTGATGCGGGTCTTGGTTAATCAACACACCGCCTCCTTCGCCTGCCCATGTTGCACGCCAGCCGCCGGAATCATAGTAACTCTGAGAACGATACCAGTTCGTAATAATCCAGTTGGTACGCCGCACCTCACCAAGCTCACCTGAGGCAATCAGGTCACGCAGCTTAATGTACAGCGGATTGGTCCGCTGATTGTACATGATGGAGAACACTTTACCGCTTGCCGCAGCAGCTTCGTTCATCTCCCGTACCTGTTTTGTATACACACCTGCTGGTTTTTCGATCATCACATGCAGGCCATGCCGGAATGCCTGGATCGCTTGTTCGGGATGATCGTAGTGTGGCGTGGCAACAATGACGGCATCAATTGTTCCCGAAGACATCATCTGCTCAGCATCCTGCCAATACGTTACGGTAGACGGAAGGTTACTCGTTACCCAGCTCTCCATCTCTTTTCTCACATCACATACAGCTACTAATTCTGCACCCGGTACTTCTCCAGCCACCAATGTTCTGGCATGTGATGCCCCCATATTTCCAATTCCAATGACCGCTACTCGAACGATACTCATGCTTGCTCCTCCTCGTTTACGCGACGCTCAATTTCAGCAAAAACGTCTGCAAAATGCTGTAACATCGCTCTGGAATCCAAAGTTCCGCTAAAATCTTCGATGCCATAATAACCGTCATAGCCAACTGCTCTCAGATCACGTACCATCTGCACCCAGTCCACCATACCTTCCGTCAGCGGAGCCCAGTGGCATTCCCACAACGTGCTTAGCGATTGTTCAGAGTCACTTCTCGGAGTCAACGCCTTCTGATCAGATATATTCGCGACTTCCTTCTTGTACCACCCTGCATTTTTCACATGCACATGGGCGAGATACGGACCAAGCAGTTCAAGTCCCATGCGATGGTTTTCATACCCTTCATGCACCATGTTGCCCGGATCATAGAGTACCCCGACATGCTCCGGGTCAAGAGATTGTACAAGACGATAGGCTAGAGAAGCCGTTGGCGCAATCGTTTGATGATGCGTTTCAATAACAGCCTTAACGTTATACTGTTTCGCTATATCCTGAACTTCGTTTAGATAACGAACGGCCTTCCCGTATAACTCGGGATAAGCTGTACTCCGGTCATAACCCGGAACACCCACACGCATCATCGAAGCGCCAAGTGTAGATGCGGCCTGGAATGCTTGCTCGGTTGCAACCATGTCTCCACAATTGAGATATGGCACAAGAGCGATAGACTTTCTGTCATGAGCTTCAGCTGCTTCCCGAAAAACAGGAACTTGTTCCTGCCATCTGTCCGGATCGATGGAGCAACGATTGTTCCGCCAGAACGAAGGTTGTTCAGCCGACGCATCCTCCGGTATGCCGCGATATCTCCACTCGATTCCAGCGATGCCCGCTGCCGCCGCTGCGGAAGCCAGCTCGTTAGCATCCAGGTCAGGGACAGCAACAGTGAATATGGACAGTTTCATGTTCTTGAACCTCCCCTTTATGTAAACGCATTCATTTTGTGTCGTAAACGCATTGTATCACTCTCTCGATCACCGCCATAGAGCATAACGTAAACAGATGAATGACAGATAACAAACCGCACATATTCCCCATTCAGAGATAACGTTTCAAGCCAAAATCATCTTCCAAAAACAAAAAAAAGCGTCTCTAAATCAGAAATGACTTCTGTTCAGAGACACCTTTTATATAGAATGTTGTTCTATCGTTAGCCAAGCCAACTTGTCCACAAAAACACGATCTATTCACGATCAAAAAAAACATGCTCGGCCTGCAATTTCCCATCTTCTGCCGTCATGATTCCAAACGAAAATCGCTTCTGAAACCGGCGGTCCGTGGGTGAACCCGGATTAAATACAAGTAAACCATCTACGGTATGCATCACCGGAATATGGGAATGTCCATAGACTACCGCATCCAGTTGCTCTCCAGCAAAGGTCTGAATGGCGTTCTGCTCTGTTCCGTTTGATCCACGATGACCATGCACAAGTCCAAGCCGTAATCCTTCCGCTTCAACAATTCGCGAGAATCCCAGCTTCTCTCCAATCTCGGATGGGTCCGTGTTACCAGCTACACCTTCGACCGGAGCGTAATGGCTTAGCAATTCATACACACTCCAGTCTGACCAGTCCCCTGCATGGAGAATGAGATCTGCACTAGTCAATGCGTCAACCAATGGTGCTGGTAACGTTTTTGCTTTTTTTGGTAGATGCGTGTCGGAGATAACAATGATTCTCATGTGATTACCGCCTTCCCTTAGTTCGACTTCTGGTTCGCCTCTAATTGTGAAGCCTGGATCCGCTCGGTACTGGTACGCTCCATATCTTCAAGCGTGATCGTTGCAAAGAACTGCTCCACTTTAGATTCAGCAATCTGATACAGATTGGTCAGCAGTCCATCGATTTGAAGGCCTACTTCACAATTGGGATTACAATTGCCATGAATCGGGAACAATGGTCCTTCATCCTTGGCTGCCTCATAAACCATGGCAAGTGTAATTTCACTCGCTGGCTTTGCCAAATAAAACCCTCGAGTGCCTGGTGAAGAATTGACTAATCCTGCCTTTTTCAGCCCTCCCAGTATACGTCTGACAACGACAGGATTGGTATTTACGCTGCCCGCAATTTCAGCAGACGTGATTCGTTCAGGCGCGCTGAGAGACAGTAACAACAAACAATGCACACTGACCGAAAAATGAGTACTCATGATTAACCACCTTTTTTAATATAATCCCGGATGTTCCAGCCTTATTCCATAAACAGATCCTTTTCAGGACGTGCTCTGACTTTGAGTTGTCGCACAGTATACTCCAGTTGCTTCACGATGTCATCCAGTTGTTTGCGATCAATCTTATTCGGGTCTTCGACAGGTTTGACCGAATTTTTGAGGTCACGAATGGTCAACTGTTGTTCCTGCCATTTATCCATTAAATCCGCAATATTCGCATAAAAGCGCTCGTAATCCTTAATCACCAGATCCAGGTACGCATCTACCTCGTCCGGGTCATAACCACGAAGTTTATAATTGAACTGTTTCTCATGAATTGATAAAGCATCCAGCTGTACACCCAGTTGTTTGAACAATTGTCTCTGTTTGTCCAATCTTCGTTTCATATGTTCATCCATCTTGACAACCCTCCATTATAGCCGAGCAGCGGTTCCATTCATTCGAAAAGAACACACGGCAATTTCTCTCTCTATTTTTTATAACACATAATGCATCAGATATAAAACGAAACCGCCCTCTCCCGTGCAAAATGATTGCCTCACTTGCTTTTCGGGTAAGAAGTCACTACACCCCCTCAAGCGGGAAAGGAGCATGTCCTTATGAGTACATTAACCCAAGATCAACGTAAAGAATTGCAGCAAGCCCTGCTGGAGCAGCGTGAGGATCTGCAACGTCATTTTGAATCCAGTATGGAGGATGGCGCACCAGCAGAGTCGTTAAAAGATTCTACAGGCGAACTCTCCTCTTACGATAATCACCCGGCAGATGCGGGAACAGAAACGTTTGAACGCAGTCGTGACCTCGCAATCGACGATACACTAACCGAAGAGTTTAATCAGGTCAATGAAGCCCTCGAACGTATGAATGAGGGTACATATGGAACCTGTGTTACATGTGGCAAAGAGATCCCTTTTGAACGTTTGCAAGCTATACCTTATACCGCGTATTGCATCGATGATACTCCGAACCGGGACGTAAGTAATGATCGTCCTGTTGAGGAGGAGGTCATGACGATGCCACCGAGTGGTGCCGGGGAAGTGAGACAGCGTAACGCGGGCAAGTTTGACCATGCAGAAGCATGGGAAGCCGTAGAGGACTATGGTACATCCAATTCCCCCGCGATGGCCGCCAAACGAGAGGTGAAGGATTACGACGAGAACATGTAAAGTAACATCGACTCGGATGGAATCAGCCCTATCGCATTATGATAATAAAAAGCCGCCATTGGCGGCTTTTTTGCTGTAACTCCATGCTACCCGATTGTTCTCTCTTCCTAAAATGAATGAATCGACTATCATACGTCTACATTTGGTTCGTCCTGCGCCTTACACTAGAAAGAACTATCATATTTCATTTCGATCTTGATCAGCTATTCATCTGTAGAATCAAAGGCCTTAGGTTCTGAGGCTTTCCGTTTGGCAGCAGGTTTCGATTTTTTCGCCGTACTTGATGTTTCGGATGTTTTCGATGCCTTTGAGGGTGCCTTTGTAGATGCATTGGAAGCAGACTCTTTTTCTTTTTCTTTTTTTTGCCCAGCCGAAACTGCCTTTTTCTTCTTAATTCCAGAATCAGAATGCGACGCAACCTGTGCCTCTTTGGACAGCGCCGTGAACAGCTGAAAAACCTGATGGTCTGATTTCTGTTCATCCTTGGTTAAATACGGTTTGCACAGCTCCACAATCTGCTGATATAGCTCTTCTACTTCATCCGCCGTAGCGTAGAGCGTCATGTCTGAGATAAAACGTTTCTCCTGACGATCATGCTCTGCATGATTCATAAAACGCTGGCGGCTCTGTTCGAACATTTCGTTCAGCAACTTTAGCGTTTCGGAGCGAAAAACCTGCTTCAGCGGCGAATTTTCATCCTCTTCATCCTTGTGACGAAGGTGGATTTCACCCGAGAAGGGCTCGTAATATTTTGCGATAATGCCGTTGATTTCCCGAGTGGATACCATGGTTAGAAGACCGATTTTCTCCAGTTTTTTCACATGATAATGCACCTTCGCAGGCACTTCTCCCATCAGATCTGCAATTTCCTTCACGGTGGAAGGTCTGCCCTGGCGGTTAAACATATTCATAATCTGTATCCGGTATGGATCAGAATATATTTTGATCTCTTCAATTGTTGAGAGCACTTTATGTTGCTGCATATCCGAGTCCTCATTTCCGGGGTACCTGCCTGCCCTTCGTTCCCTATATTATACCGTTCAGACAGGACTTCGGTCAAAAGGACGTACACTTACATCTCCCGCCGAAAACTTTTGCTGGTAAGAAGTAATATCGCAGACAACCCCAGTAATAAGCCAAATACAATGAACAGGATCGGCATTGAAAACCAATCGGCCAGAACACCGGACAGAAGGCTACCGAGTGGTGAAACACTTAGGACCAGCATACTTTGCAGCGCAGACACTCTTCCGAGCATATGACCTGGGGTTACTTCCATCAGATATGAAACGAGCGGCGTTGTAGCAAGCGGTATACCTAAACCCATAAGCAGACAGAACACACCTGCCGTTGGAAGCTGGAATGACGTCATATAAGCCGGAAGTGCAGTCATGGCGTATCCGCAACCAAGCATAACAATGCCGGAGATAACCAGCACGCTTTTACGGTAACGCGTCCCTTGTTGTGACATCCACAGACCCCCAAGCACGATCCCTCCAACTAAAAGCCCACTAAGCAGACTTAATCCCCAAGCACCTGCTTGCAGTGTTTCCATCACGTAAGGTGTACGTAGCACATTAAATGGCATCAGGCAGAAGTTAACCCAAGCGAATAACACGGAAGAGACAAATAACAAGGCATGTTTACGTAGAAAATGAAAAGCTTCCGCCATCTCGGAGATCAGACTCTTGGCGCCAGATGACACTGCTCGTGGTGACATCCATTCTGGATAGTCCACCCGGCTCATCAAGATTGCGCTTAGTGCAAACAACGCGGCGTCAATCCAGATAGTCCACGCGATACCCACAGTTGCAATTAAAGCGCCTGCCGCGGCTAGCCCCGCCAGTTCAGCCAATCGAGTCGCTGAAGAGGTCATCGCGTTACCAGAAAGCAACATGGACTGAGGCAATAACCTGGGAACACTGGACACCTCGGCAGGTGACGTGAAACATTCCAGCAAGGAGTTTAGAACCGTGAATACAAATAAATGCCACACTTCAAGTTGCCCCAGGGCGAATAAAAGTGCTGTAAGTCCAACCATCACTCCGCGTCCGGTATTCGTCATGACGATGACTTTTTTCGGAGATAATCGATCCACCAATGCCCCGGCGAACAGCCCAAACAGAATATTCGGTAAAAAGTTAACGGCTAGAAGTGTGCCCATCAGTACCTTGGAGCCGGTTAAAATATACACCATCCAGCTATATGCAATCGAATCGATGGAATCCCCAAAGCGGGACACCATCTTACTCAACATAAATTGCATATATGGCCTGATTCGAATTAATTCTCCCAAACCTTGTTTCCCCGCCACAGCACCCTCGTTCATCACTGTTCCACTCCTCAACGTTAAAATATTTTTCATGTTAATATTATTTTAACGAAGTTTATGCAAAAATCAATACAAACGTGAAAGTATTTTTAACGTTGTTCCTTAAGGATGTTTTTAACGTTGAATATCTAAACAAATATTAGGCTTAACTCTCCATCCTGAATGGCCCTTGCATAACCACACAAAAAAGACTCTCATCGTCATCGATGGAGTCCTGTATCATCCCTGATTTTAAAATTTACAGCCTAAAGGTTAAAGTCCGGAGGTCATTGCACTACAGCTGTAGCAGTTGTTTAAATCGGACTACGTTCCACCAGCACCCGCTGACGCTTGCGCGCGGATTCCAAACAGGCATCAATCACACGCATGTTCAAAATGGTGTTGTCCGGACCGAAAGGTAGCGCCTCTCCCTCAAGAGCTGCCGTTGCAAATGTTTCGACCTGAAGCACATAGGAGTTGGATACCGACACTCGTTCCTCCCGGCTGACGGAATCCGTATGAATGATGATCTGAGGCGGAATATCGCTATTCTCCCAGCCGAACACTTTAGGCAGCTCAATACGTCCTTCCGTCCCGAGAATCTCCATCTCAGCCCGTCCTGACGCCCACATGCCGCAATCAAAGGTCAGAGCCACTGCGTTAGGAAACTCAATCAGACCTGAAGCCATCATATCCACACCATCATGTTCCTCTGAAAATAAGGCATGAACCGTAACGGCCTCCGGCTCTTGTCCCAGATACATCCGGGCAGCAGAAATGGGATATACACCGAGGTCAAAAATAGAACCGCCACCCATATGTTTCTTGAATCTCACATTATCTTTGTCATCTGCGGTATTACATGTAAAATTACCATGAATCGCTCTGACCGTTCCAATCTCGCCACTCTCGATAATCTCCTGCACCCGTCTGTGCTTCGGATGATATCGATACATGATAGCTTCTGAGAACAACACCCCATGACGTTCACATGTCTTAATCATCTCTATGGATTCTTTGGCATTCAGCGCGGCAGGTTTTTCACAAAGCACATGCTTTCCTGCCTCGGCAGCTTTAATCGTCCACTCTCGATGCAGATGATTTGGCAACGGGATATAGACGGCCTGGATATCCGGATCAGCAATAAGTTCCTCATAACTGCCATAGGATCTGACAATGTCCATCTCTTCGGCCAGAGCTTCAGCCTTTTCTTTGGAGCGGCTGGCAATCGCCAGTACTTCACCACGCTCAGACTGCTGAATTGCAGGAATAATAGCATTTTTGGCAATCGTTGAAGTACCCAGTACACCCCACTGCAGAGGTCTGTTCATGCTCATCTTCCTTTCGTACCGTAATTATCCGCTTCTGCCTTGTGCAAAATGCCAAGACAACGATCCAGATCGGCTTTCACCTGTTTCTTGTACAACTCTGCTTTGGCCGCCCCATCATCAGTGAAGTGATAAAGAACAATTTCCTGGAAATCAACTTTGGGGTCGTTTCCCTTTAATTTTTTGGTTCGATAAAAGATGCCCTGTTGCACCAGCTCATGTAATGCCCGATATACTTCACTTTGGGGTGGTACATATCCGTAATCTTTGAATTCCTGCTTCATCGCTTCCAGCATCTCGTAACCATAACCTCTATGTTGCTCCACCATCGTGATCAGATAAACTTTGATAAATGCCCGCTGTGCAATCATAAAAGCCATGCGCTTTCCCTCCTGTCAGAACCTGTCTATCTCTCATTATAAAACATATGTTCTGATCCTGCCATCTTGATCCTGATTCCACTCTTGTAACGTGTTGTTATGGAGAGTAAGCAGGATCAAGAGATTGGATATAGGAGGGCTGATGTAAGAAAGCACAGCTTTTATTATTGTGAATTTTTCATATGATGAAATAATCATTTTTGGACCGGAACAGGTGTTTTATTGGCTTGGGTGTGTTTCGGTACAACGCCTACGATCCATTTTCCCCATTTAAAACGCGAGATCAGCCAGGTCAGCACACAAGATGCGGTCAGTGCTACAATCCAAGTGACAATCGTGCGTATCGCAGGATTCCAGCCCCACGCCACGTACAACCATTCGTCTGGAATGTAACTGTAACGCAGCACCAGCATGTGCATCAGATATCCTCCATACGACATACCGCCAATCCATCCCAGCCAGTAAAGAACGCGATGGTGATGAAGCTTACTGGCTAATTGGTACATGACCATGATGGAAGCAATCAGGAACAAAATCATATCCGGCCTGATCAGGCTGACGGTATAAAAACGGATTTGAATTCCTTCGGGTTTCTGAAACTCCAGCATTAATAGATACATAAACCGTAGACCCAAGATTATAAACACCAACCAGTAGACCCAGCGCAACCGATTAATCCATTCTTTCCAGCGCTGTACCGAAAGTCCTGCCGCAGCACCAAGTACAAAATAAAAAAAGAAATAGATGAAATTACGGTCTGCATAGGTTGTAAAAGCATCTGTCAGCACGGGGATTTGCATCCGCTCCATCCATCCGGCAATATTCCTTAATTGATCGGATAGAACCAGAAATAAGACGCCTGAACCCAGCAGTGCGAGCATTCGCCCCTTGGCTTGGTAACGATGAACCACGTACCGAATACCACGCAGAAACAACGGGAAAAACACGTAAAACTGAATGAGCATAATGATGTACCAGAAATGTGAAGCCGTCTTACCCGTCACGAGCTTCAGAGCGAGGTCCGGAATGTCCTGCCAGCCGAATGTTGCCCAGTTACGCGGGGCAAGTATAAAATAAATGAGAGACCAGACCACATAGGGCAAGATGACATCCATGACTCTTTTTCGCATAAACTGGCCGTAATGGAGCTTATCACCTGTATTGTAGAACAGCACCATCCCGGTTATAAATATAAAAAGTGGCACAGCAAACTTCGCTAACATCAGTAGCAAGGCCAGCACGACGCCATCCTGAAGTCCAGCCTGCGGAACCAACGAATAATGAGCAATTGAATGCTGTAGTACAACCGCTGCAAAGGCCAGGCCTCGTAATGTTTCGATTTCAGTAATTCGTTCTTTGCGAGGCAAATCACTCAACCTACCTTTCTTAATTCTTGCAATATCAAATAAAAAACGATAAACATCCATTGGAGGTATGTAAAACGAATGTCTGACAAATCATCCAGAATCCCTGAATCCAAAACGGTTCAACAACACTTGGCTAACGAACGTACATTTCTCGCCTGGGTGCGCACAGGCATTGCAATGGCCGGGATCGGTTTCCTTGCCGCCGGTTTCGGTTTTCATTCAACCACCTATGACCGCATTGCCCATCTTGCTGCCATCATCACGGGAATCACTTCTCTCTTTGGCGGCATTGCCGTCATTGGTTGTTCAGCCATTGCTTACCACCGTAAACGCACACAGATTAATGAGCAGACCTTCCAAGCCACTACCGGACTTATCACCTTTCTCAGTCTCCTGTTGCTTGTGATTGGCCTCGCGCTTGCGGTGTTGCTGTATGTATTGTTATTCCCTGCCTGACATAGCCGAATCCCCTATGAGGACAAAAACCGCTCTCCTCAGCGGAGACCGGCTTCAGTCTGTTTTATCGTTCACATGCATCATTGCTATTTCAAGTCTCTAACCCAAATGAGCCCGCATGTGTTCTGTGGCGTTCAGTCTTTACAAAAAGGTGTTGTTGCCGAAACGAGCAGCTTTGGTCTGCGCTTCCATCCGGCGTTCTTCCATATCAAGATCTGGACGGGCATCAGTAGTATTCACATCCTCACCATGCACAGGATCGATGTTGGAATGAGTCTGACGGTTAAGGTTAAACACATCGTATACCGCGCTATCCCGATCCGATGAGTCTACGAGCAACAAAATTTTACCATGCTGCACATACTCCTCATATTGTCTCGCATCCTCTTCTGGAATACCCAGTCCTACAAGCCCACCAACCAATCCTCCGGCTCCTGCACCTACAGCTGCACCTGTAAATGCTGCGGCAATAGGTCCTGCAGCCAGAATCGGGCCGATCCCCGGAATAGCCAGTGCACCAATGCCAGCAAGCAAACCTGCTACACCTCCAAGCACACCACCTGTGGCTGCACCTGCTGCTACACCCTCTGGCGCTTTTGTGCCTGTCTCTTCCCGAATAGCCTTCAGCTCATCTCTGTCCTGCGTTACGACAGATATCTCGTCAGATGTAAATCCTTCGGCTTTCAAACTTTCAATAGCATCGGATGCCTCACGCTCTGTATTAAACACACCTACGATTTTCTTCTTCATAGTGAATACCTCCTCATGGATTTGAGTGGTTCGCTATGTTATTACCCGTCATTCTCTCTTTCAAACGTTTTTAGGCCATTGATCATATGGATGAATACTAATTTGAGCCAAAAGGCCGAATCCCGCAGAGCCCAAAAAATGACGAGATCGTTCAGAGAAAAATTGAAAAACAGCGATACTGCGGATTCCGTCTGACGCATATATTTCTCCGGGCCTACTGGATTTGCAAGAGGGCATACAAGACAAAGCGAAAATACAGCGTTCCGTAGGGTTATTCTGTCATCAGACTGTAGGTATAGACATGTTCAGTTTGACTTCTGTAGATTATGAACAACCTGATTATCAGGTTGTTCGCGGTTTCGCACGATTCGTTGCGATCGCTTCAAGCGGATTATCCGGCCAGTAATGTTTCGGATATCGCCCTTTTAAATCTTTCTTCACTTCAAAATAAGTCTCACGCCAGAAGTTCGCCAAATCTCTTGTAACCTGTACAGGGCGTTGCGCGGGAGATAACAGATGCAACGTGACCGGAACGCGACCGCCCCCGATGTGAGGGGTCTCTTGCTGTCCAAACATCTCTTGTAATCGAACAGCCAGGATCGGATCTTCCGGATTGCTGTAATCCACGGGAATCCGGGAACCACTCGGAACCTGAATGTGGGTAGGCGCCTCTTCATCCAGCTGCTGCCGCTGCGCCCAGCTAAGTCCGCCTAAAAGTACATCATGCATGGACAGTTTCTTCAGATCAGCGGCCGACCGCATTCCTGCCAGATATGGTGCAAGCTGTTCCTGCAGCTCATCCGTCAGATGATTCTCGATCAGATCAGGCCAGTCTGGCATGTGCAGATGCAGAAAACGCATGCGCTCCGCAAGTTGGCGCGATGTTTTACTCCACGGCAGGATGTCCAACCCTTCCAGTCGTATCCCCGACAATAGTGCTTCCAGCACCTGATCTTCCGGTGGCTGTGCAATCATGCTTTCCTTGATCATTATTGCTCCGATGCGCTGCCGCTTATGTGCCCGCACACTTCTAGTCGTGCGATCCCAAGCCACCAGCACCTCCTCGTGCAATAGATGCTGCGCGGCACGCAGCATCGCCTGCTCCTGCACTGGCGCAGCCAGCAAGATACGCGCATCTGCCCCCTGGTCGTCGGCCTCGGCTGCGACCAGATAGGCGGAACGGCTCAGCGACTCTGCCCCCGCGAGCCGTACCCCACGGCCGCTGCTCAGCAGATAGCGGCCATCCTCGCGGCGCTGCCCGATCCGGTCCGGATACGCAAAGGACAGCAGCAACCCGCAGCTGTCCTCATCCGGCCGCACCGGATCGGCCGCCGCGTTGCCGAGCGCCGAGCATAGCTGGCGGCTCTCCTGCAACATGCGCCGCACGGCAGCGCCGTCTGCGCCAGCCGCCGCCGCTGGCGGCCCCCCGCTGCTGCCTGCGGCCAGCAGCGCTTCTACGCGCGGGCGCAAGTCCGTGCCCGCGCCGCCAGCACTTCCGCTGCTGCTGCGGAGGCCTGCCGGCTCCTGCAGCAGCGCCGCCAGCGTGCTGGCGTAGCTGGCCAGCCCAAGCTCCGCCGCGCGGAGCAACATGCTGGCCAGCCGCGGATGAACGCCAAGCGTGTTCATCCGCCGCCCAAAGGGCGTGAGGCGGCCTGCGTCGTCCAGGCCGCCCAGCTGGCGCAGCAGCGCCTGTGCCTGAGCGTAAGCCGCATCAGGCGGGGTGTCCAGCCAGCTAAGCTCAGCTGGGGACTGGACCCCCCACGCGGCAAGCTCCAGCGCCAGCGGCGCAAGATCCGCGGAGGTGATCTCCGGGCGTGTTGCTTCAGGCAACGCGCTATGAGCCTCCTCGCTCCATAGCCGGTAACACACCCCCGGGGCAATACGCCCCGCACGTCCGCGTCGCTGGTCAGCGGACGCCTTGGAGACCGGCTGTGTGACAAGCCGGCTCATGCCTGTTCTTGGCGAGAAAGCCGACGCCCGGCTGAGTCCTGCATCCACGACCACTTTTACACCCGGAAGAGTCAGACTCGACTCCGCAATGGAAGTGGACAGCACAACCTTGCGCCAGCCACCCGCCGCAGGCCGGATTGCTTCATCCTGCTTCTCGGCAGACATACTGCCATACAGCGTATGTACAAGGACCTGCGGAGGAAGAGATGCTTGCAACAGTTCCCTTTCCGTACGATGAATCTCTCTCGCTCCGGGAAGAAAAACCAAAACGTCCCCTTGTTCTTCACTCAATGCCCGAATAATGGTACGAGCCGTCCAGCTCTCGATTTCAACTGCAGCAGGTTTCCCGGCATATTTCGTTTCCACCGGAAACGTACGGCCTTTACAATGCACAACTTGTGTATCTTCGCCCAGCATACGACAGACCGGTTCCGGGTCAAGCGTTGCCGACATGACCAGCAGCTTCAGATCCGGACGCAACATGGCCCGCGATTCCAGCGCCAAAGCGAGCCCCAGATCCCCGTGAAGATGTCGTTCATGAAACTCGTCAAAAATGATCATTGCCGTATCTTCAAGTCCCTGATCCTGCTGTAGCATACGTGTTAATACACCCTCAGTGACCACTTCGATTCGTGTAGCCGGGCTTACCCGGGTATCCATTCGTACGCGGTATCCGACCGTTTGTCCTGCCTTTTCACCCAGCGTTGCTGCCATTCTCGACGCGGCTGAACGAGCAGCGAGTCTCCGCGGCTCCAGCATAATGATTTTTTTGCCATCCAGCCAAGGCTGTTCAAGCATCGCCAGCGGCACAACCGTTGTTTTTCCGGCCCCCGGTTCAGCAATCAAAACACCCGTATCCTGGTCACGGAACAGCTGCTGTACCTCCGGAATAATCGCTTGTATTGGTAAATCAGTGTACATATCATCGCTCCTAATGCATATCTTACCGTTTCGATATCATTCTATAAGCTCAGTATTCGAATGTTAGCATTATAACAAAAAAAGCCGTCCCGAAGGAACGACTATATGACATCCATAACTTATGGATATTACCCAAACTCATTCAATTATCTAACATTCAGCTTGTGGGCTAATCATCTACGAATAACGGTTACTGTCTTATCCAGTTACTTCCCCATCGTTTACCTGATCAGCTCAGCAGAGACTCCGCACCATCGATCACAATCTCGGCTCCAGTAATATGTTTGGATGCGCCGGAAGCGAGGAAGCTAACCAGATCCGCAACGTGCTCGGGCTGTCCTGGTCCATCCGCGAGTGGCTGCTGTCCTTCCGGGAATTCCATCGGGATGATAATGTCCTGAAGGTCATCTGTTTTGATCGTACTTTGATCAATATTGGTAGCAATCGCACCTGGACAGATTACGTTGACTCTGATCTTGAATTTCGCCAGCTCCAAAGCCGCCATCTTGGCAAAAGCAACCTGTCCTGCCTTTGACGTACTGTACGCCGACATACCGAAACTGGAGAAACGCTGATTCCCATTGATCGAGCTCGTAATAATAATGCTACCGCCTCCGCGTTTTTTCAGATGTGGGAGAGCATATTTTACGGTGAAAAATGTGCCGTTCAGGTTCGTCGTAATAATCTGTTGCCAGTCCTGTACCTGAATTTCTTCGATTGGAGCAGACACCCCGTTAATGCCCGCATTAGCAAAAACGATATCCAGTCCTCCAAACAATTCCACCGTTTCCAGTACAGCCTTTTCAACCCGCGCCGGATCGGAAATGTCCACATCGAATGCTCGTGCAGCCCCTTCATGGTTCGCATTAATCTCCGCTTCTGTCTTTGAAATCCGATCATTCACCAGATCGAACAACGCTACATGCGCCCCTTCATTCGCCAGCTTGAGTGCCGTGGCCTTGCCGATTCCCGAGCCAGCTCCTGTAATGATAGCCACCTTACCTTGAAATGGTGATCTGCTGCTGTGTTGTGTCATAGCCCAACCACTCCTTCGTCTTGGAAATTATGTAAAGATTTAATCTGATTTTATTTCAATCAATTCTTCACAAGATTACCCAAAACGAGCAGCTTTTAAATCAACACTCGTAACTTTTTTCATTTTTCAGGCAGTTACATACACTGACGATCTGCACCAGCCACACGTAGATCTATCTCAGAAAACGATCCTCGTTACAGGGCGTGTTCACCACTCCAGTTCAATGAAAGCGGCATCATCCTCAAGTCCGCCGGTATGGGCGGCATCCAGCAACACTTGAATATGCTCATCCGGGATGTATGTACCAATGGCATCGAGATCATTCAGTCCGTCTGTATACAGTTGAAGGCGAAATGATTCACTTCCTGCACCTTTCATTTCGAAAACATGGGGTCTCCCCCCTATGGAGCCTTCTCGTGTAGACCAACGCTCATTGGTCTTGCAATGTGTTTGGAATTGTTCCGACTGCTCCTGTCCATTACGCCAGAGCCGGATTCTGGAATCTCCTTGCCATGCCAGCCATACTCGGCTCTTCCGTCTTCCAGATGTGAGTTCAATGCGTCCGCATACATACATGGCCTGACTTCCTTGGCTTCGCTTTTCCATCAATACCTCCCGTAGCAGAAGAGGCGAGGTATCCAAGGGCTGTAGTTGTTCTAACTGTTCAGATGCGGAACCCGTTAGACTTTGCAGAAACTGTTCGACCCCTTCAGCGGTTAATGATGACGTCGTTTCCAGCCATTCCAGTAGCGCACTACCGAGAAAACGCGCAGCAAAATCACCCAGATAACTCATGCCAACTCCATCACACAATACAAAATGACAGACATTACCTTGCATGCGAATCGCAACAAAGTCTTGCCCTGCGTCACCCTGGTTCACGGTTTCGGCTGCACGTCCATATCCGTATCTGCATTTCAGCTTGCCTTGGTAACGAGTTAACGGCTGTTCCCCAGTCTGAATGCTTACATAGCGAAAATTATCCTGTTGCTGCTTCGCATGTCCCCCTCGATCACTGGCAGACAATGTTGCCATACGCATTGCTCGCATGATTCCCCTCCTATCTTACAGGTGTTGCAGCAGACATCTGGAATCCAATGGATACCAGTTCTGCACAAGTACCAGGCAACATCATGAGTGCGCCTGGTGCTAGCAAATAATCTGCCTCCACCAACATTTCGCGATAGCTTTCAGGCAGCACGGATGACATATTACGCAACTTCTCCCCATGCTCGTCTTGCAGGTTTGTCTCTGGTGAGATCCCCTTCCAGCGTCTAGGCTCTGCAATCGGAGCTTCCAGCAGATGATCACTTATAAATATATTTTCAACCAAAACATTGCCATCCGGCACACTCATGCCCATAATGCGCTTGGCGATCGGCTCCGGGTCTTCTCCAGTCGCAACACCATCGGTCATATGACATACGAGTGGTGCAGGGCAGTCCTGCATGTTAGGTATTTCTGCTTGCAAAATTTTCTCTGCCTGCAAAAATGCTTTTGCGGAGTCCGAGAAACGTCGAGGCGTCAAATCAGGCAAAGAACCTACAGCCGCAACCTCATCGATTCCTTTAATCCCGTTTAATACATCATATACATCGTCACTGTAGGCCAAAATAGCAATTCGGTACCGCGGCGTCAGCCGATTTCCTTTGGTTGAACGAAATACCATCTGCCGGATCGCCAAAGACAAAGCATCATAAACGATGTCAATCCGGCGACGATTGTCCAGAACCATATTCATGGAGGCGCTAATATCAATTAAATAAATAATAAGTGCAGGTGTACGTTGCGATGCTTGAATTGTGTAGTTCATCTAGAGTGTGTCACCTCTATTATTTAATATAGATTTATAAGTCTGGCAGTGAGTACTTGGAATTACTCAAAAATTTGTTGATCGCACTCATCCGTGCCGCCACTTTACCTACACCTTTAAAATACGAAGCGTCCGTATTATATAGGTTTTTGAAATCGCGAGCATACGAAAGAGCGCTGTCCGTTTTTCTTCCTATTTGTGCATTGTACGCCTTGTTATAGCTTGCAATCAGTGTCACGACATTTTGAGCCCGTCTTTTCTTAAGAGCTTCTTTCTGAGCCAACTCTTGCTTACGTTTGGCTTCGGCAGCAGCCTTCTCCTTTGCAATTCTGGCGTCATTTTCTTTTTTCCACGCTATATAAGCTTCATACTTCGCTTGCTGGTCGTATTTTGCTTGCAGTGCCTTACGTGCTGCTTCTTTTTTCTGTTGCTCCTGCTTCGCCAGATAAGCTTCATATTTAGCCTGCTTCTCGTATTTAGCCTGCAAGGCTTTACGTTCTTCCTCTTGTTTCTTCGTTTCCGCTTCCTTTTGTTTAGCCTCAGCAAGCTTTTTCTTTGCATCAGCTTCCTGCTTTGCCGCTTCTGCAGCCTTTTGCTTTTCGGCTTCTGCCTGTTTGAGTTTGGCGGCTTCCGCATCTTCTGCCGCTTTTGCTGCGGCTATACGAGCAGCCTCCTGCTGTTTAACCTCGGCCTGATCGGCAAGGATTTTAACTGTGGGTACACCCCCGGCAAGCAGTACAATGAGCACTGCCGAGGAGATCATGAATTTTCTGGAACGGTAGAATGGAATCACTACCGGCTCAGTACTCTCCGTGTTTGAGTTGATTTTGGCATCCAGTTCCTTGATCGCGGCCTCTACTTCCAGCTGCATCGCACTGTTATCCGGAATGAAGTGATACAGTGACCGATAAACCTCAAGGGCCGCTGCTGGTTTGTCTTCATCCTCCAGCGCTCTAGCTTGTAAAAACAGCCGGTTTACAACGGCCTCCTGGTCCGGAGATTGTTTTGAATTCGATGTATCTCCAGCTTTAGCATCTTGTTTCACACTCGTTGATGTTTCAGAGTCTTTTGGCGTGGCGACCACATCAGTTTCTGAAGATTCTGTTACATCCTCTTGCGGCGCTTCCAGAGCAGCCAGAAAGGCTTCAGCCTGCTCGGTGTCCACAGACGCAAGGGCAATGTACCATTCCCCAAACGTTGGACAACTGCTCAGATCATGACTTTCCCATGCCCGGATAAACAGATCTGATAATTTGGAGCCCCAGCGATTCTCAAGGGAACCGCGCATCGCGAAATAACGCTCGCTCGAAGTCTGCATCTCATGTTGATCAAAATAACTCTCTCCCCAAGCTTTCTCTACTATGGCGGGGTCGGACCAGCATAACATCTCGGCGATAATAACAGCTCCGGCAAATCGATCTGCATAAGAACTCCACAAGCCGCTGTGCACCGTTCGATGGGCTGCGTAACCAGGTGAACCAGCAAGCAATGCATCTGGTCGATCCATCTTGGAGCCGTACATCTGCTCCACATCAACCAGTTCAACTGCAGAAGTCAGGGCCGAGTTCTGCACTTCGGAAAAAAACGGAATCATTACATTTGGAGCAGACATATCACAATGTGCGAGTCCACGTTGCTCCATTGCAGAACCTGTACCTGCAAGTGCTCTAGCCAGCTGCAGACTTTCCTCCGCTGTCAGCTGCTTTTGATCACTGATCACATCGAACCAGGTCAGACCCTGTACCCATGGCATCAGTACTGCATATAACAGATCGGGATGTTCTCCAATAAGCGCTCCGTTTCTTTCCGGAGTGAGCACTTCACGCTTGCACACCCGCAAGCCTGGCAGTTCACTATATGGCTCCATATGCTCAGACTGATAGACCATTGCCGGGATACGGAATTTTGGAAAAAATACTTTTAGTGCTTTGGCCCCATGAATGGTACCCGTCCGGGGAATCAATTGATAAACTATACCTTGTCTTCCCGCTTGGGCATAAGCAAGCCCCGGCGCAGCCGGATGCTGACCAATCGTATAGGCAATATCATTAATCACCACTTCATCGCCGGGATTCGGTTGAAAAGACATGCTCATCCCTCTCTCTGTTTTTTGTGTCATAGTTGCGGCAAAAACCGGGTGTAATCCACCCGGTTTTTGCCGTAATCTTGCAATCTTTAACTTGATGCCCGCATATGACCAGGACGATGCATATAATCAAATCGTCTGGACCTATGTAAGAGCAAATTAACGGGATTGGTCTGCTGTGCGGAATTTAGTCGCGATTGCTGAAAGTTCTACACTAATGCTATTCAACGTTTGAACGAAGGATTGCATTTGTTTGCTAGCTTCCTGGAACTCTTGGAAGAAACGTTGCTTCGTCATACCTTCCCATTGTCCTTCCATGCTTGTGATGGATTGAGTCAATGAAGATACGATTTGTTGACTTTGTTCTCCACTTTGTTTGAATTGGTTTGAAACCTGATCCAGTTGTTCTGGGGTAACTAAAATACGTCCTGCCATTGTTAAATTCCTCCTTGATGTGTGCAATTAAATTTGTTTGTTCAAATTGTACTATACAAGGATCATTCGGACAAAAGCCGAAGGACCTAATCCTATTTACCCCATTTTTAGCATATGAAACTTCAACTAACAGACTATTTACAATTTATTTAACGTGCAGTTGTACTACATTTGGTAGGCCGCTATGAAACTACAGGTTCAGTTCCTCTTCTTTCTCGAAAAGAAGGGTCTCTGAATCTCCATGAAACAGGCTCAGGCTGTGTAGCCTGAACAAGGGTTGCCGGAGAACCATCAGGTGGAGCACTATCCTGTATCCGATACACAGCCGCCATAGCGGAAAGCGGGTCGGATACAACAGCTACATCAGCAGCATGCGCAGGCAGGATATCGCCACTGCGGCTACTCTGAAGAACATTCAGCATATTGACCGCATTGCCATAGGCCACATTGACATGACTCAGCACGGAACGATATTCCATGTCTGCTTGTTGGAATAACAATGCCTTGCGCCCGAGCTGTACACTTAAGTCCATCAAACGACGAAGGGCTTCCTCACCCTGCCGTTTACTACGATTCCATTCGCTCATCACCGCTGCACGGGACTCGATATCCCAATCCAGCGAATGTATCGCCTGATCCAACACTGTCATTTTTTGCTGTATTTGCTCCGCTGCATACTGAATCTGCCTGCTCAGTGCCCGAAGCACATCCGGTTCCACACGAATGCGCATTTACCATCACCTTTCCTCTTCCCCTGCAGGCTGTTTAAGCCAGTCCAGCAGCATTTCGTGAAACTGTTCTTTTGTTGTGAGCGCTGCAACGAGCCAGTCATCCGAAGCCGCCGTGCTCATTCGGAATAACCAGTTGGAGGCTGCACTCGCGGTAAATGCCGCCGATTGTGACTGCCAGCCCTCCTGTCCCCATACAAGCAATCTGAGCTCTCCGTCAGATTGCTTGCCTACCAGACAACGTGCTAATGCCAGTGAACCTTCAGGATCATTCGTTTCCTGTGAGAGCTCATCAGCCACGGTTTGTACTTCATACCCCTTCAATCCGTTCATGACATCATAAAACTTTTTCTTGGAACACATCAGTGCCGGTTTATCCACTGGAGAATGGCCGCTCCACCTCATCCGTTCAATCAGAACATCAATGGCTTCACGAACATTACCCAAGTCACTTAGACGGAACGAATCGGGGACATCCGTAGCGCGGGCTACTTCAACGACCCGTTCATCCGTGCAGTGTATATAACTTTCCTGCGACTTCCCGTCAATCGTATAACGGAGCCAGCACGCTCTGTCGGATAATCCGGCAATGGCTACTCTGGAAAAAACGGTTGGTGTCATGATCAGCTCATTGGTATCTTGATCCTGAATCAAGTAGCCTTTGTCTAGCAAAGAGGTTTTGACACGCTCCCATTCCATGGCAATATCTTCTGCCATATAACCTCGGAAAGGGTCTTCCACGCCGAGCAATCGATCTGAACCGAGAATACCAGCCAGGAAAAATAGTTCCTTAATCTGTAACGTGACTACCTTTTGCTTAGAATCATGAACCGTCAACATTATGAGCCACCTCCCCTCAAACTACAACATGCCATCGGTCACGAATTTCTGAAATCCAATTATTCATTTTCCAGCTGCTATCGCATGGAACTGCACCTTTAACCCTGGAATATTTGCGTTTTATATAATAACCTTGACCCGGTGGCAGTACCTTCAGCCCACCTGCGGTACCCCCGGATTCCGAATAAGGTATACGGAAGAACGAGAGATCATTAGGGTCCAAAGTCCCGAACAGCAATCCGCTTTGGGATGCTTTTACATCACTTACCCAATCCGAACCGAACGTCGGAAAATCCGCCGGAACGCCTGAGAGAATCACATGAATGCCTCTGTCTCTGCCCTGACGAACAATAACACCGAGTTGATCTTTGATATTAAAATCGGTGAGCTGTTTGGACAAGGTGTCCGCATCATCCACGACAAGTACGATTTCGGGTCCTCCGGTAATTTCACCACGTTTTAGAACTTCATCGTACAACTCCTGAATGACAGGCGCAAGCAATTCTTCCCTCGATACGTGTCCACGGACATGGGGCAAACTGCTGATTTCACCTAATCCACCTGACCCATACCTCATATCTACCGTGTATATTTGCACATCCTCAGGTGAAGCATGGTAGGCCAGTGATAACATCCAGGTTTGCAAGAAAGTCGTTTTACCACCTTCCATCGGACTGGTCACCATAAAGTGCGGCCCTTCACGCAGGTTAAGTTCAAACGGCTCCAAATCATCCGTTAGCAGACCTACAGGTACATTTACCGTTGAAGTTCCCCCTACATTGCCGAAGGAACCTGTACGAATAAGCAAATCTTTAAGCTTAATTTCTTCCGGTAATGGCGCAATTTGTGGCGTTTCCTCACCCGTCCAGCCTTGACGAATCTCCGTAATTGCTCTGCGTAAAGCGGCAGATCGTTCACCCTCGTCCGCTCCTGAAGATGGCAGAGCAGCCTGGAACATCAGTGGTGGGACTTGTCCCTTCACTAGACCTCGGCCAGGAGGCAGCTGGCTTGGCGCCTTGGAAGGCCGCCCTACAGCATAATAATAATCACTTGGATCAGAAAGCTCAAATGAAACAGCATTTTGAATATTACTTCTGAATTTTTCGAAAATATCAGTGACCCGATTCGCGGTCAGCACAAAGGTAATACCTAAACTTCCGCCTTCTCGCAAAATGGTCTCGAGCGATTCATTCTCATCCGGGTAAGCATTACGGAAAGACATATATCCGTCAATAACCACAATAATCTGTGGAACTGTAGCATGAGCCGTACGACGATAAGCAGAAATCGTTTTAACCCCAGCCTCCGAGATCATATCTTTGCGCTGCGCCGAGATTTTCAGAATGTAACGGAACAAACGCTTGATCCTGTCTTCCTCCTCGGCCATCATCACGCCACCGATCTGCGGAAGCCCAGCGAAGTCTTTCATCATACGTCCCATATCAATAATGTATCCGTTCCACGGCTCTGTGCGCTCCGTACGGGCAAGAGACATCAATAACGTTTGAACAAAAGTCGTTTTGCCAAGTCCAGGCATGCCGTATACGACAAGGTGTCCTTGATCCACAGGCAATGCCAGCGGCAACTGACGCTGATTCGGAAGATCATCCAGCATACCCACCAAAGATTTGAGACCACTCGCCCCATCATCAAGCAGAGATTCTCTTTTCTCCTTCTGCTTCCAGTCGTGAAGACCGTCCAGTTCGAGTATCTCTGGCAGCGGAGGCAACCAAGGTCCAGGCAAACGTTCTATGCCGGCTTCTGTAGCAGCCTTTGCCACATAATCAATGAACACTTGCAGCTGTTTCGGCACATCCTCTCCCTTGAGAACAGCTCTTCGCTCTCCTGTCAGCAGTGGTTCACGTTTGCCGTTCAGGCGTACTTCCATTACAGGCAGTACCGTTGTTGAATCCTCCTGCTGATTATAAGGTGCACCGCTCCAGGCAAATTGCATTTCTTCAAAGACTTCGTCACTGCCGACCTGAAAATAACCTCGGCCAGGCTTCGTAATCCATGCAGCATTCGGAATTTTTATCATATCTCTGCTGTCTCCCTCGCTCTGAACACGAAGACAGATACGGAAACGAGAGTTACTCCAAATTTTATCATCCACGACTCCCGCAGGTTTTTGGGTTGCGAGAATTAAGTGAACACCCAGTGTCCGGCCGATCGCCGCAATACTGATCAACTCATCCATAAATTCCGGCTGGTCACGTTTCAGTTGAGCAAACTCATCTATGATTATTACAAGATGCGGCAGTGGTTGTTCGTGTCTTGAACGCAAAATTTTGTAGTACTCATCAATATGTTGCAGGTTGCCCGCATCATTTAAAATCTTCTGTCTTCTCACCAGTTCAGCGCGAAGAGAAACATTGGCACGTTCAATAAGATTACCATCCAGATTCGTAATGGTACCTACAACATGCGGTAGATCGACAAAGGTATTAGACATACCTCCGCCCTTATAGTCGATCAGCATGAAAGCAAGATCATGTGGATGGAACTCGGCTGCCAGCGAAGCAACAATAGACTGAATAACCTCACTTTTACCTGAGCCTGTTGTACCCGCAATCAAACCATGGGGACCATGCCCTTGCCGCTCGATTTTATCGTGCAGATTAATAGCTATTTTTTTACCACCAGCTCTTACCCCCATAGGTACAGGCAGTGTGTCCGGATATCTGGTTTGCCCCCAGCGGGAGACAACATCCAGATCCTCCACACGTGAAGTGCTGAGCATATCGAATAGTGGCAACACTTGCGGGATCTCCGAAGCGGAGGAACGCTTCAGACGAATCGGTGACATATAACGGGATAACGCCTCTGCCGTCTCCTTGGAGATCACATCCGGTTTATATATCTGCGAGACGACATCCGCATCTTCCGTCTTTTTGATGTACACTCCTTTGCCTTTGGAAGCCTCCATAATTAACTGGCAGTGCATAGGCAGGGATTGTTTGCGGTTCGCCAGCACAATCGTGCATACATCAATCTCTTGCGCAGCCTCTAGCAGTAATGGAAGTAGAGGTTCTTCTTCGATCAGTTGCGTATCCGACAGAATGATAACATAACAAGGAGTTTGCACCGCTTTTTTGTAGCGATCTTCCTTGTTATTACGGCGGCGGTTCAACACGGAAAACAAGCTGTCCGCCAATTGATGCGCACTGCTGTGCCTGTCGGCCATATATCGCTGTCCTTGATCCTCATCCCAAATATGAGGCAACCAGCGGAGCCATTCCCACTCCTTGGTATCCTTTTCTTCATAAAATGCAGCAAGTTTCAGTTCATCCGGTGAGTGCCTCACCGTAAGCTGTGAGACGATAACACGTAGCGAAGCCATCACTTCTTCCCGATCCCCGACCAGACCCATGACCTTGGATTCGAATAGAGGCAGGGTTATCGTGGCATCGGGCACGGTCTGAAATTCCGCAGCGAGCCCATGTGCGGCCTCAATCAACTCATCCTTTTCATATCCATCGATACGCGGTACCTGAAGTTTGATGCGAAACGGAATCTCTCCTGTACCGATACGTACCTGTAAAAAATCGTCATCTTCCGGGGAACGCTCCCAAAGCGAGCTGTTTCGGTTCTTGACAATTTGCAGACAAACGGATGGATCACCATGGATTTCATGCAGGCTCTTCACTTGCTCCGCCTGTGCTTCCTTCAATTCTTCACGATGCTTATCCAGCTGTGCAAGATACATCGCTTTACGTTCCTCGATCTTTTTGCGATATGATTTTTTATTGCTGAGATATACAAAGAACGGAATGGTGTACGATGTAAGCATCATCATAACCGTCATCATTTGAAACATCATATAATTGCTGTTATTCATTTTGCCAGTCATATTAATGTACACGTAGAAACCGATGCTGACCATCGTCATCATCACGGGAACCACAATTGAAATCATGGAAAATGTAGGTTTGTTCGGTTCTGCAGGCGGCCTGAGAATTTCGAGGCTCTCTTCCTTCAAAACCGGTGTCATTCTCGGAGAACGCTGATATAACACATTCACGAAGAAAAGACCTCCTTTTAGTCGTTCAATTAATGAATGATACGCCACAGAGCGTCATTCGTTGCTCTCCTGCTGAAATAATGAGCGTCTCCCGTAGATGGGTGCCTCTTCAGAAGTCGTTGAAAAAGCCCGCTGTACACGCACACAGCTTCCCTGACGTAGCCCCGTCTCCATTAGCTGCTGGGCGTTCTGGGGGGTAAACCATAGTCCCTCAGGAAATTTAGCTTCCAAAATATACTGAATGCCATCCCCCGGCGCCTGTCCGAATATTCGTACACCGAGCAACGTCTTCAGGTGTTCAATGGTGCATTCATCCGGAACCTCAATGTCGAACCATTCGCCTTCCTCCCGGCCGGAATACACGGTTAGAATCATGTGAAGCCCTCCCAAGGTCTCATATGTAAATTGTCCTAATGTCAGATTAAATCAAAAAAATGCGAGTGAAACGGTATTCCATCCTATTTTCTTATATAAAACCCTTGTTTGCAACGTATTCGCTGTAATTTTGTTACATATGACCCACGTTTATATTAAAATATCGTCCATTTGACTCAGAACTTTTGTGTCATTGTTTGGTAAAAAAATTGCAACGATGCGAAACTATCGCTTTGATTTCCATTTAATAGAAAAAGAAAGAAGGGATTCGGGACTTTTATTCCTTCGTCCACAATTGAATTGTGAACACTTTTCAAACTTTATCCACCTTTATGTTTTCATAAGCTGATTTTAAGGTAATTTTAAGCATTGGTATTTAATATTACCTGTATGAAATAACTCTCGTGAGGTGATTTCAAGTGAGAACTCTAATAACTTTTCAAGACAAATCAATCCCTGTATATTTTAATCAAGAAAACAAACAACCTGTGCAAAAAACATTAAGATTGCTTAGCAGTGCTCTTGAGCATAAGATCAGTAATGGTAAACGCGCTTTGCAAAAATGTCTGCACTCTTTGATTAGTATTGAAATTGTTGGCGGCGAAGCTATTCTTCACAGCCGCAGTGAAAATGACTCTCTTGCTCTATCGTTATATTGAAGAAGAGTCCAGTAACCTTCGTTTATGCGTTACCATGAAAAAGGAAGCTTCCCTATAAAGGACAAGCTTCCTTTTTGACGTGGTTTTGGGCATATCCGCACCCTCTTATTTCAGCTTTTCCAACACGTAAGCCGCATCATGTTCTTCTGCAAACTCAGCTTTTCGTATTCGAATGACAAACAGTCTAACCAAATTTTCTCGTGTATGTTCTTCCTGACAGGTATTTATTTTCCTTAAAATAAAGCGGTCAATGGACATAAGTTCCAAGCCCCTTTGCCATGATTTTTACGGAGTACTTCGTTCCGTGTATCCATAAATAACCAGATCAGAAGTTGCCCAAACAGCTTTTTCATTCAATTGAGAGTGTTATTTGCACCCGTTGTAAAATGATGCAAAAGCCCGTCCCAATATCGCTCAGACGGGCTTCATGCACCTCCTGTCGCTTCATCGCGAACCGACTCGGATAAACCACGGACTGCCTCTCTCTATTCATGCATATTCGACTTAGTTCACGCCCGGATACTCCCGAAATTGATGTTGTAGACTGATCCAGCGTGTACGTGTGAATTTATCAATCGCCCAGTCTCCGCCAAAACGACCTATGCCGGACGATTTCTCTCCGCCAAACATGACATGTGCTTCATCATTCACCGATTGATCGTTGACATGTACCATACCCGATTCAATCTGCCCTGCCACCCGGTACCCCCGCTCCAGATTGGCCGTAAATACAGAGCCACTCAGACCATAAGGAGTATCATTAGCCAGCCCAATAGCATCCTGCTCATCTGTAGCTTTCATAATGATAGCTACTGGTCCGAACAGCTCCTGCTGTACAATCTCCTGCTCGCGTTGGACATCTGCAAGCACGGTTGGCATAAGCACACTTTCCTGATGTGTTCCGCCAAGCACTAATTGCGCGCCTTCCTCTTTAGCCTGCTGTACGAGCTCTAGAAGCCGTTCCACTTCTTTCTTTCGGATTAGGGGACCTACCAGTGTTTTCTCTTCAGCCGGATCACCGGCATGTATATTTTTCGTTTTGTTAACAAAGGATTGAACAAACCGATCGTAAATATCTTCGTGTACGATAATACGGTTTAGCGCCATGCAAATCTGACCCTGATGCAGGAACTTTCCGAATACAGCAGCCTGAGCCGCATGCTCAACATCCGCATCATCCAGAACGATCATCGCATTGTTGCCGCCGAGTTCCAGTGCAGTTTCTTTGAGATGCTCACCGGCGAGTTTACCAATGCCCCTACCCACTTCTGTAGAACCCGTAAATGAAATGACTTTAGGAATGGGATGTGTGACAAAATAATCCCCAATCTCGCTGCCACTTCCGGCGACTACATTTAATACCCCCTCTGGCAGACCCGCTTGTTCAAACAGATCCGCAATCAGCCATCCTGCTGTAATCGGTGTATCCGAAGCGGGTTTAATCACCACACCGTTGCCGAGTGCGATTGCGGGTGCGACGGAACGCAAACATAGATGTAGCGGAAAATTCCATGGTCCAATAACGCCGATAACCCCTTTGGGCTCACGGACTACCCGATTTTCTTTGCCCGGCGTATTGGACGGAAGCAGTTCGCCTTTCATTCGAAAAGGAAATGAAGCCGATTCATCCACAATACGTTTCGCTGCGGCAAATTCTGCTTCAGCTTTGATGCGTGTGCTACCGGATTCCGTAATGAGTAGCTGTATAATCTCATCTTTTCGTTCTTCCATTAAAGATGAGACCTTACGAAGCACCCCTTCCTTAACGGAAGGCAACGTTGCTTTCCATTCCACCGAACTCTTTTGCGCAGACTTATAAGCCTGATCTATATCCTCTGGACTGGAAGAACGCCAGGTCGCGATCACTTCACCCGTATACGGATTCATGTTTTCAATCGTTTTCTCGCCTGAGCCTTCCACCCATTTACCTGAAATGAACTGTTTAGTCCATGTCGCCGATTTATGTTGGTTATCTACTAAAGTCATTACACAAGCCTCCGATCTTCAGATTAGAATGTACATAAAAAAAACGATGTCTCATTCATTAACCTTGTTCGAAGTTAGGCAAACGGATAATGCAACCTGAAAGCGGATCGGGCTTTGTCACAAAATGAATAAAGCAACGTGTGCACTATGCCTCAAAAGAAGCTAGATCAGGCCAGCCATACGCGACTTCCTCCAGATCTTCATCCCCGATACGAATCGACTGTGTATGAACAGGTATACCACCCATTTTTTCGTAAAAACGACACGCCGGGTTTTGCTCCAAAGCCCAAATCATCATATTATCAATCTTGCATGTCTGGAGGTGCTGAACCACCTGCTTCACAAGTTGTCTGCCTATTCCAGAATTTTGATGAGACTGGAGCAGATAAATGGCGTACAGCTCGCCATCATAGGGTAATTTACCTTCGCGTTCCTTACCTCCACAGGCAAAACCGACAATTTCCCCCTCTTCATCCTCCGCGACGATCAAAATCTGATCATTTTCGCTAGCGCGTAACTGCTGCTCCCACTGAACTAATCGTGATTCTGTAGTCAAAAGATGCAAAACGTGATCTGGCACAATTCCGCGGTATGTCGTTTTCCAGCTCTCTGTATGTACGTATGCGATCCCCCTCGCATCCCCTTCACGTGCTAACCTGATATGCATAGCTTCGCCCCCTTTTCAAAAAAGAATATCCGGCCTATGGCCGGATCGTAACTCGGGTTCCCACGGATACCTTTGAGGACAAATCCAGCACGTCTGAATTGTACATCCGAATGCAGCCATGTGATACGGACTTGCCAATCGACGATGGTTCGTTGGTTCCATGAATACCATAATGGGGTTTGGACAAGCCCATCCAGAGTACACCGAAAGGCCCTCCAGGATTCTCTTGTTTGTTGACAATGGTGAACTCTCCGCTTGGAGTGCTGGTCAGCATTTTACCTGTGGCTACCGGATAACCTTTCACAACTTGATCTCCATCTAGCAGATATAACATATGGTCGGACAAGTCCACGATGATTCTGTAATTCGGCATCACGACATCCCTCCTGCCTTATCCTATGCAAGACAAATACGGATGCCCCGCCTCATATCAGTCCTGTTCCCAATCTTTGGCCCGATGGGCATGCTTGGCTTTGCGTGTTTTTACCGGTTTGCTTGAAGCTGTCCTTTTGCGCGAAGCCACCTCCTCCTTGCGCCGCTGATACTGCATTTCTTTCTGCATCTTGAGGAAGTTATTCAGCCTCTTCTCATCCAGCTCACCGTTTGCAATGGCCTCTTTAACTGCACAGCCCTCTTCCTTCGTATGACTGCAATCCATAAATCTGCACGCGCCAGACAGCTCTTCAATCTCTCCAAATGCCTGTGAAAGACCTTCTTCTCCTTCGTCCCAGAGATGAAGTTCACGCATGCCCGGCGTATCGATCAAGACAGCTCCCTGTGGTAATACAAACATCTCCCGATGTGTCGTTGTATGTCTGCCACGGCTGTCCCCTTCACGCACGGATTGTGTAATCTGAACATCCTTGCCCATCATCCAGTTGACCAGTGTGGACTTACCACTTCCGGAGGAACCTGTGAGCGCTACAGTTGCACCTGGTTTCAGATAGGTTTCCAGCATTTCCTTCCCTTGTCCTTCGATTGCCGAAATTGCCAGTACCTCCACGCCTGGTGCAATACCCTCCACTTCACGGATTCGTCCCTGCACATCATCACACAGATCACTTTTAGTCAGGACAATAACCGGTCTTACTCCCCCGTTCCAAGCCATTAACACATATCTTTCAAGTCTTCTGAGGTTAAAATCATGATTAAGCGCCGCAACGATCAGAAGGGCGTCTACGTTCGCTGCAATCAATTGTTCTTTCGTTACCGGGCCAGCGGCTTGTCTGGATACACGACTCTGACGTGGCAATACATGATGAATAATCACTTCCTCGCCCTGTTCTCCTGCCACAGCTACCCAATCGCCAACAGCAGGTGCAAGCCCTGTCTCCAAGCTGTCATGACGGAGTTTTCCTGACACTTTACCCCAACATTCTCCATCCGCTGTGATCAGACGCTGCATATGTCCATGATCTGCAATAATTCGGGCAGGCCGTTTGGATTCCAAGCCCAACTGTTCCTCAGACCATCGTTTCTCCCATGCCGCAGACCAGCCATAATTCTCGATGCCCTTATTTTCCATACGTTGATTTAAAATAAAAATTCCTCCCAGATTTTTATGATTCAGTTGAAGTGTGTTTAAATTCATTTTTTTCACGACACCATCCTGCATCTCCGATTACAGATCCAAACAAAAAAACCACGAGGTTGTTCACACCCGCGGCAATCCATAGTTATACGAATATGAGGTTGCCTCCACAGCATGTTGAATAACGGTCATCCTGTACTCCGTCCGTTATCCCAGCCCTGGAACTCCCCATATCAGCACACAAAAAAGCCACGGGTACGTCACCCGTGACTTTGTATGAAGGTCTTATCATCGCTCGCCAAAGTTGGATACTTCTATCCAGCTATAGCAAAATCGATGTACCTTGATCCGTTCCGGAGACGCTGTTCCTATTCAACTCCACGTATACTGCCGTTAGATTTGTCATGAACATCGCCTCCCTTGTAGAATATGCCATCATGTTACACAGTCTGTTGTGCATTTGTCAAGCCCATTGTTTTTTGTAGCTATTCTCTCTTTATTTCACTTGATCCCATCTCGTCCACATTTCTCGAGGGTTTAGTTCATACACTCCGTCTTCGCGGTACATGAACTGATGCATGATAAACTCCCGGCGAAGGGTTGCAAAATCCTCATGATATTCCTGAATAAACGTGTTGATTTCTTTCTCGCTGTACTTGCGTCCAGACTCTAATTGTTCCACCAGATATTCAAGCACAACCAGCTTTTTCTTGTACTGCGCAGGAATTTGGCGAAGCCGGCCATCCTTGGAAAAAAAGTTTCTCATGATAGACGCTTTCAGTGTTTCGTTCACATCTGTCATATCAGACTGCTCCTTTCTTTTGAAAATAAAATCAACTGAAGCCTGGGCATGTTCGCGAATGAACGAAGGGTTCAGGGTAAAATAAACCGTATTTTTCTCCCGTCGCTCTTGAATAAGCGCAGCTTCTCTCAGCTTGGCAGCATGATGAGTCACCGTCGGCTGAGACAAGTTAAGGCGCTCCGCCAGCGCTTGACCATGCAGTTCTCCTTCGGAAAGCAGCAAAAGCATCCGAAGGCGGGTAGGATCAGCCAAGGCTTTGTGATAGGCCACAATTTTCTCAAGCTGCATCAACATACACCTCACATTTAATTAGATGAGTATCTAATTTTATACTAGTCTTTATTTATCTGGAAGTCAATTCAATTTATTTTTTGATTTTTCATCACATTGTGTTGCCTGGTAGAACTGGCATTGAAGTGTTATTTACGGTAGGATTATATTGCTTGTAATGAAGGAGGATTAAGAACATGGAAGATGTCATTATTATTGGCGGAGGCCCATGCGGTCTGTCCGCTGCCATTGAATGCGAGCGGGTAGGATTGTCCGCTGTCATTATTGAGAAACACAATATCGTACAATCCATCTATCTCTACCCAACTCACATGCAATTTTTCAGTACGGCGGAGTTGCTGGAGATCGGGAACGTGCCGTTCAGTTCGGCCAATGACAAGCCGTTTCGTTATGAAGCACTTGCCTATTATCGCAAAGTAGCCGAACATTTCGGCCTGCGTATTCATAATTATGAGGAAGCCCGTGAGATCCAGCGTAAGGAAGACGGCACCTTCGAGGTACATACGGTTAATCGGCGTGGAGAAACCATCGTACATCAAGGGCGGCATGTCGTTGTGGCTACCGGCTATTTCGATCACCCGAATTACCTCGGCATTCCAGGTGAAGACAAGGATAAAGTCACGCATTACTTCCGCGAGGCACACCCATATACCAATACACGCGTGGCTATCATTGGTGGAAGTAACTCAGCGGTTGACGCCGCCATGGAGCTTGTCCGGGTTGGCGCTCATATTGATATGGTATACCGCGGTACAGGTCTGTCCGAGCATATTAAACCTTGGGTTCGCCCGTTATTTGAAAGTATGGTACAGAAAAACCGCATTACGCTTCATCTTGGTTCCCGTGTCAATGAAATCCTGGATGATTCCATTCGAATTGTGCATACAGATGGTTCAGAAAGCGAGCTTGAGAACGACTTCGTGCTCGCCATGACCGGCTTTCGACCTGACCGCCAATTGCTTGCTTCCATTGGAGCAGAGATGTCTGAGGATATGGATAAGCCACTGTACGATCCACAAACGATGGAAAGTAGTGTACCAGGCGTTTATGTGGGCGGTGTTATCGCTTCGGGGCGCAATGCCAATGAAGTATTCATTGAGTCAGGCCGCTGGCATGGACGGTACATTGCTGAACATATCATTAGCAAAACAGAACATACCATTGACAATTCAGAACATCGTGGCAGCAAAAATCATGCTCAGTCTGAGGAGCAATGAAATCCATGGATATGACCTCTCTCCTGTTGCTCGTGTTCGCAGCACTTGGCATCATCAGCAGTAACACACCTGTAACTGTAGCGATGGTATTCCTGTTACTGCTTCGTGTACTCAATGTCAATCAAGCCTTTCCCTGGCTAGAAAAATACGGGCTCACACTGGGTATTATTATTCTGACAATCGGTGTCATGGCTCCTCTCGCCAGCGGTAAAATGAGCTTGCAGACCATAGGTGAATCGTTTCTGCACTGGAAGTCACTTCTCGCTATTGGCGTTGGTTTGCTTGTGGCTTATCTGGGCGGTCGCGGCGCATCGCTGATGAGCACACAGCCAACAGTTGTGGCAGGCCTCTTGATCGGTACAGTTCTTGGCGTTGCCTTGTTCAAAGGTGTACCTGTCGGGCCTTTGATTGCAGCGGGCATCCTGTCCCTGCTTTTAGGTAAATCCTGAACCGTACGGTACGGTAATCGTGTATGCTTTTGCAAACTGGCTGTATTTCCCACCGCTCTGTGCTATACTTCTATTCATGCAAACCGATACATGAATTTTGCAACAGGGAATGGGCATCTTTCTCACCTTGTCAGATGAACTCATTCAGCACTTCACGACGTTTATCGTCCTCAGGAGGATTCAGGAACCATGTCACGTCCCTTTGTTACCGAAGCCGTGATGGTGGCTATTTACGGTCAATTGCTTGCGCCGCCGGCGCCTGTGGAATATATCGTTCCTTACACCACCATCCTTGAACTATATGAATTTCAGAGCAGTGCTGACCCCATGATGGATAATGCTACAGATGATCAGCATGTTAAAACCAAGATCAATGAATTAATCTCCTACTTTGAGGAGCCGTTAAATAAGAAAAAGATTGAGCGCGCCCTGGCGGTACCATGGGCAAAAAGCCCCGCCATTCTATTTGGTGATCAAGCCTCCATTACGATTGTTAACGCCATGGATACCGCACAATATGGAGAATATTTTGATCCGATAGAGACGGAACTGATTCTCACTTCTCAGCGTCTGGGCATTCCAATCCTGACCGATCAAGTGGAGTTAATCGCCCGTATCATTGAGTCCGAATCACCTGTGCAGGTGTTCGATATTGATGATTTTGATTTTGCAATGGATGATGAGCCGCTGGATCAGGTATAATCCCGAGAACACATATACGAAAAAATGCAAAAGACCTCAACTTTCACTGTATAGTGGCAGTCGAGGTCTTTTTCGAGTTCATGTACTTTTAGTGGCACGTATTACTTTAAGCCAGACTGTTCCAGTAGCGTTTGGCTAATACTGTTCATCGGCGGAAGTGCATTCGGATCAAAAAACTTTAATCCCGCATCGCTGTTTACTCGCGCTTCCACAAGATGATCAAGAATAATTCGAGCCTTAAACAAGGCGATAACATAATACTCCTCATCCCCGTTCGCATGCACTTGTCGCAATTCCGGTCCAGAGTATAATGATTCAAAGCTCATCGACTCCGTTGTCCAACCGGTTTCTTCCCAAAGTTCACGAAGTGCTGCCCCTTCAATCGTCTCTCCAGGGCGCATCTCTCCAACAGGTATTCGCCAATGCCCTTGTTCGGCATGCTGGATGAGCAGTAGCTCACCTTGATCATTCGCAGCCATTATGGCTGCTTTGACTACAATATTTGCACGTTTCGCAATATATTGCCCAATATCCCGTGTCGGCAGATCCACTCCTCATCCCTCCTTTTAAAAAAAGACGGTGCTCGCGTTCCATTTATGGACTAATGTTTTATTACACTTCGGTATAACGATATTCAATATCCTGACCATCCTCTACAACATCTACATACAACTGATGCCCTTTCAGATACCAGTAATCGTGATCTTCCATAAAAAATTGAATGCCGGAAACTTCCGTTTGATCCGCAGGATGTCTCGGTTTTTCAACGGCGATTCCCAAAGAAAATCCCGGATGAAGACCACCGCCAGAGCTGTAACGAGCAAAAAAGCGAATGCTGTCTCCTTCATTCAAATTCAATTCTTCTTTGTACCAGCGGGCAGCTTGGTCGGATACATGTATGGTACTCATATGATGTCAGCTCCTTTTGTATATATATGTTACATCATATCGCTAGAGCGGCTTGAACACAAACCCTGCAAATCATACACAGGCATACGATCTTGTGAAAAATGTTTGACAGATTGTAAAAACGGGTGGTAAGATGCAAACATACGAGGTCTACATTGCATTTATTTCCATTAACAAGAAAGGGTGATTACGGTGTTTAACACACATAAGTTGGTTCACATTCACACACAATTAAATACCGGAGTATCCCCGAAATCACTTTTCCGTTCATAAGACAGCGCTTCAGGTGTCTCTTGTTTATCAGACCCCTGTCAAGCTCGCTCACAATACCTTATGTACGGCGGCGGCTCTGCTCTTGGAGTCATGCTGCCGTATGAAGATATAAGACATACCGCCTGCGTGCGGTGTGTCTTTTTTTGTGGGCTTTTATTGGATTGAACTGCGCTTGAATGAGCCTTACCAAGCTTTAGCTGTCATTTTGAACGAAACTTTGCACTTCTTGCACATCGAAAGGAAGGGATAACACTTGTTCTCTGTACTTAAAAACCTGGCCTGGTTCTTCAGGCTAGAACGCAAAAGATACCTGGTTGGTGTCATTTTGCTCATTCTTGTGGGGATTGCTGAATTGCTGCCTCCGCGCCTTCTGGGGAACGCCATCGACGAGATCGTACGCGGCTCTATCACAAGCACCTCATTAACGTTTTACATCGCACTTATTCTTGGGACGGTCATTATTATCTATCTGATTACGTACATATGGATGCACAAATTATTCGGCGGAGCCAATCTCGTAGAACGGTTGCTACGCTCCCGCTTCATGGATCACTTGCTGCGAATGACACCACCCTTTTTCGAAAAAAACAGAACCGGAGATCTCATGGCTCGCGCCACCAATGACCTTCGTTCTATTGCTACAACCGCAGGTTTCGGTATGCTCACGTTAACAGACTCCACAGCATTTCTCTTAACTGTACTGTTCGCCATGGGGTTCCTCGTCAGCTGGAAGCTGACCTTGGCTGCAATTCTGCCCCTGCCTTTTATCGCCATCGCTATGATGATCTATGGTAAAGCAGTGCATCAACGTTATACGTTGGCACAGGATGCCTTTGGTGATATGAACGATCAGGTGTTAGAGTCCATTGCAGGCATCCGTGTTGTACGCGCGTACGTTCAGGAACGTCTGGACGAGAAACGATTTGCTGATGTCACGGAAGATGTATATCGCAAAAACTTAGCGGTTGCCCGGATGGATGCTTTATTCGAACCAACCATTCGACTATTCGTAGGTCTGAGTTACGTCATTGCATTGGCCTACGGCATTTATCTTGTATTCCACAATGAAATCACCCTGGGAGACCTCGTATCGTTCAACATGTACCTGGGGATGATGATCTGGCCGATGTTTGCCATCGGTGAACTAATTAACCTCATGCAACGGGGCAGTGCTTCTTT
Source organism: Paenibacillus sp. FSL R7-0272 (assembly GCF_037969905.1). Taxonomy (NCBI): domain Bacteria; kingdom Bacillati; phylum Bacillota; class Bacilli; order Caryophanales; family Paenibacillaceae; genus Paenibacillus; species Paenibacillus sp. FSL R7-0272. Next base: position 2,586,558 of record NZ_CP150221.1, on the reverse strand, counting down.
GGATCGGGTGAACGAAACGTTATCCGTAGAGCCTGCTGTTCAGGACAAAGAACATCCTGTTCATATTACGCAGCCGGATGAGATCGTCATGAAAGATGTGACATTCCGCTATCCAACCTCTACCGTGGATAACCTCAGTCATATCAATGTTACTATTCAACGCGGACAGACACTTGGCGTGGTAGGACGCACGGGAAGTGGTAAATCCACCCTGCTCAAACAATTGCTGCACGAATACCCTGCTGGATCAGGTACGCTCAGCATTTCAGGACATTCCATCGAGGATATTGCGAAGGATGATCTGCACAGCTGGATCGGATACGTACCACAGGAACAAGTATTGTTCTCCAAATCCGTTCGTCAGAACATTCAATTTGGTAAGCCAAACGCGTCTGATGATGTCATTATGGAAGCGATTCGTACCGCTGCTTTTGACGGCGATCTCGGAACGTTGTCTGACGGTCTCGATACACTTGTAGGTGAAAAAGGTATCGCTTTGTCTGGTGGACAGAAACAACGGGTATCTCTGGCTCGGGCTTTTATCGCTGATCCGGATATCCTTATTCTTGACGATGCCCTGTCTGCTGTTGACGCTCGCACAGAAGCTAAAATCATTGAAAATATTCGCAACAAACGCGCTGGCAAAACAACACTGATCTCGACACATCGCTTGTCAGCTATCGAACACGCAGATCGGATCATCGTGCTGGAGCACGGTAAAATTACGGAAGAAGGCACTCATCAGGAACTACTCGCCAAGAATGGCTGGTACCGTGAACAATATGAACGGCAACAGGTCGAGTCCAATCTGTCCACGTAGGAGGTAACTCATTTGAAGTCCAATACAGGTAAAAGGTTGCTGGATTACGCCTTGAAAGCCAAAGGCACATTCATCGCTGCCTTAATCATGCTGACGATTGGAGTTGCGGCTGAACTCGCCGGACCCTTTATCGCCAAATCCATGATTGATAATCACCTGCTCGCCATTGAGCAGCCATTTTATGAGACGGCAGCTTCGGAAGAAGCCGCCGTTTATCAAGGGAAAAATTATAAACGTGAAGGTTTGTTTGCACCAGACGAAACCAAAGGAACCGAGGTACGCGTACTGCAAGCCGGCAAAAGCTTTTATTTCGTCGGCGAGCCGGTCAATGCTCCTGACGGCGATCGTTCCTATGCCAACGGAACCTTAACCATAACTCGCGCAGGTGAAGTTACTGGGCAATACGCGGCTGTGCCGCTGTCTGCCGGTGAACTATTTGCCTTTTACAAACCCGAGATGCCAAGCATCTATCAATTAATTGTGTATTATCTGATCTTCCTTGTCATTTCGGTTATTATGGAGTTTGGTAAAACCTTCTGGCTGCAATCCTCTGCCAACAAGGTCATTCAACGGCTGCGGAACGATGTGTATGCGCACATTCAGCGGTTGCCCGTGAACTTTTTTGATAACCTGCCCGCAGGTAAGGTCGTTTCCCGGGTCACTAATGATACCGAAGCCGTAAAAGATCTGTTTGTGGCGGTACTGTCCAACTTTTTCTCAGGCATTATTACGATAACAGGAGTTTATATCGCCCTGTTCTTGCTCGATGTACGTCTGGGTCTGATTTCACTATTCGTTGTACCGATGCTCATTGCATGGATTGTGCTCTATCGCAAATTCGCCACCCGATACAATACAATCATTCGCTCGCGACTGAGTGAGATTAATGCAATCATTAACGAGTCCATTCAGGGCATGTCCATCATTCGTGTGTTCCGTCGCCAGAAGCAAACTCGCCAGGAATTCGAAGAACTGAATGAAGACTATATGAAACATCAGAACAAAATGCTCAATCTGAATGCCTTTACCTCTCATAACCTGGTGAATGTGTTGCGGAATATCGCCTTTGCCGTAGTTCTGTGGTACTTTGGAGCAGGTGCGATCACAGGTACAAGTATTATTTCACTGGGTGTACTGTATGCCTTTGTTGATGTTCTCGGGCGGTTGTTCCAGCCGATCATCGGTATGGTGAACCAGCTTGCGAACCTTGACTCCTCTCTTGTCTCTGCCGGCCGCGTATTTGAGCTGATGGATGAAAAAGGAGAACCCGTTACAGACGGCTCGATGCCGAGGTACAAAGGTAATGTCGTCTTTGACGATGTGTCGTTCGCTTATAAAAAAGATTATGTGCTGAACAATATCTCGTTCAAAGCTTCGCAAGGTCAGACCGTGGCACTCGTGGGTCACACCGGTTCCGGTAAAAGTTCGATCATTAACTTGCTGTTCCGGTTCTATGATCCGCAAAAAGGCAAAATCACGATTGACGGACAGAACGTTAAGGAATTGCCGAAGCAGTGGATTCGGGAACATATGGGGATCGTACTGCAAGACCCTTATCTCTTCACAGGCACGATTGCTTCCAATGTCAGTCTGGGTGATGAAAAGATCTCCCGGGCACGCATTGAACAGGCACTGCGTGATGTAGGTGCAGAACGTATTCTGGCGCATCTGCCGCAAGGCTTTGACGAGCCGGTAGTTGAGAAAGGGAGCACACTGTCTGCCGGCCAGCGGCAGTTGATTTCTTTTGCACGCGCACTCGCCTTCGATCCCGCGATCCTGATTCTGGACGAAGCCACCGCCAACATTGATACAGAGACGGAAGCTTTGATCCAGAACGCGCTGGAAGTCCTCAAAAAAGGACGTACTACTTTCATCATCGCCCATCGTCTGTCAACCATTCGCTCTGCAGATCAGATTCTCGTGCTGCATCGCGGAAAAATTGTAGAGCAAGGTGCGCATGATGAGTTGATGGAGCTGAAAGGCCGGTACTATCAGATGTATCAATTGCAACAAGGGGCTCAAGGCGAAGCCATCGCCGATGGCTCGACTCGTTCAGCTGATGCTTTTAGTACATCTTCGCCATCACTCGCCGGAGGAAATGTGTAACTTTCTTCTCTTTCGCTATCATTTAGCAGAACATATTTCGTGAACAAGGACATCCGGCAAGTATTAAACCAACACATAAAACCCGTTCTGTACAGCAACCTTCTGGTTACTGGCAGAACGGGTTTTATTATTCCTCTATGGCAATATCTTCACCTTAGAATATAAGACCGTTTCTTCACTTTTAAGTTCGCCCTCTAAGTCCAGCCTCTAACTGTATATCCCATATACATCATTATTTCCCGGACAAGGAACGGGATTTGCGTACTCCAGCTCTGATCTCATGATTCCTCATCTGGCCCACGTTCCTGAAATCTCGCCGCATGCATTCGTTCCAGAGCAACCCATGCTGCCGCAGACTCATCCTTTAGTCCCAATGCTGCCATCCAGGCACCTATATATTGCTGGAGTACGAGCTCCAGTTCCTGTGCACGTTCTTTAAAATCTTGTAATTCCTTAATCATACGTGTCCGACCTTCCGGACTGAAGGTTTCATGAATGCGCTCTTTGAAATAATGATGCACAATCCGATTTCGTTGCTGCCATAATTCATTCAGACTGCTTATTTCTTCTTCGGAAAACGTAAAATGATGCCGTGCCTCATGAATAAGTTGCCCCAGTGAACTACTCATTTTCCGTTCGTAGAGCTCCTCCAGTTCCTCTTCAGTTACTACCTTGCCTTGTGACATTTTAGTTAACAAAATAAGATTAACCAGTTGCTGTTCCAGCGCCTGTCCATAATATACGGCCAAGCCGTAATAGGCAAACAATTCCTTGGAGTGTTCGCTGTCCAGCATGAAATCATTCTGGAAATCCGTGTTATGCATATGCGAGCGCTCCTTTCTATCCGTGCACCTTGGCTGTTTATTATGTCTCTATCGTAACGAAACTGCAAACAACATTCAAGTTGCCGGAAAAGCCAGCGCATAACTTCCGATTCCCTCCTGTTTTCGTAATCTCAACTTAGATCACATCTGCTCGGGAGCGCCTACGCCCAATAAAGACAAGTTGTACGCCAGACGTTTCGCGGTGTGCTCGGCCAGTTTCACCCGAAAAGCCTTGACACCTGACGGTGCATCCGCAATTCGTTCAGCATGATAAAACCGATTAAAGGCTTGAGCAACGTCTATCGTGTATTTAGCAATCACGGATGGTTCGTTGCGAAGCACAGCTTTTTCCAGATAAGACGGATAGTCACTCAGCAATTTCAGCAACGCCCAAGAGGTATCGCCGACAATTGCTACAGGAGGGTTATTCATCTGATCCGTGTCCGAATCCATTTCCTGTTCATCACGTGACACATTAGCGGCTTTGGCAAGCACACTTTGAATTCGGGCATGAGTATATTGCACATAAGGGCCAGTCTCTCCTTCAAAACTTACCGCATCCTCCAGCGAAAAATCAATGTTATTCATGCGATTGTTGCGCAGATCACCAAAGATAATCGCCCCTACACCAACGGCTTCGGCTACCTGTTCAGCCTGCTCCAGATTCGGATTTTTTTCCTGAATAATTTGCAAGGCACGAGCGACAGCTTCATCCAGTACTTCCTGTAAAAAAACAACCTTCCCCCGGCGTGTGGACATCTTCCGTCCCTCGAAACGCATCAGACCAAACGGAATATGCTCACAATGATCTGCCCAGTCATACTCCATCTTGGACAATACCGTAAATACTTGACGGAAGTGAAGGCTCTGCTCTCCACCAACGACGTACAACAACTTATCTGCCTGCATCACATCATGACGATAGATTGCTGTTGCTAAATCCCGGGTTGGGTAGATCGTCGTTCCATCTTTTTTAATGATCAGACATGGTGGCATATTCTCTTCATCCAGCCGAACAACGAGCGCACCGTCACTTTCCTCCAGCAGTCCTTTGCCTCGAAGTTCCTCCACAACTGCACCCATCTTGTCATTATAAAAGCTCTCACCGAGCGTACGGTCAAAATCCACATTCAAGCGTTCATACATCCGGTTAAACTCCTGCATACTCACGTTTACGAAGTAAGTCCATAGACGCTTCGCTTCTTCATCCCCCTGCTCCAGCTTACGGAACCATTCCCGTGCTTCGGTCTCCAGAGATGGATCTTTCTCTGCTTCATCATGAAAACGAACATATAGTTCAAGAGAATTACGAATTGGATCTGCTTGTAACATCTCTTCGTTTCCCCACCGCTTATATGCCGTGATTTGCTTACCAAACTGCGTCCCCCAGTCCCCTAGGTGATTCACACTTATCGAGGTATAACCCGCTTCGTTATATAAACGATACAATGCTGCACCAATGACAGTGGAACGCAAATGCCCAATGCCAAAAGGTTTCGCGATGTTAGGTGAGGACATATCAATGACAACACGCGCTCCTTGCCCGAGCTGCAGTTTACCAAATGTCTCGCTACCCACTTCTTCGAGCAATTGGGGCGCCAAGACATTCCGGTCAAAACGAATGTTCACATAAGGACCTGCTGCTGTAGCATCCATACCCTCGGTCTGTAATGCAACGGCAATTTCTCCAGCAATAACGACCGGTGCCTTTCTTAGCGACTTGGCTAACGTAAAACAGGGAAATGCAGCATCCCCCATCTCCTCCTGCGGCGGGACTTCCAATAATCTCAATACTTCTTCTGGTGTGAGCCCGGTTAACGGGGCAATCTGGGTTGCAGCCTGCTTCAATAACACATCTAACACTCCTTCTCTGCATGATATATGCCTTAAAATAAACGCAAAAAAGCTCTCGTCTCTTCAAATAAGAGACGAGAGCTGTGTTAACAGTTCCCGCGGTACCACTCTAAGTGAACGGTAACCTGTATTGCAGCATGCTGCAAGAAGGTGTAACCGATCCGCTCGGTGCAAATAACGGTTGCATGCCGGATTACCCTCAAATCCATATACAACGAACTCCAAATGGAGCCTATACATGGCTTCGGATAACCATCTCACGGGTGCGCTTCACACAGTTCATCACATACCGGCTTACACCTGTCCCGGCTCGCTGTCATGGCCTGAATCTGGGCTACTCTCCCGATCACGGATATTGCTGTTTCGATCATTTCAGATCATTATACATATCCTGGTATGGATTAGCAACCCTGTTATTTTAAAATGATTACATAGATAGTTTAAGCAACCGCAGACATTAAACGGCAAGCTTCAGCACATCTACGGCAAGCTTCAGCGCAGGCCTGACAATGATCATGTGCATGTTTACCACATTCCGCTGCACAGGCTTCACATGCTTTGACACACAATTCACAGATTTCACCGATGAAATCACTTCCACGTGTCATGGCTTGCGCTGCAAATGCACAGATATCAGCACATTCCCGGTTCATACGAATACAGTCACGAAGCATCGCTAAATCATATTCTTTCAGACTCGATATGTAACATACGTTGCAAGCATTCATACACTCCAGGCAAGCATCGATACATTGTTGGTATTGTTGTTGTGTCATTTAAAGTTACCTCCCAGGCAAAGTTTGCTATGCTTCTTAATACCCACCAGGGAGGAACTTTGAACCATTATCCTAGTGTTGTTTTACCGCTTCCAATTCCAGTAATTGTTCACGGATGGCAGTTTGATCAAAATGCTCGCCGATAAAGACAGCTACATTCGGCACATCTCCTTGAGGTGTGATCTTCATGTAATCTGATTCACGATAGGCATACTGGAACCAGAAGCGGCTTGCGGTATCGCTAAACGAAAGGATTCCCTTTGCCCGATATACGTCACGCGGCAAGCTAGCCACAAATTGTTCGAATGCTTCGCTATTCACAGGTTGACTGAAATAATGTGTGTATACCATAACATGTTCATGTGATGTATGTGGCTTGACAGAATGCTCGCCATGGTCGCTTGAATGGTTGCTGTCACGTTGATCCGTGTGATCATGTCCATGATTGCATCCATGAGTACGGCAAGCATCTGTATGCACATGAGTCTCTCCTGCATTTTTCGATGCATCGCCTGCTATATTGGATTGATGAATGTGAACGTCGGCACCACTATGAAGCAATTGCTCCATAGACACTTCACATTTGACCGTTGGAATCACGGGGGCAAAGCCATTCCATTTATTCAAAAGCTCTTCCAAGTCCTGCAGTTGCTGTTCTTGAACTCGGTCGGTTTTATTCAAGAGCAACACCGAAGCACAACGAATTTGTTCTTGCATTAATTTAAAGGTTTTTCCTTTTTGCTCCTGATACAGGCCTGACAGATGAGCCGCATCCACTACGGTGATCAAACTTTTCAGCTCCAAACGCATATAAAGAGATGTTTCCGTCACCGCATCCAAAATTTCCATCGGATTCGCTGCGCCCGTTGCCTCAATAACAATAACATCAGGTGACTCTTCTTGAACGAGGTCTGCCAGCTGCAGCCCGAGATCTCCTCGTACAGTACAACAGATGCATCCGCCCAACATTTCTGTCATGGGCACTTCCTCATCTACGATCTGACCATCCAGATTCACTTCACCCAGTTCATTCATCACCACGGCTGGGCGCAGTTGTTGCTGTTTCCAGTGTTCTATGAGCTTTACAAGCAATGTCGTTTTACCGCTGCCCAAAAAACCGGACAAAATATATACAGGAATACTTGGTTTTTGTTCATTGATGATACTCATTATTTACACACCTTTCTGCCCATCTCTATCCTTAGTCTGACTCTATTAAGCGAGTGTACACTATCCTTCAATTGTTGTGCAATACGCCTGTTCTGTTGAAGAAAACTTCATTGCCTGATTAACATGAATAGTCTATGCTATGAGGACATGTTTATTTGAGGAGGATTTCAATGACCAATTCAGTTGAACAGCACCGTCAGGAAGCACCACAAACGGTGGCCTGTATGGTTGTTACCGTTTCGGACACACGTACCAAAGAAACCGATACGAGCGGTCAACTTATGCATGAGTTGTTGCACCAAGCTGGCTATCAGGTTGTGGAGTATATCATTACACCTGACGAGACAGAACGGATTCAGACGATTCTGCAAGACGCTGTTGTACGGGATGATATCGAAGCCGTACTGTTAAGCGGAGGTACCGGTATTGCTCCAAGAGATACTACATACGAGGCTGTATCTTCCCTTCTGGACAAAGAACTGCCCGGTTTTGGTGAAATCTTCCGTTACTTAAGTTATACCGAAGATATTGGTTCAGCAGCTATTCTCAGTCGGGCAGTTGCCGGAACTATCGGACGTACAGCTGTATTTTCAATGCCAGGCTCTCGCGGGGCCGTTAAACTTGCCATGGAACGCATTATTTTGCCTGAACTGCGCCATGTCATGCGCGAAATATATAAACCCGTCTGAATCATCAGACGGGTTTGTTTTTCCACTTGGACAGTTTGTAAGTCACTACTCTTTTTTTTGTTGCAGCACATCTTCAAATACTTGCAGGACGTCCTGTGCATACACATCCTTCTCTCCGCCGGAAGCCGTATAAACCAACGATACATGCCCTTTGCTACGAATCGTCGTTCTGCCCATTACATTCTCGAGAACGGCATTTTCTTTAGGTTCCCCATACATTTCTTCCATTCTTGCTGCACGGATTTTCGCATCACGATAAATGTGTACTTTCACGATATGTCTTGCACTACCATTCAATAAATACATATATGACATGCCACCATCAGCATCATCCTCGAACATATTGTTCATCAGCTTAATATGTTTGGCAGCAAAACCGGTTGTCATTTCTCTTGCTAACGTACCGTTTAAGCCGTGACCTTGTTGCTTGGCTCTGAAATTCCCTTCCGTTGTTGCTTCCCTTGTATAGAGCTTACGTTCCTGCTCAATAGATGAAGATGTGCAAGCTGCGAGAGATATTAGACTCAGGATTACCAAGCCACTTAACATCAAAAATCGTTTTACATTCCGCCCCATCAGGTTCGGATTTTTCTCCTTTAACAGCATGTCTATCCTTCCTTTCCATGAGTCACGGTACCTGTGACTCTCTCAGGTAGGATTAGCATGTCTAGGAGATACACATTTTATTCCAAGTTAGCATGATTCAGAGGAGACACGTACAACGGTACGCCCAACTGCACCGCCCTGTAGTATGTTCTCTATTGTATGCGGCAACTGATCTAGCGTAATCTCCTGAACCCCCAGCGCAAGTGCACGATCTGGCTTCCATTCACTGCCCAGCTTGTTCCAGATGCGCTCTCGACGTTCCATGGGACAATACACTGAATCAATACCAATCAACTGGATGCCACGCAAAATAAATGGAAAAACAGTTGATTCAAATCCGTTGCCCCCCGTTAACCCGGATACAGCAACAGCTCCACCATATTGTACCTGTTTCAAGCGCTCCGCCAGTGCTGGCCCCGCAGTTGGATCAACGATGCCCGCCCATTGCTGTTTGCCCATGGCTCCCTTGATTGGGGCATCCGCTTCTTCACGTGAAATGACTTCGGAAGCCCCCAAATTGCGAAGCAGTTCCTCTTCTTGCTGCTTTTTACCTGTGCTTGCCGTCACTTCAAAACCAAGCTTCGCAAGGATAGCTATCGCCATACTGCCAACGCCCCCCGTAGCGCCGGTAACTAGTATTTTTCCCATTTCCGGCGTTACCCCCGCTTGTAACAAGGCGTCTACCGAGAGTCCAGCAGTAAACCCTGCCGTTCCAATAGCCATCGCTTCTTTTTCACTCAGCCCTTGCGGGAGAGGCACTAACCACTCACTACGAAGACAAGCATATTCACTATATCCCCCGTAATGGGAGACCCCGGGTTCAAATCCCGTACTAATGACCCGATCCCCAGGTGCAAAACGTCCACTCACAGATTCATCTACCGTCCCGGCCATATCGATTCCAGGTACCATGGGATAATTCCGTATGACGCCTCCTTTTTCAAGAGATGCTAATCCGTCCTTATAATTCACACTGGAATAGTGTACCTGTACGGTCACATCCCCATTAGGAAGGTCTTCTTTTTTCAACTGCTCAAGTTTGGCTGTAACCCCTTTCTGATCATCCTTACGTATCACATAAGCCTGAAATTGTTCTTTCATCGGTCTCATCTCCTTATTTTCGTTCCAAAAGCAGATATAATAATGGTCCTGCAAGCGGCAGTAATCCTGCCCAGGCCCAGTTTGTTGTTCTTCCGTTCACTCTGGCATCGCGATAGATAGCATACGTAGACAGTAACGTCAGTACTATGAAATCAATCGTCATGATATGTACAAACGAGGATTGATAAAATGCGTCCACGAAGCGTTCGGAATTGCCTTCGATCAACGCATAAAGTGCCGACCCTAGTGTAAGCAACAACAGGATCAGATGGGTCAGCTTATGCGAGGCCACTCGCGAGACACCTCGTTTCGACTGTTTAACAGATGAATCCGGATCATGTACGTCTGTTGGGGATGGTGAAATCAACGCAAAATAGGGCAATAATGCAAATGCTCCAAGCCCAAAAGAAAACAAGACAAACGGCCATGCTGGCATCCGCTGCCTCTTCGATGCTGTCATTGATTTTCGAAGTAGAATACATGCATACACAGCCGGAAAAATGCCCAACCATGAGAACACCGTCAGTAGCCATGGCTCCCTGCTCTGCAATGTGAGTAATTCTTTGAATATTGGATCATTCGCGGGGGAGTTCCCCGGCGCCATAAACAGTGCATAAGCTATAAATGCAACCCATACTAGTCCAAACATATATCTCATCAGCCAGCCCTCCTCTACCTTTCATCCCCTGCTGACATCGGTTTGAAACAGTGTTGGTTTTCAATCCTGTTCAACTGTTCTTCTAAGCCCCCCCCTAATGACGAAGTAACTTTCGAAATGTGGCGGCATTTGGCGTTTCCTGCGCTTTCCCGAGAAATAATGATAGGGTATTACTCGGGACAAACCTTGGAATAGGTGATGCAAATGCATGAGATGGCTATACCAAAGTCGCTTCACAATTATTGCTTATTCAGAGAGTGTATATCTTCCTTCAGCACACTTCTATGAAACTGCACACATGTTAATTAAAAACCATCACCGGTTCATTACATCAAAAAGGCATAAGCCAGTAATACCTACCGGTTATGCCTTCAAGATTCTAACATACAGCTATAAAATATTACTCTTCCGTTGATTTCACATGCTCAGCAATCAACTTTTGCTTCATATTCCATGCGGCCGGGCTGATGTTCACGCGGTAAATCTCCGGGTTCAGCTTCCGTTGGTACTCCGGCCAGAAAAGGTTCAACTGCTCCTTATGATACGTGCGTATTTCATCGAGCGTAGGCAGGTTATACACTTTACGTCCATTCACAAAAATCGGCTCCAGCATGTTAACTGCTTCATAACGGGTCACCGTTTTTTTCAGATAAGGATGTAGCGGGTTGAACAGCTTGAGCGGTCCTCCCTGAAGCGGCTGCTCCTCATCTGGATAGCAGATATAATCCGCGATCGCTTTGCCATGCTTCGGATCAATGATGCGGAAGACTTCTTTTTTACCCGGTGTAGACACCTTCTCGGGATTGGCCGATATTTTAAGCGTTGGCAACATTTCACCGTTAACCTCACGCTCTACCAGCTTGTAGACTCCACCCAAAGAAGGCTGATCTGATGCTGTAATCAACTGTGTACCGACACCCCATGTGTCGATCCGTGCACCTTGAGCTTTCAAGTTAAAGATCGTATTTTCATCGAGATCATTCGAAGCTACGATTTTCACATAGTCCAGTCCGGCTTCATCCAACATCTGACGGGCCTGAATCGAAAGATAGGCAAGGTCGCCGCTATCCAGACGAATAGCATTCATCTTTTTGCCTTGACTCTCCAGCCACTTGGCTGTTTTGATCGCATGAGGCACGCCGCTATTCAGCGTATCAAACGTATCCACGAGAAGCGTCACCTGATCCGGTAGCACTCTTGCATACGCATCAAATGCCTCCTGTTCCGTCATAAAGCTCTGCACCCAGGAATGTGCGTGTGTGCCTGCTGTCGGAATGCCAAACTGTTCACCAGCCAGCATATTGGATGTCGCATGGAAACCGGCTACATATGAAGCACGAGCCCCCCAAATTGCGGCATCTGCTTCTTGTGCACGGCGTGTTCCGAACTCAAGCAATGTATCTTGCTGTGCCACCTGCTTAATACGAGATGCTTTCGTTGCAATCAGTGTCTGATAATTCATGAAGTTAAGTATGGCCGTTTCCACCAACTGCGTTTCCAGAATACAGCCTTCAACCCGAATGAGCGGTTCGTCAGGAAAAACAATTGCACCCTCCTTCATGGAATGAATCGTTCCCTGGAAAGAGAACTGAAGCAATTCCTCCAGAAAGACCGGATCATAATTCTCTGGTTGTTTGGATAAAAACTTGATATCTTCCATGGTGAAACGTAGCTGGCTAATATAATTCACAATGCGCTCCAATCCGGCAAATACGGCATAACCGTTGCCAAAAGGAAGCTTACGGAAGTAGGCTTCAAATACCGCCTTCCGTTTGTGTGTACCATTCACCCAGTGCGCATACATCATGTTGATCTGATATTTATCCGTATGTAAAGCCAGGCTTGTTGTCTGCATTTGTCTCATCCTCTCTGACTTCCGCTCGTTTCTCAGATCATTCCTGAAAATACGAGCTTAAAGCTGATTACACCGCAATGTTCGGTGGCGAATCAGTCCAAAATCGTTTCACTTGCCTTAACCACCTGTGCCCCCATGCTGGAACGAAAGTGCCCAAGTGCCCATTCATGCCCTGCAGGGTTAAAACTGGCTACAGCGTCCTCATAGATCGTAATATGGAATCCTTTGTTATAGGCATCCACAGCGGTATGTAATACACATATATCTGTACATACCCCGATTAACGCAATATCCGTTATGCCTCGTTCGCGCAGCTTCAGTTCCAGGTCTGTTCCGCAGAACGCGCTATATCTCGTTTTATCCATCCACCGAATTTCATTCGCATGCTTCTCCATTACTTCGGCAAGACGACCATATAGCTGTCTTCCCTCAGTATCACGGATGTTATGAGGCGGGAAAAGTACGGTTTCCGGATGATAAGGGTCATTTTTTTCATGTAAATCTACTGCCATAATCACTTCATCTTTATTATCGAGATACGCCTTGGTAATCGCCGCTACCGTTTCCTGAATCTCTACGGCCGGCTGACCCACAGGCAATGCTCCCGTAACAAAATCTTGTGTAAAATCAATAACAATCAATGCTTTCATCGTCCACACTCCCTTGGTTTGAATATGGTTGAATGAATCACACGCTTTTTACGTATAGATCGATAAACGCGGCACTAGTTCAGTGAATCGATACAGCTGTGCCGGACGCTGGGAGTACTGATTGGAGCTGACCAGATTGCCCTCATCGTCACGCACTTCCTCGACAATCCCTTTACGGCTGCGTGTAGATGTTATTTTACGAATAAAATTAGGCTCTTCGAAATCGGGTACAACACTCTGGATGACCTGATATAATTCACTTAACGTAAAATCACGCGGCAGAAACTGTCTCGCAATCGTTGTCTCCAGCATCTGTTGCTGAATTCGTCTGTATGCATCTTCGATGATCGTTCTGTGATCAAAGGCGAGTTCCAGTTCTTCCAGTGCCTCCTGGATCGTAAACAACCCTACATCTTCCGCATCATCTGCTGCCTGCCTGTGTTCAAGCATCCATTCCTCTACAAGTGCAAAGAAGGCATGAGAGATAATCCAACCTCTGGGATCACGTCCGGGCTGACTATAAACGTTTAGATATTCGAGATGTCCGCCGTCTACACCGGTCTCCTCCATCAGTTCGCGCTTCGCCGCACCGTAAATGGACTCATTTTCTTGGCAAAATCCACCAGGCAATGCCCATCTTCCGGCAAAAGGCCAGCCCTTGCGTTTAATTAACATAACCTTCAACTCCCGAATCGGGAGGGTTTTCGTTACCGTTTTGCGCTCCCGCTTCGTCAAGGTGAACATGACGATATCTGCAGGAACCCCGTCGGGGGTACGATATTTTTTGGAACTATAATTACGTGCTTCCAGTTCATCGTTTGCTGATTCAGTGTTAACGTGTTTGTTGTTTTCGCTCATGGGCACCACCGACTATATTCATTTTGATAATCTCATTATGACATAATAATAATTTTTGTCAACTGTGGATTCCAGTTTCCGTTATCAGGCTCTCGATTTCGCCACACGGAACGTCGCTGTAGCCATACATCCCAGCGTTCCTGAGGAATCGCGAACCTCAGATTGGGTCGTGATGCTACGCCCAGCTTGATGCAACACGGTTGACGTTACAATTAATTCGCCCTGACTCATCGGCGCCAGAAAATGTACATTAAGGTTAGTCGTGACACAACTATCCACCTCCATGGCAGCTGTCGCGACCATACCCATCGCCTGATCCATCAATGAGGTCAACACACCACCATGAATTATGCCCATCGAGTTGGTATGATTCTCTCCTGCGGTCAGCGCAATTTGGACTTCTTGTTTGTTGCCCTTGATGTACCGGCACCCGAGAAATCCCCAGAATCGGCCATCGCCGTCTTCCACCATTTTGTCCAAAATACTCATGTTTCATTTCTCCTTCTATTCCATACGTTGTTTAACTCACTCTAGATGTCTTTTTTGTTGCTTCATTCTGAGTTCATCGCTCTCTATGATGTCAAAAAAGGCGCGGACTGCGTCCGCACCCTTCCGTTCATTTAACCGCAGCTGGTCGGAGGTGAATCCGTTCCAGCTTCGACATTGACTTTCTCGGATACTGTATCCCGAATCACCGAGATGACTAGTTGAAGCAGATAATTGATGTCACTTTGACTCTGCTGGAATTCGGTTACTAGCGGAATGCTGTCCAGTTCGTTTTGCAAGTCATCAATTTCCTGTTCAATTTTGCTAACCATGGCACTGTTGTTGAAGCTTTCGAAAGCAACGATTTCTTTTTGTTTTTTCTTAATCGTTGCGATCAATTGCTGAATGCGCTCATGATCTCGGATTTTGGCTTCTGCCTGTTGAAACTGCCTTACTTCTTCGCTCGTTCCGAGCATATCTGCCAGTTCTTTGGCCTTTCCCATAATGTCGTCGCGTATGATCAAATTGCGCGTATCGTAGGTTGGCATTCCGTAATGGTTGTACTGCACTTCTTCTTCCTGCGCCACTGTGATCGCTCCATTCGTATGAGATGATATAAGATGAGACTGCGGTTAAACATCAGTGTTTGTACTAAGGCTTGGGTGGACGCTACGGGTACGGATCGTTCTTTCGATCGCTGTTATCTCCGGATTTTTTTCGCCCCCTTCTCCAAGGAGAAAATCCGGCGATAAAGGCGAACGCTTCGCTTCTACAGAATCGATTCCTACCCCTCCGCTACCTCAAGCCAATGTCCAAATCTTATATTGAACCTGAAAATCTCATCTTGTTAGGTGAGTTTTTGTAATAGTAAGGCTCGGGTGGCCGCTTCGGGTTCGGATCGTTCTTTCGATCGCTGTTATCTCCGGATTTTTTTTCGATCCCCTTCTCCAAGGGGAAAATCCGGCGATAAAGGCGAACGCTTCGCTTCTACAGAATCGATTCCTACCCCTCCGCTACCTCAAGCCAATGTCCAAATCTTATATTGAACCTGTAAATCTCATCTTGTTAGGTGAGTTTTTTTGTAATAGTAAGGCTTGGGTGGCCACTTCGGGTTCGGATCGTTCTTTCGATCGCTGTTATCTCCGGATTTTTTTTCGATCCCCTTCTCCAAGGGGAAAATCCGGCGATAAAGGCGAACGCTTCGCTTCTACAGAATCGATTCCTTCCCCTCCGCTATTGATTCGCAGCTACCGGCTCGGTAAGCAAGTTGCCGCGAATATAAAACGTCATCGGATCGGTAATTTCCACTTGTACAAAGGTACCAATCAGCTCCTTAGAGCCTTCAAAATGCACCAGCTTGTTACTGCGTGTTCGTCCAGCCAGAACAGTTGAATTACGTTTACTCTCGCCTTCGACAAGTACCTCAACAATCTTGCCACGTTGCTGCTCGTTGCTACGCTGGCTGTACTCGTTTACCGTTTCGTTCAGGCGTTTCAAACGTTCTTTTTTCACTTCCATCGGCACATTATCTTCCATCACTGCTGCAGGTGTACCTTCGCGTGGAGAGTAGATGTACGTATAGGCAAAATCATAACCAACTTCACGAACCAGAGAGAGTGTATCCTCAAACTGCTCGTCCGTTTCACCAGGGAATCCGACAATGAAATCCGTCGTCAGAACGACGTCTGGAATGGCCGTTTTGATCTTCGCCGCCAGATTCAAATAGTGTTCCCGCGTATATTTACGACTCATACGTTTGAGTACTTCCGTGCTGCCTGATTGCACCGGTAAGTGGATGTGCTCCACCAGATTACCACCTTTGGCAAGCACCTCGATCAAGTGATCATCAAAGTCACGCGGATGGCTCGTTGTAAAACGCACGCGTGGAATATCTATTTTACGAATATCGTCCATCAAGTCACCAAAGGTGTATTTCAGATCCGTAAAATCCTTACCATACGCATTCACATTCTGACCTAGCAATGTAATTTCCTTGAATCCCTGTCTAGCCAGTTCTCTTACTTCTGCAATAACGTCCTCTGGACGACGACTACGTTCTTTCCCCCGGGTAAACGGCACGATGCAATATGTACAGAACTTGTCGCAACCATACATAATGTTTACCCAGCCGCGCATGCCTTCCCTTTTCTTCGGCAGGTTCTCAATAATGTCGCCTTCCTTGGACCACACTTCCACAACCATCTCTTTGCTAAAGAGCGCTTCCTGAATCAGGTGCGGCAGACGGTGTACATTGTGGGTACCAAAGATCATGTCGACAAAACCATGCTTCTGCATGATCCGGTTAACAACACCTTCTTCTTGAGACATACACCCGCAAACGCCAAGCAATAAGCCTGGGTTTTCCAGCTTCAGTGTTTTCAGATGGCCCAGTTCACCAAATACTTTGTCTTCTGCATTTTCACGAATCGCACACGTGTTAAGCAAAATGATATCCGCTGCTTTTCGATCTTCCGTAGCTTGATACCCCATCGTCTCCAGCAAACCTTTGATCGTCTCGGAGTCGTGTTCATTCATCTGACATCCATAGGTGTATACGATATAATGCTTGCCCTTTCCGATCGTTTTCAACTCTTCGGGAACAGCCGTCTCATACAGTACCTGAATGTCTTCCTTGCCCCTTTGTTTCTCCTGGCGATGGTTCGGTTCCGCTTTGATATTAATCTCGCGTCCGCGAATTCTAATCTTTTTGCTGAATTCATCTTGCGAAATTACTTTGGCATCGGAGAAATCAAAATATTGGGAGTAATCCTTTTTTGAGTCTTTAGCCATTTCCTTCGGTCACTCCTTACAGCCTCTATTCATAAAAAGCGTTCTTTTCATCACAAAATTCAACCATTTGGTTCCTCATGCTTCAAAAGAGCATTACAGCAAATTATAACATGAATTGGGCTGTAGTTCCACAAGCAAACATGGTCCTGCTCACTCCATTCTACCGTCCTGATCTGCCTTGCACAAAAAAACCTGAGCACATTGACGCACAGTTCAAGATGAACCGCCTCTGCCAGTGTACTCAGGTCATTTTTACTTATATCCGGCCTTTTCGTTGTACTGCAACGCTATAGACCGTGTGAAATCATTAGTCAATGATTTCAGCAGTGTCGCCATTGCGAGCGCCTGCTGCATTAGCTTCATCTGTATCGATGTGCATATCCAGTGCAAAGGAATCAGATACACGAGCCAGTACATTTTCAAGTACCAGACCACGATCCCCACCCAAGCGAACTTTCAACATTTGTTTGTCTTCAATGCCCCATTTTGCTGCATCGGACGTATGGAAGTGGATGTGACGAGCCGCAACGATAACACCTTTGTCAATCGTTACTTCGCCAGCTGGACCTTTGATTGTGATTCCAGGTGTACCTTCGATGCTACCAGATTCACGCACAGGTGCTTTTACACCGATCGCAAAAGAATCCGTCATGGAGATTTCCAATTGTGTTTCTGGACGAACAGGTCCGAGGATACGCACTTTATCAAACTGTCCTTTGGAACCAATGACCGCTACGGTTTCATTGGCAGCGTATTGTCCGGGCTGGGACAAAGGTTTAAATTCAGTCAGTTCATAACCTTTGCCGAACAAAATGTCAACGTGCTCTTGGGATACATGAATGTGACGGGCGGATACGCCCACAGGTACTGTTTTACTCATCGTAAATTCACTCCTTGTTTATCTATGGCCTTTAGACAGGCTCTTAACAATCCAAGTGGTATTATACTCCTTTTTACTGTGAAATGAAAACAAACTGATGAAAATTCATGAAATACACTTATTTTCGCTAATTCATTTCCATTTTGGGACTCTTATTTTGAAAAAAGTGAGATTTATTACATCCTCTTTCTTTTACTTGCATGCACTAGTCCACCCTCTGGCAAGTGTTCCCCGAGATAACGTATTGCATTCCCCCATAACCAACCATGCACTAGTGCTTCGTCATAATGCTTCAACAGTATTTCTGTCAGCTTTGGATAACATCCAGCATGCTCCAAATCCTGAATTTTGGTTGAGATCCCGTCAAAATCTGATCCCATCATCAGATGATGAGCCCCGCCTAGCGAACAGATCTGTTCGATGTGTGGTAGCAAGTCCTCTATTCGCACTTCATCCGCTTCTTTGACAAACCAGGGTACAAACGTCAGGCCAACACGTCCATCTCTCGCAACTATGGCCTGAATCTGGTCATCCTTCAAGTTACGTATATGCGGACATACGTTATAGCTGTTAGAATGCGAGGCTATGAAAGGACGTTCGCTCAGATCGGCCAGTTCCCAGAACCCCTTTTCCGATAAATGAGACACATCCAAGAGCATCCCCATCTGATTACAGAGACGCACCAGTTCCTTGCCTTTCTCTGTCAGACCCGCCCCCCGCTTTTCCATAATGCCGTCCGCAGCCCAATTCGCATGATTCCATGTAAGACCAACGACGCGTACCCCCATCTGAAAACACAATTCCAGATAAAACAAGTTTCCTTCCAGCCCATCGACACCCTCCAATGTGATTAGGCCCCATGGAGCGGTTTCCACTTTCGTTCGCAAGTTTGCTACCTGTTCACGCCAAAGCAGTGTCTTGACCCCTCCAGAGCGCTGTGCGCTATGCTCTACCTTTTTGCGGTACAACTCCAGCTGTCCCATCACATGTTCAAACTTGCCTCTGCCCAGCACTTCGGGTAAATAAATCGCTAATGCCTGCAGCTGAACACCACCTTCTTGCATGCGTTCCAGATTGACATCCAGTTCGGAAGCCTTCTCAAAAGAAAGTTCAGGTTTCATCAGCAGTTTACTCAATGCATCACAATGAAAATCAGCGATACGCTGGCCTGTTCTCGACATAGCCCACCCTCCCCATAAAGTATAATTACCCATTTTCGCTCGATTCTTTTGTAAAATAACGCAAAAAAACCTGTCTACTTTATTCGTAAACAGGCTCATGCGTACGTTCAACTCATGTATTATCTGGGCTCCACAATCAGCTTAATGGCCGTTCGGTCCTCACCGTCAATCACAATGTCTGTAAAAGCTGGAATACAAATCAGGTCAACTCCGCTTGGTGCTACAAATCCCCGGGCAATCGCTACCGCTTTAATGGCTTGGTTCAGTGCTCCTGCTCCAATTGCCTGCAGTTCAGCATTTCCACGTTCACGAAGAACTCCTGCAAGAGCGCCGGCTACAGAGTTAGGATTGGACTTTGCTGAAACTTTTAATACATCCATGGTAAGTACCTCCCTGGGAATGTTGAAAGTTTGTTTCCACTTACTAGATGTTATTCGCGGGAGGAAAAAAAATTCCTTCTTTTTAGCAGGGTTTCCGGGCAAAATGGGACAATACCCTTATTCCATGCGCCACTCATCTTCCATTAAACGTATTTTCTCAATCCGCGTAGCCGCACCAGTTTCTTCGTCAATATCCACGATTACGCCATGAAAATGCCATTTGCCGTCATCTACGACAAATCTCACTGGAAGCTGGGTGTAAAATTTACGTAGCACCGCATCACGCTCCATGCCCAGAATGCCGTCACGCGGTCCTACCATACCCGCATCTGTCAAATATGCCGTACCTCCAGGCAAAATACGTTCGTCGTTGCTTTGTACATGCGTATGCGTACCTACAACGAAGGATGCGCGTCCATCGAGATGCCAGCCCATCGCAATCTTCTCAGACGTTGCTTCCGCGTGCATATCCACAAGAATACATTTATAGTCTCTCCGTAGCTCGTCCACAATCTCATCCGCTGCGCGAAACGGGCAATCAATCGCAGGCAAGAAGGTTCTGCCTTGCAGGTTCACGATCGCAAGTTCTTTCCCTTCCCCCTTAACTACGGTATACCCACGTCCAGGTGTACCTGGTGGAAAGTTCGCTGGTCTGATCATACGTGGTTCATCATCTATAAAATCAAAAATATCCTTATTGTCCCAAGTATGGTTGCCAAGCGTAATGCCATGCACGCCCCAGTTAAAAAACTCATTGGCAATTGCACCTGTAATGCCGCGTCCTGCTGCAGCATTCTCACCATTGACAATGATCACATGGGGTTTATATTTCGATTTCAGGTATGGTAAGTTCTCCTTAAGCGCTTTGCGCCCTACGTTTCCTACGATGTCCCCAATAAACAAAACTTTCATGATTTGTTGCCTCCTCAATTCCTACATGGCTTATCAACAGGAAAAGTGGCCCACTGAAGCGGCCACTTTTCCAAAATACTCTATTTTGCGTATTCAACCGCCCGGGTTTCCCGGATCACGGTGACTTTGATATGACCTGGATAATCAAGTTCATTCTCGATCATCTTCGTGATGTCACGAGCGAGGCGGAAAGCTTCAGCATCATCGATCTTCTCAGGCTGCACCATGACGCGAACTTCGCGTCCAGCCTGGATGGCGTACGATTTCTCGACACCTTCGAAAGATTCCGAGATTTCTTCCAGCTTCTCTAGTCGTTTGATGTATGTCTCCAATGTTTCGCGGCGTGCACCTGGACGAGCTGCGGACAGCGCATCAGCTGCACCCACCAGCATCGCAATAACTGAAGTTGCTTCGCAGTCCCCGTGATGGGAAGCGATACTGTTGATAACCACTGGGTGTTCCTTGTATTTCTTCGCCAGCTCCACGCCAATTTCAACGTGTGATCCTTCCACTTCGTGATCCAGCGCTTTACCGATGTCATGCAACAAACCTGCACGTCTTGCCAAAGTTACGTCTTCTCCAAGTTCTCCAGCCATTAGTCCTGCCAAATAAGCAACTTCCATCGAATGTTTCAGGACGTTCTGACCGTAACTTGTGCGGAACTTCAGGCGGCCCAGAATTTTGATGAGATCTGGGTGCAGACCATGCACGCCCACTTCAAAGGTAGCTTGTTCACCGTATTCACGGATACGCTCATCCACTTCTTTACGTGATTTCTCCACCATTTCTTCAATACGTGCCGGGTGAATCCGTCCATCCGCCACCAGTTTTTCCAGTGCCGTCCGGGCGATCTCACGGCGAATCGGGTCAAAGCCCGACAGAATAACAGCTTCTGGCGTATCATCGATAATGAGGTCAATCCCGGTAAGGGTTTCAAGCGCACGGATGTTACGTCCTTCACGACCGATAATCCGGCCTTTCATTTCTTCATTAGGCAGCGTTACAACGGATACCGTTGTCTCCGCTACATGGTCAGCCGCACAACGTTGGATGGCGAGTGTAATGATCTCGCGGGACTTTTTGTCCGCTTCTTCCTTCGCTTGCTGTTCAATGTCCTTGATCATTTGAGCCGTCTCATGACGAACTTCCTGTTCTACGTTGGACAGTATGATACTGCGTGCGTCTTCCATCGTGAGATTGGAGATTCGTTCAAGCTCCGTCACCTGGTTTTTGTAGATCATTTCGATCTGTTGCTGTGTTTCATCGATACGTTTCTCTTTGTTAGCCACTTGCTCTTCTTTACGTTCGAGTGATTCCAATTTTTTATCCAGCGACTCTTCTTTTTGCAACAATCGTCTCTCTTGTCGTTGAATTTCGTTCCGACGTTCACGAGTGTCCTTTTCAGCTTCGGCGCGAATGCGATGAATCTCATCCTTCGCTTCCAGCACCGTTTCTTTCTTCAGTGCCTCTGCCTCTTTTTTCGCGTTCTCCACGATTTGTACGGCAGCTTGTTCCGCACTAGAGATTTTAGCCTCTGCAAGAGATTTGCGAATAAAATATCCGACTCCGAACCCAATAACGAGCGCGGCCACAACGAGAATGATCGTGATAGCAATATCCATACTGTTCACCTCCTCGTTGGTTCCTCCAAGGCACTCCTTGGGTCAACTTTTCTGTTTTCATGCCTTACATATGTTTGGGAATAACGAATACTCACGGCGATCCCCCGCCGATTTTCATTTCACATGTACATGATTACATGTACTATCCACTGTTTCCAGTGAACCCATAATCAGGAATGGACTAAATCTGAAGAAACCGAAACCGCTTTTTTGGAAGGAAAAAGGGTTGTCCATTTCTTACAGACTCATGTCCATTTTAGTATTTGACGAAAGAAATTGTCAAGAGAATGCAGTATTGTTAGTCTCCTCGTCTAGTCCCATAACAATGCTTCATCCTCTTTGGCATCTTCTGCCCCATCCTCTTCCATTAAACGATTCATGACTCGGCGCACCAGATCCATGCTAAAACCGCGTCGCATCAAGTACGGGAACGTTTTACGTTTCTTCTCCTGCACGTCTCCTCGAACTTGTTTCCACTTCTTACGGCCAGCTGTTAATGCCGTGTCGAATTCTGCATCTGCACTAACATCATCCAGTACCTCCGCAATAAGTTCATTTGTAATTCCTTTTTGACGCAATTCTTGCCTTATCCACAGTTTTCCCTTCCGCTGTCCCTCCATACGCTGTCTTGTCCATTCCTTGGCAAACAGGTCATCATCGACAAGCTTTTCTTGCTCCAGCCGATCGAGGACCTCTTCAATAATCGGTGCCGCGAACTCCTTTTGCTTTAACTTTTGCCGCAATTCATGACGTGTCCGCTGCTTAAACTCCAAAAAACGTAACGATTGCACGTACGTCCTCTGGCGTTCATCCGCAATAATGATTTCCTCCAGATCTTTCTTCATAAAAATGTTGCCACGTGTCATCCTGTACTTAATCATCACATCTTCCAGAACCGTAAGCGAATAGTGACCAAATGAAATCCGGTAGCGTGCTTCACGACTCTTCGTCCGCTCTACTCTGGTGATGATAAGTTCTTCATCGTCTGGAAATTGGGAGAACCCATTTAATTCTGCTGCTTCTTGCAATTCTTCGTCATCATCATGCACATTATATTCTTGCTCCTTTTGGCGATATTTCACTATGATCTTCACGCTCCCCTTTGTTTAGGTTACAGATGGCATAGATGCTAACAGCCCCTGTCCGGAATGGACAGAGGCTGTTAGCTGGCGAGAAACAATCCTATTTAGCTTCATAAGCATTAGCACCCGCTTATTACAGGTTTTAGGACGTCAGAATACAAAGTGCCTTCCCCTGTAGAGAAAGATTACTCATTAATTTCGAATAATTCCTGTTCTTCAGCCGCTTCTTTTTCTTGCTCTTCACTCGATGGAGCAGGAACAGCCGTTGTCAAATTGCTGGCTTCACGAATTTTCTGCTCAATCACATCAGCAATTTCTTTATGTTCTTTCATAAACTGCTTCGCGTTCTCACGGCCTTGCCCTAAACGTTCACCTTCATACGAATACCAAGCACCGCTTTTGTTGACGATATCCAGCTCTGTACCGATATCGATGATACTTCCCTCTTTGGAAATACCTTCACCATACATAATGTCAACTTCCGCTTGTTTGAACGGAGGTGCCACTTTATTTTTAACAACTTTAATACGGGTACGGTTACCTGTAATGTCATTTCCCGATTTGATACTCTCAATACGGCGTACATCTAGACGAACCGTGGAATAGAACTTTAATGCGCGGCCACCTGGTGTCGTTTCCGGGTTACCAAACATAACACCAACTTTTTCACGAAGCTGGTTGATGAAGATGGCAATCGTTTTAGACTTACTGATTGCACCGGACAATTTACGGAGTGCCTGAGACATCAAACGAGCCTGCAGACCAACGTGAGAATCTCCCATCTCTCCTTCAATCTCCGCTTTTGGTACAAGCGCTGCTACCGAGTCAATAACAATGATGTCTACTGCACCACTGCGTACAAGAGCCTCGGCGATTTCCAATCCTTGCTCACCTGTATCCGGTTGTGACAAGAGCAATTCATCAATGTTAACGCCCAGTTTGCTTGCATAATTCGGATCAAGCGCATGCTCAGCATCGATAAACGCAGCTTGTCCACCTACACGTTGGACTTCAGCAATGGCATGCAATGCCACAGTTGTTTTACCTGAAGATTCAGGTCCATATATTTCAACAATACGGCCTTTCGGCAAGCCGCCTGTTCCTAATGCAATATCCAAAGCCAAAGATCCGCTGGGAATTATTTCCACATTCATATGAGTTGACTCACCCAATTTCATGATGGAACCTTTACCAAATTGCTTCTCTATTTGACGGAGCGCCATATCAAGCGCGGCACGACGGTCTGACAATAAACTCACACCCTTTACTGTTTATAATATAATGATACCTTGTTTTAACTCGTTTGCCAAGCTTTTTTTCGAACATACATTCGTTTTTTTGTTCAGGCCGAGGCGCCTCTTCCTCATAGAAATCGATGAAAAAACAGAAAAAGAACCGTAAACAAGGCTGTAAAGCCACATTTTACGGTTCTTCCGTCTACAATCATTATACTTCCTCAATTATGCAAATGCAATCTGCCTGCGTAATCATCAATCAATAGCGACTAACTTTTGCCATAACCGATACAGAATGGCCTTTGCCGAGCGAATGCGAACCGTTTCCCGGTTACCGTTAATCCGGAGTTCATGAATCTCCGTATCCTTCCCACGCTCAGCCAAAGCGATAAACACGAGGCCTGGTGGTTTACGTTCCGAATATCCCGGACCGGCTACTCCGGTAATCGCCAATCCAAAATCAGCATCCCCGATCATACGGATCTGCTCTGCAAGCACTTTTGCCACCTCTGGGCTAACGGCACCTGGTGCATCTTCACCCTCCAGGTAACTGTGAGGCACATTTAACAGCTTTTCTTTGATCTCATTAGAGTAGCATACAATGCCACCTTTTAACATCGAGGCACTTCCAGGCACCGAAGTTAAGCTCTGCATCACAAGCCCTCCTGTGCAGCTTTCAGCCGCGCTCAGAGTCAGCCCCATATCAGACATCATTGTAACAATCGTGTACTCTATAGGCACATCCTCGTTAGCGTAGAGATGTTCAGATAAACGCTCACGAATCTGCACTTCCATCGCATCCAGCTTTAGCTTGGCTTCTCCTTCGCTCGGAGCCTTGGTAGAAACACGTACGGTTACTTCTCCCTCACTCGCGTAAGGAGCAATCGTAGGGTCTGTCTGTCCGTCAATCAAGTCAAGCAAACGGTCCTCCAGAGCAGATTCTCCAATGCCTGCGAATTTCAACATTCGTGAATAAATCGGCATTTCTTCTGTAAGAGCATGCTGAAGCAACCAAGGTTTGACCTCCTGCTCGAACATTGGAATCAATTCTTTAGGTGGCCCAGGCATAACAACATAATATTTATCGTTATCCGCAATCGCGTTTCCGGCAGCAAGTCCGGTTTCATTCGCCAGAGGGGTTCCACCCTCAAGCACAATGGCTTGGCGCCGATTATTTTCCGTCATTTCCACATTCCGATCGCGGAAGAAACCTTCAATTTTATCCATAGCCATACGGTCAATATGCAACTTCCGATTCAACACTGCAGCCAGTGCGTCTTTAGTCAAATCATCCTGCGTTGGACCGATGCCTCCAGAAAATAAAATAATGTCTGCACGGCCCTGCGCGATGCGTATCGCTTCACTAAGCCGATTCTGATTATCGCCAACTACCGTTTGAAAATATACGTCAATCCCCATTGCAGCAAGTTCACGGGAAAGGTATCTGGCATTGGTATTTACGATCTGTCCCAGTAGTAACTCTGTCCCAACTGCAATAATCTCTGCCTTCATTTTGGCTTCCTCCTGTACATATGTGGAGTAGTCAAAGGGCAATAGGATGAGTTCCTATTGCCCTTTGACCCAATGAGTCTTTCATCATTACCCGATTCAGCTTAAATCATTACGCTTTTGATAAATGAAGCAAGTTTTTGTTTTTGATAAAGTAGTCAATTCCAGACCAGATGGTGATCAAAGCCGCTACATATACCGCAATTTCATCGACATGAATACCCGTGTATGAGAAGGGGAAATTGTTCAGCAGTAGCAAAACAATGGCTACAATCTGTACTACTGTTTTCAGTTTACCCCAAGCACTCGCAGCTACAACCGAACCGTCCAACAAGGCAATCTGACGTAGGCCGGTCACGGCAAATTCACGGCTGATAATAACGACTGCAATCCATGAATCCAGCTTACCCATTTGAACCAATGAAATCAAAACAGCGGTAACCAGAAGCTTGTCTGCCAGAGGATCAAGCAGTTTGCCCAGATTGGTGACCATATTGTTTTTCCTTGCAAGATAGCCGTCTATTCCATCCGTGCTTGCAGCAACGATAAAAATAAAAGCAGCAATTAACTGATTATACGGAAGCGTAAAGCTCCCGAGATGTAACGGCTCTGGATAAAACGGAAAATCCACGAGCAGAAACACCATCAAAAAAGGGATTAAGCAAATTCGTGCAAGCGTAATCCGGTTGGGTAAATTCACAAGACGCCCTCCCTTTGTATCCTCCATTACTTCAAACAATCATCTTACATTCCGTATTCATCATCTGAAGCAAGAAATGAACGATTGAAACGTCGACTTATATTTACATAAAAGCCTATGTAGAAACGCAAAAAATAAAGTCTACCGCTCAAACGCAAAACTGCTTTTAAACGCTCCGGTGACTTCCAGAAGTGTACTGCTTTTCACAAAGTCAGCTAACGATGAAGACTGGACTTGATGCATGACTGCCAGCAATGCACATTCAGTATAATATACGTACCAATACAGTGTCAAAAAGACATTTCTGTACAAGAATTTTATTTAAAATTAGTATATTGCAGATCCAGTGGCAAGTTAGCTCCATTAAGAAGTTGCATAACGGCTTGCAGATCATTTTTGCTCTTACCTGTCACCCGAAGCTGGTCTCCCTGAATCTGACTCTTCACCTTCAGTTTGGAATCACGGATGAGGATATTGATTTTTTTAGCCACATCTTGATCAATGCCCTGCTTGAAATTCAAACGCTGGCGAACAGTACCGGAAGAAGCTGGCTCCACTTTCCCGTAATCCATATTTTTCAGCGGAAGCCCACGCTTTGCCATTTTGGATTGTAAAACTTCAATAACCGCTTTTAATTTGGTCTCATCATCAGACACAATCGTAAGAGCATCCTTATCCAGTTTCAAGCTACTTTTACTGCCCTTGAAATCATAACGAGCACCAATTTCTTTTTCCGTTTGCGTAACGGCATTGGTCAATTCTTGCAAGTCCATTTTGGACACAATATCAAATGAATTTTCTGAACTCAAACCAAGTCACCCTTTCAATTAATCATATGTTCTGTAACATTATAGAGTAAACTTCAAGCAAAAGTCTAATTTTAGTCATGTTTACTCATAGAAAAAAGCATTTTTGGAGTACCATTCGGTCACCAAAAATGCTTGCTGGTCGAGCTACCTTAATACCGGCTACGGTTAGGCTGTCTGAACATATCGAGCACACCGAGCACGATATGCGCAAGTCCAAAGCCCAATATTCCGTAACCCCAGGCATTTGGAGTCAGGTAATAACCCAGGAGGCTGACAATGATCCCTAAACCGGTTACGATCCAGCTGACTGTCACGGCCTTCCACCTCACTTCACCATAAGTTAACTGCAATTGAAGACAAGATTATTGTCCCCTGCAGTTAGCCAGGTTATTCGCTGCTGGAGCTTCCGCCTTCCGAGGAACCACTGGTCGTTGTGCCTGTCATGCCTTCAGTTCCCGTGGAAGTAGCCGCGCTATCTGTATCCAGTTTAAGACGAATGCGGTTGGTTGCTTTGCCGTCCGTTACGACTTGACCGCCAACATCAATTGTTGTTGCCGCCGCATAACCGGATTTAATGTACATGCCAGCGCTGTCCAA
The DNA here is from genome assembly GCF_037969905.1 of Paenibacillus sp. FSL R7-0272. Taxonomy (NCBI): domain Bacteria; kingdom Bacillati; phylum Bacillota; class Bacilli; order Caryophanales; family Paenibacillaceae; genus Paenibacillus; species Paenibacillus sp. FSL R7-0272. The sequence goes on along the minus strand of NZ_CP150221.1, from coordinate 2,558,408 downwards.
TGTAAATGTGAACGTGTCACCGTCAGCAGTATTGCCATACTCGAGTTTCTCACCGCTTGAATTCTCACCTTTATACACTTCAAGCCAACTATGACCTGTCGCCTTGATCGTCACGGTTACAGGCTGACCCGTGCTTCCGCTAACTTTGAAGTTTGTAATATTGCCTGATTTTCCATCTTCAGAAACAGTAACAGAACCAGGTGTGGTTGGTGGTGTTCCCTCTGGGGTCTCACCTGTTTGGCCATCCGTTTGTCCATCGGTTTGTCCATCGGTTTGACCTTTATTTTCTCCGTCGGTCTGACCATTCGTTTCATTACCGCCGCCGTTTCCGCCAGCATCACCTTTACCGGCATCATTCGATCCCGAATCGGTTGCAGGCGGAGTTGCAGTTTGCCCGTTATCGGATGGTTGATCAGGTTTGTCATTAGCAGGTTTTTGACTGTCCGTAATCTTTGTATCATCCAGCCCTTGTGGATTGGTGTCATCGCCCTTGTTGTTTGCCATATACAGATACAAGAGCACGATAATCAGAATAGGGAAAGTCCACATCAGAGCAACAGACATCCAGCGGTTGCTCCGCTCCGCCGGCCGGCTGGAGCGCTTCTGGATTACCGGCTCCATCGTTGCTTCCGCCGTTTCCGCAGGTACGTCCTTTTTGTGTCCTTCCAGCAGCTCATCGGCATTAAGTCCCACCGTTTCCGCATAGGTTTTTATAAATGCACGCACATAGAAGCTGCCGGGTAACACTTTATAATCCCCTGCTTCTATAGCCTCCAAATACCTCTTGCGAATTTTTGTCATTTCCTGTACATCGTCGAGACTCATCCCTTTTTGCAGCCGGGCCTCTCTTAACTGCTGACCCAGTTCAGACATGCCATCTCCTCCTTATGTTTAACTCTTCAGTTGTTGCTGATCTATTCCATGATTCCGTACGGAGCTTTACAGTTCGTCGGTATAGCTTGCCGTAAACGTATCATAAATAATTTCTTCGTTAGGATTATTACGCAATTCAATAATAATATCAAAATCATTATAATCATATTCGGATTCCTGCACAAAAATATCCGGATGCTCAATCACTTTCGTACTAGGCATCGACATGATATCCTGCAAAAGATTATAGTGCCGCTCACTGGAGCGAATCGTACTGACAATCCCATCGATAATAAATACATTATTCGGGTTTAACTCGTCTTCTGACATCTGGCTACGTATCGTTTGGCGAAGAAGGGTAGAAGATACAAAAGTCCAACGCTTCATGGCACATACACTGCCTGCGATGATTGACTCTGTTTTACCAACTCGCGGCATACCCCGCAAGCCGATGACCTGATTGCCTTCTCTTTTAAATACTTCACCCAAAAAATCAACGAGTAACCCAAGTTCGTCCCGAGTAAAACGAAATGTCTTGCGATCATCTGAATCCCGGTCAATGTACCTACCGTGACGTACAGCCAGAATATCCACCAATTTAGGTTGACGCAATGCAGATACCGTAATGCTGTTGACTTTACCAAGCATCTCTCCCAGCAGACGAATCTTTTCGTCATCATCTGACTCGAGCAACATGCCCCGTGTTTTGCCTTCAACACCGTTGATGGTCAATATATTGACTTCAAGCATCCCTAGCATGGAGGCGATATCCCCCAAAAGACCAGGTCTGTTCTTATGTATTTTATATTCCATATACCATTGTTTAGTTTCCATGTATACACCCCGTAATGCATTATTCCACATTATTCGACAACATCCGAACGTGTCCATTGGACGCTATTTCGGGTCATCTTCTAAAAATGGGTCACGTTAATGATATATAAAATGAAAATGAATTACAAGAACAGCTCTGTAATCCGTTTGTAATCATTAGAGAAAAGCCCCCTTGCGGGAGCTCTTCATCTCTAGTCTTATGCGTTTTGTTTGGCCAATTTGACCATCAGGCACGCAATCGTACGACGCTCATCCGCATCGCCGACATCCCATAGTTCCTTCAATGCTCGGTTGGAATGGTTCGCCGGGTCAACTTTCTCATCCAGAAAGTCGCCGATCTCGTATGCCAGTTTGTTGATGGTTTCTTCACTCATCCCCATCCTCTCAGCTTGCAGTACGCGATCACCCAGGAACTTCTTCCATGTGTCGAAGTTAGAAACCACTGTTTTGTCTGTTGACATGATAAATCCTCCTTGGCTGACGCATGAGATTTAAAATCAACAGTTGTAATATGTGCTTTCGGGACATTTTATATACGAGCATTTAAAATTAAAATCAAGCTGTAAGTTCACAATCCACTGACTTGCAACTTGAACACGGCATTAAGTCAGCCAGCCCCCATTCGGACTGATAATCTGTCCATTGATATATCCCGACTCAGGTAGCGCGAGAAAATAAACCAGTGACGAAATTTCGTCCGGCTGCGCCAGTCGCCCCGCAGGAATCTCCTCTTCCAACATCTTCAACTCACTCTGATCCAGATGGTCTAACATCGTGGTCTGAACAGCCCCTGGAGCAACGGCATTCACCGTAACGCCGGAGGGAGCAAGCTCTTTAGCAAGTGCCTTCGTGAAGGCATTTACCCCGCCCTTGGTTGTGGAATACAACACCTCACAAGATGCACCAGATAGCCCCCATATGGATGACACATTAATAATTCTACCGTATCTTTGGGAGATCATATGTGGCATCATCTCTTGTGTACATAGAAAAGTACCTTTCAGATTAATTGCCATCACTTCATCCCATATTTCCTCTGTCACATCCGCTAGCAAACCATAGTGAGATATACCAGCGTTATTCACAAGAATATCCGGCAACAACTCGTGAGCAGCCAATTTTTCCCGCATACGCTGAATCTGTTCCCTGCTGCGAAGATCAGCTGAAACCGTCATGATACGTCCATTTCCTCGCTCCATACAACGTCTTGCCGCTTCATTGGCTGCTTCATGCGATTTCATGTAGTGCAACACAACATTCATACCTACACTGGCAAACCGCTCTGCAATTGCAGCTCCTATGCCTCCGCTTGCCCCGGTAACCAGAACAGTCATTTCCCCTATAGCTTTCACAATGTGTTCCCCCCATAACTTTCACTCTCAATCTGGTGAACCCTTCGATCGCTGTCCCTTTCCCTCTCCATGGTTAAGGACTAACAACGAGTGATACAGCGAGCTGATCCCAACGAATATGCTCTTTCAATCTTTGATTCACATCTTGAAGTGTAATCGTTTCATACAATGAAATCATATTGAAAAAATCACCGCCACGGAAATGCTGCCGTGTGAATTCATTCGCAATGTTTTCTGGTGAATTGAGCATGCGCAAATAACCGCCAATTTTCTTTTTGCGCGCACGTTCAAAATCGGAAGCATCGAATCCTTTTTGCATAATCGCTTCGACTTCTTGGCGTATCCGTTTCAACAATTGATCCGGGTCTTTCGTATCCCCACCGACTGCAGAGAAGGCATATTGTGGTGAACTGATATAGTCATGTCCAAAACTATCCGAGATCAGATCTTCATCATAAAGCTTCTGAAACAGACGTGTGCTGGAACCAAACAACAGATCCATCATCAGCTGCGAGGTCGTGTCCCGGCGCAAAAGTGGCTCTCCTGTAAGTCCAACATCCGTTTCTTTGAATCCAAACAAACATTTCGGCAGAGAAACGGATAATTTGACCTCTCGTCTGGCCTCCCCCACCTGCTCTGGCTCTGGTTCAAAGAAACGGTAAATCGGGCCCTGCGGCTCGAAATTTTTCTGCTCCTGATTGGAACGAACCATGCTAATGACCTGCTCAGGATCAACACCGCCGACAACAAACAAGAGCATGTTACTTGGGTGATAAAATGTGTTATAACACGTATACAACGTTTCTTTGGTGATCGTGTTAATGGATTGGACCGTGCCCGCAATATCAATATGCACCGGATGTTTTTGATACATTGCTTCAATCAACCCGAAATAAACACGCCAGTCCGGATTATCGGCATACATATTAATTTCTTGTTCGATGATGCCTTTTTCCTTATTGACGTTCTGATCAGTAAAGTACGGATTTTGCACAAAATCAACTAATGTTTGTATATTTTCGTTCATATTTTCGGTTGCCGAAAACAAATAAACGGTCTGATCAAAACTTGTGAAAGCGTTCGCAGAAGCACCGTGAGAAGCAAATGTTGCAAAAATATCACCCGTTGGCTCCTCAAACATTTTGTGTTCCAGAAAATGAGCAATACCGTCGGGCACCTTTACCTCGGCTTGCCCTTCCACCTGAAAGTGATTGTCCACTGACCCGTATTTGGTCGCAAAGGTGGCATATGTTTTCTGAAAACCCGGTTTAGGCAAAACATAGACATGCAGTCCACTCGCCATTACTTCGTAATATAATGTCTCCTGCAAATGTTCATACCGAATGCTCTCCACGACTATTCCTCCTTCTCGTCCCGCAAGAAATAAATCGTATCCAGACGGAACTGCTCTGCGGCCTCACGAACATCCTGCTTGGTAATCTGCTCGATTTGTGCAAGTAGCTCTTCAGACGTTCTTTCCTTACCAGACAACTGACGGTTAAAATCGTAAGCAATCATCTCAAAAGCAGCATCCTGCATTTCTTTTAACAGATTACGGATCATCGCTTTCGTCTGGGACATCTCCAGATCTGTGATATGGCCAAGTTTCATTTCCTCAAGTTGCTGCTTGATGATGGTCACTGCTTTTTCATAATTGGGAATTTCAATCCCGGATTGAACAGTAGCAATGCCTTTGTGCCCGTCGTATCTGGAAGAAGCATAATAGGCGAGGCTTTCTTTTTCACGAACATTGACAAACAGCTTCGAATGCGGGTATCCACCCAGAATACCGTTATACATTAGCGCTGATGCGTATTTATCGTCTGCATAGGTAATGGAAGTGCGAAGCCCCAGGTTCAGCTTGCCCTGCCCAATGTTCAGCCGTTCAATGACCGTATTTGGCTCCTCATCCCCACGCACCGACTTCTGAGCCTGATAGTCAGAGGAAGTCTTGCGTTCAAGGTTAAAATGACGCTCTACCAGTTCCTCCACTTCTTCCAGAGTTGTATCCCCGACCACATACAAGTCCATACTGGCTTCTTTTAGCCAGTTTTCATAAGTAGCTGTTAATTCAGGAGGTTCAATGGCTGGCAGTGCTTTTCGTTCACCCAAGGGATGAAGCCGGTAAGGTTCATGCTTGCACATTTCTTCGATACACCGTTCAGCTGCATAACGCATTTTATCGTTCACAATCGACTCCAGCTTTTTACGAACCGTCTCGCGTTCTGCCTGTACATACGACGTTTTGAAGTGTCCATTTTCCCTCGCGGGCTTGGTCAATACTTCTCCAAGAAACGCAAACGAACGATCCAGAAGTTGCTGCTCCCCACCTCCGACAAACGAATCATTAATGGTGTCCATACGAAACTGCACAATCTGATAATCACCGCGTTTATAGACGTCAAAACCAAATCCTGCTCCATACAAGTGCTCCAATTGCTCTCGAAACTGCGTTGTTTCCGGATACGACTCCGTCCCTCTTCTTAAAACAAACGGTGTCAGTGCCACGGGAGTAACGGTGTCCTCGCGTAGCGGAACTCCAGCATACAGTGAGATAGCGAACGTCTTGAAACGTTTGGTTGGAAGCACATGGATACGTAGCTGTTTACGGCTACCTCGTTCAAATGCTACGGTATTCAAATGTCAAAACCCCTTTACGGCGTCATTTAGATAACATTTCCTCAAGCTTAAACGTAACCACCATTTTAAACCATCCAAAAGCCAAGAAGCAACCGAAGTCATGCCTTCTGGTTGCTTCCCGCCCGATTACATGCAGAATATATGCTGCCCAATCGTTTTCACCTGCGGACGAGTCCATATCCATTTGGATGTGGCTGTCTTCGGGTTAAAATAATACAAACATCCACCGGAAGGGTCCCACCCGTTCAATGCCTGTTCTACAGCTTTTTTCGCCTGTGCATTGGGCTCCAGATAAATCTGTCCATCTGCTACGGCTGTAAAGGCTCCCGGTTGAAAGATGACCCCAGAAGGCGTAGATGGAAAACTTGTTGAGTTTACGCGATTCAGAATAACAGCGGCTACGGCTACCTGACCTTCAAACGGTTCTCCTCGCGCTTCGCCATATACGGCATTCGCCATAATTTTAAGCTCGTTCTCGGAGAGTCCGAGCGCATTGGCAGAACCCATATTGTCCTTCTCATTACTTGAAGGTTCTCCACCTCCGCCTGTGTCTCCGCCAGATGCTCCTTCTTTGTGCAAAGGAGGCTCGGTAGGGGACCATTTGGTGCTGGCGTTATACAGCTTTAGCTTCGTTTTGGCTCCAACCACGCCATCTGCCTTCATGCCAAATTCAGATTGAAACCATTTCACTGATTTTAGCGTGCTACTGCCGAAATTACTATCGATTTTGCCATTGTAAAAACCGAGATACTTCAATCGTCCCTGAAGCTCGTAGACATCCTGACCGTAACTGCCATATTTCACGGTATTGTTACTGAAGGTCGGCACTGCTTTTTCCTCTACTGGAGGGTTGTTCTGAGCAGCACTTTGAGGTGCTGTATGCTCAGGAAGCAAATAACGGATTCCAAGCGCGGTTATCAGCAAAATAGCAGTGAAAAGCCATAGGTTCATTTTTCGCATAGACTATGCTCTACCTTTCTCTTGTGGGATTTAACAGAATCGCTACCGTTATTATGACAAGCAGTGTTGTTTCCTATGCACCAAACGATCCGAACTCTGGAGCAAATGGCAAAACCTCAAAAGCTGTGAAACAGCAAAAAACCTTCAACCATAACGGTTGAAGGTTTTCTAATGCTTCGCTATGAGCTTATTTTGTTCTGTTGATACTGTTCCAGCGAAACAAGGACTTCGCGCGGTTTGCTGCCTTCATATGGCCCAATCACACCTCTGGCTTCCATCGAGTCAATCAAACGCGCTGCACGCGTATAACCTACCCGCATTCGACGTTGTAAGAGTGACACCGAAGCCTGCTTCGCTTCCAGAATGATCTGTACAGCCTGTTCGTATAGCTCATCCTGTACTTCTTCCGTTGCTTGATTGGAATCATCTACCTCAGGTACAAGGGATTCATCATACTGCGCTTCACCTTGACCTCGGACATAATTCACAATATTTTCAACTTCCTCATCGCTCATAAACGCACCCTGAACACGAATTGGCTTGGAAGCACCCATTGGCATGAACAGCATATCGCCCCGACCTAACAGTTTCTCCGCTCCGCCCATATCCAGGATCGTCCGTGAATCGACTTGTGAGGATACGCCAAATGCAATCCGTGAAGGAATATTGGCTTTGATTACCCCTGTAATAACATCAACGGAAGGACGCTGCGTCGCAATGATCAGGTGAATGCCGGCTGCACGAGCCATCTGCGCAAGACGCGCAATCGCATCCTCTACATCTCCAGCAGCTACCATCATCAAATCAGCGAGCTCGTCCACAATAACCACAATGTAAGGCAGTACCGCCGCCGGATTATCTTTCATCAGATTGTTATATCCCTCAACGTTACGTGTACCTGATTTGGAGAACAACTCATACCTTTTCTCCATCTCGACTACGATCTTTTTGAGCGCAAGCGACGCTCTTTTCGGATCGGTCACAACGGGTGCCATCAGATGCGGAATTCCGTTATAAACATTCAACTCAACCATTTTGGGGTCAACCATTAGAAACTTGACCTCATCCGGCTTTGCTTTATACAAAATGCTGGTAATAATGCCGTTGATACATACCGACTTTCCTGATCCGGTAGCACCAGCCACTAACAAGTGGGGCATACGAGCCAAGTTGCCAATGATCGTCTGACCTGATATATCACGTCCAAATGCGATCGTTACTTTGGATTCAGCATCCTGGAACGTGGCTGTTTCCATCACTTCACGCATGGTCACAACGGATACCTCGCCATTCGGAACTTCAATGCCAATTGCCGATTTACCTGGAATTGGTGCCTCCATCCGAATATCCTTCGCAGCCAGAGCTAGAGCGATATCATCGGTAAGACTGACGATCCGGCTAACCTTAACCCCGATATCTGGCTGAATTTCATACCTTGTGACCGCTGGACCTCGGACAACCTCCAGAACTTTGGCACGTACACCGAAACTTTCTAGCGTCGCTTCCAGCTTGCGTGCTGTCTGCATATAATCCTTCTGGTCGGCGCCTTTTCCATTATTATTAGGCTTGGACAAAAGACGGAATGAAGGAAGCTTGTATGGCTTCGGCGGTGGTGGTGGCGGTACGACCGGTTGAGCATTCTCTCCTGTCACACCATCCTGCTCCGTTCCTGAGTTCAGCGTTTCACTCGGTCCGTCTGCTCCATCCGTTATCTCTTGCTCAAGATCGGCTTGAAGCTTGTCTGTTGCGTCATGCGCACCAGTCCACTCAGCTTCTACCAGTTCATCTGTAAATTTAATATCCGCTTTGTCTACCTGATCCAGAGTGCTGTCGTTATGATTCAGATCGTCCGGGAACGGATATGCATCATCCAGATCATCATCTTTGTCAGAGCCATCTGATCTGACATGTTCAAAGAAGTCACGAATGATCGGTGCCGAATCAGCCTTGGTCTGCGTTACTGATGCTGTTGCACCAACAGCTGCTACAACAGAACCTTTGATCACAAGTGACTCAGGCTCCCCAGACCATGCCTCGGTTGGCAACTCCTGCCCAGCACGATAAACGACCTGTTCCGATTCAAGCACATCTGTTTGCGATGATTCATCAGCCTGCTTCGTCGACGACTGACGATCCGCCCCCCATTTTCCAAACAACTGGAAGAATATCGGTGCCTTACGTTTGGGCAGCTGTCCTTCTTGGGAGTCGGGAGAATCATATTCGTCATCCTCTTCCTCATCATCAACGGGTACAGTTGCGAGTTTACGTGCGTTGTTTTTCTTAATCCCCGCCACACTGGAAGCGGAACGTTTTGCTGGTCTGGATTCCAGCTTTTTGTACATCGAGCTGCCAGCATCCCAAATCTTTGTTCGGAATATGCGTATCAAATCAACATAGGACAATCCCGTAACAAGCATAAAGCTAATCACAAACATGACGATCATGATCAATCTTGCGCCTAGACTGCCAAATAACCACAAAAATAAAGCAAACTGTCCTGCACCAAGATACCCGCCGCTAATATCCTTACCCAGCATGGAATCCCGTTCTCCAGAGGCAGCAGGTGTCAATAGTTCAATTTGCATATCATTATGTACCTGGGTCAGCACCGCACCTGGTTCAAGTGCGTCAACCGGAAGCAGCTTCTGATGCATGGCGGATATGGTGCTCATCAAGGTTAACGCAAAGACGAGCAGTACCAAACCAGTCTTGCGTGTAGTCCAGCCACTCGGCCACTTCCGATGAATCATCACCATCAAACCGTAATATATGCCCACAAGCGGAATCGCAAAATAAAACTTGCCAAGCATCAGTCCAAACATCTTGGAAAGCGAGCGTCCCACTGTAGCTTCACCCGATAGTGCTATAACTGCCAGCGTGATTAGCACAATGCCATAAATTTCATATTTTAAGACGCCACTAAATCCGGCACCCTTTTTTTTCCTCTTTTTTCTTCTGGCCAAAATCAGGTCACCCCCAGAAGAATATTATACCATACAAATATATTCCGTACATATGTTCTTTTTCTGCACCATTTGTCTGAATTCGTCGCGTTATGTTGGACTTGTGTTACCCGAAAGCGGAACGGTTGCGCCCGGCAGATTGGACGGGTCCAGATACGCTTCAAGTGGGCAGTCAAGTAAACGCACAATAACAGCCTCGGTGTCGTTTACCGGTCTGACCTGCATTAATAAACCATTCATTCGAATCTCTTTCGTATCCCCCGCCTCTGTCCACATGCCTGACCATAGTTGCTCTGGAGGCATCACAGTATACATTGTCATTGCGTGTATCCTCCCGCCTGCATCGACTGTCTTTTATCTCCCATAAGCTTGTTCAATTGTGCAATGGCTTGACCAATACCACCAACAGCATCCATCAAACCGTACTTCACTGCGTCCGCACTTCCTACCGCTGTTCCAATATCCCGATTCAATTCTCCTGTCTTGAACATCAATTCTTTGAACATGTCTTCGGAAATGTTAGAGTGCGAAGTTACAAACCGTACAACACGTTCCTGCATCTTCTCCATGTATTCAAACGTCTGGGGTACACCTATGACAAGTCCGTTCATACGTATCGGGTGAATCGTCATTGTGGCACTTCCCGCAATAAGCGAGTACGTGGAAGCAACTGCAATAGGTACACCAATACTATGCCCTCCTCCAATGACAACGGTCACCGTTGGTTTGCTCAAAGAGGCAATCATCTCAGCAATAGCAAGTCCAGCCTCCACATCGCCACCTACCGTATTGAGAATAATCAAAATGCCTTCAATCTTCGGATTTTGTTCTGCCGCTACCAGCTGCGGGATAATATGCTCATACTTGGTTGTTTTGTTCTGTGGGGGTAAAATCAAATGTCCCTCTACCTGACCGATAATGGTCATACAGAAAATATTAGATTCACTGGCTGGTGACTGTGTTTGCCCGAACTGCTGAATGGATTCTGTGACTGGAGAAAGTTGCTTCTCCTCCTGCACCGGAATATCTGGAGCTTCGGCCTCCGACTGATTGGATTTTGGCATTCGTTTGTTGTTATTCATCTGCTCATTCATAAAATGCTGTCTCCTTCTCCTGAAAAATATAATTGTTGTCTTTTCCTTAGTATGGGGAATCTGTCAACGACCTTATACTTTCCCTGAACAAACATTTCCATCAATCCGTCTTTGAAATTTTTGCTCCCCTCTCATACTCCCTTTTAAAAACACAAAAAAGCCCCTTCTCTACGAGGAACCGTCCAATATTACTCGTAGAGAAGGGGCGACTGTGTGCCTGATTATATGTTTTTCATTAAACTTATTTTAAACTTCCATAATGATTGGCAAAATCATCGGTCTACGACGCGTTTGCTCATACAGGAAACGTCCCAAAGCATCTTTAACATTTGTTTTAAGTGATGCCCACTCGTTTACATTTTCACTCATCAGCTTCTGCAAAGTACTGCTTACAATGCGATTAGCCTCATCCAGCAGTCCTTCTGATTCACGTACATACACGAATCCGCGGGAGATAATATCCGGACCAGAGACGATTTTACCATCCTGCTTGCTGAGTGTTACCACGACAACCAGAATACCATCCTGCGACAGCAACTTACGATCACGCAATACGATGTTACCAACATCACCTACACCCAGACCATCAATCAACACGTTACCTGCAGTTACTTTACCTGCTTTACGTGCAGCTCCGCCTTGAATCTCGACAACTTCACCGATATCCGTAATGAAAATATTGTCCGGGTCGATGCCTACAGATTCAGCGAGAACCGCGTGACGACGTTGCATCCGGAATTCACCGTGAATTGGCAGGAAGTATTTCGGTTTCATCAGGTTGAGCATAAGCTTCAATTCTTCCTGACTTCCGTGACCAGATACGTGAACGCCACTGTTAGCACCGCTGTAATGTACGTTAGCTCCCAAACGGAACAGTTCGTCAATTGTACGGCCTACATACTTTTCGTTTCCTGGTACTGGTGTTGCCGCAATGATAACAGTATCTCCAGGAAGGATGTCCACTTTACGATGCGTAGAACGCGCCATACGTGTCAATGCGGACATTGGCTCACCTTGGCTACCTGTGCAAAGGATAACTACACGATCTGCAGCCATTTTGCCAACTTCTTCCGGCTCAATGATCATTCCGTCTGGAATTTCCAGATAACCTAAATCCGAAGCAATCCCCACCACATTTACCATGCTACGTCCGATCACTGCAACTTTTCGTCCAGTAACCTCTGCTGCATTGATAACCTGTTGAATACGGTGCACGTTGGAAGCAAACGTTGCGACAACGACACGTTGGCTAGCTTTGCGGAAAATATCTTCCAGCACAATGCCTACGTTTTTCTCAGATGGAGTGAATCCAGGTTTCTCCGCATTGGTACTGTCAGAGAGCAACGCAAGTACGCCGTTGGTTCCGATCTGTGCCATACGTTGAAGATCTGCATACTGACCATTCACTGGCGTATGATCAAATTTAAAGTCTCCCGTGTGAACAACTGCGCCTTCCGGCGTTTCTACACATACCCCGACGGAATCCGGAATACTATGGTTAGTAGCAAAGAATGATGCTTTCAGCGTTGTTCCCAGTTCGAGCTCTGAATCTGCGTTGATGAGGATACGTTTCGTCTCACCAAGCAAATTAGCTTCTTTCAGTTTGTTCTCGACAAGACCAAGTGTAAGTCTTGTTCCGTAAACAGGAACATTCAAGTGTTTGAGGACATATGGCAAACCGCCGATGTGATCCTCATGTCCGTGAGTTAAAATAATGCCGCGTACTTTATCACGGTTCTCAGTCAAGTACGAAATGTCAGGGATGACAATATCAATACCAAGCATATCTTCTTCAGGGAATTTAAGACCAGCGTCTACGACTACAATGTCGTTCGCGTATTGGATAACATACATATTTTTACCAATCTCGCCTACGCCGCCCAATGCAAAAATCATCAGCTTCTCGTTATTATTATTTTTCTTAGACAAATGAATCTGAACCTCCTATGGTAGTTGGACGTCGTACCTTATTATTTATTGTAAGTTAAGAAAAGTAGTTCAAACATCACACCCCTAAGAATTAGGGATGAATGCAAAAGAACACCTTTATTCACGATATCTGGAAGAAGTTCTTCGAAGTTATACCCCATCACCAACAGGTTGGATCCGAATTTCCCCTCTTAGCCGTTCCTTCCTTTTTCACCGCAAAGCCACACCAACGAAACGATGTCGCTTTCAATTTCAAAAAAATACCGCACCCAGTCACTTGACATCATTATACATGATTAAAAACAGAAAAAACAAGTCACTCTCTCGTTAACCTGTAGGTTTCCCTTCCTGCAAAAAAAGAAACCTTACATCGCTCGTCAAAAAAAGAACCGCTGCCTCAACTTGAGAGGTGCGGTTCTTTCGTTAAACAAAGCGCTCATGCTTATCATTAATAAACGTCTAAAGAATCCAACTTTTATTTACAATTGAAGCAGATTTTTAATGTAATCCTGCTCCTCCGTAGTAGGCGGAATCAAAGGCAGACGTACTGAACCTACGTTCAGTCCACGTAAAGTTAATGCATATTTTACCGCTACCGGATTAGGCAAAGGCTGTGGGCACTCAAACAGCCCTTTGAAGAGCGGGAAGAGCTTCTGATGAATGCGTCTCGCCTGTAGAGGGTCGCCGCCATAAAAGGCATCGATCATATTTTTCATCTCCGCACCTACGACATGACTCGCCACGCTAACAATACCGTGAGCACCGACTGCAATAGCAGGCAGACCTGCTGCGTCATCCCCTGTATAGACTCTGAAATGGTCAGGCGCACCCGCTGCTATTAAAGTCACCTGCTCCATGGATGCACATTCCTTCGTCGCCACAATATTCGGGATTTGTGCCAGTCGCAATGTGGTTGCGGCAGACAGGTTTGCGACAGTACGTCCAGGTACATTGTACAGCATCACTGGCAACGTCGTTGCAGCAGCAATCGCTTCAAAATGTCTAAACATACCTTCTTGGCTAGGTTTGTTGTAGTACGGTACAACTAATAATACCCCGTCTACCCCGACACGTTCAGCTTCCTCTGTCAGATGGATAGAATGCGCTGTATTGTAGCTACCCGTCCCGGCTATAATCTTGCACCTTCCAGCCGCATGTTTCACTGCAAATTCGAATAATTGAACTTTCTCTGTATCACTAAGTGTTGGCGACTCCCCTGTTGTACCAGAAATCACGAGAGTCTCCGACTTTTGATCAACGATCAGATAATCGATGAGACGTGCCGTTTCCTCCCAATGTATCTCTCCTTGTGCATTGAACGGAGTGACCATTGCTGTAATCAATCTTCCAAAGTCCAATTCGATTCCTCCCTCAAAACAAGTCTGGGTCCGCTAACATGGGTGAGTTACAAGTGAAGTTCGAATGAGGTATGAAGTGCCCTCAAGGCCTGAACCATATCTTCTTTTTTGACAAGCACCCAGATCGTCGTGTTGGAATCCGCTGATTGCAAAATCTGAATGTCTGCGAGCGTCAGTGACTCCACAATGCGGGCCATAATTCCAGGCACACCGTTAATTCCTCCGCCAATAACAGATACTTTGGCACAGCCGGACAGACTTTGAGGCTTTAGACCGATCTCCTGCAATACGCGTATAGCCTTCTCTGAATCACTATCAAATACGGTATAGACGACTCCCGAGGGGGTAACATTAATAAAATCAACGCTAATTGAATTTTCAGCCATCGTTTTGAAAACTTTTAATTGCAGTCGATCCGTCCCACCAGGCACATCCACCGTAATTTGCGTAACATTGCTCACATAAGCAATACCGGTTACATAGCGGTCAATAATGCCTGTCTGTACATCCTGAAACCCTTCCGGATGGGTAACAAGCGTACCTTCTGTATCGGCAAAAGTAGATCTTACCCGCACAGGAATTTGCGATTGCATCGCAATCTCGACGGCACGCGGATGAATAACCTTTGCCCCATGATGAGCCATGTTACAGATTTCTGCATAGCTTACTACGGTTAGTGGACGAGCATCTTCAACAATCCGAGGGTCAGCCGTTAATATCCCGTTAACGTCCGTGTAGATGTCCACCATCTCAGCTCGTAGTGCTGCACCCAGAGCTGTAGCGGATGTATCACTGCCTCCGCGTCCGAGTGTGGTAAAATCGCCTTTTTCCGTTTGTCCCTGGAATCCAGTTACAATGACAACACGACCAAGTTGAAGCTGTTCCAGCACACGAACAGGACGGACATCCAATATCCGGGCATTCCCGAAATTGTCGTCCGTCACAAAACCCGCTTGTGCGCCGGTCAGCACTGAAGTTGGAATGCCTTCATGTTCAAGCAAGCTGCTGAGCGTTGTTGCAGAAATAATTTCACCACAGCACAGCAGTAAATCTTTTTCCCGAGCAGATAGAGCATTTCCGTTCTGTGCAGCCCAGTCCAAAAGTGTATCCGTAGCATACGGCTCACCGCGGCGGCCCATAGCTGAAACCACAATAACGAGGTTAAAACCCGCTTCGAGCTCACGTTTAACATGCCGGAGCACATGCTCTCTCGCTTGCACTGTAGAGAGCGATGTACCTCCAAATTTTTGTACCATAATACGCATCTTTATTCCTCCATTTGTGTACGCAAGAAGACTGGACACGGGTCAAATCAACAAATGCATAACCCTTGGGAGCGTTCCGATGCGATAATCTCAGCAATGTATACGGCATGTATGACATGTATATCAAATACATCTCTCCTGCTTGCTGCATGAAGATCATATGCAAGCAGGAATGCCCTTATGAACAGGAACGTGTTTAGAGGTAGCTGTATAGACCAGCTATCGTCCCCCATGATTTTCTTTGTCTCTCGTACCCTTCTTCATTTCTCCAAGCGCATTGCCGTTATTGCCCTAATGCCATCCTTAAGCCTGTGGAGCACGCTCCACAATCATCGGTTGCAATTGCTTTCCTTCTAGTGCACTCCAGCAAGCCTCCGGGATAAGTTCCATTTTGGCAACTAACGAGTTTGGTTTTTTCATTGGATCATCTTGACCAAACGGTACAAAATATACATATTTGGCCACTAATAATTTAGCTATATTTGCTGCATTCAAACCAAGTCCATCATTCGTCGATATCGCCAGCACAAGCGGACGCTGATTACGCATCTGCGCTTTTGCAGCCATAAGCACCGGACTATCCGTCATCGCGTTCGCCAGCTTGCTTGTGGTATTCCCCGTACATGGAGCAATGACCAGCACATCAAGCAGCTTAGAGGGCCCTAAAGGCTCCGCCTCAACAATTGTAGAGATGATATCATTACCCGTTATATCTTTCAATTGTTTTTGCCAATTCTGCGCTGTACCGAAACGTGTATCCGTCGTCAGTACCGAGTTCGAAATAATCGGAACGACATTCGCGCCTTCGGATACAAAGCGGCTAATGACTGGCATAACCTCTTCAAACGTACAATGAGACCCCGTAATTGCGTAACCTACCGTTTTACCCTGCCAGTTCATGATTTAACCTCCCGTGCGTTCTGTTCTTCCAAAAGCAAACGGATTAACGCGTCGGCAATAATGCCGCCAGCCGTTTTGGGAGCAACAATGCCGGGGAGGCCTGGTGCGAGCAGTGCCTTGATGCCACGTTTGTCGGCATATCTGAAATCGCAGCCGCCAGGAGCGGATGCAAGGTCAATAATAACCGCTTTTTGAGGCATTCTGGACAGGATTTGTGCTGTGATTATCATAGTCGGTATCGTATTAAAAAGCAAGTCAACTTCCCCGGTTTGAGCGGCCAAATCCGTTGTCATGAAAGGCTTCCAGCCCATGATTGTTGCTCTAGCAACATCCTCATTCCGCCGAATTCCTACTCGTACATTAGCTCCAAGTCCCTGCAATGTTTTGGCTAGCGTAAACCCTGTTCGACCGATGCCAAGCACGATGCATTCAGACCCGTGAATCGTAAAATCCGTTTCTTTAATTGCAATGGCGATGGCTCCCTCCGCTGTCGGAATAGAGTTGTATAGTGCGATATCATCACGATCAAGCACTTCCACAAGCCGAAGGCCATTCTCCTCGCAAAGTTCACGCAAAAACGGCTTTGCCATACCAGTAAATACGGTGCAATGCTCCGGCAGGGCGGCTATATGTTCCTTTTTCAGAACAATCGGTTCACTACTAAACGAAGAGCTCACTTTTCCTTGATCATCACAGCTCACAACAGGCAGTACCAGTACATCTGCAGAAGCAAATACTTCATCCTTGAGTTCGCGGTGCTCAATGCCCGGAATCACTTGCTCCAGTTGATCGAAGCCTACTACACTTACCGTCGCATCGAGCTCGGCGCATTTTTGAATGACTTCAAGTTGCCTTGCATCTCCGCCAAGAACGACTATCCGGACTCCGGTCAGCATCGGGACGTCACTCCTTTCACCACATGTATGCCTTATCGTATGCAGTGGCCTACAGGGGGGTGAAACAATAAAAGAATGAAATCCTTGTTCAACATAAAAAGCCGCCCTGTAAAGGACGGCTGGGATACACGATATTATTATAGTTATCCAACTATATATTTGTAAAAAAGAAATCGGTATTGTTATTTACCTGTGTGCCCGAATCCGCCTTCGCCCCGCACGGTCTCCGAAAGTTCAGCCACTTCCGTCAATTCGATGGCAGGCACCGTCTGAAACACGATTTGAGCAATCCGTTCCCCACGCACAATCGTAAAGGGCTCCTGACCCAAATTAATGAGCAACACCTTCACCTCACCACGATAATCCGCATCAATGGTTCCGGGTGTATTCAGGCAAGTAATCCCGTGTTTGAAAGCAAGTCCGCTACGTGGACGAATTTGAGCTTCCAGCCCAGCAGGCATCGCCATCGCAAGACCAGTCGGAATCAATGTACGCTGCCCCGGCTCTAGCACAACTTCTTCTTCCAAAGCCGCCACCACATCAAAGCCAGCAGCCAGCTCGGACATCTTTTGCGGCAGTTTAATATCTTCGTTACCCGGTAATTTCTTTATTTGAACGTAATGCAACCAAATCATCCCTTCTAAGTCCAGCAATCGTCTTGTCTGATGCTCCTACCATCGCGAGCGCAAACGGCTCTGCAAACATCAGATCAAGCACAGCGTCAATGTCTTTCATCGTGACTTGCTCAATCTTGGCAATCATCTCGTCAAGCGTATGATGTCTGCCAAGCATCAATTCATTTTTTCCCAGTCGGTTCATACGGCTGCCCGTGCTCTCCAGACTCAGGATCAGACTGCCTTTCAGCTGCTCCTTGCCTTTACGCAGTTCATCTTCGGATAATCCATTTACGGCCAGATCACGTAACACTTCTTTGGTTAGATCCAGTACTTCTTTGGTCTGTTTCGGCGCTGTACCCGCATAGATCGTGAATAGTCCGCTGTCCGCATGAGAGCTATGATAAGAATAAACGGAGTAAGCGAGCCCGCGCTTTTCACGGATTTCCTGGAACAATCTGGAGCTCATACCGCCGCCAATCGCATTGTTAAGAACAACCATCGCAAATTGTAGCGGGTCTCCGATTTTGCAACCTGGAAACGAAATACAGATATGATTCTGTTCCGTTTTCTTTTTGTGGAAGAGCTGACCGCTTTGAAAAGCCGGAATGTTTACTTCCTCGGTTACACCGTTAACATCAAACGCACCAAAGTGTTTCTCCATCAGATCAATCACGCTATCGTCAATGTTACCCGCAATACTGATCACAGTATTCTCGATGGTGTAATGCTCCTTCATATATGCACGTAAATGACTGGAATCCATCGCTTTAAGACGTTCTTCAGTTCCCAGGATTGGATATGCCAGCGGATGCTCTCCATATGCAGCGAGCGCCATCAAATCGTGAACCATGTCGTCAGGCGTATCCTCGTACATTGAGATTTCTTCCAAAATCACATTTTTCTCTTTGACGAGTTCACCGTCGTCCATTTTGGAGCGAAAGAACATATCGGACAACACATCCACCGCAATGGGAAGATGCTCATCCAACACTTTTGCGTAATAGCAGGTATATTCCTTGGAGGTAAATGCATTTACGTTACCGCCGATCGCATCAAACTGCTCCGCAATCGCCTTCGCATCAAACCGATCCGTCCCCTTAAAAAGCATATGTTCAATAAAATGGGATACCCCGTTATTTTCTGTTCGCTCATTACGCGAACCTGTTTTGACCCAGATTCCAAATGACACGGAACGACAGGTCGGGATTTGTTCCATCACAACTCTGAGGCCATTGCCCAGCTGAATTTTTTTCACGGTTGGCCCTCCTACATCTCTATAATTGCCCTGATTTCAATAATGATGAAATTGAAATCGACATTTGGTTCCAACTTTTTGATATTAACAAAAAAACGGCGTTCACTCAACCGTATGGCCTTGCACCCGTTCAGAAGACAACGTTTCACTTACAGTTCCTAACGACAGTCCTTTAGCATGGATGGAATCGATCATACCTTTCAGTGCTCCTGCCGAGGAAGCTGTAGGATGCATAAGAATTAATGATCCCGCTTCGGTTTTATTGGCAATTTTGGCTATGACAGAGTCTGGGCTGGGTTTGCGCCAATCCACCGTATCTACCGTCCACAAGACGGTTTTTAGCCCCATAGATGCCGCGATATCCACCGTTTTTTGATTAAAATCACCTGAAGGCGGAGCGAACCAACGATTTTCCACTCCAAGGGTTTGTTGCAACAGATCCTGGGTTTTGCTAATTTCTAATCGGGCTCGCTCTGCACTCAAACGACTCATGTCGGGATGTGAATATGCATGGTTGGAAAGCTCATGTCCACGCTTCTGAATTTCCTTGGCGAGTTCTGCATTTTTGCTCAGCCAACTTCCATCCAGAAAAAATGTAGCCTTCACCTTCTCCGCGTCAAGCGTGTCCAACATTGGAACAAGGAATTCATTGCCCCAAGCGACATTAATCATAAAAGAAACCATGGGTTTACTCTCATTGCCTCGATAAATCGGATGTGCCCCCAGGTCTTTTAACTGAATTTCCGGCTGGGTCTGGCGATAGACATATGGAATTTTGGTATTCAGCGTGCCACCCAGCGCCTTGCGATACGTAGCTTCTACGTCGATCTCCAGGCCGTTATAACCCGGGATCGCTTTCCATACTCGATCAACTCTCGCATTCACCGGTGCAATTCGAGTTTCAGCTGCCTTATCCTTGATCGCAGATAACAATGACTCTTCTCCGGTCGCTTCCTTAAACATGTCAAAAGCATTCTGAGTTCCCGGACCATCACGGATCTCCGTAATGTATGTACGTACACTGTCCACTTGTCCGATTAGCATGACCGCCGCCACACCCGCAAGAACAACCGCCAGTTTTTTGGATTGGTTTCTCACAGCTCCATCCTCCTGCCGTCTTTGTCCCCATCATATGAGGACAAGGACAGGAATATGAATAAAAACTGCAATCTTATGAATGGAACGTATTTTTGTTTAAACGTTAAAAAAAGAGCCAGAAATTCACATTCTGTCTCTTCATTCAATCATGCTTATGTTATTCAAACCAACGTCAGCAACCTAGGATTGCGCAGGAGCTTCTGCTGTTAGTACTGCTTTACGGGACAAGTTGATTCGACCTTGCGGGTCAATCTCGGTTACTTTTACAGTAATAGAATCACCAATCGCCACAACATCTTCTACTTTCGCTACACGCTCAGTAGACAATTGGGAGATGTGAACCAGACCTTCTTTGTTTGGCAACACTTCAACGAATGCACCGAATTTCTCAACGCGTTTTACTTTGCCGACATAGATTTCGCCAACAAGTACTTCGCGTACAATGCCTTCGATGATCGCTTTGGCTTTATCATTCATCTCCTGATTGGAAGAAGCGATAAAGACACGTCCATCCTGCTCGATATCAATTTTAACACCGGTTTCTTCGATGATTTTATTGATGATTTTACCACCAGCGCCGATGACATCACGGATTTTGTCCGGATTGATATGCATAGTCGTAATTTTAGGCGCATATTGGGACAATTGCTCACGAGGTGTTTTCATCACTTCGGTCATTTTACCCAAAATGTGCATACGTCCCTCTTTGGCTTGAGCTAGCGCTTCGGACAAGATTTGACGATCGATTCCATCGATTTTAATATCCATTTGAATCGCTGTTACGCCTTCAGGTGTTCCTGCTACTTTGAAGTCCATATCGCCCAGATGATCTTCCATACCTTGAATATCACTCAGGATAGATACATGGTCTCCGTCTTTGATCAGACCCATCGCCACACCAGCTACCGGTGCTTTGATTGGTACACCTGCGTCCATCATGGCAAGTGTACTTGCACAGATACTTGCTTGGGACGTAGAACCGTTGGATTCCAATACTTCAGATACCAAACGAATCGTGTATGGGAAGTCCGTTTCAGAAGGAATAACCTTAGACAATGCACGCTCACCAAGGGCACCATGTCCGATTTCACGACGTCCTGGCGCACGAAGCGGACGAGCTTCACCTACGCTGAACGGCGGGAAGTTATAGTGATGCATGAAACGTTTCGTTTCTTCCAAACTGATGCCATCCAGAATTTGAACGTCACCCAGTGCACCTAGTGTACAGATGCTCAGTGCTTGCGTTTGTCCACGTGTGAACAGACCTGAACCATGTGTACGCGGAAGCAGTGAAGTATCACATTCAATTGCACGAATTTCAGCAAGGCCGCGTCCATCCGGACGTACTTTATCGTGAGTGATCAGACGGCGCACTTCTTCTTTGACGATATCGTGCAGCACTTCTTTCACATCTTTTAACAATTCAGGTGATTCAATGTATTTCTCTTCAAAATGAGCAACAGTTTCGTCATTCACGACATCAATCGCATCTTGACGGGCATGTTTCTCAGCAATTTTAACAGCTTCCACCAAACGTGCACTTGCAAACTCACGCACGCTGCTGTTCACTTCTGCATTAACGGCATGCAGTTTCACTTCCATTTTTTCTTTACCAGCTACTTGTACAAGCTGCTCAATCACCGTTACGATGTTTTTGATCTCGTCATGTCCGAACATGATTGCTTCAAGCATCACTTCTTCTGGTAACTCGTTCGCTTCGGCTTCAACCATCATGATCGCATCTCTAGTTCCTGCAACCACGAGTTCAAGTTCGCTGACTTCAAGCTGTGCAATTGTTGGGTTAATGATGAACTCTCCATCAATACGGCCCACCTTCACACCGCCAATTGGCCCACTGAAAGGTACATCGGAAATGCTCAGTGCTGCTGAAGTACCAATCATTGCTGCGATTTGTGGTTCACAATCCTGATCCACGCTCATAACAATATTCAGAACTTGTACATCGTTACGGAAACCTTCCGGGAACAATGGACGAATCGGACGGTCTGTCAGACGACTTGCCAGAATTGCTTTCTCGGATGGTCTACCTTCACGCTTGATAAATCCACCTGGGATTTTACCAACAGCGTACAATCTTTCCTCATAGTTCACCGTTAGTGGGAAAAAGTCCAAATCTTTCGGCTCACTGGATGCTGTCACGGTACACAATACGACGGTATCCCCGTATGTTACCTTTACGGCAGCATTTGCCTGCTTGGCCAAACGCCCGGTTTCAAGCGTAAGCTTTCTTCCACCAAGCTGCATTTCAACACGCTGTTCCATGAAATCCCTCCTTTAATTCGTTCCTATCACAATGGATTCTGCATATTCACAGTATTTCCTGCTTGTCCAGCATTCATTAACTATAGTTGGACAGGCCGGAGACTGACTTGCAAAACAAAAGCTCCTTGCGGAGCCCTCAGCTACAAATATATGGCAACATGTTCATCTACAAAACAACCCGGCTGTAAGCTCCGCTTGTCCTTTTAGACAAAAGAAAAGCGGATAACAGCCAGGTTGATTTTGAAAACATGTACGATAATTAACGACGCAATCCGAGTTTTTCGATCAGTGCGCTGTAACGTTTAACATCTTTGTTTTTCACGTAAGCCAAAAGCTTACGACGTTGACCTACCATTTTCAAAAGTCCACGACGTGAGTGGTGGTCTTTCTTATGCGTACGCAAGTGGTCTGTCAAACTTCTGATGTTTTCCGTAAGGATAGCAACTTGCACCTCAGGTGATCCAGTATCGGACTCATGAGTTTTGTGCTCGTCGATCAGTTGTTGTTTACGTTCTTGAGTCAATGCCATCCTATTCACCTCCTTCATTATAATCGCCATTAGCCTCGTCACCGCCGGTGAGAGCGTGTAACCAAGCTAAGGTTAATGTTGCCTCATTCGACAACGTAGTACATTATACCATACTTGCCCGGACAAAGTAAATGTAAACATCCATTTTATTAAAGTTTTTAGGACAGTAAGCGAGCTGCGGTCAGTGCATCTTCACGGATCTGAGCAATCAGAGCATCGATGGAATCGAATTTTCGTTCATTTCGAATGTAATGCACCAGTTCTACTTTCAGTTCCTGATCATAGATTTGGCCGTCAAAATTGAGCAGATGTACTTCGTACGTCGGTCTCATTCCATTCTCGTGAAAGGTAGGTTTGACACCAAGGTTCATCACACCTGTCAATTCTTGATCGCCAACGTTTACTCGTACAGCATATACACCTTTGGCTGGTGTAACATAGTGATCGGTAAGTTCGAGATTGGCGGTAGGAAAACCGATGGTCCGTCCCCTTTTCTCTCCGTGAATCACAGTACCTCTGACACTATAAGGACGTCCAAGCCACTGGCTTGCCTCATCCATCTCACCACGCTTCAAAAGAGCACGGATCAGCGAGCTACTTACTTTCTCCCCGCCCAGCAAAAACGGAGGCACGGTCTCTACTGTCATTTCTCCATCCCCGAGCGCACGAAGCATTTGTTCATCCCCAGCACCTTTGTGCCCGAACCGGAAATCAAATCCAACAACCGCTGTACGCGTTTGGAGAGGAAGCAACAGTTCATGAACGAATTGCTCTGGCGAGAGCTGTGAAAATGATTCATTGAACTCAACAACATAGAGTATGTCTACGCCCATGCCAGCCAAAATTTCTTCTTTGTCTCTGAGAGGCGTCAGATAACCCTCGTAATCCCCTTTGCGCATAACTTCCTTCGGGTGTGGGTGGAAGGTCATGACGGCCGCCTTCATATCCGATTCCCTAGCGATGCGAACAGCGGATAGAATGACGCTTGCATGTCCGAGATGCAACCCGTCAAATTGACCGATAGCCAGCACTTGGGGATGTGTACTCAGTTCCGCCGATTGCAATGTTTGCGGATAGGTTAGCATTACGGTTTTCACAATCATTCACCTGCATTTCACTTGATAGGCCAAGCTTGAACCTCGTCATCACGCCAAGCCATTGCCTCTTTATTCCGGTAAGAAGACTTTAACAGCCCTCACGGTTGGTTTCGATTCATCCCGTTCAAAAATACCTAGAAACGTTCCATCTTGAGCGTATAGACGGAGTAGCCCTGGCTTCTCCACAGGTGGCTCCAGTAAACGTGCTGAAAGCTTTTGGCCCTGTAGAGCGCCCTTCGTCTGTTCTTCTCCAACTTTATGGGCTGGAATGGAAGAGATCGCTTCATCTACGGGAATCAATGCTTCAGAGAGAGTCCCTTCGTTCATACGCTGTTCCACGTCTTCGAAACGAAGACAATGATCTGCCGAGATACCAGCAGATATGGTGCGTTCCAGCTTAACCATGGTGGAGGGGAAACCAAGTTCACGACCGATGTCTACACATAATGTGCGAATATACGTCCCTTTTGAGCACAAGGCGCGGAACGATATATCCGTTGTTCCATCATGGGTTTCGATCCCGATAAGCTCAAGCTCGTAGATGGTGACTTCACGACTCTTGCGTTCTACGGTCTTACCCTCGCGGGCAAGCTCATATAGCCGTTTTCCATCGACCTTTACAGCTGAATACATCGGCGGAACCTGCGAAATGGTACCCAGAAACTTCTGTAACACCTCTTCCACCTGATCCTGAGTTACTTCTACAGGGGATTCCGAACGTTCAATAACTTCACCCGTCAGATCCTCGGTGTCTGTAGCAAGGCCCAACCTTAGTGTCGCCAGATACTCCTTCGGAAGTTCCTGCATATACTCCACCACCCGTGTCGCTCGCCCAAGGCATAACGGAAGAACACCAGTTACCTGCGGATCGAGCGTTCCCGTGTGACCGATGCGCTTCATTTTCAAAATCCGACGCATTTTGGCTACAACATCATGGGAAGTGAATCCCGCTGGTTTATATACCGGGAGAATACCTTCAAACGGTTTTACCATTGTGTATTCACCTGCTTCAACACTTTTTCCACGCTTTCTTCGACTTTGCCTTCCAGTCGGCATCCAGCTGCGAGAACATGTCCGCCCCCACCAAAAGTTTGTGCCAGTGCTGCAACATCTATTTTACCGGCAGAACGCAAGGAAGCTTTAACAGCATTATCGTTGATCACTTTGAAAAAGATACCTACTTCTACCCCACGAATGTTACGGGTATAGTTTACGATCCCTTCCAGATCCTCGTTCGCCGCCCCACACTCCTGCATATCTTCCGGTGTAATAACAACCCAGGCAACTCTACCGTCTTCTGACATTTGCAAGGATGACAGCGCCTTGTTCAAGATGCGGATCTGCGGAAGAGTAACCTCTTCGAGCAGCGTTTGTGCCAAATAAGGCCCATCCACACCATGCTCCAGTAAACGAGAAGCAACAGCCATCACATTGGGACTTGTATTCGCATAACGGAATCCACCTGTATCCGTCAGCATACCTGTATATACTGCCGTAGCTATATCCTTATCCCATGTAATATCGAAGAGTTCGAGCAATTCAAACAGAATTTCGGCCGTAGCTGCTGCATCGGATTTAATGATGTTCACTGTACCATATCCGTTATTCGTAGGATGATGATCGATATTTAAAATAACTGCGTCTTCCTCGAAATATTGACGTGTGAGCCCCACTCTGGCGAAGTCTGCACAATCAACACAAATGATCGCTTTATACTTACGCTCCGGTGGTTGTTCGGTCATGTTCACAATGGCATCCGCATGATACAAAAAACGCATGCGTGACGGGATTTCACCCTCATTAATCATTGTGAATGTCTTTCCCAGACATGACAGCAGCCAGCCCATCGTTACCGTCGAGCTGACTGCGTCACCGTCCGGCTGTACATGCGACACGACCAGGTAATCGTCATACTCCAGCAAGAATTGTTTTCCTGCCTGGAGCGCCTGTTCATAAGTGTGCATTGCCGTCTCCTCTATTCTGTTACTGGGATTCGTTTTTGTCGTTGTCAGAACCAATATCGCCAAGCAGCTTTTCAATTCGGCTACCATATGCAATTGATTCGTCAATCTTGAATATCAACTCGGGAACATGACGGAACCGGATACGTTTGCCCAGCTCCGTGCGCAAAAAGCCGTTTGCTTTTGCAAGTGCTTTAAGCGAGTTATCCTTTTGCTCCTGTTCACCGAAGACACTCAGATAAACTTTGGCTTGCGACAAGTCGCCAGTTACTTCAACTCCTGTCACGGTAATAAAACCGATGCGTGGATCTTTCAGTTCTGACTGGATGAGCAGACTCAGTTCTTTCTTGATCTGCTCGCCCACTCTACCTGTACGAATCTTAGCCATTGTTGTTCACCTCAAACTTCCTTGCTTATCGTTGTACGGTCTCCATGATGAAGGCTTCAATTACATCGCCTTCCTTGAGATCGTTGTATTTATCCAATGTGATACCACACTCGTAACCTTGAGCCACTTCTTTGGCATCATCTTTAAAGCGTTTCAGGGAATCCAGCTTACCTTCGTAAAGGACAATACCATCACGAATCAGGCGAGCTTCCGCAGAACGAGTGATTTTGCCAGAGGTAACCATACAACCCGCAATGGTACCCACTTTACTGATGGAGAAGGTATTACGTACTTCAGCATGGCCAATCACTTTTTCTTTGTAGATCGGATCAAGCATACCTTTCATTGCTTGTTCAATCTCTTCGATAACACTGTAGATGACGCGGTGCAGACGAATGTCTACTTGCTCTTGATCCGCAGTAATTTTGGCTTGGTTTTCAGGACGAACGTTGAAACCGATCACGATGGCATTGGAAGCTGCAGCCAAAATGATGTCGGATTCCGTGATCGCACCAGCACCGCTGTGAATGATCTTCACGCGTACACCTTCAACCTCGATTTTCGCAAGGGAACCTTTCAATGCTTCAACCGAACCTTGTACGTCACCTTTAATGATCACGTTCAAATCTTTGATCTCACCATCTTTGATGTGTTGGAACAGATCATCCAGAGTTACACGTGTGTTCGTACCCAGATCGGATTCACGTTGCGTAATCGCACGTTTGTCAGCGATGGAACGAGCTTTACGCTCATCTTCGAACACCATGAACGGATCTCCTGCTCCTGGCACTTCAGTCAAACCTGTAATTTCTACCGGTGTAGATGGTCCTGCTTCTTTCAGACGGCGGCCTTTATCATTGACCATTGCACGTACACGACCAAAACAGTTACCCGCTACGAACGCATCTCCGACTTTCAGTGTACCATGCTGTACAAGGATACGTGCAACTGGTCCACGTCCTTTATCAAGCTCAGCCTCAATGACCGTACCCCGGGCACGTTTATCCGGATTTGCTTTGTATTCATTTACTTCTGCAACGAGCAGAATCATTTCAAGTAAACCTTCCAGACCCATTCTTTGTTTCGCAGATACGTTTACAAAGATCGTATCTCCGCCCCACTCTTCCGGAACGAGTTCATAGTTGGTCAGTTCCTGTTTTACTTTGTCAGGATCAGCGCCCGGCTTATCAATTTTGTTAACCGCTACGATGATTGGCAAACCTGCCGCTTTCGCGTGGTTAATCGCCTCAACCGTTTGTGGCATAACACCGTCATCGGCAGCGACTACAATAATCGTCATATCTGTAACTTGTGCTCCACGCGCACGCATTGCTGTAAATGCTTCGTGACCCGGAGTATCCAGGAACGTGATTTTCTTGTGGTTAATTTCAACTTGATATGCACCGATATGTTGCGTGATTCCGCCCGCTTCGCCGCCAGTTACATTCGTAGAACGAATGGCATCCAACAATGTTGTTTTACCATGGTCAACGTGACCCATAATCGTTACAACTGGAGGACGGGATTGAAGGTCAGCAGGATCATCATTCTCTTCAACGGTTTCAAAACGATCGTCTTCAAGCACAATTTTCACTTCAACTTCAACACCGAATTCACCTGCAAGGAGGAGAATGGTATCGATATCAAGTTCTTGGTTAATGGTTGCCATAACACCCATACCAATCAGCTTTTTAATAACTTCAGAAGCATCCTTGTGAAGAAGCTTCGCTGTTTCACCAACCGTCATATCACCACGAACGATGATTTTCTTCGGTGTGTTATCGATTTTCTCACGTTGCACATACTGTTGCTGGTTTCTGTTACGGTTGTTCTTGCCACCACGGTTATTACGGAAGTTGCCGCCACGGTTATCGTCGAAACGACGTCCGCCACCGCCACCACTATTGGAACGGTTACCGCTGTTATTATTACCGGAATTGCCTTGACCACCTCTGCGCTGTCCACCTTGTCCCTGACCTTGGCCTTGGCCACCAGTACGGTTAGCATTATTGCCAGAGTTACTACCGGTGTTCGGTCCTGCAGTTCTGCCTGGACCACCGCTATTGTTCGGACGTTGTCCGGACCCTTGCGGGCGGGAAGCCGTGTTTCCTTGACCGCTTGAAGCTGGTCTTGGACGATTTCCTGTTTGTCCTCCTTGGCTTGAACCTTGGGAAGAAGAATTTGTTCTGTTACGGCTGTCTTGGCCGCTTGGTCTCTGAGTGCCATTGTTATTGTTGGAATTTGGTCTATTGTTCATACCTACCTGCTTTTCCTGTTGTATTTTTGTTTGTACGGGACTACCGGCTGTTGTGCTGTTATTCGGCGTGTTCACTCCGCCGCCCGGCTTGTTGCTGTCCACTGGTTTGTCACTGCGTGCAGCCGAAGTCGCAACAGACTTGGCTTCGCCACCTTGTTTCGAAGCGGCAGTGGATTTTATATCTTTAAAAAATTGTTCCACTTTACCGACTGAACCATTCTCCATCACACTCATATGATTGTTAACGGGAATATCCAGCTTTTTAAGAATGGTTATAATTTCTTTACTGCTCATGTTAAGGGACTTCGCATATTCATAAACTCGCAATTTTTCCTTGTTTTCCTGTTTACTCAATATACTCCACCTCCGACATTATACCGACTTGCTTGGAGATCATTTTTGCAAACCCAAGGTCTGTTACTGCAAGAACCACCCGCGTGTCTTTACCGATACTTGACCCAATACGGTCACGATCCAATCCGATAAGAAGCGGAACCTTGTAAGTAGCACATTTGTCGCGAAATTTCTTTTGTGTATTCGCCGAGGCGTCGCCTGCAACTAAAACCATCTTGGCTTCACCCGAACGGATCGCCTTATGCACAATCTCATCACCTGTGAGCAGTTTACCAGCGCGCATGGATAGACCGAGGTAAGACAACACTTTCATATCACTCATCCTCTTCACGCTCCTGTGCAGCAATGAATTCATCCTCAACTGCAACGAAATCGGCAGCGAGCTGTTCATAGATTTCTGGTGAAACTTTACTCTTCAGCGCACGATCAAGCGCACGATTTTTAAGTGCAAGCTTGAAACAAGACTCTTTGCCACACAGATATGCGCCTCGTCCGGACTTTTTCCCGGTCAAATCGATCAGTACTTCGTCCTCGGGCGTTTTAACGATGCGAATCAGTTGTTTTTTGGGCATCATTTCTTGACATGCCACACATTTGCGCAGCGGCACTTTTTTAGGTTTCATACGTCAGCGCCCCCTCCGTGCTTTCCTTTAGTCGACGGAGACGGAATCCTGATGCATTTCCGAAGAAGAATCTTTTTCTCTGCCGAATTCCTGCTCCGCCTGGCTCTCGCTCTTAATGTCGATCTTCCAGCCCGTTAATTTGGCTGCCAATCTAGCATTTTGACCTTTGATGCCGATGGCAAGGGACAGTTGATAGTCAGGAACGATCACCCGAGCCATCTTTTCCTCCTCGAACACGTGAACTTCCAAGACTTTAGAAGGACTCAGTGCATTCGCCACATATTCGTCCACTTGTTCGGAATAACGAACGATGTCGATTTTCTCACCGCGCAGCTCACCCACAATGGTCTGCACGCGCATCCCTTTTGGACCTACACAAGATCCAACCGGATCAACTTCCTCATTGCGAGAATGAACTGCGATTTTGGAACGGAATCCTGCTTCACGGGCAACCGAACGAATCTCAACTACACCGTCAAATATCTCAGGCACTTCCAGTTCGAAAAGGCGTTTTAAGAGGCCCGGATGAGTACGGGACAAAATGATTTGTGGCCCTTTGGTCGTATTCTCTACTTTGGTGATGTAAGCCTTGATACGGTCACCGTGAACAAACTTCTCGTTCGGCATTAACTCTGTGAGTGGCAGTGCCGCTTCGATTTTGCCCAGGTCGATGTAGATATTGCGCAAATCCTGACGCTGCACTACTCCCGTAACGATATCTTCTTCCTTATCCACGAAAGCATTGTAGATCAGGCCACGTTCGGCTTCACGAATCCGCTGAGTTACAACCTGTTTAGCCGTTTGTGCGGCGATACGTCCAAAGTCGCGCGGCGTAACTTCAATCTCCGCAATATCTTCCAGCTGGAAGTGTGGATTAATTTCCCGTGCAGCAGGCAATGAAATCTCAGTGCGTGAATCCAGGACTTCTTCCACGATCAGTTTGCGGGCATATACGCGAATAACCCCCGTATTACGGTTCATGTCAACACGTACGTTCTGCGCCGTGTTAAAATTACGCTTGTAACTGGAGATAAGTGCAGCCTCGATCGCTTCAAACAGCACATCCTTGCTGATCCCTTTTTCCCGTTCCAATTCATTCATTGCTTCAATAAAATCCATACTCATGAATGTTGATCCCCCTTTCAAACATGGCATCCCATACGTAAAACGGCGAAGGCTCGAAACTTGTGAGCACCTTGCCGTTATCGTGAGATGTGTCTTTTTCATTAATCAAGTGAACAAGGCACTTTAAAACAAAATGGCCAAGCGCGCACTGGCAACCTTTTCATAAGAAATGGTATGCTGCTTCTTGCCTGCTTCAATCACAAGCTCCCCATTATCAAAGGAAAGCAGCTTGCCTTCGAATTCCTTCAATTTATTCACCGGCTCGTAGGTTGTAACAAATACGTTTTTGCCTACGGCTTTGGCAACATCCTCCGCTTTTTTCAGTGGACGCTCCGCACCGGGAGAAGACACTTCAAGGAAATAGACAGATGGGATCGGATCGTTCTCATCAAGCTTGGCGCTCAGCTTTTCGCTGATCAAGACACAATCGTCGATGTCGATTCCACCCTCTTTGTCGACATACACCCGTAAAAACCAGTTGCTGCCTTCTTTGACGTATTCGATGTCAACCAGCTCGAAGCCTTGTTCGTTCAAGTAGGGTTGGATCATTTCTTCCACGGTAGATTTAATATTCGTTGTGCTCAAAACCGATAACCTCCAACTTAGGTCACACCAACTATAATCGCTGGCAGATGATTAAATACCCAAGATTCTTGTATACCAAAGACTAAAGAGTGGGTTTCCCCACTCTTCAGAAATTCGTACTATCTCGTTCACTTCAAAAATTATAACATAGTCTGGTAATAGTGACAAGTAACCCACCTTTGCATACCAACCACACTAATGAAGGAAAAATCGAAGTGTATGGCTTCAGATATAACAAATGAAGTTATCCTGCTAATTACCTGTCAATTAGAACAAGGACAGCTGATTGCTTTCAGGCAAACCACGGAAACATCCCATGTTGGTCAGCAACTCCACAATCGTTTTGGTTGCTTTGGACTTCTGCTGGAAATCCTCAATCGACAGAAATTCCCCATGCTCGCGGGCCGCTGCAATGTTACGAGCCGCGTTATCCCCAATACCTGCCAGTGCAGAGAATGGAGGAATCAGAGACTTCTCGTCCACAATGAATTTGGTCGCTTCTGAGCGGTACAGATCAATCGGTTTAAGCGAGAAGCCGCGAGCGGCCATCTCCAGTGCCATTTCAAGAACAGGAAGGCTGTTTTTCTCTTTTGGCGGCGCCTGGAAACCGAGCTGTTCGATCTCTACAATTTTGCGATAGATGGCATCATAACCTTGGCACACCAGCTCAATATCCAGCTCGTCTGCACGAACGGTAAAGTATGTCGCGTAATATTCAATCGGATGATACAGCTTGAAAAATGCTGTACGTACAGCTGAAATAACGTAAGCAGCCGCGTGGGCTTTCGGGAACATGTACTGGATTTTGAGACAGGAGTCAATGTACCATTGCGGTACCTTGCAGTTTTTCATCTCGTCAATCCATTCCTGTGGCAGTCCACGTCCTTTACGAACACTCTCTGTAATCTTAAAGGCCAGACTCGCATCCATTCCCGCCTTATAGATCAGGAACAACATGATATCATCCCGACAGCCAATTACCGTTTTGATGTTACATGTGCCGTTCTTGATCAGATCCTGGGCATTGCCAAGCCATACGCCAGTCCCGTGAGAAAGCCCCGAAATCTGCAACAAATCGGCAAAAGACGACGGCTGAGATTCGACAAGCATCTGACGCACAAATTTCGTACCCATCTCTGGCACACCGAATGTCGCAACAGGGGAGCGAATCTGCTCCGGGGTTACGCCAAGGGCATCCGTAGAGTTGAACATGCTCATCACCTTGGGATCATTCATCGGAATCGTTGTTGGGTCAACGCCCGTAAGATCCTGCAGCATACGCATCATCGTCGGATCATCGTGTCCCAGAATATCAAGCTTCAACAGGTTTTCTTCAAATGCGTGATAGTCAAAGTGGGTCGTTTTCCACTCTGCTGTAACATCATCAGCCGGATACTGGACAGGTGTAACATCTTCCACCTCAATATAATCCGGTACAACGACGATTCCGCCGGGATGCTGTCCCGTGCTTCGCTTTACACCGGTACAGCCGGATGCCAGACGATTCAGCTCGGCGCCGCGCCATTTCTTTTGATGTTGTTCTTCGTATTTCTTCGCAAAACCAAACGCCGTTTTCTCAGCGACCGTTCCGATCGTACCCGCACGGAACACACTTTTCTCACTAAACAGCACTTTCGTGTAGTTATGGGCATGGGGCTGATAATCCCCCGAGAAGTTCAAGTCGATATCGGGAACTTTATCCCCTTTAAACCCAAGGAAAGTTTCAAACGGAATATCCTGTCCTTCCCCTTTGAGTTTCCCACCACAATCAGGACATGGTTTGTCTGGCAAGTCAAATCCACTCGGTACGCTACCGTCAAGGA
This sequence comes from Paenibacillus sp. FSL R7-0272, assembly GCF_037969905.1. Taxonomy (NCBI): domain Bacteria; kingdom Bacillati; phylum Bacillota; class Bacilli; order Caryophanales; family Paenibacillaceae; genus Paenibacillus; species Paenibacillus sp. FSL R7-0272. The sequence goes on along the minus strand of NZ_CP150221.1, from coordinate 2,525,349 downwards.
ACCATTCGCTGTGCTTACATTCAGGGTTCACGCAGATATAATGTGCAGGAAGCGGATTAACTTCCGAGATGCCCAGGAACGTTGCTACGACGGACGAACCCACCGATCCCCGCGAACCTACAAGATAACCATCTTGATTTGATTTTTTAACGAGACGTTCCGAGATCAGATAGTTGGCAGAAAATCCGTATTTGATGATTGGCTGCAATTCTTTTTCCAAACGAGCAATAATGACTTCCGGCAGGTCTTCACCATAGATCGATTTGGCCGTGTTGTAACAGGTGTTACGGATTTCCTCCTCCGCACCCTCCAAAATCGGCGTAAAGAGTTTGTCCGGAAATAGCTTGATCTCCTCAAAACGATCGGCTAGCTCAATGGTATTGGTAACCACAACTTCATACGCTTTATCCTGTCCAAGGAACTGGAATTCCTCCAGCATTTCAGCTGTTGTTCTAAAATGAGCATCGGGTTTGCGCTGGTCCTTAAGCGGACTGAAGCCTGTTATTCCATGAATCGTAATATCCCGATAAATTTTATCTCGCGGCTCCAAGTAATGCACGTTGCCTGTCGCAATGACCGGTTTGTTCAATTTGGCTCCGATGTCGATAACTTTACGGACCGCAAGTTTTAGTTCTTCTGGCGTAGCCACAAGTCCTTTGTCCACCAGATGCATGTACATGGTCAATGGTTGGATCTCCAGAATGTCGTAAAACTCGGCGATTTCCTCGGCTTCTTCCACCGATTTGTTCAGGACAGCCTCGAAGAACTCACCTTTTTCACAACCGGATATAACAACCAGTCCTTCGCGCAAGCTTACCAGCTTGGACTTCGGTATACATGCAACACGTTTAAAATACTCGGTATGTGACAGGGAAACGAGCTTGTACAGGTTCTTTTTGCCCACATCATTCAAGGCATAAATTCCGCAGTGGAAAGGACGTGTATTCGACAAGTCTACCCCAACGAAATCATTCAAACGATCCAGCATCGTCAGACCTTTTAATTGGGCTGCATCATTGATGAGTCCATTCAAAATGCCTGCCAAAGCAATCGTATCATCGATCGCCCGGTGATGGCTTTCCAGTGCAACTTTATATTTATCAGCCAGTGTATTCAACCGGTGATTTTTCATTTTTGGATATAAAAGACGAGCCAGTTCTAGGGTATCAAGCACCGGATTTGGTAGCTCAGGCATGTCCAGATTTTTGAGGGATGCCTGAATAAAGCCCATATCAAACCGTGCATTGTGCGCGACCAGTACACCATCTCCGGCAAAAGCAACAAAGTCACGAATAACCGGTTCAAGCTCTGGTGCATCTTTTACCATCTCATCTGTAATGTTGGTTAACTGTTGAATGTTGTATGGAATTCGTTCATGCGGATTGACGAAGGTAGCAAAACGGTCCACCTCTTTCCCCTCTTGAACTTTGACAGCGGCGATCTCAATGATTTTGTTCTGCGTTACCGACAGTCCCGTGGTCTCGATATCAAATACGATATACGTCGCCGTCTTCAGATCCATTGATTGTGGATTTAGCACAACCGCTACAGAGTCATTCACCACATTCGCTTCCAGGCCGTAGATCATCTTAATCCCATTTTTCTTGGCCGCCTTGGATGCTTCCGGGTAAACCTGTACACCACCGTGGTCCGTTACGGCAATGGCCTTATGTCCCCAATCAGCAGCTGTTTTGACATATTTATCAATGGACGTTACGGCATCCATCGTGCTCATCGTGGAGTGTAAGTGGAATTCTACACGTTTCTCCTCCGCTGTATCCTTACGAGATGGCGGTGCCTTGATTTCAGTCAGATCCGAAGGAATCATAGCAAGCTCAGGAATTTGCATAAACCGGTCGTACTCTACACGTCCGCGAACTTTTACCCATTTTCCATTCGCCAGCAAGCTGAGAATTTTGACATCTTCTTTGGTTTTGGCAAACATCTTCATTTGCATTGAATCCGTAAAGTCTGTCAGATAAAAGGTGAATAACGTATTTCCATTCCGCAGTTCCTTGCGGTCCAGACCAAAGATCGTTCCCTGGAGTGTAATTTTCTTCTCCTCATCCTGAACTTCCTGCATCGGAACAGCCGGCTCTTTGATCTCATACCCCATCTGCAACCGCACATCACCTTGATCTTCTTCTTCCGGCAGTTCCGTCTCGATGACTTCACTCATCATTTTTTCGATTACCTGTCGTTCTTCTACTTTCTTCTGGGCCTGGAATTGCTCCATCGCCTCTTTGTTGCTTCCCGCTTCGCCCACCTGCATTTTAATACGCAGTGGCAAGTGAAAATACTTCTCGTAGAATCGAGTAATAGCTTGGTCAATCTGCTTTTTGCGAGCAAGTTCCATAGATGTGGAATCACTCATCGTCAGTTGCAGCAGATCGTCTTCACATTCCACTGTCGCACGATTCATCCAACCATTTACAGACGGAATTTCACGAGTAACCCACTCCAGAAACAGGTTCCAATACTCATTTACGATATCATTAGACAGCACCTTGTCTGTATATTTAAAAGCAAATGTAATTTTAGCTATATGATTTAACTTCTCCTGAATATGCAGACTGAACGTTCGATAGATCGGCGCTGGCACCAGTGTGTCCTTTCCAATCTGAATATGCCATTCGCGATTCGTACGATTGGTCTCGACCTGTTCAATCCACCCATCCAGGAAATAAGGGTCAGTCAAACCTACCGGAAGTTCTGCCTGTTTCATCAACAACTCAAACCGTTTTCTCTTCTCCTCAAATCCACTCATCGTGTTCCTCCTGTGCCCCCTTAAAACATGAAAAGCCTCTGTATTCAAAAATGTCCCCGATCCGAACCCGCACCGATCCATTTTATCCGACAGAAGCTCTTCATTCATTACTAAACCGGTGAATAAGCTCTCTTCATCAAGCCGTCAACTAGTATGCTCTTGCAAACACAACAGTGTGCTGCGCTTTTTCACCACACGCCAGACATGTGTGCTTTTCTTCCGCAGGCTGGAACGGAATGTTCCGACTGGTTGCACCCGTGACTTCTCTTACTTTATCTTCACATACTTCTGACCCACACCAGCCAGCCAGTGTAAATCCGCGTTTGTTTTCCATCAGTTCTTTCATCTCATCCAGTGTGTCTACGGAGTAGAAGTTGTCTGACATAAATGTGCGAGCACGATCAAGCATGTCTGCCTGAACTTGAGTTAACATCGTTTGAATCTCTTCAACGAGGTTTGCTTGCTCAACCACTTTCTTCTCTCCAGTAATACGGGAGACAAGAACACATACGCCGTTCTCCATATCACGAGGGCCAATCTCCAAACGGATCGGTACACCACGCATCTCATACTCGTTGAACTTCCAGCCTGGACGAACATCACTGCGATCATCCATTTTCACACGAATACCTGCTTTTTTCAGTTCAGCAAACAATTCATCCGCACGACCTACAACGGCATCACGTGTTTTTGGCGGTCCAATCGGGATCATCACCACTTGCGTTGGTGCCACTTTTGGCGGCAGCACAAGACCACGGTCATCTCCGTGAACCATAATCAAAGCTCCGATCAAACGTGTACTTGTTCCCCATGAAGTGGTATGCGCAAGTTCCAGAACGTTATTACGGCTCAAATATTGAATTTCAAAGGCTTTGGCAAAGTTAGTTCCCATGTAGTGAGAAGTACCTGCCTGTACGGCACGTCCATCTTTCATCATGGCTTCAATCGAGAACGTATCCACAGCCCCGGCAAACTTCTCGGATTTGGTCTTCTGCCCCGTAATAACCGGAATGGCAAGGTATTCTTCGACTACTTCACGATAGATTTCAAGCATTTTCATCGTTTCTTCGCGAGCTTCTTCTTCTGTCTCGTGCGCTGTATGCCCCTCTTGCCACAGGAACTCACTCGTGCGAAGGAACGGCAACGTTCTCTTTTCCCAACGAACCACGTTAGCCCATTGGTTAATCAATACTGGCAGATCACGATAGGACTGAATCCATTTGGAGTACATATGTCCAATGATCGTTTCGGAAGTTGGGCGGATCGCCAAACGTTCTTCGAGCTTTTCTCCGCCTGCTTCAGTTACCCAAGGCAACTCAGGGTTAAACCCTTCTACGTGCTCTTTTTCCTTTTGGAAAAAACTTTCGGGAATGAACATTGGGAAGTACGCGTTGCGATGGCCCGTTTCGCGGAAACGGCGATCCATCTCATCCTTGATGTGCTCCCAAATTTCGAAGCCGTCCGGTTTAAATACAATGCAGCCACGAACCGGCGAGTAGTCCATCAGATCTGCTTTTTTAATAACATCAATGTACCAGCGAGAGAAATCCTCACCCTGCGGTGTAATTTCTGTCACGAACTGTTTATCGTTTTCCTTTGACATAAGACTCCAGCGTCCTCCCATAACGACTAGTACTGAATACTCAGCACATAGTCAAACCGTAATTATCCGTTAATTAAACGTAGTATATCATTATATGTTACAGCCAGCATTAGCACAAAGAGCATAGCGAACCCGACAAAATGCACCATACCTTCACGGTTAGGGTCAACCGGACGTCCACGCAACGCTTCGATTCCGAGGAAAACGAGACGGCTTCCATCAAGCGCAGGAATAGGGAGCAAATTGAAGATTCCCAAATAAAGGCTTAGAATCGCCGCCCATCTTGTTAATTGCTCGATACCTTGCTTGGCGATCTGACCAGTTACCTCAAACGTACGCACAGGTCCACCAATGTCATCCATGCTAAACTGATTGATCAAATGTCTGAATCCTTCAAAGATAACCCTGGTCGTATCCACCATAGCTACTCCCGAGAACTTGAACATTTCCACGAATCCAACAGAACGAGTCGGCAAGACAGGCGCAATGCCTACCTTTCCGCCTTCCTGACCTTCTACCGCACGAGGTGTAATCGTGACATTAAATGTCTCGTTCCCCCGGCGCAGAGTCCATTCCATCGGCTTGTCTTTGGACTCAGCAATCATGGATACCATCTTCTTAGAATCCGTACCGATAACTGTACCGTTAATGGTTTCAATGATATCGCCCTTTTGTAGATTCGCTTGATCTGCCGCTCCGCCTTTAAACACTTCACCGATCTGCAAATTCTTTGGATTTTCCACCGGAACGCCTGCCATCTGTGCATAAACAGCGAACAGAACAAAAGCAAGAATAAAGTTCATGAGCGGACCTGCAAAAATTGCCATAGCGCGTTGAGCAACCGTTTTACTGCCGAACTGTCGATCTTTAGGCGCAATTTGTGTCTGCTTGCCTCGGCTGACCAACATTGCTTGTGGATGTATTTGATAATGCTGCACTACGCCATCCACATCCAGTTGTAACTTAAGCGCGTTCTCCATATCAATGGAGATCACTTCACCGCGAATTACATTTTTACGGTTATCCAATTGGTCCAGATAGATCATTTTGACCTGATCTTCCACAGTTCGTACCGCTATGGTCTGTCCTTCTTGAATCTCAATCAGTTCCGGGTCTTCTCCTGCCATCCGTGCATATCCGCCAAAAGGCAGCAAGCGCAGTGTGAACTGCGTCTCATTTCTTTTATATGAGAATAATTTGGGACCAAAACCGATCGCAAATTCCCGTACAAGAATGCCGGCGCGCTTGGCAAAATAATAATGCCCCCATTCATGCACCGTTACGATGACAAAGAACATAAGCACCGTTAGAAATACCACTTGTATGGTTTCCAATCCCTATTCATCCTCCTTCACGGCACGTACCGCAGTCTGTCCCTCTAGACTATCATTATTCTCTAATCCCGCACAAGAGAATCGCTTCGTTCCGTTTGTCTCAAAAAAAAGAGATTACAGCACGGAAGCAAGCTTGCGGCTATCCTGATCACAGGCAGCAATTTGCTCCAGATCAGGGTTGTCCACATTTTGGTGCGCTTCTAGCACTGAGGCAATGATATCTTCTATTTTAAGGAATGAAATCTCTTTCCGCAAGAAACGTGCTACAGCAACCTCATTGGCTGCATTAAAAGCCGTCGTTGCAGTCCCTCCCATTTTACCACATTCATATGCCATTCTTAAACACGGGAAACGATCCATATCCATCTCCCTAAAATGAAGTTGTCCAACTTGGGCAAGAGACAACCGTTTTGCCGGAGAAGGCATACGGTCAGGATAGGTCAAAGCATATTGAATTGGGACACGCATATCCGGAGTACCAAGCTGCGCAATGATACTTGTGTCTTCAAATTCCACATAAGAATGAATGATGCTCTCTGGATGAAGTAGTACATCAATCTGTTCATAATCAAGACCAAACAACCAATGTGCCTCAATGACTTCAAGGCCTTTGTTAACCATCGTTGCTGAGTCAATCGTGATTTTTGAACCCATGGACCAGTTTGGATGCTTGAGTGCATCCTCTACAGTCACCTGCTGTAGTTGCTCACGTGTAAGATGTCGAAATGAACCACCTGATGCAGTCAATGTAATTCCAGCCACACTGGAGCGATTCTCTCCATTCAAACACTGGAAAATTGCCGAGTGTTCACTGTCAACAGGTAAAATAGAAACTCCTTTGGCTACTGCCCTTTCCATAACGATGTGTCCAGCTGTAACCAGAGTCTCCTTGTTGGCAAGTCCAATCTGTTTTCCGGACTCGATCGCTGCAAGCGTAGACTCCAGCCCAACACTTCCTACAACAGCCGTAACAACCGTGTCTGCATCTGTTCCTGCAGCAACCTCGATGAGACCTTCTGAACCGTAATACACTTTCGTACCTGCTGGCACATGTGGACCAATCTTATCAGCCAACTCTTTTGATCCTACCGAAATCTTTTTAGGCTGATAACGTCTAGCTTGCTCGATCAGCAAATCTGTATTGCCCCCTGCAGCTAGTGCTTCCACTTGAAAGTGTTCTGGATGCATATCAACAACATCCAGTGTCTGTGTCCCAATCGACCCTGTCGAACCAAGAATCGCTATTTTTTTCATTAATGCACCTCACCTCTAACGAATCCAATGCTTGTGGGCGAGCCACCTTAGTCATCTTAAGCTGTCTTCTTCTAATAAGGCAGTAGCATCAGTATATGTACAAATGGAAACACCACAATCCAACTGTCGCACCGATCCAGAATACCACCATGCCCAGGAAGAAGATTGCCTGAATCCTTAATGTTGTAAACGCGTTTGTAGGCTGACTGGATCAAGTCACCCATCTGACCAACTACTGCACAAGCAATCCCGATGAGAATTGCTCTCTGCCAGGAGAGCAAGCCATCTGATACCAAGGCAAACACCACCGCGGTGGCAATCGCAATAACAATGCCGCCGAGTGCGCCTTCCACGGTTTTGTTTGGACTGATCGAAGGCCAAAGTTTGTTTTTCCCAATCCACTTACCTACAAAATATGCTCCGGCATCACTTGCCCAGATTGAACCTAACAGAAGGAAAGTCCAGAATAAACCATGATATAAATGTCTAGACTCTGCGATGTAATAGAATCCTGTTCCAATATACAACACGCCGATGAAAAGCATAGCGACTGTATTAATTGGTAATCTGTTCTTAGTGACAACCGAAGCGGTCATCAAAATGAGCATGATGATCCACGAAATTTGAAACAAGGATAACGGTCTTACATCCCATACCATTTCCCAAGGAAATACCATAGAAACAATTCCAGCATATCCGATTAGGGCTACACCTGAAAACGGCTTCACCCCGGTCATTTTCACAAATTCATAATAACCGATGAGAGCCATAAGCAAGACCAATCCGTGATACCAAGGCCCGCCAAGCATACAAAAACCCAAAAACAACACACCTGCAATAATTCCAGTCGTTAATCGCTGTTTCAACGGCTTCATCCTCCATCTATTTCAAACCGCCGTAACGCCTTGTTCTGCGCTGATATTCGGCTACTGCTTCAAGCAGATGCTGTTTGCCAAATTCGGGCCAGTATATATCCGTAAACCATAATTCGCTATATGCAAGCTGCCATAACATAAAATTGCTCAGTCGCAGTTCTCCGCTCGTTCGAATCAACAGATCCGGATCTGGCATATCTGCGGTTAGCATATGTTTGTCAATAAGTTCAGGTGTGATATCTTCTGCAGCCAGTTCCCCCGACTTTACCTGCAGAGCAATGTCTCTCACACATTCCGTCATCTCCCGGCGGCTTCCATAGTTCATTGCAAAGTTCAACACCAGACCAGTGTTATGTTCCGTAAGACGAATAGCTTCCCGCAAAGCGTTAACCGTATGTGAAGGCAGATGTTCCTCATGTCCCATCATACGGATACGTACATTTTTTTCGATCAGTTCTTCTAACTCAATAGCCAAAAACTCTTGCGGAAGTCTCATCAGAAAATCCACTTCTTCTTTTGGACGCGTCCAGTTTTCTGTCGAAAAAGCGTACATCGTCAGATATTTGATGCCCAGTTCATCCGCCGCGATGGTTGCACGTTTGACTGCCTTCATGCCATTCTGGTGTCCAGCTATACGCGGGAGACCCAGACGTTTGGCCCATCGTCCATTGCCGTCCATAATGATGGCGACGTGCTGCGGGATATTATCCTCGGATATAGTCAGCGTTTCCTGCTTGTCAGCCCCATTCCACCACGACCGAACCCGTTTGATCATTCCTGTTCCTCCAAAATCCCTGAAGTTTCTTCATCTGAAGCTTGGAAAAAGAGACAAAACCCCACCGTATTGGAGGGGCTGCGCTTGTCTTACACTTCCATGATTTCTTTTTCTTTGGCAGCAAGTACCTTATCGACTTCAGCGATAAATTTATCAGTCGACTTTTGGATGTCGTCCTGATGTCTCCGGGATTCATCTTCGGAAATCTCGGACTTTTCCATTTTCTTAATATCATCATTCGCATCACGGCGAATGTTACGAATCGCAACTTTACCTTCTTCGCCAAACTTTTTGGTTAGTTTGACAAGCTCAGCTCTACGCTCTTCCGTCAGCGGCGGAATAGCGAGACGAATCATACTGCCATCGTTAGCCGGGGTCAGACCCAGGTCTGATTTCATAATCGCACGTTCGATATCACTCATCGCTGATTTGTCCCAAGGTTGAATCATCAGTGTCCGGGAATCCGGTGTACTGATATTTGCCAATTGGTTCAGAGGTGTCATTGCACCATAATACTCAACTTGCACACGATCCAGAAGAGCAGGCGTTGCACGACCTGCACGCAACGTAGCTAGGTCACGGCGCAATGCCTGAATCGCTTTTTCCATACGCTCTTCAGCATGTTGTTTAACTGCTTGTGGCATTAATCTACACTCCCTTTAACGATTGTCCCGATACGCTCGCCCAGAACAACACGTTTGATGTTACCTTGTTCAGTAATGTTGAATACAATCAACGGAATGTTGTTATCCATGCAGAGCGAGGACGCCGTTGAATCCATTACGCCAAGGTTTTTGTTAAGTACATCCAGGTATGTCAACTGCTCAAACTTTTCAGCTGTGCTGTCTTTGAATGGATCTGCCGAATAGACACCATCCACTTTATTTTTGGCCATCAAGATCACTTCTGCTTCAATCTCCGCTGCGCGCAGTGCTGCTGTTGTATCCGTGGAGAAGAACGGATTACCTGTACCTGCTGCAAAAATAACGACACGGCCTTTCTCCAGATGACGAATGGCTTTACGACGAATGTACGGCTCAGCAATCTGCTGCATAGCAATTGATGTCTGCACACGAGTTGGCACTTCAATCTGTTCAAGTGCGTCTTGCAGCGCCAGAGAGTTCATCACCGTCGCGAGCATACCCATATAGTCCGCAGTTGCACGATCAATCCCGTTTTCACTGCCAGCAATACCGCGCCAGATGTTTCCTCCGCCGCATACAATCGCAACCTGTACGCCAAGCGCAACTACATCTTTTACCTGCTGGGCAATGGATGAGATCGTTACTGCATCAATGCCATAGCCGTTTTGACCGGAAAGAGACTCTCCGCTCACCTTTAAGACAACACGTTTAAATACTGGCTGTTCCAATTGTTCACCCTCCACTTTGAATTGAACACCTTCCAGTGTCCAACCAACAAAACTTCTCGCGCATGGACTCCTGCTTAAAAAGAAAGGAACACAGAAGTGTTCCGCTCTTTTAGGAAAAACAAATTGCCGTTCAGTCATTGTTTTCCTGAGATATAAGGGAGTTTACGCTTCGAAGTTTCATCATTCTTATATCTTCGAAAATCAATCCTGCTTTGTCGGCTTGATAACGTCTTATTTGTTAACTTGGGACATAACTTCTTCTACGAAGTTATCCACTTTTTTCTCCAAACCTTCACCCAGTTCGTAACGAACGAAACGACGGATGGAGATGTTTTCACCAATTTGGCTGATTTTTTCATTCAACAATTGGGAAATTGTTTTATCTGGATCTTTAACAAAAGTTTGTTCCATCAGGCAATATTCTTCGTAGTATTTACCGATACGGCCTTCAACCATTTTCTCAATGATTTTTTCTGGTTTACCTTCGTTAAGAGCTTGAGCTTTCAAGATTTCTTTTTCTTTTTCCAACTCATCTGTAGGAACTTCTTCGCGTGTAACATATTTAGGATTAGCTGCAGCGATTTGCATAGCTACGTCTCTAACGAAATCCTTAAATTGATCTGTTTTACCAACGAAGTCAGTTTCGCAGTTAACTTCAACCAAGACACCGATACGTCCGCCAGCGTGGATGTAAGATTCTACAGCGCCTTCAGTAGCTGCACGACCCGCTTTGCTTGCTGCTGCAGAAAGACCTTTTTCACGCAACAATTCAGCCGCTTTCGTTACATCACCGTTTGCTTCTTCCAGTGCTTTCTTACAATCGAGCATACCAGCGCCCGTTCTTTCGCGAAGTTCTTTTACTGCACTCGCATTAACTGCCATTATAAATTCCCTCCAGATTAAGTATTGTACGTACACGTACACTCTAAAAAAAGGGCAGTGAGAGGTTATCCACCTACCAACCACCCTTTTCATTTAATTCATGAATGTTATGTTCGAAAACTATTAAGCGGAAGTTTCTTCGCCTTGGTTAGCTTCGATAACGGCATCAGCCATTTTACCTGTCAGCAATTTAACAGCGCGGATCGCGTCGTCATTACCTGGGATAACATAATCGATCTCGTCTGGATCGCAGTTAGTATCAACGATACCAACGATTGGGATACCCAATTTGCGAGCTTCAGCAACAGCGATACGCTCTTTGCGTGGATCGATGATGAACAGGGCGCTAGGCAGGCCTTTCATATTTTTAATACCGCCCAAGAATTTCTCGAGACGATCTTTTTCTTTGCGAAGCAAGATAACTTCTTTTTTAGGCAGAACAGCGAAAGTACCGTCTTCTTCCCAAGCTTCCAACTGTTTCAAACGATCAATACGTTTTTGAATAGTAGAGAAGTTAGTCAGGGTACCGCCGAGCCAACGTTGGTTAATGTAGAATTGACCAGCGCGTTCAGCTTCTTCTTTAACGGAATCTTGAGCTTGTTTCTTAGTACCTACGAAAAGAATAGTACCATTCTCGCCTGCGATTCCTTTAACGAAGTTGTAAGCCTCTTCGACTTTTTTCACCGTTTTTTGCAAATCGATGATGTAAATTCCGTTTCTTTCAGTGAAGATATAACGATCCATTTTTGGGTTCCAACGACGAGTCTGGTGACCGAAGTGTACCCCAGCTTCGAGAAGCTGCTTCATGGAGATTACTGCCATCTTCACACACCTCCTAATATGGTTTTTTATTGTGTCCTCCGCCAGCATCATTTTTCGCTAAGACTCTCCATTAGGAAAGCACCCTCAACAAAATTAGCACAGCGTGTGTTTTAACACCGTTATCTAATATATCATAAGTGTCAGCCTGTTGCAACATTTTCTAAATCTAAATTTTATAGTTTCATTATATCAAAAATAACCCATCTATCATCAAAAAGAACCGTCCAGTCCGAGCATGTACGCTCAGCTTGACGGTTCTTTGGTAATTTTGGCGATAATCGACTTAAAACTCTCACCCTTTTCAAGAGAGTACGTGCCCACTTGAATTTTTTTATTAATACCTTGAGACTTCCCTGCCTTGATAAAGGCTTGTGCATCGTCCACAATACCGGCTTCTTTCAGATTTTCGGCAACCATAACCAAACTATTTCCAGAACGAATCTTAAATGTTACGGCCGGTCCATTAGATTTAGTTGGCGTCACAGGTGTATTCGTCTTGGGTTGATCTGTCTGTGGCTGCGTTGGTTCTGTCGGTTCTGCAGCAGAGGTGGTTTGCTGTGGTTTTTCAGCTGACTTCCCTTGCATCTGGCTGCTTTCCTGCTTTTTCTTTGACACCCATTCGGCTTCAGTATATAACTCGTCCTGAGTACCAACCAGTTTCATATCCAGACTCTTTGCTGCTGTTTCCAATTGTTCTTTCGTCCAATTGTCTCGTTGTACCGGTTCCAAATTACTGTCAGACAGGGCTTTTTGCCCCACCGTAGCTAGTTGAAGCAAGATTGCTCCTGTAATCATGCCACTTCCTATACCAATCCACAAAGATCGCTTGTCCATGGTCAGCTCTCCTCCCGCTCTGCAAGCTGCAGTATTAATTGCACCTCACCAAGCTGTATGCCTGTTTGTCTAGAAATAGCATCCATAGACTTTCCTTCATCATGTAGCCTAAAAAGCTCTGTGTAACGATCTTTAATCGATTCACGCTTCTGATCTTTTTCTTGCTGCGGGTTATCTTGTAGCTCTGATGCTGATGCAATTTGTTGATTCGTTTCAGCCCTGACACTGTCCATAAGGCTTTGTGCTTGTAAACCCTCTGCTCTCTGGCCCGTTATGTTTTCTGCAGTGCTGAGTTCCGTTGTCTTAACCTTTTGCTGCTCCAGCTGGTCAAGCCGTTGTTGTAATTCCTGAAGCTGTGACTGCATCCGATGATCTGCTGCGGTGGCTTCACCTTTGAGTTCAGCCACACGTTGAATAAGAGCATCGTTATCTTGTTCAATCTCTGTCATATAATGTTCAAGCGTTGACTCCATCTCCTGCACCAACTGATGCGATGGTTGCTGTACTTTGTCCTTACGAGGCATTATGAATGCATAAGCAATTGCGCAAGCTCCTAATATGACAATAATGATCCATGGTGACAAATTGCTTCTCTCCTTTTGTTACGACCACCCTCGGGCGCAAGCTTCCAGCATGTTTGTAGTCTTTTACATAGACAGATCAATATGTTTACCTTTGTAGGGATGTTCAGCATGTTTCAAGTGCTCCTGCTCATCCATCATTTCCCGTCCATCAGTCCCACTATGCTGGTCTCGCCCGTCTGCATGACCATCTCGTACCGAAGTATGCGCTGTCTCAGCCATGGCTTCACTGCGCTGCCGTGCCTCATTGGCTTCTTTATTCGTCTGTTCGGCGAGCAGATTCTGGTCAGTAACCGGTCTCTGCTGGGCTTCACTTTGATATCGTCCCGCTTCACTCGTTCGCGGTACCGCAATCTGCAACTCCACTGCTTTGAAACTCATACGCTCACCTCACGGTTTCGAATGGATTTCCTCAAAAGGATGTTGCTAGTTTTAAACGTACGGCACCATGGTAATATCTCCGTCCTGATAATAAAATGACATTCGGCTAACGGGATCTTTAATAAATTTCGTATATCTGCCGATAACTATTTTAGAGCCCCCGTAGATCATCTTCAAAATATCAACACGAGCTCTGCTTGTATCTTCAAGTACCTTTTCAATTTCCAAGATACGCATTTTCATTTCTTCACTCTGATGAAGAGCCGATTTTTGAGTTGAGTTTAATTTGATTCTCATCGCCATCTTGTCTGGCGTTAGTTGCCCTGCTGCAGCCAGCTGATCAAGTAGAGTCAATGCTTTCTTGGTTTTATCCAAGGAGTCCATCTGTTCTCTCATTTCTTTACGCAATTCATTCATTTCGTTTCGGAGTCTTGGTAACACGCCAACCTCAATCGAGGTGACTGTCGACATCGTGTTACCTACAACACGCGCAGATACGTGCTCTCCGGCCTGTGTTGAGCCGCCAACGATAAGTCCTTTTGTTCCTGCACAGATAACAGCATGACCCGCACGGACATTGGAGTGCATAATACTTTGGGATACAAGTACATCTTCACCTGCATCAACATTGCCTTCTTGAATGAATGTGCATTTCACATGATGCCCGGCATGAATTAAACCTTTGTTGTAACCGATGATGCCACCGGTAATTTCGATAGAGCCACCTGCCTCCAGTTCTGCTCCTTCGACACCTCCGACGACACGAATGTCACCTGCCGCTTTTACCTTAAAGCCAGTTAGTACATTGCCTCGGATCACGACATTACCTACAAAGTCAATATTTCCATGCTTATAATCGACATCACCATTGACTTCGTACACTGGAAATACGTTAAGCTTGTTTCCATCTGTCCTGCTCACCAAGCCGTCAATTGCAGCATACATCGCAGAACCGTCAGGACTGACAACAACGTTTTTTCCAACTTTGAATCGGGCTTCTTTTCCGGAACGAAAAGGGATTTCTTCACCAGTCACTGCTTTACCTGGTGTGCCATCTACAGGATCGATACGCTTTGCAATGATCTGACCACTGCGCACATTGTCTAACTGTATCAGCTCTTTGTAATCCACTTTTCCATCTTCTGCTTCAAGTGGCCGTTGCTCTCTGTCATCTTCTTTACCAATCAAAACTTGAATATATCCATCAATCCCTTGTACAGGAGAAACGCCTTCGGCTATCTTGCATTTATCTTTCAGGTAGGCAGACGGGTTATTCACAAATACTAGTAATGCTTCTCGCAATAGACCATGCTTAACGCCCTTGCTCTCCACAAATTGTTCAAGCTCTTCCGTGGTACAGGAAAAGCCTTCTTCTTCGTTGTAATATTCAAGATAAGCGATGCATTTATCATCGGATAAAACAACGTTTAGTGATTTTTCCATAACAGTCCGTTGTGTCAACGCAGATCTTCCTCCTTATTAGCCTGTCCACTCCCTATACGTATCTTAACTTCTGCTCTCTAGTCTTTACGCATCAGTAGATCTTTTTGTTTATCCAGTGTGCCGCGAAGCCGCAATATAGCTTTGGAATGTAGTTGGGAGATACGAGACGGCGAAAGAGACATGACCTCTGCAATTTCACTTAAAGAAAGGTCTTCATAATATAAAAGGGAGACGACCGTTCGTTCTTTCACTGTCAGCTTCTCAAGCCCTTGGACCAGCGCTTCTTTTAAATAAAATTCATTGACTTTATAATCCGGATTTTTGGCTTTTTCATCTACCATTAAAGACAGACGTGTCTCTGACTCTTCTTCCCGGATCGGATCTTCCAGCGAGCAGAGCGACATAACTGCCACCTCCTGAAGCATATGTTGAAAATCCTTTGTTGACACGTCCAGATACTGGCTCATTTCTTCATCACTCACAGAACGCAAATAGGTCTGCTCCAATTGCTGGTAGGCATCTTCAATCCGTTTGGCTTTTTCACGTACAGATCTGGGAACCCAGTCTCCTTGACGTAATCCGTCGAGTATGGCTCCGCGAACCCTCCATGAAGCATATGTCTCGAATTGCAAGCCTCGTTCATAGTCGAATTTTTCCAGTGCATCAATTAGACCCATTACCCCGTTGCTTTCCAAGTCATCTTTCGGAACGTTTTTGGGTAAACCAACGGCCAGACGGCCTGACACATAGTTAACAATATGAAGATATTTTTCGATCAACAATTTCTTTGCTTCAAGATCTCCGTATTCTTTCCACTTTTCCCATAGATCTGAATGGTTCAAATGTGAAGCTTTACGCTCGTTCAATTGCTTTCACCCTCCTTATTTGTCTGTCAGGTGACGAACGGCCTGCGCCAACTCCTCCGGGTCCTTGGTCCGGACAAGTTTAGGCGGATCCAAGGGAGCAAATCCCGTTGGAGCTTTCGTCTCAGATGGCGGATGATTAGCCCCGGCGGAGTCGCTCTGTCCGTTCTTGAGCAAGTCATTCAGCTCTTGTCCATCGTCTTCGAGTTTGATGTCCACCTGTGAACCTCTTAGATCTTGAGTACCCTCTGAAGCATAACCAGATCCATTTTCTACATGAGGGCTAAACAATATGCCCAATCCCCAACGCAGACCATATGCAAGAACATACCAGGCTGCGAATCCAATTAATCCGCGTATTAAACTGGTCATCAACACATTGCTGCTGAATGCTACAAAAAAAGTCAGAACGAATCCGACTATGCCTGCTCCAAGATTAATGCGGTAGTTTCCTATCATGTATTATAATTCCTTTACGCCCATTTGTACGCTACGAATAGTTAAAAGTCCTGTCTCACAATTCATTTCGATAGTTCGACCGTAATTTCCTCCTGTATCTTCGCCCAAAAGTGGAATTTTGAGCTGTTCCAACATTTCTCGACAGGAGTCTGCATTTCGCGGTCCGATTCGCATTGTATCTCCTGCACCCGAGAAAGCAAACATCTGCGAACCTCCGGCCATCTTAGATACAATTCGCGATTGAGACGCGCCCATTTTCAGCATCTTCTCAAGCAATTCTGGCAATGCTGTATCCGCGTATTTAGCCGTGTTCAAATTACCCTCCCGGGCAATCTCTGAACTCGGAAGCATGACATGTGCCATTCCAGCGAGTTTCAACTGTGGGTCATACATCGTTAGCCCCACACACGACCCTAAGCCAGTTGTACGGATTACGCCAGGAAGTTGAGCGATATTCAGATCCGCCATACCGACTTTAACGATGCTTTTGTCCTCAATCATGGTCCAGTGGCACCCCTAGCGATTCAAAAATCTTTGCAAATGACGGTGGATCAGGAATGAGGAAAAACTGTCCCTCTACTTGATCTTCACCTTCAAAGAAAGAGGTGTCAATCAATAATGCCGAATCGCCCATCTCTCCAAATTGCAACAGTCCATAACTAAGGATTGCTCCCGCCATATCAATCGCAAGCCCCGGCACCGTTGGGTACATCGATAACTTTGTGAAATCCGCCAGAGAAGACAGGTAAGATCCAGCCAGAATGTTTCCGATCTCAGATAGAGCTGAATGTTCCATTTCAGTGAACGCCAAACCTTCTTTCAGCTCAAAACCAGCGAGGCGGTTCAACAACAATTTAGCAGCCTCTGGTGTCATCATAAAAAAGAGATTACCAGGCGCTTCACCTTCTACACGAAGAAATATTGTGACTACAATACGCTCATCACCACCCACTTTTTCAGCAATCTCCTCAAATGGAAGCATCTGAACGGTGGGTACGCCCATATCAATCGGTCTGTTAAGGAGTTGAGACAACGCCGTAGCGGCGTTGCCTGCTCCAATATTACCGACCTCTTTGAGCACATCCATTTGGAAACCCTCAAATCGGTTAAACATCTCCACGTGCTAGCCCTCAACACTTTCCAGCTGCACAATCTCGCTTTTATTTAATACTTCGTTAAGGTTAAGCATAATCAACAAGCGACCATCATCCAATTTTGCAACACCACGAAGATATCTCGCTTTCACGCCACCAACCACTTCAGGCGGAGTATCGATCGAACTGCTTTTAATGTCGATAACATCATTGGCAGAGTCAACGATAAAACCAACCTGCATATCGTCAACACCAACAATGACGATCCGCGTTTGATCTGTATATTCCGTTTCCGCAAGGGAGAAGCGTCCGCGGAGATCAATAACCGGAATAACAACACCACGCAGGTTGATAACTCCTTTTACAAATGAAAGTGTTTTGGGAACGCGGGTAATGGGCATCATGCGCTCAATAGTCTGAACCTTGTCTACCTCAATTCCGTACTCTTCGGTTCCCAATTTAAAGACGATGACCTTCAACTCTTCTTCCATGTAAAAAACCTCCCTATTCGATTTAAAACTCCATCACTATGCTTATTTAATAAATGCGTTTGGATCAAGAATCAAAGCAACTTGTCCATCTCCAAGTATCGTCGCACCGGAGATTCCTTCAATCGCAGGAAGATACGTGCCCATAGACTTCAGAACTATTTCGCTCTGACCAATGAATTCTTCAACAGCGACAGCTGCCAGACGCTCTCCTTTTCGAATCACAACAATCTCGGTTTCTTTCTCATCCGCATCGTTGAAATCCGGCACTCCGAAAACTTCGCTTAATGACAGATAAGGAATCAAAGACTCGCGGAACGTAATCATTTTATTACCATGGATATTACGAACTTGCTCACGCTGTACAATCGCGGTCTCTACGATCGAAGACAATGGAACTGCATACTTCTCTGAACCAAGTCGTACCAGCATCGCTGCAATGATAGACAGTGTCAATGGAAGCTGTACGGAGAAGTTAGTACCTTTGCCTGGAGTCGACGTAATCGTTACATTACCGCCAAGCGAAGTGATTTTTGATTTTACAACGTCCAGACCTACTCCGCGGCCTGAAATATCCGAGATTTTATCAGCTGTACTAAATCCAGGGGCGAACAACAATTGATTGACTTCATCATCGCTCATTTTCGCACCTTGTTCCTCCGTCACAACGCCTCGTTTGATCGCTGTTTGCAGGAGTTTGTCACGATAAATCCCTTTACCATCATCTTCAATCTCAATAAACACGTGGTTACCACTGTGGAAAGCTCGCAGGTTAACTGTGCCCATTTCCGGTTTTCCAGCCGCAACCCGCTCCGAGATCGATTCAACACCATGGTCAACCGCATTACGCAACAGATGCACAAGCGGATCTCCGATTTCATCAATAACCGTTCTGTCCAGCTCTGTTTCAGCACCTGTAATGACGAGATCGATCTTTTTATCCAATGTTTTAGCCAAGTCACGAATCATCCGTGGGAAGCGGTTAAAGACGGTATCAACTGGAACCATCCGCAATTTCAGTACGATGTTCTGCAAGTCCGTACTCACACGGCTCAAGTGAGCTACAGTATCCGACAGATCGTTATTGCCTGTCTCACTTGCTAATTGTTCAAGGCGTGAACGGTCAATCAATAATTCGCTGAACAAGTTCATTAGCACATCAAGACGCTCAATGTCAACACGAATTGTGCGTGAAGGTGCGGCTGCCTGTTTTGGCGTTGCTGCCTTCGCGGGAGCTGCTTTGCCTTCTTCTTGAGGTTTAGAATCTGAAACAGACGTATCCTTACCAACCTCAGGTGCTGGTGCTGCTTCTACCGCAACCGCGGCAGCCGCCTGATTGGTCATCTGTTGCAACGTTTCTTGATCCAGCTGAATCAATTTGACACTCTCAATTTCCGAGATGCTCATAATACCCTTTTCCAGTTCTTGCGCCTCTTTGGTCGTTATGTAATACAACGAGAAACTGCGCTCAAACTTCTCTTGCTCGATATCCTGAACAGAAGGATAGGCTTTAACAACCTCACCTGAACGCTCAAGCATGTCAAATACCATGTATGCCCGAACACCTTTTAACTGACTATGCTCACTCACAAGGACGTCAACGTAGAATACACGGTGACCTTCTGCGATCGACTGATCAAGAACTGAATATTGGAATTCATCCAGTTCTACAGCATTGGAGATCGAGGAGTTCGTTTGCTTGTCTACCTTTGCAACAGGAGCACTGCCTCCTGTCCATTCGCCACTTTCAATAGCCTGAAGCGAAGCAACAATGGAGGAGACATCCGCTTTACCTTCACCGCCACCTGTAATATCCTGAACCATAGTCTCCAAAGCATCCAAACTCTTGAACATGGTGTCAAAAATGTAATCCTGCATTTTCAGCTTTTCATTACGAACCATATCCAGTACATTTTCCATTTTGTGTGTCAGTGAAGCTAAATCCTCGAATCCCATGGTTGCCGCCATACCTTTGAGAGTATGAGCTGAACGGAAGATGACCTGCACTATACCCAGATCTTCCGGATTCGCTTCTAGTTGTAGCATGTTTTCGTTAAGAGATTGTAGATGATCGTTAGACTCATCAATAAACATGGATAAATATTGGTTCATGTCCATTGTGAGGCACCTCCTCCGTAAGTTACACTCCGTTATTTCACTGCTTGAACAAGTCTTGGCGCAATCTCCTGCAGGGGCAGAAGATGACGCACGCATTGCAGCTCCACAGCTGAACGCGGCATACCATAGACAACACAAGTTTCTTCATTTTCGGCAAACGTTGATGTGACTCCAGTCTCGTATAATTTTTTCATCATACGCGCCCCGTCGCTCCCCATACCTGTCAGAAGAACAAGATGTCGTTGTAAAGATGTAAACGGCAGAAGCGACTCAAACATCGTATCTACTGAAGGTCTGTGACCATTCACCTGTTGATCCTCACTCAACTTCAAGATAAACCTTCCATCTGCTGTCTTGTGAACTCTCAAATGGAAACCACCAGGTGCGATATAAGCCGTTCCTTTTTTAAGCACCATACCGTCTTCTGCCTCGACTACATGGAGCGGACTAAATGTATTCAACCGTTGTGCAAGTGAACGGGTGAAATTAGGCGGCATATGCTGCACAATAATGACTGGCGCCGGCAAATCCGCTGGCAACTGTTCCAGTAAAGTCTTGAGAGCTCTTGGTCCACCGGTTGAAGAACCGATCGCAACAAGTTTGTTGAACGATCCTTCCGATCCCGCTGAAGTTTTAAAAGCCGTATTAAGTTTAGTTGGCTCCTTCGCAGGAACAGGTGCAGACGCAGAACTGGTTGCTGGCTGTTTCGTCTGGAGTCGAGGCACCTCTGGCGATCTGACCTCTTTACGAGCTTGCAGTGAACTCACAGGCGGCTTACTTGGTATATCCGTTTTCGTACGAGCAGATTGATCAGGCTTACCTAAGCCATCCTTTTTCGTGATCGTACGCTCCGATTTCGGAGGAGAAAGCGGAACACTCGGTTGCTTTTTAGCCTGTAAGACTCCAGTGCGCTCTTCAAATGAATTCTCTCTTTTTGGAAGTATCGGCGGAACTGTTTTTTGAAGCGGTTCAACAACTTCCTTCGACGTTTCTTCCTTCTTTACCGGTTGTGCTGGAGGAATTACAGTATTGCGGGAAGCCTCCATTTTTTTGATCGATTCTTTACGCTCAGCTTTTCGCTTCACTTCATGCATGGCAGCACGCATTCGTTCAACCAACGCTTTACCAACCTGAGCAATATCCTGATCATGCACAACAGACGGCTTACGAATAAAGTCAAATGCACCAGCTTCGAGAGCCATAATTGTCTCTTTCATACCTTGTTCATTAATACCAGAGAGCATAATCACAGGAATGAAGGAATCCTCCATTATGGATTTAAGCGCATCCAGCCCATTCATTTCCGGCATTTCAACATCCATTGTGATCATATCAGGTTTCAACTCTAATGCTTTTTGGATAGCTTCTTTGCCGTTTGACGCTGTGGCCGTAACCTTGAACTCTGAGTCCGCTTCAATTAAATCCGTCACAATTTTGCGCATAAAAGCGGAATCATCGACAACCAATACTTGATAGACCGCCATATTGTGTCACCTCTGTTTCCTTTTTTCAGAAATCATGTTGTTCGTTTAAGCCACTTTTTCATAAATCCTCTGATTCCTGACAAGGTTCCGGATTCCGGAGCTGCAGGTACAGCCAGATATCGAAGAGCAAGTTTTTGTATATCTTTAGAAGCCTTGCAATGAGGATAGGCTAATCGATAAGGCATCTGTTTCTTTACTGCTGTCACAACCTGAGCATCCTCTGAAATATACCCTAGAAGCGGGATATCTGTTTGCAAAAACCTTCTCGCCACTCCAGCTATTTTATCTGCTACACGCTCCGCCTCCCTTTCATCTTCAACCCGATTTACGATCATTCGAAAAGGAGTTGCGTGCTCCTCGCCGTGCATGACTTTAACTAAGGCATAAGCATCTGTTATTGAAGTCGGTTCAGGAGTAGTTACAATCAGGCATTCATCAGCAGCGCCGATGAATCTCATATTTTCCCTGGAAAGGCCAGCCCCGGTATCGAAAATGACGTAATCCATCTCTTGCGCAATGTCCTCCACCTCACTGGCAAAAAACTCCAGATCCCGATCAGACAAGGAGAATAATTCCTTCATCCCCGACCCCCCCGCAATATATGGTAGGCCATCAGCACCAAGTTGTATGATTTCCCTTATAGTTTTATGTCGGTATAAAAGATGATACAGATTATAGGAAGAAGAAGTTCCCATTAAAACATCGATATTTGCCATACCGATATCTGCATCAAACACCAGCACTTTTTTACCCATAGAATGAAGAGTCAGTGCAAAGTTTAGTGTGAAATTGGACTTGCCTACCCCACCTTTACCACTAGCTACCGTAATAATTTTGGAGGAACGGTTACTCACTTTGCTTTTATCGCTCTCGAGTGGCGCGGAGACCAAGCTTCGGAGTGATGCTGCCTGATCCTTCATTGTGTCCCGTCTCCCAATAACGCCTGGGACAACCATTCCACATTGGGCTTCAGCAGATCATCAGGAACATTCTGACCGTTTGCCACATAAGCAAGTTTGAGCGGGAAACGATGTAGAAGGTTAAAGAGCGGACCGCAAGTTCCTGTTTCATCCATTTTGGTGAAGATCACTTTATCCAATCCATATTTACTGAAATGCTCAGTAATTTGTACCATATCCATGCTTTTCGCAGTCATACTCATCACCAGAAAGGTTTCACTGTTCTCAACAGGAGCAAGTAAACTCTGCAGTTCGGAGACAAGCAATTCATTTCTATAGTTTCTGCCTGCTGTATCCATAAAGATCAGATCGCAGTTTTCTAGCCGTGAAATGGCACGTTGCGTATCTCCTGGCGACTGCACAACTTCAAGCGGCACGTTCAGAATCGATGCATACGTTCTTAGCTGTTCAACTGCAGAGATACGGTACGTATCTGACGTAATAAAACCAACTTTACGCTGTTTTTTAAACATCTGCTCCGCAGCCAGTTTGGCAATCGTTGTTGTTTTTCCTACTCCTGTAGGTCCAGCCACATATACAATTCGAGTGCTAGGCAGGATGCCCTCTTGAATACGGTCTTTCAGAAAAGTCGCTATCTCCAACCGAAGTGCCTCTTCAACATCCGATTCTTGCAATTTACCCTCAGCTAACCCCTGCTCAATAGGTTCAAACCAGGATTCCCATACTTCTGGCCAAATTTCTTGGTCCGCAAGCCGCTCCTGGCTCTTCATTAATTCTTCAGGAATTGTTGTCGCAACTGTTCCTTGCTTGGAAAGCTTGGTCATCATCTGCTTCAAGTCCTGTAACTCGTTCAACAGCTTGTCCTGCTGCTGATCCATACCACGATCTTGGATACTAGGCGTTGAACCCGAAAAATCCGCCCCTTGCGGTCGCGGTTTATGCTCACTGCTCAGGAAATCTGAGCCGTAATCCATTTTTTCATCTATTCCACTTGATTTGGATACAGATGGAACAGCCGCCGTTTTCTCCTGCTCTTTTTGGTCCACCGCCGCTACAGTTTCCCTTGCATCGGCCCCCCCTACAAACGAACGAGCGGTTTGAGCATAAGCTTCAGGTACAAACGAACGAGGCACAGGCGTAAATGAATTTTGCGCCTTCTTAACAGAAGAACCATTCGCCTGACCAGGCTGCTCTTTATCTACTGCTGCAACCACTTCGATACGTTTTTTGCGGAACATCCCGAGCACTCCGCCCACCTTGATTTCTTTGGTGGACAGAATGACGGCGTCACTTCCCAGGTCTTTGCGAATTTGAAGCATAGCTTCGGGCATGGTCTCAACAACGTATTGTTTTACTCTCATAAGTTCACCACCCCGATACTTTGAATTTCAACATTCGGCTCCAACTCGCTATAGGAAAGCACCGGAATATCCTGCATCGTTCTTTCAATCACCTGACGCAGATACATTCGAATGGTTGGAGAAGTTAACACGATGGGTTGTTGACCCGATTGAATTAATCGATTTACTTGTTCACTCAGCTTTTGGTACACACTTTGAGTAGAGACTGGATCCAGTGCAAGATAGCTACCTTGCTCTGATTGTTGCACACTTTCAGCAATTTTCTTCTCAAGTCCTGGTCCAACCGTGATCACTTGAAGGGTTTCACCTTTTTGCGAGAATTGTTGTGTAATCTGACGAGATAACGATTGTCTAACGTACTCCGTTAACACATCTGGATCCTTCGTATAAGTTCCATAGTCTGCCAGCGTTTCAAAAATAGTAACCATATCTCGAATCGATACTTTTTCACGTAGCAGCTTCGCTAGTACCTTTTGTACATCACCAATCGAGAGAACGGAAGGAATTAACTCATCCACCAGTGCAGCATAATTCTCTCTAAGGTTGTCTACAAGTGCCTTCGTCTCTTGTCTTCCAAGCAATTCGTGCGCATGTTTCTTGATTAGTTCTGTTAGATGAGTCGCAACGACAGAAGGCGGGTCAACTACCGTATATCCAGCGAGCTCTGCCCGATCTTTAGTCACTTCATCAATCCATAGCGCAGGCAAACCAAATGCCGGCTCTGTTGTTTCGATTCCTGTTACGGATTCTTCATCATATCCAGGACTCATCGCAAGATAATGGTTTAGAAGCAGTTCTCCGCCACCAACCGCATTACCCTTAATTTTGATCACATACTCATTAGGTCTTAGTTGAATATTGTCACGAATACGGATCACTGGTACCACCAAACCCAATTCAAGCGCACATTGTCTTCGAATCATAATGATCCGATCCAGCAAGTCTCCGCCTTGTTGATTGTCAGCCAGAGGAATCAAACCGTAACCAAACTCAAATTCGATCGGGTCCACCTGAAGCAAGTTAATAACACTTTCAGGACTTCTGACTTCTTCAATCTGTTGTTCTTCTTCCAATTGCTCTTCTGCTTCCTGTTTCAAATTCAGATTATTCTGCATTCGCCAGGCGGCAAAAGCAAGAACACCTGCGAGCGGCAATGTTGTAATTACATGAATTGGCGTAAAGAATCCCAGCATCGCGATGACAAAAGCTACGATATAGATGAGTATCGGATATGTAAACAACTGGCCAGTAATATCATCTGCCAAGTTTCCTTCCGATGAGGCTCTGGTAACAATCAATCCCGCCGCAGTTGAAATAAGCAGTGCGGGAATCTGGCTAACCAATCCGTCCCCGATAGTCAGCACCGAGTACGTGGAAAGTGAAGTTGCAAAATCGTAACCATGTACCGTCATACCGATAATAAATCCACCGATCAGGTTGATTAGGAGGATGATAATACTTGCAATGGCATCCCCTTTTACGAATTTGCTGGCACCATCCATCGCTCCATAAAAGTCGGCTTCGCGTTCAATTTTGGAACGGCGCTCACGCGCCTGCTGTTCATTAATTAAACCAGCATTCAAGTCGGCATCAATACTCATTTGTTTACCAGGCATAGCATCAAGCGTGAACCTTGCTGCTACTTCAGCTACACGTTCGGAACCTTTGGTAATAACGATAAACTGTACGACCACCAGGATCAAAAACACGATAAATCCAATGGCTATCTGCCCACCCGCTATCCAGCTACCAAAGGTAGCAACAACAGCTCCAGCATCACCTTTACCTAGGATCAACTTCGTTGTTGAGATATTGAGTGCCAGTCTGAACAACGTAGTAATGAGCAACAATGCCGGAAATATGGAAAACTGTAATGCTTCTTTGCTGTTCATGGCGACAAGCAAGATCATCAAAGCAATAGAGATGTTGATAACGAGCAACATATCGAGCAGCCAGATGGGGATCGGGAGAATCATCATCAACACAATGCCGATAATACCCGCAAGGATAGCTAAATCTTTTGTTTTCAATGAATGTACGGCCTCCGATCCCTGTTATTTCGTTCTGCCCTTAAGTTTATATACATAAGCCAGCACTTCGGCTACAGCTTGAAACAAATCGGCCGGTATAGCGTCACCAATCTCAGCTCTCTGGAACAATGCCCGTGCCAGTGGTTTGTTTTCCATCGTAATCACACCGTGTTCTTTGGCAATTTCTTTAATGCGCAGAGCGACATAATCCTGCCCTTTAGCAATAATTTGCGGAGCCTCCATCTCAGACCCCTCATACTTCAGTGCTACTGCAAAGTGTGTTGGGTTCGTGATGATTACATCTGCGTTCGGTACTTCCTGCATCATACGCTGCATAGCCATACGACGCTGGCGCTCCCGAATTTTGCCCTTAATCAGCGGATCGCCTTCCATTTTCTTATACTCATCTTTGATATCTTGCTTCGACATGCGTATATTCTTTTCATAATCGTACTTCTGGTACATGTAGTCGAATACGGCAAGTACCAGGAGTGCAACTGCAATCTTGACACCAAGATTTAAAGTAATAGAAGCAGCAAACTGTAAAATCGCATCCATTGAAAAATGTGATAATGAAGCAATATCAGACTGGTAACTAATAATTGTGCTGTACACAAGGTAGCCGATAATAGACATTTTCAAAATGGACTTTGCAAATTCAACTAGCGAGCGAAGTGAAAAAATATTTTTAAACCCTTTGATTGGATTTAGTTTCTCGAGCTTCGGTTTTAAACCCTCGCCTATAAGAAGAAACCCCACCTGCATGTAGTTAACGATTAACGCAATTAGTGCTGCGCCAAGCAAAACGGGAGCGAGCAACAACATCACTTCAATCCCGTAACGCATCATCAGTGCCATCACATTTTCTTCGGTTACATTCATGCTGAGTCGATTAATAAAAATATCTGTAAACAGCTTTACCATGCGCTCTTTATAAAACGAGCTAAACATCATCATGGTCAAAAATGTAAACAGGAGAATCGAGGCACCGGATAACTCCATGCTTTTTACGACTTGCCCCTTTTTTCGTGTATCCTGTCGCTTTTTAGGGGTGGCTTTCTCTGTCTTCTCTCCAGAAAACAATTGGAGATCAAGTTGAAGTTTCATCTGAATCCTGTCCTCCGTTTCACTCATCCCGGCCTTTGTCCGATCGTTCCAAGCAGTTTTTCCATAGTTCGGAACATGACCTCGAACAATTGACCAAACACAAAGGCGAAGCTGGGAACCAGCAGGAGCAAAATAGCAATTCCAACGAGTACCTTGAGCGGCATACCTACAGCAAATACATTAAACTGTGGAGCCGTTTTGGCCAAAAAGCCCAACCCTACATCCGTCAGAAACAGAGCGACTACAATCGGAGCAGCCATCTGGAAAGCAAGCATGAAAGCTTCTCCTAACGTACGTACAAGAAATTCCGCAACGCTGCCATCCGCCATCTTCAAGAAGAATATATTGGATAGCGGAATCCACCGATAACTGTATACGATGCCATCCAGCAGATAATGATGTCCATTCATAGTTAAAAATAAAAGTACAGCAAAAGCATATTTAAAATTACCTGTAAGTGGTGCAGATGCACCTGTCATCGGGTCATACACATTAGCTATACCGAAGCCTATCTGGATATCAATAAACGCCCCTGCAGTCTGTACAGCAGTCATCAAGAGATAAGCCACAAATCCCAAAAGTAAACCGATGAGGATTTCTCTGATTATTAGCAGGATGTAACTCAAGTCCGTTGGAACAGTCTGATGTATTCCAAAGGTCATATATACTGTCAACGTAACAAAAGCAGATATCCCTATTTTAAACGACGTAGGTACATTTCGAGCTGAAAAGACAGGTGCAGTTACAAAAAATGAGGCTATTCGACAAAACATAAGCAGAGCAACAGGGAAACTTTGCAGCAATGTCTCCATCGGCTAAAGCCTACCCTATGTATCTGTACAAATTATCGAGTATGTTAAACGTAAAATCGATTAATATATTCAAGATCCAGGGCCCAAACAAAAGTACCGCCAGCAGTACTGCGACTATTTTAGGTACAAAAGCGAGCGTCTGCTCTTGAATCTGAGTCGTTGCTTGGAAAATACTAATCATAAGTCCTACAACCAGAGCTAGTATGAGCATAGGTGCACTGGCCAGCAATGACGTGTATACTGCTTTTCCGGCCAGACCGATAATAAACTCCGAAGTCATGACCGTCCTCCTTTAACTCTCCGGTTCAAGTATTAAAACTCAGCAACAGTGACTTGACTACCAGATACCACCCATCCACCAGAACAAAGAGCAGTATTTTGAAAGGTAATGAGATCATGACCGGGGGAAGCATCATCATACCCATGGCCATGAGTGTACTCGCCACAACGATGTCGATCACCAGGAAAGGAATAAATATCATGAATCCCATCTGGAAAGCTGTTTTGAGCTCACTGATTGCATATGCCGGTACCATTACCGTGATTGGAATATCCTGATACGATTTCGGCTGTTCCGCCTGATTGTATTTCATGAACAGCAAGATATCCTTCTCGCGCGTATGAGTAAACATAAATTTCTTAATCGGATCTGCTGCCTTTTCTAGCGCCTCCGTTTGTGTCAAATCTCCTTTGAGATAAGGCTGTAATGCAACCTGATTAATAGAAGATAACGTAGGAGACATGATGAAAAGTGTAAGAAAAAGGGCCAGACCGACCAATACCTGATTCGGAGGCATCTGCTGGGTTCCGAGTGAAGTTCGGACAAACCCAAGCACAATCACAATCCGAGTAAAACTGGTCATCAGTACCAGCAATGCCGGGGCTATGCTAAGCACCGTAATTAATAGAATAATAGATAATGAACTAGTACTTGGCGTGTTGCCATCACCGTTCCCAATCTGAATATCAATATTAGGAATCGGCTCGGCAAAAGCCACCGTAACAGATGCCAGGCTGATAAGTCCTACGAAACAACACGCTAACCAAATCTTTTTCTTCATGAATCCCTCGACCGATCTGTAGTATTGTCTTGATCCAGGAGCTTCTCCATCTTCTCTTTACGGTTTGGCATCTGCCGAAGTTTGGATTCAAACATCTCATGAAAAGAAGCAGTGTCCTCAATTTCCATTTCCCGAGGCGGTTCTTCTTTACGAAGACGTTTAGCGAGCTTGGCTATGATGGGTGGGAGGTTTCCTTGCTGTGAAACAGCATCCCGTTCAAAGGAATCCACAATTCTCTGTGCTTCTTCCAAATCCGAAACCTTATCCAGCAGCTGTATATTCTCGCCCACACCGATCAAATAAACGTTTCCGCCAATCTCTAAAATTTGCAGTGACTTGTTTTGTCCTAGTCCGACCCCGCCCAAAATGCGAATGGTTCCGCTTCGAAACCATTGCTGATTTCGTTTGTTCAAGAATCGGATCAGGTAGACAATAAGAACCAGGATGACGGCCAGGACAACAATCACCCATACTAGCTGTAGATAATAATTGATTCCTGCGCCAGCTGGTTCTGGAGTACCCCCCTGAGCCATCAACATGCTTCTTAAGCTCCCAGTGTTTTGCTGATTGCTTCGATAACCCGATCAGATTGGAAAGGTTTAACGATAAAATCTTTGGCTCCAGCTTGAATGGCATCAATAACCATCGCTTGTTGGCCCATTGCAGAACACATAATTACTTTTGCATTTGCATCAATTTTTTTAATTTCTTTCAGAGCAGCAATACCATCCATCTCAGGCATTGTAATATCCATTGTAATCAGATCCGGACGAAGTTCCTTGAACTTCTCAACGGCTTGTGCACCATCTGGTGCTTCTCCTACGACTTCATACCCATTTTTGGACAAAATGTCCCGGATCATCATTCTCATAAATGCAGCGTCGTCTACGACTAAAATTCGGTTTGCCATGTTGGTTCAAATCCTCCCTGAATTGTGCTTATTGTAATTTCTGAATACGGTCCCATTGGCTTAGAATATCTATAACACGAACACCAAAGTTTTCGTCAATGACGACAACTTCACCCTTGGCGATCAGTTTGTTATTTACCAAAATATCAACAGGTTCACCAGCCAACTTATCCAGTTCGACAATCGAACCTTGTGATAGTTCCAATATATCTTTAATTTGCTTTTGGGTCCTTCCTAATTCTACGGTGACTTTAAGGGGAATGTCCATCAATAAATTCAAATTGTTCTCGTCTACATTAGCAAAAGCCCCATTTTGCAAATTGGCGAATTGAACAGGCTGTACATTCACATTCCTATTTGGCGCAGCACCATAGTGTTGAGGCTCACCATAGGCTGGCTGTGGTGGCATATGATATGGTTGCTGCGGTGGCATACCGTATGGTTGCTGTGGAGGCATACCTTGAGGCATCCCCATCGGAGCTTGACCATATCCACTATAGTCCTGAACAGGCTGCTGTGGAGCCTGTGGAGGCATCTGTTGCTGAGCCGGTGGCTGTTCCATAACCGGTGGCGGCGTTGGTGGTGCCACTGGCGCCGGAGCAGGCTCGGGTGTTGAAGCTACAGGAGCACTGGAGGTCGACTCTTGAGCACCTCCAATTAACATATCCACCATGTTTTTCGCAAAATGTACAGGAAGCAACTGCATCAAATTCGAATCAATCAGATCCCCTACTAACAGACGGAATGAAACTTGAATGAGTGTTTCATCTGGTGGTAGATTGGTCACACCTTCGCCGCTTTCCAAGTTGAGAATATCAATCCCTGGAGGAGAAATATTAACAAACCGGTTGAAGATGGTCGACATAGATGTGGCAGAAGACCCCATCATTTGGTTCATCGCTTCCTGTACCGCGCTAATGTGAATTTCGTTCAATTCTTCGTCAGCCGGATTTCCCTCACCGCCCAGCATTAAATCAGCGATAATTTGCGCATCTCTCTTTTTGATAACCAGTGAGTTAATGCCTTCGAATCCATCCACATAGTTCACATGAACAGCAACATGTGGCTTAGGGAACGCTTCTTCGAACTGTGTTCGGCTAATAATTGATACTTTAGGTGTTGTAATATCCACTTTAAGGCCTAATAGTGTGGACAACGCAGTCGCAGCACTGCCAAAAGTGATGTTACCAATCTCCCCCAAGGCATCCTGTTCCAGCTCCGTCAGAAAATCATCAACCGTTTTCTCAGCGGGTTCAGAACTCGAGATGGATTCCGATTGCCGAAGCAAAGCGTCGATCTCTTCCTGGGATAAATAATCCTTACTCGTCAAATTCTTCAACTCCTTCGGTGACAATTTGATCTATTTGCACAGCCACACGGTCCTTAATCGTTCCCGGACTGCCAATATACTTCAGTCTGTCACCAACTTTAATGGAAAGCCCCTCTTCCACCGGTTTATTCAGCGTAATGACATCGCCAACCGATAATCCTAAAAACTCGGCTATCGAAATTCTGGATTCACCAAGTTCGGCTACAACTGGTAATTTGGCTTTGTTTACACGTGATCTCAGCGCTTCGTATTCTTCCGGAGCTCTCGTTTTCTTCTCTGAAACAAACCACTGATGTGTTGATAACCGGGACATAATAGGCTCAAGAACGACATGCGGTATACACAAATTGATCATGCCTGTGGTATCGCCGATTTTGGTACTTAGCGAGATCAAGGCAATGGTCTCATTGGGAGATACAATCTGCATAAACTGAGGATTCGTCTCCAGTGCTTCCATTCTAGGCGAGATATCCAGTACCGTCTTCCAGGCTTCCTGCAAACTTTCGAAGGCTCGGCTGAATATGCGTTCCATAATCGTCGTTTCAATTTCTGTCATGCTTGCAATTTTTGTAGGAGCACTGCCTGTACCTCCTAGCAGACGATCCAGCATCGCATAACCCACGTTCGGGTGAACCTCCATGACCATTCGTCCCTGTAATGGCTCTGCTTCGAAAATGTTCAAAATCGTCATCTTGGGAATAGAACGGATAAACTCGTCATAAGGCAACTGTTCTACCTGCACAACATTGATCTGAACGAACGTCCGCAGCTGGGCCGAAAAATAAGTGGTGAGAAAACGAGCAAAGTTTTCGTGAATACGCGTCAGACTTCGAATGTGATCCTTGGAGAAACGCACTGCCCGTTTAAAATCGTAAGACCTGATTTTCTTCTGAGTTTCTTCCTTTTTCAATTCCTCGGCGTCCATTTCGCCTGAAGAAAGGGCTGCTAATAGGGCGTCAATCTCGTTTTGTGATAATACATCCACCATGTTCTCACCCCCTTACAGGTCTACAGCTTGTTCTATTCATTACATTGGTGCTATAACAATGTCTGAAACACTTGTGCTTTTCAAGTTCGGCTCAGGCAATGCCTCATTAATTAGCCCCGTTAGTTTCTCATTGAATTGTTTCATACCTTTTGCCGAACTCAGTGCCTCAGCTTTGGTATCCGCAAGCGCCTCAATAATGATTGGCTTAACCGTAATACTTTTAATTTTCTCAAAGTCTTCTTTAGCTTTCTTATCCGACAACTTGAAAGAGAAACTAACCATAATAATACGATCTGCATCAGCCAAATTGGTCTTAATCTGTCCAAGCTCGGATGAAACCTCTACAATTTCATCTGCTGTCAGCTTTTTTTCTTCAGCAGCTGCCGCTGTATGTGTATTGTCGTTCTTGTTTTGACTTTGCATAAATACAAAAACTACGACCACAATGAGTGTGATTGCAAGCAACGTTGTTGCAATCCAGGGCATCATCTTTTTCATCAGGACTCCTCCGTTTGCTGCACTTTAATCGTGGCTGCCTGAACTCCAATTTCACGGTTGTATTCTTTGATTTTGGAAATCACTTCATCGGCCTTTTCAAGCACGATTAATCTTTTTCCCGTTACCAGAGTAATATACGTGTCCGGCGTCTCTTCCACGATTTCGACCATCAGCGCATTTAACCACATGGGAGAACCATTTAACCGCGTAACTGAAATCATGTCAAGCCCCCTCAATCATAGTGGAGGAGCAAGCTCCCCCACCATTTCAAAATCACTAATCAGTTATTATCGTTTCAGGTTAACGACCTCTTGAAGAATTTCGTCTGATGTTGTAATGATCCGGGAGTTCGCTTGGAAACCACGCTGTGACACAATCATCTCGGTAAATTCATTCGTCAAATCAACATTGGACATTTCGAGCTGACCAGCAATGATAGCCCCCGTACCGTCTTCTGCACTATTTGCTGTCAACGGAGCAAGTGCACCATCCGGATTGGCATTCGCCGTCATACGATACAAGTTGCCCCCAATTTTCTCTAGACCTGAAGGGTTAACAACTTTACCAATCCCCAGCTGCGCTCCGGCTTGAACCGTTCCATCAGCCATCGTCTGATTGATAAACCCATCCTGCCCAATGGTAAAAGATACAGCATCATCCGGGATCGTGATGTTGGCACCACCATTATCCACTACGAACAATCCATCAGAAGTTACCAGGTTACGAGCAGCATCAACATGGAAATCACCCGCACGAGTCAAGTAAGGTACTTCTTGCGCATCGCTCAAACGTACCAGGAAAAATCCGTCTCCATTGATTCGAAGGTCAGTTGGATTATTCGTGGTCATCGGGCTTCCTGCCAAATGCATTGTGTCAATTGATCCTACTGAAACACCAAGACCAATTTGTTGTGCATTGACACCACCCGAAGGTGTATCTGTTGGAGCCGTTACCCCTTTAGTCGTTTGACTCATAATGTCTTTGAACATCACTCGGCTTCCTTTAAATCCAACCGTGTTTACGTTCGCGATATTGTTACCAATGACATCGAGTTTGGTTTGAAAACCCCTCATCCCGGAAACGCCTGAGTACATCGATTTCAACATTTTACAAAATCCTCCCAGCCTTAAATTGGTTGCCGCATCAGTCGGTCAGCGGCATTCCGGCTCCCGAGAAGGGCCAGCCGGCTATGAAATAATTACAGCACTATCGATTTGAGTAAAGACATTATCTCTCATACTTTCACTATCCATTGCTGTAACGACAGTACGATTTTTGACATTGACGATAAAAGCCATATCCTGCATCAAAATGAGTGACTCTTTTGCCCCTTTGGCAGCAGCCTTGTCCAGTGCAGAACCAATTTGTTTCATTTGTTCGGTTTTCAACTCGATACCACGTTGTTCTAATCGTTTAGCTGCATGATTGCTGAGTTTTAAAAGGTTATCTTCCAGTACTTGAGCAAAGGGTTTGGACGGGGTGCCAGATGTGTCTCCCGTTTGAGGTTTGCGAAGCATATTTGGAGTAACAGAACCCGTATATAACTGTCCAACGGTTATGCGGTCACTCATATGCTTTGCTCTCGATCTTCAGGTTCACTCGTCCCGGCATTCACATCAGACGGGTTACTACCATTAGTATTTGTAGCATCACTTTGAACGTTCTGGGCGGCTGGCTTCGTTTCCTCAGCTTGCTTGGCACGATTCACCTGAATGATTTCATCCAGTTTAATTTCGTCGTTGCCCACCTTTGCATACTGAACGCCGTCTCGCACAATGATTGAATCTACAGTACCCTGACGAAGCGTACCACTGTCTGTTTTATCAGAAGAAAGCCAACTGATTTCCATACCGATCATACCCGATACCGCTCCAAGTGACTGATTTAACGTTTTAAGCTGCGTAGAGATGTTAACCAGTTGCTCCACTGAGCTAAATTGCGCCATTTGAGCGATAAACTCTTTATCTTCCATCGGCTGCATCGGATCCTGATTCTGCAACTGCGTAATCAAAATTTTCAGAAATTGATCCTTACCAAGTTCTTTCGTTGCAGCACTTGTTGTTGCTCTATTTGCAGCCGCGTAATTAGGCCACGTATTATTAGTAGAAACAATTTCATTTGCCATATATTCACCTCATCCCTGTTTAAGCCTCTGCAGTAAATGAATCTCTCTGAATTTCGCTACCTTCCACTTGCTCGCTACGCCAGTTGCGCAACTCTTCCTGCAACCCCGCGGCTGTCACAGCTTCATCGGTATGCTCCCCACGCTCACGGGAACGTTTTTGTTGCTGAGATTGATTTCCTTGTTGACGTCCGCCATCCTGATACATTTCAGATCCGAGCGAACTGTTCTGAGTGACCTCGAGCCGTTCCACCTGAATGCCCTGAGACTGTAACGAGGAACGTAACTGCATCATCTGTTGTTCGAGCATGTCTTTCGCCATGACATGTTCTGTCATGAACCTGGCAACCAATTGTCCGTTTTGCAACGTAATCTGTACATCCAATTTCCCCAAATGTTCAGGGCGGAGAGAGATTGTGGCTTCAGAAAATCCTTTTTGATTCACGATATCCAGCTTGCTCACCACAAATTGCGTCATTTCTTTGGCAAAATTCGTTGCTTGCATGACAGGCTCAGCGGGTTTGCTCACGACTGTACCTGAACTTCGCAAGGACAACTCGCCAGCTGTTACAATGTTTGAATGATGGATTACAGGTTGCGCATCGGCAAAGGGTGTTGAGTCATTTTTAACCGTCACTGTTGTTGCTTTAGATTCTGTTTGAACTGTTGCTGATGCAGTCGTCTGAGATGTTATCCCATCTGTTTTGGATACTGTAGTCGGAGCACCGTTAGGTGTTTGAACAGCTGCATCCTTTATTGCTGAGAATGTATTCAGTATCGATTTGAGTTCAGACCAACCCTTTTTCCCATCCGTTTCGACTCCAGCTTCCTTCAACTGACTCTGCAACTGCTGAAGTAAGTGTTGGAATTCGGGAGCACTCTTGACTACATTAGGACCTGGTTTAAGAACTTCCGTTGCCAATTGTGTCAGCACATCCTGTAATACAAAACGGACTGCAGCCGGATGCTGAGACAGTTCAACAGCAGATGCAGATGTAGGAGCTTGATCTAAATTAGAACCAACCTCACTTAGTGAAGCTTGCTGATTTCCATCTGAATCTTTATTTAATAATGCGTACAATTGCTGGATCAACGATTGAAGACCTGCAAGCAAGGCCGGATCATTTTCCAGAGCTTTGTCTAACGTATCCAAATCACCAAATAATTTTTCAAGCTTTTCCATCAAACCTGACGAATCCGTACCAACTAATAGTGAACTTAACGCGTCCGTTACAGATGTGTTATTTTCTTCATTTTCTGAGGCAAAAGTAAACATCAACGGAGCAGACGTCTTTGTTGTTACTGCACCATTCGTTCCATCAGTACCCTCACCAGTTCCGCTTCCCCCAGCCAATGAATGTGCCAGCGTCTGCAAGAACTCAGCTCCAGTTCCTGTAACCGAACCTTTAGACTGCGTTGTTGATGACTGTGTTGAACCAGAAGTTTTGGAAGAAGCCCCAGCGTTCATTTGATATACGAGTGACATTTTTTCACCTCCCCTCCATGCATTAAGAATAGAATTGTTACTTATTGCCCATTAGCCGATTCAATACTTTGGCTGTCTCAACCGAATCTTCTTTAGACATGTTCTCAAGCAGCTGGGATCGTGTTGCATCATTAACTGAATTGAGTATGGTCAGTGTTTTATCCGGACTAATTTTATAGGTTTCGAGCAATAGTTTGGCTCCGCTTGACGCAGACATCGAAGCAAAGGTCTGGCTCAACTGATTTTTATCCAAATTTTTACTATTGGTTCCTGTTGTCGTAGTCGTTGCTGCTGTTTCCTTTTTTAATCGGGACTGCAGGGCATCCAAAGCAAGATCGCCTGAAGGCTTCGCATCCTTCATCAGCATGGTCACATCCGCTGCAGTCTTCGGATCCATCTTTTCCAGCACCTTCGTCCGGGCAGTCGACTGCATCGCGCTCAACATAAGCACCATTTCTTCATTCGTCATATTTTGCAAAATCGGCGCAGCTTTACTTGGGCTCATATCAGCGTACATTTTAGCCAGACTTTTAATCTGCTTCTGATAATCACTTTCGGTTTCCGGTTCAGAAGCTGCAGCTGTTTCAGAAGCCTTATTTGCATCATCCAATTTCTTTTGCAAATCAGCTGTTTTCTGCGTCTCCGCAGTAGTCGCATCTTTGGCCGCTTTCAGTTCTGCTTCTTTCGCAGTAACCTGAGATTTTAGCTTTTCAATCGTTGCTTCCGCACTTTCAACCTGCTTTTCGCTCTTTTCCAACTTTTCCTTCTCCGGATCAAGCACCGGATCAGGTACCCAATTCTTGACTACAGGAATTTTTTTGGCAAGTTCGAGCGCGTTATTCCGAATATCTACATTAAATAGAGTAAGCAGTACACCTAAGAGCACAACCGTGAATACAATCGGGATCGAAATCATGAGAAACTTTTCCCATCCACTCCCGGACTCTTTTTCGATATCAGTGTCTTTTACAGCCACCGTTCATTCCTCCTTCACGAGACAACTTCGCTTCCGGCTCACATCAGTTCGCACGGGCTTTGGCGGCGAAGCGTACAGTAGCCATCTCGTCCAGATCGTTCTGTTCCCGGAGGAGCATCTCCTGCTGAAATCTGCCTTTAGCTTTATCTCTCGCTCCAAGCCACACTTTTTCGTCAACTACTTTACCATTCAGAAAGCTCTGATTCCGCTGCACATTGACCTGAGCATGCTCGACATCACTGTTCTTACGCGATATACATTCGTCAAGGTGATATGCATATCGCTGCATTTCCTGCAAACTGGATACGGAAGCACAATTTTCAGTTGCCGCTTGAATAATGTTCATCAAATTATTTCGATCATTAATCAATTGCAACAAATGCTCTTCTTCCGTCTGAAGTTTACCGATCGCTGTGGATAACATCCATTCTGCCTGTGTCTTCTCATTGCTTTTCAGGTCAACAACCTTCTGGAAATGATATCGAAATTTCATCGTTTACCCTTCATCTCCTTGCGAATTCAAGAATCAAACGCTCCTGTACTTCACTTAACGTTACCTTTTCATCAACTTTTTGCTTCGTAAAATCCCAGATATGATCAATCTGATCCATCGCTTCATCTATAGCTGCATTTGATCCCCGTTGATACGCACCGATGTTAATCAAATCTTCGGACTCTTTGTACACTGCCATCAGACGTTTCATATTGTTAACCGCATCAATCTGCTCTTCAGGAGCGATGTCCTTCATGACACGGCTGATACTTGCAAGCACATCAATCGCTGGAAAATGACCTTTATTCGCTATCGCACGGTTCAGCACGATATGACCATCCAATATCCCTCGGACTGCGTCTGCAATTGGTTCATTCATGTCATCCCCATCGACGAGAACAGTATAGAAGGCCGT
Organism: Paenibacillus sp. FSL R7-0272; assembly: GCF_037969905.1. Classification (NCBI taxonomy): domain Bacteria; kingdom Bacillati; phylum Bacillota; class Bacilli; order Caryophanales; family Paenibacillaceae; genus Paenibacillus; species Paenibacillus sp. FSL R7-0272. Next base: position 2,487,411 of record NZ_CP150221.1, on the reverse strand, counting down.
TATCGAGCCAGTGGGACCTGTTCCTGCACGTTCTAACAGTTTCGGCAGACTTGCAAAAACGGAAGGTGTATAACCTCTCATCGCCGGCGGTTCTCCTACTGCCAAACCGACTTCCCTTTGCGCCATGGCGTAACGGGTCACCGAATCCATCATTAACATCACGTTCATGCCCCGATCTCTGAAATACTCCGCAATCGTCGTCGCTATGACAGCCCCCTTGATTCGGATCAGAGCAGGTTGATCTGATGTTGCCACGATGACGACAGACCGTTCCAGGCCTTCCGGACCAAGATCCCGTTCGATAAAGTCACGAACCTCCCGTCCACGCTCACCCACCAGTGCAATCACGTTCACATCCGCAGCGGTATTTCTAGCGATCATGCCCATCAATGTACTTTTCCCGACACCTGAACCGGCAAATATACCCACACGCTGTCCTTTGCCTACAGTGAGCAAGCCATCAATTGCCCTAACGCCTACACTCATCGTTTCAAGCACACGCGGTCTATCCATAGGGTTAACAGGGGTATTGGAAGTAGAGTACATCGGCATTCGGGATGGCAACAATGAACCGTCAAGCGGCTGTCCCAGTCCGTCCAACACTTTACCAAGCAATTCAGAGCCTACTTGTACTCCTAAAGGTTTACCGGTTCCGACCACGTCACAACCCGGACCAATGGATTGAAGTTCTCCAAGCGGCATAAGCAACACCTTGTTATCCCGAAACCCCACAACTTCAGCCTGTAGCGGCTTAGCTGATTTGCCAGGATAGATGTAACATACGTCGCCAATGCTGGCATCCGGTCCTTCTGATTCCACCATAAGCCCAATGACCTGGGTTACTTTTCCATTTATACGCACAGGATCAAACTGCCGCAGATGCTCCATATAACGCTGTGAACTAAGAACCTTCATGTTGATTTCTTCGCTCCTCATCCTCAAGTGCTATGCGGATCAGTTCCTTTTTGATCTCGGCAAGCTGTGTATCAATTCTTGCATCAACACTTCCAAATGAAGAACGGATAACACAGCCCTTATCTTTAACCGTAGCATCAGGCAAAATCTGTAACTCTGCCTGCGAATCAATGGAAAGAGCAAGTTCCTCCCTTGAAGCTTGTACAAAAGAAAACTGCTCAGGCGCCACACAGAGCGCGATCTGTCCTTGCTCCCTTTTTCTGGACAAACTCTGACGTATCAGCTCAATCGTTTGTTCAGGCTCTACCGTAAGTTGCTTATCTATCACTTTCTCCGCTATGCCACAAGCAAGTTCAACAAGAAACGGCTCGGCTTCCTGAATAATCTGTTCTTTGGCAACATACGCTTCCTGAAGCACCCCTTGTGCTTCTTTCATCATCTCTTCGATCTTCACCTGGAGATCCAGTTCAGCTTGTGCTCGTCCCTCTTCAAACCCTTGCTGAAAACCTTGAGCGCGGAGAGCTTCTGTCAGATGTTCATCCTGCTCTCGTTGCTCCTGCCACCAGCGTTTAATCTGTTCCTGGGCTTCCTGAAGCATTCGCTCCGCCTCTTCCGAAGCATCACGCACCTGCTTTTCCGCAAACTCCTTGGCATCTTCCAGCATCTCAGCAGTAAGACGCTCTGTCTCTTCATCGACTCGTGCCTGAAGCACTTCCGATTCAGAAACTGCTGCACCGTCCTCTTCCAATCCAGTCTCATCTTCACCACCATAATGGTGATGATTTTCGAGCCTTTTATGGTCTTCTACCGGTACATACTGGAAAGATTTAATCAAATTAGACAATGATATCATCTCCTCCACCACGTGCGATAATGATCTCGCCAGCTTCTTCCAGTCTGCGGATCGTACCTACGATACGTGTCTGAGCTTCCTCCACATCACGTAGCCGCACAGGGCCCATGAACTCCATCTCTTCCTTGAATGTTTCGGACATCCGTTTCGACATATTACGGAATACAGCTTCACGTACTTCTTCGCTTGCGACTTTGAGTGCAAGTTGCAGGTCGGCATTGTCGATATCCCGAATAATACGTTGAATGGAGCGATCGTCCACATTGACAATGTCTTCGAAAACAAACATCCGTTTTTTGATCTCTTCTGCAAGTTCCGGATCCTGTATCTCAAGGGAGTCCAAAATCGTACGTTCCGTCCCCCGATCGACACCATTCAAAATCTGAACGATGGATTCGATACCGCCTGCATTTGTGTAATCCTGCGTCACTGTAGAAGACAACTTTTGTTCCAGCACACGTTCCACCTGTGAAATAACTTCTGGTGAAGTGCTGTCCATCACAGCTACTCTACGAGCAACATCTGCTTGCTTCTCCTGAGGGAGAGAGGACAGAATGGCCGCAGCTTGCTCAAATTGCAGATAAGAAAGTACAAGCGCAATCGTTTGCGGACTTTCATTCTGAATAAAGTTCAGAATCTGATTCGGATCAGCTTTACGTGCGAAGTCAAAAGGTCTGACCTGTAGCGTAGCTGTCAAACGATTAATAACTTCAAGCGCTTTGGAGGAGCCGAGTGCTTTCTCCAAAATTTCCTTTGCATAGGTAATACCGCCCTGAGAGATATACTCCTGTGCCAAACAAATCTGATGAAACTCGGACATAATCATGTCCTTTTCGGATGCATCAACCTTACGCACGTTGGCAATTTCCAACGTAAGCTGCTCAATCTCCTCATCACGGAGATGTTTAAAGATCTGAGCAGACACTTCCGGACCTAATGTAATTAATAATATTGCTGCTTTTTGTCTGCCAGTTAATCCGGCATTGCCTGCCTTTGCCAATGCGTTCACCTCTATTCGTCAGCCAGCCACGTACGCAGCAGATTGACGAATTCGTCCGGCTTTTTCTTGGCCAAACTCTCCAATTGTTTGCGCACCTGACTTTCGTTCGTCACACTGTCCAATGTTATGGACGGGAACTCTGTTGCTACTGGAAGCGGGATTTCTTCCTCTTCTTGGATCTCATTTTGTTTACGACGACGACGTACTAACAAGATCACTACCGCAGCGATCAGGACCGCAATAAGTGCTCCGCCACCCCACATCATTGCAGGTGTCAACTGGAAGCCCGTATTGGCATCTGCAGCTGTTGCAAAGCCCTGTGACATGACTGATACTTTTTTTGTCAGGTCTGCGTCAGTTATTGTTGTGCCTGAGTCTGCCAATGACGCGCGAACGATATTAACTAGAATATTTTCGATCGCATCTCGAACAGGCTGTTGTAATTCGTTTTGCCCTGCGGGTGGTTCAACCGCCACGTTGATGGTTAAATCTTTTACAGTATATGGGCTTGAAATGATATCTTTGGCAATTCGATTCACTTCATAATTTATCGTGCTTGATGATTCTTCCGAATTCGCATTGCTATTAGAATCAGAAGAAGGATACCCTGGAACGTCCTGTTGGCCGGTACCTGCTACACCACCTGTCGGAGCTCCCCCACCAGTGTAGCTCTTCTGAATTTGCTGTACACTGATTTCGATCCCCTTCATGTTCTCTTGATCAACAGGTGTAACGAGATTTTCTTTGCTTGTCACTTTATCGAAATTCAGTTTGGAGGCCACCAAAACGTTGACCTTATCCTCACCTACAATTTGAGAGAGGAATTGCTTCACGTTATTTCGCACGTCACTCTCAAACTTTTTCTGTAATGCCATGTTCTCCTGCACTTCAGATGACAAGCCACCACTGCCACCGCGAGCGGTTGGAACGAGTTCAGCCTCATCCGTGTTCGTGATCGTGATGTTCTCGATGGGCAGGTTCGGAACAGCTGTTTTAACCAAATTAAAGTATCCATCTACAGCTGCCTGATTCGGGTGATACCCCGGTTTAAATTGCAATGCTACGGAAGCCGAAGCTTTGTCCTGTTCTTCCAAACCTGCAAAGATATTATCTTTTGGCATGTTAACAAGGACTTTGGCATCCTGAATCCCCTGCATACGCTGGAGTAGCTTTTCAACTTCTCCGTTTAACGCATTGTTATATTTCACATCAAACTCTTTATCTGTCATACCGATTGGTGATGATGAGCTTTCAAATGCTTTATAACCAAGGGAACCATTTTGTATGATGCCTTGGGATCCGATATTCACTTTGGTCAGCGCTACATCTGTACTGGGTACAGAAATACTTTTTCCGTCCGCGCTAAGTTTATATGGGATATTAGATGAGTTCAGATAATTGATGACACCAGCTGAATCACTTGCATTTAAATCTGTGAACGCCACTTCATATTCTGTCTTGGATAACTGCATCGTGAGAACCACTGCTGCCAAAATCAGAAATAAGAAGGTTGAAATAAATAATGTTTTCTGCTTTTTGCTAAAGCTATTCCAGTACTGTGATGCCTTGTCCCTGTACTGGGCAATTCTCTCATTCACTCTGTCACCCCATCCGAAACTTTGCTTAGTCTGTCCTGACAAAAGCTTGAGCGTTCTCCTAGCTTTGATCAGGAGCAGCATCGCAGCTGCTTGTCGTAATGATCAGCGCTACTGTTTGCGCAAATGAACTCTTATAGTTGTGTGCGCATAACCTCTTGATATGCCTCAACCACTTTGTTACGTACCTGAGTGGTAAGTTGCAGACTAAGCAGGGCTTGTTCGGAAGCAATCAACACCTGATCTACATTCGCTTTACCTACCAAAAATTGATTTGACATTTCATGGGCCTGGGTTTCCTGTGCGGCTACAGAGCCCAGTGCATTTTGTAAGTATGTACCGAAGCTCTGAATGCTTTCGGCCGGTGTAGAAGGTTTATTTTCAGTTCCTACACTCTTCATCTGCAACGGCTGAACTCCCTGAGCGTTTAACATATTGTTCTGAATCATAAATTCCCCTCCCTTTTATCTCTTCTTTTCAGTTCGTTGTCGAAGAATGCAACAGTTTAACCTTTTCCAATTTCTAACGCTTTAGAAATCATCGCTTTGGTTGAATTCAGTGCAGTAACGTTAGCCTCATAAGAACGTGAAGCCGAGATCATATCGACCATTTCTTTTGCAATATCCACATTAGGCATGAACACATACCCTTCTGCGTTTGCATCTGGATGAGTCGGGTCATAAACCGGTTTGAATGGCGACTGATCTTCCCGAATCTCGGTTACTCTTACACCATCACCTGAACCTCCACCACGCATCTGGTTTTGTAACATCGTACTGAAGGATGTTTTATTCGGTTCAAGCACTACCATTTTCCGCTTATAAGGAACTGCGACCCCATTCGACATACTCGCGCGCGTGGTTTCAGCATTTGCTATATTGGAAGAAATGACGTCCATACGCAAACGTTGAGCTGTAAGAGCCGAAGCACTGATTCCAAAACTGTTGCTAATGTTCAACGCGGTTATCTCCCTTCTACGCCTACTCGCATCATTTTAATTTGTTCGTTCACTTGCTGGATATAAGCGTTGTAACGCAATTGATTATCCGCCAGAAGGCTCATCTCTCGATCAATGTCCACATTATTCTGGTTGTTATTCATGGAAGTGGACTGGTCCATATTAACTACTGGCGTTGGTACTAAAGAGGAAGGACCTATGACAAAATGCCTTGGATCCGTTACTTTCCCTTTAAGAACAGGTAAATCACCGCTCATCTGATCCTGTAACATTTCTTCGAAAGAAACGTCTGATCGCTTGAAATACGGGGTATCGGCGTTCGCTACGTTATCAGCTATCGTTCGTTGTCGCATGTTCGACGCATCGAGCGCACCTTGTAATCTTTTAAAGCTAATATCGTTTAAAAGATTCACAATATCCCTCCTCTCATTAGTATATATGGAAAAAGATTGAATCTTTTCACGCGAAACTGCTGTTGTTTTTTCGACAAAAACATTCGTGTTTACACGGTTTTCTAGGACTTAAGTAGAATTAACTCTGATGTTGTCGTATAACATAAGTTTCTTCGAGTTTGGGATATATTACAATAAGAAAAAAGCCCTATCTTTTCTTAAAGAGAGGGCTTTTTGTGTATTTTCTGCAAAATATGATTTTTTTCGTAAATATTCAGTCCCAAATCAAAAATGTGTTAACAATCTTGAGGCATCCCCTTAAACATTCTTAAAATAAAACTCATTTTTCCAGCCTGTATTTCAGTCTGAGCACCTTTAAATGTACCTTTCCGCAATAGGATTTCAATTTGTTAAGTTTAGCATTTTTTACCGTCATATTAGGGTTTTAAGCTTATAAAACACTGTATTTTTATGTAGCCAACTCTACTTTATTTCACATTTTATGTATGAAAATTCATTGGAACTATCATTTCTGACGCAACACTTTCTTAACAATTGTATAGGTCACTACTATTTTATATTTAGAAAACAATTGATGCCTTCTCCATTTTCCACAAAACGACGTTTTGCACATTTGCGCAAAATATTCCGGTTTATTCGCTTAGCACCAGATAACATTTAAATAATTAAAATTCTTTTAATGGAAATACATGGTTGCATAAAAATAGGAATACCAACTAATCCGCTACCCTTTATACAGTTATCCATGCGGCCCAAGTCCTAATTTTCAGCATAAATGATCGCCACCTCTCTATTATCGGTCCAATCATCAGAAAAGGTTAGACCATAATATAAATAAGGATATGTATCCATAAACACGACACCTAACACAGCATGCTCTGTATAAAAGCACAGAACATCTTGATTAATGTTCACTGTTTATGGTACATACCCCATGTTTTATTCCATACAACCATCTTATCATGTGATACTAGAAGCTACATTCATTACCTTTTGCTCTTACTTAAAGGATGTATTGACTTAAATCCCGATCCGTCGCAATATCATGTAATTTCTCACGTACATACTCTGGTGTAATCACCATACGTTCCAACGTAAGCTCAGGAGCCTCGAAGGACAAGTCTTCCAGAAGTTTTTCCAATATAGTATGCAGACGGCGAGCCCCAATGTTTTCTGTGTTTTGGTTAACAGCTTCCGCGAGCTTGGCAATCTCGCGTATTGCATCCTCCGAGAACTCAATCTCAATATTCTCTGTGCGGAGCAAATCGACATATTGCTTCGTTAGCGCATTCTGAGGTTCCGTTAGGATAGAAACAAACTCCTCCAGGGTAAGACTGTTTAACTCCACACGAATAGGGAAGCGTCCCTGAAGCTCCGGAATCAGATCTGAAGGTTTAGCCACATGGAATGCACCAGCCGCCATAAACAGAATATAATCCGTTTTGACAGGCCCATACTTGGTCATGACCGTTGATCCTTCAACAATCGGTAGAATGTCACGCTGAACGCCTTCACGGGAAACATCTGGACCACTTCCACGACCTTGACTGGCTACTTTATCAATCTCATCGATGAAAATAATGCCTGTCTGCTCTGCACGTCTTATGGACTCCTGAGTCACATCATCCATATCAATTAATTTGCCTGCTTCTTCTTGAATAAGCACTTTACGTGCTTCCTTAATAACCAACTTACGTTTCTTCGTACGGCGCGGCAACAAACTGCCAAACATCTCCTGCATGTTCATGCCCATCTGATCATTACCCTGGCCAGCAAACATATCCATCATGTTCGGCGTATTGTCCTCTACATCGATCTCAATGATGTCATCTTCCAGTTTACCAGACAATAGATCGAATTTGATTTTACGACGACGCTCAGCAACGTTTGTGTCAGGTTCAGGTTCATCCTGATCCTGAGGGGTATTTCCATTCCCGTTGTTCCCAAAGATCATTTCAAACGGATTACGCTGATTTTTAGACTTGGACTGAGAAGGAGCCAAAATATGTACAATGCGCTCGTTAGCCGCTTCTTCCGCTTTGTCCTTCACTTGTTCAGTTCGTTCAAGCTTGACCATACGCAGGGATGTTTCAATCAAATCACGAACCATGGATTCCACATCACGTCCAACATATCCCACTTCGGTAAACTTGGTTGCCTCGACTTTGACAAAAGGTGCCCCTACTAGTTTTGCAAGACGACGCGCAATTTCCGTTTTACCGACGCCTGTAGGCCCAATCATCAGTATATTTTTAGGTACAATATCATCCTGTGTGTGTTCTGGCAAAAGACTACGTCGATAGCGATTACGAAGGGCTACTGCCACTGATTTCTTCGCCTGTTTTTGACCTACGATATATTTATCCAGTTCCGTAACAATCTGTCTTGGCGTTAAAGCTTGAGAATTCATAAGCTTCCCTCCTACAAGTATGTTGACGTCAATTCAGCCACAAGAGCAAAGAATCTCCTTAACGTAAACCGGAGCAGATGTAACATCTTGTTCCTGTACGGGAGATTTCTTTGTTCCTACAATTCTTCGACGATAATATTACTATTCGTGTATACACACAGCTCGGAAGCCACCTGAAGAGACTCACGCGCAATATCTTTCGCTTCCATCTGTCCAGCGTGACGTTTCAGCGCCCGCGCAGCGGATAAAGCAAAATTACCACCTGAACCGATCGCGATGATATCATCATCCGGTTCGATTATCTCGCCGCCACCTGAAATAAGCAACATTCCTGTTTTGTCCATTACAATCAACAAAGCTTCGAGCTTCCGCAGTATGCGATCCTGCCGCCAATCTTTTGCAAGTTCAACCGCCGCCCGTTGCAGATTGCCATGGTGCTCTTCCAGTTTACCTTCGAATTTTTCAAACAGTGTAATTGCATCAGCTACAGAACCGGCAAAGCCAGCAACAACCTGTCCACGATATAAACGTCTTACTTTTTTGGCTGTATTCTTCATCACAACGCTCTGGCCCATAGTTACCTGACCATCGCCCGCAATCGCTGCCTTGCCATTATGACGGACAGCACAGATCGTCGTCGCATGAAATGACATATCCATGATATCAGCTCCCCCACGAATAATTTATACGCGTTCCGGAACGGTTAGACCTTCTGAAGCAATAAACTTGGCGATACCATCCAGGGCACGATTTGCAAGTGCTTCATTTTTTTCTTTTTTGTTACGGATTCTAGTTTCCAATTTCGGTAACAAACCGAAGTTAGCATTCATTGGCTGGAAATGCTTGAAATCCGCTGTTGTAATATATTGGGCCATGCTACCTAGTGTCGTTTCTACCGGCAGTACAACAAGTTCTTGTCCTAACGCTGCTTTAGCTGCATTCATGCCGGCAATAAGACCCGATGCGGCAGATTCAACATATCCTTCTACCCCTGTCATCTGACCAGCAAAGAACAAATTAGGGCGCTCTTTGAATTGGTATGTTGGACGAAGCAACTTCGGTGAGTTAATAAATGTATTCCGGTGCATGACACCGTAGCGCACAAACTCAGCATTCTCAAGACCCGGAATCAGAGAGAAGACACGTTTCTGTTCTCCCCACTTCAAGTGCGTTTGGAAACCTACCAAGTTATACAACGTTCCCGCCGCATTGTCCTGTCTAAGCTGTACTACAGCATGAGGCAATTCACCCGTATGCGGATTAACCAAACCTACCGGCTTCATCGGTCCAAACAATGCTGTTTGTTTGCCCCGTTTCATCATGACTTCAATCGGCATGCAACCTTCGAAATAGATTTCTTTTTCGAATTCTTTTAACTGAGCAACCTCTGCAGTAATCAGAGCCTCATAAAAGAGTTCAAACTCTTCTTCTGTCATTGGACAGTTGAGATAAGCCGCTTCTCCTTTGTCATAACGAGAGGCAAGGTATACCTTGTTCATATCAATGGAATCTTTTTCAATAATCGGAGCAGCAGCATCATAGAAATAGAAGTATTCCTCACCCATCAATGCTTTAATCTGCTCGGACAATGCCGGCGAAGTCAGTGGTCCGGTCGCTACAACAACAATGCCTTCCTCTGGAAGTGAAGTAAGTTCTTCATTCACCACTTCAATCAGCGGATGCTGATGCAAAGTCGATGTAATCTCACCCGAGAAGCCATCCCGATCCACAGCCAGGGCTCCTCCTGCCGGAACAGCATGTCGATCAGCTGCCCCGAGTACGAGCGAATTCAACATCCTCATTTCTTCTTTCAACACGCCAACTGCATTAGCCAGTCCATTGGCACGTAGAGAGTTACTGCAGACGAGTTCTGCAAATTTATCCGTATGATGAGCCGGTGTTTTGACAACCGGTCTCATCTCATATAACTTCACTCGCACACCGCGACTGGCGATCTGCCACGCTGCTTCTGATCCAGCCAATCCCGCACCGATAACCGTTACTTGTTGTTCACTTGTCAAAATCATTTACCCCCATCATATGCTAATCCGTTGATTCATCATCCGATTCTTCCACCGGCTCCTGATGATCACATGAAGTACACTGCAATCTTGTTCCCTTTTTGTTTCGCTTCTCAATCATTAACGATCCACAGCTCGGACAAGGTTTAGCGGAAGGTTTATCCCAAGATACAAAATCACATTCCGGATATTTGTCACAGCCATAGAATATACGTCCTTTTTTACTGCGGCGTTCCACGACATGCCCTTCCTTACACTTCGGACATGTTACACCGATGTCTTTAATAATCGGTTTCGTATTGCGACAGTCAGGGAATCCTGAGCATGCGAGAAACTTTCCGAAACGACCCAGTTTATATACGAGCGGCTTGCCACATTTCTCACAGATCTCATCCGAGACCTCGTCTTCGATCTCGATCTCTTTCATTTCTTCCTCAGCAAACTCTAGCCGTTTCTCGAAAGATTCATAGAATTCAGCCAACACTTTAACCCAATCTTCAGAGCCTTCCTCTACATGGTCGAGATCGCCTTCCATATTCGCGGTAAACTCCACATTCAGGATTTCCGGGAAAAACTCTTCCATCTGCTCAATGACCAGTTCTCCCAGCTCAGTCGGCATAAACTTTTTCTCTTCGATCGCAACATATCCACGTTTCTGAATGGTCTCCAGTGTTGGCGCATAAGTACTTGGTCTACCTATGCCGAGCTCTTCCAAGGTTTTAACCAACCGTGCTTCGGTATAACGTGGCGGCGGCTGCGTAAAGTGCTGCTTAGGCTCAATCTCCTGCTTTTTCAGCACATCTCCGCTCTTGAGCGGAGGCAACAAACGATCTTCCTCGGTTGTACCATCGTCATTGCCTTCTACATACACTTTCATGAATCCCTGAAAGCGCACCTTGGAACCCGCAGCACGGAAGATCGTATCTCCTGCAGCGATGTCAACCGAAAGTGTATCCAGAATAGCCGAAGACATCTGACTTGCTACAAAACGTTCCCATATCAACTTATATAAACGGAACTGATCACGACTCATAAACGACTTTATCGAATCTGGGTCACGCAAAATGGAAGTCGGACGAATCGCTTCGTGCGCGTCCTGAGCGTTGGAAGCCTTTTTGGAATAGTTCCGCGGGCTCTCTGGTGCAAATGTCTCACCATACTTTCCAACGATATATTCTTTGGCTTCTTCCTGTGCGGAAGCAGCGATACGAGTCGAGTCTGTACGCATATACGTAATAAGACCGACTGTGCCTTCTTTTCCAAGGTCTACACCTTCATAAAGCTGTTGCGCAACCGACATCGTCTTGGAAGCCCTGAAATTAAGTTTACGTGCCGCTTCCTGTTGCAGTGAACTTGTCGTAAATGGCGCCGAAGGATTTCGAGTTCTCTCTTTCTCCTTCACTTCCTTGATTGTAAAATCAGCACCTTCGATCTGTTTCAAAATCGCTTGTACTTCAGCTTCACTGCCAAGCTCTGTTTTCGCTCCGTTCAACTTATGAAACTTCGCCTCGAATGGATTGCCATCTGCACTCAGTTTGGCTGTAATGCTCCAGTACTCTTCCGGTTCAAATTCGTCAATTTCATTTTCACGATCCAAAATAATTTTGACGGCAACAGACTGAACTCGTCCTGCTGATAATCCTTTTTTTACTTTCTTCCATAATAGTGGACTGATCTTGTAACCCACGAGCCGATCCAGAATACGTCTAGCTTGCTGTGCATTGACCAAATCCATATTTATTTTACGCGGCGTTTTGAATGCGTCCTTAACCGCTTGTTTGGTGATTTCATTAAATACAACTCGGCAATCAGCCGTGTCATCCAGTTCAAGTGCATGTGCCAAATGCCAGGCAATGGCTTCACCCTCACGATCCGGGTCGGCCGCGAGATACACTTTTTTCACTTTCTTTCGTGCATCCTTAAGTTCCTTTAATACTGAACCTTTGCCGCGGATCGTAATATATTTCGGATTAAAATCATTCTCTACCTCAACGCCGATCTGACTCTTTGGCAAATCGCGTACATGTCCCATCGAAGCTTTCACGATGAACTTGCTGCCTAAATATTTGCCGATCGTCTTCGCCTTTGAGGGCGACTCCACGATTACGAGTGCATCCGCCATAGGTCCATCCTCCTCTCAGTCATGAAACTGTTTCTTGTACTTCACTTCATACTTCGTATTATATACTCCACATACTGCACAGGTTGCAGCATCGTCATACCCTAGCATATTTGGTTCCAGGTAATTGGCTAATCTGCTTTTTTATGATTAAAGATAACAGAACTGAATGTAAATGTCCAAAATCCCAACCCAACCGATCTATCAATTGATCTAAAGACTGCTCTTCCTGCTCAAGTAAAATGATGATACGTCGTTCATCTGTAGAAAGTTTCACCTTTGGAAATAAACCTTGCTCCGCATGTCCTGACATTTCTGCCGAACGTCCTCTATTGTAAGGAAGTTGTTCTGCATTTGGCAAGTCCAAACGATACTCTTCTAATAAATCAGTAGCACAAGTGACCAATTTGGCCCCCTGTCGTATTAAATTATGTGCCCCTCTGCTCTTCGGCGAAGTAATCGGCCCTGGAACTGCAAATACATCTCTGCCTGCCTCGAGTGCTGCATCTGCGGTGATGAGAGAACCACTTCGTACATCCGCTTCTACAACGAGCGTTCCCAATGTTAATCCTGCGATAATCCGGTTTCGCTCGGGAAAAAGGCCCTGACGAGCCCTGGTTCCCAGAGGGTACTCTGACAAGAGTAGACCCGTTTCAGCAATTTGTTCTGCAAGGCTCGTATTTTCAGGTGGATAAACCATATCTACCCCTGTACCAAAAACAGCAATCGTTTTACCATTTGCTCGTAATACAGCTTCATGACACACACGATCAATACCTCTGGCAAGTCCACTGACAATAGTTAACCCCGCAAGAGATAATTGTTCTGCAAGCTTTTCCCCAACTTTACGCCCATAAACTGTAGGCATCCTTGTTCCTACCATCGCAATCGAAGGTTGATGTAATAACCGAGTGTCTCCTCGAGTGTACATCACCCAGGGAGGCTGAGCGGTTTCCTTCATTAATATAGGATAATTTGAATCCAGATAAGTAATAACCTCGATCCCGCGATCATAAACCTGCTCTCTTCTACTCTCAATCCAGCCGGCATTAAATTCTCTAGCCAAACGAGTCGCCTGATCCTTCCTCAGTCCAGCTTCAATCCAGTCTCCTTCCTCGTAATAAAGCAACTCCCGCAACGAGTGCTGACCTGTCATCAATTTTGCAACACTTTTCTTACCGATGCCTTCCATTTCATAGAGTCCAAGCAAAATCCAACGTTCTTCCATGTTTCTGCCTCCTGTGAGAGGGCAAATTGCCCTCTATTTGTGTGATAAACAACGATAAATTGCACACGTTAACATATTCTGCACACTAAAGTAGTTCGCCCTCATTTTTCTAAAAAAACGCAAAAAAGCAACCCTTCGCCCTGTTTAAAGGACAAAAGGTTGCTTACCTTTACCGTCTGATGAATCAACGGCTCCGAAAATGAATCATTTCCGTGCTGTTTCTTCTATTATAACGGAATAGGATTAATGTGTCGTGCACAAATTCAAAATACCGCGTTCTTCGAGCACACTTACCAAAGTGGAGCCCATTTCCGCTGGTGTCGGAGCAACTTTAATACCGCATGATTCCAGCTTCGCAATTTTCTCTTTGGCTGTACCCTTACCGCCAGAAATAATCGCACCCGCATGACCCATACGTTTGCCTGGAGGCGCTGTAACACCACCGATGAATCCTACCACCGGTTTAGTCATGTTAGCCGCTACCCATTCTGCTGCATCCTCTTCCGCAGTACCACCGATCTCACCAATCATGATGACAGCATGTGTCTGTGGATCTTCATTGAAACGTTTCAAGATATCGATGAACTCGGAGCCCTTAACCGGGTCTCCTCCGATACCTACCGCAGAAGATTGGCCAATACCACGAGTTGTGAGCTGATGAACAGCCTCATACGTCAGTGTTCCACTACGTGAAACGACACCAACATGTCCAGGCATATGAATGTATCCAGGCATAATGCCGATCTTACACTCGCCCGGTGTGATCACACCTGGACAGTTAGGCCCAATCAATACTGTATTTTTTCCGTCCATGAAACGGTCTACTTTGACCATATCCAGTACCGGAATACCTTCAGTAATACAGATGACCAAATCCAGTTCCGCATCTACAGCTTCCATAATGGAATCCGCTGCAAATGCTGGAGGAACATAGATGACGCTCGCTGTTGCGCCAGTAGCCTCCTTCGCTTCCTGCACCGTGTTGAATACCGGCAAGCTGACTACTGAACCGTCTTCCAGCGTGATGTCAACATTGGTTCCGCCTTTACCTGGCGTAACACCGCCTACCATTTGGGTTCCGTAGTCCAATGCGCCCTTCGTGTGGAACATTCCCGTTGAACCCGTAATGCCTTGCGTAATGACTTTTGTATTTTTATCGATCAAAATACTCACGTTGCTTCACATCCTTACGGTTATTTTTCAATTCCCGGACAGCTCCGGTACGAAGGAATGAACCTATTTTACGAGGGCAACAATTTTCTGTGCTCCATCGGCCATGGAATCAGCAGGAACGATATTCAGGCCGGATTCACCCAAAATACGTTTGCCCAGTTCCACGTTAGTTCCTTCAAGACGAACAACCAGCGGTTTGGTCAGGCCAAGCTGCTTCGCTGCTTCAACAACACCGTTGGCAATGACATCACAACGCATGATACCACCAAAGATGTTAACAAAGATACCGGCTACTTTGGCATCAGACAGAATGATCTTGAATGCTTCCGTAACTTTCTCTGTTGTTGCACCGCCCCCAACATCAAGGAAGTTGGCCGGGTCTCCACCGTAATATTTGATGATGTCCATCGTAGCCATCGCAAGTCCCGCACCGTTAACCATACAGCCAATGTTGCCGTCAAGCGCTATGTAGCTGAGGTCGTATTTGGAAGCTTCGATTTCTTTTTCATCTTCCTCATCCAAGTCACGAAGTTCTTGAATATCCTTGTGACGGAAGAGAGCGTTGGAGTCAAAGTTCAGCTTTGCATCCAGCGCGATAACGTTTCCATCTCCGGTAACAACCAGTGGGTTGATCTCGGCAATAGAGCAATCTTTTTCGACAAATGCCTTGTACAACGCAAGCATGAACTTCACAGCTTTATTCACGAGTTCATTCGGAATGTTAATGCTGTAAGCCAGTTTGCGTGCCTGGAACACTTGCAACCCGATCGCAGGGTCAACTACCTCTTTGAAAATTTTCTCAGGTGTAGCTTCAGCTACTTCTTCGATCTCTGTTCCGCCTTCTTCGGAAGCCATCATGACTACACGTCCTGTAGCACGATCGACAACAACACCCACATAATACTCTTTGCGGATATCGCATCCTTCTTCAATCAAAAGACGTTTTACTTCTTTACCTTCTGGTCCTGTCTGATGGGTTACTAATACTTTGCCCAAAATTTCGGAGGCATAGGCACGAACTTCCTCTGTGCTTTTTGCTACTTTCACGCCGCCGGCTTTACCCCGACCCCCTGCGTGAATTTGCGCTTTAACTACAGTCACCGGACTGCCCAGTGCCTCTGCGGCCGCAACCGCTTCATCGACTGTATAAGCAACCTTTCCGTTTGGAACGGTAACTCCATACTGTTTCAGTACTTCTTTTCCTTGATATTCATGGATATTCATTCTCGAATCCTCCTATCAACATGACTGCAACAAGGCGGGCTGGTAGACGAACAAAAGACATATGTTGACTATTTTCACTTAAACCCAATTCATTGTAACATGTTTTTAAAACGCTTTCCTTAAAAAAGTAATGGTTAATAGACAGCATTTTGATATGGATATGATCCCTTTTTGTGAATGCTTGGATATATATGGAAAAAACCTCAACCGATTAGGCTAAGGTTTTCATCACATGGAGACTTTTATTATTATTTTTTAGCGGCATTTATATTCGATTCATGAACTTTCTCGAGCAAGCCTTTAAACTGCCCAAGCAGTGCTTCAAACTCTGTGCTGTTCAGGCAAGCATCTCCCTGAATGGCTTCAGGTATGGATAATGCCTTATTCTTAAGTTCACGTCCCGCATCGGTTAGTGTAATCAACACTTTACGCTCGTCTTGTGCAGAGCGCTCACGATGGATGAACCCGGCTGACTGTAATCGTTTGAGAAGAGGCGTCAGCGTACCTGAATCGAGGTACAGAGCTTCACCAATTTCCTTAACGGTACATTCCTGCCGCTCCCACAATACCATTAATACCAAATATTGAGAGTACGTTACACCAAGCACTTCCAGATAGGGCTGGTACAATTTTGTAATTTCACGTGAACAAGCGTATATGGCGAAGCATAATTGATTATCCAGCTTTAAACGGTCTGTCTGCATGTTAGCTATCTCACCTGCCTAATGTACTTTAAATTGCATATCTCATGGGTTAATCATCCTGCTTCACCTTTATTAGCGGCGAAATTGAGTTCCCCATTACTATCTTATCACAAAATAGATTAAAAAAAGAATAATTGAGCACAAATTATTTTACATTGCTATTTAATCATGTTAAATTTAGTTGTATAAAATATAATTACAGGTGATCAATAGGACGGATAATCTACTTCAGGGAGGATCATCAGAACAATCACCAGAACAATTCAGGATTCAGACAAACTCATTGCAGTTCAATTCACACCGGGTTGACGCTCTGATTCCTTTTATATAAAATGCTAGTAGAAGCTGAGGAAGCACCTTAATTCGAGACTGGCTCGCCCTGCGCGTAGCCCAACATTCGAGTGAGGTGTTTCTTTGTTATGTATGGAAAGTTGTATAGCTCGTGTCTCTATGGAATTGACGGTGTATTAATTGAAGTTGAAACGGATTTATCTAATGGGTTGCCTCTGACTTCAATTATCGGACTACCGGATTCGGCGGTCAGAGAAGCTGTGGAACGCGTTCGGGCAGCGATTAAAAACTGTGGATATCAGTATCCTTTGCAACGAATTACGATTAATCTGGCCCCAGCTGATCTGCGTAAGGAAGGTTCCTCCTTTGATCTTGCTATTGCCATTGCTTTACTTACAACCAGCGGTCAACTTGTTCTTCCCCCGCAGGAACGCACTTTAGTTCTCGGGGAACTGGCACTGGATGGTTCAATCCGGCCCGTTCCCGGAATATTGTCGATGGTTGATCTAGCCAAAAGGCAAGGTTTTACTTCGGTTCTGCTCCCTTATGAGAACGTGGAGGAGGCGCGTTTGATTCGTGGAATCGGGATCTATGGGCTTCAACATCTGAAGGACCTTGCTCCTGGTCATACCCTTACATCCCAAGATTTAAATGGCAACACTTCAGGGGGAACAACGAGTGCGAGGCCAATCATTTTAAAAGACTACAGTCACCTTCATATCTCTGGACCTTCCAGTGCACGGTCCAATCATGGTAGAGAACTTCTCTCTTATCCACATGAAGACTATAGTGATGTACTTGGACAGCATCATGTCAAGCGTGCACTTATGATTGCCGCTGCGGGCATGCATAATATCATGCTGGTTGGCCTACCTGGTACAGGCAAAACGATGCTGATTAAACGATTGCCGACGATTTTACCCCCTTTATCGGAAGAAGAAGCTCTCGAAGTAACTAAAGTGTTAAGTGCGGCGGGACATCTAAAAGAAGCTCCTCAAGGACTGATTGCAGACAGACCCTTCCGGTCACCTCATCATACGATATCCACCTCCGGCTTGATTGGAGGTGGCGGCATTCCAAAGCCAGGCGAGGTCAGTCTAGCCCATCGCGGAATTCTGTTTCTGGATGAACTACCAGAGTTTCAGCGTCAGGTTCTTGAAGTACTAAGACAGCCGCTTGAAGATCAGACGGTTACAATCAGTAGGGCAAGAGCTGCGTTCACATTTCCTGCACAATTCATGCTGGCCTGTTCGATGAATCCCTGTCCCTGCGGATATCTGTCGGCTCAGGCGGAGGATCAGCGTTGCATCTGCAGTCCGGCTCGCGTTGCAGCATACAGGGCAAAAATTTCGGGCCCACTGCTGGATCGCATCGATCTGCAGGTGGAAGTTCCTCCGCCCGGAGATTGGCGTAAGTCGGGAGCCTCCCCTTCTTCCGCCGAGATGCAAGCCAAAGTGATGGCTGCTCATTCCATTCAGGCCAAACGGTACGCTAACCGTTCTGTCCGCTGGAACAGTCAGCTATCTGGCACATTTTTACGGAAGACAATCCATCTACCTCGTGAAGCAGAGCATTTATTGGATCAAACGATACAGACGTTGAACCTGAGTATGCGTGCCCATGACCGAATTATGAAAATGGCACAAACTATTGCTGACTTGGATCATGAAGGTGAGATTGTGACTGCCCATGTCGCGGAAGCAATACAATATCGGCAGTTAGACTTGAGTTTATTTTAATACGGATATTCAGTTGCTAAACAAAAGCCGTATTTGAACTCTGCTTACATGTTAATGAAGAGTACCTATACGGCTTGGTTGGCATCATAAGCACATCCAAAAATTGAATTGGCAGTTACACGTAAATCATAAGATAAATGAATGTCTCTTTTCAAAAAAAGCTTATCGGAGGAGATATCGTGGGAACATCAAACAGTGACAGGAATTTGGTTTATGACGAAACACTATTTGAAAATGATCATATAAAAAAAGACCACATGTATGTGGTCTCGAATGAAGTTCTTTTATTCAAATAACGTTAGCTTCTCCTTAGCAGGTGTACGCTCTTTCGCTGATGGAGTGACCTCGGGGTATCCCATATAGATCATTCCAATAATTTTTTCTCCTGCCTTGATACCTAGTGGCTTCCGAAATTTAGGTGCATATAAAAATGGTTTGGTCACCCAAAACGTGCCTATATTTTCGCTCCATGCTGCAAGCATAAAGTTCTGAACCATGGCGCTGACTGCGGCGAAATCCTCATCCCAAATCGCTTGTCTCGGATCTTCCTCCAGCACAACAAGCAAAATAGCAGGCACCTGTTGTACACTCCCCGAAAACTTGTTATCCTCACCCATCTCAGCTTCAATGGCCTCTGCGAGCTTTTTACGTCCTTTGCCATTGAACAACACAAATCTCCACGGCTCACGCAATTTATGGTTAGGTGCCCAAACGGCTGTATCCAGCAAATCGATGATTTGCTCCGTTGGAACAGAATCTTTCTTGAATTTTTTGACGGTGCGGCGATTCTCGATCGCATGGCGGACTTCGTTGATTGTCTTCGTCGTTTTACTCATGGGTCATGCCTCCCTCTCCAAATGGTACACACCAGGTTGCAATTTCATTATACACCTCTCTGTTAGCCAGATTCAAAGGACAGCAGATAAGAGAGTTCCGGATCAAATAGAAAAAGATGAACTATAGACATTATACTCGTCTAAATGCTCATCCTTTTTATCAACTAACTCCAAGTTAAAATGCATTTTCTAGATGATTTATGGACATGATCTTGCCAAAATGGTTCATCATCACCGCAATAACATCAAATCGAATTTGACGAGTATGTTCTCCGCTCATTTGGATGTAGACTCCAGCCGTTGAACGAACCTGTTGCATTTTGCGCTGATCGACAGACTCTTGTGGAGTTCCGAATCCTGAGTTGGAACTTCGGCTTCGCACCTCAACAAATATTAACAAATCTTCACGTACTGCGATAATATCGACTTCTCCGCTACGACAACGCCAGTTTCGCTGGAGGATAGAATAACCCTGTTTCACTAACCAGCGGCAAGCTTCCTCTTCGCCAATCTTTCCCTTCTGCTGACGGGTCAACTTGCCACTAGGTTTCTGGCCAGATCCCTGTTCTACCATGATTCGTTATCACTTCGGCCTGAGGCAAGCCGATCGGCTCGATAAACATAAGTAAGCACTTCTGCTACCAACTGATACAATTCTGTCGGGATCTGTTCATCCAGATCCAGTTTGGAGAGCACTTCAACTAAAGCTGCATCTTCCTGTACGGGTACGCCGTTTTCCTTAGCTTTGTCCAGTATGGCTTCAGCCACTTTGCCGCGGCCTTTGGCTACGACAACAGGTGCTTCACTTTCTCCCGGGACATATTTTAATGCAACTGCTTTTTTGGATAAAAGCTCCGGCTGTGGTAATTCCTCTTTCATACCTTGAAATCCACCCCTTTGTATCGCTCAGGGCTATAATCTGCAGCAGTCATCTTCCGCTCCATCCCGAGCTCCTGCCTTGCCGGCCAAGGTTCTGCCCGGAAGGTCAATAACTGATATCCAAGCTTGTCGAGCGATTGATGAATGATTTCACGTCCACTCTCCAACAAAGCTCCCATTTCTTCCCGATCATTAAGTACACGCAAACTGACAATGTTATTGACCACATGTACATCGACAAGGGTATGTCCCAAACTTCTCATATCCAAGTCAAACAGCAGACGGCAATTCGAAGCATCCAATTCCCCGCGCTGACCGCGGCGTGATTGAATCTGCACAGAGGCCGTCTGTTCACCGTCCGGACCTGTGATGGGGATAAACCAATGCATTTGCGCAAACGCTGCACCGCGATCGGTTGTGAGCAATAGTTGCTGACCTGTCAGGTATTGTATGGCTTGATTGGCGGCATCTTTCAGCACCGCCGGGGCACTGTCGCTGCTGGCCAACTGCAGCAGCAAACCCTTGAGCGAGTCCGTGTTCGCCGGACTCGCTGCCTCGCCCACGCGCGGCTGCATCGCCGCGCCGTGAACGGCCTGCTGCTCGTGCTCTGCACCGAGCAGCTTCAGCACGCGCCCCACCCACGGGTCTCCCCCGTGGGTGACGGGCGCGTGCACTGCCGCCGCACCTGCGGAAGCGGCGGCAACACCGCCAGCCGGCTGCGCATCAGCGCCGGCTGGCAAGGGCTGCGGCGAGCCTGCGGCAGCCGCAGCCACTTGGCCGCCCTGCTGCGCAGCAGGGGCGGCTTGTGCTGCCGCACCCGGCTGTGCCGGTGCGGCAGTGGACGCGCCGCGCAGCGCGTCCAGCAACGCCAGCAGCTTTGGCGCCAGCTGTGCTGGCGTAGGCGCTGCTGGCGCGGCCTGCCCTGTTGCGGAAGGTGTCGCCGCAGCAGCAGGCGTGTCTGCGCGGCCGTCTGCACGCACGGCCGCACCTTCCGGCTGGCCCGCACTTGCACGGCCAGCCGCCGTATCCGCCGCCCCAGGTGTACCCGGACGGCTCGCAACTTGGCCCGCATCCGCAATACGCGGCGGGCCTTCTCCAGGTATTCCGGTACCTGCCGGAATACCTGCATTCCCTTTGCCAGCCGTTTCCGCTTGGCTGGAAACACTCTTCGCAGCAGTCTCAGTTCCTGCTGTCTGTCCACCATTCGCCTGGCCTGCATTCAGCGGCACGTTACCTTTGGCTTGTTGCCCCTGGTCTGATGCCGCACCTTCAGCAGCATCTGTAGTCAATCCTGCACCCGCCGCTGGAGTGGTCTGAACCTGATTCGGCTGTGACGCTACAGGAGAGGCTACGGGTATTCCGACTCCTGGCCTGCTCACATTTACCGTTGGTGCTCCCTCTTCTGGCTGAACAGCAACATTAGTAAAAGTTCCAGAAGCTCCCGCCTGTCCTGTGGACGCCCCCGCTTTTAAACCTGCTGCTGATGCTTCGCCGCCAGGAAACGGCTTACCTGCCACCGTTTGAGACAAAAACGACTCCAGTTGATCCGCAAGACCACTTAACAACTGATGCAAAGGAGGCCCAAATACGGTCTGATGTAAACCTTTCACCGTTTCGGCCGTAATAGGCAGGCCCCTCTGAAAAGCAATGCCCGCCGCCTGTACCCATTCCTCCACAGGCACCTGTGCAGGTTTGGCTACCATCATGTTTTGCACCATGGCTACGTTATCCTTGGTCAGCGGAAGCCCACTGCGTTGCATAGCAAGTAACAATTCACGGTTGTCTTTGGTATCCGCCAAACCTACCTCTTGCAACAAATTATTCAGTGAAGCCTGCGGCAGCTCTGCAAGCGAGCCGGCAACAGGTTTCATTACCGTTATGCCGTTTTCACCTGGAGGTTGAACCTGCAGAAGCGTCGTCTCACCCGGACGGAGCGGTGTCTCCAGTTTGGCACGCACCTGCACCCCTTGAATCTGGAGCACAGCCTCTCCACCATCATCCGATACACTGACGACAGATCCACGAACGACCTGACCTTCTTTTAATTCGAGCGGCTTGGCGTTTCCGGGCTTACTGTCTCCCATTAAACCACGAATCATAGAGCTGATATTCAACTCGTTCTCCCTCCTTTCCGTTCCCTTTCAATTAAAACAACGTATGCTGCTCACCTAATAAATTACCGAGAAAGCTCCGCCGATGCATCGGTGTTGCGCCGAGTGCCATAATCTGTTCCCGATGAAATTGAGTTGCATAGCCTTTATGTACGGGCAGACCATATTCCGGGTATAACGTATCCCATTCTTCCTTGCACAGCCGATCTCTCGTTACCTTGGCCACAATAGAAGCCGCTGCGATCGATTGGCTATTTGCATCCCCTTTAATAATAGATAACTGCGGTATATTCAAATCCACCTTTTCCGCGTCCACCAGCATGTAATGAGGTGTTACATCAAGTGCCTCTACCGCACGTTTCATGGCCAGTCTGGCGGCCTGTTTAATATTAAGACGATCAATCGTTTCCGCATCTGCATATCCTACACCTACAGCCAGCGCGTTCTCCATAATGATGTCATATAACGTATCACGTTTCTTTTCTGATAACTTTTTAGAATCATTGACCCCTTCCAAAATAAGCCCTTGAGGCAAGATCACGGCCGCCGCAACCACATCCCCAAACAAACATCCTCGACCCACTTCATCAATTCCTGCGATATATTCAAACCCGCTACCCCAATACTCCCGCTCATACACCAAAAGATCCCGAGGTTCGCTAGTTTCTTTTTTCTTTTTCTTCGGTTTGCGTTGCAGTTCTGGCAATGCAAGCTCCGGCATTTCATGGTTTGCTGTCATTCTGTTCATCTCCTCACCCATGTTTCATGTAGCTGTGTAATCCCATGTAATGTATATAATTAATTAGACGTAGGCTATCGCATATTTGTTCTGATTAATCGTATTCCTGCACAATGTTTCGTGTTAAAAGTATGATTTTAAAAAATATCCTGATGTCTTCATTTATCGGTTGTTCTAGCGTTAAATTGAATACATACAAACTGATGTTCTGCAAATTTTCAACATCATTTATCATAGCATGATTTCAGGACACCTCCTATACAGAACAAACAATTCCACCAAGCACACTTAACTTCATTTTTTTACCATATTCATGCTAGATTTATATCCCCTTAGCCTTCAAAACACAAAAAGGCCGTTCCCGGTAATCCGGTAACGGCCGCTTCTTTCGGCTCTTGTAAGGATATTTTCGATCAGTAAGGAGCTTCCATGGAGAAACGCCCCATCTTGCCTGCTCGTAATTCGCGCAGAAACGCTCGTGATGCTTTCTCCAGATCAATCCGTCCACCACTGATGACACAACCGCGAATTCGGCCAACCTGCTCCATAATGGCAATAACACTGTCCGAATCGTCCGCATCTTTGGAGAACTCCTGAAGACCATATCTCTCTTCCAGCGCATCCCAATAATAACGCATCAGATAACTGATTCCGAAAAATGCGATATCTTCTGCATTCAGGATTTCTTCTTTGATCGCACCCGTCACAGCAAGCCGGTAACCCACATTTTGATCTTCAAATTTCGGCCACAGAATACCTGGGGTGTCCAGCAGTTCCATTTCCTTGCCTACTTTAATCCATTGCTGGCCTTTAGTTACACCTGGGCGATCTCCAGTTGCAGCAATGCTCCGTCCAGCCAAACGATTGATCAATGTGGATTTACCTACGTTAGGAATACCGACAATCAAGCCCCGAACAGCTCGGGGATTAATGCCTTTTGCCAGTTGACGATCAATCTTCTCCTTTAGAAGAAGTCTTGCCTGAGCAGGAATATCTTTGACATTGGTACCTGTTGAAGCATCCACAGGGAACGCTGTAATGCCTTCTTTTTTAAAATACTCAATCCACTCTTGCGTCACTTTGGCATCCGCCAAATCCGACTTATTGAGCAAAATCATGCGGGGTTTATCCATCAAAATCTCGTCAATCATCGGATTACGGCTGGAGACAGGCAGACGGGCATCCAATAGTTCGATGACCACGTCAATGAGCTTCAACTTGTCCTGAATCTGGCGTCTGGCTCGGGTCATATGACCTGGAAACCATTGTATCGTCACCTTGTCTTCACCTCATTTAATACATACTTTAAGTTTTTTAGTGGTTAATCCACTTAATTTCTCCAATAGGCCAGAAAATAACATCAGCACGGCCAATAATATCTTTCAGCGATACATAACCGATCATTCGGCTATCTGTACTGTTAGGTCGATTATCCCCCATAACAAACACATGACCCGCTGGCACCTTGCCGTCTGGGAACTGTTCGTTCGGGAAATCCTTCACGTTATACGTTCCACCACTCGCTTCAGCCGCATCAATAGCACCCTGGATGTAGGTCTCATTAACCTTTTGTCCATTTACCGTTACGGTGTCTCCCTGAACCTGAACCGTATCTCCCGCAACTGCGATAACACGTTTGATGAAATCCCGTCCTTCGGAAGGTACATGGAAGACGATCACTTCACCACGTTTTGGCTCGCGGATATCGTACAGTATCTCATTGACAATGACACGTTCTCCTGTCGAGAAATTCGGTTGCATGGATGGCCCGTCCACCACAAATGGTTTAAAAAGTAACCAGCGAATCAGAATAACCAGCACGAGTGCAATGACAATGGCCTTCAACCACTCGACTATTTCATTTTTCGCTTTTTTGGATCGATTATTTTTTTCTTCCGCAGGTAAGCTCTGGTCCTGTTGAACTTCTTGTTCCATTCAAGATCTTCCTCTCTTCACAGTACATGATTATAGCAGTATACATTCAGCTTTTTGCTTCCTCCCTATATAAAACTAGAGAAAACAAATTATTCAACTCAGTTATGTAATTCTTGCAGCCAAGCATTACAACCGTACATTGAACCACAATTCAAATGCCTTGGATAACTGATGTCACAATCCTCCCGGACTTTACGCCGCATATCCGCCATACCATTTTACTCGGAAGTGTACCTCCGGTTCAACTTTTCCCGGACAAAAACGAAAAGGGCTTGTCTCCAAGCCCTTCCCGGTATCCGTTATATTAACGAATTTCTTTAATTCTCGCTGCTTTACCGCGTAGTTCACGAAGATAATAAAGCTTCGCACGACGCACTTTACCACGGCGAGCCACTTCGATTCTATCGATTTTAGGGGAATGAAGCGGGAAAGCTCTTTCCACACCTACACCGTAAGAAATTTTACGAACTGTAAAAGTCTCACTGATTCCACCACCACGGCGTTTAATCACAACACCTTCGAACAATTGGATACGCTCACGAGTTCCCTCGATTACCTTAACGTGCACTTTCAAAGTGTCACCAGGACGAAAACTCGGAATATCTTTGCGAAGTTGTTCTTGTGTAATCGCTTGAACGATATTCATCTATGACTCCCTCCTTCCGTACAGGCGTTCATACTTCTTCCAGAGATCACCTTGTCTCTTTCATTATCCATAGAGGACCGCCGTATTCCACATAACAGAATTATTGTATCACGTGGCACATTAAAACACAAGCTAAATAACCAAATTTATAATAGATCGTCTTACATCCATCTGTGTTTTTTTATTAACAGCTCATAGTTCGCAATTCTCGTATCCATTTCTTCTCTTAATTAGTAAATAGGTGAAAAGTTTTGGTCCGTTTTTAAAAAGTCAACCACTCTCATGGATAAAATAATGTAACTTTCCGACATAGAAGATCGTCTATCATATACTTAAAAGCTCATTACACGAGCAGCGTAACGAATTTTAAGAAATAGATGAATTCTAAAGGAGAACCAGGAGAGACATGAAACACATCAGAAAATTATTGCTAGCCTCACTTGCCTTGCTCACATGCACCGTTACATTATACGCTTATGCTGTTAATCATCCCACCAACGCGTTATCCCACAAGGCCTGCTCGTCTTGGAATATCGTACAACGTAAATTCTTCACATTAACTCACTCGGACTTTTCGCTGCATTCCAAGCTGGATCGCTCTAACTTTGTTATCAAACAAGGCACGGCTACAAAAGTTCCTGTTCTCATGTATCATTATGTTACACCAAAAGTTGACAATCACGAGCCAAAGAATAAATCCATCATTGACCTGGATGTGTTCGAGCAGAATATGAAATATTTACACGAAAATGGGTACCGAACCGTTACTCTGGCTCAGCTTGAACAATACGTTAACGGTGAAATCTCGCTACCTGAGAAATCATTTGTCATTACCTTTGATGACGGATATCAAAACAATTATACGCTGGCTTATCCCATACTCAAAAAATATCATTTCCATGCTTCCCTTTTTGTCATAGGTAGCCGGATTCAGTCTACACCAGTCGCTTTTAACCCTAGTAAAAAAAGCGATATCTCCAAGCAAGAGATGGCTGCAGGAAGCGATGTATTTGAGTATAATAGCCACACCTTTAACCTGCATCACAAAGGATATATGGTATGTGGAGACGATCTGCCCGTTACGCTGGATACCAGCCTGCTGGATCACGATATTGAGCAGATCAAACATATCGGTATCAATACGCCATATATCGCCTACCCTTATGGATATTTCAGTGAACAAATGATTTACAAACTCCATCAGCATGGATATCGCATGGGATTCACGGTTAGACCCGGATTTGTTCACCCTGGGGATTCACCCATGGTTTTACCTCGCTTAACCGTTACAAATGATACCGATCTCCCTACCCTGCTACAAACGGGTTCCAATATACTCAGTGAGCGGTTCTAGATTAGTAATGCTTTCAAACGAATAATTCAATTCTGCCTTGATTAAATCAAAAAAGCCGATGGATGCAGTCTAAGCTGTCCACTCGGCTTTATCTTTACCTATTTCTTATCTTGTTCAGCCCGGTATTGCTCCAGCCATCTCCGTTCCTTCTCCGTCAGATCTGCCGACTCCAACAGTTCAGGTCTGCGCTCCAACGTACGAATCAGCGATTGTTCTCTACGCCAAGCCTCGATATTCAGATGGTGTCCAGACAAGAGCATATCCGGCACTTTCATGCCTCTAAATTCAGGCGGGCGAGTATAGTGAGGATACTCCAGCAACCCCGTACTGAATGAATCCGTCACTGCACTTGTCTCGTTACCGAGCACCCCCGGAATCAGCCGTACAATGCTATCAATGGCTACCATAGCAGGTAGTTCTCCGCCAGTCAGAACATAGTCACCAATAGATAGTTCATCCGTCACCAGAAATTCGCGGATTCGTTCATCATATCCCTCATAATGACCGCAGATAAAGATCAGATGATCTTCTTGAACCAGTTCTTCTGCCTTTTTCTGAGTAAATGTCTCACCTTGCGGACACATCAGAATAATCCGGGGCGCTTTCATTGTGGCGGCAGCTTCTCCGCGCTGTTGCAAAACATCCTCTACGGCAGCAAAAATCGGATCAGGTTTGAGCACCATACCTCCACCGCCGCCATATGGTGCGTCATCCACAGTGTTATGTTTATTGGTTGCGTAATTTCGGAAATTGGTCGCCCCAAGCGAGACAAGCCCCTTGGCCTGCGCTTTACCCAGAATGCTTGTGCCAAACACACCATCGAACATTTCCGGGAATAATGTTAATACATCCACCTTCATGTTACAGCAGTCCTTCCATCAGGTGAATCTTGACCTGCTTCTGCTCTACATCCACATCCAGAACAACATCGTCAATCACCGGAATTAGCACTTCTTTTCCCGCCGGTGTTTTGACTACCCACACATCATTCGCACCTGGGGTCAGAATCTCCGAAATCGTCCCGATTGACTCTCCCTCTTCCGTAATGACAGCGCATCCTACGATTTGATGGAAGTAATACTCCCCTTCTTCAAGTTCAGCAAGGTTTTCTTTGGATACTTTCGCTATCCCCCCCTTGAACTTTTCCACTTCGTTAATGTTGCCGTATTCTTTCAGACGAACGATATACATATTTTTATGCAGACGCGCAGATTCCACTGTAACTGGCACCGGATGATTATCCGGAGTAAACAAAAACAATTCAGCATTTTGGGCGAAACGTACTTCTGGAAAATCAGTCAAAGGCATGATCTTTAACTCTCCACGAATTCCATGCGTGTTCACAACTTTCCCTACATTCATAAACTCTGCCATACAATCCTCCTACGAAATTCAATCAAAATAAACAGGTATTTCAACTCTCGTACAGCCGTTCCGGCGACGGTTCGTTCTTCCGATCGCTGTTACCCCCTCATTTTTTGAATCTATAATTTAAAGGTGAAAATGAGGTGATAAAGGCGAACGCTAACGCTTCTCCAGAATCGATTCCGTCCCCTACACTGCTTTCGATGTCATGCATACCAAAAAAAATTTCAATTTAATATCTAATCTAACATATAAAGTTCAGCATGCACGAAAAGGGGCTAGGACATGCATCCTAACCCCCTTTCGTATATCTTTAAGATATGATATCAACGGTAACCCGTTTATCCATCTTAACTGCTGCTGATGTGACGACCGTGCGAAGAGATTTTGCGATTCGTCCCTGTTTTCCGATCACCTTTCCGACATCGTCGGGATGAACCGTCAACTCATAAACGACAAGCCGGTCTTTCTCAATCGTCCGAACCGCCACATCATCCGGATGATCGACCAAAGCCTTAGCAATTATGCTTACTAATTCTTCCATAGATGACCCTCCGAATCAGCACCTTATTTAGATAATTTGGACTCGTGGAATTTCTTCATCACGCCCGCTTTGCTCAGCAAGTTGCGGACAGTGTCGGATGCTTGCGCACCGTTTTGAAGCCATTGCAATGCTTTATCTTCATCGATCTTAACAACAGCCGGTTGTTCAACCGGGTTGTAGTAACCGATCTCCTCGATAAAACGACCGTCACGTGGGGAACGGGAATCCGATACCACTACGCGGTAGAAAGGAGCTTTGTGAGCACCCATACGTTTCAGACGAATACGAACTGCCATTTGAAAATTCACCTCCTTCAATGAAATCTGGTTCTCATGTAAACGGCTGTTCAATCAACGGAAAGGAAACTTCATTCCTTTACCGAGACCTTTCAACTGTTTCATTGCTTTATTCTTGCCACCCTTAGGACCCATCATATCCGAGAATTGCTTCATCATACGGCGCATCTCATCAAACTGCTTGATCAGACGATTCACCTCTGCGAGTGACGTTCCACTTCCGGTAGCAATCCGTTTCCGGCGGCTATGGTTAATCATATCCGGGTTACGCTTCTCTTCCGTTGTCATTGAATAGACAATCGCTTCGATTCGGCCCATCTGTTTATCATCGACCTTCAGGTCCTTCGCTTGTTTCATCTTGCCCATACCCGGAATCATATCCATGATCTGGTCAATTGGTCCAAGCTTTTTCACCTGATCCATCTGCTCCAGGAAATCCTCGAACGTGAATTCTGCATTCCGCATCTTGCGTTCCATTTCCTTCGCTTTCTCGGTATCGATATTGGACTGTGCCTTTTCAATCAAGGACAACATGTCACCCATACCAAGAATACGTGAAGCCATACGTTCCGGATGGAATGGCTCCAGTGCATCAAGCTTCTCCCCCAGAGAGGCAAACTTGATCGGGCAACCTGTAACTGCTTTAACAGACAGTGCCGCACCACCACGTGTATCGCCATCCAGTTTGGTCAGTACAACTCCGGTCAGGGCAAGTTGCTGATTAAAGTGTTCCGCCACATTAACGGCATCCTGACCTGTCATACTGTCGACAACGAGTAATACTTCATCCGGGTTCACTACACTGTGAATCTGACGCAACTCTTCCATCAGTTCTTCATCAACATGCAAACGTCCGGCTGTATCCACGATCACATAATCATGTCCGTTATCTTTTGCGTGTTGCAAACCTTGGCGAGCAATCTCCACCGGGCTTGTCTGATCACCGAGGGTGAACACTGGCGCCTTCAACTGCTCTCCCAGTACTTGTAACTGCTTGATCGCAGCCGGACGGTAAATGTCGCCTGCAACCAGCAAAGGTCTGCTATTTTGCTTTTGCAACATTTTTGCCAGTTTACCGGAAGTCGTCGTTTTACCCGCACCCTGTAAACCAACCATCATGATCACTGTAGGTGGTTTATTCGACTTCGCCAGCTTAGCTTGACTTCCACCCATTAACTCTGTTAATTCTTTGTTAACAATGTCAATGATGACCATTCCGGGTGTAAAGCTGTCCATTACTTCTTTGCCGACAGCCTTCTCTTTCACTTTGGCGATGAATTCCTTGACCACTTTGAAGTTTACATCCGCTTCAAGCAATGCCAGACGTACTTCGCGCATCGCTTCGGCTACGTCTTCGTCAGACACCTTGCCTTTGCCGCGCAGCTTGCTGAACACATTCTGCAATCGGGTCGTTAATCCTTCAAATGCCATGATCCCACCTCCTTCATGCTTTAATTCCATTTTAAAACTGATTCGTCTCACTTCACTGAAAACAATGGTTACTCTCCCAGCAAAGCAACGAGATCGTGTATTGGTTTGTTGTTATCCACGGTAACGCCAGCGCGTTCCAGTGCTTGTTGTAAATCTTCAAGGTAACGGCTGCGTCTTTCATACTTCTCAAGCAAGCCAAGCTTGCTCTCATAGTTTTCAAGCACTTGTTCAGCACGCTTGATATGTTCGTATACCGCCTGGCGGCTGATCTCAAACTCGGCTGCAATTTCACCAAGTGAAAAATCATCATGAAAGTAATATTTCAGAAATGTTTGCTGCTTCTCTGTCAACAATGATTCGTAAAAGGCAAACAGCAAGTTAATCCGGTTTGTTTTCTCAAGCCGATTTTCTTGACTCATATCGGGGCACTCCCTTCGTCAAGGAAAAACACTTTACACTCTTGCAACGTTCCTAATAATACCTAAAACAAATCAGGATGTCAAGCAAAAATACTTGTCACAATAAAAAGAGACGCTATGCCTGCCATGGACAGTTTAAAAATGCCATTTTTAGACGTTATAAAGACTTATTTTCTGTCCATTCAATAAAGCAAACTAGAAGTCTTTCAAGCCAGAACCAAAAAGAAAAACGAAACATCCCTAAAGAAGAGACGATTCGTTTAACGCTTCTAACGAAGTGGTGTCAGATAGATTAAGACCGCGAAGAAATGCAGAATACTGCCTGCCAGTACAAACAGATGCCAGATCGCGTGGTGAAAAGGGAAACCTCTCCACACATAGAACAATGTCCCCAGCGTATACATCAGGCCTCCTGCAACCAATAGTACAATCCCCCCTGTGGGAATTGCTGACACAAGCGGTTGCCAAGCAATTACGATCAGCCACCCCATCGCAATATAGAAGATCGTCGACATAAACAGAAACTTCTTGGTGAAAAAGGCTTTGAAGATCACTCCGGCCAGTGCAATGCCCCAGATGACACCGAATAGCGTCCAGCCCAGCGTTCCGCGAACTGCGACGAATAAAAACGGCGTATATGTGCCTGCAATAAACAGATAGATGGAAGAGTGGTCAAAAAACTCAAACAAGTCTTTTGCCTTGCCCTCTTTGAGCGCGTGCACCAACGTTGAATTCGTATAGAGCATCAGCATGGTAATACCATAGATTGTAAAACTAACAACATGCCAGGCCGTGCCTTTCATACTGGAAAATACAATTAACAACACTAACGCAGCTACACTAAGTGCAGCACCGATTCCATGTGTCACGGCATTGGCGACCTCTTCACGACGGGAATAGGTATAGGTATTGGCCATATCAACCTTCCTTTCTAACCCATTACAATATCAGTTACCTTTCATTATACACGTATTGCCGATGACATTACACGTGAGCTCTCACATGATGCAGCGGCAATACGGTGAACATGATTATTCATTTACGACCCAAGATCAGGATTGTGTATTCTCTTCTTCGGCATTCTCTGCCGGTTGCTCCTGAATTAATCCTGCGAACAACGCGTGAACAAACTGCTCAGAATCAAATTCCTGCAGATCATCAATTTTCTCCCCAAGACCAACGAGCTTCACAGGCAGGTCCAGCTCCTGACGGATTGCCACTACAATACCACCTTTAGCTGTTCCATCAAGCTTGGTCAATACAAGACCCGTTACTCCACTTTTCTCTCCGAAAAGTTTGGCCTGATTCAGCGCATTTTGTCCCGTCGTCGCATCCAGCACCATGAGCACTTCATGCGGCGCACTTGGAATCTCACGCTGAATGACACGATAGATTTTGTTCAGCTCGTCCATCAGGTTACTTTTATTTTGCAATCGGCCTGCCGTATCACATAACAACACATCGGCTCCGCGCTGTTTCGCGGCCTGCACCGCATCGTACATCACAGCAGCCGGATCAGAACCGGATTGCTGTTTGATCACATCAACGCCTGCACGCTGTCCCCATACTTCAAGCTGCTCGATCGCTCCGGCGCGGAACGTATCTCCAGCGGCCATAATTACTTTTTTCCCTTGCTGCTTGAAACGGTGAGCCAGCTTGCCAATCGTCGTTGTTTTACCAACACCGTTCACACCAACAAATAAAATAACCGTAATGCCATCCGGATTCATTTTCAGTTCATTGTTTTGTTCCCCACGAAGCAAATCTGTCAGTTTCTCGGACAACACAGGCTGTAACTCAGCCGCATCCTCAATTTTGCGTTTCTTCACTTCTGCGCGCAGGTCTTCGATCAGATTCATGACCGTATTGACGCCTACGTCTGCCCCGATCAGAATTTCTTCAAGTTCCTCGTAAAATTCCTCATCAATTTTTTTGCGGCGAATGACCAGATCGGTTACTTTTTCCACAAGCCCTTTGCGTGTCTTTTCCAGGCCATCCTTAAACTGTTTAGTAACCGACTCCGTTTTACTTGCAATGCTGTCCCGTAGCTTTTTAAAGAAACTCATAAAGCCCCTCCATCGTGTAGATAATTAAATCGTAAATGGTCATGATTTTGTAAAATTAAATGAATCCTATTTGAAGCACACAGCAATCTCCATGCAATTAGGCGATGTCTGCTTCCTCATCATCCAGTTTAACCGAAACGAGCTTGGATACTCCGCCCTCTTCCATCGTAACTCCGTATAGGACATCTGCCTCTTCCATCGTGCCTTTCCGGTGCGTAACCACAATAAATTGGGTTTGCTCAGAGAACTCACGCAAGTATTGGGCGAAACGAACGACGTTCGCCTCATCCAGGGCAGCCTCAACTTCGTCCAATACGCAGAATGGCACAGGTTTCACGTGCAGAATGGCAAAGAGCAACGCCATCGCCGTTAAGGCCCGTTCTCCCCCCGACAACAGTTGCAGATTTTGCAGTTTCTTACCCGGTGGCTGGGCTACGATATCAATGCCTGTTTCAAGGAGTCGCTCAGGGTCCATCAGAACCAGATCAGCACGTCCACCGCCAAACAGCTTCGTAAAGACGGTACCAAATTCACGACGGATCGCGTCAAATGTAAATTTGAAACGCTTCGCCATTTCATCTTCCATTTCCTTGATAACCTGATACAATGTCGTTTTGGCTTCCACCAGATCATTCTTCTGTTCGTTCAGGAACTCATACCGCTCATTCACCCGCTGGAACTCTTCGATTGCACCGAGATTCACATCGCCAAGAGCGGATATTGCACGTTTTAACTTCTGTACCTCAGCTTGTGTGCTCTCCACATCTTCAGGCACTGGATAACGTTCTTTGGCAAGCTCATAGCCTAACTCATATTCATCTGTCAGCTTACGCAAAATATTTTCCAGTTCAACATCCAGACGGTTCACGGAAATTTCAGTCTGACGCATCTGCTCTTCCACCGCTTTGAGCTGTGTGCGCTGCTCCTTCGTTTCACTCTCGGCCAGCTCCAGCTTTTTCGACAGTTCACTGCGCGCGGCACGTTTGAAGTCCAATTCTTGAGATGCCTGTGCCTTTTTAAGCTTGTACTCGTTTAAATCTTCAATCTGTTTTACACTTTCACTCTGTGTTTTCTTAAAATCAGCTTCCATCGAAGCGAGCAACGTACGATTCTGTCGCAGATCTTTGACTAGTGAATCAACCTCTCGCTCCAATCTCCGCAATTGCTCTTCATTTGAGAAGCGTTCCTGATCCAGCTTACCTTCCCGGACTTTCAGTTCGGTCAGCTGTGTTTGCAACTCTTCTTTTGCAGACTCATTGGCCTTCCGGGCAAACTCTGCTGCATGAATAGCGCGATGAGTTGCTTTCTCCTCTTCCTCAAGTTGCTCAAGTTTTTTCTCCGCTTCAACCCGGGATTTGTCCAGTTCCTTAATTTCTTCCGTAAAGCCGTTCTTTTCCTGACCTGCCACAGCGACCTGCTCCAATACATGGCGCAGTTCATGCTCAACCTGCTTCATCTCCATCGAGGCCTGTTGCTCTGCATTTCGGGTATCGTCACCAGACTGACGTAGCTGATCCAGCTTGTCCTGACACTGCTCCAGCTGAGCTTTGACATCTTCCACACTGCGATGCAGTTTCACAATCTGCTGCTCGGTATCCACAATATCTTGATCCAGCTGATCCAGTTGCCGCTTGCGGCTGAGCAGACTGCCATTTTTTTTATGCTGACTGCCGCCAGTCATGGAACCGCCAGCGTTGACGACATCCCCTTCGAGGGTTACAACGCGGAAACGATACTGACAACGTGCCGCAATTTTATTCGCAAACTCCAACGTTTCTGCAATGATGACATTTCCGAGCAAGCTACCGATGATCGAGGCATATCTTGAATCATACTGTACAAGTTCAGCACCGATGCCAACAAAACCGTCCATACCCTCAACCATCGAGCGTTCACCTGCACCGATTGAACGAGGACGAATAACGTCCAGCGGAAGAAAGGTTGCACGTCCCAACTGACGTTGCTTCAAGAAAGCAATAGCCTGTCTGGATACGGCCTCGTTCTCCATGACGATATGCTGTAGCGCAGCCCCCATCGCTGTTTCTACCGCAAGCTCGATCTTTTCGGGAACTTTGACGAGTTCTGCCACAGCACCATGTACTCCGTTTAGCGTCCCCTTTCGAGAAGCTTTGAGCACTTCTTTTACGCCCAGCATGAAGCCGTCAAAATCATCTTGCATTTCTTTCATCGTATCCCGGCGGGACACTTGTGCTTCGCGCTTTTGCTCCCATTTACGTACAGTACCACGGCTCTCTTCCAGGAGTTTTTGCAAAGACTGCAGCCGTTCGCTTTCCGAAATATAACCCCCGCGCAGTTCACTGATTTCCTTACCTAACCGAACCACTTTTTTCTGAATCTCTGCTTTACGGCCTTCTAACGTCTCTTTCTGTTCTTCCCATTTGCCGGATTCTTCTGATGCACGGTTCATTCTGCGCTCCAGCGTTTCTTTTTGCTGGTCCACATACCGTATTTCGTTTCGTGCCTGCGCCATCTGATTCATCAGTTCCAGCAAGTTCCCTTTGAGGCTCTCCTCCTGCTGCTGACTTATTCCACCCGTAACACCGATAAGCTTAGCTTCTTCTTCGGACAAACGATTTTTTACATCAGCCAGTTCCAGTTCAAGCTTGCCAAACTTCTCTCGCAAGGCAATCAGCTCAGCTTCACGTTCCTGATGTCTCTGCTCGCTCACCGCCAGCGTTTCCCTCAGTTGCTCCTGATTCGCTTGCAGATTACGCGAACGTTCCCGAAGAAGCTCTCCATGCCCTTCGCTTTTCTCTGTTGCCTCACTAAATTGCAACAAAGCAGCCTGAAGTTCTTCCGTCTCCGTTTCCAGCAGACGCAGTGCATTGCGATCATTCTCCAGCTTTGCATCATGTGTGGATACAATCGCCGCCAATCCAACCTCTTCGTGTTTAAGTGATTCCAGACGTTCGCTCGCTTTGCTCCAGGAAGCATGAATCTGTTCAATCTGATACACATACATCGAAATTTCCTTTGATTTGAGTTCGGAACGAAGTTGCTTGTAATGCATGGCTTTCTCGGATTGTTCTTTCAGCGGGCCAATCTGATCTTCCAGTTCGGTTACAAGATCGTGAATACGTAGCAGATTTTGCTCTGTCTCATCCAGCTTGCGCGTTGCATCCCGTTTGCGGGATTTATATTTAACGATTCCTGATGCCTCTTCAAAGATTCCACGGCGATCCTCTGAACGAGTACTCAAGATCTCCTCAATGCGTCCTTGTCCAATAAT
Source organism: Paenibacillus sp. FSL R7-0272 (assembly GCF_037969905.1). Lineage (NCBI taxonomy): Bacteria > Bacillati > Bacillota > Bacilli > Caryophanales > Paenibacillaceae > Paenibacillus > Paenibacillus sp. FSL R7-0272. Next base: position 2,450,897 of record NZ_CP150221.1, on the reverse strand, counting down.
CGAGTAAGCCTCTTTACCTATCCCCGTATCCATGAACAGTTCTGTGATATCTTTCAAGCGACAGGATTGTTTATTGATAAAATACTCACTGTCCCCGCTGCGATGAACACGACGGGTCACGGTTACTTCACCGAAATCCAAAGCGAGTGCATGATCCTCATTGTCCAGTGTAAGGGAAACCTCTCCGTAGTTGACAGCTTTACGCGCATCACTGCCTGCAAAAATAATATCTTCCATTTTACCGCCACGGAGTGACTTGGCGCTTTGCTCCCCCAATACCCAGCGGATACCATCGGATATATTACTTTTACCGCTTCCGTTCGGACCTACAACCGCTGTAATGCCACGAACAAATTCCATTTCCGTTTTGTCGGCGAATGACTTGAATCCACCCAATTCTATTCGTTTCAGAAACATAGGGCTTCTCGTCACCTCCTCTTGCAAATTTCAATTAATGCCTTCGACACCTAGTAAAAAATCCGATAATGCCTCCCGAGTCTCTTTACAAAAAAAAGAGCAAAAAGCAGTCCGGCCGATTACTTCCGCCGGGGCGGGCCCGCGGGCTGCTCTTTGCTCTTCGTTTGTCTAAGCGCTGCCTGGTACAATTCAGGCCTCCGGAAGCTTCAATCGTTCAAGCGCCGCAGATGCTGCCTGTTGTTCCGCCTCTTTTTTGGAGCGTCCTGTACCTCGGCCAAGTCGTTCTTGGCCCATATGGACCTCCGAGACAAACTCACGTTCATGGGCTGGTCCCCGCTCTTCGACGATCCGGTACTCCAGAGCCCCCATATTGTGATGCTGTGTGAGTTCCTGCAACTCTGTTTTGTAATCACTCATTTGCAGCTTGCTGCCAACAACGATTAACGGAAACACATGCTGATCCAGAAATGCTCGCACAGGTTCAAGACCCTGATCCAGGTATAACGCACCTATAAATGACTCGAACACATCCGCCAGAAGAGCTGGACGTGTACGTCCTCCAGTTAATTCCTCACCTTTTCCAAGAAGTACATATTGTCCAAAACTAAGCGCTTCAGCAAATTTGACCAGGGAAGGTTCACAGACAATGGATGCCCGCATCTTTGTTAGTTCTCCTTCCGGACGGTTAGGATACAGATGATACAAGTACTCCGATACAGTCAACTCCAATACTGCATCGCCCAGAAACTCCAGACGTTCGTTATCCTGATGTTGACTGAATCGGTGTTCGTTTACGTAAGAAGCATGGGTAAACGCTTGTTTTAGAAGCTGCCTGTTGTCAAATTTGATTTGAAGTTTTTGTTGTAACTGCTTCAGATCTTCACTCAAACGAACTAGCCCCTTATGCTTCAAATTTTTTGAGAATAATGGTAGCGTTGTGACCGCCAAATCCAAATGAATTGGACATTGCTACATTCACTTTGGTTTGACGTGGAACGTTAGGCACGTAATCCAGATCACATTCAGGGTCCTGATCTTCCAGGTTGATCGTTGGAGCCAGTGTCTGATGTGTCAGGGACAATCCGCAGATAACTGCCTCTACACCACCTGCAGCGCCAAGCATATGGCCTGTCATGGACTTGGTGGAACTTACGGCAAGCTTGTACGCATGATCGCCAAACGCCTTTTTGATGGCTAACGTTTCGGAACGGTCACCTACTGGTGTTGAAGTTCCGTGTGCATTGATGTAATCCACTTCTTCCGGCTGAATGCCTGCATTGCGAAGCGCCATCGTCATACAACGTGCTGCTCCATCTGGATCTGGTTCTGTCATATGGTGTGCATCACCTGTCAGACCGTAACCGATTACTTCACCGTAGATTCGTGCGCCACGAGCCTGAGCATGTTCCAGAGATTCCAGAATCAGAATTCCGGCACCTTCACCCATAACAAATCCGTCACGACCTGTATCAAAAGGACGGCTTGCCTTCGTAGGATCGTCATTACGTGTAGACATCGCACGCATCGCGCAGAAACCTGCAAGTCCAGTTGGCCTAATGGTTGCTTCAGCACCGCCGCAGATCATCGCATCTGCATCGCCATTGGCAATCAACTTGAACGAATCTCCAATGGAGTGTGTTCCTGTCGCACAAGCGGTAACAACGTTGATGTTCGGTCCTTTGGCACCAAGTGAAATGGACATCTGTCCAGATGCCATATTCGAAATCATCATCGGAATAAAGAACGGGCTCACACGTTTAGGGCCTTTTTGCAAAAGCGCATTGTGCTGATCTTCCCAAGTTCCCAATCCACCAATACCAGAACCAATCGATACACCAAAACGTTCTGCATCAATATTTTCGTTGATTTTCAGACCACTATCTTCAACAGCTTTGAAACCAGCTGCCACAGCGAACTGTACAAAACGATCCATCTTCCGTGCGTCTTTTCGATCCATATATTCTTCCGGGTTGAAATCTTTGATCTCGGCTGCAATCTGTGTCGTGTATTCACTAACATCAAATGCCTCAATCTGAGAAATTCCGGACTTTCCTGCCATTAAACTGCCCCAGAACGTCTCTATATCTTTTCCGAGCGATGTCATTACGCCCATTCCGGTAATTACAACTCTTTGTTTCAACCGACTCACCTCTATATCGACTGCATTACGCAAGTATTTTGTGGGAATATCCGCAGACTCGAATGCAAGACGCCTCTCCAAAGATCAGCAGGCACCTTGTCTGCGGGATGTGAAAAACCAATGAATGATGAGAAGTCCCGCCTGTTCGAAAACAGGAGCGGGACTGAATTGACTTTAGGTATGAGATTGTATGTAGTTTACAACTTCACCTACGGTCGTAATTTTTTCTGCATCTTCATCAGAGATTTCCAAATCGAATTCATCTTCCAATTCCATGACCAATTCCACTACATCCAAAGAATCAGCACCCAAATCTTCTTTGAAAGATGCTTCAAGTGTAACTTCAGCTTCGTCTGCGCCCAAGCGGTCGACGACGATGCGTTTTACACGCTCCAATACATCGGACATCCGGTTCACCTCCTCCTTGGTATTATACGAGAATCGCAGGCAAAATGCCATAGAAGACATATGCGGCTCCCGGCCGGGGAACCCGGCCTTTTTCCGGCATTTCGGATCGTCCAGCGCCTGTTCCCCGACTTTGATTCAAAGTCCAGGAAATTTACATGTACATGCCGCCATCGACATGCAGTGTTTGACCTGTCATATAAGATGAAGCTTCTGATGCAAGGAATGTAACCACACCAGCAATTTCATCCGGCTGTCCCAGACGGGACAACGGAATGCCACTAAGCATACCATCGACCAGCTCCTGAGACAATTCCTTGGTCATATCGGTTTCAATGAAGCCCGGTGCAACACAGTTCACCGTAATTCCGCGAGAAGCAAGTTCTCGAGCAGAAGCCTTCGTTAAACCGATAACTCCCGCTTTGGCAGCCACGTAGTTGGCTTGACCCGGATTACCCAGCACACCAACGACAGAAGAGATGTTAATAATTCTTCCTGAACGTTGTTTCATCATTGGACGTGTTACTGCCTTCAGACAGTTAAACACCCCTTTAAGATTCGTTTCGATAACTTGATCGAACTCTTCTTCTTTCATACGCATAATGAGGTTGTCCCGTGTAATCCCCGCATTATTCACCAGAATATCGACATTGCCCCATGCTTCAAGCGTTGTTTTCACCATCTGTTCCGCTTCAACCATCTGACCTACATTCGCCTGAATCGTAATCGCCTGAACACCTTTTGCACGAATCTCTTCGGCCACTTCCTCTGCCGCAGCCTGACTGCCCGCATAGTTTACAGCAACATTCGCTCCGGCTTCAGCCAAGGCAAGTGCAATACTGCGGCCAATTCCGCGGGATGCTCCGGTTACTAATGCATTTTTACCTTCTAACGGTTTAGACATAACCATTCCTCCTCTCCCTGAATCTACACAAGTTGAAATTCGATTATTTACACAGCCACTCCGATGACAGAATAACCTTTCAATCGCTGTTATCCCCAGATTTTCTTGATTCCCTTTTCCAAAGGGAAAAATCTGGTGATAAAGGCGAGGCCTACGCTTCCGATGCAGCTTTCTTGCAGAAAGCTTGTAGCTTCGCTTTCCCAGGTTTTTTCTGTCCTCTCCGTTAAAGTGTAAATAAATAGTTTTGCTTATGTGATTTAATTATTTTTTAAGATCAGCAGCAGTTGCTTCCAAGGTTTCAAGACTGTTTACATTGTATAATTTTACGGTTTTATCTGTTTTTTTAATCAAACCGGTTAATACATTGCCTGAACCAATCTCAACAAACGTATCCACACCTTGCTCAATCAGCCATGTCACACTGTCTTCCCATAAAACCGGAGAATAGACCTGGGTGGTAAGCAAGTTCTGAAATTGTCCATCTTCAGCAGGTCTTGCGGTTACGTTAGCTACCACAGGAACCTTCGCAGGTGAGAACGTCGCTGTACTCAGCTTATCGGCCAGCTTATCGGCAGCGCCTTTCATCAATGAAGAGTGGAACGGACCACTTACTTCAATTGCAATTGCGCGCTTGCCACCTGCTTCCTTCACCCGTTCTGACACGGCAGCAACGCCCTCTTTTACACCCGAAATAACGATTTGTCCAGGACAGTTAATGTTGGCAAGTTCAACTGTATCTCCGCTTTCTGACACTTCACGGCAAAGCACCCCCAGCGCTTCCCGATCCGCACCCAGTACAGCAGCCATTGCTCCCTGTCCACCTGGAACAGCTTCTTCCATATACTGACCACGTGCCCGGACAATTTGCACAGCATCCTCAAAGGAAAGAACACCCGCTGCCACTAGTGCACTGTATTCGCCCAAGCTATGACCTGCAACGTAGTCTGCCTCAATTCCTTTTTCTTTGAAAGCTTCCAGCAGTGCAATACTCGCGGTGAGCAGTGCCGGCTGGGTATTGGATGTCTGTTTCAGCTCCGTGTCTGGTCCTTCAAAGATCAGGTTGCTCAGCGAGAAGCCCAGCGCCTCATCTGCTGTGCGAAAAACTTCCGTGGCTGCAGGTACAGACTCATATACATCTTTGGCCATACCTACTTTTTGTGATCCCTGTCCAGGGAATACAAAAGCGATTTTACCCATTTCATTCATCCTCCAGCTGTCTAGTTTACCATACGAGTACGGATGCGCCCCAAGTCAAACCGCCGCCGAAACCAACCATCAAAACAGTATCTCCTGCTTTCATACGGCCTTCTTCTGCAGCTTCAACCAGTGCAAGTGGAATGGATGCCGCCGACGTGTTCGCATACTTGTCTACATTGACAACCACTTTCTCCTCTGGAAGTTCAAGTCGTTGCATAGCCGATTGAATAATTCGAACATTCGCCTGATGTGGAACGAACAAATCAACATCCGTGCGATCCATGCCAGCTTTGCGAAGAACTTCAATCGTTGCTGTACCCATGACACGAACAGCAAATTTAAACACTTCACGGCCGTTCATATAGATATAATGCTTTTTGTTCTCGATCGTTTCCGCACTTGCTGGCAGACGTGAACCACCGCCTTCAATGTTAAGAAGACTGCCTCCTGCCCCTTCTGCACCGAGATCAAATGCTTTGAAACCACGGCCTTCCGGAACTTCACCAACAACGACAGCTCCTGCTCCATCACCGAAAAGAACACAAGTGTTGCGGTCTGTGTAGTCTGTAATACGTGACAAACAATCTGCACCAATAACAAGCGCGTTGTTGTACATGCCGCTTTGAATGAAACTGGTTGCCGTTGCAAGGCCGTATACAAACCCGGAACAAGCAGCAGACAAATCAAATGCAGCAGCGCCCTTGGCTCCCAGCTTATCTTGCAGAATGCAAGCTGTCGACGGGAAAGAGGAATCCGGTGTAATCGTAGCAACGATAATCAGATCCAGATCACTGCCTGTCATGCCAGCAGATTCAAGCGCTTTTATTGCTGCCTCATAGGCTAGATCAGAAGTAGCTTGATCCGGTGCAGCGATGTGCCGCTCCTTAATACCTGTACGACTGACAATCCACTCGTCATTCGTATCGACCATTTTTTCCAAATCACTGTTTGTCAAAATCTTCTCCGGCACATATTTACCTGTACCAATAATCCCTACCGGACGCAAATTATTCATATCGTCACTCACTTCCCACTAATTTCCTTAGATATGCTCTCCACCAACTGGTTTTGTACTGCAATCCGTGCCTGACGCACGGCATTTTTGATCGCATTGCCGTCAGCGGAACCATGGCTTTTGACGACCAGTCCACTCAAACCTAACAATGGGGCACCACCGTGCTCCGTATAATCAAGTTTGCTCTTTAACCCACGCAATTCTGGCATGAGTACCGCCGCAGCCAATTTATTTTTGAAGGATGAAGTAAATTTTTCTTTGAGCAGACCGAATATCGCTCCTGCCGCGCCTTCCAGTGATTTCAGCAGGATGTTGCCGGCAAACCCGTCACACACCAGCACATCACAGGCACCAGTCAGTACATCACGTGCCTCTACATTCCCCACAAAACGAATCGGAAGCTGTTCTAAGAGCGGATAGGCATGTTTGGTCAACTCATTGCCTTTGCCCGGCTCTGTGCCCACGTTGAGCAACCCCACTCTCGGGGAGGCAATGCCTTGTACTTTTTGCCGGTACAAACTGCCCATCAGCGCGTATTGTGCCAAGTGTTCCGGTTTAGCATCCATATTCGCACCGAGGTCTAGCGCAAGCACACCTACATCATCCATCGTGGGAATCATGGGGGCAAGTGCAGGACGTTCAATTCCGTCCATCCGGCCTACAACAAGCAAACCAGCCGTCATTAACGCCCCTGTATTCCCTGCCGAGATCATGGCGTCGGCTTCCTTCTCTTTGACCATACGTCCGGCTACAACCATGGAAGAATCCTTTTTGCGCCTTACTGCCTTTACTGGCTCATCATCTGAACCAATCACTTCGGAAGCGTGTCGAACGCTCAAATTGGCCGGTCTTGCTCCTGACTGACTTAAAAGAGGTTCAATCTTGGTTTCATCGCCAACCAGGACGATCTGTGTATCCGCCCATTCCGTAGCTGCGGCAATAGCCCCTTCTACGGTTGACGCAGGAGCATGATCTCCTCCCATGGCATCAATGACGATTCTCATTCCATATGACCTCCTTCTTTGCTGTCTTCTCCACCTGAATGATAGATCACAAAATTACCTTGGAACACCATTTCTTCACCAACATAGGTGAACACTTCAACTTTGGCTTTCCCCTTCTGACCGGGAATTGATTTCACATAAGCTTTGGCAATACACTTTTCTCCCAAACGAACAGAGCGAACAAAACGTATATCTGCCGAAGCAGTTAACGCAATCTCATCATTAATGACAGCGACAGCAAGTGAATTCGCTTGTGCAAAGACATAGTGCCCGCGGGCAATACCTGTTCTTGAAAAAACATGTTCCTCTTTGATCTCAAATAAGGATATCCCGCTCTTGTCCAGCTGTAAATCCACAATGTCACCGATAATCTCATGCAGGGGCAGTGATCGCACCTGATCATACGAGCGCTCCGCCATCAGTTTCATCCGTTCCCGAAGCTCCGGTATGCCAAGTTCCAGCCTGTCAAGACGGATCGTCTGGATACTTACCTTCAATTGACGTGTAAGCTCCTGATCGGTCACAAACGGATTCTCGTCTATCATTTTGGTTAACTGCTGTTGCCTCTGTCTCTTCGGTAAACGCTCGATGCCTGACACCCCCCGCTGTATCGTTTCCAGAACCTACCTTTAGGTTCGTTCTTTCAAACCTTACTTCTTTATATGCTGTAGCCCTGCTTATTCAGGGAGCTTCTAAATAAAAGTGTATGATGATCTGTATGTAACGTCAAATCTTAGAACCTGGTACTAAACTATAGTATATCTCATCCTGTGTCAAAAAGAAAGGCTAGTATAACAAATTCACATCACTTCATCAAAGTGCTGATGAACATGTGTAACAAGCATACATACCCGCTTGAACAAGCTTATGTGTTCACTTTTCTTTACACAAAAAAGCAACACCTCATCGAAATGAAGTGTTGCTTGATGTGTAGCTATTATTGAGAGATGATCTCTCTTGCTTTGTACGTTCCGCACACTTTGCACACGTGGTGAGCAAGCTTCAATTCGCCGCATTGTTCACATTTCACCATGCCCGGTACAGCCAATTTAAAGTGAGTGCGACGTTTGTCGCGACGCGTCTTGGACGTTCTCCGTTGAGGTACTGCCATTATTCCCACCTCCTTATCAAAATCAACCTTTGCAGGTAGTTGTTACGTTCGATTTTCAATCATGCTCATTTAAAAAAATCCTTGAGTCCTGCAAGCCGCGGATCAATAACCTGGTTATCGCAACCGCAGTCACCTTCGTTCAGCTCATGGCCACACTTAGGACAAAGTCCTTTGCATGTCTCGCTACAGAGCGGTACAAACGGAAGATCCAGCAGAAAAGCTTCCTCGGCATAACCTTTCAGATCAACGCTATCCTCATCCACATAGAGAGTATCGTCATCTTCAGATAATTCCTCCGGTTGTTTTCCCTGCTTGAATTGCTCATGAAAATCAATATGAAAATGTTCACTTAGCGGCTTGAGACAACGGGAGCACAACATGTCCACCCCTACTGTCAGTTTGCCATGAACATCCACAACGTTCTCCTCTCTGATCTCTGCAGACAAATCTGCAGTCAGCGGAGTAACGGCTGTGATATCTTGTCGGTTAGAAACCAGATGTTTGATATCCCACTGTTCGTTAAAGCGCAGGGGGCGATCACTGGTTGCCACTTTGCGAAATGGCATTATCATGTTCTATCACTCCAAACGAAACCAATTTCATAAATAGTTGTCTAACGAATGGCGGCAGTATACAGTTCAAGACGATCCTAATATGTGCGTTCATTCCTGACTGTATGTATGCTGTCTGTCACTCACAAAAGATTTATGAAACTGACTTAACAAACAAAAATCATTATACCGATTTTCCAAGAGGTTTGTCAACACTTTTAACTTTACACCCTTTCTGGAAAACGATCACTCCGATTCAGCCGTCACATCTGATCTATTATAGACCTACTCCATCATAACTACAAGTCATCTATAGGATCTATACTTACGATTCTATCCCTTACTTATATCTGATGCTCTCCACTCCTTACATCGGTCACCAATCGTTAACGAATGGTGTGATCTATGTCACACAGGTCGCTAGACCTGATGCCTATACTTGTCGTAGATTCAATCACAAAGTAACTTTCACAACCATTTTTATAACCATCTATTATTGATATTTCAAAGAAAATCGGGAGGGAAATTACATGTTAAGCCAACAAACGATTGACGTAATCAAATCTACAGTACCCGTACTTGAAGTTCATGGAGAAGCCATTACACGCCATTTCTATCAAACGATGTTTACGGCTCACCCGGAGCTATTAAACATTTTCAATCACGCAAATCAAAAACAAGGCCGTCAGCAAGCCGCACTCGCCAACATGGTTTACACCGCGGCAATGCACATCGATAACCTCGCGGCTATTTTGCCAGCCGTTCGTCAGGTTGCTCACAAACACCGTAGCCTCGGCATTGTACCTGAACAATACACTATCGTTGGCACTTATCTGCTTCAAGCCATCAAAGATGTACTCGGTGATGCCGCAACTGATGAAATTTTAGCCGCTTGGGGCGATGCTTATCAAGTGATTGCAGATGCCTTTATAGGCATTGAGCAGGATATGTACAGCGAAGCCGCAAATCAAACGGGTGGATGGGACGGTTTCAGAACCTTCAAAGTTGCCAAAAAAGTACAAGAAAGCGAACTCATCACTTCGTTTTATTTGATACCGGAGGATGGCAAGTCTATCTCTTCATACAAGGCAGGACAATATATCAGCATTAAAATCCAGCCTGCCGGACAGGAATTTACTCAGATTCGTCAGTATACCCTTTCCGACGCACCTGGCAAACCCTATTATCGTATATCCGTGAAACGTGAGTCGGGCGGATCGGATCGCCCTGACGGTGTAATTTCCAATTATCTTCACAATCATATTACAGAGGGGAGCCTGGTCGAACTTTCCGCTCCTGCGGGTGATTTCACATTGGACATGGAAGATCCGCGTCCTGTTGTGCTGTTAAGCGGAGGTGTAGGAATAACCCCTATGGTCAGCATGCTGAATACAATGTTAGAGTCGGATGATCAGCGTTCCATTACCTTTTTACATGCTAGCCCGAACGGATTATCGCACGCGTTCCGCCATCACGTAAGCCAACTGGCTCAGGAGCATGTTAATCTCAACGCACACTATTGTTACACTTCTCCTGCCGATTCCGATCTGGAAAATGAGCTGGTTTACAAACAGGGATACATGGATGCGGCATGGCTTCGTCAAGTCATTCAAGAACCGGATGCGAACTATTATCTGTGCGGCTCTGTCACGTTTATGCGTTCGGTATATGCAGAACTTCTGTCCATTGGTGTTGCAGAAGATCGTATCCATTATGAATTTTTCGGGCCAAAAGCCAGTCTTGCTCCTGCTACGGAGAATGTGTGAGCATAAAATACAGTCGGAAAGAAAGATAATAATAGCTATATTTCAGGTACAGGCTGCATCTGCGGATGCTGGTTCTGTGCCTTTTTTCATCATTTGCTCTAATGGCAGCTCTATTCTATGATGAAAGAGGTAAAATGAGCTTTGACGGTGAACAAACAATTGTATGCTATCCCATATTGTAAAAATGTCATGACCCGCGTGATTAACGACCCAATGGGAGATTTCAACGCGGCAGGAAGGAGTAACGCTCATGAAAGCTGTAGGCGTTATTGTGGAATATAACCCGTTGCACAACGGACATGTGCATCATCTGAATGAATCGCGGCGGCTTAGCGAAGCAGACGCCGTTGTTGCCGTGATGAGCGGCCCTTTTCTCCAGCGTGGCGAACCCGCCATCGTTGCTAAAAGGGCACGCACCGAGATGGCGCTCCATGCTGGCGCCGATCTCGTGCTTGAACTGCCGGTTGCCTATGCGGTTCAACCGGCGGAGTGGTTTGCCTTTGGTGCGGTATCCTTGCTGCACCGCACCGGAGTTGTGGACTCGCTCTGCTTTGGCAGCGAGTCCGGCGACATCGACAGCCTGCAACGCATTGCGCGCGTGCTGGCTGTGGAGCCCGCAGGGCTGCGCGAGGATATCGCGCGCCGCCTGCGGGAAGGCGCCAGCTACCCCGCCGCGTACGCAGGCGCGGCGGCAGCGCTGGCGCCCGGCGGCGTCGATGCTCACGACGCCGCGGCACTGCTGGAGCAGCCCAACAATTCGCTTGGGCTGCACTACCTGATCGCGCTGCAACGGCTAGGCAGCGCGATCCAGCCCTTGACGGCGGCACGTACCGGTGCCGCCTATCACCAGGCGACGCCCGGTCCGGGGGCGATCGCCAGTGCCACAGCTGTCCGCCGCCTGCTGCTGGCGGACGGGCCCCAAGCCGCCGCACCATATGTGCCGGCGGCAACCCTTGCCATTCTGCATCGCGAATGGCAAGAAGGACGCGCTCCCATACACTGGGAGCGCTTTGCCCAGCCGCTGCTGCACATCGCGGCCACCCGCCGTGCCTCCGAGCTGGAACGTATCGCCGAAGTAACGGAAGGACTAGAGCACCGGCTCATACGTGCACTCGCCCAGCTCCCCGAGCCTTCAGTCGAAACTCTCCTGAATGCGCTCAAAACCCGGCGTTACACGCGCACCAAACTGCAGCGCATGCTCGCCCACCTGCTCCTGAACCACACAAAAGAAGAATGTTCACCAGAGCGATTAGTCACCGGACCCGGATATCTGCGTGTCCTCGGTTTCACTTCAACAGGCCAGAGTCTGCTCAAACAGATGAAAAAAACAGCCACCCTGCCTGTTGTAATGAAACCCTCAACGTTTGAACATGCTCAACTGGAATTGGATATCCAGGCGCAAGCCGCCTATGCTCTTGCCCATGACCAACAGGATTCGCGCAACATATCACGCATAATGTATAGCGACTACTACGAATCACCCGTGAGAATCTGACTCATCTCGCCCTACAAACTATAGAACCAGCAAAAAATCCCCTGTGCCCAGCCTTTGGCTGTCATCACAAGGGATTTTGTCATTTCGATTTTTTAAAAGCAACGTCTTACACATGTATCCTACCAATGCATAACACTTATCGTATTATTCAACCTGACCTGGACACTTAATTTACATCCCTTTTTCTCATTGCTTTCTCGCTCTTTTTTATGAATCTCCTATAACTGTTTTTCCGAGCGTACCTTCTTATTTTAAAAGAGGTCACTGCCCAAGCTCTTCTAAGTCCAATCTTCTAGTAAGATACTCTTATTTCACTTAAGACTTCACAGACAGAGTTTTCAAGAAGGCTAACGCATCATCGAGTGTGCTCACGGGCACAAGCTTCATTGGAGTGTTGATCTCTTTTGCTTTGGCCTCAGCTTCTTTGTAGTTGTCTTTAGGTACAAAGAAGATTTCTGCCTTTTTACGGTCGGCAGCGACAATTTTATGTTGCACACCGCCAATGGCTCCTACAACACCATCTTTCGTAATCGTACCTGTACCAGCAATCCGATGTCCCTTGGTCAGATCACCAAGAGTCAACTGATTATAAATCTCTAACGTGAACATTAACCCGGCAGAAGGACCTCCCACCTGCGTGCTTGAAAATGTGATTTGTTTGTTCGGGTCTTCCGGCTTCACCTTCTGCACGGCACCAATCATCACCCCAAGTCCAGTACGCATCTTGCCTGTCTTGCTGTCTTTCACCTCAACCAGCGTGATATCCCGGCTAATCGTTTCACCGCCGCGCTCCAATTGCATCTCCACCGTATCCCCGGCTTTTTTTCCTTCCAGCTGTTTGGCAAGCACCGTATTATCCGGTGTAGCTGTACCGTTCACACCCAGAATAATATCTCCGGGTTCAATATCTCCATCCGGTTTGGGATTTTCCGAAAGACCAAACACAAAGATGTTTTCAGGCACAATGGAGTATGCAATGCCCGCTTTCTCATAGGCCGCTTCCATGGCAGAGGATTGCGAATCACTCATGAACCAGACCTGTTCAGCGGAGTATTCCGCCTCGCTTTTACCACGCAGACGATCTTCCTTTTTATCCACTTGTGCATTTTTATCAAAATACGAAGTGCCTAGCAAAAATAAATTGGCATACGTTGCCGACACGGTGGTCATCATGAATACGCCTTTTTCATCTTTGTCACCGTCCTTCACGGTAACCATGGGTTTAACTTCATCCGCACTGCCAGGTTTATAAATAATATACGGCGTTGGCATGTACACCGTAAGATAGACAATAAGAGCCACCGCGATCACGTAGATCGAAGCTCTGAAACCACCTGTTTTCCGGAACCGATTCATCTCATGAGCCTCCGTTCTTTATCTCTATACAAGCTGAACCCACTCCACAAGAGTTGCTTTGTGTAATTCATTTAGCTCATCTTATTCCATATGATTACAATCCAAGTCTAACACCTTGTTGTTCCTGCATACAATGGTACAGGCCGGATAGGCCGCAGGATGATTCGCCGTCTATCCGGTCAAGGCCGAACCGTTTACGAACGTGATTCGGCCGTCCACTATAATCCCAATGCCCAAGGGGCGTTAATTGATATGAGGTGAAACGATGACCGTATCCAGTGAGGTTCGAAGTCCCGGTTTGGTACGAACCGTATTCCTGAGCACCAGTGCATTCATGCTGGTTGTTGCAATAGTTGCATCTCCGAAAGAAGCGTTCGACGCATCCATTCAAGGACTCGACATCTGGTGGAAAATTGTCTTTCCTGCCCTGCTGCCGTTCCTGATGTTATCCCAAATGCTGACCGCGTTTGGCTTTACCCACGCCCTGGGGGTTCTGCTAGAGCCCCTGATGAGGCGTTTGTTCAAGCTACCCGGCCATACCGGGTTCGTTCTCGCTGTGGGCATGTGTGGAGGTTTTCCTGCCGCCGCAGATGCCGTATCTCGATTACTCAAGGATCAACAAATGACCGCCAGACAGGCGGTTATTATTACGGCAGCAGCTCATTTTGCCAACCCCATGATGATTCTGCTTGTTGTTGGAGGTGCTTTTCTTCATAATCCTGCCGCTGGATATTTTCTCCTCATTATACACTGGATCAGTGGCTGGATTGCAGCCGCCGTTGCCATTCGTTTCATTCCTGCATCCCGCAAAAAAAATCTTGTACCAGACTCCATGTCACCTAATACAGATGTCCTTTCTCTCTCACCAGCCCAAGATCACACAGAGACAGAAAAGAAGCAACTGCATCCCTTAGCTCAGAATTCTCAGAAACTTCGCATCGGTTCGCGCATGTTGCGAACCGCTAGAGAAGCACATAGCCGGGACGCACGAGGGTTTGGCAGATTACTGGGGGACACCGTATCTCAGGCCGTACAAATTCTATTATTAACTGGAGGATACATCATCGTTTTTGCTGTATTTATCCGGTTACTCTCACTCTATCTGACTCCCGGTATTTCAGCTGCAGTTTGGCCTTCTGTGCTGGAGCTTCACCTGGGGACATACCACATTAGCAAAACAGCAATAGCACCCGCCCTACTGATGGCATTCCTGGCAGGTGCGCTTGGCTGGGGAGGCGTATGCTCGCACCTACAAGTCTCGTCGATGCTAAGAACAGCCATCCCCGGACTGCATTCCATGCTCTTTTTCATTATCGTTCGATTAGGACATGGGTTAACCGCCTTTAGTCTTACCCTCTGGTTGTGGGAACCATTCAGCCGTTACAGCACAGAAGTATCGACCACATGGCAGACCACTGCGGTAGAGCGCTCAAACTCTTTATTCTATTGGCCGTTTCTGCAATTTCCAGACACCACAAGTACATGGCAACTCATCTGGAACAGCTTCCCTGTAGCAGCCCTAAGTCTCGCTTTACTTCTTGGGGTAATGATTAGTCTCTCGGGCCTTACCTTATGGATTAACCGCCTTTTTTCTCGCTGATCTTCTGACGAAGCGCAGCTTCAACTTCAGGCGATACCAGATCCGTTACATCCCCATGATAGTGGGCGATTTCTTTAACGATACTGGAACTGAGGTAGGAGTATTTCGGGTTGGTCATCATAAAAATCGTTTCCGCATCCGGGTTCAACTTGCTGTTGGTCGACGCGAGTTGCAACTCATATTCAAAATCGGTTACGGAGCGGATGCCGCGAACGATAACCTGCGCTTCCTTTTGACGTACATAATTAGCGGTCAGATCACGGAAGCTATCCACTTCCACATTCGGCAGGTGGCTGGTTACAGTAAGAATTAACTCTTTGCGTTCCTCTACCGTGAACAGCGGATTTTTACTCATATTGTTTAATACAGCGACGATGACACGGTCAAACTGTTTAGACGCTCTCGCAATAATGTCGAGATGTCCCATCGTTACGGGATCAAAGCTTCCTGGGTATACGGCAATGCGTTCCTGCCGATGAATCATTTCAGTCATGAGGAGCCTCCTCTTCTGTGATGCTGTTTTCTTCATCCTCTGCCGCACCGGGTACATAATCGTAAATCGATACAGCTGTCTCCCCGTACACCGCTTTACGCGTTTGCTCAAACGGACCGAATTGCTCCGGGTATTCATGTTTGGATTCATACTCAAGCACGATGGTCGCACCTTGGGTAAGCAGCTCCAGTTCGTGCATCGTTAACATTAACTCGTGCCCGTTCTTCATGCGATAGGGCGGATCGAGAAACACCAGATCAAATGTTGCGTTACGTTTAGCCAGCGCTTTGAGCGCACGACCTGCGTCATTCCGATATACAGCCGCCTGATCCTCCAGCCTCGTTGCCTTCAGATTTTCGCGGATCACTTCAATACTTTTCGATTCCAGATCAACAAAAACAGCCTTGTCCATGCCGCGGCTCAGCGCCTCGATGCCGAGACCCCCACTGCCTGCAAACAGATCCAATGCTGCTCCGCCCTCAAAATAAGGACCAATCATACTAAACAACGCTTCCTTCACCTTATCAGTGGTTGGACGCGTACCTGTGCCGGGAACAGCCTTCAGCGGCCTGCCCTTCGCACTTCCAGATACCACTCTCACGAATACGTCACCTTTTCTCTCTATGTACATATATTTATTCTTTAAGCTATCGTACCACACTCCGGTTTGGTTTGAAAAACACTGCTTCTGCCTATACAAAAAATTGTTGACGGATTGTTGACGAATATGTATAAAAAGGAAACCTTTGGGCCATTCTATAATTATCGACATCACAAGTGTCGTAGACAACCGCGGAGAAGACTTACGTTTCCCCATAAGCTCTTCGTCCGGTTTCTCCTCTCCCATGAAAAAGAAGCTCTCGAAAGAGGGCTTCTTTTTGTTGAGCAATTTATCGAGAGAAAAATTGGGTTAATGTGAAAAGGACAGACCATAAAATGATCCCAACAAAGATAAAAAATAGGAAAACTTTAAAAGCATCGAAAACAGAATGAATCGTAAACCAGCCACTTAACAACAGGATCGGATAAATGGTTACAAGCATTACAATAAAATGGACACCGCTTTTTTTCGCCAAAGTCCAATGTTCTATGTTATAAATAACAGTTGCAGCACCGACAAAAAGAGCAATCAGACTTGCAACAAATGTGCCTTTAGCGTCAGCATATTTTCCTTGAGAATAAAGGATCAGAGCGATACCGTTCATAATCACGAAGGGTATTCCACCTCTTAATAGTGCATTCATCACCAAGATTTCCAACCTTCTTTCTCAAAAGAACTAGATAATAATCCATTTTGGATAAATTGCTGGCCATTTTCCATCTTTCTTCTTTATACGGTAATCATTCCTTACAATGATTTAATGCCCTCTTCCATTTTACGAACCGGAATCCATACTTCAGTGATGAAATCCTTCTCCCGTTCATCCACCCAGTAATATTTTTCTATACAGGGTCCTTCCACTTGTTCAAAACTCGTTGACGGGAACCACTCGGTGTATATCCGTTTCCAAATATCCTGAATGCTTACATCAATTTCGACATCATCTGGCATCGTCCCTCGGCTGTCAAAAACAGCATAAGTTTGTTCAGGTATAGGAAGAACAGTAAATTCATCCGGTACCTGAATGCCCTCTGGCACTTCTGCTCCCATCAAATACCGCCTCGAACCATTCTCCGCAAAATCATAATGATACCCATATAACAATGTTCCAGCGGGTTTCTCTAACAAATCGAGTATCTGACCATGGGTCCCATCTTTCCAAATGCCCTCCACAAATACGGGTATCTCTTTATACGCATCTTCATGGATGATAACGCTTTTTCCAAATACAATAGAGCCTTTTTCCTCGACAAATCGATAATTCATCTCTGATTCCCCTCTAACCTGAATTTGAAAGGAGATTCGAGGAAATGCTTTAAGTTTCACATTCATTTTCTTCGCCTCAAGAGGTGTTACCCCATGCATCCTTTGGAACGCTTTTGTAAATGCTGCTGGACTTTCATAACCATACTTAAGTGCAACATCAATAACTTTACAGTTTGTTCCTGCTAACTCCTGAGCCGCAAGTGTGAGACGTCTGTTTCTTACGTACTGGGTAACCGTTACGCCGGTTACTGCATGAAACATTCGCTGAAAGTGATACTTCGAACTCATGCCTGCCCTAGCAATATCTTCAATCTCAATTGGCAAATGAAGATGTCGTTCCACATAATCAATCGATTGGTGAAGCAGTTTAAATATTTCCAGGATCTCTCATCTCCTTTCTTTTACAGTGTAAAAGAACCCTCTGGCATCTTCTTGCTCAGAAATGCTCTGATTTGTCTATTATTAAAAAAACCGACTAATCAGTCGGCCATATACTGCTATTTTGACACTTAACTTATTTCTTATAGGATACTCTAAGAATGATTGAACTCACCCGTTTCTACTCATACTTCTCCTGCATCTCATTCAACTCTGCTTCCTCTTCCGTCTGCAACCATCCAATTTCTTTAAGCCACGCACCCATATCTGCAATAAATGCATCCCTATCCAGATGATCTATCTTATACTTCTTCATCTTGTCACTCACAAACGTATAAAACGCACGGCTTAATGCATATCGCTGTTTACTTTTGCTCCAGGTCTTATAACGGTCTTCACTAACCGTCATATCGAAATAGATTACCTTTTCTGCCTTCACATGTCTGACGTTTGATTTGCGCCCATATTCATCGGGAAGGCAGCGGAACACAAAGTACAGTTCAATATCACACGAAGCATATTTTTCAGCGGCTTTGTCGAAAACAGGCTGCAATTCATCGGATAGGTCAGCAACTTGTGTCAGCCCTGACGTATCGGTTGTTTTGTCCAGAATCAAAGTACAACCTCCTTGTCCCGACAACTCAAGTACCTTCTTGTTTAACACGTTCTCTTGCTTTTCGATTCGAGATTCGCATATTCATTAACGTTATAAAAAGTAGGACAGACGGCAAGAACATAGAAGATGATCCTGATCGGATCGCATAGAAAGCAACAAAAATCAGTGCAAGCCAAGTTATGATTTCAATTATCTCCAACTTCGTTAACGTCACTTTAAAAGTCTTTTTTGATATTAAACGAATCAAGACGTAAGCAATTAAGCTATAGAAAGCAACCATACCCAGCAAGGAAAGAGCAACGATTAACATCATCATTCTGAATCACTCAACTCTCATACTTTTCCTTAATTTTACTACAGAAGTAGAATTATGTCTCCTGATCTATCTACGTACTATGGATCACCAGAGTACCTGTCACTTCACTTCTCTTCACTTCTCTTCCGTCACAATCGTAGCATTGTAGATCACAACCCGTTTCCCGTTCAGGTCAAACAGTACTTTGTTGCCATACTCCGTATCCTGTACGTCAATCTTGCCTTCGTAAGTCTGAATCAGCTCACCCGAATTACTATATACCTTAACTACACGTTCCAAACCGCCAGCATTATTTGATCTCATCGTTTTGAGTGCACGTTCACCTGAAGCCGTATTAAAATACCATATAAATGATCCAACAATGATGCCCAGAACGGCGATCACTGTCACCCATACCCCTGTTTTTGCTTTTCTGCTCATCCTGTCCCCTCCTCAGTATCTTTGTGCAGTACTCTACGAGAATGAAGCGAGAACGGTTTCAATAAGGGAAAGCAAAAAAACAGAGGCCCCCATCCAAGGGAACCTCTGCCTCTGATATAATCACGCTTCAATTCAAGTTACCACTGCATTGACACGGGTGGCAACATCACTTGTTGTTCTTACCGTATACTTCCCTTTTACAGTGAACGAATAACGAATTCAAAGCTCAGTTCACCATTGGAAGGAATTTGATATTCCGGATGTACCGGAGCGCCCCAGCTATCGTCACCGCCAACACCCATTTGTTTACCGGCTACCGTAACGACAGTGTAATGCACTGGTGGCAACTCATACACATGCTGCGCATTCTCCAGTTCAAACGCTGTATATGGTGACACATTCAATTCAACCGGTGCACCGGAAGCTTCGATTTTGAAACCACGTCCTGCATTGTCCGTCAACTTAGCCCAGCGTACCCCTGTACGGTTACCCGACTCTTGTGGTACAAGATATGGAGCCATCGTATCTGCAACCTTACTACCATGGATACCCAGACGAGCGCCAAATGCGCGATCCGAATAGTTTTCCTCTGGTCCCATTGCCAGCCATTCCACGTTCTCATAATCCGGAGACGTTCTGAACGACAGTGCGTGGATCGGCAAGTTTGGCAATCCTTCGGTACCTTTGTACGTGTTATGCACATGTACACTTCCATCAGCAAGCACAGTATAGATCACTTTCACCTCTACATCGGCCGAGATGTTCAATTTATAGGTGAACTCAATCCGGTACTGATCCGATTTTTGTTCATGTTTCCATTCTACAGAACGTGGCAACAGGCTGGCAGCATACCATGCACCAAGCTCGAAGCCCATTGCTGTACCCTTATCATTGTCTGTCGTTGCACGCCAGAACAGTGGTGCAGGTGGAATCGCAATCGTTTCACGACCGGAGAATTTCAGGGAAACGAGTGTTCCAAACTGCTTGGAGAACAACGCATGCGTTTGACCAACGCGAACACCAATGTTTACGTCACCTTCAACCACCTGAATATCGCTCACAACGTTTTTATCCGTTACAACAGCCGCTTGGCTACCTTCTTGTGTGAAAATAAACTGGCCAAACGCGACTTCGTCACCTTTGTCACCCCACAGCGTTGCTTCTTTCAGTACAAACGCCACGTTAACAGCATATTCGCCACCTTCAAGAGCCTTTGCATTCAAAGGAAGTTCTATCACAGTTTCACTTTCCGCAGCAACATTTACATCCAGTGTACCGCGCAATACTTCATTTCCTTCACGCTCCAGGCTGTACACCAGTTCATACGCGGAAGTATCTGCGAACAGGTTCTGGTTTACGATTTTAACGCCGTCACGGCTTGGGAACAGTTTAATGTTTTGATACAGGAATTTAACCTCCTGCATTTTAGCTGTCACTTTACGATCTGCGTGCACAATCCCGTTGCCACAGAACGAATAGTCTGATGGACGATCCCCGAAGTCCCCGCCGTAAGCCAGATACTCTTTACCGTAACGGTCTTTTTTGTAGATCGATTGATCGATGTAATCCCAGATGAATCCACCTTGATACATCGGGTACTTATCTTCAAGTTCTGTGTATTTATGCATACCGCCAATGGAGTTACCCATCGCATGCATATACTCACAGCTGATATATGGTTTGGTCGGGTTATCGTTCAGGAATTCCTCGATGTCAGCCGGTTTTGCATACATCCGGGATTCCATGTCACTTGTGTCATTGAAACGGCGGTCGTGGAACACACCTTCGTAATGAACCATACGTGTTGGATCTGCCGATTTGAAGTATTGTGATACTTTGTAGATCACTTCACCACCATGGGACTCGTTACCACAAGACCAGATCAGAATGGACGGATGGTTTTTGTCACGCTCTACCATCGAAATTGCACGATCCATAACAATATCATGCCATTCCGGCTTATCGCCAGGGATTACCCATGAAGGCTCAACAGCCCCAAGCTTTTGCCAGGAACCGTGTGTTTCCAGGTTCATCTCATCAATCACATAGAGTCCGTACTCATCGCAGAGCTCATACCACAAACTTTGGTTCGGATAATGTGATGTACGAACAGCATTCATATTGTTTTGTTTGATCGTACGCACGTCCCACAGCATGTCTTCCTTCGTTACAGCACGACCACGGCGCGGGTTGAACTCGTGACGGTTTACGCCTTTGAACACAATACGCTTGCCATTAATGTGCATCACTTTGTCGATCATTTCGAATTTACGGAAACCGACGGCTTGAGGAACAACTTCCACAAGGTTGCCTGCTGCATCATATA
Organism: Paenibacillus sp. FSL R7-0272; assembly: GCF_037969905.1. Taxonomy (NCBI): domain Bacteria; kingdom Bacillati; phylum Bacillota; class Bacilli; order Caryophanales; family Paenibacillaceae; genus Paenibacillus; species Paenibacillus sp. FSL R7-0272. The sequence goes on along the minus strand of NZ_CP150221.1, from coordinate 2,429,520 downwards.
CACGGATGTACAGACGATACAGATACGGAATCTCTGCACTCCAGAGGTTAACTTGGCCAATTTCTTCACGCAGTTGTACCAGCCCATTATCGACTACATTACCGCCAAAACTTTTGACTGTATTTCCGTTCTTGTCCAGAAGCTCGGCTTCGATCCGTGCACCTGTTGCCGCTTTTCCTTCCAGTTTCAGATCGAGTTCCAATGTACCGTTTGTATATGAAGCATCCAAATCGGTACGAACATGAACATCACGGATATGTGCAGCCGGAACTGTGTACAGATATACATCTCTGAAGATACCGGAGAAACGCCAGAAGTCCTGATCCTCTAACCAGCTACCTGTGCTGCGTTGGTATACTTCAACCGCCAGTTTGTTCTCTCCATCTTGAAGGAACGGTGTCAGGTCAAAGTCAGATGGTGTGAAACTATCTTCTCCGTACCCTACGAATTGTCCGTTCAACCATACATAAAATGCGGATTCCACACCTTGGAACGAAATGTATACCGGATTCGCTTCCCAGCCTGCTGGCAGATGGAATGTGCGAATGTAACTACCCACCGCGTTTTTATCCTGCGGCAGAGCTGGCGGACGGAGTTCATTCAATCCATCCCATGGATATTGCGTGTTCACATATTGAATCTGTCCGTAACCTTGAAGCTGGATATGTCCCGGTACTTCAATATCATCCCAGCCTTCGCTGGAGTACTCGGATGTATAAAATAGTTCAGGACGGCAATCCGGACGGATTGAGTAGTTGAATTTCCATGTTCCATTCAGATCGTAACGAAGTGCCATCTCAGCGGAAGCCACAGCTTCTTCCATCGTTTGATAATAGCGGTGATCGGAATAAGCATGAAGACGGTTTACCTCAAATACACTTACGTCACCTAACCAGTTGATATCTGCCTTTGTTGCTTTCATCGGCTCTCTCTCCCTCTGTAGTACGAATTTCGTGATGAATTTGCATCTATACAAAAAAGATAGAGGTACGCCTGTACAGGCGTCCTCCCTTCTTTCCTGCATTCGTCCAGTTGGACGTGATATGCACTTATGCTTATTTTACGGAACCAACCATACCTGCAACAAAGTGTTTTTGCATGATGAAGAACACCAGTGCAGTTGGAAGTGTTGCAATAACAACTGCTGTCATAATAACGCCGTAATCTGGAGCATAACCTGCGCCCAAGTTGGAGATCAGGAGCGGAATGGTTTGCTGATCTGGCGTTTGCAATACGATGAGTGGCCATAGATAGTTGTTCCAGCTGCTCATGAATGTAATGATCGCTGCTGCTGCGTATGTTGTTTTCATCGTAGGCATGTAGATTTTCAAGAAAATACCCAGCTCGCTCAGACCGTCAATCCGACCTGCTTCCAGCAAATCTTTCGGGAACATTTTGGTGTTCTGACGGAAGAAGAAGATCAGGAACGCTGTTGTGATGGTCGGGATAATAACCGAAGCCATTGTATTAATACCGATTGCCGGTGCTGCACTAGAAATGGTTGCAAACATCCGATAGAGCGGAATCATAATCGCTGCAAACGGGATCATCATCGACATGAGCAGGATGTTAAACACGATATCGCGTGATTTCGTCCGAAATACTTCAAACCCGTAACCCGCCATGGAACCAATCAAGAGAGCAAGAATGGTTGACACGATGGAGATAATCGCTGAGTTGCTCAGTGCCTGAATCAGATTCGTAGTGTCGAGCAATTTGTTGATGTTTTCAATCAAAGCGGAGCCCGGCAGCAACGTGCCTCTAGTTACGTCTACTGATTTGTTTGTAGCGCTGACGATCATCCAGAAAAATGGGAAGATGGAAATAAAAGCGACGAGGGACAGGAAAACATATGTGAAAATGCGTTTTGCTTTTGAATTAGCCATTTTTATTATCACCTGCCACTTTGAACTGGATGATGGACAAAATAATGATCAGAATTACGATGGAATACGAAACGGTTGCTGCATAACCGAAGTCCGGTGAATATTTGAACGAAAGGTTGTAGATGTATTGTGAGATCGACATGGTCGCGTTACCTGGACCACCTTTGGTAATATTCATAATTTCATCAAAGATTTGCAATGTACCAATCGTTGATGTAATGGACGTAAAGAGAATGATCGGTTTGAGCAATGGTACAGTAATCTTGAAAAATTGAGTGAAAGCATTGGCTCCGTCAATCTTCGCTGCTTCATAGATCGATTGATCGATGTTTTGCAAGGATGACAGATAGAAAATCATGTTATATCCGGTCCAACGCCAAGTAACGGCGATTATGATCGTAATTTTAGCCCAGAACGGGTCGGTAATCCATTGAATTGGTGTGCCGATAATGTGTAAACCCAGCAAAGCTTGGTTCACCATACCATCCGGTGCAAACAAATACTTGAATACAACCGAGTAAGCAACAAGTGAAGTTACACAAGGCAAGAAAATTGCAGTACGGAAAAAGCTCCGGAAACGCAGTGTGCTGTCATTCAGCAATACGGAAATGAACAAACCGAGAATGATCATTAAAGGTACTTGAATGATTAAGTAAATGAACGTGTTTGATAATGCCGTACGGAACGTGGTATCAACGAGCAATCTTTTGTAGTTCGCTAGGCCCGAAAACTCAAGGTTGGCACCTTTGCCTGACTTGAATGATAAGAGCAGCGCTTGAATCATCGGATAGAAGTAGAATGCTACGATTCCGACAACAGCCAGCAAAACAAAAGCCCATCCAGTCAAATTATTTTTCTTTTGGAGACTGTCTCCTGTATTTATGGCTTTCACAGTATGGCTCCTCTCTCTCCATGCAACATGGTTAGAACCTACAGAGCCTCTCGCCATGTCCAGCTCGACTTGCGCCAGACAAGGGAGACGGCTCCGTTGTTTCCTAGGTTCTATAAGTTACCTTGGGATATTAGTTTAATTGTGCCTCAGCTTGTTTTTGTGCATCATTCAGAACGTCATCGATTGATTTACCGTTCAGGTATGCTTGCATTTCAACAACCAAGATATCTTCGATTGCATAAGTGTTGCTACCATAGTTTACTTTTGGAATTTCTTTAGTCCAGTTAGCGAAATCAGCGAAGATTTTTTGACCTCCGAAGAACTCGTCTGGTTTGTTGTATGCATCACCATCAACAGCCGGTGTGTACGTACCGATTGCACCGATTTTAGTCAACAATTCTTGATACAACTCTTTGTCGGAACCAAAAGTTTTAGCCATAAAGTCAGCCGCTTGATCTGCACCAGGAACATCATTCATGATGTACCAAGAGCTACCACCCAAGTTGGATGCATGTACAGAGTTTGCTTGACCAGCCATTTTCGGCATTGGAGCTACAGCCCATTTACCGGATTGGGAAGCTTCTTGACGAACGGATGGTGAGAACCAGTTACCTGTAGGAATTGTTGCTACAGCACCGTTATTGGCATTGGCAACGAATTGGCTCCAGTCGGAATGCAATTTAACAATGTTAGCATCCATCATTTTTTTGTATGTTTCGAACGCTTCTTTCAATGCAGGGTTGTTGTTCAGATCAGGTGTTTTACCATCTTCAGCTGTGTACCATTTACCTGCAGTTTGGATCATCATACGGATGATACCCAGGTCGTTCGGGTCAAGAGACAGAAGCTCTTTACCTGTTTTTGCTTTTACAGCTTCACCGATTTTGATGTAATCATCCCACGTGATATCTTGCAGGTCAGCAGCTTTGTAGCCTGCTTCCTCAAGCAAGTCTGTTCTGTAGTACAAACCAGCTACGCCGGAGTCAAACGGAATACCGTATTGTTTACCTTCATAAGAAGTTGGTCCAATTTTATACTCTGCAAAGTCGGATGCTTTGATTGTGGAAGACAAATCTTTGAACGCATCTGGATAAGCGCTCAAGAAGCTTTGTGCACGATAGTCTTCAATCAGAACTACGTTTGGCAGACCGCTGCTTGTTCCGGAGTTCAATCCAGTGTTCAGCTTTTGAATGATCGCATCTTGAGCATTCTCAATGATGTTGATTTTCAGATCCGGGTTTTCTTTTTGATAAATGGCTTTAGCTTGCTCCAGAGCAGCAACGTTAAATGCTTTATCCCAAGCCCAGATCGTAATTTCTTTTGCTTTCTCGCCACCACCGCTAGCAGCTTCTTTACCTCCACCGCCGGATGAACATGCGGACAACAGCAATACGGTTACGAGCATCAATACCCACATTTTTTTCAAAACATTCAACTCCCCTTCGACCTCTTTGTTTGTAAATTTGTTTGCGTTTTCTGAAAGCGGTTGCTTCCGATGTATTCATCTTATCATTCCCATTTCTCCATTCGTTAGTAAAAATTTTGTGCAGATTTGTCTTCTTATTGCCACAATGAAAACCTTTACAGAAAACGGTTGCACTTAATTTGGTTTTTTGTACTTTCTTTTGATTTTGTACTATTTTGAGCTGAAAATTTTACAAATATGCAGTGAGTCCGTGATTTTGCATATGAAAAACCCCTCATCTCCGGGGATCAGAAATGAAGGGTTGTTGTATTTTGAGACTTTTTGTTATCTTTTTCAACTCGTAATCAACGGCAACGTTACAGTGACTCTTGTCCCCTCGCCAACGTTGCTCATAATCGTCACACCATAAGGCGAGCCGTACAACAACTCAATTCGATCATGCACGTTTCGGATACCTATGCCACTGAACAGTTGACGATTATTTTTCGGATTGGGTAGTGCTCCTTCTACATTAAGTCCTGCAATACCATCTCCATTATCCATGATCTCACACACTAATGATTCTCCCGCGCGGGAAACCATCACATGAATCGTGCCCGTTTCTTTTTTGATAAACCCATGGAAGAAGGCATTTTCGATAAAAGGCTGAATCACCAGCTTGGGAACCTGATAGTGTGTGCAGTCCGGAGCTACGTAAAAGGCCGCTTTGATCCGTCCGCCATAACGCACATGGTTGATGAAGACATAATTTTTCAGGTTCTCGACCTCTTGCTCTACTGTTACCGTCTCTCTGACATCGCTAATCGTATTTTGCAACAAACCAATTAGCGCATTAATCGTTTCCGCAGCCCGATCTTTATTGCCCTGCTGTACCAGAACTTTGACAGAAGCCAGGGTGTTATACAGAAAATGAGGATTAATCTGGCTCTGAAGCGCCGCAAGCTCAGCATTACGTTGTTCCCGTTGCGTCTGTACAAGCTGATCCACGTAATCATGCAATTCATCTAGCATGTAATTGTACGCATGACCTAACTGCCTGCTCTCATAACTGCCGCTGATCGGGATATAGTTATCCAGATCACTCTTCGTAATGTTGGACATCTGTTTGACCAGTCTGCGTAGCGACTTCGTCATCTGACTCGTAATCAGGAATACCAGCAACAGAGCCGCAAACACAATCGCAGCACAGATCAATGCGACCGTCTTCATATCAATGAGCTGTCCCATCGCAGATTCCTTATCCACGATGTTTACCATATACAAACGGTAAAATGGTAAATATTCAGATAATATGATGCTATCCTGCCCCATGACTCGCGCATTGATGTTTTTGGGTGCCGTTTCATTTATGGTTTCGGCATATGATAACAGTTCAGATTGAGTCGTGCCAATCCAGTCTTCCCGGTTAGAGGATACGATCTCCCCTTTTTCATTCATAATGACGACATCATTGCCCCGGCTTGTAAAATTGGCGTAGAACTGACGGAATGACTCTTCCCTCATCGTGATATAAACCGTACCATAGATTTTGCTTCGCGTTCGATCCGTCAGCGCTTTGGTTGCAGAGATCATTCGCAATGTGCCCTCTTTGGTCTGGGCTTGGTAGTCATCGAAGATCAGACGACTCGGTGACTCGGTCGCTGCCTTTGTGATCTGATCCTGTTTTAATTCGTCGGCTGTTTTCTGGATGTATGAGGGGTTGGTCGAAAAACTTCGTCCATTTACCCCCGCAATCGTAATACCCACTTCATAAAACTCAATGATGGACTGAACCCGCTTCATCGTTTCCCGCATACTGTAGTACGATTTGGACATGGTAACCGAATCCCCATCCCCATCCGATAGAAACCCTCGAATAGCCCCACTTTGGGCCACATTGTTCGTCACCGCAGCGATGGAGTCGTTAAACGCATCAAAATTCGTTTTGATCTGGCTCAGCACCTTCGAATTCGTGATGCTGAACGTTTCAGTAAACAGATTGGTTGACATATGAATTGTTGTCCACAATATAAGCACTGACACCAGGACTATACTGACAACCATAACCAGAATTAGCTTGGGGAATAATCCGAGACGCGACAAGCCATTTTTCCACTTTTTCATGAAGTAATCTCATCCATTTCTATATTAAGCCCAAAATTTACGCCGATAGCGACTTGGAGATAGTCCTGTGAATTTTTTGAACACTTTACAGAAGTAACTGTGATCTGAATACCCCACCATACTGCTAATTTCAGATATCGTGACATCATCCGATCGTAGCAATTCCTCCGCTTTCTCAATGCGAATCTTGTTCAGATATTCATTAAATCCTTCTTTTTTATGTGACGAGAAGTAACTGGATAGATACGACGGGTTAAAATGAAAATGTTTGGCCACTTCGGACAGCCCCAAGGGCTGGTCATAGTGCGCATGCATGTAATCCAGCAACATGGTCATATTCGGATCACTTCGTTTGCCTCCTGAACCGGAAACACATTCCTGAACCTCCGTCATGAATTGTTCCAGAACCAGCATCACTTCGGTAAGCGTCGAGGCTCCATCCACATTTTTAAAATACGTATATTTACTCTCTTCAAGCCCCGCTGACTGCACATCCATATCTGCCAGGGTAATCGTGACATTGAAGATCAAGTTACCCAGAAATGATTTGATCTCGAATACATCAGCAATATAATCTCTCCCAAGTGTCGCGGCATGTTCATGCAAATATTCTTTGGCTGTCTCCACCCGATTGCGTTTTACATGTTGCAAAAACATATTGACGTTGAATTGATACCCTGCAGGATGCATTGGCGGAAGCTCGCCATCAATCAGAATTGCACGATTCGTATAATAGAAGCAAAACTCCATTAATTTAAGCAAACGCTCGCGATAGATGTCTCCCATCTTTTCAAAAGAAAGAAATCTCTCACTAAGCACCCACACCGGAGCATTCTGTCCTGCCCCTGCTTCCGCTGCCCATTCCCTGATCTGCTCAACCGTAGCTTCATCTTGCTCAGGTTTCATGTTCAGCAACATAACAGACAATCGGCTTTCTGCTGGTAAAATAGCACATTCAATCTCAGGCAAGCGTTTTCGAACCTCAGCTTCAATCTGATCCTGATTTTTCAAACTACTTTCAGTAATCTGAAATGCGAGCAAGCGAAAAGCGCCTAACGGGAAGTTTTCCCGAATAACAGGCATTTCGTTGTCTTCGTCCAGCGTGAATCCGGATAACATTTTCTCCATTAATTGACCAAGCCGCCAGCCATCATGGGATGGCTCGTATTGAAGCTCTGGTATTTTGCCGGCCGTACGTCTTAACACTTCCAGAAGTTCATTCGTATCCAGCTTGGGCTTCAATATGTAATCTGCCGCTCCATGCTGCAATGTAGATCGAACATATTCGAATTCACTGAAACTGCTCAGCACAATGACCTCAATATGCGGGTAACCCGCTTTGAGTGTACGAACAAAAGTTTCACCGTCCATAACAGGCATCACGATGTCGGTAATGACGATATCCGGTTTTAACAACTCCACCTGTTGCAGACCTTCTTCGCCATTGGATGCTTCCCCTACAATATTAAATCCTTCTGCTTCCCAGTTCATGTGGTGCTTAATACCCTGTCTAACCAGAAATTCATCGTCAACAATCAGCACCTTGCACAACCGGTTCATGATCGCGACCCCCCTGTCTCTTCTATCACTCTATATCTATACCGTTTAACCCTCTATATGTTGGTTATTGAAGTTGTTCTTGTTAGCGGTTACATGAACATTATAATAATCGTACATATTGTTATATCTTAAATCCTATGTTTAAGCAATAGTAACTACTTATAGTTTACACTATATTTCGACAAAACAAGAAGTCCCAAAAACGCCACGACCTACTCAGGCATTTTGAGACCTCTTGTTCATTATTATTTTCTCAATTCAATCATGAACCGAATGTTACGGCTCCATTCCCCATTCAAGTTGACCCGCAACATATCCAGTTACTTTGGACCAGTCAGCATAAGAGGTATGCGTTCCTTCAAAGGAGTAATCATCCGTTTGAGTGTAATTGGTCCAATTGTCTTTGGAAAAGCGAGTCTGGATTTCCGTGCTCTGTCCTGCGTTTAACATTCCCGCAGTTGCCTTGAATCCAACCTCTAACACATGATCCGCTCCTGGCAACGCAGGATTAATGGAACTGAACGTACCGGTAACATTGGCACTTCCCACAGCAGCCCAATCGCAGAAGAAATTTTGAGGCTGACTACCGTCAATCGTATAGTAATATCGAATTTTCACATCGGACAGATGGAGTGGAGTTGTACCGGTATTGGTCAGTCTAAATTTGGGAGTGATGGAACTGCCCGTAGCTGCCGTTGTTCCATTGTACATCTCGATACGAATTGTTCCACCTGGGATGACCACAGTTGTATCCTTAACGGTCAGGTTCAGCACCGCAGGGTTGCCTGCACTGAACTGAAAAGTTAACACAGCTGCACCTTTAGACAATGTGGCTAAATAATTTTTGGACAGCACAACCTGATTACCCGCAACGGTATAGTCGGTTCCGGCTACAAGTATCGCGTTTCCGTTCCGAATAGAGGTCAGTGTATTGCCATTAAGTGTTAACGTGACAGGAATATTGGCCTGATGATCCACATTCAGATCAAATTGAGCCGTTACCGGGGTGATGGTCGAATTAGGTACTGTAGGTGTGCCCCCATTGCCATTAACCGGGTCCGCATAGAGTATTCCGCGTCCGTTGGTACCTAGATATACTCTGCCATAAATACGTGGGTCACCTGTAATTGTGGTCACACGGGCGTACTGATGCTGATCATCGTTAATTCGCACCCAGTTCGTGCCACCATCATCAGAACGGAAAAATCCGCGAGTCCCATCAATCTGTGCAACGGCATACAAAGCGACAACACTTTGCCCAGGAGCTGCTTTACCAAAACCAATGCTGTCCGCTTCTTCTACATTGGCGAGCTTCGTAAAGGTCGCTCCAGAATCTGTTGAGTGCCACAAGCCGTAGGGCCCTTCTTCTTCATTGCCCCCAGCAAACCACAGTTCTCCTTCCACACCTGGCACAGCATCGAGGTCTGAATTACCTGAGGCAGGAAGCCCAGTAGCTGGAGATACAGTGAACGATGCTCCACCATTAACACTGACGTAAATTTTCCCTGCAGCGAAGCCATAAAACTTGCTCGGGTTAACTCTGTCGGAAATGACTTTGGCGCCTGCTGGTATGCCTGTACTTGCCGTCCAGGAATTACCGCCTACAGAGTGGAATACCCCGCGATCCGATGTGCTCCAGACCAGACGGTTGCCTGTCGCCGAGATGGCAACAGTTCCGCCTCCGGCAGTACCTGACGGCTCTGCACTTGCTTTGTACCACGTTTTTCCTCCGTCGCTGGATAATCCAATGGATCTCGCATTGGGATCAACCGTGTAATCTGCTTTCCCCACCCGTACCATGGTGTTTGGGCTCAATTCGGCAAAATCAATACTCTCTGTTGAAGGATAATTCGGATTCGTAAACATCGTTGCTGGAGCTTTGGTGAGATCATCATGACGGAACCCGGCAACATCACCGAGTGCACTAAGCAGATTCGCTCCGCTTGGCGGGCTAATCAAATCCATGACATTGGTTTCTTCAATGCCTTTGGCCATAACGGAAATGTTAATTTTCTTATCCTCGTCCCAATCCGTCAGATTGTTGGTTCCGTATATGGTTGCCCCCGTTCCATACATCAATCGGTCGGAATCAAACGGATCAATCTCCAGAGCAGCAATCATCCAGCCCAGCTTAGGCGAAATTTCCGGCGGTGCAGGATTCACACCGAAGGTTAACCAAGGCGCCGCGGAAATATCCTGCGTATATCTGAATTTTCGGTCAGGATACCCTTCAAAGTCCCATATTCGTGTCCAGGTATCTCCACCATCTTTACTACGGAACAGAATAGCATCAGGCCACCAGGAATTCAGCGTTGCGACCATTATCGTTCCAGGCTCCTGTGCATCAATAGCCAAGCCGCCATAACCATAATAGTTATCCGAACTGCTGCTCGGAACTGGGCTGATGTTCTTCCATACTCCGGTTGCTGTGTTTAGCTTCCAGACATCCCCTTTCGTTCCGTCGTAGGGTCCCGCACCATTACTGTAGGTAATATACAAACTTCCATCTACGTCCATTTTCCCATGATGAGGCAGATAACCCGTAGGTTGTCCGGGAACAGCAGTCCAGGTCAAGCCGCCGTCGGTACTGCGATAGATGCTTTCACTTTTATCAGCTACGCCGACATAAATGGTTTGTGAAGCCTGTCCCGCAGAGCCGCTTGTTTCATCAAAAGTAATCCAGGCGAGACCTATAATGTCACTTGTGTATTCATTAGCAGGGTTCTCAACATAGTTACCCGGATTCGGAAAACTGGTTACTTCACTCCAGGTTACTCCAGAATCTGTACTTTTCCATAATCCGTTGCCACTGCGGGCTCCGAAATACAATATGCTGTTATCATTCGGGTCCACAACCAGACGCTCACCCATGGAACGTCCGGGCATGTTTCCCCCTACCTTGAAGGTTAGCTCGGTTTTCTCCCACGTATCTCCGCGATCAGTGGAACGGAAGATATATCCGTTGTCCTTCACCCATGAGTTCGTATACGTCCCTACAGCCATGTACACCCGATCTGGATCAACAGGGTCGGAGGCGAGTGCATCTACCCCGTTATTGTTCCAGTCGTCCCAGCCTACAAAGTCAGTAAGCGGAGTCCAGCTACTATCCACCGGATTCCAGCGATAAGCTCCACCTATATCAGTGCGCGCATAGATCAAGTCCTTTTCAGATTCATTAAAGATAATGCCGGGTATAAAACCTCCGCCTCCGCCAGTAACGACGCTTTTCCATTCGTAGGCCTCACTCGACGCAGCCTCTGAAGTTCCTGCCATCCCCAGACCACCCAGTGAAGCTGTAACAATAGCTACACTTAAACTCAGGATTCGTAACTTGCTCATCCACCTTTTCATCTCAACTACTCCTCCTTTTCGCATTTGTACATTTTGGCAATTCGGTCTATCCCCGCTGTCTCACCTGCTGATGATGGCGTATCAGACGAATCCATACCTTCTCCCTTAGAGGAGAACCACCTCCCTTCACTTTGCGGTTAAGCGCTTACAAAAATCTTTCGAACACCACCGCAAAATGGATAATTCTTTCAATAATAACATTCGATAGAAAACGTTTTTCCCCTCTGTGTAAATATCCACTTTTCAAAAAAAATTGTAATCCTCTGGTAAAATAAAAAAAGATGCTGTTCACACAGCATCTTTAAATCCACTATGATTTTTCCTGCTCACTTTGCTTACGCTTTTCGTCCGTAGACATGTGTTTCCTGCCCTTTAACACCCGGCTTAACGACAAATAATGCACCTGCTTGCGGCGTTTCCTGCAAGCGCTCTTCCTTAATTCCTATACGTGCAGTAGTAATATATAAATCTTCGAGATCCGGGCCGCCAAAACAACAGGAAGTCACCTGATCTGCATGCACTTCGATCTGCTGTAACAGTTCCCCTGTCTCCGGGTTCCAGCGGGTGACTCTTCCTCCACCCCAATGGGCAACCCACAGCATACCTTCCGCATCCACAGTCATGCCATCCGGGAATCCCATGTCTTCCGGCACTGAGATGATACTCGTCCGATTGGAGATCGTACCCGAAGCCAGATCAAAATCAAAACGATCCACGGAACGTGTCGGCGTATCGATGTAATACATGAACTCACGATTCGGGCTCCAACCCAGACCGTTGGAGGTGGATACTTGCTGCACCATATTGCGTGCAGGCTTCCCTTCCTCCAGACAATATAATGATCCAGCCTTTTGTTCGTTGTTCAGGCTCATCGTACCGGCCCAAAAACGTCCGTATGCATCACATTTTCCATCATTGAACCGATTGGTAGATTTGTCTTGCTCAGGGTCCGCGATCGCTTGCTTCTCACCCGTGAGCAGATGATATGTATAGAAGCCGCTTCGGAGTGCAACGATCACTTCATCCCCACGATAGGGCACCACCGCTCCGACATGTTCACCCACATCATAAGCCTGATCCTCACCTGTCTCGGGATGGTATGCATGTACTTTAAACCCTTCAATATCTACCCATAACAAACGACTATTTTCCGCATCCCAGCTTGGTCCTTCTCCCAATTGTGCTGGTGTATCCACAACTACAGTTACATGACTCATATTATCGCTCCTTCTTAGGATTTCGTATTTCTCGTCCATTCAAATCCAATCGCATCTAGAAAAGCTTTGCTAAGTACCATGTGACCCGTAGCATCCGGGTGTACTCGATCATGTGTGAGAACCGATGTATAAAAATGATCCCACAGTGGCGCAAATGCTGCCTGCGTATCTACAAACAACGCGTCATATTCCGATGCTACTCTGCGAACCGCTTCTCCGTAGATGTCCATCGTCGCCCGCATCGGATCTTCCGGGTTCGCTTCCAGATAATACGGGGTCATAAGCACAAGCCCTTTCAGATTCGGGCGCACGGATGCGACCAGTTCACGCAATGTTGCCTCGTATTCCTCCAGAAACACCTGTGAGTCAGCCAGTGGGTGATCGAACTGCCGCCACACATCGTTAATACCGATCATAATTGTGAGCCAGTCCGGTTTCAGATCAAGTACATCCTGTTGCCAGCGTTGCTTCAAGTCACGAACGGTATTCCCACTATTACCCACATTCTGCAATCTCAGCATCAGTTCGGGATAAATGGACCGCAATAAAGCATACACCTGTGCCACATACCCATGTCCCAGCCCTGAACTTCCTTCACCTACAGGATGTGCTCGTCCGCAATCGGTAATGGAATCCCCGATAAAAAGAAGTCTGTCATTCTTTTGCAATTTCATGGCGTTGTTCTCCTTTGCTGGATATTGATCGGTTAGTTCACTGGCAAAATAGAGTTTGTGCCGTTGCCGACGTCACCAACCTTGATTTTTAAGCCAAGTGAGACATAGATCAGACCACACTCGAACCGTAGCATCATGCTCCGCCAGTCCTAAACCATGTGGACCTTTTTCAAAGATGTGAAGATCATATGGAATCCCATGTGCACCCAAAGCCAAAGCATACCGTAAACTGTTCTCCACGGGTACAGCCTGGTCATCACTCGTATGCCAAATAAATGCTTCAGGAGCATCTGCTCTAACCTGTCGCTCTGCACTGAACGCTTGAACCTGTTCTTCGGTTGCATCCTCGCCTAGCAAGTTGATACGCGAGCCTTCATGTCCATAAGACTCCATTGTGATAACCGGATAACAGAGAATGACACGGTCCGGCCTAGAGCTTACCTGTTCAATCGGATCCTCATGGCCCGGTTGTCCATCATCGTACTGCGTACCCAATGTTGCTGTGAGATGGCCACCTGCCGAAAAGCCAAGTACTGCAATTTTGGACGGGTTGATCCCGTAGTGTTCCGCGTGAGCTCTTACATAACGGATTGCACGTTGCCCATCCGCCAGAGGCGCCGGATGACTGTGCGGTGCTACTCGATATTTGAGCACAAAAGCACTAATGCCAGCTCGATTGAGCAACTCAGCAACGGGCGCACCCTCATGGTCAGCGAGATGGCCATAACCGCCCCCTGGACATACAATGACAGCGCTCTCGGAACCCGGTTGAATAAAAGGAATCAGATGTGGCATTTCGTCTTCATGGCCTGTAGCCGCGTATGGGGCCGCCTGCTCCCACAAAGGAATAATTGAACTCATGATCGGACTCATCCTCTCTCATGTATATGGAATAGATTCGTTTAATCGTTTTCGATTCTAGGATTCGATACCATCATAACGGCAACAGGAAGAAGCATCAATACCCTTCTGATCTTTTTGTTCAACCTTGGCGTAATTAGTACAAGTTGCGAAACTGTTCAGGTGTGGCCCCTTCAATCCGGCGAAATGTGGCAACAAAATGACTGGCATCCCGGAACCCGGCCCGTGCCGCAGTCTCCTTGATCGTAAGTTCCATACTGCCCGTCAGCATTTCTTTGGCTTTACGTATGCGAAGCAAAATGAAGTAACTGTAGGCCGTTATGCCGAAGGATTGTTTAAACAGCGTATTCATATGCCTGGATGAGATTCCGATAATGCATGCCATTTGTTCTAACCCGATGTCCGGGTCGCCGTAATGTTCCTCCATAAAGGCAAGCAGCGGAGCAAGCCTTGCTACAGCTTGGGAGATGGAAGAGCGATTGCCGGTCATTCCGTGTTTTTTCAGCAAAATCAAGAAACGATACATGTCCGCCGAGGCTTCCAATCCGGATAAATCCTGATCACTCCCGATCGAACTCAGCACATGCTGACCATAATCGTTTAGTGGACTATCTGTTTCCCACTGGCGAATATCGGCCTCACCCAACCCAAGTGAATCTACGATGGCGGCACACTGCGAACCACCAAATGTAATATAAATGGTCTCCCACTCGTTTTGAACACGAGCATATTCATGAGGCAGGTTTGGGGGAAGTAAAATACCCGAGCTTTCGCCAACAATTGCTGAAGTCCCTGACAGCTTGAACTCTCCTGCTCCCTTGACCGTTTGCAGCCAGTGATAATACGGATAACCCGCAGTTCTGGAGACTTTTTCCTGATTTCCGTTATAGCCTATACTCTCGATATATAGTGGGAGCGGCTGATCCCGCGGTGTCATAAAAAAACGCTGATGCCCCGGTGAGATGAGCATGGTAACCTCCTTAAATACAATAGAATCCAGTTCCATATTCTTATATGCATCATCACTTTTATTATATTTTAAAAGTCATATGTATCATATAGTATAGGATTATTCTTATACAAGAGGTGAGCACATTGATCAGCAGCAAATTACCCAAAATGTTTTATGGAGGCGATTACAATCCTGAACAATGGGATCATGAGACCCACCTGGAAGACCTCCGCATGTTTAAACTGGCGGGCATTGATATGGCCACGATTAACGTTTTTTCCTGGGCACTAATTCAGCCTGACGAGGTGACGTATAATTTTGAATATCTGGATCAATTGATTGATCGTTTGTACGAAAATGGGGTTTATATCTGTCTTGCCACAAGTACCGCCGCGCACCCAGCATGGATGGCCAAAAATTATCCCGATGTCCTGCGCGTAGACGCGGACGGACGCAAACGGAAATTTGGCGGACGGCATAACTCCTGCCCGAACAGTCCGACCTACCGGAAGTACTCCGAAATCATCGCAGACAAAATGGCCGAGCGATACAAAGATCATCCCGCAGTCCTTGTCTGGCATATTTCCAATGAATATGGCGGGGATTGTTATTGTGAAAACTGCGAAAAAGCATTCCGCGTATATCTCAAGAAACGTTATAAAACCATAGAACAGGTCAATAAAGCATGGAACACCAACTTCTGGGGCCATACGTTCTATGATTGGGACGAGATTGTGCTTCCAAGCAATCTGAGTGAACATTGGGGTCACAACAGTTCATCTTTCCAAGGCATCTCACTGGACTACTCCCGTTTTAACTCGGACAGCATGCTCGAATGTTATCTGCTGGAGTACAATGCCATTAAAAAGCATATTCCCGATTCTGTCGTCACAACGAATTTGATGGGCTTTTTCAAACAGATCGACTATTTCAAATGGGCTAAATATATGGATATCGTGTCCTGGGACAGTTATCCCGGTCTTGCGACACCAATCAGCTATACCGCCATGGCTCATGATCTCATGCGCGGTCTCAAAGACGGTCAGCCATTTATGCTAATGGAACAGACACCCAGTCAGCAGAACTGGCAACCGTATAACTCACTGAAACGCCCTGGTGTCATGCGTCTATGGAGTTATCAGTCAGTCGCACACGGCGCGGATACCGTGATGTTCTTCCAGCTTCGCCGTTCCATCGGTGCATGCGAGAAGTACCATGGTGCCGTCATTGAACATGCAGGACATGAAAACACAAGGGTGTTCAGAGAGGTCGCACAGCTCGGCAAGGAACTGCAGATCCTCGGCGACACCACGCTTGATGCCAGAGTTCAGTCCAAGGTAGCGATTGTATTCGATTGGGATAACTGGTGGGCAATTGAAAAATCAAGCGGGCCAACGGTGGCTCTGAAATACGTCGAGCAAATTCACAAATACTACGCGGCATTTTTCCACCGCAACATTCAAGTGGACATTATAAGTGTAGACAGCGATATCAGCTCATACGATCTGCTTCTTGCGCCTGTGCTTTATATGGTCAAACCAGGCTTTGCTGCAAAATTGGAGCAGTTCGTTGCGGCCGGCGGTACCTTCCTGACCACCTTCTTTAGCGGAATTGTTAACGAGCATGATCTCGTGACCACTGGTGGTTACCCCGGTGAGCTTCGAAACCTGCTTGGCATCTGGGTCGAAGAGATTGATGCTCTCTTACCCGAACAGAAGAATAGCATCGTTCTGAAGGAAACATGGGGCGCACTTGAAGGCGTATACGAATGCGGTATGTTGTGCGACCTCCTTCACAGTGAAGGTGCAGAAGTGATTGCCGAGTACGGTGAAGACTTCTATCAAGGCATGCCTGCACTTACATGTAATACCTTTGGTCAAGGGCAAGCCTGGTACGTCGCCACTGATCCGGAAAACATTTTCCTCGAAGGTTTACTCGCAGAGCTTGCGGCCGAAAAAAATATTAAACCTTTGCTCGAAACCCCGCAAGGTGTAGAGGTAAGCGCACGTACGAAAGACGGGTTAACTTATCTTTTTGTCATGAACCACAATGCTTCCCCGCAGTCATATGATCTCGGTGATTCAAGGGTCCGTGAGTTGTTAACAGGCAAGGAATACACTGGAGAGATTAGCATTGAAGCCCGCGGCGTGCACATTTTAGAACGCACAACGTAGCGGTATAATCTATATTGTTGCACCGCTACGCGTGCATAAGACTTCGAAAAGAAAATAAAAAAACAATCCGGCAGTTTATTACAACTCGCCGGATTGTTGTCTTGTTTTATTTTGCAACACGTAGATGAGGTTAGAGAATAACTCCGTCTTTGAAGATCGCGATCTCCCGGAAACCATGCTGTTCGCTAAGAGTCTGCGCACGTCCTGAAGCAATATCAATAATCTGACTGAATAATTGTTCTTTGACTTGTTCCATCGTCTGTCCTTCAAGCAGCTGACCGGCATTAAAATCAATCCAGTGCTTTTTACGGTTCGCCAGGTCCGATTGCGTTGCAATTTTGACCGTAGGTACGGGACCGCCAAACGGTGTGCCGCGTCCTGTCGTAAACAGCACGATATGTGCTCCTGCCGCAGATAAAGCTGTCACGGAAACGAGGTCATTGCCGGGTGCCTCTACAATGTTTAGACCCGTTTTGGTCACCCGTTTACCGTAACGGAGCACATCGACAACCGAGGAGCGGCCTCCCTTTTGCGTACATCCGAGTGATTTTTCTTCGAGTGTTGTAATTCCGCCTGCTTTGTTACCCGGCGAAGGATTTTCGTAGATATTTTGACCATGATTCACGAAATATTGCTTGAAACCATTCACAAGGTCTACCAAATCGTTGAAGACATGCTCATCTGTTGCACGGTTCATCAGAATGGTTTCCGCTCCAAACATCTCCGGAACCTCAGTCAGAATCGCTGTTCCACCCGCAGCAACGAGCAGATCCGCAACAGCGCCTACGAGCGGATTCGCTGTAATGCCGGATAAGCCATCCGAGCCTCCGCATTTCAATCCAATTTTCAGTTTGCTCAGTGGCAGAGGCTGACGTTTCTCTTGCTCAGCAATCTCAACCAGCTCTTCCATTAAACGCAATCCTTCTTCCAACTCATCGTCGGTCTCTTGCGCTTTGAGGAAACGTACCTTCTCCCGATACTCCGGTGCGATGCACTCACGGAACTGATCCACCTGGTTATTCTCACAACCTAAACCAATGACCAGCACACCACCAGCGTTTGGATGCTCGACCAGTGAGGCCAGCAACTGTTGAGTATATTTGAGGTCGTCCCCCAGCTGTGAACAGCCGAAAGGATGCGGAAAATGAAACACACCGTCCACCCGACGGCCAAATTGGGACTGCCCCATCCGTGCAAGAGCTTCACACACCTTGTTAATGCATCCAACGGTATTGACGATCCAGATTTCATTGCGGATTCCCGCTTCCCCGTTCGGACGCAAATACCCATCGAATGTTCGCAAATGTTCCGGAGGCATGTCTATCGTCATCGGTTGTCCTGGCTGATATTCATATTCAAGCAAACCATGCAGACCTGTCTTCAAGTTATGGCTGTGTATCCAGCTCCCCTGTGCAATTGCTTCCTGGGCGATGCCGATGGAAAAACCATATTTCATCACATCTGCTCCCTGTGCAAGATCATGCACAGCGATTTTGTGCCCTTTAGGTACATCATCTTGCAGTGTGAACGAGTGACCATCCGGCAGATCGATACGCTCTCCCTTCACATAATCGCGAAGTGCTATGATGACATCGTCCTGAGGCTGGATCGCAATCCAGTCGTTGATTGTGCTTGTTGTACTCATTTCACTTCACCTTCCAGTTTACTGATTTCATGTACGAGTGCTGCTCGCAATCCTTCTTTTGCATCCAGATTCTCTCCCCAGATCACTTCATCGGAGAGAACCGCAGCAACCCTCTTCTCCAATTCAGCCGTTCCACTGGTCAAGTGATCGTAACCTTCCCAATGAGTAGCCAAAGCTGCCAGTACATCAGGGTCATCTCTTAGTGGAATCGTTTCTCCGCTCAAAAGCTGCGCTCTGTAGCCCTCTTGCGTCTGCAATGGGCGATATAAATAGAGGAATCCGGCAAAACCTTGTATTAACCGCTCAGGCCAGCTTCCCTGACTCTGTTCATAGGCGAGCAGGGTTGGCAGTACACGTACTTTGAATTTACCGGCCGTATTCAGTGCAATGTCCTGCAACTTGTGATCAATATATGGATTTAAGAAACGTTCAAAGACTTCTTCCGCATATGGCTCCAATCCCAGCTCAGGCATATCCATAGCAGGCACAATCTCTTCAAGCACCGCTTGCCTAATCCAGGAACTAAACTGCGGATCTTCCATGGTTTCTCTTACATGTTGTTTACCACGAAGCAAGCCCAGAGAAGACATCAGGGTGTGTGAGCCGTTCAGGATGCGCACTTTCCGAAGCTGATATGGCTTCAAATCTTTAACCCAGTGCACATTGAGCCCTGCTTGTTTCAATGGAAGGCGCTTGTCCAGCGACTCCTCGCCTTGAATCGCCCAGAAATGATAAGGCTCTGCCGTATTAATCAGTTGATCCTCATAACCCCAGCGTTCCGTGAGTGCATCTGCCTCTTCCTGAGTTGGCGCACCCGTCACAATACGATCTACCAGATTGTTCAGGAATTGATTGTGATGTTCGATCCAAGAGCGGAAGCTGTCCGAGAATCCGAAATCTTCACTATGACGGAGCACGCATTCTCGCAGAACATCACCATTGCCCTCCAGCAATTCACATGGCAGGTGAATGAGTCCTCTCGATGGATCTCCAGCAAAACGTACATATCTTTGATGCAAGAAAACCGTCAATTTACCAGGAAAAGATTGAACGGGCTCTCCTTGGATATAGTCTGATTGGATATATTTCAAGCCGGATTCTGTCGTATTCGAGATTACAAATTCCAGCGATGGCAGCTCCGCAAGTTCCAGAAACGTCTGCCACTCCTCGTATGGATTAATAAATTGGGAGAAGACAGAGACCATTTCCGTACGTTCCACACGTTTTCCTTCAGAGAGACCACGCGTAATCATTGTATATAATCCATCCTGATCACGAATCTGCTCCAGCTTGGCCTTGCCCCCAGGCCGAGGCTGTGTCACGGCTACAGAGCCGTGAAATTTGCCTTGCCGAGCACTCTCATGAAGCATCCAGTCTGCGAATCCCCGTAAAAAATTACCTTCCCCGATCTGCAAAACTTTGACGGGACGTTCAATCATTTCTTTGCATTTGCGCTGACTATCATTGCCGAGCAGATGCATCTTCAATCTTGGCCGCTTTGTGCTTGCAGACATGGACACTCACCTCACCGATTATTTGCGAACTCAGAATGCGAACAGCATATGCTGGCATCCTTTTATTGTAAACGCTTTAAATTCATTGTATCATCAATAAAAGGAAATTAAATTGCTTATATTGCGTTAAATATACTGTTTTTTGATCAGAATTGACATCTTATCTGAGACATTTGTCTCCCAAAGGAGTCCCAATGGAACATTCACCAGTTCGCACCACCATTCAGACCGAATCGGGCATACCGTTCCGCCTTGTCTATAGTGATACGAAATCTCCACAAAATGAATTACCGGATCATCTGCACGACTGGCATGAAATTATATATGTCTATAGGGGACAGGGAAGTATTTTTATCGATGCAGGTCTCGAAGATATGCAGGAGGGAGATTTATTTCTTATTCCAGGCAGTACCGTGCACCGTGCATTGCCTGATGCAGGTAATCCGGTTAC
Organism: Paenibacillus sp. FSL R7-0272; assembly: GCF_037969905.1. Classification (NCBI taxonomy): domain Bacteria; kingdom Bacillati; phylum Bacillota; class Bacilli; order Caryophanales; family Paenibacillaceae; genus Paenibacillus; species Paenibacillus sp. FSL R7-0272. The sequence goes on along the minus strand of NZ_CP150221.1, from coordinate 2,408,814 downwards.
CTCTTCTGCACTGTTCTTCAGTCCGGGGTTACTGGCTTCAACCGCCGGAGGCATGTCCTCCTCCTTGCTACACCCATTTGAACGCTGTCGCAAACGGCGAATATACAAAAGGCATCTAAACCGTGCCGAGCAGGCACAAGTGTCTGCCTTCATTGATGATATTCATGCCGAGTTCCGTTCCGATCATCATCTGAGTTCTCACGCCGCACTGCTCCGACTGCAGCTCTTGCTTATTTTCCTTGAACGTCTGGATTCAGCTACCGGTCCTGCCCATGCTACAACATCACTACCTACACCGTCATGGCTGTCCTCCATTCTGTCTGACATTGATCTTAAACTGCGCAATCGATTGACTTTACCTGAACTTGCACAACAAGCTGCCGTGTCTCCTGCTCATCTTAGCCGGGCATTCAAGCGATACACCGGAATGACGCTAACGGATTATGTACTCGCTCGCAGAGTTATTATGGCGAAGGAGCATCTTCTGAATGGGGATGAAACGATGGCTGCTGTCGCAGATGCTTGCGGATTTGATAGTTTGCCTCATTTTTACAGACAGTTCAAGAAACTGACGGGCACGACACCGGCTGCATATCGCAGAACGATGGTACAACATCGCTAGGATGTGAAACGGAGATATGCACACACATATTATTCCAAGAGAGGATATGGTATGATATTCAAGGTTTGCGCAACACGATTATATTGTTACTGGAGTTGAACCTGTGATTATTAAATTTCTTATTTTTGGCCTGCTCTGGCAGATCGTTGGCAATCCGTTCATCGCCATTCTGATTCTGCTCGTCATCCTGTATTTTCTGGATCGTCGTTTTGTCGGCGTACTTCCAAGCTTCACCAAACCCCTTAAACGGTTGCGTAACATTTCCAGGTTGAAACAACAGCTAGCGCTGAACCCTAACGAAGTATCTTCCAAGCTGGAGCTGGCCCGATTGCTCATTGAACGCAAACGTTACAGTGAGGCACATGCCTTTTTGCTTGAACTGGAACGCCCTTACGAACAGTCTGCTGAGTACTGGGAAGCTTTGGGCACAACTGAACTGTATCTCGGCAAAATCTCGGAAGGCGAACGTCATATCTTGCATGCACTTGAGATTAACCCCAGAGTCAAGTACGGACAGCCTTATCTGAATCTGGCTACAGCCTTCAAGGATACGGATCGTGACAAAGCCCTTCATTATGTGCAGCAGTTTCAGGAAATCCATTCTTCCTCCAGTGAAGCCTTTTATCTGCTTGGCTCGGTATACCGTTCGCTAGGGCGTAATGAAGATGCCAAACAAGCCTATGATCAATCCCTGAATGTGTATCGTTCCTTGCCCAAATATAAAAAACGTCAGGAACGGCGCTGGGCTGTCCGCAGTTGGTTCCGCAAACGTGCTTTGTAGATTGAACTACCTTCGTATATCAGCAAGCATCCTATAAAAGAAAGATAAGTGTGCTGGTTCTGCTCTTTTGTCCGTAGCAGAACCAGCACACTTATTTATTTGCCACGCATGTTAATTCGTTAACAATTGACGTAATTGATTCTCATGCCGCCCCATCCAGTCCATTCGCTGTTTGAGTTTCACAATTTGCTCTGTAGCCACCTCTGGTTTATCCGTCCCTTCCAGCATCCGGCTGATAAAATGCATAACCACATCCAGACTTCGCAGCAAAATCAGCTGCGGGATTGCTTTCAGTTCGTCAGCGGTGAGTTCAACCTCTTCTCGAAAGCCCTGCACCAGATTAGCCTGCGCCTGCCACATCCATTCTTCGCTCTTGTCCATGGTCAGCATGTCAGACATCGGAACAGCCAGTTCCATGACCCGCAGATCCCAGGTGGCAAACTCAAAATCAAGAATCGCACTCATGTTGCCTTCCGGGTCTACCAGCACATTGGATGCGTTCACATCACCATGCACGATTTGATGCGGAAGTTGCTCCATTCCACGCAATGCTTTGAACAAACCTGGCAGTTCAACCAGCAACTGCTCTAACTCCTCGGCACAAGCCTTCAGCGTTTCCGGCGGCGAAGCACACATTCCCAGTAAACGTTCTGGTGTACACAGCGGATAAGCCTCGTCGATCCGGTAATATGGCGGATATACCGGCTTAAGTTCCAATTCGAGCTTGGCAAGAGCTGTTGAGAGAGTTCCCGCTGCCCGCCCCAAAGGAAGCAATTGCTCGGGGGAATCCCATACCGGATTTACGCCTTCCAAATAACGAAACAGAGCCACGACTTTAAAAGTTCCCGTGATATGATCTTGTACAAGCTGGTAAGTCTGCCTATTCTCCTCATTAGAATGGTTACTTTCCTTCGATTCTTGATCCGCGGTCTTGCCGCTACTACTAGATAATGAAATGACTGGTGTTGGCGAATGAAGTTTAAAATCTGTATTGGACAGTGCGATAAGCACGCCATGTTCAAAAGCTATTTTCGCTTGATCATTATGTGTTTCGTATTGTCTCATAACATAATCTGCATCACGGGTGTGAAGCACAAAAGTAGAGTTATTCATGCCTCCATTGCTGCGCTTACCTTGCCAATCCGATCTGAAGCCGTACAAGGCTAACACTTCAGAGATTAATTGCTTTTCCGTTGGAAGAAGAGAATTTTGCTGTTTGTTAGACACCGATTTGAACTCCCCTGTTACGATAATTTGAATGAACTCTTTCATCATATCGGAAGTTGTAAGGCGGGTCTAGTATTCTTCAGGCTTCAAGCAAAAGGAACATAGCCCGTTCGATTCAACTGCTCCGCGATAATCCGGTACCCTCTTGCGTTTGGATGGACTCTGTCCCAGAACAGCAATTCTCGCTCACGTCCTTCAAACTTGTCATACACCTGAGCACATGCATAGTTACCTGAACCTGCACCATTCAGATAAGAATTGTACTGTCGCACCCAGTATGCAGCTTCGGTTGATTGTGGATACGGGTTGTACAATCCAATGGAACGAACAAAGTACTTCTGATCCCCTTTTAACTGCCGAATTTGTCGCATAACCTGAGATACATGATGACGTGTTTCACCAAGCACCTGTGTCATTTTCCCTGCATTTGGAATACCTCCGCTAGCTTTAAATGTACGGATCAGATCGTTACCACCAATGGATACCGTAATCATATCTGCTTCACGTATCGCTTGACGCACCCGAGGATGTCCGTTAATCATCTGCTGAAGTTCTGCCGATGTTAGTCCGTTCACACCCAAATTGTCCATAGATACAAATGTACGAAGGTTCATTTCCGCCATACGGCGATAGATTGGAACAAATCCGGTTCCGAGCAAAGCTCCTGTACCTACCGTCAAGGAATCCCCTATAGCTACATAACGATATACCATCCCGCCGCCCCTCTCTCTGCTGATCTCCCTGATCATTCATGAACTCCCTATATCCTATGAAGTTCGATTCGACAAAGCGCGGGATAGTGTCCTTAGGCAAACACCAATCTTTGTGTCCATGATGAGTATTATAAAAAAGAAAGCCCCGCCGCATCATGCGGCAGAGCCTCCCTTCCATATGAAATATCAACATCAATGATGATCACATACCAACGGTATGATTCGATTCGGAAGATTCCGACTGTTCCTTGTTACGGAACGGCCACCAATTCGCCCGCCCGAACATCTTCACCATTACAGGTACGAAGAATGGCAGGAATAACAGAGAATACAGAATCAGACCACTAAGCACAACGGTAGCGATTTGCATCATCGAGAGTACCCCAGACGGGTACATCGCCGCGAAAGTTCCACTTAGAATGACCGCCGCGGACAAGATGACGGTTCCCATGTTTTTCATCGCGTATAACATTGCATCCTGTACTCTCATTCCTTTGTTTTCGTTAAATCGATCCATAAGGAAAATGCTGTAATCAACGCCAAGCGCAATCAGCATAACGAATCCAAAGAATGGCGTAACCCAACTGATTCCGGCATAACCCATGATATTCACAAAGACCACTTCCGTAAGTGCCATCGATGTGAAGTACGCAAGCAGAAGTGAAATAATGAGATAAATCGGCATGATGACGGAACGGAGCAGGATTACCAAGATGATAAATGTTCCTGCGAGCATCAGCATAACGGTACGTGTGTAGTCTTTGTTCGAGATCGACTGCAAATCGGCAAACGTGCTGGTTACACCGCCTACGGCAACATCGGCTTTTTCAAGCGCACTGCCCTGAATTGCACGATGCACTGCCGCTTCGATATCCGGCACACGGTCAATCGCTTCTGTACCATACGGATTCTCTGCAAAAATAACATCCAGTGTCATCGTCTTGCGATCCTTGGACAGATACGTATCGAATACCTTTTTGAAGTCCTTGTTATTCAAGGCTTCTTCAGGAACGTACCAGCCTGCGAGATCGGAATCCGGTGAATTTTGCAGTTGTGTCAGATAATCCTGAGCGGAATCGAGACCGCCCGACACCTTCTTGATTCCATCAACACTTTGATTCAAGCCATCTGTCAATTGTGTTAATTGACCACTGAGATCCGAGAAGCCCTTCTGGATCTTCTCCTGCCCTCCCTGAAGCTGACCCAGACCATTCTGGATAGAAGGGATTTCTTTGATCACTTTACCCTGACCATCGGCAGCCTGTTTCAATCCTGTCTCCAGTTGACCTATACCTGCTACAATCTGACCCAGACCATCGGCCAAAGCCTTCTGTCCGGATGCTGCGGAAGCAAAACCTTCATTGGCTTGATTGATTCCAGCCGCAGCTGAACTCAGATTCGTCTGAATTTGGGAAAGTCCCTGCGCAAGCTGCGCAGTGCCTGAACCGGTTTGACCAATCGTGCCTTTGATGCGTTGATAGTCAGCATCTTGCTGCAACTCAGGGAAACGCTCTTCCAGAGCAGAGAAAGATGCTGTAAGACTCGTCAAAGCTGTTGAAACACCTGTCAATTGCCGCTCCAGTTCCTTCGTTCCATCGCCCAGCGCAGCAACACCTGCTCCTGCCTGACGGTAGGCTTGCAACAACTGATCATTCGCTTTGGCAAGCTGGTCTGCACTGGTTTTGGCTTGTTGAAGTCCGGCTTTGAGATCCCCTGCACCAGATGATCCATCCCGAATGCCTTTTTCAATACGCTTCAGTCCATCGCTTAGCTGTGTAATACCGGATTGCAGCTGGCTTGTTCCCTTGGTTAGCTGACCTGCTCCGTTTGCTGCCTCTTTAAGCTGTGGTTCATTTTTGCTCAATTCATTACTAGCTTTGCTAAGACCATCGCTGATTTTATCCAGACCTGTCTTGCCCTCGCCCAGACCATCCGATAGTGTACCTACCTGTTTTGTTACTTCAAAATCTTTGATCTCATCCCCCGTTGGACGTGTCATACTACGAACACCAGCAACACCGGGAACCTTCTCTACTTCGCGGCTGATCTTCTCTGCCACAGCCATATATTTGGCATTATCCATCGTTTCGTCATTCTGAATGACGATCTGACCCGGCAGGGATTCTCCTGGCCCGAAGCTATCTGAAATAATATTAAAAGCTTTGACCGAATCGTATTTGTCACCAATCTCATCCAGACTGTTGAATGATAATTTCCCGTCATATGTTGACAAAAGAGGCACCGTAACTGCGGCAACAATCAACAGAGCTGCCCACGGACGTTTAAGTGAGAATTTACCTGCTGCACCGTAGATTTTGCTCTCGGCATGTTCGAGCGATCCTTTGGATGGCCAGAATAACTTTCTGCCCAGCACAGCCATAAAGAACGGCACAATCGTCACGAGTGCCAGCATCATCACGGCAATCCCTACAGCGACAGCGACCGCAGAACGGTACAACATAAACTGGGCGAAACCGATGGCCACGAATCCAACCAGCACTGCCAGAGCAGAGAAAAATACTGTTTTACCTGCGGTGCGATATGTAGCTATAATGGCATCCCATGTGTTCTCATGGTGCGCAAGTTCTTCCTTGAACCGGCTGATCAATAGAATGCAGTAGTCTGTACCGATCCCGAACATGACTGCAACCATAAAGATCTGTGTGAACGTAGAGAGCGGGAAGTTAACCCCATCGACCAAGAACGCAACAATCTGTTGGGATACGATATAGCTGATTCCCACTGTCAGCAGCGGTACAAATGGTGCCACGAACGAGCGGAACACGAGGAACAGAATAAGCAAAATAAAGACAACCGTAATGTATTCCGATTTCTTGAGTCCTTCCTGAGAACTCTCAATCGTATCTTCATCAATTAACCCTTTACCTGTAATATAATGCTCCACATTTACTGATTCCAGCGCATCATTCAGATCGTTCCGCATTTCCTTTACCGTGCGGTCACCCATCTCAATGGAGAGTGAAGTCAGAATGGTTTTACCGTCCTTCGAGATCATTTTGTCTGACAGTTCCGGCTGTGAGAATGGTTCCAGAACAGACAGAATGCCGAGTTTTTGTTTATCGGCCTCAAGCAGTTTAACCGCCTTTTCTGCCTCTTGTTTACCTGTTGTGCCAAGACCATCTGGATTATAGAACACCAGTGCAATAGAAGTTCCTTTTTGTTCTCCATTTTGGGCTGCGGCTTCATTCAAAATTGCCGCTGCGTTTGTGGAAGAGTACCCCTCCGGCACGGAAAACTGTCCTTTTTCACGAATTAATTCGCTCATGTTTGGCGCGGTAAACATCAATACAGCTGCGGCGACAATCCACAGCCCCATGATCCACCAGCGTCCTTTTAATATCGCTCTCATTACTTCTCCAGCCCTTCTTCTTGTGTTAGTAACGCTGCAAGCTTCTCAAAAGATTCAATAAAGTTCTGGACCGCTTCTGGTGTAAAATGTTTCAAGTAAGGTTCAAGAACCTTCTGAATTTCCAGCTCAGTCTCCTTGTAAATCTGAAGACCAGCCTCGGTCAGAGTCAGATAGATAACACGACGATCACGTTCATCCCCTGCACGATGCACCAGATTCCGGTCAGCCAGCTTGTTGACCAGAGCCGTAATGCTACTCTTGCCCACACACAGGAGCTCCGCAAGATCCGACGGGGTGCAGGCAGGCTTTTCATGTATGAGGCGCAGTGCACAAAACTGATCCGTTGTGACCGTTTGCCCTACCTTTTCCCGTATCTGGGTATCAAACCGCTTGTTAACCAGGAAAGATGCATCCAGATAACGATTCACCAAACTTTTGGCATCTGGAATGTTCATATATTTTTCTCCTTTCAAAACTAGTTCACATAATGAACTATTCATCAATAAAACTATTCTATAATGAAACTATGTTGTGAAGCAATACTTTTTTCCTACTCCTTAAACAAAAAAACAGGACATCTGGCTCAGCACTTTTGCCAAGCCAAATATCCTATCTGATTTAATCGTATATGATTATACGCAAAACGTTTTAAAGCACATCCCTTGCTAAGCTTCCTGCTCATCGTCCTCTTTCTCAAGCACACAGCGGAATCTCTCCACGCCTGGATACAGTTCACCGAGACTATAAACGACAAATCCTGTGTTTCGGTAAAACTCCACCGCTTCCTGATCTGTCTCTGCGATCAAAGTATCCGGATTGTACTCTGCAAGAAGCTGTGAAATCATGCCCCGCCCATAATTTTTGAAACGGTTCTCGGGCAGAACTGCAATATGGCGAATGGTAATTTCGCTCGCTCCCGTATGTTCATAGCCAATTAGACCAACCAGCTGTTCTTCATCCTCATATCCCGTCAGAAACAGGTTACTTTGTGTCACATATTGCTGTACCGTTTCATTAACCTGATCCGGGTCTGGGAATACAGCGTAAGAGAGCAGCTCCTGTACCTCCGGCTCCTGCAGTCGTGGCTTCAAATTTTTCAACAAAACAATTCCTCCAATATAAGTACTTAGTCTTTCTGCACAGCAAACCGAAGCAACTCGCAACGAAACTCTGTCGGTTTATCATATTTCTCTTCTTGGATCGTCTGGGTTACATGCTCCTTAAACAGAATATTCCAGCCCTCGTAGGCTTGTTCCAGTAAAGCCATGACTTCGGATGTCGGCAGGTTCAATTCAATCAATGGCTCAATCTGACGGCCTGTCTGGATTTCTTTTTCCTCCACACTGGTACTCATCGTAATACAATGGATACCTCCGAGCCGGGTTCCCTCTTTTAATCGTTCCACTGTTTCAAGAAAAGCCTCTTTGCTAGATGTGTGTTCGAGACAGGAACAGGCCGCAATAAAGTCAAAAGCTTTCGGTTGAATCCGGTAATGCTCAACATCTGCTTTTTCGGCCTGAACGATGTGACCCACCTCATACTGTTTCGCATACTTGCGAAGTCCGTCTACCGCTTCATCCAACAGATCCACGCCAATAACCTCGCTGTTTGTATCTGCCAGACGTTGTGCAATCGGAATCGTATGTCTGCCCACACCACATCCCAGGTCAAGTACACGTAATTCCTGTTTATGAACAAGCAAACGTTCCAACATCTCCATCACCATAGGCATGGGTCTGGACATCCATGTTCCGTCTTCAAACAATTCATTGTTTTTATAAAAGTTAGAATGATATCCCGCTTCGGCTTGACGAGCAGCCTCAAATTGTTCTTCCCGCATTCAGTTACCTCCTGCAATGGATTTAGACCTTTACAGTAACGTTCACCTAAAAAAGAAGAAAAGAATCATATAAATTACTATCATAATTAAACTGGCCGTGACAAGTATTTTCCCCGCATCCCGTTTACTGGCATAGTCATTAAACAACAGTATTCCACCAATGGTCATTGCAATGGGCGCAAAAAACAACGTAATGATCACGAGCAGCACCATAGAATAACGATCCAATGTCGATTCTTCATACTCCGACATATATGGCTGATCTGGCTTGGCCGTTTTGGTCGTTACCATATTGCCGCACGACTTACATTTGAATTCATCTTCTCTCATAGGTTGATGACAATACGAGCATTCTCTTGAAAAACGTGGCATATCTATCTCCCTCCATTGGTGAACCGTTATCTCAAAGTGGCATATGTTTCTGCAAAAAAGCTCCCAGCACCGCTTTATATTTGTCGCGATCAACCTGAAAGGCCGTTCCGTGACCTGCACGAGGAATCGTCAGCAGTTCCTTCTCTGCCTTACAGGCTTCGTACAAGCGATATACCATTTCCGTTGGCACAAACGTGTCCGCCTCACCATGGATGAACAGGACCGGTACGTTAACTTTGGCGAGTTGCTTCAGTGCAGATGCTTCTTTAAATGAGTATCCGGCTTTCCATTTTGTAATCAAACTGGTCACCGGAATGAATGGAAAGGGTGGTAGCTTGTACAACTGCTTCAACTGGAACGTCAATTCCTCCTCAACCGATGTATAGGCACAGTCCGATACAATGGCTCTGACCTGATCAGGCAGCTCTTCCCCGCCTGTCATCAGCACAGTCGCACCTCCCATCGATATGCCATGCAGAATAATATCTGTATTTAGTCCTGCATGTCCCAGCACCCATCCGATCCACTGAACATAATCTTTCCGATCTAACCAACCAAATCCGATGACCTCTCCTTCACTCTGACCATGTCCGCGATCATCCGGCATTAATACGTGATAACCCAGGGTTTCAGCGTAAAATCGGGCGAAGCCCGCCATTTCTCTGCCTTTCCCCGAGTAGCCATGAGCCAGTATAACTGTCTTTGCAGACTTATTCTTTGAAGGAAGCCAGATGCCAGAGAGTCTCAATCCATCTTGAGACTGGATGGTCACGGTCTTGGTATCCTGAGCATCAAGCCATTGTAAATCAGCAACAGTACTGATCAGTTCATCTTCCACTTCCGTTTTAAGATTCGGATTATCCGCCAAAAATGTTTTCGGCGTACGCCGAATCGCTGTCTTGAAGAAATAAAGTCCTCCAACCCACAGCAGAGCTATTATGATGATAATGAGAGCCGCCAGCCCGTAAAATATCATGTAAAAAATCCTCCATTTCAGTCTATGAGTTAAAGCGACTCCATATTTAAATCAATTATAATGCCGTCATAACCTAGCATGCTTCAACTTTTATTAGCCTGCTGCAGCGCTCCGCAAGCGGCCTGGTACGCGGGAAGTAGCTTATCAAGCAGTGGTTCTGCTTGATGGGTTAGTTCCTGTTTCGCGTATTTCTCAATCTGGCTGAACAACGTTGAGAGATAACTAATTCCGAGGCTTAGACTTCCTGATTTCAAGTCATGGGCAGTCTCGGCCGCCGCCTTATGATCGGCTGAAACAACATGTCTGCGCAAGTCCTCAATTTTACCTGGCGTTTCCGCCCGGTACATCTCCAGCAACATACTGAGCAACGTTTGGCTCCCATCCGTATTTAATTCAGCAATCTCACGGACAACGTCCATATTCAGAATCTGTACAGGTTTCGATGCCGAGTGCCACTTCCGAATGGTCGTATCGAGCACCTCTAAGGTAAATGGCTTACCGATAAAGTCATTCATTCCAGCCTCATAACACTTGTCCTTCTCACTTTGCATTACATTGCCTGTCATTGCAATAATCGGCGTCGATGGACGCATCTCATCCTGCTCTATTGCACGGATCTGGCGTGTTGCTTCAATCCCGTCCATAACGGGCATCATACTATCCATCAAAATCAAACTGTATGTTTTATCACGAAACGCATTTACAGCCTCTTCCCCACTGGATACACATTCGAGTTTAGTAAAACCCAGCTTTTTGAGTTGCAGTTGAACAAGCTGACGGTTAATAACATTATCATCAGCCAGTAGAATGGGCAAGGTGCGAGCATCTTGCTCAGGTGCATCCTTAGAGCTGTTCTTCGTTGCATCACCAACATCGTTTTTGGCATCATTTGCAAGATCCGAAGTTTCGTCAGCTACCGTTAACTGGGCACTCTCTTTGCTTTCCACCAAGTGTAGCCCAAGTTCAAGCTCAAACCAGAAAGTGGAACCTTCCCCTTCCTTACTCCTGATTCCGATCTCTCCGTCCATTAATTGAACAAGTGACTTGCAGATCGATAAACCAAGACCTGTACCCTCATACTCTTTCGAACGTCCCTGCTCTGTCTGCATATAGGGTTCGAACAAACTTATCTGATCTTCTTCTGAAATACCAATTCCCCTATCATGCACCTCGAAGCGTACAAGCTGAGTGCGTGCCTGCTGCCTTACAAGCTTAACTTCCACCTTAACAGATCCATCGGTAGTGAATTTGTTTGCGTTCTGAATCAGGTTAATCAATATTTGTGTAATTCGGGTGGAATCTCCTTCAAGCACGGCGGCGACTTCTGGGTCACAATCCATGATCATGCGATTTCTTTTCTTATCAATCTGGGGCTTAAGCAGACGCAAGATGTAATCCATAATCTCTTGGAGCTTTACCTCTCCTTGTTCAAGACGCAATTGACCTGCTTCAAGCTTGGAAAAATCCAGAAGATCCTGAATTAATTTGAGCAAAAGCTTGGCTGCCTCCTGGATAACAATTACTGAATCCTTCTGCTCCTCCGATAAAGGCGATAACGCTAACAACTCAGCCATCCCCAATATTCCGTTTAACGGTGTCCGAAAGTCGTGGCTGATGACCGCCATAAAAGCACTTTTGGATTCGTCAGATGCTACAGCCTTCTGACGTGCTGACTCAAGACCCGCATTGTTCTTGGAAAGTTGCCGCTGAAGCGTCACAAGCTCATTATTCATATCAGAAAATGCTGAAAGAGTGCGTTCCTCTTGCTCCTTGCTTCGAATCAGTTGGTCAGATAACTGCTCAATCGTTTTACGCAGTCTCTGTATCTCTTCATTGTCACTCGGCATCCCTTCATCCCTTTCCTATTCACTTGCCGTACTTACATTGTCAAGCGACACCGGATGATTAAGCAGACGCTCAGCGATAGCAACAGCCTCTTCTGCTCCAGGTGCATAACCATCAGCACCGACTGTTCGCCATAATTCTTTGTCTATATTAAACGGATAACCGCCAACCATCACTTTGACATGAGCCGTTTCTGCATGGTTGCGAATACGTTCAATCAACTCTTTAGCCAGATGAAGATGATAAGTCATCGTCACCGAAATTGCTATTACATCACTCTCATGTCGCTTGATTGCTTCCACAATGCTTCCATTTGGAACATTGGCTCCAAGATAATACGTATCCCAGCCTTCCATTTCGAATACATCTGTAAGCATGCGTAACCCAATCTCGTGCTGTTCACTCCCCACACAGGCTGCAACCAGTTTTTTTCCCTTATTCGGTCCAATCAGCCATCTGGAGTACAAACGAGAAATAAATGATTGTGTTGCTGCTGTGCAAAAGTGTTCCTGACCAACACTAATCTGGCCCCGTTGCCACAACCGGCCGATCTCGTATTGAACAGGCTGAAAAATGTAGCGATACATATCGCGGATCGTTGCACCATCATTCAGTTCTGACTCTACAATTTCGAAAGCTTCCTTGCGTTTATTATCTAGTAAATGTTGCAAATACGTCTTTGCTTCGAGCCCGTAGGGCATGGATGCATGAATAAAGCTGGCCTGGGTATCCATATGCTTCATTACATCGATCCCCATCTCCAGATATTCCAACAGAAACTCACGGTGAGGTTGTTCGATTTCTTCATTTAACGCCTCTTTAATCAACTGAAGATTCATTTCCAGATCTTCCGTAGATACCTGATAGCCGGCAAGCAGAACTTTTAACCACGATATATAGTGAGTGAACAAACCGGGACTTTTCACAAGCACACTTTCTGCCAGATAGCTCAGACTGTACTGTGAGTCCTGCTTGGTTCTTATTTTTCCAATTGGACCGAAACGTTCCATTAAGTCGGGCTGCAACCGATACTGCATTTCGGTTATTTTCTCAGCCAAGATTTCTGCATCTTGAAGTAAACGTTCTCCGGCCTCCCGATGACTCATCGACGCATTCCTCCTTTGCCCTGCATCCTGTGCCGCATAAATCTATATCATGTATATCATTCCGTTTAGGAAACTCTACTAATCTAGTATACATGAAGAGTTCTATATCATTTCGATGATATAAAACAATCTTCCTATATTATGTAGCTATACGCAAGCCATATAGCCAGTATCCGAGGTATGTTGAAGACACAAAAAAAACGGATCCACGTTATATACGCAGGTCCGTTTTGCCTTCTGCAGCAAGCCCTAGTTTCTTCAGTAGGCGTATCGCCTCAACTTTTTCGGATGGTTCAAGCCCCTCCAGAATGTCAATAATGACTTGATGATGCTGTGGAAATATTTGCGTGAATAACTGTTTACCTTCTTCCGTCAATTCCGCATATATAACCCGGCGATCCTCCTTGGAGGGACGCCGAAAAAGCAAATTCTTGTTTTGTAACTTGTCAACAACATACGTAATATTGCCACTAGACATCAATACTTTTTCACCGATCTTTTGCAAAGCCTGTGGTCCTTTATGATATAACAAGTCAAGTACTCCGAATTCTGTGGAATTGAGTCCATGGCTTTGGATGTCCCGATTGGAACGTGATGTCACTGAATTGTATGCGCGAATAAGAACCACAAACAATTGCAATGACAACTCCCGGTTATCCTCCGTTTTCAGCATTTCTATAATCCTCCATCAGTTATATACATTTCCGTCCGTTTCACCGGATAACTTCTGCTCCCACTCCTCGCGGAGCATGCCCATCCGAATTGAATCATAGTACTCTCCAAGAACGAGCCGGCACTTCCGCATCCGCCCCTCGATTTGCAGTCCGATCTTTGTTGCAGCCTGCATCATTCGCTCATTACCAGACCACGTAGTCAGTCCAACCCTCACGATGGGCAGATTTCCAAATAAATGACCTGACCACATATAAAGTGAACGTGTACCGATCCCCCTCCCCCATCGAGAAGGTTTGTAGATGATAATTCCCATCTCAAGCCACATCGATAACGGATCTTCAATATAATAACTGATCATTCCAACGATTTCTCCGTCTGCCTCAATGATTCGAAGGGATGCTGGCCGCCCTGCTTTTTGATCTGCTTCCAACCGTGCAAGTGTATGCTGCACAAAACGCTCGTATGGCTCATGCTCCAGCGGATAATAAGGTGCATCCCACTTTTTCCATTCGGGATTGTCATCCTTATAAATCAGCTCATATAGTTCAGTAAGGTCATCTTGCTCCACGATTCGAAGAACAAGCTCATCATCTCTAAGGGAAAATTCTCTCATTCTAGATCATGACACCAACTTTCCGTCAAATTCGTTACGGACGGTGAAGTTCGTCGATACTGCCGTCTTCTTTGGCAATGATCACAACGTCCGCCATCTTCACAAATAGTCCATTATCCACGACACCTGGTAACATATTCAGTTGTACGTTAAGCTCGGAAGCATCGGCAATGGACCCCAGATGGCAGTCTGCAATCAGATTTCCGTTATCCGTAAGGTATTGTTTTTGCCCATCCATCCGCCACTCCGGCTGACATCCCATGTTTTCAAGCGCCTGAAAAGTCCATTCCGATGCAAAGGGTACAACCTCGACCGGTAAAGGGAATTTCCCCAGTTTTTGTACAGACTTGCTACCGTCAGCAACAATGATCAGCTTATCGCTATTTGCTGCCACTATTTTTTCACGCAATAGAGCTCCTCCACCGCCTTTGATCAGGTTAAAATCTGGATCCACTTCATCCGCCCCATCAATCGTCAGATCTAGTCGTCCAATCTGGTCAAAAGGAATAATCGGAATACCCCATTCTCGTGCCAGCTTGTCTGAAGCCTCTGAGGTAGCTACTGCCTGAATGTTCAGACCTTCCCGAACCCGCTCCCCAATTCGACATATCGCATAATATGCGGTTGAGCCTGTGCCCAAACCAACTTTCATTCCATCTTCAACGAACGCTGCCGCATGTTCTGCTGCAATCTGCTTCAGATTCATTATTTAACCCCCGCCTGCTCATTAATTTGTATAAACCATTATGTAGTTATTATAGATAAAACCTCATCCGATGTATATCCAAGCTTCCTGAACAGATTAAGATCGGCTTTCTGATGATAAATGGTGTAATTTTTCCCGCTATGTTATAGAATACAGAATGAAACTAAAAAATGGCAATTTTTAAAAATAAACAGTACTAATTACCTATAAAAAGAAAGATATGTCCATAAATACGTAAAATATTAAAAAAGTTTTAACAAAACTATTCAAATTAACGACATTTTACACGACATAATAGATATAGGTGTGTTTTAATAATTAGACACACTGGTTTCAAAAGGTACATAAGTCTTGCATAGTGACTAAGAAAACCAAGACCATTGTCGCACTTTCCCTTTAGAAGGAGATGACAGAATGAAGTAACTTTTTGCTCCAAAAGCGCATCTTACAGATTTTTAATTTACAGAAGATCAGGAGTGGAGTTTAGTGAAATCATTGAGTTGGAAAAACATGTCGTTTTTCTCTAAAAACCTATTGCTCTCATTTACCAACATCATCATTATTGGCGTGGCTCTGATTGCAAGCAGTTATTACTTCCAAAGAACGATTCTGGTTGATCAACTGCATGGACAAGTAGCGCAGATTACGAAAAAGTGGGCTCAAGATATCAATGCGGCAGATGTACAAACTGCAATTACAGAGCGCAGCTACGAAGGTACTGCTCAGACGAAACTAAGAGCTTATTTCGACGAAATGCAAAAATATTATCCTAACATTGCACAAGCCTATATCTTCGGTGTGGAGCTTGGCGGCGACAACAAACGGTTAACTTCCCTTGTTGCGATGCCAACAAACCTGAGAGAGGCTTTTCAGAGCGACAATGTAAATATTGGCGATATGTACGAACAACCTGTCGTTGTAGCCAATGCTCTGAAAGAGATGCTAAATACCGATCGTCCAACGTTCACCACCTTTTATTCCGATGACTTCGGAACCTGGACGACCATTGCTTATCCGATCAAAGACAGCAACGGCAAAATTTTCGCATACTTCGCTGTGGATGCGGATGCCAGCGCAGTTCCAAAAGGTCTGAATTCCTTGTTATTAAATGGAGTTATTATTCTGGTAGCGTTCTTGCTTCTGTTCCTCATTATTCAATATCTTGTCGTGAAAAATACCCTCTCTCCGATTCGTCATCTGATCAAAGGCATCGATGAAGTCAGCAGAGGTAATCTGGATGTCAACATCCCGACAGGAAAAGACGATCTGGGACTTGTAAACGAAAAATTCAATGTCATGGTACGCCGTATCAACGACACGATCGTTAAAGTGCAAATGACTTCCCAGGAAGTAAACCAGTCTGCGAAGGAACTCTATGAAGTCTCTGAGCGCAACAGTGAAAATGCAGACTCCATTAACAATAACGTTACTCATATTAGTACAAACATCCGTTCACAAGAACAGGCTACCCGTGATAGTGCACGCGCAATGTCCGAGATGGCTACCGTAATCCAGACCATTGCGAGTAGTTCCGCAAGTGTTGCGGACGAAGCCTATGAGATGGAGCGTCGTTCACAACAAGGTAATACTGTAGTTCGTCAGGTATCCGAGCAAATGAACCTGATTACGCAATCTGTGAAAAATACAGCTTCAGCGATCGAAGTGCTGGAGAGCCGTTCACAGGAAATCGGTGATATTCTGAACATAATCTCGGGGATCTCAAGCCAAACTAATTTGCTTGCTCTTAATGCATCCATTGAGGCGGCTCGTGTAGGTGAAGAAGGAAGAGGTTTTGCGGTAGTTGCTGGCGAAGTACGTAAGCTCGCCGAACAGTCCGAACAGGCAACCAGTCAGGTTGGCGTATTGATTCAAGAGATTCAGGCCGGTATTAAACAAGCTGTACAAGCCATGGAACAAGGTACTTCTGAAGTAGATACAGGTCTCTCCGTAGCGGATCAAACCGGTCAATTATTTGATGAAATCCTGGAAGCAGCGAAAAAGGTATCCCACCAAATCCAGGAAGTTTCAAGTGCAACCCAGGAAATTTCAGCAGGCACAGAAGAGATGACCGCAACAGCGGATGACTTGTCTGCAAGTGTAAGCAAGACAGCTGATAGCAGTGAAAAGATCTCTGTATCTGTAGACGAGCAAAAGGCTTCTCTGATTACGTTGGTAGACTCCTCTACTCGACTCAACGATATGTCTGAAGAACTACAGGAATTGATTTCTCATTTCAATGTAAGCAAACAGCAATAAAAAAAATAACTAACACTCGGTTTCAACCAAGGAGGATACCTGAAGTGATTGAAAACCAATCTTTCTCCCACTCCGTGGAATCTGGCTTGCCTGTTCTTCAGATTCCATTGGATTATGGACGTCGCCAGCAAACATTCTCTTATGAGTCTACTCATATTACATTGAAAGCGTCATTGAGTCGTGAACTTAATCAGAAGTTTGGGGAACAGATGGTGTACCCTGCATTCCTTTCAGCTTATGCAGCCTTGTTATTCCGATTGTCTGCTGAAGAGGAGCTCGCGATTGGAGTACTTGCTCCGGATCAGGCAGCTTCTTATCTTTCATTAGAGCTTCAGGGCAAGACAACTTTCAGCGAATTATTCGAACAGATTACACGGCAACTTCAGATTCCTTATACACAACAAACCGGAGGATATCCTGAGACACTGTTTATGCTAAACAGTGTCCAGTTGCCTCAGGCACCTCAGGTGATGAATTGGAACGTGCGTTATGATCAGAACGAGATGATTCTCGATCTGTTTTATGACCGTTCGTTGTTACAAGAATCAACGATATTGCGATATGCGGAGTATTTTCAAACATTACTTCTCGCTCTCTTGCGTGATGATCACAAAGCAATCGGTGCAGTAGACATACTGACTGCTTCAGACCGATTGCTCTATCGGGAAATGAATGACACCGCGGTACTTGAGCCAGCGCATCCGACCATCCATGGCTGGTTTGAAGCGGTCGCTGCGGCATACCCGAATTCTCAGGCGATTACCTCACTTTCAGCGAGTTATACGTACCGGGAATTAAATGAACGCGCGAATCAGGTTGCTCGCGTGTTAATATCCAACGGATTAAAGCAAGGTGAATTTGTAAGTATTTTTATGGATCGCAGCCTGGATACGATTATCTCGTTGCTCGGTGTTCTTAAAGCAGGCGGTGCCTACGTGCCGATTGATCCCGAACATCCGCAAGAACGGAACAGTTACATTGTCGAAGATACGGCTTCTCCGTTTGTACTGACAACAGAAGCCTCGTTCGATCAAGCTAAAGCATTGTTTTCGGGCATTTCTACGGTACGTCACATTCTTTCCGTGGACGGACGACTTGCAGGATTTGCTGCCAGCAATCCGAACCTGGATATCAAACCTGATGATCTCGCTTACGTCATCTATACTTCAGGCTCTACTGGCAGACCGAAAGGTGCACTGATCGCTCACCGGGGTGTCACCAATCTGGGTAGTGTTGTACAGCGTGACTGCGACATTCAACCTGGCGATGTATTAACGCAGTTTGCCACATACAGCTTCGATGCATCCGTATGGGATACGATCGGTGCTCTGTTCTATGGAGCCGAGCTTTATCTGTTATCGGCGGAAGAACGAGTATCTATTGAAGAGTTTGCAAGTGCAATCCAAAGAACAGGGACGACCATTATTACGATATTGCCAACGATTTTCTTTAATCAACTGGCCTCTTATCTGTCAGATGAAGGCTTTCATAAACTGGAAAAAGTGCGTATCATCACCGTAGCTGGGGAAGCTCTCTACGGGGAGCAGGTTCGGGCTTTCCAACGGAAATTTGGCAATCAGATTGACATCGTTAATGTATATGGACCAACAGAATGCACCGTGGCCACCACGACACACCGGATTAGTGAACAGGTCCCGGGACACGTTGTTAATATTCCGATTGGCAGACCTATTCATAATTACAAAGTATACATTGTCAACGAAGAACACCAGCTATGCCCTGTAGGCGTACCAGGCGAAGTGTATATCGCAACTCCTGCACTTGCCAAAGGGTACTTGAACCTGCCGGAGCGCACAGAGCAATCCTTTATTGATAATCCGTTTGCGATTGGTGAGAAAATCTACAAGTCCGGTGATATTGCCAAAATGCTGGATACCGGATTACTGGAATATGTGGGACGCAGTGACTCTCAGCTGAAAATTCGGGGTCATCGAATCGAAATCGGTGAAATCGAAGATCATCTGGCCAGACTGGAACAGATCCAGGATGTTGCCGTTATTGCAAAGAAGGAAGCGGACGGCCAAAACATGCTCGTGGGTTACTTTACGTCCAAAGATGGAAGCACCCTTTCCGTAACGGATATCAAAGCAACACTTTCAGAGAAACTTCCATCGTACTTCGTACCCAAATGGATTTGCCAGCTGGATGAGATGCCTATTGCCCCAACAGGAAAAATCAACCGTAAGGCCATGGTGTCCATGCCACATGCTGAACGTCATACCGATCAGCCAGACCGCGTGATGCCTGAGACAGAAACGGAATCTATACTCTTCCATGCTTGGAAGGAGATTTTACAACACGAAGAATTTGGTGTCGAAGACAGTTTCTTCAGTATTGGTGGCGACTCCCTGCGAGTCATCCATGTACTGGTTCTTCTGAAACCACATTATCCGCAGCTGAAAATCGCTGATTTCTTTGCAGAAAAAACAATTCGTGCTCTTGCTCGCCGAGCCATACTTTTAACGGAGCAACGTGAACCAGCGAAACGGACAACCACTGCAAATGGGATCATCACGCAGCTTTCCGAACATCCGGTGGAACTGTCTCCACAGCTTGGATATCCGAACATTCTTCAGCCTGAGCATGTGCTATTGACGGGTGCAACCGGTTATCTGGGCTCACATGTACTGCAACAGTTAATTGTGACGTCTTCGGCACGGATCTACGCGCTTGTTCGTCGCCCAAGCGATGGCACGACAGCAATGGCACGTTTAAGCAAAGTGATGCAGGGTTATTTCGGCAAACAACTTGCTGACCAGCTTGAAGATCGTGTTGTGATCGTTGAGGGGAATTTGGAGGAAAAGAACCTGGGTCTTGCCGCTGAGCAACAATCGTTGCTTGAATCAAGGATTGACCGTATCATTCACTGCGCGGCTGATGTTCGTCATTTCGGGGAGGCGGCGCAGTTCGCTAAAACCAATGTCGAGGGCACAGTTGCTCTGTTAGACCTGATACGTAACAAAAAAGGGGCTTCGTTCCATCACATATCAACGATGGGCATACCCGAAGACCTGGCCCTCAGTGGACAATGGGAATCGACATTGCAATATGACCGTTTCCCGGAAGATTTACATGTGGACAACGTTTACTCCGACAGTAAGCTCGAAGCGGAGAAAGTACTCATGACCGCCGCAGAAGAAGGCGTGCCAGTCAGTATCTACCGTGCAGGCAACCTGACATGTGATTCTCGTACGGGTCGTTTTCAGACCAATATCGATAGCAATGCGATCTACCGCATGATCAAAGCAATGTTATTGCTGGGCAAAGCCCCTGCCGCGGACTGGCTGATGGACTTTACCCCGATCAACTATGCCAGCGAAGCAATCGTACATCTGGCCTTACGTCAGGATACGGCTGGACGCGTGTTCCACATCTGTAATCCGGAGCCGATCCGGTATGATGCCTTAGTAGAAGCCGTGAAGCGTGCAGGTTACGATGTCGAAACGATGCCGTTTGAAGACTATCAACACTGGCTGTTTGATACAACTATTGCCAAAGAGCCAGAAGCTCTTCAACTTGCGATCGCTCAGTTGGAAGGTGACGGAGCGAAGGATTCAGCATATGCGTATGCATCACCGGTAACAACGGCTTATGTCGAATCAGCAGGAATCTTCTGCGCCAAGACCGATGAGCGATTCATTCATACCATGCTGGGCTATGCGGTTCAGATCGGTTATTTCCCAGCAGCAATTCGTCCGAATTATGGTACAACAACGGTTGCAGATTAAACGATATGTTGGATAACGATATCAATAGAAATTAATAAACAAAAGCCACTTTATCGTGTTACGGCGATAAGTGGCTTTTTTGCATGAAGATGAGTCAAAAATGACTAGCCCGTCATCATAACGTTCCCCTTTATACGCTACCTTTGCATCACAAAAACTATAGCCAGCGGATTACTGCAATGATAGCAAGATGAGCCGGATAGAAATAACGCCAGATCCACCGGGGTCCTTTCAAACGGAAACCTGACTGGTAGTACTGTGCAATAGCAATCCCCATCGTTGCCAGTATGCTGTACATCTGCAGAAAACTATGGTGCAGCATCAGGTAAAGGGCATTTAATATAACATGTGCCATAACCAGCACTGGCCCTTTGAAATAACGGAATAACAGCACGAGAAGCAGGCCATACATACCATAATCCATATGTGACCATTCCATTAACCATCCCGCCCCGATCGCAATCGGGATACTAATCAGCTTCGAAGGAAGCTTATCTAGGGCCAGCAGAACAAGCAGTGCCGACCACAGGGTCCAGACCACATTTAATGAAAAATGATTAAAAGCAGCCATAAACGGAACCTGGGAAATTACTGCAATCCAGAATAACCGCCATATGTATTTCTGAACATTACGTGTATGCTTGTAGCCGATAAATACGGCAAAGGCATAGATTGGAAAAGCGATACGACCGATGATTCTCAGTTCAACCACATGTGGAAAAAACACAGCTCCGATATGATCTATCAACATCGTAATCATCGCAATCCACTGCATCATATCTGGTTATCCCTCCTCATCCCGACAATACCAGATGATCTATAACATTTTAATCAGGATTCATGTTCACGCTCGACGTTACATTCATAATACATGAAGCTTTGATCCTGTGTATATCCTTCGGATTCATATAATGCTTGTGCCTGCCGATTGCTGATCGCCGTAGAAAGTGCAATACGAAGAATCTGCTGTTTCTTCGCTTGCTTCATCACGGCCTGCATCAGCTTTCGGGCTATCCCCTGCTGCCGATATGTTGAATCCACGAACAGGTCATTCAGAATCCAGATCGGTCCCATCGAGACAGAACTATAACTCGGATAAATCTGTACCAACCCCATGGCGGTATCAGCCACCTTTGATTCTTCGGTACACGCAGCAATGAAAACCATCGATTCTTGCTTACTCATTCGTTCTTTAATGAAAAAGGTCGCTGCCTCCAGATCCGAATGTTGACCATAAAATATGCGGTACTCATTAAAAAGCCTCGATACTTCCGAAATATCATTTAAAGTCGCTTGTCTAATTTTAATTGTCATTCCCTTTGTATTTTCCACGTACTTTTCCCCCTCTTTCACTTCATTTATTTGCTTACGATACATCCATCGAATCAAATCTTCCTTAAGTTCATTGTAAAAGAAATCATACCTTTCCCCCATTCATCAACAGGAGTAAAGTTTGCATTTATGTCCCCTTTCCCGAAAACATGCCAGGCATAAAGTATATTTCTACCCAATTGTTGCACACTATAGTGATCGTTGTTCACTGACAAATACGGTAACCATTGCTTGAAGTGGCTGCACGAACCGAATTCGGATCAGACTTGATCAGCAGATCGTAAGCGGAATGATCAGGCAAACGTAAAGAAACGACGAAAGCCTCGCCAGCTCCGTCGCCCTAAACGCATATGGATTTTAATAGGTTTCTGAATTCAGCCGCTCTTGAACCTGTCCTGGTTCAGGGAAAATAACTCCCTTTTTTAAAATGAGGTTTGCATACTGAGCACGTTCACCCGTTGCAACAATGACATAAGCTTTGGCGGCACGATCATAAAAATCAAAACGATCCTCGTATTCAAGTGCTTCGCTCATATCCTCGTATTCCTCGATTAACCGCCGATAATCTTCCCAGATGATCGGAATGACCGGATCACCTTTAACCACCTGCATGACAGCGGCTGGTCGCTCTACATAGGTGTCTAGCGGAAATAGCTGTAATATAGCTTCCAATAGCTGCACAGTGCCTATGCCATCACAACGTACTAAACGTTCAGCATGACTGGCAGCAGGGAAGTTCGCATCCGTTAG
Source organism: Paenibacillus sp. FSL R7-0272 (assembly GCF_037969905.1). Lineage (NCBI taxonomy): Bacteria > Bacillati > Bacillota > Bacilli > Caryophanales > Paenibacillaceae > Paenibacillus > Paenibacillus sp. FSL R7-0272. Next base: position 2,385,881 of record NZ_CP150221.1, on the reverse strand, counting down.
CACAAGTTCATCCCCATGTCCCATTTCGGACATCAATTTAAGTAACTCTGGCGGAAGAATCGCAGGAATATTTTTCAGCATTATTAAACGCTCCTTACATAACAAATTTTTTATTACTTTGGAAGCCGTTTCATCCCTATTCTAGCAGGATTTTTAACGTTTTGCATCGATGTGCTCCGCTCCTGCGGCACTACCATTTCCTTTGACAAAATTACTTGTTCCACATATAGTTGTTATAACAACTATATGAATTTTAGAGACATTTTCTACGGAAGCGAGGTTCATCAATTCATGGATTATTCTTTGGAGCAGTCCGTCGGATTTATGCTCGGACTCACCCACCGCAAAACATCTGCCCTTCTAGCGGCACAATTTAAACCCTACGATATTACCACAGAGCAATTTTCTGTGCTTTTTAATGTGGTACGTAAGGAAGGCGTTAATCAGAAAGAAATGGCAGGGTTTGTGTTCAAAGACCAGCCCACCACCGCACGGATTATCGATTTACTGGAGAAAAAAGGCTGGGTCGAGCGCCGCACGAGCGACCAGGACCGTAGAGCCTATCTGCTGTATCCTACCAAAGATGGCAAAGCATTAATTGATGTGCTTGTTCCAATCGAAAGAGAAATGAATAAAAAACTTGCTGAAGGTATACCGGAAGACCAGATGGAAGCATTTAAACATACTCTTTCCCTCATTAATCACAATCTGTAACTATTACAACTCAGGGGGAATGTTTCACCATGAAAGAACAATCTGCACCTGTCCGATTATGGACGACCGATTTTATTTTGCTCATGCTGTGTAATTTTCTATTATTTCTGCAGCTACACATGATCGTTTCACCATTACCTTCCTATGTACAGGATCGATTCCATGCCAATGCATTTCAAGTCAGCCTGTTCACCTGCCTGTTTGCATTAAGTGCCATCGTAGCACGACTCTTTTCTGCGAAAGCGCTTGAGAAAGGTTTTCGTAATGCGATGATCTATATTGGCTTGTCTGTAGCCCTGCTTGCTACGCTTGGCTATTATTTTGCTGCGGGTATCGCTGTTCTGCTTTTGCTCCGTATGGTGTTTGGGGTTGGATTCGGACTAAGCAGCACTGCATTTCCGACCATGGCATCTGATATTGTACCCGTCAAACGAATGGGCGAAGGCATGGGTTACTTTGGATTGTCCACCAGTCTGGCGATGTCCATGGGGCCGATTATCGGTGTCACTTTGCTACAAGGAGCTGGGTTTGTCACCCTTATGCTCAGTACAGCCGGAGTGATTGCTGTGATCTATCCACTCAGTTACAGCCTGACACGTAAAAAAATAGCCAAGAAAAAGACTATGCAGGCTATTTCGATGCAACCGTCACATCAAGAGCAAGCTACTCGCGATGTTGCATCTGTTTCAGGAGCAAAACCGGGTTCTAAAGAAAAGGCTCCGTTTAACCGAAAACTGATCCTTCCAAGTGTGCTGAACGGTTTGCTGTCTATTACCTACGGCGGATTGGTTGGATTTATCGTTTTGTATGGCAAAGAAGCGCATCTCGCTAACCCAGCGCTGTTCTTCCTGTTTAATGCACTGGCTGTTCTACTCGTCAGACCGTTCGCAGGTCGAATTTACGACAGTAAGGGTCCTAAAGCTTTATTGATTCCTGGGGCAATATGTATCGCACTTGGACTTGTCACGCTTTCCTGGGCAACGACGATGCCCATCTTGTTTGTCGCTGCTTTTATCTATGGTATTGGTTATGGCTCTATGCAATCATCCATACAGACCTGGATGATTCAAGTCGTCGCCCCTGCTCAAAGGGGGATGGCGAACGGGATGTTTTTGAACACACTTGATTTTGGTATTGCTACGGGTGCACTTTTGCTTGGCGCTATCGCTTCCTTGACAAGTTATACGGAAATGTACCGCTACTCTGTTTTATTTATGGCATTGTTCCTGCTGATCTATCTGATTCAGGGTAAACGAAGTGGCAGTTTCCAGATCGAAACGCATCCGCTGTTATCCCATACACATATCACGGCAACGGATAGCGCTGCTTCACATGATACGAATGATGTGCAAGTAGCACCTGATAAAAGAAACTAATAGATAATTACGTTTTCCTTCATAATATGTATTTACTGAGGTTCTTACCTTAACATGGGTGTTCATAAAAATATCCACACTGACAATATCACCTGTGACGTTGTCAGTACAAAAAACGCGTTTACATCTGGCAAGCAGCTACGCTGCTTTCTGAGACGTAAACGCGTTTTCAGGTTCAGGTTTCCCTTTAACGTAAGGGAGCATTCCATCCACCCATCAGTAAGGACTTTTTTTGCGGCGCAGTGGCGAAGGTCTGTATCCTTGGTCGGTTTCACTTTCTTGCACACGCCTTTTGCGTAGCTTATCTTGACCGTCTTGCTTCTCTTTATAACCGTGCTTGTCTTCTTCGTCCTGCTTCTCCTGATCATCTTGCTTCTCATCACTGCCAGAAGTAGGCTCACCTCTCTTCTCTGGTTTAACCGCCAGCAATGTGAGCAGACCTCCGACAGCACCTGACGCAGCCAGAATGCCAAAAAGCAAAAAATGGTGGGAACCAATCAACAAAGAAACAACGGGTGGACCGAGCGATACGCCGATAAAACGCATGCTACTGAACAGGGCTGTAATGGTACCACGTTGCTTTTTGTCTACACCTTCTGTAATCAACGTGTCGAGGCATGGCAGTGCAGCACCAATACCCGCACTCCCTAGGGTGAACAATCCCACCACAACGTAAATATTATCGAACATGCCGATGATCCCCAGCGATACCGTTACCAAAGCTAGTCCGGCAAAACCGAGCCATTTCATGCGTGATTTATTTTTACCAATCCACTTGCCTGCCAAAAACGAAGCCAGACATAACGATGCCAGAGGGATGGCCAAAACCAGTCCTTTGACTACACCTTTGAGCGCAAACTCACTCTCCAGCGTCTCAGAAAGATAATATAGGACGCCAAAAATAAGAAACATACAAATTCCACCGATCGCAAACAAAGCGTACAACCAGCGTCCCTTTACTTTGAGAACGTCACGGATAGAAGCAACAAATTCCGAAAATGTAGGCGGTTTTTCCTTCCTCTTCGGTGTTTTCACCAAAAATACTACGAGCACAAGTGAAATGAGGCATAGTACTGGAATCGCTAAAAAAGGCGAATACCACAACCACACCGCCAGCGCAGCACCTAGAATCGGACTAAGCACTTTGCCAAAGGTGTTTGAAGTTTCAATAATACCCAGACTTTTGCTAACCTCATCTTCATTCTTGAACATATCTCCAACAAGAGGGATGACAATCGGAAATGCGCCTGCTGCACCCACTCCCTGCAAAAACCTTCCCCCAAGAATCGTCCAATAGGCGATATTACCGCTCATGAACCATGCGGCAATCCCGGCCACAGCACCTCCAGCTGCTGCAATGACAAGACTGGGAATAATCACGGCTTTCCTGCCGAATCGATCCGATAAATATCCTGCCAATGGAATGAGCAAGATGGCCACTACAGCATATACCGTTATTAGCATACTGACCTTGAATGAAGATACCTTCAATTCCCGTTCAATCTGTGGCAAAATCGGTATAAGCATGGAGTTCCCCAGTGTCATAATAACAGGGATGGAAGCAAGTGCGACAAGGTCCCACTTTTTATCAGACATACCCTAACCACCTTCGCAGATTCTACACACAACAGCGTTATTGTTGGTTAATCCGGGGGTGATTATTCAACATATGTCAAAATGGATAGGTTCCATTAGCGGAATTGTTCGATCTTCCACTTTTCCAACAAATCCAACGTACGCTCCTCAAATATTCGGCCATCTTCCGGTTGGTCTACCTGATGCTGATGAACGTAAGCGTTAAAGTATGAGGATAATAGACGATACGCAAGCCGGCGTGCTTGCCCTTCTGGTGAGGATTCAAGGGAACGGCCGTAACCTGCGTGAAATGCGGCAGAATCCGTGTTGAGGATGGCCTCGTATTCCCGATCGGCGAACATCGAGCGATCTCCATCAATAACAGCGGCAATGCTCATTCCCCCTTGTTTACCGTGCACAAGCACATTTGCTGCCCATAGGTCATTATGGACAAGCACAGGTTGTTTAATTTGATCAAAAAGAGCTTTATTTTGCTTGAAGATTGCCGTAATTTTTTCGCCTATGCCAGGCATAAACCCTACTAGGGCCGCTTTTTTGCTTGTTTCATCAGCGATAGCTATCAACACCTCAGACCAGTGCTCCGATCCGCGAATCGTGCCATCCGCCTGAGGCCAACCGAATAATGCTCCTTCGATCCGATGCATGGTGGCTGTGTACATGCCTAATTGGGTATACAAATGATTTTTGTCTTTCTCTTCGATAGACGCATCATCAAGCTGCACGCTTGGGATAAACGCCATAAACATATAGGTTCGCGGAACATCCTGAGCGCTGTCATCACAAGCCAGTACTTCCGGTGCAGGAATACCTGCCTTACGGGTAATGCTCATAGACGACAGGTTCCGAGGCCATCATTGTGCGTTCAAATGAAAATAACGGATCACGCTCGGTTAGTTGCTCACCCTTTTCGTTTGCCAGTTGCAGTGGTTGTATACCCTCCGGTGCAAGGCGCAAAATGACGTCCGTAATCGCCGTATGCTCCAGTTGGATGCGATACGTCGTGTTAAACAAACCACCCTGCAGCAGTCCGTACTGTTTTACGACAACGTGATCTCCAAAATGTCGATGTACCAGTGCATGCAAAACTTCTGCTGATATTGGGCTATGTAAGCCCGAATGTTGGTGCTGGTTCTGATTCGGATGCTGTTGGTTGTCTGAGTGTTGGTGTGCCATATTGTATTGCCTCCCACTTTCCGTTCTCTCCTTGAAGGAACTATCCATTTATTTCGTATAAATAAACAAACAGACGGCGCCTTCAGGCACCGTCCCTTTATGGTCTATTCTAACATGTTACAGCTCAATTGTAAGTTGGCTTGCACCTGCTGATGCCGTTACGATGATGCCTTGCTCGCCAGCTTCTTGTGATCCGCCATCCACGTTGGATACGGAATCAATGCCCCGAAGCACGATTTTCCATGGCTTGCCTGCACCTTCAGCACGAACTTCCAGCTTCGAACCGTTACGTGTGGCGGTCACTTGCAACTCACGCTCAGCACTTTGATTTACAACAACCGCTTGCGCTGTCTGCCCATCAGCAAGTTCAAACAAATGCAATGATACGTTGTCCGCAAAATCGTAATCCGGCTTGCTGTCTATCGCACCTACCGCGATCAAACTGTTCGGTCTGATCATCATTGGCAGTGTTTTGAAGTCATGATTTTCACTGATCCAGCACCCACCTTGAACTTTTACCCCTGTCAGATAATTGGTCCATGTACCTTCTGGCAGGTAATAACGAACGTTACCTTCTTTGTTGAAGATCGGTGCAACCAGGATAGAATCTCCGAACATGTACTGTAAGTCAAGTGTCGCACAAGTCGGATCATCTGGATATTCCAGCACCATCGCCCGCATCATTGGCAATCCCTGTACAGAGGACTCTACCGCGGAATTAAACAGGTACGGCATCAGACTAAGCTTCAGCTTCGTAAAGTCACGCACAACATCGACAGCCTCTTCATCGAACAACCAAGGCACACGATACGATTCGTTACCGTGCAGGCGGCTGTGTGAAGAGAGTAACCCGAACTGTACCCAACGTTTGTATACATCAGGCTCGGCTGTCGCTTCAAAACCGCTGATGTCATGGCTCCAGAAGCCAAACCCGGAAAGACCGAGCGACAATCCACCGCGCAGTGATTCTGCCATGGACGAATAGTTGGACGAGCAATCGCCACCCCAGTGTACGGGGAATTGTTGACCACCTACGGTTGCTGAGCGGGCAAACAGAGCGGCTTCGTTTTTACCCAGGTTTTCTTCAAGCACATCAAATACCGCTTTGTTGTACAGGAAAGTGTAGTAGTTGTGCATTTTCACCGGATCGGAACCGTCATAATACACAACATCGGTCGGAATTCTTTCGCCAAAGTCGGTCTTGAAGCAGTCCACGCCCTGGTCAATCAAACCTTTCAACTTGTCTTTGTACCATGCAGTCGCCTCAGGATTGGTGAAATCTACAAGGCCCATGCCCGCCTGCCATTTATCCCACTGCCATACACTGCCATCGGCTGTCTTGACAAGATAACCTTTTTCCATACCTTCATCGAACAGAATGGATTTCTCGGCAATATACGGGTTAATCCACGCACAGATTTTGAGTCCCTTGTCCTTCAACCGTCTCAACATGCCTTCCGGATCAGGGAACATATCTTTGTCCCATTCAAAATCACACCATTGATATTCCTTCATCCAGAAGCAGTCGAAGTGGAATACGGATAGTGGCAGATCACGATCAGCCATGCCATCGACAAAATGATTAACGGTCGCTTCATCATAATCTGTCGTAAAAGATGTCGTCAGCCACAAACCAAATGTCCATGCCGGCGGCAGAGCCGGTTTACCTGTGAGCTTAGTGTAGTTATCCAGCACCTCTTTCGGATTAGCACCGCCGATAATGAAATATTCCAGCGTCTCACCCTGAACACTGAACTGCACTTTCGATACATTCTCGGAAGCGATCTCGTAGGATACCTTCTCAGGATGATTGACGAATACACCGTATCCTTTGTTCGACAGATAAAACGGAATGTTCTTGTACGCCTGTTCACTGCTTGTACCGCCATCCTCATTCCAGATATCCACAACCTGGCCATTTTTCACAAACGGGGTGAATCGTTCACCAAGGCCATAGACATACTCGCCCACACCAAGCTCCAGTTGTTCCCGGAAGAACGTACCTTCTGATGCTGACTCAATGTACGCTGGGCCTCTCCAGCCGCTTCCTGTTAGACGTTTTTCATTATAGTGGAAGCCGATGTCCCAGCCTTTTGTTTTGTTCACGGTTACACGAAGATTCCCGCTTTTCAGTTCTGCACCGTTCTCATCCTGCGCAATTTGCACATCGGTATTCAGCGTGTTCAGTGCAAACTCGGGACCTGGATTAACTTTGCCCTTATGGTGGTTCAATTGCACACGAATAACATCAGGCATTGGGGAGCTGTAGGTTGCTTTGAGCAACGTTCCGTTCAGTGTATCGCCTTTGCGCTCAATGCGTTTCGTTGCTGCATATACAGTAAAGGAATCACCCTTTTGTACAATATCTCGAATATCCGCCGGATTTTGAACATGATATCCATCACGGATCTGCCAGTAGCCATCGGTAAATTTCATCTTGGATTACCTCCTTCGGTTATACTATAATGATATTGATATTAATGAAGATTTTCTTCTTGTATTTTGATCATTTATATCAGTATTTTGATATTTCAAACGTAATTCTGACGAATTCCTATAATAATTTGCAAACGATTACATCTATTTATATGCATAAGGAGGTTCCATGATGGAACGGGAACATTTACGCGAAGATCGAATCCACGGCAATGACATGTATCCGGTCAGTGTGTACCCCGATATTCAGCAATTAAATGGGGACAGCATTCTCGATTGCCATTGGCATGATGAGATGGAGTTTACGATGGTGACGCAAGGCTCTGCTGTGTTTCAAATTGACATGAACCGGGTTGAGGTGAAGGCCGGAGAGGCTGTTTTTATTCATCGAGGTGAGATTCATGCAGGATATCTGATGGGCGATGAGCCTTGTATATTTTCTTCCATTGTGTTTCATTCGGATCTGCTCGGTAGTCATACGTTTGATGCGGTGCAGGAGAAGTTTATTGGACCTATTTTGCGAAAAAGTATACAGCTCCCCTATCACATCACAGCTGATGAAGCTTGGGGTTCAGAAGTTCTGGCCTATCTGAAACGCATCTTCGCAGATCACGCGAGCGGGACAGACACCTGTGAGATATCCACGAAAGCCTATCTCTATCTCATGCTTGCTCGCATGTTTGAACAGCGGAAGGTGCTTCCGCTCAAAAGCGCAGTTAACGGGGGCACACCGGATAAGATGGAGCGTCTAAAATTAGTGCTCAGTTACATTCACAAGCATTATCCTGAACCGCTGAAGCTGAAAGACCTGGCGGATGAAGCCAATATGAGCGAAGGACATTTCTGTCGTTTTTTCAAAAAGTTGGTGCAGAAGAGCCCTGTCGATTACATCAATTATTATCGGGTTCAGCAGGCCTGCGCACAGCTGGAGAATACGGATCATAAGATTGTTGATATCGCTATGGATGTTGGATTTGAGCATTTGAGTTACTTCATTACTACCTTTAAGAAACACAAGAACACAACACCTTCTCAGTATCGTAAAATATTTTCCGAAAATATGACACTGGTGCCTGTTACGTTTACAGAGACTTTGCTGGTTTAAAAAAGGAATGAATCACATCGACGGTTACCATTGATGAGTTTTTGATAGAATATATGTTTACAAGGTCAACAAAAAGGTGCCTTCAGCACGTAAGCTGCAAGCACCTTTTATTTACGTTCACCTCTATTGTTTGGTGGCTTGCTCTACTTTCTTAACGTCTTCCATGAAGAATACTCATGTACAGAAAAACCATTAAAGGAAGTGTGGGCACTCGCCATTTTCTCTACCAGCTTCAACTGTTCTTCCATGTAGGCGTCTCCTTCTTCGTAAAAGGTAATGAAGTCGCCTTCCTTGCTTTGCTTCGTTTCCACCGCAATCGATATTTTCTTACCTACAGAGGCCGCATCGATAAGTTCGTCCTTTGCCACATTGTAGATAGCAGCAGCTGTATCCCGATAAGCCATAATCGTAATGGAATCAAATTTGCGGATCATCCAGCTGCTTACTGCCATCGTTGAACCCGGAATTTTGTAATTGTCCAGCCAGAACGGCAGATCAGCGGCCACAGGCATCTTCATACGCGCAGCACGGTCTATAATATAATTCACATTTCCCTGCCACTGCGTAATGACGCTGGCTTGATTGATCTTCCACTGCGGATGCACATGAGGTTCAATGTCCAGATGAATACCTGCAAATTTCTCGTTAGCCAGTGCCTGTGCTTGATAAGTTTCAATCCAGTCCATAAAGGAAGCTATCTGTTCCCTGCTTTCCGTCAGTCCCCAAGCGGAACGTCCGTCCATGATATCCACAGCGATATTTTGAGCCCGTGCAAGACGGATAAAGTTCTTATATTCAGGGATTTTAATATCCCGGTTCATCTGCAGATAGATCGTATTAATGTTGTTGGCCTTCGCAAAACTTAAAATATCCTGCGCATTATTCCGGATTTGAGTCGTATCCCACACCCACGTCCCCCTCACTGGCCGATCCAGCTTGCCATGTATTGTGGCATAACTGTCTACCGGTTCTACCGAACCTACCGCATCCACTCGGGTAGAACAGGCTGTGCTTAAACACAGTACCAGACAACTCATCAGCAGAATAAAACGAAATTCTTTTTTGGTTTTCATATTTGTACACTCCCTTGAAGTTATGGCAGCTCTTACGTATAAATCCGGGTGAAAGGATGTCGTTTAGGATTCATTTTCTGCATCATTACGGAAGTTCCATGAATTTAAACTGCTTTTATACGCAACATCACCTTTAAGACTCACGACGAAAGAATCATATAACTTATTTCGGGAATTCACAGTTCTGAATATATAGTCCAAAAGTCACAAAATTTAATGTTATATGTAAAAAATCAGAATTTCAGTTACGACTTCAGTCTATATTTCCTTTTAATACTTCGATTCTGTAGACCTAGGAAGCGTTTTCTTCTCCAAAACAAAAAACCGCCCGAAGGCGGCGAGGCTTGCAATGAAACATTGATATTTATTACTCGATATACTCTCATTTGATGCTTTTCCTTTGCTTTATCTGCTTAATCCACATTCGTTTCATCAAACAAAGAGACCCGTTCAATGCCCTCTGCAGAGATGCGTACCAGTCCGATGTCAGACAAACGCAGTTCAGGAATAACCACCAGCGCGAGTAGCGATAAGGTCATAAACGCATTGTTCAACGTACATCCTGCCGATTGCAGTGCTTCACTGATTGCTGCCGATTGTTCCGCTACCACTTCGAAGGGCTCCACCGACATCAGTCCCGCGATCCGAAGAGGAAACTTGGTTACACCCGCATCTGTTACAACAGCTACACCACCCTGCATACGAATGACACGATTACCGGCCTCTGCCATAAGTGCATCATCGTTTCCGATGATTAACAGATTGTGGCTGTCATGGGCTACCGTCATGGCTATAGCTGCTGGCGAAGTGAACCCGATCCCACCGACCAATGCCACTGCGCGATTTCCCGTTTGTTTATGGCGTTCAAGCACGGCAATTTTGCATATCTCACCAGCAGCAGGCAGAACCACCTTGCCGCCTTGCACATTAACTTGCACATGCTTTTCCTTCGTTTCCACATGATTTTCCGTCACATGGATGATGCGTGCGCCTATAGTTCCCTCCACAACAGGTGCAGACAGTTCCAGATCCTGCGGCTGGATGTTTGCTTCCAGCTTCACCGTATTGAGCGCTTCCTCAGGATAAGTGAACGTGTCCCACACGGCTGTCATTTTACCGTTCTCGGCTACGACTTGCCCTGCAGCAATCGTTGTGCCTACACGGACATCCGCAAGGCGTCCGTCTAACAAAATAATATCGGCAATGTTACCCGGAATCACCGCTCCGATATCACGCGCCACACCAAAACGTTCTGCCGTATTAATCGTAGCCATCTGGAATGCTGTTACCGGCTTCACGCCCTGGGAAATGGCCAGTCGAACGACAAAGTCCATATGACCCTCTTTCAGCAAAGATTCCGAGCTGCGATCATCCGTTACCAGCATCATTCGCCGAGTATCGAGTCCAAGCTCCGTACATGCTTTAATCGTCTCCGCTACATCATGCCATGCAGAACCCTGCCGCATCTTCGCATACATCCCCAGCCGCAAGCGCTCCACTACATCTTCTTTCGTAACACACTCATGATCTCCTGTCACACCGCTCGCCGCATAAGCAGGCAGACGCCAGTCGTCCGAGGCCCAAGTAAAATGTCCATCAGCCACTTTGCCAGCGCGCAGAGTCGCCTGAATCTCTCCAATCATGGTCTCATCCCCGTACACCACTCCCGGGAAGTTCATCACTTCACCAAGGCCGATCATGTCCGGTCCCCATGATAGTGCCTCTGCTACCTCTTCCGGCCCAATATAAGCTCCTGTAGTCTCCAGCCCTGGGTGAGTGGAAGGTACACATGAAGCTACTTGCATATAGGCTGCCATCGGTGTGGTACGTGCTTCATCCAGCATGAGCCGCAGTCCTTTAAGCCCAAGCACATTGGAAATTTCATGTGGATCAAAGAATCCACCTGTCGTACCGGAAGGCAGTACAGCTCTTGCGAACTCCGATACTTTCATCTGTGTGCTCTCAATATGGCAATGACCGTCTAATAGTCCCGGAGCAATATACTTTCCATCTGCCTCAATAATGCGGGTATGTTCTCCGATCGTATGGCTTACATCTCTGCCAACATACGCAATTCGTGCCCCTTGCACAGCGACAGACATATCCGGCAAGATTTCCCCTGATATCACGTTAACCAAAGTACCGCCCCGAATCACCAAAGTTGCCTTCATATCTCCTCGGGCTGTAGCGACCAGATCCGGTACACAATCGGCCATCAGCGGCCGCTCAAAAGCTGTTGTTTTCAAATTACCTGCCTCCTTCGTTAGATTCCCTGTTCCGTTGCCTGCGCACAAAATTAAAGTATTTGTTACTCATACAATGAATTTTTTCCCCATCATCATGCAACGCTCGAAAAAATAGATTGTTACGATTATATGAGTCTGAGCTTCGTGTGTAAAGAAAAATTACATCTATTGAATACATGCACAAGGAGATTCACCTTATTTATCAATAACAACTAAGATATGTCTGCTCATGTCACTATTGTTAGCAACTTTCTCTTCATAGCATACACAAAAAAAGGCCAACCAGAACATGTCTGGCTGACCTCATCTTGCAAGAGTACTCACCCCAACATATCGCTCGGAGATTAGTGCTCTTTTTACTCCACACGAGTTGCAGGGATATCTTTCATCTCGTACCACTCTTCTGACTGTGAGGTGATAAATGGACTTGGTTTTCCTAAAGAGTATACATGCAGTAAATGCATTGCCCGGGTACAGGCGGTATAGAATAGCTTACGTTCCTGCTCACGGGAATAGGCATCAGCGGAGCCATTATAGATTAAGACTGCGTCAAACTCCACACCTTTCGCCAAATAAGCAGGAATCACATGAACGCCCTGTTCAAAAGCCAGCGTTGTTTTTTTGATCAGCTTAGGGGCAGTATTCAGCTTTTGACTTAGTAGGTTGTGTACTTCCTGGCTCTCTTCTGCCGTCTTGCAGATGACCGCTACGGATTCATACCCCTCCTGCATCAGATGATGAAGATCTGCCGTAATTTGCTGCACATGCTGCTTTGGATCAGAAGTCACGATGACTTTAGGTTTCTCTCCATTTCGGTTAAACGGAATGATCTCCTCCCCACCAGGAACCATGCCGCGTGTAAATTCCACTATCTCCATCGTAGAGCGGTAACTGCGTGTCAGCACAATAACCTCCGTGTTCTCTGGCCCGTATAAGTCACTTAATGGTCCAGTGCCGCTGAGTACGGATGAATGGGCGTAAATTGCCTGGTTAAAGTCACCCAGAGCCGTAATTTTCGCGTGTGGAAAGAGTCTTTTCATAAAAGCGAGCTGGAAGGCAGAATAATCCTGAGCTTCATCAATAATGACATGGCGAATGTTCGAATTAATATGGAATCCTAGCAACAGTTCGCGCAAATACAGGTACGGCGTAATGTCCTCATAAGCCAACTCCTGGATCCTTAATCTGCGTAACGTCATGGTCGAGATTTCTTCCCAGTGGACAGGCAAAGGTTCCCTGTCAAGCAGACGAACCATCTGCGCCTGATCCTCGAACAGGTTTGCATACAACTGACGGACATCCACAAAACGCAGTGATTTGATCCATTTGCGCAAAGGCTTCAGTCGGTCACTGACCACCATTCTCGCCAGAATCTCTCTTTCTTGCTGAAAATCATCAAACGTATGTGATTTGCCCCTTTGTTTACGTTTCAAGCGTTGGTAAGCGCGCTGCAAATCTTCCGCTTCCATTAGATCAAGCTGCTGATCAACCCACGGTGCACCTAGTTCACCTTTACCAAACGTCGAAAGTTCCTTAAGCAACCAATCGCGTAATAGTTCCAGGCGGCTAACAAGTTTGACAGACGAATCGAAGCTGTAAAATTTCGCTGCCATCGCTTCCGCATCGACAATCGCCTTACCCTGAAAACGAACTGGCTTGAATTTCATGCCTCCCGTTAACATGCTTTCTTTATAACGTGTAATGACTTTCAAAAATGATGCAGAGGACTTGAATCGTATGCTGGACATTCGTGCATCGTAACCAGGCTCCTCCGTTCCTGTCAGCACATATTCCAGCTGGATGAATGGGTCTTCAAGCTGATATTCCCGTCCCAAACGGCGTTCCAGATACTCCTGAAACGTCGTCTGCAACATATTCTCTTCCCCAAGCTCTGGAAGTACCGTAGATACATAACTGTTAAACATCGGGTTCGGTGAAAAAAGAACCATCTGATCCGCTTGCAAATGCTCGCGGTATTTATAGAGAAGATAAGCGACTCGCTGGAGAGCGGCAGAGGTTTTGCCACTTCCTGCTGCCCCCTGAACAATCAGCATACGTGTCCGGTCATTACGAATGATCCGGTTCTGTTCCTTCTGGATCGTTGCCACAATGCTCTTCATCTGTGCATCAGACGTTCGGCTCAGCACAGCCTGAAGCAACTGATCTCCGATCGTTACCCCTGTATCAAACATGAAACGGATACGCCCATCCCGAATGACGAATTGACGTTTCATTTCTATCTCTCCACTAATCTCGCCGCTCGGGGTACGGTAAGAGATCGGTCCAGGCGCACCATCATAATACAGGTTGGAGATCGGTGCACGCCAGTCGTAGATCAGGAAGGACTCCTCCTTCTCGTCCAGCAGGGATGCAATACCCAGATAGATACGTTCCGATTCCGGGTATCCATCCTCCTTGAAATCAATTCGTCCGAAATAAGGTGAATGATGCAGTCGTTTCATTTTATCCAAAGCCGCAGCTGTATTCAGATGACTTCGTTCACGATCGGACAAAACCTGCGATTGTTGCCGCATACTCGTTGACGTCTCCCCGACATCATCGGCTTCACTAAAGTTCATTGTGACTTCATCCCAGAAATCCTTACGCATCCCGACCACTTCGTCACGGAAGGAGCCTACCTCTTCTTCCAATGTAGCGATTTTGCGCTCAATCTGATCAGTTACGGTATTCACCCGCTCCTGTTCCTGGTTCCACTGTTGCTCATTACTCATATGTTATGCGCCTCTCTTTCCCCGGATTGTGTCTTCGAATATCCATTTGACAAGCCCGAAAAGGCAATGGTATAATTATTAGAAAGTAAACATTTTAACTTTATGTTAATTAATTCTAATTTTCTGAAAACCATTTTATATTGTACCAGTGACAACGTCCCGATGCAAGCGGAGACGTTATTTGTTATTTTTGCTTGTGGTCTTGTCGCTTTGTTTATTGATCTAGGAGCTTTACCGCGTCACACAGTATTACCCACATGTGCCTGTCCCTCTACTTTCTCAAGTCCTCAATGGTTACATTCCAGCGTGCTAATGCCCCCGTTTGATCTTTTAATTGAAACGTAATACCAGACGTAATTTCTGCATATGGTGCCTGATCGATCCGAATATGAAGGATGTTACACTCATACCGATCTCGCGGGTGAATCGTGTCCCCGAGTTCAGGAAGTAAACGGACTTCAAGCCGAATATGCAATATACGCTGACCATGCACTGCAATTAACGTAGCCTTACCCGTTTCCATCATATTCATACTCGTTTGTGTCCCTTGCCAGAGCGCCAACCGAAGGCAATCAGGGCTTATAGCGATAACTTCTCCCATGCTGATCATCGCTAGATGAGGCCATTGTCCACCAGTGACGGTTAGTAACTGCATCGCTTCATGCTGTTTGCTCTCCAGATCGCTTCCGCCTAACCATTCCAAGAGTTCTGCATCCAACTGCTTGATCTCCATTTCTACCCCTCAGTTCATTCATAATGGTTACCATTGATTCCTATCGATTCTCAGCGATTCAAGTCACTTGCATTCACCGATAGAACAAACAACCCGGACGCTACTGTCCGGGCTTTATATTGCCTATATTGTATCTTATTTTGCCATCTAAGGCCATTTCAGCCAATTTAGCATGTGGTCATGCGACTCTTTATCTTCACTTGAAGTGCGCACATGGTCCGCAAGTCGATTCAACCGCTCCAGCTGATATCCGTAATCGTATATAGCTGCAGCCACAATAGATAACCTTAACATGCCGTCCTTATCGACATCAAACTGGGTAATGGCCTGTTCCATGAAATGATCATTCTCGGTTACAAACAGTGCGGCCTCTTCGCCATTTGGTTTGAGTTTGTCTTCAAATTTGAGCAAGGCATGCTCATGAAATTTAATAACCCGTTCGAGATGGGTATCAAAAAACAAATCCATTTCCGGTGTCCGCTGTGCCTGAAAGTAGTGACGTTCTACCGAATCCAGTACATCGTATCCTTTTTGCAAACTTAACAGCATTTGTTTATATACAACCATCTGACGGGTTTCACTGAACTTGGCACGTTTCATCTTCTTCTGCTCTTCTTCAAACAAATGATACTTGTCAGATAAAGACTTGATCGATCCGCCTAGATTGCTTTTCTCTTCCCGGAAAACAACCTCTTTGATCTCATCGGAGATCGATGTACGAAGAAGCAGTGACATCCCATTAAACACACTCTGAATCTGCTTCACAAACTGCACCTTCGGTTTAGGAGGGAACACCGAGATATTAATCAGAAAGGCGGATATAATGCCCACAAGCGTTAGCAAGAAGCGATTCAGCGCAAAGTGCCAATCTCCTGAAGCTTCCATAATCGATACCACCGTGACCAGTGTTAGCCCAACCGTTTCACCCATATTTAATTTAAGACAGATCATAATAACCAGCACAATAATCAAGCCCACGGCAATGGGCTCGTTGGACAGCACCATCCCACCCAGTAGCGCTACAATTGCGCCCAGCGTGGTCGTCTGCAACTGATCAAGGAAATACTTCCATGAACGATAGATGGAAGGTTGCATGGCAAATATCGCTGCGATCGCGGCAGGCACAGGAGATTGCGGGTTCAAGAACAAACTGCTCAGATATAAAGCCAGCGTGACCGCTATACCTGTCTTAAGTACACGTGCTCCAAATGACATGGCATCTCCCTCCTCTTTCCCGACCTGTTCGTTTACGTTTGATGATAATCATGTTCATTATTACCCCATATTTCTTATTTTGCCCGAATGAGTTCAGGAGAACGATTTATTGTACCATGAGAGCTTATGGCTTTGCATCTTCATTCTCATAAGTCTTAGACACGATTTCAAATAAGTAAATTATTTATACCGCCACTACGAAGACAGAAGAACCTTCCTTCCCGTTTCTTTTGTCCTGAACCTTGGTTATGTAAGGGTTAATCTAAGAAAGAAAGTCACCACTTAGCCTTTAAAGACCTATGGTGACCTTCTATACATTTATACGTCCGTGCCTTCCCATTCCTGCTTGAACTGCTCCACAAACTGCACCATATACTCATGACGCCGCTGCGCCAGTTCCTTGCCGTAGGATGTATTCATCAGATCTTTAAGCTTGAATAACTTTTCGTAAAAATGATTGATCGTAGTGCTGCGCCCATTGCGATATTCCTCACGGGTCATCTGTTCCCGCGGCGGTAAGGATGGATCATACATTTCACGCCCACGGGCTCCTGAAAAGGCAAACGTACGGGCAATTCCAATCGCCCCCAGCGCATCAAGCCGGTCTGCGTCCTGCACCACTTGTGCTTCCAGCGAGTCGACTGCAGCCCCTTGCCCACCCGCATAGGATATCGTACTGATTATGTTTACTACCACTTCCCGTGTGGAAGGCTCTAGTAGTGGCTGGTTGTCCAGCCAAGTGTTCAGCTTTGCCATACCGGCCTCCAAGCTGTCATTGAGCTTCTCATCCGGTACATCATGCAATAGCGCAGCCAGCTCGCATACAAACGGATCTGCACCCATGTGCCGTGCTAGCCTGACCGCCAGGGCAGTGACACGCTGAATATGTGTCCAGTCATGTCCGTCGGAATGTTTGGAAGCCTCTTCATGCACAAAGATACGAGCCGCTTCCAAAATGCTTTCATTAGTGGATGAATCTAATGTCATCAGGATTCTCCGCCTTCACGCGCTTGTTCACGAGGGACACGTCTCGCCACACCTGTCTTGATTGCCGCTTCAATAACACGATTGCGCATCGATTTTACAATCTTATCATTAAATACACTTGGGATAATGTAATAACGTGTACGCTCTTCATCTGAGATGGACGAGGCGATCGCTTGAGCAGCAGCCAATTTCATCTCTTCATTAATTTCCGTCGCCCGGCAATCGAGAACGGCTCGGAACATACCTGGAAAACATAACACGTTGTTAATCTGGTTCGGATAATCCGAACGTCCGGTTGCCATGACCGCTACAATATCTTCAACCAGAGCCGGCATAACCTCTGGTACCGGGTTCGCCATAGCAAATACGATGGGATCATTCGCCATCGTCTGTACGTCTTCACGTGTTAACAGATTGCCTCGGGACAATCCAATAAATACGTCGGCATCACGGATAACTTCACGCAGGGAACCAGTCTCCAAATCGGGATTGGTACGTGCCGCATATTCAGTCCAGACATCATTGTCATACGAATTCGAGCGTACAATCGCACCGTCACGATCCACTCCGATCAACCGCTTCGCACCGGCAGATAACAAAATATTACTGCAAGCTACACCTGCTGCTCCAATGCCGCACACGACAATTTTCACCTCGTCGATAGACTTGCCAACCAGTTTGAGCGCATTGATCAGACCTGCATACAATACAACGGCTGTACCATGCTGATCATCATGAAATACCGGAATATCAAGCTCTTCATTTAACCGACGTTCGATCTCGAAACAACGCGGAGAAGAAATATCCTCGAGGTTAATGCCGCCGAACGCAGGTGATATCGCTTTCACGGTGCGAATGATTTCTTCGGTATCTTGTGTATCCAGGCAGATCGGGAACGCATCCACACCTGCGAACTGTTTGAACAACATCGCCTTACCTTCCATCACCGGCATGGCTGCACGAGGGCCAATATTGCCGAGTCCAAGCACTGCGCTACCATCAGAAACAACTGCAACCGTGTTACGTTTAATCGTTAATGAAAAAGCTTTGCCTGGCTCCTCAGATATAGCCGAACACACCCGAGCCACATCCGGTGTGTATACACGGGACAGATCTTCCCGGTTGTGAATCGGTGTCTTCGGTGTAACTTCAATTTTTCCGCCCAGATGCAGCAGGAATGTACGATCTGATACGTTAATGATGGACACGCCTTTAAGCTGGCGTACCGCTTCTATAATTTTGCTGTTATCCTGTGAATCGGTGACCGCGACAGTCAAGTCGCGCACACTGACATCCTGATTGGTCGAAATGACGTCGATGGCAATAATGTCTCCTCCAGCTTCCGAGATGGCCGAAGCCACTTCGCCAAACTTGATATCTTTCGTTGTCATTTCCAGCCGAATAATAATGCTGTTGCCGTCCAGATTTCTCTGATTCATTTCAATTCCTCCCAGACAATGAAAGTCTTAAGTTGACAAGTTACGTGTTTGTCTTCGCTACGTGGACACGATTATCCTTTATCTTGTCCAAAAAAAGCTCTCAAGTCCCATAAAAGACAAAATAAAATGGATTGTCTTGGCACCTGTTTAAAGGCCCAAGACAATCCATTTTGTTCTCTCTCTATGTGTAACATTCGTTCGTTTTATAGGAATGCATACCTGAGGCTTACGTTTCCGATAAACTCCAATGCCCTATTCATATCTCACGTTAAACTTACTTACGATTTGCCGTTCTGCGCAATACACGAACGTCGTACGGTTGTAAGTTCAGAATCACTTCAACCGCTTCTCCACTAAGTACATCGGTATACGACGGACCATCCAACTGAACCTGCTTCTCGTGCTCGGTGTAATTCTGAACAAACACATAATCAGAATCACCGTCCGTACGAACATGTGCAGTAGTCCCTTCAGCCAAGTCCGATTTCAGTCCTCGCTCCAGATCCAGATCTGCAATAAGCTTGCCGTAAAAATCATCATAGAACGGGGCTTTCATCCGTGCAGCCATATAATAAGCTTTCCCTGAACCAAGCTCGTTCACCGTCAAAGCTGGACGGCCAGCGTAGAAATCTGAACGATACGCCGCAAGAGATTGTGCACCTTCCAGATGGATCAGGTCGCAAAGCTCAATTGCATCATACTCCGAAGTGAGTCCCAGTTCATTACCCTGCGCTGGAATAATTCCATTGAGTTCACGATCATGCAATCCGTCGATCTCTTCTGACCAGATACCAAGCGTTTTACGAAGCGGTCCAGGGAATCCACCCAGGAAACACAGATCATTCTCGTTTACAATGCCAGACCAGTAGGTTGCGACAAATGTACCGCCCTGCTCTACAAACTTCTCGATCCGTTCGCCTACTCCTTCACGAACGAGGTAAAGCATCGGCGCCACTAACACTTTGTACTTGGATAGATCAGCTTCCATATCGATGACATCAACCGCTACGCCCTTTTTCCAGAACGCTTCGTAGTGAGCTTCTACCGTCTGCTCGTATTTCACCCCGATGTTGCGTGGACCTTGGGAGTCATTCACAGCCCAGCGGTTCTCCCAATCAAAGATAATTGCAACTTCAGCAGGAACCGTAGTTCCTACAATATCCTCCATGCTCTGCAGTGCTGTACCTACATCGGTCACATCCTGAAACACACGGGTATGCTCTGTGCCTACATGGTCTACTACCGCACCGTGTAACTTCTCACTTGATCCGCGGCTTTTTCTCCACTGGAAGTACTGAACACTATCTGATCCATGAGCTACCGCTTGCAAGGAGGACAACAAATGCATGCCTGGGCGTTTCAGCTTGCTTACATCCTGCCAGTTCGTAGAGCTTGGCGTGCTCTCCATGAGCAGGAAAGGCTGTCCGCCTTTAATCGAACGTACAATATCATGCATCATCGCAATTCGCGACGCCTGTTTTGCATCGTTCTCTGCATCATGCCATGTCGGATAACTGTCCCAAGAGAGGAAATCAAGAATATCCGCGAACTTCCAATAGTTCAAACCACCGTAAAATTCCATCAGATTCGTCGTTACCGGCAGATTTGGATTTTTCGCCTTGAGTGGCTTCGTTTCATGAACAATGAAATCCACTGTCTGATCCGTTACGAAACGACGCCAGTCCAGATTCATCGCATGAACCTGAGTTTCGCCGTGTGGTGCCGGAGACTCGACTTGACTCCAATCCGTTACCGTATGGCTCCAAAATGTTGTCCACCACGCATGATTCAATTCATCTAGTGTTTTGTACTTGTTTTGAACCCATCCGCGGAAGGCTTGCTGACAATAGTCACAGTGACAATCCCCACCAAACTCATTTGAAATATGCCAGCCGATGACAGCCGGGTGATCCGAGTAGCGTTCCGCCAGCTTGCTGTTCATCTCCGTTACTTTTTCCCGGTACACCGGAGAGGTATAACAGTGGTTATGGCGGAAACCATGCAGGTTACGAACTCGATTCTCCGAGACACGCAACACTTCAGGATATTTTGCCGACATCCAGGCCGGTCTGGCTCCGCTTGGTGTTGCGAGGAACGCATAAATCCCATTCGCGGCAAAACGATCCAGCACCTGATCTAGCCAGTCAAACGTATACACGCCTTCTTCCGGCTCTAGGGATACCCAGGAGAAAATACCGATGGACATCACATTACACTTCGCCAGTTTCATTAAACGAATGTCCTCTTCAAGTACCTCTGGATAACGAAGCCACTGCTCCGGGTTATAATCAGCACCATGAAGCATGTGCGGAGCTTTGGAACTTACGGGTGGAAATTTGTACGTCATTTATGAAAACTCCCTTGCTGTTGAATTACGATAATTTACCTAATGCATATCTTTTAAACAAAAGTTGTAACATTCAATTCTTGCGCCGCAGTTAATGCTTTAAATGATTCAAGCTTGCGCCCTTTAAAATCAAACATCGTCAGATTACCCCAGTTGTTCGGGTGCCCCACAGACCATTCTTCTTTACTCGGAATCCACGCAGGCTCCCAATAATAGAATCCATGGCCCAGACCGCCGGGAACATCACGAATAATCTGTAACATATCCTTCAGATATCGGGTTTGTCCTTCTACCGTTGCAGGATAACCTGGCAGTAGCATGTCTTCCTGATTCATGATCCATTCGATGCCTTCTGGCTGTTCCAACGTCCACGGG
Organism: Paenibacillus sp. FSL R7-0272; assembly: GCF_037969905.1. Classification (NCBI taxonomy): domain Bacteria; kingdom Bacillati; phylum Bacillota; class Bacilli; order Caryophanales; family Paenibacillaceae; genus Paenibacillus; species Paenibacillus sp. FSL R7-0272. The sequence continues at coordinate 2,364,334 of NZ_CP150221.1, read as the reverse complement.
TATGCCGTTTCAACCACGTTGATTGGTTTGCCGTAGCGTTTGGCCAGATCATTCAAGTTATCACGCAACGCGTCCAGTGTTCCATGCCACCAAGGATAATAAGACAGACCGATGACATCAAACTCTACACCTAACGCCTCGAAACGATCATAGAACTTACGGCTTTCGGCATTGTCGCCGCCTCGGTCAATATGAATCATGATTTGAATGGAAGGGTCAACGGATTTAACCGCTGCAATACCATACTTCACAAGCCCTGCGAAACGTTGCCACTGTTCGTCTGTATCATGCTCTTCACCACCGACACGTCCATCATCCCATAATATGCCTGGCGTAATTTCATTACCAACCTGAACCATATCCGGCAAGGCATCGTGTTCTTTCAATGTGCGAAGTACATCCGCCGTATATGTGCATACAGCCAGTTTAAGCTGTTCATAGGGCAAGCTCTCCCATGCTTTCGGTTTCCACTGATTCGTGGGATCAGCCCAGCGGTCAGAATAATGGAAATCCAGCAAAAACTGTAATCCCTGCGCCTTGATTCGTTTGGCTACTTCTACCGTGCGCTCCAGATTACAGTATCCGCCTACGGGATCATTCCAAATGCGGAGCCGGATCGCATTCGCATCATTCAGTTTGAGTATGGTCAGCAAATCTTCCTCTTTGCCATCCTCATCACGATATGTTCCCCCATGCTGCTCGATCTCGTCCATAAATGATACATCCATGCCGAGAACGAATGGTTGATTGGTTGATGAATTCAAAATATCAGCCTCCAGTGATTAGGGATTGAGGCTCAGCCTTTTACTGAGCCCAGTGTCATACCTTTTACAAAGAAACGTTGCAGGAATGGATACACAATGAGAATCGGCGCACTTCCGATAAAGATTTGGGCTGCACGCACCGTCGTTTGCGAGATCGTTGCCATTTCCTGCGGATTCATCGCCATCGTGCTCATGTCACGTTTGATAATGACCGTCTGCATGAAGGTTGCCAAAGGATAATCTTTCGCATTGTTCATGTACAAGAGACCGTCAAACCACGAATTCCAGTGAAACACCATGCTGAACAGTGCAATCGTTGCAATGGAAGGCATGGAGATCGGCAGGAAAATGCTGAACAAGGTTCTGAAATGATTCGCTCCGTCGATCAGTGCCGCCTCTTCCAGTTCTTTCGGAATGCCGCGGAAGAAATTAAGCATCAGGATGACCAGGAACGTATTGACTGCACCCGGAAGTACCAGCACCCAAAAGGAATCCATTAGACCAATCTTTTGAATAACCATGTAGAACGGTACCAAACCGCCGTTGAAAATCATGCTGAAGACGAAAATCCAGGAGTATACCGTTCTGCCTTTGAACTCACTATTTTCCTTGGATAGCGGATATGCCGCCAGAAAAGTAATCAGGAGTGTAATACCTGTACCAATGACGGTACGAAGTAGTGAAATCCAGAGTGAGTTCAGGAAAATCGGATTATTCATTGTTTTTTTATAGGCTTCGAGGGAAAACCCTACCGGCCAGAGACTGACCAGATTTGCATCTGCCGCAGCCTTGTTACTGAACGATACAGCCAGTACGTGAACCATTGGCACAATACACATGATAGCAATCAGAATAAGAAAACTGATATTGATAACATTGAAAATGCGATATGATGGTGATTTATGATACATCGTAGTCCCTTCCTTCTCTGTTCATTCGATTAGAATATGCGGTATCCGGCGTATTTCTTAGCCAGGCTGTAGGATACGAGGATCAGAACCATACTGATCACGGATTTGAACAATCCGATCGCGGTTGCAAAGCCCATCTCTCCATTTTCCAGCGCCGAGCGATATACGAATGTATCGATGATGTCTCCTGATTGATATACGAGCGGATTGTACAAGTTGAAGATCTGATCGAATCCAGCGTTGAGTACGTTACCCAAAGCCAACGTTCCAACGACCATCAACATCGGTACAAGCGACGGAATCGTAATGTGAAGTGTTTGCTTCCAACGGTTTGCTCCATCGATCTCTGCCGCTTCATATAGCGCCGGGTTAATGCCGGCGAGGGCAGCCAGGAAAACAATCATGTTATACCCGAATTCCTTCCACACATCCGTCACAATGATCGTTGGTCGGAACAAGCTGTTATCTCCAAGGAAGAAGTATGGCCCGAGGCCAAATGTGCCGAGCACTCGGTTCACAAGTCCTCCCGTTGACAACAGATCAAGCAGAATCCCGCCCAGGATAACCCAGGACAAGAAGTGAGGTAGATATACGAGCGTCTGGATCGTACGCTGAATGGCCATCTTGCGAACCTCATTGAGCAGAATGGCGAACACAAACGGGACAAACAAATTAAAAATCAGTTTGAGTACCGCGATGATCAGGGTGTTCCAGATGACCTGCAGGCTGTCCTCACGTTCAAATAAATATCTAAAGTTATCAAGCCCGACCCAATCCGAGCCGCTGATGCCCATCCATGGTTTGTAATCTTGGAATGCCATAACGATTCCGCCCATAGGCACATAACTGAAAATAATCAGAAAGATGATGGCTGGCAGCAGCATTACGTGGAATGGCCAAGTTCGTTTTAAAGTTCTCATGATTGCTCCCCCTGTAATTCTTCCTACTCAAGTACTCCTGAGTGGCTCTATACGCAAATTATATCAACCTACCAGCACCCCCAAACAGCGTATAAAAGCAATATAAATGGCACAAAAGCAACCTATTCGGCAAGATTTTACACCTTGGAATGTACATTCATAACACCTTGAATTATCATGAACTGAAAAAAGAACTACCCAGGCTGATTTATTCATCTATCTATAAGTAGTAAGATGCTAATCGTTTTTAGTTTTCGGAAATAGTATGTTTTTAATTTCAGGCTGATTCTATAATTATTATTTATATTAAAAATTATAAATTGAATATTAAAAAATATGGCTATTATATATCCCAGAATTAACATTTTTATAAAATTTACAGTTGATATTTTAAAGTATAAATTGAAATTTTATTTTCATTTGTTATAATATTCAATAAATTTACTAGCATGGAAAGGTGATCACATATGGATTTCATATTGATGAATACGTTTAAAATTACATTAATGCCTAAAACTTCCATTAAGTATAACAATCAGAAGAATTGTTTTTTTTATCTAATAGCAAAAAATGAGGTGACATTACTAAACAGAAAAAAAAACCAGAAACTCAATTCCGGTGATGAAGCAATTATTAACTTGGACAACGTAGAGTTATACAACAATTCAAAAGGTGAAGCTTGCGTAGAAGGCTTTTTATTCAGGACCGGCCACTCTACAAGCTACTTAAAAAAGATTTATGTTATGAGAGATTTGCTTTTCAATAATAAACATGTAATTGAACTTCTCACAGTTACTAAATGCAAAATTATTAGCATATGTCAAAATTTTTTCGTTTTCGAACATGAATCGTTTGAAAAGAAAATTGATACTCGATTATTGAAAGTTAACAGATATATAAGAACCCATTACAAGGAGATTATCAGCTTAAATATGCTTTCTGAATTGATTGATACCAATCCCGTATATCTGTGTAACACTTATTCTCGAGTTTTTGGTTTTCCTCCTATTTACCACTTAAATACACTAAAAATAAATGAAGCAAAAAGATTATTAATCAACACGTCCCTATCAATCAAGGAAATAGTTGACATAGTGGGTTTCTCCAACAATTCTCAATTTTCTTCTCTTTTCAAAAGATACGTTAATCAGTCTCCCATAGAATTTAAAAATAAAATTATTAATGAACGCATTAAAGACAATAGCTACATATTCTAATTATTTTGATTAATCAAAATATTATATATGGATTGTGAGATGAACAGATGACTCCTCATGAAAAAATAGATGTTTTAATCTGTGCAGCTAAATCAGATATAAATTATTTACTAGAATACACTCTGAAATCATGCATAAAAAATTTTGAACCGCTTAATAAAATATTCATTGTGACACCCACTTCAACGGATTTGGAACAACATTTGGTTGATTGGAATCTGTGTACCGACAGAATAATTATAATTAACGATTCTGATGCATTACCAAATGAAATGATGGATTTAACAGGATGGCTTAAGCAACAAGTAATAAAATTGAAATCAGATCTAATTTGTACAACTAGATTTATATGCCTGTTAGGGGCTGACACCATTATTTTAAAACGAGTAATATATCAGGATTTGATTAAAAACGGTCAGGCCATATTATACTTCAATCGCTATTCTCTACCTTCCATACATTTGCATAGTGAACGTAAAAGAGTAGAGAATATTGCCAAATTATTAAATACTCAACCGAAAAGATCATTCATACTTGGGGATTTTATTATGGAGTTGATGATTTTTGATAGTGTATATTTGCAAAGTCTTAGAAATTACTTAAATCATTTGTATGGTTCTAATCCATATGATTACATTTTGCCATCCAAATGTGAAACTTATGCTGAGAAAACTGTATTCGGTGAGTGGACATTATACTGTGTATACATTTTAGACGTATTAAAAAAACAAGTTCCATTAAAAAATTCAAACAGTAAGTTCGTAATTCATTTACACAGCGATAATGATTTAAACAGATTTGATCTTGATAGCCAAGTTGTACATTTTGTCAGCAAATCTTTTAATGTCTTAGATTTAAAAAAGAAATTCAAGATTATTAACCAGCTAGAGAAAATGGGTGAAGACAATGTTTAGATGGGCCAGAAAATCGGAATTAGAATCAGATTTATTCACGTCTTTTTTACATCGTAATAGTTGCTTAGATCTCGAAAATGAAAATATGAGTGAACTTTGGAGTTATGCATGGGCTTATCTTTCCTATAAAAGGCACTTAGCCGAACACATACTAATAATTAATTCCCCTTCATTCTATAATTACTTAAAATATGAAGTAAATGTCGAACTACTTGATCATACAAATTCTCCGCACCAAACTGAAGCTTTATATGACATAGTATATTCATTTGATTATGTGAACAGGCTCAACAAACTGGAGTATGAGAACCATGTGAGATTAATTTCCGATTTGCTTAAACCAGGTGGGAAATTAATCATGTTAGAGCCGTACAATCTTACTGTTGAAGCCCCCTATAAATTTTCCTTTATTTTAGAAAACTCAGCGTTTACTTTATACAAACCAAATAAATATGACCTTCTTCCTGATCACGCTAGAATGAACCAAGTCATTCAGGAGGAGAAAAATGATCTAATCATTACAGTGGACACCATGAATGAACATTTTCTTTATACAGGAGGGATTTTTTTTAAGCCATTTAAAGTTTCCGATATAGAAAAGAAAACATTTAAAGTTAATGAGAACTGGCTGCATAAAGCCTATAACGAAATATTACCTGTGGAGTACATAGGTGGGTATAATGATGAATTCAACATTTATCAGGGTATAAATACTCGTATATTTTGGTTACCTGATGCATTAATACAAAAAAAAGAAATCGATATTTGGGATATCGCTGAGAGTATTGGCACCGACCCTTTCGACTCTACAATGTTAATAAATGAGTTGTTATGTCTTGGTTATCTTATAGACAATTAGCATTCTGTAAAGAATAAATTTTCCAAACTAAATTACTTTAATTAAAGGGAATGTTATCAAAATGACGATAAAGCAATTGCCGGTCTATACTCCTTATATAAAATCTTACAAACATCATGCATTGAAATTATCTCTTATTGGTGACAAAGAAGAATATATATCATGGATTTTGAGCAATTACATTCAATTATATAATCCTTATAATTTTATTGAGAATAAGGATTGTGATCCCCATTGGCTGGATTTCTTCTTGCTTACGAAAAACAACGAATCGAACCCATGGTTAGAACTTGAGAACATACATTTTTCTGATCTCAAGAGAAATGATGTGATCCAATTCATAGAAAACTCAATAGATAACGGTTCCTATTTATACCTTTACTATAACGCTTTCTATATAGAACATTCTTTTGCTTATAAACAGGAACACACACCTAGTAATTTACTTATTTATGGTTACAACAAAACCAAACAAGTATTTCTAGTGTTAGACTATCATTACGACGAAATGGGTAACAGACTAAAACATTTAGAGGTACAATATAATACCTTACATCTAAGTTTGAAAAACTTGAATTTAAATTCACATGACGAAGGATGGGCAGAATTTTCTCAAATTTGCACTGTTAAAGAAAACAAAATGGAGATCCGTATCCAAGATATAATTGATACTATTGAGGAATATCTACTATCGTCCCAAACTTACAAAAAGAGCGAACCTACTAACACATTCTTTCAAAACTCAAAGTTTGGAATAAGCGTCTACGAGGCTCTGTTACATTATCTAGACTCTTTACAAAACCAAGAAGTCGAAATAAATATTCTACCCATATCTATTCTATGTGAGCATAAAAAGGTCTTATATCAATTATCACTATTTCTTTCACATTCATTCATAATTAAAGAAAGCATTTGCAATGAGTTAAAGTCGCTAAAAAATGATATGCTTATCGTAAAAAATTTATTAATAAAATTTAGCATAAAGAGAGAACCTATGATTATTGATTCAATACGATCAAAAGTCCTCTTAATCATCAATATCGAAAAAAGAGTCATACCACAATTACTTCAAGCTTTGAAAGCTCAAACACTATACAACCAAGACCTGTGTACATGAGTTTGAAATTGTATTCGTGCGGTGATACGTGAGTTATAGAAAATGAAAAAAATTATCATAGCAAATAAGGCCTATCTCTTAATATAGAGGTAGGCCTTATTTGCTATGATATCTTGGTTTAAATCAATGAAAATCAATACTTTGGCAATTCATCAGACCTCATCATGAATTAAATCTGAGTAGAGTTTATCATAGGTTGTATTTTTCCCATACAGCTGTTTGTGAGTTCCTTCCCCTACTATTTCCCCTTTTTCAACAACTATAATTCTGTCTGAGTTTACTATGGTTGATAATTTATGCGCTATGGTAATAGTAGTTTTTTCTTTAGCAATTAGGCTAACAGCAACTAAAAGCTCAGTTTCTGTAGCATGATCTATAGCTGATGTTGCTTCATCAAAAATAAGAATATTACTCTCTGTTAACAAAGCTCTTGCTAAAGCAAGTCGTTGCTTTTGGCCTCCGGATAACATTACCCCACTTTCACCTGCCATCGTTTCATATCCATTTGGTAAGGTCAGTATGAATCCATGAAGTTGTGCAATTTTGCAAGCATTAACAATTTCTTCATCACTTGATTTAGGATTTGCTATTAAAAGGTTTTCTTTAATACTAGAATTAAAAATTATAGGATCTTGCATAACAACTGAAATATTTTTAGAAATATCTCTAGGATCAAGAAGAGTATAATCTTGACCAGCTATCAAAACACTTCCCTCTTGTGGAGATTCAATTCCCAAAAACAATTTAATTATTGTTGACTTACCACTACCACTAGCCCCAACTATAGCTACTTTTTCTTGTTCTTTAATTGTAAAACTCATATTCTTAATCACAAATTCAGTACTAGCATGATAACGAAATGATATATTTTGAAATGATATTTCTCCCGTCAATCTACGAAAACGCTTATTAGCAGTAGAATATGTTTTCTTTTGATAGATCAAACTTTTCAGGCGTTCCATTGAAGGATATAGCTTGTTTACTTCAACTCTTGATCGATTAAATTCATCAATATTCTGAAAAAAGACCTGAAAATACATAATAAATATTAATAGATTACCAATAGAGAGGTTATCATATACAATTAATATTCCTCCCAGGATATAGATATTAATATTAGTTACAAACATATTGTTAGCTGACTGAACAAAACTATTCATAAAATTATAGTTATGCATTACTGTTCTGAATTCGCCAAATTTCCTCCATGATTGAGAAAAATCATCGACTTTTGAGTTAATTATATTATTCAGTCTTATTTCTTTCCAATATTTAAAGTATCCCTCCAATTTATGTTCGAGATCCGTTCGAAGTACGTATTCTTTTTCATAAAATGGCTTTATTTTTTTTCCTAATAGTGCCGAAATAAATAATGAGAAAGGAGTTAATAAAAGAGTAAACAAGGCAAGTTTCCAGCTGATTAATAACAAAACCACGACGTAGATAATAATCTTAAAACCCAATATAAAATAATCCAGAAGATGCTTATTCAGTAAAATCTCAAAATTAGGTACATCTTCATCAATTCGCTTCTTAATATCCATGGGTTCAATCGTATGCAATTTTGAAAATGTCTCATTTGTATAATTTTTCCAAATTTTTCGTTGAAGTTTAAATTTAACTTTGTTAATATATTTAGATACGACTATAGTTTTGAACCCCATCAGCATTGTTTCCATCAAGTAAATCAACACGTAGCCAAGACAAATCCACCATAATATCTGAAAATTATGATTGACCATCACATCATCTATTATCTTTTTGTACAGCAATGGAGTTATTAAAGATAACCCAACTAAAAAAACACTTAAAATCACATAATATATGCAGTATTTAGTGAAATTAGGCAAATGAATCTTGAACGTATCGTAGATCTCTCTCCTTTTCACAAGCCTACTCCTTTATCAACGTTATTAACTCCTGAATAGTCATCTATTATAGTAATTTCTCCATCTTTAAGATAGGCAATTTTGTCCACATATACTAAGCCAGAAGTTCGATGAGTGATTATAATAGTTGTTTTGTCTTTAAAATACTCATGAATTTCTTTATTTATATGTTTCTCTGTTTCGTTATCCAAAGAAGCTGTAGCCTCATCTAATATAATAATTTCTGGTTTCTTGATTAAAGTCCTAGCAATGGCGATTCTTTGCTTCTGACCTCCGGATAAATCACTCAAACTTGAACCCATCTCCGTATCAAGCCCTAGTGGTTGACTCTTAATAACTTCATCTATATGAGCACGTCTACAAGCATCCCAAATTTCATCCTCTGGTATATCATTTCCTAAGGTCAGATTATAACGAATAGTGTTATCAAAAAAGGCAAAATCCTGCATTACAATTCCAATCGAATTACGTATACTCTCATTGCTTTTATCTCTTATATTGATGCCATTTATATAAATCTCACCTGAGTACTCATCATATAATTTAAGTAACAAACCTGTGATTGTTGATTTACCTGAACCACTTTCCCCAACTATTGCAATTGTTTCCCCTTCCTGAATGACTAGATTCAATCTATTTAATACTAGACTTTTTTCATTATATCCGAAGGTTACATCCTTAAACTCAATACTTGCACTTCCTTTATTGTAAGAAGATTCAATTGAGGTAGGACCTGCGCTTTCAATCTCATGGTTCAGTAATCCCAGAGTCTTTTTGATTTTGGCCAATCTCCATGACATTTCTTTCCTACCTTTTGTTAACTCACGCAACTCCCAATTCGTGGAACCAAAATAGGCATTAATGGCTATAAATTCACCGATCGTGATTTGATTATTGTTGAGAAACACCGCACATACTGAGAACAAAGTAATAGTAGACGCTACTTGTATAAGTGCATCTACTCTGTCACCGATAAAATCAATTTTTATTTTTTTTATTGATAACCACATCATTCGTCTATACTTTTTCAAAAATTGAGCCAATACATATTTCTCAGCTGATAATAGTTTTACTTCTCTCATACCATTAGCAAACTCAATTAACCAACTTATAAAAACACCATATTCTTTTCGTGTTTCTGTTGCTTGTTTCTCAATTATATTTGATACTTTTTTGGATAACATTACAGTGATCGGCGCATAAATAAACAGAATTAAAGCAATATGAATATTGATCAAAGCAACCCAAGCAAAATAAAAACTGAAACGTATAAAGTGAAATAAAAACTCGTTAAAAAACCAGTTAATTAGATAGTAAATTTCATCCGAGTCATACATCACTACCGAAATCATATCTCCCTTTTCGGATTTATTTAGAATCTTGGCCTTTAATCTTAATAGTTTATTTAAAAGAAGTTTTTTTATATCAAACATAAAAGTTGTGTAGTGCAGCATCCATAATTTATATTCATTAAATCGAAAAATATTTTCACCAATGAACAATATAAAAAAAATCAACAAAAAAGTTGGTAATATATTTACATTTTCGTTATAGAAAACTTGATCGATTAAAACACCAAAAATTATTGGATTAACGGTTGTCAAAAGTGCAGAAAAGAACATACCTAATGTCATGATAAAAAATGTTGCACTATACGGTTTGAATAATTTCCATATGTTTTTTATGACTAATGTGTTCGAAATGTTCATCACCCCTTATTTGAAAATTTTATAGATCAGATAATCATATAAACGCTCAGTTCCCTTTCCAACATAAACTACTAACGGATCTCCAGGTTGAACTTGCTTAGTCTCTAGTAACGAAACCTCAATGCTCTTGCTATCTTCATCTGATCCGATTCTCTTAATATAACCAGTTCCCTTTAATTTTTTTTCAGTCGTCCTCCATTCAATTTCGTCACCTACTGATATTTCTCGGAGCTTTTTCTCAGAAACATTTACAACTAGCTGACCCATTTCTCCAGGATAATTTATGTTAACGATTTCTTTACTTTCGACCCATGTGTTTTTAGAAATAGAAAATAGCAAAAAACCAGTGATAACTAACACACTACATACGAATAAGGGAGTTAAAAAAATCATCTTAAAAACAGAGCCCTTTTTGTTTATCTTCATAATAAATTCCTTCACACTTTATTTTTAATTCATTTCTCAGAAAACTTAGTTTTTCAACTAAATTCTCTTCATTTTCTTTTAATTTCAACATATGTTTTTTTATATTTTGGAGGGCAGAATCATATTTTTTTGTCATCAAGCTTTTACCTGCAATTAACATTATTAACGTCCAAGAATCGATATATTTCTGGATTATGCTAATATAACTTTCTAAATTTAGGTTGACTTCTACCTCCAAACTCCGAGTAATATGTATTAGTGCGTTAAGTCTCTTTAACGGTATTTGGAGCTCATATAAAAGCTCCAATTTTGACATCCCTTCCATGTTACTCTCCAAAATTTCAAATAATATAGTTGTAAAATTGATTGATTTCAGATCAAGATTTCCGCAAAAAAAACAAAGCTCTTCAACTTTAGTTGGAGTTGTCCTATCGCTTTGTTTTTGATACCATTCTACAGGTTCATTTACCATCTTGTGAGCTTCCAAAAGAACATTTTTATGAAGGTATCCATCAAAAAAAGGATTATCATCATAAATTTTGTATGTGTCATTACATTGACCCAACACTAAAATATAATGAAACAAATGTTTCTTTTCATAATTTTCTTTTGCATATGGTAAATAGTAAGCATCACATGGAAAAATGATGGGACTGTCGCCAAGCGAAAGATGATCAATGTCTAAGTAACTTCTTGCTCTTTTTCTGTTAAAAAAACTAGATACTTTATTTTCAATTTCGTTTATCTCGTTATAGTCAAAGTACAAATTCCCATCTTTTAATTCTACACTGAATTGCCATCGATTAAGCATAGAACAATAGGTAACAATCATAGAATTTAAAAGCGCATATTTCGATATATAACAATCTACCCAAGGTAATTTCTGCATACGCACTCCCTCAATATAATTGTCTCAATTTCAAGTGTTTTGTCGAATAATCCACTCTATAGAGTTATTTATGACTTCCTCTGTCCATACTTTATCTTGAAAAGTGTGACCAGCATCTTCTATTAATGATAGTTCAACATTTTTGTATTTATCAGTTTTCATTATATTAATCAAGTCAGTAGTTTTTTCATCATTAGTACCAAATATGCACATTAGAGGTTTATTGAATTCATGTATTGGAGTAAGGAAATCTTTGTCAATGCTAACATCACGTATATATTTGACTCCGATCCACAATCCACCAAATGGAAAAACCATCGCCTTTGTATTAGGTTCTCTTACCATCTTCTTCTTTTTCAGTTCGCCATTAACGGGTAATAAAACCGGGCTCCACAACAACATGCCAGCTAGATGTTTCTTATCAAGAGACGTTTCTAATAAATTTAGAATCAATTTGGCACCGTCACTGTAACCTAGGAAAAAAACTGTGAGATTATTTCTGTAACACCCTTTTAGAAAATCTATAATACACTTTATATCCTCTAACTTTGATTCTACAGTCGTATTCCAAAATTCTCCTTCACTCAATCCTAATCCCCTGCTATCAAAGCGGAGTAATGCAATTCCGTTCTTTTCAGCTCGCTCTCCAAGTTGCACTAACATTCTCTGGTGTTCTACACGATTACCATTCAAACCATTAATCGCTATTATTACGGGATTTCCTTTTAAACTTCGTTCTGGTATATGCATAATGCCAACGACCATTTCACCTTTGACATTAATCTGAATCGGTATTTGCATTACAGCACCCTTATTCTATATTTTTTATATGATCACTGAACCAATCTACAATTAATTCAATAGTTTTATGACGCCAAATAGCATCAATCGGGAAAGATATTTTTCTCCTTGTGTCAAGCTTTCTTTCACCTAAACTACAGTTCCATTGTGAGCTTTCAAATCCTGCAACCTTATCTCCTTCTGGAATTAAATACATTGAATTTCCTTTAAAACAGTTTATTGCATCTAAAGCATCATAATGAATTAGATTAGATAAAAGCTCACATGAAAGATGTTGACCTAAGAGATTCTCAATATCCGAACCTAAAGCCCCAAAGAAAGCAATTTTTTTATCCAATTCTGGACCACCACTTAATACTTTCCTTAGATTCACACTATGCTCATTTTCTTTTAACGTTGAGCCCCAAAGATTTATAATTTCCTCTTTCTCCAAACAATATGGATTAATTCCAACAATCCCTTTAATGTCAAATGTGTTTGCAACACTAGAAAGCAAAGTGGCACTCAACCCCCGGCCTACACCATACCAAGAATCTATCCCCGTCTCTTTACACATTTTAATAACTGAAACTATATTTGAGATCAACTTATCTAACGAAATCGACTCTAATTGTCCTGTACTGTCTCCATGTCCCGATAAATCAGCCTGTACAGTTAAAAACTCAAGATCATGGAGTCTTCTTGCGATTCTACTCATGAAATAATCTGAATCACACATTGACTGTCCAAATCCGGAGAGCAAAATAACTCCGAATCTAGGTTTAATTTTTTGAGATTCCAAGATTGCAAGATGATCTTCTTCGGATTTTATCCAAGATTGGGAAATCATACTTTACCTCTTTCTTAAAATATATATTTCTCATTTATCCACTTGAAAAAAAATTGGGGTTTCTATTTTTTCTTTCCATGAAGCTTCTGGTGAAGGTTCAATTTCTTGTAATGACACCTTACCCAGCATAAAATCACCAAAAAATCTTATTATTTCATCTTTAGGATGCAACTGCTCCATAATATGGATAGATTGAATAAAATACTCTTTAAGTCTGCTCAAATCCCTGCTGTGAGCAATATGATAATTTACTGCTTGAGACGTTTTAACAAATTTTAGATTGGATTTAAAGGCTCTGTAACCCAGCTCAAAATGTTCAAATCCCCAATTTGTAAATAGTTCTGAAAAATCTCCAATTGAACTAAGCATTTCTTTACTTATTGACATGTTACCTGAAAATGTTGAGATCCAGGGCATCTTTGATTCTGTTACTCCAGCATCAAAAATGTTTCCAACAATTTTGGGGTACTTCGGAATCTTGGATTTTTTAATAAAAAAATCCGGATCCTTAAAAAACATATCACCTGCATACTCTAAGTTAGAGACATAAATTTCTCTAACTTCTCCAATAACAACCAAATTTTCTTCTGTATGCTCATCAATATGACTTTTAACAAAATCCTTACCCGGAACTCGATCAGCATCACAGAAAATAATCAGTTCAAATTTTGCTTGTTTTATCCCCATATTACGTGCTGCTGACCTACCTTTATTATTTTGTCTTAATATACTAATATCAAAATAAAAAGCAGAAAGGTCTACAAAATTTTCAACTGTTTCATCGGATCCATCATCTACAACGATAACCTCAAATGATTTATTACTCTGTTTATTTAGAGCTTGTAAAGTAATCAGAAGCTGTTCCGTCTGATTGTAAACCGGAATAATTATAGATGATCTCAAATCACTACATCTCCTTCAAGCCATAATATAATTTCAACTTATTGCGAGATACCTTTCCTGAGATTGATGGTAATTCGCTAGTCACAATAATTCGCTTTGGAACTTCATGGCTTTTTAAATGTTTCAAAGCATACTTATATATTGTATTCTCGTTAACTTTCGAATCTTCGCTTGTGACAACTACAGCAGTTATTGTTTCCGCACCTGTAGTTCTTTGTTCTACAAAGACATAGGCTGAGAAAACTCCTTCAACTTCCTCTATTTTTTTTTCGATTGCAAAAGCTGACACATTAATACCATTAATAACAATTACATCGTCTGATCTACCCATGTGATAGAAATATCCTTCACTGTCTTTATAAGCAAGATCTTTTGTACGTAATATATTTGCTCCATGAACGGCACCATCATGAAGATAACCTAGCATAATATTTTTTCCAGCTACGCATATTTCTCCAACAACATAGGGTTCTAATATCTCGTTGTCACTATTTTCATTTAGCAATCTCACTTGCACTCCGGGAAGCGCTCTACCAATAGATTCAATCTTTGAAACTAATCGATCTGAGTCCAAAAAAGTTACCCGAGAAGTTGCCTCTGTAAGTCCGTAACCACAATAAATTTTGGTATTAGGTAAGACTTTCATTGCTTCTATTAACAAATTCTTTGATGCAGGACCACCGATTACTGATATATTCCTCAAGTTTTTAAGATATACTTCTGGCTTGTATTGAAGCATAAAAGATAATATAGTTGGTACGATTGTGATGCTGCTAACTTTATATTTCTCAATTAGCGGATTAAATTTTTTCGCAAAAAATTTACTTGGTTCTAAAATTAAACACGCTCCGTATATTACAGATAACAATAATTCTGAAGTTATTGTAGAAACATGCGAAAAACTCTTAAGAGGCATCAAAATATCTTCTTCGGTAATGTTCATATAAGAGTTAATAGCTTCCACACTAAAAGACAAGTTCTGAGAAGTAAGAAGAACCCATTTTGCTGCTCCAGTACTTCCTGAGGTAGTTAGAATAAATATCACATCTTCATTAATGAGTTCCTTTGGACCACATTTACTTTCAAGTTCTATCAGAAACAAACCAGGTGCAATCTCGCTGAATTCTGATCCAGAAACTACATCCTTATTATCAGTAAGTAACCAGTTAAAATGTTGTTCATTAACATCAACGTTGTAGTCATCTGGTAAGAAACAACATACGAAGTTATTCAACAAGCATGCAAAAATAGAGTAATAGTAATGTTCTGAATTGCTTCCAAATTTCAAAGCAATTGTTTGCTTAGGCATTACATTTCTACTATCTATTAAGTTCATTATCATTTTAATCTTATTGCTAACTTCACTATAAGTTAGGTAACGATTATCATAAACAAGACAATAATTCTCTTCGTATTTTTTGAAAGAATCTTCAATCAATTTAACAAAATTCATATTAATGTTTTCCTGCAATGTAACTTGCAATAGTATCAATCGAGTACAAAGTATCGACATCAAAATCATCTTCAAACTCAAATTCAAATTTTTCTTCTAGAAGAACCATGAACTCCATTATCAGCAATGAATCTATACCATGATCATCTTGAAGAGAATCTGAGTTCTTTATTTCATTCACGTTTACAGGCGTACTCAACTCCGGAAACACTTCTCTTATTTTTTCAATGACAATACTTTTTTCCATTAATAACACCCCATATTATTTTTTTTAAAACGTTTGTTTCATTCTCTTTTCCAACATTCTCTTTTTGAAAATACTAGGACTTTTTATTAGTATTGAAAACAAAATAGAAACCAGTTGAAAAACACTTGAGACATCTTGCTTCGTTTTTAAAGCATCTCTCAAATCATTTCTGAAAAATTGTTGAGATATTTCCAGAATTTCATCCCAGTTGCGACTAACATCAGTAAGCAAAAAAATGTATTTGTTTCTTGTATAATAGAAGTTTCTTCTTTTCATATTTTTTTTAGTTGATGAATTATCACCAGAACCTACATGCTTTATTCTGCTATTGCAAACGAGCGCTGTTTTGTATCCTTTGTATCTTGCACGTCTCGAAAAATCAACCTCGTCCTGAAAGATGAAATACAGCGGATCAAATCCTCCAATTTCATTTAACAATTCATTTTTTACCATCATTGCAGCACCTTGAACGAAATAACAGTCTATATGTTTTCGGCGTGATAATACACTTTCCAAATATGCTGGTTTATTCTTCACAACATTGCTTATCTTCTTGTTCCATGAATAAAAAATATCTCTATTTCCATTTGTAAGAATATACTTAGTCCATGTGTTAATGTTCAGAAAATCCGAGGAATTATAGTCATACTGTACACATCCGTAAATTCCGTATTCGTGATTGCATTCAGCAAATTCCACTAATTCTTTTAGCCAATCTGTTTTTTCAAAACTAGTATCAGAGTTCAGGAATAATGTATAATCTGCAATATTTCTAGAAATCTCAATGCCTACATTATTCCCCTTACACCATCCAAGATTTCTTTTGTTTTGTATAATACTCACTGAAGGATAATTATCTTTAATAAACTCCACACTATCATCCGATGAATTGTTATCAATAATATGGACCTTATATCTGGTATAATCTGTATTTAGTAGTGTGTCCAAACATTTTTTTAACCATTTCTTGCTGTTGTGACATAGTACAAATAAGTAAACTAACGGTTCGCTTTTTTCTACAGGAATGTCTTTGTCAGAAAGCATATACATCATGTCACCTTCTTTGATCGTTTAACACACAACAATTCTGTGAAAACTCCGTACAACACACAGGAAAATAAGTATACTCCGCCAAATACTCTCAAAAAGTCTTTTGGCCTGAAATGTCCTAGCGTAAAAGCCCTATTTAACTCTTTTATTAACCCTTGAAAAATGGAATTTCTTCGGACCTCACTTCTTCCTTGCCAATAAGCTCGGAACGATAGATATTTAAGAGAGTATCTTTTAAAATCGACATAATGTTCAATAGCAACATCTGGAGAGAAGAACCCCTCTCCGTATGTCTGACAGTACAATCTAATGAACGAAGTATCATCACCAGATGCTAAATCAGACCCTTTTCTCCCTAATGCATAAGAAAACTCCAAATTAATTTTATTTGCTTTTTTCACATCAAAACCAAAGTTTGCACCCCAGATTTTTGTTTGTTTAGGTGAGTGAATACTAAATAATGAGGAGTATCCTTCTGGAAACCAAGAAGGCAAAGGAGGATAAGATGATGGCAGAAGTAAAGGACCTCCTACCAAATTGTATCCCTCAGCAAACAAACGTTTGTAGTGTAGAAGTACGTTTTGCACCAAAACAACGTCATCATCAAAAAAAATAACATAGTCATTCTTTGCTAGCTTCATTCCTCTATTTCTAGAAAAAGAAAGACCCACATTCGTCTCACTAATACTCAATACGTAATTAGGTGAGCTTTTCTGATGATTCTCAAGCAGTCTAGTCGGATCGTACTCTGATCCATCTAGTAAAACAATTGTTTCATCATTCTCTGAAAGAAAAGGGAGTAAAGAATCTAACATACGTATACACATATTTGGATTAATTGTACACACTAAAATGGTCAATCCCGGGTTCATATGTCCTCCATATTAATACTTCATAAAGTCCATTATTCACTTCTGGCTTCGGCCCAATGTTTCATAATCATCGAAATATTTATTTCTTTGTCGTGATTTTTTTCCAAATGAATCTGAGAAGAAGCAGCCTTTTCAGCTAACTTTCTTGGATCATCCAAAAATAATTTGATAGCTTGCATAAGTTCATCTGAATTCTCCGAATCCACAATATATCCATATTCCCCGTTATTAAGAATTTCTGGTACTCCAGAAACGTTTGTTGCTATACTTGGCAGATGAAATGATAGCGCTTCTAATAACGAATGTGGTTGGCCTTCAAATCTGCTTGGCAATATAAATAAATCATAATTACTTAGTACTTTTAAGATATTTTCCTTCCACCCAAGGAAATGTATTAGATGTTCCACGTTTAACTTCTTTGACAATTGGATATAATCATCCTTTTTTTCTCCATCTCCATAGATCGAGAAATCGATTAAAGATTTTAGTTGGTCCGGAAGTTTACTGATTGCATGAATCAAAATATCAATACCCTTTTGTTCTGATAGCCTTGCTACAGTTACTGCTTTATACTTGGGTTTCGGAAAACTCTTTTTAGCTACTGATTTATTCACCTCAACAAAATTAGAAATCCGTATAACATTATCCATCGAAAGCTTGTAATGATTTTCAAGTATTGAAAAATTATCTTGACTTAACACAAAAACTTTATAAGCTTTTTTGTAAAAGAATTTAATTTCTTTAAGTTGTTCTTTATCTATGATCAATTTGTTAGATACCAAAGCTTCTGTGAATAGTAAGGGGACATTTAAATCAAGTGCAACTTTCCTTGGGATAATTGCACTTCTAGGTGACCCTAAAAAAACATGCATTAAATCTGGAGCAAACGATGTGACTACATCTTGAACAACTTGATAAATTTCTTTATAAGTAGCACTGCTTCTATAAAGTTTTTCTCTTATGACCCTGATACCTAAATTAACTAAATTGTTATATAAGGGTATGGTCGATTGATTATTATCCATAAGAATCAAAAGATTATAACCTTGATTTCTAGCAAATTGGGCAACTTCTAAAAGATAAGTACCCAGCCCTCCCATTATTGTTGCATCTGTTACAAGAATTACATTTTTCATAACTTCACAGTTTCGATACTTTCAGTTTCTAACTTATAGTTATAAATTGAATTTCTACCCATACAATGATATTGTATATCAACAGTTTTCATATATTCATAGTTCAAACAATTTCTACCATCAAAAATAATTGGATGTTTCATATTTTCTACAAGGGTATTAATATCTGACTCTACAATCTCATTCCACTCAGTAATAATGATGCAAGCATCACTGTTTGCAACCGCATCGTAATGATTTGAGTAGTATTTTATGCGTTCATCAAATATCCCCTTAATAGAATTCAATGCAACTGGATCAAAGACATTAATATCAGCATCTAGCAATAAGAGTTGTTCAATCAGTTTAATGGATGGCGCATTTCTTATATCACTTGTGTCTGGTTTAAAGGACAAACCAAGAATAGTTATTTGCTTTCCTTTTAATTCACCAAATGTTTGTAACATTTTATTAATTAAAAGGAGCGGTTGTCGATCATTAGTTTCAATGACCGCTTTCAACAGCTTAAAATCATGATTGTTCTTTCCAGCTAAAGTGCATAAGTCTTCTGTATCTTTCGGGAAACATGAACCTCCATAACCAACCCCAGCCTTGAGGAAATGTTTACCAATTCTTTGGTCACTTCCTATTCCTTCTGCTACATGAACAACATCAGCACCAACTTGTTCACATATAGAAGCAATATCATTAATAAAGGAGATTTTCATAGCCAAGAATGCATTAGCCGTATTTTTTATCATTTCCGAGCTTTCATAACTCGTATTGATGATTTTATCGGAAAAAGATTGATAAACATCGACCAGTTCATTTTCTTGTGATAGATCATTCGAACCTATAACTATCCTTTCAGGATTCAAGCAATCATAAACTGCAGTCCCTTGTCTTAAAAATTCAGGATTTGAAAACATCTTATAATTTACACCTAAAATCAATCCGTACTTTTTTTCTAGATAAGTAATCAATTTCCTAGTTGTTCCTGCTGGAATTGTACTTTTGACAACAATTATTTTTTGTTGATTTAAATACTCTCCTATATTGTCAACTGCTTCGTATACATATGATAAATCCATCTGTCCATAATTGTTTGTAGGAGTACCTACTGTTATAAATACGATGTCACTTTGTTCTATTGCATACTTGATATCTGAAGTAAATGTTAATGTTCCATCATTTGAATGCTTTAAACAGAGTTCACTCAGACCTGGTTCATAAAAAGGTAAAACGCCTTTTGAAAGATTCTTTATCCTGTCAGAATCCACATCTGCACAAATGACTTCATTTCCATAAGATGCAAAACAACTTCCTGTCACCAACCCGACATAACCAGTACCAATAATAGATATTTTAACCATTTTCATTCCCTCTCTTATAACCTCAAAGTTATTAAGAATTAGTTAGAAAATAAACCTGCAAAATCTGACCCTCAGTGTAGTTATTCCTGTTTATTAGCCAGCATAATTTCTTTGCTTGATATATAATCCATGAAATTTTTAATAGAACTTAGTTTTTCCATTGTGAGAACCTCATCGTCAAACTCGGTATCAGTCTCAATCTCAAGTGATACAACTAAACGAATAAACGCTAATGAATCCATACCAATTTCCCATAGATTCTCATTAATATCTACTTCGTTTACTGACTTTACAAGATGTTGTCCAACTTCTTTTTCCAAGGAGGATTTAACGATCTCTTCGATTTGTTTCATTGGTTTACACTCCTCATCATATATCGTATTCTTAATGGACTTTTCAGGAATATTTATACTGAAAGGTCGCATATTCTAGCCACAGTGTATGTGGGTTCAAGCTTTTTTTCAGCTAAAAATGCTTCATTTAAATTTGCTCTTTCAGTAATAATTTGATTATGCCTATTTTGCCACTCTTCACTAAGTTGCTCATGAGTTAACAATAACTGAGGTGCGTTATATTTTATCCAAACAGTGTCAAAGCCAAGTAAGTGAGCTGGAAAAATATCGTTATCAATTCTGTCTCCTACCATTATTGATCGCTCAGGAGTTGTATTCGTTCTCTTCAATGCTTCTTGAAAAATACGTGCATCAGGTTTGGGTATATCATACTCACAGTCAAGTAATATTTGATCCATTAGTGCAGTAACTCTATATTTATCTAATGATTCTCTTATCAGAATCGGTTGATTTGCGATAATTGCCAGTTTGTTTTTTTGAGACAGCTTTTTCAAAAACTCAATAGAACCATCTATAGGAAAGATCAATTTGTCCCAGTCATGCAATACTTTTCTCCAAGCGAATTCTGTAACAAACCGTTCCTCCATTGATGTGCGAAATAACACTTTATACCAATCATATTGATTATTTTTTTTTTGCTCTTGCCAACATTGGAAGAAATCTTCTATATCTAATCCTCTTTTAGCATTGAGCTTCTTGAAAATATTAAAATAAAAATATGATTCCACTGGAGTGTCATGAAATATTACATTTCCTATATCAAGGAAAACTACGTCGTATTGAGTTAAATCTATCAAGATAGCACCAACTTCTTAATTTGAATTAAAATATACGTTCGGTCCAAGTACTTGGTGTCGATTCATTGTTAATTTCAATATTCACTAAATCATAGTCGAATTCTCTTGAACCTTTTCCCTTAATATCTTCGATCATTTTTGTTAAACCGGCTCTCAATGTAGTCTTCGTTTCATAACCAACTAGTTTTCTAGCTTTATCGGCTAGGCATGTTGCGTATTTCACTTCTAGTGGTCGATCTGGAACATATATTGGTTCAAACGGCCAATCCATCAACTCAGAAATCGTTTTTGCAAGTTCATTAATAGTAACAAACTCTTCGTCAGGACCAATATTGATAATTTCTCCTACAACATCTTCTTGTAATACAATACGTTCAAGACAATATATGACATCATCAATAAAAGAAAAACATCTTTTTTGATTACCATCTCCATATATAATCGGTTGCTTACCTTGCAATATTCTATTGATCATTATTCCAGCTACATTACGATAAGGATCATCGTATTTTTGTCTAGGACCTATGATATTATGAGGAACCACAATATTGTATTCAATTCCGTTTAGCGGCATTAATTGTTGTATTACTTGTTCTGCAGCAAATTTTGCAATCGCATATGGTACTCTTGGATTGCAAGTCATCTCCTCATGAAAAGGCAATACTTCTTGCTCACCATAACGTGACATGCTTGAACAATATACAAACCGCTTAACCTTATTATGAATAGCAGCACTAACAACACTCATTGTATTTTGAAAAGTATTATTTGTTATATACCAAGGCGAAAATACTGAAAGTCCGTCGTGTGCGGTGCATGCGGCATGAAATACAACATCACAATTCTTCATATGCTCTCTCATTGAATCAATGTCATTACAATCAACATTATAAAATTCAACTTTGTCATCAACGTTATCAATTGAACCTCCTGCCAGGTTATCAACACCAACAACGCTATGCCCTAAACTAATCATACGATCTGCTAAATGGCTCCCTAAAAAGCCAGCTACTCCAGTAATAAATATTTTCATGTTTTATTTATCACCTTTCAATTCAAATTATAAAAACTAATTTACCAAGTGTGACCGTGCAGTACTTTCTCATACAACTGTAAGTATTGTTCAGATATTTTTAAGTAATCCCAATCCTCCAGACCATTTCTATAAACATCACTAGGAAGTGGTAAATTTTTAATAATACCCCTTGCTGCTTCCTGGGTAACCACCTCTAAATCATCTATTACTTTCCCTACCCTAGGAACTATTTCTGACAAGCACCCATTTGAAGATGAAATAACAGGTGTACCACAGGCTGCTGCCTCTGAGACCACAGTAGAACCTGGTTCCACCCATGTTCTACCAGCTGGGCCTGTTACACTATTAGAGAAAACCAATATAGCTTTACTTCTTGACAACAATTCAAGGCGTTTTTCTCCACCTACCTCACCTACATACCTTACTGTTTTCTTGTATCTGCTCATAATTGCTTCAAAATATTCCTTTTCCCAAACTGGCCCAGCAATCACTAATTTTAATCCGGCTTTTTCAGCAAAAGATGCTGCCTCGTATGCACCCTTCCAATCTGAAACTCTACCTAGAAAGAGTAAATAATTACTTTTATTTTCTGTAAAAACGTAGTTATTAGGATTTACTGGATGCCTTATAAAAGGTACATTAGGCATTCCAATATCTTTTGCGTGAGCTTGTGAAGCTGCAACAATATTTTTTTTTCGCAAAGGTACGCTCGACAAATAGTGACTGTTTATAACTTTCCAATTGAACTGATTAAAGTTTTCATTAAACTCTTCGCCTCTGCATGTATGATCATGGACGATATCATATTTACCTTCATTTTCCTCTAACCACTTTTCAATATCTTTAATTTCACCATGAGGTAATACTGTTAATTTCGGATGAGTTTCAGGGCTGCCTGGTGCACCTAGCAGAGTAACAGAATGCCCAAGCTCAAGCATCCCGTCCATTAAATTTTTTACAATCCATTGTATACCACCATAATTTTGGGGTGGAACCGTTATCCACTTATTTTCACCAAGCCATGGCGCTTTAAAAGGAATGTTTATCATTACAATATTCACTATTCAACCGTGCTCCTCATAAAAATATTGTAAAACGATTTACGACTCAACAGGTCTATAGTTATTCAGGAAACAATATACATTAGGGATCCTATTATAGACATACATCACACGCTTATTGATAATTGCTTCTGGAATTTTAGGTTCAAGTTTCATAGCTTTTGTTTTTTCTTTAGCATTGAATCCATGTAGGTATACCCATTCAAATTTGTGTTTCTCAAGAAAACGCCAGCTTTCCAAAAATTCTTCATTTGTTTCTGAAGGAAATCCTGCAATAATATCAGCACCTATTCTAATTTCAGGAAAGCATTTTTGGAAAAACTCTAACTTTTCAGACATTTGATCAACATCATAGATTCTGTTCATTAATTTTAATACTCTTTGATTAGCTGACTGAACAGGAAGGTGAATATAATAAACACTTTTCTTTTGAACAAAACTCACAATGTCATCAAAACAATTAATGAAAGCGGTAGGATATAAATCAGGTAAATCGATATAAAAATCTTCTTCAATTTTTTCTAATTCATTCAATAGAGTACCTAAATTCTCGCCAATATCTTGTCCCCATTCACCAAAATTTTCAGTCTGTATCCTGAAAATCTTATAACCTTTTGCAATACCAGCTTCGATGTTTTCCCTGATAGATTCTTTAGTTTCACTTCTCAACCGGCCTGTAGCTAGCCGAATAGAACAAAACGAACATCCTTGGGAACAACCTTGCGATACTCTAACTGAGTACACATCTGTGCGTAATGCTAAGTCGATGCGTGGATCCCAGCTATTAAAGTCAACTTTATCCTTTTGGATCAGCGATACAGTACTTGGATAATTCACATCAGAATATGATACTTCAGCTGATAATATTTCATTAATTGCATCAGGGTTATTTAGTGGAATATAATGGATATTGTCAAAATTCTCTCTTTTGGAAACCATTTTGGAATAACATCCAAATACAACTATCTTCTTCTCGGAATCCCCGTATAAATCAACGAATTCTTTTATACGCTCATTAGAGTCCACTTCTAACATCCCACATGAAAAGAAGAAAATTAGATCTGCATCTTCTGCTTGTTCAGATGACTCAAAGCTATTTTTTCCAAAATACTCGTAAAGTCTTTCGGCATCGAGAGAACGTCTCTCACAAGTATTATCTGCAAAATAAAACTTTTTGGTACTACGATTAGTCATTGTTTCAACTGCCATTTTTTATTTCCTCCTTAATCCTGCTACAATTCATAGAAACGCGAACCAAATATCAAGTCCATCACATCGAAGAATTTTATTACATGAACTATTCAAGATTCTGTCTTGTATTTAATACAATTTCATTCTTGAAATTACATATACTGTGATTATAATTTGGAAAAAGGATACAAACAATTATGTCTGTAAAATAAAAGCATATTAATAATGTAAATCTTATCATATCGATTAAATCCAATTTTATGATGAGTACTAATCAGAGGTTAAAATATACACCGGATAATCCAATCACTTCAGATAACACAACTATTGGAATAAAAAAAGATGATCAATGTAAAATACAATGATCATCTTTTTCAAGTCATATTCTTTTATTCCCCTATATATTAGGAAATTTCTATAGAACTACAGACTACCAAATGACGAAGAAACCTACGTCAAAGAGTCTTAATTAAACAAATTCAGTAACCGAGATTTCTTTGCCTACTAATTTCGTAAAGAATTATTGATGTCGCACATGCTACGTTTAAGGAGGAAGCAGATCCACCCATAGGGATCTTAATCATAGAAGTACTCATTTCTTTATACTTCTGTGATAGTCCTTCGGTTTCATTACCAATTAGTAATACTGTTGGCTTGGAAAAATCATTATAGTAAATTTCCTTACTACCGATGGCACTTGTACCCACTATTTGTAGTTCAGGAAATATTCCATTTAACCCATCAATCCAATTCTGTACTTGATTTGGGGAAGACATGCGGATAATGGGAACATTAAAAAAAGAACCTGTTGTAGCACGTATGGTCTCTGAATCATATGCATCAACAGCATGACCCGTAATAATTAATCCTTGTGCGCCTAATGCATCACAAGTACGAATAATAGTTCCAAGATTTCCTCTATTAGAAGGTCTATCGAAAACCACGATGAGCATTTGATCAGTGATCGACAATCTTGAAACATCATCTTCAGGTATTTCAACGATAGCTATAATTTCAGAAGTTTCTTCTTTATCACTCAACTTTTCCATTAAATCACCATGTAATTCATAGTGATATGTTGCTCTAGAATTACTGAGAATCCCTTTTGCCCATGTAGAGAGTGGCTTATGCTTTGAATATAAAAGATTTTTAATCTTCCAATCGCTCTTCATCAATTCATTTATGTTACGAACTCCTTCAACAAAAAACTCATTATATTTATGTCGTTTGTTTCGATTACGTTTCAGGACTTCGAATCTTTGATAATCATTATTTTCTGTAAAAACATCTATTACTCTTGGCATAGCTTCTCCTATCTTCCTTTTATAATATTAGCATTTTATCATAATTCAACTAATAAGGGAAATGATCTTTATTCGCAAAAATCAGTAAAAAAGTTTAATTACAACTAAATTAAAAAAGTCATCCTCAAACAGACTGCATTGCACAGTCGGTTTATGAAGGATAACTTTTTAAAAAGCCTTATTTACTATTAAAAAACTGAATAAAAACTATTTTTTCACACTGTCGTACCATTCATTAACTTCCTGCGTAATTTGATCGCCGCCACCGGATTTCCAGGTTTGAACAAAGGTATCAAACGCATTTACTGGACTCTTACCATAGATAATCTCATTAAACGTTTGATTCTCGATTTTATTGAGATAATCCAGTTTGGACTTCATCGTTTTTGTTGTAGGACCAGTGAACATGTTTTTGAAAGAAATATCTTTCTGTTCAAGTAGCACTTTCGCTGCGTTAGGTGTCTCTTTACCATAGTTCGCGGCAACATCTTTTTCCAACTTGGTTTCCGGCTCTTTGCCATTGGCCAGATTCATCAAAGCTTTCATCTGTGCATCCGGAATACGAGCACCATCACGCACGAGCAAATAACGTACTACGTTGACATGTCCGCCATCAATGTCTTCATACCGTTTTTGTTTTCCGTTTGCATCTAATTGATAGTCATATCCTTCAAACAGACCGTTATCATATTCACTTCCTGGTTTCGGATCTGCATAATTATCAAACAGGTAGTTTTGATACGTAAAGAATGCCTCTGGGTGTTCCATGTCTTTCTTGATCAAAGTAACACCATTGACAAATGATGTACCATGGCGCATCGCTTTGCCATCAGGACCGCTTGGCATCTCAATTGGTTTCCAAACTGCACCTGGAACGTTTTTCACCGTATCATTCAGTGGCCATCCGCTCATCCAGTATGGACCGGGAATAATGCCGGCTGTGCCTGCAACGGCCGGTTCTGCCGTTTTGTTTTCATCCCACAGCGCTGCCTCCTGAGGAATATAACCTTTTGTCAGCCATTCATTCAGCTTCGTCAACCCTTGTTTCATGCCTGGGTTAACCGAACCATACTCCAGTTTACCATCTGCACCTACATTCCATTGTTGAGGTAAGGCACCATATGCGCCGAAGATCCAAGATGGATCTCCCATCCATGTATTCATGGATTTCTTGAAACCAATGCTGAGCGGTGTCACCTTGTCTGGAGCCAATCCATCCGGATTTTTGTTTTTGAATGCTTCCATTACAGCTTCCAGCTCGTCAATGGTTTTTGGCGCTTTCATATTCAGCTTGTCCAGCCAGTCTTGACGAATCCAGAGCAGATAGTCGTTGTTGTATGCGTAATCCAGTACGGGAATACCCATTCTTTTACCGTCACGGCTGTATTGATTCCATACGTTTGGATCTTGCTCCATCGCTTTTTTCCATGTGTCTGAAGCATATTTATCGAACAACGGTCCAACTTCCTGATACATACCCGAGTCAATCAAATCTTGAGCAACCAGATTGTCCGGTTGTCCAATCGTAACGATATCAGGCATTTCCTGACCGGAAGACATTGCCAAACGCAATTTTGTTGCGAATGCACTGTTCGTATCCGTCACAGACCACAGGGATTTGATATCAATACCAAATTTGTCCTTCGCCCATTTGGTAGCCACGTTATTTTCCATGGATTCGCCGTTTTTAAATTTCAGTTCCGGGTCAATCCCCCATGCCGTCGTGATCGTTACTGCCGGGTCATACTTTTCCTTGTATTCATTTTGAGCTCCTGTGGAGCTTGGTGCTGCACTCTCTTTGCTTTCATTGCCACCCGAGCACCCTGCAAGCACGACGGTCAGACACAGCGTTGTAGCGAGAAGCGACAAGAATCTCTTTTTCGTTGATTGCGCTCTCATGTTGTTCCCCCTTAAATCGTTTTGGTTACCCTTTCATTATAGGACGGGTCAGGTACATCAGCCTATGATAAGAAATCAAGATTTCTGCACCTTTGCCAACCTATATGCTCGAATGATGTTGTATTTATGCCTGATCCCGGAACTCATTCGGTGTCAGTCCATAATGTTTTTTGAACATTTTGCTGAAATATTGCGGATTTTGATATCCGAGTTCACTCGTAATCTCATATATTTTTTTATTCGTATTTTTAAGCAGATACAACGCCCGCTCCATGCGCATGCGAATCATATAATCTCCCAGGCCCTCGCCTGTCTCTGCTTTATATATTTTCGAAAGGTATACCGGATGTAAATAGACTTTATCCGCAATCATCTTCACGGAGAGGTCTTGCCCGGTGTCTCTGGTCACCAGTTCCTGCACCTGTTTAATGACATGTCTACGACTCTGTGCCCCCTCCTGATCGGACAATTCCTCCTGCAGCTTCGCCAGCATATCCATGGCCCAGCGCCTTAGCTTCTCTGGAGATTGGATCAATTGATGAGCCAGCAACAAGTCAAACCCCGCATGGTCGATCTCGTGCACCAAGTGACCCTGTTTGTGGGCGATGTACATAAAAGCATTGGTAACCGACAAGTACATCTCATACACATACTCTCTGGACAAGCAAACCTGATCCGCCGCATCAAAAACGGCATTTAACTTGGCGGCTGCTGTCTCCCATTGTTTGGTCTCCAGTAGCTGCGGCAGTACCGGTGGCTTGTACAACTCTTCAAGAGCCTGAGCCGCATCATTTTCGGGGCGCTTGTTGATGGTATTTTCCATATCCATATAGATGATCTTGTGTTCTTCCGGTCCAGAAAGAACAAGAGAACCCAGGCTTTTTCGATAAACGTTGGTGAGTTCTTTAAAAGGAAACGGAGGGGTCACAACGATGGATAAATCTCCTTGAAGATAACGCACCACATGCTCCCGGAAGGTCTCGGCGACATTACGTAATGGACTGTTAACCAACAGGGATTCTTCCGCCTGTTCCCTGTTCTGCAGGAACATCACCAAGCAATCATGTGGCCCGCGGCTGAACCAGACATGATAGGTCTCCCCGAGCACTTCTTCGGCGATATTTCCAACAGCAAAATCCATCAAATCAATGGACTGCTGATCCATGGATGCAAAACGTCCAGCAAGACGAATCAGCATCATCGCAGCAGGGTGTTCCGGCTCTATATGAAGCTCATATTGCTCTAATTGCTCGCGCAGCACTTTCGACGAAACCTCTCGGCCAAGCAGCAAATCATGCATAAGATTCTCTCTCAGAATCTTGTAATCGGATTTACGACTGTACAGCAGACGATGATATTTGTCGAACTCATCCCACTCATCCCGCAGAGAGGTAATCGCCGCTGATACCGAATTCATAAACTCATCATCATTAACAGGCTTTAAAATATAGTCAGCCGCCTGTAATTGAATTGCCTTTTTAGCATAATCAAAATCACTGTGACCTGTCAGCAGGATACAGCGCACATGAGGCCAGCGCCGGTTTACTTCCGAAATCAGATCAAGGCCTGTCATACCTGGCATGCGAATATCCGTCACGACGATGTCCACTGCATTTTCTTCCATAATATCCAGCGCTTCCTTGCCCGATGCTGCACGCAACACCGTTGTGACTCCAAGTTCCCCCCAAGGAATCGTTAACTCCAAACTTTCTGTTACATATGTTTCATCATCCACAAGCAATATATCAATCAATGTGGTCACTCCCTAGTCCCTTATATTCACTCTTTGTCTTTCAGCAGAGGTTGCTGTTCCACTGGCCATGACAAGGTCACACGAATTCCCCCGAGCTCTGATTCCGCCAGCTCAATGCCACCCTTCCCTCCATACCTGAGTTGTAACCTCTGATTCACGTTCCACAATCCGCAGCCCATCTCCTGATCCATCGTACCTGCAAGTTTGATCAGCATCGCTTCTCGCTCTTCTTGCGTCATTCCTTGACCATCATCTTCGACAATCAAAAAAAGTGTACCGTCTAGTTGCTCACCGGACACCCGGATCTCTCCGGCTTCTGCATCCGCTTCGATACCATGGATGACCGCATTTTCAACCAGAGGTTGTACGATTAGCGGAGGCACTTCAATCCGCAACATATCTTCTGGCAGGTCCAGCGTGTAGTGGATACGTTCCATACGCATACGTTGAATTTCAAGATAGTTGGTCACAAATTCAATCTCTTCAGATAACGGAACAACATCCCGCTCCTGTCTTGTGGTGTACCTGTAATACCTCGACAGATTATGCGACATAGCCACAACGGCATCGACTCGCTTCAGCTTCGCCATACTCGTAATGAACGAAAAGCAATTATAGAAGAAATGCGGGTTAATCTGTGACTGCAATTGCTTTAAGCGTGCTTCCCGGACATGGATTTGCTCAAGGTATACATGCTCAAACAACTGCTGAATCTTTTCCACCATGGAATTAAAACGTTCAGACAGAAAACTGAACTCATTTCGACCTTTGGGCTCAATACGAACCGAATAATCTTCTTGCTTCAATCGCTGGAAACCGCGAATCAGTTGCTTTACTGGTACTTGAACTTGCACATATAACAAGTACGCCGCAATACAACTCATCAGCAGCAGACAAATCATTGCAGAATAAAACAGCTGATTCGACTGGTGAATCGGTTTCAAAATATCTGAAAGCGGCATGTAATCAACCAAATACCAGCCGGTTGTACTTGATTTCACAGAATTGACCATGTATGGCTCATTTCCAATGACGATCGTGCGATTTTCTATGTCTTGCAGTGTATGGCTAGATAATTCTTTGATTAATTGATTAGTTAACGTACGATCTGATGTCCGGTTATAGATCACCCCTGTCCCTTCGCGAAAATAGAACGGGTCATGCCTGCCGTCGCCTTTGAATTTATCGAGCATGTCACGGATATTATCGCTATCGAACTCCAGCTTGATAATCGTTTCTGCATTCTCCGCAGGATTCTCGATGCCATAAGGTGACACCGTAATCCAGCTGAATTTGAACCGATCATTTTGCCCGTCCTTAATCTTGTGCACATCCCAGCCAGAGATGAGGCTTTCTTTTAAAGCCTGCTTGTCATAAGTACGGGCATCCCGTTCCGAGATCACCCTGCCAAGCGATGGAGAGTACAGATATAATTTGGTCTCCCAGTTAGAAGAGCTTTCCTGGATACTCAGCTTGTTCTGGATTCGCTTGACGAGATTGATGGCATCCAGATCAAAATAACGGCTCTCCGCAAATATGCGCCGAAAGCTTGCAATATCGGGGTCATGAATCAGCAGGTTCGGCCAAGACGATAATAATTCAATATGGGTATTGACCTGATTCTGGAAAAATTCAAGCTGATTGCTGTTCGAACGATTAAGCTCAGTCCTTAGTACGGCTGTTGTTTTATGATTGGAATACCAGTACAGGAGCACAACGGGAATAAGCATGATCAGAATTAAAATGACCATCTTTGAAAACAGATTTGTCCGGTATGACATGGAAGTTTCATCTCGCTTTATTTGTTTTTTTACTTTTACTATAGAAGTGGAACTAACGATTCAATCCACTCCGATGACAGAATAACCTTCCATTCGCTGTTATCCCCAGATTTTTTGATTCCTTTTTAAAAAAGGGGAAATCCGGTGATAAAGGCGACCGCTTCGCTTTTCCAGGTTTTTTCTGTCCTCTCCGTTAACGTGTAAAAAAGAGTTAACTTATATCGTGACATTAATTGTAATCAAATTGGTTGTAAATACAATCTATTTCTTGAACGAGGGCAAACCAAATCAATAGAGTGCCCCACTATCCATTTTAAGCGTTAAAGCCCCTATGAAAAAGGAGATAAAACCAATTTATCAGCACTAAATTCAACTTCTGTTCACGAAAAAAACCGGCATATCTGCCGGTTCCGTCCGTATAAGCAAAGCTTGTTTTTTTATGTTTTCCTTCTGCAAGTGATTCATTATATATGTTATGTACTTGAAACTAGAGTCTGTTTATCACGAACTAAGGAATGTCATAATCAAAAACCGTATTTCTTCCATCGACTTCCACATCTAATACAATATCCTTCAATCTGCCCCTCACTTCGAGCGGGCTTTCCGCCACACCTGAAAATTCAAGTGTACCCGTGAATGTCTTCCTCGGCTCAATCCGAATCGGTCTCGCCTCTAGATGAACCGACTGTAATGATTCGGACAGCGGATCATCCTGATTTGAATAGCTTCCATACAAATCAGGTTTAACCATTACAGCAACCGCAGAGTTACTGTAATTTTTCAGCGTCAATTCACAGGTTGCCAAGGCATATCCATTAGATGACACATCATAGGTGCATGAGCTGTCATTCTGCATGTAAGATATGCTATTCATACCTGTTGCTCCCCATTTCACCACGTACATCAACTTGTCTGTCATAAATGAATAACAGAGTATGATAGCCAAAACAGCAATCCATAACGTTTTTGCCACAAGTGGAAACGTACACATGATCTCTTTACGCGTAAGATAATATCCACAGGCAAGCATTCCAAGTCCAAAGTACATCGTGATGTGTACACCACTTAAATAGGATGTGGTATACGGAGAAATACCAATGAATAATAACAGCGAATCCCCTACTGAGAAACCGAGATGATGTTTAAAGGTAAAGATGATGGCAAACAGCAATAATCCCCCTGAGAACACAAGCCTGGTTCTCGACACGAAAGCACCTCCTAATCAACCACCTGATTATATCATATTTTTCCTATTTTTGATTAACGATCCAGACACAAAAAAAGGAGTTATCGGTTTTTACCGATAACATCCCTTTTTGGAGTCCTGCCTGATGAGATGCATTGGATGATGGAATCATGCGATCTCTCAGGACGGCTCTTTTATTATTTTTGAGCCAAAAATGCATCCAGTTGCTCTTGTTTGGCTGCGATAATCTTATCGATGCCTGCTGCTTTCAATTTTTCCAAATACTTCGGAATCATTTCATTCGGATCAACGGCACCCGAAGTCATTCCCGGCTTAAATTGTTTGTTGACGTTATTTACAGCCGCAATTTCGTTTTTAACCGACTGACTGTTAAACGTGAAACCAAGGGCAGGAGATTTTACACCTTTTGCGTTAAACTCTTTGAACTTTTCCCATTTCTGTGGATCTTCGTTATCCCACAGATAGTTCAGGAACTGGTTACCCAGTTGCCATTGTGCACCTGGATTGTAGGTACGGCTGTTTGCATCTACGCCGTCAGGCAACTTAATGATGTTCTCTTGACCTTCTACTTTTACATAGTGTTTGCCTTCAATACCGAAGTTGAGCAAATTGTTAATTTCTTTGTCAGAGTGTAACAAATTAATGACTTGCATTGCTTTCTCCGGTTGTTCGGAAGAACGGGAGATCGCAAGCATTGCACCAGAGGCATCCCCAGTTGTAATCGTTGGACTGGTCATCTCAATTTGCGTGAGCGGATGTCCTACATAACCTTCCTCTTCCTTGTCTTTACCTGGCTTCATACCATCCGTCCACATGAAGGCTTTACCGGCTTTCGCCTGATCTTTCGGGAATACATTGGACGTAGCTGCATCACTGTTGATGTAACCCGCTTGATACCATTTACGTGCAAGTTCGGCTGCTTCTTTGAATTCCGGTGTTTCCACCTCGTTCAAAACGGTAGTCTCTCCTGCGGTCTTAGAGATTACGCCAGGTACAGATGCATCACCGAGGTAATCCCAATCCAGATTTTCCAAGAGTCCATTACCATTCGTATTGGACATGTAGAACGGAGTAACAGACGGTTCGTTCTCTTTAATTGTTTTGAGCAGTGGTTCCAGATCAGCCCATGTTTTAACTGTTGTCAGGTCCAGTTTGTATTTATCAGCCAGATCCTTGCGCACCAGCACGCCACGTGTGGCAGCAAGCTCCTTGTTCGTTGGTACACCATAGTTCACGCCATCTACCTGGGAACCTTCCAGGAAAGCAGGGTCCAGATTTTTCTTGATATCCTGACCGTATTTATCAAGCAGTTCATTCAGCGGCAGGAATGCGCCCTTCGCCACGTTTACCGTGTAGTTCTGCCAAGCTGCGGTAAAGATAATGTCTGCTTTTTCCCCTGATGAGATCATCAGGTTCAGCTTGTTATCCCACTGTCCCCAGTCCACAGCATTAATTTTGATGGTTGCTCCGATCTTGGGCTCCATCTTTTTATTAATTTCTGCTTCCACAAGAGCGACATCTTTCTGAGGTGTTCCCGGATAGAACAAGGAAACCTCATAAGGCTTTTCATTATTTGTGTTCGGCGTACTGCCCTCAGCACCAGGTGTTGCAGAGTTTCCCTTGTCTGACGAACAGCCTGCAAGCACCAGTGCCAGTGCCATGGCCGCCGCCGTCATACGTGACCATACTTTTAACGATTGAACCAATTGAACCCCTCCTGTTCATATAATGGACCCTTGTCTTCCACACGTTTACCGTTCTTCCCCAATTCCTCATAAACGGCAAGCTTTCTGTATATGCCCTTTCGTCTATCTGCGGTTGACCATACTCCCTCCCTAACCGGCCCGGAGTTATCCTTTCACAGCACCTACTGTCAGACCTTTGATGAAGTAACGCTGAAAGAACGGGTACGCCAGTACGATTGGACCGATACCGACGACAGCCATCGCCATTTGCAACGTTTTGTTTGGCAGATTGAGAAGTCCGCCCTGCGATGAGATCTGTGAAGAAACGTTAGAGTTGGTTGTTAAATATTGAATATCGAGCAGCGTCCGGTACATAAGGTACTGAAGGCTGATCGTCCGGTTATCCGAAATAAAAATCATACTAAGATACCAGTCATTCCAGTAGTTCAGCGTACTGAACAGCGCCACGGTTGCCATAACCGGCAATGAAAGCGGCAGTACGATTCGCAAAAACGTTTTCAATTCACCTGCTCCATCAATACGAGCTGATTCCAGAATGGATACCGGAATGGAGTTCGCAAAGAAGGTGCGCATAACAAGTACAAAAAACGGTGATAAGAGTAACGGCAGGATCAAAGCAAAAATCGAGTTTTTCAAATCCAGCACGTTGACATAAACCAGATACCAGGGAACAAGTCCACCGTTAAACAACATCGTGAAGAAGATGAAAAAGGCGAACCAGCCTCGGTATGGCAGATCTCTTCGTGATAGTGGAT
This sequence comes from Paenibacillus sp. FSL R7-0272, assembly GCF_037969905.1. Taxonomy (NCBI): domain Bacteria; kingdom Bacillati; phylum Bacillota; class Bacilli; order Caryophanales; family Paenibacillaceae; genus Paenibacillus; species Paenibacillus sp. FSL R7-0272. The sequence continues at coordinate 2,329,233 of NZ_CP150221.1, read as the reverse complement.
AAGCATATAATGCGGTCAGCGCAACACTCGTAATCGTACCAACAACCGTTACAATGATAGAAATTCCATACGAGTGAATGATCTGATCCATATCTTTAAAGAGGAATTCATAGGCCGTGAGGCTGAATTGCTCCGGTATAAGCTTGTAGCCATTCGCAATAACCGTTGTCTCGTCCGAGAAAGAGATGGCGAAGACCAGTATGATCGGCACGATGCAGGCAATGGCATAGAATAAAAACATGAAATGAATGACAGCAGCAGAACGCTTGGATACAGCTAATGGATCACGTGTTTTCACAACTGACTTGCCTCCTCTCAAAATAGTGCATTATCTTTGTCAATCCGTCTGACAATGGTATTGGACACCAGCACCAGTACAAATCCGACAATCGCTTGATATAGACCTGCCGCAGATGACATCCCGATGTCTCCACCAATGAGGAATGTCCGATATACATACGTATCAAGAACGTTGGTTACAGGGAACAACGCGCCCGATTCCAGCGGAACCTGATAGAACAAGCTGAAGTCTGCATAGAAGATCCGGCCAATCTGAAGCAATGTCATAATGACAATCAACGGGATCAAAAACGGAATGGTGATAAAACGAATCTGATGCCACTTCGATGCACCATCCAGCACAGCCGCTTCATAATATTCTTCATCAATGCCCACAACAGCGGCTAGATAAATGACGGCATAATAGCCGATATTTTTCCACGTATTCACAAGCGGCAAGATGTACGGCCAATACTTCGGTTCCGAGTACCAGTCAATCGGCTGTCCTCCGAACATTTGCAGTATGGTTGAGTTCATGAATCCCGAGTCCTTGCCGAGGAAAGCCAAAACGAGATAACTGACCACGATCATCGATAGAAAATAAGGTAACAACATCAGCGACTGATACAGTTTGGACATCGCTTTGTTTTTAACTTCGTTAAGCAAAATGGCGAGACCTACACCGACAGTAAGATTGAGTGCAATAAACACGGTGTTGTATGCAAGGGTATTTCGCGTAATTTCCCATGCATCGCTGGTCGAGAACAGGTATTTAAAATTGTCCCACCCGCTCCACGGGCTTCCCCAGATTCCATCCGCGTAGTTTACATTTTTGAATGCGATCAGAACGCCGAACATCGGCATATAATTGTTTACCAGCAGAAACAGAATGCCTGGCAAAAACATCAGGTAAAGCACCTTGTACTTGCCAAGATTGTACAACACGGACTTGCGCTTTCGAACCGTGCCTTCCGGTATCTCCGATATCCGTACGCCCTTACCCGCTTGGGGTTGTGTCTTCATAACGTGTTCTCCCTCACTCCTCTTGAATTCTTCCTCAGGATGAAGCTCCGTGCGCCTCCTGTGGTTCAAGTATACGGCGGGGCGATCAAGTCCTCTATCTGCTGTGGTGACCTATTCAGTTATCAAATTATGACTTTGATGCCATAAAAAACAAACAAAAAGCGCAGCATGCTGCGCCTGATTACATGGTTCTGGATTGTTTGCGAAACTCCTGTGGTGTAATGCCGGTACATTTTTTGAACATTTTCGTAAAATGAGAGTAATTATAGTATCCGACCTTACCCGCAATATCCGTTACCTTGACGGTGGATTGAGATAACAACGTTTTCGCCATGGCCACTCTGCGCTGAAGGATAAACTCGGACAGAGACATGCCCTTTTCTTTACGGAACAAACGTGATAAATATGCCGGGTTAAATCCAGCAAAAGCAGCCAGTTCCTCCCGCATCAGTTCTTCTCCAATGTGGTTTTCAATATAGATACATAACTGATCTACAATCGACATCGGGTTCTGATCATCCGGGTACAACACGGGAATGACACGATCTATGAGATCCAGAGTCCATTGTTTCAACTGCGGTAATGACCTCGTGACTACGGCTTCTTCCGGCTCCCGTTCTCCGGGGTACAAGCTGCGGATGGATACATTTTTCTGGTGCAGAAGCGGATAGACAACGTGCAACATCGCATGATAATAGAGCCGTAACATCTCTGGAGATAACCCATCCTGGGCAGCAAGTAAATCAAAAATTTCATCCACACGTTCACGCAAATCTTCTACCTTGCCGGTTTCAAAAAGGATAGACAGCTCTGAGAACCACGGGATAGGCAAAAACCGATCCTCCTGATCCCGATCCCGCTCATCATACACAAAAACCTCTTCGAGCTCTTTAATGTTGCGGCGCTCCATGTCCATGAGTTCATTCAACATGCCTTGCAATTCTGTTACAGCTACCGGTGCACCTACATAACAGGATAGCCGGCAGTAGAAGTATGTGCCGCACTCCTGAATGTAACGCTGACAACGTTGCTCCGCTTCACTAGCTGCAAGGATGACATCATCTTGCTCATAGGCTAGCACTATATTTAAGCCACTGTGATCCTGGAACACTTCACCCGGTTTCTCTCCGAGTAATATTTCTCTCGCTGCATTGCGTAGAGCATATTCCAGTACCTCTTCATCGCGCAGATTAAATTCACGTACCCACTCTTCAACGGAGATTACGATGGGCAGTACACGAACCTCGGGATCAATCTCTGCACCGTACAGTTCGGCAAGTTTTTGCAGCCGTTGTGGAGTAAGTGCACTTCGCTGAGATACTGCGTCCTTCCAGAAACGTTCCGTCAGGAGTGGTTTATGGGTTTTCCAGCGTTTGTATACGGTTTCGTAAACTTCGTTCGTTCGTGTGCGTTGCTCTCCGTCTCTAATCTTCTCCAATGCTCTTGTAACTACTTTGAGCAGTTGGTCTGCGGGAGCAGGTTTCAACAGATAATCAAAACTATTCAGTTTGATGGCGGTCTGGGCATAATCGAAGAGCGCATGACCTGTCAAAAAAATCGTCAGAATGCCAGGGTCATGCTTCAATACCCAGCTCTGCAGGTCGAGCCCGGTTTCCCCGGGCATCTCGATGTCGCAAATCAGAATGTCGATAGCATGGGTTCGGATGACCTGCCGGGCTTCCTCCACATCACATGCACCGAATACCTGGTCAATTCCGGCTGCATTCCAGTCCACTCCCTCCAGCATGGCTTGCAGGGCATACACTTCATCATCCACGATCAACAGGTTCCGCATGATTTCCTCCTTCTTGCTCCTCGGTCTGAGCAGGCAAATAAATGCTTACTGCAGCGCCTCCGTCTACCCTATTTTCAAACGTTAACCCAGCCTCCGGACCATACTTCACCAGTAACCGATGTGCAACATTCCATATCCCGATGTGTTGCCCCCCGGGATCTTTGGCATATTCTCCCCGTTGTAGTTGTTCTAGTAGCACGGGCTTGAACCCGACCCCGTTGTCCACAATCTGTAGCAGGAGCATACCATCTCCGGCCTGACTACTGGACGTTTCCGTCAGACGTGCGGTAATCCGAATCACAAATGACTGCATTCTGCGTTGAAAACCATGGATAATTGCATTTTCGACAAAAGGCTGAATCGTCAGCGGCGGAAGCACAACATGTCCCACCTCTGGATCGATATCCAGTTCGAAATCCAGCTTGCTCGGGAACCTTAACTTCTGAATTTCAAGATAATGCCGAATGTGCTCCATCTCTTCGTTTAGCGTGATCACTCGTTTGCCAGCCCTTAAGCTGGATCTGAAATAATCAGCCAGATGACCAGCCATCTGTTGCACCAGTTCATGTTTTTGCAAGGAAGCGAGGCTATGAATAATATTCAGGGAATTCAGATAAAAGTGAGGATTAATCTGCATCTGCAATTGCTTGAACTCCGCCTCTCGCGTACGCAGTTGCTCTTCATATACATCGATCTTCAAATGTTGAATTTCCTGAATCATCTGATTGAAGCTACGTGTTACAAACTCCAGTTCAGACGAAGACGGTGCCTCCAGCGTTACATCGAGTTCCCCTCGGCTAACCCTTCTCATTCCCCGAATAAGCGCATTCATTGGACGGAACAGAAGCTGTCTTAGGAAGAAAAGTGCTGTGATCAAAATAACGGCCGCCCCGATCGGAAGTAGCCTGATGATCTGTTGGAAAAACGGCAGGTTACGCATCATATCTTCCTCCGGCAACAAGACGATATAATTCATATCCGACATGGCTGAGGGAATGCCCACCATTAAATACTGACGAGCAGCGCTATCCGGCTCCGAGATGACCTGATACGGACTCTCCAAATCGGTCAAATGATCGCCGACCAGCTTGATCTGCCTCTTATTTAACGTAGAATCAGATAATGCTCTGCCATCAGGTGTAACGATCACCGCTCCACCTCTGTCACCTGATTCAGCAAACTGTTGTGTGTCATTCAGCGCATTCATATCGACCAGTGCGCCAGCATAGAACTGCTGGTTGATACGTACCGTTTTCACAAGTGCATTAAATGATCCTCCGCGGACGATGCTCCATTCCGGCCTTTGGATATCCCCTTCGAGCTGCCGCATCTGTGCAGGCATATTGCGCTGTACCACCGATTTTTTAATATCATAATTGCCCGCGGTTGCCAGCAACAGGTCATCATTCACCGCATCATACAAATAAAAAGAATCGATAAGATTATAGAAACCGATATCGGTCATAAACTTGTTCATGATTCGCTGCTTGGCAATGATGTAATCTCCGCTTCCATATTCAAGAAAAAACAGCGAGATAATATCAGGGTCACGCTCACCCAAGCTGTATAAATATCGATTGGTTTCCTGTAATACACGCTCATTTTGTTCCACGTTTTTGGCCAAATGATTCATATTGGTGAGGGATACCTTATCACGTACGACCTTCATGGCATACACATTGTTATAGTACAACAGCATAAACAGCGGTAGCATGATTAACGTAAGTCCCACAATAAATTTAAAGCGTAATGAACGGATCAAGTTCATACATTAACGTCCTTTTGATTCAGGCTGGCTGAATTTTTTCTAATTTCTACCTGAAGATGGCATGTATATTGTAATCACCTCGGTTTGCCGTTGTCTATCAGGTTCGGTGACCCGCTGATGTGTGTTATCGTGACTTGCTATAGTCATAGTCCCCTGTCGTGTGTTTGCTCGTTTCACTCATATAATTCTCTGGATGTAAAAAAAATCCTGCTGCCATCTCCACGAACACCTAGGCTTGACATGCATAGGATATAGCACTCCCAGGATCGATGACCAGGGATGCAGGAGGCTGTCATCATGATGAATATTCAACTTGTCCCATTGCATTATGTGTATCTGGCATTTATTGTCCTGATTATCGCTGTCATGATTCGGCGCAAAGATACAACCGTTATCTGTGTCGCAGGCATTATGACCATTGGACTGCTGGCAACTGAAACATTAAGTGGCTCCGTCACCGGGGTTTTTAACAGTTTTATCTACGCAACGAAGGAATTGTTAAGTACAATCTTTATCATCTCAATTATCGTGGCGATGAGCCGTGTTCTGATCCGCACAGGTATTAATGAAATCATGGTCACACCGCTCACCCGATTTATTCGCACGCCTCAAGCTGCATACTGGGGCATTGGACTTATCATGATGGTCGTATCTTTATTTTTCTGGCCATCTCCTGCAGTAGCCTTGATTGGAGCAGTACTTTTGCCGGTAGCGGTTCGCGTAGGTTTACCTCCGATTGGAGCCGCCATTGCAATGAACCTGTTTGGGCATGGCATTGCCTTGTCAGGGGATTACATTATCCAAGGAGCTCCCAAACTTACTGCGGACGCAGCTGGTCTTCCTGTTACGTCAGTGATGGTTGCCAGTGTTCCTCTCGTCATAATCATGGGCATGGTATCTACTCTTACCGCCTTCTGGATGCTTCGCAAAGAAATGAAGACCCCCGAATGGAAGGAACAGGAGTTTGCTCCACGGCAGCAGCCGGCGTCTGAGTCACAGTCAGAACCAAATGAGTCTGCACCAGTCCCGACAATGCCTCTTCGTCTGAGAAAAATATTTGCTGTTCTCATTCCGTTGTTATTCGCACTGGATGTCGTACTGATGTTTGTGCTGAACCTTCAGGGCGGGGATGCAACGGCACTAATCGGGGGAACCGCCGTCGTAATTCTGATTGCTGTTTCCATTGCCGCCCACCGCCATAACGGATCAGAGGAAACGACTAATTATCTTATCGAAGGATTCCAGTTCGGATTCAAAGTATTTGGTCCGGTCATTCCGATTGCCGCATTCTTTTATCTCGGGGATGCTGCTATAACGGAGTTATTTATGAATCCACTTCCTGAAGGCTCACACGGGATCGTCAATGATCTTGGCGTTGCATTTGCGGGGATTGTACCAATGAATGGAACCGTCGGGGCGATTACGATGACCGTCACTGGAGCTGTAACCGGTCTGGATGGCTCTGGTTTTTCGGGAATTTCCCTCGTAGGTTCCATTGCTGCCATGTTTGCAGGTACGACAAACTCGGCTCCGGTACTTACCGCACTGGGCCAAGTAGCCGCAATCTGGGTTGGCGGCGGAACGTTGATTCCGTGGGCATTAATTCCGGCTGCCGCAATTTGCGGGGTCAGCCCGTTTGAACTTGCGAGGCGTAATCTGAAACCGGTTATCATCGGATTAACAGTAACTACAATTGTAGCGATCTTTCTTATTTAAATGTGACGCGTGATCTGGCAAAGTCCCACAGCTCCGGTTTCTGCAGGCTGGCTAGATCTCTCATTGCTATGTAAGGATCACCCTCTAACCCTAGTACATGGGCGAAGGCAGGCTCTGTTTTCCACCCTGCTTGCTTAAGTCTGCGAATCTCGCGTTGCCCTACCTCTCCCCATAACTGCAACAAACTCCATTCGACCTGCATATGTAAGTAGGCATTCTGCTGATCGACAGGAGTTGCTTGGGCAAATATTTCAACAGGCCATACTCCCAAGCTCAGTTTACATGTGACATATACGTTCTGACCTGAGGCATGATCTCCGAACGTCCACTCTGTCCTTCCGTTCACCGCAATGCTCTCTAGTTGCCTAGCCATCTTAACTTGGAAAGCGTTCAGATCTTCTGAATAACACAGGATGTCCAGATCACTATCAGGAAGATGCACGTCAATCGGTACCGTCCCCGCAGGGAACGCAGCGTGGGCAGAAAGCATGAAAAGTAGTCCGCTCTCGTGCAACACACGGTAAGCATCTTGTTGCTGTTGATTGCCAACCGACAGGTGCGTCATTACTTTTTCGGTTGTATCCAGCCTCCCGTTCACAATCATTGCGGATGATTTCCTGCAGAAATTACTTGTTTCACTCGCCCCACTTGACCGTTTGTCAATCTCACCTTGATTCCATGAGGATGTGAAGGAGACTTGGTTAACAGATCCTTGACGATTCCTCTCGTAAGTTTGCCACTGGATTGATCCTGTTTCAGTACGATATCGACCTCTAAACCAGGTCTGATGTCAGCTCTTTTTTGTCCATTCAACTTGTTCACCTTCTCTATTAACATAATACTGTCTGATATAAAGACTTTTCTATTGTAGACGTTTCGATTGTAAAACAAAAGCCTAGAACTTATTTCCAATCAATTTGCAGCATACCCGCCAAACCGAGGTTCAATGAATAACTTCACGACAAACAGCCGCAAAGCATCATTGGTTCAGCTTGATTGCGGCTGTGATTAGCTTAGACTTACTAAAAAAATCTTACTTTCCAACACATTCTAGGTGCAGCTGGTTTTACAGATGAATCTTTCAATCGCTCTCAATCGCCTGCACTACGGATGCTTTCATGGTAATGAGGACGACACCCCGCCCTTGGCAGCTTCACGAGCTTTCACAGCCAGAAGTTCAGATACGGTAACAAATTGATAACCCTTTTCCTGCAGTTTGGGCAAAATCATTCGAAGAGCATCAATCGTATGGGATTTACTTTCCACTTTGTCATGAAACAAAACGATGTCTCCATTACGAGCATTATTTAATACTTTGTTTGTAATCGCTGATACACCAGGTAGAGCCCAGTCTCGAGTATCCTGATGCCAAGACCATAATACGATCGTATAGCCCTTCTGCTTCGCCGCCTGAATCACCATATCGTTATAATACCCCCCAGGAGGTCTGAACAACAGTGGGCGCTCCGCACCAGCATTTACAATCGAAGCTTCTGCCGCTTGCATGTCTTTCAAGTACTTGTCCGCTGTTGTTGAACGAACCGCATACGTGTGTGCAAATGTATGATTTGCGATCTCATGTCCTTCACGTTGCTCCTGCATGACGATGTCAGGAAATTTCTCTGCCCATTTGCCGAGTACAAAAAAAGTTCCCTTCGCATGATACTGTTTGAGCAAAGCTAAAATCTGCGGTGTCTGAACAGGGTCTGGTCCATCATCAAAAGTCAGAGCGATCAGTTTGTCCTGCGTGGGGACTTCCCATACGATCTCTCCCCGTTCTTCATAATACTGACGGTTCTTCTGCACTGGCTTGGCATACGCCCAACTTGTCGAACTGCCAAGGATTGTTCCAGTCAGTACGAACAATGCGATGAATCGGGTAGCTTTCAGGTTCATGTCATATCCTCACTTTGAATTTCATACGTCAAACTCTACGTTAGCATTGCCCGATTCATGCGAACTCATGAATAATCCATTAATCGTTTTTAAGAGCTGTTGCCTCTACATCATTGATATAACGACGTAATCTGGCTGCAACATCGCGTGTGATCTCTCCATTCTCATACAGCTGTTGTATTGTATTACGTTGCTCCTGAATGGCTACCATCTGAAGTTCCAGTTTATCCTGATTGAACGGATCTTCCGTCGTCTTATCCTGATTCCATGCGCGTAACTTTGCGATCACCCGTTCATATTTAGAAATAACCGCGAGAGCCGCCACACGATTGGAGTCATTCATATGTGCCCGGATGGCTTTGATTGCTGCCTGAGAGGTGCGTAGCTTCACCTTGCGGAACAGTTCGGCATTTTCAAGCATAAAGGGCTGATCTGGTTTGCTGGAACGGTTGGTGAACAGTTGACCCAGCATTCGTCCAATCTCATTGAGCGACGCCAGCAGTTGAGTGTTCGTCCGGTTGGAGAGCATCATCTCCTTACGATCCAGCCAGTTATCACATTTGAAAGCCGCTTCAGGCCCAAGGGCATTTTCATCCATCATCACTTCAATCTCTTTGCGCTCAGCCCGTGTAGCAATTAGATTGATCGCTGTTTCCTGCTTCTGCATTGCTTTACGATTATCTGCTGTAAACTGCCCTGTCGCCTGTTTAATATATTTGGACAGGTCAGACACAACGGCCAGTGCGGCAGCTTTATTTTCATCGTTCATTTCAGACTTGACTGCTCGAATAGCGGCATTCAGCATAATGTCCTGTGCTCTGCGTTCAGATTTCTGAGGTGTATTTTCATCGGAGGATTTCCCCTCTTCCTTGGCTAACACAGGTAACAACGCGCTCGCCGCAATCAGAGAGAACAAAATAACACCAGCCGCCAGAAAAATAATTAAATCACGTTCGGGAAAAGGCGACCCGTCCTGAAGCACAAATGGAATCGAAAATGCTCCAGCCAGTGTCACTGCACCTCTTACTCCCGATAGAGAGAGAATAGTAATCTCCTTGAAGCGTGGTTTGCCAATAGCGGACTTCGCACGTAGCCATTCATTGACTTTCCAGAACAGATAAATCCACAAGAAACGTAACAACACAAGTAGAACGGAGATGATCAGTACATAACCCAGCACCTCGAAGTTATTGAATGATACGTTAACAAAGATCTTACTAAGCACATCGGGAACCTGCACGCCGAGAATGACAAACACCAGACCATTCAATATAAATAAAATAACAGACCAAGTGCTCGCAGACACCACTTGCATCTTAATCTGAACCGATTCTGCCCGGTCACGCTCAATCGTATGAATGATCCCGCCTGCAACCACGGCCAGAATGCCGGAGACCCCGATTTCTTCACTCAAGAGGTAGATGACGAATGGAGTCAGAATCTGAAGCAACATATGAATCGTTACATCTTCCATGCCCAGTCTGCGAATCCATACCCCGAGCCGAATAAACAAAAAAGACATGAGCGCACCAGCAAGCAGACCTCCTACGGCAATGATAATGAAACTGAATGTGGCTTGAGTGAGTGAGAAAACACCCGTAACCGTAGCTGCAATAGCAAATTTAAATGCAACCAGGCCCGAAGCATCATTCATTAATGCTTCTCCTTCAAGAAGTCTATGTATACTTTTGGGCAGATGTACACGTCCGGCCATAGCACCTACAGCAACTGCATCTGTCGGGGAAAGAATGGCCGCAAGCGCAAATGCGGCAGGAAGTGGAATGGTCGGAATCAGCCAGTGTATGGCATATCCGGCAACAGCAACCGTAACAAATACCAGTCCCAGTGCAAGCAAAAGAATCGGCGCTCGCAGATTCCATAGTTCGTTCCTTGGCGTTCTTTTTCCATCGTTATACAATAAGGGTGCAATAAATAGCACAAAAAACAATTCCGGATTCAATGGTAGATGTACACCTGCTGGTAGCAGGGCTACAGCTACTCCCAGTGCAATCTGAATAAGCGGAACGGGAATAAAAGGGACAAACCGGTTCAACACGTTAGATAGACCGATCAGTCCGAGTAGTGCAAGTACCGCAATGAATAGTTCCATGATGACAACCCTTTCCGCTATATAAGTCATGAATCGTTCGTGATGCCTTTATTTTAACAAAAGCATTGATGTTTATAACAAAGTTTTCATATTCATTTACCCACTTCAATCATGCTGATACACATCGTGCCGAAACATTTTGATTGAGTTCATATATAAGATGTACAATATGTTAAGGACATACTCAGTCGGAAAGGAACGTTCAACTATGGCTTTTGGGATTAAACGGCAAGAACTTGTAGCTTGGAAAGAACGAGTCGCTCGCGGTGAAATCGCCTATCTCACTCATTTCTGGATCGATTCCAGATTTCCCGGCATAACCAGTGTCACCAAAGTGGGCTGTGCAGACCTTCATCGCCTGGAACAATGGTGTCGTGAACACGGTTTAGACCCGCGTTATATTCACCGAAGACAGCCCTTCCCTCATTTTGACTTAATGGGCAGCCGGCAGAAAGATATTCTTATACAGGAAGGCTTGAACGATCATGTATCTCGCTTTCATCTATAGCTATAGCTCTGTTATAACACGCAAAACGCCAGTCTTCACATATTCATACCCGGTACCGGGTACGAATGCATGAGGACTGACGTCTTCAGGTGTCATATGCATTAACGATAGGTCTGCTCGAAAGATTTCATATTTTCCAGCAGCTTCATTTCTATTTTTTTGAGCATGCCCAGCATTAACTGCTGTTCTTCCTCCGTAAGCGCTTGTAACAGTTCCCATGTCATGCGGCCACGATTAGCATTCAACGTTCTGGCTAATTGCTCTCCCTCATCCGTTAAGGATAGCCAGACGATTCTGCGATCTTCCTCGCTGCGTTCACGTTGAATCAAATTTTCGCTTTCAAGTTGATTAAGTACAATCGTCGTAGCTCCAGAGGACAGACTGAGCTGACGCGCAACATCAACTGCCATGCAGCGTTTTTCACGTAAAATCATGCCCAATATATGGCTTTTTGTTGGATTCAGCTTGCAGTTTGTTTCTGACTTTTGCTGTTGATCCAATACTTTATTTTTATATCTGAAGAAGGCCTCCAACAATTGATCAACGTTTGCCAATTGCGAGTTTCGCTCCGTATTCGGGCTCATATCCGTTCCTCCTGCCTTTCATTGTAACCTGCCTTATATTGTAACATATTTACACACATTTGGTTGTGAAAAAAAAGATTGCCTAGTGAGCAAAATGGTTGCGGCCCTTTATGTTGATAAAAAATTTGAATTTGGCCTATTGTATATAAAGAACACTTTGTTTATAATAACGTATATCCATTAAGTTACTTTTAGTTACTTAATGATTTAAATAAATCTGTTATCATAAAGTAAACTTCCGTCCACTACTAGATTTTCACTACTATATAGCAAGGGAATAATGTACATGAAATTGATGAAATCTCAGACAAACGATACACTCTACACGGATGTCTGCATTGTCGGGGCAGGGCCCGGAGGCGCCTTGCTTTCGTATTTGCTTAACCAGAAAGGTATCTCTACATTACTCATTGAGCGACAGCCTCATCTGCATAAATCATTTCGTGGAGAACTGCTGAATGCAGATGGCGAAGCTATTTTGAACAAACACGGATTATATTCCCATATTCAAGAGCAGGGCTTGTTGCATCTAGAGCAGATTCAATATTGGGAAGAAGGAAACATCATCCATACCATTAACCCCGATCCAAGCAAAGGGGAGCATCATGTTGGCGTTCACGTACCACAAGATCATCTCCTCGAAGCGATTACGGCCCAGACTGAAGCGCTAAGCCCGTTATATCAGGTTCGCTTCAATACAGTCATGACCGGGTTGCTTCGGGACAAAGATGGTCATGTTGTTGGCATTAACGTGCGTCAAAATGGTGTTCCTGCCTCCATTAGAGCATCTGTTGTTATTGGAGCTGACGGTAGATATTCGGCGGTGCGCAAACATGCCGGCCTTGCACCCGAGATTCGCAAACACGGCTACGATCTGTTATGGGCTCGTATTCCTGCCCCACCAGGATGGGAACCTGCCGTTCGTATGGCAAGTATGGATGGGCAACAACTCGCGTTATTTTCACAATACGGCGGTTATGTACAGATTGGATGGAACATTCCCGAAGGAGGATATGCTAAGTTGCGTGAACAACCCTTTGCTCCTTTTGTAGGCAAGCTGGTAGCGGCTTTCCCCTGTCTTGCGGATTCTGTCGCTGCGCATATTAAGAATTGGAGTGACTTTGTGCTACTGTCTGTAGAGAGCAGTTATAGCTCCAAGTGGGCAGAGGACAATGTCGTACTCATTGGAGATGCTGCTCATACGATGACACCTACAGGAGCATTTGGCTTGAATGCTGCGCTTGAGGATGCAGATGTTCTAGCCGAACTGCTTATGCAGATGGCACAGAATGATTTCACATCTTCCGATGTGCTACAGCAACTGCAGGTTATTCGTGGCTCCAAAGTACAACAACAACTGGCACGCCAAGTGCACATGGAGGCCTCTTTTCAGCAACGGTATGAATCCTTTCGCTGATTGCGAATCCATGAATACACAACATCAGCGGATTTCTTTTCGTGCTATATTTTTCCGTCCAATCTAAAAAACCTCCACGCCAATGGAGGTTTTTCTGGGTTAAATCAAGCCTCGCTTGCATTCATCGCACTTACTCGCAACTCTTTTAGTGGTAAAGCTTGCATCTCTGGATGCTGTAGCGTTACTGTGCGGCTCTCTCCTGGCAATAGATCAAAATAGTTATCACTGAATCGAACCCGGCCAACCGGCAACTCCAGCTTCACCATACGTGCAATGGCGACACTCGCATTAACGGTTACGGATTGTTCTTCCTCGTTTACATGAACGCTGAGCCGTGAGTGCGGTAACATCACATCTTTGGGATCACGCAAAAAGTAACGATTCATGGGTGCAACAAACCCTTCGGCTTGCAATTCCACCATCACTTCTTCCGCCCGTTTGGTTCCAAGCACTTCGGCTTCCTCTAAAGCTGTGATCTGCATAGATGACTGAGCGGGCACCTTCACTCCATATGCTGAAGTGTACAGTCGCTCTCCAGTCAGACCATAAACATTCAGTCGAAGTTGTCCTCCCACTTCATCCTGTGTATCATTAACTACCCATACGTTAAGCGAATGTCCTGGCTCATGCTCGAGCGACAATAGTACAGGATGAAAGAACGTTTTGGCATAATAAAAGGAGGCCTTCGGCAGCAGTTCATAATCGATCATCGACCAGCTTGTTCCCGGCCAGCTATCATTCAGCTGCCATACCAGCGCACCGCTGTTACGGTCATTGATTCGCCTGAAATGTTCAATGCCATAGCGTAGGCCCTCTGCCTGAGTCAACATGGAGAAGTCCATGTATTCCTCTATATTTTGTGGAATGCCCGTGTACCCTTCCATCAGCAAAATACCTTTCTGATGATTCGTATCCTTATTACGATAGGCCATTTCGGGACTCCCCCAGTAAAACTGGCCGGCAGGTATATTTTTCTCCAGCGTATACCGATTAGCTGAAGCATGCATGCCAAATTCACTGCTGAACAGTGCTTGATCCTTTTTATAATTTTTGAACGTGACCCCTTCAATGCTATAGTCCAGCACAGGTACTTCTCCCTGTTTCCTCGGGTATACAGAACCGTGCCACACTTGCCAGTTGTGCCGATCTCCGGTATCCGGGTCATTCGCATCCTGTCCATGATCTGCGCCATAAGGTGAAGAAGGCCAGTACGGCCTGGACGGATCAAGCCGCTCCAACGCCTCAGGAATCAGTTCATGGTAAATCTGTTCGCCGTAGAACGGACTTGTGATATCACCGCTAGCTGTTTTCATGTCATACAGCCAGTCGATTTCATTGTTGCCACACCAGATCGCCAGCGAAGCCCGGTTACGTAAACGAAGTACGTTATTCTCGACCTCTTGCTGTACATTTTGCATGAAGTCACGATTGAAATCCGGAAATAAAGCGTTGGCAAAGGCAAAATCCTGCCAGACAAGTACCCCTTGCCGATCACATTCGTCGTAAAAGACTTCTTTCTCATAGATGCCGCCTGCCCACACACGCAGCATGTTCATATGTGCTTCAACAGACAGTTCCACAAGCTCGCGGTAACGTGAATTCGGAATCGTTCCAATCAGCTGATCGGCAGGTATCCAGTTTGCTCCCTTGGCGTAGAGTTTGACCCCATTCAGGATAAAAGCAAACCGTCTCTCTCCCTGCTCATTATGCAAAGCTAGCTCAATCGTCCGTATGCCATATGACTGACAGTACCGATCCACTGCTATATCATCTGCATACAGCGTAACTTCAAGTGTGTACAGATAGGGTTCCCCCAGATCATGAGTCCACCATAAGCAGGGATGAGCCACATCTAACGTTACATCTGCTTTCCCCTGTTTTACAGGCAAAGAAATAGCGCTGGCTACAACCTCTCCTTGCTGATCCAGAAGACGGATATCACAAGTGGTCACAACTGGCTGTGTCCGTTCTTGCTTGCTACGCAAAGATAAAACAGATTGTACCTCTGCAGTGACTTGTACTTGAGCCTGTTCCTTGCTTACGGCGTTGGTTCGGGCATACACATGTTGCAGTTTGGCAATCTTGCTTCGCTCCAGACGGACCGCTCCCCAGATCCCTACCGTAACGATGCGCGGCCCCCAGTCCCAGCCAAAATTCATAGCCGCTTTACGCAGCCACGGGCGTTCTTTCGTATACGAAGACCAGTCAAACGTCTCCTTCTCACGATGATGAAGATGAAGCGGGTCAAAGCGTACCGCAATCGCATTCCAGCCGCTTCGCACCAGACGGGTCACATCCAATGTATGAGACATCAGCATATTAGCGGTTTTTCCAACCTCATGTCCATTGACATATACCGTTGCAAACGTGTCCAAGCCTTCAAACACAAGTTCAATATGTTCCTCGGAAGATGCACCCGCGTCCAAATTAAAGGTGGTGCGATACCACCACTCCTTCTGCTCGATCCAGCGACTCTTGACATCGTTATGTCCAAAATAAATCGGATCTATAATGCCGCGCTCTGCAAGTGCCCCATGAACATCACCAGGCACAGTTGCCCCGATCCAGAATCGGTCATCCAGCGCTGCAGCGGCAACATCCATTGCTCGCTTTTCTTCAACCTCGTAATGTTGTATCTTCCACTGTCCTGATAAATCCTGACTTGTACGACAAACGTTGACCATTGTACTCCTGCTCCTCCCGTCTAGCTGCCTGAAGATTTAAATGCAAGTGCCTGCTCCCGGTATTCACTCGGTGTTTTGCCTGTATGCTTTTTGAACAGTCTGCTGAAATACTTCACATCCTCATAACCGCTAATTGCTGCGATTTCACTGACCTTTGCCGGAGACACAACGAGCATATCCATTGCCCGCCTGATCCTCATATCTGTAACAAAGTCACCAAAGGTTACACCCATTTCTTTTTTAAACAATTCACTAAGATGTCCTGGATGCAAATGAACCTGTCCGGCCACCTGCTGCAAGCTAATATCCTGTGCCAGTGCATTTTCAATATAACCTATCGCTTTCTGCACATGTGCGGCCTGCCCTTGTCCCATACGACTGTGATATGCCTGCATCACATCATATAAATGGTGGAACAATTCATCCCCGATCTCTGCCGGTTTCTTGTCGGTTTCAGGGGTCCAAGGCTCAAGCCTGGAGGGCTGTTCCCTTCCAATCGCTTGAAGTGTTCGCGCTAGCCAGCGGTGTCCTGCAATGATCACCGAATGTAGACAAGCTACATATGATCCTGGTGTGACATCAGGTTCTGCAATCAACCTCGTAATCAGTTCACGTATCCATGTTGTAAGTGTGACTGGATCATTGTCCATGAGCAACGTACCGAGGGTAGTCTCCTCCTCATGTGTCAACACCGTTTTGCCACCTCGCCTGCCGTTAACCTCTTGATATCGCCACACTTTGGTATCCAGCAGTCCACGGTACTGTAAAGCTAACAACGCCGTTTGATAACTACGGTGCAATTCAGAAGAGTGGTTAACAGGTTCACCAAGCACAGCGCGAAGTGAACATTTCAACCATGCCTCCATACGATCTATGCCTTCCTTGATCCTGTATACGCTTACTTCATTTTCGGAAGCCACAGGTAGAACACAGACAATATATTGTTTGTCAACCTGAGCAATCGTTCCTGGGAGCACTTCTTCAATCATATTCTGCACTGCAAACCGGAGCAGCGCATCGGAAGAGCGGCCCCAACCCTCTGCCTCAATCACAACAACTTGCCTGCTCACAGGCCGTTTGTCGCCACTAACTTGCTCTATGGATTGAACGGGGAGCGCATGTTCCTCATCAAATGCGAGAAAGGATGGACAACTCCCCGAATTCGTATGACCTTCGATCACCCATCTGGCAAACTTCCTCTCCCGGTTCTCACGTAACAATTGTCCCTCACGGGACTTCTCTGCCCATCGTTCTGTAATTCTTCCTTTGGCCTGCAACACCGTTTTGATGATCTCTTCCGGTTTGCTCGTTTTCAAGAGATAGTCTATGACTCCATTACGGATCGCTTGCTGGGCGTAAGAGAAATCATCGTAACCCGATAAAATAATGACCTCCAGCTCCGGAAGCAGATGCTGTGCTTCTTCCGCTAGCTCCAGCCCCGACTTGCCGTTCATTCGAATATCAGTCATCAAAATATGCGGGTGTTCCTCCGCTAGTCGAGTTAAAGCCTCCTCGGCAGAAGCAGCTGGCGGAAGAATCTCAATGCCAAGTTCATGCCAGGCGATCACACTCGCGAGCCCTGTGCGAATGATGACTTCGTCGTCCACAATCAATAATCTCATGGCGATTCCTCCAGAATTGGAATGGAGAACGAAATTCGGGTGCCCCCACCCTTTTTGCTGTGTATTTCAAGTAACGCATCCGTCCCATAGTGAAGAAACAGTCTTTCGTTTACATTACGGAGACCATACCCTCCATCGGACAACGACTGCCCCAGTTGCTTCCCTTGGGAATGACTGCCCTGCGGCAACATGTTACTCTCATCCGCGGGGATAATACTGGCCCGCAATTGCTCCAATTGCTCCAGTTCCATGCCCGCACCGTCGTCCAGTACCAAAATGTTCATGCGCTCAACCGCGGAATCCTTCTGAATCATAATCGTTATCGTGCCTTGGTTTCCAGCCTGTTGAATCCCGTGAATCATCGCATTCTCCACCAGTGGCTGTAGCAGAAGCTTTAACATCATTCGTTGCTCCAATGCAGGATCAACAATATAATGCAGCACGAATTGATCCGGAAAACGAATCGACTGTACCCGTACATAATGACGGATATGCGCAATCTCCTGGGCAACCGGGCAGTAATCCTGTCCCTTATTCAAACTGATTCGTAGAAAATCACTTAGTCCCTCTACCATATCCGCGATCCGGTTTTCTTTGGACATCAGCGCGATCCAATGAATGGAGGAGAGCGTGTTATACAGAAAATGAGGATTAATCTGAGCCTGGAGTACACGCAGATCTGCTTCTTTTTTGCGAGCTTCCCCACGAATGATCTCTTCCTTAAGCGATTCAATATGTGCACCAAGCAGATTATAACTTTCCCCAAGCTTGCCAATCTCGTCATCGCTTTCTGCTCGGAATAACGGCAAGGGACGCTTCGGGTCAATTCGAGACAAATGTCTGGTTAATACAAGCAGCGGCCTCGTAACCCTGCGAACCGTGAACCAGACCAAACCACCGCTGATTAACGCTGACAAGGCAACCGCAATTGCTGTCAAAATGATAATGTAACTATTCTCTGAACGGTATTGCTCATAAGGAACCATACCAACCAGCGTCCACCCCGTCAGTTCCTCAGGGTAATAAAGTACCGTACGTTTTCGTTCTTCCTCACCATACGTAGTCGTCCCACTATGCCCCTTCTGAATGCGCGTAATCAGTCCCGGTTCGAGATCAGATACATGTAGCCCAAGCCGGGATTTATCCATGGAGGACAGAACCTCTCCTGTGTTGCCAAACAGTTCAAGGCTACCTTCCCCTCTACCCAGTCCAAACGCCGGCCATCCTTTAGAGATCGCATTTTCATTTAAACTGATGCTAAGCCAGCCGATGGGACGATAATTGTGGATGCTGCGAATTGGCCTGATCAACGTAATGACGTTTTGAATTCCAGCATAATTGCGAACGGGATATACACCCGTCCACCTTTTATCCGCGTTTCCACTAGGGAGAGACGGGGAAAACAGACTACCTCCGTCCGGTTCATACCAAGTGGCCGTGGACAACGCAGCATCAAAGCGTCCAGGATAAATGGCAATGTTCGCAATGTACTTTTTGGATGCGGCCAGATTGGTCATTCGGCCCACAATATCCAAGCGATCAGCTTCATGATCCTCGTCGCGGCTTAGATATTGCTGAATATCCCGTTCTCCAATGAGGAAAATCGATAAATTCTCCGCATCCTGGAGCATATAACGAAGATTCGCTTCCACTTGTTTCAACGTGTCCATCCCGGACAGCTTCGTTTTTTCCTCCGTAATGCGTGAGGCGAACAGGAAAGCAAATAGTCCAAGCGCTACAAGTGGCACAATCATCGAAGCTGTGACAACCACGGATAGTTTTCGTTGCAGTGATGATGTAAGCCAGCGAACCAACTCTGTTCCTCCTTTGGATGCGCCCCTCGCTTACCCTTTGACTGCACCTGCTGTCATGCCCTTCATCACCTGTTCCTGAAAGATTAAATAGACAATGATCGTAGGAATAACCGATAGGGTCATGGCAGCAAGCGTTAGACCATAATCGGTCTGATATCCATCTGCGAAGTTTGCAATGGCAAGCGGTAACGTTTTCAATCCCGTTTTATTAATAAATACAAGGGCAAAGGAAAAGTCGTTCCACGCATGTAAAAAACTCAAAATGGTCACCGTAGACAGTGCAGGAAGCGACATGGGAAGCATGATCCGGGTAAAAAGTCCCCAAAGTCCGGTTCCATCCATAAAAGCGGCCTCTTCAATATCGCGCGGAATGCTGACCAGATAAGCTGTCAACACAAAGATTGCTGTTGGCAAGGCAAACGCAGTATACGGCAAGATCAAAGCCCAATACGTGTTGAGCAAGGACATCTGTTTCATCAAAATAAACAACGGAACAAGTGTACTATGAATCGGAATGAGCATGCCTACAACGAAAAACGTCATAATGAGCCCTTTCCAGCGAAACTGGAATCGTGCCAGTATGAATGAAGCCAGCGCCGCGATAAACAGCGTCAGGATCAGCGAGCCAATCGATACGGTTAGTGAATTGCCAAAGGCCGTTCCGAGCTTCGAGCTTTCCCAGGCATTTGTAAAATTGGCCACATTCCAGTGTGCCGGTAGACCAAAAGGTCTGCTGTAGAAATCCTCATTTGTTTTGAACGCACTAATCACAAGCCAATAAAACGGATACAATGTTAAAATACCATAGACCGTCAGCAGCGTCCAAAAGATTCCTTTACGAATCTGCCGAATGGAATGCCCTGCATGGCCTCGTGGTGTTGATATCGTCACAGGTGTTGTTCGCATGAGCGTGCCTCCTTTCTATCCGTTTTCTTTACGCTTCCGACTGGTCACCCACTGGCTTGTTCCGATGAGTAACAAGGAAATCAGAACAATCGTTGTAGAGATCGCACTACCAAAACCATATCGGTACGTTGTAAACGTAGAGTTATACATATACGTAGCGAGCAACTCCGTTGCGTGAGCTGGTCCACCTTTGGTCATGATGTAGACCAGATCAAAGGACTTCAGACTGCCTGAGATACATAAGATAATGGCAACTTGTACCGTGCCCCAAATCATCGGCAGAGAAATAGAAACCAGTTTTCGGAGTCCAGATGCGCCATCTATTTTGGCTGCGTCATGGATTTCACCCGGGATGTTCTGCAAAGCGGAGATGAAAATAATCAGATACAGTCCAACAAAACTCCAGAGCAAGGGTGGCACAAGAGAAAATATCGCGATCTTTGCATCGGACAGCCATTGCAGCTTCCAACTCTCCAGCCCTAGTGCATCCAGCAGGAAGTTCAAGATACCGATCTGTGGATGGTAGATATACTGCCAGATCATGCCGATGACCACGGTGGACAATACCATCGGCAGAAATACGGCCGATCGCAGAAAGCGCTGGAGCGGGTTGCTTTTGTGTAACATAACTGCCAACATGAGTGCTAATGGAATCTGACCGAACACCGAAGCCAGCACAAAAATGACATTATTTTTCAAAGCCCGCCAAAAGATCGCGTCATTCCAGATTTCCACATAGTTGCTCAGGCCAATATATGTCGATGCACCAATGCCAGACCAGTTAAAAAAGCCGTAATATGCAGACCACACAACAGGCACAAACACAAACAATGCATAGATAATAACTGCCGGAGCAAGCCCCAGCATAATAAAACGCCGACTTTGCAATGCGTTCAATGGCTTCACTTCCCCTCGTATTGCCTTTCTAATCTGTCCGGTAACGGACGTTAATCTCTTATCTAAAAACCCCTCCCCTGCCGGGAAGGGGAATGAACTGTGCTTTACTTTATTTAGGTTAGGTTAATCAGCCCCAGAAGCAGGAAATAACCTATTGTTTCATCGCATTCGCTTGAGCTGCCTGAATTCGGCCTGCAATATCTTCCGCTTTGCCGCCCATCAGTAGCTCCTGTAACCCGTTATTAATTACCTCAACCGTAGCCGATCCCAGCTTGGAATCGTATACCGGCGTAATCTTCACTTCTTGCATCAGATCGTACAATTCCACAAACAACGGATGAGCTTTGTCCTTATCCAGATCAATCTTATAGCTGACCAATGTACTGCTGTCCAGCGTAGCTTTTTGACCGTCCGGACCAGCCAGGGCGTAGAATAGCTCCATCGCGGCGTCTTTTTGAGCACCACTCAACTTTTTGCTAACACCAAGACCCGTTCCTACAACGCCTGATGTTGTTCTTGGTTCACCTTTGCCACCTTCAACTGGAGGCAAAATCGTAATATGTGTATTTTTCAGCACCTCTTCCGGTGCATTGTTAACGAGGTTGGCGAGCGCCCACCCACCGTTCATGACCATCGCCGTTTTCCCTTGAAAATAAAGTTGCATCATCTGGGTTTCATCAATACTGTTGAATCCGTCCTGAAAAGCCTTCATGTTTCCAAGCTCCTGCATTTTCTTCAGCGCTTCAACAAATTGCGGATCAGTGAAACTTGCACCATCCTGAGCTACGGCTTTCAAAAACCAGTCTGTACCCGTCACCCGATCAGCCAGCGTACTGAAAATGGTAGACTGGGCAACCCAGTTCGTTTTGTTACCGAGAGCCATCGGAATGATTCCTTTTTCGTTAAACGAAGCAACCGCCTGTTCCAATTCAGCCCACGTTTCAGGAACCTTTACGTTATTCTCTTTGAAGAGCGCCTCATTGTAATAAATAAAAGAGCTGGGCGCCAGATTCATCGGAACGGAATAAATATTTCCATCTACTGTGTATCCATCCAGTGCATTCGGAATAAAATTCTCTTTCCATTCCGGCTTCGCATCCAGATC
This sequence comes from Paenibacillus sp. FSL R7-0272, assembly GCF_037969905.1. NCBI lineage: Bacteria > Bacillati > Bacillota > Bacilli > Caryophanales > Paenibacillaceae > Paenibacillus > Paenibacillus sp. FSL R7-0272. The sequence continues at coordinate 2,307,109 of NZ_CP150221.1, read as the reverse complement.
TGCGTTGATCGGCTGCAACAGATCTCCTTTTACAAACTCCTTGGTCATTGCATCCGGCCACATCACGAAGAGATCCGGCATCTCATTGGCTGCTGCGACCGTACGTAACCTTGTTTTGAGACCGTCCGTAGGCAAGCCTTCATCCACCACTTCGATATCTGGATGCGCGGTACGGAAATCTTCAATAATTTTACGCATCGCTACCGCTTTAGCGTCTTGCCCTGTCCAGTTATGCCAGATGGTCACGGTGACTTTGTCGCTGCCGCTACCACCTTCGGAAGAATCACCGCTTGAGCACCCTGCCAAAATGACGGCGAATAAGGTTAGTGCCGCTATGCCTGAAAACCATTTTTTCCACATCGTTATACTCCCCCTTGAGCACTTAATATCTGTATTGTAAATGGTAACGCTATCATAACGTAAGGTGACGATCCACGGATGCAGGGGTGAATAATATCGGTTCCCTGTTTACATATCAAAAAAGCTCTCCCTGGACAATGTCATGAAGTCAAGACTAACTTCAATCCCATTGCTCTCAGGGAGAGACTTTAAAATTGGACGTATACTGCATGTGCTGAACATGTATTGCATGATTCAAAGATATAATAGCTGGATAAGTTCGTATTAAAGGATTCTACATGTTAATCGTTCGGTTATTGAAGACTGTTTTTCACCAATGCTGCAAAAGCTTCAGAACCTTCGGCGGTCAGATGCACCCCGTCTTTTTCAAAATATTCGTCATGCCCTTCACTAGCCTGATTCCAATCAATAAGAGAAACATTACTGTAACTGGAGGCTGCATCCGTCAGAGCCTTGTTCACCGTTCGCTCCCAAGGACGCGGCACACGTACCGTGACAAGATAAACCCGTGTTTTATCCTTCAATCCATCAAGTACGGACTTTAAATTTTTGGAATTAAAGGAACCGTTCGTTCCAAGCTCAAGTACCACCTGATTGCCCATTTGCTTGTTACGCTTCAGATCCCTCAGCACATCTCCAGCCTGCCACATCTGACGGCCGACATGGCCATCTACGTACACGCCGGATATGCTCTGCTCCAGATAAGGCTTGGCATCCAGAATAACGGAATCTCCGATAATTGTATATTGGACTTTTCCATTCTTAGTGACAGGTGTCGCAGGTTTATCAGTTACCCCTGAATCCGTTGCATCGGTTGTGCCTTCATCTGGTTTCGAACCCGATGGGTCGGTTTCTTTGTTTCCTGAATCAGATGAATTGGAAGCAGGATTATTGTCAGGATTAGAGGGCGAGTTGCCCTGATCCCGGCTATCGCTGGATGAATCGTCCGGCTTGACCGGTTTAGACCCATCTGTAGATGCAGTTCCAGGCTTGTGACTCCCATCCGTTTTCCCGTCTGACGTCGACTCCGTACCTGACTGAACAGATGGATTCTTTTCCCCGGAATCCGAAGGTTTTGTTGTAACGGGTACAACGTCCTGACCCTTTTCTTCAGCAGACTTTTCGCCATTGAACACCGTAGACAGGGACACCGAATGTGAATCTGAATTGGCTGCTACAGGCAGTACCGTCTGCGATATGGCATAACATAGTAACAGGAACGTCATCAGCAGGCCTGTTCGTTTCCACCATACCTGACGGGGAACGAAAGAGGTACGCCCTCTTCCCCACAGTTTTGACAAGGAATCCCGAAAACCGTTATAACGAATCGGGTTTTCAATATATTTTAGCGACATCGATGCAAGTACAACCGTTGCAACGACTTGTAGCAACATACGTACAGGATGTGCACCGCCTGTATTTACAACAGGACTGGTCAGAACAATAATCGGATAATGCCACAAATATATTCCATACGAACGTTCACCAATCCAGCGTAATGGTTTTGCCCCAATAATCCTTGCCAGCAAAGACGAAGGATGGGCAAGTACTGCCACCAGCAGGGTTGCGGCAATCGCTTGTATCACCATGCCCCCCTGATACAGGAACGAGTCGTATTCGCTCGTATTCAGCATCATATAGATTAGCACCGCTAAGGCAGCAATTCCTGATACGTCCAATACGAGCCGATTCATCGCAGGCAATGTGCCAGACAGCTTCCGGCTTGGCCAGACTACAGCTAACGCTGCCCCGGCAAGCAAGGCAAATGCACGGGTATCTGTTCCATAATATACACGGCTCGGGTCCAGATCCGGGTTGTACATGATGGCCATGGCGCCAGCTGAAAGTTCAGCTGCAACGACAATGGAGACGACCAGCCATCCCTTTCTTTTGAACAAAACGATCGCTGCAACTAACAGAAGCGGCCAAAGCAGATAAAACTGCTCCTCAACAGCCAGTGACCAGAAATGTCCAAAAGGTGATGGCGGACCGAAACTTTCAAAATACGAAACATGGTGAAAGATATACCACCAATTACTTATGTACGTAACACCGGATAAGATATCCCCTTTGAGTGAAGCAAGCCGGGACGAGTCTGTACATAACAGCCAGAGCATCACAACCGCTGTCATGGTTAGCATACCAGGCAACAAGCGCCTAAACCGCCTTAACCAGAAATCTCCAAGCGCAATGCGCCCATGTTCCCGCCACTGGGATAACAAAATATCGGTAATCAAATAGCCTGACAGAACAAAAAATATACCTACACCGAGCAGCCCGCCCGGAATGAAATCCAAATTTAAATGATAAGCAATCACGCCAAGTACCGCGATGGCTCGTAAGCCATCCAGTCCGTTCATATGCCTCTTTTTTTTCACTGATTGTGACATGCGCGCCCCTCCTTGTTACTGCGAGTCCACATCCATCGAGATCGGGGCATCCTGTTACACTGGCTCATTCTAGTTGTTATTAACATACGTATTGCACCTTCCATCTTTCATTTACAACATAAAGAAGACGAACTGCCTATAGATTTAGTTGTATTGATTGTGAATCTAACTTATATTTTCTCGTGATTTCACGATTACGTTTAGCATTATACGCCTGAAAACAACTTCATAATTGACAAGAATAGTTACAAACCCGTTTAACCGATGTAACCTTTTCTGCCAGCATAATCAGCTGTAAAATCATACTCTATATTTAATGTTTAATATAGTGCTTTTCATCGACTGGACATAATTACCTGAACTTATTCAATAGAAAAAGGCCGCCGACTTGCTCAGCAGCCACTATCCATTATAAACCTAACTCAGAGCGGATTGAAAGTTTTGCTTATAATTGCTTCTTCCTTCCTAGGACTCTAGAGGTGGAACGAGAATATCAATGCATTGCATCCAACTTGCGTCTGTAAATCATTAAAACAAATAATCCTGCTGTAATCGCACCATATACGAGCGGTATAATTATTACCATTAGCTTCTTAAATAGACTTTGTGCATCATAATTAATTAACACATCTATAGTACTACTTAGAGGAGGCAACAGATAAATCATTGGTGCAAATCCGTCTGGCAACACCTGTTCTATACCTTGCACAGAAAGTGTAATAACAATGAGCACACTCAGCATTAAAAAAGACATGACGCGGGAACGAACAAACTTAGAACTAAACCAGCAGGCTAAAGCAATTCCAAGCCAAGATGAAACCAAATGATAAATCAGGGCCATGCCTAGCTCTTCAACACTCGGATTTCGATCAAACTTTTGAAAAATGGCTGGGAACGAAACGGCATAAAGAGCGAGTGGAATCGTAAAAAGCCAGCAATATAACAATTTCGCAACATAAAGTTTTACCAAACCGCCACTATGCAATACCGTAACCGATTCCTGATTTGTCGTTTCCATATCAATCAACGTATAACAAATGACAACAGAAATAATAAAAATAAATGTTGTTGAAAATGCATAACTAGCCATTACTGGATTCGGAACGACACTGTATACGAAAATAATCCCCATAAAAAATACAAAAGTAGCCGGACCATAGCGATAAGAACGCATGAAACAAGTATGTAAATATGACAGTAATGAAATCATTAGCCTAGCTCCTTTCTTGTTAGACTAACAATCTCTCCACCTTTATTTATAAATTCGGGTAAAAAACTACGATAATCTTTATACATAAAAGTCATGACCATATAACCATTTTCACTTCTTTTATATGTAATATCGGGGAAAAATTCAAGAAGATGATCAACAACGCTTAAATCTATGCTGCCTTCCAGCTGAAAATATACAACCTTCTGCTCAGAAGACGGATGTATACTCTCCTTACTCAGTCTTCCTTGATGAATCCAGTATGTGTTACTTTCCAATTGACTTGCTAATAACGGATCGTGCACGGCTGCCAAAATCGATGTCCCTTCTTCCTTAATTTTGTTCAGAGAATGAAGCAAATGCCCCGTTGACTCTTCATCCAATCCTGAGAAAGGCTCATCTAATACCAGAAGGTCTGGCGGCTTAATCATAGCTTGCATTACATTTGTTTTCTGCAACATTCCTTTTGAGAAATGACTCATCTTCAACTGATCACTCTGTTCAAGACGAAACAAATCATGCAACTCCTTGATACGTTCTTTCAATTCTTTCTTAGTCATACCTGATATTCTGCCCATGTGTGTCAGATACTCCGTCGAAGTCATCCTTAGTTTCGATAATCGATCCGGGGTATATCCAATCACCAGATTCGTATGCTCAAGTAACCTTTGACCCGACGTTAATGGAATTAATCCACTCACCATTCGGAGCATCGTACTTTTCCCGGAACCGTTGTTTCCTCTTATAATAATGCAATCTCCTTGGCTAATCACAAGCGATACATCTGTTAAAATTTCTCGGCCGCCGTATTTCTTAGAAGCTTCTTTTAATGTTAATAACGCCTTCATTCTCACCTTTCCACCACCCTTTACTAACGATCCCGTTTTCTTTCTAATGTGATCCATGAATAGTAGAGCATCCAAAATAGAGGTGGAAATAGAGCTACTGCAATATATCGATGGTGATATGGGAGCGTAAAAATGGTACCTACTGAGATCGGCACGATCAGAGCAAACAAAAACAAGTACTTTTTCCAATGTTTATTCATGATAGATGCTACCTCCTTCCTTCATCCAGAACCTGACATGAACATTCATTTAAACGGAATATGTGCCTCTTTTAACTGGATTTGTAAGAACGCCGTCCTTATTTTAACATATTTAAGATTAAAGGGATGTCTAATGAATAAATAATTCAGATGAAACTAGATTCAATGTACACCGTTGACTAAAGAGACCTATCGACGTCTAGGCAGTTCAATTGAAGTCTAGCAACAACAAAAAAACGAAGTGCTGGTATGTCAGCACTTCGTCTGTACACTTTTTAGGTTGAACATCCCTGTTCAGGCTCATTAGAGCAACAATTTACTCCAGATTTGTTCTGGAATAGCTTAATTACACTTGCTGTATCCGCAGTTACTGCATGTTTTGCAGCCCTCCACATTGATCAAGGACGCCGAGCCGCATGAAGGACATAAGTCGATAGATTGCATAGAAGTCTTTTGCCCCTCACCTCCAGCATCGTCCAGTTGTGAGGTCGGTGTCTGCGTGTTCAGCAGAACTTCCTTTGTATTGTTGCTGCTGTTCATACGCTTAGCACTGTTCGGATTCTTCACTCCAATATCCTCATTCATCTGAACATGGCTTTCCAACGCTTTCGCGACGGCATCCGCAATGGATTCCACACGGTTAGCTCCAAAACCAATAGCCCCTGAACCTCCGATGCCTTTCAGATGTTTGATAAGCAACTCCACCTTATGACCATGATCGCCATATCGCAGGAATAGAGAGCACACCCGGCCCAGTGCCTCCGCCATCGCAAACACGTCCGAGCCTGCCTTGCCTACGTTGAGGAAAATCTCACCCGGTGTTCCGTCCAGATCATTAATCGTAATGTAAGCCATGCCAAACGGCGTATGCATCTTATACGTTGCTCCGCGCAATACTTGTGGACGGCGTTTATATTGTTTATCCACCACACCCGTAGTCTGTTCTCCCAAGTCTGGCAAGCTGGACTCTCGCCCTGCATACACCTGATTTGCTACCGAAACGGACTCAGCTACCTGGCTGTTGAATTCCTCTTTATCCGCATTCTGCTCTTCAATAGCTGAGGTGTCTTCTTTCTTCGAAGTAGAAAGTACTTGAACATCTCTACTGCCGTCCCGATAGATCGTTACCCCTTTACAACCTAGATCAAAAGCTAGCTGATACAGCTCTGCCGTATCCTGCACCGTAAAATCAGCCGGACAGTTTGCCGTTTTTGAGATCGAACTGTCCACCCACTTCTGAATGGCAGCTTGCACGCGAATATGATTTTCAGCCGAAAGATCCATCGCCGTCACATAATAATCCGGTAGGGACTCACCAGGATGTTGCTCCAGCCACTCCTCAGCAATCGGCACAAACTGTTCATCATACCCAAGACGGCTCTGGCGAAAATACTTAAAAGCAAAATACGGCTCAATGCCAGTCGATGTGCCCACCATCGTTCCAGTACTTCCTGTAGGCGCCTGAGTAATCAGCGTCACGTTACGAATTCCCTTTTCACGGATCGCTTCTCCAACCTCTGGGTACGTCGCGATCATCTGTTTCATAAATCCACTTTGTAAGTAAGGTTCTGCCTCAAACGCCGGGAACGCCCCCTTCTCCGCGGCAATCTCCGCTGAAGCGAGATAGGCTTCCTTTGCCATAAATCCATACAGTTTATTGAGAAAATCTAGCGATTCAAGACTGCCATAACGGATACGCAGTTTGATCATCAGCTCAGCAAGTCCCATGGTGCCTAGCCCCACCCGGCGTTCACGCTGCTGATTTAATCGATTTTCTTCAAAATGATACGGCGTCGCGTCAATCACATTGTCCAGAAATCTTGCCGAAATGCGCGTCGTTTCCGCCAGCTCTTCCCATGCCACATCGTGGTTTGTTTCATCATAGAATTTGGACAGATTGATTGCTGACAAGTTACATACGCCCCAGCCTGGAAGGCCCTGTTCCCCACAATTATGAGCCACAACTCCACCAGCAATCAAGGAATGTGTAACTGGCTCTGTTATATCATATACAGTGACGTATTCTCCTTTTTCCAACTTCTTCACTCTCGACATAAACTTTTCTGACTTTCTTGACGGTCTTGCAATTCGCTCTAGAGCCTGTTGTTTCCTCGTAACATATTTAAAACCTATTTTTTCTTTGAAGCAAAGTAGATTGTTACCTGATATTATCAACTCGTAGAAACCCTTACTCTGGTAAGTCCTAAATTCTCCACCTTTTGTTGTGTAATTGAATAAAGATTGTGAAGATTTAGGTCGAGCATAAATTGAACTATTGATTCCATAATTCAATAACAGCAACTGAACACCTTGTAACAACTTTTTAGAGCTAGAAGTTAATCTTGCTGTTCGATGCATTTCATCTCTTTCATATACAGTACCATCAGCGCTAAACAAAGCTTGTAAAAAAGCTGTCACTGTTTTTTTCGAGGATGTAAATATCAACTCGGGAACCACTTTCTCCGGTCCTTTTGCTGAAGTTACTCCAATACTCCCTAGTTGTGAAACTAAGTTTTTCCTCCACCAGTAAACTTGTTTTGTTCCATTTGTTCTTTGATAGATCTTTGCCCTTATTCCTGATATTTTCTCACCGACATCTATAAGATGCGGTATCACCTCTTCATCATCAGCTCCAAAAACCATGCCTACTTCCCCACGGACAGAAACCCATCCATCACCAATTAACCACCCTAAAAATAATCCCCATTCCTCTCCAAGTTGATCTTCTTCTGCAAATCCACCTTCAGCTGACTGAATATAAACATAGTCTTCAGAGTCTAGGTTCTTGGCTTGTTTCCACCCAAAATTAGTGTACAACTGATGCTCAGGAGTCACACTAATTTCAATTCCATTTTGTAGATGTATTTTAATGGTCTCTTTCTTTCCAGTTGGAAACACTGTTGCTGATCTCATCTGTAATCCAGGTATTTCGTATGAACGACCGCCAACAACTTTGGCCTTTTCGATAAGTCGATTATCCGTACCTACCATAAAAAACTCTCCTGTTTTTCTTCTATACAGATCTTCAATTGTTATAAGTCCATATTGGGTAGCTATTCTTGTTTTAGGATGGAAGCAAGGATTAGTACAGATGATCGGATTAAAATACCAGCTGTTCGACATCTGATTGTAATACTCCATAAATACAACACCGGGTTCGGCTGATTTCCAGGCGGATTCAATAATCGTATGCCATATTTCACGTGCCTTCACTGTCCGGTATGGAATAACGTTATGGCCTGCCTCTTTCCATTTGGTCAGATCCCCATCCCACTCCGAATCATAGTCCGGGTCACTCGTATCGGGAAAAACAAGCTCCCAATCACCTTCCTGCTTCACAGCCTCCATGAACGCATTGCTTACACAGACCGACAGATTGGCATTGGTCACTTGCCCCATCGTTTGTTTAACCGTAATAAAATCCAGCACGTCCGGGTGCCAATCGTTCATCATCAGCATCAGCGCACCCCTGCGGCTACCGCCTTGTTCGATAAGCCCCGTCGTATAACTGAACAAACCGCCCCAGGATACCGATCCGCTGGACGAGCCGTTCACACCTTTCACCACAGCCCGCCGCGGACGAAGGGATGACAGATTGATACCCACGCCACCGCCGCGAGCCATAATTTCAGTCATTTCGGTCAACGTCTTCATGATGCCGCCCCGGCTGTCTTGCGGAGAAGGAATGACATAACAGTTAAATAGCGTCAACTCATCACTGGCCCCTGCACCAGCAGCAATACGTCCACCAGGAACCAGTTTCCAGTCATCCAGCACCAAGCGAAACTTCTTCTCCCAAACAGCCTGTTGTTCAGGTGTCGATTCAACAGCTGCCATCGCTCGGGCAAGACGATCCCACATCTCTTCAGGTGTTTTCTCTATCGTAAGTGTCAACTTTTCCACATCGGTCTCGATGATCGTATCGCTACGTGTCCGCACTTTAACTAGTTGTGCCTGCCGTTCAACAATCTCACCAACTTCCTTCACCGGAAACTTGGGATCATCTTTCGTTAATACAAGTACAATATCTCCGACTTTTGCATGATTTGAATCGGCGTCCTTCCATGCGTACCGATCCAGAAATATTTTCTCGCTGAGCCCTTCCAGCTTATGTTTGTTCTCATGATGCTTCACTTGTTGGTTCGTTCCTGTATTGTTGGATGCCATCTCTGCAATCAACCTCCCCGAATAAACCGTTCATTTTAAATCAAGTGCTGTCTTTGAGAATAATTTATGCCTAGATACTACATATAGTGATTTATAACCATTATATTACACTATATGTTGATTTTCTATGTGATTTAGTTCATAGATCCTCTGAAACGGGTTATGAACTTGCCTTCCTTCGTCCATACTATTACCTACGAATAACACAAGAACGGAGAGGAAGCATCATGAACCGGAAACATCCGCATCATATGAATCAACCTGTAGCTGACTTACCTGTTCCTCTTGAGTTTGATCGAAGCTGGCTGGAACAGCTTGAATCTCGTTTGGACAAGGGCGGTCCTTGGGGGGATTACCGACTCTTTCAACTCGGTATTCAGGCTGAAGAAACGAATCTCATTCCGAACTTTGACGAAATTCAATGTCTGAAACATTTGCAAGATCTGACCCCACTTCCTCACCAAATGGATACGGCACGCAAAGTATTATTCGAAATGTCAGGCCGAGCCATTCTCGCTGACGAAGTAGGTCTGGGCAAAACGATTGAAGCAGGCCTGATTTTGAAAGAATATATGGTTCGTGGTCTTGTATCTAAAGTGTTAATTCTTGTCCCCGCTTCTCTGGTATTGCAATGGGTACGTGAACTCAATTCCAAATTTGGCATCCCGGCAGTTGCACAGAAAAAGGCTTATTCCTGGCAAAATGAAGTCGTTGTTGCTTCTATGGACACTGCCAAGAGAGACCCGCACAAAGATATGTTACTAAGTATGGACTATGACATGATCATCATTGATGAAGCACATAAACTCAAAAATAAAAAAACAACCAATTATCAATTCATGCTGCAATTACGCAAAAAATACTGCCTGCTACTCACTGCTACGCCTGTGCAGAACGACATGAGCGAGCTTTTCAATCTCATTAACCTGCTGAAGCCCGGTCAGCTTGGTCGTCAAGGCGATTTTGCCGCCAACTTTGTCGTCGATAAACGTGTGCCCAAAAATCAGGAGCAGCTCAAAGATGAGCTGTCCAAAGTCATGATCCGTAACAGGCGTGGCGAAGGCCCCGTGCAATTTACAAAACGCAACGTCTCTAACGTGGATCTGCAACTTTCGCCTGAAGAGCAAGCACTCTATGACGGGGTAACCTCGTTTGTCAAAGATCAATACCAGGAAGCAGGCGGCAACCTTAGCAGCATGCTTTCGCTCGTTACGTTGCAACGGGAAGTCTGTAGCAGTCGGGACGCTGTGTTTGTAACACTCGTCAATCTGTCCAAAAAGCTACCGCTGGATTCTCCACTGCGGGATAAAATCTGGGAACTGGTGGCTCATATCAAGGCGATTAAAGAAAATACAAAAGCCGAAAAAACGATGGAACTGATTCGAGATATGAATGAAAAAGTCATTATTTTCACGGAATACCGAGCGACGCAGGAATACCTGCTGAATTATTTTCGTAACAACGGACTAACGGCTGTTCCCTATCGGGGCGGGATGAATCGAGGCAAAAAGGACTGGATGATGGATCTTTTCCGTGGCCGTGTTCAGGCGATGATTGCAACGGAAGCTGGTGGTGAAGGCATCAACCTGCAATTCTGTCACCATATGATTAACTTTGATCTACCGTGGAACCCGATGCGGGTAGAACAGCGGATTGGCCGGGTTCATCGGCTCGGTCAGCAGAATGACGTTAACATTTTCAACCTGTCTACGAAAGGTACGATTGAGGAACATATCCTGCATCTGTTGCATGAAAAAATTAATATGTTCGAGATGGTCATCGGTGGACTGGATGTCATTCTCGAACGGCTGGAAAAAAAGGAATCGATCGAAAAGAGTCTGTACAAAATTATGCTGGAATCGCAGAACGAAGAGGATATTCGCCGTAAAATGAACTCGCTCGGACAGTCGCTGAACACAATTCAGCGCGAAGTTGCTGACGAGGTGCCTTTAATCACCAAACTTGATCTTCACAAAGGGGGCAACTGATATCCATGACAATGTCACCGCACGAGATCCAAGCTTACGTCCTAACCTATCTGGAAGCTTTGGATTGCCAGATCATGGAGCGGTCACCTGCTCATGTGACGGTTAAATTATCACCTGAAGCAGACAAGGCATTAACGAACCGTCCGTATTACTGGGGATTTGTGGAGCGTGTAGGGGTGGAGCCTGAGACCATGTCATTTACTTTTGTTTTTGACCCGGAAGCTTATCAACAGATCACTGAGGCGGCGGAAGCCAAGGCCAAAGCGTCTCAGCCTGTTCAAACGCCACCTGAAGCGAAGCCTGATGCTCCGAAAGAAACGATACTCGGACGTTATTTTGGCATCACGCCTTCCATGCCGCAGCTTGGTCCCGGACGCATTCTGCGAGAAGATGTTGTGTATGGTAGCCGCAGATTACAGCAGATATTTGCCGCAGCCCGCGAAGGTGGCGCCTTCGTAAACCTGTTTGAACAAGCCGCCAAACGCCAGATCAGGGCCACATCTCCGGCTGTGTATGAACCTTGGCTAGGGGTTTGTTTTAAAGTCGAGTTTGCTTGTGACCTGAAACGGGAGGAATTACACTTCCTTGGCATTTCACTAAGATCGGGTGAAATCATCGAAAAGTTCGGAAGCAAGCTGAGCCGGCGTGATCTCAGTCCAAGACTGGCTGAAAATATGCATGCCCAGTCACCGAAAATTTCGCTCGCTGATGCAGGGGCTGCTCTCGAATCACATCTCACCGCTCACTTAAGCAGGCTCGATTATAGCTGGGCGGAAAAAGCGAAAGAACGCCTGCAACTCGAACTCGATGTGGTGGACGCCTACTATGAAGCCGTACTGCGAGAAGACATGCCTGAGGTTACTGAAGATGAAACGGTTCGTCCTGTTATTAATCGGGTTCGTGGCATATTAGAACCGGTCCCAGCTGACGTGGAAATGGCCGCCGAATCTACCATACAACAGACGCAAGATGATGTAGACCCTGAGCAAGAAAAAGCAAAACAGGCGGTCATAGATCGTGAAGCGATGAAACTGCAGTATGAGAACAGACGAACCGAGATGATCTGGCAATATGAGCCGAAGGTGAAGGTCACTGCCATAAGCAGCGGCATGTTTCACTTAAGATAAGACGAAGACACTACTTTTCCTGCAAATGCTGGCAAAAGTAGTGTTTATTCATAACCGTTGAACCGACAGGTTGCAGCACCCTTTGCACCCCCTATCCTCTACAATGAAGTCAGGAAGAAGGTGTTTACGATGAAAAAACGGCCCCGGTCAAAACGACGAAATATCGGGCATTGCCTATCGATCTTCTTGAGCATGATCATCTGCTTTGCTCTTCTCTCCATCTGGCCGACGGCTCATGCAGCGGCAACAACTAACAGGTTTGCACCCGCTTCTGTAGAGCAATTCGCGCAACTGCAAGTGAGCGCACTTGGTACCTCCAATCCAGATTGGCTTGCAGCGAAGCTTGAATATTATCCATTAGGGCCAGGTAACCATGGCTGGTTTGTGCATGCCAGCATTCAGGACAAGCCCGTTGGATATATGATTATTTCCACAACTCCGCAAGGGGAGCTCCTTCTCAGTGAGTATGGTCAGGGAGAACAAGCACTATATAATAACGAGCTACTAGGACAGGCTCTGGAACGACAGGGTTTGAATATGAAAATATTACAAACTGCTGGTGATAAGATTACACGTCGATATGCTGCTCCTCTTTTGGCTTATTGGAAAGTGGAACGTGTAAATCATCCCGCGATGTACATTGATGCATCCAATGGAGACTTGTTGCCGGCTAATCGGTTAGAACGTGTAGAGACTGGCTCTGGAACGAAATTTTTCAACTTGAAGGAGTTGCAACAACAGATAGCCATACCTGAACCAACAAGATTTCATACGAGTCCTGTTATTCTACAGCCTGCTTTTGACCCTTCATCTCAACTAACCTGGCTGATATCTGAACCTCTGCAACCCTCTCAAGTGAAGCAACAGCTTCAGCAGAACCATAGTGAAGCCCTTGTCTTCTCAGCAGAAGAATGGAATCTGTTCTACGGTGGTCCTTTGCCAGTAAGCGGATACCAGATATGGAGTATTGCAGGTTCAACGTTTGATCTTTACGTTGGTCTTGGTGGTTACAACTCCACACAACGCTTCATTCCCTTGAACAAGCTTTTGCATGATGGACATTTCTACAAGTTTAATTCTTAGCACATGCACTCATAATCTTTTTTATAACTCAAAATGACTCATAAAAAGACGCATCCTAATACAGGATTGCGTCTTCTTGAATTGGCACTCGTGTTCATCTTTTTTAAGGAAGCGGTTCAACTCTTCTTTGATCTTCGTTTCTTCTTGTCTACCCATAAGGATACCGCAAATGGAATCATGCCAAACCATTTCATGGACCAGGGCTCTCTCCTTCTGCTTTGTGCTCTCCGTTCCTTTCGCTCATCCTTCGGCGTGTCGATGTAATGTACAACACGTTGCGTAATATATTTAACCAGTTCATCACTTTTAGCCATAAAGCAGCCTCCTCTTCTTCCGCACATCCGTGATCTAACGTTATCCCTATTGTGCGCAAGACGTGATTGAACTAAACATTTTTTTGTGCAAATAGCGTATGAAATGATCTAAAATGCACAGTCTAATGCCAAAGGTATCCATCCTGCCTTTTTCGCTTCAACACTTATATTTTGAAGGAGTGTATAATTCGATGTTTAAGCTACTTCTGACAACTTCTATAGCCCTGCTGATTAGTGTTTATTCTATGACCGGTTTCTCCTCTGCTTCTACACTGACTCGTCACGATCCATCTGCCTATCGGCCGTCGATCATGCCAATTACCGATAGCGATTCCTATCATTCAAGTCATCATGCTTTTGCGGCACCCGTTATCCTGCTGGATGTTGGCCACGGAGGTATTGACGGAGGAACATCCGAAGCAGGTGTTCTGGAAAAAGACATTAATTTAGCGATCAGTCAAAAGATATACTTACTGCTTCGCGGCAAAGGTTACACCGTCATCATTAACCGTCTAGGTGATTACGCACTTAGTGATGAGAACCGTTGGTTAAACAGTCGCTCACGTCACATCAGGGATCTCGCACAGCGCAAAAGCCTTAGTGAGGAAGTCAGCACCGATATCGTCGTTAGCATTCATGCGAACTGGAGCCCTCGTTCAGCTACGCACGGTCCGGTAGTGCTTCATCAGAAAGAGGGACGCAGTTATCTGCTGGCACAATCGATCCAGGATGCCATGAACCAATTGTGCGGTACACACCGTGAAGTGGTCTGGGGCAAACCGTTTTACATGCTAAATTATGTGAAACATCCGGCAGTCATTGTGGAGACCGGGTTTTTAAGCAATCCAGCCGACCGGGCCAGAATCAGTGACCCGACAGAGCAAAAGCGAATTGCACAGTCGATTACGGATGGTATTATTTATTATCTGTCGGTAGTGTAGGTGCGGCCTGCCAGTGCCATACATCCCTTACCATATCACCGATTCCTACAAACTGAACTTGATTCTGCAGGCGGGAGACCGACTCCCGTATCACTGCCGAAGTATTCATGCCTGTATGACCGACATGACCAATGACAACACAGCTTTTCTTCTCAACTGCTCGCTGAGCAGCCAAATCAAGTTGCTTGCGAATATGTGCCTTTGAATTTTGATCATCCAAAAAAATGTCATTGCCCACAGGCGGCATGTTTTTGGCTATGGCAAGATCGCCAACCACGGAACGAAAATTCGTACGGCTATCCACAAAGAAGAGGCCGCGTTCCAGGCATACATCCAGTACAATGGACATAATGCGTTTATCCGATGTGATTTTAGAACCCATATGGTTGTTCATGCCGATGGCATAAGGCACATCATCAATTGCCTTCTCAACCCGCTGGCGAACCTGCTCATCTGTCAGATTGGATGTAATTGCCCCTGGGCCAAGCCACTCCGGCTTGCCTTTCTTGGGTTCCATCGGCATATGCACAATTACATCCATGCCTTTCTCATGTGCAGCGATCGCATCCTTCTTCGTCGTTTTCAAAAAAGGCATCACAGCCACAGTCAGCTTCACAGGCATATCGAGAATTTCTGCTGTGCCCTTCATATCGTTGCCCACATCATCGATGATGATTGCCATTCGATTGAACTGAGATGATGATGAAGCCGGCTCCAGTAACATGGCTGGCCTGGCAGAAACCCCAGTTCCTCCTGCTCCAATAACAGCTATGATGAAACACAGGAAGATCCGCATTTGAAACCTTATTTTAACCGAATATCCTTGTTTCGCTTGATTTCGTATCATATCCTGCAGCCTCCTTCAAACGTGGTGTTCTCATTGTTTGATTTCAGCCGCAGTTCTATGTAAGCTCCCTTTCCCAATTCATTCTAGGAACATCTGAATGTTGTTGATTGTGTTACAAATATAGGAACGGTTCTTTTGCATCGATAAAATGAACCGGAATATCCCCAACGAGCGGCTGTAACCATTCCGCCATATGTTTCATTCCCCATTCTTCGCTTCGTTCATGACCAATGACTAACATAGACTTATTTAGCCCAAGCATCGATGCATCATTAACATACGCACACAACGTCCATTCCGTAATCTCGCCGCAGATCATGACGTCCAGTTGTTGCTCTTTCATGAGTTCCATCGGCATCGATTCTTTGCCTAATCCGAGGCTTCCGCCTCCCACAAGGATTCCAATGCGGGAACATGTCATATCCGGGCTTCCCACTATTTGCAGTACATCCATCTTTAGCTTTTGCTTTAACTCATGAGCCAGATCAACAAGCCGCACGGGTTCAACTTCGTAGATCCACGGATAATCAAAATCGACCTGGTTTGACTCCCAGCCCAGCTCCCGAATTAGACCTGTGTAGATTCGATCTGGCTTCGCCATGTGCATATAATCGTGATATCTCCAGATCGCCATGCCGTAATCCTCAATAAGCTTGCGCTTGGCTTCATATACCGGATCTTGCTGTATCCAGTCGAGCTGATCTGCCCCGGTATAAAAGGTAGGCTCATGTGTAATAATCAGATTAGCTCCTGCTGCATGAGCCTGCCGAATAACCTCGACCGTTGCCATATACGTCGTCACAATGCCTGTCACTACAGTGTCCGCTTCTCCTGTAACAAGAACATCGCCCGTTGGTGATAGACGCTGATCTCCACAGGAATCCTGCATAACCGTCTCCATCACTTGCTGTACATTCACGTGGATTCCCCCTACATTTTAAAATGGTTATCAACCTTTAACTGCACCCACAATGATACCTTTGGTCAGGTACTTCTGAAGGAAAGGAAATACGACCAGAATAGGCAATATACCGATAATCGCCATCGCCATGCGGACTGCCGTACTTGGCAGATCAGCAGCATTGGCCCCAAGCATACTGCTGGCCTGACCTGACTTGAGAAACTGAATGTTATTCATCAGACGAATCAGCATGTTTTGTATTCCATAGTACTGGGGCTTCGTAATAAAATAAAGGGCGTTAATCCAGTCATTCCAATACGCCAGTCCCATAAACAGTCCGACTGTTGCCAGTACGGGCACAGACAGAGGTAACATCATACGGTAGAAAATACGGAGCTCTGAAGCTCCATCAATCTGAGCCGATTCGATCAATTCAACAGGTACATTATTTTTATAAAAATTTCGAATAAGCAGTACATAAAATCCATTCGTTAATAGATTCGGGATAATCAGGGCGGCCAGTGTATCTTTGATCTGAAAGTATTTCGTCCACAGAATGTAGGAAGGTACAATTCCTCCGCTGAACAGCATCGTGAAAAATACAATAAACGCCAGCACATTGCGATATTTGAAATCCTGGCGCGACATCGGGTAAGCCAGCATGCTGGTAATTAACAACCCAAGTGCCGTTCCCAATGTAGTAACAAGAAAAGATACACCGTACGCCCGCACAAATGTAGAAGCAGAAGACCACATGTATACATAAGCATCCACGCTCATTTTTTCAGGAAAGAAACTGTAACCGTTACGAATTAACGAGGACTCTTCCGTAAAGGATGCCATGATGATCAGCATAAATGGTAGAAATGCCAGTAACGTAAACATAACCATAGCGACGATGGAAAACACATGAAAAGCGCGTTCACCTTTAGTTTGTATCACTCGTGTTTCCCCCTAAAATAATGCATTTTCAGGATTTACCTTTTTGACAATTGCATTCGCAGCCATGACCAAAATGAATCCCACAACCGATTGATACAAGCCAGCAGCCGCTGACATCCCAATATCATTGACCTGCATTAGCGCCCGGTACACATACGTATCAATGGTCTGCGTTGTGCTGTACAGCGCTCCGGCATTCATAGGCACCTGATAGAACAAGCCGAAGTCGGAGTTGAATATGCGCCCAATGGACATCAGGGTCAGTATAATAATGGTTGGCTTCAATAAAGGTAGCGTAATCATGCGAATCTGCTTGAGTTTGCCTGCCCCGTCGATCTTGGCCGCTTCATAGATACTTTTGTCAATCCCGGAGATAAAGGCGATATACACAATGGAACCGTAGCCGGCTGTTTTCCATAATTGTATAAACACGAGCAGATAGGGCCAATACTTGGCCTCGGAATACCAGTTAATCTCTGGAATACCAAGGGGTTTCAATATTGAATTGTTAATAAAACCGCTGTCTGCATTCAGGAAGGCAAACACGATATAGGACAGAACCACCATCGAAATCAGGTTAGGTAAAACAAGTCCCGACTGGAACAGCTTAGACCATAAGCTTTTTAACAATTCCGACATTAGAATTGCAATCAAGATCGACAGCATCGTCCCCAGTACGATAAACGCCAAATTGTATAACAAGGTGTTGCGAGTCATAATCCAGGCATCACTCGTCTGAAATAAAAATTTGAAATTATCAAAGCCTACCCAATCACTTCCGAATATGCCCTTGGCATAGTTCACATCCTTGAACGCGATAAAGATACCGGCCATTGGCAAATAATTGTTGATTAGAAAATATAACAGACCAGGAGCAGCGAGCAGCAGTAGCGGCAATGTTTTTCTGAGCCCTCCGGATTTGGTTTTCACAGTCATCGCTCCATTCTCATCCTTAATGCAAAGCGCTGCAATGCTTCTTAGCTATACAGCGCCCCACATTAAACGTTCATCCACGTTTTATTTCTTCTGCTGCGCGATCCACTCATCCAGCTGTTTCTGTTTGCTCGCAATAATATCCGAAGCTCCCGCATCATTTAATGCTTTTACGAATTGAGGAATCGTCACATCAGGATCAAGAACACCCGTTACAAGCGCAGGTAAAAATTGATTGACCACATTGGTAACAGCACTCATTTGTGTCTTCACTTCACTCGGATCAAAGATAAATCCGAAGTACGGTGAGCGCTCTGTCTCCTTGTTCTCCTTCAGTTTCAACTCCACATCCGACCAATTAACGCCCTCCAGCTGGTATTGCAATGATTCCGAGCCTACAATCCCCGTGCTCAGCATCGCTGTATACGGAACGGTAGATGCATCCATGCCATCCGGAAACTTCACATGATGCTCATCTACTTTGACATAGTCCTCTCCTTCAATACCGTACAGAATCGTATTAATCAACTGTTGATCGGTATACAACATGTTCAGAAACTTGACGGAGCCTTCGGGAACCTTGGTAGTACTGGATACCATCCAGCTCACCAGATTGACTGCACCGGTATCAAAGTAGTATGGCACCAGACGTTTCATTTCCAGATTTTTACCTGTTTGTGCACTCAGCGCTTTAGCTGCTTCCATCCCGCTGTATCCGCCCAGGAAGGAAAAACCGCGCCCTGAAGCAATCGTATCGGAGAAAGAAATGGATGTCGTCGCGGCATCTTTCTCTAGAAACCCTTGTTCAAACCAATTTCTCATCATCTTGGTGCCCTGTTTGAATGCATCTGTGTCATAGAAATTTTGAACTTTTCCGTCATTACCTACAACCACACCAATACCGGTTGTATCTGACAGGAAATCGATCTTGTGCATCCCTTTAAGCGCCAGAACGAGATTGGTATCACTTGGATTCACATTGACTGGACCGAAGGGAATCACGTCTGGATGTTTTTGTTTGACTGCCTCAAATACAGCCGGCAGATCATCCAGTGACGTCATTTGATCCGCTGTAAGACCGGATTCCTTCAGCATGTCGGCATTGTATACAATGTTGGTTGGCAGCGACATGCCTTTATTTACCGGAACACCGTAAATATGTCCGTCCATCGTGGTTGCTTCAAGCAGATTCGGACCAAAGTCCTTCTCCAAAATCTGCGTCAACTCTTTACCATATTGCGGCAATAGTTCCTCCAGTGGGTATAACTGGTTTTTGGATGCATAGTTCGTGAATTGCCCCAACGTTGTGAACACATCCATTTGCTCACCACTTTGTAGTGCAAGATTTACTTTTTGAGCATAATCAGCCGGACCATATAGTCTGAAATCCACTTCAACCCCGATTTTCGGAACGGTAATGGCATTGATTGCGGCTGTAACTTTACTGATATCATCGGGAATACGGTTAAAAGAAGGCATGGCGAACACCACTTTGTCCACCTTCTGTGAACCGTTCCCCTCTTGCGCACTTGAAGATGAAGATTCCGTTCCGCATCCCGCCAGAAGAGAACCGCAAAGTACCAGTGATAGCAGTGAACCCCATAATCTCTTTGTTTTCATCTTGCTTCATGACCTCCTTATGTCGTGCCTGTATTCGTTTTCATTTTATAAAATTGGAGTGATTACAGCTTTAACAAAAACGGTCTGTTTTTTCGTAAAAACGGTTTAAATTTTGCATCAGTTCAGTTAAAACAAAAACCCTGCTTCAAAATGAAGCAGAGTCGTACATTATGGGCAAATGTCCCTAAATTCCAAACGTTAAACTTCATTCTTCTCCCGGTCATAACTTTGTCTGGATCTGTAGGCGTTGGGCGTTTCTCCTGTAAGCTTTTTGAAAACGGTAGAAAAGTATGAAATCGTTTCGTATCCGGTTTCCATCGCAATCTGTCCGATACTCAGGCGGCTTTCAATTAACATAAGTTTTGCCGCTTTAATTCGATAGTCATTCAGATATTCCTTCATCGTTAGTCCCGTTTCTTGTTTGAATACCTTCGCAAGATAGTCCGGCGTTATAAATACACTAGCAGCCACTTCATCACGATTTAGGTCCTTGGTGTAGTTGTCGTGTATATAACGCATCGCTTTATCGACAATGCCTTCCGAACGTTGGCTTTCCTTAATCGTTTCGACTGTACGTTCTGTGACAAGGTGAGCCCATTTCATAAAATCAAAAAGGCTGTGCTCCGATTTAACATACAACTGCTGCGCAAGCTGATCCGTAAACAGCTGATGTGCCTGTACGTTTTTCTTAGCCAAAATCGCATAAACCACTTGAAGGAAATCCTCACGTATCACTTGCAACGTTTCAGCATGCAGCTGGTTTTTGGCAACGAGTTGTTCCAAATCTTTTTTCAACCGGTTCACAATCTGGGCTTTCTCCCGCTCGATAAACAAGCTGGTATACATCTCTGTATCCAGATCATATCGTTCCGGTTGTTCTCGTTGAAATACGGTATGCTGTCCATGAACTTTGCCTCGAAACATCACATTTGAATGATCCATGCGTTCCAGATCTGTCTTCACACCAGACAGCTCGTTAATCGGTTTCGCCTCGCTAATATAACAGGTTCCCATACATTTCAAGTATTCATTCATCAATTGAATCAGCAATGTAGCTCGTTCTTCTAGTTGAAACTGGCTAGTATCATCTTCGTCCAAAATAACAGCAACATACAACATGCTATTTTTCTGATAAGAAACAATCCGGTCATACTCAAGTCGCAACAGCATAATTTCGGAACTGAGATTGGCAAATGCATATCGAAACGTACTTTCATTCCATTTTTCATCGATCTCGGATAAAAATACACTTGCAAGCACCAGCACATACGACTGCTCTGTCTTGATCGTCAGCTCCCGTTTAAGAATCTCCCCCTGAATCAGATCGAGCCGAGGCGAGATGGTAGCCATCAGAATATCGGTCCAGAAGCTGGCCTCGACCAGTCCTTTATTTTTCAGCCACGCCATGCCGAATTTCTGATACTCTCCCATCTGCCTTCTCCACTTCAATCCACCCACCGCCTTCATGACAGCCGCTTCGAGCTTCTCCTGATTCAAGGGTTTGAGCAGATAAGAGTCCGCATTAAATGAAATCGCAGTGGAAGCAAAGTCAAAACTCTCGTGACACGTAAAAAATATAAATGCACAGTCATATCCTTGTTCCCTGATCCACTGAATCATCTCAATTCCGGAACCTCTCGGCATCTCAATGTCACAAATGACCAAATCGGGAATACCTGCGGCAAACAACGTCTGTGCATCCTGAACACAGTGAGCCTGTGATACTTCGTTAAAACCATATGCTGTCCAAGGGATAAGTTCTGTTAACACCTGAACCGTAGGGATATCGTCGTCAATCAACATGCACCTCATTAAGCTCCCCCCACTCTCATGCTAGATTCAGGAATGGACACCGGATTCGTTTCGTTGGAGACAGGTATCCGTATTTCGATTTTGGCTCCTGAAGATTCCCCTCCGCTCGACAGCACCAGCAAATTATCCTGTTTGTATAACAACTGCAACGTTTTATGAATATTTGCGATGCCTACGTGCTCACCTTCATCCCCTGCCCTTATGGATGTTTGGAATTGTTGAAGCCACGCTTGCGGGAACCCTTCACCGTTGTCCTCAATCACGATCTGAACATAAGCCCCATCATCTGCTGTCCGCTCCATGTGTACCCGGATAAAAATAGATAACATTTCTCCATACGTAAGGGCATGTTTGAAGCAATTTTCCACAAATGTCTGAATCAACAGTTGCGGAATACGAATATCACCCGCTGCCGCTTCCAGGTCCGTCATATAAAAGATCTGATCCGGGTAGCGAATTTCCTGCATACGAATGTAATTTTCAACATGCCCCATCTCTTCATCAATGCTGACAAGCATCTGTTCCGCCTTGAACATATAACGGAGATGCTGGGATAACATCTGGATCATACGCCGAATTTCTTCATTCCGGTTTTGATAGGTGAGACTGGAGATGGTAGATATGGCATTCAGATAAAAATGAGGTCTGATCTGCATCTGTAACACTTTCAACTCTGCGCGGCTCTTCTCAATTTTCTCTTCATAGGATTGAATCTTCAGATGTGTAATCTCATGAACCATCGATTGGAATGCATGGAACAGTTTCATAAATTCAAGCGAATACTCTCTGGAAGGAGGAGGGAATAACGTCTGTCCTTTTTCAACTTCTTTGGCAGCTCGGACCAATTCCAGGATCGGACGAAGCATCTCCTTGGTGATAAATCTCATGACAATCGGCACGACGACCATGGAGGCGACACCTAGCACGATGATCAGCCATTGAATTAATTTCAGTCCGGAAAATACACTTTGTTTCGCAACGATATTGGTCATATGACCGAATTCGGCAATCGGTTTGCTCACAAAAAGGTAACGACTACCCAGCTCCTGCTCGGTCGCTGCCAAATCCTTTGTTATTGTCATGACATTTCCACTGACCGTTGTCAGAATACGACCATCTTGACCACTTAACATAAATTGGCTGGCTGAATCTGCTTCCCGACTTGTGCGTGAAAGTAAATGATCAGCCTGAACAAACGTCCCAAAGCTCACTTCCCCGTACGTGATACATTTGAACAAATAAAATACGTCGTTCACTTGTACAATACTCCACTGACCTTCCTTATGATCCTGTATCTGAATGTCCCGCCAGTTCTGGTGCTTCAAAAAGTCGGATAAAGCCAGTTTATTCGAGGAATTGATCCGATTGCCAAACAAGGTCAGCAGTCTTTCATCACGTGCAATTTGAACAAACATGCCATCGCTGGCATAATTATTCGTCATTTTGGACTTGAGCGCGTTGATCAGCCGCATTTCTTTAAAGTAGTCCCCTTCGTGACCAGAACGTATATATTGCTCCCCATAGTCCTTGGCGAAATCGGCTTGATTCTCGAACACCTCCATCAGGTCTTTGGCGTAGATATCCAGGTTATTATGAATAGATTCCGTGTAGATCGCCAGTGTGTGTTCCGAATTGCTAACGATGTGATTCTGAACCACTTGGAGCGAATAAATGTTGCTCAAAAGAAGAGCTGCGAAGAGAATAACCAAAATAACCGTGATCTGGGTGTACAGTCTGAATACGATGCTTCTGTTACGGAATAAGTGTTTTCTCTTCATGCGTTCCCTCTTCTCTTGTCTTCCGTGCTTGACCGGATAATCAACCAGCCCCTGAACAGTCGCTGATGACACACGACCCCCCAGAGGCTTGGTACAGATCTATGATAAATGCTTATTCGTTAGGCCGTCTGCCCTGTCCTGCCCATTCCAGTGCAAGAGCGATATAGACATTCCAAAAATCCCAGTCATGCACTCCCGGACTCTCCGTGTAGGTCACAGGAACATGCTCACGTTGCAGGAAATCCCGAAAACGTTGATTCACATCCAATAAAAAGTCCTCGGTGCCGCAAGCCATATAAATGTCAGGGATCGACGCGCCCTTTTCCTTTAACTGCATCACCAAAGCTTCCGGATCTCTATCACTACCTTGCAGCTGGCTCAGATCCCCGAAAACCCGGCTGAAGTATTTATAATCCGCTACTCCGTCAGAGTAACCCGGCTGCGCATTCGCTATTTTGTAAGGTAGAATCGCCGAGGAGAGTGCAATGATGCCACCGAAATGCTCCGCATATTTCAGACCATTCCGGATCGCACCATACCCTCCCATCGACAATCCGCCGATATATGTGTCCTCACGGCGCATAGAGAGAGGAAATAACCCGCGTGTGAATTCTACCAATTCCTTGCCTACATATTGTCCGTAAAGATCCCCCTTATCTTCATCATCCAGATAAAAATGATTTTCACCTGCCGGCATAAACACAGCGAACCGGTGCCGGTCAGCAAGCTCGCGAATACGCGAGAAGGTGATCCAGTCCCACTGGCTGCCAGAGTATCCATTCAGCAGGTATATAGACTTCAGCGGCTCCTGTTCGTTCGCTACTTCGGACTGACCCGGAATGACAGGCAAGTCTAAAGGTAGCAGAGCATTAAACGATACCTCTCTGCGCATGCTTTTTGAGAAAAAGTTCACCTGTACTGTAGCCATTTTAGCAATTTCCTTCCTGATTATGGTTTAGATCCGATAAGCTTCGATATGCCCTGACGGGTCCGTGTAGTGTATCATGGATTGATACGTTTGGAGGTCAACCGTCAGACTGCACTGTTGCCCTTCCAGCTTCCAGTTCAGACAGAGCTGATTATCCGGAGAATCCAGAACGCTGAATTCGCCCTGAAAAGCCTGATGGCTGTTGCGGAAACGGATCAACTCCATAAGACGCTGCACCACTTTTTTGTCCAACTGCTGCTCGATATCATCCATTGTGTAATTCTGACGATTAATCTCTCGACCTTCACCCGTTTCGGCTACCCGTGCCAGATCATTCTTCCCGGCGAACAGTCCGACATAATAGACCTGGGGAATGCCTGGTACAAAAAACTGAATGGCACGCGCAGCCAGATAAGCATCATCATCCTCGTTCAAAGCACTGTAATATGTGCACCTGATCTGATGCACGTTGAAACCATCCTCTGACTTATGTTTATCTGACAGAATCAAGCTAAGGTTGGCTCCCCGCTCCAGACAGATATCCACCAGCCGCTGCGCTTCATCTGTGCGTATCAGTCCATCAAGATCGGGCTTGACCGGAATGCCGTCATGACAGTCCAGCATGGTGAACTGATTGGCAGGTCTGTCCGCCAGATAATGACGTAATTCCCGGCTTGAGCGGTTGACTAACGTCTCCAGCACCCGGTATGGCAATATAAAATCATAAATCCAGCAGCCAAAATCGGCCAGTTTGTACTGTACACTGTAATGGGCGTGAACCTCCGGCAACAACTCGATCTCCAGTTCGTCCGCTAGTGACTTCACCCAGTCAAGGAAAACGTAAATATCCGGTTCAACAAAGAAACAACTGGTCCCCAGCTTCTTTATAACATAACCAACGGCATCCAGTCTCACAATTTTGACATTGTTACTTTTGAAGTTCTCAAAAAATGAACGCAGCAGTTGCTGTGTGATCGCCGCACGTATATCCAGATCAATCTGCTCTGAGGGGTCTGTTTTGCCAAACGTTGTCCATACCTTCTCCTCTTCACCGCTCTCATGGATTTTAAACGTAGAGTAGGGTACCTCACGACGCAAAAACATCTGGTCAATATCCTTCTGCACAGGCACTCCATCCGTCCAAACCTTATCCAGAGTCAAGAAGAGATCGGCATATTCGGATGATCGGCCTTTCAGCAGAAAATCCTGAAAATAAGGCGACTGCTGTGAAATATGGTTAACCATCAGATCAACCAGTATATCCGTATGTTCGCCTATTGATCGAATGTCATCCCATGTACCGAAGGCAGGATCAATCTCCAGATAAGTTAATGGAGCGAATCCACGGTCTCCTGATGAAGGAAAAGGCGGCAGAATGTGCACGCCTCCTGTAAACAGACCAGCCAGTTCGTTCTGAAGCAAATGATTCAGTGTACTCAGATTGCCACCAAGCGAATCCGGATAGGTAATTAACTGAACCTGATTTTTAAGCAAAATGCTCCCCCTCTTCCAGTCCATACTGTTCTCTGATTGCCCCCAGAGCTGGCAGTTCTACAATTGCACCGTGATACTTCAATTTGTACGCGCTTACAGCAAAACCCGATTTTAATGCTTCCTGAACTGTGTAACCTTTTACCAGACCTGTATAGAACCCTGACCAGAACGCGTCACCCGCTCCTGTAGTATCTACAACCTTCGTTGCACAGGTCGCAAATTCCACTGTTTCTTGACCATTCGAAACCAGTGCTCCCTCTTCACCTAACGTCAGAATGACCAATCGTGCCCCTAACGCTAGAAAATGTTTCAGATGTTCCTCGGCAGATGCTTCACCAAAAAGACGATCTGCATCATCCTTGGAAGGTTTAATGAAATCCACCTGCGGAATAATCGATTGCACATAAGCCGCACCATCTTCTCCCGGTTGCCAGATCATCTTATGGAAGTTGGGATCAAAACCGATCAATACACCATGCTTCCTTGCTTCAACAATAACCTTTTCAATGGTTTCTCTGGCAGGTTGGCGAGATAACGGCCAGCAAGAGAAATGAACGATTTTGGAATTGCGAAGCCATTCCACGAGAGTTGCCTCAAATGATAGTTGAAAATCAGCCGCCCGATAGAAAATCGGGACAGGTGTACCCTTGCTTTTGCTAACAACAACCATGCTTGTCGCTTCATTAACGCGCCGAACCCCGCCAGTATCCATGCCCGCTTCACCCAGACGATTCAGCAGAAAAGTGCCGAATCCGTCCTCCCCTACAGCTGAGACGATATGCGAACGGATACCCAGCCGATTGACATTAATGGCAATGTTGGAGGGGGAGCCTCCAACAAAACGCGTATACCCGTCAGAACCCAGATGATCACCATATTCATTCGATATCATGTCTACTAGCAGTTCCCCTATGGCCAAGAGATCATTGAAGCGATCCTCCAGTTTCATCCGTTCATCCAGCTCAATCATCCTGATTCCTCCCTGAACCAATCACGGTATTCATTCAAAAAGCTGTCACCTGACTGACATGACTCCTTTATTGTAGGGCTATCTGCTGTACAATACTTTCATTAAGACGATCACTTTTTTCAAAAATCAGAGGTTGTCCTCTCCGGTTCACGTTTTAACGCCTGAGCTAAACGCTCAATATACTCCGTTCGAATCAGCTGACTACTCTCTGCCTCGGGAGCAACATGCTCTGAAGCATGATAACACCCGGGATACAAGTGAAATTCAACCTTAACTCCTGCTCTGGACAGACGAGACACATACTCTAAGATCTCATCCCGGAACAGATCCAGCTCACCCACGCAAATATACGCAGGCGGCAGGCCTGTAAGATCGGTAGCTAGGCTGGGAGAAGCATATACAGGAACTTCAATGTTAAATTGGTGTCCGAGATACATCTTCCAGGCCGCTACATTATGCGCCCGATTCCATATCGAAGGATGTGTCATCTCATAGCTGGACGATGTGCCATTCCGATGATCCAGCATCGGATATAGCGGTAGCTGAAAGCACAGTTCAGGCCCTTTGCGATCTCTTGTCAAAAGGGTGAGGGCTACCGCCAGCCCGCCTCCTGCACTGGCTCCCCCAACGGCTATACGCTTCAGATCTATGCCTCGTGCCTCGGCTTCTTCTGACATCCATTGAAGTGTGTTATAACAGTCCTCAAGTCCTGCAGGATAAGGATGTTCGGGTGCCAATCGATAATTCGGAGAGACAACGATGCAATCAGCTCGAATCGCAAAATCCGTACAGAGCTGGTCATCCCCTTCTGGACTTCCCAGAATCATTCCTCCCCCATGAATCCATAGCAGTGCCGGCCTCTCTTGTGTATTCTCATGTACAGGTGAATAAATGCGCAGCTGCAGTTCGTTTCCATCCGATCCTTGAATATACTCATTTACGATTTGAACTGCGTCTGAAGTTTGATCAACTTGTGATACATTCGGATCTGCATTTGTACGTGCTCTCATCAGGTCTTCAGGCAGCTGTATAACTTCAAGTCCTAACAGACCCGCCCTTAGCTCCGGTGCAACTCTATTAATAAAATCCATTCTGTATCCCCCTGTCTCGATCCAATGTTTAATTAATGAAGCTATAGTCATGAACGATATAAGTTGAACAATCGATATATACAAAAACATTATTACAAAAAATATAATGAACAAAGATATGCTTACACCTTATATATCAACCGGTTGACATATATAGCAAACAAGAAGAGTGCTTTCTTGAAAGCACCCCTTCTATGTCGTTTCCCGCTCAATCAGCTGGACTGGGAACAGGTTTGTACCCGAAGCAATTTCTTCTCCCTGAATCTGTTGTAGAACCAAGCCGATGATTCGTTCAGCCATCTCCTGTATTGGCTGCCGTATACTACTCAGACGTGGACTCAGCAGAGAAGCGATTTTCACATCATCATAACCGATAATTCGCATATCCTCAGGGATACGTTTTCCCGCCTGGCGAGAAGCCTGCACAGCTTCAGCAGCGATGACATCACTGCTCGCAAATATACCATCAACGGCTGGATGCTGCTCCAGGAAGCCTATGATCTCCTCTTGAATCTCCAGCTCATCCCCGGCTGAAGCATCCAGTTGCAGATGAATCGGTTCAAGTCCTGCTTGCTGCATCACGGCTTCATATCCTTGTGCTCGGCCATTTGCCAGCAAAGCGACATGGTGTGGCCCTCCAATCCCTCGATAGAGAAAGGCTGGCTGGCTGCAATTTTTATCAAGGAGTAGCTGCGTAGCCAGCCTGCCCCCCATCTCGTTATCCGAAGAAACGACCGGAATGTTGTCGGCCACTTCACGATCCAATGAAACAATCGGAAGATTCAGATTCAGGTAATGCTGTACATCAAGAACAGAACTGCCTGTAATGATGGCATCCACCTTGTTTTTTTTCAACATATCAATATATTTGCTCTCTTTACTGACATCTCGATTGGAGTTGCACAATAAAAGCTTATATCCAGACTTGTCCGCATAATACTCCAGATGATAAGTCATCTCACTGAAAAAAGGGTGGGATACATCTGGAATGATCAGACCAATCATATTCGATTTTTTACGAAACAAAGCTCTGGCCATCTCGTTGGGTTGATAATCAAGCTCTTTCATTACCCGATAGACCTTTTCGCGCGTTTCTTCGCTAATGTATCCTCTATTATTTAATACGCGGGACACGGTTGTAACCGATACTCCTGCTTTTTTGGCAACATCATCAATCTTGGGCATAACCGTTAACCACCTTGCTCTTTTTAATCCATTATAAGCTTAATCGTTTTCCATTTCACTCCAGTTCACTTGTTGGTACTTCAGTGTTACTTCAGTGCTATTTCAGCGCCCCCTCTGTAATCCCCTTGATAATCTGTTTTTGCAGAAGCAAATACATGATCAGTACCGGAATAATCGTCATAATCAACCCAGCCATGAGCGGCGCATAATCCACTGAATAGGACGAGAAGAAATTGTACGTAGATAGTGGTAATGTTTTGTGCTCCGGCGATAACAGCACCAGGCTTGGTAGCAAGTAGTCATTCCAGATCCATAACACATCCAGCACAATTAATGTCACAAATACCGGCCTTAACAAGGGAAGCACAATCTGGAAGAACGTCCGCATTCGCGAACTCCCTTCGATAAAAGCAGATTCCTCGAGTTCATAAGGGATACCCTTGATAAATCCATGGAAGGTAAATACGCCAAAAGGTACACCGAAACCCAGGTACATAAACAGCAAGGTTATTTTGGAGTCGAGCAGACTCATATTGCCGTATAACATCACCAGTGGGATCATTAAAACTTGAAACGGTAGAGCAAGTGAAGCCAGCATCGCATAGAAAAGAATGCCATTCACACGCCATTTGAAACGAACAAACAGATACCCGGTCATCGATGAGAAAAAAAGAATCAGCAACACGGAGCCGACGGTAATCAGCAACGAGTTCAGAAATCCATCCAGAAAATTCATATTGTCAAATGCACTGACATAGTTGTCCAGTTGAATTCCCGTTGGCAACGATAACGGATTTTCTACGAACTGCTGGGTCGATTTGAATGAGTTCATAATAATCAACAAAAACGGCGTGAGAAAAAGAAACAGCAACACATATAGCAGTATTTTTTTCAACGAAGGAAGGAATTGGCGGATCGACATCAGGACTCGACCTCCAATCTCTTCAGCAGATACGATTGCGTCAACGCAATAATGGCGACTACGGCGAAGAGCACCACAGCCTCCGCTTGGCCGACCCCGTACTGGTTAGACAGAAATGCCTTTTGCACGATATGATAAGTCGCGAGCTCCGTAGAGTTAAACGGCCCCCCTTTGGTCAACGCAAGGTTGATATCATAGGTCAGAAACGATCGAGAAATCGAAATAAATACACAGATCACAATGGCTGGAATAGTGAGCGGTAACATGATCCGGCGTATCGTTGCCATGCGGCTTGCCCCATCGATGCTGGCAGCCTCGAGCACATCATTCGGAACCCCGGCAAAGCCGGCAATATAGATGATCATGAGATAACCAATCAACTGCCATGACGTTGTGATGACGAGCGCCCAGAAAGCTGTGTCTGTATTGGTTAACCAGGATGTTTCAAACCAGGACCAGCCATACTTTTGCCCTAAGTAAGGAAGTACTTGTGAGAACAAAGTCTGCCAAAGATATCCGAGAATGATGCCCCCAATCAGATTGGGTGTAAAAAAACCAGTGCGAAGCCATTGCTCGCCTCTCCCACCACCCGTCAGCACAAGAGCAATAAAAAAAGCAGCAGCGTTTGCGATAATGACAGTGAAAAAAACATATTTAAGGGTAAACCATAATTGAGTCCAGAACACGGTATCCTGCCAAACCGCGATATAATTGGATATACCAATAAATGTGTTATCCCCGGTACGAACATCCCAATTGGTGAATGTAAGGTACAATCCAACGATAAACGGGATCACAACCACTGCGAGAAAAGCGACAACGGAAGGAGCTCCAAACAGTAAGAAAGTTCCCGCGTTTCTCATCCGTATTTTTCTATCCATGTTGACCTCCTGTGGTTCCCTTGGTAACGGCTTGACGAAAGATTTGATGAACGATTGGAACAATGGAGGATGCGCCCCCTGTATGGATGCACATCCCCTTTCGAACGTTTATAATTCTATTTTCCTGCCTGACTAGCCCAGTAAGCTTGCACTTCCTCTGCCAGTCCATTTCGATCAATTACACCTGCCAAATATTTTTGCATAGATGCACCCGTCTTCGCCCAATAATCCTGTGGTAAATAATTAATCACACTGATATTCAACACTTTACCTTGGTCTACGTAACTACCCACTGCTTCAGATAAAATGTTACTGCTTTTCACTTTGACGTCTTTGTATGGCAGTGCCAGCCCCATTTGTGCTACAATCGCATCCTGCCCCTCATCACTCGTCACCATCCACTGAATGAATGCTTTGGCTGCAGTCTGTTGTTCTTCCGTAGAACCTGAATTATCAATAGCAAAGAGTTTCGGTTCACTGTAAGCTACTTGAGTATTTCCGTAATCTTCAGGGTTGTTGCTAATCGGAACAGGGATAATGCCAAACTCTTTGTCGCGGCCTTCCAGATTACCTATAACAGCCCATGTCCAGTCACCCATGAAATAAAAAGCCGCATCTCCTTTGGCGAAATCCGTACTATCCTTGGTGTAATCTGCCACGAGTGGATCTTTACTACGTGCGTTGTATTTTTTCAGCAGATCGAAGGTATCGATCAATCCGTTAAATGCAGCATTGTCCGTGAGCTTCGCAGTTCCATTTTCCAAGTCTTTTACGAACTTACGATTGTCTTCCACGTTCTTAGATTGAAGAGAATAGGTCAGTCCCAGATAATGCGCTCCAAGTGACCAATCTGCGCCATGAAGCATGACAGGTGCTTTGCCAGCCGCCTCTACTTTTTTGAAAACAGCTTCCAGATCGTCACGAGTTTTAATGCTGTTTGGATCAAAAGAGCCACCCATCGCCTCTTCTACAACCCGTTTATTGTATAAAAGGCCATACCCTTGTGCTGTCCAAGGGATACCCAAAAACTGACCATCCAGTAGCGCTCCATCTACCGCACCAGGCTTCGTTAACCCTTCATACGTTGACTTTTCCGAATCCAGATTGAGGAATTTGTCTTTATATTGCAAAATTGTGCCTGCATCCAGATTGGCAATTGTTGCCGGATTGCCTGAAGCAAGCAAGGATTGGAACTTTTCCAGCTGTGCTCCACCAATCGGGGTAGGAATAAGCTCAATGGTTACCTCAGGATGCAGCTCATGATACGTCTTGAACAATTTCTCAAAAACACCGTTGACTTCTGCGGAGGTATTAAAAAAGGTCAATTTCACCTCTTTTGTAGCCCCTCCAGCCTGTTTGTCAGAATCCTTTGCTGAAGAATCCGTTGTTTTACCCGAGGAACAGGCGGTAATGACCAACATCAGTATCAATACGCCAACAAACGGTACCCATGTCTTTTTCATTTCTTAACTTCCCCCCTGATGTTTGTTATGAATGCGTTTACATTTTGAATACAGCTTTATCATAAACGCTGATGATTCAACATGTCAACCGGTTGACATAAATTTTAAACAGCGCTGTTATCCTATGAAAATAGCATTCGAGTCAAAAAAACATAAAAAATTACAAACAACTGCAATATATCGGGTATTTTTCACAGGAATAATATAGTAGAATTTACAAAACAAATCCTTTTTTTGTCAAAAGATCTATCCCAATCATTTCTGAGAGGATGTGATGCCTCCCTTTTCGAAGTTATGCCGAGAAATTTATTTTTCTTGTCCAGGCTTTCGCAAGTCACTTATATTGAGGAGAGTGAACACATTGAAGATGAAGTTTAAATTTAAAAAATCAGTCAACCTGTTGTTAGCCTGCTTAACTGCCCTCCCCCTAATGTTAACTCCAACCAACGTATCTGCAGCAAGTGACGCCAACATCAACTTATCCTCGGAAAAACAAGTAATCCGTGGCTTTGGTGGTATCAACCATCCGGTCTGGGTTGGTGACTTAACTGCAGCACAACGTGAAACCGCTTTCGGAAATGATCAGAATCAGCTAGGATTCTCTGTACTCCGAATCTGGGTAGACCCGAACCCCAATAATTGGGCTCTTGAAGTTGCTACAGCCAAACGTGCGATTGAAAAGGGAGCTATCGTTTTTGCCTCGCCTTGGAACCCTCCAAGCAGCATGGTTGAGACGTTTAATCGAAATGGTGATACCAATGCTAAGCGGTTACGTTATGACAAATACGCTGCTTACGCACAACATCTGAATGACTTTGTAACATTTATGAAAAATAACGGCGTGAATCTGTATGCCATATCCGTTCAAAATGAACCGGATTATGCCCATGACTGGACCTGGTGGACTCCACAGGAAATCCTGCGTTTCATGAAAGAAAATGCAGGTAGCATCCAAGGTACCAAAGTCATGGCTCCAGAATCCTTCCAATACCTGAAAAACATATCCGACCCAATCCTGAATGATCCACAAGCACTTGCTAACATGGACATTTTGGGAGCACATTTGTATGGAACACAGGTCAACAATTTTGCCTATCCTCTTTTCAAACAAAAGGGAGCTGGCAAAGAGCTTTGGATGACCGAAGTGTACTATCCAAACAGTGACAACAATTCCGCTGACCGCTGGCCGGAAGCCTTAGACGTCTCCTACCACATGCATAATGCCATGGTTGAAGGCGACTTCCAAGCCTATGTATGGTGGTATATCCGCAGGCAATATGGACCAATGAAGGAAGACGGTACAATCAGTAAGCGCGGATACAATATGGCCCATTTCTCCAAATTTGTTCGCCCAGGCTATGTCAGAGTAGATGCTTCCAAAAATCCGGATACAAATACTTACGTGTCCGCTTACAAAGGTGATAACAAGGTCGTCATCGTAGCCATTAACCGCAGCACTTCGGCAAAAAGTCAACGCTTTGTGTTGCAAAATGGCAATGCGTCCACTGTATCTTCATATGTAACAGACAGCAGTCGTAATCTGGCAAGTCTTGCACCAATTAACGTTTCCAATGGCGCATTCACAGCTCAACTCCCAGCACAGAGTGTAACAACATTTGTTGCTAATATTACTGGCGGCAACGGTGGCGGCAATGTAGGCACGGGCACCACATATGAGGCCGAAACAGGAACAACACTTACGGATGCAGTCATTGAAACA
The DNA here is from genome assembly GCF_037969905.1 of Paenibacillus sp. FSL R7-0272. Lineage (NCBI taxonomy): Bacteria > Bacillati > Bacillota > Bacilli > Caryophanales > Paenibacillaceae > Paenibacillus > Paenibacillus sp. FSL R7-0272. Next base: position 2,272,994 of record NZ_CP150221.1, on the reverse strand, counting down.
GCTTATCCGGGCTTCACCGGTTCTGGATATGTTAACTTCAACGCTTATACAGGCTCCGCAATCCAATGGAATGATATCAATAACACAATCACAGGCACCAAAAATGTAAAGTTTCGTTACGCTTTGGAAAGTGGTACGCGGACTCTAGATATTTATGTTAATGGCACAAAAGTACTCAGTAATGAGCCCTTTACTCAAACAGGAAGCTGGTCTACTTGGGGCGAAAAAACAATTCAAGTACCTATGAATTCAGGTACGAATACACTCCGAATCGTAACAACAGGTACAGAGGGACCGAACATTGATAACATTACGGTGACAGCAGCATCATAAGTTATCTGATTCTAAACCTTTTTCTTTTTTAGCTGGGCAAAAAGTAGCCAAGCTCCCATATGGAATAGACCTAAGTTGCTCTACTCGTCTATTTTGAGACAATACTGTAATTAAAGACTGTTGATTGTTCTTTATATCATTAGATAGAAAAAGACCCCTTAGGCTATTGCTAAGAGGTCTTTTTCTATCTAATGCGGTCGAGAGGACTCGAACCTCCACGGGGGGTTAGCCCACACGGACCTGAACCGTGCGCGTCTGCCAATTCCGCCACGACCGCATATATTGTGTCTTTCCAATCATTATCGGCGACAAGAAATAATATACCACGCGTAGTTTAACATGTCAACACATCTATTCATCACCAAATAAGTGCGAAACAGATATGTATCCGATTCGCACTTATCAGGCCTGCTTCAAATTAAACTTATATATCCGTAAGTAGTGGACTTATTAGAAAATTCGGTTAAATAAACCATTTTCTACAGCTTGGACGGCCAGTTGCCGTACCATGCATAACCGCCTCTTCTTTCCTTTTCTATATCGCTCAGCTTATATTTCACAACGCCATCACGTCCCACAAAGATCGGTTTGTCCGTACCGAGTTCATAGAAACGTGCCCAAATCGGTGATGCACTGGAATCAGCAATAATTCGGCTATCCCCATTCGCTCTCTCATACCGATATCCTGTAATTTTCACTTTATTAAACCAGGCTTCGGCACCTTTGATAGATGCAGTAATTCTTGAATTAGCCGGTCTCGTTTTCAGAAACTTCACAATGTTTACGCTTTCACCTGCAGTTAATGAAGGCACTTCATAGATTCTGGCTCCCGCAGGTCTAAGTGAACTGGAATCATGCTGTTGTCCCCAAGCCGTTAACTTCCCACCCGATACCACCTGGGTATTCAGGATAGCATCGACTCCTTTGGAAACTGCATTTTTACTACGATTTGCAAGAGAACTGTCGATAAAGGAGAAGTTCCCCTTACGTCCTGCGACTTCATCAAGCATGTACAGCACATTAATCATCGCATCATCATTATAGGTAATATGTTTATGATAGCCGGAACTTTGATAGACTTGAGGCCAACCCCCATTGGAGTACTGCATATTAAGCAAAAAGTTGATGCCCTTGACCGCTGCAGCAGAGTATCGCGGATCATTTGTTTTTTTGAATTCACTTGCTAGCCTTCTGATTTCTGAGTATGTAGCTTTGTTATCGATCGTTGATTTGGCCCATTCACCTGACGTCTGACTGTAATCTTTTCTCCAGCCTCCATCGGGGCGCTGATTCTTTAAGATATCAGACATACTCGCCGTTGTACCGGAAGCATCAGCAGCCGATACGGTCGGTACAGGAAGGATAGCCATTCCCGCTACGGAGAATACCATAGAACACGCCAGTACAAATGTTACTAATTTTTTTGCTTTCACTCGACAACACTCTCCCCATTTACAAATTTGATTACTTATATCACATATATTCCAATGAAAACAATTTAAATACAAATTATGTATTTAATATGGTTATAATATGCAATAAATATATTTTTGTCAATATATGCAACAAACCAAAAAAATTTGTTAAACAGAATGGTTTCCTTTTTAGCTCATAACAATCTTGTTTATTATCCAAGTTCTCTCATATGAAACACAAATGACTTTTTTGTAATCTTTAACTCCCTAATTTCAACAAAATGATAACTAAAATCGATAATTCCGCTAACATTGAGGCTAAATGAACACCTTTAAACAGGTTTGACAATTACGCATTTATGCAATATAGTTTCAAATAGTTACAAAAACTTAATTATTCATTTGCCGAGTTTCAGGATTGAAAACGGGGGAACCATTTTGGGTGAATTATTCTTATACATAGGAAATATAGGGAACCTTCTACCGAACCCTTAGCTAACTCCGTAGGCATCGAAGGGAGAACATTGATTTTGAAAAAACTGATTATTTCCATTTTTGGGGCTGCTGTACTATTTACATCCGGGGCAACAAGCACAGAGGCAAGCACAATTAATACGATGGTTAACAATATGACAGGCATCCCGTACAAATGGGGCGGCACAACCATGGCCGGCTTCGATTGTTCCGGGTTTATGAGATATCTTTTCAACAAATATAGCATTGAGCTCCCTCGCACGTCGCAACAACAAGCGAAAGCCGGAACACCTGTCTCCAAAGCAAGCATTCGTACAGGAGATCTGGTCTTCTTCAACACAACAGGTAGAGGCATCTCACATACAGGAGTATACATCGGTGGAGGTCAATTCGCACATGCCTCCAGCAGCAAAGGTGTCAGCATCACCAAGTTGTCCAATCCGTATTTCAATGATCGTTATGTAACCGCAAGACGGGTGACAGGTCAATTTATGTACAACAAAATGTTGGGTAAACTTTAATGCTACATGTTAAAGAAAGAAGCAGCCACAAAGGTGCTTCTTTTTTATATCCATTTTTTGTCTTCAATTGCTTCCCTCAAATCCTGTAAAATATTTAAGGACATGAAAGGAGAACAGACAAAAAATGAAGAAGATGATGTTCGTTTTAAGTTTTGCTGCTTTAGTATTCACAATCCTAGGTTGCAGTAACGGGAATGCAAACGATTTTCGAGATTTTTCTTGGGGCACCAAGATCGACAAGGTCATTTCAACTGAAAAAAAGAATGGGAACGCTACTTATGAAGAGGACAACTTTTATGAACATGAAAAAAGCATTACATACTCTAATCTAATTGTTCTTGGTAAAAAAGCTGACGCTACATACGTTTTTATTGATCTTTTAGATAATACAAGCCGCCAGGATCTAATGAACGAAAGTAATACATTGCTTAAGGAATTGGAAAATCCAGAAACGACAGAATCAAGGAAAGAAGAAATTTACAAGCTTATGGATCAGAGAATAGAAGAAATGAAAACTGCAGCAAGTTCATATCCATTGGATGACTTCTTACTGCGACAGGCATTTTATCATTTTGACACGTTAAGCAGCCAAGAATCCGATGAAATCCTCGCAGAGCTTACTCAGAAATATGGTGAGCCGAAGATCGAAACCTTTGCTAACTCCCTTATTTATCTTTGGGAAAATGATCGCTCAAACATCGAATATGACACAGGAAGATCCAGAATAATGTATAGTGCAAAATACTCCATCATGGAGCAATTTGCAGATGTAGACAAGTACAACAAGAAATCAAACAGTAAAGAAAGTAATGATGAACTTTAAAAAAAGGTCATACCGCTCTATAAAAGAGCGGTATGACCTTTTGCTTCATCCACTAATGGAGCGCCTTCTGCACCCTCATTGCTCCCTGTGACAGAGCATGTCCGCCGCCCACTGCACCAGCAACAGCTACCGTCTCCATGATCTCCTGATCGGTCGCTCCCTTGGACCGGGCTTCCTCCACATGATAGAACGTGCACACTTCGTTATTAGCAAACAAACCGATACCTAGCGCAATTAACTGCTTGGTTTTGGCGTCAAGCACACCCGGCTGGAAGCACTCTCCCGTAAACTCATGATATGATTTCACCACATCCGGGAGAACGTCGCTTAATGCGCCAATCTGATCCTTATACGCATGAACTTTATCATTCATCAATGTCATGACTTGCAACACACCCTTTCGGCTGTAAATACAGCGAATTGTTCCACTGTACCTATCTTCTCTCGCGTGCGTCGCAAATATGCCTGATCCTGATGGTAATTCCAAACATTTAGTGTAGCAGACATTCTCTTAGAAGGAGCTCCGGTAACGTGAATCCGTTAAGCTAAGCACTCATGTCATTTATTCACTTAAAACACTTTGACGAGGCTCACTGAACAGCTGATAACGGTAAGACCGATCCAGCTTCACAACACGGCGATTTTGCCTGCGAATAAGTACTTGCTCATCATCCCAGGCTACCACGATGCCCGTTACATCATTAGACTCCAGTTCATCCCGCACTACTCTTACCTTCTCCCCTGACAAACGCAGGGCATCCAATTCTGTATCACTAATCATGTCATAACTCCTATACTCAAATTTCTTTACAAAAAGAGACCTAAATGAAAAGTCATTTAGGTCTCACGTGACTGTATTGGACTGTCATGTCATTCGAAAAAAATGTCCCGACTGAGAGTTACCGCTGCGCGTGCTCTTTGCTGTCGTTCTTCTCGAACCAAAAATCAAGCACTTTGGCGGACATCACACGTTCTTCAAGGTACTCTACTTGGTGCGGTGTAAATTGTTCTTTCCAAGAGAAGGACAACTCTTCACACAAGCCTACAATCGTCAGTAATTCTGACCAGGCAACATAGCGTTTGTACCAGAAAAATTGAGGATGTTCAATCATATAGGGATAAAGGTCATCGAATTCCGTATGTTTACAATCCAGGGCACGTTCAAAATGAACTTTCGATTCCGCCAGCTTATCAATAAAGAATTGTTCTGTTGCCGGTTGGTTCCCCATGGTGTTGCCTCCTCTCCCTAACATAACCCCATTATAAAGGAAATCTAAGGCCATGCAAAGTCATACTTCAAAAATTAGGCCCAATTTCCTTCAAAAAGTCACATTTCATTATCGTCGAATTGCACGGTGCCATTATTCAGTGAACGAATGCGTACAAGAGCTTCTACTGGAATCCCTTGTTCACGGATGGTGCGAGCACCAGCCTGGAAGCACTTCTCCACCACAACACCAAATCCCACAAGTTCTGCGCCGGAACGCTCAATAATTTTAATTACGCCGCGGGCGGCATCTCCGTTTGCAATAATGTCATCAATGAACAAAATGCGGTCATTTTCGTGAATGTATTCGCGAGACACCATAATATCCGTTACGATTCCTTTCGTAAAGGATGGTACACGTTCGCAGTAGGCATCAGGATCGGCCAGAAGCGTTTTTTTGCGGCGGGCAAATACCAAAGGTACCCCCAGTTCATGTGCTGCGGCAAAAGCAACCGGAATCCCTGATGATTCCACCGTAATCACCCGAGTAACTCCACTCTCGCGAAAACGAGCAGCAAACTCCCGTCCCATCTCCATCGTTAATGCAGGATCAATCTGATGGTTCAGAAGACCATCCAGTTTCAATACCTGATCCGAGATGACGACACCCTCTTGTAAAATTCGTTGTTTTAATACGTCCATGATTTGACCTCCCAAGCCTATCCTATGAGGTATAAAGTATCATATATCCGGCTACAAGTTCAAGCGAAATCAACCCTAAGTCCACAGAACCTGAACATTCAGAGCCGTTATCCGATCCTGCAGTCATGACTTTCATTGGTCAAGCATAACTTGTACTATGGTACCCGCATGTCCAACAATCCCGGGACCTGAAAGGGGAAACACATGAAACAGGTATTCCGGGTGCTACAGATTGCATTCACATACATCGGAACTGTTGTCGGGGCCGGCTTTGCCACAGGACAGGAAATATTGCAGTTTTTTACCCAATATGGCAAGTGGGCCACAATCACCATCACTTTGTCCACCATGCTCTTTGTCTGGCTCGGAACCAAAATGATGCTTATTGCTCATGATACCCGTTCGCGTTCCTATGAGGATCTTAACAAACATCTGTTTGGTCACAAAGCTGGCAAATGGATCACATGGATTACTCTTATTGTTCTGATCGGTGTAAACAGCGTCATGCTCGCCGGGGCGGGTTCTGTCTTTATGGAACATCTGGGTTTGCACTACCAAACTGGTTTGATCATCACTTTGATCGGTACATATCTTCTTCTGGGACGCGGAATGCAAGCTATTCTGCAAATGAACAGTATTGTGGTGCCCATGATGCTTCTGTTGTCCCTGCTTATGATTTTCAGTACGCTACATCATCCGGGTGTCTTTCGTTTTGTCACACTGACAACAGATAGCAATCCGTTTCAGGTATGGATTTCCCCATTACTTTACACCGCATTTAACCTTGCGCTCGCTCAAGCGGTACTTGTACCTGTAGGCAATCAGATTCGTCATCGCAATACATTAAAATGGGGCGGAATTCTAGGCGGGATTGGCGTAGGTTTTATGCTGATGGCAGCCCATTTTGCAATGTCGGCCCAGATGCCAGGCATCGTACAGTTTGAAATCCCTATGGGAAGTATCGCTTTTCAACTGGGATGGATAGTGCAATCTGTATATGTCTCATTGATTTTTATGGAAATATTTACAACGTTTGTTGCCGACATCTACGGCATGACTTTGCAACTTAGACAACATATCGATGTTCATCCCCGGTTGATTACACTAGTCATCATGATGCTATGTTACTCGTTTAGCCAATTTGGATTCAGCTCCCTTTTATCCGTTCTTTATCCCATTTTCGGATGCATGGCACTCTTTTGGGCGGGTAAGCTCATTAGGGATCGTTGGGGTACATTTCGTGGTCGGAATAATATGAATTGAAGATGGAGATATGAGGTTGAAGCCGTTTAAATGGATAAAGTTATGGTACAATTTAAAGTAAATCTTAGTTAAGGATGGGTTCTGATGAAAAAAGCAGACAACTTGGCCTCCTAAATTCGTTCTAGATAAAATTTAGGAGGCTCATCTAATGAATTTTAACAAAATTGATTTTAACACTTGGAATAGAACAGACACATTCCATCACTATATGAATCAAAATACTTCATTCAGCCTAACCAATGAAATGGATGTAACTGCTGTATATCAACTCATCAAACAAAAAGAATATCGATTCTATCCTGCATTTATCTTTTTAATTTCAAGTGTGGTTAACTCAAATCGTGCTTTTAGAACGGGTTACAACAAGGATGGAGATCTGGGATATTGGGATATGCTAGAACCGCTCTATACCATCTTTGATCACTCATCTGAGTCGTTCTCTGCCATTTGGACTCGTGTTACCGATGATTTCAACACGTTTCAAGATGCCTACATTATCGATGTAGAAAAATATAAACGTTCAGGCAAGCTGTTTCCCAAGACACCTATACCTGAAAATGTGTTTTCCCTTTCGATGATTCCTTGGACATCTTTTACTGGATTTAACTTAAATATCAACAATAATAACCGTTACCTTCTTCCCATAATTACGGCAGGGGGATTCATCCACAAAGGTAATTCGATATTTTTACCATTATCACTACAGGTTCATCACTCAGTTTGTGATGGTTACCATGCCGGATTGTTCATGAATGCTGTTCAGGAATTAGCAAACAATCCAGAGGATTGGCTGTTGTAAAATCCGTTATATACAAAAAGGCCGCTGTATCACACTACAGCGGCTTGTTTCATATATTTGCTCTCCCAGTTTTACGCCTGAAATTGCAAGTACATTTTTTTCAAATCATTCACCGATCTTCCCAGCGAGTAAAATGTTTTGGCTTTTTCACAAGCGGAACGAGCCAGTTCATAGCGATATGCCGGGTCCAGCATGACCTTTTCCAAGGCATCAGCCAGCGCAGTTGGATCTTCAGGTGGTACGAGCAGTCCATTTACACCATCCTCAATCTGTTCAGGGATTCCCCCCACATCGGTGCCTACAAGCGCCAGACAGCTAAGCGCCGCTTCGGCGAACACTGAACCGAAGGCTTCTGCACGCGATGGCAGTACAAACACATCAAAGAATGGCATAAACTCTTCAGGATGTAGCGTATATCCATAAAAAATCGTTTCATTATAAATTCCCAGACGCTGTGCGAGCTCTTCCAGATCGGGACGAATTGGTCCATCTCCAATAATATGAAGTACATAATCATGTCCCCTATCCTTTAACTCCGCACAAGCTTTAAACAAAATATCTAATCCCTTGGCGGGAACAAGCCGGCAGACCGTTACCAGTTGCGGGACCGCATTATCATGGGGAATCGGTTTGAACCGCTTCTCATCAAAACCATTCGGAATAATGCCGATGCGTTCTGGATGTTTCACATACGGGCTCAAATATCGACGGAATGAATCAGATACCGTTAGCAGACGCTCGGCACGATACTCAAGCTCTCCATAGATGGCTTGCAGGAATTGATGTTCCAGCCCGTCAGGCTCTATACGGCCATTCAAAATAAGCTCTCTCTCATAACTGGAGTGAATGGTTTGAATGAGGGGAACCTCAGGAAACACCGACTTCATGGCAAGCCCTGCAATAGGATGATGCGCATGAATCAGATCATAGGGCTTCTGAATGCGAAGCTTGGTCCACCATAGATAGTCACGATATGTCTGAATATACTTTTGTACCACAGGACTATCCTGATAGAGGGTCCAGTCAAACGTATCAAACTGTACTTCCTCTCTCCCTTTGTTACGAATACGTTTGGGCAAGGAAAACAGGTCCATCTCCCATCTTGGGCTTGCAAACCTCTCCTGCATATAAGGAATCATAGAGGATACACCTCCGGGCTGCTCCGGAGGAAAGAATAGAGCCTGTAGCAATTTCAACGTCATTATCCCCCTTTCCAACTTCATTTCTCTTTTTCCACATTCATTTATGATATATTAGAACATATGTTCAGTAAAGCGGCTCTTGAGCCTCCAACTCCGTTCTTTACACGAAAATGTATTTTCATGCATTTTATTGAATACCATTAATGTTTATTATGACATAGAAAAGCAAGAACATCCACCGCTTTGACAACTTAATTATTGAGTCTTATATACAACATATTCAGTCAATTCCACATGCAGAAGCTTATGTTTTACATTTGTCTCTTCATCAAAGGACTAAGCTGAGTATAGAAAACTAGACGCACAAGCTTAGCTGCTTCCAGGTTCTTCCTCATGATGTTCTCAACAATTCGTCACGAATTCTTGCTACAATTCAACCGGTTTCTCGTAAATGCTGAACCCATCATGCTTACCTGCATAGCCGAATCCATTTCCTGCATAAAATGTGTTTAACGTGACATTGTCAGCCCCGCAATCCAATCGTACGAGAGACTTATTTGCGAATTGTATGCCACGACTCGACCATTCCAATATGGACTTCCCCAGACCTGTTCGAGCATATTTTCTTCGTATGGCAAGTCGATGTAGATAGAGCGCCCCATCTTCCGCGTGGGCCTGATCTCCCCACAGCTTGAGATCCCATGGACTTGGCTTCTGCATGAGAATGACCATTCCAGCAATCTGCGCTTCTTTTTTGAAAACAAAGACGTCCCCTCGGCGAATGGCCGAAGGTGTATCATGAGAATCTTCCCCTTGTAACAATGCATTCCATTGGGAAGAGCCTTTACTTTTCAACCAGGATGCCGTCTCTGCAAGCAATGAGAGCACCTCTTCCGTGTCCTCCGGCTGTGCTTGAACAGCTTGAAAGCCATCATTAATGTACTGGCTGTGAATGGTGAATGTGTGTGTCATCATGTCCCTCCTATATGCTCCGGTTTCGACTGCTCGCTTCCCTTGGTTTGGACTACGTCCAAATCCAAAAGTCGCTCCCATTCGATACCATCGCAACTGCATTAATTAAAGAACTAGTCGTAATATACCGAGAAAAGTTTTTTTCGTCAAAAAATCAAATTAAAATACTCAAAAAAAAGGATAAAAGGCGTCCGCCTCTTACCCTTCCATTCTGGCTTCGTCAATAATCTGATTACGGTAGAGCATCGTGAGATGTAGTGAGTCGAATTCAATCTCTTTATTTAGCTCCCTCATTAGCACTTCTACCAACGTTTTACGCTGCACACTCGTGCCTGGCACATCGTAATCCATATAACCTGTCAAATCGGAATGTGACGTATCTATGGTCGCTGTGCCCACGGGCAGACCTCCGCGCTCCTGAACGAAAAGATCATATATTCTGAACTCCCGATCCTTGTTCCTGAGCATTACATAACATGCTTCTTCCGCCTCTTCTGGCTCAATCATATCTCCGGTCGCATCAATGGAGTTATCTTGCTCTTCATCTTCCTCCAGCTCTTCGGAAAAATCACGATGCACCCATTCTAGCGTCTGCAACTCGTTCCCCTGATGCCATATCCGAATGGTAATCGTATCAATGATCTCCTCATCCAGTTCCCGTACAAGCAATTCTGCCGCAGCTTCCTGTACCATGTCGTCAGGTTCTTCGTACCAGTGAATCTCCCCCTGTGCATCGGCTCCATACTGTTTGAGCGTAGCCTCTGCTACCTCTTCCCCTTCAACATCATTGAATACATAGCTAGATAAGTTACGACCGGCGCTGATCATCTCCATTTCCAGCAGATGTTCCTGGTCTTCATATGTAAACGATTCATCCCGAGATGCGGGAATGATATTCAGCTCGCCTGGAAAATCATCACCATAACGGCTCTCTTCGTCATTCGGTTCGTCGTCTTCCGTAGTCACTGTTCCGCGAGAAGACCATAACGTCTCCTCACTTCGTTCCGCTGGTTGCAGGACGGAATGCAACGTGCCACAGCTCACCAAAACTTCATAGTAGGATGCCGCCACCGCATCTGCAAGCGCACGAACATAAGCATGTACCTTATCAATAATTAGCTGCTCTACTTCCTCTTCTATAGACTCCTGTTCCAGTTGAAGGCTGCCTGACAGACGCTCCCCTTCTCTGTAGATCAGTAAAAGCGAGCCTGTATATCTGCCATCTACCATAATATCCTGCACTTCACCACTTGCTGTGCGCAGATCCGCCGTTAAATCAATCTGTACCATTGACAGTCCTCCTCATTCCTAACGTATTCTCTTAGGATGCCCCTAGAGACAGTAGTTTATGAGGCACTGTACATTTTCGAACGATGATGGAGACTTTTTCGTAGATCAAGTAAGGAAGCAGCGGAAGATTTATACGGACAAAATATACTTGTGGATCGCGTGCGCAACCCCTTCATCATTGTTAGACAAGGTCACTTCATCGGATGCGGCCTTCACCTCTTCTGGAGAGTTATCCATCGCAATCCCTTTACCGGCAAAAGTAAGCATCGTAATATCATTGAAATAGTTACCAATGGCCATGATCTCGGATGGCACAATGCCTTTGGAATCTGCCAGCCTTTTAAGCGCCGTACCTTTGGAAGCTTCGGGATGCATCAGATCAATGAAAAAGTCACCGCTACGTGTTATGTAATACGGCAGATTCCAGGACGTCCACTCGCGCTGGACCATATCCATCTGCTCGATGGGGCCAAAAGCTGTAAACTTCGCCAGAGGTTCAGTCATATCTGCCCAACGGGGTAGCTTAAGCGGCTCAGCCAGGAAATTATAATACATCTGCCTTACCTGTAATTCCAAACCTTCGGGTTGATCCACATATAGACCAAAGGCGGTATTGATGTCAAAATGCACATCATTTTCACGACAGTACGTCATAATAGGTTCAAGTCCCTGGGTATCCAGAGCAAACTGATGAATAACTTCACGTGTCTCCACATGCGCAGTAACCGCACCATTATGCGTGATAACATAACCATCCAGACCCATCTGTTTCATAAAAGGAATCGTGTTGGCCGGGCCTCGGCCTGAACAAAGCACAATCTCCGCCCCTTGGCGTGAGGCCTGAATCAGTGTTTCTTGTGTCCATTCAGTCAATTCATGATCATCATTCAATAAAGTTCCGTCAACATCCAGTGCAATCAATTTGTACGTCATATGCTTCTCATCCCATCTGTGTTTAGTTGGTTGCATTGTTATTTCGCAAACAAGCCAGCTCTTCTGCAGTTAACTCGCGGTAACTCCCGATTGCTAGATCGGAATCCAGCTTAAGTTCTCCCATGGCTACACGTTTCAAATAGATAACACGTTTGTCCACAGCCTGGAACATGCGTTTAACCTGATGAAACTTCCCCTCATGGATAATAAGCGAAATAAGCGATACGATGCCTTCATCTGTTTCTTCATATCCCAGCACAGTCAGCTCCGCCGGCATGGCCTCATACCCGTCATCGAGTCTAACGCCAGCTGCGAAACGCTGCACGTCATCCACATCCACTTTCCCGAGCACCCGTGCTTCGTATGTTTTGGGTACATGTTTTCGAGGGGATAACAGATCATGGGCAAGAGGGCCATCATTTGTCAAAATAAGAAGTCCCTCCGTATCTTTGTCCAGCCTCCCTACCGGGAATGGTTGAAAGATCCGATCTTCTTTGCGCAACAGATCCAGCACCGTTTTATCCCGAGCATCTTCCGTCGCAGATACAACACCGGGCGGTTTGTGAAGCATCAGATAGATCATTTCACGGTAAACAATCCGCTCACCATCCGCTTCAATGATGTTTATTGCCGGATCAACCTGAATGCCGCTGTCCTTTACCGCTTTGCCATCCACATGAATACGTCCCTGCTTCACCATTTTTTTAAGCTCGCTGCGTGTACCTACACCCATATGACTCAAAATTTTATCCAATCGCTGTGTTTGTTTGCCTTTCCCACTCATACCGATGTCCACCTCCATCCTGCAGGGTATTCATTTTTCAATACACCATCCAGCCATTTGCCCCAGCCGGCCGCATATCCATCCACGCATACGAGCACATACCCCTTAGGCGCTGCTCCTTCCAGAAGGTTAAGCCGTTCTTGCTCTATATTCAGCGTTTCCCCTTTCAAGTACCTCACTGCTTCTCCATCTTCAGAAGACAGATGCACACTTCGATGTGCCTCGGATGCACGCAAAGCGCACGCAAGGGGATGGGACGGAACGAATCTCCCATTTTTAACCGTGCCCATAAACCATCCGGGGCGAATCACTTTCAACCCTTCCAGACGGGCAGCACCTACCGCTGACTGGTATACACGATCCCCGTAACATACCGTCTCACCTTCAAGCGGTATAACCAGATTCTCATTTACAAACTGAGCATAGACCGCTAATGGATCAGCTGAACTGGAATCCGCACCTCGTCCTTGCCCTCGCTCAGACTTGCGACCACCAGCCTCTTTCCCTTTTTTGCTTGGTTTCGCGGTGTGTTTACCACCGCGTGTACTTTTGTCGTTGCTTGCTCTAGATTCAACCCGTAACAAACGTTCCTTTTTACGATCGGCTTTGGTTATAGGAAGCGAAGCCGATCGTAAAAAGGAACGATCCTCACTCGGTTCATGCAACAATCCGGACTCAGGCACACGTTGTCCAGCACCACGTTTTTCTTCATGTAACTCTTTACCTAACTCTAGATTAGATTCATCAGAGTGTTTGATCACAGCAACATAATGTCCCTCTCCTTCTAACAAGTGAGGCCACAATCGGGCTGTACCGCGCGTTTGATCCAGCACTTCTTCTGTCTCCGTCGCCTGATCTGGCAACATCTCACGCACCCAATCCGGACGTCCTGGGGCAAATCCAGCGGTATCAGCAATATTAACTACAGCAAAATCACGATTTAACTTCAAAAACTCGGCAATCATCGCTTCGTTTTCCTCCGGCGCAAAGGTACAGGTCGAATAAACAATCGTTCCTCCTGGAGCCAATAACCGCGCTGCCGTTTCGAGAATATCTCGCTGCATCAACACACACTTCTCCACAGAATGATGTTCCCAGGATTTCACCATGTCTTCATCCTTACGGAACATGCCTTCGCCTGAGCACGGTGCATCGATCAACACTTTATCAAAATAATGAGGAAACGCATCCGCGATGCGCTCAGGTGACTCATTCAGCACAACGGCATTTCTTACGCCGTACAGCTCCACGTTTTTGGCAAGTGCTTTGGTACGCTCTGAATGAATGTCATTCGTGACAAGCACGCCCTTACCTTGCAACTTGGCAGCAATCTGGGTTGATTTCCCCCCAGGAGCAGCACACAAGTCGAGTACGCGATCTCCAGGCTGGACGTTCAGTTGCTCCACGGGAGCCATTGCACTCGGTTCCTGAATATAATAGAGACCCGCGTGGTAATAGGGATGCAAACCAGGCTTCACCCCATGAGGCACGTAAAAACCCGTTTCGCACCAGGGAATAGGTCTTAAGTCAAACGGGGCAATCTCTTTAAATTGTTCCATTGATATTTTAAGCGTATTTATGCGGAGCCCGGCATGCGGGGATTGTTCATACGATTGTATAAAAGATTCAAATTCATCGCCAAGCAAACGTTTCATTCGCTCTGCGAAGTCCAAAGGCAACTGTACGGCCATAGTTCCACTCATCCTATCCTGTTAAAATGACATATTGCTCTATGTTATCATATCCTGATTTTGCTTGCCTATCCTATCATGTGTATTCCACTACAGCGTGTAATGTAGTATAATGCTAATAGATTGTTTTATCAGCAAAAATTCGGTTGTTTATGCATATTATCCCAGTCTGCATTTTTGTTGCAAATTTTATCTCGATATGAAAAATGGGGGATGAACAATGAATTCCAAGAAGAAAAAGAAAAGCGCTACAATCCTTATCTTCCTCGGCATACTAGTCGTCATGATTGCTGCGCTGGTTCTCGTGAACCAACAATCCAAGAAACAGATGGACACTGTAGAAAACGCTTATGGCATTGCAGCTTCCAAGCTTAATCCGGCTACAAGAGAGTTGCTCAAAGATCCTAACTATCAACAAATCATCCTGCCGGCTGATCTGAAAGCTAGAATCGATAACAAGGATAGCTTCTTTGTTTATTTCTTTGCTTCCGACTGCTCACACTGCCGTGCAACGACACCACAATTGATGCCGCTGGTAGACAGTGAAGGAATTAAGCTTCCACAGTTTAACCTGCGCGAGTTCGAATCCGGCTGGACAGATTACAACATTGAATTCACACCTACACTCGTTTATTACCAAGATGGCGTTGAGAAAGACCGCATGGTTGGCGGTTTGAAAGAGAACGGAAGCGACAACGGTTATACTCTGGACGACTACAAGCAATTTTTTGATAAGTATAAAGGCAGTGCAACTCCAAGTAAAAGCTAGTTCAATGAACTTTGGTAAAATTAAATTCAATAAACCAAAAACACCCCGATCATTCCTGTAAAGGAATCGTCGGGGTGTCTTGTTATACAAACATAGGATGTAGGACCCTAATTATTTGCTTGATGATTAGCGTTCTCGTCATGCTCATGTAACTCCGTCTGCTGTAGTGCCTTCATTTTCTCTTCGTAAATTCGTCCCCGGGTTGGACTTCGCCGCTGCGGAACATTAGGTTTCAGCTCCAGCGACCTTTTCTGTATATGCTGTACAAGTGCCTTATCCTCAATAAGGATAGACAGATCACGATACTCCAGTTTTTCAGAATCATGGTCTTGTAACTCGTTTACAATTCTGTGAACGTCAGCTTTCAAATCGCCCAGATGGATACCGAGAATACTGTCAGGATACGATTTCAGCAGTTCGAGAGAACTTTGCAGCATCATTCGTCCACCGCGAAAATTACGATTTCTATAGTGATACAGTCCCACCGCGATTTGCAGCAGGCCTTTGTATAGCGGGTCTCGATCTCTTTCCAACCACAATTCTTCAAGCACCTCATGACACTCGAAATAATCCCGATCCCGATTAAAATAAATCAGATAATCAATGTAGAGCGGTTCATAACTGCTCATCTGGATTTTCGCCCTTTCTGGCGTTGTTCAGAAGTCCCTTTACATCATCCAGCAGCACTTTGAGCCCCTCCATATCATTCCGTTCCCAGCAGTCATTGAATCGTCTCTGTGCTTCAATTGCCTCATGAACCAGATGATAGAAATACAGCTGTTGAATGATACTGAGCGTTCTTGACACAATATTGGAATCATCCTCGAAAGCCTTCTGCGCTTCCAGAATCTGCAGCCGGATCGCTGACATCTCATTATCGAGGACGAAAGCGGCCTCAGCTGTTTTCTTAAGTCTCGCTCGCATGTCTTCCGGCAGACTTTCCCGGTATTTATAGCTCAAAGAATGTTCAATCGTTGCCCAAAAATTCATGGCAAGTGTCCGAATCTGAATTTCGGCAAGCACTTTTTTCTGCCCCAAGGCCGTCTGTACAGGATACTCAATGATCATATGAAAACTGCGATAACCACTTTCTTTGAAGTTGGTTATATAATCTTTTTCGATCAATACGGTTAAATCTTTCCGTGCTCTGATGTACTCGGCAACACGCCTAATATCATCCACGAATTGACACATAATCCGAATACCCGCAACATCCTCTATCCCCGTCTCCACATCATCCAGTGCCACATTCAGACGTCTTGATTTTTCCAGAATACTGGAGATTTTTTTGACACGGCCTGTAACGAATTCTATCGGGGCATATTCTTCCCGTTTCTTCAATTCGGCCCGCATCGTTTTGAATTTGACCTTCAATTCCTCTACCGCTTGTTCATAAGGAAGTAAAAATGTACCCCAGTCTCTACCGTCCATCGTTAAGCCTCCTGTCTCTATAGCATCCCCTGTTCTTATCCATTATACATGATGTTTGCCGGGGGGAAGAGTCCTGATCCATTCTACACTCTCCCACGCTTCTATTATTCCGTGTTCTGGGGGTATATCGCTCTTTAACGGTGGTCTGCACCAACCGCCTCTGAAATATGATGATATCCGTCCTTACGCAGTAATTCGCGCAATCCAGCATGGATTTTACGGTTTACTTCTGGTCCTTCATAGATTAACGCAGTATAGATTTCTACCAGGCTTGCTCCGGCTTTAATTTTCTCATAAGCATCCTCACTGGTAAAAATGCCACCGGAGCCGATGATGGGGAGCTTGCCTTCAGTCTGTCTGTATACCTGACGAATGATTTCTGTTGAACGTTCACGTAGCGGCTTTCCACTGAGCCCGCCCGTTTCCTTCGCGTGCTGATGCGAGAGACCTTCACGACTAATCGTTGTATTCGTCGCAATGATACCCGACACCCCACTCGCCGCAATCGTCCCAACCATATATTCGAGTTCTTGCTCATTCACGTCAGGAGCTATTTTGACAAGCACGGATTTGGCTGCTCCACCAACCTTAGCCTGTTGGCGATTCATCTCTTCCATCACTGCGGCCAGCAGTTCTTTCAATTCATTCCCATGTTGCAGATTACGCAAATCCGGTGTATTTGGTGAACTGATATTGACCACAAACAAATCGGCATAAGTATATAACGCTTGTATACATTTCGCATAATCCAGATGAGCTTCCTCATTTGGAGTGACTTTATTTTTCCCAATATTGACCGCTACAGGGATACGACGTTCTTGCAGACGCGCCAGTTCTCCTGCCATCGCTTCTGCACCGAGATTGTTGAAGCCCATCCGGTTCACCAGCGCTTCATCTGGCGGTAAACGGAATAGGCGGGGTTGATCGTTGCCAGACTGTGCGAGCGGTGTCACCGTTCCAACCTCCATAAATCCGAACCCAATCGAAGAGAAGCCGGTAACAGCCTGTCCGTTTTTATCCAGACCTGCGGCTAGACCAACCGGTGTAGGAAAATGACAACCGAACATGTCCACCGCCAGATCCGGGGTTTCACGCACGCCGTACATGACACGTAGTCCGGATGGAACTGGACGGACACTACCCACACCGCTTAGGCCACCAATAATCAGATGATGGGCCTGTTCAGGGTCCATTTTAAACAATAAAGGTTTAGCAAGACTTTTGTATAACAAATCACTCACTCCGTTCTGGTTCGGTACGCCATATGGCCGCTCTCCGTCTCTTATATGTAAAAAAACTCTACACACAAGTCTAGCCGTTTCTCCTTCAAAAAGAAAGTCATTTACGCATAGACAAACAAATTTCAAATCAGATGATCTAAGCATAAGAAATCGACCTACCCACTGGAAATAGCAGGCTGAATTCTTTACAATGAAAGCATGGTTACTCTAGACCATTTCGATACCTATGAAGGAGGAAAAAAGCCATGGCTCAGAAACGTAAACCACCTGCATTGCAACAAAAAAAAGAAGAGGTCAATCGCAAAGCCATCATATGGACAGCAGCCAGCGTTGGCGGTTTGATCGTTATCATTGGTGCTTTGCTTATTATTGCCAATATGTAGTTGAATCAGCATCCACTAACCGAACTTACATATAGTAATCTCTGAGCTTAAAGGGAACTTTACAATTATATCAGAGAACTGCAGGGTCAATTTAGCCAGTGATATGTTTTGTTTGGATTGTTCTGCTGAGGAACAAGTTTGTACTTATACCGCTGTTCGGCTTTTGGCACAGATGTTAGCTCTGGGAGCAGATCTTTACCAATGCGCACCGGAGTTCCTTGCGGAGCAAGAGCGAACAACTCTTCCACATCCGCTTTGCTCATCCTCACACATCCAAGGGACTCATCAAGGCCGATGCTATCAGGCTCATTAGTCCCGTGGATGGCATAATTCGTATTCGAGAGCTGCATGCCTCGAGTTCCGAACTCTCCATTAGAGTGGCCATTCGGATTAACCACTTTATCCGTAATGACATAAGAGCCCTCAGGCGTCCGCTCTCCGCCCAGACCCACTTCATACATCCGAATGATCGTATCCCCGCTGATGAGTGCCAACCTGTGGTTACTCTTGTCGATTACAATCTCAAGCGGCTCTTCAAAAAAAGGCTGTCCCCCTAACGTATCAGCAAACGGTGCCTTTTTCGTCTTGGATGACCCGGTAGCCTGTTGTTTCCCGTTACCGTTAGAACTTGCCTCTTGAGCCTTGGATTGATGAGTGGCTAACAGCTGTGGAAACATCTCACTCATTTCAGCTGAAGTTTCTCCCAAAATATTGTTAGGAAACGGCTGGGCCAGTGCTGTGACAGTCTTTGGCCAGGATTTGTGTTGTTTATGATATGAAAGGATTGCACTTGACAACGCTGCGGCTGTCTCCTGTTTAGCTGTCCACGCGGAGGCCATACGTTTGATCTTAGAGGATACTTTAGGCGGTTCACAGTTACATTGTTCTGCATCATAACTCTGGGCCGTGAGCTTGCCTTTTTCATTGGTCTGCATAATGTATTTGACTGGCATATCCCGCTTCCAGACAGACCATTTCTCTGATGTCTGCATTCCGAGAACAGCCGTCGTATTCATTCCGGCACCTGATCCAGACCAGGCAGCAGCAAGAGCATCTCCCCCATCGTTTCCATTGCCAAATCCGGCCGCTGTGAACACATTGCTCTGCTCTGTGGACGTTGGACTCACTCCTTGTTGCTCTTTAGCAAGCTCTGCAGGAGGTGTGTCGTCCTCTGACTCCAGGGCTTCAGACAGGGCATCCGTCGCCCCTTTATGGGCACCAGGGGCATCTGCAGGCGGTAAACCCGCTAAAAGTAGTACCATTAACAGAGTCAGCCACATTTTGCGTCTGCGTTTCTTTTTCTCCTTAAGCTCAGACATCTCTACTAACTTATCCTGATAGTCCATCCATATGTCAGCAGGGGCTTTACTCCGCTCGAAAGCTTCATACACTTCGCCCGCTTGCTGAAAACAATAATTGGCCTTTCCTTCCTGTCCTTCGCCAAGGTACTCTTTGCCTAACAAATACCATGCCATTTTATTATCTGGATGTTTCTTGACATATGACCTTAGATCCGTATTTTGCATCTAATCCTCCACTATTCCGGCTTAAGCTTATAGAGTTATATATCGGCATCCAGCGTCAAAATATGCATAGGACTTCAGTACTTGGTACTAACCATTTGAATTTAACATATAAAAAAGCACACCTCCTGTCTCTGCGACAAAAAATGTGCTTTGATGTACATGAAATGAAAAAACTTAACCTTCTTTATTAAAAGGCTCGTCCGCTACTTTAATGGAGTCTGTAGGGCAACCATCGCATGCATCCTGCATATCATCGAACAAATCATCAGGGATGGCCTTGATTCCTTTGTTAGCATCGCCATCAAAGATCACTTCTGCCAAACCTTCATCATCATAATCATAGATATCTGGAGCTGTTGCTCCGCAAGCACCACATGCAATACATGTGTCTTTTTCAACCCAAGTATATTTACTCATTGTACAATCTCTCCTCCTAGAGTTCACCACGAACCGTGTTTTTATCTAAAAACATATTAAACCAAAGTTTGAATAATTACAAATGAAATTGCAACAACCACAACTTTATATTATCCCTGTTTAGTCGAAACTTTGCAAGTTATCTTTTTGCAGTGACGTCCCCCTTACTTTGTGGTTACGAAGCAATACGGAAGGGTCATCCCCCAGCATACCTGCAGTCACTACCGCATTCTCACCGAATTTATCCCGGAGCTGATCCATAATTCGAATTAAACTTTCCTTTTTCGGCTTTTGTTCATATTCAAACAAATCCATCTGCACAGCTGACTCTTCTCGCGGAATCAATGTCTGCAACGTGATGCCAAGCATTCGTACAGGTTTTCCATTTCCCCAGTGTTTTGCAAAAAGCTTACAGGCCTCACGATAGATGACTGCCGCGTCCTCTGTAGGTATATCCATCATGCGGGACCTCGTGATCGTTTTCATATCAGGTGTACGAATCGTGATCTGTATGCCTTGACTGAGCATTTCGTGTTTGCGTAATCTTCGGGCTACCTGATCACTGATGTTGAGAAAGACGCGGTGGATATCCCCCATTTCAGAGACATCGGCTGGCAGTGTTGTTGTATGCCCAATCGATTTATTCGCTTCCCGCTCCGCAACGACAGGCGAGTGATGAATGCCATTAGCCGAATTTTTGAGCCAAGTTCCATTTACACCAAACAGGTCTATCAGCATTTTTTCGTCCGACTTAGCCAGTTGGCCAATCGTATCAATGCCCAGCTTTTTAAGTTTCTCGGCCGTCTTTTTCCCGATACCAAACATCTCGTTACATGGTCTATGCCATAAAATGCGCGGCACGTCCCTCATTCGCAAAATCGATATGCCGTTCGGTTTTTTCAGATCCGAAGCCATTTTGGCAAGCAGCTTGTTCGGCGCAATCCCAATGGAACAGGGCAGGCCAAGTTCCTCCATGATTCTCTGCTGAATCTGTTCAGCGATTTCAATAGGTGTACCGAATTGTTTCGAACCCGTAATATCCAGATAACACTCATCAATTGAGGTTGCTTCCAGCAAAGGCGTATAACTATACGCAATCTGCATAAACGCTCTGGAGTATTGACGATACAGGTGGAAATCCGGTCGAATGACAATCAGATCAGGACATTTTTTCATCGCCTGTTGCACAACCATGCCGGTTGAAATCCCTCTGCTTCGGGCTGTATAAGAACAAGTGACAATAACACCCTTACGCAACTCGCTGCTACCCGCAACAGCAGTCGCTTTTCCTCTATATAACTCCGGCTCTTCTGCTTCATGTACTGAGCAATAAAAGGCGTTCATGTCGACATGCAGAATCACTCTGCCAGCCGCTGGATAATACTCGCTTACATTCATTGGAGGATTGTTGTCTGAAGACTTCACGCCCCCCACCCTTTCTCTCCTCCCGGCCGGGAGTTCGCTTTATTTTCATCCAGGTCTATTTTTGTTTCTTGAACACGGCCCTCACAACCAGACCAATCACAATCAAAAGTACTACTGTAACAACTACATTCTCCCATAGTATGGTCACTATTACTCCCTACCTTTCGTTGTTAAAATTATAACATAGGTCGCCTTTTGATACCCCGGACCCTTTTTCACAATTAAATCAAAATTGTTTACGTCAACCTGCGAATTCTATGTAGCATTTGGCTATAATGATGCTATAATAATTAATTATACAAATTCACGAGTTTGGGACAAATCCATCTAACCAGTTTAACACAGTGTAGCGTTGCTACATCGAAGGATTTATCCATTAACGTTCTTACCTTTTTTCAACCATACCATCAAAACTTATAAAAAAGCGCTTTACCTTAAGGAGGATCTTCATGTCAAAGGCCATTTCCATCTTCGATACAACATTACGCGACGGCACACAAGGAGAGGGTGTCAGCTTATCAGCAGATGACAAACTCAAAATTGCCAAAAAGCTGGATGACCTGGGTGCTCACTATATTGAAGGCGGAATTCCCGGTAGCAATACCAAAGACATTGAGTTTTTCAAAAGAGTCAAGGAATTGAAGCTGAACGCCAAAGTTGTTGCATTTGGAAGCACTCGCCGCAAAGGTAGCATCGCCAGCGAAGACGCAAATCTGAAACGTATGATTGAATCCGGGGCACAGGCCGCAACCCTGGTCGGAAAATCATGGGACTTCCATGTGCATACCGCCTTGCAGACTACGCTTGAAGAAAATCTGTCCATGATCTATGATTCCATCGCGTATTTGAAACAAAATGGCATGGAAGTGATCTTTGATGCCGAGCATTTCTTTGATGGATTTAAAAACAATCCAGAATATGCACAAGCTGTCATGACCAAAGCCCACGAAGCCGGGGCGGACTGGCTCGTCATGTGTGATACTAATGGAGGAACGATGCCTCACGAAGTTCACGAGATCGTATCCACCCTGCATCGGATGTTGCCGCAAGCACATCTTGGTATCCACACCCATAATGATTGTGAGCTAGCGGTTGCAAACACGCTTAGTGCTGTACAAGCAGGAGCCCGACAGGTTCAAGGCACAATGAACGGTTATGGAGAGCGCTGCGGTAACGCTAACCTCGCTTCCATTATCCCGAACTTGCAGCTCAAACTGGGTTACGAATGTGTCTCTGACGATTCCATGAAACAACTCACGAATGTTGCTCGTTATATCAGTGAGATTGCGAATGTGAATATGCCAATCAACCAGCCTTATGTGGGTAATGCCGCATTTGCTCATAAAGGTGGGATCCATGTATCTGCCATCTTGCGGGATTCCCGGACTTATGAGCATATCGTGCCTGAACTTGTCGGCAACAAGCAACGTGTGCTTGTCTCCGAACTGGCTGGACAGAGCAACATTGTGTCCAAAGCACAAGAAATGGGATTGGAATTTGATCCAAGCAGCCCGAACTCCCGTCAAATCATTGAAAAAATCAAAGATCTGGAGCATCAAGGTTATCAATTCGAAGGCGCCGATGCATCGCTGGAATTGTTGATTCGTGAAGCGAACGGAGATATGAAAGAACTTTTCACCTTTGAATCATTCAAAATGCTTGTGGAGAAAACGGCAGGCAAATCCGTGGTATCCGAAGCTTTTGTCAAACTGAATGTTGCCGGAACAAGTTTGTATACCGCAGCAGAAGGAAATGGCCCGGTCAATGCACTGGATAATGCACTTCGGAAAGCTCTTGTGCAGTACTTCCCTTCTCTTGCTCATATGCACCTGTCGGACTACAAAGTTCGTGTACTGGATGAAAAGGATGCTACCGCCGCAAAGGTTCGTGTATTGATCGAATCCAAAAATACCGAGAATACTTGGAACACGGTCGGTGTATCCGAGAACGTCATTGAAGCCAGCTGGGAAGCGCTCGTACACAGCTTCCGGTATGCTCTACTCCAGGAAAATATCTTGGATGAGCCGGAATCCTTTTCGATGCCAACCCCAGGTCTGATCAATCACTAGAAGTCTAAATCAAACACTACACATGATCCTGCTTCTTATTTCCCGGAAAATAAACAAAGCTTCTGTCACCATTAACGATGGTGGCGGAAGCTTTTTCAATGCAAAACGATAAGCAAAAAATCTTTTCTTTTAGTTTGCGATCAGCTTTTTAATTTTTTTCTCCAGTTCTTTTTCCGGCAGGATGCCAAGAACGATCTCTTGGATTACTCCCCGGGAGTCAATAAGAACGTTCGTTGGAAATGCAACGCCATTATACTGAGCATAGACGGTTCCCTTTTCATCAAGCGGAATCGGGAATGTCAACTTGTACTCGTCCACAAACGCTTTGGCATCCTTCAATTTATCGTATGAAGTAACATTTACACCGTAAAGATCCAGCTTATCTTGGTATTTTTCAGCCAGATGGTTCAGTTCAGGTGCTTCTTGTTTACAAGGGTCACACCATGACGCCCAGAAACTGACAAAGGTTGCTTTCTCTTTCGCTCCGCCTACGCTATACGTCTTGCCATCGAGTCCAGTCAGCGAAAATGGCGGTGCCAGCAACCCTGCCTTCGGCCCCGTCTCCGTTGGCATAGGCTGTTCCTGTTTAAAAACTGCGGCAATACCACTATCCGTATTCTGAGCAAGAGCTATACCAATAAGCAGGACAGCTCCGAGCAGTATGTATATGTTACGTTTCATCACTCGCCACCCTCTTGTTCATTCAATGTGTATCCAATGGAATTACATCAATCCTTTCTCATATTGTACCCTTTTCCCTTAAAATTTTACAATCGGCACCGAACAAAATAAAATAAAAAAGGACTCCTGCATTAAGCAGGAGCCAAAAGAGAGAGGGGTGAATACAAATGGCAGCACTTCACGGGCGGCAAAATACCTTAACCCTTCCTCGCTCGGTGGAACGAGAAATGTCCAGGCACATGCATCTTTCGCTGCCGCAAGAAGCCTGCGGGGTTGTGCTGGGTGAATCCGCAGCGGGCGGCATACGAATCAGTCGGTTTCAGCCCATTCGTAACGTAGCGCCTGACCCGCTGCATCACTTCTCGCTGGATCAATCGGAATGGATTCAATGTTTTTTCTCTGATGTTACGATCGTTGGCATTTTCCACACCCATCCGTGTTCATTGCCGATTCCTTCGCAAGAGGACCTGCAAGCCCTCCCGAACTTCGCGGGAATGATGCACACATATCTGATTGGTGCACCCGATCTTTCGGTTTCAGCTTCAGAGAACTCCAGATCATCTATGCTCCTGAACGCTTATCAAATTATATCGAATGAAGCACGGCCACGTGGTGAGGCTTCGTTTCAACTATACCCCTACAGCTTAATACCATTAACGTTACGCATGACTTAATTGGGTGTAAAGGTCACCCAAGGTCTCTATATTTTTGCGTTGCATATCCTCAAGATAACAAGACCATAACTGCGCCGTCATTTTAGCATCTTCAAGCGCATGGTGCCGTCCATAGATTGGAATGCCTCTAGATTCAAGCAGTTCATCAAGCCCATATCCGGGTCTAGAAGGTTCAAGCCAGCGGGCGAGCATCATCGTATCAATTAAACGATGAGTCAACCTAACTTTGGAGGTTCGCCACAACGCTGCATTGAGAAAAGCCCGGTCATGCGCACTCGCGTGAGCTACCAGTACGTTCCCACCCACAAAGGACATGAAATCATGCAATCCTTGAAGCAGTGTAGGCGCCTTCTCTGTCATCTGTTGCGTAATCCCGGTGAGTTCGGTAATATGCTTCGGCACTGCCGTTTTTGACTGGACCAGCGTATAGAACTGTTCCTCTTCCAACACAACGCCACCTCGAAGACGCACTGCACCAAAGGACAAAATTTCATCTCCATGCTGGGGGGAAAAACCTGTTGTTTCCAGATCAAATACAACAGCATCCAGTTCGCCCAGAGGCGTATGCAACACTTCAGGTCTACGTTGCTCCCTCATCATAGAACGGATAAACGCCATATGTTGCGCCGTAGGGGCTCCCATAATGGAAGCGATGGCGGAAGGAACCCCTCCCTGACGCAGCGAATTCCAAAACCCTGTACTGCCCCTTGCCGGCTCTCTCATGGACGTCTCCTTTCTGCAAAACGCAACTGTCTTTGCAAAGCACGATGCACTCGCTTGACCAATCCCAGTGTCTCCCTCAGTTCATAATGAATTTGCTTCTGCTTCATCTGTTTCTCATCCAGAAAACCACTGCTCTGCTGTAAATCCTCACGTATAACAACCGGCGTGTTTCGACGTAGCTTCAAAGCAGACGTAAATGCACGCTGGCATGTGTCCGTTAACTGAAAAGGAATGGCCTCAAGCGAAGTCAGCCTCTCCATACGTTTTAATGTTGATGATTCCTGGATCCCATGCTGCAAAGCCAAAAATCTTGCACTGTTGACCAGCGGGATATAAACGCCATATTTGACATCAAAGCCGCCCGCATGTTCACCAAATCGCTCTGTAACGACACGACCCAGTATATTTAATGTCGCCTTATGTTTTACCGTATTACGTAATACCGCATCAGAGAGCTCTGGAACCCGGCGAAACTGTTCATAAAAGCTCGTAAGCCAAGCCTCTGCCAAATTAGATTCCCCTGCAATAAAACGCATATCAGAAGCGATGATTAGGTTACGCACCGGTTCCCAGTTTAAGTCGGAACTCCATTCGAATAATTGCTTTTGCCAATCCGCCAGTGTTTTTCGCCAAAGTGATTCCGAGCACATCACCTTGCCCTCGCATTTGGCATAACCCAGCTCTTCCAATAAATCCGCAATACGGTTTCCCAGTTCCTTGAAATACTCTTCTTTAGTTGCATGCGGAGCATCACTGATAATCATGCCATTATCCTGATCACTCCATAATGTCGCTTCTTCCCTGCCGGAGCTTCCAAATACGATAAAGGCATAGGGGACGGGAGGCTGGCCGAAGCCCTCCTCTACCATCCCCTGAATGCATAACTCTAATGCTTTCCGTGCAATGCGGTCATGCAGTTCATTTACCATCTCGTACCATTCGACCAGCGACAAGGAAACGGACATTGATTTCTGGAGTTCTCTCTGCAAAATAACACGTGCCTGGCGCAGTTCATGTGCAGAAGTTGCACCATCGATCCCTCGATAAGACCAGGAAAGGTTTGTTATTGAGATAGGTTCCATCATATCCAGCCTCCTTGAAGCAATTTCAATCTTGATTTACCTCAGGAGCTGAATGTACCACCTGATTTGGATTCTGCATGTTTCATTTGCTCAGGATATCCATATGTCCCGTGTTCACTAAGATCAAGCCCCATTGTCTCTTCTTCTTCCGTGACACGAATACCCATTACAGCTTTCATACCGCCGAGAATAATGAAGGACATCACGAGTACGAAGGCAAATGCGCCAGCAAGACCTAACAATTGAACACCCAGTTGGTGGAATCCACCGCCATAGAACAGACCCGCTTGACCTACGCCTACTTTCTCAGCAAGCTCAGGTGTTGCGAACAAACCGGTGGAGATGGCACCCCACATACCAGCAATACCGTGTACAGAGAACGCATAGATCGGATCATCAATACCTTTGCGATCGAAATATTGAGCCGTGAAGAATGTAATGATACCTGCGATTGCACCAATGACTAGTGCAGCCCAAGGTTCTACGAACGCACAAGCACCAGTAATCGCTACGAGTGCAGCAAGCACCCCGTTCAACATGCTAGGAATATCTGATTTTCCGAGAACTGCCCAGGAGATCAACAGTGCGGCAACACCACCCGCAGCAGCAGCCACGTTTGTAGTGAGTGCCACGTAACCGAAGAATCCTTCACCCATCGCTGACAACGTACTACCTGGGTTGAAACCGAACCAACCGATCCAGAGGATGATGACCCCGAGTACGGAATACACTTGGTTGTGACCTGGAATGATGTTAGGTTTGCCGTCTTTGTTATATTTACCGATACGAGGTTTCAGCAAGATGGTAGCTACCAACGCTGCTGTCGCACCCGTTAAGTGAACTACTGTTGAACCCGCGAAGTCTTGCATACCCAGCTCTGCGAGCCAGCCACCGCCCCATACCCAGTGAGCAACGACCGGATACATAATAATGGTATACAGTGTACCAAACACGATATATACGCTCATCTTTGCACGTTCTGCCATACCACCGCAGGCAATAGCCAGGGAGACAGCAGCAAATGCAAGGTGGAAAACAAATTTAATCGTTAGTGGAACATCAGAGAAAGCGAGTGATTCAAAGGAAGCTGCCATGTTGTCTCCACTCATGAAGAAACCGGTTGTTCCGAAGAATCCGTTACCGTTACCAAACCCGAGGCCAAAACCTAGGCCCCAGAACGCAATAACTGAAATGCCCAATGTCAGGATCGTCTTACCCGCAATGTGTCCTGCATTTTTCATTCGTGTCGAACCCGCTTCGAGGAGTGCAAATCCCCCTTGCATAAAGAATACCAGCACTACAGCCAGAAACGTAAATGCCGAGTTCAGACCGCTTTGAAGCTCAATAGTACTTGGACCCTCCGCAGCAGCGAATGCACTTACCGGAAAAGCCAGTAAAGTAAGCATTGCTAACATTGAAACCAACCATTTCTTTCTCATTTGCCCCACTCCCTCTTGTGTTATGTTTCTTTACATATCGTGAAACTCTTAATGTCATTATAAGCAGAAGTAAGGAAAGTTGACAAGAGTATTTTTATCATTTCCAAAAATATTTTATGGGAATAAAGTCTTACGTCTTTTTCTTGCACTTAAGTACATATCCATACACTTTGAGTACATAGATATAGGAATAAAGCAAGCTATCTTCAAAGCATAACGTTTGACTGTACGGTTCATGATCATGTATCATACTTATTAGAAAGAAAAATTGAGCGTGTACATTGAGGCGCTTGTGGAAACTACATTTCCCTACATTTGAACTTGCAAGCGAGGTGAATATCATTGGGGATATGAAACTTTTTCGAATTGGCGAACTTGCCAAAACGGCTGGTGTAAGCGAACGGACAATTGACTATTACACAAAGCTCGGGTTAATCGCTCCTGAAGAACGAACCCAAAAAAATTATCGTCTTTATAGTCATGAAACCTTAACCAGACTTGAACGTATTGTACAGATGAAACAAGAGAAGTATAGTCTCGAAGAGATTAAACAATCTCTTGAAAAGTGGCGTCTGGTTAGTACTGAAGAACAAGTAGCCAGCAAACTGACAACACTTGAACTTCATGTTCAGCAACTTGAGCGAGAGGTCAATGAACTCAAACCATTGCTTGGAGAGATGAAACCTGTACAAGCACGTAAGATGATGGCAGGACTACTCACCAAAAGCGCGGGTACAATGGAGGCATTAAAAATCTTGCTTGAAAACACCATGATGTAGCTTATTATGAAAGCGGAGGAATGGATATGAGTTTTAATAACGGTATGTTCGTATTGATTATCATCGCCTTTTTGCTCTCGTTATGGGCGCAATTTCGCGTTAAGGGCACCTTTAGACGTTGGTCCGAAGTACCAAACCAGAACGGAATGACCGGTTATGATGCAGCCCGTCATATGCTCGATGCTAACGGCCTGCACGATGTGCCGATTGAACCGGTTCGTGGCTCACTCTCTGACCACTATGATCCGATCAATCGGGTTGTACGTTTGTCAGAACCTGTGTACTACGAAAAGTCCATCTCGGCATTATCCGTTGCATGTCACGAAGTCGGTCATGCCATTCAACACAAGGAAAGTTACCCTATGCTTGCATTGCGTCACCGGATTTTTCCGATTGTGAACTTTGCCTCTGGGCTCGCACCATTCCTGTTGATTGCAGGTTTCCTCTTTAACGCGATGAACCTGGTCGGAATCGGCATTATCTTCTTCTCTGTCACTGTTGCATTTCAGTTGATTACATTACCGGTCGAATTCAATGCCAGCAATCGAGCACGTGAGATAATGGTATCTGAAGGATATATCCGTAATGAAGAAGAAAAAGGCGTAGCCAAAGTATTGAATGCCGCAGCTTTGACTTACGTTGCCGCTGCATTGATCTCTTTACTTGAACTGATTCGTTACATCGGAATCTTTAATAGCCGGGACTAATTGCTGCGAATACTCAATGAACAAGTTAAATAAATAAAAACAATACCCCACCGTTATTCGGATGGGGTATTGTTTTGTTGTAAACCAAAATAATGAAGCAAAAATGAGCGGAAAGACTGAGCAACGAGTGGCAACTTATCATCTGCACGGTGAATCAATCCAATCGTTCGGGTTACTTTCGGCTGAGAGATCGCCACATGAGCAGGTTGCAAGGGATTCGTCTGGAATAAAGCCATTTCTGGCAACAGACTTACTCCCATACCTGCCGCTACCAAACCACGAATCGTATCCGTCTCCTCGCCTTCAAAGGCAATTTTCGGTGTAAATCCAGCTTCCAGGCAGGCATGCCATACAATAGGCCGCAGGGAGTAACCTTTGCTGAACAACACAAACTTCTCATCCTTCAGCTGTTCGAGTGCAATGGTCTCTTCTCCCGCAAGCGGATGATTCGGCGGCAAGATCGCATGCAATTCCTCAGTAAGCACAATATCACCAGCAACCTGATCATGTTTTTCTGGAAATGGTGAAATAAATGCAAGATCCACTTCTGCCGACAATACATCCCGAATCAATGTCGGGTACATCCCTTGCTTGAATCTGAATTTTACATTCGGATACTTCTGACGAAAAGCCGCCACTACAGAAGGTATGAGATGAATTCCTAGACTGTGCGGAAAGCCGATCCGAATTTCCCC
This sequence comes from Paenibacillus sp. FSL R7-0272, assembly GCF_037969905.1. Taxonomy (NCBI): domain Bacteria; kingdom Bacillati; phylum Bacillota; class Bacilli; order Caryophanales; family Paenibacillaceae; genus Paenibacillus; species Paenibacillus sp. FSL R7-0272. The sequence continues at coordinate 2,242,604 of NZ_CP150221.1, read as the reverse complement.
GTGCTCCGGGTCAAGAAATTCATGTACTTCACCTACAGCTTTGTCGAGATCCTTCAAAATACCTTCAACCCGTTTGCAAAAAAGCTGTCCTACCGCAGTTAACTGCAAATTCCGTCCTTTTTGCATAAAAAGATCCACACCAAGCTCCTCTTCAAGCTGATGAATCTGCCTGCTGACCGCTGACTGTGCCACGTGCAACTCTTCCGCCGCCTGTGTAACATGTTCCTTTTGAGCAACTTTCAGAAAATAATGCAACTGTCTTAATTCCACTTGCCTGATCGCTCCAATCTGTTATACCCTACTATATCGTTCACCGCACATTCCATCTCGAGAACGTTCTACCTATTTCCTAAAAATCCGAGGTTTCCATAAACGAATAATCAAACCATAAATAAAGAATCCACCGAGCAAACCACCTAAATGCGCCATCCAATTGATATTAGACACTGCAAAGGAGAAAATAATCCCGAACAACAACAGTGTATACATCGTTTTGCGCGAGGTTTCATCCATAATGTTACGCTGGAACAATGCCACGTAGAGAAATGCCCCGTAGACAGCATAGATCGCACCAGACGCGCCTACCGAAATCGTAATTTTGTCGATCGAATTATACCAGGCAACAGCAAGAATATTACCTACTACTCCTCCCCCAAGATACAAGACACCGTATCTCAACGATCCAAGCAAGCGTTCCATTGGCGGAGCAAATACAATTAACGCAAAACTGTTAAACAAGAGGTGACCGAACCCTGCATGCAAAAACATGGAAGTCACATAACGCCACCAATCCTGGGCAAACAATTCATAATTCGTCAGCGCCCCAAACTTGAGCAATACCATATTGTTGGTGGAACCACCATTAAACGTTAACACGATAAACATAACAACATTCGCAATTAAAAGAATCGACGTCAAAGGGAAATACTTCAAGTAATCTTTCCAATTTTCATAACGGATAAATATCATAGATTTTTACTTTCACTCCACCCTGTTAAAATCAGACCTTCTCTTGAATCCATCACAATGATACACGTCCAGATTGGACAATGTCTTTCATAAAAGATTATAATGGATTTTGGCACGGATCACCAATTTATAAGGAGGAACATTATTTATGACACAAGAACGTAAAGGCGCAGCCACATTTAAAGGCAACCCTATCACATTGATCGGACCTGAATTGAAAGTGGGCGATCAAGCACCTGACTTCACTGTGAGCAAAAACTTGATTGAAGATGCATCTCTGAAAGACTTCGCAGGCAAGATTAAATTAATCAGCGTTGTTCCTTCTCTGGATACTGGCGTATGTGATGCTCAGACTCGCCGCTTCAATGTTGAGGCAGCTGAACTCGGCGAGAACGTTGTTGTTCTGACCGTCAGCGTAGACCTTCCATTCGCACAGGAGCGTTGGTGCGGTGCGGCCGGTGTTGACCGCGTGGTTACCCTTTCCGACTACAAAACACGCTCTTTCGGCCAAAACTATGGCGTTCTGATCAAAGAATTCCAACTGGATATGCGCTCTATTTTTGTCTTGGATGCCGAAGACAAAATTACATATGTGGAGTACTTGCCTGAAATGACAGACTCCCCTAACTTCGAGCAAGCCATTGCTGCAGTAAAAGCTTTGCTGTAAAACAACTTTCGTAATTGCAGAATAAAAGCGAGGAAGGTCATCCTTCTCTCGCTTTTTATTATTTCATCATTTATTTCACTCATTCGCCTTATACTTGCTGAGCTTTTTATCAAGTACGGAGAACAAGTGCATAATCGTACGATAGTTGGAACCGAGATCTCCCAATGAACCGCGGGAAGCAGAGTACATATCCACTGCACTTCGTACAGGACTCACCGAAATAATGGAAACCGTAATATCCATTGTACGCCCAAACGTCGTGCGTTTTTCCAGTATAATCTCGCCTACAGAGTGCACCTCATGCAGTACTTTATAACCCGGAATTTTTTTTAGTGTCGAAGATACTTCTTCCCAGGCTTTTTCTTTGGATAAATTGTAATAGCGTGTTTTTAATTTGGGATCCTTGGCTCGATCGCTGGTCCCCTCCATACTTCGGATGATACCGACGAGCGTTCTCTTTAAGGTCAAGACCCTTCCTCCTTTGAGTGTAACCGTTCCATTATGTATTCTAGTGTAACATTGTTCAAGTAGTAACAAAAGGGTAAGCATCATATTTAACAAAAATACTAGTATCAACAATAATCCGAATTAAATCATTCATCAGATCCACCCAAAAATCAACATAAAAACACCCCGGCTTCCTCGTAAAAAGGAAAAGTCAGGGTGCTGTACATGGTGAAATTAGAAACCCGCCTATGCCGTCCGGCTACATTGTCTTATGAACCTGCTTGGCAGGTGGGTGACTGCAAAAATGCATTTGAAGTCCCCATGTCGTATAGACAGGGCTTTTCAGCAACACTTTGTATTAATCTCCCGAAGACATCATCATTGGTTCAAAACAACGAATAACCGAAACGTACATCGCAGGATGTACACCTATTATATCCCTAACTGTGTAAAAAGTAAATGCCATACAGACATGTTTTATTTTTGCTGTGTAAACTCTTTATTTTCAGCAGATTCAGAACTCTGTGCTTCATCCTGTTCTCCTGATTTTTCAGCCAAAGCAGCTGCCTCTTCTTCCTCTTTTTGCAATTGAATCTTTTGCATCTGCTCCTGCATTTTGTTGTAGGTTGCATAGAAGTTAAAGAACGCAAACCAAGCCACGATGCTCATGATGAAAAAGATAAACAGCACCGGATAACGCAATCCGAAATAGAACAACAACCCGCTTCCCAGTAATGTGGAGAACACACGGAAAGGTCGAATCAGCGTTAACAGGACTGCATTTTTAATAATAAGGCCGATCGACATATGGTAATGTACAACCATAGAAAAGAAGTTAAACAGTGATACAAACAATAGCAGCAACAACACGAGCATAATTATGCCAACCAGTTGCATATTACGGAACTGGGTCATATAAACCGTATAGTCCAGATACATGATTGCGAACAGCAGTGTGTAAAAAATGCCACCAATTAAACTTTGTTTGTAGTTTTCCTTGTAACCTGTAAAGAATGTACGGAAGATCGGCACATCCGTATCTCCCATATTCCATTTACGAACAACCGTGAACAAAGCCGAGGTCGCCGGAAACAGTGTAAGCGGTGCCACAATGGCTATAGCCCAGTTCATTTGTAATGATTCGTTCGCGAGATTCTGTTGCATGACGAGCAGCTTCATAATCATGAAAAACAAGAAAGGTGAAGAACAGATCGCCCACAAGAGATTGCTTGCGGCCAGTCTTGTGATCCATTCTGTCAGCCGGTAAAGCCCGCCCATAGCTCCTTTAAATTCCAAACATTTCTCCTCCTCCGCACCTTGCGTCTAACCTGAATTCTAATATTAATATACCTTATTATATATAGGAAAAGCCAGCACTTCCCGAAAGTAGATCACTTTAGGCAAGACTGATCGTTCTAATAAATGGAAAGTTTATGAACTTTTACAAAGTAAAAAAAGATGGAGCAGCTTCCTGCCCCATCCTCATTAAATGTTACACTTATTCGAAAGAGTTATCTCTAGCCGGACGACGTCCTTCGTTATTGCTTGGACGCGGTTTGCGATCACGGTTGTAGCCGCCTTCTCTGCTTCCACTTCCACCACTGCTGTTGCGGTCACGGTTGTAACCGCCACGTCCACCACCACTGCTGTTGCGATCACGGTTATAACCACCACCGCCACCACTGCTACGGTTACCGCTGTAACCTGATGGTTTGCGTCCGCCAGAACGAACATCTGGTCTACGACGTTTAGCACGGATTGGATCTTCAGGAGTCAGATCAACCTGAGCATCTTTTTTGTCGCCTGTCAGGAGTTTCAAAGCTGCGGACAACAATTGTACAGAATCATATTGCTCCAGCATTTGAATGGCAATACCTTTGTATTCGTTCAGCTCACCGGATTGTACAATCTCCAGGAGACGTTCAGCCGTTACGCGTTGTTTTCCTTCAACCGCTTCTGCCATCGTAGGCAACGGTTTACGCGGAATACGGTGACGTGTTACACGCTCGATGAAGTGCAAGTGATCAATCTCACGCGGAGTTACGAAAGACCATGCCGCACCTTCTTTACCCGCACGACCTGTTCGGCCAATACGGTGAACATAACTTTCCGGATCTTGCGGAAGGTCAAAGTTCACAACGTGTGTTACGCCAGATACGTCGAGACCACGCGCCGCCACGTCTGTTGCAACGAGTACATCAATGCTGCCATCACGGAACTTACGCATTACCGTATCACGTTGGTTTTGAGACAGGTCACCATGCAAACCATCAGCGGAATATCCACGTTTTTGCAAAGCTTCAGCCAATTCGTCAACACGACGCTTGGTACGTCCGAACACGATTGCCAGTTCTGGGGATTCCATATCCAGCAAACGGCTAAGAGCTTCGAATTTTTGGCGCTCAGGTACTTCAATATAAGCCTGATCAATCAACGGAGCGCTGACTTGTTTAGGAATAACAGAAACGTGTTCTGGATTAGTCAAGAATTGTTGAGCCAATTTTTGAATGTTAGGAGGCATTGTTGCAGAGAACAGCATCGTTTGACGGTCGTCTGGAACTTGTTTCAGGATCGATTGAATATCCTCCATGAAACCCATGTCGAGCATTTCATCTGCTTCGTCCAATACAACAGTTTGTACATCATCAAGTTTGATTGTTTTGCGGTTGATGTGGTCAAGGAGACGTCCTGGTGTACCGATGATAATCTGTGGTTTTCTTTTCAATGCACGAATCTGGCGTACGATATCTTGTCCGCCGTAGATTGGCAGGGAGCGTAGACCTTTGAAGCGAGTAAGTTTTTCGATCTCTTCAGCGACTTGGATCGCAAGTTCACGTGTAGGTGCCATAATGAGGGCGCGGATTTTATCATCCGTTTTGGAGATTTTGCTGATCAACGGAATACCGAATGCAGCGGTTTTACCTGTACCTGTTTGAGCTTGACCGATCAAATCTCTACCTTCAAGTGCAAAAGGAATCGATTTGGATTGAATCGGTGTTGCTTCTTCAAACCCGAGCTCAGTGATGGCTTGCAGCACCAGTGGTTCAAGATTGAAATCTGTGAAATTTAAATTTGTCAAAATTATTCATACTCCTTTTATATGGTGGACATGGTGGACAATCCACTTTGTTGTCTGTATTCTTAAGTAGCGTTAATATTTATAGGGTATCCCAACGGGACGAATTATTTTCATGAACGAACATAATTCCATGAATGGGTCCCCAAGATAAGACTAAAACTACAATCATGTGTTTGAAACATTTCAAATTTTAGCTTTCGATTTGGGAAAAGTTTCCTACTCAAGAATATCCACAAATCATTATATCATAAAACTATTCAAGATTACCAGCAATCTGGTTTTAAATAAAAATGAGGTGATTAAATTGCCCAAAATAATTTGGCACTCTTTGGTGATCATTTTGGGTGCTGCAGCTATTGCTTGCGGCTTTAACTGGTTTTTGGTGCCCCACCAGCTTCTGAGCGGTGGAGTATCCGGTATTTCCATGCTTTTAGGTTATTTTACCAATTTGAATCTTAGTATAATGTATTTTGTTCTTAACATCCCTCTGCTCATTGCAGGTTGGTTTATTCTTGGACGACGTTTCATTATATTGAGCATTGTGTCGGTAGCAGCCACTTCCTGGTTTATTGGTCTGCTGCCTGTTTCTGCTGTAGCGACCGATCCAATTCTAAGCTGTGTGTTTGGCGGCGTGCTGGTTGGAATAGGTACCGGTGTTTCCTTTAGAGTGGGCGGCTCTACTGGAGGCTTGGATATTGTCGGTTCCATTTTCACCAGAAATCGTGATTTCCCGATTGGCACCGTCATGGCGGGTATGAATGGAGCGATCATTTTACTAGCTGGTTATCTGAATAATAACTGGAATACCGCTCTTGCCTCCATGGTCTCGATCTACGTTACAGGTAAAGTGCTGGATCTCATTCATATCAGTCACGTCAAGGTTACGCTCTACATCATCACCAATGAAACCGAAGCGATGCTGAAAAAACTTCTGACTCGTCCACGCGGCGTCACAAAAATTAAAACCCAAGGGGCATACACTGACATTGAAAAGGATATGTTAATGACTGTGACTACCCGTTACGAACTGGTTGAGATCAAACGCATTATCAAAGAGACCGATCCAAAAGCATTTGTTAACATCGTGGAAACCGTAGGCGTGATGGGCTCATTCCGCCGCAGTTAGTTATCTGCCCGTTAACAATTCGCAAGTTTGTGGTATAATAATGGTGCACCGCTCTTAAATATGTTGTAAGCAGGTTCTAACCTTTACTTTTCACAAAGCCATATGCTTTCCCGATTCGCGCCGAATGACTTACCATTTTGGAATTCGAGTAGGAAAGGGTGATTATTGTGGATACGGAAACGGTAAAACTGTTTGAAATTGTCAACAAATGGTGCCCGGAAATGCTCCCTTTCTTAAAACCGAATGAACTCGACTCTTTGATTGTTCTCCGGGATGGGCTGGGCATCCTGGAACAGGGAGATGCAATGGAAATCATTCAGTACAGTATTTGTGAGCATCAGAATGATGTGTATATTCAATAATATTTTTCAGATCGATTACGCCGCTTCTTGACGAGGTATTCCTCAGTCAGGGAGCGGTTTTCATTTTTTCCACATGTTTCATAAAAGGATTAATATGGTTAAAAGCACGGAGGCTTTGTTGTATAATCAAGTATGTAATGTACATAAAGGGAGTGAAAAAGTATGAACATACTGTGGGCTTTGTTCGCAATGGCCTTGGGAGGTTTCGGAGGAACGTCGGTAGCTCCGGATCTGGGTCATAGCAATAATAGTCAATTACCCTCGTTAAGCAACAGTTTTAACACAGCCATTATTCAATCACAAAAAGAACAAGTCGTCATTGATGCTGACAATCCCCCTGCCAAGGTCGATCCGCAACCTGATGCTCCTGTTGTTAAAGGCATATATGTCACAGCGTACAGTGCTGGTGGCGCAAGAATGGCACAACTGCTCGAACTGACCGATCAGACAGAACTAAATGCTATGGTTATTGATATCAAGGATGATCTCGGGTATATCACATATCCGTCCAAAAACAAAGCCGTGAAAACTATGGGCGAAGCAAAATCTTTTATTCGAGATATCAATGCCTTGATGAAACGATTAGAGAAACACAAGGTGTATCCTATCGCACGAGTTGTTGTATTCAAGGACACCATTCTAGCGAAGAAGAACCCCGAACTATCCTTTCGTAATAAGGACGGCTCTGTATGGGCCAACGGTAAAGGAGACAGTTTCGTGAATCCTTACAGCAAAGAGGTATGGGATTATAATATTGAAATTGCCAAAGAAGCGGCGAAGCTCGGTTTCAAGGAAATTCAGTTTGACTACGTTCGCTTTCCCGAGGGATTTGAAACACGCGCAGATACACTAAAGTACACACAGACCGATCAATCACGCGTTGACGTTGTCGCCGAATTTGTGCAATACGCACGTAAAGAGCTCGCACCTCTTGGTGTCCGAGTTTCGGTAGATATTTTTGGATATGCAGCCTCTGTGCCGGCAGCCGAAGGTATTGGTCAGGATTTTGTGAAAATTTCAGAAAACGTGGATGTCATCTCACCTATGGTCTATCCAAGTCATTATTCCACCGGCTGGTATGGTGTGAAAGACCCTGACAAAGACCCTTACACAACGATTAAAGGTTCTATGAAGGATACACATAAGAAGCTCGACCCTACCAAAGAACTCAAACCAATCATTCGGCCATGGATTCAAGACTTTACCGCAAGCTGGCTGGGTAGCGGACATTATATCAAATACGGTAAAAAACAGGTCGAAGATCAGATTAAAGCGATGAAAGAAATGAATGTGGATGAATATTTGCTATGGAATGCATCCAATCGCTATACTCCTGGCGTACAGTACAAATAACTTAATTTGAACTTAGAAAAAATTTATCTGTTCGAACTCATCTAACTCCAGATTTGGTCACGAACTCCGTAATCTCGTGCCTCGTCCCGTTTATAGCGGGAGCGAGGTTTTTTTATATTTTACATCCTGAATATTTGTTAAGGTACTCCGTTCCTGCTTCAATCCCCTTTCTCCTGTTACACTATTCAAATTCGTAAAAATCCTCTACAATTAATAGCTGTCTGATATGACATCAGCATGATAACTATATAGATCGCGAGGCACCTTAAGTGAATATGAACACATCGAGCTTTCCACAAAAGATCAAACAGTTCCTGATTATATTTTTGCCCATCTTCACCACTCAAATTGCGCTTTCGGCCATGTCGTTCTTTGATACGAATATGTCCGGTAAATTTTCGCCAGCTGATCTCGCAGGAGTCGCTATAGGTACAAGCCTATGGATGCCCGTGCAGACCGGACTTAGCGGGATTTTAATGGGAATAACCCCTGTTGTCTCTCACCTGCTCGGCTCCAGGCAACATGATCAGATTGGACGGAGCGTCATTCAGGCGCTCTACCTGGGCATTGCTGTAGGTCTTATTGTGCTAGCAGCAGGCGCTTTATTGTTGAGTCCCATTTTAAACGCGATGCCCCTCGAGCCGCATGTTGCAAATGTAGCATTTTATTTTCTGTGTGCGCTAGCTTTTGGCATTATGCCCCTATTCGGATATACAGTACTTCGCAGTTTTATGGATGCACTTGGACAGACACGTGTTACCATGCTCATCACACTCGTCTCGCTCCCCGTCAATATTTTGCTCAACTATCTGCTCATTTTTGGGCGGTGGGGTTTCCCTCAATTAGGCGGTGTTGGTGCAGGTGTGGCCACAGCATGTACATATTGGCTTATTTTTTTGATTAGCCTGTTTTTCGCCCATCGTATCGAGCCATTCGCCAAGTATTCTATTTTCCGTCAATGGTCACGGATCTCGTTTAGCAAATGGAAGGAACTTCTGGTCATTGGGGTCCCGATTGGATTTGCAACCTTTTTTGAAACGTCTATCTTCGCTGCGGTCACCTTGCTGATGAGCCGATTCGATACGGTCACGATAGCCGCCCATCAGGCAGCACTGAACTTCGCTTCTACACTCTATATGTTACCTGTGAGCATCTGTATGGCACTCACCATTCTGGTTGGCTTTGAAAATGGTGCAGGCCGGCTGAAAGACGCCCGACAGTATAGTCTGCTAGGAATCGGGGGAGCTATTGGCCTTTCCTTGATTACAGCGATCATTTTGCTGGTTTTCGGAGAGCCGATTGCGAGAATTTATTCCAACGAACAGGAAGTAATTACACTAACGCAGCATTTTCTAATCTACGCAATTTTCTTCCAAATTTCCGATGCCATTGCTACGCCGACACAAGGGGCACTGCGCGGATACAAGGATGTGAATCCTGCGTTGATCATTACCTTTGTCGCTTATTGGATTATCGGTCTGCCCGTTGGTTATCTCACAGCAACTTATACTTCGCTTGGCGCATTTGGATATTGGATTGGTCTCATTGCCGGGCTCGTAGTGGGAGCCACAGCGCTGTTGTGGAGACTATTCAGGGTGCAAAAGCAAGCCTCCCTTCGCGCGTAAGCAAACTGCGTTCTCCTCGCACGCTTTTCTTCTTTCTTCACACAGAAGAAAGAGAATACACCGAATACAAAAAGAAGAGCACAGCTCCGAATCATACGGAGTGTGCTCTTTTTTTGTTGAAAGGAATTATTGAGACAAGCGTTGTGCAAGCTCATACGTTTCCATATCAAATGCTTTTTTCGTATTTACGACTTTATCGATGTCCGTAAGAACCAGCTCACCTTTGACAAGTCCACAGCCTTTATCCGTCTCGCCCGCAATCAGACTACGAACAGCGAAGTCACCAAGACGGCTAGCGAGGTTACGGTCAAATGGCGTTGGTGTACCACCGCGCTGGATGTGTCCAAGAACGGTAACACGCGGCTCATATGTCGGGCAGCGTTCCATCAGTTCTTTGGCCACGTCTTCGCCTTTACCTACACCTTCAGCTACGATGATAATACTGTGGCGTTTGCCGTGTGCAAAGTTTGCTTTCATACGTTCAGCCACTTCGTCCATGTCAAAGGGTACTTCCGGCACCAGAATGGTTTCTGCTCCCGAAGCAAGTCCGGCATGGAGCGCAATATCTCCGCAGTGACGGCCCATAACCTCAACGATGGAAGAACGTTCATGCGAAGACATCGTGTCACGCAATTTGTTCACCGCATCAACCACAACACTTACGGATGTATCAAATCCGATCGTGTAATCCGTAAATGATATGTCATTATCAATCGTACCTGGCAAACCCATCGTGTTAATGCCAAGCTTGCTCAATTTGTTTGCACCATGATATGAACCGTCTCCGCCAATAACAATAAGACCATCAATACCGCGTGCGCGCAAAATATCTGCTCCTTTTTGCTGGCCTTCCGCGGTATAGAACTCTTTACAACGTGCAGATTGCAGAACGGTTCCCCCGCGCTGAATAATATCCCCAACACTGCGCAGATCCATCGGGAAAATATCATTGTTCAAAAGCCCTTGGTATCCGCGCTGAATACCGAACACTTCCAATCCGTGAAATAGTCCGCTGCGAACAACCGCACGAACAGCCGCGTTCATCCCCTGTGAATCGCCACCGCTCGTTAGCACTGCGATTTTCTTTACTGCTGTCATGATGTTTCTTCCTCCTCTAGTTTCACTTCAGGCTCCGCAACAATACACCTGACTTACATATGCTTCCGTATCCACCGACTGAAAATGAAGAAAAACACACGTGTCATTGGACTGTTCTTCATCAAGCGTTTGGACACGACGCGAACTTCATGCTGTTCGCTGACTTTGGGATCAGACAGGTAAATGGCTATCAGTCCTTCAATAATCATCCGGTGAAAAGAAGTTCCCGGAATCTTCTGCACATCACTGCGAGCCATCTCCACAATAAAAGCAATTCGATCCAGCATCATCTCTACATTCTCATAATAATTGCAGAAGTTGAGATCCCCACCGACACGATCCTCATCCTGATCGATCAAATAATCGAGCATGATGTGTAATGCGCATACGTGCGGGAAATAGGCAGTGTGGATCGATACCGCCTGCTCTTCGGTCAGCTGATCGTCACTTGCAGCGAGAAACAGCATAAATACACCCAGAGTAGAGCCCGTAGCAGCGGCAAATTCGTTCCAGCGAAACTGAGGTGTGCGGTGGCGATGCTCCGACCACCATTCGAGCAAAGCCGTTTCTCTCAGTTCCGGTTTGATGTGCTTATATACCTGCAGGTCCGTGTATAGGCCTGCCAGATCCTGTATTTGGGGCTTGGCTGACGCATATCCTGGTAGCTGACGAGTGAGCTCCTGACATGTCGTCACCAGATTCCGTAGGTAACCACCGTCATCCTGATCCTCACGGAGCGCATAATAATTGACAGGTGTTGCCTCGGGATCTACCGCATCAAGCATAGATTGATGGAGCAAGCGAAAATCAGCCGGGTCCATCGAGGTGCTGCGGTCACACAGATTGTCCAAATAATCACTTATGGTTTGATACGAAACGATTAGCGGAATAAGAATATGTCTATTGGACATATCCGCTAATGCATAGACAGTTCCACCTTCACAGTGAAATTGCTTATCCCTTAGACTGGCAAGTGCTTGAGTACGTAATTCCTCATTTGGAATTGTCTCTGCCTGAGCACGCCATCCATCCAATGCCTTACGCGTTTCCGGAATGGTGTATTTGTACACCCCTCTCATCAATGCCAGCGGTCCTCGCGGGTACTGATGACGTTTTCGATTTGATTGGCTCAAAATAAATGTGCCTCCACTTTGGTTGAATACGTATTAGAGCGATTTTAACCATTCCTATTATAATATGATCCCCTTAATTGTACAAATGATCTACCGCATAAACCGCGTAAAAAATCGCATCCCCGTTCAAAGCTTTATGATATACTATCCATATTTCTATCCATCAAAGGAGTCGTTGACATGTCGTCAGGTGAACCACTTTCGTGGAGACGGTTATTTTCTTTTTTTGTGCCACTTGGCATCTCCGCCTCTCTAGTTACGATATCACACGTAATCATTAACAGCACACTTGCACGCTCTGCTCATCCAGAGACTGTTATTGCAAGTTATGCCATTGCGGGAAGTTTGCTGACCCTCACGGAGCGTCCCTCCACCTTGTTGCGTCAAACCTGTTCCGCCCTGGTGCGGGACCGCCTCTCTTTTCAGGCTCTTACGTTTGTGACCAAAATATTTCTGGCTTGCGTGCTACTCATCGGATTTCTTATTGTGTACTCACCCATTGGTACCGGTGTGTTCAAATATTTATTCGGCGTCAGCCCGGATCTACTAAGCAAAGTGATCGACGTATACGAGATCCTGATGTACGTTAGTATTTTTTCTGTCATCCGCAACATCTACCAAGGCATAATCATCACGAACAATCGAACCAAATGGCTCACCATTGGTATGGTATTCAGGTTAGCAGGTATGTATGGGTTATCCTTGTACTTCATCTACACAGACTCTATTAACAGCGGTCGTGTAGGCGCTATCATCTTTGCTGCGGGAATGATGATTGAAGCTCTGGTTAGCTACTTGGAAGGCAGAAACATTATGAGAAAAATGCCTGCCAAGCTTGAGGATCATCCCGTTGAGAGCAAGGGAGATGTGTATCGCTTTTACAAACCGTTGTTGCTCTCCAGTTTTGTAGCCCTGTTTATAGGTCCTGTCATTAACATTGTTCTCGGTAAAACAACCGGAATCGCGCTGGCTATCTCCTCTTTTGCTGTAGCGAGCAGTCTGATGCAGCTCATGTTAAGCTTTTTTACCTACATTCATCAGATCGTGCTCAACTTCTATCTGATCGATGCCAAACTCGTTAAGAAATTTGCGCTCGTTACCGGTTTTATACCGTTCGCGATGACTGTCTCCATTGCGTATACGCCTCTGGGACCATGGGTACTCGAAAATATCATGAGCGTTCAGGGCCAGCTACTGGAGCAAAGTCTCTGGACACTTCGCGCCTTTGTGTTATTTCCGCTGATCTCTCCTTTTCTGGACTTCAGCAATGGTCTTATTCTGCTTCGCGGTCAGACCAAAACGATGTTTCGTTCACAGAGTGCCAATGCGATTTGCACAATTATAGTATTGCTTATTCTGGTAAGCATTTTCCCCGCTTGGAACGGTATGATCGGGGCAGCCGCCCAATCACTTGGTTTGCTTGCAGAACTTGTTATTGTCTGGCTGGTCATCCGGCGCACGCAAAAAGAACCAACGATGTCCATACCGCCATCTCGCGACTCTTCATCCTTGAAAGGCTAGTCCATTTGGGAACACATTCATATCATATGATCTATGAAACAAATTATAAGAAGTCTAAATCATGAAATAATCTGAATTTAGATTTAAGAACGGAGTCTCTCATCATGAAATCAAGTCATACGGCCCGGCCAGATCAGAACTGGCTCCGGGCACTGATGTTCACCATCTTTGGTTCTACCGCACTCGTAGTATCCTATTTCCAGCTTTACTTTAGCCACCTTGGCTTTAGCCCCGCCGAGATTGGTTACTTGTACGGTATTGGCCCGCTCATCTCGGTATTCTCTAATATGTTTTGGAGCATGGCTAGCGACAAATACAAAACAGTACGAAAAGTCATGATTCTATTGCTAGGCGGCCAGCTAATCACTGGCATCCTGCTTGCCAATGCATCAAGCTTTGGCGAAGTGTTTGTCCTTGTAACTCTATTTTACTTTTTCTATTATCCGGTCTACCCACTGTCGGATACGATGGCAATTACAACGGCGAATAAATATGGTCGAAATTTCACGTCTATTCGAGTGTTTGGCTCCATCGGATATGCTTTTTTTGCCCTTAGCATCGGTTATGTCCTCGGCTCTTTTGGTTCCGAATGGACGATGTGGATCTGCATTAGCCTTGCAGCTGCAACCTTACTGATCAGCTTCCAGTTACGGGACCAGCCTGCTGGTAGCAGTAGCAAAATGGATTTATCCGGATTGTGGGCTATCCTGAAACGCCGAGATGTTCTTGCTTTTTTCGGCTGTGTGTTTCTGCTGGCTATGGGTCATCGGATGAACGAAGCCTTTCTGACGATCACACTCAAAGATTTGGGTGCCAGTGAAGGATTAATCGGCTGGTCCCTGCTCATCTCCTCTGTGAGTGAGATTCCTATATTTTTGCTACTAAGCAAATACGGGAACAAATATAAGGAACTCCCACTTCTCACCTTAGCGGCCTTGATGTATACCATTCGATTATTATTCATGTCTGTCTCGCATACACCAGCAGCCGTTGTTTTTATTCAAACGATGCATAGCGTTACATTCGGTATCTTTTATGTCACTGCGGTTCGTTATATAACCCGACTCGTTCCCGATCATTTTCGAGCAACGGGCATGGCTTTATTTACGATTGTGTGGTCTAGCGCTTCTGGACTTTTAAGTGGAACCTTGGGTGGCTTGTTATTAGAGCTTACAGGACGTCAGACGTTCTATCTTACCGCAATGTCCTTTGCACTAGCTTCATTGATTGGTTTCGGCTTTCAATTGTTACGCACGACAACGCATCGTTCCACATGAGCGCTGAAAACCAAAAAAAGCACAGTCTCCAAATGGGGACTGTGCTTGTGTTTGTGATGTTCAGCTATAATCGATCATTTATAAGAAGTCCGTGAATTACGGAAAAATCTTACAATTTAGTTACGTTAGCTGCTTGAGGACCACGGTTTCCATCAGTGATTTCGAATTCTACCGCTTGACCTTCTTCCAATGTTTTAAAGCCGTCGCCTTGGATTGCGGAGAAATGTACGAATACGTCCTCGCCGCCTTCAACTGAAATAAAGCCATAGCCTTTTTCTGCGTTAAACCATTTAACTGTACCTTTCAAATGAACAACCTCCTAAAAATATCGCCATCTATGGCGAATATCCTTATTATACTGTATGGGCTTCCATTTTGCAATTTATCTTTTGCATAATTGATGAAAAAATTTGCTTTGCATCGTAGTGTACGGTATCATTTTACCAAAACCGTTAGTTTGGAGACTACCTATGATAAAAAAACATGAAATATACAAAACAGACAAGTGGAATATGATGACTGTAGAAGTACAAGGCAAGTATCTCGTTCTACGGGAAATATCAGAAGAATGGGGCGAAGAATGCCACACATTCCTTAGCCGCCCTGCATTAATGCATTGGGCCGAGCGTCGTTTCCCGAAAGAGGATTTCGAAAATCGTGAAGAGGAATGGCGTGCGCTAATGGCTGCCTTCAAGGGAGTTTAATCGATGCAGCTTGATTCAGGCAATGTCGTTATCTTCATTATCCTTGCCTTCGCGCTCGGGTTCGCACTGATCCTGGGACGTAATTCCGTTCCGGATCGTCTAAGAAGAGGAATGGCGCTAATCGCTACATTGCTCGTATGTTTTGCCTTTTTCCTCATCGTGTATTACCTCGTTAACATGGGAGCCTGATACAGAATTCTGAACGTGTTTACACGGGATTCAAGGCGCTCAAATATTTCGGCTGTGCCCAGGTCATACTATACGAAGTTATTAGGGACGAGTGATTCGTATGGTAAGGAGGAAGGCCGTTGAAATATCAGAAATCGTTATCTGTTCTTCTGGCTCTTAGTCTTATTCCTTCGTCTCCTGCTGCACTTGCACAGGAGACGAAGGCGGCTATGCCCGTATTTTCAGCACATAATCAAAGGAGGATTCCCATGAGTAAACTATTGAAACGTTCCGAGGTGCCAGCCGAGCATACATGGAAACTGGAAGATTTATTTGCCGATCAGAAGGCTTGGGATCAGGAGTATGAAGAAGTATCTTCTATGATGAAAAAAGCCTCCGAATTTCAAGGCAAATTAAATCAGCCTGACGTCCTTAAAGCCAGCTTCGAATTCGAAGACGAAATCGGGCTCAAGCTTGAACGGCTTTTCGTATATGCTCGCATGCACCAAGATGAAGACACAGCTAATCCTACATATCAAAGCCTGTCCCAAAAAGCTCAGAAACTCGGAGTACGGGTAGGCGAAGCACTTTCCTTTGTCACACCTGAGATTCTTTCTTTACCGGATTCAGAGCTTGACGCTCTTATTAAGAATGAGAGTCTCTCCGCATATACGTTTACCTTGGAAGAGATGAAACGGGAAAAGGCACACGTATTAAGCCAGGCGGAAGAAGCACTGCTCGCACAGGTCGGCAATCTGTCCCAAGCACCGCAGACCATCTTCAGCATGCTGAACAATGCGGATCTCAAGTTTCCACGGATTAAAGATGAGAATGGCAAAGAAGTCGAATTGACTCACGGCAGCTATATTCAGTTTCTTGAAAACCCAAACCGTGAAGTTCGGGAGCGTGCTTTCAAAGCGGTATATGAAACCTACGCAAAACAGAAAAATACGATCGCCGCAGCACTGAATGCCAACGTAACCAAAAATATGTTTTATGCCAACGTGCGGAAGTACCCTTCTGTCATGGAAATGAACCTATATGGTGACAACATCCCAACGGATGTGTATAACAACCTGGTAGACACGATTCATGAAAGTCTTCCGCTCTTGCACCGTTATATGGATCTCCGTAAAAAACTGCTGGGTGTGGATCAACTGCATATGTATGATCTGTTCGCCCCGCTTGTAGATGAGTACAAAATGGACATCACCTATGAAGAAGCTAAAAAGACGGTCAAGGAAGGTCTGGCGCCGCTCGGTAAGGAGTATGCAGAAGCTCTTCAAGCTGGTTATGATAACCGCTGGATTGATGTATACGAAAATGAGAACAAACGCTCAGGTGCGTATGCTTGGGGTGCTTATGGCACTCACCCGTATGTACTGCTCAACCATAAGGACAATCTGAACAGCATGTTCACGTTGGCACATGAAATGGGTCATGCGCTTCATTCCCATTATTCGGATACAACCCTTTCGTATCGTGATGCACAGTATACGATTTTCCTTGCAGAAGTAGCTTCAACGACAAACGAGGCACTGCTCATGGACTACATGTTGAATAAATCAACAGATCCGAAGGAAAAACTGTATTTACTTACGTATTATGCAGATCAGTTCCGGACTACGGTATTCCGTCAAACCATGTTCGCAGAGTTCGAGAAAATTATTCATGAACGCGCTGAACAAGGCGAAGCTCTTACACCACAGTTACTGTCAGAAATTTATTACGATCTCAATGTACAGTACCATGGCAAAAATATGGTCGTTGACAAAGATATCGAGATGGAATGGGCACGTATCCCCCACTTCTATAACAGCTTCTATGTATATAAATACGCTACAGGTTTCTCGGCAGCGACCAGCTTCTCGAAGCAAATTCTGGAAGAGGGCCAGCCTGCAGTCGATCGTTATCTCGGATTCCTGAAGAGCGGTGGAAGTGATTACTCCATCAATATTTTGAAAAAAGCGGGTGTGGATATGTCAACACCGCAGCCTATCCGCGAAGCGATGAGTGTATTCAAGGAATTAATCGAGCAAATGGAACAGTTAACCAAATAAGGTTGCGATCCCCTGTAATCTATATCCCTTGCCCCGGGCGGGCAAGGGATTTTATAATCAAGCGAGATGCAGTACTCTTGAAAAAGGGTAATGCATTCTAGTTCGCATTTGGTTCACAACAAGGAGGCAACATCATGAAAATGCAATGGGCACTTATCGCAGGTCTTGTTTTTGCGCTGCTGACAGGAATTTTTGCAGTCATCAATGTAGATTCTGTTCAGGTTAACCTGCTGTTCAATACGGTTCGGGTTCCATTGATTTTGCTGATTTTAGGCTGTACTTTAATTGGGGGTATCATTGTAGGTTCTTACGGAATTTACCGTCAATATCGACTGCAACGGGAGAATAAACGCCTGCATCTGCGTGTAGCTGAATTGGAAGCTTCTGCAGCCAGCGCTACTACACCCGTTTCTTACGATAACATGGATTCCACCCGCTCAACCGAACCTGAACACGATCACCAGCTGCACAACGATTCAATCCAGACTCAGCAAAAAGGCAACAATACAGGTACGTTGTAGAAATCAATCAGAAACAGCCTGCTGGTAGATCGGAATGGACATGCATTCCCCCAGACAGGCTGTATTCTATTTGACCTGTACCTGCAAGACAAAGGAGGAAAATATTGATGAGTTTTACTATTGATGAATCTTACGTTCTGTCTTTTTTGAAAAAATTACTGGATACACCCAGTCCAAGCGGATACACCCACCACATTATAGAGATGATTCGCAAGGAAGCGAGTTCCCTGAACATCTCCTGTGAACTGAACAACAAAGGTGGAGCTATGCTCACACTGCCCGGTGAAGATCCTTCCAGAACCATTGCTTTAAGTGCGCATGTAGACACGCTCGGTGCCATGGTGCGGTCCATCACCTCTTACGGCACGTTAAAACTGACCTCTGTTGGCGGGTTTACGATGCATAGCATCGAGAACGAGTATTGCTCCATTCACACTAGAGACGGCAAGGTATATACGGGAACGATTCTTTCTCTGCATCCATCCGTGCACGTATACCCTGATGCTCGTACGTTTGAACGCTCGGAAAATCATATGGAAGTCCGGATTGATGAAGTGGTATCGTCCAAGGAGGATGTATTAAAGCTTGGTATTGGTGTAGGTGACTTTATCTCTTTTGATGCCCGGGCTGTCATTACACCAAGCGGTTACATCAAATCTCGCCATCTCGACGATAAAGCCAGTGTAGCGGCCCTGTTTGGTATTCTTGAATCCGCTCATCGTGAAGGCTGGAAGCCTGTACATAACGTTTCTCTGCTCATCTCAAACTATGAAGAAGTTGGACACGGAGCGGCATATATTCCGGCAGAGATCAGCGAAATGATTGCTGTGGATATGGGTGCCATGGGTGATGATCTTAGCTGTAAAGAAACGGATGTATCCATCTGTGCAAAAGACTCTTCCGGTCCTTATGACTACGATATGACAAGTCGTCTAATTGAACTAGCCAAACAGGATGGCATGGACTACGTAGTAGACATTTATCCTCAATACGGCTCTGATGGCAGTGCTGCCTTGCGCGGAGGAAACAATATTCGTGCTGCCCTGATTGGCCCAGGCGTTCACGCTTCTCATTCTATGGAGCGCACACACAAAAGCGCGGTAATCAATACAGCCAAGCTACTTGCTGCATACATCACTACGAAGTAAGGAATGACGGTAGATTAGGTTACTTCTTAATTCACAATTACTTTGTTTATTGCTTTGATTCAGTTCATTCAGTTAATTTGAGCTTTTCTCAATATTAAAAAGGACACATTCTTTCACCGCATGAACGGCGTGGAAGTTGTGTCCTTTATTATTTAAACCAAGTAGGCACAATAGGTACATCTCATGATCAGGCCTGTTCCACGTACTCTCGATACCGGCGTTCCTGAACCTGAAGCCGGGCTTCGTGATCCTTAATCTCTCCATGTAAAACCTGTATTGTCTGTCGTACCATGCTAAGTCCATGTTTCACCTGTTTCTCGGCACTACGAATTTTATCTTGAATCATCCAATCCACAAAGAAGTTATCAAAGAAATAGTCCGCAAAGGACAGCAGACCGCCCAAATTTAAATCGGCGTTTACCGCCATCTCTACATCTTCTAATTCCTTCTGAAAACGACGCAGACGCTTACCCGCATCCATAATAGCCACTTGTGCATCATCCATACGACTGCGCTTGATATGTGTGGAGATTGCACCTCCACCCATCATGTCATATATCCCCCAATTTCCTGCTGATTCTAAAGCTTTCTCTGCACGTTCAAGCGCATATACCAAGTAATCCCCTTCTCTGAGAGCTTCGTTAAGCTCCTGAAGTTCGCTCGCCAGATGTTCCTGATCTTCGGCCAATTGTTGCAGTTCTTCATCCTGCTTAAGCAGGCTTTGTTCTTTTTTCCCCCATAAAACTAGGTAGTCACTCTCCCATAACTTATACTGCGATTGTCTTTGAAGCTCTTGCTCAACTTGAATCCGTTGCTCTTGTACATCCTGTAACATTCGGCAAGCTGTATCATAAGCTGACTTGCTCTCCAGCAGCTCAAGCTCTTCTTTCTCCAAACGTTCCGTCTTCTTGCCGATCAGATCATAGAAAAATGAGGCCAAGCTCATGCCGTTCAGCCGATCCACGTCCTTCTGTTCTTTCTGAAGAGCTACGGTGCAATGTTCCACTTTCGCTTCCCACTGCTTCTCCTCCTCTTGGAGCTTATGGAGTCTTTTCGTCCATTTTTTGTAGATTCTTCCTTTTTCCTTAAGCATGGCGAGTTGTTCATTGATTTCATTATTGATCAATTTCACGCTCTCTCCCTTCTATGGAATTCATTACTAATAAAACGTAACAAACAAGGGTAACGTTTCATCTTTTATGTTCAATGTCTGGATTCATCTATGTTATTTAAAGCAAAAATGCCTCCTCCAAAGCGGCACTAAGCCGCCTGATGAAGAAAGGCATTGGTATGGTATAGTATGGTTTGTTTGCTTACGTCAACCAAATTAAGATTTGTTTTGCTCAATCTGCTCTGCTAGCTCGTTAAGTACAGTCCAGCGCTCCATCAATTCGTCCAAGTGACGCTCTGCCTCAGCCTGTTCTGCCATTAACTCTTGCAGACGCGCTGAATCGCTAAAGGCAGCTTCCATCTCCTTGTTAATCCGGGCGAGGTTTGCTTCAGCCTTTTCGATATTTTCGTCAATTTGATCGTATTCGCGCTGTTCCTTGAAGCTAAATTTCAATTTAGGTTTTGCCTGCGTTGTAACTGGAGTCGAAGCTTCAACGCTTTTCTCAGTGACCTGTTTCTTGGCTGCACTCGCACCGCTCTCTTGATTCCCGGCGGCATTTTTGAGCATCCATTCCGCATATTCACTATAATCACCTACGTGCACACGTACAGCGCCGTTCCCCTCAAACGCCAGCACTTTGTCCACTGTACGATCAAGGAAGTAACGATCATGGGATACAACAAACACAACCCCCGGAAAATCATCCAGATAATCTTCAAGCACAGCAAGTGTCTGAATATCCAAATCATTAGTCGGCTCATCCAGTAGCAGTACATTCGGAGCAGCCATTAAAATGCGAAGCAGATACAAACGACGTTTCTCTCCGCCCGACAACCTGGCAATCGGTGTCCATTGGGAGGTTGGGTTGAATAAAAAGCGTTCAAGCATCTGTGAAGCGGTGATCAATGAACCATCTGCTGTTTTTATATTTTCAGCCACTTCCTTGATGTATTCGATCACGCGCAACGTTTCATCCATCTCCTGATGTTCTTGAGTAAAATAACCCAGATTCACGGTTGGCCCCAGAACAACTTCTCCAGCGTCCGGTTGCAATCGACCTGAAATCATCTGTAGTAAAGTAGACTTACCGCTACCATTCGGACCTACAATGCCTACGCGGTCGCCAGGAACAGCAATATAGCTGAGATCGTTGATCAGCTTGCGGTTATCAACAGATTTGGAGAGATATTCAATCTCCAGTATCTTTTTCCCCAGACGCGTAGAACCAACAGACACTTCCAGAGAGCCCGAGCGTTGGACACCCTGCTGATCTTTCAGTTGTTCGAAGCGATCAATTCTCGCTTTTTGTTTTGTAGTCCGTGCTTTAGCTCCGCGGCGAATCCACGCAAGTTCGGTTCGTAACAGATTCTTGCGCTTTTGTTCTGAGGCTGACTCCCGTTCTTCCCGTTCAGCCTTCAGCTCCAGAAACCGTGTATAATTCGCCTCATATCGGAACAAACGCCCGTGATCAAGCTCCAGCATGACATTGGCCACTCGATCCAGGAAATAGCGATCATGCGTGATCATAAGTAATGCGCCACGGCGTTTCTGTAAATACTGCTCCAGCCATACAACAGAATCATTATCGATATGGTTCGTAGGCTCATCAAGAATGAGCAATTCACAAGGATGGATTAACGCGGAAGCAAGCGCAACCCTTTTTCGTTGTCCACCTGACAATGTCCCCATAAGTGCATCGAACTGCTGTATACCCAGCTTGGATAAAATGCTCTTCGCTTCACTCTCCATCTGCCAAAGCTGAAGTTGCTCCATTTGTTGGTTCAGGCGCATCAGACGTTCATTCAAAGCCGTATCTGATGGATTTAATTCCAGTAGTTCCATCGTTTCCGTGTACTCACGCACGGTTCTCATCTCGGCACTGTCACCTTCAAACACTTGTTGCAATACGGTGTTGTTCGAATTAAAATCCGGATTCTGCGCCAGAAACTGCACGCGTACATCATTGCCGATGGAAATCTGTCCCTCATCCGCAGGCTCCATACCTGCAATAACGCGCAAAAATGTCGATTTACCTGTCCCGTTTACACCAACAACACCGATTTTATCCTGATCCGCCATACCGAATGAAGCATCCTTAAACAGGATTTTCTCGCCATAACTTTTTGCAATCTGCTCTACGGTCATTATATTCATTGCACGTTACCCACACTTCTCTATAATTTGAAATGCTCTATCCTCAACTACACGATCTTGCATACCAGCTTATACTCGCAGAAATGAACGGCATCCGTCCAAAAACAGCGCCGCTGCAAAAGCAATTCGTTTGTTCAGGTCTTGTTCATTAAACTCTGGATTCAGCATAATATCCATCTTCAGCCGATCCAGAATGCCGATATACGCTTCAGCCAGTAACACAGGCTCAGGTACACCCGCACTTTCCAGAACTTTGCATACCATGCTCATATACTCGTTCATAAAAGCTTTCATAAACTTCATCAAATCCGGATCATTATTCGGTGCCATAAAAAATAACTTCGTATGATTGCGCCGTTCATAATAATACGTCAGATGTGTCTTGGCGATCGCGCCAAGCTTGTCACCCGTGTTCTCATGTGCTTGTAATGCATATTCCAGGCGGCTGATAAAGCTGTTACAATCCCGCTTGGATACAGCGACAAACAGTTGTTCCTTGCTTTTAAAATATAAATAAATCGTGCCTTTGGCAATGCCAGCTTCATCGGCAATATCGGACATTTTAGTCTCATAGAATCCTTTTGATCCAAATATGCCGTAGGCCGCATCCAAAATCGCCTCCGATTTGTCTCCCTGCACCGTATTCAATCTGTATCCCCTCCCTACAACGCCAAAAGGCTACCTAATCCTATAGCTATACATGCACCAATCACAGAACTGAGCACATTGACCAGATCATTACTCATCCAGGTCCAGCCCCGAGCCTGTATTGTTGGCTGACCACAATGTTCATGAACTTCAACCTCTCGGCCACATACTGTGCAACGATACATCTTTTGCACGGTTGCACCGAGATAGGAATCAGCGAACGCTCCCGCTAGCCCACCGATCAGTCCAACCAGAGTCCAGCCAAACCAGGATGTTTGCTCCAATCCGCTAATCGACGCAAAAGCAAATGCCCCGGTACCAATTACAATACCGCCGAGCGCAGCCGCTGAACTCCCTAACATAGAAACGCCTCCCGAGGCTCCGGGGGCTAACACCTTCCATGTGAGTATAGAGCGAGGGGGCTTGCGACTGAGACTTCCGATTTCGGTTGCCCATGTATCCGAGGTGACCGTTGCCATAACTCCGATAAAAGCATACAACCACGCTGGATGCGGCATGATCCAGTTGGCCAGACATAACAGCATACCTATACCGCCATTGGCCATCACTTGCCCGGCATCCCGATTACCCGTCTTGGCATAAGACTTCTCCATCTCCTGCTTGCGATCTTTGCGAAACCTGGAAAGCAGTGTTGACGTGATAAAAAATAACAGCAGTGTGCCAAACCAGAACAGATTGCCTGCACCGTAATATATCGTACCCATCAGAATTGCAGCAAGGCATCCAGACAGGGTTAGCGATTTCTTTGCATAAGCGGCCCCCGCTACCAGAGAAGCGCACACAGCGCCTATAATCCAATCCATAAGTTCTCCTGCATGTGACACCAATACCATGCACATGACGTTTTATATTTTTGAAAGTTAATTATACCACGGTTTTACGCCAAAGCAGAAACTGAACATGCGGCTAGACAAAACCTTATTTATTTTTAAGTTTTACTTCAGGTTTCCGAGTTACAATTGATCTAGCTCAAACAACAAAATTAACTGAACTACTTCGATTCAGTTCATACACAACATCACAAAACAAGGAGCATAATAACGATGAATATGAAAAGAGTTTTTATTCTAGGCACAATGATTGTTACAATGTCTTTCGCTGGTTCTGCATGGAGTAAATCTACCATCTCCCCCATTCCCGAACCCAAATGGTCTATTGTCGATCTGGAGAACAGCAATGAGAATGAAGATGATGATTTGCTTAGTGCACTGAACCAGGCTTCAGAAGAGGAGCTGGCGGAGAAACTGTATCAGGGACATTCACTACGAACAATTGCAGAGGGTAGCGGAGGCGATTTTGCTAAGGCCATTGCCATTCAGATTAAACAGCTTCAGTCACAGCTGGATGAGCGCCTTGCTAGCGGAAGTATCAGTTCTGAGCAGCACGCTCTTCAGTCCCTGGAAATTGCAGAGTTGCTCACAGAGAGTGCTAACAAAACATATATCTAGTTCCCGTTTCATTTCAATCTATAAAAACTTCAAGGCAGCGCAACGCAAAAAAGGAGCGCATAATCACGCTCCTCCTGTTAACACGAATCTATTTTGATTCTGTTTGTGCTCGGGTGGCATAAACCTTATGGATTATAGCGTTGATTCAATTACTCCGCTGCCTTGATCGTACATGCTCCTAATGATTCATCCGCCCACGCCAGCTCAAGCACATCTCCAGGCTGCGCAGCACCTACTCCCTCAGGTGTACCTGTAAAAATAATATCTCCCGGCCCCAGGCCATAATGATGACCTACATAATCCACAATATCTTGTAAACTGAAGATCATGTTGACGATATTGCCGCGCTGAACCTGAACGCCGTTCTTCGTCAAGGTGAAATCTTTTTCGAGTAGTGCTACTGCTCCAGGAAATGTCTGAAAGGGTGTGATGGGTGCGGAGTTTTTAAACCCTTTGGCGGCCGTCCACGGGTGTCCCTTTTTCTTAATCACAGTCTGCACATCACGCAACGTAAAATCAATACCAAAAGCATAGGCATCGACCAGTTCATCGACACGCACTCCCGGCTTGTAATCCTGACCAATGCGAATAACCAATTCAGCCTCATAATGAACTTCGCCTTTAGAAGCTGGCAATTCTAAACTTTCTCCATTCAATGGCACAACCGCATGAGAAGGCTTCATAAAAATCATCGGTTCATCTGGAACGGCATTACCCAGTTCCTCCGCATGAAGCTTATAATTTCGTCCTACACAATACACATTGCGAATATTCGTCAACATAGAGTTGCAACCACCTTTACTGGATTAATTACTTCGTTCATTGCTTCGTGTATTAGTTCGATTACAGCCTTACAATTAAGGTCTGAAAAAGCGGCTACTCGTCTCCTGAAATGCATCTTCCCAAACATCAGGACGATTCGTACATATCATCACATCCGGGTCGATGGTAGCCAGCTTTTTCATACTTGCCTTGTCATCCACTGTCCACGCCATCACTCGAATGCCGGCAGCATTCATCTCATTCATTAACGCTTTATCTACATTGGTGTATCCGATGGAGAGGAACGTGCAATGCATTTGTTTCAATGCTACAAGCAGATCCCCGGGTTTGGCATCAATGATGAGACCCGTTTCTAATTCAGGCGCAAGCTTTTTTACTTCAACCAGCGCGGCTGGCTCAAACGATGTGATGACAACATCATGCTGCATATGTCTTTTTCTAATTTCATGAATCACCGCTGCAGGCAGACCCGGATACATATCTCCTTGTGTTTTCAATTCGATGTTTAATCGAACTTTGCCACAGGAACGATCCAAGAGTTCACTCAGGGAAGGTATACGCTCTCCCTTGTAGTTCTTACCTTTCCATGATCCTGCATCCAGTTGTTTCAAGACAGACCAATCGGTATCCTTCACTCGACCTTTACCATTCGTCGTACGCTCCAATGTGAAATCATGGATCACCACAGGCACGCCGTCCCGGGATAGTTGCACATCCAGTTCCATCCACTGGACTTCCGGTCTTTCCATCGCCATATTAAATGCGGCCATCGTGTTCTCCGGTGCAATGGAAGAAAATCCACGATGGGCTACACACAGATTGTTCATCATCATCTCTCCTCAGCAAAAACGCTACTTAGTTGGGCACTACAGTTCCATCTGCGTTCACTCGAATGCCTGATGACATCTTAGCCATCTGCTCCAGCAGAAGCCGGTTAGCCTCATCAAGCATTGGAACAGCCTGCCCAAGAGCAGCCTCATATGGAATCACCTTCATACTACACACCGCTTCGCGACTGCAACGCGCCTGAAAGACAGCTGTTTTCCACGTTTCTTCATTCGTCGATTTCGTAAAAATAAAATTCCCCGTACTATATGCAATCCATTTGCCTTTATAGTACTCAAGCCCCTGTAAAACATGAGGATGACCGCCAATAATCAGATCGGCTCCCGCATCCACGAATTCGTGCGCAAGCCTCGTTTGATCGGCATTCGGTGTACTTACACGCTCTTCCCCCCAATGCGCAACGACGATAACCAGATCAGCCTTCTTACGGGCCGACTGAATGGCTGCGATCGCTCTTGTGGAGTCATACGCTTCCGCTACGCCTGCCCGATTCCCGTCTGCCTTCCAGCTAGCTACAGGAACAACCCGACTGAACCCAAGCAAGGCAATTTTCATGCCTTTGCGCTCAAAATAGGCAGGTTCATAAGCCTCGGTACCATTCATACCCGCGCCAGCATGTGCGATACCGTAATCATTAAGATACGTTAACGTATCGACCAGCCCTTCCACGCCTTGATCCAGAATGTGATTGTTTGCCAGATTAACGGCGTCAAACCCCGCTGCAGACATCGCCTGCAACGCTTTAGGGGAGGATTTGTAAACATAGGTTTTATCCGCAGCGCCCGTACCACCATGGGTCACCGGGGTCTCCAAATTACCAATCGTTAGATCGTCATTCTGAAACATAGAGCCAAGCTTGGCAAAGGGGTAATCATATCCGTTCTTCTCCAGCAATTCTGCAACTTTTCCGGAAAATTGAATATCGCCAACAAAATGAATGGTGACATCCTTGGATGAGTCAGATGTTGAGGGGGTTCCCTTATTTACATCTGTATTACCCGAATTTCCTTTTTCAGTAGTGGTGGCAGGCTTTGTTCCCGTTGTCGGCTTATCACTGCCTGCCCCCGAAGTTTCATCGGTACCAGATCCCGAGTTATCTACATCATCATCTGGCTCTGCATTTGGCTTCCCATCTACCGAAGCTGCATCTTTATCCGGTGCTTCAGCTGAATCAGCATCAGACTCGGGCTGGTTCAATGCATCCCCACCCTTATCGTCCGCTCCTGAAGGCGGCTCCTGTTGCACGACCTCTGAATTAGCAGGCTGGGATGGTTGTTGTTCACGTGTGTTCAAGAGGTAATATAAGGCGATAAGACCAATGGCTACAATTAATATTACATTTACAATCCTGATTTTTGTATTACGGGTACGTCTTACTTTTTTCTTTTCTGAGCTTCGCTGTGATCTTGGGGGATACATAAGCAACTCCTCTTCTTAACAATAAATCCATATGCATACCATTATATCAAGCATATTCTGGATGTACATCCTATAAAAAAAGGCCGTCCCTTCTGTAGATGTTGCTACATTGGAGACGGCGGATCTATAATTCATACTTTTAGTTCGTTGAAGTCAGCTGTGCCGAGGCCTGTATGGACATTTCTTTCGCTTGTCTGATACAGTCCGGTAACCCCACACCCTCATAACCAGCCCCTGCAATATAAACACCCGGAATTTTTTCTCCAAGCTCTTTACGAAGGTTAGTGAGATGCTGAAGATGGCCGACAGGATACTGTGGCATCGATTTACGCAATCTAGTAATCTCGGAGAAGATCGGAGTTGCTTCAATACCCATCGTTTCTCTCAGATCTTTCATGACTAGCTCCGTAAGTGCCTCATCGGGAAGCTCCACATTCTGTTCGTCTCCAGAGCGGCCAACATAACAACGAAGCAAGACTTTGTCGTCCGGGCTGGTATGAAGCCACTTGGTAGATGTCCACGTGCAGGCCGTAATATTACGTCCTTCTTTTCGTGGCACCAGGAACCCTGAACCGTCGAAGACATGTTCCACTTCTTTTTTCTCAAAAGCCAGAACGACGTTAGCAACAGATACATAATTGATTGCATCCAGCGCCGATGTGTCCACATGCGGTTTTAGAAGCCCAGAAGCCACATAGGTCGGCACGGTGATTACAACGTCATCGGCTTCCAGAAATTGTCCGTTATCGAGTTCAACCCGATATCTGGCGTTCTGTGCATCCACACGCTCCAAGGATTGGGCGGCTGTATTCAAACGCTGATCCACATCATGAAGCTCATGGACAAGCGCATGCACAAGACTTTGCAACCCCTGACGGAAGTTCAGAAACGCACTCCGTTTGGTGCCTGTATGTGTCTCGGTCGGCTTGCGTCCTGTCATCATGCCTCGGATTAAGCTGCCATAATCCCGCTCCACCTCTCCGAACTGCGGGAAGGTTGCTTGTAGGCTGAGCTTTCGCATATCTCCTGCATATATGCCCGCCAGAAGCGGCTCAGTCAGGTTTTCCAGCACTTCCGGGCCAAGCCTGCGCTCAATCATATAACCGAGAGATTCATCCTCTGTTGTACGTTTAGGCGGAATTATAAAATCCATCAGTGCTCGCAACTTGCCTGCCGGAGAGACCAGCCCACTTCTCAGAAAAGGTTTCAGTTCTGTCGGGATGCCTAACACCAGACCGGCTGGCATGGGATGAAGCTTACCACGCTGCATAATATATGTTTTCTTCGACTCCGGGTTTTGGCTGACGAGTTCATGATCCATCTCCAGTTCCTTTGCCAGATCAATCATCGCTGTTTTGCGAGCCAGGAAAGAGTCAGGACCTTTCTCGATTACAAATCCGTCCCGATGCAACGTTTCGATCATGCCGCCCATAGACGAACTCTTCTCAAGCAAGGTAATCACAGGTTCAAAACCAGCTTCCCTGTAATGCTTGCGGATATAAAATGCCGCGCTGAGGCCCGTCAGGCCCCCGCCGACAATAACAATACGTCTTTTCTTGTCTTCCATTAGTTATCAGACCTTTGCTGCCATTGGCTAATAATAGAGTCGCTCAATGTCTCCATATACAACGGGTCACTATTAAGCGAATCGATGCGCATCAATCGCATGTCCATTTCTTTAGCAATCGCTTTGGCTTCAATGTCGAGATCATACAACACTTCCAGATGATCTGAAACAAAGCCAATTGGAGCCACAAGTACATCTTCCACTTGTTCGCGCGAAAGCTCCTGGAGTGTGTCCAGGATGTCTGGGCCGAGCCAAGGCTCAGCAGTTCGTCCAGCGCTTTGCCAAGTGAACTGCCAGTTCGCAATCCCCACTCGAGAAGCGATGGCCTCGGAAGTTTCCAGCAATTGATTCGGATAAGGATCTCCCATGTCAACAATGCGGGCAGGCAGACTGTGAGCACTGAATAGCACTTTCACATCTCCACGCTTCGCACCCGCTTCCTCAAATGCATCAAGCTTGGCACTTACTCGCGCGGAAAGAGCCTGAATGAGCTTCGGATGCAAATGATAACTTTCGATGAAGGACATCTGGATACCAAGTTCTTCGGCTTTTTCTCGTGCACGTTTGATGTAACTGCCCACACTCATCGTGGAGAAATGAGGTGCAAGCACAATGCCAATGGCCTTATGAATTCCATCTTTCGCCATCTGTTCCACCCCATCCTCAATAAAAGGATAAGCGTGTTTCAATCCTTGATAACAGCGGAATTCAACCTCGCCGCGACGCTCATCCTTTTGCAACGTCTCCTGAAGGTTTTTCACCTGGTTATCCGTGTTCTCACGTAGCGGGAAAACACCGCCAACAATTGCTTCATAGCGATCTGTCAGCTCTTTCAGTTGTTCCGGCTCAGGCGGACGCCCTCTGCGGATATGCGTGTAATACGCCTCAACACTTTCCATATTTTCAGGTGTGCCATATGACATCACCAGTACGCCTACAGTATTAGTCATTACTTACCGTCACTCCCGTCTTCAAAGCTTCTGTTGAATATTCATGAATATATGCTGTCAGTTCTTTTAATTTATCAAGAGAAGCTTCAGGGAACAAACCATGTCCCAGATTGAAAATATAACCCGGGTCCTTGATCCCTTCATCTATGATGACTTTCGCCTGTTCTTTAATTAACTCCATTGGCGCAGTCAGAATGTACGGATCCAGATTACCCTGCACCGCAAATTTACCGCCCAAGCGCCTACGTCCTTCGGATATGGAAACTCTCCAGTCCAGTCCGATGACATTCGCCTGCAAATCCTGCAAGGTTGGTAGCAACTCACCTGAGGCCACTCCAGGGAAATAGATTTTCGGTACATTCAAATCGGATAATTCGGTAAAGATACGAGTAATCGTTGGCAGCACATACGTTTTGAAATCTTTGGGAGAGAGTGCCCCTACCCAGCTGTCAAACAACTGAAATGCCTTACCGCCATTCGCGATATGAGCACGAATATATGTAATGACCATATCGCCAAGCTTCTGCATCAGTTTGTGCCACACTTCCGGCTCACTGTACATCATCGTTTTGGTTCGAATATATCCTTTGGAAGGTTGACCTTCGATCAGATAACTTGCAATCGTAAACGGAGCCCCTGCAAATGTAATTAGCGGAACGTCAAGTTCCTTGTCCAGAATGCGAATGGTTTCCAGAATGTGAGACAAGTCCCCTTCCACGTCAATGGGACGCAGACGATCTACATCGGCAGCCGAACGAATGGGGTTATCAATCACCGGACCTATATTTTTCACAATGTCAAAATCAATGCCAAGTGAAGCAACCGGATTCATAATATCGGAATACAAAATAGCCGCATCCACACCCAGTTTACGTACAGGCATGAGTGTAACTTCAGCCGCCAGCTCAGGTTGCTGACATATTTCAAGCAAGGAGTACTTTTCTTTAATTTTGCGATATTCAGGATCGTAACGTCCAGCCTGACGCATATACCATACCGGCACACGGTCAACCTGCTGTTTGAAACTTGCCCGAATCAGTCGATCATTATAGCTCATGTAAGAAGCCTCCAATAGTTTTTGGACTCATAACTACCATTATGCCCTTTTTAAACAGCCGTAACAACCATATGGGGATGTGTTCCAAGTGACAATACTATGACATTCGTTACACCCCTCATGGATATGCCATTTGTGATATACTAAAAGAATCGCTTTTTTTGAGAGTTACAGAAAAATCTTTGAAAGGAAGTGAAAGCACTTTGAAAACGTGGAAAGTCAACCTCATTGTGCTTTGGTTTGGACAATTTCTGGTCAATGCAGGCATGACCATGATTACGCCTTTTCTATCGCTGTTCCTTGCCAGAGATCTGGGCGTTGTAGGTGAGCACGAAATTGGAATATGGGCCGGATTTATTTTTGCAGCCAATTTCCTCACCTCTTTTTTGTTTCAGCCGCTCTGGGGCAAGTTGTCGGATAAATACGGACGTAAAATTATGTTGCTTCGCTCCGGTTTCGGTATGGCTGTTGTTATCGCATTGATGGGTCTCGCGCAAAACCCTTGGCAACTTCTCTTATTACGGTTGCTGAACGGAACCATCTCCGGCTTCAACCCTGCAGCTGTTGCTCTGATCTCAGGCACAACGCCGAAGGATCGTATGGGATTTGCGATGGGGATCAGCCAGTCCGGTCAGGTGGCAGGTACGATTTTGGGTCCACTTATTGGCGGATTGCTTGCAGATGCGGTGGGGTTCCGTCCTATTTTCTACATTACAGGCGGGCTCATCTTTGCAGCTTCCATGCTTGCAATGTTCCTCGTAAGAGAGACGTTCGACCGTGAAAAAGCTGCAAAATTGCCAGATCAATCGGTATTATCCGGATTGAAGGAGCTTAGCAAATCACCTCAGCTGCCGGCACTGTTCGCTGTGACGTTCCTGTTGCAATTTGCGATGATCAGTCCGATGTCGCTCTTGCCTATATATGTACAAAAACTGCATGGAACCGCAGTCGACGTGGCCTTCTGGGCAGGTATGGTTGGAGCAGTTACAGGGATATCCAATATGGCAATGTCTCCGGTACTCGGAAAACTCAGTGACCGGATCGGATCACACCGCGTCCTCACTTTTTCACTGATCGGAACCGGACTCATGCTTATTCCGCAAGCTTTTGTGCAAACGGTGTGGCAACTCATCCTTGTTCGCTTTATGATGGGGATATTTATGGGCGGCTTGCTTCCAAGCGTAAATGCGCTAATTAGGGGGTATTCGCCAGATAGCATGATCAGCCGGGCATTCAGCTTTAACACAAGCACACTTGCTCTCGGTAATATGCTGGGCGCAGTCATTGGCGGATTCCTCGCTGGTTTCATCGGTATCGAGGGCCTGTTTATCGTATCCGGCGGCCTACTATTACTCAATATGGTATGGGTTCGATTCAAATTGTACAAAACACCTGTCCGCATTAAAGAATCGAAGACAACTTAAATTTTAAAACGGAAATAAACAGCAAAAGCCGCTTCAGTGCCATGTCTGGCCTGAAAGCGGCTTTTCTATTACACTCGTCGTTCGTTGAATTGAATCGGATATTCCTTCACACCAAATACAAAAGCGCTTTGAATCGGCTCCAAGGTCGTTTCAGGAACTAGCTGTATCTGCTCCATACGCTGGAGAAGCGTGTGAAGAACAACTCTCGCTTCCAAACGTGCCAGCGGCGCACCCAAGCAGAAATGAATTCCGAACCCGAATCCCATATGTCGGTTCGGCTTACGATCGGATACGAATTGATCTGCCTGTTCAAACTGGGCACCGTCACGATTGGCAGCCCCCACCCAGGATATAACCTGTTGACCTGCCTTGATCGCCTTGCCTCCTAGTTCTATAACTTCCCTCGCAACACGTCCAATGGCTACAATCGGCGGATAATAACGTAATGTCTCTTCTACGGCACTGGCCACCTTGTCCGGATGCTCAAGCAACTCCTCCTGTAGTTCGGGTTGTTCAGAGAGAATGCGCACTGCATTTGCAATCAAATTGGTCGTTGTCTCATTCCCTGCAGCCAGCAGGAGAATGCAAAAATTGACCACTTCTTCCTCCGTTAACTTCTCACCCTCAATCTCCGCATCTAGTAGCAAAGAGATAAGATCGTCCTGAGGCTTTAAACGACGCTGGTCCATAATGTCTGTGAAATAGGCATATAACTCCTGGATATTCTTCAGCTTTTCCTTCTCCAACTCTTGAAAAGCTTCTTCACTATCATCACGTGCACCCTTCACTAGCACATCAGACCACTCTTTGAATTCACGTCGATCTGTAGCCGGAACACCAATCAGTTCTGCAATAACGATGACGGGTAGTGGCGTTGCAAGATCATCAATCAGGTTCATCCTTCCACCCGACAAGTGTGGAGCCAGCAACTCATCCGCAATGTCCTGAATCCGTGGTGCAAGAGCTTCTATCGCCTTGGGCGTAAACGCCTGATTGACCAAATCGCGAAGTTGCTTGTGCTTCGGTGGATCTGTCGTTAACATGCTGGTACCGGCACGGTTACGTTCAGAAGAGAACAGCTTCGGATTTTTTAACACATACTGCACATCTTCGTACCGAAACACATCCCAGCATTCACGATGCTCATCATATCGGACTGGAGTGTTCTCACGAAGTTCTGCATACACCTGGAAGGGAGATAATTGTCGCTCCTTGTTGTGCAATTCCCGAATAGGAATGTAGTTGGCATATTTTCGGGGTGCTTGTTTCATCGTGTTTCCTCCAATCAATAATATATATTTATTTACATATAAGGTTCACATCCATTATAACCACAACTGGATAGCGATTCCAACTATTTCAGCATAAATAAGCCTCTCGTCCCAACGTATGCTACCAACTACCCTTGTAGTGTCGAAAGATAGTTATGTTAATTAAAATAACATTAAAATAATGTTATCCCTTCAATTTTCTCATTACCTCCCTTTCAACTAAAATTTAAATTCAGCCATTTTTTCTATTAAACATCTATTTATCTAGCAAAAACAATGATTGTAAGCGTTATTCCTGTACAATACAACATTTGTTATATTACCTAACATTAAATAATATTATCTCAATCTACTTACATAAAAAAAGAGAATACCTCACACAAAAACCACTTGAAGGAGTGTTTCAGCATGAAAAAACCATCTAACCTTCGCCCTTGGGCCGTATGGAGTACCGCCGCATTTACCGCATTAACTCTATCCCTGTCCCCGATCGGAACTTATGCCGCTCAGGCAGCTACAGTAGAGGTAAAAGGCACGGTCGGCACGGTTCAGAGCTCCCCAGCAACGCCTACACGTAATACCACCATCCCCGCAGTATCTGAAGCTTCCAAACAATCCACACTTCCTAATGTGCTTGTGATCGGTACAGGCGGAACGATTGCAGGACAATCGGAAGACGCAACCAGCTTCCAGAACTATAAGGCTGGTACACTTCTTATTGCTGATATGGTCAAAGATTTGCCGGACAAACAGAAAATTGCGGATGTGAGCACACTCCAATTCGGCAATTCCGGTTCAGGCTCCTATACGATGTCTGACTTGTACGACTTGTCTCAAACGGTAGATAAGGCGTTAGCTCAGTATGACAGCGTCGTGGTAACAACAGGTACAGATACGATGGAGGAAATTGCTTACTTCCTTGATATGACCGTACAAAGCGACAAACCCGTTATTATCACGGGATCGATGCGACCATGGACAGTAATCGGCTCTGATGCCCAAGCGAATCTGTACAATGCCATTAAACTGGCTGGCAGCGGTCGCACGAAATCTTTCGGTACCGTCCTGATGCTGAATGATACCATCCAGCTTGCACGCGGGGTAACCAAGACCAATGACTACCGTACAGATACCTTTGAAACACCAATGCTCGGAGCTGTGGGTTATATTGATGAAGAGAATATCCGGATCTACCGGGCTCCTGCTCGCGCGATGAAACCGGAAGGCACAGCGAAACCTGCATTTGATCTTAGCAAAATTACCAAAGCCGATCTTGCCAAAGTTGAGATCGCCATCTCGTATCAAGAAGCGGGCGGTGGAGCGATTGAAGGATTTGTGAAGAGTGGAGTGAAAGGCATTGTCACCTCAGGTACAGGGGCAGGTGGAATCTCCAGGGCAATGGGTCAAGCCCGTACGAAGGCTATTGAGGAAGGCGTTATTTTCGTCACGACAACCCGAACTGGTTCAGGCAGCGTGTATGGAGGTGGCAAAGGTATTATCGCCGGGGATAACCTCAGTCCACAGCAAGCACGGATTCTTTTAATGCTCGGACTGTCTTTCAGCGATGATTTTGATACGATTAAAAAATGGTTTGAAACATACGGCACCCCTGAAGTATAAGTCAGTGAAAAATAATTGCCAGATGTAATTGAAAAGGCCAAAGCAGAGGTTCATCCTGCTTTGGCCTTTTTTCCCGTCCTACTAGCCTTTATAATGAATAATAGCTTACATTCGGAAAGGAACATAACACGTATGAATTACTATTTTCTCGAATCTCAGTATCCCCGCACCGGATTCATCAGTGGCGGCACAACCTTCACTCCCGAAATGGATACCAATTATTCGGCTATAGATTATCCGTTGCCTGATGATACAAAGGCCGAGGTCGAACTTTTTTCATCGGTACGTAGCTTGAAGGTAGACTATTTCGAAACCGTTACAGGTACCCGTGTTGTATCGAACGCTTTCAAAACGCTGTTGGAAGAAACCGGAACGAACGTGCAGTTTATTCCCGCCGTTGTCCGTTATCATAATGACCGCCCAGTTGAAAAGACATACTGGATCGCACATCTCCTGAAACAAGTGGATTGCTTCGATTATGAAAGGTCGGAATACGGACGAAAAGCGGTCATTGCCGCTTCGGTGCACCAGCCACCACGTAAACTTGTCAAAGTGATTTCAAAACTTGTTCTTGATCCGGGCAAAATCGGCGGGCACCATTTCTTCATGCTGGCACATGTACAACTACTGAAACCGATCATCTCAAGTGAATTGTACGACACATGCAAAAAGCATAAATTAAAACTACATGTCACTACGGTATAGTTTGACATTTAACTTAGCTTTCAAGCGAGCTTTCAACGGAGTTTCGAATGACCTATTTCACCCAAGCCAGTGCCAAACCGTCATAGTCCGGAAGCATGGTTGTAACCAGACGTGGGTCATTTGCCATCTGCTCGTTGAAACGACGCACAGCAAGCACGGCCGGGCCTTGCTTGTCCGGATTAAGCGTGCGACCGCGCAGGAAACAGTTGTCACCTACAATGACTGCACCCGGACGCGCAAGGCGAATTGCATAATCCAGATAAACCGGATAGTTTTCCTTATCTGCGTCAATAAAGAAGA
Organism: Paenibacillus sp. FSL R7-0272; assembly: GCF_037969905.1. Taxonomy (NCBI): domain Bacteria; kingdom Bacillati; phylum Bacillota; class Bacilli; order Caryophanales; family Paenibacillaceae; genus Paenibacillus; species Paenibacillus sp. FSL R7-0272. The sequence continues at coordinate 2,206,022 of NZ_CP150221.1, read as the reverse complement.
AATCAAAGGTACGTCCTTCCTGTGCCAGTTGCTCCAAGCTATCTGCCGCAGGCCCGATCCGGTACTCGACTTGACTGCCGAACCCACTTTCCTCCAAATGTCCGCGAGCCATATCCGCGTATTCTTCTTTCAGCTCAAGGGAAGTCAGACTCCCCCCTTCGCTCAGCCCACGAGCAAGGCAGATGCCGCTGTAACCGCCGAGCACACCGATTTCGAGCACAGCTTCAGCTTTAGAGGTTTTGGCCAGAAAGGTGAGCAAGCGTCCATACGCCGCAGCCACCGAAACCTCCGGCATGCCATTTGCCCGAATGGCCTCTTTTACTTTTAACAAGAGCTCATCCTCTTGAAATAATTGATTTACATATTCGTCCGGGGTCAGATTCACCACGAAGTTCCTCCTTGCACATTTGGACTACTTTCCATATCAATGCCCCCAGGTAGCTTTCTTTATAAATACCCTGGATAGCTTTTCATATGGATGCCAATGTTTTATAATGAATGTTTGTTATCCAACACAGACTATTGAACGTTGCATTACCTGCATTGAAGTTTTTGCGGTTAAGCCGCATTACTCATTGTAAGTTTTTTCACGGGAAGCGGCAAGGCCGCACCGTTACTATATTGGCCGCGAGAGGCTTAAGCCAGCTGCGGCTCGAAATGGAGTTGAATGAATTCATATGGCTCGATTGCAATTAATTGCAACCTCCGCGATGGGACTTGAGGCTGTTGTAGCCCGCGAACTGAAACAGTTGGGGTATGAGGATGCCAAGGTCGATAATGGCCGCGTATTTTTCACAGGAGATTACATTGATATTTGTCGCTGTAACCTGTGGCTGAGAAGTTCGGACCGCGTGCTGGTCAACATGGGGGAATTCCCCGCAACTACATTTGACGAATTGTTTGAGGGTACCAAAGCATTGCCCTGGGAAGAATGGATTCCGGCAGATGGTGAATTCCCGGTTGAAGGACGATCACAGAAATCACAACTAAGTAGCGTGCCAGCTTCACAAGGTATTGTCAAAAAGGCAATTGTTGAAAAATTGAAGCTGACGCATCACACCGAATGGTTCCCTGAAGATGGAGCCCGTTATGTGGTCGAAGTCATTCTCTTGAATGACCGCGCTCTGATTACACTGGACACAACAGGCCCAGGACTCCATAAACGCGGATACCGCAAACTAGTTACAGAAGCGCCACTGAAAGAAACACTGGCAGCTGCTCTGATTCAGCTTAGTCGCTGGAATGTTTCCCGCCCGTTCTACGATCCATGCTGCGGCTCAGGTACGATGTTGATTGAAGCAGCCATGATTGGATGGAATATCGCACCGGGACTTCGCCGTACATTTAACTCCGAGAACTGGGACGTAATTCCTGCTGAACTGTGGGAACAGGCACGTGAGGAGGCATTTGATGCCGTGCGTGATGATGTGCCTCTGCAGATTTCAGGTAGCGACATCGACCCTGAAGCGATTGAGGTTGCGCAAGCGGCGATCAAAAGTGCGGGCTTTGCCAAAGATATCGAAGTCAGCGTGCTGCCAGCACACCGGGCCAGACCTCAAGGAGAATATGGAGTTATTATTACCAACCCTCCATATGGCGAACGTCTGAGTGAAGAAAAAGAAGTGCAGAAGCTACTTCGTTCCCTCGGTCGCTCTTATCTGGATATGCCAACGTGGTCGTTTTTTGCCATAACCTCCACCAAAGCATTTGAAGAGTATTTCGGACACAAAGCGGACAAGCGTCGCAAACTGTTCAACGGACGGATTGAAACTCAATACTATCAATATTTGGGGCCATTGCCGCCACGCAACAAAACACCGCAAGCTTAAAGACACTTATGGTTAAGAAACGCTCTGACCTTTACGGTTGGAGCGTTTTTCTTTTGTTTGATCACTAACCAGCCAACAAAAGCAGGACTTCATACCTTATAAGAAGGGTCTGTATGACATGCGAGTATGAAGATGAGCATAGTTGAAATGCGAAGCGGTCACGCTATAATATATGAAGCCCTGTTTTTACATTCCGTTAACAAAATAAACGACATATTTAATCCATAGCTTCTCGAATCATGAACAACTACATAAAAAAGGGGGAAACATTATGGTTTTCACTCAGCCTATGCGAAGTTCCAGAACGCCCATGCTTCTGCGTCACCCATTGACGCTATATGTTATTTTCACGATACTGATCCTGCTTAAGCTGATGTTCCTGCATCACAATCTGAACGCGTATAACATTACCATGGGACTGCTTGATAAAGTGATTGCGGTTGGATCATTGTTGCTTCTGTCCTTCTGGGTCTGGTGGCTACCACGTAGAGGCATGATTGCTGCACTTGCTGTCCTTCACTTGTTTCTTACTGCACTCATCTATGCGGATATGGTCTATTATCGCTACTTTCAGGATTTCCTTACCATTCCTGTGCTCTTACAGGCACGACAGGTAGACGCACTTGGTGATAGCATTGCCACTTTAATCTATACCCGCGATATATGGTTTTTTGCCGATTTATTCATTGTTATTCCGTGTGCAGCCTTAATGCTGTTCAGCAGACGTTATCGCTCAGGTCAACCGTCAGGGATGTACACAAGCAGTTCTAACGGTAGTTATAGCGGTTACTCCTTCACTTCCTCCATATCTCATAAAAAGCGCCTCCGCCGCCGTCTATTGGCAGGTGTCACAGCGCTCATTCTGGGATTGGGTCTTGGCGCCGGCCCTATATATTATTACAGCAAAACCTGGGCTAAGGGGCTGTTTGATAACAATTGGTGGAATGTATCCATGTACAACGTAACCGGATTGCTCGCTTTTCACGGCTATGATACGTACTCTTATGTCAAAAATAATATAGGTTCCGGCCCCGAAGCCGATCCAGCCGATATCCAGCAAGTTAAAGCTTATTTTGATGATCGACAAAAGTCGAATGCAGGACAGCTCAACCAGCCCTTATACGGAAAATATAAAGATAGCAACGTCATTATCGTGCAAGGTGAAGCTTTTATGAATTTTATGATTGGACAAAGCATTGGCGGGCAGGAAATCACACCCCACTTCAATGAACTGATGAAAGAAAGCCAGTATTACAGCCACTTTTATCACCAGACTGGACAGGGAAGAACGTCAGATGCCGACTTCGGCGCCAACATCTCTCTGCACCCTCTTCCTGTAGGTTCAGCGTTTGTGCGATACGCAGATCATATGTACGATTCGTTACCTTCCATTTTGAAGGAGCATGGCTATAGCACCAACGTATTCCACGCCTACGAGAGCGGGTTCTGGAACCGATATACGATGTATCAGAATATGAAATACGACAAGTTCTACAGCAAAAATGATTTCATAGAAGATGACCCGCTTGGCTGGTCTTTGTCGGATGTATCTTTTTTCCGGCAGTCCGTGGAGAAAATGAGTAATGAGGTGAAGGAACCCTTTTATTCATTCCTCATCACACTTAGCAGCCATCATCCCTACGCCTCTCTGCCTAAAGAGAAACAGCAGCTGGATGTGGGTGAATTCCAGGGCACCATGTTCGGAAATTATCTGCAGTCTGTTCACTATGTAGATGCCGCACTCGGTGGTATGGTGGAGGATCTGAAGAATCGTGGACTATGGGACAAGACTATCTTCATGTTCTACGGTGACCATGACAGCTCGATTAACGACAAAGCTCAATATGAGAAGTTTCTAGGCCGTGGGCTGAACGATCTTGATATGGCACAGATCATGAACGAAGTTCCACTGCTGGTACATTTACCTGACGGAGCTGAAGCCGGTACCTTTGATAAACCTTCAGGGCAGCTGGATATTACACCATCGGTGCTACATTTGCTCGGGATATCGGATGAATCCTATTATCACATGGGAAACAATGTGTACAACGACACGGAACGCACGGTAGTGCTACGTAACGGTTCATTCACTGATGGTAAAGTGTTCTATATTCCCTCGGACGATTACCTTTATGCCAACGGAGCTTGTTACGACCAAGCCACTCACGAAACGACGGATATTAACGCCTGCAGGGTTGGTTTCGAAACAGCCTCAAAACGTCTGCATGTGTCTGATACGATCATTACCTACGATCTGATACGTCAATTCCGTGAGGAGAAGGAACGACCAGCAGATGCTACCGAGAACTCTTCGAAAAAATAATTAGGTACAGAAGAAAGAAATAAATGTCAGACACACTTTGTTAAAAAGGAGTATCATCTTATGTCGACTAACCTCCATTCACACGATATCGAACAAAAACTTTATGATGCTGCTACCGAGTTTGTTAAAGAGCGGTACCCTCAAGGTTGGGGCGGAGCAGGCGCTGTATATACCGACGCCGGATCTCTGCTCATCAGCGTAGCTCCAGAGGTCATCAACGATGCGGTGCATCTTTGCATGGAAACAGGCGCTTATCTGGAAGCTCATAAATTAAATGAGCGGGTAACCCACTCTCTCTGCGTAGCGCGCAATGACGAAAATACCGGATTCAAAGTGCTTACACCTTGCGGAATCTGCCAGGAACGCCTTTTTTATTGGGGAGGGGACGTCAAAGCAGCTGTATACGATCCGTCCGGACAACTTATTTTCAAAACATTAAATGAGCTTCAACCAAACCATTGGACAAAAGCTTACTCGAACGATTAAATTCGAATAACTTGCGAAAATTTGAAAGTCACTTTATAATTGTAACTATAATGGTTTCAATTTAGGAACATAATGGAGGTTTTAAACCAATGAATATTGAAGTATGGTCTGATTTCATGTGCCCTTTCTGTTATATCGGTAAACGCCGTCTGGAAAACGTACTGGAAAAATTCCCGCATCGGGATGAAGTGAAGTTGCAATTTAAAAGCTTTGAGCTTGATCCTAACGCAGAAGTGAACAGCGGAAAAACGAATGTAGATTATCTGACTTCCAAGTACAACATCAGTGAGGAACAAGCTCGCGGGATGAATGCACAGATGAATGCCAATGCTCGCACAGCAGGGCTCGAATATAATATTGATGCCATGATCCCAACTAACTCCTTCGCCGCTCATCGTCTGACTCACTGGGCAGATACTCAAGGTAAAGCCCTTGATCTGAGTGAGCGTTTGTTCCACGCCATCTTTATTGAAGGTAAACACGTTGGTGATCCTCAAGTGCTCGCTGATCTCGCCCAGGAGGTTGGTTTGGATCGCGAAGCTGCCGTTGCCGTTCTGTCTAGCGACCAATATACCGAGAACGTACGTGCCGATCAGGCAGAAGGCGCACAGCTCGGCATCCGAGGTGTTCCATTCTTCGTTCTCGATCGTAAATTTGCCGTTTCCGGAGCACAGCCCGACGATGTCTTCCTCGATGCTCTCCAAAAAGCATGGGATGAACGTTCCCCGTTCACCATTGTTGAATCGAACGATGCCGCATCAGATCGTAACGGTGTATGCACAGAAGAAGGTTGCGAGGTTCCTCAGAACAAACCTTCTAACTAACATAAAAAGCAGCAGATCATGGAAATACTCATGACCTTGCTGCTTTTTTTATGTTTACTGCAAGCGTCTCCCTCTACACACTAACAAACAACCTAATCAGAACAAAACGGAGAAGCGAAGCCCTCCGTTTTGTCACTGCCCTCGCACTCCGAAGCTCCTTTTCCAGTGACTCTCCTGTCCAACGTTGCTGCGGAGGGGGCGAAATCGATTCTGTAGAAGCAAAGAAATTCGAAAACAACAGCGATCAAAAGAACGATTCGTCACCGGAGCTTCCACCAACGTCCCCCCGGAGATCCCACCAACGTTCATACTTATTTAACCGGAAAATGAGCTTCGTCCTCAATCCCAGAATAGCTGATCCGGATGTGGTCCTGTCCGTTTGTCCGAATCGAGCGCATCAATCTGTCTCAACTCATCTGGTGTCAGTTCAAAATCAAAGATATCTGCGTTCTCGCGAATCCGCTCAGGTGTCACCGATTTGGGAATCGTCACAATCTGATTCTGGATATCCCAGCGTAGAATAATCTGAGCCGGTGTTTTGCCGTACTTCTGAGCCAATCCCTTCAAGGTAGATTCCTGATTTAACTTCCCTTTCATGATGGGACTCCATGCCTCAAGTTGAATGCCTTGGGCCCCGCAGAAGTCCTGCAGTTCCTGCTGAATCAGTCCCGGATGCATTTCCACCTGATTCACCGCAGGCACCGTACCGCCTTCATCTATAAGATCGCGCAGATGATGTACCTGAAAATTACTCACACCGATTGCACGCACACTTCCTTCGCTATACAGACGTTCAAAAGCTCTCCACGTCTCTTTATATTGATCCCGGCCTGGCCAGTGAATCAAATATAGATCAATGACATTTAAACCAAGTTTCTTCTGGCTGGCTTCGAACGCTCTAAGCGTCGAATCATAACCTTGATCATCATTCCAGAGCTTCGTCGTTACGAATAGTTCATTACGGGCTACACCACTACTCGCAATGGCTTGTCCCACTTCCTCCTCATTGCCATAAACGGACGCGGTATCAATGCTGCGATACCCTACTTCCAGAGCGGTCTCTACCGCCTGTTGTACTTCTTTTCCTTTTGCCTTATAAGTCCCGATTCCAAGCCATGGCATTGTCACTCCGTTGTTCAGAATTGTGCAATCTGTAATATGTTTAGTCATCCTGTACCTCCCGTATTGATTTTTGCCTGCTCTCGGTCTATTAACCTTCTGACAGAATTTTAAGCGCTGGAAAAAAACCAAAAAAACCTGCAGACCATCACGGCCTGCAGGTTACGGTGTAACAGGAACAGTTTATTTCTTCCCTTGCCTGTGCTGATTCTGGAGCGAGTGTAACCTTTTCTTCTCCTCAATGAACATTTCCTGCGCTAACTCGAAACCCTGTCCACCCAGAGACAACTCTGCTTGCCTCATCGCCTGCTCGGTATGAGCCAACCGCTGCTCTGCCTGCACAATGGTCTGTGCATTCGGATGGGACATGGCCTGGGATACAGCATAATGAAGCTTGTTCACCGCATTTTGCGCCTGAGATACCGTTGTACCCGCTTGCAAACTGGAATCATAACGCTTGGGCATGAGTTATTCCTCCTCGGAATCATATTCCTGTCACCTCGTTAGCATGGATTGCATAGAGAAGACTTATTCTTTTTTTGAAAATTTGTTCAAACTTTATGCCTCCAAGATACGTTAAAAGAGCAGAAGGTTGTAAGATCAAAAAAATGGAGGAATGCTGATTGAGTACAAAAGGGATTCGTATAGGCCTCCTAACCGTTTCATTGCTATCCGTTCTGTTACTCTTATTTTTTATTTTTTGGACGCAGCGCTTCACAAACTCCACGTATGAGATCAAAGGATATGTCTCTTCATCGTTGCATAAGGATATCCCCGTGCCTGCCAATGCCAAACTCATTGAATCCGCGGCATATTCCGATCACCCCACACAATCTCGGAGCGAAACGTATGAACTGAAACACATCGGTGGTGAACAAGGACTATATCCACCTGAAGATTATTTTCAAAAGTTACATGAGGTCGGTTGGACGGAACTGAAGGACGAGCAGATGGGCAATGTTCATATTCTTAATAAAGAAGACGTTCGCATCGCCATTGAAATTCAGGAGGACACCTTCCAAATATTTTTGCTCCATTCGGATCGGGATCGTCATCAAAACTTGGGCTAAAACAAAATGCAACGCAAAAGGAGAGGCTTCTGCCCCTCCTTTTCAGGTAGCTATTCGGTTATTTGATGAACTTGGAAACCTTCGTAAGTACTTCTTCTTCCGTTGGAGCACTGATGTATCGGCCGTTGATGAAAACAAAAGCACGCTTCGCACATGGGCCGCAATAAGATTTACAACCGATCTTGATTTCTGTGCCTGGAGCCATCTTCTCCAGTTTAGGCACAATGGATTTCAATCGGATGTGATTACATTTTTCGCATACGCGGATATCGTTAGCCATGAGTTCCCCTTCTTCGCTCCCTTAGTGGTCGCCGTGGTTGCCTTTGGATGGATTCGTGATCACAAATCCTTCTTGTGGCAAGTAGAGGTAATCAATTTTTACGCCATCCAGCATAGGTTGTCCATTTTCCAAAATAACGTCGATGCCCTTATCTGTAGATACTACAGTGTCATTATCTCCTGGCGTATCCAGGTCAAGACCGTAATGCGCATGGTCTCCGTGTGCATGTGTAATCACAACACGCAATAGTTTACCTTCGTTCTCTGGCTTGTCCAGTTCAAGCTTCAACACTTTCGCTGCGTTACGAGTGATTTTGCAGTTCATTCAATTCATCTCCTATATTATCATTGCTGGTTTCAACAATTTCAGCATTCATTTTAAACTCCAGCATCTATTGTAAAGAAAGTTACAGCTAATCGCAATAACATTGATGCGAAAATGACATGAAGTCATATTTTCGACACGACCTCGAAATGTTGTTTTGTCCACCAGCACTGGATATTTGCATTCAGCTCGGCCGACAAACCAACTCATCAGAATCAGGGTTATTAAGGTTGGATTTACAAAGATAAAAAACGAGCGCCGCTTCAGCGCCCGTTCCGGTTATATGTCTGAACGATCTTTCGTTTCATGCCCGCTAACCCGAGGCACCTGCCTCACGCTCTCCGTGGGATAACAATTCTGCCAGTAGCATGCCCACTTCCACACAAATGTCATCAAATTGCTCCACAGGTAGCGGATTCACTCCAAGACCCACCTCTACGGTGAATCCCGGCTTGCCAAACGCTTGAATAAACCAATCTTTATAACCAGCATCACTACCACCAAGTTTTACCGCTTTATACCCGGACGCTTTGGCTAGCTTACGCGACAATGGTGCACTCTCTCTCGGCTCCAGATCCCGATAATTCCAATAGATTTCTTGACCTTGGCTATGCAGGGATACCACTGCAGCAAATGCATGTTCCTGCGTCCACTGTGCAAGCGCCTGAGCCTCAGGTTCTGTTAGCGGAGCCGTGCCCGCATAATCCCTAGGACCAGGCGAAAAAACACTTCTGCGCGCAACCTCCTCGTCCCAGTGAGCCGGAAACTGATCATTAAGATCCACACCTCTGATGTTCGCTTTCCAATGTGTAAAGTGTGGTCGTCCTCCATTCCACGCAAGTAATTCAGAAGCATACTTATGATGATTCACTACACCTTCCTGAACTAGCTCTACTCCGTCCGGGTTCACCATGGGCACCGCCCATAAGGTCGTCTCTTGCATCCAGCGCTGCGGATCATAGGAGTGCCACAGCGAGTCCAAGGAATACGCCTCAGCGTATTCTTCAATAAACCTCATTAGAACTGGCGTGGTTAACCATTCATTGGCGTGAACCGATGCATTTACATGGATATGGCGGGGGCCTTGCCCGATTCGCACATAAGGTAATGTTTTCCCCATCACACTTGTACCGATCTCTCCCGATTTCACGCAGGAATAGCGTGCTTCCAATCGCTGTATATCTCTGATCAATTCACGATATCCATATTCACCCTCAATGTTCACGATGGTTTTCCCACCAGTCTGAGGAATATTTATACAGCATCCACCCCAATCCTTCACCTTGGAGATTTCGGGATTACTCTCACGAAGCTGTTCTTCCGATAATGCAAAACGTTCTGCCGCTTCCTGCACCGTTTCTCCCGGTGGCACCGCATATCTGCGTCCGGTTCCAGGCATCACACGTAACATCTGACCGGCAAGTAGATAAGGCTGAGCTGTAGCTTCGGGGTTCAGCGCACACAACAATGCATTAGTCATGCGATATGCCGAAGCAATTCGCGGTAACGTGTCACCTGTTTTCACGATAATCCATTGCAGTTCCATGTTGTTCTCCCTTCCACAGGTCGGATTCTCCCAATTGATTTTCCTTTATTCGTACCTGTATTATCGTATGCAAGCCCGGTTGTCCGTCATGTGACATCGTTCGCAGACTTCTATGTTATGTTAGATATTCTTGCCACTAGAGCAGACCAGAGTTGTAGCGTGCCTAAGAAAAAATAAAAGCCCGAACCTTTACAGGTCCGGGCACCGAAGCAAAATTACATAGATGAATGCAGGCTTAATCCTATTTTTATTCCATATCATGATATTGCTAATACATCCGACAGCGATTACGACAACTTCGTGACCTGCCAGACGACAGGTGTCTTGGAAATTTGCTCTCCCAGCCATTGTTTCGTAATATTCTGGAACATACGCGGATCACCAGTACAGAAAAACTGATGCACAGGCGTTTCATCTCCGCTTGCCAGCTTACGTTTATCATATAAGATGGTACTGATTTCTCTCGCTGTTTCATCAGCTGAGCTGATGAGCTTTACATCCTGGCCCATGACATCCTGAATCGTGTCCATCAGAAACGGATAATGCGTGCAACCAAGAATCAGACAGTCAATAGGCTCTCTTTTAATTTCTCCGAGCGCTTGATCCACCGTATACGTTGTGTGTTCGGAACGAAATTCGCCTTTCTCCACCAACGGCACCAGTGCAGGACAAGCCTGGCTGACCACATCGACATAAGGAGACAGCTGCTTGAGTGCCGACGTATACGCCCCACTTCCGATCGTACCCACAGTCCCGATCACACCGATGCGGCCTGTGCGTGTTGCCATAATGGCTGCCCTTGCACCAGGATGGATCACTCCAATGACAGGAACATCCACCTTGGTCCGGATATATTCCAGTGCGGCGGCTGTCGCCGTATTGCAGGCGATCACAATCACTTTCGGATTAAACTGAATCAAAAAATCAACGATTTGCTCCGTAAATTGTTTCACTTGTTCGGACGAACGGGGTCCGTACGGTGTCCGGGCAGTGTCCCCAAAATAAATGATCTTTTCCCGCGGGAGCTGACGCATCACTTCCTTCGCAACGGTCAATCCCCCTACACCGGAGTCTAATATAGCAATAGCTTGCTGCACGAACACACCGCTTCCTTCTTCATTAAATTCATTCTGATCTTCCATACTAAAAAAGCTTTCTACCTACCCTATGATATTTCCGGCAAAAAGGTACCTACATCTTACCCGATTTCATCGCCGGGTTCAAATTTAAGTCATTGAATCCTGTTGTCATGCATAGGCACGAGCACACAACAAAGCAGGCTTTCCACCGGATTGGGGAAAGCCTGCTAAACCCGCATTGCTTAGTTTTCGTCTTTGGACTCATCGGTAGTAAGCTTGACAATATTTTCGTTCACCTGCTCTGTCGGTACCAACTTCAAGCCTTGAGTTTGTACTGAATCCTCTATTTGCTCTTGAACCCGGATCTCAGGCTGGACATGCCCCTGTACTCCTTCAGCTTTATCCGGATCTGCAATTGCAGCGGATATCCGGATTTCTTTACCATCCGAAGAGCAACGCCAGGACTGGATATCCTTGATGACTACATCCGCCGTTTCCTTCACTTTGGATACGATCTGCGAACTTTGCTCTCCCACTTTTACAGCCAATTCCTGACCTTTGTCCGTGACTTGACGAGCACCCTCGGTGATATCCTGACGTAATTCACGTCCTGATTTTGGTGCAAGCAACAGTGCAGTGACCGAACCAACGACGGAGCCGATTAAAGCCCCCCACAACAAGCTTTTATTCGAATCTTTCATGATCCATCTCTCCTCTTCAATGGGTTAGACATCGGTTTATGAATCAACGATAGGATCTGTTCATCTAGGCCAATGCCTACTCTGTTGATGCATTATAAGCAGGATGGGCTTGACCTGACACTCTGGAGTGAAAAAAAAAAACGGAACAAACGCATCTCTGGGTTAAGATACCCATCCTCATTCTTTTTTACCGAACTGTCTGAGGCGCGGGTACAGCATGCTCTTCTCCCGGGTTAAGATCTACGACGTATCTCCCTGGTGCAATTAAAGCAAACTGATGCTCACAGCGCCAGCGCTGTCCACCAGATGAGCCCAAGGTCTGACCATCCTGCAATACATCTCCCTGATCAAATATGTAATACGCAGCACCCAGAAGTGTCTGAGCCACCGTATCGGGGTCAAGTCCAGTAAAGTGACATTGCACATCAGGTACGCCAAGCGCAGATAAACCTACGGTATCCATAACCAGTTCTCGCTGTTGCTCCGTACCTCCCGCTTGATACATCCGCACATTCATCGCAGCATAGAGATGCTCCTCGCGTTCCTGGGATTGAATGTAAGCATCAGGTTCAACCAGTTTGTCACTGCCGTACCAGTAAAGCGCATCACAATCCAGTGTATCCAGCACAGCAAGCACCGTTTTCTGGAACAAGTCCAGACGCTGTTTACGCGGCATGGCAGCAGTAAACATATCATGAATCCGAATGGAATAATGGGCAGAAGCTATAGCTTGTCCTGCTTCAGGCCAGTGCCATGCTTGCTGCAAAGCCCCTGCAAAACGTGTACGGTCCACAATTTCATGTACGGGTAGCAAGCAAGTCTGAGCGGGGATGCTACCTTCCTGAAAGGAAACCTTATGTTCCATATGGTAGAACACCATCATCTCCTGCGTTCCCTGTTCCTTCTCTTCCTGTTTTACATCCAGTCTCCCTTGTCCCGTTCGATGGATGAGCGCCTCCTGTAACACATGCCGATTCACATCTGGCTTTTCATTAAACAGGAACTCCACCATGTACACGGGGTGAAATCCTGATGACATTTCATCGCTTTCCCGCTTCCCTTGATCTGTCCCTTTCGAATCTTTCTCCATACAGCTTCCCTCATTCCTTACTCTCTCACTTGGCCTTCATTTCCCTGAAAAGGTCCAAGTTCTTTTTCCACATAAGTGCTTACCTGGCCGGAGAACTGTTCAAGCACATCCGGCAAGGCTGCACTAAGTGGATTCAACACGGTTCGCTGCCAGCTGTAATAATCTTGCACAAGCGGTTTACGCAACGTAACGAGTTGACGCAAAACCCCGTATGTTGATTCATCAAATACGTTCTCTTCATAATTAATCTGAATAATATCATCGTAACTGCTTGCATCTCTCATAATGAAACCATCAATGAGATAACTGCCCACATCAGTCACAATCTCAACGGCAAGATGCAAACATCGTTCTTGCACCATCCCCAATACCAGACCACCATCCCAGGCCTGTACAACCTGCCGAAGCCCTTCAGCAACTTCCGGTATCGCGTCAAGCCGGCGAGCGATCTGCTCCCTATTCACATAATACATTCATTCACTTCCCGTTCAGTGAGTTATCGGTTTCGTTTCCCTCTGCGCTTAAGCCAGAAGATCATAACAGGGCAAGCGATCAGAAACACAACAAAAATATATAGAAATTCCATAACGTCTCTTAAATCGCTCATGCAGATTCCCCTTCAAATCCAGAATAGAATGTGTAAAACCTTAGATCACATAGTCAACAGCAATGGATTGTTCTCTCACTTCGTTCATGTACTTGATGACATCCTGATGGAGTGGGTGAACCTGATACGCCTGAAGATCTTCCAGCGAAGCAAACTCCGCTGTCAGTGAAATGTCGAATGATCTGTCCGAACGCAGTACATCGATACCCACCTCAAGGGACATGAGAACATCGATTTTGCCTTCCAGATTACGCAGAACCTGGGCAGCCGCCTCAACGCTTTCTGCAGAGCGATCTTTCATTTTGAACAGGACAATATGCTTAATCATCTTGGTAAACACCTCGTTTGGATTAATAACTAGAACTATTAGCTATGTTTCGTGTATCCAAAATATATCATATCACCGTCTATTACGAAAGGATGCTTTGTATGCGTTTCCCGAACAACAATAATATTCCCCCAGGCTAATCCTTCGTTGAATCCGACTGCCGATCAGAAGACACTCCCCCATTCTCAACCCTTTTCTCCTGACCTTGAACAGTTTGAACATCTTCTTTTGATTGAACCTCTTCTTTTACTGGGGAAGGGATAGCTGAATTTGGCTTAGGCATGTTCCATTCCCGGTCAGGCAGACTGCTCTGTTCCTCCTGTTTCTTAAGTACCGCGATAGCCTGTCTGAGCTTGGCAGGTAAAGGCAATCCAATTTTGGCATAATTCTCTGTGATTGAGATCAATTCATTGACCAAGTAAAAATAAATTGCTCCTCCCTTAATAATATCTGTCCCCATAATCAGATCAATACGGTGAGCAAGCAGAACAACGGTCAGCATTAGCCCTTTTCGTGCAAGTCCCCAGAAGCCAATATTACTGTTCAATCCCGTTCCCGTTCTCACAGCTGCCGCCAGACCTGTAACATAATCAATAGCCATAGCGATCGCAAGCAGACTAAGTAGCTGATCCCACCCGCCAAAAGCGAACGTCACAACCGCTCCCGAAATAGCAGTAACCGAACTCACCGCTGGGCTCACGTTCCTCACCTCTCCCTTGTTCTTTCTTGTTTGAACACCCTACAATATATGTGAGAATGAGAGATTGTGATCGTTCATCTGTCTTGCTGAACATGCGGATTTATCATTTCAGATTTGTGCACTTTTTTGGTTTGAACACCAAAAGTAGATTTACAAATGTAGTAGGAGTTCAGGGGAAAAACAGCATGAAATCAACAAAACTAACACAAAAGTTCTAAAGACCTATGAGTGGGTAAATAGAACTAATTAATTTGTAATCTCGTACAATTCATTCCATCTTTTTTAGTGAATCATTGTAATCTAGGAATATACTAGGATGTGTTTCGCAAGAGGTCTAGTTCGTAGTTCCCTCTTTCATGTAGAATGACGCACAAGCGGTTTTCAAACCAGTAATTGCGGCACTTGAAAGTACCCCTTTATTTATTGTAGTATTTGGTTAAAAAAATCGGAGGAAATATGCCTAATCAACCAGAACAACATTCCATCCAGGCGTGGTCTCTGATCAACCGTAAATATTTGGGAAAAGGTGTCCGTGTTAAACGGTTCCGCAAACCGACACGCTGTCAAATCCGCAATCGTGTTCTTCTTGCCGTGCTGATGGCCAACGATATTAAATTGTCTCAGCTCGCTGAAGACCTCTCGATCTCCTCACGCAGTGTAAGCGCGTGGGTGTATGAAGGGCGAATACCCGGCAGTACCAATCTGGACAAAACTTGTCAGTTGCTTGGCTACCCGCGACATATTCTTTTTAATGAAGAGGTCGTGCGCAACAGTCCTGTCATCTGTCAACCCGAGCCTTCCCGCTTTATGAAGCGGACGGTAACCCGCTCTCCAGTGAGTAACCGTATTTTGACAGGCCTGTGTATGGTCCATGATTTGTCGGTGACAGATGTCAGCCACTGGATCGGGGTTCATCCCGGCACTTTCCGCAAATGGCTGCATCAGGGAACGCTGCCTTCTGCCGCGTTTCAGGAACAAGCGGAACAATTTTTCCGCATCCCGAAAACTATTCTGTTCGCAGATGTCATTCTTAAGGATCGTCGTAATCAATAAAACAGCGAACAGCCAAAAGGCTCTGCGCCCTCTCCCGGGGGCCAGAGCCTATTTTAGTTGGATACGCCAAGACGATGAACGATGCATAATTTACCTGAAAAGACCACAAAATGAAACTGTGTAGCGAGCGGATTATTGCATTACAAAAATGGACCACTCCATACTCTATTTTAGAAGCAGGTGAATACAATGAAGTCATTCAAACATCTGGGGGTCGCCTTGGGTTTTCTCGCTGGAACCACCTTTGGTAGTGGAATTGCGTTTTTGTTTCGTTTCTCGCCCGTTCAATTAATGCTCAGTGTTGCTCTATTCGGTATAGCTGGTATCCTTTCAGGATTGCTGACCAGTAAAATTTGGTATAACCAGATTCAGGAGCATTAAGGAAAAAGCAAACGAAAAAAGGTTTGTACATTGCCCATTCGGGCAACATACAAACCTTTTTGTTATGCGGTCGAGAGGACTCGAACCTCCACGGGGGGTTAGCCCACACGGACCTGAACCGTGCGCGTCTGCCAATTCCGCCACGACCGCATATTATGTATCTCTTCATCATCGATGAAAAGTATATCCGGTGAAACAACTCCTTGTTTTACCGTAATTCAGAGTATACATGTTACATTTTTATATTGCAACAACTTTTTTAATCCCTTAGAGGGACATATGTCCTTTTCTCACTAATTCAAACCAGATATGTTTATCAATAGTAATTTTATAATGACATAAAGCACATATACCAATGAAGGGGACTTTCATTTGCTGAATTCAAAACTATGTTTTATCGGAGCCGGATTCCATGCCTCCACGAATATTTACCCTGCAGCGATCGAAGCGGGTGCAACCATTCAGGCTGTGGCTACAAGGAATCTTGAACGATCTAGGGCTGCCCTGCTTCGCTTTGGCAGTTCAGGTCAAGCCTATGATCATGCCGGCCAGATGCTGAAGCAGGAAACCTGTGACGGAGTCGTCGTCGTTGCTCAGCCAGTGGATCAAACCAAACTTGTGCTGGAATGCATTGAAGCAGGTAAACATGTCTATGTGGACAAACCACTTGGCTGGACTGCAGAAGAAGCCGCTAAGGTGGCCCAAGCAGCAGATCAGGGTGCTGTTGTGGTCATGGTCGGTTTTATGAAACGATATGCTCCGATCTATCAAAAACTCAAGACACTCATTGATGAGAGAACACTCGGTAAAGTGCGCTCGTTCCAGATGAAATTTGCCGTAGATAGCACGCCTTTTTGTGAAAATGAAGAACAGTTTATGAAACTGGCTGCCATACATATGGTGGATCTCATGCGTTATTTGTTTGGCGAAGCTACGCAAGTAACAGGAACGACTGTAAGAGATGGAAAACATATTAACCAGAGTATTTCCTTGATTTTTGATGAAGGTGTCACGGGCAGTGCCTATTTTACAGGGATGAGTGCATGGTCACGTGAAAGCGAAAGTGTGCTGGTTACTTTTGAGCATGGATTCGCTCTAGCCGATGAGATCACCAAACTTACAATACATGAATCTCATAAAGGGGATCTTCTTCCATGGAAGTCTCTTGAAGAACACGATTCGTTATATACTCCTTCCGGCACCCCAATGTCTGGAGCTTATAGGGATCTCTATCTGCGTGGCTTTGTAGGTGAAATGAGACACTTTATGTCCTGTTGCCAGACGGGAGCCGTTCCACTCTCAAGCGCTCGCGATAATGTTAGCACAATGGCTTTATGTGACCGAATCCTGTCATCTTTCATATAGAAACAAACAGAAACAGACCCTGTTCATAAGGGTCTGTTCGTATTCTTCCGTTTCTCTGTTCTTCTGTGCTACTATTTTGCTTTTTCCACTGTCTGAATGATGACGGTTCGATTGCGTCCCTCTTCTTTGGCCAGATAGAGCGCATTATCTGCCAGATGAAACAATTCTGTTTCCGAGCGGGAATGCATTGGAAACTCAGCAATGCCTGCAGATATCGTAACCGTACGATCAACAGCTAATATACTTTCTTCAACTGATATCCGAATGCGTTCGGCTATCTCATACGCCTTCTTGGAGTCGTAATCCCTTAACAGTACAACAAACTCTTCACCACCAAACCGAAAACAAACATCCTCAGGCCTTACAGACATCTGAATCAACTTCGCGATCTGTTTTAGAACCTCATCTCCGGTCGAATGACCATAGGTATCATTAATTAACTTGAAGCGGTCTATATCGAGAACAATGATCGCAAATGGATTCTCATCATGAGTCCATGCCTGAATCACTTCCTCAAAGGTTCGGCGATTATTCAAACCAGTTAATACGTCCGTTCTAGCATCATACACCAACTGATCCGTCTTGTTTCTGAAACTTGTCATAGCCCCAAGCACCGCTCGAGTAAGCAGATCAGCTTCCCTGTTCCAATGCGGCTTCACGACAGGTAACTCCACCTGCCCTTTGTCCACTTGTTGCACAAGATCAGCCAAGAATACAAACGGATGCACCAGCTTCCGGGCTACTCTTAACACAATTAGAGTCAACAATATAAAGGGTACCGCTATGTATAGCAACAACAGTCCGATCTGACGGTTTAACTGATCATATACGATTTGAGTTGGAGATACGACAACCACTCCCCAGTTGGTTGCTGGAACTTTGTAATATCCGGCAAGCGTATTAACCCCATCCAAATTCGTATATTGCTCTTGTCCCGTCTGATTTTTGATCAGTTTCTGCACCACTGTATTGGCTCTAATATCTCTGCCAATTCGGCTGACGTTGGGATGAAAAAGCAACGTTCCCTTATGGTCAACTATAAAAAAGTATGTTCCGTTGTCGGTTTTAAGTTGACTCCCAAACGACAAATCGAGTATATTATTTTCCTGCAAATAGATACTCCCACTAATCATGCCTTTGTATTTTCCCATTGGATCAACAATTGGTTCACTGAGAAAAACAATTCTACGATTGGTTCGCGGTGTCACGTAAGCATCTGATATGTATGAGGCTTTGGATTTGATCGCCGCTTTGGCCGCCTCGGAGCTCACATGTGTACCAATACTGGCCTGAGAATACGGTGACCTCGACAGCACAAGCCCCATCTGGTCTGCCAAGACTACAGCGTTAAAATAATCACTGCTATTATGGATGAGATCCAGCGTAGTGTTCAGTTTCTCCTTATCATTGAAATCGACATTTTTAAAATGTGCGGCTCCATACTTTAAGCTTTTTTTCATGGATTCAAATAAGGAGTTTAACGTTTGACTCATCTGTACAGCACTCGCATAGTTAACAGAAAGAGTATTGTTAATAAGAGACTGTTTCTGCGTGGTATACGAGGTAATCACCATAATGGTTAGCGTCATCAATACGGAGATTGTAACGAATCCACCAAGTAATGCGGTCAGACTGACTTTTTTGAACTTCTTTACTTTTCTGCGTAATCTGGATTTTTTTTTATTTGCAATCATTTTGCTTCCCCCGGATTTTCATAAAAAAGCATACCTACATCATCATATAATAAAGTTGTTAAGAAACAATGAAGAAATGACGTATATTAACTTTGAATTTATAGGATTGACGAATTTATGACAAAATAACGCATCCGGGGAATAAGCGAATCCTCTTCATCTATTTACCCTTCAATGACATAACCCTCTTCCAGGTTTTGCTCCACAAAGCCCGCCATATACCGCACCTGAACATCAATTGGGCGAAGACTTCCCATCAATATGCGATTCTGAACGTCATTAGGCTCGGCCGGAAGTGCAAAGGCACGTACATAAGGGAATTCTATTCCAAGCGTTGTGTAGATTGCGTTGACAAGCTGATCGTTACCACAACGTCCAAACACATTAAGCAGCACAGCACCACCTGCATACAGTTTGTCTTTTGCCATGTTAAAAAAAGAACGGTTCGTAAACTGCTCTGGTGTGCCCGTTGCCGTAAATGCATCTATAACGATATAATCGTACGTCCCAGCCTGTTCCCGTTCCAGCAGTTCCCGACCATCCCCCACCAGGACAGGGGACCCTTTGTATCCAAAAAAGTGCTGACTGATTTCCACAACCTCCGCATCCAACTCCGCTACCTTAACTTGTCGATCAGACAAATAAGAAGGGATTGTGCCAATACCCTGCCCCACGACGAATACGCGATTATAATGCGGGTTATTTCGCTCCATCAGATGTAGCATAGCCCTCGGGTACTCTAGAACAATTCTGGAAGGTTGCTCTACATCGATCGCCCCCTGTACGGCATCATTAGAGAACTGCAATACACGAAAATGTCCTTTTTCCCCGTAAAGCCTTTTCGTCTCGTACACCGTCAGTTCATGTTGCTCACTTTTATTCCGGTATAGTACTCTCAACTTCCTGCTCCCTTCAGATGAACCTTTGAACCTATAAAATCCATATTACAAAGACCCTGTGACTCAATCTTGCAAACCAATTGCTTCGTGTAATGCCTGCACATAAGCCACGCCAAGATTGGAAAGTGACGTGCTTTTATGAGAAATCCACCCGACATTGATAGACTCTTCACATTCAAGCGGAACCGGAATGATTTCATTGCCGTTCAGATCGGCGCTAAGCACTCCAGTCGAGATGGTATACCCGTTCAGACCGATAAGCAGATTAAATAAAGTCGCCCGGTCGTTGACCTGAATGCTTTTGGGATGAGATAACGTACTCAGAATTTCTTCGGAAAAATGAAAAGAATTATACTCCCCCTGGTCAAAGGACAGGTAAGGATAATCCTGAAGCTGTTCAATGGCCACAGACTCCTGCTTCGCAAGTGGATTGTTCACACTGATGAAAATATGCGGTTTCGCTGTAAACAGGCTTGTAAACACAAGTCCGGCATCTTTCAACAATTTATTGATAACTTTGGCGTTGAATTCGTTCAGATAAAGGATGCCAATCTCACTCCGAAGACTTTTTACATCCTGAATGATCTCATACGTTTTAGTCTCGCGTAGTGCAAGTTCATACTCATCATGACCATGCTGCTGAACAAGCTTTACAAATGCATTCACCGCAAAAGCGTAGTGCTGGGTGGATACCGAAAAGTGTTGGGGAGACGGCTTCGCATTCAGATAACGATTCTCCAGCAGTTCGGCCTGTTCGACGACCTGACGAGCATAACTTAGAAACTCCACTCCTTCTTTGGAAAGAGTAATGCCTTTATTGGTCCGTTCAAAAATGGTAATACGAAGCTCCTGTTCCAGATCGCGAATCGCGTTTGATAAGCTCGGCTGGGAGATAAACAACCGTTTGGCTGCTTCGTTCATCGATCCGTGTGTGGCAACCTCGATTACATATTTAAGTTGTTGTAATGTCATGACTTGACTCCTTTTCCGATATCCCTCGTACATCTTATATTCCATCAAGATAAAGTTTTCTTTTGGGCGATCCCTGTCACTAGATTCTCTGCTTCCAGCGAACAACGTTCAGGAAACATACTACGTTGCTCCAGCTTATTCTGAATAAAATCAACGACCTGCTGCAGCGAGGTGATCTGCTCTTCTACCTTTTTCTGATAATTGACGAGCATCTTCCGTTCCTCCGGGAAATCGTTCAAATCCGACTCCAGCGACATCTGCAGAAATGGCTTCATATCCTCAAGCGACATGCCTGTTTTCTTCAGACAAGTAATCAGACTCATCGTCTGGATGTCCTGTTCCGAATAGACTCTGTGGCTACTTGCTTTACGCTCCGCACGGGGGAGCAGACCAATCTTCTCATAATAACGAATGGTATCTTTGGATAACCCCGACCGCTCCGATGTTTCATGAATGGAGAACGTACTTTGCTCACTCATCATTAGCCCTCCCATACCCATACTTCTCTCTATCATATAACTTGGAGCTGGCTCCAAGTCAAGCCTCAAATCTACTCTTGACTTGGAGTCAGCTCCAAATTGTAGAATGACTCGAATACATGAGGAGGTCATTTTAATGAACCCAGTAAATCCGCTTCGCACAGCCGTAATAACCGGCTCATCTTCAGGAATTGGGCTGGAACTAACAAGACAGCTTCTAAAGGATCAGTGGGAGATTATCGCTCTTAACCGCTCCGCGTTCCCGGCAGATGATCGTGTAATTCAGTCCGCATTAAGCTCAGGTCAATTACGATCCATTCAAGCCAATTTCACGAATTATGCCAGCCTTCGCTCAGCGCTGGACCAGATTCGATCACAGACGGATTCCATTGACGTCCTGTTCAACAATGCAGGCGGAAGCACCTCTACCCTCCAATACTCCGACCAGGGGCGTGAGTTGCATTTTGAGCTTCAGACGGTGGTTCCTTATATCATTTATCGGGAGCTGTATGAGTCGCTCCGCCAAGGGAGGATGAAAACCGTAGTGAACACCTCCTCGACTGCTTTTCGCATGCTAAAAGCGTTCGACCTTGATACGTTGGAGCGGCCAGCTTCCTTCAAAAAGCTTTTTGGTCCTTACGCTGCGTCCAAGCTCGCCCTCTCATTGTGGACAGCTGAGGCTGCATCCAAAGCTATGGCGGATGGCATTCGACTTCTTAGTGTTGATCCGGGTGGAAACAACACGCTAAGAAGCAACAAAACATCCGGTTTGCCCTTCTATATCAAACCTGTTATGAAATTATTCTTTTCTCATCCAAGTCGAGGTGCATCACTTCTTCATAACGCAGTGCTCGGGAGCGTGAAGCATGATTCTGGTGCGTTTCTGGTTAATAATAAGGCAGCACGCCTTCGTTTTCATGAGCAAGGATCTACCATACTTCAACGTGTGCATGAAATCTATGAGCAAAATTATCTGAATACCTAATTCATGCTTGAAATTTACCGCTCTCGCCCTGAAGAAGTCTGATTCCAGACTTGACCGAATAAGGTCAGGTCTTTTTATCTTTGTCCTTCATATTTTCCAAGCCTTCGTTCATAGGTGTAAGCATGGTGAGTAAACCACATGACGCGGATTGCAGCGGATATCGGAAGGAGACATCAGAATGAGTAAAGAAAAACAACCCAGTGCTCAGCCGTATATTATCCCCCAACCTATTCGAAGCGACGGTGCAGGCGGCCCGGATTATGGACCAAGAGATGTGTTAAGAGACAAGCAAAATCCCGATATGCTTGTCCCCCCTAAGACAGATAATGGCTTGTTACCTAACCTCAGGATGTCCTTCTCCGACACCCATATGCAGCTCAATCACGGCGGCTGGTCACGTGAAATTACGGTACGTGACCTGCCTGTTGCCACCACGCTCGCCGGCGTGAATATGAGCCTGACTCCAGGCGGCGTCCGCGAACTGCACTGGCATCAGCAATCGGAATGGGCTTATATGATCTGGGGTACAGCCCGGATCACTTCTGTGGATCAGAACGGGCGAAACTTTATTGCTGATGTCGGTCCGGGTGATCTTTGGTTTTTCCCAAAAGGACTTCCTCATTCGATTCAAGGGTTGGAGAACGGGTGTGAGTTTTTATTGGTATTTGATGATGGGAGCTTCTCTGATCTGAATACATTATCCATCTCAGACTGGTTTGCCCATACGCCACCAGAGGTACTATCCTTGAATTTTGGCGTTCCTGAATCAGCCTTCCAATCGATGCCCAAGGAACAGGTTTATATTTTTCAAGATGATGTACCTGGTTCACTCGAAAGCCAGCGCGTTCAATCCCCCTACGGAACCGTTCCTCTTCCGTTTACCTATCGTTTGCTTGCACAGGAACCTTTGATCACACCTGGAGGAAGTGTGCGCATCGTTGATTCCACCAACTTTCCGATCTCCACTACAGTCGCCGCAGCGCTAGTCGAGATCAAACCTGGGGCGATGCGTGAGCTACACTGGCACCCCAATGCCGATGAATGGCAGTACTATTTGACGGGTGAAGGCAGAATGACCGTCTTTGGTGGCAATGGGATCGCACGCACCTTTGATTACCGGGCCGGAGATGTAGGGTATGTTCCCGTTGCCATGGGGCACTATATACAAAATACCGGAAAAGACACATTATGGTTTTTGGAAATATTCCGAAGTGACCGTTTTGAGGATGTCTCTCTCAATCAATGGATGGCTCTAACACCGCGTGATCTGGTTCGAGACAATCTGAATGCTCCTCCAGAACTGCTGGATGCATTACGGAAAGTGAAGTGGCCTGTCGTATAAAATAGTATAAACCTATATCATATGCACGAAAATGGGGTAAAAGGAAGAGAACCCCACATAGACCAAGGAGGAATATGAAGATGAAAGCCGTTACGTTTCAGGGCATCAAGGACATTCAGGTGAAACAGGTCGAAGATCCGGCACTGCAACAGCATGATGACATTATCGTTCGTATTACTTCAACGGCGATCTGTGGATCGGATTTGCATATCTATCAAGGCGCGCTACCTGCTGCAAAAGACTATGTGATCGGTCATGAACCGATGGGCATTGTGGAAGAGGTCGGACCTGAGGTTACGCGAGTCAAAAAAGGGGATCGAGTCGTCCTGCCTTTTAACATCGCTTGCGGTCAATGCTTCTACTGTAACCACGATATGGAGAGTCAATGTGACAAATCCAATGGAAATCCTGATATTCATACCGGGGGGTACTTCGGGTTCACCGAGCGATATGGTGGTCATCCGGGCGGTCAGGCTGAACTGCTACGAGTGCCTTACGGCAACTTCACTCCATTTGTCATTCCCGAATCCTGTGAGCTGGAAGACGAGGCATTATTGTTCCTTTCCGACGTGTTGCCGACGGCATACTGGAGTGTTGAAAATGCTGGCGTCAAGCCTGGGGATACCGTCACTGTACTCGGCAGTGGCCCTATTGGGCTAATGACGCAAAAGTTTGCCTGGATGAAAGGAGCCAAGCGGGTTATTGCCGTGGATCGTCTGCCTTATCGACTAGATAAGGCTAAACGTATGAATGACGTAGAGGTTTTTAATTTTGAAGAGCATGATGATATGGGTGAGCATATCCGCGAGATCACTCAGGGTGGAACAGATGTTGTTATTGACTGTGTTGGCATGGATGGCAAAAAGTCCATGCTGGAAGAGATCGGTCAGAAGCTAAAACTCCATGGCGGGGCGCTGAGTGCCATCGAAATCGGCATGAAAGCCGTGCGCAAGTTTGGAACACTACAGCTTACAGGCGTATATGGCTCCTCCTATAATATGTTTCCTTTGGGAAACCTGTTTGAGCGTAACATCAACATTAAAATGGGACAAGCTCCTGTTATTCATTATATGCCCGAACTATTCCGTAAAATTACAGCCGGTGAATTTGATCCAACTAAGATTATCTCACACCGTGTATCACTGGATAACGCGAGCGAGGCTTACCGGATATTTAATGACCACGAAGATGAATGCACCAAGGTCATTTTAAAACCCTGAATGAACGAAGGAAAGCTTTGGTAATGGATACTACATTACAGGCTCATTCTTTTGGCAATACAATGAAGGCGACAAGACCAGGAATAAAAATAAAAGCAGGCTTCTCTTACAAGAGAGGTCTGCTTTTTGCTTTTGAAGTTTCTTTATTCTTTAGGATATGAACCGTGCCTCTTCCCCTCTCACACTCAACGCTTGATTCCCTGGATATACACACTTTCTCCTTCAAAGCTGAGAATTTCACCCTGCTCTTTCTCCATAACATTAAAATAATGTCGGATCTCCTCTGTCGCATGCAGCAATCTCGCTTCAAGCTCCAGGCGTTCTTCTCCAAAGAGGGAGGCTCGCGTGCACCAATCATCAAAATGAAATTTTTTTGCAAAAGAAACCATCGTTTCGACCCGGTACCCTACGCGTTCCAAAAGTCCGATCCATTCTGTTTTCCGCCATGCCCGAACATGACTTGGGTCACGCCTTTTCTCTATGTCGTTGTAGAAACGATCTAGTTCATCCTGCTCGGGAGCCACATTGTCAATAAACAATAATCGGCCACCAGGTTTGGTCACCCGATAAGCCTCGGAAACAAACGAGGATACATCCGGAAAATGATGTGCTGCAATCCGGCAGGTCACCAGATCAAAGCTATTGTCCGGAAAAGGAATATGCTCAGCATCTCCCGTTACAAAATCCACATTTTCATGACCATTGCCCTGGATAAAACGTGCAGCCGCCTCTAACATTCCTTCAGTCAGATCGAGGGCTGTCACGCGACTTACCAGCGGAGCAAGCGCATTCGCGACATGTCCTCCACCCGTTGCTATATCCAGCACACTCATATGTTCTGCCGCCTGAGATGATGCAACGAGCAACGCGAGGTCCTCACCTTGTGCATGAATTGAACTTGTGACATAATGCTCGGCATTCTGAGAAAATTGCTTCCGCATCTGATTTTTGATCTGATCTTTCTCCATGATCGTTCCTCCTCTTTCTCTCGGACATATCTTACGAATATATCCTTGATTTTACTTTCCGCCATTCCCGAAGTTGCATCTAGTGAAACAAAGTTTCATTTAATCTAGAATCATCATATCATACCCCCTATCCAAACGAAACAAGAAACACAAAAAAGCATCCCTTCAATGAAAATTTCACTGGAGGGATGCCTAGAGTTGATAATCGTTTTACCATTGGTACAGCAAGTTCACCTGAACTTACATTAACCTATTTATTATTTAACAAGTGTAGGTGATTTTTTCCACAATCCCAGAATGAGACCCGAGATGACAGAACCAATCGCAACAGCCATCAGGAAGAGCAATGCATGGTTAGCCAGTGCCGCTGCGAAAATACCACCGTGTGGAGCTGGAACGTTAATGCTCCACAGCTGAGTAAGTCCACCTGCTACCGCAGAACCAATAATACAGGAGGTCAGTACACGAAGCGGGTCAGCCGCTGCAAATGGAATTGCACCTTCTGTAATAAAGGAAAGACCGAGTACATAGTTTGTTAGACCGGATTTACGCTCTTGCTCCGTGAATTTGGATTTGAAGAACGTTGTTGCAAGGGCAATCGCCAGTGGAGGAGCCATACCGCCTGCCATAACCGCTGCCATCCATGCCCCGTCTGTATTTCCGCTGGATGTAAATACGCCAATCGCAAAGGTATAAGCCGCTTTGTTAAACGGACCACCCATATCAATCGCCATCATGCCGCCGAGCAGCAAACCAAGCAATACCTTGTTACCTGTTCCCAGATTACCGAGTGCATCTACAAGCCATGTGTTCAAAGCTCCGAAAACCGGATCAAAAATGTAATAAGCAATCGTACCAACGATCAGCAAACCAAGAACCGGATAGAGCAGGATCGGTTTCAAGCCGTCAATCGCTTTTGGAAGACCTTTTAGCGCTTTACGCAATCCAATAACAACATAACCCGCAAGGAAACCGGCAGCTAAACCACCAAGGAAACCGGCATTGGAGTTTACAGCCATCAATCCACCAACCATACCAGGCATCAGGGCTGGGCGGTCACCAATACTCATCGCAATGAATCCCGCAAGCACAGGAATCAGGAAGTGGAATGCTCCTTCGCCACCAATTGTTTGCAGCAATTTAAAAATCGGATTGTCAGAACCTCCAAGCTGTTCAACCAAGAAAGAAATAGCAAGCAGGATACCACCGCCGACAACGAATGGCAGCATGTGTGAAATCCCGTTCATCAAATCTTTGTAAATTTTGCTTCCCACGCTTGTCTTGCTATCGCCTGCACCTTCATCGCTCGCTTTTCCACCTTGGCTACGATAGATTGGTGCATCGCCGTTAACCGCCTTGCGGATCAGTTCTTCGGATTTACGAATACCGTCACTTACCGGTCTTTGCAACACAGGTTTACCGTCAAAACGAGCCATCTCTACGTTTTTGTCAGCTGCAATGATAACCCCTTTGGCACGAGCGATCTCATCAGCTGTCAATACGTTTTGTGCGCCTTCGGAACCATTGGTCTCAACACGAATGTTGATGCCCATCTCTTGAGCTTTTTTCTTCAAAGCATCCTCAGCCATAAATGTATGGGCAATCCCCGTTGGACATGCTGTAACAGCAACAACAAATTCTTCTGTATTGGCGTTTCCAACAATGACACCGGAGTTGTTTTTCACGTTGTTAGCACCACTTTCAGTCGAAGATGCTTGTGCTACTCTCTCTGCTTTAGCCTTCTCTTTCGCAGCTTCCTTCTCCGCAGCTTCAGCTTGTTTCGCATCAAACAAAGCGCTAACTTCTTGCGGCGTATTCGTGTTCATCAGCTCAGCGATGAAATCGCTATCAACCAACAGCCTTGAAAGAGCCGCTAGTGTGCGGAGATGTGTATTGCCTGCGCCTTCTGGTGCTGCAATCATGAAGAAGATATGAGCAGGCTCGTCATCCAATGCTTCAAAGTCCAAACCCTGTTTACTTTTTGCAAAAACGACCGTTGGTTCATTGACCGCTTTGGTTTTTGCATGTGGCATAGCAATACCGCCGCCGATGCCAGTGCTGGACTCGGCTTCTCTTTTGTAGATCATTTCTTTAAACAATGCTGGATCATTAATACGTCCACTCTGGTTAAGACTTGCAATCAGTTCGTCGATCGCCTCATCTTTGGTTGTTGCTTGCAGATCCATAATCATCGTTTCCTGGATCATTAAGTCAGTGATTTTCATCTTGGAACACTCCCTTAAGTTCGGTCGGCCTGCACATGGCAGGCCTTATATCAGTTATTCAAGGTAATTAAGGTAATTAAAGCGTTGTAATCGTCACCTGATTACGCAATTCGTCAATAAACTCACGTGTAGCGAGGTCATCTGAGAAGGCTGTCGCACTGCCGGAAGCTACTCCTGTACGGAATGCTTCAAGCAAGTCTCCTTGCAACACATAGGTACCAACAAATCCGCCAATCATCGAATCACCAGCACCAACCGAATTTTTCACAGTCCCTTTAGGTACAGTTGCGTGATAAACATTCGTCTTGGTGATGAACAATGCTCCTTCTCCAGCCATGGAGATCAACACATGTTTGGCACCTGCTTCGAGCAATTTACGTCCGTAAGAAACCAATTCCTCACGTGTTTCGATGGTTACGCCAAACAATTCAGCTAGTTCATGATGGTTCGGCTTCACCAGCAGCGGCTGATGAACGAGTGCTTCCATCAGAGCAGGCCCTGTTGTATCAATAACAAACTCGGCTTCTGTCTGCTTGCATACATGAATGAGCCGATCATAGAAATCTGAACCAAGTGATGGCGGAACGCTGCCAGAGAGAATGACGATATCTCCTTTTTGCAAGGAAGATAGTTTATTCAATAATTGCTCTGCCTCTTCTGTACGAATCGCTGGTCCAAGACCGTTAATTTCTGTCTCATCCCCGTGCTTCAGCTTAATGTTGATGCGAGTATCATCTGCAATGGTGACAAAATCCGTTTGAATCGCATCCTCCTGCAACTTGTCATTGATGAAACGTCCCGTGAACCCACCCAAAAATCCGATAGCTGTGTTCGCAGCACCGAGTTGATTCAGAATTCTGGAAACGTTAATGCCTTTCCCGCCAGGTAATTTCAAATCCCGATTCATGCGGTTAAGTCCGCCGAGCTTCAAATCGTGCACTTCGACGATGTAATCAATGGACGGGTTGAGTGTTATCGTATATATCATCGCTATCCCTCAATTATTTTAGTTTTCTGGGTGATTACTGCACGCCAATGTTCAGGCATTCGCTCCGTAATCAAATCTGCCTCCTCCAAATCAAACAATTTGGCAAAAGTAATATCCCCGATTTTGCTGGAATCAGCCAGCACATAAGATTTCCCTGACAATTGATGTGCACGCCTCTTAATCAAGGCTTCCTCTGGATCAGGAGTTGTATACCCCATTTCCGGATCTACTCCGTTACTTCCAAGAAAACACTTGTCAAATCGGAAATTGTCCATGTTCTGTAGCGCGATACTGCCGATCACCGCTTTGGTATGAATTTTCATCATGCCACCCAGCAAGTAACTGCGAATTCGTTTGCTTACCAGCGCCTCCACATGGGATAGTCCATTGGTGACCACGGTTACATCCCTGGCTTCTATAAAAGGGATCATAGCGAGTGTTGTTGTGCCGGCATCTAGATAAATGCACTCCCCGTTCTGGATTTCCTGCGCTGCCAGGCGGGCAATCACTGTCTTCTGTTGAATGTTTTTGAACGTTTTCTCCTCCATGCCTGGTTCTAATGACTTTTCATTCACCAGTGAAGCACCACCATGAATACGTTTGAGCATCTGACGACTTTCCAGATCAATCAAATCTCTTCTAATCGTGGATTCAGAAACACCCAACACATTAACAAGCTCTTGCAACTTCACAATTCCCTGTAAATGTAAGCGCTCTACAATTGCAGCATATCGTTCTTCAGTCAGCATATGCATTCCTCCAACTGCTTCTATAGTATCATAAATCCCGTAAAAAACAATCATTTTCATTCAAAATAATTCGAAAACCTTCAAAAACTTTCACCGTTCGACTTATTTTCTTGTCCAAGTGTACCTATCCAATAGTCCATAGTACGCATCTGATAACCTAGTCCCTACAACGGAGAGGTGATGACTTCAATGTCAGACCGTACGATCAAACGACGGAAACCCTGTGTGTTACATCCAATCAAAGAAGCTTCACGCCCGCGTTCGGGCTGGATTTCCTTCAATTGGAGCGGTTACGCAAAAAGAAAAACAACTCATCCCTATAGGCGGATTTCTGCTGATTGGACTGTACCATATGTTCTGCCTTCCTCCCGCAATTCGTATTCCTCTGCATGGATTGGCATTGACGGCTTCGCAAACACAGATCTGATTCAGACGGGAACAGCCCACGATTGGATACAAGGCAAACCCGTCTATTATGCCTGGTGGGAGATTCTTCCGGCAACCGAAACCATGATTCCCAACCCAGTAAGCCCAGGTGACTGCATGCGCGGTATCATTACGAAGTTAACTCACCATTCCTGGTGCATTAGCTTGATCAACCTCACTAAAGGCTGGACTTTCCGAACCATTCAACGATATACAGGCCCTCAAAGCTCTGCCGAATGGATCGTTGAGGCTCCCTCCGTAGGTGGTTCCATTGCCTCCATGTCTCGTCTTAGTCCAGTTGCTTTCAGAAACTGTCGTCTGAACGGCCGCCCTCCTGCCTTCTATACTAGAGATAAAGGAATCCTGATTCAGGGCCAGCGTATCTTATCGATACCTGGATCTCCCAATTGTTGCAGAGATGGATTTGTAGTTCGTCGTGCTCATTAAGACTTGTCATTAAAAATCCTGCAACAATCGCCCTTCTGGTGGCAGTGCTGCAGGATTTTTACGTTTTTGTATAATACGGCTTATTTCTACAATAACTCCGCGCTTTCCACTTCCGGTTTGGGTTTGAGCCATTTTCCTTCTTCATTAATAAAAGCACCCTTGAATCTTCCCATCTCCAGTTGCTCGATTAGCTTCTCCTCATCCGTTGCCAGGATCTCAATTAACTGTTCCAGGGTGTAATATTCATCAGGGTCATAATCCATCAAGATGGGGACAGCAGTATCATATAATTCACGGATCAGATTTTCGAAAGAAAGCCGCCCAAGATTGGGCATCTGCCGATAGACCTGTAATGGTTGGGACACCATATTACGGAATGATTTGTTCTCAAGGTTCATCCACAACGTATTACAGGCTTGTACACTCATATAATTTTGCTCCACATCATAGAACTGTACTTCCTCAATTTTCATAAATTTCTCTTGAAATGCCACAATTTTAATTAGAGGTACATTGCGTATACGTGATGCCTTTTTCACATGAGCCCTGAATTGCTCATAATTCATTTGTTTTATTTGTTTCTTTTGTTCCATTTTTTATCCCTGCCTTTAACATGATCCAAACGACATTTTACAATAAATCGACACCGAGTGTAAGTCACAATGTAAAAAAACAAAAAAAACGTACAGCATCCCCTGCTGCACGAAATACTTTATATGATTGTTTCAGCCAAGAACCGGGCGTTTCGCCCATGTCTCTGTAAATTCCACTTCATTATAATCATAGAACCCACGAAGTGTCTCCTCCCGGTCGTCCAGGAACAATTGATCAGCTATACCTGCAACCAGTTTGGGGATGGCACTTCTGGTGCCCGATATCGCTGAAGCAGACAACCCACAACTGGCCAGTGCAGAATAATTGAATATAAACAAGCCATGCAGTAGCGTTTTTCCCTGTTCACTTTTACTGGTCATTGCAAATCCAGGGCTTAAAAAGGGGTGTGCATCAAGTAGCACATTTCGAACTTCCAGCGGGGCTTCGTAACAATCTTGCCAGCGAGCAATGTGCTGTTCCACGAGTTGCAGTTCGGGACGAAGAGCGGGATCGCTGAGCAGACCTGTGCTTACAATAAGAAAATCAAACGTATAAATTCCATGTGCCGTTTCAACCTTTGCTCCTTGATCCGTAGCTTGCACGCTTAACCATGGTGAGTCCAGATGCAACTCGAATCCAGGCCAAGATGCGGCCCGGTTGAACGTATCATTGGTAGGTGGCTGATTATATTTGAAAAAGTGAGATATCACCTGATACTTATCAGCTATAGGTAAAGCGTGAAACCGCTCGATCATGCCGGATTGTTCCATTTGGCGAATCGGATTGACTCGTGGTAATTGTTCACGTCTGACAAAAACATGAGCTTCAGCCACACCTGAGGCTAGCGCGTGGTTTGCATTATCAAAAGCTGAGGCTCCACCGCCGAGCACTGCAACCTTTTTTCCTTTTAACCGTTCAAAATCAATCATTTCTGAAGTATGGGCATACAACTCTCGCGGCAGATGATCTGAGATCAGTGAGGGTACATGCCACTCGCCGCCTCCTTGAATACCCGTTGCAAGCACAACTTTACGAGCCAAAATGTGCTTTTCACGAATTCCTTGTTCGGTTACATGTAAACGATGAATTCCATCCTGCCCAGGTTCAATGAGGTTCAACTTAACTTCGTTCTGTACTGGAAGGTCCAGGATTTCCCGATACCAACGCAAATAATTCATCCAGTCTCTGCGAGGAATTTTATCGATCTTCTGCCATCCCTCAACACCCTCATGAGCCTCCCACCATGCACGAAACGTCAAAGAGGGAATACCCAAATCAATAGAAGTTAGATGTTTCGGCGTCCGCAACGTTACCATCCGTGCATAAGTTTCCCATGGCCCTTCTTGCCCTGCCACATTTTCGTCGATAATCAGAATATTCGAGATCCGTTCGCGCAAAAGTCCAAATGCAGCCCCAAGGCCACTCTGTCCACCGCCTACAATAACAACATCATAGACATGCCCCTCTGCATGCTCTCTTGTACGAACCCAGCTGGTACCTCCAAAACATAAATACGCTAAATCATGCTTCACACGTTCATTCAAAGCTTCGAGGCCCATACTTCACCAACCCTTTCATGATCTATCTGGAACAGGCTCCGTTGCATTCATACATACTTATCTCTAGGTTACATTGCAATATCCGAATAGAATTAGCGTTATTATATGAGTTGAAATCCAGTAGGGGAAGCTAACAGAAACGTAATTGTCATTCAACCTAAAAAAGTTAGGTATACTTGTTTCCTCATACTAAAGAAAATTACTATGTTTAAAATTTGCGCTGAGATACTCTTTATTTAATGAAGATCACTTGCGTTCTTGTCAGGGTATACCACTCACAAAAACAACTCTCTCTAACGCAAAAAAACAGCTACCTTCGGAGAGTAAAATACACCGACTGTAACTGTATTTTTATAAAACAAAACAAGTTCTTTAATCATCCGATTTCAAAAGCATGCGCCATCGCGATTCTGAATCTAGTTTTGGACAAGTGTTACAATAGCCATGGGCAGAACTGCCGCTACCCACTTGATACGCCAGACAGCAATACCTGCGGATCAGAAGCTGAGGGCCCTGCCATTCCGGATGTTCAAAGCGTTGTAACCGAGTGAAAAATGTATTATCGGTTGACTCCTTTAACCATACATGTGCATCATTCTTAATGAGCTCAAGCCTCTTATCCGTCTTCCATATCGCGTGATCTTCGATCGCTCGTGTAAGCAATTGTTGTACATTATGTGCCACCAGTTCATTCATAACCCTTATGCTTGCTCCTGTTGCCGCAGCAACTGATTGGAAAATACGTCCCAAGTGTAGCTGTAAACGATCCCGTAGCATACTAATTTCTGTCCTGCGTTGAGCCAAAACCTCACTAGTTGGAGCTACATTTGCCCCAATCCCCAGTCCTGAACCATTATCTAGACTTCTTTCCAACCGAGTCTCATAGCGCATGCCGCCCGTGCCATTCAATACGAATCGTACAACATCATCCTCGATATTTAGAAGAGTATCGTATAAACTGCAAGCTGAGATTACAGCCATAACCCATACCGAATATCGCTTGGCAAAAAGGGTACCCACCGCCACACTTCCTGTGCCGCCTTGATCGAGTCCTTGTTGTATGGCTTGTTGGTGTAATATCAAGTCTCTCTTCTCATCATGCAGCAAGTCACTGGCAGCAAAAACATAGGTGGAAGAATCATCGGCCCCACGGATACTCGTCACAAAAGACGATTCCAAAACAGCCACCATCTCTTCACGGTCATTCCCTGAATAAAGTACCATCTATTGAATCATATCTTTAATTTCATTTAATATTTCGATTCGTCCTATAGCTCCCCATCCTTTAAACAACCAGAAGGAGTCGGTTTGATAGACCTGACCAGTTCCAACAGCCGGGACGTTTTTCCAAAGTGAGCTTTCTTTCATCTTACTTAAATAATCCTGGGCATTGGGATCTGCTTCAAGCACAACATAATTGGCATCGATATCTGCTATCTTCTCCATAGACAGATCCTCACGTTGTTCTGCCGGTGTCACTGCAGAAGGTTCAAACCCAAGATCATGATACAAGAGCGTGTTGGTTGGGTGACCTGTTGCCGCATAAATCTGCAGGTTCTTCTCCCTTACTCTTAGGTAAGCCAGTTTTTTCTGATCCAATTGCTCTATTTTAGCTTTAAGTTGATCGGCTTGTTGCTCTACTTCCGCGATTTTTTCTTTAGCCAGATCAACCTTGTTGTACATTCCAGCAATAGTCAGTAAATCTTGAGTCCAATACTCTGTATCGCCGTTGTAATCCATCCAATCGTCACCTAATACAATCGTAGGAGCAATTTTCTCCAACTGATCATATGAATTTTCAGCTGTTCGACTCTCAATTACAATCACATCCGGATCAATCTGAACAATGGCCTCAAGGTTGGGACTATCTGCCGAACCTACCGTTGGAACCCCTTGAAGATGATCTGCCAGATAAGGCAAGTAATCTCCACCGTAGCGTATTTCTACATTAACACCAGCAGGTTTCTCACCAATGGTAAGCATGTGATCAATATAAGCAGCAGATAACACAACCATACGCTCTATTTTTTTGGGTACAACCGAAGTACCCTTTAGGTGTTTAATTGTTTGTGTGCTCTTCTCTTCCACCGTGGTTGCCTGTTTTGAAGATGTTGCATCTGTTGCTTCCGTTGTCGACTTACCACATGCTACTAGAACGAGCATGAGCAGGGACAACAAGATCATATAGGCTGTTCTCTGTCTTAGCATTTCGTTTTAATTCCCCTTCTCCACTTAATAATAATAATCATTATCATTATGGTAGAAAAAAGCAAACAAGCTTTCCATGGATTATTCCACTCTCTTTACGTGTAAAATATCACCCTACGGTAACACCAAGCTGCTTGGCCACATACTTCATAGCTCTTACACGCCCGGTTGGACCCAGCGTTTGGAAGAACATATCCCCTG
This sequence comes from Paenibacillus sp. FSL R7-0272, assembly GCF_037969905.1. Lineage (NCBI taxonomy): Bacteria > Bacillati > Bacillota > Bacilli > Caryophanales > Paenibacillaceae > Paenibacillus > Paenibacillus sp. FSL R7-0272. The sequence continues at coordinate 2,170,961 of NZ_CP150221.1, read as the reverse complement.
CATCATAAACATGACCTTCCTGTACAGCCTTGGATGTTATCCATCCATCAGATTTCATCAAACGTTGAAATTGAGTTCTCGCTTCTGCTGTAGGATCCACCATAACAAATAGATGATCCGCGTTGTATAGCTGTACATCATTGATGTTCATCTCCACAGCCCACTGTTCGCTTGGGTAATTCTCTGGCATATGTAATCCCATATCATCATACAGCAAGGAACCGGTCTGATTATGCAATCCATACATCCGATAGAATTCGGAGGAAACGCGAATAAACATTGCCGACTGCTTTCCCCATTCGGAGTGAATACGATTTTGAAGAACATGGCTTAAATCCGCATGCTGTTCAATCCAGCGAATAGCATATTCATTCCGTCCCATGATATTTGCCATATAAAGCAAACTTTTGCCTACTTGATTCGTGTGTTTAAGGATAGCCGTAGGAGCAATATGATGCAGAGATTCATTCGGTTCCATACGGTCACTCGTAATGATTAAATCTGGCCGCAATCCTTTCAACTTATCATAATTCTGACCGGAACTGTCCAGAATAAGTCCTTGAGGAGAATCGGCTTGATGTGCAGGCATAAGGGTAGGATGAGTCACTCTCTGAACATAAGATAAAGCAGACACAGGTTTCAACCCGAGTGTTAGAACAACATCATCCAGTCCATAGTATAATGTTGCAATACGCTTAACTTTATTTTTCATATAAAATGTTGGAGCAACACCTTCATTTTTTTTAAACACCCGGCTGAAATAGTGCTCGTCCTTGTATCCGACCTGCTCCGCGATCATCTTGATTTTATCTGTAGAAAACAATAGCTGTTTGGCCCGAGTCATCCGTTGTTTCTGAATATAATCCATCGGTGTTATCCCAAACTGACGTTTGAATGTTCTTATAAAATGATTCACACTAAGCCCTGCAAGACGGGCCATGTCATGCATTCGAATGTCCTTCGTATAGTGATGTGTCATATAATCTATGGCCAAGTCCATTGCAACATGAGGTTGAACAAACGATTTAACATTAGTCATCAACTGAATTAGTAGCTGGTGCAAAAGATATTTCTTGCCTATGTTATCCGATTCGGCAGCAGCGAAGTTTGTATAGATGAATTGATCCATCATTTCTTGAATATCTCGTCTATTGGTTGGAAGTTGAAGCTTACCCGTAATAGGAAAATCAAGCGGCTTCGTGTGCCAAACATTGTTTGTTCGGACAAGTTCAACACCGGAAAATAAGATTAGTTGCACTCGGACAGGGGCTTCAATATCTGTCTGTAACTCCACGTGCATGCCTGGACTAAGCACAAACCAATCGTCACGGGACAACGTATGCATTACGTTATCAATTGTCAAAGTCCCTTTGCCATCCATTACTCTGCATACGGCGAATCTTTTCCATACCCTGTGCTGGGCTTCTCCTGAAATACCGACATATTGGCAGATATGAACAGATGAAAGATATAATTGTTCCAGTCGTTTAATCCAGTCATTCCTCTCCATGATAACTCCCTTTCCATATGGTAAGCCGCTACTTCTCACCAAATTAATTATCTAATTTACTCTTCATCAGCAAAATCCGACACTTTTTTATTTTCATTATAGTTTGAATGATAATAATTCTCAATATAACTCATACCGAGTTAAATTATTCTTTTAGGGACAACCTATATTATTAACCTCTCCTTTTTATGAATATCTACGTTAAGATAGGTTCTGAAAAAATCTATTTTTTCTTTTTTTCAACCTGTTGCATTCTCATCTATGACATGTTATATTAATTGAGCCATCAATGATTGACGTATCAACTATTGATCCATCAACGATTGAGAGAGCTACAGAATCATGAAGCAATGGCATTGTATACTGGCAACTTTAATTATTTGTTAACATACGCCGTTGTTGATTGGATTCACCCGGGAGGTCTAGTCATGACACGTATGGTTTCCAAAGAAGAGCAGATCATTAATCTGCTGAATGTACTGGGGAACAAAATCAGTCCCAAGTTCGAACGCTGTACCGGGATCAGTTCCTCTCGCTTTGAAATTCTGCACGAGCTGGATCAGGTAGATGAGATCAACCAATCTATGCTCCAGAAAATCATTAACATCGACAGTGCTGCCATTACTCGCCACTTGAAACAACTTGAAGCTGACCTCATGGTTACAAGACGCAAAAATCCTGAGGATAATCGGGTGACTTTTGTTCGTCTCACGGATCATGGGCGCAAACAGATTGAAGGATATAAAGCAGAGAAAACCAACTATATTCATCAGATTCTGGATGGTTTCAGTGAAGATGAGATTCAGGCACTGGCCGATTTCTTGGAACGTATGCAAAACAATTTTTAAACCATATATAGAGGAGAGATTTCCATGTCTACAACACAAAGCAAATTCCAAAAAACAAATGATTTTAACGAAATTACGTACGGTCGTCGTTCCGTCAAATTGTATGATCCAGAAGTGAAAATCAGCCGTGAAGAAATGACTGAAATTTTGGCAGAAGCTTCTCGCGCTCCATCTTCCGTAAACATGCAACCTTGGCGTTTCCTTGTTGTTGATACACCTGAAGGCAAAGAAAAGCTCGCACCACTTGCAAAATTCAACCAAAATCAAGTGCTGACTTCTGCTGCTGTTATCGGTGTGTTTATTGATATGAAAAACGGTGAGTACTTGGAAGAGATTTTTGGTAAAGCTGTGGAGCATGGATTTATGCCAAAAGAAATCGCTGAACAACAAGTTAAAGTGGTTAAACCTTATTACGACAATATGCCTGCTTCTGATCTGCGTGACGTTAACCTGATCGATGCTGGTCTGGCTTCCATGCAATTGATGCTGGCTGCACGTGCCCACGGTTACGATACAAACCCAATTGGCGGATACGAAAAAGCTCAAATCGCTGAGACATTCGGCATGGATAAAGACCGTTATCAACCGGTTATGCTGATCTCGATTGGTAAATCTGCCAAAGAAGGTCACCCATCTTACCGTCTGCCTGTAGATACGATCACAACTTGGGCTTAAGCGAGTACAACCGCTTTTATTATAAATTGCTCAATCTGCTTCTTAAGATGAAACACATAACGTTATTGTCTTGTATTGATTAAATCTATTTGTAAACATACAACTATCTGGAGGTCACAACTATGATTATCATTCATGCACATTTGCAAGTACAAGCCGCTCAAGAGCAAGCTTTCTTGGCTGCTGCCAAAGAACTGATCGCTGCGACACGTCAAGAGGAAGGCAACATCAGCTATGATCTGGTGAAAAGCACAGAACGTGAGCAAAGCTACACGATGATCGAGCTGTGGAAAGATGAGCCAGCAACCGCTGCTCACAACTCTAGTGCTCACTTCCTGGCCTTTGTTCAACAAGCTGCGGCATTCATGGCTGCACCAATGAACGTTGAAGTGTTTGCCGGCGAAGCTGTTAAACAATAATACAACTAAAAGGAACCGTTTGGATCTCATCTCGAGGTGATTTTCAAGCGGTTCTTTTGCATGTTAAACAGCAGGAAATGTTGCAATATTTCCCATGTTACTCTTAAAATGGTACAATGATAAAGTCGACATACATAATATATTCGGAGGTATATGCTGATGAAGATGAAAAAAGGACTGCTTTCAGGTTTCCTGGCTCTGGCTTTAACTTCCACTCTCCTCGTATCTACAAATGTAAGCGCAAACAATCCTACCGAGTCACGCTCTCCTTTCTCCTACTCCCTCGTAACCAAAGGTTATGACTGGGGTCCCGGTGTTTACAAGATTATTCTGGATACAGGCGTAGCCATTCAAGGAAATACACTGACTAAAGACACGTTCAAGGTTCTTGCGGAACGTAATTATCCAATGATTAATTTTCAAACGCAGCAAAAGTATGATGGCTCAGACAGCAGTAGCAGAACGATCGAGAGAGCTTATCTTTCGGACAAAGATGGCAATAAAACCTCCCTCTCCGCAGGACAATATATTACGATTGAGATGAAAGTCCATCCCGATCTAATGACCGCAAGTCCGTTTATGTTTGATCTGCAATCGTTTACCAATAAGTATGTTGAGCTTCAATATACCATTGTTCAGCAAAAATCCCTTCAAGATACCATGGGCAATGCCGTTGAGCATTTGACCACAAGACCAGACACCCCGCATACCATGATTGAACAAGGTGTTGACGTGTTTGATACATCCGGCAAATTCAGTTACAAGGACTCCAAGTTCGGTCAGATTAATCTAACGTACGCTTCCTATATGCCGGAAACCAACAAGAAAAAACCACTGATCATCTGGCTTCATGGTGCCGGTGAAGGAGGTACGGATCCGCGAATTGCCCTGCTGGGTAATAAGGTGACCTCTTTAGCCGATGAATCGATCCAAAAGTATTTTGGAGATGCCGCTGTGTTGGTGCCCCAGACTCCAACCTTCTGGATGAATGACGGAACCGGGCAATATACCAAAGACGGAAAGAGTATGTATACGAAATCGTTAACTGCGTTGATCAAACAATATGTGAAACAGCATGCTACGGATATTGATACAGACCGAATCTACATTGGCGGTTGCTCCAATGGCGGATTTATGACTTTGAACATGTTGCTTGCGAACCCGGATTACTTTGCAGCTGCTTATCCTTCTGCAGAAGCGTACGAGGATCGTTCGTTGAGCAAACAGGATATCGCCAAACTTAAAAATATTCCGATCTGGTTCACGGCGGCAGGAGCGGATCAGACGGTGGATACGTCCAAAACGTCAACAGCTACTTACAAACGCCTGATTGCTGCGGGAGCCAAAAATGCTCATTACTCCTATTTTGATAAGGTGCTTGATTTGGGTGGAGTATACACCAAAGGAAATGGCGATAACACGCCATACGAGTATAATGGACACTGGTCCTGGATTCCTGTTTTAAACAATGACATTTCCAAAGACTTCGATGGTAAACCTGTGAAAATCAAAGGTAAAAGCGTAACGCTTATGGAGTGGCTGGCTAACCAGAAAAAGTAACAGGCCAGGCATGTCTATTTCGCAGGAGCCGCACCAAGCGGCTCCTTTTCTATTACATTCTTTTTTTCAATTAGACCATTTCGATTGATCCCGCTTCCTTTGATATAACTACAGGCCACGTGCCGGAGGAATGCTTTGCGGGTTGTTGAACACATTTTGGGGATCGTATTTGGCTTTGACTCTGCGTAATCTCGCGTAGTTCCCCCCGTAGTACACCGGACCTGAGCGTTTGATGCCTTGATCCGGTACATTAATGTAGGAACCGACGATGTAGGGCTGTAATTTTTGGCGTGTGTTACGCACAATGGCAATATTTTTGGCCGCCTGGGACGGTTTCGTCCAGGAGCTGTTCCATTCCACATAGAACTTGGCTTTACGCCAGTAGAATGCTGTAGATGTAGGTGATTTACGACTGACAGCTCCGCCCCAGTTGAGGAAAAAGAAACCGGCGAATTCGCCTTCCACATTTTCCAGAAACGCTCGCATCGATTTGATTGCCCGATCCGGGAACGGCTTTCGTCCAAATCCGGAAGAAAATTGATTGCTGTATCTCTGAGTAAGCACAGGATCTGGAGGTAGAAGAAAAGTAACCGCCTCTGTATAAGGTACTGAACGTATGATCGTCTGGGATGGTGTGCCCGTGCTGGTCATCGGCTTTAACAAACGCAGTGCCTCGGATTTAGAGCCCAGAAACAAACCTTCCATACTGACATTGCCGCCTTTTTTGGGGCCGATAGACAGCTCACTCCCGAGCCGGGTATCAACGGAAGGCGCCCACTTTTGCCACACTTTGAGTACCTTCTCGAACTGAGCCCAAGGCCAGGTGATCCGATATACTGTCGCTCTGGCTGGTGCCCGGCGTACTTTGAATTTGTAACGGGTGTACACTCCAAAGTTTCCTCCGCCACCACCTTGCGATGCCCAGAACAGATCTGCGTTACATTTTTTGTTCGCACGTATGATTTTCCCGTTTGCATCCACCATCTCGAATTCCAGCAGATTATCACTGATCAGACCGATCGTTCGTTGAAGAGGCCCGATCCCTCCCCCAAGCGTAATACCACCTATACCAACGGTTGGGCTATCCCCGAATGGAGCAATAAATCCCTGACGTGCGAGTGTATGTGCAATTCTGCCAACTCGGTTTCCCGCTCCCACAACGGCTGTTCCTGTTGTTTTGTTCAGCTTGATGGTGTTCAGATCACTGACATCAATGACAATCCCGCCGTTCACCTGTGACAGATTAACCTCAAGCGCATGTCTTCCACTTCGCGGACGAATCGGTACGTTGTTCTCACGAGCCCATTTGATGGCATTGGAGACATCTTTCGTTTTTTGAGCAAAAACGAAGACTTTAGGATACCTGTCGGTATGCGGGTCCCAGTTTTTACGTGCTGCCTCATACCCTGGGTCGCCCTTGAATATGACACGTCCGGTTAGTTTTGTTTTACTGTTAGTTTTCACACATCCCACTCCCTGCGTTTAGCATCGTTATACAGCATTTCTGCATTAGGCATTTTATACTGTATGAACGACATTCGCGGAAGGAATGGGCTGTAGAATGTCCTATACGCAAAAAAATTCCCTTAAAGCGTATAGACCGCTGTAAGGGAATTAATTTTCATCAACTATCCGGCTCTATTTTGATGAGTTTCCGCGGTTCTTGTTCTTTTTCACCATACCAGACAAGCACATCAGCGAACAGATCCATGACACGAATAAAGCTTTTTTTGTCGGCTTCCGTAATCTGATCTGCAAGCTTAAATATGTCATCAAAACAAAGCTCACGAACAAATGCGGTGTACTTCGTGTATACCTCTCGCCCTTTGGCTGACGGTTTGACGTAAATATCTTTGCGGTTACCACTCAGATGATATTTTTCAAGTAGTCCTTTTTCAGTCAAATTCTTCACATTTTTAGAAAAGGTACTGCGGCTAACGCCCAAACGAGTAGCCATCTCGGACATCTTCTCTTCCTGATCCTCTGCTTCCAGAATGTATTCAAGTGTCTGAATCTGGGCTGCAGAGAATGTCATATCTGTTCCGTAGCTTCGTTGCAGCTTGTAGGTGTTCGAGTAGGCATTGCCGTATTTGATGATCTTCTCGACAAGCTCCCGATGGTCACCCATCCAATCTAATTTCATGCGTAATCCCTTTCGTCTTCAGATTCTCTCTCTATTACTCTACTGAAATCAGATTCGTTTTTCAATCCATGAGATCACTTCTTCAATCACTTCATCCCGTGCTGTCTCATTAAATATTTCATGCATGAGATGTGCATAGATTTTCAGTGTTTTATCTGCCGAAGCGATATCTCCGTAAAAGTCACGGGAATCCTTTTCGCTAACAAGTCCATCATTCGCTCCATGTAACACAAGCACCGGATCAACAAATTGCTTCGCATGTTCTTTCAGCCATTCTACTCCATACCCCAGACTGTTAAACAAATCTACAGAAATCTGCTTTTCTACCAGCGGGTCATTAGCGTAAGCGGATACAACCTCAGGAACACTGCATACTCCGCTTCCAAGTTCATTAGGGAAATACGTGCCTGCTGGCAGAGCCATCGGCAGTTCTCCAGCCACTTTCGTATTAAATCGAGTAAGCGCTCCTGATAATACGATACCTTTCACTTTTCCCGGATATTTCGTTCCAAATGATGAAGAAGCAAAACCGCCCATACTATGTCCAATAATATACAGTGGCGTATCGCCGCTCTCCTCCAGTGCAACCTCCACTACAGCGTTGACATCATCAATCAGATGATGAAAATCACTATAAAATGTTCGTTGTCCTTCCGATCTTGCATGACCCCGATGGTCAAAACGATATACGTTGAATCCACGGCCGTTCAATTTCTCTGTCAAATAATCATAGCGGCTGGCATGCTCTGCCAATCCGTGTACAATGACTATGGCGGCCTTTGCATTTTCAACTAAATTTTTGCTGAAATAAAGCTGTGTTCCGTCAAAGGATTTAAGTGTTGTTTCGATGCTGTTCATCGTGTATCCCATCCTTTTATTCATTTTTATATTCGTTATAAATAATATTGTTTCTTACAGAAACAATATATCACCCTTATGAAGCGTTTGTCCACGAATTTTTAAAGCGTTTACAATTAAATTTTTACGGAAGTGCATCTTCTTAAGGCATGTCATACTTTGTGCTCCTAAACGGCCAAAAAAGCTTCGTTCTTCTTCTATTCCGCTTATAATTTCTGATGAACGTAACAACAATAAAAAAAGGACAGGCACTGTTTAACAGTACCTGTCTTCTCTATCTGTATTACTGCTTGTATTACTGCTCTGTATTTGTTCTGGTTCTATTACTACTCTATATCCAGTGTAAATCCAAGACTCGCATTTAACATACGCAAAATCATAAGCAGTGATTCAGATCTTGTAGCATTGGCATTGGGTTTGAATGAACCTTCCGTAGTGCCCTTAACAATACCCATTTCAGATAAAGTGTTAATCTCGGCCTCGGCCCAATTCCCGGATACATCCTCGAACTTGGAACTTTTCACCCAATCAGTGTTGATTACTTTCGATAACATCGCCACAATCTCCGCTCGGGAAATCGACTGATTGGGTTTGAACGTTCCATCCTGATATCCTTGTACGATACCACTTGCTTTTAATATCGCAATGGCCTCTTCGCCCCAATGATTTTGAGTATCCTTAAAGCTGGAATTCGTTTCGGATTTTAAACCTAATGCCTGTACTAACATGGTCGCAAATTCTGCTCTCGTTACCACACCATTCGCACGGAATGATCCGTCTGCATAACCCCTGATCATTCCCAGCTTTGTTCCGAGTTCAACAACTTTCGCCTCAGAGGCACCAGCCACGATATCCTTAAATGCTATGGCAGATGCGTTATTTGCTTTTTCTACCAACTCTTTCACGACGTTTATGTTCACTTTTTCATTATAAAAAGCTTTTGGTGTTGGTGTAGACGTTGGTGGAACTGTCGTTGGTGGTGCTGGTGGTGCTGGTGTAGATGTTGATGACGTTGGTTGCGAAGAAGGTGTTGACGTTGTTGGTGACTGACCACTTGATGGTTGTGTTGGCACTGTTGGTTGGGTCGGTTCCGTGCGATCAATCGAAGTGATTTCTAAATGCTTCACCGTCTCATTGCCGGCTTGATCCTTCGCATAGATGCTTACCCATCCATTCTCAGTAACAACAAAATCAGCTTTTCCACCTACAAGGAACAACGCTGTACCTGCGCTTGCAAAGTACCCTTTGTCCTGTTTGCCAGTAGCATACTTCAACACTATAATCCCATTCTGTGGCTGTACGCTGGCTACAACTGTAACGTTCCCTTTTGTAGGACCAGCCGGATCAATGGACGTTTGAATTGTCGGCCCCACTGTGGAGATATTATTCACTGTCACTGTCTCAACGCTCTTATTTCCAGCAACGTCTTGTGCATATACGGTATATGTTCCGTTTTCAGTAACATCAAAGTTAGTACCACTGAACACAGTGCCTCCTGAATTGAAATAGGTTGCCTCGCGAGCACCATCTGCCCATTTCAGCAGCGCAACACCGCTTTCGCCATCATAGACTGTTGCTGTAACGGTAACCGGCTGATTCGTTGGAGCGGTGGAACTAACTTGAAGTTGAATAGTAGGTGATGTCCGTTCAATGTGAAATGCGTTTGAATGAAAAAATAATGTATTTTGATTGCTTTCAATGGCCTTAACATGTAAATACCAGGTACCTTCCTCAGCAGGCACTGCGACTTGCAAGGTCCCCTCAAAGGTTTCCCAACCCGTGGCATCCGGTTGATCTGGTGTCAGTGTCCATTTGTAACTTTTTTCTGCCTCAATGAGTGACTTTTCACTTAATTCTATGGTTTGAGCATTAGACCAGGTAGCCCCGTCTGGATTATATCCAACGGAGATCATCTTGCCATAAGTCAGTTTAAGCTTGGTCGGGTCGTTATTGTTAGCATTATTGTTGTTATAAGTAGCTACAAAGTTTTCTGCATTCTCGTAACCGGAAATTAGAATGACCGGGTCATTATTGAGAAACCAGTCTGATTCAATTCCAATGGACCTTCCCGCAAAAACTACATTCTCTAATTCATTTGTCATAAAGGCATATTGTCCAATGCTGGTTACGTTACTTGGAATGGTAACACTCTCAAGACGATTGTAACCAAATGCCAAAGAACCCAAACTTGTTACACTCTCGGGAATAATCACGCTGGTTAAAAAGTTATCCCTAAAAGTACTTGGCCCAATACTAGTTATGCCTTCTGGAATTGTCACACTCGTTAATTGGTTTTTGAAAAATGCATAATCGCCAATTGAAGTCACACGATATGGGATGATCACACTCCTTAGACTGTTTTGTCTAAAGGCTTCTTTCCCTATGCTGATTACGCTGTCTGGAATGGTCACACTGGTTAAATTCTTTCCCATAAAAACCTGATTACCAATATGAGTCACTACTTGCGAATCAAGTGTGCCAGGAATATCAACGTTCACATCACTCCCCATATACCCTGTGATCGTCACGGTTCCATTCCCATTTACGGAATACACCCAGTCACCTGCTGTTTCTGCACTGACTTTCTGAATTCCTGACGTAAACCAACCTCCTCCCATGCTCAAGGCCAAAACTAACAGGCAGATGAACAGCTTCTGTACTCTTCTGGAAAACGATCTCATGTATAAATTCCCCTCGCCCTGAATTGATGAGCATCCTCCACTTAATTACCATTAAATGTCGAAAACATGCGCACAAAACGAGTGTATGTGATGCAAGTCTCTTAATCAACTTAACTCTAGATAAATTCTAGCTTAACAACGTTTGTTGGATGATAAGCCTGCATCTTATGTTTGTTCGACGAATTCCAAAATTCTACTCACGCCCTCCACCATACCTCCCGTTTCAAAAAAACTGCTCCCCAATCTCACCGCTTCAGCTCTCATCTTCTCACTTCTCATCGTTTCAAACGTCATGTCCTTTAGATCTGAAGCAGGCATGTTCATATCACGGCCATACACACCGACTCCCAATTCTTCCAATCTCGATGCAATTGCAAATTGATCAGCCCCTTGAGGGAACAGAATCATTGGCACGCCAAATGCAAGGGCTTCGGAAACACTGTTATAACCGGCATGAGAGATAAAAATATCTGCCTTGCTTAAAATCTCCAACTGAGGAACAAATGCAGATACCGTCATATTTTCGGGAATGTCTCCCAAGGATGAAATATCAATCCTTTTCCCTACTGACATAATGATTTGAGCTTCGCTGTATCTGAAAGCTTCAATACATTTAAGGTAGAAATCCGGGCGATCTGTATAGATGGAGCCAAACGAAATGTAAATCAGGGGAAGCTCATGCTCCTGTTTCGTTCTTATCCTCATGGATTGAAGCATTTCAGAGCTAACATTAGGGAACTGTGGACCTATAAACACAAAACGGTCATCAAACACATCCGAATGTGGCTGGAATACTTTTGACGTATATACTAGATTTAATTCTTCATTCCCACTAAACGCATCTACCAGGCCAAAATCTTGAATATGATGGCTTTCAGCCAGTTCTCCCGCCAAACGGTTTAGTTCGCTGGCCGTCGTGTCTGCAAATGCGTAGCCTTCTTGAATTCTGAATACCTTGTGTATGAGAAAATGATGGTCTTTCTCCAAAAGCGCCTGATTGATCGCAAACGTTAGGACATAACAGGCCACTGGCACCTCAAGCAGTTCTGCAATCAGTTTGCCCCAATGAGCGTCACTGTCCCTGACAATGTAGTCCGGTTGCTCAGCCATAACTTCTGCCAAAATCGCATGAAGAACGGCCCTGCTTTTCTGGATCACTCCAGGAACTAGATGCTCCAGCATCGTCTGCGGATTACTCAAAAATAGGCCCGGATCATTGTCGTCCACAAACAACTCTCTCATATTCCCATAGCTTCGAAAATCCACATCATAATCGGCAAGCAACCCTCTATATTGTTCATCCGAATAATAAATCACGGTCTCTCCACGTGCCAGCAACTCTGCAACAAGGGGTAGTGTTGGTTTAACATGGCTGAAAAATGGAAGGCTAAATATCATTACCGTTGCCATAGCAGACTCCCTTCGTCATACGATTCACACGTATTACTCATTTGTATTACCTACCAGAACTCCTTCGTTAAGATACGCAAAAATACCGTCAACGCCCAGCTTCACTCCGCCTTCATTACGAATCTCTTCCCCGACCCTCTTGCAGGACTCAGCATAAGCCTTATCATGGAGGATACGTTCCGTCATAAACGAAATATCTGAAGGTGTGCAGTGTTGGCTATCGCCGATGCTTCCTGCCCCCAATGCCTCAATCCGGCTGGACACAGCAAACTGATCCGCTGCTTGCGGGAACACCAGCATAGGCACTCCGTGGTAGAGTGCTTCATTGGTACTGTTATGACCTCCATGTGTAATGAACACATCCACATATTTGAGCAGTCTTCGCTGAGGAACATGGGATCGAACAGTAAAATGCTCGGGAAACTCTCCCAATTCTTCAAGAGAGATTCGCTGTCCGACAGACATGATTACGTTCCACCGATGTTCCTGGAATGCTTCGATACATTTTCGATAAAAAAGCAGACAGTCGTTATATACGGTTCCCATCGATATGTAGATTACAGGCAGATCCGGTTCAACATGCGGCAGGTCTCCGCCCTCTTGTTCCTCCTCACGAATCATCGGACCCAGAAACAGATAATCCGAACCAAACGACTCTATAAATGGCTGGAAAACCCGTGAAGTAAAAACAAGATTAAGGTCGTCCGCCCCGGAGAAGGCATCGATCGCCCTATATTCTACAGAATATGGAAGAGAGAGTTGCCTTGTATATTCATTCAAATATTCGCTGAAACTGCCGGACTCGGGAAGCCACGCCATACGTCCTGTCGTATTTCCGAATACATTGGCAACAAAATAGTCATGATGAAGATCCATCATCGTTTCATTCAAAGCAATGGTAGTGATATAACAAATCACCGGAATATCAAGCATAGTGCCAATCATTTTCCCCCAATAAGATTCGCAGTCCCGGATAATGTAGTCTGGATCATCCTCCATCACCTGTTCAAGGAGTAAACGGACCATCTTCTGATGCTTATTCAGTTTATGTGGAACAAGCTGGTCTAACACTTTCAATGGCTCTGTCGTAAGAATAGGGATCTCTTCGTCCAACAGTGAAAGCACATCCCCGTAACTTCGACATATCACGCCTTCCATTTGTACATATTTCATATACGCATCTGTTGTATAGTAATAGACCTGTTCCCCTCGGTTAGCCAGTTCTTGAACCAACCTCACGGTAGGATTAACATGACCAAAATACGGAAAACTGAACACAACGGTTGTGCCCATTGCTGCACCGCCCTTTCGTACATCAAGTCTGAAATCTCCGAACATCGCAACATGCCCGGAGATTTCAAGAAAGTTTTAGTGATTTGAGCTACTGCACCGTAATCATTCCTGCTGTCAGTTTCTTCTCCAGTTCTTCGGCACTCGTCTCGAATGGAAGAGCGATATGCACTTGCATGTTGCAACCGACATGTCTGACGTAGAAATAGATTCCATAATGATCAGCCGCTTCTGCAAAAGAAGGTCCCCCATCAGGTATGACGTTATCTTCTGGTTCCGCTTGTATAGCTCCAAAATAATTGAGCAGAATCCCCTTGCCTGTGCCTTGATCTTCCATATCAGTGAACCGGATCTGGTGAGCGGAAGTCGTTTGATTCAATGCTTGAATTTGCTGCAAGAGTTGCTCCGCTGGGGAATGGGTATCCAGCACCAATGGAATATAGTCCGTAAAATTACCGACAAGATGATAATAGGTATGCTCCCCATATCGTCTTCCACTGCTGACCAATTGTACAGGCAATTGCTGTAGTTCAAGATATTCCCGCCCAAAAACCGCTAGCAAACCGAGCACCTTCAGCCAGCCTTCCTCCGGGTTTCCTCCTGCAAGCTCCCATTCTAACGTGATCGATGTGCTCTTCTGGGCCGGGAACTCCGCGAGCTTGTTACTCATGCCTAGAAGAAGCTGACGATACGTTCCCAGTTCGAAGCGACGCTCCAGTTCCATAAAGCTGATTCCGATCGGCCCCTCCTCGATCCGTCGCAGGTAATCACGATATCGGGTAGGATGTTTTCCCCCGTGCAACGTGGATGCCGCCCCTGTTAATACCTCAGCAATTAAACTGCAACTTAACCCGTCGGATAAAGCATGATGAGAAGAGTACACCAAAACTTTCGCTCCGGTTCTGCTGTTCTCAATGACTACCATTCGGTACAACAAACGGTCTGGTCCATCCTCTTCAAATCTGTCATAGTACAATTCCGAAACCAATTGTTCCATTACTGCTTCGGAGCAGGTTGACTCAAGTTTGACGTGTGGTACTTTATATCCGGCAGGATGCTCCCGCAAGCTCCAACTGTTGGCCATAGTGCCATTGTACAAACACCTCATCATTTCCTGCTCCTGCACCAATCCATGAATGGCTTGATGGATATCCTCATATGTCTTGTCGGCAGGGAAATGCAGAACAACACCAACGTTTTCTACACGTCCGAGATGTGTGGACTGGGAAGCGGTAAGAGGCAATATGGCCAATTCCGCCTCTGCGGCCAATTGTCTTCTGTATACCTCTTGTTGGTCTGCAATGCTTGCACGGGCAGCCATCAGTTGTTTCCGTTCCTTATCACCCAAAACCTGTTGCAATTGCTTCTGATGTGAACCGAATGTCTTCGCTCCACCTGATATTCGTTCTGGTAAACCTTCCGATTGAAGCTGCTGATCATCTTCAGATGTAGTTTGAAGTAACCGTTTCCCTAGAGCAACAGGAGATTGATGAACTAACAAGTCTCTCACATCCAGAGCCAACCCCTGCTCTTTCAACAAAAAGCTGGCTTTCATTGCCGAGATAGAATCGCCACCCAATTCGTGAAACAAGTCATCGGTTCCGATTCCATGAACATTCAAGACTTGTTCAAACACACGAACGATCGTTGCCTCCAGTTCATTCTCAGGCATACGGGATAGCTCCCCTGCCTCTTGCAACAGTTCCAAACGTTGAAGTGCACCATGATCTACTTTGCCATTTGACGTCACAGGGAGCCCGTCCAGCTTCACCAAGAATGAGGGAAGCATATAATGAGGAAGAACAGTCGTAAGCTCGATCTTCAGTTCGCGCGATGCTGGTGCATGGTCACCCGTGTAATAGGCTACTAGTGAATTTTCATTTTCCCACAGTCTAGGCAATACAACGGCTTCACGAATACCCGTTATTTGTAGCAGTCGTGCCTCAATCTCACTTGGTTCAACACGGTATCCTCTGATCTTAAGCTGATTGTCCATTCTGCCTTGGTATATCATCCTGCCATCTGGTAGCAGTTTGGCTAAATCTCCCGTGCGATACATCCGTTCAAACCCTGGCAGGTCTGAGGAGATGAACTGTCTCGCAGTTATTTCCGGCAGATTCAAATAACTCCGGGCAAGTCCAGTACCTGCGATGCATAGTTCTCCAGACACCCCGACAGGCAGTGGGTTCAGTTCTGCATCTACAACGCACAGTCTGCTATGAGGGATGGAGTATCCAATAGGCACAGATAACATATCGGCCTCTTGTTGATATTCCCATATCGCTGCACATACAGATGCTTCGGTTGGTCCATAAGCATTCACACAGCGCATATGCTGGCTCCATGTCGACAGCATGGCCGATGACGGCTCTGAACCAGCTGTGATCATGAGGCGAAGACCAGGTAAATGCTCAGGTTGCAAACGTGCCATGTAAGGAGGCGGAAGCGTCATAACTGTAACATTCGCCTTTTCCACGTACCGCTCGAAGTGAACCGGATCAGCAATGGTCTCTGCTGATACTAAACACAGTGTTCCTCCGGTAGTAAATGCCATGGCAAACTCCCATATTGAAGCATCAAAAGAGCAAGAAGCAAATTGAAGAATGCGATCTTCGGACTGTATTCCGAGCGTAGAGATAAAGAGTGTCGAAAGATTAGCTAGTCCTGCATGTTCTAGCGCCACACCTTTAGGTCTGCCTGTAGTCCCTGAAGTATAGATAATATAAGCCAGATTGTTTCTTTGTGGTCTGTGCAATGCGTTGTTTGTGTTCACATCGGTAAATTGCATATCCTGAGGCAGATAAACAGGCATATGATATGCGGTATGCTGTGTATCTGCCTGATCCGTAATCATTAGCACTGCTCCGCTGTCCTGAAGCATGTATGATGTGCGATTCGCCGGAAATTCCGGATCGATTGGCAGATATACCGCTCCTGCCTTAAGTACCGCCAGAAACGCAATGACAAGTTCAAAGGAACGCTCCATTCTGACCGCTACGACATCTTCCAGGCCCACGCCCCTTGAGCGAAGCCATTTTGCCCATAGTTCTGACTGTGTGTCCAGCTGTTCGTACGTCATATGTGAATCCCCAAACAACAAAGCTTCCTTGTGGGGAGATCGTTTGGCGTGCTGGGCGAACTGCTCCAGTAGATTCAGGTCAGGTGCATCATATCGATTCTTACTGTTAAGTCCCTTCCATTGTTCATGCAAAAGAGCTTGGGGTAGCAGCGTCATCTGCGATACCAGTATCTGCGGATGTTCTATAACGGTCTGCATAATATGCATAAAATAGTCCACATAACGCAGTACGCTGTCCCTCTGGAAAAGACGGGTGCAGTACTCCAAATCGAAATACAACACACCATCCCCGCCCTCAAACCCGGCTAAAGTAAGATCAAATTTGGACACCGTTTGCTCGAAGCCAACATGTGAGAAATGCAGTCCTCTAAAATCAAAACGATTCTCAGCCATATTTTGAAGGACAAACATCGTGTCGAACATCGGATTACGGCTGGGATCTGGCGTGTATCCCAAGTTCCGTGCCAAATCCTGATATTGTATCGCCTGATGCTCAAACGCACCCAGCGCCGTATGTTTTACCTGAGTCAGGAGCTCCGTGAAACGTAATTGCGGTGACACCTCGGCACGGATGGGAACCACATTTACAAACATGCCCATCGTGTGTTCCAGATCAGCCTGTGTTCTGCCAGAGACTGGCGAACCAACGACCAGTTCCTTCTGTCCGGACAGCTTGGAGAGCATGGTCTGGTACATTGTCAGGAGCAACATGAATAACGTAACGCCATTTGCGGCAGCGAGCCTCTTCAGAGACGACGTGCGAGCCGCATCAACGGTGAAGTTAATTCTACTACCCTCCAAACCTTTAAGCTTCGGTCTAGGGTGATCATACGGCAGACTCAACACGGGAACTCCGTTTTTGAACTGATCTGTCCAATACTGCCCCTGAGCCTGAAATGCACGATCCTCTTTCTGTTTATGTTGCCATACCGAGAAATCCTTGTAGTGAAGTTTGATCTCCGGTAATGAATCTCCATTGTAGATGCTCGCCAATTCTGAGATGAATATGCCAATGGAGGCTCCGTCAGCTACGATATGATGAAGATCAATCAGAAGCAGATGTTTTCTCGGCCCCATCTTCGTTATTCCTGCTCGAAATAACGGTAGTCTTGCCAGATCAAATGGACGGATAAATTGTCTTATCGTTTCTTCAAGATCCGTTGAAGCCTGCTCAGAATACTCAAGTGAGACGACGTTCTCATCGTGTACTTCCTGAACAGGATCACCATTGATTGCATAAAAAGTCGTTCGAAGAATTTCGTGTCTCTTCGTCAGTTCCTCAAGCGCATACCGAAGTTGCTGATCGTCGAAATCCCCTTCGATAACAAGAGCCTCTGGCATGTTATAAGCGGTTGAATGCGGATCATTACAGAACAGCGTGTACATCTGCTCTTGCGTAAAAGATAAAGGATAATGCAACGCCGGATTTGCAGGTGAAATCGCCAGACAAGCATTGATTTCTTTTAAAGTAATTACTTCCGCTAACGCCTTGACGGTCTGCTTTTCGAAAATATGATCTACACTGATCTCCACACGGAATTCTTTCTGAATTCTGGACATCAGCATCGTCGCTTTAAGGGAATGTCCTCCTGCAGTAAAAAAATTCTCATCTGCGGATACCCTCTTCAATCCAAGAACATCAGCAAATATCTCACATAACTTCTGTTCCGTTTCATTTTCCGGCTCTCGGAATTCAACATCCAGGTTGATAAAATCCATGGAAGAGATCACCTTCTTGTCCAACTTTCCGTTTTCGGACAGCGGAAGCTGATGAAGTCGATAATAGCGCGCCGGAAGCATATAGAAGGGCAACTCTCTTGCCATGTAATCACGCAATTCAACAGCCTTGATGTCGTCGGTTTGAAGATAAGCAATCAATCGGATAGGGATGCCTTCTTCTTCCTCACATACAACCGCTGCCGCTTGAACACCTGGGTAGCTCTGAAGACACTGTTCAATCTCGGGAAGCTCAATCCGATATCCTCTTAACTTCACCTGAGCATCCTTGCGCCCGAGACAACAGATCTCCCCCTCTTCCGTCCATTTGGCCAGATCTCCAGTCCGATATAGTCGCTCACCCGCAATAAACGGATTGGGTACAAAAGCTTGATCAGTAAGCTCAGGCTGGTTAAGATAACCGCGAGCCAGACCCGGACCCGACAAACAAAGTTCCCCAACGATTCCCGGCGAAACAGGCTCGTTCCAATGATCGAGAATATATGCACGCATGTTCGATATCGGACGACCAATCGTCACCTTCTCTCCCTGTTCCACATCTCTTTTACAGAGAGCGACGATACTGGATTCAGTAGGACCATACTCGTTGTATATCTTCACATCCGGAAGCCGTTCTCTGCTTTCCTGAACCAGTGCAGGAGAGACACTCTCCCCTGCAAGCGTAATAAGGTGCACACACAGTTTGTCTTCCGGTTTAATCTGTTGCAAAAGCAGGCGGTACAACGAAGGCACACATATAAAATGAGTGATCTGATATACGATAAGCAATTGCTTCAGGCGTAGTGGATCTTTAACCTGAATTTCAGTAGCCATAAAGAGACTTGCTCCCGACACAAGCGGGGTCAAGAATCCTGTCATGAAGCCATCAAAGGAATAGGAAAAGAGCTGGATCGTGTTGTCCTCTACTCCCAATGCGTACTCTTCTTTTCTCCATGCGATTGAATTGACCAGTCCTCCATGAGATACGACTACCCCTTTGGGATTCCCGGTAGTTCCTGAAGTATATATGATATAAGCTGGCAGTTCGGCCGTGATGGGGTTCAATGCCTCATCATCATCACTTGCTGTATCCAGGTCTTCACACGAAAGTAATCGTTCCACGTCTTGGAACAAAGAAAGACTAATATAACGGGCCTGTGTGAGCAGACGATTTACCCCGGCATCTTTCAGTATGAATCGAACTCGCTCTGCGGGCGTCTGCACATCTATTGGCAAAATACACGCCCCCGCCCTCCACACGGCTAAGATTGCAATGGCCGTCTCCAGGCTTCGGTCAAGGTAAAGTCCTACGATATCCCCTTGCTTTGTTCCGTCTTTAATCAATGCAGTAGCCCAGTGGTTTACTTTTTCCTCCAGCTCTGCATAACGTATCGAAGCATCCGATGTCACGATGGCTGTAGCCTCTGGTGTCTGCTGGACTTGCTCCGCAAACAAACCCATTACACTGGAACCATAGGTCCGGCGCGGCCCTGTTGCATATTCGTTCAACAATCGGTCGCGTTCTAGTCCAGCAAGCAAACCACTGGCCTCCACCGGACGATCCGGGTTCTCTATTAATTGTTCAATGATAACCCCGTACTGTTTCGCAAAACGCTCCAAATCAGCGGTGTTAAAGAAGCGGGTATTGCCGGCTAACACACCGCACAGCTTGTCCTGACTCCAATACATATGAAGCCGCATGCCCAGCGTCTCACTCTCTACATCTGTTACGTTGTACATCCCCTGAATAGAAAAACGAATATGTTGAAGAAAAGCGTAATCCCGGTCATGGACAACCTTCATATCGTCTACAAGGCGGTCCATCGAATAATCACTGTGTTTGACTGTCTCGATATATGTCGATTTAAGTTCATTTAGCCATTCCCGGAAAGTACAGCCTTTCGGGGAATGGTCGATGAGTGGAATCCAGTTTGGCTCCGGCGAACGTTCGCTTGTGTCTTGTATTCTGTTCACCGGGTAAGCAACGGTAAGCGAATCACTGCTGGTATGCTTGTGCAGAAGAGTCTTTAAAGCTGTCAGTAAAATCAAAAACAGAGCTTCTTTGGATTCCCCGCTCATGGTGCGCAACCGTTCGCTTACATTCTGTGCCAACTCAAACGGGTAGGATTGAACAGCGGACTTCTCATGCTGAGGTGTAAAGGATGACGTGAACAACGTTTCCTCCGTTTTGAGTGTCAGCATTTTTTTTACCCAGTGCTTCTTTTGCAATCTTAGTTCCTGTGCGGAAACAGCCTCTTTTTGCGACGTTCGATCCATGTCACTTCATCCCCCTGGTTGTCTAGAAATGGAATTTAATTAGACTTTCTCCTTCATCTGAACTCGTTACAATTTCATCCGGGAAAAGATCTTTCAACAACACATTCGGATTTTCACTGATTTGACTGAGAACAATGAACAGACAGTTCATCCAATCTTCCAGCTCTTCTACTCTATGTGCGGCATTATTGTAAACAAATCGAATGAGGAAGTTCTCATGCGGCTCAATGATCAGGTTAAAATCATAGCTTGTATACTCATGTAAATCGTAATCTACCATTTCCAGTCCGGAAGGAAGCTGCAGTTCCAGCGGATAATTTTCAAAAACAAGGATATGATCCAGAACTGCCCCGCCGCCAGACTTTTGGATCGAAGATAGTGGAATATGGGAATAGGGTTCTTTCTCCATCTGTTCCCACTGAAGTTGTGATGCGAGTTCCAAAAAGGTACCCGATGCTGACTTTACCCGAACAGGAATCGTATTAATGAATAGCCCCATCATGTTCTCGATATCTTGTACCTCGACACTTCTGCCCGATACAACTGCGCCAAAGATCATATCTTCAGTTTCGTTGAGATTCTGCAATACCGTCGCCCAAGCAGCCTGAAACAAAATATTTAGCGTCAAACCGTATTCGGCGGATAATTGCTTAAGTGCTTCCTGGAGCGTTTCTGGCAAGTTACGGGTAAGTTCCTCCCGTACATACTCACCACTTGATCCATGTAACCGTGGTAGCACATTTTTACTTCGGTATTCCGTTAAATACGTTGCCCAGTACGATTCAGCCACAGAAGGATCTCGCCCTTCAAGCCACCCGATGTATTCCCCATAGTGCGGCGCTGAAACAAGTGATTGTACATCAGGCAGATCGGCATATAGATCGAAGATGCTACTAAGAAGAAGGCCTACACTCCACCCATCAAGCAAAATATGATGAAAGCTCCAAACCAGACTATATGCGTTATCGTCTGATCGAATAAGTGTTACTCTCAGAGGGACCTCACCAAATAGATTAAAGCGCCGTTCACGATTTTGTTGAAGATATTGTTGAAGCTTCTCGGGCTCACATCCGCCATATTCCGCCGTCCAATCCATAAACTCAAAGGGAAGATTCCATGACTTCGCCACTGCCTGAAGTGGGCGTTCGAGCCCACGCAAGGCAAAAAATGTACGAAGAATGTCATGTTGATTAACCACCTGCTGAAAGCAGTCTCTAAGCCGTTCTGGGTCAAGGTCACCTTGCAAATGAATGACACATTGCTCTTCGTAAGCCGTGGAATCCGGAAACCGAAGGTAATGGAACAACATACTTTCCTGCATAGGTGACAGCGGATAAGCTTTGAGCATTGGAAAAGGCGCTACCTGCTCAAGGACCTCCCTTTCTGCAGAAGGTACCAGCTGAAATCCATCGTGTTCCTTTTCTGTAACTATCTCTCCCTCACCGGCATACATCATGTCTTGCAAACCATTAAGGAAACCTTGCAACATTCTCTGGATGGTTTCTGCTTGGAACTGATGTTTATTGTAATCAAACTCCACCAGCATCCGCCCGTCCGATAAGAGCACATTGCAAGTGATTGCAAACGGGCGGACCGCATCTGGACTCTCTGTTCCGTGCATCGGAAGCTGCGAAAGCCGAAACAGATTTTGATAACCACGGTCATCCATTTCACCAAGGTAGTTGAAGCAAATCTGTGGCTCAATCTCAAATCCATGGAATGATCTGGTCACTGCTTCAGGCAGCATGTACTTCATTACGTTATATCCAGCACCCCTGTGAGGGATACGCTGCAACTCACGATGAAGCTGTGCAACATAAAGGTGTGGCATTTGGGCTACTGAAGTATCCAGATAAATCGGGTAATGCGATGTAAACCAGCCGACTGTTCGTGAATAATCTACAGCTTCACCGAAACTTTCCCGGCCGTGTCCCTCCATGTTGACCCATAGACCATCTCGAACACCCATTGCCTCCATTGCAGTACCTAAGGCAGCAAGCAACAAAGACGCGGTATCCGCCTCGTATCGCTCGGTCGCCGATTGTACGAGGGTCGTAGTGACTATTTGTGTAAAATAAAGACTTGCCACTTCACTATCTCGAACCTGACCCTTCGTGTGTATCCCGTTCCCAATAAGCGACGAAACTGGTCGCGCCATTTCATTCTTCCAATATTGCGCTTCATGTTTCCATTCACCAGTAGCAGCATACGTATGCATTCTCTGTGCGTAATCCTTATAAGAATCGGATATAGAAGGCAGAACTGGCTGGATATTCTGTTCGAGAGCAATGTAGATATCATAAAAATCATCCAGTAAAATGCGCCAGGATATGGCGTCGATGACTAAATGGTGAATCGTAAAGATTAGTTCGTCCCGATCTGACCCCTGGATGAGGCCCGCCTGTACTAATGGTCCATGCTCCAGTTCCATTGCCCGGTGCATTTCTTCCATCATTCGTTCCTTGACAGCCTTGAATTGCTCGCTATTCGTCTCCTCTATTGACTCGGCTACTTGGAATGCAAAAGCCTGCCGGTCTGAATGTTGACAAGATTGCTGAATGTGGTTGCCATTTCGCTTAAATGTCATTCGCAGTGCATCATGATGAACCGTGAGTAATCGGAGTGATTCTCTGACAAACAGTTCGCTAAACCTCGTAACACTAATCAGCGTCACGCTGTTATTCCAATAATTCATTTCGGTAAAATTTTGCTTGAAAAACCAGTGTTGAATAGGCGACAGAGGTACATCACCCTCTACAGACCCTGAAGTTTTACGGGGGGATGTCTCTTCCAACGCTATAAGCATTGGGGCAATGTTGCTCACCGTTTTCAAACGTAAAATTTCAGCCGATTCAACCCGATATCCACACTTTTTCATACGAGCCGCAATCTGTATCGCCTTGATCGAATCCCCGCCAAGTCGCATAAAGTGATCATCTCTGCTGGCATCAGGCGCTCTGAGTATTTCACGCCATGCCTGCAACAACTCCGCCTCACCAGGGATTTCAACCAGAGATGGATGCTCGAACGGAATCGGCTCTGCCAACATAACAGGCAGCTTCTTGATATCTACCTTTCCATTGGCAGAAAGCGGAAGTCGATCCAAACGAATATATTCGGACGGCAACATATATGGAGGCAGATACGTCGAGAGGTACCTTTCCAGCTCCGCAATCTCCAAACTTTCTGTCGAGACATAGAACGCGCACAAACGCTTTCCGCTACTTTCAGTCTCTTTGACAATCACTGCCGCTTCTCGAATAGATGAATATGCGAGAAGCAAATTGCGAATCTCTCCCATTTCAATGCGGTGACCCCGAATTTTAACTTGTTCATCGATTCTGCCTAGATACTCCATTCCACCTGCTGGCAACCAACGCACCAGATCTCCGGTACGGTAAACCTTGCCCGGTTCATGGAACCTGTCCGATACAAACTTCTCCTCGGTCAGCTCAGGCTGGTTCACATATCCTCTGGCTACGGCAATACCGGCAATGCACAGTTCTCCGGGAAGATGTTTCGCCTGCAAATTCCCTTGTTCATCGGAAACATATAACCGCATATTGTCAATCGGCCAGCCAATAGGCACCTCGCTATATGGTTCAGCTGGGTCGTATTGATGGATCATACAGCCAACGACCGTCTCAGTAGGGCCATACTCGTTGTAAATTTCAACATGCGGACCGAACATAGAGATAATATCCGCTGCCGCAGAGCTCTCAAATGCTTCACCACCTACGATAAAACGCTTCAAGCTTGATCCTTTTGTGTTATAGAGAGACAGGAGTTTTAGATGGGAAGGCGTTAATTTAATGAGATCCGCTTCACCATCTTCACAAATCCGTTCAAGCGCAAAGTCCACATCTTCCGAATAAATAATAATTTGGTTCCCTGACAATAGGGGTGTAAACATCGATGTTACCGTCAAGTCAAATGAAATGGATGAATACAACGAAAAACAAATCTTTTCCCCTCGTACATAGGTCTGATCTGCCCAACGAATGTAGTTGGTCAAACCTCGATGTTCTACCATAACGCCCTTGGGCTTGCCTGTAGAACCTGATGTATAGATGATGTAGGCCAGGTCGTCAGGCCCGGCAATCTGTTCGAGGTTCACTGGTGTTAAAGGTACGTTTCCGTGCACTTCCTTCGTCAATATTACTGAACCCGAAAAATTGCACAATTCCTCATAGGCTGCATCCGCAATGACCCACTGTGCCTTACAGTCGTCTAATATATAACGGATACGTTCTTTCGGGTACGATGGATCGATCGGCACATAACAGGCACCTGCTTTCCATATACCGAAGATGGCTGCCAGCAGGTCGGGAGATCGTCTCACAACCAGGCCAACGGCCATCTCTCGCAGCACTCCCTGCTCCTTCAACACCTGAGCATATTGATTGGCTCTCATATTAAGCTCAAGGTAGGTGAGTTGCACGCCTGCACAAGATACTGCTATTGCATCAGGTGTACGTTGAACTTGTTCTTCAAATAAAACGAATATCGGCTGATCAAGGAGCCGTTGGTTATCCGTTGCATTAAATTCATGGAGCAACTGCTTGGTTTCCGAAGCATGGAGCATGCTGATTTCCGAGATAGAAACGTCAGGTTGACGGGACACAGCTTCCAAAATGGCAATGAAGTGTCCAGCCATTGCTTCTATAGCTTCAGGGTGAAATACTGCCGTGCAATATTCAAGATCGAGATACAGTTCATTTTGTTTCTCTACAACTTCCAGTGTCAGGTCAAACTTGGCCATTCTGTTTTTGTACTCGGAAGCCGTGAACTTGACGCCACCACTTATTTGCGGCTCGATAGAAAGAGCCTGATGTTGGTAAACATAGACCGCATCAAACAAAGGATTCCGACCCGAATCCCGCTCCTCGTTCCCGAGAGCAATCCATTGTTCCAGCGGATATTCCTGATGCTCCAATGCATGCAACGCATTTACCTGCACTTCATGGACCAGCTTGGAGAACCACTGGTTGCCCGAGAGATCGCTTCGCAACGGAATGGTGTTGACGAACATACCGGGAGTCCGTTCGATATCCGAATACAACCGTCCCGATGCCGTTGTGCCGACCATGATGTGCTCCTGAACGGAATATTTAGACAACATCACCTTATATGCAGCTAGAAAATAGCTATATAACGTGACTTTCTCAGCCGCGGCAAATGCCTTGATACGTGCCAGGATTTCGTCAGGTAGCTTGAACCCGTGTCTTTCTCCTTCATAACTGCGTATAGAAGGTCGCTGATGATGAATTCCCCAATCCAGCCGCGGTATTCCGTCCTTGAACTGCTGAGCCCAGTATTTCTTGCTTTCCCTCATATCTCCTGCGCCGAAGCGGCCCAACTGCCATTGGGTGAAGTCCTTCATGTGCAACGTGACTGTCGGCAAACTTTGACCGTCATACAACTGGATTAACTCTTCCAGTAGCAGATTCGCTGAAAGTCCATCTGCGATCAGATGGTGCATATCCATCAGCAAATACTGCCGTCCAGATTCCTTTTGCTCAGTCCAGTACTCCATCCGCATCAGCGGTGCTTGTTCGAGGTCAAACGGCCGAATCGTACGCAGGATCATCTCCTCCGTCGTATCACTGTCCAGCAAATGCATGGGAATTTCCATGAATGACTCACTGACCACACGCTGTACCGGCTCGTCTTCATCCAGATCAAAAATGGTTCGCAAACATTCATGCCTTTTCACCAGCAAGTTGACCGCCACTTTCAAGCGCTGTAGGTCAAGCCAGCCCTCCACAGTGATCAGTCCGGTGACGTTGTAGGCCGTACCTGCTCTACCCAGTTTCTCTACAGCAAAGATCGAACGCTGAGAAGCGGACTGTGGGTAGCAATCGGCTGAACGCGCCTTCGGAATCCGAAGGGATTCAGCCGTGGGAACATCGTCCAACACCTGTGCTAACTCGGCGATCGTTGGATGGCGGAACAACAGACTTAGCGGAACGTTGATCCCTAACTCTTCCTGAAGTCGGGCCGTAATGACTGTCGCTGCAAGTGAATTACCACCCACCGCCAGGAAATGATCATGAATGCCGGCGTTTTCCAGCTTCATCATTTCAAGCCATATCCGATGAATCCTGATCTGCATTTCCGTAACCGGAGGGGTATACCCTGCAGCTCTATCGTTTACGTTTTTCCGAGCTTGCTCGGCAGTGAGATCATTTCTGTACGGATTAAGGGAAGCAGCAAGCTTCTCGGATGAAACAAACGATGGTGTCGATAACAAAGTATGTATTTTACTACACCGAGACTTTGATTCTGCCTCTCCTTCCTTCCATACTTTGGACTCACGCGTATCCAGTAATAAGGTGTATGTTTCAAGCCAGCCTTCGGCCTCTTCCCGTCCACATACTCCATCCCCCACATCTAATTCCAGCACCAATTCTTGATCCACCTCAAGAACATTCATGCTGATCGGGTATTTGAAGGACGATGGCGGAAACGACTCAAGCTGTACTCTCAGGTCTTCGAAGTGAAATTCAGGCGTTTTGTCAAAATTGAAAATGGTGTTGATGACTGGAGGATAAACAGACTCTCCTTCCGTGACTAGCGCTGTAACGATATCTACGTAAGAGCAACGTTGGTGCTCCAGTAGCTCAAGCATTTCGCTCCTTACTTGTGTCGCGTATTCGGATAGTTCTACCTTAGCTGGCAACTGGCTTGAAAAGGGCAGTAAGTTGACACATTGACCCACCAATTGTGGCAGCCCCATCTGGAGCTGACCAGCCACGGGAATACCAACCGTGATCTGCTGGAGACCTGAAATTCGAGATAACAGCATGTTGTATGCCGCAAGCATAAGCATAAATAAGGAGACACCCTTTTTTTTGCCAAATGCCCTCAACTCTGCCGTGAATTCAGTATTTAAGTTCCTGTACAGACGCATTCCCGGATAGAGTGAGACAGACTCCGAAGCGAGTCTAGCAGATACAACCAACTCCGGCTTCGGAGCGGAGAGTCGTTTAGTCCAAAACGCCCTAGCATGTTGCTTCTCCTCCAGCGGCAGATTATGTTGCCACTGTGCAAATGCAGAAAACAATACAGGGTCAGGAGACTGCAACCGATTTTGCATCGTGTAATATCCGGCAATCTCTTTCAAAATGTGAACAATGGACCAGCCATCTGCTACTAAATGATGCACTTGCATGATGAGTCTATACTGATGCTGTCCATGATGTAACAGACAAAAGCGGATCAAAGGACTGTTGGACAGATCAAATCCATGGGTCCATTTTTGTTGAATGGATCTGGGCAAACCCTTTGACTCTTCTATATCTTCCGCTTCTTCAAACATAATTTTCGAAGCTACATTCTCAAACAGCTCCGTGTAATACAACCCTTCATCGTTAGAAAAATGGGTTCGCAACATCCCGTGTCTTTGGACCACATAACGAACGGCTTCCCGTAACCTTTCGCTATCCACTGCTCCTTCCAAACGAAGTACAACAGATTCCACGTAAGCATCGCTCATATGGTCATTGGCCAGAGATGCAAACCAGAGTTGCGTCTGTTCCGATGTAAGCGGATGGGGCTCGGCTTGTCTCCCCACTTCTACGGTCAATGCTTTACCGGCTTGCTTTCTCCCGCCTCCCGGCGAGGTCGGTGAACTCGGAGGCAGGAATCCGGCACTTCGCAATTCCTCTACGCTTGATTGCACGGCATCTACAATACGATCGATATCCGCTTCCGAATGAGCTGTGGATAAAAAGCAGTTTCGGCCTTCCCAAATATAAATTCCTTTCTCGATTAACAAGTAGTACAGAAGCTCCAGATCAGACTTTTGCACAAAACGGAACAAGGAACCAAAATGCACAATCTCAAGCGGCACCAGTTCTTCTGCAAAATAATGATTCAATCTGTCTGCCAAAGCCGCCGTTTTCCTGTTCAATTGCTCCTGAAGGGCCGGACCTTCCTCCTGCAACCGCTGCAGGACTGCCAGAGCAGCATTCATAGCCAACGGATGCTGGCAGAACGTTCCGGCTACAAATGTTCTCCGTTCTTCATGCGGAGGGAACGAGGAATCCCCAAAAGACCACATCCCTCCGTCTATGCCGTCCAAATATCGTTCTTTTCCAGCGACGATGCCAATCGGCAAACCTCCACCGACCACCTTGCCATAGACCACCATATCGGCTTCAATGCCGAACCATGCCTGTGCACCTCCAGGATGAATCCGAAATCCAGTGATGACTTCATCAAAAATCAAAGCGATGCCCTCTGTGGCGGTCAACGAACGCAGCTTTTTGAGAAAAGCGGTTGGCTGAATGTCTGGCCTACGGCTTTGTACCGGTTCTACAAGTATTGCTGCCAGCTCTCCAGCACGCTGTTCGATGATCCGCAGTGATTCGGGATGATCGTAATTCAGGACAATCAGATCATCCACCATACCTTGCAAAATCCCTGGAGCGATTGGTGTGCTACTGCCTCCAAGTCCTGCACTCATAGCCAAAACACCATCGAAAGTACCGTGATAAGAACCTGAAAAGATCACTATTTTTCTTCGGTTTGTAGCCGCTCGAGCCAAACGCATGGCAACCATGATCGCTTCTGTCCCGGAATTAAAAAACGCAGCACGTTCTACGCCAGTCAATTGATGCAAGGCAGACGCAACCTGACCAGCCGCTGCATTGATCGGGCCAACACACATTCCTTTTTGCATAGCCTCTTGCATTGCTTCGTTAACAAAAGACACCTGATGGCCGAACAGGTTCACACCGAAGCCCAT
This sequence comes from Paenibacillus sp. FSL R7-0272, assembly GCF_037969905.1. NCBI lineage: Bacteria > Bacillati > Bacillota > Bacilli > Caryophanales > Paenibacillaceae > Paenibacillus > Paenibacillus sp. FSL R7-0272. The sequence goes on along the minus strand of NZ_CP150221.1, from coordinate 2,141,743 downwards.
CGTCAAGTCAATATAGCGATTCCCATCGATATCCGTAATGCCAGATCCTTCGGCCTGATCAACAACGATCTGATAGACGATATCCTTCCAGTAGGGGCGATAACCTGCCACATTGCGATTATTGGCCACCAATTTACGGAATGCTTGTGTATGAAGCTGTGATCGAACTGTTTTGGCAGTATATCTGGAAATAAATTCGTCTATAAAATGCTCTTGCACAGGGCTCAATCCTGTCTTCGAATGCGTTTCAAGCTTCTGGAACGGGACGTAGGGCCGATTGGTCTGCACACGTTCTTTTGTAAGATTAGAGGGCACGCTCTGGCTATCCGTCGAATTGTCGAAATAGTCTTTTTCCACCGATTTATTCGCCTGTACCGCCGTCGCCGCCGACAAACGAATTGCAGAAGTTTCCGATCCCGCCGAACCTGCCTGTAGCATGGAAAGTTGGAGAGTCATCAAGTCCAGTTGCTTCTGTACAATGCCCTCCAGACCTGAACCTGCTACGGATAGATTACTCAATTCGCGCTCTTCCTCTGATGACGATGCATATGGATGTACATATACATTTTGCAAAAGTACGGCATCCTGAGGCACTCCATTATCCTCTGTTTGCCCGTTTAGAATCGGAGACTCTGGCAATTGCTGAGATTGACTGGCAATATATTTCCCTACTTCAGCGACGGTAGACATCTCTTCAAAAAACAGATGCATCGGAATATCTACGCCAAATTCATTTTTGATTGCATGTTTGACATTGACCAGCAAAATAGAATCCATGCCAAGCTCCATGAAGTTTCGATTTATCCCGATGTCTTCTGGGGAGTACCCTGAAATATTCGATATCATTTCCTGTACCGCGCTTGTGAAAAAATGAATATTTGCGCTCTGGACAACCCGATGTTCCATCGTTGAATTCTCCTTTTTATCCTCCGGTTTGTGGGGTACTCCCCCACTGCTCTCTTCCACCATCACAGGAACAATCCAGTGCCGATGTCGATCAAATGCGTATGTCGGAACTGAAACTACACGCTTGTTGCTTCCAGCATGGAGACCTTTCCAATCGATGGGTTGACCACAAACATACTGGGTAGCGATCTGATTCAAGACATGAACATCTACCAGACTTGGGTTCGCAACGTTCAAGTTCAGGTCGGAGGAAGTTGAAGAGCCGTCCTGTTCAGGTCCACCGAACCAGATTCCCTCCGCCAATTCAACGTATTGCCCGGCGAAAGTCTCGTACTGCAACAATGCCAGCTTGTCCCGTAACTCTTGATGGTGATGTACTATTACTGCAAGTTTGTACTCATACACGCCTCTACCAATATTCGAGGTATAACAAATGTTTGTAAAAGATTGTGGGTCAGATGTAAGAAGAAAAAGACGATATTTATCGATCAGAGACCGCAAAGAGGTTAGCGTTCTGGCAGATAAAGTGAACAAGGAAGGTCCGTTCTCTGTATTCGGCGAAAGAACAAACTTTCTTTCGCTTGCCTCTTCCAGTACAACGTGACAATTGGTGCCACTCATACCGAAAGAGCTTACTCCGCATCGGCGTACATCCGAACCTCTCCTCCAATCCGATAAGTGAGCATTGACATATACAGGAGAATTCGCAAATTCGATTTGCGGGTTGGGCTTTTCAAAATAGAGCGAAGGCGGAAGCTGTTCATGATGAAGCGCCAACGCTGATTTAATAAAACTAACAATGCCAGCGGCATGATACAAATGTCCGATATTGGGCTTAAGTGAGCCGATCGCACAGAACTGGACTTTATCGGTATACAGACGGAACGCATTATGGATAGCACGAACCTCAATCGGGTCGCCTATGGGTGTTCCTGTACCGTGCGTTTCGATATAGGACAAGGAAGACGGATGAATACCTGCACGCTCCCAAGCACGAATAAGAAGCTGTTCTTGAGCCGACCGGTTAGGTGACGTAATGCCTATGGATTTACCATCTTGATTGGAGACACTTGCTTTAATTACGGCGTATATAAGATCATTGTCCGCAATGGCCCTGGACAAAGGTTTAAGCAGAATAGCACCCATGCCCTCTCCTCTTACCGTCCCGTCAGCTTCTTCATCGAACGCCCTGACTTTAGACGAAGGGGATTCAATGCCGATCTGAGGCTGTTCGGCTTGTGGATCTAGAATTAATTGAATGCCTCCAGCGATAGCCATGTCACATTCCCTGGACAGCAGTGCCTGACAAGCTAGATGAACAGCCATTAACGATGAAGAACAGGCCGTATCAATGACCAAACTTGGACCTTTAAGATCAAGCAAATAACTGATTCTGCTCGCTATAGCGGAGGACATGTTACCTACTGCCGCTGCCGACAACAGATCTGTATTGTAAGAAGAGATCATTTGTTTATACTCGTTTTCATGTCCTGATCCGACATAAACACCAGTCCGACTTCCTTTTATGCGCTCACCGCCATAGCCTGCATCCTCAATCGCACTCCATGCAATTTCAAGAAACAACCTTTGATACGGGTCCATTAACGTTGCCTCTTTAGGCGGGATACGAAAGAAAAAATCATCGAACGTGTCAATCTCGGTCAAATAACCACGTCGTGGTGCCTTTATTCCCCCCTCTGACATTCTGACCTTTGGAGCTTCACGAATCCAATCTTCACCGCGACACAGATTGCTCCAGAATTGATCCAGTGAATCCGCACCAGGGACTTTGAGCGACATGCCGATCACCGCGATATCCTTACCTGACTGCTCCTCAATAACCGCAGCTGGAATATGATCTTCTTTCGTACGGCGAGGCAACAAACTTTTTTTCATCGACTCTCCCCTTCTCACTTACTGTGATACCGAAATGTTGGTAAACCTATCAACACTCAGTAGAGACTCAATGGAGTCCGCAACTGTCTGGAACAACTCTTTCATAAGAACCCCGTTCATTCTGGAAGGGTTGTAGCGGAAAAAAAGCTCTGATGTATCTTTTAAGTCCTCCCACTCCATGATCATGTCAAATACGTTATGAAGGGCATCTTCTGTATGCAACCACCCTTTTTGTGCGAACAGGCAGCGGACATATCCAGGTTCAATGCGAGTCACATGTCTTTCAATATCTCTCGTATGGTACACTTCTGCTTCACCCACTTTTTTCTTCGCACCAGCCAGGACGAGCAAATCTTCTATACTTTCAACTTGCGCAAAATCCACGTGAAAAGGCACAATCCAGCCTTTTCCGTCCATCATGGTATGCACGGTCACTTTAGGTCCGGTCGATATTTCATAAATAGCGTTCGAAAAAAGGGCAAGCCATACCGCTTCGTCTGCAACTTGCAACTCGTGACAAAATGTCTGGAATCGATCTCGTTGCGACGAGGACATCACCATACGGTACTGATTCTCTGCTCCGCTCCACTCCGCTTCGAAGTACGGCGCTTCCAACTGGACTGCTTGGAGCGGTATCTCCTTTTTTGACAATCCATCTGAACTGGAAATCAGCTGTGCGAGCTGTTCCACAGAAGGATAGGCAAAAATATCAGTTAGTGTGATGACATCTGGATATAAAAGGTCTACTTCCTCAAGCATCTGAATAACGAGAATCGAAGTCCCACCTATCTCGAAAAAGCTGTCATGGACTCCGAAATATTTCTTGCCAAGCAGCTTGCTCCATATTTCAAACAGCGCTTGTTGCGTCGCATCTTTAGGTCTATGCACCAACGCTTCCTGTTCCCGCATTTCCTGCCACTTGCTTAGTTCGTCTTCGACTTTCTGAAATGCTCCTTCTTTATATTTTTCAATATATTTATAACGCTGTAACTTGCCGCTGGTCGTTTGATGTATCTTGGAAATCGGTAGAATAACACTTAGATGCATACCCATCACATGGTTTACATGTCTGCGAATCTGATCCGCGTGACGTCCGAACTCTTCCAGCTTGTCTCTGTACAAGACAAACAATACAACCTCTTCCGTGCCTGTAGCTTCGTTATATACTCCACAAGCAATCATTCGTTTGATTTTCAGATCCGTACATTCCTCTGCAATGCGTTCAATATCATAGGGATAATAGTTGGAGCCGTTAATGATGATGATGTCCTTGGTTCTCCCCGTAAACACCAGGTGATTATGGATTAGAAAGCCCAGATCACCTGTATGAGCCCATTCGTCCGGCGTAAAAAGTTTGTTGGTCGCTTCTTCATTGTTATAGTATCCGTCTGTAATATTCGCACCCTTGATCTGGATATATCCGATATAACCCTTGGGGAGCGTACGACCAGAATCATCACAAATTCTCACCTGGCTATTTCGTAACGGGGTTCCCGTTCCAGAGAGTGCCAGCCCTGCTTCATCCTCACTTGATAGAAAAACGGCCTGGTCCCCGACACTGAGATTATCTCTACGGACATAATACGTTGTGAAAGCTTCGTTCTGCTCCTGAATACATACCGCCACACAAGCTTCAGCCATGCCATATCCCATTTTCATCGATTTCCCGTCAAGTCCGAAAACGGCCATCTCATCTAAAAATTGTCGACATGCGTCCACATCGATAGGTTCTGCACCGTTCACGATCGCTTTAATTGGAGTTAAATTCCAATCAAAAGAGCGCTGGTTCGCAGCTTTGTGATACGCGTTTAAGAAATACTTGATTCCGAAATTAGGCGAAGCGAGCATTGTTGCCTTGAAGTGGCTGGCAGTTTGCAACCAGAGAACAGGCCGTCTTATAAAAAGCCATGTTGGCATCTGATACTGATTCAACCCGGCCACGAGCGGGAGCAAATGGAACATAATCATGCCGAGGTCGTGAGTCAGTGGCATCCAATTTAGAAAAGCATCTTCTGAGGTGGCTCCCAAACGTTCTTCCAGATCATAAATGTTCGCGAGAAGTTTGCGATGTGTCAGTTTCACACCTTTGGGTTCTCCCGTTGTACCCGAAGAAAACTGAATAAAGGCAACATCGTCAGGGTGGGCAGAAATAGGTTGCTCTTGATGTTCCAGGTTCTGGTTTATCAGATCCTGGATATTCAGTAGAGCACAATTTCGATCTGGAATGCGGGACAGATGCTCACGAAGTTCTTCCACATGCCGCGATTCCGCTACAATAAAGGGACGGTTCAGAACACTGGTTACACGTAACGTTTTGGCCAGCGATTCTTCATTTTTACTCACCGTCAATGGAACAGGGATGAACCCACCCAGCAGGCATGCCCAGAAAATAACGAGGAATTCACGGGTGTTATCCAACTGCAAAATCACTTCAGATCCTTCACTTGCTCCGTTCTTCCTTAGAAGATGCAGGGCAGACATTGAGGACCGATAAAGCTCCGCAAAGTTGCAAAATTCGCTCTGGGATTCTCCTTCAATAAAGGTGATCCCTCGCTCTTCCATAACAGTGTGATGATTCAGGGCCTCATTGAGTGTGCTAAACATGCCGAACCACTCCTTCTTCAGCTATATGACTGAGAATATCTCCCCGTTGTAAAGCAGGAGTCATCTTACAATCCAAAATGTGATGTAACGCTTCGAGTGCTTTAGCATTACCGCCTGCAATATCGCCTGCCCTAGCAAGTTGCTCCAGTTCCCGAAACGGCCCCGCGACCTCTTCCAGATAATCCGAAGTTTCCCCGTGAATATTGTAGTTTTTGGCGCAAAGTGCCGCCTTTAAATAACGGGCATAGGAGACTGCTCCCGTCCCCTTAGGCATCCTCTCCTTTATCAGCTTCTGCAGATTCTCCTTTGTGTCTATAGACTGGATCATACATGCATCAAGCTTCTCTCTTCGCAACATATTACTTAACACGCTGCCTGGCCCAACCTCGATCAGGTTGTTAACCTGCCTCTCCATTAGGAATTGCACACATCCCTGCCAGCGGACTCTTTCTACCATTTGTTCCGACAAAAAAGAGGGGATGCAAGTCACAGAAGGATAAGGAAGTGCTGTAACATTGGAAAGCACGGAATAGCGCATGGAATGAAAAGGGATGCGACCAAGTTCATCATACAATTGCATGGCCGCATTTTTCATGAATGGGCTGTGGAAGGCACCACCCACTTGGAGCGATGTAACATGACCTCCTAAGTCAATAAAGCGTTCCTTTATCTTTGTAAGCGCATTCACTTGACCGGAAACGACAGTTTGGCGACTGGAATTCAGATTGGAAATGACCACCAAGCCTCGATATTCAGGCTCAAGGCATTCCTTCTCAATGACTTGAGGGGTAAGCCCATGGATAGCCATCATGGAGCCTGCTTTATTCTTCTGGGCATCTCGCATCAACATGCCTCTAAAACGGACAAGGCGAATGGCATCTGCAAAATGTAATGCTCCCGAAGCAGTAAGCGCTGTAATTTCTCCAAGACTGTGCCCTGCCAAATAGACTGGCTCACGTTCCATTCTCTCCATTAACACACGAAAGGCAGCGATGCCAACCGTCAAAATACACGGCTGTGCGTAATCGGTCCGGGTTAACTCTGCCAGACTCCCTTGAAAACAAAGGTTCGATACGCTGTATCCCAAGATCTCCGAGGCCTCTTCAAACGTTCTTTTGGCTACTATGGAACTGGAAAACAGCTCCTGTCCCATACCTATATATTGCGATCCCTGACCTGGAAACAGCAGTGCCGTGTGCATAACATCCCCCTCAGAACCAGATATTCGACAATATTCGATATTCAATTTACGTTGTTACATGATTTAATCGTCTAATCATAATTGAAATTTAAGGGTTATAATACAATTTCTTTACATTTGAACACATTATATCAACACTGCCTTAAACAGATCAATTTATTTTTTTTACCCATTGCAAAATGAACTGCATGTCATTTATATTATAATAAATCGTGATTCATTTTTAAGAAAAGGAGGAATTGATCCGATGTCTCCAAAGTTATCCGACGATCAGAAGGAACTAAGGACTTTGCAAATTCTTGAAGCAGCGAAACGTGCATTTGAATACAAGGGTTATGGGGCAACAACGCTAAAAGATATCGTCGAAGAGGCCGGTATGAGCAGAGGCTGGATCTATCTATATTATCAAAGCAAAGAAGAAATCTTCGAGGCACTGCTTCATTGGCAAGATATGCGGTACAAAGAACACATCGAAACCTTGATTCACTCTTCGTCATCCATCTGGAAAATTATCCAGGATCTCTATACGCAGCAATTAGAGGATCTGCTTCGTTTCCCGAATGCGGGACTACAATCTGCTTTCTATGAATACTCTCTGATTGGCTCACGCGATGAAGAACGCCGGAACTTACTGATTGAGCGCTACAATTCGGGTGTTGCACAGTTCGCAACCTTAATTCGGATTGGCGTAGAGCGAGGAGAATTCTCGACTGACATGGACGTGATGGACATTTCTAGACTCGCTGCATCGTATCAAGAAGGAATCATGACACACTCCATCACGGTAGGTACCGAAAAGGCTAAAACAAGCATGCAGTTTGAGGCGTTGCTCGCGTATCTGAAAACACTGTTACACCCCGTAATGATTCACGAACCTGACCATTCGGAGGAAAACTAATGCAGGAACTTTTCCGTAATCCAACTTTCTTGAAACTCTTTCTGGCAACCTTCACTTCGCAGCTGGGAAATGTCGTTGGAAATATGGCGTTCGCTTATTATATGGTGGATCGTTTCAGTAACCAGCCGTCTTTGGCCAGTATGGCAGAGCTTATGTATTCCCTTCCAACCTTAGCCGTTTTCTGGATTGTTGGAGTCGTCGCAGACCGTTTTGATCGTAAACATATTGCTACATACAGTGACTGGATCAGAGCTTTGTTAACCTTGTTATTGCTACTTTTTGTTCACTATGACGTGTTGTTTATGTGCTTTCTGATTCTTTTTCTGCGTAGTTCCATTTCCAAATTTTTCGGACCGGCCGAAATGGGACTTCTCCAAGGTAGCATCGGTCAAGATCAGTACGTTCACGCATCTGGACTTATTCAGATCATCTCAGGTGTATTTATGCTTTTTGGACTGAGTCTGGGAGCAACGGCATACCATTTCATTGGTATCGAGGGAGCTATTATCGTGGATTTGTGCAGCTTCCTGTTATCTGGTTTCCTTCTCGCCTGGGCCAAATTTCCCGAACAGGCACGCATGCCGAACGGAAAAAACCGTGTACGTGATCTGCGATTTTCTCTTGTCATCCAAGACTTCTGGCAGGGGCTTCAATATATTATACATAACCGGCTTCTGCTGATTTTAATTAGTGGATTCATGTTTTTTGGTATAGTTAACGGAGTTTTTTCCGTCCTTCCAATCTTTTCAATGAAGTACAAACTTAGCCCGGATCAGTATGTTGTCCATTCATCCCTTGTCACTGTCTTTATGGGGATTGGTTTCTTGATCGGCAGTATTTTGGGTCCCATTCTGATTCGGCGTTACACAAGAACACCCATTCTGATCACTTGTCTATTTCTAGCAAGCCTGTTCCTGGCAGGATTGGGCCTCGTACCTCGTGTGGAGCTTTATTTCGTTATTATTCTGCTGGCAGGGATCGCCATTGCTCCTATCAACATTGCACTTGGTAGCTGGCTTCCGGAACTTGTTCCGCCTCAGAATATGGGACGTGTGAATTCACTCATTGAACCCGTTATGATGCTGGGCCATTCTCTGGCACTCGGAACGATCAGCTTGGCTTTCCCTGTGTGGATCAATGTGACATGGCTTCATCTGACACTCGCTATATGCACAGTCGCCGTCAGTTTCTTCTATTTGAGATCACTTCCGGGACTTGTTCGCAAAACCACGGCACCTGCAACTGCTGAACAGGCTACACCATAATCATATTTTCCAAACCAAATCCCTCCTGCGATCCATCGGATACGCTACAGCATCATCACGATGATTATTTCAGGGGGGACTCCATTTACACTATCTCACACCCCCTTGTTCTGCCTGTTACGAATCATTGCCACAATCCACAACAACAGCGGAAGTAGAATAAAAACAACGGGCAGGTTAAACGGTACGGCTACAAGCTTCGGAAAAAGAATAGAGCTATCCACAAAGTTCCGTGGCAGCATAGATAGTATGATGGCAATTGGAGATGCGATAAAGATGAAGCTCCGCCAACGTTTAACCCCTAGCCACTGGGCAGTCCCGTAAGATGCTGCAAACAGATATAAAGACACCTTGATAAAAATCCCCATGATCCAGATCGCAACGACGATCGCATCGAGATTTTGCAGGAAACCAAAGGAAATAAAACGTACCAGATTAAGAAACGGATAGGTCTGTCTGGATGCCGTAGAATAACCAAAGATAGCAATACATTGCATCGCTGAAAGTAAGGTGAAGAGACCTGCTATAACAGAACCTAGGAGAGCGCCCTTCACCCCTTTTCGTGGATCAGCCACAAAAGGAAGAATCATCATGAGCAATATATTGTCGCCTAGGAATGAGGCTGTTGGCAAAGCTCCCTTCAGCAACACGGAAAAGGTATTGTCCATAATAATCGGCTGCAGGTTATCAAGTTGGATTTGGGAAATATTGAGGAGCAAGGGCACCATAATACCCAGCAAGATGAGAGGGCCTAGTACCTCGCTGCATCTGGCCAAGACCTCGATACCCGCATACGTTACATAAGCCGCAACAATAAGCATGCCGATAATAGGGATGATGACTGGCGTCAATTGAAGTATGGTGCCAATCATAAAATCGCCGTACTGTCGCAAGATAATCCCTAGCACCGTAAACCAATATAATACATAGATCAAAATAATCACATGCCCTAGAAACTTGCCCATAATTTTAGGTGCATAGCTGATAAGAGACTCATTGGGATACATAATGCTTATACGTGTCAGCACATAGGCAAGTCCTACGGAAAACATACTGGAGAGTAATATGGAAATCCAGGCATCCTGCTTGGCAACAGCAATGGACGGATTAATCGTAAGCAGGATGGTCATACCAATCTGCATCGTGGAAATCAGCCAAAAAACCTGATTACCACTGATTTTTTCCTTGTACATGAAGACCCTCCTCTCCCTATTGTTTCTGTTGAGTATTGAACATGCCTGGACGCAAAATATCCGCTTGTGCGTTTACTGTAACGTTGATTTCCGGAAAAATAGCTTCCCAATCCTTCTCGTTTTTTTTCCACAAAACGGGATATTTACGGTGAAATGCACCAGCAAAATTAAAGATATCCGCTTTATATTTGGTTTTAGCTTCATGGATCGCCAGGTGAATACGTTCTTCAATATTTTCCTCCAACTGTTTTTCAATATTCTCCAAGCTATCAATGCTCTGATCAATGTTAGTCTCTGTTGTGTTCTGAATTAACTGATTTTTGCAATTCACATCAATTCTGATAGACCACTCTCCATTTTTGTACATCGGTATAATCTTGGATCGATTTCTCAACAGTTGCACCGATATGGTTCCCTTCGAATGCTCGGGGCGAATTGTAATAATCGCATTATTCATCTCATCCACCGCCCACAAAATGCCGCGAGTAATCCGGTTATCCGCTACCCCAACCAACTTATCGTTATGCAAAATGGCGGTTCCGTTAATGTAACCAATGCCTTTGGATGGATCAACCTCGCCAGGAGTTTTTAATAACTCGACCCAAGGCAGCAGTGCCGCTTTACTTTCATCCTCTAGCATCTCCATCAAATGTGCCATCGACGAGTTGATGCTCGTTTTGTTTACTGCCATCTCACGCAAAACTTCAGACGTATTTCGTTCCAGAATCGAATGTTTTTCTAATACTTCTCTGGCCTTTCCCTTGGTGACAAAAGTAAACGCGCGTTCGCGCGGCTCGGAATCCCGCATGAGGAAGTCTAAATCATCCTTTAAGCCCTGCTCTACCTTTTCTGCACCAAATAAATAGACTTCGGAATGCCCCCAGAAAATTTTGCGCGAAAACTTCATCTGCAATTGGGCCAGGGCATCTGCTATATTGACACCTTGAGCGGATTGCACAAACGTTGTGCCACTTCCACCCGTTGCTTCTCCCCCAGACTGACTGCTTTGAGTTGAACCTTGAGGGATAAAAATCTGAATACTCACTTCAATCAAGTTGTCACTTGCCTTATCAATGGCTACACCCGTTACAAGCGCAAGATCATTGATCTCCTTACGATCCCAACATCCAGCCAGCAGTGGAAAGAATAACAGAACAACCAACATTAGACAAAAATAACGCAGCCACGGCTTCATGGCGAGGCTCCTTCATCCTCTTGATCCGGACGGTTATTGGAGGGTTGCCGAATTGCATTTTTTCGCCCTGTCAAACTTGGTCTCTTGAGATTAGCCCATATTGGCGACACCATGAAGCTGTCGAGCATTTCACTCCACTTCATTGGCGCAAGGGGCTGCAGATAGGGAACACCGAGCGAGCGTAAGGAACATAGATGAATAATGATGGCGATGACGCCAAGCATCAGACCGAGCAGACCAAACATTCCTGACAGAAACATGATTGGAAAACGTAACAGACGAATAGCGATACCCGCGCTATATTGTGGCAGCAAAAAGGATGCGATACCGGTAATGGCAACCACCATAACCATTGGGGAAGAAACAAGACCAGCAGAGGTCGCTGCCTGTCCAATAACAAGCGCGCCAACGATACTGACGGCGGAACCGACCTGTTTGGGCAAACGTACGCCAGCTTCTCGCAGTGCCTCGAAGGAAACCTCCATGAGCAACGCTTCAATCAACGCAGGAAACGGAATCTCTTCCCGTGACTTCGCGATACTAAGCAACAATGAGGTGGGCACCATTTCCTGGTGAAATGTCAAAATGGCTACGTAAAGAGAAGGCAGCACCAGCGAAATAATCAGGAACAAAAATCGCAGCCAGCGAATGAAACTGCTTATGACATAACGTTGGTAATAGTCTTCCGGTGATTGTAACATCGCAAAGAAAGTCGTTGGGGCAATGAGACAGAATGGTGTACCATCCACCATAATTCCGATTTTTCCTTCAAGGAGAGAAGCGCTGACTACATCCGGTCGCTCTGTAACCTGAATCTGCGGGAACGGAGAATAGGGGTGATCCTCGATCAATCCCTCGATATAACCACTTTCCAGCACACCGTCAATATCAATCCTCTTGATGCGGGTGTGAACCTCTTCAACTAATGCATGGCTAGCAATGCCGTCAATATGAGCAACAAGCACCGACGTTTTTGTATATCGCCCAACCTGAAACGGATCTAATTTTAGAGAAGGGTCTTTAATTTTGCGGCGTAGCATCGAAGTGTTTACACTGAGTGTTTCTGTAAAACCTTCCCTTGGCCCGCGAATAATCGATTCTGCTGCTGGCTCCTCAATGCCCCTTTGCTGCCAACCAGCTACCCCAATGGCAATACCAAACGGCAGTTGGTCTACAAGCAGTGCGACACAACCGTTAGCGATATGGTTTAACAAATCCTCAAAGCTTGTCACGATGGTGAGCTGACTTGTGGTCACAATAGAACCTATGTATGCGAAGTCAATCTGAGATTTGTCCGTGCGGGCTTGTAAGAGCGGGGCCAAAACATGCAAATCCAGCAACGATTCATTGACCATTCCGTCAATAAACAACATAAACGCTTCTCTGCTGCCCGCAAGCGGAAATGTTCTGGTTTTGATATCTGTGGAATGGTTGTATATCGTTTGAACAATGTCCACATTCTCCGAAAGCACGGTGCTGAAGGGCATCGTTCGGTAATCCAAAACGTCGACCATCTGAACGCTCCTTAAATAGGAAAAATAGTTTATTCGTTCAATGTACAGCCTAGTAGCAAAATTCAATGTAAGGATATATTTTCCCCAATCGGATTTTTTATTCTTTTAGCGTGAAAAAACAGCAAATAAACCACTTCAAAATGAAGTGGTTTACGGATGGATTTATACCTCTAGCGTTCTATTTTCACATTGCCCACAAGATTCATTTCTTCAACAGCCGTTTTACCCGCAATTCGTCCAAACGTAAAGATGTCTGTCAGGGCATTACCGCCCAAACGGTTGCCTGCGTGAATCCCCCCTGCCACTTCTCCAGCGGCATATAGATGGGCAATCGGCTGGCCGTTTTCATTCAATACACGGGTTTCCGTATCAATCTTGATGCCACCCATCGTATGGTGAACGGCAGGTTTTCTAGGCGTAGCGTAAAATGGCGCTTTCTCTACTTTTAAACTAAACGTATCCTTATGGAATTCGGGATCAAAGCCCGCATCCACATAAGAGTTATACTTATCAATTGTCGTTCTGAGTACCTGAGGGTCCATGCCCACTTTCACTGCCAGTTCTTCAATCGTATCCGCTTTAAACAGAGTCCCCGCTTCAACTTGCCGATCTATCTTCTCCTGGCTGGTATTCGCTGCGGTTTTCTTAATCTCATCGTCAGCGATTAGATAAAATAAACTTCCCTGTTCGATGGCCGCTTTAGTCAAGACATCCCGTCCAGAAAATTCATTAACGAAACGCTCGCCTTTTTTGTTAACAATGACAAAGTTCTCAGGTGGTACTTGTAGTCCACTGAACAGTTCGCCAGTCTCTGGATCGGCTACAGGCATCATTTGTGTGAAACCCATGCCTGTTAATGCCGCGCCTGCACTCTTGCCAAGCGATATTCCATCCCCTGTCATCGCGTAGGAATTCGTCGTTTTGATATCATCATCGATGTGGCTCCAGTACGTGTTATATTCCTTGAGCATCTGTGTATTTGCACCAAAACCACCACTAGCAAGCACAACGGCTTTCGCATGAACGGTGATTTTCTGTCCGTTGACTCCAGTTGCAATAACACCTGCTATTTTTCCATCTTCGATGATGAGCTGTTTAACCGGACTATCTGTAATAATTTGACCGCCATTTTCTTCTACATACTTGCTAAGTGCGATGATAAAGGCAGAACCATAACTTTTTACAGGTTTATGACCACGTCGCCACAGGGCACCCACTGGAGCAAATACGATGCTCTTATCATATTCGACCCCGATATCTTCAAGCCATTGCACACTTTCCAGGGCACGATCTGTAAGTACTTTGACCAAATCATACTGTCCATAGATCGTATTGCCATTCAAATCCGTTCGTTTGCCCCCAAAATACGTTTGCATTCTGTGAAGTAGCGGGGAATCGAATAAATAAGCCTTTTGTGTTCCGAACTTTTCCTGATATGCTGTAAACTCTTCTTTAAGAGCTTGGAAATCATCTATATATTCGGGATGAATTAAGCTCTCATCCGTACTTAATAAATTTTCAATAGTCTGTCTTTCACCTGGATTTTCATTAAACTGTTGTTGCCATAGAGGATCAGCTGCATTAACAGGACCACCCGAACGGATCGTGTTGCCCCCTACGGCTGGATATTTCTCCAGAACAATCGCACTTGCGCCATGTTGTAAAGCTGTTGCAGCAGCACTTAAACCCGCGCCACCTCCCCCTACAACGACCACGTCACAAGTATATTCCTCATCATCTTTCATCTGGCTGCTGGCAGGTTTTGCACGTCTTTTGAGAATATCCGGATTCACGCCGGCAAGCTTAACTGCTTTGGCAACACCGTTGATGACCGCGTTACTCGTTTCAGAAGCACCGGAGAGTGCATCCACATTGAGTGTCTGTCCTTCAATAATTTTATTCGGAATTCTCACAAAAACAACATCGGCGATACCCTCGGTTTCCCCCTTTGCATCAATATCGATACTCTCGATTCGGTTTGCACTAAAAGACACTTTCATCGGCAAATTCCCACTGTGACCAATGGCATTGACCTCATACACACCCGGTTTATAAGTAAACTCTTCTTCCTCATTCAACTGATTAGAAATTTTGGCAAAACGAAGGAAACGCAGGAAACATACTTCCAAGAAATCAATCGTTCCTTCATGATTCAGGTTGCCTGCTTCGTCAAACGCTTTATGTGCACTCCCCAGCAAAAACTCATACCCTGGCATCACATTAGCTTCAACACCCGGTGCATCCAGAATTTGACGAAGATGCAACTGGGCACGAGATGAACCTTGTGTTCCCTGTGACGCTCCAATGATCATAACGGGCTTCCCAGCCAGCGGATGGATTTCAAAGCTAAGCCATTCGAGCAGGCTCTTAAGGGATGAAGGGATGGAATGATTATATTCTGGAGTTGCAATGATGACGCCATCACTTGCGATAATTTTCTCATTAAACGATTGTATAATGGCGCTGTTCGTCTGGTTATCGGATTGATTAAACATCGGCACATCTGTAATATCGAGAATCTCAATGGCTGCTCTGGACTCAAATTGTTTTTGCATGAACTGAAGCAGCTTGCGATTATACGATTTCTTTGCATTGGTGCCCACGATTGCTATGATTTTCATTGTAGTCAGCCTCCTACTCTTGCCAGGAAAATTTTTTCGTTTTTTGCTTCAACGTTCTTTTGGACAACAGTTCCGTCGTGATCTCCGTAAACAAAACAAACTCCCTGAAAATTTCTTCAAGCTCCGCTACTTTTTCTGCGCTAATCAGGCTGCCACTGTGATCAAATGCACTCTGCGATTTTCCCAAAAGAAACTCGCTGCTAGGCATTAATCTCGCGCCAAGCTCAGGTGAATCCAGAATTTGTCTGAGATGTGCTTGCGCTCTGGAAGAACCCAGCGAGCCGTGGGAAGCACCTACGATCAGAACCGGCTTGTCTTTTAAGGTTTGAGTGGTATAACTGACCCATTCCAGCGCACTTTTCAACACAGCAGGGATCGCATGGTCGTACTCCGGAGTAGCAATAATGACGCCCTTCGCGTTAAAAATCTGCTCCAATAAGTCCTGCACCTTCTCTGGAATGTCAACTTCAGCATCTTCTATTTCATCTTTTTCAATAAAAGCAGGTAGATCCTTAATTTCAAACAAGTCAATCTGAGCCTCATCTGCAAAATGCTTTTGCATAAATTGAAGCAGAGTACGGTTCGTTGATTCATCCGAATTGGTACCCACGATAGCTAAATAATTCATGGTAATCCCCTTTCTGTCATTCGAAAATAATGTTCGTCAAAGTCAGACTCGATCTTTCGGCATAACTCTAACATAGGAATGGAAGATTGATCTAATAGTTATTCATTGCAGTTTGATAACCAATTTGTTATAATCAGCTCAAATTCAAAGTTTGTTATTTTTTTCACAAAGGGTGGGCGACATGTCTAAATTAGAATCACAGGATATTTTGTGTTACATCGACAGCCTTTTGAAACACAGCAATTTTAGCAAAGCTGCCCAATCCCTTTATATTTCTCAGCCCTATCTGACCAAGGTCATCAAAAAAGTCGAAAGTCAGTTGGATTGTGAGCTGATCACTCGCAACAAGCTTCCATATCGATTAACCGAACAGGGAAAAATCTATTATCAGTATTTAACATCGCTCGAACATAGCTACGCCAAGCTCATGAAAGAAATTTCCTATGCATCGGATATCGGCAACAAAGTGTTACGAATCGGAATTCTGCCGAGCCTGGGTTCTTATTTGATACCCCTTTTTTTACCTGCATTTTTAAAGCTTCATCCTGCTTATAAGATTAATCTGGTAGAGGATCTGCCTGAAAAAAATGAAAAACGGCTGC
This sequence comes from Paenibacillus sp. FSL R7-0272, assembly GCF_037969905.1. NCBI lineage: Bacteria > Bacillati > Bacillota > Bacilli > Caryophanales > Paenibacillaceae > Paenibacillus > Paenibacillus sp. FSL R7-0272. Next base: position 2,125,220 of record NZ_CP150221.1, on the reverse strand, counting down.
AAAATGTTGAATTGGACTTCTGGATTGGACAAAATTCGAGTAGTATTTCTCCAAATCTAAACGCATTTAGTTGGGGCAAGCATAGCTACCGGGCTGTTATCCCGCGCGGCTGTGAACTGTATCAAAGAAATGTTGCCGTCATCCCGGGGGGTAGGTTTGATATTGCTACCATTCTGAGTCAGCAGCTCGTTTTAACGTCCAAAGGCTCTGCCGTCCGTAAACAGATCGATCAATTACTTAGTGTGCACAAAATACAACCAAGCATCGTGATGGAAAGCAACGAAATTCACACAGTGTTGAAGCTTGCCAAACAAAATATGGGCCTGACGATCATTCCCGAAAGTGTCCAAATTGACGAGTCTGCTTCGGAATACAACATCTATCCGATCCCGATTGATAAGATGAGTCTGGACTATTTTATAGCACATCATAGCGAAAGAAAGCTGTCTAGTGTGGATCATGACCTTATCCATACATTTCTGAATCATGGACAACAATGTGCAGTGTAGGAGGAGATCCGCATAAATACTTTTACGAAAATGATCCCTCTCATGGGAACTAAGATTTCTCTATTTATCGAGGGGGAAGATGCAGAAGAGTTCGCGCAGGAAGCAGAGAATATGCTGTTCCGTTACGAGAAAGTGTTTAGCGCCAACAGTGATCACTCACAGCTCGCGATGTTGAAGCAAGAAGCCGCCTCCCAACCGCTTCAAGTCGACAGGGAGCTGTATGATCTCATCAAGATAGGCAAAGAACATAGCCTGGAGGAAGATTCTTTTTTAAATATTGCGATTGGCCCGTTGATCAAATTGTGGAGAATCGGTTTCCGCGAGGCACAGGTGCCAGAGGATGCAGAGATTAAGAAGGTACTGGCGCTCTTAAAGCCTGAACATATACAGCTCAATGATGAGCACCAGACCGTACATTTATTAAAAAAGGGGATGGAGATCGACCTGGGAGCCATCGCTAAAGGTTATTTTGCCGATCAGGTGATGGCCTTTTTCAAGAAAAACGGAGTAATCTCAGCTATGGTCGATATGGGCGGAAATGTGCTTGTTCATGGGGACTCCCCTTCGGGTTCGAGTCACTGGAATGTGGGAATACAGAATCCCTTTTTACCCAGAGGCAATGCAGCAGCAATCGTCAGTATCAGGGAGCAATCCGTCGTTACCTCAGGCATATACGAGCGTGTTTTAGAAAAGAAAGGACAGCAGTACCATCATATCTTTAGTAGCAAAACAGGCTATCCCATTGAAAGTAATGTCGCTTCGTTAACCATTATTGCGGATAGATCACTCGACTGTGACATCTATACGACAGAATTATTCGGGTTAGATGCGGCCTCCATTATTCATAAAGTGAATCAAATGAAACATATCGAAGCCGCCGTCATCACGACAGATGGGAATCTGGCCTACAGCGAAAGTCTACGGGGAAGAATCCAGCCACTATCCAGTTAATGAATGAGGAGATTGTTCAGGCGATTCTCAGAGTGTTTCAATCAATTTCTGAATCTTAGATTCGGAAATTAAATATACAGAGCCTAAGATATCCATTTTGCCGTCTTTTACACGAATAGCACTCTCCTGCTCTGCCGCATAAACATTCATCTGTTCAGATAGTGGAAACAGGTATCTTTTAACAAAAGCGCCATAGTCGCGCCTAGAATGAGATTCATAGGCAAAATGATCAAAGCTCAAACCCTCATAAATCGTCGTTGTTTCAGCCTTAGGGGTATCGTCACTCGAAGATATCCATTTTGCAGCCATATTTAATGCACCTGCACTTGCACCGATGATAATGGCATTACTGTTCTTAATCATATCGGATAGTTCATATTCCGCCAAAAACTCATGCTGCTGAACAGGATATCCTCCGCACATAAAAATGACAGACGCGTTCCGAATCAACTGATGAGCCTCTTCTTTCTGCATACGATAATCAATGAAGTGATATTCATCAAAAATCAGGTTAGCCTGAGTTAACCAGGTCCATTCCGTAATATCCTCAAAGTTCACTTGCTCTCCTTCATAATCAGACGGCTCAGCGCTAATCATCACAAGTGATTTTCTATCTGTGATATCCTCTTGCAATAGTTCGACCAGTTTCTCTGGAAAAAAATCACTAAACCAACTGAAATAATAGTGAGTACTCAAACTGTACTACCTCCATATGTATAATTGACCTATTTCTATACTTAAGAAAACTAAAAACATAACTCCATACTAGCATAGCATCGAATTAAATGATGAGAAATAGTCCCCTCTCCGAAATGAAGTGTGTCCGTTGCCCTATTCTGACCTGCCCATCCTATAAGATAATATAGAGTATATCTAAACTTCGAATAAGGGATGGGATGATCATGAGTACGCTGCAACCAATTATCCATGTCTTGCAACATTCGTCTGATGAAGACGTCGTTGAACAATTTTTTGAGCACGAGCTATTAATCTGGATTGATTGGAGAGAAGACGAGGGGGACATTATCCAATACTTCAACGGTCAACTGCCGGAATCAGATCAAATCAAGTGTGAGATCATCGACATCGACAAGCCGAGAGGCGTTGATATTGTGTTAAGTTCAAACGATCGAAAGCATACAATTCCGTTCGCTGATGATCGGACTGATCGAGACAGTGCCATTCGGGCTATGCAGGAAATGATTGCTCACCGATATCAGATTCGATGGTTTATGGAGTCTTTAGGCAACGACACTTTAGCATATCTCTTATTATCTAAGGAACAGTGGACAGAACTGGAGAACCAATTCGGCAAAGAAAAACTTGAATTCTACTTCCAGCCAGTAACAAATGAAAGCAATATGTTTTCTCTCGACATGGATGAAGTATTCACATTAATTGAAACAAGGCAAAAAGCGCGTACCTCCGAATAAGGGATGAAAACTCGCCGTTACTTGTACTCTACTCTAAGTTCCCCGATTTTTATATCAAAAACGCCATCACATAATGTGATGGCGTTCCTTTTATTTGGGAGCCTAGTAGGCTAACCGCTTCGTCTTGACTCCACGTAGATACCCTATATTTAACAAGCTTACATCAAACTCCATAAATTATAGATCATCACTGCCGCTTCGTCACGGTTAGCCGTTTTCTTCGGCGCAAACTCATCGTTACCTACACCGTTTATGATGCCTGCTCCCTGTATTGTCTCTACAGCTTGCTTCGCATAGTTTGCGATGTTTGCTTTATCCTTAAAAGCTCTAGCTTCACGATCTGGTAATTTTAGTTGCTTTAATTGAATCGCCTTGTATACCATAACGGCCATATCTTCACGCGTAATCTTCTCATGAACTCCGAAACTTCCATCTGGTTTCCCGTTCACAATCCCCAGCTTCTGCGCGGATGCGATATTTCCATGGTACCATTCTCCTTGTTTCACATCACTGAAACTTGCCGTCTCGCTCTCATCCGATAACTCCAACACATTCATCAGCATGGTGATGAACTCTGCTCTTGTCACCTGACCCTTCGGATTAAACTCGCCATCGCTTACACCCTTTACGGCTCCTCTTGCGGCCAATGCCGAGATCGCATCTTTCGCCCAGCTTTGGGTCACATCCTGAAAGCTCGTTGTAATATACGCTACCGTATACTTACTTAGATCCGTTGGTTTGAACTCTACCTGACCTGTCCCTGCGTTGTATCTACCATTCATAACAACTCTTAGATCTCCGTTGTCCTTCACATCGTATACAATGACGCTGTTTGGATTTTCGGCAGCCTTAAGTGTATATGGTAATCTAATCACGAGATCATCTCGGCCATCAAACGCCATAAGATTCTTACCATCAAGCGTTAACTTGAGATCGTATACGATCTCACCGTTCATCCTAACTTGTGTGCCAGCTGGCAGTTGATTGGCAGCTATTTTCTTGATCGACAATCCTAACGTTTTCCCTGCGCTTATTCCTGTTCCAAGCCGTTCGGTAGCCAACGTTACGACTGCTGATCCTGTGTTAATTTCGATGTGACCTACCTTAGAAGTTGCACTTGTTAAGCGGGGATCTACCGCTAATTCAACGATTAGCTCGTTCAAGCTTTGATCACCTTCAAGTTGTACCTGTAGCTTACCACCGGTCGTTTGATCAAGTGCACGCTTCACTGTATCAGGACTTAGCTTCACTATAGAAGCACCGTTCTCATTAACAACTGGCTTAATGTTTATCTGACCGTTGCCCATCACCACCTGTTCACTTCCACCTGTAGAAGCTGGTGGTACTGTAGGTGCAGGGATGTTACCGACACTACCACTACCGCCACCATCTCCATTACCACTGCTTGGTGCATGTGGTGTTCCCGATACCACAACCCCTGCGGATTCTTGCCCCGCTACGTTTATCGTAGTAATACGGAATTCATAACGCGTGCCATTTGCAAGTCCTGTGACTTCATAACTGCTAGCCGCATGATTCAGCGTTACCGTCTTAAACTCTGTATTTCCATGACCTGTAATCTTAATAGCGACCAGATCGCTTTCTGCAGGATTACTCCATTTCAAAGTAAGCTTCTGATTACCAGCTATTACGCTTGTTCCGGTCACTTCTCCTGGCGCAGTCGGTTCAACCAGTGGTGTCACCGTTACTGTAGCGCTGGATGATATACCACCATCTACTGTAGTTACTGTAATGCTTGCTGTTCCTGGTGCCGCAGCTGTTACTCGACCTGTCGCACTTACAGTGGCTACTGCTGGATTACTTGAGCGCCATCTTACTTCCTTTTTCGTTGCATTTGCCGGTGTGATCGTAGCTGTCAATTGCCCTGATTGACCTTCTACGATGGACAATGTCGTTTTGTCCAAGCTCACTCCGTTAACGGGTACCCTCTTCCCACTGAGTGCATCATACTCACTTTGTGTAATCGGAATGACCGTTCCGTGACGCGGACTAGAGGGTAAGTTGTAGTTCGAAGATAATGTCCAATCGCCTGATGCAAGATTGGTTGTCTCGAATGGAATATAACCTCTTCCACCAAACTCATCTACGAATAAATACCATTTTTCATCTGTATTCGATTTGAAGATGGTTGGCCCCTCAACCCATTTCATGTTACCCACACCTTGATTAATCATCTTGAAGGTTGGATCCAAGATCGAGTCACCCATCTCTTGGAAAATCATCTTGCCAAATGGAGCAGTAGCACCGTTGTCTCGTTCATCCTTCGTAAAACGATACACTTTTCCATCATGTTCAATCATTGTTGTATCAATGATGGAGTATCCATAATCCAAGTATACTTTCGGTTCAGTAAACGTATAGAAATCTCTTGTCTTGCTATACATCATTTGTTGATAAGCGTTACCGGTATGGGATGCATCATCAAACATTCTTGATGCCCAAAATACGATATATTCACCTGTTGTCTTGTCGTACATGATTTCCGGTGCCCAGGTATTACCCGCTTCTTCGGGTGCAACCTCTACCATGCGTTGATCTGTCCAGTTGACGAGATCATTCGATTCCCACACCATAATGGAACGACTGCCCCATGTCTGTGCTCTGCCCCAGTTACCATTACCGTTGATTTTGAGATCGGTGGCGATCATGTAGAATTTGTCGCCTTCAGGCGAACGAATAATGAATGGGTCACGTACTCCCTTCTCTCCTAAGTTAGAGGTCAGTACAGGTTTACCCTCATTCAATTCTCGCCAGTTTAACGGATCATTACCGTTACTTAGTGCAAAATAAACTTGCTCACCTGTTGAAGTACCTTCCCCAGTGAAATAGGTGAAGAAGTATCCTGCATATTTTTCATCAGCAGGCAGTTCCTTGACCTTCGCGATAAACTCCTTCGTAGCGGATGCTGAGTTTAATGTAATCGTAGCTGTAAGCTTCACGTCTACATCTCCACGACTATGTGCAGGACGTTGCACTTCCCCAGTCATCGACACGACATTTGGTTGAGCGGAAGCCCAAGTAATCGTTGTCCCATATAATCCAGATGCCGGTAAGGAGAGATGACCTCTTACATCCTGAATGTTATGAACAATTAGTGCCGCTTTTGCTTCATCTACAGCACTGGCATCGCTCGGCAATGCTTTAACCATTATCGTAAAGGTTTTGTTCGTTGTCTCTGTACCATCAGTAAATACCGCTGTTAACGTTACAACTTGATCACCAGTTGCGTTATCTGGTCTAGTCACGACACCTGTAGTTGAGATCACATTGCTCTTATCCGTTGTCCAGCTTATTGTTGTGCCATAAGCACCTGATGTTGGCAAGGTTACATTGCTTGTAATCGCATCTTTGGATGTATTCGAAGCAAGCAGTTCATCAATTGTTAATTTCTCTGTCGCAGCCGATACAAGCATGCCCTTCATTGAAGCAATCTTCTGATCCGCACGAGCCTTAAGGATTGTAATATCGGCCGCAGTCATAGCACCATCATAGATTTGGAAGTCTGCAATCAACCCGCCGAAGTATGGATCAGCTGTATAGAATGACTTACCGATGGTTCCACTGCTGCCAGAAGTATTTTTTATTTGTTCTAGCGTCATTCCATTCGTTGATCCTGATGCAACAGCAATACCATCAATATAAATGGTTAGTGTACCCTCCTTGCCTGAAACAACCGTCGTAACTACTTTCCATTCATTATTCTTTAAACCCGTGGTAGAAGTTGAAGACTCATTATTCCAGGCATTCGTCGCGATGCCTAAACGGGCTAGCCCGTTAGCATTATAGCGCGGTGTGAAATACGTATAGTGCGTATTATTATTTGGCCTTCCTAGTGCGTACAACCACTCCGCAGCGTTTTTACCGCTCCAATTCACAATCGATGAAACGGTGATATCCGTTAATCCATCGAGAACTCCTTGTGGCAGCTCTACATAGGAGTCCGCCCTGCCCCCGTTAAAGCTCAGCACACCAGCATCTTCTGTACGAATCCATTCTGCGTTAGACGGATTCATCCATTTTCCGTTGAAGTTACCTGTTTGATCAATAACCGTCGCAGTCCCACGATCGATATCACTCATATCGTAGTGCAGAATGAGCTCAGCCCCGGATGGCTGCTCTACTGGGGGAGTAACGTCTTCATCTGCTAATGCTGCAATCTCTTGACCAGATAATGCACGATTATAAATACGGAAGTCATCCAATTTACCATCAAACAAACGATCAGAATTATTTCTGGATCTACCAATGTAATTCATCGTTGTTTGCAGTAACATTCTCGGTTCAACATTAAATGTCGAGCTACGTTTAACCTCTTTCCCATTCACATACAGTACTGCTTCAAATTCATCCATAGTAACGGCAACATGTTGCCAAGTCTTCGTTGGTAATAGTCCAGTATTTCGCACTGCATATTTATAATCTGATCCGAGTTTCGTGCTGTCATTGCTAAATTTTTCTGTAAAAGGGGTTACGACAGCGAACTCTAGACTACCTGTATCCCCTTGAGTACTCAAGTACATGGTGTTGCGGTTAACCTGTCTACCTGTTTCGGAAGCAAAATCAAATATTCTCTGATTGGCTTGATTTTTGTCCATTTGAACCCATGTAGAGAACGTAGCCTTCTCCAGATTCAAAGATTGAATCAGGTTATCTGGCAGTTTCACATATCCTGTAGACCCATTAAGCTCTAGCGAAGCGCCCTTTTTACCGATGTGATCCTCTTCATTAATCGTTGCTCCACCTACCAGTGTTGCGTGATGGCCGTTCCCCGAAATGTCGTTCAACGTTGTACCATTCACTGTATTTGCATCGAATGAGTAATGTACAACCGGGTCTGTTGATGGTGCGGGTCCCTTCAAAGCATATTTCTCTTGCAAAGCATTATACTCCGCACGTGAGATTGGGATCACTGTTCCGTGCCTTGGTCCTGGCGGAAGTGCATATTGATCACTGCTTAATACATTGTTAATATATTGCGTGCTACTATCCAGATCTGTTGTATATCGTACATGATAAGGCCATGAATCCAGGAACAGATACCACTTGTCTTGATGAATATCCTTAAATATGGTTTGTCCTTCGTTGTTTCCATTTTTTCCGATCAAGCCAAGTTTGTTATCACGTGTACCCGGAACAGCGTCGTATTGAAGGCCATTAGCTGCAATACCGTCCTTGTCATAGTAGAAATTTGGTGCTTTCTCCACATACACTTTGGTATTGACTTCTGATTTGGTAAATCGATACAACATATCATTATGCTCAATAAACGTCGTATCAATGGTTGGAAGTGACTCATCAATCATGACCTTTGGCTCTGAAAAGTTATAGAAATCTCGTGTTGTTGCATAATACATCACATTATACTGACCTGCCGGTCTCCCGTTATAATCACCGTATGTCTCTGTATTTTTCATCGATGATGCCCAAAATACGATATACTCTCCAGTTGCAGGATCATAGATCGCTTCTGGCGCCCACGTATTTCCTCCTGTTTTGGGAGCAACCTTGACCATTCGTTGCTCGCTCCAGTTCACGAGATCCTCCGACTCCCAGATCATCATGTAATGGCTGCCCGTAATTTGAGCCTGGTCGAAATTCGTACTTTCACCCACTTTCAAATCGGTTGCCAGCATATAGAATTTATCACCTTCTGCTGAACGAATAACGAATGGATCACGAAGTCCCTTTTCACCCATATTCGATTGAAGGATCGACTTCCCATTGTTCAACGCTTTCCAGTACAGTGGATCTTCAGCCGTAGCGAAGGAAATCTCTTCACCACCCTCATATTCACCTGTAAAGTACGCAAAGAAGTACGCATCAAGCTGTACTGGCGCAGCTGCTTTTTTAACGGTAAGATCAAACGTACGCTCTTTAGAAGCTGAGCCATTTGTAATTGTGGCTGTTAACTTAACGGGTACCTCCGTAGCTTGGCGGCTTACCCACCCTAGCTGTGTAGCATTACTAGCCGATTCAGCCGTGCCTTTAACAACGGTAGGTCTGCTAGACGTCCACGTAATGGTGGAGCCTTGTTCACCCTTAGTCACAAGACGCAAATTTCCTTTGACATTGTCTGCATTGTAGATCTCTAATTGTTCAGCATCCAGATCGACCTTCTGCTGGTCATCGAATTGCTTTAAGATCGTAACAGGGAATACAGCCGATGTAGATACGCCTTGATACATTAAAGTAGCCGTAAGCTCCGCTTGAACATCACTTGCTTGAGCATTTGGACGTTGTACAGTGCCACTGTTAGAAATAACTGCAGGCTGACTGGAACTCCAGGTGATACTTACGCCGTTTTTACCGCTTGTCGGTAAGGTAACATTTTTCGTTATTTTATCCACACTCTGATCTGCCTCGTCCAAGTAACGATCCATGCTAAGTTGATTCGCTGCATCATCAACAGTAAGCTGACGTATTTTCGAGATGTGAGTTACGGCTTCTTGTTGATATAACTCGCCCATTTCTTGCTCCGTCAACGCACGGTCATATACTCGGAGATCAGCTATGCTTCCTTGAAGATATGGATCGTTCGCGAAGATGGACTTGCCGATAAATCCAGAGAACGTAGAATCTGGATTAATGATGTCTGACAGCTTGAGTCCCTTCGCATTACCTGAAGCAACCTTGACTCCATCCACAAATAATGTGATCGTGTTGCTGGCTTCGGAGAAGGACACCGTTACATGCTTCCACTGTCCAGCGATCAGATTGGAGTTTGCGTTGCCTGTGACTAATGCTTCGTTCGGCCAGCCATTTTTGGATATACCTGTAGCCATCATATTGCCTGATCCGCTACCGTGACGTGGGGTTACGAAAAAATATTTGTTCGTTTCTGGAGTTAACACCGTACCCAAACCGAAGATCCAGCGATTCGTACCATCATTCGTCCAGTTCACGATGGAAGATACGGTAATCTCATTCAGACCTTGCAATAGATCCCTTCCATTTGAGCCCTTAGGAACCTCAACATATCCACTATTCGATGTAGAGCTTCCGCCATTGAAGGAAATAAAACCAACCTCACGGTTAGAAATGAATTGTCCATTATTTACATTTTTAAATATTCCATCAAATGTAACTTGTTTGTTGGCGACATCCTTCAGTACGAGTTGACCATCTACTTCTGCAGTGGTTTTCATGTTGTAATGAAGAATCAGATCATCATTTTGCGACTTGGCTTGAACGTTAATAGCGGATACAGCTGTAAAATCTCCATCTTTCGTTTGTACCGTAATGGTGGCTGTCCCTTCACTAACCGCTGTAACGTTACCCGCCGAATCGACATTCGCTACACTGGAATCACTCGATGTCCAGGTAACTTTTTTATTGGTTGCATTTGCAGGTGAAATTGTAGCCACGAGTGTCTCGCTGTCCCCTACTGATAAACGAAGTGCAGATTCATTGAGCGATACACCTTTAACAGTAACTTGTTCAATAGAGGCGTCCTTAGGTAACAAGGTGACGATAAACTCCTTCGTTGCTTGGCTCCCACCTAAAGAAATGGTTGCCGTTAACGTCACTTGTTGCTCCATTTCTAGTAAAAACACTTTCCCCGTTGGGCTAATTGCACTTTCATCACTGGAAGTCCATACTATCGATGCGCCATATTTATTGACAGAAGGAAGTTCAAGAGATTCGGTAACGGCAGATAGGTCACCTAACGTCAGCTCTTTTTTGCTTTGTTGAACTTGCTTTTCATCGAGTGATTGTTGATATACTCCAGCGATATCATCACTACTTAATGCCTCTCCGTAAATTCTCAAATCTTGAAAGCTACCCGCAAAAGTAGCATCCCCTAAATAATTGGAGCGACCGATGTAAGCTTGCAAATCCGTACCAAAGCTTGCTGTTGTTTTCTCTTTGGAGACGGTGCCTATACTTACTCCGTTAATGTAACCTGTAATAGAGTCTTCTGTGATGACCGTTGTATAGTGAACCCATTGACCTTCATACTGTGAAGTAGAAGGGCCTGATACGCCTACCTCCGTCGTCCAAGGCTGGTCAACATTGTTGGAATCTGTAACTACCGACTTAAAATCACCACTTGGATTGGATGGATTAAACAGCCAGTAATTCGTTGGCAACTTATTTTCAGCCGCTGGCGTACCGTAAAATAATGCTGCATAGTTACCACGTCCAGTGTTACTCTTGATCCATACAGAAATCGTTAAATTTTCTTGATGATCAAACAAACCCGTAGGAAGTTGCACGTAGTTCGTAGTACTATCGGTCCCTCCAGGCAGAGTAAGACCATCGGCATACGTGATATTGCCTACAGCCGCTCCATTCTTGCCATTACCTGATGTATCCAATACATCCTCGAGCAATGGATAATGCGCCAACATCGTTGGTGTAATTGGGTCAGCTGAAGCCTGATTGTTAAATGACATACCAAAACTAAAACAGCTACTGAAGGTCAACAGTAAAACCAAAGTGATGTTTGTCATTCGCTTTCGCATAGCATTCTTCCCCTCATTGAATATTCAGAAGCACACAAAACCATAGCTCGCTTTCAAACCAAGACCCCTTCACTCAAGAAACTAGAGAACCACCCCAAAATGAATACGCTTACATTTTTTCATATTACGTGTTCCGATATTTCAATTCAATGTACTATCATGTTAATAACGTGGACTTTTTTATTTCAATTTGAAATTTGATGTGGATTGAAGCATTGTCCCTATTCCTCGAATCAATCGTTTTTATTCCAATATATACTCTACATTGAAAATAAAGGATTTAACTCTAGATAAACATAATATATATAGTTGGGCGCTTGTAAACTTGATAACGCTTCCAAATACGGATGCGAGTAAACCATGAGCGCACCGGATCAAAAAATAAGGAGGATTGCATCTATGCCAAAACGATTTAGAAAAATGCTCGCGTTCCTTTGTTGCTTGGTAATGGTGGCCTCGCTAATGCCTACGAGCTACGCTGCCGACAGTGACAACATTGAAAGCTCAGCAGTAACAAATGAAACAAAGGCCGCCATTTTTGGCACTCCCGAACTCGGGTCAAACGACCCACTCTGGAGCCAAACCATGGAACATCACATCAACAAAAGCACGGTGCCCACCGACCCAAGACCCCATGCCACGGGCACAGCCAGAATCCTCTGGGATCACGACTACCTGTATGCCCGCGTAGTTGTGAATGACAGTAATCTATATCAGGGAGCTGGCGGAGATCACCGGTACGACAGCCTGGAGTTTTATGTTGGTACTGGAACCAGTGGCTCTAATCAATGGCGTGTCAGCGCGACGGGTGTGTTTTCGGGGCAGGCCGCTCCTGGCAGAGCTGCATGGACCCAGATTACGGAAACTGGATATATCGTGGAGATGAGAATACCCAAAAGAAACTTGACCTTACAGGAGGGAAAGCTTACCTTTGAGGTCTACATCAATAACTCAACGGAAAACGGCGGTGACCGCTATGAAGTCGTTTCCTCTTTTGGAGTGCCCGACGCGGCTTATACCAGCTCTGATTCGTTTATAGACAGCCTGCAGCTCATCCCAGCTAATGAATTAGACACCAGATTATCCATTACCGCCACTGCCGGACCGGGCGGCTCAATTATGTCGAACCCACCCGGCGATGTGCTGAGAGTAGATCGGGGCTCTAACAAAGAAATAACGTTTACCCCCGATTCCGGTAAAGTTGTGGATACGGTAACGGTAGATGGCGAGATTGTGACTCTATCTTCTGGCTCTTATACCTTTTCGAATATTGAGGCTAACCATACCATTCATGTGACATTCAAGAACGATCCGGACGCAGGGGTACTTCCCTTTATCGTATGGAATGACAACTTTGCCAGTGGCGAGTACACAACGGCTGTTATCATTGATTTAGGCGAGGGAAAGGCGGCGTTAGGCTCCGCGCTTAATCCGGACTTGTTCGCCTTATCGGTTAGGAACACCACCCTGAATGGTGAAGCGGTTACCTTAGAAGGACCACGCAAGATCACAAGGGTATATGCTAATGATGAACCGAAGGTACGGGGCTATGTGGGGCCGGTTAGCAATTCACCAGATTATCAGGACGGACTGGCGAGCGGGCGTTACATCGTCGTTGAGTCTGAGTTTTATTCAGAAAGCGGCGGTAATACAACACTGGACGGCAGCAGTAACTCAACAAAGCAGGTTTACACCCTCAGCCCAAAGGGTGAGATCGTGCTGACAGAGGGGAATGCACTTCACAACGTGGTTTTTGAGCAAGAAAAAGTTGTGAATGCCATCCTTGATAAGTTCACAACCTTCACGGATAATTCGGTCAATCGCTCGCTCTACCTTCATAAGGATGAAGACGGTAACGTGATGAAAGGATTGCCGCTATATGTGTACACCCACGGCATGTCACGCGGCGGCACAAACGCTGCGGCAGACCAAAAAGCGGCCATGAAATCTGCCAACGGCTCCGTCGCTCTAATGAAAAAAATGGCACAGAATCCCGAAAAATACGCCAGCCACATCCTGAATATTTCCTATAATGGCGTTTCTGTTCCCTCCACACAGAATGTTAAAAAGGTCATTGACGCCTTGATCGCTAGCGGCGAAGTAGATCCTAACCGTGTTTATGCAGCAGGCTTCTCCTGGGGCGGACAGTATACGAACAACTTAGTGAACAGCTATCCCGGCTTCTTCGCTGCTGCCGCACCGATGGCCCCGGTAAGCGGTTCACCGAACGCTAACTCCAATGAGGCACACAATAACTTGGCCTATTGGATGTTTTTGAATGCTCATAACGTTGGTGGCTACCAGACTAACCTCAATAACTTCATCAATAACAATATGCCAAAAATGATTAACGCAAGGGCTTCACGCTTTGAGAGTAATGAGGTACTTACGTGGCCTTACAATCAATTTGATCAGCCGAATCTGAGACCTAATCCTGCCAACACACCTGTTCTGGCGGATTATATAGCGCATGAAGTTGAAGCGGCTGTTCTCTACAACGAGATAACGATGGGAACTTGGAGTATAGCTCCCACGGCACAATCCTCTAACTTGCCGGCCTGGAACAATGACTACACAGATGTCTTTGATTGGATGTTCGCACAAAGAAAACCGGCTGCGCCCGGTGCGCCGAGTGGACTCAAGGCGACAGTAGGTGACGGACGGGTCACCTTGAGCTGGTCTGCTCCTGCTGACAACGGTGGTAGCGCGATATTAGGCTATAAGGTATGGTATGGCAACGTACCGCCAGTCACATTGGATGCGGCGGAGACCAAATATACCTTCAATAACCTGACAAACGGCCAAAGCTACAGCTTCAAGATCATCGCGTTGAACGCGAAGGGCGATGGAGCAGAGATCAGTGTGACGGCCATGCCAACAGCGGCGACAACTCCTACCGTGCCTGGTTCTGGTGGAACTTCCGGTAATACTGGCAACACGGGCAACACCGGTAATACAAGCAACATTGGTAACACAAGCAACTCCGACAGTACGGGCACCGGGACAGATAACGGAATATCAAATTCGAACTACACCCTGACTACACCGAAGGATAAACCCGCTGTCACGGACAAAAATGGAATTACCACCCTGCCCGGTGGCGGCAAGATTTCAACCAAAGGCGAGATCGAGATCACGGTACCAGAGGGTACAACGATAGACTCTAACGGTAAGGTGACTATTCCGGCGGACAAGATTGCCCAAGTGACGCTACCTAGCAGCAAAGGCACAGTGACCATTTCTGGTGGATCGACAATCGAGAACGACGGTACGGTCACTGTGGGTGGCAAAGTAGCCAACGTGAACCTGCCAAATGACAATCAATTGCATATCCATGAAGGATCAAAGATACGGGGCGACGGTACGATATTGATTGGACCGGACGGAGCAAAAGTCGACTTAAACAACGGCTTGTCACTAAACATTCGTGAGGCTACGGTGCTTACATTTAATGATGCCACCTCATTGGGCTTCCTCGTGCGATCGGGCAATCCTTTTAGGGATACCACCATGGATGACTGGTTCTACAGTAACGTAAATTCCGCTTACACATACAACCTTTTCAACGGCACGACTTCTTCATCGTTCTCACCCAGCACCGGAATGACACGTGCAATGTTCGTGCAGGTACTAGCCAATCTGGAGAACGTAAAACAAACCGACTCTGCGAGTTCCCGCTATAGCGACGTGACGGACGGACAATGGTACACGGCGGCAGTCGAGTGGGCGGCAGAAAAAGGCATAGTCAACGGTTTAAACGCCAATCTGTTTGATCCTAATTCTCCGATGACTCGCGAGCAGATGTTAGTGATCCTTTACAACTACATGCAGTACAAGGGCTATCAAATACCTGAAAGCCAGTCTAAGTCCTTCACCGACGAGAATGAGATGAGCTCATGGGCATTGGAGGCCGTTAAGGTGATGCGGAGCAACGGTGTTGTATTAGGCAATTCGGACAATCTCTTTGCTCCTAAAGCCACTGCTACCCGCTCTGAAGCAGCTACTCTCTTTGTAAGGTTCATCGAACACTTGCATAATTGAAAGCGCGTACAGGATGATACGCTCCTTCTGGCTAAGCAACATACCTAAAGTCCTCCATTGTAGAGGACCATTTTAGAAAACGTCTTTTCTTTCACTTCCGATAAGAAGACAGACTTACGGAGCAATCCATCAAAAAACGCCATCACATTGAAGTGATGGCGTTTCTCTTGAACGGGAGCGGTCATTGGATTGAATTCATTAACGCGTAGAAATATTGAGGTTCATGAGTTTTATTAAGACGATACCATGCGTCTAATGTTTCTGGAGAAAATACATCTAGCGCTCCTAAAACATGAACAGAAAATTCAAGTGGAGCTACTCCGGAAGCGGTGATCAGTTTTCCATCCGTAACAGCAACGTCCAATTTGTAATATTCTTCGCCTGTGTAAGACGGACAAATCATTTTAAGATACGCCAGATCATTGCTTGTATGCGAGCGGGAATCTAACATGCCTGCTTGAGCAAGTCCTATGGAAGCTCCGCAAATCGCTCCAACTACGATCCCTTCCTGTAAACACATCTCGGCAAATTTTAATATGGGCCTGTGAATATCCTCTGTCCATGTGTTTCCCCCAGGTAAAATCAATGCATCTACGCTTGTAATGTTGCACTCATCCACTGTAATATCAGGTGTTATTTTCAACCCCCCCATTGTAATTACCGGAGTCTTTTCGAGCCCAACAGTAACGATTTGTACTGGAGCCAGTCCCTTTCTAAAGTATCTTCCTGAGTTTAGCTCAGCAGTCAAATAACCTATCTCCCAATCGGACATGCTGTCAAAAACATAAAGATATACTGTGTTTTTCATTTTGAATTTCTCCCCTTTTCTTATCTATCAAGGACTACAATCCATCGATAATCACTGACTATTTCATTATAAAATAGCTTCACTGACATCCGCTGTCAGTGAAGCTATTATTGTTGATAATATTCCATTAACTCTGCTGCAATAGCAACAAGCCTGTCTTTCACACTCTGGGGTTCGATGATTCGAATGGATACACCATAGGATAGAAGAAAATAAGGGACAGAATTATGAATGGATTTTTCCTCAAATAAAAAGATGGCTTGATTAGATGTTCGCTCTTGCAGATGATGGCCTAAAAACCAATGCATGCTTAGTTCGTCTAACGCATCCGGCCTGCCTTCGATCCTTAAAGAAATTAACCCTTCCTTCCCCACAAGATCAGGTAACAGGTTTTTCATAAAAAAGTCACGGCTAGAAAAAGCTTCAGGACGCGTAAAGATTAGTTGAGTACGCTTGATTATTAAAATCCGATCTACCCGGAAACTTCGTATTTCATTTCTTCGGTGGCAAAATGCAATTGTATACCATTTATTGTTCCAGTAAACGATCCCATAAGGATCTATCATCCTGTTCTTTGGCTTCTCTTCATGGTTTGTACGGTAATCTATCTCTACAGATATTCCCTGTTCTACAGCATGCTCTAAATCCGCTAATACGAGCTGACTCGAAGGGCTGACCATGCGGTTTATCACTTCAAATCCAGATAATTGTTGGTTTAGTGCGCTCTCCTGTTGCTCATTCGAATACATTTTCAACTTGGCTGTCGCATTCTCTAATGTCTCAGTCAATGGATATCCGGCTTCTTTTGCAAAAACAGCAGCATGCAGGAGTGTCTTCTTTTCTTCCATATCAAACAGCAGCGGTGATCTGATAAAATGATTCAGCAGACTATATCCACCATGATGACCTGCGTCGGATATGATGGGCACTCCACTAGAACATAGTGCATCAATGTACCGATAAACGGTTCTTATATTGACTTCTAACTTTTCAGATATTTGCTTTGCAGTTAACTTCTCTCCCGAGTTCAACATCCATAGGATGGCTAACATATTATCTTTTTTTGGCATAACATAACCCTCCCCCCCATATCATCATATTAGAAATTCCACATGCGTCAATTGATTTTCACAAAAACAAAAAAACGGCATTTCTGCCGTTTCTCGTCACACACTCTTATGGAGCCTAGGGGGATCGAACCCCTGACCTCATCGCTGCCAGCGATGCGCTCTCCCAGCTGAGCTAAGGCCCCAGGATATGAAGTTACATCTTGTCCAGCACTGCTAAAAACTCATTTTACAGGCGACTTCTATATCATATAAAATCCCTTCTGGACTGTCAATACCCTTCTGAAACACCGAAATCTATGGAGAAGAACATTCATGTTACGGGCACACACGGCATGGCATATACCAGATGCAGCTCCGGATTGCTCTTCTCCTTTTCCCCCACTACATTAGTCCTCCAGATCTTCTTTGGACAGCAGTGATTTCAGTTCTTTCATGAACATGTTAATGTCTTTGAACTGGCGGTATACCGAAGCAAATCGCACATACGCCACTTCATCAACCGGAAACAGCTGCTCCATTAACAGCTCGCCGATCTGGCGGCTCTCCACTTCAGCTTCAGCTGTGTTACGCAGTGACTTCTCCACTTCAGATACCATCATCTCCAGCGTTTCTACAGAGACCGGACGCTTCTCACACGCACGGATCAAACCACGGAGAATTTTGTCACGGCTGAACTCTTCCCGGCTGCCGTCCTTCTTAATGACGATCAACGGTGTTTCTTCAATCATTTCAAAGGTTGTGAACCTTCTCGCGCACTGCTCGCATTCACGACGGCGGCGGATGGATTTCGATTCATTCGCTGGTCTGGAGTCCAACACTTTGGTACCTAAATAACCACAATAAGGACATTTCAACTTAGATCACTTCCCACTTTTACTTTTTACCACATATTCCCTGAGCATATTTTGTAATGAAAATCGCATTCGCGACACATAATACTTTTACCAACCCGCGAGGAGGTGAACAGCAATGGCACAAAGCAACGGTAACTCCAACAACTTGGTTGTAACTAAAGCTTCCGCAGCCCTGGAGCAAATGAAATATGAAGTAGCTCAAGAACTCGGAATCAGCATCCCACAAGATGGGTACCAAGGTAACATGACTTCTTACGAGAACGGTTCGATCGGTGGATACATCACGAAGCGTCTGGTAACAATTGCAGAACAGCAATTGGCAGGTCAATACCAATAATTATCTGCATCGTAATACGTTACACAGAGGAGCATGGGGCGGCCGGTACACTACCGGTCTGCTCCGTGCTTCTCCTTATCTTTTTCCGAGCAATCGCTTTAGAACGTATCGTAGATCTTCACATACTGATTATAATAGTAAATAACCCGTTGTACATAGTGGCGTGTCTCGCCAAAAGGAATATCCTTCACCGTTTCAAGTGTGCCATCCCATACACCATTTTTCAACCAGCTGCTGACCTTCCCCGGTCCTGCATTATAGGCTGCAATCATCACAATTTCATTGCCACCGAACTGGTCTGACAAATTACGCAGATACCATGTCCCCAGTTGAATATTTCGCCCGGGTTCATGTTTCAATTCATCAAGCGAAGTATCCGGAATTTTGGCTTGTTCCAAAATCCAGTTCGCCGTATCCGGCATGAGCTGCATCAGTCCGATCGCACCACGTTTGGATTCTTTACTGGTCTTGAAATTGGTCTCCACCCTGATAATCGAAGCGATCAGAAACGGATCAACCTCATAACTTTGGGATTGCGCCCGAATCTCTTCCTTATATTCAATCGGATAAAACCAGGCCATCCAGTTCGTATTTAGAAATAACACAAGTACAAAGGAAACAAACATGATCAGCAGTACACGTTTTTTACGCAATATTTTCATAATAAACCCTTATGCGTTAAAAATAATTCAAGCTGCTTCTCCGTCTGAGCCCATGATCCGCTGTTATCAATAACGATATCTGCCCGCTCTTTTTTGCGTTCAATATCCATCTGAGCCGTAATGCGTGCTTCGGCGTCAGCCTGGGTCATCTGATCCCGGTTCATCAGTCGCTCCAGTTGTACTGCTCTAGGTACATATACGACCATAACTTCCGAAAAACCTTCCTCAAGGCCCGACTCGTACAGCAAAGGAATATCCGACACCACCAGCTTGTCCGGATGTTTCAATTCGTATGCAGCCGCTCTCTCACGCATTTCCTTCCGGATCGCCGGATGAGTGATGGCCTCAAGCGCTTTACGTTCCTCAGGGTGCTGAAAAACAATACTCCCTAACTTTTTCCGATTCAGTGTTCCGTCCTCATTCAAGATAGCTTGTCCAAACCGCTGAACAGCGGCAGCCAAAACGGGATGCCCAGGCAACATAACTTCCCGGGCAATAACATCTGCATCGATGAGCAGCGCTCCCTTACTGGCCAGATAGGCGGAAACACTGCTTTTGCCTGTTGCGATTCCGCCCGTTAAGCCTATATTCATCGTCTCACCTCATAACAGCTTTATTACTCCTCAAAACAACTTGAATATTCCCATAATCATTAACAGCAGGGCCGGCAGAACTGAGAGTTTCTGCATCCAGCGCTGTGCTGCAAACCGTAATCCTACCTTCATGCCAAGTGACAGAAACGCCCCACTAAACAAAGCAATCACCAGTGCTGTCCACAGCGTAGGAAATCCAAGCAATGCCGCACCCAGACCTGCACCAAAGGCATCCAGTGACAGCGCAATTCCGAGCCACATCGCTTCCTGTGCGGAGATACTGCCTGAGTTATCCATGTCCGCCTTGGACGGGCTGCGCAAAATTTGAATAACTACACCCAGCTTGCGCAATTCCAGTGTAAATACCATGCGCTCCACCGAACCATCCGTTGGTGAAGGTTGCACTTCCAGAACCATTAATTGATTCTTGCTTCTGGATGAAAGCCCCGACTCCGTTGTTCCCTTTTCTTGAAGCAATCTCTCCTGCACCAATTCACTCTCTGCTTCCTCACGTTCTTTGCCCCGCCGCCTGATCAGTTGCAAAAGCGACCACGCACCAATCACAATGAGAATGACAGCCCCCACAATTGAAGCTACTTCTGGGGACACAACATGAGATAAGAGCACACCAACCTGCATAGATAACGCGATTACCAATCCCGAACAAAGCGAAATGATAGCAATGGATAAGAGCGGAATCTTGGTCCTCCGAAGTCCATATGTAATTCCAACTCCAAAACCATCTAAACTCACTGCAAAAGCAAGCGCCAGTAATGAAATAAAATGATGCAGCACCCCGGATTCCTCCCCTGTGCGGTACGTGCCAACTGATGATGTCAGTATGGGTATATGCCCGCTTATTTCTGCCATATCAGTATATGGAGGGAGGAATCCAAGGGTGCTATGATTTCATCATTTCATTGATTCAGTTCTGGTTCGGGAGATCAAAGTCGTTGACAATTCGGGCAAAAGTGCGTCCCACGTCCGCCAACGACACTTTTTTCAATCAATGTGCCGCAGGTATGGCAAGGCTCGGCTTTACGGCCATAAATTTTCAGCTGATGCTGGAACATGCCCATCTCGCCTTGCCCATTAACATATGACTTAATCGAGGAACCTCCTGCATTAACGGCATCCTGCAGCGTAGCCACAATGGCTTCATGTAAAACCTTCAGCTGTGCTTCGGTCAGCGTCTTCGCAATCGTCTCGGGATGTATACCTGCACGGAAGAGAGCCTCGTCCACATAAATATTCCCGATGCCAACCACATATGCCTGATTCAGCAATACAGCTTTAATTTTGGTCGTACGTTTCCCCACTGCAGCGCGGAACGCGTCCACGGTAAAAGCCTCATCCAGTGGTTCCAGTCCAAGCTTCATGAGCGGTTTCGAAACCAGCTCTTCACCTGCGCTGAACAGATGCATCGTTCCAAACTGACGAACATCCTTGTATCGCAATTCCGTCCCATCATTGAAGTGGAAGATGACATGAGTGTGTTTCTCCACCTCTTCGTGCTGATGGTACACACCATAACGTCCCTCCATCCGCAGATGGGAGACCAGCACAAGCCCGTCCAGCAAAATCCGTAAAAACTTGCCCCGGCGCTCTACACCAATCACGGTATGTCCTGCCAGTTCCAATGCAAATGCTTCTATATCGTCAGGCCGCTGAATAATCCGCGGCAAATTAACGGTAACATAATCTATCGTTTTACCTACAATAAGTTGATTCAACGTTCTTCTGACTGTTTCGACTTCCGGTAGTTCCGGCATGATGTTCTCACCTCCCTTATATTATAACGGAAGATGACGCTCAGCGGGACCCCTTCTTATCTATTTTGCTTCATACCAGTTCTCACCAAAGCTAACCTCAGCTTTGAGCGGCACCGACAGCGGAAGCGCCTTTTCCATCACCGAAGGCACAAGCTCCTTCATCAGCTCCAGTTCATCCGCCGGCACTTCAAAAACGAGCTCATCGTGTACCTGAAGTAACATACGGCTCTGTAGCTTACGCTCGCGCAGCGCCTCGTCCATCTGTACCATCGCCAGCTTAATGATATCAGCCGCAGTACCTTGGATCGGTGTGTTCATCGCGGTACGTTCCGCGAAGGAACGTAGATTAAAATTACTCGCGTTGATTTCGGGCAGATAACGGCGGCGTTCCAGCATCGTTTTCACATAACCGTCCCGGCGTGCATCCTTCACAATATCATCCATATACCGGCGCACACCCTGGAATATTTCAAAATACTGATCGATGAACTGTGCCGCTTCTTTCCGCGTAATGTTCAAGTTTTGCGATAGACCATAATCACTGATTCCGTATACGATTCCGAAGTTAACCGCCTTCGCAGAACGACGCATGTCACTGTCCACATCCTCCGGCTTCACGCCGAATACATCGGAGGCGGTCTTCGTATGGATATCCATATCATGTACAAAAGCTTCCTTCAGACGCTCATCATCTGAAATATGTGCCAGTACACGCAGTTCAATCTGAGAGTAGTCGGCTGCGAGAATAGACCAACCCGGCTCGGACGGTACAAAGACCTTACGAATTTTGCGTCCTTCTTCCATACGAATCGGAATGTTCTGCAAGTTCGGGAACTGGCTACTCAGTCGTCCTGTTGCTGCAATGGTTTGACGATAGAACGTATGCACCTTGCCATCCCGGTCGGATATCTCTTTCAGCAAACCTTCCACATAAGTGGATTGCAGCTTGGCAAGCTGGCGATATTGCAAAATGTGCTGCACCACGTCGTTATAAGGAGCCAGCTTTTCCAGCACTTCAGCGTCGGTGGAGTAGCCTGTTTTTGTTTTCTTCACGACAGGCAGGCCCAGCTTGTCAAACAAAATCTCGCCGAGTTGTCTAGGTGAGTTCAGATTAAACTCCGTACCGGACAACTTGTAGATTTCGGCCATCAGCTTGCCGATCTGTCCTTCAAATTCACGACCAAGGGCTTGTAAGTCTTCTGTGTTCGCCTTGATTCCCTGCTTCTCCATGTCGGCGAGAATACGAGATAACGGCATTTCGAGCTCATGGAATAGTGAATTCATCTCATCGCTCTCCAGCGCTTGTTCCTGAAGAGGGATAATCGCGGCCAGCGCAGCGGCTTTCCGGCATAGGAAATCGCCCAAAACATCCGCATCAGGCAATTTGTATTTAGCCCCTTTCCCCAGAACGGTATCGTCTTCAACCAGCGAAGGCAGCCCATACTTGGACGTCAGCCCGCTGATTGTCTGATTCGACTCGGTCGGGTCAAGCAAATAAGCAGCAAGCTGCACATCAAATGATGCACCTGAGAATTCAATGCCATGTGCATGCAAAGCCAAATCCACACGATGCAGATCATATCCACGCTTTGGCTGGTCGGCACTTGCAAGCCATTCCCGTACAGGAGTTGCCGCATCAGACTTTAGTAATTCCGGAGATATGAACGTATATTTCTCCCCGGCACCTACGGCAAGACCAACAAGCTTCGCCTGATGCGGATTGTCACCATGCGTTTCCACATGCAGCACATCGATCGAATCCAACATATCCATCAGATCAGCTATGTTATCTTCTGTTGCAATCGTAGATTCAACCTCAGCCGCTGGAACAGCCTCTTGCTCGGAAGCCACGCTACCGCTAAAGGACAAGCGCTCCAGCAATGACTTAAACTCCAGCTTAGCAAGTGCAGGCCCTGCACTTGCTTCTTTCAATCCATCAAACTTCATATCATCCCACGTCTGCTCGAGCGGAACCTCACGGTGAATCGTCGCCAGCTGTTTACTCATGCGTGCATCATCGGCGTGGGTTTCAATCTTTTCCTTCATCTTGCCTTTCAGTTCACCCGTACCGTTCAGCACCTCTTCCACCGATCCAAACTGGTGTAGCAGTTTCAGCGCCGTTTTCTCCCCAACACCCGGAATACCCGGAATATTATCGGAAGCATCGCCCATCAGACCTTTCAGATCAATGATCTGTAGTGGTGTCAGACCGTAACGTTCCTTAATCTGAGCCGGGTCGTACAGTTCAATCTCCGTAACCCCTTTACGCGTCAGCCCGATATGTACATGCTCGGAAGCAAGTTGCAACATATCCTTGTCACCCGATACAACGAGAACCTGTCTGCCTGCATCATCCGCGCGTTTGGTCAGTGTTCCGATAATATCATCCGCCTCGAAACCAGCCAGTTCAAACTGCGCGATCCCGAGGCCTTGCAATAACTCTTTAAGCAATGGGAACTGCTCGGACAACTCCGGCGGTGTTTTTTCCCGTCCACCCTTGTATTCCTGATACCCTTCATGACGGAACGTCACTTTGCCCGCATCAAACGCCACCATCACATGTGTAGGCTTGTGTTCTTCCAGCAAGCGAAGCAGCATCGTCGTAAATCCGTACACCGCATTGGTGTGCAGACCTTTCGAATTGGTCAGAGGAGGCATTGCAAAAAATGCCCGATAAATAATGCTATTTCCATCTATAAGAATAAACTTGTCCATTCCAGCACCTCGCGTATCATATGGTCAGACTGTACTTACATACCTACTCTCATGATACCATACCTGCCACCTACATCAAAAAAACTTCACACCCCTTCTCACCACATTTCTTCCGCAAAAAAAGAACCTCCTTCCCAGTCAGCCTGTGCACAGGCCAGCCGGAAGAAAGTTCTCCATTTCGATCATATTATTTTATCTTGTATGTCTAATATTCCTCGCTTGTGCAGCATAGCCTGCCCAGAACAACTTACTGGTTCAGGTCCGGACGCTGACCCGTCACCAGGTACACGGTGCTCTCACCAATGTTGGTCGCATGGTCACCAATACGTTCAATGTAACGCCCAACCATCAAGAGCAACATAGCCTGAGATGCATTCGTTGGATGTTCAGTCATTAACGTGTAGAGGTCACGAATCATATTGCTGTACAACTGATCTACTTGATCATCGGTTTGTGCCATTTTATAGGCCAGATCGGTATTTTCTTTCAAATAGGACTCAATGGACTCATCAATCATGGATTTCACCACTTCCGCCATACGTGGAATATCCACCAGCGGCTTGATCAGCTCTTGACCTTCCATACGGATCGTTACCTTTGCCACGTCGAGGGCCAGATCGCCCATACGCTCCAAGTCACTGGAGATTTTGAAGGCCACGATAATACGTCTTAAATCCTTCGCAACGGGCTGCTGTGTAATAATAAGCTTGGAGCCCAGCTCCATGATTTTGTCCTCAAGGGCATTGAGATTCGCATCATTCTTAATGATGATCTGAGCTTTCTCTACATTCAATGTCTGCAAACTCTCAATCGCACCGTCCAAGGCATTTCCTACATGTTCCCCCATTTGTTTCAGCAGGGAGCGCAGTTCTTCCAGCTCTTGATCAAATTCTTTTCTGCGAATCATAGATTTCATGTCCTCCTTCTCCATCATCTCCGGGTAAGCCGGGATCATCCTGTTCAGCTCGCCTTAACCAAACCGACCGGATATATAGTCCTCGGTCCGGGAATCTTGCGGTGTGGAGAATAACGTCTCCGTATCAGCTGCCTCCACCACTTCACCATTCAGGAAAAACACCGTTCGTCCAGATACTCGCGCGGCCTGATGCATGTTGTGCGTAACCATGACGATGGTATATTTATGATGCAACTCTTTGACCAATTCCTCGATTTTCAGCGTGGAGATCGGGTCCAGCGCCGAAGTTGCTTCGTCCATCAACAACACATCCGGCTGTACAGCCAGTGCACGTGCGATGCACAGACGTTGTTGCTGTCCACCAGACAGGCTTAACGCCGATTTTTTCAGCACATCCTTCACTTCATCCCACAATGCCGCATGAACCAGACTCTGTTCGACGAGTTTATCCAGTTCTGCTTTTTGGGTTACGCCGTGCAGACGTGGTCCGTACGCCACGTTGTCATAGATCGATTTTGGAAAAGGGTTCGGCTGTTGGAATACCATTCCTACCCGTTTGCGCAGCGTCTCCACTTCAATTTCATTACTGTAAATATCCGAACCGTTCAGCATAACTTGTCCTTCCACACGAACACCCGGAATCATGTCATTCATCCGGTTCAACGTACGGAGCAATGTCGATTTACCGCAGCCTGACGGCCCGATAAACGCTGTGACGGTTTTCTCCGGCAGATCCATCGATATATTTTTAAGCGCGTGATGCGTATCATAGTATAAATTAAGTCCATCAATGTGAATGAGGTCTTTCATGGATGCTCACTTCTCCTTCGTTGCAGGGATCATCGGATTCCCTTTACGTTGAGACCGGCGTTCATATTCTCTACCAATCAGCACAGTCATCTTTAATATCCTAACGTAACATTGTAAAAACAGTACCACCTTCATGTTAACGGAATGTAAAAACACCTGAAGAAGACCTAGTCCGTTAGTTCAACGTCCCAGGTCTCTCTTTTTTGATCTGCGCGATTTCCGTTATACGCTGTGCCTCGGTTGTGCTTTAGTTCACAGCTCGGAATGATCCGTAATCATGGCTTTCAGCTTCAACTGGATATTCTCTGCGACCCTGCCAGCTTCCCCGCCTTCAGCAGCAATGGTCTCCACGATGCAGGACAAAGCTTTTACCGCATGATTTAACTTCCCAAACGCTGCCGCACCTTCCTGCACATACTGCGCACTCTCATCGATTTCAGTACCACTCGCCTGAATGAGGGATACGGTCTGCTGGGTTAAACTTTCAATATCCTGAAGCAATACGGTCATGTTTCCAGCCACTTCTCGTGTCTGTTTGGCAAGTGCCCGGATCTCTCCGGCAACAATCTGGAACCCCCGGCCGTATTCTCCGGCATGCGCAGCCTCTATCGATGCATTCAGTGCCAAAAGCCCGCTCTGATCCGCCAGCGTTCGAATGGAACGCGCCATGCCTGCACCCGTTTTGATGGATTCGAGCATCTGACTTGCGTGTTTGCCCTGATCCCCCATATGCTCATGAACCTGAAGGTAGGAAGACTCAACTTGACGCAGACGCCCTTCTCCCTCATTGGACAAGAGGATAACTTGCCCTGCTTCCTGTACGGTCTGATTCGCCGCTTGAACCAGTTTGGTTACAGCGTCATGAATGCGTGAAATTTCCTGTCCACTCTCCGTCACGGTGCATATGCGATCTGCGGATGCCTTCTGCTGAAGTTTACGAGAAAGCGACATCACATCACGGATCGTGAGTACACCAAGCAAGCGATCCTGTTCCGTTACGAGCAGGCAGTCATAAAAATGATCCTCGTCCCGCCGAAGCGCGGCGTCAATAATAGCGGCGGGTTCCATATGTATATCTACAATAACCGGTGATGCGTTAGCTACATTCATAATCGGTTTACGATAAAATAAGTCCGCTGCGAACCTTCCGTTCAGTAAACGATACAAGCTCTCACGCATCAATAATCCTATCGGTTTCATGTGTTCATCACAGAGCACAATACATGGATGCTCCAGTCCATCACTTAACATCGCCGCAGCATCTCCGCAAGTAGTATCTCCCCTAGCTATAGGCACCTGACGGAAATAATCAGTCAAAGAAACGGCATGTTCCTCCTGAACTTCACTTGTTGATTCGTCCGATTCCAACTCAGGCACGAACGATGTTTCTTCCCCTTTTTGTAAACTAACATCCAGATTCTCAGGTCTAGCTTCTAACAACATGGGCATAATTACACATTCTCCTTTACGTGTTAGCTCCGCCCTAAGGTGGGTTTTTAGGTACAAAGTATCACTTGGATAACCTCATCCTACTCCCCATAAATGAAGAAAAATCTTCCTTTGTGTAAAAAGGAGGTAAAAATAAAACTCCCCGATCATTTAACTAGAATGATGGGGAGTTTTTCTTTTGACAACCAATTTATAACCTACGCCACGGATGGAATCGATATGAACGGATTCAGGGTCAAGCTCCAGCTTTTTACGTAATGAACTGACGTGTACATCCACGGTCCGCTGACCTCCGATATAATCAAAACCCCAGACCGCATTCATCAGGTCATCCCGGGTGAGCACCACGCCAGGTTTTTTAGCGAGATATAATAGGACTTCGAACTCCTTCGGACGCAGGCTGATCGATTGCCCTCCCAGAGTCACTTCATACTTCAACGGATAAATTTCAAGTTCACCAAGAATAATACGTGAGCCGTCTTTATCCTCAGGCTGCGGTAAATCGTCGCCATTCGAATAACGTCTGAGTACCGCATCTACACGTGCCAAAAGCTCGGATACACCAAACGGTTTCGTAATGTAATCATCTGCACCCGATTTCAGCCCTTGCACAACCTCGGCTTCACCGTTCTTGGCGGTAAGAATAATGACAGGAGTGCTTACTCCCTGAATACGCAGTTTGTTCAAAATATCCAGACCATTCATGCCTGGCAGCATCAGATCCAGTAGAATCAAATCGAAATCCTGAGACAAGGCCCGGTCATATCCTGCTGACCCATGATCCTCTGCCGTTACGTCATAACCTTCCTGTGTCAGGTTATACGTAAGTAATCTCGATAATGTCGGTTCATCTTCAATAACCAGCAAACGCTGTGCCATGATACCCCTTCTCTCTTCATAGGTTGTCTGTTGCCACAACACTTTTTCTATCATAGCACTAATTTGTTAACGCTGTGTAAAGCAAATGGCTCATTTTACATTTTGCTTCTCTAAGCCTACCTTTTTCTTTCCAAAGTAAAACTAGACTTCTTCTTCTTGAATTAAAGGCAGGATTACCCGGAAGGTGCTTCCCATCCCTAGTTCACTTTCGACCGACAATTTACCATGATGAAGCTCCACCAGGTGTTTAACGATAGAGAGTCCAAGTCCTGTTCCTCCCGAATTCCGTGATCGGCCTTTGTCTACACGGTAGAAACGTTCAAAGATTCGCGGCAAATCCTTCTTGGGAATACCAATTCCTGTGTCGGACACCGAGAAAACCACCTGCTCTTCCTCACTCGTCTGATCCATCTTCACCTGGAGTTTCACCCTTCCACCCTCAGGTGTATAGTTAATGCCGTTGGATAACAGATTAATGAAAATCTGCTTCATTTTGTCCTCATCCGCTTCAATATACAGTTCCTCCGGTACATTCATTTCCAGACGAATCTGCTTTTTCTCCGCTACCTTGGATAAAGTTCCAAGCACCATTTCGAAGAAGGAATGCACATGAACTGGTGAACATTCCAGCGGTGCACGTTTCGATTCAATCTTGGACAACTCCAGAATATCTCCAATCAAGCGGTTTAGTCGATCACCTTCATCATAAATAATCTGCAGGAAAGAACGTTCCGTCTCCTTATCCTGTACACCGCCGCTTAGTAAGGTTTCTGCAAATCCCTTCACTGCTGCCACAGGTGTCTTGAGTTCATGCGAGACATTGGCCACAAATTCGCTACGCATGGATTCCAATCTGCGAATCGCAGTTACATCCTGTAGCAGGAATAACATTCCCCGATATCCGCCATTGTCTTCTGACATCGGTACACCATCCAGCCTTATCAACCGTTCTTCCGGGTTAAATACACTTACTTCTTCGTGCATCCGTTCCTGATTAGCAACGCTCTCTTCAATCGTGCGTGTCAGCTCGTAATGCCGCTTGAGTTCCGTGTAAGGTCTTCCTGTAACCTTCACGGCCTGAATGCCGAGCATACGCTCCGCTTCCCGATTAACCAGTGCAATCGATTGCGTTGCATCAATCATGACGATCCCGCCCGTCATATTCGCCAACACACTTTGAAGCAATGCTTCATTGTCTCGGATCGTTTTGAGCTGGGACTGCAAACTATCTGCCATGCCGTTAATCGCCAGTCCCAGCTGGCCGATCTCGTCCCTGCGTGTAACTTTTACTCGCGCATCATACTCCAGCTTTGTAATCCGGTGTGCCACTTTGGTAATATGCTCAATGGGCGACGTTAGACCTCTAGCTACCCGGTAACTGACAAATGCCACAATGAGAAAAAGCAGGCCCAGGGCAGCAAACATAATCATCCATCCGCGTTGGAGTCCTTGATCCACCGCTTGCAAACTCATAGACAGACGAATAAAACCGTCGAATTTGCCACTTGGCATTTCAATCATGTCACTTTGATCCGAATTAACAGGCAGCGCGACATACAGCATGTCCTGCCCTAACGTTGCACTATATCGGATGGACTGTCCAAAAGTCCCTTCCGTAGCCGTCCGGATCTCTTCCCGGTTCAAGTGATTATCCATTGTTGCAGGATCGCTCTCGGAATCGCCAATGACTATGCCGTCTTTATTAATAAAAGTTACTCGCGAGTCTGTTAGACGATCCAGTTCCAGCGCTCGGTCCGAGTAATATTTCCGAGTTTCCGCTGATGTCGGATTGGAAGCATCATGAAAAGGGAATGTCGCTTTTAACAAATTAATCTCACGCACCATCGTTTGTTCCAGTGCGGCGATATGAGTAGTCTTGAAAACTCTGCCCATCGTATATCCGGCTACAATGACGGATACGCCAATGAGTACCATCATGATTAGAGCGAGGCGAATGCGAAACGGTCTCATTAATCTCTTCCTTCTGTTATATTTTAGTCCGTTGAACAACAAGACAATTTACATAACCACTCTGATGACAGAATAACCTTCCAATCCCTGTTATCTTCAGGTTTTTTCTGCACTCTTCGTCCATATGTAAATGAGTAAATTCAAATGATGAAAACAAACCATTATTTATCCATTTAGTTCGTTGCGGTCACCGCGTGTCGTTGGATGTGATATAACTAGAAATTCCACATCTTGTGCACTTCGATTTTGCATCTGATGGGGTGCTCCCGGCGGGATTTCGATGCCTTCATGTGTTTCCAGCACATAGGTCTCTCCATTCAGCTCCATACAAGCCTCACCGCTAAGAACAAAAAAGAATTGGCGACTCTTCACATGTACATGCCTTGTTTCTGTCGTGCCTGCGGGCATTCGCTCATGAATCACACTCAGTGTCTCGCCTTGAACCAGATGCCAGCCATCGCACTGAGCTCCCCATATATAATGTGATGCCTCTTGTTTGCTAATCTTCATATGAGTGCCTCCCGAATAGGTTATCCGGTTTATCATATCACATCTAATGAGATATCTTTCCATGTAAAATAGCAATACGTCTGCCTGCTTCCCCTCTGAGTCACTCCATTGCTTTAAAGTCAGACCTGTATAAGGTATCATAAATATATCAACGCAGATACAGACTTTTGTAAATCACATCTTACAATAGATAGGACTTCAACCTGCCTCCCCTGTTCGGAACCCTCTTCTTATTTGAAAAAAATATATAAAGAAAGACGGGACGCCACTATGCTTTAGCGTCCCGTCTTTCTCTTCTCAATACAGCGACTATCCTCCCCCGTTCCGCAATGCCATTTGCCCGGTGCATCACCTAGCCGTTAACGACTTCGCCGCCGTTCACATGCATCACCTGTCCGCTGACATAAGAAGAGTCATCAGACGCGAGGTACACATAAGCTGGTGCCAATTCATCCGGCTGTCCTGGACGTTTCATCGGTTGCGTTGCTCCGAATTCACTTACTTTCTTCTCATCAAATGTCGAAGGTATCAAGGGTGTCCAGATCGGACCAGGAGCTACGGCGTTCACACGAATCCCCTTTTCAATCAGATTCATCGACAATGAACGGGTGAAGGATGTAATTGCCCCTTTGGTTGACGAATAATCCAGTAACGTCGGGCTTCCCCGATAAGCGGTTATCGATGTTGTGTTAATGACGGTGCTACCTTGTTTAAGATGTGGCATAGCCGCCTGTGTAACATAAAACATACCAAAGATGTTGGTACGGAACGTTTTTTCCAGTTGCTCTGGCGTAATATCCTCCAGGTTTTGTTGCGGATGTTGCTCAGCCGCATTGTTAACGACAATGTCGAGTTTGCCAAGTTCATCGACCGTTTGTTGAACACTTTTCTTCGCAAAATTCACATCACCGATGTCACCTGCGATAAGCACACACTTGCGCCCTTCCTGCTCCACCTGACGTTTCGTTTCCTTGGCGTCCTCATGCTCACTCAGATATACAATCGCCACATCGGCGCCTTCCTTGGCATACGTAACAGCAACAGCCCGTCCAATTCCGCTGTCTCCTCCCGTAATCAAAGCCACTTTGTCCAATAGTTTGCCTGCTGCCTTATACTGCGCCCTCTCGAATTCAGGCTTGGGATTCATTTTGGATTCAATCCCCGGACGCTGATCCTGATGTTGTGCAGGCATCGTTTGTTGTTTTTGCTGGGTAGTGCTTGACATTGTACCTTCTCCTTTCAAAATGAACATGTTTGATTTTAAGAAGACTTGGACACAAATAACATGCTTCCTTGTCTCTCATTCGTCATAAGTCTCATTAGTCTCATTCTGTAGGATGGCATGAACCGACCAGATTATTCTTCTCCTGGACAGCAATGCGAACCCTCATAATTACTGTCATTCCTTATTTACCACATATATGGAAATCCAAACTTTGTATTTCGTCATCATCTGCATTTGTGAATATTCGAAATTTTTTCAAAATTGATCTGTTTCATCATGCAAATGGTGTTCCTAAGCAGATATGGCTGATGTACAATGTACAGTGTGGAGATTATATTCATCTTTTTTAAGTCACCTAGCGTGATTAGCAGCATCATCTCATTTGCTTCAATACGACAACAATCTAATTTGACATGGAGATCTGAACATGGAATCGCATATTACTTCATACATTACACTTGTGACCACGTCAGCCGTGCTGAATCTGTTTCTGTGTATGTATACGTACTTTAGAAGAGCCCATTTTCCAAACGCCAACATCTTTATCCTGTACACGGCTTCCCTGTCCGTATATACCTTCGGATATGCCATCGGCCTCGCCAGTAATACACTGGAACAGATGAAGTTCTGGAATATCGTCCAATATATCGGTATGCCGATCTCTGCACCGCTTGGCCTGCTTCTCATGATTCATTACACTGGAAAAAAGTTGTCTAAATGGCTGACGTCAGCCTTATTCATCATTCCTTCCATTACCGTCTTTCTGGTTGCTACGAATGATTGGCATCATCTCTATTACAAAAGAGTATGGTTACGTGAGGATAGCACAGTCCCCGTCATGGCGATGGATATTGGTCAATGGTATGTTGTCCATGGTGCATTTACGTTTTCCTGCCTTTTATGTGCTGGCCTTATCTTAATTGGGCAATGGCGTCACACCAAAAAGATGTACCGTCGTCAACTGCTTACGTTAATTGTGTCGCAGATTATTCCGATGGTTGCTGCATTTGTGTACTTACTTGGCGTGACTCCGTTTGGCCTCGACCCAGTTCCCGTTCTGATGTGTGTTACATCGGCTATGTATATCTGGGCTATTCTGTCCTCCAGACTGTTAACCATTGTACCGATCGCCAAAGAAAGTATTTTTGAAAGTATGCGCGAAGGGGTTCTTGTGCTGGATAGTTCCTATCGTCTTGTCGATTTCAACAGATCCCTAAGACTGATGTTACCTGAGATTGAAACATCGATGGTTGGGCAACCCTTGAATGACATCTGGCTTCGTCTTGCAGGAGAGACCTTTCCCGTTGAATATGAAAGAGAAGGGCTGCAAACCGACTTGTACTGGCAATTAAACGGAGAAACCGTCTGTTACCAAGTCAGGACGTCTTATGTATTTAACAAAACTCCTCAAGTTGTCGGTATTCTCATTATGCTAATCGACATTACCGAACAACGTTTTTTACAAGAACAATTGAAACAACTAGCTTATTTCGATGGTTTAACCAAAATATACAATCGGACTCAATTTTTGAACAAAGGAAGAGAATGGCTTCAAGAAGCCCGGCTTAATTTTCACCCCGTCTCTTTTATCTTGTTTGACATTGACCATTTCAAGCGTATCAACGACACGTATGGTCATGATGCGGGTGACCAAGCCATCGTTCATGTTGTATCCGTGTGCAATCGTTATTTAAACAGTGAAATGTTATTCGCCCGTTACGGCGGAGAGGAATTCGTTATCGCTTTGCCGAACATGGTACTCCAGGAAGCATATACTCTTGCAGAGCAGTTGCGAATGGCTTTGTTAAATCAACCGCTCAACCTAGAGGGCAAGTCCATTCCGGTCACCGCCAGCTTTGGTGTCTCCCAAACGGTTGGCGAGTCGGATACTCTGGAATCTTTGCTACGTGACGCCGATCACGCCCTGTATGAGTCCAAACGGAATGGCCGAAATGCAGTACGAGTTTATGGTGCCGGTGTTAGCTAATGATGAGTAGCAAGGTATTCAGGTTCCCGGCAGTCATTGAATAAAAGATCACAAAACAAACAGACAGCCTTTGCAGGCTGTCTGTTTGTTTGTATAACTGTGCGGTTTGATTCAATAGAACCCGGCGTTACTCACGCCACATGGTTAAAAGTGTACATGTTTCATTAGCAATAGCTTTTAGCGCTACCACTTGCCCTGAACATGTGCAAACGCTTCACCTTATACTCATAGTTATCGGTTGAGAATCAACATTAGACCCTGAAGCCTCTTATTCTCCTATTAGAAAATGGATCTGTCCACCATCAGGTACACCATGATGAGCAAGAACACGGCAAGCAACGTGCTGAACGTACGAATTTTACTTTGGTATGGTGTTACATCCTTATTACTTTTCACGCCTTCTGCGGCAAGACGTAACGGTTTACCCATAATTCCGCCAATGGCTGCAATCGCGAGAAGAATTACTACGACAACAGCCATCCAGATGTGGGAGTAATCTCCCTTTGTCATCAGATAACCACCTGTAAGAAGCTGAATAACAAGCGCATACTGTGCAACTTTGTTTAAGGAACGAAGTGACGCGAATGCTCCCTCCTGTGCTGGCAAGCTCAATGTGCGAATTTTACCGACCACGAATGGCAAAATAAGATAAAATCCCATGGCCAGTGCTCCGACGATATGGAGCAAATACATAATCATTGTCAAAATTTTCATCCTCCTCAACATATTCGCTGTGCTGTATATCACATTTTATTATACTGGGGAACTTATCCAAAGAAAAGAAAACCTCCGTATTTACGGAGGTTTTCTCACTTTTCATGTTCAAAAATTCTTCAAAACTTAAATATTAACGATTGAAATGACATTACGCACCGAATCTGCAGACGTATCAAGCGCTGCTTTTTCTTCGGCTGTCAACTCCAGTTCGAAAATCTTCTCAATTCCGTTGCCTCCCAGAACAGTTGGCACACCGAGGAACAGATCCTGATATCCATACTCACCTTCAAGATAAGCAATAACCGGAATAATGCGTTTTTTGTCCTTCAAAATGGCCTCCGTCATCTGGACCAGTGAAGCTGCCGGAGCATAGTATGCACTGCCATTACCCAGCAGGTTAACAATCTCACCGCCGCCTACACGGGTACGTTGCACAATCGCATCAATGCGATCTGCTGGAATCAGGGTATCAATTGGAATACCGCCTACACTCGAATAACGAACGAGTGGTACCATATCGTCGCCATGACCGCCAAGCACAAAGCCACGCACATCCTCTACGGATACATTTAACTCCTGCGCAATGAACGTACAGTATCTGGCGGTGTCGAGAACACCCGACTGTCCGATCACGCGGTTTTTCGGAAAACCGAGTGTCTGATACGCTGCATACGTCATTGCATCTACCGGGTTGCTCAGAATAATGACAATGGACTCAGGGCAATATGTTTTCACATTTTCACACACGGACTTCACGATACCTGCATTCGTATTCACCAGATCGTCACGGCTCATGCCCGGTTTGCGGGCAATTCCCGCTGTAATGATCACAATGTCTGAACCAGCTGTATCCTCGTAGTTGGAAGTTCCCACGATATGACTGTCGAACCCTTGCACAGGGCTAGCCTCCAGCAGATCGAGTGCTTTACCCTTGGTCGGATTCTCCAGTTGAGGAATATCAACCAGAACAACATCCCCGAGTTCCTTCTGGGCAAGCATCAGTGCAGTTGTAGCACCGGTAAAACCGGCACCAACGACTGTGATTTTTTTGCGCTGAATAGTCACGATTCACATCTCCCCTTACAGGTTTTTGTTACAGGTTGCTAATGATTTGATCAGCGAATTCGGAACATTTCACTTCTGTTGCGCCGTCCATCAGACGTGCAAAGTCATACGTTACCGTTTTATTGTTGATGGATGTTTCCATGCCTTTGTAGATCAGGTTAGCCGCTTCTTGCCAGCCCAGGTGCTCAAGCAACATTACGCCGGAGAGGATTACGGAACCAGGGTTCACGACATCTTTATCTGCGTATTTAGGTGCAGTACCGTGTGTTGCTTCGAAGATAGCATGTCCAGTTACATAGTTGATGTTCGCACCAGGTGCGATACCAATTCCGCCAACTTGCGCTGCAAGAGCATCGGACAGATAGTCACCGTTCAGGTTCAATGTAGCGATCACATCGAATTCACCCGGACGAGTCAATACTTGTTGCAGAGCGATATCAGCAATGGCATCTTTTACGATGATTTTTCCAGCATCTTCAGCTGCTTTTTGCGCTGCATTAGCTGCATCTGTACCGTCTTTTTCTTTGATTACATCGTATTGTGCCCAAGTGAATACTTTGTCGCCAAATTCTGCTTCAGCCACTTCGTAACCCCAGTTTTTGAAGGCACCTTCAGTGAATTTCATGATATTACCTTTGTGTACCAAAGTAACGGTTTTGCGGTTATGGTCAACAGCATATTGTACCGCTGCACGAACCAAACGTTTCGAACCTTCCTCAGATACAGGTTTGATACCGATACCGGAAGTTTCAGGGAAGCGAATTTTGTTAACACCCATTTCCTGTTGCAAGAACTGGATCATTTTTTTCACTTCTTCAGAACCTTCAGCGTACTCGATACCTGCATAGATGTCCTCTGTGTTTTCACGGAAAATAACCATGTCAACCAGCTCAGGACGTTTAACCGGGGAAGGTACACCATTGAAATAACGTACAGGACGCAGGCAAGTGTACAGGTCAAGCTCTTGACGAAGTGCCACGTTCAGGGAACGGATACCGCCGCCGATTGGCGTAGTCAGAGGTCCTTTGATGGCTACGATGTACTCACGAATCGCTTCGAGCGTATCGTTCGGCAACCACTCTCCGTATGTATTGAATGCTTTCTCACCAGCAAACACTTCATACCAAGCAATTTTTTTAGTACCGTTATATGCTTTTTCTACTGCTGCATCCAGAACACGTACAGAAGCTTTCCAGATGTCACGGCCTGTACCGTCACCTTCGATGAATGGAATGATTGGATTATTAGGTACTTGAAGCGTACCGTTGTCAATTTGAATTTTTTCGCCTTCAGTTGGGAGTGCAAATTTTTCCAATTTCATAATTACAATTCCTCCTAAGTTTTGGTTTCACAGTATGAAGCATACCACATTTTTGCAGGAAGGAAGGGCTGTCTCTACTCGGCAGTACAGCCTCGCATTCACAAGCCCCTCGCCTCATCTATATGATTATACTGTTTTTGCTAAAGTTTAGCGAAGATCGATGGAAACGTATTTCTGATCTGTTGGGCCCGTGTACTCGGCACGCGGACGGATAATACGGTTATCTGCAAGTTGCTCCAGAATATGCGCTGTCCAACCGGACACGCGGCTAATCGCAAAGATCGGTGTGAACAATTCCTGATCAATCTTCAGTTGAGTGTATACGGAAGCGGAATAGAAATCGACATTTGGCTTCAAACCTTTTTGGCCTGTCACGATTTCTTCAATCTTCACGGACATCTCATACAAACGGGTATCGTTGTTCATCTCACCCAGTTCTTTGGACATCTTCTGCAAATGCTTTGCACGTGGGTCACCATTTTTGTATACGCGGTGTCCAAAGCCCATGATTTTCTCACGGTTATTCAGTTTTTCCTGAATAGCCGCTTCCAGACGATCCGGTGTACCGATCTCGTCCAGCATTTTCATAACAGCTTCGTTTGCACCACCATGCAAAGGCCCTTTGAGTGCACCGATCGCAGAAGTTACGCCTGAGTAAATATCAGACAGGGTCGCTACCGTAACGCGGGCAGCAAATGTTGAAGCATTCAGCTCGTGATCTGCATGCAGAACAAGAGCCTGATCAAGTGCTTTTACCGCGGTTTCGGACGGCTCTTCTCCTGTCATCATGTATAAAAAGTTCTCAGCGATGGAAGCGCCTTCTTTTGGAGCCACAGGCTCTTGCCCCTTACGAATACGTGAGATTGCCGCTACAATGGTTGGCAATTGCGCTTGCAACTTCACTGCTTTGTTTTCGTTCGCAGCTTCTGTCATCTCGTCGGCTTGCTCATCATAGAGCGCAAGCGCGGAGACTGCAGAGCGTAGAGCTGCCATCGTGCTGATGTGTTTTGGATACAACTTGATTTGGGCGATCAATTCGCTTGGAATCGGCGCGTAATCGCTCAGACTTTTACGAAGTGACTTCAATTCATCTGCTGTTGGCAATTTGCCAAACCAGAGCAAATAAGCAACTTCTTCAAAACTTGCATGTTCAGCCAAATCATCGATATCGTATCCACGGTATGTAAGCACACCGTCTACAATAGAGCTGATCGAAGAGGTTGTTGCAACGATGCCTTCCAGACCTTTGGTAGCTGTCATATTACATCTCTCCTTTAATAAGCGAAATCAGAAATCATTCTAAGTCATATCAGTGCCGAAATGCACCTAACCTCTTTTGTAAACCGTTTCATTTTAAAAATGACCTAAGTTGTCAAAATTCGGTTTTCTTATCTGTCAATCGGTATTTACTTATATCATCATACTGGATTTTGTCGTTTATGTGAACATGATGAGAGTTCATTCGCACATCAAACATATTTATCGGACCGATAAAGCATTTTTGAAAACCTTTACACAAGCAGGGTTGGGATTTAATGTGTACTAAACAATTTATGTCATTAGAGAAATCAAACCAAAATATAGTCACAAAATCCATTGCTATAATTTGTAAACCTCAGGCATACTTTAGGCAGACGATGTGCTAAGCAGGATTCCGGCACACGGTTGCAGACTGTTCTTTTTGGCGTTTCAAAAGCTTACGATTGCTCTATATTAATAAGATAAGCTCTTGACTGAATAAAGGGGAGTTGAACCTTGGATCGAATCATTCTCAAACGTCTGCTTCGCGGTCTGTGGGTTATTGTAGCTACCTTTCTGATCGCCGTAGCCGTATATCTGTTGTTCCCGCTGTTATATCCTTTTGTTATTGCCTGGATTATTGCCTACGCGATGAATCCGCTCGTAAAGTTGCTCCAGAACAGGCTCCGTTTTCCACGCTGGCTCGCGGTTACCTTATCACTTCTATTGTATTTTGGGGCAATCGCTGTAATTTTATCTGCGGCTGTTACTCGTATGGTTAAAGAAGTCATTTCACTAACCACCAGTTTCGATCTGCATGTGGACGAAATCAAAGAAACGTTTGTACGCTGGACGCAGAACGATACGATCCAAAGTTTGATCGCGCAGATTAACGATTTTTACAAAGAAAACCCGAATTATCAAGAAACCATTAATAGTAACATCAGCAAAACAACAGAGACCGTAGGAACAGCAGTAAGCGACCTTGTTACTGGTTTTTTCAACCTGATTCTAAATCTGCTTACCTCGCTGCCTAATATGGGTGCGGTTCTCATCGTGGTGCTGCTATCTACTTTCTTCATTAGTAAAGGCTGGACGCGTCATAGCATCACAGTCTCTGGCTGGGTTCCTTCAGCGGTTCGCAAACCGATCTCTGATATCTGGAATGATCTCAAAAAAGCCCTCTTTGGTTATGTACGCGCACAGCTGATCATGATCTCGATTACAGCGCTGTTCGTCATGATTGGGTTACTTATCCTTCAAGTCAAGTCAGCGTTCACGATCGCTCTGCTGATTGGTCTGGTCGACCTGCTCCCCTATCTTGGTGTCGGTCTGGTAATGGTACCTTGGGCGGCGTATTTGTTCATGAACGGGGATATCTATCTTGGCATCGGTATTAGTGTGATCTATCTTATCCTGCTTATTGCCCGGCAGATCATTGAACCGAAAGTTCTTGCTAGTAGTGTGGG
Organism: Paenibacillus sp. FSL R7-0272; assembly: GCF_037969905.1. NCBI lineage: Bacteria > Bacillati > Bacillota > Bacilli > Caryophanales > Paenibacillaceae > Paenibacillus > Paenibacillus sp. FSL R7-0272. The sequence goes on along the minus strand of NZ_CP150221.1, from coordinate 2,085,431 downwards.
ACTAGACCCACTTGCAACGTTAGTAGGCATGTTTGTTGGTTTAAAGCTATTTGGTGTGCTAGGCCTCATTATCGGTCCGGTGAGTCTTGTGATTCTCGATGCCTTTAACCGTGCCAATGTACTTCGTGACCTCAGGACCTATATCATTAATGGCAGAGTCCGATGAGTCTGATTGAAGAGCATTAATCACAATCCTTTTCCAGTTAAACTAATGCAAAAAAAGTCTCCGTTCCAAGCAGAAGGTGTCTGCAGAACGGAGACTTTTGGTTTAAACGAGATAGATGCTCTCCTATTTCGGACGGCGATAAAATGTAATGCTGCCGTTTCTCATCTTTTTCTCCAACCAGCCCAGGAAGAATAACCGATATACTGGACGTGTTAATGGAAATACTAACGTAAAACCGATGAGATCGGTCACAAAACCAGGGATCAACAGCAAGAATCCGCCGACAAAAACGAAAAGACCATCGACCATTTTCCGCCCAGGCACCTTGCCGCGTTCCATCTCCTGTTTGGCGTCCATCAATACCTTACGCCCTTCAAACTGCAACATGGCTATACCAATCAAGGACGTGAGAATCATAAGAAGCAATGTTTTTCCGGCTCCGATCCAATCACTCATCAGAATGAAACCAAACAGCTCAATTACCGGAATTAATAAAAGTAAAGCCCACATCCATTTTCGCATTGATATGTTACTCCTTTCCTGAGAACCACACCTTTTCAAGCGCGCTGTATAGCTCTGAAGCGACCTTATCCAGTCTAACCGGCTTCCAGTCTGTATTCACCCACACATGCTGGGTAGATCCCGTCACCAATCGTTCACCTGGGAGTGATTCATCATGTGCCCACACCCGTTCACCGACAGCGAGTGAAGCATCATCTTCCTCAGACATACGTCTTATGTCGTACTCGTAATTCAGGCGCAAGCCGCTAAAAGCAGTGATTCGAGTGAAAATGATGATCTCGTCATCGTACCGCGCCGGTTTATGATACTTCACATCCAGACCGGTTACAGGAAGCAACAGTGCCTGTTCCTCCATTTTACGATATGTATACCCCATTTGGCGAATCATCTCGGTACGGCCGATCTCGAACCAGTTCAGGTAGTTCGCATGATAGACAACCCCCATCTGGTCGCTCTCCTGATAACGTACACGAAGACGAGCTGTATACCAGTTACCATTACTTTCTTTTCGCACGTTCTCAGCCTCCTTGGCTCTACCATTCATACGCTTCAAATCACAGAATCGTGTCATGAAGATGGAAAAAAGCAACGGGACATAAGGCCCCATTGCTTCTTTCATGTTACTTACCGAATCATACGCTACAATTAAGCGTTGTTTGGAATTTGGCTAACTTTGATCAGGTTAGTAGAACCGGAGCGGCCCAGAGGTACACCTGCTGTAATGACAACCAGGTCTCCTTCTTTAACCAGTCCTGATTTTACGCCACCTTCAATTGCATTTTCGAACAAAGCATCCGTAGAATCAACCAATCTACCTTTAACAGGAGTTACACCCCATGCCAGTGCCAAACGACGGGAAGTTCTGTCTTCTGTCGTTACAGCGATGATTGGAGCTTCTGGACGATATTTAGAGATCATACGTGCAGTATGTCCGGATTCTGTCGAAGTGATGATCGCTTTTGCGTTCAAATCTTGAGCGGACAGAGCAACGGATTGACTGATCGCTTCAGTAACCGTTGTTTGTTGTGCAACACGTTGTTTCAGATATAACTCTTGGTAAGGCAGAGCAGATTCTGCTTTTTCTGCAATACGGGACATTGTCAGCACGGACTCTACCGGATATTTACCGGCAGCTGTCTCACCAGACAACATGATTGCATCTGTACCGTCAAAGATTGCGTTGGCTACGTCACTTGCTTCCGCACGAGTCGGACGCGGGTTACGTTGCATCGAATCCAGCATTTGTGTAGCTGTAATAACCGGTTTACCTGCAACATTACATTTTTCGATCATGCGTTTTTGTACCAATGGTACTTCTTCAGCAGGGATTTCCACACCTAGGTCTCCACGAGCAACCATCAGGCCGTCAGACACTTCAAGGATTTCGTCCAGGTTGTCGACACCTTGTTGGTTTTCGATTTTGGAGATAATTTGAATGTGACCTGCATTATGTTTCTCAAGCAATTCACGAATTTCAAGCACGTCGCTTGCTTTACGAACGAAAGAAGCTGCGATGAAATCGATACCTTGTTCGATACCAAACACGATATCGTTAGCATCTTTTTCAGTGATACCCGGCAGGGAAATCGCAACGCCTGGAACGTTAACACCTTTTTTGCTTTTGATTGTACCGCCGTTAACGATACGGCATTTGATCTCGGTGCCTTGTACTTCCACCACAGTCAGTCCGATCAGACCGTCGTCGATCAGAATTGTAGATCCAGCTTCAACATCCTTAGGAAGATCTGCATACGTAATGGAAAGACGATCTTTGGTTCCCAGAATTTCTTCTGTCGTCAAAGTGATGTACTCGTCCTGAACCAATTCAATTGGCTCAACTTCAAGTTTACCTGTACGAATTTCCGGTCCTTTGGTGTCAAGCAGGATTGCTACAGTTTTGTTCAGCTCTTCACATGCTTGGCGAATCGCTACGATCCGTCCGCCGTGCTCATCGAAATCACCGTGGGAGAAGTTCAGACGGGCAACGTTCATGCCAGCCATAATCAGTTTCTTGGTATTCTCCAGGGATTCACTGGATGGGCCAATCGTACATACAATTTTCGTTTTGCGCATTTTGGGTTTCCTCCGATTTTAAAGGTCTAACTTTATATCTCTATTTTTCTTTTTCCAACTATTAAATTTACTATACTTTCGATCATTTGTATAGGAAATTCGTCACATCATTCTGCATTTCCCGACAAATTTTTCACAGGTTCTGCTTCTAACGGCTGTTCCGATGCTTCCACTTGGACAGATTCTGCTCCGGTTTGTGGGTCTACTTCACCTGTAGACTCGTTTTTTTCAACAATTTCTTCCTTTGTTGCTGGTGCTTCAAAGGTTACTGAGCCGATTTTGCGGAATTTTTCATAGCGATCCTGCTTTAATTGCTCCGCACTCCATCCTTTCATCTCATCCAGATGACGAACTAGAGCTTCGGAGATCGCTGTTGCAGCTGTATCATAGTCCTGGTGAGCCCCGCCGCGCGGTTCAGGGATAATCTCTTCGATCACTTCCATCTCGAGCAGGTCTTTCGCCGTAATTTTCATCGCTTCAGCGGCCTGATCTGCTTTGGATGCATCCTTCCATAGAATCGATGCCGCACCATTAGGAGAAATTGCAGAATAGATGGCATGCTCGAGCATGAGCACACGGTTACCTACAGCCATAGCTAGAGCACCGCCGCTTCCACCTTCGCCGATGACAACAACAATAACAGGAACCGAGAGTTTAGCCATCTCCAGCAAATTACGGGCAATCGCTTCCGATTGACCTCTCTCTTCTGCAGTATTACCCGGATACGCTCCTTTAGTATCAACAAACGTAATAATCGGGCGACCAAATTTGTCAGCCTGCTTCATCAAGCGAAGTCCTTTACGGAAACCTTCCGGGTGAGCACTTCCAAAAAAGCGGGCGATGTTGTCCTTCGTATCCTTTCCACGCTGTTGGCCAAGTACCGTTACGGTTTGTCCATTCAGCTTGGCGAGTCCACCAACAACCGCAAGGTCGTCACCAAACATACGGTCACCATGCAGTTCGGTAAAATCAGTAAAAATGAGCTGAATCAGATCCAGTGCTGTTGGACGCTGCTGGTGACGAGCCAAATGCATCTTCTGAGCCGGTGTTATGCTGGTGTAAATCTCTTCTTCAAGTCTATGATAACGTTCTTCGAGACGGGCTATTTCTTCGGTAAAATCAATCCCTTTTTCCTGCCCAAACTGAACGAGTTCTTCAATTTTTTTGCGCATCTCAATCAGAGGCGCTTCATATGGCAAACTACCCGCCATTTAGACCCCTCCCTTTTCACTGTGCATATCGAGAAGCTTGCCAAGGGTTGCCCGAAGTTCTTTCCGGTGAACAACCATGTCCAGTTGACCATGCTGGAGGTTGAATTCTGCGGTCTGGAAATCATCCGGCAGCTTCTGACGGATCGTTTGCTCAATTACTATTCTGCCTGCAAAACCAAATACAGCGCCAGGTTCAGCGATAATAATATCGCCAAGGCTCGCGAAACTAGCCGATACCCCACCGGTTGTCGGATCGGTGATCACCGAAATATAGAGCCCGCCTTGCTCGTCCAAACGAGCTAAAGCCGCACTTGTTTTAGCCATCTGCATCAGACTCAGAATACTCTCCTGCATCCGTGCACCGCCTGAAGTAGAGAAAATAATTAAAGGAAGCTTCTTCTCAATGGCATGTTCAACAGCACGGGTAATTTTCTCTCCGACTACAGAGCCCATACTGCCAGTGAAGAAATCAAAGCTCATTACAGCAACAACAACAGGAAGACCTTCAATGGTCCCTTCTCCTGTTATAACAGCTTCCTTCAAACCCGATTTCAGACGTTGCTGCTCCAGCTTACTGCTGTACCCCGGGAATCCGAGTGGATCAACCGAAACCATATCGGCATCATGCTCAACAAAACCTTCTTCATCCAGTACCATTGCAATACGTTCCATAGCGTTAAGACGCATATGGTAGCCGCAGGCAGGACATACTTTCAGGTTTTTCTCCAGTTCCTTGCTATATTGAATGGTGCCGCATTTGCTGCACTTGTTCATAAGCCCTTCAGGTATTTCACGTTTCGGGCGCTCGACGGCTTCTTGACGTTCACCTGGAATTGCACGCTCGGAAGGTATGGTAGCGTACTTCCGTTTCTTTTGGAATATATCTTTGAACACAACTACACCTCTCCAGCCAATAATTTGATGGCCGCAGGCCACAGTCCGCTGTAACAATCAGCTTGATCTGCATGCTGCGGTGAACCGCTTACGCTTATAACTCATGCTAAGACTTATACCTTACTAGCATTCAGAACAAAATTCCTCCGATACAAGGCAAACCTCAACGGCTACTCTCCGCACAATTGAGGTTACCTGCTATAACCGATTAACAAAAAAAGAAGGAAGGACAGTAGCATTATACTCATGCAAGTCGATTCCTCTTTCCGCTTCCGCGGTCAGTCCCTTATGTACCAGTGGTACTTTTTGTTATCTGCCAAGGCACTTCAATATCGAGAATCAAGAATGCAGAATGGAATTCAACACTTCCTGAACCTCTTCCAATTCCCCAGAAGGGACGCGAATCTCATATTGTTGCTTGGATAAACTGATGGGACGGGTCTGTACCAGAAAACCTTCTTCCGAAAGCTTGGTCTTGATCTTGTCCGCAACCTTTGCTGTCGGCGCAATGTAAATCACCGTCCACATGCCATGTCCGCCCCCTAAGCTAATGTTCAGAGCCCGTATATTGGACTAATGATACCATACCTCCGTTTTTTTCTGCAAGGAAGGGTTGAAGACCTTTCAAGAGAAAATCGGATGATTCGGGACATTGCCCCCTGCTTGGCAAGCCAAATGGTCATAGTCATGTGATATAATTCGCTGACTTTTCCTAAGAGGCAAAAACCTTACAGGGCAGCCATAGCCGCCCTTAATCCTATTGGACAGATTGAGATGGTAACCACAGGTTTCTGTTGGTATTAATAGATCTTACAGGTCTGAAAGGTATTTCTTGGCTTTAATATTCTTGTGTGCAATCCGCGCGGAGGCGGCTGCAGCAAGACCTGCAACCAGATCATCCAGGAACACGTGAACGGCCGATTTTTGTTCATTCAAATCATGAATCACACCTATTTTTTCCTTGTCCAGATAGCCAAAACTGGTTAAACCAATCATGCCATACACATGTGTTATCCCTAAAGCCAGAGTCTCGTCCACTCCATAGAGTGACTCATCCGCTTCCATTATCGCTTGCAGCGGTTGGGGTAGAAGCTTTTTTTCAGCCAGTTCGTCAAGCGCAATGCCGGTGTACAGTGTGTACTGTACCTCTCTTTTTTGCAAAACGGATTTTACGCTGGTTACACAGTCGTCCATGGTCAATTCCGGGTGGTACCCTTTCTGCAAACGATATACAATCTCTGCGATAGCATCAATGTGTACACCTCGCCGGGCCAGCATAGCTTCCGCGATCTCATATGACATATCTCGACCTCCCGCATCAATCCCCCGAGAACCTCCAGGTTCTTCGGTGTTCTCAAGTGTATGCAGTGAACTTCCAAAATGTTCATAAATTGTGCGAATGTACACGCTCAAGCTGACATTACGCCATACCGATCTTCTGTTGGCTAGCATGTGCAAGTACAGCTGGCGTTTATTGACTAAAATTTCAAAGAGGGTATTTCCCTCATCATTCATTCATAGAGAGAGCCTTGTAATTCTGAACGGAGATCATGGTAAACGGAGCAGACACAATTCCTCATAAAATAGAATTTCCCGGCGTATTTTGCTGTTTTTCACCGGAATAACCGTTCTTGTGATCATTACCACTGGCAATGTGTACATTCGCGCAAAGACTTCTGGTGAACGATAACACTGAGCCGAAGGGATACATCATTGACGGAACTTTTATAAAAAAAGGATGCCCACCGTTCTTGATCTTGCAAACGGTGGGCATCCCCCGCTGAAGGTGGTGAAAACCTGCTTCAGCTTTATTTGATTTTGACTGTCCCTTCACCAAGCATTTTCTCCATTTCGGAGAACAGTGCCGGTGAAGGTTTGATCCGGTAGGCGTCGCTCAAGGCGAGCAGCTTCTGCTGCTGCTCGTAGAAAAGTACGGTCGCTACCGGGCCAGGATGCTGCTGGAGCAGCTCTTTGAGGCGCGCCAGCAGCTCGGGCTTCTCGGCCTGCGGGGTGAGCTTCACGAACACCCGCTGCTCGGCCCCACGCGGCGCGCGGCCCTGCTCCGCCGCGCCAGCCGCAGGCGTCGCAATGCCCGCGCGTGCGCTGGCTGCGGCGCCTGTGCCTGCCTCGCTGCGCTGCGCTGCGGCTCCAGCGCCCGCCGGGCGCGAAGCGCTGCCGCTGCCGGGCTTGCCGCGGCGGTCGCGGCTGCGCAGCTGCTGTTCCAGTGCCGCCGGTGTCAGCGGCGACACTTCCTCGGCCAGCAGCTTAAAGCCCTCGTCCTGCTGCTGCACCTTGGCACGCACGACGAGCAGTTCACCTTTCCCGACATGTTGCTGGCTTCGCCGCCATACCTCGGGAAAGAGAACCACTTCGCAGCGTTCGACCTGGTCTTCCAGCTCCATGAACGCCATGGCCTTGCCCTGTTTCGTCGTAATCGACTTCACAGACACCACCATACCTGCGGCGACGGCCATCGTATCGTCAGCCGCTTCCGTCAATTCCATGATCCGGTCAGCCCCGCTCGATGCGAGTACATCTTCGTAATCATCCAGTGGATGACCGGACAGATACAGACCAAGCAATTCACGTTCCAGTTCCAGCTGCTGACTTGCCGAGAACGGAGGAATTTCCGGATATTCAATCTCCCAGTTTGGTGTCTCCACAAAGTCAAACAGCTGAATCTGCAGATCCTCACGCTCTTTACGCCATTTCAGAGCCGCTTCAACAGTCTCGTCTAACATTGCAAGCAATTGAGCACGATGTCCTGGCAGGCTGTCAAATGCTCCAGCCTGAATCAGTGATTCAATAACACGTTTGTTGCACACTCTCAGATCAACACGGCGACAAAAATCGAGCAGACTGTCGAACGGTTTTTCCTGTCTGACTGCCATAATACTTTCCATCGCTTGTGTGCCTACATTTTTCACTGCAGCCAGCCCGAAACGAATGGCTCCAGAAGACCATATCGTTACTGCTCCACTATCCTCATTGTTTAATTCTGATGCTTTCTCCTGAATCTGTCCATCCGTCTGATCGCGATGCTGGTTGTGCGTCTCATCCTCAGACTGAGCATGCTCGGCAGCCTGCATCCTATCATGAGCCCGCATTTCTTGCTGATCATGAACCTGTTCCGATCCAAGCACAGTGTCCGATACAGATATTCTCACCAGACCCGGGTCTAACTTACGGCCCGACTCTTTCGAATCTGACTTAGCAGATACAGCCTGCCAACCTTCGTCGTATCCACTTCTCTCCATTTCCGTTAAGTGTTCGTTATCCTCCGGCATAGGCCCAGGATCATCCGGTAACGGCACCTCTCCGTAATCCCCATGTTCCTCATAGTTATCATAAGAAGCATCTTCGCGGGCTTCAGGAGCTTCACGTCTTGGTGGTTGTCCACCTGTTTCCCTTGATTCATCCATCTCCTTCACAGCAGACGAAGCAAACACAGGTGTGAACAAAATGCCACTTTCATTGACATCTGGCGGGAGCACATTAATCTGCATGTGACGGCATTCCACTACATACTCTGCAACCTTACGATGGCTCCCCATAACAGCGGTTAGCATCGAAGCCATGAAATGCACAGGATAGTGCGCCTTCAAGTATGCCGTTTGGAATGCAAGCACACCATACGCTGCCGCGTGAGCACGTGGAAAACCATAGTTGGCGAATTTGACAATCATATCGTAAACGAGGTCTGCTTCTGCTTCGCTATATCCCTGTTTCAGACTGCCCTGAACAAAGTGGCCTCGTTCCAGATCGAGCACTTCCCGTTTTTTCTTGGAAACAGCTCGGCGAAGCAAATCCGCTTCTCCCAATGAAAAGCCCGCCATACGGGATGCAATCTGCATGATCTGCTCCTGATAGACAATGATGCCGTACGTATCTTTCAGAATCGACTCCAGATCATCATGTGGATATTCCACTTCAATCTGACCATGCTTACCCTGAATGTATTTGGAGATAAACTCCATCGGACCTGGACGGTACAACGCCAGTACGGAGATAATATCTTCGAACACACTCGGCTTCATTTCCTTCAACACACGACGTACTCCGGCAGATTCCAGCTGAAATATACCCATCGTATCGCCGCGTCCCAGCATCTCATACGTAAGTGGGTCGTCGTCAGCAATCCGTGTAAAATCTGGAACTTCCGCATGCTCCCCAATCCAGCGCAGACAACGTTCTATAATGGAGAGGGTTCGTAAACCGAGAAAATCCATCTTAAGCAGCCCTATCGATTCCAGATTTTCCATGGAATACTGTGTCAGGGCTGTTCCTTCGCTTCCTTCCTGCAATGGAACGGCATCCGTCAGCGGATCTCGTGAGATGACGACACCCGCAGCATGCGTGGAAGCATGACGAGGCATGCCTTCCACCTTCATTGCCATATCGAGCAGCTCACGTGTCTTGGGTTTCGTCTCATACAACGCCTTCAGCTCCGGCGTAGCTTCCATTGCTCGTTCAATATTAATGCCGAGCTGTGCAGGAATCAGTTTCGCAGCCTTGTCCACTTCGCCATATGGCACATTCAGCGCCCGCCCAACATCACGGACTGCCGCCCGGGCTGCCATGGTTCCAAAAGTAATAATCTGGGCAACATGGGCTTTGCCGTATTTCTGTGCCACATAATCAATGACCTCGTCACGACGTTCATCACTGAAATCGATATCGATATCGGGCATGGATATCCGCTCTGGATTAAGAAAACGCTCGAAGAGCAGGTTATATTTCATCGGATCGACATCCGTAATACGAAGTGTATAAGCCACCAGGCTTCCTGCCGATGAACCCCTACCCGGTCCGGTGACAATTCCCTGCTTATGCGCATAAGCGATGAAATCCCACACGATCAGGAAATAATCCGAGAATCCCATGCTGTCAATAACCCGCAACTCATAGTCCAGCCGTTGCTCCAGCTCTGTACGAAGCGCCGTATCGTTCCACCGATCGGAGTCTGCATACCGGGCATTCATACCCTCTTCACACAACTGACGAAGATAGGCAGACGGACTCAAACCTTCAGGGAGCGGACGGTATTCCGGTAAAATGGATTTGCCAAATTCCAGCTCCAGTTCGCAAGAATCGGCGATGCGGACTGTATTAGCGATGGCCTCCGGCACATGAGGGAACAGACGAGCCATCTGCTCGCCGCTCTTCAAATACAATTGGTTCGTTCCGATCCGCAAACGAGTCTCATCCTCTACCGTTTTACCTGTCCCGATACAGATCAGGACATCTTGCAGTTCTGCATCCTCTTCGGACAGATAATGAGCATCATTCGTTGCCACAAGCTGGATTTCCAATTCAGTAGCGAGTTTGATCAGTTGGGGATTAACTCTTTTTTGCTCAGCCAGTCCGTGATCCTGTAGTTCCAGATAAAAGTCGGAGCCAAAGATGTTTTTGTAACGTAGCGCGGCACGGCGCGCCTCTTCTTCACGCCCATGCAACAGATGCTGAGGAACTTCGCCGCCGAGACAAGCGCTGAGACAAATAATTCCTTCATGATGTGCCGCCAAACTCTCCATGTCGATACGCGGTTTATAGTGGAAACCCTCCAGATGTCCAATGGAACACAGCTTCATCAGGTTCCGATAACCGGTCATATTTTTCGCCAGCAAAATCAAATGATAGATCGGTTGATCCTTCCGGCTTCCCCGTTCTTTGCGAGAACCTGCCGTCATATATGCTTCACAGCCGATAATCGGTTTGATTCCCCGCTGGGCGCAGGCTTTATAAAATGGGATAGCCCCATACATGACGCCATGATCGGTCAGCGCAAGTGTCGTCATCCCCAGATCTGCGGCTTTATCCACGAGATCCGGAATACGCGCAGCGCCGTCCAGCAAACTATATTCACTGTGAACATGCAAATGCACAAAAGAACTCATGTCTTTTTACTTCCTTTCCCCGCTTACAGTGGCAGCTCTCATCATTGATGCTGTGTGCCGCCGTAGTGTACTATATAATGCGCAAAATCCGAATCGTCGAAATCCGCGTAAATATGCACTTATATGAATGTTACCGTTAAAATTGAATTCTCTATCTAAATAAAAGAGTTTATTATTCTATTTTATCATAACGTCAGGGGGCTCGCCCATACAATAGAAGTACAAGCTGCTCCCCTGTTGTACAAACCTAAAACAGGCGGGATGCTGCTGGTCTGAAAGGGGTGTTGTGGGTGAGCACTTTTTTATCCAAAGCCATTCTTGATTTCTTTATTGCATTCGGGATCGTGCTGGGCGGCGCGATGATTGGAGGTATAGGTGCTGTCATTTCCCTTCAGCCTCCCACACAAACCATGCTCGATATTTCTGGCAAAATAAAAATCTGGGCACTCGCTGCCGCTGTGGGTGGTACGATCGATCCGATGCGAGTCATTGAGAGTAATTTTCTGGATGGCAACCTGTCACCAGCAGTGAAACAAATCCTATACCTGATCTCAGCCTTTATGGGGGCACATATGGGAACGGAACTGGTGAAATGGGTGTGCGGCGGAGGTCGGGGTTAGATGACCCGTGATGACCCTGTATGAGACTTCCCCCCTTCTCCCGCTACCGCCCGTTGATGCGTATGACTGCCGTATTTGTACTCGGAATGATCGCTGGATGTGTTGTGTATAACGGCGTGTTTCATCTCAGTTACAACAAACTGTGGCTAAACAATCAGGAGCTGCAACTTCAACTACACCAGAACGAGGAGGATATAAAAACGCTGAAAAAATACAGCAAGCGCCAAACGGTGATCAAAGAGATCAAAGTTCGCGCCGAAGAATCCGATAAAGGCCCTGACGAGGCCTCACTAAAACTAATGTTACAGAAACTCGGGGATGAGCTTGAAGTTTTGCGTGGAAGAGATGTGTATAACATCGACGAATATAGCAAAATGACACGCATCATGCTTAACCAGAAAATATATAAAGTCAGGGAAAAAGAATATTCCGTTCAGGTCAAAACGATGCTTGTCATGGAGGGCGTTTTACAAGTCTGGGTACAGATCCGCATTCACGTTCCAGCATAATCTCCGAAAAATGCAAAAAACTGCCCTGGTCTGCATGGTCACATGCTACAATAAGGGCAGTCTATGTTTTTCAAAAAAGGAGTTGCTTCTGCGTGTTGATCGAAGTATTCAAGTATATCCTGATCGCCCTCTTCGCCATCGCTATGATCTGTTCTGCCATGAACAGCATTCGTTCACGACGGACGACTGACCAACATGTTGCCGGTTTGTATCGCTCCTGGACGAATATCTGGATGGGCTGCATGCTTATCATTCTCGCACTGATCTTGATGTTTGTTTTTACCGGTTCTACGTTATCTGTCATTGTGGAAGCGCTTTTCCTGATCATGGGAGCTTACAATGTGTTTGCCGGTCTCCGTAATCGCAGTTACTACGCCAGACTTAAACAGCATTCCAGCAATACAACCGCTTAGGGTTAAACATTGCACATTCCGAAGCGTTTCGCTACAAGTCAGGTTTGGACAACATATCAGCAAAAAAAAGAGAGCACTCCCGAACAATCTTGAGGTGAATCGAGTAAGCCGTATGCACTTTGCTGCATTGCTGTGATCTGTACATGCTGATCCGTACATATCAAAGTGCACATGCCGCATAGCAGAATCCATGGCTCACGTCTTCCCCTGACGGGCAATCGCTCTCTTTTTATGTGCCTGGATATGTTTCCAGACAATCGCTTTCGATTACGTATTATGCATTTATTCTAAGCATGGTCTATGGACTGCAACGTCATGACTGCCTTGCACACCACACTGCCCTCACGGGTAATGACAATATCCATTTTGCATGTCCTGCGGCTCGTTTCCAGAATCATGGGGCGCACCATAATCTGATCCTCGATCTGCACCGGGCGGACAAAATAAGTCGTTACGTTATCGACCACATGGTCATTACCTGTGACGTCCCACGCTGCTCTTCGGGCAGCTTGTGTCATCACATTCAGTAACACACCTTCCGAGATCGTCCCCAAATCCGTGGCCATCTGGGGAATAATGAAGCCGTGGAACAAGAGTTCGTTCTGCTCCCCACGTTCTTCTGCGAATCCGTTCCAGATCAGATGATCAAAGGTCTCGCCAAGCTGGGGTTGCTTCTGCGCATCACGCATGGCTTGCAGTACTTCCTTACGTGTAACGGAAGCAATAAGCTTACGGTTACGATCAACGATGGGTAGGAAATCAATGCCTTCCCAGGTCATTATCTGCGCAGCAGAAGCAAGGGAGGTCTGTAACGATGCTGTAATCGGACGGCGAACGACACACTTTTCAATGCTTTGATCCGGTTGCAGTTCACTGACATCCTTCAGACTCACAATACCGATGACCCGGTTCCATTCGTCTACAACCGGAAAGCGGTGCTCCCCTGTCTCCGACACCAGCGAATGGAAATCCGCGGCCGAACTCGTCACTTTGAGCACTTGCAGACGGGGTTTCTGGCCGATAATATCCTCCACCAGCATGATTTTTTTCTTGATCAGCCTGTCAAAGATCGCACGGTTAATCATAGAGGCCACGGTAAAGGTATCATGTCTGGAGGAGATAATCGGCAGTCCCAGTTCATCTGCCATAATTCTTACATCCCTGCTTGTACCAAAGCCACCCGTAATCAATACGCCAGCTCCTTGTTCCAATGCCAAAGAATGAGCATCTTCCCTGTTACCGACAATAAGCAGACTGCCAGCATCGATGTACCGCGCCATCGCCTGCTCCTTCATCGCACCAATCACATACTTGTGCAATGGCTTGGCTAGTCCTTCATTACCGCCAAGCACATGTCCCTCCACAATCGTGACCACGTCGGCAAAGGTCAGTTGCTCCGACATGCCCCGAGGTCTTTTTTCGATCCGCACCGTTCCGATTCTCTCTTTCGTCACGACCAGTCCGAAGTTCTCCGCCTCTTTAACGGCACGATAAGCGGTTCCCTCACTTACCCCCAGTTCACGTGCAAGCCCGCGCACCGAGATTTTGCTACCCACCTTCAATTGTTCAATATGCTGTAGAAGCTGTTCATGCTTCGTGACGTTTTCTTCTTGTCCGTCCAACTGTACCACCCCCGAGGTTGCATCTGTACTATACTGTATCTATTATAACACGACCTCAGGAAAATAACCCCATCTGACATAGAGTCCTGATCTGCAAAAAAACTTCTCAATGTTATCCTGCATGATCTGCTCCTATGTGCTTTGCTTGAACACATAAATAAGACCGAAACCCCACATACTTCAGGATTCCGGTCTATCTACAACTTATTTATACGGATTCGCTACGCTCCTGCTTGTCCAGCAGTTTCATCTCCCACTGCCGTAACTTTGCCCGGCGTACAGCCTCCAGCGCACGTTTCTTCTCCTCATCTACGCCAAGAATGAAATGCAGGTGTGCGCCTACAATTAACAGCGAGAACAGCACCCACACGATACCGAAAATATTAACCCAGTCCATTCCGCCAGCAAAGGAAATGCGCGGAAGCGCGATAACCAGCATTGACAATGCAATCAGCAGATAGATGACATGTTTTGTTTTTTTCAACCTCTTCACTATTCACAGCTCCTTCGTTCGTTGATCTGTGATAAGCCGAACCAAAGTTATTTATACGTTTCACTCCAATGACAGAATAACCTTCCAGTCGCTGTTATCCCCAGATTTTTTTGATTCCCTTTAATAAAGGGGAAAATCCGGTGATAAAGGCGAACGCTTCGCTCTTTCAGGTTTTTTCTGTCCTCTCCGTTCTAGTATAAATGATAAGTTCAACTTATATAGGTCAACTCTATATAGCTAGTCTATGAACGGTTCAGAGGGAATATGAGAGGATCAGAGAAAAAAACAGACAAGTGTATCTTATTGAGCTTATAGCTTAAGCTTCTGCTCCGCCGTACAGATGAGCGAGGCTGTCTGCAATAATTTTGTTTACATCCTCGATAATTACACTAAGGCGACGCTCTGCATCGAACAGGCGGCGGATGTTCAGGTTCAGACTCAATACTTCAAAGAGTTTTTCCATCTTTTCCATCTCATCCGGTGCTGGCATATCTCCACTCATCATGCGTTGTTGCAATTCCATCTGTTGGTTACGGAAGTTGTCCAGCATTGCTTTGGCCTCTGGATCAGCTTCAATCAATTTCATCGCAGAGGTAATCTCCTCAACCTCGCTACTTTCTCTTAGTGCTTTTGCCAAATCATTGGCTTTGTCATAAATATTCATTATAATTCCTCCTCTAAATTGGTTGTTCATCCGTGTAAGAACACGCATTCTATGCTCTCAAATAAAGGTTCTGGATCAGGCCGCCCAAAAACGCCCCAAATCAAACACATTTAAATCCGGCTGGGTCAATCACCAAGGGGTATATGTCCTCATATGATGAAGCACATGCCATGTTCAGATGCCGTTCAACTTCAAGATCAGACATCAAGCTGCCGCCCGGAAGGAGATCCGTGATGTCCACTAAAAAAGTAACGATACAGGTTACCGGCTCGGGCATCCTGCAGGACGACGTCATCATGCTGGGCGAAGGGGTTCTCAAAGCACTCAAAATTCCTTCGGGAAGACCTCTTCAACTGCAATTCGGTTCGTACCGCCGTGAAGTTACAGTTATTCCGGTTCCCCGGTATGACGGATTAAGACTCAATCAGACGGTAGCCAGCAAAACCGGCCTTGTGCCCCGTTCAGTCCTGAGGGTATCTTACCGTGCTTCCAGCCATACGCTTCGCCTGGGACCCTACATCAGCGTTATGGTCAGCCAGGATTACCCCGATCAACCTGATCGGCCCTTTGGCTCGATTACGATGTTCTGCCAGGAATTAGTGCATGCCTGCCGAAAGCAGGGCGCCTATGTATCCTTTTTCACACCGGAGGACATCGGAGCAGTAACTGGTTACATGCAAGGCTGGGTATATGATGAAGGCTGGAAAAAGACCGTTCTGCCTGTGGCAGATGTGGTCAATAACCGGCTGACGTCCCGCAAACTCGAGAACAAACCTAGCGTACAGCATTTTATGAAAGAAGTAAAATCGCTATACGGTACACACACCTTTAACGAAAAGTTCTTGGACAAAAATGAGGTGTTTGACGCACTTAAGTCGATTCCGACACTCAAACGGGTGCTGCCCGAGTCCCATTTACTCAAAACATCAGCGACTCTCAAAGCAATGTGCCAACGTTATCCGATCATCTTTCTGAAGCCGGTTCGTGGTTCACTGGGCAAAGGCATTATCCGGGTCTCCCGTCAGCCAGAAGGAGGATATCTAACTCTGGCGACAAGTGTCGGAGGTACCCGCAAACAATCTTATGCTTCTCTGGATAAACTCTATGCCAGTATGTCCGGAAAAATGAAAACAACGCGTTATCAGATTCAGCAGGGACTGACCTTGATTGACAACAGCGGCAGGCCTGTTGATTTCCGCGCACTCGTACAGAAAAACAAGACAGGAAAGTGGAGTGTAACTTCCATCGTTGCCCGTATTGCAGGGGGCAGTCATTACGTCTCCAATCTGGCGAGAGGCGGAAGCCTCAGTACCGTCAAAGAAGCCGTAGCCAAAACGCAGCTGTCCAGTTCTGCCAAAGCCTCGGCCTATGCCGGACTGCATACAGCAGCACTCGATATCGCCAAAGGGATTGAGAGTGCGATCCCTGCCCATTTTGGTGAGCTAGGTATCGATCTCGCGCTAGATACAAGTGGACGCGTATGGCTACTTGAGGTGAATTCGAAACCTTCCAAAAACGATAATACCCCGCTGAGCGAGAGCAAAATCCGCCCTTCGGTCAAAGCCATGCTTGAATACTCCACATATCTGGCCGGATTCTGAAGTTTGATCTCATGAAGGAGGTGCAGCAACATGTTTACATCGCCGCAAAACAATACCATGGCTATACTCGTCCGTGAAGCAGAAGGCTCACCTCCTTTTGCAGATGAACGCTTCTGCCGCAGGCTTTGCGTGGAAAGTTTCAGGTACGGGTTACGAATTATCGTCATCCCGATTCCTGCCCAATATACCGAAGGCATTCTTCAGAGAGCATACACTTATCATCAAAAGAAA
This sequence comes from Paenibacillus sp. FSL R7-0272, assembly GCF_037969905.1. Classification (NCBI taxonomy): domain Bacteria; kingdom Bacillati; phylum Bacillota; class Bacilli; order Caryophanales; family Paenibacillaceae; genus Paenibacillus; species Paenibacillus sp. FSL R7-0272. The sequence continues at coordinate 2,068,515 of NZ_CP150221.1, read as the reverse complement.
TGGAAAGCTATTCGTATGCCTATGATCGATCTGGTGATGAACCGATGCCTGAATCCACTTTCCAGAAATACCAGGCAGCAGTTGGAACAATATCTACCTCATACCTCCAGTCTTCGTCAGCGTTCTTGGTCATGTGCACTTCCTGGCAAATGGGAAGTTCATCGTGCTCTATTGAAGTCAACCACCCTTCGAGGACTACTTGCTCCAACCACTCGGGTTAGGTCGACTATTCCCTGGGAAATATGGCTTGCCCGCTGGCCCAAAGGTTTATTTTTCAAACCCGCCTCAGGAACTCATGGCAAAAACACCTTCCGATTATCCACAGGAGAATTGCCATTCCCCTGGATCGTGGAGGGTCGTGATAGAGGCAACGAACACTATGTCAAGTCATTTTATCAAGCAACGGATGTATCTTCCTGGCTGGAATCACATCAGGCTGTACAAAACATGATTGTGCAGCCTTATCTGGAGCTTAGCCATCACGGAAGAGCATTTGATATAAGGGCACTGGTACAAAAAAACGGGCAAGGGCGCTGGACGCTGACGGGTTGTATGATTCGGGAAGGAGCTGAAGGCTCTCTGACCTCGAATCTTCACGGCGGGGGTAACGCTTATCCTGCTGATGCATACCTTACAGAGCGATATGGCAAAGACAAAGCTTCATCGTTGTTGCTACAGATCAAACATGCTGCCGCTCTCATTCCTTCGATGCTGGAGAGCCGTTTCGGCCGACTTGCGGAACTTGGTCTTGATTTTGGAGCTGATGTAGACGGCAGGCTGTGGTTGATTGAAGTAAATTCAAAACCAGGCCGCGCCTCATTTGCGGAATCAGATGACAAACACATGCATGCCCTGACGTATACACAACCACTTGCTTATGCCCGTTATCTGCTGCAACAACATGTTCTCGCGGACGTCTCACGTCCAATGAAAATGCCGAATTCATCCAGCAAAGCTGGCCTGAAACGCATCCCGATTCCAGGTAGCTGAGGCCTGTAATGCCTGCTTGCCATGGAGCACAAGGATCTTTTTCAGGATAGGAGGATAAATCATGAGTTTGACCTTTTGCAATCTGCATTTCACCCAAAAACCCGAAAAAGTGGTGTACGTATCTAATGCTTTAATGAAAAGCCTTAATCTGTCCGGCAAAAAAACGATACATCTGCGGTTCGGGCGTGATCGCGTGCCAGCCACCATCAAACCGATTCGCAAAGCGGGGAAACATCTGTATCTGGCATCAGGCATCCGCAACTTAATGAACGTTCCCAAACGTGGCAGCATTTATCTTCGCAACCTCCAGAATGACGAAGTGCAGCTGGGACCGCTCATCGGGGTGCTGTCCGACGGTTCTTCTTCAAGCTCGAATCCGTTCGGCTCACGTACTGGTTTCATCAAGCAGTTGCTCCGTGAAGGAAGCCGTAAATCGTATATCTATGCCTTCACTCCGCGAGATATCAACTGGCAGAACGAGACCGTTTCCGGGTACTTCCTCAATGAGAGCGGAAGCTTCTTCCGCAGGACGGTGCCTCTGCCCGATGTGGTTTACAATCGTTTGCCGAGCCGCCGCTCCGACTTCTCACCAGCGATCAATCAGCTGCGGGAACGATTTATCCGCCGTAAAATTCCTTTTTTCAACTGGAGCTTCTTCAATAAGTCGGATATTTACAAGTTGCTGGAGAACGAACCCACCGCAGGACGTTATATCCCGGAATCCATCACCAATCCTACAATTGACCAGATGAGGGAGATGCTTGAGCGGCATCAGTTCGTTTATTACAAACCCACCGCTGGCAGCCTTGGCAACGGGATCTACCGCTTAACCTACTCACCTAAACGTGGATACTTTGCACGTTATCGCAAAAAAGGGGGTAACGCCCTGTTGCGCTTTGGTTCATTTAATAGCCTGATGCGCATGCTTCAAGGCAGACATGGCAAGCAGTTACGCGGCTACGTCGTTCAACAGGGAATACGGCTGATTGAGATTGACGAATGCCCTATTGACTTTCGTTTCCACATGCATAAGAACGGGAACAATCAGTGGGTTGTTGTTGGCATCGGTGCCAAAAAAGCCGGACGTGGAAGTGTAACAACTCACATCAAAAATGGCGGCTCTCTAATGACCCCTGAACAGGCGCTCAGTCGCAATTTCGGGGAACGTGCGGGCGAGGTTCTGCAACAGGCGAAATCCGTCGCTATTACACTGGCCCAGGCGATTGAATCCCAGCACCAGCATCTGATTGGTGAGATTGGCTTTGATCTGGGCATTGATCAGGAGGAACATGTATGGATGTTCGAAGCGAACGCCAAACCCGGGCGCTCCATCTTCCGTCACCCTTCACTCCGGGTGGAGGGCAAATCGTCGGTGGAACACATTTTGGAGCATTGCCTGTATTTGAGCAAATTCCGGAAGAAGGACAGCATTTGATGAGCCTTCATGATGATTTCAAACCTGTGATCGCCGTACTCACCATGCATGATCAACAGCGGATGTTCAGAGGGAATCATCAAAATTTTCAGGATATTTTGCAAACAGGTGAAAGCATGGGCTACGTCGTTTATATCGTGACAGTCCGCGATCTTAATATGACTGGACCTACCGTGAAAGGATATACGTACAACAAAGGGAGCGGCAAATGGACTTCAAAGCCGTTCCCCCTCCCTCATGTGCTCTATAACCGTATTCCTAACCGGGAAGATGAACGCAAACCCTCGGTTCAACGTAAAATTGAAGAATGTCTGCAATCCGGTATTGAATTGTATAACCCGTATTTTTTCAATAAATGGAATCTGTTCGAATGGCTCAAAAAATCCAAGTCCACGCAGCAATTGATTCCTCATACCCGGCGGATGCGCAGCGCATCTTCACTTGGTACGGTACTTCGCACCTATCCTTATTTGTACCTGAAACCGGAGAGCGGGAAAGCTGGCAAAGGCATCATGATGCTCAAATTTCAAGAAAAAGAAAAGCTGCCTTACCGACTTAAAATACAAAACACTCGAAAAAGTATGACATACAAGGCTGCCACGTTATCCAAGTTATGGGCCCGAATTCGCAAAGAAACCGGACATACGCCCTATATCATGCAACAAGGCATCGAGCTCGCTTCTTCTCACAAACGACCTTTCGACCTTCGTGTGCTTGTGCAGAAAAATGGCAAAGGGCAATGGAGTGTGACTGGGATCGGTGCACGACTGGCAGGCTCACGCAGCATTACAACTCACGTGCCTCGCGGCGGAAGTGTAGAAGACCCGGAGAAGCTACTCACCGAGCTATTTGGGGAAGAAATGACTACAGCTCTAATGAAACGGGTAAAGTCTACCTCCTTAATGATTGCCAGGCAGGTTGAGCGCGGTTCGGGACATACACTTGGTGAAATGTCGATGGATCTTGGCGTGGATGATCTGGGGGAGATCTGGTTTTTTGAAGCCAATGCAAAACCGATGAAATTTGATGAACCACAGATCAGGCGGCGTTCACTGGAACGTATTTTCCAGTACAGCGCCTATCTTGCCCGTCAGTCTGTACGATGAATGGCAGGAATACTGCATACAAAGAAGGTGATTGTTTGTGTCCTCACCTGTTCTGGGCATTATGACATTGTATCTGAATGAACACCGCGCTCTGGAAGAACGAAGCATCTACCGCCGAATGATTCTGGAGGGGCGCAAACGGGGACTTGATATTTATGTATTCACACCTGCTGATGTCCATTCCGGCGGCAGGCAGATCGAAGCGATGGTGTATGACGAAAAGAATGGCTGGTCCAGGGAATGGCGCGCATTCCCGGATCTGATTTTTGATCGGTGTCGCATTCAGCGAAACCATCGTTTCCAGCAGCTCCTTGCCTTTCGTGAAAAATACGGACATCTGCTCTTTCTGAATCGACCTTTACGCAATAAATGGACCATTCATCAAACCCTGTCCGAGCAATCCGCCTTCCGGCAACATTTGCCGGAAACGATTTTATTTCAGGACATGTCCGATGTAAACCGAATGCTCAAGGTGTCCCCGCTGATCTATCTGAAACCGATCAACGGCACAGGCGGACGGGGCATTTTGCGCGTAGAACGTAGCAGCAAGGAACCCAGTACAGTACTCGTTCAAGGCCGCGATCAGAAACGCCGCATTATTACACCGCGCAAGGTTCATCTATCAAGGCTCGGCCCCCTGCTTCAGCACTGGAACATGAAAGATAAATATTTGGTGCAAAAAGGGATTCAGCTCCAGCTTCCTAACGGCAGAGTACATGACTACCGTATGCTGGTTCAGAAAAACGGAGAAGGCGAATGGGAACTCACAGGATGCGCAGGGCGCATGGGCGCTGAGAAAAGTGTAACCTCAAACCTTCATGGAGGCGGGCAGGCCATAGCCATGCAGCGTTTGATGAAACAATGGATTCCCGAAGAAGAACTGCGAGAAGAAGTGACAGCAACGGCAGCAAAATTTGGCATTGATGTAGCTTCGTTCCTTGAGGATACGTATGGCGATCTATGTGAGCTTGCACTGGATTTGGCGATAGACAAAAGTGGGCAAATCTACCTGCTTGAGGTCAACCCCAAACCTGCCCGTGAAGTCTTTGCCCGAATTGGTGAACGAAGCATTTATTATAAAGCGATCATACAGCCGCTGGAATATGCTTTGTGGGTATACCGCAACCGCCCTACTCAAACGGTTAAAAAAACTCCCTCTCCCAGGCCCGTTACTTCTAAAGCAACGAGAGTGAAGCGGGGCCGGAGAGTGAAGTAACCCGCGAGCTGATCATACATCGTAACCCTAGGCTGGGCAAAGTAAAAAGGATTGCAGGTTCAGTAATAAGCTGAGCCTGCAATCCTTTTACGGTTCCACACCATCCATCCTATCTAGCTGTAAGCATGGAGCTTATCGTTTTATAAATTTCAGCATATGCAAACAGGTTCTAACTACTTCCAGTCCACCTGATGTTCGTCGATCACAATCCGGGCTTCCTGACCGCGGTACTCGTAATCTAGCGTGAACCTCATTTGTTCCGGCTCCAGTGCACATCCTGTCACTTTCACAGCTTCTTCTGATTCGTCAGCCGGTAGTCCTATGGCCACAACGCCCACTTTGCCAGAAAATTCAGCTTTGCCTTGAATAACAGCCGTTTCCGATTTCGAGCCGTAGATTTCAGATACCCAGCCAACCTGTTCTGTCAACTCAAACGTTTCACTGCCATCCCCCGCCATCAAAAATTTAATGCACAGCTTAGTGGAGGAATCGTCAAATCGAATGCCTGCTCGCTGTTTCGCTTGATCTTCCTTGCGTAATACAAGCAGTGCATCCGGATGCAAATGGAACCGTTGCTCCAACGTGTGTGTCTTTTCAGCATCCAGCCAATCCACCACCAGAAGCAGAGGTACGCTTTTGCCTGCAAGCACCCACCGACGATGGCTAACCGGATCGGGAAGATGTGTATATCCATCTTGTGAAGCATCCATAAAGTGATAGCTGCCTTGACTCTCATAGCGATGTGTTGTCGCTTCTGCCTCAGGCTCACCCCATTGCTGAGTGGATACATAAGGTGTCTGATCTGTCCCGTCTATGGTAATCGTATTATGTGCCCGCGTGCTTTTGAAATAATGCCGCCACTGCCCTTCTTCATACGTATAACGTCCTGTATCCGTAAAGAACAGCCGGTTATTCCACATCCATTCGATGTTCAAAGCATCCGCATGACCGTGAGCACCACCCATCGGAGCTGCATCAAAGAACAAATATTGTTGCTCATCCCTCATCACATAATATCCGGTTTGGGGAAATGTACGGCTTGTCAATGATCGGGATGCTCCAGCCTGCAGCCTAACACACTGCTCGTATTTTGCCACACCCACCAGCCATAGGCATTCTGAACTGTCGGTTCCGCGAGCCATGAGATCCTCGTCTCCCAGAATTGCACCTAACAGTGTCAACCGTTGTCGTCCATCACTAAGCCAGTCCGAATCTCCAATGCCCGTCGATTGATGATCCGGTCTGATCATCGCTTCGGTGAACGCGGCCATATTCCGTAAACATTCCCCATACCACGCCGAAAACGGATGTCCCGAAATACCTGCCAGCAGATACGGTGTACCAAACATCTCAATACTCGCGTTATGATAGTGGGTGTTCAATTCAACCTGGATGCCCTCTTCATTCAACTGATGCAACAGGCATAGCTCCAGCCGTTCAGTAGCCACTTGGCGCCAGAATGGACTTCGTGGATGCTCCTTATAAAAAGCCGCAATCATAAACAAACCCTGCATATGCATAATGGCATGATTAATTTCCGTACTGCCGAGATAATGCGTCAGGAATTCCGCATGCTCCTCCAGCCCTTGCAGAAATTCGGCCCGAAAGACATCGTCCAGTTGCGGACTGGATTCCATATATTTGTACGCTGCAATCCAGGATTGCACACGCAGACCTGTTTCAAGCAAACGCCAAGGACCTGGTTTCTGAAAAAAAACTGCTTCATCATATGCCAGATGAACTGGCACCGGATTCTGTGCTCTCCATGTACGATAGTGATCGATAAAGGTAGTCACATATAACGGGTTGCCTTTCATCAGATAAGCTTTACCTAAATCAAGCATATGCCAGTGCCTGTTAATGCCCCACGTGAACTCCAGATCATTGGTCGGATTGTGAAGCCAGTCCACCGGCGTCCCCAGTGGAATCCAGTTGGTTAGATCATTCGTATATGGCACAATAAATTCGTTCAGAATAGCACGGTTGGCAATCGTCACTGAATTTCGGGCTTCCTCTGGAAAATGCTCCTGATAATATAGCGCTGCTTGCTGCAGTTCGTCTGCTGAAAGATAAAAATCACTCATTGGTCTGCCTCAAGAAAATCCTGACGGAATGGCGTAAACACATCCAGTATAATCGCATCTTCCAGCGCTTTTACCCCGTGTGGCACATTCAAGCCTGCATAGAAGCTGTCTCCCGCTTGGAGAACTTTGGTCTCTTCGCCTACTTGAACCTCAAAGCTACCCTTTACAATATAACTGACTTGCTCGTGCGCATCATGGGAGTGGACTTCGCCGATCCCACCTTTGGCAAAGGTCACTTCCACCATCATGAGTGTTCCACCCATCCCCAAAATTTTGCGCGAACTTGTTTCGTTAATGATATGTGGTTTTACGGAATTCTGGTCAATAATCATTGAATATTCCCCTCTCCAAGGCAAGATAATTTTGAAAATTTCAGTAAAGTGAAGCGACCGAAGTATGAATACGACGGCCGCCATGTTTAGATTTTACTCTTCTTTGGACAGTTTACCTTGAAGCTTGGATGAATCAAACGATGGATCTGCCGCAATTTTAGTCAGGCCAGCCGCTTTGCTTTTCTCAAGTGCTGCATTATACCGTGTATTCAGATCCTTGATCACGCCATCCAGATCACCACCAGTGAATACGTAAGCGGAGAAAGCTTCAGCCCATTTCATGCCTTCCAGCGAGCTCTCTGTAATCACACTTGGATTGGCAGGGAAGATCGCGTCATACTTCTTAGGTAAGAAACCTTCGATACCTGGAATGCTAGGTTTTTTATCGGAGCTGAGTACGGCAGGAATCAGAGAGATACCGTAACCTTTTTCATAATACTCGCTTTGCAGATCCGTGCTGTATACGTACTCCATGAACTTCCATGCTGCTTCTTTGTTCTTTGAGTCCGCATTGATACCGATATAGGAACCACCAATAACTTGCGAAGCCCCTTTAATCGTACCATCATCTGTTGGCACAGGAGCAGCACCCCAATTTTCTTTGGTCGGGAATTGATCTTTGTAGACACCTGGCTCACCGGAGTGATTGATGTACATCCCGATTTTGCCTTGTGCAAATTGTGCTCTCAGTGGGTCAATATCCAAGCTTTCCACACCCGGAAGCATGCTGCCATCTTGATTCATCTGACGAAGAGCCTCGGCAATCGACTTGTACATGTTGAAGTCAAACTGACCTGTCTTGTAGTTAAAGCCGTCGATACCTTCGTTCGTACTTGCACCGGCAATGGTGTTCGCCGCTCTCCAGAAACCGCTACCACTTTTGAATGGGCTGGCGAAGCCATAGATGCCTTCACTTTTACCTGTTTCAGTAATTTTCTTTGCGTCTGCTACCATTTCAGCAATGGTTTTAGGCGGAGAAGCAATGCCTGCTTTTTGGAAAATATCTTTATTGTACACCAGTCTCCAGATCTGGCCTGTATTCGGAAGGGTATATACTTTTCCATCAATCGTATTTTTATTTTCGATCAGGCTGTCCTTGAACGTTGCCTTCATGGCATCGCTCATATATCCGTCGATTGGAGCAAGGTACCCCTTTTGATAGTACGTTTGGAAATCGTCAATTTGAAACACATCAGGAGCTTGTTTACTCGCAAAAGCGATATCAACGGCCTGCGGATAATTATCACCCATGACGGTCATTTCTACTTCAATGTTGTCTTTGTTGGTCTGGTTGAACTGCTCAATCTTGGATTTCATAAAATCAGCATCGTGTCGATCCGGAGTCCAATAGACCACTTTCGTTTTGCCACTACTCTGTTCTCCGCCGCCAGCTGCGGCTCCGCTGCCTGTTGTCGTTCCACTGTCTGTCGAACAACCAGCTACCGTTAATGCAAGCACAGCACTTAGTGTAGTCATCATCCACTTTTTAACCATTGAAATGCCCCCTTATGCTTGTCTGGACAACCTGTTTGGTTCCCCGTTAACGTAATGATAAACGTTCCACTTATGTCGAAGTGAGGGACATTCTGACTATGCAAGGTGGGAAAAATGACGATCTCTGTCTTAGCCGTTCTCATACATCTGCCGAAAATGTGTAGGGGTCATGCCACAATACTTTTTGAAAAGGCCACTGAAATACGGTCTGTCCTCATACCCCAGCATCTGGCATATTTCCTGTACCTGTACACCCGCAACCAGCAGTTCCTTCGCCTTTTCCATTCTTAACTTCGTAATATATTGAATAAGCGTCATGCCCGTTTCCTTCTTGAACGCATTCGCAAAATAACTTGGACTTAAGTGGACCGACTGTGCACACGTCTGCAATGTGAGATTTTCGGACAGATTCATGCTGATAAACTCTTGGGATTTGCTAATCGCCTGTTTGACATCCGTAAGCCTTTTCTTATCCATGATCTCGCATCCCATACTGCTGAAATGCTTGATGTAGGCTCCCCAGCCGTCAAACGTCAACGAGCGCATCGCTTCAAGCACGGTCAAGTCCGCTTCCAGACGAAGCCGTTCTTCTTCTGTGATCTCATCACAGAACGCACGGTAGATCGCAAATGCGAGTCCTGACAACAGACGGATCATCGTCAGTGGTTCGGGAAAACCTTTGGCGTTCTGCCAGACTTCCAAAATATCATCGATAATTCGGTGACAAGAACTTTCATTGCCACATTTCAATGCGTAAAATAGCTCCTTTTCCTTTTCCAAAGGATAGACGGGAGCAACCACATCCTGATTCTCCAGTTCTGCATACTGGAAGATGCAGTTTCCTTCACTGTAAAAACGATAAGATATCGCCTTGTCCGCATTGGCATAAGATATCCAGATTTCTTGTGGTCTGCGAGCGATCGTTCCGACTCCAATGGATATAGTCTTTTTGCTATATTGCTCCACATTGTGGCGGCATTGCTCCATAAGATCGGATAAATTAATCTGTTCGGATGTATTAAATATAGCGGCCAGGCGGTAACGATTTTCACGCAGTACAACACTTCTCGTATACCGATTCAATGTCTCGCTGACGATATTCTGAACCGCAAATGGAACGATCTCTGCATCCAGGTGCATCGTCGATCCATAGCGTGTATAGCCATCAACTTCAATGACCATAACGTTGAGGTTGGAGGAATCCAGCTCAATATCAAGCTCGTCCCATCGGCTTTCATTCAGAAATCCGCCAATCTCATGCCGAAGCAGACCTAGAAGATAACTGTGACGTTCGTACTCACTGCTGCTAACCGCTTTCTGTTTCAGCTTTTGAAGTTGCTGCGACTTCGCTTGTTCACTCTCAATAACCTGTCTCACTTTTAGCACCGCACCCAAAATCTCCTCAGGCGTAAACGGTTTGAGCAGATAATCGAAGGCTCCGAGCTTAATCGCTTCCTGGGCGTATTGAAAATCGGAGTATCCGCTAATAAAAATAAACTTGGAGCGCAGTCCAGCATCCATTGCCCGCTTCATGAGTTCGAGTCCGCTGAGCCGAGGCATTTTGATATCCGTAATGACAATGTCCGGCTGCTGTTCAGTCAGAAGCGACCAGCCTTGCTCTCCATTGTTCGCTGTGCCAACAATCCGCACCTCATGATCCTCCCACGGAATGGTGGAAACGATGCCCTTGACCACAGCCTGAATATCATCCATAACACACATCGTCAGTTGCTCCATACGTACGCTCCCTCCTAGCTAATCGGAATGGTGATGACTACCGTAGTCCCCACGTTTATTTCACTACGGAACACAAGCGAAGCTTGCTCACCATACTGTAGGTTTAATCGATCAACCAGATTGGATATAGCATATCCTTTCCGGTTCCCCTCTACTGCTTCTTCCGCATTCATTTTCGCTACATCCATGCCGCATCCATTGTCCTTGACCTCCAAACGGAGTGTATCTTCAAGACGATGAATCCGGATCAGAATGCGTCCTAAATCTTCCTTATCATTAAAACCATGCAGGATCGAATTTTCCACCAGAGGCTGAAGCAAAATTTTTAGAATTTCGATTCCTTTGCAAGATTCCTCTGCCTCAATCCGGTATTCAAACAAGTCTTCGTAACATTGCTGCTGTAACTGCATATACTGCTCGACGTGTTTGATCTCTTGCTCTACGGTGGTCATGTCTTTTCCATCATTTAACCCGAGTCTGAACAGCAGAGAAAGAGAGACAATCATGGCGCTGACATCCTTCTTCTCCCCACTCTCGCTTTTCCAGAACATCGTATTTAACGTATTGTATAGAAAATGAGGATCAACCTGAGCTTGAAGCGCCTTCACTTCCAGCCGCCGCTTGTCCTGTTCCGTTGCTCGCACCTCTTCAAACAAAACCTGAATCTGATCGAGCATCCGATTAAATCGATGTCCTACGGCACTGACCTCATCGTCATATTTGCTGCGAAAGCGTACGTCCAAGTCGTTGTACTCCACCTCGACCATGAGCCGCCGCAATTTGTTCAGCGGTTTCAGCAGCGCAGAGGATAACAGGTCGGACAACGCGAGCGCCAGTAGGATGCAGAACAGCATAATCAGGATGACCAGCCAGCGAATCTTCTTCAGTGGAGATAATAAATCGGCCTTGGACTGAACACTGACCATAACCCAGTCCTCATTCATCGATAGAGCCGAGTAATTCACCAACATATCTTGTCCCTGTCCGTTGGTATACGTGAAATCACCTGACCCGCGATCTAATCGTTGTGCAAATCCAGGCTCTGTTACCAGATCAAAAGTGCCTGCTCCCGGACGAATGACCTCACTTCCATTTTTATGAAGTAAAAACAATTGTACCTGACTGTTCATCAGATCCTGATTTAAAATATCTCGCATGGCTGCTTCCCTCATGTTAACGACCATGTATACCTCCGAAAAGGTATGGTTATCGATCACAATCGGTTTAAGCAACAGTGACAGCACATTACCCCGGGATTGGAATAATTCGCTGGGATGTGAACCAAACCACATCGTATTCCAGCCGGGCCGTTTGACAACTTCTCCATATTCCTTGTCAAACGCATTGCTTTGATTCGGGAAGTCTTTTGTCGAGAAAAAATTGCCGATCGGTGTCTTCAAATATGCGGTATCAATCAGCGGCTCTACCAGCTTCAACTGGGCAAATGTGGTCTGAAGCAGAGAGAGATTCTGATAATAACGCCCATCATTGTGATTGCGCACATCCTTCATCACCTGTGTGAACGTGTCACTCAGCATGAACGAATAAGATGAAACGACGATATGACGCAGATGCTCGTCCATGACCTGTACGGACTTGTTTAGAATGCTCTTCTTTAATTCAAGCGCGTTCCGCTCTATACTTTTGGCAGCGAAGAGATAAGAGAAAATGCCCGTCACACTGATACACAAAACAACGAGGAAAATGTAGATAAGCTGTATCCGTTTTTTCAGAGACATTTTGTAGAAAGTTGACTTCATAGGCGGTCGCTCCTTGAACAAGGGCTGGCCCTGTCCGCTGTAATTAAAAAGAGTATAGCACAGCGGAATCTGCACGGAATACCGTTCCCCGAAATCTCTTCCTCAGCTTTACCGCCCTAACCTTTGACAGCCCCCAGCGTAACTTGCATGAATGATTTATTCGCAAAAATGTATACAACGAGCAGTGGCAAAATCGACAGACAAGCTCCAGCCATCATTAATTGCACCTCAGCTGCAGCCCCGATGCCGTAGCGAAGGTTCGCCAGACCAACCGGCAAGGTTTGCAACTTGGGATTGCTCATCGTGAATACGAACGGAAGAATATATTCATTCCATGAATTCTGGAAAACACCTAGTCCCGCAACAGCCAGACCCGGACGCAAGAGTGGCAAAATAATCCGCCAGTAGGTGGTAAAGAAGTTACAGCCATCAATCATCGCAGCCTCATCCAATTCACGGGGGATACTCTTGAAGAACCCAACGAGAATAAAATAGGTTGCTGCATGGGCACTGATTAATATGATGATGACACCCCACAGCGAATTATTCAGACCCAGCTTGACCATGAGATCAAACTGTGGTCTAAGTACCACAGCACCGATCGAAATAAACAGTGTGGATGCCATGAGCAGCGTATACGCTTTTTTACCTTTAAAATTCACCCGATCCACCGCATAAGCAGCCATGGACGATACCAGCAGTGTTCCTACCGTTGTGGCAATACTTACAAAAATGCTGTTAATCGTAAATCCGGAAAAATTAGCCGTCTTCCAAGCCTGGCTGTAATTCGTGAACTGCCATATCTTCGGCCAGATTGTTGCTCCTCCGGTAAGTTCCTGGTTGGTTTTGAACGATCCTAGTAACACGAGGATGATCGGGAACAGGGACAAGATCGCAATGATCAGCAAAAATATAAAGAGGATGGTTCGCTTCGTCCAGCGAGTCCAGCGGAATGAACTTGAATTCGAAGATGCAGGTGCAAGCACGGTTTGAGTCATCATCGTTCCCTCCTAATCATGATTAGTAGACATCATTAAGCTTTTTGGAAATCTGGAAGTAAATGAGCGTCACTGCCCCTACAATAAGAGCTGTTGTGAATCCAACTGCACTTCCGTAACCAAGCTGTTGCAAAGATTGTGTGTCCGCCGAAACAGGGAACAACAGTTTGAACAGGTACAGATACATAACCTCTGTTTTGCCATAAGGCCCACCCTCGGTTAAGACCATAATGCTTTCGTACCCCTTAAGTGCTGTCGTGATCGCTAGCATAATGATCATCTGCATTACTGGTCCGAGTAGCGGAATCGTTACATTGCGTAATTTTTGGAATTCGCTTGCTCCATCCAGTGATGCTGCCTCATACAACTCCTCCGGAATGCTTTGCAGACCCGCAATGAACAACAACATATAGTTTCCGACAGCACCCCAGATCGCAATAATGATCGTTGTCAGCATCGCATGATTCGCATCCAGCCAACCAATTGGCGAGGATATGATGTGATACTTCATCAGCAGCTGATTCAGAATGCCGTTATATGAATTGAAAATGATGAAAAAAACAATCGCCATGACAGATGCACTAAAAATGGTTGGAAGATAGAAAACCGCTCTGAACAAAGAGCGGCCACGCCACTTGCGATTCAGGATAATCGCCAGAATCAGAGATAGCGGAATGGTGATGACGAGTTTACCAAGTGCATATATCCCCGTATTTTTTACCGAATCCCAGAACTGTCCATCACGAATAATCCGTGCAAAGTTCTCAAGTCCGATGAAGATCGGCTTCCCGATGCCCTGATAATCATAGAACATGTAGCGCAGAGCCCATAACAACGGATAGATTCCGAATACCAGTGTGAGAAAGAGACTTGGGATGATGAAGATGTAGGCGTTCAGTTTGGATGGTTTCATCAGAATCAGACCCCCTATAGCTTTTGAATGAAAGTATAGAGGGATTTACATCATATGCGGGATAGGGAAATCAACTTTCTACAGGGGAGAATGTGACTGCGTGCGAAAACGCAAAAAACCTGCATAGGCGCAAAAAGCCCCATACAGGTGTGTGATAAAAAGCTGTAAATCGTTGATAAAGCTGTTGCTCATGTGCTGTTTATTGATAACCAGACATACCCTGCGGAAGCCAGGTAGCTTTGAGTTTGTCAGGGGGTGTTACCATGATCATGCAGTGTTAAAACACTTATTCTGCTTCTTCATATAGACGGAGCAAATCAGTGAAATCTGAGATCAGTGCATCGGAACCGGCAAGTTCTTCATCCCTGCCGAATCCGGCATAAGCACAGCCGATAACGGTCTGGTTATTCATTTTGCCCGCTTCGACGTCCGAAGAACGATCACCTACCATCCAGGCATCCTGAATCCGATGTTTCTGCAGCAAAATCTGTACCAAGTTAATTTTGGAAGGTGTCTTGTACTGACCTGCACTATATACCCCTTCAAATAGCGGCATGATCTCGTGTGCGAACGCAACCCCCTTGACATAATCCTCAAGCCCATTGCTGGCAACAAACAGACGAATGCCTTGGGCTTTCAGTGCTGTCAATGTTTCTTTGACACCGGGATACAGTTTGGAGTCGCCTCCATCGAGTCCTTCGATCTCAAGTTGCAACAATAATTCATCGGCACGACGATGAGCTGCTTCGGATGCTTCAGGCATAACAACTTTCCAGATATCTTCAAGCAACATGCCCAGACTTCCGAGCATCCGCTCTTCCGGCGGGGTTTCTCCTTCAAAATGCCCCTCTGCACGCAACGTATCAAATAACTGATGATACGCTGGCAAAAGCAAGGTCTCTGTCTGAAACAACGTGCCATCCATATCAAAAATCATCGCTTCCGGTTTACGTAAACCCGATATATTGGTCATATGCAAAATTCCTTTCGGAGTGAAATTGGTTAATTTGTAGATGAATTACTGTTCCGAAGTGCTTCAAGCACCTGTTGCGCCTCGTACCCATCGTGGAACGTATAAATCCTGCCCGGTTTCTCCTGAATACGGGCAATGACATGTTTCAACACAGGCAGTTCGCTGGAAGATTCCAGCACTTCCACGGGGGACAACGGCTGTCCGATCTTGCCACTCATCAATTCCTCCCAATTTTCCAGCGCAATGGTGCCCTCGGTGCCATATACAACCATGGACACACGCTCCTCGCCAGCAAAATGAGAAATCCCCTGCAGATGAACCCTGGTTCCACCCTGTACTTCAAGTACAGCCTGCACTTCCTGTTCACAAGCATCAGGTTGATCGGCAGGATAAGTTACTTGAGCATTCAGTACACGTAGACGCCCGAATACATTCTGGATCATATGAATCCAGTGAATGCCAACTTCGAGGATAAAACCTCCCTGATCCCGGCTTGTGATCCATTCATTCTGCTGCCATGAGCGCGGCCACTGCGGGAACTGCAGAATCAGGTCAATTTTGCGAATGTCACCCACTGCCTGTTGTTTAACCATCTCTTGCAACTTCAACACAGCTGACTCATGCGGCATCGAAAAATGAACGGCGTGAACCACACCAGCTTGCTCAGCAGCTTCGACCATTTTGCGCGCTTCTTCTAAACTGTTAGCGAGCGGCTTTTCACAGAACACATGAATTCGACGGTCCAGAGCGTCCATAACCACCGGATAATGATATTTCGGCGGTACAGCAATGTAGACGAGGTCAATCTGCTGTTCATCCAGTAGCTGTTTATAATCACGATATGTTTTCACCGATGGACGGGTTGCTGCAAATTCCTGCAAGCTTTGCTCATTCGCATCACAGACCGCAGTAATCTCAACGGAGATATCCATTTGAGTATTTTCCGCTTGATGAATCATATGTAAACCCATCTTACCCAGGCCGATTACAGCCATTTTCAATGATGTCATTGCATTCCCTCCAATTCAATTTCAGTATAGCAGAAATCGTGGATTAGAACCGTTGATCATGCATTGCGTTATCCCGATATCGCTTCATCGCGTCAATATGTATAGGTAAATAGCCTCGGGTCATTGGAATCAGGAAAAGGATTGACAAAAAACCACAAAAAAAGATACCATTTCTAGTACCAAGTAATTCTTCTTCTTACAACCTTAGACAAATACCAACATGCACAATTGGATAAGCCGCCTGGTTCTTAAAACCTACTACTTTGAAACGAGGTGTCCACGCGTGAGAACTGTTGCGGACTACTTAGCAGAAACGCTACGCAATCTGGGTGTCACTCATGTATTTGGTATTATCGGAAAATCCATCTGTCCCGCTCTTCTGAAAATGGTAGATTACGGTTTGGAATTTATCCCAGGTCGTCACGAAGCCAGTTCAGGCTTTGCCGCATCGGGTTATGCATTGCAGACAGGCCGTTTGGGCGTAGCCTTCGCCACCTCTGGCCCTGGAGGAACTAATCTGCTCACCGCAGCGGCCCATGCCAAAGCGAATAATCTTCCCGTTTTATTTCTTACCGGCCATCAATCTATTCAGGAACTGGGCATCCCCCAGTGTCAGGACTCCTCTTCGTATTTGGCTGATCTGGCCGAAATGTTCAGACCTGCCACACTATTCAGCAAACTGGTCGAACGTGGAGATCACTTCGGAACCATCTTGAATCATGCCCTTTCTATTGCACTTGGCCCAAACAAAGGTCCTGTCCATCTCTGCCTGCCTTTTGACGTACAAACGGAGCAACTTCCAATATGTCGTATTGTTATTCCAGAACCTGAGCCATTGCTCAGCATCTCAAGTTTGAATCGAATCCTGCCTTTACTGCATCAAGCAGAACGCCCATTAATCATTGCAGGTAAAGGTGTAACTCGTGCCGGGGCGCATGAGGAACTAAAGCAATTAGCCGAAACATTTAATATTCCAGTCGTGACAACTCCTGGGGGAAAAGGAGCGATAACATGGGATCACCCCTTATATCATGGCCCCTGTGGTGTTGGCGGATTCCCAAACGGGGACGAGATGTTGAATCAAAGTGATCTGTATATTGTCCTCGGCTCCAGACTGAGTGATATGACGCTCTGTAATCTCAAGCCGCATAATCATCCGGCACAGCTGATTCAAATCGATACCGATCCAACTTTCGTAGGCAAAATCCTTCAATCTCAGACCTTACATATAACAGGGGATATCAAAGACAATCTGCAATATCTGCTCAGCACCTTGCCATCTTCTCTTACGTCTGCTTCTACAGGTACCTTCGAGTCCTTTGAATATCAAACTCCATTACCAGATCTGCCGCATCTGTCACTTGCTGCCGTACTCGATCAGATGAGCGAACTGCTTCCCTATGACCACAAACTGTTTGTTGATGATGGAAGCCACGGCTTTCATGCCGTCCAGCGTTACAAAGTGAAGAAACCCGGCAGTTTCATATTTGATGCCTACTTTGCCTGCATGGGGAATGCCATCGGCATGGCTATTGGTGCCAAAGCGGCTTCACCTGAAGAAACGGTTGTATGTATCACCGGAGATGGATGTTTTATGATGCTGGGCACAGAAATCAATACAGCCGTATGCAAGGATCTTCCTGTTATTTTTATCGTTGTCAACAACAAACAGCTGGATATGGCCTTGAAAGGCATGGAAAAAACGACGGGACGCATCGATGGCACACTTTTCGAGGTTCCCATGGATGCAGTCAAGTTTGCCGAGTCTCTTGGAGCTAAGGCTTTCCGTGCAGAAACGTTACCGCAGTTCTCAAGCGCACTGGAAGCCGCTTTGGAATTAAATCAAGTTGCTGTCATCGAGCTGTTGACCGACCGGGACGAGATCCCACCAACGGCTCATCGGGTTGTCAATCTAGATTAGGAGGTACGAGTCATGAGTGACCAAGTGACCCAAGGGTTAGATCGTTTTGCCAAGCTTTCCGGGGAATATGGTGCGAAGGCACTTGCTCCGATTAAGGAGCATTTTCCCGAACTGTCCGAATTTATAATGGGAACGGCATATGGTGATATTTTTCAGCGGACAACCATTACAGATCAGTGGAAAGAAGTCGCCATTATTTCGTCATTAATTACACAGGGACAATTCGAACAGCTTGGTGTGCATTATGCCATGGCCTTAAGTGTGGGTATTGCCGTTGATGAACTTAAGGGAGTATTGCTTCATCTGGCACCGTGTGTCGGTGCTCCACGTATTATCAGTGCATTTAATGTATTGCTTGCCACGCTTGAGGAAATCCAGTAATTCAACGTTCTACATTTTTATACATTATTCGACCTTTTTATTGATCTTTTTACATTATTACCTTTATAATATGGGTAAATTATCCTTCCAGCCTTACAACCTGGTCCCGCTCACTTTAGGGGCTATTGGACTGCTCCAGTCATTCCATAGAGGATAGCTTTCACTCATTTTTTACAAAGGAGAGAGAACGCGCAATGGGAAAGTTTAATCTACAAACGGATGCTTCAAACAAGGTGTTGCACATTGAATTGGAAGGTTCTTTTTCTCAAGAGGATGGTCTTCGTTCGATCTCGGCTTATCAGGATACGATATCCGCCATCAACACCAAGGAGTTTAACCTGGATATTGACTGCAAAAAGTTGAATGTTACTGCCCCCGAGATTGTACCTCTTCTGGAGGGATGCCTGGCCATGTTTAAAAAGGACGAATACAAAAAGGTGGTGTTAACCTTGGAGAACAATGCCATTCTGAAAATGCAGCTTGCCAGACTTGGTCGGACGGTAGGGCTGGACAATCTCGAAATTATTTCGGCGTAGCTCCCTGATTTGTATGATGCTTTAATGACAGCTCTGCCTTTCCACTTAAGAGGAGGATGACGATGGCTGGAATTCGTATTGTAGATATCGATATATATCACCCTGAAACCAAGGTGCACAATGATTTTTACATTGAACATTTTGATGCCAGAGGGGTCGATATTCGTGGTTTGTTAAAAGCACTCGGGCGTGAGTCACGTTACAAAATTGATCAGGAGGACGAAAACTCACTGACCATGGCCTTCGAGGCCACCCGAAAGCTACTCGCTAAAACCGGATTAACCGGACAAGATATCGACTTGATTGCGTATGCAAGCCAAACACCGGAATATATTTTTCCTACGAATTCCTTAATGATTCATCATCTGATTAGCGGAGCAGCCCACACCATCTGTATTGATAGCAATGCCAACTGTGCAGGCATGACCGCAGCTTTTGAACAGGTCAGTCGGCAGATGCTTGGTAATCCAAGAATCAAGCGTGCGCTGATCATCGGCTCAGACTATGTTGCTCCTCATGCCAGTCCGGATGATCCGGTTTATTTTGCGAATTTCGGAGATGCGGCCGCAGCCGTAATTGTAGAACGGGATGAACATGCCGTTGGGTTTATCGATTCAATCTACCAGACGGATACCTGTGTATATCAAAATTCTCTCTTTCCAGCCGAAGGACTCGCGAAGCTCGGAAGCACGGGTGTTGATGCAGGAGCTTTTCATGTGAAATTCACACCGTTTGACGATTCAATCTGTGTCGATGCAGCTTCAGAGTCCATTCGTACGTTGCTGACACGGAATGAAATCAAGCCGGATGAGATTAAAGCCGCCTGTTTCTCTCAGCTGTCCATTGCTAACATTCGTGCAGTGTCCGAAAACATCGGCATTGCTGATGACATTGCTGTATATATTGGCGACGAATTTGGTTACACCTCGACAAGCAGCCCGTTTATAGCCATGCATCGAGCCATTAGCTCCGGAGAGCTGCAGCGCGGTGACAAAGTGTTGTTCTGGACCGTTGGAGCCGGGTGGCAAAATGTTGCCATGGTCGTGGAATACTAAGGGCAAAAGCACTTCTACAAACTTATATGTTCAATCTGCAGGACGACCTTGAGGAACAACTCTTCATTCATCGTCCTTTTTTTGATCTTATTTTTTCAATCTATATAAGTTCAACTAAAAATTTTACACAGTCCACTCCGATAACAGAAGAACCTTCCATTCGCTGTTATCCCCAGATTTTTTTGAATTCCCTTTTCCAAAGGGAAAAATCCGGTGATAAAGGCGAACGCTTCGCTTTTCCAGGTTTTTTCTGTCCTCTCCGTTAACGTGTAAAAGAACAGTTCAACTTATATCATTGTACCTAAACATAAAAAGCAGCCCACTTGGACTGCCTTTTATCTCTTTCGTTACATATTTGCCGCTTGGCTCATCGTCAAAATATTTTCTTCGTTTCCCGGTCATCCTTCAGAATTTCAACGGCCTCCCGGAACCGCAGTGAGTGCACAATCTCGCGTTCTCGCAAAAATTTCAGACTGTCCTGCAAATCCACGTCATCCGTTAAATCAATTAACCATTGATATGTAGCCCGAGCTTTCTCTTCGGCTGCGATATCTTCGTACAAATCCGCGATCGGATCACCCTTCGCTTGAATATAGGTGGCGGTAAAGGGTACTCCAGCAGCGTTATTGTAAAAGAGTGCTCTGTCATGTGCCGCATAATGGGCATCCAACCCGGCCAGCTCCAATTGCTCAATCGTGGCATCCTTGGTGAGTTTGTAAATCATCGTTGCAATCATCTCCAAGTGAGAAAATTCCTCCGTCGCAATGTCGTTCAGTAGACCGATAATTTTGTCAGGAATCGTATAACGTTGATTCAGGTATCGCAGGGCTGCCGCCAGTTCTCCGTCTGCACCGCCATATTGTTCCATCAACAGCTTTGCCATATGAGGATCACATTTACTCACCCGAACTGGATATTGCAATTTTTTTTCATATACCCACATGCACAGGACGCCTCCTTCGATTTTATACTTGCCAAGGCCAAGGTGTCTGGGACCACTCCCACGGATATTTGGAAAAGGCATGACCAAAATTCGTCAGCGGACCGTATAACTGCTGAAATTCATGTGCAACGCGCATCCGTTCCTGGCTGAACTTGTTATACTGTTCGATGCTTTGAAAATCTCCCGGATGTGTATCCAAATACAAATTCAGCTCAACCAGAACAAAATCCAGTGCCTGTAGTTCCTCCAGCAGTTCGTAATATTTGGCGTCACAGGCTTTCGGCTGTTCCTTCTCCATCGTTCACCACCGCCCTTTCCTTCGTTTTCTTCGAGGTATACGGGCTGTACAGCGCCGGCCACAATGTGCCGAGCCTTAAAGCCTCAGCCGGACTGTATTGCGGCCACCCCATAGGCTGAAAAGGAATAAATAATTGCGGTGGAACCAGATACGTACGAATACCTAGAGGTTTACACGGATCAAATGGACCCACAAAAGGAACATAAGCCCGAACCTGAGGATCTTTCAGAGGATCTTTCAATCGAAACGCCTCCTTTATCATGCAATCACATGCATTCTGCATTCTGGGCATTACTTCACAAGGCATACAGTACATCCCCATCATTTCCTGTCCTTATAACCATATGTCGAGATGATCAAGATAATCCCTTTTTACAGAAACTATAAGAAGGATTTTGCCATTGCAGAGCAAGCTCACTTATTCCCGACATGCAAAAAAAGACCTTTGAAAGGTGTCATAACACCAGCTCAAAGGTCTTACTTAAAAATCTTGTTTATCCGCTATTGTTCACATCGATTATCATCCGGAGACAATAGAAGATCACTGCTCATCTTCCGAGATTTCATCTTGTTCTTTTACTTGCTTGTACACTTTGACCCGGTTAATTCGTAGACGTGTAGACTCTTCGACTTCAAAAACATAGCCGTTCCGTTCACGTGTTCTCCCCTTAGCCGGACTGCCTTCCAATTCTTTGAAGAGCCAACCGCCAATGGTATCTACCTCTTCATCCTCAATGATTGCTCCGGTCCATTCATGAACTTCCTCAATCAACGAACGTCCGTCAATCGAGAAAGCCTCACCGATTCGTTCCATATGTGGCCGCTCATCCTCGAATTCATCATACAGATCCCCAACGATTTCTTCCAAAATCTCTTCAGCTGTCAGCAAGCCTGCAGTCCCCCCATATTCATCGACAACGAGCGTCATCTGGGAGTGCTTTTTCTGCATTAAACGTAACACATGGCTAATCTCCATCGACTCGGGAACGTTCAGAATCGGACGCACCATTGAAGCCAGATCCTGTTGTTGCTCCGGTTCTGCCAGAAGCAAGTCCGTAATATGAATAAATCCGATAATCTCGTCCTTATCTTCTACGGCAACCGGATAGCGGGAGTGCTTCGTTGCATTGATGATCTTTAGATTTTCCTCTAGTGGCAGGTGGGTATACAAACAATCCATATCTGTGCGAGGCAGCATGACCTCCCTCGCCAACATATCGGAGAAATCAAAGATATTATCCATCAGCTTGATCTCATCCTTGTCGATGACCCCGCTTTTGGCACTCTGTTTCATCAGGATGCGAAGCTCATCTTCGGAATGGGCCTCACTTTCACTCGCGGGTTCAATACCAGCCAAACGTAATAATGCATTCGCTGATGCGTTAAGAACCCAGATGAACGGAAAGAAAATTTTATAAAATAATAGTAACGGTGCCGATAAAAGCAACGCCACTCCATCTGTTTTTTGAATCGCCAGCGATTTTGGGGCCAGCTCACCAAGTACAATGTGCAGAAACGTAATGATACAGAATCCGATAATAACAGATACCGTTGTAATCAGACCTGTATCGGAAACGCCAAGCTTAAACATCAGCGGTTCCACAAGCAGTTTGGAGATCGCAGGTTCCCCCAACCATCCCAGTCCGAGAGATGTCAGTGTAATCCCGAACTGCGTAGCCGACAGATAGGCATCCAGTTTACCGTTCACCTTCAGGGCGTAACCAGCCAGACGGTTTCCCTCACTCTGCAATTGTGTCAGGCGTGTCTGTCTTACTTTGACGAGAGAGAACTCTGCTGCGACAAATACACCATTCAAAAATACGAGCAAAAAAACACAGACCAGATTAAATACCAGCTGTCCAAAGTGAAATTCGGTATGAATGCCCAAGATGTAACTCCCCTTCTCTGTCTATTTCAGGAATGCACCTGGAATATTAACGTAAAATAGCTTTTCTAGATTTGAAGTCCACGCCTTTATAATACATATCGGCCACAAGAAGATTTGGCCCGCAACACGATGCAGCATCACAATGGCAATTTACGGTCTGATTGAGCGGATGCTCAGCAGACCATTCATGGAATACATCATCCAGCTTCCGATCATGGATATTGCCGAATGCAGGGATATCGGCAAAATCAGTCACGTACACGTTGCCAGTAAACATGTTGACGTTAACACGGTTGCGTCCGTCCGGATCATTACGAACCGTTACATTCGGTTCGCTGTACAAGCGATTAATAAGTTCACGATCCTGCTCAGCTGCACTGCATGCAAAGAACGGTAGTGTTCCGAAAAGCATCCACATGTCTTTGTCACGGACATCAAGCAAGCGATGAATGGCATTCCTCATGTGATCCAGTGATAATACTGGAAGAGAGGACGCAAAGTTAGAGTTGTACATCGGATGTACTTCGTGCCGTACACAACCCATTTCCCGAATCAATTGGTGAATGCCGTCCAGCTTATCATGCGTCCGATAATTAATCATCGACTCAGCGGAAATAAACATTCCGGCCTCACTTAGCTTGCGGGAGTTTTCCATCATCTTTTCATACATTTTCACGGCGACTTCACGTTTTACCGACCTACCGCTGTTGGCAAATCCCACCTGATGGAAATCATCTGCATTCAAATAATTGAAGGAGATGTGCATCACATCCAGATACGGGAGAAGTTTTTCATAACGGCTGATATCCAGTGTCAGATTAGAATTGATCTGGGAGCGAATTCCGCGTTCCTTCGCATATTTAAGCAGAGGAATGATCATCTCATCCACCGTCTTTTGGCTAAAGCTGGGTTCACCACCTGTCAAACTGATAGTCTGCAGATGCTCCACCTCATCAAGTCGTTTCAACATTAGTGAGAGTGGCAGTGCTGGTGCCTCTTGCATCGTAAGCATATCCCCTACGGCACAATGCTCACATCGCATATTGCACAGATGTGTCACTGTCATTTCTACACTGGTCAGCACATGCCGGCCATATGCACGCAGAGAGCCAATCGGATCCCACGGATCATTCGTTGGCGATAATGGCATCGGTTGTACCGATCCTGAGTTTAGCATGGTCATTGTTCTTCACCTTATTCCTTTTATTAACCTAAAAAGTTTTATTTACATCATATCCGAGATTACTTTTTTGGGAGTTATCTTTTATCATAGCACAATTATGAATCTTCCTGCACAGCCAAACCCTGACCATTACATGACAAAAAACGCTCATGAATCATCGGAAATTAGTCTAGCTTCACTTTCCCGATATGACCACCTGAGCGCCTGCTCTATACTTCGTTAGCTTAACTATTCAGCTGTTCATGCTTCATAAGTGTAGCAGAATCTTCCGCACCCTCGACCCCTGTAATCATGACTGATAACTTCGTAGCAAGATTTATTTCGTAGGGTGCAGTAAGGACCTGTCCTTCTGCATCCTTGATTACACGAATCAATGGCCGTTGTGGCACGCGGGGTTGAATTGCAGCGACAACGCCAACTTCTCCAGTGCTCAGTTTTACAGATATACCTACGGGATAGATCGCTACACAATCCCTAAACTTTTCAAGCATCCACTGTTCATAAAGCGTTCCAGAACCTGTATACAGTACCTCTACGGCTTGATGCGGCAATAAAGCTTGACGATAGACCCGATTGGTCGTCATGGCATCATACGAATCGGCAAGAGCAATCCACTTCGCATATTCATGGATTTCATTGCCTTTCAAACCAAAAGGGTAGCCACTGCCATCAATTCGCTCATGATGCTGCAGTGCACAGTGTGCTGCGAGCAGAGGGATGCCGGGTTCATCCTTGAGAATGCGGTGTCCATACGTGGTATGCTGTTGAATAATCTTGTATTCCTCATCACTCAGACGTGAAGGTTTATGTAAAATATCGGAGGGAATCTGCGTTTTCCCAATATCATGGAGCAGAGCACCTAGACCAATCTCCATAAGTTGCTGACGTGTATAACCTGATGCCACACCGAGAACAAGAGTATACACACAAACATTCAGTGAATGAGTATACAGGTCAAAATCGCTGGAGTTCATGTCCATTAACATGATCATCGCTTCCTTTTGACCACCAATGTCCTCAAGAATGCTGTTCATTACCCCACTAAGCGCTTTACCAAAATGTGTGATCTGGTTTTTACTTTTGAAACCGGACATATGTTGAAATTGCTGTTTGATCTCCACAAGTGCTCTTCGCTTGGTCTCTTCCTGTAACATATCGGGCACGATAATGTCTTCTGTCGCAGCATCCTGAATATATACATATCCAATCCCAAGATCTTTCAACCGTCCGATTAAACGACTCGTCAGTTCTACATCCTCACTGAGTAAAACCAGACCTTCCTCACTAAAAATTCGTTTCCCCAGCTTCATGCCAGGCTGCAATAAGTTTATATGTACTAAACGCACAGCCTATCCTCTCCCGCTCCATAGATGTAATGAACACTAGCCGCCGCATCAGCAGAAGGCAGTCCCGTTCTAGCTTCTAGCTTCTGGCTTTTAGCTTGATAACCAGCGGTTACGCAGGCTCTCCTCCAGCGCCCCTGGTCGTTTTAATTCTTCTTCCAGCAAATCCCGTATAAATTCCGGAAGGTGATATTGTATATTGCTTCCTTGAGCCAAAGAAGGATATCCCACATTAAACGTAAACATATCAAGCGTTCCAACCACATATTCACGCTTCCCATCCATAGGTATACCGTTCACATAAATGGATTGGATCTTATCATATGCTTGCGCACTAGGGTCGTAAAGAACCTCTATTCCATCTACACATAACGTCCCGAGAATACGTCCCCGAAAGCCAAATCCCACGATGGGTTTAGAGAAGAATTCCTCCAACAGTGACTGTTCAAGCGCTTCACGAATCTGATCACCATTCAAACATATTGTACAAGCATTTATTGGAGATGGACATAGGGAATGTAACATTCCTTTCGTAATGTCGCCTTGTGGCAGGTTTCCGAGTAACTGGCCCGCATTCACAAGTGATATTTCCGCTTTTGTAAAGTGCCGTACAGCTTGTGCAAGCAAGATAGCAAAAGGAGATTCCCGCTCGTAATAAACGGGCAAGGTTCGATCCGTGATCACGGCCGTCTGATCCAGCAATCGTTCAGCTTCCTTACTATTCGTAGCAATTGCCAGAGACACCTGCTCTTCCAGCATGTTACTGTGTACTGGCACACAACCGCTGCTCACCAGTTGCACAGGCTCTGCTTGGCCTGCTCTTTCCAGCACAACTCTACCGAGCCATTGTCCGAATTTACCTGCCGCTCCCAGCACGGTATTGCCAATCAGCAAGGGTTCCTCCAGCACATGATGGGTGTGTCCGCCCAGGACAACATCAATGCCCTCAACCTGTTCCGCCAGTCTTTTGTCCGTTGAAAGACCCAGATGAGATAAAACAACGATCACGTCCACTTGCTCACGCAGTACCTCAACCTGATCTCTTAAAGTTTCTACAGGGTCCGTCACTTGCCAGCCTAACAGTTCATAGAAGGTGTTAAACGGGGCTGTTGCTCCTAGCAGACCAATGCGAAATGGTCCTTTTTCGACAATAATCCAAGGTTTCATCCAGGCTGGAGGACGCCCTGTATCCTGTTCTACCACATTGCCGCACACAATCGGACATAGGAGTCCCGTATAGGACTGAGCGAGTTGGTCTGGCGTAAAGGTTAGCCCCTCATTATTTCCAATCGTAATGGCATCATAACCTGTCAGATTGAGCACATCTACGTTGGCCATTCCGAGTGTGCCTTCCGTTTCAACAGCCATTCGATCCATATGGTCTCCAATATCGAGGACAAGCAGATGTCCACCTTGGGCACGTTCTTCATTGATCATAGCAGCGATCGCACTCATAGAGCCGAAATGACTGTGTATATCATTGGTGTGCAGAATGGTTAATGTTTGCTTCTCGCTGCTGCGCATTACACTGCCTCCCCTGCCGTTCATTAAACGTACATTCTTCTAATGGATAAGCATAACATTTTCTACGTCGTTATGATATATTTATAGGGTTTAGAGATCAAAAAGGAGAGATTCATTCCATGAAATTGACAATTCAACTATTTGCAGGTATTGCAGAACGTTTAAATACATCCCAACTTGAATTTGAGTATGATGGTGATACGCCTACAGCTGCTATGCTTAAAGAACAATTGAGCCAGGCTTATCCTGAGGCTGCCACACAGATTCGTTCATCATTTTTAGCAGTTAACCAGAGATACGCTCCTGCCGATACATTACTTAAGACGGATGATGAATTGGCTTTGATCCCTCCTGTATCTGGAGGTGACGGTTCGACGAACCAAGATGAGGATCACCCTTATACACAAGAGCATCGCACTGAAGACGGCCTGTTTCTGATTACCAATGCGCCCTTGTCCGTGGAGGCAACGACCGACATGGTCATTACGGCTAATCATGGCGCTGCGTTAACTTTTGTAGGCACGACACGGGAAATGACTGGTGAACAGCGTACGGTTCATCTGGAATACGAGGCATACGTCCCCATGGCGCTGTCCCACATGGCTGCGATCGGCAAGGAGATAGCAGAACGCTGGCCAGGTGTACTTTGTGCGATAAGTCATCGAATCGGCAAAGTTGACGTTGCCGAAATCAGTGTCGTTATCGCGGTATCCTCGCCTCATCGCAGCGATTGTTATGATGCAAGCCGTTACGCTATTGAAAGACTGAAGCAAACCGTACCAATCTGGAAAAAAGAAATTTGGGAAGACGGATCAGAATGGAAAGGCCATCAACTAGGACCCTGGAACCCCATGGACGAGAAAAAATGAGTCTATTCGCTGTTTACAGAGGCGCATAAACAGTAAATAAGTCGTTGTCAACCCATTTTTTTCTTGTTATTATAATGATATGTGTCGATATTAGTCGAGGAAAAGGTGGTTTATACGTGAGAGTGCATGTTACAGATCTTAAACCCGGCGACCTGCTAAAAAATGATATCTACAATACTTCAGGTCTCCACATGCTGATGAAAGGTTCCGTTCTCAGCGAAGATGATATATCTAAGCTGCTGCAGCATGGAATTGATTTCGCAGATGTAGAACAATCATCCGACCTTCACTCTAATGAACAAAACTTGCCTTCCGATCAGACCCGTCTGTTAACCAATCTGTTTAACGACACGATCAAAGGCACAGAATCTCTGTTCGAACAAGCCATAGAAAAAGGCTTTATTGATGAATCACAGGTTGACGAAATATTAGGCACCTTAACGGGACAGCTTGAAAAACAAAAGGATGTTGTCTCCCTGTTACTTATGCTGGATGGAGACATTGACTACACCTACAATCATTCCTTACAGGTTGGCATGCTCGCCTTTTATATTGCTGGGTGGATGGGTTATAGCCCGGATGAATGTATTACGGTAGCCAAGGCAGGATATCTTCATGATATTGGCAAGTCCAAGATTCCTTCTGAAATCTTACATAAACCAGGCAAACTAACGACAGAAGAATTCGCAGAAATGAAAAAACATACCTTTTATGGTTACGATATTATCAAAGCTTCAACAGAGGACGAAATCATCGCCATGGTTGCTCTTCAACATCATGAGCGTGAGGATGGCAGTGGTTATCCGCATGGTTTGCGAGGAGATGAGATTCATCCTTATGCTCGTATAACTGCTGTAGCCGACGTTTACAGCGCTATGACAACAAATCGGGTGTATCAGACCAAACAGGAGCTAATTTCTGTTCTATGCGAGCTATACAGCCTCAGTTTTGGTCAGTTAAATGGTGAAGCCACCCAAGAGCTGATCAAACATATGCTTCCGAATTTTATTGGTAAAAAAGTACTTCTCACAACAGGACAAACTGGTGTCATTGTAATGAACAATCCAGCTGACTACTTCCGCCCACTCGTTCAGACCTCTACGGCCTTTATCGATTTAGCGAAAGAAAGAGATATTGCCATTGTTGAGATTTACGTCCAATAAATACGCGTGAAGAGAAAAGAGGGATCAAAGGAAGCTCGAATGAGCTTCCTTTGATCCCTCTTGCTTATATTCGGTCGATGGAGTTACACACAGAATGCTTTTGTGATGATAACCAACAGGATGAACAGTACCAAGATCGCGCCAACCGAAGTACATGGATTGTATCCACCTACACCGCCTACACCACCAACGTTGCCTTTACAGCCGTAACCTACTTCGCTCATGTGATTGCCTCCTCTTTATCAGGTATACCCTAACATATGACGCTTCCCTGCCAGAGGAACTGGGCTAAACGGCATTCTTCGCAATTTGGTTCATAGCCCATAAGATATGAGTGGTATGCCCTTATACTGGCCATCGCTCCTATAATGGCCTTCGCTCTAATACCAACCTTGCTCTTCAAGTTTCAATCCTCTTTTGGCACCAGTATTCCCGTTTCCTTCCGATACATGATCACAAGTATTCTCCAAAAGTCATAACTTCCTGTGTCATCCTGAATATAGGGACGATAATAAGCCAGTGCCTCCTGCGCCCAGTCAGGGCAACTCATGTTGGATAATCGCTTTTGTTCTTGAATCCAGCTTCCTTGAAGCTCTAATTGCTTCTGCATAAGCGTGAACAACTGCTTTTCCTGACTTGTCATTGGCGGACCCTCCTCCTGAGAGATCGTTCCGTATTCGTTTAACAAATACGCCGTTGGTTCCACAACACCATCTTCACTTGCAGTATACCCGTACGAGGGCGAGCTTGTTTTTCGAATCTCATAATGCACATGGGGCCCCGTGCTCTGTCCAGTACTGCCTTGGTAACCGATTAGTTGTCCTTTCCTCACTCGCTGACCAACCTTAACGGCAATTCGAGAGAGATGGCCGTAACAATGCAAGTATCCACGATGATCCTCCAGCGCCACAGTAAGCCCGTAACCGCCAAAACCGGAGCCTGTGCGTCCTTCCGTTGCAAAACGTACCGTTCCTTCAAGAAAAGCAGATACAGGCCCATTCCAAGGCTCGGTGACCAGGTCTACCCCTCGATGAAAGGTCTGGCCTCCATGTGTAGGATGAATTCGATAGCCGAATGAACTAGTAATCCGATACCCTTCGAAAGGGTTTGCATTCATAGACTCACATCCTTTTTCTACCATTAAATGCTTAACTCTATGAATTGGCCTGTGCTATTAGTCTTATTTTTACATGTTCAATCAAAAAGATTACTCTCTTTATGGCATAAGAAAAAAGACGAACCATGACGGTTCGTCTTTTTTCAGTACATATGTCTTAACCGATGGAACCTTCCATCTCGAACTTGATGAGAC
Source organism: Paenibacillus sp. FSL R7-0272 (assembly GCF_037969905.1). Lineage (NCBI taxonomy): Bacteria > Bacillati > Bacillota > Bacilli > Caryophanales > Paenibacillaceae > Paenibacillus > Paenibacillus sp. FSL R7-0272. The sequence goes on along the minus strand of NZ_CP150221.1, from coordinate 2,038,051 downwards.
GATTCATCTCAACCGCATACTCCATTGGCAATTCTTTCGTGAACGGCTCAATGAAGCCCATGATGATCATCTGTGTAGCTTCAGCTTCAGTCAGACCACGGCTCATCAGGTAGAAGAGTTGATCTTCGGACACTTTGGAAACCGTTGCTTCATGCTCCAGCATGATGTTATCATTCATGATTTCGTTGTAAGGAATTGTATCCGATGTGGACTCATTATCGAGAATGAGGGTATCACATTTGATGTTGGATTTCGCGCCCTCAGCTTGGCGTCCAAAGGAAGCCAGACCACGGTACGTTACTTTACCACCATGTTTACTAATCGATTTGGATACAATCGTTGAAGTTGTATCCGGAGCCAAGTGAATCATTTTCGCGCCTGCATCCTGGTGCTGGTTTTTGCCTGCAACAGCGATGGACAGAACGGAACCTTTAGCTCCACGGCCTTTCAGTACAACTGCAGGATATTTCATCGTCAGTTTGGAACCGATGTTACCATCGACCCATTCCATCGTTGCGTTCTCTTCAGCAACCGCACGTTTGGTAACGAGGTTGTAGATGTTTGGTGCCCAGTTTTGGATCGTTGTGTAACGAACGCGGGCATTTTTCTTACAGATGATCTCAACTACCGCACTGTGCAGGGAATTTGTGCTGTAAATTGGAGCAGTACAGCCCTCTACATAGTGAACGAAGCTGTCTTCGTCTGCAATGATCAATGTACGCTCGAATTGGCCCATATTTTCGGAGTTAATCCGGAAATATGCTTGCAGAGGCACTTCACATTTTACGCCTTTTGGTACGTAGATGAAGCTCCCTCCGGACCATACCGCACTGTTCAGCGCAGCAAATTTGTTATCTGCTGGCGGAATAACAGTAGCAAAATATTCACGCAGAATTTCCGGGTGCTCTCTCAGAGCCGTATCGGTATCCATGAAGATTACGCCTTGGTCTTCCAGTTCCTTCTGCATATTGTGGTATACAACCTCGGACTCATACTGAGCCGATACTCCAGCAAGGAACTTTTGCTCCGCTTCTGGAATACCCAGTTTATCAAATGTTTCTTTGATTTCGGAAGGAACTTCTTCCCATGTTTTTCCTTGCTTTTCCGAAGGACGAACATAGTATTGAATATCATTGAAATCCAGTCCATCCAGATCGCCGCCCCATTTAGGCATTGCCATCTTCTCAAACTGTTTCAAGGATTTCAAACGGAATTCCAGCATCCACTCCGGTTCGTTTTTGATTTTAGAAATTTCCGTTACAACTTCCGCTGTCAGACCTTTGCCGGTTTGAAAGATGGATTTATGCTCATCGCGAAAACCATATTTATACTCTTCCATTTCTGGTGCTTTTTTAGCCATCTTGCTCGACCTCCCTATCGTTATTGTACATTGTCCTCTTCGTCAATTCCTTTGCGTAATGCATTCCAGGCCAGAGTGGCACATTTGATGCGTGCAGGGAACTTGTTCACACCGGATAGGGCTTCGAGATCTTCATAATCATCGAAATCGACTTCTTCCCCTTGCATCAATGAGGAGAAACGGTTAGCCAGATCGAGCGCCTGTTCAATCGTCTTGCCTTTGACAGCCTCAGTCATCATCGATGCCGAAGACATGCTGATTGAACAGCCTTCTCCCGTATACTTGGCTTCCTGAACGATTCCGTCATTCAGCATCAGCTGCAGTGAAATCCGGTCGCCGCACGTTGGATTGTTCAAATTCACCGTGACGACGTCATTGTCAAACGTTCCGCGGTTACGCGGGTTTTTGTAATGGTCCATTATAACACGTCGGTACAGATCATCAAGTTGCATCGCCAAAATACTCCTTTGTCTGGATTAAGGCGCTGACAAGCCGATCTACATCTTGTTCGTTATTGTATAGATAAAAGCTCGCACGAGCCGTAGAGCTTACTTCAAGCCAGCGCATCAGCGGTTGGCAGCAGTGGTGTCCTGCACGAATCGCTATACCGCTCGCATCCAGCACGGTAGCGACATCATGTGGATGTACATCTCCCAAGTTAAAGGTAACTACACCAACGTGACGTTTAGCTGGTCCATAGATGCTGAGTCCATCAATCTCTGACAGGCGTTCCGTTGCGTAAGCGGCCAGTACACCTTCATGATGAGCAATTTCATCCATGCCGATCTGCTCCAAGAAATCAATGGCAGCGCCCAATCCTACTGCTCCCGCAATAATCGGGGTTCCGCCTTCAAATTTCCAAGGAAGTTCTTTCCAGTTGGAGTCGTACAATCCCACATCATTAATCATCTCACCGCCGAACTCAATTGGTTCCATGGACTCCAGCAGCGCCTTTTTGCCGTAGAGTGCACCGATACCGGTTGGTCCGCACATTTTGTGACCGGACAGAGCATAGAAATCACAATCCAGATCTTGCACATCCACCTTCATATGCGGTGTGCTTTGTGCGCCATCCACAACAATAACTGCACCATTGCGATGGGCGATTTCAGCGATCTGTTTAACGGGATGCACGAGTCCCATCACATTAGATACATAGGCAATCGCGACAACTTTAGTTTTGTTCGTGATTGTTTGCTCCACATCAGACAACTCAATATGGCCGTCTGGCTGTAGCGGAATGTATTTCAATGTGGCCCCTGTCTCCTTGGCGACTTGTTGCCAAGGGATCAGGTTACTATGATGCTCCATCTGTGTAAGAACAATTTCATCGCCTTCTTTACAGTTGGCACGAGCATAAGATGAAGCCACCAAATTCAGGGCTGTCGTTGTGCCGCGTGTGAAGATGATCTCCTGCGTGCGACGAGCATTGATAAACTTGGCAACCTTCTCACGAGCGCCTTCATAAGCGTCCGTTGCCCGGCTTCCAAGTGTATGCACACCGCGATGCACATTGGAGTTTTCATATTCATAATAATGTTTAACCGCGTCAATCACAGCACGAGGCTTTTGCGAAGTCGCAGCACTGTCTAGATATACGAGCGGGTGTCCATTGATTTCCTGGTGGAGGATCGGGAACTGCTCGCGAATGGATGGGTTCATTGTCCCAGCTTCTTCTCAATCAGGGACTGCAATTGGGTACGCAGTGCTTCCAAAGGAATATCCGCCACCACCGGAGCAAGGAAGCCATAAATGATCAGGCGCTCCGCATCCGTACGGTTAATCCCGCGAGACATCAAGTAATGGATTTGCTCCGCATTCACTTGACCTACAGAAGCCGCGTGACCTGCTGTTACATCATCCTCATCAATCAGTAGGATCGGGTTGGCGTCTCCGCGTGCTTTAGGACTCAGCATCAATACTTTCTCGGTTTGCTGTCCGTCGGCTCTTGTAGCGCCTTTCTCGATTTTCGTGATACCGTTGATGATTGCCGAAGCCTCTTCACGCATAACCGCACGTGTGATCATTTGGCTTGGCGTATTTTTACCGAAGTGACGTGCTTCAGTTGTGTAGTTAATCTTCTGTGAACCGGAACCAACAGCAATCACTTTGGAATCCGAAGTGGACCCATTCCCCTTCAAAACACTCATCGTGTTGCTTGCCGTATCACCATTGTTCATTTCGCCAACGATCCATTCAATGGAGCTGTCATTTTCCAGAACAGCACGGCGGAAGGATACATCCGTTACGTTAACGTTCAGTTGGTGAACCGTTGCAAAGCGCACTTTTGCACCCGATTTTACGAATACTTCCACAACTCCGTTATGGAATACCGGTGCAGAGAGCTCACCAGACACGTAGTTATCTACGTAAGTAACCGAGCTGTTTGCTTCGGCAACAACGAGTACGTGAGGCGCAAATGTTGCGGAAGCATCGTCTGTAAGCAATACTGCTTGCAGTGGAACTTCAATGTTCACGTTTTTCGGAACATACAGGAACACCCCGCCATTCCACAACGCTGCATGCAATGCGGCAATGGAATGTTCATCGGCTTTGACCGCTGTGTTCAGATAAGGCTTGACTAGATCAGCATGTTCACGAACAGCAGTAGCCAAATCCGTGAAGATGACACCTTGTGCTGCCAGATCAGCAGACAATTTGGAATATACTGCACCAGAGTTACGTTGGATTACCAGGCTTCCTTCAGCTTGATCCTGAACCAGCTCTTTGATGGATGAAGGTACTTCTTCCAGGGAAGAAATTGCTGCGTCTGCTTTATATGTGCCGTACTCGCTGATACTCCAGCGTTCAATTTTTTGTTTTTCCAGTTTGGGAAGCGCCAGCTCACTCGCAAGCTTCAAAGCTTCGAGCCGCTGCTCAGTCAACCAGCCGGGTTCATTGTTACTTTCCGACAAGGCGCGAAGCGCTTCAGATTCAACCGGAAGAATTGTTTGTGTAGTCATTTATTATCCTCCTCCGTTTTGTCCTTACGCTTCTTGACCTACAGTTTCGTCTGTAATTCCCAGTTCCGCTTTTACCCAATCATAACCTTCAGCCTCGAGACGTTGAGCCAGCTCAGGTCCACCGGATTTCACGATGCGACCTTGCATCATTACGTGTACGTAGTCTGGAGTGATGTAGTTAAGCAGGCGTTGATAGTGCGTGATAATCAAGAAGCCGCGATCTTCGCTCTTCATTGCATTTACACCTTCTGCAACAATCTTCAAAGCATCGATGTCCAGACCGGAGTCGATCTCGTCAAGTACGACGATTTTAGGATCAAGCAGCATCATTTGCAGAATTTCATTCCGTTTTTTCTCACCACCGGAGAAACCTTCATTCAGGTAACGATGTGCAAACTCAGGGTTCATATCGAGTTCTTTCATTTTACCTTCCATTTGACGGATGAACTTGATAAGGGAAATTTCGTTACCTTCACCGCGACGAGCGTTGATTGCACTACGCAAGAAGTCGGAGTTAGTTACACCCGCGATTTCGCTCGGGTATTGCATAGCCAGGAACAGACCAGCACGTGCGCGCTCATCTACAGCCATATCCAGTACATTTTCACCATCGAGAGTGACTGTACCGTCTGTTACTTCATATTTAGGGTGTCCCATCAAGGCAGAAGCCAACGTGGATTTACCTGTTCCGTTCGGTCCCATGATCGCGTGGATTTCTCCACCTTTCATTTCCAAGTTGATGCCTTTCAGGATTTCTTTACCTTCAATGGTCGCTTTCAGACCTTCAATGACGAAATTCGTAGTCATGTGTATTGTTTCCCTCCATTGATTAAATTGATGTTTACTGTCGAAAACGAAAAAGCGCCTATTATATCTGAACAGGGCTTCCCCTGACTTTCTCTGTTTCATCATACATCTGTAAAGCAATTTCTTCTTGCCACTCTCAGGCATACTTTCTTCACATGCTGTAGAGCAACAATCACTTTAGAATAATTCTAAACTGATTCTCAATGATTATCAAGTCATTTCCTATTAATTCTTGTCCTTCTCAGGAAACTTCATTCCTTATGATTCTATAATAAATGACTGTTTGAATCAAATTAGAAAACAACTTTTCATCTGCCGGACAGTGATATAAATCACAAATTTCACAGTTTGTTCAGCTTGCACACCAAAATTAAAAAGGACTTATCCATTTCCGGACAAGTCCTTTACACTTTATTTACACAAGTTTTTGCACATAAAAAAGATTACATTCTGAGTGTCTCGTTAATCTTCTGTACCTGGTCGGCAAAATCCGCAACGTTCAGCACCGGCGTCATTTCGCGCGGCACCAAACCATTCGGAATGGAAATCCATGAACGGCAACCGTTATATTCTGGCAATACGGGAATTTCCATCGGTTCCTGCAAACGGTACACACGTAAAATCAACACGTGGAGCGGATCTTTCTTTTTCCACTTCAAACGGGATTCGGCAAAATCCGCTGTCCACATATGATATTCCAGAAGTCGATCCAGCATCTCCTGATCTCGAATCTCCAAATCCTGTGTTACTTCAGCATACGATGTAATACGGACGGTTGAAGCTTCAGGCACCCATTCGGCCAGCGACTCTTCAACATAGGATTGATCCGAGGACTTGATCAGTTCTTTACGCTGATGTTCATAAGTCGGATACAGGTAAAACGCTGGACTTTTCAACTCAAAATGTTTCGTTTCCTCTACAATCCCGCCTTTACGCATCACCATAATCTGGCGACCGTTTTCCAGAGCTTGAATTGCAGAAGCCCATTCTTTTAATGCCGGTATCGCTCCTGTGTTTAACATTGTGTTCGTCCTCCCCTGTCACTCTTGACAGCAGTATAGACGCTTCACACTTATCTGACAACTTTTAGCAGGCAATACTGAACACTTTACGGATGAACTCATCAACCACGAATGGGTTACAGACAGACGGATCTGAGTCCGTCCTGAAACGGTTTAGCCCAGGTATGCACGAAGCATCCACATATGTTTCTCCAAATCCGCTTTGAAGCCTGTCAGCATATCAGCAGTTGGCTGATCCTCAGCCGCATCGGCCAGATCAATACCTTCCTGATACTCATTGGAAAGTGTAGCGAAGTCTTCAATCAGGTTCTGTACCATAGCGTTCGCATCTTCTTTACCGGAAGCTTCCTGGATCGAAGCCATCTCGAGATATTCTTTCATCGTTGCTGCAGGGCTGCCTTTCAGTGTAAGCAAACGCTCAGCAATTTCATCCATTTGCACTGTAATTTCGTTATAGAACTCTTCAAATTTCACATGCAGTGTGAAAAAGTTCGGGCCTTTTACATACCAGTGATAGTTATGGATTTTGACATACAGTACGTTCAGGTTAGCCACCTGACGATTAAGTACTTGTTCAACGGATTTTGCTTGATCTGTTTTGTTTTTTGTAGCCATATTCAATCCCATCCTTTAATTTAAAATGTAGTCTGTCCACGTTATCTCAGGTTCCCCTGTACGCAAGACAGAGAGTTCAAGTTCAGAACCCGCTAATTTCGCGGAAGTGTTATGGGGCGCGGTTTTATTCAACCGTCCAGCCTATTCATTTTTACCCGTGAGCCTGATCTTCGAATCACCACAACCCAGACTTGTCTCAAAAAAAAGTTCAAAAAACGTGCTTTATCCGATATACTGTCATAAACCAAGCAAAGAAGTGGGTTTTCCTGTTTCTTCATATATATGGAGGTGGCACCTTTGACTCAATATCATCCTTTAACCCCACAAGAAGCGATCGAATTAGCCAAAACTTTACCGGGTCCATTTACGGCAGATGCGAATCTGGATTGTCGTGAGATCGGTGACGGCAACCTGAATCTCGTTTTCCATATCACGGATCAGAACTCCGATAAAAGTATCATTATCAAACAGGCGCTTCCTTATGCGAAAGTGGTTGGCGAATCCTGGCCGCTTTCCCTCGTACGTGCTCGCATTGAACGTGAAATTTTGCAGGAAGAATATCGTCTGTGCCCTGGAATGGTGCCCGAAGTGTATCATTATGACGATGATCTTGCATTAACGGTCATGGAGGACTTAAGTGACCATGTTATTATGCGCAAGGGTCTGATTGACGGAGCTTCCTACCCTCTTTTCGCTCAGCATATCGGAGAGTTTATGGCGAGAACCCTCTTCTTCACTTCAGACCTCGGCATGAACCAACAACAGAAGAAAGAACAGCAGGGACGATTCGTCAACCCTGACCAATGTAAAATAACAGAAGACCTGATCTTTGATGAACCGTATCGGATTGCACAAAATAACAACTATGAAGCAGCGATTGAAGATGAAGCAAAAGCTCTTCGTACCGACGAAGCACTTCATTTGGAGATCGCCCTGCTCAGGGAAAAATTCCTGACCCATGGACAAGCCCTTCTTCACGGGGACTTGCATACAGGCAGTATTTTTGTAACTTCCGAGTCGACCAAAGTCATTGATCCGGAGTTTGCTTTCTATGGGCCGATGGGTTTTGACGTAGGCGCCGTGCTGGCGAACCTGCTTCTTCATTATGTTTCGTTGTCTGGCCGTTTTCAGGATCAGTCTACGCGGAATAAACGTGAAACAGAGTTACTGGACATGGTACGTGATGTCTGGACTGAATTCGATACTCGTTTCCGCGCACTGTGGACTACTGCTCTCGTTGACCCAATGGCTAAAACGCCAGGTTATCAAGACCTGTATGTACAGCAGCTATTTCGAGATACGATTGGTTTTGCCGGGGCTAAAATGGTACGTCGCATCGTAGGACTTGCCCATGTTGCTGATATCGACACCATTACGGATGCTACTGAACGTGAACATGCACAGCGCAAGGCACTGGCCGTTGGTAAAGCCTTGATTAAGAACAATCGGCACGTAAATACAATCGGTGAGGTTCTAGATCTGGTATCTTCTGCCCTCGCAACGGTTAAAGTCTAACATTATTGAACGGAGGAACATCCATGACAACCCCTGAACATCAGCCTCTGTCTTCGCTCAATTGGAAAAAGGACAAGCTTGAAATGCTCGATCAGCGTCTGTTGCCCGAAACGATTCTGATGCTGAAACTTTACACTCCTGAAGAAGTATGGGAGTCCATCCATTCCATGAAAGTACGCGGCGCACCTGCCATTGGTATTGCAGCAGCCTTCGGCGTAGTGCTCGGAGCCAAAGCCTATGATGGCATCGCTATCCAAGGCTGGCTGGATCATGTCAAATCCGTCTGTGCACATTTGGCAACATCACGTCCAACAGCGGTTAATCTGTTTTGGGCATTAGATCGCATGATGCAAAAGGCTAACCAAGTCGTAGAAGCTGGTCTAAGTCTGGATGAAAGCACAGATGCGCTTGAAGCAGAAGCGTTGTTAATTCAGAAGGAAGACGAAGAAGTATGCCGCATGATCGGTGAACATGCCCTGCCTTTATTTGAGGATGGAATGGGTGTACTTACACACTGTAACGCAGGAGGTCTGGCGACAGCGAAATACGGTACAGCAACCGCTCCGATGTATCTAGCTCAAGAGCGTGGCATTCATCTGAAGGTATTTGCTGACGAGACACGTCCCGTCTTGCAGGGCGCTCGTTTAACTGCATTTGAGCTACAACAGGCCGGAATTGACGTAACGTTACTCTGTGACAACATGGCGGGTATGGTCATGTCCAAAGGTTGGGTACAAGCTGTCATTGTGGGTACGGATCGGGTCGCAGCAAACGGGGATGTCGCCAACAAAATTGGTACATACAGCCTGGCTGTACTGGCCAAAGCGCATAATATTCCTTTTTATGTAGCAAGTCCACTATCAACCATCGACTTGTCCACAACGTCCGGGGATCTGATTCCAATCGAAGAGCGTGCTGCTGAAGAAGTGACTGAAGGATTTGGCAAGCGTACTGCACCGCAGGGCGTTAAGGTGTTTAATCCAGCCTTTGACGTAACCCCAAATGAATATGTTACCGCAATTATTACGGAAAAAGGTATTGTTCGTGCGCCTTTCCAGGAGAACCTCACGGCTTTATTTGCGGAATAAAAACATATATAAGACAACCCACATAGCAGCCATTGCTGCGGGTCTGTAAGGAGAAGGGACAAGACGGATGCCTCCGACTTCGTCCCCTTTTCTCTGTTCTATTTCTATGATGCCGAATGAAAAACGGCACGTGCTTCAGATCATTTTTAACAATGCTTCTACACCTGTCATACCTACTGTAATCCCCATAGCCTCTGCCTCAGTCGTCACCGATTCCATTGGTGCATGAAGCAGTTGCTCCAGTGTTCGCACACCTACAGCCCGTGCGGCCACAATCTTGCGATCGCCCAGCTTCTCATTTAATAACCCCACATCAAGGGCGCCGCACATGATATACCCTTTGGATGTATTAATCGTTAACAGTGTCGTTTTGGGAAGTTTCACTTCTACCCCAACGAGCACATGCTCTCCCACCACAATCGGCTCCATCGTCACCATAATCTCACGATCCACCTCCTCTTCAACAGATCACGATAATTGTATGCCTCTTGGCGTATCGCCGTGTGGACACCTGCCGTGATGAACAAAAAGTGGGTAATCATGATGTAGGTAACACTCTCAGCCGGAATATGTGGACATCCTAGTTTAACGCAAAAAAAAAGGGCTAAAAGCCCTCTTTCATTAACACTCTACGCTGTGGTACGACATCTAAATAAAAGGTCACAAAATATAGAAATACGCCTGATTGCGTGGCCCTTTAACGATCAAGGTCGTTACTCGGTCACTCGCATCCCGTTTACGAATGCTTGCAACGGCGTTTAATTCCTCATCAGCAACAACTCTCGGTTGAATCCACGCATACACATCAGGTTTAGAAACGATCATCTCAGCAGGCAGATCAGCAATTTGTCTAACATCAACCACGGACTGCAGATCTTTCCATTCTCGAACCTCAATGAAACCCTCCAAGTATTCTCTTTCCTTGACACCAATATGGGCTTTCAGATCATTCGAATATTTAACTTCCAAGCTTGAAAGAATATCCGGTCTGGATACAAATAAGTGCGACATCATCTCTTCAACAAAAGGAATTTCTATGATACCGCGCTTTTCATCCTCATCCGGTACTCTGGTCCACAACACGCCGCCAAGATCCGGCCTGCTCACCGCTAATTCCGACGCTATTGCAGCTTCAGCACTGCGTATAACGGTTAACTCCGAGTCTAATGTTTTGCTTGCTTTGATATAATTAGAAACTTCTATGACGGAATGTAATTCAGGTTTAGAAATGTGTAAAACGTTCCATAGATATGCATTATAAGCCCTGGATACAGTCAACTCACTTATCAAGGACATCTTCGGATCAATCGTTAGGGCAGCAGGCAAATCAGGATGAGATACAGCAAGATTTGCCGCTCTTTCATCATCGTTGATTTGCCTAACTGATAATTCAAACTCTCTCTCTGTCTCCGTACTTATTGAGACTACGAGCTTGGCTGGGATTTCTGGCTTGGAGACACAAACGGACGTTTCTCTCTCACTCACCGTGCTTTCAATGACCGAAAGGATTGAATACAACTTGGCTTCTGTTCGATGAGCTACAGCCATAGATGCATTCAGATCTGGACGACTCGCAGATACAATGACAGGTGCTTCATGATGCATATGATCTTCATAACGATGTACATATAAATTAGATTGCAGCCATGCAAAACCGATATCACTATGCACAAATAACGTCGTTTTGAGTTCCTTACGTCCGACTCCATAGACAAAAAGTTCGCTTTCTTTTTCTGTACGTCCGATAGAGTAAATCTGCGAAGTAATATACTTGATTTGTAACACAGGTGGCTTGGCAGACTCACGGGTGTTGAAATAGATTGGAGACAAATCACTAGATTGAATCATCATCCCAATATTTTGGAGTTCGCCGTTTCTCAGCATCTTTAGAATATCCATCATATCGAATTCAACATAACGCTCACTTGTATTTATGCTGTAGCTTGACGTTAATCGTTGAATGGAATGAGGCCTGTTGGCATGTGTGATTCCATATTCTCGCCATAAGGTATTAGGCTGATGCAGCTCAATGGATGCGCCTGGCGTGATCGTTCCTGTGTAATATAATTTTAGCTTGGCTTCTTCCAGGTACATCAGGTCAGGTATCCGCGTGTCTATATCTCCGAAATGAATAAAGGATTCGAATTGCTCCAATTCATCCCGGCCGATCATCATACGCTGTGTATCCCCAAAATTGATTGTCTGTAAGCGGAGCTGACTACGAGTGGTTGCATCTGCAACAGGTTGCAGGTTCACCGTGATGCGCGGGGCCTCCAGAAGCTCATATTTACCCTGTGCACGATTATGCTCCCTCACATAAACTGTACTTGTCAGATCATTTATCGGTGATGCTTGAATATAAGAATTTAGGTCTGATTGCGTTGCATACACCACGGATAGTGAACTACTTATATCCTTGGATTGCTCTACACGAGCAGAAACACGGGAAACCCTCTCACTATTTCCCCTAATAGCGGATGTCAATGTTGAGGGCAAATCTATGTCTATCTGATTGTATAAAACGTACTTTGCTCTAAAGCGATTCTCCGGACTTTTAATATGTATATAGCTGTTTAATGACGTCTCCCCGTAGTTAATTTCACTCACTTCCTGTCTCATTGTATTGAGAGCTATACTCGGTCTGCCTTGACCTTCATCTCGAAAATTCCATTCGGGTCTGGCTTGGCATGAATGTCCGTTGCAATCCGAACATAAAAATCAACACTCTCTTCCGGTTCCATTAATCCGTATGTCAGGTAATCAATCGGCAGAAATGGATCGGCCTGTCTGGATAATTGAACTTCAACTCCACTCGTCTGGAATTTCTTATCCATCTCGAGATAAACATGATCGACAGCATAACCGAGTTGATTTATCAACTTTACTTTTTTCGTCAATGTTGTTTGTCCCGCAATAATAACTTCGTAATCAAGTTGCTTCAGGATGCCGCCAAACGTATCCGAAAGGAAATCGCCAGATTCATCCATAAACATAAGTCCAGAGTAAGTTCCAACAAAACTAAATTCCCGGGAATCTACGGAACCCCAATAATCCTGGAACTCTACTTTCAACTTATTTTCCTTGCCAAAGAGGAACTTCCGTTCATCGATGTTGATCTCAATCTTAAACGGCGAAGGCAGTAAACGTGTAAACTCCCCATCTGCTGGATAATACGACTGGCCATTCAAAAGCACACGATATTTGACTTTACCCTTGTCTGCATCATCCAGTATTCCTTGAAGTTTATTCCCGGTAAAGGTAAGTTTTATGGTTGCTGTTGTATTCAAAATTTGCAGCGCCATATGCTGAACTTCCACTGTCTGACGTGGAGCATCCACAACCATCTTCAACTGATCCAAAACATAGCTGTTTTCATAATGCTCACTGTTATCTAAATAATACGCAACCCGGGTTAGCCCTGTCAGATCTTGTTCAGGAATCATACTTAGCGTTTCAACACTCATGCCTTTTCTTTTGAACAATGTCGTGTTCTGGAAGTCCAGAGTTACCCACTTATCGAAGCGATACGTTTTCCACGTCAGCCCGGAGTCGAACGAAGCAACGAGTCTTATAGTTCCCTCGGTGCGACTAGCAACGATTTTAGAAGCAACCAGCTTTTTTAAATCGCCATATAATTCAATATCAGTTGGCTGTACAATAATCTGCTCAAACGGCAGCGCATTATAAGTTAATGACATATCTCGATTGCCAGCAATAACTTCTTCATCATTGGTCCATGTTACCACGTCAAAATCTCCCTCAAGTTCATCCAATGGGGAGTAGTTTGCCGTGATATTTAGTTCCGCTGACGTTTTGGAGGGATCGTCTGTGTAATACAGCACATCCACAGTATCACCTAACTCGTCGTAGAGTGTAAACGGTTCGGTTTCGATTGTGATCATGGATTCCGCTTGGTTTGGATCATCGGTGTATTCAATGATTTTGATCTCTTTGTCTTCCCACTCTTCCGCGAGGGTAAAGGGCTCTGTTTCGATGTTGAAGGATACCTCTGTTTTGGCTGGGTCATCTGTGTAATAACAAAGTTCAACCTCACCCTCAAGTTGTGACCATGCGGATTCGGGAATGCGTGAAATATCATCCATTCCTAAATTTAGATAGTCTTGCTCAGTGGCTACACCCTCTATTCTCTCCCAGTTCCCTTTGGAGTAATACATATAATTCCAATGGTTCTTAATGAGGAATTTGTTGTCATATACCAGGGTCATAAACTCAATTTCTCGAATATTAATTACTTCGGAAACATTATTTCTCGTCACTCTCACTCTATAACTACGATAAGATTTATTAGGATTAATTCTAATTACAACTCTTCGATTGTTTGTCCACGATGCGATGGTATAATCGTTCCTTGTATCTATTAAGTCCCAAACTACTTCATCATTGCTCGCTTCTAATACCCATGAACGAGGAGGTGAGTTGTTTTCCAAACAATATATAGAGTATCCCGCCAATTTTATTGAAGTCGGAAATTTGTAAGCCACCCAAGTATTTGTATTACGATAGGTTCCATAAAAGGTGTCTAAATTCTGATCAAAAGCCTTGTAACCGAAATTGGTGCCATTTTGAGAACTATAGCTAACGACGCCGGAGGGTGAAGTATTTGATGTCATAGGTGGTACTATGTTTAAAAGTTTAGCCATCTTTCTATCTCCCTTCTAGTAGATTTATAAAATCAAACCTATTTACTTATGTAAAAGAAACTTGTTTAATTGGAGTCTTGGAGGTATCGATCTTCTGTTTGAATACTTTACCGACCCCAAGTTGCGAATGATCTCTATTCCATAATCTTCTTTCAGTAAATTCGTCGTCTAGATTGATAGTCATGCCTTTATTAATCCCCCTTCTCACAAAATCATTTTCTGTGTTCTGTACACAAGAGATATACCTTTCAGACTCATACATACCAAAATCACCAATGGCCAAGAAATCACCCGCACCTTGGTTTGCAGTAACATTAATTCTGTATTTCTTGTATGCTAGATTATTTTTAAATTTATAAAAGCGAAACTCTTCTGAGGCGAAGTTGGGTTCATTAACTCTCGTATCAAGAATTATCCATTGTCCATCGTTCCAGCCTTCAAATGTCCACGTTTTGGGAGGTCTGTTAACTGGAGTTGTTCCTGTTTTTAAGGAGTATCCTGTTAAAGTTTTAGGAGAAGCGAATTCATAACTAAGCCAACCCACCAAAACGCCGCTTGCTGTAACCCAACCATTCTGATCTACCATTCGGTCAAATGCTTTCCAAGGATAGAATGTTGAGTATGTCGAACTAGCTTCAACTATCCCAGATGGTAAGATATTACTTGTCATTGCTGGAACAGAATTATCTTTGTATTTACTTATAACGCTGTAATAATTATCTTCTGATGAAATCAAGAATTTATAGGAGTAAGTCAGATTATAAGCTTTAAACCCAGCAGGAGCCCCATATACAAATGGAGTTGCACCAAAGTTTACAGTCACTGTTTTGCTATTGCCACTGAATGATCCTAGAGTTGGAAAAACTTCACCTAGCAATTTAATGTTAGTATGACTGACTCCCATGCTGACACCATTTTTAAAAAACTCTAAGATCCCGTTATCAAGATCAAGTGCAACTCCAACAATATTACCAACATCCCAAACCGTACTGTAGGTCGTGTTATCTGGATATTTATTACCAGTGTTCCCGTAATAAGTTCTCCAGCTAGTACTATCTGGAACAAAGTTTCCACTTAATAAAAACTGTTTATTAGATATTCCAATGTGTACATTTCGGACTCCAGAATCATATCTAACTTCCCAATACCATTTGCCATATGACTTTCCATGAGTAGCACGAATCGCTCGATAGTCTGTTGTAGAGACGAACGTCAAATTGCCATTGCTCAATGTAAATCCAGAACCCATATCATCGGGATTCAATGTTACTGGAATAGATTCCATTGTAAATCACTGCTCCTTTCAAAATACAAATAGAACACTCCGTGTAGATGTGTTCCCAGTTAACCCAACATAATTTTATCTACCCTTCGCTTTGACATATTAATTGAATGTTCAAAGGTTGTACTTGTACCTGACTTGATATATTTATCTTCAACTTTTTTAATTTTCTTCATTACGCTGACCGGAACAATTGACTCTTTCCCATAATTCATAAATGTCCTCTCAGCTAAATTAGGTAAGTTAATTAAATATGGATCTGACAATTCTAACATTTCAAATTCAGCTATAGCCCAAGTTAAGTTAAGTGTACCTCGAATTCTGTAGTACCTAAATGATGAAACATTATTAATAAGAAATTCTTTTGTTTCTCCTTTGGTCCAATTGACCCCACTTTTTGTATCTAAAATAGTCCAAGATAAATTATCATTGCTTGACTCAAAAAACCATGCGGTTGGTGGTGTATTGTCTATTGTTGCGTGTGATGACAAACGATAACCAATAATTTTCTTTGGAGTAGACCAATCAATTCCTATGTAATATCCAGATGAAGAACTGGCCCAACCAAAAACTCTCCCTTTGTCACCATCGAAAGCGTTAAATGCCGATCCCGCTCCAGATTGTATGCCATTAGTCCATTCAGTTGAGAATATTGGAACTATAGGTGAAGCAGAAAAATTACTGGTCATTTGTGGAGTCACGTTGACATACTCCATTCCACCTAAAGAATAATGTTCATTACCAGATGAAAGTAACATCTTACTATAAGGCTTCCTAAATTCGCCTGTTGAATCGATTTCAATAGAGTCGATTGCAAGAATTTTCCCAGTCTCCGTTGAAGGTATAGAAATTTCTACATAATGATACCCTAAACTTAAACCCGTAATTTCAAAGACTATAACTTGATCTAACACACTTGTACGATAAGCAGTGTACTCTTTATTTATACCGTCTATTGAAATCATGTTTCTTGTTGACCTATTTATATTGGGACTATCATAAATCCGTAGTTTGGTCCCATAAAACCAAAATGCCATTCTACCAAAGGTGCTGGTGGAAGTAAGTGTATTTCCCCAGCCAACAGTGAAATTGTTATTTGTATTCCACACACCTGTAAAAACAACATTAGGTAGTGTCGTCACAATATCATATCTTGACCACCCTTCTTCTGGAGATGTGGATACTCCCCAAAGCAAATATCCATCTGCATCAATATCGATTGAGTCAAATAGAAATATTGAAGTATCCACTGTTTTTATTTGTACTGTATGCACACCATCTGATAACCCTGAAATATCAAACACTAAAGATTGCGTAGTGCCACTGTTAGCATTCTCATTTATTACTCCGCGATTCGCTCCATCAATATTAACTTGAGCTGTTGTTGTTCTTCCTGTCCATTGTCCTCCCATAACCCTTAATTTTGTTCCTTGAAAACTGAAATTAACAGTAGAATTACTAACTTGAGTATACCTAGCAGAACCATTGTAATTAGCGGCTAAAGTTTCCGTTTGCCAAGTTCCTGTATAAGTGATTGCTGAGTATAGATTGTCATATCTTCTCCAACCATCTTCTGGTTCTGGTAGTCTTTGCCACAAAGTTGCCATTCAAATATCATCTCCTTTAACATACCGAGAATTAAAAAGAAGTAGAGCATGACACTCTACTTGGTGTATAAATTTGTTATTTCTAAATACTTCTCCAGATTGATATTCGATTTGAATAACTTACCTGAACCTAATGATCCATTAAGACTCATGCTATGAACAAAATTTTTGCTGTTTCTATCTAAAATAGATAAATCATCGATTCCCTCATTAATAAAAGTGTTTGGTGATGGCAACGTTGTCGAAATTGTATTCCACTGAGAACTTCGCCAATTCTTATAGTTACCGCTTACCTCTATAAGCGTTGTTGTGATATTCATTTTGTATGTCGTTATAGTGCCGTTTCCGCCACCCCAGCCTTGTTGATTCAATAGATTGCTGCCAGTAGCAGTATTGGCAGTTCTTCCACCACCTGATGCAGAAACTGTTCCGGTGTTGATGTATTCATTCCAATAAAATAAATTGATACTGCCCCCACCTGATCCTCCACCGCCGCCAATATCACTCCATGTATTTCCGCTGAATGTCGCGTTAACACTCATTCCTCTGTGTCCTCGACTTTCTATTGTCCCTTTATTGTCTATTACATTAGCATAAGCAATCAGCAATCCTCCTGTACCTATACCATCATCTAGAATATTGTAGGGCACATTTCCGTAGTTACCGACACTCCCTCTTACTACACCAGCTCCAGGTAATGCAATAATTCTAGTCGTTGTTGTAGCCGCTGTTTCATACAACCAACCATTTCCACCATGCACTCCATTAGCAGAATTAATTGGTTGTCCTGAATTTGTTTGTGTTGATGCATGTAGTACCGAGCCACTGCCACCACCACCTGAATAAGAGGTTCCACCACCGGTCACACCATAAGTCAACCGCTGAGTACTATTGTTCCAAATAAGCCCCTGCCCACCACCACCAGTCTGCCTACCAGTACCATTTAGACCTGTAGAATCCCCTGCTATACCCTGTCCTCCTACCCAAGAACCTCTACCATTCGCTCCTGCTGAGGGAATCATCTCGTATAATCCACTTTCACTTCTGAATAGATAAATATTTTGTCCTGAAGCATTTGATCCTCTGTCAGTCATAGAGATAGTACCCTTGTTAGTCAACTTTCCTCTAACAAAAATGGTCATCCCTTTTTTCCTGACTTGCGGAGTCAGGTTAACTCCTGTCTCCACCGTTAAATTACCTTTATAATTCAATATAAGCATTCTTGCATCTGCTATCGTATTACCTAGAACTGGGGTATTGCTATATGATATATCAGACTCGAAGTTATAAATTTCAATGTCAATATTAATTCCGTTTACAACAAGTGTGTGATCTCCATCCGGAATAGATTCCTTAGCAAGATAATCATATATTGTTGATCTTCCAGTGTAAGTTGTCATACTGATCCTCCTTATCCTCCACACGCTCTCTCATCTACCCGGTTGTTGCAGGAACTGCCATCGAATCCCCCTTCCCTACTCTGATCTGATCCATCTTTTTAAATTTCGTACGCTCAACCTTTTGCTGATAGACTACACCCGATGAAGTGACCGCCGTCTGATCCATCTTTAATGCATACTTGGTTTTTAACCGAAGTTCACCAGAATCACTTTCTACATAAGGATTACTATACTTGCCCGTTTCTAAGAAACTGTCTATGTAAAAGCTGGATTCCTGTTTCTCAGCAATTATTTCAATTTTCACCTTGGCATATTTCGCCTGAGCTTTGGGAACGGCATCTTGCTCCTGCACTTCCTCATATTCCGTCCATTGAAATCCATCATCCGAAGTACTCCAATAGATCTTATATACCGAACCACTAGCACTGTTGATTTTCGCAGATATGCCTTTAAACGAAGCAAACTTATCCAGAATTAGAATAGCGTTTGACTCCCAGGAACCCGAGGAAGCAAAAATTACATTTCCATTCGCATCTCTTCCCTGTTCCGTAAGTCTTAACTTCTGATCCTGGTAAATCGTATTGTTAAACGCCCCCATAGACAAATCAATGTCTAAACCAATCTCCTCAATAGCCATATGTGTACCCCTCCTGTCTTGTCAAGAATCTGATCACTAGCGAAGATCCCAGTTGATCATTCCCGCATGGTTAGCTTTCAACGGAGCAGTGATCCGGTCTATGATTAATCCATTCTTACGAATCACCAATTGACCTGGCAGATCCATATTTGAAGTAATCTTCATTTGAAAAAACGCACTCTGATTCATGGGTAAAGAGCACACACATTGAAAGTTGATATTCGCATCATGCAGATCCATTGTTTTTTTGTAGCCGAAATTGAAACTCTCAATGGCATTTCTGAAAGTTCCCGATGATTCCCGGCCTGCCAATCCTCTCATGCTTGCCTCAGAAGATCCCTTCTTGTACTGTATAATATCGTTGTAAACAAACGTTCTCCCCGTGAGCGGATACTCGTGTCCTTCACATTCATAAGCGATCGAATACCGATCCATGTTAATATGAAAGACACCATTAGCAACGTTGTAATACACTTGCGAGCCCTGCCCAATAACTCCGAAATATACCAGCTTCTCTTTTTGAATATCATAAAAATTCGATACACGTTGTGTCTGCAAATCATATTCGCTCAAATACGTTCCATCGTAATAATCAGCAACCCATACATAAGCTTGCTGTACTGGTGAACGAGTATACTGTTTCTGACTTAAGATCACAGATTCACCTCCTTGAATACGGTTTAAAATGGAAAGAGACAGGCATAATAGCCTGTCTCTTTTTATAAGTCACCTACCATCTCTAACCTTACACGTAACGATATGAGATACGTTTCTTGAATTCCTGTTTACCGCTACGAGCGTTCAAAGGAACTTCACATTGAATAGAAAGGGTCACATAGTTACCTGCAGCATCTTGCGGTTTACCATTATTGTTAACTCCCAAAATTTCTTTTGCTTCCGGTACCCATGGTGTAGCATACGGTGTACCTGAATGATCCAGCGTTGTTTTCCCTGTCGTTCCAATCGGTTTTGAGAAGTCTCTACCTACACGAGAGCTCTCTTCGTCCAGATCATTTTCTCCCAGAGAGTCCACTTGCACATGAAACCAGTTGTTTTTTACTGCTTCAATATCGAACTTTTCAGTATCTCCAGTACCTCCGTCGAGATCTCTTGTTGTAAATGTGCAGTCCTCCATTTTGGATACATCCGTGGCGCCACCTTTATTATTCCAAACATTGAAGATACGGATTTCGCTTTTGCTATCGGCATCAATCACGCCATAATTAAACGGTTCTACAATCTCCTTGCTGTGTGTTGCATCCATCCATGTAATAATCGGTTGTGTCATATTCATCATTCTCCTTCATGTCATGTTCGAATAGTTAATTGAATTGTAAGGTGTTGCAAATTTTCCCCCGCTTCAACGATATGCACTCTGAAAATATCTCCCGGCTCCACTTTTTTTTCATGAAACGTAGCTTCACCGTTATCTCGATGCTGCTGCGCTTCAAATATCAGAGAAGTCTCCGTGATGTCTAGCCACTGCACCAGGTCTTTGGATCGTTCTATTCTAATTACGGTTTGAGACTCCCCTGGTACAGCACAATAACCTTTAATACTTAAAATTTCTCCTTGAAATGGAAAAGGGGCTAACACTCCTATAATCTCCGGATACACACGTGATTCTTTACAAAAAACTAGAATTCGATCTTGTACTTCCAAAGGAATCTCGTTTAATTTCAAGTGTTCTGCTTTACTCATAAGCCCATCTGTCGAAGCATTAACAACTTGAAGATTTTGTCCAAAGATATCGATTTCTTCCCAGTTCTCTCCGTTGAAACGATATCTTCTACCATCCTTATAGGTCTGCACCGTCCAGCCGATCTCAGGAGAAGGATAAGCCTCAGCAAGAATACCCATATCAGCAACAGGACTCTTAAAAACAAGTTGAGTTGTTTGATAAGCCTCTTCTGCATGTTGAGCAGCCTCCATAGCCTTTCTGGTTGCCTCGGCTGCCTGTCTAATTGCTTCCTCAACTTGTTCATTATCGATTGGCTGACCTGCCCCCGTTTGAACAGCTTCTCTAATTATTGCTTCCACTTGTGCTAAAGTTAGTCCATTTGACATAATTCACCTGCCTAAGCGTTATCTATGGTACAGAATAATGAGCAGATCTCATTTTCTTTAAAAAGATAATTGCAGAAATTATCATCTGAGTCCTCCCCTACCAACTCATATGCTCTCAGCACCTATCATTAAAGAAATTTTTAATCCATGGATGGAATCCTTGCTGCATATGACTAAAACGAAGTTTTCTAATAAGAAGTTTATAAAAAAACGATATCCCCCTCAGTAATCTGTTCACAACTAGAGTTTTATTTACCAAGCTTCTTTTTACAATTTTTACAGTATTTCAGACGATTAGATTTGGCTAATACACGTTTCCCACAGACACTGCAGTCTTTAACTGTTTCTCCTGTCCAACGCAAATATTCCAGAATAAAATCATCAAAACGTGTTAAACCAATAGCAATTGCATCCTCTGGATGAGCAAACAGTACCTGAACACTCGTCGAATCGAAACGTCTACTTTCTTTCAATAGACCTGAATGAATTAGTTTGTAAACCAGTAAACCCTGATCCTTTTTACTTACAGCCATTCCTGTATCGCTATAGATTTCACTCCAAGCATGATTAATCCAATACAAATTATTTTCATGGATTTGATTATTAATTTTACTGTAGACCAACAATACAAAGGCTAACTTTTCCAGTCGCTTACTGCGAAGCTCTCTAATTTGATTTAGTTCCTTGTGAGTTATCGATACATGTTCAATTTCAATTAAGCTTTTCTTTCCTCTCTCTTCTCTTGTTTTGATATATCTAGTTGCTTGGTGAATTATCCGGTAAAAAAACGATTCCCAATGTACAGTATTGTAATTGGGGTACGACTTTGCCATAAATTCGTGTAAAACATTATACGTATCACTCTTGCTTTTTCCTTCTTCAAGACATAATTTAGCTATACACACCAATGTTTTCGTCGGCTTTTTATCCATCTTTCCATATTCGAGTGCTTCTTCTGCGTGCTGTCGTTCGTTCAGAATCATCTTCATGAAGTAACCTCACTCACTTCAACAGACGTCATCCTAAAGGTCTTGCCCGCATATTCGAATTCCCCCGTCGCCTTCGCCACAACTGGATAATGGATGACCTGCCTGTTGCGATGCAACAGATTGCGAATGATCTGCTCACCGGATACGTCCCACACAAATTGTTTGGATTGATCTGCTCGGCGATAACACATATCCACAATCATGTTACAGAGATCTTCTTCGTTGTTACAAATCTCGAATGCCTGCTCCTTGAAACGTGAAACAAAAACCTGCCACCTCGCGGATCGTTCTTCCTTGTTCACCTTGCTCTTGCGAGAGTGGGTCATGTAGTTTCGAAGTTCCTCATTGTGCCTCTGATACAACTTCTGTATCTCCTTGTACCGTGTTTGCGAGTATTTTTTGGAAGTTTTCAGAATATCATGATCAAAACCATTTTCGGCGTTTCGGAACTTGATTTCATCCAACTGCTTCTCTACGCGTCTGCATAAACGATTCATGACAGAAGGAGCCACAGATACGGGCATTCTCTGTTCGTATTGTTGCAAGAACTGTACCATTTCAGCAGAGCCGCCTTGCTCTTGGGTGGCTGTTAACTCCTCCACTGTCATCCCAAACCGTTGCAAGCATTTCTGATTGGTTTTGTCGATATAGGTGTTATATTCCTTCTTTTGCTCTGGATCATTGTAGATGAAAAAATAAGGCTTTTTATCCGCCACCAGTTTCAACGCATTCTCATCCTGTACAGCAACGCGGATATCATACCAGTGTTTAGGCATAGGTTTACATTCAATCCCTTTGGCCTGATCAATGGCATTCTGCTGATAATGCTGGCCGCATTGTATCCTGTACATCATCTCCTTATATTCAGGGGTATCCTGCTCATAGCTAGCTAAAACATCAAACATCGATGTAATCTTGTTGGTCGTAAAACCGATCAGATCGCCAAAACTGTCTTTGTTCGCCTGAATGAGGTCACTCTCCTTCGGAATTTTTTTGGTTGATGTTTTTTGTACGCACACAATGGCCTCTAACTCTTGGATTGCACCAAGGATCGTCGCATTATCGGTAGTCAAGACCTGATCGCTATCCATATCTGCACCATTGAGAGAATAAGTTGTTGTATCCCAAGAATTTAATATCGTCACTGTGTTCATATACCGGTACCAATGTTGCATCTCTTCGGTATCGCTGAAACGAAGTATTTTAATATTGTTATGACAGGTCATCGGAGCTCTGAAACAGGCGACTTGAGGGACTTGTCTTTCATTCCAGTATTGGGAATAAAACTTATCCGACTGTAACAAGCCCGTCAAAGGCAGACCAAACATACTCTGACATAACGTATACGGATCTCCAGAAATAATGCTGAAATTTCCTTTAACACGTAAAACTCCAATCTTAGCTTCATTCATTCGTTTTCGAATGAGGTTATGGATTTTGTGTTTTACAAATGGATCGTCCATTAATCCGGATTCAACCATCAGACCTTTAATATAATCATCTGGACTATACAGGTAATCTCGCTCTTGAATATGGATACCTTTCAGAAATAAAAGTGCTTTGCGATAATCTTGTCCAAGTACGTCTTGGATGGTACTTATTGTCGGAGAGATCAGCTCATCAATTTCGTTGTCACTGAGCTGTAGCGACTGTATGAACTGATAGTTCAGATGTCGTTCATCCTCTAATTGTTCCGGTGTTACTTTGGTTACGCTGAAGGTGTATCCGTGATAACCACAACATAACAAATAGTCATTTATACCGCTGTATGCTTGCCAAAGCTTCAGCATAGACGTTGTTATAATCAGATCCACTTCACGTATATCTACAGACTCGCCCCAGGCATCCACGACCATGTAATGACCCGCGACCCGATCGGCAAATTCATGATAATCAAATGTAAACACCATACCTTTGCAGAAACTGTTACGAATACAGAAACCACTCGAAATATAGGCATGACCAAGTTCTTCGGCCCATAACTTGCTAAGAGCGGGTGAGATCAAACCGAATCCATCACTCATATTCAATTGTATGGGGTGATCGTTTTTCTTTTCTACCTGAGGATATTCCGTCCTGGAGTCATCAATCTGAATAATGTCTGCACGAAATTCTGTGACACAGTCAGGTATAACCAGCACTCGCTCTGGATGAGAGACTGGAGTACTGGTGCTACAAGCCAGAGCTTTGTAAGCCTCCAATTTGGCCGGGACCAACTCCATATCCGGGTTTCTTCCATTATTCAATCTCCGTTCCAGTGGCAAGTGAATGTCCTCGCTTACGTAGATGACGGTTGAACTTTTGGCCCCTCCAGTAGTAGCCATCAAACGTTTGTACTTTGTACCGTTTAGACTAAATCCTTTGGAAGAGTTTAAGCGATCATAGTCCTTATTCGTTTCAATGACGACGAGCAGATAATCAGGAACAAATTTGAGTTTATTCTGTGCCTCATGCAGTTTTTTGAGCATTCGTTTATGCTGAACTGTCGTCTTCAAGGCTTTGACGCGTCGGAGTTCATGTTGAATCTCTATCCACTGCTCTTCCATTCTTTTCTGTGAACGCAACTGATCAATGAATCGAAACACCTGATGGTTTCCAATTGCTGCTAGTTCTCCGTTTATCGAGGCGTTATGGTACGTTAAATTCAGATGATAATTCGCTTTGCGGATTCGTGACGAAGTGACCTTATATACGTATCTCAATCGATTCTGATATGAAATGTTCATGCCCTATTCCCCCTGCTTCTTCCTGTCCTGATTACTAAATTATAGTTGTAGGTCAGGTTCATGAAGCCTGCAAAAGGTTTGATCACGGGATGAAAAAAGAAGAATATATGAGGAAAACAAAGGATCATTCTGAGTTCTAAAATTAACCGATTTCTAAGTCTTTGGTACTATGATTTCCATCATATTAGTGCTATAGTATATTAGAGTACATACGTGCTTACACATTATTTAACGGGGCTGGGATGAATGAAACAAACCTTATCCAATCAAGATGACGTCGGCTATTTATTTAATGTCGATATACTTATTAAGAGCCGTTCAAATGCATTGGCACTGCAGTCCCTGATCGAGTTCATAAACAAAGAAGAACAAATTGCGGACTTTCGGATTCACTCCGGAATTGTGCTTGGTCAAATCATTGAAGCTATGACTCAGGCTAAAACAGGTTCTACTGACTCTAATCAGAATTTCCTTGATTCACCAAAATTTTCCAACGCACAGTTAAACTCCAACAAGTCAGACCATATCGTTGATTCGGTTTCGTCCAAATCACAACCACAAGAACCAGTTGCCAAGGAATCAAATTCAAAAGTTGACAAGAAAAAGTCTACTGCAGACACTTCCCATGTCGCTGATTCGAATTCGTTCGATGCCTGGATTGAATCCTTAATTAAAGAAAATCGCCTCACCCGAATTGTCGTAAACAACAAACATGGTAAGCATCAAAGCATTCCTTGTCGAATACTTAATTTTGATCGGGATAACAATGTGGTTAGCATTTATCATGTGGATGAAAAACAAGTTTACACATTCAGAACAAACGAAATAGATGAGTTCTTGCTGTAACCTTAATGATTCAAACAAAAAAAGCAACCTGATCTGGAATGCGGTAAACATTCGGGCACAGGTTGCTTTTTTTATACGATTATTCTTGTAACAAAGACTGCTACAGACTGGTCTTGCCCCGTTGCCAGACATCCATTGCAAACAGCAGCCAGCCAACAATAAAAGCTACGCCACCGATCGGTGTGACCGCTCCTAAAATTTTGATACCCGAGATGCTAAGTACATAGAGGCTTCCTGAAAAAATGATGATACCCGCGAACAGCAAACGCGCTGCCCATTTCAGCTTCGTTGATGCTCCTAGCTGTCCAGCAGTTAATCCTACAATTAGCAAAGCAAGCGCATGAATCATGTGGTATTGTACCCCTGTTTCGTAGGTAGCAATTGCACTTGCACCAATTTTGTCCTTAAGCATATGTGCACCGAATGCACCAATAGCCACCGACAGCATCGTTAATATGGCTCCAAGCATCATCCATCTCCGTTGCATATCCACTCTCTCCCTTGATTCGTTTCGAACGCCATTACTCCATATATTGTAGCGAATTCAAGCTCTAAAGTAAAAGAAATGCCTTATGCATATCTAATCTAGAATCGCTGGACACTATACAGGGTAATAAACATTCAGTATCCTGTACAAATCATGATATCTTTTAAGGAGGTAGCGTGCCCTAATGAATAATTACAATGCACCAAACTCAGATGACTATACACTCCCGCCAGAATCAGGAGAAATCAACGCAATACCTCTCAAACATTCAGGGCCGGGGATCGCAAGTTTTGTTGTTGGACTGGTTGGTTTTCTAGGGCATCTCGTAACATTTGTGTTGATGTCTCTTGTACTGAATAACTCCTTTGAACTCATCGGATCGTCAATCAGCCGGGAAGAACTCGCTATTCATCCGGCATTCGTTCTAGGTTCTTTGGCTTTTCTTGTCTGCCTGGTTTTTAATCTCATCGGCCTCATTCTTGGGATTATTGGATTAGCGCTCCAAAATCGCAAGAAAGTCTTTGCCGTTATTGGCACGATTCTGAGTGGACTACTTATTTTGTTTTTCACAGTGCTTGTACTTGGCGGTATATACTTGACGTAATGCTTTCCTTGAGAGCCCCGGTTCTTTATAATTAAGCTAGGTGGCTTAACCTTTGCCCCGTTATACTTAACATATGAATGACCAAATATTTGAATTCAAAAGGAGATTGACATGCCACGAATTAAAATTTTTGCGGACAGCACCAGTGATCTGGCTCCGGAGTGGATCCAGCAGTACGAAATCGGCATCATTCCTTTGTATGTGGTGTTTGGTGAAGAATCCCTGAAGGACGGACAAGAGATCAAACCAGAGCAATTGTACGAACGCGTAAGTCGCCATGGTTCTCTGCCCAAAACAGCAGCACCTTCACCCGCTGATTTCATGACCGCATTTCAACCTTACATAGAACAAGGCGAAGATATTTTTTACATCTCCTTATCTTCTGAGCTTTCTTCAACCTATCAGAACGCTCTGCTCGCCAGTTCTGAATTTCCAGAGGGGCGCATCTCTGTAGTGGATTCCAAAAATCTCTCCTCTGGCATCGGCTTGATGGTAATGAAAGCTGTTCATGCAGCAGAACAAGGAAAAACGCTGGCCGAGATTACGCAACAGATTGAAGCCATGAAACCAACGGTGCGTACAGAGTTTGTTATTGATACTCTGGAGTACTTGTATAAAGGCGGACGCTGCTCCGGTATGCAAAATCTGATTGGCAGCTTACTTAAAATTCGTCCCGTTATTCGCGTAACCGATGGTAAAATGTCTCCCGCCTACAAAGTACGCGGTAAACGAGAAAAGGCGCTGGAACAGATGCTTCAAAACACACTCAACAATAAAGAACAGATTGATCGGGATTTAGTGATTGTTGTTCATACTATGGCTGAGGAAGATGCGTTAAACCTGAAAAAGACGCTGCAGGAGCAAACCGGAGCACGCGTAGAATTAACTACGGCAGGTTGCGTCGTTTGCAGTCATTGCGGACCCAAAACGACCGGCATAATCTATAACACGATTCATTAGGACGAATGGTAACAACAAATAAAGGGCATGCTCAGCAGATTGCTAGGCATGTCCTTTATTTGGTTGGGGATGACAACTAAATAAGCTTATTTTCTTTGATACCCAGACCTCAACTAAAACTAACTTAATCCATGCTCGTCTTGCCCGCTTGATTTGATCGTTAATAGGTTCTGGTCTTCAGATCGTCCAGACTTTTGAATGCATAACCTTGCTTGCGTGCCTCATCAATGATTGCTCCAAGTGCCTCCGTATTGTCTTTCGAAACGGAATGTAGCAAGATGACAGCCCCCGGATGAAGCTGTTTCAGCACCTGTTGATGAGCATACTGTGCACCACGCTGTACATTCGTGTCCCAATCCTTATAGGCTACAGACCAAAACACATTGACATATCCCTGAGCATAACTCTCAGCAAGTGTACGATTGTTGAAAATACCGCGAGGTGGCCGCAAAAATGTAGCCTGTTGCCCCGTGAGACGGTGCACTTCAGATTTCACTTTTTCCAGTTCCTCTTTAATTTGTGTATTGGAAATTCGAGTCATGTCCGGATGACTCCAGGAATGGTTCCCGACAATGTGCCCTTCGGCAGCCATTCGTTTGACAAGATCCGGCTGATCCTTCAAATAATGTCCTGTAACAAAGAAAGCTGCCGGCACCTTCTTCGCTCGCAACACATCCAGTATTGCAGGTGTGAACCCATTCTCATACCCATTATCAAAAGTCAGATACAGTTCCTTTTGTTTGGTATCCCCCAAAAAAATGGCATGATTATGCTCCAAAATAGACTTGAAACCTTCCTGATCAATGGAAGGCAGTTCGCCATTCTGACTTTTTTTAAAGCCAAAGTGGTACGCTCCATTAATGGGAGATGCTTCTGCCTGCGATGCCAGCATGCTAATGGTGAACAAGCCGAGCAGCAGATATAGCACCGTTCGCTTCATGTTATCCGCTCCTGTCCCTGAAATTTCAGTTTGTTTAATGGTCACAAACACCTTCAGGTAATATGCCGCAAGAGCGTCTATATTATGTAATCATTAGCGTTATATCCGTTTATTCTCGCGTGAGGACTGCGTTGGTTGATGGAAAAGCTCAAGTAAAGTCTGAGGTTTACCACTGGTAGCCAGCCAATCTTTTACCGTCTGGATTGCACGAGTCTGACCGTCCCCTTGATCCCTCCAGGTTAGAAGCTCTATCACTTTGATGATGAGTGCTGACATGTTATGATTGTCCTTTTCAGAGCGTTCTGCACGTAATTTATGATATAGAGCCTCCTGCTCCCAATCCAGCAAAATTTCATCTCCGATCGTCGGTTTCATGAGTGTATAAGCCCGATTGCAGCCTTCGCAGCGAACTGTGTTCACTTGTTGCTGCACAAAATAGGTGTTCACTTCCTGCCCGCAATCAGGGCATATGAACCCTACCTGAATATTTTGAATGTTGTCACTCATGATCTTGTCCTCCTGCTCTCTGTGTATAACATCTATACCCGATATACAGACGGTTCACGCTTCTTTGACGGATAATTTTCATGGTCTATAATCTAGCAAATATGTTAAAATATTATACATAGGATTAGTTGAAAAGAGGTGGGATAACATGTCGAAGGAAGATCGTCATATTACTTGGCAAGCATCGAGTCTAAATCGACAGGATCGGGAGAATAACAACGGTCATCGCAGTCGCACGATATGGTTTACAGGTTTATCCGGAGCGGGCAAATCCTCCATTGCCTTTGCACTGGAGAGAACCCTGCATGAACAAGGTGTTCGCTGTTATGTGCTTGATGGTGATAATGTACGGCATGGATTGAATCGGGATCTCGGTTTCACCGCTGCAGATCGGCAGGAAAACCTGCGTCGCATCGGAGAAGTAAGCAAGTTGATGGTAGATGCGGGACTGCTTGTGCTTTCGGCATTTATTTCCCCCCACGCACAGGATCGGGAGATGGTCAGGCAGCTGTTTGAACCGGAGGATTTCATCGAGGTTTATGTTCGTTGTTCTATTGAAGAATGTGAACGGCGTGATCCCAAGGGACTCTACAAAAAAGCTCGCAAAGGTGAAATCCCTCATTTTACTGGTATATCTGCTCCCTACGATATCCCAACCTCTCCTTCATTCGTCATTGATACCGAACAATGCAACATTGAGGAAGCTGTCCAAGAAATTGTACAACATCTGCAACGAATCGGTGCCTTACATCTTCCTGTACAGACCAACTCATCCCTGACTTATTAATTCAATTCAAGAAAATAATAAAGATATGAAAGGCGTCCCTCTGCGGCACGCCTTTTTACATTCTATTTCTTTCTAGTAACACCCGCTTCTCTTTAATTCGTTAATAAGAATACAATTTATGGTTTACTGTACAGCAGCACCAGCTTGCATATGAAGCAGTTTGCTGAAAGTGCCTGACGAATCCATAGATAATTGCTGATATCCGCCTTCTTGGATGACCCGCCCTTCTTCCAAAACAATGACACGGTCTGCGGTTCGGATCGTGGAGAGTCGATGTGCAATGACGATAATTGTGACATGTCCCTTCAATCGTTCGATCGCTTCATGGATATGCTGTTCATTTTCACTGTCCAGTGCACTTGTGGCTTCATCCAGTACCAGTACAGAAGGGTTACGAAGCATGGTCCGAGCCAGTACAAGACGCTGACGCTCTCCACCGGACAGGCGTATGCCACGATCACCTATAATGGTATCCAGACCTTGCGGAAGCTTGCGAACGAATGAAGCGGAAGAAGAAAATTGGAGTGCCCGCCACATCTGTTCTTCACTTGCATCCGGATCAACCAGACGTAAGTTCTCACGAATGCTGGTATGGAACAAAAAAGGATCTTGTGAGACATACCCGATCGAACTTCTCCAGTTCAATAACTGTTCCTCAGTCAAGGGTTTTCCATCAATCAGGATACGACCACTCTCAGGCTTCACCAGACCCATGATCAGATCAACAAATGTACTTTTACCAGCCCCCGACTTCCCAACAATAGCAGTCATACCTTGAGCAGGAATGTATGCTTGCACATTCTTTAATGCATACGTGTCACTTCCCTCATAACGGTAATCCACATCCTCACACACGATGCTTTTTACCAGATCGATTGGAGCAATAGGCTGGGAAGCAGAAATACCTGTCTCTTTCCTCGATTCACGGATCTCACAGTTCTTCTCCGTTTGATCCTTCAACTCTCTCACGATCCGAAATGCCGGCAACATTGAACTGATGTACTCCAGATTAGACTGAATCGCTGTAAACCTTGGCCATAATCGTGAAAAAATCAAAATAATTAATAACAGGTTGGCTGGTGGCACCGACATCACCTGTAAAGAAAGGTAAATAAACGCCGCAATGATTATCGCCGCTGACACCCGATGAATGAGCTGTGTACCTGTATTTAACTGACTAAACTGCACCACATTACGTTCAATTTGGCTGCATATGCGATCAAACCAGCGGATATGCGAACTTTCCAGCATATTGCTCTTAATATCCTTAATTCCGTTGAAATGCTCCGTGATCCCGTAGTAGTAGCTCTGCGAGAATTCGGAAGTCTGATCTCCAATCTGTTTGGCACGCCTAACAAACTTTCTTAGTAATACAAATAACAACAAACCACTGACAAGTACAAGCGTTGTGAGCTTTGCGGATAACCAGAAAGCCAGCCCAATCTGAATCGCTGTAAAAATCAGCGAGGCTGCCATCTGCAGGACTAGACTTGTTCCCTGACTTACCCTGGCAAGTTCTGTGGTTAATATATGGTTGAAATCGGATTTTCGTTTTTGGAGAAAAAAAGACCACCGTGCCCGAAGTAGTGCACTGTAGGTTTCCAGGCGCAGCGTTCGTATGAATTGCTGCTGAATACGGGTATTGCGAATCGTCTGAAGACGCTGCATCCATGCCTGTCCTGAGAGGATAAATACAAAAGCCAGTAAAACAAGTAGCAATTGACCATTTTCCGAGAATCGGTGGAGTAGCTCCGTTAACCAGGGGATATGTATACCAGAAGAGCCCATCTCAAAAACACCAATTAAACTTAACATAGGAACAAGCATGTAGATGCCGATTCCTTCCATTAAACCAATCAAGATCATAGCTAGCAGATTCCAATATAAAATAGGCCCAGAAATATGATGCAGTTTTCGCATGAAATAATTTAACTCGGCGATCATACCTTTCCCCTCTCTGCCATCGTGCTTTTTTTGAAGCGCCGCCAGAACCAGAGAAATGGACGTAACGGAAAATACAGAAAAAACAGAGAACGTGGTAGCGGGAATTGATGCACATCCCAAGTACTTGGATATAACCGCTCAATAAAGAAAAACCATTTTTGCCTCGTACTACGAAGAGAGAATAAATAAGTTGAATAGTTGTGTAGCTCTTCTGGACTGTCTAACATTTCGTTCATAAACAGCGCGCCTTCTCTCGCCAGTCGCTTTCCCATACGCTCACGCGTAGCCATAATCGATAAATACGGATCGCCCAGCGGGGTATGCAACAGATCCGAAACGAGATGTAATGTCTGGGAACCGATGGCTAGACGTCCTTCTGCTTTCAAACGACGCTCTACCTTTTTCATATCGAGCGGCATCGAACGAATCATCTGATCGATATCCAGTAACCACCGCAGTCTGAACCAACCGTGTCTTGCACCATGCGTCACTAAATAAACCCATAAATCCTCTCTTTCAAGCATACGTACAGGTGTCTGGGTGTACGAACTGAATCGGCTTCGTTTCCACAACAGTTCAAACTCCGTTTCCCGGCCAGAATCAGGGTTAAGCCGCCAATGGATCTCCACTTGAGTACGTTTGACCGGATGAACATAACAGATATGATGCTCCCGCCACTTCCAGCTACGAACAGTAAGCGCCCTTTCCCCTTCTTTGCACTGGTAACCAAGGTTGACAAGAATACGCCCAGCTTCCTCCACATTCTGAACTGGAATTAAAATATCCAGGTCTTTCGAAGTCCGCATGGACACATCTCCGTACAAATCATGAGCCAGAGCAGGCCCTTTCAGTGTAATCGTGCGAATGCCACGCTCCCGAAATGCGCCACACACTTGCTCCATCTCGGCTGTTAAATGTAACATACGGAAAGTATTAATCGTATACTGCTGTTTCAAACTCCCTAAAACTGCTTCGGGAATAAACCGCAGATCCAGCATTTTTAATTTCATATAAATAACAGAATACAGACGATGATGGACCACAAGTTGTAAAAAAAGTGGCCAATCCATCTCGTGCAGTCGGTCCTTGATCTCCTCGGAAGTCAGATCTGCCAGATCATCTCTAAGCAGGCTCAAGATTAGCTTGAGCTCCTTCGGAAACCCTGTGGAATACAGTTCAGTTTCATGCGTCATAGACAATCTCTCCAGATCCCTTCTCAGGACATCGTTTGCCAAACACGCCGACGACCGTATATTGATCCATCGTATCTGCTCCAGTTACGATCAGTTTTCCACTTCGTAGCCAGGCGTGTGCCATCAGTTGTCCTTGCTTATTCCTTGCGGTACCCATATATAATGTACTCGCGATATTACGCCGTTCCAGCATTTTCATTGCAGCTATCGCCATAACAAGACATTGGCTTTCCCAAAACGTATATTTACTAGCAATCATAACGGCTTTCGATATGTTTCTTATTTCCGCCACTTGAGTCCGATTCAATCCAGTAACAGGTGTTTCGATCATAGGTGTACCAAGCCTCGGAGCAATTTTGGCAAACGGCCTTGTCTTTTGCACTCTAGCCCATCCTAGCAGGATATAAGCTTCCCATACCAAACGCCTTATCGTACCTGGAAGCGAGAAATAGGACTTCACTTTACGAAACATGTTCCTACACTCCGCGCGAAATGTTGATTAAACCTTCACGTGAGAGGTGTTCCAAAAAAGCCACAACCTGATCACGGCATTGTTCTGCCTGAATGTCATATTCTGTAGCAAGCGTCTCAATCAATTCATTCAGCGTTCTCTCTTCTGCAATCAGTTCCCAGATTCGTCCGCCTGTACTTCCCAGATTGTAATATTTCCCGGAACTGATGCTCATCATCACCTTTTCGCCACCCATATCACTGACCAAGTTGCCATCCTTCTGGATTACGACGTCATTCGCATCGATAGGTGTAATTGCTGTCATATTTCTATCTGCACTCCTTTGCGTATATGATTAATGATCCGATCCACCATTTCAAATGCTGTAAAATGGTGCCCCGTTCTGCTAATTCTGTTAATCTCCACACTGGCTGAAAGTCTTGAAGCTGTTTCAAACAACCATTGAGCGAGTCCTTGGCGATTCACCAGTCCACCGCGAAAGGTATGAGAGCAGAGCAAGTGCAGACGTTCCAGACCACTTACCTCCTGCAAATACACAGAACCAGATTCCTGGTCCGGCTCAGGTACAAGTTCGTAGATTCCCCCAAGTGGAACAGCCCTCTCGTGAAAATAGTGCTGAACCGGTATGGCGTATTTCGTAATTTCAGCATGCACCGTTGCATAATCCTGCTGCTTCATTCCGAAGCCTTCCAGACTAGGCTGCCATAATTTCTGCTGGGGATATCCGGGGGATACGATCGCTCTGCCTCCAGCATCCCAGGTCAAGGCAACCACATCATCGGTGAGAAGAGGATATCCGCGTGAGGCCAGTGCCGCTGACAAGGTAGACTTTCCCGCGCCAGAATGCCCAACGAACGCGTAGGCCCAACCATCAATCACAACTGCGCTTCCGTGCAGAGGAAGAATACCACGCTGCATCATAATCACGGACATGCATGTCCCGAGGATAAACAGCCTGACTTTTTTCGGATCGGCACCAGATACTTGAGAGACAACGATTCGTTTGCCATGCTCCATGAAAAAAAGACCCGTATCTTCGATTCTGAAAAAAAGACAACCGTCTCGCGCCACAAAGTTGTCGCTACCAACATCCCATTTCTCCCATAACCCTGCCAGATCAAAAGACTCGATCTGTACATCAGCGACATCCTGCTGCGTTTCAGCAGTCAGAGTTGCGCGCTGCAACTCAGGCATCGGAATCTGACTCAACCAGCGTAAACCATAAGCTTCATAGTACAAAGGCAACAATAAAGGCGCCTCCTTCATTTATAGATATGAAAAAAGCCCTGATATTCACAAGCTCAATATTAGGGCGGAGGCGAAAAAGCTGGATTGGTTGCATTTCCGCCCTTTAAGTATGAACTAGCTGGGGAAACTACAAAATTAGGACGTTGGATCGTACATGTCGGCATCGTGAACAGTGATCCAGTCGATTTGTCTGTATCCTACCCCTGCCATCGTTTCATTCACATCCAACACTTCAAGAACGGGTGCTTGCCATTCCTTTTTTTCGTTTTGCATCGTTTTCACCTCCTTTCAAGAGCGTATACGTTTGCCTTGGATCAAAACTTCTGAATAAAGCGGTATACAATTAAACTGTGCATCATCAAACGCAAATCCGGATGGGATGCCAGTTCGGGCCTGGGACTTGGAAAATTAGCCAGAGCTGATTTAATCCGATCCGTGTTTAATATGCCGGCAACCTGACTGTCAGAACACAAGGTTTGCAGTTCCGAGGTAAACGTCTGCCAGTCAGGCAAAATACGGTGTAGCCAGTCCGCAGGCTGTACGCCCCGTACACGCTGATTAAGCCTCACTTTGTCCGGCAATTCCGGTGATGTAGCTCGGCGAATGAGGGAACGATCCGTTCCCTGTCTTACATATTGCTCAATCGGTACGGAGAGACAAAATCGGATCACTCTTGGATCACTTGTGGGATCGCGTTCCCATGCGCGGTAACGAAGGGAACATTTGGTGGCGACGGCCCCATTTTTATTTGCAATCGCTAGATTGTTGAACTTGTCGGCTCGCACCTGTAGTGCATCGGCTCGGGCTCCGCCCTGGAGTACAAGGATGGATTTAAGTCGCTCCAGCACGCCTGTTCTCCGGGCCAAATCTGGATGAATCAGCTGTGCTCCTGCAGGCTGAGCTGTCCCCTTGTTATTTCCTTTGAACCAGTCTGGGAACGCTTTACGGCCTGTAATACGGGCGATGCGTGAGAATGCCATCCCTGTTCGTTCGCTGTACTGTTGCATCTCACGGAACCAGCGGAAATATCGGCCACTTTTCAGTAGACTAGCGTAATAATCAAGTGCAGGTCCCCATGAGATCGTAAAATTGCCACGTGCGCCTGTCAGCAAAATACCGGCATCCTGCTCACTCGCTTTTTCATAAAATCCACGGATCCAGAATGAATTTTCAAAGTATTTATAAGGCATCTCCATCATGTTCAGCCACGTATCCACTTCACTGAGCGGACTGCGTCCTTCAAAATCGAGATAGTTCTCCGAGATATTGCCTACGTGATTAATGGTGGAACGAATAAATGGTCGCTCGTCTGCTAGTAACGTTTTCGATGTGTAATCCGTAAAATCCGGAACAGGCACGTAGCTATAAGCTTGTAGCTGCTTCCCCTGACTCCGGAGCGTTCCGGAAGCAAAACCCGCAACAGCTCCTGAATCCAGTCCACCACTTAATGCCGCTGCAACCTGTCTATGCGTTCGTAAGCGCGAACCTACGGCTTGGCTAAACACCTCACGAAAAGCTTCTACATAGTCTTCATCCGATTTGAGTCGAAGCGGTTCGACATCATCCCAGCGATGATATTGCCTGAGTTCGATCCTCCCGTTTCGAAACGTCAGCGTATGCGCAGAGGGCAACTGGTTCACTCCGCGATACACCGTGGAATGAATATCAGCCGAATCGTGCATATCAGGGATGGCCAGAAATTCGGATAGCCAGTTTTCGTCAAGTGCCTTCTGCACCCCTCCAAGCTCAAGCAATGGCTTCATTAACGTACAGAAGGCAAATCGCGAACCGTCATGTCGGTAATAAAATGCCCGCATGCCCGTAATATCCCTCGCAGCAAACAACATGCGGCGGCGTTCATCCCAGATCGCAAATACAAAGTCCCCTAGTAGATGACCAGCTACATCTTCTCCAAAGCGCTGGTATGCACGGAGAATCAGTTCGCTGTCCGCCAGTCCAGCCAGCTCTGCTCGTGAAATCTGCAACTGATCGGCCAGTTGCTCACGGTTATCCAAAATGGCATCTGAAGTAATGGTCAATTGACTTTCTTCATCATAGAGAGGTAATTTCTCGTTTACGGACTCCAGCGTAATCCACTGAGCATGGCAACTAAGAAACGCTTCATCCCCTTTCCATACCCCCGTTGTATCTGCCGGGATATGTCCAAGACTTGCGTAGAGCCGCCAGCTGTCCTCCCATAGTGCTTGCTGACCTTCTGTATGTACGATTCCGGCTATGGCGCTCATGACTTTCCTCCCCGAACGATCTTGCGCTGGGATGCCCATGCGCTAATTCGATGACCAAATGGTATCCATGATTTGATTCGCTGCAATTTGCTATGGGCAGCATGTAGCTGTTTCTTCAATCGTTCCCGCTCCGTATACCCACGTTCCAGCCGCTGATCCGCTGCGCGAAGAGCTGCCTGCAATTGTCTGATCGTGGCCATAGCGGCTAGTGACGTGTCAATCTTGGCGCTTTCCTTCTCCTCACTGCCGCTGTGGATCGGAGACCGATCCTTGGCTCCATTCATCGGCGCATCCATGCGGTAATTTGGCTGCCAACGACACTCCGTTGCGAGTACTAGCTGTTGCTTGAGCCGCTCCAATACCTCCGTATCCGGCTCTGCCTGAAACTGGACTCCCGTCCAATCTTCAGCTTCTTGTAGCTGTTCACTGTACCCCATCCGGTGGAACAGGTTCGCACCGAGTACACGGCAATACAGTTCAACTTCTTGCCGCTCGAGTATGTTTTTCCAGTTGTTAACAGAATCTTGATGTGCCTCCTGATGTGAAGAGAGGAAGGGGTCCCCGACGCCCATACTATAGAACATGTCAGATTTCGTACTATCCACAAACTGACCATATCGCTCCATGCCTTGTTCATAAGTAATGCCTAGAAAAGCACATAACTTCTCCAGTTCTTCCTGAGGTTTCATAACGAGCTGTTCATATTTTAATTCGTAGGCCAAAGGATGAGCCTCTGCAAAATAATTATTCAATCGAGTTAGACCAAGTGTCAGGTCTACGGCTTTCATATTGAGTTTTGAATGATTCAGACTCTGAATCAGATCAAAACCTTCGCCGGTATGGCGATTTACTTTTTTAAAGGATGCCGCTACAGAAAGGGGGTTACGCTGAAGATGAATGCGTCTGGACTGCGGAAACAATCGATCCAGCCATTCAAGCATATAATAATAACGCGGAGATTTATCAACGATGAAGTCTGCTCCGCTCCCTTCCAGAAATCCATTATATATTTCAAGAGCAAAGCTTCTGCACGCCTTTTCGAAAATATCTTCGGACACCATCGCTTGATAAAATTGACGGATGATGGAACTGCCACCGTAAGCGCGAGAGTCGGCTTTGGACAAATCGACGAGATTCATCAGAAACCACATCTCCTGCGTGGCAAATATGCGACTATGATTTTGCAGCATAACGGTAGATAACGAACTGCCACTGCGGGGAATGCATAATAAAAAGACAAGTCCGTTTCCTTGCGTATCTATCAATGGCAGCCTCTCCTCTGTAAATTTATAAAATTATGCCGTGGGATCGGATCGACCGGATGATCATTACCTTGGAAATGACAGGGAATTTCGACACTCTAAGATACAATATGTATTTATACCTTTACTCTATGATACAAAATGTATCATGTCAATCTTTTATTTTCACCTTTTCATAATTTATTCACTTGCCAATGATCTAAGTACGCAACAATGCAAAAAAGCCTCCAGTTCCTGTTATGAGATAAACAGAATCCGGAGACCGAGATAATCAATAACCGATACGACACAATGACCATATCCATCTTATCTAAACCAAGCTGACCTAATCTAACCTAACCAATTGAAACCAGACTAAACTTATCCGGTAAAGGTAACATCCTTCCCTTTTCCAGCCATACCTAGGCCTTGCATACGTTCCAACTCTTCCTGGTCGGCTGACTGAGCATCCTGCATTCCTTTCTGTACCTTCACGGTTAATAATACCGCAATGCCTGCTACAAAAAAGAAGATCAGTGACAGAATGCCCCAGCGGGTAGAACCTGTAATCTGTCCCACGTAACCAAATACAAATGGTCCAAAGATCGAAGCGAACTTCCCTGTAATGTTAACAAATCCAAAATACTCACCCGTTCGTGCAGCCGGCATCAGATTGCTAAACAAGGAACGTGCCGTCGATTGACTAATCCCTTGCACAACGCCAACCAACCCTGCGAGCACATAAAAGTGCAGAGCTTGGGTCATAAAGTAGCCAAGTATAACGATACAAATATAAATACTTAAACTTACCAATAACACCTGCTTTGCTCCCCACCGCTGCGCCCAAGCACCTAGAAGCAGTGTACACGGGAAACCGATGAATTGCGTAATTAGTAGCGCCAACATCAAATCCGATGTACCAATGCCAATGCTTGTTCCATAGATTGTGGCCATCAGAATAATGGTATTAATCCCGTCATTGAAAAACCAGAATGCGACCAACATCCGAAGCAACTGCGGAAAACGCCGGATCTGACCGAAGGTTTGCCGTAATCTGCGTACGCCAACCTTTGCATAACCTTTTACGGATGCAGGCAACTCAGGCGAGGCTGGCCTTCTAGGTGCATAGCGGAAGATGGGAAGGGAGAACAGTAGCCACCACATCGAAACTGAAATGAATGCAAGTCGCGTACCTGCAAGTGTACTCGGCATGCCGAACCAGCCCGGTTGCTGAATCATTAACAGATTGATTGCAAGCAGTAACCCCCCGCCGATATAACCATAGGCATAACCTTTGGAGGACACCATGTCTCTTCGTTCTACAGGAACTAAATCCGGTAACATGGCATCATAGAATGTATTCCCCCCGGCAAAACCAATCGTAGACAACACGAGCAGGGTAGACGCAAGCAACCAGTCTCCTTCTCCGATCACGCTGAATCCCAGCGTTGACACAATTCCTGTTATCGCGAAAACTCGCAGGAAGTCCCCTTTTCGTCCCGATAGATCAGCCAGTGTTCCTAGCAGCGGAGTTAACAGCGCCACACACAACATTCCAATAGAGTGTGTATAAGCAAGGTAAGAAGCTGCCGTATCCTTATCCAATGTTGCCGCAGCAACAGAAGCATAGAATACAGGTAGCACCGCCGCAAGCACGGTTGTAGCATAAGCCGAATTGGCCCAGTCATACGTAATCCAGGCTTTTACTGCACGTTTATCCACACTTAATCCTTCCTTTACATGCATCAGGGCTCGATGCTCAGAATCAGACCTTTTTCTCTATTGTAAAGGAAAGATATCACATATGATCATGATTTTTGTAAAATTTAAACATGTACCTCGCTCCAGCCTATCCTAAGGCAATTGCAGCGTATTTCATTCATTTTAGTTGAGATCGCATCACATATCGTCCCCGCCCGTGAATATACTTAATTACCGACAGGCCAAACTGTGCCGCGTAATCAATGGGGGGTGCCTACATGTCAAATTCACACCAGCCTTACTCGTTCGTCGTATCCCGGGAAGATTGGTCGCTTCACCGCAAAGGGTACCAGGACCAGCAGCGCCATCAGCAAAAGGTGAAAGATGTCATTAAGCAGAATCTGCCCGATCTGATCACCGAAGAAAATATTATCATGTCCGATGGACAACAAATCATCAAGGTACCCATTCGCAGTCTGGATGAGTACCGTTTCGTGTATAACTACCAAAAGCAAAAACATGTCGGTCAGGGGGACGGTGACAGTCAGGTTGGCGATGTCATTGGCCGTGATCCTGCGTCCCAGAAGCCGGGCAAGGGCGAGAAAGCTGGCGATCAACCAGGTCATGACATAGTGGAAGCTGAGGTCAGCATTGAGGAATTGGAAGATATTCTTTTTGCCGAACTGGAATTGCCGGATCTGAAACAAAAGGATAAAGATTTGATCGAGACACATACCGTGGTCTTCAACGATATTCGCAAAAAAGGCATGCAGTCTAACATCGATAAGAAACGAACCATACTGGAGAACCTGCGCCGCAATGCAACCACGGGCAATCCGGGCATTCATCACATCAGTCCGGATGATCTCCGCTACAAGACGTGGGAAGACAAAATCATCCCTCAGTCCAACGCCGTCATCATCGCCATGATGGATACATCCGGGTCGATGGGATCATTTGAAAAATATTGTGCCCGCAGTTTTTTCTTCTGGATGACGCGTTTTCTTCGTCGTCAGTATGAGAAAGTCGAAATTGTGTTTCTGGCTCACCACACGGAAGCCAAAGAAGTGACCGAAGAGGAATTTTTCACTCGTGGCGAGAGCGGCGGTACGATCTGCTCCTCTGTATATATGAAGGCACTGGATATTATCGATAAACGTTACCCGCCTAACAGTTACAACATATACCCCTTCCATTTCTCGGATGGAGATAACCTGACCTCGGATAATGAGCGTTGTGTGAAGCTGATCGGGGAATTGATGAAGCGCAGCAACATGTTTGGTTACGGTGAAGTGAACCAATATAACCGCAGCAGTACACTCATGTCTGCTTACCGCCATATTAAGATGGATCAGTTTATGTATTACGTCATCAAGGAAAAAGGTGAAGTCTACAAAGCACTGCGCAGCTTTTTTCAAAAAAGAGAAGGAGGCAGCCTGGGATGACCGATGAAATCCGCGAACTGGAATACGCGATTGCTGAAATTATGGAGATTGCCGATGGATTCGGCCTCGACTATTACCCGATGCGCTACGAGATCTGCCCGTCGGATATCATCTACACCTTTGGTGCTTACGGCATGCCAACAAGGTTCAGCCACTGGAGCTTTGGCAAAACGTTTCACAAGATGAAAATGCAATATGATTTTGGCCTGAGCAAAATTTATGAACTCGTTATTAACTCCAACCCTTGCTACGCCTTTCTGCTGGATGGCAACTCTTTGATTCAGAATAAATTAATCGTCGCCCACGTGCTCGCACACTGCGACTTTTTCAAAAACAATGCCCGCTTCTCCAAATCCAACCGCAATATGGTCGAGAGTATGGCAGCTACGGCAGATCGGATCAGCAATTATGAGATGGAATATGGCACAGAGGCGGTTGAAGCCTTCATCGATGCGGTAATTGCCATTCAAGAACATGTGGACCCACAGCTCATTAAACCGCGGCACCTAGACAAACAGCGTTATATGGAGATGAAAATTCGCGAACAGCGTGGTGATAAAGCTCCTAAACCGGAAGGTCAATATGACGACCTGTGGTCGCTCGACAATCTGCAAACTGAGGAAAAGTCCACGGACAGTTTGCAGGTGCACCATTTTCCACCCGAACCGGAGAAGGATATTATGTGGTTTATTCAAGAGTTCTCCGAGGTGCTCACCGATTGGCAACGGGATATTATGAGTATGATGCGTGAGGAAATGCTCTATTTCTGGCCTCAGATGGAAACGAAAATCATGAACGAAGGCTGGGCTTCGTACTGGCATCAACGTATTATACGCGAACTCGATCTGAGCAGTGAGGATACCATCGAATTTGCCAAGCTGAATTCTTCCGTTGTGCAGCCGTCCAAGCAGAGTTTGAATCCATATTACCTGGGACTGAAAATCTTTGAAGATATCGAGCGGCGCTGGGATCATCCGACACGCGAGGAACAGGAACGTTGGGGACGTCAGCCTGGGCAAGGCCGGGCCAAAATGTTCGAAGTGCGCGAGTTCGACTCCGATACCTCGTTCATCCGTAACTACATGACCAAAAAGTTAACCGAGGACCTCGACCTCTACGTGTTTGAGAAAAAAGGACCCGACTGGAAAATTACCGACAAGTCTTGGGAAAACATCCGCGACCAGCTTGTATTTTCCCGCATTAACGGCGGCTCTCCGTATCTAGTCGTACAGGATGCAGACTATCTGCGTACAGGCGAACTCGTATTGAAACATCAGTATGAGGGCATCGAGTTGGATCTGAAATACATGGAGCGCACGCTTCCGTATCTGTACCGTCTCTGGGGACGCACAGTGCATGTAGAGACCCGTGTGGAAGATAAACCGATCTGGTTCACTTATGACGGCAAAAAGCACCATCGCAAGTTTTTATAGGCGGGAGTGACGAAGTTCGAATATATCATGAAAAACCAAAAAAGAGGCAAGTTCCAGATACTACTCAGGAACTTGCCTCTTGGCCGTTTATACCGAATGAAACACCGTGTTACGTTCCCCCAGCAAACGCAGGGGTACAAAGAAATTATTTTCCACTTCATTGGCGGGTAGTGGCCTGCTGAAGTAGTAACCCTGGATCTCCCGACAGTCATTTTGCATCAAAATATCGAGCTGGCCTTTGGTCTCGATCCCTTCTGCAATCACTTCCATCTTAAGATTCTGGGCCATCGAGATAATTGTGGCTACGATCGCTTGATCGCTATGGCTTTCGGTGATATCCGTGACAAACGAACGGTCGATCTTGAGTTTGTGGATCGGAAAATGCTTCAGATAACTCAGTGAACTGTATCCCGTGCCAAAGTCGTCCAGACTGATCTTCACACCCAGAGCGGATAGCTCGTTTAGAATCGCCGTGGATACCGCTGCATCCATCATCATGCTCTCTGTGATTTCCAGTTCCAGATATTTGGCTTCCAGACCTGTCTCAGTTAAAGCATTCTGCACCTGCTCCACCAGGTTGGACTGGTGAAACTGCTGGCTGGACAAGTTCACAGACACCGGGATGAGTGGCCCGCCGCTAGCGTGCCACAGCTTCATCTGTCTACAGGCTTCACGAATCGTCCAGTTACCAATATCGTAGATCATGCCGGTCTCCTCGGCCAGAGGGATAAATACATCGGGTGCAAGCAGCCCTTTAAGCGGGTGTTGCCAGCGAATCAGAGCCTCTACCCCGATCATTCGGCTGTCCAGCGTACGAATCTGCGGCTGATAGTACAGCACCATCTCATTACGCTCCAGTGCTTTCCTTAGATAACCTTCGAGCTCAATCCGTTCATATAGTTCAGAGTCGAGCTGAGCCGTATAGAACTGGTAACCGTTCTTGCCATTTTTCTTCACCTCATACATGGCGGAGTCGGCATGTTTAATCAAAGCATCCGTTCCAACCCCATGTTCAGGGTACATGGCAATACCGATACTGGCTGTAACGTAAAAATCATTTTCCTTCAAACGATAAGGTTGCTTAATCGCTTCCACAATTTCTTCTGCAAGTCGAACCACCTGTTTCTCATCCGCTTGTTCTCCTGTGACTACCATGGTAAACTCATCCCCGCCCATTCGGGCTAGCGTAACATTAGAGGTTGCCTGAGGATGAGAAGCTTCAATTACGGTTATAATCCGGTTGCTCACTTCTTTCAGAAACACATCCCCGATGGAGTGCCCCAGAGAGTCATTAATCATCTTAAACCGGTCTATGTCCATGACCATTACAGCAAACTTATGCTGTTTTTGTTGTTCACAGACATTTATCGTAGTAGCCAGCACTTCATCCAACTTGCGTCGGTTAGGCAACCCTGTAAGTGGATCATGCAGAGCCTGATGCCGAATATTTTGCTGTGCCTGGGTCTCTTCTGTAATATCTTTAATCAAGATATGGCTCCCAACATGGGTGTCATCAATGATGACTGGAATGACCGCAATACTCAGATCAAGGAGTTCATTTTGTGTATTTCTCATTTTGGCCATGTAATGCCGCTGTTGCAATTCCTGGTTGTCCCACGTGTGAGCGTTATCCTTACTCGAACACTGTACACTGATCTGCTCAATAATCTGGTTAATCGGGCGGTCAATCACCCTCTTTTCAGGATATCCAGTAATTGTAGTGACTACAGCGTTAATGCCTTTAATGATACCTTCGCGATCTACGGAAACGATGGCATCCGAATGATTATGGTACAGGGCATGATACCACTGTTCATTTTCATGAATACGTTGATCTTTCTGAATCATCCGTTGATTGATAAAATTACCGAATAACGTGAGACCAATGGCCACAATCGTTCCCGCCGCAATAAGGTAAGCAAGAACCTCCGACTCCACCTGTCTGCTCAGACTCTCAGGGATGACTTGCACTTGATGAAATTGAGCTGCTGCCATTCCGGTGTAGTGCATGCCTGTAATGGCCAAACCCATAATGAGTCCACTGCCTATTTTATAGACCCAATGATGTTTAGATTCCGGACGATT
This sequence comes from Paenibacillus sp. FSL R7-0272, assembly GCF_037969905.1. Lineage (NCBI taxonomy): Bacteria > Bacillati > Bacillota > Bacilli > Caryophanales > Paenibacillaceae > Paenibacillus > Paenibacillus sp. FSL R7-0272. The sequence goes on along the minus strand of NZ_CP150221.1, from coordinate 1,993,173 downwards.
GAAAAAAAACATCAGCCACAGCGCTGCATAGGAAGCCAGTGCCGCGATCAGAACGGATAACACCACAAGGCCCGGCTTGTACGTAATCGGAATGGACATCGCTGCCATGCCCACATAATGCATAGAGGTGATGCCTGCAGTCAGCAACAATCCGGCAAACACAAGTTTGCTAATCCGGTTGGACGGGCGACCTGCAAATTCCAATGCTACCCCCGACGCGATAATAGCTAACAAAACGGACAAGATCACCTTATCCATGGAATAGGAAACGTGCGTAGGAAGCACAAAAGCGATCATGCCAACAAAGTGCATCGACCAGATACCCAGTCCCATAGAGATTGCCCCGCAAGCAACCCACCAGTGACGCGCCTTTCCACTCGTCAAAGATACACGGCCTGTAAGATCAAGTGCTGCATAAGAGGCTAACGACGCAATGAAATAGGATAAAATAACAAGTTGTAGATTGTACGTGCCATGTATGTGCTCCACTCACTCTGTCCTTTCAGCCGGGTAATGCTCATATGTATGTTAAATGTAAAAAAAGAAGCGAGTGCGCTGCCTGGGCGACAGGCACTCCCTCCGTAGCATTTGACTTTGCGACTAGCGACTTAGTCATAAACCGATTGGCATACAATGAAACCCGCTAATGATGAATGTTTATAGTCTAAACGTCCCAGCCCTGAAAATCAACACTTATTTCCAGAAGCACAGCGCATTTCACCCTAGTCACTCATTTGTTACACTTCATTAAACATCCTGACCCAAAGCGTGTTCAGTAATTCTACTTCTTTACCAATAACAGACTACCGAATCCGGACGTATCGCGGTACGAATTGCCTGAAGGATCACTCCACATGAAGACACTGCTACGTTTCCCGTCTCCAGCACCGTCATCATTCACCTGCAGATCGAACCCGATCCATTTGCTTTGCTTGGCGTTCACATTCTCCAGCGGAATAGCTGCCTCTACCACATATCCATCCTTCGTCAGACGTGTACTTGATTTGAACAGCTCTTTACGGGCATTACCACCGAACGAAGTTTCATTATCGAAATTAACTCGATACTGGGCATCATCGTCCTCATAACTGCTCGTTTGATTTTTATTCAGATCAATGAATAGCTCAATGGAATCTTGTTCATGTGCGTTAGCACTTTTTTTACTGAGCAAAGGGTCTTTGACATCAGCAAGTACGTAAAGATACTTTTCATCCCACAGCAACTTCGCCTTGGCCTTAGCACCGGCATTTCCGGCAACCTTAACATCCGTTGTGATGGTCACTGCTTTTTTCCACAACTTATCTTCCTTACCATCAACAACAGGAGTTCCATATGAAACTTTGACTTGTTTTAATGCAGGGCCTAACTTAAGCTTGCCCCGACTTTCCTTTTTCTGCGGTTGCTGATTATTCGTATCGTTCCAGACAATAACGGAAGTTTTATTGTTAGGCTGTTTATCCGTAATGCGGAAATCCAGAGATAACACCTTGCTTTCCGCTAGATCAGCTGCGGAGAACGGCAAGGATGCATAGACAATATATCCCGATTTATCCTCCTTCACTTGGTACAGCTTCTGATCTTTGCCTTTGCCGCCATCCCGATGAAAGACGTATTGTCCATCTTTCGGTGTCGTGTTTTTCTTGCTGGTTGCCATATCTTCCGGGCTGACAAACACCTCTACCTGGTCGCCTTTCTGACGTGTGGCGTCTTTGACTTCAATACGCAGGTTCAGTTTTTTCCCATCCCATAATGACTTCACTTGACCTGTAGTTCCTGCTGTGCCTTCGATGACATGTGAAACCGGTTTGGCCTGAACAGCTCCCCAGAGAATATCTTCCTGCCCTTTACGGTCTGGCAAGGATACTTTGGCTTGTGCGGCTGTCCATTCATTTCGATATACAGGTAAGGATGCGGGGTCAACCAATGCCCAATAAGCAGGTTTAGCTTTCAATTTACGGTCAAACAGCAGCGGCGCATCCTTTCTGCCTTTGACAGGGAAATCATCCAGCCATGTGCCGTCATCAGCAAGTCCCCATAACGTCACACTGTCCATAACACCACGATCATCAAACTCCTTGAACAGATCAAAGAGCGCACGGTAACGATAAGCCTGCTCCAGCATCATCTCATCGGTCACAGGTTTCTCCTGCTCCGAGTTCCCTGAATAGATCGACATATCCAGTTCTGTTACTTGAATGTGAACCCCCAGAGCAACCGCCCGGTTGAACGCTTCACGAATTTGTTTTACATCCGGTCCGTACATCGACACATGCATTTGAAAGCCGATAGCATCAATCGGTGTACCTTTAGCCAGCAGTTTCTCCACCAGTTTGACCATGTCGTTCATTTTGCTGACACTGCCTTCGATACCGTAATCATTGATCACCAGTACCGCGTCAGGATCAGCCTCGCGTGCATAACGGAAAGCCAGTTCAATGTAGTCACTGTCATCTCCGTCACCGTCTACATCGCCAATGATATCCCGCCATTTCGAATTGCTCGCCTGATCACGCAGACCGCCGCCGTCCGAGATGACTTCATTAACAACATCCCATGTATGCACTTTACCCTTGTAACGGCTCACAATTGTTTGGATATGTGTTTTCATACGTTTCAGAAGTTGCTCACGCGTAGCTGGCTTCGATGGATCATTAGGATCGGTGAAGAACCAGTCAGGCACTTGACTGTGCCAGAGCAGCGTATGACCTCTGACCTCCATATTGTTCGCTGCAGCAAAATTAACCAGCCGGTCTGCTTCAGACCAGACAAAGTTGCCCTCCGTCGGCTGCATGGCATCCATTTTCATGAAGTTGCCCGCAGTAATACTTTTAAAATGTTTCTTAAGCAGATCCGAGTGCGGATCTTGTGGATCTAGAGCCGTTTGGTCAATTGCTGCGCCAAGAGCATAAGATGTCCCCAGCGTTTTGGCCAAATCCGGGATATCCTTCTCAATTGCGATCGCTTCCGTCGCTGTAATCTGAACATCATCAATGTAGAACGGAATCGTGTCTGTCTCCGTCACTTCAGAAGACTGCTTCCACGGTGTCTCGGCATACATCCGCAATCCGCTTACACCCGTGCTTTCTGCCGGCACGATGACATCTGCTTCGATCTTCTTCCACTCGCCTTTATTCAGTGTAGTGGAAGCAAAGGTTGCATATTCCAGCTTAGCTGCATCACCATTAAATTCCTTCTCCAATGAGCCGTTGATTACCTGCGTTGCAGGCCCTTCATCATACATCGCCCAGAAGGAGACATGAACCGTACTTCCCTTTTGCAAGTAAGGCAACACCTCTACCAACGGTCCATGATAAGTTTCCGTTCGGGAGGAGGTTTTCAAACTGCGGTTACTATTGTGTCCGATGCCGCTGACTACCTCCAGCTTTTCAGTACCGCGAGGTTTCCATTTTCCGATATTCCCATCTTCAAAATCAGCGTTAAACAAAGCTTTGCCCGGTTCTCCCGGCTCACCTGGATTCTCTGGAGCAGGTTTAACAAGCCGGATTTGGAACTCGTCTAACAAATAAGCAGCGGTTGCATCCGTGCTCTCCAGATACAGTTGCAGGCCACTGCCTTGTTCATAACTATATTGCCCTTGCAGCTTCACCCATTTCTGATCGGTTACTTGCTCGGCTGCGTTAACCTGATCATATTGCGCATCCCCGTTGCCATCACGGCGTTCCACGGTGAATTTCAGATTAGCCGGTGCTGAACCTGCAACCAGTTTCACGTAACCAGATATTTCAACGACAGCATTCTTGTCTACCACATCCGGCAATGACAATGAAGGTCCATTCCAGGCCTCTGTGCGACCTGTTGTTTTCAGAGAACGTGTACCTTGGTAAGCTTGATCTCCAGTCACGCCAACCGTTACTCCACCCCGGGCTGTCCAGCCTTGGGTCGTGCCATCCTCGAACGAATGAGACAACAAAATGTCACCTGCATTTGCTGCGCTTGCCTTCTGTTCTCCTGCTCCGATCCCTGGCAACAAACTAAAGATCAGAGTTGCTGCCAAGCATAACCTCAACCATTTTCCCCGCACGTCAATTCCTCCTTGTGAATTTCGTCATCCATCCTGTAACGCGGTCAAACATCGGGCATTTCACAACACACTTCTGCATGCATGGATTTCCTCTGCTGGTCTGTTAACTGGCAACATATTACGTCGCACGGATGGAATCAGGAACTTCAATGCACGGTTCTTAACCTCCTCAAGTGAGCCTGATTACGCCCTTGGGAACCTGCTTAACTTTCTAAGTAAGCGGTTACATTATCAAATTTATGTCATCATACCTTTTACTGTAAATATGGAAATTTAGTGTCCATCCCCCTCTTTTTATACTTATGATCGCCGCCCATGCCATTCGCACTTCAATATTAACGTATCATTCAGTAACAAAAAAAGCACAGCCTATGGCTGTGCAGGTAGTTCCGGATACGTTTCATTTACAGGCGCTGTCGTCTGGCGAACAATTAAATTCGATGGTTCCGTCACGACAGGGGGTGTATACGAGGGATTTTCAATCATCGCAATCAGATATTCAATGGATCGAATACCAATGGTGTAGATATTTTGATTCACCGTTGTTAATCCTGGCTTAAACACCTCGGCATAATACGTATTGTCGAATCCAACCACTGAGATATCCTCAGGCACACTGAAACCATGTTTTTCAATCTCATGAATCGCGCCAAAAGCAGACATATCCGAGGCACAGATGATGCCTGTAGGTTGCTCCCTAAGAGCCAGCAAACGCCGAGCTGCCTTGGCACCGCCATCAAATGAATAGTCACAGACTTCCAGATAGATCGTCGCATAAGGAATACCGCATAAACGAAGCCCTTCCTTGTACCCGTCTAAACGAAGGTTAGCAACAGCAGGTCCCAGTGTACCTGAGATGTAGGCAATCTTGCGATGCCCAAGTTCATACAGATGCTTCACTGCCATAGCAACACCATTAACATTATCTGTCGTAATGTAACCTGCACGTTTGCCAAACAGATCGGTATCTATGAACATGGTTGGAATCTCTGCCGTGACCAGTTCCTGAATGCTTTTGTTTTCCCGTCCTTCCCCGAAAACAACAACGCCATCCACATTTCGGCTACGGCAGTGCTTGATGAAAGAATATGTAGGGTCATCAAATCGAGTTGATAATCGAACAAGATCATAACCGCTATTTTCCAAGGCTGTTTTGATCCCTTCAAGTAACTCGGATACAAACGGATTCGTAAACGGAACGGTAAGCAGTACCCCCACTGTCCATGAACGGCGTTTAACCAGTCCACGAGCGACTACATTGGGTTGATATTTTAATAGTTCGATAGCTATATTCACTTTTTTACGTGTTTTTTCACTAACGTCCGGATAGTCGTTCAATACTTTGGAAACGGTTGCAACAGATACTCCCGCTTCTTTGGCCACATCATGGATAGAAGCCATCTAATCACCTCGACCTCTTTTTAAATCGCCTGTCTCCGGCTATATTTCTATAACAACAGCAGGTTTGTCTACCCATTATAGCTTATTACAACCGGAAACGGTATGGAAGGTTCCTGGTGCACCCGGGTTCACGTTACTGCTACAGTTTCCTCAAATCCGTTGCAAGCTTCTCCATCGCTGTGGCAAAAACGGCAAGCTCCGATGAACGTAAGGCCTGACTTTGCGCCCCACTCGACGTACGATCAGACTCATGTTGCACTCTCTCCAAGATCTCCATAATCTGATCCAGATTGGATTGGATTTTGCTTTGCGCGTCTCTGGAGCTTGCTGCCAGCTTACGTACTTCACTTGCCACCACTTCGAATCCGCGTCCGAACTCTCCGGCGTGTGCGGCTTCAATTGCAGCGTTCAAGCCGACAAGGTGACTTTGATCGGAAATCTCCCGGATAAGTTCACCCATTTTTTCGATCTGTTGCATCTCGCCGGTTAATTCCTTCAACAGAACATTGGCCTGATCTTGAGACACAACCGTTTCATTCGCTACAGCGGAGATGGATAACGCATTTTCATTTAATTCCGTAATCATACCAGTAAGTTCCTTTGTAATTTGTGTGATCGCTTGCAGTGTACCATCCTGATCTGCAGCGAGCTGGTGAAGCTGTTCTTTTTCTTTTTTTTCGTAAGCTTCCAGAACAAGCTGTGAATCCAGATTGAACATTTTGCTTAGTGCATGTATGACGTAGTGCCACGAATCGGGGATAAGCTGTTTAAATATGGTGGTAGCGATATCCAGATAGGCCATGTAAGCACCGAGATAATAGTTCGTTGTCAGTCCGATACGCGAATGAACTAATCCAATGGTGATCCGCTGTTCAATATAAGCATCGTCCACAATGCCGTCTGTCATGGATAACCAATACATCCGTTGTGTTTCCTTCAATCGTTCAATATTGGAAAAGCGGGCGATCAATTCTATTAATTCAGGATACTTCCCGACATGTTTGTAGAAGTGATCCACCACTTCTTCAACAACCTTTTTGAAGACAGGCCGATGATCAGCAAGTAGTTTCAAATCCTGTGCAGTTAACCCCACATAATCCAGTTGTTTTTGCCTTTCTGCCGAAATACTACTCATATCCGATCGGATCAACTCCTCCATAACTTTTTCAACCAAAATTAAAACAATTTTAATTGATTATAGACTAAACTACCTAAACACACATACACCCTAAGAACTATTTAATGTGGGATTGATTATATTAAATTGTAAATTATTGATGAATAATGATTTAATTCAATATAAAAAGGCCCTGAATCTGTTGTGAAGGAGCCTCACAACAAATCTTCAGGACCTAATTCGGAATGGTGCTACAGGTTAACGGTTAAGCAAACTTCCTACGTATCTTAGCAATTCATTTGCACTTGCAGCTGTGTATCCATGCTCTTCGATGAGACGTTTGATGACCTCATTCATGCGCTTCAATTGTGTGGCATCCGGTGTTTTCGTAGAAGTCGTAATCTTGACGATATCCTTGAGATCAGCGAACAGCTTTTTCTCAATGGCTTCCCGCAGACGATCATGACTACTGTATTCAAATTTGCGTTCCTTACGGGAGTATGCCGAGATCCGGATCAGAATCTCTTCCCTGAACGCTTTCTTCGCATTCTCGGAGATCCCAATCTGCTCCTCAATGGAACGCATCAGCCGCTCATCCGGGTCCATCTCCTCATCTGTCAGCGGATCACGTATTTTAGACCAGTTGCAGAACGCTTCAATGTTATCCAGATAATTTTCAAACAACGTTTTGGCTGACTCTTCGAACGAATACACAAATGCTTTCTGCACTTCTTTCTTCGCAAGTTCATCATACTCTTTACGTGCCAGAGCAATAAAGTTCAAATACCGCTCGCGTTCTTCCTTTGTGATCGAAGCATGTTGATCCAGTCCATCCTTAATGGCACGCAGGATATCCAGCGCGTTAATGCACTGAAGGTTTTGCTTAATCAAAGCGCTGGATATCCGGTTAATCACGTACCGCGGATCGATACCGGACATGCCCTCGTCCAAATATTCATTTTGCATTTCTCGCAGATCGGCTTCTTTATACCCTTCAACCTCTTCGCCATCGTACATCCGCATTTTTTTCACCAGATCCATGCCTTGTTTCTTCGTTTCCTTCAATCGTGTAAGTATGGAAAAGATCGCCGCTGTACGCAGCGCATGCGGTGCAATGTGCACATGTTTCATATCACTTTGCTGAATCAGCTTGGCGTAAATTTTCTCTTCTTCCGACACCTTCAGGTTATACGGGATCGGCATCACAATCATCCGTGACTGCAAAGCCTCGTTTTTCTTGTTTGAAATAAAAGACTTATACTCCGATTCGTTCGTATGTGCCACAATCATCTCATCTGCACTGATTAGGGCGAACCGGCCTGCTTTAAAATTGCCTTCCTGCGTCAGGGATAACAGGTTCCACAGAAATTTTTCGTCACATTTCAGCATCTCCTGGAACTCCATCAAACCACGGTTAGCCTTATTCAGTTCCCCGTCAAAACGATACGCCCGCGGATCGGATTCCGATCCAAATTCGGTAATCGTGGAGAAGTCGATGCTGCCTGTAAGGTCAGCAATATCCTGAGATTTCGGGTCTGATGGACTGAATGTACCAATGCCCACCCGGTTATCTTCAGAGATGATGACCCGTTCCACCGGAACCTTGCTGATGTCCCCACCAAATTCGGTGCGAAGTCTCATCTGGCAGGAAGGGCACAGATTGCCCTCGATGCGCACACCGATCTCTTTCTCTACATCGGGCCGAAGCTCCAGCGGAATAAGATGTAGCGGCTCCTCATGCATCGGGCATCCCTCAATGGCGTAAACGGCCCCTTTTTCCGTACGTGAAAATTGCTCCAATCCCCTTTTTAGCAGGGTCACCAACGTGGATTTACCCCCACTGACCGGTCCCATCAGAAGCAAAATCCGTTTACGTACATCCAAGCGGCGTGCAGCCGAATGAAAATACTCCTCCACCAGTTTTTCAATGGAACGATCCAAGCCGAAAATCTCCTGCTCGAAAAATTTGTAACGCTTGTGTCCCGAGGCCTCTTCTACCCCAAACGATTCAATCATCTGATACACTCGTGCGTGAGCCGTCATTGCCGGAGTCGGGTCCTCTCTCAGCAGTGCAATATAATCTTCAAATGTTCCGTTCCATGACAAACGGTCACTCTCTGCCCGATATTCCGCAACGCGTTCAAAAATATTCATGCTTGGTACCTCCCATGGCTCCTTTAGTGTGATTGTCAACCATTCCGAATGGTATGAAGAAATCAATAGAATTGCAGCTCCTGCTTGAATACCCTTCTGCGGTCCGGCTTAGTCCCGCTACCTTTGTTACAATGGTCTTGTATGGATGTGAAAAGTGTATTACATACCTATGCGGCAACTTGGATAAGTTGACCTCTTTTTTTCAAACCTTGATCCTGAATTTTACGTATGTGCTGTTCTATCAGACATCTTGTGACCTCAGAAAAAAAAGCATGAATATGCTATAATGAAGGTTCTAATGATGGAAACCGGACAATGTGGCGAAGGCAGACAGAGCACCTTCGGGAGAGGAGTAGAGAGCATGGCTATACAATATGAAACGGAGCTGTATTCCCCTGTCAAAACTTTTTTTGAACAGCGCGGCTTTGATATCAAAGCCGAGGTTAAGCACTGTGACCTCGTCGGCATGAAGGCAGATCAGACGGACCCCCTTATTGTCGAGATGAAAAAAACGTTTAACCTGTCTTTGCTATTGCAAGGTTTGCAACGCCTGAAAATCAGCCCACTCGTATATCTGGCTGTGGAGCGTAACCGAAGTAAACGCGGAGCGGTCAATCAGCGTTGGAGTGAGCTAACAGCACTGTGCAGGCAGCTCGGCCTGGGGCTGTTAACCGTCACTTTTTACAAAACCAAAGCACCTCTAATTGATGTATTATGCGAACCCACGGTGATATCAGGTACTGTGCGATCCCTCCCGGTAGCTCGCAAGAGCGGGATACGTCGCCAGCGCCTGCTGAAGGAATTCGATGAACGAAGCGGAGACTATAATACAGGAGGTAGTACAGGCCGCCAGCTGATGACGGCTTATCGGGAAAAGGCTATACGTGTCGCCGCCGCGCTAAGGTCCAGTGGTGAATCTTCACCTGCGGCACTTGCCCGTCAGACAGGTGTAGGCTCAGCGGCAGCCATTTTGCAGAAAAACTATTACAGCTGGTTTGAACGTATTTCCCGTGGAAAGTATATGCTCACCGTTAAAGGTGTGGAGGCATTAACGGAACATGCACTTATGATGCAAGACCAGGGACTGACGGCCGGGGAAATAGAAGCATGGACTAAGCATGATCAATTGAACACATTCAATGTAAACTCGACTTCATCCGAAGATTGGGCACAGGAAGATCCTGTTCAGGTTGCCGAAGTCACCGAACGATATCTCCTGAACCCAACCAAGAACTGAACTGAACGATATGATGAACGATAAGCTCGCCAAAAACATACAAAAAAACGCCCGTTATCTCCTTCCGGAGACGACGGGCGTTTTCCATATGGAATTGGATTAGAAGCTTGCTGCAACTTCTTTAGCCAATTTCAAGCCAGCTTCCACGATCTCTTGGGAACGATCAGGAGAAGCATTGTGACCTTCTACAACAACAACCTCAGGGTTTTGGATGCCCCAGAAGCCAAGTACGTTCGTTACATAACGAACGGACATTTCAGCAGATGCCATAGGCTCTACGGAATATACGCTACCACGTGCGTTAAGCAATGCTACTTTTTTGTCGCCTACAAGACCTACTGGGCCTTCAGCAGTGTATTTGAACATTTTGCCTGCTTGGCTCAGGTAAGAGATGTAGTTAACCAGTGGTGCTGGAACAGTGAAGTTCCACAGTGGGAATGCAAATACCACTTTATCAGCTGCAAGGAATTGATCTTGCAATTGCTCAGCCAGTGTTGCTGCTTTTTGCTCTTCTGGAGTTGCTTCGATACCATTAGCTGCTTTGTAACCACCAGTGATTACAGTGTTGCCGTAGTAAGGAAGATCTGTATTGTAGAGGTCCAGCTCAGTGATGGTATCACCTGGATGGGACTCTTTGTATGCGCTCAGGAATGCATCGTACAATTGAACACTAACTGCTTGATCCGCAGGACGGTCATTAGCTTTAATAAAAAGAACGTTAGACATGTTAAAATTTCCCCCAATGATTAAAATGTATGAGTGTGTCCCCCTAACTCGCAACGATTGTTGCATCGTATTAAAGAAGTCGATCACTCATTAATTCATATTATATATAAAAATGTTAGTGGATGCAATAAGGTAATCTAGATGATTTGTAAACTAATCTGAAATTCTTTGGATGAAATCGCTCTACCTTTAGCTACGAGCGGTAAATTCTGAGATGGCTTCGTTAATCAAATTCATGCCAAGCAACAACTCATCCCGGCCGGGACGGCTGAAGTTTAACCGAATATATTGTTGATCAAGTGTTCCTGTGGAGCATAACGTTCCAGGTAGAAAAGATACACCCTTCAATAAAGCTGCCTTAAGCAGCGCCTCACTGTTCAGTCCTTCCGGCAATCGCACCCATAGATACATTCCACCCTGAGGAATGTTATAGCTACATCCCTTCCAGCCGGGTCTCTTCAACAACTCAAGCATTAATTTAAGTCTTGTTTTATATTCCCTGTTCAGCATGGATAAGTGATCGCTCCATCGAAAAGGTGACTGAGCGAGCAATTGGTACAGTAGTCGCTGATTCATTGGACTGGATTGTCCATCCGCAATTCGTTTGACGGAGGCCATTGCCTGAATCAGTGATGGATGTCCCGCAGCCCACCCTGTGCGGAGTGCAGGTGCAACTGTTTTGCTGAAGGACCCGATGTAGAGGACATGTCCACCTTGATCTGCAGTGTCCAATGCGAAGAGTGAAGGATACTTGCGATAGAAGGTAGCTGGCTCCAAGCCGTCAAAATGCAACTCACCATAGGAATCATCCTCAACAAGCAACACACCGTAACGCGCACACAGATCAAGAACAGCTTCTCGTCGTTCCAGGCTCCACAAAATCCCCGTGGGATTGGAAAAGCTGGGTGCAGCAAAAAGCAGCTTCGGTCTCACCTGCTGCATGTGCTGTTCCAATAAATCTGGTAAAATTCCATCCTGATCTCCCATAACAGGTACAATTGTGGCTCCTTGCATTTCGAGTACTTCAAGACAACCGGGAGAAGTCGGATGTTCAACAAGTACAGAGTCTCCCGGCTCCAGTAACAGACGCATCACGAGATCGATTGCCTGTTGGGTGCCTGTAGTCAGCAAAATCTGATTGGAGACAGTCCGGATACCCTTGCGCTTATTCCAATCATTATTCAACCATTCTCTTAATGGAGCATATCCACCTGGCTCACCATACTGCAATGCAGAAGGTCCTGAACTAAATACGGACAACGCCGCTTCCTCCAAAAGTTTAAAAGGAAACAGTTCCTCCGCGGGCAATTCTTCAGCGAGAGAAATGAAATACTCCTTGCCAGACATCTCACGTATATCCCTCAGTGGTGAAGACAAAAGCCTGTTGGTACGGGAAGCAAAGAAATATTTCATGGATAGATCCCCCTTCATCCCTATTCCGAAACTGTTCTCGCAGCCGCCCTACAACCTATTCCGAATGGGCACCAAATATAACTGAACGAATACCTGAATTATCTCATGAAGTGAGGCAATCTGACTTTGACCTCTAGGAGCAATTTTATTATGACCAGCTAGGACCAGCGGAGACAATAATTAAGACACCGTCTTGGATTGTCTTGCATGCAAGGCATAACGTTCGATGGCCTGTGCTCTGCTGCTCACTTCCAGCTTCACATAGATTTTACGCAAGTAATTGTCTATCGAACGCCTGCTCACATTGATCTCACTCGCTATTTTATCATAGGTTACCCCTTGAACAATTCTTTCCATAATAAAAGTTTCTGTCTCGGTTAGTTCAATTATACCTTCTTCAGACTGTGAATCGGCAGGTTGCCCCCAATCCTCACTGTTTAACCAAGACATGGGTATTGAAACGTAGCCTTCTCTTAGTCCGGAGATCAGATGAATCAATTGGCTTGGCGAAGCCTGTTTGGATAACATGCCGCTTGCACCGAGGCTCATCAGGTAACGAAACAACTTTACGTTATCTTCATCTGTCAGAATAATAATATGTGTCTCGTTCGATAGCCCTTTGATTTGAGCGATGTACTGATCTGCCTGCCCTTCTGGCAAACGATAATCCATGAGAATCAAATCAGGCTTGTGCGCACTCACCAGTTCAAGACCCTCCGTTCCGGTCGAAGTCATACCACGTACCGTCAGATCCTGTTGCTCTTCCAAGATTAATTTTGTTCCCAGCATGCTGGTGGGGTGGATATCTACGATGACCACCTGCCATACTTTTTTCATTGTGGTTCCCCCTGTTATGTATTGGACAATTGACTTCTGTTTTCCATCTATATCCTTTATGCGACAGTCCGAGTATAGATGAAGCTAAGGTCGGATTATGTCGAATAAAAGGAAAATACAGGACTCAGCGCTCAAAAACTCTGTTTTCTGACTGTATTCTACTGTAGAAAAGGCAAGATGGGCCCCATTCCATGCATGAAATGATCAAAACCTAGTATAAAATTCCTGCATTTCTATCTAAAAAAGTCGAAAAACCTGCCCAAAGTTCCTACTTATTGCATCTATAAGAAATTGTATCCTAGGACTTCCTTCCGATGCAATCTCTTTTTGATCTATTATTTAAAGAATTTCATTTTTGCGTAATCAATAGCACCATGATAGAATGAGGATTGGAATTTTTTAATCTAATATATAGAACCAGGAGTGATGTTATGAAACCATCCGACCCGTCTTCTGACATCCATCACACCCGGAGCGCCAAAGGTAAGATCAGATCATCCGTTAAATGGTTTCTGGTCATGTGGATCGTTCTCATTGCACTAGGAGTCACTGGAACCTACTATTATAGTAATCACCTCCAGCAACAGATGATCAACCAGCTTCAGGTCCATACTGAGCATCAGATTGACGCATTGAAAAGCGATTATGAAAAGCAACTAACAACGATCTCTTCAGAAGTTGCAGCATTGCAAGGACAGGTTCAGTCCTTCAATGAACTGCTTACGTTCACCAAGGACAATGCAAGCAACAAAACAGACAACAGCAACAAATTGTATACGCAATTGAGCGAAGTGAAGAAACAACTGGAAGCTCTCCAGAAAAAGATGGACTTGCTCAAATGATTACACCCGTGAAACAGGTTAATCGTGTTTTTATGCTTGCACTCGCTCCTTTTATAGGATTGATCATATGTTTGTTGCTATTTCGTCCTGAATTAGAAGTAGGATCTATCATGCCTACAAGCTTGCCAGAAGATCAGGTAACCTCTCAGACCCAAACAATCAGTAAGGAACTTGCGGGAGCAAAAGAGGCTGCTGTTCAAACTTCTTCTTCTATTAAAAGAACGACCCTGCTTTACAATAAAACGACCAGTACGATGTCTACCATTGTACAAAAGGCTAAAGTTCAAGCCGCTCGCCCGGAAACAATCTACAATAAGCGCATTACGTCCAAACTTGGCGTTCCTTTTGATCGTGTAGACAGTGATCGGATCACCATTGAACTGTACCGGGTAAACCCAGGCAGCTACAAGGGATATGCCATGAAGATCAAGCTGAAAGATCACAATGCGATGAAGATGGCCTTAAATAGTGAGCTAGGGCGATCAGAAACGACAATGCAGGCCGTGAAACGGAGCGGAGCGATTGCCGGGATTAATGCTGGCGGATTTGCTGACAGCGGCGGCAAGCGTTACCCCCTCAGCACTACCGTCATGGATGGGAAGTATATCAACGGTTTTCAGGCTAGCTTCAAAGACCTGTTCTTTGTCGGGCTAAACGATGATGGTAAGCTGGTGGGAGGGAAGTTTTTCGATAAAAGCTCCCTGGATCGCCTACACCCGCAATTTGGAGCGACATTTGTACCTATCCTTATGAAAAATGGACAGAAAACGATTATTCCAGACAAATGGAAGGTGTCACCGAAGCGTGCTCCACGAACCGTCATTGGTAACTACAAAGATGATCAATTACTGATTATGGTTGTCGATGGTTATAACGAGAGCGGAAGCTCAGGTGCTACCCTCGAAGAGATGCAAGGTCGACTTCTTAAACTTGGCGTGGTGGACGCTTATAATCTTGATGGCGGTGGCTCCTCATCGCTAATTCTGAATAATCGAGTCATCAATAACCCTTCGGATGGCAATCTGAGACCTGTTCCTACCCACTTTTTATTTTACAAATGATGGGACAGGGCATTCCTTTTCTAACGAATATGGTTATAATAGAAGTAAATGAGCTTGTGCAGGAGGTGCGAAGTGTATGTCGTTTTCACTGACATTCTGGATTATCGCAGTTGTATTAACGCTATTTATTACAGGCATCCTCACTTCATCCTACAACCAAGACAAAACAAAAGGCCTGTAACTGTAGGGCCAAGCCTCTCTTCGGAGGGGCTTTTTTCATGTTTCTGCATACAGCAAAAGACAAGTTTTAAAAGGATGTTCTCTCCCTCCAAAGCTTGTCTCTTGCTATAACAATTGAATTCACCTAACAAACTCTCGGCGGTGACACAAAAAACTTGTTTAATAGCTGACTGCACGTTCGTTTGCATTGGGCATGGGCAACCTGACTTCTACCGAATTAGGCCCGGTTACGGATTCCCCTTCCACTAAGGTGACATATATGCGCTCGTGATCCACAGGTTCTCCAGCTATAATTTTAATTAATTGTTCAGCTGCAAGTGCCCCCCACTTTCGTTTGGAATAATCGATACTTGCCAGTTTGGGTTGCACGTAGTTGCTAAGTTCAATATGATCGAAGCCAATGACATCAATCTGTTTGCCAATCTCCAGTTCACTATCTGCAAGACGATCACATAAACCGATAGCCATCTCATCATTAAGACAAAAGACAGCAGCCGGTCCGTTATATGTCTGTATAATGTGATCTGCGGCTCGTTCCCCACCGCTTTTCTCGAAATCTCCCACGATTTCAATCCATTCCACATCCGCCTGACGCTCCGTAACCTGTCTTACAGCCTTCAACCTTTGTACAGAGTCAAACGAACCTTCTGGGCCTGTAACCACATAGATCTTTTTGTGCCCGTGTTCAATCAAATATTCCATCGCCAGTGTGGCCCCAGCCTTGTTATCAAGCAGTACCTGATTAATATTAGGATGTTTCAACTCACGGTCAAGCACTACAATTTTATGTCCTCGATCCGCATACTGCATAAGTTCCTCACTTGAAAACGTATGATCGAGAATAATCGCCCCGTCAATCATTCGCTCCGGCAACATCCGATGAGACTGTTTACCGCTACATACAATAAGATCATACCCTTGGGCATTACATATCGCCTTCATACCCGTTAACAAGTCTCCGTATACATCACCGCTGAAATCCGTGAGAAAAACACCTAGAATCCGTGACTCTCTCTTTTTCAAGGTTCTGGCAGCCGCGTTGGGAACATAGTTCAGCTCTTTGGCGATGACCAAAATTTTAGAACGGGTCTCATCGGTGACTTTATTGCTTCCATTCAGCGCGTACGATACGGTCGAGATGGAAACTCCCGCCTTTTTGGCGATATCCTTGATACTGACCATATTCTTCGCTCCTCTGTTATGTTGATCAGGCCTTTCCTAATGAAAGACCTGAACTTAAAATAAGAAGTAACAGACATCTCATTACAGCATAAAACGATTCAGACAAGTCTGAATGTGTGGCTCTGTGTATCTCTGCTATTTGGTCCAACCATCACACGAAACTCTCCACGATCACTGCGATAGCTGAGATCAGCATGATGATAACGCAATTGTTCTTCATTTAATGTAAACTTAGCCGTACCCGTTTCTCCCGGTGCAAGGGAAAGCTTCACATAATCTTTCAACTCACGCATCGGCCGAACCACTTCTCCGCTTACATCCCGAACGTATAGTTGCACAGTCTCTACACCAGCATGATCCCCTGTATTGGTTACACGCACCTGAACCGTCAGAGAATCATTTGCAGTCATCTCCTGTCCAGAGACTTCAACCTCTCCATAAGCAAATGTCGTATAGGATAGTCCATATCCAAACGGGAACAACGGTTCATTCGGACTGTCAATATATTGGGAAACATAACGATTCTCGGTATTATCCGGGTTGATTGGGCGACCTGTATTGAAATGGTTGTAATATACCGGGACTTGGCCGACCGATTGCGGGAAGGACATCGTAAGTCGCGCGGACGGATTCACTGCTCCTGTGAGAATATCCGCAATCGCTGCTCCTCCTTCACTCCCTGGGAACCAAGCTTCGAGTACAGCATCTGATTCGCTAATAACCCCGTTCAGATCAAGTGGACGTCCATTGAAAATGACACTGGCAATTGGTTTGCCTGCCGTTTTGAGCGCCTGTACCAATTGTAACTGCGCTGCCGGCAAACGAATATCTGTCCGCGAGCCGCCTTCTCCACTCATCTCGGAATCTTCACCCAGTGCAAGCACGATGATATCAGACTGACTTGCTGCTTCTAGTGCTACGGCAATCTGCTCATCCGTGATAGTATGCACATCACTGCCCTGAGCCAAGAGAACCTTACCTTGTGGGAGACGCTCTTGCAACGCTGTTCCCAGCTTCACCGCATCCGATTTGACACCTTCACAAGACCACCAGCCGAGGATGTCTTCGCTTTGAGCGAAAGGTCCAATTAATGCAACTCTCGCATTAGGTTGTAGCGGAAGGGTCTGTCCGTCATTTTTGAGAAGCACCGCAGACTTCGCAGCAAGTTCTCGTGATACCTCACGATGTTCCTTGGAGAAAACGATCTCGCGCTCACGCTCCGGATCAGCAGCTCGGAACGGGTTATCGAACAGACCCAGCTTGTCTTTGAGCTGCAAAATACGCAAAACCGCTTCATCAACAAGGTGCTCTTGCACTTCACCCTTTTGAACAAGTTCAGGCAAATGGTTGACGTAACATGGCGTCATCATCTCCATATCTACACCCGCACGAATCGCACGGTATGCCGCCTCCCGGTCATCCTCGGCCGCACCATGGGCAATCATCTCACGAATGGAAGCCCAGTCCGAGATCAGCACGCCATCAAAGCCCCATTCTTCGCGCAAAATATTACGCATTAACTTCTCATTCCCGCTGGCTGGAATACCATCAACGGTATTGAATGAAGTCATGACCATCTCCACACCAGCATCCAGTGCCGCCTTATATGCTGGCAGATAATATTCACGGAGCTGGCGCTCTGACATATCTACCGTATTGTAATCACGTCCACCCTCCGCTGCACCATACGCGGCAAAGTGTTTTACACAGGCTGCAAGACGATCCAGCTCATCCGTCAGGTTATCCCCCTGATAACCACGTACAAAAGCAGCAGCAAATAAACTATTTAGATACGGGTCTTCACCCGTTGTTTCCATCACACGCCCCCAGCGCGGATCACGAACCAGATCGACCATCGGTGCAAAAGTGACATGCAAACCGGATACTGCGGATTCACGCGCCGCAATCTCGGCACTCTTCTCCGCAAGTTCCAGATCCCATGAACAGCCAATGGCCAGCGGGATCGGGAAGATCGTTTTATAACCATGCACCACGTCTGCCATGAATAATAACGGGATGCCGAGACGGCTTTTTTCCATATAAGCCTTTTGTACATCCATAATCGCTTGTGCACCGGATAAGCCAAGAATGGAGCCGCTCGCTCTCACGGATTGCTCTGTAATGCCCATCTCTTCCATCGGCCCTGTAATCTGGCCCTGCGTATCTGTTCCTTCATAGAAGTTGGCAGTCAGCTGTAACAGCTGTGCCACTTTCTCCTCCAGCGTCATCTGATTCACTAAATCCATCAACTGCTGATTATTCACGTAACCATCCTCCACTACCTTTTAATTGAAAGAAAGAACCCGGCTGCGTTCGGGGAGAGACCGCGCACCGGGTTCAATCGGACGGAGAGACAGAACGCTCCTGTCATCCCCTTGATGTTCTTCATTTCATTACGTTTATTTGAACTTTTCGTTCAATTCGTCCAGATAAGGCTGAACCAGAGACATTTTGCTGTTAACCCACTCTTTCCAGTTAGCTTCCAAGTCTCCGCCTTTGAGGATCAAGTTCGCATATTCGTTTTGATAATCGAAAGATGCTTGGCTCTTCGCTTTGGAATCATACAGGTTAACATCCCAATCGTATGGTGCAAGTGATTTACTTTCAGTACCAAGCTTTGCTTTCTCCTGGAACAATTCTACTGCTCTATCACGATAATCTTTTTTGATTGCAGGGTTTACTACACTGAAGTCATCACCAAGAAGATAAAGTCCTTCAAAACGTGCAGGGTACTTGTCTTCGAGTACCGTTCCCTCTGGTAGCAAGTTCACCAACTCTTTGTTGTCATCGTATTTCCAGTCCTTGCCTTCGAAGCCCATGTTGATCAGCAATTGTCCTTCTTTGGTTGCAGAGTAATCGATCAAGTCCATAATGCGTTCGAATTTCTCATCACTGATGTTCGGGTTGAAAATCAGAGCAGACCAGAAGTTCGCTTGCTCCATATTGCGGTATTTACCGTCATCACCAAGAACGATCGCTGTGTGAACGAGATCATCACTGTTAACGCCAAGGTTCTTTCTCATATCAGAATCCAGACCTTGTCTATAAGAAGCAAGTCCACCAAGACTGGTTACAGCCGCAGTACCTGTTACTTTGAAGTTGTTTTGTCCTTCATTGTTTTTCCAAGTGTAGAACTCTGGGTTAAGCAACCCATCCTTGTACGCTTTTTGCATCAATTTCAAACCTGTCAGTGTTTCCTGATCTGCAGGGCCCCAATGGAACTTACCATCTTCACCTTTGTAGAAAGGAACGTCTGTCATCGCATGAACACTATTCGGCATGATCATGTTTGTCATTGCATCGGCAGCATTGTAAGACAATGGCACCAGTTTATTACCCACCTTACCTGGGTCCTTTTCTTTCACCAGTTCAGCGAACTGATTCAATTCGGAAGTTGTGTACGCATCTTTCAGTTCAAACCCAACGGCTTTTGCCCAGTCTTTACGAAGAGCGATAACACCGATTTGGTTGGTCAGCGGATCAGCGGGTTTGTTTTCGAAATAAATAGGTCTAGGAAGTACATACGTACCGCCTGTCAATTCTTCCAACTTGTCGCCAAGTCCTGTCAGCTTGTAAGCCGCGGCAACGTTAGGCCATCTTTCTTTCCAATCATCCGGGAACTTGTAGAACAAGCCTTGATCAATGTTGTTGATGGCATCACCGTGTACATAATTCCATACGGCTACATCCGGCAGGTCACCAGAGTTAATCCACAGGCGAAGCTTCTCACCCCATGAATCCCAGTCAATATAGTTGTAATCCCATTTGATGTTAAACTTGTCTTCCCAGAACTTATGGAACTCATTGTCCATATTTCCGGTTTTCACTTCGGTCAGATTCGCTACGGAAATGGTCAGGTTATCTTTGTAATTCCCTTCCGCATCCTTTTCGTTGCCACCATCTGAGCCTTTGCTGCTGTTGGAACAAGCCGACACTACCAACATCATGAGACAGAGTGTGATCGCAAATAACGATTTGACTGACAACTTTTTACCCGTTTTCATGCTTTTACCCCCATGTTTTTAGTCGAATTTCTTGTGCATTGAAATCCTATGTGTATATCAGGTCTTGATAGCCCCTGTTAATACCCCTTTGGCAAAGTGCTTTTGCAACATTGGGAAGAAACACATAATTGGTACCATCGTGATAAATACTGCAGCCATCTTCATACCCATAGAGAAGCTACTCAGTTTTACTGCGTCCACACTGGATGCATTGGAGGCATTCGTTGTGGCAGTTACAATGATGTTCCTTAGCACGTTTTGCAGCGGTAACTGGTCCGCTTTTCGCAGGAAGATCATCGCGTCATACCAACTGTTCCAGTAGGCTACCCCGTAGAAGAGTGTAATGGTTGCCATAATTGGCGTTGCCAGCGGAAGAACGACGGAGAATAAAATTCTCCACTCTCCTGCACCATCGAGTCGTGCAGATTCCATAAGGGATTCAGGCAGTGTGTAGAAATAGTTCATCATCAGAATCATGTTAAAGGCACTGAAGCTTCCTGCCAGAATAACAGACCATAATGTACCTGTTAGTTGTAGTGATTTCATAATCAGATACAGAGGAACGATCCCCCCGTTAAAGATCATGGTGAACAGTACCAGGAAAAAGAGAAACTTTTTAAATGGGAAATTGCCGCGGCTCAGGCCGTAAGCCATGCTTGTTGTCAGGAACAAGCTCAGCGGTAAACCAATCACCAGCAAGATCAATGTATTTTTGTAACCCGACAGGATTCTACCGTCAGCGAACAGTGCTTTATATGAATCAAGCGTGAACTCTTTCGGGAACATCAGGAACGGATTTTCAGCATACTCTTTTTGGGTTGCAAACGAGATCATAATGACATTCCAGAACGGAATCAGAATCATCAGTGCAAGTACCAATAAAACGGCGAATATCATGTAATCCAGAAAGGTCATTCGTTCGGTGCCAATCTTAGGTTTTCTTCCAGCTTTGCTCATCTCACTTCTCCTCCTCTCTTATCGGAATAAACCGTCTCCACCAAGCCACTTGGCAAATCTGTCGGCCAGAAGTAGCAGCGCCATATTCACCAGGGAACGGAACAAGCTGACCGCTGTCGAGAATGAAAAGTCGGTTGATGACTGGAACGTAATCCGATAGATATATACATCGAGTACTTCAGATACATTTTTCGTTGCGGCGTTCGCCAAGTTGAAGATCTGGTCGAAACCGGAGGACATCAATCCACCCACCGACAAAATAAACATAACCGTGATCGTTGGCATAATGTTTGGCAGCGTAATACGGAACATCTGCTGCATCCGGGATGCTCCATCGATCTGTGCAGATTCATATTGATCCTGATCGATACCGGAGATCGCTGCCAGGAAGATAATTGCGCCCCAGCCGCTCGATTTCCAGATGTCAGTCAGCAACAACATCGGAACAAAGTTGGATTCCGAACCCAAGAAATTAATCGTCGGGAAACCAAGTAATCCAAGTGCACTGTTTACAAGTCCGTCATAGGCAAGCACGTTAATGACTACACCGGATACGATGATCCAGGACAGGAAGTGCGGAAATGTCAGGACGGTCTGGAACCACTTCTTCCCTCTGCGCATCCGCAACTCATTCAACAGCAGTGCCAGAATAATGGGGAACGGGAACTGAATAATCAGCTTCAAAATGTTAATGTAAAGCGTCCGCCATACGGCATCAATAAAGGTCGGATCGCGGAAGACATATTTGAAGTTTTCAAATCCGCTCCACGGACTTCCCCAGATTCCAAGGTTAGCCTTGTAGTCTTTGAACGCCAGTGACAGGCCGCCCATCGGCATATAGGCAAACAGGATCAACCAGACCATCCCTGGAATAAGCAGGGTATACGTCATTCGGTGTTTCCAGATTTCAGTCCAAAGCGACTTACCTCTCAGGTTTGCCTTCAGCTTTTTGTTAGGTCCTTCGGCTGCAGGTTTCAATTTGCATCTCCTCACTCTACTATGGTGTTGTCGTTGTAAAGAAAATCAAACATCGTTTTCAGATGCTGTTCCCAAAATCTCCATTCATGCGTGCCAGGTGTTTCTACATACCGAAAATCAAATGCAGTTCCCTGCATATACTCGGCGTAGTCCCGATTCATGTCCACGAAAGGATCATGGTCCCCGCAACAACTCAATATCTTCGGCAAGGCTCCTCCCTGCTCCAGCAGTCTGGCTGACAATGCGTAAATATCCTGATCAGCCTTTACCTGTAACCGTTCCCCAAAAACCGCTTTCATTTCCTTGACCATGCCTTCCGGCATATGGGGATCACGAAGCCGCGCCTGAATATTCGTTACACCGGATAAAGACACCACTTTGCTGTACTGCTCAGGATAGGTCAACCCACATTTCAACGCTCCATATCCACCCATGGACAAACCAGCAACATATGTTTTGGCTGGGTCGGAATTCAGCTTCAGTAGCCTTTCACATAGTTCAGGCAGTTCCTTCGTGATGTAGTGGAAGTAATTCAGGCCGTATTCCATATCCGTGTAATAACTGCGATTGGCTTCAGGCATGATGACGGTGCAACCATACTGGGCTGCATACATCTCAATGGTGGTCAGACGTTGCCAGGTACTCGCATTGTCTCCTGCCCCGTGAAGCAGATATAGTGTACCGCCTGAAGTCTCTCCGGAGTCACTGGATACCACGTGTATGCTTGTATTCATGCATAATGTGGGCGATCCGGTTTCGATCGTAATATGCGCCATTGATCGTAACCCCTTTCATCTTTGTTGCTTTTAACTGCGGTTTGCTTTTTCTCTTTCTTTGCTTGCTGTTACTTCCCCCAACATGCTCATTTTTACTGGCTTTGGTTATCGAAACGATTCTCTCGAATCGTTTCAAAAACAATCAACACTGATTTACCTGGAGTTTAAATATCAACATTTTACTTGGAAGCGATTTCTTCGAATCGTTTCGAATAAATCATAATCCCGTTGACTAAACTCTGTCAATAACCTTTTTACAATTTTCGCGTTTTTTTATCAAAAAAGTGACCTGATTGTTCCAATTTTGATTCAAAAGGCACTTTTATAACGAGTATTTTCGGATTTAATCATTCATTATTACACAAGAATTGACATCAAACCGAGAATATACTAACATGAGTTCTAATTTTGCAATCAGATTACGGAAACGTTTCACCAGACTGAATTCATTCAGGTAAACGCTTGGAACTGGAGGGTTATCATGGCAGAACAACTTAAAGGATTTATTGACACAATCACAGAAGAGAAGCTTGTTGTGCACTCTGTGCGTGTACTACAAAATGGGCGACTTCTGGATGAATGGCATTCGGACGGAGATCGCAGGCGTGTGCAACATTCTGTAAGTAAATCCTTTACCTGCATGGCGGTTGGACTTGCCGTTGAAGAAGGACTTATTCAGTTGGATGACACTTTGGGCGATTACTTCCCTTATGACCAAGCACAGCGTCCCCCCTCACAACTGCCCTCTCCGCGAGAGCTCACATTGAGGGATCTGCTTCGCATGTCATCAGGTCACGATGACCCACCCCTCTGGGCTGACGAACGAGCTTCTTTAGAGGAAAAGGACTGGGTCAAACACTACATGTCTCTATCATTGGATCGAATGCCAGGAGAACATTTTACTTACAGTAGTGGTGATACGTTTATGATCTCGGCCATGTTGCAAGAGGCTATTGGTCTGACAGTAAAGGATTACCTCATTCCACGTCTTTTTGAACCACTAGGCATGGTTGATATCCAATGGGAGACTTCTCCACTCGGAGTTACCTTGGGATGTGCGGGTCTTTGGCTGAATAATGAAGAACTAAGCCGATTTGGACAGTTTCTACTTCAGGAAGGTCGCTGGAACGGTAAACAACTGGTTCCAGCAGATTGGATCAGAGCCGTTACACGTAAGCAGATCGAAACGAATGGCGATGGAGATTGGGGAAAAGGCTATGGCTATCAGTTCTGGATGTGTTCGCATGATGCTTACCGAGCAGATGGAGCTTATGGTCAATTCTGCATTGTCCTGCCTTCCAAAGAGGCTGTCATCAGTATCAACAGTGAAGAGGAGAATATGCGAGGCATCCTGAACGCTGTATGGAATCAGATTTTGCCAGTGCTAAATCAGTTGAACTAAGGATGATTTATTAGTTTACATAGACACTGGGTGCAAGAACGAGCTTCCAAGTCGCTGTGTCATTTTATACAACGTTAAACATTAAAAAAACAAAAACACCATGGAGTTTGTATGCTCCATAGTGTTTTTTGCTTGCTTTTATGAAAGCTGAGTCATTTCTTCTAAGCATTGTGCGCATATGTAACGCTCTTTAAAGTCATTGACATCTTCCATTGATCCGCAGAAAATACATTTCGGACGGTATCTTTCCAAGATAATGTGATCCCCTTGAACTAAAATTTCTACAGGATCTCCTTCATTCATTTGATACCTTTTGCGCAAAGATTTAGGCAATACGATCCTACCCAATTGGTCAACTTTGCGAACTACTCCAGCTGGCTTCATAGCTACGGCACACCTCTCCTATCTTACTCTGAATTTCTAGGTACATTAGTACTATATCTATAGATTCGCCAAAATTTTGTCGAATCCTGCTGGAAATAAACATTTTTTGTCCTTTTTTTTGAAAAATGTTTTTTTATCGAATTCTAACCGTCTTTTCGGATACCATTCACTAATCCAGTCCTGGAAAATTTAGCTGACGCAGTGCTTCATATACAATAATTGCTGCTGAATTGGAAAGGTTTAATGAGCGAACATCACCACTCATAGGCATCTTCATGCAAGTTTCTGGATTAGCAGCAATTAATTCAGGTGGAAGCCCTTTCGTTTCTTTACCAAACACGAGAAAATCTCCATCCTGAAATTCGAAATCGGAATACCGGTTTTTCGCTTTCGTTGTTGCGTAGAAAAACCGTCCGTTCGGATACTTCTGCTGAACCTCGTCAAAAGAATCATGATATTCAATATGAACGGCATGCCAGTAGTCCAGCCCAGCACGTTTTAAAGTTGCATCATCTGTCCGAAATCCTAAAGGACGCACGAGATGTAAGTGGGTGCCAGTCGCCGCACAAGTCCGCGAGATATTGCCCGTGTTAGCCGGAATCTCTGGTTCAACCAGAACGATGTGTAAAGCCATATGTGTTTAATCTCCTTTTATTTCATTTTCATGTACACAACAATCCTCTAATTTTAAAGAAAAGCCCTCCACACGTCAATGTGGAAGGCTTTGCCACAACAGTAGGATAGTTAATCGAAGCTTCACTACTGCCATATTTGGTCATGCGTTCGTTTCTCAGGGATTATCCGTTCGCCTGTTGGAAGTGGTTCATAAAGTCGGTAAGGGCCTTAACACTCTCATATGGAGCCGCGTTATAGATCGAAGCACGAAGTCCTCCTACACTGCGATGCCCCTTCAGACCTACAAAACCTTCTTGCTCCGAAGCTTTAATGAATTTCTTCTCCAGTTCCTCAGATGCGAGTCTGAACGTCACATTCATCAACGAGCGGTCTTCTGCTGCAACGCAACCACGATAGAAATCCCCTGAGGAATCAATTGTATTGTAGAGCAGCTCCGCTTTCTTGATATTTTTTTGTTCCACACCAGCCAAACCGCCTTGTTCCTCGATCCATTTTAACACTTCGTTCACCATATATACCGAGAAGGATGGCGGCGTATTATACAGGGAATTGTTATCTACATGCGTGCTGTAACGGAACATGGTTGGAATGGTTTTCGGAGATTCACTCACCAGCTCCTCGCGTGCAATAACAACGGTAATTCCCGAAGGACCGAGGTTCTTCTGTGCACCTGCATAGATCATGCCAAACTGATTCAGATCAAACGGTTTGCAGAAAATATCACTGGACATATCTGCGATGAGCGGTACCGATCCGGTATCAGGGAAAGCCTTGAATTGTGTACCTTCAATTGTCTCATTTGAAGTTACATGCACATAAGCCGTACGTTCAGGCAAACTCAGATTCGAAACATCCGGTAATTTCATAAATTTATCGGATTCTGAAGAAGCTACGATCTGTGTCTCACCAATTAACTTCGCTTCAGACAGAGCCTTTTTGGCCCAGCTGCCTGTCATGATGTAACTAGCTGTCTGACCCGCCCCAAGCAGGTTCATAGGCAACATCGCGAATTGTGTGCTTGCACCGCCTTGCAAGAAAAGAACTTTATACCCTTTCGGATTGCCTAGCAACGACAGCAATCGCTCCTGAGCTTCATTATGTACAGACTCGTACACGGCCCCACGGTGAGACATCTCCATAATCGACATGCCTGTATTACGAAAATCTACAAATTCCGCCTGAGCACGCTCCAATACTTCTAGTGGCAACGCTGCTGGTCCTGCATTAAAGTTATACGCTCTCTTTGTCACAAAATCCCCCGCCCTTTCCATCCTTAACTAGGCCGTGTCTTAAAACTCGCTGAAGTGCATCTTTTATCGTCTTTTCGCCCCCTGCTGCGTCACTTCCCCTTGACGTGCCCCGGCACGCCTGCGGAGAACTTCCTGGCTTGGAACGAAAATCCGGCAAAATCTGCTCCCTTCGGAGTTTTCAGACACGCCCTAACATATGAAGTAAATATTATCGCTATGATATCAGTATTCCCTAAACGCTTCAAGGGGAATAGGCACTGAAAACTCGTTAAAAGCCATCAAATTCCTTTATCACCCTAAAAAGTTAAAGCGCTATACTGTTTGTTTCAAGGAAAAGCCTCCGAGAATGCATCCCGGAGGCTTTGAATTGGAACAATTTCGGTTCTGACTCCAACCGATTAGCAGTCGAAGTAGAGGCTGTACTCATGCGGATGAATGCGGATCGCAACAGCTTTAGCTTCATCGCGTTTGAGGTTGATGTAATTATCGATGAATTCTTTGGTGAACACGCCACCTTCAGTCAAGAACTCGTTATCAGCTGCCAGTGCATCCAGTGCTTCTTCGAGGGAAGCCGGTACACTGCGGATGTTTTCTTTATCTGCATCAGAAAGGTCGTAGATATTTTTATCAAGTGGACCATATCCGAGCTCAGTTGGGTTGATTTTGCGTTTGATTCCGTCCAGACCAGCCATCAGCATTGCGGAAAATGCCAAGTAAGGGTTAGCTGTGGAGTCAGGTGTACGGAACTCGATACGGCAACCTTTAGGTGTTACCGCTGCTACCGGGATACGTACAGCTGCAGAACGGTTACCTTTGGAGTATACCAAGTTAACCGGTGCTTCATAACCAGGAACCAAACGTTTGAACGAGTTCGTGCTTGGGTTCGTCAAAGCGATCAGTGCTGGAGCGTGGTACAAGATACCTCCGATGTAGTGCAGAGCCATTTCGCTCAGGTTAGCATAACCGCCTTTGTCATAGAACAATGGGGAATCGCCATCGAAGATCGATTGGTGAACGTGCATTCCGCTTCCGTTATCACCAAACAATGGTTTTGGCATGAATGTTGCTACTTTACCATATTGACGTGCCGTATTGTGCACGATGTATTTGTATACAAGCAGGTTATCTGCTGTTTTCTTCAACGTATCAAAACGGAAGTTGATTTCAGCTTGACCCGCAGTCGCTACTTCATGGTGATGACGCTCGATGGACAAACCAGCTTCTTCCAACAAACGACACATTTCGCTACGGATATCTTGTTGGGTATCCACTGGAGCTACTGGAACATATCCACCTTTAGTGCGAACTTTAAAGCCCAGGTTGCCGCCTTCTTCTTTGCGGTTTGTGTTCCATGATGCTTCTTCGGAATCAACGAAGTAAGAAGAGCTGTTCGTTCCGCTCTCATAACGAACATCGTCAAAGATGAAGAACTCGGACTCTGGTGCGAAGAACGCTGCAGTACCTACGCCGCTTTCTTTCAGGAAAGCTTCAGCTTTAACTGCGATACTGCGTGGGTCACGCTCATAACGCTCGCCATCCGGTGTGAAAATGTCACACATAACATTCAATGTAGGGTGTGCAGTGAACGGATCGACATAAGTCGCTTCAGGGTCAGGCATCATAACCATATCGGACTCTTCAATACCACGGAAACCTTGGATAGAAGAACCATCAAACGCTACTCCATTTACGAACGTGTCTGCATCAACAGCCGAAGCTGGCAAAGAGATATGATGCGCACGACCAGCCAAATCTACAAAACGAAAATCTACCCACTCGATGTTGTTCTCTTGAATTGATTTCAATACGTTTTCAACCGACATGTATTCGTCCTCCCAAATATTCCGAACATTAAACAACCCCACGAAGAAAATGTCTATATATTCGAATTTTTTTCTGTCGTCATTATAAATTCTGAAACATAACATCGTCAATACTTATGTAAGGTATTTTTTGCGAGCATGTTAGGTATACTTACATTTTATAATATCTAAAAATTCATTTAACAACGTAAGTAGTTCATATTTGACCGATTTAATGCGGTAAAGCGACCCTAAAAATGTCCTAAATCATGGAAAAACGTGACATCATAAATGTTTCTTATCACCTTTGATTAATAAATATGTTCATCTGTGCAAAATAGACGAAAAACCGGACATCTACCCAAATTGTTCACAAGGAACAAATCTGAACAGAAGTCCGGTTTTGACTCTTCAAATCTCTATAACCGTGTTAATTATACGCCTACACGTGCCGGGAAAAATGCAGCAGGCTGTTTAGCTGTGTTAAATGTTTTCCCAACAATTGGGGCTAGTTTCTCCAGATCTTGTAACAGGTTCGCAAACTGATCAGGGAACAAAGACTGTACACCGTCTCCAGTCATAGAGTTATCGGGATCTGTGTGCATCTCAATAATCAAGCCGTTAGCTCCAGCGGCTACCGAAGCTTTGGTCATCGGTTCTACCAGTTCACGGCGTCCCGTACCATGGCTCGGGTCAGAGATGACTGGTAGATGGCTCAAAGACTGCAAGACAGGGATTGCCGACAGGTCCAGTGTATTACGAGTGTATTGTTCAAACGTACGGATACCTCGTTCACATAACATCACATTCGGATTGCCACCAGCGAGGATGTACTCCGCCGCATTAAGCAATTCATCGTATGTCGCACTGAATCCGCGCTTCAACAATACCGGTTTGCCGCACTCACCTAACTTGCGCAACAAGTCGAAGTTCTGCATGTTACGTGTACCCACCTGCAGAATATCCGCATACTCCGCACAAATATCTACGTATTCAGGCGTCATGACTTCGGTAATCGTCAATAGATTATGCTTCTGGCCCGCTTCCGCCATCATGATCAGACCTTCTACACCTGTTCCTTGGAAGCTATACGGTCCTGTACGTGGTTTAAAGGCACCACCACGAAGAACTTGACCACCTGCAGCTTTCACAAGTCCAGCAATTTCATCAATCTGTGCTGCAGATTCAACCGCACAAGGTCCGCCCATAACGACAAGTTCTTTCCCGCCGATATCTACACCTTTGATCGAAATCACGGTATCTTCTGGATGGAAGTCACGACTTGCCAATTTGTAAGATTTCGAAATCTTCACCACGTTCTCGACGCCCTTCATTTGGCGCAAGTGTTCTTGCATTTTAGGTTCAACTTTACCAATTAATCCAATGATGGTGCGATCCTCTCCACGGGATACATGTGCCTGCAACCCTTCCTTTTCAATCACACTAACGATATCTTGAATTTGGTCCTCCGAGGTAGCTTTGCCTGCGATTACGATCATAAATTGTCCCATCCTTCCTTGTATAAGAGCACTCGTTTATATCGTGCGTCTGATTATCTTGTGGTCCGTATCCCAAAAACTCTGTCACGCTTAAACGCTTGTTCGCTTTTAAGCTTTTAATCACTAAAGTAAATATAACGATTTAGTATACTCTTGTCAAGTCCTCATTTATATGAGTATAGATCATTAGCATCATTGTATACCTGCGTGAGATAAATGAAGAGATCTAGCTTGTTTTCAGACTGAGGCGTCCCAAGCCAATGAATTTAATTTTACTGTTTCCTTCATTAACCAGTCGTACAAACTACCTTGAATACAGTCTTTACTGTATTGAGGGTTATATTGATTTAATTCGGAAAAGAGTTCTTCATCCCAGCTTTCAAAGTAATACAAATAGTATATATTCCATTTAAGTAATATTAATAGTAATATTCGTAAATTATTCACTCTTATTTGGGACACCTTCATCCTACAAACTTGTTTCTCACAGAAAGCATAAAAACCGACTATTATAGTAACAATAACAAGCTTGTATTGGTTTTATGGATACACCAAGTTAATAGAGCCTGCTGAATGGCGCTCAAGATACTCAGCGTGTAGTAAGCTTTTAAACATAGAATGCTTTAAATTACTAAAATAAAATTAATCATTGTAAATAACGTATTAAAAAAGGGATTTTTGTCCTATTCACTACATTTAAAATTTAAATTAAACTATTATTGTAAGCATTTACATTTCTGAAAGGAGGTTGTAGTCAATTTATAAAAAATTAAGGGAGTTGAACAAAGCATGCATAAGGTACAAACAATAATTTTATCTTTTTTATTTATATTTTCAATGTCAGGCTCAATGATGGTTTCTGCAGAATCCAATGAAATCAAATTAGCCCCCCCTAAAATCGAGACTACATCAAATTCAATTATTATGACTTTTAATGAAATCCATGGTGTGGTAACTGTAGAAGATTTAGACCAGGGTAATGAAATAGTATATCAAGGTGTAGATAAAGAAATTATCTTGAATAATTTGGATCCTAATACATTGTATCGCTTCAAAATTAGCTTAGACAGTGAAAAAGAAGAAAATGTAATGTATGTATCAACAGAGACAGATAATAACTCTTTTAAGGCTTTAACAAACAGTGACGAAACTGAAACTAAAATTAAATCAAATGCAATAGTTACTCAAGAAAAAGTACTTCTTTCGTGGGACAATGTTCCTGGAGTAAGTAAATACACTATATTAAAAAATGGAGACCTGTTGTCTGAAACTCAGAAAAATAATTTTGTAGATCAAATTGACAGTAACCAAGTTTATAACACATACGAAATACAGTTTGATATCCCTCTTACTTCCAGTGAAAAAGATGAAATCAAACAATTCTATGCTAACAAAAACATGGATTTAGGCAATGAAGAGTTAGAGCGTCTTTCCAAAAAACCTTATAGTATAATAAAAGTTATTGACTCATCGATCTTAAATCCTACTCTATCCTTAGCAGCAGTTAATAACTCTTTTAAATGGACATATAAGACTTTTATACCCATGGATTATGCAGAAGATCCTTGGTATAACGCGGCTACTTGGGGAAAGAATATAAAATTCTTTAAAGGTGACAATCGTGGGTTTAGTTCTAGTGCAGAAACTTATAGAACAAAAACTGTAGGAGATACTATATTTTACACAGATTCAACTACAGCTTCAGAAGCATTTTATAAGGATGTCTCTACTACTCACGCTTTAGACAAAGATAAAAAGCTTGTCAGTACAAAAACCGACTCCGGACAACATATCAACAGAATCGTTAACAGCAAAACCTCTTCAAAAACAGATGTAACTGTATTTCACAAGTCTGGAAATCCATACGCAGTCTCTGGAAATGAGATAGACTATCAAATGAGAGTTATAACCCAAAAAGGGGGCTCTTATAGTTTTGCAGGCACTCATGACCGTGCTCCTGCTCATGAATTATATGTCAGACTGAGTAATGGAACTACCCTTACTATTTTCAATCACCCACATGAGGGCTTTGAATATCTAGGAGCACCGAGTACGTTGGCTAGGAATTTCAATATTTCAAATTAGTTTTTTAGCGCCTGTTATTATTTAACAGGCGCTGTTATATTAAGTATAACCTTATTATCGAAGGAGGTGAATAATTTTGAGTAAAGTAATTAGTGCTTTTGCAACTGCTTTAATAGGTTCAATTATTTTCACATTTTTTAATATGATGAATAGGAACACTGAAACCACCCTGTATTATACCGGTATCTCATTATTTATGACAGGTTTTGTAGTCTTATTTTTCTTATTTTTATTTATTGCAACACCAATGTCACTTTTTCTAGACAAAAAAATTAAACATTATACTTTCCTAACAAAATCCCTTTTGTATTTTGTCACTGGAATAGCGTTTGGAGCATTATTTTTAATCTTCAATCCCTCCAACAATTTAACAGGAATACTGAATTTATTGTTAATTTCTGGTTGTTCAAATTTACTTTTTTTTCTTTTTTCACATCTTACTGACTCTATATTGTTATCATATAAAAAATTGAAGTAATCAAAAGAAGCTGGAATCGAGATAGGCTCGAAACCAGCTTGTTTATGTGATTCTTCACTTTTTTTAAAACTAATAAAAACTTAAATATTACGTGTCTTCTCTCGAACCGGCGGCAATAGCTTGCTCATATTAACGGTACGTACAATTTCCCACGTTTCCGGCTGATCATGCTCATACTGCTCCAGATATTGAATAACTTCCTTGGTGATTGGTGTTGGAGTTGAAGCTCCTGATGTCACAGCCACTTTCTGCACACCTTTCAACCAGTCTTGTTGAATTTCAGATACGTCGGATATACGATATGCTGTCACGCCCGCAATCTCCTCGGACACTTGTGCCAAACGATTGGAGTTATTGCTACGTGGATCACCTACAACAATAACAAGATCGGCCTGCCCAGCTTGCTCTGCTACCGCTTCTTGGCGTACTTGCGTAGCGAGACATATTTCGTTATGAATTTCAGCTCCTGGGAATTTCTCCAGCAACCGGCTCATAATGTGTTTGATGTCCCATTGACTCATTGTCGTCTGATTGGTAATCAAAATTTTCCCCGCAGGCACGTTCAGACCTTCAATCTCTTCTTCCTTCTCAATCAGATGAACACGGTCTGGTGCAACACCAATCGCACCTTCCGGTTCCGGATGATTCTTCTTACCGATGTAGATAATATCATAACCTTCAGCCGTCTTCTCCCGGATCAGATCATGAGTCTTCGTCACATCTGGACAGGTTGCATCTACTGTGGTCAGCCCCTTCTCCCGAGCCAGCTTACGTACCTCCGGCGAGACACCGTGAGCCGTAAAAATAATCGTGCCACTCTCCACCTGATTCAGAATCTCCATACGATTAGGACCGTCCAGCGTAATAATGCCCTCATCTTCAAAAGAATCGGTCACATGTTTGTTATGCACAATCATACCTAATATATAAATAGGCCGTGGTAAATCCAGGTTGCGTGCCGCCTGACGAGCAAGCACCATGGCATCTACAACTCCATAACAGTATCCCCGCGGCGAAATTCGCAGTACTTCCACTTGGTTGCCACCCGCTTTCTTTTCGGCTGTATAGGCCGATGTAATTGCAGTCTTCATCCTATTATACCTTTATTCGATAGGCGGGGCAAAGACCACAGGCAACCAGATGATAAAAGTGGTTCCTTCTCCTCGTCTCGTTACCACTTCAACCGACCCGTTATGCTCCTCAATGATCCATTTGGCAATGGATAATCCAAGTCCGATACCCGGCGTAGCCCCGCGAGATTCGTCTGCCCGGTAGAACCGGTCAAAAATAAACGGTACCTGATCCCGTTCCATACCGATTCCCGTATCACTGATCCGCAGTCCGACCTGCCCTTTATATAACAGAGCATCCAGCGTAACCGAACCCTCCGGGGTGTATTTAAAGGCATTTTCGATAAAAATAAACAGAACCTGTTGCAGATAATCTTTGCTTCCGTTTACGTAAATACCGTTCAGAATCGACAAATCCCCAGGAAGCCAGTCTGCCTGCCGATCCAGGAACTGAGCCCTACGCGCTACTTCCTGCACCAGAATCTGCAGTGGAATGGGATTGAGCTCGATTTTCTGACCTGTATCCGCTCTGGCAAGTGATAACATATCGCTGATCAGACGGCTCATACGTTTGCCCTCATCAGCCATATCCTCAATCGCCTCAAGAGACATCTGCCTGATCGTTTCTTCATCCAGATTCGGGTGGTCTCCACCCTCCTGATCCCACAACTTTTTCAGGAAATCCACATTTCCTCGAATGGTAGTCAACGGTGTTCGCAACTCGTGGGAAGCATCGGATACGAATCGGCGCTGTGCCGTATTCGTCTCTTCCAGCCCACGGAAAGACAGCTCGGTTCGCTCCAGCATGTTATTCACCGTTTCAATCAGACGACCGATCTCATCCTTCGGCCCCGAATACTGAATACGGACACTGAGATCGTCACCGGACTGTATCTGATTAGCCGCGTCAATAACAGTAACCAATGGACGCATAGACTTGCGGGCAAGAATCAAACCCGATGTAATCGCAAGCGCCATAGCTACAAGCCATCCAAATACCAGGATATTACGCAATGCCTCGAGCAAACGCTCCTGTGAACTGACATTAGCCCCTACTTGTAACAGTCCTCTGATCTCGTTCGTTCCCTGGAGAGATAACGCTTGCTGATTAACGAGAAAAGGAATGCCCTCCACGACCATTTTAGTAATCCCTATTTCCTCACGTATATTGTGAATCTTAGCAATCGGAAAAGAAATTCTGGATTTAACTAAATTGTCCGAACGCATATACGATCCACTCTGATAATCGACCAACTGAATATAGATTTGAGCTTCTTGAAGCTGACTCTCTGCAAAAAGCTCCAGGTCAAGCGTCTGTGATAACGGATTAACTCCGATCTGCTGGGTAATCTTCAAACTCTTTTCCCTTAACTGCTGTTCTACTTCGTTGTAGGTATTAAAATACACAAAAGCATAAATGACCACACCCCAAAAGATCAGCACGGCTGCCAGAATTCCCGAATACCATGCGGTTAGTCTTAACCGAATGGACATGCTACGAGTCACCTCTCAAAATGTAGCCGGCTCCCCGGATCGTCTGAATGAGACGTTTGCCACCATGCTCTTCTGTTTTCTGTCTAAGCATCGCGATATAGACCTCTAACACATTGGACTCGCCGCTATAATCGTATCCCCATATTTTGTCCATAATGAGGTCACGAGACAGTACCCTTCTCGGATTTTGCATAAACAGATTAAGCAATTCAAACTCTTTTGCTGTCAGTTCAAGACGTTTGCCATCTCGGAGCACTTCGCGTGAATCGTTATCCAGAATGATATCTTCATATACCAGGCGATTGTCTACCACGTTGGAGATATCCGCTTTGCGACGCAGCAAAGCACGGACACGTGCGAGCAATTCTTCCAATGCGAACGGCTTCACCAAATAATCATCAGCACCGGTATCCAGTCCGGTCACCCGGCTCTGAACCTCATCCTTTGCAGTAAGCATCAGCACAGGAACTTTACTACCTGCTTCTCTCAATCTGCGGCATACCTCAAAGCCATCGATCTGCGGCATCATCACATCGAGCACTACGATATCCGGCTCCTTATCCATCAGCTTGCTTAGGCCTTCTGCTCCGTTAGAAGCTGTCTGAACCTCATATCCTTCAAATGCCAGGCCTCGGCGCAGCATAGACACAATTTTCTCGTCGTCATCTACAATTAAAATCGTTGAGCGCATGGTCTTTCTCCTTTACCCTATCGTTGTATCCCCATTGTAACAGGCCAAAGCCTGATTCGCATCTTCTCCATAATCCATAATAGAGAAACTATGCAAAAACAGAACAGAAACATCGTGCAAAAAAAACGGAAGGGCCTTAAACCCTTCCGTTCTTACCTTCATCTACTTCAACCTGGTTGCAATTATTGTTGCTGTGTTTGTGTTGTATCGTAATCATACTTGTTGCCAATTTTCACTTTCACATCAATCTTCTTGCCGTCACGTACAACATTAAGCGTAATCTCTCCGCCGACTTTCTGAGTCTTGATAAAGTCGATCAAATCCTGACTTGTTGCTTTTGAAGTACCATTTACGCCGGTAATGATATCATACGGTCTCAGATCAGACTGGTAAGCTGGAGATTGGTACACCGTGCTTGCAACAACTGAACCTTCCGTAATATTTGTTCCCATTTGTTTGGCCACTTCCGGGGTGAGATTCATCAGAGAAGCACCGATAAACGGTACAGGTTCTTTGGGAACATCTTTGTTCTCTTTCAAGTATTTCACCGCTTCAGAGATGACACTGGACGGGATTGCAAAACCGATACCTTGAGCATCCGCACTTACAGCAACGTTCATACCGATAACTTCTCCGTTCAGATTCAGCAACGGACCACCCGAGTTACCCGGGTTAATCGAAGCATCTGTTTGCAACAAGTGGCTGTATTCACGTGTTTTACCTGTTTCTTGATCCGGAATGCTGATCGTACGTTCTTTGGCACTAAGAACACCTGCAGTTACTGTATGTTCAAAACCTTCAGGGTTACCAATCGCTACAAGCCATTCACCAACTTGTGTGCTATTTGAGTTGCCTAGCGGTGCTACAGGGAAATCTTTATCACCGCTATTTTTCTCAATTTTCAACACGGCAAGGTCAAGATCAAAACTGCTTCCGAGCAATTTAGCTTCATATGGCTTGCTATTGTTCTCAAGTGTTACCTGAATGACATCTGCACCTTGAACAACGTGCTGGTTCGTCAGTATATAGCCTTCTTTATCAAAAATAAATCCGGAGCCGATCCCCATGGGTACGAGTTGATTGCTCGCTTGAGGTTGAGGCTGTTGACCTTGTTCTTGTTGTTGTTGATTTCCGTTAGGTCCACCAAGTCCGCCACCAAAGAAGTATTGATACAACGGATCGTTTGTATTTGCTCCACCTTGTCCAGAACCACGTGTGGACTGTTTAGCCAGCGTTTCAATTTTCACGACAGCCGGGCTCGCCTGTTTCACCACAGAGGATACATCCTCTTTACCTGTCGGTAGCAAGGACGCCGTCACATTGTTACCTCCACCTGTATTACTCGGTGTTTCCTGAGCAGATTCCGTTCCGTTATTCGTCAGCGCGGCTTGTGGTGTGAACATGTTCGTTCTGTCGGCTGTGTACATCAACACAGTGATGACTAACATACCTGCGATAAAGGAGAACAGAAGTGATCTTACAGAAGACCTTGGTCTGCGGTTGTTATAGTTCCAGTTACCATTGTTATTTCCATTTCCTTGACCTCCGCCATGACCCGAACCGCCGCCAGACATTCTGCCCGTTTGACCAGAGGAGTCATTATTATGGTAAGAAGGTACAGGTTTTATTGGATCTGGTCTTGTAATCTCCACATTTCCTTCTTGCCCTGGCCCATTGCCACTAGCTGTATCTTCCTGACTCACAGACTGGAATGGTCCGTAAGAATAATAATACGAGGAGTCATCATTTCCGGCAGGATTCCGATTTTCAGTTTGATTCGTTTCTTTTTCCTCATCTTGTCGATTTGATCTATAATTACGTTCGTCCATGCCTCTCTACCTCCCAATCTCTTATTCGCAAGAGATATTCTTTAACTGTCCTTATTTTGTACTTTGAACCTTAATCGTACCTTAAAAACAATTAAAAAGGAGATAAAAGCATGCAATATTTGCTGTTTTTTCCCGTCATAGCAACATTTTCAGCCTTGCTTCTTCACCCATCCTTGCCGATGTGCGTAAATCGCCAGTTGTGTCCGATCATCCATCTCACATTTCATCAGCAGGTTACTTACATGTGTTTTAACGGTTTTAATACTGATATGTAATTCTTCTCCGATATCTTTGTTGGTTTTTCCTTCAGCAATAAGTAGAAGTACTTCCTTCTCCCGATCCGTAAGTCCAGATTCACTGTCCCTCGCCGTCCGCTGCCGAATGCCTCGCGTTAACGCCTGGGAGACATCTCCTGTCATCACGGGCATGCCTCGGTTAGCACCTTGAAGAGCATAGATCAGTTCTTCGGCTGATACCGTTTTGAGCACATAACTTACTGCTCCTGCCTCGATCGCTTGAACAACGAGATCATCTTCCAGAAAACTGGTCAGCATGACAATCTTCATATTCGGAAATTCAGACATAATGGCTTGCGTAGCCTCAGCTCCGTTCATCACCGGCATCATCAGATCCATCAGAATCAGGTCCGGCATTTCCGAATCCTTCATCTGACGTAGCTGATCGAGTGCATGTTGCCCGTTACCTGCTTCTGCCATCACATGGAACGTAGGCTCCAGCATGAGGTAAGTCTTCAAGCCCATTCGTACCATATCGTGGTCATCCACAATCATTACGTTTACTTTGCCATTCATTCTGATTCCTCCTCGGACACGTTATCAAATTTCGGGATGAGCACTCGTACCGTCGTACCCGCCCCAGGCTTGGATATAATCTGCACTTGACCGCCCAGCTTCTCGGCACGTTCTCGCATCGTGGACAACCCATATGAGCCTGGTCGCTCCGTCTGTTGCAAGAAACCTTGCCCATCATCACTGATGCTCATGCTGATCTGATGCTCCGATTCCCGGATAGCCAGACTAACGAGTCCAGCTTCAGCATGTTTAACAACATTGGCTACAGCCTCCTGAATAATGAGAAACAGCTGGTGCTCAATGGCATCAGAGACTCCGCCATCCAACTCCAGCTCTTTCACGCCTTTTAAACCATTTTGCCGACAATAATCAGGGAACCAGCTGTCGAGTGCTGCAGTTAGGTCGCGTCCCTCCAATTCAATCGGCCTGAGTTGCGCGATCAATCCACGCATCTGGCGCTGTGCAATATGAGACATCTGAATTAACTGGTCGAGCACATTGCGACCATGCTCCGGATTCATCTCTAGCAGACGTGGAAGGGATGAAGCAGACATATGCATGGCGAATAGTTGCTGACTCACTGTGTCATGCAGATCCCTTGCCATACGTTTACGTTCTTCGATAACGGCACGCTCAGAAGCCTGTTCCTTTTCAATAACCTCTTGCTCACCAAGCCGCTGGAGTAACCTCATTTTTTTCTCAATGGACTCCATCATCACATTAAACTCCTGATACACCCGTCCAAAAGAAGCATCTTCCGCATCAGGCATGCGAACCGCAAGATTTCCTTTAGATACTTTCAACATATTGAGATCGAGCAAATCAATTTTGCGCTGAAGCCGCAATGCGGCGATATAGCCGGTGACCACAGTACCTACAACGACAACTCCGATATATGTCCATGCCCGATTGCGATTGTCCCCTGTAAGCACATCCCCATATAACAGATAGAATCCGCCCAGTGTGATCAATCCGGTCAACACGAAATACGTCATCAGTTCCCACTTGTTTGCCTTAAGAATCGTTCGAATCATAGGTTAATCCACCTTGTTTACTTTGACATCGCCAATAAAAACACTGACAATAATGCGGAGCTTCTTACCGGCTTCTTGGTAGTGCGGAGTTTCCTCCTGCGCATTTCCCAAAAAACCTCCACGTTTTGTACCCAGAAGTTTCATGTCTCCCAGAAAAGAGCTGCTGGTCAGTGAAATGCCCAGATCCATGTCTTCTGGAACAAAAATCTTAACATCGCCAATAAAATGTGAAATGACAATTTTGGTCTCTCCATATGGGATCTGTGCCTTGGTCAAATCAATAACGGTATCCCCAATAAAAGAGGAGATATTCATCGGTTTCAGCGTAAACACTTCTTTGCCCATATGAAAATCACCAATGAAAGTGGATTTATTAATTGTTTTGCCATAGCCTTCTTCATATCCATACTTATAGTTATGAGAATTAGCGTGGCCAAAGCCTCCAAATTTTGGATCATCCGAATGTGAATGGTACTTCTGATGAGACTGTCCGAACTTTTCACTGTCTTTTTTCAGGTTCGGCCCCTCTTCGGAATGAAAGGATTGATGCTTACTCGAGGGTTGCTCTTGCTTTGGTTTGCCAAAGGTCTTCTCGAACTCTTCATCAAATGATGAGGGCATCTCCAAATCTTGAGGGGACAATGGCTTATAAGGTTGCTCAGGCGGTGGAGGCGGTGTTTTGCTTCCATTTCCATGAGGTTTCCG
Source organism: Paenibacillus sp. FSL R7-0272 (assembly GCF_037969905.1). Classification (NCBI taxonomy): domain Bacteria; kingdom Bacillati; phylum Bacillota; class Bacilli; order Caryophanales; family Paenibacillaceae; genus Paenibacillus; species Paenibacillus sp. FSL R7-0272. The sequence goes on along the minus strand of NZ_CP150221.1, from coordinate 1,953,095 downwards.
ATCCCGATGACCTGGTCCAATTAGTACATATAACCCTCCGCCGATCAGCAGAATTGGAACTAGATAACGAATGAATTCTCCTAGGGAATAACCAATCACGCCCAAGTTACGCGCAAGGAAGAATCCACCTATGGAAAGCACAACAACGGGCCCAATAGCAGCATATCCCCCGTTACGGCGAATTTCCGTCAAGCCTTTCACTCCCCACCAGATCAAAAACACCGGCCAGTATGTTCTAAATATATATCCTACATCAATGTCATATCCCAATTGTCTGAGCAAGATCATTGCACCTATAGCGATAAGAGGTATGCCAACCCACAAACGGTCTAGCGTAGATCGTTTCATCACTCATGTCTCCTTTGTCTTTATTCTATATCCAGTGTACCTTAGACATGCTAAGGTTAACAGCGCCGACAGGTGGAATTTGTCTCGGTCTCGAGACTGAGGCCTGAGGAGAATTATGTAAATTTTAATCATTTTAGAAAAGGAACATGAAATCGGAAACATGAAAATGAAAACACCCCGGAGCAACCGCTCCAGGGTGTACAAATCATCATCGATTCTTTATTCATCTTGCATAGTTTAATGCTTGAACCGTGGCAACTTACTTTTTCATTTTTCCTGCACGGCCGGTTTGACCTGTGTTTTCTACTCCAAACTCGGCATTATATTTTTCATCAGGTGTTTGGAAATTGTCTTGTACTTTGTTTTGAGCGGATTGCTTCACTTTAGACGCGGCGCTTCCATTCTCCTGTCCAAATTCAGCATCATACTTCTCGTTCGGCGTTTGGTACCCTTGGGATTTCTTTGCCACAACGAATCACCTCTCTCTTCATATTTACACTGCCTGTTGCAGTGCGGGGTTCGTCCCCAGTCAATATTATGTGAAGAGAGCCTTTTTGTTATTCAGGCATAACATTCCATTCTCAGATAGCTTTGTCCAGCCAGGAATCCGGTACAGTTTTATAGACATCGATCGCTTTGGACAACTCCGCCAGCATCTGCTCCGTACATTTCCCTGCACCCTGCTTGATAACCTGTACTTCAACATCCTTTTTGCCCCATTCTTTGTACACCTGCTTGGTCGTCGGAAAATACAGATCGATCTTGTTGCCTTTAATGGCCGAACCTGTATCCGCAACGATACCGTAACCATAACCAGGTATATACAATATGGAACCCATCGGAAATAACTTTGGATCTGCTGCAATGGTAGATACGGTTTCCTTGTCCCGTCGAACCTTTACCCCAGAATACGTTATACCGTATTGCGGATGTTTTGGCGTTTTACCAGTGGATTCGACTCCTGCTGTATATCCTGTTGCCGTCACCTTCTGGGTTTCCAAAATTTGTTCTGAACGCGGCGCCAGCACTGGCATGGCCGGGTCAGCAGGATCAATCACCCGTTTGGCTGGTAATTCAGGTTTTGGCAACACCATTGGCTGTGGAGACCACATAAAAGCCATGTACACGAGTGTAGTCAATTGAGCCTCGTCCGTGTATACAGGTTCGAGTTGATTTTGCTCTCCTGTCTGCTCAGCTTTTAAATCACGAGCTACATCTTGTTTGTTATTATTGTTCATTTCCTGGACATGCATGATCGTGCTTTCCTCTTCAAATATATAGGCCTTGGCCTCATTGAAACTCATCAAAATCCCGGCAAATATGAAGCAGCACATGATGATGAACTTGTGGTTTTCATTGAATTTTAGTAAATGCTTTTTCATGGTATAACCTCCCCCTCACTTGCAAAGGGTTACCAAAAAGCATCTATCCTATACCTTTTGTCAGAGTATAGGTACAAAAAGAAACACAAAAACCGTCTGAAAACGATGGGTTCAGCCATGTTCTCAGACGGTTTCGTTAGATTTATTTTACAACACAGGATTCTAAACTAGACTTGTCTTGAAGCAATTTCTTCTTTCAACTGAGCCACAATCTCATCCACCAGCTTCATGCCCAGATCGCCCTCTCCGCGTTTACGTACGGATACCGATGCAGCATTTTTCTCGTTCTCGCCCACAACGAACATGTAAGGCATTTTTTCCAGCTGCGCTTCACGGATTTTGTAACCTAGCTTCTCGTTGCGAAGATCTGCTTCTGCCGCGATTCCTGCACGTTTCAGTTTTGCTTCTACTTCACGCGCATACTCGTCGTAATTTCCGGATACCGGAATGACTTTGGCTTGTACTGGAGACAACCAGAGCGGGAACGCACCTGCAAAGTTCTCCAGCAAAAATGCAGTGAAACGCTCCATTGTACTAATTACGCCCCGGTGGATAACGACTGGACGGTGCTTCTGCCCATCATCACCAACATATTCAAGCTCAAAGCGCTCAGGGAGCAAGAAGTCCAGTTGAACGGTAGAAAGTGTTTCTTCTTTGCCAAGTGCAGTCTTGATCTGTACATCCAGCTTCGGACCATAGAACGCCGCTTCGCCTTCAGCTTCATAGAACGGAAGATCAAGTTCTTCCACAACTTCACGCAACATGCGTTGAGACATTTCCCACATCTCATCGTTCTGGAAGTATTTCTCGGTGTCTTGCGGATCACGGTAAGACAGACGGAAACGATATTCGTGAATGCCAAAGTCTTTATATACCGTTTGGATCAATTCGATAACACGGGCAAACTCTTCTTTAATCTGATCCGGACGTGCAAAGATGTGGGAGTCATTCAGTGTCATCGCACGCACACGGTGCAGACCTGTCAACGCGCCTGACATTTCATAACGATGCATCATGCCCAGTTCGGCAATACGGATCGGAAGATCACGGTAGCTGTGCATATTGGATTTGTACACCATCATGTGGTGAGGACAGTTCATCGGACGAAGAACCAGTTCTTCATTGTCCATGATCATTTTCGGGAACATGTCTTCCTGATAGTGCTCCCAGTGACCGGAAGTTTTGTACAGCTCTACGTTCCCCAATACAGGAGTGTAAACGTGCTGATAACCAAGGCTTTCTTCCAGATCAACGATATAACGTTCCAGTGTACGGCGCAATTTTGCACCGTTAGGCAACCAGATCGGCAGACCTTGACCCACGAGTTGCGAGAACGTGAACATTTCCAGTTCTTTACCCAGTTTACGGTGGTCACGCTTGCGCGCTTCCTCCAGGAAATGCAAGTGCTCGTCCAGCTGTGCTTTTTTCACAAAAGCAGTACCGTACACCCGTTGCAACATTTTGTTCTTGCTGTCCCCGCGCCAGTATGCACCCGCTACGTTCATCAGTTTGAACACTTTAATCTTGCTTGTAGATGGAACGTGTGGTCCACGGCACAAGTCGAAAAATTCGCCTTGCTCATAGATCGTAATTACGCTATCTTCCGGTAAAGCATTGATTAATTCAAGTTTGTATGGGTCGCCGACTTCATTGAAAATATTGATGGCTTCCGCACGGCTAACTTCTTTGCGCACGATAGGCAGATTTTCATTGACGATGCGTTCCATTTCCTTCTCGATCTTCTGTAAATCTTCCGGGTTAAGCGGATGTTCGAGATCCATGTCATAGTAGAAGCCATCTTCGATGACTGGTCCTACGCCCAGATGAACTTCTTTGTTACCGTACAGACGTTTTACCGCCTGAGCCAGCAAGTGAGCTGTACTGTGGCGCATCACTTCAAGACCTTCAGGGGAATCCAACGTTACGATCTCCACCAAAGCCCCTTCATGAATTGGAGTGGACAGATCCACCACGATGCCATCCAGTTTTCCTGCTGCGGCATTTTTGCGAAGTCCACTGCTAATTGAAGCGGCTACATCCTCAATACTGCTCCCATCTGCGTACTCACGTACAGAACCATCCGGTAGTTTAATGTTTACTGCCATTTGTCTCATTCCTCCTGTAAAATATACATCATTCATTTTCATTGTCATGCAATGGACTGATCATCTATTGCGTATTTCCAGTTCGCCCTTAGATCAACGAAAAAGAACGCAAAAAACACCCGTCCCGGTCAAGGGACGAGTGTTATATCTCGTGGTTCCACCCTAATTCAGCTGATTGTTCCTCATATTAGGAAAACAGCCCTCATTGGCATGTCGGTAACGGGCATGACCCGGCAAATCCTTACTCACAAAACCGCCATCCTTCAAATAGTCGGGTAACCGGTTTTATTTTCAAAATTGCAGCTCCAAAGGGGTAAACCATACGCGATATCCGGAGGAAATTTCAGCCCAGGTTCCTCTCTCTGCACCGATCTAACGTGTGGCTCTTGTCTTTGTCAACGCTTTTGTATCAACAGTTATTATAATTGCCCAGATCGCCTGCGTCAAGACTTGTCAGCAATCCAGAACGAAGCACTTCGCATTCGGGACATTGATGGCATATCTGCACCTTATCTTCGAAAATTTGGCATATCGTCGAGATGATGGGCAACTCGGGAGTGCTGGTGTGCAGCATGACTTTTTCGGGTGATATGGAAATAAGCGTACTCACGATCATATCCTCGATATCCATCTCCAGTTCCAGCCCTGGCATCTCCACAACCACTTGCTCATCTTTCTGCACAGGCAACAGATTAAGTCCCGCATCAAGCACCTGAAATTCATGTTTGCCCTTGTGGATCAGATGGATTAAAGGAACTTTAGCCTCCTGAAAAAACACAAAATACTTCAACAGCCCCATGAACTCTTCATATTGACGATCCATCCAGAACTCATCGAGTGCATATTCCACGAGCTCCTGCAATTCCTGCTTGTAGGCACGTATACGGAAATTCAGGATTCCTTCGAGATGGAAAAAATGGATGTCCTCCAAATCCTGCCTTAAACCTCTCGCCAATGTTGCACGGCGGCGCTCCCGCAGGCCCGGTTGATGCAAGTCACTATTCACGAGCAGCGGCATGCAGATGCGGTGAACCTTCTCAACTTCGTGTTCATCCATTACCGAGCATGATTTGGCAATAATATTCTCTACCATGCTTCGTTCCTGTGTTTCCATTATATAATCCGCAATACCCAGGGAAAGCAAATCACTGATTCGTGGCAACCACTGCTGGAAATCTTCGTGATTCTCATTTCCTCTGCACGTCCAGACTGCTCTGCCATCCTTATGTTTGAAGGTGAGCCGGAAGCCTCTTTTACTTATATGTAAACCTTTGGTTTTTTCCTTAATGCATTGTTGAAAAAGGGCTGCCTCCTCTTGCCCAGACACATCGGTCCATACTGTAAACAGTTCCATAAGAATCACTCCTTTCCTTTCTCTTCAAAGTATATGGCAAGGCCCAAAGGGATATACGAAGCGGTTTGATGGAAAGGGTGTCATGATTTCTCAGCATAAAACGCGAGCAAAAGTTTTTTGGCAAAAAGAATAATAGAAGGTTTCGTGAACTATGAATGAATGGTTTGGAGATCACGCAAAAATGTGTTATTATTTTTATAACAGTATCTTCACGGAAGGGGGGAAGCCGAAAATGAGACAACATCCTAGACTGCTCCATCACATGATTATCATCATTTTATGCGTTTTTCAGGCGCTGTGCTTCCCGATTCCAATGCAGACAGAGTCTGCCGTTGGTGTATCCGTCGATGCCACTTCGAATAAAGAAGGGCTTGAAGTGCTGTCTCAAATACCCGAGTCTCAGCAGAAACCTGTCATTCGCAAAAATCCGCAAGTAATGTCTAAGCTGGCTGCAGTTAAGCAAACCAAGCCTGTATTTCTTGTCCTCGCATTATTAATCGTGCTGCGAATTCCTACAGCAGGTCTGTCTTTTAAACCGTGGTATTGTCTGTTCAAGCGCAGATTATTTCTGTTGCCAATTAAATACACCAGTATGTATTTATCCCTCTCCCCAATGGCACCGAGATACGCCTGAGCTCGTTAAGAGCCTGTTTGCCGTATTCGTCAGGTTGCCAGAGCATGGAGCCACCTCTTGTTATAGACGGTGTTCTCATGCATAACTTATAACCCATTATGTAAACGTTACTTTTGAAACAACTGGTTTGAACTCTTATATGTGGTCGTTTTATTTGTTGACCTATATTTTACAAACTAATCTTGATTTCACATCATATATTCGGCTGTGTCAGGAATTACTGGCTCTGTTTCCCCGCACCATTTGATGTTCCGCCTGAGCAGCAGATCAATTGATTACGGGAAGAAAAGCCTTCCTTCTATGGCCAGCCTCAATTACTAAGGAGGCATACTATCCATGGATGTACGCGAAACAGACTTGCCGGGAATCGGCAAAAAATTTCAAATTGAAACGAGCAGCGGTGATAAAATCGTCATTATTATTCACGATGATGGACGCCGTGAAATGTATCATTTTGAATATGATGACCCGGATCAAAGCATCTCTATGATTACACTTGACGACAGTGAGGCAAGACAGATTGCTGCCATCGTTGGCGGATTAACGTACAAACCGAAGCAACTTGAAAATATTGAAGTTACTTTTGATGATCTGATTATCGAATGGTACAAAATCGAAGCTTCATTTGGATGCATTGGCAAATCCATTGGTGAATTGAATGTACGTCAAAACTCTGGCGCAACGGTCATTGCCGTTGTGGAGAAAAATCATAAAAAACACATCAGCCCAGGTCCGGAGGTTGTGATTAGCGCAGAATCTACGGTAGTCGCCGTTGGCGAACGCAACCAGCAGAAGCTTTTCAAGTCCCTCCTCCTGACGGGAAGGGGGTAACTCGATGGACCATTTGATTTTTGAAGTGGGGCTCGCGCTGGTGCTTATTGCAGCAGCCGGCCTTTTATCCGCAAAACTGAGATTTTCGGTTGTTCCGTTCTATATTCTGATCGGGATGGCCGTGGGACCACATGCCATGCAAATCTGGCATTTGGACTTCCGATTTATTGAAAGCCAGCCGTTCATCGACTTTATGGGTCGAATCGGTATTCTATTCCTTTTGTTCTATCTGGGATTGGAGTTTTCTGTAGGTCGTTTAGTCAAATCGGGTCGCTCCATCGTTGTTGGCGGCTCGATCTATATCGGGATTAACTTCACACTCGGATTAGTATTCGGTTTTGCTTCCGGTTTCCCGGCAGCTGAGGCACTCATCATTGCAGGCATAACAACGATCTCGTCTAGTGCCATTGTTGCCAAGGTACTTGTTGATTTGAAACGAACAGCCAATCCGGAGACCGAGATGATTCTGGGTATCATTATGTTTGAGGACGTATTCCTCGCCGTATATATTTCCATCCTGTCCGGACTTGTACTCAGTGATTCATCCTCCATCGGAGGCGTAATCATGTCCGCACTGATTGCTCTCGGCTTCATGCTTGTAGTCATCATTCTCGGACGTAAAGCTACACCGCTACTGAATAAATTGCTGAAAATTCGTTCCAATGAATTATTCTCACTTGTTGTTTTCGGGGCATTGTTCCTTGTCGCTGGTTTCTCCGAAACGATCCATGTTGCTGAAGCCATCGGTGCGTTGCTCGTTGGTCTTGTGCTTGCGGAAACGGAACATGCTAAACGGATCGAACATCTGATTCTACCTTTCCGAGATTTCTTTGGAGCTATCTTTTTCTTCAGCTTCGGACTATCTATTGATCCGTTATCCCTTGGTGGTGAAGCCGTTTGGCTTGCTTTGATTGCTGTAGTGATTACACTGTTTGGTAACTTCCTCGCAGGTATGCTGGCTGGGCGCAGTGCAGGGCTTTCACCAAAAGCATCTGCTAATATCGGATTAACCATTGTATCTCGTGGTGAGTTCTCCATTATTATGGCCAATATGGGTAAAGCCGGTGGACTGTTACCATTGCTTCAACCATTTGCCGCGCTGTATGTATTAATCCTTGCTATTCTGGGGCCGCTATTAACCAAAGAGTCCAAACACGTATTCCGTATTTTGGATAAAATATTCAAGTTCAAAGATCCTCGCAAGAAAAAAGAAGAACCTAAAGTTCTGCAGAAAGAAGGCTAAGTAACATGTCTGTGCAGAGCAGACATATGTTTGTATTAAGCAACTGAGCGGCTACATGCTGACCTTTCTGTGAAGAACCCAGGGAGAATGGCTCGAAGCCGCACTGAAGGAGGATGGACATGTGAAAACACCTCTGATATCGGCTAATCCGGTGCCACGTACTACGAAGAGTAGCATAGCGCCCTCCCGCCGCTGGCTGAATCTGTTTCTGGTCATCATTGGCGGAATACTGGCCTCCGTGGGACTTGAGTTGTTTCTGCACCCCAATAAAATTATTATTGGTGGCATAACAGGAATCTCTTCCCTGTTCGCACACTGGACGGAGCTACGAATCGGCTTATTCCTGTTTTTATTCAATGTTCCGTTTATATTTTTATCCTACAGGATCGTGAAGAAAAAGTTTGTACTTGTAACTGTTCTGGGTTTGGTTGTCTTTTCGATCGGTGCCATCGTGCTACATCCCATGCCGCCGCTCGTCGAGCATCCCTTGGCTGCTGCCATGTTTGGCGGGTTATGCCTAGGGCTCGGAATCGGGCTTGTTGTTCGGTATGGTGGGACACTGGATACGCTGGAAATCGGTGATCCGTCCTCCCGGCCGCCTGAACGTGTGTTTAGCGGGAAACGGATGCTTATCGAAAAAATAATCATGCTGCTTAACTTGATCATACTGACAGCTGCTGGTGTTGTTTTTGGCTGGGATCAGGCCATGTATTCTATCATCGCTTATCTGATTGCCTATGAAATGGTGTACCTTGCATTCCGGGGATTCTCTCCCAAACGCAAAATATGCATTCTGACCACGCAACGTGCTCAAGTTGAAAAAGCTGTACGAAACCGCCTGCGCAGGGAACCAGGGAAGCTAAGTGCAACACTTGAGTCTTCCCCGATCGCTGACGCGGAGGTCTGGATCAAACAGATTCCAGGAACACTTTATTACGAAGTACATTTCCTGGAAATGATCTGGTTAAAATCCATTGTTCGGCACATTGACCCTCACGCAGGTATTATCTCGAATCCAGAAAAATGAAATAGCTAGCGAAAATAACGATATAACAAAACGCTCTCTTCCCATGAACTAATGGATCGTTCTCCATTGCTCATTGACCGGGAAGAGAGCGTTTCTTCGTACACATCTTCAAGTTGTGAAAATTATAATTCTACGATTGCTTTAACCACTTGAGATTCGGGTAACAGCCAAGTGTCCATTGCGGTTGGCAGCTCTTCAAAAGGTGCTCGATGTGTGATATAACCATCCATCGTTAATTTTTTGTCACGCAACGTCGATAACACCTGTTCAAAATCCTCGCGTGTTGCATTCCGGCTGCCCAGCATACTCATCTCACGCTTGTGAAATTCCGGGTCATGGAACGTAATGTCGGCTTTCACCAGTCCAACAAAAATCAACTGTCCACCGTGAGCCACATAAGGTATCGCGCCATTCATGGAATGTACGTTACCTGTCGCATCAAATACAGCCGTGGCATAATCACCGCCAGTAATCTCGGATACCCGCTGCAGAGCCTGTTCATCCGCCTGCACGATCTCATCCACACCGGCCCAAGTTCGGCTCAATTCCAGCCTGTCCAGATTTCGATCCACAGCAATAACGTATGCACCTGCTTGTTTGGCAAAGGCCATGACTCCCAGCCCGATAGGTCCGGCTCCAATAACGACGACACGCTCTCCTGGTTGAAGTGAAGCTCTGCGCACAGCATGAGCCCCAATGCTAAGTGGTTCAACCATAGCTGTTTCATCTAATGTTAACCCCTCTGCTCTCAGCAGATGGGAGACAGGCACTGTAATCCGTTCTCTCATCCCACCGTCCACATGTACGCCCATCACTTGCATGGATGCACAACAATTGGTTTTGCCTGAACGACAAGCAATACAATGTCCACAATGCAGATAAGGAATAATGCTTACCTGGTCTCCCGGCTGTAAACCTGCCTCGTTCGGGCCAATCTCTTCGATAACGCCTGCAAGTTCATGACCAAGTATACGAGGATACGTAAAAAAAGGCTGATTGCCTTTGTACGCATGCAAATCTGTACCACAGATACCAATTCGCTGGATAGCGACCAGTGCTTCTCCCTCACCTCTTTCGGGCTGCGGAAGTTCCTTCAGCACCAAACGATCAATTTCTTCACATACGATAGCTCTCATCACTGTTCCCCCTCAGATCCATTCGACGATATATTTAACTATCCGTTATATTCAGCACGACCACTCGGCCAAGTTTCATTGTTTAATGGAGCCAGAATACGTAATACCTCTTCCAGAAGTTGCTTATCTATAGGTTCTTCAACCCAGGCCGCGTTGTTGACAATGTTTTGCTGGCTCGCGCTACTAACGAGAGTTGTTGGGATTTGTTCATTTGCTGTAGAAAATTGTACTGCCAGCTTGGCGATATTACTGCCTTGTTCCTCGCAGAAGCGGGCAGCTTTCAAACAAAGCTCTTTTACCCGTTCACCCGCTGGATGCCAAGCCGGTGTTCCGCGCGTGCTAAGCAATCCCATTGAAAGTGGGGAAGCGTTTACAAGTCCAACCCCTTTTTCCTCGAGTAACGGCAGTAGCGATAACAATGACGTATCATTCAGAGCATAATGACAATAGGAGATAATGGCATCCGCATCAAGCTGCGGCAACATTTTTTCGAATAAAGGCAACGGCAAACCGCAGATTCCGGCGTAACGAATCACGCCCTTCTCTTTCAGTTCTATCAATGTTGGAAAAGCTTCTTCAATGATGATCTCAGGAGCCACAAACTCGATATCATGTAAAAATAAAATATCAAGATAATCCGTATGCAACCTTGCCAGACTCTCTTGTACACTCTCCAAAATACGCTTGCGAGAAAAATCAAACTCGTTCTCACCATACCGTCCAGCTTTGGTTGATAACGTATAAGAGCTACGCGGCAAACTACGGATTGCTTCACCGAGTACCGTCTCCGCCTTGGTTAAACCGTAGTACGGCGACACGTCTATATAATTCATACCTGCATCGATTGCTGCATGAACGGTACGAATCCCTTCATCCCGGTCAATATCACGAAATACAGAGCCCAGTGATGATGCGCCAAAGCTCAAAACAGGTACGTCTAATGCTGTCTTTCCCAATTTTCTTGTTTTCATCGATTCGTTCCTCCCAGCAGGTTTGACTACACAACTGTCCCTCCATTGTATCAGTTAAAAATCTATATAACATATCGTCAAATGCGTAATATGTACTGTTTAATGATCTCGATTCCTGGATAAAAGGAGAACTGTACCTGAATCAGGTACGCACAACGAAAAGGGCCAAAGCAGGTTTGACTGCTTTGGCCCTTTTAAGCGGAACGAGTTGCTATTTACTTCACATGATGTGACATAAATTAAAAACCATATTGCTTTTCTATAAATGTAGGGATTAGTTCTGCATTACGAAATCTTTAGGTACAATGCTTTCTTCATCAAACATACGCAGAATATCGTAACGGGTGTTGCGCTGTGCCGGAATATAACCAGACTCCCGAATCAGACGCAGAATGGATTCAATGTTCACTTTGTATGTTGCTCCTGCGGAGGATACAACATTCTCTTCAATCATCGTGCTGCCGAAGTCATTACAGCCGAATTCAAGTGATTTCTTACCGATTTCAGGTCCCATTGTGACCCAGGAAGATTGGATGTTTTTAATGTTATCTAACACCAGACGGCTAATCGCTACCGTTTTCAGGTACTCCTGTGGAGTTTGACGCTCCAGCTTAAGGTTCGTATTATCTGGCTGGAATGTCCACGGAATAAAAGCGAGGAAGCCTTCAGAATCATACTTATTGGCAATACACTCATCCTGCGCTTCACGTACACGCATCAGATGCAGCGCACGCTCTTCCATGGATTCACCCAGACCAATAACCATCGTAGCTGTAGTATTCATACCGATTCGGTGAGCAGTCTGCATCACATCCATCCAGTCGCGCCATGAACCTTTCAGACGGCTGATTTTGCGGCGTGTACGGTCATCAAGAATCTCGGCTCCGCCACCTGGCAAGGAGTCAAGTCCCGCCTCGTGAATGGCACGCACTACCTCTTCCAGCGTAAGACCATCGGATACTTCAACCATTTTCATAATCTCAGCTGGTGAGAAAGAGTGCATCGTAATATTCGGGAAACGTTCCTTGATCGCTTTCAACAAGTCCGTATAATAGCTGAAAGGCAGATTTGGATTCGTTCCACCTTGCATCAGAATTTCGGTTCCGTTGACATCTTCAGTTTCCTTGATTTTCTGGAAAATCACTTCGTCCGGAAGCACATAACCTTCTTCTGAACCAGGTCTGCGGTAAAAAGCACAAAAACGGCAGTATACGTCGCACACATTCGTGTAATTGACGTTACGCCCAATAACAAATGTTCTGTATGGTTCAGGGTGCATACGTTTCATGATTACATTGGCAGCTGCCCCGATTTTGTCCACTTCGTCTGATTCAAATAACTGAATCGTGTCTTCCAAGTCTAAACGTTCGCCCCGAAGGGCTTTATCTAAGATACGGTCTACCGTACTCATCGTAAAAAAGCCTCCCTCGTAAAGAGAAAATAATACGACGATCACTCCCGGCTTGTTAGCAAAAAGCAAGTCGTGGCTGTAATATCGCATTTTTGTACTCTACATATCGTAACACAGGTTACATGTGAAAAAAAGCACCTTATGAAAAGGTGCTTATAAAATAAGTTAAAATTTTGACATATGAAAACCGTTTGAATGCTAGCTGCATCCGATTTTAAAATGCACCTATTTAGTCGTTCAATTTATAGCGTAGCCTGCAACGCTTGCTCGAGATCAGCAATCAGATCATCAATATCCTCAAGCCCTACAGAGAAACGCAGCAACCCATCGGTAATTCCACGCTCATGTCGAACTTCCGCAGGCATAGCTGCATGAGACATCATCGTTGGGTACGAAAGAATGCTCTCCACTGCTCCCAGACTTACAGCTACAATGGGCAGTTTCACCTGATTCAGGACGGCTTTTGCACGATCACCTGAACCGACGTCAAACGATACTACGGCTCCGTAACCTGTCGACTGACGCTCATGCGCTTCACGGCCCGGATGATCCTCAAGTCCAGGGTAATACACAGCTGTTATATCCTGACGCCCTTTGAGCCATGTGGCCAGTTTGGCAGTACTCTGTTCACTGTGAGCCATCCGCGCACCCAGGGTCTTCATCCCGCGCATCAGAAGCCAGGATTCCTGAGCTCCGAGAACGGTACCTAGTCCGTTTTGCAACTGTTTCAATTGTCTGCCCAGCTCGTCTGTACGCGCAACAGCCAGACCAGCCAGCACGTCACTGTGACCACCGAGAAACTTCGTAGCACTATGTACAACGATATCTACGCCGAGCTCAATAGGACGCTGATAGTACGGTGTCATAAACGTATTATCCAGAATGGTAATCAGATCATGCTCCTTGGACCAGGACGTCACTGCAGCAATATCCGTAATCTTCAAGGTCGGATTGGAAGGTGTCTCCATGTATACGGCCTTCGTGTTAGGCTTGATTGCTGCTTTGACTTGTTCAATGTCGGTCATGTCAACAAAAGTAGTCTCAATCTGCATCCGACTTAGTATCGTTGTGAGTAGACGATATGTCCCACCGTATACATCTTCCGTTACGATTATATGATCTCCTGCGGAGAACATCATGAACACACTGGAGATTGCAGACATCCCTGACGAGTATGCAAATCCGCGTACCCCGCCCTCAAGCAACGCGATGTAATCTTCCAGAGCCTGGCGAGTCGGATTACCTGAACGGCTATAATCATGTTGCGGCGGATTAAAGATATCAAAGTGATGGAACGTGGAAGCTTGATAAATCGGTACACTTGAGGCACCTGTTGTTTTATCAATTTCATCTCCAAAGTGAAGCAGCTTGGTGTCAAACTTCAGCTCCGACGTACTGGGCTTATGGTTACTCGATTCACTCATGAGGTTACGCCTCCTTCAACTTCCTTCTGTGCTGCCAGCAATGCTTCATTCAGATCCGCGATCAAATCTTCTGCATGTTCGATGCCTACCGAGAAGCGAAGCAGACGATCGTCCACACCTACAGCGTCACGAATTTCGAGCGGAATATCCGCATGGGTTTGCACCGCAGGGTACGTCATGAGTGATTCTACACCACCGAGACTTTCTGCAAATGCAATTAATTGGATATGACGCAACAATGGCTCAACATAGCGTGCATCCTTCACTTTAAACGAGAAAATGCCTGTATTGCCGGAAGACTGCTTCCGCTGAACTTCATATCCAGGGTGATCGGACAAACCAGGGTGGAACACTTCAGCTACAGCCGGATGTTCCAAGAGGAACTTCGCAATCGTTAGGGCGTTATATTCATGACGTTCCATGCGAAGAGCCAGTGTTTTCATGCCTTTCATCAATTGATATGAATCACTCGGTGATAACACAGCTCCAATGGAATTATGAAGGAACGCCATCTCGGCAGACAAGGCCTCACCTTTGGTGATGATCAATCCAGCGAGCACATCATTATGTCCGCCCAGATATTTAGTCGCACTATGGATAATAATATCGGCGCCAAGTTCAATCGGACGCTGGAAGAATGGAGTCAGTAACGTATTATCTACAATGGTTAATAGATTGTGTTTTTTCGCCCAAGAAGCAACAGTTTGAATGTCCGTAATCATCATGAGCGGATTAGTTGGTGTCTCGATGAAAACAGCCTTCGTATTCGGCTTACGGATGTTCTCTAATGCTTCCAGATCGTTCGTATCTACATAACTTGCGGTTACACCGAACCGGGATAAAATCCGTTCCAACAGGCGATATGTACCGCCATACAGGTCAAGAGAAACGATCAGGTGATCCCCTTGGCCGAACATCGCAAAGATCGTTTGCAGTGCTGCCATGCCCGAGCTACAAGCAAAACCTGCATCACCGGACTCCAGAGCCGCTGCTGCTTCCTCTAACACTTTGCGCGTTGGGTTTGTTGTACGGATGTAATCAAACCCCGTGCTTTGTCCCAGCTTCGGGTGACGAAACGCAGTGGATTGATAGATCGGAAAGTTAACAGCACCTGTTACGGGTTCATTGATGGACCCAATTTGAGCTAAACGGCTTTCAATTTTCAACTTGTTATCTTCCATTACTGCATCCTCCTGTAATCTTGATTAGATTTGTGGGCCAATATCGTAAGGGGTTTCCTGATACACATAGTAATTGAGCCAGTTAGAGAATAATAAGTTAGCGTGTGCACGCCATGTAGCCGGAGGTATCCGAGAAGGATCGTCCTTTGGATAGTAGTACTTCGGCAGCGCGATGTCCAATCCCTTGGCAACATCACGGTCATATTCCCATTTCAATGAAAACGGATCATACTCGGCATGTCCTGTGGCAAAAATTTGCTTACCGTCCTTGGTGGCAACCAGGAATACTCCTGCTTCTTCGGACTCTGCCAAAATTTCGAGTTTATCATTTTTCTCAATATCCTCACGTCTTACCTCCGTGTGACGGGAGTGTGGAACGTTGAACACTTCATCAAATCCACGCAGTATCGGAACATGAGGTTTGTTGATCGTATGCGGGAATACGCCAAAACACTTTTCATCCAGCGGAACTTTGGGTACATCAAAATGGTGGTATAGACCTGCTTGAGAAGCCCAACATATATGCATCGTCGAAGTTACATTCGTTTTGGTCCATTCAAAGATTTCCTGAATCTCTTCCCAATAATTCACGTCCTCAAAATCCATTTGCTCTACCGGTGCACCGGTAATGATCATCCCGTCAAAACGGCGATGCTGGATTTCATCAAATGTTTTATAAAAGAGATCCAGGTATTCTTGAGATGTGTTCTTGGAAGTGTGGGATTTGGGGTGTACCAGCACAACATCCACTTGAATCGGTGTATTACCTACCAGACGAAGCAATTGCGTTTCCGTCGTTTCCTTCGTAGGCATCAGATTCAGTATGGCGATCCGGAGTGGACGAATATCCTGCTTGTATGCGGATGATTCGTCCATAACGAAAATATTCTCGCTCTCAAGTACTTCTTTGGCTGGTAATGTGTCTGGAATTTTAATTGGCATAGTGAGTTGACTCCTCCTTTTTCATGGGTCGCATCTGGTGCGAAAATCACGCTCTGAGAAGCTCTGCATATGACAAAGACCTCTCTCGGATTCCGAGAAAGGTCATATGTAAACAGATATGCGCCTCTCTCATCTCTCAGTTACAACAGCATCACAAGGATGCTTGGTCGCTGCAAGAATTAGCACCGTGCGTTATATCGCCGGTTGCCGGGTTTCATCGGGCTGGTCCCTCCACCTACTCTTGATAAGATTTCGCTGTATTCAATTTTAATTCAGATATATTAACTTTTACTTTAAAACATTACTGCCCTCACGTCAAGAACCAGTTGATTGGTTTTGAACCTAAACTCGGAACCGTTCATCATCCGTTGTCATACACTGCCTCAGAGCGTGAAATAGACACATTTTTGCGCTTGAAAGCACCCTAGACCAGCGGTATACTAGACAAGTGTTTATAAGCCCTTATGTGAGAGGTGACATATTAAATGGATGGCGACCCGAGGCCCAACTGGCAGTCGAATTCCGAACAACTGCATAGAGAATTGACATCAGCATGTCGGCAGCGGGACGTTTCTTCCGTTTGATTATAGATTGATGACGCAGTACAGTCCTGATAACAGGCTCCGCTGCCGACCGGCTGATCTGTTCTTTTGCGCCCATATTAACGATGAAATCCGCCAAGACGGCGGGTGCAGAAGGAGTAGATAACATGAAAATCCGGTTGGTTAACAACGGTGTATTTATCCCGGTGGATGACATTCAGCAAGCGCTGACTCCACCAGCAGAAGGATTCTACTGGATTGATGCGGACGTGGACGATTTGGCTGTACTTCAGCCGCTGTTCTCCATGCATGATCTGGCTGTTGAGGATTGCTTGAGTGATGAAGAACAGCGTCCGAAGATTGAAATTTATGAGAACCATTATTTTATCGTGATTAATAGCATTCGTTTCGATGATGAAGAGATCTTCCTGCGTGCAGTCAATCTCTTTCTCGGTAGACATTTTATCATTACGGTTACCAAACAAAAGATCAGCGAACTACGTACATTGAAGCCGATTCTCTGGGAACAGGAAATCAGCAGTCCAGATCGTCTTCTCTACTTGCTTGTTGACTTGATTGTGGACAATTACTTCACCGTTGGTGATCGAATTGAAGCGCGAATTGAGAAACTTGAGGAAGACATTCTGATGCATACCAAAAAGTCACATCTGAATGAGATTATCGGTCTGCGAAGCGAGATTTTGTGGCTGAAAAAAGTACTGGGACCTCAAAAAGAGGTCATTAATACACTCAACAAAAAAGATCTGCGTCTCATTGATGATCAGCTGCAAAAATATTTCAGCGACATTTACGAGAACGCCGTAAAAATATCGGAAACCTTTGAAACGTACCGCGATCTGATGGGCAACTTGCGAGAAGCCTACCAGTCCAGTATCGCTAACCGCGCGAATGAGATCATGCGTGTGTTTACCGCCATCACCACCGTGTTCATGCCTCTGACCGTTATCACCGGTATTTATGGAATGAACTTTGACAACATGCCCGAATTACACTGGAAATACGGGTATTATGCTGTTATCGGCCTGATGATTACACTCGGTCTGACGATGTTCTTTATTTTCCGTAAAAAAGACTGGATCTGAAACGACCGCTCTATCCGCTATATCATACCATTTAAAGAATAAGACGAAGCGCTCCTTCACAGGGACAACTTCGTCTTTTTTAATATCACCGCCTCACGGCGTATTTTAGCTAACCAACATTACGCTCTGTTTCAGTATGTCTTCGAAAACGGATGCGAATCATCCGTAACCGTTCATACACTTGCTCCAAGCTCCCTCCTTCAGGGCGCTCTCCTCCGTAAACTTTATGTAACACAGGCTTCAGAAATGTATCTCCTAACTCCTCATATGCATTCCATACCGCCTCTTGTTCAGTCTCAGGCATAACAGCCAGTTCTACATCCAGCAATGAATCCGTGTCATACCCTTCCAGATCCAATGTTTCGAGCAGTTCGATTAATTCACGCCGGGATAGACCAGATCGATTCACGATCTCTTCTAAGGTTTGTCCCTCTTTCATGCCTTCCAGCACGTGCTTACGCGTAATGAATTTATCCAGTTCCTGCTTGTACTTCTGCTCTTTCTGCTTATATAACCAACTTTCGTACTCTTCCTCTTGCAATACGATGTACACCCAGTCTAACGGAAAAGGTCTCGATTGTTCGATTCCACTCATCATTTCAAGCCATTCCAGCCCATATTCTGCTGCTTTGCTCTCACCAACACCCGGCAGTTGCATCAGCTCATCCATCGTATGTGGAACAAACGCACTGATCAGCCGCAACAAACGATTCGTCGCCACAAAATAAGGGGCCTTCCGATCCGAAGCCGCTTTTTGCCTGCGCCATGTGCATAAATCCTCATACAATTGCTCATTTCCGTATAATTCACTAAAACAATGCAGACGCTGGCCTGCATAACTACGTAGCTTCAGATCCTCATTTTCATTGTACAACCCATGCATCAATGGACGATACCCTTCGCTCATCTGCATGGCAAGTTGATGACGATATATGTGCATCAGCTCTTCCCACGAATGACCTTCATACCAGATCGTATCTTCCCGATCCCCTGCTTCATAACGACTCCATCCCAAGTGCCAAGTATTCTCCTCCTCGCCAATCCATAACTGGGCAATCTGTTCATGCTGATCAAACACTCTGGATAATTTGTTCATGAAAATGACTTCCATTACTTGTTCCCTCCTTTGGACGATACAGCCTGTTCGATTAACGAAGGTATTCTCTGTCTCTGTCTCCAGACAACACAAAAAAGCACCTCTCCCGCAGATCGCTGCAAGAGAGGTGCTTCCTCATTAACCGTACTATGCTGTTGCTCACATCATACCATACTGGTAAATTTCGTCAATCCCTAAATGCGTTTATTTTGACAAGGCCAGTTTCGCCAGTGCCAGCGAACCACACAAGCCAGCATTATCTCCCAGACCTGGTGGAACAACATACGCATCAATTCCAGCATGAAGTGACGGATGTTGCACATAGCCTGCCAGCAATTCCTGTAGTTTGCTACGAACCATCGGGAATAGGTGCTCCTGTTTCATCACTCCTCCGCCCATCACTATTTTCTGAGGCGAAAGAATCAGCACATAATTCATTAGAGCATGTGCAAGATAATGCGCTTCAATCTCCCAGGCTTTGTGATCTGCTGGCAATTCATAAGCAGGTTGTTCCCAGCGCTTGTTCAGGGCCGGCCCCGCCGCAAGTCCTTCCAGACAGTCTCCATGATATGGGCAAAATCCTGCATATGAATCCTCGGGATGTCTCCGCACGATAATATGGCCCATCTCGGGATGAGAAAGCCCGTGCACCATTTTTCCGCCAACGACAGCTCCTGCACCGATGCCTGTACCTACCGTAATATACAGACAGCTATCCAGCCCCTGCGCAGCTCCCCAAGTGGCTTCACCCAAAGCTGCTCCATTCACATCGGTGTCAAACGTCATCGGTACATCAAAGTGTTCTTTGAGTTTGCCAATCAAGTTGTACTGTCCCCAATGCGGCTTCGGTGTTGTCGTAATATAACCATAGGTTGGACTTCCTTCAATGGGATCAATTGGCCCGAAAGAACCTACCCCCATTGCTTCGATACCTTTGCCCTCAAAAAAAGAGATGACCTGAGCCATCGTTTCTTCCGGCGTGGTTGTAGGGAAACTAACTCGTTCCAGGACCTCTCCATGTTCTGTACCAAGGCCACATACAAATTTGGTTCCGCCTGCTTCAATCGCACCTAAAACTGTCATGTTGATCTCACTCCTACGTTGGTTTGTAATAGGAACACTGCCGTATCCATATAGCGGTTCGGACTATTCAGCAGGGCTCAGTTACGCTCAAGCTTGTTCAACCGTTTAAGCAATGTCTGTTTCCAACTATCCGAGAGAACAGGAATAGAGAGTAGAGCCTGCATCCCTTCCACGTCCTGTTTACCCTGATGCATGATCCGGTTAGCTTCAAGAATCGTCATGTATGAAGTATCTGTGCGAACTCTTTTGAAACGTGATGCAGGGCCAACCTCTCCCTCTTGCAATACTCGAAAATAAAAACCGGTATGCCCGCTTTCCTGAAAATATACAGGCAACTCCTTGTAATCATATCTTATCCCCAGCTTGAAACATGGTTGTCTCGGCTGACTGACTTGCACCTGCGCATCACCGAGTTCAAATACATCACCAATGCGAACCTCTTCCTCAGCGCATCCTGTAACGGTCAGATTCTCTCCGAATGCCCCCCACTCCAGCTTACGATCCATCAGACGCTCAATCGCAGAATAGCGACTATGATCGTATACACAAACAGCTTTATCTGGACCACCGTGGTGCACCAGATCCGCTTGAGCATCCCCTGTCATTCCAGTGAATGACAGGAAAACCGGAGCGGAGACAGGATGTTTCACAATACCACTCAACACTTCATTTTTCTGGCCAGGCAATGGCTTAGGTTGCCCTATATTAATCGCCAGAACTGCCGTGCTTGCCTCTTCTGTTATCGAATCGGGTACAGGTGTCATGCCACATCATACCTCCATGATTACTTTTTATCGAACAGAACCACCAAATACTAATGTATTACTTAACAGCCGCCCTGGAGAAGTCAGCATTTTGCCACCTGCATACATCCCAGAGGATGCACCGCCATCCAAGTTCATCGCCTGTTTAGCTCCCAGCTTTTGCATCACAGCTGCCCATTCTTTTATTGTAGCACCAGAAACGGTAGCAAGCATCACCGAACCGTCGGCCATAATCGCAATTCCGCTTCTCGCTCCGGATGCATTCAGAATTTTGGGATCTTTGAACCCCTCACTTGCCGGATTTACCGATACCTTGCCATCCTTCACCAGACGCGGGCCAGCTCCCACAGCTGTGACCACCTCCTGCCACGGAATTTCCTGACCGGCTGCGTTCGTATATCTGTAATTCATCTCTACGGTGGAGCCTACCGTAAATCGGTCAGCTGTGGACTTCTCTCGACCTGTGAAGACAAGAACAGAACCGTTTTTGGGAATCGCTACGTTTGTATTCGGTACTTTTTTGGTCACAACACCCTTTTCCATAATCACTGCCGTTCCGCCCTTGAAACCAACATTGGCTCCACGTTCTGGGGTGTACAGCATCGAGATGCTTGCATCTGCTGAAGGTGTCCGGTTAACAAATGTTGCATACCAGCCGTTTGATTTTCCTTTCGTATCTGTGACCGTGCCCGTTAAGCTCACTTGAAGCGAATCCATTATCGCCGACCCATCTGCCTTAAAACCGATGGATGTGCCATATCTTCCTATATGTATAACTTTACCATTTGCTATTAACATCCCGTAGGGATCTGGTGCTCCATGATATGCTTCAAAAAAAGCTCCGTTGATTGCTGCTTGTGCGCCGTAAGCTTTTACAATAGACGGCAATGTAGCGGTTTGACCAACCTGTTTCTTAGCAAGTCCTACGGTTACTGGTGTTCCTTTTGGAATCGAAACGGTCTGTACACTAAAACTACGTCCTGCTGCCTTCACTTTCTGTACTTTGACGCTAATGGCTGCTTTGGCATCCGCTGTCTGCGGTGCACTTACTGCCCCCGACAGCAATACCGGAAGTGCGAGGACGAGGGCCATTGCCCCAGTCCACCACTTTTTACTCGTTTTTTTCATCGTCACGTTGCTCACCCTATCGCCACTCCCATCCAAGAACCTAGGCTCTTCATCTCAAGTTGTTCAAACTTGTCCATCACCGTATCCGGGTCCAGACGCAATTCACAGCCTTCCAGCGTACAAGCCACCGGAACTGCACAGTGAATCTCTGCCAGCCTGCGAGACAGATGCAACATATCGAGATCACTCTCGATTTTTTTACGTACCGAAGGGGTAAGTTGATCCAGATTGCTTAAAATCCCTTCAATCGATCCATACTCTTGCACAAGCTTCAAAGCCGTTTTTTCACCAATTCCACGTACTCCGGGGTAATTGTCGCTGGCATCTCCCATCAAACCCTTCATGTCAATAACCTGACGTGGTGTCAATTGTTTCTCGGCCATCAACGTTTCAGGATTGTATACCATGTAGTTGCCGTGACCTTTTTTCATAATAATGATACTTGTGCGGTCATTAATCAGCTGTAACATATCATGGTCTCCCGTAAGTACCATCACGTTCATATCGGTTTCTTCCGTGTAATACTTGGCAAGTGTCCCGATACAATCGTCAGCCTCATACCCTTCTGCACCAATATTCGGAATGTTTAGACTATCCATCACTTCACGAATCAGAGTAAACTGTGGAATAAGGTCATCTGGTGCTTCAGCACGATTACCTTTGTATGCTGCGTACTCCTCACCGCGAAACGTCTTGCCTCCCATATCCCAACAGCAGATGACATGGCTTGGTCCAAACGTCTGAACCGCATCCCAAAAATAACGGATAAACCCATAGACTGCGTTGGTCGGAAGCCCTGCCTTTGTACGTCTGATATATCCGCTTGCAGAAGTTGCATAGAATGCCCGGAACAACACTGCCATACCGTCTACCAGTAACAAAGTAGGTTCATTACGTTGATTCACTTGAATTTGTTCTCTCCTTGATCTATGAAAGCTGGAACAACAATTGATTCCAACTTCAATAGCATATTAAATATCGAAACTCATTCTATCATTATAACATAGTTACGCCAACCCTCATGGAGCATAAATATGCCACTACCTCGTCCAACCAAAAAAGCCCTGAATTGCGAACAATTCAAGGCTTAGCTCTGGTGAATGTCTTAGGCGTTGTTCCATTCCTGCTCATACGTATCTTCCTTGAAACCCACGGTGACTTTGTCTCCATCGGTTACGATCGGACGTTTGATCAGACGACCATTGGAAGCCAGTAACCCAATCTGCTCAGCCTCGGACATCCCTGGCAGTTTGTCTTTGAGCTGTTGCTCTTTGTAAACTTCTCCACTGGTGTTAAAAAACTTTTTCACTTCAAGTCCGCTTTTTTGAATAAGCTCTGTCAATTCATCTTTCGATGGTGGTGTATCAAAAATAGGGATTAGCTCCAGTTCATGCCCTTTCGCTTCCAACCATTTCACAGCCTTACGGCACGTACCACATTTTGCATATTGGTATACTTTCAGTTTTGTCATGGATGTTCCTCCCACTCAGGTTTTGGTCTATCGCTTCCCTTGGTTTGCTCCGCAAATCCAAAAGTCGCTCCATCCCAATACCCTCGCTCAGCAATTTTTTAGTCGAATGCGGGCTTATCGCCCCTCATTACGACGTGATTTTTCAACATTTATTCCAACATTTCTAGAGCTAGAGATTTTACGAACTCAAGCTTAACTACCTTAAAGCCTGAAGAATCTTAAAAGCTCTAAAACCTCTCTAGCCTTCGGCATGCTGTTCAGCTGCGCTGCTCTCTGAACTCTAAGGCTCAAATACCTTAAAAGCTCAAAACCTCTCTGGCCCTCGGCATGCTGTTCAGCTGCGCTACTCGCTGAACTGTAAGGCTCAAATACCTTAAAAGCTCAAAACCTCTCTAGCCTTCGGCATGCTGTTCAGCTGCGCTGCTCTCTGAACTCTAAGGCTCAAATACCTTAAAAGCTCAAAACCTCTCTAGCCTTCGGCAATGCTGTTCAGCTGCGCTACTCGCTGAACTGTAAGGCTCAAATACCTTAAAAGCTCAAAACCTCTCTAGCCCTCGGCATGCTGTTCAGCTGCGCTGTTCTCTGAACTGTATACACTTTTATTTTCGAACATGCAGCTGCGTCCTAAATCCGAGGTTACTTTTCCGCTTGGGTTTGTCCCTCTGCTTCCTGAAGCATTACTCTCGGGGCCGCCTCGGTATCCAAACGTTTTTCCAATGCGGCCATATCTGGCGGCAGTGGAGCCTGGAATGTCATGCGTTCCCGGAGGATCGGATGTTCGAATATCAGTTCACACGCATGTAGCGATTGGCGTTCAATCCACGTATCCCGTTCCTCACGAACAGCCATTGTCTGCTCATCCACGTTATGCATTGGCAACGTCTTATACATCTGATCACCGATCAACGGGCAACCGATAGACGTCATATGTACCCGGATCTGATGGGTTCGTCCACTCTCCAGCTTCAAACTTACAGCACTGGCACTTCCATCATCCCAGCGAGACAACGTTGTGTAGAGCGTTCTGGCCGCATATCCGTCTGGTGTAACGATACGGCGATGCGGTTCCTCGGGATCGCGATCAATTGGCCCGTCAACTGCCCCCTGTTCGGGAACAGGGCTGCCATGCACCAGAGCGATATATTTTTTATCCACAGTGCCGGCGATCATCTGCTCTGATACATGCTGGTGCACATACGGGTTTTTGGCAATCGCCAGCACGCCGGATGTTTCCTGATCTAATCGGTGGATTGGACGGAAGCGGAATTTCTCGCCTTTTTGTTGCCAATAATGCACCACACCATTAGCTAAAGTACCTGTATAGTGCCCATGGGTTGGATGCACGATAATTCCGGCATCTTTATTCACGATCAGCAGATGTTCGTCTTCATACAACACAGCGAATGGAATATCCTCTGGCAAAATATCATCGGATTCCTCTCGCTCCATCCGAATCTCCACCAGATCACCTGCACTCACTTTGACACTGATATATACCCGTTCACCATTCAGCATAACACCTTGTTCGGTGAGTTTGATTTTGGATAAAAGCTTACGCGAAACCTGAAGCCGCTTTTGAAGCACGGTTTTTAGCAGCCAGCCGTCCTCTACTTCGGTCACCGTGTAGGCAATCGGTGCATAATATTGGCTCATTCTTTGCGGCGGAATACTTTTTTGCTCCGCACATATTCAATATCCGCAACTTGTTGTCTTGCATTGGCTGTCCGTGCAACAACAAAGAAGTAATCCGAAAGACGGTTCAGATACCGACGCACCGACGGATTAATATCCGTATGCTGTCCCAGCGTAACGGTACGGCGCTCTGCACGACGGCATACTGTCCGGCACACATGTAGAGCAGAAGAGAGTTGACTTCCGCCAGGGATAATAAAACGTTCCACTTTAGGATTTTCAGCATCATATTGATCGATCCACTGCTCCAAACGTGTGACCATCTCATCCCTTACTTTGTACTTTGTCTCACTTATTCGCACAAAAGCCAAATCTGATCCACAGTCAAAGAGCTCCTGTTGCACTTCAAGCAAATGTTCGCGCAAATCCTCAAATTCTCCGTTAGCAGAGTCAATCAAACTGATTGCTTGACCCACAAAGCAATTTAATTCATCGATCGTGCCATAAGCCTCTACCCGATCATCATCTTTGATAACTCGGCCTCCAATGACCGAAGTCTGGCCTTCATCACCGGTTCGTGTATATATCCCCATCATAATCCCTCCAATTGTGCATCAATCATTTATCAAACGCTGAAATATCTTACCCGATTACCCAAAGCTCGTCTATCCTTCATCTTCATAACGCAAATGCAGAGCTTTCAGATCAATCGCAAGTCCAGACACCAACATAAACATCTGTTTTGCATTAGACTGCAGAATCCGGTTCACCGAAGCCATTCTCGCTGCAAAAATACGTTCCTCTTCTGACGGATGTAAGCTACCATGCATCTCATTTGTAATGATAAGTATTTTCCCCTGATAGGATAGCAGTGCATCTAGTAGCCGTTGTGTTTCCACACGTTGCTGACCCAGATCCGTTGCTTCCCTGAAACTGGCTGCCATCCAGGACGTCAGGCTATCCACAATCAACATGCGTTGATCCGCCAGAAAAAGATTGGATTCCCGATTAATCTGGTTCACCACTTCAGCAAGCTTCGGGCCGTTCCCCACCTGAATGGCACGATAATGAGCGGATGGCAATTCGGGAATTACGGAATCATGATCACCAGTGGACAAATATACACCTTCCCGGCTCATTTGAGCCGCATATTTCAGCGCAAAGCGCGTTTTTCCGCTGCCCATACCGCCTGTGACCGTAATCAGCAATCCGTTCCCTCCTCCCATACCTGTTCTAGATAGATGTTATTCTGTCAGCGCTTTGAGCACTTTTTTCGACTCTTCAATGTTAGCCGCTGACAATGGAATGGTAGCGAACAGATTGCTTGGGGCATAGTTTACATCCTTGAACATCTGCATATTCTCCAGCGGAATACCGTACAAGTGGGTTTCTTTTTTCATATCAGATCCATCGTCGCCCTTCCCTTTTTCAACCAATACAGATCCCTCAAATACACCACGTTCATATTTCTTGGGATCAAATGTATCATCTAGCGGGACATTCGAGCCGTTCTGACCATACTGTTTCATATCATTTTCAGGCAAAATAAAGATATCATGGCTGCCAGCGGCATATTCAACCAATATTTTTTGAACATCATACATCGCACTTGTAATGATTTCTACTTTTGGTTCTTCACCAAGCTTTTGCTGCAGATTTGTTTGTAACTGTTCCGAAATACCCGATGGATTACCCTGGTTATCAATAATAAACACCGTAAAACCATCTTTACCGCCACATCCGGCTAATATAAAGATTAATGAAATTATTGCGGTCAGTCCCCAAAATCTCCTCATTCCAGTTCCCCCTTTAGTCTCCTAACTCCAATATATCACAATTGTTCCACGCAAAAAAATAACCCATATTCGACATTACATTAAAGTACATAACAAAAAGGAGACCCTTTCGGACCTCCTCCCTGCCGTGTTACAAATTATATCATTCTACATGTTCCTAGCATATATCCATCAACCCGATATTTACTTCGGTTTAACCGGATTAGCCTTCATGTATTCGTTAATTTTCAAGTCCAGCAAACTGCTGATTTCAATCACAATGTCGGATGTAAATGATTTCTCTTCCAGAAAAATCTGTTCCATCTTGCTGCGAAGCATGCGGATCTCATCTTCCAAGGAAATGTTATGCAAGGATGCGTCATCAGGGTTCACCGACCATCGGTCGCCATGATCGCTTTCTGCCAGAACGTGTCCACGATTTGTCGGTAAATCATATTCAACACAAAACAAAGCTAACCCCTCCTCAGAAAATAATTTTCCAAATATATGAAATCCTATTTCAAATTGAAATTATATCATAATATTTTGTAAAAGAAAGTATTTTTTTGGAAAAGTACCAAATGCCTTATTTATACTGTAGTTCTTCTTTGTATTAACCCTCTTTTTGAACTTTGTAAACAAAATTTCCGATACGTTCCAAAGCTTCGTTTAACTGGGATACTGAGGTCGCATAAGAGCAACGTAAAAATCCTTCTCCTTGCGGCCCAAACACGTTACCTGGCACCGCAGCCACCTTGTTCTCCGTTAACAATCGTTCAGCAAACAGATCGGAGCTGAGGCCTGTCTTCTGAATACTCGGAAAAGCATAAAACGCTCCCTGCGGTTCATGACAATCCAGTCCAATATCACGGAACCCCTGTACGATCAAACGTCTGCGCTGGTTATAGGATTCGACCATTCGGTCTTTTTCACCCAGTCCATTTGTCAATGCTTCGAGAGCTGCTACCTGACCCATTGCCGGCGCACACATTACCGTGTACTGATGGATTTTGAGCATTGCTGCAATGAGTTCAGGATGTCCACACATATATCCAATCCGCCATCCCGTCATCGCAAACGCCTTGGAGAAACCGCTCACCAAAATCGTGCGATCTTTCATATCGGGAATTGAAGCGAAGCTAACATGTTTTTGATTATAAGTCAACTCAGCATATATTTCGTCAGCAATGACGATCAAATCATGTTTTTTGATGACCTCTGCAATCGGCAGCCAGTCTTCGTAGGTCATGATCGCCCCTGTTGGGTTGCTTGGATAACATAAAATAACAACCTTCGATTTCGGTGTAATGCTAGCTTCCAGCGCTTCAGCCGTTACCTTGAACTGATCCTTTGCATATGTCTCTACCCCGACAGGGATACCTCCACCGATGGAAGCAATAGGAGAGTATGCGACATAAGATGGCTCAGGGATAAGAATTTCATCTCCGGGCACGATCAATGCACGCAAAGCAAGGTCAATTGCTTCACTTCCACCTACGGTGACAATAATCTCATCTTTCGGATCATACTTGGTATCAAACTGCGTATCCAGATAACTGCTGATTGCCTCACGCAACTTCGGCATACCTGCATTCGATGTATAACTGGTCATGCCTCTCTCGAGAGAGTATACACAAGCTTCACGCATGTGCCACGGTGTTACGAAATCCGGCTCGCCTACACCAAGCGTGATGATATCTTTATTGTCGCCCACCAGATCAAAAAACTTGCGGATGCCGGATGGCGGGATCTGTTTCACGAGCGGAGCCAAATATGAGGACATTGTTTTGTTATTCCCGGTTGTCTGTTCATTCACTATCATGACACATCTTCCTTTACGGCGAGATCATGAGACGGTTGTCTTCCTGATGGTCTTCAAAAATAATCCCGTCCTGCTTATATTTTTTAAGAATAAAATTCGTCTTGGTTGACAGTACTGAATCAATCGGAGACAGCTTCTCCGATACAAAGTTAGCCACTTCACGCAGATTACCACCCTCTACTTCAACAAGCAGATCGTATGCTCCTGACATGAGGTAAACCGACTTTACTTGCGGATAAAGATAGATTCTTTCGGCAATCCCTTCAAAGCCACGCCCACGCTCAGGTGTAATCTGAACTTCAATTAGGGCCGTCACTTTCTCATCATCAATTTTGCTCCAGTTCACTACCGTTGCATATTTCACGATGACGTGTTCTTCTTCAAGCTGTGCTACAGCAGCTTTGATTTTATCTTCCGACTCCCCCAGCAGCGTTGACAGCAGTGCGGGAGTCCTTCTCGCGTCTTCCTTCAACAGATCCAGAACTTTGAGTTGCAGATCGTTCAACTCTTTCATCGTTTTCCCTCCAGCGTCATCCAGGTTCCTAAAATGAATTAATACTTATATTACATGAATTCAACGTTGGTGCATAGACAAAAGACCGCCTGCCTTCAATTCAGGCAAGCGGTGGTATGGTCTTTAAGCATATGCTTCAAAACCCTTATCTACAGGTTACATGTAATAAGGGTTGCCGTAATTCGGTTGACGCGGAGATACATTTGGTACTTGACCATAAGAGCTAGTTTGTACAGTTTTTTCTTGCACGAATTGCTGACACTTCTGCTGTGCCTGGTGTGCAGACTGAATCTGCTTGTCCAAGTCCTGACGCGGTGCTTTGGCAGAAGCGGAGTACATGTTGTTCTGCTGCATCAGGTTAAACAGTTCTCCTTGCAGACGAAGTGTATCATTCGTCAAATCATTGAACATAGTGCGAACCATCGGACAGGAAGATTCTGTTGTAGCCGTTGTGTATTCGCGCGAAGTTCGTCTCAGGTCTGCAAGAAGGGTTTTTAACAAATCCTGTTCTTGCATAAAAGTTCCGGTTTGATTATACATGTGTTTTCCTCCTATGTGCTGATTTATTGCTGTGGGTTGCTTGTTGATGTGAATTATTGTGATTGGGAAGGTGCAAGAGATTGATGCTGATGCAATGTTTGAATCAATGTGTTCATATGTTGCTCATGAGAGCGAACATATTGATTCAATGCCTGTTGAATAGCCGGATGTGT
This sequence comes from Paenibacillus sp. FSL R7-0272, assembly GCF_037969905.1. Classification (NCBI taxonomy): domain Bacteria; kingdom Bacillati; phylum Bacillota; class Bacilli; order Caryophanales; family Paenibacillaceae; genus Paenibacillus; species Paenibacillus sp. FSL R7-0272. The sequence continues at coordinate 1,923,463 of NZ_CP150221.1, read as the reverse complement.
GGATATGGAAGCTGTAGCTGCACATTGCTTGATCAGCATCTCCTCGTTGGAGATGGAATCGGCAATATAGTTCAATTCTTTTGGACTCAGGGCTTGCATTTGTGAATGTTGCATGTACGTCGTACCTCCTAGATCTATAGTTTATGCGAGTTTATTGTTACCTTGAAATACAAAACTATACCAATGTGAAGACAAAGGAGCTGGTTCAATTGGATCTTGTATATGGCACACCTTACTGGCCTTCAACTTATAAATCGGATGTGGATTATCCCTCTTTAAATGGCGACATCTCTTGTGACTGCTTGATTATTGGTGGCGGTATGGGAGGTGCACTGACTTCAAGGCTGCTTGCAGAGCGTGGATTCGATACGGTTGTCATTGACAAGCGGAAAATAGCACATGGAAGCAGTTCAGCCAACACCGGCCTGCTACAATATACCAATGACAAAACGTTGACATCGTGCATCAACACATTTGGAGAAGCAAAAGGGGTACGCTTTTATCAGCTGTGCCGTGAAGCCATGCAGCAGCTTTCCGAAATTGCGGGGAGTCTGAAGACCGATCCGTGGTTTATTCCGCGAAACAGCTTTTGTTTTGCCAGCAGCGAAGAAGATGTTTCTTTGCTAGAGGAAGAATATCAGACCTTACAAAAGCATGGATTCGAAGCAGAGCTATGGAACGCAGACCAAATCAAAAGCCATTTTCCTTTTGTGAAACCAGCCGCCTTATACACCAGAGGAGATGCGGAAGTAAATCCGTATCGGTTTGTGCAAGGGCTGTTTGAGTCGGCCGTTCAACATGGGGCACGTATCTACGAACAAACAGAAATGATTCACTGTGAATATGACGATGAAGGGGTCTTGTGTTATACTCCCCATGGCAAAATTCGAGCTAAACAGATCGTGTATGCCGCTGGTTATGAAACGCAAGAGATCAAAAAAGACCGGGGAGCGTATTTGAAAGCAACGTATGCTATAACAACCAAACCTCTGTCTGATCTGAGCTCTTGGCATGAGCAAGCTATGATCTGGGAAACGGCTCGCCCTTATCTATATATGCGTACCACGCCAGACAACCGCATTATCGTGGGTGGACTTGATGAAGAAACACCGGACAAGGATCAGCGCGAGCTCCGTTCCAAAAATCAAGGCGATGTTCTGCTAGATGAGCTCAAAACATATTTCCCGCTTGATCAGCTAGAGGTGGATTATGCTTGGGGTGCTGTATTTGGTAATACACATGATGGCCTTCCCCTCATTGGTACGCATCCGGATTACCCACATTCATACTTTGTCGAAGGGTACGGTGGGAACGGAACGGTGTACAGCATGATTGCGGCCTCACTGATCGCAGATGCCATTAGCGGCGTTCAGAATGAAGATATGAAGCTTTTCTCCCTAACAAGAACGAGCAAACCATCTCCAGCCTAAACGCAAAAACACATTGGATGACATACGGTTTCATCGTATGAAAAACAACAAAAGGGTACGGCTAAAGGATAACTTCCATTCCCTCGCTGCACCCTTTTTTTTCAGTTATAAACTTTCATGAATCGCGAGCTGTCGTGTTGATCAAAAGTTTCCTCATAAACATCCAGCCAATGAGCGGAAAAGCCCCAAGGATGATAATGAGCCAGATTAACACTTTAGTTGATGGCGAGTTTAACACAGTAATCATAAATACGGTCAAGCCAAAAAGCCGCCCGCACATCAGACTGAGTTCCCTCAATACGACAAGTTCAACCCTTTTCTCCACATTTTCGCCGCTTGTGCCCATCATGTCGAAACCTGCGGAGATCATCGGCAAAATATATAGCGGCATCGCTATAGCGCTTCCGATTCCCATAAAAAGCAGTGTCCCATATGTCACTTTCCAGAGTAGTGGTAACAACACCAGAAGTAACAACACGGAACCTGTAAACATCCCTTTAGATCGATAATGAGGTTTAAACCATTTTCCTGCTGCCCAGTAACTGGCGAGCGCAACAGCTGAAGTAATAAGAGAGAATTGTCCAAGCTTGTACTCCTGGCTTGTCGCCAGATAAACCAGCAGTGCAATCAAAAAGGCAAATACCCCTTCCCGAACGCCTTGGGCAAACAGCCCCATGGAAAGCGGCCGCCACGGACTCTTTGGGGTGGACAACTGCCGGATGGGTTCTAACCAGCAGTATGTCCCGCTAACTTTTCGTTTTTTCAGAAAAAAACTGAAAATCACTGCAATAATATAAATAACAAGAGATACGGTGAATATAAGCCGATATCCTGTATTATCTGCCATACGTGAAATAATGAGGCCCGAAAACCACGGCCCAACAATGCCTGTCATGGACCCTAACAAACCAACCCAGCCATTAAACAAGTCCCTATTTTCCCGATCCGTCACTTCGAAATAGACGACATTAAAGGCAATCCAGAATAGCCCCAATGCACATCCTAGGAGCAAACCTAACGGCCAGATCCAATCCACAGCGCTCTTGCCAGTCCACAGAACAAGCATATAGAACATACCAGATAATGCTGTCCCAAGCCTCAATGCACTCATTTTATTATGTTCCTTGACCCACTTCCCCGCGAGCCAAAACGTGATGCCAATAGCCAGTTGCTGACTGATGGTAAACCAGCCGAGCATGGCGTAATCCGGACGGCTTTTCCATAGAAACACGTTCAAAAACGTACCGGACAAGGCTCCGGCTAACGCAAACAATCCATTCACGCCTAAAAGCAGAATGGATTGTCTTCCCAAAGTAATCTTCATCTGCCCCTCCTCCATCACCTGAATCCAACTTAACGTGAACAGGTGGCTCTTGAGGCTTAACGTACCCCAAGCCGGAGGAAAACATGATGAATCTTTGGTGTTGTATAAAATTAGTTTTCAAACCAATGTGATCTATTCGTGTGCACTCAGGTTCTGAATCAAACGCAGACGGTCATCCTCTGATAAACTGTATTGAACCTGGAAGCAACCAGAGCACACGTAAGTCAATACCGTAAATGGAGATGACAAGACAACACCTTTCCCAGAAGCAGCATTGGCCACTGGTGAGAATGTATCCTGACTCGCTGTCTGCGTACCAGCTAGAATCATGAATTCCCGACAATTCGGACACTCTGGTACTTCCTCTTGCTGATCCAGTTGCTTTTCTACACCTTGTTCATATTGAATCAGATCGTTGCCCTCATCTGCATATTTATTCAATGTCCGAAGTTCTGGCAACTTCAGTTCCACTTCATCACCCCAAAGCGAAGTCAGGTCCGAGATTTGCTCTTTATCGTTTGAAATGTCCTTCATGTCGAACTCTTCTTCGCTATCATCATTCTCTTCATCACCAATGTTAATGTTCAGTGTACGGTAACCCTTTAATTCATTATGACAATACGGACACTCTTCTTCCGGACCCAGTTCCTCATCCCAAACAATCTCTGTTTGACACCAAGGACATACCGTTGTTTCCATCATGTATCAACCTTTCTCTTTCATATAATTACGTATTTAACACATAGATCACACCGATGGCAAAAAACACAATCGACGCCGCAAACAAAATCCGTATCAATATTTTCATCATCGATCCCCCTAGACAATGCTTGCGCCAATAACAAAGGACAGTGAGACAGAAATGATCATGGATATTAATCCAACTGCACGGTTATCTGCTTCAATCTCCCGGTCAATTGAAAACACTGGCGTCAGGAACTCGAACAAAAAATAAGCAATGAGCAACAAAACAAACCCGACAAATGACCATGTCATCGCTTCATATACTGAAGATTTTGCTTGAATGCAAAAACGGAGTACGTTGCAAATCCCAAAGATTTTCCCGCCTGTAGCCATAGCCACAGCCACATTGCCTTTTTTGATCTCCGTCCAGCATTTATATTTGGTCACCAGTTCGAAGCATGCCAGAAAAACAAGCAACTCCATAATGGCAACCGAGAAGAAACCGAGGACCATCCCGAGCGGATGAGACAGCAGTCCGTCAATCGCTTCTTTCACTCCCATTCTCCTTCCGAACCTGCTATCCACCTTGACTGAACAGCAGGCATTGTTTATTCATCTTGAGGCTATTCCAGTTCAGCGACGGTTACACCGTTTCCTCCCTCTCCGTAATTGCCTAGACGATAACTTTTAATATGTTTATGCTTCCGCAGGTAATCCTGAATACCCGTACGCAAAATTCCTGTACCTTTGCCATGGATAATATACACTTGACCCAAGTTGGCAAGGAATGCTTCATCGATGAAACGATCTGCTTCCATCAGCGCCTCTTCCAGGTTAGCCCCCCGCAGATCCAGCTCACTCTTCACGTTATCATCTCGAGTACGCTTCATGCCTGTGACTGGTTTTTGCTTTGGCTGTTTTGCTGCTGGTGCTGTCTGTTGCAACTCCAAATCATCCAGCGACACTTTCATTTTCATAATGCCGAGCTGTACCACAGCATCCTTGTTGCCTGCCATCTCCACGACATGCCCCTTCTGATTCAGACTATAAACCAGAACTTCATCACCTGGGCCAATTGCACGTGCTTTCGGAGCAGCTGTCTTTTTCACCGTTTTTTTACGTTTTTCCGGTTCTGCTTCATCCAGCTGCTTACGAGCAGCGATCAATTTATGCTCCTTGACAGAAGCCCCCTCTTCCAGGGCCAGCTGACGAAGATCCGCAATAATTTTCTCTGCTTCTGCACGGGCCTTATCAACAATGCTGCGTGCATCTTCCTCCGCTTTTTCAATCCGGCGGTCACGCTGTTGTTCCAGCTTTTCCAGCTCGGCTTGATGGCGGCTGCGCAATTTCTCCATATCCTGACGAAGCGTTTCCGCTTTCTGGCGCTCTTGTTCAGCTGTTAGACGGTTCTCTTCGAGCGAAGCGATCATGTGTTCAATCCGCTGATCTTCTTCTTTCACTTCACCGCGTGCATAATCCAGAATGTAACCCGGAAGCCCCAAGCGCTCTGCAATCGCAAAAGCGTTACTGCGTCCCGGTACACCGACAAGCAAACGGTATGTTGGACTCAGTGTATTAATATCAAATTCCATACTGGCGTTAATAACGCCTTTACGCTCGTACGCATAAGCTTTCAACTCACTATAGTGAGTCGTTGCCACCATGCGGCAACCTGTCTGGTGCATATGCTCCAGCATGGAGATGGCGAGCGCAGAACCTTCTGCCGGATCTGTTCCTGCTCCAAGTTCATCCAACAGGATGAGACTTTTCGGCGTCATATTTTTCAAAATACGAATGATGTTGGTCATATGGCTAGAGAACGTACTCAGATTCTGCTCGATACTCTGCTCATCACCAATGTCGGCATAGATCGCATCAAAGACACATAGCTGACTGCCGTCTTCGGCTGGAACAAACAATCCCGACATCGCCATTAAACTTAATAGACCGATGGTTTTCAACGTTACCGTTTTACCACCCGTATTCGGTCCAGTCACGATAATAGAGGTGTAGTCGTTGCCCAGCTCTACATCAATTGGAACGACATGTTCAATCGGAATCAGCGGATGACGTCCTTTTTTCAGCTTCAGGAAACCCCGATCATTCATCCGAGGCAGAGTTGCTTTGAGTTCACGGGCTAAACGTGCTTTGGCAAAAATAAAATCAAGCGATGCCAGCAAATCGACATCATATAACAGCCACTCACCCTGCTCACTGACATAGGCCGTCAATTTTTGCAAAATAATCTCAATCTCACGTTCTTCCCGAATCCGGGTTTCGCGTAATTTATTGTTCATAGCCACGATGGATTCCGGCTCAATAAATAGAGTCGCTCCTGAACCAGACTGATCATGAACAATGCCGCCGAAATAAGAGCGGTACTCTGCTTTGACCGGAATCACAAATCGATCTCCACGAATCGTAATAAGCTGATCTTGAAGCATTTTTGATACCGTAGATGAACGAATCATTGAATCCAGCTTCTCCCGAATCCGTGCTTCTCCCCCGCGCAGTTCACGGCGAATCTGTGCCAGCGTTACACTCGCACTATCTGCAACCTCCGCATTATCATCAATACAGATACGGATCGCATCTTCAAGCTCCTTCTGCTCGGACAACTGGTCACTGATATAGAAGAGCGACGCTATCGGCTCGTCCTCATGCAGCGTTGCAATCTGACGTTTCAATCGTCTGGCCGCATGTGTCGTTGTGGAAATACCCAGCAGTTCATGCGGGTTCAGAGTGCCTCCAATCTCAGCACGTTTTACAGAAGCCGTGATGTCTACAATCCCGCCAAATGATGGGGAACCTTTGAGACGCTCAAAGGTGAAAGCTTCATCCGTTTGTTGAAGTAAACGCTTTACTTCTTCAAGATCACTATTCGGTTCAAGTTGCTCCGCTTTTTTCTTGCCCATTGACGTTTGAGCAAAGCCAATCAATGTATTTAGAATTTTGCGATATTCTAATGTGTGTAATATTTTCGTGTCCAAGTGTACAACTCCTTCCAAACTATACCTGTATTATAACGAAAGAAACTTTGTTGCGCTATTTAACGAATCCTTCCACACATAACTTGGGGTATGACGCCACAAACTACATGTGTCAGGATTGTGCTATTCATTTTACTCCCTTAGAGTTCCCATGTTTATGCCCAATCCAATCTGAACAAAGGAGGTAACCCCTATGAATTTTCTGGGCCATGTCGTACGATTTATTATTGCAGCTATCGTCTTAATGGTTGTAAGCTGGATCGTTCCCGGTTTCGCCGTTGGTGGTTTCTGGAGCGCACTGATGCTTGCATTGGTCATTGCCTTGCTGGGCTGGATCGTTGAAGGCATCTTTGGCAAAAGAGTGAATCCTTTTGGCCGGGGAATTGTCGGCTTTATCGTAAGTGCATTGGTCATTTGGCTGGGTCAATATGTGGTTGATCATGTTGAGGTCAGCCTGCTCGGTGCCATTCTCGCCGCATTGGTCATCGGGATTATCGATCTCTTCATCCCGGTATCCACACCGTTTGATGCCGGACGAAGCTCCAAAAGCTAAAGACTGACTGTCATTCTGCTAGCGCTCTAACAAGACACCTAAACCTCGGAAGGCCGTTGGCCTGAAGAGGTTTTTCTTTTTGCACATCAAGTGATCAGCAACTATCGATAAATTTCAATAAAACGACATACCCACATGTACAGGCATCGCCAGATTGCGGTATGATGACTTGAGAAATCATTCAAATTTTAATCCATCCCACACGTCTGAAGGAGGTACATGATGAAGAAAGGTATAACATGGCTTGCCGCGTGTATGTTAATTCTTGTTCTTGCTGCATGCGGTAGTCCCAAAGATTCAGCATCCGAGCCAGAGATTACAGCCAGCGAACAACTGGTGATCAAGGCAAGCAACTACGAATTCGATCAACCCGAATATCGACTCAAAAAAGGTGTGCCTGTGAAGATTGTTTATGAAAACGTCAACGGAAATCACGGTTTGCTCGTGCCTGAGTTCAACCTTCGGTTAGACACTCAAAAAAGTTCCAAAGTCATTGTCCCGGAAAAAGTCGGCGAGTTCGAAATGTCATGTTCCGTTTTTTGTGGTTCTGGACACAGTAGCATGATCTCCAAAATTATAGTAGAAGAATAACACTTCAAGACAAGAGCCCCCGTAGCGACGGGAGCTCTTTGTGTATTATAACAAATTATGCAAGAGTTCGCTGGTCAGCACATCGACGAAAAGAGTCATTCGTTACGTCTGATCCTGCTCAATCAATTCAATCCATTCGTTATATTCCGTCTGTAACTTCGTATATTCATCATGCAACTGACGATATTCCGTATTCAGTTGCTCCGCCTTTTCTTGTTCCATCTCCCGCTCAACCTGCATCAACCGAAGCTGGTTTGCCGCTAGTTCATAACGTTCACTTATTTCTCGCAGTTCATTCTCCATGATCTGCTTCTCCTCATCAGCCTCCACTTGATGCTGTTCCCGCTGTGAACGTTCCCTGAGCAACTGGTCTCGTTCTTGTACCAGTTCTTCCAGCTTCTCGGAACTCGCTGCACTCTCTCGTTGCCACGCTGTCAATTCACTCTCCAGCGCTGTCCAGCGATCCTGCCATGCCTGCTCCTGCTCCGCCCATTCGTCAGCACGTAGCTTCCATACCTGTTCGTTCTGTTCTGCCGACTGAGTTGCCTGTTCCAACTGTGAGCGAAGCTCTTCTTCACGTGTCATCAGTTGCTGGATACGAGAAGACAGTTCCGCCTGGTTGGCCGACAGATCCTCATGTTTAATTTGCCATTCGAGAGCTTCCTCTTCCGTCTGCGCGAGTTGATTCGCTTGCTCTGTATAACGCTTGGCAAGCTGCTCAGCGGACTGCCTTGCTTCGTTCAGCGATTGCTCCAGCGCATTCTTCTCCGCTTCGAGTTCACTCATTAGAGAACCAGCATTTTCTTCTCGTTGGAGAGCATCACTATAATCGTTACGGATCTGCTTGTATTGTTCTTGCAAACGGCTTAATTCCTCTTGGGCACTATGCAATTCATCGCGAGTATCAGCTAACTCCTCATGCTTATCATTTAGTTCACGGCTTGTGCCTTGTAATTCCTCATCCAATTGCTTGAGTTTTTCTTCCAGGACCTCGTTTTCTTTCTCATAACGAACAGCCTCTTCATTGTAGAGACGTGCTTCTTCCTTTACAACGGAAAGTTCATCATGTAAGGACTGTACACCAGCCTCCAGCGTTTCATTCTGATCGGCCGCTTCGAGAATCTGATTCTCCAGATCGCCAATATCGGCGAGTCGCTGTTCAGCAAGATCTTTCCAGGATTGTTCACTCTCCGTTAGTGTTGTGATCTCATTTTGCAATGTACGTACAGCCGCATGTGCCTGCTCAAGCACCTTGTGCAATCTGCGCTGTTCTTCTTCTGACTTCGCTTCTGCTTCAAGCAAATGCTGCGCATCCTGTTCAAGCTGGGTATGCTGTTCCTGGAGTTTACGCAGTTGAGCTGTGAGCGCTGTTTCACGATCCACTGCTTCATTATACAGATCTTGCAACTGTTGCTGAGAGTCCTGTGTCTGTTTCAACGACTGCTCCGTTTCACGAAGTTTGTTTTGCAGATCATTGCTGTCTCCTCTCAATTGCTCCAATTGCTGCTGAAGCTCCGCAATTCGACGTGTCTGAGTCTCCTGATCCTGAATACGGATCTCGTGCTCCTGTTGCAACGACTCCACATGGGTACGTTCCGCTTGAAGCAACTGTTCTTGCTCAGACACCACTTCCTGCGCATGTTGAAGCTGACTCCGAACCTCTCCCAGTTGTTCATTGATCTCCGTTATGCGAGCATTTGCCTGAGCGCGTTCTTCCTGCAACTGACGAGCCAGTTTACTCCGCTCCTGCTGTAGCGTTTCTTCAGCCGCAGCCGTTACCTCAGCTGTACGGGTAGCCGCTGCTTCCTGCTCTTCTTTCAATTGTTCTTCATAAAATGCCTCTTTCTCCATCCATTCCAGTTCGGATTGCTCGGAAAGAGCTTTAAACTCAGCCTGCAATTGCTCCCGTGTAGCCTGATGCTTCTGTTCAGCTTCAGCAATCCATGCTTCACGCTCTTGTTTCGCTTGTGCTTGGAACGCATCCGCCTGCTTCTGTGCATTCTGCTCGGCTTGCTCCAGACGTTGCTTCATTTGACTTTCAAGTTCGCTGTATTGGAGGGTTGCCTCCTCCTGCACCTGTCTCAATTTGACTTCAGCCTGTTCCAGTTCAGAGAGGATCGCAGCTTCTGCCTCTTCTTTGGCCGCTTGTACCTGCTCTGCCGCCTGAACCTGCAGTTTTTGGCGCTCTGCTACTGCCTTGCTTTCGGCTTCCTTCAATTGTGCCGCAGTTCTTTCCTGCAACTCCTTGTACTCAGTTGCGGCTTTGGCCCGCACCTGCTGTAGCTCAGCTGCCGCACGGTTCTGTGCTTCTTTAAGTTGCGACGCAGATTGAGCCTGTACTTGTTTGAGTTGGTTTGCTGCCTTTTCCTCTGCTTCCTTTACACGTGTATTAGCTTTCACTTCTGCCTCTTTGAGTTGTGCCGCGGCTTGCGCTTGCATCTTCTGGATCTGATCCTTCATTTGGCTGCGCTCTTGCTCCAACATCGCATTCAGTTTGGAGATTTCAGCCTGCTTGTCTGCGGTGAGCTTTTGCAAAGCCTGCTCCGCCTCAATCTTCTGCTGGCGAACCTCAGCGAGAGACTGATCTCGCTGTTGCAATTCATTTTGGTGTTCGCTCTGAATGGCGTTTAATCGGTTCAATTCATTTCGAAGTTCTGTACGTTCTCCCGTGAGCATCTTGAGCTCATTTCGGATCTCCTGCGTCTGAAGAGACTGCTCAGCCATATGTACGGCCGCAAGTACAGCAATACGCGGCGTGTCCAAACGGGAATGACTTTTGGAGATGGCGCTCATACGCTCATCTACCAGATTAGCTACTTGTTTCATATAATCGGCACTGCTGCCGACCAGTTTATAGGAAGTCCCGTAGATCTCTACGGTGACGCGTGTACGATCAGGTGTAGTCACAGTTGTGCCCTCCTTCAAGTCTGTATGTTGATTCTAAGCTGTAATGACAAAAAAGTCACATCGATCCTCTATTGCTAAGGATTCGATGTGACTTCGAGCAATTCCTGCTAATCTTTGTTCAAAAAAATTGACTTCTGTCCTATTTGCGCAGTTCTGCGTTGAATTGCTCTTCCAAACGTGTTACGACCCGCGCATGAGCTTCGGTAACTTCCTCGTCTGTCAACGTGCGTTCACGGTTTCGGTATACCAGAGCCATGGCCACACTTTTCTTGTCTTCACCCAGCTTGCTGCCTGTGAATACGTCAAATACCTGTACGTTCTGCAACAGTTCACCCGCACATTCACGGATGGTACGGAGCATGTCGCCAGCTTCGATATTCTTGTTTACCACCACGGCAATATCCCGCTCTACTGCCGGGAAGCGCGGAAGCTCACGATAACGAATATCCGCATCCGCTTCCTGATATATCGCTTCAAGAGCAATTTCAGCAACATAAACATCATTCAGATCATATTGTTGCTGTAGTTCTGGATGCAACTGACCGAGAGTACCGATCAATGTGCCTTCACTTCCATCTTTGCCATCCAGATAGATGGAGGCAGAACGCCCTGGATGGAATCCTTCCGGACTGTTCGCCACGAAGCGAATCCGCTGCTCAAGCCCCAAATAAGCAAACAAGTTCTCAAGTGCACCTTTGATGTCAAAGAAGTCCACTTTCTCTGCTCCTACATTCCATTGTTGCGCTACACGGTCACCCGTAAGCAACATGGAGAGTACCGGAATTTCATGCGGTTGCTTCGTCAGCTTCTCTTCCTCCGTGAAGAAAACACTGCCTACTTCAAACACAGCAAGCGAATCCTGCTTCCGATTCATGTTGTATACAGCAGCATCCAGCATCTGCGGCAGAATGCTCGTACGCAACACACTACGATCTTCACTCATCGGCATAGCCAGCTTAACCGCTTTGCTTCCTTGTGTCAGCGCAGGGAACAGCACTGATTTGTCCGGATGAACAAAGGAATAACTGATCATTTCCTGCCAGCCGCTACCAGACATCAACCCACGGATCGTACGACGAATGGCTTGAGGACGGGTATATGCTCCTGGTGTAGTCGGGCCCTCAATCCACGTTGTTGGAATGTTGTCGTACCCGTATAGACGGGCAACCTCTTCGAACAGATCCACATCTATCGTGATATCCCCTCTGCGAGTAGGCACTTCCACATCGAGAACACCCTGCTCCGCATCACCACATGCAAAGTGCAACCGGGCAAAGATTGTTTTCACCTCAAGCAGAGAAAGATCCGTTCCCAAATAACGATTAAGTCTGTTCAGAGACATTTGAATGACACGTTTCTCGGAAGCTTCAGCCCCAGCCTGCACAATCCCTTGATGTACTTGGCCTGATGCATAACGCTGAATGAGTTCAGCCGCACGATCCAGAGCCGTAATTACAGCACCCGGGTCTACTTCTTTTTCAAAACGCAAGCTTGCTTCGGAACGAAGCCCCAGTTGGCGCGACGTCTTCCGAACCGTTCCGCCATCAAACTTGGCGGACTCCAAAAGCAGATTCACGGTGCCTTCCGATACCTCGGAATTTTCACCACCCATAACCCCGGCGATGGCAACAGGCTTCACGCCATCGGTAATCAGCAGCATATGCGGTTCCAGCTTACGCTCCTGTCCATCCAACGTCACAATCGTTTCGCCTTCGTGTGCCATGCGCACCTCAATACGGCCGTTCTCCAGCTTATCCGCATCAAACGCATGCAACGGCTGCCCGTATTCCAGCATGACATAATTGGTAATATCCACGATATTGTTAATTGGACGTACGCCTGCCGCCATGAGACGGTTCTGCATCCAGAGCGGGGAAGCCCCCAGCTTGATTCCAGTCACATAACGAGCCGCATAATGGCTACATTGCTCCTGGGCTTTGATCTCTACAGAAATATGATTAGCCGCTTCATCACCAGCTTCAACCAGTTGATCTTTCGGATTCGGCAACGTCACTTCGCGTCCCAGGATCGCACCCACTTCGTATGCCGCACCGCGCATACTCAAGGCGTCAGAACGGTTCGGCGTCAAGTCGAGCTCCAGCACATGATCATCCAGACCCAGCACCTGGCTGATTGGCGTGCCGATCTCTGTGTTTTCCGGCAGAACAAGAATACCTTCCTGTTGCTCTTTAGGTAGCAATTTGTCGTTCATGCCAAGCTCCTTGGCCGAACAGATCATACCAAGCGACACAACGCCGCGCAGCTTCGCTTTTTTAATATCCAGCCCGCCTGGAAGCTTTGCGCCAACAAGGGCTACAGCTACTTTTTGACCCGCATCCACATTTTTCGCGCCACATACGATCTGTAGCTCTTCCTCTTGTCCTGCATCAATTACACAGACATTCAGTTTATCAGCGTCCGGGTGTTTCTCCTTGCTCTTCACATAACCGACAACAACTTTGTTTACCCCTTGGTTGCGGTTCTCCACAACATCAATTTCGATCCCTGCACGGGTGATTTTTTCTGCCAGCTCCTGTGGGGTTACACCTTCAAGGGCAATATAATCAGACAGCCAATCTGTCGATACTCTCATGCACGTTCACTTCCTTAATCTTTGTATTAGTTTGACGTTCATTGACAATCAATATCATTACAGACGTCCGAATTGTTTCAGGAAAGTCTGATCACTGTTATAGAAATGACGAATATCATCTATGCCGTACTTCAGCATCGCGATCCGTTCTACACCCATACCAAAGGCAAAACCACTGTATTTCTCCGGGTCATATCCGCCCATCTCCAGCACTTTCGGGTGAACCATACCGCCGCCCAAAATTTCGAGCCAGCCTGTTTGCTTACAGACACGACATCCGCTACCACCGCATTGTACACAAGTTACATCCACTTCCGCACTTGGCTCAGTGAACGGGAAGAAGCTTGGACGCAAACGAATTTCCGTGTGAGCGCCGAACATTTCACGCACAAATTGCAGCAACGTTCCTTTCAAATCACTCATTCGAATGTTTTCACTGATTACAAGGCCTTCGACTTGATGGAACTGGAAGGAGTGTGTCGCATCGTCGTCATCGCGGCGATATACTTTACCAGGGCAGATGACTTTGACAGGCACCTCACCTTTCATGCTTTGCATCGTACGAACTTGTACTGGAGAGGTGTGTGTACGCATCAACAGATCCTCAGTAACATAGAAGGAATCCTGCATATCGCGCGCCGGGTGGTTCTTCGGCAGATTCAGAGCTTCGAAGTTGTAATAGTCCATCTCCACCTCAGGACCTTCTGCTACGCGGTATCCCATCCCGATGAAAATATCTTCGATCTCCTGCACCACTTTGGTCAATGGATGCAATCCGCCTTGACGTCCGCGACGCCCCGGCAAGGTTACGTCAACCTTCTCGGATTGAAGACGCTTCGCAGTCTCTTCCTTTTGGAACTGCTCCTGCTTACTGTTGATCACTTCTTCAATCGCTCCACGAACCTCGTTACCCACTTGCCCAATGATTGGGCGTTCTTCGGCACTTAGTGAACCCATGCCGCGCAGAATCTCAGTCAGTGCCCCTTTTTTGCCCAAATACTTTACACGCAGATCAGCCAGCGTCTGCGGATCGCTAACGCCCGATAGCTGTTCCAGCGCTTCGATCTTTAATGCTTCCAAACGTTCTTTCATGTGTAATTGCCTCCTTTAAATGCTGTTATTGCAACAAAAAAAGGCCTTTTCTCCCCAAAAGGGACGAAAAGACCGTGGTACCACCCTTGTTAGACTCCCGTTGTCACATTGCAAAAAAGCTCTGCAACACGTTCTGTCTCACTTTGTACGGAATAACGACCGTTAACCGTTTACCCCTACTGTCGTCTCTGTGTCTGCACACATCATCAGGTTCAGGGAACCGCTCCGGAGTGAATTTCGGCAGCCTGGTTCTACAGAAACGCTCTCAATCTACGGCGCTTCCTCCCTGTCCAGAGGCACTGCTTACTTGTCTCCATCAATACGTTTATTCAAATGAACATAACCTATATCGATACCAATGATCGACGATCGTTCATTATTATATGCAAAATACGGTGAAATAGCAAGCATGCCCAATTGCTAATTTGCAGATGCACCTTGATCTCTCAGCTCCTTCAACCGTTGCTGAATGACACGAATCTCGGCTGATTCCGCCCCCATCTCTGCCGCAGACTCCGTGAGCGAAAAGCGTTCTCGTTCCGTTCCTGCAGGACTTGTGGGAGAAAGCAACTCAGACAGTCTCATCTCCAGCCGCAGACGCTCATCATCCGAATCACGTGTGTCCAGTGCAGACTCCCGTAGTTGCACCGTTTGTTCCCAATCGGCTACACCGCCTTCGAAGAGCGATGCTGTTCCATCCGGCTTTAAGTCGCACAGACGATTCGCCAAAGATCGGATCAACATCCGGTCGTGGGATACGATAACCAGTGCGCCGGAGGCTTCTTTTAACACATTCTCCATCACTTCCTGGGTGTCGATGTCGAGATAATTCGTTGGCTCATCCAGTACAAGCAGATTAGCACCGCCGAAATACAACCGTAGAAAGGCTACACGGCATTTCTCCCCCATACTTAAATCTCCAATACGTTTAAACACATCTTCTCGTGAAAATAAAAAACATCCCAGGATGGTTCGCGCGGCACTTTGCGTCATGGAAGGAAGAACCAGCAAACTGTCCAGCAGCGTTGCATCCTCAGGCAATCCCTCCAGTTCTTGTGAAAAGTAACCGATGCTAAGCTGGGGATGACGGCTGATCTTTCCCTGCGAAGGCTGAAGCTCCCCAATTATTAATTTCAGCAACGTGCTCTTGCCCGTTCCGTTTGCCCCACGCACGGCAAGCCGATCCCCACGCTCGACCGCAAGCCGCAAATCATGAAGAAATGATTGCTTTGGATCGTATGAAAAACTCACTTCTTCCAGCGCAAGAAGTTGACGTGCACCGAGTGAAGTCATTTGTAGCTCCATGTTAAGTTTCGTAGCTTCCCGTGGTTTATCCACTCGCTCATTTTCGAGCCGCTCCAGTTGCTTCTGTTTGGCATGATAACGCGAAATATTTTTGTTGGCTCTGGCCTTGTAGAAGCTCTGGGTAATCTTCACCTCTTGGCCTCCTGCGGAGTCATGAGCTTTATGGAACCACTGCTGATAATTACGAATGGTCTCCTCCAGTGCTTTACGTTCCAGCTGTTGCTTGCGATAAATCGTCTCCTGTTCCTTCAGTTCCCGCTCTTTATGGCCTTTGTAATCGGTGTAACCGCCCTTATATTTGGTTAGTTTCTCTGCATTAAATTCAATTACACTGGTCGCTACCCGGTCAATAAATGTCCGGTCATGGGATACAAACAGCACCGTTCCCTCGTATGCGGATAACCAAGTCTCCAGCCAACGCATGCTCTCTTCATCCAGATGGTTTGTTGGTTCATCCAAAATCAGAAATTTGGGATTGCTGACCAGCAGTCCTGCAAGTCGTGCTTTCGTTTTCTGACCACCGCTGAGTGAGTGATAAGGCCTGTTCCAGTGTTCTGTAGTAAGCCCGAGGCGGGTTAGTACCTTCTCCACCTCTGTTTCCCACATGTAACCGTTCAATTGCTCATATTCCTCCAAAAATCGGGCATACTCGTTCAGCAAAGCGTTATCTTCGGTACCATCAGCATCGCTCAATCGGCGCTCGAGTTCTTCCAGCTTCCGCTTGATTTCATCAATACGTCCACTCTCCCGCCTTACTGCATCCAATACATTTATTCCACTCGGCACCTCTGAACGCTGACGCATGAAACCCCATTCTGACAATGGAAGTTGACGATCAATCCGTCCACCTCCATCCTCCTCGCCGAGTATAATCCGTAAAAGTGTCGTTTTACCGCATCCATTGCGGCCTAGTATGGCAAGTCGCTCGCCCTCGTTAATTTCAAGGTTCAATCCGGCAAACAATTCATTACCGTTCCATTCTTTTGATACTTCATGTAAGCGCACCAATGTCGTCATGAGTCCTCATCCTTCCTGAACAAAAAATCCAAAAAAAACCGCTGGCATCAGCCGGCGGTTTAGCAATTTTGAATGGATTAACGCGTTCAAAATACAGATATGAGGCTACCATAGCATGAACAAAGAAACCCTGACGAGGGCCTACGCAAGCCGAAAAACTTGCTTCTTCCATACTATTCCCTATAGCTGAATTTGGACACACGAATCCCCTCATCGCTCAGCCGCTCGGCTGACTGCGTCATACAACAATCTGCAGTTAACTGGGGTTCACCTCATGTGTCTTACTTCATGGGACGTATGGTTACCTCTCATTCATGTGTAGTATCAATTCTCCGTTATTGTACCAGATCATTGAAAAAAAGCAAAGGTCAAGATGTCATTATCTGTATCTAAATTCAAAAAAAAAAAGAAAAACCCTTGAACATCCAAGGGTTTTCCAGGTACTGCTGTTAAGCGGGTGATGGGAATCGAACCCACGCTATTAGCTTGGAAGGCTAAAGTTCTACCATTGAACTACACCCGCAAAATGAACAATCGGGACGACACGATTTGAACATGCGACCCCCTGGTCCCAAACCAGGTGCTCTACCAAGCTGAGCTACGTCCCGTTAAATTCCAAATGGAAGTTAACAGTGATTTTACAAAACCTAATATACCACGATCCGCACTAACGTGCAAGGCATATCAACAGTTTTTTCCTAGAATTGGATACCAGAAAGGCAGGAACGCTCTCGCGACCCTGCTACTCCTTATCCCGCAGGCTTGTCAATATCTCTAAGGAACCTTTGCTCAAAGTCCGCCGCTTCAATCGGTTTACCGAAAAAATAACCTTGTGCCTCATGACAATGCTGATTGCGAAGAAACATCATCTGTTCCTCGTTCTCAACACCTTCTGCTGTAACCTTGAGTTGTAAATGGTGTGCCATCGAAGTAATCGTGGATACAATAGCAGCGTTATTGCTGTCTTCCATTATTTCATTCACAAATGATCGGTCAATCTTGAGCCGGTCAATCGGCAGATCCTTGAGATAATGTAGTGAGCTGTATCCCGTGCCAAAGTCATCAATACTGATATGTACACCTATCTCTTTAATTTTATGAAGCTGTTCAAAGGCCCGGTCTTTGTCAAACGTCATGCTCTCCGTGATCTCCAGTTCAAGCCATGCCGGTTCAAGTCCCGTTTCTCTGAGAATACTGTTGATGCTGTCGAGCAGGTGGGAATGTCTGAACTGTCTCATCGACAGGTTAACGGACACACATAACTTGCGATATCCCGCTTCCTGCCATAGCTTGTTCTGTGCACATGCCTCTCGCAGCACCCATTCTCCAAGCGGAACAATCAGTCCACTCTCCTCGGCCAGCGGAATAAACTCTGCCGGTGACACTGAACCGCGTTGCGGATGATGCCATCGCACAAGGGCTTCCATGCCTACGATCAGTCCGCTTTGCAGATTCACCTGAGGTTGGTATACCAGATAAAACTGCCCCCGAGCCAATGCTTTGCGCAGATCATTTTCAAGTTGCAATCGTTCCTGAGCTTTCATCTGCATGGCATGTGCGTAGCGGTTGAGTTCAATTCCCTGCTCCTTCGCACTATGCAGAGCCGTATCGGCATTCTGAATAATCTCTTGGGGAGATTCTCCATCATAAGGAAAGATCGCCATACCTATGCCCAGCGTAAGATGATATTCGCTCCCATCCACCATAACGGGTTTCTCAAAAAGTTGCAGAATGGACCGTGTCCGGCGTAATGCCGTATCTGTACTATAAAAGTCCGTCATGGTCAGCGCAAATTCATCTCTACCTAGACCAAACACCTCTTCTCCCGGAAGAGATGAATGATTCAATCGCTGTCCAACCTGACGCAGAACCCGATTAGCTGCCTGTTGTCCCAGGGAGTCATTTATGGTTTTGAAGCGGTTAATATTAAGTACAAGTACACCGACGAGCTTTTCCTCCACAACAGCATCATCCAGCATGAGTTGAAGGCGTTGACTTAGGCGACGGCGATTTGGAAGGCCGGTGACGTCATCATGGTGTGCGATATAATTCATTTTGGCCTCAGCGGCCTGTTGTTGCAGGAAGGGGGTATCAACTACAGATGCATAGAGGCCCTTTTGAATGAAAAAGTAGCCCAAACAATTGCTGAGCATACCAAGCAACAGATTGAGATCGTCTACTATACTTGCAGTCACGAAATACCCCTGACCTAGCAGAAAACAGAGTATACCGCTCAGGATAGGTGGTAGATCGGCGTTTTTTGTCTTTTTCCACTGCACATACAGAACGACAGCCCCAGTAACATACAGCAGACCTGCAACCCAATGCAGGCGAGTGAATACTTTACCAAGCAGATGACCATCAAGCATCTCAGGTAGAAAACTCCACTCTTGGATAGAACAGATGTACAAAATCAGAAAGGCACCAAGGGTAGCGCTGAACAGAAGAAATTTGCGCGGTAATGCAACTTGCTTCTCGTGTAAGCTATATATAAATAACAGTCCCGCAGAACAAACCAGTGATCCCATTGTTGACATCATTAATGAAAAATCGGATTCCATCATCGCTCTGTTAGGAACTTCTTCTGCAAACGAAACGATATGCACCAGTTCAAATAGACCTAACATTAAAAAGAGTGTTGTCATTAACACTCTGCGTAGCGTCAATTTTTGAGTTTGAAATAGCCAGCTTTGATTATAAATACCGATACAGGCGGCCGTTGCAGCAAATCCACCTAAAAGTGTTATCACCGGGTAACCCGAATAATTCAGATCATAGCCTGAAGAAGAACGAAACCATTGACTTACGAGGAAAAACAATAAGCCGCCGATGGCGACCCAACCTATTTGACTCTGACCTTGCGTTTTAAACTTCATGCCATGTTTTCCTTCCCGGGATCACTATCCTGTAATACGTGTACAACTGAATTCTATTGATCTGATTCACCAAGTATATTACACATTTCGACAAAAACATATATTGACCACTGTTTAATTTAATTATCCATATATTCTATCTGGTACATAATAACATTTAAATCCCTATTCGTGAACTAAAAAATAGTTATAAGTAGGAATATCTATTCAGAAAAATGAGCAAAAACAAGGCACAAAGAACTAAAAAAACATGGACCTCGAGTAAGAGGCCATGTTTTTTTAAATTTACAACTGTATTTAAGACTATTTTTATTTATCGAAGTTTACTTCAGGCGTTGTCAACTTATCATAGAAGTCAACGACTTTGTCTTTGTTCTCCGATGAACGAAGTGCCATAGCCGACCGTGGATGCTCATCCAGCGTCCCTGTAATCATGTAAGGCAGGATATAACCCCATTCTTCTTTTTCTCTCAGTGGAACCATAAGCTGTTCCAATACTTCAAGCACTGGGCGTAAATTATACTTGGTTCCTTTCAAATGTGCTACCAGCAGTTCCGTTGGGCAGTTTCCTGCCGCGCGTCCCATACCGTATACAGAAGCATCCAGCAATTCTACTCCAAGTTCAGCGGCTACGAGCGTGTTAGAGAACGCAAGTTGCATGTTGTTATGCGTGTGAACGCCAAGACGTTTGTTCGGAAGATGAGTTTTGAACTTCTCCACCAGATATTTCACATCGTTATGATCCAGACTACCGTATGAGTCTACGATATAGACGACATCAACGGAGCTCTCCTTGATCATTTCAAAAGCTTCCAGCAATTCATTCTCCATCACATTCGAGAGTGCCATAATATTCAGTGTTGTTTCATAACCGCGATCATGGAACGTTTGCACCAGTTCAAGCGCCTTGTCCACATCTTTACTGTAACAAGCGACACGAATCAGATCCAGCATACTCTCGCTGCGCGGCAAGATATCGTTCTCATCTACACGTCCTACATCCACAAGTGCGGACAGTTTGGTGTTGCCTTTTTGCGGAATGACTTTACGAAGAAAATCATCATTCAGGAAGCGCCAAGGTCCGGCATCTTCGGAGCCTTTAAGCAACTTCGGCGAATTTTTGTAGCCAATTTCCATATAATCAACGCCAGCTTCATTCAGCCCTGCATACAGCTTTTGAACAAAGTCGACGCTAAAGTCCCAATTATTCACCAATCCACCATCACGAATGGTACAATCTACAATTTTACTATGATTTGTCTTCATTAATGTCTGCTCCTTTTCTGACCAACTTGTGTATTCCTCTCATGATACTTGAACGTGACAAGAAAAGTAAAGGGATTCCGGGCTTATTTACTGTAAGATTTCCAGATTCGGTCCATCTCAATCATATCCGGGTTATGTTCATCTTTCTTCCCGTAGCGCACAGCATTATAGACTTCAGGAAGCCTCGTTGCCAACTCTTGCTCTGTGCTCTCTTTACTCTTAAGATAACTCTCCTTAATGCTTTCCGCTGTCTCTAGTGGCGTATAAGACTTCTCAACCTTTACTCCCCGATCCATCGCATTGCTTACCCATACCCGATAATAGTATCGAATACGCTCTCCAGCCTGAGTGGGGACAGGTTCCTTTTTGCGGAACCATCGTTTACGAACCTTTGTGGGCACCTCCAGCGTTTCGCTGATATCGACATACTCCGTTCTCGGTTCTTGTCTTTTTTGCACAGGCTGTAACAATCCTTTGAAACGCTCCGCCAGTTTGTCCATGATGGTTCTGCCCAGTTTGACCAAAAGCCATAAAATCACAGCCGCCGCTGCCCCAAAAACGATCCAGCCGAGGATTTCCCAGAATAAAGAAGGATCTGAAGGTGGCTCTCTGAACTCATCCGGCAGGTTCATCGGCTCATTCGGCATCTCAGGTGTAAGTGGCGGTTCCTGAGGTGAAGAAGCTCCGAACAGACCTCTGATCCACGCAAGCAGACGATCCCGCAACGGTGCGAGCCATGCAGCAAGACTCGGAAAAGCACCGATACCTGCAATAATAATTAACATCCATAGGATCCGAAGGTGGTTTGCTCGTGTGAATTCCCGCAGGACCAATCTGCGCTTGCCATCATTAAGTACCGCACGATCCAGTTGTGCCCTGTATTGTCCCACAATCCAACATCCAAAACTGATGACTCCAGCAGCATAGATGTAGCCCGTGTACATCTGCATCGGTAGCATGAATTCAATCTGCATTGCCGCGATCGTGGATACAATGGCACTGATTACACCCACGAGTTGCAGGCGCCACAGCCTGCTCGAATGAAAAGCAGAATCAAAATTCAAACCTGTGAGTGCAGCAATAAATAAACCTGCTCCAAGCGTAATGATTGCTGGGAGTGAAAGCGTCAGTAACATACCAGAAACCCATACGAACAAAATACAGATAGCAAATGCCATTACACCTCGAACGAATGAGCTTTTCTCAATAACGCTCGTAAAACGATGCTGAATCCATAGACCGAGCAGGCCTGCCATAACATATAAGCCGAACAACAGATATGGAAAATAAGCACGGGTATACAATGATGTGATCGTAAAGATTGGAAACAAATATATGCCTATCGAAAGAACAGCCAACATGGATATGATATGCGCTCGCTTTATTGCATCATTTTCACTCATGCGCCCACCGCCCCTGTATCACGCTTCAACTGCTCTACAGGCAAAACCGTTACCCGATGTCCCTGCTCATGCAAACGTTCGATTTCATGTTCCATGGCAACCGAGACATATGATGTAATCAACAAATAACTGCGAATCTGCTTCTCTTCTTCATTCAATCGTACTTCATCTTGCAAAAACTGCTCCATCGGTATCAAACACTTCAATTCAGTTTCAGCCATAGCTTCCAGCAACATCTCCAGATGAGGTGTACCGTAATCCGGTTCAATACGAAGTACATCGCGTCCCCCGCCTACATGGTAGCCGTTATGTGCAAATCCAGCAGGCAAGCCTCTTCCAATAGCCTCTACCGCTGCAGTGGCTGCGTAGCGGAGTGCCTGCTCAATCAGTTCAGGCCGAGTAACCACACTCCACATCTCAGCAGAGTCCTGTATATTTACAATAATCCATGACTGGGGATCTGCCGTCCAGCCTTGCTTGTACACCTGAAGTTCTCCTGTCCGCGCACTTGCTTTCCAGTGAATACGATTCATTGGATCACCAGCCCCATAAGGCCGCACCCCCAGGATTAGAAACGGGTCTTCCACAATCCACCGAGAAACTTCCACCTCTCCTTGCCACACTTGATAGATGGCTGGCATATCTTCCGTGTTAACCAATGAAGGATATACAATCATCGTCATCTGCACAGGAATCGGCTTTGAGGAACGCCATACTCCAAATAGATCTCCACCGGTCATGGTAGTTGTATCCATCGTGTACACACCCCGCTTGGAGCAGACAAACGGATGAGTGCGTGTAATCCGATTATACGGTTTTAATGTGAAAACACTTTTATGGTTCTGATAAATATTACCTTGACTAATATCCATACCTGAACCTGAACGAAACACAAATGAAGCAGGCATCATTGCTTCAAGTCTAAGCCAAGGTACAGAAATTCGTTTTTCATTGGATATCGTTTCGATCATCTCCAGTTCATCACCAGCGTAACACCTTGTTTTGCTGAACTGTCTACTATACTTGAGATTTCGCAACACAGGCCGTCCAAACCATATGCCATGCAACACAATCACTAAACTCCCCACAACGACAAGCCATAGAAGTGCCATAAGCTTAACGTCCGCCTGTAGTAAGTGTCTCGGTTGGCACCTCGGTTTCGGTCAGAATCTGTTGAATGATGAGTTCCGCAAGTCCTTCTTGCTGTCTGATTCGATTACGAAACACCAGGCGGTGAGCCAGAACAGGCTCTGCCAGTAATTTAATGTCATCAGGTACAACATAATCTCTACCGTGAAGTGCCGCCCATGCCTGACTTGCTTTTAGAAGCGCCTGAGCCCCCCGTGGACTAACCCCAAGTGACAGTTCAGAATGTTTTCTCGTTGCTTCAGTGAGTTGTACAATATAAAGCAGGAGGTCCTCGTTTATGTTAACCGTCTTATACGTTTCCTGTGCTCTCAGAAGTTGCTCGCGCGAGATAATAGAAGACAGATCATTTACTGAGCGGCTGGCCACCGTCCTTCTTAGGATCTCTACACTTTCTTCATCAGTTGGGTACCCCATACGAATCTTCATCATAAACCGGTCCATCTGAGCTTCGGGTAACGGAAATGTTCCTTGATTATCAATAGGATTCTGAGTCGCGATAACGATAAACGGCCGCTCGAGCTGCCTTGTTGAACCATCAATGCTGATCTGGCGTTCTTCCATACATTCGAGCAAGCTGGACTGTGTACGTGGTGTTGCTCGATTGATCTCATCTGCCAGTACAAGATTCGCAAACAGCGGTCCGGGCCTGAATTCGAAATCCCCTGATTTTTGATTATAGAAATGGATACCCGTCAGATCGGATGGTAGCAAGTCAGGTGTAAACTGTATCCGCTGAAATGTGCAGTCCAGTGAAGACGCCATCGATTTGGCTAGCATTGTTTTCCCTGTACCAGGGACATCTTCCAGAAGTACGTGACCTGATGCAATGATCGCTGTCAACATCAGTTCCATTGTATGCTCTTTACCCACAATCACTTTGCCTACATGTTCCATGAATTGTCCGTTCATTTGCTCCATATCTTGAATATTCAAAGAAATCCCTTCCTTCCGCGATGCTTATGTATTCGCATTCATTTCTAACTATAACCCTTATCCTGCCAACAAAAAACAAAGGAATCGGCAAAATACCGATCCCTTCAGAAAACGTTTGTGTCAATTCACCAGTGGAAGCTTGATCATAAAGCTGGTGCCTTCACCCTTTTTACTATCCACAGAGATGGTACCCCCATGATTTTTAATAATACGGTAACTCACGGAAAGTCCCAAACCCGTGCCGCTTTCTTTTGTGGTGAAGAAAGGATCGAATAAGCGTACCAGCGTGTTATGATCCATACCTCTTCCATTATCCGCAATCGTAATTTGCACAAAATTATTTTCCGTAGCTGTTGTGATTCGGATCAAGCCTGTATATTCTTCACCGACTTCTTCAATGGCGTCCATTGCATTTTTGACCATATTCAGAATGACCTGTTTGATCTGTTTCACATCAATGGATACATTAAGCGGGGTGTCATCCACCTCAAGCAGAATTTCGCATCCTTTCATCAACCCTTCACTCTCGGTCAATAGAACGACCTCTTTAAGTAAAGATTCTACGGTCATGACCGTTTTCTGCGGAGCCGAAGGTTTCGAGGAGTTCAGAAATTCATAGATAATGTCATTTGCCCTGTCGATCTCGGTGAGTATGATTCTGGCATACTCGTCTTTACCCAGCTGTAGCAGGTGGGGCCGAAGCAACTGGATGAATCCGCGAATGGCTGTTAACGGGTTACGGATCTCATGAGCAATTGATGCGGAAATGCGGCCAAGCATAGCCAGTTTATCGTTTTGATAGGCCGTCTGCTCGATCTGCTTATAATCCGAAACGTCCTTGACACTAAAAAGAAAATCGCCATCCATCTGATCACCATAGGTCACGGTCACAAGCCAGTGCCTTCCATACTCATCCGTCAGTTCATGATAACGCTTACGATGAAAGATCGTTTCCCGATAAATTCGTAAAATTTTCTTTTTCTTAAATCGGCTCATCTGGGGCAGACGCAACATCTGCATTAACGTGCAACCGCTTAACAGATCTCTCGGCAGCTCCAGCAGCTTAGCCATCTGAACGTTAATAAACGTCAAGACCCCATGATTATCAAATAACATAATACCGCTATCCATGTGTTCTAGTACATTTTCATACTTATTGTTATCCAGATGTACTTGAGGAATCACATCCGTTGGTTGAGGCGCTATATCCTGAAATTCACGAATCACTTCAGGTTCCTCCTTTTCACGTAAATGATAAACTTTGCCGTTCGGACATCATATCATCACAGAAACAGGAAGGGCCGATTTTTTATTGATTACCGGGTCCCTTTCATTAGGGGGCTGAGCCGAAAATAGGATGGCATGTCCGGAACTTAAGCTGGTCTAATCCGGCTCATTCAAGAATGTCCGGAAAAATCATTTACGTTTTGTTCCTTACTAACCTTTTCCAATTCCCAAACGAAAACCCTTTATTTTGCTCCGCCTCTTTTGCAAGTCTGCTTTTATCATAGACAAGTTTAGGGAATAGAGTCAATCGGAGAAAGTGTCGAATGGAAATTATTTTGCAAAAAAAAAGAAAAGATCACTCTAAAACACACAAAAAACGAAGCCTCCTCTCCATAAAGGGAGATCAGCTTCGTTTCATACTGCTTATTACAGATATAGATATTGGTCTATCCATGTCACATCTCACTGCAATCTATAGCCCAGTCTTGTTATGCTGAATTTTAAGTTTTCGTTGACTCATGACGGCAAGGCGGCGTTTCAATTCGCTCTCCCATTTCTCATCCTTCATTTCCTTGGCGAGCCGTAGCAGATCAAGTGACATATCAATCTGGCGCTGAACAATCACCATTGCATCTTCACTTTCACGGTTTACGCAATTTTCGAAGATGGCATCCTCGTCTTCTGTCACATAGTCTTGAAAATCAATCTCAGAAGCCCCATCGCCATGCGCATATTCAGCAAGAATTTCATATTCATTCTCAACCTTGTAATGCACCTCAACCCGGTGACACACCGGACAAAACAGCAGGGGAACATTATGAACCTGGGTGCGGTAATGCTTCAGCGTGCCCTTCGTTCCCACCATACTTGCCCCACAACAGTAACTCATTTTTGTTCACCCTCCTTATTAGGTGCCGGGAATTTAGTCAATATACACCCGTGCACTTGAAAGACCTCCGAAAGGGAATCGTTCAAACAGTGTATCACATTCATATGCAAATTATAAATGCGGATTACCGGAATGACTTAAATTACCGGGTTTCCATACCCTATTCGCCTTACAAGCCTTCAATTCCTCTTTCTTTTATAAAAAAGAAGATCTTCTTCTATTACATTATTAACACGTCTGACAGCTTGTTCAAACACCTTTATTAAGTTAACGGTATATCTTTGAAAAAGGTTGCAAAAAGCCCTCAATCCCGAGGGGGATGAGGGCTTGAACATCAATCGTTCAAGTAAACCGGCTTACAGATTGCTGTCGCCTGGTTTCCAGTTCATTGCACACAATCCACCGGATTGAAGTGCTTGCAGTACGCGAAGTGTTTCTTCAACACTGCGGCCTACATCGTTGTGGTTAACGACTTGATATTTCAGTTCGCCTTCTGGATCGATGATGAACAGACCGCGCAATGCTACGCCTTCTTCTTCGATCAGAACGCCGTAATCTTTAGCTACTTGCTTCGTAATATCGGAAGCAAGCGGGAAGCTCAACTGACCAAGACCGTTGCTGTCTTTAGGTGTGTTGATCCATGCTTTGTGACTGTGTACGGAGTCTACGCTCACGCCAAGGATTTCTGTATCCAAAGCTTTGAATTGCTCGGAAGCATCGCTCAAAGCTGTAATTTCAGTTGGGCACACAAATGTGAAGTCCAAAGGATAAAAGAAGAATACGAGCCATTTGCCACGGTAATCGGACAGTTTAACGGATCCAAAATCTTGTCCGTCTCCTGATACTGTTTCCATTGCGAAATCTGGTGCTGGTCTACCAACCAAACGTTCTGCCATAACTAAAAATTCCTCCTTTGGGATTATGTAAGCATCCATATGGATTGCTCATCATCAGGATGCACGCAGGGCGCTTGTCCTGTCATTAAATTGTTGATACTTGTTCTCAAGTACAAATAAAATGTTATCATCCGTACTTCTCAAAGTCAAGATTATAAACGTTATTTTTTTATAATAATTATAAATAAGAAATTTTCGTGCCGAATTCGAGTTGTAAATGAGAAAGGAACAGCCCTTTGCATTCTCCACTATTAGAAACCAAAAGACGGTCTACTAGGGCATCAAAGGGCTGTTTCTTATACGAACCACAGGACTGTAACCTGAGATCTGTTAATGTCTCAATAAGTGGACAAGGCTAAAACGAAACTTAAGCTTTTTTCTGAATAGCTGCAACAATCAGATCGCCCATCTCGGTCGTGCTGATCGCTTTGCTCTTATCAACAGCGATATCACTTGTACGGTGGCCCGCATTCAGCACGTTCGCTACCGCTTCTTCAATCGCATCTGCACCTTCTGCATAGCCAAACGTTGTACGGAACATCAACGCGAGTGACAAGATGGTAGCAATCGGGTTAGCCAAGCCTTGACCGGCAATATCCGGCGCTGAGCCGTGTACCGGTTCATACAGACCGAAACTTCCTTCACCTAGCGATGCCGAAGCGAGCATACCGATGGAGCCTGTCAGCATAGCCGCTTCATCACTCAATATGTCACCAAACATATTCTCTGTTACGATGACGTCAAAGCTTGCCGGACGACGCAGCAACTGCATCGCGCAATTGTCTACAAGCACATGCTCCAGTTCAACATCCGGGTAATCTGGAGCTACACGGTTAACCACTTCACGCCAGAGGCGGGATGTTTCCAGTACGTTAGCTTTGTCGACAGAAGCCAGTTTTTTACGGCGACCTTGAGCGATCTCAAATGCTTGACGAACGATGCGCTCTACTTCCGCAACATTGTAAGCACAAGTGTCTA
The DNA here is from genome assembly GCF_037969905.1 of Paenibacillus sp. FSL R7-0272. Classification (NCBI taxonomy): domain Bacteria; kingdom Bacillati; phylum Bacillota; class Bacilli; order Caryophanales; family Paenibacillaceae; genus Paenibacillus; species Paenibacillus sp. FSL R7-0272. The sequence continues at coordinate 1,895,360 of NZ_CP150221.1, read as the reverse complement.
CTGCCTCTTCACCTTGGGCACTTTCACGTCTGAACTTCTCACCGAAATAAATTCCGCCCGTCAGTTCACGAACAACCATCAGGTCTGTACCTTCAAGTACTTCCGGTTTCAGCGTGGATGCGTCTTTCAAACAGTCAAACACAACGGCAGGACGCAGGTTGGAGAACAAGCCAAGCGCTTTACGAATACCCAGCAGTCCTGTTTCAGGACGCAACTCTTTACTGTTATTATCCCATTTCGGTCCACCTACTGCTCCAAGCAACACTGCATCTGCATTTTTACATACAGTCAATGTTTCTTCCGGAAGCGGCGTGCCCTTCTCGTCAATGGCAATACCACCAAACAGTGCGTGCTCTGTTTCAAAACGATAACCGAACACTTCCTCCGTACGTTTCAGAACTTTTTCCGCCTCGGCCACAACTTCAGGACCAATTCCGTCACCTGCGATTACTGCAATTTTTTTCACGTCTGCCATAGGTTGTCCACTCCTTCATTTTCATTCATCACTGATCCGCCCATGTTAGCGTTTCTGTGTAAACATCGTCTCATAAATAACTCTCTTCTTTGTATCATATTCTACGGTCATTTGACCAAGATATACAATCTATGACTTTAATAGCTTTTGCCTATAAGAAGGATCATTACAAGCACTTCGAAGTTGTTCGCCAGTTCAGGGTAAGGTAAAATATAGCTGAAATCAAATCAGGTATGCTGGAGGGATGTTTAACATGCAATATTCGTATTTGGGTAAATCAGGCCTTAAGGTCAGCCGTATCTGTCTCGGTACGATGAATTTTGGACCAGCCACGGACGAGAAAGAAGCTTTCCGCATTATGGACGCAGCACTGGATGCCGGCGTTAACTTTTTTGATACCGCTAACATTTATGGCTGGGGTGAAAATTCCGGTCTCACCGAAGAAATCATCGGACGTTGGTTCAAACAAGGCGGAGGCAGACGTGAAAAGGTCGTGCTTGCCACCAAAGTCTACGGTTCCATGCATGATGAAACAGATGGCCCTAACAATGAAGCCGGTCTCTCCGCATATAAAATCAGACGTCACCTTGAAGGCTCTCTTCAGCGTCTGCAAACCGATCATATTGAATTATACCAAATGCACCATGTCGACCCTGTTATCACATGGGACGAGTTGTGGGGTGCATTTGAACATGCAGTATACCAAGGCAAAATCGGATATGTCGGTTCAAGTAATTTTGCCGCGTGGCAGATCGCCCTTGCTCAGAGCGAAGCGAAAAACCGCCACTTCCTCGGCCTTGTATCTGAGCAACATAAATACAGCCTGAATTGCCGCCTGCCTGAACTGGAGGTATTACCGGCCGCTAAAGCCCTCGGGCTTGGCGTTATTCCATGGAGCCCGCTGGATGGCGGTTTGCTCGGACGCAATGCCTTACAGAAACTTGAAGGGACTCGCAGTGGAGGCATTGCAGAACGAATTGAGAAACATCAGACGCAGCTTGAAGATTTCGCCGCACTTTGCCGTGATCTTGGTGAGCCACAGGATACAGTTGCACTTGCCTGGGTAGCTGCCAATCCAGCTGTTACTGCGCCAATCATTGGTCCGCGCACACTGGAGCAATTCGAGACCGCCTTGAAATGTCTTGACATGACGCTCGATGAATCCACTCTTAACCGTTTGGATGAAATCTTCCCTGGTCCTGGCGGACACGCCCCTAACGCATACGCTTGGTAAATTTACAATAAAAAAAGTCTGACCCTTGTTGGACTGTACTCATAGATAGACTTCATCACGTCTACACTACCAGGTACAGTCCACTCCAGAAGGGTCAGACTTTTTAATATGTTCGGCTTTAGCTTTACTATACCGACTATGGCTTTACTATACCGACCTAGTTAGCAGGTTTGTAAATTTGTACTTCAAGCACACCGTGCAGTACTTCTCTACAAATTGACGTTCACACGGTTGGTGTACGTTTTACGTTTCTCAATGAGTTGGTTCAAGCCGTCAACATACGCACGAGCGCTAGCACCGAGAATATCTGTGCTCACACCGCGCCCTTGAACAGAAACTTGATTTTGGGTAAGGACAACATGTACTTCACCAAGTGCGTCTTTACCGTGTGTTACGGATTTGATGGAATAGTCCGATAGCGTTACTTCTTCTCCGCTCACCTGATCAATAGCGTTATAGATCGCATCCACCGAACCATTACCTTCTGCCTGTTTTTCCACCGTCTCCCCATCCAGCGTAGCAATACGAACTTTCGCTGTAGGCACGGATTCATCACCGTACGTAACAAAGATCGATTCCAGTTTGTACACCTCAGGTGCATCCTGTAACTTTTCTTCGATTACGGCAAGCAGGTCTTCATCGGTAACTTCTTTCTTCTTGTCTGCCAGATCTTTAAATTGTGCAAAAGCACGGTTCAATGCTTCATCGTCCAACTCATACCCAAGTTCAATCAAGCGTTCACGGAACGCGTGACGTCCGGAGTGTTTACCAAGCACTAGCTTGCTCTCTTTGAGACCGATCGTTTCTGGAGTCATGATCTCGTAGGTTGTTTTTTCCTTCAACATACCATCCTGGTGAATACCCGATTCATGAGCAAAGGCATTAGCTCCAACGATTGCTTTGTTGCCAGGAACAACCATACCGGTCAAACGGCTAACCAAGCGGCTGGTACGTGCGATCTCGGACAACTGCAGTGTCGTTTTCGCCTGGAAAAACTCCTGACGTGTTTCGAGTGCCATCGCAATTTCTTCAATCGCGGTGTTGCCTGCACGCTCTCCGATGCCGTTAATCGTACCTTCAATCTGATCAGCGCCGTTCAAAATGGCGGCAAGCGTATTCGCTGTTGCCATCCCCAGATCGTTGTGACAGTGTGCACTCAGCTGAACTTTATCGATGTTATGAACATTTTCTTTCAGATGTTTAAAAATATTCCCGTATTCATATGGGCTCAGGTAACCGACCGTATCTGGAATGTTAACGACAGAAGCACCCTCTTCAACTGCCATATTTACCATTTCCACGAGGAAATCATACTCGGTACGCCCTGCATCCTCCAGGGAAAACTCAATCTTGGAAAATGTCTTCCTCGCATAACGAATCGCAGAGCGAGCCGTGTCCAGAACCTGCCCTTTATCCATGCGCAACTTGTGCTGGCGATGGATTGGCGAAGTGGCCAGAAATACGTGAATGCACGGATCTTCTGCACCTTTAAGCGCTTCCTTGACCGCATCGATATCCTGCTCTCTGGAGCGAGACAAGCCGATCACCGTAATATTTTTAACCGCTTTCGCTACGGCGTTGACTGCGGCCAAGTCACCCGGAGATGCTGCTGGGAAACCTGCTTCCATCCGGTCAATGCCAAGACGCTCCAGCTGATGGGCAATCTCCACCTTTTCGCGAGTGTTCAGATTGACTCCTGGAGATTGTTCTCCATCCCGCAGCGTTGTGTCAAATACATAGATTTTACGCACCTTCGCACCCCCTGCATATTATTCATTTCTGTAAACCAGAATAGCGGCTCACGCATAAGCACGGCCGCTATTTCCAGTTCACGCTGTAAGTTGCTCGAATCCCTTAAGATGCTTGTTCAAAAAGTGAACGGAATCGTTGCTTACTTTTTGATCCAGTGCATCATTTCACGCAATTGTCCGCCAACCACTTCGATTGGGTGTTCAGCTTCGTTACGACGTGTTGCTGTCAAGAATGCACGGCCGGATTGGTTTTCCAAGATGAAGTCACGTGCGAATTTACCTTGTTGGATATCGGAAAGCACTTCTTTCATTGCTTTCTTCGTATCTTCAGTAACGACGCGAGGTCCAGTTACATAGTCACCATATTCCGCAGTGTTACTGATGGAATCACGCATGCTTGCAAGTCCACCTTCATACATCATGTCAACGATCAGTTTCAATTCGTGCAGACACTCGAAGTACGCCATTTCTGGAGCATATCCAGCTTCTGTCAACGTTTCGAATCCAGCTTTAACGAGGGCACTTACACCGCCACACAGAACCGCTTGCTCACCGAACAAGTCTGTTTCTGTTTCTTCACGGAAGGAAGTTTCGATAACGCCTGCACGTGTACAGCCGATTCCTTTAGCATAAGCGAGACCGATGTCTTTCGCTTTACCAGTCGCATCTTTTTCGATCGCGATCAGACCAGGAACACCGAATCCTTCTACATAGGTACGACGTACCATGTGACCAGGGGACTTAGGAGCTACCAGCAATACATCGCTGTCTTTTGGAGCAACGATTTGGCCGAAGTGAACGTTGAAACCGTGAGAGAAGAGCAATGCTGCGCCTTTTTTCAGGTTTGGTTCGATTTCGTTTTTGTATACAGAAGCTTGTGTTTCATCCGGTAGCAAGATTTGAACCACATCTGCACGGCTAGTTGCTTCAGCCGGAGACAACACTTCAAATCCATCATTTTTAGCAGCGTCAAAAGATTTACCTTCACGAAGTCCGATGACTACGTTCAATCCGCTGTCACGCAGGTTTTGTGCCTGAGCATGACCTTGGCTACCATATCCGATCACCGCGATCGTTTTTCCTTTCAATACGCTAAGCTCTGCATCCTGTTCATAATAAGTAGTTACTGGCATGTTATAAGTCCTCCTTTGTATTGTAAAGAACCCTTCATTAATGAGCGGGTGTCTCAATGGACCGGTCAACCTCACATCTTTTAAAAAATTACCTGATCAATGCTGATTATCGCCGCTTCTGATCCGATCCGTTCAGACACCCGCTCGTTAATGCGGGGGTGTGGCTCTCTTTTCAAGCGTTACATCACTAAAATGTTACTTTACAGCAGTTACTGGACTGACACATTTGGATCAGATAGCATTTATTTTACGCTAACTGAGCATTTTCACAAGTAAATCATTGTGTTCATGTATGGATCAGCCCATCTTGATTTCATTATACCTCTATACGTTGCCTCGTACCAATGCTGTTACGCCTGTACGGGACAATTCACGAATGCCATATGGCTTGAGCAGTTCGATCATCGCATCAATTTTGTCCGTATCACCAACGGCCTGTACCATCAGACTTGCTGGGCCTACATCGACAACCGATGCGCGGAAGGTTTCCACCACACCCAAAATTTCCGGACGCTCCGAGGGCTCCGCCTTCACCTTGATCAGCGCGAGTTCACGAGCAACCATCGGTTTCAAGCTAAAGTCAACCACTTTGATAACATCAATAATTTTATACAGCTGTTTTTCAATCTGTTCGAGTGTTTTGTCGTCACCAATCGTAACAATGACCATTCGGGAAAGTCCTGGCTCTTCAGATTGACCTACTGTAATGCTTTCGATGTTATACCCGCGTCGGCCAAACAATCCGGATACACGCTGAAGGACACCTGGCTGGTCATTAACCAATATCGAAATCGTATGTCTTATCATTCTTCAGCATCTCCCATCAGCATTTGATCGATTGTTGCTCCTTGCGGAACCATTGGATATACATTCTCATCCTTACGTACAACGAATTCTACAACGACTGGCCCTGGTGTATCCAAAGCTTCCTGCCATGCACGCTCGGCTTCTTCCTTGTTCGTTGCCCGCAGTCCCTTCACTCCATAAGCTTCAGCCAACTTCACAAAATCAGGGCTTCCTGCCAGATCAATGTGACTATAGCGATTTTCGTAAATCAGTTCCTGCCACTGACGAACCATACCAAGTACTTCGTTGTTAATAATTACAATTTTAACTGGAATGTTATTAATCGCACAGATTGCCAGTTCCTGAGAACACATCTGCATCCCGCCGTCTCCGTTAATGGAGATTACCAGTCGATCCGGATTAGCCATTTGTGCACCGATCGCAGATGGGAATCCAAAGCCCATTGTTCCAAGTCCACCTGAAGTAACCCATGAGCGCGGTTGATTAAATTTGTAGTATTGTGCTGCCCACATTTGATGTTGTCCAACGTCCGTTGTTACGATTGCTTCACCTTTTGTGGTGTCGTTCAACAATTCAACAACCCATTGCGGCTTTAACACTTCATCCGAATCCGTGTAGCTATACGGCTTTTCCTGTTTCCACTGTTTGATCTGATCTCTCCAGGCATCTGCACGTTCAGCACGTCCAACTTCCTTGTTTGCAATCTCCAGTACTGTTTTCACATCGCCTACAATTGGAATATCAGTCGCAATGTTTTTGCCGATCTCTGCAGGATCAATGTCGATATGGACAATTTTCGCGTGTGGTGCGAATCCGTCCAGCTTACCCGTTACCCGGTCATCAAATCGTGCACCGATGTTGATGAGCAAGTCCGATTGCTGAATGGCCATGTTCGACGTGTAGGTTCCGTGCATTCCCGGCATTCCAGTCCAAAGCTCATGTCCACTTGGAAAAGCTCCAAGTCCGAGAAGTGTTGTTGTGATCGGGATGCCCGTCTTCTCCACAAACTCGAAAAGCGCTTCGTGTCCGCCAGAGTAAACTACACCGCCACCTGCAATAATCATTGGTCGCTCTGCTTCCTGAATGGCCTGTGCCAAACGATCCACCTGCAGTTTATTCGGTACCGTGCGTGGATTGTACCCTCTCAATATAACAGGTTCAGTGCTCGGTTCAAACAACGTTTTGTTTGCCGATACATCTTTTGGAATATCGATCAGTACAGGTCCTTTACGTCCGGTATTAGCAATATGGAATGCCTCATGAATGATGCCCGCCAGGTCTTTTACATCTTTCACCAGATAACTGTGTTTGGTGATCGGCATTGTAATACCAGTGATATCCGCTTCCTGGAAAGCATCCGAGCCGATTAAGCTGGAATTGACATTACCCGTAATGACAACCAGTGGTACGGAATCCATATATGCCGTTGCAATTCCTGTAACGAGGTTCGTTGCACCTGGACCGGAGGTCGCGATACATACGCCGACTTTTCCACTTGCTCGTGCATAACCGTCAGCCGCATGAATGGCACCTTGCTCGTGACGAGTTAGAACGTGTTTGAAATCTTCAAAGCCATACATCGCATCGTAAATGTACAATACCGCACCGCCCGGATAACCGAAGACACAGTCCACACCTTCAAGCAGCAAACTTCTTAGCAAAATCTCGGAACCGCTAATGACCTCCGGCTTCATCCATCTTTCACGTAATTCATCTGTCGATCGTACTTCTGGAATTTGAGCTCCCATTAGTCATCCTCCTCTCGAAATTTACACCATTCTGACATAAAAAGGTACAAAAAAACCTTCCATCCCTGCAAACAAGTTCATGCTTGCGAGGGACGAAAGGTTATCGCTTCCGTGGTACCACCCAACTTTGTCCGAAATTTCGCAATAACGGACCTTACCAGGTATAACAAAACGATGTACAAACGACGTAGTCGTCTCCCATACCTGTTGTCTGTAACGCAGACTTACGATTCCCCCTAATACGCATGGATTTGACGTTCCAATGCTTTTCAGGAAAACAGCTCCGAGGTGAGCTCGTATATAAGGGGTAATGGTGGTGGTTTCAGCAAATCCATCCACTCTCTGAGCAAAAGAGCCCTTAAAACTTCGTCCTCTTCATAGCCGATGAAATATTCTCGTTAAATGTTAGGAACATTATATGATTCCTCTAACCGATAAGTCAATACCTGTTTTTGATAAAAATATGCTAACCACATTTACACACGCTCTCCACTCTATGATTGCCTCAATGTCCGGCCTTCATGCAGTCACCTTTTATCTCGCCCCAGGCATAAGATATACAGGCCGCACGACTGGCCTTGAAAGGAGGCCCCGCATGATCATTCGTCAGCGTTCATCCAAGCTGGATGACGGAGCAATTATGAAGCTGATTGACACACAGCTTGTTCCTTTATCACATATGAGCGAGAAGGAAATCCATAAAATACGCAAAGAAATACCCCTGCGAATGAACAGGGGCATGACCTTTGTAATCTCGCCGGAGCCAAATAAACCTGCTGTGGCATTCATTCATTTTCTCATGCATGGAGAACTACTTTACGTAGATATGATGGCCGTTAGTTCGAAAGAGCAACGAAAGCGTTACGGACAGACATTACTGCATGAAGCAGAGAACTTTGCAGCATCCCGTGGTTGCAAAAAATCCAAAGTCATGGTGGATGAAGGCAATATCAAGGGGAATCAATTCTATCAAAAAAATGGATATCAAAACCTGAGATATATCCTGATCAGTCGCTGTTACGAAATGGAAAAAAGACTCTAGTCGCTTTTAGAAAAATCCAGGCGGTCTCGGTCCGGGACCATAAGGACCATATCCTGGGCCTGGGCCGTAACCCGATCCAGGTCCATAACCAGGGCCGTACCCTGGGCAACAATCAGGTTTCGGACCTGGACCATACCCTGGTCCAAATCCCGGGCCTTGGCCATAAGCGTAAGGTAAGGTCGCAATGGCCAGCAGATCAAATAATACCAAAGGCAAGATGGCTTTGGTACGTACTTTTTTTCCACCTAAACGCTTGAGAACGAGTTTGTTACCTGATACTTTTAACAGTTTCCCCGTAACCCGAGTACCGTCTTTTTTGACCGCAACTATGTTTTTGCCTATAAGTTTCATCGCTTCAGTACGCGTAACCTGTTTTCTCATACTATCCCTCCTCCTCGGATCATTCAAAACAGTGTATTCGTCCATGACCGAATTCGCCTGTTTCTTTGTCCCTACCTTAAAAGTTGGGTACTACAATGGAGCGCACAAAAAAAAGACCCGCTTAAAATCGCAGGTCTTTTCTCGAAATTATGTTTTGGATAACAAATGATATCCGGTTTGCTAAAGTTACCTTTTACCAGGATCATACGGTTCGCCCAGCGCAGATGGAGCCGAAGAACGTCCAACCGCAGCCACCAGAACGATGATCGTAAGCAAATAAGGCAACATGAAAATAATTTCCTGGGGAATACTCTGTGACCATTCAAACAATTGCACATAGTTACGGATCGCTTGAGAGAATCCAAAAAATACAGCCGCGCCGAAAGCACCGATTGGATTCCATTTACCAAAGATCATCGCTGCAATCGCAATGTAACCTTGACCGGAAACGGTATTATGCGAAAACGTACCTGTTGTTGTCAATGTAATGGCTGCTCCACCAATCGCCGCAAGTGCACCACTGATCATAACAGCAACGTAACGGTAACGACGAACTTTAACCCCGACAGTATCCGCCGCGCTTGGATGTTCACCTACAGAACGCAGACGAAGTCCAAACGGTGTTTTAAACATAATGTAATATGTCAGGAATACAAACAAAATCGCTAGGTAAGTCGTTGGATATACATTTTTGAAAAATGCTTCTCCAAGCAAAGGAATGTTTTCGAGAAACGGCACATTAAATTTGCTGAAGCCTTGTACCAAAGGTGAATCACCTGAACCTTCAAACAGCAGTTTTACCAAATACAGTGTACTTCCTGCCGCTAAAAAGTTAATGACGATACCACTGATAATCTGATCAGCTTTAAACGTAATGGATGCTACCGCGTGAATAAGTGAAACGAGTACACCAAGCACGATGGCAAGCAGTACCCCCATCCACGCCGATGTTGTCCCGCCCATACCCGCTTCTTGGGCATAGTGAGCACCAATACCGGCTGCGAACGCACCAAACACCATGAAACCTTCAAGTCCAAGGTTTGTTACCCCAGATTTTTCCGAGAATATCCCGCCAAGGGAAGCAAAAATCAATGCCGTAGCAAAGACAAGCGTCGTATTGATAATTTGCCCGATTGTCAACAAGTCCATCTACAACACCTTCTCTTTCTTGCGCTTGGAATAGAACGGTTTAAGTACCCAGCGCACGATGCCTTGTGCGGCAATGAAGAAGATAATCGAACCGATGACAATCCGAATAATCTCAGGTGGTACATCCGCAGCAAAGCTCATTCCTGCAGAACCGTAAGTAAGCGTACCAAAGAGCAACGCACCAAGTAACACTCCAAACGGATGATTTAGACCAATCAAAGCAACTGCGATCCCGTCAAACCCGGTGCCTGGAGAACCAGACATTACGGTCTGATACTGGAATACCCCGAGAACCTGGAACGCTCCGCCAAGCCCTGCGAGCATGCCACTGATAAACATCGCTTTGACGATATTCCGATTAACATGCATACCTGCATATTCCGCTGCATTCGGGTTATAACCGACGGCACGGATTTCATATCCCTGCTTTGTTTTCCACATGTAGATATAAAAGAGCACTGCCATTACAAGAGCAATCAACGTTCCCATATGAACACGTGAATTGCCCATCAATTCAGAAAGCCAAGTCAGACTGATAGAGGCCGACTCGCTGATATCAACGGAGCGGTTCTCCCCTTGCAAAAGCAAAAATTGACGCACGATCAGATTGGCTAAATATAAACCAATCCAGTTCAGCATAATACTACTGATAACTTCGTTGACCCCTCGTGCAGCTTTCAGGTAACCAGCAATTGCTGCCCAGAGCCCACCAAATACCGCACCCGCAATTAGCGCCAGTGGTGCATGAATATAAATAGGCAGACCAGTAAACTTCACACCTACAAACGTAGCTGCTGTCATCCCTACGAGAAACTGTCCTTCGCCCCCGATATTAAACAACCCGGCACGAGCCGCAAAAGCAAAAGCAAGGCCCGTCATAATGAGCGGAGTCATTTCCCGCACAGCTTCCCCGAAGTTGTACATGTCACCAAATACTTTTTTGAATAAAGCACCGTATGCTTCAAACGGGTTATATCCACCAATTAGCATAACAATTCCGCCGAGAATAAGTCCCATCAGAATCGCTACAACAGGCAAAATAAACGAATCTCGGGTAAACCATTTTAACACTTTATTCATGCACAGTACCTCTCTTTTGGGTGCTGCCCGCCATCATCAAGCCAAGCTCCCTGTCATTGGTTTCTTCCGGCAGCACCTCGCCAACGATCTGTCCTTCATATATAACCGCGATGCGGTCTGAAACGTTCATAATCTCATCGAGTTCGAACGAAATCAATAAAACAGCCTTCCCCTGATCGCGCTGAGCAATCAATTGCTTTTGCACGAACTCGATAGCCCCTACGTCCAATCCACGTGTTGGCTGAGCAGCAATCAGCAATTCAGGGTTTTTATCCACCTCACGGGCTATAATGGCTTTCTGCTGGTTTCCTCCCGACAAAGAACGTGCTTTCGTCTCGATACTCGGTGTTCGCACATCGAATGCTTCTACCAGTCGCTTAGCCTGCTTTTTAATCGCATCAAAATTCAGGAAGCCTTTGCGCGTATACGGCTCCTTGTAATATGATTCCAGAACGATATTTTCACTCACCGAAAAATCCAGAACAAGCCCATGCTTATGTCGATCCTCAGGAATATGAGCAACGCCCGCTTCTGAGATGTGACGAGGAGAGTGATTGGAAAGCTCTTTTCCTTGCAAACGGATCGATCCGCTATCCACTTTGCGCAAACCTGTCAAGGCTTCAATCAATTCACTTTGACCATTACCGTCTACCCCGGCAATACCAACAATCTCTCCAGCACGCACATTTAAGTTCAGATCGTTCAGAACCGCGATACCTTCTTTATTTTTGGCCATCAGCTTGCTGACCTCAAGTACATTGGCTCCAGGTGTGGCAGGCTGCTTATCCACTTTAAACGTAACGTTTCGGCCAACCATTTTTTCTGCAAGTTCATTCGGATTGGTTTCCGAAGTTTTAACCGAATCAATGACTTTACCACGACGAATAATCGTAACCGTATCCGAAATTTCCATAATTTCTTTCAGCTTGTGCGTAATCAGAATGATCGACTTACCTTCAGCGACAAGCTTTTTCATGATGACCATCAGCTCTTTGATTTCTTGTGGTGTCAGTACTGCTGTTGGTTCATCAAAGATCAAAATGTCCGCACCGCGATATAGCGTTTTAACAATCTCAACACGCTGCTGCATGCCGACAGAAATATCGTGAATTTTGGCGTGAGGATTTACTTTGAGTCCATATTGCTCGGACAAGCGCTGTACTTCTGCAGCGGCCTTTTTATAGTTAATGTTGAGACCCTTAGTAGGCTCGGATCCCAAAATAATGTTCTCTGTTACCGTGAACGGCTGCACAAGCTTAAAGTGCTGATGCACCATACCGATGCCAAGATCGATCGCCCGGTTTGGACTGTCAATGATGACAGGTTTGCCATTCACTTCAATGGAACCTTCATCTGGCTGATAGAGACCAAAAACAATGTTCATCAATGTTGACTTACCAGCGCCGTTTTCGCCCAGTAGAGCATGAATTTCGCCTTTCTGAAGCTGAAGGCTGATGGCGTCGTTGGCAACAATGCCTGGGAAACGCTTCGTTATCTGTTTCAACTCAACGACGGGGGTTGCTGCACCCATGTAATCACCCTTATAACTGATATAGTTTGGTTCCGCAAACGAAAGAAAAGCTCCTACTCGGAGCACTATTGCAATGGTTAGATTGTACAAATGTTATAATGCCTTGATCAAATGTTCCTGGCTTTACAATCACAAGGCCGGTCAAGACCGGCCCGGATGATTATAATACAGCAGATATCAAAATGACTACGAATTCGTATTACTCAGTAGGTACTTTGATTTCGCCGCTGATGATTTTTTCTTTGTATTCGTCAACTTTAGCCAGAACTTCTGGTGATACATTTTTACTGGAAGTGTCCGCAATGCCAACGCCGTTTTCTTTCAGCGTCAGATTCTCAGATCCACCCGCGAATGTACCGTCAACAACTTCTTTATTCACGCGTTTAACCGCTTCGTCTACTTTTTTGATCATGGAAGTCAGTGTCACTTCATCGCCAAATTCAAGGGATTGGTCTTTATCCACACCGATAACCCATACATCTTGACCTTGTTTTTTACGAGCAATCGCTTCATTGAACACACCGTTACCTGTTGCACCGGAAGCGTGGAAAATGATGTCAACGCCTTTGTTGTACAATGTAGCTGCAGCTGCTTTACCCAAGTCAGGCTTGTCAAAAGCACCTGTGTAGTTAGAGATGAATTCAGCTTTAGGGTTTACTGCTTTAACCCCTTCTCTGAAACCAACTTCAAACTTTTTGATCAGTGGACTATCCATACCACCTACGAAACCAACTTTGTTTGTTTTAGTGCTAAGACCAGCAACAACACCAACAAGATAAGATCCTTCTTCTTCAGCGAACGTTACGGATTTCACGTTAGCTGCATCCACTACGCTGTCGATGATCGCCAGTTTAGAATCAGGGTTTTGCTCTGCTACTGTTTTGATCGCATCAGCCAGTTGGAAACCAATACCCCAAGTGAGATCATATCCACCTTTAACAAATTCGTTCAAGTTTGGAATATATTCTTCATCGGATTTACTTTGCAGGTATTTAACTTTAGCACCTGTTTCAGTTTCGGTTGCTTGCAGTGCTTCCCAAGCCGATTGGTTAAAGGATTTGTCGTTCACGCCGCCTACGTCAGTAACCATACCGATTTGAACATCGGATTTGGCTTCAGTGGAAGTTCCACCATTGTCTCCTCCGGCATTTGTTTCTTCTTTTGGTTTGCTTCCGCATCCTGCGAGCATAACCGATACTGCCAGCAACATTACCAGAGACAGGCTAAGCATCTTTTTCATTTCTCTTTTTCCCCCTTAATAATATGTCCCTTTCAAATCTCGTCTGCATTGCACGGATCAACAGATATAAAGAACAGGTTAAAAGCGAAATGTTTCGCAAATGGCTCACTAAAAGCGCATTCTTTTGCTCGATGCATCTGTTCATCTGTCGAAAAGCCGAACATTATGACCCGAAAAGAAAAATTTAGGACTGGCCTACTAGAGGTGATTATACAATCAACCAGTGTTAAAATCCAGATGTATAATCACCAAAAAGCACTTATTTTTGTACTTTTTTTATTGAAAGCGCTTAATAATTTAACGTTTTAACACACTAACGTTACAACAATGTGACGTTATATAACAAAAATATCACACCCACTTCTAAATTTTCGTAATACCACTCTGATTCATTTGTATTATTGTACCGTTCGTGTTTTATGTAATGCCATGCTGTGTTATTCACCAACGGCGCTCGCACTCTGCTATCACTTCCAGCTTTTGCGATAAGTTTAGGTTGTTCTTCCTAAGCCGTTTTTATTCTCCAGTCCGTAAAAAAAGCCGCCATAGGTACGGCGGCTTACTTCATACAGATTTAAGCGTTGATTTTACCTTTAGCTACAGTAGCCAAAGAGTTGAACGCATTGATGTCATTAACGGCCAGATCAGCCAGCATTTTGCGGTTCATGTCCACACCAGCAAGTTTCAATCCGTGGATCAATTTGTTGTAAGACAAACCGTTCATACGTGCTGCAGCATTGATACGAACGATCCACAGTCTGCGGAAGTTACGTTTTGTGTTGCGACGGTCACGGTATGCGTATACCAGGGATTTCATTACTTGCTCATTAGCTGTTTTAAAGATACGGTGTTTGGAACCGAAATAACCTCTTGCCAGTTTCAAAACCTTTTTATGACGACGACGTACTACAAAACCGCCTTTTACTCTTGCCATATTAAAGAACCTCCCAAATAAATATAAATGTATCCGTGGTATGTGTATGGCCGAAGCCAATCCCCCGTACGGAATCTACTATTTTGAATTAACCTTTCAGGTTAGCCAAACCTTGTTTCAAACGTCTCACGTCACCAGCAGCCATTACAGGGTTGCCGTTCAGAACGCGCTTAGCACGTTTGGATTTGTGAGAAAGCAAGTGGTTTTTGTGAGCTTTGTAACGAAGGACTTTACCGGAACCGGTAATTTTGAAGCGTCCTTTCAAACTGCTGTGTGTTTTCATTTTAGGCATGTTGTGTTTCCTCCTCCAATGTTATCAGGCTTTAGGAGCCAAGATCATAATCATACTGCGGCCTTCCAGTTTCGGTTGACGTTCAACGGTACAAAGTTCTGCAACTTCTACCTTAACGCGTTCCAAAATCCGTTGACCAATAGACGCATGTGCAATCTCACGTCCGCGATAACGAACGGAGCATTTCACTTTGTCGCCTTCTTTCAAAAACTTAACTACATTACGAAGCTTCGTTTGATAATCGTGCTCCTCAATATTGGAACGGAACCATACTTCTTTAATGTCAACAATTTTCTGGTTCTTACGGGCTTCTTTTTCTTTCTTTTGTTGCTCATAGCGGAATTTGCCATAGTCCATGATGCGGCACACCGGCGGTTTAGCCTGTGGGGCCACATTAACCAGGTCCAAGTTCAGGTCAATTGCCATTTGAAGTGCTTCACGAATGGGAGTGATCCCGATTTGTTCTCCTTCAGCTCCGACAAGGCGTACTTCCTTCGCCCGAATCTCGTCATTAATCATGTGATCTTTACTAATAACCGTCCACCTCCAGGTCATTTTGAATATCCTGTTACACAAAAATAAAAGGGATGCCGGTCAAGCTACCGACATCCCTGTAATCAACACAATTCTTCATGAGTATACACTTCATAAATTATTGGGATCGTTGACCAGCCAACGTATGTTGGTCAGGTGAGAAGTCGGACTTCTGCTTGTGATTCCATTTTGCTATTTGTTTAACGCACTTGAATACTATAACATCTGCCAACAAACATTGTCAACATACAAAACACTTTTTTTCAAAACAGTGTGACAACATTCATAGCTAGGCAGAGGTTCACCAATTAATCTATCCAAAAGTTAGCCTTGTTTGCTCTGTACTTCGTCCAGGCGTACAACCCGTGTATGTTGCGTGTGGCTCCATTGTTTGTTGTTTTGCGTAAAGAACGCATAAAACGTAATTGGATACCATGACAACAAATAAATCGGGAAAAGAATCAGATACAGATACACTTTAGCAAACTTAACTTTTTCGAGCGCCATGGACAACAGAAACGTTAACACGTTCATGCCGATCGCTATGAATCCAACCCACAATGGGAAATATCCATAAATGTTAGCGATATGTGGGCCGTCCAATACGTAAATATCAATTGACATGACAGCCGTCAACAGGAAAGTGAGCAACACCACATACACATTGGCACCATATACAGCAAGGTCAAACTTCACGAGACTTCTTTCTTTAATGGACTGCCATAACAATGGGAAGAAGTATCTTCTTGCTACCGTAAAGTGCCCTTGCATCCAGCGCAAACGTTGTCTAGCTGAAGCTTTAAATGTCAATGGTTTCTCATCGAAAACTTTGGCATCATAGTTAAACACCGGATACACATTACGCTGTACACTTCGCATCGTAAACTCCAGGTCTTCTACAAGGCTTGTAGCGCCCCAGCCAATTTCTTTCAGCAGATTGGTTTCGAAGCACATCCCTGTACCGCCGAGGAAATTCGCCATGTTCAGGTTGTGACGAGACAACTGCCATAGACGGTTGATATACCAGTACGATACACCATAAGCCGCAGTGATCCATGAATCTTCAGGATTTTTCGTATCGATGTATCCCTGAATAACGCGTGCTCCATTACACAAGTCATTGTTCATTTCGAGCAAGAAGTTTTGCTCAACCAGATTATCAGCATCAAGCATTACAACCGCATCATACTGACGCGGCAAATCCCACAGGTATTTAAGCATCCACTCGATGGCGTGCCCTTTACCTCTCAAGTCTGGATTCGTACGTACACATGCATTCCAACCATGCTGACGAACGATTTCTGCCGTGCTGTCTGTACAGTTGTCACAGATGACAAATACATCGTACAGATCTCTCGGATAATCCAGTTCCTTCAGGTTTTCCATCAACGCACCAATAACTTGTTCCTCATTGTGTGCAGCAACCAGCACAGCAAATGATTTTGTTGCAGGATAATTTTTCTTTTTCTTTTTCTTATACAGACCGAACAGCGAAAACGTGAATTGGTACACGGCAAGCAGTGCCAAAATGACCTGCAGCGTGACGAATATAGCGTCCAACATCGTTCTCTGTTACCCCCTTTTAGATAAAACCCAGATTACTTTAGCATTTTCTCTTCCTGATTCTGCATTTTATTTTTTTGTAATTGCAGAATATGACCCTGTGCTTTTGTGTACTACGTCAGTCATTCAGACAATGTTTCAAATCATGGCTGCGGCCAGTTGGCTGCTTTATCGATTCTGTATTCTTTTCAGCAATTTGTCAAAACCCCAATTCCACTTTCTGAAGCAGAAATGTGAACTTTAAACGCTGAATAGCCACTCCGTGATGCCACAACCTCGCATTCATGCCTGATATATCTTATTTTCAGCCGTTTTCTTGATTTTTATTTCTAAAGTCCCTTCTTTTTGATGTGGCTTACTGCAACTGAACCGTCTCTCTACATCAAATAACGTAAATGGCCACCAAAAAGTTTAATCTAAAACTCACATTTTTTTACCTCATTTCAGCCATGTTGAATCATTGTATCTTTTTTAGCAGAATGAAGTCAAAAAAGACCATTGGTTTTTCATCCACTCTTTTACATGAATTTTACGTTCTTTACATGTCTTCTTCTTGAAAAGGACAACATTTAAAAATATGATAAACATATGCCTGAAATAACCTCAAGACCTTCAAAATCGGTTATATACTTAACAGGTGGCAAACCGACACGGGTAACTTCCCGGAAATACTGCCGTCCTCGGGACGGCCTAACTGGCAGGAGGCCAATATGAGCCGTTTTTTCTTAAAGTTTCAAAAGTACGATCGTAATGTGTTTATGTGGATTAACGGCCGGCTTCATAATCGTTTTATGAATTTCTGGCTGTACTATTTCACCCATCTTGGTGGAGCAACTTCTTCCATTGCAGTATCTTTGTTAATCTGGCTACTGGCCCCGGCTCCATGGAGTACGACTGGACTTCAAGCCTGTATCGCATTAGCGGTAAGTCATATTCCTGTAGCCATTGCCAAAAAATTGTATCCTCGCATTCGACCTTATCTGGCCTTGCCTGATACAATAACGTTTCGCAACCCACTGACAGATCATTCGTTTCCGTCGGGGCATACAACCGCTATTTTTTCGGTCACAGTACCCTTTATGACTACTGAGCCGTTTCTATTGCTGACTTTGCTTCCTGTGGCCCTTATTGTCGGATTCTCTCGAATCTATCTGGGGCTACACTATCCGTCCGATGTTTTGGCAGGAGCCACAATCGGTACTTTAGTCGCACTTGCTACAGTTGCATTCTGGACTTAAAGCCGATATGTTAGACTCAGGAAAACCTAGCAGGAACAGGTGAAGCAAGCGTGGAGAAAAAAAGAATCTTACTATTATCTGAGGGCTTTGGCGCAGGGCATACCCAAGCTGCTTATGCATTGTCCAGCCACTTACGAAAACTGTCGCCGAATATCCAGACCAAAGTGCTTGAACTCGGAAGCTTTCTTAACCCGAAAGTAGCACCACTTATCCTTAATGCGTACAAAAGAACGGTGACCAATCAACCCAAACTTGTTGGATACATGTACAGACAGCAATATAAAAAGCCATTGAATCGGTTAACAACTCTTGCACTGCACAAAGTGTTTTATACCCATACCCGCAGTGTGGTGCGTCAGTTGCATCCGGATGTTATTGTCTGCACGCATCCCATTCCAAGTGCGGTTATATCCAGGTTAAAGCGGTTAGGTACGAAGGTGCCTTTATGTAACGTTTTAACGGATTATGATGCACATGGTACATGGATTAGTCCTGAAGTGGATCTGTATCTCGTCTCCTCAGACGAAGTTAAATCCAAGTTGATGCAACGAGGCGTATCCGTAGAGAAAATCAAAGTAACCGGTATCCCGGTGCACCCAAACTTCTGGGAGCATCCCGTGCACGACGAGATCCGATCCAGATTTAACCTAAAAAAAATGCCTACTGTGCTTGTGATGGGCGGTGGTTGGGGAATGCTCAGTGACAAAGTTGTTCACCAATTGTTAGCACGCTGGCATGAAGATATCCAGATTATTTTCTGTCTCGGACGTAATGACAAAATTCGGATTAGCATGGAACAGGACCCACTGTTCCAACAAGAAAATATCCACATTATCGGGTATACAACGGAAATTGATAAATTAATGGAAGTCTCTGATCTACTAATTACAAAACCAGGCGGAATGACTTGCAGTGAAGGTTTGGCAAAAGGTATTCCGATGCTGTTTCATAATCCGATCCCGGGTCAGGAGGAAGAGAATGTACATTATTTTACGGCCAGAGGATTGGGTGAACGAATTACCTCCCTTGATGTGGTTGTAAAGTGGATGAACAAACTGCTTCATTCCTATCCTGAGGTGCTTCAGAAGCGAAAACGCCATCTGGCCGAGATAGCCAAAGTACATCCGATGGAAAGCGCGCAGTCTATTATGAATTTGTTACAGGATATGCGGCCTGTATCATCAGAGTCGACCCGTTTATAACCTTGTATAGTTAGAAAATTCCGTCCTTCTTGTCTCTTATAACGAAGAGAAAAGGTGCCTTCGAAACTGAAGGCACCTTTTTTTCTTAAGTCTGCAGAATAATCACACTGCTTATTTTATACCAGCAGATTTCAGATACTCCTGCCATTGCTTTGTATACTCGGACTGAATTTTGTCCAGACCGGCTTGTTTTGCTTTTTCCATAAACGTATTCAAACCGCCCTCTACATCCGCAACAAGGCCTACGTTAAGTGGATACAGATATTGCTTCTCGACTTGCTCCAAAGCCGCTTTCTCAGCTTGATAAGGTGTCCAATCCTCGGCAAAACCAGTGAAGATATCCGGTTTTTTGATCTTATCAAGGTCTTTAAACATAGCGAGTACATCATCAAAGCTCTTGTCATACAGCATAAACTCCGGATTACGCCACGCCCAGCCATTCATACCTTCACGCGGGAAACCATTGCTTTGTGCATCGCCAATCATATGATAGTATCCGTCTTTTACTTCAAAGTTTTTGCCTTCCACTCCATACTCGGTCAGCCAGTTGTAACGTTTGTCGGTTACAAGCTTCTCGTAAAATTCCAGTGCTCTTTCCGGATTTTTACTACTCCGCGGAATGGCAAAACCGTTGTGAATCGGATGCACCGGCTGTGCAAAACCTTTCGCATTCGGATATGGGAAATATCCGAGTTTCCAGTCCGGGTGAGTGGACTGAACCTTGATCACATCAGAATTGAATTTGTTCGGATTCTCCCCAGCAAGAATGACAGCTGCTTTACCATTTTGCAACAGGGAATTGGATGTATCCTTCACATTCAGTACGTTTTTCGGGAAAAATCCTTTATCCATCCAGCGTTTGTATGTTTTCAGGTCTTGTAAATGCTGTGGTGAGCCCCAATAGGACGTCACTGTTGATGGTGTATCATACATAATATCCAGGCCATATGGAAGCTGACCCGCCGTATTTACCAGCTTGGAAGTCAATTGACGAACACCATGCGTATGGTTTGCATTGCTGTCTGCAATTGGAATCATGTTGGGCTCATTCGCCTTGATGCCGTCCAGGTATGCTTCGAGCGTTTCCATCGATTCCGGCTTCGGCAGATTATACTTCTCACGCAGGTCTTCACGGTATGCAATACCTTCCGTTACGTATTCAATCCACGTGGATGGAACCGTGTAGATTTTATCGTTAATCTTAACCGCATTCCACATATCATCCGGAACATGAGATTTGAGCTTTGGTGTTTTTGCCAACAGTTCATCCAGCGGCAGGAAAGCACCTTTCTTCGCATAAGACTGGTAGTTCGTCCAGTCTGCTGTAAAGATTAAGTCAATCGGCTGTCCGGAAGACAGCAGCAATTTATATTTTTGATCCCAATCCGTCCAAGACGTAAAGTTGAATTTTACATTTACATTCAGATCGGCTCCAGCCAGCTTGTTAATCTCTGACTCAATCACAGGCAGGTCTTTCGGAGCATCTCCAAGCATGTAAAATTGCAGGGTTACTTTTTCGCCTTTATTATCCGATGAGCCTCCCTGAGCATTACCTTGCGCATTCCCTCCAGAACCGCCACCGTTACAAGCGGCCAGCACGCCAGCAAATAACATCAGAACAAGTACCATAGACAGGTGCCGAATCATTTTTTTACGCATATGCATCCTCCCTTTTTGTGTTAAACCTATATGTTAGCGCAGACCCGCTATGCATCAGACCATTCATATCCTCAGTAGCCTGACGTCCCCAGCGTGTGTACGTTCTAACCTTTTACAGCTCCAATGGTGAGTCCTTTGACAAAATAACGTTGAACAAACGGATACAGGAACAAAATCGGGCCTGTTACGATAATCGCCATTGCCATCTTGGTCGACTCTGTTGGAACGTCTTGACTGAGCGTTACCCCCGTACCAATCGCCATCTGGTCAATGAAGGTAATCGTATTCATCGTGTTGTACAAATAAAATTGGAGCTGGTACATATCCGGGTTGTTGATAAACAAGGAAGAAGTGAACCAGTCATTCCAATAGCCCAGGGCAAGAAACAGTCCAACGGTTGCAATGCCCGGCATCGCCAGTTTTAACACAATGCTGAAATAGATCCGGAAATCGTTGGCACCGTCAATCTTCGCCGATTCGATCAGTTCATCCGGCACCGCGGAGCGAATAAAGTTTTTCATCAGAATGATCAGAAATGGTGTCATTAACCCTGGGAAAATGAGTACCGTATACGTATCCGTCAGATTGAAGTAGTTCGCCAGCATAATGTACCAGGGCACAAGACCTCCGCCAAACAACGTTGTGAAGTAAATGAAAAAGGAGAACGTGTTCCGGTATTTGAAATCTTTACGCTGAAGCACAAATCCCGCCATGGTGATAAAAAACAGGCCCAGTGTTGTTCCCACAACCGTTGTGAACACCGTAACGCCATACGCTTTGAGTACCTGTGTGGGGAATTTGAATACCATTTTGTAACCTTCCAGAGAGAAGTGTGTTGGAAAAAGATGATACCCATCCCGCACGATCGATTCGTTGCTGCTGAATGAACCTGACAAAATGAGCAGGAATGGCAGCAGACACATCAATGACAAAACAATGATGATACCATAGGCAATGAGCTGAAAAGCCAAGTTGAATTCCGAATCTTTGGCACGGGTCCGGGTCCGTATCCGTCTTTGGGTATGCGTTTGTGTGCTCATAGTTGTTCTCCCTTCTGCCCTATAGGCGTGCTTATTCTAGAACAAGGCGTAATCTTCGTTAATTTTGCGGATAATGTAGTTGACCGTCATGATGAGAATGAACCCGAATAATGATTGGTATAAGCCAGCTGCTGTTGCCATACCGATATCAAAGGTTACTTTCAGTGAACGATAGACATACGTATCAATGATATCTGTAGCATTGTAGAGCACGCCGTTATTCCCGATCAATTGATAGAACAGGTCAAACTGTCCTTTCATGATGCTGCCAAGCGAGAATAACAGGAGAATGACAAACGTTGGTTTGAGCATTGGCACTGTGATGTACCAGATCCGCTGAAAGATGTTCGCGCCGTCAATGCGCGCCGCTTCATAATACTCGTCACTTATTCCCGTTATAGCGGCCAGATAGATGACCATGCTGTACCCGAGGTTTTTCCATAAGTAAAAGATAATGATCAGAAACACCCATATCCATGGTGTGTTGTAGATATCCACCGGCCCTGCCTCAAAACGTTTGAGCACGGTATTCACAAACCCAGATTCATAGTTAAACATGTTGTAAGCGATTACACTTAATAGAACAAAAGAGATAAAGTACGGCAGGAACATGACGGACTGGGTTATTTTTTTGAACAACTTGCCCCGAATTTCACTGAGCATGATCGCACAAAAGATCGCCAGACCGTTCCCCAGTATAATGAAAGCCAGGTTATACCCTACGGTATTGGTCGTAAGTTTCAACAGCATTCCCGATTGCCAGAGAAATTTAAAGTTGTCTAGCCCGACAAACGGGCTTCCGAATAATCCTCCTGCAAAATCATAACTGGTAAATGCGTAGTAAATACCGACCATCGGAAAATACGAGTTAATGAGAAAAAAGATCAGCGTGGGTAGCAGCATCAGAAACATGATTTTGTTTTTGTTCAATTCTTTGAGCATGGCTCGATCCCTCCCAAAATGTAACGGTGAAGCTCTGAATTCATTGTAGACTGACTTCTTCGTTAATGAATACTGAAGCTTCCTCCCATTGGTGAACGATACTGCGAATTAAGAAGTGAACAAAATGTACTAATTATGAAATGAACGCATGTACGTTCACAAAAGTTGATATCGTGCATAACTCCAACCGAATGAACAATCCCGCGAAAGTTGAACTTTATCTAGGGAAAAGGAACCAAAACGCTTGTCCACCATTGATGTAAACGCATACATATTATATAATTCAAGTTACCTTGTACTTCTGTTTTGCTACATATGAAATTCAGTACTTCTTATGAAAAATACATAAGTTCACTCATATCAGAAGGTTCGAGGGGGAAAAAAGAATGCGCAAACGTTCAGAGGACAGCCAGAAAGTGTTCACGCGGATTCTGATCGGTATTATTATCAGCACCGCCGCAACGCTACTTGTGGCATCAGCCATTTTATACGTTAACTACAATCGAATTGCTCTCCGTCAAGTCTATCGTACCGATGTGAATAGCCTCACCCAGACCAGCCGTGAAGTGGCCAAAATGACGGAAAGTGCCAAGTCTCTCTCCTACCAGATTTATCAGGACTACACGATCTCTTCCTTAATGCTCTACTCTAAGCCCAGTATCTATCAGATCACTTCGGCCATGGAGCAACTCGATAATTACCGTATGTCTCTTCCTTTTATTGAATCCATCTATGTATATAACTCTAAAAGCAGTGAATTTTTTATCAGTTCCGACGGGGTTCGCAATGGGCAGCAGTCTATATCCGAGATCGATGACCAGGGGATTAAACATATTCTGGATCGTTTCCATGACTATAAACCGTTTGTACCTATTCCGAGAACGTATAAGGTCGGCTCAACCGAAGCCAGTGAGGTGAACAGCTACACTTACCTGTGCTACGACACCATTAACGACAACGCCAAGCTCAATTACGCCGTTATCGTCAACATTAAGGATGACTGGCTTAGCCCCAATATGAATGCGGCAGACCAGCCTGGCAAAACCTTCATCGTGAATGAACAAGGCGACTTGTTGTCCGATTTTGGTGATCGCCCACTGCTTAACCATCTCGCAAACGAAACCTTCATGCGTCCAATTATGCAGGATACGGAGCATTCTGCTTATTTTACCGAGCAAGTGGATGGGGAAAATTCACTTATCACCTACACCGCCCCAGACAGTCTAGGATGGCGTTATGTGCGGATCACCCCCTATGACGTGATTACAGCCGATATTCGCGGTATGCGCACGCACACCCTGTTATTCTGCCTGGGGTTACTGGCCGCGGGTCTGATTCTCTCTTATCTTGTATCGCGCAAGCTATATCACCCGATTAACAACGTACTTGTCCGCATGCGCGTGATGGAAGCCGAACGCCGGGGTAGTCTGCACTTGCTCAGACAGGATTTTTTACGAGGTGCGCTACAAGGGCGGGAAACCGTAACCTGCAATATGCTGGAAGAGCGGATGAGGTTCTACGGTTCCCCCATAGATGTACATCAACCCTCAAGAATGGTGCTTTTGCGTATCGACCATTATACCGAATTTTGCGAGACTTATCGGGATGATACCAAGCTAGTCAAATACGCAATGATGAACATTTGCACCGAAACCGCAGATATTCACTATTATGTTGAAGCTGTGGATATGGGCGGTGACCTGATTACGCTTCTGTTTAATGAAAAATCGGAAAATGATTCTTTGTCAGAGAATGAGGCTTCGGCTTCGCATCAAATTGAGGAATTGCTACGTATGATGCAGGCTGCAGTCATGACCCATCTCAAATGCTCCATCTCCTGTACGCTGGGTCCAGAGGAAAATTCACTGGAGGAATGTATTGAAGGTTACGCTCGTTCCGCTGAAGCATCGCTGCATCGCCTGTTCATGGGGCCAGGTTGCTTGATTCATACTGCAAGCATTATGGCGTATCAGAGCAAAGAGTATACTTTTCCCGCAGGCAAAGAAAGACAGCTTGTGGAATGCTTAATGACCGGCAAAACTGAGGAAGCCAAGCTAATATATGCAGATATCGTGAGTGAGACGGCCGCTTATCCGTTCACCGTCTTTCAACTCGCTCTGTCCCATCTGACGATGACCCTTAATCATGTTCGCAATACCCTCAAGAAGAACAATCAACTTACACTGGATTCCGTTTCAGGCAGTTTGATGCTTCCGGTGAAAAATGCTGAGGATCTCAGCGAGGTGCATGAACATTTTTATCGGATGTTTGACGAACTCGGCTCCAAGGTGGAGGAAAAACGCACACTCAAGCATGAGGAACTTATTCGGAGAATCAACGATATTGTTGAACGGGATTATGCTGACCCGAATCTGTGCTTAACCTCAATCGCAGAGGAATTAAGCATGTCGCCAATCTATGTCAGCAGGTTATATAAACAGCTCACATTGAAAGGACTTACAGATGTCATTAATGAGACACGCATTGCTAAAGCACAACATATGCTCGTGCAGACCGAAAATTCCGTTGCGGATATCGCCGAGCGAACCGGCTTTACCAACAGTTCTTATTTTTATCGGATGTTTAAAAAGTTGAACGGCGTAACCCCTAACGATTATCGCCGTAAAGAGCTTCATTCTGAGCATCTGTAACCTTTGTTTATAAAAGAAAAAGAGCGGTACCTTGGAGCAATGCATTTGCCCTTGGATACCGCCCTTTTTATGCTTCGTCCTGATCTTCACCAGACTCGTCTGTCGCTTCACGCACTTTGTACTTATCCAGACGCATTTCATTGTACTCTCGTAAAGCCTCTTCCCCTACAATCACTTCGACCCGATGAATGTTCATGCCTTTACCCATGAATTTTTGTTCATACTCGGTCATGACATGCTCTTCATTCAAACCCTCACGGTGCAGGTTCAGAGACAAATTCGTCATCTGCAAGCCAAAATCAGCGATTGAGTTCAGGGAGAACTCAAACAACGTTTCAGAATCCGTTTTAAAATGAATCTGTCCTTTGGGATTCAGCAACTCAATGTATTTTTTCAAGAAGCGTGGGTGTGTCAACCGGCGGCGTGCATGTTTCGCTTTTGGCCAAGGATCACTGAAATTCAAATAAATGCGTTCCAGTTCCTTCGGATCAAACACCTCTTCGATCTGTTCGATGTTCGCAAGCGCCAGCTTCAAGTTCGGGGGTGTCTCTACCTCAGCTTGACTCCAGGCGTTACGCGCCTTCTCACTGGCACGACGAACGAGCTCATCATACATATCGATACCGATAAAATTATATTGTGGATATTTATAACTCATTTGGCTGATAAATTGACCTTTACCCATGCCAAACTCGACAAAAATCGGATGATCATTGCCGAACAGCTCCGCCCACTTGCCTTTGTGTTGCTTTGGCTCCAGTACAACAAGATCCTCTTGTTGCTCCAGATTTTCTCTAATGCCTTTTCTACCACGTAAACGCATGTTATTCCTCCGTTTGTCCATACTTGTCTTAGACTCATTTTGCCCAAGAACCGGCAAATTGTAAAGAGCAATGAAAAAGGAATCTCCGGACCTGCCACGTTGGGCAAATCTCAAAGATTCCCTTCTCGATTTATTTGGAATTGGGGTCCAACTACTTTAGTAGTTCATAGTCTACCTTATCTTGGTGTGAAAAATCAAATGTCTTTTCGAAAGCATCGCGAACTTTTTGTCTTGCAGCCGCTTTCACTTTCGGATTTCCATTAAAACGAACGCCTGTCAGGGCCAGCGCCTCTTCTGCCGTCAGTTCAACAGATACATGCTGGAATTCGTTATTTTTAACTTGGGAATTCATTCATATCACCTCACGGTATAGTATGATCCATGACGTCAACATTCATTCAAATGCCACGATGAAAACTACTCACTGGATGGTGTCTGACGCTGATTTAAATATAACACAAGGTGTAAACTACATCAAGTAAAAAACCTTGATTTGGCGGCCTTTTTTTTCGTTTGCATTCCCCTTTTTTTCGGATTTTTGGTACAATAAATGACGAAAACCGCACAGCATCTGCATACCCTGCTCAGGTATGATATTACAGAATAAGAAATGAACCAAAAAAGGGCTACATTTTAAGCCATAGACCTCAAAGGAGTACCTTGAAAATGAATGCACCAGCTACACAAGCGCCACTAATGTGGGGGGATAAACGGTTCCATACCTGGAATTATGAAATGCGAGATCAATTTAACAACAAAGTATTTAAAGTGATGCTGGATGCCGGGTTCACCTGCCCGAATCGGGATGGCTCCATTGCCAAAGGGGGCTGTACCTTCTGTAGTGCACGGGGTTCAGGTGATTTTGCAGGAAGCAGACGTGAAGACCTCGTCAGCCAATTCAATACGATTCGCGACAGGCAGCATCTGAAATGGCCTTCGGCTCACTATATCGGTTATTTTCAGGCGTACACCAACACCTATGCACCAGTCGAAGAACTGCGTGAATACTTTGAAGAGATTTTACAACAGCCCGGCGTTGTCGGTTTATCCATTGCTACTCGCCCGGACTGTTTACCGGATGACGTTGTGGAGTATTTGGCAGAGCTTAATCAGCGAACCTATTTATGGGTAGAGATGGGACTGCAAACGATTCATGATTCCACTTCGAATTTGATCAACCGTGCACATGATACGTCGTGTTATGAAGAAGCGGTAGAAAAGCTACGTAAACACAATATTCGAGTCTGCACGCACATTATCTATGGCTTGCCGCAAGAAACCCACGAAATGATGCTGGATACCGGTCGTGCGGTGGCAAATATGGACGTGCAGGGCATTAAGATTCATCTGCTTCATCTCATGCGCAAAACGCCGATGGTTAAGCAATATGAAGCGGGTCTGCTTCGTTTCCTTGGACAGGATGAGTATATCAAGCTAATTGTAGATACCCTCGAGATGCTCCCACCGGAAATGATTGTACATCGTCTTACAGGAGATGCCCCGCGCGACCTGCTTATTGGTCCCATGTGGTCATTGAACAAATGGGAAGTTCTTAATTCAATCGACCGAGAACTGCGTGAACGCGATACATGGCAGGGTAAGTATTGGAGGGAGGCATAAATGGGCTTTCTATCGGTTCTCAGCTGTGCACATCAATGGATTGGTTCTCGGCTCCAGCCAGGAGATTTCGCCATTGATGCCACGGTGGGCACAGGTGCTGATACCTTGTTTCTCGCAAAGCAGGTAGGCCAGCGTGGTCAGGTCATCGGATTTGATATTCAAAACGAAGCGCTAACACTGGCTCAGGCCAGGATTCGAAACCAAGCTGAAAGCAGCAAACTCGGCTCTATTTCCATGATGGAATTAAGCCATGCACGCATGGCCGAAGCCGTACCGGGCGCCTGGATTGGTAAAGTAGGAGCTATTATGTTTAATCTGGGTTACTTACCGGCTGAAGGGGCAGATGCTTCTATAATCACAGAAACAACCAGCACAATCACAGCACTTGAAGCTGCTATAAAGTTATTGCGTCCACGCGGTATAATTACTGTCGTGTTATATCCGGGTCACGAAGGTGGCGATCAGGAAGCTGATGCTGTATCTACATGGGCAACCACTTTACCTGTCGAACAGGCTCAGGTTGTGATGTACCGCCAGTTGCAACGTCAAACTTCACCTTATTTAATCGGTATTGAAAAAAAATAAAAAATAATTCTCTTTGTTCACCAAATGAAATACACTGAACACATTGACTGGACAAGCCTTTGCTGGTTCACTCAACATCGCAGTTGCCACCTACATGGTGCAACTGTATTCTGCACATGTTCATCTACATCTGCATATGCCGATCGTTAGAGGCGCCTGAACTGGTTAAAGCGAATCACCATTTCATATACTAGAGGAGAGATATCCATGTCTACGCCATACCCGCTTCAATTCCAACCCGAATTCAAAGAACGTGTGTGGGGAGGCCGAGCGCTCGAGCAATTTGGCCTAACACCCCCTGAAGGACATATTGGTGAAGGCTGGATGATTGCAGATCACGCCAATGGTACGACCAAGGTAATAAATGGACCACTCGCTGGCAAAGGACTTGATGAGGTTCGTGAACAATTCGGAACATCCTGGCTGGGAACCAAAGGCGTTTCTGAAAAAGGCGGACGCTTTCCTCTGCTAATCAAACTGCTTGATTGTAACGATGACCTATCCGTTCAGGTTCATCCTACAGATGATTACAAGGCTCTTCCTCCAGGTGAACTGGGTAAAACCGAAATGTGGTACGTACTCGACGCCAAACCCGGCGCTCATATTATTTACGGTCTTAATGAAGGTGTAGATCGTGAGGGGTTGAGACAGGCGCTGGAGAATGGCACCGTTATGGACACTCTTCGTCAAGTACCTGTGGAAGCCGGAGATACATTCTTTATCCCTGCAGGAACGGTGCACGCTCTCTGCGCAGGTGTTGTTGTAGCAGAAATACAGCAAAATTCAGATACAACGTACCGGATCTATGATTACAACCGACCTGGACTGGACGGCAAGCCACGTGAACTACATGTAGAAGATTCCTTAAATGTCACGGCCTATGAAGGCGCCGGAGCCACAACAATGAAAACCAGCAATACAGTACCTGGTGAATGGCTCCAGCTTGCTTCTTGTCCTTACTTTGTAGTAGAGAAAGGCGTGGTGACTGAACGTTGGGATTTATCTACGACACCGGACAGCTTTACCATTCTTGTTGTATGTGAAGGTGAGGGTGCGCTTGAATGGAGTGGTTCTGAGGAAGGCGAGCAGCTGACATTGAAAGCAGGTCAATGTTATCTTTTGCCGGCTAATCTGGGTAACTATACATTAAGTGGCAATACAACCGTTCTTCGATCCTATCTTCCTTAAGTTTGTCACCGATAACCTGTGAAGGAGGAATTACACGAGATGCAGGAATCTACCTTTACGCTGATGGGCAATGAAGGTACCCGTGTTCATGTATACTGCTGGCTTCCCGATCCGGACGAACACATCCAAGGCGTTGTACAGATCGCGCACGGAATGGGCGAAACCGCAGCGCGTTATGCCGAATTTGCGGGTTATCTTACGAAACACGGCTTTGCTGTGTATGCTAATGACCATCGGGGTCATGGCAGAACGGTGGAGAGCACCGAGGCACTGGGTGATGCAGGTGTGGACGCATTTCGCTGGATGGCTAAAGATATGGTCAATCTGGGCGAGCTAGTTGCCAAAGAACATCCAGATGTCCCTCTGTTCCTTATGGGGCACAGTATGGGTTCTTTTTTGGTACAGCACCTCATGTATGCGGGACATGAGAGATACCACGCGTTTGTGCTGTCCGGTACAAACGGCAAACGAGGCTTGCTTCGGTTTGGAGAAAAACTGGCTCTACTCCAGTGCGGCATTCAAGGTGACAATCATCGAAGCCTGTTACTGAATGCCATTGTATTTGGCGGATTTAACCGCGCTTTCCGGCCAGCCACAACCCCCTTTGACTGGTTATCTCGTGACCAGCAGGAAGTACAGCGATTCATCGATGACCCAATGTGTGGAGCGATATGTACCGCTGGTTTTTTTCGAGATTTCTTTAAGCTGTTACTCGAAATCCATCTTCCTCAGCATATGGACCGTATCCCGAAACACAAGCCGGTTCTTCTGTTCTCTGGTGAACTAGATCCTGTCGGACTTCGGGGCAAAGGTGTGCTTAACCTATACTCTCAGTATCAGAAGCTTGGACTTCAAGATGTAGAATATCATCTTTATCCAGGCGGACGGCATGAGATGCTCCATGAGACCAATCGTAACGAAGTGGCTCATGATGTCCTGAGTTGGTTAAAACGTCATATGCCGACAATCGAGCAGCAACATACACAAAATAGTAGTCAACAAGATGCCGATACCGTTCCGTCTTTTGAAATTCAATCGAATCAGAGGGCTTTGATGTAAGAAATCTATTTCTGATTCTATTCCGATTCAAATGTGAGCAAAAACCCCCTGAACGAGCACAGTATGTAATGTGCTCATTCAGGGGGTTTTATTCTAGTGAAGTATCTCAGATTTCATAGGATGAGAAATAAAGTCCAATGCTAATCTCAGAAGTCATTAACCTTCAATCAACAATGATTCTGGATCTTCAAGCAATTCTTTGACAGTCACCAGGAATCGTACGGCTTCGCTTCCATCAATAATCCGGTGATCGTAGGACAAGGCGATGTACATCATTGGACGGTTTTCCATCCGTTCAGCATCAATCGCTACCGGACGAAGCTGAATTTTGTGCATCCCGAGAATACCTACCTGAGGAGTATTCAAGATTGGTGTAGACAATAGGGAGCCAAAGGTTCCGCCATTCGTAATCGTAAAGGTTCCGCCTTGCAGATCAGACAATGCCAGTGTATTCGAACGCGCTTTGGATGCCAGATCTGCAATGCTTCTTTCGATTTCGGCAAAGCCCAGACGGTCAGCATCACGTACAACCGGAACAACCAGACCTTCTTTGGCAGATACCGCAATACCGATATCGTAGAATTTCTTCAGTACAACGTCTTCGCCATCAATCTCTGCATTAATCGTTGGGAATTTTTTAAGTGCACCGACAACCGCTTTGGTAAAGAAAGACATGAAGCCCAGGTTAATATCATGCTTCTCTTTGAACTTGTCCTTCCGACGTTTACGAACGTCCATGATCGCTGTCATGTCAACCTCATTAAAGGTGGTCAACATCGCTGCGGTCTGCTGTGCCTCAACCAAACGCTTCGCAATGGTTGCCCGGCGACGGGACATACGCTGACGCTCTACAGGCTTGGCAAAAGTTGCGCCGCTGGCTGCTGGAGCACTAGGTGCGGAAGCAGGAGCTTTAGCTGCTGGTGGTGCCACTGGAGTGGATGGCTGACTTCCATGGCTTTTCACATCATCCTGATACACGCGGCCAATCGGATCTTTGCTCTGTACTTGATCCAACTCAATCCCACGCTCACGAGCAAGCTTGCGTGCAGAAGGAGACGCTGTTTTGTTGCTATCGGATGACTCTGGTGGTGCCGCAACAGCAGCCGGTGCTACTGGAGCTTCCGGAGCTGGTGCAGAAGCGGGTTTGGATTCAGCCGCTGCCGGTTCGGAAGCAGCCGGAGCGTTTCCGCCCCCTGCTCCAGCCGAAAGTGTACCGATCGTTTCACCGATAACTACGGTCTCGCCTTCTTGACGAATGATTTTCTCGAGCACACCGCTCTCCTCAGCACTGATCTCGATGTTGACTTTATCGGTCTCCAGTTCAAGCAGAACATCACCCTGATTAACGGTGTCTCCTTCTTTAACCATCCATCTGGATACCGTTCCCTCAGTTATTGACTCACCCATTGCAGGTACTTTAATTTCACTCACAGCTGTTACCTCCCCAGTGGAATATTATTCTTCGCCGTTTGTTTCAACGCTGCTGTAATAATCAATTGTTGCTCCATGCTATGCACAAGCTGGTAACCGCTGGAAGGACTTGCATGTTCCGGACGGCCTTCATATCTCACGGTAGTGCCTTCAGGCGCGATCTCGCGAAGACGAGGCTCCATATATGTCCATGCACCCATGTTTTTGTTCTCTTCCTGTACCCATACCAGCTCTTTTAATTGACTGAAACGTGCGAGTACACGTTTGATCTCTTCTGCTGGGAACGGATAGAGTTGCTCGACACGAATGATGTGAAGCCAGGAATAATCGCCCTTCTCCTTTTCAATCGCATCTTCCAGATCAATAGCAACTTTACCGCTGCACAAAATAATGCGTTCTACCCGATCCGGTTTTGTGCCCAGACCCGGTTGCTCCAGCACAAGTTCGAATTTACCTTCACTAAATTCCACAGCTGGTGATGCAACACGCGGATTACGAATCAAGCTTTTTGGTGACATCATCACAAGTGGGCGTGCATCTTCTGTCTCGGTTAAAGAAGCTTGACGACGCAACAGGTGGAAGTACTGTGAAGCACTCGACAGATTAACCACAGTCATATTGTCTTCCGCACACAATTGCAGGAAACGTTCCAGACGTGCGCTCGTATGTTCTGGCCCTTGGCCTTCGTTAGCGTGTGGCAACAACATAACCAGACTCGATTTTTGAGACCATTTTGCACGCCCTGCTGATATGAACTGGTCGAAAATGACCTGTGCACAGTTTGCAAAATCACCAAATTGTGCTTCCCAGATTACGAGTGTATCCGGTGAGTACACGTTGTATCCATATTCAAAACCAACGACAGACTCTTCTGACAATGGGCTATTATAGATCGCAAACGATGCTTTTGCTTGTGGCAGATGATGCAACGGACAGAATTTATCACCATTCGTAGCATCATGCAACACAAGGTTACGATGAGCGAAGGTTGCACGCTCGGCATCTTGACCACTGATACGGATCGGCTTGCCATCTGCCAATATCGTCGCAAATGCCAGCGTTTCTGCAAGGCTCCAGTCTACTTTTTCCCCTTCATTAAGAGCCGTACTCCGGCGTTGCAAAATCCGTTGCAATTTTGGATAAACATTAAAAGTCTCTGGCCATTTCAGAAGATCGGCATTAATGCTGCGCAATTGCTCCAAAGGCACCGCTGTTGGCGTAATTGTGACTGCCTCGGACTCACTGATGTTGCGCTGATAGTATTCATGCACTTCATTTTTCTTCATCTGATCATAGGCTTCTTTTAAGCGATCTGCTACGCCATCACGTACACTTGCGATGAACGCATCATCAATGACCGATTCCTTCTTAAGCATATCCTGATACAGATGACTGACTGTTGGGTGATTCTTCACCTTGTCATACACGAGCGGCTGCGTCGTTTCGGGATCATCTGTTTCGTTATGACCATAACGACGATATCCGATAAGGTCAATCAGGAAATCTTTCTTGAAACGGTTGCGATATTCCGCTGCCATGCGAATTGCCGCAATACAAGCATCAGGATTATCTGCATTGACATGCACAATCGGAATCTCATAACCTTTGGCAAGGTCACTCGCATAATAAGTTGAACGTGAGTCACTGCTGTCCGTAGTGAACCCAAGACGGTTGTTCACAATGATGTGAATCGTTCCGCCATTCTGGTATCCTGGCAATGCCTTGAAGTTCAGCGTTTCGGCCACAATACCTTCTCCCGGGAATGCCGCATCCCCGTGCATCAGAATGGTCGCTGCTTTGGTTACATCCTGCTTCGGATAACCTGGTTCACGGCGATCATCCTGAGCTGCACGTGCAAAACCTTGCACAACCGGATTGACGTATTCCAGATGGCTAGGGTTGTTGGCGAGTGTCAGGCGAGCCTGTACAGTCTCCCCGTCTTTTACAAAACGGTTCGCGCCCATATGGTATTTGACATCCCCCGTCCAACCATAATTGATTCCGGTTGAACCTTCTGATGGAACCAAGTCTTTGTTCGGGGCATGATGGAATTCAGAGAAAATTTTGCTGTACGGCTTGCCCAGGACATGAGCGAGCACGTTCAGACGTCCGCGGTGAGCCATCCCCATCAAAATATGACTGGAGCCTGCTTCTGCCATAAGGCGGACGGCTTCATCCAGCATAGGAACAAGTACATCGTTCCCTTCAATGGAGAAACGTTTCTGACCAACAAACGTTTTGTGCAGGAAATCTTCAAATTGCTCAGCTTCAACCAAACGTTCCAACAACGCTGTACGTTCTTGTTGCGTAAGCGGGGCCGGGGATGTGCGGGATTCCGCACGACGATTCAACCACTCGCGTTCTTGTACTTCATGCACATGGCTGAATTCATAAGCGATCGGACCTGTATAGATTTGACGAAGACGTTGAATTGCATCCCAGCCAGTCGTTGTCTGACCGTCTGCACCTTCCCAGATCAGGGACGCAGGCAGTGCTTTCAAATCTTCCTCATTTAATTGAAAATGCTTAGGCTCCAGCAAAGACGTATCTGTTGCTTCACTGATTCCAAGTGGATCAATATCTGCAGCCAGATGGCCATACGTACGGATGTTCCATACAAGCTTGCCTGCTGTAACCGCTTTCTGCAATAGTTGAATATCTACATTTCCAGAAGCAACTTGACCATTCCCGCTATTCGAAAGAGTCTCTGCACCCTTGCCAGACATTGGCGGTGCTCCCCATTGCTCGAACAATTCACGATAGGCCGGTGTCACTGCACCTGGATCTTGGGTGAATAATTCATACTGTTCTTGTACGTATCCCATATTGGGACCATAGTAACTCTCCCAGGGTTTCATGTTGCCTTTCTCGATCGTCATCGACGTTCCCTCCGTCTTGATTTTGTCATAGGGTTTGACGGAAATCATTGAATAAGCTGTAATTCGCGTTCGTTCAACATTTTAAGCGAAATTTTTCATGAAGTCCAATCATCGTGCTGTTCGTGGTAATAACGTTGTTCCGACGCTCCCGTCAAAGGTTTGTCTGCGTTTTCAAAATCAAAGTAATACAATGATTAGTTCTACCGTCGCACAGATGTCGAATAATGTCCTGATCCGTTCGAAGGTTATACGTTCTTCCCTGTTTCCAAAGAAGTTCGTGTTCTAATCTCTATTCTATAAACTTTTACGCTCAGGAGCATTTCCTATTTTTAGCTCAATTGATGCATAAATTAGATGAATCGAATAATCGGTGCAATTCAGGGCAAGCCAGAAACGCTGGATTCGGTCAAATCCAGATCTGATGTCCGTATATACCTCCTTAATAAGAATTGTGGTCCATTCTGTCCAAAAACAAACCGTCCATTTAAACATTAACCAATTCAAATGTCATTCAACAAGAAATTGGATTTTTCAGAATGAATCCTGACAATATACAACATAGAATAATGCCGCTCGAATGCAAATCCCGGCGGCTTCCTGACTGATGGTCCTATCTTTCCTTATAGGAAAGATTCATCATATATTGTGCAAAGGGCGTTAATTGCAGATCTTTCACTTGCTTTAATGTAAACCACGCTGCTCCCAGCGAGTCTTCACCATCAGGATTTCTTTTGACCTGTTCCAGCGGATTGTTGTTGTTCTGTCCGATAATAACATCGTATAAAATACCGATATGGTGTACTGCCTCGGGTTCACCCCGGTACTCCCAATTCACAACAACGGATTGTGAAGAACGAATGGACCATTGCAAAGGAATGATCCCTGTTTCCTCATCAAACTCTCGTTTCAATGCAGTTTCCGGTGACTCCCCGAATTCCATTCTTCCACCGGGCAAATCCCATTTTCCGTAGTATGGCCCACGAGCCTTCTGGATCAGCAGATAGAATTGTTCCCACACAGCCAGTCCATATACACCAACATGCGTATGCGTGTTCACATTTGCGCCCTACCCTTCCCTTACTTCGAAATTTCAGTTTCTTCACTTCTGCTCTACTTCTTCTCCTCGTCTGTGATGTCATTCAGGTCAACGGACAGGCGAATCATATCTACACAGCGGATGCCATCCTCGATTATCTCTTCCTCATAATGTCTCACAAAAAAATCCCGGTCCACGCCGGTTATCCGAAATCCACAGCGCTGGTACAGCTTCAATTGATGAAAGCTGGAATTGCCCGTTCCGATCTCCAATATACGACAACCTAGCCTTCTTGCTGCCTCCATGGCTTCCTTAATCATGTGTTTGCCAACACCTTGTCCTTGCAATTCCTCCTGCACCGCGATGTTCACAATCTCTGCTGTCTCCGGACGAGTCTTAAGTAATACAAACTCTCCTACCATCTCTCCTTCATACTCTGCTATAAAACAAACACCTCTGCTGAGATATTCGTCTACAATCGTTTTTGAAGGATCTGCCATCAATAAAAGTTCATACGGTTTTTCTTCATCCCAGTCCAATATTCGGAACGACAAGTTCATGCCAATCCCCACCTTTTCACATCCATATTATTCTTTTCCATGCCGTTTGCAGAAGCCTATGTATGGCAAATCTACAAATTACTCATTCTAAGCTCCCAGTCCCTTGATGATCCTGTTATTCCTGATGTTTCTGCTGTCTCGAAATCTATGTTAGTCGTTCTGTTTGTTGTCTATGTGTCCTGCTTGATTGGAGTAATGGCGAATGGACATCCCCGTCGATCTCTGCATTCCTTGTTTTTCATAAAACGTCTGGACATCTGGATCACACAAGAGATCGATCATATATAGCCCCTGTAGACGCTGAAGCATGCGCTGTGTGAGTTCACTTCCGATCCCTTGACCTTTATACTCCGGCAGTACTTCCAGCAAAGGAACATATGCACTAAGTACTCCATCCGAGATCGCTTGAATGAAACCGACGACATTCCCGGTTTGCTCATCGATCGCAAGTTCAATCGCATACGACTGCTCTAGCAATTTCAGAAATGTTGAAGGTGATGGCGGGTTCGGCCAACCGTCAAAGAACCCGCCAGTTAATTGCTCACTATCAATTCCATCCAGCTTATCTCGAAATACGATTCCCATCGCTTGCACCTCCAAAACAAAGTAAATTCCATTATATCATAATATCTGGAACTAAATATATAGATATGGATATGATGTGATCGTTGCTATTCAGTCAGGTTCAAATGCTCATGAACTAATTGCAATTCAATGCATATTTCCTACACGATAGACCTCTTCTTTCACCTTATCCCAGACATTTTCGAAGTAAGTCAGAAACATGGTCACGGTCTAATCACTTATGTCTTGAACGTCTCTTGCAAGGTTCGTCCGCTCGACTTCTCCCAAACTACACTTCGTTCAAATGTACCTGAGTTAAAAAATCGCGGGAACCGCTCTGCAAACCAGTCTTGCATCGGCAATTCAAATGCCTGTTTCAAGGGTACCCATACTAACTCCCCCTCCGGCGGGTCGGTAAGAAGTTCGCCTTCATATGAAGTTACCAGATAGTTAAACACCATATATCTTAACCCTTGCTCAGGATCACAGAACTCATCCAGCCCTTTATATGTAATTTGCTTGACCCAAAGTCCTGTCTCTTCACGAACCTCACGGATGGCCCCGTCCACGATACTTTCGGGGAACTCCACTTTACCGCCAGGAGCAATGTACCCCGGGAACCCTTTATGGCTCGGCCGGTTCATCAGCAAAACCTGATCGCTAACCGGGTTCCACACCATACTCATCGTGTAAATCTCAACCTGATAATTCATGTTCAGCCTCCCAAGATGCGCTTTTCTTACGTTTTACTAAACATTTCTGGAGATCATACGTTTATTCCTGCTAGACTTTGTTCCATATCAAAGACGGACGCCCGTAATATCAGATGCCCGCCTTTTGATCACGTATATTTGTAGTTTTTCGTTAAACTAGGTGTATGCATGCTTAGGATACAGCTGTAATCCATATCTGGCGTTTCTTCCAGTCCGCCCGGCGATATGCTTGTAACATCCCAAACTTGCGAATGCTGGCCTTGGGTATCACTTTATAAGACATCGTCACTTCGAACTCCTCATCAAATGGGAAAAAGGATAAAGCCACCTTTTCACCTGACACCCACTCGACTTGGACGTTGGAACTTGGACAGGTGTCAAAACCACAGCCGAGCCCTTCTGCAAAAAAATCATAACGCGCCGTAGGTGTGCCTGGCTCTTCCATACATAAAAAGAGACTAAGCTGGTCACAGAACAGCATGATCTCTACATCGTTTTTCAGCCGTTCTTCCAGTTCTAAAGCATTAACGCCCAGTTCTTTCTTCCAACTCTCCTGCTGTAGCTGCTCTTCTTGCAAATACTGCCTGATGTCATCATCATCCTCAGAATTTGCCCCCAGCGTTTTTTGAAACAACTCTGTATACATCAGGCTACATAGTAAAGCCGCATAAGGATTCTGCTGCCTTACTTCTTCGATTCCTTTGCGGTAAAACACAAAACGCGGTCTCAGCGGGAAATCACGAAAGGAGTACGGAATTTGACTATAATCGTTCCATAAAGGAGCGGCATCCAAGTCAATCCAACCCCGGTCATGCTCCTTCGCCGCGAGAATCAGGTCATCCCGATGCGAGCCATGGGGAAGCCACTTCTTTTTCCAATGTGCAGCCATATCTCCAGCGACAATTCCATGCTCATGTTGTGCGGTCAAAACAAAATCATGCTCTCTCTCATATACGATCATTTGCTGTCACCCTTCCGCATGGTTTACGTTTACATTTACGTTGACTTTAACATAATTTGGGTTACACTTTCTTATAAGCTGCCTTTCATCCTACAGTTAAGCTACCTTATCCCGGTATTTATAACATTTCGGATTAAGCAGAGCATGTAAAGGTGTTGTCAGTTCGCTGAAATTTGGTACACTAATGATTGTGTCTTCGATTACATTACATACAGAAAGCGGGATCTCATGAATTTATACTCACCTTACATCGAGTTTAACCGCAAAGAATGGGCCGGACTCAAAGAACATCAGGTCACTCTTCCGCTGACGGAAGCTGAACTGGAACAATTAAAGGGCTTGAACGAAGAAGTATCCATTCAGGAAGTTGAGGATGTTTATTTGCCCCTAACCCACTTCATTGACCTATATGCAAGAGCATCAAGAGAGCTTGATCGCCTAACGGCCTCTTTTATGAAAAAAGAAACGCTTCACACCCCCTATATTATCGGGATCGGGGGCAGTGTTGCCGTGGGAAAAAGTACAGCAGCCCGCTTGCTTCAGGCGTTACTTGCCAGAGGCAAAAACAAACCCAAGGTCGATCTGGTCACCACGGACGGCTTTTTATATCCCAATGCGGTGTTGCAAGAAAAAGGCATCATGAACCGCAAAGGTTTTCCTGAAAGTTATGATATTAAATCACTCATTAAGTTTATGGGCGATGTAAAATCAGGCAAGCCTGAGGTACAAGCACCGGTTTATTCACATCTGGCCTACGACGTAATCCAGGGGGAAGAGAAAACGATCTGCCAGCCGGATATTCTGATTATTGAAGGCATCAACGTATTACAAGTGAAGCGGGAGACGCCATTACTTGTAAGTGATTTCTTTGACTTCTCCATCTACATTGATGCAGAGGAAGAACACATTCGTCACTGGTACGTCGAACGTTTCAAGTTGCTCCGTCAGACCGCTTTTCAGAACAAGGATTCCTTCTTCCATCAGCGGTTCGCCAATATTAACGAAGAGGAAACCATTGAGACAGCCAATCAGATCTGGCAGGACATTAACGCGAAAAATCTGCATGAAAACATTTTACCAACCAAAGGACGTGCACGGTTAATTCTAAAAAAAGAAGCCGATCACTCCATTCAGCAGATTCAATTGCGCAAGTTGTAACCTGATTAAAAGGAGAGAAAATAACATGCAAACCCTCGTGGTTCTCGGCAGCATTATGATGTTTCTGGCCGTTGCACTCGGTGCCTTCGGGGCACATGCGCTCAAACGCAAGTTATCCGCTGACATGATCAAAATCTATGAGACCGGTGTCCAGTATCATATTGCTCACGGACTCGGCATCATCCTGCTTGGACTGTTCGCAGACAGATTAACCTCTACATCCCTTGTTGTGACCTCGGGATGGCTCTTGTTTGCCGGAATCATCCTGTTCTCAGGAAGTCTCTATACATTGAGTGTTACAGGTGTTCGCAAGTGGGGAGCCGTCACACCCATAGGTGGTGTAGCCTTCCTTGCCGGCTGGATAACATTGCTGTTCGCAGCTCTTTAAGAAAAACAAACGCGTAACAAATATATGGAGTGTCCTGGCTGAATGAACATGCGATGCCGGGATGCTCTTTTTTGTTCAATCCAGCCACAGTCTGGAAATGGCAGGTTGTTTCCCCTCCTCATATTCCTCTTCACTCGTAGACTCCTTCTCCCGTTTTAGAACATATACATCAGGATTCGAAAGCTTGGCCCACTCCGCATAACCAAAGGATGGATCATAATAACGAATGATTAGGGACAACAGGTTGCCATGCGTAACAACAGCTCCATGACGCTCCGGTCTGCGCCAACATTCCTTCAGCAGCGCCAAAGCTCTGGCAGCTGCGACTCTGGAAGATTCTCCGCCCTGTGCTGCCCAATCTTCATCCTCATATGTACGTTTAAGCACATCCATCCAGTCTGGCAGATCCC
The DNA here is from genome assembly GCF_037969905.1 of Paenibacillus sp. FSL R7-0272. NCBI lineage: Bacteria > Bacillati > Bacillota > Bacilli > Caryophanales > Paenibacillaceae > Paenibacillus > Paenibacillus sp. FSL R7-0272. The sequence continues at coordinate 1,854,359 of NZ_CP150221.1, read as the reverse complement.
TTGTACTCAGCACTCTTTCCTGCAAGCGCTCATCGGTATGAATGAGCTGCTCTATCGCTGCACCCAAAGGCATTGCAGTCTGTACGGCTCTTTTCCATGGACTGGATACGATATAAGAGATTCCATGACCAGACAATACATCTGCCAATTTTTCAGCCTGACTGCATCCCTCATCCGTCAGACTTGCGTATGGCTCCTGTCCTTCGGCTTTTGCGTGACGTATCAGGTAAATCGACTCCATTACTGACACCTCCCATAGTCTAGTCTACAGTACGTTGTCGCTTAAATATTGAAGTGCTGCACGCATCTTATTATGATCTTCCGTTCGACCCGATGAACTGAAAAAGGACACATTCCCTGCCTGCACCCGCCCCGTGTTTCCAGCTTGCTGCTGTGCACCAAGTTCAAGTCTTTGACTCAAATGACTTACCGTACCCACGCTACCATCAACAATCCGAATATGATCTGGTAACACCTTGCGCAGAATAGCTGTATAGAACGGGTAATGCGTACAGCCCATCACCACCGTACCGTATTGTTCCAGGTCCAGGCCTGCTAGCTTGGAGCGGAAGTATGCTGTTATTTTGAACGGATCAAACTCCAACTGCTCACACCACTCCACCAATTCAGGCAGCGCAAGGGAATCGACCCGATGCTCATCATCCACACGAGAGACCAATTCGTTATACTTCGTTTGACTCAGTGTCAAAGCCGTAGCAAACACTAGCACGCGCTTGCCGTTGTCCCTATTCATCTCGACGGCCGGTTTGACCGCCGGTTCCATACCGATAATAGGAATGTCATACATGGAACGCAGATCATTCACCGCTAAGCTGGTTGCCGTATTACACGCAATCACGATTGCATCTACTTGTTCCCGTACAATCGCCTCCACGCAAGCAAAAATATAACGACGAACCTCGTCCGCCGGCTTGGTTCCATAAGGGACATGTAATGTATCTGCATAATATAAATAGGATTCTTCCGGAAACTGCTGCAAAGCGGTATGCAGTACCGTTAATCCACCGATGCCTGAATCAAAAAAAGCAATCTTTTTCGTCAAAGATGTCACCTCTATAACGTATTCTTTCGGTTCTGAGGACCGTAAATGTACTGCTCATGCTGACTGGAGGTGAAGGTTATCTTAGTCGGATTGATCTGCTGCGATCATGTTATATTGTCTCAACCAGTCTTTACCACTGTTCCAGTCTTGCACTGGATTGTCTTCTCCCAATAATTCAACACTGGCCCGAGCCATGATCCACTCTTTCAAACCATTATCCGGGCTGGAACCAAGTTGATTTAACAAGAAATTCAGACCTTCTGATCCCGTTTGTAGAATAGCTTCATATACGTCCCGATGGCCTGCAATATAATCATTCGGGTTACTGCTGGCAGCCAGAACAGGCTCCTTGACCATCGTATTCAAACTTTGTTTAATAGTTTCTTCTGCGGAAGGGTTATCCGCTGTAACAGTACATGCAGATAAGGCTAGCGCTGTGCATAAGGAGAATAAGCTCGTCATAAGCCATCTATGTTTCATTACAGCCCCCCCCACTATAGAAGGTTTTCTTCGAATAGAGAATTTCCTTGTACCATCCAGTATCGTTCCTTCTCTGGTACCCTCTCCAAAAACTCCTTGTAACTCCCGATCCAGCCATCCGGCATGTAATGCTCAAAGGAAGCAGGCTCCGGGAACATCGAGAAGAATAGCCGCTTATCGAAATCGACAAGAAAGGACGGCACATACTTCAGCCATTCATCACCGACAAGATGGGCTTCACGAAAATGATGAAGCGAACTCCTCAGTTCAGCCGCGCTTACCTGCTCCTCCTGAATGGCTTGTAAGAACACAGCCGCCGTCTCCTCATTCAACACATCGATACCAAACCGTTCTTCCATCTCTATATTTAAAAACCAATACTCCCGTTCGGTGACGTACCAGCGCCACACGCCCTGAAACCAAACGCCAACAATGGTATTTTCAGCATAGACAGGTTCTGTTTTCATCGCTCTATCTCCTGGCGCAAATTCTGTCCTTGCTTCACTGCAAAGGTAATACATGCCGCAAAGCTGTCATCATAATTATACTCGTCCCGATAAATACGGATATGCGCTTCAATGACATATTCTAGGTCTTTTTGTATGAAAGTACGAATCATACGATTTGCTCTCCTATTCCATCCAACGATGAAGTAACTTTTCCCCTTCACTTCTCCGGCCAGCAGCCTGCTGTTCCAGAAATTCGGGAACTTCTCGCAGTTCAGTTGGACGATATCCGGCTCCGCATCCACAGTTATGATAAGTAACACCATTCTGATATAACGTCATGACTTTGGTCCACTGTTTGATATCCGTTTGCTTGGGTGCTTGAAAATCATGCCCCATATTCACCATAACCTCCGCACATTGTGGACATTTATGTTCAAGTCGCGCTGCGGTTTCCTTACTTAGATCATACGGCGATACTTGTTTATAAGACTTACGGCAGTTAAAGCATGCATATATTTCTTTATACGGTCCAGACATGGCATATCGGCACATCTTCCATCAAGCCTCCTTGTCATTTTCCATTATACGGGTTTTTATACATGGTTACGAATCCACTCTTCCATTACTTGTGCATAACCTCTTTCCATGCCAAGCCCAAATCCGCCACAGAAGTGAATCGCTGGAACCGATCCGGGTTCACCGCACGAAGAGCAACTTCATATAGTGCTTCTCCGGCATCCCAGCGTTCCTGGGAGCGATCAAGTTCTCCCCCAAGCAGTGCAAAGGCCATAGCGCCCATGTTAAACACATTCGTGATAGCATCTATTGACGCACCAAGTTCAAATTCCTCCGGAGACATAAAGCGGGATGAACCCCACATCCGTCCCATCGTATTCGTGAATGCACCTGCACGATATAGATCAATATCACAGATGTGAATCTCTTCCACTGCAAAATCATAAATCAAACTGCCATCGTAGAAGTCTACAGCCACATACCCTTTGCGCTCCGCTTCAATATGAAAGTCCAGAATGCGCTCCATGGCTTGAATTCGCCTCGGTACCGGAAGTTGTCTGAACTGAACATAAGGTGAGCGTGGATCTTCGTACTTGGCTGGAGGCGGGAAAGACCAGTGCGAATGCAGACACTCTCCCTCCACCCAATCGAACACACAAGCGTAACCGTTGTCAGTCGCAAAATGGTCTATTAACCGAATGAGACTGTCATGTGCCAGATCTTCATAGATCAAGACAGAAGACTGCAAATGACGTATAGCTTCCTCCGGGTCTGCCATATCATTGGCCTGAAGAGTACGTGCCCCTGCATACTTCACAAATTGCTTTTGACCATCCTCCTGCACCAAACCGAATGAAATATTGCCGGAGTCCTGCTGATCAAATACACAAAAGACAGTACCCAGCGGGGTCAGCCAGTCGAAGGCATGTTTTTCTTTTAACATAAATGATACACCATCTATTTCATGAACAACCTGATCGGTCATAGAACTTCTCCTCTTGCCTATAGATTAGATGTTTTTATCTACACTTTTGTTATAAAAATACGTCATGTGCGCTTCATCATACCCTTGGCCGCCCACTTCTAGCGCATTGCGTTCGATGCCGTAGGTTTCAAATCCATGCCGCTCATACAACCGTTTTGCTGAACTATTTGTAGTCACTACACTTAGATTAATCTGCTTCATAGTCTCCAGATGTTTACCCCGTTCCAGAACCTCGGATAACAACTGGGAAGCCAGTCCATTCCCCCTATGAGCTGGTGATACATAGACACCCCAGATAAATCCTTTATGCCTGAGCTTTAGACCATATTCTCTTTTGAAACCCATCATGCCCGCAAGCATGCCATCAGGTGTGAATGCACCAAGAATGTAATCATCAGGCTCATTATGTATTCGCTCTTTCACCTCACTGATGGATAACTGGCTGGACAACTCGTATGAAGCGCCAAAGGCTTCGGGATGCGTCCGTAGCGCTTCAAGCCGCAGAGGCCAGTACAGATCCGATTCGTCCCGTTGAATATTACGTAGCATATACCTTTCTTTGAAAGCATCTGAACTCATCCCTCATCCACTCCTTACATGTCAAGAAATATCAGGTCAATCATAATACAATCACTTTCTTACTCTGGAACACCCTTATTCAGTTTATCCTTTCTGCTTCGCCTACCGATTTCGGCTCTGGTTCTGGCTGTCGCGCCGATCACGGTCACGTCCCATCGCTTCCTGAACCCGGTCACGGGCCGGGAGTTTGCTGTTGATATGCAGGAGTAGTCCTGTAATGATCATGAGCAACGCAATGACAATCACTTCAAACATTGATCAGACCTCCATTTCCACTTGGAAAAGATAATGATTCTGCTTCATGTATGGTCGTATAATCACTTATTCCCCACTATTGCAGACCACGGGCAATCAGCCACTCCAGCCATTTCCACGGCAACAACGCCTTTGCAATAATAAGAACCCGTGAACCTTTGCCCAGTGCATAGCGCAATTTTGGTGCACGCATGCGCGCAATACGTCCGATCAGATCAGCGACCTCTTGCGGGTCAGGAGCAGTCTCACTGGCATGTTTCGAATAACGCAGAACCGCATCCAGCTTATGTTTATAAGCCGAATCCTCATTCCGGTGAATCTCACCGAGACCTTTATTCCAGATGGGCGTGCGATAGGCTCCTGGCTCCACCAATACGACACGTATTCCAAATGAAGACATCTCATGGCGCAGACTTTCTGTGAATCCTTCCACAGCAAATTTTGAGGCAGCGTATGGAGCATATCCCGGAAAACCGGATAGGCCGCTTACACTCGAAAGATTAACAATCAGCCCGCGTTTCTGTCCACGCATGACAGGCAGAACCGCTCGTGTCACCGCGATAAGCCCGAACAGGTTTGTTTCCATCTGGCGTCGCCAGTCCTCCATCGACACTTCCTCAATAAATCCGCCTACAGCAAAACCCGCATTATTCACCAGCACATCGATTTGTCCATATTGCTGAAGCACCGTATCCACAGCGGTTTGCACAGATTCCGAATCTGTCACATCAAGCTGTGCATAATGAATCCGCTCGGTCACTCCTGTTTCCTCGGCACGATTCGCAAGTTCTCCCTTGCGACTTAGATCACGCATTGTAGCCATAACTCGATACCCTTGCTTGGCAAGAGTGATGGCAGTCAGCATCCCAAATCCGCTGGAGGTACCTGTAATGAGAGCTACCGGAGGAGGTTGTTGCCCCGGCTGGCCTGATCTGGTTACATTTGCTTGAGCTGATTGAAGTAATTCCGTTGTTTTTTCCGCTCCTGATGTAACCTTGCCATCCACAGGTTTTGGCGAATCCTCTCCTATTTTATAAGCCCACACGGTCACATTATCACCTACTTTCATGATCGTTCGATTCATTTTTAACTAGTACATGTGCAGTCTGTGTTGAACTTTAATTAATCTAACCGTCTCTCCACCCGTCGCAACTTCGTGATCCCTGCTTCATACGTATACGGCACAAATTGAACCTCAGGTAACACACATTGCAGTCGACCTGCCAATTTCCCCAACTCTTGCAACACAGCGGCCTGCGCCTGCTCCTGACCCACTTCCTCGCTGACCCGTATTGACACCTCCAGCATCCCACTGCCACGTTGCACCACACGATAATGCTGAATAGCCGGTGAAGCCGCAATCACGGCACGACTGATAAAATCCGGAAAAACCGAAACAGCCTTCTCCTCATAGGTATGCGAAAAATAAAGCGTATCATCACAGCGGCCTTCAATCCGCTCGATGGCAGTAAACAACGAACCACAGGCGCACGGCGCTGCCGCCTCGGTTAAGATATCATTCAGCCGATACCGGATAATCGGCTGCGACGTTCGGGAAAAGTCCGTGATCACAGGCACGAACCGCCGGGTTGCAGGATCAATGTACTCTTTTTCAATATGCACAATGTCTTCATTCAGATGTATCGTTCCGTGCTCGCACGTTGCTCCCAAAAAGCCTTCTGTACACTGGTACACTTGATGAACCGTCTGACCGAAGACATGCTCCAGCACCTTACGATCCAGAGGGTCAAGCACCTCGGCTACGGAAATAATTTTCTGAGGCACATGTGTTAGACGTCCTTGCTGATAAGCATCAGCCAGTATACGAAGCATGGAAGGAGGAGCCACCCACACCGTAGGCTGGTATTCTTTCATACGTTCAATCAGGACATCCACACGCTCCAGCAGGTCAAAATATTGGAATTGCAGCTTGCCACGCTTGACCGATTCGTACAGGTTGCTATTCGCCCGCAGGAAGAACGCGATTTTCGCGGGTTTCCACAGCCCGCCCGGAAGAAGTTTCGCCAGCACGGTGCCCGTCCACGCATCCTGCTCCCGATCACTTACCAGAAAAATACCTCGATTACCCGATGTGCCCGAAGATAACCCTACCGTGACGCCTTGAATGGAGGATTGCTTGAAGTTACGGGTATCCTCACTTTCGCCAGCAAGGATTAGCGCCTCTTCCTTCGTAATACCTACCGTGTTCAGCGTGTCGAAATACTGCATCATCACCGTTTTTTCGATCTGCGGGAACTGTCTCCACTCGGATGCGTTCAGGTCTCCCCACCACTTTTGGTAAAACGGAGACTGTGCTCGAATCCGCTCCACATGACGAATGATTCGGCGTTCCTGCCAAAGTTCAAGCTGTGCCCTGGTACGCCATCTTCGCAAGCCACGTGCAAGTAAATAATGAGTAACAATACGAACAGGATTGCTCATCTTTCCGTTCCTCCTGTACCCCATGCGCTCAGCGCCTCTTGGCAATGACTCGGCACGATGCGAAGCCGAGGGAACTGTTGATGCAGGTGAACCAGCTTGTCAAAGTTCTGTCTATACTCCTGCCGATCTGACATAATAATACCTGCCAGTGCATGAGGTCTGCGCTGTTCACGGAAAGCCCGGCTCGACCATACTGCATCTGCACATAAAAAATAATCATGTTGCTCTGTCCGTAGCAATAAACCCATCATGCCTTCTGCATGACCCGATACTTCCACGCCGAGCAGGCTGCCATCACCAAAAAGATCGTACACCTCTTCCCAAGGAAACCCTGATGGGGTTTCCTTGCCTGTAGTCTCACTCATGTCCGCCCATCGCTTGGCAGGGTCGTTCACGGGCAGTGAGCGCTGGATAAAATCGTCAGGTAGCAGTCCGGCCAGAAAACCGGCCTTCACCGCCGCAATTGAACCAAGAGAACAAACCGCCTCATAGGCTCTCGGCAAATAAATAAACTGAGCCTCCGGGAAGTCCTTGGCACCTGCAATGTGATCTCCGTGAAAATGCGAAAGAATAACATAACGGATATCTGACGGCACCAGCCCGATCTGCTTCAGAAAATGGACGGCACTGTCTTCTTCCCGAAATACAACGGGCGTGATATGACGATATAATGCGTTCGGAAGTCGAGCGGTCTCTTCAAAAAAACGTGAACTGTACCCCGTGTCCAGTAGTATCGGGCCATGTTCGGGATGGAGAATACAAGCGAAGCCTGCCGGAAAACGAACCGGCCGGAAGCTTCCCCCCCGTAACGTAAGGAACTCTGGATGAGTACAGTAACCCGCTGCGCCTAAATATAATTTTACCGGCTTCGTTGTTAACATCATTCACTCATCCACCAATCTGCAAATTGTCGCAATCCCGCTTCAATGGACACCCGCGGTACATATCCTAGCTGCGCCTTAGCATCGGTAATGTCCAACGTTTGCGGCACACCCAAAGATCCAACGGAGTATCTGGTCAGTAACGGCTCTCCCAGAGCAGGAATGAATCGATGCACACCTTCCAGCACACTGGCCAACCCATAGGCCACTCGATAAGGAATATTCAGACGCCGCAGCGGCATGTCTAACATGTCAAAAAGAGTCCCGACCAACTCTGCAAATGGTCTCGGGTCTGCGTTCGAAATATTGTAGGCTCTCCCAAGCGCATCATCAGAAGCATCACTGCACAATAACAGCGCATCCACCACATTATCTACGCACGTCAGATCAATCAGCGCCTGTCCACCATCAATCATCGGTACTCCCCGCTTGGCATTCGCTGCAACAATCCGCGGGAAAAGCGTTTGGTCATACGGGCCAAAAATGGCTCGCGGGCGAATCATAATCGATGGCAATCCGTTACGATGTGCCTCCATCACAATGTCTTCAGCCATACGTTTGGTAGCCGCATAATGATTGGCCGATTTAGCCGGCAGCAGGTCATGTTCATGAACTTCATAACGCGGTATGTAGTTAAAATAAATACTCGGCGTGGAAACATGCACGAACCGCTGCACCTGATGGCGTAGAGAATGATCAATCAGATTTTGCGTTCCCTGCACATTACTGCTGTAGAAATCCTGATATTTCCCCCAAGGTGAGGATAAGGCCGCACAGTGGAACACGATATCCTGACTTGTACATGCTGCATCTACAATCTGGACATCCCGAATATCTCCCCTGATAAAGCGAACTCCAGCCGCTTCAAGCACACTGCCGATCTCTTGCTGTCGCCCCATGCCTGTCACTTCCCAGCCTTCTGCTGCAAGCCTTATCGCCAGATGTCTACCCAGACAACCTGTAGCCCCGGTCACTAATGCTCTCTTCATCGTTGTTCACCGTTCCATTCTATGTCATGAGTCAGTGCTTCCGTCAGCGTAATCTGCTGTGAACGTGCAAGACGCCAGGCAGCAAGTACGACCGCAAATTGTTCAAAAAAAGGCCGCCGATCCTGCCGCACATACACCACATCCCTGGCACCCTGCCAAGCCGTCCTCCAAGCTCGCAGGCTACCTCTGCTGCTATGAATCTGCCGGATACCACTTCCCAGCATGGGCAATGCTAACATCGCCTTATCATTACCTGACCGCGGTGTCACTTCGATCCCTTCGCTAAGTACCACTTCAGGTTCAAGCAATGCACGCACCAAGTCGTTACCAGGATGAAATAGATGAATGCCACTGGTTGCCCTCGGGTTACACTCAATCGCAGACACCTGACCCGTCACGTCTTCGATAAAATCAAATCCAATCTGTCCGCTGAAGCCCGTCGTGCGCACAAAGTGTTCTACCCACGCGCGCGTGCCCTCATGTTGCACCTGTTCAAAAAAAACACTCGCGCCTACACTGCCCGTACGATATCGGCTGTCGTAGGTGGCATGCGCGATTAAATGGCCTTCATGCACTACACTGTAGGTGCACAGTCCTCGTCCATGAATGTACCGCTGCGCCACCCAAGGTGAGGCAGGAGACAACGTATCTTCACCCGGTGGATCGTGGTACCCAAGTTTCGGCATACGTACTTTGGCCGCAAAACGGGAATAGACCGGTTTCCAGACCCACTCTCCCTTTAAAACCTGCTGCATCTCCAGCCACTCCTGCGGAGTTTGAATCAGATGTGTATCCGGAACCGGAAGCCCCATAGACTTGGCAAGCCTATTAAAATCATACTTATGATGCAGAACGTGCAACTGCTCCAGACTGGAAACAAGAACACGACAACGCTGCCTTAAGCGTTCAGCCCCACCAGCCACATAAAACACTTCTTCACACATCGGAATCAGCACATCGATCTGCCATATCTTAACCCAATGTTCCAGTGCCGACAGGTACTTCTCCGTATGGTGACGTGGCGATGGAACAAGTACGCATTGCTCCACCGCACTAGACGTTCTGCACAGATGATGGTTCATACTCTCCGCAATAAATACGAGGTGACCTGACCGATGCAACATACGCGCCAAATCCAGCGTAACCGGAGCTCTTCCCCCGGTAAGAAGTACCCTGTATGTATGACCCGTTTGTCCCTGAAGCACACGTTGGTCACGTCGTGCAAATCTAGTAGTCAAAGATCAGTCCTCCCAAAGACAGCCCAGCCGCCGTTCCGATCATCAATACCCGATCACCACGCTCTATTCGTTGCTGACGAATTGCCTCATGCAATCCCATCGGAATGGAGGCCGCAATCGTATTACCATGACCTCGTGTAATATCCATGAAGCGTTCTGCAGGAATTCCAAGCTTCTTGCGAATCAGGCGCATCGCCATTGCACTGCCCTGATGAGGAATGACCAGAGAGAAATCCTCCATTCGATCTCCGGAAGCTTGAAGCATCTCATTCATAAACCCGGGTAACAGCTTGGACGCCATGCGAAAAATTGCCTGTCCATCCATATGAAAGAGGAATGGATCTGGATGTGCCACATCATACTGGGCCGCATGATGCCGCGTGCCTCCGCCTGCAATCTCCGAAAACCGTGCCCCGCGGCTGTAGGTTCGCAGAGATGCATGAACGATCTGTGACGGGGATTCCTCAGATGCTCGCTCAATGATGACTGCCGCCGCGCCATCACCAAACAAAGCAGCACTTTCAGGATCTTTCCAGTTTAATCCGGCTGAAGCAATCTCGGTGGCTACGAGCAATACACGCTGGTAACGTCCAGCGTCTACCATATAAGAGATGACATCAAGTCCGTTCAGGAAACTCAGACATGTCGCATCCATATCAAAAGCAGGAACACCTGATTCTTCCTGTCCCATGGCCTGCTGGATAAAGACGGCTGTGCTTGGCAACGGCTGTTCTTTCGTACCGCTGGTGCATACCAAACAATCGATCTCACCAAAAGACAGCCCTGCATCGGCCAGAGCTGCTTCTGCCGCTCTTGCACCCATATAGGAAGAAGTCTCCTCGTCCGAAGCATAATAACGATAGCCGACGCCCGTCGCTTTGCTGACCCAGCCTGCGGGCACATGTAATCGCTCATCCAACTCTTCGTCTGTCACCTTCATCTGAGGCAGGTATTTTCCTGTACCTGCGATTCTTACTCTTCTAAGCTGCATATGCCCAACCTCTTCTCTTTCATGCGTGTTATGTAAATTTCGTGGTATTACCCATTAAACGAATATACCTGCAACTGAATAATAGTGATAATGAAAAAGAATATTTGAAACAGCCTGATGATCGATCCCGAGCCTAAATATCATCGAAATAGACGGAAGGGCAGATTGCTCTGCCCTCCCATTCACATATTAATGATTCCTGCACATGTTTTTCACAGTCTGAAAATGGAGGCACCTATGTAAACTGTCTGCTCCCCATTATTTGGATTTAAGGAGATCAGCAAGTGCCTTATCCAGCGAAGCATAAGTGAACGTAAAACCTGCCTTTTCGATTCTGTCGGGAATGACCCAGCGGCTCTTGAGTACCAGTTCCGTTTCCGTACGGATAAATATAGCTCCAAGCTCAAGCATCCAGCGTGGGGACGGAAGTCCGATACGTGCACCCATCTGCTTCCTAAGACTTGCCATCAGTTCCCGATTGGTCACTGGATGAGGAGATGAAGCATTATAGACCCCTTCCAGATCCGGATGCTCCTGTACAAATATCACCATGCGGAACAGGTCCTCCATATGAATCCAGCTAAATTTTTGGGTTCCTGCTCCCTGGGCTCCACCCAGGCCAAATCGAACCAGATTCGTCAGTGGTTCCATCACCCCACCTTCCCCAAGCACAATCGCAATGCGTAGTGCAATTTGACGTGTAGATGGTAGCTTGAATCCGAAGAATGCCTGCTCCCAAGCCTTGGCAACCTCCACAGAGAAACCCGAACCAATCTCTCCATCTTGTTCCGTCATTGGACGATCTTCCGCATGTCTATAGATGGTAGCCGTACTGGAGTTAATCCACAATTCAGGCGGATGCACACAAGCCAATACCGCTTCCCCGAGAATGTTTGTGGTTTCTGTTCTGGAATCCATAATGATTTTACGATTCTCGTCAGTATAACGGCAATTGACCGATTTACCAGCCAGATTAATCAGCATCTCCGCGCCTTCAAGTGCTTCAATGATGGCTGTTCGATCTTCCCAGGCGATGTGTCCAGACTGGCGTGAGATCACCAGCACATCGTACCCCAGCTTTTTAAACCGGACTGTAAAATCTTGACCAACAAATCCCGTTCCACCAGCAAGTACAACCTTTTTCACGGTATCCCCTCATTTCAGCAGATGCATCATGCCATCTACGCATTGCATTCATATCAGACTAAACAACGTAGCAGACCGTTTCGTTTGATATGGATTCCATTTCCGTGTAGAGAGACGCCCATCGACGTTTAAAAAGTTCAATTTCATTCAAATCGCTCGCTCAGCCTGCTTCTTGCACGCCAATCGCTGTATATAACCGACTTCGCTCTTCGTTCGCCCAAGCATTCGTTGCATCCTGCTCTAGTCGAACCTGTAGTTCGTCATGAAAATCATGAATCATATACCCTTCGGGGAATTCACCCAATATGGATGCAAAATCATACTCAGGCAAAGTTCGCCGCCCTTCGCCAATTTCTTTTAGCCAATTCATCCAGTCTTGCAGTGCAAGCACACCTTCCTGCCACAACTCAGCCTGCAGACCAAGCACATCCTGCAACTGCTCATAGGCAAGTACATCCGTAAATTGGCGACAAGCCTTGACACCCAGTTCGTACAATTCAATCGCTGCACGACGAATATCATGCGTTAACCCTATCTCAAGACCTTCCAGGTAATCCTGAACCTGAATATGCTGACCATCATCATACAGTAAAGGTGCATGGGCGAGCATGCGAATAATGTCTTGTAAATCGTTCGTTGAAATCATGTTCTGCTCCTTCAGAGCAGGTAATTGATATGCTGTAATGATCATTCACTCCTGTTTCGGTCATCTATTGTTGACCTATAGTATAACATGCTTTTCTTCGTTGAATCTGGGATATAGAAACAGAACCCTCTTGACAAACAGAGGAAGAAACGAGGTTCTCACACACTGCGCTTGACTATATACTACATGTTGTAGTAGTTTATATTTACTACGTAGTGTAGTAATAAAATTATCGTTATGGACGCATAACGTTGTAAAGGAGTGCTTCTTTGGTGCACCAAACTCAAAAATGGTCCGAAACCGAGCTGGAACTGATGGAGGTGATCTGGTCTTGTACTCCTCCGGTCACTTCTTCCGAACTGTTAGACATGTTTAAGGAAAAGGGAAAAGCGTGGAAGGCACAGACCATTTCCACTTTCCTATCCAGACTGGTGGATAAAGGGGCGCTCACTGTCACGAGACAGGGTCGAACCAACTATTATGAGCCTCTTTTACAGCCAGAAGACTACAAACTTCAGAAAACCAAAACCGTACTCGATGGCCTCTATCAAGGCTCTGTTAAAAATCTGGTTTCAGCCATGTATGACGGGGATAAGCTTTCAGAGAAAGACATTGCCGAACTAAAACAATGGCTGTCGGAAAAGTAGGTGGCGCGCATGAATCTCTTTATTGATCTGCTGATAACGTTGACGGTGGCTGGAAGCATTGCCGCTGTTTGCATTCTTGCCTTGCGCCTTCTGCCGGTACATCTTTTCCCCGCTTCCTGGCGTTACGGGCTGAGTAAAATGGCTTTCGCCTTTTATGTACTGCCCCTATCGTTCGGAATGACATGGTTCTCCAGTCTTTTTCATCATGCTTCAAACCGAAACCTTGAACAATCTAACTTTTTGAACGGTATGCTTGAAGGAGCGCTTACCCCAGAATGGACGATATCTTCTACGGCGGCGTATGTTTTGCTCAGTGCTTGGGGAGTAGGCGTTCTCGGTTATACGACGTGGCAGATCTATTGTTATTACAGATTCATCCATGCGTTGAAACGTACACAGTCAGATGTAAAAGAAAATAGTGAGGCCGCCTTACTGCTCCCCATGATCAAAGAAAAGTTAGGTATTCGGCAGCATGTCAACCTGGCATATAGTCCAATGTTACGAAGTCCCGTGCTGGTCGGTTTAACGAAACCTACGATTTATTTGCCTCAAGCGGGTACAGCTCACTTGAATATGGGTCTGGTTTATCACCATGAATTAACTCACCTTAAACATAAAGATCTGTGGGTCAAGGCACTCACTCTAGCGGTCAGCGCTTTGCACTGGTTCAATCCTCTCGTTTACCTCCTTCGCCAAGAGATTCACACCTGGAGTGAATTTTCTTGTGATGAAAAGGTTGTCCAGAAGATGTCCATCGAAGATCGCAAACGTTATGGCGAAACCATTTTAAATGTCACCGCAGGGGCGCGAAACTTGCCTGTGCAATTTTGCTCATCCCTTTCAGGGGAGGGAAAACAATTAAAAAGGAGACTTACGATGATGTTTGATGTCAAAAAAATGAAAAAGAAACATTGGATCATAACAATTTCATCCGTTTGTTTAATTGCTGTAGCAAGTACGTCTACAGCTGTATGGGCATCGAGCCATACGCCCAAAGTAGAGCGTGGAGCCACTGAAGCTATAATTGTACCTGACAACTCCAGAGAGACTGCCAGTCGAGCCACCGAACCTAGTGCTTCTACACCTCGAGATGAAGTCTCTGAAGCCGTAATTGTACCTGACAGCTCCAGAGAGGCTACCGTTCCAGCGGCTGCTTCCAGAACCACTTCTCCTCGGGATGAGGTCTCTGAGGCTACAATTGCACCTGACAACTCCAGAGAGGCTACTGTTCCAGCGGCTGCTTCCAGAACCACTTCTCCTCGGGATGAGGTCTCTGAGGCTACAATTGCACCTGACAATGCCAGAGAGGCTACTGTTCCAGCGGCTGCATCCAGAACCACTTCTCCTCGAGATAAGGTCTCTGAGGCTGTAATCGCACCTGACAACTCCAGAGCAGCTGCCGAGTCCAGAGCAACTGAGCTTAGAGCTGCTTCTAGCGATTCTGCAAAAAAATGAGTCTTGTCCACCCAAGTTTAATGTAGTGTTCACCATAAAAAATAGAAAACAGGACGAAGCATTTTTATTCCTTCCGCTTCGTCCTGTTTCTCGTTTGACTATAAAAACGCCTTCACAGTGCCAAAATATTCACGAATCATATTAATCGGCTTTAAATACCCTGGTGAAGGGGCGGATATACCGTATTCTGCAGCGTATCCGTTTTTGGCCGCAATATATTTCGACCTGAACATGTGGTAATCACTTGTGACAATCATAATTTTGGGATGTTCCAGCCCGGAAGCAAGAATGATTTTTTTAGAAAAAGCCAAATTTTCCTGCGTACTTGTCGAGCGATCCTCCATGATGATCTGAGCAGGGGCAATGCCCTGATCCACCAGGTAATTTTTCATCGCAAGGGCTTCAGGAATGGATTCACCTGGCCCCTGTCCACCAGATACAATAACTGGAGTCTGCGGGTGAGTGCGAATATAATCCAAGCTGGCATCCAACCTTTGTTTCAAGGTCAGTGACAATTCGGTGCCCTTGATGCCCGACCCAAGTATGATGACATAGTCCGCTCGCTCCTCTTCCTTTGAACCAAGCTGGGTAAATACCAGAGCTTCAATAATGATAAAGGAGACGGCGCCAATGCCGAAAACGACCAACAACCCGCGTTTCAGCCAGATGTGTTTCTCGTAATCAATCCGTCTTAATATGATAAAGGTTGCCGCGAGGAGAGTAAAAAATTTCACGGCAAAGTTCCAGCCCCAAAAGATCAGAAAGAAAACCAAACACGCCAGCAGGATCAGATCCAAAATATATCCTTTCTCCCGTAAAAATTTCTGTATCAGTACAGCAACACTCCTTCCCATACATAGACATCCACACTTGTTATATTATGCCCTTACAATCGTGAGCTTGGGCCAGTGCTGTTGCCAATTCTTTTTGCACACACGTTCGTTATAGTAGGCCGCGTCCATAAACGCCGGGCTTTTGCGCACAACTAACGCATACAGATCCTCCAGTCCATAAGGGGCACATATCCTGATTTGATCGTCAGATTGTAGTTGTACACCGATGGCTGTTACTTGCTCAGGCCAAAAGCGCAGTGCATCTTCAGTCGAGCGATACGGCATGTCTCCGTTGCGCAGGTGCATCCTGGCCTGATTTTTAACCGACCACTTCGTGTTACCTGTTGCAGTACATAGCTCCTGCTCCAGTTCGTAATCCCGTTCTTCTCGAAGATCAGCAGCATTAAAATAAACAACATCAATATCGCTATGCAGCTCCCGTCTGGTAAATCCATTAAGATCATCCCATATGTAATTACGAATATAACCCGCACCGATGTAACAATCGGGCAACTCTAGCAAACGTACAATCCGCAGATCCTGCATGATCTGCTCATGTTGTCGCAACGTTTGCACAAGTCGTTCTTCATATTGCACAGCAAATCCTCCTTGACCTACTCGAATCCGATATCTTCATTCCAGCTTGGCCGTCCGTCGTTCTTAGGGGTGGATGAGACTACTGTTTTTTAATATAACATGTTTCGAACCCTGGAATAAAATAAACAACTCCCCTCAAGCTGTCATTTTCATGTACATCCAAAACGAATGCACGCCTGAAAATCACGATTCCTGAGCGGAGTTATGATGTCATATTGATCGATGATCATTGGTGAAGATAATTAATGCTTACGATCCAGATATTTAATACTTATTATAGGGCTATCTAATACTTACTATTGAGCTATCTAATGCTACCTATCCGGCTATTTAATCGGTATCCAGATTTGAGGCGCATGTTTCATGCCGCGGTAGACTTCCAGTTCAGGCAGCCAGGCATGTTCGTATGCATTTGAAGGGAACCATTCACCTACAATACGTTTCCACAGCTTTTGTATTCCCTGAGGCATCGGTTCCTCAACCTCGAAAACCACCCATTTACTCGCGGGGAACGTGAACGTAGATAGCCCTTCCGGTTGCTCCCCTTCATACGTTGTTGCAATCCAGTACTCCATCTGCTTGTCCTCGATCTCGCCCTGATCTACACACACCCCTAGCAAACCTGGGATAAACCCGTTATTCAATGCAGCTATCCGATCCTCTGTACCGCTGTGATACGCTTCCTCCCACATATTAGGAATCCCCTGCAAATGCTGCCCATCCACATATGAAAAGCGTTGTTTGATGCCTGCGATGGAAAATGCCTCTTGTTCGACAATATGATGTTTCATTGGCTCTGCTCCTTGTAAACTGACTTGAATAACGAGTCGATTATACGACTGGACTGAAGCACCGGACTTTCGGGTTTCACTTGGCGATATTCCATGTTGTCTGCGGTAAGCCTTGGTGAACGATTCAGGCGTATCATAGCCATACTTGAAGGCCAAATCCATAATTTTGGGATCTCCCTGCAACAGTTCATTGGCCGCCAGTGTTAATCTTCTGCGCCGGATGTACTCCACCACGGTAACGTCGGTCATTAAACCAAAGATACGTTGAAAATGAAATGCCGACATATGCGCATGCGCCGCAATCTGATCCGTCGTCATAGGCTCCAGTAAATGCTCTTCTATATATTGAATCGACTTCTGTATGGCTTCAATCCATTTCATGTACTGCATCACTCCTTGCTTATCATGATACACGAAGAAGGGTAGAGAAGCCTGTCATTTTGTGCTTTCTTTTGTCCGATGTCTTCCTACCCTATCCCCACACACCAATCAGCAGGATACCGCCAAAAATAACGATGGAACAGAGAATCCGTTTCATTCCCTGCTGTTCTTTTAATAACCAAATCCCGAGAAAAGCCGCAAATACCGTACCCACTTCCCGAAGCGGGCCCAATCTGGCCATCGGAGCCTGTTCCAGTGCAAATAGAAAGAGCAGATATGATCCCGGATTCAGCAAAGCCCCAAGCAAAATCGTCGAACGATTGACCTTCCATTCCTGACGCAAGCCAGCTGAAGCGAGCAGCGCTGGCGTTAATCCAGCCACAAAACCAATATTCGTAACCTCAAGCAACGCCAAGGGCGAAATATGTTGCAGATTTAATTTGTCCACAAATACATAACTCGTCGTACATAACCCCACACACAAGGCCATCAGAACTGGCTTCGCTCCCTTCATTCCAGAGCCAGCTTGTCCCTTCCTGCTCCCCACACCGCTAAGAACGATGAAACCAACAATCATGCAGGCAATGCCTAGCCATCCGAAACCCGACAATCTTTCTCCCAGAAAAGCAACACCGATCAACGGCACCAGCAACGTACTCGTGCCCCGCATAATCGGATAGATCTGAGACAGATCACCAAGCTCATACGTCTGAGACAACAGCCAGGAGTATAACGCCTGAAGTGCCATCGACACGATCAACAGCGCATAAGCTGACACGGGTAACGACTCGCGGGACAATTCCACCACCAGCACAGGCAGCAGCAATACGGTGGGAATCATCATAATCGACCATAGAAAAACACTTTTGTTCAAACTTCGTTTTGTAAACATACTCCAGACGGCATGTGCCATTCCTGAAGCAAGCACCAGAATTAACGGTAAAATCATGCTGTATACGTTCCTCTCTGTTTTCCTTGCTTATTTGCTTATCGCTTTCTATTTCCCTTGCCACGCTATAGTACACTCTAGAATACCTTACGTCGCGGTCTCCGGTTGATGCTCCGGCTGTTCCTTCACCACCGATCCATCCTCCAGACGAAGCCAGGTATCAAACTCCCGCTCACCTTCACACATCTGAATGACACGTCCTCCGCGTAGCATACCTTCCCTTCCATAGGTACTGTGGCCACTCGAACGCCCGTAACAAAGACGTATCCCTTGATACTGACCGTGAAAATCATTCACATGATCGTGTCCGCAGAACGTACCCATTACATCCCCCATCTCCAGCAGTGCAGCAAACAAACCCGAATTGACTTTCGCACAGCAGACAGGTTCATATTTGTTGCCATAGCAAACCTGACTGTCCCACATCAGTTGATATTCCGGAATCGGGATATGGAAAAACGCCAAGGCTGGCAGCTTATCCCCCGGACTGCGGCCGGGATTGACGCGTGTGGATTCATCCATCAGCCATCGGAGCTGACTCTGCTGAATCCAACCATAACCGGGGATCGATTCCACGGTCGAATAACTCCCGGAATCGAGCAGATACAACACGGCTGCCGGAAGTCCATTCGCCCCGGCAATCTCCAGCGTGTAATTGCCCAATCCTGCAATATCACGCGGACCAGCTTCCGTCACACTATGCGCATGCTCCTGAACTACACGCATGAGCTCTACTGGAGTGATTCGTTGCTCGGCATCATGATTGCCAAACACAAAAGCCCACGGAATCCCACACGCCTCCACAGCCGAGACAGCATCACGAAAAGCCTGCTCCGGATGCTCGCACGCCTGATTTCCCGAATCGACAGGCCCAGTGTAAATCACATCTCCTGTGAAAATAACCAGATCCGGCTGTTCCAGTTCGATGATCGATTGCATCATCTGCCGGCTTCGCAGATCTTCAGGCCGCCCGTCTTTCCAGTGTATATCGGTAAATTGTACGATGGTAAAGGTTCCATTTTCACGAAAAGCAAGCGGTCGTTTCACTGTGTTGTCCTCCCGAATACCACATGAATACGCATTGAATGCGAGCAATAAGCTTCACTTCATTCATGCAGTTTGATCTATTGGTTATATGTATTGCTGATTAGTGCTTGAAATAACTCTTGAAACAACTCGTGTTCAATCCTGTTTTAAAATGTGGTTTATTGTGGTTTTTAGTTGTTTCATTTGATAATATCGCCACATCTATCCTCTGTCAACACATCTCTAAATATCTATCACCATATCTACCGAACGAAATTGACAAGTGATTTTCATCAACTTAAACTGTTAAAAACAACAACAATCCACACAAAGGCCAAACTTCTATAAAAGAACGTAACGGAGGCGGAAATTTAATGTCGTTAACATATGAGGAGCGAAAACAGACGATCCTTGCCCAGCTTGCCACACAAGGCAAAGTTCAGGTACAAACGTTGGCTCAGCTATTTCAGGTATCCACGGAAACCATAAGGCGGGATCTGGATCGGCTGGAGAAGGAAGGTGAGTTACGTAAAGTGTACGGGGGCGCTGTACGTGTCCGCTCAGGTATGATCGAAGCGCCCTTCCAGAAGCGCTCACAGTTGCAAGTTCAAGAAAAGCAGGCTATTGCCGCCGCGGCAGCTTCGTTGATTGAAGACGGCGAAACCATCATGCTGGACAACGGCACAACCACACTCGAAATCATGCGCCAATTGCAACATCGCTCCCTTATCACGGTGATTACGAATTCTGTACCCATCCTGACTATTGCCCTAGAATCTTTTACAGGTAAAATCATTTTTGCTGGAGGCGAAATCAACACTGTTGTT
Source organism: Paenibacillus sp. FSL R7-0272 (assembly GCF_037969905.1). NCBI lineage: Bacteria > Bacillati > Bacillota > Bacilli > Caryophanales > Paenibacillaceae > Paenibacillus > Paenibacillus sp. FSL R7-0272. The sequence continues at coordinate 1,834,193 of NZ_CP150221.1, read as the reverse complement.
CAAGCCGCCACTGGGCCTGGGGCACATGAGATACTTGACCAGTTCAAAGTGAACAAAGCGTTCATTTCGGCTGGAGGTGTTTCCTTCACCGATGGAATTACCGATTATGTACTGGAGGAAGCCCTGATCTCGCGTAAAATGATGGAACGCGCCGAAGAAGCCATCCTGGTGGCAGATCACACCAAGTTTGGACGCTCCACGTTTGCCAGAATTGCACCTGCCGATCACATATCCATGGTGATTACAGATTCAAGCTGCCCTACTGAATGGATCGAAAACTTTGGGCGACTGGAGATTGAAACTGTCATTTCAGATTGACATCGATATACACATTCTATATTTTGGATATAATGATCATTCTATTTTTACTGAAAATGGGTGAAAGGAGTGGCCCAAGCGATTATGAGTAGCAAAAAGGAAACGCTTCTTAACGTGTCTGAGGACCTGTTCTATCTGCATGGCTTTCATGCCATTGGCCTAAAACGGATCATTACCGATGCTGACGTGGCCATCATGACGTTATATAATCACTTTGCATCCAAGGAAGACCTGATTGTCGAGGTGCTTCTGCGCCGCGAACAGCGCTATCTGGAGCAACTACGTATATATGCAGATAACAAGGCACAGTCCGTCTTTCTCAATCTGGCTGAGGGTCATGCCAAGTGGCTGATGGAACATGAAGCCAGGGGATGTCTTTTTTTACGAGCGAAGGAAGAATTCGGGGCTGATCCAAACCATGTTATCGTACAAACCGTTAACGGGCACAAAAAACACCTCATAACCCTGATAAAAAAAAGTGATCCCGAAGCAAATGATCGAAGCATCATGCAATTTATGCTGTTGTTAGAGGGTTCGACGGCGCTGGCCGAAACGGAAAATGTAAAAGAGGTCTGCCGGGAACTGATTCACATGACTCAAAATAGTTTCAATTCATAACACAAAGGGTGAGTTCATATTTCAACTCACTTTTTTATTTTCATAAGAAATATAATGATCGTTCTATCTAAAATAAGGCGGTGAAATTCAATGAAAAAGATAGTCCTTCCTGGTGTTGCCCTGATCGCAGTATGTTATGCTTTTGGGCGTTTCAGTTACGGACTGTTTATGCCAGAAATCTCCGAGGCTTTACAATTATCCGAATCGGCATCCGGGGCCATTAACTCGGCAACCTATATTGCTTATTGTCTTGCCCTTCTTACTGCGCCGCTTATCATTAATCACAAAGGGCACCATTACGTCATTCAACTAGCTGGAATCAGCGCTATTCTTGGCTTGATCGGCATCGGACTGGCACATGATACCTGGCTGCTTGCGGCCGGTGTTTTTCTTGCCGGACTCAGCACAGGATGGGCATCTCCAGCCCTCGGGAATGCAGTAAGCGCAGAACTCGCACCAGATCTGCACGCCAGAGGGAACAGCTGGATCAATACAGGCACCAGCTTTGGTATTATCGTCTCCGGTCCACTCTACTTGCTATTCACCGATTACTGGCGTATAAGTTATATCCTGTTTGCCCTCATAGGCATAACCGTGTTGCTATGGAACCGACATGCGATTCCTGCAACCAAAACACTCCCTTGTACGAAGTCCATCTGGTCTTGCATGAGACCCACCAGACCGGGATCGGCTTTACTCATGGCTTGTATGTTAACAGGCGCAAGCTCTGCGATTTATTGGACTTTTGCCCGAAACTTTCTTACGGACGAGAAAGGGGCCTCCGATTCGGAAGCCGTCTTGTTCTGGATTGTTATGGGCGTGACAGGCATACTCGGCGGAAGTGCAGGTCGGATCATAGAACGGATTGAGTTAGGTTGGTCCTATCGTATAGGCATTCTGTTGTTATCGATCTCGCTTGGCGTTATTGTCCTGCCTTCGATGACATCAAGTATGGTTTCAGCCGTCCTGTTCGGCAGCACGTACATTTTTCTCACAAGTGTTTTCATTGTATGGGCAACGAGACTGTTCCAGCCAAATGTCTCCATCGGCATTAGTCTTGCATTTCTCGCCCTGGGCGTGGGTCAATTTCTGGGATCGTTCATGGCGGGATACAGCATTGAGGTATTTTCAAGCACGGTCGCTTTTCTGGCTTTTGCTATTCTCGGTTTGCTGGGACTATTCCTTCGCGTGAAACCGGCTTGATCCAGCTTCAAAGCTGTCGGAAGACAGCGCATCATTATACTTGCAACATATTTCCGTAGAAGCATGGTTGCAGACTTACACCGTTTAATGTAACTTTGGTTCCTGTTCCGAGCGGAGATTAGGCTACAATAAGCTTAAATCTCTTCGGAACAGGCCACACCAAAATAACGAGCTAGCTTCCATCGCTCTCCACCCTTGACTAATTCAAAAGGAAGCTACGCCCTGCCCTGACCAACCGAAAATGAGAACTAGCAATGAGTAGATCTACCGATATGCCCGTATAACCTCGTTGTCCCAGACTTGAATTTCAATATATCGTTCGGGCCCATGTTCGCCCGTTCGATTCCACTCCTGCGGCAAACCATAGGTCTGAATCAGTTCATCTATTTCGTCTTTGGTATAAACCTGCTTGCGATAGGATTTATCGTCTTCATAACGCATCGTTGGGAAGAGATCACCGTAGGTGAAGCTCACAACTTCTGCGGGTAATTCCTCCCATGGAATAATAATATGATCGGGATCCTGATACCATGATTCTAGCCAGGGACATACACCGAGCGTTAGATAATGGGGATAGTCTTGTGCCGGCTTTCCTCCCTTAGCTATGAACTTCTCAAATGCCATATGCTCAAGGCGTCTCCTTATTGTTATGTAGTCAGATGACCGCTGAGCGGCAAAAACTCGGCCTTCCTGCCGAATCTGTTGTGAAACTGCTTCGGCCTCTCTCTGAGACAGGCTTGAGAGATTACGGAACGGGCCTACATTTTTCTCGAAATAATGGTATCCATTAAGTTTTTTCATGCAACTCATCTCCTTACAAAACATTGGATGGATTGATTCTACTCAAACATCATATCTTATGTTGAAATTTTTAGTTACTTCATCTTTATTAATTAGGAATTTTTAGCCAAAAATGATAAACTGGAACTATCGTATACGCAAGACTGTTTCATTACTCTATTAGTCCAATCATTTTATTGTACAAAAAAGGAGGTCATCCTATGTTTGACGTAAACGTAAAGCAAGTAGATGATCAACTCGTCATTCGCTGGCAGTTTTCCAAGATTGAAATCCCCATTTCTCAAATCACATCTGTAACTTTAGATAACACCTATGGAGGAAGTGAGCCTTCAGCTGTCCGAATCGGTTATGCTCGTTCAACCGAGCGGATTCTGATCCGAACCACTCATCAATCCTACATTTTATTTACGAGCAGCGAGAACATGTATCCTGCAATTCAAGCCATGGTCTCTCCCTCAGTAACCTCATCTATCGAATAGCACATAGTTAAGAGCCACCGATCAGATTAAAAAATCTAGTCGATGGCTCTTTTCAATTTGATTTCATTTACGTATCCGTCCGTACCTCATCCCACGCTTGATCGAGATAACAGATCAGCCAGTTAAGTGCACGATGCCGTTCATAAGCTACACCGGAATTTAAACCTGCAGGTGGTAACTCCTCTTTAATTCTGCTGTTTACACAGACCCAATTGTACCGATAAATCAAGTCGGCCTCGTCCAAAATTTCATCTTTGCTGCGAAGAGTGGCATCCGACAGGAACTCTGCGTAGCTGTCCTTTTGCTGTAGATAACCAACGTCCTTACTTACGTTGCAAAGCTCAGTAGGTGCACTCAATTCTTCCACGTACCCTAGTGCCCATAGCATGACATGGTATGCCTCATATCCCCAAGAGAAGCGAATGACCTCTTGCTGCTGTGCTCCATGCTGATCCAGAAAAGACTTTTCATCCGGAGAAAAGAAGGCGGATGCATCATACTTGTCGATGACTTCCTGCACAAGCGCTGCCGTGTCATCGTCACTTTCACCCGCTCCAAGGCACTCACCTTTTAGGGCGGCTATACAAAGAGCTACAGCACGCTGCGCAACCTCTTCCTTCGTTCGAATCGTTGTATCCTGCTCACCTGCCCTTGCTGGCAGATTGGCATTATACGGAACACCTTGCGCCGCTAATCGCTGCTCTGAACGCGCCTTGCGCTCCACAGCATCCGCTGAGGTTGGACGAGTGTCATCCAGATAACTCGTGTGTGCGGTTACCGTGTAATCCTCTACTTCGGATTCTCCGTTTACATCCAGAAGCACCTGACCCTGAGCATTCAGTAGGGAGCCACCTCCCCAGAAAATGACGGCATCCAGCGCTTCAGCCAGTTGTAATAACTCGTTAAAGAACTCTTCCGAGATATCTTCCTCTGTCTCGATGCCGATCACCATGTTCAGGGTGGAGCATTTAATCAGTACCTTTTCCTGAAGCGCAGCATTACGCCCTTCGATCTGACTCATAAACCCAAGCATACCTTGAATCATCGTGCCGAACTCCTCGGGATGCGTCTGGCTGGTCATGATGTTGAAGCCCTTTGTTTTTTTGCTAAACCATTTCTTCTGAATCACCTGTATGTGCGTATGGTCTTCTCTTCGCTGGATGGCAGCATCAGGATAGATGGATTGGATCATTTCATACAACTGATCCAGGTCAAACTGGGAGCTGTATATCGCACAGTTTCTCATGGGGTGTTCGCCCTCCTTCTTGTGTCTGAATTCTTGTTAAGTTAGATTAAAGATTTTACACAGGCCACTCCAAAGACAGAACAACCTGGAGAGTAGCTGTTATCCCCAGATTTTTGTGATTCCCTTTTACAAAGGGGAAAACCCGGTGATAAAGGCGACCGCTACGTTTCTTCAGGTTTTTTCTTTCTTCTCCGTTAATGTGTAAAAAATAGTTCAACTTATATAGTTTTTTTAAAAAAATAATACGTGCCCCAGGTTGATCTTCGATTAATCCTTGTAGGGGTCGAACTCATTGCCACCCGCCATCGCTACGCCTACCGGGCACAGTACATGATTGATTTTGAGCGTATTGGCATGCGCATTCAGCACGTCTTGCAATTTTTTGTAGACAAACGGGCTCTCATCCGTGCCAGCTCCACGGAGCTCCACACCATATGCTCGAATGGCGGCTTGCATCTGTTCTTCACTAATTTCGCCGCCCATACGCGTGCGAAGTTTGTAATTCATTTTGCCTGCCGCCTGCGTACGACTCATGATTCGTCCTGCCCCGTGAACCGTACTGCGGAAAGACTCCGTATTCTCCTCACTATGAATGCCTTCTACAATGACCGAAATATCCCCCATACTCCCGCCGACAAAGCCAAGCTGGCCCGGTGCCAGCGGTGTCGCTCCTTTACGAACAACGACGACTTCCTCGCCCATATGCTGCTCTTTCCACGCAAAGTTATGATGATTATGTACGGCATATTCAGCACTCGCTCCAAGGATATCAAGCACCTGCTCAATCACGTAATCCCTTCCGGCATAGGCATAACGACCCGCCAGTGTCATACCCGCCCAATACATATCACCCATTTCACTGTTCAAGTCAAACAGGGTCGGCGGCTGATCCATCGATTCACCCGGTGCTTTGCCACTGAACTCTCGTCCGGCCGCCAGATTCAGGAACCCACTCGCTACTTTATGCCCAAAGCCACGGCTGCCAAAATGATTGGCAATCCATACCTTGCCCGTCTGCTCTTCCACAAAAATATCGACAAAATGATTGCCGCTACCGACGGTTCCGAGTTGATTCCGTGCGAGTGTCTTCAACTTCTGTTGCAATCCGCTTTCGATGGTATCAAAAAGCTTCCAGTTCGGATCGTCGAACAGCTCATGCTCCACCGGGGTTGGGTTGTTCCGGCCTACGCCGAATGAGATCGTTGCATTAATATCATCCATAATGACCGCAATCCGGTCACGAATATCGTCCCACATCAGGTTCGTGCGCACAGCTTTGTTGCCGCAGGCAATATCGTACCCCACTCCTGACGGACTGATCATATTGCGGTAAGCAACCACTCCGCCAATCGGCTGCGAATATCCCTTGTGATGATCAGCCATTAAGGCCACGCCCAGCACATCTCCATATTTCGAACAAGTCACCGCCTGACTGACGGCATTCTCCAGCGGTTCCCCCCAGACTTTGATGTTATCCACGATACGCATATTCGGTAACCTCCTATGTATTCTTTTTCCTAAAGTTTAACAAAAATCTATCCTTCTCGATATGCTACTAAAGTATAGGTGTAGGATACGCTATACTGCTGTAAAAAAGGCTCCCCTTTTCCGTTCGCTCACTAAAAAAGAGAGCGTCCGCTAGGGGCTCACTCCCTTTTTTTACAGTGTATAGAAAGAATACTGCCGTTTATAAATGTTTTCGGTATCCCTGAACCTTCTCGTCTCTAAAGCCCAGTTTCTCGTAAAATCGATGGGCTTCCTTGCGCTGATCTCCAGACACCAGAATGATGTACGCACATCCCAAATCTTTGGCAATATGTTCGATCTTAAGCATGAGCTTCTGTCCAACACCCTGCCTGCGAACCCGTTCGGAGACAATGACATTTTCGACGACCATAAATGGCTCGCAAGTACCCATCAGATCCATGCATTCAACCCCCATAACCGATCCCACAAGTTTATCCTGATCGTAGGCTCCAAGCACATAGTAATGACTCTGTTTCTTCATTTGTTGAAACGTCTTTTGCATTTGCTGTGCATTCATCTGCTGTTCATTGGGAGGTGTACCCATCAATTCATGGTACAGCTGGTTTAACGCAGGCAAATCCTGCGGTTCAATCTGTTTAATTGTAATCATCGTGATGCCTCTGCTCCTTCTGATCTGATGAGATCCTTCTTGAAATAGTATTGTTGGTGTCCCGTAGGTGCATTCTCGATCATCGTCATCAGCTCATACCCATGTTTTAGGTAAAATTCAGGAGCCTGATATGAGAAGGTGTTCAGCATAATGAAATCACACCCCTTCTCCCGGGCCAAACGCTCTACCTCCTGTAGCAGTTTCGTTCCATACCCTTTGTGCCTCTCTTTGGCATCAACCCATAAGATATCTAGCTCGACCCAGTTCCAGCATAAGGTGCTCAGTACCCCTGCTACAATCTGCCCTGCCTCGTTTCGAATATGAAAATGAAGCTCCTCGTATCTGTTCCTTAAATCCTCGCTCACATGTGCCGCATTGTAAGCGACCAGTTGCTGGCGGACATAGGCTGAATCTTCTTCGGTACTTGGCGTAATGTTGGTATTTGGCATATTTGCTCTCCCTCTCGGTTCTACGTCAATTAAAATTCGCAATCTACTGTCTATGTATTTCATATTATCGCTTAACGTTATCTCACTCATCTTATACTAAATTACACAAAATGGAAACAACGCACCTCCCTCATAGGAAAGTGCGTTTGTTATCGTTCCATTCAATTCTGACTAAGCTACTAGCTACTGGGCTTCGGTCAGATAAACATCTACATACCCCCAACCCGTCATCCCCAACGGATCTGTAGCCATTATCCCAATTCGTATAGGCGTATTACTTGTTCCTAATGCTTTCACGTATAAGTTTTGTCCAACCATTCGAACAGTTGCTAATTGATTATCAGAAAACGTCGCTTCTAACTTAAGGGTCGAACTGTCATCATCCTCATCTCTAAACATGTAGGACAAGTCTATCTCGATTTCATCTCCACCTACATAAGCCGTATTTCCTGCCGGTGCCTCGATCATTTCAGGCGGAGTACCATCAAAGGTATATAAGATTTGCTTTTTTAGTAGTGCATGGTACGTTGTGAAATCCGGTTCTTCTCTGAGGTTTATCTGATTGAAATCTAATCTTACATATTCCAAATTCGGTGAATCTACCAGCCCCCCTGGAATATGAACAAGCTGATTGTTTTGCATAAACAATGTTTGCAAGTAAGTCAGCCCTGTCACGTCCAGTGCAGTGAGTTCATTATTTCCTAGATTTAGATACTGCAAATTCTCAAGTCCTGTGACATTGATTTCACTCAGACGGTTGTTCGACAGATCAAGCCACTCTAATTGTTCAAATTCAGAGGCATCCGCTTTGCTTATGTTATTTCCAGATAAATCAATTTCTACGACATTTAATCCATTAAATATATCGACACCGGTAAGATCGGAAATGCCAGCATCTCTTGCATACAATCCTCCTTGAGTCTGGACAAGTGCCGTAGCTAATTCTGCTTTGGTCAGCGGATCATCTAGCCCCTTCTGTAGCCAAAATGCCATAGCTCCAGCCAATTGCTCGTCAGGGAATTGGCGGCTAATCGTATTCACTTGCACGGTAACCTGGAGTTGTGCCGTTACACTGGCACCTTGTTCATCAGTAGCTTGAATGGTCAGCATCGTCTGACCAGCAGCTCGTGGTGCAAGGCGAATTACCGAGTCAGTCACAGTAGAAGATACCATGTTCTCCTCTCCCGACAAGACAGCGAACTTCAATGGTCCACCCTCTGGATCGCTGAAATAAGAAGAGGCCTGCAAGTCCTTAGAAGCGTGATCCAACGTCAATTCCTGAGCAGGCAAACCTCCTGAGGCAACGATTGGAGCACGATTGCTGGTTCCTGGATTAGATGGATTTGCTGGATTGGAAGGGGTTGAAGGTACAGACGGACTAACCGATCCTCCGCTTCCTCCACCTGTTGTTCCGCCGGACGTTGTTCCAGTATTATTGTTGTTGTTGTTCCCTGTACCTGTACCATTCGCAGTACCTACTGTTCCTGTAATTGTACCTTGTGTCTCCGTTACCTTGCCTGGATTATCTTTTGGAGCCTGCGAATTAGAACCATCTTGTTCTGAACCTGATTCCCTCAATACTCGAATCGTGTCTGTTGCCCGCACTGCAATGACAGCCATCTCTTGTCTGGACGTGGAACGTTTGGGTGCAAAATATCCATTTTCCCCCTTGAGAAGACCTAATCCAACGGCCTGTTGCACACCGGGCAAAGCCCAGACGCTAATATCCTTACTATCCTTAAATGATAACGATTGTTGACCATCAGATAGCCCATCATACCCTTTCACCTTCAGTGCCCGAATCATCGTAACAGCGAGCTGTTCTCTCGTCACTACACCATTCGGCCGGAATGTACCATCGGGATATCCATTCATAATCCCAGTTAAGTTAAGAGCATAGATATAAGATTCGCCCGAACTTGCACGCTCTAAGTCTTTAAATAACTGTTTCGGTCGTTGGTCTGAAGACGAGACCTTGATCTCCAGAAGCTGAGCTAACATATGTGCAAGTTCCCCTCTTGTCATAGGTGCATCTGGGTTGAAACGACCTGTTCCGTCTGGAATAATCCATTGTTGCTGGGTAGCTTTTTCAATAGCTTGCTGGGCCCACGGGGCAGCAAGCTGCAAGTCCTGGATACTTGTTCCATCCTCCGCGGCACCTACTGCTCCCGGAGCAACAAAGAGAGTGAACGAAAACACAGCGGCTATATATGGCACAACTTTATTCCGACGCTGTTTAGAGTAACCTTTGTAATTGGAATGATGATTAGACATTTCTTAACACAACCTCCTACGGAATCTTATCGCTATTGACACCGGAAATTCACAGCGTTATTTCGTTAGATTCATTGTAGGAGAGACGACATCATCCAAACAGTCTACAAAAAAGTAGACATTGTTTCATAACTTATAATAAGCCCCGCTGTTCAGCAATTTGTACCGCATGCGTACGACTGCTTGCTCCGAGTTTGGCGAACACACGGCGAATGTGAGTATTTACGGTTCCAGGTGATATCCCAAATTCGGCAGCAATCTGCTTGCTGGTTAACCCTTCTGCAATATGACCAAATATCTTCTGCTCCATGGGACTCAGTCCCACTTCTTTCTGTTCATGCTTTGCTTCATCTGGTGCTGAACGGCCCCGTACCTTTTGGTTTTGGACAAAAGCAGAGAGTAATTGCTTCACATAAGCTAATTTCACTCCATCATCCGAGATGGCCTTCTTACGGCGAAGCACCAAATACTGTTGAAGTAGCCATTTTACCGGCTCGCCTTCGGAAACAAATGAACGGATATATCCTTCAGGTTCTCCCAAAACAAGAGCACGCGATAAGGCTACAATACCAGCACCTGAGTCCCCCTGCTTCTGTAGTATTACGGACTCTAACAGAGCACATTCAATCTGTTCCGTCAACAGATCGCGTTTTTCAGCATGTTCTCGAACTCGTTGCAGTTCCTCTTGTGCGTAATCATAATGTTCAAGAGCCACGGCAGCACGTAATCGAACCATCCATTGAAATAGTTGGTCACAGCTCATTTCAACGAGCATTTGTTGTTCGTCTACCGGATTAGCGAGAATGTGGGTAGCCGTGTCCACAGGGCTCTGCTCAAGCCCTATTCGATTGCGATGTGCTTCTAATACAGATTTCCAGTACTCTCTATCCTTCTCAGACAGCAGACTCTCAGCCTGCTGCAACAGCTTTATACCTTCCTCAGCTCTACCTGAATGTAATTCAAGCCTAGCTTTCAGTACATATGCAGGAACAAGTATCGCCGCCACTTTGATCTGCAAGGCCACTTCAAGAGCTCGTTCCGCATACTTCACGGCTTCGGATAACTGGTCCTGTTCCATCAAAACCTCACCATATCCTGCTCCGTAGTAGGACGTTACATAGGCAGGTTCATCATACCAACGCTTTGTGATGGCTCCAAAACAAGCTTCCGCTCTCCTCAAGTAACCATGAACGCCGTGAAAACTTCGCATACGCATGCTCTCTCTTCGATCGTAGTCCATATACTGAAACGCAATATCATCAGGGTAGCCCTGATCAATGTAAGATACGAGATAAGAAGAAAGTCCTTCTAAATCACGGTTAAGATACGCCATATAAGCTCTCATGACACAGATCACTTGCAACAAATATTCAATAATTTCTGGCGCAACCTGCCCTTGGAGATGCACGCGGATGACATGCTCGAGCTCATCCAGTTGCTTCACCATCTCCCCATAAGGCATTTCACGTGCAACAAGAAACAAATAAGACATATATAACTTAGGACGAGCTTTCACTATTTCCAGCGGCAAAACATCAAAATATTTACGAAGTGTCCACCACTCTCCCATGATAAAATGGGCGAACAATTCTTCTAGCAATCTTGCGGCATCTTCCAAATGTAGCCCAAGAATATAATGATCCAGCGCTTCAGATGGATATCCGTTCTGTTCATACCAAAGTGCGGCAAAACCATGTAATTCGTTGGCCAACTCGGCGTGATTCCGTCTCAACTCACGCCTCAGAAATGCCGAGAATAAATGATGATAACGGTACCATTCTCCTTCCCGATCCAGAGGGATAAGGAAAAGATGTTCTTTCTCCAGCTGCCTTAACAACTGTGGAGCTTCATGCAAACCACTTAACACCTGACCTAAACGGCTGTTCATTCTTCTTGTTATTGCAGTTCGAAGCAAAAAGCGCTGCATTTCTGGTGACTGACGCTGGAATACCTCTTCTAACAAATAATCCGAGATGTTTCTGTTTCCTGCTTCTTGATCCTTTGTACGAGGTGGGAATGAAGTCATGTTTACCATTGAACTTTTCACCGTGCCTGCACCTAATGTGTGAGATAAAGCAAGTAGCTTTAACCCGGCTGCCCAACCCTCTGTGTGCTGTACCCACCCAAGTGCATTCTCGCTGGCATGCTCGATACGCATAACGTTCTGGCAAAAGTCAATGCCTTCTTCCGCTGTAAACGCAAGTTCCTGAAGGGTAAGCTGCTTCAATTCCCCTCTCAGCCGTAGCTTCTCCAGCTTAAACGGAGGATACGTCCGACTCGATATGACCAGATGGATAGACGAAGGAAGGTTTTCAATAAATTCCTGCATCTGCGAATGAATCTCCGGCTGCGTTATAACATGGTAATCATCCAAAATAAGCATCGTAGGCTGATCAATCTGGGCAACACGATTTAACAGCAAAATTAGTGCTTTTCTCGGCTCGACTGGATAGCGCTGCAAGAAATCAGGCAGGACCTCCCCACATAACCCCTGTCTCACGCGGTCCAACGCATGAATAATGTACAGCCAAAACTGAAATGGATCTTGATCCTTTTCATCCAGACAGACACAAGCCGCTTGCCCTGCGGCACTTCTCAGCCAACTCCCCAATAGTGTTGATTTTCCCGAACCGGCCGGAGCAGTCAACAACGTCATCTTGGATTGCATAACTTCATCGTATTGCGAACTGAGCCTTGGACGATCCATGGTATCCGCTGGTAGAGGGGGTAATTCCAGTTTGTTCGCCAAAATCATAAATTGAAGCCAGTCGCCATGGAAACCAGCTGTTTGTTCTTGCTGCATGTAATCCTCCTGAACCCGCACTGGGGTGCACATTATAGAAATCGTTGTATGTACATTTAGACATTCTAAGTATACAGGGAACAACGTCGATGCCGCACACCATTTTATACAAAAACCAAAGGCAAATAACCCTGCACAGACAGTACAGGGCAAATGAGACGATTATTTATCTTTTTATCTCAGCAACTTCAAATTGACGATGATATAATTCAAACCGGATAATAGCGTAACACCTGTCGCAATCCATATCAAAATCATATCTATTCTCAAATCTGTAAAAGTACTAAATATCACATGATGAAGTAAAACGGTAAGGATTGCAACGACTTGAAGAACCATTTTTATTTTTCCATATCGATCAGCAGCAAGTGTGATTCCCTGTTCTGCAGCTACCATACGCAAGGCTGTGATTACAATTTCACGTGCAATAATAACAACTGCAACCCACGAGCTAATCATATTCACCTGAACCATCATAATAAGTGCCACTGAAATGAGAAGCTTGTCTGCAAGAGGATCGAGCAACTTACCCAACCTGGTTACCTGATTGTACTTTCTGGCAATATACCCATCCAGTTTATCTGTACAAGCGGCTAGTGCAAAAATAATTACCGCAACCATCAAACCCGGCTCCTGCTGAACGAGAAAGCATAGCATAAACAGCGGAATCAATGCGATTCTTGCCAGAGTGACCCCGTTTGCCAGATTCACTGCTCCTTCGCCCCCTCCAGTAACTTCAGGATTTCCAATGCCACATCACGTGGGGTTTTCAATTGCCCTGTCTCATAAGCATCTCGAAATGCGCCAGACAGTGCAAATTCCTCTGTACTTTTTCCTCTCGCCACAGCCTGCAATTCCGTATCCACCATGCCTGGATCAAAGGCGACAATCTCCACCGGATTAGACTGTGAGACTTGCTCCATCGCAACACACTGTGTAAACATGTTGATTCCTGCCTTTGATGTACAATAGGCAGCCATCGAAGGAGCAGGATAACTGCCCGAAGCGGAACTCACATTAATAATTTTCCGTCGAGCCGTTATATGGTTGGTATGGTGAATAAAAGATGACGTAAGAATCATCGGTGCGGCCAAGCTAATATTCAGATGAACGCTAATCTCGTCCGCAAGACACTGATCTATGGGTTTCAACGGTTCAAGCATGGCCGCATTATTGATAAGTCCGATATATTCCACAGAAAGAAGCGGAATCTGCTCCAATATGCCCGAGATTACATCGTCGATGCCCTGAATGTCTGTAAGGTCGAACTGGACATGAGTGTACCTTTCGTAGATATTGCCCAAGTCGGATGCTCCGCGTGCTATGCCGTAGACGGAGTCTCCCTTTTCCAAACAAAGTTCTGCAAGCTGTCTACCAATGCCTTTGGATGTACCTGTAATAATTAAGGTTCTGTTACCCAATATGCTCCTCACCTTTCAATTCTCATATCTGTTCTAATGCCGCAGGATTGATATGTATTTCATCTCTAAACTTGTTCATCCTGTACTTCCGGTTTTCTCCACATGGTCACCCACAAAATAGGCAAACCAAAATACGGATCTTCCTGCCCCATCACTTTCATTGGACGCAGTTCCACACACTCAAACGGGTCCTCCAGTAAATACCGAAGCTTCTCCTCCGTAAAAGCAAGTCCGCCCCGCATTGACTTCTCGCGGTAAACTTCCCAATCGTCCATCACATGCTCCGGGCCGCCTTGATCGCCGAATCCTGGTGCAAAACAGGTCATGCCGAACAGCCCTCCGGGCTTCAGCGCACGATGAATCATCTCAATGTAAGGAATACGCTGATGCGGTAGCAGATGGTGCAGACAGCCCGAATCGTAGACTAGATCATATTGCTGTTCTGGCGCCAGTTCGAACACCGAACGACATTCAAAATGAACATCCAGCTGTTCTTCCGCTGCCCGTTCCTTGGCCCAAGCAATCGCAGTCTCTGACAGATCATAGGCATCAACCTGATAACCGTGTCCCGCTAAATACAATGCATTCCGGCCGGGGCCACATCCCAGCTCCAGTGCTCTGCCCCCTCTTAACCGTCCAGCTTCTACATCAGCAACCAGATTCTCGTCTGGTTTGTTTGGAAAAAACGGAATGGGTCTGTCCCGATTCTCATAGAACGGCTCCCAAAATTGCTTGGCCGATCTGAAATCCGCATCGAGCATATCATAGAGATCCTGCACACTTTTTATCGTTTTCTCCAAGTCTCAATTCCTCCTGTTTCACCTCGTAAAATAGGTACTTCTCCACCTCGTTTACCCTACTGTTTTACTAGCATTTTTACATGAATTCCAAACCAATTCACTACATTTTATTATAACATTTTTAACCATTATTTTCTCTATTTCTCATGTGTAAATTTAGTAGAATATGTATTGTTTTTTCCACAAAAAAAGCGAACGACATTACATGTCATCCGCTTGAAATTCCAGCTATAAGATTACTACTATACAGCTATATACGTTTAATTTTATCCCTTGCGCTCCATCACGGCAAAGTAATTTTTCTCATTATCTGCAAAATTAAAGACACGCCCTGTCGGCATCTCTACAATCTCTCCAACCGTTACATGTTTAGCAGACAAATCCGCATATAACCGATCAAGGTCATCGGTGAAAAACATCAACGAAGGTGTGCCCAGATTCACCCCGGCTGACATACGTGCCACGACCTCTTTATCATGCAAAATGATGCTGGTCTGTGAATCTTTCGCAGGAGCGATCTCAATCCACCGCATACCTTCATCAAGAATAACCTCATCCACGATATGGAACCCGGCTACTTCCGTCCAAAAAGCCAGAGATTCATCCTGGTTATTGACGTACAGCATAACTTGGCCTAATTTGCTAAACATGTGCCAACCACTCCTCTAATCAAGTTATCTCGGTATTCCTTCAATCTTAGATTGCCTCAGATTCCAATTGAGTATAACATGCATGTCCTATTTTAAGATAAACATTTTAGAGCAGCTGAATTGACGTTTCATGCCCCTATACGGCGAGGAAAGTTTGCTGTAATTTCTTATCTATATTCCCAGTCGATCTCGAAGCGAAGTAATCTGGGCAACATGATGTTTGCCATGCCATGCATACAATCCTAGACAATGATCCAGTCTCATCGTTTCTTTGGATGCAGGATGATAGAACGCTTTGGCATAGTCTTCGTCCGTTAGCGCGTATAGCAATGCCGACCAGCGGCGATGCAGTGCATCCAGAAGATGCAGTGAAACCTCCACACCCAGATCCTTGGAATCGCTCAGTTCGGCCCAGCGTTCCTCAAAATACGGGCGAATCGAAGGCGTATCTTCTGTCAAAGCGAGCTTGAAGCGAATCACACTGTTCATATGACTGTCTGCCATGTGGTGAATAACCTGTTTCAGCATCCAGCCTCCGTCCCGATATGGCAGACTTAGCTGTTCTTCATTCAATCCTTCTACCGCTTCTCTCGCACGCTTAGGCAGGTCTGCAACATCTTGAATCCATTGTTGCCTATGAGCCAGCGTTATCTCACCTTCATGTGTGAACTGCCCGATTGGATATCTAAAGTCCATCTTATTTCCCCCATGATCCCTGTAGATTTGTTTACTGCATATGAACATGACACGACTCACCGGGCTATTTTATAGAGTGTACTCCATCAACCAGCAATCTCTCATCTGTCCTTCATGCAGTTCATGCTGTGGCAATTGTTTAACCCTTTTAAAACCACACTTCTCGTAACAAGATAACGCACGTTCGTTCCACGCTTGCGGGTCCATAACCACTCTCCGGGCATGTTTCTCCTGAATCAAATACGCTGTCATAGACTTCACCAGTTGTGAGCCGATACCCCTGTTCCAGCAATCCGTTTCACCGATAAACTGATCGGTCCCATAGATGATCTCACTATTGTCAGCATAACCATATTCCACACGTTCCTCTGTCTCCAACTCATAGAACTGAATGTATCCGATTGCCCTCCCGTCATACTCTACAATACAACGGGCAGCCTCATCATCCTGATTGTAAAAATGTGCTCTCACAAGCTCCAGATCATGCGGCTGATCCCGGCCTTCGTAATACTGTAGAACCTCCGGGTCAGACAGCCATTTGACTAGCAACTGCTCATCCTCCGTCTGTAGCAGGCGAACTGTCAATTTCCCCACTTGATATACGATATTCATTTCATCCCCTCCCCGAATCCTTACGCTTTTACAGCCTTCCATATATATTTATGCTCTCGAACGGCTATTTTCCCATCAATTGTATGTTCCTTTAACTTGGTTTGCAATTGTTCACGAAACTCAGAGCTTGTGTAATCCGGGTTACCCGGAACGTCTGCAAGGAAGAGAGCAAACTCGTGTTCGTCAGGAAAAACCATAAGTGCCTCATGATATTCTTCGATCTCAATCTGCTCGTAAAGGTTACGTTCCAACCGTTCACGCACCTTTGTTATATCGGTATGTATTCCAAACAGCAGGCCTCCCTGAGGGAGAAGCCTTCCGTATTCAATAATGGATGTGGGACCCCTACGATTATAAATCAAGCCGAACTGTTCATCCTGAAAAGGCAGTTCTTCCTTTGTTGTAGCACAGATAAAATCCACATTCTGAATGACACTGGACTCCAAACTCTCCTGCGCTATTTTAATCATCTCTTCCGAGTTATCGAACCCTGTTATATGAGTAGCATGTGCCGCCATTTTAAGAGTAAAGTCACCGTGTCCACAGCCTGCATCAAGGACCGATGTATACGCAGGCAGTAACTGGATCAGCCGCTCTTCGAACATTTCTTCTGCGGACTTCCCCTCCCATATGTACTGTGCCCGAGCTCTGTATCCACCATTACGTCGTGCAATCATATCGTACCACTCCATACTCATAGACATCCTCCTATCTGGAATCTTGATCCTAAAGTAACATTCGGGCGAAACCATACAGATTCCTCTGTTCTTGTAAAAATTGAAACGCATCTATTTCATCGTCCGTATTATGCTCGAAATCATAATTCCCCCATAATAATCCATGAATCTGGAGGTTGCTCACATGTCATTTTTCAAAAAAATGCTGGCCAGTGTTGGTGTAGGTGCAGCAAAAGTAAATACGGAGTTACATACAACAGAAGTTATGCCCGGAGGAACTCTTTCGGGAATAGTGTACATTGAGGGCGGAGGTGTCGAGCAGCAGGTTGATCGGATTTATCTGTTAATCAAAACGCACTACATTCGGGAAAGTAATGATCGCAAAGTGAAGGAAACGGCTGTTGTAGCCAAATATCTGCTCACCGAGGGGTTCACCCTGCAGCCTGGTACAAAACTGGAAAAGAGCTTTCAATTCGATCTACCGGACAATTTACCGATTACACTACACCGTGCGGAAGTATGGGTGGAAACGGGACTGGACATCTCTAGCGCAGTAGACCCATCAGATCGAGACCTTATTCATGTTGTGCCTTCCAGAGAGATGGAAATTGTACTGGATGCCATAGATATGCTGGGATTCAAGCTTCGTGAAGTAACCAATGATTATGCGCCAAGGCTCGGTGGCAATCTGCCGTTTGTACAAGAGTTTGAGTTTGTGCCGACAACCAAGTTCCGCGGATATTTGGATGAACTTGAAGTTCTCTTCTATCCAATGGGGAATTCCCTGGAACTGTTGATCCAGATCGACCGTCGTGCACGTGGACTTAGCGGAATGTTCTCCGAAGCCATGGGCACGGATGAGACCTATGTGCGCCTGCAACTGCACGAGAGACATCTGGAGCGTGGTGCACGTTCCGTCGCACAAGGCTTGGAAGAGATTATTTCAGAGCACCTATAGACTACGAACATGCAAAACATCAAGAGAGCAGCCCCCGGCTATGTATCCATCTGATACCAAGGGCTACTCTCTTTATCTCTTGTTTTTTCCCACAACATAAGAACGAACAACATAGTACGCTATAGCCAAAAGGAATATACCACCAACACTTAGGGTTATCATCAAACCGCTTCCACTTGCCACATGTCCAAAGTCAACTTGCGATGTCCCACCAGAGGTTTGTAATGGTGTACCTTGCGGGACATGCTGTAATGTTAGAAACATGCCTTGGACTACTTTCCAAACCACCAACAAAAGCAGGAAAGTAAAGCTAACGATAATGGTTTCCATCCCCACACGTTTGTTCAGACGCATCCATTTCTCCCCCTTATTCTTATAGAACGAGAAACTGCTCCAGTTGCTGCTTTAATTCATCTTTATGCTCGTCTACATACTGGTACAGCAAATCGAAAACTTCTTCATTATCCGCTTGAAAGCTTAAATGTTGACCTTCCTGCTCTACCTGCTGTAATAACTCATGGATCTGTGTCCCATGTGTCTGCAAACTTGTTGATATGTCGTGTTCGGACAGACGTTCCACGTTCTCTCTGAGTTTTTCTGGCGTAATTCCTTGTTCCTTCAAGAGTTGTTCCACCTTTTGCAAAATCATCGCATCTGTCTCATTGCCACTTCGGTTTAACGCTTCGATGACCTCTCTCAAATGCAGGCCGCTGGCATTCTCCAAATAACCGGTCAATCCATTCATGGATAGTTCCGTATCCAGATCAATAATCAGCATAATATCTCGTATTACAACAGGCAGTTCTGAAACTTGTTCCCGAATCGTGGCAAATTCAGCCCGGTACATATCCATCGCAATGCTGCCCACCATTTCTTCGCCTGACATCTCTTCGATGCCTGCAAGCGGCATCAACTCCGCCATTTCTTCCTGTAACTTGTTCATCTCACTTGTCCTCCTGTATCTCTCTATATAGCGTAGTCATGATCTGCGCCGCCACGTCTCTCCATCATACCAGAATATGCTGTATAGAAAAGAAATCGCGCCAAGTTAACATGCATTTGACTCATGGAAAATAATTCGCTGTTATGATCTTGGCATCACAAGTTTAGGGAGGGGTAAGGATGCGTCTAGCCTTGTTCACAGATACTTATCTTCCAGAAACCAATGGTGTCGCAGGAACACTCCATCGTCTAAGCAACCATCTGAATCGCAGAAATATAGAACATCTGCTGTTTACATCCCAATCCATCATGGAAGGAAACGTTGAAGCTCCCGTAAGCTCCGTAATCAATATCCCCTTTTTTCTGTATCCCGAATGCAGAATCGCTTTTCCCAGCAAAGTAACTGCCTATAAACAGCTACAGGAATTTCAGCCTGATCTGCTTCATGTCGCTACACCGTTTAACATGGGGCTGCTTGGCCTGAGATATGCACTCAAGTTCAACCTTCCACACGTCATCTCTTATCACACCCACTTTGATCGTTATCTCAATTATTACAAGCTTGGAAGTGTCATTCCACTCTACTGGAAGTACATCAAGTGGTTTCATCGCACCTGTGATACTACATTCGTTCCGTCCCAAGACACGATGTACACCTTACAGTCTCAGGGGATTCAGCGGCTCAAGCTCTGGTCTCGCGGCATTGATTGTAACCTCTATTCTCCATGCAAACGAACCCCCAGCATTCGCGAACGGTATCAGATCACCGCACCTCTCATCCTGCTCTACGTGGGACGTATCTCCCCGGAAAAAGATATAGCCACCCTGACAGCCACGATGCAGCAATTGCCCGCAGAACTACAAGCCCATGTTCACTGGATCATTGTCGGTGATGGGCCTGCCCTTCCCAAGATGCAGCAGCAAGCGCCTGCCAATGTTACGTTCACCGGATATTTGCATGGTGATGAGCTTGCATCGATGTATGCATCAGCAGATCTGTTTGTCTTTCCTTCTTGTACAGAGACCTTCGGCAATGTGGTGCTGGAAGCCATGGCCTCGGGTCTTCCCGTACTGGCTGCTAACGCCGGCGGAGTCAAAGACCTTATCGTACATCAGCACAGCGGCATACTTGTTGAGCCGGGTAACGTAGACGCATTTATAAGAGAGATTAGGTTACGAGTCCATTCTTCGGAACTGCTGAAAAAGATGGGACTTGAAGGCCGAAAACTTGCAGAGCAGCGTTCCTGGGAGCAGATTTTTGACACCCTGATTGAAGATTACGAAGAGGCCACCCAGCAACGTCATCGACAGAAGATAGGTCGAATCTACACGGCATAAATTTTGCTAAAGTAAGGTTTTCAATTCCCGAAGCTGCTGGATTGTATGTAGCGGTGTAGTCTCCACTTTCTCCGGCCAAGGCTGGTTTACCTTCATCCAGATCGTATTCATGCCTGCTTTGGCCGCCCCTTGTATATCATTCAGCGGATGATCCCCGATGTAGAGGCATTGCTCAGGTTCTATACCAAAATGATCAAGGGCTAATTGAAATATACGCGGATCAGGCTTTTTCACACCTGCTTCTTCCGATACAATGATGTGATCATAATCCTCACGAATGCCAAGTTGATCAATCTTTCCATATTGAATCTGTGTTTGACCATTGGTGATTAAACCGATTAAATAACGGCCTTTCAAATGCTGTACCACTTCTCTTGCCTCATCCATGAGCACCGAATTTCGCACATACTCCCGGCCGTAGAATGCCATTAGTTCTTCGTGCGGAGGATGTTCTGCCCAACGTAATTCTTCTAATAATTCGTCGAACAGCCGGGGTTTCTCCTTATAACCATCTTCGTCGAGCTCGATGATCCGCTGCTTTATATGTTCGGTCGATTCCATGTGTCCAAAATACGTGTTGATCAAACTTTGTGTGAAACCCTCAAACGTTCTTGTCCGGTTTAGAATCGTGTTGTCCAAGTCAAAAATGACAGCTTTAATGCGATCCATGAAGTTTGTTCCTCCGTTCTCCTTCAGTTAATTGAGAAGTAGAGACTACTTTTTCTTTTTATGATAATGATAGCCTGTGCACAGACCTTTTTTAATCGATTTTGCGGAGCACTTGTGTCCACCGTTTTTGTCCAATCGACCAGGATGTGCATACGCCGAAGAGGATACACCGATAAGTATAACCAGCGATAAAATGAGTATAAAACCTTTTTTCATATTAAAATTCACCTTTCTTTTGACGCCCTATGCTTTAGGGCTTTCTCACTTCACTTCACTTCATTTCACTTCACTTCATTTCATTTTACATAAAAATCCACAATATGGATATCCCTTATTCCAACTAAAGTCCCTTTATATAAGCTTGTAGTGCCTCAACGCATGAGTTATTCCATCCTCACTCGCTTTCAGCGTGACGTAGTCCGCACTTTGCTTAACACGCTCTCCAGCGTTTCCCATAGCGACACCTACGCCCACATAAGTTAGTAGATCTATATCGTTCTCTCCATCCCCAAAAGCCATCGTATCCTCTCTGCGTATATTTAGGTGAGTTAGAACTTTCTGAGCCGCTACAGATTTACTGACTTCACCCGCTTCTAGCACATTGCAAACGTACGGATGGAATCGTACAAATCGTAAATAAGGAAACTGTTCTTTATATCGGTTTGTCTCCTCCTCATTTGCGTATAAACACATACAGTATATTTCCTCATCGAGCGTCATGATCTGTTCCGCATATTCCATCATTCCAAGTGTCTCTCGAAGAGCAACTATCACATGATGATCCGTCCGACCAGTTCCGTTCATGCCAAAAGACTCCGTAAAGTAGGAAAGTGCATGTCCCTGAGAATCAGCAAAATGACTGAATTCCCTAACCATGGTTGAAGAAAGAATGGATTTATGAATGATTTCACCACGGCAAGTAACCAAAGCTCCATTAGCTGAAATAACCGTATCTATGCCAAGATGCTTAAACTCTTCACATAGATGATGTGGTCTGCCTGTCACAAGGATGATATGAATTCCTTTTTGGATTAACCTGCAAATGGACTCTTCGGTACACTTGGAGAGACTGCGATCTTGTTCACTAAGCAACGTACCGTCCACATCCAAAAATACAGCTTTTATTACTTTTTTCATTAACCCTCATCCTCTTCTCCTCTACTGCTGGTCGTCTGTCGGCGCAAAATGCTTCAGGTCTGATTTCGTTTTACCGCTCTTCTGCGCCTCTTCCGAAATGCGATGGCTAAACTGAATCACATCATTATGTGCAAAATATATATACTCCACATCCGGTTCATCCTTAAACTTCACTACAGCAAGGAAGGGTGGCAGTTTTACGCTCCAGACGCCTTCTACGGATTCAATCTCATCAGGAGAATAATGTTTCTGCTCCGTTAAATATGTTGTGACACGATGTGCATAGATCATTTTGTTGACTTTTACATAGATAAACGGCATGAGAATCAATACAATGAGCGTAATGCCAATCGTCCATGATACAATCTTTTTCGTTTTACTCATTTTACTTAACGCCCCTTGTCGTTTCTACCGGATCTGTACCTCGTTGGAACGCCTCATGTACCACATCTGGAATGTGCCAGCTACATCATCCGGTATATCGTGAACATATTGATGCATGACAGGTTTGGCGCGATTTACGGTATGGATGGAAGCCAGCCCTAACTTGCGCTGCAAGGGATGACGTGTAATCTTGATTTCAATGACCTTTTCCCGTTTGGACAGAAACAGTGTCGAAGTCAGCGCACCTGAGCGAAACTGAATGAACTGATCGTTCAGTGCATACCGCGTATGATAAAAATTGATCACTTTACACGTTGTAATCCACACGAGCAACAGTAGCGAAATCATCCACCATGTCTGTTCCATGCCGAACAAAACCGGTTTGAAGTATATTAGCACACCCGTGACGATGATCCACAACCCGTTTGGTTTAAGTAAACGCAACCACAACGCTTTTTGCGGCAACCTATGCATTTCCTCCGTCACATGGTAGGAAGGCAGCATTTCTTCAATGATGCGATAGGCCTCCCTCACAGGTAAAAAGGGATATAATGTGTTAATCTCCTGGCTAGCTTCACCCAAACTGCCTGCGGTTGTAAGTTCTACCTCGGCAAGACCCAGCATTCTTTTCATCAGGGACTGTGTAATCTTGACGGCCTGTACACGATCTTTCTGGATCGAGAACGACGTCTTCTCCAGCATGCCCTTTGTAATATAAATTCGCTTGTCATCGGACGTGATCTGGAAATCTCCATATTTCACAAAGGTACGCACAATTCCAAGCCCGACAGATACAAGGATCAAAAGCAGAATGACCAGGCTCGTCACCCACCATGATTCAAGCCAGGTTAATACAAGGCTTTCGGTTACGGTTTCGTCTGGGAAGAAATCCTTCACGGTTGAGTACAAGGAACCCAAGATCGGGATCAACACCAGAAAACTAAGTGAAGTAAACGAAGCTTTGAACACATCTTTGCGCGTAGAACGGTAGTGAACGACGTGTTCGAATGTGCCTTTAATTCCTGTGTCATTGTTATTGGCATTGGCGCTTGAGTCACTGCCTGCTTGTTCTTCAGTTTCGATATACTGCTCTGCAAGTAGACTTTTCTCATCCTTTGCATCCTGCTCATCATCCATAATTCCCTCAACCGTAGCTTGGACTTCGGATAAATGACGGGCTACCCGCTTTTCTAATTGTTCTGCTTCAGAAACCGAAACGACCTGTAGCTGAAACGTCGCATCATCACCCTTGATACCCGTTTCGAAGCGTATAGAGGTTACTCCGAACAAACGATGAACAAAGCTCGTATGTCGGCTCACATTTTGTACTTTCGTATACGGGATCGTTCTACGGGTTCGACTGAATGCTCCCGTGTAAATATGGAAAGCTTTCTCATCGGCTGAATAACGTGTTGTGAACCATTTCCAGATGATCGAGATTAGTGCTATGCAAATACCGATGTAAAAGATGATTCTCGCATAGAAGACCCATGCCTGATCTGATCCTGCACGAAATACGAATAAAAACAGAATAAAAGCAAATGTACTTTTAAGCAGATTACCCAAACTCCACAACAAGCTGAGTGCATGATGCCGTTTCATCTCCGTCATTCATCCACCTCGTTAATCCGGGCATAATCCGCAATCTGGTTACGCAGCGCATATGCCACATCTTCCGGCAAGGCCGGTATATGATGAGATGAACCCATCGTTCCGATGGACACCGAGTATAGTCCGTATTTTCTCATCAATGGCCCCTGATTCGTTGATACGGATTGCACCTTGGCCATCGGAATGACTTGGTGCACCTTGTTCAATGCCCCATGCTTCAATTGCACAAACTCTGCGTTAACGCCATAAAACCAATATCGATACAACAACACGGGCTGCAAAAATATATCCCACACAGCATAACCTGCGGATATAACCGTGACTCCCCATAAAATCCAGCCGATCCACGGCCTCCAATCATAGACGGAGTCCAGTATAAGCAACGCTGCCAACACCACAAAGCCAATGACGTTGTAAAGGATCGCGCTAACTCTCCACAAACTTATGGCATGAGGGGAAAGCTTCTGTTGCGGCGTGCTCCATTCCTCTGTTCCAGTTGTTACTGCCATATCTGTTGTTTCTGACATGTTGTTGTTCTCTCCTCTCTCATGTCTTTTTTTGTCTATATACTTTACGATGATGCGTATGTATCGATGCAGTAAGATAAAAGAAATAAAAAAAGATGACTCCTGTTCAAGTGCAGGGGGTCATCTTTTGTTTTCGTTTATTTTCCAGCAAAATCCTGCACTTCACACAACCATACCATATTTTCGCTTCCTTCACCCCAGTAGTCCTTCGTCACAACATACGGTTCTCCAAACTTCCGCCGCCACTTCTGCTGTGCAATTCGATAACCACTGTCCAGACAAAATTGGATAATCCCCCGCTTCTGTAGTTCGGTGACCAATGCCGCAATAAGCGCTGAAGCAATCCCCTGGCCCTGCAGTTCAGGTAAAACATACAGTGAGCCCAGCGTTCCAACGTGATCCAGCCGATGGTTGGTGCATTCCTGAACGACTTTCCCGCAAGGCCCATATGAGATCGTACCTACGATCTTCCCTTCTTTTCGGGCAACAAAGAAAAAGGGACTTGTCGTCGTTGGTTCAAGATCAGATTCATGTTGCAAAACAGATTGTACTATAGTCTTTTTATGTTCGATCTCTTCCTGAATTTCATCCAGAAGTGATCCGATCCCTTCCTGACGGTATGCCTCTGGAATCGTTGTCTCAAAAATATGATATGCTCCATCCACATCTGCTGCCGTCAGTGTTCCGATTGTTATCAACTTGCCTGCATCTCCATTCATCTATAAGCCTGTATTCATGTTGTTGATCTTTTCGCTCCATTTAGTCCGTACGGCGCTGAATGATTTGTCTCAGTTGATTCGCGTTCTCTAGAGGGATCGTATATCCAGTCGTCGTATCCTTTTGGTTTACAAGCAAACCTTGCGTCTTTGGATCTGCACCCAATGACAGATCGTACCGAGTGACTGCGCCATCTGCATATGTGATGTTCATCGTGTATTCAGCAGAATAATCAAGCATCCCCTGCATACGCTCGGCACTGAATATGGCTTCGGTCACGATTTGAATCTCGTCAGCGCGGTCAAATTCTACATCGCGGCACGTTTTAGAGAAGTGAGCCTGATTACAAGATAACGTGATTAACGTAGGAATCCCCTGACTCTGTTGTAGTTTCTCAGCCTCTTTGGAGCCCACATCACTCGAATTGTTGCCACCGCACGCTGCAATGAATATGACGCTGAAGAATAGAAGCAACATTCCGATATGTCTCACCTAGCGGCCTCCCATTCAGCTGATAAGTCGTTTAAACGCGGGACTGTTTTTTGGACAAAAGCTTGTACAACCTCTTCGGTAATGTAACTTGGAATAATGCCCAGTTCTTCCCCATGTAAAAAAGAAAACGTGCGATCACGCCAGCGTATGATCTCATCTGCTGTTAAACGATCTGCCATCTCGTACCCTGACGAGTTATTTAAGGCCGACCATACTTCTTCGCTCCAATTCATGGTGCGATACAGATTAAAATCAATCTGATCCGTCTCCTTGTAATATAAACGGGCCAGGTCTTCCTTGGTTCGCACGGCTCCCTCACACTGGTCTTGCTCACGAACCTGTTCCTCGAATGCGGGATACACACTTCGAAACCAGTAATAATCCGTCATCACATGCATGAAGTAACCAGTGACAAAGGAAGTCCAGCCTTCACTCTTGCGCTCGCTGATGTAATCACCATAAAACTTCTGGAGACGTCCGGTATAATTGTCTTCTTGCTCAGGATAAAAATGAGTATACTGCTTGTCGTCCCTTGTTGTGCCTTCACGCATATGAATGGCATCTGGCGCAATATTTCCGAGATAAAATGCTCCCAGGTCCAGTGGTTCAGGCAACGTATCAGCCAATCGATGGGCTACACTTAAATGCACCATAGGCAGAGGCATAGACCGATCTCCTTTTTCCATTGAAGGAATGGTTATATATAATCTCTCGTTAGCTCACCAAACCTGCCAGTCTCTCGTCCTGCATCCGGTCAAACAACTTTTCCAGATCCGTATGATACGCAGGCTGATCCTTCACCAGCAAACGGATATATTCGGATCCACACTCGTAAAATACGAGGCGGTTAAAAGGTGCTGTATCGCCATAATGATTAGGCTGCAATTCATACTTGGCTCGAATCAAATTCTCGATATACCTTGCTGCTCCTTCATTCCATTCCAGCCAGCTCCAATATTCCGCTTGCTCTTCTGTAAGAGATTGGAACAATGCCGTTCGCGCCACCTGAATTTGCTGTAAATTCTCACTTTTCAACGCAGATAGAAGAGATTCAATTCGCCCAGCAACAATCTCATCTTCGTACGGGAATTCGTAATCGATCTCCCAGGTTACACGCCTCAACTGGGTCATTTTATGTTTAATCTGCATCCGGTCAACGATTCGTTCCTCGTATTTTCCATAGACAGAACAATGCACGTATTCATGGAACAGAAAAACCTTCTGCTCTAAATCTTTGAAAACAGAAGCGGTCACAATCGCGCACATCCGATCGTTCATATGATGTACAGGCATTGCGCCGAGGCAGTCATCAGGAATATATAGGTCGTCCGGTACGGTTTTGACCCATTCGTATTGCCCGGATACAGATGAATAATCATAGATATATAACAATGATTCGTGTGCTACAACAACCGGATGGTGTTCTGCAAAAAAAGGATGCAGGCTGACCAGCTCGATCTGAAGCTCATTTACCTCGTTAATTTGCTGCAAAAATGTATCCATGTCTAACCCTCTCTCTTTGCAAAATGATACTATTATCATACTAAATCAGTATCCGTAAATCACTGAGAGAAAAATGATAATGTTGTGCGAAACTCCTCCTAGCTTTTGATATATCCCGCTTTGGACAGCACATATTTGGTGAATGGATTGATATCCGGAATCGGCTGAGTCAAGTCGAAGTACCTGAGCTCTAACCCTTCATCATCCATCACCGTTGGACTGCCCGTAATGCCGCCTGCTTCATAGATTGCCATGACATTGTATACCTCATCTCCATGTGGATAACGGTAATACATATCCTGACCCGAAAATATGGTAATCAGCTTATATGCCTCTGCTCGCAGACCAGCTTCTTCATATAGTTCACGCGCAGCAGTCTCTTCCAATGATTCACCCGGTTCAAGCGAACCGCCAATGGTACCCCAATCCAAGCTATCTGTTCGTTTCTGGAGTAGCAGGTGACCCTGCTCGTTAAACACCAGTACACATGAACCTGCCATGATCAAGGGACGTGTGCCTACCAATTTTCGTAAATCCATGATGTACCCCATGTTAGCCTCCTGAGTCCAAATGTAGTTAAAACAGCCCCCGTTTACTTAGGAACCGGATTGTTTCAATATCCCCTGATCTACCGAATCTTGTACGATTTGTTGTGTATACTTCCACAGCGTTGCTGACCCATTTGCAATTTCGGCATTACGATTTAATACCTGATCACTCGTAATGTTATATTTCTGCCATGTATCACCTTCATTCTGATGATTATGAATGATCGGCTGCAACCGATCCATGGAAGAAGCAAACCTGGCCTCCGGTGTCTCTTTGGTCTCGAACTCCATCCACAGACTTAACAGTTCTTCGGCTTGGTCTTCTGGCAACATACCAAATAATCGGTTTGCGGCTTTAAGCTCTCGTTCATGTTTATCTGTGTTTCCTTGGGTGTCATACGCAAAGGTATCACCGGCATCAATTTCAACAAGGTCATGAACAAGTAACATCTTGATTACTTTAAGCATGTCGATTTCCTTGTTAGCATGACCATGCAATATGAATGCCATCATGGCTAGATGCCAAGAATGTTCTGCATCATTCTCGAGCCGTTCGCCATGGATAATTCGTGTTCTTCGTTCAATCGTTTTCAGCTTGTCTATTTCAATCAGAAACTGGACCTGTGACTCTAGTGTCTCATCCACGCTCTTACCCCCTTCAATTACTAACGCATACACTCTGAAATGCTGTACCAATAGACCTGATAGTTAAAATCCAGAGATAAACCTGCACCTTGTGCTAAACGGATCGAACCTATGTTATCCGGAGAGCAATCCCAATAGGGACGGATGCCTCTATCGTTACATTCGTTCATATACGCTTGAGCAGCCAAGGCAGCATAATTTCGCTTACGATGACCTTCCAATGTTTCAATATCAATGGCATGTGTGTTTCCATCGACAAAAGCAGAAATACATATGCACACAATCTCTTCCTCGCGAGTAACAACATAGCCAACACCATGTTTCAGAAAAGCATCTACGTTTGTCCAGAAATGCTTGATCTTATATGTGACAAAAGAAAGATTATTCAACCTATCGTCTTTCAAAAGTACTTCGTCTATTATAATAACCTGTGTTCCCTCGACTGGTTGTATAAGCATTCTAGAGGAAGATGAGCGCTTGGCACTCTTTATTTTCTCTGTTCGCTCTATTCTTTCATCCGTTGGGTTTAGCAGATACACATGCTGTGTATCATCGTTCAGTTCACTCGGGCCAGCCATATGCTCAAGTACCGCTTCCCACCGACTATCTTCTACGCCAATCTCTACGTCAAAAATTTGTAATGATGCTAACGTGGGATAAATCTGTGTCTCCATGTACTCTCGGAGTTCACTTCGGAACACTTCATTCTGAAAATCACCAATTAGCTGATAACCGGATTGCCCCTGAACCCATACAAGCGCCGCTTGAGGATTGAGGGTATCGTCGACATAGACCCGTCCCGGGTTCATGCCTGATGCCACTGCTTTGACCTCCATATTGCGACAGGCATTGGTTAGATGTTTTATTTTGTGAAATTCAGAAGCCTCCAGCTCAGTAATCATGTACTCAATCCTTTCTTCACCTCACCGCTCTACCTTCTGCCTTGCTCGACTTTCATTTTCAGGATTTTCCACGTCCAGGCACCATACCAGATGCCAGCAGCTGGAAACAACACAAGTGCCGTCAGTAAGTTTACATAAAACTCACCATTCAGGGTTAAACTTTGTCCGCTCCACGAGGTCATCACCAAGGTATACAGAAAAGCCAAAGGCAAACCCCAGCCCAAAACGCCGCGCACCAGGATATGATGCCTTTTTCCTTGCTGTAATTGTTTCTCCCATTTGATCCGTTGTGATTCTTTCATATATCAAGTTCTCCTTTAAGCCTGCATAGCTTCTTGAATTTGTTTGAGCATATATTCGGCATAATCTCTTAAACGTGTATGTTCCACATTGACCGATTCACGTTCCCCGTTGTACTTAGCCAAACATTGGGAGATAAGTTCCTGATGTTCAGGCAATGCTTCTGCCACCGCACGCTCTCCAGCCTCTCGCTTGGAGTGAATCACTGATTCCTGAATATACAACAGCACGCGTGACAAAGTTAAAACATAATAGACCGAATTGTCTACGATTTCTTCCAAGGCTGAACTTGCATCAGATGCAATGGATTGGATGACATGCTCGCGGTTCGCCGGCTGGAACAGTTCCTTGATCGGCTTGCCATACAGCACAATACCTCGATCATAGATCACCGCCATATGTGCAACCACATCCGGGTCTTCATGACCACCGCAGAGATAATCAGGATCATTTCTGTACTTCTCCCGGTGATATGCAGAATAATGAAACTCAAAAGGTGTAGGGTATTGACCACGTGTTACAGCTGACTCTAGTACAATACTAATCTCAAACCCTTTCGGAATATGCATTTCATCTTCTATACGTATCAGTTGGTCGGCGATTCTGCGGTAACTCTCAGAGGACCTTTTCTCTCTACATACAACTAAAATATCGATATCACTCTGCAGCGGATGGAAACATCCCATCGCCATGGAGCCATGTAAATACACGCCTGTTAACGCGTCGGTTAACTCTTCCTTTAATACTTCGATGAGCCTGCTCAATATGGTCTTTTCATTCACCTTGACTCTCTCCTTCTGTCAGAACCTCAACTGTCTATTTCCACCTTCATCTCCCGAACATAAACAGCCGTGCCCTTGATTCGGACATCCATCCCCTCTTGCTCCCGGCGTACGTTCACCTGGACCTTGCCATCTCTACTAATCTCATGGCCCTGCTCTACTGTAAAATCAACCTCATGAATCTCTGGATTCACATATGTCAAAACATAGGCCCCCATCACCCCTGATGCGGTGCCTGTGACAGGGTCTTCTGTTGTGCCTGAATATGGTGAAGAAAAATGCCTTGCATGCATGAGAGCATCATCATCGCGTGTTTCGAAGCAGAAGGGATGTAAGGATGACTTGGGATTTTCAGATAAAATGTCCGGGAACTGAGAAGAATCCGGTTTCATTTTAACAAATGCCTCTAAACGACGAATCGGAATTAATAATGTCCATGTACCTGTACTCCCGTAAACGATGGGCATGGTCATGTCCAGATCATCCGTTGTCAGATGAATTGCTTTAGCCAGTTTCTCAACATCGCCTTGAAAGGGTACAAAACGTG
Organism: Paenibacillus sp. FSL R7-0272; assembly: GCF_037969905.1. Classification (NCBI taxonomy): domain Bacteria; kingdom Bacillati; phylum Bacillota; class Bacilli; order Caryophanales; family Paenibacillaceae; genus Paenibacillus; species Paenibacillus sp. FSL R7-0272. The sequence goes on along the minus strand of NZ_CP150221.1, from coordinate 1,803,007 downwards.
GCTGATCCTGCTTCATCTCCATCAACCAGGTGTCACCTTGTTGTTCAAACTGAATTGGTAATATACCTACGTTAGTTTCAATTGTAATGGCGTCTTTACCCTCTAATAAACGACGTGTCTTAAGTCCATACATCGCCGCCATCGTCGCATGACCACACAGATTAATCTCGTGACCCGGAGTGAAATAACGCAACCGGACATCGGCTTTTTCAGACTTCAATACAAATACCGTCTCATTAAAACCGACAGCATGAGCAATCTGTTGCATTGCAACTTCACTCAGATGATCTGCATCAAAAACAACGCCCGCCGGGTTACCCTTGCCTGGAAGGCTTGAAAAAGCTTCATAGTGGTACACTTGGATAGCACGCATCTACTCTTCATCCTCTCTGTACAAAGCAGGAGTTGCCCCACCGTATAATTCAAGTGATTCATTTTCAACAACAACAGCCCCACCATCCGGGCACGCATATACTTTGGTTTGATGATTTTGAGCGTATTCTCTGAATGATTGCATCATTTCTTCGGAACGATCCCAATGAGGTGCAAACTCGAAATCTACAAGAGCAAGGGCCTGTAAATCGGTCAAACCGATATGATTCTCGTCTGCATCCTCACCGTATCCAGCTATTTGAATCGTAGGTGCCATCAGGATACTGCCCGCGCTAACCCCAATCAAAATACCACCGTCACTAACATAGGAACGCAGCTGTTCAATCCTATTTCGTTGCTGTAACAAACTTAGAAAATAAAACGTATTCCCGCCAGATAAATGAATCGCGTCACATTCGAAAAGAGAGTCCAGCATGCTTTCCTCATACTCGGTATCGAGATCATAATACTGCACATCTTCCATCTCAAACTGGCGATAAAAACGCCGAGTGTGCTCGACATAAATGCGCTGTGGGTCGGAACAGGAAGGGATGTAACCGATTGAGGGCTTGTTGTGCTGAAACAAGCTTCGAATTCTCTCATTCAGTTCATCATGGGGTTCAAAATACAGATCGCTAAGCAAAACCAGTTTACGCTGTGCCATTAGATTAACCCCTCATCTTGTATTAGGACGTGTCTTAGATTACTGCTGTCTTAGTCCATTCCATGCTTCTTAAACTCGCTGTCCAAAATGGAGAAAAAACACTGGTCCGTCCACTTATTCCGCCACCATAACTCTTCCTTGAAAATGGCTTCTCTTGTCATGCCTACATGCTGCATTAAAGCCGCTGATTTTACATTCTCGGCATTACACATGCCTACGACTTTGTGTGCTTGTAACTCGTTAAATGCAAATTGTAGTAATAACCGGGTCGCCTCGCTTCCGTACCCCTGTCCTGCATATTCAGGCAGCACTGCGAAACCAAGTTCCCAGCTTTTGCGAAAATCAACGTAACTCCACATTTGAACAATACCCACTGGTGTATCACTGGCATCATTCAAGCGACGGATAACAAAATCATACGCATACGGTGTCTCGCCCTCAACGTGGAAGTGACTGCGATACTTCTCCTTCACATCCTCTTCCTTCGTTTCCACACTCTCTTCATAAGTCCACAAGCTTGTATCACATTCCAGTTTGCATATAAAGTCCATATCCTGCTCGTTTAAGCTAGTGATCCGAATCTGTTGTCCGACGATTTCCATACTAGTGCCTAGTTCTCCTCTCCAAGGATAGCGATATAACGTACATGATTAGAAGATTCGAATAACCTTACATGCCATAACTATTGCAATTGCCCATTAATGTATCTACGATGGTTGCTTGAAGCATCTTGTATCCACAAATCCAGTTCAACCCGGCTTACATAAAACTGATCTTGAACTTTTATAAATGGAAACATTTTCCCCTCAAAGTGGTGAAAAGCATTCAAACTGCTCTGTTCTGTTTTAATGATGCTCATCACCTGATCTTCATTCATGCCCAGATATGTAGCCGTCTCTTTCAGTGTCAACAAAACCTTATCAAGCAAGAGCGTCTGCTGTGCCGCTGTCTGATTCAGTGTTCCATTACTCGAATCTTTGTCCTGATTCATGAGCAGTACAGAGCCAATAATAAATGAGACCCCCAGAATAAAACTGGCTAATAGTATCGATAATGAAAGGGAAATGGACTTCATGTGAACCCCCCTATTGATTCAGAATGTACCGCGTGACTTTTTCATCAGCAAAATGTTTGAATACACTCTCTCGGTCTGCCAAAGTTAGTTCTCTCATATACAGTCTTTGTGTCTCCATTGGCTGAAACAGCGTCATCATATATTTCTCCTTCTCAAGCTAAACATCACGGACAGTGTAGTACCCTGCCTCTCCAAGAAAATCATCTCTGGTTAGATGATGCTCACCTAACATCATTCTGTAATTCGTGATCGTACCGTCGTGTGACACGATGAATGTATGCCCCGTCTGTTTTCTGCACCAAGCCAAGAGTTGCTCTGCTAGTCATGTGAACTGTTGTGTATTCATCTGATTTATACTTTCTTCCCAGGCTTCTAATCCAACATCTATGTATTGCTTATCTGGGTATAGCAAGCTGAGTTCTGCCATTGAATAGATTTGATCACAGCCTAATGGAGCAAACTTCGGATCTTGAGGATACATTCTAGGGCCGACTAGAGGACTAATTACAGCCCCATTATGCTCATTCGTCATTAATAGTTCTACCGTTTCAAGAGTACGTTTAGTAGGACTTACCACAATAGTATCGTGAGGCATTATGTTGATGTTTTTACGTAAGGAAACGATTTGTTTTTTTCCCTGTTCAGTCAACCCCGGGTGTAATCGGTTAAGCTCCTTCGGATAATTCAACAAATGCTCCGCGTGACCATGACGAATAAATGTAATATCCACTCGGTACCCCTCTATTTCTGAATGAAGTGTCTTATGCTACTTGAATCACGAAGATTAACAAGTTCTTTTCGCAAAAAAACAGGATAAATCTCCATCTGCTCTGTCTCTTGGATGGGAAACCAGCGAAACGTTAATTTGCCATCTTGCTCCACACCCTTGAATTCGCGTTCATTATAGAAGGAATGCCCTCCGGGCAAAGAGATCACATAATAGAATCCCATTTCATGCATCTCCTTACCATCGTATTCATAAAAATCTTCGCAAACAAATGCCAACCTCTCTACCCGGATAGACACACCCAGCTCCTCCATCATCTCTCGCCGAATCGCATCCCCTGTTGATTCATTCATCTCCACTCGCCCGCCAGGCAAGTTCCAGAAATCATCCTGCTTCGCCTGGTGTAAAAGAACTCTGTCCGCATCCATCACAATACCGGCAACACGAAAGTTAAATCGGCTGTTGTCTTGCAAATACGATATATTTCTGTTCACCGAATCAGTCATCGAGCCGTCCATCCTTCAACAAATCCATTCTGAAATCCGTTCACAAACGACGGAATAAACAACACGACTAGTAGAAGGAGGCTTGCGCCCCCCCACCTGATGAATAATTTACGTTTACTAATCGCACCTAGGACGAACAACATTACCGTTACAACAATCAAACCTATCTCTACAAATTCCATCATCTTATATAACCTCCGTTATGTATCATTCTTAGTTGCCCTATAGTTCACCAATTACTCATAAATTTTGCCCATATACATCATCTGAGCACATCGCTTCCAAGGGTTATCAGGCTTCTCATAATGCGTTAATCCGTTAACGGATTCCTGCCCCCAATCTGCCGCAGCTTCCAAAAATGATTCGATTGAATCATGCTGCCATTCATCGCGACAGGTTTGCCGATCTTTGCTCAAAGCAATCAGGAAAGCAATAAAAGTTGCCTCATCCTGCACCTCATTCACAAGTTCAAATAATCTCTTCTGCACCGCGTTCTGGACCTTCTTTCATGTTGTACTTGTTAATCGATGTCCGCAATGATCCATTTCGCAGCATCACCATCTGCTTTCCATTTCCAAAACACCATGGTGGAGCTGGACTCGATGTCGTCTTCGTCCACTTCCGTAATCATTACAACACCTTGATAGAGCTTTTTTTGTTCCGTAATCGTAATGTCACCCATGGAAGTGATTTTACGAAAAGTATAATTCGGCATGCCGGAGATCGGAGATTCCGGCGCAAAGAGGCTCATATATGCCTTTTCATCCTGTTCATATAAGTAACGCATATGCGTATTCATTAGTTTGACAATTTCCAGCTCATCACCAGAATACTTGCTCTCATCCACATATTCGGGCGGGGCAACTTCATCTTGTGGCGTAGAGACTGCTGATTCATCTTCATCTACGGTTAATTCGTCATTCGTACTTACCGAGACCTCCGGTTGCTGTGTATCCTCAGGCTCTGTTTTACTCTGACAAGCCGTTACAAGCAACAACATAACACCGAGGATCAAGGCATACTTTCGGATCATTCCACTTCACTCCCAGTTCGTTTTCAACCCATGACTTCCTGTAGATGTAAAAATTTTCTCCCAGGTACATCATAACCCATAATGTGGGATTTGCGAACGAAATAAGTCAACTTCAAGACCACATCCTTCCATCATAAAAAAACACGCTGCCTGCATGGATATATCCATGCTATATGCAAGCGCGCTAGCTTAATTATTTATTTACAAACCTATTTAATATTCCTGTACCCTTAACTTGGAGCTCCTTCCCATCCTCATCCTTCAAAAGATATCGGTAGGTTGATAGAATGCCCAACTTTCGTGAATGTCCATTAACAAATTGAAGCGTCTTCTCACCATCGGAAGTCAGTTCTGTAAATCTTCTACCATCATTCACATCATATGAAACATGAATTCCATACTCACTTCCAAGCCATGCCTCAAAATCTTTTTCATCTGGATTCGTTAGTACCAAAATTCCAACCACCAGAGCCACTACAGCAACGCCAATCTGTAATCTTCTGCTTCTAGTTCTAGTTTTCCTATGCTGCATTACCATCTTTGCTGACCTCATTTCGTAAATCCTCACATCGTGTTAAAACTCAAATACCTCTTTCTTATCTATTAAGCAACCCTTCATCAAACCATACATCCTCATAATCCTCGGCAATCAGGAACCTCCATCCCGGAGCAAGTCCGAGATATCGACTAATCTTCGCATCCCATTCATCAATATGAGCAACATGTAGCGGTACAAAGAAATCATCAGCTGCCGAATATTCCTCGGCCCAAATGTACCAGCCCGTCGTATCGCCTTCTGGCTGAATTCGCATCCCATGGATAGGCTCGCGTTTCTCCTTTACGTTCCAGGCAATCCCTACCTTCAGGTGGGGTTCACTCGGAACATAGTCTGCATGGTATTTCTCACACAGTTGCTTCTGTACGTGTATAGCACTCTCCTGCTTCACCATATCCCTCCATCCTTGGCATCAGATGCTGTAATAGCCTCTGTATCCTGATAACCATTCGTCTTTGCAAAAATCCACAAAGTCGTACGGCTCGCACTTCTTGAGATAAAGCACCTGATCATGCGCTTGTTCGCCGCCCTTTTTTTCCAGATACACGATTGTTTCTTCAAAGCCTGCACCGCAAAGCAGCTGCACATCAATGTAACTGCCTGCGTCCTGATTTTTTCGTTTGGCTTGCCAGATCAGCTCTGTGTCCTCTACGCTACCGATAGCAAACAACATGATGCACAGCAGTTTCAATACCTCATGATCCTCTATTTTCTGATTCTCCATCTCTTGTTGCAGCAGCCTACGAATGGACTCCCGCCGTTCCTTGTCAGGCTCTATTCCGTATACTTGCAAAAGCTCATCTTTATTCATAGCTGTTCACCTGACTTACTTCAGAATGTCGTTTAATTCTTCCGCTTTTTTCCTGCTATCCATTCTAGCATAAAAATAAAACGCAATAACATGCAACACGATTGATAGAAGCCACATTCCCGGGAACCAAGGCGCAATTAGCTCAAACATCTCTCTGGAAAACAACCAAATGATGCCCATGCCTCCGGCAATGTTACATGTAGAAGAAATAACGATGTTCCATATCGGCTTCAACGTAAGATGATTCCACAGTGCGCTGTACATCACTCCAAACAATAAAGCCGCAATAAGGGAGATGCCTGCAATGTTCCACAAATACACCATTTGAATGGGCTGATCGCGGTAGAACAGCGTCAGCAGTAGGATGACCCAAAGTGTCGTGACCGTAAATACCTGAAAAAATGATTGTTTAAGCTGATTGATCATGATAGTTTCCTCCTAAAGTTTTGAATATAAAACCGACTGACGGAGTAGCTGGAGCCATCGGTCAGATTAACCTGAATTCTGGCATGTTCGGCAGCTGAAAAGTTGCTAATATGTGTGGCGTTGATAATCGTCTGATTATTGATTCGTACGAATGATGTATCTTGAAAATCTTTTTCCACATATTTCAGACGTAGGTTAAGCAAATATCTCTCTCCTGTGACGACACGCACCCCGCACATGCGATCTTCCGATTCAATGGCAATGACGCTGCTAAGTTTAATCCTCACCTGACGATTGTTTTTCGCCTGGATCACGACCAGTTCCGTCTCGGATTGACCAATCGCTTCCCGAATACGATCCCACTTTGACTTCTCTGCAGGATGAGTTACTATCTTGGCCTCGTTAGGCTGCATCTCCTGATTTTCCTCAAACATAACTTTCACACGTTGCCCTCCTCTCACCACTCATATTACATATCTGAAAAGACACTTCCCACTACTTTGCGTTTTGTTGCATGAACCCGTAGTTGTGTTGCATTAAAAAACAAAAAAACTACTCTTCAGAGTAGTTTTACGATCTTTTGCTCGTTTTTCTATGCCTCTGCCTTAACCTCTAAAATTAAGTCCTGATGCTGCCGTACCCACTCATTCATCGTTGTGATCGCTTGCTGTGAAGCCTGCCGATATGCTGCGTATAAACGCTCCGTCTGCTGAAGCAACTGAGGGTCATGTTCCAAATCGGTTGGCGATACTTCGTGCCATGTTTCTCCGGATTTTTTGGCATCTGTTATAAGTGCTTCAATATCATCCAGTACATCAATTATCTCATTCAAATCAAAAAATTGCATGCCTTTCCTGATCCTGCTCCAGCTACGCAAATCAATGATGTTATATGCCGAGAACCAATAAAACTCTGCCAGACTTATGGTGTGATTGTGATATGAGTAAAACAGGTATAATGCTTGTTGCCCTTCGTTTAGCCGCATGTATACCTCTTTTTTGGCTTCCATACTCTGTCCGCGGACGGAGAGCAGCATCGGTTCAATACACAGCCAGCTTAGTTTTTGCGAATCTAAATCCTCTTTTCTGATCTCAGCCTTCATTACAAGCTCCTCTCTATTCACTCTTTACTTGATTTGAACAACTCGGCCAATTCGCTCATAAGCATCCATAGGGAACCCATAACTCCATCGATTCTTATATTCCTCTAGACCTAAGTTCTTTAACTTACTAAATTCCCGGTAAAATAATTTCGTTAGCTTAACTAAAGTTAATTCCTCTGACATCAACAAAGTCCCTTCTGTGACCACCTGTGAGCTAAAAGTGTCACGCATCTCGTACACCATAAACCGAACCCGTGCCTGAGCGATTTTCTTGATTTTAAAACGGTATTCCCCTGGCTCCGTCTGCATCACCATGACAACTTCTTCCGCACCTCTATGTAGGGCAATGAGTTGACTAGCCATATCCCCCAAGGCATCCGACAACTAGGAAACTGGAATTTCGATGATTTCCTGTTGCTGAGATTCAATCTCTATATCCAGCCAGCCATGTGATTCGAGCTTCATCCCGATGTCCATCTATGTTGCCTCCCTACCTCATGCTGTAGTGCAAAATATGCTGAATACCGCTGTTGCCCATTCGGGTCAATCCAAGGTCGAGAAAACCAGATTTTACATAAAACTGATATGCAGCCTTGTTTGCCTCATTCACAGCGAGAATGATTTCGTCAATCTCAGGATGAAACTCACGTACCCAATCAGGCAGTTGCTTCATGGCATCCAGTGCATAACCTCTCCCTTGATATTGCTCCGAGATCGACAGCGCACGAATGAGTATTTTGCGATCAGACTCCGCAGGCTCCACGTATTCTGACCCTTTATGTAAAACAAAGAACCCTACAGGCACAGCCTGATGTAAAATAACGATCGGATCTTTGTCCGGATTGATCATAGCCTCTTCGATCACCTGGGCAGGCAATGCCGTAAAGTAAACTTGTTCATTTTTCAGCGTAAACCGGGTTAAATCTTGATGATATTGTTCTTCATATGGTACCAAACGAATACCTTGTCCCATCCTGTTCCCCACTTCCAGTCTCGCTAAGAATCTATATAGATTCTCTGAATTCCCTTTTTCATAGGGGAAAATCCGGTGATAAAGGCGACCGCTTCGCTTTTTCAGTTTTTTTCTGTGCTCTCCGTTAAAGTGTAAACTTATAGATGTTCGTAGACATGCCATTCTTTGAATCTTGTTTTCAAATTCAAGGCGGTCTTCAATATAAAAGTTGATATACTGTCCATCGTCAACACATGGAAATCATCCGCAGGCTCGTTCTCCTTGTTCATAAGGAAATCCAACTTTTCTCCCCTGTACTCGTACACCTCATGTGCTGACAGACTGCCAAACTCATATGCTTTTGCTGTCATCAACTGATCTAACCATCCGTAAGCACCGACGTATTCACGCAGGATTCTAAACTCCAGCTTTTTCACATCATGGGTGTACACACTTCGTCCATTCGGGTCAGCTTCGTAAGGTGGATAAATCTGATATGTCCACTCACGATCAGTGTATATATGGGCGATGTAACCGCATAGGTATTGCGCAAATTGGTGGTCTTGCTGCATCCGTTGTCTGTTTGATTCAATAACATGCTGAAAATCAGTATCTGTAGGAAATTCATGCTCTACAGCCATGAGGTGCGTTTTTGCCTTTTCACTGCGTATGTTCGTTCTCACATGAATGGAATCCGGTGCTAGGCTTCCCAGTAAGAATGATGGAGATGAATGCAGTACGATTTCAGATGCAACTGCAAAATGAACCATTGGCCAAGGCAAGCAAAGCCCTCCTTTTATCCAGAGATGTTATGATTTCAATGACGAAGCAGCGTAGCTTCACCTTTCATCAGGTCGATAAATACAGGTTGCTGAACCTTGTTGATGACTGACAAATCGATCTCATCCAGCTGATGAAACACAAGCTGCAGCGATTCTCTTTGTTCATCTTCAAACAAAAGCGTTCTATGATCCGCGGCCATGCGTCCAGCCAACTCTGCAGTAACATTAAACAAAAACATGACAAAAACGACTTCATTCCCGTCAGGATATGTATAGTTCATTTTTTCACCCGTGTATATCGCGGCCAATTCGTAAGAAATTACCTCCAAGCCCGTTTCCTCTTTCACTTCCCTGATCATCGTCTCTTCGATCTGTTCACCCGCTTCCATACCGCCCCCAGGTAATCCCCAATCTCCGTAATCCGATCTTCGTTGAAGCAAAATTTTCCCTGCATGGTCTCGAATAATAGCGCCGCCTGTTACGATAATACGTCTAGTCATTGTTCCCCTCTTTCAACAGATCGTTATACGCCAAAATGTATAATACAACGTCCGGTCTCTGCAGCATACTTTGTCATGACAGCAAGCTTGCTCAATTGATCTATTAAATCGGTTTTGTCATACACAAGCTTCTCATCGCATCTCTTCCCCGTCGTTACATCGATGCAATAATTCCCTGTAAGAACAATTGGGTCAGGAGCAAGGCTAAGTAACTCATTCCATGATCGTATAATTTGCTCAAGCTTCAACAGGATATCCTGCCCAACAATAACGGTTATCCCATGTACATTCAGTCCTGTATGTCTTGTATCAGTACTCGGATTCCATGTGTCTAACCAACGAAGAGTATCATGGATGTAAGATATAAATTCATCCTCAAACACAGCCTGCTCTACTACCCCAAGTCCACGTTTATATACCTTTCCATCAGAGTCCCAAGAGTAAGCATCCATCAAGTTTTCTTTGAGAACGGTTTGATCTTCAACAACAAATTGATGATTTGGCATTATGACTTCCTCCCAGTAACAGGGTCACTCATGCTGTCTCCTTGCCTCTTTCCGCACAAACAAAGAAGCAACAAGTGCAACGGAGCTGACAAGCGGTAACCATGTCATCCAGCCCATAATGATTAGTATAGGTGCCAGCATCAGAATGACACCGAAAAACACCATCAGACGCAGCCTTTTTTTAATGCCTTTGACCGTCCAGATCAGCCCCGTGCAAGAAAGTACGATTAATAAAGCAATGTAGTATCCATCCATCCTGCTTTTCCCCCTTCGAGAATAAAATCAGCATTTTGATGAACAGTAACCTCCGTTTATGACATCCGCGATCCAATCAAGTAATCAACCACCGGGTACGAGATTACGTTGCGATCCCTGTAGGCTGAAGCTACGGCATCTGAATATGTGCTAAGAACACCGTTCTGGAGCATCACGGGTCTGAATCCGCGCTCCATGGCACCATTGTATGTGAACAGGACACACTCTTCTGCGGCAAAACCGGATACGATGAGCAGTTCAACGCCTAAATCTTTGAGCGTCTGCTCCAGATTGGTTTGCCAGAATGCATTGGAACTCTCTTTGGTGATCGTAATATCTTCCCCATCCACATCAATCTCTGAAATGACCTGATATTGCTCGGGTTCTGCTCCCTCCATGCCTTCCACATCTTGAATATGCACGACCACATGGTCATTGGAGCGAAGTACGTTCGCGACATGATTGATATATTCGCAGGCATGGTCTATAGCCTTCTGATCCATCTTTTGACGCACAATGCTCTCTTGCATATCCACAATTAACAATCCTGTTTTCATCCGATCTCTCCTTCTAATATCCAATGGTTTAATTCGTATTTCTGCTTGTCGTTATCCAGTTAATCATCCCTAAACAATTCATGCAGCATTCGATCCCGATTCTCCAGAAAGCTGCGAGTAATCTGATAATGATCTGTATCCTCATACCTAATCTCGTGAATATGTCCGTCGTCAAAACTTAGAATATTGGCCCCCGGATACCCGAGCAGAATGGGCGAATGTGTCGCAATGATAAATTGCGAAGTACTCGACAAGTCATGAATAATTCGTAGCAACGAGAGCTGCCGCGCTGGAGACAAAGCGGCCTCTGGCTCGTCAAGCAGATAAATCCCCTTTGAACTGAAACGGTTGATGAACAAGTTAAGAAAAGACTCGCCATGGGATTGCTTATGCAATGAACGTCCGCCATAATATCGAAGAGATTCCGGCATCTCATCGACATGGGATGCAAATTGATAGAACGATTCCGATCGCAAGAAGAAACCGTTTGCCATTTTAGGCAACCAGGCCAGTCTTAGATAGTCTCCTAGTGAGGACTCAGATGCATGTGTTTCAAACACGTTATTCCGCCCGCCTCCGGCGGTATTAAATTCACATTGATGCGCGATGCCTTCCAGCAATGTTGATTTTCCAGATCCATTTTCACCAACAAAAAACGTAACGTTATTGCTAAACTCCAGTCGCCCCATGGAATGAATCGACGGGATACTGAAGGGATATTCCCCAGGTTGCTCGATCTTGTCTGACATTAATTCAACACTTCGAAGATACATGATCTACCTCCTGCCATAGGTTCATTCACGTTAACCCCTATGTCCATCGTACCCTATAATCCAATATTTTGGAAACCGCATCAATTGAAAAAGAGCGAGCCCGATCGCTCACTCTTTATGTTCCTTTTCCATGTAGCTGTACACACTTGTTCTCGAGCAAAGCACCGTATTTAAGAACTAAAACAGATGCACACGATCCTGATCCTTAGGCTAATTAAAATACAAATCTTCGCTGTGCCCAGTAGCTGAACACAAAAATTGAAATTTCCGTCAGAATTTTAGCCGCCAATAGCGGAATGATCAGTTGTTCATTATACAAATATAACAAACCGTAGTTTAGTAGTAGCACAAGCACCACAAGCGAGAAATATTTCGGTAACGACTGCCCGATCTTGGAGCCCCTACCTGCGGAAAATACATATTTGCGATTCATGGTGTAATTGAACATGGAACTGCAAAGCCTTGCGGCAACCACCGACAGAAACAGATTATGTGTGAAATACTGCATGATAAATAATAATCCAAAATCAATCAGAGCAGATAAGACAGAAGATGTACTGAACATCAGAATGGGCATGTAGATACGAAACGAGTCTGCCAAAGGACGGAAATGGGAGGATTCATTGTGGTCCAGATAGACCGTATCAATAAATTCTTCTGTAATTTCATAATCTTCCTTATGTGCGGTTAGCAGCATGTTCATCTCATACTCAAACCGTTCTCCGGGAATTTGGCACAGCCAGTCCAGCATCGCATATGGAAAACCACGAAGTCCCGTCTGTGTATCATTCACCTTAGTGCCTGTTGTCAGCGCAAACACAGTACGGGTAACACGGTTACCGAAACGACTACGGACAGGCACCTTACCTGTAAAGCGACGACTTCCTAATACAATGCCAGGGCTTGTCTGCGCAAGCAGTGTCTCAAAGATACTCCGAATATCATGCGGCAGATGCTGCCCGTCACTATCTGCACACACGACTCCGCCTTGGGGGCCATGCTCTCTTATATACTGAAAACCTGTCTTCAGCGCCCGCCCTTTGCCCCGATTGACCTCATGTGTCAGCACTGTACAACCGTACGCCTCAGCTGTCTCGAAAATTCCACGGTATTCAGCCCCGCTGCCATCATCTACGATCACAATAGGCCCAAGCTTAAATGTCTGTAACTGCATAACCAGATTCAATAAACGAACGTCAGGTTCATAGGATGGAATAAGGATTGTCATATTATTGTGCCTCCGTCAGATACAGAATGTCACTTACGCCACGCTCCTGGTTACGTCCCAAAGGATTGTTGACTACCCTGCCCATAAAATACATGGTGGAAGAACCACCGCCGTCCAGGTTATATGCCTCGGTTGCGCCCAGGTCTTTCATCGTCTGGGCAAGTTCAGCCAGCGTCATGCCCCGGCTGTCATCCTGTCTCCCATCAACCACAACGAACACATAGTGGTTTGGAGCTATCATACCGATAGCTGTTCGTGGATTCGCATCCTGAATGGAGCGATTGCCAAAGTTATTGTCGATTTTCACACGACTGAAATCACTAGTAATTTCACCGTTCTGCACCAGAATCGGCCCAAAGGATAACGTATTGGTTACCCCTTCTGCCAGCAGTTCAGCAGAGGAAATATCATTTTCGTCATACGTTTTGATCGTCCCGTCATTGAACAGGGCTAACGCATCCCTTGTCGGGCTGTCCCGATACAACACGCCATTACGGATAATGACACCATCATCACGGAATCCGTAGTAGTCACCGTTTATCGCAAAAATCGCGTTGTTTGCTTCGGCAATCTCCGATGTGTCCTCCGTGATATTGGTGCCAAAGCTATTGTCCGCCAGCGCAGTTCGCAAACTGCTCGCGTCCTTCGCCTGTACATCAGCTACATAATAGGTAATCTGATCCGAGCCGGAGCCTGTCTGCACCTTCTGAATCTGTATCTTTAGATCATCACTGCTGTAATTCCAGTCATCCGACGTTGCATGTACACCCGTTGCACTCGTTGTAGTAGAGGTTGTACTCGCTGTTCCCTCAGATCCAGCATTCGCCGTTGCAGGAGTAGCTACCGTGTTATCATCAGCCACAACCACCTGTACATGCCGAATCAAATATCGGTCAGCCAGGCTGTACAGAATGCTACCTATAACAATGACAGCCACAAGGGTAAAGGTAAGCCACCTGCGTTTTTTTCGGGAAACAGGAATGCTATGTTGGTCTTTCCGATTGTTTTTTTCAAAGAGTTTGATCATGTATCATTCACCTCTCCAGATTCATTTACGTTCTAATGCCATATTAGGACCGGTAACTTAAATGAATCTGAAATGAAAGAGGTAAGATGGCTATAAGTTTATCTTTAAAATACAAAAAAGATCCTCCGTTTCCGTTAAAGGAAATCAGAAGACCTCAAAGTAGAATGGATTTATGTGAATAAAGCATCATAAGCCGGGCAAGGGCGCTTTTCCAGAAAATCCGTTAGTGCAGCGGGCTGCTGCTTATAGATATCTTTTAGCGACGTGCCACTATAAATGTTACCAATCACCACCGGATGACACAGCTCACAGATCAGAATGTCACCGTTACCATGCAAGTGTAATTGTTTCGTACCATCCACACAGTTCGAGAAATATACACCTGGCTGTTCACGCAGATTCAATTGTTCGGCAAACCGATCCATACATGTGAAATAGAGCGTCGTATCCGGATTTTTATGTTCGATTAACGCCTTGACGGATTGAACCAGTGACTCTTTGGAGACAATCTGACTCCAGTCGGTGTGTGGCATCTTGATGCTGTTCTGAATCTCATGAATACGAACACCTAAGCCGTAGACTTTATCGCTGATCGCCTGCATATTTTCCTGATTGCCTTTGAACAGCAATGTTTCTAGCACCGTTTCCAGACCCAGCTCCGTGCACAGACGGATGTTTTGTTCCAATCTCTCATACATGCGTGGATGCACACGATAGTAGGCAGCATACGACTCCGCATCGGTGTAGTTGAAAGAAATATGAATATTGGACAAGCCGGCATCCCGTAATGCTATGATTCTTTCCTCTGTCAACAGACTGGCATTGGTGTTCAGCTGTGTATCGATGCCATGTGCTGCACAGTACGTTACAATCTCCAGACAATCCTGATATTTCAGCGTCACCTCGCCGCCTGACAGGCGTACCCGCTTGAGATGTGGAAGCTCACGAATAATTCGGATAACTTCTGCACCGCTGATACACTCCCCATCATCTCGATTGTAGGCACAGCAGTAGTCGCATTTATAATTGCAATTCGAAGTCACTCCAACCTCTAGCCCTTCCAGCTCATAGACGCCCGGGGTCTCCAGTTCAAGTGCTTTATATTTGTTTCTGATCGTCATACGCCTCCCCTGATTATCTTTCAGCCAGTTACCTCCACGTCCTGATAACCTGAAGATTATAGCGAAAGACATTCCAAGGTCGCTATGACATTATGTACGTTCCATATAAAAATGATTAACTCCTGCACCTCTATAATTTCAAACGAATAAAACCGGCGACAGCAATAACGATTACCGTATACGCTGATCTAATCTGCAATTGTGCAATGTCTGAACCATCCGTCGGTGGATGCATCAACATGATATAGAGAAAGTACAAATACACCAGAATTGAGATACCAATCACGATATTCAGCATTTTTTTTATCAAATCAGGTTTCCTTTCTTAACATGGTGCCTTGGAGTTCTGTTACTTTACGATCTTAAATGAGGAATCCTGTTCGTGTCCAATATGCTCCAGCCATTTTTCATGTTCTGAACCGTGTGAATACTCGTGTTGTCGATGGGATAAAAACTGGACGTATTGCTCCACTCCCTGTTAGCCAGCACATAATAAAGGACATTAATCACCCCACCGTGGGTCACCAGTAAAACATTCGATTGGATTCGCTTCTCTTCGAGTTGAACACAAAGATTCTCGAATGCATTTTGTATTCTTGTATAAAAATGGGTCGGACTTTCTCCGCCCGGAAAAGCAGTGTCCATCTTGAGCGTATTAAAATAAATCCCGGGGTACTTTTCCTCCGCTTCCGCATGGAGCATACCCGCCATGTCACCATTGTTCATCTCACGCCAATCAGGTGTGTGTATACCTCGAATGCCCAATGACTCTTCAATGGCTTGGCTTGTTTGCACCGCACGGGGTAGATCGCTGCTTATCACCGTATGAATATCATATTGCTCTTTATGTTCATACAGATACGATCCTAAAGCTCTGGTTTGAATAACACCTGCTTCGGTGAGTCCCCTTTGGCTCCAACCGCCGCGATAACCTTCTTCGTCTGCACCGTGTCGAACCAGGAAAATCTTCATGGCGTTCTTGTCACCTCTCACTGTCTCATCATTTAACGAACAAAAGTATTTTGCACACGTTCAGACTTGATAAAATACGGAATCCAGATCGCACAGGCAATGGCGGATCTTGCAATATCCCGAATCGAGCTTCCGTCTGCCAGTTCTCTCGCCATCGGAATCTGAGAGAGCAGCAGAGAATCCACGATGCCTACTGTAAGGCTAAGACTGTAAAAAATAATCATCAGGCGTGGAAGAATCGCTTTTTTACGATAAAAAGCAACGATGACATACACCGTGAATAATAGAAACAATATGTTGTAAATCGCCTCAAAAATAATCATTGGACCCCAAAGTGGGTGATAATAACCTGAATCTTTCGAAGTTAGAATCTCCCATGTCTCTGTGTTTAAAATGGGTAAAACAGACTGGCTAATCTGTGCAAGGAGCATCACTAATGTGAACCACAAACCAATCTGGATTAGGATCAGCCAGCCTCCGAGTCCAGACACACCCAATGGACGGTATTCTATCATTGATTCTTGAAATGGTTCTTGTCGAGGTTCTTGTTGCACTTCTAACACGTCCTTCTCTTATGCTGTTTTAACTGCCGCTATTCAATTCCATATGTATAAATACTCTATACGTTTCTTTCCTATTCTTACTTGAAAGCTATTTAGTTCCTCCCATAAAAATTTACACAACTTCCTTATTGTACTACAGTGAAGAAATGAGGCATACTCATTTTTTCTACCTCCTATTATCAGGTTCGTTATACTTACACCATGTTCCGTCCCGTCCGCTCATGTCATAATTCAACTTAACAACAGCAGCCTACGATGCTGCTTACGATTACTTATAATAAGGAGGATTTAGCCATGCCTGATCCAAAATTAACGTTACTGCCTTTTGCAGATATCTCCGTTTATACCGAAGGTTTCGATATCGTCTCCGTACAGTGGGGACACGATGGCCTTGCATATATACTACTTATCAATCAAGTCCCTGAACGAAGAAAAGGTATGTTCGTGCAAACCAAACTAAAGGAGCCATACACGTACAAAGTGCTGATTGTATCGGATCAATATGTCCAGGAAGTTGTCATCGGGGGACAACAATTTCACTATCATTATGTACAGCCTTTACAAGAACATCTTCTGCTCGTTGGTGCGCGCTGCACCTATTATGGAAACGATCAATTTGATCTGAACGCCAAAGTATGTGATATGGAAGGCACGACGATTCGAGAATTTTTGCTCGGGGATGGGATTCAGAGTGTACAGGTGACGAAGCATGGAACGATCTGGACGAGTTACTTCGATGAAGGTATCTTTGGTAACTATGGCTGGGATCAGCCCGTTGGGGCGAGTGGATTGCTCGCTTGGGATGCATACGGGAATGTGCTCTATAAAAATAACAGTGCAGACATTGCAGATTGTTATGCACTCAATGTGGTGAACGAGGAAGAAGTCTGGTTCTACTATTATAGTGACTTTTCACTTGGCTGTATTTCGGGAGGATTCAAACCGGAGTCTACTCGAGTGAACTTCCTGAATCCGAATATATCAGGTTCCTCCGGTTTCTGTACGGATGGATATCACTTCCTGTTTGATGCCGGGTACGGGAAGCATGGAACATTTATTTTCAAGAAAATGCAGAAGTCTGGCAGCCTCACCAAAGGAACGAAGTTCCAATTGCTGAACGAGAAAAACCGTCCCTTCCAACAGGCGCGACAGGATTTTCGTCAGGATCGCCTGCTACTGAGTGAGGGTGACTTGCTGTATCAAGTCACGATGGAAGAACTGTTATCTGTTATAGAGTAGCTTCCAAAGGAGCTGAGGAATGAGGAAACGATCAAAAAAGCTTGAAATCAAAGATTAAAGTCATACCTTAAAGGACAATCCCTCTTCCTCCAGCGATTTACGCAGTATAGGCATGGACGATGGCCCTATACCGTGCAGTTTCAGAATTTCTTTTTCCGTATATTCAGCAAGTTTTGGTAATGTCGTAATATCTTCTGCTTCCAGTGCGCGTCTTACCGGAGCAGACAGTAGACTCATAAATCCCTCTTTAGGTTTACGTTCCGCCTCACATTTGGGACAAGTCGAACAATCACTCTTTTTAAGAAATGTATGTCCCTTCTCGCATGTTCGCCGTGTTCCTTTATTGATTGTCATTTGGGCTTTCCTCCTTAGAGATTGTATAATACGTTTGATAATAAGTTTACTAGAATGAAATTTAAATTGCAGGAGTGTGTTTAAATGAATTTAAAAGAAAAACTGATGTACATACGAGAAAATCAATATCAAGCACAGTCAGACGCCTTCGTCCTGATCCAAGAAATGTTACATAACATAGGTACGGTGGACGCACAATTGCGTGATGAGTTGATCTATACCACCCTATCTCACTGGATTCCTGGCCTTTCTCTGACTACATCCGAATTAGAACACATTTTAACCACCGTTTTAGATCGTGACCATCTGCTTTATGGACTGGGGGAAACCCATTCCGACTCCGTATTCACACGTTCCTTTTCCATGCTGGTTATCCCTCTTCTTTTCATGAGACACGCAGCATCGCCCTTCCTGTCAAGTGAGCGCATTCATCAGATTAAGGATGTAGTCTTTCACAATGTACGAGAAGAAAAGGATTACCGTGGATATGATGAAACTAAGGGTTGGGCTCACGCTGTAGCTCATGCTGCTGATGTGTTGGAAGATTTGGCTCAATATAATGAATTAGATGAGGCTGATTTATCAACGATGCTGGATCTGGTGTACGAGAAAATGACGATCAGTGACCGGGTCTACTCCGATGGCGAAGACGAACGAATGATAACACCAGTCATGTGTATTCTGGATAGAAACATCCTTAGTCAGGCGTCCGTTCAACAATGGATTCAACGTTTTGGCACGGTGGAGAATGAATCCGAATTTTTGCCTGCCTTCAGGCAAAAAAACAACATTAAAAACTTTCTCAAAAGTCTTTATTTTAGAATCAAATTTCATGGAGTGTATGATGCTGCCTTATGTCCAACGATTGAGCAAACGTTATATAAAGTAGAACCGGTCTACTACACATCCTGAAGAATGTGTTAGAGTCCATACGATGCAAAAATAGCGGCATACTTCTTCTCAAAAATCGTCCATCGCTTTTGGGCTCCATATTTAGCGTGTAGCTGTTGTAGATATTTCTGAACAGTCGTAGTATCGCCATTTTGCAGTAGATAATGAAAGGTTTCTTCGCTTAAATGTAGTGCGGTTATGTTCATATAATACTCCACAATATCCCTGGCGCTGGTTATGTTCTCCATGTATTCAACGGCCTTTTCCAGATGGGAGAACAGTTCTTTAGAAAAGGTGACCAGGTCGGTGTCAGGTGTCAAAGAGTAGCGGTCTGGAGCAGCAGGAACTATTTTGTCAATTCTGCAGATAAAATGAGCCTGCTCCTCCAGTACTGCACCACTTGGTGTAACGATCTGTAGCTCCGCAAGCTCGGAGGAATGAATCATACCATTGATATAAAACCGAACCAGGCTTACGGTATTATATTTTGCTTTTTGAAAGTTGAATGTGTATACAAGATTTCCATCTACTTTACGAAAGTTAAGACCCTTCTTAGTATAACCGTGACGGACTAATAAAGGTTTCACTTCATTTTTGATCATCTCTTTAAAAAGTTCCTGCAACAGAGCTCTCTCCCCTCTATACCTGTTCGATTTTATAGAAATACGGCCCGCATATTGATTCATGCGTATGCACATATGTCCATGTAAACACCTTGTCAAAAATATAGATATCCTGTTGTTCATCAAAATCAGCTGCGACGACAGCACTTGCGCTCTCATAGATCTGGACAAACGGCGTATGTTGATACATCACATATAAGTCGGTCTTCTCTTCGGCATCGAAGGCTGCTCGTGCTGCTTCCCCTTCCAAACACTCCTGCTGTTTGTAACTGAACATATGCCATTTGTACTGGCTGTAATAGATCGTTTCTTTCGAAACATCATCCAAGTTATGGGCAAACACCTCATCCCAGCGCTGAACAATCTCCTCCGATTCCTCGCACAACTCGGTCACTTGTACTCCCTTGTCCGCGATCATTTTCTCATACATATATTTGCGGTACACCATTTCAACTCGTGAGTATGCCACGTTAAGTTCACTTTCCGGCAACACATCCAGCATCCGATTAATCTCTTCCCGAATCATGGGTGAACCTCCTTTATGTAGATACGTTTGTCGATACTTTACAAAACCATACTTCAAAACGGCAACAATACCTTGCGTCTACATCAGCCTTTTTCTGCTTGTCGCAGCACATAGGCCAGTTCGTACAGCTCGGCAATATCATGCCGATTCTGATCCCGGAAGCGCCGTACGGCTTCATCGATCTCTACGATCTCAACCGACACCACCTGCTCCCCATCCTCGGGATTAAGCGGCTCACCAACCAACTCCACATCTCCGTAACCAATCACCCTGACAAAATGCGGATGCGGAATATGCGGGCGATACGGCTCAAGTGAACTGGAGGTGCAGTAGAATTGCCCAAAAACCTGATAACTACGCAGCTCCCCGCCTAGTTCTTCCATCAGTTCACGTTTCAATCCGTCCATGTAATGCTCTCCTGCTTCCAACGTTCCTCCGGGCAGTTCCCACAGTCCGTTATCCAGTTGAAACACGACACACTGTTCTCCGACAAACGGAATAATACTCACATTACTCACCAATGTCTCGTCTATTTGCTCGCCTAGCCTAAACTCCGCCTCAATGATTCCCCAGTGGATCGACGTGCTCAGTGCCGGAAATTGTTGTGCATCTATGCTGTTCATTCGCATCCAATCCTCTCCCAATGAAATTCATGATGTACTGTCATCCATTCGTAGCCTGAATCTTTACCTCAACGTACACGCCATTCCCTTCCAATTATAGTCGAAAACACAAAAAAAAGGCCACCTCTCCCACAGGAGCTGTGACCCTCTCATCGCACTGAAACTAACCGTTAAGCGTATTTCTCATCAACTTATTTCTTCGAAAAGCAAATTCACAATCCTCTAACGTGCTACTAGCTTTCCCTTTTCCAAAAAAAGAACCCGGCTACAGAGCGGCAAAATCCGCTCATCATGCGTAACCATCACTGCACTCTTGCCCTGCTCCTTCACGAGCCGTGCAATCGTGCCTACAATATCCAGCCCGCGCTCCGCATCCAGGCTAGCCGTCGGTTCATCCGCCAGTAGCACAGCCGGATCATTCATTAGCGCCCGCGCAATGGCAACGCGCTGGCGTTCTCCGCCGGACAGCTTGTCAGTATATGCTTTGCGCCGGTGAGACAGGCCCACCGTCTCCAGCAGTTCACCTGCACGGCGCTCGGCTTTACTTTTGTCCATACCCGCAAGCTTCGCTACTACTAATAACTGCTCCTCCACCTTCAGGTAAGGAATCAGATTCGCACTTTGAAATATAAATCCGAGCTGGCGCAGCCGCACATCCGAGATGTCCGTTTTACTTTTGCCCATGATCGAAGAGCCATCCAGTAGTACCTCCCCATCCGTGGGTTCGAGCAGTGCACCTGCAATGGACAGAAATGTACTTTTTCCTGAACCCGAAGGGCCCATCACCGCGACAAGTTCCCCTTCTGCAACCTGTAGATCAAGCTGATCCAGAATGGTGCGCTGACTGCCACCGTCATCAAATGTCTGTGTAATCCCTTGTAATTCCAGTCGGTTTCTCATGCTGCCGTCCTCCCAATCGCATCAAGCGCATCAATTTTGGTAACCTTCCACACCGAGAACAACGAACCCGCCATCGACATCAGGATGAATAACACACAGGTCAATGCAAGGGTGGATATTCCTAATTGAAAAGGCATAGATGCTGGAAGAACAGATTCGAACAGCCGCACAAGCAATACGCTAATCACCAGACTACCGACGGACAGCAGCAACACCTGTAGCGACACACTGCCTGCCAGATAACCGTTTCGTGTTCCAATCGCTTTTAAAATGCCAAATTGACTGGTCTTCTGAATTGTAATGACGTAGAAAAATACCGCCAGTACAAATGCCGAGATGACGTACAGGAAAGCAATCATCATCAGTAATGAGCCTTGTTCCTCCTTATAACCAGGGATGGCGGATACCGCATCCGATTTGGTGATGATCTCTGTCTTTGGTAAGGCGGCACTCAGCTTGCTTACCTGTTCATCCGTACCTTTGACCGCGATTGCATTGTAGACTGTGCTCGGTGAAACAGATGGAGTCGATGTACCCATTACAGCTTCAGCGCTCTTTTCAGTGCCAGTAGCGTCAGTATTCGCTTTAGCAATCGCGCTTGTTCCAGTGCCAGTGCCGGTGTCTACTCGACCTATTACAGAAGTTGCCTGCACAGTACGTGATCCAGCTTGCAATGTAAGCCATTCCTGCTCATTCATAAACACCACCGGCGCGTGACTGAACGATTCATTTTGCACAAAACCACTCACTGTCCACTCCGTCCCCGAGGCTTGATCCACCAGAACCGTGCCAATCGTGACGCCGGATTTTGCCAGCTTCCGATCGACCACCACCTGCCCTGCGGACTGATCGTTGATCGCATTGCCTTCGGTAACCGTTGGCGCCAGCCAGCTTCCCGGGTTCACCATGAATAGGGTGACATCGATCTTCTTGGTATCGTCCGCCGGGCTGACGGTCGTCATTCGAACCCCAAGCGGCTCGGCATTATCCCGTCCAACGACAGCACGGGCCTCATCCAGCTCCTGCTGGCCCACCTGTGAACGAGTAAATCGATGATTCGAATCCTGTTCAAGCACAAAATGGGTTGCTGCCATATTTTTAATCGAAGCCGCGTTATCATACGACAGCCCCTGAGCAAGTCCGGTTACAAACAACACCAGAAACGAAACCAGCACCATGATGGTCGCGATCAAGGCGTATCGTCCTTTTGCAAATCTCATTTCCCGTATAGCCAAGTACATATGCTCTGACCTCCCTCTTGATAATCCAAGTATAGGAGGTGAAAATGAACGGAAAATGAATAACACATTACATCTGCGGAAGCGTTACGGTAAAGAGCGTGCCTTCAGCTGAACTGGACACCTCAATGGTGCCGTGATGGAGACGAATAATTTTCTGCACAATCGCAAGGCCCAGGCCGGTCCCACCAGATGAACGTTCACGCGCATGATCTGCCCGATAGAAACGATCAAACAGAAACGGCAGATGTTCGGCTGCAATTCCGTCTCCAGTATCCTGAATATACACGACACACGCTTTATCCAACTGCTCTGCCCGAACCTCAATGCTACGGCCCTTCGGCAGATGCTGCACCGCATTACCAAGCAAGTTCATCCAAACCTGCATCAGTAACACTTCATTGCCTGTAATCTTTATGGATTCCGGTACAGACATGCGCAGGGATAACTCTTTCTCCTCCAATTGCCATTGCAACACTTGAACCGCCTGACGGAATTGGCTTCTCAGCGCGAAGGTAGCTTGGGTTTGCGTCATATCTTCATGACCCTGTTCCAAGGAAGACAGGAGTAACAATTGTTTACTGAGCAACGAGAGATGCCGGCTTTCTTTTTCAATAATGGATGCGTAATGCGCCCGTTCTTGCTCCGGTAATTCCCGATCCGCTACCAATTGCGCAAATCCCTGAATGGAGGTTAAAGGTGACTGGATCTCATGGGATACGTTGGACACAAACTGTTGCCGGGCCTGGTCCACCCGTTCCAATTCACGGCTCATCGTCATAAAATGCTGGGCGAGCTGCCCAATTTCGTCACGCCTTGCTGTATTTAATTTCAGATTATAATTGCCTTGAGCAATACGTTTTGTCGCTTCGGATAGCCGTTCGATCGGATTGACCAGATAACGCGTGCTGAACAGAAAGATCAGCACACTGATACCCACCGTTAATGCCCCAATGAGCGCAAAGAAAATCCGCAGTTCTCCAAATTGCAAAATAACATCGGGACGCATGAACATGGCGTAACGAACCTCGCTCACCTGTAGTGGAACCCCCACCGTATTGCTTAATTGGTTGTCAAAAAATCCGGTAATAAACGGTTGGCTCGGAAACTCGGCCACGCCATGATACACATCGCCGCCTAGAACCAGACGAACAGCCTGCTTGTCCAACTGCTTTTCGCGGAATTCACGGCCGTAAAACTGATCATCGCCTTGACCATCGGTGACATAGATTTCGTATCCTAATGCCGCTGCATTGTGAAGATATCGCTGTACCGTACTCGGCTCAGGCTGCTCTTCGGCAAACTTTTTCATGTCCATGGCGATACCAACCAACTTCTCATCATTAAAGTCTTTAAGTTTAGCGTGATAGTAGATGTTGGAGAAAAAGAATCCGAGCAAACTACTGACGATAATCACCGCCACCGTAATGAGAAATATGCGAACGTATAACGATCTCAATGCGATTTCACCTCGATTTTGTATCCAATCCCTCGCACCGTCTGAATGACAAAATCATCGGTATAATCCGCAAAGCGGTCACGCAATCGCTTGATATGTACGTCGACCGTTCGGTCGTCCCCTTCATAATCCGCTCCCCAGACGAGACGAATCAATTCATCACGCGAGAACAGGCGCCCCGGAAACTGCGCAAGCTGAGACAGTAGTTCAAACTCCTTCATTGGTAAAAAAAGAATCGACTGTCCATCGCTTACTTCCACATTGTTGCGGTCAATCACGACCCGATTCATGCGAATGATATCGCTGGAAGTTCGGTGATATCGGCGAAACAACGCTTTGACCCTGTACACCAGTTCCTCAGGTTCAAATGGCTTGGTCACATACTCATCTGTGCCTCGCAAATATCCTTCTTTCTTGTCTGCCAGCTGATCCCTTGCGGTCAGCAATATAATAGGAATGTCGTAATGCTGACGTATGTAATCACACAGTTCAAGTCCGTCCATGCCTGGCATCATCACATCCAGGATCGCAAGATCGATGGGGGTCTGCTGTATCATTTGGACCGCCTCCACACCATCCTGTGCTTCATGTACCCGGTATCCCTCCTTCGTCATGACATGGCGCAACAGTGCGCGAATATTCGCATCATCGTCTGCTAGCAGCAGATGTTTCATCTCGTAGTCCGCCCTTCTATAGTGATCCTGCCCCGATGGTAGCACAAAAACGAAGCCATTAGCCAGTGCAGTTAAGTGGTGCAGTTGACATTACAGCTGTCTGTGTGGATGCATGTTTATATTTTCGCAAATCTGGTTGACACTACTATGAGGCCGAATTATAATAAGTTTACAACATATGAGTGATTGCTCATATGTTCATATAAATAGGAGTGAACCGTATTACAAAAATGATCAGCAACACACCCACAAGTAACACGTAACGCTATATGATCACGCAACATACATAACAGAGGATCGTTCCAAAGGAGAGGATTACAATGTCAGGACAACAACATGGGCACAATCATACCCACGATCATGGACACAATCACGCGCACGGCACGAATAATAAAAAAGTACTGCTCTTTTCCTTCATTATCATTACCTTCTACATGATCGTAGAAGCCTTCGGAGGATTCATTACGAACAGTCTTGCACTCATCTCCGATGCAGGTCATATGCTCTCGGACTCTATCGCGCTCGGTATTGCTTTGCTCGCGTTCACATATGGAGCCAAAGCCGTCAATACGGGGAAAACCTACGGTTACAGACGTTTCGAGATTTTGGCTGCTACACTGAACGGCGTGACGTTAATTGCCATTGCGCTTTATATTTTCTACGAGGCTATTGGCCGCTTTATCCACCCGCCCGAAGTGGCAACGATGGGCATGCTGATCATCAGTACAATCGGATTGCTCGTGAACATTCTGGTTGCCTGGATTATGATGCGTGGCAGCGATACCGAGGGCAACCTGAACATGCGCGGGGCTTATCTGCACGTAATCAGTGACATGCTGGGGTCTATCGGTGCGATTGCTGCTGCCCTGCTCATGATGTTCTTCGGCTGGGGCTGGGCAGATCCACTCGCAAGTGTCATTGTTGCGGTGCTGGTATTACGCAGTGGATTCTATGTCACCAAATCTTCCTTGCACATTCTTATGGAAGGCACACCCGCAAACGTCGATGTGAACGATTTGGTGCAGACGATTCAACAGGTGGACGGTGTCAAAGGTGTACACGATGTTCACGTCTGGTCGATCACCAGCAACCTGAACGCACTGACTGCCCACATCGTGGTAGATGGAACAATGGATGTATATGCGTCCGAGGTGCTTGTACAGAAGATCGAACATCTGCTGGAACACAAAGAGATCAAACATGTCACCTTGCAGGTTGAGTCTGAAAAGCATCTTCACGATACCTCCGTCCTCTGCACCGTCAAAGGTGACGCACCCGATGCACATGCGCATCACCATCATTAATGTGTTGCAGGTTAGCGGATACTCCCTTTTATTGGGATAAGGCAAAACAGGACGGTTCCCGTTAAGGGATCGCCCTGTTTTTTGCTGTTTATACTGCAATGAATTCCAGAAACTCCAGTCGATTCCCGAAGGGATCATTCAGATAAAAACGCCGTACTCCCTCGTCTGATCTTGCTTCATCATCTAATACTTCGATACCGTGCTTGTGCAGGTGTTCACGCAGCTGCTCCAGGTTTTGGACATGAAAGGCCGGATGGGCTTTGGAAGCAGGTACGAAATCATGTTGCACACCGATATGAACCTGATGGACGCCGCATTGAAACCACACACCACCGCGTTTCTGTAGCTGTTCCGGCTTAGGAATTTCTGTCCATCCAAGAATTTGATTAAAAAAATCTCTAGCTTCCTTCTCACAACCTTCAGGAGCAGCCAACTGCACATGATCAATGCCATTGAAATGATAGGTCATTTGATTCATCCCCTTATTAAGTTTCACTTAATGAAACTATGTTTTGTTTTATAATCCCATTTTATAGGTTGAATAAAATTACGTCTAGGTTTCAACACATTTTACCTGTAGTGCATGAGCTTTCGCGCTTCCATCGTCAGACCAAATGAAACGAGCCGATCTTTCATCGCTCGGTATACATCAGGGTCATCGAACCCTTGTGCCTGACTGTCCCGGATTAAACTAAACAGACCCACCTGATCTGCGCTCGATATGTAGGATTTTAATTGCTCCTTTTGATCGTATGGAATTTCTTTCTCATGCCACGGATGAGGCTCCGCTCTCTTACAATCACTCACTAAATCTTTCCCCAGCGCAACGCCAAGGCCATCTAGTGTGTCGATAATGACTTCACCACGTCTGATCTGCCGTGCTTCCTGAATGTATGAGTATCCGTCGGAGATGGGCTGAAGATCAAATCGCTGCATAGCCAAGTTCCGAACCTTGTTTTTTTCAAGATCCCAGCGTTTCCCGTCAAAGTATTCACTTTCGCGCGCATCATCCTCTTGCTCCATGACATAGTTCAGGTACTGTTGTTTCGATTCAAATTCATTTAGAAGCAATCCCCCATAGCCTGAAAAGACAAGAGTAAAAAATTCTCGGATATTGCTGGCCACAATCCTCGCATAGTTACCAGAATCCATTGGGTCTACACGAATTACAGATGCTAAACTCAGATCAGAAGCATATCCAAAGTCCGTCAAAAATGAATAATGAATGCCGTCCATGCCTGTATTGGCAAACACGATCGCATCCGCAGGAGAACTCCAGTAACCCCCGTGATCATAAGGATCGAATTGTAGAAAATAACCCGTCGGTGTCTCCAGATAAGATACTTCATGCTTGATTTCCTGCTCCCAATCCATGATGTCTTGCAACAATTCAGGAATCTTATAATTGCTCGTCATTACACTTCCTCCTCCGTAATACATCATTGATTCACCAGCATTGACTGTTTGTATTGTTGAACGGAACGATGTTCATTTTCATTGTATCCTTACTCAACTAAAACGCTAACGATCACCAGAAGCCTTATTTAGTCTGTTTCGCTGCTTTTTATTTTCTAACGATCCGCAGAGACGTTATTTAGCTGATTTTGCGTCAATACAGTATATTTTTTATGTTTCTGGATGAAATAAGCTCCTGGAGATCGTTAGAGTTTGGACACCCTCATATCAGAGTAAATAAGCTTCGTGGGGATCGTTAGAATTCTGACACTCTCATTTCAGAGCTGGAGTACTACTTAAGTCGTAGCGACACCCGGTAAACGTGCCTATAGATTCTTTTCATGAAGTATTAATTAAAATGACAAGAGCCCTGGCTTTAAGCCAAGGCCCTCTTCTTATAAGCTGATAAACATTTCCACGATCCCTTTTATTTCAACAGTACTCCAGCCACAGAAATCCGATCATCGACCAGTACGTTCAGGAACAATCACTCATCTTCCGACGAGCTTTGCAACGTAAAATAAAATTTTACGCCATTCGGCGTATTTGCTACACCATAGGACTGCTGATGCAGTTGTACAATCTCCTTCACGATAGATAACCCCAGCCCGGTTCCACCAGCCTGACGACTGCGCGCATCTTCCTCGCGGTAGAATCGATCCCATATTCGTGTCAGCTCATGCTCTGCAATGGAAGGCCCTTCATTTTCTACAACAATACACACTTGTTCATGCTCACGATCATGCTGGATATCTATCCGTATGCTACTTCCTTCATTCCCGTTGCGAATCGCATTACTCACATAATTCAGCAGAACCTGCTGCATCTTCTCTGCATCGGCCCAGACATGTACATCGCGGTCACCCTGCACCTCGAACTTCATCTGCTTTGCCTTGGCGAGTTGTCTCATCTTCTCCACACATTCAGCTACAAGTTGATCCGCCGTAAACGATTCCATACGTAGCTTCACCGCGCCAGCCTCCAGCCTAGTCAACTCCAGCATATCGAGCACCAGCTTTTCCATCCGATCGGCTTCTCGCAAAATGGTACGAATATAACGCTCACGTTTATTTTCCGCGATCTGATCCAGAAGTCCTTCCGCATATCCCTTCACCACACTGATGGGTGTCTTTAATTCATGCGAAGCATCCGACACAAAACGTTTCTGCAACTGCTCCATCCGGCTTTTATATTCCATCTCCAGCACCAGTTTCTCGTTCGTGAGTTGAAGCTCCTTCAGCGTACGATCCAGATTGGAAGAAAGACTGACGAGACTTTCGGACAGACTACCCAGCTCATCCTTACTCTGAATCGGGGCCATGGCCGTGAAATCCAGCTTTGCCATGCGAGCCGCATCACGATTTAATTGTAGCAGCGGACGTGAAACGATTTTGGAGAAGAAAAAGGACAGAACGACCATCAGCAGTAGCCCCCCGGCAATACTGAAAAAGGCGTAATACACCTCCAGCGCGCCAAATGCCTCCCCAAGCTGCGTCAAGGGCGTTAGAGCAAACAGATACTCCACGACCTTACCATCACGAACAATCGGTTGCACAAACACCAGATTATGTACACCGCTCACAGGTTCCTTCCATTCGGTATGAAATGCTTCTCCCCGATCCAACTGCTCCCGCTCTGCTTCCGGCAAAGGAAACCACACGCGTAGCGCAGCCGCCATAATACCTTCCCTGTTATTCCACTGACCCGGCGCAGGCAACAATACCGAGTTTACGGTGCCACTAATCTCAATGACGCCTTCCCGATCGGCGTTGTGAGGAAGCACCCCAACCGCGGGTGACCCCTCTTTACGAATGACATAAGGTGAGAACAGAGCGCGTCCCTGCTCCATGTAATAAGCACCTTGCACCGTCACGCGATCACCAGACTGCAAACCATACGAAGTTAAAGCCGAGATATCCGGGAAAAAGGAAACTGCGATTGGCAACAATTGTCCTGCATCCGTATCCAGTTGGATTCGAAACGGGTTATCGTGACGCACCTCACCTTCTTTGCTTAGAATGGCCATTTGCACGTGATTTTGTGTAATGAAACTGCCCATCACCATGGGTGTTTTCTCCGCAGGCCATTTCTGCTGGGTGTAATCCGAAGCGAAGGAGGTCAGTTTTTTACCCAAATCACTGGCTCGCTCATGCTGATAGAATCGTTCAAAGAACCAGAAATGTCCTGCCACAACCGTTGCAAAGAAGACGATATAAAATACAAGATTGGCAGCAAAAAGCTTAAATACGATCCCTCTCGTTTTCACGATTCAACCTCAAACTTGTACCCGATGCGAAACACCGTACGAATATATCCGGCATCTTCACCTAATTTTTTACGCAGATTTTTGATATGAGTATCCACCACGCGAGGGTCGCCAAAATAGTCTACACCCCACACTTGATTTAACAAATGTTCACGCGTCAAAGGGAAATTTCGATGCCTGAGCAGGTGCAGCAACACATCATATTCCTTATAAGACAGTTCAACGGGTTGACCGTCTGACTCCACTACTCGTTTTCTCTCATATACCTTTATGTTGCCAAAAGAGATGATCGGATCTTCCTGTCCCACCGTATTATCCACACGTTTCATTAATGTCTCCGCGCGGGCAACCAGCACACGCGGGCTGAACGGTTTCGTCACATAATCGTCGGCACCTAGCTCAAAACCCAGCAGCTTATTCTCTTCTTCCGATTTTGCGGTAAGGATAATGATGGGCACGGTAGACTGAGATCGAATCTGCCGGCACACATTCCAGCCACTCACTTTGGGAATCATCAGATCTACAATCACCAAGTCTGGAGGACAGGCATTGAACAGTTCAAGTGCTTCTTCCCCGTTAGCTGCTTCAATAACTTGCCAAGCGGATTGCGTGAAGTAATCCGTGACCAGCTCACGAATGGATTCTTCATCTTCTATTAATAAAACGGAACGTCTCACAATTTTCCTCCTAAACACACATGAATCACACAACTGTTATGTATTATATCAACAATGATAATCATTTTCATTAAAAACGAAAAGGGGATGAACGTAATCCGGCATGTTTCTTTCATTTCATAATTCATCTCGTGCTTCTGCCGTACGAAAACATCTAGGTCTGTCGAAGCCCATCT
This sequence comes from Paenibacillus sp. FSL R7-0272, assembly GCF_037969905.1. Lineage (NCBI taxonomy): Bacteria > Bacillati > Bacillota > Bacilli > Caryophanales > Paenibacillaceae > Paenibacillus > Paenibacillus sp. FSL R7-0272. Next base: position 1,772,094 of record NZ_CP150221.1, on the reverse strand, counting down.
GGATCGGCCTGACATTACTTATCCTGCTTGTTGCGGGCGCATATCTGGCCATGATCTTTCATCTGCAACCCAGTCGCAAGGAACCGATCCTGTTCAACTGGTTCGCCTGGACGGACAACGAATCCCTGATTCGCTCGGTAACCACGATTAGACTGCCCCGAATTCTCGCTGCGGTACTTGTTGGTGCCGGACTCGGTATTGCGGGATGTCTGCTTCAGTCTTTAACATCGAATGATCTGGCAGACCCGGAGGTTATGGGCATTAATCAGGGGGCCAATATGATGATTGCTGCACTGATGGTGCTGATGCAATTCCAAACATTCCGTTTTTTCACCGTAACAGCTTCCATGTTGGGAACAGCACTCAGCGGCATCCTCATTTATGTGCTCAGTGTACGGAGCCGCTTCAGTTCAAGCAGTGTAGTGCTCACGGGACTGGTGAACAGTCTGTTTTTCAGTTCAATGACCACCACGCTGATCATATTCCATGATACCGATCTGTATCAACTGCTGCGCTGGATGGCTGGTGATCTGTCGGGCATGTCCTGGGAAGATGTCATGTTCTCGCTAGTTACTCTCGTTCCCGTTAGTATCCTTTGTTGCTTGTTTGCATCCCAGTTAAATGTATTGTCTATGGGGGAGGATACAGCGATATCTGTTGGACAACGGTTAACCATCGTACGGAGCGGAATCATGGTAGCCATTATTGTGCTCGTTGGCGCAGCAACGGCGGTATGCGGCCCCATCGGGTTCATTGGCTTAATGGCAGTACATATTATTCGGACGTTAACAGGTATCGATTATCGGGCGATTGTACCACTTGCTGCGCTGACAGGCAGTGTGCTTCTCGTGTATGCCGATCTGATCGGACGCCTGCTTTTCTATCCATTGGAAGCACCGGTTGGACTTATTACTGCGTTTATTGGAGCACCGTTCTTCATCGTGCTCATGCGCATGCGCGGGAGGAAACGTTCATGACACGTTTAAAGAATCCGTCCTCTCGATCCAAATGGAGCTTCGCTGCATTGATGACCGCAGTCTTATTCTTGATAGCGCTGGTATTCATCCTGTCGCTTCGTTTCGGGGCAACCCCCGTTACGTTCCGTGAAATCATCGACCAGTTTCAAGCGCAATCCGGCACGATTGTTGAGCTTCGGTTGCCTCGTGTTCTCTGCGCCATGCTTGTAGGCATTGCTGCATCTGTCGCAGGTGCCATCCTGCAAACCGTCCTCCGTAATCCTCTGGCTTCACCCGATGTCATCGGGGCAACAGCAGGTGGCGGACTGGTGACCGTAGTCATTATTTTACTTGCGCCATTAACGCCCGCAATCTGGCTGCCTTTCTATTCGATGGCAGGTTCGGCAACGGCAAGTCTGATCATTTTCCTGCTCGCTTATCGTCGTCAGGGCACGTCCATGATCCGTCTCGCCCTTGTTGGTATCGCGGTTAGTTCTGCATTACAAGCCATTATCAAAATGCTTATCGTTAAATATGCCATGAGTTCCAGTCAGGCACTGGTCTGGCTTAAAGGCAGCTTATATGCACGTAGCTTGCAGCATGTAGAGATGTTATGGCCGTGGACGGCAGCAGGATTGTTAGCCGCCATGTTGCTCGTAAGGTACTTAAATGTTTTGAAGCTGGATGAATCCGTGCTGGTGTCCTTAGGCACCCGGGTTCGCATGGTGCGAACGGTACTACTCATTGTGGCTCTCGCTTTATCCGCAAGCTCAGCCAGTATATCGGGGAATCTCAGCTTTGTTGGACTTATTATTCCGCATCTGTCCCATAAGCTGGTTGGAGAGAACTTCATCCGTTCCCTCCCATTTACCGCGGCGCTCGGCGCGCTACTTGTCATGCTGGGCGATATGATTGGGCGCATTCTGATCCCTCCAATGGAGATTCCCGTTGGCATCATTACATCGTTAATCGGCGCGCCCTATTTTGTATACCTGATCATCAAGCAAGGACAGAAAAAATAATTTTCAATAGGGAGGGTTCATTCCCAATGAAACGAACATCACTATTTATGGTAATTATATTAACTCTTGTGCTGGTTCTCACCGCATGTGGCGGAGGAACGGCTGGCAACACCGCTGGTGTTACATCGGACAAGGAGTCAGCGGCTTCTGCTAATGGCACGAGTAAAACGGATAGTGGTAATGCGTCCATTTCCTCCACTGCAACATCATCTTCAGACCAAGGTTCAAATGAAGCCAATACAACAACGGCTCCTTCAATTACCTCTAATTCAGACGGTTCATTTGTTGTAAAGAACGCCTGGGGAGAAACCAAACTCCCTGCCTCGCCCAAAAAAATCGTTACCCTGCATTTCTCCTTCACGGATGAACTCGTCTCCCTAGGTGTAACGCCAACAGGGATTGCGGGCTCTTATAAAGCGGAAGTGCTTGGTTATCTGAAAGATCAGGTGAAGGACTATACTTTTGTTGGAAATCACCAGCAGCCTAATCTGGAAGTCATCTCTTCCCTCAAGCCCGATCTGATTATCGCCAATGCCGATGTGCACGGAGCCATACGTGAGGATCTGGAGAAAATTGCACCGACCATCGCGCTCTATACCAATGGTTACGGAGACATGGAGCAAAACTTTGCTATGCTGGGAACCTTGCTTGGCAAAGAAAAAGAACATGATCAGGTCATGAATGAACTGAACCAGAACATTGAACAGACCCACGCACAAATCCAGGGCAAACCTAAAGTTATCGTCGTGAAAGCACTGGAGAAAAACTTCTACATCTGGATGAAAACCTCATATATCGCAACACTGCTGGAGAAAATCGGTGCGGAATACAGCTTCGATGAGAACAAGTCCAGTCAGCAACAGACGCCAGGCAAGATTGACGTAGCCGATGTAGATCTGGAAACCCTTGTACAGGAAAACCCGGACTATCTGGTCATCTATGGGGCGAAGGCTGACCTGGATAAATGGATGAATAACAGCACCTTCCAATCGATTAAAGCGGTGAAAGATAAACATGTGCTCGTTGTTAATGATGAAATATGGGCACTGGGTAAGGGGCCTCTGTCGGGTGAAGAAATTCTAAAAGAGGCTATTCCATTCTTCACAAAATAATATGGTTTTCCTTAATGCAAAAGTAAAGCCAACCTTCCAAGCGAAGGTTGGCTTTATGTTATATACCGTTTCCACAAATTCCACGCTTCGAGATACTCTGGCAAGTCCTGCGGATGATGTTTGTTACTTAGCCCGATCCGGCAGTATAGATGAACCAGTGCTTCTTCCATCAATCTGAACTTATCCATAGTCACCTGCTCAAGATGACCGAATACATCCCATAACAATATCGGGTCGAGGTCATCGGGGGAGGAACAAAAAGCATAGAGAAAATCATAGAGAACCGGGCCGACCATCGGAGATGGGTCAATGACCCCAATCAGTTCCTTTTGCTCAAACACAATATTATGAACACCCGCATCCCCGTGCAAAAGAAATCTCTCCGACTCATCCTCATGAAACAGACGATTCACTGTTGATTGAACCAGATTGTAGTCTTCCGCTGTAAGCACATCACCAAGATTCTCTCTCGCCTCATCAATACTAATCTGATTGAATCCCCTCCATGTCTCGCGTGGATACCCCATTCTTCCCCATAGCCTTGTATCCGGCAAACGTACATATGTATTCAACAGCTCTTTCACCAGCCGGGTTAACCATTCTTTCTTCGCTCCCCGATGGTTATGAGTCACACCTTCCATAAAGCTGTATGCAAAATAAGTGTTGTCCGAACTCGTAAAAAGAACCTTTGGCAACAGCATCACTTCACTGTATGTATTCAGAAACTGACATGTAACACGAATGTCCTCAGGATCATCCCATTTCAAAATGTACCGGTCGCCCGAGCTCGCAAGTAGCCTGAACACCCGCCCCGCCGTCGTTCCTGACAGCTGCTTTACTTCCACGATGTGTTCGTGAATGCTATGCTTTTGCAAGAGCTCGTTGATCTCCTTGGTGCTTGGGTTGCTGTTCGTCATATCTTTCTCCTGTTTTATCTAATCTTTGCAAGCAACTTCTCTTTCTTCTGGTCGAATTCATACTCCGAGATGATATTTTTGTCCTTTAAATCCCCCAATTGTAACAGCTGTTCATGGACATTAACTACGGGTTTCTTTAATTTATTGACCTTTACAAGCACAAAAATCGAATAAGGTATGGCAAAAAACATAGATAAAAATGCCCATCCTACTGCAGCCGCCTCGTCTACGGGTCCCAAAACAAAAATGAAAAATAACGTCAATGTAAATACTACAACTGCAATGATGGATAATGCCTTCAACTTCATTCCCCCCTAAATGTTATGTACTTTTTTATCATCCTCAAATGGACTATCTGCACTGGTTACTTCCTGTATAATGACAATCGGATCAGAGATCAAACCAAGCTCCTCATCCTTTGGATAAGTTACCGCAATGGTAGGCTCCGGCCCTGCAAATGCCATCATGGACTCCATATCCTCCCACATGGTGCACAGGAAAAAGTGTGCGTAGTCTCCTTGCTCCACAACTTTCAGATACGCTCCGCGATTTCCCTTAACAGCGAGTGTATCTTTCACACCTGTTTCAACCTCATATTCCAGAAAAGCTTCCTTGTTCTCCAGCGGTACCGCTCCATGCCATGTTCTTGCGATCATCCCATCACTCCCCTTATACACTGAACATTTACTCATTCAAATTGTCAATAATCCAATGCACTGCCTCCAAAATATCTGCTGCAATATAATCCGGCTCCGTCTGAGCCCATTTATCTCTGAACTTCGTTAATGAGGATTCGCCCCAGCCTGTTCTCACCATGACCTTAGTCGCGCCTACAGCATGCGCAGCAAGCATGTCTGTCTCGCCTACGTCTCCGATTACGATGCACTTGGTCAAATCCAAATTGTACTGCTCCGCGGCCTGAAGTAACATGCCGGGTTTAGGCTTTCGGCAGCCGCATTCTTCTTCATGTGAGCAAATGTAGGCCTGATCGAATCCGTATTCCTGAAACTGCTGTTCAAACTCCTGAACCGTTGCCTGTCCGCGTGAAATTCGGTGTTGATTGGTGAGTGCAAAAACCTTCATTCCGTTTTGCTTTAAGAGCGTAATCGCTTCCTGTGCATTCGGATATAACTCAAAGTCTCTCGGATGAATAAAATGTCCTGTACCTCCGATTGTGCCATCTCTGTCAATAAAAACAGCCTGAACGTTTGGAATTGCAGTCATAAGGTTTGTTCACTCCCGATTTAAGTTATTGTATTAATCGCTATTCACTAACTTAAAGGTCCCACCGCTTCACACAGCGATTACACTTTTTCATCGATAATATGTTGACTGTCCTGGCCCTTCGTATGTTGAAGCCCTCTGACTTCTGCGCGCAGATTACGTACTTCCTTCATCAGTAGATCAAGTTTCCTTGATGTTTTGGACGAATCCACAGCATAACGTACAACCGCTGCAACAATGAGCACGCTAATAATACATACAAAAGCGGCAATCAACGCTGTAAATAACTCCATAGTCGTGTACATCTCCTTGGTGTCTATGAACTTATGTGCCTGACAAAACATAATTCAATTCATATCATTAATAAATATTCAATTTAATTGTAACATTTTTCAACTCCACCCGTTGTCTTAAATGAAGGAGGATGAAATCTGAAATGAGGAGTGATTTATATGCCCAACTATTCAAACAGTACCAGTCCTCCCTGCATCTCTATCTATACCGAATGTGTGGATCACAAGAAATGGCTGAGGAGTTAGTTCAAGAGACATTTTACAGAGCTATGGTATCGATGAAAGCGAAACATGCGGACTATGCCCGAGCCTGGTTATACAAAGTAGCCAGACATTTATTTATCGATTGGTACCGAAAACATCGCGGTGAAATGGAAATGAGCCGGGAACTGGAGAAACAAAGTGTAGAGAATACATATCGTACTCCTGAGGAAGTGCTCGCTGCTCGTGAACGGATAAAACTCATTCAACAGGTCATGAAAAAACTGCCTGAACAATATCGGACTGTGCTGCTGCTTCGCGAGATGAATGAGCTGTCTTACAAAGAACTTTGCGAGGTTTTGGATATGAATATGAACCAAGTCAAAGTTACTCTGTTTCGTGCCAGAGCACGATTTAAAGAAGAGATGTTACAGATGAAAGGAGAGAATGAATGATGTCCAAGCCAACGGAACCAGATGATCTGCATGTACTCCATGCAGATGATTTCGAACCTCAACGCCCGGAATGGAGTCATAAGCAATTTAGACGAATGGTATGGAAAACACGTTGGAAAATTTTCCTGAACGCAGGTGGAGTTCTATTTTTAATATTTATACTCTATCATGTCTATCTCACGGCTCTGCATATGTATTTCGATCAATCCAAGGTGCGGAACGAGTTGATGCGTTCTATTATTTCGGTGGTGGAGATGCATGGTGACGGACTGCGCGTCGAAAAAAGTCCTCATCAGACAATTGAAGTAACTCCCTTTCTAACACAGAAGGCTAATCTGAAAGTATATCGCCTCGTTGGTTCATCCGAAGTGATCACTGGTGAGGTTCAAGCCGAACGAAGTATTACCGGTAAATTCAGTTACAAGATGAATAGCACAGGTGCTTATTTAAATGGTAACGAACCCGGTCCATTTTACCTTCCGTATGACTTGGTTGACGGCCAACCTTCCCATGAGGACACGGAGGAAAACAGCAGTTCCAAGCGGCTTCGTAAAATAGATGACGGACATGTCGCCGAGATATCGATCTCATTGAAAAATCTAAAATCGCCTGAGCAACTTATGCAGCTGCTCTCTAAGTATGATGTCCGAGTAACAGCGATGCCGATCTATTCAGGAGAAATGCAAGAAAAAAATCTTTCCTATTCGAGAGCAGGAATGTTTGACTATAATGTTCCTCATCTGACGCTTAAACCGCTCTATGAAATGGAAGACGGCGGAGGTCGATGGTTTAATTATTTTCCTAGAGAAGTTGAAGATCAGAACCAGGCACAGTCAGAAGGAACGATGCAGGAACAAATCCAAGCCATGATGTCTGATCTGGAATGGATGACCAGCAACCTGAGTTATAACGGTGTTGATTGGGATCAGCGACGACTTGCCTATCTGAAAAAGAATGGCGTACAAGTATATGGAGCTGTTGTAACAGGTCCCGTACGTGAATTGCAGAAGATTACCGAGAATCCGGAATTCCGGCATGTGCATCTGAACCGGGTAGAAATATGGAATTGGGATTAAGCATACATGACCCATTGAAATAGAGATCATGCCTTGGTGTGAACAGGCATGATCTCTATTTTTACATACAAGAGTTACTGATAATGCAAACGAATCTAGAAAGGTACCCCCTCACTCGGTCTCGGCAACAATATCTGTACAACGTACAATCAATTCAGGCATAGGTTCTCCATCCAAAAGAACATGCAGTTCGTACCCGTTATCGATCCGGTACAGCTCCTGGTACAGCCAGTGACTGCCCACAACCTCACCTTCTTGCTTAAGAATTTCAGGTGCAATCAACGTGAGTTTGTTCATTTCAGTGAAGCCTCCCCGGTTGTCAAAACGAATAACCAGATCGACTACGTGCAATAGTTCGGTCACCTCGCAATCGTGAAATTGTACCTGGTTGCGAACATCATCCGCAATAATCTGGTTCAACATCGCTTCCCTGTATTCTTGTCCGATACGTTCCATCTCTTGGGTATTCTCTGCACTCTTTTTCTTAAGCTGCTGCATAACTTCGCTCGTGCAATATCCCAGTGCAAACACACGGATGTCAGCAATCTGGTTCAAGATGTCCGCGGGTAATTTCTCCGCATGGTATTGGTAGTTCCACTCCATCGCTTCTTTATACTTGTCTTTACATTGCTTCACATCAAAAGCAGGACGGACATCATACTCCGCAATCAGCTTCTCGATATGCGCTCGCTCTTCCGGCGGCATGTGATACACCATCTGATCTTCCGCCGTGATCTCTTCCCCGCTAAAAGCTTTGTCTGCACGGGTCATCACTTGACCATCACTCTCCAGCATGAAACGTGGATCGGTATCGTATATCTCACGCTCTTGCTTTACATGTTCTTTTTCCTTCCGTTTGTACAGTCTCTGGAAAAGAGCCTCATCCAGCGACCCCGCGCCTTTATGTACTCTCAACCCAAAATGAAGCCCTGTTTGCTGGCACGTATCGTACCACTCTTTTGTTAAGTGTTTCATAGGCATCGCTCCTGTTTGTAGAGTTTTTTAATCTGTGATGCGAATTTGGCAGCGCCGGGAATGCGTGTGCGTTTGAAAAAGGTGGTTAGTTGTTTCGGATGATTCTTCACCAGATCATACTCAATAATGGTGTTTGCGATAACCGATCTCGTAAATCCCAACACCTCTACCACTTCGGACCGATCCCCTGCATCCAGTTCTTCTCCATCAGCAAATTCTCCGTCCGGATCATCATCTAAGTGCTCACTGAACGCTAACCTGGCTACCACATAAGACATAATCTCGTCCTTGTCCTCGGCAATCTGTTCCATAATCCACTGCACACATTCTTCTTCGGTCGGAGCAGGGCCGTTAAAGCCCTCCAGAACATATTTGCGCTCTCTAAAAGAATCCATCAACATAGATGACTCATAACTAGCATGTTCCACAAATTTCACCATAGGTTTAAGCTGAACAAGTTCAGCCGTGACCTGTTTGTACCAATCGCTCGTTAGAAATTGCTCTATTGTTTTCATGGCTACTCCTCCAGATTCTCCCGCCTCAGCGTCCCCTTACATTCACAGACATGCCGGTCTACACCCAGGATTGAAAAAATTTATGTTTGATTTCTTTGTCATTCCGCGCGGCCCATTCACGGACTGCTTCTACACCTGCGGTTTCTTGATCTCCCTTAAAATAAAAGCATAAATCCATTGGCACAATCCGTTTGCCATAGCGTTTAAACCCGATTCGTCTGTAGTTCATATAAATACACTCAATCTGAGATGCATCGTATTTCTGTAATTTGGTAGAGATGATATGATCACTTTCCAGCGTAATGCTAGGTCTGGTGAACAGCAAACACCAGATTAGAAAGATGATATAACCTAGAATAAAGACGAAAAAAAATAAAGCGATGTATTTCATAACACCATTTTCACCGTAAAAAACATTTCTAGAAAATAAAACTACAATCATTAGCATACAAATTAATTGCAGTACAGCTCTTGGATAAATCGTCTTGAATGTAATGAGTTATTCCCCCTTTTTTGGTTAGGTTATATTTAGTTGCACTTTATTAAACGTTTGGTGCCAAGTCTTCTAACTGTAACAGCTCAAGCTTGCTCGCAGGTATGCTTGCATGTAAATCTCCATTCATGATATCCATCGCTTCCCATTCAACAAACACAACAAAGTTGTCTGTGAGTTTAGAGTATTCAGGCCAGTTGGTCGTTACATTTAGCTCGTAAGCAACCTCCTGCCACAAGTGCTTGCCTTCTTCAAACCAATCTCCTCTGCTACGCCAATATATAATCAAAGTTCGAAGCCTCTGGATCAGATCATGATTCTCAAGCTCTTGTTGATCATTCAGTGGATGGTCGCCTGAACTCCAGAGTCCGTAATAATAATACTCATCATGCTCATCTTTTTCTTCTATCTGTTCCTCTCTTACCTCATTCCAACCTGGGTTGAACATCGGCGAGTACACTGCATGAACTTCATCATGCAAGTAGATGGATAAGAAACAATAGGAACTTTCCGATGGAGAGTCACAGAGCGTATCTATGGTTTGCTTCACCGCCAACATGAGTTCCTTTTTCACCGTTTCCCGCAATGTCTGAACTTCTGCGTCTGCCATTCTGACATAGATCACACCTTGCTTTCCATCTAACACTCGCAGCAGTATACCGTGGTCATCATATTCGAAATACGTTCGAACAAGATGCTCGTAATATTCATTATTTTCATATTGCGGCTGGTAGACTTGCACAAGCAGGTCGCCCTCGTAAATATATTCCTCAACGTTAATTTTATTAAACCGAGAAAGATATTCTACGGATCGATAGATATGCTCGCCCTGCAACCAATATTCCTTAACTCCATCCAATGTGCCCTCAACATATGTTCTTGTCGTTATCAGATCATCTTTATATGTAACATACGTATAGCCGTCAATGAGATCGTCACAAGCCAATATCAACAAGCTGCCTTGATCATCAAACTCATAATAGGTGTCTGTCTCTTCGTTCGAAAGTTCTCCAAGGATTTGTCCCTCACGTTCAAACCAAAAGGGCATAATGTCATACCTCTTACTTGTTGTATACTCTCTTCTATGTACCTTTGCCTCAGCTTCTTGTTTGTAAAACAGATAATTATCTATTGCGTCCTGATTAAGCTTCTCATAATATTGTTCATTAATCATATTTCTCACACCTCTCTATTGATGCGTATTAATCTGCAACCCATTTCCTCATGTATCTCTCGAAGCGCGCCTTCCGATACCTTTTCTTCACCTCCTGTCCTTCACGTTTCCCTGGAACTAAAAATCCTCCAACACCTTCGACTTATCCCCGTAAACCTTATCCAGATGCTCTTCCCCCCAGTAACACAGAAGATCCAGCGCAGGCTTAAGTCCCAATCCATATGCTGTCAGCTCATACTCCACTCGCGGAGGAACCTCGGAGTATACCTTACGCTGCACAATCTCATCTTTTTCCAGCGCTCTCAGCTGTGTGGTCAGCATTTTCTGCGTAATCTCGGGGATTAACCGCTTCAGCTCCGACGTTCTTTTGCACCCTGTAAACAAATGATAAATAATGAGCGGCTTCCACTTGCCACCCATCACTTCCAGCGCTGCTTCAACGCCAACTCTATATTTCTTGGGAGCCCCGTTATTTGTCTTGCCTTGTTCCATCTTGATCTTCCCTCCGATATCTTTCTGAGCCTCATGTCGGTACATTTAAGTTTCACGTTCAAATTTCATGCTCCTAGGGTACTTTCATCTCCCTATAGAACAATAAAGTGCGTACTTCCAGATGTTTTCAACTCTGTTTATAATAGCATCAGCAGAGGAGCTATGGCTACCGAACCAAGCTCCAGAAAGGTTGTGATTGATAATGAACGTCTTAGTAGTGGTATCTCATTCGCGCAAAGATTCCCTGACCTTTCAGGTCACCGATCGTTTCGTTCAAGGTCTGACAGAAGCAGGTCATCAAGCTGAAATCGTGGATTTGCACGAGATTGGTTTTGATCCGATCCTGCGAGCAGAAGATGAACCGGACTATACGCAAGATAACCAGCGATTCTCCCCTCAGATTGAAACGGAAATTACACGGCTCAAGAAACACGATGCAATTGCTTTTGTTTTCCCTCTGTGGTGGTGGCATCTGCCAGCGATGCTGAAAGGGTATATTGACCGCGTCATGAACAACAGTTTTGCCTATGGTGCGAACAAGCTGCATCATGAGCAGATTTTGTGGATCGCTCTCTCCGGTGTGACGGAAGAACAGATGAATAAACGCAACTACGGTGACTCGATTCAAAACCTGCTCAATGTCGGCATTGCCGATTACTGTGGCGTGACTAATTCAAAGGTTGAGTTTCTGTACAATACCGTAGAAGCACCGCCGGAGCATTATGAGGAACTGCTGAATCAGGCGTATGAGTTGGGACTGAACTATGTTAGCGCTTCTGCCGAACAGTCAGTAACATAAATGGTTTAATGGTTAGGGTACATCTGTGGCTTTCACGATATAAAATAAACATCTCACATTCCGCTCCGCCTTTGGTAAAATAAATCCCCTGTTTCCGCTTTTCAAGAGCGGTTATGGTAAGTAAAACATTCCGGCATTACACATCAAAAAGGGCCGCTCAACTGAGCGACCCTTCCTGTGTTTTGTGCTATTTTACGATACTAACGTTGTTTGACCAGTTTGGGTATATTCGTTACACACGAATCTCCAGCTCTATTTCATCGTTGCCAGCAAGAATCTCTCCAGCATGCTAATATCCGTAATGCTCCCGTTGCACGCCTTATCATCCATACACACATACTGACCAACGGACGCAAAGTTGTCCGCCGACTGTGCCTTGGTCTTCACGTTGTAGAATCCAAGTTCCTGATGGCGATGACAGAACATACAGTATCCCTTCTTGTTCGTGGGCGTACTTCGTCCCTCGATCCCGAGGAACTTGCCTTCGTGTGGGTACACGATGAACAAACGGCTTGTCGCAATATCGATCCATCTCAGGTACGTGGTGTGTATATAATCGATGGATTCCAGATAAGGAAGTTTGAGCTTCTTCGCCTTTGGAAACAACTTCTGAATCTGCTTGGCTGTAACCTGTGGGTATGGAATCAGATAGTCTTCAAGCTGATTCAGATAGAGTTGCACGTCATGCGGCGTCGCATACGTGGATAACTGCTCCAACAGCTGCTTCTGTTCCAGCGTCAGATCCTCGAAGATGCCTACGGCATTCGTACTGACGGTGTAGCGGACCGTATCCAATACTTTGGGGTCCACGACCGAGCGCAGCGTTTTTAACAAAAATTCGGCTTGTTTATAAATATAGTTATATTGATGATTATGAATAAATGGTGTTTGCATGGCCTTCAGCCCCTTATTTATAGTGGTCAAGCAAATAAGGTGCAAAGCCTGCGGGTTGAACCATGATATTAATGTTGCTTATCCAGGGCACACGATCTCATGTTGTCGCGCCCTACACAAAGTCCGCCCCTATTCAGGCTTTGCGTAAGGCTTTCTAGCGAACGAGCAATCCGGCATCATCCATATTGCCACGTCATAACCCCCAATGCAGTCGATATACGGGAATTATAGCAGGAATGGGGGGAGATGGGCAATGCGGTTTATGTTCACTGATTCAGCTCGAAATTGTCTAATTCAGAATAAATTTACTTTAATAAGTATGTCCAAACCTAACAATCCGTTAATATTATGGTACTTAAATGAAGTGAATTCTATAGGCACGTCTTTTAAAATAAACCCATCTACCCGCATGCCATCAATCCGTTTACTAAAAACATGCTCTTTTCCTCCTATGCCATAACTCGTTACAATTTCGTTTTCCAAACCAAACCTGATTCTATATCGTCCACTTCAAAATATTAACGCGTAGCGTGTTGAATTGGATGTATAAATGTACAAAAAAATAGCTGTCGAGACTTTCTCGACAGCCTGAAGAAAGAATTTCTTCTCTCTTTCCATTTAGTAAGACAACCAACCATACGTACGATAATCATGAGGTATTGGACGATAAAATTCTTCATAAAGCATGTTCTGTTTGAATTGTTTGCGAAAGCTTCTTTGAGTGAGTCTTCGAATGGACTTAACCTCGTTATTATAATAATACTTGGTTTTTCTGTGGTTTCGATACTCATTTAATTTTTTCATTCTAGGATCGAAATCTCTTTTAATTCTCTTCGATGTACCCAGATCCTTGTCTAGCTGTTGCATTTCCCATGCTTGCATTTCGTCGTTATCTTTGAACAATAACATCCCCGGCACGTACTTTAGATTTACCTAAAATAAGGTATGAGCAGTAACGTACCTAGAGGTCTACAACATATGGAGGTATCAAAACTATAACCTCACTTCCATCATGGATTGGTACTATCTTATAACAAATTAATCAGATTGAAAATATTTACATCATAAAGAAGCTGCCTCCCTGGCCTTCCCCAGTTTGGCAGCTTTCTTTTCACAATGGTATACCGGTTGAACTAAATAGATTTATACCGGGTGCTCCGATAATACTTCCCTACTCCTTCACAGCCCCTACCACAATTCCGCTTACAAAGTAACGTTGCAGGAATGGATACACGAGCAAGATCGGCAGTGCGCTGATGAAAATTTGCGATGCCCGGATGGTCCGCTGGGACAGGTTCGCAATCGCTTGCGGGTCCATCTTGGTCATGTCGCCCTGCACGATGATCGTCTGCATAAATGTCGCGAGAGGCAGCTTTTCCGAATCACGGATGTAGATAATCCCGTCGAAATATGCATTCCAGTGCCCCACCATCATGAACAGAGACACGGTAGCAATAACCGGCACGGACACGGGCAGATAAATTTTGATAAACGACTGGAAATGACCTGCGCCATCGATAAATGCGGCTTCCTCCAAATCTTTCGGCACCGTGCGGAAGAAGTTCAGCAACAGAATGATGTTGAACACCGCCACCAAACCCGGCAGGATCAGTGCCCACAGCGTGTTCATCAGGCCCAGTTTCAAAATGAGGATATATCCCGGAATCAGGCCTCCACTGAACAGCATCGTGATAACAAAATACCACAAGTAAACATTACGTGCGCGGAACACACGTGTTTCTTTGGATAATGCATACGCCGCAAGCGTATTGACGATGAGTGCAAGCCCGGTGCCCAGCACCGTCCGCTCCACCGATACCCAGAGCGAGGACAAGAAGTTGGAGTTATCAAACGTCTTGGCGTACGCCTCGAACGTAAATCCAATTGGCCAGAATGTCACGAGCCCTGCATTCGCAGGGGCGGACGAACTGAGTGAAACCATCAGCAAGTGATACAGCGGCAGCAAGCAGAGCACCGAAAGGATGGTCAGAAACACATTGTTGAAGATGCTGAAAATGCGATAAGGTAACGTTTTATGATACATGGTTCATCATCATCCTTTCTTAGAAAATTCGGTATCCGGCAAAACGGTACGCCAGTCGGTACGAGATCACGATGAGGATCAGACTGATGACCGATTTGAACAGATTAACCGCCGTTGCAAAGCTGAACTGACCACTGAGCAGACCTTCGCGATACACAAACGTATCGATGATATCCGCTTGCTGATAGATTAATGGGCTGTACAGGTTGAAGATTTGGTCAAAGTTGGCGTTCAGCACGTTGCCCAGCGCCAGGGTGGCAATAACGATTCCGATGGGAATGAGTGCAGGAATAGTGATATACATCGTCTGCTTCCAGCGCCCCGCCCCATCCACTTCAGCCGCTTCATACAGGGCCGGGTTGATGCCCGCCAGTGCTGCAAGGAAGATGATCGTGTTAAAACCAAACTCTTTCCACACATCACTGATAATGACGGTAAACCTGAACCAGTTGCCATCGCCAAGGAAGAAAATCGGTTTGATGCCAAACACGGACACCAGAAACTGATTCAATATTCCCGTCTGTGCCAGAATGTCGATCAGAATACCGGACAACGTCACCCAGGACAAGAAGTGCGGCAGATACACCAGTGTCTGGATCGTACGTTTCAGCGCCATCTTCCGCACCTCATTGAGCAATAACGCAAAGATAAACGGAATAATCAAGTTCATGATGATTTTCGAGCAGGCAAAGAATAATGTGTTCCACGTAATTTGCAGGAAATAATCATTGGTCCACATATACTCGAAATGCTTCAGCCCCACCCACTCCGAACCACTGAAGCCCAGCGCGGGCTTGTAATCCTGAAAGGCCATTAGAATACCTGACATCGGAATATATGAAAATATAAAGACCATAATGGCCGCTGGTAGCACCATGAAGTGCAATATCCACGGCTGTTTGTAGCGTTTTTTCTTCTTTTTTTCCAGCTTGTTGCCGACATTCGCCTGCGGGAGCCGTTGACCCTCCATTTTAGCCTCCATATGAACCTTCTCCTGTTCCCAAAAAAAGTTTTTGTGTGTCTTGGGCTTCTCTGATATAAATAGTATCAAGCCGTTCCGAGGTCTGACTATATAACATTGTTAGGGTGGATAGGGTTTTGTTAGTTTGATCTATATTGATAAGCATTCATTCCTCACACGAGACACTCCGATGGCAGAATAAACCTTCAATCGCCGTTATCCCCAGATTTTTTCCATTCCCTTTTCAAGGGGAAAATCCGGGGATAAATGCGACCGCGTTGCTTTTCCGGTTTTTTTCTGCCCTCTCCGTTAACGTGTGAGAAAAAGGGCCATCAATATAGTTAGATGTGAATATAGAGGAGACTTTTTATGTATACATGGGAGCGCTTTAACGTTTTTCAAAAAGGAATCCGATCCCGCTTCAGCCTTTTCGCCAAAATCAATCTGTTAATCATCATTTTGTTCATCCCGATTCTGATCATGTACACCTATTCGAACAACGTTACGTACGATGTCGTCAGCAAAGAACTGCAGGTCTCGAACACCAAGCAGCTCACGTTCCTGTCCAGTCAGATCGACTCGCGCATCAATCAGATGATGGATTTCAGCCTTATTCTTTCGCGTGATCCGAATGTACGTGCCTTCAATGGCCTGAATCTATGGCAGGATAAGTACGACCAGATGCAGACGAGATACATCATTCAGGAGAAAATGACGCTCCAGACCGGCGTAACCGATCTCTGGCCTACCCGCTACGCGGTGTACTCCCAGCAGAACAAAGAGGTTATTGCGAACTACACCCGCGATACGGGTTATGATGAGGCATATTTGAAAAAAAATATGAGCGGACAATGGACCTACGGGGATCATTCCACCGATTCGAAAGACGCCATGCAATCCTTTTACTGGTTCTATACGGATTCATTAGCACAACCAGGTATGCTCACAGGCAGCAATTTGGTCATTGAAGCCAGCTTTAGCCATGAGAACATTCAGAATATGCTCGACACGTACAAAGCAGGCGGACAAGGCGATCCATTCTTTTATCACAAAGGCAACACTCCTATTCTAAACCGCACTGCGGACAAGGAGTTATCCGGTGATCTGATCCGTTATTTGGATACTCACTCGCTCGAAGATACAACACAGGATGTCGTGGAGTTGGGCGGCAAAAACTATCTTGTCAGCACCGTCAAATCCACGTATTTGGACTGGCATCTGGTCGATGTCGTGCCGCTGTATCAGATTTTGGAGCCGATCTCGCTGAGTCAGAATCTGTTCTATGTTTGTATGATTTTGCTGCTTGTTGTGGGTATTTCCGCGTCCATCTTGCTCTATCGCAATGTGCAGTACCCCATCCAGAAACTGATTAAAGGTCTGCGCCGCGTACAGCAAGGGGATTACTCCGTGCGTTTGCACAGCAACAACCAGAATGAGTTTTCATTCTTGTTCCACCGTTTCAACGACATGTCTCACCAGATTCAGGACCTGATCGAAAATGTCTTTCAGGAAAAAATACGAGCCAGAGAAGCGACGCTCAAGCAGCTCCAGGCACAGATTAACCCGCATTTTCTATATAACTGTCTCGGTTATATCATCAACATGGCGCAGATGAAGGACGAGCAAGCCGTGGTATCTATGGCGCATAACCTGAGTGCATACTATCGCTACACCACCAGGATGGAACGGGAAACCTCTTCATTGCAGGAAGAGATCAAGCTGCTCGTTAACTATCTGGATATTCAGAAGCTACGCAACGGCCGAATCGAATATCACATTGATATTCCGGAGCATATGCTTGCCCAGTCGGTGCCGCGTCTAATGTTGCAACCGATGGTTGAGAACTCGGTGATCCATGGTGTCGGAAAATCGTATACATCCGGGGAGATTCGTATTACCGGGGAGAGTGTGAATGGCTTTGGCAAAATCTATATCGATGACGACGGCCCCGGTCTCACGCCGGAGCAGTACGAAGCGTTGAACCAAGAAATGCTGGAGCCGTTACAAGAGGAAGTCGGATGCGGTCTCTGGAATACGTATCAGCGTATGATTCACACCTTTGGAAACCATTCCTATCTTTTGTTCGGCCCATCTCCACTCGGCGGCTTCCGCACCGAAATCGTCTGGGAAATTCCGAGCGAAGAAGCTGACAAGGAACCTGGGAACGACTCAGGCGGATGATTAAAGACAGATTGACCTAGTATCCGTTACCCTGGACCGCCGCATTTGTTGCTCAACGTCCTCGGGTAACGATTGCATTCACTAATGTACGCACTAGAAAACGCCTTCCAACCGCTCATTGTGGCGGCGGTAAAGGCGTTTTTTCCTTCTTCTTGCTATCTTCTTCGTATCTTTTTGCCATCTTCTTGCTTTCCTTTTCCTATCTTTTAACTTTCCTTTTCTATTTGCGACTACGTCTATACGTTCTTGCTCATCCGCTCATTCAACCAACTCACTATATCCGCAGTAACCTCGTCCCGGTTCGTTTCGTTCAGCATCTCATGCCGCCCGCCCGGATACAGCTTGTAGGTCACATTGTCGATGCCCTGCTGTTTATAGGCGTTGTACAGCCGGATAATGCCTTTGCCAAAGCTGCCTACCGGGTCCTTGTCTCCAGCGAAGATATGAATCGGTAGGTCTTTGCGCACCAGATTTAGATTGTTTTTGATCCCAAGCTTTTTGAGTCCAGTGAAAAAGTCTGCGAAAAATCCTGTCGTAAATACCGTTCCACAGAACGGATCACGGATATATTTATCCACCTCTTCCGCATCCCGGCTAAGCCAGTCGAACTCAGTGCGGACAGGCTTGAACGCATCGTTGTATTTGCCGAAGGATAACTTGTTCATCCGGTGGCTCGGTACACGTCTGCCGCGGCGACGAATCTCTTCTTTGGTTAACAGCGCAGCCGCATGAAGAATAAAGCGCACATGCAGTGTAGAACCCGACAAGATAACCCCGTCTAATTCTTCGCCATAGAGCATCAGATACCGTTGCGTTACGAAAGAACCCATGCTATGCCCCATCAAAAATAGAGGGAGTTCAGGATACTTCTTCTTAATGATGCCCGTCAGTTTATACAGATCATGCACCATCCACTCGAATCCGTCGCTATCTGCCAAATACCCCAAGTTCTCTACAACCTCTGCCGTCTTTCCATGCCCTCGCTGATCATGGATGTACACGATGTATCCATTCCGATTCAGTTCCAGTGCAAAACGCTCATACCGGGCCGCCGTCTCCGCCATGCCGTGGCAGATCTGTACTACTCCTTTGACCTGAGTGACACTATCTGGTAGCCAGTTATACACATGGATTCGAGTTCCTTCGTCCGATACAAAATTAAAATGATTTGTCGTACTCACAAAATCCCCCCGTAATGATACGTTCTCTCTTCTCTTTCTCTTTCTTTTTCTTCATTTTCTTCTTCTTCGTTGTCATCTTTTTCTTTATGTACTTCCGTAGTTCCTTATTTGCTGAGCGATCGCCCTAGACTGGGTGACCAGTCGTACATATCCATCCTACTGCTTCAAGGAGGAATGAAGCAATTGTAATTTCACCCTATACATCGGATTCCTATTCTAGAACATTGATGCTTCATCCCATTTTTTCAAGCGCAGATGTGCACGGAACTGTTTCCATAGAGAAGCGGATTGGGGTGTGATATACTGCTTGCAACACATGTCAGCTTAGAAGCGTGTAAACCCTCAAGCAAGGAGACAAAGCAACATGCAAATGATCATCGTAGACGACGAAGCACACTGGGTCGATAACCTGTCCATGACCAAACCTTGGCATACGCTCGGGATCGAACAGGTTCACCGGGCATACTCCGCTCGTGAAGCACTGCAACTCATTGAAACCCATCCGATTGATATCGTGATCTCGGACATTCAGATGCCGGAAATGACAGGCATAGAGCTGATCGAACGCATACGCATCCGGGACAAAAAAATAAAATGCATCCTCTTATCCGGCTACTCCGAATTTGATTATGCCAAGAAAGCCATCCAGTACGAAGCCGTGGACTACCTGCTCAAACCTCCAACAGATGACGAACTGATCGGCGCCGTGCAGAAAGCCATCGACCAACTAAACAATGAATGGGCGCTTGTCAGTTCCCTGTCGCGAACGCAGTTTACTTTGCGCGAGAATTTGCCGCATTTGCGTGGACGCCTACTTTTAGAAGCATTACAGGGAATTCGGTTCTCCGCAAGCGAATGGGAACGCAAACTGGACAATTACGACCTGCCCTTCCACACCGGGGATGCCGCGCTGATGCTAGTCCGTATGGATAATGAGTTCGGCCACTACGACAGCCATGATCAGACCCTGATCGAATATGCCATCATCAACATGGCAGAGGAGATTATGGGTGAGTTTATGCACGTGTGGGGTGTGAAGGAAGAGCACGGGTATGTCGTATTTTTGCTGCAATTGAAAGAGGCGAATGGCGATATTGGAAAAGAAACCATTCTGGAGAAGCTGTCCATTCAGCTTCAATCCAAAGTAAAACAGTTTCTGAAAGGCTCCCTCTCCATCGTCATGACCGAGTGGTTCACCTTCCCGGAACAGATCTACGATCGCTTCCGTCAGGCTTCCGCCTATTTCCGCCAGATCGTCGGGGACGAGCGTGAATTCGTCATGCGGGTCACCGATGTCGAAGCACCTGCGGCACAAGGTCCGCTGGACGTGCTGTACACACCGCCTACCTTCATTCAGCTGCTGGAAAGCGGCCAATGGGATGCCGCCGAAGACAAAATCCGTGCCGTCTGCGCCGAACTGGACGAGAAATGGTCCGAATCATGGGAACACTGTATGGAGGCGGGTTTTCTCATCACCGCTGCTTTCACTAACCTGGCTCATCGGAACAAGCTCACCCTGTCAGGTCTCATGGGCAGTGAGATCGAGCAGCTACAGAGCGGCGAAGTTTTCTCCACCATCGGCAAGCTGCGCAAATGGTCGCTCGGCGTACTCGCCAAACTCAAAGAAGGCACATCCAACGAGGTCAAGGATACCCGGTCGGAATACGTAAAAAAGATTCAGGAGTTTACGGATAAAAACCTGCATCTCGACGTATCTTTACGTGTGCTTGCAGATCATGTGAACCTGCATCCCACGCATCTGTCCAAGATTTATAAGATCGAAACTGGCGAGGGCATCAGTGAATATATCGCCCGCCTGCGCATGGATCGGGCCTGCCATAAGCTGGTCACAACCACCAAGAAAGTATATGAGATCAGCCTGGAGATCGGCTATATGGACCCGGCGTATTTTATCAAAGTGTTCAAACGTCAATTTGGCGTGACACCTCAAGAGTACCGAGACCAGCATTAATATGAATAGCAGTTCGCTTTTGATTACGTTACTTATATATAAGTTAAACTATTCATTTACACGAGAACGGAGAGGACAGAAAAAACCTGGAGAAGCGAAGCTAAAAGCTTTCTGAAAGAAAGCTACATCGGAAGCATAAGCTTCGCCTTTATCACCGGATTTCCCCCTTTAAAAAGGGAATGAAAAAAATCTGGGGATAACAGCGATTGGAAGGTTCTTCTGTCATCGGAGTGGAATGTGTAAAATCTTTAGTTCAACTTATATAGATTGCGATAACCAAAGTTTTTATACTTTCACTAAGAGAGTCCTATCGAAACTAACAAACTCATATAGATGCGCTCCCGCTCTACTTGGTACAGTTACAGTGTAAAGATCATACATCGTAGGGGGATTGAACAATGATCAAATTCAAAACATGGTGGTCCTTGCTCATGGTCATCGCACTCATCACCATCACTGCATGCGGCAGTGGCGAGTCAGCCAGTGAGAAAGGCACGAATGATACACAAGAGGCTGTCGGCTCTGCGGAAGCGGAAGCGGCGTTTGCCAAAGGAAAATACGACCCACCCATCGAATTCAGCTCCGTGCTGATGCCGAAAAAATACGCTCATGGCGATACCAAAGAGAACAACGTACATGACCGTTGGATGCTCGAAACGCTGGGCATGAAGCACAAAGATACGTGGTATCCGGCCACTGACGATCAATACAGACAGAAACTGCAGCTCGCGATTGCGTCTGGCGAGAAGTTGCCTGATTTCGTAACCGTGCCAACGAACGCGGTACTGACGAATCAACTGATCGACTCCGGTCAATTCATCGCCATTGATGAGCTGTTCGAGAAGTATGCAAGCCCGATTCTGAAAGAGCACGCAGCAGCACATCCTGAGCTGTGGTATCCGTTCACCAAGGACGGCAAAAAATACAACATGCCAATCATGGAGTACACGGATAACGACGATACCCTGCTCTGGCTCCGCGAAGACTGGATGGAGAAGCTAAACCTGGAAGCGCCGAAAACCATCGCAGACCTTGAGAACATCATGGACAAATTCAAAAACGAGAACCCGGACGGTCTGTCTCCAGACAAAGTATTCCCGCTGGCCATCTCGCTCAAAAACAACACCAACACCTGGATGGGTGGACTCGACTGGTTGTTCGGTGCATACGGCACGATTGAAGAACAATGGAACAAAGACGCAAACGGCAACCTGGAGTACGGCTCCGTGAACCCCGGTGCGAAACAAGCCCTTGCCAAGCTGGCTGAATGGATGGAAAAAGGCTATATCCACGCTGACTCCGCGCTTTGGGACGAAGGTAAATCCGCTGAAAGCTGGACCGCTGGCAAAGCCGGCATTCTGCCTGGCGCAAACTGGGTACCGGACTGGCCTGCTCCAGACCTGCTGAAGAACGTACCTGGCGCGAAATACAAAGCCTACCCTGTTCCGGCTGGTCCAGACGGCAAGATCGGTACGAAATGGCAGAACTCCGGCGTCAACGCAAGTATCATGATCAACAAAGATGCGAAGCATCCTGAAGCGATTTTCCTGTACTACAACTACTTGCTGGATAACCTGGCGAACCCGAAAGCAGGCAGTCCGTACGAGTACGGCTTTGCGAAAGGTTATGACTGGGATATCGTAGACGGTAAACCGACCAGTGACAGAGAGAAGATCAAAGACTTCTCCAACGAATTCCCGTTCCTGACCGGCCCTGCACGTATTCCGGATCTGTACATGAAAACACTCGTGAAACTCGCCAACGGCGAGAAAGCTGAAACACCTTACGAGAAACAAATGGCTGAATTCCGTAAACCGGAAAACTGGTATGCAGGTAAAGTCGTGATGTCCCAGATCGACATCCGCAAACAAAACTATTTCACAGGCGCAGCCACACCAACCATGGTATCCAAGTGGAACCTGCTCCGTCAGTCCGAGCTCGAAACCTTCAACAAAATCATCTACGGCAAACTGCCAATCGATGCATTCGACCAATTCGTAGCTAACTGGAAATCCAACGGCGGCGACCAGATCACCCAAGAGGTAAATGATTGGTTCAAGTCTGTGAGTGGGAAGTAAGAATTTGTTGTTGTGAAAAGTAGTATTAGGCAAAATAAATGAAACAAAAAAACAAGCCAAGGGGTTTAGTTTTAACGCCGCGGCTTGTTTTTTTGATTAATCGGGAGAACGATCATACTAAAGATGCCCAAATGACATGAAGGAAAAAATCTGCTGACATATGAGAAAGAATTGCGTATTCCAAACCCTTTTTCCAGTATAAATAACCAAACAGAATTCCTAACACTCCATTGTTTATAATTGCTCTAATAATTAATATTGGAGTCAATTCTCCAAACAAACTCGCAGTCGCTGGCAGATGTGCTAACCCAAATAATACAGAAGACATAATGATGGCGATCCAGTATATAGCCGCAGGAATGCTTGCTTGAGTTTTACTTATCTTCACCATTCCCCATACCAGTACCGTCATTAAACATAAACGCAGAAGAACTTCTTCGACAATTCCACCATAAAAAATAGTCAGTAAACCTTTCCACCATGCCAATGTTGGAGTTGACGGTAATTGTGGCATATGTGGTTGAAATATGTACGTTTCGAGCATAACAATACCAAAAGTTCCGATGAAGCTGCCCAATATCGCAATAATAATCCACTGTTTTGAAACTTCCGATAACCTGCCTGAGTACAATAATCTTCTTAAAATAGGAACACCAAGCTGAACTTTTTCGGCTAAAATAAGTCCGACCGTACTAGCAATAAAAGACATAAATGTGACATTCAAAATCGTAATAATAACGATCCCATACAGAGGAAGACTGAATTGTTCAGTCAATTGAGTTCCTACGGTTCCTATCATATAAGGTAGAATAGTTGCTCCCCCAACGACGCTAAGGATGGTGAAAGTTACAACTAACCGACCATTTTTGTTCGTAGTCGGAGACGCGATTGACTTTTTACGAAAAAGAAAGACAATAAATACCCCAAGACATATTAACCCCAGACTAGCATTGAGCAGCACTTCCCACAACGAGGAATGAAAAGATTTGGACACCGCACCTGACCCAAAAGCCAAAAACAAAACAAACCAAAACCACGTTTTATATCGTTGATAGAAGAAAGAAAGCAGCTTAATCACTCCTCTTTTGAAAAATCTCGCATTCCCATTACCGTTAACTATGCCTTACGTAACATCCTGTTTATCTTATGTATTCTTATAGATGAACTAGTTGTGTCTAAACAAACTGCTTCAATAACTCCAAAGAAATATTCTACTCTCCCTCCTCTACAGATCTATACTCCACCAGAGTGGATTTGGAATCTGATGTGTATTCGGAGTTCCTCGAACCCCTGTGCTTACTTTCTTTTTCAAAGCATTATTACAATGAGCAGCAAAAATTTGGCTAGAAGTTGTATATTCCAACTTTATATTAATCATATCAATTTTGCCCATATTTGTTCAATCACTTCTCTTAAGCTCATATACACTTTTATTTTTTCGGTTTTCTCTCCTCCAACATCTATCGATTAATTGTAAAGTTTCCTGCCTAGAGGGTTACATGCTATTAAATTGATTCATACTTTTAATGACTCTCTCCTGATTGAAAACTTTAGGAAACCAGAACACCGGTATGCAGGTAAAGTCGTGATGTCCCAGATCACCCAAGAGGTGAATGATTGGTTCAAGTCGGTGAGTGGAAAGTAAGAATTTGTTGTTGGGAAAAGTAAAACATTAAAACCCGATCCGAAGCGGTTATTCACGCTTCGGCTCAGGGTTTTAAGTGTAGATCAGGGTCGCTCCCCCATAACTTATGGGTTCACTATACTATAGGGACAGATTAATCATTGATATCCATAGTCGGCCTCTTCCATTTTCCTGATATACTGTTTTAATCTTTCTTGGTGCGCTTCTAGTTCTGCTAATCTGGATGTACTCCCTTCAAGGAACCTCGACATTTTTTCAGACAACTTTATTGCAGATTCTCCCTTCCATTCTTCCAGCTTTCTATATATATTTTGCATCTGCTGTTCTTGCTGAATCAAGTTCTGCTGCAACTGTTCACACTTTTGAACTGCTCTTCTCAAGTCTGACAAAGAAACAGATATTCTTCCCATATGTACACCTCCTACACGTTCGTTAAAGATACACTATGATTGATCTGCGAGAACAAAATCTTGTCTTTTCTGCTCAATATAATCTGCGATGTCTGTAATAGATTCTTGGTACCATCGATTAATTTGATCCAACATCGCTGTAGCATCGTGGGCAATTGAATTAAAGGACCGACTCTCACTGGTTGATATATAAGCTTGGAACATCTGAATTGAAGAATTGGTATCACTAGCAAAATCATGTAGGCTATTCCGCATCTGTCTGGAAGCATGTGCAAGCTCCTCAGGTGTTAGCTGTATGGTGCTCCCGTGTCGATCACCCACATAATACGCAGAGTTCTGTCTAGCCATATCTACTGAGTGGGTTCCAAGTACCGCTGTAACAAGTTTACTTAAACTTTCCCTAACAACAGGACCATATTCCTCATAAAGTAGGTTCATTTCGGCCTTCAACTTTTCTCTTGCCTTCATCATCTCTGAATAGTTTTCCACTCTAGGCTGGCCATCCACGCGTCGACCATCTAGCGTATATAATGGATTACTAATGTTTCCATTCTCATCGAATGAAAAATGATCCATACTATGTGCTTTCTGACCAACGAGCATGGAATCCAAAAACTTGGACAGTGCACTCTGTTCTCCAGATATAGACGGAACACGAATAAATTCAGTCGACCACTTGTTACCGAACAACGCTTGTTCCCACCAAGTCTCTCGTCGCTTTGGTAAGAAAACAGGGATTGTCTCGTATCGATTAGCTTCTTCAAAGGTCGAATTAATGTAATAGGTAGAGCCAACATGCTGATCCGCATTCTTCACTCCAGATCCTACAGTATCCCCTGGATGGACATAGGCCACATTCGTTTTTAGATAATCCCCGTTTTGAACCTTCTCTTGTAAGTCATCGGGAAGTAAATGTACAATACTTGGCGGATTGTAACTTGTTGAAGATACTCCGTTACGAATAGCAACATATTCCGCCTGAGCACCTCCCAACGAGTGTCCGGTTGTTGATATATCAGCAGTTGGGTACTCCTCCTTCACTTTCTCAAACAGGTTCATTGCCTGAACAAACTGATTATTCTGATACCTTGCTTCTTCTTGAATAAAAGGCATTCGTTGATGCAAAGGTAACGACGCAATCTCTTCCTTATGCCGCTCCATATAATTGTGAGTTTTCTCCAGATTTTTAGCACGATTCCCCACAACATCACTTAAATCGGTCTCCCAGTCTGTTAGTACGCTCCATATTGGACGATCAGGTGGTTCAGTCCCTCTGTAGCCTATAATAACTTGATTGTGCTCTTCGTTATAGAATACGGTAGCATCAAAACCAGAACCGTTTGTATCATGCAACATTGCTCCCTCAGGCTCAACTATGGTCCATCCTGGAAGATTTTCGTTTTTATACCCGTTTGAGGGTAAATCTCGTTTGTATACCTCATCAGCAATGGTCCAATACGTCTTATCATTGATATAAGTCATGTTCTCCCACCTTGTCTAATCCAATAATATGTATTAAAGTATTTTTAGAGTTTATTTCCATAAAAGGAGATTTAACATCTATGAAAAATAATTTACTGCTGTTAACCTTCATTATTTTTTTATTTATACTAGGAGGGTGTTCAAGTATGTCTGCCTCAGATAAACAAATGATTGTAGAAAAGGCTACACCCATAAGCATTCAGTACATAAAGAAATACTACAATGCAGACTTTGTTGTAACGAGTCACGATGTGGATGACCCTTCCATCCATTCACGTCTATACCTGTACGGTCACATAACTGGACATGAGGATGAACGTATTACCGTTTCTTACAACTACGATACACAGGAGGTTCTCAGTGTAGAAGGACCGGGCTGGTTTATAGATCGTCGAGATCCGAAAAAGGATTCCTGAAAAAGGTGGCCTAAACAAAACGTAATGTAATCAAAAATGATCTGGAGCAAATATCTAGATCATTTTTACGTTGTTAGACGCATAATTTCGCGACGCCCCTTACATTCTATATTCATACATTATAAATCAAATTCCTCATTAAAGGATATACTTCCCATATAAATAAATAGAACGTCGGATAGTTTTTGATCCCACCATACGAGAAACAAATGGCTGAATTCCGTAAACCGGAAAACTGGTACGCGGGTAAAGTCGTGATGTCCCAGATCGACATCCGTAAACAAAACGTTTTCACTGGCGCAGCCACACCAACCATGGTACTCAAGAGGAACCTGCTCCGTCAGTCCGAGCTCGAAACTTTCAACAAAATCATCTACGGCAAACGGCCAATCGAAGCGTTCGATCAATTCGTAGCTAACTGGAAATCCAACGGCGGCGACCAGATCACCCAAGAGGTAAATGATTGGTTCAAGTCTGTGAGTGGGAAGTAAGAATTTGTTGTTGTGAAAAGTAGAGCACTAAAACCCGAGCCGAAGCGAGTTATTCACGCTTCGGCTCGGGTTTTTAAGTGTAGAGCGGGGGCGCTTCCCCATGACTTATGGGTACGCGTTAGTGGATCAAGCCTTCGTATCATTCTCCTCCGGCATTGACTGACCCAACAAGGATACAGTGAGCTGAATGCCATCTTTTAGCCCCTGCATGTACAATCGTTCATTCTCTATGCCTTTGCTGACAATGTAACGATTCTCCCATTCAGCATATTCAGGTGTCTGCTCGACATCCTTGCCAGCAAACAAAGCTTCAAACACTTCGTCGGTTTCCCCACGTACACGACTCAGTTCAGTATCTAGCTCGATCCGGGCAGTCACCTCATCCAACCTGGCCTGAATCGCTCGCTGCATCCACGGTGGAAAATCCATAACTTCTCCTCCCCTACGCATTATGTACTTCGCTCATTTCCGTGCCACTCGACTATGTTTCGCTTTCATTTCACTAACTCGTGCCACCAGTTCATCCACCCTTCGGCTCTGTTCCTGAACCGCAGGATTGTCCCACAACGGAATCGCCTGCTTCAAGGATGCCTCACCAAGCTGATTAAGCTTGCGCCGCTCCTCTTCCAATAAGTCAAGCAACCGGCTCATACATGCACCTCTCTGATGGGTCTAAATTGCATTATGTCTTGTCAAAACTAGACGCAGGTAACTTTTAAAGGTGAATAATCATCCCTCAATGTTGTATGGCTTTATCTTCATATAATCCGAATTGTAAGTTAAACTGTGGTGACTTTAATGCAGAAATCGAATTAAAATAAAAAAACACCGATAAAATCTTTAGTGCCAAAAAGTCATTGGTTTCCCGCTTGTAACTATGAGCAAAGTAAAGATCAAAAAAGAGAAATTCTAACCGAATTGCAAAATTGTACTTAGATTCTTTCACACCACCCCTTCCTTTTGTCGGAGGCAATATCGTATTGCGAAAAAAAGATTAAATTAAACAAAGATGCCACAACTTGTGTGGCATCCTACCTAAGAAGATTTTTTTTATTCTTCTACACATTCGACTGTCCTTAAAAATATAACCTTACATAAACTTTGATTTTATTTTATTATTGATATTTTGAATTTCCTACAATGTTTCTAATTTCTCAATAACTTTATAAACAATATCATCAGTAATCTTGTTTTCAATTTGATCTTCAGACACATTTTTAAACATTATTCCAATGATATCTTGAGGAATTCCAGGAAATGAGGTTTCGTCCAAGTAGATAGGTATAACTGCTTCATCAACAATCCTTGGAGCAAAACATTCTCTTTCAAAAGTTGGCCATATTTTCTCTAAATGGTGCTTATCAAGTAAACTAATTACAAACCTACTTTTTTCTTTAAAAATATCTTGAAACATTCTATGCCATGCTTTTCCCAGATAATTAGATTCAAAATACTCGTCAAAAAAAACAGAGCAGTCTAACATCTCAAGTTGATTTGCTATAACTTTAGCAATATCTCGATTTTCACCAGCGAAAGAAATTGCAAAATCAAACTCAAAATTAGATGACGAATCCCTAAAGCCACAAATTCTTCTTATATGATTCCAATTTAGATGCTTAAGATAGTAAAAGAGTGCTGGATCTTCAATAGCGAAGTTTTTTGTTTCTGAATTGTAGTAAAAATATCTTTCACAAATAGGTTTTGACTCTAGTAATATTTTCAATCTACTTTCTTTTATATTATTTATACTACCACTCACGTCTGGATTACCGTTTGAAAGCTCTGTTAAATCTACAATTGAACTGTCTTGTTCACTAACACACTTTAACAATCTATAGTACGGATCGTTAGTTGATCTAAACCTTTTACCTCTACAAAACTCCTTTACCGCTTCTTCGTAACTATGTTCCAATCTTGCAGTAGATCTCTGACGCAATTCTGAAAGATGAAATTCAAGGATTCTTTCATCTTCTAAAGTCTCAGTCACATCGTTAATTAAACATATTGTTTGACATAGTAATTGTGTAAGCCAATAATCTCCCTTAGTTTCCTCAAAAAGTTTATCCTTATTTGAAATGCCAATACTTAGCCTTTGCTCTCCTAACTCGATAAGTTTAATTAATGTTTGTTCACTAGCTGGCTGAATCCTATGAATTCCGCATCTTTTAGCTATATCGTGAACAAGATGTATCAATTCACTTCCAACCTTATTTATGCCTAATATAACTAATTTTGAA
This sequence comes from Paenibacillus sp. FSL R7-0272, assembly GCF_037969905.1. Lineage (NCBI taxonomy): Bacteria > Bacillati > Bacillota > Bacilli > Caryophanales > Paenibacillaceae > Paenibacillus > Paenibacillus sp. FSL R7-0272. The sequence continues at coordinate 1,742,398 of NZ_CP150221.1, read as the reverse complement.
TGATTCCCCTCTTCATATTCTTCTGCTGCTATCTTTATTAAATTTCCAATATCCTCCTGAATACCATCATTCAGTCTATGAAAATCATCAATAATATACTTCCCTATGATCTCCCTCTTGGATATTAGGATAATTTTGGCTACATCTTCAGCCTTTCTAGAAGATAAATATTCAAACCCTGCTGATTGGAGATTTTGATCAATTATCTTTTTGACTGTAGTCGTTTTTCCTGTTCCAGATTGACCCTCAATTATAACAGGTTTACCACCATTCCTAATATCAATGAGAAGTTCATTATAATTTGGAGGTTTAACATATGTATATTCGGGCACTCCTTCTGTTCTAAATATTTCTTCAACTGTGTACTTCATTTGTAAGCCCCTAATCTTAAATTTTAATATTATCGTTTAAATGATCCGAATCATAAATATTTTAATTGCAATTAACTCCACGATAAAAAATACAATATTTATATTTAAATGTATTTACTCCACATACATCTAGTTTTAAGATCCCCCCCTTTTAGTTTAATTAATAACAATCCAAATCATTATATATTTTTTTAAAATCTTTGTTCCCAGGAGACTTCTGAATCACTAACGACGCGCTTTGTTATAAGCTTTAATGAACAAGCGATTTAGGCCAAATAAATAGAATCTCTTTACAAAACCTTATAGAATATATAATTAATCAGTATCTCTTTCATCAAAATGAAACTCAGTATCTTCGTTGTCTTCATCTTCTTCCGAGAGATCATAAATATCCATTATTTCATCCATATCTATTCCCTGACTACTGTAATACTGAATCATTTTTTTTCCAACACCATTCCAGTTATTTGACCATGCTTTTTCAAAATATAAATTAATATCATTTAACATCATTATATCTCTTAATAGAGCTATAAAATTAGTTCTTTCATATACAAATTCTTCAGTATTATCTTTAATAATTAACTCAAGGTCGTTTAAATTACTTATTCCATAAGAAATAAGTTCATCTATTACATCCTTACTACGATTGTTAAAAGTCGGTTCAATTAATTTTCTATCAATGAATGGTTTAAATTTTAGGTTCAGATAATTAGATAGTGATGTTGTATTAATTTCAATATTCAACTCGTCGTTTTTTACTTTGTCTGCTACTTCATGACCGTATACAACTATTTCTCTTGCTAAATTATCGAATTCACGATCCACTAATTCCAGAGTTGCCGCTGCCAGTGAAAACCTACGTTCTATATCGTTGTCTGGTGGTAAAACACCATTAAACTTATAATTTCTATCGTGTGAAATATCAGCCCATGCATGTTCTAGAATTGTTCTAACTTGAATTTCAAACTCCAAATCTTTAAAAATCTGATATTCTGGTAAGCTTAAGCGATCCTCTGTTAGCTTTGCGACGTAGTGAATAGAACGATAACCAACTTTATCATTTCCAAGTTCCTTTGTTTTATCAACACTATGTAGATGGTCAATTTCGAATAACGGTTTAATTAGTTCACAACAATTGTTGACTTCAGATTTCACGTATGTAATTATTCTAATTCCTGCAAGATCTTTTATTTCTTGTTGTGGATTTTTATACTTTTCTTTGCTGGCTTTTATTGTAAAACTTTCTATATCCTTCGCTCGGCTAGTAATTGTATAATACGAAGCTCCAGAATTAGTTAACACTTCACGGATAATTGATTCTACCTTATTCGCTAAGTTTTTATAAGATGGTCTCATTCTTATAAACCATGAAATAGCATCATCAATATTCTTATCTGACATTATGACACATCCTTTATTTAGAAGTATTTTAAAAGTATAATACATTAATTCTACTGTTCAAGGATTTTTAATAATTTTATCTACTGGTTTATTTTCACGACCCAGCATGCTGAGTGCAAGTCTAGTGCCGAACTGAGAAGAACTGTGTAATCCGATAAACATTTTATTTGAAATTATTTCTTATCTTCTTTTTTATCCATTACTTTTTCAAAACTTGAGGCGATTAATTCCAGAACTTCCCCAAATTCCTCGGATGATTCATGCAGAGCATTATTTAAATCTTTCATTCCATATTCCATTTGAAATTTCACTCTTTCGAATTGGCTTATCATGGCGCTATACTGAATTTTTTGAAGTTGTAATACTCTTTCTGCATATTTATTCCTATAGTAGCTCGTTAAAAAAATTAACGATAGACTCAATAAAACAAGATATGTTCCTATTGAATTATATCGTCCTCCAAAAACTAATATATAAGCTTCCTCCGGTATAAATGGAGAAACCAGTACAAGTAATACGCCCATCAGTGAAAAAAACCACTCTACACTGTTTGCACTTCTTGTATTATTTGAGGGATTAAGTGACTTCAAATCCTTTGCAAAATTCCTGAAAAAATCATTAGAGATTTGAATATCTTTACTTATCTCGCTTATATCTTCAGCGGGTTTCATTGCTTTTTTTACGTTTCTCTTTTTCACATTAAAGAGAGGCTCTTGTGCTAATAGCTTTCCATAAAACTTTTTCCGTGTATTAACTAGTTCTCGTTTACCATTCTGTATGTTCTCCATCGCATCTCCAACAATTGAATCAATTGCCCCTATGTAATTATCTAGCGTATTATTTATATCTTCTTGCCTCAAGTGCTTCATTTTATCCTTGTTTTCTTGCAGTACGTTTATAAAATCTATAATTGCAAAGATTAGTGTTGCTATCGAATATCCAAAAATAATTTCTGGTCTTATACCTACAGCGAGAGAAATGAAAATGATTAAAATAAAGGACAATGATAATATCAAGTACAAATTATATGACTTTTTCATTATTGACTCCTTTTATAAATTTCATTTGACATTTAACTTATATGAGCAAGATAATAACAAAAATTAATATTTTGAATTACACTATGCCCCTACCTTGAAGATCAACCAATGTGAGACCTCTGTCCCACATTTCTTCACTCATGACGTTTAACCTAGCTCACATTCTTGAATGCTTTATCCCAGTTGATAGTAATAAACAATCGAACCAGCTACTACTTCATCTGATGATACCCCGTTCCCCAAACAAATACCAACATTCTTTTTACCAAATGATTGATCTGATAAGAAACAACCTCATATACCCGCTCTTCACCATCCACTGTTTTAATCATAATCTGATCACCGATCATCTCTTGAATAGTTGAAGGAAGAAGATTGTCCAACTCTTCGTTTGCCCCCATCACGATGGTTCCGTATTAAAGTGTATCGAAAACCAAACCTACGCCAAACAGCATTTTTGTTTCTATTCTCTGACCTCCTTATCTCTGATCTATGAATAGTTCACCTTTGACATCTCGTACTCGAAGATCGAAGTTATGTAATCTAACGATGGCATCTCTCAATAAAGCATAACGTTCAGTAGGATTAAAATTACTACCGTCATCGATATATATAAAAACTCAACTCTTTAATCACTTGATCAAAGTTGTAGCTCTTGGTCCTGATACACTTTCCTCGTTATCATCTTTGTATATTTCAATCTCGTGATTTCGATCAGTTCATTCGGCTGCATCATATCTAGGATATGACTATCTTTTATTAATACCTTAATATGACCTCGCCCCAGCCCTTTAACGATAATGATATTTGTATCTTTCTTCACATCTACGATTTGTCCAATGGTTACGAATTGCTCTTGGTTCTTGAGATCAAGGTAGGTTAGCAGTCCAAGTATACAAAATATAATAAAACAAGAAATGGATAACCCAGTTGTCCATGCAGGGGGATGATTCACGAAGTAGTTTTTGACAATTAATTGCACACCAATGATAAAAATAAATAGTATGATGAAGCCAAATTGCATTTTCAATTTCTTTTTAGCTCTTTCGCTCATAGGCTCTCCCCTTCTAAATCTTTTGCTCTATATCTTTTCAACGTCCCGCTCTCATTAATAGATCTTTGCGGAGATGAATCACAAAGTCTGGATTTGAAGAATGATACACAACGTTACCAGGCTCTACTCGAAAAAACTCTTTATTCGCATCTTGTTCGGATACAGTACGAATCGGTGCAACCTCATCCACAACTTTTTTGTTATCTTCCTCATGAAACTGAAGGATAGAAACTAAAACAAATTGGTCAGGGTATAGCTCTCTTACTTCCTGCCATTTCATGTGCTATACCTCCTATTATTCGTATTTTTAAAACTTACTATCATTTTATCATATACACCTGAATTCAAATATCATTTCTGAATCTTAACATTACATTCGAGACAAAGACGGAGGTGATACATCTTCACTTAATTTAAACACCAAATTCGCTTGGAAGGTGGTCAGACTTTCTTTAAAAACAACTCAAGGTGAACAGATAATCATGTGCCTTAAATGATATGATGTATTTATATTAGGAAATGATTGGATATAAAACGTTTTAAAGTATATTATTTAAAGGAGTATTCGTATGAAAGAATTATTTATAACTTTTTTCTTGTCTTCTGATTGTTAGTATTTTAAGTGTTTAAAGCAGCAGGGCTTACTGATCTTTGCATAATCGGAGCATACAATGCTTGGCTTCTTAACTAAGGATATGTCGAAACAATCCACAAAATAAATATCTAAGATAAGTTGATGTCATTAATGTTGGTATCAACTACTTATTCAAAGGAGATATGATGTATAGAAAACTAATAATTATTGCTTGTCTGATAGAAGTGTCCTTTTTACTTTTTTTACAATATCGATACAATAATATTTTAGATCTTTTTCCTTTCATTGGAGCGTTAGTTTTTTTTATAGTTTTGAGTTATTTCTTAAAAGTTCAACTTAGTAAAAAACGTAAAGAAATAGTGTATTTTTTACAAACGCTCTTTTTGATATTTATTCCAATTTATACGATAACCACACTTCCTCAATATACGTATGAAAGTGCGGTAGATAAGGTAACTCAGAACCTAGAAGAACCTTATGTGGTTAATAAGCAGAAGAATACGTTAATACAAGATGAATCTAATGAAATTAAAAAAGGTTATATGTTCTCAGTGGAAAAAAATTCAGAAGTAACTTCATACGTTTTTGATCCATGGACTGGTAATTATCATGAAGTGCAAGATTGAGATAAGCCTAGCTACTCGGTTAAATTGATGTAGATTCTGCTATAATGTTAAAATTCCCTTTTAAGAATCGGTTCGCCGATTCTTTTTTTCTTGCACATTCTTAGGCTTCCTATCATGCATACCTGCGAATACAAAACAGAGGTGAATTACCGTGAAAATTGATATGAGGTTAAGTGAGAAGTTACATTTATTTTGTGTAAAAACACTGCCTATCTGCAAAGTACCATCATACTTTCAAGAATTGAGATTCAGGCCCTTTTTCTCCCCCCGCCCTGTGCTGATCCATGTTTCAGTGACATCTACATACCACTCTTCTGAAATCTCATCTCAGCATACTATGTTCCCTGCGATCCCTGCGATCCTCCCGGTCAGCTTCCTCCATCCTATGAATGTACCGTCGCAGTGCTTCTTTATGCGTCTCCAATTCATTTATTCTTGTGGATGTTCCGCTCAGGAAAGATTGCATTTTGAATCCTAGCGTGGTTGCAGAATTTCCAGCCCAATCTTGTTCTAGTCTGCTATGTATTGAACGCATTTTCTGCTCCTGCTGCATTAAGCGCTCCTGTAACTGCTCACATTGCTGAACGGCTCTTCTCAGATCGGATAAAGATACCGATATTCTTCCCATGTCACTTACCTCCTGTTAAGAACTGATCTGCTTGAACGAAATCTTCGTGCTTTCGTTCAATATACTCTGCAATCTCGCTGATCGATTCCTGATACCAACGGTTAATTCGTTCTAGTGTCGCTGTAGCATTGTAAGCAATTGGGGTAAAGGAATGGCTCTCACTTGTGGAAGTATACGCCTTGAACATCCGGATGGAAGCTTGTGCATCATTGGAGAATCCGTCCAGACTAAGGCGCATTTCCCTAGCTGCCTGCGCTAGCTCCTCCGGTGTCAATCGGATTGTACCGCCACCTTGACCTGACTTCCCATAGGCAGCAACCGCAATTAAGGGCGCTAGCACTCCGCCAAAGAGATTTGACAAGGCCACCTGTGATTCCTGATAAGTATTCCAGCGTGGTGAGATATCAATTTGTTGCCCCGTGGCACGATCAATAAGTGGACCGACCAAGTTCCCTTGTTGATCAAACTGATATTGGTTCATGGAGTGATAGCCTTTACCTTCTTTTTTAGAAAATGAGTCCATCAATCGAATAATATTGCCGACCTGAAACTTGTCCAGATCAATATCGATTGGAAAATTGTATGTAACTAGTGGGCCGCTGGGTCCCATCGGGCGAATAGGTAACATAAGCTGGAATTGCAGTCTCCAGTTTTGGTACATCGCATTGGCTGAGTCAAAATCCTGGCCTTTGTAGTACGTGCTGCCAACATGCCTGTCATATTCAGAAATCCCACCTGCACCTACTGAATCGTTAGGATGAACGATGTTTACCACTTTTTTATCATAGTACCCCTCATTTACTTTCGCTAAGCTTGCATCGTCCAGCAGATTGGTTACACTCGGGGCACTGTATGTCATGGCTGACAAATCCTGTCGCGCTGCTACGTATTGCGCTAAACCACCTCCAAGCGAATGTCCTGTAAGAGATATACTTGCGTCAGGATATTTTGAGTTAACCTGTTCATAAAGTACTTCCGCCTGATGGAATTGATTATTTTGCCAATTAATATCGTCCTTAATCGATTGAATAAAGCTTTTCTTGAAAATGTTATGATGATTCGGATCAGTTATGGCATCCTCCAGTTCTCTAGTGCGTCCACCTAAAACATCGAACACGTCTGTTTCGTAATCAGCCGCTATCCCCAGCCAGTTCCCATCTGGCTCCGTTCCGCGGTAACCGATGACAATCTGATTCGTTTGATTGTTTTGGAAGACAACGGAATCGAAACCCGACACTTTATTGTGGAGCTCCGCACCTTCAGGTTCAATGACTTTCCATTGTGCATATTCCCCCTCCTCTGTAAGCGGTGTGCCGGCAGAAATGTCCCTCTGATAAGCAAAGTTAGAAATTTTCTGGTATAACTCATCACTAATGTAACCGTTTTGCATAAATACCTCCTGAATTGAACATTTCAATATGATTATGTAAACTAGTGATAATTCAATCTTTATAGTATATTAATACCAGTCTAAGAAAGTAGAGGTGTCCCTTTTGAGAAAACCTTTCTTCCTGTTTGTAATCTTAATTATCTCCTCTCTCTTACTTGGAGCATGTGCCTCCAAAGAGGAAAAGGAGATTGTATCCTCCGCCGAGAAGTTCGCTGCAAATTATGTTCTCGAAAAATACGGTGTAACCGTTCGTTTTACGGAGTATAGATTCTCTCCTCCCGATCTAAGCAAGTCTCTAGGCCTCCACGGCTATATTGAAGGCGATAAGAAAAAGAAGGTATTCGTTATGGTAAATTACGATCCATTAAGTGTGGAGACACTATCGCTTCCTGATGGAATATCCAAAAAATCAGATTCCAAATAGAGCGTTGAAGTATATTTTTTAAACTATCAATCTATATAAATGCTTTTGAAAATATAGGGAATATATGGATTGTATCTTTCGTTGATCACTTCTGTCAACGCTCCCCACAGTAATAAAATGAAGAAACAAATACAATCTACATACTAGAATAATTATGTTCTCAAATTATGATATATCTCTGTTTGAAGAAGTCTCCTACTAACCCAATACATTTTAGATCTACATAAATAGAGGAGCCACAATATAGCTCCCCTCATCCCAACAACGCCTTCTCCATCTGATCCACAATCCCATTGATCCCCATCGGCCCATAGCAACCAATCCAAGTTGCCGCATCCACTGAATGCACCTGCTGCTCTTCTCCCCCACCGAGCATTCCCAAAACCCGCTGCTCTGTCGCCGATATTCCATCCTGCATAAACTCGTTACTCAGCAGAAAGTAGTGACTTGCCTGCACTGCGGGTAATCTCTCAACCGAAATATGATAGGCCGTATCGGAGGTATCTGCCACAAACAGTGGAACAGGCAGACCTAAATCACGGTACAGCACAGCACCTGTGCGATGAGCCGCAGAATGCACACGAACGAGAGAGTCCAGCGGACGGATCAGGGCCACACTTTTCCCTCCCAATACTGAAGCTAATTCCTCAGACAGCAAAGCCGTTCTACGAAGATAATCCGCAATAATCTGCTTGGCCTCTGCTCGTTTGCCTGTCAGTTCACCGAACAAGCTTAGAATCGTCTGCCAGCTTTCATTACGTTTGAACATGAGCACTGGAGCGATCCCACTTAATCGTTCAAGATACTGTTCATGTACCTCGGTACAGATAATCAGATCCGGTGCGAGTCGTTCTACCGCAGGTAGATCGGGATATTCATACGTACCTAGTAAATCGGTGTGCTTGAGTCCTGCCTGAAGGGGTTGGGGAAAAGATAACACGCTGCTTCCTAGTCCGACACTCCCTACCGGAGACAAACCCAGCGCAAGCAAGTGATCTGCATATTGCACATCGAGGACAGCGATACGCTGCGGTGTTTCGGTGACCGTGTATTCGCCTTGCATATGACAGATGACCGGGCCTTGGGCTGATTCATAGGATGAAGCTGTGCGGTTTTGCAACAAAGCCTTCGCATAGTCTGCATCGGTTCTCGACGCGGCGGCATGCCGATAATGTAGTGGTGGGACGCCAACATACTTTTTAAAAGCCCTGCTGAAATAATACATATCTCGATAGCCCAGCTTGTCGGCAATTTCTCCTATTGAAGCATCCGTATGACGCAGCATGCGCGAAGCACTTTCCATGCGTAGCTGGATGACGTACTCCATCGGTCCGAGCTGCTTTTCTTGTTTGAAACGACGCTGCAATTGTCTCACACTACAGCCCGCAAGGGCAGCCAGCTCTTTCAGCTCCAGGTTCTGACGATAGTGCGACGCAATATAGGAAGCGACCACATCCACCATATCGGACTCCGCTCCCCCCTGACCACGTTCATACGCCATGATTAGCTCATAGATCATGCCCTGGAGCAAAGCGTTGGCATAAAATCGTTCCAGTCCTTCGCCGCGGCGCCATTTGGCTACTATTTTTTCCGCATTCTCGATCCATTCCGCGTTGGTTGCCGAGTTCTGCACAAACGATCTGCGCAGCGGGTGTTTGCGGTATGAAGGCACAACAATAGAGGCTCCCTCCATGGAAGAAGCCTTGTATTTGATCACTATATAATGAAAGTCCTCTGATCTGGCCGTCAGCGTGTAGGATGATCCCTTCACCGCATGACAGGCAAAAGAAGCTCCAATGTGGCAACCCTCGCCATCCATTGCAAGCTCCCCTTCCCCTCCGTATGCCAGCAGTAGCACATTAGAAGTTACATTTGTTTCGTGCAAAACGCTGCCTGTCTGCAAAGTACCGCTATATCCGTCCAGCATCTTGATTGCTGTATCACTCCAACCACTTGTCTGTTCCTGCAGCGGCATTTCTCTCATCTCCTGACAATAACATAGGTATAATCATTACTGTTGTCATTGTAGTTGAGATTCTTTCTCATTGTCAATTTTCGGACTCGGCACGGCTCTTCGTCATGCAACTCACCCAGAGCAACGGTACGGACAGTATGAAGGAAACGAATATTCAGTTGTTAGGAGAAGCTTCTTCAATATTGATCCAACTCTCGTTAATCCCAATCCGTATCCAAACACTTAATAGTTTTCACATATTTTTAACTTCTCTGTATAATAATTACATGTATAATAGTGGTAATTGAGAGGAGGTGAATACAAATGAAAAAATTAGAGATTAAAGAATTGATTCTTAAATCGGAGAAACTGGCTAAAGTTAATGACTTGTGGTACTTTGTCCGATCTGGAGAAGGTGCTTGGATTATAGGTTCAGGAGGCGGAGCCAAGTAAAATGGCTGTATTGAATCTATGATTCTTAAAAGCTAAAACTCAAATTAGTGGTTGAGTCAATTAAAGCTCCAAGCTTCTTCATCCATTTTGGTACATAACATACGGGAATTACTCATGTGAGCTCTGGCACAATTTGCGCCTGAAGACTGCCAACCACTAATGATGAGGTCTGGCTACTTTATTGGAAATTATTTAGTAGGAGTTTCGAGAGACTCTATATGAAATAGTGCTTTTACATCTCACTTCATTTAAGAACGGTAGAAAGGAAATGTTCATGTATAACAATGCGGTAATAAACCTGGGAGCGAAATGTAATGCAGCCTGCGCCCATTGCTGCTTTTCTTGTTCTCCAGCATCCACTCAATCTATGGATCCAAATTACATAAGACAGCTTGCCCATGAATTGGCTGAAAATAAAAAAGTAAATTTGATTTCATTTACAGGTGGAGAGATTTTTTTGAACTATCCATTTTTACAAGAGCTATTAGAGATCATTAAACCTCATCAGAAGAGAATCACCCTTATTAGTAACGGCTTTTGGGGCATCAGTAGAAAAAAAACAGAACAGTATTTTAACGACATGGAGTATTACAATGTGACTAATCTAACCATAAGTTATGATGAATTTCATGAACCATACGTTAAAGCTGATGCCATTAAAAATATACTGGAATGTAGCAGAGACTTCTCTAGTACGAGCGTGGCGCTAAATATGGCTGTAACAAAAAGTAAAATGTCTAATCGTATATTAGAATATATGGGAGAATCTTTGCTTGGGATCAGAGTGACAAAGTTTCCACTCATGCCAGTTGGAGAAGCAAAGCATGAAGACCCGGACAGCTTTCAACATATTTATAAACTCAGTAACGAAAGGAGTTTGTATTGTCCTGGATTTGAAGTCGTGTATCATTTTGACGGTCAAATATATCCTTGTTGCTCGCCAGCAGTATTTGATACCAAATTGCATTTGAGAGAAAGCATGGACCAAACGTTTGACAGAACCATTGAAAAATTAAACTCCAATCTTTTATTTTACATTATGCGAAAGGAAGGATTTAAATGGTTCATTGATACAGTTCAGAGCAACCCTGAATTTAATCACATTGAGATCCCAGAACAATTTTCATCCATATGTAACATCTGCAACATTCTATTTAAAACGGAAGAGAATATTGATTTGTTAACACCATATATGATGAATTATTACGAGAGCATGGTATGAAGCAGTGTTTTACGTTTGAAAACGAAGAGTATGAAATTTTTGTAGAAAACGAAGTGTTTGTTAAAGATAAGTGCAAAAAAGAATTTTATAAGACAAGCATTATCAATTTGGATGAAACTTTAAAAGAGCAGTTGAGCGTATATAAGAGTAAAATTAATTCTGTAAATTTCACCATTTACATCACACTCTTTTTAGTACTGCTTGTGTCTAATCTTTATTTTATTCATTTTTTCGGTTATACATTTCCTAGATTTGAACATAACTTAATGAATTATTCTATTTTTGTTTCTTACATGATTTTCAATGTCTTTATTCATGAGCTAGGCCATATAAAATCCATGAATTTTTTCGGAAGAAAACATAACAAAGTTGGATTCAAAATGAACTTTTATGTTTTTCCTTCTTTTTATGTTCAACTAAACGATATTTATATGTTATCCAAAAAAGAAAAGCTCATTGTTCATTCAGCAGGCATTTACATAAATTTATTCATTATTTTAACGATCCAGATCATAAATACGTTTTTCTTGAAAATGGATATGTTATCGGTATCCTATATTTTCTTCTCTTTAGCTTTATTATGGAATGTAATCCCAGTGCTGAACTCTGATGGATACAAAATTTTACTTACAATCCTAAATAAAGATGAATTTGAAAACTCCAAGAAAAATCATTTCATCATTAAAATCATTCAGATTATCGGGGTTTTACTCGCCATACGTTCAGTATTATTGTGGTTTTAAGAGAGGAGGAATTCATGCCATGGTTTTAGATATAAATGGCTATACGTTAAGAATCAAAAATAATCTCTTGCTTGATCACGCACATTTACATTTTCAACCAGGTGGTGTCAATCATATTGTTGGGAAGAACGGTGTGGGGAAATCCAGACTGGCGAAAGATTTTATTCTAAATAAGAGCGGTTTTTTCCCGAAACACTTGTCCTCAAACCTAACCGTAATCTCAAGTTATTCTAATATACCTGAAGATATTTCCGCCAAATTGCTTTTTAAGATATTAATTAAAAGATATGATCGGATGATGTTGGATCAGCTTAGTGATTTATTGAATATTGAAAATATACCATCCAACATTCTCATTAAAAATTTAAGTGATGGACAGAAACAGAAGCTTAAGCTGGTATCATTTCTTTTAGAAAATAAGGAAATGATCATACTCGACGAGATCACTAATTCTCTAGATAAAACAACAGTCAATGAGATTCACCAATTTCTTAACATTTATAGCAGACAGCATCCAAACAAAATCATATTGAACATCACTCACAATTTATCAGATCTCAAAAACATCGAGGGAAGATACTTCCTCTTTCAAGACAAGAAGCTAGTGCAATACGAGAACAAAGATCAACTAATAAAAACTTATATTGAGGAATAATGACTATGATTGAATTTGCAAAAAGCCTATTTAATAAAGTATTTATGTTTCTAGCACTTATTTTTGTATTGTCGTTCTTAATCGGTTGGTTCCTTCCTATTGGTCTTGATAAAGTTACATCGCTAAGTTATCGAGAGTATCTCTTCAGTACCTATACTGTCTTTACTCAATTTGGATTTTTAATGTTCTCGTTTATCATTGCTTTCTTCGTGAATAAGGAATATTCGAATAAAACCATTCTGTTTTATAGGCTATTATCCTATGACAGTCTTAAATTCTTCTTGAATAAATTCGCCGTACTTTTTATTGAATCTCTTATTTTAATCACAATATTCCTTTCCGTTGTATCTATGGTGTATAAGGATTTTAGTCTGTTTTTTCTAATGTTGTTTTTGTTGACGTCTGTAGTCACACAATACATTCTTATCATTGGAACGATCAGTTTGCTTTCATCTAATATCTTGATGAGTATTGGTTTAAGTATTGTATACTGGATATTGAGTGTCGTTTTAGTAGCCAGTTCAGATAAATTAACATATGTTGCTGTTTTCGACGCTTCAAATTACCTTTATAGACACATCAACCAAGTGTTTGCACAAGGAAACAATTTCATTTCTTTAAGCAATGTATTAACGGTTATTGTGTATAATCTTATCTTATTTTTAGTGAGTGTTCTGATCGGCAAACTGATGAACAAACGTTGGTTAAAGCTTGGAATTGACTAAAAAGTTGATGTACACGTTGGAATTTGGGGCAATCTGATAGGAACTTTTTTACACAATTATGTGGATTGTCCCCTCTATAACAGGCAAAAGAAGCTCCAATGTGGCAACCCTCGCCATCCATTGCAAGCTCCCCTTCCCCTCCGTATGCCAGTAGCAGCACATTAGAAGTTACATTTATTTCTTTTAAAACGCTGCTCTTGCATCGGCATTTCTCTAATCTCCTGACAATAACATAGGTATAATCATTACTGTTGTCATTGTAGTTGAGATTCTTTCTCATTGTCAATTTTCGGACATTTGAGGCAATATTCCCCTGACATCTGGTACCAGAAACAGCAGGTGAGCCGATCACTTTTGGCAACATGCACATCGTTCTTACACTCGGTAAAGCGGGTCAACGGATTCTTTCTCTCACCAAACACTTGCCCGGACGCCATCTGCGTCAGATAGGCAAAATCCGCCTGAATTTGCTCTCTTTCCTGTTCCGTCTCACCTTCATCAGGAGCGAATAGTCGCCCGATCCGTACCATGATATTCTCCCAGAGAATACTCATCGAAAGAGGCGCAATCGCAGCAAGTGTCTTTAAGAGAGGTGTGAGCTGTACTGCAAACATCTCTTGGACTGCCTTTTCCCGCCAAACGTGTCTATCTCCCGTCAGCTCTTCAGCCCGAAGCTCGTTCACCGCCAGAAAAGGAAATCGTGTGCCCTTCTCATGTTCTTCGAGCTTCGGATGATAGAGAAAGCTGTTCTCCAGCTGAAAGGTTACATGCTGATGATGAAACGTCATCGCAGTCACGAGCGGAGTCGTCCATAGATAGCCAAGTCGCTTGGCTAACATGGAAGCGGCAACCTTCATGTCTGGTGCATCGATATAATGTTGAAACCAGCTGATATACTCTCGGCACGCCTCTTCGTCATGCAGCTCACTCAGCGCAATGCTACGGACACTATGTTCAGGCGGCTCGCCAAGCAAAATCGAATGATCCTCCACCGTCTCTTTCCATGCGTCTGTTGAGAGATATCGGCTCATATTAGTTCGATCCTAGCAGGGCTTCCGAAGCCTGATCTACAATTAGATTAATCGCAAGCGGTCCGTAGTATGCGATCCATAGTGTGGAGTTTACATCATACGTGCGGTTATTTTTTACAGCATCCAGAGACTTCCATACCGGATTATTCACCATCTCCTCAGCTTCTGCGGCAAACAGTTCATCCGACAGGACAAAATAACGATCTGCTCCAATTTCAGGGACTTTCTCCATCGAGATTTCTACGGAAGTATCATCCTTGATTCCTTCAACAAGTGCAGGCATTTTCAAGCCCAGGTCATTATACAGAATGCCGCCTGTACGGTGCTCGATGCCATGAACACGGATACCTTCTTTACGCGGACGAATCAATGCTACTGTCTCATCACCCAGCTTCTCAGCCAGTTTTGTTTTCATTCCTGCCACTTTCTCTTCATACGCTGTACGTACTTTCTCTGCCTCGTCTTGCTTGTCTGTAATTTTAGCTACTGTAGCTAACGTATCACGCCAGTCTTCGTAGAAATCGAGTACCAGGGTAGGTGCGATTTTGCTTACACTCTCATACTGCTTCTCTTGGAAGTCGGTCATGATGATCAGATCGGGGTCGAGTGCAACAATCGCTTCCAGGTTAGGCTCGTCCCGTGTACCCAGAACTTCAACGCCACTTGCCTGATCACCTAAGTATTCTGGAAAATCAGTGTTTCCTCCAGCGATAACACTACCTGCCGGCTTTTCGCCAACCGCTAACATTTGATCCAAAAACTTAACATCGAGCACGGCAACTTTCTTCGGTTTCTCGTTTAGAGTGATATCACCCTTCATACCCTTGATCGTTACTGGAAAAGCACCGTCGGTCTTCGTCTCCGTACTCGCAGGTGTATCCGAAGGTGTTGCCGCAGATTGTTTACCGCTATCTGTACCTGTTCCGGCACCGCACGCCGTCAGGACAAGAATCAGGGCCAACATCAAGCCCATCAGTAGTCGTGATTTGTGAGCAAGATAGCCTTTGCTTCCGGCTGCTTGCCCGTTTGTTCCTTGTTTCATTTGTAAATCCCCCTTATGTATACTAGTGATAATGATTTTCATTATCGAAACATAAAGAGAGTATAAACGATCTGTGTATCGTGTTACCATGTACTTTTGCGACATTTCAGTCGGACTAATGCGACATCGTCATTGATATTTTACCTACACCTATCCACTATCCGCCTTTTAATTTCTCAGCAATGTAAGCCTGAAGACGGTAAATGTCTGCAAGAAGTTCTTCTTCCTCCGGCGTATTGCCATACTCCCCCAGCCAGCGCGGTGTACGGAACTTCCAATCCTCTGTCAGGTATTGCTTTTCATCTCGATACTCCCTAATATGTCCCAGGAAATATTCCAGTGAGCCGAAGGATTGTTTCTGATTATCGTTAATGATGGATTGAGTATTCTCAATGATAGTATGTAACATTTGCTCAATATGCTCTTCTGGATTCATAGTGGATCTCCTCCAAAGGAATATTTTTAAGGATTTGTATCCAGATTTCGTTCAAGCATTGCTCCTATACGTTCAGACATTACGGAAGGTGGGAGAGGTCTTTCATGCGTAAACCACCATTCGACGACCCCAATGATCGCTCCCCCCACAAACTGAACCTCCACAATCTGGTCTTTCATTAATTCGGTGTTCATAACAGCTGGTTCGCTCTCGTTCCCGTTCTGTAATTCATGAATAAAAAAGTCCAGAAACTGCTTACGAAAAAAAGAACTGCCTTTACTCGCCAGCAATGCGTAGAAAAATAAAAAATGCTTCTCAAAATACTCAAACCACACGAATACCATGTTGTTATAACCCGTGTCCATCTCCGTAGATTCACAGATTTCACGCAAATTCTCAATATGCTCTGTGATGAGTTTATTCAGAAGATCGAATTTATCTGTGTAATGAAGATAGATCGTTCTGCGGCTGATATCCGCTTTGTCAGAAATGTCCTGGATCGTAATATGATCAAAATCTTTGTTCATCATCAGTTCAGTAACCGCCGTTTTGATCGCTTCTTGGGATTTGCGTATCCTTCGATCCACCTTTACCACCTTATATCACCCTTTTTCTTCATTGTTAATACACATTTTCAAACCATCTGTGCACAATTGCACGCAATCCAGCTTTTTAGCCATTGTAAGATTTTTATTTACGTATACCATTATACATAGTTGATAAATAATACACTACTGTGCATTAATTCACAGTGAGAAATGGAGTTTAACCATATGAAAATCGCAGTCATTGGGGCTACCGGAGGAACAGGAAAAAAAGTGATTGAACGCGCACTTGGATTAGGGCATGAAGTTATTGCCGTTGCTCGTCGTCCCGAAGCCATTGCTCCAATAGAAGGACTTACTGTTAGAAAAGGGGATGTGTTCGATTTACCTGTTATGATTCAGGCCATTTCAGGGGCAGAAGCTGTCATCAGTTGTATAGGCCCTCCCCTCAATGTATCATCCACCTCCGCCAAGAAGGGCTTGGGTAATCTCAGTGCCGGTTTAAGTACAATGAAGGCTAATTTCTCACCAGGTACGGTCATGTCTGTGGGAATTCCAAATATTATTTCGGCCTGTCAGCATACAGGGGTTAAACGTATGGTGATGCAGAGCGGCATTAATTTGAGCGATGGTAGAGAATTTTCTTATGTCAGCCGTCTCGCCGTGCATCTGATGCGCCGTATTTTTTGGAAGGCCATTCAGGATAAACATATCGCGGAACAAGCGCTCATCCAAAGTGATCTGGAATGGGTCATCATGCGTGCATCCGTGCTTCAGTATGCGGAAGGGAACTTGGAATATACGGCTGGTCCACTCGCTCGCATCAATCCAGTTGCTGCACTTCCTTTTGCAGATTGTGCTGACGGGCTAGTACGCGCGGCAGCCAGCCAGCCCGATTGGACCGGAAAAATTGTGAATATAGGGAGATAAGTCGTTCGGATTGGAGGTTCGTTTCATTTCTTATATACTCTATGTAGGTCTGTGTTAAAACAAAAGAATCGATGCCCCATAATAACTGAGACATCGATTCATATCATCTAACTATGAGGTGAATCATGAGTATGCGACTAAAAAGGAAGTATCTCACTATAGTGTTCACCGTTTCCATTATTGCTTTTCCTATTATCATTGGATTTTATATGTTCAACAAGGTTGTCGACCCGGAAGAGATAATGGTTACGAAGACTGACGTTTCTCCTGAGCTTATTACGATACAAGGTGGATTCGGAGACAGTATCAGCAAATATCACGGCTACAACATCTCACATCATGATCATTCACTATTCATCCAGATCAAAGGCAGCCAACTTCCGATTGGAGGTCATAACGACTTCAACATTTCATTCTCTAACACATATGGGAATATTGATGAAATCTACTTAGTAGGGCAGGACAACGCTAAAAGAAAGATTTGGCCTCAGACATAACGGATACCTGCCTTCCCGTCGCTCTCATCATTGCATTTCCTATTACTTCGCCTGCTTTTCAACCAACTCTTGTTTGATTCTGCCAATCTGGTCGAGATGGTTCTGCACATGAGCGACAAAAGCAGGAATGATTGCAGCTAGAGATACCGTCTCGCCTTTGAAGTTAATGCCGGTTTTCTCCCATTCTTCGTCGCTCAGCCGCTCCAGTAGTCCTGAGTTGTACTGCACCAGACCATTAGCAATCGTAAGCAACTGAGAAATCTGCTCCTCATTTGCCTTTTGTCCGGCAACCCATGCATCCTGGTTAAACCCAGGCAGCGTCGCTGGTGATCCCGCTAATATTTCACGGATGCGGAAGGATACGACGATACTGTGATCCACCAGATGTCCCAGCACTTCCGTAACACTCCAGGAGGAAGGAGAAGACTTCCACCTCAACTGCTGCTCGGTCAAACCTGCAATCTCCTGTTCAATCTCTTCATAAGCGTGTACATATGCCGATATAATGGATTCTGTCTTCACTGTTGTGTTCCCCATGATTACCGCTCTCCGATCTATATAAGTTTAACTACAATACGGATGATAGGATTTGCTATGTTTACACCAGTTCCCCCGTAAATGCTTCTTTCAGCAATTGGAATGAACGTGTTCGTTGTTCAAAATCGGGAATAATCGTTGTAAACACAAAGCTGTTTACGCCATATTCCTCCGACAGCTCAAGCAGTCGCTTCCGCACCGTTTCCTTGGTACCGCGTGTAATGTCCGCTTCGCGCTCCACCACCGTATACGTTTCTCCCGCCTGTCTTGCGAATTCTGCTGCTTGCTCCAACGTCTGCACATTCACGGTTTTGCCACTCGCCAGCGTTGCACGCACGGTTTTGTGCTGTCCCGCCAGCGCATTTGCCTCTTCTTCCGTATCTGCCGCTATGACCGACAAGGCCAGAATGGCTTCAGGCTCTCCGCCATGTTCGGTGTTAAACTGCGTGCGGTACGTATCCAGTGCGATGCGTGCCGTTTCGGGATCACTGTTGATAAACAGCGCAAACGCATAAGGTAGCCCCTGCTTGGCTGCCAGTTCCGCACTTGAAACACTCGTGCCCAGCATATAAATACGTGCCGGTTGACCTGGTAACGGATGCGCTGTGAGTCCTGGCTGCGCATGAGTTTCACTCGCCGGAGCGTTCAGGAAGTTTCTCAGTTCCACCAGTTTGTCATCCAGCGTTTCCGGCTCGGCGATTCCCTTTTGCAACGCCATTGTGGAACGAGGTAAGCCGCCTGGAGCTCGCCCAATCCCTAGTTCAACTCGTCCCGGAGCTAGTGTCGCGAGCACATTGAAACTTTCAGCCACCTTATATGGGCTATAATGCTGGAGCATGACACCACCGGAGCCGATCCGAATCTTTTGGGTCTGAGCAAGCAAATACGACACGAGCACTTCCGGCGATGATCCGGCAACCCCTTCCGAGTCGTGGTGCTCCGCTACCCAAAACCGGTCATATCCAAGTGATTCACCAAGCTTCGCCAGTTCTACGGTATTTTTCAACGCCTCCGTAGCCGACTGGCCTGGAAACACAATGCTCTGATCCAAAATCCCTAATGTAAATGACATATCTCTTCCCCCTTGGATATTCCTTCTTATGTTTCTGATCCCGTGTTCTTATATGGAATATGAAGTATCCGGTGTAATGCGTTTGAGAAACTGCTTCGTCCGTTCTTCCTTCGGATAGCGGAACAACTGCTTCGGCTCTCCTTCTTCCACAATGACCCCGCCATCCATAAATACAACATGGTTCGCCACTTCCTGTGCAAAACCCATCTCGTGAGTCACGATGATCATCGTGATGCCTTCCTCTGCAATCTGCCGAATTACCGCCAGCACTTCACCTACAAGTTCCGGGTCCAGCGCCGAAGTCGGTTCGTCGAACAAAATAACCTCTGGGTTCATCGCCAGGGCCCTGGCGATCCCGACACGTTGTTGCTGTCCACCTGAAAGCTGGCTAGGGTATGAATCGAGCTTGTTTCCGAGACCTACCTTTTCAAGCAAAGCGACACTCCGCGTCCGTGCTTCCTCTTTAGCCACTTTGCGGACAGCCACCAGTCCTTCCATTACATTTTGCAATGCTGTTTTGTGGCGGAACAGATTATATTGCTGGAAGACCATCGCTGATTTTTGGCGTAAGGCATGGATATCCTTTTTGGCGTGTTTGCCGTAATCCAAGTTGAAACCACCGAGTGTGATATGCCCGGAGTCTGGTTTTTCCAAATAGTTAATGCAGCGCAGAAGCGTTGTTTTGCCTGATCCACTCGGCCCCAGAATCGCAACGACCTCTCCACGTGCCACCTTCAGATCGATTCCTGACAACACCTTATTGTCTCCGAAGCTTTTGTGTATTTGCTTGAGTTCAATCATGACACGCCTCCCCGGTTGTACGATCTGAACCGCTTCTCTGCCACTGCGGTCAGTCTTTCAATCATGACGGTCAGACCCCAGAAGATGAGGGCTGCCGCCACATACGCCTCGAAAAATTTCCAGTTGGTCGATGCGACAATTTGCGCCTTGGCGTTAATCTCCACCACCGAGACCGCAAATGCCAGTGTAGATCCATGCAACATACCAATTAGCATGTTAGAAATGTTGGGTAGACTGGCTGCAAAAGCCTGCGGCAACACAATTCTGCGCAGTGCCTTCGCCGCTGTCATACCCAGTGAATACGCCGCTTCAATCTGACCACGATCCACCGCGAGCAAGCCGGATCTGACAATCTCTGATGCATAAGCACCAGCCGTAATCGAGAATGCCAGGTAAGCAAAACCGATCAATGGAATGGACGACGAGTTGAACCCAAGTCCGAGTGAGGAAGACACGCTGTCAATAATCATCGGCAGACCGAAATAGATCAGAAGCAGATGTGTGATCATCGGTGTACCGCGAATAAACGTAACGTAGGCAGTCGCCAGCTGGCTCAGTAAAGGAATCCTAAACTGACGGAGAAGGGCAACCGCTGTGCCGATGATAAAACCAAGCACCACCGAGACCACCGTGATCGCCAGTGTAGTCGGGATGACACCGAGAAGTTGCACGAACGCGGTCCATACAAAGGAAGCATCAAAGCTCATATCGGAGCAACCCCCCTCTTCTGCACTTTCCGCTCAAGTACACCGAACACCCGCTCCAGTACAAAACTCAAAACAAAATAAATGAGCGCCAGCGAAATATACGCTTCAATAAAATGACGAGAGATCGTTGCCAGCGTAGACGATTTGCCCGTCATCTCCATGACACCCACACTGAACGCAAGGGATGTGTCCTTCAAGCTGCCAATCACCATGTTGGCGAATATAGGCAGTGCCGTCACATACGCCTGTGGCAATACAATCCGGAAGAACGCTTGCGGGCCAGACATGCCTATGGCATAAGCAGCTTCTACCTGCCCCCGATCCACGGAGGCGACGGAAGCCCGAATCATCTCCACCATAAACGCTCCACTATTAAGGGAATAAGTCATAATGACAAAGTAGATGGCAGGTGCACGGTTCGCATTAATCCCGAACAAACCCAAAATTTCCGGCACGCCGTAATAGAACAAAAACAGTTGAATCAAGATCGGTGTTCCGCGAAAAAAGGACACATACAGCTTAGAAAGCTGTTTCAGCACCGGAATATGGTACATCTGCGGCAGCGCCGCGATGGAACCGATGATTAGACCAAGCACCATTGCACTAACGACGATGAGAAGCGTAGTACTGATGGTGGGTAGAAGCTTTACAAAGTAGTCGATGACGTAACTGAATTCAAATGGTGCACCCATCGCTGCGACCTGCCTTTCCTCTACGTGTTATTTCGTTTCCGATTGCGTAGCGTCAAAGCCAAGCCACTGCTCACTCAGTTTCTTCAATGTGCCATCTGCCTTGATTTCCTTGAGTGCTTCATCGATGCGATCCGCAAGTTTCTGTTCTTCAGGATCATCCTTACGGAACATAAACAGGGTATCCGATTCACTGAGTGGTGGACCGACCAGTTTCAGATCGCCGTTCGGATCAATGAGTGGGAGCGTAAAGTCCGCTGCTACAAACGCTGCAACCCGTCCAGCCTTGAGCTGTGCGATGGAATCGTTGGCCACACCGCTTGAATACACAATATCTAGTGCATTGTTGTTCTGCTTGTTGTAGTTTTCCAGCAAGATGGCTTGTGCGCTAGTTGCTGTCGTTAACACTTTTTTGCCTTTCAAATCATCAATGGAATGAATGGTGTTGTCATCTTTGAGAACCGCGATTTTGTTCTTCCAGTGGGAATATGCTTCTTTATTGAATAAATATTTCTGTTCGCGCTCCGGGTTTTTCTCCATCTGATGCGCGACCATGTCAATCTTGTTCGTTTCGAGGCTGAGCAACAAGTTCGTGAACTCCATCGTCTGCAGATCGAACTCGTAATCATCAAGCCGTTTATCAATTTCTCTGACGAGTTCTACATCATATCCCGTCAGCTTGTTATTTTCGTCAATAAAAGCGACATTCGGAAATTGGGTGCCTGTTCCCACAATAATCTTGGTTGGTTCTTTTGCTCCGCCAGCTCCCGATGCTGTTTTCGTGTCTCCCCCGGTACTGCATCCTGTCAGCGCTAATACGATTGCAGTTGTAAGTGTTAGAACAGACCATTTTTTCATGTTTTTCTCCCCCGTTATGTGTGCGATTATTTTAAACCACTAATTCTTACATGTTAACTAGGAATTAATTGATCTAAAAATAGCATTCCAACAGGAACATCGTCAACGGGTTTACTTATAGAACAATTCTATATATAAATAAAATATTCGATGGGTGCGATTACAACTCGCCTTAACATTACCATGAGTGTCCACTTGCAATAATATAGACGACTTCTACATTAAACCTGATTCATTATAGTTATCTAACGGTGATCTCGGAGAAACAATCAGGACCACCCGTCCAACGGGTGGTTTGCTCTTGGGGTATAACCCCCTGTTGCCAAACTGCGCCTAAAGACGCTAGCCTGACAGCAGGGCTGTTCAGGCTCATGGTTATTTGTCTCTTTCACTTACCAGTTAAACTGGTTTTACTTCTTTTTGCTCCGATTACTGCTGAATGGATCTTCGTATTCTTTTACACTCAGCTTATCTACTGCCTGGTCATGTGCTTCTTGCTCACGAATATACTTTCTTACGGTGGCTTCATTTAGACCCACTGTGCTTACATAGTACCCTTCGGCCCAGAATTTTCGATTTCCGTATTTATACTTAAGCTGGGCATGTTTTTCGAAGATCATGAGCGAACTTTTTCCCTTTAGATATCCCATAAACGTGGAGACCGCAATTTTTGGTGGTATGGCTACTAGCATATGGACATGATCGGGCATCATGTGGCCTTCTATGATTTCGACTCCTTTGTACTTGCACAAACGTTTGAAGATTTCGATTAAATCTCTTCTTACTTGATTATAAATTTCTTTCCGTCTATACTTCGGGGTGAACACAATGTGGTACTTACACATCCACTTTGTGTGAGCTAGGCTGTAGCTCTTGGTTGCCATGAATGACCATTCCTTTCTTTTTGAGCCTGAACATCTCAATTGTATTGGAATGGTCATGGTGGTCAAACCCTTAATCCCTCCACCCGCATAGCGGGTGGTTTTTTGTTTCGCGCGTTTCACGCACTCAACTGGCTAAAGCCATAAGCAAAAAACCTAACGAAGAATCGTTAGGTTCAACATGTCTAACATCCTTATGAAACTATAACTAGCCGCCCCTTCTCCTTCACTTATCTTCTATATAAGTTGGACTAAAGATGCTTACACGGAGCACTCCGACGACAGAATAACCTTCCCATCGCTGTTATCCCCGGATTTTTTTGATTCCCTTTTCTTCAACTTATATAGTTATCTTCGACTTAACTTCTTAAATGCCGAGTACTCTTGCCCGGAGTTCATATAACTTAGTATTTTTTCCGCACATGCAGCTGAACTGAGTTCTTCTGTATTCAATTCCAGATCATACTCATCGTAGGCGTATATGTAATCGAACTGGGAATGAGCAAGCCCGATCTCGCGATCCCCCCTGCTTTGCTCTCTTCTGGTAAGTTCTTCCTTGGAGCAATGAACACCAACAAACAATATTGGATAATCGGCAAGCAACTCATAAAAATCATTGAAAAACTTGTCATCGCTAATGACCGTATCCACAATTACATTCAGGCCGAGCTCCGAAAACAGTTTAATGGTTGAGTAGTACAATGAGCCAATCGGTCCAAATAGGATATCTGACATCACACCCGGCTCCACTTCTCTTGTTGGCTTCATATCCGGATATGTCGTATCGATGAACTGATCGTAATTTTAAAAAAATTGATCTACGGACAGATGATGCAGCGGCATTTCCCCCTGCTTTTTCATTTCCAGCGCAATGCTTGTCTTGCCTGAACTTGACGTTCCGTTTAAAAAGATAATGAGTCCTCGTTCCATATGGTTCACCCTTATCTATTAAATTGGTGTTGCCTAGCTGAGCCCTTCTCCCTTTAAGATATCCTTTGAAAATTGATCCACAGCGAGCCAGGTAGACACATCTTCTTCTACATACTTCTTCCATGCGATTACAACATGAATTTCACATATATCATCCGATTCCATCTGTGACATGGGCACACTAATCCCTTTTCCAGAACTACGGATGTACCCTTGTGCTTCAACATCAATACCTTCACCATAGGATTTCGGAATCCGATCCCCTTGGTTTCTCCTCATCATTAATAGCGTTCCGTCTTGTGTACCGATATGTAACTGATACGTTTCATTTTTATATTCAATCGCTTCGAGTCCTTCTCCAGTATCCGATCCACAGCTTGTCCAGTTATATCCCTCTTTCCACGAAGCCGTGAAGCTGCACTCATCAATCTGGTGATCATTCTTTGGTTTGATTCTGAATACAGCTCCCCAGCATTCATCTACTGCCTGATCGCAAGCAAGTTCTACATCCACTCTACAAATTGCGAGTTCGCAGTCCCATGAATCGTAGTCATACTTATACAACCACCCACCACTGTTGAGCTTGACGCAATCTGTTGCAAGATAGGATTGGTTGGAGACCGAAAGTAAGAATTCCACGGTGCCCAGAGGTGTACATATAGATGGCATCGCAGGCATCGCCTGTTGAACGATGGTTTCTTTTCCATGAAAAAGCTTCATGATTCTCTTTCCTTCCTAATATATTGTTTAAAATACACCCTGAACACATCATAGATCTCCTGCATTTCCATGATCTCGTTCCGAAACGTATCCCGAATCTCTTCACTTTGTTTGTGCTCAAGCTCCACATCGAAATCTTCAGCCTCGTATTTATTTAATAATTCATAGAAATATTCGCACTCCACTTTCACTGCCTGGTAAAGATCAGCATACTGTCCGGAAGCGAGCAGAAAGCTGGCCCAGGATATTTCTCTTCGATCGTACTTCATATACAAACAAGCGATGTAATGATCGTATAATGAGTTAAGATATTCATCGACGAAAGGTTCGGAGTGAATATATCTGTTAACGATTCCAATCGCGTCACCTTGATATTTCACTGTTGCTAATTCAATGATCCAGTATGGTGGCTTCTCATATTCCAGAATAATGTCATCACAAAAGAGTTGAAAGTGTTTGTACCAGATTAATTTACTCTCAAGCATGATCCCCAGCTTACAAGCAAACTCTTTGGTAGGTTCAATCTTCATAAATATATACTCCTTCTATACGCTCTAGTAGGATCAACGCTTGCCAATGAATAATGTCGTCTTAGTCCAATGAAGATTATACCCATAACGGTACAGCTCAAAGTATGGATACAGGCAGTTTTCTACTTCCTGCAAACCTTCATAACGGGGCCATTGCAAGTAATACGCTACCCAATAATCACAAGCAATAGAATAATAGGCTTCGCTTAGGATTTCAATCGCTTCATCGTAGTCACTGCGAGAACTAAGGAGATCTCCGAGAGCTTCATAAACTGCCTCGCTATCTTCTTCGTCCGTGCCTTGGATGGCTCTTTGCTCTAACTTGCCAAGTTCACCCTGCGGTAACACAACCACTTCCTTCACACAGGCCAGATCTTGTAATGCTTCCTGAGCGATATCCGCTGATTCGTCATCTTCTGGCACAATGGAGAACAGAGTTTTTAAGCCTGCAATTAGCTCCTGACCCAGTTTTCGCAACGTTTCTTCGGGAGCAACCTCATGTCCACCATTGAAATACCCTGGCACATATTCACCGGTGAAGTCGCCAGGATTCAACATCTCATAGATTGGACGTATTCGGTCCAGAAAACGCTCACCGCCTGGAATCGGCTCAAACACTCGGTCAATACCCTCTCCCGATGGCATAAACCATTGAAAGAAGCCGTAAAGATGGTCTGCGTCAACCTGCTCATCCACTGCTGGTTCGAACTCTTCCCCGCCCATGGCTAATAAATAACGACCATAATCCTGCTGATCCATCCATATTCTCTCCCCTCATTTTTAAGCAGCCCTACCACTCTCTTCATTCTTCCGTAATATCTTCATCCTCCTTAATGTGCGAACCAGCCAATCTAGCCGCCTGCCATCGGAATCATCTCCTATTCTTCCCACAGTCTAGTGACATTCTCTAATCTCATCCCGTCAAATTGCAATTGATAGATATCCGGTTTCTTCATCTGATTGATAAAGTCCACTCCGTACGTTGGATCAAAGGCATTTATCATTAACGTCATGACATGTCCGTGTGTGCCGATCGCTACTTTTTTCCCAGAATACTCTTTTAAAATCTGTTTCAAACCGCTCACAGCTCTATGCTGGCACACCTTGTTAGACTCGCCTCCGGGCAATGCATACTCAGGGTCAGCAAACATTCTTTCCGTAATCGCGCTAAAATCCTCATCCTCAACAGCCTCATCTGAAAAATGCCTTTCTCGGAGATCCTCCATGAGCTGGATATCTACCCCTAAAGCTGTTGCCAGCCCCTCCAAAGTTAGAACAGCCCTGGCATACGGGCTTGAAATGATGGTATGTATTCCTTCTTCCTTTAATATCTCGGTTACTTTGGCCGCATTCTCCCTGCCCTTCAAGGTGAGTCCTCTTGTTCTTTCCGTTCCTTCATTGTAAGGGGACTCGGCATGCCTAACCATATAGATGATCGTTTTCATACGCTCCTCCTTTGGTTTCATCTCCTAAATCCATTCATCTATCAGTTTTTACTCCTATAAATAATTTGCAATAATTCTCATTTATGTAATAGTAGAAGTGGAGAAAAGAATATCTAAGAGAGGATAAGCTAATGTTTTCATTTCAAAAAAAATCTGTTCTGATATGCGTTGTATGCATAGTCGTCGTCACTGTATCAATCATCACATATATGAATGTTCAATCCAAACCGGAGCAAAACGTTTATACCGTAGTCCATCTACCGGCCAACTCCATCACCTTCAGTGAAGTGGAAAAGCTCGATGCGTTTGCTGAATTAATCGTGATTGGATATGCAACAGACGGGTTTGCGGATCGTGAGCATGTCATAACTGCATTTGATGATGGAACCATGCAATCCTTCCACACTAATACCAACATCAAGATTGAGCAAATAGTAAAGAAACCTGAGGATTTCCCTTCAGATCAGAATGAATTAACCATCATTGAACCTGTTAGCTTGGATGGAGATATTAAGTATACAGCGAATGATTATGTAGAACTACAGCAGGGTGAGACAAGTGTGATTTTTTTGCTGAGAAATTCCTATGGTGATTACGGTTTGATTAATGATAACTTGGGAAAATTCAGCTTGGAAGGCATAAGCCAATATAGCTTACCTGAGTCCTCCTCATCACAACAATTATCTGAGTATTCGACGTTCCGTGACTTCGTTATGAAAAAGTACAACCTGAATCAGGATTACTAACCATGTGACTCTATCTTATCCCTCCAATGGGCCTTTATCGATGAATTAACATCGAATTGGAGTTAGCCCCAACGTTGGGGCTTTTTCATTTGGATTTATTTATACCTTGGTTATCGCAGCAGATTTCACAATCGTTTATTCCGATCATACTCCGTCAATTTCTCCTCAATACATGTCCAGGCGCTGTTCAGATCACGGTGCACCCAGTCAATGTCCTCGGTGGTCTGATCACTGTATACCCCTAATATTAACGTTCTGATCGCTTCTTCCGAGTGCTCGCCTACAATAAGTGCTACAGGAAAAGGGAGGTTACGATACTGATCCTCACCAATATAGAACACATCTTCTAACTGATCTCCCCATTCATAGGTTAGTTCACTGAAATCAAGGATCAACCCCGCTGGTTCCCAGGCTTCCAACACTGCTTTGCCTATTGCACACATATAGATGGCATCTGAATTCCCACCAGAACCATATCCATATTCACCCACGAACTTTAGAATCATGATCTTGCAATATTTCACTGCCTCGGAATCTCCAATATGGACTTCATATTTCAAATCACTAAGCTCTTCCAGCTTCAACTGCTTGGTTACAATATCCATGATACCCTCCATATATAGCTACTTACATCCTCCATCCACCTCATGACAAGGCACATCTGATCGCTGAACTCAGTCATGATGAGTTGCTATTTTTCCATATAATTGTAAACATTAAAATCATTATACTTCACATAAAACCCTTCCTTGATAAGCTTCTGTTGTTCCTCCTCAATTCCAAAGGAAAATGCTGCACCTGGACCAAGTCCTGTTTGACTTACTGCGATTTCTTCACCATTTGTATCGTACAATTTCACATTTGTATCCGTATAAGTTTGAATTCCCTCTTCAGTAAAGTATCCATTATATATAAATGCTCCCGAAGGATTGTTCATATTAAAGATCGTTCTAAACGAAAAATAAATATCGTTACCTCTGTTTACCACATCCAGTAGCAGAGTCGAGTTGTGGATCTCGGCTGCTTGGATATCTTTTTTCATGGGTTCATCGACATTAAAATTAATCCATTCGGGTTTCACAAAAATTTCAACAGGAATATGTTCTGATCTCAGCGTGACGGTATACCCATCTTGGTTCAAAACCTTCTCTGTTATTGCCTCGCTTGGGGAGTCTGACTTGTAATATTGATAAATAAATATTGCTGCTATAATCAGGATAACCGTTGAAAGTAATACCCATCTTCTGTTATTCATATCTGTTCCTTTCCTTTTCGATGCTTAACTAAGACTATATGCTCATCCCTTCAGCCATTTGAATTAAAGTTGCTGCGGACTGTTGCTGCCCGATCAGTTCATACTGCAGCGCCTTTCCGCTGCTTCCAACCTCAATCCAGATCAACCGGTCCATTCCGTGATTCGAAAAATAAAATGCTTCTGCGCCCCGAACGCGTAGCGGTTTCACCTGAGACAATTCATCCTCGGACAGGTAAATTCGGCTTTTGGTTGTGCCAAAAATGTGAAGGGTCAGTGCCCCTTCTCCTTGATACTGGATTCGGATACCTACAAGTTTGTTGTTTGGATGCAAATCGCGGATCACGACCTGCTGTCCTGTGGTTCTGCTCTCTTCAGCCATAGCTTCAATCTCATCCGGTGTCAGATTATCGAATCCATAATAGACCTGAACGCTCTCAACCCCCGCATGGGCCGGAAACTGCGGCTGCCACTCCGTCAGCGTTTCCTTCAACTGCTCCAGTCCGTGCCCCCATTCAACGGCAGCATAATTCGTCTGCTGGGTGAATTGGTGCTCTCCAGCATTTGCAATGTAAATGGCCTTTCCATCCCCGGGTTTCAGAGTACGTATAATTTGATCTACGACGTAATCACTTTCCTGCGCTTCCATCTGAATTCTACCAAGAAAATCACCATTTTGATTATTAATATCCAACCATGATCACCCTCCAACGTAGCTATGTTTGATCCATCCGATTTATCAGGCCTAATCAATTAAACCCACCCATGCTGTATCACATATGTAATACAAATCCTGTCTTCCTACCCTTTTTAAACCCTGCTCTCGCATAAAAACGATGCACTTCTTCTCGCTGAGAACCCGTCATTAACATCAACTTATAACAGTGCTTTTGCTCGGCGATATCCTTGGCCTTTTCAAGTGCCAGTTGACCAAACCCCCGCCTCCTGTAATCCTTATGCGTTATTACATTTTCGATCAATCCATAGGGTCTAGCATTTCTAGTCAGATTTTTAATAATAACTACAATACAAGAAGCAACAAGTACACTTTCATGTTCCACAACAACAATGTGCATATTCTTGTCCTGCAGCATTTCAGCCCAATGATCTGCCAAACCTTGATCTCTGTTTAGTTCAGGATCATTCGGTTGAAGAAACGTATACAGCAATAACAAATCCTCTAATTCATCTTCACGAATCAAACGAGCTTGAGTCACACCATCCCACCTTCTTTTACACCCAATTATCTATTATTTATTCAAATATCTCTTCGTGACGTTGCTGCCCCGGTTCACTCAACATTTAATCATCGTTCATAATAAAACATGACATTTCTTCTCTATCTTGTCAATTCAGAAAGTCCAGTTTCGCTTGCGTCAGGATTTTTTGTCAAAGGTGAAGCGTGGCGCGTCTATGGATAGGTAAGCCGCATAGGGGCGACTTGCTGCTCTAGTTGGTAGCACCTTATGAAGAAGCCCCGCGACAATGAATCGCGGGGTTCATGTTTAACATCACAGTTGTATGGATGAGATGTCAGCATAGATGTGACTATTTTAAAAGATGACATCCATGGTTCAGTTTTTTATTCTATTTTCATTGTTGATTACCCTTTATCTCCTGAACAACTTTAAATGCACACTTCAAGCAACTCAATAGATTTAATTCAATGCCCGTCTTTTCTCTAAATGTTGTATAAATGATTTGAGCTATTTGAGTTTCGTTCGTTGCTGCGTTTACTTGTTTGCATATCACTTTTATCTCAATATCATATTCATTACTTGGTGCCCCACCAGCCAGAAGTGCAAGTGGGTCCCATGCGTTGATAATCCTTGTGAGTATTTCTTCAGTCTTCAAATAGACCTCCATATTAAATTTTATAATTTCATATTATTTCTCATTATTTTTTCTAAATATTCTCTCAATCACGTTGCTTTTTTTCTTAATGACAGGTTCATCCTGGAACTTTGCGCTAAGCCAGAATGAACCAGAAATAATGCCACCGACTATCATTTCCTTGTTAACGAGTTCTTGATCAATGACAACATCAATCTCCCCACCTAATGTTCTGACTAATGCCCAGGTGAAACGTAGCTTCGACTGCTCATTAGCAATCTCTGCCGTTTCTACGATTCGCCCAGTAAAAATGGCTGTTGCACTTGGCGTACCTTCACTATCAAATAGTCCGGATGGGATAAAAGATTCCACTGCAAATTTCAATTCACTATCTTGGGACAGGTTAAACTCTTCTTCATCTTTATAGATCGTCACTTCATGTGCGAATGCAGATAATTGTACATGTATACTCTGAGGAGTCAGAATTTGCCCGTAGACGCCTCGGTTAGGTACATCAAAAACGAATGGATAGCTCCCAGATTCCATCGAATCATCGGGTTCAGCCCAAGCATGAAAACTGCCATCTAGTTTATTGTTTTCGTCTGGCTTTAATTCTGCAGTAAGTCCGATATTCATACGAGATAAACCTGAAAAATGTGGATTCAATCCGATAACCTGATTTTTTTTATCTATTTGAAGCCATATCTCAATCCCTTCTCCTGCCAGAGCAAAAGCATATTGCCCATGTTTAGCTTTAATTCTGGTTCCTGTTGAGAGTGCATACTCGGCGATATTTTCAAAATCTTCTGGAGAATGTACACGAAATCCCAATGTGGTCATATGATTTACCATTTATGCATAACTCCTTTGTATATTTACGTTGTCTGTTATGTTTCGCTTTGTCTAATACTCATCCATTGGACTGATTCACCTTACCGCTTTAGTGAAACAATAGGATAATCTATCAAATCCTTTAGATTCATAGAATTCATGTGCTTTTGTACGTTGAAATCCACAATTTAATATCATGTAAGAAAGTCCGTTCTTTGAAGCAAAATCCTCGGCATGGTCAATTAATTTAGTGCCTATTCCTTTTTGTTGGGCATTTTTTTGAACAACCAGACCATTAATTTGTAAGTATCCTATCTCATATTCCAATGCCATGATTTGCACCATTGAAATACAACCAACTACCTTGTTATCTGATACGGCGACTATTATTTTGTAGTTTTCATCTGAATTCAGTCTTTCGATCCGTGCAGATATATTATCAGAAGTAACAGTCGGACTGCCTAAGTCATTGTTCCATAACATGACTACATCAGAATAGTCCGTCTCTCGGATTTCTCGAATCACAACGTCCATGGTTAACCTCCGATCTCTGAAATGATACCTTATATTATTGAACCTACGAGGATTGATGTTCTTATCATTCCTTCAACCATTCTATCGTTCCTCTGGCAATAGTCTTATTCGTTTTTAGTGAGAAACTGTTCCCGGGTTCCAACAGATGATTCGGCACTTCTTCTGAATTGTGGAATAGATAATACAGATCAGCCCTGGCTTCCCTATGTTCATCCGGTTGACTATGTAACTTCACGACAGCACTCCAGAGCCCGAATTGCAAATCTGGATCCACATCAAAAACGATAGGTGCCGAAAAGTCCTCCGTAATTGCTGCCTTCTGTCCACCTTCTGCCTCGCTCAAAAAATACAAGCTAACAACCGCTACTTTCTTCACTGAAGACCACTTCCAATGTATTAGATTAATTAAAGCTCGATATATACCTCTTGTTTTTCCTCTTCGTTGTGAATCCGCCAAAATTCATACTGCTCTATTCCACCTATATTAATGCCAGAGAGAAAAGTTGGATCGAAAACAGCACTTGTTCATTCTTCAACAATAACTTTTCTTTATACTTAGTAAGAAATCGACCTATAATATAATTCGTCGTTGATCATGAAACGCTTAAATCTTATGTTCTCAAGATCTATAACATTCGTAGCTTCCCTTGAATGAAAAACAATCACATTGAAATATTCCAGCAAGAAGTTAAACATTAATTGATACAAAGCTTGGATCATGACTTTCGTACAATCTGAATTACATTTCATATCCAAATCATATAACTCTACAACACCAAAAGGAGGCAATACATCCTCATAATCAAAATCATCATTCGATGTATCTGTTACATAACTATTTTTGATCCATGCGATCTTTGGTGAATGCTCCTGGTATAAATCAATCACTTTACATTGAAAGGACAAGTTTTCATTATATTGAACATGTATATGTGCAATATTTTCACTTTCTCCTTGTGTGACATTAATATGATGATTGACCACCACTGCTTTGATTTCTGGAGACAAGTATTCCACATCTTTAAAGCTAAAATCTTTTTCTTCAAGAAATGTACTTACTCGCAATATTTCCCCTCCCAACATCCTTAATCCTCATTTTTACCACCCTCATTCTTTCTTTTGCATCACTCTTACGATTCCATCATGGAAGATTTCAATAACCTGCCTCTCTTCTCGATAGACCCATATATCTGGAGAAACAGCAGTAACATCCTCCAGGTTTTTAACGATCTGATTCAACCTTGCTTTGATTACAGGATCTGATCCATGACTCCATAATATATAATAATATTCTTCTTGGTTCATATATCGATTTCCTTATTTTTCAGTTTGTTTCTTTTCAACAATGTCTGAAGCCTTCTTTTTCTGTCAGATGGCAAAGTTATCTTCCACTCTTTTCGCTGAATTCTCGTTTATGATCGAATACATTTTGAGGTCTTCGAATTTCCCTTTAATGAATATATGCTTTCTATATATCCCTTCAAACTCCATGCCTGCTTTCTCCATGACTCTTGAAGAACCCGTGTTCGCTGATATACATCTAGCTTCAATTCGAACCAAGTCCATATGTTCAAAACCAAATTGGATTATTTTCTTCACACACTCCGTCATATAACCTTGTCCCCAATAATCTCTTGACAATGCGTATCCAATCTCAGCTTTGTGGTGATGGATATCCCAGCCTACATAGTCGCAAGTTCCGATGATCTTGCCTATTGTTTTATCTTGTATCCCCCATGGACTGATCTGGCTTTTATTATATTTATCTATGATGAAATCAACAAAATTCTCGGTATCCTCTATTTTCATATGTGGATGCCATGTTGTATATTTGGATACTTCCGGGTCACTACAGTAAGAATAGATATCCTGCACATCATTCTTTTCAATTTTTCTAAGTATCGTTCTCGAAGTCTCAAGCACAGGTAAATCGTTGTAAACATCTTCAATCTTCATTTTCCACACCTCCGGTTTATTGTTTGACTTTAATGCTAATCAATCATTTCGCTTTCGATTAATTGATATTGGTTATCAAATTCTTTACCGTTATTCAATCCATCAATTAACTGGAGAAGTCCATCCTTTCCCACCACTTTGAACCAACGGGTAACTTCGTAACATGCCAAGTTATAGTTAATCCAAGCCTCTCGGGTTCCATAATTATTAAACGCTTCATGTGAGCCCAGTGTTTGATAATCAATAGGCTTCTCGCCATTATTCGTATGTTCTTTCCATACGTTTTCGTTGTTGGCATATCGACCGTCTATCATGGTTGCCAGACCTTCATCAAACCAAGCAGGAACTTTGTCTTTATTATCTAATCTTTCTCTCAACTCTGCATGCGTGAACTCATGTGATATTACATTTTCATTTAATCCCTTCGGTCCTATAACTATATAATTCTTCCATGGATAATAGTACGTTTGACCCGTTATATTTTCCGCATATTTATTTAATGCACTCTGACTTAATGCAACTATTACATAGGGAGAAGCAACTCTACTGCCGAATATATTAATCACTTTATCTTCTGATGACCTGACAAACTCAAGCAGTTGAGTTTTCACGTCGCTCCCGGCGTCAGCTTCTATGAATACATTTTTTTCGATTTGTTCCATGGCTGAATAATCCACTAACACAGCATTCACAGGTTTTGCGTAGACTTTTAGAGAAACCGCTATAGTTGAAAATAGGAACAATAACATGATCAATCCAGCAATCTTGAATTTGCTTTTAAATAGCTTCATATGATCTCCATCCTCTTCGTGATTCTATGTAATTACGTTCTTGTGAATAATTCTAATACGAAATGACCCAGCCTTAGATCATTTTATCTTAGACTGGGTCTTGTGTAATGGGATTCTTTCCCTTTATTTTATTTTAAAGAAAACCCATTCATTTAATCGCCCGATAAAAGAGACCTAGAGCACCGGAATCAAAGGTTTTATTTTCAATAAGTTGAAGATTGATCTTCTGGTTGAGACCTTGGAATAACGGTAATCCACTTCCGATTAAAACGGGAGACACTGTAATTTTATATTCATCTATTAAGCCAAGCTGCATAAGGTAGTGTGCGAACCTTGGACTACCGAGTATGACCATATCCTCGCCTGGTTGTTGTTTGAGATTTTTGATCTCTTCTTCAATATTTTCTTTTACCAATCTGGAATTGTTCCACTCGACGTCGCTCAGCGTTGTTGAAAAAACAATTTTGACGGTCTTCTCAATCCACTCGGCATGATCCCGTTCATGCTGAGAAGCCGATACGTCCGAACGTACAGATGGCCAGTAACCGTGCATCATCTGATACGTCCCACGTCCCCAAATGACCGTGTCAACAGTGCTCAGAACCTCTTTTGCGTGTTTCTCCAAATCGGCATCATAAGAAACCCAGCCAATATCCATCTCACCATTTGGTCCTTCTACATAACCGTCAAGCGACGAATGCAGAAATAAAACGAGTTTTCTCATCTTCACTTCTCCTTGTTTATGAGGGATATCTCCGCTAAATCTGAACTGAACTCTGACATGATTCATCTTGTTTTCTCATATGGTTTGCTAACCACAAATGAAATATACTACTATTCCAAAAAGATGTATATAACGTTCTTCTATTATTCACTTTGCATCTCTATTAAGAATTTCAATTGTTGATTTCGATACATGAGGAAACGCTTCATATATGATTTTAATATAAGTCTTTCGGTGACCCAGCCTATAACCCCGAACGGAGCAACCATAGTAAGCCGATCTTTCATGAGTGTCTTGCCGTTATGTTCTTCAAAAATATGCTCATGGCGCAAGCTTTTAAACGCACCTTTCAGCATTTCATCTACAAAATAATAAGGAGCTTGGTACGCTGTGATCCTTGACGTCAACTTTTGCCTAATCCAAAAATGTCTTGCCTCGAAGGTTACCGTATCTTCATAATTTATTTTTCCCGAAGTAATTCCTGCGACAGCTTTCTCTTTCGTATGTTTCCAGACCGTTTGTGTATGAACATCGATATCTCTAGCCATATCAAAACATAACTCTATTGGAGCATCGATTAGAATCTCTGTCTCAACTATAACCACTCCACAATCACCTCGATACGTAACGAATGATTTATTGAATTAGAACTACATGAATCTGCCACTGACTTATAATCCATTTCCCAGTTTATCTATTCTTCATTTTATCCATATGAATTTCACGCAATAATAAAAATAATGGCAGTCCAAAAGAAACGCCAACGGTTAATGTTCCAATGATCGGTAACCACATATGCTTTACTCCAATTCGTTTTCCTTCATAAATGATAAACCCAATCAAAACAACCGCGGAGATCAGTACATCCAGCCAAGCAAACTCGCTAATCCGATTCTGTCTTGCTTCACTCAATAGCATCGTTATATTGAATCCGTTTTCACTAATCCAAGGAAAAAACGACATGTAGGGCAATGTTATTCCTAAAATGGTTAACACCCCGAAGAAATACTTCAACCTCTCACCTCATTAATATATTTACACTTCAATGATTCCAACTGCAGTGTAGGGATAATCAATCTGCTTCTTTACTACATCTGCCTCTTCTTGGCCTGCAAACAATTCAATCAAATATAGTCCCAAATCAATCGATGTCGCTACGCCTCCCGCAGTGATCACGTTTCCATCTTTAACGATTCTCGTTTCAACTACTTCTTTACAGTAAGGCTCAAGTAAGTCATATACATTCGGATGGGTTGTTGCTGTCTTGTCCTTCAAGAAACCGGCAGCGCCTAATAAAAGCGAACCTGTACAAACCGAGATTTTGTAACTCACAGATTCGGCAGTTCGAATCCAATCCACGAATTCAATATCTTCCTTTAGTTTTCTAGTCCCCATACCTCCTGGAACAAAAACAAGGTCATATTGAGATAAATCAGGTTTTATGACATTCACCTTTACGCTCATCCCCAGCTCATCTGTCACTTCCTCAGTCAATCCACAGATGTCCCATGTCGTTCCTTTGGTTTGGTCAAATAAGTTCAATCGATAGATAACGTCATAGAAACCTACAAAATCAAGAAATGTTACTCCATTAAATAAAATAAATGCCATCTTCATAGAATCATTCCTCTCCAATCGCCTGTAGTAGAGGATGAAGACCTTTCCCGCTCACTCGATTTAATCAATCACAGGCTTCATAAAGTTTTCATCGGGATTTGCGCCTAAAGGTCGCACCTATGTAATTCAAGTCTGCATCCTGTTTCATCTTTAAACTTACCGGCTTCAAATACAAAGTCTTTTACTTTTTTAAATCCGTTCTTCTTCAGGACCTTTAAAGATCCTTTATTACTCGCCAAACAAGCACTTTTAAGAATTTGAAGATCCAATTCATGAAACGCAAAATCAATAGCCTTTTGAGCTGCGACTGTGCCTATGCCTTGATTCCAGAAAGGAACTGCAATCCAGTAATCCAACTCAGCTGTTTTCTCAGTTAGGTCCACAGCATTTATAGACATGACACCCGCAAATTGATCATCCGATAAAATAGTAAATACATAAGATATCCCTTGTTCACGTCTAGCCATCACCATGTTCACCCATGATTCTCCTGCTCCGTCTGGATAAGGATAGGGAACATTGCTTGTCTCTGAAATTTCAGGGTAACTTGCGTATTGCTGTACATGTTCAGCATCACTAGGTAAGACAAAGCGAAGCATGACTTTCAACCGAATCATCTCCTTTTCGGGCTTTTGAATGATTCTAGGGTTGCTTCAAAATCACCAACATCCAGAACATTATGATTGTTCCTTAATCGGTCCTCCAATGTATGGAGTCTTCCCATTCCAATAATCAATTACATGATTCCACCATCGTTTTGATTCTGGTTTTAAACATTTTTCAAATTCACTATACTCAATATTCTTATCCAGTAATTGGTTCTGAAATGATTCAAGAATACCGACTGTAGCAAATTCTTTAACAAATGAATCTCCATTCGTATGAAACTCTTCAATGACTTCGAATAATGCATCGAATTCATCCGTCTCTTTTCGTTGATAACACTTAATAACATGTTTGACGAAGTCACTTATATCCACATAGATCAATCTCTCTTCTCCAAGTTCATAGTTCTCTTGGATGTACCGTTCGTATCTATCCTTATAGGAGGGCACGGCTATTAATAACCTCTCCATGAT
Source organism: Paenibacillus sp. FSL R7-0272 (assembly GCF_037969905.1). Lineage (NCBI taxonomy): Bacteria > Bacillati > Bacillota > Bacilli > Caryophanales > Paenibacillaceae > Paenibacillus > Paenibacillus sp. FSL R7-0272. The sequence continues at coordinate 1,704,100 of NZ_CP150221.1, read as the reverse complement.
TTCTTCTTTTTCAATCATTGTCGTATTCACCTTCGTTCCAGGTTCGCATCTCTTTAACATAGGGTGTGACTGCAAAACAATCTTCTAGATCGCTCTCATCTTGAGCCCAATAATTAATAGTATGGATATGTAACTCATAGTCTTTACGTAGATTTTGTTTTATTCTATTCCATAGTTTGTGACCATCCGTTCCTTTTCCTTCGGAAAGGTAGTCATCCAATGAGGAGATCATAATGATCATCAGTGTAAATTTCTCATTGTCGTTTAATTGATGATTCTCGTAATACGTAATAAATTCATCTAATCTCGATGCATCAGCCGACGTATATTCCCAATCCTGTGAAAATGGAGTGAATGGCGGCAGATTCAACTTTTGTATGAGACTTTCCATGGATGCTTGTTCAACATATTTAAGAGTAGCCTCCTTCATCTGTCCCACCTCGCATTCATTTTGAATTTCTGGATGCAGCCATTGTATGTAAAGCATTCTCGAAATAGCGATATACTTCCTCTGCATTTCTTAGAAACTCTTCAACAGGTACATGACGACTATCCAAGTAACAAGCATACAGATATTCAACTAAAGCGGGGTCAATCTCACAATAGTCTAATATAGCATTTTTCATCCTAGTCATGTCATCTTCCCATACCCCTGTATCTTCTAAAACCAATGAGTATAATGCACGAAGTAATCGCTTCGAGTAACCTTTAGTGTATCTAGTTTTCAGCGCGTCATCACTAGCATTAGCAAGTGAACGATGTATACGATCCACTTCCTCCTTGGTATCTGTATTTAAATCTAAGATGAATTCTGGAGAAATGATGATCGGGGGTACTTTTTCACCAATGTCCTCCCCATGTATGCAAACACAAATGATCTTAACCCAAAAACCCCAATCATTCGGCCTACTTAATACATCATCCATCGAGCAAATGATCGTATCCATCTTCGTAACAAATGGGTATTCTTCCAAAAGCTTATCTTTGATATTCGACAATCTTTCGTAATCAATGTCTTTGGGATTGGCACATACAATCGTAAAGTCTGCATCTGACTTATAAGGTTGAGCCGTTCCTTTGGGAATCGAGCCACACATATAAATGCTATGAATCTTATCTTTGAATTCGTTCAGGATATGCTCTACATACGTATCAACCAAATCCTTATATTCACTTTGTATATTAATTTGATTTATAACTTTTTCTAATATCATATAGACTCCTCCTAAACGTAAAAACTTCTTTCAGCTATGTGTCCAGTGAATTCCTCTTGCTCGAAATGCCTCTACTATGGTTTCGTTAAGTATTGGATCATTCCTGCACCATAACCTTCATTGGGTCTCTCCACGAATCCAAATTTCTTATAAAAATCCTCTTTGCCTTTTGCCGACATGAGTCCGACTGAACTTCCTGGCGGATACGTACTTGTAATATACTCCATCAGTTCCGCCATTATTTTATTGCCTAAACCGAGCCTCTGATAGGAAGGTAACACGATAATATCTTGTATGTAAAAAGTAAACCCACCGTCGCCCACGATTCTTCCATATCCTATCGTCTGCTCCTCAACCTCTATACAGATGGAATATAAAGTGTTCTTTAATCCACGTTCGATGGCCTCTATATTATCAGGATTCCCCCAACCCACGATCTCCCTCAGATTCATATAATCTTCTACACTAATTTGTTTTTTGAGTATTTGTACTTCCATTGAAATCACCTCCGCTAAATTTATGTTGAGATTCCCTGCAATCCTCTACTGCACTTTGAATTCTTTGGATTCACTCGATAAGCTTATTTTCTTTGGTTTGCCATCATTATTCATCATAAATTCGACATTCGTTTTAACTTTGTAATTGCCTGGCTGGTGGATAACGAATTGGTAATATTCCTTACTTCGTTGATCTTGTCCATTATTTCTATATTCTTCACCTGGTTGAAGCTCAACCTGATAGCCAATAGCGTGTTCTAATAACACGGTTGCGTTTGGAAGGATTCTCTCGCCAGCTTCATTATAAATCTCATAACTAAACATACCTGAGCCATGAGATATCTCCACTGACCTATTTGATGAGTTTTTCAAATACCCTACGATTTGAAAGGGTTTGTTGACCTTAACATTTTCAATTTTATCTATTCCAACCTGAAAGATTGAGTTAGAAGGATCTTTTTGATTATTGGGCGAACAGGCAGGCAAAATTAATAATAAGATCAAGGTTATGATTTTCATATTTAATTTTATCATTTGATACATTCACCTCATGCAAAAATATCAGATAACGTTTGGAATTCACGAAGTCGAGAAGCTTAAAAGACGTATGCTTCAGCCGTGACGTGGTTAGATCCTCAATGTTGTCCACTGCAAACGACTCATCGAAATGCCTCTTGCGGTTCAAGGAGCCGGTAGGCACCGTGTATGAATGTGCGATTAGATTAAGTATTAAGCCTTCTTCGAGGATCTGCCCTGCTGCAAATTATTAAGGCATTCCTCCAGTATTCGTAATGGTTTCAATGAGTCTTCATACATGTCACTGGTTATTGCAATAACCATATCCAAACTAGGTATTATACATATATATTGACCACCAAAGCCCAAAGCAAATATCATTTCTGTCCCACTTGCTTCTGTATTGTTCATATTAAGGTGTCTTACCCACCAATGGTAAGCATAATGACCAATCGATTCATAAGTAAAATAATAAGGTTGCGTAGATTGTTCCAACCAGTCTGATGAAACAATACGAGTGTTTTTCCATTTCCCTTGTTGCAAACATAACGTGCCAATCTTTAACATATCAACAGTGGTCATCGTCAAGCCGTCTCCACCCCGGTTAATCCCTTTATTGTCTTCGTACCAATGTACATTCGTGATGCCAAGAGGTTTAAACAGATGGAGGTGTGCGAATTCTATAGCTTTCATTCCTGTAGTCTTCTGCAAGATCGCTGTTAACACATGCGAACAACCAGAATTGTAATTCATTTTCTCTCCTCTGTTATGTTCAAGATTTCGTTCAAACACATACTTTATCATGTCCGAACTAAACAGCATTGGAGTGGAATAATTCCATTCACCGAATTCGGGCCACTCAAACCCTGCCGACATCGTAAGTAAATCCTCAATCGTGATGTCTCGTTTTCTAGGATCATCAAGGATATTGATTAATTCCGGGAAAAAACTACACACTGGTTCTGCAATACTCTTTATGTATTCCTTATCAAGTGCAATGCCAATAAGTATGGATAAAATGCTTTTAGTGCACGAATTGATTTTTTGAGGATTAATTTCTATTTTACGATTTTTATAGTATTCAAACACTAAACTGTCTTCCCTCATGATTAGACAGCTTTTGATCTTTGTCTTTTTTATCGCTCGTGCAAATTCATCAAGCGTCTTCGAATCCATTCTATCATCCTTATCTGCATATTATTTATTCTAACGTTCTCACGTTCCTGAACCCAAAAAGGTGTCTGCCGAAAGACCTCTCCGAAATCCATCCAGCAGCAAGGGACAGAAAGGAGCCAAAATATGAATACTATCTTAGAGAGACCGCCCCCGCCCCTTCACAATTAAATTCTTGTCCATGCTGCTCGGGTATATCCGATTCTCATACCTACTCTTTCCATATTCCGATGGCTTTGCGAGCCATATGAGCACTGACTAACAACGAGATTACAATTTCTGTAGGCATCATGAATTCGTCTAAGTAATAAACTGGTTTGAAATCCTTTATTTCGATATTCTGGTAGTGTTGTCGCAAAAGTTAATGAAGCAACACTGTCCTCTACATACATTACAGCTACTGCAACTGGACGCCCCTGAGCCAGCCCCAAATAATAGTGCCATCCCGGACGGGAAAACAGTACTCGGTTATTTGCAGCTACGTGTTCTTTCCCATCAAGAGATAATCCTGTACCTAAACAATGAATTTCTGCATATCTATCAAACTCATCTTCGTGCAGTTCACGAATTTCCAGGTTGTCATTATCGAACGAATCCTGATTTCCAGGTTCACAAAAAAGCGTTGTATGAAATCCTGATTGATAAAATCCTTTATTATGGAGTTTTTTCATTACTTCTTGATTTATCTTACCGGGGATGACTTGAATCTCAAAATTCCTTTCCCGCTCATTATAAAAGTCTAAGATATCTTCAATCACATCTTCAGAGATTCTTCCCTTTACATTATTAAAAAGCCCCCAGGGCATGGTTTTACTATAAAATGCCATGCTCTCGCCGAATCGTTTAATTTCAATGCCCTCAGGGTTTCCTTCTCTTTCTTTGATTGCAGTCATTCGATCAACCATATAATTTATTTCAGATTTTTCTAGAATATCTGCTAGTTCCAAATTCAATATCATTAATTTTATCCCCTTCCTTGACGCATACAATTATACAATTCATCCTGCGTGGTTTTACCTAACGTTTATTCATGAATCCGAGAGGCTTAAGGCCAGCCGCGTCAATACGTTGTAATACAATGTCAGTTCATCCCTTGAGTTTGGATGTTCACAACAATAAAGTATCGATGATTTGATGAAATTTCATTCTATTCTCATCTAATTCAGAAATTCCATATCCTTTCATAAACTCCTCTACTTCTTCTTCCTTATCCGTATAAAATGTAAGACTTTTTACAAGATAATAAATATCATAGTACGGATCGGATATCCCCGATGCTCCTACATCAATAAATGCTGCAATACGCCCCTTATGTATCATAACGTTTCCCGAACCATAATCACCATGCGTAAAAACCAGTTCTTCTGTCGATGCTTTATACATCTCTAAGAAATTCATCAATTGCTCAATGGTATGATTGGGAAATGACTTGTTAATAGCATCCATGACCTCATGTTTTCTATCAATTATATTCTTCCTTACCATATCAATAAGCTTATCCAGAAGATTATCGTTGAAATGACAATTATGAACGGGGATATTGTGTATCGTTCTTAATCCCTCTCCCAGAATATAACCTAGACTTTTTTGCCCCTCTTCCTGCTTGTATTCTTCGGCGGCACAGCCCTCTATGTAGGTCATAACTAAATGTTCCTTACCGTTCTCCTTTATATAGCCTATAACTTTAGGAACTGGAACTATATCATTGAGCCATTTTAATCTTTCTGCTTCGTCCATCAAACTACCGGAATCATCAACATTTTTTTCTTTCAATATATACTTTACAGAATTACTAAACTCCAAAATGTACACCGATTGATAGTGCCTTCCTTTTTCAACAGCTGTGGTATTAACTAATTCGGATAGATTGATTAATTTACTTGGTATAGATAATCTGTTATCCATGGTTTTGTACTCCTTAATTTTGTGTCATGCGCTGATTTCATTTAACGTTCCTATATTAATAAAATGACCCCGCCATAGATAGCTCTTATCTTAGGCTGGGTCGTTTGTTGTCTGAGCTTCCTTCCATGATTAGTATCTAAAAACCAAGGGGGATGGTATGTGTCCGGCTGGATCGGCGAATACTAAATTGCCTCATCTCGAACTCACTGCAAACCGCTACCGGACCTAGGCAACGAAGTCTCCCCGATGTGCGAATATGTTATTAGGCAATGCCAGGGCGCCGCCCTGAAGTTCCTTCAAATGATGTTGTAGTTGTTATTATTCCATAAGGATTCTTTGAAATAATTGATCGGTTCCTTGTAATCTATTGGTTTATGAATCATTCTATTTAGCCACTTCATGCGTTCAATGTTATCGTGAAAATCATCTTCAATAAACCACGTAACTTCTTTCATAGTTCCTAGGACGCTTCTATTGTTTGTTTTCGAGATAACTACTTCTTCGCTATTCGCAAAATATCTATTGATAAGACTTGCATTAACTCCCTCTCGGAGTAAGTATTCCCGAAGAGTTATCATAAATTTTTCTTTCAAACGCTCTATTTGCCCCGTTCTGATTCCATCAATGATAATAGCTAATCTAGTTAGATCGTTCACAAAAACAATGTGTTTTCGTTTGTTCAAGTTATAAATATTTACATGCCAGCTTAAAAACAGAGCTGCATTGATATCTTCAACTGGAGCCACTTTCATATCTTTCAATAAGTCTTTGGTAAGTCTTAGTGCAAGCATTATGTTGTCCCCTCTCTTACTGATTTCGCCTAACATGTTGTGTTCACGAGCCCGAAAAGGCTTAAAGGAGCAAAGCGACTGGGTGGCTCAGCCACTTAGCCTTGCAGAAGTGCCTGCCGGAATCCATTTTTTCGAAAATCCTCGGGCAAACCAAGGAGCAATAGCGACGCGACGTAGATATATTGTTACACGATGTGCTTCTTTGAAGTACCTACAATTATTTTCTTTGCAACACTCAACTACCGCCGTCCCCATAGTGTGACTGTTTATATAGAGTACACTTCATATTCTTTTTCCAATTTGTAACCTAATTTTTCTGCAAGAGCAACTGACTCTAAATTGGCTGCCTCCCAGTTTGGGTGAATATTTCGGCTTAGGCAGTCAAGAATCAATCTTGATGCGCAAGCTAGTGCCAAACCTTGGCGTCTGTACAAGGGATGTGTCCCAATTGTAACTTCAATACACCCTTTATGATAAGTATAAGAAGAAGCACCGGCAATAATCTGATTATCCTTGAGGATAACAAATCCAATGCCATGCTGCATAAATTCTTCTAAGGAAGAGAAGAAACAACAACAATCTGCCATAAAGGGATCTTGCAGTACCATTGGGTAAATATGTTCATCTATGGGTACGATTTTGAAAGCAGCATCTATCATTTTTATCTTCTCTTTTAATTGGTCTATTTGGAAAGTCGGTTCTTTCTTAAAGGAATACCGATTAAACTTTTGGAATGAATCCGAGTAATGTTGAGATAAAAGGGATATCCAAGAAAACTCATTCGTAATTATGATTTTCCCCCTGCATTCTTCAAGAACAAACCGCAATGGAACATCTAATTCTTTCAAAGCTTCGACACTTCCAAGTAAGAATGCGAAATCTCCTGCAATAATTACGGAGTACGTGGGCTCCTTCTTACTGTCAGTCCATGCCCTTCCTATATTTCCTTCTATACTCGCAAAAAGAACTGTATTACTACTACCGCTGCATAAAAAGCGAACAGTCTCGAGCTCATTTTTCTCTAATTCTAACACCAATTATTCCTCCCTTTGCGGCTATTTCTTATAACGTTCCTGAGATGTTATGTGATTGGGATGCCTACGTCGAATTACTTAACAATTTTTCGGAATCTCAAAAGTTTGTGAAATCACTTTTTGTAGTCCTAAGCTGTCAATCTCAATAGTCTCTTGTTCTTCGAAGAAATCAATATTATGTTCTTCATAATATTTCTTCCAAAATCTCACTGCTGGTTTATTTTCCAATAGTTGACCGATACTAATTTTTCCTTTTAATTGCTTAAATACTTTCTCTATTCCTAACGAAGCAATTCTATTACCGCGATATTTCCTTAATAAAAATAATTCCTGTATTGTAAAATTAACTCCTTCTGGAACAAACGGAGGGGAACAAACTAATATGAAGCCAATTGGTTTACCTAGATGCATAACAAAAAATGGATGCAACTCCTCTCTCTCTAGGTACAGGTAAGTATTTGTTGGATCAAATTTCCCATCATCTTTTGGATCTTCACAGATATATTCTGATAAGTCATACAAATATAAATTATACAAATTCAAAAAAGTATCCGCTTGATCTTTTGTTATTCTTGTAATCTCAATATCCATTTGAAATGACACCTCTTTTTATATTCTTTGCATCCCTTTCATATAACGTTTGTGCATTCTTGACGTTCAAGCAGCTTAAGGACCGTAGGTCCGGGTCGTCAGACTTAGCTGGTTGAATGTGTCGCATGAAATCACTACTTCGAAATCCCCTTGGCGACCAAGGAGCGTCAGAAAAGATGCAGGAATTTTATGTTAGGTGATGTTTCTGACTTCATTGATAAACATAACTGGTCTATATTTCAAATCTTTTTTTGATAAATATGACCTAAAAAATCATTCTGAATCTGTCTCTGTAATTTTTCAGTTAGTTCAATTAAAGGTTCAGCTATCTCATTAGGTTTTATGATTTCTTCAAAAAGTTCTTGATCTGTTCTCCCTGGAATCCAAAAGTTCTTAAATTTCCAAATTTCTTGTGTAGATCTATCCCATTCCTTATACAGTTTTTCACAATCTCCCTTGTACTTTTTAAGAATTATTTCTCTCTTCAGAATGTACAGCCATAAATCCTCTATGCTCTTATCTTCAATAATCCCCCATAAATCTTCATTAAATTCTTCTTGCGACTTAGCTCCAAATATCATCCACCTTAATTGTCCCTCAAGACTTCGCGTCCTTTGCAGCAGTTGTTTAGCACTAAATATCTTTTCAATGAACTCATCACATGTTTTTAGATTTAATTCTCTTTTGAATTTTTCAGTGTCATTCTTTAGATTAGCAACTCGTTGTCTATTTACATTCCAAAAAGTAATTATTATAGCTAGTAATGAAAAAAATAACGCGAAAAGCGAAATTACTGATTTTAATGTTTCACCATCGAGCTGTATTAATTTATCCTACAAATTTAGTTCCTCCATTTTCAGAAATTTCACCTAACGTTACTGTATTCATGAACCCCGTTGGGGTTGTCTGCTGAAATTCCTCTTTGAAATGCATCCAGCAGACTAAGGCTCGGAAAGAGCCGCAGCTTGAATATTTTGTTATAGGATGGGAACATCTTCTTTGAACTACTTACAAATCCATCTTAATGGTCGATCTTTGTTTTTCATAGCCTTCATATTTCGGTCTATACTTCAAATGTAAAAATGCTTCAATTAAGTTCAGAACGAATATTCCCAATGTAGCATCCACCAAGAAATCTATTCTTCTTGTATTCTTTTTAATCCACTCTTTAATAGTCATTGCATCAAGATTTAATCCTACAAGCATTGGATCATTTAATAATGATTTGGCTAAATTACTTTGAGAATTTTTAGGATCGTAGTGTTGACTATTAAATCTTGCGTTACTATTGGGTCCTGCTTTACCTATCTTTAAAAATCTATCTTGATAAATGAAAGAGTATACAGCCATTCTGCCCACAGGTAACGTTGAAGATTTATGAGGAAGTCCTCGATCCAGTATTACAATTTGACTCTCCTCAATTTTAGTTCCAGTTGATTTTATGATTTGAAGTAATTGCTCTTTTAAATCATCTAAAGAGAGTTCTTCCAGCATTTCTTCAGACATTATTATTTACGTTCCTTTCCTATAACGTTCCTGTATTCACGACCCGAAGTATGTCGGGTGTTCGTTGCCGAACCCAAGGCAAATTCCCGCAGCGTGAATATATTGTTATGTAAAGACTTTTATACCTAACTTTCAGTGAAATGTATGTTCCATTTTTTTATTCATGTTGAATATAAAATAGCTCTATCATATCCATTATTAAATCAGAAGGGTCTTCATTTCTTTCTTTCATTGCTAACATCTCTTTTAAGTGTTCCTTTTTAAGAAATATAATAACTTTTCCTTCTTGAGTATATGCAATGTTTCTTTGGCGCATAGCTGAATCTTCTGGATCTTTAGTAGACACTATTATCCCTAATTTCCCAATTGTAGATACAAGATAATTTCGAGTTTGATTTACCTCTTCGTGGCTAAGTGGCGTCGAACTATAGTTCTTAAATTCAAATAATATAAATCTTGCATTCAATTCGACATAAAGATGATGCCAATTGAGACAATTGCCAATACCAGTATTAGTAATATTTCTATTTGGAAAAATTGCATCTCTTCTATTCACGCCAGAATATGTACGTGATTGTCTATTCGGCCGTGTTAACGGAGGCACAAAAAGAAATTCAAGCACTCGTGTACAAATCTCTTCAAATTGTGACCATCCTTCTCGACCTATAGGGCAATCATCAATTTCTCTTATCAGCTCATTGATTTGAATCATACAACACCTCGGCTATACGATTCACTAATCGTGTTTTCCTATAAATCAACCTTTCAAAAGCCGGCCCATCAATTACTGTCACTTGAGTTGGAGCATTTTCTTTTAGGTCATTCAAATACTCCATTGCTGCAGAATTTAAAATATTGTTAGTTATCATAAGCAAATTAGCACCCTTTTGTGATGAAGCTTGCACATAATAATAAAGCTTTTTAATTTCGTTAATACTAAAACGTTCGTTTTTATAGAACTTTACTTCTACCATCCAAACCTCCTTTACTTTTTGACCAAATGGATCTTTGGCATTATATTCACATATATAATCCACACCAAGATCACGATTGTTCTCACCTTGAATGATTTTGAATCCATACTCCTTAAGAAAAATTGCTACTATTTTTTCGTACATCCATGGGCTAATTTCTTCGAGATCAATTTTCTTTTTGATCGTTAATTTAGTTAATAGCTTTTCCATACCTTTTTCAAAGGATTTTGAAAAATCAATAATACCAAGTTCCAAAAGTCCCCTAGGAATTGAACACTTCTCTATTAGAATAGGTATAATATTAATTTTCCGTATTCTTAACTCGTTAAGAGCTTCAGACAGCTCTAACATGGAATAATTAGAATTCAAAAAATTATTAGAAATAAAAAAAATCACATAATCACTTTTACGTATACTGTATCTCAATTCATCCAAAACATTCACTTCACTTACATTTAATTCATATTCATTTATACTCCCTACATTACTTTCTTTTATCTGCAAACTTACAAGGTCAGCTATTTCCTTGTCCTTAAAACTATATGACAAAAATAAATTCATTCCATCCCTCTATTCTATACAATTCATTAGTTACAATATTTCACATAACGCTTCTGTATTCACGACGCTTGGCGAATGCCAAGTATGTCCGGCAGCTCTTTCTTCCCCGAAATACTTCTGCCGGACTGAGAGCGTATGCCCGATGCGTGAATATAATGTTATGTGAGATTCTATTTGAAAGTTAAATTCACTCAATTCTTTTAGGGATTCTTTTCATTATTTCCTCCCTGATTTTTAACACCATTTTCTTTTCTCTGATGGATATATCTTTTTATCAGGAAAGTCAGTTAAATTAGTACTCCATTGATAGGCGTAAAACTCAGGAGATCGTTCGATAAATTCTGCGAGTATTGGATTCACTTGAAGATCGCCAGAAGCTTGAATATGCATAACAACCTTATCAAATATTTGTATCAGAGCAATGCCATGCTGCTTAGCATATTCCGCTGCTCCGCTTTGAAAACCAGAAGTAGAAATTAATATTCCTTTGTGCGCTCCTAAACTTCTTACCTTATACGCTAAAACTACGATTTTTTCACGTTCTACAGGTCTTGTATAACGCTTACACTCAACAATTACCTTAAAACTTACGGACAAGGCGATAAATCCAGCCATAATATCTATTTGATATTCTCCATCACTGGTCGGAACTTTTTGATTATGAAGTATTGAAAAATCCTAAAGCTTTTCAGTCTCAGCATATGCCTTCAATACTTCAAGACAATATTTTTCAAAATCCGTAGCTGAAATGCTAGCGACAAATCCACGATATGGGTTTATTTCTAGCACCTACTCTCATTTCTATGATGTTATCAACTTAAATTTAATTTTATTTTTCAGACTTTAGAAGCACTTGATAGAATTTCAGATAACCTTCTTGTATTCACGAATCCCAAAAGGGTTGCCTTCTGAAACACCTTTTCGATATCCATCACAGAGATCAATGCTCCACAGGAGTCGGAGTGTGAATATTATATTAGATCAGAAGAGTTCCAGTGCTTCAGCTCTACTACTTCAAATCCCGAATCAATAATTCTGTTTTTATGAAATCCCATTAGAACAGGTGCAATTCTTCTGCTTTGGTAAAATGCCTTATTTAAATCATGCCCTTCCTGTCTAAGGCTGTGTCTATAAGTTTTACTCCTTCCAATCATCTTATCCAATCCAATCAGTAACACATTATTTTTCTCGTTAAGTTTTACACCTTCTGTTGTCCAGACTTCTGATGATATAGGGTAAAAAAGCTTATTTGACATTTCGTACAACTGTAACGGTTTCATCACAAAATCATCAGGGTGCCCAGACACTTTTAATTCAAAGTGCGCTTCTTCCTCAGTTTCAATCCACGAGATACTCAATGATTGAATTTGAGCATCATCAATAAGTATTCCCTTTGGACCCTTTATAGCATCACAAATTAACTTCGCGTAATTATCTAAGTCAGCAAGTTCCGGTGTCTCAAATCTTTTCTGTTCATTCAAATAAAGGATTATACTTACTCTTACCTCTCCAAAATATACGTAATTGACTTTTAATTCGGAAGCAACCTTCTCTTTAAATACGTGTCTCTCACGATTACCATAAGGAATAGGTTCAAAGTTAAATATTTTACGATACTCTCCAAACATTGGGTTGTTACCTTTTTCATAACCTTCGTTTTCTATTTTCAGTATTTCATTATCTTCAAACATAAAGATACCTCCATTAATTTCATCTGACGTCCAAGCAGCTCAAGTGACCAAAGGGAACAATCCGTCAGACTTAGCTGGTTGAATTTATCTCCTGATTAACTCCCTTGGGAATCATTCTCGGCGATCAAGGGCGAATACAGTAGGAATGCTATGTTAGGTGATGTTATTCCTACTAGAGTTATATTCATGGTTGAAAGGATCTAAAATAATGTTGTATTTCAATTTGAATATCATTTACTGCTTCTTGAACTTGACTTTCATCTAGTCCTAGTTCACTTAGTCTTTTATTCACTCTAGTTTGCACTAATCCATCATTATGTTCAAAAAATTCTGTATGCAATCCTTCTGCTAATTCATCACAATATCTATCCAGTTCTTCAACAATAATTGATTCAGTATATTCCAATCTATTCTCAAGAAGTTCAATAATTAAATCTCTTATTTTTATAGGTATAAATGGATCAAAATTAATTCTCGATATTAATGTTCTCAAATGTGAGGATAGTTCAGGAAGTGGGTAACCGCAAATAGGAAATTGTTTCTTGGACAAAATTTCTTCTTTATTCTCTAAATAAAAATCATTAATTCTGTCAACTGCATTTGTAATATCATTTATCTGGAACCAATCTTTTTCTGAATCATTATAAAATTCACTAGCGAGTTCTTCTGAAACTTCAGACAATCGTTCAATTACTTTCTTATGATACTCAGTATTTACTGGGTTTAATAATCCTCTCTTTGCATTCCTAAAAGTAAGAAAACCCAATATAATTGTAATACAATAAAAGCAAATCTGAGCAATTTTATTTATTGAATCTATGTCTTTCATAATGCTCTCCTTTATTTTCAACTAATAATATTCCTGTATTCATGACGTCCGACGCAGTCGGATGTGTCTTCTGAAACGCTTCCACGCAATTCATCTAGCAGACCAAGGCTCCATAAGAGCCGATGCTGGAATATTATGTTATAAGACGGAATCATATCTTAGGGATAACTAAAATCCTCTTATTCTCTATTCTTTCATCGGTCTGTTATATGTTCCAAAAGATCTCCAGGCTGGCATCCCAATGCTGTACATAATTTATCAATGACTTCTAACGATACATATTCATTCGTATTGAGCTTTGCCATCGTTGCCGATGAAATACCCGTCATTTTCAATAAATCCTGCTTCTTAATCTCCCTGTCAATCAATAATTTTTGAAATGGTTTATAACTTATCATATGGTATCCCTTCGCATCAGATTTGAATTTTTCTTTAATTATATGAAAATATATTTTCTTAATCAAAAATATCTTTGATATGTATTGACTATAATTTTCGTTATGATAAAATAATGTTTAACAAGTTAAACTTTTATTCATAAAATAAAACATGACGGACGGTGATCATTTATGTACAATTCCTTAGAAGTCTTACTTGATTCGTTGATACGTATTCGGATTGAAGCCTTATATAGTGATCTTCTCAAGAACAACACCATTTATAATCAATTCTCATCTGATCGAAATCTTTACTTCAAACAGTTACATGAACTTCTACCTCAAGATATGCATAAAACTCTATTTCTTTACGATGATGCAGACCTTTCAGTTCAAACAATCCTAGAACGTGAAATCTACTTGCAAGGTTTCAAGGATGCTCTTCAATTACATAATGAATTAAATATAAATTCCAATTGAGAGCCAAACGGCTCTCTTTTCATTTGATTCTGTCGTATAACGTTCCTGTATTCACGACCCGACTCATGTCGGGTGTCTAGCGAATGCCAGGCTAAGGACGAATGTCTGCAACGCCAATATTATGTTAGCTGAAGTCAGTGTCCATTAAGATTATTGAATAAAACATTCAAAAAATCACAATACTTGTTTGTACTATACCTTGGATTTGCTTTAAATCTTCTTGTGAGATTCTATCCATAAAATCTAAAAACATTTGTTGATTAGGTAGGATTATTGTTACTTTTGAGAGTTCGAAAATAAACTCATCTAATGGTAAACGCCATTCTCTCTCATGTGTCCAATCAATCAAATAATTTTTATGCATTAAATTATAATCTACAATTCTCCACCATTCTGTTTTAGGCAAGATTTGTTTTGCTACTTCTTTCGATTCGTAAAATACAGGTCTTCCTCCATTTTGAAAAATATATGGCTTCGGAAAAGCTAATCCGATACTTACATATCTAATTTTACCACCAAGCTTATCCCTATAATCTTTTTCATGCACTATATTCTCCATTAATGAACCAATCGGAGTATCTTGAAAACAAACAGCTTTACGATCCCCTGTAATAAATCCGGTTTCTGAAGAACTTCCTATCAGTCTTCTCTCGTTAATTATTTTCATTAATCTATCTATTGCGTTTAATGTGATTTTCCCGTTCTTGTCTACTTCTGCTTTAGTTAAGTGATATAAATATCCACTTAGATCCGATCTACTTTTCACTCTTTTGTTCCATTCTTCATGTGTATATGCCACAAAAATGACCTCTCTTTCTGACTTACATTGATTCCAGCTAACGTTCCTATATTCACGACCCAGCAAATGCTGGGTGTCCGACGAATATCGGACCAAGGGCGTATGCCCGCAGCGTGAATATTATGTTAGGCGATGCCTCATTGAATTACTTAAAAAATGCTTTTAAATAGTGTTTACTTACTTCACTAGAAAAATCAATGAGTATTTCAATTGATTTTCTAATACTCATTATCAACTCTTCGATAGGTAGCTCTTTTTCTAATTTAAGTTCATTGGATGAAAACAAGGATCTTAATAAAATCGTATTCTTTATATGCTCTGCAAAGAAAAACTTTTGATTACTCTCTTCGTAAGTTAAAATTTCATTGCTTGATGCTTCTAATGCTTCGGACAACTCTTTTTTTTGAGGTTTAGTGTAATGATAGGTTATGTTTCTTGTATTGGATAATCTCTGCAATAACTCTGCTTTCTCACCGCTTCTAAATAGCTGTTTAAGAATTTCATATTTCTGAATCATATACTGAGGTAGGGAATTGATATAAATTCTTACCTCTTCTAATTTTTCAGACTCTTCTAAGTAGAAGATAGCTTCTCTTAGGGAGGCAGTAAGGATTTTAAGAACAGATATTGTTTCAAAAATCCAGTCTGAAATATCATCTGAAGTTTTAAATAATTTTCTCTTGAGAAATACAAAGTCGTTATGTATAATTGCCAGCCCAACTATCCACTTAGCAACATCGCTATCATGTGGAAAAACTTCATTCATACGAATAAGAGCATAATCCATTATTATATTCTCCTCTATTTACTATCTACTACGAGGTTTCATCTAACGTTCCTGTATTCACGACCCGACGTATGTCGGGTGTCAGGCGAACGCAGGACCAAGGACGAATGTCCGTAACGTGAATATCATGAGTAGATGATGGAATGCCTGACTTCTTCCACTAAACATAATATATGTTCTTCAGTCTTTTATTGATTCTTTCTATTTACACTTCCTAATTCAATCATTTACAGGATAAGTTTTTGATGTACTTATTGAATCATCAACTTGTTCAATGATGTTAGAATTAATACTAAGTTTTTCCACGGTATCCTCTTTTGAAATAATATTCTTCATAACATAACCATCGAGTAATAATGATGCAAAACACTGAGCCTCTACAGCTTGCTTTCTTTCTAGATGAAAAGGTATTGTTCCGTAGCTATGTGCCGCTGCATTTCTAAGTTCAAATAGATGATAATAGAAATCGATGTATGTGGTTCCTGCTTTTTGAAAAGTGGAGTCTGGATCAATAGAAAGTTGATCAAACCACTTTTTTTTATGATCTAATAATCTACTTCTATTATCCTTATTAGATGGTTTTCCTATTAAAGCTTCAACACACCTACAAGCTTGAACAATCGCTATTTCATATTCTGATATTACGTTAGCTTGTTCCCAAATTTCTGGTTCATGACTCAGGTGTTTCCTAACAGGATATTTCTCTAGTTCACATATTAAGCAGCAATAATGTGTTCTCATAGAAGAATAAAAGTTACTCATAGCAGTAAACGCTTTATCATCTCGTAACAGTAATTCTATAATTGGAGATAAATCGTATAGATCAGTTAACTTCAGAATAGTGCCATTTAATATGCTATTTCTATCTGAATCTTGATATATTGTATGTTCAGCAATTGATTTGTTCGAATCAAAATAATAAAACCATCTATATTCCAAATCTATATCATGTTCAAAATCTCTGGAATAAGAATATGAAAGCTGAATAACCGTTCCGATGTTTTTCCAAAAGTTTTTATCTTTAATAATATTTGAAACCAATGAAACTAAGGCAGTCTCTTTATCCTTAGTATGTGTCCATAAAAATAGTTCTTCATCGCCATATTTCATAAATGGTACAAAATCATGTATTTTAGGTTGAAAACTATTCTCAAATTTAATCCCCTCAATAAATGCGTGATTACAAACATCATTTGGGATATTACGTGGGAAGTGTCTGTCTAGATATTCTTGTTGTATTTCACATTTTTTTAAATATTCTCTTAACACTGCATCTAAATTCCCACTCGAATTCTGATTCCCATTAGAGTCATTTTCCATACCTGCACCTCATATCATTTAGCAACATGATATTGCTAATATATTTACTTTCAAATCATTCGGCATTCTTTCATCTAACGTTTCTTTATTCATGAACCCCGAAGGGGTTGTCTGCTGAAATTCCTCCTCGAAATCCCTCCGCAGACCAAGGTTCCAAAGGAGACGCAGCTTGAATATGATGTTAGCCTAGGTTATTATCCTCTTCGATTTAACTACTCAGCGCCTTATCATCCCTTCATTCCATAGAGCCAAAACTACATCCATTTGTGAATTATACTTAATCTCTTGATCTCAAATGACTTCTTTCCACAATGTCCTTTGCTTTATATCCTTGTCTGTATTGCTCTCTATAATATTTTTACTGCCTTTAATCCGTATCCTTTATTCTTTTTTGAATTTGTATAGTTCCCACTTGGAATACCTTCGAGTAAACCTTCTTCGCATAATCCTAAAAAGGTGTTTTTCGGACATCCTTTTGTCTGCGAAGCATTACCTTCCCCGAATATTTCTATTGTCACTTCATTCCATGCTTTAATTGGATTATCATGTTTATGTTCATTAAGATAATTGACAGTTCTCACTGCTGCTTCACCAAATTTCCCCATAGTAATCCTTCTTTCTTTTTTACTATCGCAATAATTTCGGCTAACGTCCCTGTATTCATGAACCCTGAAGGGGTTGTCTGCCGAAATTCCTCTCGGAAATCCTTCTCACAGACCAAGACTCCGCAAGGAGACCCAGCTTGAATATTATGTTATAAGATGTCGGCGACTTCATTGAATTACTCAAAACACTTCTTTTTATCTATCTTCGAACCATGCGGTATCTATTAAATCGTCCCATTCAATTATTAATGTCTTGTACTTAATAATCCAATATCCAAAATCTTCATTGTACTTACATGAACTTAATCCATCAAATCTATGAATATACATATTGTCCTGTGTTTCTATTTCTGCAGTCTTTAACACTTCAAAATCAACCAATAATTCTGATATGTCTACTATCTTTTTCTGCGCATCATTTTCAACAAGAATTCTCCTCTTACTCTTAATTTCGGAAGTATCATATATAACTGATTCCAATATTTCAAAATCAACGAACTGTAGAAGCGCTTTCCCTGAACACATTGCCTTATCATTACTGTTTCTTGGATGAGTAGATAAGACATCTATATGTTCAAAGAAAACTGACAAACTCTGATTATCATTTGAAATTGATTCAATAACACAGTCATGTAATGATATATGTTCCAATGTGTTTTCAGAAACGAATTTAATAACATCTCACCTCAATTTCAGTTCTTGTTTGATTGGTATTCGCCGATTTCAGATAACGTTCCTGTATTCACGACTCGACGCATGTCGAGTGTCCGGCGAATGCCGGACCAGGGACGAATGTCCGCAGCGTGAATAGTATGTTATCGGATGTTCTATTCTTCTAAAGAGAACTCTCACAGATTTCATTATTTAATTTGTATTGTCTCATCTTTCCTAGAATTTATGCTTAATCTAAATGTTAATATATAGCCAAAAGTGTATCTAAACTGGACGCTAATAAAATTGGTTTACATAGCTAGCGTCACGTCTTATTCATTACTTCCAAAGTTAAAATAGTAACTACCTTTTTCTTTCAACGCTTTTCTAGCATTCTTAATATCAAAAGGTCCATAATCATAATCGTTATTTAATTCGTCCTTAAGTTGCATTAGGGTTCCTTCGGGAATAGCGACTGAAGATTCATTTAATATATCAGCACCTGTGTATTTAATAGTTACCTCCCTTCCATTCGAATTCGTACATGATCCCCTAAAATATAAAGTATTGGGTTTGTTTTTTTTAAAATCTATTTTTTCAAAATGAAATGCAAAGTCAGCCATTTTCTTAGCTCCTTTAATTAATTAAGTTTTATTTTTAATAAGTCTTCTTGAATTTCCGATAACATCTAATTTATGTACTTCGTAAATACCACACATTCAACGTAATATATGAACTACGTATATGATAACCTACGGGGTGATATATGCGAAGAAAAATTTGGTGAAAAAGGGAGAACTTTGAGATACTCAATCTCCCATGTCCATACGATCCAATGGACTTTGAATACGCTGAATATTTTTCGTGCTCACATGCGTATATCGTTGCGTTGTTTGTGCACTCGTATGACCAAGAAGCTCCTGAATATAGCGCAGGTCTGTTCCATTTTCCAGCAAATGTGTAGCGAAGGAGTGCCGCAAAGCATGAATGCTACACTTTTTTACAATACCCGCTCGTTGTCTAGCTTCTTCAAAAACCTTTTGTACGCTGCGCTCCGTAAGATGCCGATCTGAAAATTGCCCCGGAAACAACCAACGATCGGGTTTATATTCGGCGATGTACTTCTGCACCATTTTCCAAGCAAGGTTGGAGAGAAGAGTTCTCCGATCCTTTTGACCTTTTCCCTGCATTACGATAATGGTCTGACGCCCAATATCCAAATCGTTATAGCGTAGACGAACGACTTCGCCGACACGAAGCCCTGCCGAATAGGTTAGATAAAGAATTGTCTTGTGTTTGAGATTAGTCACAGCTTTCAGCAATAGGGTAACTTCTTTTTGGGACATAACATTGGGCAGCTTCACCTGCTTTTTGGGACGTATATATTGAAAATCGGCAGGATGAAGTAACACATGTTTACAATAAAATCGGATCGCACTAATCGTCTGATTCACACTGGAATGGGAGACTCCTCGCTCAAGTAAATCCAAACAATATGTCTGAACATGAGATGCACCGATTTCTGTATCCATCTGAGGAAGACTGGCCACAAATCTTTCAATCTGATTACAGTATGCTTTAATCGTTTTGCGACTGTACCCTCTTAATTTCAGAGCTTGCTGCAACTCATTTCTTTTCCATTGTGTTTGCTCTCCACGTAACTTCCAGTTTCTCAACATTTCACTCTCCACCCACAACTCCGGGGATATCTCTACATCTAGCGCATCAAAGTGCTTTGTAAACTCCTGAAGAGATGCCTCTGAGTAGGGATGATCCAGCGTTTTACATCAGGCTCCCACCTTCTTCCGGTTACCTGACGAATGGACTGGATATGCACCGTATTATATGGAATGTGTACATACACTGTATCTGCAGAACCTTTGGTTAGAATGATGGTGTTTTTTGCTTTATCTTTTATAAAAACTCTCCCTTCAGCTTAATTGGATTTTTGAGTTCTATTGAATTTGGAAAAAAAAAAAAAGGAAGACCATCTTCATCCCGTAAGGGAATCCAATGATCTTCCGATGCTTTCGGAACTATGGCCGCTGCACCTACATGGCAGCGGCTTCTTCTCCCAGCGGCAGCGTGTAATACTGCGCCTGCTGGTCTTCGTGCTGCTGGTATACGACAACCAGCAGCGTCTGGCCTTTTGCGGCAAGCGGGCTGGCGCCAGCTAGCACACGCTCAAGCCGGAACGGAAGCACGTCCAGTACGGCGTGCTTCTGCAGTTCCTTTTCGCCGAGTCCCAGATCGGCGAAAGCACGGGCACCCATGACCGTCTGTGCGGTCATGGCCGAGGTCATCGGCAACGCACGCGAAGCGTTGCCGTGCCCCATGTCCGCCGCTCCATCCGCGGCGGACTCCACCGCGTCGCGCGCTGCAAGCGACGCAGCATCCCCGGCATGGCTGCCGATCACACCCGCCGCATCTGCGGCAGTGTCCTCTCCGGCAGCCGCCGAAGTTCCCGCAGCGACCGCTCCACTCGCGCCGCTGCTTTCCAGCCATGCCGAGCCGGAGGCACCGGCAACACGCGGCAATCGAACGTCTTCTGGACGTTCAGCCAACGTTTTCATATAACCCGCCCATTGATCTTTCTGGAGCACATCGTCCCACCAGATTTTACGCGGCTTGTACTTATGTCCCAGGAAATAATCCAGCTTCATCAGACCCAGCACAATATCCATATGCGGCGTATTCCGCGACTCTAGAAAGCTGTGAAGACGAGTAAACAAATCCTCTAGCTGATGCCCGATCTTCTGCCAGCCCTGACCCTCCCAGTAATCGCCAAAGGCCTGGAAGAAATCAAACGGTGAATCAAACTCCTGCTCCATCAAATACTTCAACGTATGATCCATCCGGTGTGCGTTCCAGTATTTCTCCAGCACATCCTCCAGGCGTTTCAGGCGAACAATGTCGCTAAATGGCAACACGTCACTGCCCAAAATCTCATACGGCGCGTGATCCATATACGTATAATTGTACTTTTCCGCATCCAGACGAAGTCCCGTACCACGAAGCATTTTGAGGAATCCGAGTTGTAGCTCTTCCGGCCCCAAAGCAAACACATCGTTAAACGTCTTGCGGAACGTATTATAATCTTCCTCCGGTAGTCCTGCGATCAGATCCAAATGCTGGTCGATCTTGCCGCTGGCTTTGACCTTGTTCACCGTACGACTCAACTTGGCAAAGTTCTGACGGCGTTTCACCAGTTCATTCGTCGGATCATTCGTGGACTGCACCCCGATTTCGAAGCGGAACGTACCCGGCGGCGCATTCTCCGCCAAATAGTCGAGCACCTCAGGACGCATGATGTCAGCCGTAATTTCAAACTGAAACACCGTTCCCTGATGATTCTCGATCAAAAACTTAAACATCTCCATCGCATAATCCCGTTTAATGTTAAACGTACGATCCACAAACTTGATCAGCTTCGCACCCTTCTCGATCAGGTACAGAATGTCCGACTTCGTCCGCTCAATATCGTAATACCGCACGCCAACCTCGATACTGGAAAGACAGAACTGACAACTAAACGGACAGCCCCGGCTGGTCTCAAAATAAACAACCCGCTTGCCGAGATCCGGGATATCCTCTTCAAATCGATGAGGTGAGGGGAGATCATTCAAGTCCGCTTTCGGGCGTCCTGGCATGAGAATGACCTCTTCCCCTTTGCGATACGCCAGCCCATAGACAAAATGGAACTTTTTACTGCCCTCCAGCTCCGTCAAAAGCTGATGTAACGTTTCTTCCCCTTCACCCATGACGATAAAATCGACATTAGGAATCCGGTTCATCCAATATTCGGTGTCGTAGGACACCTCCGGCCCGCCGAGCAAAATTTTCACGTCAGGCATAACCTTTTTCAGATTATCAATTACTTTAATCGTCTCTTCAATGTTCCAGATGTAACACGAAAAACCAATCACATCCGCCCCGCGCTGGTACAGATCCGACACAATATTCATGACCGGGTCCTTGATCGTATACTCCGCGAGCTCAATATCAAAATCCTTCTCACTATACGCCTTCAAACACCGCAGCGCCAGCGAGGTATGGATGTACTTTGCATTCAAAGTCGATAAAATTACCTTCATGGTTCACAACCTTTGCCTGGACACCCAGACCCTATATTTTTTTGGAAAAGTAAAGCCTCACAGCCATCCTGCCCCGGATGCTGCTCAGACAAACCTCTAATGCAAGTCCGAGCCTTATCTATCGCCACACTTGCACAAATTCACACCAGTATCCGCGTCAGTACGCGCGTCACGTAATAGTACCAACACACGCTCAGGAGCTATTAACAAGATCTAAGAACAAGATCTAATAACTAGTCCTTATGTTATAACCGTCCACACCTCATAAACAAATTCCTATTTTGTCTCTCAAAGAGTGGACACCTCTTTTAAAAACACATACACTCCCCGGCCGACAAAAACTACAATATATAGACTTAATTCCATCAGAATCACTATATACTGTATCCACACTCGTTAGCCACCTTTTGCGTCCATGTCCACCCTTTGAAAGACAATCTCTCTCGTTTTGTCTACTCAGCAGGGACACACTTTATGAGATACTTATCCTGATTTTTGAATCCGTTTCTATCCCGATCTTGGCTCTGGTCCTGTTACTGGTTCTAATTCTAGTTGTGTTTCTTGTGTTTCTTGTGTTTCTTGTGTTTCTTGTGTTTCTTGTGTTTCTTGTTCTGTCCTGTTCTTGATCCCGTTGTGCATCTTCTTGTGTTCCTTCTTCTAATTGTGCTTCCGGTTCTGCTTCTGATCTAGTTTCTGCTTCTGAATCTATATAAGTAGAACTAAAGAACGTACACAATCCACTCCAATATTGCTCATCAATCCATGCACATTATTCAAATATCACCCACCGCCTGTGGCTAGTGCATGTCTGTCAGCCTCTACTGCGAGCGCTAACGATCAGGAGAAGCCTTATTTCGGCGTATTCGTGCTTTGGAAAATTCTAACGATTCCCAGAGACGCTATTCTACTGAAATCAGCTTGATCAGACTCATTTTTCAGGATTTTGAATGAAATAAGCTTCCTGGAGATCGTTAGATTTCAAATGTGCCCAATTCAGGGCAAATAAGCTCCGTGGTGATCGTTAGCTCTCCATCCTCTACTTGAGCAGCCTGTCAAATCTGTAGGCCTCGGTCACTGATCAGATATCACTTGTCTCTTGTCATTTATTCTCATTACTCATGACATATTCACTATCATATATCACTCATATTCATAAAAGGCGTCATCGTCCGTGTCCACTTCTTCACCCGATTGCTTCTGGAAGAATTCCAGGAACGGCAGTCCATACTTGCGGTACTTGACCTCACCAACCCCTTTAATGGTCAGCATGTCACGTTCTGTCTTCGGACATACCACACTCATTTCGCGCAAGGTGGCATCATTGAAGATGATGTAGGATGGTACATGTTCTTTGGCAGCCAGATCACGGCGGATCAGGCGCAGCTGTTCAAACACCGTTTCGTTCACAGCCGAAGGCATTGCGTCACGTCCGCGGCGTCCGCCGTAGTTTGTACCGGAAGCTGTAGCTGCTGTTTTCCGTACGACACGCTGCATGACTTCGCGTTGACCTTTCAGCACTTCCACCGCCAGCGGTTGCAAACGAACCACTGGATATTGGCCCTCGGACAACATCAGGTAACCTTCGGATACCATCACGTTGATGATCTCTGCAATTTCGCGCTCTGTGCGATTGCCCATAACCCCGTATGTTGGCAAGGAATCGAAGCCGTAGTCCAGCACTTTTTTGGCACGGGAACCCTTAAGTACCGAAGCGACCAGCGATACCCCGTAGCGTTCACGCATGCGGTGAATGCAACTGAATATTTTTTGCGCATCAATGGTCATATCCACCAGTTCACGGTCGTCTGTGCAAGAACTGCAAATGCCGCATGGCTTGTCCTCGTGCACCTCACCGAAGTAATCCAGCTGTGCACTGCGCAAACAACGCGTGGTGTAACAGTAATCGACCATCTGTTGCAGCTTGCGGTAATCGTTGGCTTTGCGGTCACCCTCCATCGGGTTCTGCTCGATCAGAAACTTTTGAGTGATAATATCCTGTGCTCCGAAAAGTAAAATACACTGACTCGGCTCGCCGTCACGTCCTGCACGTCCGGCTTCCTGAACGTATGCCTCCATGTTTTTCGGCATGCTGTAGTGAAGCACATAACGCACGTTGGACTTGTCGATCCCCATTCCGAAGGCATTGGTCGCAACCATCACGCGAATATCATCGTACAAAAACTGCTCCTGGCTCTGCGCCCGTTCATCGTCCGTCATGCCTGCATGGTAACGTCCTGCCGGCAAACCAGCCTGCAACAAACGCTGATGCAGATCGTCCACGTCCTTACGGGTCGCGGCGTATACAATACCTGGCTCGCTGGCATGCTCGCGCGCGTAGTTCAAGACAAAATCTTTTTTGCTCTCGCCGCGTAGCACGCTAAACGCGAGATTATCTCGCCCAAGTCCGGTCACATACGTCTGCGGGTCCTGCAAACGCAGCAGCCGCAGAATATCGCCCATGACCTCGGGCGTCGCCGTCGCCGTAAAGGCCGCAACCACCGGCCGCTCCGGCAAACTGTCCACAAACGGCGCTACCGCCAGGTAGCTTGTCCGAAAATCATGGCCCCACTGCGACACACAGTGGGCCTCATCCACTGCCACGCACGAGATGGGCAACTGCCCCATCTCATCGCGGAACCAATCCAGCTCCAGTCGCTCCGGCGCGACGTAGAGCAACTTCAGCTCACCGCGCTGCGCCGCGCGGATGCGCTCATTCACTTCTCTGCCGCTTAACGTACTATTAATATAAGCGGCGGCAATGCCCGCGGTCGTCAGCGCATCGACCTGGTCTTTCATCAAA
This sequence comes from Paenibacillus sp. FSL R7-0272, assembly GCF_037969905.1. Classification (NCBI taxonomy): domain Bacteria; kingdom Bacillati; phylum Bacillota; class Bacilli; order Caryophanales; family Paenibacillaceae; genus Paenibacillus; species Paenibacillus sp. FSL R7-0272. The sequence goes on along the minus strand of NZ_CP150221.1, from coordinate 1,678,905 downwards.
GAGATTAACGGGGAGACGACCAGCGTCAGCCCCGGATATAACAAAGCGGGAATCTGGTAACAGATCGACTTCCCGCCCCCGGTCGGCATAATGCCCAGCGTATCCTCATATTCGAGCAGGCTGGAAACGATCTTTTTTTGACCCTCACGAAAATCGGGGTAACCATAATATTTTTGCAGGAGACCCTGCGCTTCTTCTAAAGTAGGTGCTTGCACACTCATGTAAAGACTCCTTACTTGTCACTGGTGTTCCTGCACCAGCTTGGTTCTATCCGATTCTGACATCCAAACGCGGCATCAACGCCGCATCCCTGACAACAAAATGGCGTTCTCATGACTTGTCCGTCAAGCAAAACGCCGCTCCCTTTAGTTTAACGGGCACAGCCCGAATGAGCAACCGCGTTTTAATGTAAAAACCTGAATCTTCTCGAACACAATAAAACAACCGTTCATCCCGGGTGGAGACAAACGGCTGCTTTCCGTTATTACATTTATTTCATTATATACTATTTTAACGATAGCATGAAAATCAAACTTTACATCCTTCCTCTATATATTACTCCCCCGACGCTGCATTCCTAACATTCATGCGATAGTATAAGCCTTTTTGCTCCATCAGCTGATCATGCGTGCCATCCTCGGCAATTCGTCCTTGGTTCATCACTAGAATCCGGGAACATTGACGAGCGAGCTCCATGCGATGAGTCACCAGCAATCCCGTTTTCTCCTGCACCAAACGACGAAGTTGTTGCATGACAAACTGCTCGGTCTGGTTATCCAGCGATGATGTCGGTTCATCCAAAATATACACATCTGAGGATCTCATCATAAGCCGGGCAAGGGACAGACGCTGACGCTGTCCACCAGACAGATTCGCTCCTTTTTCTTGCAAAATCGCATCATACTGGCCTTCCTGTGCCTCAATAAATTCATGTAAACCAGCCTGTCCCGCTGAAAGTTTTACTTCATTTAATGTAGCGTCCCTGCCAAGACGTATATTCTCTTCGATCGTACCTGTAAAAAAAGCCGGTGACTGCGGCATATACGTTAGCCGGGATTGTTGATCCTGAGCCATAATCTGCTCTACATCTTCGTTCCCAAGCATCACACGTCCAAAAGTCGGCTTGATTAACCCCGCACACACCTGGCATAGTGTGGACTTTCCGGCTCCGCTGCTGCCCACTACAGCCACCAGTTCACTAGGTACCAATCTGAGCGTAATCCGATCCAGAATGGTTCGACCGCTGCTTTCATCAGACACCGTCACCTGATCCAGTGTCAGGACAGGCTGTCCATTTTGCGGAAGTCTTCTGTGCCCTGAATTGTATTCTTTTACATCATTTTGTTGCGCACGCTGTGCTAGATTCAGCCATGTTGAGATGCGACCAAATGCACCTATACTCGCCTGCATTTGGCTCCACTGACTGGACAAGCCTAGTACAGGCCAGACCACAAGTTCAAACAGCAAGCTACTTGCCACTACCATTCCTGGAGACAATACTCCTCTCGCTGCAGCTAAAGCAATTAGAAATAACGCTACTAGTTGAGCCAGACCAAATACGGCCATCGCCACATTATCGGATATGCTTAAGGTCATTTGCAGCTTCGCCTGTACTCGGTTAAGTGATTGTTGCTGCATGCGCAAGCGTGTGAGAAACCATGGCGAAGCGTTATATGCCTGGATCACAGGAACACCTTCCATGTATTGCTGAATCTGTTGCTGTGACTCACCCTCCATAGGCTCCACTTCATCCGACAAGCGCACAATGCGTTGGTCATATACTCTGGCCGTAAACCAAATCGCAGATGCACTGACCAAAGCAATAACTGCAACCCATGCATCTGCACGATACAAGTACCCCAGCGAGAGAACGATAATAAAAACGACTGTGACTCCTTCTGCTATCGCCTTCACCACTTCTGCACCATGTTTCGTATCTTCTTTGATTCGCAGCATCACATCCCCGGACTTCTGTCTACGCGCCCATGGATAAGGCATCTGGTTGAAAAGCTGGAGCAGGTTCATTGACATATCCCTATGCATAGATTCTTTGAGCCGCACTAGCACATAGCGATGCATCGCCAGTAGTACGATAAACCCGATCAACACTGCGATAAAGGTTATCGCCGTAGCATTCAGTTTCTCCTGTCCGCCATCATGGATTGCATCAACGAAAAATCCCTGCACAGAGGCAAGGCCCCAATCGAACACCGCGTCCGCCGCAATGAAAAGAAACATAATGATTACCGCCCATCTATAGGGCTTCATAAAGCGCACAATAATCGGCCAAACCTTGCTCAGAGATGCTGTTTCCTTGGCCTTATTCACATCCTGATCTCCATCACTGCTATGATGTCCCTCTTCATTTATGCGCTTATGTTCCTTTCCCTCTGCACGCTTATATTCCTCTCCATCTATATGCTTATTTCCCTCAACATCATTGTTCTTATAGTGCTCTTCCATCTGTGCTCTTGCCCTCCACCTCTATGCACTCATGTTCATTTTCCATCGACACTGCTGCTTCATGCTTCATGCTTCATGTGGCATCTCTTTTGTGGACACGTTTCATTCCCTTTCTGCTTATCTTCATATTCATATGACATGCTGTTCCCCCAGTTTTACTTATCCTTCTACCTTTATCTTCGCGGGCTACCTTAATCTAATTCTTCACATACACTTTTAAGAGTACTTCAGCTTTTTGCCCTGTTATTTATTCAGACGTCTTGATTCTCTATCGACCTGACTACTCTATCGATCTGTTTATTCTTTCGCTCTGTTCACTACTGTTCTGGCATTTCTCCGTACATTCGTTCTTCTGTATCCTGCTCGCAAGGTAAGCGAGGTAACCATTCTCACGATTCAGCAGTTCTCGGTGAGTGCCGATGTCAACAACTTCTCCATCCTGCATATAGATCACCTGATCTGCACGCTCAATTAAAGATAATTGATGAGTGACAGCTATGATCGTTGTGTCATACTCCGTAGCTAACACCGTAAATAGCTCGTTCAACTGTTGCTCATGCCACGGATCTTGTGAGGAGGTTGGTTCATCCAGCAATAAAATTCCCGATTTTCTTAACACTGCTCTGGCGAGACTGATCCGTTGAAGCTCTCCGCCAGACATGTGCCCCCCTTGCGGCTGAAGCTCTGTCTTGTAACCATTTGCCTGGTTCATAATGGCATCATGTGCATGAGTCATACGGGCAGCAAGCTGCACCTCTTCAGCAGACAACCCTTCTGCGCCAAATCTAATATTCTCCTCTACGGTTCCTGAGAAAATGAAGGCTTGTTGTGGAACATATACGTGTTTTATATCCCTTTCTATGTCCTGATCAGGGTATTTAAGGGCCGCCAATCCCACAGAGTCCTTATAGGCAATCGCTGAATTATTTGAGTGATTTGAATCATTTGGATTATTCATCTGGATTGAACCGCTCGCAGGCGCATTTAAACCAGCTATCACTTTCAGTAAAGTCGTTTTTCCGCATCCGCTAGGGCCTGTAATTACCGTAAGTTTGCCTTTGGCAGCTGTAAAAGAAATGTTCGATAACACTTCTTCTTGCTCTGAATATCTGTAGAAAATCCGGTCTACATGAACTCCTTCGGTCATAAACTTGTGCTGCGGCTGAGCGGCAGCCGGTTTCTTTTTTTCCAAATCCAATATTTCAAAAATACGAGCAACCTGAGACGCCGATCCAATGATCTGACTCCACAGCCCTGACAATGCTTCGATTGGACGTGTCAACTGACTACTTGCGACGAGGAAAGCCGCCAATCCGCCCACATCCATATGTCCATGCAGAACTTGTAATCCACCGAGATACAAGATCAGGATCATACCCCCGTAAGTGGAGACCCGCCCAGCAGCCTCCGTCAAACGCTGTAATACCGAAATAGACATCGTACGCTTAAATACCTGATTCATTCGTCCGCTAAACTGCCGCTGCATATAACCCGAAAGTCCGTAACTACGGATCTCCACCGGGGCTTGAATGATATCTGTCAGCAATTCATCCCTCGCCGCTGCACTTGCATTCAATCGGTCATGTTCTCGCTGCAGTTTTCGTCCAAGCCCTGCTGTTACCAACGGATAAATGAGCGTGAACGCAATAATGGCCATAGTGAGCGGCAAGCTCACCCAACTGAAATAGGCAAAAGCCAAAACCAATTGTATGATATTTTTCGCAAGCTCAATCCCGTGCTGATTGATGCCTTTCTGAGCCTCCGTAGCTGAAGTCCATACTCTGGATGTGAGATCCCCCGTATGATACTTTGCCAGTTCTTGTGTATCTGTTCGTGCAAGGGAATGTAGCAGCCCGGACTGTAAAAACACCTGTGTTTTCTGATGAAATATCGTCTCCAACCATGTTGTGAATAGGCTTACAATAGCACGGAGCACGACAATAAAAACGCCGATGATCAACCCTGAATAAATAAGAGAAAACTGTGATTCCGCTGCTCCTTTGACCAATCTGCGAATGGATTCCAGATACCCTACTTCTACCAGTGAGGCGGCCAAAGCTGCAATGAGCAGTGGGATGATAAACATGCGATATTTTCCAGTTAATGTCCATAACCGTACGAGTACTTGAGCGGGCTTATATGTTCTTTTGTCTGTTATGGTTTGGTCGGCTAACATGTGTAATTACTCCAATCTTGTCATCAAATTAAGTATCTGGTTATGATATCATCAGTGATAAGGAAAAAATGAACATTTCTTGCTATCCCCTATAAATCAGGACGAAATAAGGAGATTGTACATGCAACCAGATCTACTGCAGACATTGGATACGTTGTTTGATTACATAGAAGACCATATTCATGAGAAGTTGACACTCGATCATCTTGCATCGATAACCCATATCTCCAAGTTCCATCTGCATCGTATGTTTAAACATGCCAGCGGGCAGTTACCTGGAGAGTATATTCGTGCTCGCAAATTGGCGCGTAGTCTGGAGCAACTGGTCGATCTGAACTGGAAAATTATCGATATTAGCGGACATTATTCTTTTGAACATGAGCAGTCTTACATTCGGGCTTTCAAACAGGCCTTTGGGATAACCCCCCTGCAATATCGCAAACAGGGTGCTGGTGATTTACAGTTTACGGCTCGTATGACTTCGTCGATGATTACGATCCTTCCGTATGGATATATTTTTCATCCGATTTATGTACGGAAACCTGCGATGAAGCTTATCGGTCAGCAATCTCAGATTCGATATGTGGATAACGAGGAATATTATAAATCCAATTCTGCAGGCAACCTTTTTTATGAAAAATTCTTTCATCTGATCCCTAACGTGCTGCACGATAACGTATACATTGGATTGACCAATGAGATTGAAGAACATTACAGTACCTATCAGCCATCTGTTGAAGTTACGAGTTTGGAAGAGATCCCGGAAGAACTGAACGGCATCGAAGTGCCTGCCAATCAGTATGCCGTTTTCAAGTTTATCTGTGATTTCCATCCAAGCCTGATTAATATCGATCATCTGGATAGTGTCTGGACATTTATCGATGAATACTGGCAAAGTCATTCCGGATACAGCAAAAGTGATGCTTATTATTTTGAAAGAATAGACGGCAGTCTCGCCCAGGAGCATTACGGAGAACTGGATATTTATATCCCTGCCAAACAGATCACGCTCTAAAGGAAGGTGCATGATTATGACAAAAGATAGAACTCCTCGCCCGGATTCATCTCCGATAAACGCACACCAATCTTGGGTTCTCAGGCATCCAAACACTTCAATATTCATCGCCTTGTTTATGTTGCCCATCGTGGCGTTAACGCTTTTCTTCACGCTTCGTCCCTACCTCTCCACATTCGATCGTTCGGGCGAGGGCGATCTGAGCTCGTCCATGTCATCCCCAAGTGGGAAATACACGGCCGAACTATACGGTGTTCCCTATGGCGGCGCAGCAGGTGGGGTAACGATCTGGGTAGACGTACGGAAAACAGCGGATACAAGCACTTCGAATGCCAAAAGCATCTATCGCGCAGAGTTTCATGGCGGAAATCACCTCGAATGGGAGAGTGACAATACCCTTCGCATTGAAAACTGGAGCGAGTATAGTAACGAGACTGTTACCTTGAATATAGATGAAGAAATTTATGATGGATGGGGCTGGGCTTGCAGCAGCTTGCGTACAAAGGACCAGTATGTAAGATGTTTGGAACCTGAATCGTGAATAACATATTCTGATGAAATATCATGTCATGACAACTTTGCTTCGGAACATGGATACGGACGATAAGTTCAGTTGTTCTAAACGCGGTTCACACTGTTCATACTAAAACAGAGCAACAGCAAACCCCGTTTACCGACTTTCTCGGCTAAACGGGGTTTATTTTTATTAGGCCTCTGTAGAAGACCCTTATTGGATTGCTAATTTGATTGCTATATTTGAGAACTGTTATGATTCCCTTTCACCAATGGATTGCTAGCTTCATACTATTGGATGCCCCATCTTCACTTTCCGTTTTTGTTCCTTCTTCCATGTGTTACCCTTCGCTTTCTTTTCGCTGTTTGCGAATGACGGCTTCGAGCTTCTCCCGGTTACCGATCAAACCTGGATCATCCGGCAGATACTTCCGAGCTTTCGTGTTATGCAAAAGCGCCTGCTCCCAGTTACCCAGATGAGCATAACAGAGTGAGAGCCGGGCATGTGGTAGCCAAGTTCGGCAAGCAGCCGGTACAGGGCGCAGACCCGGATCACGGCTGCTTACATCCACCGCCTGCATATACCAATAGATGGCGGTGACGATCTCTTGCCGCTCATGGAAGCAGGCGGCAATGGCGCAGCAGAAATCGGCATGCGGCAGGTCGTACTGGAACGACTGCAGCAATGCGCCCAGCTTACGGCCCGGCTCGCCAAGCCGCTCATAACATTCCGCCAGCCTTGCGCAGGCAATGAGCCGGTCCTCGCGGTAACCGCTGGGCTGCTCCAGCAGCTTGGCGTAACCGCGTGCCGCCGCTGCGTAGCGCTGGCGGTCATAACATTCGCCTGCATAGTAGAACAGCAGGCGTCCCTGGGCTATGCCCTCTTCGGCGATCCATTTGCGCAGAATGCGCACGTTTCGCGCCGAATGATTGCCCGCCTCGCGGCGATGGGTGACGGCAATATCTGCCGTAATAACCTCGCCTTGCGGGAAGCTCAGCTGCTCGTGCAGCCGGCCATGCCAGCGGCACCCGGCATCCCGCTTGACCAGGCGAAGCCGGCGGTCCGCCACCAGCGGACTTCCCTCCGGCCCCTCGGCCAGCGTATAGCCCATAATCACACCCGCCGTCTTACCTCCGGACGGCAGCTGCTCCTTCAACATCGCAAGCTTCGCCCGTTCCCCGGGCAACAGCACATCATCCGCATCAAGCCACAGGATATACTCCTGCGTAGCCTGGGCGAATGACTCGTTCCGTGCTGCGGCAAAGTCTTCATTCCATGTATACGTATAGACCCGGTCGGTGTACTTTGCAGCGATGTCCATCGTTCGATCAGACGACCCCGTATCCAGAATGATAATCTCATCCACAAGGTCAGTTACCGTATCAAGACACCTTGCCAGTGTGCGTTCTTCGTTCTTCACAATCATACACAAACTGATGGTGATCACGTTTTGAGCCCCTTCCTGTCGTACGCGTACTGATGCAACCCAATCCAAACAAGCTTTTGCAAATTCTAAAAATTCTAACGATCACAGATCACGCTATTTAGCTCATTTCAGCGCTTTTGAAAATCTAACGATCACAGATGAGCCTATTTTCGTATTTCAGGGCTAAATTTGAGGGAAATCGCTGAATTTAAGGCAAATAACGTCGCTGGTGATCGTTAGAATTCTGAGAGCTTCAAAATGGCCTAAATAAGGCTTCTGGTGATCGTTAGAAAAACTTGCCTCATTAATACGCTGTAATCTCTATCGTAATTGCTACTGGTACTGGTAATGGTAGTATTGCTAATGCTGTTGACTGTGGGTGTCGGTGGAACCCATGCTAATGGTATGGTCGGTGATATTGATACTTGAGTTAGCACAGTTACTTTGTTCTAAAGTGTGTAGAGGTAAGGTTGGTGTTTGTGTAGTTCGTGCTTGTGGTTACCCTACTCTCGCTGTGATCGCGGTTTTGTTACTGGTGTCAGTGGTGCCCATGCTAATGGTACAGTTGCTCATGTCACGCTTAAGTTAGTGGTGTTGGTGTTGGTGTTGGTGTTGGTGTTGGTGTTGGTGTTGGTGTTGGTGTTGGTGTTGGTGTTGGTGTTGGTGTTGGTGTTGGTGTTGGTGTTGGTGTTGGTGTTGGTGTTGGTGTTGGTGTTGGTGTTGGTGTTGGTGTTGGTACTTTTGTTAGTGTTACCACTCTGCGCCGCTTAGCCTTACTCATTCTCCTGAACGTAACCGTTTCAGCTGCTCCACGGCACTGTCCAGCGCTTTTTTACGCTGTTTCATGGAGCGAAGATGCTGCTGCTCCAACTCTTCAAAATGAATATGATCCAGTTTCGTCCAGTCCAGCACCTGGTTCAGAGGCGGTTTTACGTCGAGCTGTATTTTCTGGCGTTTGCGTGCTACACAACATAGATATTTATGATGAATTTCCAGTTTCAATACTTCAAAATAAGGTAATAAACACATCGCCAGATTACTCGCATAGAACGTCTGTTTATGATCGTAGAAGGGATGGTAACCATACGGAACTGTCACAATGAGTGTACCTTCCTCTACAAGCAGTCGATGGATCTGCAACAGCAGTGTTTCGGGATGCGCAAAATGCTCCAGCACTTCCCCTAGCAGGACAGTGTCAAACGTGGTTCTCGCCTTCCATTGCGTGATATCCAGCATGCGGAAATCGACATGGTTGCGGACGGGCTTGGATTCTTTAGCCAGCTCCTCTTGCGCATAACGGATACTTTCTTCCTCCAAATCCACACCTGTCACCCGAAACCCTTCACGCCCCAGCAAAATAGACGTAATTCCCTGACTGCATCCCACATCCAGAATACGTTTGCCTGTGGTCTCCCGGCACATCCAGTGCACGCGGGTCCTCGTCGCTTCATGAGAATCTTCGGAGTTGATCTGCCCGTAATAACGTTCGTTCACCCGATCATGATTCGCCATAGCCATCTCCCGTTTTCCCGTGCACATTTTTCACATTTTGTTCCGCCCATGCATCGTCTTGGCTTCCATATGATTCACCGTTCTCGTTTTCTGCACTTTCACCCGAGGTAACACTCTCGCGTTTCGTATCTGGATATCTTTCACTGTGTCTTTTTACATCTGCTCCTGCAGAATCTCTCTCTCTCGTGACCCGACCGCTGTTACTATGACCTTGCAATCCTGCCGCTTCATGCTCTGTATCTTGAAAACCCTCTTTCTCCATCCCTTGTTCCTCATGCTCTACATGTGCTGATTGCGCATCCGTTTCCCCACCAGCGCCCTTATCCTGCTCCAAGCTGTGTGCTCTCCCATGGTCATGTCGCTCAGGTTGACCCAGTACAACGATATGGTCTCCGCGGCATCCCGCCGTTGCGTTACGTGTATCAAAAATCAGCGGTGCATGATCCGCCATCTCCTGATAATCAAACGCAGAGTGGTCTGTCGTGATAATCACCAGATCGGCCCATGTCCACAATTCGGGCGAAGCAGGCCGGGACTGGAGCATGGAACCATCGTCTTGACGGAATACGGGCACCATTGGATCGGTGAAAACAACTTCGGCGCCCGCTGCGCTCAGCAGCCGGAAGACGTCGAGCGCAGGGGATTCGCGCAGGTCGTCAATGTCTTTTTTGTACGCCATACCCGCCAGTACAACGCGGGCGCCGCGAATGGAATGGCCGCGTTGCTCCAGCAGGGCTGTTGCACGCTGAACTACGTGCTCTGGCATCTGCCTGTTGGTCGCATCTGCAAGCTCGATGAACCGCAGCTCCGATCCCTGGCGATTGGCTGCCCAAGATAGATAGATCGGATCAATCGGAATACAGTGCCCGCCAATACCCGGTCCAGGATAAAACGGCATGTAGCCAAACGGCTTCGTTGCCGCTGCCTGTAATACTTCCCAGATATCCACGCCCATCTGCTCACAAGCCGGAGTTAACTCATTAACCAGCGCAATGTTTACGCTGCGGAACGTATTTTCAAAAAGTTTGGCTGTCTCGGCAACCGTTGTCGAGCTAACCGGCACGACTTCGTTCAGAAACGAGCCATAAAATTGTTTTCCGTAACTCAGACAGGCGGGAGTCGAACCGCCGATGATTTTAGGCGTATTTTTCACCCCATAATGCACGCTGCCCGGATCGACTCGCTCCGGAGAATAACAGACATGGAAATGCTCACCTGCAGTCCAGCCGCGCGCTGCTTCTACGGGCTGTTTCACATGCTCTTCCGTAGTGCCTGGATACGTGGTGCTCTCCAGAATGACAAGACTGCCCTGCTGAAGATAGGGGGTCATGCCCCCCACGGCTGATGAAATATAAGATATATCCGGCTGGTGTTCATCTGTTAACGGAGTCGGCACACAGATGACAATGACATCCGCACCTGCGACTGCTGCATAATCTGTGCCTGCCGTTAACAAATTCGCCTCCAGCAGCGTTTGAAGCACCTCATCTTCAATGCCGATAATATACGAATGGCCTGCGCGGAGCTTAGCCACTTTGCCTGCATCGATATCAATGCCATGCACCTGGTAACCGGACTGTGCCATCTCAACGGCCATCGGCAGTCCCACGTAACCAAGACCGATGACAACAGCCTTCAGGGAGCGGTCATGAATGCATTGAAGCGTGGTCTGCTGTGGCTTCGGGTAGAGCTGCTTCAATCGTTGCTGTTTCCGGCCACGGGGCTCTGCTGGAGCCTGTGCCTGCTTCTCCTTTTCGTCTTGACGTTTCTCTTCGGGATTCAGGCTGTTCTCACTCATCTCTTCCACCTCCAAACGTTCCGCCTCCCTTCCGTTAGTCGATATATCCTCCGGCACGCAAAAACGTAGCAATCGCCGGTTTGTTCATCATTTCACTGTCAGAGCGATACTGGTCAAACTTCACACGTGGCAGATGATCATAATGTTTCGTAAGACCTTGATCGGCATGCTCCGGCAAAATGACATAATACTGCGCATCGTACTGGCGAGTACGCGGTGCTTCGAATGGAGAGATCAGCACTTCGTGCAGCTTCTCCCCCGGACGGATGCCTGTCACTTTGTAATCGCCTGACGGGCGACCTGCCTGTTCCAGCATGACGGAAGCTAGTTCGGTCATGTTGCAAGCTTTCATTTTCATGACGAAGGTCTCTCCGCCCACCGCCGCTTCCGCTGCTTTGAGCAATAGATGAATGGCCTCGGTACGGGTCAGGAAAAAGCGAGTCATGCCTTCGTCTGTAATGGTCAGGCTTTTGCCTTCGTCAATCTGCCGCCGGAACAAAGGTACAACACTGCCGCTTGTGCCCAGCACGTTGCCGCCGCGGATACATACAAATCGGGTCTTCTCGCTCAGCCAGTTGGCACGAATCATCATTTTTTCGCCCAGTGCTTTGGTCATGCCATATACGTTAATCGGATCGACCGCCTTGTCGGTGGATACGTCAATGACTTTCGGAATCCCCATTCGGATGGCCGCCCGAATAATATTCTGTGTTCCAATCACATTGGTTTTAAATGCTTCATCCGGCTGATCCTCACAGACCGGGACATGCTTCAGCGCTGCCAGATGGAAGAGCACATCTACGCCTTGGCACGCTTCCTCCACTGCCCGGTAATCGCGAATATCTCCAATGATAAAACGCAGACGCGGATCATGATTGAACTCCCGCTGCATTGCAATCTGAGCATACTCGTTCCGAGACAGCAGCCGAATCTCCGCCGGGTTCTGCGCGAGCAGTACCTCCGTTAGCTTCTGACCCCAGGAGCCAGTTCCTCCGGTGACCAGAATCGTTTGTCCTTGAATCATGGATGAATCCCTCCTGTTCAGATCATAAATTCACGTAAAACCTGCGCCATCTCTTCGCGGCTTAAGCGGTCTTTAGGCGGTACTTTTTTGACGGACGTATTGCTGGAATGCACGATATTGACGTAGTTCCGCGGTGCAAGCAGCTCATGTGGCAAGTCGATCACGTTCCCATGCGTTCCTCGGCCGGGAAGTTTGACCCGATATCCAGCGGCATACTCCGCTGTCTTGTAGAGATAGACATAAAATTGAGGGGAGCGGTGAAACGCCGGCGCCATCTCGTTGTTCACACTGTCCCACAGATAACCGTTCTGATTAATCAAAGCCATCGTTTCTGGCTGAGGCTGCACATCATAGAGCTGCTGCACAAATGTTTTGTGATACAGATCGTCCGAATCCAGACGGGCAATATAGATGTTTTCTACGTCTTTGGCAAACTCCAGAATCGCACGTACACTCTCGATATGGGTTCCAAAACGAATATTCGAAGGCAGCGGCTCCTGGCTCGCCAAAATCTCCTGCATCAGCTCCCCGGATTCTTTGGAAAGCTTCACCACTGTCAAGAAATCTTGATTGGTCTGAGCCTTGAGACAATGCAATGTAAATGTGCGAAAAATGGTCATACGGCGCTCCAGCCATTCGCGGGTCAGCCGCTGCGGATCTAACCCGTAGTTATTGAAGTTAATCTCAATCACAACTTTCCTGGACATACCCTTCCTCCTCATGAACGCTGTAAGCCTATATGGCGAGTACAGACGTTTTCATAGTTTTTTTTAGAATGAAATCTCGCATCTACGAAACTCGTTCCTCGCGCTGATCGCTTACACTTCAATTCTCTTAAATGCCAGCACTGTATAACGTATGAACTCCCGAACATTCCGGCACCGACATATGTACTGATTTTCTTATAAATAGATTGATATACACCCCAAGTTATCTCTTGGAGGTCGAACGCACAGATCACGGTTTCTCTCGCGACATAGAATAGAGGAGCTTGATTTTCAAAGGGGGCAGGCATTCGGAATGAAATCTACTTATCTAGAAATGCAAGACGTGCTGGATCAGCTTGAAGCAGCTTTGCAAGAGAAGCGTCCATTCTCACTGGTGCGTGTGGGGGATGGTGAAAATATCGTGATGTCGCAAGAATCCGTATGGCCTATGGAGCAGGTGCTACAAGAGCGTTGGGCAATCAAAGCTAATCTCGGACAAAAGGGGCTGCGGCTTCCCAACCTGAAGATGCGGGACGAAGTCGCTGCTTCGTTGAAAAGAGCCACTATTGTGGGTGTCCTTCCGCGTGGAGACAGCACCATCAAGGCTCCGGATTACCTTAAGCGGCCGCTGACCGATATGATCTTTGCTCACTACGGCATCGCGCCTGCGTTGACCTGTCATGCTTGTGTGAATCGTGAACTTGTGCAAGTACCTCGGTTTTGGCAGATGCTTGCCGGCAAACGTGTGTTGCTTGTAACGCGTGAACTGGATGAGTTACAGGCCGCACTCGTTAAGGAGCCTTATCATCTCGACATCGTAAGTACACTGGCTTTTGACAACTATGATCAGATGGATGAGACCTTGCAATGGATTCAAACGCATCAGGATGACTTTGATGTTGCTCTGTTCTCTTGCGGGGTTAACGCCGTCATTCTTGCAGAACGAACAGCAGCGCTCGCAGGTAAAGTCGCTATCGATTTCGGCAAAGCCAATAACATGATTTTGAAAGGACGCGCCAACTAAGTTGCATCTACAGTATTCAGTTTTTCTCTATGCCCATGATCGATAGCGCTGCTTGTATCTCTACTTCTCCCTTTCCTTCTATATCAAAACCTTTCTAATCTCTCTCTTATAAATCAATGCTCTTACAATCCTGCTTCATCTCAAACTCAAAATCCCCGCCTCGGTAGGCGGGGATTTTGAGTTATATCTTGATTGGAATGATCTTGATTGCCATGTAACTTTAACGGGTACAACAAACGTTACTATAAGATAGTCTCTCTAAAGTCTTTCAAAGCTCCTTTAGTTGGTCGCGGCAATACCGTAAAACATCTCCGGCCCGGTTCGCACAGCTGTGGATACACCGGAGATGAATGACGTATATACATTTTCCAGCGCTGGTGGTGCAGCCAGATCCTGAGCTGTGAACGAATGGAACTCGGCACCGCCATTTTGCCCGACCGTTCCTTCTGCTCGATAGATGATGAAGAACGGATCGTACACAAAACCACGCACTATCTCTACAACAAACGTGTCGCCCAGTTCTCCTGTAACACCCACTGTACCATTCAAGGTAATGATAGGATTAATGACCCCCTGGGTTTGAAGACCGATAGCGCCGAAAGGTTCAGGGGATTCGGACAAAGGTAATCCCGGTGCCCCTACGTATCCCGAGTTCTCCGAGGTTCTCATATCGAGAAACACGCCCATGAAGTAACACCTCCAATGCTATGGGATAACATATTCTATGAAACTGATAACTCTTCGGATTGGATGGTTGGCAGATTTGATGAACCTATTTTTAATTCCGCGCGGTTAATGGTATATTGAACAGCATAACGAAATGAACGGATCGTATGCACACAAAGGGTACATGCTGTTCAGAAGGAGATTGTCATTCATGAATAAACGCAAACGTTCAACAGGCGGTACATCTGCCAAAGGAAAATCATACGGAGGCTCTTCCAAGCCGCGTTCCGGCCGTTTCAACACTTCATCATCCAAACCGAATTCTCCTCGTTCGGGAGAGGATACGAGTAAGGTTTCAGCTTCCCATTCGTCCGTGGCGCCTGCAAAAAACGGTGGCAAAGGAAGCAAACCGGCCAAACCGGCTACGGCATCCAAGCGTCCAGGCAATGCACATTATCGCAAGTCCGAACCGCCACGTCAGTACAAGGTAACCGAGCCGGATGAACTGCTGAATTTCCTGCTGAAGCATATAAAGTCAGGACGTAATGCGGTGAAGTCCATTTTGGGACGTGGACAAGTATCGATCGATGAGAAAGTTGTAACGAAGTTTAACGAACCTCTGCTACCCGGACAGATCGTATCCATCAGCAAAGAAGGGGCTGTAGCCGCTCCTTCTCTGACAGGTATTAACATTTTGCATGAAGACGACGACATCATTGTGATTCGCAAGGAAGCCGGACTCCTATCGATCGCGGCTGACAAAAGTGACGATCTGACCGCTTATCGCCAGCTGATGTCACATGTGCGTCGTACCAACGAACTGAACCGGATTTTCATCGTACATCGTCTGGATCGGGACACCTCGGGTGTGATGATGTTTGCCAAAAGTGAAGAGGTTCAGCAGCAGCTGCAAAACAACTGGAAAGAAAACGTACAGGACCGTGTTTATGTCGCACTAGTTGAAGGCGCGGTAGCTCAGGAAGAAGGTACGATCTCCTCTTGGCTCAAGGAAACCAAAACACTCAAAATGTACTCCAGCCCGCGTCCAAATGACGGACAACATGCGGTTACGCATTACAAACGGCTGAAGTCGAACCGTGAGTTCTCCCTGCTGGAGGTTCGTCTGGAAACGGGTCGTAAAAATCAGATTCGTGTGCATATGGAAGACCTGGGACATCCGATTGCGGGGGATCGTAAATACGGCGCACGTACAAGAGATCTGGGGCGTCTGGGGCTCCATGCACGAGTGTTGTCGTTTATTCATCCAACGACAGGCAAACTGATGACATTCGAAACGGATATTCCGAAGCCATTTCTGTATCCGTTCCGCGGAGAAGCTACACCTGCACAATAACGTGCTCATACGAAGACGGACAACCGACTAAGATGCCGTTCCTCACGGACTCATCGTCCGTCTGAAAGGAGGTTAACACGTTTGCAAAACCTGTTCATCACCGGCTACCGCGCACATGAACTGCAAATTTTTGGTCAGAAGCATGAGGGTATCCCTTACATTAAAAAAGCCATCGCCTCCCGCCTTACACCTCTTGTGGAAGATGGCTTGGAATGGGTGCTTACTCCAGGTCAATACGGTGTCGACCTTTGGGCCTGCGAGGTTGTGTTGGAGCTGAAACAGAGCTATCCACATCTGAAGCTGTCGATTATCACTGCTTTTCAGAACCCAGAGGAACAATGGAAAGAAGACAAGCAGGAGTACTACCGTTCCATTCTGTCTGGAGTGGACTATTATGGTGCAATTAGCAAACAGCCATACATCGGGCCGTGGCAGTTCACCGCACGGGACGATCTGCTGCTGCGTAAAAGCGATGGCTTGCTGCTTGTCTATGACGAAGATGCCGGCGAAGGCAGCCCGCGTTTTGTAAAGGAAAAGGCATTGAAGAAACAACAAAATGAGCATTATCCCATCATTACGGTCACTTCCGAGGATATCCAATCGGTCGCGGAGGAAGAACGCATGAATGATTTTGCTTATGATGGGGACATCCCCTTCTAACTTTGGATGCTGTACGGCAAATTGCTGTGCAGTATTTTTTTGCTATCTTACTGGACTCCGTTTTATTGGACTAGGCCCGGACTGACTCTGTTATCGGACTGCATTTCGGGATCGGTGAGATGTTATACATCAATCTAAGACGATGTTCATCGGTGTTTACGGTGTTTTATAGGAAATTGCCTGCTCGCCCCAAATGGGAAACTCATGTTTTTTTTCGGGCAAGGTTGGGTATAAGTAGTATTAAAACTGCGATTTTTATGTCGTATGGGACAAAGGGGAACTGCAACCATGACTTTAACGCCAGAGCAGCGCATCCAGCTGCACGGGTTCAATAACCTGACCAAGTCACTCAGTTTCAATATGTACGATATCTGTTACACCAAGACCAAAGAAGAACGTGAAGCTTACATTGAATATATCGATGAACAATATAACGCAGACCGACTGACCCATATTTTGAAAAATGTATCGGACATCATCGGCGCACACGTCCTGAATGTCGCACAGCAGGATTATGTGCCGCAGGGCGCAAGTGTAACCATGCTGGTATCGGAAGGCCCGATCGTTGAGATTCCAGAAGAATCCTTCGATGAATCGCCTGGTCCCCTGCCCGATAATGTCGTCATGCAGCTGGATAAAAGTCACATTACAGTGCACACTTATCCCGAATTCCACCCCAGCGAGGGCATCAGCACCTTCCGTGCAGACATCGATGTGTCGACCTGTGGTGAGATTTCACCGCTGAAAGCGTTGAATTACCTGATTCATTCGTTTGATACGGATATTATGATTATGGATTATCGCGTGCGTGGTTTTACAAGGGATACAAGCGGGCGCAAGCTGTTTATTGACCATGAGATCAGTTCGATCCAGAACTATATCCCGGACGAGATCAAAAGCGGGTTCGATATGATTGACGTGAACGTCTATCAGGAGAACATTTTCCACACCAAATGTAAGCTGAAAGAATTCGACCTGGATAATTATTTGTTCGGGTACACCAAGGACAAGCTCAGCAAAGCGGAACAACAGGAGATTACCGAGTGGCTGAAGCTGGAGATGGACGAGATTTATTACGGCAAAAATATAGACCGTTCTTCCTGATTGGACAGACCAGTCAGGAGTGATGTCATCATGAATAAAGACAAGTGATTCTGATCCTGCTGACTTCCTTCACAGAAGCACATATTTGGGTCATATACTTGTCTTTATTGTTGTTTATTTCGGCTGTGACGGTGATCCCAGCCGCCATATGTTACTTTGAACAGATTGACAGTGTGCGCGCGAATTTCTTAAAATAGAGGGAACTGCACTCGGATGCGGTAAAGGAGGAACAGGGTATGATTGAAACGAATACGACCAAGCGTAATGAATCCCTTTTGCAAGCCTTAAACGCCCGACATGCAGCCATAACAAACAACATTGCTAACGCCGATACGCCCAATTACAAAAAAACAACCGTTGAGTTTCAAGATGAGCTTAGACGTATCATCGAGAACGGTAAAACCGGACAACTCCGGATGCAACGCACACATGAGAAACATTTTCCCGTCAGCAATCCGAATGCCTCCATCGTGCAGTACCGAGTGATGCAGAACAACGAAACAGCCATGAATAATAACAACAACAATGTAGATATTGACCGGGAGATGGCTATGCTTTCCGAGAATCAACTCATGTATAACTACATGGCTGATCGAGTCAGCGGACATTACAAAAAAATGAAAAATTTATTGAATGATTTAAAATAAAAGCTTACACCAGCAGCCCTCGTGGCTGTTTTTTTGTGTATGAGGTAAAAATGCCGATGATGAAAGCTAGAATGACAGGTAATAAAACATAAGAGAATATAAGTAATATGCCTGTTCCTGGCGAAGGTTTGTCCCCCGATTCTGTAATAGGAATTGTATAATTATTAATGAGAATAAGAACAATATAGAACGGAATCCATGAGACCGTTGGAATATATTTAAACTTTTCATTATATAACATTCTCTTCGTTATAAAATAGAACAACACCACAAATGAAACCAACAGCAAAATACTAATAATACTTATTAAAAGTGACATTGTGTTGTTTGACCAACCCGTTAATCTTGTGATCCGGTAATAGTTTAGTTGTGGTAGATAGAATACATATAGAAAAATAGCACTTGGAATACTACATAATATTATTTTATTGAACCGATTCATAGTTTCACTCCCACATTATCCCTTTGTATATAATATAAAACAATTTCTCGATCAGCTCTAGTACTTTCAAGTGTAGCGTCTGCAAGCGTTGATCCAAGTTCTCCGCCGACCAATCCACACTGGAAGTTCGGTATTTATTAGGGCTGTAGTATAATGGGATAAGCGAAGAACGTTAGATTATATAAAAAGAGGTGCAACATGACTCGTCAATACAATGCGTTTCAAGGCTCCAAAGTCAGACTCACGGCACCCTGTCCCGAAGACAGCGTGCAAATCGCACATTTTACACAAAACTACGAATATATGCGTAACTTGGATACGGATATTGTTACGCCACAAACATCCGATGAGACCGGATCTTCTTCCGTTCGGAACGGTCAAGATTTCGAATTTGCCCTGCGCACGTTGGAAGACAATCGCTTTCTCGGATTTGTTGCCATCTATCGATTGGAATGGAATAACCGCTCTGCACAACTGGCGATCGGCATTGGTGAAGAACGAGATCGTGGCAAAGGTTATGGCAGTGACGCTCTTGCGTTGATTTTGCGATATGCATTCCATGAGTTAAACCTGAATCGAATTGCTCTTGACGTGATCGAATACAACGAAGCCGCAAGACGGGCATATCTCAAGGCTGGATTCCGCGAGGAAGGCAGACATCGTGCTGCTGTTCTTCGAGACGGTACACAGTACGATCTGATCTCGATGAGCATTCTAGCAACGGATTGGTCTGCTCAGACTGGATATCCCGTTTCGTTTCAGCCAGGGTCTAGTTCGGGTAGTGCAAGTGTTTCCCCTTCGGCAGGCTCTACTACTGTTGGTAGCATGGCGGTCGAGGCCACTCCCCGGATCGGCGTAGGTGCAGTGATCCTTAATGAACGAGATGAAGTGCTCTTGGTTTGGCGTAATCGTGCGCCCGAACAGCACACTTGGAGTATTCCCGGCGGGAAAGTCGATGTGTACGAAACACTGGAGACGGCTGTTATCCGGGAGGTTAAAGAAGAAGTCAATCTGGATATTGTGATCAACGGTCTTCTCTGTACCGCAGAAACGATTCGCCCTGAGCGACAGGAGCATTGGATTTCCGTGCTATACTCCACCAAGGTAGTTAGCGGAGAAGCACGCAATCTGGAAGAAGGCGGAGCTATTGGGGAGATTGGCTGGTTCCCGCTCCATGAGCTACCTTCTCCACTCGCCAGCTTTGCCGTCCCGGCATTGGAAGCAGCGAAGCAGCAATATACACAGAAACATGGCACCGACATCTCACAATGAATAGCTTTACGGGAAATACATTAACGCAACGTAGCGTCCCTTTCATACTGCATGAGTCCAGACACCAGTTCGACTGGAAAGGTCAAGGTGCCCTTTCCCTGAAAACGTTCCGGTACGGAACATCATTATACGAAGCGGGTCATGGACATTTTGCAGTCGATCAGGACAGATATTTGCTTTTGAACGAAGGACAGGAATATCAGCTACATATTGATTCACCTGTTCCTGTCGAATCTTTTTGCATCTTCTTCCCTTCGGGGCTAGTGGAAGAAATCGGTCGGAATATCTCAAGAAGTCACCAGTATCTCTTGGATGAGCCTTATGCCACATCTTCCCTTGGTACACTGGACTGGATGGAACGAACATATCCTATGACCGATCAACTAGGAGCTGCTCTTGAGCGATTGCGCTCCTCCTATGCCTCTCAGGCCGTAGATGTATGGGGACTAGAGGAACAACTCTATCATCTGGGCGTGCACATGCTTGTTTTGCACCGTGAGATTCGGTTGGAAATCGATAGCCTGGATATGGTGAAATCTTCAACCCGAAACGAGATATATCGAAGAATCTATATCGCACACGAGTACATGACAGCCTACTATAATAAACCTATCACGCTTGCGGAGACTGCCTCAGCCGCGCATCTATCCGTGAATCATTTTCTCCGCAGTTATAAAAAGGTATTTGGCATATCGCCACATCAATTTTTGACGGAACGCAGGCTTCAGGCCGCCTGTCAGCTGTTATCCAATTCGGATCTCCCTGTTACAGAAATCTGTTACAACGTCGGTTTTGAGAGCCTTGGCTCGTTCAGCTCCCTTTTCTCCAGACGATTTAAACACTCCCCTGCACAGCATCGGATAAAAAGGTGATTTTCGAGAAGCACTGCCCGTGTGAACGATCTATCATGAAGTTAGCTCCGAACGAGCTTACGCCACATTCCCTGTGTGTACAGATACGAAAGAGGAGGTTTTCACAGATGAAAGACACAGATCAGAATACAAAGCAGCTAGAACCATTGGAACAGTTATTTGAAGCTGCACAGCAGAATAATGCGGAAAAAGTAAAGTCCCTGCTAGCTGTACAACCAGAACTGGCCAACACGGAAAACAAGGATGGATTGACACCGCTGGGATATGCCGCACATTTTGGAAGCACGGAGAGCGTACATGCCCTTATTGAACACGGTGCGGATGTGAATGCGATCTCTCATTCCCTTATCTCCTTCATTCCCTGCAACACAGCGCTACACGCCGCACTCGCTGGAGAGGGTTCAGTGGAAGTGATCAAGCTATTGCTGGAACATGGCGCATCCACGAGCACCCTTGACAGTGATGGACAGCAAGCCCTTCACACGGCTGCCTTTCATACCGATCAGACAGCCATTATAGACTTGCTGCTTGAATATGGAGCCGATGTCAAAGCATCTAACACATCCGGCGAAATCGCACTAGATATTGCGAAGCAACGTGGTCATACCTCTGTCGCTGCTCGTCTGGAGCAAGCGATGGCAAAGCTATCCTAAGCGGGATAGATATAAGCCGCGATAACGCTGTGAATCCTTAATATACTTGGGACTCATGCTACACTTAAGACTCGGCATCGTACCTAGAAGGCTATTCGAGATCATACTTGTAACCGTCAGACTCTTCCTGGAGCCGTAATGCTCATGAGAGGGCTGACGGTTTTTGCTGTATAATGCAACGAAACTTTCTGAAGATCAACATGCACAACATTTTTTTCAAAAAAACAAGAACCGTTTGGCAACTTTCTCTGTCTAATACGAAACAACATCAGCAAAGGAGGAGCCTTGTGACCCCTACCGAACTTACGCGAGCTGCACAAAAAGGGGATGCTGCAGCGTTTGCAGTCTTAATGGAGATGCATCAGAGCCGCCTGTACCGGATCGCCTATGCGTATCTGCATAATGAGGGCGATGCACTGGAAGCGATACAGGAAGCAACCTACCGCGCATACCGCAAACTCAAAAAATTGAAAGAACCTACCTACTTCAGTACATGGCTAATCCGCATCCTTCTGAACTACTGTGCAGATGAACGCAAACGCAAAATCCGGTTCAGTCCCGTGACCGAGATCCGTGAATCCGGCCGCTGGGATCGTCCTGAAGATCCAGACCTTGCCGCTGCGGTAGCTGCACTTGAGCCGGAATACAAACAAATTATTATTCTGAGTTATTTCGAAGGTTTCTCGTTAACTGAAGTCGCTGACATTCTCGAAATTCCGGCAGGCACGGTCAAATCACGACTGCACCGCGCGCTTGGCAAGCTCCGGGATCAACTTGAACCGAAAGGAGAGCTCTTATCATGACCGACGAACAAAATCCGTTCGAAGCTTTGGAGACACGTCTTCAAGCACGCAAAGCCGAATACGATACGATGCCCGTACCGGATACAGCAACTTCCCGAGCTGTACAGGCCGGGATTCAACAAGCTTCCCGTAAACGAAAAACCAGATTACGCTGGCTGACCAGCTCCATCTCCGCAGCAGCCCTGATTTTATTGTTCACTGGCTGTATTCGGGTATCCCCTGCCTTTGCGTCCTTTGTCGAGCAACTGCCTGGAATGGAAGGCGTCGTCAATCTGATCCGGCAAGACAAAGGATTGATGATGGCGATTGATCAGTCCCTGTTGCAAAAAGTCGGGATCACCGACGAGCATAATGGGGGTTCCGTAACCGTGGAAGGCATTATTACTGACGACTCACGCATGGTTATTTTTTACAAGATGAAAGGCATGAAAAATACAGAAAAATTCGACTATGACATCGATTTACTGGATGGAAACGGTAAAGATCTTCCTGTTGGTTTTGGCTATTCTACAATCCACTTTGACTCAGATGATCCAGTGTATGAAAACTATATTGATGTTATTTTTACCGACCAAGCCCCCCCTCCGGATGTGTTAACGGTGGTATTCAAATCGAGAGACAAAGCCAATCCAGGCGTGTGGAAGGTAACGATGCCAGTCGATAAAAATTTAACCAAGGGCATGAAAGAGGTTATCCCTGTAAACGAAACCTTGGTCGTCGATGGACAGCGTATCCAGGTAAAACAGGCGATCATGTATCCAACCCGGTTGGTACTTGACGTACAGATTGACCCAAACAACAGCAAAAAAATCTTTGGTCTCAGCGATTTGCAACTCGTGGATGAACAAGGACGTGCCTGGAGAACCGACACCGCCATTGGGGAGGATACACGTTCCATTTATTTTGAGAGCATGTATTTCTCCAAACCCAAAAAGCTGACCTTACAAGGCTCTGGATTCTCAGGTCTGGATAAAAAAGAGCTTGATTTCAGCCTCGACCTGAAAACACGTGAGATTACGGGAGGCCCTTCCGGTCTTAAGATGCTGGGTAGCAAAGTAGAGGGCAAAAATCTTATTGTTGATTTCTCTGTTCCTGACAGCATGGAAGATAGTTTCGTACTCGGTTTCAGCAAAGTAAAAGACAGTACGGGTAAAACTTATCAAACCCCTGGTGCAAGCTGGAGTCCGGGTTATGGTAAAGATCTGGATTACACCACGGTTTCAATCACCATTGAACATGGTGCAAAATTACAGGGTAAGCTTCAGATGAAAATTGCTACCTATCCGTCAAAAATAAAGTCACCTTTCTCACTCGAAATCCCTGTAAATCCTTGAGGGTCAGGTATGTTACGAAGATGGCCGTGGAGCTCTGCACATGTCATATGTGTAATCACCTTTTGTAGGCAGATGCATACCTTGAAGTAAGAAGCATTTTATTTCGAGGAAGGGTTGTGCATCATGTCCGAATCACCATCCACACCAACCACACGTGTTGTATATCAGGCCAATCAACCGATGCTGCAATCCGTGCAAAATGTGCGGAACATGCTTCATCATACGGTTCGTCAGCATATCGGCAAGAAAGTACAAGTTCAGAACATCGATGGTCAGGTCTGGGAAGGGGTCATTATTAGTGCAGACCGCGGAATTCTGTACCTTCAAGTGACACCAATGCATGGTTATCCTGAACCACGTGCTTTGTTTGGCCCAACGATTCTACCGCTGGTGCTGTATGAATTGCTCGTCATCACCTTGTTAATGTAAGCCAAAAGGGCTTCGTCTCTTTCCTTTCGAGGATTGGGCGAAGCTTTTTATTACATGTCCCGGGATTGCTTATGAGCGTGTGAAATATGATACAATGGTGTCGGTGCCACGCCTTATTTCATATGAAACGGAGTTTGATCCGGTTGGAATACATACGTCATGACCCCTCTTCTCCTGTTGAATCCGAATCGGAGATGCGTAACAAAAGTCAACACCCTGTTACTGAACCGTCTGAGCAATCCCAAGTCATCGCCATCTGTCTGCTTGCCGGGAAAATCATGCTGCAAAGTGGCGGTGAAACGTACCGCGTTGAAGATACGATGAAGCGGATGGCCGCTGCCTTGGGGCTGCCACATTCACATAGTTATGTGGTGCCCACGGGCATCTTTTTCTCGGTGGATGCCACGGAACCCGCGAAGCTGATTCGCATCTCGGAGCGCACAACAGATCTCGATAAAGTATCTGAAGTCAACGCAGTCTCGCGCCGTATCGGACAAGGGCAACTGACCGTTCAGGAAGCCCATGACCTGCTACTGGAGATCGAACGAAAACCTTCTGGTTATTCGTATGCTGTCCAGCTAGGGGCCGCTGCGTTATCCAGTGCCTGCTTTACCATTATGTTCGGCGGAGGCTGGGGGGATTTTCTTCCCGCACTACTCTGCGGCGGAATCGGTTACGCGGCGGTCATTCTTTTTCACCGCTGGGTCCGTGTTAAATTTTTTGCTGAGCTCACAGCTTCCTTTGTCATCGGCATGCTCGCCTTTTTCCTCGTGTATGTGGGTGCAGGCTTTGAGCGGGACAAAATCATTATTGGTTCTGTCATGCCGCTCGTGCCAGGACTGCTCATTACCAATGCCGTGCGCGACCTGATGGCTGGACATCTCGTATCCGGCTTATCCAAGGGTGCCGAGGCTTTTCTGACCGCTTTTGCCATTGGTACAGGTATTGCTGTTGTATTTTCACTTTTGATGTAAGACGGAGGGTTGCAAGAAATGCTCCATTTTATAGGACAAGCTTTAACCAGCTTCATTGCTTCAGCTGCGTTTGGCATTATCTTTAACGCGCCAAGACGGATGCTGCTTCACGGTGGATTTGTCGGTATGATTGGCTGGATTATCTATATTGTGCTGGAGTATGCAGCAGATGCTGTTCCGGCTACCTTGGCTGCAACAATTGCTGTTGGTGTCATCAGTCAGCTATTTTCTCGTATGTTCCGGGCACCTGTTATTATTTTTAGTGTGGCAGGTATCATTCCTCTCGTGCCGGGAGGGCTGGCGTATAATGCGATGCGTAGTTTTGTACAAAATGACTACAGTGCTGCCATGGAGATGGCCGCCAAAGCTCTTATGTTGTCGGGTGCTATCGCCGTAGGACTTGTCCTATCCGAGGTATTAAACCAGATGATTCAGAGCCTTTCCCGTTCAAACCGCATCAAGTCCACCTCCAA
This sequence comes from Paenibacillus sp. FSL R7-0272, assembly GCF_037969905.1. Lineage (NCBI taxonomy): Bacteria > Bacillati > Bacillota > Bacilli > Caryophanales > Paenibacillaceae > Paenibacillus > Paenibacillus sp. FSL R7-0272. The sequence goes on along the minus strand of NZ_CP150221.1, from coordinate 1,653,563 downwards.
ATGAACCTCCCAATGGAAGTTGCTACCAAGCAAAAAAAGCCCATGGTCTGCAAGCTGGAGTTTTGACTTAGCTCCGTTCTTGTAGGCTATGGGCTTTCTCTTTTACTTGATAAACGTATTTTTCACACGTACCGACTTCAGAAAATAGGGTATAAAAATACAGCACGTCAGCAGCGAACGAATGATCAGGTTAAAAGCAGGGGTCGCATCCAGCACATGTTCTTCCCTTCCCACCTCGTTCTGAGCGATAAGAATCCAGGTGGCGATACCGATCACCAGATTGACAATGTACTGTATAATCATCAACCGCGGGAAAATCCGCTTTCTTCGGTATAAAAGAACAAGATTCACAACAACGATGACAGACAAAATAACGCTACTAATGAATCCAAACCACAGCAACGGCCTTATGACTTCCGTATACAGCTGCGGGTCGATGCCCCGACCTCCTTCCCATCGTGCCGGATCCATGATCACCGCAACCTGTGAGATATCCGAAAGTAAAAATACCAGTGAAGCCCAAAGACTAATCTGAATTAAAATCAACCAGCCGCCCAAACCCGAAATACCTGGAAGTTCAGGCCTGGTACCACTTTTGGACGAAACCATATCTACATCCTCATCTTGCTTACCGTATGAACGATTCATATTCATGATACCCTCCTTAGAAAAATAGAAGAGCATCTATTATAACTTAATATCTGTATGTTGTGTTATAAAAAGGAGGACATCCTCTTACAGATCGAGCACGAGTATACATTGACCTTCCCGTTTCCTTAGCCCTTTCCTCTATTGGTTGCTACGTTTCATCACCGTTCCGAACAGCTTCGCTGCTGTTCCGCTTCCGGACTTTAAGTAATGTTTCGCATCCGTATAATCGAATCCCATCCACACGACCCCCGTCCATTTCCTTGTATATCCGGCAAACCAGATATCCCGATTTGCTTGCTTGGGCAGATTCGGCAATGCGGCTTGTGTCGTACCCGTTTTGCCAGCCACTTGATCATCAGGCAACTGGGCACGCTTTCCTGTTCCTTGGCTCACGACAAGCTGCAGCATGTTCGTTATTTCTTGAGCCGTTCGCCTCGTGATAACTTGTTTGTTCTCTGAGCGATGGCTATAGATAATTTGTCCTCGGGCATCCGTTATTTCGTGTATAAGGTGTGCACGATTGAATCTCCCCTCATTGGCAAAAACAGCATAGGCTTGTGCAAGCTTGAGCGGCGAGACACCTTGATGCATCCCCCCAAGGGCAACGGACAGATTCATATCTTCATCCTGTAATTGAATTCCTAGTCGCTCAGCGAACCCTTTGGCTTGGTTCAACCCGATCTCGTGTAACAACCAAACCGCAGGCGCATTGATTGATTTTTGCAGCGCCTCCGACAAAGATACCGTACCTCTGTACCTTCCTCCCACATTGCCCGGCTGGTAATTCCCGTAACGTGTAGGTCGGTCAGGAAGCATACTTGATGGCTCGAATTGTCCGGACTCCAATGCAGGGCCATAGACGATGACGGGTTTAAATACGGATCCTGGCTGCCTTGCATCCTTCATAGCACGATTCATATCTCCCTTCACAGGATTTCGTCCACCCATCATTCCTTTCACTTCACCGTTATGTTGATCAAGAATTACCATACTTGCCTGTACCTGTTGAGTTTCTCGGTCATCCGGAAACCAGACATGCTCCGCGAATGTTTCCTCCATTGCCCGCTGCACACTTGCATTCAAGCCCGTTCGAATGGTCCATCCTGCGGAACGAATCTCGTCCTCACCCTTGCCGGTGAGAAGTGAAGCCTCCTGCAAGACTGCATCTAAGGCAGACGTATAGGAAGGCTTCTCCATTTGAGACTTATGTGCCGTTGACAGGCTCGCCATATTTGGAGGAGGCGCTTGGTATTCAACAGCTGCGGCCTCCTGCATCTGTTTGCTCGTAATGATTCCCTGTTCATGCATCATGGAGAGAACGACATTACGTCGCTCTTGGGAAAGATTCTTGTTATCCACCGGATTGTAAATAGACGGCCCCTTGGGAATACCCGCGAGCGTCGCGATCTGCCAGAGTTTTAACCGTTTCAAATCTTCCACACCGAAATAACGCCATGCTGCTGCCTTGACCCCATACTGCTGCCGTCCCATGTAAATCCGGTTCAAATACATTTCCAGGATTTCGTCCTTCGAATACTTCGTTTCCATCTCGATCGCAATGGATAACTCGTTTATTTTACGGATGAAGTTCTTGTTGGCGTTCAGATACAGATTTCTAGCTAGTTGCTGTGTGATCGAACTTCCGCCCTGGCTCCAATTCATATGTAGTATATTTTCTACCATTGCCCTGCCAACACCCATGACGTCTAGACCCGCATGTCGGTAGAAACGCCGATCCTCGGTCACTAAAAAGGCCTGTATTAGCATATCCGGCATTTCTTGCAGATCGGCATACGCCATATATCCTCCGTTTGGTGTCGTCAACCTGATGATCTCTTGTCCAGCCTCATCCAGAATGACGGTTGATGACACTTGCTGCATAACTTCCGGTTGATGATGAATCACCATTTTTCCATACGAAAACAAATAGATGTACAGTAGCACCAGTAGAACCGCTACAATAACAGCAACATCGTACAATCGATATATGGAACGTTTCATCTTCACATTTAACATGATGGTTCCTCTGATTTAACCTTCATTTCAGAGCAATCTTTATTCGCTGTAAGCGCCGCAATCGCATTGATCTGATCACTCAATTGCCGCAGCTCACCACCGCTCAGGATTTGAATGGGTGCAGGATTCCGGCCATTAGCAAGTTCATTAGTTCCCCGCACAAGAGCTTGCATGTCTTCGCTTATTTTCTGAGAACGAATCCAGAAAAATAAAAGAAACAAACCTCCGCCCATAAGCAACCCGATCGGTTTCTTTCCTATATGATTGATACTCCAATGTACTAGGTCGGTAAACCAGACAGCTTCATGGAACATCAAACGATAAGCTAATCTCATGATCTGGTACATAACAAAAAGAAGCACGATGCTGAGAACCGCGCTTGCTCCGCAAATATAGATATATTTCATTCGAACGGTGTTAAATCTTGAACTCATCTTCGGTACCCTCCTCATACTTCGAACAGATTGATAGAGGTAGCATACCGAATAGTTCTTAAAGAAGCGTTGTTAACTTCTTATCAAATTCTTAATTTACATATCCAAAGCTTAATATGAGAGGTATGATATGAACATTCTACTCTTCCTACTCTTCCTACTCTTCCAATGGCGTATGGACGGGTGGTTTTATGGCCGGAAAACGGGTAACAAAATCCGTCCGGCCCTGATCGCTATAAGCGGCAATCTGCCCCTGATGCAGTTCTATCATGGATTTGGCAATGGCAAGTCCCAATCCCGTGCCTCCTGTATCACGAGAACGTGATTTATCTATCCGATAGAAACGTTCAAACAGATGTGGCAAGTCCTGAGCGGGAATCGGTTCCCCGTAATTACTAATACGCACCACAGCTTCTCCCCCTTCAAGAACAAGGCCAATTTCCATTACTTTGCCCTTGGCGCCATATCGAATCGCATTGCTGAACAAGTTTTCATAGGCTCTAACGAGTTCTCCCGGAGCAGCCTGAATCCATAATGGATCTTGTCCTCCAACGATCGTATAGGTCATGCCTGCTTCTTCAAGCATTGGAGCAAATTCTTCGGCGAGTTGCATGAGGAATGGAGTCAGATTCAGTGGTCTTAAAGACAACGGAAGGCTTCCGCCGCTGACCCGAGTATATTCAAACAAATCATCAATGAGTTTACGCAACGTCAGGGATTTCTCGTAAGCGATACTGACGTAATAACGCATTTCTAATTCATCCTGATAACGATCCTTCTCGATATACTCCAAAAATCCAAGAATCGAGGTTAAGGGTGTCCTCAAATCATGCGAGATGCCTGTAATCAGATCATTTTTGGCTGCAACGGCACTCCGTTCTTCCTGAAGAGATCGCTGGAGTTGTTCCGCCATCTGATTGATGCTCGCCGCAACCACACCAAACTCATCCGAAGTCTTCACCGCAATCCGATGTGACAGTTCTCCTTTGGCTACTTCCTGAATACCCGCCGTGATCTCATCCAGCACAACCATCACTTTGCGGGTGAACAGAAAGAAAAACAGCACAAAACTGATGATTCCTACAGCAATCATCAGTGGAACAGAGCCAATATGATTCACTAGCCAGCGAACCACTTGCCCCGGAATCGTATAATTCGGATATTGCTGATTCTTCAGAATCGTCTCGCCCACTTTACCTGCTCCATACAATATCACCGCAGTCAAAATGCCACTTAATATAAATGCGTAAATAAACTTCCAGCGTACCGTATTAATCCATTTCGAATTCATGGTAGAAACTCCCTGCTTGTGACGTACAACCTAAATCGGTTTAATCATCTTATATCCGACACCCCATACGGTCTGAATGAACTTCGGATGTTTACTATCGTGCTCAATCTTCTCACGAAGTTTACGAATATGCACCATAACCGTGTTGTTAGACTCCATGAATTCTTCTTTCCAGACTTGGCGGTAAATCTGTTCCATACTAAGTACCGATCCTTGATGCCTTGCGAGCAGTTCAAGCACTGCAAATTCCCGGGGTGTAAGATGCACAGGTTTGTCATCCAGCCACACTTCATGTGTGTCTGTATTAATAATCAGATCATCAATGATCCATTCATGCTCCTTGCTTTCCCTGCCCTCATTAAATGTATGGTACCTGCGAAGCTGGGATTTCGCTCTCGCCACAAGCTCAAGCGGATTGAACGGCTTGGTTAAATAATCATCAGCGCCAATGCTTAAACCCGTTATTTTATCGATATCCGTACTTTTTGCAGACAGCATTATAATTGGCATTTTCTGCTCTTCGCGAATTTTCATGCAGGCTTCGATTCCGTCCATATTGGGCATCATGACGTCCAGAATAATGAGATCAATGTCTTCCGTCTTAAGCACCTCTAGAGCCTGTATTCCGTCATTCGCAGTAAAAATCCGGTACCCTTCATTGCCAAAATAAATTTCCATCAGTTTAATAATATCCTGCTCATCATCGACAAGCAGTATGGATGCTGGTTGTGCCACGGCATTTTTCCTTTCTGCTTCACAAATGCTACATCGGTTAACCCAACTACTAATGCAATCTATCTGTTCACAGTATACCACCTTGGAATCATACTACGGAAATCATCATGATCATTCCGCACACGTTCAATCTTCATCATCATCTGCTCGGTCTCCTCTGGCTTCACGTTCTGAATCCATACCACGGAAGATATCAGCGCCATGGCCATATACAGAGAGTACATCTTCCAGAAACCCTCATCCGGTTCATGCCCATCAAAATATCCATGTATCTGCCCAATCGAGTATGGAATGCTGATCTCTGTAGCAAATAACCCCAGCTTCAAAAACTCATGCACAGGGTCGCCCTGATCTGCCCGGTTAAAATCAATGACTCCAGCCAGTTCACCCTTGTTTACTATCAGATTAGCTGGATGAAAATCATCATGCTGAAAACAATCGGGACGGTCTTTCATCCATTCCAAATGTTCTTCAATAAAATTCAGAATATGCTGATCACTTTCCATCACAACAGGGCACGCGTTGTATCGATCCACGTACCGCCGATGCTTCTTACTTTTCCGTATGTACCAGGACTCGGCCTGCTTCTCTACAGCTAACTGATGAATGCGCTCTAACTCTGCACCTGCTTTCAGGCCGATGGAATACTGCTGCTGCTCACTCATCGAAGGCAATACCTCGGAAGCATCTTCACCCTCAAGATAACTCAAAATCATATATCCATTGTTCTCATCCAACCTTCCAACGCCAAGCGGTGTAGAGCATAGAACCCCCATCTCTCTTAACGCTGCCAAAACATGAGTCTCTTGTCGCTTGTCATCCATATCACGACAAGGAAAGATTCGCAGCAACATATTTCTTTGATCAGGAACAACGACTTTGAACTTATGATCCAGGGAATATCCTCGGGATATACGTTCAACCTGTAGAGCATTTCGAAGTTCAGGAATCCTTGTCACAATCTCCAGCATGCCGCTCTCACTCGAAGATGAATTCTGGTTATCCATAAATTCTACCAACTTAACCCCTCCATTATTAGATGTAAGTCACAAGTCGGCTTATATCAAAGAATACCTGCATAAATTTATGTACTGTCCCTTGTATCCCGGTTAATGCTCTTCATACCTTTACCCAATATGTATTGATGATATGTATTCGTTTAGGCAAACATCGCCGTCTTGGGTTCTCTTCCCGTCAAGGTTAACATCGTATAGAGTTGTCCCCTGTGATGGTACATATGCCCCATCATTTCAAGTAACCATTCCAGACGGCTATAGGAAGCACCCCAATAGGATGTTGTTATATGAAGCAATTCTTCCGTCGTAAACTGCATGTAACGCTGGTAGAGGAAGTTCCGGTTCTCTATGAGAGAATCCTTGATCTGGTTCACAGAACACACGCGGTTCTCTTGATAAAATCGAGTCATTTCCTCTTCTGATGCACCTTCGGATATGTACAGATCTGCGCGACAGACTAACGCTAGATGCGAAAGTAACTCCCTTATAGAACGCTTGCCCTCAATCGGAGTCAGGTCCAAATCTTCTTCACTTAACTGATCGCAAATATCAACTAATGATGCAACCGCCGTATCAATATGTTTGAATGCAGACTGAATCAATATTATCACTTCCTTTTCATTCCATTATATAGAACATATGATCTCATTTCAACCTATGTACTTCCTTTAACTATTTAAACACGCTGGCGCCTCTGATTAACATATGCGCACAAAAAAAAGCCCCTCCTCCTCTTATAAACGGGGATTCAGGGCATTTTGTTACAGCTATTGAATAAATATTCACCTAATTTATGGAATGGCAGTAGGCCTGGGTATAAAAATGAACTAAAACTTAACTGGAATAAATCGAACAACATGTATGATCAAATTGCTCAGCCTCCAGGTCAGTACCTCGAATGAAGAACTGTAATTCACCGCAATCCAACCACTGAAAACCGATAGCATCATTCGTATCTATTTTTAACAGCAGCAGTGTGTCCGATAATTCCTCCCACGTGCGCTCCTCATCCCCATCGTAATGCGCGGTCAGCTTCTTCACACATTCCTGCTCACTGCCGGTGTGTGCCTCACCCAGCTCAATATAACTCAACGCCCGGTGTTCTGCATCGGGATGCTGCCCATCGGGGTAACCAAACATACCGCCCCAATTCAGCGGGCTTGGGTGATTCCAGTCTGATTCGAATTCCAAATAACGGTCTAGCCAACGGCCTCCGAGAGCTCCCTCTGGATTGGAAACTGCCTCTGAGGCTTTCCCCTGTTCATCCAACGCCGCAGCATCTATGTACGCATATGTAGGAAGCTCAAGGTTAGGCAAGACGGTAACCGAATGCGCTATCGTAGGTTCTCCCCCCAGAGCAGTGGCCCCGTCCGGTTCGCGTTTTACAAGATTATATGTAGATGGTTCATAGATCACTCGATGTTCAATCGGATAAGCTGCATCCACACTGCCAATAAAAAAGTACAACATGCCCCGCTCCGGCAACGTTCCGCGCCCGTCATTCGGTGTATACGGAGACAAATCCACCATATTCAGCTGGGCCAGAAAAGTCATTGGCACCCCGTCCTTCGTAAGCGGCCAGTCCAGATCATCCGGCAGATCAGGATGTCCGCCAACACGCGAATTTCCTGTTCTGCGATATTCATCCGTTGTGGACACATCCAGGCGAATACCCCAGCGCCCAGCATCCAGCACCAGATCGGCAACAGCACCGAGACCGTATTCTTCTTCGAGGGTTTTACGTGCTTTTCTAGTCAGACGTTCACATTGTTCCGGCTTAATCATATAGATCCTCCCTTTTTGACGTTACACCTATGCTGAGACTTATTCACGTTCACACCTGTATATTCTTCCGCCTTGTCTTTTTTCCCTGCTTTCTGTGTAAAAAAGAGGCTGACCTTCGTCAGCCCCTATCTTTTCATATACTTTTGTTATCGATTTGAATCAGAGGACTTCTGCTGATAAGCAATCATATGCTCCTCACCATCCAGAAATTCATGCGACTGGTGCGCAGCCATCACCCCATGATAACTGATGTCCAGACCAAGGTCTTCCTCTTCCTCGGTCGAACGGACAGGAACCACTTTGCCAATGAGCTTCAGTCCGAACCAGGTCATTGCGAATCCCCAGACGACCAGTGCAGTCAGACCCAGCACCTGAACACCAAGCAACTTCCAGCCGCCGCCCATGAACAAACCTCCGTCCGTGGCAAACAGACCTACAGCAACCGTCCCCCACATTCCCGAAACGGCATGAACCGGGAAAGCCCCTACCGGATCATCAATGCGCATGCGATCCAGCCAGTTCGTAGCAGCCATCATCAACAGACCGGAGACTGCGCCGATGAATATTGCTGCCAGATCACCTACAAAAGCACAGCCTGCTGTAATGCCTACCAGTCCAGCAAGTGAACCGTTAATCACGGACGGTGCATCGGAACGATTAAAGCGGAACAAGGTATAGAGCAACGTAGCCGCACCACCCGCAGCTGCGGATAGCATCGTCACGATGGCGATGTGACCGATTCTGACATCAGTTGCACTCAATGTACTTCCCGCATTAAATCCAAACCAGCCAAACCATAACAGGAAGGCACCTACCGATGCCAGCGGCAGATTGCTTGGCAGTGCAATTGCACTTACACCAAGTGGTGTGTATTTCCCTTTACGTGGCCCGATTATAATTGCTGCCGCCAGTGCAGAGAAACCGCCCAGTGCGTGAATCACAGCTGAACCGGCAAAATCCTGCATGCCGAGCTGACTGAGCCAGCCGCCACCCCAAGCCCAGTGTCCGCCAATCGGATAAATAATCGCCGTCATCAGGATGATATATAGTAGGTATGCACGGAAATTGATCCGTTCAGCTACGGCACCGGATACGATTGAAATGACCGCAATCGTGAACGCGGCTTGGAATAGCCAAAACGTCTCCAGGGATACCGGAACGTTCAGATGAGAGAGATCACCGTTCAGGAAAAAACCTGTCACTCCTATAAACCCTCCAGCATCTGAACCATACATCAAGCCAAAACCAATCGCGTAAAACAATAATGTGCCAATCGTAATATCAGCAAATACTTTCATGATGATATTCACACTATTTTTATAACGTACAAACCCAGCCTCCAGCAGGGCAAATCCGCCCTCCATCAACAAAATCATCGCTGCGCTGAGAACAACCCAGACCGTGTCGATCCCGGAGCTTAACGTTTCCAAAGTCATGCCTGCACATCCTCCGTTTCACTAAGCTGTCTGATCTCGCGGATAATTTCAGGCGAAAGCTCAATCTCTTCCTGCCGATTATGATTAGCGCTCTGAATACGTTCCATAATCTGATCAAGATCACGGATGCGCCTGCGAATCTGCTCCATCTTGCGGAATCGTTCCTTTACCTGCACCATGTATTCCACCGCTTGGTGATGAGAAGCCGGACGTCCCGCAAACCATTTGCGAACAGGAGACAGCGACTGATAAGCCACTTCCTCGGCTCGTCGTTTTTGTTCAAACTGTTCAATCTTCTGCTTGAGCGTTTCGATCTCATTTTCTTTTTTGACCTTCAACCGTTCGATAAGGTACAATAGATCGGACGATGATATTTGCAATGCTGTATGGTGATACACCTCGTCGATTACTAACATATCATGTCAGGACTCCTTACATATCAAGTTACTTGTTACCGATTATAGTTTGCCGGGGTGTGCCCGTCAATCTTTTTTTCGTTTTATGGAAGCTGTTGTATACAATTCAGCATACCCAATTTAAGGGTATGTTTTTATTTTTTTCCTCAACTTCACCTAACAAGGGGTAATATAGGTAAAGTTCGCATTTGCTCATTTTGTGTTTTATGCTGGTTAAACAGGGTCTTATATGTTCGGTTGGACATATAGAAACAGTAATGTTATTGTAATAAACCTAAAGAGAGGATGTTTATGATGTTTGAACGTAATGACGAAATACGTAACCAAATCTGGGAGGCTATCTCCGGGTTAGATGAAGATCAATTGAACCGGAAACCTTCCCCGGAACAGTGGAGCATTATGCAAGTGTTACGGCACTTGAATCTGATGGAAAATGTCATCACCAAGCAAGCTCGTCTTGCAGTGGAAAAAGAACAGAATGTGTCCATTGAGAAAAAGCCTTATGAAATGTCTCTGGACCGCAGCAGATCTGTCGAAGCCCCTCCTCATGTGCAACCACCAACTGAGCCTGAGAGACTTGCGGATATTCGTAGGGATCTGGCTGAGTCCCATCAAGCACTGGAACAGTTTGCACGCGAGCATGATGTTGCCCTGTTACGTAGTAAGTCGTTCCCTCACCCGGCGTTCGGTGAATTGGATCTGGCACAATGGATCGATTTTACAAGCTACCACGAGGAACGTCATCTGGGACAGATTCGAGAGATCAAGCAGCAACTGGGACTGTAAAATGGGTTCGTGGTTTGAAAATAAGCAAAAAACCTCCGCATTCCACTTATAGTGGATACGGAGGTTTTTTCTTTATTTAAATCTGCGCCTCTTTCAGGCGGTGATCAGCTCCAACTTTTTTGCCCAGAATCACAAGGTCTCGATCCACGCCATCCAGCACCGCCACTTCCGGATAAAATCCCCACTGTTCGAAGCCATGCTTGCGCAATAACCCCAGGCTCGGCTCGTTATGCCCGAATACAAACCCTAGAATCGTCGTGATTCCCAGCTCAGGACAAGCCTCGAATACCGTATTCAGCAGCAACCCACCGGCCCCAATTCCACGGCACTGCTGATCGACGTATACGCTGACTTCCACTGTTCCATTGTACGCTGGGCGCCCATAAAACGAACTCAAACTGGCCCATGCGACAACCTGCCCATCCCGTTTCATTACCCATAGAGGACGACGATCCGGTGTATGCTCATTAAACCATGGCAAACGCTGCTCTACCGTCACCGGCTCCAAATCCGCCGTTACCATGCGGCTCTCGATGGTTGAATTATAAATCTCCACAATTCTCGGCAAGTCTTCGAGACATGCATATTCGATCTGTACCTTTTCCAGTGCCATTCCCTATTCCTCCATTGACCTCTATAAGTTGAACTAAGAATTTACACAGTCCACTCCGATGACAGAATAACCTTTCAATCGCTGTTATCCCCAGATTTTTTTGATTCCCTTTTCCAAAGGGAAAAATCCGGTGATAAAGGCGCTAAGCTTATGCTTCCGATGTAGCTTTCTTGCAGAAAGCTTTTAGCTTCGCTTTTTCAGGTTTTTTCTGTCCTCTCCGTTAAAGTGTAAATAAAATTTTCACCTTATCCAGCTCTAATCTCATTCACAACCAAGTTCAAGACTATAATTAATTATAGACGCTATTATAATGGAAAAAGGAAGCTGGCGTACAGCATGTAGAATATCCATACCGCGACAACAAGTATTACCTTTAAAATGTTTTTCTCCTGACCTGCTTACTCCGGCAGTCCCTGAACGGTATTCCCCCTTGTCAACTCCTGGCTCTGATCGGCCCAGCGGATATTGAGGGAACGTGACGTGAACAGGTCTGGACCATCGGATACCTGGAAGTGCAAGTGAGCTTCACTAGAGTTGCCCGAATTACCCAGATCCCCGATGTGATCCCCCTGCTTGACTTTATCCCCTTTTTTCACCGCTACACTGCCTTTTTTGATATGGCCCGTGATACTGTATTCTTTATTGCCATGATCAATAACCACATAATTACCCGCCGGCTCTTTCGGATTCATCACGCCAGGCACGTTATCCTCAATATCGTTCTTGATCTCCACTACCGTACCATCCGCAGCAGCATAGAGCGGCTGACCAAACGCATAATAGTTGGCATTATCCTTGGCATCGCCCTGATAACTCGCCCCGTCTTTCGTTTGAACAATATCGAGTGCATAGCGCTGTGTTTCATGCTCGTAATGATAATTCTCCATAACACTATGACCTCCCCAGAAGACATACATCTCTCCTTTCATCGGGAACTGAAACTCAGTCTTGGTCAGCTTGTTATCTGTATCGGGATGTGGTTCCAGTGGAGTAATGCTTAATCCGGCAATCTGATGATCTTCTGTAAAATAGGCGAGGATCCCCTTGGTTCCTGAATCGTCTGTCCACGCATGTTCCGTCAAACCATTCATCTCAGAATCTACCACCTGCTTCCACGACTTCACTCCTTTCAAAAAGCTGTCAGCAGACGCCTTGAAATCTTCCAAGGAAACAGCTTGTTTCATGTCAGGAGTAAACTGATTATAAATTGCATCTTTGGAGCCCTTCGTCAATGTATCCATGAGATTATCTGGTGTTACCTGTTGAGCTGTCGAACCATCATTTTGTTCTTTGCTTGAAGTGTCACCGTTATCCTTTTGATCCTTTACCTGTTCTGTAGCTTGCTTCTCAGCCTGCTCTGCTTCGTCGGAGGTAATTTTGTTACTTGTACAAGCAGAGAGTACAACACATGCTGTCACGGTTAGAAGGAGTAGTTTCCATTTCCTATTCATCATTCAACACCCTTTCTGTTTATCTTTTCTTACTTACCTCAAATCTACATCATGAGTCTTATGCTTTGTCTAACCTTCACTTACATCTAGTTAAATTTACCGCCCTACCTAAGCTTTATAATTAAGCTTCTGTTAAGGCAACCTATCTTCCAATTGGTCTCAAGAATGTTATGATGGGCAATATACCAAGAAAGAGAGTTAAGAAGGAGGTTAGCATTACATCATGGATCATGTCTCACTACTGCTTGTTGATGATGAACAAGCGATTTTACATATGCTCAAAACCGTACTGCTCAAAGAAAAGTTTCTCGATATTGATACGGTCACGACAGGTGAAGCAGCGCTCGAAGCATGCAACAACAAAACGTATCATTGTATCGTGCTTGATATTATGCTTCCAGGGAAAAGCGGCTTGGAAATCTGCCCTTTCCTAAGGCAGGTCACAGATGCCCCTATCCTGTTTCTAACCGCCAAAACAACGGACTATGACAAACTGACCGGATTTGCCGTTGGCGGTGATGATTATGTCGTCAAACCGTTTAACCCGCTGGAAGTCGTTGCAAGAATTAAATCGTTGCTTAATCGCTATCTGCCTTCCAAGACAGTCGTTTTGCAGCAACAACAAAACATTCCATCACACGTAAATACGTCATATCCTGACCTATCACAAGGCATTTATGATTTTGGACGATTCCAAGTATTCGAACTGGCTGGGGAGCTTCGCGTTGAAGGACAGGCTATAACCTGCCCGGCGCTGGTGTTCCAGTTGCTTCTCTTCTTCTGCAAACATCCGAACCGAATCTTCACCAAGTCTGAACTGTATGAACGGGTGTGGGGTTCAGAAGCCATTAGCGACGATAACACCGTTATGGTGCATATCCACCGCATTCGGGAACGCATTGAAAAAGATCCTTCCAATCCGGCTTTTCTTGTTAATGTGCGCGGTTTGGGGTACAAGCTGATCCAGCCTAGCAACCTGTCACAGACATGAGTATTCGCCGTAAGTTATTAACTCGCTTCATTGGTATGCTCACTGGCACGGTCATTCTGATTATTTTGCTAGGATCAATCGCTACCATCTGGGTTTTGCAGAAAGTGAATGAAGTGGATCTGGTTGATGACTTTGCAAACAACGGATTGGATCAACTTATTAATACCGCCGAGATCCTGCCGGATAACACGATACGATACGATCCCGATCTGCTCAAGCAGGTGGATAAAAATCATGGCTGGCTTCAGGTTCTGGATGAAAAGGGCTATGTCATCGACGATTATCATGTCCCGTCCGATGTACCAGACCACTACAAACCAGGAGAATTAATCGCCTACTGGGAAGCTAATAAACCATTCCCCTATCAGCTATCCATGCTGATCCGGGAGAAGGACGGGAAATATTTTACGTTGTTATACGGAGAGCGAAATGCGGCCAAATCCTTACTTGATGAGATCCGTCCAAAGCTGTCGTATGAGGGCGGCAAACTGACTGTGAAACATGCGGAGCAAGAAACGATTCGCAAAGCAGATGCCTACATCCAAATATTGGACCCTTATGGAAAAGAAATCGACTCTTATAACAAACCGGCCGTAGGCGTGCCGAACCAGTACAGTATTCAGGATCTCGTTCTCCAAGTTCGTTACCCGAATCGTTCAGGCATATCGGTCGCCACATGGTACGATAACCAAAACGAAACGACCTGGATGGTAAGTGTACGGATTGATTCAACTGTCGTTGAGAAACAGAATCCATACGCTTTTATTCTTGAACCGGCGCTAATCGTCCTGATCTTGTCCATCGTTGCGCTGCTGATTTTACTCGCTTTATGGTACGCTAATCGATTCGGTGCTCCGATGCTGCACATGCTTCAGTGGTTGCAACGTCTGGAGAAAGGACAGTATGAGGAACCAACCGGGGCAGCAGGTATTCCGCGGAGCCAACGCCGCAATGGAAAATGGAAACGTAAATACCAAGTGTATGGCGACGTACTCCACTCCATGCAAGCTTTGTCCCATACACTCAAGCAGGATGAGGAACTACGGAAACAAACCGATTCCCTTCGAGAGGAATGGATCGCTGGGATCACGCATGATCTCAAAACACCTCTTTCCTCCATTCAGGGATACGCGCATATGCTAGAAACGGACAAATACACCTGGACGGCTGAAGAAGTTCGAGAATTCGCAGGCATCATGATCGACAAATCGATGTATATGGACAGACTTGTGAATGATCTTGCGATGACCTATCGGTTGCGGAGTGGAGGATATCAACCTGAGGTTGAACGAAATGACGTAAATACGCTACTTCGTAATCTCGTGCAGCGAGCCGAGCGCAACCCTGCGTACGGTGAAGGACGTATTGTCTTTCAATCTGCAGACGCGCCTGTCTATGGGCTAGTACACGTTCCTTCTTTTGAACGGATTGTAGATAATCTCACCGCTAATGCTCTGCTGCACAACCCATCCGAGTCTGTCCTCGTTGTTCGTGTCGAGGCCGGTGAACGTGAAGGTGAATTTACAATCGAGTTTGCCGATAATGGACGAGGCATGAGCCCCGAAACCGTGTGGAAGCTATTTGAACGGTATTACCGTGGTACAGATACGGGAACAAGCGATGTTGGATCAGGACTCGGCATGGCGGTTACGAGAGGTTTAATCGAGGCCATGAAAGGCCGAATTGAAGTGTCATCCACACCTGGCGAAGGAACAACGATTCGATTAATCTGGATGCAAAATGCAAAAGAAATGGACTAGCCTGCATTTGAATATTCCACTTGACCTTTCCATTTTCAGTCTATATAATCGACTCTCAAGTAACACCTGTTCCAATGATTACATTAAATTCTACACACTACAGGATCAACAGATCTGAAATATGCCTGTGTTATTCAGCTCGTTGCATCCTTCATATTTAGCGATGACCAGAGACATGATTTGCATTGCGTGCTGCCCAGAGAGAGAAGGGATTGGTGAAACCTTCTTCAGCGAACGAATTCAAGTTACCCCTCTGTAGCCGTGGTCTCGAACCTCCGACGATGTACAGATATTGCGCAGATCATCTCAATAGATTACTCTAATCGATGATTTCGCAAGATAGTTACTCGTACGGTCAGTAGAGTTCACCGCCCGATCCCCGTTAACGGATTCCAATGAGGGTTATGATGGTTCTGTTTGCGGCGGCTGGCCGAGAGCAGAATGCAGCATAACCAAATTAGGGTGGAACCACGAGCCAAGCGCACTCGTCCCTTCTCCGGGACGGGTGTTTTTTGCGCTTCCAACACAAAAAATATGGGAGAGTGGTTCACATGAGTCAAGAAAAACATGAGTATGCAAGCGAGCATTTATCCTTGGGTGATCAGCACGCAGAAGTGTATGAGTCGTTGGCAGCCAAATCGTCGATTGAAAAGATTGAAGTCCAGTTGCAAGGCGGTGCTGTACGTAGTTACAAAGCAAGCATCACTGTCGGCGAAGTTGCCTCTTCGATTAGCACAAGTCTTGGTAAACAGGCGATCGGTGGGATCGTGAATGGCCAGAATGTCGATCTGAGCGAAAAACTGGAGCAGGACTGCGAACTCATCATTGTTACACTGGATAGCGAGGAAGGTCTGCACCGATATCGTCACAGCACAGCACATGTGCTGGCACAGGCACTTAAACGGTTATATGGCGCAGACCACGTGAAGCTGGGTATCGGTCCGGTCATTGAAGATGGATTTTACTATGATGTCGATCTGGAGCAGTCCCTCTCCATCAGTGACCTAGATGCCATCGAGAGGGAAATGAACAAGATTATTCAGGAAAATTGGCCCATCCGCCGCAAAGTGGTTAGTCGGGTGCAAGCCTTGGAGCGATTCGAAGCCATCCATGACCCTTACAAGCTGGAACTTATTCGTGATCTGCCAGAAGACGCTGAACTTTCGATTTATGAGCAGGGTGAGTTTTTCGACTTGTGCCGCGGGCCACATCTCCCATCCACTGGGCGAATCAAAGCGTTTAAACTGCTGAATGTCGCTGGTGCCTACTGGCGTGGAAATTCCGACAACAAAATGATGCAGCGTATCTATGGCACTGCTTTTCCGAACAAGGCCCAGTTGCAGGAAGAGGCGAAAAAGAGGGATCACCGCAAGCTTGGCAAAGAGCTGGAGCTATTTATGTTCTCTGAGGAAGCGCCTGGCATGCCCTTCTATCTACCCAAAGGCATGACAGTGCGTACAGCGTTGGAGCAATTTTCACGGGAGTTGCAGCTTCAGGAAGGATATCAGGAGGTTCGCACTCCGCTCATGATGAACAACCGCCTGTGGGAACAGTCGGGCCACTGGGAGCACTACAAGGATAACATGTACTTTGCGGACGTGGATGACGCTACATTTGCCTTAAAACCAATGAATTGCCCCGGACATATGCTGATTTTCAAAAGCACACTGCATTCCTATCGCGAATTGCCGATTCGCATGATGGAATTCGGTCAGGTTCATCGTCATGAATTCTCAGGGGCCCTGAATGGCATGATGCGGGTGCGGACGTTCTGTCAGGACGATGCCCATCTCTATGTGATGCCTGAACAGATTGAGGACGAGATCAATCGGGCCATCTCCCTGATTGGACGGATGTACGATATTTTTGGCTTCGATTATAAAATCGAGCTCTCCACACGCCCCGAAGATTCCATGGGCTCCGAAGAATTGTGGGATCAGGCGGAACAGGCGTTACGCAATGTGTTAGACGCCCGCGGTGTGGAATATCGCATTAACGAAGGCGACGGCGCCTTTTACGGGCCGAAGATCGACTTTCATATTCTTGATGCGCTGAAGCGAAGCTGGCAGTGCGGAACGATACAGCTTGATTTTCAGATGCCGGAGAAATTCGATCTTACTTATATCGGTGAAGGCGGTCTGAGACACCGCCCAGTCGTGATTCATAGAGCTATTTATGGCTCCATTGACCGTTTCATCGGCATTTTGACTGAGCACTATGCAGGTGCGTTCCCACTCTGGCTGGCCCCTGTGCAGGTCAAGCTGATTCCGGTATCGGATCATTATGCCGACTATGCACTTGAGGTGCAGAGCCAGTTGCGGGCAGCAGGTATCCGTGTAGAAACAGATTTACGCAATGAGAAGCTTGGTTACAAGATTCGGGAAGCACAGATGGAAAAGGTCCCTTATTCGCTCGTACTTGGTGAACAAGAGAAAAATGCCTCATCCGCCTCTGTCCGTGCATACGGTCAGGGAGATCAAGGCATGCAACACATCGATGCTTTTGTCCAGATGATTCAGCACGAGGTGATGAATAAGATTGTGCCCGGACAGTTATAGGAGGGCTATAACCTCTCGTCAGGTTGCAAACCAACCTGTTCTTCGCTCCACGTCCATAACTGCTCGGCAGCCGCATCATCCAAAGCATGCTCTTTCAAGCGCTGCTCCTTCTGCTGATAAAAGTATCGCCCAGTCACCCCGGTGACATCTGGACTTGTTGCCAAGTAGATTGCAGTCCGGGCCCCTTCCTCTGGTGTCAAGAAAAACGGCAACTTGGCTGCAAGTGCCATGATGCGGGTGCCAAATCCGGTGTTGCGATCCACTCCGATGCTGGTTCCTACCGCACCTGGATGTAAACAGTTCGCCGTAACGGAAGTTCCCGCGAGCTTACGAGCAAGCGCCCGTGTGAAAAATACGTTAGCCAGCTTGGATTGGGCGTAACTTTTGATCGGATTATAGCCTTTTCGCAAATGTGGATCATCAAAATGAATTTTACCTGCTTTGTACGCTCCAGACGACACATTTACAATTCGGCCCTGTTTAGCCGCTTTCAGTGGTTCAATGAGGAGCAACGTAAGCAGGAAGTGACCCAGGTGATTAATGCCAATGCTCTGCTCGAAGCCATCCGACGTTTCTTTGCGCTTCACCATCACCACGCCCGCATTATTCACCAGTACGTCCAGGTGATCATAGCGCTCGCGATAGTTGTGCGCAAACTGGCGGATGCTGTCCAGCGAACCGAGATCACATAGCATTAGCTCGATACTGGTCGATCCGGACTGGCGAAAAGCTTGTTCAAGCGCCGATTGTCCTCGCTTTTCGCTGCGGCAGGCCATAATGACGCGATACCCCTGCTTGGCAAGTTCAATAGTGGTGGCCAGTCCCATACCTGAGTTGGCTCCTGTAACGATGGCTGTCTGAATGGACATGAGGTGTCCTTCCCTTCTGAACCTGAGGTTCCGTGAATTATTTTATAATGAAAGCGCTAAGGCATTATGTTCCAGAATATGAGATAATGAAGCGATCACCTGATCAGCAACATTCATGAATAGATCGTGCTCCATTCACATCTCGGTACCCATGGGAGGACAAGTCGTATGCTAACCCAAGAGGATTTCAAACACGTCAAGAAACTCGCCAAGCTTGAGATTAAACTGCTGGAACAGGAATATCGCGATATTCTGAACCATGACGATTCCTCAATATATGAAGAATACGAATGGCTGAACGAAGAACAGTCAAGTGAGCTTACCCGCAAACGCAAAAACCGGAGATACGCTTCGCTAACGATGGAGTTATGCTCTATTATGGAACAGATGTTATTACAGCTTTACAAACGGACGTATCAGAAAAAGTTTAATTCGACCCAGCTCATGAAAACTCCTGCTTACCGGGCACGCTCCAACATGGAGATGCTGGAGTCCGAACTGGGCAAGCAACATATTGCTTTGAAAGCGGGCAAAGAGCCATGCAGCACAGCGCTCCATCAGGCGTTCCAGACAAGAAACAGATTAATTCACGAGAACTTCTCGTTCGTAACGATCGTAAAAGACGGCAGCAATGAAGAGGACACCTTTGAAACCATTTTACATGCAGTGAAAAAATATAGGAAACATCTGAGCTATGAACCGAACGTTCAGAATAAGGAGTAAGTAAGTGATTAAGTGATTAAGTGATTAATTACTTAATCGTTGCTTGATGCATAATGGGAAAATGTACAAGGTACAAGCTGAGTTCACTGTCCCTTTTTAAAAATACAACCATATAAGGAGGTGTTCCGGACACATATCCGGATATTTTATGAGCCAACCTATACCATCCATCACAGTGCTAACACTCAACATTCCAACACCTTCGGGCAACAGCCCTATTCATCCTGTGCTTCTTCAAGACGAAGACGGGTACACTCTGGTTGACACGGGCATGATTGGCCAATTTGCCGAACTTCAATCCGCACTCAAAGAGTTGAACGTCCCTCTCTCCGACATTAAACGTGTGATTGTAACACATCAGGATATCGATCATATTGGTAATCTGGGTGCTCTGCTGGATGCTATTCCAGGCCTAGAAGTTTGGGCTCATGCGGATGAAGTTCCTTATTTGACAGGTGCAAAACCTTTGATCAAATTCACGCCGGAACGTCGTGCCATGCTACCTGCCCCTGTGCTGGCTTTGGCCGATCAATTGTTGATGCAACTGCCTGAGATCAACATCAGCAGAACACTTGCGGACGGCGACATCCTTCCGCTCCAAGGCGGAACACAGGTCATTCATACACCAGGACATACGCCAGGTCACCTGTGTTTTTATTTTAGCGAGCAACAGTTCCTGCTTGCTGCCGATGAACTGCGAGTCGTCGACGATGAACTGGTCGGCCCAGCGCCACCAGCAACGCCGGACATGCCTGAAGCACTGCGCAGTCTGAAGAAGCTGACCGGCCTAACGGTAGATCAAATTCTCTGCTACCATGGCGGAGAATATACAAAAGAGCCTGCAAAGCGCATCGCCGTACTGGCTGAGAATTCGGAAGCTTAGGTGTCATGCTACATTTCGTCACCACCGTACAGTGTTAACGTTTAAGCATTATAATTTGTGGGTACGGCACACTGTGTAGCATTTGAGTAACGTAAAACCTTCTCACAGTGTACATTGGTACACTGACTTTTTAAGTTGGTTTGTGCGTTCTCTCATATCTAAATGCCATAACTAGATTCCCTTTAATTCAAAAGCTGTCCTTCGTCTGTATACTGGCGGGGACAGCTTTTTCTGAATATTATCGCGATGGATGCGTCTGTAATTTAACACAGCGGAGCTATATCGAGTGTTCGAAACCCTCTATCTACCTTTAGATGAGTATTTACCTTCTGCCTATTCAATGCCCCGCCGTCCGCCAAAAATTCTAACGATCACCAGAAGCCTTAGTAGGCCTGATTCGCCACGTTTTATTTTCTAACGATCACCAGAGAGCTTATTTACTCCAATTCGTAACGATTTCGCCCCATTATGCGCATTTTCAGCAAAATAACGTCTGTGGTGATCGTTAAAATTCTCAAACCCTCAAAAATCGCGAAATAAGCTCGCCTGTGATCGTTAGAATAAAAGTCGGAGCCAGTACCCATACACCCGGCGTTCTGCAGTCTGCAAAACCCTAGCCTTTTCCGTCCCCCTGTGACACCCAATTCCTTCTCCTTTACTTCCTTACTCCTAACTCCCAATTTGGCACGTTCCCTCATTTACTCTGTAATCCACTTTACCTGCACTCTCATTTCCCGATCTACAGATCACCGAATTCCAACCAATCCAGCTAAATAAACGCTACCCTTCGGGCGTAAGCACGATCAACTTATCATCACCTTCACGTGGCGAGCCTCGGCCATCGCGATTGTTCGTCAGCACATATAGCTTACCGTCTTCACCGGCGGTGACATTACGTATACGGCCCCATTCATCTTCGAAAAAAGGGACCACCTGCTCGACCTTCATACCGTCTTCGGACAATACAACCCGCAGTAGCTGCTCCCCTCGCAGATTCGCAGCCACTAATGAACCCGCCCATGGGCCTTCTGTAATGAAGGCTACACCCGAAGGCGCCCAGGTATCATTCCCGCTATGCGCCAGCGGAGCCTGATAGGTTCCGTTATCATCGTCGTCGCCCTCTACTTCGGGCCAGCCATAGTTCTCCCCGGCAACAATCCGGTTAATCTCGTCATGATTGCGCTGACCGTGTTCGGTCGCATAGAGATATCCGTTATCCGGATTCCATGCCAGCCCTTGAGCGTTACGATGCCCCATACTGTATACAGGGGAATTCGGCCAAGGGTTATCTGACGGGATCGACCCATCGAGACCGATGCGCAGTATTTTTCCACCAAGGCTATCCCGGTTCTGTGCCAGTTCCGGTTCATAACGCTCGCCTGTAGTGATATACAGCAGCTGATCCGGTCCGATTTTGATTCGTCCGCCGTTGTGATTCACCCCGCCTGGAATGCCCGTCAATAGCTCTTTGTCGATTACCGCTTTTCCATCCGTCACCTTCAGGCGCAGCACGCGATTGGCAATATCCTGTCCCTCCAAGTACGAGTGATACACATACAGATAACCGTTGCTCTCAAAGTCCGGATCTGCCTCCAGCCCGAGCAATCCACCTTCGCCTTCTTCGTTAAAGGGTGCCTCGAATGTAATCAGCGGCTCAGACTCCAGTTTTCCATTCGTAATAACTCGGATCACGCCCGGGCGCTCGGTCACAAACATTCGTCCATCTGTAACGGTCACCATCTCCCAAGGTGCGTTCAATCCCTCGACCAGAACGGAAGCCTGATAGGGAACGACTGTATTCCCTTGCTCATCCCGCTCTTCAGTACCTGTTTCAGCGTTGCCTCCGGTTGCCGTCTGTCCTTGACCCGTTCCTTCTCCTTGAGATAGCCGTTGCGAATCTGACGTCGGGGTGCCCGGAGCACAGGATGCGGTTAACAGAGCCATGCTAAGCAATGAGGCATAGAGCGGCACAGTTAATCGATTGTTCATAACGGATTAAACTCCCCTTTCAACTTCATTGGATTGAGTAAAAAAGTGGATCAGCTTCTCTCCCTCATTTTCGTATGTTGCCTGAAGTCCCGATGAGTCTTATGTGTGAGTCTTTGATTCATGGTCTGCTGCCCGATTTGTCTGTGTCTCTCTGTCTTCTGAATGTATTGCAAGCCTATGTTGTACCTGTATTATCTCTCGCGTTGTGTTTCTGTATCGTTTGTCTGTCTTACAAGTCTCTATATGTCTAGTATATATGCGTCTTTTCCTTCAGCCAACGTCCCACCGATAAAGCGGTTTCGCCCTGTATTACCCTTGCCACTCTTCCCCTAAACGGTAAAAACAGGCATTCCTTGGCTCAAAAGTCGCCGCCAGTTTAGAATTTATTCAACATCTTCTATAATAGAAGGAGCAGACGCTATAGTGTTAAGAAAACACGGTGCATTTAAAAGAGCGTACATATGAAAGGTGGATATATCTACTATGAATCAAACTCCTTTATCCAGACTGGAAGCCGATCTGTCCAAGCAAGAACTCGATGCCATGCTCATCACAGATCCAAAACATATTTATTATCTGACGGGATATGCGAGCAATCCGCATGAACGTTTTATGGGCCTGATGCTGGCACGCGGTGAAGATCCGTTACTGATTGTGCCTGCACTGGACGCGGATGCCGCTGCGGCAGCTTCTACTGTATCCAACATTGCTACACATTCGGACACGGATAATCCCTATGCGCTGTTTGACCGATATCAAGGACGGCTGGGCCGGGTAGGTCTGGAAAAAGAATACGTCACCGTCTCTCGTTATGAGCAACTGAACTCTGCTCTAGGCGGTGCAAGCTTTGAAGATGTTGGTTCGTTGCTGCGCGCACTGCGTGTGAACAAAACACCGGAAGAAGTCGCTCGTATTCGCCATGCCATCTATTTAATTGAAGAAACACTACGCCAAGGTCTTACCCATGTGCGTGCAGGTGTTACGGAGATCGAGCTGGTCGCTGAGATGGAATATCAGATGAAAAAACTCGGAGCCGACGGCCCCTCCTTTGATACCATGGTGCTGACTGGACCAAAAACTGGCCTGCCGCATGGTACGCCTGGGGATCGCAAACTGCAGCACGGGGATTTGCTTATGTTTGATATGGGTGTGTACGCTGGTGGATATGCGTCAGACATTACGCGTACTTTTGCCTTTGGCGATATTTCACCGGAACTGCGAACCATCTATAATACCGTACTCGCCGCCAACAAAGCCGCGATACAGGTTGTTAAACCAGGTATTACCTGCGCATCCGTTGACCGCGCTGCTCGTCAGGTGACGATTGATGCAGGATACGGCGAGCGTTTTATGCACCGTGTCGGACATGGACTCGGCATTGATGTGCATGAGTATCCATCCCTGCATGGAGAGAACATGGATCTGCTTCAGGCAGGAACCGTGTTTACCATTGAACCGGGTATTTACACCGCAGCAGGCGGTGTGCGTATTGAGGACGATGTTCTTGTCACCGATACAGGTGTAGAGGTACTTACTACGTATCCTAAAGAATTAAAAATCCTGACAGACTAAGCTGCTAGCAAGCAAATAAGCGGCCGCAAAACATGAGACAACTGCTACCGCAATTAGCACAAAAAATCCCGCAATGCATGTCAACATGCTTTGCGGGATCTTTTAATTATATTCTTTACAGATCATACGTCACTCTTTGCGCATACATCAGCATCTTGATCCTATCACTGAGACTGCTGCATAGGTATGGAATCTGTATATCTGCTCAATCAATCTTCGTTAGTCCATTTCATGGGTTATATCCTGCCAATCCTCCAGTTCAGGCAACTCCTGTTTCCCCCAGTAATCCAAAAACCACTGAATCACCTTGGTTGTATCTGCCGTGGTGTAACTGTAATGCCGAAATCCGCTCTCACCTTCCTGCAAACGGGTCTCTACCACCATTTGCCCCGGTTCCTCAAGCGAAGCAGCCTGCAAATACATACTTCCCTCTACCCGTTCTGACGGTTGCAGAACGACAAAATCATGCAATTCCAGATCCGTAATCAAGTCCACAAATACCGAGGCATTAAGGCTATCATTCTCATAGGTTGTGCCATTGCTCTCCAGTTTGTAGCGCAGTGTGGAATACATGCTCAATCCCCCTTGTCTTATGTAATCGTAGACGTATATTATCAGGAAACAAATTCTGTTGTATAAATTATCCCCCTGCAGAGTCCATATTGCAACTGTGGCTCCGCAGAGGGATTTGAAGTGGCGATCCTATTTTAAGCTTCATCTTCAAATTTAAAGTTACGTGCGGCATACAGAAACGGCGTTCCAACCGCAGTCAGCACAAACTTGATCAGGTAGGTCGTCAGGAAAATTTCCAGCCACACATCCCATGGATAGATAAACACAAAGGCAACCGTGCAGAATACAAGCGTATCTACAAAGGAACTGATAATCGAGCTACCGTTCGTTCGAATCCAGAGCTGATTACGTCCCGGTGCGATTTTACGTAGCCAACTGAACAAACGCACATCCAGAAACTGACTGATGAAATACGCAGACAGACTGCCGAGCGCCAGACGTGGCAACAGACCAAACAATGTTTCCATCGAATCCTGAGCAAAATCCGTCGGTGCCGCATTAAATAACAACACCATCTGCATCAGAACGGTTGTCATGATCAATGTGAAAAATCCAAACCATACCGCCTTCCGTGCCTCATCCGCCCCGTACTTTTCATTGAGAAGATCACTGGTCAGATACATGCTAACATACATCGTGTTACCCAGCGTTAAGACGATTCCCATAATGTCTATCGTTTTAGTCACCTGAATGTTGGCAATGACCGTTGCTACACCGATCCAGGCATACAGACCTTTTTTGCCGAACAGACGATAACATAGAAGAAAAAATCCATACGTCACGAGAACGAATACCGCTCCCCACACCAAATTAAACATGAATACATACACTGCCTTCCTAGTTTTGATTACGCGGGATGGTTACGAACCGCGGTTTGGCGCAGCGCCAAAACATGAATAACTCTATCACATTTCCTCAACATTGAACAGCACTAAATCCCTCCAGCGTTGCATAACACCGTTAACCCAACACATATATCCTCACACGCTCTAACCCGCCATCACCCCGATCCCCCTTCTCTATTGAAAAAAAAGACTCCCACCACTCGCGCCGCATCTGCACGTTCCGGTGTAATCCCACACGCAAAAGCCGCCCTCCGGAATGTCTCCGAAGGACGGCCTTGCCTCCACTCTATTGCAGCTCGCTCTGCGCACGCTGCCTCACCAAGTGCACAAGCCGTGCGCGGCAAGCTTCGCGCAGCTTACGCGTGAGCAGCAGAATCCAGCTCACGGCTTTGATCGTTGAACGTGTCCCGATCGTTTTCTTTCAAAATTTTACTTGTCAACAATCCGGATGTCATGGACCCGTTCACGTTGAGCGCTGTACGACCCATGTCGATCAACGGCTCAACGGAAATCAACAGTCCTACCAGAGCTACAGGCAGATTCAATGTGGACAAAACGATCAGGGAAGCGAAGGTTGCCCCGCCGCCGACGCCTGCCACACCAAACGAACTGATCATAACTACGAGGATCAACGTCACGATGAAGTCCCAGCTCAGCGGGTCGATTCCGACCGTCGGAGCAATCATAACCGCCAGCATGGCCGGATATACACCGGCGCAGCCGTTTTGCCCAATCGTAGCACCAAAGCTTGCGGACAAGTTGGCAATCCCGTCGGATACACCGAGTTTCTTCGTCTGTGTCTCCACGTTCAGCGGAATCGCTGCCGCACTTGAACGAGAAGTAAAAGCAAATACCAGCGTTGGCAGTACTTTTTTCACATACGTAACCGGGTTAAATCCGGACAGGGAGATGATGATCAGATGGATGACAAACATAATCGCCAGCGCCACGTAAGACGCAATGACGAATTTAATGAGCTTCAAGATCTCTTCCGCATTTGTAGTTGCAGTTACTTTTGTAATGAGCGCCAAAATCCCGTAAGGGGTAAGCCTCAGTACCAGCGTGACAATCCGCATCACCACGGCGTAGACGGCATTCACCATGCCACGGAACGTTTCCGCCTGTTGCGGTTTCTTGCGATCCAGTCCCAATACAGCTACACCGATAAAGGCTGAGAAAATAACGACAGCCAGTGTAGACGTACGGCGTTCACCCGTCATATCCGCAAACGGATTGGAAGGAATGAACTCCAGCACCTGCTGTGGAATCGTCTGATCCTTCACATCAGCCAAACGTTCCTCCACCTTCTGGATTTGAGCCGTTTCCCGGTCTCCACCTTGAATCTCAATGGAAGTCAGGTTGAATCCCAGACTTGTTGCAATGCTGACTCCAGCAGCAATCGCTGTCGTAATTAGCAAAATAGCGATGATGGAGAAACTCATCTTACCGAGGTTTTGCTTGCCCTTCAGATTCATGATCGCCGAGATAATCGACACCATGATGAGTGGAATAACTACCATTTGTAGCAGACGAACATATCCTGAACCGACCAGATTAAACCAATCGACTGACTTCGTAATCACATCCGAACCTGATGTGTAGATCAATTGCAGAATAACACCATAAACAACACCCATACCTAGACCCGCAAATACACGTTTCGTAAACGAGATGTGTTTCTTCTGCATCCAGTAGAGAACACCCAGCAGCGCCAGCATGACCACTACATTCACAATTAATAGAAATGTATTCATTACCTTTGTTCCTCCTCAGACATGTATCATCGGTGTTGAACCGATTCTCTAATTTATATTTGGCCTTCAAATGTGACAATGAACAATATAACATATATCAAACTATTCTGGTAGGTATTAATTGATATTATGTAATATTCATGTTAATCATTCTGGATCAATGAAAATAATTATGCAGTTTTATGAAAATTCTGCTATTCAACCCGCGGTTAATTTTGTAAAATGGGTATATCCGCTTATTCGAGAGTTTCACAAACATAAAAAATAGGTCTTTCTTCGTTAGTAAAAAAGGCCATAGAGAACGGAATAAGGGACAATGTTATTGAAGATGACGTGAAAGGGTGATTCTATGTTTCGCAAACGCACCGTTGCTGGCAAGATCAGGGGCACGTTATTCCTAGTGTTACTCGTTGCCTCCCTGTTGTTTAGTATCAGTTTTTATGCCGTATCGATGAATATTATTCAAAGTTACGTGCTGCCTCAGTTCGACAAAGTTCTGAATACGTCCATTCAGGATATTTACAAAAATACATCTTCATCCAAACTTCTGCAGATCCAAAGTGGCGGTGCAGGCGCTGAAGGAGCGGCCATGACGGTCGGATCCTACCTGGCTGATCAATCCAAAGAACATAGCCTGGATGCGGCTTATGTCATTGCCGTGCAGGATGGCAAAGCCACCGTTGTTGTCGCTAGCATCAACTCCAAGTTCAAGACCGGAGATGCTATTGATGTAGAACCTTCCATGGCCCAAGCAAGCGAGAAGAAACAAGTGGTCATCAGCCCGGTCTTCTCTGATTCTTATGGTGTACATAAAGCAGCATTTATGCCGATTGCGGGAAGCAATATGCTCATGGCCGTCAGCATGGATGCCAAGTTTGTTCAGGATAAAATTGCTCAAATTTTCTGGCTGTGCCTTGGTATTACCGCGTTGGTATTTGTCCTTGGCTGGCTCATCTCTACTAGTATGATCAAAAGAGTCACCAAACCCATCATTAAACTTGTAGAACATAGTAAACGAATCTCTCAAGGTGATCTTACCGCTGAGCTGCAGATTAAAGGCAAAGACGAGATCGCCCAACTGGCCTTCAGCTTCCAGACGATGACACATAATCTCAAAGAAATGATTAGCCGTGCCCTAACTACCTCTAATGAGGTCGTTGTCGGTTCCAATGACTTGCTTGAGCGTGTAGAGTCCATGTCCGGTATGGTACAGAACTCCAGCCATGCTGCCGAAGAAGCTGGAAAAGGTAGTGTCAGTATCGCTTCCAGTGCATCCGAGAACGCAAGAGCGATGGAAGAGATCACCCAAGGAATTATGCATATCGCATCTTCTGCCGCCGAAGTATCGGAACAAATCAATGAAGCTGCAACAGAGGCGCTTAACGGCAATCAACTGGCACAAAATGCAGTGAATCAGATGGAACTTGTCGGACAAACCGCCAGCGAATCGCTGCGTTATATCGAAACGATGAACGAACGTTCCGTTGCCATCGGAACCATTGTCAATTCTATTTTTGAAATTACGAAACAGATTAACATGCTGTCCCTTAACGCATCCATTGAAGCGGCCCGTGCGGGTGAACACGGACGAGGATTCGCCGTTGTTGCTGGAGAAGTCCGCAAGCTGGCGGAACAATCCAAGACAGCGACCGAAGAAATCGCCGATTATCTCGGTACGATTCGTGAAGATGCCGAACGATCCGTAAGTGCGATGAGCCGGGTAACGCAAGAGATTGGTTCTGGAACTGCTGTTGTACAGCAAGCAGGTTCAGCCTTCCAGCAACTCAATGAATTGATCCAGAACGTCAATCTCACCATTCAAACCGTTTCCTCCTCCACACAGCAAGTTTCTGCAGGTGCAGAAGAAGTTAGCGCTTCGGTGGAAGAAACAGCACAGATCACATCCAAGTCTCGTGAGAGCATGGAACAGATTGCAACTACCGCAGAAATGCAACTCAGCGAGATGGACTCTCATTCGAGCACGGTGCGCCATCTGCATGAACAAGCTGTCGAGCTGCAAACAGCGATGAAGAAGTTTAAAATCGACTAATGATTGATTAAGCTTCAATCGAATCATCCGTCAACAATCATCAATAATGATCACATATCTATAACCCTGCATTTGCTATACTAAACATTGTAAATAATCTAATAAAAAACACCCCCATACCAGATGCAACCGTTCAATGACTGAACAGGTCGCGGGTCATGGGGGTGTTTTTTGCTATTCATCCATATTTCTCACTCGGATCATTACAGATAAGTCCTGAACAAAGTGCACATGTTAATTATTCAGGCTGTGTCACGCCCATAATATCATACACTCGTTGCATATCCAGTGATGATCGCAAAGAGGTGGCTACTCGATCAAACTCCATTTCTTTGCGCTCCTGAGCACTGTATGTTTCCTCCAGCGGAGCAAGTCCCTTTGCTGTACGCAGTCCGTTCAACCAGGAACGCCGGAATTGGTCGCTTTCAAACAAACCGTGCAGATACGTTCCCCACACTTTCCCATCTGATGTGCCCCATCCTTCCAAGAATGCTTGTCCGCCAGCATGAGCGATCTCAAACAAAGCGGTTACCTGTTCAGGTTCGTGGCATTCCGTTACACCCATATGGATTTCGTATCCCTTAACAGGTATGGCCGAAGACTCAACTTGTTTTCCGCCATGTAGCCGAATGGGATGTTCAGGCTGTACGTTCCCCATAGCTCTGACCGTCTGTTTGTGCTGAAGAAATGTTGTTGATAAAGGCAGTTTGCCAAGTCCCACCGCTTCCTGAGCTTGGTTTGCCTCGACAGCATACGGATCAACCAAGTGTTGTCCCAGCATTTGATATCCACCGCATATCCCCACAAGTTGAACATGTTCAAGCTCTGAGTGAGAATGGATCGCCTGTTCCAATCCCGATTCCCGTACATAAATCAGGTCTCCGATCGTATCTTTTGTACCTGGCAAAATAATGGCGTCCGGGCTACCCAATTCCTCCGGTGAAGTCACATAACGTACATTCACGTCCGGTTCACGGGATAGTGCATCGAAGTCCGTGAAGTTGGAGATGCGCGGATAACGAATGACGGCGATATCCAGTTCTGTCTCTTCTTTTTTGCCATGTCGAAGAGAGTCCAGCACCACCGAATCTTCTGCCTCGATCTGAATATCTCTTATATAGGGCAGCACACCCAGCACAGGTATTCCAGTCCGTTCTTCAAGCCAGTCTAACCCTGGTTGCAACAGAGAGAGATCCCCTCTGAACTTATTGATGATAAATCCTTTTACACGGGCTTTCTCATGTGGCTCCAGCAGTTCGAGCGTACCCACAATCGAAGCAAACACGCCGCCGCGATCAATGTCAGAGATCAGAATAACCGGCGCATCGGCCCACCCCGCCAGATTCATATTCACAATATCCCGATCTTTCAGGTTAATCTCTGCCGGACTGCCTGCTCCCTCCATTAAAACGATGTCATATGTATCTCGCAACCGATTTAATGCATCCATTACGGTCTGCTTCGCTTCAGGTAAGAAATGCTGACGATAATCCGATGCGCTCATCTGGGCAAAAGGAACACCATGCACCACGATCTGTGAATGCATATCCCGCACAGGTTTGATTAGAATCGGATTCATATCGGTCGTAGCTTCAATGCCACAGGCTTCAGCCTGTGCCCCCTGCGCCCGACCAATCTCCTTGCCGTCTTCTGTAACATAAGAGTTCAGCGCCATATTCTGTGATTTGAACGGAGCAGGGCTGAAGCCATCTTGCTTGAAAATCCGGCACAGTGCCGTTGTAATGACACTCTTACCTACATCCGAAGCCGTGCCTTGCAGCATGAGTACAGCCGCTGGTTGTTTTACCTGATCTTCCACGGTCCCTCACCCCTGTCTTTCGCGCGATTAACTTGCTACGTAACGATAATGCTCAAACCAAAAGAAAATTCTCCAATGAAATTCTGGGCAGCCAACCTCTACAACTCAACCTCTACAGCCAAAACAGTCCTTGAAGCACGCTTAATACCGTCAATAAAGCCGCTTCCAACAGTTCGTTCATGGCACCATATGTATCTCCAGTAAGCCCTCCGAGCCGGGCACTGATCCGGGTAGCAACAAATCGCCCTATACAATAACACGCCACAGGCAGTACGATAACTGACGTTACAGGATACAACCACCAAGGGAGTGACCCGAACCCGCTGACCATGGCATCGGCAATAGCAATATCCGGTTTAAACAGCCATACGACAGCAATTGTAATGACGCCTAAGACCAGCGTAAGTCCAATCGCAGCGCTACGTGCTCGCTGGACTTCATTCCGCTCCCCGAGCCCTTTGAATAGAACGGCAAGCCCATCATCCCCACGAGCATTAGGCCAGGCTGACATGGCATAGACCATAAACCATCGGCTCCAGATCATAGGCAAAATCAGCAACGCACCGTACAACCAGTTCCCACGGGCAATCATATCGGCAATCAGTGCCGCCTTCATCATAAGGAGCAGCACACAGGCAATAACCCCCATCGCGCCCACTCGGCTGTCTTTCATAATCTCCAGCATTCGCTCACGGCTGCGGTAACTGAGCAGGCCATCTGCTGTATCCATCCATCCGTCGAGATGCAATCCCCCGGTAAGCCAGACCCATACGGTCAAGGTCAGAACCGCTGCCGGAAAAGCCGGAAGCAGGGCACCGCTCAGTGCGGCGACCAGCCACACGCAGAGACCGATTGCAGCACCGACCAGTGGATAATACACCACACTTTCGCGTAGCAATGGCGGAACAAAATCGAGCTGCATTTTCACAGGAAAACGAGACAGAAATTGAAAGGCCGCTGCAGCCGCATGTTTCCGCTGCGGAACGGCTGAACCCGCTGAGCCATGCTTCATAAGCGATACTCCTTACTTTTCAATTCGATTGGAATGCCTACCGTCACGAGAAACACCTCACGACAGATTGCTGCAATGCGCTGATTAAGAACACCTGCCAGATCACGATACACACGACCAAGCTTGTATTCGGGTACAATTCCATCCCCTACTTCATTGGTAACCAGCACAAGTAATCCGGGATAGGTTTGGACCGCTTCTACCAGTGCATCCAGATGACCTTGCAACATATGACCTTCGTCATGTTCATGGGCCAATAACACATTCGTCAGCCAAAGTGTCAAGCAATCCACCAGAATCGTTGGTGCGGACGTTCCCGTATGCCCTTCCCCCATCTGCTGAATTAGAGCAGGCAAAGCCAAGGGTTCCTCCATCGTACGCCAGAGGTAACCGGAATCTTCACGTTGCTTCTGGTGCATTGCTATGCGTTCACGCATCTCGTCATCATACGCCTGAGCAGTGGCTACATACCAGGCTTCTGAGGAACGCTGCATGCACAGACGTTCGGCAAACGAACTCTTACCACTGCGAGCACCGCCAGTAACCAATACACTCATCGGGAGCCATCTCCCTGAATAGGTGAGACCGTTAAAATGGAGGAACCAGTCGAATGCTCTTTCTCACTGGAATCAGAGTCGGAAGCCTGATTCGTTCCGTCTGACACACCCGCACTTGCAAAGGTCGCCATTTCATTCAAAATCAGACATGCTGCATCAATGAGATGCAGACTGAGTACTCCACCTGTGCCTTCTCCAAGGCGCATATCCAGGTCCAGCATCGGCTTCAAATCAAGTTCACGTAGCAGAGCCGCATGTCCATTCTCATGGGAGGTATGGGAAGCGACCATATAAGCCGCACTCAGGGGAGCCAGCTTTCTTGCGATTAGTGCCGCCGCAGTCGAGATGAAACCATCTACGACAACTGGACAGCGATGAGCCGCGGCAGCGAGAATAACGCCGGTGAGTCCGGCAATCTCCAATCCACCCACCTTGCATAGCACATCCAGCGCATCCTCAGGGTCAGGTGTATTAACACTCAAAGCCTGACTTATAACAGCAGCCTTGCGTAGCACACCTGCATCATCCAAGCCAGTCCCTCTCCCAACAGCTGATGCTGGTGCAATACCGGTGAGCGCACTCATCACTGCGGCGCTTGCCGTTGTGTTGCCAATCCCCATTTCTCCGGTGACAAACAACCCTGTCCCTTTTGCTACTTCCGCGGTAACGACATCCACACCTACTAAAATAGCCTGAATCGCCTCATCCCGAGTCATCGCGGCTCCTTGAGCCATGTTGGCCGTGCCTTTACGAATGTTACGGGAGAGCAGGTTAGCATGATCAAGGTCAGCATTTACACCGATATCGACACAGATCACTTCCGCTCTGGCATGACGAGCAAGGACATTGACTGCAGCGCCTCCAGCCAGAAAATTCATGACCATCTGCGGTGTAACCTCGGCTGGAAAAGCACTGATCCCTTCAGCTACGACCCCGTGATCCGCAGCCATAACGATCACAGCCCTGCGATCAAAACGCGGACGTGCCTGCCCTGTCATCCCTGCCAATCGAATCACAAGGTCTTCCAATTTGCCGAGACTACCCGGCGGTTTCGTCAGTATATCCACATGAGCAGACGTTTCCGCAGCAATATTTTGGTCTGGAGCCGTGATCTTGTCTAATACTTGCTCCAACTTCTGTTCTTCTGTCTTCATTCAACCAGCACTTCCTTCATCAAAATAGAGGCTCTCTCGTCCTCATTTAATCCATGTCCCGCCGCAACAACAGTTGGGGAACAGCATGATCCGGATGAGATACCATCGCAGGTTTAACGCGAAAAATCTCTTGAATCTGCTCTCCCGTCATTAAACTATGAGGTGTTCCCTCTCCCACTACCTTCCCCTCACGCAAAGCCAAAATACGATCGCAGAACAACGCAGCCAGATTGAGATCATGCAACACCGCCACAATCGTGATGCTGCTCTTCTTCTGCCATGCCGCTAACAACTCCATAAACTGCAATTGATATTTGATATCGAGAAACGTCGTTGGTTCGTCCAGCAATAATAATCGCGGCTCCTGTGCCATGACCTTGGCTAGAGCCACTCGCTGCCGTTGTCCGCCGCTTAGGGAATCCAGAGGTCGATCTGCCAGTTCCGTGAGTCCCAGCTCTTCAAGCACTCTGTCCACCACATGGGCTCCATCTCCCGATTCACGGCCTAGCCAGTTCTGGTAAGGGTAACGTCCCATCTCGACAACGTCCCGAACAGGATAGGAGATCGCGGGCAAGCCATCCTGCTGCAAAACCGCGATCATCCGTGACAATTGCTTACGACTATATGATCGGATATCACGACCATCAATGCTGATCTGGCCTTCACTTAACGATTCCGTTCCTGCAATAAGCTGGAGTAGTGTTGATTTCCCGCTTCCATTTGGGCCAACGACACCCCACCAATCTCCTTCTGTGATCTGCCAATCTGTAGGATGAAGGGCATGATGTTCACCGTATGTTTTGCCCGCCCGGACAACAGATACTAGAGAAGCGGTAGCATAATTTTTGTCGGTCGTCACGGCATCATCCCCTTCTGCAGCTTTTTGTTCCGATGCAGCAAATAGGCGAAAAACGGAGCGCCGACAAAAGCAGTCACGACGCCTAGCGGTATTTCAGTCGGTGCCAGCAAGGAGCGAGCTATGGTGTCTGCCCATACCATAAAAATCGCACCGCCAATCGCAGACAAAGGTACCAGCAAGCGATAGTCCGGCCCCACCAGCAATCGCAAAATATGCGGAATTACCAAGCCAACAAATCCGATGACTCCCGAAACCGAAACAGCTCCTGCCGTTAGCAATGTGCCTACAGCCAGCACAGATAACTTGAGCCTGTCCACACCAACACCAATATGCGCTGCCTGACGTTCACCCAGTGCCAAGACATTCAGCGAACGTGCCCGGCTCCATAGAAAAATCAGTCCAAGCAGAAAATACGGGAAAAGGATGGTCGTATACGACCACCCGCGCAGTGCCAGACTTCCCATCGTCCAGTATATAATTTCATTGATTGTCTGCTTCGACATGGTCGATAGGAAGGAAACGACCGCCCCCAAGAAACTTTGCATGACCACACCTGCCAGAATGAGGCTATGCGTTGGTATTTTACGTCCTTCACGAGCCAGCGACAGCACGAACCATAACGTGATTACCCCGGTCAAAAAAGCAACCAGCGGCAATGTCCAAATACCAATGATAGCGTACTGCAAACCAAAGAATATCAGGAACGCCGCCCCCACCGAAGCACCAGAGGAAACCCCCAGTGTGAATGGATCAGCAAGCGGATTACGCAACACACCTTGAAATCCTGCACCTGCAATCGCTAACGAAGCACCTACGAGCATCGCAAGCAAGACACGCGGGAAACGCACCTTCCATATGATTTGTTCGGCGGCCTTGTTCCAATCAGGTGTAATCCAGTCGCCCACCCATGGCAATTTGTGAACGAGAATACCAGCGATGTCCCGGATGGGCAACGCCACTGAACCGATGCCCGTGCAGACGAGCACGGTAAGCACCAGCAGCGCCATGCCCATCGTTCCGAACAGGATCAGCTTTCTGCTCATTTGAACAGGTCAGGATAGATCGCTTTGGCAACATCTTTCAACCCTTGAGTTACGCGCGGTCCTGGACGGCTCAGCAAGTTAGCATCGAGCCCAATCACAGCATTGTTTTTCACCGCCGTAATTTGATCCCAGCCGCTACGTGCCTTGATGATCTGATCCAGCGTCTTGTTGTCCTCAACTACGTCATTGGCGTACAAGATAACATCCGGGTTAGAGGCAATGACATTTTCCTCGTTAATTTGGTACCAACTCTCTTTGTCGGCAGCAATATTGGTAGCCCCGGCTACGTTGATCAGTTCGTCCATGAACTCACCTTTACCAACCGTCCAGCCTGGGGAGAACTCGATGTATACTTTTTTCTTCTCTTCCGGTTTTACGGCTTTTACCGCTTCCGTTACATCTGTTACATCTTTCTTCATCTGCGTGACAAGCTTCTGAGCTTGCTCTTGATGATCGGTGATTTTACCGAAGGTTTCGATATTGTTTATTACATCGTCGATAGATTTAGGATCCGTTTTGAAAATGGTAATGCCCAGTTCACGCAGCTTCTTCACCGCATCCTCACTCATAGAAATGCCAGTGAACACGATGTCCGCATCTGCTGCAATAATGGACTCCTCGTTTGGCTTGGTGACACCGCCCATTTTCGTTTTGGTTTTTGCCGCTTCCGGGTAATCGTCATAGTCGGATACGCCAATAATCTCATTATCCAGTCCGAGGGCAAACAGCGACTCCGTTTCAGCTGGAGATACCGAGACGATTTTGGTTGGTGCTTTTTCAAAAGTGAAAGACTCACCCGTTGCATCTGTAACGGTCAGTGGGTATTGAGTTTTCAGATCCGTTTGTGTTTGTTCCTGAGACTGTTCCTGTGCAGGTTGCTGTGAGCTGCCCGCACCTTCTTTTGTTGCGGTATTACCGCATCCAGCCAGCGCCAGTGCCAGCATTGCTGCGCTCAACAGTGATGTGAGTGCTTTCCAGTTCTTAATCATTGATTTAAACTCCCCTTCTCTATCTGTACTATTGTTGTTGCTTTTGTTATATACACGAGGCCACTCCGATTGCAGTACCATTTTCCGATCGCTGTTATCCCCAGATTTTTTTGATTCCTTTTCAAAGGGGAAAATCCGGTGATAAATGCGAACACTTCGTTTCTCCAAATTGGTTCTGCACTCTCCGTTAAACGTGTATATGATGACTCCACTACATCGTGTACAACAAGAAAAATCCCTTATCCTTAAACAAGGATCAGGGATGACGTCTCGCATACGGCAATCTGTACATGTAACAGCGGCTAGCTGTCCATGCGCACAGAATGGCCCGAAACGTTGTCCTTTCCTCGAAGGAACACCGGCTTGTACGTCCAGGGCTGGTAATCTGACTTACAGGATGGCTCCTGTTTCACAGTGGCGGGACCGTGCCGGATTTGCACCAGCTTCCCCATTTTACCCTTGTGCGCATGATAACTTGTCCTTGTTCTTCATGAACAACGGATTGGCACGCGGGACCCTTGGTCGCTAAAGATGGTTAATTCAGGTCAAACATAGTCGCAGTGCTCTTCGCACGAATCACGTCAGTTCAGGCGTCTCAGCCCATCATACCCAATATGTCCGTCCGAGTCACACTTCTGTTGTGATTATAGGGTATATTGCAACACCTTACAACCCGATGTACGGAAAATCCATTCGTCTGCCAAGCCAGTGATCCCCTTGCTTTTCAAGATCAACCTGAATAGCCTGTCCAGGGATGACATGTGTATCCCAAAACCCGACGCCATGGATGAGCCGGGACATCATATAACGGATGACACCGCCATGCGTCACAATAAGTGTCTTGTGTGAATTTTCGTGTGAATGCTCCGACCAGATCTGTTCGTACAGAAAAGAATCCACTCGTTCCGCAAAAGTCTGCCACGCTTCTCCTTCAGGCGGGGTTACCTTATGTGGATCATCAATCCAGTCCCGGTACAAGAGATTATCCTTCAATTGCTCGTAATTCAGGCCTTCCCATTGTCCGAAATCATTCTCGCGCAGGCGCGAATCAAACTTCGCCTGTCCAGCAACCTGCGGTGCGATGTGTGCCAGCGTCTGGCGACAACGAAGCAGGTCACTGCAATACACCGCATCCCAAGTAAGCTCGCGACACTGCTCGCGTAGCTGAGCCAGCTCTTCTTGTGCATCAGGCAACAGCCCCATGTCGGTATGCCCCAGATACTTTTTTTCCACATTCCACTGGGTTGTTCCATGACGGATCAATACGATGCTACGCTTGTACGGAGACTGTTTAGATCCAAGCTGTTCTAATTCTTTAATTACCACAATAGCGCACCTCCTGCTAACCACACACCCAAGGTTGCCAAGAAACAAAGGCCCACAAAAGCTCCCGCCGACCAAAACATCAGCCGCGTCGTTCGCACGATATCTTCCGACTCCATCGGCCGCGTAGCCTCGCCCATATAAGCTCGAAATGAAGCAACGCCGTGATACACGTTATGCCCGCCCAGCCGAATGCCTAGTGCTCCAGCGACTGCCGACTCGGGAAAACCGCTATTCGGGCTGGGGTGTAGTCTCGCATCCCGGGCAACCATACGCACTGCGCCTTTGGCATCCAGTTTCAGCACCCATGCGCCTACAATTAACAGCAGAGCGGTCATGCGAGCGGGAATCCAGTTAGCCCAGTCATCAAGCCGTGCGGAGGCCCACCCGAGATGCAGATATTTATCATTTTTATATCCAACCATGGAATCCAGCGTATTGACGGCACGGTAGGCCATAGCCAGCGGAGCACCACCAATAAGTGCATAGAATAGCGGCGACACAATGGCATCCACAATGTTTTCCGCAACGGTCTCCACCGTTCCCCGAACCACTTCCGGCTCATCCAGATGTGCCGTATCACGTCCCACAATCATACCGAGTGAACGCCTGGCTCCAGGCCAATCCTGCTCTTTCAGATGGCGGTACACTTCCATGCCTGCATCACGCAACCCTTTGGAAGCAATCGTTGTTGCAATCAGAATAATTTCGGCTGCAACCGCCAAGATCGGATGAATCAGACCCAGCAGAAGGAGCAGACCCCATGTGACAGCAAAAGAACCTCCTGCAATCAAGATCGGGAACCAGATCCCCGCTTTTTTCAGTCCTTTATTTGTATGTACACGTGCCCGAATAATACGCTCCAATGCCGAGATGCCTTTCCCCATGCCGATAACGGGATGCGGAATCCAGCGCGGGTCTCCGATGCACCGGTCTAATATGTATGCAAGAATGATGATCCAAGCTCCAGACATGCCAATCCAGAACGATGATGTCCATAGATGCTCCAATTCAAATGTCATTACTGTGTCCGTTCCTTTCTTTCCATTGCAATCCGGCCTGAAGGCTTTCTGTCACCGTGTCATATACAAGTCTGCCGATGGCCGCTCCCAAAGCAGTAGCCGTACCCGCATATGTGTGAAGTGGCTGGCTATCATCTGCAGAAATCTGACGTACAGCAAATACAATGGCATCGGTTGTTGTACCTGTGGCAGGAAGTCCGTTCTCCGAATCGGCAATACCTGCATCGGCAAGGGCAGCGGCCTTGGCCTCCACGGCCGTCTGAACCGCATTAACCATCGCTCCAGGGGTCATCTGTCCGTTGAACCACAGCATGATATTAATCGTACCA
This sequence comes from Paenibacillus sp. FSL R7-0272, assembly GCF_037969905.1. Taxonomy (NCBI): domain Bacteria; kingdom Bacillati; phylum Bacillota; class Bacilli; order Caryophanales; family Paenibacillaceae; genus Paenibacillus; species Paenibacillus sp. FSL R7-0272. The sequence continues at coordinate 1,614,259 of NZ_CP150221.1, read as the reverse complement.
GGGATATATGGAATTCTGTTTTGTTTTTTCCCACGGACATCAAACACGGCTCTATCGGAACCTGCTCGTGCTGCATTGGATACGCCTGCAGTCGTACAGCACAACAGTCCAAAATCCGAACTCGTATACTCCTGAATAGAGGTATGCTCCAATCTGACCGCAGTTAACAATCCGGCACAATGATCAGCTTGCTCTTGCCATTCATACAGTGCCTCTGCGATATCACGGGGTGGATCATCACAACGGTAATGTTTGTTCACATAGATGTTAAATACGCGGTTTAATTCAAGCATCCCGCCGCCATATACAGCGCTGGAAAGTGCGAGAGCAGGTTGTGGGCTCTGAGCTTTAACATGCCGTTCATGGGCAGCGATGTACAGACCCGGCCAGGAAGAGGACACGTAGATATTCTCATCTCTTTTTCCATCTGTAAAATAGTTATAAAACGGGAGTGTCACAACCGTTTCCCTCCCTTTATTTTTTCAAAATGTTGCGTATCCCCCTGCTGAATCCCCTGATCGACAGATGCCATATCCATGTCCTGATCCCCGCTTTGTTCAAGCACACTTCCGAGCACGTCAAGCAACCTGTCGTTGGCTACAGCACCTTTGACCGCAAAACGTACATGTCCTGCCTCAAGCCCCGGATACATGGCACAGCTACGAATCAGAATACCCCGCCGTCCCAAAGCTTCCTGCATAGAAGCTGCCGTCCAAGGCTCTGGCACACGCACCAAAATGAAATTGGCTTCACCAGACGTTACGCTACACCCATACGACTCCAGTGCCTGGATTAAACGTGTCCGTTCAATCGTAATCTGCGATATCGTGTCCAGCTCGAACCGTTCCCCGCTGCGCAGACAGGCTTCTCCTGCAATAAGAGCCAGTCCGTTGACACTCCAGGTGACTTGTTTCTCCGTCATCGCCTGTATGTACTTCGAATGACCTATAGCATATCCGAGACGCAAGCCCGGAATCGCATAAAACTTCGTCATCGAACGGATGATGATCACATGCGGATATTGATTCAGATCAGGAGCGAGTGACTGTCGCAGGGCCGGTGGAATAAAATCGATAAACGCTTCATCAATAACGAGCACGGTACCCGTCTTTTCGGCTTTCCGTGCTAACCTATGCAGTGTCTCCACCGGATATTGTACACCGTTTGGGTTGTTTGGCTGTCCAAGAAAGAGCAGGTCTACCTTTTCCATCAACTGTTCGATATGTTCAGCTGGCGCTTTCCAATTCAGCTCTTCAAGGCCTTCTGTATGCAAAGTCTCCGCACCGAATTGCCGTGCCAAAGCGCGATATTCCGAGAAACCCGGTTCCACTGTTCCAACCTTGCGCGGAGCAAGTGCCAGCAGGATCAATGCCATACTTTCAGCCGCACCATTCCCTACGGAAATTTGCTCTTGTGTTACTCCCAAACGTTCACCCAGAAGCGCTTTGAATCCCCGATGGCCCGGGTCAGGGTAACGAAGCACCGAATGCAGACCTCGCTGTAATGCTTCCAAAACCTCTTTGGGAGGGCCTAAAGGGTTGATATTAGCGCTAAAATCCAGAAAAGCCGCTGCACTCCCACCAAACCTCGAAGCTGCGGTCTCCACATCTCCACCATGTCCGAACACTTCGATATAACCGGTCATTCTTCCGTCATCCTCTCTCTATGTTCTTTTTATTATGGATGGCGTAGGTGGGATGGGTCAATCCTGTATTCCTTCTCCATTCATCTGTTTGTCAAGAGTCGAGCCCAAATCCGCCTTTATCTACTTGTTTTCTTTGTGTCCCAACGACAATTCGTTTACAATAGAAGAGGAATTTCAGGAACTTCGGTTTTCTGATTCTTTTGCACGAGTATCACTACATAAGGGGCTACGCGCCTCTCACATACATTAATGGAGGAATGACCATGCTGTTTGTAGATAACCAGGGCATTACAGATCCTTCTGTAAACCTCGCGATTGAGGAGTACATTTTGAAACATCTGCCGATGGAGGATGACAGCTACCTGCTGTTTTACATCAACCGTCCGTCAATCATCATTGGCAAACACCAAAATACGATTGAAGAGATTAATATCGAATATGTTCAGGATAACGGTGTGCAGGTGGTACGTCGTCTTTCCGGAGGCGGGGCAGTGTATCACGATCTGGGCAACCTGAACTTCAGTTTCATTACTGCGGATGACGGTCAGTCCTTCCATAACTTCCGCAAATTTACCCAGCCTGTAGTTGAAGCGCTGCACGAACTTGGCGTCAATGCCGAGTTGACCGGGCGCAATGATCTGCAAGTCGGCGAAAAGAAAATTTCGGGCAACGCCCAATTCGCTACCCGCGGACGCATGTTCAGTCACGGCACGCTGATGTTTGATCTGAATCTGGAGCACGTTCAGGCATCTCTGAACGTCAATCCCGAGAAATTCAAATCCAAGAGCACCAAGTCGGTACGCAGCCGCGTTGCCAACATTCGTGATCTGATTGACACCAATCTGACGATTGAAGAGTTCCGTGATGAGTTGCTTCGTCACATTTTCCGCATGGAGCCGCAGGACGTTCCTCAGTACAAGCTGACCGAGAAGGACTGGGATAAGATTAAAGAAATTTCGGCGGAGCGTTATAACAATTGGGACTGGAACTATGGTCTGTCACCGGAAAGCAATGTGAAGCATACCCGCAAATTCCCGGTGGGCATCATCGATCTGCGCATGAACATCAAGGATGGGCGTATCGAAGATATTAAAATCTTCGGCGATTTCTTCGGTGTTGGCGATGTAGCGGATATCGAGGACATGTTACGCGGCAAGCGTTATGACGAGACTGAAGTGCGTTCAGCCCTGGAAGGTCTGGATGTGAAGCATTACTTCGGCAACCTGGAGCTGGAAGACTTTGTCGGTCTTGTTTTCCTGGAAGAGTAACAAAGGATTTACGACATTTAGATGGGCATAGATTGTTTGAACGAAATAGAATCACAGCAACGGAGAGGACAGAAAAAAACCTGGGGATAACAGTGATTGAAAGGTTATTCTGTCATCGGAGTTTTTGCGTGAGACTATTTCGTTCAATGAAATAGACACAGATAAAAAAGGAGAGAAACATCACATGACTTACAAACTCATTGCCATCGACATCGATGACACTCTGATCAATGACAACAAGGAAGTTACACCCGCTACGCAAACGGCTTTGGAGCAAGCGGTAGCACACGGAGTAGTAGTAACCCTCGCGACAGGACGCGCTTACGCTTCCGCACAGGCACTTGCACGCCAAACCAAGCTGAACGTGCCAATTATTACCTATCAAGGTGCTTTGGTGAAAAACCTGCTTGATGAAAAAGTGCTCTATGAGCGCTATGTGCCGCAAGAAGCTTCCCGCAAATTGTTCGACTACTGCCTGGAGAAAAACTTGCATCTGCAAACGTACATCGACGACAAGCTGTATGCTCGTGAAGAAAACCAAAAACTGCTCGACTATGCCAAGTTAAACGGCACGCAATATTACATCGAGTCTGACTTCATTAAAGTCATCGAACAACCAACACCAAAACTGCTCATCATCGATGAGCCAGACTATCTGGACCAAGTGGCTGTAGAGCTGCGTGAGTTGCTCGGGCCTGAAGTGCATATCACCAAATCCAAGCCGTATTTCCTCGAAATTATGCATAAAGAAGGCACGAAAGGTCACGCACTGACGTTCCTGGCCGACCATTTCGGTCACGAACTCAGCGAGTGCATCGCCATCGGCGACTCTTGGAACGATCACGAGATGCTGGAAGTCGCTGGTCTTGGTGTAGCGATGGGCAACGCCATCCCTGCGCTGAAAGAATTAGCAGACTATATTACGGCGAGCAACAACGAAGACGGCGTAAAAGAAGTTATCGAGAAGTTTGTACTGAACGCGGAATAAACGAAAGTTCTTATAAAAACAGCCCGGATACCACAATAATTGGTGGTTCCGGGCTTTCTTGTTTCTAGTTTTATTTTTTATTTTTGGCAAGCAATACTGCGGTTAAAAAAGAAATCTGTAACGACACAGTAATTGCAACCGAAACCATGATATTCGTTGAATCGGATATATGAACGAAAAATAAAACAAGAATGAATACCAAGATAGAAAGAGCCACACTGGTTACGAAATTCAGGAAGATTTTTCTCATAGACTACACACAACTCCTCAAAGTAAGAACTCTTACTATCATACTATAGAGGAGATTCATCCGGTATTCTAGGAGCCTTGCACAATCACCTTCGTACGTCTCCCTTTCTTCAACCAGCCGCTCACCTTCTCATTCATGGTTAACAGCCCCGAGATAACCAAAACGACACCGACCCACGTCACCCAGCTGACATGCTCTCCGTACACGATCGCACCGAGCCCAACGGCAATTGGTGGCGATATGTATAACCAGGTTGCCGGAAACAGCGGATTAGTGCGTGACATAATCCAATAGAATAGACTGTGCCCGACCATTGAACCGATGACCGTCAGATAGATCACGGACGACACCGCCGGTAGCACATCCAGTGCCGACATATTCCAGGATTCCGTCAGTGCAGAGAGGATAAATAACAGCACACCGCCATACATCATCTGCACCGCATTAATGGCAACAGGATTCATCTCACTGAATTGATGAATGACTTTTTTGGAATATAACGTACCTGCGGAATAACAGACTTCCCCCACCAGTACCGCGATGCATCCCCACAAAAATAAAGAACCTGCACCAAGCGATACGCCTGGCAAAACGACTAGTACGACACCTGTAAACCCGATCAGGCAGCCAATCACCATGCGGGCAGAGGTTTTCTGCCGCAATAATGCCGTTTGCATGAGCATAATCATCAGCGGTCCTGTTGCCGATAGAATAGCTCCTACACCGGAACTGACATGTTGCTCCGCCCAATATAATGTGGCAAATGTCGCAAATGTTAGACCTGCACCTGTAATCAGCATTTCTTTGCGGAATAACAGGGACAAGTTCACTTTTCCCTTCATCCACATCCATGTAAACATTAGAGCTCCCGCAATCAAAAATCGCAGTCCAGCAGATAGAAAAGGCGGCATACCTGCCTCTACACCAATTTTAATCGCCAGAAAAGTTGTTCCAAAAACGAGACACATTACGGTAAATGCAATCCCTACCATGTTAACCACTCCTTTATCTGTTCTCCATCATAGCTCATGGTCTATAGAACAGAATGAACAAAATAGAACAGTTACCTCCCTTTTGCTGTTACAATGGAGATCAAAAGGAGCGTGGGTCGGGTGAGCAGAACGGTAATGATGGCAGACAACAGCATGAAACGGTACGAGCAAGTTATCCACTATCTCATGGTACGGATTGAGGCTGGGGAGTGGGTTGAACAGGAAAAACTTCCTTCGGTACGAAGCTTGTCCGAACTGCTCGGCGTGCACCGGCTAACGGTTTTCAAAGCGTATCAGGAGTTAAAACAACGTGGGATCGTCTATGTTAGAGACAAATCTGGTTATTACGTCAGTCCAGCCAAACCACTATCCGATACAGATCAGGGAGATGATCCCTCCGTGTCGGCCTGGCTCCATTGGGACACACTTGACCGGGTCCAATCACTGGAAGCGGAATATCAGTTTTCCAAATCATTAATCGATCCTGCACTACTACCCAACCGATATTGGGGCGAATTGATGCGCGATCTGTTAGATCAATATCCTCGTCTACTCGGTACTTACTCAACGATCCAAGGCGATCTAGAGCTTCGTACCAGTCTAGCCAGCCATTTGACGGCAAAAGAACGCTTCTACCTGTCCTCTGACGAAGTACTGATTACATCCGGTGCTCAACAGGCGATTGATGTCATCTCCCGTGCACTGGTCAAGCCCGGAGATCGGGTACTGATTGAGCGACCAACTTACGGCCCTGCCATGGAAATTTTCCGCAAACAGGGTGCACGGCTTGTTTTTACCGATATCCATCCCGACGGGTATGATCTGGAGCAGATTGAGCATCTGATGAAAACAGAGAAGCCACGCCTCTTTTATATGACGCCGACGTTCCAAAACCCAACAGGCATCAGCATATCTGTAGAGCAACGCAAACAGTTACCTGAACTGGCTGAACAATATGGCTGTTTCCTGGTGGAGGATGACAGCACATACGATATTTATTTTAAAGAAAAACCGCCTGCGCCAATCTTCACTTATGATACTTCTGGACATACACTGTACATCCGCAGCTACAGCAAATACGTTGTTCCGGGTCTGCGAATCGCAGCCATTATGTGCCGTTCACATCTTATGGCAGGACTCCAGGCGATCAAAGCCCTGACAGATAACGGATCACCACTACTGAATCAGAAGCTGTTTCTACGTTACTTCCAGTCGGATCGTATGCATCAGCATCTGTCCAAACTTCGAACTGCACTTCAACTTCGAATGGAAGTGATGGAGCAGTGTCTGCTGGAGACAGACTGGACATGGACACGCCCCGAGGGCGGTCTGAACATCTGGGCCGAGCTTCCCGAGGGGATCGACACAGGCAGGTTGTTACACCAAAGCATGGAGCACTCCATTGCTTTTGTGCCTGGCACCGTGTTTGATCCCTCACACGCATCAGGTAGCCGCAAACTCCGTCTCTCCTTCTCCTACGCCCGTGAACAGCAGATTCGGGAAGGCATGGACAGACTGATCACTTTAGCGGCGAGAAGTTAAAAAGAAACTTAGTTTGGGATCGATGAAGAGAACTAGTAAGAGCAACAAAGACTCGAAGGAGTACCGGAATTTAGGCTGGATAAGGAAGTTTGAAGAGTGGATTGAACCTCGCCAAGTCTTAGAAGTGTGCAGAATTCTGAATGTACCCACTGACAGTGGGTCAACGAAAGCTCAGAGAGTCAACGAAAATGGGGAGAGGTGTCCAAGGCTTAGGTCAGACCACTTTTTGTCTATAATCAAAATGGCTGTTTCCTCTGTGGGCACATCGATGTCCACTTCATGCCAACGCTAACGATCACCAGAAATCTTATTTAGGCGTTTTTCACAACCTAAAAATGTAACGATCACCAGTGACCTTATTTCAATGGAAACATGTGATTTTTACCCATTTTCCATCGAAATAACTAAAATAGCGTCTCCTGAGATCGTTACATTCTTAAATCACCTGAAATGGAGCAAATAGGCTCATCTGTGATCGTTAGCGCCCGCTTCGAGTCCATGCAGTCAATCCGCTCACAGATCTTTTCTCTCGAATAACCGGATCGTGACGACATACGAAACAAAAAACAAGGTCACTATGGCTATGGCAATCCCCACGATAATGGGTGTTGTGATCAGCCCATCTTTACCCGCAACATCAAGAATAAACGCAGTCGGTTGAGCAAGAACAATTAAACAAACGAAGAAAACCGTATTAATAATGCCTGCTCCCTTTTTGCTGAGTGCATAGAAAAGTGGCATATAAATAGATACCAGTATAAATACCAACCCCATAGAAATAAGGATATCCAACAGGGAATAATGAGGTTTGTTGAGTTCAGGATAATTCAGGCTAACAATCTTGTGAATGCCGTAGGATACAAGCACTCCAAACAGGGAATAGAGAATGGAAGACAGATACTTTGCTTGCACGATCTGTTTGCGACTGACTGGAAGTGTAACTAAAAAGTTATGATTATGGTTTTTGATATCAATCATCGTAGCTAGCATAATCGAGCCAAAAGCCGTATAAATCCCTACGAGATACATGGACATTTCCATCTTCGGGATAAACGCCCAGCTGAAAATCACCACATACAGAGCAATAATCCACAACGAACTTCTCAGTGCAATAAAGTCTTTGCGAAGCAGATTAAGCATGTTGACGTCCTCCTTTTGCCGTGAAATAAATCAAGTCTTCCAGCGCGGGCCTATGCAAAAGAGCCTCACTGCCGAACATACGCTGTGCCTCCACTTTGTTGTCCGATAACGCTTCAAAACCAATCGATGTTTCACGTATGCCAACGAATTGACGCCGGGTATCCGCATCCAGTAGATCCATATCGCCTTTCACAATGGTGTAGCGCTCAAGTACGTCGTCTTTGGCTTCATTGAAAATCAGCTTGCCTTGATTAACAAAAGCGATATAGTCCGCGATCCGCTCCAGATCCGTCGTAATATGTGTCGAGAAAATGATGGATTTGGACTCGTCCTGAATCATGTCAGCCAGTAGATCAAGCAACTCCCTCCGAAAAATCGGATCAAGACCGGATGTTGGTTCATCCATGACAAGCAGATCGGCATCATGAGACAGAGCAACCGCAAGCGAGAATTTGATTTTCATGCCTTTGGATAAATCCTGGATTTTCTTTTTCGGAGACAATTCAAATTGTTCCAAATAACTCTTGAACACGGCATGGTCCCAGCGACTGTAAAAAGGAGCAATTAAACGTGACATCTCCCGGATGGTCAAATGTTCATAATAAAAGCATTCATCGGACACAATACCGAGCCGCTGCTTGACAGCCACATCACCGCTTGGATTCTCACTGCCCAGCGTTCTCACTGTTCCCCGATCAGGATGGATGAGTCCGGTAATCATTCGGATTAATGTACTTTTTCCAGCTCCGTTTGGGCCAATGAGCCCTGTGATAAATCCCTGTTTCACATCTGTGGATATGTTATCCACCTTAAATAACGGATACCCTTTCGTAACATTCCGCAATTCTATCGCATTCATCTTGCCTATTCCTCCTCTAACAGCAAAGTAAGATGATGAATCAAATCCTGTGTGCTCATGCCCAGTTCCTTGCTCTCCTGAATAACCTCAAGCATCTTCGCTTCTAATTGCTTCATACGTCTCTCCCGGATAAAATCCTGATTTGCACCGGATACAAAACTTCCCTTGCCAACTACGGAATCAATTAACTGATCCTTTTCCAGCTCTTCATATACACGTTTCGTTGTAATGACGCTGACTTGCAGATCTTTCGCAAGTTGACGGATGGAAGGAAGATGGTCTCCTGCTGCCAGTTCTCCGTTCAGAATGCTCTGCCGAATCTGGGATAAAATCTGGATATAGATGGGATCGCTTGATGCATTGGATATCCGTATATTCATGTTCGTTCCTTCACCTCATTGCCATTGTTTCATATTAATAACCAGGCATAGTGTATATATATAATATACACACTATATCCGGTTTAGGTCAACCTTTTTTATCCATTTTCTTACCTCCAATAGAAAAAACAAAAAAAAGAACGACAGTCCCCTGTCGTCCAAATCTTTACATCCGTCGTTTCGATTATATTTGCTGTCTGTGTCACTCGCTTCGTCAATTCCATCTAAGGTGACACTACGCACCTGTAACAACCTTATCCACCAGACCATATTCCACCGCTTCGGCTGCGGTGAGGAAATAATCGCGGTCAGAGTCTTTTTCAATGCGCTCCAGCGGCTGGCCTGTATGGTCTGCAAGCAACTGATTCAGACGCTGGCGGTGCTGGATAATCCGGTTTGCATGTATCAGCATATCGGATGCCTGCCCGCGTGTACCTCCATGCGGCTGATGAATCATAATCTCGCTGTTCGGTAACGCCATTCGTTTCCCCTTGGTGCCGCCCACCAGCAAAATCGTACCAAAACTCGCCGCCATACCGGTACAGATCGTCGAAATATCCGGCTTCACAAACTGCATCGTATCATAAATCGAGAAACCCGCTGTCACAGATCCCCCCGGACTGTTAATGTACATCTGAATATCTTTATCCGGGTCCTCGGCACTCAAAAACAATAATTGGGCCATAATGGCATTGGCCATCTGATCTTCAATCTCTCCTGACACCATAATGATGCGGTCTTTCAACAAGCGTGAATAAATATCATAACTCCGCTCGCCGCGAGCGGTCTGTTCTACCACGTAAGGTACAACGTTCATATATGTCGCCTCCTTATATTAGGCAGCCATGATTACCGTATATCCACCTCCATAAGGCATCGAAATCGTGCTCGAAGTGGCATAACCGTACATCAATGGCTGCATCGCTTGAGACGGCAGAGTCTGCTGCAAAATCGTACCCGCTACAGCCATCGGATCGTCCGTGCGATTCAGGCACAGATCAATTAGACGTGCGGTATCCCCTTGGCGGAAAGCCATCAGATAACTGCGGAGCTGCTCTTGCTCCAGATCAGCGTGCTCTTCCATCGTCGCCTGTTCCAATGCAGCATCCATCCCTGCTTCCTCCAATGTATGCCTAACCTTGGTTAAAGCTGTACGGGCACGGCTTAATGCCGCTTTTACAGCACCTTCGGTTGTATGCAGCATCTCAGCGGTTTCTGCCGTCTTATATCCCATGATTTCACGTAAAATATAGATTGCTCGTTGCCATGGTGGCAAGGTGTGAACTAACAGTTGCACCGCAGTCTCTAGCTCTTCAAATGATTCTTCTTCCGTACATTCGGACATCACAGCTTTCATCTCCGCGAGAATAGATCGCAGCTTCTCCTGCTTACGAATTCCATCAATCCATGTATTGCGTGCAATCCGAATCAGATAAGCCTCCCAATTAAACGACGCGTTTGATCTTTCGGAAGCTTGCACCATCTCTGACGATAATCCCTTAAGACAGGTTTCCTGTACGAGATCCTCTGTCTCTGTCACTGATTTGGTCAATGACAAGCAATATGCATAGAGTGAAGCCATTAGGTCAGGCAATATATCGTGCAACATGGGGTGCGAAATACGTTTCCCAACAGCATCCTTTGTACAATCCATATCATATCTCTGATTCGTTGTAGTAATCTGATTTATTGGACTAGCTTGATTCATTTGATTGGTAATTCCGCCATCTCCAACATGATCCGTCTTGTAATTACGCGTGTTACTCCATTCATGCTCAAGTCTGTTGACTTCGCAATCTGCGGACTTCACAAAGGCCATCTCGGGGGCCCCCCTTTGTTTGTTCCTGATTAATAATATAATTTGAACTAAAAATTTTACACAGGACACTCCGATGACAGAATAACCTTCCAATCGCTGTTATCTCCAGATTTTCTGGATTCCCTTTTCCAAAGGGAAAAATCCGGTGATAAAGGCGATCGCTTCGCTTTTTCAGGTTTTTTCTGTCCTCTCCGTTATAGTGTAAAAAATAGTTCAACTTATATTAATTAAGTGTTTCATTATGTAAACGAAGAACCTCCTGTAAAGGATACGCTCTTCTTCATTATTTTTTCAAAACAAAACTATTCCTAGATCTCCGGTTCTCCAATTTTAATGCCGAATCCTGATTTCGCATCGACATCGAACCTTAGCCCAGCGTCACCGTCATGCCTGTTCGTGCTATGGTAATGCCCTGATCCAGTTTATAGTCCTGCCTTACATCTACATCATGGGACATATGTGTAAAATAGGTGTGTCCCGGCTTCAACTCTCGCAAAAGCTCCTGCGCCTCCTGCATATCATACACCGAACGCGTCGAAAACTCCGCCAGCTCATGCACAAAACTTGTGCCCAATACCAGTAGATCCAGTCCATACAACGGTTCCCTCTCGTCTTCCTTCAAATCTATAGCATCCGAACAGTACGCCCACGCATAATCCTCACGCTCCAGCCGATATGCATAGGAAAAACCGTTATGTCCATGACACACTTTCCAGGAACGAACCTTCCATCCACCGAGTTCAATCCCGTTATCCGTTTCCATAAAATCCATGTGACGAGCGAGCCACGGAAATTGTCCCTGTATAGTAACAATTACCTCACGCGGGGCATACAGTTTTCCCTTCATGCCTAGCCAGCGGCACGCATCTGCCCATTCCGGCAAACCGCCGATATGATCAAAATGCGCATGTGTAATCAGTAACGTGTGCACCATCCGCATCCCCTGATCTTCCATCTGGGAACGCCAGTCCGGCCCGCAGTCGATCATAAACATCCCGTCTTCAGGCTGATCTTCCACGTGACTACCATCATGAATCATGACCGATGAACGTTTTCGTCGATTCTCTCCTGTCTGCCTCGCCTCTGCACATACCTCACAACTACAATACACCCTTGGGACACCCATGGCGTCGCCTGTGCCCAGAAATGTGAGCTGATTCATTCCGCATTCCCCTCTCGCTCCCTGAAGCCGATTCAGCTCAGATGTGATGTCTCTTCCTTCGTAATCAACAAAGTTGTGCCACAAATATTTTATGTAAATTGTAATCCCCTACCTCCGCTTTTGCAAAAAAAAGACTCCCCCACTCACAGCTCATCACAGCTGGCCGGGAAAGTCTGTCGTCTGACCGGGCTGGAGAAACCCAGCCTCAGACACGATGATTCCATATGCGTCCGCTCACACCAGCGCACGCAGTTTCAACGTCAGTTCACGGCCAGCAGGAACCTCTGAGGCATCCGTGATGACCCAGTTCCATGCCAGACGTTGCTCTAGCACCTCAGCCTGCTCTGCAGTCAACTGCAAACCGGTGATGATCCCCTCACCCACCGCGAAATCCTTGTCTGCTTGCAGATTAAATGCTTTTTCCAGCCAAATTCCAAGTCCTCCACGCGTATTAAACGTAATTCGATACCCGTTCTGTAGAGCCCCTTCCAAGTCCTCACCATGCTCGTCCGCATAGGAGAAAAACGTATCGTACCGATAATGCTCTTCGGATACGCTATCAAATGCCGCTACATCCTTGGCTTGAATCGCTTTTAATATATCCGCTTCTGGCATGCCCTTGCCGCGGGCCTGCTCCAGCCGAATCGCTGTGCTTTGGGACAATTTGATCTCTGTACTCATTACGGTCACACCTCTCTGCAATTACGATTATGCCAACATGTGTATTAGTATACTTCCTATTATAACCTTTTCGTAGTAAAAAACCTCCATCTCGGCATGCCGTAAAATGAAGGTTCACATTAGCTGCTACAGTCCTGCCAGCACCTGATACCATACGCCGCGTTTGGAATAGAGCGTCTTACGAACCTCATCCCATCCACCCAGATAGTTGATATCAAACAGTCCCGCTGGTGTCGGGAACGATTCTTTCGTCTCGGCAAATACATCCGGGTCTACCGAGCGGAAGCCGTGTTTCGCAAAAATACGCTGCGCTTCAGGTGTCCGCAAGTATGCGATAAAGGCTTCCGCCAGCTCCCGATTGCCATGTTTGTCAGCGTATTTATCCACCACCACTGCAGGATTTTCGATGAGTATCGTATTTTTCGGCACCACGATATCATAATCTACACCCTTTGCAATTCGAGCGAGTAACTCATTCTCGTATGTTACGATGACGTCGCCTACACCGTATTCAAATGCAGCCATCGAGGAACGGCCACTCTTATCCAGGGATTCAACGTTCTGGTGCACCTCTTCCAGAAATGCTTTGGCTGCGGCAGGGTCTTTCTTACCCTCTTTCTCCTCCGACAGCTTCAATCCTGCACCGTAGATCGCATTAATATCCCACTGTGCACCGCCGGATGTTTTCGGGTTAGGATACAGCACCTTTACGCCAGGCTTGGTTAAATCCTGAAAATCTTTAATCCCAAGTGGATTTCCTGCTCGTGTTCCCAGCACAACGATTGAACGAGTAATCATGCCCTCATTCGGCGTTTGTTTCCAATCCGTAGTGACCAGCTTGGCCTTCACCAGTTTGTCGATGTCACTTTCCATCGCCAGCAAGGCTACATCCGCTTCGAACCCGCCGACGATCGCTCTGGCTTGAGTTCCTGAGGCTTCATAAGACTCTTGAAAATTAATGGTCTGTCCCGTTTTGGCTTTCCATTCTGCCTGGAACTTGGGCAACAGTTCACCTACCGCATCCTTCGCTACGCTATATGCACCAATAACCAGTGTGTTCGAAGAATCCCCACTCGAAACCCCGTCTGGCTGCCCTGGCTCCTGCTTGCTACATCCGGCAGTCACACAGACGAGCACAAGCATCAGGATCACGTATAGAGGTATAAATTTCTTTTTGTTTTGGCTCGTCTGCATGGCCGCTCCTTCTTTCATTTCTGCTTTATTCTTAACATAACAGGCTCTAGATCATGACAGGCATCGGATCTTCTTTCAGTCGGTTCTCAACAACCCAGCTCTCCGAGTCGTTGAACAAATAGGCGCGGTGCACAAGCACACGAATCGTTTGCCCGATCTCCAGTGTCGTTTTCTCCAATGAGCGATAAGTGATGAGCTTATGTCCCTCCACCTCAACTTCAACCATCCATTCACTACCGCGGAAGTGGAGATGTTTCACAATGCCTTTTTCCGTTGCAGACAACATCGTGAACTCGTTTTTGAGTCCAATCTCGATATACTCGGGTCTGATCAGTGCGCGCGTATTGCCACCATGCACAGCATGTTCGAAACCTTTCAGCTGAGAGGCATCCTCCACCACCGTAGACTCCCCAATAAAAGTCGCCACGAATGGGGTCTGCGGATTTTTATAAATATCCCAAGGAGTACCCTTTTGCTCCAAACGACCTTGGCTGATAATCATAATCTCATCTGCTACTTCAATGGCTTCATCCTGATCGTGAGTAACAAAGATGGACGTGATGCCTACCCGCTCGATCAACTCACGCAGCCATGAACGAAGCTCTTGACGGATCTTTGCATCAATGGCTGCAAACGGTTCGTCCAGAAGCAGTAACTGTGGCTCAGGCGCAAGCGCTCTGGCAAAGGCCACACGTTGACGCTGTCCACCTGACAACTGGTGCGGATAACGCTGTTCGAAACCTTTCAGCCCAGTCAGCTCAACGAGTTCCATCACGCGATCACGAATCTGGGCTTTGGGTGTCTTTTTCACCTTGAGACCAAACGCAATATTATCAAAAACACTCATATGTTTGAACAACGCATAGTTCTGAAATACAAATCCAATGCCTCGCTCTTGAGGCGGCAGATGATTCACGACTTTTCCGTGGAAGCGGATCTCGCCCGACCCTGGGCTTTCAAGCCCTGCTAGCATACGCAGAATCGACGTTTTCCCGCCTCCGCTGGGGCCGAGCAAACCGATCAGATGTCCTTTGGCAATATCGAACGAGACATCTTTTACCGCATGAAAATCACCAAAGTGTTTGTTCAGATCACGAACTTCTACATGCATCTTAATGCACTTCCTTTCGCTTCTTGGCCCATTCCATCAGGAGCAGCAGTCCTACGGAGAAGGTTACCAGCACCAATGCCACACCGTTTGCGGCTGACACGTTGAAATTCTCTACATCCTGATACACCAGTGTTGTTGCTGTCTGCGTTTTATTCATAATGTTACCGGATACGACCAATACCGCCCCGAATTCTCCCAGTGAACGCGCTACCGTCAGAACCAGACCATAGACCACTGCCCAGCGGATGGAAGGCCAGGTAACACTCCAAAACGTTCTCCAGCCATAGGCTCCAAGTGTGGAAGCCGCCTCTTCCTGCTGCGAACCTAGCTCTTGCAGGACGGGCATAACTTCCCTTACCATCAACGGGAACGTAACGAACAACGTGGCAATAACCATGCCTGGAAAAGCATACACCACATTAAATCCGATGCCCTCAAAAAAACCTCCCATGATGCTGTTTGGTCCAAGCAACAAAACAATCATCAAACCGCCAATAACCGGCGATACCGCATAAGGTAAATCGACAATGCTGTTAAGCAGTCCTTTCACCCGATCACTCAGCCATCCTGCGCGGACCAGATAAATGGCCATCATGATGCCAAACAATGTATTTAACAGGGTAACCACCAGAACGACCAACCCTGTCATCATCAGAGCGTGAAGCGCTTCAGGACGCATAATGCCTTTAACAAAGCCGCCTGCACCATCCTCAAATGCGCCAATCAGAATCCGTCCAAGAGGAATGATCAACAGCAGTGTGAATACTACAAACGTAAGTCCGATTAAGAGTCTTCTCATCTTCTTCTCCCCCGCATCTGTACCAGATTGATCAGCCAGAGGATCAGGAAGGAGAGCGTTAGTAGCAACACGGATACGGCAGCAGCCCCAGTCGGGTTATCACTTTCAATCTCACCATAGATAAAAACAGAAGCGGTTAGTGTTCTGCCTGGAATATTACCGGCAACCAGTACAACCGCGCCAAATTCAGCGAGCGCTCTGGAAAAAGCCAACATTCCGCCGCTAATCATGCCAGGAGCCATAGATGGAAGAATGACCTGCATGAATGTACGTGCCTTGGAAGAACCCATCGTGTACGAAGCCTCTTCCTCGGAAGGATCGATCTCTTCCAGCAAAGGCTGCACTGCCCGGATGACAAAAGGAAAGGTAACAAAGGTCATCGCAATCACAATTGCAGGCTGATGAAAAACAATTTCAAACCCCATGGATTCAGCCAGTTTTCCGACAGCACTGATCGGGCCGAGCAACAGCATAATCATCAGACCGCCTACGGCTGTTGGTAACGCAAAAGGCAAATCGACGAGACTGTTAAGAAAGGATCTGCCAACGAATCGATATCTGGTTAACACCCAGGCAATCATGGTTCCTAAGACCACATTAATTATAGCGGCGACCACGGCCAGACGTACCGTTAACAGCACCGCCTTCCATGCGATCGGGTCCATGATACTCTCAGCAAAATTGCTCCATCCTTCGGAGAAGGAATTGGCGTATACACCGATGATTGGAAGTACAATGAGCACGATGAAATATAACAATACGGTACTGCGAAAACCCCAAGTCCATCCCTTGTGACGAAGAACGGTGTTCATTACTGTGTTCCCTCCCAGCCTCCGGCTTTAACTCCGGTCGGCAGTCTACCTGACTTCATACGACATTTTCCTGAGTTGGATAAGTTTACTTTATTATTATTCCCATTAGTCTACTTGGTTTTTGCTTATCTGATACTTTACCAGTTTGCAGTGCTGATCGTCAATGCTTTTATTCGAACTATTTGATGCCTCGAATACACAAATTTCCCCATTTTTAATAAACGATTTCAGTACATTACATTGGCGAAATTCCGTTCAATGTAATCAAACATTTGTGTAGCCTTCATCCTTGTATACATCCTTTTATAAATCGTTTATTTCTACCTGTAGAATCAATGAGTTTTGTTGATCTTCAGGTGGTTAAGTTACTATCTGAGGAGTTAAAATTGAGGAGAGCCATTACAACGACAAGGAGGAAAGACATGTTATACACACAAAATATATCAACATTTGCAAGAGATGAAATGAAGGATATCACACGGGAAGTCAAACAAGTTGTGCAAAGCAGCGGCGTGCAGAATGGCACCGTACTCATTTATTGTCCACATACAACAGCTGGCATTGCTATTAATGAAAATGCCGACCCTGATGTTAAACATGATGTCTTGTTACGTCTCGATGAGGTGTACCCATGGGAGCACCCTCAGTATCGTCATGCCGAGGGCAATACGGCCTCTCACCTCAAATCAATAACTACCGGTCCATCACAGACTGTCATCCTTCATGAAGGCAGACTACTTCTCGGACGCTGGCAAGGAGTCTATTTTTGCGAATTTGATGGACCGCGTAACCGGGAGTATTTTATTAAAATTATGG
This sequence comes from Paenibacillus sp. FSL R7-0272, assembly GCF_037969905.1. Taxonomy (NCBI): domain Bacteria; kingdom Bacillati; phylum Bacillota; class Bacilli; order Caryophanales; family Paenibacillaceae; genus Paenibacillus; species Paenibacillus sp. FSL R7-0272. Next base: position 1,596,801 of record NZ_CP150221.1, on the reverse strand, counting down.
AAGGTTAAGTTCCATCTCCAAAAAAGACAAACACAAACAGGCGCTCCACCCTGTACCGGGGTTAGGAACGCCTGTCTTCATCTTCAGCGTATGAAAATAATATCTTTCGCATGATAACGTAATAAAGAGTTAATGTTATGATCAATCACCGCCTTGAAGTGTAGGGGCAGGCATAAGCGGCAAATTATTGCACGCCAGGCTGCTGACCCAAGTTACGGCACAATACTTTCACATGAGACAACGCAGAGGATTCGATCTCCGCAAACGTTAAACGATCTTGAATATGATACGATATGAATCCGTGCATAGCCAGAAACAAAGTACGCGGCACATGCTGAATATCTTCTTCGGCACAGCCCTCTTCCTTCATATACTGCCTGATAATCGACGCAAACAGTTCGAAACAACGTCCCTGCTCCGTACGACAATAGGACAACAACTCCTCGTCCCGAATCATAAACATAATCTCGTATTGATATGGATTTTCCAGACCAAATCGAATAAACTCCATCAAAATATGCTCCACTTTGTTCACGCCGCCTGCAACCGGCCTGACCATGGCTTGCAACAGTAGATGTCCCAGATGGTTGAAATCCTCCACCACGATCGCATAGAACAATTCTGCTTTTTCCTTAAAATGATAATACAGCGACCCATGACTATAGCCAAGATGCTGGCCGATGCTTCGCATCGAAATGGCGCGGTATCCTTTGGTAATAAAAAGATGCCTCGCCGCCTCCAGTATCCGCTCCCTCGACAACTCCTGTTCGACTGCTCTTCTAGCCATATATTTTATTCCCCTTCAATAAAATAAAGCCGCTGTCCCTCCGTGATCCGGGATTGCCCTTGCGTCAAATCCGTGATCCAGGCGATAAATGCCTCGGTTTCACTATCCGGCGGAAGACACGTTAACGTAACTTTATCGGTGAAAGCCGTTTCACCTGTACGCACTTCCCGGCCCCTTAACTCATTTTCCACTTTCCCAAGCCACGTATAATCCAGTTCGACAAATACTTCTCGATGCAACACTTTGGTAATGGCTTCACCTGCTTCAATCGCTGCCACAGCACCATCTGTATACGCACGAATAAGTCCACCAGCGCCAAGCATGATTCCCCCGAAGTATCTTGTAACAACAATCGCTACATTCTTTAATTGCTGATTCTTGATCACCTCAAGAATAGGTTTACCCGCTGTACCACTCGGCTCCCCGTCATCGGACTGCTTCTGAATCTCATCCCGCTCTCCAATCATGTACGCCGAGCAGTTATGTGTCGCATTCCAATGCTTTTTCTTGATATCATCAATAAAAGCAATAGCTTCTTCCTCAGTTGAGACCGGCATAATATGACCGATAAACCGTGATTTCTTGATCACAATTTCCAGTTGTCCCGATCCTCGAACCGTTCGATAACGTTCAATCATTTCCAATCCAACTTTCCTTAAATCATCCATTTTACAAGAAAGCAGTTCCCCGCATATTGCGGATGAACTGCCTTGGTTAATGACACCCGGGAAACGATACCCTGCAAAAGCTCGCATTCCCGGATGGACTTAACAATCTTTATTTAACTATATGAGCGAAGCCATGAATTATTCAGAAAGTCTCGCTTCGAGCGCTGCTTTCTCTTCTTCAAAGCCTGGTTTGCCCAGCAATGCGAACATATTTTTCTTGTATGCTTCCACGCCCGGTTGGTCAAATGGATTCACACCCAGCAAATATCCGCTGATGCCACATGCTTTTTCAAAGAAGTATACCAGATATCCGAAGGAATATGGAGTCATATCTGGAATGTTCACAATCAGATTTGGAACTTGGCCATCTGTATGTGCGAGCAACGTTCCTTGGAATGCTTTTTTGTTGACGAAATCCATCGTTTTTCCTTCCAGGAAGTTCAAACCGTCCAGATCGTCCGCATCAGCTTCAATGGAAATGTGTTCGGATACTTCTGCGACTTGAATAACGGTTTCGAAGATGTTCCGGCTACCTTCCTGAATGAATTGACCCATAGAGTGCAAGTCTGTGGAGAAATCTACGGATGCAGGATAGATCCCCTTGTAGTCTTTACCTTCGCTTTCACCAAAGAGCTGTTTCCACCACTCGGATACGAAGTGCAAGGAAGGCTCGTAGTTCACCAGAATCTCTGTTCCTTTGCCTTTACGATACAATGCGTTACGAACAGCAGCATATTGATAGGCTTCGTTCTCCGCTACATTCGGATTGCTGTACTCTTTGGAAGCATCAGCTGCACCTTGCATCATTTCTTCGATGTTGATCCCTGCTGTTGCGATTGGCAACAAACCTACTGCTGTGAGTACGGAATAACGTCCACCTACATCATCCGGGATGATGAAAGATTCATAACCTTCTTCATTCGCCAGCTTTTTGAGTGCTCCGCGCTCTTTATCTGTTGTTGCGTAGATACGTTTGCGAGCTTCCTCTTTCCCGTATTTTTTCTCCAGAGCTGCACGGAAGATACGGAATGCAATCGCTGGTTCAGTTGTTGTACCCGATTTAGAGATAACGTTCACGGAGAAGTCTTTACCTTCTACCAGATCCAGCAAGTGTGTCACATACGTAGAGCTGATGTTGTTACCTGCAAAATAAATCTCAGGAGTTTTGCGTTTGTCTTTCGGCAAGTTGTTGTAGAAGGAATGTGTCAGCATTTCGATCGCTGCGCGTGCTCCCAGGTATGATCCACCGATACCGATCACGATCAGCACTTCGGAATCGCTTTGGATTTTAGCAGCCGCTTTTTGGATGCGGGCAAATTCTTCTTTGTCATATGCTGTCGGAAGGTCGATCCAACCGAGATAGTCGGAACCTGTTCCTGTACCATTATGAAGTTGCTCGTGAGCCAAGCGGATCGGTTCAGCGAAATAGTCTACTTCGTGCTGGTTTACAAATTGCAAAGCTGTACTATAGTCAAATGTCACTTTTTTTGCCATGATCTCAAAAACCTCCTGATATCGGTATATTATTTCCGTTTTCCATGTTAAACAACTTGTCCTAAGGATACTTCAAATCCAACTTGCTGACAAGCTTATGCACGAACTTGGCTGTTAACATTCAAGAAGCAAAAAGGGCAAATCGAATCCGCAACAATGCGGTTCGAGTTCCCCTTCTTGTGTTATTCCGCCGGGTACGAGCAGACGTAGTCGGTAACGCTGCGTATCTCCAGTTTGAATTTGGATTCAGCAGGCACGTGGAATGTAGCTTGGCCTTGAATCTCTTGCCACTCTTCTTCACCAGGAAGCAATACTCTCAGATCGCCGGACAGAATCTCCATAATTTCGCGGGAATCTGTGCCGAACTCATAGTTACCTGGAAGCATGATACCTAGCGTCACTTTGCTGCCATCCCCCAAAATAACCGTTCTACTGGTTACCTGGCCATCATAATATATGTTGGCCTTTTTCACTACACTGACTTGATCGAATTGTGACATGCGTACCCGCTCCCCTGAAGTTAATGAAAACAAAAGGCAACACAGATCAGGGCAGCCATGCCGCCCTTGACTCTGCGGAAATAACAACTGTCATGAGCCAGAAGCGCCGGAAGACGTTCGGCCCATGACAGACTGTTGAAGTATAAAGTTTTAATTACAGCAATGCTTTTACGCGGCTAACTACGTTATCCACAGTAAAACCATACTCCTGGATTACACGGTCGCCAGGCGCGGAAGCACCGAATGTGCTGATTCCGAGAATGTCACCTTGATCTCCAACATATTTTTCCCAGCCCATTGGATAAGCCATTTCGATCGCCAGACGAGCCTTAACATCCGGAAGAAGAACGGACTCTTTGTAAGCTTTGTCTTGTTTCTCGAACAGATCCCAGCTAGGCATGCTGATTACGCGAACTTGAATCCCTTGCTCAGCAAGTGCAGCTTGAGCTTTAACAGCGAGCTGTACTTCAGAACCTGTCGCGATGATTTGTGCTACCGCTTTACCGTCTTTAGCATCGGACACCACATAAGCACCACGTTTAACGTTCTCACGTGCACCTTCTACAGTACCTTCGAGGATCGGCAAGTTTTGACGAGTCAGTACCAAGGCAACCGGGTTGCTCTTGTTCTCCAGCGCGTAAGCCCAAGCTGCAGAAGTTTCGTTACCGTCAGCTGGACGAATTACCGTCAGGTTCGGGATGATACGCAGGGAAGCCAATTGCTCGATCGGCTCGTGCGTAGGACCATCTTCACCAACAGCGATACTGTCGTGAGTCAGAACATACGTTACTGGCAGGCTCATCAGTGCAGCCAGACGAACAGCCGGACGCAGGTAGTCGGTAAATACGAAGAACGTACCGCCGAATACTTTCACGCCGCTGTGCAGTGCCATACCGTTCATCGCACCAGCCATACCGAATTCACGGATACCGAAGTAGATGTTACGGCCTGAATAGTCTTCCGGAGTGAAGTTTGCCAGGTTGTTCAAGTGCGTCATTGTGGAGCTTTCCAAGTCAGCAGAACCACCTGTCAAATGAGGCACATTGTGTGCAAGACCGTTCAGAGCGTTACCGGAAGCTACACGCGTAGACAATGCTTTGTCTGTTGCCGCATATTTCGGCAGATCACGATCCCAGCCTTCTGGAAGATCACCGTTAATTGCTGTTTCGAACTGAGCAGCCAGTTCAGGGTATGCTTTTTTGTACTCAGCAAATTGTGCGTCCCATGCTTTGTTTGCAGCAATACCTTTTTCTTTTACTTGAGCAAAGTGATCGCGAACTTCAGCTGGTACGTGGAAGTTTTCTTCATATACCCATTTATAATATTCTTTAGTCAGTTTAGCTTCTTCTGCACCCAGTGGAGATCCGTGAGTACCGCCGTGGCCGCCTTTACCTTGCTTGTTCGGGCTACCGTAACCGATAACGGTTTTCACTTCGATCAATGTAGGACGTGCTGTGTCTGCTTGACCTTCTTTGATTGCTTTTTCAATTGCGGGCAGATCGTTACCGTCTTCAACACGCAGCACTTGCCAGCCATACGCATCAAAACGTTTAGCGATGCTTTCGGAAGAAGACAGATCAAGTTTACCATCCAGCGTAATGTCGTTGGAATCGAACAACATGATCAGTTTACCAAGGCCCAGACGTCCAGCCAGGGAAGCAGATTCATGAGATACGCCTTCCATCAGGTCGCCATCACCGCAGATTGCATATGTGTAGTGATCAACAACGTTAAATTGATCTTTGTTATAAGTCGCGCCCAGTTGAGCTTCAGCCATAGCCATACCAACTGCCATTGCAATACCTTGACCCAGTGGTCCGGTAGTTGCATCAACACCAGCTGTATGTCCAAATTCCGGGTGACCCGGAGTTTTGCTTCCCCATTGACGGAATTGTTTCAATTCTTCCATAGGAAGATCGTAGCCGCTCAGGTGCAGCAAGCTGTACAGCAACATGGAGCCATGTCCTGCGGACAGCACAAAGCGGTCCCGGTTAATCCAAGTCGGGTGGTCCGGGTTATGAGTCATCGTTTTTGCAAAAAGCTGGTACCCCATCGGAGCGGAGCCCATCGGCATACCCGGGTGTCCGGAATTTGCCTTCTCAATTGCATCAATCGCCAAAGTACGTACGGTTGTAATCGACAGATTGTCGATTGTGGTGTTCTCGTCCTTTTGAATCGCTTCGTTCTTGTCAGTCATGGTTTGTCCTCCTCATGTCTTTAGATAAGTCGGGTGCGCAAGCGAGTCCCTCTCATCATACAAGCAAACCGCATAAACAATAAGTGAATCCGCTTGAATGTTTCATTTTGACTTATTCACTTTTGTATTGTATCACTTGCCGTGAAGCTTTTCCATAACCTTCTTTTAGAAAGTTACGGAAAAATTCGGCTGATTCTCGCTAAACCTTGTTAATCCATCGGATGAAGTATAACCTTTAAGCTGAAAACCATACACTTTTTAGAGATTAACGTGAAATTTGCATCTTCTAGTCTGTATCTCTCGATTCGAGAGCAAGGTGAACGGTTTATTTTTCAGATAGCTAGGTATGCTTCATTCCAAGGAGGGCTTGTAATGTCAGATGCAGTGCGACACCCGTCTCGTTCGTTAAAATCATCATTACCCTTGTTTTCCGGGATCATAACCGGAATCGTCAGCGGCGTTTTTCTAGGACTGTTTCTCAAAGTGGTCCAAACATTAACTGACGAAAAGGTATACACCTTGCTACTTAACATTGATTTTGTACCAGGGCTTCCTCCGCGCCTGCCGGAATGGATCGAATTTTTCCTGCACCTTGCTGTATCTGTTATCATCGGGATTTTCTATATCTGGTGGATCAGACGTTCAGGCCGTCCAGTCAGTAGAGGAATACTTATTGGAGCCGTCTCTTCCCTGCTCTATCTCCCTTTGTCTCCGTTATCCCCACGTGTACCCGATCTGAATGACGCTGGTGCCATTTTCTATTGGGTCGTTGGCCATCTTCTCTTTGGTACTTTGTTAGGTCTATGCGGAAAATACATACACGCCAAAAAGCGGCACCCGGTTCATCATTGAACTGGGGCCGCTCGGATTATAGTGGAGCACTCTCTGAGTGACTGAGTCTACTTCTCTTGCAAGGTTACGGATCAACCTTGCACAGTATTAAAGCGTAAACTTAGACTTAAAATACGACTGTTTTATTTTCGTGTACAAGAACACGGTCCTCCACATGCCATTTCACAGCCCGCGCAAGCACAACACGCTCAATAGTACGTCCAATGCGTTTCAATTCGGTCACATTATCCCCATGGCTTACACGCTGAACGTCCTGTTCAATAATTGGGCCGCCATCCAGCTCCTCCGTTACATAATGCGCCGTTGCGCCAATGATTTTAACACCACGGTTATAGGCTTGAGCGTATGGCTTACCTCCAACAAAGGCTGGCAAGAACGAATGATGAATGTTGATAATACGGTTACGGTAATGTTCAATAAACGTTGGAGAGATAATCTGCATATAACGGGCGAGAATAATCACATCCACATCGTTGCCGATCACTTCCAGTTGACGTTGCTCCGCTTCTTTTTTCGTATCGGCTGTAACCGGAATATGGTGATACGGAATGCCGAAAGACTCTACATAGTTTTTCATATCCAAATGGTTGCTGACCACAAGAGCAATATCCGCATCAAGATCGCCAGCCTGCCATTGCCAGAGCAGCTCTACCAAACAGTGATCCTCTTTGGATACAAAAATAGCCAACCTTTTTTTGCGGCTAACCGCTGAAAGAGACCATTCCATCTCGAAACGTGTTGCTACATCGGCAAAATCCGCTTCCAGCTTCGCCAAGTTGCTCTCCAGTTGCGGTAGATCGAACTCGATCCGCATAAAAAACATACCGCCTGACGGGTCCATCGTATACTGGTCAGACTGTACAATGTTGGCACCATGTTGATGCAAAAAGTGTGATACCGCTGCTACAATTCCCGGACCATCCGGACAGGAAATAAGCATACGCGCTCGATTGGCGCGGTTTTGATCATCAGGTCGTATTTGTTTTGCGTGAATCTCCATCGGGTTAATCTTCCTCCTTCAATTAGACAAGACATACATGAACTATATCAGGCAAGACTTGCAGGGATTACCCTGCAAGCCAAGCAATCAAGCGGTGATTGATTTGTTCTTCATTCAAATGCGGGAACAATGCCGCCTCTGTCACCATGTCATACAAGCGTTCCAGCGGTTCACGCGGATCAGCTTTTTTGGCTTTGGCATCATTTTTGAGCAGTGTCCACACATCAAGTACATACGCACGGGAATCCAGTTCCTTACCCTTGAAGAAGTGCTGCATTTGCTCGACTTCACTCAGGAACTCCTGACCGAAACGGCCTTCCACGTCTCCGCGCAGCAATGCAATTTCAATTTCATACATCGGTCGCTGGGTTTTGGCATCTTTACCAATCCACGGCGTTTCCAGAATGAATGGACGATTATTCAGCTTCTCATGGTTTACAATACGGTTGATTGCTTCAAAACCAATCCAGCCCGATCCAATCGGTGTATGACGGTCTTTGCGTGCACCGGCAGGGTTTTTACTATCGTTAATGTGCATTACAGCAATGCGGTCAAGTCCAACCGTTCGATCAAATTGATCCAGTACACCATCCAGATCATTGACAATGTCATAACCCGCATCATGAATGTGGCACGTATCCATGCACACCGTCAGACGTTCGTTATGTTTCACTTTCTCAATAATCTGTGCAAGTTCCTCGAAGCTCCGGCCCATCTCAGTCCCTTTGCCAGCCATCGTCTCCAGTGCAATATTCACATCGGTTTCCTGAATACCATCGAGCACTTCATTTAATCCTTGTGCAATACGTTCGATACCGTAATGAGCATCCTTATCCGTAAATGCACCAGGGTGCAATACGATGTTTTTCACACCAATGGCGTGAGTACGGCGAATTTCCTCCTGAAGGAAGTCCACAGCCAGTCCATATGTGCTGTCCTTGTAAGAGCCCAGGTTAATGATATAAGGAGCATGCACAACAATGTCCTCAAATCCGCCTTCCTGCATTGCAAGTTTGCCTTCCTCAATAAACATCGATTCAATAGGCTTGCGGCGTGTGTTCTGCGGTGCACCCGTATATATCATAAACGAACTGGAACCGTACGAGGACGCTTCCTTCGTTGCACTCAATAATCCCTTGTCCGAAAAGGACACGTGGGAGCCGATTTTCAGCATCAATAGATCCCCCTTTTTCTGAATTATCCACTATCATAACGCGATTATCGAAATAAATCTAGAAATGCGATATAATTCGAATGAGAGGCTATTTTTGACAGCAAATTACGGAACATGGACGCCTTTTCATCAGGGCGTGAAAATCAATAAACCGAGGTGATTTGGCAATGATTTTTAATACCTACACCCAGCTTTTAACGAGTAGTTCGCCCAGCAACTGGTTTATGAATACGATTGCGTTCTGGACGCTTTTGCTGCTTGGAAGCATGTGCATCGGTGGATTTTTCATGATGCGGAAGTTCCTTAAAGTGCTGCCGAAAGCTGACGGAAAGTCCAAGCTGGATTGGCAGAATCACTGGGTGGAGACAAGCCGCCACCTATGGACAGATGAAGCCAAAGCTTTTCTGGATCAGCTTGTTGAGCCTGTACCTGGCCCTTTTCGCGACATTGCCAAACATTCCATTGCTGCCGAGATTGGTAAAATTGCCGTGGAAGATCATGCAACCGAAGTGTCCAGAGACCATTGCATTAAAGGTTATATCATTGCGACACCAAAACGGGACAACAAATTTCTGGTTAAATTTCTGGAGAAAAATAAAATCGACTATACTCCATATCGCCATTTGATGAAATAATCATTCCATGAATTATAGCGTATGAACCGATTGGAAAATAAAGCAGGTCAGCATCGTTAGATGTGGTACCAATTTGGTTAAATTAAACACATGTTAGCTCCGCTCGGTAAGCCCTTTTCACTCATTTAACTTACCTTGCGGGGCTTTTTGACCCATAAGAGAGGATGTTCAATATGAAAATTGCCATTTGTGGAGGTACCGGATTTGTCGGAGGCGCACTTGTAGATTACTGGTTGCAGGCCGGACATCATGTGAAAGTAATCACTCGCAAGCTTCCTGACATGCATAATCCGAGTAAAAACCTTACATATATATCTTGGGATCAGCTCGAAGAAACGCCGCAGGAACTGGAAGGTTTTGATGCTCTGGTGAATCTAGCGGGTGAGACATTGAACCAGCGTTGGACAACGAAGGCCAAGTTGGAAATTGTGGAATCCAGAGTTACAACCGTTGCCCGGGTTGCTAAACTAGTGGAATCGCTACGACAAAAGCCAGAAGTTGTCGTCCAGGCTTCGGCCATGGCAATCTACGGCACCTCTCCCGATGAAACCTTTGATGAGAGCAGCCCGCAAAGGTCGATGAATTTTCCTTCCCGCGTCTCGGAACAATGGGAAGTTGCCGCCGATGCCATCCGGGATGTAAGACTGGTCAAAATCCGTGTCAGTCTCGTTTTGGGTCATAAAAAAGGGGCATTCCCATTGATGAAACTGCCCTATATGCTAGGATTTGGCGGCAAGATCGGCAGCGGCAAACAGTGGACCAGTTGGATTCACATCATGGATATCGTTCGATTGATCGACTTTACTATTCATAACAAAGAAATTTCGGGTCCAGTTAATGCTTCTTCGCCCAACCCGGTAACCAATGATGAATTCGGCCGTACGGTAGGCAAAGTCTATCATCGTCCTCACTGGTTCCCTGTCCCTGGCTTCCTGATCAAAACACTGGTTGGTGAACTATCCGTCGTCCTGCTTCAAGGACAACGGGTCATTCCACAAAAATCCTTGGATCACGGTTTTAAGTTTACCTTCCCCACATTGACTCAGGCTCTTGAGGACCTGAAGCATCGCGGGTTATCCGATTAAAACAAATTACATTTGGATCGTACAGTTCATCCTGACACTCGATAAACGTAGACCGATTCGGCCAGGATGAACGTATCCCCATCCGTCAGTGGATATTCTTTGTAAGGAGCCAGCAGTTTTCCTTGAAGCATCGTTCCATTGACGGAACCTAGATCCTTGAGAGCATAACCAGACTTGCTCCGACTCAATTCCACATGTGCACGGGATACACCTGTCGAGTTATCTACATATTGAACCATATCCGCTGCTCTTCCAATGACAAAAGATGCCCCCTTCACATCAACACGTTTGCTCCCTCCACCTTTATTTAGAGTTAATTCAAGGTAATATGATGGTAGACTAGAGCTTCTGTCTTCATTGGATAATCCGTCCAGTGGCTGCAGATTAACTGTTGCCTCAGCGGCTGAGCCCGTGAGATGGGATTCAGAAGTGCTCCCCCATTCCCTTTCCCGTTTCTCAGTATATGGTGGATTGAGCATTTCTTCAGACTTTAGGTTCATAGGGGATATGCTCATGCTGCGAAGGCGGGAAGAGGTATGATCTTCAGCAACCTCAGGCAAAGATTCAATGGATTTCCCCTTATCTTCTTCGGGCTTATCCATGGCATTCCAGCGCCAGCTCTCCTGAAACATCTCCTCTTCAACTTTAGCCCCCTTATCCTTTTTCTTACCTAGCACTGATAAAGAGAACGGGATACGAACGCCGGATACACCAGCGGAGCCACCCGTTCTTTTCCACATCCAACTCGCCACTGCAATGAGGCCAACACTTAGCGCTGTAGACAAAATCATTGCATTCTGACTTGGCTGTTGCATGTAGATAAATCTCCATACTAATGCCATGGAAACTATACAACCTAGCCAGATATATGTTGTACGCGAAGAGCTAGTGACCGAATTTTGCTCTTCCATCTCCACATTTTTCTGATCTACGGAAACAAATGATGAAGAGGACTCAGGCTGAGTTGAGGTCTGATTCTGATGAAAGTAGTTTGTATTTCTCGACGAAGGTTGGCCAGCTGTTGGCCTGTGTAACAAAGAATTCGAATAAGGGTCTACTTTTTTAATGTCTACATCCGGTTTGATGATTTGCTGGCGCTCACGTTGATGACGATCTGATTGTTCTGTATCAGGTTTATTGTAATTAAGTCTGGCGACGCTTTTCTTTTCAGGTAGCTGACTGGATATCGGTCGTGCTGGTTTACCAGTACACAATTCTAATAAAAGTTCACGTAATTGCCGAATGTCCCACCGCTCATCATCACATAACTGTAATACTCGTTGTATGCCCTCTCCTTCTAATTCCTGAACATGAGCCATAAGCTTGATTACCAAGTCACGGAATATCTGCGGGGGTTGCTTCTCCTGCCGGGCATGGGCATTCATCATGGGTACGTAAACTAAACCAAGCTCCCCTTGCTCCATTGCCCCCTGAATAAATATATAGTCTTCGTGAATACACAAATTTTGTGGTTCCAACATGTAGTGCCTGCACTCCACAAGAGCTTCTGCCAACTGAAATAAAAGATTATACAATACTGGCAAGCTGATTTGACTCGATTTTAACATCTGGGACAACATCTTATATCCGGAGATGTCATACTGTAACGTTACATTCTGATCAATCTCCCGAGTGAATAAAGGTAGCATACGAGGAATTCGATTCGAGGTTAACATACCGATCTGTACCCTGCTGAGTTCCTCCATTCGTAGCCCGTCCGCTTTTTCCAAAACCATAAATGTCCCGCCGTTACGTACGAAATCCCTCGTTAAGCCATACATACCGCTCCTCACTTTCCATTGTTTTAATATGTTAACAAAAGTCATTACACGGATGCTCCAATAACAGAGGAGCCTTTCAATCGCTGTTATTCCAGAGCAGAGCAACTACCCAAACATATAAATCCATGAGCTGACGAAACCGGGAAGTACAGCGAGCATAAACGGGAACTTCAACGTTTTTTCGTGACTTACGAGTTTAAGAGAGCCGAGTTTAAAGAAACCGAATATATTAAACATCATTGTACGTATTCTCTGCGACGCATCTTTGCGAAATAAAAGGATAACTAAGCCGATTAATCCAGCGTACAGAATGGAATATATGATCACGTGTATGCCAAATGTAAACCCCGTCCAGGCTCCTATGCCCCCAAATAACTTCACATCTCCTGCACCGACTGCACCGATGACGTACATTAAAAACAACATACCGAAACCAACAGCAAATCCAGCTAAAGAGAACCACATACCTCCCCAGCCTCCCCAGGCAAGATGAGCAAGAACTCCCATTGCCGTTACTGGTAGAGTCAACCGATTCGGAATTTTCATAGACCGTATATCGGTTACAAACGCCACCAGAAGATATATACCACAGATCACATAAAACCATCCCACCTATATCATCGCTCCTTACTTTCTGGATGCTACCGTAAATGAAGTTTCCGTCTGCATGCCCTCCGCAGTCTCTACAACAAAACTCCAAGTCCCTTCCGTTGTTCGAGTGCCCACAAACCATGTCCATTCTATGATTCCGTTCTCGTCAGCCGTAGCCCAGCCAATATGCTTCGCAGAACTCTCACCAGACTTGTAAAAAATCGTGAGATTAGCCGTTGCGCCTGGCTCGACCTGAACCTTTATCGTTGCATGGTTCCCTATGAATGCTGGATCTGGCTTTGATAAAACAGTTGCTGACCCCGTGCTATTTTCTCCCCCGCTTCCGTTGCCACTTCCTTCTCCTGTGTCACCAATCCATATCCGCTCTGATGCAGCAACCTGAATTCGTAAAGGCTTGCCGAGAAAAGGAACCTTTACAGGCAACTCATAACTCAGCTCTAATCTGAAATACGGATTCGTCTTATTCTTCAAGTTAGGAACGGATACTCCGTTAACATGAATACGTTCCATATCTAGCAGTGTAGTTTCAACAAAAGGTTGCAACAACGGCTTCACAACCGGATCAAGTATGGCTTCCATTACCGACGTTTTGATTCTTTGCAGTGGCTCTTCACCACGTTTCGCTGCATCTCGCACCCAGTCACTTAAGGGTGAAGGCAAGGAAGAAGCGTAACCGTCTGCCCATTCCGTCAGGGACAGCTGTGGCCATTTCCAGCCCTCCTCCAGGCTCTCAACTCCAGCAGGATCTGAAGGCGCGAAGGCAAGCGATACTGGATAAACCTTCGTTGATAACTGTTTTACCGTTTCCCCCGCTGTACTCTGCAATGCGGTGGAGATCAGTGTCATCTGAACAATGAAGATAAGAAATAGGATAAAGAATAGAAAAATGGGTAGAACCAGCGAAGCCTCCAGCACCATAGTGCCCTGTTCTTTCTTCGCTTCAAACACCTGTTTTCTCAGTGACTTCAAGCGTTCCAATCTGCTTATCCGCGTGATCCGATGTTGCATCTGCACACATTTCCTTTCATCCTGAACCTGAACCCTTTTTTCCATCATGCCTCCATCAACATGTTTTCACGTGTTCAATAGGAATAATCCACCTTCCGTTCAATGAAAAAGCGTCCATCTTGTACTTGATCCTCACTGCCCATAACAGCGCCTATACTTCGCACAATTCCAGGCAAAAACCATAGCTTGATGCTGCTGCGCATCTGACCGGAAGCATAAGTTTGTTTCTCATCCGGGTTAGCTCCCGTATTCAATCGGATCAAGGCTAACATTCGGGACATTTTGCGATCATTATTGCTATGCATAAGCAGGAACAATCTAAGGTGATCCCTGTATGTCAGCTTCACCTTGATATATTTGGATAATTCAACATTGCCGTCCTTCGCCAGCTTCACCATATCTTCTATTGCATGCGTGATTCCATATAGGATCGCGGCAGACAGCACAAGAAGCGGATTCCCAAGCTTACTATTCTCACTTAGTCCTTCAGCTGTACGAATCGCCAGACGCATTCCGAAGACCTCCGCATATGCAGATGCGATGTTACCTGAAGGGTTATGAAAACCGTATAGAATATACTCCAGCTCCTGATTCTCCAGTTTGAACACGTCATTAACATCTCCACTACCTTCCGTCCAGGAGAACAATTGACCAAAATCCATGGAATTAAAGTAAGCAAGCGCATATTCATTCTGAAACAACTCATCGCCAAGTTGTCCGAGTAGTCCTGACATCCCTCCAAACAGGTGATCCATTCCCTTCATGGCATTTCCACCGGAATCATACGGATCACTCGCAATCTCTGTCTTTTCCGCTCGCTCAGAGCTTTTTTGATTGAACGCTATGTTGGCCTCATAAAATTGTTCCAACTGTTTGAATGTCTGCACGGAACCGGAACTTCCGTTTTCTATCCGGCTGAATATCCGTTTGATTTCCTTCAACTTCCCTTTGGACTGCTTGTCATTCTCTTTACGCTGGGCATCCGATCCACGGCCGTTTTCAAGCTCCTGTTGGCTCTGTGTGATAAGATTGGAAGGGCCTGTTCTCCCAAAAGAATTCATATAACGTTCCGTAGTCTGACTTGCCTGCCTGACCGCAGGTTTAATTGGAACACCACTCATACCCGTCACACTCCGAAGCTGGGTATTGAGTTCCATGCTATCTTTTCGCACGCCAGAGAAGTCTTCATTTTGAGAAATCACACGAGATTTTATCCGATCAAATAGAGCATCTTCCCTGACAAGCTCGGAAGCGAGCGAACGTGTACTTTTGGCTTCATTGCCGGAACCCGCAGATGTCGGACTCGTTCCAGGGAGGGTAGAGCTACCCACGTTGTCATAACCGGCATTCTCGGAACGATTTTCTCCTTCCGCAATCACTCGTTTCATTTCTTCATTAATTTCACGTGCCTCTTCAATCTTGTCCTGTGCTTCCAATAGTTTGGTCTTATGCGCCTCTAGCCCTGGTTGCATCAACATGCTGATTCCTGTCACAATCTGATTTACACCTGTCCGGTAACGCCCCAATTCCAATATGTACAGCTGTTCAATGAGAGGCAGTCCTTCGTCTGCTTGTTTCTTGCTTAAGTAATCCGCATAACGTGCAGCCGCTTCTGCCGCTGTCTCTGGCGCTGTCTCAAGCATTTCTTCATAGATGGCCTGGGCTGGCGGTTTCATGATCAAGTCTGGAAGTTTCATTACCTTATCGGCAGATTCAATCTGATTCCCAATCGCTTCATCCAGCAATTTCTCACGTTTGTCATAGAGCTTTTGTAATTTCTTCAACAGATCTACGGTATGTGCTGCTTCCTTCATCTCCTCTGACATCGGTTTGAATCGATTAATCACTTCAATAGCAAAATCAACCGGCGCTCTATACTTCATGTCTTCCTGGATTTGACGATTAAAAATATCATACCTGCCCAGTTCACGTTCCATACCGAGTGAAGTGGTGTCCCATTGAATATCCAGAATCGGGAAACCATCCTTTACGGAAGAAGGTTTCACACTATCATTCAACACTTTGGCCATAATGGCATCTCCGCTACTGTCGCCATATGCAAACAAACCATACTCCCGAAGCGATGTATCATAAGCTGACATAACGGATCTCATTGCGGCATGTGCCATCCGCTCCGTCTGTACTTTGAAGGCAGCAATTCTCGCATAATCAATAAAAATTGCCACAAACATATACACTCCAGCCAGAATCAAAATCAGAAATAACGTTACAGCTCCAGCTTCACCATCTTTTTTTCTAAACAGTGCCTCCCTCCCCCTTTGCTCATTTTTCGTTTTTTCCAAAATGCTGTATAACTTGCCCTGCCTCCACAGCTGAAGTCGCTTCCTTTCCACCTTTTCCTTTAAACTTGGCACCGTAATAACGGATCAAATCCACCGTTCGGATGAATTCAACCGGTTCTACAACAGCAGAGGAGCCCTTCGTGAGCACAAGATTGCCGGAATCAAACAAAAATGAGGGCAGAGGCAACGATATAACCTGCTCAAGCTCAGTTGTTACCTTCCGCTGGATCAATGCATTTTGATATGTCATTGTGCCCTTCATCGCTGAAGGCATATGGCTTGATGCTTGTGCTAGTTTTTTTTCCGAAAGACTAACGCCTTCAGATCCAGGTATAGAAACACTAACCTCATTGTCCGCTCCCGCCCAACCAAATAAAGCTCCTAACAGCCGATCATCGCTTAACCTCCAATACAAGTGATCATATTCCCCGGAAGCATATTCGCCTGTCAGCGCCTGTTTGTGACTATTATCCCAACTGTAGGCAGCTCGTTCAGAAGCCGCATAAGCATGCTGGTTTAAAAACGTTTTTTGGTACATGTACATCGTGAAGAACAGCAGCAACACCAGGATAAATAATATGATGGGGAAGACCAGGGAAGCTTCGACAGTGAAGCTCCCTTCTTCCTTTCTAAAACGTCTACTCAAAAAACTCATCACTTTTGCTACTGACATTAACCAGCAGTCTTGTTACCAACTTTTTAATCTGGTCTTTGAAGATCAACGCTATAATGATAATTACACCAATAATCAGAATCAGTTCCAGCGTACCCAGACCCTCTTCTTCTTTCCAAAATGCCGCTACCTTGTTCTTCATCCCAATTTCCCTCCTACATGTTCATCATCATAAAAGCTGGCGCACCGATCATGATCACGATTGTAAAAAAGATCAGCACCATCGGAAACACTAATTTCGAAGAGGCCTGCTCTCCCTTGGCCCGGCTAACCGCCTTGCGTTTCTCCCACAATACATGTGACAGATCCCGCAGTGCCAATACAAAGTCACCTCCTCCACGCCGGAAATTCAGTAAAACTGTCGTTGTAAAAATCGTTACTTCCTGCACACCACATCGGCGACTGAACTGCTCTAAAGATTGCTGAAACGAGTATCCGTTATTCCAGTCCCCTGCCGCTCTCCGCAATTCGTTGTACAAGGGATGATTCCGTTCGCCCTGGCTATTCACACTATGGTTGATTGCACGTTGTACTGTTTCCCCTGCCCCAACCAAGAGCACAATTCGATTAAGCAGTTCAGGGAGCTCTATAAGGATATCTTGGTCTCTTCGCTTCACCTTGGTGTAAAGATCCTTATACATCGCAAACGGTAAAGCAATTGCAAGAACAATCCCACCAGCTAATCCTCCCGTTCCTACCTCTCTCACGAGGGATAATAAACATCCTGCCAGCAACACTAGCCATGAGTATGTCAACATTTCAGCACAATAGAGTAGCGTTTTCTCACCGCTATGTTGTATGCCATGCATCTTCTGGATCGCGTGCTGCATCCGAAACATAAGTACAGGTAATCTGCGGCCGATCTCGAACTTGTCCAGCATAAACAGAAAAGGAGCATGCATTTTTTTCAAACGTAATCCTTCCATATGCAGCTTTCGTAAATGCTTGTAAGTTTTCCCTCGGGTTCGATCAAGCACAATCCAGCCCGCACTAAGTACTCCTCCAATCATGAGGGGAAACAGCATCTTTTCATCTCCTCACACTTTGATATCCATAATGCGATGAATCCATAGATAACAGCAGACCAGCACAGCAAGCGCACCTGTAGAAATGAGATATCCGAGCCCGCTGTATAATGGTTCCATAAAATCTTTGGCGGTCAGGTTGAGAAATAACAAAAAAATGAAGGGTGCCGCAAACATCACTTTGGATTCAAATCTTTTCTGAGCCACAGCAACCATGATGTCCTGTTGAATATCCAGCTTTTCTCCAATCACTGCGGAGGTACGACGAACCACTTCCACCAGATCACCTCCCGTTCGTTTACAAGTAATAAACACGTCTGCGAAATTCGTAATATCTTCAATCTGTGCCCTTTCCGAAAAATCCTGCAACGCCTCTTCAATCGGCTGACCGTATTCCATGCGTGTCCGCAATATAGTGAACTCTCGAATCAAATCGGTATCAGCTTCAGGGTTCAACATCCGCAGGTCTTCAACGGATTCCTTAAAACCGTTTTCCACTGACTTCCCGGCCGCCAGGGCCGAGGATAGTGCATACAGAGCCTGCTTGAAATGCAGACTAAGTGTCATCCTTCTGCGTTCCAGTAACACCTTTGTCCAAAACCTGGGCACCCATATACAACCAGCAGCCAGTATCGTGCCTGCCAACCAGTGATGATAAAACAACAAGCCAACACCGAAAAATAAACATCCGCTGACCAGCATACAGACAAAGCGTTGTCTTGAGCTAAGTGTATATACGGTATAATTCGTTAATGCTTGCTTGCCCTGCACCGCCCTCTGCACCCTCTTTCTCTCACAACATGGTTTGGAACTTCCCAATATCGTTAACAACAAGATAGGTCACATCAAAAACATTAAATCATAGTTGTTATAAGACGTTTTTCTTTTCCACTCACCTTGTATCCCATCCTATAGCTCGCTTTATTTTCATAGCTTACTACTTGTTTTCTGGTCCGGCCTGCTCAGCTAATTGTTCTATGTATCCTTCAAGCCACTCTCCAAGTCCGGCGATATGAATCTTATCCACCTTGGTCAGGTTGCCCACCCGGATGAGTCCACCAATGATACGCCCTTCCCGTTCCTCCTGCTCCTGAAATCGAAACAACGGGTTCAGAAGCACTTCACCATGACATAAACCCATCACTTCACTGATTTCCGTCACACGACGTGAACGGTCTCGAAGCCGAGAAAGATGTACAAAAATATCGATGGCCGAGCTAATCTGCTGTCTTACAACAGTAATGGGAAGTTCCGCTCCACTAAGGACCATCGTTTCAAGTCTACTGATCATGTCCGAGATTGTATTAGCATGGCCAGTCGACAAGCTTCCATCGTGGCCCGTGTTCATCGCCTGTAGCATATCCAGCGCTTCCGCTCCCCGCACTTCCCCAATCACAATCCGGTTTGGACGCATCCGTAAGGAGGATTTGATCAGATCCCGGATAGAGATAAGACCTTTTCCTTCTGTATTGGCATTTCTGGTCTCCAGAGAGACGAGATTGGGCACAGTCACGATCTGTAACTCCGCTGAATCCTCAATCGTAATAATACGCTCATCAGCAGGGATGAACTGGGATAACGCGTTCAGAAAAGTCGTTTTCCCCGAACCTGTACCTCCCCCGATAAAAATGTTGTATTTGCTCCGCACTAACTGCTGTAATAACTCGGCTGCTTCCTCATGCAAGGCCCCCTTCTCAATCAGATCAGACATCTTCATCGGCTCACTGGGAAACTTCCGGATCGTCATCGTTGGCCCCTTTAGCGCAATAGGCGGAAGCACAATGTTGACCCGTGAACCGTCCTTCAGGCGGGCATCCACAATGGGGGAAGATTCATTGACGATGCGGTTCACACCAGACACGATTATTTGAATAATATCCTCCAACCGCTCTCTGGACTCGAATTGCAGTGGAATCTGTCTGACCTCCCCTTCTTGTTCCACAAATATCTCCCGATGACTGTTGATCATAATCTCCGTAATGTCCGGGTGATCCACCAGAGGTTGTAAAATATCCAATCCGCGAAAAGAATCGTACAATCGTTGCACCAACTCATGGCGCTCACCTGAAGTCAAATCTTCCAGGTCCGAATCACCGAGAACTTTTCTCTCAATCCCATCCCACAACTCCTCATCCCCGGCAGAAGAAGTCATATCGAGCGAAGCTCGGACCTCTCTGCGAAGCATTTGAAATTGTTCTTCACGGTCTGTGATGTTCCATAAATGATCTGTCATAACTCCCCAGGCTCCTCCTGTATATAAATGCATTCTGTCTTGCGGCTAGCCACCTCCTTCAGCCTGAATCAGCAATTCACACAATCTCTTTACTTCACGCTGGAAGATCGGTGAACTCAGCATGACCTCTTCCTGATTCATCTGTTTCCAAGAAGGAATATAAGGCAACACTGCATCCACATACAGATCAGGTCTTGGCAATGGATTGATCACTTGCTCCCGATATTTGTTGATGACAAAATACGTACGCTCCAGCATACTTCCTAACAGTTCTGTTCGGTTACGTTCGTTATGCTGAAGCCATTGTCCCCATCGATGCATCGCGGCGATATCATCTTCTACTAACCAGACGAAGGTATCTGCCGTTTTCAGGATGCCATCACTACGTTCATCCCAGCCTGAGTCTCCGTCCAGAATCAACACTTCATATTGCCCGGAATCGGTCAGATACCGGATGAGATCCACTGTATCCGCTTTAGACATCTGTAACATTTCCTTACGGTTGGCTAACGGCCAGAACACATCCGCCTTTAATGCCTCATGCCCAACAACATACTCAACTATTGTTTTCATTTGTCCTGTTACCGAGATATCCGAATAAGTAGCAGACTCTATATCTGTATGTGCATCCGTACTTTTCCTTCCCCCCGCACTTCTATCTTGTGTAGGACCTTGATTCAGGCTACGCCGCTGCGTCTGTAACTGACCACCCGCTACCTCCCTTTTACGGGCTTTCAGATCATATAGTAGTCGTGATAAACCTGTCTCTGCTTCCACATGATGCTGACTGCCCTGCCGTAACCCTCTCTCCAGGAAAGGAAATGAGCTGTCCAGAGTCTCCAGATTGAGATACAACACAGAATACCCAGCGAGTCCAAGTTGCTTCGCCATATGCAGAGCTACGGCTGTTTTACCACTCCCACCCGATGCCGATAATACACCGATGGTTAATGTTTCTTGACCCGAATGTCGACTCCGCTTACTACGTGGTTGCCTGCAAGCCCTCCTGACGGCTTCAAGCAACGCAGGCAACGGCTGATACTTCATGAGTTGCTTCGCCTCGTGCCCTTCGTCAGCTCCTTCGCTAAGCATAAGCCATGGGATACCTGAGACATCCCCACCATTCATCAACCAAGGGTTTAAAAACTCAGGTTCAGCGATGATCAGATCAGGTAGCTCTTGTTCATCCAGTTCATCCATATGATTCCTGAATGCTTCCCACTGTGAAAAAGCGATGAATCGCATCGTGGAGCTTGACGAACTACGCTGTACATAGTCAAGCCAAGCTTGGATATAATCTTTATCCCTCGATACCAGCATTGCCTTAAGGACAATCAATTACGTTTCCCTCCCATCAAAAAAAAGCACAAAAAACACCGCCCATTTCCCGCATGAAATTGCAGGATATGGACGGTGCTTCCGTCACGTGCTATGAATGTATGCACACTATAACATACAATTTCTGGACGAGCAAGGGATTTATTCTAACCATCTCACCTAGGAACCATAAGGCGCTCCAAATTCAATGATATTTCGATCCGGATCAAGGATAAAAATCTGAGCGAATCCAGCCACACTATCTGGTCTAGCTTCATATTCAATACCTTGCTCTTCCAGCCAAGCTAGCGTCTCCGAATAACTGACCACCCAAAGTGCAAAATGTCCGTCGGTTGTATCAATCCCCGCTTCCCGCAGCGTATGACCTTCCGGATGTTGCAACAGATGAAGTTGCTGACTGCCGATCGCATACCACGCACCCGTGGAACGAAACGGAGGACGCTCAATCTCCTGCATTCCGAGCAAACCCGAATAGAATTTTTTTGCGGTTTCCAAATTACGAACAGCCAGACTTACGTGATGAATATGTGCATATTTGATCATCTCGGTATCCCCTTCCCATTAAAACAATGATGAATTAACCTTACGCAACCACATGTTTACAATCACGGCTGATCCTTTTACAAATGACCAAATTTAAAAAACAAATCATACAAGTCCATATTATAACACTCTAAAGAACTTCCAAAATCAAAAAAACACCCCTGATCCTTATCCGGTCTACCCACAGGTATTCCGAAGTAAGAATCAAAGGTGTTTCAGGCTTTACTTATTTTGCGCTGTCCAAAGCCTCTTGCGGGATTTTGATTTCTGCAACTTTGTCATGGTTGGAGAACGAAGTGTCCATTTTCATGTCCATCGTCATTTTCTGATTGTTTTGCTCCATCTCCATCACCATCTCTACATCGATCTTCTCCATAAGAGACGTCTCTTTGTTAATCAAATATTTCATCTTCATGCTCTTAATGTTCATTTGATCAAGCATAGCCTGCATTTGAGCATCTGAACCGTTTTGTTCCATAACGGATTTAGCCAATTCCTTGACATTGTCACCCGATACATCTGCGTTCAGGACATAGTTGTCGCCCTCTTCAGTGATCTTAACGTCTTCTTTTACTTTTTTGAATTGGTCCAGCTCTTTTTCCGGGTTCATGCTAGCTTTCAATTGTTCGATGAGCGCCTTCGTTTGATCTTCTGGAATAGCTACCCACTGGTCACCCACTTGGGAGTAAATTTTGTCTGAAGTAATATACTGTTTTACATTTTGCTTCTGTCCAGACATATCCAATTCCATCTCTTGATAGATCATCATTGGATCTTTAATGATATCCATTTTCAAAGACGTTTTTACTTGCTGATCTTGAGATTGCTCACCAGCATCCAATTTAATTTTTTGATCAATGTTAGCTTCTGTAGTGAAGCTTTTCAGCGCTTTCGTTGCTTCACCTGTTTTGGCAAGCAATTCATCCAATGTTGGAACAGCCGCATTCTGCTCCGCTGTATTGTTGCTTTCAGTCGTTGTTTCATTACCTGCTGGCGGCGTTGCAGATTTATCTGTGTCGTTTCCGCATGCTGCCAAGCTTACTGCCAATAATGCCCCAATAATCATTGTCGTCCACTTCTTCAAGTTGTTATCCTCCCAATAATGTAAAAAATAATGTAACCCACAGTAATTACCCAGTAATTTCCGATATTAATCACCTTACATGAAACTTCTTTCTTATGGAAGCTTATCCTTGAAAACTGATACTTTTATACTTATAAAAATCGATCTTTAGTCTCGGGTGTAGGCAACATACATGCATCGTCCTTCCCAAACCAGCGGTACCGATTGCGCGCAACCCAGTTGTATACTGCATTACGAATGAATTTGGGCACAATAACAAACACATAGAGTAACGGATAAGGAAACTTGAGACCTTTGGCCAACCTTAACGCTGCTGTG
Organism: Paenibacillus sp. FSL R7-0272; assembly: GCF_037969905.1. Lineage (NCBI taxonomy): Bacteria > Bacillati > Bacillota > Bacilli > Caryophanales > Paenibacillaceae > Paenibacillus > Paenibacillus sp. FSL R7-0272. The sequence goes on along the minus strand of NZ_CP150221.1, from coordinate 1,573,491 downwards.
GAGCGTGTATAGTATTTTCCATTTTCAATCAATACAAACGTATCCATGCTGTCAGTTCTCAGACCACCCTTCTCGAGCAATCCTTTCGCCACATCCGACTGCAGTGAAGCAAAGTGATATTTCCCTTCCGGGTCACGCTTGATAATCCATTTCGTTATTCCTTGGCAAAAGTTGCATACGCCGTCTACAAGAACAATCGGGTGCCCCTGATGCTTATCCTCTTGGTCTACTGTCATATGATCGTGGCCTCCTCTATGGTGCTGTTAGATTACTTACCCATTTTGAGCCAACTTTCTCGCCTAACCCGAATTTATTCTGCCACACTCTCTAGTAAAATAGAAAAAAAGCGCAGGCTCAGTGCCTACGCTCATAACTGTCCGACAATTACTCAGCCAGTGCTTTTTCCATCCACTCGTCGTTAATCATTTGTTGATGCAGGTCACCTGACCATTGATCCATACATTTGCAGATGAAGTCTTTACGACATACAGGACAAGGTGTTTTCTGCAGACGGCTGATCGCTGTCATTTTCCAATCCGGAGATTTGGAGTAGAATACACGGCACTGTGTACCATCCACCAGTTTCATCGTAAATTCGTACAATCCGTCTTTTTCGTTTTTGCTGGCTACTTGCAGTTGTGCAATGCTTGGTCTATAAGACATGGATATCACCCGTGAATTCAAATTTGGTTCATGCTAATGACACTGACACTTTCAGTACTAAATCATATTAAAGAAATTTCAGGTCGATGTCAACTCACGCATGTCTATCCGCCGAACAGAATATCCAGAATTGTGCCAACTTGTCCCTGTTTCTTGCCTTTCAACACGTCCGGGTTAAACACTTCCACATATCCACAGGCCGTACAGCCCACAAACAAATAATGGTTATGCTGAATATCAAACACCTTACTGAGCCCCGCTCCTGACATAGAGACTTCTTTAATGTTGCATTCCGTACCCCGACATTTGGTACATACAAATTTCCTCTCAATCATCTCTTCAATACTCATCGCCGTTCCCCCTTAATGGAATATGTGGCATGAAGTGACTGTACGTTTATGTAAAAGAGTACGACCTAACACGGAGAAATCCTCCTCCGCTTTCAGATTAGGTGATTCTTGGGTGGTATATGTTAGAAAACACAAGCCCTGCTGAGCTACCAGCAGGGCTTGTGTGCTTGAAGATCAGATATCACTGGATACCTTGCTCTTTATTTTACCTGTGCCTTTCAAAGAGAAAGAGCCAGGAATTATCTTATCTATTAGACAACGTTGAGTACAACGTCAATGTTGCCGCGTGTTGCTTTTGAATAAGGACAGAAGTCATGCGCCTTGCGGGCAAGATCCTCAGCCTGGCTGTGATCCACTCCCGGCATACTCACATCCAGACGAACCGCTAGCTTGAATCCGTCATCTGTTGGATCTTTGCCGATCGATACGTTGCTGGTTACAACGACATTCTCCAATTTCACACCTGCTTTGCGTGCCACGTTAGCCAGAGCGCTCTCGTAACATGCACCGTATCCAGCTGCAAAAAGTTGCTCGGGATTTGTGCCTTCTCCACCGGCACCGCCAAGTTCTTTCGGCATTTTCAGATCATGTTGCAGTACACCGTCCGAAGAAGCCACCGAACCTGTTCGTCCACCTTTTACTGTCGCTGTTGCTGTATATAAAGCTTCCATCAGAATCTCTCCTTCGTTAATAAAGTTTTGACTGCCTACAATTCATTTTAAACTTCTGGCTCGATTTGAAACGTCTGATTGTTTACTTTATCAGCTTTTACATTTGGCTACATTTCATGCGTCCCTGATAAAAGTCGTATCTTTTAACGAAATGGGTACGATACAAAGAGGCTCTTCGAAAATATAACCTCAGATTCTCCTTATTTTTTGTCCGACTACACAAAAGTTGCACTAGACAAAAATTATTGAGGGTGTACAATGTAAACATGAACATAAAATTTTAGATATATGAGCACTCGTATTCATTCCGTTTATTTGCCACAGTATTTGTGCTAGAGCACATTCTAAAAATGAATTTATTCCGGCTACAAGCCGGCCACATCTTATTGTAAAGTCAGGTGATCCATGTATGAGTCAAAAAAATCCGTTCAATTCTCCATCCAGCGAATATGCGTCTGCTACTGCAGCTACGATGACCCCCTCGCTAGGTGAGGCACACAGTTCCATGAAAGTACCCAAAAATGCGGCGTGGTGGAAAAAGTTCCTCGCCTTTGTCGGCCCAGGTTATCTTGTCGCTGTCGGTTATATGGACCCCGGTAACTGGGCTACCGGTATCGCAGGCGGTTCAAAATTCGGATATACGCTATTATCCGTCATTCTTATCTCTAATATGATGGCCGTGGTGCTACAATCCCTTGCAGGTAAACTAGGCATTGTCACTGGAAGAGATTTAGCCCAAGCATGTCGTGAACGTTTCAGCGCTCCCGTCGTCATGATGTTATGGATTTTGTGTGAACTCGCTATAGCCGCTACCGATCTAGCTGAGGTTATCGGCTCAGCAATTGCCCTTAAGTTGCTGTTTAATATCCCCGTGCTATATGGTGTTATCATTACTGCAGTGGATGTCTTACTCATTCTGGTACTGCAAAATAAAGGCTTCCGTGCGCTGGAAATCCTCGTAATCATACTGATGGCAACCATTGCTCTATGTTTTGGCATCGACCTATTTTTGGCGAAACCGGATATGGGCGGTGTTCTTCACGGATTCGTTCCTAGCACCGAGATTTTGCAGAACCCGGCCATGCTGTATGTCGCGATTGCTATTGTCGGAGCTACCGTTATGCCGCACAATCTGTACCTGCATTCTTCCATTGTGCAGACCCGCCAGATTGAGCAAACCACTCAGGGCAAAAGAGAAGCTATCCGCTACACCACGATGGATTCAACCATTGCTTTGACGCTAGCTCTGTTCATTAACGCGGCCATCTTGATCGTATCTTCGGCAGTGTTCCACAGCGCCGGTATGACACAGGTCGCTGAAATTGCAGATGCGTATCATCTGCTAACCCCACTGCTTGGTACAACGATCGCCAGTGTCTTGTTCGGCGTAGCTTTGCTCGCATCCGGTCAGAACTCAACCCTTACAGGCACGCTCGCAGGACAGATCGTCATGGAAGGCTTCCTGAACATCCGTATCCCGGCGTGGTTGCGTAGACTGGTTACCCGACTGATTGCAATCATCCCTGCTGTTATCGTCACTGCTATTGCCGGTGAGCGCGGCACTGAAGAGTTGCTGATCTTGAGTCAGGTCATCCTGTCCCTGCAATTGCCATTCGCCGTCATCCCGCTTGTGATGTTCACAAGTGACAAAAAAAGCATGGGGCCTTTTGCAAACAAACTGTGGCTCAAAATCGTCTCTTGGACTATTGCCGCTATCATCGTTGTGCTGAATGTGTATTTAATCATCCAGACCATCATGCTGTTCTAAGCTTATATAAGTCAGACTAAAGATGTTTACACTTTCACTCCAATGACAGAATAACCTGGAGAGTAGCGGTTATCCCCAGATTTTTTGGATTCTTTTTCTCAAGTGGAAAATCTGGTGATGCGCGTATGCTTCCGATGTAGCTTTCTTTCAGAAAGCTTTCAGGCAAACGCTTTGCTTTTCCAGTTTTTTTCTGTCCTCTACGTTTATGTGTAAAAAGGAATTCAACTTATATAATTCCGTAATAAAAAAGGCTGATGTGCCACAGTGGGGGGCACATCAGCCTTTTGGTGTCTTTGAGTTGTTAAGCCACTCCAGACACAAAAAATCTGTAATCCGATCTCATCTAGCAGATCATTATATAGATTTGCCTGCATCCACATCCGGTATAAGCAGGGGCAAAAGTTCATCCAGCGATTCAACCGTCCAGTCTGCACGCTCGCCATCCGAAAGCTCTGGCTGGAACCTTCCGTACCCTTGCAAAATACGAATGGTGCGTAAGCCTAAACTACGTGCTGGCATAATATCATTATCAATTCGATCTCCAATCATAACCGCTTCTTCGGGCGCGCATCCAGCTTGCTTCAGAGCAACCGCATACAACTCCGGATCAGGCTTGGACACTCCTTCTTCTGCCGAACAGGCCAGGACATGGACATATTTACGAAGTCCGTAACTCTCCAGCCTTGCTTCAGTCCCAGGGCTCTGATTCGCAATGATGCCAATACGATAGTGATGCGAAAGCTGTTCAAGCACCTTGGTTGCAGAAGGAAACGGTTGCTCCAATTCTTTATGGAATTTCAGCTTGTCCTGAATCTGAATGCGGTGATCTTCATCATGAATATATGTACGTATGGCCACTTTCATGGGCCACTGTTCATAATTACAGTAACAGGTAGCAAACAGTTCTCTTACCGCCTCAATCTTTACTGGATAGCCATAATCATTCGCTTCCCGAACGAACTGCCCAATAATATCATCTACTGGCTCCCATTCGTCCACCAGCGTATCCCCCACATCAAAAAACAACCACTTCAATCCGGCAATATCCGGCACGCTGATTCCTCCTCGTAAGCTACAGGTTATCCCTCGCTTCTATACTACCGTACTGTTTCCATAAAAAAAGAAGACCCACGACAAGCATGAGTCTCCTCAAATTCCGTTAGTCTATACCTGCAATTATAACAGGCGTCTTACCTTGGATCAATGTCAATCACAAGCTGCTCACTTCAGCTTCCGGTTTATTGCAGCTATTAAGAAGGAACCCAACTTCTCCATTCAGTGAATACACAATTTTATCCGCGCCCATTCCACGATAAATCCCTTTAGGATGGCTCTGCTCCGTGATCACACACAAGGACTTCGATGTCCAGGAGCGACAAATTTGAAGATAGCGGCATGTCAAGTTCAGACTGTTCTCAAAAATAAATACATTGCCTACACTGCCTTGCGGCAAAAACCATTTCTCAGCAGCTGCTGTATTCATACGGATGACGTGTTCTACGCCAAGACGGCGAAGTTTGCGCTCCTCATCAGCACTGTTCGTCAGAACGGCAAATGGCATTTTTTTATACATCAGCAATTTCACAAATTTACGTCCTGCTTCATTTGGAGCGGTTACCAAAATCATCTCTTTATCCATTCTTCGTTCCTCCCTTGGCGTGAAAAGACAACAAAAAAGAAGCGTGGGGACCAAGGCCTCCGAAACGCTTCTTAAATAATCCATGACGAAAGCGCCATGAACCAGCGTGCGGTTTGTTGCCTCTCCCTTTAACGCTTACGAGGTTAGCTGACGGATTCGGGCGCGAGAGTCGCCCTATTTCCGGCTTTCACCGAAAAATTCACCCCATGAATGTCCGCTGCTGTCATACAGCCCATTCTGTTGGTTCCCCCGTTTTCCATCCACAATGAATGGAAACTCAGCGATTAAAACATCGTTCGTAAATCTTCATTATAAGACCGATCGATATTATCGTTTGTTTCGTTTTTCAGGTACAATTTAATTAAAATTCAAATTACGCTATGAATCATACACCCCGTGCCATGATCATGTAAAGTGCATACAGATCACCGAATCGCCAGATTTCCGGCAATAACCACCTATAATAACGCTTACAATGAGGTCATACGCTATCCTTCTCTTCCAAGCTATCTAATTCTCAACCGCACAAAAATTGATTCATGTATTTCTCATCCATTTTGGATTCCAGCAGGCGAATGGTTATAACAACGCTAAATCCAAATAAGTTTTGCATTATTTAATTGCTTAAAATATAATAAGTATATTAAGAATAACAGGATGGAGGCGTTCCCCATGTCAGTCTATGATTACAAAGTAAACACCCTTCGCGGACAAGAGATTGAGATGTCCCAATATCGCGGCAAAGTGTTGTTAATCGTGAATACCGCAAGCCAGTGCGGTCTCACCCCTCAATTCAAGGGTTTGCAAGAACTTCAGGATAAATTCCAGGATGCTCCGTTTGAAGTGCTTGGATTCCCAAGCAACCAATTCGCGCAGGAGAAGGGTTCTTCCGATGATATTGCTGAGTTTTGCCAGATGAATTATGGTGTAAGCTTCCCGATGTTTGAGAAAATTGACGTCAATGGTTCCAGCGCTCATCCGCTCTTCCAGCACATTTCTAAAGAAGCACCAGGCTTGCTCGGCTCCAAAGCAATAAAATGGAACTTCACCAAATTCCTTGTCGATCAGGACGGTAAAGTTGTGAAACGATATGCTCCGCAGACTACACCGGACAAAATCGAAGAGGATATTCAGAAGCTGATTAACCAATAAATGTAGACTTTCGAACAAACATATAAACAAAAACAAGCCACCTATAAAGCAAAGAGCCAGACACTGCTCAAGCTTTTGGGCGGCTTTTTTGCGTTCTCTCTTTTAACACATGCCCTCATCCTGAATAATTCGCCCTTGTTTGCTATATGAAAACAAAAAAAGAAGCTCTCCATCACGGAAAGCTTCTCTCGTAAATCTTCATATAATGCGGTCGAGAGGACTCGAACCTCCACGGGCATACGCCCACTACCCCCTCAAGATAGCGTGTCTGCCATTCCACCACGACCGCATGTCGTAAATTATCGGCAACAGAATTGATTATACCGGATTCTTAAACAAATGTAAAGTCCTTATTAATCACTTTATGAATGACATTTTACTACAACCGGCTTTACTCTAAATTGATAACAGTTCTTCTTCCCTTCCTATTCCACACCTCTTGCAAAATTCAGTCATATTTCCTCGAAAATTACATATCATTAATCTGATTCGGCAAAAGGCCAAAGGGACTTTAGACATAAATATATGACACAGATATAATTTATTATGTCATATTATATAACTCTAATTCTGCATAATATTTAATTAAGTTTTTATTTTCTCATAAATCATTGACAAAACACGGATATTTATGTGAATATATATATCATATAATTCGGATTTACACATTAAACTTAAGAAAAGATTATCATATGTAATTAAATATAACACAATAAAGCGCAGGAGGCGAAAGATCGTGAACCGTGGGAATAAGCTACTCGATTATGCGAAACTGCTTGATCCCTCTGTCCAAGTGGGAGGATTCACCCATTTCTTCGGCATGGACACCCACATCAAGGAAGGCACCATTCGGACAGCTGAGGAACTCGAATCATTTATGCGTTGCCAGTTACACCCCAGTCTCGTTCGTCTAGAAGGTATGGCTATCAAGGGGATTTACACCGCAACAGATCATAAGGATACATGGCGAATTGCCCTGATCGACAAACTTGTACATGTACAGCGAACCCCTCCTGAACTTAGAGAGCAAGCAGCAATCATAGGCAAACGTTTAATCAAACTGTCTCGCGCCTTGCATCCTTGGATCGACCTTAGCCCGCTTGAACAAATCTTCGTAAAATACAATTCAGTTGGTTGCCTCCCCACCGTTCACGCCTGGATCAACCACCACCTCGATATCCCCGTCGAAGAGGCGGTTCTCGGTTACTTACATTCAGCCATGAATGCATGCGTATCCGAAGCTTGCAAAGTTATCCCCCTAAATGAAAATGCCACTCGGGAACTGCTGGCTCGCCTGACCGCAGACCTTGAGAATGAATGGACTACTGTGAGCGCCTCCTCACCGGATGCACCCATGCATCCTACGTCCATGTCCATGAAGTCGTTATTCCCCAGCTTCCACATGCTTGGAGCAGGCCTGCACGCTTACAGAGCATAATTCCGCACTCCTCCTCGAAACCTCTTTTTCAGAGCACACCAAAAACACGCCGCAACTCCCCTTGCTGGCGTGTTTTTTTATTTTGTCCAATCAACAAAAAGGCGGACTTACGTCATTTTAATTCAAAAAATACACTTATTTCCGTATTTTTTAATTGTTAGATGACGAATTTACGTATATAATGGAACCAACAGCACGTATTTCTATCTATTTCACACGAAGAATGACCTGCTGAATACTATAAAATCCACTCAGGGGTGAACCCTATTGAACAAGAAGAAGCCAGTCACTCCGTTCGGATGGGCTATCAAACGACGGCTAACCGAACTTCAGGTCGATCAGAAAACCTTTTGCGAACAACATGATATTCCACCCTACCGTCTATCCAACCTTATTCACGGCACACGCAAAGCAACCCGATTCAGACATCAGGTCGCTGACATTTTGAACATACCAGAGGAACTGAGATAAGAACACTTTCATCCATCATAAGGAGGACTTCTCTCATGGGAACTATTACATCCGACCTGGAAAGCCTATCGTTCCAGGCGACCAATCATCAGTTGATCATTATTGATCATCAATGGATGATACGAAGCTGTAACCGGGCCTGGCAGCACGGACTTCATAAACTTTTCATACGCGCAGCCAGCCGCCACAATCATTACCTCCACCTGATGGAAGCATGGGCAGCACAACAAAAAAACCACTATCCAACCAAGTTCGCGAGGTATCTGAGGCATAACGTTATTCCTTTTAACAAAACCCATACATACGATATCTCTGTTATCACACCACACAACGAGGAGAAATGGTTTCGCGTAGAACTTACTCCCTTACAGAACGGACCTACGATAGATACCAACCTTGCTTTGGTCGCTCACACAGATATTACAGAACAGAAGAAGACAGAGCTTCAGCTGCGACAAGCCTTGACTGAAGCGCGCACCCTCCATGGACTGCTACCTATTTGTGCCGTTTGCAAACATATCAAGGATGAATCAGACAAATGGAACAGCGTTGAGTGCTATCTGGAAAAACACACTTCCGCCGAGTTTACACACGACATCTGCCCAGATTGCATCCGCCAGTTGTACCCCAAATACTCCAGTATTCTTGATCAGCATCACTAAACGGATATTTCTACAGAAAAAAAACCTCCCTACTGTCCCGGAAATCATTCCCTTGGGCACAGATGGAGGTTTTTTTATCAACCAGAGACACTTACGCCCCTTACTGCTCTGACTTATTTTCGTCTTCCACTTCAGGTTGGTAGCTATAGTTTCCGGAATCTTTACTCTCTTTGAATTTGCGATAACGAGTGAACTCGATATATTCACTAATAAAAGACTGTTCCACAGTCGATAATTCACTCTCTTGGCAATTCAATTGCCGCAACACGTTAAAAAAATAATCTTCCCGCTTTTCCCGCACAATGGCTTCCTTCGATAAACGCCCAATCATTAACCAGTCCAGACTCACATCAAAAAATGAAGCAATTTCAATGAGTTTATTTGTACTCGGGATTGATTTACCACGTTTCCAGTCACCCAAATTGCCTGTGCTTATCTTCAGCTGTTCACAGAAGGCCTTCTTTGTCATCCCTCTTTCGGCAATCAGGTGCTCAATTCGCTCATAGATTGACTTCATGCAAGAACCGCCTTCCAACCGTAATATCAACTTAAATGCCATATGATTGAATTATAGCACAATATTTCTGAATCCTCAGCCCTTTTATATCCAGGAAAAGCACTGTTCCAGTCATCTGGAGTATCGTCCGATAAATACATCAATCTGATTGGCCCGGTTCGCTGATTAAAGGTTCGTTTTAAACAACAACTTAGCATTCGCGAAAAAATAGAAAAAGACACCCTTAATTCCTTAAGGATGTCCCACTCTAAAATCTGATGCGGTCGAGAGGACTCGAACCTCCACGGGTATACACCCACTACCCCCTCAAGATAGCGTGTCTGCCATTCCACCACGACCGCATATAAAATTGTAAATGGTGAGCCATGAAGGGCTCGAACCTTCGACACCCTGATTAAAAGTCAGGTGCTCTACCAACTGAGCTAATGGCTCTCAATGTACCTTCACCTGATGTTATGCCATGCTTCATATCGGATGTTACAGAGCAGTGACTTTCAAAGAAATCCCTGATTAAAGACGAATCTCTTAACGGTGAAGAATGAGGTAATGCTATGACCCGTAGGGGATTCGAACCCCTGTTACCTCCGTGAAAGGGAGGTGTCTTAACCCCTTGACCAACGGGCCTTATGAACAATTTGTCTTCTTGGCGACAAGAATGAGTATATCACAGGGAAATAAAACAGTGCAACACTTTTTTTATATTTTTTTAAAACCCAAATTTTTGCTCGCATTCAAAAGTCATTTTTCTCAGCCAATCGGTCTACTTTTTGTCTCCTAATCTGGCTCCCTATTTACATCTCCTTATATCTAAAATCACATTCTTGTCATAACTGTACTTTAATTATGTAAATTAATGATTAAAAAACTTATAAAAACTTATTTTCACTTACAATATTGCAGATCGCATTATAATTACTTATAATTAAACTATAGTACAACGCACGGTCATCCATGAATATAAGGAGGCTTTACGTTTGTTTCAAGAAGAACGCATGCAACTCATTATCGAGCACCTGCGCAAGCATCATCGTATCTCGGCTGAAGAGATTGTATCTTTATTCGATGTCTCACGAGATACGGCACGCCGGGATCTGATTAAACTCGAAGAGCAGGAAGCCATTATTCGTACACGTGGTGGCGCAATCCTCCCTTCTCCCCCACAAGAGTTCAAATCGTATCAGGATCGGTTGAAGTATGTATCTGAGGAAAAAAGAGCCATTGGCAAACTCGCCGCTGCTCTCGTTCGTTCAGGAGAAACCATTATCCTGGATTCCTCCACAACGGTGCAGTCCTGCGCGGAGAATCTGAACGGGAAATCCTGCACTGTAATTACAAATTCCATTCACTCTGCTGATTCGTTATCCAAGCACACAGCAGTCCAGATTCGACTGTTAGGAGGCCGATTGGATAAGGAACAGCGTTATGTCTACGGTACACCGGTTATTGAGACACTCTCCCACTACTATGTGGATAAAGCCTTTATAGGCATTGGCGGTCTCACTATGGATGGTTTCAGTGCTTCCGAAGAGGAAGGCAAGATCAAACATCAAATGATGAAATCCGCCAAAAAAGTAATTATCCTCGCCGACCACTCCAAGATGGGCAAACGTTATGGTTATCGTTTTGCAGACTGGTCGCTGGTAGACGTATTAATTACAGATCAATGGCCGGATCAGGAATGGCTGGATTTTTTAAACGAACAAAAGGTTGAGATTCTAATCCCTGAACCCACACAAGATAAGGAGTTGTAAAGATATGAAGTTATTTGCTACCGATTTAGATGGAACTTTGTTGAATAGAGACAGCCAGATTAGCCGCGAGAATGCCGATGCCATCCAGAAAGCGCAACAGTCTGGTATGAAAGTAACCATTGCGACCGGACGCGTATATTCAGATGTTGTGGCAATTAGCCGCCAAGGCGGAATCAAAACACCGATTATCGGTTCCAACGGCGCTACCATTCATGATGAGAATGGAGAACGCTTATTCCACCTCCCTCTGGAACGTGAAACGGCCGCTTCTGTCATGCAATGGCTGGAAGATGAGCACATTTATTATGAAGCTTCAACTCAGATGGGCATATACGCTGCAATCAGTACTCATGAGACGATGCTCGCCGAATTGGAACGTGTCCTGGGATCAAAACCCGGTGAAGATATCGAGCGTATGATTCATTCGATCAAAAAACACTACGACAAAAAAGACTATCACCGCGTGAACAGCCATCTTGAAATTCCGGCAGAAGCTTGCATCTATAACATCATGGCCTTCTCGATGAATCCAGAAAAGGTGCAACGCGGACGTGAATATTTCTCCTCCAGAACCGATGTGGCAATGGTAGTCTCCTTTGAGCATAACTTTGAAATGCAACACCCGGATGTATCCAAAGGCAATGCCCTCTCCAAACTGGCGGAGCACTTGAACATTTCGATGAAAGACACAGCCGCGATCGGGGATAATTTTAATGATGTTTCCATGTTACAAATGGCTGGGCTAGGTATCGCAATGGGCAATGCCGAACCCGAAATTCGCTCCATGGCTAAAACAATCACACTGACCAATGTGGAGCATGGCGTCGCTCATGCGATTCATAGCCTGTTAGAAGGCAAACCGATCGCGCCTGAGGAAACCATTGTCTCGGAAGGCTGATAAGGTACCATTCAAAAGTTAGTAAAATTAGTAAAATCAAGAACAAGCACAGCAGTCTCGTTAACCGAGCCAGCCTGTGCTTGTTTTTTCGGTTCCGTAACATGCAAGGAGTGCAACTCTCACTTAACCTCTCACTCGACTTCTTATTCGGCCTCTTACTCGATCTCATCAGCCATTTATTTCTATGCCCGAAAATTCTCCCCTTGTCTCTCCCCAAGTCCGTAATAATGCCTGAAATTATAAATCAACGGATGCCATTGCTTCGGATCAATCTTATTGAAATCTGAAATTAAATGAGAATGTGCATGCACCTTCACCGCTTTCACTTCTACAATCGCCATATTCGGCGTATGCTCCGGGATACGTATATGTTGTACATCCGCTTCAATCTGAAGCGGACATTCAGCTATTTTATCTGGCGCTACTTGAACTGAACTTTGAGACGCCAGACCTACTGTCCTAAATTTATCTTGGCAAAACGTATATCCCATTTGTTTTTTAACTTCTGGCACGGGAGAGCTTCCCGTCAACCGCCCCAGTGCTTCAACTTTTCCCCACATCGAGTCATCCGGCAGATTAATAACGCATTCAGGATGATGACAGAGATTCTCATAAGCCTTGCCCTGTGTACCTATCCCCAGCACAAGACAATCCCCCAGCGCCCAAGAAGACGATAATGGGGAAAGATTCGTAGACCCATCTTCGTTTAAAGTACTAAGGATGATCACAGGGGTGCCATAGTATAAAATACTGGGATTAATCGTCTCGTGCTGATTCTCCCGAGCCGACTGGGTAGTTTGTTTTGTGCTATACTGCTGCATATCGTTGCTCACCTTATACCTCTCCTGTTCAATTCATGAATTGAATCCAATTGTAATACAGCATTATTTCAACTATCATCGAAGTATGAATGCATATCCGAATATCACTGTTATTGCCTCACTTATTGCCGATACAAGCCGTTCTATATTTCTCTCCGCTCTGCTGGATGGAAGGGCGTTACCTGCCGGCGAGCTGGCCTATATGGCCGCAGTCAGTCCACAGACCGCAAGTAATCACCTTGCTAAACTTGTAACGGGAGGACTATTGGAAGTAGAACAGCAAGGTCGTCATCGGTATTATCGTCTCGCGAACGAGGACATTGCGGATCTGATTGAGAAAATGGCCAGCATTGCCCCAGCGGTACAGGTTCGCTCATTGAAGCAATCCAATCAATTGCAACAATTAAGCTATGCTCGCACCTGTTACGGTCATCTGGCTGGAAAACTCGGGGTTTTACTCTGCGAAGCATTGCTCAAGAGAGGTTATCTGGTCGAACCTAAAGAAGCGCAAGGTAAGGATTATTTAATTACGGAGGAAGGATCGCAGTGGTTTAGCTCATTTGGAATTAAGCTGCAATTGAAGCCAGGATCACGCCGGGCCATCGCTCGTAAATGTCTGGACTGGAGCGAACGCCGTCATCACCTGTCCGGCTTGCTTGGTGAACAGCTCGTTCAGCGATTACTTGAACTGAATTGGATTCGTCAAAAAACAGGAAGTCGCTCCGTAGAAGTAACCGAGGCTGGAAAATCAGGTTTGTACGAACTTTTGGGTATTTCCCTGTAAACGGCTCAGATGCTAAAAAACCAAAAAATCCTCTTTACATGAATAATTTTCTCATTCATGTAAAGAGGATTAAAAGTGTATAATCAGAACGGAGAGAGAGGGATACTCTCACTTCGCTCGAGACTGCGATGTATCGCTACCGAAGCTTATGCTCCGACGAACCTTTAGGGTTCTCATCCCTGGCATAGAAGTATATTCAGAACGGAGAGAGAGGGATTCGAACCCTCGCACCGCTTACGCAGTCTAACCCCTTAGCAGAGGGTCCCCTTATAGCCACTTGGGTATCTCTCCAAGAAATGGCTCCCCGAACAGGACTCGAACCTGTGACAACTCGATTAACAGTCGAGTGCTCTACCAACTGAGCTATCAGGGAAAATTAACTTGAATAACATTAATTTATCATGATTAATAATTCAAGTCAACCTGCCTTTGATTCACTTTCTACAACGGATTCTACATAGTGTACATCAGATGGTTTGAAGTGTCAGTTTGCCTGAACATCGACCGCAGCGATAACGTTTGGGATCTATTTTCCGTTTACGCAAATATTCCATCCCGCAACTCTTGCATACAAGCTTGTACCGATACGGCAGCGGTTTTCTGCCCTTGTCTCCGGGGAGAGACTGACAGAACCTTGAACCACCTACTTTTTGCAAAAGTGCCTTGAATTCCGGGTCTCTATGCTGGTATCCCCGCCCTCGAATATGCAGATGATAGTGGCACAGTTCGTGCTTGATAATTTTCTCAACCTCGTCTTTTCCATAAACTTCAAGCTGGTGTGGATTTATCTCGATCCGATGGCTTTTGAGCATATACCTTCCACCTGTTGTCGTCAGACGACGGTTAAATATCGCTTCATGAGTAAACGGAACTCCGAAATGTTCCAGAGAAATCTGTTCAATCCATTGTTGTAATTCCTTATTTTCCATCATTCTCCTCTCTCTCCACCCGCCCGAGCACACTGTTTTTCCCGTACAATACTTGAATTTTAACCGTTTCGTAGGCTACACTGTCAAGTAGAATGTATGAGGGGAGATTAATACTCGTTATGCCTACAATGCGCTATGTCATCCTGCAGCAGGAGCAACAATTACAGTTTGTTGAAATGCCCGCGGATTATGCTTATCAACTCAGTGCACTTAATCTGCGTCTGCACAAGGAAATCGACAAACTCACGGCAACAGATGTACCCGTTCTACCCTGGGCTATTGCCGAATGTGATCATCTCGATCTGTTAAACGAAAACTTGTCCATCATCGGCGGGCTTGATTATATCAATGCCCTTGAAGAGCGTTTTGCTGCCCTGCGTGAAAGCAATTATCCTTTGATTTCCCTGCTTACCGAGATCCGGGCACTACAAGCCCAATTGGAACAATGGTATGAAGAAGAGATGGAGTCGTTCTGATACATTTCATAGGGAAATTATTTTGGCAAAACTCAATACAATGCAAAAGGCGCACTTCCCGCACAGGGGAATGTGCTTTTTTTCGTTCTGGTTCAACAGATTATGATCATTTTGAATTGACATGGAGTTATCCCGCACAGTCCAGGCTATTGCCACATATGCTAACGTACAGATGAATTATGCAAAAGGAGGAGATTCCTTTGCCTCAATGGCTCTGCAACCAACTCATGCGGGCGTTCCACAAAAAGGACAGTCGTCAAATCAAGTTACTGAACGAATGCTGGTATTTCTATCGCAACAAACCTGCCAGCAGTTCACAGCGCAACATGGAGAACGAAATCTAAGCCTTGTACACCAAACACCATACCCATCCATACCATTGCACCAAAAAGGATAATACTTAACAGCAAACAGCCTTCCCAATGCGGAAGGCTGTCCCATTATACGTTTACACGTATATACGTCTACAGACGTTTAGTTTGACATCACATCATGATGCCAAAACGCGATAATTAATCACGAATTTGCAGATGCAGGTTTTTTCATCGTCAGGCCAACACGACCTTTTTTCGTATCTACATTCATCACCCAGACGGTCACATTATCACCAACAGAAACAACATCCATCGGATGTTTAACGTACCCGTTACTCAATTGAGAGATATGGACAAGCCCATCACTTTTGATGCCGATGTCAACGAAGGCACCAAAGTCAATGACATTTCGAACGGTACCTTGCAGTTCCATACCTTCCACCAGATCTTCAATCTTGAGTACATCGGTGCGGAAAATCGGCAGCGGCATCTCTTCACGAGGGTCACGACCCGGGCGCTGTAAACTGTCCAGAATGTCGCGTAGTGTAGGCACACCGACATTCAGTTTAACGGCCAACTGTTCTGTCTGCTGTTCGGACAGAAGTACGGACAGTTCTTTGCTTCCGAGTTTGTCCAGCTCGACCTGAAGCTCTTTGAAGAGCTGATCAACCACCTTATACGATTCGGGGTGAATTGGCGTACGATCCAGTGGGTTCTCTCCTTCAGAGATACGCATGAAGCCTACGCATTGTTCATATGTTTTTGCGCCCAAACGGGGCACTTTCTGCAACTGGCGACGACTTGTGAAACGGCCGTTCTCTTCACGATATTTGACAATGTTTTTGGCAATCGTTGCATTAACACCAGCAACATAAGACAACAAGGAAGGTGAAGCCGTATTAACATCCACGCCAACATGGTTAACTGCGGATTCTACAACAGCCTTCAAGCTCTCTTCCAGAACCTTCTGGGATACATCATGCTGGTATTGGCCGACGCCAATCGCTTTTGGATCAATTTTAACGAGTTCAGCCAGCGGGTCTTGTACCCGGCGAGCAATAGAAGCCGCGCTACGCTCGGCAACATCCAGATCCGGGAATTCCTCTTGGGCAAGCTTGGATGCAGAGTACACACTTGCACCAGCCTCGTTCACAATCAGGTAAACCAGACTGTCATCGCCATTCTCTTGAATGATCTCGGCCACAAACTGCTCTGTCTCACGCGAACCTGTCCCGTTACCAATAACGATCAAGCCAATATCGTACTGCTTAATCATCCGATGGAACACTTCAGCCGCTTCACGCTTCTTGTTATGCGGAGGTGTCGGGTAAGTTACAGCTACTTCGAGCAATTTCCCTGTATCATCGACAACTGCCAGTTTACAGCCTGTCCGGTATGCCGGATCGACACCCAGTACACGTTTGCCATGAATCGGTGGTTGTAACAGCAGGTTACGAAGATTCGCGGAGAACACCGAAATCGCCTGATTTTCCCCTTTTTCCGTCAACTCGGCACGCACTTCACGTTCAATGGACGGTGCAATCAGACGTTTGTACGCGTCTTCAACGACGGCACGCAAAATATCTTGCACCGCAGAAGCACCACGAATAATCTGGCTTTCCATATGGCGATGAGCTGGTTCGGCTTGCACGTCTAGTCCAACCTTGAGAATACCCTCCCGTTCCCCGCGGTTAATCGCAAGAATGCGGTGCGGCGGCATCTTTTTAGCTAATTCGCGGTAACTATAATAGTTCTCGTATACTGATTCTTGCTCCGTATCCTTGGCTTCTGAAGTCAGCATGCCGTGATCCAGTGTATATCTGCGAATCCAGGCGCGAATAGCTGCATCATCGGCAATATTTTCAGCGAGAATATCCTTAGCCCCTTGAAGGGCCGACTCTGCATCCTCCACCCCGAGTTCTGCATTAATATAACGTGTAGCCTCCTGAAGTGCATCTCCTTGTTTCGGCTGTTCCCAGATCCATACGGCGAGCGGCTCCAGACCTTTTTCCTTGGCTACACTGGCACGCGTTTTACGTTTCTGACGGTAAGGACGGTACAGATCCTCTACTTCCTGCAACTTGACAGCTTGCTTAATGGATTTCTCCAGCTCTTTGGTCAGCTTGCCCTGTTCCTCTATAATACGGATAACTTCCAGTTTACGGTCTTCCAGATTGCGCAAATACACCAAGCGTTCTTCAATCTGCCGCAGCTGGTTCTCATCCAGTTCTCCAGTCATTTCTTTACGGTAGCGGGCGATAAATGGAATCGTATTGCCTTCGTCCAGAAGCTCCGATGTGGTGCGAATCTGCTTCAAGGACAGTGACAGTTCCTTGGCTACCTGTTTGATGATTCGTTCTTGGCGTTCCGCCTTTAATGTTTCTTCATTGGGTTCCAGAACCGTTTCCTGTTCAGACAAATAAATCCCTCTTTCCTTCCTGAATCGTTCATAATACTCATTTCAGGGCAGCTGTGCTGCATAATAACAGTATGGTCGATCATCCGAAGTTGATCTCAAGCTTTTCAAGCTCTAAATAACACTCTTCTCTATATTATCACAAAATCACGTTGAAATTTCTATCATTCCTATGACACGTCTGTCATTTGCGTTATTGCACTCCTAACATCCTTCCCCGTTGAACAAAAAAAAAGACCGAGAACGTCATCATGACATCCCCTGGTCTTCTTAAAAAATATCTAATTCATCTAAATAAGTTGAACTAGATATTTTACACAGTCCACTCCGATGACAGAAGAACCTTCCATTCGCTGTTATCCCCAGATTTTTTTGATTCCTTTTTTTAAAGGGAAAAATCCGGTGATAAAGGCGAACGCTTCGCTATTCCAGGTTTTTTCTGTCCTCTCCGTTAACGTGTAAAAGAATCTTTAAACTTATTTACACCCGCTCAAACCGGAACATTTCGCTCAGGTAGTCTCCAGACTCACTACCTACAGCAATACCCCCATACATCAAGGCATCGCCTGTAAACGTCTCTGAGCCGCCTTTCAGGCGGTAATCCGCATTTGGATCAAGCCCTTTCAGCTTCAGACGTTGAAGCGGTGCATTCGGTTCAGAGAGTACACGGAAGTAGAATACAATCACTTCACTGCCATCTGGTGCAATGAACATCCATGCTGTCTCATTGCCTTCAAATGGGCTAAGTAGACGGCGGAATGTACCGTATTGCACGGTGCTGCGAATTTCCTTGTATAGTTCAACCTGTGCTTTTACAATCGCATTCTCTTCGTCTGTAAATTTCGTCAGATCCAGCTCGTATCCAAAATTACCCGACATCGCAACATGACCGCGAATCTCCAGAGAAGTGATCCGGTTCACCTGATGGTTTGGCACAGCCGAAATATGTGAACCCATGGAACTTACAGGATATACAAGGCTTGTACCGTATTGAATCCGCAAACGGGAGATCGCATCGGTGTTATCACTGGTCCATGCTTGAGGCATGTAATACAGCATGCCCGGGTCAAAACGTCCGCCTCCACCAGAGCAGCTTTCGAACAAAATATGCGGGAAGGAAGTAACGATACGCTCCATTACTTCGTACAGTCCGAGCATATAACGGTGCGCCGTTTCGCGCTGTCTGTCCGCCGGGAGTAATGCAGAGCCAACCTCTGTCATGTTACGGTTCATGTCCCACTTCACATAAGTGATCGGTGCAGAGCCCAGAACATCGGACAACATCCGAACGATCTCGTCACGCACATCCTGACGGGAGAAGTCGAGCACAAGTTGCTGTCTTCCTTCGGTACGGCGGCGATCCGGCACATGCAGGCACCAGTCCGGATGCTTACGATACAGCTCACTATCCGGGGAGATCATCTCTGGCTCGAACCACAGCCCGAACTGCATGTCCAGACCTGTGACACGGTTAGCCAAGTCATCCAGTCCTTGAGGCAACTTGTTTTTGTCCACAATCCAGTCGCCCAAGGATGAATTATCGCTGTCCCGGTGACCGAACCAACCGTCATCCAGCACGAACAACTCAATGCCGAGCTTCTGCCCTGCACGTGCGATCTGCTCAATCTTATCGGCATTAAATCCGAAATACGTTGCCTCCCAGTTGTTAACCAGCACAGGACGCTCAGCATTGCGGAATTGTCCACGCGCCAGACGTTCGCGGTACAACTCGTGGTAGGATTGAGACATGCCATCCAGGCCCGTAGCCGAGTAGACCATAACAGTCTCAGGTGTCTGGAACGACTCCTGCGGTTCAAGCTTCCAGCTGAACTCAAACGGATTAATACCAACAGATACACGAGTGGTATAGAACTGATCCACTTCTGCCTGTGCAGTAAAGCTACCGCTATATACTAAACTGAATCCATACACTTCACCTTGATCTTCATCCGTTCCCGGTGTCATCAAGGCAATGAACGGGTTTTGCTGGTGACTGCTGGAGCCACGGCGGCTCTCGATTCCTTGCAATCCGGAAGCGAGTGGACGACGAACGATGTCACGTTCACGAGTCCAAGCACCCGAGAGTTGCAGCAATTCGTAATCTGCATGTGGCAGGTCTACAGACGAGCTGAGTGCTCGCAGTACATTTACCACGTTAGCGCTCTCATTCACGATACGCATCGAGCGTGTAATGGCGTTAAAGGCAGTAAACGCAGTATACGTTAACTCAATTTTCACACCCGACACCTGATCTTGCATTTCAATAATAAGCGTATCCGCTTCATCTTCGGATTCTACATACGTTGCCGGAAGTCCCGTTAACGCCTCTTTTCCCTTGACCAAACGATGGCCTGTATACGTAAACTCGGATACCGTTGAACCATTCTCCAGTTCCAGCTGGATGGCCGGGTTGCGGAAATCGCTCGTTCCATAGACCGGAAGTTCCACTGGCAGGGTGTCAAACGAAATCGTACGATCCTCCGGCACCGGATTTGGACTAAAGGATGCTCTTTCCGTCCGAACATGAAGCCAGCTCAGGTCGGTATCACGCAGTTTTTTACCATAATACAAATGCACCAAATACCCCGAAGGCAATACCTGAAATACGTAGCTCGCCTCGCGGGTCTGTAAATGAAACTGAAGTTTCTCCTGATTGATGTAAATGCTCATATGTCTCCTCCATCTATCTATATAGGTCTTTCGGGTAAACGGTTTCTCAGGTTCCATTATAACGAAAAGATCATCAATGTTCTACGCTTTCACCAAGTCTTAATCAAAAGAGCGCACAACACCCATAAAGGTATCGTACGCTCTTAAGATTACATTCTGAAATTGTGTGTTCCCTCACAGGAACATCCGTTGTCAACAGACAGGCGAGCAAGCACATCAAGTGCTACGCTTTACCCTAAAAATCGATTAAACCCAAGCTGATCTGCAAGGCCTCGTTAACCAATTTCATGGTCTCCTCGTCCAAATGCGTAATCTTGTCGGTCAGCCTCTGCTTATCGATCGTCCGAATCTGTTCGAGCAAAATCACCGAGTCCCGGTCAAAGCCATGCGCCGCTGCATCAATCTCGACATGTGTTGGCAGCTTTGCCTTCTGAATCTGGGCGGTAATCGCCGCCACGATACAGGTTGGACTGAACCGGTTGCCGATATCGTTCTGGATGACCAGAACCGGCCTGACGCCACCTTGCTCAGAACCGACAACGGGAGAAAGATCCGCAAAAAAAACGTCACCACGTTTTACGATCACTGTCTACACCCCGCTAACTAAGCGGTCCAGAGTGCTGTCCGCATCTTCCTCCGCGTGAAAGGCTTCGGATGCCATGGTCAGGTTAATTTTCGCCATTTCCATGTACCCTCGCTGCATTGATTCACGGATGTAACGTTTCTTCCGCTCCGTCAAGTACAGCTTCATTGCTTGCCTAATCAATTCGCTGCGGTTGGAATTCTCCAGCGCTACGATGCCATCCACTTCCTGCAAAAGATAATCAGGTAAACTGATCATAATCCGCTTGGTGTTCTGCAAGTTGGCCACCTTTCTTCCACCCCCACAAACCTTTCGCCATTGTGAACCAGTATTACGCTTTTCCAGAACTTTTATACAAAGGAATATATATGCCCCGCGTATATCAAGTATGCTGTACTCCATTATAAACACGGGAATCATTATTCGTACAGACTAAACATCGCATTTCAGGATTTAATTCCTGACAACGTACATATTTCGAGATACTGCGACAGTATTCCTTCTGTTCTGAAAAAAACTTTACTGGTAATCGTGTCCAATTTGCGAATTACGTTGTCAAAAGGGGATTGATTCTGGCGACTACCTCTCCTCCCCGGGTATAGACCCGAGGAATACGATGTGCCATCATGCAGATCACTTCATAGTGAATCGTACCAAGCTGGTCTGCCACTTCACTAGCGGTAATTACACCACCAGACTGGTGACCGATGAGAACAACCTCTTCGCCGGCTTGAATTGCTTCCGCTTCTTCTGCGAAAGATTGTAGCGACACCATACACTGATCCATGCAGATCGTACCAACGACAGGAACGCGGCGGCCACGTACAAGCACTTGTGCTTTGCCTGTCAGCATTCTTGAGAATCCGTCTGCATAGCCGATAGGCAAGGTCGCTATTCGTTCATTTTCATGTGTAAAATAACGGGTTCCATAACTGACTCCCCAATGGGACGGCAGTGTTTTGACCAGAACCGCTTTTGTCTTCAGTGTCATTACCGGGAGCAGTTTCACTACCTGATGATTCACCTCTACCGAAGGATACAGTCCATACAGACTTATGCCCACACGTACCATACCATAGGATAATTCAGGTGTATCAATAGTAGCGGCACTGTTCGCCGTATGTATAATCGGGATGACACATCCCTGATTCCGAAGCGTCTCTGTAACGCTCTGAAACCGTCGATACTGTTCCAGTGTATAGGTCTTGTCTTCTTCATCTGCTTTGGCATAGTGAGTAAACATACCTTCCAGCATTACCTGATCAAGTGAGGAAACCTCTTGTATAAAGTCAATGGCCTCATTGCCAGGTAGCAGACCCAATCTGCCCATGCCACTGTCGATCTTGATGTGAACTTTCAACTGACTTGCGAATGTGCCTGGATTCACCTGTTTGATTGCCTCCAGCACTTCTCTGCTAAACAATGTAATCGTCACATCATGTTGCCACGCTACAGCGACCCCTTCGGGCGGCGTATACCCCAATACCAGAATCGGGCTTGTGATGCCGTGCAGACGCAGTTCAATAGCTTCGTCAAGGAACGCTACACTTAAATAATCCACGCCTACTCGTTCCAATTCTCTGGCTGTCTCTACTGCACCATGCCCGTAAGCGTTGGCCTTTACACAAGCGAGAAATCTCGTACCCTGAGGTAACGCCTTACGAAAGGCGGTTACGTTGCCTCTCAGATGGTCCAGATTAATCTCCGCCTGGGTTGGCCTATATTGTCCTTGCACGTTAAGTCACCTTCTCTAATCTTCTTAATCCGGCTCACGTCAGACTCCATCGTAATGCTCCAGCATGTCACTGTCAAATATGCAGAAATTTCACTTCTCACATCATATGCTGTAGGAGCCTGCAGAGAACCACAATCAAGTGCAGAAGACGGCCGATAAGCACAGTTATTACAGTCCGCTTGGGTCTCAATATACAGCTGTATATAACTTGCTTATATCAGCTTATTACCCGGTTCACTGCGCGTAGAAGCGTATTTTGTATTTTTAGACTGAACTAGGCATGTTCTTGGGCACTCTAAAAATAGATAGAGCACCGGAGAATTGAATTCTCCGATGCTCTATAGCATTCCTTGGGATAGAACGGCTATGCGTTCTCGTTTTATTTACCTGACTCTTCCTGCATGGAGGTCGCTATACGTACCATCTCATTCTCAGGCAGATCCGCGCTTGTAATTCGGTATTCCACGCCATCGGAAGTCCAGGTCAGCGTCTGCAAAGCATCTCCGCTAATCATACCCGCTGTAAATCCAAGATCAACCAGACGGGAAGGGGCAAGGGATACAGCACGATCCTGAGGTCTTGCTTCAAATATGGTGTAATTATAGGTTCCCTCATACCGAAGCAGAACGGAATAATCCCCGGCTTCTTCCAGAATCTGATCATCCTTCAGCTTGACACCTTCCGGCGCATATGTCGGTTGAATAACACCAAAGCTCTCTGCTTCTTGCGGTTCAGCCACAGTAGGTTCTTCAGTACCCTGCCCACTTGCTGCCCCTTCTGAACCTTCTGCTCCTTGTGTTCCTTGTTGATCCGTACCCTCACTTACGCCTGTCTGCCCATCAACAGCTCCCCCGGTTCCCTCGGAGCCTGGCGTAGCCTGAGGATTAGCAGGCTGTTGTCCGGCGGCGTCATCGGTTTTCTCGGCTGGAGCAGCACCTGCATCTGTTCCTGTCTTATTCCCTTCTTCGGTTGCAGCCGTCATGTTGCGTTGCATGTCAAAGGCATCTTTTCCAAATTCGGCTCCGAATTTGAAGCTGTCAAACTTCACGTCCACCACCACATTGGCGTTGGAGTCGGACACCTCTACTTGTTTTGGTGCGTAATCACTCTTGTTCAGCCAGATTTTTTGTCTTACGAGAGCATGTGTATTGTAGTTGGCAGCAACATCGAATACGTAGCTTTCCTTTTCATCTGCAAACTGACGGGTCGTATCCCCTGTAATGCTTCGAATCAACGTTTCATACAAGTAAACCTGACCCTGGTTATCCGGCCAATCACTTTGGAAACGGAAGCTTTTATTCTGGCTCGGTGTCAGTACAAACACACCTTCATCGTTACGAAGTACAATTTGCGTAACATCCTTCTTGGCATTGGTTAATGCAATACGGTAATACGAAGGCTTCTGATGCCATACCTCGACCTTGTACTGCTGCGGCGTTTCTCCGGTATGCAGCGTCATGACACCTGCTCCTTGGTAACTTTCCATCTCTCCAACGACTTCGTTCAGATCTTTGACCACAGCTGCCGCATCCTTCTTCCCGCAGGCGGCAAGTAAGGCCGATAAGACCAATACCATGGCAAGCATCCATGATATTCGGCGCATGACATCATCCCCTTTAGCACATGTTTTCACTTCAGGATTGTGCGTACAGCAGAACCCCTACTTGATTAGTACATGTTATGAGGGACTTGTTCGATATATGCGGACTAGTTTGACAAGCATGGCATGAAACGTTGTTGAAACGGATTTTTGTTGTCCCACAGCCTTAACTACAGACTCAGACAAGTCAGTTGCAGGAAGCTTCCAGACTTCACCCCTATCAAATAGATGCTCGGCCACGTAAGTTTGAGAGCTTTTCAGGCTCTTTTTACGTTTATTTGAGTTTATGCATCATCCTAAAAAGTAAATAATCATATTCATTTTGTATATTATACTTTACATTTAGTCGATTATCATATACATTATATTCATGGAGGTGAGTACATGGAAGAATTACACAATCACGTTCGGGAGTTACGAGCCAGAGACCGATTGTCTCAGGCAGAGCTGGCGAAGCTCATCGGAGCATCAAGGCAAACTATTGCTCTGATTGAACGCGGAGATTATTCTCCCTCGGTCGTTCTGGCATTAAAAATAGCTCATGTGTTCGGCGAATCTGTTGAAAAAATATTTGAATTGAAAGGTGGAAATATAGATGAATCCAACCGCTAATACCTCATCCAAAAAAAGAAGAATGCGCCTTCCGCTCTATGCCGCTGGCGGTGCTGTTGTCGGATTTATTTCCTCAGCCGCAATCACCAAGCTTCCCTCTGGTCTGAACTGGACCCTGTCCGTTTATTACGATTACGACCTGCTGTTTGCCCTGATCGCTCTGGCGGTGCTTGTTATGACCATTTGGAACAGCATTAGTCTGGCTCGTACTCCTTCTGCCCGTCCTGGAGAAGATGAAGCGGATGATATAAGTGACCATCCCTCCTTGATGTCCCCTGCTGAACGTTCGCTGGGAAGCGCCATGATGCTTAGCACGTTCAGTGTGATTACTTCATTTGCATGGGTCGCCCTTGCCTTGTCGTTATACGCATCGAGTAGAGACTTGCCCAAGTCTAGCAATCTGTTTACGCTTGGAAATTTGGTCGCCGCCTGCATCGCTGTAATCATCGTCGTTGTCCTGCAGAGCGTGACGATCAAACGTTACAATCGCTACTTCCCTGATCGCGCACTGGACTTGAACTCCCGCAACATGCAGAAAAATCACTTCGAAAAGCTGGATGAGGGCGAGAAATGGATCGTGTATCGCGCAGCCTATCGCTCGTTTCAGATGATGAATCTCCTGCTTGGCGTCGGTATGGCCGCTTTAGTCGTATATTCGATCTTATTTTCCTTTGCCGCTTTCCCGATCATACTGCTGTCAGTCATCTGGATCATCAACCTCGGCGTTTATTTTCGTGAAACTTATCGTGCCCAGAAGCAGTAATACACAGTGAACTACCTACTTTGGTAAAAATGACTAAAGGAGTGATGATGTGTATTTATTCAATCGAAATACCCGGTCCAAATGGACGGCGCTGACCAGCGCATGTATGGCAGTTGTTCTTTCTCTCAGCCTCTGGGCTCCCCAGGTTCAGGCTCAGACCGGAGCAACAGCCCCTGACTCTGACGGTTCGAAGCAGCCTGTAACACTGAATGCCGAATCGGCTAATGCTTTTCTGGATAAGTTCTTTGCTTCATCTGAAACCAAACCACATTACGTTGGCGCGTCTGTCGTCGTTGTAAAGGATGGTCAAGTAATTGCAGAAAAAGGATACGGCCATGCCGATCTGGACAAAAAAACACCTGTCGATCCGAAAAACACCGCTTTTCGTGTCGCCTCAGTCTCCAAAACCTTCACAGCTGCTGCGGTCATGCAGCTTGTTGAGCAAGGTAAGGTCGACCTGAAGGCTGATTTTCAGACCTATGTGAAGGGGTTGCACTTCGAGAATCCATTCGATGCGGAAGTAACAGTAGAACATCTGTTGACACACACCACCGGGTTTGAAATCCGTGATCCACAGCCAGAAGACATCCACACAGACCAAGGCAAGTACATAACGATGGGGGAATACGCCGAGAAGCATATGCCTCCTGTTGTGCGAAAGCCTGGTAGCGCCTACATGTACGATAACTTCTCGTTTTTGCTACTCGGGTTGATTGTTGAAAATGTCAGCGGCGAGCCGTTTGAGACGTACATGCAGGAGCACATCTTTAAGCCATTAGGCATGAACAACAGCAGTTTTATGCTAGATGAAAAATTTCAGAAACAGCTGGCCACTGGTTATGATGCAGCTCACAAGCCGGTTGACATGTACTTCATTGATCCAAATCCATTGCCTCAAGGCGGCATGCTGTCTACCGCGGATGACATCGGCAAGTTTATGATTGCCTTTCTGAATGACGGCAAGAAAGATAACCAGCAGATTTTGAAACCAGCAACCGTGAAAAGTATGGAGCAGTATCGCTCTTCCATTCACCCGTTGCTGCCGGATAGCACGTACGGATTCGAAGCACCATTTCAGCTCCCTGGGGCGGGAAGCAGTTCCAAAGTAATCACCAAAGCAGGCGACCTGTCAGGTTACAGCTCTTATCTATTTTTTATTCCTGAGCAGAACACAGGCGTCTTCCTTACCTATAATCAGAATGGAGCTCTGCGTAACCTGCTCTACTCGGCCTTTATTCAAAACTTCTTTCCTCAGTACGCTAAACCCGTACAATTCAAGGATTACACACCGCAACCTGCGGAAGAGTTGCAACGTTTCAACGGTTTTTATGCCGACCTTCGGATCAGTGCACTCATCAGCAAACTGCAAACTGGCGGTGAAACGTCCAGTCAATTAAGCATTAGTGATCCGTATCTGGGTGAACGTAAGCTGATTCAAGTGGAAGACAATCTGTTCACGGATGAATTAACAGGACAGTTCACAGCCTTCAAAACCTATGAAGATGGAACAACCTACATGAGAGAGCCGTATCTCAACCCATTCGGATATGCCAAAAAAGGGGGAAAAGCGGCGGGCTTCCTGGATGTTAAGAAGAACAATCCTTATGCTCAAGCGATCCATAGCTTGCAATCGCTTGGATATTTCGATAATGAAGCTAACCAGTCTTTCATGCCTAAAACGACTGTAACTCGTGCGGAATTTATCGAGGATATTCTTAAATTAAGTGGACTCAAGCCTAGCAAAACACCAGCGCCTGCAGACACCGACTGGGCTGGCCATACCTCAGCTGGCTATATCCAGCTTGCTTATGAAATGGGTATGATTACAGGTGCAGACGAGAAACAGTTTAAACCCGATCAAGCCATTGTTCGGCAAGAAGCAGCAGTTATGATATGGAGAGTATTTCAGCTGCAGTATCCAAGCGAACTGTTTAAGGACGTTAAACTTGCAGGCCACACAGATGCTTGGGCTGTGCCTGCAGTGCAAATGATGGTGAAGCTGGGTATCTACGGCCCTGAGGTCAAAATGCTGGAGGACAATGCTGCAGATTACCTCTCACGCAAACCTCTCATTCGTCAGGAACACGCTGCGATCATGTATGCGTTAATCACACAGCCGACCGATCGTATTGTCGCTGAATTGATGGCTGCACAGCAACCAGAGCAGGCAGGATCTGAGAAGATTACTAAAGAAGCCGCGACGCCAGAGAGCAAAGCTGAGAATGCGCCTAATCAAGCGACAGAAAGCGCTCCTCCAGCAACATCCGTTCAATAATTATGCTATACAAGTAAATGACAAAAAGGCTTGTTCGAAAGGATTTCTCCTTTACGAACAAGCCTTTTAAATTATGCAATTAATGAGGATACATGTGTGTTTCCGTTGCGCTGATCAAACTTGGCTGCGGTAGCCTGGGCATACTCTTCAAAATAATCTGCAAGTTTGAGTAGGTTTCCCGGATCTCCCTCATACGAGAAGGAAGCTGGCAGACGCAGACGATACCCTTCTGAGTCCTTTTCTTCAGCCCAGCGCCGCAATAACGAAGCTGCCTTCGCATAATACATCATTTTGGCATACGCATCCTCATGATCGGCTGCGAGCACCAGTGTTTCTTCAAGGATATCAATCCCTTTGGCAGGATTCGTAAGTGCGAGATACTCCATCTGCTCGGAAAAACTCTGCACGAAATCATTTTCACCTTTGATCAAACGATATCCTTTAACCTGATGTTTATCTGCCTCATCCTTCCGTCCCAAACGATACAGCGGCATCAGAACTTCGGACAAGGTCAGATGTGGGATCTCCGCACAGCTCATGCGTCCTTTGAGAATCGGCTTGGCGACTTCCAACACCTTCTCGTCGTCTCCCTTTAACATAAAATAACGCAAAATCTCGTCCTGCTCACACGCCTCGCAGTCACTCATGAAGTCGCGGTCTAACGCTCTAAACTTGTCATAACTGCGCCCCGCTTCTTCCAGCTCTCCGAAATCCATAAAAATGCGGAAACGGTAGTACCAGTAAGAACGCTCGCTGTACCCATAGGACTTAAACCTTGCTCCGAAATCCTCGAGCAGCTCCATGATCTTTTCACGTGAGATTTCCGGGAAATCGGGCATTTTGCCAAGAATCCATTTATAAGACCACAATAACGTTTCTTCATCATACAGCTCTGGTTGCTGATCAAACTTGCCTAGTTGCCAGGAGAAAGCGATCAAAGCTTTCATCGGATATCCACAGAAGGTGGCGACATCCACAATCTCTGAACGTGCTTCGTATGCCTCCTCAACCATACCATTGAGATCAGCCACCCGCGCTGCTTCCTCCAAAAAACCAAGCTTTGCGGAACCATTCGGCAGCTGATAGGCCTCTTCCATCAAATCTTCGAATTCCATCTCTGTCTTCATCAGGCATCTCCCTCATGATTCGTATTTGCGCGTAAACCCCAATCAATAAACCGTACAATTCCCTGGTTCAATACTTCAAGCTCCTGCTTGTTCATGGCATAATGTCCCATCATCAGTGCGTTGACATACAACATTTCAATAGCAATCGGTGTCATCTGATTATCTGGTGACGTCAACACCCGTTTAATGATCGGATTGTTCACATTCAAATACAACGTCGAGTACCCTGCCGAATTAATACCTGATGACAACGACCCAAGAACAGAGGAAAATAAGTCTGTGCTCTCTTCGCTCGCTTTTTCCAGCGCACGCAGCGTGGATGATTCCTGCGAAAGGGTGAACAACACCGGCAAGTCAGCGGGCTTGAATCCTTTCACTTCTGCGCGGCAGCGGAAACGTTGTAATGCCGAATCTGCCAGGCGTAGCGCATCATAATACTGGTTACGTTCAGCCGGTGCAACATCCGTGAATGTCATCGATACTTCATCTGGTTCAATACGCTCGGTCTCTACGTTATTCAGTATGACAGGTAGCATCCCCATCAGTTCTTTATCGTAGATGTAACCTGCGTTAACAACCAGCATGGACTGTGCAGAAGCCACATGGTGGATCTGGCGGTATTCATCAATGGTACTGGTATAGTACAGTGTCTCTCCTTCATCAATCAGTTCACCCAGTTCCCGGTGTCCTCGCGTTGTATCGAAAGGCAACCAGCGGTGAATCATCGCGTAAAATTCCTGATCCTGAACAGCCAGCGCCTTCATCGAAAGGGCGTGCAGACGAATCAACTTCTGTAGACGTTCAGTCTGCTGTTCAGCCATTTCGGTAAGTCCCATCCGCAAGGCGTCTCCGAGCTCGGAGCGCACTTCTTCCAGCTTTTCATTTTCATAAAAATGCTCTCTTGAAGCTGTCGGCTGCAGCTCGTCGGTCCAGATCAGACATTTTACAAAAAACGCCCACTCCGGCAAAATATTCTCGGCCTTCTCCGAAATAAGCATTCGCTTCAGATAGACCCGGTGAGAACGCTTGGCATTCAAATTCACGGCGTGCGGCAACACATAGGCAATGCCTCCCGTGCGCCCCGAAGCCGTTGTCAGCGGGATGAAATCCTGGAATTTCTCCCCAAGCAGACGTTCACCAAAGGCAAGCACTTCCGCACGGCAGGAACGAGCAAGCTCTGGACGTGTTAACCAGATCGGAGAATCCTGATTAACTACAGATTGCTTCCCGTCATGAATCAACGTGACCGGATATGGAAGAAGCGCACCATAATAAAATAAAGCTTCTTTCACATACTCCGCTTCAAAGTAGTGTGCCGCCTCCGGCGTACAACGCAGATATACTTTCGTTCCGGGAGACAATTGCGTGTCCAGCTGTCTGATCGTATACGTACCATCCGGCT
Organism: Paenibacillus sp. FSL R7-0272; assembly: GCF_037969905.1. Classification (NCBI taxonomy): domain Bacteria; kingdom Bacillati; phylum Bacillota; class Bacilli; order Caryophanales; family Paenibacillaceae; genus Paenibacillus; species Paenibacillus sp. FSL R7-0272. The sequence goes on along the minus strand of NZ_CP150221.1, from coordinate 1,543,004 downwards.
TGCCGCGCCACTCCATGGAAGGGCCGCCCTTCACCGATTGAGTCAGCATGACGATCTCATGACTGACCATGAAACAGCTCAGCAGACCAATACCAAAACGTCCAATAAACGATGTCTCGCCATCCAGCAATGCCTGTTGTCCCCGCTTCGAGGATTGTCCTATCATCGCTAGAAACTCATGGATGTCCGCTTCGGTCAGACCAACTCCGTTGTCCTCCACCATCATCGTCAATTGATCTCCGGCTCCTGTTAGCTCAATACGAGCTTCTCCCTGATATCCCGGCTCCACTTCCTTGCGTGCCGTAATCGCATCTGTTGCATTCTGCATAAGCTCACGCAGGAAAACTTTTGGACTACTGTATAAATGATTCGATAAAATTTGGATCATTCCGCTCAGGTTCACCTGAAAGCGATATTCATTGGGTGTACTCATGAACCACTTCACCTTTCCTTTGGGTCTAACACAGCACTTAGCCGGCTTTAACATCTTCACACTGAATAAATGGATGTGTTAGACGAACTCATTATGTATATATCGGCCTATACTCTATTACTCCATTATCTACAGCAATGAAACAGCAATCAAACGGCCTTCATACCTTCTTTTCAAGGATACATTGTACAGCCTGCCAAAAAAACAAACCTTAGACCCGATTTGGTGAAATTTCCCGGGGAATTATGCACTAGGTTTTCAGGACTATTGAAGCAATAATATATTTCTTTAGTCTTAGTTGAACGATCTGACACCTCTGGACGTATAATCATCAAATTTAGAAAACGGACGGTGATTATACATGATTGAGGTTCTCAATATAAACAAATATTTCGGTGAGCATCAAGCACTGCAAGATGTCAGCTTCACGATTCAGCAGGGCAGTATAACCGGGCTTATTGGCCCAAACGGCTCGGGTAAAACAACCCTCATTCGGATCATGAACGGAGTTCTGGGCGCAAACAGCGGGCTGGTTACCATCCAAGGCATGGATACATCAATAGAAACAGAAAAGGTGCTGGGAATCTGCGGAACACTGACCGAGCAAAGCGGCTTGTACGAAAATATGAGTGGGCGGGATAATCTTCTGTTTTTTGCGGATGCCTTTGGGCTAAAACGTGCAACTGAACGCATTGACGAGTTGGTGCATCTCCTTGAGATTCAGGATTACCAGCATCGTAAGGTCGGTACCTATAGCACAGGGATGAAGAAACGTTTAGGTCTGGCACGTGTGCTGTTGCACCGCCCTTCGATTCTGTTTCTCGATGAGCCGACCAACGGTCTCGATCCTGACGGAATCCAGACTGTGCTTCGTATCATTCGTCAGTTAAATACGGAGCTGAACCTGACGATTCTCATCTCCTCACACGTGCTTACTCAGCTTTCCGCCGTGTGTGATCATTATATTTTTATGGAAAAGGGTCGTGTTGTTGAGAAAGGGACTGAAAAGGAGATCATTCAGCGTTATCAATCCGCACCGCGGCTAGAGGTCGAAGCAGATATGCCAAACGGTTGGAAGGTAGGAAAGTATTCGCCCGAGACGGTTACAGCGCATACAGCAACATACCAACTCTCGTCTCGTGAACATATTCCGTTGCTGCTTCGGCAGCTGACCGAGCATGGTCAGGTCTATCAGGCACGTATGGAAGGTAATGATCTGGAAAGCATCTATTTTGCGATAAGGGAGGCGAATGCACATGAATAATCGCCAAGCGATACGTGCACTCATTCGTAAAGATATTCGTTCTGTCACATCCAGCGTGCAACTATGGCTGCCTATGCTGATTGTACCGCTAATCATCGGAATCATTGTTCCTTCTGCTATGTTGTGGGTTGCATCCCGCGTGAATCTACATTCGATAAGTAACCTAAATGTTGTATTGGACACATTAGACAAGCTCATTCAGGGTGGACAGTTGCCCTCCCTTGCTACCATGACCACAGACAATCAACGCATTGTTTATTTTCTTGGCTTGTATATGTTCGCCCCCTTGTTTCTCATCATTCCAGTGATGGCTTCCAGCATCCTGACTGCCAACAGTTTCGCTGGCGAGAAGGAACGCAAGACACTGGAAGGTTTGCTATTTACACCAATGAGCATGAGTACACTGTTTAGAGGTAAAGTTCTGGCTGCTTTCATTCCGTCAGTGTTGTTGTCCTGGGTGACCTTCATCATCTATGGGGTCATTGCCAACATCCTGATGTACCCGATCTTCGGCACACTGATGTTTCCGAACTGGAACTGGATCATTCTGATCCTTTGGGTGGTCCCTACATGCAGTTTAGCCGTTATTCTCCTCAATGTGCTGATCTCGGCTAAAGTACGGGGATTTCAGGAAGCTTACCAGCTTGGCGGACTTGTTGTCTTGCCCCTGATTGCCCTGATTGCTGGTCAGGCCACCGGCATGTTAATGATTGGGCCATGGATGTTGCTGGGCTCCGGTGCAGCGATGCTGCTCACGAGCTTTATTTTACTCCGCCTCGTAACCATGTGGAACCGCCGTCAGCAACTTGCGGAGAGTCAGATCTGATTGAGAAATAAACAGACGCGAGTTATGATGTGGAGACATGTACTGGGATGATTATAGAGAGGAATGGAACAACAGCATGGAATACAACCTACTCCAGAAATTAAAATATGCTTCATCATTAACGGCACAGGAGAAGCATATTGTGGACTTTATCCTGAACGACCCCGAAGTTGTATTCCACTCTACAGCCCAGGAACTGGCTCAGCAGACTTATACAAGTGCGTCCACTATTGTTCGTCTATGCAAAAAGCTGGGTACCAAAGGGTACCCAGACTTTCAGTTAAAGCTTGCGCTAGAATATCAACAACAACCCCCTTCCCCCTTACGGACGCCGGATCATACAATCACAGAACAAGGCAATGTACTGGCTGCGATTGACTCTGTTCCCTACCTATATCACCAGGCGCTGGATGAGACACACCGTATGTTAAACGCTCCTGTTTTAGTACGAATCGCGAATTGGGTCAAAGAATCCGCACGTATCGATATCTACGGTAGCGATATAAATTATTATTTGGCACAGCAAGCTTGTGCCAAATGGAACGAGCTTGGCATTGCGGCGGTGGCACACAATGGTCCCAACATGCATTATTTAAATACAATGAATACCAGTCAGTTTATCCTGTCTTTTGTCATATCTCATACGGGAGAGAACTCATCCATGATTGAAGCTGCCAGAGTACTGAAGAATATGCAACGTGAAGTCATCGCCGTGACCGAAAACAATCTTTCAACACTGTCCAGACATTGTGATGAAACACTGCTAAGCTATGGTTATAACGAACAATTGAGGTTATCCAAAATGTCTTCCATGATCTCGGTACTCTATCTGTTTGATATGCTGTATATGGCGAGCATCAGCGACAACTACTGAGATTAATTATTAATCATTTATCCGCGTCCGCGGCAAAAACAATTCCCGCATTTTTGCGAGCTTCCGCCAGTACGTTCATTACAGAACGGCTGTGTTGAAGCAGTTCATAACACCGCTTATAGTTTTTAGCCAAATAAATATCTCTGAACACTTCCCACTCATAGTACAGCCAATTGGCTTTGTTCTGCGCACTATACTCCTCAGATGGCTCTTTCCCGATCTGAAGCTTGATTTCCCGGCAACCGTTCGCTCCTCCTACAACCTGAAGGTACCCTTTTTCTCCCTGGATGAGCACAAAGTTCATGCCATTCGTATCTTTAGCACCTACACATTCTGCAATGAACTCGGGATACTTGAGGACCACAACTCCTGATGTATCAATGCCGTTCGCATGCTGATTCGCTGTATACGATACGGTATCCGGACTGCCAAACAAACTCATAACCAGATGCAGATTGTAAATGTTGATATCCATCAGCGCTCCACCAGAGAACTCGGGATTAAATACGTTCGGTGTCTGCCCCGCTAGAAGATCATTGTATTTACGGGAGTATTGACTGTAGTTACACTGAATCAGTTTGATCGCACCAAGCTTTGGTAGTTGCTCCTCGATGATTTTGATATTGGGCAAATGAATGTTGGAGATGGCCTCAAACAGCAGCAGGTTCTTTTCTTTTGCAAGTGCAATCAGCGTTTCTGCTTCCTGAAGCGTGGACGTGAACGGTTTTTCACATACAACATGTTTACCATGTTGAAGTGCCTGATAGGCCTGTTCATAATGCATACTATTGGGCGAAGCAATGTAAACGAGATCTACATTTTGATCCGAAAGTAAGGACTCCAGGTCTGTATAGATTGTACTTACCCCATATTTACCTGCAAGCTCTTGCGCAGTCTCTCTCTTACGGGAGTACATCGCTGTGACCTTGACATCCTCCAGTTCATTGATCGCGGATAAAATGGCATCTACAATGGAACTTGTACCTATGGTTGCTATCTTCATCATATCGTTTCTCTCCTGTCGTTGTGGTTCAGTCACAACCATGTTACCACGTCCAAATTAGGTGGAGGATATTTCAGGACGAGAATGGTCGCATCATGCGCAAGTTTATTTCAAGTTGAACCGAGTATGAAATTCAATTTCATTCTCTTGCTTTTTCTCCTTCTATCCCCGCTCTCATCCCCATTCTAGATCTAACATAAATTCCATAGTTTACCGATATAACATAAGAAATTGACGACATATATATCTAAGGGGAGGAAGCAAGAATGAAAACAGGGTATACATACGTACAACGCACCCTCTGTGCATTGCTGTTATTTACACTCATTACAGCAGTTACATTAACAGGCGGAACCGCTGCCCAAGCAGCTTCGCTAAGCCAGTCAACCGTCTATTATGAATCTGATGGCGTACTTTACAAAGTATCCGGAGATGGTAGCAATCCAGCAGAAGTATTAATTGATTTTGAAGGCGTAGATTTGACTGCAGCGGGATCATATCTCTACTACACTCAGTCCTCTACTTCCACAAAATTACTTCGCGTTCCAAATGACGGTTCCAGTGATGCACCAGAGACATTCGCTTCTGATGTCATCAATTATTATGCGGATAACGGATTTATCTACTACATAGACTCCAAGGGAAGCATATATCGTGCCAATGGCGACCAAGGTATATCATCTGCAACCAAAATTGCGGACAAAGTTAATACGGACCACCCACTTCTAATCGTGACCAAAGGACGTGTGTACTACAATACCTTGGTTGGCGGGAATACGTGGGTGGCTTCCAAAGCATCAAACGGTACTGGAAACGTACAGAAGCTGGCCCAAGGTGCTGTAGAGAGTCGTTATTTTGTGAACTTTGCCAAAAATGAATTACAACTCATGGTCAACACCAATCCTGACGAGCAATATTACTCTACAAAAGCTATTGTGATGTACAAGGCCAACTACAACACAGGTAAAGGCACGGCCGTGAATGCAAAAGCCAAGCTTGATGTAAACGCCGTTTATTCCGGTGGCTGGAGCAACAATCTATATGTGTACAATAGTGGTATTAAGCTGGACAGCAACAAGGATTATAACTATTCCCTGGGCAAAGCTTATGCATTGACAACATCCGGTAAAACATTTCAGCTTCACTCCAAAAGCGTGCGAGAAGTCAGTGCAGTTGGAACAGACAAGGTGGTAATCATTGATGCGGATCAAAAAGCGTACGCCAAAACGGTTACTGCGAGCAAGGTGAGTAAAACGTCTAATCTCAACTTGAGCAACGTAACCTACGTTACGAATCAATGGATGAATGATAAACCGGATGTTGCCTACATTTCTGGAAAAAACGGCCTTTATGCAGTCAATCCATCTCTAAAAGTAAGCAAAATAGCCGCTGACGAATGGGAAACGTTCCACTTGCGAGATGATGTTCCAGGAATCTTCTACATCCATGCGAAAGATGAATTCCGTTTATATCATTCAGAGGCCAATGGAACAGGGCAACAAGCATTAAGTGATATTTTCCTGGACAACATTCTTTTGATTACACTGAATTAAGTCCGTTACAGATTCGTTCATTTCACGTCAGAACAAGGATGACTCTACAGCTTTGGTGCTGAGTGTCATCTTTTTTTGTGATGCTCACATTTTGACGTATATGTTACATTCGACGTATAAAATTTTCATTTTTCTTTCCACGTTTTCTGATTTGTCGAAATTATTTTTCAAAAACGCCTTCCATTTGAGAATGATAATTGTTATCATTAAGAAAATAAGACAAAAGGATGGTCCGTATGAATGAATCGTTTCCCGTATTAACCGAAACCTCTTCTTTACCGCTACTCTCTTCAATGTGCCGAGTACGTCGCGGGAAAAATTTCCGTATACAAGGCATCACGGTAAGCCGGCCCATACTTTGTCTTATTTTAAAAGGCAACGGCCTTCTGGTTCTGGACGACATCGTTTACGAAGCACAGGCTGGTGAACTGTTTCTGATCAAACCCGGCTTGACTATCGATGCAGTGGCTCATTCAGGAATCACTGAATTCCTTATGTTAAGTATGGAACAAGTCAATATGCAGCGAGTACGAGGCAAATGGAACATGACCGCTTCTTCCTATCTTCCATTTGAATGGCAGGCTGGCAAAATGCGCATCCGGCATGAACAGCAGGCAGCAGAACGAATGGCCAAGTTGTATGATTCCTATCGAGGGGAACTTGCAGAGCATTTTGTCAGCATACATAGTCAGTTACATGAACTTCTACAATTCCTGTCAGAGCATCGATTGGAAGAAAACCTTGAAAAGGTAGATCCCGCACTGGAGCGTAGCATTTCATATATGCGTCGTTTCATGAGTGAAGGTATTAGCATGGATCATCTGGCCAAAATCGCCGGACTGACCCCAAGCTCATATTCCCGCAGCTTCAAAAAAGCAAAAGGCATGTCACCTACCGATTATCTCAATCGGCTACGGATTGAAGAAGCCAAAAAGCAACTGATAGAGGAAAACTGTGTTCTCAAAGAGGTTGCAGAATCCGTTGGATATGGCAATGAATATTATTTTAGTCGTAAATTCAAGCAGATGACTGGCATTGCGCCAAGTATATATATGAAGAAACATCGGTTACGTGTAGCCACAATATCTAGCGCTGGCTTTGATGAGCACCTACACTCCTTGGGATTGAAGCCAGTTGAATCACTGAATTTGGACCATAGTCAGAATAAGAAGACAGCGGAGCAAGAACGTAATCTAACGAACCAACTGGAACAACTTCACAAAGCTAAACCTGATCTGATTATTGGTGACGTGTCCTGTCAACCTTATACTGATCAACTGAAAGGTATTGCCCCTGTCGTCATTGTCGAAGTGACCGATGATTGGAAAGAGACTCATATTCGGTTGGCAGAGCTTACCGGGCGTGAGAAGCAAGCAAAGCACCATTTCAAGGAACTTGCACTTCATCGGTTGGAAGTCGCTCCATCCTCTACATTTACATCGAGTCGCGACCGGAAGCATGTCGTTTGGACAGACCGAATGAATTCTCCGCTTATTCATTCACAAGCCAAAGGCTCCACATTGCGGATTCCCTCACAACATATACAGCGGAAAAAGAAAAACCTATTGAAGCCCGTTGTCATGCATCCTTCTACGGCATTGGTACACGAAAACTTGAGTGTCATCGGGCGTTAAAAAGCAAAGGGACCCTTCCTGACGGAATGGGTCCTTTGTTTCGAGCTTATAACTGTTCTTTCATTTCTTCTTTAATCTCTTCTTTTGGAACAAGCTTATAGATTTCTTCATCTTCCATCGTATCAATAAGCCTGTCGAGCCATCGGTAGTATGCTTCCGCTTGCAATACTTTACGCTTGTCCTCATGCAGTACTTGCAGAAGCTCAGCGTCAGTCTGTTCATCAAGCTGATCCATCAACCGGTTCATCTCATCTACGGATTTACGAAGAATCTGAAGGTTGCTCTCCACCGCTTTTCTCCATTTAATGGCGAAATAATCCGTAAACGTCTGATGCCAGTCATACTCCACTTCATATAGATCTTTTCTGGAGCCTTTGCTCCACACCTTATTTACCATTTTTAGATCCAGCAGAGTTCGTACTCCGGTGCTCATGCTTGTTTTGCTCATTTCCATTTCCCGGCCCATATCGTCAAGGGTCATCGGTTTTTCTGCGAAAAATAGCAATCCATATAAATGTCCCGTGGACAACGTTACGCCGTATAGATCCATATTTCGTCCAATGGCTTCGATAACGCGTTTACGGATCTTCAGCACCGCTGTCTGCTGATCCTCTTGCAAATGGTCCAAGCTCATGCTTGCAACCTCCATTCTGACATTCCAGTCTTGGCAAAAAATCAGCATGTTCAAGCTCTGCTTACATGGGAAAGCATGTAACTGGATATTCTATAAGCTAGAAAACACCTCACACCCAATGGATTATCTTGGGAACTTTACCATGCTTCAATTTGCCTACGATGATCATTTAACCAAAAAAATAAGCTTTAATTCAGCTCATTTTCTATTGTAGGAAAAGCAATAATAAATGTAAAGATGTCTGATTAGCCATAATAAGGAGATAAACAGAGCATTTCGAAGGAAAACTTTGTACAGTTTTTACTGTATAAACATTATGTACTGTTTATTCGGTTGCTATACTGGTTAACTATTGTTAGAATACAAACCGTTACCCAGAAAGACGGGAAGCGAAGCAAAAATTACCGGATTTCGTGGCTGGGCGCACAAGTGTATGGGCTTGTGGTTGCTGAAGGCCGTTCGAAGTGCACAACACATCAGAAGGGGTGAAAACATGACCATACTTGAAGTAAAAAACGTAAGTAAACTGTTTGGCCCCCAAACCGAGCAAGGTCTTGAATTACTGGAGCAAGGTTGGGGCAAAGAAAAGTTGGCCAAAGAAAAACAAATAACGGTTGGTGTCAATCGGGTCAACATGGAAATTAAAGAAGGCGAAATCTTCGTTATTATGGGCCTGTCCGGTAGTGGTAAGTCCACACTGGTTCGGATGTTCAATCGCCTGATTGAACCAACATCCGGAGAAATACTGGTTCATGGCAAAGATTTGCGAAAAATGAACAAAGAACAATTGCGTGAAGTACGCCGGAAAACGATCAGTATGGTGTTTCAGAAGTTTGCGTTGTTTCCGCACCGCACTGTTCTTGATAATGTGGAATATGGTTTAGAAATTCAAAAGGTAGATAAGGAAGTTCGCCGTGAGAAAGCCAAGACCTCACTCGAACTGGTTGGCCTTAAAGGCTGGGAAGACAAAATGCCGGATGAACTGAGCGGCGGGATGCAGCAACGTGTCGGCCTCGCTCGGGCACTTGCGAATGACCCGGAAGTACTGCTGATGGACGAAGCCTTCAGTGCGCTTGATCCATTGATTCGTCGTGATATGCAAGATGAGTTGATTGAGCTTCAGGATAAGATGAAAAAGACGATTATTTTCATTACCCATGACTTGGACGAAGCGCTGCGCATCGGCGATCGGATTGCTCTTATGAAAGACGGCGCCGTTGTGCAGATCGGTACACCGGAGGAAATTATGATTCAACCGGCCAACTCATACGTGGCCCGCTTCGTCGAAGACGTGGACTTGTCCAAGGTCCTCACAGCATCACACGTTATGCGCCGTCCTGAGACCATTACAACCGATCGTGGTCCCCGTGTTGCTCTCGAGTTAATGCGTGAACGCGGGATATCAAACCTGTTTGTCATTGATCGCTCCAAAAAATTGCTGGGTGTCATTACAGCAGAAGATGCTTCCCGTGCTATGCGTGAGAGCAAAACTTTGAATGATATTCTGATCACCGACGGGCCAACCGTTGGACCAGAAACCTTAATACATGAACTATTTGAAATCACAAGTTCAGCCCATGTGCCGCTTGCCGTTGTTGGTGAGAACGGCCGACTGCAAGGTGTTATCGTCCGCGGTGCCCTGCTGGGTGCACTTAGCGGTGAAGTCGCAACAAAGGAGGAACCTGTGAATGATTCCCAAAATACCACTAGCATCGTGGATTGAATCCATTGTTGACTGGATGAGCTCCTCGCTCTCCGGATTGTTTAAAGTGATCTCTGTCGTTATTCAGGAAGTCGTCGGATTTTTCTCGGGGCTGTTTATGTTGCCTCATCCGCTCCTGTTTATTGCTATACTAGGTGTACTGGCGTTTTTGGTAGGCAGATTGCCTCTTACCCTGTTTACTGTTATCGGATTCCTGCTTGTCGATAACCTGGGCTACTGGTCTCAATCCATGGACACGCTCGGTCTTGTTATCACGTCAGGATTGATCTCAATTCTGGTCGGTGTACCTGTTGGTATCTGGCTGGCATACAGCAAAACTGCTGCACGGATTATCACACCGCTGCTTGACTTCATGCAGACGATGCCAGCATTCGTTTATCTGTTGCCAGCCGTTACGTTCTTCAGTCTCGGCGTTGTTCCCGGCGTTATAGCATCGGTGATCTTCGCTATTCCGCCAACCATTCGTCTGACTCACCTGGGGATTAAGCAAGTTTCCAGTGAACTGGTTGAAGCAGCGGATGCTTTTGGATCAACTTCGGCTCAGAAATTGTTCAAGGTACAGCTTCCACTCGCCTTGCCTACGGTGATGTCCGGTATTAACCAGACCATCATGTTGTCCCTGTCCATGGTTGTTATTGCATCCATGATCGGTGCACAGGGTATCGGTGCAGAAGTGTACCGTGCTGTAACGCAGCTTCAGATTGGTAAAGGTTTTGAAGCCGGTCTTGCTGTCGTGGTACTTGCCATCGTGCTTGACCGCTTTACGCAAAATCTGTTTATGCCTGGCCGTAAAAAAACTTCCCGTGTCTCTACGAAACAAAAGGCATGGATTACTGCAGCGGCAACACTACTTGTACTTGTTGCTGGCTTCTCTCAATACTTCACGGGCAGCACAACATCTGCTGGTGGCAACAACGGAGCAGCCAATGCTGTAGGTAAGGAAGTGAACTATCAGATTATTGGTATCGATCCAGGTGCAGGCATTATGAAATCAACCGCCAAAGCCATCAAGGATTATAACTTGTCAGACTGGAACCTGATTGAAGGTTCGGGTGCCGCGATGACCGCTACACTCGACAAAGCCATCAAAAACGAACAACCAATCATCATTACTGGCTGGACTCCTCACTGGATGTTCAACAAGTATGATCTGAAATATTTGGAAGACCCCAAAAAATCGTTTGGTGATGCCGAAGAAATTCATACCATCGCTCGTAAAGGCCTGAAAGAGGATCACCCGGTTGCTTATGAGTTCCTGAAGCGCTTTAAATGGACTTCGGATGAGATGGGTGAGATGATGATTGCCATTCAGGATGGTACATCCCCTGAACAGGCTGCCAAAGATTATGCAGAGAAACATGCGGATCAGATTGACGAATGGACAAAAGGTCTGACACCGGTGAACGGCGATGCGTTCAAACTGAGTTATGTTGCATGGGATTCCGAGATTGCAAGTACCAACTTGCTGAAATATGTCATGGAGAACAAACTCGGATACAAAGTCAACGCACTTCAAGTTGAAGCTGGACCTATGTGGACGGGTGTGGCCTCAGGTGACGTAGATGCATCTCCTGCGGCCTGGTTACCACTGACACATGCTGACTACTGGGAACGTTACAAAGATCAAGTTGAGGACCTTGGAGCCAATATGACAGGTGTACGCACAGGTCTGGTCGTTCCTAAATATATGACGGACGTTAACTCGATTGAAGATTTGGAAACGGGGGCTTCAACTTCTGGTTCATCCTCTGAACCTGCGGCAAATGCCAACGTTGGAGATGAAGTCAACCACCGGATTATCGGTATTGACCCAGGTGCCGGTATTATGAAATCCACCGCCAGTGCCATTGAAAAATATGGCCTGACCAACTGGAATTTGGTAGAAGGGTCCGGCGCAGCCATGACGGCTACGCTGGACAAAGCTTACAAGAATAAAGAACCAATTATTATTACAGGTTGGACTCCGCATTGGATGTTCAACCAATATGACCTGAAATATTTGGAAGATCCCGATAAAGTCTATGGAGATGCCGAAGAAATTCATACCATCGCTCGTAAAGGTCTGAAAGAAGATCATCCGGTAGCTTATGAATTCCTGTCCCGCTTCAAATGGACTTCGGATGAGATGGGCGAGATGATGATTGCCATTCAAGACGGTACCTCACCGGAACAAGCTGCCAAAGACTATGCTGAGAAACACAAAGATCAGATTGATGAATGGACGAAAGGTCTGACACCCGTGAACGGTGATACGTTCCGTCTCGGTTATGTTGCCTGGGACTCCGAGATTGCAAGTACGAACCTACTGAAATATGTAATGGAAAAAAATCTCGGTTATAAAGTCAATGCACTGCAAGTTGAAGCCGGACCAATGTGGACGGGTGTTGCATCAGGCGACGTGGATGCTTCTCCGGCTGCATGGCTTCCTCTGACACATGCTGATTATTGGGCTAAATACAAGGATCAATTGGATGACCTTGGTGCCAATATGACAGGTGTAAAAACGGGGCTTGTTGTACCAGCATACATGGATATCAAATCCATCGCAGACTTAAAGGATAAATAAATCTTTTCTCTTGTTCAAACATTCTTTGCAGTAAGTTGATTTTGTTCTTATAGCATTGTTTCTTTTAATGGAAACGGCCTATCTCGAATGTACGAGATAGGCCGTTTTCGTTTAACTAACAAAGAGACGAAAAGGGCCTTTGTGCCTCTTCGTCTCTTCTCTTATAGCATTTTTATTATGAAAGGTTTACGCGTAATCCCTTAGGTGTTAATTGCATGATTATTTCCCTGTGCCAAGAAATCCTTCTTTGAAAATATTCAATACATAGTCGAGCGTAATCGGGTCACTGTACGTCACCGCTTTGGTATCGAGCTCGATAACCTGTTTGTTCTGAACGGCCGGGATTTTACTCCAGATTCCCGACTTCATAATCTCGTTATCCCGGGTCATATCTCTACTGACCACAACGAAGTCACCCATGTACTCCGGAAGCACTTCAAGTGACAAGGAGTGGTAACCTTCTTTTAACGTATCATTCTTTACTTTTTCAGGCATGTTCAGCTTCATCGCCTGGTACAGCGCTTCCGTTCCACGTGCCCAGTGATCCCCCATGGCAAAAACTTCTTTATCAGCGATTTCGATGGTGGACACCGTTACTTTATCTCCATACTTCGCTTTAATCTCATTGCCGATCTCCCCGGCTCTTTTGGTGAAATCATCAATCCATGCTTGTGCTTCAGACTCTTTATTCAGCACTTTACCAATCTCCAGTTGCTGTTGCAAATAATCGAGTTTACCCCATGTGTATACAATCGTTGGGGCAATTTTGGAAAGTTGTTCAAGATTTTTCATATGTGAACCTGCAATGATCAAGTCAGGATTCAAAGCGGAGACACTCTCCGGATCTTCATCACTTACGATAGCAACGTCTTTTAATTTATCCTTGAACAGCGGATTTTCTGCTGTCCATTTATCTACGCCCACTGGCGTTACATCCATAGAAAGGATATTGGGACCGTTCGTCAAAGCAACGATACGTTGAGGTTTAGCCGGAATTTCCACGGGCCCTGTTTCGGATTGATACGTTATCGTATCCGAAGTATTCGCTGCTTCACTGCTTGTCCCTTCCGTTGCAGTTGCCTCTTGTTTTCCATTGTCTGATGCACCACTTGAAGCCCCGTTACCACATGCGCTGGCAATCATCGTAAATAACATCAGCACGATGAACGGTAGAATCCATTGCTTTTTCATCTGTATAGTCTCCCCTAATCGTTAATGATAATCATTATCAATTTAATGAACGAGTTGATTATATGATATGAGTCGATAGCATGTCAATCATCTTGAAACGAATTGCCGGATTCTCCTTTATCCTTTAGTTTATCGCCTGCATACACTTGTTTCGAAGAAAAATCGATTCGTTCGCAAAAAAACAACTTACAGACTTTTGCCTGTAAGCTGTTTCTATAGTGAAGAAAATAACAAGTCTTGAATTAAATTTTCCGAAGACAATCAACAGAACCCTATTTTTGTAAATACTGATCAACATATTGTTCTGCATTAATAGAACCTATGGCAATCCAGTTAGCGTAGGTCTCTCCGAACATTTTATACAGTAGTTCACTTGAATACAGACCACTTGTTTTTCCGAAAAAGAGGTATAGCTCCTTTACGGTATTCGTATGCTTTTTACCGTTCAGGTCTGTCCACTTTACCTTTTTGTTCAGGTCCACCTTACTGATGTCCTTCGTATGGATTTGTACAATCGATCCGTCGACTTTGAAGTATACAATAACACTCTTCTCATATGGATGACCTTTAAGAATACTCCAGCCTTTCATATCCCCTGTTGCCGGTACAGCATATAGTTTTCCTTTTTTAGTCGGTTTAGTCACTGTTGTACTGCTTTGTTTCTTTGGCTTTTCAATTTGGATATCCATTTTCCCTTGACCAACAGATACTTGCATCGTTTCGCCATTATTTTTTAATCCTGCTCCGAAAGCATCAGATAACACTGAAGCAGGCATTAAAGTCACGCCATTCTCTACAAGAAGTGGAGACTTTAAAGTGAGAGAATTTCCATTTAAACTAGCCTTTGTACCTGATTTAGGCAAACTCACTTGCGTAGAACCAACTTTAATTTCAAAGAGGCCCTGCTGAGCCAAATAATTGACACTGCCTCCCAAAGCTTGGACTACCTCTTTCATAGGAACAAGTGTCACACCATTTTTTAAATATCCCCCATCTATTGGGTTGTCTAAGCTTCCTGAAATGATAACTGACTTTTCTATATTTTCAACCTTAACTGTAATTTTGGAAGAACCAACTCCCAGAATTTTGACCATGCCATTGTTTAATACTTGAAGCAGGTGGGGATCACTAATAGTATAATCTGTTTTCGTAAGACCTACCGGTCTCTTATAATACGGATCATTGGCATCATGTAATGTGAATTCGTCATCATAAATAACGTAGATATTCAAATTAAACTTATCTCCTACAGAAGCCGTAATGGCAGGATCGAGCTCAACATCCTTCACTTTCAAATCCTCTGCAAACACATTGGAACTAAATAAAAGCATAAAGAACATCACAAGTAAACCCAGTTTCTTCATTCTTTCTTCTCCTTCACGTATGTAGTCTCTTTACTTCTTCACTTCTTCAAATAATCTATGTCTATTGATAACTTTGCCTCCCCTCCTTACTATACATCTTTTTTCGATATTTTTTAAAAAAATTCTTCCTTTTAGTTAATCAATTACAAAAAACCGAATGCGGCATACAGACCGCATTCAGTTTCCCACTCGTCAACCCTGCAAGGTATGAATTACTTCTTGACTGTACTATTGTACTGATTGATTTTTTCCGTAATCTGCTTCGCAGCGGCATCTAGTATCTCTTGTGGCGAACCTTGTCCATTCAGCACGGTTTCAATTGCTCCTTCGACAATTTGTCTCGCTTCTGGAAAAACATCCATAACTGCGCCGGATGTTGCTGTCGAATCGGCTGAAGCGTGCAATTGGTCGACTGCTGCCCTGGAACTGCGGATATTTCGTCATATTATCCTTTAATACTTGCTGATCGTAGGCTGCTGTCGTAATTAGGAAATATTTGCTTCTACCAATTCCATTGTTAACATAATCATGATTCTGGTCTGAAGAAAAAAGCAAGGACACTCCAACCCGGAGTTTTCCTTGCGGTAACATGATGTGTACATTCTATACTAAATATCATCGTACAGCGATGAACCTTTTTATATCGTTGCGGCCCATCCTCCCATTAACGATTCAGATGATACGGCACCGTCGTCACAATCACATCTTTATAATTAATCAGATAAGCCCGAATCATGAAGCTGGTCTGGTTATGCAGTACATTTTGCCACCAGTGCTTCGTAATAAATTGCGGTATCAGGATGGTGATATGATCGGTTTCGGCTGTTTTCCATTCCACCGTATCAATGAACTTCTTCAGCGGGCCCATAATGCTGCGGTACCTCGATTTGATTACGACCAGACGGACGCCCGGATTCCATTCTTCCCACTTCTGCTCCATCTTCCGTATAGCCTCATCATCAAAGCCGATGTACAGTGCCACCACATGATCCGACATCGTCTGGGCGTAACTGATGGTATTCATCACCACCCGAGTAATGCCCGCCACCGGAATAACGATTGTATTGCCTTTCTTGGCCGGTTTATCCACCTGAATATCGATACGCAGTTCGTCTGCGATGTTGCAGTAATGGCTGCGAATGCGCATGAACACATAAACGACCAGTGGCAGGAAGATAAAGATAACCCATGTCTGCGTGAACTTGGTGAAAATAAAAATCAGCGTAATGGACAACGTAGTCAGCATACCGATTGTATTCACGAGCAGTTTTGTTTTCCAGCCAGACGGTTTGATTTTGATCCAGCGTATCATCATGCCGAGTTGGGACAATGTAAACGGAATGAACACCCCGACCGCATAGAGCGGAATCAAGTTTCCGGTATCCCCTTTAAATCCAACGACCAGGAGTGCCGACATGACGCTGAGAAAAATAATCCCGTTCGAGAAGCCTAGACGGTCTCCTCGCACCATGAACATATGCGGCATATATTTATCCTTCGCCATCATGAAGGACAACAGCGGGAAAGCAGAGTATGCCGTATTCGCCGCGAGGAACAAGATCAGGGCTGTAACACCCTGGATAATAAAATACATCCATCCTCTGCCAAACGTAGCTTCGGCAATCTGGGAAATGACCGTTGCTTTGGGATCAGGTTTGATCCCATACCCAAAGGCTAACAGCGTAATACCGATAAACATGGCACCAAGGATGCATCCCATCAGCAGCAAGGTTCCGGCCGCATTTTTCTCCGCAGGTTGCTTGAAGTTCGGAATGGCGTTACTAACCGCCTCAACCCCGGTCAAAGCCGAGCATCCAGAGCTGAACGCTTTAAGCAGCAGAAAGATGCTGACATGCGACAGACTTGTTCCGAATTCCGGAGCCGCAGCATGCATACCACCAGTCAGAAATTTGAATCCACCCGAAATAATGAGAATCGCAATCGAAAAGATAAACAGGTAAATAGGGATCGCCAGCACCGAAGCTGACTCCGTAACCCCTCGCAGATTCATAACGGTCAGAAACACAATCATAATAAGCGCAATAATGACACTATAGTCATGCAATACAGGAAAAGCGGATGTGATCGCATCGGTACCTGCGGAAGAACTTACAGCCACAGTCAGGATATAATCGACTAGCAATGAACCCCCGGCAATCAAGCTCGGTGTGGTGCCCAGGTTATCCTTGGCTACGATATACGCGCCGCCCCCTGTAGGATAAGCAAATATGGTCTGGCGATACGAAAAAATTAAAATGACGAGCAATCCCAGCACGGCGATGGAAATCGGAACCGAGTACCACAAGGCGGCGAATCCCGCCGCAACCAGCACCAGCAAAATCTGTTCCGTACCGTAGGCCACGGATGATAAAGCATCGGAAGACAGGATGGCGAGCGCCTTCCATTTCCCCAATTTTTCTGCATCCAATTCAGCCGACTTCATTGGCTTGCCGATTAAGATTCTCTTCATTTTGCCAAGCATGATCATAACTTCCTTCCATCTCTTGTCTATAAGCTTCTTTGCTTCTCATCTGGTTAACAATGTCTGTTCTTATCTATGAAGCATAGTTATTATGCAAAATCGCAGAGCCATTGACAATACGTCATTTCACCCGAAAATCGCCAGCGCGTGATAATGCATTCTACGATTCAATATTCGATAACAAAGCCTTTCTTGCTAAGCAAAATGAACGTTTTTGACCCAAAACGACGATTGTTTGCCTGAAAAAAGAAAAAGACCTTCGGTTCAAAGAACCAAAGGCCACGATCACGATTTCATATGGTCAGCTTCATATAACACAATTGTCATATCGAGCTTGTTTACACTTCATTTTGAATGATACCGGGACGAGGAGTTACGCCAAATTGTTCTGTAAGAGCAAGTAGTTGCTCATCCGTAATCCGCTGCCTGATATCGTGACCTGCAACAAGCATGTACACTTGTGCTGCTTTTTCGATGGTCTCAATCAGACCAAACGCTTCGTCAATCGTTGTACCTGTTCCAAAAATGCCGTGCTGCGGCCAGATCACCGCGTGATACTCCCGCATTTTCTCCGCCGTTGCGCGGCCGATTTCATTCGAACCGGGCATCATCCAAGGGATGATCCCAACGCCATCTGGAAATACCACTACACATTCGGTACACATCTGCCAGAGTGTCTTGGTAAACTTGGCCTCATCCAGCTCATGGATAAAGGTCATCGCAAGTACATGTGTCGCGTGGTTGTGCATGACGACCCGGTGGTTCGGGTCTCTTTTCAAACGTTCAATATGGCTCATAAAATGGGTCGGCAGTTCACTTGTCGGGTTCGCGCCACCGTTCAGCCCCCACAATACCTCCAGCACCTGTCCATCCGCAGATACACGCAGTACACCCAGATTGCCTTCCGGGTCTGCCAGCACGTTTTTGAAATATTTGCCCGATGCCGTAACGATAAAATATTGTCCTGCCAGTTCTTGCACGGAAAAGGCAGGTGTGATAGTGCGGATCACACGATGAATGTCAATGTACGGTGCAACCTCTTCCTCTTTCAGTAAATAGCTGACATTACCGCCATTACGCTCATCCCATCCATTTTTCCACATATGCTGCGTAATCTCTGCCATCTCGCGTACAAATGGAATATTGAATCCGGCAGGTTGCTGTCTTTCGGTCTGAAGGGTCACGTTCATGTCTATCCTCTCCTATGTTCAAGTATAAAATGGGGCTGTCACGATCAAATTAAGTTCCTTTTTTCACATTCATTATACCTTTGTTTCTGTTTGTTAGTCAATAACAAACACAGATTATTATTTTATTTATTTTTGTTTATCTTTATTTTATTGTAAAACGTCGAAAACAAGCAAAAAAATACCCCGCCGTCGCCCGGCAGGGTCAGTCACACATCTATTTAACACGAGAAGGGGTTTACAAGAGTTATCATATCCTTCCCACCTTAATAGAAGCTGAACGCGAAATAAAAAATGCATGAAAACGACTCAAGATAAGATACCCTAGAACGTTAATCAGCGGGCAGTATTATTTTTCCGTAATCTATAGAAAGGCTTCATCACACCTGTTGCTTCATCCCGTCGTTCGTGCATTTGCTCAAATCCCAGTTGGCTCAAAATGTGACATGCCGCTTTATTATCCGGATGATGACTTGCCACCAGCGTCGCTACCTCTAATTTGTCAAAAGCATAACGAACAACAGCCTGCGCCGCTTCTTGCGCATAGCCTTGTCCCCAATGATCCCGAGTCAGCAGGAAACCAAGCTCATAGATGTTCTCCTCCAGATCATAAGGGCAGAGGCCACAGCAACCGATAAACACGTCTGAATCTTTCTGAAAAAGGGGCCAGTACTGCACTCCCTCCTGCTTCTCACGCTCGATCTCCTGAGTTAGCCTCGCCTCTACTTCCTCTTCGCTCAGAACCTCGTTGCCACGAACCCAACGGGTCACCTCATGATCACCCCAGAGCGCAAACGCGAGGGCACGATCACCTTCGTCCCATGTCGTAAATACAAGTCGCTGCGTTTCCAATATTTTGGTTTGCTTACGGTTCATATTCTATCAACCTCCCGAATCCCAGGCACAGTCTCAACGTGCGGTCTATACTATTCCATTAATCGTGTACGGTTCAGAGTAAACTCTCGGGCCCCAACATTTTATGTAGTTTGATACGCCTTCCCCTGTTTACGACAAGGCTTCAATATGAAAAAGTAACCCCTGCCGACCCGGTCGGCAGAGGTTCATACGTTCTACTAACATCTGATAGATTACGCCAAAGCAACTTCAATCGTACCGGAAGCAGCACCTCCCTGGTTCGCCAGCAAAGCGAAGACCAGCACCTGACTTGCAGTAATGCTCAAACTGCTGTTCACCGGAACAATATAAGTGACAACTGGAGCATTTACACGAGTGATGACGAGAGATACCGGAAACGGTCCATTGTTGTTCACCGTAACACTTGCATTGGTGCCGCCAGACAGGTTTTCATAGTAGGATTTACCCACACCTGCTGGCAGATTGTAGAACTGTAATGGTAAAAGGATGGCCATCAAAATCACCTCCTTTTTGCTTTGATACGGTATTCTATGTTTCAAATCTAGTAAAGCCACGGTGAATTGACCATGGTAGAACGTACATTTATAGCTAACATGCAAGTTTAATAGATAACGTATCCCGCGAAAAACAAAAAAAGCCCCACCGGATGATCCGGCAGAGCTGCTTGTCCAAGAACATACCCAGTAACAAACTAGGCATACAGCATAAAAAAGTTCAATTCATGGCCTTGCTGTTTGAGATAATTATAGAGCTGGGAGCGATGGTGGAACACATGTGTGAGCGTTTCGATCTGCCACTGCACCTGCAAGTGTCCATGCTCTGCATAGAAAGCTTTGGTAGAGCGGTTCAGAAAGTCCTCTTCGTTGAGACTTGTAATATATGCTTTGTACGCCTCGAAATTGCTCCATAATGTCTTTTCCAGTTGCTCAATATCCTGGTTTCCAGATAAACGGTTCTCCACTTGACTTACTTCAGCCTCACCTTTCTCTTGCATGATGACAAGATCCGAAGCCGTAATCTGAATAAAATGATGCACCAGTTCCACAAGGGAACGCATATTGTCTTGCGGACGATACGCCCAGTCCTCTGGACGAATTAGACGAATTAACGAAGCGCCTGTGCGTACGCCTGTTTCCAGTTCCGTTAACAGATGCTCTCGAATTTGCAATGTTCCATTCATGATTCATTACTCCTTTGTGATAAGTCTATGATTCATAGTATAACGGAAGATACGGCCGCATCATTGTACTTTTCGGACAACATCTGTTGATGCTCCTGAACAGCAACTAGCGGTGTATCACCGTAAAACTTGCGGAATTGCCTGATCAGATGCGCCTGATCGTAAAATCCATGCGTCTGTGCCAGTTCAGCTCCGTCCGTAGCCAGGCCTTTGCGAATGCCATGCAACACCTGATGGAAACGAACAATTTCACTAAAACGCTTGGGACTGATACCCACTTGTTCGGTCATTTTGCGATGCAACTGACGTTCACTGACAGCTTCCCCCTGGGCAATGTCTTGTATACTCAAGCGGCCATTATCCTTGAAGATCCGGTAGAGCACATTACGAAGCAGATCCTGATCAGCATGATGATGAATCGGGCTGCTACGCAGGGTCACTCGGCGGAGGAAAGACTCCATCACCTGCACACGCTGGGCAAAATCCCTCGTTTCCTCCATCTTCAATTGCAGCTCGTCCCATCGGTCTGGCCAGCAGTCTTCCAGGGGTACACGACGGTCTGTAAACAAATCCAGTGACTGACCGTGTAGAAAAGGAGCTCCCCCGGGAAAAAAGCGAACCCCAAACGTATATGCTCCCGTAGTAGGCGCTGTCAACGATAACGGAAAAGCAAAAGGCTGCATGTAATTGCCGCAATAGCTATACGTATACCTTTCTTGCTCTGGATTATAATCGATCAGAATGTCAGTGCAACCATCTGGTAATACCCGGGCAGAGGCCGGAAATTTCAACCTTAAGTCATTGACCTTAATGTCCATGTCCATTCCATCTATGCCATAATTGCCATCTTCCCTATGTTCCCGAGTTCCTGATTCCCAATAACAGGCTACATAAGGTGTAAGCACAGGGGAAGGACTATTCTCTATGTAGTATGTACGGGGGTCCATCCCATTCATCTGTACCGGACGATACAATGCGTGCAGACGAGCGTCCATGCATTTCCCTGCCTTTCCCTTTTATGCGAAAAAGAGCCTCATCTAATCGGTATCTCCCGGTATCTCTCAATATCTCTTGGTTCACATTATATTATTATGCTCATTCTTCTCTCTCATCATATCATGAGTATGATCGCTCAGCTAAACATAAAAAAAGTGCCCTGCTCGGAGGACAATCCGAACAGGGCCAGTCACACATCTATTTAACACGAGAAGGGGTTTACAAGATTTATATTAATCCCTCAACCTTAAGAGAAACTGAAATCCAGATGAAGAACAGATCAAAAAATGAACGAAGGACAGATGAAGAACAGAAGAAAAATAAGTTAGGCACTATTACTCGTCTTTTCAGCCTAAACCATGCAGTTTGCGAAATTTCTCGGGACTCATGCCTGTATGTCGTTTAAATATCGTACAGAAATAACTCGCATTTTCATACCCTACCCGGTCAGCCACTTCATAAATTCGGAGCTCCCGCTCACTGAACATCAGCTGTTTGCTACGATTGATTCGTTCCTGGTTGACATAAAACACAGGTCTGACACGAAGTGCCTTTTGAAACAACCGACATAGATATTGAGGAGATACAACAGCCACATCCGCCAGTTCCTTCAGCGACAAAGGCTGATCCAGGTGCTCTGTAATGTAACGTAGCACGGGTTTCAACCGTTCCATCTCGTCGTTATCGTTGTCCGACACAATGAGCAAAGGCTTCAGATCCAGTAGCAAGGCATACAGGTGTTTGGAACTGTCCCGATCATCGGCAGCATTCATCGCATCCCCCGTGCCTTCCTCCCTTACAAGCAACAATTCCAAAGCGTTCAGCAGTTCGGGTTTTCTAAGCTTATATACTCCTGAACTGGTGATTCCCGCATAGGCCAGTAGCTGACTTGCCTCCCGACCCTGAAAGGATACCCAAGCCAGCTCCCAGTGATCCGTAATAGGCCTATACTCATGCGGAATATCGGGGTAGGTGATAAATACCTCCCCTGGACCAACGATATATTCTCCTTCATCCTCTATAATCAGCCTGCCTTGTCCCTGAATGACCTGATGAATCTGGTAATCGGGAAAGCCTTCCGGGCGCTCCGTTTCAAATTGATGTTCCCAATACCCAACGGTCGTCATATAGACTGGTAGACGTGCGGCTTCGTCTGTTTTACCAAAAAAAATTCGTGTATTCATGCGGCATACCACGCTCTCCAACTTTAGTTTCATATTGTGATATATATGGGCAATATTCTTTATTTTCTAAGTACCTGATCAATTCTATACTGTGAATATATTATAACATGATCAAAGGAGCTGCTGATATGCGAAAGAAACTTGTGCACACCCCTCCGGCTAACGGATATCCGGAATGGAACAACAATCCCGAGACGTTTCAGGTGAATCGTCTGCCAGCCCATGCCAATATGGTAGCGTTTCCAACAATAGAAGAAGCCTTGTCCAATGAATTCACTTCGTCGCCTTGGTACCAGACGCTAAATGGTTCATGGAAGTTTAGCTTTGCTGAAACGCCAGAACAGCGCATTACTTCTTTTTACGAAGCCGGTTATGACGCAAGCAATTGGGATGAGATCGCTGTCCCATCCAACTGGCAGCTTCAAGGCTATGATTACCCTCATTACACGAACATGACGTATCCTTGGGTGGAACGCGAGCCTGAGTTAAAACCACCCTTCGCACCAGCAACCTATAACCCTGTCGGTTCCTATATTCGCACGTTCACAGTCCCTGCGGACTGGAAAGATCGTCCGGTCTTGCTGCACTTTGAAGGTGTTGAATCTGCCTTCTATGTATGGGTGAATGGAGAACTTGTTGGTTACAGTGAGGATACCTTCACACCTGCAGAGTTTGATATCACGGCATATTTGACGGAAGGTGAGAACAAGCTGGCGGTTGAGGTTTATCGCTGGTGTGATGCAAGCTGGCTGGAGAATCAAGATTTCTGGCGGCTTAGCGGTATTTTCCGCGGCGTATATCTGCACTCGCCTTCGCCGGTTCAGATCGCTGATTTCTTCGTTCGGACGGAACTCGATGATGCTCTTAAAAATGCAGAGCTACAACTGGATGTGAAGCTCTTCAATCATAACGCCGGACAGCCTGTGAACGGCTTGACGGTTCAAGCACAGCTCTATGATGCGGAGCAGAAGCTTGTTTTGGATCAGCCGCTCGCGGCAGAGGTTTCTTTTGCCAATGAAGAAGAAATAACGTTACACCTCTCTACTCCAGTTGCGAACCCGCTCTTGTGGAGTGCCGAAACGCCTAACCTGTACACATTGGTGCTGTCCATCCAGAATACTTCGGGCGAAACGGTCGAGGCTGTTCGTACCCGTGTCGGATTCCGCAGATTTGAGATCAAGGACGGCTTGATGAAAATTAACGGCAAACGCATCGTGTTCAAGGGTGTCAATCGCCACGAATTCTCGCCAGATTCAGGACGGGCCATCGGCCGTGAGGATATGATTCGTGATATCGAGCTGATGAAGGCATACAATGTCAATGCCGTGCGTACATCGCACTATCCAAACCAGACGCTCTGGTATGAGCTGTGTGACGAATACGGACTGTATGTGATTGACGAGACGAATCTGGAGACACATGGTACTTGGTACTATGGGCAAAAAGAAATGAACGACGACAACATCCCGGCAAGCAAGCCGGAATGGCGCGACAACGTCATCGATCGCTGTAACTCCATGTTCCAGCGGGACAAAAACCATGCGTCCATCATCATCTGGTCGCTTGGTAATGAATCATTTGGCGGCGATAACTTTATCGCCATGTACGACTATCTGAAACAAGCCGACCCAACAAGACTCGTTCATTATGAAGGAACTTATCACTACCGCCCTACCGATTCGGCAAGTGATATTGAATCCACGATGTATATCAGCCCGAACGATATCGAACAGTATGCACGGATGAAAGGGGACAAAAAACCTTATATCATCTGTGAATACAGCCATGCGATGGGCAACTCCTGTGGCGGTCTGCACCTGTACTGGGAAATGTTTGATAAATATGAGATTTTACAAGGGGCATTTATCTGGGATTGGGTGGATCAATCCATTCGTACCAAGACAGCAGACGGTATAGAATATCTCGCTTACGGTGGAGATTTTGGCGAGTCGCCGCATGACGGCAACTTCTGCGGTAATGGACTGATTTTGGCAGATAAAACGGTTACGCCGAAGCTGGAAGAAGTGAAAAAATGTTATCAGAACGTTCGCATGCAGGCGCTCAATCTGCAAACCGGACTGGTTCGCATCACGAATCATTTCCTGTTCACAGACCTGAACGAATATGCACTCGCCTGGACGTTGTCCCATAACGGAGTATCTGTGGAAAAAGGGCATCTGGACATTGCTGCACAGCCTGGCGAATCCGTTGAAGTCCATATCCCTTACACACCATCTTCCGACCTGTACACAGAAGCTGTTCTTACTGTCTCTCTGGAAACCAAGAAAGCTACGAAGTGGGCAGAGGCAGGACATGAGATTGGTTGGGAGCAATTCGTCGTATCTCCTCGTCTGCGTGCAATTCAGCAACCTGTTGCGGGAGCAAGTGACGCGCTTCAAGTGGAGGAACTGCAAGTTGGCGGATTGAAAGTGAATGCGGGTGAAGTCTCCATAAGCTTCAGTTCGGTTACTGGCGCACTTACTTCCTATCAGATTAACTCTCAGGAGCAATTACTGGCACCCGCTCGTGCGAACTTCTGGCGTGCGATGACCGATAACGATCTGGGTAATAAACTGAATGAACGTGCCGCTTTCTGGCGTGATGCTCATGCGACGAAAAAGCTGATTCGTTTTGAACATCATACGGATGCGCAGGGCTGTCATGTGACAACCGATTATACGTGGGATGTTAGCCCGGGAAGTACGCTGTCCATCACCTATCACATCAAGCCGAATAGCGAGCTTGAAATCAGTCAAACCCTCGTCTCCGGTGCAGGTCTGCCTGAACTTCCTGAGTTCGGTATGCTGTTTGAATTAAAAGACAGTCTGGATACGATCTCCTGGTATGGTAGAGGGCCGCATGACAACTATATCGACCGTCTGACCAGTGCACGCCTTGGCTATTACACCGGAGCCGTTCGGGATCAGTTTGTTCCTTACCTGAAACCACAGGAATGTGGTAACAAAACGGATGTCCGTTTTGCTGAGATTACATCGGCTGTAGGCGAAGATGCTGCAAAGGGCAGCATCGGGTTGCATTTTGAAGCTAACGCACCGTTTGAAATCAATGCACTGCCATGGTCGCCTGAAGAACTGGAAGCGAATGACCATGTCTACAAATTGCCAGTAAGTTCACATACCATCGCTCGTATCAACTACATGCAGATGGGTGTTGGCGGTGACGACAGCTGGAGTGCCCGTACACATCCAGAGTATACGCTGCAAGCCAATCGTCCATATCATTTTACGTTCACGGTAAAGCCTGTATAGAGCTCCCGCTCCATTTAGCTTAATTTCTTAGGTTCCATCCTCGTAACAAACACCAAAAATCCCTGTTAGCATGATGCTGGCAGGGATTTTTGTGATGGAGATTATTAACTACTCAAACGTTACACTCTCACTTTTGTCATTCCAGCTAATGTTAAACGTAATGGGCTCTTTGTTATCCACCGGATTTAATGCACCGGACTCGGTAACCGGTGTCGGTTGTTTGGCGAGTGCCCGTCCCCACCGCTCAAAATTTGGTCCTTTGATATTGTAGACGAAATCTTTGACAGTACTCTCATCTCCTATGTAAACAATCCCGTATGAACCTGTTGAACGTTGCAAGGAAACATCCCAATGCGCACTCTTCTCATGTTTGATGTCATCCACACCACAGGCGGTCAGCATAGTGAACATTAATACAATACCTAATACCAGCGGTAATTTCATTCGTTTCATTTTCATTCTATCCCCTCCTAATTGGTATTTACCCCATATTGGAAACGGTGATAGAAATATTCGAACACCCTGTAGTTATCTCGTGTAACGATCTATATCCTCTTCCGCTGACTCGTGCATTCTTTTGTGATATTCTTCATGCTGATGAACGTCATTTTTCAGCTTAGCCAAGAAGCCCCAACCTGTAAAGAACATGAGCAGCACAGCAATCAACGCATAAGCAAAACTAAATTGATTCATATAGAAATTGACAAAGATTCCGGCCAATATGAAACCTAGAATCCACAATACCCATTTTGTACTTTTTCTCATCGCTGTCCCTCCTTACTCGGTTGTAATTATTTACTCTATCATACTCTATGTATTCTCATACATACGCTCTAAAAGTATTACGGTTGCGTTAATTAAAAAGAAAAAAGCTCCCTTTCGGGAGCCTTTCTTCTATCGGCATAACAAAGGTTTTTACACCTTTATTACATCATGCCGCCCATTCCACCCATGCCGCCCATGTCAGGAGCGCCAGCAGCGCCTGCAGGTTCTGGCTTGTCAGCGATAACCGCTTCAGTAGTCAGGAACATGGCTGCTACGGAAGCCGCGTTTTGCAGTGCATAACGTGTTACTTTCGCAGGGTCAACGATACCTGCTTCGATCATGTTAACCCACTCGCCAGTTGCAGCGTTGAAACCTACGCCAACTTGCTCTTTTTTCAGACGTTCCACGATTACGGAACCTTCTTCACCAGCGTTAGCCGCGATTGTGCGGATTGGCGCTTCCAGAGCTTTCAGTACGATGTTAACACCTGTTTGCTCGTCGCCGGACAATGCTACACCAGCAACAGCATGATATACGTTCAGAAGCGCAGTACCACCACCGGATACGATACCTTCTTCAACCGCAGCGCGAGTTGCGTTCAGGGCATCTTCGATACGCAGTTTGCGTTCTTTCAATTCAGTTTCAGTTGCCGCACCGACTTTGATTACTGCTACACCGCCGGACAGTTTAGCCAGACGCTCTTGCAGTTTCTCTTTGTCGAACTCGGAAGTTGTTTCTTCCAATTGTGTACGGATTTGGCTAACACGAGCATCGATATCGGATTTGTTACCAGCACCGTCAACGATGATTGTGTTTTCTTTTGTAACACGGATTTGACGAGCAGTACCCAATTGTTCCACAACTGCGGATTTCAGGTCCAGACCCAGTTCTTCCGTGATTACTTGGCCACCAGTCAGGGCAGCGATATCTTGCAACATCGCTTTACGACGGTCACCGAATCCTGGAGCTTTAACCGCTACAGCATTGAATGTACCACGCAGTTTGTTCACAACCAGCATCGCCAGTGCTTCGCCTTCGATATCTTCAGCGATCAATACGAGCGGTTTGCCTTGTTGAACGATTTTCTCAAGCAATGGCAGGATGTCCTGTGTGCTGGAGATTTTTTTGTCTGTGATCAAGATGTACGGGTTATCCAGAACTGCTTCCATTTTGTCCGTATCTGTGATCATGTATGGAGAGATGTAACCGCGGTCGAATTGCATACCTTCAACCACTTCCAGCTCCGTTGCGAATCCGCGGGATTCTTCAACAGTGATTACTCCGTCTTTACCCACTTTTTCCATAGCTTCAGCAATCAGTTCGCCTACTTCTTCGTCAGCTGCAGAGATTGCCGCTACTTGTGCGATGGATTGTTTGCCTTCTACCGGTTTGGAGATGGATTGCAGTTCAGCAACCGCTGCTTTAACCGCTTTGTCGATCCCTTTACGGATACCGATTGGGCTAGCGCCTGCAGTTACGTTTTTCAAACCTTCTGTGATCAGGGCTTGAGCAAGTACTGTCGCAGTTGTTGTACCGTCACCGGCAACATCGTTTGTTTTCGTTGCAACTTCTTTAACCAGTTGTGCACCCATGTTCTCGAATGCATCTTCCAGTTCGATTTCTTTTGCAATGGTTACACCGTCATTTGTGATGAGCGGGCTTCCGAATTTTTTCTCCAGAACCACGTTACGGCCTTTTGGTCCGAGCGTTACTTTCACTGCGTTAGCCAATGCATCCACACCACGAAGCATGGAGCGACGAGCGTCTTCACTGAATTTAATGTCTTTAGCCATTTAAGAAAACCTCCCTAGTATATTGTGTAAAATGGTACTGCTATATGGTTCGGTTAACCGATTAAAATTTGAGATTAGTCGAGAATCGCGTGAATGTCGCTCTCTTTCATAATCAAATATTCTTTACCTTCGAATTTGATTTCTGTACCGGCATATTTGGAGAAAATAACGCGGTCTCCTTCTTTCACTTCCAGAGCTACACGTAC
The DNA here is from genome assembly GCF_037969905.1 of Paenibacillus sp. FSL R7-0272. Taxonomy (NCBI): domain Bacteria; kingdom Bacillati; phylum Bacillota; class Bacilli; order Caryophanales; family Paenibacillaceae; genus Paenibacillus; species Paenibacillus sp. FSL R7-0272. Next base: position 1,514,001 of record NZ_CP150221.1, on the reverse strand, counting down.
GCCGTCTTTCAATGCACCCGCACCAACTGCAATGATTTTACCCTCTTGCGGTTTTTCTTTGGCGGAGTCCGGAAGTACGATCCCGAAAGAAGTCGTTTGCTCTTGCTCCAGTGGTTCTACCAATACGCGTTCACCTAAAGGTCTGATCATGAAAAATAGCCTCCTTTTAAAATTATATAGCCTTGCATTTGTAGGTTGCAGCCATATGTATTAGCACTCGACAGTGTTCAGTGCTAACAACCAACTTTATGATACTCAACTTGAAGCATGATTTCAAGTCTTTTTGATGAATTCTTGCGAGAATTTACGTTGAATTTACATCCATACAGCTTGACCACTTATATCCAATAAGCCAAATCACGCCTGGTACAGCTGGATGAATGTTACATTCATGCCTTCTATTTTACGAGATTCGTTGCCTTAGATGCAAACTTCGCCTCATATCCCCTTTTCCATTGTATCCATCGTCCCGTATAATATGCCTGCATGTCCAGATCTCTTCTCATCTTCCAATAGAACCAGAAGACCCGGATCAGAACAAATCGTCTTCTCCGGGTCTTCAGGCGAGTAGATTTTTCCTCCACCCGCACTTCATTTTGATGCAGGCAGCATTCTCCCTCTAAATACATAAACTATAGAATTCTCTACCCTGTATGCTGGTTGTCCTCGGTCCGCACATAACGAGCTTCAATCTCCTGATCGGCTGCAAGTTGCTTGCGATACACAATGGCGGATAGAAACACACTGATCTCATACAAGAGCAACAACGGGATCATGACGAGCAGATCAGATATGAAATCTGGCGGCGTAATGACCACTGCAATAAAAATCAGCACGAAATAAGAAATTTTGCGCATTTTACGCAGACGAATCGGATTCAGAATGCGTAGCCCTGTCAAGAACATAATCAGCAGTGGCAACTCAAACAGCAGTGACACTGGCAATACAATGCCAAACAGGAAACTGAAGTACTGCTTCATACCATATGTCTCGACAAGTCCCATTTTCTCTGTAATCGTGGTTGTGAACGCGAGCGCCATTGGAAAAACAACATAATACGAAAAGGCGACACCCACCAGAAACAGTAGAAATACATAAGGCACATACTTCAGAGATGCCTTACGTTCTTGTGGCCGCAGACCAGGACTCACAAACTTCCAGAGCTGGTACACCGTAAAAGGCAACGTGATAATAATGGAAAAGAGCCCGGCAATCTTCATATATATCCCGATACCGTCCCAGAACGAGAACGCATGCAGTACGAAGCCCTTGGCCGTCTCTGCCTTCGTCAAATACTGATAAACCGGGTCTGCCACGAAAAAACCTGCAATCAGTCCCAGAATAAAAATGCTCAATACATAGATCAGCCGCTTGCGCAGCTCACTCAGATGTTCGGTAAGCGTCATTTCTTCATTTTGCCGCGTCATGCCTGCCTCCCCTGGAATTTCAGCTTTAAAATACAAAACCCTTCCGGCAGGAAGGGGTCTCTCTCATAGCCATGAAACTTATTCCGGCAGGCGTTTATCCACAGGTTTCTCAGCGGCCGTTGTATCAGCTGCTACCGGTTTCGCTTTTTCCTGCTCTTTCCGGCTGGAAGCATCATCGTCCGAAATAATATCACGTGCGCCTTCCTTGAACTCGCGGAACGTACGCCCGACAGCCCGTCCCAATTCCGGCAACTTGTTAGGCCCAAACAACAGCAATGCAATCACGGCCAGCAAAATAAATCCTGTTGGTCCAATTTGACTTAACATAGATCTTCCTCCTTGTTTCAAGCGTTCAACATGCGCATATCCGAAGCCCGATTCATCAGATGTCTGAACTGCATTTGGATTTATGCCCATCATACCACAGATGTAACCACTTACATAACCCGCAAAATGTTATAACTGTGCTTTATTTTCCTTATTGCTTGAATTGGCCTGTTACCATCAGGAGCGCTTCCGGAAGCTGGTCCATAATGGCTGCCAGATGTTCGTGCACACCCTTCGGCGTACCCGGCAGATTCACAATCAATGTGCGGCCGCGAATTCCGCATACCCCGCGGAACAACATCGCAGAGCGATTTTTACTCATCACACTATATCTCATCGCTTCCGCCATGCCGGGAACTTCACGTTCAATCACTCGTCTGGTCGCTTCAGGCGTAATATCCCGAATGGCCAGCTCCGTTCCACCCGTTGTTAGTACAAGATCGGCGTGAAAATAATCGGTCATCTCGATTAATGCCGCAATAATCTCATCAGGCTCATCCGGAACGATCCGATACTCCACGATCTGACCACCCAGTTCTTCTTCTACAAGTTCCCGTATCACCTGCGCACTTGTATCCTCACGTTCTCCACGGGCCCCTTTGTCACTGGCTGTCAGGATTGCTGTTCTCCACACCATAAAGATCACCCTTCTCCTCTATGAAAATAATTATCCGTTATCGGTTGAAATCACCGTTTTTACCGCCGCTCTTGGACTGCAGCATTGTCGGGCCGATGATCATATCTTTTTGCATCGCCTTGCACATGTCATAGACCGTAAGTGCCGCAGCCGAGGCAGCCGTGAGTGCCTCCATCTCGACACCTGTTTTGCCTTCTGTCTTAACGGTTGCTTCGATATGGAGTTCGTCCACGCCGTTATCATGAAAACGAATATCCACACCATTCAGTGCAAGCGGATGGCACATCGGAATCCAATCCGACGTTTTTTTCGCGCCTTGAATACCGGCAATCTGAGCAACCGCGAGCACATCGCCTTTTTCAATGCGGCCTTGGCGGATGGCTTCCAGTGTCTCCGGGTTCATCGTGACTTTCGTTACAGCGACAGCTGTACGTACCGTAACATCCTTACCCGAAATATCGACCATCCGGGCTCGTCCCTGTTCATTAAAATGAGTCAGCTTCCCACTGGAAGATTGACCTTGGTTTACTTCTGAGTTCAATCACATCACAACCCTTTATTCGATATGTAATATACCTTCGGGTGTTATCAACAGATCCAGCCGCAGATCTAGCGGGTCCATCGGAATGTCCGGCTCCAACTGGCCAGGTAATACCAAAGCAGCCATGAGAGGTCTTTTACCTTGCTTAGCACAATGGTTCTCAAGACTCGCTGCAAACCGGTCGTAATAACCACCACCGTATCCGATACGTCCTCCTTGAAGGTCGTAACCCAGTCCGGGTACCAGCACCAGATCCAAAGCCGGCCAATCTTCGGGTTGCAACACTTCACAAGACGCCTTAGGTTCAGGTATGCCCCAAACGCCTGGTTCAATATCCTCCTGGCTCGTCACTCGCCGCAGTTCCATTCGTGGCGGATCAGCGAGCACTTTGGGCGCTAGCAACACATCCCCTTGTTTCCACCCTTCTTCAAAAAGAAAATCGGTGGAAGCCTCACTGCCATAAGACAGGTAGCTGAAAATAACCAGCGGCTCACGCTTTTGCCTGTTCTTGCTTAGCCGCAGGCGATCCAGTTCACGCTTTAGTCCGTCATTCATCCGCATGCTGGCTTGCTGACGCATCTGCTCGTCCAAACGATCGCGTAGCTGTCTAAGCCGGGAGCGAAGCTGCTTCTTCTGTTCCGCATGATCCTGCATAATGCTGACGAACCTCCTGTTGATGTGGAAGGTAAAAAATAAATTCAAGCCATTGCACTTATATGTTAAGACAAGATGTCATCTGGATGATCAGGTTCAAATGATTCATTTTCTGCAAAATCGTCATGGTATAACATGCCTTCTTTCAGTTTATCACTGATTGACCAAAAAGACTACAAGCCGTAGCCGTTCCCAACCGGTGCATTTGCTCTGTATTTCATGTAAACTGAGAAGTAAGTGTCTATTTCAGAACTCGACCTATGGAGGAACTTAATTCTATGTTGCTGCAAGTATCCGGAATTATTAAACGTTTTGGTGTCGATCCAATCCTGGACGGCGTGAACTTACAAATATTAGAACGTGAGCGCATCGGACTGGTTGGCGTTAACGGTGCAGGAAAATCCACTTTACTCAAAATCATCGCTGGAGAAATGTCCCATGACGGCGGACAAATCTTCAAATCCAAAGAAACAACGCTTGGTTACCTCGCGCAGAATAGCGGCCTGCAGTCTAACCGCAGTATCTGGGAAGAAATGATGCATGTCTTCGCTCATCTGACCCAGACCGAAGCTGAACTGAGACAGATGGAGCATGATATTGCCGATCCCGCACGAATGGGAGATGAAAAGCAATACGCTGATCTGCTGGAACGCTATGCAAGACGCTCGGACTGGTTCAAGGATCATGGCGGTTACGAGATGGAAACGCGCATTCGCAGCGTACTGCATGGTATGGGTTTTGGTGAATTCTCCCCAGACACCCCCATCAGCACACTCAGCGGCGGTCAGAAGACCAGACTCGCATTAGCCCGCATTCTGTTGCAAGCTCCCGATCTGCTTATGCTGGACGAGCCTACCAACTATCTGGACATCGCAACCTTGACATGGCTGGAAGATTATTTGAGAGGATACTCTGGCGCACTGTTAGTTGTATCCCATGACCGGTACTTCCTCGACAGACTTGTAACGACAATCGTTGAAATCGAACGTCATCGCTCCAAAAAATATACGGGTAATTACAGTCGCTATATGGAGCTGAAGGCAGCAGAGTATGAGATTCAGATGAAACAATACGAGAAACAACAGGATGAAATCTCCAAGATGGAGGACTTTGTGCAAAAGAACATCGTACGCGCTTCAACGACGAAGCGTGCCCAAAGTCGTCGCAAAGCACTGGAGAAAATGGATCGTCTGGATAAACCACTTGGCGATCTCAAAAAAGCCCATTTTTCATTTGAGACCGCTGTTATGTCTGGCAAGGAAGTCCTGCGTGTCGATCAGTTATCCGTTGCATACGATGAGGGGTCGCCTCTGTTCCGCAATGTGTCCTTCGAGTTACGACGTGGTGAAACCGTGGCCCTGATTGGGCCTAACGGGATCGGAAAATCAACGATGCTGAAATGTCTTACCGGCAGTCTTCGTCCTGTGCAGGGTGATATTCAGTGGGGCACCAAAGTACAGATCGGTTATTATGACCAGGAGCAGACTGGACTGAATCCGTCCAACACGGTGCTCGAAGAACTGTGGAGTGCTTATCCAGGCATGGAAGAAGCGCGCATTCGGACCGTACTGGGTAACTTTTTGTTCAGCGGTGACGATGTGCTCAAAAAAATATCCTCGCTCAGCGGTGGAGAGAAGGCTCGTGTGTCTCTGTCCAAGCTCATGCTGAAGGAAGCCAATGTGCTTATTCTCGATGAGCCGACGAACCATCTCGACCTCTTCGCCAAAGAAGTGCTGGAAGCCGCCTTAATGGATTACGAAGGAACGCTGCTCTTTATCTCACATGACCGGTACTTCCTGAACAAAATGGCAGAACGGATCGTTGAGCTTCATCCGGGCGGCACTGAGCAATACCTCGGTAACTATGACGATTACGTGGAGAAAAAGCAGGAATTGGAGGACATTGCACGTGAGGCCGCCGAGGCTCGCCAGGCCGCTTCCAAATCCGCTTCTTCAACAGCAAGTGCCGGTTCAGCAACAACTGAAAAATCCGGTGCCGCTTCCTTCGAGGCAGATAAACAAGCCAAACGCGAAGAACGAAACAGACAGCGCAGACAGGAAGCTCTGGAGCAACAGATTGCCGAATTGGAGTCCGAAATCACTTCGCTCGAAGAACAGATGACTTTGCCAGAAGTGTATCAGGATTATATGAAATTACAGGAGTTGCAGCAGTCATCGGAGGAGCACAAAAGTCTTCTTGCAAAAGCTTATGAAGAGTGGGAAAACCTAGCGATGGGCTAAGCTGTGATTCCGCGTGATGATTCTGTCTGTGATTCTACATCTCAATTTTAATAAAATGAGTTATAGCCCACGATAAGACATGAGGTCGGGTATATCGGATGTAGTGATGTGAACGACAAACAGCTGAAAATGTACAAGAGGCTCCGTGTTACGAAAGTAACGTGGAGCCTCTTGTATTGTGTAGGAAACCAGCGATTTAGAAGACGCGGGACTCGCTGATAAAATAACTTCAACACTCTCAGCTTGGTAGAGATCAAATATCATATTTTCACATTTGTCAAATATCCATGGATTACGTAAAATAAATTTCGGAAGGCATCCCCTTTTATTATCCACAACAATGAGTAACATTTCACAACCCTTTTCATGTAATCAAACGTTGGTATAATAAGCTTTGTATGAAAAAACCATATTTATCCACCGTTTTATCCACATTATCCACAGCAATGTTGGTAACTCAGATGCATTCTATCCCCTGAGAACCTCATGTTTCGAAAACACATGTTGCAGTACTTCACCTTAGTTACCCACAAATTATACTGGATATGTGGATAACTATAGTCACACCTTGACAGATTTGATTATTGCTATATGGTTTTTCGTTTATTCCATTCTTTCATATTTTAAATGGGCAAGCGAGCGTGTTCCTACTCTGCTCCTATCATTAAAAACAGAAAAAGGGTTCCATTCCGCACAAATCATGGCGGGAAGGAACCCTTTTTAGCTTTTTTTTTGCTATATCATAATCACATATCTAATGCACCTTAATGTACAGACACCTCTTCACTATCCGCAACAGATTCCGCTTTCAGTCCAGCTGCATTACATGCCGCAACGTAAGCCAAACCTGCAGCCATGACAATATCATGATGTGTTGCTGTACCCCTGAACTCTCGTCCGGCACGTTCTACGGTGATCACGGCTTCCGCGCTGGCTCCTTCTCCCCCACTCAAGGCATGCATCTCCATATCAACAAACGTAATGTCATCTGAGATACACTGCCCGATAGCCTGGATCGTCGCATCTACAGGACCTTTGCCTACGGCAGAGTAGGACTGTTCCCCTGCACTCGTACGAATACGGACCGCAGCCATGCGGTCTGTCATGCTACCTGCCGTCACTTGCAGCTCAACCAATTCATAGTCCTGTGCCGGAATATTCATCGTTTGGCTTACCATTTGCAACAACTGGTCATCACTTACCACTTTTTGCTGATCTGCGGTAACTTTGAACACTTCGTACAGCTGTTCCATTTGTTGCTCATCCGGTTCAAATCCGTATTTGCGCACCCGATCCTTCAGAGCGTGACGACCGGAGTGTTTCCCCAGAATAATCATACTGCGCGGAATGCCCAGTGCTTCCGGGTCCATAATCTCATACGTATTGCGGTTTTTCAGCAAACCGTCCTGATGGATGCCCGACTCATGCTGGAAGGCGTTACGTCCAACAACCGGTTTGTTGTAAGCAATCGGGAAATGCATGGCCCGGCTAATCTGGCGAGATGTCTCATACAGCTGATTCAGCTTGATGTTGGTCGTGGCTCCGATCACATCTCCGCGTGTTTCCAGCGCCATAATCAGTTCCTCTAACGCACAATTTCCTGTCCGTTCCCCAATCCCGTTAATCGTCACTTCAATCTGGGAAGCACCATTCGCAATGGCAGCCAGACTGTTTGCCACGGCAAGCCCCAGATCGTTATGGCAGTGGGCACTATAGCGAACTTTATCGCCGCCCCGCGCCCCTTCACGTACGCGTCGGAACATCTCTCCATACTCATGCGGCAGCGCATAACCAACGGTATCCGGCAGATTAATAATACTCGCCCCTGCCTCAATGGCCACTTCAATCATTTCAATCAGATCATCCATCTTGGTACGCGCAGCGTCCATGGCCGTGAACTCCACGGTATCCGTAAACTGGCGTGCATAGGAGACCATCTCCCGAGCCGTTGCCACCACTTCACTGCGTGGACGGCGTAGCTGATGCTCAATATGAATATCAGACGAGGATATAAACAGGTGGATTCGTCGCCGGGCCGCATCTGCTGTAGCCTTCACCGCAGCATCGATATCGCCTTTGACTGCACGTGCAAATCCGCAGATTTCCACCTGCTGCAATTGTCTCGAGATCGCCTGAACCGCCTCAAACTCCCCTGGGCTGGAGATGGGGAATCCAGGCTCAATGACGTCAATGCCAAGCGCTGCCAGCTGGTGAGCCAGCTCTATTTTTTGCTCAGGATGCAGGCTAGCTCCGGGTGCTTGCTCTCCATCTCGAAGCGTTGTATCAAAAATGTCAATCTTGCGTTTGTTCGGATTGGTTGTCATATTCATTAACCTCCATTAATTTTGGGATATCGGTTTCGTATATGTTTGGTTTGTGAAAAGTTATGTTCAATGTGATGTGTGATGGTTCAAAGTGTACGTCGACTTACACCCTGAACAACTGTTGTTCCAGATTTCCTGATCAGACTTGCATCCATATGGTTGTTCCCTTTCGCCCACCCTTCTGCCGGCAGCAAAACAAATAACCCGCCATCTCATCAAAGAGACGGCGGGTTATTCTCCCCTCCGCGGTACCACTCTCGCTTGATGGCTCAGCCTGCACTGACACCATCCACCTCGTGTTCTCCAAAAAGTTCATTAGACTTCATCCTAACTACGGCGAAACCGTAACATTTCAGAGAAACACCCTGTAACGGAGGTTAACCGTTGCTAAGTACACATGAGTTGACACCGTCTCGTTTCGTGACGAGCAAGCTCTGCCTCTTCTCATGTTTCCAAAGCTCTGTTCCCGGGCGAGATTCAAACGATTCCAGCCACTGCGTCGCACCACCCCGCAGCTCTCTGAGCGCTTTTGCCGTTCTACTGCTCCCGTTCATTACGTTTGTTAATATGATATTTATTGTGAATATTGATCAAAAAATAAAAATCAAAAAAGCCTGCCTTCTCCTGCATAATGCAAGAGACGACAGGCTGTTCACCTTCGCGGTACCACTCTTGTTGACCTCAAGCCTGTTCGAATAGCAGCTTGAAAGTCCCCTTAGTATTGTGCATCGATCTCTACACTTCGTAATTAGCGTAACGGAAGTTGTCTCCGTTTCGTTCTAATATGCTTCGACCCGAGCACAATGGCCCATTCACGGAGGCAACCCGTAACGATATACTGTCGGCTGGCTTCAGCCTTCGGCCCGTTTCTTGCTAGCCGTGTTCCATCGTTCCGCTTCCAGGTGAGTTTCAGGTTTCCTTCGGCTACGTTGCACCATCCCGCAGCTCTCTAATGACCCGGAGTGACCTTACTGTTCCTGTTCATCGCGTTTTTCAGTTCAGGAGATAATTCCTGTTTAAATTTGTAACTAATATACATTCTCCACAAACCGCTGTCAACCATTCATTTCAAAAAAGAGAGAACTTTACGCTTCGGTCTGAACCGACCAGGCTTCCAGAGAAAGTCCCGGGTCCGCCTTCGCGTCAAAATTAGTCCCCTCGCCGCGAATCCATTTCAGATGTGCTGCCGCGCCGATCATGGCTGCATTATCCGTACAATATTCCATTGGCGGGATGACGAGTTCAAGTCCTTCCTTCGCACAGCGTTCCTGCAGAGCAGTCCGCAAACCGCGATTGGCAGCAACCCCACCGCACAGAAGTAATTGACGTGAGCCATATTCACGAACAGCACGTACCGCTTTTTCCACAAGCACTTCAACGACAGCTTCTTGAAAACCACGTGCCACCGCAGACGGTTCCAGTGTTTCACCACGCATCTTGGCCTGATTCAGTGCGTTGAGTACAGCCGATTTCAAGCCACTTAGACTGAAATCATAGGACCCTGCTTCAAGCCACACTCGTGGCAAAGGAACAACATCTTCAGCTTCAGATGCCATGCGGTCTACATGCGGCCCTCCCGGATATGGACAGCCGAGCGCACGAGCGACTTTGTCATATGCTTCACCGACAGCATCGTCCCGAGTGCGTCCAATCAGCTTGAACTTGCCCTCGGACTCCAGATGTACAAGCTCTGTATGTCCCCCGGATACGACTAGTGCCATCGCTGGATATTGCAACTCTCGCACAAGACGATTCGCATAAATATGACCCGCAATATGATGGGTGCCGATCAGCGGTTTACCCAGAGCCATCGCAAGCGTCTTCGCTGCTACGATACCCACTAGCAATGCGCCGACCAATCCAGGTCCCTGCGTAACCGCAATCGCGCTCAGATCACGCGGGCGAATGCCAGACTGCTCGATCGCTTGCTCCAGCATTAGCGTAATCACTTCAACGTGTTTGCGTGAAGCCACCTCGGGCACAACTCCGCCAAACGCTTTATGTGTCTCGATCTGACTAGAGATGAGATTGGACAGCACTTCACGTCCATCTTTGACCACAGCTACCGATGTTTCATCGCAGCTGGTCTCTACCGCCAGAATGTAGGATGGAGTTCCGCCTTGATTATCTATAAGATCATTCATGAATCCATTACGCTTCCTTCCTCTTCGCCGCTCCGGCCCGCAGGCGGAAGTACCGCCCACATGATCATTGCATCTTCTCCGTTATCGGAGTAATACCCTTTGCGCAGACCTGCCGATTCAAACCCTTTTTTCTGATACAAATTCTGAGCCACGACATTCGACACCCGAACTTCCAGTGTCATTCGCTCCATGCCGAGGTAGGCCGCTGTCTTCATTAACTCGTCCAGCAGTTTCTCGCCCAGTTTGCGGCCCTGGTAGGCTTTTCTCACCGCTATATTGGTAATATGCGCTTCGTCCATAATCGTCCACATTCCCGCATATCCAATAGCAGTCCCGTCCAGCTCCATGACCATATATTTAGCAAAATGATTATGCTTCAATTCATTGTGAAATGCCTCTTCCGTCCAAGGGAGGGTAAATGCTTCATGCTCAATCTCCATCACGTCAGGAATATCTGCCACGGTCATGAGTCTGAACTGAAACATGGTCTCCTGTCCTTCATTCGCTACGTTGTCCATCCGCTCTCCCTCTCCCTTCAGCCTTTGCGCAGCAGGTTGGCTTCGGCTTCGGACAGCTGGGTGTAGTTCGGCACCAGGGCATGTACGTCATCGCGCTGACCTGCAAGCAGCGCTTCGGCGCCGAGGCGCCCAATCCAGCGGCCTTCCAGCTCATACGGTACGAGCTGGAGCGCCGTTCCTGCGGGGCAGCGAAGCTCTGCCGCTGCCGCCGCATGTTGGCCCGTCTCGCCGACGATCCAGACGGCAGCGGGCCGCTCTTCCGGCGCCGCCTCCGCCAAGCGGGCGGCGAGCTCTTCCAGCCATCCGTTCACTTGACGGATGGCATCCGGCGCCAGCCGGCGGGGTGTATCGCCGCCGGCTGAGGCGAACAGCGCGGTATAGGCTTGACCGCGCCGCGCATCCACGAGCGGAACGATCCAGTGGACAGGGGCGGCACTCGTGCCGCCCTGGTCCGCGGATGGCGTTCCGCCAGCCCCGGCTGCGGCATCATCTGCCGCAGCTTGCGCCTTGGCGGCGAGGCCGCTGTGCCAGCCGCCCCAGGCGAGGGCCTGCAGGCTGGACACCCCGGCAACGGGGATGTCCCACGCCCAGGCCAGCGTCTTTGCCGCGGTCACCGCAATGCGGATGCCCGTGTACGAGCCCGGTCCAATGCCGACGGCAATCCCGTCCAGTTGGCCTGGCTTCGTGCCGCTGGCAGCGAGCAACTGCTCCATCACAGGCACGACGTGCACCGAGTGATTACGCTCTGCTCGCTCATTGCGCTCTTCCAGTAGCGACCGCTCCTCCATCACCGCTGCAGCCATCACCGCGGTAGATGTATCCAACACCAAAAACCGCTGACGCGGCTTTTTTTGCTCCTCGATCGTCCCATCATTCCTTAATGCTTCTTCTTTCCCTAAACCTTCGTTCGTCCCTTCATTTCCAAAACCTTGTATCATCCTATAACTCCATTCTGTCTGAACTGTCGACATAGCGCGGCATATCCCTCACCATACCCATCCAGCGTTATCGTTCGATCTTCCAGACCTGTCGTCTCAATCTGCACATGAAGATGCTCTTCGGGTAACAACTCAGGAATGATGCTGGACCATTCCACCAGACTGACTCCCGCACCATAAAAATATTCTTCAAGACCCAGCTCATCCGCTTCTTCCAACGATATGCGATACACATCCATGTGATATAGCGGCAATCGACCCTCGTATTCCTTGATCAGCGTGAAAGTTGGACTGCTTACAACATCTCTCACGCCCAAATGCCAGGCAAACTTCTGAGAAAAAGCGGTTTTACCCGCACCCAAATCGCCGTCCAGTGCAATAACCATGCCAGCCTGTGCCTGCGCCGCAAGTGCAGCCGCAAGCGTTTCTGTATCTGCAATGCTGTGGGAGTGATACACCCACTGCTCGTGCGTCTGATTCAATATACGCCCCACCTTTGACGGTCTTCCGTCTGAGTTCACTTTGAACCTTATTATATCGGTCCCTTTCCTTGCCCGCAACATCGAAGGAACATGCTGGAAAGGTTAGACTTTATAACCATCTCTTTGCGTAATCACAGAAAGGATCTGAACCTAAAAAACCGATACCTCCCGGTATCGGCCGCACTTTCATTGAATTCCAGAATGACAATAACCTCTAGTTTCCGCTGTACTTGTCACATTTTTATGACTGCTACTCTTCCAGACGATCCACTCGCACCGTTTGGGTGTTCCCTGGTCTGCTGCCCACCTGTACCGTTGCCATGCCGTTTGCCTCATCCACATTTTCAATCCAGACAGGCTCGCCTTCAAGCGTCACCGCGATTGTATCTTTGGAATTATAAATAGCTTTTGCCCGTTTAGCATCCATCATACTATTCGTAGTCTCCTTCCGGGTCATCATTGTGATCCTCTTGCACAATCGTATCTGTCGTACTATCCCCAATATAACCATTATCCTCTGTAACCTGACCGCCGCCCAAACCTTCATTCACCATACGATCGATATCCAGCATAAAGGATTCACGATCGAGCGGCAGTTTCTCTGAAGTTACCGCTTCCCAATTGACATCTGCTGCCGGCGTATAAAACTCTTCTGCACTCTCGGCATCCTCCAGAGGGTAGGGGGTAAACGTGTGCTTGTGCGCCTCTTCCTCATCTCGCCTGTTCTTCATCTGGCACCTCCCCATCATGTTTCTGTTATCATCCCCGACTCTTGCTGAACCATACAAAATGCTGAAGACCCCCATCTAGATATCCCTAACCACCATACAATCAAGGGTTTACGACTATCCCTTACAACAGCTGCCCATACTATTAACAAATAAGAAATTTGAAAGGAGTCGCCTTTATGCATACGGTCTGGAAAGGTGCGATCAGTTTTGGTCTCGTGCATGTCCCTGTCAAAATGTTCTCGGCTACGGAGGACAAAGATATCTCCATGCGTTACATTCATAACGTTTGCGGAAGTCCGCTCGCTTATGTACGCCAGTGCCCCTCCTGTGAGGTCGAAGTCAAATGGGAAGAGATCACCAAAGGCTATGAATATGAAAAGGGCAAATTTGTTCTTTTCGAAAAAGAAGAACTTGAGGCTTTAAACGAGTCCAGTAGCAAAACCATTACCATTCTGGATTTTGTGGATTTGACTGAGATTGACCCGATCTATTTTCAAAAAACCTATTATCTCTCTCCTGATCAGGCTGGTGGTAATGCCTATCAGCTTCTCATGAACGCCATGCGGGATACGGGAAAAATAGGCATTGCTAAAATCTCCATTCGCTCCAAAAGTAGTCTCGCCGCCATCCGCGTTCTGGAAGACTGCTTGTCGATGGAAACTATTTTTTACCCGGATGAGATCCGTCCCGTGTCTCAGGTTCCTAACCTTCCTGAAGTTCAAAATGTAAACGAAAAAGAACTCACGATGGCCAAACTGCTAATCGACCAACTTTCAACTCCGTTTGAACCTGGTAAATATACAGATGATTATCGGGCAAAGTTGCTTGACCTCATTCAACACAAGGTTGCTGGGGAGGAGATCAAGATCGCTCCAGCCAAACCGGAAGCTAATGTGATGGATCTTATGGCTGCACTTCAAGCAAGTATTGAAGCAGTAAAGCCCATTCCTTCAGACCCTGGAACAACCACGGCTAAACCTAAAAAACGCGCTCCGCGCAAAACAACCGCCCAGGCTGTTGCTGGAGGAGAAACCGATGCTACACCTGCAACTCCGAAACGCAAAAAATCCCCCGCTAAACCCAAAGCTTAAGCGTGCTGTTGGAGTAGGAGGGTTGAGGGCCCCGCTTATATCTAACGGACCGGACGTAATTGGGTCACCATGATCCCAAGACTGCCCTATCGGTTCGTTAGCAAGTGGTGGATCATTTATCTGTCACCACCCTCGACTCGCCACTATGACCATCCCCAATTAAACAAACATCTCAGACACTTTTGATGAAACAATATCGACTAAGTTATTGACTAAACAAAGTAAATATTTTATATTAACTTATGAAAAGTAACTTATTTATATTTATAAAGTGATGAGCTTCATTTTCAAAAAATAACATGTTTCAAGGCTCACTTTTACATCGATATGCACTTCGTTCCAATATTTAATATTCACACATTATAATTTGTGATTTGTTCACGATGAGAAGTCATTATAAGGAGGATATAACCATGAGTACGACTTATCAAATCCCAGCCACAACCCATCTAGGTGAAGTCAGTCTCAAAATTAGCAATCTAGATCGGTCCATCCAGTTTTATACGGACGTTGTTGGCCTTAAACTACTGACACGCCAAGATCATATTGCCACAATGACAGCGGACGGAAAGAACGTCCTTCTTCGCCTTGAAGAAGTGAGCAACAGCATCACTTTGCCCGAGCGCTCCCATGCCGGACTGTACCACTTTGCCATTCTGTTACCTGACCGCAAGTCGCTTGGACTTGCCGTTCGTAATCTTGTCGCATCCGGGATCGATATTGGTCAAGGAGATCACCTAGTGAGTGAAGCCTTTTATATCTCTGATCCCGATTTGAACGGGATTGAAATCTATGCCGACCGCCCTCGTGATACTTGGAAACGGGATGCTGACAATAATTACGTCATGGCAAGCGATCCAGTGGATGTGCAAAGCTTGTTTGATCTGTCGGCAAGTGAAACTTGGGATGGCTTGCCAGCTGGCACCGTTATCGGTCATGTTCACTTTCACGTTCGCAGTCTGGAGGAAGCCCGCAGCTTCTACTCCGGTATTCTCGGATTTGATGTTGTAGGCAACTTTGCCAATATGTCAGCACTGTTTGTGTCTGCCGGAGGCTACCATCACCATCTGGGACTGAATATTTGGGCCGGAGTTAACGCTCCAATCAATCCTGCCAATGCTACGGGAATCAACTATTTCACCATTGTGTATGCCCATAACCATGAAGTTGAGCAGGCCGTTGAACGTCTGCGCGAGTCTGGCGTTGAAGTACGTCCCGATGGTGATGCATGGTATGCAGCAGACCCGCAAAACATCGGAATCCGCCTGATTGCAGAGGCCTAAAGCTCAATTCATGTTACTTTGAACACAAACTGTTACCATCCATTCACTCTACCGATTTCATTCTGCATTCCTTCTCTTGATCAAACTTGTTACTGCAAAAAAAAGCCTGACCTCGTTCCTCCAAAGCTTCCTTAGGAGGTAAAGGGTCGGGCTTTTTTTATACTTCTGATAAAACCGTAAATATTGGTACATCCTAACTCAGACTTAAACATTGTCAGACGAAGGAGATTTATTGAATGATTGAAAAGGGACGTTTGACCGTCAGGCAGCTTGCTTCGCTGATGTTCCTTTGCACAATCGGTGAGCAGATCCTCTTTTTCCCCTCGATGATCACATCTTATGCCCAGCAGGATGCCTGGGTCTCTTCATTGCTTGGCGTAGGAGGCGGAATAGGTGTGCTTCTGATCATGCTCGCTGTATATCGCTTGGATCCGCGTCTGAATTTAATTGAACATGTACTCCGGGTGCTGGGGCCTTGGGTGGGTGCTGTGATCAGCGCATTCTATATTTTTTATTTTCTGATTGGTGCATCGACGTTTATCCGTGAAATGGGAGACTTTATGACGACGAACATTCTGAGAAATTCGCCATTATGGGTGTTGCACCTGACATTCATCTGCGCCCTGACTTGGGGATTGCGATCGGGACTCCCTAACATGGGAAGGACTGCAGAAATCCTGTTGCCTATCGTTGTCCTGTTCTTGATTATTCTCACCCTATGCCTACTCCCCAAGGCAGAGCTCGACAATATAAAACCCATTCTTGGTCGGGGATTCCTTGATCCGTTCAAAGGCTTTATCGCTGTACTTACATATCCGTACTGTGAATTATGTATTTTCATGATGTTATTGCCTTACACAGAGCAACGCCCTCATCTGAAAAGAGATTTTTTGCTCATGGGTATGATCGGCGGATTAATGTTAACGCTAACCATAAGTATGTGTCTGCTTATTATGGGACCATTCATGACACAGCATTACTGGTTTACTTCATTTAATCTGTCCCGTCTGATTAACATTGGTAACTTTTTAGAACGCATTGAGGCTATTATGGCTTCCGTCTGGGTTATCGCTGTATTTTTCAAAAGTGTGCTCTTCTTCTACAGCTTTGTGCTTGGGCTCGCTCATCTGTTTCGCTTGTCCAGCTATCGGAATCTCATCTTCCCAGCGGCATTTCTTATTTTAACATGTTCCATCCTGATCGCTCCGAATGAAACCTTCTATCTGAAAGTGATCATTCCCTATTGGATTGACTGGGATTTAACCTGTGGCATTTTTCTGCCGCTGCTGTTGATCCTGATTCATCATTTGAAACATAAGTTGCAAAAACATTAATGCCCTCCACGCATTTGATTTAATCCTCATACGTGGCTGGCTTAAGGAAGGAATGGAGTAACACATGATCAAACCTGTTAGTCCGTTTGAACCTGTATCCCGAGACACTTTACCCACAGGCTCCCAGTGGATTGCCCAGATCAAGTGGGATGGTGTACGCATGCTCGCCTATGAGAACGGGCAAGAGTTACGGCTGGTCAATCGCAGGTTACACGACCGGACGACCCAGTATCCAGAACTAGTGGGACCGCGCAATCTATGCGAGGGCAACTCATACATTTTGGACGGTGAGATCATCGCTCTCGATCCGGATACGGGACGTCCTTCCTTTTATCACGTACTTCGCCGAGATCGCATGAGCAAGCCGGATAACATTGCTCAAGCCAAACAGCAGATACCGATAACTTATATGGTTTTTGACATTCTATATTACGATGGAAATTGGGTCACAGATCTGACGCTATCTGCCCGTCAGCAGCTGCTTCACCAAGTGCTACATACCAGCACTCATGTTCAGGAAGTAACCAACTCAACGGATGCATCTACTTTGCTAAGCGTTATGAGGCAACATCAGATGGAAGGCATCGTCTGCAAGGATCTCACCAGCACCTACGGGATCGGTAGCAAGGACTCACGCTGGCAGAAGGTGAAGATCATGCATGATCTGTACGCCATGATCGGGGGCGTTACATATCGTGATGGAATCGTCAACGCCGTTGCGATTGGCGTATATGACGGACCAAATTTTATCTATATTGGTCACGTAGGAACAGGGAAGTTAAACATTAATCGCTGGCGGGAACTCACTTCACAGGTGCAACCACTTATCATAAAGGATAGGCCGTTCCATAACATTCCTGAGCGTAGCGCAGAGACAACTTGGGTACAACCCGAGATTGGACTTAAGGTGCAGTATATGGAACTGACGCATCATCGCACACTGAGACATCCTAGCATCCAAACCTTTGCAGAAGTAACACGGGAGGACTGCCTGGCGAGCCAGTTACAACATGAATTCCAGTAAAAGGAGGTGCAATGGTGCCACACAAAGTCAAAGGCTCCATCAAGATTGAGGGTGTAGAACTCACGGTTACGAATCCAGACAAGCTGTTATGGCCAGAGGCAGGGATTACCAAAGCCATCTATTTGCAAAAGTTGGCCGCACTGGCTCCTTATCTGCTAACCTACACTCACAACCGTTTACTGACAACCATTCGCTACCCTCATGGCGCTGGTGACACGTTCTTTTATCAGAAAAATGCACCGGAGCCTGTGCCTGATTTCGTTCAAACACAGGATCATGAAGGTATACGGTATATTGTCATGAACGGGCTACCTGAACTTCTCTGGTTAGGAAATCTGGCCGCACTAGAATTCCATCCTTCGCTTCATGCGATTAACAGTACGCTACCCTGTGAATGGATGATTGATCTCGACCCTTCGATGGAGCACGAGCCGCGGATCATGCAGGCCGCCTTGATTGTAGGTGAAACATTGTCCTCCCTCGGGTTGCAATCCGTTCCCAAAACCTCTGGCGCCACAGGTGTTCAAATTATTGTACCAATTACTCCGGGTGTAACATTTGATGAGTTACGGGATATTGGTCATTTTGTAGGTAAATATGTCACGCAAAAACATCCTGATTTGTTTACGCTGGAACGGCTCAAAAAAGATCGGGGTGATCGAATTTACTTTGATTATCTCCAGCATTATGGCGGCAAAACATTAGCTGCTCCCTATACCCCTCGCGCAAAGCCACGGGGAACAGTCTCCACTCCCCTGACTTGGGATGAAGTGCGCCGTGATGTCTCTATTCAGGATTATCACCTTATGAATATTATTGAACGCCTGACAACCGTTGGCGACCTGATTGCAGCAGTGCCACCGCAACCTATCGAACTGATTCTGAAACATCTCAAGAAAAAATAGCCGATATCCTGTGATTCAGGATATCGGCTATTGGTATAGTAGAGTCATATCGAGCAGAAAGCTTCGCTAATGGATGCCTTTTTTCTTGAAACGTCCGCCCTTCACATCGTGAATGTTACCGATAGCTACAAAGGCCTGCGGGTCCCAATCCTCAACAATGGACTTCAGCTTGGCTTCTTCCAAACGAGTGATGACAACAAAAATGATCTTTTTCTCATCCCCGCTGAATCCGCCTTCTCCGTCCAAATACGTTACACCACGTCCGAGACGATCTGTCAACGCGGAACCGATATCACGATACTTCTCACTGATGATCCAGACCGACTTGGACTGATCCAGCCCTTCATTCACGATATCAATCATCTTCATGGCAATGTAATAGGCAATCATCGAGTACAGAGCGTTCGGCCAGCCGAATACAAATCCAGCACCCGCGAAAATAAATACGTTAATAATCAATACGATCTGTCCCACAGACAGCGGTGATTTCTCACTAAACAGAATAGCAACGATCTCTGTACCGTCCAGTGAACCACCTGAACGAATGACGAGACCTACTCCCACACCCAGGATCAATCCGCCGAATACAGCACCCAGAAGTGGTTCACCGGGTGTCAGTGCCGGTACTTCATGCAATAGAGACGTGCCGATAGACATCACGACGATTCCCAGCAAAGTAGATAATGCAAAGGTCTTACCAATCTGCTTGTAACCAAGGATTAGAAAAGGCATATTGAGCAAAGTCAGAAATATCCCCAGCGGCAGATGTGTAAGCTCTGAAACCATAATCGAGATCCCCGTGATACCGCCGTCGATGACGCCGTTTGGCACGAGGAATACTTCAAGCGATACAGCCATGAGCACAGCACCGATCAGGATCATTACAATACGTTGCAGAAATTTCAGCGTAAACACCGAGCTTTTGACGCCGCGGTCGGCTTGCTTGGCCGTTAATTCTTTCACCGTTACATTGGACATGGTATCCCCCCCGTAAAATCAGAATGTGAATCCATTTTATATATCCATTAAATCACTCCACGGGGAAGCTGCATGTAGAAAACGAGCCAAACTGTATTCTTCATGTACTTTAACCCACCATCAAAACGGGCATCTAAAGGCGATATAAAATAGATTCAAGATGTACTGCTTGCCGGATCACACTTCCAAAAGAGAGCAAAAGGGAGCCTGTTTCCCCAGACTCCCCTCCTTCATCACGACATGATTTATGTAACTATTATATCATAAAAGATCAAATTGGAGCAAAAGACTTAGCAAAAAGAAGATAAATTCAAAAAAAGTGAATTTATCTTCAGAAATCTGCCCTAAATCGGCTAAAGAAGCGGAGAAAGCATGCGAGAAAGCATTTCAGCCCCTTTTTGCAGACGTGAGCGATGTTGGAAAGCGAAAGTATCTATTTGGCTACACTCCTCTAGGTCACGTTCAAAATCATGCATCAGACGATGAATCGCAGAGCTTTCAAACAATACAGCCGTCAATTCAAAATTATAAAAGAAACTGCGCATATCCATGTTGGCCGTCCCTACTGTCGCCAGTAATTCATCGACAATCATCACTTTGGCATGTACAAAACCTTTGCGGTATTGATAAAATTTCACACCGGCACGTAGCAACTCTTCAACATAAGAAAGAGATGCCAGATGCACTAACCGTGAATCAGATTGATACGGAATAATAATTCGCACATCCACTCCACTGACCGCGGCGGTCTTGAGAGCCTCGTAAAGAGCTGGATCAGGAATGAAATACGGTGTTGTAATATATATCCGTTCACAGGCTACTGAAATCGCGCCAAAACACATCTCCTGAATGGCGTCCCAATCTTGATCAGGTCCACTACCTAAAATCTGAATTCGTTCTCCGCCGCTGCAAATATGAGGTGGAAACAACTCTCCGAGCTGCGGCTCCATAATCCGTTTTCCCGAGGCCAGCTTCCAGTCGTTAAGAAACGTGCTTTGCAGGAAATAGACAGCATCTCCTTCAATCTGCACATGGGTATCTCTCCAAAATCCAACCTCCGGGTATTGACCCAGATAGTCATCTCCGACGTTAATACCGCCAACAAAACCAACCTTTCCGTCCACAACTACAATTTTACGGTGGTTTCGGTAATTAACTCTGCGATCAATCGTCGCAATGAGCGGTGGCAGGAAAAAATGAAACTCAACACCCGCATCCTGAAGCTTGCGGATAAAACTCCAGCTCAGTTTATGACTGCCAAGCCCGTCACAGATGAACCTGACTTTCACTCCCTCCTGCGCTTTACGGATCATGACCTGTTGAAAGCGAGTACCGATCACATCATCTCTGAAAATATAGAACTCGACATGTAGATGGTGCTTCGCCTTCTCCATCTCTCTAAGCATAGCGGCAAATGCCTCTTCCCCATTGGTAAGCACTTTACTCCGGTTACATCCCGTAATCGGGCTTTCGGACAAGTGGGATAACAGGTTGAATAAACGTTGCTGGTGGTTATACCTATCCCCTGGCATTTGGGCAATCTCTTCTATAATGTGCGCCTGTTTCCAGATCGTTTCCCGCATTTCTCTGAAGATGCGGGACCCGCCCTTTCGCAGCTTTTTGCGTTTACTGTAGTCCTGAGCCACGAAATAATACACAACAAATCCGATTAAGGGCACACAAAATAAGATGAACAGCCAAGCCACTGCTTTGGCTGGATTGCGGAACTCCAGCACAAGAATCGTAGCCGCTTGAAAAATAAAAACAAGTAAAATAATGACCAGCCAGAACATGTGGCCTCCCCCTTAGTACATACGCTATAATATTTTAATTGTCTGTTTTGTAATATTCCGTAATCTGGATCTCCATCCTTTTCTTCGCTCTCATTCTAAACAGCTTTGACGATATTGTTCCCAGCTAATCATAGATACCCAATGTAGACCTCATTCGTAACGAATACTTAGATAAAACTTTACATAACCTAACTTCAACACTGTTTTGCATAACTCCCTTTCCAGACTCTTCCTCTTTTCTTCCGGTAAAGGTGGTCTTCTTACGTAAAATTAGATATAATACTCGTTAAAACTTATTACATAAAAGGAGAAGAGTAGTGAATGGACAGTGAGAGGTATGCGTTAAATTTGGTTTTGGTTGCATTTTTGATAGGGTTATCGGCATTTTTTGTGGCAGTGGAGTTCGCTCTGGTACGGGTTCGTCCGAGTCGGATCGACCAAATGATTGCAGAAGGGAACAAACGGGCGCTCGCTGTGAAGCAGGCCGTCGCTAACCTAGACGGATATCTGTCTGCTTGTCAGCTTGGGATTACGATTACGTCTCTCGGACTGGGCTGGCTCGGTGAACCCACGGTAGAGAAAATCCTCCACCCGGTGTTCGAAAGCATGAGCATCCCGGATGCACTCGCTTCATTTTTGTCCTTTGTCATTGCCTTTGTAGCGATCACGTATTTACACGTTGTTGTGGGTGAGCTTGCACCCAAAACGATAGCGATCCGCAAAGCCGAGACTGTCGCACTGTTGACATCCGGTCCTATCATCTTGTTTAACCGAGTGATGTATCCTTTTATCTGGCTGTTAAACGGCTCTGCGAACCAACTGGTCAAATTGTTTGGCATCAAGCCTGCTTCGGAACATGAAGACGCACACTCTGAAGAAGAGCTCCAGATCATTATTAACGAGAGCTTTGAGAGTGGTAAAATCAATCAGGCGGAATTTGGGTATGTTAGCCGAATTTTTGCATTTGATGAGATGCTGGCCAAAGAGATCATGGTTCCCCGGACCGACATGGTCTGCCTTTATCTAAATAAAACGAACGAGGAAAATCTAGAGATCATTCGCGAAGAGCAATACACTCGCTTTCCAGTCGTTAATGAGAGCAAAGACGATATTATCGGTATCATAAA
This sequence comes from Paenibacillus sp. FSL R7-0272, assembly GCF_037969905.1. NCBI lineage: Bacteria > Bacillati > Bacillota > Bacilli > Caryophanales > Paenibacillaceae > Paenibacillus > Paenibacillus sp. FSL R7-0272. The sequence goes on along the minus strand of NZ_CP150221.1, from coordinate 1,491,503 downwards.
TACGAAACAATTTTTCTTAGAACTGTATGGTAATGATGAACCCGTCGACCTGTCTTCCCTCATTCAGCCCGTTTCGGCTGTTCATGAGACAACTCCAGTCAAGGATCTGCTTAAAAAAATGCAGAAGGATGGCGTGCATATTGCTGTTCTCGTCGACGAGTATGGAGGCACGTCGGGGATTGTAACGATTGAAGACGTATTGGAGCAGATTGTTGGTGAGATTCGCGATGAGTTCGACGCAGACGAAGAAGAAGAAATTCAGATTGTGAATGAGCATTATATCATCATGGATGGTAAGGTTTCGCTGTCCAAGGTCAACGATATGTTCATGTCTTCGCTTGATGCGGACGAGTGGGATACGATTGGTGGATGGCTATACAGCCACCGTCCGGAGATGAACGAACAGGAAGAATATGAATACGAAAACCTAACCTTTGTCCTGCTGGAAAAAGATAAAAATCGCTTTTACAAGGTGGCTATCGTCCCGAAAGAACCACTGAACATGTCAGACTACACCGATGAAGACGAGAAAGAAACAAACGTTTGATTTAAAAGGTCTGTCCACGTCATTTCCGACGTGGACAGACCTTTTCTTTATGCTGAGGGATGAAATATCTTACCTACATCTTATTTGGCATCTGCTCGATCTTCAACAATCCGGTTCTGGATTTTCTTAAATATAATCTTAAGGATCATGTAGAGCGGAATAATAATAATCATACCTAGAATGTTGCCAAGGTCGGCTCCAACGAGCAGCAGGATCACCGTAGTCAACGGATGAATATCTAGCTGTTTGCCATACACATAAGGAGAGATAAGATTATCCTGTATTTGCTGTGCAACGACGATAATGATCAGAGACCAGAGAGCCATGGAAGGCGAGTCGATAAAAGCAACAATCACAACAGGAATCGCCGCCAGTAGCGCCCCTACATAAGGGATAAAGTTCAGAATAATGGACACAACCGTTAACAATAGCGCATAAGGCAACCCGATAAGAAGAAAACCGATAAACATGAGAATGCCCAGCGCCACATTAACGATAACCCGGCCTACAATATAATTACTCAGAGCCTCATCAATTTCATGCACCGTCTCTTCCCCATCTTTTCGGTAATGTCTCGGCAATAACAGCGTCAAGTTGGTTCCAAATTTGTTGCCTTCCTTGAGCATGTAATAGAGCATAATCGGAAATGTTGCCAAAATAATGACCAAGTTGGACACGACGGAAAACAGACCAGAGACATAATCCGTAACCTGCGTAATCCCCTGACTTAAATAATCGGACAATCTAGTAAACAAGTCCGAATTCTCAGGCAGGTAACGGGCAAGAAAACGATTGTTTTCCAGTGCTTTAATCTGCTCTACAAGAGATGAGACAAGCTTAGGTGTATTTTCGATAAAATTCCATAACTGCTCCCGCAGGGAAGGCCACACGAGAACGCTGAATCCTGCGATGAGGAGTCCAACAGCCACATAAATAATCAGGACAGACAGTGCCCTTTTGATTTTGTGCCGCTCCATGAAGTCCACGAGCGGACGCAACAGATAGTAGAAAAATCCTGCAATCAAGAGCGGGATAATAATGATATGAATCAGCGAAGTGAGAGGGCGGAAAATAAAGTTGACCTTATCCCCCAAATACACGATCAGCAACAGTAAAATAATTGCTGTGCATATGCGGTAAAATTTGTTGTTAATCAAGAAAAATGATCCCTCCATGCGCTGCCATGCCAAAGTGACTGCGACGATAATATGATTCTAACATTACAATACCAGTATGTACCCTGAATAGACAGCTATGCCACATGAAAACAAAAAAGAGGCAGGAGTTAACCTGCCACATCTCTTTTGTTGAACACAACCCAGGAAATCACCATAAAGATGACATAATATGCAGCGAGAACTGCCAGGGAGAACCCGAGAGTCATGCCCTCACTTGCTCCATTCATCAAGCCCATATCCGATGAAGAGTTCATATATTTGCTCAAGTTCATATTATTGAACAGAACATATTTAGCCCATTCATAACGATCCGGATTAAAGATCAGTGAGAATATATTTTGTGTAAACATAATAAACAAGGACAAACCAATCGCAAGTGCACCTGAACGAAATACCGAGGAGACCATAAAGGCAATCGCAAGTGTAATAAACAGATCGATATACAGATATCCCCATCTCGTAAACACATCAGCTGCGATTATACTGCTGTCTACCGAAACCTCATGAGAGAAGAGAATATACGAGCTAAGCATGGCCATACCAATCACCAGTAGTGTGCTTAATATACTAAAGCCTACTACAGTGAGATATTTGGAAGCCAAAATTTTACTGCGTGACCATGGTCGGATCAGTAACAGTTTAATGGTTCCCCATGTAAATTCACCCGCCACCGTTTCTGCTGCAATGACTACACAGAAGATGGTATTCAGAAAAAATGCAATCTGAACTGTTGTAGCCGCAGGTTGCCAAAACAAGGTATCACTTGACCCCATGCCTTCTCTCATTAAGACAGGCATGAGCAATGAGATCAGAACAAGAATAGCTAACATAATCCAGGTACGTACACGACGGAACACCTTCATATTTTCATTCAGTAGCAGATTGCCGAAACTACCCAATGCCGCCACCTCCAGTCACTTGCAAAAATTGATCTTCCAGCGTACGAGTCACACTACGAATGGCATAAACCTGCACGCCTTCACGTACCAGTTTGGCATTGACCGCTGGAATCTGCTCTCGAGAGAGAGACAACACGATAACCTTACCCTGAATAACTGCCTCACCCTCCATGAGTTCAACAGCACGTTCAGCGTCATCGACTTCAAACGCAACTTCAATTAAAGCATCTGAACCTTGCTCATCCCGCAGATTTCGAACATCAATCAGTTTACCGTTCTGAATAATAGCTACGGTGTCACACATCAATTCCATCTCGGACAACAGATGGCTTGATACAAACACGGTAATCCCCTCTTCATGGGTGAGGAGCCGCAGATAATCTCTCAACTCCCTTATGCCCTGTGGGTCGAGACCGTTCGTTGGCTCATCCAGAACTAACAGCTTAGGTCTATGTAATATAGCCTGTGCGACACCAAGGCGCTGACGCATACCCAAAGAATAGGTTTTTACCTTGTCATGAATCCGCGCTGTTAGGCCCACACGCTCAATGGTCTCTGCAATACGTTCCTTGGTAACGCCAGGTGACATACGGGCAAAATGCACCAGATTCTGATATCCGGTCAGAAACTTGTACATTTCCGGATTTTCCACAATCGCCCCCACCTGGGCTATCGCCTCTTCAAACCCATTCTTTACACTGTGTCCAGAGATGAAAATATCTCCTTTACTAATGGACATCAGACCTACCATCATTCGAATCGTTGTTGTTTTCCCCGCGCCATTTGGTCCTAAAAAACCAAAAACCTGCCCCGGAGAAATATCCAGGGTCAGGTCACTGACCAATGATCGGGAGGAAATGATTTTACTGACGCCTTGAAGTCGGACGACCGGCTCCTGCTGCATTCAATCCTCTCCTTCATGGACGGACTTATTTCATGCCCGTTTCTCATATGAGCATAGTGTATCATAATCTTTAGTATATTGTCCTGCAAACTGGGACTTACCTTCTCGTTTTGACTCAACTACACACGCCTCACAGCATCCAAGTGGCATTTCACTCCGGTAAAATCCAGTACGAAACACGTGATTGCCTCCATTGCCCTCTGGCTTCTGGGCGGCGTCTCTAGCGACCGACACAATCATCCCACAACTGACACAGTAAAAGCGGCCCGTTTCATTCAATGGAATACCTTCCCCTCACAGGGAGTCTCTAGTCCCTGTTATTTGTCGTTAGACGCTGAAAATTGATACATTTTGTATCCTAATTCGTAATTTACTTGACACCGGGACTATTGTCAAGCTTTTTAAGCATGGATTTAGGTTGAAAATTCAAAGAAACGCTATAAATGCGACAAAAGTCTCGCATTTATAGCGCTTGATCAAGGACTAATGATACAAAACGGTATACTCAACCTCCATTTAAATTACATCATATGTAATATTTTTTTCTCATCCTGATATTGCACCCTATCATGCATCACGATGAAGTTTCAGTGTTGTGTTTCCTATCATCTGGATAATACCATAACAGCGTCCACTGCTTACCATCCTGCACAAGGTAACAGATCTGCACAAGATCAAACTTTCCAAAGGTTCCGGAATACGTTTGTGTAACTTTGATTTTGTATGCTTCAGAAAAAGGCTTCACGCCCTGAATGATCTCCACATCAAATTCCCGCTCTGGCGGTTCCATCTCCAGTTCAAACGTCTGCACACCAAAATGCTGCATAAAAATGTGAGCTCTATTCTGCACATAGGCACTCTTCGGAAATCGCTCTTTCATTAAAGGATGAAAAAGCTCCCAGGAGCTTCCGAAGTCACCCGTTTGCTCGTATTTGTAAAACTCTTCTGCTACAGCAGCAGCCTCTGTAGGCGCATCTGCACGAAACAGTGCAGGTACACTCCTAATAATCAGCCACAGCAAAAGCACTACAAATAAAATAAGTCCACTTTTTTTGAACAGTGCATTGCGGTTTCTTCTTCTTATCATCATTCAGCCCCCTTGTCCTGCCTACCCCATATGTATGATGGTTTGCAAACAAGTAGAAGCTATGCCTGGACTACACACTGCATTTCCTGGGAAATCAATGATGTCTCCTACCCAGCAAAGCTCGAATTCCTGTATAAACCGCGATGCCACAACTTCCGCCAATCAAGTCTACACCGACATCCCAGATTGAACTCGTACGATTGGGGCTGAACTGTTGGATATACTCGTCAATGGAGGCAATCACTGCAACGAACATCAGCGCCACCGTAATACAAGTTATGACTCTCACCCGTTTGTAACGCAGACTGCCATAGATTAATACTGCGAGTACAGCGTAGATTAATAGATGCGCAGTCTTGCGAAAGAGGAATTCTACAAAAGCATAAGGCCTTTCTCTTAGTGAATACTCGTGCCCATTATAAAACAGGTGCACATCGGGCAATGTCACCCCGATGTGCACCTGTTTGGTCAAACGTTGAAGCCATGGCTGAATATTTTGCTGTTGATAGGATTGGGAAGACATCAGCCAGATTATCGCAATCCAGACCCCTGCTAGCATTAGCCAAAACAACATTTTATACGAACGATTCTTCCGTTGATATTTCTGTTTTCTTGTTTCTCTTCCCTCCGCATTCAGCAATGTTTTCACCACTTTCCTTGCTGTTTCACGGACGTTGCCCTTACTGTTCTAGGTGCTGCGTCAGTAATCCGTGAATGCGCTCCTTTTCCTCTTGACCTACAATAAAATAATAAATACCGTTGATCTTCTCGCCTTTTCCCTTGATCTCAACTGTATCGATTTCTTCCAGGTCGCTACGATAATCCAGAAGCAGTTCTTTCATCTCATCAAATGTCAGATCTGTTCTGACATGTGTACCCAGCTCATCTAACATATTCTGAAGGTGAAGCACACTGGAGAATTGCATCGTATTTTTGAGCATCTGCTTCAGGACCTCTCGCTGACGATCATTCCTTCCCAAGTCGCCCTTCGGATCATCATAACGCATTCTGGAGAACCCGAGAGCAGCGACACCATCCAGATGAATATTGCCCTGCTCATAACGTTTACCCTCATAGTCAAAGGCAAACGGGTTGTTTACATCCACACCACCAACAAGATCAATGATTTTGGAGAACCCCTCCATATCTACTTTCATATAATAGTGAATGGGAATTCCCAAAAATTGTTCGACTGTTGCAAGAGACATATCCACGCCCCCAAAGGCGTAAGCATGATTGATTTTGTCTTCGGTGTTGCGTCCTACAATTTCCGTTCGTGTATCTCGCGGAATATTAAACATCAGCACTTTCTTTTTCCCCGGATTCACACTTAGAACAATCATCGTATCTGAACGTCCTCGATCATTCTGGCGTTCATCTACTCCCAGGATCAAGGCATTAAAGGGCTCTTTGCGATTGAGTTCAACCTGGAGTCCGCCCTTCGCATCGGTTACCGAAACAGGCTTTACGGGATTACGAGGCTCATAAATCTGATCAGCGGTTGATTTAACCGATTGATAGAGATAGATCGCATAACCAAATACAACGATGATTAAAAGGGAAACGATCCAAGCCGTCCATTTCATCCACTTTTTCATGGGGATCTTCCTCACTCATATTGTTGATATTCACTGACAGATTAGATAATTGCTGTTGCTTTCCCTTCCACCTTCACGAGACCTGGACGTCCGACAGAATAATAGTGGAAGGCAGATGCTTGAATCTGCTCCGCACTATACACATTACGACCATCAATCATCACAGGCTCCTTCATCGTTTGGGCTAAGGTTGTCAGATCAACCTGGGCAAATTCCTTCCATTCTGTCAGTACACATAGCGCATCCGCGTCTTGAGCAGCATGAAGCGGGCTATCCTCCCACGAAATCGAGGCAATGTCGATCTCTTTACGGAAGTTAGCCGTTGCAATCGGATCGTAGGCCCTGACCGATGCTCCAGCATCAATAAGATGTTGAACAATATCAATGGCTGGTGCGTCTCGCACATCATCGGTATCCGGTTTAAACGCCAGTCCCCAGATAGCAATTGTCTTGCCTGCGAGTGACCCCAGCGCTTCCTCCAGCTTGTAGATCACTTGCATACGTTGGTCCTGATTGACTTGCACTACAGATTTCAACAGTCTGAAATCATAATCCACCATACCTGCAATCTGGATCAGCGCCTGTGTATCTTTAGGAAAACAAGAGCCGCCATAACCGATCCCTGCCTTCAAAAAAGCAGACCCGATGCGTTTATCGTACCCCATGCCTTCTGCAACACGTGTAACATCCGCCCCAACTTTCTCACAAATATTCGAAATTTCATTAATAAATGATATTTTGGTTGCCAGAAATGCATTGGATGCGTATTTAATCATCTCCGCTGAGCGGATATCTGTAATAATCAGATTACTTGTTAATGGCCGATGAAGTTTCTTTAACGTCTGGATGGCCCGATCACTGCTCGTGCCGATGACAATCCGGTCGGGGTTAAGCGTATCCTTGATAGCGGAGCCTTCTCGCAAAAACTCGGGAACAGAGGCCACGTCAAAGGGCTGGGAGGATATGCTGCGAATCAGATCGCGGATACGGTCATTAGTACCTACAGGAACCGTGCTTTTAGTCACGATGATTTTGTAGCTTTCGAGATGGGTGCCGATCTCCATAGCCACTTGCTCTACATAACTCAGATTCGCCTCACCGTTTGGTAGAGAAGGTGTACCTACGGCTATAAAGACAATATCTGACCGGTGTATCGCCTCACCAATGTTTGAGGTAAACGACAGTTTACCTGCTTGCGTATTGGAAATCATCAACTCTTTAAGACCAGGTTCGTAGATTGGAACGACGCCCTCATTCAGCATTTGTACTTTTTCCTCATTGTTGTCTACACAGATCACCTGGTTGCCAATCTCCGAAAAACAAACCCCTGATACCAGACCTACGTAGCCTGTTCCAATCACCGCAATATTCATCTTGTTTTCCCCCAATTCACGCAATTTTGGATAATATCTTCCCATTCCATCTCAACGCGAACGATGTCCTCTTCCACCAGTTCACTGCCCATCTGCACCTCAATAATTTCGAGTTCGGTCAACGCTTTGACACTGTGCTTCCCTCCTGCCGGAATCACAATGACATCTCCTTGATGAAGCGGTCTGAGCTCGCCGTCCATAATGAATTCACCTTGTCCCGAGACAACGGTCCATACTTCATTTCGTTTGAGATGGTACTGGTACGAAAAGTTTTTATGGGGCTCGATGATGATGCGTTTGGTTAATACTTCTTCGCCTTTTTTATTGCGTGTGTAATCAAGCACTCTGTAACAGCCCCAACGACGTTCTTCATACATGGGGCGCTCAGCGCTATCTTTTAACACTTCCTTGATCTGAGGACTCGCCTCTTTTTCACTGACCAGAATGCCATCAGGACTTGTTGCCACGATCAAGTTGGATACTCCCAGTACGCAGACCGGAATGTTTAATTCATTAATCAGATGTGTGTTCACCGTACTGTTCGTCATGACACCTTTGCCCACAATATTGGTACTCATCTCATCTGTCAGCGTGTTCCATGTACCAAGGTCTTTCCAGTACCCCTCGTAAGGTGTAACCACAATATGCTGAGCCTTCTCCACCACTTGATAATCAAAGCTGATTTTCTGCAGTCTCCCGTACTGTTTCAACATTTCTTCATACTGGATAGGCAGTTCAAGCGAGATGAGCAGATTAATCAAATAATTGAGTTTGAATGCAAAAACCCCGCAATTCCAAAGGGCAGATTGTTCGATCATCTCTGCCGCTTCAGCTTCACGGGGTTTCTCTTGAAAACGGGATACTTTGGCGTAACGTTGTTCTTCTTTAGTTTCAGACCGCTCTGGAATGATGTAACCATACTTTTCCGAAGGATACGTGGGTTTCACGCCAATTAACGCAAGCTCTGCACCGGAGTCATCCAGCACGTCCTCCAGCTCTGTTACTTTATAAAAGAAGGACTCCTCCACATAGGGATCAACCGGAAGCATGGCTACCGTTTCATTTAAGCTGGCTCCCTGCACGGAGTACAAATATACGGCCGCCAAGGCGATTGCGGGGAAGGTATCTCTTCGTTCAGGCTCAACGACCAGATCCACTTCATAACCCAACTGACTTCGCAAAATCTCCACCTGCGGTTTGCTCGTTGCTATCGTTGCTTGGCCACTTAACCCCGTGTGCTGCAATTGCCTCCATACGCGCTGTACCATCGATTCCGTCTGTCCGTCCTCGCCTTCAAGCACCTTCAGGAATTGCTTGGATCTCGTGTCGTTGGACAAAGGCCATAACCGTTTACCTGATCCACCGGAGAGAAGTACGATTCTCAATGCAACCACTCCACTCTATATATTTTTAAGATGATACGGGACAGCTTTTCGTTCGTTATACGGTTGCCGTTGATTCCATATACTTGGTCACGGGTGGAGCACTCGCCTTGGAAGAGGAGTCCATATTGGCTGTGTTCACTTCATGTGTCCATATCCGATAATATCCCGAATTCTTCCCATAAGAGTTATCAATCAATAGGTTAGGTTTCGCCATCAGACAAGACAGGATGTGACCATGTAATCTGGATGTGTGAATCATGCGATAATCCGCGAAGCAGCGTACCGCCTTATTCACAAGGTAGTCACTATATTTCATCCATATGAATTGGGAGAGGGCTCGCGAAGCAGGTTTCTTCAACCCTTTACTGATATAGTAGATTAGCTTTCGCTCATATTTGTTGTACAAGGTGGGCCAATCCAGGTAATCTCCTTGCTGCTCTGCGGAATTCAGAGATTGTTGAGCTGCTGTCTGTTCGATATCTGTTCTAAAGAAATTCAATCTCTCTTTACGAGAGTTACGTTGGATCTCCATCGGCCATAATTGGTGCGCCATATCGGGAACTAAGTTCACCTTAGAGTTGGAGAAATGATCCGAGGCAATTTGAAACGATATCTCATCGCGAACATAGATATGCAGATCTGTATGCTGAGCAAAAACAGATGCAGTTCTTTGAAGAATAGCTTGATCCTTATAAAATATCGTCTGAGGAAGAATCACGATTCGATGATGCGGGTAATGCTGAACGATACGTTCTCTTAATGATTGATGAGCTTCGTATAAATCACCGAAATTCCCACCACCATGAAGAACAATAATATGATCCTGGGGAATTTCAACTTGGTCATGAAAGTCATGGACGCTGTATCGTTGAGACACATAAATATGATGGTCTTTGAAAAAAGCCTCTGTTCCTTTCATAATAAGCAGATCACCACAATTGCTGTGAACGGGATAATCAATGTAATAGATCTTCGAATGAGGGGGCACAACTTCAAGGATCGATTCAAGCCGTTTTTTCAACTCATCCATGGGATGAATCTTTTGCACGTTTGACATCTCTTCTGGCTCCTTTAAATAGATTTTTTTCTCTCCATTTTTGCTTGAGGAAGACCATATCTTCCTTGTTATATAACATCTTGTGCATCGGCATTTTGAAAATAATCGAAACGGATATTAATGACATCAACATACGGACGAAGGAACCAAGTAACAACGCCAGCCCTAAACCGTATAACCCGAACATGGGCGTAAGCACAAAGAACAACGTAATCGTCACAGCAAGTGCGATAACCTGCCGAAGCACGATAACGCCTGGTCTACCGAGCGCATTAAAAGCCGAAGCCAGAATCCAAGATCCTCCGCCAACGATACACTCCAGAGACAACAGATAGAATACACCGCTGGCCTCCAGAAATTCCGGGCCAAACAACAAGTCAATAAAAAAACGACCAATCAGCATACTCGGTATGATGATGATCGTCATAAGTACCATACTAATGCGGAAAGCTCTGCCAACAAGAGACAACACCTGTTGCTGCTCCATGCCGGCTACCTTTGGAAATATGACATTGGTGATGGCCGTCTGCACAACATTAAACATACGCGATAGGGCAAACACAACCGAATATAACCCGAAATCTTTGGGTGTCAGCAGAGCCAAAATAATAATTTTGTCAAACTGGCTATACAACGTGCCTAGCAACTCTACCCCATATACACGAAGGCCATAGCTGAATAGATGAATCCCCGTTCGAATCTGAGCCACCAGCTTGCTGACGGAACTGAATATTTGCTGACGCATGGCAATCATATAACAGGTCAACACCAGTATAGTGCTGGCAAAACTGATAATTATGGCTCGTTCCACGGTTAATACCTGCGCTACCCACAGTAGTACCAAGCCTGCAAGATTCAATAAGGGAGCCAGCAAACGCGACAGATTATAAATATGGAACTTGTCGGTACCTTGTGCGGCTGCCGCAAGCACACCCATGAACAGCATCACTGGAACCATGGATACGGTATACCACCTTGCAATCGCAATAACAGATTCCGAATATGCTGATAGCCAGATAGGGATACCAAACCAACTGATCACCCCGGCAATGATACTGATCGGAATCTGAACGGCAAAGCTCATGCTGATATAAACAGGGAGTTGCTGGCTGTTTTTTTTGACATTGTAAATTAACGAGGTGGGCAGACCAAATGCGGCCAGACCCGAAATGAATGCAGGCCAGAATAAAACAGCCGCAAGCTCTCCCTTCCCCGTCGCTCCGAACATGCGAGCTGTAATAATGGAAGTTAGCGTAGTCACAGCCATAATGAGAATATTAGCCATACTTGTCATGACAATGGTCTGAATAATGCTTCGCTGCCTTGGTTTTCGGGCAATCGCCATGTTCATCAGGTGTTCAGCCCTCTGCCATTTCGGAAAGATCCCACAATCGTGCCGTTCCGATAAGATATTTTAGCCATCTCACTCATGACTTTCTGCACATTATTGAAAGAGATGACGATTAGTAGAGCTGCTTGCACAATTCTTATCGTGTGTTTGAATACGCCCCATGCACTTTTCTTATACCGCGTGGCATCACTTATACCTTGCCAATACACTCGGCGTAATAGCCAACGTTTGGTTAATCTGCTTTTTGCTATTTTGTGTTCAACAACTGCATATGGACTGTAGAAAACTTTATGTTCTTGGCGGACTCGACTGATTAGCTCACTCTCTTCACTTGACATTAGATTTGTACCAACCCGCCCCAAATCTTCTCTAAATGGCTCTAACTTTTCGAAAATACTCACTCTGAATGCTACATTCGCCCCAAAAGGAATAGAAGGCGCAGGCATCTCAACAACTTTTTCAGAAAAATCCATTAGAGTGTACAAGCTCACAATATCTTGTGGTATCCATTCGGGCCTTCCGCCCTCCCATATAGGAACGATTTTCCCACCCACACAACCAATCCGGGAATCCATATCAAATATCTTAATGACTTCGTTGATCCAAGTAGGACATGCCAATGCATCATCATCCAGAAATAAAATAAACTCACCTTTTGCTTCCTTGATTGCCCGGTTTCTTGCATAAGAAAGGCCTAATTGTGGTTCAAAAATATACCGTACATGCTCCGGCATGTGAGACGAATCAAATAAATCCCTAGTATGATCTGTCGAATGATTATCTATGACCAAAATTTCGTAATCGGCAGGATCGGTATCTCCCTTCAATACACTCTCAACAGCCTGCATAGTGTCTAACGCTCTGTTGTGTGTACAAATGGCTACAGAAGCCCTCATGCTCTCACCCCAATCACATTGATATTTAGGCCAATTGCTTCAACAACTTTCCACGATGCGACCACAAACAATAGTTGACTACCCAGTCGTATCCGTTATCCCCCATCGCTCTGGCTAGCCCATCGTCGGTCATTAATTGTTCGATACGCGCAGCAATCTCCTGATCATTAACCGGGTCTACGAGATAACCGGTGATATTGTCCTTCACGGCGTCGGGAATACCGCCACTGTTGCCTGCAATGACAGGTAATCGATAATAGTTGGCTTCCAGGAATACAATTCCGAACCCTTCCACGTCACCCTTCTCCTTGATATCCCGGCTTGGCATAATGAAGAGATCCGCACATTCATATAATTGCTGAAGCTCATCGTCTGTAGTACGTCCTGTAAATACAACAACAGATTCGAGTCCGTACTGAGTTACCAGTCGTTCGAGTTCTCCCTTATACGGCCCATCTCCGCAGATAACATACTTCAGATCAGGAATATGCGTAATAACCTGACTCACGGCTTTCAGTGTGACATCATGACCTTTGCGTTCTACAAGTCGCGAGACGGTGATCATCACTTTTTTGCCATGCAGACCATACTTATCCCGTAAATCCCCCTGACTCCCTGTATCCGCGTTAAGCTTGTTCACGTTAAGTCCCGGTGGAATAATGACAATCTGAGACTCCGAAATCCCCAGTTCAACCAGCTTCGACTTCGTATATTGGCTATTGGCAATCACTTTGTCCGCACGCTTCAGGATGAACAACAGCAGTGGGAATAATCGGCTATTAACCATCCCCATCACATCCAGGCCGTGAACATAAGGAAAGTATTTTACTCGAAAAAGGAATTTCATGAATGGACCGGCTAAGCCAACCGGGAATATATTCACAAAATGAATCTCATCTGTTTTTTTGCGCCATTTCAACAGAATCAGTTGCGCCACCAGAACAAGCTGTGAGAGAATCAACAGCCATTTATTCGAATCTGAAAAAATACGTTTCCGAATAATTTCAAAATCATGCTTCTGGTCGAATTGCTCAGACTCTGCGGTATCATTTATTTTATTGGTCAGCACCGTTGTCTCTTCTGCTGGAATCTGTGATATCAGCCCGTAGGCATAATCATGAATCCCTCCCTTTTCAGGCGGGAAATCAATCGCAACAAACACTTTGTTCATAGCTTTATCTCCCTCACAAGAATACATTTCGCATGCTTACACCGTGCTCATAATAATGTTTACTGTATCCTTGGCACATTTGTTCCAAGAGAAGAAGGCTGAGTGCTCTTTGCCCTGAATGGACATTCGCTGCCCAAGCTCCGGATCAGACATCATCTCTACCAGACGTGAAGCTGCTTCCTGCGGGTGATGGGGGTCAAAGTATAGCCCTGCTTCTCCGCATACTTCCGGGATCGAACCACGGGAAGACACGATAACCGGACAACCAAGCGCCATCGCCTCCAGTGGCGGTAAGCCAAACCCTTCGTACAAGGATGGGAAAATAAAACCGGTGGCATGTTCGTAGAGCGCTTTTAACTCCTCATCCGTCACATACCCTACCCAATTCACACCTTCCGAATCATTCACAGCATGATTACTGAACACCTTACTGTTCTTGGAGCCCACGATGACAACACTCAAATTCTGTGCTTTCACCTGAGGTAAAATCTCCAAGATCAGCTTAAAGTTTTTGTAAGGGTTCATCGTGCTGACAGCCAGTACATACGGGGAGTTAATCCCATATTTCTCAAGTGTACCTTGAGCCGCCTGCCTGTGATGAATATGATCGATGCCCAGGTGTGTAACGGATACCTTCTGGGCGGCAATTTTGCAGTGTTGAATAAGTTCACCTTTGGAAAAGTTAGACACGGTAATGACCTTTTTCGAAATCTTGCCTAAGCGAACCGTTAAAAACTGATACCATGACCGAAACGCGAAGGAAAATGCCTTCGGATAACTGAATACAGAAGCGTCATGGATCGTCACGACCTGATTGCGTTTGAATGCCGGGCCTGTGTTACACAGGTTAATTAGCAATCCTTTTTTCGCGTAAAATGGCAACTCCAGCTGTTCCCATACATGTCCCTTCAGTCTGCCAACAATTCGGTGGCGAATATGTTTCAGTTCAAGATGAGTAACCACATTCGCGGGTGAGAGCAGGCAAAATTCTACTTTCGTACCGTCTACTTCTCCAGCGTCAATCAAATTATCGATTTCCTTCACGAGTTCAATGGCATATCGCTGAACCCCGGTAACGGTCTGTGTCAGGAAACGGGCATTGATATAGATTGTATTCATGTTAATCTCCATTTCTCTTTGAAATTTCCAAACGGGAGGCCGGCCCGGCGGTTTGGAAGCTAACTTCTACATTTCTCGCTTCATAATAGAGACTCACGAACTCCTCATTCATTCGATCCGAGCTGAACTTCTCTTTATACACCTGATGTCCCGCTTCACCCATAGTTGCCAACGTTTCTTTATCAAGTTGCATTAGAATCTCTCTCAACCCTTCGAGTCGTTCAAGTTCAAAGATGTAGCCATTCTCCCCATGCGTCACCAGCTCTGGCAACGAGGCCCGATTGCTAGCGATGACGGGTTTGTGATTTTTCATTGCTTCCAGCGCGACCAAGGGTAACCCTTCCCACCTGGAAGGCATAATGATCGCATCACACTGCTCGTAATAGTGATCAATCTCTGCATTATTGACCCACCCTAACCGGACCATATTGTCGGTAAAGGTCCATTCATTTTTTTCCAATACGCTGTCTCCAATGATGTATAACTGAATACGCTGCTGCAGCTCGGGATACTGCCTGAATGCATCCAGCAGCAGATCCAGTCCTTTCTGCCGATCGTATCTGCCCACAAACAAGAGCCGAATCATGCTGTCATCCTCTTGCTCCTGATCTTTTTGCACAATTACTTGCGGCTGCTCTTCGTGATTGTGAGGCTTGTGAGACTTGCGGTCACGCAGGCCACTATAAACGAATCGGGATTTGGCTGGAGACATGCCCATGCGAATCGATTGCTGCATCTCATATTTTGAAATGTTCACGATATAGTCTGTTTTGAATTCCAGTATTTTCTCGATCATGAAATAAGCCTTTTTATGCAGGGGTTTGGTATCCATCAAAAAAGACCAGCCATGTGAGCAGTAAAAGATACTCGCTTTGCGCGGTGTGAAAAAAAATAAGCCCCTTGCGAGCATACCCGCAAATGAGCTGTGTACATGAATAATATCCGGCTCGATCCGCCGAATAGCTTGGTGAATCTGTCTCATCGCTGAGAAAAAGTGTTTCGGGTGGCGTTTGTAACTGTAACGAAAGATATGCTCTGGCTCCAGATCAAAATCCTTTGCCGAGTTATAATCACTCATCAATACATAAACCTCAAACCGGTTACGCTGGTAGGACACCAGCTCGTTTAAATACGTGGCAACACCGCCCACCACATATTCTCCGATGTGCAAAACCTTCATTTTCGCTCACCCGCTTTATATGGTATATCACCTGCATTACGATGCTGATACAGAGCTATGCCTATGAACATCCAGAAAAAAACGTTCGCAGGAAACAACTCAAGAACGTTGGTCGTCATACTTGCCGCAGCCACTCCTGCGCCGAGGGCTATAGCCACCTGAGGAAGTCTGGAACCTGCCGAGTAAGGTGAGGCATTCATTCGTCTAACCAGTGTGACCAACAACCACATGAATAACATCAAAAAATAGGCAAGACCGATCCAACCTGTCTGTTCGTACAAGGAAAAGTACTGGTTATCCACTGCAAAATTACTGGAGTTCAGACCCATCATATGTGTGCGCCGACTGGCAGCACCAACCGAACCAATTCCGTTGCCGATCATGCCATTCATGGTGAATGGCGAGGTAAGGCTGCTTCCCCATATCTGTAATCGATCAAGCAAGGATGAACTGGAGAGCAGATTTTTGGACTGTAGGAACCTGCCTCCAAAAAACACAACTGCAGGCAGTGTCAGAAAAACAACCGCCAGAACTAACATATTTTTTTTGCTGTACTTGCGAATCTGAATTAAAAAAAGAACCACCTGATATACAAACCAGAGCAACAAAGCCGATCGAATCGTAGATAAAAGCAAAAAGCCGATCGTCAGCAACTGGATCATCAGGCGAAAGCTACGGTGCTTCACTGCCAGCTTGGTTTGTTCTGCAATGATGCCTGTCATTAACAGTGCATACGCATAACCATCCGGCGAGTACGTAATGGAGGATAAACGCGGCACACCCTCAAGATAGTTTTTGATGTTTACGCCGTATACGAATCCCATAGTGATTAACTTTTCTATACCCAGCGCATATTGGGCGCACCATCCTGCAATGAGCATAATAAAAATAACCAGATTGGTTCTGGCAAATGCGTACATTCCACCCTGCTCGGCCATAAACATGCCTGCAAACAGCATCACCAGCGGTAAAAGCGTAATTTTGATTCCATAGACTAACGTGACCACGCTGGAACCGACAAGTACATTTAACGATCCGAGCACGATAAGGGAGGCCAGTATAAACAGGAATAGATTCAGAAAATGAATCTGCTGGCGATATACCCGGGCAAGTGTGTATACCGCAAGTAGCAACATGCCTGCATCCTTTAACGAACGAATCACAATATTATCGACATAGATCGAAATCAGACCATAAATGGACAGATAGAGCAGTAAGAAATGAATCAACATCATGATGACAGAGGAAGGCGCATCAGACCTCGCTTGAACTAATGATGGCGATTTGACGTTCAGAGAAGTCATGTACATCTTAGCCTTCACCTCCAATTAACTTCTCGTAGATGATCGCATGTCTGGTGAGAAGATAATCTTCATTAAAGGATAAGCTGTGTTCGCAGCATTGTAGCATTAATTCATTTTTCTCCGCTTCAGATAAGGCATAATAATGGAGGATTGCGTCACGGATCGAATCCGCACGATGGGCGGTGAAAGAGAAGGTATCCGCATCCAGCAAAATCTCGGGCATGCCCCCAACCTTGGAAGCGTAAACTGGCGTACCTGCTTGATACGATTCGATGACCACTCTGCCAAAAGGTTCATCCCAGGTGGACGGTACAATTGTGAGATCCATCTTTTTCATCTGGGAAGTGATCTCCTTTTTATCGATTTTGCCCACGAACACGATCCGGGGATCAGCCCCTGCAAGTTCTTGTAATGTCTGAAGCAGAGGGCCATCCCCATGGATGAACAGCTTCCCCACAATCTGCTGATCGAGCTTTTGCACTGCTTCAATTAGATACTGAACTCCTTTGACCTCGGTTAGTTGTCCAAAATATCCAACGTGCAGGGGTTGCTCATGATTAACCGTTTTCCCTACATTAACATGCTGAACCTGATTATCACGCTCAACAATGTTATGAATGACATGTTTGGACGCGTGCGCGAAAAATCCCAGTTCGATATGCTTGTTAAGCACATGCTCGGATATGCCAATAACGGAAGAAACTCTGCGGCTGTAGTGTTTGGAAATCTGTCTGTAGAACCTGGAATATGCCGAGATCGCGATGGGTTCAATTAACGAAAAATCGCGCAGGGTATGCACAACCGGGATGTTCAGTTCAAACGCCGCTTTCCAGATCGCAAGGCTTAGTCCCGGTATATTCTGAGTGTGGATCAGAGCAGGACGTTTCATCATCAGATATTGTTTAATATGCTGGTACTGCTTCACATTAAAAATATCCTGGATACGCCATAACACTTTGTCAGAAGTGCTGGCCTGCCTTGCTGTATCACCGATCCAGTACCGATTATTAAATGGTAGCCGCGAGATTTCAATCCCGTTCACTGTATCCGTCTGCACCCCGCCCTCTTTGTGTCCACCAACTGTAATGACTTTAACGTCATAACTGGACTCCAGCGTCTGGGCCAAAATCTGTGTCGATATCTCGGCTCCCCCAATAATATGGGGTGGATATAAACTGTGAGCAATCAATATAGTTTGCATGGTTCTCAACTCGCTTTTATTCAGCTTCATTGTTATCAGTTCAGTGTTATCAAGTTTCCTGTACCTGCAGCATCGATCGATAGTGCTCTATCGTGCGTTTCAATCCCTCTTCCAGACCAATCTCCGGCTCCCAGTTTAATATTTCACGAGCTTTATCAATCACTGGACGCCTAACCTTCGGATCATCTTCAGGTAAAGGCAAGAATACAACTCTACTGTCCGATTGTGTGAGCTGTTTCACCAAATGAGCGACCTCAAGAATCGTGTATTCCGTAGGATTGCCGATATTGATAATCTCTCCATCAGCCCGATCTTCCGCCATGAAAGCTTGTAATCCCCGAATGTTATCATCCACATAACAGAAGGATCGGGTCTGTGAACCATCTCCATACACTGTAATATCTTGACCCGTCAGCGCCTGCGTTACAAAATTAGATATCACCCTGCCGTCATCATTGCGAAGCCCGGAAGAATACGTGTTGAAAATACGCGCAACTTTCACGGAAACTCGTTGTTTTGTGTAGTATTCATAACAAAAAACTTCGCCTAACCGTTTGGCTTCATCATAGCAAGCTCGTGGCCCCCACGTATTTACATTGCCTCGATAACTCTCCGGCTGCGGATGAATCTCGGGATCGCCATAGGCTTCACTTGTACTGGAATACAGAAACTTGGCTCCTTTGACCCGAGCCAGTTCCAGCATATGATATGTTCCTCGCGTGTTCACCCAGATCGTGCCAATCGCATCTGCTTGATAGAATTTAGGTGAAGCAGGCGAAGCCAGATGATAGACTTCGTGCACCTGCTGATCAACGAAAATATCCATTGTATCGGGACGTGTAACATCTGCTTCATGGAATACAAAGTTAGGGTTCTCCATAACCCCTGCCAGATTGCGAATCACACCTGTTGAAAGATTATCGATCCCTGTAACCCGATGGCCCTGGCCGATCAAAGATTGCACGAGATGAGAGCCCAGAAATCCGGCAGCACCTGTCACTACAATATGTTTCATTACATCACACTCCAAATTATGATCCAAAATGGTCAAAAGGTGTTGCTTTTAATCATTACACCGATAGTTTTAAAAATGATCGTAATGTCCATTTTCATGGATACATTCGAGATATAGTGGAAGTCATACTGGAGATTATGGTGAATAGGCTCCTTCCGAGCCTCGCTCACCTGCCACAATCCCGTAATTCCCGGTTTCACCAGAAAACGCCTGCGTTCCAGATCGGTATAACATTCCTCCACAATACGTTTCATCTCAGGTCTTGGGCCGATAAAACTCATATCGCCTTTGATAATATTGAGCAGCTGCGGCAGTTCATCGAGACTCGTCTTGCGCAGAATTCTGCCTAGTCGTGTAATCCTCGGATCATGGCTGGTCGTTGGCGAAAGGCCATATTTCGGTGCGTCTGTACGCATCGTTCTGAATTTATAAATGTTAAATTTGACTCCATTCTTCCCGTACCGCTCCTGCTTGAAGATCACGGGCCCTTTGGAATCCAGTTTAATCAAAATAGCCGAAAGCAGCATGACCGGTAATGTGATGAGCAGTAACAAAATAGCGATAACAAAATCGGCCAATGGCTTCATCACATCCGTATACCCGCCAACACGTTGTGAGTATGGCTGCTCAAGTACAGCGGCATTCCCCTCTTTAACCAAGGTTTCCCCACTCCCAAAGTATTCCGGTCCTGATAGCTTCACAGACTATCCCCTCCAGCTACAAGGATTTGATTCATCTGTTCCTTCATTAGAATCTCTTCAATCGCCATCAGCACCGGTGCACGCAACTCTTTATTTTTGAGTGCAAAATCGAGTGTCGTGAGAATATAGCCCAGCTTCTCCCCTACATCAAACCGGGAGCCTTCAAAGTCATAGGCGCTAATTCCTTCATCATCATTCAACTTTTGCAACGCATCTGTAAGCTGAATTTCCCCTCCTGCACCGACATTTTGCTCTTCCAGATACTCAAAAATTTTCGGAGTCAAAATGTATCGTCCCATGATGGCCAGGTTAGACGGAGCCGAACCTAGTGGAGGCTTTTCAACCATACTCTTAACAGAAGATAAACGTCCTTCTGTGTGCAACGGATCAATAATCCCATAGCGGGATGTTTCACTCGGACTTACCGTTTTCACGCCAAGCACCGACTGCTCTACCTTTTCATACTGCTGGATGAGCTGTTTCAGGCACGGCACTTCCGACACGACGATATCATCGCCAAGCAACACGGCAAAGGGTTCATTGCCTATGAAATTCCGGGCGCACCAGACCGCATGCCCAAGTCCAAGGGCTTCCTTCTGTCTTATGTAATGGATATCCACGTTGGAGGACTTCCGGACTTCTTCCAGTAAACTGAGTTTCCCTTTCTCAAGGAGGTTATGCTCCAGTTCAAACGCACTGTCAAAATGATCTTCAATCGCACGTTTTCCTTTTCCCGTCACGATGATAATATCTTCGATCCCGGAAGCAACCGCCTCTTCAACGATGTACTGGATAGTCGGTTTATCCACAATAGGGAGCATTTCTTTAGGCATTGCCTTTGTAGCAGGTAAAAAACGGGTTCCCAATCCAGCAGCAGGGATAATTGCTTTTCTCACCTTTGTCATAGATATCACCCTATCCATTAGTTTTTTTATTTAACTCAAAACCATGAAAACATGAAACATATCATTCATAAATAGGGCATTGAACCCCTCCTCACATCACACCCCTGACGATACACGTCTAAGGTACACTACCCACAGTGTGACCGAGTGCCTACCTTGATAGAGGTATAGTAGACATGACCTTTGAAAATGATTTGAAAATGAAACTCCATTGTCTTGCCTGTTATTTTTCCCCGTAACTGTTATTGCGGCTTTTCGGAACCTGCACATTGTTCAGCACAGCGCCCAGAATACGTGCATTCACATGTTCAAGATGAGCCTTCGCCTTTTTGACCAGATCCTTTTTCACCTTGCCTGCATTCACCACAAGAATGACACCATCACACAATGAACTGATAATCAATGCATCTGTCACGGTTAGAACCGGCGGTGTATCGAAGAGAATAACGTCATACTCTTCCTTCAAGCCCTCAAGGAGTGCTGTCATCTTACGTGATCCGATCATCTCCGAAGGATTAGGGGGAATCGGCCCGGAAGATAAGACATGAAGACCCTCCACCCCCGTTTCCCGAAGCACTTCCGTCACTTTGTATTGACTCGATAACACACTGGTTAGGCCTACATGGTTGGGCACATTAAACATCAGATGTACTGCCGGTTTACGGAGATCCGTATCCATTACCAGAACCTTTTTCCCTTCCTGCGCATAGGTGACTGCCAGATTGCCAATCGTCGTTGTTTTCCCTTCCCCTGAGGATGCCGAGGCAATCATGATCGTTTGAATCTGACTGTCTATGGATGAAAACTGAATATTGGTTCGTAGCTTTCGATAGGCTTCTGATGAAGTGGATCTGGGATTAGCCATCGTTACCAGGCCTACTCGTTCATTGGTTAATCGTGACATACTGTCCATCACCTACCTGTTTTTGAGATATGGATGACTGTTTTGACATACGGCTCTCTTCTTTTCTTATCTTGGAGATGACAGCAAGTGCAGGGAGATTTAATTCTTTCTCCAATTCATCTTCCGTTTTCAAGGTGTCATCCAAATATTCCAGCAGGAATATAAAGCCTACTGCCAGCAATAGTCCAACAATAAAGCTGATCAAAATATTGATGATGGGGTTGACGTTAATAGGATTGGAGGAATCCGTAGGTTTCGCTTCACTTAGGATCGTGACATTGTCTACTTTCATAATTACGGGGATTTGAGATTTAAACACTTTCGCAACTGCGTTTACGGTTTTTGCGGCTTTTTCGGATGATAGTCCCGTAGCCGTTAGACTCATAACCTGGGACTCATTGGCGGTGGAAACTCGGATGTTCTGCCCTATTTGATTACCAGTCATACCAAGATCGGGGTATGTAGATGCCACTTTATCGAGGATTGCAGAAGATTTAATAATCTCCATATAAGAGTTGATCACTTTGATGTTTGTCTGAATAGTTCCAATATCCAAACTTGGAACACCTTGGGCATTATATGCCTGGTTGACGATTAATTTGGCGCCTGCTTCATAGATCGGTACAGTAAAAAAGTAGTTTTTGACACCTGCACCAATACAAGCCACAGCTACGAAGGCAACAATAATCCAGATGCGTTTACGTAAAATGTGTAAATACTCTTTGAGTTCCATTCGATTTTCCTCCCATTTAAGTCAGCCATATTAAGTGACTATGTATTTGGTACATCAGTAGCTGCTCACCAGAATAAAAAGCTGCGCTTTTTCTTGGCTGGTAATACAGCTGAAATACGTTGATTATTCCATATGGATTGTGCATTATCTTGAAAATGTTGAATGCAGCAACGTCCCAAACGTCTTTCGAGCAACGGATATACGACATCCAGTTTGAACGTTCGATGTTTCGTATCGTGTGCATCTGATGAAATGAAATGAAACCCGTTTTCTTTGCAAAAATGAAAACACCACTTCTGAACTTTTCGCCCGAAAAGCCCAGTGAATGATTCCGCCGTAAGCTGGCATAGTCCACCTTGAAACAAATATTCGGACAACAGCAATGGCTTTTTCAAAATGACAAGGTTGCGTTCCGGATGAGCGATAATAGGGGTAATTCCCGCGATTCGCAGTTCGTGCAGTATTCCGGGGAACTGTGAGGGAATATGACCAAAGGGCAACTCCAGCAACATATAACGACTACCGGCAAGTGTGCAGCACTTTCCTGCATACAAGTCTTCAATCAGCCTATCATGCACTCTGATCTCCTGACCGGGATCAATCTGCAAACGGATATTTCGTTTGGCAAGCTCGGCACGAAACATATAAACAGCCTGATTGACTACCTTTGGTTCATTGTTGTAATGTCCGTTCAGGTGATGCGGAGTTGCAATAATGGAGGTAATTCCTGAAGCTACTGCCTTCTCAGCCATCGCAACGGACTGCTCCATTTGAACAGGACCATCATCCAAACCGAATAGAATGTGGCAGTGCATTTCAACCATATCCAAACTTCCTGAAATAGTATGCTCCCCCTTGCCCCTTTATTCATTGCGCAAATGCTTTTGGTGTTAAAGAACTAATGCATAACGCTACGAAATATAGTAAAATGGCGTTAAGTACATGCTTGTTCAGAAATTGTTCAGAGTCTACCTCATCCTATATAATAAAATCAATGTAACGATAAGGCTTCAGCTGAGGAGATGGATCTGTTGCATTCCCATATGTAGAACGGGAAACTGCCTCAAATTCAACTTCAGTAAGCATTCTGTTTAACTGTCCAGTTATATATAGTGTTTGGTCTTTCTGAATATGCAAGTTTGAATGATACAATATCAGTTCTCCAAAAGGTTGTTTCCATTGCAGCTTGGCATGAAGCCTGACGCATATACGGCTGTCTTCTACATCTAAACCTAGTACCATTTCTGATATTACGGGTAAGTTCAGGTCGCTCAGGAAAGTGATCGCTTGTGTATCCATACCAAGTAACAGGACGGGTCGTCTTTTGCGGTCTACCATTTTCCCATGAAATTCCTGAATGTACATATGGACATTTGGTTTCAGATCGGCCCATTCCTGAAGAATTTTTGAATTCATGATTTCATTCCTTTAGAATGGATTGGCCAGCATGGACGAGAACGTTATTTTTGACAGGTATAACGCTCAAACCATGAGGAAATACTTAAACTACTAACTATGATACATTTTGTAACTCCATACGTTCAATTTACGATACAATACGTATCATGTCAAGCGGTATTTGGACATGGTTCTTTTGATTTACGACAATATGAGCTGTCCTTAGACAGACCTATTTAATAAGTGGTATATGAGACGAATGAGGCGTAGTACATTTGCAGGAAAGTTTACCCTGATCAAAAACTTGGCTCAGGATTGTTTCAATATATATGATGGTGTTCAGGGGGAAATAGCTTATGAGCTACGGAAATCGCATTGCTGAATTACGAGAACAGCGGGGACTTACTCAAGAAGAACTTGCGAACTCCATTCATATTACGAGAGCAGCTCTTTCCCACTACGAGAAAAACCGGCGCAAACCGGATTTCGAGGTGTTAACGCGGCTTGCTGACATTTTCGATGTGTCCATTGATTATTTGATTGGACGTACGAAGCAAAGTGATGTGGTTATGGATGAAGACGTGCGTGAATTCGTGGATGCGCTTGAATTGTCAGATAAGGAAGTGTTAGAGCGCTTTGATCTGATGATTGATGGTAAACCTTTAACAGAGGAAGAAGCTCGTCGTTTTATCGCTTTTGTACGAATGGAACGCAGTATGGATTAATCATGCTACACCCGAAAAGAAAACCCAGTTTCCGAGTACTTCCTGCTCCGGTTTCTGGGCCTTTTTGTGTATCATGATTTCCCTCCATTCCTTGGTGTGCAACGGCTCATGTACGCTTGCTGTCGGAGGATACGAAATGTTTCAAACGCTCCGGGTCGATTCCACATTGCAGTAAAACTTTCATGATGTCCACTCGGGTTGCTTCGACTTTGTTACTTGTCGGCTTAGAATCGCCCATGTTTGGATGCTTCATCTTCATTCCGCTAACCTCTCTTATCTTTATACTTTCTCTGCACGCCAAAAACTAAACCTAATTATACTTTAGAACGTTCCTTGATGTTGTCGTCTCATGGCGATAACGTTTTTTGAGCGGGTTCTAATTTTGTCGAAAGCAAAAAGGAGCCTTATAACGCCGTTCTGGCGGCTATAAGACTCCTTTTGTTTTAAATCTTTTCTTTTATTAGGAAAATAAACGAAACATTACCCTCCGGTGCGCGCAAGCTCACGCATATTTGCTTCAAATGCGGCCAGCAAAGCGGCTTCACCTGTCAGACCTGTTGCCTGTACACGCTCGATCTGTTCCGTCATACGTTTGAAGTCCTTCGGAATGACACGAACAAATTGATTCAGGGAATCCTGCCATGTATCCAGGATACGCTGACCTGCATCACTTCCAGTGAGTGCTACGTGCCGTTGAATCATGCCACGTAGATCTGCACTTTCGGCAGTATCTTCTACACGCTCCAAAAGAACCATTTCCAGATTGCAGCGTTGCAGGAATGTGCCTTTTGGATCATACACGTAAGCAATACCTCCAGACATCCCTGCTGCAAAGTTACGACCTGTATCGCCGAGTACTACGACACGCCCGCCTGTCATGTATTCACAGCCATGATCGCCTACACCTTCAACAACGACTTTAGCTCCGGAGTTACGTACAGCGAAACGTTCACCAGCAATACCGCGGATATACGCTTCCCCACTAGTCGCCCCATATAAAGCAGTGTTTCCGATAATGATGTTATTCTCCGCTTCAAATGTCGCTTTTGGTGAAGGCATAACGATCAGCTTGCCTCCCGACAGTCCTTTACCCACGTAGTCGTTAGAGTCTCCTTCAACCGTGAGCGTCATACCTTTTGGTACAAAAGCACCAAAGCTTTGTCCAGCGGAGCCGACAAATTTAAATTTAACCGTATCCTCAGGCAAACCAGCAAGACCATACTTACGTGTAATCTCACTACCCAGGATGGTACCCACTGCACGGTTCACGTTGGTGATTGGCAGAACCGCTTCTACAGGTTGACCAGATTCAATAGCTGGCTGTGCGAGTGGCACGAGTTGTTGCATATCCAGCGTTTCTTCCAGTTGGTGATTCTGATGCTGTGTACGGTAA
Source organism: Paenibacillus sp. FSL R7-0272 (assembly GCF_037969905.1). Lineage (NCBI taxonomy): Bacteria > Bacillati > Bacillota > Bacilli > Caryophanales > Paenibacillaceae > Paenibacillus > Paenibacillus sp. FSL R7-0272. The sequence continues at coordinate 1,465,479 of NZ_CP150221.1, read as the reverse complement.
CGTGCAGCGCCTTCTGGCAGTTCAGGCACATGTAGCAATACCGACAGATCCACACCTTTTTTCTTCCAGTGATCCACAGCTTCTACCGTTTCGAGGCAATCTGTACGTCCAACCATTTCCTGAATGGTACGGAATCCAAGATCAGCCATAATCTCACGCATGTCTTCAGCAACGAAACGCATAAAGTTTACGACATGTTCAGGGTCTCCCATGTAGTTTTTACGCAGTTCCGGATTTTGTGTTGCCACACCAACTGGACAAGTATCCATTTGGCAGACACGCATCATGATACAGCCCAGTGCAACGAGTGGTGCAGTAGAGAAACCATATTCTTCGGCTCCAAGCAACGCTGCAATCGCCAGGTCACGCCCGTTCAACATTTTACCATCTGTTTCAAGAACAACACGATCACGCAGATTGTTCAGCATCAACGTTTGATGTGTCTCTGCAAGTCCAAGCTCCCACGGCATACCGGCATGACGGATGGAACCTTGAGGAGATGCCCCTGTACCGCCGTCGTAACCGCTGACCAGGATAATATCCGCACGACCTTTAGCTACACCTGCAGCAATCGTTCCGACACCCACTTCAGATACCAGCTTCACGTTAATTTCGGCACGCGGATTAGCATTTTTCAAGTCATAGATCAACTCAGCCAAGTCCTCAATCGAATAGATATCGTGATGCGGCGGCGGTGAGATCAGACCTACACCTGGTGTAGAACCACGAACTTCTGCTACCCAAGGATATACCTTACGACCTGGCAACTGTCCGCCTTCACCTGGTTTAGCCCCTTGTGCCATTTTGATCTGAATCTCGTCAGCGTTGACCAGATAGTTGGAAGTTACACCAAAACGTCCGGATGCAACTTGTTTGATCGCACTGCGACGGGAATCCCCATTGCTGTCTTTCACGAAACGAGCTGGATCTTCTCCGCCTTCACCTGTGTTGGATTTACCGCCTACACGGTTCATGGCAATTGCCAAATCTTCGTGAGCTTCTTTACTGATCGAACCGAAGGACATTGCACCCGTTTTGAAACGACGCATGATGTTTTCCACCGATTCCACTTCTTCGAGCGGAATGGATGCTCCGACCGGTTTCAGCTTCAGCATAGAGCGAATCGTAAGCAATTGATCATTCTCACCCTGTACGAGTTTGGAATACTTTTTGTAGAGCTTGTAGTCGCCCGTACGTACAGCGTGTTGCAACGTGTGGATCGTTTGCGGGTTGAACAAATGCTCTTCCCCGTCATTACGCCATTGGTATTCACCGCCGGAATCCAGCACTTTATCATTGCCGTCTTTATCCGTGAAGGCACGGTTGTGATGTGTCAGCGCCTCTGCTGCTACTTCCTCCAGACCGATACCACCGATTCGTGAAGGTGTCCAAGTGAAGTAACGGTCAACGAAATCTGATTTCAGACCAACGGCTTCAAAAATTTGAGCACCGCGATACGATTGGATCGTGGAGATTCCCATTTTGGACAATATTTTAATAACGCCTTTTGTTGCGGCTTTAATGTAGTTTTTAACGGCTTTCTCATGGGAAATACCGCGCAGCAAACCTTGCTGAATCATATCATCCAGTGTTTCAAATGCCAGATAAGGGTTAACCGCACTTACGCCATAACCCAGAAGCAATGCGTAGTGGTGAATATCACGTGGTTCTCCCGATTCGAGCAAAATGCTGACTTTCGTTCTTGTACCCTGACGAATCAGATGGTGATGCAGACCTGCTACAGCCAGCAATGCCGGGATTGCTGCATTCTCGGCATCCACACCGCGGTCAGACAAGATCAGAATATTATGTCCTTTGTCGATGACACGGTCTGCCGCTTCAAAGAGCAAGTCCATTGCTTTACGCAACCCTTCCGCTCCCTCTGCAGCGGTGAAGAAGATCGGGATTGTCATGGAACGGAAGCCCGGACGACGAACATGGCGGATCTTCGCAAAGTCTTCATTAGACAATACCGGTGTATCCAGACGAATCTGGCGACAGCTCTCCGGTTCAGGGTTAAGCAGGTTACGCTCCGGACCAATCGTTGTCGCTGTAGAGGTAACGATCTCTTCACGAATCGCGTCAATCGGCGGATTGGTTACCTGTGCAAACATCTGTTTAAAGTAGTTATACAGGCGTTGCGGACGATCTGACAGAACAGCCAGAGGTGCATCATAACCCATGGAACCTGTAGCTTCCATCCCTGTAGATGCCATTGGCTCCAACACTTTGCGCAGTTCTTCAAATGTATATCCGTAAGCCAGTTGAAGTTGCGTAACATTGTCATGTTTAGGGTCTGGAAGCTCCGGTGCTTCCGGCAATTCGTTCAGATCCATCAAGTGCTCTTCAAGCCAATCCTCATAAGGATTCTCTGCAGCAATGAGTGCTTTGACTTCTTCATCAGAGATAATACGGCCCTCTTGAGTATCTACGAGCAACATCCGTCCTGGGCGCAGACGATCTTTGTACAGAATGTCTTCCGGTGCGATATCCAGAACACCGACTTCGGAAGAAAGAATGATTCGGTCATCCTTCGTTACATAATAACGGGCAGGTCGCAAACCGTTACGGTCAAGCGTAGCACCGATCTGTAAACCATCTGTAAATGCCATAGCCGCAGGGCCATCCCATGGCTCCATCATCGTGCTGTGGTATTCATAGAATGCCTTTTTCGCAGGGTCCATCCCTTCATCAGTGCTCCATGGCTCAGGAACCATCATCATCGCCACGTGTGGCAGGGAGCGTCCGCTTAGGTACAGGAATTCCAGCGTGTTGTCAAACATCGCTGTATCTGAACCGTCCGGATTAATAACCGGTTTTACTTTCGCAATATCATCGCCGAACAGTTCGCTTTCGAACAAGGACTGACGTGCATGCATCCAGTTCACGTTACCACGCATCGTGTTGATCTCACCGTTGTGGATCATGAAACGATACGGGTGAGCACGCTCCCAGCTCGGGAAGGTGTTTGTACTGAAACGGGAGTGTACGAGTGCAATCGCTGACTCAACCAGCTCTTCCTGCAAATCCAGATAGAACTTGCCGACCTGCTCGGTTGTCAACATGCCTTTGTAGACCACTTTACGGCATGACAAACTTGGCAAGTAGAATGACTCTCCTTCCGCCTCGTCTGCAGAATAACGAATGGCCAGTTCAGCACGTCTGCGGATGACATACAATTTGCGTTCAAATGCAAGTTCATCTTTCACTTCATCTGATCTTCCGATAAACACCTGACGTACATAAGGCTTCGCTGCCAATGCAGAACGGCCCAGCATCTCATCATACGTAGGTACATCCCGGAAGCCCAGGAAGGTCTGTCCTTCTTCTTCAATAATCTTCTTCAGGCTCTCTTCATGTGCAGTACGGACTGCCGGATCATGAGACAGGAACAACATGCCCACGCCATAGAATCCCTGTTCAGGCAATGCAAAACCGAGTCGATCTGCTTCCTTTGCAAAATAACGATGTGGAATCTGAATCAGGATGCCTGCTCCGTCACCGGAATTCGGTTCACTTCCCTGACCCCCACGGTGCTCCATATTACTGAGCATGGTCAGTGCTTGACTAACGATATCGTGTGAAGGTACTCCTTTGATGTTGGCAACAAAACCCATACCACATGCATCTTTTTCGAATTGTGGGTCATACAGACCTTGTTTTGGAGGTAATCCGATGTGTCTCATGGAACGCAACCTTTCTATAATGAAGTATTTCGGAAAGATCAAGAACATAACAACAGGCAACATTGAAACGGGAGGAGCTGGCATTTCGCTTGCGATAAGCCTGCCTGCTGAGATGGAGAGGTGATAGCTTGAGCCATCTGTTGTAAGCCTGGTATTGCGGTAAAGACCGCGATTATTGCGAAGGACTGAATCCGGTGATCCGGTAACAGCATATATACAACAATATGTAGCCGCTGGCACGACTACTCAAGATGGAGCGACGTTTTTTGATATAGTTCTATTATTTTAACACCGACCTAACATCAGCGCAATTTAAACTTTTTAATACCTCTGATAAGAATTGCTTTGCAGTACAGCTTTAGTGTATTGACGTTTAAAAACATCTCTTTTTCGAATAATTATACACATTTTATAGCAGAGCACAACTGATTTTAATTGCTGATAAAAGAAAATCGTTCCATATCCAGCCTACGTTTGACCATATTTTCGCAATTTTCATGCTTCAGCTTCCAATATAACTTTCTATTTTCATACTATTGAATACAAAATGGCCTGCAGCTTAATTTCGCGCCGCAGGCCATTTGTACTATTTGACTACTATATTGCATAATTTCGATACATATGCTTTAACTTTTTTTTGCAGAAAGTTGTGCGAATTGTCGTCTTGCTTCATTAAATATTATACGGTCAAAGGCTGACCGCTTTCGGCAACTTCAGCTTCTCTCTTAGTACGTCGGCCGTTCAGGAGGAAGTACGTTAGCGTAAGCAACACAGATATAGCTGCATAGACGCTCAATATTTCAGCCTGATGCCACATCACATTGAAGTTACCGCTGGAGACAACGGCTCTGAGACCCATAATGCTGTGTGTCATTGGTAGCCACTGACTAATGGATTGCAGCCATGAAGGAATCAGTTCTACTGGGAATGTACCCGCACTTCCTGCAAGCTGGAAGACCAATAACAAGATGATTACATAACGTCCAGGCAGATCTAGCCAAGTAACCAGCGCCTGAACGATCAGCATGAAGGTTAGACCCGTTATAATCGTAAACAGATAAAACAGTCCTGTACTATGTGTCTCTAGTCCGAGACCGTATAGCATAAAGCTTGCTACAATAACCGACTGGAAGATGCTCACCGAACCAAATATCAGTGTGCGGCTTACGAAACGATTCCAGCCTGTTGCTCCAGGTACAGACGTTTCACGCATTTTCAGAACGATGGTAGAGATCAGTGATCCCACAAACAGACCGATGGACAGGAAAAATGGTGTCATGCCTGTTCCGTAATTACTTACGTTCTCTGCCTTGTTCTCGGAAGAGCTAACCGGTTCTGCAAACATATTGACAACTTCATCTGTTTTCTTCACTTTGGATGTTTTCTGAGCAGCATCCTTAAGCTTCGTTGCCAGTTCACCAGAACCGTCTTTCAGTTCTGTAAGACCATTAGCCAGTTTACCAGCTCCGTCACCCAGTTGCTTGGAACCATCAGCCAGAGATGAAACACCGCCGCTAAGTTTACCAACACCTGTCTGCAATGCTGCTGTACCTGTACCTAGCTGTTTCGCACCAGTTGCCAGTTGTGTACCGCCTGTAGCTGCTTCACCTAATTTGCTACTGAATTGTTGCAAGCCGCCTGAGAGTTTGGCTCCGCCCTGACTAAGCTGTCCAGCACCTGCAAGCAGTTGCTTCTGTCCATCAACCAGTTGACTTGCACCTGCAAGCAGTTGTTGTTGGCCTCCATGCAGTTCAGTTGCGCCAGCAGCCAGCTGCTGATTACCTTGGTGGAGTTGATCCGCGCCTTGTGCCAGCTTCTGCTCGCTCTCATGTAGCTGTGTACTGCCGTCAGCAACAGCCTGACTCGCTGCTATCAGCTTTTGAACATCGGCACTTGCTGCCAGTTCCGGGTTGCTTGCGGCCAATTGTTTCAATCCGGCTGCTACTCCCTGTGCGCCATCGGCAACTTTACTGCTACCATCCACAGCGGATTGCAGGCCGGTTGCCAATGTTCCACTGCCCTGAACTGCCGATTGCAGACCGTCAGACAGCTTCGCACTGCCTTGTTCGGATGATTGCAGACCTGCTTGTAGCTTGTTTGTGCCATCCAATGAAGATTGCAGGCCGGAGGCCAGCTTGTCGCTTCCTTCTTTCAACTGGTCAGCACCACTTTGAAGCTGACCCGTAGCTGCTTCATGAAGTTGCTGTAAACCTGAAACTAAGCTTGTCGTTCCATTTTCAAGTTTGGAAGCTCCATTATGCAGTGCAGTAACTCCGTTACTTAATGGAGCTAGTCCATCCTGAAGTTTCAACGTGCCGGATGCAAGCTTAGCCAGATTATCTTTAAGTTTCACAGCCCCGTCGTCGAGTTTTCCAGCACCAGTCTTCAAATCTCCGGCACCGTTGCCTGCTTCAGCCAAGCCATCCGACACTTCGGAGAACTTATCTAATAGCGTCTCTGCATAAGACTCTGTAACTTTGGCTGAAACTTTAGCCTTCAGATCTTTAATTGCCGTTTTACCGATTTGCGCACCTACAAAGTTATAATTACCGTTCGGCTCATAGATCAAGTCTGCTGGTGCAGGCTTATCATCCAGCAATGTTGTGGCTTGGGACGAGAAGTTCTCTGGAATCGTAATCTGCATGTAATACTTGTCGTTTTGCATGCCGTCCTTAGCCTGAGCGGCACCCACAAAGTCCCATTTGAAATCTTTATTTTTCTTCAGTTCATCAATAAGGTCTTTACCTACATGAAGTGACTTCCCTTCCAGTTCGGCTCCTTTATCAAGGTTAACTACGGCTACCGGGAGTTTATCAACACGACCGTACGGGTCCCAGTAAGCCGCCAAATAAATGCCGCTGTACAGGATCGGTATAAATAATATCGCAATTACAGGGATCAACACCTTCGGGTTTCTCACGGCTGATCCCAAATCCTTGAAAAACACGTTTAATGATTTCATGTCATTTTCTCCCCTTAATCTCTCTGCTAGACAGCAGGAATAACCAATATGAAAACAGAATGAAAAACTCTGGTATTTTTACCGGAATACGTGATGACCAAATCTCTCAAACGGTCAGTTGAGAGCAAAAAACAAACTTGTCTTTCGACAAGCAAGTTTCAATCAACAGAACTGATCGCAGCTATGCCTTCCATTAAGAAAAGACGAAAGTAGTTCTTGATTTCCTCTTTGCTAAGCGGATCATGATGTTTACTCCAGTCCGAAGTTAATGCAATATACAATCGAATCATCATAAAAGCAACAACTTGCGGATCGCAATCGCGTATTTCTCCCCCAGCTCTGGCTTTCTCCAGTTCACGGGACAGAAAATCGGAAATGACCTTCTCGACTTTTTCCAGACCTTCTTTGGCCTGTAATGTTCCAAAATCCTTCAATTCCTGGGACAACTTCACGAGCAACTCGTGATCACGGCGGAATTCCAACAGCGCATCGAGTACACGAAACAGATTATCAAAAAAAGCACTTTCCTGATGCACTTCACGCTGCGCAATGTTTTTCATCTCCTGTATGACTTCCACCAGGATTTGATCAAACAGCTGTTCTTTATTGGTGAAAAAGGTGTAGATTGTGCCTTTGCCTACATTGGCGATCTTGGCTACTTGATCCATCGTAGTCGCTTTGTACCCAAACATGGCAAACGACTGGGCGGCTGCATGAATCACCTGCTGTCTCCTGTCGATCGGAGCCATTTTATCCCCTCCTTGCTTCATATAATGTGACGGGTGATTCCATCGCTCTCTATAAAATGACCAAAAATACAAATCGGTCATTCGGTCAAAAACTACAATATCACCTTGAAAATAAGAATGCAAGCCTAACAATAAAAAAATGTATTAATATTTTTTAACCGAAATGCAGTGGAAACTGTCAGCGTCGTCGTCTATAGTGTAAGATGACTCAAACAATCCGCATATAACTGAAGTTTGCTGTCTCAAATCAGGTTATACGGTGTAAATATTTTTGGATGAAACATGATTCCGTGTTTTGCTGTATATTCATTAGTAACAAACCTAGCATAACTGTCCCTACTTAAAACGTACGAAACTGTTCTCATTCAAATTTTAATTTTAACTCAAACTTATGAATAAAGGTGAACTCATGCGAAAACCAAGAGTGCTCTTATTATCAGAAGGATTCGGTACTGGTCATACACAGGCGGCTCATGCTCTGGCACATGGCATCAAAAAAGTAAGTCCTCATGTTCACAGTCGTGTTATTGAACTAGGGAAATTTTTGAATCCTACCGTCGCTCCACTGATCTTTTCTGCATATCGAAAGACACTATCGGTTCAACCCAAACTTGTCAGCCTGTTGTACCGCACACAGTACAACAAATCTTTAAACGGCTTAACCAAACTGGCGTTGCACCGTATCTTCTATACCCAGACGGCGCAGGTCGTATCCCAGTTGAAGCCGGATATTGTAATCTGTACCCATCCGTTTCCTAATGCGGTTATTTCCAGACTTAAACGTCAAGGACTGAATATTCCGCTCTATACGTTGATCACGGATTATGACGTACATGGGACGTGGATTAACCCTGAGGTAAACAAATATCTCGTATCCACTCCTCAAGTTAAAGCCCTGTTAGAGATTCGGGGGGTTCCTTCCTCTCAGATCCAGACTACAGGTATTCCTGTACATCCTGATTTTTGGGAGTCCGGGGATAAGGTCAAGCTCAGAGAAGAGATGGGACTGCAGAATATGCCAACAGCTCTGCTTATGGGGGGCGGTTGGGGGCTTTCTTTTGACGAGGAACATATGAAAACTCTCGCATCCTGGGCAGACCGGGTTCAATTAATCTTCTGCCTCGGAAGCAACCAAAAGATGATCGACAAAATGAAAGAAATCCCTTGCTTCCAGCATCCCAACATCCGTATTCTGGGATACACGAAGGAAGTCAGCAGACTCATGGATGTTTCAGACGTCCTGATCACCAAGCCAGGAGGCATGACATGTACGGAAGCGATGGCTAAAGGCCTTCCGATGCTCTTTATCCCTCCACTGCCAGGACAGGAAGAGGAGAACTGCGAATATTTTGTACAAGCCGGATATGGAGAGATCATTCACTCTAAGGATGTCATAACGAATCGATTCCGGGATTTGTCTGAAAATCAGCACAAGCAAGGTAGTCTACCTAAGAAGAACAAAAGGTATATAACAGGACATTCACCAGCTTATGATCCAACCTGTTGTGCCCAAGCTGTTCACGATTTACTCTTTCCTGCAACAACAGAAGTTACAACTACGTCTCTAGAGCGTTTCTCAGCGGGTATTACAACCAGACCTTTGTCTGGTACCAGACTGCCTTTATAATCCCTCTAAGGAGCCTTAGCATCGGTCTGAGGACGCAATATTCAATACACAATCAATCAAGTGCTTAAACGAATACGAAAACGCAAAAAAGGTTCCCCTTCAGAAATGAAGGGGAACCTTTTTTATTTCTATTGCATTTCATCGTATGATCTACCAAAAAAATGGGTAAATTACAATCAAAGATACTTACAAAAACGACGAAATAAAACTGCATTTTTACAAGATTCAGGGCTTATGTGACACTCACATTGTTAACTACCCTGCCTGTTTGCAGAATTTTAAGGTACTTTACTTGTAAAAAGTATGATGCCCAATCGTTTTTACTTCCTTCTTCGTACGAGCCACTGTCAGATCATCAGCAAGCGTCAAAGATAAAAAATAATACGTATCATCAGACACTTCCTTCTGGCCGTTCAGCGCAGCATTCACAGCTTTGATGCTATCTTCATTCGGGGTTACCCGTTTTAGTCGTCCATTCGCCACAGGGCTGAACTGTGATTTTTGATGGATAACCTTGTAAATGGTATCGGGAAAATTGGCTGACCGCAGCCGGTTTAAGACAACGTTGGCAACTGCCACTTTGCCTTTGTACGGTTCGCCTTCCGCTTCTGCCATGACAATTTTTTGTAGCAGATGCAGCTCTTTATCGGACACACTGTAAGACCAGGTTGCGAGTTTCGCATCTTCCTGATTCAAAAGTTTGGTCCGCGTAAAGTAAAGTTGTTGGGGGGGAGTTGACATCGCAGCCGCTGCTTTGGCATGTTCCATTTTAGCCAATTTCAGAGCAGCTTCTTTTTTGGCTTTGGCTGTAGCGATAGCTTGGGCTTTTTGTTTAGCCGCAGCTTCCTGTTTCTCGCGCTCTTCCTGAGCAGTCAAAAGCCAGTTTTTTGCTGGCAAAGCATTCGTCCATGTTACGGATTGTCCGGACGTGTCAGAAGATAGACTTGTCCCATCTTCCATCATTCGCCTCTGGTCTTGCGGCAATGATGGGTTGTTATGCGCCGAAGACGCAAGCTCCGTCATCTGTTTACTGTCACTCGCTTCATTCCATTTCCCCGTCGCCTGAACGACATTTACCCCCACTATACATACAAGCAGCACTGATAACATCGGTGCTACCCAACGATTCTTGCTTATAATTTCCATTCGAAGATTCCTCCTATCGAAACAATTCCCTAATCTTAGTAACCAAAAAAAAAGAATTTGAATAACGATGGCTAATATTACATAGGGATAGACACAATGTCAATGTGAGTTTATGGTATTAAAAAGTTTTTCAGGAAAATGAAAACGTATCCACTGTCTCATACATTGGCGTTTGTCCAAGCCTTGTCACATAAAGTACAAAACCGTCTACTGACCATGAATTTCCATGAGAAGCATGTTCTGTAACGATTTCGGAAACTCCAGAATGTTCCATACCAGGAAGCGATCCAAGATATTTTCTGGCTACAGTAACATGTGGACGATAAGGTCTTAACTCGGCTTCAAAACCCAGACTTTTTGTAGCCTCTACAATTTTTTGCTGTAAGTGATGTAATCGCTCTACATCTCCGTTAACACCTCTCCAGAGAACTTTCGGTGTTTTCTCCAGACCAAATGTTCCCCATTCCGATAGCTGTAGGTCAAACGTATGAAAATCAGCGGCTACGTTGTGCAAAGCTACTCGAAGATGACCGACATCACTCATCAACGTATCCCCCAGGAATTGCAAGGTAATATGATAGTCTCTTGGGTCAGTCCACTTACGAAAATCAAGCTTGTTCCGTATTAACTTGGCCTGCATATGAAGAAACTGCTGAACAGATTCAGGCAGACGCACAGCAATAAACAGACGTTCCCGTCTGGATGCATGTTCTTGAAGTTTTGGGGCATTCATTGCATACACCTCTCTAAAGTTCGCTCTATTATTCCATAACTATGCATATCATTTCAAGCTGGGTAAACATAGAGTGACACACAATATAGATTTTGCATATCAGACTCCGTTCCTGAATTTTCCATTTCCATGCACAGGATACACTGAATCTGATACACTTGACAAGACTAATTCATCGATCTCAGGAGGCACACCATTATGGGTAAAATCGTATGTTTTCCATCTCTATCCGAAGAACAACAGCAACATATCCAGCAGGCTGCGCCAGGATACACGATCAAAGTGGGTAAAGCCAAGGATCTGGATCCGAGCGAATTAAAAGAAGCCGAAATTATACTGGGCTGGTCTCCTCTTGTAACTGAACATGCACTGCATCAGGACAGCCCTTTGAAATGGATTCAGGTCTGGTCAGCCGGTGTAGATAATCTCCCATTCGCGCAGCTACAACAAAAAAATATTCAGGTGACCAGTGCCAACGGCGTTCATGCCATTCCCATTACAGAAATCATTCTGGGCATGATGTTATCCCACAGTCGTTGGTTAAGACAAGCTATGCTGCATCAGCAGCAGGCTGAATGGAAGAATCCTGGCAAAGCACTGCCAGAGTTACATGGTAAGACAGCTGTTATCGTCGGAGTCGGCGAGATTGGTACCGAAACAGCCCGTGTATTAAAAGCACTAGGCATGCGTACAATTGGAGTACGACGCTCAGGAAAAGACGTGCCCCATGTTGACCGTATGTATGATATGTCTGGACTGCTTGAAGCTCTCAGCCAAGGTGACTATGTGATTAACATTCTGCCATTGACCGATGAAACCCGGCATATTTACGATCAGAATACCTTTAACCATTTCAAGACTGATGCGTGTTTTGTCAATGTAGGTCGCGGCCCTAGCGTAAACACGGAGGCATTGCTGGCCGCCCTGCAAAGCGACAAAATTGCCTTCGCTGCTCTGGATGTATTCGAAGAGGAACCCCTTCCAGCAAACCACCCGCTATGGGGCATGGATAATGTGTTAATTACACCTCACATTGCAGGAAGCACAGAACAATATACGCAGCGCGCTCTCGATATTTTCATCAAAAATCTGGAAGCCTACGTTGCGGGTAAAACTCTTCCGCTCAATCTTGTCGATTATAGTCATAAATATTAACACAAACACCCGTTCCCATGCAACTTGTCAAAATGATGTTTGATCATTCTGGATGAATTCTGAACAAAAACACTCCACGAAGGATTCTTTCTTCCTTCGTGGAGTGTTTATTATGCACTCTAACGTATAATTACATGCACATCCAGATCATCACATACACACCCAGACATGACGTACAAATGTGCCTTTACGCACCGTTATGTACTTTTCTATCGTCCATCCTGATTCCAGCAAGTGAGCCTGTACCCACTCTGTGGATACGACGACAGCTCGTTTGCATAACTTGCGTAATTTCCGGAGCATCTCTCGCTGTTCTTGATCGGGAAGAACCGAACAAAGATTATAGGGCATGTCGAAAATTGCCGAATCATACTCACCTTCCAGATCCCTCATGTCTCCCAAAGTAATTCGATTGGCATCATAGCCGAAATGAGGTAGATTAACTTTTGCTCCGCGCACAGCAAGTGCATTAAGATCATTGCCTACTGCATCAATTTCCATGGATAAAGCTTCAATGACCACCGTTCCCATTCCACAGCATGGATCCAGCAAACGATGATTTTCCGTCTCTGGAACAGCAACGTTCACCAGCGCCCTAGCTAAGGTGACACCGAAGCCCGTGGAGTAGTTTTGCGGCTTCTGCTGATGGTTTTGCCACGATTTTTCCGCTTCTGTCCACTGACCCAAGATCCATTTTAGACCTATTTTAATTAGTCCGAAAGTCACTTTAGGTTGTTTCATCTGCGCTTTTCCATGGATGCACATCCCGACTTCTTTTTCAAAATTCCGTGCCTGAGCATAGTCAGGTGGCGTATCTCCTGCTTTTAGACAAACTACCTTAAATGTCTCATCCTGCTGCAAACGAATGTTTCGAGCTATAGGAAGCAGCTCCGTAATCGAGTCTCCTTCACCCAATACATTCAACCGTCCATGCATAAATGGACTTCTTCCCGGCGGGATACACCGCTCAGACCTAATATAAGAACCACTGGTTATGCGTATTTCTGAATCCAACTTAAGCAACGTACTCAATTCAAGATGGCATAACTCACGTTCATTTTCATGACAGGCGAAGATGTATACATATTTGGCTGCCATCATAATTACCCTCATTTCTTGGTTCTGCTTTTCAAGTTTATTTCAAAAAAATAAGGGATCCCATTGCTGGATATCCCTTTCAACCTTAATTTTAGGACCTGGTCTTACATTCAAAATCTGACCACAAATCCACCTTTTCAAACAATCGTTTTACCCTGTTTCTTCTATTATAAAGAACGGCTTATACTTTTAATTTTTCAATGGATGTGAGCAGATCGTCAGACAGTTCCTTCAACGTTTGAATATTACTGCTGATGGTCTCCATAGAACCGACTTGTTCCTCAGCCGAAGCAGAGACTTCCTCCACACTGGCCGCCGATTGTTGAGACACTGCAGAAATCTGCTGACTGAAGTCATTCATCAGGCCACTGCTCTGTTCCATACCTGAAAGTCCTTCTGACATGGTACCAATAACCTCCACCATACCTTCAACCGATGTATTGATAGTTCTGAACAACTCCCCTGACGTGAGCACATGCTGTTGCCCAAGTTCTGTCTCCTGAACACCTACTCGCAGTTCATTAACTACTCTTTGAGAATCCTGCTGAATATCTTGCGTGATGGTCGTGATTTCTTCAACAGACGCCTGCACGGCTTCAGACAACTTCCGTACCTCGGATGCGACAACGGCAAAACCGCGTCCACTCTCTCCTGCCCGTGCCGCCTCAATCGAAGCATTCAACGCCAGCAAATTCGTTTGACGAGCGATGTCATGAATTACCAGAACCAGTTTGGAAATGTCTTCATTTTTGTGATTTAACTGCTCCATTTTGCTCATTGAGGAAGACACTGCGCTAGCAATCTGTTGCATCTGTTGCACGGATTCTTCCATCGCTTTGCGGCCGCTCTGCCCTTGCTCCAACACTTGTTTGGACATCGAACGAAGCTGATTCCCCTGCTCCGCATGTTGTTGAATATGAATATTCAAATCTTCCACTGTGCGAGCCGACTCCACAGCGGTCTGAGCCTGACTCTCAGCTGCCTTAGCCGATTCCTCCATTGTGATCGCAATTTGCTGACTGCCGATCTTCACTTCTTCCGAAGCAATCGCCAGTTCGCTACTCTGACGATTCACCGATTCAGCTACACGCCTTACATTGATCACCATCGAGGTCAGGTTACCTTTCATCTCATTGACTGCTTTCGCCAGGGCGCCCACTTCATCTTCATGTTTGGTATGTACATCCTGCACGTTTAATTGACCTTCCGCGATCAATTTAACAGCACTGATGACACGAAGCAACGGTTTAACCACCTGTGTGCGGATGATTGGAACAAATATGGCAGTAATGATAATCATCGCAAGCACTCCTATGAGCACAGACAACCTGCCATCTTGAACAGAACGAATGGTTTGAGCTGCCGAAATATCTGATTGCTGCTGGTTGTAATTGACGAGATAATCCAGATCAACCTGCATCAAATCAAAGGAAGCAGATCCTTTGTCAGCGACTTCTTTGGCAAGCTGAGCCTGTCCTTCGTCACTAACCCGAATGGCTTGTGCATTCATTTTAAGATAGTCTTCCCATTTACTCTTAAACGCTGTCCAGTGCTCATTCTCTTCTGCAGACTTTGCCTGTTTATCGTAGATGGCAATCGTCTGTGCAGTTTCACGAATATATTTAGTGCGCTCTTCGTTAATTTTGGACTTGTCCGCTTCCTCAGCGTCAAAGTAACGATAACTCAGTGACAAAACATGTTCGGTTGAATAATTTAATTGGTTGATCTTCTGGATCGAAGGCATCCAATTACCTGTAATGTCATTTGTGTTAGTCTCAATTGAATTCATCCGGCCAATGATGGTAACACTCAGAATAATTAAACAGAGGATTAACAGATAAAATGCGATGCTGATACGCAGACCGATGCTCTTGATTTTAAATCGGCTAAACATATAATTTCCCCCTCATGACAACTTTCGCCACATTTACAATTTAGTGCTTTTCTCGCAAATAAACCCATCTATTGGCCCCTTGCAAATTACACTCTTCTATATTTATCTGCATTATAGCGATAAAGTATTATAGCATTCTTTTGTCGGTAAACGCTGTAATCTATGAAATTTTGTTGAACTTTATCGAATTAAAAATGAGCTGCAACATCTGTATGATTCAGATCTGCAGCTCATCGCCATCTTAACATCCCCCTAACACTTGATCAGGTTTAGTTAGATTCAATTTGCCCTTTAACTCATTCTAGATTTTAACAAGCGGTAGGACTCCAGCCTACGTTCATAATCAGGACCAGCCGTTACCAAGAGTATCTGGTTGGTATTAAGCCTCTGCCCTGCTTGCCGAATGTACTGCCATACTTGTTCGGGTGTGCCAGCAATATGCCGCTTCACCTCGTTGTCCTCTTTATGGACAAAAAAACTCTGAGGGTTAGCCTTGACGATACCCACGTTGGTATCTCGCTCATTTGTGTGCTCTTCACGACTTTCCTGGCGCTGGTTCTCAATCTCACGACTCCACCTTAAAGCATCGTTCTCCGTTGCCGCACACATTGCACTGAGCGCCACCATCACTGCTGGTTCCTTCAGCCCAGCACTAGGCACGAATTCCTCACGATAGCGGCGTACAGCCTGAGTTCCATCCGAATCACTCATGAACTGTCCAAAAACATAACCCATACCAAATTTCGCAGCATATACTGCGCTTTTGACATTGGTCCCTAGCATCCATAAGGATAATGGAATTTCTGGAACTGGACGCGCTGTAACCGGAACATCCTCATACGTAAAACGGTCTTCCAGCAATTCGGTAAGCGAAGCCAGTTTGGCGGGAAGGTTCGAGACATGTTGCAAATAATTTCCACTGAGCGCCATCGTTGCATGAGGTCCTCCGCCAGGAGCCCGTCCTAAGCCGAGCTCGATCCGTCCCGGATAGAGTGAAGCCAGCAGACGGAACGACTCTGCAACCTTGAGTGGACTATAATGCGGAAGCAGAACAGCTCCCGACCCAAGCAGAATGGTATCTGTCTTTGCACCAATATGAGATAGCAACACCTCAGGAGAAGCAGAAGCAAGTTCAGGCATATCATGATGCTCAGACGTCCAATATCGTGTGTAACCCCATGCTTCAGCTTGTTGAGCCAAAAGCACCGCTTGCTGAAGTGCTTGTTCTGCGGATGCACTATTAAGTCTAGGAACGAGATCCAGCACTCCCAGACTGAACTTTTCTCCGAAACAATCTTGTGTGCTGGCACCTAAGCTCTCAGTAAAGGTTTCACTTAAATTTGCAACCACACTGTACAACTCCTTTGATCTCTTGCCTCTCTTTGATTTTGCACCTAGTCCAGATCGTAGATCGAACCGACCTTCAGGCCATAAAGTTCATTATAAATTTTCTCGGCAAATGCATCGGTCATCCCCGCAATGTAATCAATCACCATATGCTCCCAAGTCCAGATCGGATGTGCTTTGGCTTGATCCTTCTCATATCGTTGCAACCAATCGGAAGGAATGATGGATTTTGACGTTTCCGGATCGAGAAATGCATCCCAGAGCCGTTTAATCATCCACTCACTGCGCTTCTGCAAACGCTGAACACGCAGATCCCGAATCATCGTCACCCAGGCGAAGCTCTTAAGCACACTAACGGTGCGCAGCATGTCAAGGTCTTCTACACCTTCGCGGACAAAGGTTACCTTTTTCCAATCCCCGTCATCAATGACTCCTAGACTGCCGACAAAAAGACTGACCCAATAGGCCTTTACCTCACGACGAGTACGCGAGTAATCATGCTCGCAGAAAGGCATTTTCTCATTCCAGATGCGCAGGAACGATGCGAGGACTTCTTCTACTTTTTCCGCGATCGCCTCTCTTGTCCAGCCCTTCCAGAACAGATCCTCCAATGTTGTAACTTTGTCTACGATGAGCCGGTTGACATGCTGGTCTTGCAGAAAGTGCTCATGCACCTCGATTTTGCCTGCCTTGATGCCATCCTCCAGATCATGTGCGGAGTACGCAATATCATCGCATAGATCCATCAGTTGTGCTTCGAGCGTTTTCTTGCCCGCCGGGATGTTCCAGCGCTCCCGAATCTCACGAATGTACTGCCACTCGTGGTGATACATGCCTTTCTTGCTCTCTGTTCCAGGGTACGGATACTTGTTGATCCCTAGCAGCACAGCATCCGACAAGTTCAGTCCGTCGATATCTTCACGTTTCTCCAAATACATGATCAGGCGGAAGTTATGTGCGTTGCCTTCAAAATGCTCGTATTTCCGTTTGAGCTCCGCTCGTACGTCAGACTCAGCCTTAGGGGCTTTCGCGGCCCGACTTTTTTTCATAATCTTCTTCGTCTCACTGTTGATCAGATCATCCAAAATGCCATCGAGCACTTCTTCCCCTTTATGTCCAAAAGGTGGATGACCAAAGTCATGTGCGATCGCCGCACATTCTACAACTTCCGAATCGATAATCAGACCGGGGTTCTCTGCCCGGCCCCAATCTACCTCCGGGTAATGACGCAACAGGCTTCTCGCCGCTTCTCGCGCAATCTGTGCCACCTCAAGGGAATGGGTCAGACGTGTCCGGTAATAATCACCCGTACCTGCGCCAAACACTTGCGATTTGCCCTGCAGTCTCCGGAACGTTGGGGAATGAATCAATCGGGAATAGTCTCGCTCATACGCTGCACGAGAGCCCTCCAGCTTGGTAAGTTCAGGGTATTGTCTATGTTCTCTCAGATCATGCCATTGCATGTAGATCACTCCTAGCCGACTGTCTCTATTTTGAGTGATTATACACAACATCTGCGGTTTCGAAAAGCAAAATCCGTCTGTCATGTCATCTCTTCTTACATCAACATATGATGCACAGTCCTCTCTATGTATATTATACCCTGCAAGACTACTGTCTGTGCATAGAATGAAGAACTGTACGTCGATAGTTGAGCCGGTGAGTAGTTACCTCGATATAAAAGAAAACCCGACAGACGAATGACGTCTTGTCGGGTTAAACTTCAAATGAAGTTTTAAATCTAGCAGACTTACACCATCACCTTGCAGATATCATTCGTAAACTCTACCGGGTCTTGAATCGGCAATCCTTCAATCAGTAATGCTTGGTGATACAAGAGGCTGGTATACAGGCTGAGCTTCTCTTTATCCTGTGCAAAAGCATCTTTCAACGATTTGAACACATCATGGTTCACGTTGATTTCCAGCACTTTATCCGCTTGAACATCTCCGCTGTTTGGCATAGCTTTCAGCACTTTCTCCATCTCAATCGTCAAATCACCCTCGGTGGACAAACATACCGGGTGGCTGCGAAGACGTTTGGACGCTTTCACCGCTTTAACTTTGCCCTCCAGCTGTGTCTGCATCGCTTCGAACAATTCTTTGTTGTCATTGTCCTGCGCTTCAGTCTCTTCTTTTTCCGCACTGTCTTCAATACCAAGATCACCACTGGAGATGGATTTAAACTCTTTCTCCTTGTAATTCGTAATCATTTTGATCGCGAATTCATCGATATCGTCGGTGAAGTAGAGCACTTCGTACCCTTTTTCCAATACGCCCTCGATCTGTGGCAGTTTCTCGATTCGGCTGATGGACTCACCCGCAGCATAATAGATATACTTCTGATCTTCCGGCATTCTGGAGACGTATTCGTCCAGGCTCACAAGCTTGCTCTCTTTAGAAGACGTGAACAGCAACAGATCCTGCAATGTATCTTTGTTTGCGCCATAATCGCTGTATACGCCGTACTTCAGCTGACGACCAAACGCTTGATAGAACTTCTCGTAGTTCTCGCGCTCGTCTTTGAGCAGGCTTTGCAGTTGGCCTTTGATTTTGTTTTTGATATTCTTCGCAATCAGGCTAAGCTGGCGGTCGTGTTGAAGCATCTCACGTGAGATGTTCAGAGACAGATCCTCGGAATCCACCATCCCTTTGACAAAACCAAAGTAATCTGGCAACAGGTCGCCGCACTTATCCATGATCAATACGCCGTTGGAGTATAACTCCAGACCTTTTTCATACTCTTTGGTGTAGTAGTCAAACGGTGTATTCTCCGGAATAAACAGGATCGCATTGTACACTACAGCGCCGTCCGCGCTAATGTGCAGATGTTTCAGCGGTTTGTCAAAACCGTACCGTTTCTCCATATAGAAGTTGGTGTAGTCTTCTTCGGTCAGTTCGCTTTTATTTTTACGCCAGATCGGCACCATGCTGTTGACCGTTTGTTCTTCCTTGTAATCCTCGAACTCGTTCTCCGTACCTTCCTTCGGACGGTGATTGGTCACATCCATTTTGATTGGATAACGAATGAAGTCAGAGTATTTCTTGATGATGGATCTCAGGCGGTATTCTTCCAAAAACTCGTCATACGAGTCTTCTTCGGTATTTTGTTTAATCGTTAGAACGATTTCTGTACCCACGGTATCTTTTTCCGCAGGTGTAATCGTGTACCCGTCAGCACCTTCGGATTCCCATTTCCAAGCTTCGTTGCTGCCCAGCGTTTTACTCGTTACCGTCAGCTTGTCCGCCACCATGAACGCCGAGTAGAAACCTACCCCGAATTGACCGATAATGTTATGGCCGTCTTTGGCTTCGTTTTCTTTTTTGAATGCCAGGGAACCACTCTTCGCAATGACTCCGAGGTTGTTCTCCAGCTCTTCCTGTGTCATACCAATCCCGGTATCGGTAAGGGTAAGTGTGCGATTTTCCTTGTCAATGGTAAGCTTGATATAATAGTCCTCTTTGTTGAAAACGAGCGTGTCGTCCGTCAATGCTCTGTAATATATTTTGTCGATGGCATCACTGGAGTTGGAGATCAGTTCTCTGAGGAAAATTTCTTTCTGTGTGTAAATGGAGTTGATCATCATATCCAGCAAACGTTTGGATTCTGCCTGAAATTCTTTTTTAACCGCCATGAATGAAGTGCTCCTTTCGAATTTGGGTATCAAATGATTCAGTTGAGTACAGAGGCAAGCTGAGCCATATGTGACTGAACCATTCCATATGTAGTGGTGTATATTAGCTTCATTTGTTAGCACTCAAAGACTCAGAGTGCTAAACCCTTCTTTTTATATAACATATGGGAAAATTGGGTGTCAATACGAAGACGGTTATTTTAACAAAATCATGGATTTCATTCTGTAAAAAACCGATTAAACTTCTATACTGACAACCACTCTTCCCAGTGTAACGCACTTGCTCCAGCAATACAAAAACCGCCACGAATTCAAATTCGGGACGGTTGGGTGATATCGGTTATTTCTTCGCCATCTTTGGGTCAAGAGTGTCACGCAGGCCATCGCCCATCAGATTGAAACCAAGTACCGTCAGCATAATGGAAAGACCGGGAAAGATGAGCGTCCACGGAGCCTTTTGGATGTACTGACGTGAATCCGAAAGCATCTTACCCCACTCCGGGTCCGGTGGTTGCGCACCCATACCTAGAAATCCGAGCGCCGCTGCCTCGATAATCGCTGTACCGATTCCGAGGGTACCTTGCACAATAAGGGGCGTAAGACTGTTTGGTAAAATGTGTCGAAACAAGATTCGGCCGTTCCCCGCTCCCAATGTCCGTGCCGATGTAATAAACTCTTCCTGCCGCAAGCTAAGTACACGCGATCTCACCAACCGTCCATACGTTGGAATATTCACGATCGCAATGGCGAGCAACGCATTCTGCAAAGAAGGGCCCAGAATCGCGACAATCGCGATCGCCAGCAAGATGCCCGGAAATGCCAGCAAAATATCAAACAGACGCGAGATCAGCATGTCCGCCCATTTTCCATAGAACCCCGCAACCAGTCCAAGAAGTGCTCCAGCAACAATAGACCCAATGACGGAGAAAAATCCAACCCACAGCGATATTCTTGCGCCATGAATTACACGGGAAAACACATCCCGTCCCAGGTCATCCGTTCCGAACCAGTGCTCAGCCGATGGAGCTTGAAGCCTGTCCTGTAGTACCTGCTCTTTGTAATCATAGGGCGCAATATAGGGGGCAAGGAAGGCTAATACGATGAAAAAAAGAATAATGATCAACCCTGCCAACGCAAGCCGATTCCGTCGAAACGTCCTCCACGCCTCACGCCAGGGACCCGATCTACTCGCGCTGACTGCGTCAACGGTTTGTCCGGTATTGGTCGACAATTTGGCCATACAGGTTCTCCTTTGCTGAACTTAGATAATGGAAGAGATAAACGGTTTGTTTACACAGAAGAATAAACCAGCCATCGGGACTTTATCGTTGTATCGTAGGATGCTTTGCTCTGCTATCCTGTCCCTCCTACTTGTAACTGATTCTTGGGTCAAACACCGCATAGAGCAAATCTACGATCAGATTAATCAATACAAAAAAGAAAGCCACGATCAGGATTCCGCTCTGAATCACAGGATAGTCCCGTGAACTAATCGCTTCATATATGTAACGCCCTACACCCGGCCAGGCAAAAATCGTTTCCGTCAGCACAGCGCCACCCAGCAGAGACCCCGTTTGAATGCCGATAACAGTCAGCACGGGGATAAATGCATTCTTCAGCGCGTGCCCGTATACGACAAAAAACGGCCCCAATCCTTTCGCCTTGGCGGTACGAATATAATCGGAACTCATCACTTCCAGCATGCTGGAACGTGTCATGCGCGCAATCACAGCCATCGGGATGGTGCCCAGCGCCACACTTGGGAGAATCAGATGTTTGGTCACCGTCCACAGCTGATCCCAGCGTCCTGCAAGCATCGTGTCCAGCACATACAAACCTGTAATCGTATCCACCGGATCACGTGCGTTCATTCGTCCAATGGACGGTAGCCATTGCAGTTTGTTGGCAAACAGCCATTGCTCCATCAACCCGAGCCAAAAAATCGGCATGGATACCCCTACAAGCGCAATTACCATGCAGCAGTAATCAAACCAGGAGTTGTGCTTCCAAGCACTGACAATCCCTGCATTCACACCAATAATGACAGCAAACAACATACTTGCCATCGTAAGTTCGAGTGTCGCTGTCAGATAAGGCACGATTTCCTGGGCAATAGGTACCTTGGTGCGAATAGATGTGCCCAGATCCCCTTTCAGCAAGTCGCCTAGATAGGCGAAATATTGCTGGAACCAGGGTTTGTCCAGTCCGAGCTGATCCCGGAGAGCTTGCTTGGATTGTTCCGTTGCTTTTTGCCCCAGAATCGTCTCGGCCGGATCACCGGGTATTGCATGAATGATGGAAAAAACGATCAACGTCATGCCCAGCAAAACGGGCAGCAGTACCAGCACACGTTTGACAATATAGCTGTTCACTTCCAGATCACCTGCCCTAAAGGGTTCATCTGCATGATTTCAACTTTGGCAAAATCAAAGAAATAGCGCTGGCGAACACGTATGCTTTGGCTCGTTACGACCCGGATGTAGAATCTAATAAGCATTGCATGTCCGCCAGCGCATAACTTGGTTTAACACTTGCGTTTCATTTATTTTCACTCGAAAGTTTTATTCAAAATAAGCCCCCACATACGATTCCGTTCCCAGCGGAGAGGTTACAAAACCCTTCAGGCTGGCTTTCCCGGCAAGAATCGGTGTGGTATGCACAAGTGGAATCCAAGGAGCGTCTTCCTTGATGATGACCTGAGCCTGTTTGTAAAGCTCGGCACGTTTATCCTGATCCGTCTCCGTTTGTGCTTTTGTGAGTAAGGAATGCAACTCTTCATTTACATAGTAGCTACGGTTGTTGCCCGGGATGGCGTCCTTATCCAAAAGGGTATACAGGAAGTTATCCGGGTCACCGTTATCCCCTGTCCAGCCGAGCATGTATATGTCGTCCTTCTCCCCGGCTTTGGAATCTTCCAGATAGGTCGCCCACTCCGGAGATTCGATCGTTGTTTTGACACCGATTTTCTCAAAATCAGCCTGAATCGCTTCTGCTACCTTCTTGCCATCAGGCATGTACGGACGGGATACCGGCATGGCATAAAATGTTACCGGATCTGGCAATCCGTCAGGGAAGCCGGCTTCAGCCAGCAACGCTTTTGCTTTTTCCAGATCATACGCGTAATCTTCGATCTCATCGTTGTAACCCCATAGCGTAGGTGGCATCGGGTTCACCGCAGGCTCTGCCTGTCCAGCAAAGAACGCGTCAATAATGGCCTGTTTGTTCACGGCATGGTTCAGGGCTTGTCTGACTTTCACGTTATCAAACGGTTTTTTCTTAAAATTAAACCCGATATATGCCACGTTGAACGGCGGGCGTTCAATCTTCTGCAGCTCGCTATTGCCCTCCAGAATGCTCAGATCATCCGGATTCAGGTCTTCCATAATATCGATCTCGCCATTTTGCAATGCATTGAAACGAGCCGTGTTATCCGGAATGGAGCGCACAATTACCTTGTTCAGCTTCGGAAAACCTTCCCTCCAGTAGTCTGAATTTTTCTCCAGCGTGATGGAGTCGTTCCGTTTCCACTCTTTAAATACAAATGGCCCAGTGCCGACAGGCTCACTCTTGAAGTTTTCTTTCTTCTCCTGGATGGCAGCCGGACTGCCAATGCCAAACGGAGTCATCGCAATATTTTGCAGGAAAGGAGCTTGTGGCTGGTTCAGGGTAAACTCCACTGTCGATTCATCGAGTGCCTTCACTTCTTTGATCACACGCGCGCCATCTGGCCCAAACATGGAATCATAATAGTCGAAGGAATCGCCTTCGAATTTATATTCACTTGCCGGATCGCTCCAGCGATTAAAATTAAACACTACGGCATCCGCGTTAAAGTCAGTTCCATCATGGAACTTCACCCCGGATTTCAGCTTAAATACATACTTCAGCCCGTCCGCGGAAATTTCCCAGCTCTCGGCCAGCGCCGGAACCACTTCGGTTCCACCCTCTTTGTAATCGAGGAGCGAATCAAATACCTGATGCCCAATCTTGAGAGATTCTCCATCCGTCACAATCGAAGGATCAAGGGCGACCGAGTCCCCGCCACGTCCCATAATCATCGTATCCTGGGCGGCTGCTTCTGTTGGAGGTTCATTACCTTCCGCAGGTGCCGGCGTTCCTTCCCCGCCATCTTTGCTGCTGGAGCAACCAGATAACACAAGTACGGTACTCAGTGCCAAAGTCAGTAAACCGGACATCCATTTTTTTCTCATTCGCATACGTACAACACCCTTCCCTGTCTCATAATGTGTGTGATGATTGCGACCGAAAAACGGTACCTCTGGCCGTGCGTGCGATGATGTGGTGGTGCTAGCTAGTCATCAGATTATCCCTAGTTATAATCTTTAAATTCTTGTATCATCTATTAAAGGCTTTATATGCCTGTGATACCTGTTTTAGAGTGCTGAGAATTTGGACACAAGTTAATTAGACTAATGAGATAGTAAGGCAAATGTAGAACCGTTGAAAAACACGGATCAACGGATCAGCAGCGTTAGAGTATAAGCTTCTAGCATTCTGAGATAGGGCGATGCATCTATTTGAACCAAGGTCAATTCGAAACAGCAAATCTACCCTTGAATGGGGATAAAAATAGAACACAAATGTTGGCCTTCGGACTTTGTTCCGTGAGTTCGTCTTCATGAGGTGTGAATTGGATTTAATTGGATTTATGGGTAGAAAAGAGAATAGAACAGATCGACACTACAATAACTTTTCATGTTATGGTTTTGTCATGATGAGGAGGTTTGTGTATTAAATCGTGGTGAAAAACATTTTCGTGTAACTTACTTTACATCACATTTACCAAATAGACAAGAGATTTACAGACATACGTTTTCAACTTTATTACACGCGTCAGAATTAGTGACATTATGTACAAAAAAGGAACATAGCTCGACAAAATAGCTCATGTTCCCTGCTTTTCCTCCACAGTCAAATCTGTTCTATTCTAGTAAAACTATAGAGGCTTACATCGAGCATTTACTTTTTAAACAAACCTCTACGGTGCATCACGGTAATAAAACGATAAAAATCGTAGCTCGCACCGTTATCGATGCTAAACAACGGATTTTTGGCATCATAGGCCAGCGCTGCATCTACAGCAGCCTTCGCCCAGACAGGTACCTCCATCTGCTGACGTGCTTGCAAACGATCAACCTGTGCTTTCAGCGCATCAAACGCAGCTTTCTCTTCGGCTGTCATTGGTTCGCCCCCTTTCGGTGGTACAGTTGGTGGATTCGGATTGGATGGTGTAGTCGGGTTCGACGGGTTGCCAGGATTAGTCGGATTGGCTGGCTCTGTTGGATTCGTAGGATTTGGGTTTGACGTAGCCGCCGCATATCTCGCTCTAAGCTGTGCTGCACTTCCCTCGAATTCATTCATGTCTACATTACCGCTAATACCGTTCACCTTGCCCGAGTCCGTATACTGCCAGAACGTCCAGCGCTTCCATGCCGGCTGAGCATCCGGTACACGTGTCGTGCTGTAACGCGCAACCCACAGATCGTACGAGCCCAAAGAAGCATCGAAATTACTAGCAAATGAATTGCCTGTATATATGATCGGTTTTACACCTGTGAGACGTTGCAATTCTGTTAAAAAGGCTTTGGCTACCGTATTCATCTGTGCTCTGCTCAGATTGCCGGGATTGTTCTCGTAATCCATAACCGGTGGCAATTGCAGCGCCTTGGCTCCCCCGATCTGGTTCAGCGTATTGGCATAATGTGCCGCTTCTGCCCTCGCAATCTCCACAGTCGTTCCGCGGAAGAAATGATAGGTTCCGACCATCATGCCCGCCGCCAGCGCGCCGTTTACATTTTTCTGAAAATTCGGATCAATATATGTTCGCCCTTCGGTTGCTTTGATAAATACAAAGGTCATGCCGTTTGCCTTTACCTTGGCCCAGTCGATATTGCCCTGATACCTGGAGACATCAATGCCCTGCGTGTTGCCCGGGGTTCTATTTTGCAAATTTCTCACACCCTTTATTCGGCTAGTTGCCGTTTGTATTTAGTAAATGCGGACGGGTTGAAGATTGCTTGTGTGCGTGTCCCTTGTTGTACGATGTATGACCCAGAATACCGAGCTAGCCTTATGAAAGAAAACTCCTATTTGGAACAGCTCAAATACTACTACGATCTTATTATTAAGTTGAACCAATAATCTGTAAGCAAGATAAATACAGAGTGACGACTGAAGGTAAAGAAAGCACCCGTTGGGTGCTTTTCTTATTGTTACGCTGTGCTTTTCTTACTATCTGAATTCTCTTGATCCGAGGCTTTTACTTCGGATTGTTCAATTTCTGGAGGATGATCATTTTCGCCTTCGGAATGATTCAACGACGGAGGGGGATGTGGCAATGGAGAAGATAACACATCTTCTCCCGCCTTTCCTTTGAGCACTTGAATCGCCTGCCGAATGACAGGTGGGATCGGAGCGCCCAGTTTGCCCCCATTTTCAATAATGGATAACAACTCATTCGCGATATAAAAAAAGGCGACCGCATCCCTGAACAAATGTCCGTCTCCCAGAACACCGTCCACCAGATGAGCCACCGATACCATTGCAAATATAAATACCTTTCGTGCAATGCCAAACAGTCCAATATTACTCTCAAGCTTGCCCGTCATTCCCGCCGCCGCAATGCCTGTCAGGTAATCGAGAATGACGAAGACTAGCAATACGCCGAGCACTCCTGACCAGCCTCCAAAGAAGTAGGATGCCGAGCTACTCATCAGCGCAATCCCCCATTTCCATAGGGTGTCCCATCGTTCCATGGCTTCACCTCTTTTTGATTTAAAGGTTATTAACATAACCTCAAACAAGTATAACCCTTATAATTAAACTATTTACTATATGTGCATTCTATATACTCAAACTGATACTATTGTATCTACTGTCACCACAAAATACTGACTAAACTCACTAATATTTTGATCATAATTTGGATATATGTTACGTTGCAACTGAATACATAACTCTATAGGCCCATTAGTATCAAAATTTTCAGGTATGGTGATATTATACGAAGTTATGTTGTTTTCTGAACCATAACGATAGTTAATATTACCGCTCACCTGTCCACGTTTTAAAGGTTTATTAATATAAACAGTAGACAAAGATAGCTGATACACATAATTACTCGCACTGCCACTTGGGAGGGAAGCATAGCCATTAATCCCGTTCAATTGAACTCTTACTCCATTTTGATCTTTAAAATATAATTGAATTACAGGTATCCAATCAAATGTATAATTTACATTGTCTGAAGTAATTTTTAAATCTCCTAGTACAATCAAACTAGATCCAGCCGGAAAAGTTGTAATCGTCCTATTTTCAGGGACTGTTACTGAAGATTTTTGCGCTCTAATTCTACCTGTACTTATATTGCTAAATTGCTGATAATTACTTTGTTTAATTTCCTCTACTTTATTAATTAAAATCGCCCATGTATCACTCGTGGATGCACTGCCACCCTTGGCGTTAATGGCACCCACAATACCATTTTTAGCATCAACGCCAGATTGAAAAAGGTCTTGGGTCCAAGGTGTCCAACCTGAATCCATTCTCCTACGCATATAGAATCGGTCAGCGTGCAGGTCGTAAACTTTTTGTAAAACCCAATTTTCATCGTGTCTAATAACTTCAACGTAACCCCAACCTCCTGATAACGAAGGCGAATTTGATAAGCTATTTCCTTTGTACCAACCCGTTTGCAGAATATTGTTAAGATTTTGCCCTGATATATCAGTAGCTCTACCGTCATCCTGTGACACTCTATGTTTTTGAAGCGAATCCCCCATATTGACGATACGGTTAAGTGTTGGAACGAAAGATGTACCCGCTGTTGTTGCCACTGGACCGGTATCAAACATGTAAACCTCTGGACCAGCACCGCCTGTGTAACGCATGTAAATCCCTCGTGCACCTAAATTCGTGTGACTGTTCTCATATTTAAATGTATTTCCATCTAGAAAACAATTACTTCCATACAAAACAGAACCATTTGAAGAAGCAGAAAAAGTCCCCCATTGATTCATAATTAGTCTCCCAGTCATGACACCGCCTGTACGCGGTAAACTCGCATTTTTCGCGTTCGTCTCCGCCGCAACCCTCGCATCCCTAACCGCTTTCTCCGTCGCAGCCACCGTCTCGGACGTACCATCCGTCTTACTAGACAACTGCACCTTCCCTTTTTGTGTCAAGGACGCATCGGGGATATCCATCTTGCTCACTGCTTCACGAAGTGTATCCAAATCCGCTTGTGTGGCAACGCCTGCGTCAATCTTTTCAAAAATTCCATTAATACTTTCCCTCGTTACTGTCTCGTTTCCCAAGGGGAGCGGTAGCTTCAATCGATCCGTTTCCTGTGGCATTAAGCCCACACCTCCAGTTCATTCCACGTCAGGGACGCGGCATCGAGTTCATCCCAAGTTTTATGCTTCTTATCCAAGTCATCCCAGACTAGATATCGGTATTTATATTCCACGGCCATGTGGGCCGGTTTCAGTTCATCAATGGCTCGTTTCAGATCATCGATATTAGGCGGAATACCCATCGTATCTACAAAACTCACCATAAAGCTCCACGCCTCCGGCTGGAACGTTACGTCTACCTTGCCCCCGGCATACGCTTCGGCCACATTTGCGACCTGCCTACCCGAAAACTTACCTGCCCCGCGCAGCTTAGACTCTACTACAGCACGCCGCTGCTCCACAGGTTTGAGACGATCCGTCTCAATACCAAGCTCCTGCTCCCAGAAGTCCAGCCCCCATGTCGCCGTGCGGACAAAAAACTGTTCCAACGTCTCGTCCAGAGCCTGGTACAGCAAATCCATCTCACTGCCCTTGGCCTGCATATCGGCCTGCATCACACGCGAAGTCTCATAATATTGGGGCAAATACGAGAACATCTCCCTCCCCTTTTCACTCGTCAGTCCAGCATGTACAACAGAAGGAGCACTCATGTCCTGTGTCCTCCTTTCTATTCACATTCGAGGAAGAGGAATACTCACCGGGCTGCTCCGCCCAGTAATGACGGTATCCTTGGACTGGATGCACCTCGGCTCCGTCAAGTTTGTTCACCCGGGAATCCAGCACCCTTGCCGGTGCTTCCCCCGCCACCTTTTCCATGACCACCTCAATCCCCACACTACTCATGCACATCCACCGTCCCCAGCACAGCCACTTGGCTGGTGGTCATCTCGATATTTTGGTCGCTTACGCCGTTTACGGTCAGCTCCGAATAATCGATAATCGGCGGGATGTCCAGCAGAATCGCAGCAATGCGCGTGTAACGCACAAGTGGATCGGCAAATGCAAGCTGCTTCAAATACGCGGTAACCCCGCGTTCGATTAATGCCCGGACATCCGCCAGCGTGGCATCACTTGCCAGCGTCAGCTTCACCTGAATGTTCATCGGCACTTCCTCTGCCGGCATCACCGTCACCACAGGTCCAGCCGGGGCAACGCCCTCGCCTTGTCCATCTTGCGTGGGGTCAACATACTTTTGCACCGCAGCCACCAGATCAGATCCCGCAGCGCGCTTGTCCGTATCGAGCAGATACAGCCCAACGGTACCCGGCCCCTGCCATAGCGGGATCACCCGCGTGGCCCCGACACCCGGCACTTCACTGGCCCATTGCACATACTGTGCCTTGTTGCCGCTTGTACCCTGATTGCGGACTTTGGCATAAAAGCGCTCCAGCAGCGCGGTATCTGCCTCGATGTCCGCACCGCCCTTGATGACGTCCGTGTTCACCACGGACGTCACGCCGCTTACCGGTGTAGACAGCACGGTTAATGTGCCTGCGGGTACATTGCTCTCTTTTCCAGCAACAAGCGCACGTACCCCTACACTCCCCACACCATCTTCATCCAGCTCCACACGGCCCACCGTTTCATATTCCAGCGACGCTTCACCGGACACCTCATCTGCGAGCGTAGCTACAACCGTACCAGTTGGCACGACTTTCCCCGGCTCACCCGTAAATTTCACGGTGCCCTGTGCCGCCACCGCCGCCCGGCGTGTAATGCCATGTTCTCCCGCCCGCAAATCCAGCTCCTCCGAACGAAAATTCGGATCACGGCTCGCCGCTGTACTGGCAAATCCGCGCCTCAGTAACTCCTGCGCCCAAAGCGCCGCCTCGGACAGCATAAAAGCTACCGGAGCCTCCGCATCCCACAAAAACGAACCTTCCGACTTGTCCAGATCCGCGGGCAGACGATCCAGCATGCGCTGCATAATCTGTTCCTCCGTCTGGCCCTCCAAATAACGCGGAATCTCAGCCATCCCGTCAGATCACCTCACTTTCCAGAATAAACATCTCATCCTGCACACTCATCACCCGGCACGTAAACCCGCACTGCTCCCGGTCCCAATCGAATGTAAACTGGTCCACCGCATCCGTACGAGGATCAGCGAGCAGCGTTTCCGTCACCATCCGGGCAATCTCACTTTCCGTCACACCACGGCTATCCCCCTGACCGATCAGATCCTCCAGCTCCGAACCGTAGTCCCGAGAGTAGATCACATGTCTGTACCGCGGAGTTTTAACCGCCTTGATACACCATTGCACCCATGCTTCATGCGCGTCTGCCGTAGCCACCTTGCCACTTGGAGTCAACACAAAATCACCAGCATCATAGTCATAGCGCCAGCTTCGCCCAAAACGCACTTCTTCCGAAGCCGCACCCGACAGGTCCTCTTCATCTCCCCAGACCATACCCGTTTCCGGAAACAAACTAGGCATTCGCACTCACCACCTTACACAGCACCACAATATCGTTCCCGCCATTCACCCGCATCGCTAGCACGCGATCCCCGGCTTTCAAACCTTTGCCCAAAGACCAGACTGCTTCTTCCACTTCCTCTTTTTGCAAAAGAAAGCGTCCCGTGCCCGTCATACCGCCGCCAGCCACGTCAGATATCCCGGAAATCGCGCCAGCCATCTCGCGCTCCGGCAACCCCAGCGTGCCCGGTAGCTCAGCCACGAGATAGTCCTGCACTTCGTGCTTGAAATCGTCCAGCTTCACGCCGGACGCCGTGATCGTGCCCAGCACTGCGCCCAAACCGCTCACCGCCTGACGGGAATGTGTGCTCATCGCTCCCCGCATCACGTCGGCAAACTGCCCGTACGGATCTTCTTTACTCAAGATAAAACCTCCTTTTCACCAGCTCCGCCGTGCCCAGTTCCAGCGTCATCGTGCCCGGCCCGGCTGACAGATCCCGGCTGACAGACATGACGATCAGCTTTAGACCTTTCAACGTAACCGCATCTCCTGCTCGAATCGTGTTGATATCCGGGGCCGAGATCGTAAACGTCTCCTGAATGCCTGTCAGCTTGCTTTTTGCCAGCTTCTTTGCGGCGGCGACTGTTTTTACCTGATCGTCCTCGATCAGTTTTTGCAATGTACCTAACTGCTCTGTATCCCCCTGCTCAATCGCCAGCACTTTCGAAGGCACCTCTTTACCGCTACCGCCGGACTCAGACGCTGCCATCACCTTTACTTTCGTGACTGCGCCTTCGAGTGTACGCATCTGCGTCAGATCGATTAGCCGATCCAGCGCGTGCACCTTCGTGTTACTACCTACCTTGAACAACTGCAACCCGCCAGGCATCATCCGTGGGTGGTACATGTCTCCACCGGACTTGGCTGTTTCTTTCAGATCGGCAAATATCATCGAAAAAATCGTCTGTGACCGATACACCGCCTTACCCAGCTTAGTCTTGATCTCTGGCAACGTAGCCAGAGGAATTTTCCATTCCTTAGCGTAAGCTTTGAGCCGTTGTACTGCCGTCTGATCCTTGGGAAACAGGAATTCATCCTCCGATTTTTCGAGATAAATCATTCGGTCGTAGACCGTGAGGGACAAACGCTTGGTACCGCTATTGGAGCTTTCCGCTTCCCAAATGACCGCTGGATGGAGAAGATAGACCATTGATTTTTCGCCAAAAGGAACCCCGCTTATCCGTACCGCCATGCCCGGTGAAATCACAGGAAGACCTGAAGATGCCGACACGGCCAGCCGGATGTTCGCCTGATAGGCAATCTGGTCGAGTGAGTCCTTCAGCGTAATCGTCTCCACCATCTTGGTGATATCGTACTTGTCATCGACAATGACCTTGTAGGTCATGGCATCACCAGCTTTTGCCCCGGCTTGATCCGGTTCGGATCGCTACCGATGATCTTGGTGTTGAGCTTGTAAATCTCGTTCCATTTGGAACTATTTCCGAGCTCAAGCTTGGCTATTTTGGACAGGGAATCCCCGGCTTTGACGGTATACGTCTTGCTATTTTTTTTCAGATCGGTACGTGAACCAGACTTGCTACCAGCAGCACTCGAACCCACCTTCTCCACTTTCGAATCCCGCCACGTTCGCAGCGTCAAATCGAAATATATATCTCCAGGCTCCCCGCCGCGAAAACTCGAGTTGAGTGAAATCAGAAACACGGGCACATTCACTCCGGTTCCGGAGATGATGAAACGCAGTGGTTTCTTGGAGATTAGAAAGTTGTTCAGTACATCCAGCGCCACGCGTGGATCTAGAAAATACTTCTCGTCCATGCAATAGGACGGATCATATTGTTTTGGAAAAAAAGAAGAGAAGGTGATCTCCTTCACCTTCTCCCCTTGTGCAAAATCAAACTCGCCATGCTCCAGCATATTAATCGTTTCGTATCCTTTGGACCTGGAAATGTTAACTTCTTCCGGATTCACCGGGAATACAAACGAAGTACTGCCATCCTTCAACGTGAACGACATTTCGTTAGTACCAACTTCATCTTTAAGTGTAGACATATCTGCGGCCTCCTTTCTGCTTAGGCCATAATCGTTTTGCGATTTTGCATCGCCCGGCGGAGCTCGTTCGAGATCCGTTGCCCCACCTGTTGAGTCACAGCATCGTAATCAATTGCGTTCTCGCGGACCGTCACCTGTACCGTTCCCGGCGCAACATTCACCGAAATCTGGTTGGTCGTTTCCGTTTTGAAATCCTTAAGGTAACCTGCCAGACTGCTCATCTGTTCTTCGGAGATACTTACTGTGAGTGGCGATGCTTTACCGCTCTGCTGTCCCGTTTGATTTAACGCCATCGCTTGAGATTGCATCACACTTGTTCCCATGAGACCGGCAGCCGTCGGTGAGCTCAATCGATTGTTCATGTAAGCTTCGGGTCCGGTGATTGAGAGAACTGCCGGTCTGTACGCTGGCGGCATTTGAGGTGCTGCCGGTGGAGGGGGTGGCGTCTGTGGTGCTGCAGGTGTTGAGGATGACGTTATGTCCGCTGCTACTGGTGCAGTTTGCTCTTCTTTTTTAGAACCGAAACCAAAAAAACTTCCAACCCCACTGAAGAAATCTGTCGTTTTCTCCGCCAAGTAACTCGCTCCCTCAGAAGCAAATTTCACTACTTTTGAGACGTCCTCCGCGTTGTCTTTTAGAAATCCACCTACCTTGTCACCCAGCCATCCACCTGCCTTTTCACCAAGCCAACCGCCTATTGAACCGCCCAGCATGTTCCCAATCACCGGAATTGGAATCACACTACCAAGCACGGTACCAATAGCTGTTCCTACTGTATTACCAGCAACCGAACCTAACGCACGAGCACGATCCTCAGGTGGGGCGCTTGCAAGTTCTTGAATATTGTTATACATACGGAGTGGTGCGAACAATTTCCCTGCTCCTTTAACGATATTGCCACCAAGCTTGCTTATGATGCCAGCCCCACTACTGCCTCCTGCCCCACCTCCACTTCCACCTCCGCCAAAGAGACCTTTTACATCTCCCCACAATCCATCGAATCCACCGATTAGATCAGACCCTGCGGACGAGAAGTCATTCATAAACTTTGCCCCACGTTTTGTAACCTTGAACGCCTTT
This sequence comes from Paenibacillus sp. FSL R7-0272, assembly GCF_037969905.1. Taxonomy (NCBI): domain Bacteria; kingdom Bacillati; phylum Bacillota; class Bacilli; order Caryophanales; family Paenibacillaceae; genus Paenibacillus; species Paenibacillus sp. FSL R7-0272. The sequence continues at coordinate 1,431,568 of NZ_CP150221.1, read as the reverse complement.
TTGAATTTATTACCCGGTGTGGCGGGTGTTCTAATTTCTTTCCAAAACTTCTTCCCACTATCTCTAGCATCAAAGACTTTCCCCACACCAGATGAGATTGATTTTCCCCGATCAAACATGCCTTTCATCTTTTGCAAAAAAGTTTTCGGTTTCTCCTCTTTTCCTCCTGCTGCAAAATTAAGAGAATTCAGTTTGTTACTAAGCATATAGATCGATAGTGTGTTCCTATTCAAAGCATCAATCAGAGGCTGTGAATTTACATTAACGGATGCGCCCGAGATTTGGTGGCTGACTTTGAGCTTCACACTTGCTGTAGCATTCAACAATTTAGAAGGAATGCTCTTCATTTTATTCATCAAACCATTGAGCGCCAGAGTAGCTTGATCATCCAATCCAATTCTCGGTGTGATTCGCAAGCGGCTCAGGCGGACAACAGTACTATAGATGCTCTCTAGTCTGCGTCCGGTGGTTCTCAGCTCATCATTCACTTTGATCAACCCTTGATAACGCACCCGGTTTAAACGATCCGTAGAGCGTTGAATCTGATCAAGGTAACGAAGCGTCGTCTTCATTTGTGTGTTGGATTGGGATAACCCGATAATCATTTCTGCCATTTGTTTCACCTCCTGCCTGTTTGGCTTAACGATTCATTTGAGCGGATATGGCCGCCATCTCTTCTTCCGAGAACGCGAGCAACAACGAGCGCTCCCCGCGCGGCAAAGACCAGAACTCTCCGGGACGGAGATGATGACGCACCCACATGTGATACAGGAACGTGGTCATCCCGCCGGAGTGAATCAGTTTTTTAGGTCTTCAATCTCCACGCCGAAGCCGGATAGTTCGAGCACTTTGTCACCAACCGCATCCAGTTCACCAGCCAGCAACATACGGCGCACCGCCTGCTCTCCACCTGACAGCTTCATACGTCCCGTGATGCGGTTGTCTCCCCAGCCGGACAGTTCCAGTCCGCGTACACTCATTTTCACCGTAGCCTCGGAGATCAGCAGGGCATTAAACGTTTCGGTATCCACCTTTTCTTCGGTGCGCCCCTTTGTCGTTTTGCGAATCGTACAGCGTTCGCGAATCTGATCCACTTTGGAAGAAGTTAATCCACGCAAGGTGAGTAGCAGATCCAGACGCTGGATACGCACATTTTCTTCTGGCAGACGTTCTGCCGCCTCAAACAACTGATCCAAAATCTGCTCTTCGGACAAATTTTCGTTCATACTCATCGGTTAAAATCTCCTTTTTCTCATGTATTCTCTGAATTCGATGTGCTTCCGTGTTTTTTATAATCATCTCCAGACACCAAAAAGACCGAGAGGTTCCCGGTCTGCTTCAGTGCCCTTGCCTATTGTGAACAAATTCAGTAACGTTTCATAAAAATCAATTCGCTACAATCGGATTAAGCAATTCGAATCCCTCAAAGGTAAAGCCCGTTTCTTCCGGCACTTCCTCGCCTGCCGTCCAGTTCGCCAGCTGAATTTTATCTACCATGCACCCTTTCAGCAGTACACTTTCATGTCCGTACGACTCGGGATCGTCCAGCTTGGAGATAATCTGAAATTTGGTAAAGCCGCGCTTGATCATATCGGACGTAACCTTGTAACCTGTCATCGTACCTGTACCTTTTTTAGCACCGTTTTTGTGAACCTTCCACTCGTTGCCGACCAGATTCAGCTCACGTTTCTCAATCTCTACGCTGGCCTCCAGCTTGTTAATATTGGTCTGCCACACACCATCCATATGCAATTGACCGTGGGTACCGAGAATTACTCTTGACGCATCCAACATGTATATTTCCTCCTTATTATGGTTGAGTGGTTATTGTTCACACATCATAACGATGCCGTCAGAAATCCTCCGAATCACTGTATCCCTAGAATTTCGCTGTTCTCCCCGTTATTTGTGTAAACCAACCACTCAACATGTCCTTCTACTTTTTTTCACAAAACGATCTACTAGCCTGTTAGCCTGCTTTCAAGCCTTTTACCTTATTGCACGTAAAACGTACCAAACAGTTGCTCCATCACATCCGTCAGCTTCACATTCCATTGCAGGAATACCTGATCTGCCTCCGGTTTCAGCACAGGGGCTGCGCCATAATAAGCCGGGTCGAGAACAACGTCATACCCTTCGGCTTCGATAACATTGCTCTGTGCGAGCAACGCCAAATAAGCCTTCATCGCACCAATCAGTGCCTGACGACCTTCTTCGGTATTGTTCACTTTACCGATATACGTATCTTCTGCGGAGCGCTGCAAATCTGTATTGATCGCATCCATGACCCGGATCGACCGGATTTTTTTCCACGCATTATTTTGTCCGGCAGCAGGGGTAACCAGCGTATTCACGCCACGAAGAGCTTTAACCCGGCGTCCATCGTGGAAGAAAATAAATACGCCATTCTTTACAGCCTGCTCCTGTTCGGCGCGTGTCCAGCGGCGTGTAACATCATCGAACGGTGTTGCCGCATAGGTCGTGGATTCGTTCAGACGTTGTCCGGCGATAAGACCTGCAACATAAGCCGAGGTCTGTGCGGAGCTATAGAAAGCATCGCCCAAACGCACGCCCGTGCCCACATTAATCACACCTTCATGGTTCAGCGTAAGGGAGCGCGTTGCAGCCTTCTGAGCTGCCGAAGCGGACGTATCGTCTGCTGTGGAGCCACCGAATACAGCCATGACTGGCTTGCCTTCACTGCGAACCCGTTTGACCCACGCCGCAAAGCTCGCAAGCAACGCTGCATCCGCCGCATGATCCAGGGCAAGCACATCAAACTGTTCGCCTTCCAGTGCGCCCTGCAAAGTAATGTACTCTGCATTCGTCAGTGCATCATTGCCGCTTACGCCGCCTTTGAAAGCCGCTCCCGATACGTTCGCAACCTCCCCAGTCCCTTCTCCAATCGCCTGAGCCGTGATCCACAGGTTTTGCTCATCGGCATTGATCTCTTTGGCAAGAGTTACTGCTGTAACATCTGCAGTCAAGAGCGCATACAACATGCGATTGCCTTCAAACAAACGCACTTCAAACTTCGTATTGTCGATCACACCTGGCTGAATCGTTACATAGAAGCCATTGGCGCGGTCACCCGGATACTTCGCATCAAGCTGGAGCACATCCGCACCACCGCTGTCCTTCAACGTCAATGTAGCTGCTTTCGCAACCGAACTTGCCACCCGATAAGCGAGCAGTTTCTTCGGTCCGCCAAGTAAAGCCAGCTTCAAAGACGCATAGGCCGTGCCGTTATCTAGCGCATTTGCCGCAAATGTACGTTCAATTGCCGTTTCACTGCTTACTTCCACAAATGTGCCCACCGGGCCCCAGTTTGCCTTTACTGGTACAACGACTGTTCCACGATTGCCCGCCTGAATAGCCGAAGACGCCGCCGTCTGAAAATTCATATACAATCCCGGAAGGACCGGACGATTTGTTTGTTCCCAAGTTCCACCTGCCATTATTCATTCACCTTCGCTTTCAAAAATTGGTTGATTCTTGCCTGTGCTTCTTCAATGGAAAACGTCTCGTGCGCCGCTTCGAACAGCGCACCAGCCAGCACCTCTGCCTTCACGGCAAAGAGGGCTTCCGAATGATTCATCAGTTCAGCCCGCGTATACTGCGGGAGAACCGGTAACTTTTTTTTCAAAAAGCTTGCCATGTATCTCTCACCTCGTTGGTTTAACAAAGTTCAAATGATCTCGTCTCACCTATGAATTTTTGATCCTGTAATCTATAAAATTTCTACGAAGAAGCAGTCTTACTAAAGCTATGAGTCTACATAAGATAAGGTATAAAACGATCTGAAACTATCCCTTAATGATAGCTTCTCTGGGGCTTACTTTTACTCGATTCCTTTGTTATGGTGGATCTCACGCATAAGAGGTGCACTTGTAACCGGACGACGCATTCGCTGTGTTAACGTTAGACGAATCTGTCCATTCAGATACGCATCGGCTTGCAAATCCGCTGTTACCTCATCTACTGTCACATAACGTGTATGACTCTCGCCGATCGCGTTAGTTCCAGCTTCCTCACTATCCAATGTAGTCATTGGAATCCGCGATTGAAGTGCCAATTGCTGGACCAGATGACTTGCCGCCTGATCCGTCAGAATTGTATCATCGGTAAGAACATGCCCGATCCACTGCTTGCGTACTTCAAGCGCCGATGTTCCCGCCACGGCGGTACTGTTCCCGTTTAATCGCCACAGTACAGACGGCATCCTGTACCCACCTGGCCAACTATTGGCATACACAGACCAGTTCGATCCTAGCATGTTCGCTGTCCAAAGCTGCAGTGCAACAAGCCAAGGATCACCCATGACAGGGCTATTCCCGGCGGCGCCTTGCGGTTCAGGAACGTACACACCAAAGCGCAAACTACGTGTGATCAAACCTGAGGAAACATCTGCACGGTCGCTGTCCGTAGAACCCAGATAGAGGCAAGTAAAAGCTCCACCTTCCTCATCCTCCAGCCGCACCTGATGCAAGCCCGCGATTAACGATGCTGACCAGACCTCCACCAGCTCTGCACCCCCGTCTTCCGATCGGGCATACGGTGAAATCTTGATGATTCGCCTGTATCCTGCCCAAGCTGACTTCGGTACTTCTTCGGCAAAAGCAACAACTGCGCATGGACCTGACAATACTTCACCCGAAGCGGGAATATCCTGCACGCGGCCTTCCCAAGCAGGTATAAGAGCCGCAAGCTTCTGCTTTAACGTCTTTTTAATACGTGTGCTAATAGACACATTCATTTCGCCCCCTTCCGCCGTAAAAGTGAATACTGCCCGCATGTTACAGCAACCATGTGGCAGTTCGGGACTCCCCCTTTTTCCATACTCCATGTAGAAACCGGATCAAAATGCAGGGACAATCTCACCGCATCAAAAAGACCAGCCGTATTGGCTGGTCTTTACATTAGCGTATGTGCTTTCGGTGTGTCCCTCGGCAATTGATCCGATAGTACTATCTTACAGCCTTTTTCCCCTACCGCGGATGGTGATTGGGTTGACTTGTGCGTGAATAAGGGAGGAGGTTGGGCGGTAAAAAGACGATACTTCTTATGTGATTTATTTCTCATGTAGATAGACAAATAAATGTTAAAAATATACCATTATTAAAGTGATCGTGTTCTATTAGAATGGAGGCGATTAAATGAAGAAATCTGATCTATTTTACATCTGGGTGTTCATCTCAAGTTATTTGGCAGGTGTAGTTGCTTATACTTTGAGTTTATTTCTACTTTATGATGAAAAAATGAGAGGTTGGGGACAACTTCTCATGTGGACAGCCCCCTCTTTTTTCACAGTAACCTTGCTATTATTTCTCTTATCCATTCTTCTATTGAAATTGATGAATAAGAACTTTCTTTGGACACAAACGCTGTTATTCACACTTGCAGCCATTGTCCCCGTATATTTTATCCCTATTCTTTCTGGATTTTGGAACTTTACAAGCAGTGCTTCTCTATTTTCTCCAGAAGGAATGTTGTTCTACCTATTTTTCTTTATCTCATCTCTCATGTCTTCTTATGGGTTATGGATCGCACATAAGCGTCACAATAATAAATCATTTCTCATACTTTCTTTTGTCGTAGCTATGACGTTCGTCATTATAGTTGCTTGGAATTGAGAATAGGAAAGCGAGCTACCGTTCATGAGTAGCTCGCTTTATTCGTTCTCAACTTAAACTACAGCCCATTTCTCCTGTCATTCTAAAACATGATTTTAATTCATCCTCACCTGCGGGCTCAGCGTAATTTCGAACGCGCGTCCCCAGATGAAATCAGGGTTATTGTATTCCAGAAGTGCACCGTTATACGTGGCATACGTGAGTTGGTCGTCACAGATTTGGCGAATGGCCGGGTTGCCTTGTCCAAAGGCAGGTTTGCTTGCCAGTTCAGCGGTGTGTGTCTGCATGAGATCGCGTAACAAGCTTTGCAGATGAGCGTAGTCTTCTTCCGAATTAAACAGCACCATATTCTGATCCGCCAGTGTTGCCACATTGGTATACAGGGCATGCGCACGCGAATAGGTGCGAACATCGGCAATGGCTACCGCTTTGTAGCTGTAGTCCTTCAGGAAACGTTTGAACAATAGTGAGCCGTGTGCATTCATGGCATCTCGCAACTTATGTTTATGCTTTTCCGTAGTGATCAGCGCAAATCTTGATTGTGCCATGCCAACCGCAAGACCAATTTTGTTTCCCGGTGTATTCCAGGCACTGTATCCAAGTACACGTCCGGTATATGGACTATTGAGCAACGCTTCAGCCACATCGACGTTCGCAGGCCCTTTACCTACAAAATCGATCAGGATCGAAGGCAACCCCTGCTCCCCATTCGTTGCCAAACGCTCCACCGCCTCCTGCACCTGATCAAGTGCTGTAATGGCGATGATCTCCATATCCACTGCGGAATCTGCCCCATCCTCAATCATAACACCGCCGACGATATCGACGTGGTGGACAACGTTTTGGTGTACATCCATATATTCATAGGTGTTGATGATCGTCGAGCCGTGTGGCCCGTAATACTTCACCCCATATTTTGTTTTAGCCCCACCTCTGAACAGCTGATTCGCCATCCGTGCGACCAAAGCATGTCCCAATCCATCGGCATCCGGCAAAATAATCGCACGATCCGGGTTCTGTCCATCCGTACCGCCAAGCCATTCGTTAATCCGCGCTTCGACATACTTGATCTCGTTGATCTGAACCCCTTGGGTATTTGCATCATCCACACCAACGGCAAGGAAATCAATATATCCTGTACGAGCCAGTTGATCCAGAATGTAACGGTTCGTTTTAAACTTGTGCTGTCTTGTATTGTAGTATTTCTGTTTATCGAAATATGTGGTTCCCCCATACTCTACTCCATCTGGAGAAACGTTATATCCTTGAATAATATCTTCAAATTCCGTGAAGGTTTGGCGTGGTTGTTGCATCAGAGAGCGAGATTCATTATACGCATCCAGTGCCAATCCATCTGCAAACGAAGTCGTTGCCAGCCGCATAATGGTATCCATCACAAACAGCGGTTTGCGCGGGTACTTCGTTTTAATGATTCGAATGACGTCCAGCAAATGAGTCGTATGCTCGTCATATGACGGATACGTTCCGCCGCCGTTTTCGCGAAGCTGACGGCTGCCGATCAATCCACCGTAAGCGAGCATATCCGTTGAAATGATGAAACCGTCTGCCTTCGCTGCATGTTTGACAATGAAATCATAGATGTTGGACGGATTCCCGTAAATGGGCGTCGAAGTGCCCATTAGCGTTGTGCCGTCGCTCGTCTTCTTCGTATCCAAACGGTTCTTGATATCTTTCAGGTTGGGTGTAACGATGTGAAGACCGGCTGCTTTACCTTGTACAATTACGTCATCCAGATTCGCCGGACGATCATCGAGTGGTACATACAATACTGTTTTCATATCATGTAGCCTCCTGTTTTTTGATATTCTTCAATACCCGATCAGGGCAAGGGCGCAATCACCGAAATGAAAAAAAACCAGCATTTGCTGGCCTGACTTTCGTACGGGATCTACTTTTCTGTTTCTTGCACGTCGTATAGACTTTGTACACTGTACACTACACGTTGCTCCCTTGCTTCTGATCCGATAATATCATCTTACCTTCTTTTCTCCCTCATACAGACGGTATTGCGGATGAATTACGCCGATTTCTCGTTGGTTTTCTGCGAGAAAATGGAAATGACGAAAAAGCACCTGCCGCTTGGACAAGTGCTTGATTTAATGAACGTTAATTTTGAGTAATGGATCTTTCTAAGGTTTACTAGATACATATAGATTGTATAGAATGTGATTTGTTCGTTATACTTCCTACGCAATAATATAACGGAAGTTCTCCCAAATTTCAGGCATAGGTTCCTCATGTTTGGCATGGTGATAGAAGCTGAACGGAAATTTGAAAATATGCCCGCCATACCAGTCACGGCAGCGCCGATCCGTCAACCAGTACTCCAATTCATGCGGAAGAGCACGTGACCGCTCAGCTTGTTCTAATGGTAACATGTCCACAGGGGATTGCAGCGTGGCTGCCTCCGGCGTCAGATCGATATCACGGCTCAAGCGCAAGGCCTTGACCATTTTGAGAAAAGGCGGAATGCCTTTATAAAAAAGAGCCTGATATCCCAGCTCATAAAGCATGTTCAGCGCATGACCGTAGGTAAGCATATGTCCAATCAGATCATGATGGGCTTCCGCTTGATAAATCGTACGAAACGCACCAAGTTCCTCCAGAATGAACTGAGACAACTGAATCGGATGCAGTATCTCAGGAAAATTGTCATTCTCGTTCAGCTGCATATGGCGAATCTCTTTCACCGTTGTATTCACCCAGGATCTGCCTGGAATCGTGCGTTTAAATGATTCTATTAATTGAGCAATCTGCTCAATCTCTTCTACGGTGCCCCATCCTTCCAGTTCACGAATGGCTTTGAGACTAATCGCTCCATAGATCACTTGGTGTCCTACCCAGTGCAACTCGCCAATCGTGTGCTCCAGTGCGTCTGCAATACGCGCTTCGGCTTCTTCTAACGGCATACGTTCACTTGGTGAAGCCGTATGACTGATATATGTCCCATGCTGGCGAAGCATCGCTTTCGCTTCCGCGGTAACACTGCCAGCGGCAAGGGCCGTGAGACGATTTTCCCTTACCCAAAAGTAAGCCGCAATTGCCCCTGCCCCATAATGGGCATGCCATAGATCACCGGTGCGTTCCCGACTGGAGGCAATTGTCGCTAGTCCCTCTTCCAACAAACGTCGATCCAAGTGTGCCATCCCCCTTCAAGTTATGGAAGCTTCGCTACAAGCCGGACTACTCCTGATTCCAATAAAATAAAGCGTTTACTTCTATAACATGATGGAGTTCAGATACTTATTCCCCTTTTGCGCTATATCTGATCTAAAGATATTTTATACGGACACTCCAGTGGCGGAATATCCTGGAGAGTCGCTGCCGTCTCCCTCGAATTGAAGCTTGCCCACTTGATGGATCGTAGCTTCTAACGGGAAAATCTGTGCCTTTTGATTAGAGAAAAACCATACTCGTTCCTTCCTCACCACAATAAACAAACCGTTTCGATCACCTACAGGAGAAAACGTGTCACTTCCTTCGCCCCAGCGGGATAATCCTGTTTTCTCCAGTTCGTGCACTGTGGCTGGCACATCCTCCGAAACCAGCCCGATTTCACACACCTTCAAAATATCTTCCACCGAAAATGCGCGCTCTTGCTCGTTGTTTTTCCTGTGATGAGCAATCAGCTCCACAATGTTCCCAGCCGGATCTTCAAAATATAGTGAGTGGGAGTCCCAGTTGTTAGAGTAAGTTTCATCCCGCTCTCCATCTGTGCTTAGCCTCACTCGTGACGCCGCCCACTGCTTGGCTTCCTGAAACTGATTCGTCGGGATCATCCAGGCAAAATGATAGAACGGCGCTCGGCCCTTTCCCTCTACTTGGGATGCAGTGTTCCAATGTTTGAATATCATTTTGGTACTTCCGGCCTGCAAAGTGAAGGCTTCCTCCACAGGATTAATCTCGGATACCCTCATGCCCAGCGTAACTCCATAGAAATGATGCAGTTCCTCCAGCTTTACGCTATAAAACAGTACTTCCTCTATGATCATATGCTTCTCCCATGCATTTTCTCCCATTCACTCCACGGCACCAAACCAAGCTCTGGCTTCGCTTCGTCCGGCAGCACGGCAATGAATTCCAGCGAGTGACCATCCGGATCGGCAAAGTAAACAGAAACCGCTGGCATCCAGCCAAAAACATATGGCTCTCCAATGTCATCATCCAGAAAATTACGGGTGGCGATGCCCTTGTTTTCAAGGTATTCAACGGCATGTTTCATATCTTCCAGGGATACTTGAAAAGCAAAGTGCTGACGTTGCACCTGCGCGGGATCTTTCTCCCACAACCCTAGCATGGCATGGCGCTCGCCGCCAATCCAGTAAAATAAGTATCCGCGTTCCGGGTTTTCACTAGCAAGAGGTAATCCAAGTACCTTCTCGTAGAAATGATGTGATCTTTGAAGATCTGTAACATTCAGATGGGTTTCATATAAACCTTTAATCATGCTGTATTCCCTCCTTCTATTTCGTTAAAATGATGAATTTTATTAATTGAAATGATGCCCTAATTGTCAGCCTGGATTACTCTACAGTGTGCTCCTTGCCGCCGTTAACGTCTGAGCCAGATTCAGAAAAGATCCGAGTACACGCTGCACCCGTTCCTCAATATCCTGACTTCCTTCGTATTCCTCATATCCGTCAAACGTCGCTTCAAATCGTCTGCGCTGCGCACCACCAATGGAAATCCATTCTGGAGCATTAATTCCGTGCAGATTACGTACCATGGTTTGCATTTGGGTAAGTGAGCTTACCCCAACCGCTCCTCCCGCGGAGCTGATCGACAGAACGGGTTTGCCGCTGAAATGAGCCTGACTTAGATGATCCAGCGCATTTTTAAGCACACCGCTTATGCTACCGTGGTACTCCGGTGTAGAAAGAATGATGGCATCCGCCGCAAGCATCAAGGTATTCAATGCTGCCAGGTTCTCGTCAGTCTCTTGCTTTTCATCCGGAGCATAGAATGGCAGTGGTTTTTCATACAGATTAAACAAGCTCGCTTCGTGTCCTTGTCCTTGAATGATCTCTACGGCATATTCACCCAGACGTGTGCTCGTTGCATTTCTTCGGTTGCTGCCTGCCAATATCACAATATTCATTACAATCACTCTCCTGATCGCTGTTATTATTGTCATCCATGCTCTTGCTTCTCGACTTTGGTTATCCTTATTTTACCTTGATGTAGGTCGGCATTCGTCAGCTAATGGACTTAACTTCAGCACAAAAAAACTCAACCTTTCGGTTGAGTTCATACGACTTTAGTCTGAATTTTGTCTGAATTTGGCGACTACAATGATAGCCTGCAACTCATTACAGTTCCCAGCCATTCCGAACAGCATGAAGCGCTGCCTGAGTACGGTCTGCAAGCCCCAGTTTATCCAGTAGATGACTGACATGTGTTTTGACTGTTTTCTCGGTAATCACAAGCCGAACCGCAATCTCTTTATTGCTCAGCCCTTGAGCGATCAGCCCCAGCACTTCGCGTTCACGGCGAGTGAGTGCATTTAGACCTTCATCGGACGGAGGACTCGATGGATTAGAGTTCCATGAATGACTTGAATGACTTGAATAACCTGGTTCATCTAACTTACTCGGATTACTCCGTTCACTTGGTCCACTCGTTTGGTGTACAGTCTGGTTCGAACCTTGGAAAAGCGTTTCCTCTTGAGAGTTGTCCTCCACTCGACTTGCTTCTGACAGCATATCCATCGACGCCATGACGTGCATCAATTGACTTGCAGCCGCCGGATGTAATTCGACCTGACCGGAATGCACATTACGGATCGCAACGGCTAAATCCTCAGGCTCGATATCTTTGAGCAGATAGCCCTTTACGCCTGCACGAACGGCAGGAACGACATGATCCTGATCCGAGAACGAAGTTAGCACGATGATCCGTGTATGTGGCAGCAGATTACGCAAACGCCTGGCTGTTTCAATACCGTCCATGACAGGCATATGAAGATCCATCAGAATAACATCCGGCTCCAGGTCCTGCGCTTGCTCCAAGGCTTCTTGCCCGTTCGATGCTTCACCGATAACCTTCATATCCTCCTGCGTTTTCAGAAAAACATGTAGTCCCCGTCTGACCATGACATGATCGTCGGCAAGTAATATTCTAATCGGCATCTTTGCCTGCCTCCTGACTCTATTCCGATTCATACGGAAGTGGTATAACTGCCGTCACGGTTGTTCCTTTACGCGAAGAACTCCATATATTGAGCTTGCCTCCGAGTGATTGCGCACGCTCTCTCATAATCGACAATCCGAGTGAACTTTCCGATGATGGCATCCGTCGCTTGGCACCGCCCTTCCCCCGATCGGAGATCGTGAGCTTCGCTTCACGTTCACTGAATTCAAGCTGTATGCATGCCGAGGATACCCCTGCGTGCTTCCGAATATTGTTCAGCGCCTCCTGACCAATACGCCACAAGCCTTCTTCAATAAAACGTGGTATGGAGCGCATCCCCTTACGATCAGCGATAACTTGAAGCCCCTGTTTTGCACCGTACTCCTGAAGCGCGCTTACCAATCCGGCCTCCAAACCTGATGGACGAAGTTGCATAATCAACGCTCGCATCTCCTTGAGCGCTTCCTGGGACAAAGCTCGTATATCTCTCATCACTTCTGCTGCCGGATGCACCGGTTCCGAACCGGAGAGCATACTCTCTGCACCTTTCGCCGTCAGCGATAGGGAGAATAAAATCTGATTCACCGAATCATGCAAATCCCGAGCAAGCCGATTCCGCTCTTCAAGCCTCGCCAGTTCGCGCCGATGATCTGCCAGCTTCAAGCTCTCACGTGAAGCAATGATATGTTCTGCCAGAGCCTCAAGGACTTCCTTGTCTGCCCGGATCAGATCAAGGGATCGTGATTCAGTACCAACGATCAGCACTCCCGGTTCCTCTGGTGCATGATATGGAAGAGGTACACCAACTCCTGATGCAAATTCACCCCATTGAAATTCAAGCCTGAATTGGCCGAATATTTCAGCAAGTTCATCTGCGGATAGGATGGCGGCACGATAGTGATCCACGATCCGATCCATAAGGCGTGTCCCTTCCAAGGAAAGGGGATCTGGCGTGTCCGTCCATACCTCACCATGAGCATACATTGCATGTATATGAAATGTGCTATTCGTTTGTTGTACAAGCGCAGCGAACGGCCAATCAAAATGCTTGCCAAGTAACCTTACTACGGTGTCAGGCAATGCATTCGACTCGGTACACTCATTGATCGCAAGACTCAATGCTGTACCGAAATCTCCGAGCCGGGCATAAAGTTCTGCCCGTCGTTGCTCCGCACGATACAATCGCATTCGCTCCATTGCACTGCCAATCTGATAGGCTACCGCCTGCAAAAGTGCGAGTTCGCTATCGCTGAAAACCTCTTTACCTGGCGCTGCCACATTGAGCAGTCCCAACATTCGTTCACCCGAGCGCAGTGGGACTGTAGCATGGTGTGTAATATCCTGTGTGTCTCCCCACTTAAACTCCACAGCATCTTCAAGACGTTTGCAGTTAATGATATTAACCGCATGCTGCAGCCTTCCATCCCTGAAACGATTGATACACCAGCACGTTCCCGTTCTCATGGGCTCTTTATCGTTTCGAATTAAAGCTGGCGGCAGGTTATAGTCTGATACACAGGCATACTCTCCGCGTTCATCGATGAGAAAAAGCCATCCCGCCGTGAGTCCGGTTAGCTCAAGTAATTTGCCAACCACCGTATCCAGCATCAGACTAAGGTCATTGGAGGTGTTTAACGTTTCCGCGATGGTTTTCAGTGTCACCATTTCCTGCATTCCAGCCTCTTCCGGCATTGGCACTCCCCCTCAGATGCTCCGTCTGTGATTTTGTCCAAACCATTGTAACCAATCCTTCGAGGATATGAAAGCTTCAACTTTTTGCCTAATGCTCAGCCAAACTTCTTCCGTTCTTTTCTTGTGCATGACAGAGGTTCCATATTCATCAGCCCACGGTCAGACAAAGCCAGCGCCAATTTGTAAAATGCACGGGTACGAATCTTGGTATAGGTATCCTTGCTCACAGGCGGATCAAAAACATGGTTGTATATTTTATAGTCAAAGACATCATCGTCCTTCATATAGCGCTCGTTTACTAATACCCGTTCTTTCTCACTGAGCCGAGATACGATATGATCAATGGTATCGCAGTAAGCCTGACGCGCACGCTGGACATCCACATTAAAGATTGCTGTTTTCGCGGTAGAATCTCCTGTGACATTGGTAGCCCCATGAAAACGTTCCGTATAACTTGCAGTCACCTGCACCTCACGTTCTTCAAAAGCAATCGTTTTATAAATCCGATACTTCTCCAATACAGCCTCGACAGCTGCCTGCGTTTTCCGACGATCCAATTCCGGTAATATCAATTCCATATTTGTCATCGTTGCCATAGTCATTCTCCTCCTAATGTTAATTCACTCTATATTTCATTCCATTTTGACGACTCATACTGATATTTCTGCTCATCCCCATCTTCTAGCGAAGACTGTCTCCCACATAGAATTGTTCCGATTTTTCAAAACATAACGTTTTTTATTTTTTTCTTCCGTTGCCTTTTGGAAATGGCTCCCTGTTTACATTATGTTCGTACTTTGTTCGTATTTCTATTAGAGGATACCACTTTCTGGAGAAAAGAGTAAACCTTCATTTTGGGTCATTTAGACGATAAAATAAAACCTTCGCTCTCATTTTCTATACCTTTTGGCATAATTGTTTCATATCTCTTTACCTAATGGTATATATACGATATAGTACAGATAATTACTGAACTCGTATAAGTCATTTGTTTTTATGAAGAAGTCTATGGCTCTGGGAATGATTCCACGTTGGCAGGCGCACAGACGAAGTGCAGGAGGCGGAATCAATTCTGGAGAAGCGGAGCGCTCGCCTTTATCCCCGGATTTCTCCCTTTAAGGAGAAATGATAGGAAATCCGGGGATAACAGCGATCGAAAGAATGATCCGCTTTCGGAACGGGCAAGTTTGCAGAACGTCACATGAGCAGAACGAACTTCTTTATAATCACAAGCACTTATGACGAGTCGAAGGAGATGCATGAGTTGTGGAGCACGCTTTTGGTCCTTATATGAAACAACTGCGAGAGCAGCAGGGATTCAGCATCAACCAGCTCGCCGAAGCGGCTGGAATAAGCAATTCACAGATTTCACGGATTGAAAATGGTGTGCGCGGGGTGCCTAAACCAGCAACGATCCGAAAAATTGCCGACGCACTCGCCGTACCTTACTCAGACATGATGAAACAGGCAGGTTATATGGAGACAGGCCTTGAAGCGAACCCTCAGGAAGTACCGGAATGGGCGACGTACAAGGATCGCCGGGATTTTAAAAAAATGCTGGAGGATGACGACGATCTGATGTTCGACGGAATTCCATTGGATGAAGAGGACAAGAAACGGATCAAAGACGTGCTGACTGGTTTGTTCTGGGAAGCCAAACAGATGAATAAACGGAAAAAGCCAGGCGAATCGGATCAACGCCCATGAAACCAGGACGCGAGTTCAAACTTATTGAAACTGCAGGTGAGATCATATGGATGACATCGTAACCAAGCTGATTCGCAAACACCGAACCAACTGTCCGTTCAGCATTGCCCGTGCTGTAGGAATACAGATTCGTTTTACGAATCTGGGCAAGTCTACGAAAGGGCTGTATTTCCGTAAACTTCGTCGCAGATTTATTGTGATTCACAATGACTTGCCCCCTGAATGGCAGCGATTTGTATGTGCACATGAACTGGGGCATGACAGACTGCACAAAGGAATTAACCGTTTCTTCCTTGAGGAGCATTCCTACTTCGCTCCAGGCAAATTGGAGAGACAAGCCAATCTTTTTGCCATTCAACTATTGACGGCTGGAGTCACACCGGAACCGGAAGAATCTCTTGAGAAATTTTGCTTACGTACCGGACTGCCGCGTGATGCGCAGCATTTTTTTTACAGTAATTAAGAACATACGTTCTTTATCATGTAGTGTTGAACCCATTTTCCAGACAGAATCAGATGTCACTTTCAGGTTACTTATTTTTACGCAAATCACGAGATTTCCTCAACATAGTCTGTTAAAATACTACATGAGCTGTATAAACGCTCTAATAGATTACTATTTTGGGAGGTTTCGGATTCATGAAAAACTGGAAAAACGTTGTTTCACTTCTGCTAACGGTTTGTTTACTGTTTGGCAGTGTAGGCATTGCGGCAGCAGCAACGGATTCTGCTCCAGGCACAGGTAAACATATCACTATCCTACATACCAATGACATGCATGCTCGAGCAGTGGAACAATCACCTGCTATGGGTTTTGCCAAAGTCGCAGGCATCGTTGATAAATATCGCAGCGAAAATCCAAACACCCTCTTGCTGGATGCAGGCGATGCGGTACACGGTACCACATTTGCAACTCTTGTTAGAGGCGAGAGTATTGTGCAGGTCATGAACGAAATAGGCTATCAGGCGATGGTGCCAGGTAACCATGAATTCAACTATGGCTCGGAACGTCTCATAGAGCTAGCGAAGATGATGAAATTCCCCATGCTCAGTGCAAACGTAAAGAAAAAAGACGGAACTCGTATCTTCGAACCGTACCTTATCAAAGAAGTTGATGGTGTGAAGATCGGGATTATCGCATTGACCACGCCAGAAACGATGTACAAAACGAATCCGAAAAACGTAGAAGGTTTGCAAATTACTGACCCTTCTGCAGAAGCAAAAGTTCTCGTGAATGAAATTCGCAGCAAAGTCGATGTTGTTGTAGTTCTCGGACACCTTGGACAAGATGTTTCCAGTACGGATACAAGCTTCAAAGTCGTTAAAGAGGTGCCAGGCATCGATGTGTTCATCGATGGACATAGCCATACCGTATTGAAAAACGGACTTGTATCTGATCATGGAACTTTGATTGCAAGTGCAGGTGAATATACCAATTATGTAGGTGTCATTGACCTGTGGGTAGACGGCGGCAAAGTTTCGAAGAAAACAGCAACATTAGTGGATGAAACCGGGGCCAAAGACATTAAACCCAATGGGAATGTTGCAGCACTCGTAAGTTCCATTCAGAAAAAACAAGAACCGATCCTGAAAGAAGAAGTAGCAAATACCGCTGTTCTACTCGACGGCAAACGTGAACAAGTACGTGCTGGCGAGACCAATCTAGGAGACTTGCTGGCTGATGCAATCCGTGATGTCAGCAAAGCCGATATCGCTTTGACTAACGGCGGAGGTATTCGTTCTTCTATTGAAAAGGGCATCGTAACTAAAGGTGATGTCATTACCGTTCTTCCCTTTGGCAACCAAGTCGTTACCCTTGATGTAAAAGGCTCTGATGTACTCGCAGCCCTGGAGAACGGTGTAGGTTCCTACCCGGAACCAAGTGGTGGATTCCCGCAAGTATCCGGAATTACATTCAAAATTGACGCCGCTGCTGCAAAAGGTAGCCGTGTTCATACAGTAATGGTCGGTGATAAAGCTCTTGATCCAGCCGCGACCTACACCCTTGCAACCAATGACTTCACAGCTGTCGGCGGTGATGAGTACACGATGTTCGCCAAGTATCCAACAACCGGTATGTACGGTGCACTGGATGAGGCATTGATCAACTACATGCAAAAACTCGGCGCAGTCGATATTAAAACCGACGGCCGCATAAGTGAAGGCAAGAAAGCCGCTGTAGAACCAGAAGCACCGGGTACTGAGGCTCCGGCCCCTGTTCCAGCACCAACACCAACCAAGCCTCAACCAGAAAAACCAAAGCCGGAGAAACCGGTCAAACCAGCACCGGGGAAACCAGCTCCAGCCCCTGCTAAATTGCATATCGTAAAATCAGGCGAGTCTCTGTATTCGATCTCCAAACAATATGGTACAACATGGCAGACACTTCAACAGATCAACAAAATCAAAAACCCACACTGGATTTATCCAGGTCAAACATTGAAGTTGCCTGCTGCTTCTTAATCTGCACCATTCCGAATAAACGACGAAAGGGAGTCCTTACCCAGATCACTGGCTAAGGACTCCCTTTCGTTTTCTATTTCAAAAATAAATCTCTTGCATGCCGCTTTCGGCTTCAAAGTTGATGTCTACCCCCTGCTGAACTAGAACATATATGCCTGTAATATCCGTATTTATGCGATTTACGGCGCGGATGATGCACAACCACGCTTCCGCTAGTTTTGCATACTTATACCGGTATCACTTCGAATAGCCAAGCCTAACGTGTCTTTATGAGCAAAAGCACAATTAACCTGAATTTTATTTTCCAGATATAGTCACTTGGTACGATTATTTTCTGTGATTAGACATTCTTTCTACTTCTAGAGTCCCGTTTTCCAAGGAACCTCTAGCTTATTCAGCTAAAAATAAAGATCGACACAATATTCAGTCCTATTATATAGGCAAATGTTATCTATCACATATGACATGTATTTTCATCGCTACATATGCTAAGTCCTGCTTAATCTCGGCGCATTTGCTCTTTCACGTAATTCACAGCTTCCTGTGCCGTTATACTGATTCGCTTCGTCTCGCCTGAATCAGCAAGCATATGAGAGCCCAGTTCTACCTGCGCTTCGGCCGCTCCTCTGCCTACAACAATGTGTACAGGTAGCCCGATTAACTCGGCATCCTTGAATTTCACACCCGGCCGTTCATCCCGATCATCCACGAGCACACGGAATCCACAATCCATTAGATGTTGCTCCAACTCAAGAGCTAGCTTCTGTTGATGCTCGTCTTTCCAGCTTACCGGGATAAGATGCACATCATAAGGCGCTACAGATGCAGGCCACTGAATGCCCTCTTCCGTCGCGTACTGTTCAGCAATAGCTGCCATCAAACGAGATACCCCGATACCGTAACATCCCATTACAGGTGCACACTGACGGCCATTGCGATCCAGGAAAGAAGCTCCCATGGCATCGCTGTACTTTGTACCCAGCTTGAATATGTGCCCTACTTCAATACCTTTGGTGAACACAAGTGGTTCACCACATGATACGCAACAATCCCCTGCAGTGGCAAAACGAATACGCTCGACTTGATCCAGCGCAAAATCCATGCCTGGACGAACACCTGATAGATGCATGCCAGCCTCATTCGCTCCGGTCACTGCATGTTTCATGGTAGCCACATCAGCGTCTACCACCATACGTAACCCAAGCCCCACTGGTCCAAGATAACCGACGGTGAGATTGGAATGCGCGGCGATAGTTGCATCGTCAGCCAGCTCCAATTCCTCTGCGCCAAGCACCTGTTTCAAGGCAATATCGTTCAGTTCATGATCCCCACGGACAAGGGCAGCAACAAGCTGACCATCCGCCAGATAAAGCAATGTTTTGATCATATCTTCGGCCTTCTGATCAAGGAAAGAGCATAATTCTGCGATGGTTCGAACACCTGGTGTCTCAATCCGTAACACTTCCGTGTGCTCATTAGCTTTTGGTTCATTCGTAAGGATAGCAGGTTCTACGGATTGAAACGCCGCCTTCTCCAGATTCGCAGCATAACCACATGTTTTACACGTCACAATGGTATCCTCTCCTACATCAGCCAGAGCCATGAACTCATGTGTCTCACCTTGTCCACCAATGGTTCCCGCATCTGCCTCAACTCGAAGAAAGTCCAGGCCACAGCGTTCCAGAATGCGGCAATATGCTGTATTCATTGCCTGATAGGTTCGATCCAGTTCCTCCCAATCCGAAGCAAATGAATAGGCATCCTTCATGATAAATTCTCGGCCACGTAACAAACCAAAACGTGGACGGCGCTCATCCCGGAACTTGGTTCCGATCTGATACAAGGTAAAGGGAAGCTTACGGTAAGAATTGACCTCGTCACGAGCTAAGGCCGTAACTACCTCCTCATGGGTTGGTCCAAGCGCAAACTCTCTCATGTGCCGGTCCTTCAGACGCATCAACTCTGGACCATATTGCGTGTATCTGCCGGATTCCTCCCACAACTCTGCTGGTTGCATAATGGGTAACAATACTTCCTGGCACCCGGCACGATCCATCTCTTCCCGAACGATTCGCTCGACGTTCAGAAGCACACGTCGCCCGAGTGGTAAATAACTGTATATTCCCGCGGCCACTTGACGAATCATACCCGAGCGCAGTAGCAAGCGGTGTCCCGTTGCATCAGCCTCAGCTGGTGCTTCACGTAACGTTGGAACAAGCATTTCACTTTGACGCATCTTGAATACACTCCTTTTATTGATCAGATAGGTAGGCACTACGCACATGAAATCTCGAACAGCAAAAAGACGCATTCGTCAAGGGACGAATGCGTCGTGGTACCACCCTTATTTAACTGCATACAGTCGTTTCATATCTCGCGCGCTAACATACAGTCCTTTGGGGCATAACGGACCCTTCCGGCGAAGGTTGCAACCTGTTATGAAACAGACATTCCCCTTGGCAGCTAACGAGGTAGGAATTGCGCAGCAGCAACAGGAATGTTACAGCAATCCATTCCCTCTCTGTTGAAGCAAGCTTACGTGATTATGTCCTCGGTAAACGCTATTTTTCATTTTTGATCACATTAGAACATTTAGACGAACTTGTCAATCAATACAATTAAATGAAGGGGTCACTCGAAACCCTTATGCCAAGCTACTTCAGGCGAAATCCATAACAATGGCTGACACAGCCCCAGGTTCACTGTAGAATAGAGATTAACATTTTACGGATCTAACGTACGGATCCCTGAATGGAAATTTGTATCTTTCATAAAGGAGTTTATCTTATGTCCTATATTATATATGATCTTGAATTTACAGTAAGTCGCAATACACGCTACTCCTCTGAAATTATCGATATCGGTGCTGTCAAAGTGAGTGAGAACCCGGATACAGGCCTTACAGTCACGGACACCTTTCATACGTATGTTCGTCCATCTAACAAATCCGTCCTGTCTACCGACACCGTTCAGTTCACAGGAATCACACAGAAAGACATCGATGCAGCCCCTCTTTTCCCGGCAGCACTGCGTCAATTCATCGATTGGATGGGCAATGAGCCTTATTATATGTGTTCCTGGGGACCAGATGACCGCAACAAATTCATCTCCCATTGCAGAACACATCATTTGGATGTGGCCTGGATTACCAATCATAATGATTTACAGCAACAATGGTCGCGGGCCATGCACAAAGAAGGAAAGTTTCGGCAACTCGGACTTGCCCAGGCTCTTGAACTCTGTGGAATTGAATTTGACGGTACACAACACCGCGCTTTGGATGATGCCATTAATACGGCTAAAGTGTTTATGCACCAGTTCGACAAGTTCAAATTAGAAAATAATTGCGCAGCGGATGATGAAGGCGTTGCTTCCAAAGTGGTTTACTCCAGTGCTGTGGATGATGAGGAAAAGGAATCACCGTTTGGCAATCTTGCCAATCTTTTTAAAGCCAAGGAGTAAGACGGTATCCAGACGTTAAACCTGTAATCTGAAGTTCATTTTGGATTGTACACTTGCCGCCAGCGCTCCAAATGTTCTTGCATCAGGTTACGACAATGTTCCGGTTCCAAGATCTCAGCCTCTGGCCCGTATCTGGATATCCACACGAAAAATCCCTCAGCATCACTCACTACAGTTTCAAACAATAGGGTACCTTCAGGCTCTCTGGTCAGAACGGGGCGCACAAAAAAGCGTTCCTGCATCACGCGGTCCACAACTAGGGAAGAAAATCGAATTTTAACCACGGTCTCTTCTGTACTTCCTCTCGTGATCCAGGCAGTACGGAAATAAGACTGGATTAAATAATCATTTTTGCGGAAGGTACGTGGAATAATTCGTAAATCGTATAGCCGGTTTACCTGAAACGTTCTCATTCTCTCGGAGAGATGGCAATAAGCTAACAGATCAAATTGATATTCCCGAGGAATCAGGCAATATGGATCAAAGCGAATCATCTCCATTTCTCCCTGAGACTGATATTTCCCTTCCATGCTGTTTTGTGAAATTCCTGCTTGAAGCAACAAAAGGAGTGAATCACTCGATTCATCATCGTCCATATTTTGACAGACGATTCCTCCTTCTTTAAACATTCCTCTGACCTGCTCAGCCCATTCCACTCGCTCGGTTCTGTTCTTCTGGCTTGAAGCTACTACTTTCTCGTAGGCACTCTCAAATGCAGGCTTTAATAGCGGACGAATATCTTCCATAACGTCTGCAAGCTGTATGAAAGCTTGGGCTTCCTCGTCAGACCAATTTAGCGGATACATGGCAAAATGGCTGATAAACATGTACCCTCTTCCGTGTCCCATATTGGCGATCGGAATATGCATTGCGCTGAGGGCCTCCATGTCACGGTATATCGTCCTTTCCGTTGTCTCGCACCTCTCCGCAAGCTCCCGAGCCAGAATGCCCGGCTTGGCTTGTACCAGCGTAATAATGCGCATTAATCGGATTAGTCGGTCTGTCATTTGGCCAGGCCCTCCATGATGTTGTTTCAAATAGTATGATACAGCTCCATCCTCGACTGATATAGTATGGATATATACATTCGACTTGTTGTTTAACTTCACCTTCAAAACTTATGTAAACTGGTTCTCTCTGTGCGGTCATCACTTGACTACGTTTTCATTGATCTAACAATGTTCTTTCACATTTTGGCGATTGGCAGTAAACGTAATACCATAATGATAACGAAGCTTCTCAACAATCTCCGCTTCTGTTAAATAATCCAGATCCTGTTTGCGTGCAGCTTCGATTAACAGTGCATCGGCATGACGGCGCAACATGTCGCTACCTTCCTGGGTACGGCCTCGTTCATAAGCACGTAGAGCCTGTTTAAGCAAGGGTACGGTTTCGTTCAATTTAATCGTTTTCTCTACTTTCGGGTCTTCAGGCTGTCTTAGCATCCCCAGGTGACTTGTATACTGAATATAGAGTTGTTCCCGACGAAGAAGCACACGCTGACTTTGCTTTAACTTGCGGGTACTCCAATAGGCAGAACATATCGCTGCTTTTCCTGATAGATGCGGTCCTAAGGCAAATTCCAGCAAAATCTGTTTACTTTCTCCCTTGAGTACATCACCAAGTCGCAGTACCCAACCAATATCTGTTTCTTTCGATCGGCATCCATAAATGCCTTTAAGCTGAACGCCATATTCCGGTTTGAGCAAAAGCTCTAAATCTCTCGACATAATTTTGGGTGCTATTTTCCTAAGTCTTTTGGCAGGGGCTCCGTAACGCCACTCTACCATCATATATACGGGATCGGCTCCCCCTGTCGGTATGGCCTCTTTATTCCACGAATAAGATACTTCAAAGACTGAGTTCACTGGTAGTCTCTCCCCCGATTTATGTGTATTATCTTCTAAGTTAGCAGGGTGAATGGACACTATATTGTCACGGAACATATGTTCTCATTAATTTTTTCCATTATATTAGTTTTATTCCCCTTGATCCGCCTAGAAGCGACAATAAACGACGAAAAAGCTTGGCTATTAGCCAAGCTTTTCACACCCTTCTCTATGACAAGTCCCAACTTAAACAGCTGGATGATTATGCTCCATTTTGTGCATGTACTGTGCACTGTCCGTTTGATTAACCGGTGCATAAGTTACACTGTCAATAATCAGTTTGCGTCCGACTGGCTCGCCATTTAAAGTAATCATGATTGTTTTCGTTGACGCGCTCTGGTTTGATACGTACATATTATTCTACTCCTTCATTATTAACGATCTTATTCAAAATCGAAATATATTAATTTTAAGCATTATATTGCATATTTGTGAACAGGATATACCCGGAGCGGAAGTAAATCTTTGTGTTTGCTCTGTCCGGGGTACTGCTATTCTTGTATTACCCTCTGATTTTTAAAATAAAACATTTGTTTTCACCAAACATTCGGGTAATAAAACGTAATCCTCTTGAACCCAACTCCAGGTTTTTGACGTATAATGAAAGAGCGAGAATTCAACAAATGACGACGAATTCAGCTCTGAATCGATCCTACCGAAGAGAGAGGTGTTAATCATGCCAAAATCCATTCAGGGATATTTCATTCGGGTGTTTATCTCCACATGTATTCTATTTACAGTCATACTCGGTTCTACTGCAAATGCAGCGAGTGCGAATATATTCTCGGATATCTATAATGGTTGGGAGCGCGTGTCGGAACTACCTGGGGAAGTGAACGCATTACAGGAGAGTTACAAGCAAACCCTGGAGCAACTAAATCAAACCTCCGCCCAGCTCGGACAAGCCCAGGCGAATGTCGAAGCATTCAAAGCACAAAATGATCAACTCCTGGCTCAGAACCAGAAACTGACCGAAATGGTCAGCAAACTTCAAACCGAACAGGATGCCAGAACAGCCACCGCACAGCGAATTCAAACGATGGTGATCACCATTGTTGCTCTCATATTAGGTTACTTCCTTCTGATTCGCGTGATGCGCTGGGGAATGCGCCGGCGATCTGGCCGACTATAAAAGAACAGGAGTTACTGCATGCATATACATCTGAACCATGCTGAAGCTGGCGGAGTCGGACAAGTGGTTACATTTTCACTGATTCAGGATGACCGTCTTCATATTCTGCATCCGCAGCAAATCGTTGCTTTTCGCGGTGCCAGCAGCAACAGACAAGATAAATTCATGAATATCTCGGGTATGTATCGCAAAAAAAAGCTGATTAAATCAGAAATTACTGGACCATGCCAATTTGTAGCCGCCCTTCCACCGGGATTCACCATGAAAGAAGTGCAGCTTACGGAGAACAGTGATTTGCTTTATGATTTTCGCCACTTGTTCTTCTATTCCGAAGGTGTCACGATGCAGACCAAAATTCAGAAGATCAAAAACATGCTGATTACCCGGGATGCGGTGAAAATGAAATTCTCGGGCAAAGGAACCATTGGTTTGCTCACACAGGGTCAGGTATGCCAACAAGAACTTCACCCCACCGCCCCACTCTATGTAGATGCTGGAAGCGTCATTGCTTACCCTGAAAATGCCCATCTGGAACTAACCGTATATGGAAACAACCTGGCCAGTCAGCATATGAACTATCATTGGAAAATGACAGGACACGGTCCGGTGCTTTTTCAAGCTGGACGCGAAAACTACAGACTGCAACAGGACGTCAATGATGAAGGTTTATTCAAACGTATATTAAAAGAAGTCATCCCCTTCGGCAACGTCATTATTAAGTAATTTTGGGATTTTAAAAAATGTGCCGATCCGGTAAATGATATGGTATACTGTACCCGGACAATTAAAGAAGAAAATCCATGCCTATGGCATGGGAGAGGTTCGCGAACTCCCTCTACAAGACTTGACCTATGTAAGGTCGCTACAGTCTTGCGTACCGCTTTCCGTGATTACACGTAGCTTATATACATGCTTAGACTTAAGGTTTAAGTTGTAGAAGGATATGGGCTGACGTAATAACGTTGTCACGATGTACGTAAAAAACTAAGGACACTTGCTTATAGCAGCTTTTTTTGAAGCGGTTATTAAGAAGGTGTGTTTTTTGATGGATGCCAGTTCATGAACTTCTCTGTTCTTCCGACATTCCTTGCTACTATGCTGGGGTGATCTCAAGAAGATGGAGAGGTTTTTTTATGTTGAACAAAGAAAAAGCGGTCGTTGTATTCAGCGGCGGCCAGGACAGCACAACGTGTCTGTTCTGGGCAAAACAACAATTTGCCGAAGTTGAAGTGGTTACGTTTGATTACGGGCAACGTCATAAGCTGGAGATTGAATGTGCAGCAGCGATTGCCAAGGATTTGGGCGTGCAGCAAACGGTTCTGGATATGAGCTTGCTGAACCAGCTCGCACCGAATGCGCTCACACGAGATGATGTAGAAATCACCCACGAAGAAGGGGAGCTGCCCAGCACATTTGTGGATGGACGGAACTTGCTCTTCCTCAGCTTCGCGGCCATTATGGCAAAACAAAAAGGTGCTCGCCACTTGGTCACAGGTGTCTGCGAGACTGACTTTAGCGGGTATCCCGATTGCCGGGATTCGTTTGTAAAGTCGATGAATGTAACTCTTAATCTGTCGATGGACTACCCATTTGTCATTCATACGCCGTTGATGTGGCTGGACAAAGCAGCAACGTGGAAAATGGCCGATGAACTGGGCGCTTTCGATTACGTGCGTGAACGTACTCTGACTTGTTATAACGGCGTCATCGGTGACGGGTGCGGCGAATGCCCCGCTTGCAAGCTACGCAAAGCGGGACTCGATCGTTATGTAGAGGAACGTGCCGTTGCTCATACGAGTACTCCCTCCACTGGAGTGGACGCGCGATGAGAGAGCCTGGAACGTTTCGTATCGTTGAGCGGTTGCAGCGGATTGACCAGGATATTCTGCCCACGCAGCTGAGATATCATCGCAAACGGGTGCTAGTCAGCAAAGAATTCACTTTTGATGCGGCGCATCATCTGCACTGTTATGAAGGCAAGTGCAAAAATCTGCACGGGCATACGTACAAAGTGGTTTTTGGCATCAGCGGTTATCCGGGCGAAACCGGGCTGACGGTTGATTTTGGACATATTAAGGACATCTGGAAAAACCGGATTGAAGGTTATCTGGATCATCAATATTTGAATGAAACATTGCCTCTGATGAATACGACGGCTGAAAATATGGTGGTCTGGTTGTTCGAGCAGATGGAACATGCTCTACGAACGGAGCCTTATGCCGGACTTACAGACGGCGCACGCACGGAATTCGTGCGACTCTTCGAGACTCCGACCAGTTATGCCGAAGCAAGACGGGAGTGGATGATCGATGAGTAAGAAAGCACACATCCCTGTCATGGAGATTTTTGGTCCGACGGTTCAAGGCGAAGGCATGGTCATCGGGCAAAAAACGATGTTTGTGCGCACCGCGGGCTGCGATTATCGCTGCTCCTGGTGCGACTCGGCCTTTACCTGGGACGGCAGCGGCAAGGACCAGATTCGCATGCTGACGCCGGAGGCGGTATGGGATGAACTGCGCCGCCTGGGCGGCACGCGTTTCTCCCATGTGACCCTCTCCGGCGGTAACCCCGCCCTGCTGGCTTCGCTGGGCGGGTTGGTTGCCCTGCTGCGGGAGAACGGCGTCCGCACCGCGGTTGAGACGCAGGGCTCGCGCTGGCAGTCATGGCTGGCAGACGTTAACGAAGTCACGGTCTCGCCCAAGCCACCCAGCTCAGGCATGGACACCGACTGGGCTGTGCTGGACGATGTGATCCGCCGTCTGGCTGCTGGCACGGCGGATCGAAACCATAGTCTGAAGATCGTGATCTTCGATCAGACAGACCTGAACTATGCCCGCCGTGTGCATGCACGATATCCGGGCACGGCTTTATTTTTACAAACGGGGAACCCGGATGTTTCTTCGGCGGATACGCCGGATCTGGCGGCTTCCCTGCTGGAGCGTTACGAGTGGCTGATTGATCAGGTAAGTGCCTCGGACGATCTGAACAACGTGCGCGTGCTTCCGCAGCTTCATACGCTGGTATGGGGTAATAAACGCGGGGTTTAAATATATACGAGATATAAATAAGAGGCCTACGGCTTCAATTGAATACGAGGAGTTTATTGGAATGAGACAACCTGACGAGATGCAAGATGTAACATTGCTGGGCAACCAGAATGTGAAATATACATTTGAGTATGATCCTGGTATTCTGGAGAGCTTTGATAACAAGCATCAGTACCGTGATTATTTTGTAAAATTTAACTGCCCGGAGTTCACTAGTCTGTGCCCGATTACGGGTCAACCTGACTTTGCTACGATCTACATCAGCTATATTCCCGATATCAAAATGGTTGAGAGCAAATCACTAAAACTATACCTGTTCAGCTTCCGCAACCATGGTGATTTCCACGAGGACTGTGTGAACATCATCATTAACGACCTGATCAAACTGATGGACCCACGCTTCATTGAAGTCTGGGGCAAATTCACTCCGCGCGGCGGCATCTCTATTGATCCGTATACCAACTATGGCAAACCGGGAACCAAATATGAGCAAATGGCCGAGCACCGAATGATGAATCATGACATGAACCCGGAGACGATTGATAATCGTTAATTTGAGTCTGTAGATACTGCTTGCTTTAAGTAGATGTCCGCGATTTGGATTATGTGGTATAATTTGTTACAACAACAGAATGGCTTGAATGGGCGGTCGGCTAGTCTCCTGAGTAAGGAGGTGATGCCTGTGGAGATAAAAGATGTACTGACGTTGATGATCAGTTTTGCGGGGTTTACAGTAACCTTGATCGGACTGATTGTAACCATCGTCATTGCATTGAATAATCAAAACAAAAAGAAATAGGCCGCCCTCGGTAAGGTAGCAGCCTATTTCGATTACCTGTCCACAGCCACCGCCCTTGAAAGCGGCTGTTGTAAAAGAGTGAGGATGTTGACGCATCCTTACTCTTTTTTATTTTATCCTTGTTGCCTACAGTTTATCACAACATTTCCCAAAACTCCACATGTACAAAAGTTGTTTTCATTTCCCCCCTCTGTTCCCCTTGTCGGTCGATCCGATCTATCCTATTATGTAACAATATGCTTAATTGCATAGAATCTAACATAGGCGCTGATCCCTCGTGACCGCGACCAAAGGAGAACTGGACATGTCTACACAAACCACATTAGCCAAGGACGCCGCAGCGCGTTCGAAAGCCCCACCCGGATTGGATGCCCAAGGCACCGTATACCGGATACTAATTGCCATCAGTCTGGTGCATCTGTTCAACGATTCCATTCAGTCTGTCATTCCGGCAATATTTCCTATCTTAAAAGACTCCATGCATCTAACGTACACTCAGATCGGCTGGATCGCTTTTGCGATCAACTTTACCGCATCGATTATGCAGCCTGTTGTTGGCTGGTTTGCTGATAAAAAACCTACTCCGTCGATCCTGCCCATAGGCATGGGTTTCACGTTCACGGGCATGTTGTTGCTCGCTTTTGCCGACAGTTATATGATGGTGCTCATCTCTGTCATTTTTGTCGGGCTCGGCTCCGCTGCTTTTCATCCGGAAGGCTCCCGGGTATCCCATATGGCTGCGGGCCAGCGCCGCGGACTGGCACAGTCTATTTTTCAAGTGGGCGGTAATGCTGGACAATCCCTTGCACCGCTCCTGACACGCTGGATTTTCATCCCGTTTGGGTTGTTTGGTGCCATCGGCTTTACGGGCATTGCCGCGATGGGAATTGCTGTACAACTCTATGTCGCACGTTGGTATGGGCAGATGTTGCAATCCGGCGCATATCTGCGTAAACAAGCGGCGGCTCGTCGCGCTCCCAATCCAGCGTTACGTCAAAAAATTGCTGCCGCAATTACGATTCTGATTCTGCTCGTATTTGTCCGTTCGTGGTACGTGGCTTCAATCGGAAGCTTTTATGCCTTTAATCTGAAGGATACGTTTGGTTTATCCACGGAAGATGCGCAAATTTATATTTTCCTCTTCCTGGCTGCCGGTGCACTAGGCACATTCTTTGGTGGCCCGCTCGCAGACCGATTCGGCAAACGTAACATGATCTTTCTCTCCATGGCCGGGGCCGCACCGCTGGCGTTGCTGTTACCTTATGCCAACTTGTTCTGGACTGGCGTATTGCTGACGATTATTGGCTTTATCATGTTATCCAGCTTCTCCGTTACTGTGGTATACGCTCAAATGCTCATTCCGGGCAAAATCGGAACGGTTTCTGGTCTGATTACTGGTCTTGCCTTTGGTATGGGTGGCCTTGGGGCACTCGTGCTCGGCAACTGGATCGACGCCTTCGGCGTTTCACCCGTCATGCAGATATGCAGCTTCTTGCCACTGATCGGTATCTTTACGTTCCTGCTACCATCTGACAAGTTGCTTCATCGCTGGGCAAAAGAAAACGGGAGCGAGGAGTAAGTTCTTTTGGCTATATCCTGCTCTGGAGATCGTTAGATTTTTAAAAAATCTGCTTCCAGTATACTTATAAAACACGTACAAAAAGGCTTCCGCCCGTATCTGAATTCATGCAGATCGGCAGGAGCCTTTTTTTCATCATATAATCCTATCTTAGAACACGCTTCCCTAGTCATCTAGAGTAATATTAACCTATAACCAACTGCCTTAGGCGGATTTATCTATTTCAAACGCTTCAGAATCAGCCGTTTTTTGTACAGCATTTTGCCTGCCTCAGCGACATCCTGAATGGTATTTTTATTGCTGACCGAACCAAAGATCATGCCTGCAATGGGCACCAACTGGAACAGCTTTTTCCAGCCAAAAGACTCACTGTATGAGTTGAACACTTCACGCCATCCCTGCATTTGAGAGATCACTTCAACTTGTTTCTCCGGATTGTCATAGTCGGCGAGCTCTTCAATGATGGCTTTCTTGCCTACAATATCGGCGGAAGAGAATTGCAGACATTTCACGATGAAGACACGCTCCAGTGGATCATCGGGATTATACCCGTAACATAGCGCCATCTCTTGCAATACTTTCAGTGAAAGTCCCATCACGAGCGGAATGTCCGCAGCAATGGTGACGATGCCTCCAAATCCTGTTGCAGCTCCTTGTGCCGCAGCAAATTTGCTTCGACTTTCGGTGATATTATCCGCCACACGGTCCAACACCTCAAGTGGTATTTTTTCCACACTATGAATTTTGGCCGTGTTCTCTGTGTTCGTATCCTGCTCTAATCGGTAGATGTCATCAGATGTCATAGGGTAACCCGAACGCTCGGCTTCTTCTTGCAGAAGCTTGGCCACTTTCTTCTTCTGAACAAGGAACTTGCCACCCGTTTGCAAATATTGGCCCACTTCGTTCAGGGAGTCGCCAATCTTCTGTTTGATCGCTTTCGGCATCAATTTATCTAGCATTGCAAATGGCAAACGTCCGATTTTATCCCATATGAACAAGTCCTTCTGTTCCTTCTCCCACTTTAAAATCTGCTCAAGCTCCCCGTCTAATATCTCGCGTGATTCCATATGTAATCCTCCTTAGGGTTGTAGTATTATCCCAAAATTCTGAATATCACACAGCTCATTCTCAGCTTAACACATCATAACAAAACACCGAGGATATGTAGGAAACAGGTTAAACTGAGGGGCTTTGGCTTTGGGTTTGGGTTTTGGGTTTTGGGTTTTGGGTTTTGGGTTTTGGGTTTTGGGTTTTAAGCGTTTCGCACACACTCTATTTAGTCTAACGATCTCAGATGAGCTTATTTGATCAATATCGAGCTTTCTCCAATTCTAACTATCACCACAAACCTTATTTCGCTGAAAACGCAAGGTAAATGCCCTTTTTCACATCAAATCTACCAAATAAGCTCTCCTGAGATCGTTAGAATTTCAATCAGTACAAAAACGGCTAAATAGCGTCTCCTGTGATCGTTAGAAATCTGCACACCACGTCCAAGGCTTTAAAACAAAAAGTAATAAGCAATTCCGTTTATATTTTGTTAATTCATTTTTTTCGATGTAATGGTATACGCTTCTGCCTCTCTTCGGTTGCTTTCACGATCTAAACTTTCTTAATCCAGACTTCTAACTCCCACTGTTTAGATAACTTTTTCCTAGATCATACATATCAAAAAGAGCCCTTCGTCAGCATGATCTGCTCACCAAAGACTCTTATCTTTTATACTTTATCCAAATAGATACTACTTCACCTCTGCCACGGACTGGCCATCGGGAACCGGAATACCAAAGTTCGGCGTTCCATCTTCATTCCAATGAATGACCTGAGCGCGGGCGTGACGGTTCGGATCGTACAGCGGATCTCCCTCAATCTCTTTGTAGTTGCGCGCATGATAGATCAGAATGTCGGTTTTGCCATCTGGTGAAACAGTAAAGCTGTTATGTCCCGGACCATATTGTCCATTCTTTTCACAAGTCTGGAATACCGGTTTCGGTGATTTCTCCCAGCTTGTCGGATCAAGCAGATCAGCATCTTCATCGGCCGTAAGTAGCCCCATGCAGTAGTGATGATTGGTTGCACTAGCTGAGTAGCTGATAAACAGACGACCATTTCGATGCAGCACGGCTGCACCTTCGTTTACTTTAAAGCCGATAATCTCCCAGTCATATTCAGGTGTCGTGATCATGACCTGTTCTCCGCGCAACGTCCAAGGATTTTCCATTTCACAAATATAGAGGTTTGAATTGCCGTCAATGCTCGGATCTTTCTGGGCCCAGACCAGATAACGAATGCCTCTGTGTTCAAAGGTCGTGGCATCTAGCGCAAAACTCTCCCATTTGGTTCGAATTTGCCCTTTCTCCTCCCACGTTCCTTCAAGCGGATTAGCGGAATCGTTCTCAAGTACATACATGCGGTGATCAAACAAACCTTCGTTGGTTTCACTTGTATGTGCGGCCGCATAGTATATGTACCATTTGCCATCAATAAAATGAATCTCTGGTGCCCAGATGTTTGCACTCATTGGCCCAGTCTCACGCTTCGTCCAAGCGGTCACTGGTTCGGCATCTCTCAAGCTCTCCAGTGTCGTTGCACGCCGAATTTCAATTCGGTCAAAGGCTGGTACGGAAGCGGAAAAATAATAGTACCCGTCCGTATGACGGTACACCCAAGGGTCAGCGCGCTGCTCCAGCATGGGATTGGTGAATGTAATGGAATTAATCATGGGAATGAACCCCTTTCATATGTGTGTGTATGGCTTGAATCTATGATGTGCTCAGTGTGCTTGCAAAAATATGGAGAGCAGAGTTGGGAGGGCACAGCGGGCGTTCGCGGACGGCAGGGCCTTGATGCTCTCCTTGACCTCCGATTTCTTTCATTCACCGCTCCCGGCGGTGGAAATCGGATGGCAAACTCGGATGCGCGGCTCCTTCCTCCCTCTCACTGCTGGTGCCCTCTGTACTGGTTGCTCGCGATATTTTCGCTCGCTAGTACACATCGGGCTTCGAGCCTTTAGTTGGCTCGATAACTTGTGGCGTTGACCGCTTGGCTGGGTCAACTCTCCCCGTAGCCATGCTCAGGCACTGCGGACGTTCGCGGGCGGCAGGGCCTTGGTGCTCTCCTTGACCTCCGATTTCTTCCATTCACCGCTCCCGGCGGTGGAAATCGGATGGCAAACTCGCACGCGCGGCTCCTTCCTCCCTCTCTCTGCTGGTGCCCTCTGTACTGGTTGCTCGCGATATTTTCACTCGCTAGTACACATCGGGCTTCGAGCCTTTAGTTGGCTCGATAACTTGTGGCGTTGACCGCTTGGCTGGGTCAACTCTCCCCGTAGCCGTGCTCAGGCACTGCGGACGTTCGCGGGCGGCAGGGCCTTGGTGCTCTCCTTGACCTCCGATTTCTTTCCACTCACCGCTCTTGGCGGTGGAAATCGGATGGCAAACTCGCACACGCGGCTCCTTCCTCCCTCTCTCTGCTTGTGCCCACGCGTGGAACGCTCGCGATCCATTCGCTCGCCGGCACACCCTCGCTGAACCACCCTACGGGGTCAGCGGTCTACTTCTCAGCTGCGCTGATTTGTTTGCCCCAGACCGCGATGCCGCGGTCGTTCAGACCAGTTACCACCAGCGCAGGCTGGCTTCGCTCCCAATCCCAGGATGGGAGCAGCTTTAGCTCTTCCGTGGAAGCACCGCCCCACGGGCTTTCCTTCCACGTCAGCGTTAACGTTTGTTTGCCATCAAACGTCCAGGTTCCCGAACCGTTCTCGCTTTCAATTTTGCCTTTACTCGTCAGCGTATATGGCACAGCCTGCACCTGCCCGTTCACAGACGGATCAAGCGCCATGCCTTCCCACGTTCCGGCAATCATCGATTTCGGAATATCTTGTGCGGTCTCTCCGGCATAACGTTCAGGCGACACGACAGGCCAGCCATCCTTCGTCCACAGCATTTTACGCACATGCAGATACGGCCAGTTTTTATCCGTCTCGCCCCGCGCATGATGCACGATGTAATAATCGTCGCCATCCTTCAGCACGGAATTATGCCCAGGAGCAACCCAGCCTTCACCTTCGGTGAAGCGGTATCCGCCCAGAATTTTGGTGCCAATCTCATACTGTGGCAGATGCTCCGTATCCAACATTTTATTTCCGTTCATATCCGTATAAGGCCCTGTGATGGAGTCGGCACGAGCTACCCGCACATTATAGTCTTCGAACAGAGAATCATAAGACACGAACAGGTAATATTTTTGAAACTCTGGATTATACACAATGTATGGCCCCTCGACTGCGCCTTCTTCGGTTGCACGATCCCTTGCTGCGATGCGTGTACCATACCCCTCTTCCTTGAACTTGCCCGTATCCGGATCAAGCGGTGCAATGTAGATTCCGTCAAAAAATGAACCATATACCATCCACGGGTTGCCTAAGGCATCAAGCACCGGATTGGCATCAATGGCATTCAGGCCGTCCTTTTCCTGACCAGCCGTCTTCACAACCAGTCCTTCATCCTTCCACGGCCCCTCAGGAGACTTGGAGGTTTGCAATCCGATCGCTGACTGTGTACTACCAAAGCTCGAAGCCGAATAATACAATCGGTACGTATCCCCCGCTTTAATAATATCCGGTGCCCACAGGTTCGTTGCTCCTGTCCAATCGAGCGCTTCCTTCGGGATACCCGGCAAAGCCTGCCCCACCCATTTCCAGTTGATCAAATCATCTGATTTTCGTACCATTACGCCTGGTTTAGGTTCTCCCGCTACTCGAACGTCCGTGGAGTAGACATAGTAGCCTTGATCCGTTTTGATAATCGCAGGATCATGTGCATTGTTAACCGTCCACTTGGATTCATCATCCAAAATAGAGAGATCATACATTTTTGGTTCCTGCGGAGCTTCCGGAAAAATCGGAGGTTTCACCACATCCCCGCCATCTGCACAGCCTACCGTACCTATAAGCATCAGTAACATCAACATCGCAACTCCTTTCCTCGCCCTATGCCACTCCTTAAGTCCTGTCCAATATTTATCATATTTCCGCTCTTTTCGTTCCTTCCTTACTCTCCAACTTTTCATTCCCATCACCCTTTGACCCCTGAAATCGCAACCGACTCAATAATCTGCTTCTGGAAAATCAGGAAAATGATCAGAACCGGTAGCAGAGCCACAATCGATGCCGCCATAATGAGCGGATAATCTGTTTGAATCGCATAGGTCGCGTTAAAGTTCGCAATGACAAGTTGCAAGGTTTGCTTTTCAGGTGAATTCAGATAAATAATCGGTGCCAGATAATCGTTCCAGATCCCCATAAACCAGAGAATCAGCTGTGCAGCCACCGCAGGTTTGATCAGCGGAAACGTGATGCTCGAATACAACCGGAAGTAGGAACTTCCGTCGATCTTCGCCGCTTCAATAATTGCATCTGGCACACTGAGCAGATACTGCCGCAGGAAAAAGATCATAATCACATTCCCGAATAGTCCCGGTACAATCAGCGGCAGCAAAGTGTCCACCCAGCCCAGCTTGGAGAACATGATAAATTGCGGGATCATGACCGTCGGATACGGAATCATCATCGAGGCCAGCAGGGCGAGAAACAGTTTGTTTTTATGTGGAAATCTTAACTTGGCAAAAGCAAATGCCGCAAGACTCGACGTAAATGTCCCTACTACCGTCACACTAAGAGCTACAATGAGACTGTTTTTAATTCCGCTGAGCAGCGGTCCTGCTTCCCAGATCTCTTTATATTTATCAAACCGAAATACTTCCGGAATCCAGACCGGCGGAAGCGCGAATACATCCTGCTTCTCCTTGAGCGAGGTGGACAGCATCCAGAGCAAAGGCGCAATCATCGCAATCGCACCGATGGACAGAACGATAAATATAATGGAGTTTGTTACTTTCCTTCTTTGACTATAAGACATCTTCCGTTCCACTCCTTTCCTCGCCCATTAATCCCCGTCGTAGGCTGATCTTTCGTTAAGTTTGAATTGTATAAGCGTAATCACAAAGATGAAGATACCCAGAATCATGGCCATCGCTGAAGCGTAACCCATCTGCAGGTTGCTAAAGGCCTTCTGCCAGATATAAAAGACGATCGAAGCCGATGCATATTCCGGTCCGCCTGTCGGCGTCATAATGTTCATCTCCGTGAAGATTTGCGAACCCCCGATGATGTTGGTCACCACGAGGAAAAAAGTTACGGGTTTCACCATCGGCCAGGTGATATTGCGGAAAATCTGAAATCCATTCGCTCCGTCCAGCTCGGCGGCTTCGTAATAGGTACGGGATACACTTTGCAGTGCCGCCAAATATAACAGCATCGTATATCCGAGACCTTTCCAGACGGTCATGATGATCAGTGCGGGTTTCACCGTATCTTTGTTAGCCAGCCAGTTCGGGCCTTTGATACCAAACAGATCGAGGAACTGGTTCACCAGACCATAGTCTCCGTTGTACGCCCAGTTCCACATGATGGATACCGCTGCCAAGGAAGAAATAACCGGTATGTAATAGATCACACGAAATGTGGTCGTACCCGGAATTTTACGATTCAGCCCCATTGCCAGCAGTAGTGCCAACAACAGACCAATCGGAATACCGAGCATCAGGTAAAACGTATTAAACATGGCCTTGTAAAAAAGATCATCGGTCAACAAATCTTTGAAATTGGCAAGCCCGATAAAATTCATCTGCCCCAGGCCGTCCCAATCGGTAAACGAACCATAGAGGGAATAGAGGAACGGGAACAATACAAAGATCACAAGCCCCAAAACGGGGGGCAAAATAAACAAGTATCCATACATCATCTCTTTGCGATACAAACTCGATTTCGTATTCACGTGTTCACCCCTGTTTCTAAGATCAGCATGTGGCATACATCGATTGGCCTTTTTGAATCATGGCTTCTGCTCTGTTCCGGTCAATACATGCCACATGCTCGTATGGAATCTGGCGATAAAATTAAACTAAACGTTTATATCGTTCACTCCGTTACAACATGTAAAAAATAGTTCAATCTGTATCTTCTAAAGAGCAAATGATGCCAGCAGCATCGGTTCAGGCTGCTGGCATCCCTTGTCTATCTATTTATTCTGTGATTTCTTCTCCTGCTCCACCGCTTTATCCAGCAGTTTCTGCATCTTCGGTTGTTGTTGCTTCACATAGTCAGCGGCGGTCATCTTGCCATCGAGTACCGGCTGAATGTCGGTGAAGAACATGTCGTACCACTCCGCGTTGTACGTGTAATTACCTGGCAACGCTCGTCCGTAGTCTTTTACGATATCGATGAATTCTTGTTTATTTTCCGGTTTGGTCGAAGTATCCTTCGCCCACTCATCAGCCATATCAAGCAAGTTCGGAATTTGCACCTTCGCGTCTACCAGTTGTTTCATGCCATCTTTCGACGCAGTAAGGTAGTTTACCAGTGCAGCAGCTTCTTCCGGATGTTTGGTTTTGGCAGATACACCGATTCCGAGGGAGCCGATCCATGTCGCTGATTTGCCTGTTGATCCTGCCGGGAAAGGCAACAGATCATAATCGAATGGAAGCTTTTCAAATGTACTCATATCCCACGGACCTACAGGGAAGAACGCCATCTCACCCTTCATCCAGCGTTGATACGTATCAAGCGTTTGTGCTTCCTCAATGGAAGGAGTGATCTTGTACTTGTTCTGCATATCCGCGAAGAATTGTAGCGCTTCGGCAAATTTTGGATCATCAATCGTGACTTTCGTTTTGCTCTCGTCCAGCCAGTCAGCCCCGTTGCTCCATACAAAAGATTGCAGTGCCCATTGTACGTTAAAACCTGTACCGAATACGTCCGGTTTACCGTCTCCGTTCGTATCTTTCGTTGCTTGCTGATTTACCTTGATAAACTCTTCCCACGTATAAGGCTTGTCCTTGTCAGGGAGCGGAATGCCTTCTTTTTCAAAAAGGGTCTTGTTATAACCCAGTGCAAATGGCCCGACATCCTTAGGCATACCGTAGAGATCACCTTGCCCTGCCATCTTGCCATCATAACGATACAAGTCCACGCCATACTTCCAGATATTATCCAGATTGATATCTTTGTTTTTCTCGATATACGGTGTCAGATTCATGAGCACATTGCTGTTCACATAGGCCTTCATATCACCCGGTGTGAAATAAAATACGTCTGGCAAGCTATTACCTGTAATCGCCGCGCGAAGCTTTGTCGCATATTGGTCCGCTGCGGTAACGATGATTTTAACTTTGACGCCGGGATGTTCTTCTTCAAACTTCTTCACGACAGCCTGATACGCCTTCTGCTCATCCGTGCCGCCGCGGAACATAAACGTCAGTTCTTTATCTCCGCTCGAACTTCCGCTTCCCCCTCCACAACCTGCAAGCACCAGTGCACTGACCAGCATTAGCAACATAAACGTGACCCAACTCTTTCTCTTGACCATATGAACCCCTCCTGATCTGGACTTGTAAACGTATTCAATACCATGAATCAACATTTCTGTTGTTAAATTTATCAAATCCAGATCCTTTTAGTCAATACTTTATTAAAACATTTTATATTTTTATAAAACAAAATCATACTAATACGTTGGCCAGCCATTCCCGTCCCATAACAAATCGTTAATCAGCAATTTCGGATTGCCATTATCCGTTGCATCATAAGCATGGCGTACGATTAGATTGCCGTTGACCACGTCCTGTCCACCCGGTCCTTTCCATCTCACATTACCTGTATCCAAAATTGTGCCGCCACCGTTCATCATATTTACTCCGTTTTTGTCGACGTAAGGCCCCGTAATGCTCGTGGATCGACCGTAGACCATTTTGTAAGTACTGTTCACACCTTTACAGCAAGAGTCGATCGAAGCAAACAAATAATAATATCCGTTGCGATACGTGATACTTGGCGCTTCAATTGCGCCACCGTTATTCGGACGTGCTGCAATCGAGGAGATGTTACCTGTCGGTTTCATCGTGTTTTTGTCCAGTTTTACAATTTTCAGACCGCTCCAGAACGAACCAAAGGCCAGCCATGGATTACCCGAAGCATCAATAACCAGTTCCGGATCAATAGCGTTGTAGTTATTCGATGTATTGGATTGCAGTACAAGCCCTTCATCTTTCCATTGCCCCGCGCCAACGCTGTTTGCGGACGCTAACCCAATCGCAGACCTGTTGGAACCAAAGGTCGAGATGGAATAATAGAGCCAAACCTTGCCGTTATACCGTTGTACGTCCGGTGCCCATACATCCAGGTCTTTCTGTGCAGGGACAGCCGAATTCCACCAGGACGGTTCACTTAGAAAAATCTGCGGCACACGATACCACGACGTTCCGTTATCGGATTTTAGCACCTGAATACCTGGACCCGTGGAAAAGGTGTACCAGGAATTGCCCTCTTTGATGATCGTCGGATCATGAACGGCAATGTCTCCCGATAGATTCCAAAACGCGGCTAAAGCCCGAGACTGTCCTGCAAGCACTAACACCATCACCAACAATGCAGGTAAAAACCAACGCCTTTTGGAGGAGAACTTCGAGCTGTTCATTCCATGCGAATGATCAGAATCCCTTAATTCGCCTGAACCTGATGCCATTTTCACCGTTTTAGAATCCTTCCATGTCTTCCACTCTAAACTCCTCAACTTCTTCCATGAACTGAACTTTTCCATACCGGAACGCCGCCTCTCCTGATTAAATGGTTGCTTTGGTTCATGAAGTATTAAATCAATTTAAGTATAATAGGATTATAAAAGCGGTTACATTACAATTCAATGGTATATTTCAAATATACATGAATTAATTTAAGTTTTTATTTTAAGTATGTGGGGATAAAATCTCATATAGGTTTTAAAAATTTCATTGTTTATATAGGGTATATCTCACTTTTCTCCGCTCTTTCTTTCGAGCATGTAATGATTTATAATTATCTGAAATAAAACAGTCAAATGTGCAAGAGTCTGTGTAAATAGGCTTTGTTCAGAACGGGGAAAGGACATCCACCTATGATTTATATTAAAGATCTGATGTCAGGTGTGAACATTTTCAAAGCACTCAGCTCCGAAATTCGCATTCAGATTATTGAGTTGCTGGCCAGAAACCAAAGTCTTAATCTCAATGACCTCGCAACCAAGCTTGGACTTAGTAACGGCGCGATCACAATGCATATCAAAAAGCTGGAGGAAAGCGGATTAATTGAGATTAACACAGCGGTCGGCAAACACGGCATTCAGAAGATCTGTTATCTTAACGAGGAAAAGTTGATGGTTGACCTGCGTTCACAGGAGATCCATAACCGGTACGAGGTAGAAATCCAGGTTGGGCATTACAGTGATTATCAGGCAGCACCCACATGCGGCATTGCTACGAAAGACAGCATTATCGGGGAGTTTGATGATCCCCGTTACTTTGCCGACCCGCTTCGGATCGATGCCGAGATGATTTGGCTAGCGGAAGGATATCTGGAATACCGAATTCCCAACTACCTGAAGCCCAACCAGACGTTTAGCGAGATTCAACTCTCCATGGAGCTCGGTTCAGAAGCCCCTGGATTCTGTGACAACTACCCGTCGGATATTTACTTCTACATCAATGGCAAAAAGATCGGACTCTGGACGAGTCCAGGAGATTTCGGCGATACACGCGGTACGTTTAATCCGGACTGGTGGCCTCCTCACCTGAATCAGTACGGTATGCTGAAGCTGATTCGCATTACGAAGGAAGGCAGTTATATCGACGGATGCAAAATCTCGGACGTTACCCTGGATG
This sequence comes from Paenibacillus sp. FSL R7-0272, assembly GCF_037969905.1. Classification (NCBI taxonomy): domain Bacteria; kingdom Bacillati; phylum Bacillota; class Bacilli; order Caryophanales; family Paenibacillaceae; genus Paenibacillus; species Paenibacillus sp. FSL R7-0272. The sequence continues at coordinate 1,391,263 of NZ_CP150221.1, read as the reverse complement.
ATATCGGGCTCGATTACAAAAGTGATATTCACTTCCGCATCGCTGTCACAGACGGCCCAGTCAACAAACGCGGCCTGACGATTTTCGGAAAAAACTTCGGTAATTACGGCCAAGGTTTGCTCGCACGGGTGCTTTATAACGTGCAGGAGGACTAGACAGGATCTGGCTGGAGAGTTGGCTTGTAAATGCTCCTTATTTTAGAAGAGTGCGAATTTGCACTCTTTTTTTAGTGATATACTTATGACCTGTATTGAACAAGAAGTGATGATGGGTGGGGTTCTATTGAAACTTGAACGGTTAGTCTCGATCATATACAAGTTACTTAATAACGAGGTGTTGTCTGCCTCTACCCTTGCCGAGGAATATCAAGTATCGCCCAGAACGATCTATCGGGATATTGATGTGATCTGCGCAGCCGGATTTCCGGTTGTTTCGCATCAGGGAATGAATGGCGGGTATGGCATTATGGATGGGTATAAAATGGATAAAAGCCTGCTCGGCTCCTATGATGTGGATGCTTTGATTACAGTGCTCACCAGCCTCTCCACCGTATTTAACGATGTGCGTGCACAGGGTACAATCGAGCGTTTGCAGACCATTGGAGAACAACATGAGAGACCAAACTTAACTGTAGACCTAAATACATATCGAACTGAGCCTGACTCGCTTTCGCATCTTCGTGCAGGAATCATGGAACATCATGTCGTTCAGTTTGATTACATTAATTCCAAAAATGAGCGCACAAGCCGAGAAATTGAACCTGTTCGATTGCAGTTTAAATACCGTAGCTGGTATGTGTATGGATATTGCCGAAGCCGGCGGGATTATCGGGAATTCCGGCTGTCACGCATGTTAAACGTACATCTGACCAACCGTCATTTTGAAGCGCATGTTCTCCCCATGGAAGAGCCATCTACCACTCCCCCTGTCACCCAGGAGATCATGACAGATGTGGTATTTCGCGTATATCCGGATGCACTCGCGGAGGCGCTCGATCATTTTCAGCAGGCAGACAAACAATTTCATGAGGACGGCAGTATGACGATGCGCGTTCAGGTTCACAAACCGCTCCAAGCCCCGTGGTTATGGTCTTTTTTGCTAAGTTTGGGAGGTGGCGCAGAGGTTTTGGAACCTCTAGCACTGAGGGATGTATTAGAGACGCAACTACGAAATGCACTGAGACGTTATGACAAACTCAATCATTGAAGCCCCATAATGGGAGTCTTGTGAAGTGAAAGAAGAAGTATGACACGCTGTTGTCATACTTCTTTTTTTATACTCATTTCAGTAACAAGGGAGGCACCATGAACATCCCATCATTCGCCAAAATAAAGGAGACGATTTTTTATGAATTACCTAGAAGAAATGGTTCATTATCATGTTTGGGCTTCGCAGATCATTATGCAACGCATTCAGGAGTTGCCGGCTTCTGTGCTGCATCAGGAAGTGAACAGTTCTTTTCCTACCCTCGCCCATGCGCTCAGTCATATGAATGCCGTAGATCAGATGTGGTACCTGGTGCTAACCGGAACCAGCATGCCTGAAGCTTTACAAATCTGCATGCCGCGTAACGGGGAAACGTTTGCCACCATAGAAGAATATTTCGAGCGTTATGCCGAACTATCCAATCAATACCTGACTTGGTTCAGTCAGCAGACGGATTTGGAGCAGGTGCTTCTGCTTAACAATCCCTTTGCAGGCGTACGTCAAACCCGTTTCGCGGAAATCATCTTACATCTGGTGAATCACGGGACCTATCACCGGGGTAATATATCCACCATGTTGCGTCAGCTCGGCCATGCTTCTGTCATGAATGACTATTCCAGATTCTGGTACGAAAACTCCAATACTTCAGAGTAATTCTCTGATGCTTGAAATCCATTGTGCCTGATAAGAGGTCTTGGATACGATGTAGTATGAAACTCTTAGATATCATGTAATATGAAGGTGTTATATACAATGCAACATGAAAGGTCTTGGATATGATGCCATCTGTTCCACTTGAACGAATACTCACCTTTACCTCCAGGGAAGAGTTAAGAAATTGGTTACAGGAGCACGGAACTACAGAGTCCTGCTGCTGGGTTCCTGTGAGTTTGAAACCACTCCCGAATACCCTTTTATATCTGGATGCTGTTGAAGAAGCATTGTGCTTTGGCTGGATTGATGGCGTCAAAAAGAAAACTTCCGATGGCCTGTTATTACAACGCTTATCTCCACGTAGTCGCAAAAGCTCATGGACAGAGCTCAATAAGGAGCGTGTGCGCCGATTAGAAAGGCTAGGTCTTATGCAAGATGCGGGTAGAAAGGTTCTGCCCGACATGAATCCTGAAGCTTTTGTTGTGGATGCCGAGATTGAAGAGAGGTTAACTACGGACAGACAAGTACATGATCATTTCGTAGCTTTTCCTCTCCTCTATCAACGGGTACGCATCGACACGATCCAGAGCGTTAAACGGCAGCCTGCTCTCTTTCAAAGCCGACTTGATAAGTTCATCCAACATACGAAGGCAAATCAACTGTATGGTCAGTGGCATGATAACGGGAGGTTGTTACAGGACTAAAACATGAGTGTATTAGTTTAGCCGCCCGGCTTCTGTTTGTGATTCACCCTGCTACCGAGTTTTAACGATCACAGGAGACGCTATTTAGCTGTTTTTCGCCAGACTGAAATTCTAACGATCACCAGAAACCTTATTCTCCGATTGTTAGCTTTTTTTCAGGCGAAATTAGCCTAATTGGCTGAAATAGCGTCTCTGATGGAGCTAGAATAAAAAGTGGACACCCGTTAACGGACGGAAGGATAATAAGGCTAACGGAGGTGTGTTCACATGGGAGAACAGCGGCAACGATACAATGAAGAGTTTAAAAAACAAACGGTAAAATTTATTCAAGAACAGACCAAGACACTCGGAGACTTGGCAGAAGAACTCAACATTCCAAAAAGTACACTACACCAGTGGATGGGCAAGTATCGCGAACTTAAACATGAGCCTGTAGCTAGCGTAGATCGAGTGAAAGAACTGGAAGCAGAGCTTAAAGAAATGCGCCGGTTACTTCAAGAGAAAGAGCATACGCTTGCGGACACGCAAGAGGAACTGGCTATTGTAAAAAAAGCAGTGCACATCTTCAGCAAACCAAAGCGCTAAGGTTTCAGTTTGTGGAAGACCATCGCTCCCAGTTTTCTTTGGAGAAGATGTGCACTCTGTTACACGTGTCACGGAGCGGATATTACAAGTGGCGGATGGATCTAACCAGTAAGCAACAGCATCGGAGAACTGAAATCATGAAGCGTATTCGGTTTCATTTCTACGACCACCAGAAGCGGTGTGGAAGTCCGAAAATTACGTATGCGCTCCATCTGGAAGGATACAAAATCTCTTCCCGTACCGTCAGTATATACATGCGTCAAATGAATCTTCGTTCCGTGCACAGTCCTCGGTATCGTGTCCAGACGACGGATTCTAACCATCATCATCCCATTGCACCAAATACGCTGAACCAGCAATTTCAAACGTCCAAACCGAATACCGCATGGGTCACCGATATCACCTACATTCCCTGCCGTGGAGGCCGGTTATATCTCGCCAGTGTTCTGGATTTGTGTACGCGTGAGATTGTGGGCTGGCGCCTGTACAACCATATGGAAACGAGCTTGGTGTTAGATGCATTGAAAGATGCTTACCAGGCCAAACGCCCCGCTTCAGGATTGCTCCATCACTCGGATCGTGGCTCACAGTACACGTCAAAAGAATACGTGGAGCAACTGAAATCGTATGGTATGGAGCTCAGTATGAGCCGCCGAGGAAACTGTTACGATAACGCATGTATCGAGTCTTGGCACAGTATTTTGAAGAAGGAACTCATTTACTGTAACCCTCGTTTTAAGAATCCAGAAGAGGCGTATAACGCCATTTACCAGTACATTGAGTTCTATTACAACCGCAAGCGAATGCATGGTGCGCTAGGTTATCTTTCCCCTACTCGTTTTGCGAAGAAGTTTACGGACAAATCCGTCGCGTAAGTGTCTACTTTCTTGACATAGGTCCATGAGGATCGTTAGATTTTAAAACACCTCATTTTCGCCAAAATAAGCTCTGTGGTGATCGTTAGCGCTTCAAGCTTACTCATCACTCAGGCTCTCCACGCAAAAAAAGGCCAGCCAGTAATGACTGGCTAACCTGATCACACGAAAACCATCTGACCGAACTTTCCCATAGTTGGATGCTAATCAGATCACTTGACTGGCAACTGGCTGGCACCCTTTCATAGAGCATACGATCAGTTAGATGGTTTTCTAGTTTTCTGGAGGCAACTGGTAATGTGAGCAACCTTACATATGCTTTACTTGCCAGAAGGCTGTGCTTCAGCGGTGTAGCCCGTTGGAATTTCGGCTTCTGCCGTTACTTTGGTAATAACCATTGGATACATCATATCCGGATCAGGCTGCACGATGGAGTATTTGACAATAGCATGTTTATCCTTATCCAGCTTTACTTCATCAATTTTCAATCCGTAACCCGGGTGCGGCATTTCAGCCGTCAGGGTTACTTTACTTGTTTTGTCATCCACTTTGCTGATCGTTACCGCAGGTACGATGGCTTGCTGACCTTCACCGGGATTCGTTGGGGCCGGTTCAGTTGAACCGTCATCACTATGCTGATCCACAAACTCAAGCGCATTGAAAATCATACTGGCTGCCTCCATACGAGTAAGCGACTGATCCGGGCGGAAGTTTCCGTCCTTGTCCAGTTCAATGATGTTCATGTTCAGCAAGTTCTGGACCGCAGATATGGCGTCCTTACTTAATTTTTTTTCATCCTTCACTTCATTATACTTCATGATTACCGGATAATTACCGGTCGTGTTAATTCCCTCATGCAGCAAAATAACAAATTGTTCACGCGTCATCTTGCCTTGCGGATTCACTTCTACAGGAACGGAAAGGCCATTCTGAGTTGCCGCTTGCACAGCATCTGCATACCAGGTATCCGGACTGATTTTATTCTGAGCGGAAGCTTCCGCATATGCATTTTTCAAACCAAATGCTTTAACAATTAACTGAATTCCCTGCGGTTCGGACAGAGCAACATCCGGCCTGAACAGATCCGCCGTTACTCCATTCACAATTCCCTTCGATTTCAAAGTATCCACAACCGTCTTCTGGCCCTCATCCTTAATGTCGGAAAATGCAAATACAGAAGCACCTCCTGCTGTCAAAGAAACGCATAGCGCAAGTGTAGCAGCCAATCCTTTTTTATGTTTCATTTCCTGGCACCTCCATTATGATTAGTAAAACCTGTTTTTCATCTTTTCATCCCTACAGACGGGACATCTTCGTAAAATGTTTCAGTTCTTTTCGCATTTGGTGAATACAACTTCATAACAAGGCATATGATTTGCGGTGTATCGGTAGCCTATTTCAAGCTGTACTAGTACGTTGACAACGACTTATATTAGCGCGAAAATATAAATATAAAGATTCATCGGTTGACGGATAAATAACAAACAAGTTCGCATAAAGTAAGAGGGCATGACACGCTACGATAAGGTGTCTGCCCTTTTCTTGACTTCGTAACAAAGGAGAACCCACACCTATGTCCAAAAAAGGTTTGCTGCGCGGTTATGTGTTATCCAACTGGCCTATCTATCTCCTCGCTGTTCTTTTGATCATTGCGTCCAATGTCGGTCAGGCCTCACTGCCCCGTATTCTGGGCAACTTTACGGATCAACTCCTACAGAAAACACTACAGATGCAGACGGTGATCCGTTACAGCTTGTCGCTACTTGCGATTGCAATTGCATACAATCTGCTGTTTGGTACCGGCCAGTTCATGATTATGAAACTGGGTCGGCGATTTGAATTTATAACGCGCGAGCGGATATTCCGCAAGTTTTCCGAGCTTAGCGAGCACTATTTTTCCAAACAGGGCAACGGCAAGCTGCTCAGCTATTTTATGAATGATGTCACTTCCGTCCGGGAAGCCATATCCAACGGGGTTACGATGATGACCAATGCTGCCTTTCTATTATTGTCCTGTGTAGTGATGATGCTGCTTAGCGGCATTCCGCTGACACTGATCCTGATCAGCATTGTACCTCTGCTGGCCATTCCATTCCTGGTTGTGTTCTTCGGCCCACGGATTCGAAAGCGCTCCCGTGATGTGCAAGAGGCGCTCGCCACAATGACGGAATCTGCGGAGGAGCAGCTTGGCGGTATTCGCGTCATCAAAACATTTGCCATCGAGGATAACGCTCGTTCACGTTTTGGCGCAACCGTGGAGGATATCAAAAATAAACAGCTACGGTTAGTTCGTCTATCTTCCCTTTTTCAGGCTACACTTCCTTTGCTCGGTGCAACGTCTCTCGTAATTTCGCTGCTGGTTGGCGGCATTCTGACAATGCAAAACTCCATTACGCTAGGTAGCTTTGTCGCTCTGACCTTGTATCTGCGAATCATCATGGGTCCACTTCAGCAGATTGGTAACGTGATTAATACGATGCAACGTTCAGGAGCCTCGCTCGAAAGAGTGAATGATCTCCTCAGTGAAGAACCCGATGTACAGGAGATCCCTGAGGCAGAGACACTGCAGAACATGCAGGAAATTAAGATCAACGATTTGACGTTCCATTATCCAGGTAGCTCATCGCCTGCGCTAAAACATATCCAGCTCCAGATTCATGCGGGGCGTACGGTTGGCATTGTCGGTAAAACAGGTTCAGGCAAAAGCACACTGGTCAAGCTGCTGCTCCGTACATACGAACCGCCGGAAGGCAGCATTTTCATCAATGGCACAGACATTCGGGAACTGTCACTGGACAGTCTCAGGTCTCAAATCGCTTATGTGCCTCAGGACGGCTTTTTATTCAGCACCACCATACGGGACAACATTGCATTCAGCGACCGTGAAGCGCCTATGGGTGACGTAGAAGACAGCGCCAAACAAGCGATGATCTATGAAAATATTGTGCGTTTCCCTGATCGTTTCGATACCCTGCTGGGTGAACGTGGACTTACACTGTCTGGCGGACAGCGGCAACGTACCAGTCTCGCTCGCGGATTGATCAAGCAGGCTCAAATCTTAATTTTGGATGACAGTATGAGTGCCGTAGATGCCGTTACCGAAACAGGCATTCTCCGCAGTCTACGTAAGATCGGCAAAGGCAAAACCACCTTAATCATCTCTCACCGTATCAGTGCCGTCCGTCATGCGGATGTCATCCTCGTGTTGGATGAAGGACAGATTGTTGAACAAGGGACACATGCGGAGTTGATGGCTGCCAAAGGGCTGTATGCAGCGACCTATCGTTTGCAGGAGGAGGGATTACATCATGTCTGATGCGGATGCGAATCCTAAACACACCAACCATAATTCTAAACGTACCAATCAATCGGAGGCCTCCACCAACGATCAGCACAGTAAACGTGCTTCATTTAAAGAAATGATGGGTTATGCCAAACCGCATCGTTGGGCCTTTGCCGGCATATTTTTCTGCTCCTTGCTCGGCATATCCGCCGATTTGTTGCAGCCTTATCTGGTCAAGATCGCTATCGATGACCATCTGGCTGTAGGTCAAACCAGCACCTTGTTTCTCGTTAAACTCGCCGCCGTTTTTCTGGGGCTGGCTGTAATCAGTTTTATTTTTACCTATATACAAAATAATCTATTGCAACATGTCGGACAGAGCATCGTCGCTCGCATTCGCAAGGATTTGTTTAGACATATTTCCAAAATGTCCATGTCCTTCTTTGACCGCTTTCATATCGGCAGTCTGGTGACCAATGTGTCCAGCGATACGGAGACGATCAGCAGTTTCTTCACCCAAGTATTGCTCAGTCTGATTCGGGATGGCATGATGCTGGTGCTCATTATCTTTTTCATGTTTCAGCTCGATCCTATGCTCGCCGGTTATTCACTCATCGTACTTCCGGTCATCGCTGTCGTGGCTGCCCTGTTCCGCCGCAGGCTGCGGAGCGCCTATCAGAATGCACGCACACGCCTTTCTCGTCTGATCGCGTTTACGGCGGAAAACCTGTCGGGTATGTTCCTGATTCAGGCGTTCCACCAAGAAGAAGAGCAGAAGAAACGCTTCAAAGAACAGAACGCCCTTCATCTGGAGGCAAACATTACACAGGCACGTTCCAATGTTATTTTTAACCGGACGTTTGACATCCTCGGTAACGCGGCGCTGGTGATGATGGTGTGGCTGGGTGGTCGCGCCGTACTGGGTGAGTCTTTGCAAGTCGGGGTGCTGTATGCGTTTATCAGCTACATTCGTCAGTTTTTTCAACCGATCAACCAGATTACAATGCAGTGGAATACCTTTCAATCGACCACGGTTTCGATGGATCGGATCTGGAACATTCTGAACACGAGGCCTGAAGTACATGACCCGTCCCCGGATCAGGCTTCGCCGCTGGAACCGCAACTTGTGATGGGTCAGATTGATTTTAATGATGTATCCTTCGGTTACAAGGCAGATCGCCCTATTATTCAACATATGAATCTGCACCTGTACCCTGGGGAGATGGTCGGTATTGTGGGTACAACCGGAGCGGGCAAAAGCACACTGATCTCCCTGCTCAATCGGTTCTATGACGTTAATCAAGGCAGCATTCAAATCGATGGCACCGACATTCGCCACATTCCACAAGCAACACTTCACCGGATTGTGGGGCTGATTCAACAGGAGCCTTTCCTGTTCTCAGGCACCATTATTGATAACGTGAGAATGTTCAGGGAGGATATTACACGTGAGCAAGCGATGGAAGCATGCCGATTTGTTGGGGCAGATGCGATGATAAGTCGTTTGCCGCAAGGCTATGACACCCGTCTGTCCGAGCGCGGAAGCGGGTTATCTGCCGGTGAACGACAGCTGATCTCGTTTGCACGAATCGTTGTATTCCAGCCACGCATTCTTATTCTCGATGAAGCTACCGCCAACCTGGACTCACATACTGAACAACTCGTACAAAATGCGCTGGAGTCCGTATCCCAAGGCAGAACCACAATAGTGATTGCACATCGCCTGTCTACAGTCATGCATGCTGACCGAATTCTGGTCATGGAACAAGGGTCTATCGTCGAGGAAGGATCACATCAGGAGTTGGTTGCGAGCCAAGGCGTGTATGCGGATTTGTACCAGCACGCACGGGAAGCAGGACAACAACCTAGCAAGTTGGGGTAATATTTTTAGCGTTAGTTTGAATTACAACATTCCTCTCAACAGGACATACGGCCCTAGAACCGCTAAGATTAAATTAACTAATTGTTCAAAACTGCCCTACCTAAATGACGCAAGAACTCGTAAACTTGATATAGGATGCACAGGTCAAACAGGCCGCTCTGCTCGTGCAGGCGGCATTTTTTACATATGAATCTGCAATGAAAGGAGGTGACGATGATGTTGCCTGCAACTTCTGAGGAACACCATCAGGGGGAAATTCGCTATCGTCGCATCACAGCGATCTGGAAAGGGAGCCTTTGTTTCCTGTTTCTCGCCTTATGTGTACTGCTCTTATGGGTTATCGTTGCCGGGCAGACCGAGAGTGTGGAGAAAATCTATTACCCTATGGCTGCGATACTCGGCATGTGGATGGTGGGACCGTTTTTCTTTATGTTTTGGACCCGTTCCATTCAGCGCGTGGCGATCCTCGTCTCATGGGATGAACAATCTCTCCATGCGGGTCAGCGCCATATTCCATGGAACCAGATTCGCAAGATCGAGCTTGCTACACCTGCCCGAAGCAAATGGCAATTATCCGCCTCCCCCATGTACGCCTTGTATCTGAAGGACGGCACTCGAGTTCATATTCATACGGACCATTTGTTTGGAAAAAAAGAGCTACAGTCCTCCTTGTCTACTCTCCAAAAGACGTTAAGGGAACATCAAGGTCCTGACCTGGATTGAACTTGTCCAGGTCAGGACCTTCAGGATGATGATTTCTCCACTCCAATGGATAAACTCACCCTATAATTACCTAGCGGTAGCAGTGCTTCCAGCAGTTCACCGAGTTGTTCCGTTGTCCCTGTCTGCACCTGCATCAGGTAACAACCTTCTCCACTGACACGGTGGACTTCAACAATGTCCTCACGCCCTGCCACAAACGCACGGAAGGCAGCATGTTTATCGCCAGAGTTCAGAAATACCGTGACAAATGCCTTCAAGCCAAGGCCGAGGCGGTCCGGGTTCCATTTTACCGTATACCCTTCAATGACCCCCAGGTCCTGCAACTTGCGAACTCTCGCCCCAACCGCTTGTCCTGTCAGATGCACTTCCTCCCCGATCTCCTTGTTCGAACGCTTGGCATCCCGGATCAGAATCTGCAAAATGCGTACATCCGTGGCGTCTATCATTTCGTTCATAGGTACTCAGCATTCCTTTCACCTTGAAAATAGTCGGGCCGATATGCATTCAGCAGGTTATGTACGACATGAATCGGGTTGTATAACATATAGGATAATACTAAGAGAGAACCCGAAGGAGTGCAAATCAAATGAAAATCCAATTGATAAGGCATGCCACCCTGTGGCTGGAATACGGCGGTCTAAAGATTCTGGTTGACCCCATGCTAATGGATGCCGAAAGTATGCCTGCTTTTCCAAACACGCCAAATGAGCTACGGAATCCTGGAATCCATCTGCCCGAGATTGAAACGGATTATCTCAAGCCTGATCTGCTTATCGTGACGCATACCCATCCCGACCACTGGGATGAAGCAGCCGCAAATCAACTGCAAAAAGATATCCCATTGCTGTGTCAGCCGGGGGACGAGCCTATTTTCATAAAAGCAGGATTTACGGATGTAACCCCTGTCGACGTAGAGCATGTGCATCATTCGGTGCAATTCTCGCGTACATCCGGTCAGCACGGTACAGGGGAGATTGGCAAACGTATGGGCAAGGTATCCGGTTTTGTGCTAGAAGCGGATGAAGAACCCGTCACCTACATTGCCGGAGATACGATCTGGTGTGATGAGCCCGCGACAGCGATCAAGCAATATAAACCGGAGGTCATTGTACTCAACGCCGGGGGTGCACGCTTCTTGCAGGGTGATCCCATCACGATGGATGGACCCGACGTTGCTGCCGTGAAACACGCTGCACCTTCTGCTCACCTCATCGCCGTTCACATGGATGTCATCAACCACTGCATGACAACACGCGCGGATCTAGCCGCTTATCTGACAAAAGAGCAGTTGGACAATAATGTACTCATTCCAATGGACGGGGAAAGCTTCGAGTTTTGAATCACAGACGTAAGCGAAGGGTCATTGTTTGAAGAGAGTATATTTGAATAAAAGACCGCATCCCCTTTTGTTAGGGTGATGCGGTCTTTTATGGATACTTTAGTTTTAAATTAAGTTAATTACTCTAGTTTACATGTTGCTCAAATCAGATTAGTCTTAGCAAGCAAACGTGCTACCATCTGAGCCACCTCGGCGCGGGTAACGAATGCATCAGGTGCCAAATTAGTTCTGCCTCGACCAGTGATCACACCTGCTTCAATCATCTGCGCTGCACTCTTGACGGCCCAGGAAGATATGCCTTTTTCAAGCCCATGATCCGCAAGAATCTGTTGAGCCTGTGCCTCTGATATCGTTGCGGATGGTGCTGCCAGTTCCAATGCTCTGGCTAATAAAACCATAGCTTCTTCCCGGGTCATATTACGATCAGGTTTAAAGCTTCCATCTGCATAACCGTTAACCAGATTATACTCATTGGCACTGCCAATCGAAGCTGAATACCACGCTTTCTGAGATACATCAGAGAACATATTATCAACAGCTCTCGGTGCAATTCCCAGCGCTCGTGTAATGATCGTGGCAAACTCGGCACGGGTCATCTGCTGATCCGGACTATAGTTTCCATTTCCTGTTCCCTCAATGATCATTCTGGAACCCATATCATTTACGGTGTTCTGTGCCCAGTGTCCAACCATATCCTTGAATTGAACGGGATTCAGAATCAGGGCATACGTGCTGTTGCTCAGACTGTTGATTACCGCTACATAGCTTCCATCTCTGAGCAAAATACGAGTAGGTACATGCCGTACGGTTCCGTCCGGGTTAACAACTACACCTGTGGTAATACCGGAATTGGTTTTACCATTTTCAAGAGTGATTGTTCGCTCGACATACGTGTTAAATTGATGGATATCTACGGATTGATCGCCGTACACTCCCCTCACTGCGAATTCAACGGGTGCACCTTCAACTGTAAATTGATTTTGTTGCGCAGCGCGATTTACAGCATCATTTGCCGCCTGAGCAGGTTTGCCTATCTCCACTTGTACCTTCATGCTCTGCAAGGCAGTTCCCTCGCCAAAACCTTTAACAAGTGAATCAAGTGAAATCTGGCTGACAGGAAGGCTGTATGTTGCAAAATCCGTTTGTAACTTCAGAACCGCGCGGGATGTTTGCATCTCTTGGATCATGGAGCTGTCCAGTTCACCGACCAACACATCTGCGCCAGAAGGCACCAGAATGGTAACTACAGCACCTGAACCTTCGGTAGCCAACTTCTGTTTTAATTTTTCTGGATCCATGCTAACCTTGCTTACAATTTGACCCTCTTTGGTCGTTTGAGTTAAGAAGCCGATCTGTTCGGATACACCATTAACCAAAACATTGATGCCTTGATTGATGCCCGGCTGAGGTGTCGATGATGTACCACCGGTCGTTACCCCACCTGAACCAGAGCTGTTGTCTGAACCACCTCCGCTTGAAGGCAACGCAGGAATAACGGTATTTGAAGGAGTAGATGCGAGACTGCTACCTACTACATTAATTGCTTTAACCGCAAACGTATAACTTACGCCATTGGTCAGACCTGTTATGGTCATTGGGCTTGAAGTTCCTTTTACCTGAATATTACCTGGGGAAGCTGTCACTTCATATTCGGTGATCGGGCTGCCTCCATCCTCACGTGGAACATCAAAGGTGATCGTCGCCTGACCATTGCCTGCAATTGCTTTTACATTTCTTGGCGCATGAGGAACGGTAGGGATTTTCAGCCAAGGTGTCGCTTCACTAACCACACCGTTAATACTTTGCACCACATAATACTCTCCGCCTGCTGGCAGATTGTCAAATCGCATTTTGCCGTCGAGTTGCGATTCAGGCGCATTCGAAACCGGTATACCGTTCGTTAGATATAAGCTGACCGTCGCTCCATCATAAACCTGATCGACATCCAGATATCCAACACCTACACTCCCTACAGGTTTCCGCAATTGAACACCGACAAAAACGGAATTATCACTTTCTTCACCGTCTATGGTTTGTGTTACATAGTACTCTCTATTATCAGGTAATACATTTTCAAAACGATATGTGCTTCCTGTAACGGGTTCGGAGATAGCTTTCAATATGCCGTTGCCCTCTACCAGATAGAGCTTCAATACAGCTCCAGTGGTGAATCCGCTTACGTCAATATATTCCGTTCCAGTTACTACTGTCGGACTGCCAGGCTTGGAGATGGAAAGTTCGACGTTGCTGGTGGATTCACTTACTACACCGTTGATCTGCTGTACAGCATAATATTCGGTTCGTTTCTCCAACCCTGTAAAAATTACTTTTTCTGACTGTCCCATGCCTGCTGTCTCTGATGAAACCAATCCCCCAGTTCCTTTGTATAAAGAAACGGTTGCACCTGGATATACATTGCTGACCGTGACCGAAGTGGAATCAGCACTAGCTTGAGGTTTTCGCAAAGTGGAATTTACGAATTCAGAATTCTTACTTGCCTCTCCGTTAACCGTCTGAGTAATGTAGTATCCTCCTCCGGATTGAGGCTCAACTAATTGAAAAAGGTATGGGCTCTGTGTTACAGGAGGCGACGTGGCTACAGGGGAGCCATTCGATGCGCGGTACAGTTTCAGGATCGCTCCGGATGTAAAACCGCTGACCTCAATGCTTTCCTCCTTGCCTACAGCTACAGGTTGCCCGGGAATGTTTGGTGATACGTAAACGACATCAGAATCCCTGACAACTTCATTGATGGTTTGCTTCGCAAAGTAGTAGGAACGACTGTTCAGATTAGAAAAAATAATCGTTCCATCCTGTTGCTCAGGCGTGTCAGAAAATAAAGTTCCATCCTGATTGTGCAGCGTAACGGCTGCTCCTGGATAAATGTTGCTGACTTTGATTGAATTAGCATCCACAATGGCTTGTGGCTTTCGCAAGATGGAATTCGTAAAATCGGAATTTTTACTTTCTACGTTATTTAACGTTTGCGTTACATAATAGCCTAACTTTTGAGGCACCACGGCCTTAAACGTATACGTAACATCCGTCACGGAAACGGAAGGCGAAGTAGATATTAATTCACCATTACTCACCTGATACAGCTTTAGAATAGCACCCTAATGAAAGTTGCTGACTACAATCTGTTCGGGTTCCAGTTCCAGTTTGGCTTCCGCTGTAGGCCTTTCTGGAGTTACAGTGACTTGGTTCGAGCCTGTACTAACGACTTCATTAAATTTCTGAACAACATAGTAACCTGTTCCTGCTGGCACGTTTTTGAACAGCACCGTGTTAGGGGATTGTAATTCAGCGGTGATGCTAACAGGTGTCCCGTTAGATTCATACAGTTTCACTTCCGCTCCAGGATAAACATCGGTAACCTTGACTTGCTCCACATCACCTTCCGCTTGCGGAGTGCGGAGACTGGCATTAACAAAGTCAGAATTTGGGCTTGTCGCCCCGTTCACTGTTTGTTCCACATAATATCCGTCCCGATCAGGGACGACTTGCTCAAATAAATATGTGCCTGTAACGGGTGGAGACGTAGCTACCAGTCCTCCGCCATTGACCCGGTAGAGCTTCAGTACAGCATCGGCTTCAAAGCCGGTAACCTCAATGCTTTCTACTTTGGAGGTAACTGTCGGTTTAGCCAGAGCAGCGAACACAACAGGAACCCTCCCCAACGTTGTTAAAACCAAACTCACAATCAAGCAGATTGCTGTAACCCTCAAAACCAACCTTCGCTCCATAGCATCGCTCTCCCTTATTCACCTGTGTATACTCCGGGACGCTTTAACGCGGAACACCCCCGTATTGCCGATAACGTCTGGAATATAATGCTATACTATCATAGAAAATATAATATAAGTTGATATTTTTCGACTTTATTCGCTAAAAATTTCAATTTCTAATTTATATTAGATGATATTGATTCCCTCCAGTCATCCATTCGTATGATGTAACTTACTCGCTGGCCTTTCTAACGCTCACAGTAGACCCTATTTGGAGTGTTTTCGCCACTTTAAAATTCTAACGATCACAGCGGACCCTATTTCAGCGAAATGCCCACTTTTCCCTGGAATTTCACCCCTTTTTACTAAAATAACGTCTCTCATGATCGTTAGAATTAAAATGCGGCGTTAAATGCCTAAATAAGGTTTCCTGTGATCGTTAGCGCAATTGGATGTTGAAAAGGAACTCTACTGGGGAGCAACAAAAAAACGGTATGCGAATATTCGCATACCGTTTTTTGTTGCACGTCGGCCTTACTTACACACTTCAAACTTACTCTATTTCAGATTGAACCTACTTAAACACTCGTGTCGTTTCAGTCTTAACCTTATCTCACGCCAGCCTTAGCATCAATTCAGTGGCTTGCATACCATCATAAAGCCACTGCCTGCCTCTTATTGCACCTTCAAACGAATCACGTTCCAGGATGCTTTCGCCAGACTCGCGGTGATGAGCGTATCGGATACTACTGCTCCTCCACGATTGTGCGGAACAACATTGTTAGGCTGTGCAGCTGTGTTAACCGCTTTGAGATCGTCCGCTTCCAGAACGATATGCTCGATCAGAGTGCATTTGCCAAAACTGCGCAGATCCACTTCAAGCGGCAGAGATTCTTGCAAGTGACGATTGACCGCAAACACAGTTACTTCTCCCTGCTCTTCGTTATGCACCGCAATACCTTCCAGATAAGGAACATCTGTAATTTCTTTCGTATCGTATTTCGGTGATTGAATCAGAGGCACAAGTGCTGTGCCACGGCCATATACAGATGCATGCATGAACGGATAGAAGATGGTCTGTCTCCATGATGCTCCGCCCGTTTCGGTCATAATCGGAGCAATGACGTTAACGAGTTGAGCCAGACACGCCATTTTAACCCGATCCGCATGTTTAAGCATACTGATCAGCATACAACCCACCAAGAGTGCATCCTCGTGATTATAAATATCCTCCAGCTGCGGCGGAGCTATCTGCCATGCGTCCATTTTGGAATCATTCTCATGGGAGTGATACCAGACGTTCCACTCATCAAAGGACAGATACATCGTCTTTTTACTGCGTTTCTTCGCTTTGATATAATCACATGTCGCTTTCACCGTATCGATGAAACGATCCATCTCCAACGAGCGTGCCAGGAAGGTTGGTGTATCATCCTCCGGATTACCATAGTACTGGTGAAGAGACAGATACTCTACATGATCATACGTATGATCCAGTACTGTTGCTTCCCAGTCCGGGAAAGAAGGCATGCCCAGGTTCGAGCTTCCACACGCGACGAGTTCAATCGTTGGGTCCGTCCACTTCATGACTTTGGCTGCCTCCACGGCAGTACGTCCATATTCTTCAGCTGTCTTATGCCCAATCTGCCAAGGTCCGTCCATTTCGTTGCCCAGACACCATGTTTTGATCCCGTGAGGCTGCTTGTATCCATGTTTAATCCGAAGATCGCTGTAATACGAACCTTCCGGGTGGTTGCTGTACTCCACGATATTACGGGCAGCATCCGCACCGCGTGTTCCAAGGTTAACCGCCATCATCACTTCGGAGTTAGCCTGTTTAGCCCAATCCACAAATTCGTTAAAACCAAATTCATTGGTTTCAATCGTTCTCCATGCCAGATCCAGCCTGCGCTTCCGCTCAGATACCGGACCTACGCTATCCTCCCAATTGTAACCGGATACAAAATTACCACCTGGATAACGTACAATCGGCACATGAAGCTCCTTCACCATTTCCAGTACATCTGTACGGAACCCCTGCTCATTGGCTGAAGCATGCCCCGGCTCATAAATTCCGCCATATACAGCACGTCCCAGATGCTCAATGAATGAGCCATACAAACGCTTATCCACTTCACCAATCGTAAAATCTTTATCTACCGTCATTTTCGCTTTTTCCATGAATGATCTCATCTCCCCAAGATTAATATAAAAATTAATTGATATTCTATGGATCAACGTTCATATTTATATTAAAATCGATAACAACACATATTTCAACCCGAAATTCGAAAAATATTATTCTTTTTATTGAATTTATGTTTAACTTAATTCTATAAACGAAATTGGAGGAACATCTGTGATCAGAGCAAATACCGATGCCGAATGGCTCCCTTTATATGAAGCACTTGCCAGTGAAGTTCGGCTACAGATTATCCGCCTTGTGGCTGAGACACCAATGAATGTGAAAGATATAGCGGCTTCCCTCGGACTGAGTAGCGCAATTGTTACTATGCATGTCCGCAAGCTTCAAGATGTCGGCATTATTCAGTCCAAAATGGTACGCAAGGACGGCGGCACACATAAAATGAACAGCCTGGCTGTCGACTGGATTGGCATCTCCATGCCTCAAGAAACCGGAACATCCCGCAAGTTTCACGAGGTTTCTATCCCTGTTGGGCACTACACGCATTTTGACGTATATCCTACCTGCGGTTTAGCGACATCTGACCATGTCATTGGACAATATGATGATCCCCGTTATTTTTTGGACCCGGACCGGATGCATGCTCATATCTTGTGGATGGGACGCGGATTTGTGGAGTATAAAATTCCAAACTACATGTTAACCGGGCAGCAGATTGACGCCATTGAGCTGTCACTGGAGATCGGGTCAGAAGCCCCTTCCGTTAATCCAAACTGGCCTTCAGATATTACGTTCACACTTAACGGCATTCGTTTAGGGGAATGGACCAGCCCGGGTGACTCCGGCAATGGTCGCGGCATATTCACGCCTGACTGGTGGAGTGATATCGTTAATCAGTATGGCATGCTTAAAGTGTTACGCATAACCCATGAAGGTACGTTTATCGATGGACAGCATCTGTCGAGCATCACACTCGCTGACATTCCAGTGGAACGCAATCAGTGGACGTTGCGCCTTTCTGTGGAGGAAGATGCACGTCACGTCGGCGGAATGACCCTGTATGGTGAAGGATTTGGTAACTACAATCAAGACATTTTGTTCCGATTGTTCTATCACGATGGAATAGCACCTTTGTAAACTAAAGCACAAAAAAACACCTTTCATTTGCCAAAATAACGGTCAAATGAAAGGTGTTTTAATTTTATGTCACTGTCCTACAACGCACTGCCTCCGAACAGGAAGCGGGATTCCCAGTGCTTGCCGGCAATATCACTTACTGTCACGCCGCCGCCAGCGTTGGAGTATGTATGCAATATTTTACCATTCCCCAAATAAATACCCGTATGTGTAATCGTCGCCCGAGATTTGTTCACGCTACTGTAGGCTGATGCAGAAGTGCCTTTGTAAGACATAAAGTACATGAGATCACCACGTTTCAGGTTCTTCCAATTCGTTGTGACCGTACCTTTCTTCTTCACATAATCTCCTTGTTGGCGTGAGTCTGCTGGAAGTGTAATGCCAAGTCCGTCAATAAAAGCTCGCCTTACAAAGCTGGAACAGTCAAACGTTGCCGTACTGTCGCGATCCGATGCATATTTATAGGGTGTCCCCATGTATTTCATTCCGGCCGCAATAACCTTCTCTACTGCAACACTTCCCTGACTTGTTGAGCCCTGACTAGAACCCGAGCCACTTGAACCGCTAGTCGTGCCCGTATTGCCTGCTGTTGATCCACCGCTTATCGCTTGTGTGTATTTGGATGAAGACGAGATATAACCTGTCCGATTAGAAGCATCTTTGATTTTATACCAATCCGATCCGGATTGCTCAAGCACAGTTAATGTTTCTCCTTTGGAAACCATACGAATGACTTTACCAGATGACGTTGGTGAGGTTCGAAGGTTTACACCCCAGATGACTTCTACTTTCGATTGATCTGCCGCTGCTGCGGATACCTGTCCTGTGAGCGCTGCCGTTGTTAGACTTCCCATCAGCATTGCTGCTGTTACACTTGCCGTAACAATGGTATTCTTCCAGTTCATGATGTCGTGTCCCTCCGGATATTACAAAATTTTAACCAAGAAGCCATCTTCCTGGCTCGCCTTATTGTAAACGGGCATTCTCTAACGTTCATCAGCCCAAAGTCCTGCAAGGGTTGAGACAAGTGTGAGCACTAAGGATCAGGGAAAACGTTCTTCGGCTGGAAAAATAGAGCATACCCTACACGGAATGAACGGTTAATTTTTTGTAACTAATTGATACACCTTAGATTTCCACGTTTTGGTCAGGCAGACCTTTGCTACACGCGCATGCAACCTATGCACTAGATTTTAATATTTCTCCTCATCTAACTGGAAAACATTACTACGTTTCATTCCGCTTCAATCTGGAATCCCTCTTTCACAAATGAAAATAAATGGATTTAAATCGTTGAACACGAGAAAAAACCGGGGATTTCTCCCCGGCCTTTCATCGGAAGTATAATCAACAGCAGATTGGAATAAAAGATCAGGCTTTCCGTTCCCGGCCCCAATTCCTGAAACTAACCCTTTCCCTTCATTCCATGCTCTGCTTGCTGATTCAATTATGGCTCCATTCCCCATACCTTCACGCCATCCTGGTATGCTGTTACTTTTGTCCATGCACCAAATGCGGTTTGTGTAGCGTCGAAGGAGTAATCATTCGATTGATCAAAATTCGTCCAGTTGTTTTTGGAGGAACGTGTTTGAATGATTCCTGTCTCAGCACCAGCGGCCAGACTACCTGCCCCGGCAGTGAAGCTGATCTCCAGATACGTATCTGCCGTACCTTTTGCCGGCTCCACAGCTACAAATTTGCCCTGCACATTGGCACTGCCAACCTGTGCATAGTCACACCAGAAGCTCAGATCAGCGGCACTATCTTTCGTAAAGTAATAACGAAGTTTCACTTTGCTCAGATCGACGGCCGTCGTACCTGTATTCTTCACATTGAATTGTGGTGTAAGCGAGTTGCCTGAAGCCCCCGAGCCTCCATTGCGATACTGCACTTCAAGTGTTCCGGTTGAAATCGGAGCAGCCATCGGTGTCAGCACAACCACATTCGAGTTCGTCTGTCCATCGGCATTGATGGCAACCACTCTGTAGTTATAGGCCGTACCATTCACTGCTGTTGCATCGGTATACGTCAGTGCCGTCAGCCCTGTCGCAAGATTGGCATACGCACCTGTACCTGTCGAACGCTGCACGTTATAGGTTGCCGCTCCGGTTGAAGCCGTCCAGTTCAGCACAGCTTTGGCATCCCCTGCTGTTCCACTCAGGGTAAAGGCTCCTGGTATAGCTACTCCGGCCTGCGGTGTTGCCGTAACCTGCGCAGATGGCGCGGACTCACCAGCACTATTTACAGCGGTAATGACATAATAGTATGCTTTTCCATTCGTCAGTCCGGTGTCTGTAAACGTAGAACCGCTAACGCCAGTTGCTACAGAAGTATACGGGCCACCGTTCACTTCGGCACGTTTTACGGTATAGGAAGTTGCTCTCGCCGCAGTATTCCAGTTCAAGACCACTTGTTTGTCACCGCCTGCAGCAGTTACACCTGCAGGAGCGGCAGGTGCTTCCACGCCTGGTGTTTCGCTGTCACCAAGGAGACGGTCGAACTCTCCATAAGCGGTAGCCATATCAACTTGTGACCAGAAACGGTGATACGTAAAGGTCGGTGCACCATTTTCCCACTGCTTCGTGGTCGGGTTGTAAGATGTTTTGTACTTGTTCTCCAGATAAGCCCAAGCCGGATCTTGCTTGATTGCAGGACGCAGATCGGAGTATCCGATGTACACGCCATTCCCGCCTTTTGCCGGATCGGAAGGTACACCTGCGGTGCCTGGAATCGTATTACCTTGACCGAACGTACCCGTCCAGTTCGCCGGGAGATAGATCTCTTTCGCGAAGTAACGGAAGTAATCTTTACGTTCTTCCTCTGTAACAATACCTACACCATCATTGTAATCCCAAGCTGTATCGAGCAACGTCTGAGCCAAGTCTTTGGCTTCCTGACCTTTCACACTGAGCGTACCGTTCTCTGCCTCAGTTCCAGCTGCGAAGAACGTCAATGCTTTGATATAACTTCCCAGTACCCCTGTATCCTGTACTGGATCTTTAGTAATGGCATGGAAGTTTGGATTATTCGTATAGGTGCTGAATCCATTCCATTTATCCGGCTGTCCTTGCCATTCCTGACCACCTGGAATCCAGAACTCGCCTGGAGCCGGAGTTGTTGCTACCTGAACATTTTTTCCACCGAGAATACGCTGTCCTGCCGCATTCAAATAGTAGCCTTGAGCATCCGTTACAGGGCGCTCACCAGCAAACACATAATCTTTGGTCCAGTCCACCCATTTTGTAATGACCTGTTTAGCCATTTTGAAGTTCTCAGAGGTCAAGTCACCGCTCTCTGCCAAGATGTAATACATCTCCGCCACACGCTCCAGCGGCCATGCCTGGAATCCGAACCACGTATTGGAATCCGGGTCACGATATACTGGTGCTTCCTGATAAGCCATATCATAGAACGTGCTCACACCTGCCGGATAAGATGCGTAAGAACCACCAATGCTATTGGTTGCCCCGCCGCCAACTGCACCCTCATGGGATTGCAACCATGTGTAGAATTCGAGCTGACGTTTTAACGTCGCATTCCAGTCCGCTTTGGCTGTAGGTGACTCTGGAATCAAGCCGCCTGCCGGATCAGACAGGGCATATGCTGCAACCGGGTTTTGATAGGCTTGGTGCGTGTGACTTGCCCCAATACGCCATGCCCAATCCCCGCCTTGACCCAATCCACCGCCCCATGACGTATACCAAGCCATGAGATACATGTTGGAGTCTTTACCTGTACCTGGGGTTGGTGTACCGTTCTTCGCACTTCCAACCTTCTGGAAATACTTGTCGTACATCCCGTACCGCAGATAGTCACCCATCTTTTTGGCTTTATCAAGATACTCCGTATTGTTATAGCCCATCTCTTTCGCCCAGTACAGTACCTGTACTGCACGCGCATCCGCATCCGTTGCATTGGTATAACGCCACTGTGCCGATGGAGCCTGATTTTCCTTCGTAAACAGACTCATGAACCCTTCGCCTGCTTTACCAAATGATTTATCATCCTGGGATGGATGAGGAACAGCCTCCCACACGGACTCCTGCTCCCCACGCTGGAACGTATTCACATACGTTGTTGTATGAGAAGGATTCAGCAGATTTCCGTATCCATACCAGTCATCCACGTCGATCAGCCAGTGCATCAGATACGTCTGATTATTACCATAGGTTGCCTTGAGCTCGGCATCGAGTGGGTCCTTACCTGCTGCATACTGACCATTCAGATTGGAAGGATACTGGTCAGGGAATGGTTTTTCCGCTGCATATGTTGCAGGACTGTTCGGATTATAGAAACTCATCGTTGGTTGCTCTTCCTTGCCGTCCCCTTCATTCACCGGAATAATGTACTTCTCCATGTTATCCCAGGCCGCTTCCAGTTTGCTCCAATCGCCCGTATAGTGACCATACATCGTTTCTAGCCACAACCAGTAACTGTACGCCTCCGACGTAGACATATGTCCATAATCCGGTGCCTCACTCAGCAACGTTTCAATGGAGTGATAAGGAATCCCTTCTGGAGAAAAGTATCCGTTCGCCGGGTCTTTTAATTGAGCGTATAATTGCAAAAAGCGAGCTTCATTCACTCCATCGGCCTGAATTTCAATCGCCTGATCGGCAGCATGTGCCGTTTCAGGACCAGCCCAGAGTCCCGTGTATCCCGTCAGCATGACGGTTCCTGCCAGCATGGCAGTTAAACTCTTTTTTGCAGCTGTTTTCAACATGAATATATACCTCCCTGGAATAGTGGAAATTTAATATCGATGCTGCTGGTCTGCCCATGCTGTTCTTTTGCCTCTTGCCCGTCAAAGTTCTTTGATTTACGGCTCTAGCCCCCATACTTGGGTACTGCCTTGATACGCGGTCACTTTGTTCCATGCAGCAAAAGCAGTCTTGGAACCATCATAGGAGTAGTCATTGCTCTGATCGAAGTTACTCCAGTTATTTTTTGAAAAACGTCCCTGAATCACGCCCGTTTCTACTCCGGCTGCCAAACTTCCCGCTCCAGAGGTAAAACTGATCTCCAGGTACGTATCCGCCGTTCCTTTTGCCGGATTCACGTTCACAAACTTGCCTTGCACATTGGCTGTACCCACCACGGCGTAATCACACCAGAAGGTCAGATCCTCTGTGCCATCTTTGGTAAAGTAGTACCGGATTTTCACCGTGCTCAAATCAATAGGCTGTGTGCCTGTGTTCTTCACATTAAACTGGGGGGTTACCGCATTGCTGGAATTCCCGGACCCTCCACTTCGATACTGCACTTCCAGCGTACCCGTTGACACAGGCGGTCCCGAAGGTGTCAGTACAACCACGTTAGATAACGATTGCCCACTTGCGTTTACGGCAACAACCCGGTAATTATACGAAGTTCCATTAAGCGCTGTCGTGTCCGTGTAGGTCAACACAGTCAGCCCGGTCGCTACATCCGCAAACGTACCATTGGCAGCGGCACGTTGTACCTTGTAGCTGGCAGCTCCAGATGCTGCTGTCCATGACAACACCGTTTGATTGTTGCCAGCTGTTCCACTTAAAGTAAGAGCTCCTGGCACAGTTGAACCGGCCTGCGGCGTCCCGAGCACTTGAACAGAAGCTGGCGATTCGCCGGCTGCGTTTACAGCGGTCACCACGTAATAATACGCCTTGCCATTCGTCAATCCTGTGTTGGTGTAAGTCAATCCATTCACACCTGTCGCAACGGTTGTGTACGGGCCACCACTAACCTCGGCACGCTTCACCGTGTATGATACAGCCCCAGCGGAGGCAGTCCAGCTCAGCGTCACCTGATTGTTGCCAGGCGAAGCTTGCACTCCAGTAGGAGCGACTGGCACGGTCACGGGTGTAATACCCGGCTCCTGTCCATATACCTTCACTCCAGCATCATATACAGGAATGTGTGCACTTTTTACCGGAGTTCCTGTCGTCAGGTTCTGGTAGGAAGGATCATTCGCTGGATTCCATGCCCCTTGCGGTCCGGTAATCCGGAACTGAACTTCCTTGCGATAATTCCCCTCTCCGCCTGGATAAATTTTGGTATTACTGAAGTCTGCTGTAACGGCGTAGATCCGCTTGGCGGCATCCACGACGACAGGTTGAGAAACGGTTGCACCTTCAGTAGAGGATACTGTGACTTGAACATCGGATACGGTGCGTCCCGCAGCATACACTTCACTCAAATCGAGGAAATATTTGAAGGAAAGCTTATCTCCCATCCGTGCAGGCCAACCTGAGCGGTTGTTAAGCAATGCGCGGATTTCCGTATAATTGGAGCCTGATGACCGCACGGCAGCCTCTACAAAGTACTCGTCACCTTTGACTTCAGGAGCAGGGAAATTCGCCAGAGGTTGATGATTCTGTCCATAGAGCAGATTCATCTTGGCGAGTGCACCCGTGAAGCCAGCATTATAATCCGTCGCCACCTCATTGCTCACATAGTCCGAAATATCGTCCGTATATTGATCTGACGCATTGGGTCCTCCCACCATGGCGCCGTATAAAATATGACGGTGATTCGCCGGAATATCTTCGTTGTTCATCCATGAACTATGAGCGGTACGATGATGCGGATGCTGTGGCGGATTTTTTCCGTACCCCACAACATAACTGCTCTGACGAGGATTATCTCCTAAAATGTAATTCATCTGTGAAGTCGCAAAGTTTTGATATCTGGATTTTTTCACAGGGTCACTAACCCAATCGGAGTACACGAATGCAATGAATGCTGCATTGGCTGTATATCGGAGTGAACCCCACTGATCCAGCCACGCCAATCCGCCCGGGGTGTAAGTCACACGCCCTCCATTCGTGCCAACCGTCCAGTAATCGAGATTGCGCTCGGTTGATTGGATGAACTTTGTTGCCTCCGGCATATTCAAACTGGAGGTGATTCGGGCAAGCAGAATCTGGGCGCCGTAATGTTTACTATCCCAGCCCTGTGTCCAGGTATAAGGCCAGTTCGCGGAACCTCCGCTTGTAGACCACCGATCTGCAGCTGCCATCGCCTTGGACAAGTAAGCGTTATCATTGGTAGCTAAATAAAGCCATGCTCCGCCCCACGCAAGCTCATCCTCATATCCCGTCCACGAATTATAAAATGCAGCAGCATCGGTAATACAATCGGTGTATTTTCCCCGATATGTATCTGCAAAGTTGTACAGTTCTTTCGCATGCTGAAGCATCTTCGCCGAGTAGGTTGGATCATCATCTGCAAACACGATGGATGCCGCCGCCAGTGCAGCAGCCGTTTCTGCCGCCAGATCACTTCCCGGACAGGAAGCATCGATCTTGAACGAAGGCCGGTTCATCTGCATCACCTCTGCAGGTCCCCACCAAGCATGATCGATATTGCCACCACCGACTTGTCCCCATAATTCATTTGGCTTGGTATGCGCTTTCATAAAATAGTCGGTTGCCCACCGGATATTATCTTTGATTTCCTCCAGTTGTCCGGCTTGCTCATAGCCGTCGGCATACTCAACGACAGACCAGGCTAGCATGGTTGCCGAAGCAGCCATTGGAAATCCAAATTTCACATGATCTCCAGCATCATACCAGCCGCCGGTCAGATCGACACCGACATCGGCGCCATCCTGCAGTCCCGAGTCGCCCCGCCATTCAACCCGGTTATTGGCAGGCAACGGGCCTGAGCGTTGCGCTTCATAGAAATAAATAGCCTTCTGTAGTGCTTCGGCATAGTTATGATCTCCGGCGGCCGCATCCGCCTGACGTAATCCTGTATTCATAGAAAAGCTCCCTGCGAGAAGTCCTGCCGATAACGTTACCATAGCAACGCGTCTCCACCAGCGCCCTTTCATAAATCATGTTCATCTCCTTTTCTCGAAAGTTCCAGATGAATGCTTCCCAATATTCTGAGTGACCTCGCTCCTCTCCATGGTGG
The DNA here is from genome assembly GCF_037969905.1 of Paenibacillus sp. FSL R7-0272. NCBI lineage: Bacteria > Bacillati > Bacillota > Bacilli > Caryophanales > Paenibacillaceae > Paenibacillus > Paenibacillus sp. FSL R7-0272. The sequence continues at coordinate 1,365,105 of NZ_CP150221.1, read as the reverse complement.
TAACTCGATGTAATTTCCACCATTAATTACCATTATAGTCGTTTGTTTGACTTGAAATATCAACATTGGTGACTTCTGAAATAACATTGTTGTGACTTGATCAGCGTGATATGACAAAAAAGCTGTTTCTGCACCGGACATGCCGGGAAGAAACAGCCTTTTTGACGATCTGCTTTTGCGATCTATACTTTGAACTTGTTCACTTGTCCCTGCAATTCCTCCGCCATTTTGGATAATAATCCAGCTGAGGAAGCAATCTCTTCCATGGAAGCCAGTTGCTCTTCGGTTGCAGCAGATACGTTGTGTACAGAACCCGCGGCTTCCGAAGCAATATTGGAGATTTGACCTACGTAACTTACAACCTCATTTGTGCTAGCTGACATCTCCTCAGAACCGGCAGATACTTCTTGAATCTCACCAGCGACCTTGTTGGCAGCGTCCGAAATCTGTTCGAAGGCTTGACCAGCTGCAGCAACCAGTTCAATGCCGGTTTCTGTTTCATTACTGTTTACTTTTACAGCTTGTACCGCATGATCCGTATCTTGCTGAATCAGTTGTACAATCTGTGTGATCTGCTGTGCAGAAGCGGAGGATTCTTCCGCCAGCTTGCGCACCTCTCCTGCAACGACAGCAAAGCCTCTACCGTGCTCCCCTGCTCTTGCGGCTTCAATCGCTGCATTCAAAGCGAGCAAATTGGTTTGACGGGCGATGTTATTGATCACTTCAGTGATCGTGCCAATCTCGGCAGAACGTTCGCCGAGTCCTGTAACCAGTTCTCTCAAGGAAGCGATGGAGTTACGAACCGATCCCATCTGTTCAACCGCTTGCTGAATGATTTTGTTTCCTTCCGATGATTGATTCGCCGCATCCACAGCGGATACGGATACACTTTGAGCCAGTTCGGCAATCTGTTCTGAACCCAAAGCCATCTCATTCATTGCCTGCGAAGAACGCTTCACGATATCAACCTGATTCGATGTTCCTACAGACAATTCTTCCACCGTTTCAGTAATTTGCTCCGAAGCTTTCGCGTTTTGCTCTGCACTTGCGAGAAGTTCTTCGGATGAAGCCGCAACTTGCTCCGATGTTTCCGATACGGATTGAATCATCGAACGCAGATTTTGACTCATTGTATTGAAGGATTCTGCCAGGACACCCAGCTCATCCCGGTTCTTCAATGTAATTGCCTCACCTGTCAGGTCACCTTCAGCAATCGCTGCGGCAGCTTCACTCATCTTTTTAACCGGACGGGAGATCATACTCGCGATGAAAAATGCAATGAATAAGGATAACAATGTTGCAACGATCGCTACAACTAAAATGATTGTAAAAGCATTCTCAGCTAGCTTGACAGATCCGGAAGAAATCTCTTTTGCACCGCTATTTTCGAGATTAATCAACTGAGTAATCAGATCATTGGCTGTATACCACATTGGATAGGCTGCTGTATGTAGCATGCTGGCCGTAGTATAATCATTTTTGAGACCATAGTCGACAAACTCCGGCATTTTCTGTAAATACGAATCATAATTAGTAGAAAACTGTTCGTACAGCTGCTCCGCTTGAGGATCACCCTTAATGAAGGTAAGCAGTTGTTTGCGCTCATCCTCAATCTTGGCAAGCAACACTTTCAACGCTTCGTTCAGTTTCTCCGTCTCACTCGGATTCTGTTCTACAATGATGGCTAGTGCCAACCTTTCGACATCCGACACATCACCGTTCATGATTCCGAGTAAACTTATACTCGGCATCGATTTCTGATCGATCTGTCTTGATTTATCAGACATTGCAAAAACTTGACTTAATGAGTACACACTAACAAAGATAAGCAATGCCAACACAATTAAGAAGCCAGTTAATAATTTGGCACGAATCGAAAATTTCACTTTCCCCGATGCGTTCCCCCGCATTTTTCCCATGTTCCCACTCCTCCAACTTTCCCCAATAAACTAGTACATCTATATAATATATCGACATAGATATTCTTCGAGTGAATATATGAAATCTTAGTTTTAAGAAAATTTCTCTTAACAATGAAATAAGTATATTTAATAGACTATATTTTCATTGAACTAACCGAAGTAGATTTCCACACTTGTGGATGTTCACGAATTTCCCAAGAAAGCGATGAAACTCCATAATGATTGTCCCAACCACAACAAGCAAACTATTCGTAAAACAATATTGAATTTAAATTTATTTTCGGAATCAAGGAGGACATTTCACTTTCTTTTTGTTAAACTAGTTTGGGGATCTATCAGTTCTACATAAGAAAGGTGAGATTATGTTTAAAAAATGGTTATGGGGTACAGCCCTGACCTTGGCACTTGTTGTAACAGGAGTCATTGTCTACTACGGATATTCAATCGTTCATTTTGCCAATAGCATTTCGACTGCCGCATCTAGCGATTCGCCTAATTCTAGTAATGCCTCGAACAGTACGGAAAGCTCCGATACACCCAAAGTGGTCATTCCGAAGTGGGACGGCAAAGAGAGAGTAAATATCTTATTAATTGGTGGTGACTCGAGAGGGGATGACGCAGGGCGTTCAGACTCGGTGATGGTTGCTTCGATTAATCCAGTTTCCAAAAAGGCCCACCTGTTCTCCGTACTTCGCGACACCTACGTTAACATCCCAGGCCATGGCAAAAGCCGCCTTAACGCCGCCTATTCCTTCGGGGGAGCCGAATTAACCAAACAGACGGTCAGCGATCTGCTCGGTATACCGATTCAGCATTATGTCTACACGGACTTTACAGGCTTCATGGCTCTCGTTGATGCGCTGGATGGTATCGATATTGATGTGGAAAAAGATATGTACTACACAAGCAAAGCGGATAAACACATGTATGATATTGATTTGAAAAAAGGGCTGCAACATATGGATGGCAAGACAGCCCTCCAGTATGTTCGTTTCCGGCATGATGCAACCTCCGATTTCACACGTACAGAGCGTCAGCGCATCTTTATGACCGAACTTGCCAAGAAGATGCAGAGCACCACTTCGCTCTTTAAAATCCCTGAGATGCTGGAAGCCATTGCTCCTTATATCAAAACAGATCTAAGCCCAACCCAAATGCTGAAGCTCGCTTCACTCGGCTTTGATATTCGTGTGAACGAGATCGACCAGCAGCAGATTCCACCGAACAAGTTGCTTACAAATGAGCGGGCTGGATCTGCTCAGGTATTAGGTGTGAATGTGCCCAAGCTTCAAGCTTACATTCAGAAGTTATTTGAAGAAGATAACCAGTCTTCGTCGGGTGGCTCAGTAACTGGGAAATCAAACGAGTGACTATCACATAATCACCAGTAAAAAGACGGCTTAGGCCGTCTTTTTTTGATTCCTTTTTTCGCCATTTAATGCAGCCTTAATGTTTGGAGGGTAGTCTTATATGATGACCCTGGCTACATAAGGGAGGAATGGAAATGAAAAAGCCGAAAATAGCCGAATGGACCGAACTTCGCGGATTAGCTTTTCTGGCTATCGTCATGCAGCATAACATTGCTGAATACATCTATCGGCCAGATATTGAGCAACCTGATTCCGTGATGCTGACCATGATTTATCATTTGACAAGGTTTGGCACACCTACTTTTGTATTTCTGTCGGGTGTGTTGTTGTTCTATCACCATCGCCATACGAAGCCGGATTATCCCCGCTTCATCGGGAAGCGATTTGGTGATATTTATATGCCTTTCTTCATATGGACGCTCATCTACTGGTTAGCTGTACGTGTGTTTACTCCTACGTTCTGGACTTCCGGTATGCCGGATCTGGGAAGCTTTGTACATGAGTTATTTATACCGCAGACAGGATATCACCTGTGGTTTGTGCTGATGGTGTTCCAATTTTATATCCTGTTTCCTTTATTTCTCGCGGGGGCTCATGCTGTTCGTAAAAGGCTCGATAACCTCAAGCGTTTTACGCCGAAACAGGTGACGTTAACCATCATACTCGTTGCAGCACTATTTTATCTCTGGCTTATGAAATGGTCTTATTATGATATGGCTGACTGGACACAATGGTGGCCAGAGCCCTGGTCTAGCATGCTGGAATATCGTTCATATTCATGGCTCATGTATTGGTTCTACTTTTTCCTTGGCGCGGTATGCGCCTGGACGGTGGAAAGCTGGAGGAATTGGACGATGAGAATGCTCCCTTGCATGATTGCGGTCTTTGTCGCGATGTATATCTGGATGGGGTACGCTGTACTGCGCGGGTCAGAAGATACGATGAACCTCAATATCTCTACGTACCTAAAACCCAGTACGTTCATCAGTATTATGGCTCAGATGTTAATGCTCTACGGTTTCCTTGTTCTGCTACATGGTAAAAACCTATGGTTTCAGCGTCTTCTCACTTGGATTGGACGCTACTCCTTCGGCGGTTATCTAGTCCATGCCTTGGTGATTTATGCCATCGCATATGTTACCAGACCGTTACACCTTAGCGGGTGGCATCTGCCTCTAACGATAATCTCATTCATAGTCACCGTTGTGACCGCTCTTGGCATTAGCTGGACACTGTCTAAATTGCCAGGCTCTCGTTTCATGGTTGGATTGACACGTAGCAAGGCTCGGCAAGCTTCTGCTTTTAGTGATCCATTAGCGGGTTCTGGAAGACGCACCCCGAATCAAAATTCGCCCCTTAGGCCCTCAGACGTGTAAAACAAACAAAGAGCGTGCTCCCCTGCGGAGGACGCTCTTGAATTTTTTCCTCATCTTGCTCAGTAGATCAGTCATCTTGTTCTATGAAGTTGATCATTTCACTTCGGTTGAGGTGGATCGGCCAGGCACGTGTCCCGGATGAACTGGAATGGAATGACCGTGCCGTTTTTGATGAACGAACCTTTGCAGATCACCTGTTAATTGTTCTTTTAACTGATTCACCAGCTGTGTTTCACTGATGCCTTTCGTTTGCGCAATTTCAACCAAAGACTTGCCTGCATGCAGTTGTTCTTGCAATTGTTCAGGTGTAATCCCGATGTATTTCGCTATTGCCCCTTTATCTACCATCGGATGTTTTCCATGGTGCGTAAATTCACGTCGCAATTCGGCAAGCGGGGTATTCACTACTTTTTTTAACTTCACATCCATATTGGCTTTCGCTGCTGCAGCTTGTTCCTTGGTGAGACAACCTTCTTTCACGGCCAGATCCAAGCGCTCTGACAGCGTGGGCTTTAATTTTTGCAGTAACTGTTCTTCACTGAATCCTTTGCGTTCCTTCGCGATCTGGGTTAAGGTCTTGCCAAGTTGCATCTGCTGCTTCAAATCACGGAGTCCAATTCCGAGCAAATCGGCTGTTTCTCCGATCATAAACAAACCATGGCCTGCCTGCATACAAGGCTTTTGGTTCCCACCGGCAGATTCAGCCAGGTTTTCATCTTGCTGCTCCGCAGGAGAAACGGGATCAGCTAAAACCATTTGGCCTGGTGCAACAGCAAAAATGATAACAGCTGCGCTGGCAGCCAGCCATGATTTCCAATTTATCTTCATTCTTTATCCACCTTTCTTTGTCTCGATATCCTCTGCCTTCTTAGTCTGAACCCAAATTGCAACTTTTTATGCTATAAAATCCAAAATGTCATCAAATTTCTCACAAATGATCACAAAAAATCCTATTTTTTTCAACTAACTTAAGATATACTGTATTTAACTTCTTGATCTTACTGCATATTCCAACATTTAATGCAGGAGGGACGTTTTCATATCATGCATCGAGAATGGCTAGATCCGTATATGCTTGACGTGAAGGCCGTGTTTGATTCTGTTGAAGAGCGTCTTCGGCAATACCCTGATTCACTGGTAGGGCATGCGCTTGAACAACTCCGTTTGCTCAACCCCTTCAGGGGGGATCCGGGACACAGTTGCATCGGTTACATCACTCCGCTATGGATGCAGTACACAGAGGGACTCCCGTCCGATCAAGCTCATCAGCTTAGCACAGCTTGCCTGTTACACATGATGTATTTTCTTAATCTGGATGATGTCATGGATGAGCCAACTGAGGATGCGGTGCTGAAGTTATCTCTTGGGAATCTTTGCTATGTGGATGCCCTTCAAGTCTATAATGCATTATTTGAACCCTCTTCTGTCTTCTGGAACCATTTCAGACACGTTATTCAGGACTGGGCAGTAAGCGTAAATGGTGAATTACACGTGGATTATTTTCAGCATAACCCACTTCTCATCGCCCAGAAAGCTTCACCAACGCAATTAGGAGTCATTGGTTCCTTGATTTTACTAGAGCAACCGGCTCGAATCTCTTCGGTCTGCGGTGCACTGAATATCGTTCTCATGACTCTACAGATGACAGATGACTTTACAGACACGAAAATGGATGCTGTAAACGGCAACTACAATAGCTACCTCTCTCACCTATCCACAGCTCTCCAACAGGAATATCCGACGAGTCATGTACTTAACGAATCTATACACCACAATGTATATAACTCACAACTGATGAACAGTTATGCAGACGTAGCTCAACACTTCAATGACATCATTGCATCTTCTAACTTGGAGTTTCCACAATTCATTGCCCTGAATTCTTATCTGTGCAACTCATTGGTACAAGCAATTCAGGAAATAGAACAACGTAAAAAAAGACTTTATCGAGGTGGGTTTCACTACTGGATCAGCGAACCACAATCCGGGCCTTCTAATACGGGACAAGCCGATTCAGTTTAATTTAAATATGAAGGGAATGTTGACGATGATGGTGTCAGAAAAAACGTTGCATGAGGATATTATTGAGAAAGCTTGGACAGATGAACACTTCAGACAACAACTCCATTCTAATCCTAAGCAGGCACTTCGCGAGGCGTTTGGTATTACGATTCCTGATCATATCAAGATTCGCACAGTCGAGGAGCAACAAAATGATTATGTTCTGGTCATTCCACCTAACCCTTCCAAAGTCAATTATGACGTCAATTGCGGACCGTGGAGATCATTTTAATCTTAGCTAAATAAAAAAATCAGGGGTAGAACATTAAACTGGATATCCTCCCCGAGTCCATCATTTAACGAACTCGGGAAAAGATACAACAGCTTCTGTTCCTACCCCTTTTGTGCTTGTAAAACTGATCTGTCCATTCATCGCTTCCACGATGCGGAAGGTAACCATCATACCTAGCCCAGTGCCTTTGATTTTATTAGAGAAATACGGTTCTCCCAGTCGGGACAAGGCTTCCTCACTCATCCCTTCACCATTATCTCTGACATGCACTTTAACTTTGCCATCCTGTGAGTATGCCCAGATATCAATCTGACCTTGTCCTCCCTGAAACGCCTCAATACTATTTTTAATAATGTTGATAAAGGCCTGCTTGAACTTCGAAGAATTTCCACGAATATAAATATTAGGCGGGATATCCGTTGTAATTTTTCCACCTTCCAGATTAGCCATCGGTACCAGTATACCTTCGATATGATCAAATTCATCTGAAATATTCAATGAAATAATGTGATCAAATTCAGGTTTTGCAAAAGTCAGAAAATCCGTAATAATACCGGAAGCCCGGTCGAGTTCTTCCAATGCAATACGTACATATCCTTTGTTCTTGTTATCTTCCTGCTCTGTCATAAGCTGAAGAAACCCTCTCGTCACCTGAAGCGGGTTACGCACCTCGTGAGCAACTGAAGCGGCAAGTTCGCTAATGATTTCCATTTTTTCAGATCGCTGCAACTCGTTGTTGAATAGTTCCAGTTCCTTGGAGTACTCTAACACTTTGTTATGTTTTTCAGCAAACCGGCTACCAAGAATAGCAATCAATGAGATAACAAATGCAACCATCGACCACTTCCACCAGAGCAGGTGATATGCCCCGCTTCGCTGATAGTACCAAAGAAGTTCCATGACACTAATTAACGAAAAGGTGCCGAAACCAACTGCTAACAGGATCGCTTCACGGTTACGTTGTAGCGCCCGGGCTATCGTACCAACCAGCAGGATGGTCAGCACAATAACCAGTATAATGCCCACTACATGCTGTACAAGAAGACTGTACAATAGATCCCATTGCCCACCCGATACTACATATACAAACAATGAAAACACAGAAACGATGGAATAGGCCCATTGAGCCTTCCTTAATTTGGTGAATATCCCGTGTACACCGGGGCCAATAACTTGTTCAAAGAAATAACAAAGTGCAGGCATTCCGAGTAACATGGCCAAATCAAACAGAATAGAATACAGGTCCCCATACACTTGATAGAAAGTGTACAAGAATTGAGAATAAGTGATCACCATTGTCCCGATGGAACCCATCACGACACACAGTGATATCCATAGCCCTTTATGAAACTGACCCAGAAAAAATGTGCAACTCAGCATAATAAGCGAGGTAAATACAAAAGTTGAACCCAAAATGATATCCATTAACCCATTATGGAGATACTTCTCCTGCAACATGGCATATGGCCCGACCTGGACATCACCTTGAATGCCCAACCATCCTCTCTCATTTTGCGCCCAAACATAGAGTGTACTACCCGAATTTTCTGCAGATAGCGGTAAAAAAACGGCATTATTGTCGTAATTATAATGGTAATTCTCATATACTTTCCGATCTTCAAGATAGATCACAATATGAGTGCCTTTAATATTTTCGAAACGAATCGCTGAACTTCCGTCATGCAAACGGGGAATTGTCAAACGTGTCCACAAAGAACCTGATGGTTCTTTCGTACTGTCTACAATTCGCTCAACACTACGTTTCTCCCATATTTCATCCTGGCCCATAACCTCACTAATGAAGCCCTGATCTCCAGCGTTCCCCCATTTCACTTCCCATCCTGTAATGGCTACAGGCTGCCGAATCTCTTCTGGTGCGGCAAGCACGAGTCCATGCGGCATACACAGAATCGTGCATATCGTCATCCACAAGATGATAATAGCTTTGGGCACATTTCTCATTCACAGCACCTCAAAGTTTTTATTTTCGCTTCTTCATTTCTCCCTCACCCTATCAATTCGCCACCGTTTATCATGTCACCTTCTTACACAAATTTAAAATTCACATATAAGTAGATTTATAGTCTTTTTTCCATTTTATTGTTATAAAAGCCGTTAATTTCGCAAGTCCTCAAACTGGTTTTCGATCATTTCACGTTCCTTCTGTTCCACTTTCGTACGAAACTCCAACCACTGCTCCGTTTCTTCATCATCGTAAATGGTCCATATATCAGAGAATAAAAAATCACGTAACTGAACAACCTGTCCAGACCATATACCGCCAACCCAGAACAATCCATCCGGACGACGAATGACTGTACGAGAAAATCCGGGTGTGGACGCTTTCTGTCCGATCCGAATACGTGTGATCATATTGCCTAATGTGTACCAGTCCACGTTGCACCCCTCCTTGAGTAGTCATGCTTCATCATAACATAGGAAAAACAAGAAATGCTGGAAAATCGGCTGGCACGATTCAATCCAGTGGATCATGTGTAATGGTTTTTCAAAGCAAAACTCACTTAAACAAGGAGATGATTATGATGAATGAGCCTCATCGCACGGTAGAAGTTGAACATAAGGATGTACAACACAAATCGGATTCAAGTATGGTCGCCTCTACATTTATTAAATATGCCGCATATATCATTATCTTTTTCGGATTTCTCTACTTCCTTGTGAAATATGTATTCCCGAAATTTTAACGAATTCCTGACATAATCTGGTCTGTTTACGGGGACAATATCATGCTTGGAATGACGATAAAATGCTGAAATGATGGCATTACTTTGTTTGAATTCGTTGTACTATAAACAAATTATGAAAGGAAGTGCTGATGATGTCTGATAAACCCATTAGCAACGTGGAAAGTGAACGCTATTATGACCGTTACCAGAGGTCCCGTGATATTCCGCCTGAAACCGAAGTACCCGAAGGCGACATGGATACCTTTGATGAAGTTTCTGGACGCCGCATTGAAATTGAAATGGAAGAATCGGAGCTTCCACCCGTTGCTACATCTGCTGTAGACGAAGAAGGTTTGGAATCCCGTTTGGCGGAAACTCCACTGGAAGCCGTACCCGATGCAGATCTGGTGCAACCGGGCAGCCCGGTTGATCCTGCCGCACCCGACCCCGATGCCCTGCATGGTACAGATCTGTTAAACGGGGCTGGAGCTGACGCTAAACCACAGCAGAATATTCTGCCTCCGCGTTAGTGGATGTCTTGTTTTGCGTATTCTGACAATAGGAGGTGCTGACATGACCAAAAAGAATGAGGAAGAACAGGTTAAAGAAAATAAGAACCTTGTTACCGAGCGGGATATCGATCCTGATTTTGGCCTCTTTACAGAAGATTCTTTTCCTGATGCACTTGAAGATGAAGATCAGCGCGATGCGGTCAAACATGCCATTCCCGACGAACAGACCTCCGAGTAAACCTCATGAACTGATTTGCAGATCGGTATGCGTAAACGTCGCGCTGAATGTAATAAAGTGATGCTGGAAGCCCCCTCAACAAGGGGTTTCTTTTATTTTCTCTTCAAAGCTTGCTCTAGCTTACACAGAAAAGAAGATGACAATTGCATTTCCAGCGTCATCTTCTTCCCATACTTATAACGTTTCTTTCAAAAACCTGAATCCAAAATCTATAGCTAAACGCAGTTCTCTCCAGTTCACCATTGCCATTGCAAGGGTCACTTCTCCACTGGCTTAGCCACTCCGGGGAGCTTATGCTCCAACCTGGACCACTTGACCACAATAGCAGTAGCCAGAAGCGCAAGGCCATTAATGATAAATATCCAGCGAATCGGCAGCCAGCCGCCAAGGACACCGCCGATAATCGGCCCTGCCATCGTTCCGATCTGGGCTGCGGACTGGTTCAGACTAAATGCACGTCCCCGAAATGCCGGTTCAGTCACCTGTACAATCATCGCATTGATCGCAGGAAACACGGCTGCAAAAAAGAGTCCGTAGACAAATCTCAAAATGCCAAATGCAACGTAACCTGTTGTAAAAAACTGCAACAGATTGCCCACCGCGCCGCCAATGAGTCCGATTACCAGCACTTTTCCAAAACCGATCCTTGATCCAAGCTTGCCCCAGCGCGGAGCCATAATGACCGTCGCAACACCTACCGCCGAGAAAATAATCCCTGAGCTTAAGGAAGCCCGATCAGGCTGAACTCCCATCTCCATGACATATACCGTTAATAGCGGCTCCAGAATCATGACAGAAAAAGTACAGATGCCCATCATACCAAGTACGGTGACAAACACACGATTCGCTCTCGCTTCACGGATATCATCCATAACATGCGAACGTGCCTTGTTACGATTAAAATTCTCTTCCTTGACCCAGAAGGTTGCAATGATTGCGGACACCAGCACGACTATCGCCGAAAATAGAAACGCACTGCGGTTGCCATAATAGTGGCTGACAAACCCGCCGATCAGTGGACCGATAATCCCCCCTGTAGCTCCAGCAGTGGACATAATGCCCAAAGCATATCCAGTCTTCTCTTCAGGTGTGTTCGTGCCCACAAGAGCAATCGCCGCAGGAACAAATCCGGCAAGCAATCCTTGGAACAGTCGAACCACAATCAGTGAATACGGATCTTGTACAAAAAAATTAATCAGATACAGGACAGCCAAGCTGTACCCTGAACGAATTAACATCGGCTTGCGCCCATATTTATCGGCTAATGATCCCCAGAAGGGTGATACAAGAGCGCTTGCAAGAAAAGTAATGCCAAAAGAAAGTCCTGACCAGAATTCCAGATGATTGCGCACACCCAGATCACTGCTTAGAAATAAGGGAAGAAACGGAATCGAAATGGAATACGCCGTACTGCAAAAAAAGACACCGATCCATAAAATGATCAGATTACGCTTCCACGAGAAGTTCATATACCCGCCCGTCCTTTCCGTAACTGACGCCGGGACTGCCGTGTTTGGAGCGGACGGATCAGACCCGTACGTCCCCCTGATGCGGAAGCATTTTCCTTATTTTACACCCATGCTCTCATGATGACCATCCCCAGTTCACCGAATTAACATGGCTTGCATTGCCATTCTGAGCCAAGAAACGGTATGATAGTTGAAGAATTCACCAAACTATATTGGATGAAACTCGTTATAACAACGAACCAAGGAGGAACATATTCATGTCTTTACGGTGGAAAAAAACAACCGCAGTCTCGCTTGTGTTTGCGATGCTGTTGATCGTTATGAGCGGATGCGTACGCCCGGCAAGCAATGCTACACAAACTCCGGTTCCAGCACCACCAGCGGGTGCTAATCCTGTAGCCACGATTGAGATGCAGGACGGACAGAAGATCGTCATTGAGTTGTATCCTGAGATTGCCCCCAATACGGTGTACAATTTCATCTCCCTGGCGAACAAAGGCTTTTATGATGGCCTGATCTTCCATCGGGTTATTCCGGGCTTTATGATTCAAGGCGGTGATCCGAACGGCAATGGTTCAGGCGGACCAGGTTATGCGATCAAAGGTGAATTCACCTCTAACGGTCATAAAAACCATCTGAAGCATACCCGTGGGATACTCTCCATGGCACGCAAATCAGATAATTTGGATTCTGCCGGATCTCAGTTCTTCATTATGCTGGCTGACGCTGATTATTTGGATAACTCTTATGCGACTTTTGGTAAAGTGACCGAAGGAATGGATGTAGTTGATGGAATTGCAGCACAGCAAATTGGCGAAGGTGACAAGCCGGTTACGGACCAAGTCATGAAGAAAGTAACCGTTGATACACACGGACTGGAATATCCAGAACCTGTTAAGATTACAGAGGAGAAAAAGTAACCCTCTTCTAAGAACAAACAAAAGCTCTGTTCTGTGCATTTGGCGCAGAGCAGAGCTTATTTAATGATAACGTTTACATAAGTAAATGGATCAAAAACTCTTTTTCGGTCTCGGATAATACCTCAATGTATCCATCCCAATAAATTCAGCCACCCGATAACCGCAATCCACAGTGGGAAACTAAAAGCCATCCCCCATGCAAGCCCTTTCAACAAACTACGGTTTGCCTCCATGAACAACGACTCCTTTCTTCAGGGAATAGTCGTAGTATCGGTACCATTATATGGTTTTATACCTGTCTTCATTCGCCGTGACATGCCCTTTTTCCTGCATGAGCTCTGCAACTTCATGGAATGCGCAACACGAACCTGATATACTATGACTACAATAATGATATGGATGATGATTCATGTTTTTGAAAGGAGATTTTCCAAGTGGCTAAATCCAAAAGACGTACTCCAGCACCCAAGGCTCAGAATCAAAATCAGGACCAACCGACCACGCTGAAAGATTTACTGAGCAGTGATGTGCTCGAGAAACTGAAAGCGCAAGCTGACGAAGCCAAAGCTGCTGAAGCACAGCGCAAAGAGCAGGAGCGTTTACAGGCAGAGGAAGCTCGTAAGGCGGAACAGAAGCGCCGGGACAATGACTTTGAGTATCTGCTGAACAATAGCTCCATGGACTGGAAGAAACATAAGTAACCAAGAGATGAAGTGGTCACACCAAGCTGTCCATACATCCTATGATACAAGTTATACGAATGAAACGTATGAAGCTAATCTTACTTCATGAGATTATTTTCATACTATAATTTCTGAACAAAGCAGGGCCCAGATGGGGCCCTGTTTTTAATATGAGCACATATGATTCACCTCCCCCATGTCGGGTATTTAGAAGTAGAGTGTTCAAGGACAATTCATACATGGAGGGATCAATGAATGGCTGAACAACGTTTGGAAGGTAAAGTAGCAATTGTTACTGGAGGCGGCTCCGGTATTGGTCAGGCCTCTGCCATTCGATTCGCCGAGCAAGGGGCCAAAGTATACATGTTAGATCGTACACCCGAGAACGCAGAGGAAACGAAACAGATCATCGAAAAAGCCGGTGGCGAAGCTTATGTGATTGAATGTGATATCTCCAAGCCGGAACATGTAGAGAAAGCCATCAACCAGGCGGCAACCGAAGCAGGCAAGCTGGATATCGTTTTTGCTAATGCAGGAATTAATGGCGCCATGGCTCCAATTGAAACGATGAAAATCGAAGATTGGGATCAGACGATGGAGATTAACATGCGTGGCACGTTTGCAACAGTGAAGTATGCCATCCCTCATCTGAAAGAGCGCGGCGGCAGTATTATCATTACGAGTTCCATTAACGGCAACCGCGTATTCTCCGGCATCGGATTTTCTGCATACGCTTCCAGCAAAGCAGGTCAAACGGCTTTCACCAAAATGGCGGCACTGGAGCTAGCTCGTTACAAGATTCGTGTCAACGCCGTTTGCCCAGGAGCGATCGATACCAACATTGATGACAATACGTATCCATCGGATGATCTGAAAGATGTTCAGATTCCAGTGGAGTTTCCTGAGGGACATGAGCACCCGCTCAAAGGCGAACCAGGAACATCGGAGCAAGTCGCCAATCTGGTACTGTTCCTCGCTTCAGATGAAGCCTCACATGTAACAGGCACACGTATCTACGTGGATGGTGCCGAATCACTTCTGCGTGGATGAGCTATTTATTTACACGCCCACTCCGATGACAGAAATATAACAAACCCGCAAATTTTCTGGATGATCAGAATGTTTGCGGGTTATCTTAATTAAAACTCGGATTCAGGAAAGTTAGTTTTTGGAATACGTCTGCGGCTGCTTTTCCTTTTTGCCACTGATACGTTTCAGCCACTCAGGAATCGCAAAGAGCATAAGGTACAACAAGGAGAATAACACCAGAGCCAGGATCTCTTCTCCGAGAATGTAGACCGGATAAGGCCCAAGCATATCTAACACAGACGGTGTGCCCGGTTTATGTCTCAGGAACATATAATTCGCATCGAGCAACACATCCAAACCGTATACCATGAGCGCAGCAATGTTTACAAATATCATGGAGCCTGCAACAGATCTCCATCCAGGACGAAGTTGTTCCACCCAAGTCATATAGAGAAGAGCAAGAATGATCATCGCATGTGCAACAAAGAATTGAATGAAGCGGAAATGAGCAAAAGCATAACCAAGATTCGGCGTAATTATAGCCATCAGAGCACCTGCAATACCTGAAAAAAGCAAGGCAGAAAATAACCATTTTTGGCGTGTCAGTAATAACAACGCTGATAATAATAACGACAGACTGCACAGCTCCAGCGGTAGCGATGTCTGCAGACTCCAAATTCCTCCATACACATACCAGATTTGCAGTACAATCTCACAACTTACCATGAATCCTGCCAAACCGATGCGTACGGTTCTGCTTGAACGTTCAGACATGAAACGAAGACGATGCCTAAAAAGAAATAACAGAATAACAAGTACAAAAATAATGATCATCGATGCAATATGTGAAGTCGAGAATGCCGCAAAAGGCTCTGCATCATACGGGTCAAGCCAAGGTGGATAGGCCATGCCTTTTCTTCTCTCCTTTTCCGGTTAACAGAGGTAACTTCTTATAACGCGATTGGTAACTTTTTTCATTTTGCCACTGATCACTATACCTGTCCAGCTTCATTCAAATAAGTATTGTATTTTAAATATCTTTATGTTAAGATAAAACCGAGAAATAAACATACAAAAAGTTAGTAACTTTAAATATTGAATTGATACTAGTCGAACTTAACTCCTTACCCTGACTTGTTATTTAAAACATTCGCGATCTAGTACATTTAAGGAACGTTCATAAAACTTCAACTTTATCTCTATCTAGGAGGAACATATTATGTTAATCAAAGGACTTCACCACGTATCCGCGCTCACCGCGCATGCCGATCAAAACTACCGTTTCTATACGGACATCATGGGCCTTCGTCTGATCAAAAAAACGGTCAATCAGGATGACGTTTCGGTCTATCACCTGTTCTATGGAGATGAGAAAGGAAATCCCGGCACAGAGCTCACCTTCTTCGAAATTCCAATGGCTGGACGCACACGTGAAGGTGTAAACAGCATCTCTGCCACCTCACTTCGTGTGCCAAGTGATGCAGCTCTTGCGTATTGGGCACAGCGCTTCGATGAATATGAAGTAACTCACGGCGAGATTGTAGAGCGTGGAGGCCGTGCAACACTGGCATTTACAGACTTTGAAGGTATGCGGCTGATTCTCGTTTCTGATGAACATAACTCGGGTGTCGCCGGGGGTAAACCTTGGGATCGAAGCCCTGTACCAGCGGAGTATGGCATCATTGGACTCGGCCCAATTCATCTGACCGTACGGGATGCTTCACTCACTACACCTGTTCTCACCGAATTGCTTGGGTTTAGAGCAAAAGGCAGCTACCCCGCGTTTACTCCAGGTCAACCTGATGTACTTGTGTTCGAATCTGGTGAAGGTGGTAGCGGTTCAGAAGTTCATTTGGAGGAACGCAATGATCTGGAGCAAGAACGGCCAGGACGCGGCAGTGTTCACCACGTGGCCTTCCGTGTAGACAATGAGGAAGAATTGAGACAATGGGTTGACCGAGTACATCAGTTCCGATTCCCAAGCTCCGGTTTTGTAGATCGCTTCTACTTCCGTTCCCTGTACTTCCGTGAAGCTAACGGCATTCTGTTTGAGCTTGCGACAGATGGCCCGGGATTTGATACGGACGAGGACTTCGCCACACTTGGAGAATCACTGGCGTTACCTCCGTTCCTGGAAGGACGCCGTGCTCAGATTGAAGCAAACCTGAAACCGCTGGATACCATGATCCGCTAATATTCGTGACTATCGGGTAAGTCAGCATTGAATTTTCAATGAAATGAAAATAAACGATGATCCCCACACAACTCTGTATTCAAAACTTGAGTCAGAGGATGCCTGGTGAATCATCGTTTTTTTATTAGCCGGCATAACGTAGTCGTACTCTGTCTACTTTGTCAGATACGATGTTGTGAGCGGTACAAACAGGGCTGAACCCGGATCTTCAGATACAATCTCGACATAGACAGCATCTGTACCTTTCACATCTACATCTAGACTCATCATACCGTTTTCCGGAGTGATATTGAATTTTTTGAGTGTCGCGAGATCCTGATCGTAGATATGAATCTCCTGATTTCCTTTAAGCGCGGCAAGTTCCAAGTGTAGAGAAGAATACTTTTTACCCGTATTGATCTGGATATCTTTTCCCTGCTTTGCAGGGTCATTATGCAGATAGACATCCTTGTAGTCCTTGCCTTTGTATGTGGTATCCTTAGGATCTTTGGTGTGCCAAGCGGTAGAACCCAGTACGGATGTTCCAAGTACACTCAGCGTTACTTTTCCGTTGGTTACCGGCGCAGAACCATTCGTCCCACCGATAAGGACGGATGAAGTTGCACCGTCATAATTGATCTCTGTTCCAAGCAACGTACCTACTGCACGAACCGGCAGATATGTGGTTCCGTTATATGTGATCGGAAGTACCGTCTTGCCATTGGCATCCTTGGCTGTCACTGTCTCACCATTTAATTTCAGGGTGATTTTGCTGTTGAGATATGCTTTGATTTGCTCCAAACCTGTAGCTGCCAGTGCACCTGTACCAATACCGAGTGTCAATGTGCCCACCATCAAACCAAGTACGACTTTTTTCTTCATCAAATTCCCTCCCAGACGTTTAAATGAGTTGTCCTTTATACATTTAAACGACTAAAGCGTGAATGTCAATTGTTTTCAGCATTTTTCCGCAACTTTTTTTATTTCCAGACAGCACAAAATGAGGCTGTAGTCACTCCTTTTTTTTCAGCCCCATCCAATGGTCACGCTTGCCATGGCATGTCCTATATTTTATTAGGTATTTACATCTAAGACCTCGTGCTGCAGCACAAGATCACCCTTTGCTCAATCAAATGATTCGTAGTATTCCTCTTCATACACTTCCATACTATATTTCAAGTCGTTCGCCTTCCATTCCCCATTCTGAAACACATAAGAAAACGTTAAATCGCCCGCATAAACCCCTTCGCCATATGCACCCGATGTAGAGACAACAAGCTTGTTATCCTCCACGCTATAATAAGTTACACGACCAAATTGTAACTTTTCATGATACAGAACATCTCCTGCTCCCTTCTCCACATTGGAGGGCTCGGCTGGAACCCCATTTAAAGTCACCCCAATCTCGATCTGGTCGGAGGTTACCGTAACTTTGGAATCCACATGTTCTTTCACAATCTCATCCAGAGTCTGCATCTTCATTACATCCAGTGAAACCGGATCAAGAATGTGTGCCTGACCCAGATAAATTCCGGTGCCGTGTCCCTCTGAATACAACACCACAATCTCTTTTTTACCATCACCGTTTAAATCCAGTTCATGTACTTCAGGTTTGTACGCCCCCCCCTCTGCTCTCCAATCACTAAATTCACGTTTTTTGCCGTTTGCCTCAACCACAAGGCCATTATATATATATCCCGAGCCCCCAATACTCATTGGGTACACTCGAACATCCTTATTTTCTGGAGCTACGGAAACATCATCTGCTTTAATCGGCATCATATCTTTGTTGCTGTTCAGTGCATCATTCATTCGATCTATATGGGAAGCCTCGACCGCTGTGGCCTGGCTGGATGATTCATCTATATTAAGCTGTTGTTGCGACTCATTTGTCGTTTTGGCAGTTGAAGTTACTGAAAGTGTGGCCACCGCCAAAATAATCATCAGCAGGATACCTGTCCAAGTTTTCAATATACTGGGCTCCTTCTTCTGTTGTGATAATCCTATTATATCTTCATTTATCGCCCGCGCGTTGCAATTTTGTTAATCTTTCTTAAAAATTCTTTACAAATCTTCAATCACACGAAAAAACGTTCGTCTTTTACCATAATAAGCTAGTTCATGCCTGGAAAACTGATTAGCTTTCAAGATACGCCCTAATTTCCCGGAAAATAAAAAACACTCCGGAAGCAGCTCAAGGCTGCATCCGGAATGCTTTAGTTTTATCGAGTAATCGATCTGTTAACTGTCTCAACTCTTCTGCAGAAGAGGATATCTCCTCCATGATTGCGGTCTCCTCATGCGCGGCATCCATGATGCGCTTCGCTTCATCAGAGAAGGAACCGGCTTTCCCCTGGATCTTCTTCACATGACCATGCGTTTGCTCTACGCGCCCTGTCTGCTCAGCAATTTTGGAACCAATATCATGAGCGCCTTGCATAAACACTTCAACCGTGCCTGTCAATTCAAGCAACGTCTGATCAACGGAAACCGTTCGTTCTGATTCGTTCACAACAAGTCCATGCTGTTCATGGCTCAGCTCCACCGTTTCCCGAATTCGTTGTTGTACACGACTGATCAGTTCATTAATACGATGAACGGAATCTTTACTCTCATCAGCAAGTTTGCGAATCTGCTGCGCTACAACGGCAAATCCTGCGCCCTCTTCTCCTGCACGCGCCGCTTCAATAGAAGCATTTAATGCGAGTAACCCTGTTTCTTCAGCAATATTTTTGACCGATTGCGTAATCGCTTCAATATCGGAAGCTTCCTTCTCCAAGAGCAACATAATATCACGGGAACGATTGTGAGACTCGGCCAGTTCATCCATGCCTTTCATCAATGATGAGAAGGTTTCTTTGGTATGATCCACCGAACGTTCCATCTTACCGGACAATTCGGTCATACCTAAAGACTGATGTTGCATTTTCTGAAAATCATTCAACATCTCATCGGCGGTAATCAGGGAATGCTGGGAAGTCACTTTCTGATCCTCTACGCCAACCGCAATATGATCCACGGCCTCAGACATCATCTCGATCTGTTCTGCAGCCTGCGTAATGGCTTCACTCAATGACTGTGCGTTCTGAGAGGTTGTCCGCGTACTATCCGCAATATCGTTCACGATACTTCTCAGATTAGAAACCATTACGTTGAACGCATCATATAATACGGTAAGCTCATCTTGTGTACGGCGCTGCGGAATCTCCGTGGTGAGATCACCGGAAGATACCTGCTGCGCTGCACGAGACAGCTGAACAATCGGACGAGTCAGATAGCGGGAAGCAATCCAGCCGAGAATCCCGTTCCAACATACTCCCATAAGCAAAATAATAGATATGTACAGCCAGTTTGGCATATCAAGCGAAATCCAATCTTTTACAAAGAAAATAAAAAAGCCGCTAGTTCCGTAAGTAATAATTGAAATTAGTACCAGACCTGCGACAGTCTTCGCCCCTAAAGTCCATTTCATGTTCGCACCCCGTAGTTCTTTTTTCCTATTTTACCAATCTTGTACCAAATTTCATGTGACATATATCACTGAAAACGCTCTATTTAGCTTTTGCATATCGTTCATGCATGACTTTCATACCATAAAGCTCATAATGAATAAGACAAGCTTTGGTATCCCTCCCTTGTAGCTGTAATTCATGATATGAAATTTTAAATTCCCCAATTTAAATTATTATCGGTTTCAATGAAAGAATCATTTAGCTTGGCATCTATTTTGCTTAAATGATATACTGAGTGCGCTTCAGCAACGCTGGAGCCGAACTATTTTTATGATGCCACTGGAGGCGAACGAGATGTCTACTATGTCCACACGGACGGAGAAAGATTTTATCGGCGAAAAAGAAATTCCAGCTTATGCGTATTATGGAATTCAGACGGTGCGGGCTGTAGAGAACTTCCCGATTACCGGTGTTCCGGTTCACCGCGAACTGATTACGGCACTGGCTGCTGTTAAAAAATCGGCAGCGATGGCGAACATGGAACTGAAAATGCTCCCAAACAAGATTGGGGAAGTCATCATCATGGCAGCGGATGAAATGATGAAAGGCCATCATCTCGATCATTTTATTGTAGACTCCATTCAGGGTGGTGCAGGCACCTCCATGAATATGAATATCAACGAAATTTTGGCCAATCGCGGACTTGAACTGTTAACGAAAAACAAGGGAGACTACTTCCACTGTAATCCGAACAACCACGTGAACATGTCTCAGTCTACCAATGACGTTGTGCCAACAGCCTTACGCATTGCGGCTTATCAGCTCTCCGAGACCCTGCTAGGCACGATGAAAAAACTACAGGAAGCCTTTCACAAAAAAGAGATTGAGTTCAACGATGTTGTCAAAGTAGGACGTACACATCTACAGGACGCCGTGCCTATCCGACTTGGACAAGAGTTCGGTGCTTATGCGCGCGTGATTGGACGGGATATTGAACGTCTTCAATTCGCCAATAAACGTATGCTTATGATCAACATGGGTGCAACAGCTGTAGGTACAGGACTCAATGCCAAACCGGAATATATCGTCAAGGTTACCGAGTATCTGTCTGAGGTGACTGGCCTGCCGCTACAGACCGCAGATGATTTGGTTGACGCGACACAGAATACAGACGCGTACTTGGAACTCTCAGCTGCACTGAAAGTATGCGCTGTCAGCCTGTCCAAAATCTGTAATGACATCCGTATGATGGCCTCAGGTCCGCGTGCCGGATTTAATGAACTGCTTCTGCCGCCACGTCAGCCGGGATCTTCCATTATGCCAGGGAAAGTCAATCCGGTCATGGCAGAGGTAATCAACCAGGTATCCTTCCAGGTCATGGGAAATGATCACACGATTTGCATGGCCTGTGAAGCCGGACAATTCGAGCTGAATGTGATGGGACCGGTTATTGCATTCAATCTGTTACAATCACTGAAAATCATGAATAATGGTATTGACGTCTTCACACGGTATGCTGTGGAAGAGATGGAGGCCAATCGTGAGCGCTGCGAGTTGATTATGAAACAAAGCTTCAGTGTCGTGACTGCTCTGAACCCGCATCTTGGTTATAACGTAGCGGCTTCGATTGTAAAAGAAGCATTGAAAACTGGCATGACCCTGCAGGAGATCATCTTGGAGCGAGGTTTGCTGACTCCAGAAGAATTGGAAGAGATTCTACATCCAGAACAGATGACCACGCCGGGGATTGCCGGAGAACATTTCCTGCGTAACATGGAGCGCATGTAAACACACTGATCTTATGAGTTCAGATTGAAAATTCTAAAGAAGCCCCGTTATCCGTTAGTCAACGGATAACGGGGCTATTTGAAGTATAATTCGATACGATAAATTTCCGATTTATAAAGAGTCGTTCAGACTTAACGTGATAAGACGTATACACTTCAAGCCCAGCGTTTTCGTTCCAGGGATGACAGAATTCGAAGCTCCTCCCTGTATTTCGCAACGGTTCTTCGAGAAATGATGATGCCCTCGCCTTCAAGGAGAGCAGATAATTGGCTATCTGAGTACGGCTTGTTTAATTGCTCGGTTCGAATGATTTCCTTCAGCCGCCGTTTGACAGCCGATGCAGACGTCTGCTCTCCAGACACGGTCGTAATACCGGAATCGAAAAAAGCCTTAACCTCGTAAACCCCATACGGAGTGTATATATATTTTCCGTTCACGGCCCGGCTAACTGTTGATTCATGCATGTGTACTTTCTCAGCAATCGCAGCCAGATTAAGCGGCACCAGTGCAGCGGGGCCCTCACTTAAAAAGCGCTTTTGCTCTTCCATAATGGCCGTCATCACACGTAACAATGTCCTGCGCCGCTGTTGCACACTGCGTATAACGGCTCTCGCCTCAGCTGCCCGAGTCACCCAGATCTCACCGGGAGACGACTCCTGTATCCAGTTGTTGCAAGCTTCATTTACGGTTACGCGCGGATTGCCTGTTGCAAGCAGCTTGAGCACCATTTCCCCATGAACCATATCCACAGTAGCATCGGGGACGATATAATGTGCACGTTCATTACAGCCTATCGATCGACAAGGCTTAGGGTCAAGACGAGTAATATACTCGTATGCTGCTTGTGCTTCCCGCGAAGTTATACCATACTTGCCTGCTGTCCGCCCGGGATGAAAAGGAACCAACGCCTCCAGCCCTGCCCGCACAATACGCTCGGCATAAGGAATCGCTGCTGGGTCACGCTGAATCTGCAACAGCAAACATTCTTGCAGATTTCGCGCCCCTACACCCGGAGGGTCCAGGGACTGCAACAAATCAATTCCTGCGTTCAGTTCGCTCATGGACAATCCGAGTTCAACCTGTACTTCAGATAGCTCAACCTTCAAGTAACCATCAGCATTCACACATCCAGCCAAATAGACCGCCACTTTCTCCAGCCTATGCGGAATTTTCATCGTGCGAATTTGCGAAGCAAGGATTTGTTCCAGCGTAGGCGCTGTTCCTTTGGCTTGAAGCAGAGGGTCATAGGAAGGATACACCTGCTGATTGTTTCTTCTTGATGGCTTAAAAGAATAAACGGACTGCTCTTGAAGTTCAAGAAGCGGATTATCCGCTGCAACATCCTGCAAATAACGAATCAGTTCCTGACCGGACAAGGTCAGCAAATGAAAGGACTGCTTCATTTCCGGCGTGATGGACAGCCGGAAGCGCTGTTCCTGCACCAACTGAACACCTAACATCGGGTGCCCTCCTTATGTCAAGCTGGATACTATTCATTGCAACACTGGGATTTGCAGGAATAATACCATACAGTTCAGCCCTTGTCAGCATGTCAATACATACATGCGGTCTCAAACGTCATTTAATATTTTTCAGACACCAGCTTCGCTTGGGTAAACAGCAACAGATAATCCCTGCCTCCTGCTTTGGAATCGGTACCCGACATATTAAATCCACCAAATGGATGCGTCCCTACCAAAGCTCCCGTACACTTGCGATTGAAATACAGGTTGCCTGCAAAATACTCATGTCTTGCCTGCTCCAGATGTGCCCGGTTGCGCGAGATAACCGCACCTGTCAGACCATAATCCGTATTGTTGGCAATCTCCAGCGCATCCTGGAATGAATCGGCTTTGATGAAAGCTAGCACCGGGCCGAAAATCTCCTCTTGCGAGATCCGGGCATGCGGTTCCACATCTGCAATAATGGTCGGCTCGATAAAATATCCTGCCGGATCTCCGGTACCTCCCCCATGAACCAGACGTCCTTCCCCTTTGCCAATCTCGATATATTCGGTGATCTTTGCATACGCCTTATCGTCAATGACAGGTCCCATGTAATTTCCCACTTCAAGCGGACTGCCCATCGTCAGCTTCTTCGTACGCTCCAGCACCTTTTGTAATACTTCATCATATACATCCTTATGGATAATGGCACGGGAGCACGCTGAACATTTTTGTCCCGAGAAACCAAAAGCCGAAGCTGTGATCGACTCGGCTGCCAGTTCCAGATCACTGTCACTGTCAACCACAATGGAATCCTTGCCACCCATCTCGGCGATCACACGTTTGATCCACTTCTGACCCGGAGCGGTGCGTGCAGCACGTTCATTGATCCGCAGACCGACATCGCGGGAACCTGTGAAACTGATAAAACGTGTCAGTGCATGATCGACAAGATAGTCGCCCACCTCACTCCCTGGCCCTGGCAAGAAGTTCACTACGCCGTCCGGCAGACCCACTTCTTCCAGCAGTTCCACGAACTTTGCAGCGATGACCGGTGTAGTGCTTGCCGGTTTTAGCACCACCGTGTTGCCTGAAACTAACGCAGCCGAGGTCATGCCTGCCATAATCGCCAGCGGGAAATTCCACGGAGGAATCACTACGCCAACACCAAGCGGAATATACGTTAGTTCATTATCTTCACCAGCAATCCGTACAAGCGGCTGCGGCTCACTGAGACGTTGCATTTCCCTTGCATAAAACTCCATAAAATCAATCGCTTCAGCCGTATCTGCATCTGCTTCAGGCCAGGTTTTGCCCGCCTCATAGACCATCCAGGCAGAGAATTCATGCTTGCGGCGGCGCATGATTGCAGCTGCTTTGTAGAGATAACGGGCCCGTTCATTCGGGTCCGTATGTTTCCAGGTATGGAACGTTTCCGCAGCCGTTTGGATGGCCTTCTCGGCCAGCTCCCGATCCGCTTGATGAATCGTTCCAATCACCTGGTCCTTAGCAGCTGGGTTCACGGAGGTTAACGTGCGGTTGCCGGTTATTTTTTTTCCACCGATAATCATCGGATATTCCTGTCCCAGTTCGGATTTCACCTTATGGAGCGCTTCCTCAAAGGCTTCCCGGTTCGCTTGCACCGTAAAAGCTGTAAATGGTTCGTTAACAAAAGGGATATTCATCAATGATTCCTCCTTCAGGATGTGGTTTCTACTCACTTTATAAGTCTCACAAAGATAATTTACACGAGCACTCCGAGGACAGAATAACCTTCCATTCGCTGTTATCCCCAGATTTTTTTGGATTCCCTTCTCCTAAGGGAAAAATCCGGTGATAAGCGTATGCTTCCGATGCAGCTTTCTTTCAGAAAGCTTTTAAGCGACCGCTTCGCTTTTCCAGGTTTTTTCTGTCCTCTCCGTTATTTGTGTAAAAAAGTGTTCAACTTATATCGATCGCTGCTCGGATTCGCGCAGCACTTACGTCTCATTCAAATATATGAAGCAAGAAGCGTGCCAACTCCGCTAGAACATGAAATATTTTTTTGTTTCACGGAGATAAAAATGTTCATAAAAATAATTAGGGCATCAGCAATCGCATTCAACAGATTTTGGCACGATTTTTGCTAGATATGTAAATATACAATCATGGATGTTTAGGGAGGAACCACGATGAGTGTCGGAACGGAACTATATCGCAAAACGTTGTTAACCGTAGCTGGCAATAAAGCCGTAGAGAACCTGTCTCTCAAATACGGCAAAAAGCTGGCTGGCAAGTTCATAGCTGGTAATACGCTGGAAGAAGCGCTGGAAGAAATTCGCATTTTAAATAGCAAAGGCATTATGGCAACACTGGATCATCTGGGAGAGGGCATCACCCATCTGCGCGAGGCGGCACTTTACAGAGATGAATACGTGAGGTTAGTTGAAGGTATAGCGCATAGCGGTGTGGACTCCAATGTTTCACTGAAACCGACCCAGATGGGGCTGGCACTTAATCCGGAAGAAGGGTACCAGAATATTCGTGCGGTCGCCGCCCGAGCGAAGGAACATGAACTGTTCGTCCGGATTGATATGGAGGACAGTCCGTTCACCCAAGCAACCATTGATATCGTACGTAGACTGCATGCGGAAGGGCTGGATAACTCAGGTACCGTATTGCAGGCTTATCTGCATCGAACGGAAGAGGATACCCGCGATATGATTCGGGAAGGTATTCGGCTGCGTTTGGTCAAAGGAGCGTATAAAGAACCTGCAAGCGTCGCATATCAAAATACGTCCGAGGTCATTCACCAGTTCAAAACGATGATTCGTCATCATCTGGATCAAGGTGTTTATACCGCTGTGGCCTCCCATGATAATCACATCATTAACTGGACGAAACAATACGCGAAGGATCGGGATATCTCTCCTGAAGCCTTTGAATTCCAGATGTTATATGGTCTGCGTATGAGTGAACAGGAGCGTCTGGCACAAGAAGGTTATCGCATTCGTTGTTATGTCCCTTATGGCACGATGTGGTACCCGTACTATACCCGCCGTCTGGCAGAGAAACCTGCGAATCTCTGGATGGTTGTGAAGAACATGTTTCGCTAGAATTGATGTAAGAGATAGCCCTTCACGCCATGCAACCCAGTCATTCTGGAGTGCATGGTTTTTCCTTTTTCCGATGATGCAGCACTGCCAAACTTAAACGTTCACTCTAAACAAGAATATATGTCTAAAAAATAAGAATACACAAAATTTAATGTACAAAATTTTAGACAAATTCTACACTAATAATCTTGTATCTTACCCTCACATTGATCTCTATCTTTACATATTTTCTTATATTTATACATTTTAACAAATAATGAGCGTGATATAAATTGACACAAAAATAAATAAAAAAACCTGAAATAAGTTAAAAACTGTAGCTAAATCAACATTTTTTCATATCTTCAACTAAAGAAAACGTATACATAAAAACTACAAAACGGGTGAGCGTTATTAAAACAAAACAATCGAACAATCGATGTCAAAAAATATATACACAACTCTGTTAGAGCGATATAATAGTACTAATTCCAATCACTTTTCCAATCACTTTAATCCGTATGTTGTAATCGAGGTGATCCTGATGAGACATTTACTACCTACTCTAAAAGAACTGACACGAACAGACATGCACATTTACGATGAATCCTCCGTTCAGGAAAAGCTTCTTCCACGCCCGTATACGGATTCAGATATCAACGTAACTCGACCTGTTTTTGTACGTTCTGGTACAGGAAGCGCTTATCTCTATTGCTCCTTCCTGGATCAACCAAACTTGCCTGGTGAAAAAGGCCTGCCTTCCACATCTTCTGCTAAATCAACAGAACCCGACCCTTTTCCGGTTATCCCATCGTTCTTTGTCCCTGTCCCTTTGATCTCACTTTCTATGGAACTGGCACAAGTGATTCCTTTGTTTGCCAAGAGCTCTATTCTCATCGTCAAAAATAATCGTGACGAATGGACCGGCTATATCACGGCATCCGATGTCATGAACTCAATTCATCAAGCCTACCGACTGATGGAAGCCTATCTGGAAACTACGCTTGAGACAGCCGGTTCCGCACTATCTTTAATCGATGAAGAAGCCAAGGTGGCGTACTGGACATCCGGTGCGGAGAATATATTTTCTATTCGCAAAACCGATATTATCGGTCAGCCTGCCGCCAACTTTTTCCCACCCGAAAGACTTCAATCACTCAAAACGTTATACACCGGTGAATCGGTCTACCGCAAACAGCATCAACCCAGGTCTGATCTGTTCGCCCTAATCAATGCCCGCCCTGTCAGGCTGGATGGTCGTATTGTTGGTGCAGTTGCTGCGGAGGTCGATATCACAACTGAAATTCGTCTGCACCAGGAATTATTGCATATGTCCTCCAAAATTCAGCATTTGGAAAAAGCCGTTGCCCGGCTTCATCCTGAGACCGATCCTTTTGCGCGTATCAAAGGTAGCAGTCCAATTATACGGCAATGTCTGGAGACTATTCGCAAGATTAGCACCACCCCTGCTACGGTACTCATTATGGGGGAAAGTGGCACGGGCAAGGAACTCTTCGCAAAAGCCATCCATGATCTTCGTGAACCGGAGACTGCTCCTTTTATCGCGATTAACTGCGGGGCCATTCCCGCTTCATTGTTTGAGAGCGAGTTGTTTGGCTACGAGAAAGGCGCTTTCTCCGGGGCAGACCCTAAGGGGAAAAAGGGGAAAATCGAGCTGGCGGAGGGTGGCACTCTTTTTCTGGATGAGATTGGGGAGATGCCTTTTGAACTGCAAGTCAAGCTGCTTCGTGTGTTGCAGGAACGAAGTTATTTTCCGGTTGGGGGTACCCGCACCAAACAAGCTAACTGCCGAATCATTGCTGCAACCAATCAAGACCTTCCTGCCATGATTACGCGTAATCAATTCCGGGAGGATCTCTACTATCGACTGAATGTCATCAATCTGATTATTCCGCCGCTCCGGCTGCGTAAAGAAGATATCTATGAGCTCACCCAGACTTTTCTGCAAGAATTCTCGCTACTCTACAATCGTCATATTGAAGTGATTCCTCCAGAATTGTTCAAACATTTATTCGAGTACGATTGGCCGGGGAATGTCCGGGAACTGCGCAACGTAATTGAGCGCCTGACGATTCTAACGATGGATGGTGAGATCAAGCCGGAATACTTGCCTGATTCGCTGACATCAGCGAAAGTAAACGTACCTTCTGAGCCGGAACAGACAGTAGCCAACCTCAAGTCTGCGGGAAAAGAAGTAGCCCATGACCCCAATGTGACAGACTCTCAACAAGAGAGTCACGGACATGACCATCTTGCAGGGGTTGCTCGGGAAGCGGCTAACCCAAGTGTTACATTCCCCGAACAAAGTTCGGGCTCCTCTTATCAGCAACAGATGGATGCGTATGAGGCTCGGCTTTTGCTTCAATACCTGAAGGCCGCAGGCGGCAACAAACGAACACTCGCCAAACAACTTGGCATCTCCAGAGCTACACTCTACAACCGTATGAATCGGCTTGGTATATAACCTATAACTCCCGCGATGATTACCGCTTGCTTTTACAGTTGAACATAATGCACGGCTAACAAACGAAGAACATTCCACCCTTGCCGTTGCAGGCGATAGAATACAGAGAATTTGAGTAAAAATCAGAGAAAGCTCAGCGCCGAGAGCAGAAACCACCAAATAAGGTTTCTGGCGACTCTAACGATCACCACAAGCCTTGTTTGCCCATTTAGGCGTGGTTTCAAAATCTAACGATCTCCAGTGACGCTATTCAGCTAATGTCCTGCTGAAAATGGGATGAAATGGGCAAATTGCTCGAAATAGCGTCCGTACGGATCGTTAGAATTTCAACATGGCGATTTTGGGCAAAATAAGGTTTCTCCTGATCGTTAGAGTTTGCGGGGATGCTACTTATGAACAGCTAGATGAATCAGCTAGAAAAACCCGCAGTTACGGATCTTTCCCGTTTTACTGCGGGTTTATTGGTTGTAGCTTTTCATTTTTGTTTTGGTTTTCATTTTTGCCTTGTTCTTGTTCTTGTTATTTCAACCGATGGCTTCTGCTATTTCTGTGCAACCATCTTTCTTCACCCTTTACAATATTCTCGCTAAACGAATCAGTGCAGTTCTAATATGACGATAAAAAGTAGCCCTGCTCATCGAACACACCTGCGCTGCGGCAGTCGGATTGCCAGCATGGGTCCAGTAAGCCGCATGTAACAGTTTCTGATCCTGGGGAGACACTCCATGTATCCTGCCTTCCAACAGATCCAGAACATATAATTGCAACTGAATGCCGTCCCTCACACCTGTAATTCTGTCTGCATACTCTTGTAACTCTCCCGGTGAGCGAAGGTGTCCGAGCATTTTACGAACTTCTTGTTCAGACCAAACCCTGTTATTGGATCCCGTTGTCTGGGGCTGTATTGCATTAGCCGGGAGGTCTGGATGCAAAAGGGACATCACCCATGCACCGAATTGTCCGCTACGCAGATCAAGTTCCAGCACATCCGCCTGATCTTCATATCGATCACACGCACGTGTGGACGTTCTCCGCATCTGAAAGCCGATACTCCGCAGAAACAGCTTCAGATGTGGATTGGTCGCAACAAGAATGGCTCTCGCCCCATCTCCCAGGAGCGACAAACGATCCAGTGTCATATATCCGACAAGTTCCTCACGTGTATATCCAGGCACATCATCTCTCGCCGCAGCCAGCAATGCGAAGTGTGTATCACTCTCATCCGGATCATTCTGTAATTCCTCTGGCGTAAAGCACTCTTTCATCTCATTTGGAAAATATTTTAAAAGTAAATCACTGATCTCCCGGTGCACCAGTACGGTAATAAACATCGCAATCGTTTCGCCTTTCATATCCCGCTTTATTACGATGCCTTCAGGATATCGGAGAGCCAGTTCATCCAGGAAGGGGCCATAGTTCACGGCCTGCCAAGGCTCAACGCTATATTCACACCATTGCCCTAGCAGCTTGTGTAGGGAAGGTAGGTCAGCCTGCTTCATTGGTTCAAGCGGCGAGAACAAAGAATCGCGTGAGACATCAGCATACTTGCGAAACTGGAGCATAGATTCCTGACAGAGTAACAGCATCTTTCTCGCAATTTGACGCTTCCCATGCGCACATGCCTGTTCATGGAGTGGTTTCAGCAACTCTGCAATCCGAATCCGCATGGACTGCATACGATGCGGCTCGCGTTGCCGGAAATCCCGCATCAAATGTACCCGGGCCATATCGTGCAAGGCCAGACCGTCCGGCGCGGAACGAATGAAAGACATCCGTCTCAGCATGTGATATTCTTCCTGTTTAACGGGTACATTCAGTACCGTGGATAAGAGTTCCTGGTTCGCTGTCTCCAGCAAGGTTAACACCTCCACCATCGGATGCAGACGTGGCGTGGTGAGTTCAAGTAACAGCCGGGCACTGATCATATGTGACAGTTCAGCCCACTCGGCATGAGGAAGATTCCGCTCCTGATCAGCCGCTTCCACTGCAAGAGCAAGTCCCAGCGGATGTCCATCCGTCATTCTCGTAATGACTCCAGCCATACTAGGCTTTAATGAACCGGCAGTTGCAATATACTCCGTAATCTCATCCGCGGTAAAATGTTGCAGCTGCAATTGAACCAGATGCTGATACAGCCGGGGATGCGTTCGCCATGTTGCTGAAAGCTCTGAACGAGATGCAAGTATGATAAGTATCCCACTTAGATGAAGTTTTGCTATGAAAACTTCCATAAACCAGTTCTCGAGCAATGCAAGTTCCTCGTAGTTATCTACTGCAATAACAAGCCGTTTCTCTCTGGGCATGCTTTTCAACAACGATAGCAGATGGGTGCCTTGGTTATTCAACAGCCCAAGTTCCAGTCCCAGGGTTGAAATAAAATAATCCATAAACACGGAGGGCGTTGTGCCACATGCCCGTCCATCCATCCATATAGCGGTTGCTTCCTGCTCTCTAGCGATGGACAGCATTTCTGAAAGTAACGAAGACTTCCCAATACCACCCATACCCGTAACTGAAAATATAGTCATAGGCGCTTCATCATTTTCAAACCACTGCTCTAGGATCATCAGCTCTCTGGCTCGACCAACGAAACGCTTTTCGTCCCTGGCAACCTTCTGCTTTCGAGATTCACTTCCGTTCCCCATATATATCCTCCGTACTAGATACTGGTACTTTTACTGTAGCTTACTTTTATATAAAAATGAGACTATATTGAGACGCGCAATCGCTTCCGAAATGTTAGAATCTTGATAAAAGCCAATTTATAGAAAAAGGCAAATCTGTGCCTCTTCTACATTTATCGAACCACGCCGTTTATGGATATCACAAAACGCAACACTCCGCCAATCACCCTGAGCAAGCCTGCACACACGATTTTACCGACTTGGTTTCATGCTTTCCTTTCGTATCCTACTCCAGCCCGATAATTCAGGAAAGGCGGATTTGTGTGAAAAAACATCTCGACATTTCTCATTTGAGCGGACAACTTGGCATCCATTCCAGTAAGCTTCAGGCATGGTTAAACCTTACCGGTTTAACTGTTGCAGATCCACAAGACAGACGGGAACGAAGGTCTGAGCGTATGACATTTCCATATCGCCTTGTAACACCTACCTCACCACTTCAGGCTACATCTTCCCGTGCATTCGAACGCTATCGGAGCCGTTTCTCCAATACAGGGTCCCGTCGCCGGTCTCGTGCCTTACGAGGTATACGACGGATCAACAAGCTGTAAATGAGCAAAAAAACACCTTCTATTCAAGCAATGCCCATATCTAAAAACGTTGCTGTCATGACAATTGTCCATCTCCACCTTCAATCATGGCATTAGCTAACAATGCCATCTCCAAGCACACACGTTTTCCCTGTTGCATATAACCCGGTCCCAGCAGTTCTTCCAGTTTCTCCAGTCGGTTATACAAAGTCTGCCGATGAACGAACAGCTGGGCGGCCGCATCCCTTTTGCACCCGAAATTCGCCAGATAGGCATCCAATGTTTCGACCAATCGCAACTGATGGCTTCGATCATGCTCTATAAGCACACCCAGATGATCGTTCGCAAAGGATTGCAGGAATGAAAGCGGCATGGCTTTTAACATTTGATATATACCCATACGATCGTAAAAGTGAACATGTTTCATTAATTTGACAGACCTCGCCACTTCAATAACCTGGACCGCTTCCTGAAGGCTATCGTTCAGAAGAGTTAGTTGATTTCGAAGTTTGCCGAAGCCCGCATGAATTTCGACTTGTTTCAGATTCGAGCGAGCGAACCGTTTCATATCCTGAGTGATGCTCTCTAACATTTGGATCAGTGGCTGTTCAGAGACAGTTTGTGTTTCTTCCTTGGCACAACAGAGGTAGATTTGATTATTTTTCAGCATGATGAGGCTGGTTAGATGATTTTTCTTCAGAAGTGAGCGAAGCAATACGAGAATGTCCTGATGATTCGCCTCCATTCGCTCCCGGCCCGTCCCCTTCATGCGATGTTCAATCTGCAATAGACCTCCCGCGAACCAGTATTGTCCCTTCACTAACAAGCGAAGCCCCATACGTGTTCTGGCCTGTTCCTCCTGCTGAATGTGGCCATTCATCAAATCCTGAATCAATTCATTCTGGTTGCGTACCATCTTCTCTTCAAGAAATTGTGAACGAAGCGTAAGCGTAGCTGCAGCTTTGGCTGTGTAATCAAGCAACAGCTTGAGATATTCTACCGTTGCCGACGGGTGCACAATCATACCTATGGCTGAAAATACTTGGCCAAAACAAACCACGGGATAACAGAGCAAAGCCCTCTCCTCATCCATATGAAACCACAGCTCCGTATCGGAGTCGTTCAGATTTAGCCGTTCCACTTCCTGGCTGTACCAGCTATAGATGGCCTGCTCCATGTCTGGAGCGAGTTCTGGCACAAAACTCCCGGCCTCCATCGACGAGATGTATACCACAGGTTTTGCCGCATAGGCATGTAGCAGGTCGAGAACCGCCGACATATCTGTACGCTGCAACGTGCGTTGCTGAAGCTCACGGGAATACGTCTCCAGGCTCTTTAATAGCTGGTGTTGGTGGTTAATAAGTAGAGAATGGATATCTTGCGTAATCTCAACAAAACGCACGGGTTGTTCAAATACGATGAGTGGAAACTGATACTGGTTTGCCAGTTCGATCAATGACTCTGGTATCGCATGTATGCTGGTGCCAAACTCGACACATAATCCAGCTGCATCACGGTTGATCAGCTGCATCAGATAAGCTTCACGCCCTTCTTCAGACTGAAGCCATAGACCCGTGGATAAAATAAGATCATGTGGGCTTACAAAAGGGGACACATTGGTAATTTCCAGCACATGAACCCAGCCTACCTGACGTTCCAACCCTTCTCTCCCTGCCGCAAGCCGTGCTTGACTAAATACCGGACGTTGCAGGATATCTCTGACAGTAAAAACACGCTCATTTCGCAAAGTCGATCCCTCTTAGTGTTATTTTTTCTTACATTATAATCCAAAGACATGTGTCCTGAACAGTCTATTTCGACGAATTGTTGAGTCTTGATCCTAAAAATTAGACATTGTGTAAGGTGCAAAACGACGCATGGAGTCATAAACTTGTAGTATAAGCTAACAACCAAAAAATGGACGAGGTGCATGGCTATGAGAATCGGGATTCCCAAAGAAATCAAAAACAATGAAAATCGTGTAGCGATGACTCCTGCCGGGACAGCTGATTTTGTGACAGCCGGGCATCAGGTCTTTATCGAACAAGGTGCGGGACTTGGCAGTGGGTTTACGGATAAAGAGTATGTTAAAGCTGGCGCCCTGATTGTTGAAGAAGCCGCTCAGGTATGGCAGGATGCCGAGCTCATCCTAAAAGTGAAAGAACCTCTTGCCAGTGAATATGGTTATTTTCGCCCCGGGCTGATTTTGTTCACCTACCTGCACCTCGCCGCAGAGCCGGCTCTCGCCAAAGCACTGGTCGAAAAACAGGTGACTGCCCTTGCGTATGAAACCTTGGAAGTCGGCGGCTCTCTCCCGCTGCTCACACCTATGAGTGAGGTGGCAGGTCGAATGGCTGCGCAGATCGGTGCGCAGCTTCTGGAGAAAACAGAAGGCGGCAAAGGCATTCTGTTATCCGGCGTGCCTGGCGTAAGCCGCGGCAAGGTTGTCATTATTGGCGGCGGTACGGTAGGTACCAATGCGGCCAAAATTGCACTTGGTCTGGGGGCGGATGTCACGATTCTGGATCTGAATCTGAATCGGTTGCGCCAGCTTGACGATATTTTTGGCAATCAGATCCAGACGCTGGTATCCAGCCCTTCCAATATTGCGTCCGCCGTCACCGGGGCGGACCTGCTGATCTGTGCGGTGCTGATTCCAGGCGCCAAAGCGCCAACACTTGTCAGCGAGCAGGTTGTGAAGACCATGGCACCCGGGTCGGTCATTGTGGATGTGGCGATTGATCAAGGCGGGATCGTCGAGACCATTGATCATATCACCACCCACGATGAACCCACCTATGTGAAACATGGTGTCGTGCATTATGCGGTGGCGAACATGCCTGGCGCCGTACCGCGCACGTCCACGGTGGCGCTGACCAATGCCACCATGCCTTATGCGCTGCAACTGGCGAACCATGGTGCAGCCACCGCGATTCGCGGTAGTTCCTCCATTCGCAGCGCGGTGAATGCGCTGAATGGACATATCACATATGAGGCGGTTGCCCGTGACCTCGGGCACGCCTACGTACCTGCAGGACAGGCGCTGGAAGATGCCGCCGCTGTCCAATAAATCTTCTGGCCGTTCCACCTGGAAGCAAATTGTCCAGCCTGTGGAACGCACACAAGCGCAGTGCCCATGGAGGATTCCTCCGGGCACTGCGCTTCTTTTTTTGACATACAGGACGCATATTAGGATGGATTATAGTACAGGTTACGCGCCAAGCTCATTAAACCACTCGTTCACTGCATACCTCACGAAAGTTGCAATCCCGGCATGCACGGTGCGAAGGCATTGGGGTGAAATAGGACATGTCCTTTGGACGGTTGTAATACTCATCGGCCACACAGGAGCGCATTTCCTCGATGTAGCGCCCAACGTTCTCCTCTACTTTGCAAATGTCCTCTTCGGTTGCAGCAAATTCTTTGTGTTTACCAGTCAACAGATACTCCACCCGAATCTCAATCTGCTCCAGTGGAACCTGGTAGTGCTCTCTTACATAGGAAGCGTATAAAATTAACTGATCGGAGAAGTCATCCTCCTTGCCCGTCTTCCAGTCCACAATGACAATATTACCGTTGCTGCGTCGATATAATAAGTCCATTTTCACATACACACGCGTATCATGTAGCTGCATCGTATCCCATTTCTCAATCTCCAGAATCGTTGTACTTGCACGGGACAAATCTTCCCACGTCAGCGTCTGATACAAGTTGCCTACACAGGCTCCTGCGCGTTCTTTAATGGTTGCGACCCGGTCGTTCAGTGTATCATCGCCATAATAAATTTCCGACAACATCGTATGATTTTTCGGATTGAGTCGCCATTGCTCCGGATTCATCGACTCTTTGTATGCCTGGTTCAGCAGATCACGTATCGTTTTCTCCAAAAAAACTTCACGTGGCTTCGGTTTTCCCTCTTCTCTGCTTCGTACTGCCGACTCACACATCCGGTGTGCAAGATCACCAAATACCAGATAAAGATTACTCAGTTGCTTCAGACGATACAAGCGTACCTGCATCTCATCCGCTGATTCTGTTTTCCAGCCGTTATGGGCACCATAATAATGATAATAATATTTGCGCAGGCACTCATCGAACATACTCGCCCGCGACTGCGAATAAGACCACTGCGGGTATTGTGCCATATGATAATCTGCCTTTCTGTATATCGGATCTACTCATACCAATGCTGCGTGCCGTAGGGTGAGTTTGTAGGGACGTATCGTAGGACTGATCTGTAAAACATAACATCTGAACTCACTCTATATATCCACCTTTAGCATACATCTGGCTGAACAATCCTTTTATTGCTCACAGTATAAAGCCCTGGCCGTCATGCCGCAACCCGGCTTCCGTTATTTTCTTGTGTACGCAACCGTTTGAGGAACGATACGTATCGTTTATATAGTTACATCAGGATGAAGAGAAGTGCCGCTCGTCTTCATAAAAAGGAGAGCATCCCAACCATTGCGAGGCGTTAGAATGTAGAGGTTATCTCGTGCGGAGGCAAGAGGTTATGACGCATAGGCGGCAGAATATTGAGGTGAGATTTTTCAGCAAAATTCTCTCTGGCGACGCTAACGATCACCACAGACCTTATTTGTCCATTTTGATGGAGTTTCAAAATCTAACGATCACCAGAGACGCTATTTAGCTGAATTTCAGCTGAAAACGGGATAAAACGGACGAATTAGCCAAAATAGCGTCCCTACGGATCGTTAGAATTTGAACGTGACTGTTTAGGACGAAATAAGCTTTCTCGTGATCGTTAGAAAAAGTTGAATTCGAGCACGAACGGTATTAATCTATTACGTAAATAACTACGGAAAATATGTACGGGCATATCCAAAAGGAGGCGCCACCCATGAAGCAGCCGGATTGGTTCCAGGCAGAAGTAGCATTACAACAAATTCAAGTCATCGGAAGCGATCGGAATGAGCTGGTGAATATCATCGGCGAGGCAGCAGGAGTGAACTGCATTGGTATTGGTACGGATGCGGCTGTATTTACGTATGACCAGCTGCCACAGTATGCCTTCAAAGTGTATTCGGATCATGCTTTAAATAAATTAAATAATGAAAAACAGGTCTACGCCCAGCTTCAGGGCCTATCTTACTTCCCAACGTATTATGGCAGCGGCCGAAATATACTGGTCATCAGTTACGAACCTGGAGACACTTTACTTGAATGTTTGGAAAAAGGAATCCCCGTCCCCGAGCAGGTCATGCTCGATGTAGACGCAGCGCGAGAAGCGGTTCGTCGCCTTGGACTGAATCCACGCGACATCCATCTCAAAAATGTGCTTCTCCAGAATGGACGCGGCAAAGTGCTCGACGTATCGGAGTATATTCAAGAGGGAGACGATCATCGCTGGGAGCATCTCGTATGGGCCTATCACAACATCTATCCACGTATTAAAGGTACGCCCATCTCCCCACGGATGCTGCAAACGATCAAATGGGCTTATAACCAGCTCGATCAGGCCAATCTCAAAATGGAAGATCTCTCAAAGAAAGCTAATCGACTGTTCTCCAGGTTTCTGAAATAGACCGCACTGCAGCGAGCGATGAATCCAACCCTTCCCCCAACCACCCGGATTTAGCCGATAATGGGCTAGATCAGGGTGGTTTTTGACTTCACATTCCTTTTCTTCAAGCCTTCTCCCCTTTCAACAGTATCTTCCTCCCCTTCCCACTCACCCTTCCTTCATTCCCCGTGCCTGCGAAGGCGTCATGCCTTTGTACTGCTTGAATAATTTTGTAAAATAGTTCGCATTGTCACATCCCACCTGAGCGGCTATTTCCGTAACTGTGAGGTTGCTACCTTGCAGTAGGCGCTCAGCCTCACTCATTCTGCATCCGTTTACGTATTCTACGAGCGTACGTCCGGTCAGCTTTTTGAACATTTTGCAGAAATGATATACGTTCACCCCCACTTGGCTTGCCGCTTCACCAACCGACAATTTCTCCTGGGGATCAGCCTCAATCTGTGCAATCAACTGTTTGAACCGCTCGCGGTTAGGAAAATACACTGCATTCGCTCGATCCCGCAACTGATGCGGCATAAACGTCCGGGCCATCAGCGTAAACAACGCGTGCAGCTTGGACTTCACTACAAGCTGATACGCCGGAGGTTGCGTCGCCATCTCTTCCACAGCTTCATTTAATAAAGAATAATACCCGGCACAGGCCGCATTCTCTGCGGCTGGTTTGACCGGAAACCGCACACTGCCTTCCAGATAAGGCGCAACATACTGCTCATGCACTGGATCGCTCGCAAAATCGTGAAACAATGCTCGATTGACCACAACCGAGTCATAATGCACATCTCCCTCATCCAATGCGTATCCAACATGCAGAGCGCCACCCGGAATGATAATTACCTCTCCTGCTTCAATTTCATAAGGGCGGCTATCGATATGAAATACGGCTCTACCCTTACGCATGATGATCCACTCAAAGTGCTCATGCCAGTGCAAATATAAAATGCATTCTTCCGTTTTTTTCGCGGAACAACGATTTTCAAACAACTGAAACGGATGGGATTTATGATCTATTCTTGTATCTTCGTGAAGCGCTTTCAAGTCCAGCATGGTTTTTTCCCCCTTACCACAAAATCCGACTAATAAAGCACAAAATTGTTTAGAGCCTTCCCATAGATCCAAGGCTATAATGAGTGTGTCACGAAGTACTATAAGCCAATATTGGAGTGAATTACAACCATGAATCCATCCATTCGTATCGGAACCCTTGTAGGCGGCCATGATGCCGTTCGGGTCATTCCGCAGATTATACAACATGGCTTCGAATCCTTTAACCTGACGTTCTGGCAAAGCACGGGCAACCTTGATCTTGCAGAAACCGCCAAGCGTGTCCGCGATATCGTTGACGAACAAGGCATCACCATTTCGGCTGTAAGTGTATTTGGTAATCCGCTCACCGGCACAGGGGATAACGCTGACACCTTGGCAAGCTGGGAGCGAGTCATTGACCACGCACAGCTTTTTGGGGCAGATATCGTCTCCGGCTTTACCGGACGTCTGACCAATCAACCGATTGACGAATCGATTCCACGGTTCAAGGAAGTGTTCGGTGAACTGGCACGACGGGCGGCAGACCGGGGTGTACGCATTGCTTTTGAAAATTGTGATATGGGTGGAACGTGGCAGACCGGCGACTGGAATATCGCTCACAACCCGACCGCTTGGGAAATGATGTTTAATGCCGTTCCTGATGAAAATGTGGGGCTGGAATGGGAACCATGCCACCAGATGGTCAGCTTGATTGACCCGATTCCACAGCTTCGCAAATGGGCTCCGAAAGTGTTCCATGTCCATGGCAAAGACGCCACCATCGCCTGGGATATTGTTAAAGAACATGGTGTGCATGGACCGCATGAATTTGTCTGGCATCGCACCCCCGGCTTTGGGGACAGCAATTGGGCAGATATCATCACCATTTTACGCCAGAACGGTTACCAGGGCACGATCGACATTGAAGGCTGGCATGATCCGGTGTATCGGGACGAACTGGAGATGACCGGGCAAGTACATGCATTGAATTACTTAAAACATTGCCGCGGGGGCAGCTTTGTGCCCAATCCGGTGTAAAGACATAACGGCATGAAGACTGAAAGACTCAGTTACTCATGTGCCCATAAAATACAAATGCT
The DNA here is from genome assembly GCF_037969905.1 of Paenibacillus sp. FSL R7-0272. NCBI lineage: Bacteria > Bacillati > Bacillota > Bacilli > Caryophanales > Paenibacillaceae > Paenibacillus > Paenibacillus sp. FSL R7-0272. The sequence goes on along the minus strand of NZ_CP150221.1, from coordinate 1,325,304 downwards.
CGTCACAATCACATGCACTTCTCGCATGGAGCAATAACTTATAACATGGATCAATAACATCTATGCATCTATATGAGGGAGTTGAGCACATGACCTACCCTTATCGGGTTATCATCGCAGGTTGCGGGGCAATGGCAAACACTTGGGCGGACTATGCCAAAGAACGACCAGATACGGAAATCGTGGGACTCGTTGATCTCTACGAGGAAGCTTCATCATCATTTGCCAAGCGACACAATTTATCCTGTCCAACCTTTACGAATATTCGCGATGCCCTTGAAGCTGTCGATGCCAACATCGTATTTGATGTGACCATCCCTTCCAGCCATTATCATATTGCGATGACCGCACTACAGGCAGGTTGTCACGTCTTTGGCGAAAAACCGCTGGCAGAATCCTTCTCGGACTGTACGGACATTGTGCATACCGCCCGCAGTACAGGACGTATTCAAGCGGTGATGCAGAATCGCAGGTTCGATCCTCGCATCCGTGCCTATCGGCAGCTCATTTCCAGCGGAACGATTGGACAGCCGGGATATGCAGGAGCGGACTTCTTTATTGGGGCACACTTTGGTGGTTTCCGCGACCTCATGGACAGCCCGCTTTTGCTGGATATGGCGATACATACCTTTGATCAGGCGCGTTATATCCTTGGTGCAGATCCGGTGTCGGTGTACTGTCATGAATTCAACCCTCCAGGTTCCTGGTATAAGGGCAATGCGATGGCGATATGTATTTTCGAGATGTCCGACGGATCTGTGTTCGATTATCGGGGGTCCTGGTGTACCGAGGGTGTGCCTACATCCTGGGAAGCAAGCTGGCGTGTGACAGGTGAAAAAGGAACCGCCATCTGGGATGGTCATGACAACATCTATGCTGAAGTGGTCAACACACTCGCGCTGGAGGCTGATGGCAAGCCATCTTTCCTCCAGCGTGCTGAACGAATCGAAGCCGAACTGCCTGTAATGGACAAAACCGGACACCACGGCTGTCTTGAAGAGATGTTTGCTGCACTTGAAGAAGGTCGACTGCCCGAAACGGATTGCAGTGACAACCAGTACAGCATGGCTATGGTGCTCGCTTCCCTTGAAAGCGCACGTACCGGACAAAAGGTATGGATTGCAGATTTATTGAAAACAACAGGTGAGCCATCTTGAATGAGAAAGGAAGTGAGACTTATTGGATAGGGAAAGTGAAATTATTATTTCTCCATTAAATGCGGACTTAATAGATGATATCCATACGACAAACGATGATTTTACGTTATTCGGTAAAATCATCCCCAGTTTACAAGCTGGACAATGGTCCTATGAAGAAGTTCTTTTTGATGAACCGAAAGAAACGCGTTTTCCGGATGACAACCTGGATTGGGACGAATATATCAACCAGAACGATAAAATGTTGTTTTTAGCGTATATGAATCAGGTTTGTATAGGACAGATTAGAATCATTAAGGATTGGAATCGCTTCTGTTATATTGAAAACATTGCGACCAAAAAAGAGTATAGAGGCAGCGGAGTCGGAAGGCTGCTCCTCCATAAAGCAGAAGAATGGGCAAAACAAAAAAATCTTATTGGAATGTCCCTCGAAGCACAAGATGACAATCTGGGTGCATGCCGATTTTATGTGAAACAGGGCTTCGTACTAGGTGGAGCCGACACACTCAAGCAGTCCTATACTCCTAATATCGATACCACTTTATACTGGTATAAGTTATTCAAGTAACGAAGGTTCCTGTAGCATAAGGAAACAGCCGTTCCAACATTGGAACGGCTGTTTTTATTCACCTACAAAATACGCTTCTTCATCGCCTTGTACACCAGTTGCGCAAACAAACTGTTGGACCATGCGAACCATGGACGCGTATACGTGTGCGGATCATCGACATGAAAACCTTCGTGCATATACCCCGTTCCCGCGTCGGTGTTCTCCAGCAAATCAATCATGGCCAGCATCTCGGCGTCATTGTCTGCCGTTAGTCCTTGCATGGATAATGCCATATGCCAGATATACCCTGGAGGCGTGTGCGGGCTACCGATGCCCTTGGCCGCTGTTCCTTCATAGTAATACGGATTTTCTTTACTCAAAATAAAACGCCGTGTATTCTGATACACCACATCATCCACGGAAACATATCCGATATACGGAATCGACATCAGTCCTGGTGTGCCCGCATCATCCATTAGACAGACGTTGCCATATCCGTCCGTTTCATAAGCGTAAATCTGACCATACACCGGATGACGGTAGGTACCATACAGGGCAATGCCGTGCCGGATCTCCTCCTCCAGGCGCGCCATACGGCTCACCAGCTGTTCGTCACGGAACACCCATTTTGCAATCTCCCCCATCTGGCTCAGCGTCACCGCGGCGAACATATTGGACGGAATATTGTAGTGAAAATCACAGGCATCGTCGCTTGGGCGAAAGCCTGACCAGATCATGCCCGTATAGTTTACTGGCATCCCCATTCCCTCGTTACGCAGTGTATCGTGCGCCGGGCAGTTACGCCGCATGAAACGATACGGAGATTGCTCTACATGACGCTGTTCCGTCTCCCACAGGTGCACGATCTGCTCCATGACCTTTTTAAAACGTTCATCAAAGATGTCTGTAAGTTCAGTCTCACGCCAGTATGTATAGGCCAGCTTCATGGAGAAACACAACGAATCCAGTTCAAACTTCCGTTCCCATACCCAAGGTGACATTTCTGTCTCATCATTCGCGTCCCAGTGCCAGCCATTGGCCGTTTCGTTAAAAGCGTTCGCATAGATGTCTATATCTGCATAGAACGTATGCCGTTTAATCAGCCCTCCGATAATCCGTTGCAACTGCGCGTCATGCTTCGCCAGCGGAACGTAATGGGTCACTTGCTCCACCGAATCCCGGAGCCACATGGCGGGGATATCTCCCGTAATAACAAAGGTTGTACCGTCATCTAACAGCTTAGTGGTCGTTTCGAGCGTATTCGGAAAACAATTATGGAACTGAGCCAGCAGCTTCGGTCTGTGCTTCAAATGCTCATTCGCTTCAGCCAAAACATCACGAACAGCTTGGGGTAATTCCAACTCGGGCATCGGAATTTTAGGTAATCTGAACTGATCCATGGGAGTCCTCTCCTTTTTTATAAGTTAGCCCAACTAAAGAGTTTACATCTGCACTCCAATGACAGAATAACCTTTCAATAGGACTATTGTTATTTTTGTTATTATAATTTATAATAACGTTATTATCCTGTAAGTTTACCTGTTCCATGTAAGCACGTCAATTCACAATTAATCAGTTTCCTATTCAATCGGCTACCCATATGACACAAGTCATTTACCTACTGATAAAATCAGGTTTATCCATCTGTACATAAAAGGAGTAATCATATGTCTCGAAAAGTATCGATCCAGACGCTAGCTGACCAGCTGGGGTTATCCAAATATGCCGTGTCCCGCGCACTCAGCGGTAAAACCGGTGTCAGCGAATCTACGCGTGCACGGGTTCTGGAACTTGCCCGTGCACTCGGGTATCGCCAGAATATACCCGGCTCGGCGAGCCATACTGCCAATACCAATAAGGCTCATGCAATCGAACCTCCATTTGTCCTAATATGTATGAATCAGCTTAACCGGGGTGAGCCGCACTATTGGCAGCGTGTGCTGTCAGGCATCATCTCTGGCTGTAACGAGCAAGGCTGGCATCACGTCATTGTGTCACCTTCACTGGACTTACCGGGCAAGGAGATTTCACCTGAAAAAGCCATCGCACCTCATCTCGACTGGACACGTTGTGCCGGAATTATCGTTATGGGCGCTTTTCCGCATACCGTGCTGCAAACGCTGGTACAGACAGGCCACCCCATGATTTTGGTCGATCATCAGGAGCCTTTGCTGAACTGTGATACGATCAGTCATGATAATCTGGAAGCTGGCATTACTGCGGCCAGATATCTCCTGTCGAAGCAATGCAGACGCATCGGTCTGATTACCGATGACGGACGTGCCGCAAGTTTTGCACAGCGTAAGATTGGAATCGAGCTGGCTTTGAATCATTTTTATACCGAGGCAAGGGAAGAAGTGGACTTTCAAGCTTGGAATGTAGCCTATGAAAACGGAGAATGGGTGAACAAGCTCGCTGACACCATCGAGCGACTTCCTGCTGAAGAACGCCCCGATGCGTGGATTGGCGCGAATGACGATATCGCCTTACAATGGATGCACAAACTTCAGCATATGGGATTATCCACGCCTAAGGATTGCTTGGTCATCGGAATTGACAATGTGTACACCGCTGCCACCTCATCTCCCCCGCTGACTACGGTACATTTGTGCAAAGAAGAACTTGGGCAACGAGCCGTCGAGGCTTTGAAGCGTCGAATCGAACGCCCAGGTACACCGAAAGAGACGGTCATGTTATCCACCACATTGATTCCAAGGGATTCGGCTTAATTTTCTATCTACGTCAAAAAAAGAGCCTCGCATTATTAATGATGCAAGGCTCTTTTCTTTATAATTCATAATTGAAGATGTTTATTGATCCCAAGGCATACTTGAATCACTCGCAAGTTTTACTCTCCAGTCCACATCCCCGAAATCACGATGCACCACGGTTCGTTTCAACGTCAATTTCGTCCCCTTATCCTTGTTAAAACCAATAACAATCAGCTTCACTTCATCGATAACATACTGTTCATTCAGATTGGCTGGGTTTCTAGTCCCCATGATCTCAACGGGATACTCCTTCCCTGTTGAGTCCGTTGCGACCCACTCATCACCATAAAACTCATTTTGGAACAAAGCGCTTCCTTCCAGCACAAGAGAAGTTTCATTCCCCGATCCACCCGTTGTTTGGCCATTCGATGACAGTCCACGCTGATAATTAAACCTACGCAGATCGATCTGATCTCCAAGTTGATTAAACGAGGCAAACGTATAGAACTTAGATTCCTTACTAGCTTTATCCAGATCAACGTCCATCGTCTGTCCCTCTTTCACAGGTATCGTGTAACCGTCCAGGACAAAGCGAATATTGTCTGCATTCAGTGTCACCAAAGACGGGTCCCATGTCTCCGATATCTTAAGTGGGCCTCCTGAACTCACTTGACTTAAATCTCGATAACGGAATTTGGCCTGTCGCGCATTGGGTCTGCCCCCGTTGAAAATACGATACTCCCCCGTGTCCTTCACTTCAATATGATACAGAATATCCATGTCCCTCGCCCAATCTTCTCCTGCTTTAGCGCGAAGCTCGTCGTTCAGATTCACTTCCAGATCAAGCCGGGTTCCATTTGGCGTCTGCACCAATTGTGTCATAGCCAGTTCCAGCCCTTCCGGTGTTGTATAGGACGTATTCATCGGCGTTTCTTTGGACATTACTTTGGCTTGGGTCATATCCAGTTTGAACTCGAAGCTCCAGTCTACGGAGACCTTTTTATCCGTATAGGTTTTGGTATTCACATCATAGCCATAGCCATCTCCTACATCTAAATGCCCGAAATCTCCACGAACCGTTATTTCATCAGGGATGTCTCGATCTAACTGAAACACCAGCTTATTCAAAGCACCATTCCCTTGCCTTGTATCACGCGCAAGCTCAGCAACATTATTCCCCTTTTCATCTGTAATGTGGATATCCTCCACTTTCGAGCCCAGCAGATACATTCCTGTGCCATCAGGTGCCGTTTGCTGCAACATAAGTATAAGTTGGGAACCGTCTACAAGCACATCTTCAATCTTGAGTTTGTACCCCTGATCATCGATATCAATGTTCGGGTTCACGACAAGCCCAAGCGGTTGAAGCCGTTTGTAGTCGTCTGACAAGTTGGCATATCTCAGAACTTTCGGGACGGGAATGTTGGGCAAAGGAGGAATATTTACGGCGTTTACAGGCGGCTGAACTGGCTTTTCCGTTGTTTGATCCCAAGCAGCCCAAGCTCCTCCTGCAATCAGTACCGCAACCGCTGCGGCGATCCCCGTTCGATAAATCCATGTCCTCTTATGCGACTTTTTGGTTTCCCATGGTACCTGCACGTCAGGTTCTTCCATAGACACATGATCCAGCTTCTGCATCACTTGTAATGTAAAATCTACATCCGGCCCCTCGCGGAACAGCTCCTCTTCCCACTTGCGATCCTGCTTCTTGTCCTGCTCACTTGAAATAGGCTTCATAGGTCGATAAACCTCCTTTGCGTTCCATCTGCTTTCTCAGCATTTTCTTCCCTCGATAGAGTGCATTACGCACTTGTGCGTCACTCATATCTGTAATTGTGGCGATCTCTTCATAGGTCAACTCATTGGTGTATTTCAAGAGCAGTACAAGCTTGTACGTTTCCGGCAACTGTTCAAGCTGAAGATGGATTTCCCGCTTCATCTCCTTGTGTAGCAAGCTTTTCTCTGGTGTGTCTTCACTGACGGATTCGATCTCCTGATCGGCGGTCATCATCGGTATCTTTTTCCGCATATGATCCCTCATGATGTTCACCGCAATGGTATACACCCACGCCGAGAAACTGCTGCCTTCTCTACGGGTCGGCATATATCGATAGATCCGAATAAATGTGTCCTGTGCGAGATCCTGCGCATCCGGGTGACTTGCGCCCATTCCGCGTATGATGCCGTAGACTTTATTTTTATATCGATCCACGAGCACGCTGAACAGCTGTTTATCCCCATCTATAATGCGCTGAATCAGTTCCTCCTCTGGTATCGGATGTGTCATGTAATCCCCCTTCTCTACAGCGTCCATGCATGGTTCTGTACTATATAGACGGAAGCCCTCCCTGAAACTTCTCACTTTATCGTCAAAAAAAAAGAATCCACCCTCTCCGGCCATCGCCGAACGGGGTGAACTCAAATCTACGAATGATATCGTGAAGTACGCCGATTTTTCCTATTCTGCACCGTTCTTCTCAGCCACAAAATCCGCAAGCTGGGCATAGATTGCCACAATGTCATCCATCGACATGCGTACAAGTCCACTGGATGAAGGCGCAACGAACTCCTGAATCTCTTTCACAACCGGGTCATCCTGGAATCCCCATTCAACTTTGGAGCGTTTGCTGTACTGGGTGTATACACCTTTGCCGACAAAACAAGCGATATCCGGCCGGTATGTTTCCAGCTTTTTCCGCAAAATCTCGCGCCCTTCCGCATACTCTTCCTTCGTAATATCCTCAATGCCTTTCGTTGGACGGGCTACGATATTGGTGAAACCATATCCCAGCTTCAATAGTTCACCATCCTCTGTTGCATCATATAAACGCGGGGTTAACCCGGAACGCTCCAGAATGCGCCAGAAACGATTGCCTTTGTACGCATAATGATGGCCAGTCTCTCCCGAGGTAATGCTGGGATTGAATCCAATAAACAAAATCGATAAGCCAGTATCCAGATGATCCGGGATCATAAGGAAACACCTCCTGAACTTTTTTGACCAAATCTCCATGTAGCTGTGTATAAAATGATATAATGATCGAAGTGTTTTCCGTAAAGAACTGAAATTTTCATGAAAAAGGAAGTTGAACCAATGATTGCAGACATCATGTTAGAAGTCGTCCTGCCCGTCTTTCTCCTGATTGCTGTCGGGTCCTGGATGCAAAAGGTGTTCAAGCTGGACTTGTACACCCTCGCCAAAATCAATTTCTATTGTATTACCCCCGCAGCCGTCTTTATGAGCATGTATCACTCAAATATGTCCGGTGAGCTGCTTGGCACGGTTACGCTTTTTTACGCGATCTATGTACTCATTTTCTATATTATAGGCTCTGTGGTATCCCGCTCGTTCCGTATGAACAAAGGCATGAAAGCCGCCTTCAACAATAGTATCATGCTGGATAACGCAGGCAACTATGGTCTACCGATTAACGCACTGGTATTCCGGGGTGACCCGCTCGCCTCTTCCATTCAGGCACTGGTCATGTCCTTGCAGGCTCTGCTCACCTTCACTTATGGTGTTTTGTCGATCCAAGGCGCGAAGCTAAAGGGCAACTACCGTGCGGTAATTATCGGCTTTCTGAAAATGCCAGTACCTTATGCGCTACTATTAGGCATTTTGTTTCAGGCGTGGAAGCTGCCTTTACCTACATTTCTGTCCATGCCACTCACCTATGCACAGCAAAGTATGGTTTCCGTTGCACTACTGACTCTCGGGGCACAAATCGTGAAATACCCGATTCGTTTATATCGTCTTGATGTGTATATTAGCACATTTTTGCGCCTGCTGATTGGTCCGGCAATCGGCATCAGCATTGTGCTGCTACTCGGACTGGAAGGCATAGCGGCTCAGGCACTCATTATCGCATCGGGCATGCCTACCGGAGTGAACTCTTCCATTCTTGCCGAGGAATATGACAACGAGCCTGATTTTGCTGCCCAGACGGTGCTGATCTCCACTCTACTTAATATTATTACGATTACGGCACTGATTTCGTATGCCAAAACGTTCTAAATAATTAACCTAAGCTCACATCCTTATTAGAGTTAGTGGGCTTTTTTCATTTAGCTTCATTCGTCCCGGTTATAGACATAAAGTCTTAAGGCCATATCATTTCTGATCCAACCTTAGAACTGTTTCGCGCGTCAAAAGGTTACTATTCGTTGTGAAATCCCGTTTCACCTCTGATTTTTTTCTTTGGGGAGGAACTATTGATATGAATAACCCTCTAACTGAAACTGGCAAGGATAAACAGGACAAAGTGAGCTGTAGAGATTACTTAATGTTGGATGAATTAAATCGATTAAGCAGGAAAAAAGCTTTGCTGCAGTACGTTGAAGAACTTCCGGATCTCCCACCTAAAGAAATGGCCAAAAGATTGATGGGTTATAGGTTAAATTGAATATTAGGTTTTCATCGCAGGATTGGGTGAAAGAGGTTGTCAGTATACCATTTATGATTCAGGAGGTTACTTTCAGATACAAAGAAATGAAACTTATTGGAATTTATGGAAAGGAACTGTAGATCAATGGATTTGAACAGTTTCAAGTTCATAAAGGTTATCCATATATAAAAATGAGTGAAAATAAGGGAGGTAATCATCAGATTTTAATATCTAATCTGACTGATGACAACAGAAGTATTCGTTATTGAGTAATCGTTAGTATATGAGTTTCGAGGTAAATGGCCTACCTTATACCAACGTGTCATTGATTCTTATGATTTTATGTATACTCTAAGTATGTGAAGAGTAGACAGAACAAATATCTTAGAAAAACAATTTAAACTCTTCTGTCCCATTAATAACAGTCTATTTTTTTACAAGGATAGTCAAATACGAAGCATATCACATTCAACACAATTTTCATCACTTTTTCTGAACATTTTACACTATTAAACATATGTAATATTTGAAAAAATAAGTGAGAGTAAGGCTAGCGTTTTTTGCTCGATAGCCCTACTCTCATTTTCATTATTTTATAGATTATTTAATTTCAACATAATCATATTCTAAATAAGCATACTTCTTAGGGTAAATAACGTCCGTACTGAGTAATACTGAGCTTCCGACATCAGTGCTGTAAGTATATTGAGTAGCTTTGTACATCTGATATACTGGTCGATATCTAATTTTATACTTTTTACCATTAGGTACTTTAATAGAGTAAGAAGCCGTTGTGCTGTTGGTTGCTGAGATACTAAAACCTACTGCAGCAGTAATATCATCAACTTTTGCAGTCAGTGTTCCGGAGTAAGTATTGCTCACTGAGACAGTTTTTGAGAGTGTTAATGTTCCTGGTCCGGGGCCGGAAACTCCATCAACCCATGCACCATATGATAAACCTTGGTATCCTTGATTGGTCACGACATTCCAAAGAGCGAGAGTTGTAATCTCTCCTCCCTCTCTCGTAGGAATGTTTTGTAAATTAATTGATTCTGACGTTGCATCTTGACTAGGTACCTCTTGAGCAAAAACAGAAGTTCCTAATGAGAGAGAGAATACAGCTGTTAAAGCAATTACAGTCATTTTTTTCTTCATTTGCTTGCTCCTCACATTATTATATGTCATTATACATATATAACCATAACATTGCTCCTTAATAATTACAATAGTGTAAAAGAAAGGAATTGATAATTTGTTTCTTATTTCTGGATTTGTATGTATTTCTTTTTCTGTCTCTATGTTTTTTATATTGAGGTTACTCTCTAATATTTATCCTATTGGTATTTTGGGGGCTGGTGGAGAAGAAAGTTTAAATTATTTCGCCTTTAAATACACCCTTTTCCCTGTAACTCTATTGATTATTGGTGTTTTACTGGTGCTTACTCAACTGTTCTTAAGCATAAGGGAGAAAAAATCCCGCAATTTCCAAAAGTAGTTTTTAGTCTGTCCATACAAAAATGTTCCAGATAAACAAGAGTTTCACCAATCACAACAAAAAAGTTCAATATAAAAATAACTCTTTCGTGGCCCTATTGAGCTAACGGGAAAGTTAGCTCGACAAGAAATATAAAGGCAGCTGATCAATAGGATTAGCTGCTCTTATTTAAATAATCAAATTTATAATTTATATAATATTATATATTATTATATAAATGTAAAATATAGTTTGGTTGGGTTAGCACTCATGTCAGTTGTTATAGAATCATCTTCTCTGATAATTTCCAGACCCATGGTTAGAGCTTTAATACGAAAAAATGATTTAATTGACTTTCTTTTCAACAAATTATCCCCTCCAATTTTATGTATACACTATCTCCAATTACTTCCCAAAGTAAGTTCTTACAGCAAAAAACTCACATAACGTTAGTGATTCTTCGGTACACACTCTCGTTCCATTTACCATAAATCACTGGTGAGCCACCCGTGATAGGATCCATTCCTAATGTTCATCTCTTCCAAATATGCCTTTTCGGTAATCCGATCAGCCACGAGCTTCCATCCGGTGAATCTATCAAGATCATCATCTTTAGCTGATTGCCTCATTTCTTTAAACAATTTAAAGCATTTCCAAACCATCCTTTCGTCATAAATTGCGGACTTGGATCGATCGCTTTGCATCCCCTGTCTCTCATCATTAAAGTATATCTAATACAAAGAAGTCCAAGCGCAGCGATGAGTCGTTGCACTTGAACTTCTTCTATGATACGCCAATTCAGTTATCACCTGATACTATCCCAATGGTCTGTCGGCCTTTTTATGAGAAGACTTACGAAAGACTATGATTCAACCGTGGTTCGGTCTGGAAACTTGCCGCCTTCTCTGAACAAACATCTTACCAGCCACTGAGCTGCCTTATTGAAAAAAAAGCTGGGACTGATTCCATCCACTTGCACAGGCTCTAGTTCCTTCACACTTTCCTTGATCTTGTTCATCTCAATGAGTCCCATCTTCCGCTCATTCGGTCCGAATCGATAAATAACCTTTTCATCGTCCTCCGTCTGTTTCACCAGCAAAATCAATGACGCCATACAGGTTACCCCCTCGTTACGTAGTGAGATTCCAATGCTATTCTATCCTCTTATAATTATTACCTAGAATAGAGAGATAAGATATAGGGCTTTGGTTTATCAGAATGATTCAATAATCCCATCTTTCTTACAAAAAAAGAGGCCCTTAGGCCTCCATTTTCATCATACCAAGCAACTAGTTTGATTCCAGACTACTAAAAAATCGCTCAACAAAAACATCACCATATATTTTCTTCATATGTGCCGTGTTAAAAATATATTGTTCCATACCGTCAAGCTTGCGCAGACTGCGTATCAGTACTTTCCGATCATCATCAGATAGATCAAGGTCATCATCAATCTTCATTAAAGCATTTTTCACACGTAGGGATACCTTTTCCATATACAGATGGTTTTTGGACTTCGGCGGAATACATTGCGTCAGGTCACAGCCTACAAAACGAACACCGTCAAGAATGCAGTTTTCTAAATTGACGATTAGCTTCTGTTTACCATTTCCCTCAAACGTAATATCCACTAACTTGCCAGCAAAAGAACAATTGACGATATTTGCAACTTGCAAAACTCGATCATTGAATCTACATTTAACAAAGGTACAGTCGATAAACGTAGCATTCTCCAATGTCATGCCTCTCAGATCACAGGAGGTAAATTCACAATTGGTGAACACGGCTTCGCCCTTGCCAATGCCAACAGAGCGCAAGTCGGACCGAATAAATGTACATTGATCCACTGTGCTACCTTCAAAAAATCTCGCATTCGTAAGATCACAGGTATCAAATACAAGCTGATGCAGAGTGCAATTCCAGAATATAGGCGAACCAACATTCGAGTTTGTTACGGTCGTTCCGCTTATCGTTTCGTTTTCATACCTTAAAATATCAGAAAAACATTCGTTGTCTACCGTCATACCAGACTCAAGTCTTCTCATCCCGATCACCCTATCATTTCATCCAGAGTTTAACCCGTCACTTTTAGAAAAAACCGTCTTGACCAAAAAATTCCTGTTCTTAACTCGTTATTATACCATAAAGCAATTTATATATTGAGATAAGCACTGTTGTCTGGGAACGAAAAAAAGTCGCTGAAATAGCGACTTTAATGAAAATATACACTAAACACAACAAAAATAATGTCGAATTAATGTTGTTACATGAAGTTATTTGTATTTTTTTATCACATTATGTCTTGGATCAATGAGCCATGTAAACCGTTCCTTATTCATATATACTTCCCGAGCGTTCACTATGGATGGAATCACATCCTCCCCCTTATAGAATACTCTCCCCCCGACTTTCTGAATCGGCACATGGTAAGAGATGCGCAAAGCTCTCATCAGCACCGGTTCAAGTAACATGGCATAATAACTAATCTGGTGCTTCTCTGCATAATGAACGATCGCAGATAATAAATCAGTAACATATCGCCCCCGAAAGGTAGATAAAATAGCAAGTTTATCGATCTCTGCAATATGCCCCATCTCTGCCTGAATCAATGGATGCTCCAGAAAGGGACCGATTTCGTTCATGGAACTATCTTCGGCGTAAGGTTTGATTTCAATCGAACCTACATAATGGCCTTCCTCCGTAACCACCACATATCTTTCCAGAAACACCTCTGAGAACTCAAACTCAAATCCTTTCTCATTCCATACCGTTGTCCATATCCCATTGAACATGGCAAACTCCAATTCATTTTCTACCCGTTTAAACATGGTCTTCGCTTCCTTTCTGAGTCCTTTTATTGGAAAACTCACCATTACTATCGGTGCATGTAAAGTTGCTATTTATACAAAAACACCAACACCAGGCTTCACCAAACAAAGAAAGAAAGCGAAGTACAAACGGTATATACCGATAAAACTGTACAACGCAAAAAAGGAATGGAACTGGATGGAAGATCATCCAATTACATTCCTTTTCAAGTTCGTTCATGAACCACGACCTACAAACGAGGATCTACGCGTTCCGATTCCAGCGATAATGTGGCGAGCACACATTCATGAATTCGTTCTACGGACTCTCCTCGCACAAAACGTTCGATCCCTTCCATGCCCAAAGCACTTTCAAGTAGAGCATGTCGCTCCTTTTTGGACGTTTTACGTTTGCGAAGACGGGACACATGCTCAGGAGCCAAATAATCCATGCCGTAGATGAGATGCAAATAGGCACGTCCTCTAACTTTGAGCGCAGGCTGCATCATTTTGTTACCATTCCAGCTGCGGAATGTCTCCGGTTTGATGACGATCCCCTCATGTCCCTCAGCCGTCATTTCCTCCCACCAGCGAATGACCTCTTCCTCATCCGTTTCATCCGCAATAATCCGGTATTCCGTCTCCATCATCAGCGACGACAACTGAGCCAGCTCACGGTTTTGTAGCATGTGCCACTCATGTGTACGCTCCCAGAAGGTTCCCGTACTGTGAGCCAGCGTATGAAACGGTGCAATGCGAATGTCAGCAATATCCTGCACATCCCAGCAATAATATTGGAACACATCCCGGAATGTCTGCGCATTCGCCAGTTTAACCTTTGTTTCCTGTAACCAGTCCGCGACGTGGCGGCCCGCGCTCATAGCCTCGCGAATTTTGTCCATCACAATGCTGCGATCCATCTGCGCTGCCTCAGCGACATGCGCATATTGAGATGCAATAAGCTCCCGCGCTTTCAGGTTCCAAGGTACAATCTCTGCATCCAGCAATACAAATTCGGTGGAATACCGTTCAAAATAACCACTTACGGTCAAGTCTGCATGTAATCTGGTGAGCACCTTTTGTTCTGTCTCGGGATCAAAAAAGGATCGGCCTGTACGTGTCACGATGCTCCCCAACATCGGTCTGCTTACTCGCTGCGATGCAGCCTGTTCGTCGCGGAACAGAAGCAGTATCGCTCGGCTACCCATATGTTTTTTCTCTGCTACCATACGGGTCACGCCCTGAGAACGGTAATAGCGGAACGCATCCCTCGGATGCTCCATAAAACCTTCTACCGAACATTCACCCGGCGGTGGACTCATCGTTGGCGGGATATAGACGAGTTCCTCCAGTGGCACCGTAAAATGAGAAAAGGTATCCAGTGCCGTCTGCGCCACTTCTCCCTGCACAGCGACATTCAACCGCGAACCCGTCTGAACGGTAAAACCGTCCTTGAACTTGCGGATGTTGGGCGGTGCAAACCGTTGCTGATTCCAGCGTTTCAACGGACTGTCTGGATCTTGGGCATAGTCTTGCTTCGCCGGTACACTAACACTCTCCCGTTCCGGCATTCTCCACGCCGTGAGCATACCGCCAAACACAACACCCTGATCGATATTCACCGTATCATTCACAATCGTAGGGTATGGCCTTGGATCATGTCCCCAGACAATGCATTCACCGGACGTATGATCCACGTACCAGTCTTTACGTACGGGCCGCCCCTTATCATCCGTTCCTTCCACATCGCCATATCGACAGTAATCCTGAATGCGTTTGGACTGTTTGCCGATAAAATGGTCCCGTATCCCGGCATGGGCGACAACCACTTGTCTTACTCCATTCCGTGTAAACACTAGATGAGAAGGTGCATTCAGCAGAAAATGCTTCAACGATTCCCATACCCTTTTGGCCTCTTCACTGCCTTGTTCCTGTTCAAGCTGGAGCAATTCAGCTTCCACCCGTTCATCCCCATGACTTAAGGTGACATCACGGCCGTCCAGATAACGTGCAATTTTCCAGCCATGGTTACTGTCAACCATATAAGCAAGACCAGCGGCACAGTGTTGTTGCCAGAAAAGCAAACATTTTAACGATTCCGGTCCACGGCTGCTTACATCCCCGACGGAAACGAGCTTCCGCCCTTCGGGATGGCGCATCAGGCCATCTTCCTGTTCAGCGACGTATCCCAGACGTTGAACAACTTCTATCATTTCATCATAACAACCGTGGATATCGCCAATGATATCAATCCCCGCTCCCATGTCTAACATCAACGGATTCGTTGTGCGTACAAAGGTCACAGGATATGGATGTTTCAGCACATAACTGGCATCGAATCCTTCATCACGGATCGCACGCAGCGTACGTTTGAATTGCTGTGCCTGTTGTTTTACGCGTTGACGGCCACGCGGATGTTTACGCTGATCATCACGTTCAAGTAATACATGCTCCGGTACATCCAGTACTACCGCGATAACAGGGACATGGGATTTGCGTGCCAGCTCGATTAACCGTCCGCGATCCTCGGGATACAGATGAGTCGCATCCACCCAGGTCAGCTTGTTCAGACGACAACGTGTGGCGAGTATGGCTTCCATCGCTTCAAATGCTTTGGCCGATACTTGCTGGTAATCTGCATACAGCACATCCGCTTCACTACGAGGCCGTTGCCTCCATTCCACATACTCGTCGTCGCCTACCAACATGCGGAACTGATCGGACGAGACGACCTCGGTAGCGCGGATGACATCCTTTTCCACAAGTTCTGCAAGCAGTGTACTCTTTCCACTGTTCGATGGACCAATCAGCACTACGATGCCTGCATGCGGCAGTTGAATCTCTCGCTGTCTATCCTGCGTATGGCTTGCGATTTGTCGCTGCACTCCATCTGTTTCGTGGTGCGAACGATGGTGATCACCCGCACTTGTCTGCCTTTCGTTTCTCATACATGCTCCTCCTTTCCCCGTGTGAACATCGCCAGTTGTGTCGGCTGTCCGTAGCCTTCCTTTTCCTCACCAATACCCCTGATCTCGTAAGCATAATTGCCTTTCTCTGCCCACTCCGCACATCGGCCATTGAATTCCTCACGTGTCCATTCAAAGCGGTGATCGTGGTGACGGAACTGCTCTTGCTCCATCGCATACACTTCGTTATATTCCTTATTCGGAGTAGTAACCAGTAGCACTTGCGGCCGATACTCTTTCAGAATCGTTTCCATAATGCCATTCAGACGATATGCCTCAATATGCTCAATCACTTCACACAAGATCATGACATCCTGATACTGTAACTGCTCGTCAAAATAAAACAGAGAACCAAGCATCGGTTCCGGCATAGCTTGAACCCCTGCCCGATCCTGCATCTTGGCGAAACGTTCCATAGCCCGCAAACGTGATTGACCCGATGGCTCAACAGCAAGGATTGATTCCACCCCCGAGATATAAGCGAGACGTGCAGACAGCTTCCCCTCACCTGCCCCCATGTCCACAATACGGCGTTTTTCAGGCAAAGAATCCACAATGTCCGTGATCGCGCGGTAACGTAGATCATTTAATCGTACAGGTATTTCGGACGAGTCATCAGCTCGATCTGCACTTGTGGCCCGAACTGTGTCTGCATTCGGATTCTTATCCTCATGCCTGGATATTGCCGACTCCGATTTTAATGTTTTTTTCAGATCACCTTCTGCTTCCTCAGCTTGTTGTTCTAATCGTGAAGGCCGATCATTCAGCGCGCCATGCAGACGTTCATACGTCCGAATCAGTTCGGCAAAATGAAGCGTACGCCTAACGATAAGTCCCTTAAGCGGATGGGTATCTAACCAACCCTCACCGTAACGGTTGATTTTATCAATCTCATCCTCACTGATGAAATAATGCTTGTAGTTATCCAGCACCGGAATGAGCAGAAATAGCTGACGTAAAGCCTGTTGTATCGTTTGTTTACCTCGCAGGGTGATGTGACGAACCGTACTTCGATTTTTCAGGTCAAACGAATACGCCGACTCTCCCCGTTCCACCGTAATGTCATATCCCAAACAGGAGAACAGCTCCTCCACCACACGGTCAGGCAGATCAGAGGCAACCGGGCCAAACTTCAGCTCCAGTTCAAAGGCATGATCCACCCATCGCACATAGTCTTCCTTCGGTTTGCCATTCAGAGCTGTGCCCAGCGCATTCCGTATGTAAGAGCAGAATAAACTGCTGGTCACAAACTCACGGTCATTGATGTATTGTGTGATATCATATCCATCCGGTGTGCCTCTAACGAGATCGACCGGATCAGGCTCGGCATGAATCAACACCTCCGTCTCTTGCTCACTCGCTTTGGTGTAGACCATCCGAACACGCACACCTTTATCTGTCCGGTCATACACATTATTCGGATTTTTGGCGAGCAGGTGGGATACAACCCCTGCGTTTACTCCACATGCTTTTACAATCAAATGCATACCTTCTCCTCCTTTCGTTGATCTTCAACCCATTTTGTGAGTTCTAATTCCATCCATTCATTTATGCCCAAACTTCTTGTACAGCTGATTGAAATATCCGATTTAAGACCTCAATCTCCACAGTCGCTTGTCCTTGAATCTCGGTAGCCAGTTGCTCTACATGTGCAATTTGAGCCGTAATGTACGCTTGAATGGCCGGAAGCTGCGGCTCCATATCCAGTTCGTCTCCGGCTTTTTTCCGGCGTAACAGATCATGAATTTCCGTATACAGAGGTGTGCCCGCTGGAACCAAGGTCTCAACGAGTTTGTCAAAAGCCATCGGCGGCATGGTTTCATAACGTTCAATCCAGCCACAGGCCAGCAAAGGGCGCAACACATAAAAGTATTTTTTGATTTTTACCTGTTCGCCCTGCAAGTAATCACGGAAGTTTCCCTTAGCCATGTTCAGGTAATGGTACAAGCATGATTTCGGTGAAAACGTTAGCGGCGACAGACTCCGAATCTGCTCGGCGACGCTATATTGCTCATCATATTGAATCGGGGACTGTAACCACTCCAGCAGCGGCGGGTTGGACTTGCGAAACAGCTTCAACGCTTTGCGTATATCCCATCCGTTAATATCCAACTGGTCGCTGATCGGACGTTCAATCACATCACGTTGCTCTTCAATCGACAGATACCACTCCAACGGTCTGACATAAATAAAACGCACATCGTAGTCACTGTCCTGCGAAGGAAATCCCCACGCCCGGCTGCCTGACTCACAGGCATAAATAATGCGAACTTGCTCCTCCTGCTCGATCTGCGCTAGCTGCTTCGCGATGATGTCTCTCATTGTTTGTTCCACCTCACTCATATCTGTCCCCCTCCTCCTTCTCTTCCTTCATTTAAAATTGACTTTTCCGTACACGCTCGGCAATCGTCTCATACCCTGTTGCTGTCTCTGCAATATATGTCAGTACGGCTTCGCTCCAGCCATAGATGTAAAAAGTCTGACCATCCCGCGGCGGAACCATAGCCTGCCGGTAAGGGGTAATATCTACAATGAATGCCTTCAGCTCCGGATTCATGGCGCGTCGGTATCGTTCTAACTCGGCATACATTGGACTCCCCTCATTCTGTTGCTCATCCGTAATCATAATGATGCGATCCACCGTCTCTTGAGACTCTCTTAGCTCTCGTACAGGCCTTCCTGTATCGGTTCCGCCTTGTGCACGAATTCGATATGCCTGCGCCAGAATACCCTCGTCCAGCTTCGGGCGGGCATCTTCGACCTGTTGATCGAACAACCAGAACAAGGAGTTGCCCTGAGTTTGTTTGTATAGCGCCAGTGCGAGCACGGAACCGATACGTAAGTAGTCTCCCTGCATAGAGCCTGAGCGATCGAGGAAAATAGCCGTTCTTCCCGGCAACCGTGGTAGATTGTGCACGGATAGCTCCACGGCCTGTTGCAACGCTTCCCGGAGTTCTGACCGCTCAACCATCTCATAAGCTTTGACGAAGCGAAAAGGTAATATCCGCGATTGACGCAATGCCTCGGCATCCGTCAGACGACGTGTGACGTAAGCGATATTTTTCTTTTTGGCAAAAACTCCGGCACGATCCATCGTATTTAAATGACGCAGGAGCGCAAACATCGGCATCTGGAGCATCAAAGCTTCCCAAATCGGACGCGTCGGCTGAAGGATCGAGGTCACGACCGAATAAGGTAGTTTCCCTTTTTCAATCTGATGAAGCTGACTGGCAGGGTTACGTGTCGTTTTCAGTTTCTCCAGTGCCTGAAGTTGCGGAAGGTCCACCAGACTGGTCTCATGCCCCCGCAAATAACGGAATAAGGCTTGTTGCTTCTCATCCTTCGGCTTGGGATGTGCAGTGACGATCATATCTCCCAGACTGTACCCACGCCCTCGTCCATTATATTTGATCGCCCAGTATTCGCTGATTTCGTTCAGGAACTGATTGACTTGACGCTTCACTGCGCGCCCTCCCTCTCCCCGCCCGCTTCCTCTGAGGATAGTCAGAAAATCAGCCAGATCCGCTGGCGTCTTCACTACATGAGCAAACACTTTTGCGAACTGCTCCGGATTAATCTTGGACAATACGGCGAGCCCATACAAAGGCTGAAGCCGCATGAAAGCTTCATTCCGAGCATATACCAAAGCCTTCGCCATGAAGTTTGCATCCAGTTCCGCCATCTCCTGATGGCTGCTTCCCGCTTCTTGCATCAGCTGTTGTTCATCCGCATAAAACGTATTGTTAAGCGTATTCGTCGTCAACATCTGTACATATTGTTCCTCGACCAATCGCTCATAAGCTGCATATCCATCATGATTATGTACTACAGATTGAGGTGTATTAAATAATGATTTGGCTCTACTCATCGCACATAACCTCCCTACGCGTAAAATGCTGTGCTTCATCTATGTGGAACATCTAACGTTGTTGGTCAACATTTCTTCGTTTCTAATAAAAGGTTTCCGAGGAAAAAGGGGGAAGGTTTTACCTGCTCTACCGCTGAGCTACACCGCCATAACCGGCGGCGATTGGATTCGAACCAACGACCTGGTCGATTAACAGTCGAAGTAACCCTCCCAGGCGCCTCGGAAATCAGATCAGCCGAGCTAATTCACTGCCCCGCTTCACATCCTTATTATGCATGGAAACCATCAACCACGAACATGGTGAAAGTATGGCGACTTGGCGTGAATTAGAGTGAGTTGCAGTAACTTGGCGTGGATTGACGTAACTTAGAACAATTTCAAGCAACTTTGCCATGAAAACAGGCGTTTATCTTGATACAATGAAAAATACATAGTCCAATCGGGAGTGAGACACATGGCTAAAGAAAGCTTTGATAAAGAAATTCAGTTCCTGCGTATGCTGTCTCTGACCAGCGGCGCATATAACCGTCAGCAGTATGCCAAACGGCTTGGCATCTCTGTACATACCTTTGATAAAACACAGCGCAAGCTGCGAGATATTCGTCAGAGCTTGACCAATCAACGCACAGACAGTGAGTTGGGCTCAGAGATGACCGACCTTGTTCGTTTCCAGTACGGCGAGTCTGCCGAGCCTCTGCTACTATTTCTTTTCCGTGCCAAATCCATGAAAGAAACCGAAGTGGAGCGCTTATCCGTCATTTTACATACCCTTCAAGACTCCGCGCTGACCGCGATGGAATTACTGGATGCCTGCTGTGCCGATTTGCCGGAAGAACTGGCCTTGCCGGATGAGAAAACGATCCGTTCGGATCTCAAATATCTGGAGGAAGTCGGTGTTATTCGTAAAGAGCCGGGCGGACGTCCTTATCGTTATTCGTTACAGCAGGATGTACTGACACGGCTTACCCCGGAAGAACAGCTGGAGTTATACGACTTCGTTGATATGATGGCGAACACACAGGTTCCATCGGTGCAAGGATATCTATTGCGGGATAGTATGAAAAAAGTAATTAAAGCCAGTTATCCGCAAGAAGAAGCGACGGAGCCATATATTTATAAGTATCATTATTACTCACGCATTCTGGACGAAGCCCATCTGTACACCCTGCTTGGAGCGATCCGTCAGCGAAGACGTGTGCAGTTTCAGTATTTTTCACCGAAGAAACCATCCAGCTATAGCTCGCAAAATACGAATCCAAAGTTTGAACGCGAGGCTGGCGGAAGCTCCAATCGGATCATCCCGATTGAAGTCGTTTATGATCACCAGTATGGGCGCTGGTATGTCATCGGTTATCAGAGTCGGCGGAGATTCGTGAAGTTTCGGATGGAGGGCATCACCCAGCTGGAGGAGCTTCAGCCTATTGAAGAAGAGCATATGCTTGCATTGAAAAAAGAATGGGCTGACATCAGCCGGTACAGCTGGCTTGTCGATACAGGCCGCACCGTGACGGTGCAAGCACGCTTTTTCCACCCGGGAGATGGTCAGCGTAACTTTATTCTGGATCGCGTCCGGCTGCAAGGACAATGGGGAATCATTACACCCGAAACGGATCATAGCTTTTTGTATGAAATTCAAGTAAACGGTACAACAGAGATTAAACCTTGGCTACGCAGTTTTGGCTCAAGCTGTGAGATTCTGGCTCCGCGTAAGCTGCGTGAGGAAATGATCGAAGAATGGAAGGAGATTGCGGCGTATTATGAACCTGTTCGAGAAGATGTTCAACTACCAGATCATGACGAGACTGAATGAAACCGGACTGTTCACCTGGACTTCGCAGGAGCGAGCCTGGCTCCGTATGATGATGGAGCATCCGGCTGCACAAGAAGCCTTAACCCCCGCAACCTTGACCAAACTAAACAACATGCTGGACGGGGAAAAGCACTTGAATCTGCAAGATTACCTGACGGAAAAAGCCAAAAGTGAAGAAAGCAGTGTCTCTCATCCCCTGCTGAGGCCGTTACGGCAGATGATCCTAAACGGCGAAGGGTTTCAAATGACAGGTCGTATCCGTAGCGGACGCACAAGCCAGGAGCAGTTCGGGTTCCCGTATAAGCTGGAATATTCCATGGTCAAAAAGGAATGGTATGTGCTCTGGTATGCCCCGCACTTTGCCAGATTAATGTCTACCAAGCTGCATAGCATCACCAAGCTTGAGGCCAGATCCATTAAACCGGAGGCCGCATCACGATACAAAGCTAGCATCGCCCTGATCACGGAAAAACGTAAAACGTCGATCACCATCGAGGTGTTGCCTGAGTTCAATGCGGAGTTGTCCCGAATACTGTATGCCTTCTCCTGCTTTGAGAGAGAGGTTATATATAACGAAGCGAGTCATATATACCGGATTCTGCTGACTGTTCCGCGAAACGAGGTCGATTACGTGTTGTCCAAAATGCGTTTTCTCGGTAAACGTGTTCGCATCATCGATCATTCGGCTCTGCAGGAGCGTATGTCCGAGACTGCTGCCAAGGTGCTGGCACGATATGCGCAATCCGAGTCCATACAGCCGGGTGGTGAAACGGCTGCGCAAGGGGATTAGCACAAACCAGCGCTTTAAGAGCTATCACTTAGCAAACTCCTCGCTCTCATCTTCTCTGTTGGATGCACGATACACAGTAAAAAAGGACAAAATGATGCAGGCGTGCATCTGACCTGACCGCTACTCCATCGGCCTAGAACAGATCAATCGCCTCAACTTCGTCCTTGTAGATGAACGTAATTTTGAGAGCTACATCCCTATACATTCCAGATCTACGAACTACTGCTACTGGCTGCGTTCCGTCTTTTGTTAATCGCGTGCACGCCCATGACCACAGCAACCAATTCATAAGTGTCCAAGTATTCGGATTGATTATCCAGCACAAACGCCCCTGAACTAAACCAACCGCTGGTACGACGGAAGCTTACTACAACGCGGCCCGATCCATCAGTCACATCATATTCCTGCGAAAATGCCGGAGCAGATACATCATATATGCCACGTGAGCCCGTATCGTACTCATACTTTTTGCTAAAAAAGCTGAATCTCGCTCTTAGTACCCCCAGATGTGTGCCATCTGCTGCGGTCACGTCCCAGCGATTCGTCAACATGCGGAATTTGCCGCTACAGACAAGGCCATTTTCATCCGATACATCGAGTGATGATCCAAATACACTTTTCAAATCCAGGTGCCCTGCCCGTTCCTGGTCGGCATTCAAAATTTCGGTATATCCGGCGTTGAAAAAGTTATCTCTGAAGTACAATTGCATATCCATCTCCCCTTCCCGATGTTGTAATGTCTAATGATGCTCATCATGCGAATCCATCTTTAATTACCCTATTCGCGGTTATTATACATATATTTACGTATTCAAACTGGAATAGGGTGCATATATCCGTTCATTTCTGCCAAAAGAAAAAACGAGCAGCTCTGCCACCCGTTGTATCCATTCTGTATTCTTTTGCTAAAGCAGGGATCAGACTTCCACTTTTTTCGTGTTCATATAAATAATACCCCATACGAGAAGCGCGGCAAGTGCCATTTCAAACACCGTGGTCCCCCACCGTCCATCCGCCCATATAACACCGTTGGCTGAAAATGAGATGCCCGTGCTTTCTTCGGTGAACTGAAACAGATCATTCGGACTGAACTTTCCTGAAAAAATAACATTTTCCAACCAGCTAAGCAGGTTAATCAGAACAATAAACGTGACAATCCCGATCCATGGGCCTGTTTTCCAGCGGAACGTTCCCGCTACACTAATGGAGAAAAAGATCATGATCGTCATAAACAGAACAATCCAACCTGCAAAAAACAAAGTACTCCATATCTCAGCTACACTTATGTTGACACCAATATAAGCAGACAGATCAAGCCCCAGTTTCATCGTAATGTAGAGGTAGGCGTGGAGGAAGCCCATCAGCAGCAAGCCCAGTCCGCAAATTGTACCAAAAATGATAGGTGATAACACATGAGACAGACCCGTGACCGGGATCAGACGACGATTGTAGGAGCGGATATTGGCAGCGTAGGTTTTTATCGTCTTCACATAGATGGCTACACCTGCTCCGACGTATGCCATGATACCAAGCAAATTTGCAGTGACACCAGACGACAAAAATATCATCAGACCTAATTGAACAATAATCAAGACGACCAGCCCTGCCAGTAGGGTGTTCCAGCTTCTTCTAAAATCATACTTCAACAATGTCATCATTCTGCATAGACCTCCTTGAACATCTCATCCACACTTTTTCCATGCTTCAGCCTGATTGTCTCGACTTCCTCATGCATAACTATCTTGCCTTCCCGAATAAAGACCACTTCATCGAAAATGCGTTCAATATCATTCACCAGATGTGTGGAAATGATTAGACTGCTGTCTTCATCGTAAAATTTAACGATCGCGTCCAGAATCTTACCTCTGGCTACCGGGTCAACGCCGCCGATCGGCTCATCCAGCAAATAGAGCCGCGCCTTACGAGACAATGCCAGTGTTAACTGTAGTCGTTCATTCATGCCTTTGGACAAATGACTAACACGCTCATCCGCTGAAAGATTCATAAACTCCAACATCTCCCGTGCCTTTTCTTCATCAAAATCGCCATAAAAATCACGGTAGTATGCGATCGCATCACGAACCTTCATCCACTTCTCGGTTAACGGACGATCCGGCATGAATGAAACGAGTGACTTCGTCTCCAGTCCAATCGCCTTACCTGTAACCTGAATGCTACCGCTAGCGGGATGTAGCAAACCTGCGACCAGTTTCATCAGTGTACTCTTTCCACTTCCGTTGCTACCTAGGAGACCTACAATTCGTCCTGGAGCAACATTCAGGGAGACATTGTGTAACGCCTGTTTACGCCCATATGTCTTGTTGACCTGGTTAATTTCAAGAATGTTACTCATGTGTCTTCTCCCCTTTCCCCTGACTACCTTCTGCCAAAGCGTCCGTCACGATGGACACAATATCCTGTTCTTCGATTCCAAGCTCTTGCATTCCGGTCAGGAAACGATCCAGCAATTCGCCGGCCATTTCTTTCTTGATCATCATGATCTTCCTCTCCTCACTTGTCACATATCTGCCCAAACCCCGCTTCGTTTCAACCACTTCTTCACGCTCCAGCTCCTGGAACGTACGCTGTACTGTATTTGGATTAATCTGCAGTTCGGCAGCCAGTTCACGAACCGAAGGAATTTTATCTCCTGCCTTGAGGGCGCCGGTTACAATCTGTCGTTTGATATATTGCATGATCTGCAGATAGATCGGTAAATTGTTATCAAATTCGATAGGCACGATGTTCTCGCTCCTTTCTGTATCGGTGTGTTAGTTACATAGTACACTAGTGGATTGGTATTGTAAAGCCTATTTTCAGTTGTTATTTGAACACACAAAAAAACAGGTCTCAAAGACCTGCCGTTCTAAGCCATATGTATTATTTCCTCCCGTTCAAAACGTAAATCCTGCCGCCTTTACCATGCTGCCAATGATTCATCATCATAAGATACAGTTCGTCGATTGGCAAAGTGATACTGCTTTGCGCAATACTGATGGTTGCATCCACCATATGGCTATTCGCCGCCATCAGCTTGCGCTTCATTCCGTTATGACGCTCCATAAATGCTTTCTCATCCTGCAGTTTAACCCCAATCATTTTTTGTCCCATCAGCTCATACATAAACATATGTTCAATTTCCCTCCAGGCCACTGCCCCGCCTGAGGTATAAGAGGAAGAATCGACAAACCCCTGTTCATTAATGACAAAGGAAGGTTCTTTTCGGATCATCTTTACCAGGCTATAGAAGAAACACGTGCCAAAAAAGAGGACAGACAACAGACCAAGAACACTGGATATGATGGAAGTACCTGCACCTGAAGATCGGTCAAACATCAGAAAGAATCCGGCACTCACAAAAAGCGCTGCCCCTGCCGTAATCAAAGCCATTCGTTTCCTGCTCGGATATTCCACATGCTGTTCATAAGATGTATTCAAGCATAACTTCCTCCTTCTTGTGACTAAATCATGTGCAGTTCAAAACAGGAATTGCATTGTACATTAAACCATTCGGGCTAGGCCTAAACATTTCCTGTGCGTCTATTCCTTCCTTGTAAAAAAACTTAACGTCATTCCATTCGACAAGTTGTTGTCCTGTACTTGTCTTTCCGTTAATATAAATGGAAAGCTTAGGAAATTATTCAATCTGAATACTAGTGGGAGGACAAGCGATGAACGAGCAACGTGGCATGACATCGGAAGATTTGTACCAGCTTACATGGGTTAATGATCCGGTCCCTTCTCCTCAAGGCGGACATCTGGTGTATGTTAGCCGGCAAGTAAATGAAAAACACGATGGTTATCGCTCACACCTGAGACTACTTCATCTGGATAGTCGAAAGGACAGACCTTTCACTTCTGGAGAAAATGATCATTCCCCAGCTTGGTCGCCGGATGGGGCACAGCTTGCTTTTATACGCGAAGTGCAGGGAAAATCCCAGGTATGGCTCATGGCTTCAGATGGCGGAGAAGCTCAGCAGATCAGTCACCTTCAGCATGGCGTCAGTTCCTTCTTATGGGCGCCAGATGGCGGGACTCTGCTTGTAAAGTCTTCTGTGGAAATGATAGATAAACAACCGGATTCAATGTCCGCGGAAGGCTACAACACAGATCATAAGGAAAACTCACTGCCTCAAGAAATCATCGTGGACCGAATTCGCATGAAATCCGACAGCGGAGGGTTATGGAATGGACGACGTTCCCATCTCTTTGTTATCGCGCCAATCAGCGCAGAGGCTATTCCTGTTACGACGGGTCACTATGATATCGGGGACTATGCTTGGTCTCCGGATGGAAAACGCATCGCCTGGATTACTGAAATGCCTGAAGAGGGCGCGGATCATAGCGACTTTACGTTGACCAATCATGTGTATACATCCAGACCTGATGGATCAGATCTACAGCAACTAACCCCGGAAGGATATGCCTTCTATCGGCTTAGATATGCACCTGACGCGCAATCTCTGGCCCTTCTCGCCAGTGACCGCTCTTATGGCAATGCTACCTTGGCGAAGTTGTATACACTCCCGATATCGGGTGGAACACCTGAATGCCTAAGTGCAGATTGGGATGTACAGTTGAATCATAGCCTTGTTGGTGATATGCGCTCTCACCTCGTCACGACAGGTCCGCTATATTCACGAGATGGCTCTTCCATTCTGTGTCTTGCTACGATACATGGCAGCGTGCGTATAGCTAGATTCGCATTAGATGGAAGTGGTGCCGATTACATTTTGCCAGATGAATGCGAGATCTATCAGTTTGCAGAGCTGGCACAGGGCCAGATCGTCGCGGCTGTTGCGAATACACAACATCCCGGTGACTTGTATCTGTATGAACAACCAGGAGACCCCGGAATCGAACCTGTCCGTCTCACGAACAGTAACCCGCAGTTAGAACAGGACATTTGGCTTAGTACGCCAGAAACCTTCTGGTTTGACTCGTCGGATGGGCTACAGCTGCAAGGGTGGATCATGAAACCTCATGGCATCGTTGAGGGTGTCAAGGTTCCGACGATTCTTGAAATTCATGGCGGCCCGCATATGATGTATGGTTTTACTTTTATGCATGAGTTCCAGCTCCTTGTTGCTCAGGGCTATGCTGTGATGTATCTCAATCCGCGTGGAGGATTAGGATATGGTCAACAGTTCGTGAATGCTTGTCGGGAAGATTATGGCGGTGGGGATTACCGAGACCTGATGGAGTCTGTGGACTATGCTTTATCCCATTATGCCTTCATCGATCCATCCAGACTGGGCGTAACCGGCGGTAGCTATGGCGGGTTCATGACGAACTGGATCGTGGGACATACGAACCGCTTCAAAGCCGCTGTTACCCAGCGTTCCATCTGCAACTGGTTGTCATTCTATGGCGTCAGTGATATTGGATATTTCTTTACGGAAGATCAGATTGGCGGTAATGCATGGGAAGACACGGAAAAACTGTGGAAACATTCTCCGCTGGCTTATGTGGGCAATATGCAGACCCCACTGCTTATTCTTCATGGCGAACAGGATCTCCGCTGTCCCATTGAGCAAGCCGAGCAATTATATGTTGCACTGAAACGGCGCAAGCAAACGACCCGACTCGTTCGTTTCCCTGGAGCCAACCATGAACTATCTCGCTCCGGTAATCCACATCTGAGGGTGCGACGTTTAGAGCATATCGCCCAGTGGTTTAACGAGTATCTGTAAACCTCCCATGGAAGTTGAACGAAAAGATTGACCTAAAGACTGTTACATGGATACTCTGCACTTTGAACGCAAAAAGCCGATATGCCTGTAATCACGAATCATTACAGGCATATCGGCTTGCTTTATTTTAAGAATTAGACAACATATGAACTTGCTTATTCTTCTCCCCAGATGACCGTAACTTCATTCAAATCCTTATCGCTTGAAGATGCGTTACCTGTAATCGTTACAGCGTACTTGCCTTCCTCACGACCTAAAATGCTGAATTCGTCAGCTTGAATATCCTCACTGTTTTGAGTCAGGTTTTTATTCTGATAATAGTTTTTGTAAGATGAAGCGAGAGTGCTCAGACTCTCCTTGGATGTATAGATCAGCACTACTTTTTTGTTTCCATCTACAACATTCTCAATCAAGCTGGTCGCTTTTGCATCCTTAGGCAATGGGAAATCTGCTGGCAAGTACTTGGATTTTACGCCTGGAGCTTGTGTGTTCGTACCTGTCGATGGAGATGTGGATTGACCGCCTCCAGTGGATGCAGACCCGCCTGATGAGCTTGAAGCACCGATGCTTACCTTATTATTTTTGGCGTCATATTTCACTTCTGTATTTAAAGCTTCAGCAATGGAGCGAGCCGGAAGGTATGTACTGCCTTGATACGTAATAGGCGCAAGTTTTTTGCCCTGATCACCTGTCGGTGTGAATTTTTGTCCGTTTACTTCAATGGCAAGTCCGTGATTCAGATAGGCTTTGATCGTTTCCAGTTGCGTACCTGCATAGACACCTGCTGATCCCGTTAACACCATCCCAAATACGCCTGCTGCAATCAACCACTTTTTGTTTTTCATATTCCTTCGCCTCCAAAGTTCAGTATAATAAAAGATGAATATTACATATTGAATTGAATCATGAGGTTATGAAAGGTATAGTGCAGATGAATTTAGTTCATATAACAATGAACTGTATCGACAATCCTTCAACTCCCACCTCATGTTAGCCATATCATAAGTACTTGATGGCAGGTTGTAAACGATATCTCGCTAAATCAGGACTTGGGTCATATAAAAATGGTTTAGAAGTTGCGAAAATACAAGATGTATTAGATAATGATGTCTTGTTTGTAGGACGTAACAACGAATCAATGAACCAAGGAGGACTTCTTTGTTATGATAGATCAATATTTGTTTGATACACCGATTGACCGAATATCTACCGCTTCCGAGAAATGGGACGGGCTTGAGGCATTATTCGGTGTAACAGATGCTCTTCCTATGTGGGTAGCTGATATGGATTTTGCTGCTCCTCCATCTGTTATTGAAGCTTTACAGGCCCGGATGGGACACGGCATCTTTGGTTACACTCTGCGAACCGAGGACTATCATGCAGCCGTCACAGACTGGATGCAACGCCGCCACAACTGGAAAATCCATGCGGACTGGATCGTATTCACGCCAGGGATCGTACCTGCGCTCAGTATAGCGGTACAACAATTTACTTCACCAGGGGATGCTGTAGTCATCCAGACACCCGTATATCCTCCGTTCTATGATGTCGTGAGAGATCAGGGACGGGAACTCATTACGAATCCACTGATCGAAGAACATGGGAAATACAGCATGGATCTGAATCATCTGGAGAGAAGTTTCCAGAATGGAAAGGTCAAAATGCTGATCCTGTGCAGTCCTCACAATCCGGTTGGACGAGTATGGAGCCGTGAGGAACTGGAGGCTCTTGCATCACTGTGTCTGAAATATAATGTGCTCATCGTATCGGATGAAATCCATGCTGATCTGGTGTATGAACGTGGAACACATACACCGCTAAGTCTGATCTCGGAAGCGATCGCAGCTCGCAGCATCATCTGCACAGCACCAAGCAAAACGTTTAATATCCCCGGATTAAGTTCATCAAACATTATCATTCCTAATGCCCAATTGCGGGAACAGTTCGCCAAAGGCGTGCGTACCATGGGGTTATCCAGTATTAGTACACTAGGAGCCGTAGCAACCGAGGCCGCTTATAACGGTGGCGAAGATTGGCTTGATCAATGTCTTGCTTATATTCGGGGCAACATGGAATACGTGCAGCAATTTATTGCGGAGCATCTGCCAGGTATCCGTCTGTACCTTCCTGAAGCCACCTATTTGTTATGGGTCGATTTCCGGGAATTAGGATTGACTCATGCGCAATTAAGCAAGAAACTGCTTCATGAAGCAGGACTCGCATTCAATAGCGGGGTTGTCTTCGGCAAAGAATATGCCGGATTCATGCGCATCAACGTAGCCTGTCCACGTGCAACAGTTGAAGAAGCTATGCGCAGATTATTAGTTCTGGCCAATAAATAAATAAATAAAGGGTGTCCCAGTCGTATGTCATGTTTTTTTCATGGTGAATCGCTGTGACACCCTTTTTAAAATGCCGATTTAACTTGAATTCTTTGTATCTTTAGTTTTCTTTTTTATGAGCCTGAATAAATTGCACGGATGCCTGTAGCGCCTGCTGCGCTGCTTCACTCCCCAGATCGAACTGGTAATCATGTCCCAGCTTCTCCGAAGATGATTGAAAAAATAATGTTTCTGTCGTGACACCTTGACGCTCTAACACTTCTGCAAGTTCAATCGATTGTACGGTCAAAGGATCATCATTACCAGAAGTAATAAATGATGGTGGAAAGGCGGCTGTGGCCTGAAGGACCGTTGACATTTCATCCAGATGTGGATCATTCTCGTATGCCTTGCTTCCCGTATATGACCAGAGAAACGTTCGCATAAACGGAAAGCCTGTACTCTCGACAGTACGCAATTGATATGGCCCACAGAACAAAAGTGTACCTCTTAACTGTTCAGGCTTCACTGATGGCGTTATATTCATTTGTTTTGCCAGATTGGGATTCGTAAGCAACGCCGCAGTCTGACTTGCAATCTGGGCACCAGCCGAATTACCAGCAAGAAACAGGTTGCTCGGATCACCTTGATATTCACTCACATGATCTCTGATATATGTTAGAGCCTGATTGGTTTGCATTACGGGCACAGGGTATGTCGTATTCGGCGCAAGTGCATAATTCATGCTGACCACCACATGACCACGTTTGCTTAACTGCACCGCATAATCGGCTATGTCTTTTTTATCACCCATAACCCAACCGCCGCCATGAACCCACAATATGACTGGCAAGGGTTTAGTTGCTGCGGAAGGATAATAAATGTCCAGCGTACTGTTGTTACGACCTCCATCTGCATAGGCCACATCGGTAACACGGGTTATCCCTTCCGAAATAAACGATGCCTTGTCGCTTTCATTTGTAGTAAACAATCCAATCCCTGTCTTTAGCAAAAGTACTGTTATTCTGGGTGTGAATTGTGAGCCTACTCCTACAACACCGATAATCAGGAGCAATAAACTGATGGGAATCCAGTAACGCTTTCGTTTCAAACCCGTTCTGCTCTCTATCTGCACCAGCCTGCACCTCGCTCCATGTTCAATGAATGGTTCTGTTATAGAGGTGTACGCACCAGAAAAAATCTAGTTTCTCCCATGCAATTTTCTTGCAGGATCAGGCTCATTCATTTGGATCTGTTGTGGATTTCTTGGCTTACTGTAACGTAGATCGTAGACACCTTTTGCTCTAACGTGTGAATATGTTGGCTCGCAACCGTCCATCTCTCAGCAGAAGAAACCAGGGAATTCAGGCTACTCAGCACACGTGAAGGCTCACCTTTTTTTAGGGTTTGTTTAAAGTTACGAAGCGCATCCGAGTACCGTTCTCTGGACAAACTGACTTGTTTCTTGGCCGTTTGTATCTGCTTTTTTACAGCATTTGTGCCATTTAACATCGCTCGTAGCCGCTTCACCTCCTTATTTTTCCGCTTCCGTGCTTCAGAAAGGCTCAATTTCTTCGCACGAATATCCTCACGTGCCAATTGCACCAAGGGTTTTAGCGTGTCAGCCTGTGTACGAATGGCCGAACTCCACTCTTTGCTCTGGAGAGCCTTGGAAGCAGACAATTGTTTGTTCAGTGAGCTATAAAGTTTGAATAAAGGTTCATAACGTGCCTGTGTAAGTTCCACTGACTTCTGAAGAGCAGCCAGCTTCGCTGCATCGGTATTACTGATTGCCTTTCGAAGCTGCACCAACTCAGTAGCGTTCGTTGTATGTAGTTGCTTGATCTTTTGTTCCCACATCTCTTTTTGAGAAATCCATTTCCCGGCACTTTCGTATGTCTGTAGTAAGGAACGTTCCGTTTGCACATCTGCCTTATTCACTACTGTATTCCAGGCTTTCTGCGCAGTAACATTCAGCTCAATCCCTTCACCGTGAACTGTTGTTGCACTACATATCATTCCAATGCCGTACGTTGCAACAAGCATCACACTCAATCTTCTTAAAACCGAATGTCCGACCAGTAGCTTTAACCAAAAATGAAAAAACTGCACCCACATTGACTGCCTCTTCCACGTTTCCATTGGTTGTCGAGGCAACGTAAATTGCTCTACCAATCGTTTCTTCTCCGGTCTTAAATACATCATCCTTCTGCACCCCTTTTTCTCAAAATTAGTATGGAAGTCCGCGACACTATTCACCCTGTATATATCCAATAATTGTTCCGTACAGCGTCCAGAGTAAGACTCCCTTGCAGTTCAAGATTCAACATCAGCGATCCGTTCGGCGAACGACAAAAAAAGCACCCGCAAGTCAGGCCTATGCCTGCTCTTACGGGTGCTTCCCTCTTGAGCCGTTCCATATTAGATTCAGTGATTCAACGAATCGCTTGGATCTTCACTTTTTCAAATATATTCCATATATTTCATTTGGTCAAGCTGAAGTAAAGAAAAATTTAAAGATCGATTAGAATGGCTCTCATATCCTCGGTAAGATCATCCTCTTCTAACATCATATAGACGTTCTGGCCTTTATTAAAATTAAGCTTGATCTGATAGAAGATACCCTGATCGGTGTAGTAACCTGATCTTTGCCGCTGGAGCAACTGACTGATAATTTCTTTGTTCTTGGTGGCTACCTTCTTGTTTCCTTTTAGATTTTCATCTATGAATTGCGGGTCAGGATAGACATATATAGCTTTACCCGGGCTGTTAATCTCTTGTTTAATAAACTGGGCAGAAGCAATTTCATCTACAGATACCTGCAACTGATCATACAATTTGTTCTCTTTGAGCCATGCAATTAAACGGGTGTAGGTTGGTTTAATCTCGTATGTGGAGCTAAGATTAGGTTGATTCAAAATCTGCTTGGACGATAATCCATCCCGGTAATCTTGATAAATCTCAGCTGATGCATATGAATCCCAATGGGATTTTTGATCTTCATACGTTTGATCTAAAATTTCTGCTTTCAAGAGAGCCTTGAACTCACGAATGAGCTGCGGGTTACTGATGTATACAGCGCGATCACTAGTCAATCTTGACCGGATCCCAACGCTGCGAACGTCATCGTCGAGTGCATAGGTTCCATAACTGACTGCTTTATAATCTTCGAAGTTTTTCATATGCTCAAACTCTTGTTGAAAACGGCTCTCTTGAACGGTATATTGCCGTGATATTGTCTTTCCATTCTTCAATTTGTAGTCAACCCTGACGCTCTCTTGGTCAGGTATAATCCGGCTTTGTCCCTTCTCATTCAACGTCTGACGGGAATCTACAATTTTCTGATGAAGTGCAAGAACAGCATCAATATATCCCATGTCATTAGAGTAGAATTGTTCATCATCCAGCTTTACAATCTGATTATCTACATAGATCGTATGGTCCCCGCCAATTCGAACTTTCTCGACGTTGTCTTTCGATGGCACATTTGTCGCATAACCATTCCAGTCTGCCACAGGCACGTAAAGAATAAGTGCAGTTGCAATTCCATATACAGCAAACTGTGGTAATAAGCTACTGTTCCAGATCAGCCAGGTTTTGCGAATGATCATCTCAGCTCCAATGTACCCCGCAACGCCTCCAATGATGTAACCTGCAACGCCCCATATCCGGGAATCGCCTGGGGAAATCATTGAGAAATAAGCGCCACTAAGCAATACAATCGTGAACATGAAGCCAAAACGGAAGATTGGTTTGACAATGCGAAATGCAATGGCTTGGGTTGCCGATTCTACATGGCGCTTACGGTAAAAGAGATATGATAGAACGATCATAAGTACGGTCATCCCAGCGTAAATACTAAGTTCGCCCCATCCAGGAATCGCATAACTGAGGCTGCTGACGCGGGAAATTGGAGAAATCGTCTCGATTTTGAATCGGAAAATGTTTTCTGGATATCCAAACAGATAATGCTTCAGATGCAGTCCAAAGACTCCCCAAAAGATTACTGGAATTAGGCAGATACCGTATACAGTCAGACCCTGTAGAATAGATTGCCCGATACACATCCCTACCGCAACTGTCAGCGTAAACATGAACAGAGAGACAATGCTTATGGTTACTCCCCACATCCAGATTGCACTGTCGTTAAAAACATAAGCGGGTTCATTCAGAGCTACGGACATCCACTTGGTAACTCCAGCCGTAATCCAGATGGGGACCAGAATCATTACATATCCGGTCATCAGGTTCATCGTGAGCAAATGTCTACGCTTCAGAGGCAAACTGTGATATACATCCGCAGGCCCCCCTGCTTGAATGTAACGGAACAGGAACAAAGCCATCACAACCGGCACCGTAATTGCAAGAAACCAATGAAACTCCCCGTTTACTTTAAATAGAGTACTAATCTCCTCCGTATAATCTCGATACTCTGTGCCGATAAATAGCGGAAGCGTTAATAATAACAAGAGATAAACAATACCAAGCCATCCGTGCTGCCTGAAATTTTGGTACAGGATACCGCGGTTAAAGTATAATTGGTTGAATGTCATACCCGGCACCCTCCATTTCATAGATAAAAATCTCCTCCAGTGTCAGCGGCAACACATCCAGCAGATACGGATCGTGCAAACGAAATTGCGCCGTAACATCTTCACGATGACCTTTAACAATATACAAAGAGACACTTCCTCTTTTTTCTTCATGCATAATATGAACCTGTTCTTTCAATAAATCAGCATGATCCGGGTGGCGGAAGGCAACCTGAATCTTGTGTGTATCAGACTTAAGGTCATCCAGATCCTTCTGCACGATAATTTGGCCTTTGTGCATGATGGCTACATGGTCACAGAGATCTTCGATCTCCCGCAAATTGTGGGATGAGATGATAATGGTCACCTGACGCTCCGCCGCTTCCTGAAACAAGAGGTTTTTGATCTGCTGGCGCATGACAGGGTCGAGTCCATCAATCGGTTCATCCATAAGCAACACCTCAGGCATACAGCTGAGTCCCAGCCATACCGCAGCCTGACGGCGCATGCCTTTGGACATGCGATGAAGCTTGCGTTTTACATCTAATTTGAAGACAGCCCCGAGTTGGTTGAAACGTTCCTCACTCCAGCTTGGATAGATTGAGCGGTAGAATGAAGCCATATGCGTAATCGAAGATTGCGGGAAAAAGTTTGGTGAATCTGCCATGAAAATAGTGCGGCCTTTCAGGTCTAAATTTTCGTATACCTCGGCTCCGTTAATGCGCACTGTTCCACGGTCTTGACGATAAATACCGGCAATGATTTTGAGCAACGATGTTTTGCCTGCCCCGTTGGAACCGAGTAAACCATAGATCGACCCCTTATTTATGTACATTGTTACGCCATCGACAGCCTTTTCCTGTTCAAAAGCTTTGACGACTTGATTCAGCTCAATCATGGGGCACCTCCTTCTCTATACGGGCCATCGCTTCTTCGAATAAAAGAGTCATCTCCGCCTTGGATAAACCGGAAAACGAAGCTTCGGCAATCAGTTTCACCAAGGATTCTCTGATCTCGTCTTTCATAGCCTCCTTCGGATGTTCCACAGATGGTGATACGAAACTTCCTTTACCCTGCACGGAATAAATATAACCTTCTCGCTCAAGCTCACGGTATGCCTTCTGAATTGTATTCGGGTTCACGGTGAGCTGTGTTGATAATGACCGAACGGAAGGAAGCTGCTCATCGGGTTTCAGAATACCGTATACGATCATTTCTTTGACTTTATCTACCAGTTGCTCATAGATCGCCTTCCGGCTACGTACATCCAATTCGAACATCCCGCACCTCCTTTCTTAACTTAGTATGTCGCCTTGCTTGTTTTGCTGATAGTGCACTCTCGGTGTACTATCTGTACTACTATTAATAATACAGTTAATACAGTTTGTCAATCTTTAACTTTAACTCCATGCCTGAATTCGGGAATAGCAAAATGTATATAAAACCAATCCATATGGTATAGTTGACATATAAAAAGAGCGCAAAAAAACGATCATGTTATTTTCTAAAAGATCAGAGGGATATTTCTTTTGAATTATAGTTTAACGAGAGAGCTTTTGATCGCTTCTATAAATATCGTTCCTCCTTATTTGGCTGGTGCGAATATGCTCGAAACTGGACTTGGTACGAATAAGCTCGAAATATTGTTTTGCACCTGCTCCTTCGTTATGATGAGTTACAATGGCTTAGTATGAGTTAGGATGAATTAAGATGAGGTATAACAAGGTATGACGAGGTATGAATAAGATCAATGAATGTGAGATAGAGAGGTAGTTATGAGTTAGAGATGTGATGAGTTAAAATGATAGAATGAGTTAGGATGAGTCAGGGTGGGTTAGTGTGAGGTGGGAAGAGCTAAGATGGGATGAGTTAGAGTCAGTGTGAGTGTGATGAGTGAGTGTGAGTAACAGTATGGTGTAAAGTTTTCATTTTGCTATTCGCTATTCGCTGTTCCGGCTTTCGGAAAGGACATGATCTGTTTGTAACTTGTCCACTTGTCGTGTACATTTGGGGATTTTGTTTATCAAAAGGTGGACACTTTTCTTAAAAGAACACACTTCACCTACCAACCTACATATAGATCAAAAATAACAATTTTGATTTTCCCATCTATATATGGTGTTACAATCATTAGTGGAGGGACATGCTCTTTTGGAGAGTACTGTCCACTCTTTGAAAGACAAAAAGAATGAATTTGTTTCCATACAGTGGACATATAAACGTATAAGTGTATGGTTACGATTTTGAGTTCGGGTTATGTGTATGTGTATGTGTATGCACACGAATGAAGAATTTTTGCAAAATACTAAAGCAGATAGCCTTCTGAACACTATAACCGTATACATGCTAGGCTTGGAAACGGCGATCTATCTACTATTACAATTAAAATCGAGGTAAACAACTCATGAACATAACAAAAGGTACGTTTTCTGATAAGATTTCTTCTGCAGCCGGGCTCTGGGCTTCTTCACGCATACTGATTGTAACGGCTGTGGACGCGGAAAAAGACGCCATCCTTCGCGGCTTGGGTGATGATGCCGCAACACAGTTTGATGTTATTGCAGCGGGCGTTGGCCCTGCCTCGGCCGCTGCCGGAACTGCCGCTGCCCTAGCTTTTGCTTCAGCAGCGGCACGTGAACTGGCGCACGGCAAGGCCGCGCCAGAGGAACTTGATGCGGCGCAAGGCACAGCCGCATCTTCAGGGCCGGGGCCCGTTGCCGGGACAGGCGCCAGATCAACAGCCTATGGGCTGGTGATCAGTGCCGGCATCGGCGGCGGGTTCCCCGGCCGTGCAGACGTCGGCTCCCTCGTGGTAGCCGACGCCATGGTTGCAGCCGATCTGGGCTCGCAGACGCCAGACGGCTTCCTCTCTGTGGACGAGCTCGGATTCGGCTCGTCCCGTGTGGCTGCGGACGCGGTGCTTGCCGCGCGCCTGCGCCATGAGCTGCAGCGGGCAGGGCTCGCTGTCAGCGGAGGCACTACGGTCACCGTGTCCACGGCGACCGGAACCGCGCAGACGGCCGCGGAGCTGTTGCGCCGCGTGCCGGATGCTGCCGCCGAAGGCATGGAAGGCTTCGGCGTGGCAACAGCTGCGCATCAGTTCGGCCTGCCGGTGCTCGAACTGCGCGGTATTTCTAACGCAGTCGGTCCACGCGACCGCGACGCTTGGCGCATCAAGGATGCCCTGGATGCGCTCCAGGCAGCAAGTTCTATTTTACGGGAGGTTATTACATCATGAATATTGCTTTTTCCCCTTGTCCTAACGATACTTTTATCTTTCACGCTTGGGTACACGGTCTGATTCCTGGTGCACCTGAGCTTGACGTTCGCTATGCGGATATCGATATAACGAACGGTCTTGCTGCAAGTCCAATTGGACCAGACATTCCGGAAGTGATGAAAATCTCTTATGCAGCGCTACCTTATGTATTGGAAAACTATGCTTTATTACCTGCTGGCGGTGCTCTGGGCAGAGGCTGCGGCCCTTTGGTTTTAACAGCTGATGGAACAACTGACCCGTCATACCTGTCTGGACGACGTGTTGCCGTACCAAGCGAGCGCTCGACAGCCTATCTGTTATTCCGTCTATGGGCCGCGCAAAATGTTCCTGGCGGTGTCGGTGAAATTGTTGTCATGCCTTTTGATAAAATTATGCCTGCCGTTCGTGATGGTCAAATCGATGCCGGGCTGGTTATCCATGAAGCACGTTTTACGTACCAAAACTATAATTTGCAGCTGATGACTGACCTCGGCAACTGGTGGGAAAATGACACAGGCCTGCCGATTCCGCTCGGTGCCATTATTGCCCGCCGTGATCTGGATGCTCACGCTTTGGCCGGCTGGGCACGTGCCTCTGTGGAGTACGCTTGGGCTCATCCTGAAGAATCGCAAACATATGTCATGGAGCATGCACAAGAGATGGACCCCAAAGTAGCCGCTCAACATATCGATCTGTACGTCAACGAATTCAGTGCTAATTTGGGTGAAGACGGTTATGCTGCGATTACGGCCCTGCTTGGTCGTGCCATGCAAGAAAAACTTGTTCCCGAGTTTGACTTGAACTTGTTAAAAATCTAAACTTCACGTTGCAATGCTCTCTATCGGCTGGTATTGGAATGTTTCCATGTTGTTTAACTCTGAACTTAGCCGGAGCTACTACTCCTTAAGGTTTTGACCTATCTTTTATGTACCGTCTATCTCTAACGATCCTGACAGACCTTATTTGACTCATTTTTGCAGTCTGCAAATTCTAACGATCACCAGAAACCTTATTTAGCCGAAAATGGTCCTTTTTCATCTCAATCTGGTCTATTTCGGTGAAATAGCGTTCCTACGGATCGTTAGAATTCTAAAACCGCCAAATTGGTGTAAATAGCGTCTGTGGGGATCGTTAGAAATTGCGCCAGATAGTCATGCAGTATCATTGGCCCTAACACGCCGTAAGATTGAGTCTACACAAGGTTTCCACCCTCATATTGGGTACTAGCTCGTAAAACTCCCCTATGATTGGGAGATATTATGTGTAAAAACCAAACTAATCAAATACGAGTAGGGCAAGTCTTCTCGCCACCTTTGTGACGTATTGGAGTTGCCCTTTTATTCGTTGAGTTGGTTTATCAGTTATGGCTTGCTTATAGCCTATGGTTTGTTTGTGGGTTACCTGGTTGTTGATTGTTTATTAGTTTATTGATTACCTAGGTTATTGATTTCCTCGTATTCGTTTCCTCGTTGTATCGTTGTATCGGTTTGGTTGTTAGTTTGGTTTGTTTGTTGTTTGTCGCCAGGTTATTGATATATTGTTTGCCTCGTTATTAGTTTATCATTGTTGGTTGCCTGATTAGTGTTGATTGTCCGGATCCGCTTTTTGTTGGTTACCTAGTTATTCGTTACTGCTTGATATATCGGCAGTTTAATTACTTGTTTCCGTCTCCGACATAACCGTGCGAATCATCGATCGCAGTGCATCCAGCATCACTGGAAGTGGCAGAGATGGGACAGAAGGTGCCTGAACAGCCATTTCTGTCGAAGCCGGAAAATGAACAAAGCCTGCTCGCACAGACAACTGTTGCAACCGAATGTAATCGAGTATCCGGTACATCGTGTTATTACATATATATGTTCCCGCCGTATTGGAGACTGTTGCTGGTATGCCTCTAGCCGACATATCATTGACCATCTTCCGGATAGGCAAGGTGGAAAATAAACCATCGGGACTTCCGGCTGCAATCGGCTCATCCACAGGGCGCTGCCCCTGATTGTCCGCATAAGATCCGGGCGGAATATCCTTCACATTAATGGCGATGCGCTCTGGCGTAATTGCCGTTCTACCTTTTGCTAACCCGCAGGCGATAACGATA
The DNA here is from genome assembly GCF_037969905.1 of Paenibacillus sp. FSL R7-0272. NCBI lineage: Bacteria > Bacillati > Bacillota > Bacilli > Caryophanales > Paenibacillaceae > Paenibacillus > Paenibacillus sp. FSL R7-0272. The sequence goes on along the minus strand of NZ_CP150221.1, from coordinate 1,284,883 downwards.
TCCGGCTGAAAAACCTGCATCTCTGCAATCAGCATGTCTGCACACTCATCAAAATTCACAGGTAGCAACACGGTTTTTAATACTGCTCCCTCGATCACCTCATGCGCTAATGCTTCCATTAACGCTCCCGTCGGATTGACAGCATCACCGCCAAAAGGTTCAAACCCCGAAATCAGAAACTTCATCAACTGCTGCACTCCCTCCCGATGGAACAATTCAAATGCTACAACCTGCTTCGCCTAATTAGTAACGCTACTCTTCCGTTATACAACTGCAAGGCTTGTACAACTCCAGCGCTCCTTTTTAATCAACCCGCCAACCCTTTGTTTATTTCTGCGGATACAACAACAGATGCCATCACAATAAACTGACTGGACTACATCACTTAAAGAAAACACTCGCCATAAGCGTGGGACTTCTCACACGCCCGGCATTTCCAGCGTTCCATCCAGCTTGCGTGTATCTAAGTCACTATAAATAAGTGCTTTCCCATTACAAGACATCGGCCCTTACTCCGATCTATAGCGTAATCCCCATTGTCGACGAACCGTATCCATCAGCTTCATGATCTCCAGGGATTCGTCCAGTTTCATAGTATTACTCTCTGTTCGACCTTGCAGAATGCAACGTCCCGCCTCTTCTGCTTCGAATGCGTACCCGAGACAAGTCCGATCATCCACAAACTTCTCTGGCTCGTCCTGTCCGTTCACATGTAAATAAGCTTCTTTGCCTGCGAGGAAAAAAGGCAGACGAATTCGGCCTTCCGTACCATAGATTACCGCCTCATTGTTCAGATTCAAACGAATGGCACCGCTTAGTGACGCCGAACGCCCCTCGGAATAAGACAACAATATAGAGAATTGCTCGTCCACACCGGTTTCCCCAATGTGTGCTGTGCTCCATACATGTTGAGGTTGTTCACCGAAGATCATCGACGCGAAAGAGATCGGGTAAACTCCGGCATCCAGTAGCGCACCACCGCCCAGATCGGGATTAAGCAGCCGCCCCTCCGGCTCCCAGCCGATGCGGAATCCAAAGTCTGCCTGTACCATCCGTACTTCACCAATACGACCTTCCGCAATCCATGCCCGTGCCTGTACAATCGGCGGCAGGAAGCGTGTCCACATGCCCTCCATCAGGAAAAGTTTCCGTTCTCGCGCCGTTTCCACGAGCGGCTCCAGTTGACGTGAGTTCATCGTAAACGGTTTCTCACAAAGTACCGCTTTGCCCGCTTCGAGGCAGGCCATCACATTTTCCTTATGTACCGGATGCGGCGTTGCCACATAGATGATATCCACCTCAGGGTCTCGCAGCAATTCATCATATGAAGCGTAAGCGCGTTCAAAACCATATTCGGCTGCAAATTTCTCCGCACTACCTGCGGTTCGTGAACCAACCGCTGCTTTCACCGCATTCCCCGCATGTGCCAAATCCTTGGCAAACTGGGATGCAATCCATCCCGTGCCCATAATGCCCCATCGTACCTTATCCTGTCCCGCTGTCTGTGTCATACGTACATCCTCCCTACTACCAATTTGCGTATTACAAGGTTCATGATTCAGACCAGCCAACATGGTATCTCTCTTATTTTACCAAAAAGAAACGTTTTCGTCAGAAAAGCTTGCTTCCCCTTATCACATTTCAATTCCGCAACAGATTTGCTAAGATAACTTGGAGACATACCATGAGCACATGTACCCTATTGAAGAACACAATGACCCAATGAAAGGAAGGTACGCCATGATCTCTGAGCCTAATGAAGGCCATAACCGCATACCTTCAGATGACGAACTGACTGTACGCCCTAGCGGCAATTTAAATCATATAAATACACGTGCAACGGCTCGCAATGAACTTCACCAGTTCCTGGATCATGCCTTGGTTGAACTTCGCCGGGCAGAGCATGTTAACACACAGCAACGTTTCCGGTGGCTGACGGATGAACTCCCGAATCATACCTTCATCTATATGCATCGCTTCACAGGAACACAGATTGTGGATGCCGAGCCATCCCGTGTTGTTCGCAAAGCGGCCTGTTTGTACCCACCCGGAACACGTCTTGAACTTGTGTCGGATGCAGATCATGATACAGAGTTGTACATGCTTGAATTTGACCTGTTTCGAGTGACGGAGAAAACAGAAGCGAAGCGCATCTATGAACGTGAACTTCATTCACCTGTTGCCGGATGGATTCGAGGGCCCTTTTACGGCATTCAACGTATCGCTACCCAACTGATCGAACTTACACATCCCGATAACGAAACAGCATCCCGTGAAATCAAAGCACAATTGCTATTAACCGAGCTACTCTATCTACTCTGGCCTGAAGAAAATTCAAGCCCTATCGAGGAACAGGGGCGGGATCATCCCGAGTCCTGGTTAAAATCAACATTGCAATATATACAGCAACATTATATGCATGAGATTAAGCTGGATACCCTGGCCGAACTGGCTGGCATGCATCCGTCGTATTATTCTCAACTGTTCAAAAGCCGAATGCACAAAAATCCGATCGAGTATATTACTCATCTGCGTATGAACCGGGCGAAGGAAATGTTACTGACCTCCGATCTGCGTATTCGTGATGTCGCCCGTGAGGTCGGTTACCGTGACGAGTTTTATTTCAGCAGACGGTTTCGTAATTATGCCGGCTACGCACCAACGGCTTATGCCAAGCAAGTTCATCGTAACATTGTATCACTTTCTTATCCCTATACCGATCACCTGATGACACTTGGCATCACACCCTGTGCAGCACAGATTCAAGGCCATCTGCCACATCTGCCCCGTTCGCTCACCATGCCTTTTCATGCCTATGAACCGTGGGAACAAGGGCGGCAGGCATTTCTCGATGTGAATCCCGACCTGATTCTGACCAAAGATAACGCTACGGCTAAAGCGATGGAACATATTGGTGATGTTGCACCCATCATAACCATTCCATGGAACCAGACCGACGTGTTCGGCCATTTGGAACAGATCGCTTCGATTGTAGACCGGACTCAGGCGGCCAAAGAATGGCTGGACAAGCATGAGCGCAAAGCAGAGCGTGCACGCAAGAAGATCAAAGAACAGGCTGGCGGCCTCACTGTAGCTGTAGGTACATTAACTGCCAAAGGGCCGCGGATGTACAGCCACCGTAACTTCGGTCATGTGTTTTACCGGACGCTACAACTCGGCGCACCTCAGCGTATTCAGACGGAACTGAACGGCCAGGCTCCCGGGATCGGCTTCAACTGGATGCCTTTTACACCCGGAGAATGGGACGGTCTGGAAGCCGATGTGCTTGTGCTTGCGACAGACAACCTGCATAACCCGGCAACATTATTGCAAAAATTAAAGAATGATCCTCTATGGAACAGCCATCCCGCCGTTCGCAGCGGCCGTGTGCATCTTGTAGATTGGAACGCTTGGGTTGTATACGCTCCATATTCCATTAACATCCAGCTTGAGGAAGCGCTCTCGATGTTGACGAACAGGCCCGCACTTTTGTAATCTAAAAAATGTCCATTTCCCAAATCTTAATTTATGCCATGTACGGGCCTGGATTAAGATTTTATAATATTCACTAATTGATAATGATAATCAATAACAACGAAAGATGTTATTTGTTATAAAGGAGTGACCCGTATCCAACATCCGGGACTGCCTCATCGCCCGTCCAAGACTCCACGATCCGCAGTCACCGTTGGGCTGATGTTTCTGTCTGCCATCGCGATCCTGCTGATCAGCATGTTTGTTGCCATCTCATTAGGAGCCAAAGGCTTAACACTGGAAACCGTGTGGACAGCCATTTTCCAGTACAACCCGGCTCTGACACCACATCAGATCATCCATGAATTGAGACTGCCACGCGTGCTTGCTGCCGCTGTGATCGGAGCTGCTTTTGCTGTAGCCGGAGCCTTGATGCAAGGCATTACCCGTAATCCACTGGCCGATACCGGCATCCTTGGCATTAACGCTGGAGCAACGTTTGTCGTCGCATTAAGCTTTGCGTTCTGGCCAGGATTATCTTACGGATGGATTATGCTTTTATCGTTTATAGGAGCCGTGCTCGGTACATTGCTCATCTTTCTGCTGGGCATGGCTGCCCCAGGGGGCTTGAGCTCCATTAGGCTCACCGTGGCTGGTGCAGTGATTGCCGCAATGCTCGGGTCTCTGAGCACAGGAGTAGCCATTTATTTTGATCTGAGCCAGGATCTGGCCTTCTGGTATGCGGGAGGTTTTGGAGGAATAGAATGGCGTCATCTGAAACTGATTCTTCCGGTGTTACTGCTCACACTACTATTAACCATGCTGCTCGCACGTCGTATTTCGCTGATGTCCCTCGGGGAAGAAGTCGCCATTAATCTCGGGATGAACCTGCGCTGGACTCGCTTTCTTGCTCTTGCCGCTGTCGTTGTGCTCGCAGGGGTGTCCGTCTCCGCTGTAGGTTCGATTGGATTTGTCGGGCTGGTCATCCCTCATATCTCCCGTAAACTGGTGGGCGTAGATTATCGGCTCATCATTCCGATGTCTTCCCTGCTTGGGGCGATTCTGCTTGTGCTCGCTGATCTCGGGGCACGCATCGTGAATCCGCCTCAGGAACTGGCGGTAGGTATTATGGTCGCTTTTGTCGGCGTACCGTTCTTCCTCTATCTGGCCCGTAAAGAAAGGAGGGCTTTGTAGTGATGAAACGGGGAATGAAATCCGTCGTCAGAATCCCTTTAAAGAAGTTTAATCAAACCTCTCGGGGCAAAAGAGCCGTACTTATCAGCTCTGTTCTGCTGTGTCTCGCAACATTGGTGGTTCTCATTAGTCTGAATACAGGCACAGTTCGCGTATCCCCACTGGCCGTGGTGCAGACCTTGCTGGGACAAGGGAGTGAACAGGATCAGATCATCCTGTTTGACTACCGATTGCCCCGCATTCTGGTCACCGTTCTTGCCGGAGCTGGATTGGGCATTGCAGGTGCTGCGCTACAAGGCATTACACGTAATGCACTTGCCGATCCGGGGATTCTGGGCTTGCATGCTGGGGCGGCTTTTGGGCTAATGATTTTTGTCAGCCTGTCGTTCAGCATGGATACCTCAGTAGCACTGTTGATCCCACTCTTTGCTTTTGCCGGCAGTGTAGTTGCAGCGCTGATTATTATGCTACTGTCCTATGACCGAAACAGCGGCGTATCACCAATTAAACTGATTCTGGTCGGCATTGCTGTTGCTGCTGGATTTCATGCGCTTACGCTCTATCTGTCGCTACGTCTCGACGAGGACACGTATTCCTTCGCTGCACGCTGGCTTGCAGGCAGTGTATGGGGGCGTGACTGGATTCATGTACAGGCTTTGTTGCCTTGGACCGTAATCTGCATCGCCTATATCTGGAGCCGTTCCAAAACGTTGGACGCCTTCCATCTAGGCGATGCCGCTGCGACCAGCATCGGCACACCTGTGCGCTCGCGGCGCATCCTGCTTCTGCTCTGTGCCGTTGCCTTATCTGCGGTCAGCGTATCTGTCGCTGGAGGTATTGGCTTCATTGGACTCGCCGCCCCGCATCTGGCCCGCAGACTGGTCGGGCCACTGCACCGGCACTTGATTCCCGCCGCAGGACTGATCGGCATGGTGATTCTGGTAACGGCCGATACGGTCGGCCGGACAATATTTGCACCAAATGCCATACCAGCGGGTGTTGTTGTAGCTGCGATTGGCGCGCCCTATTTTTTATACCTGCTGGTACGGACGAAATAATGCTATCCAAAATATGAATTTCATCCATGAGATGTTTAAGGAGAACGCGAATTATGTTTATGTTAAAGAAAAATCTTATGCTTTTGCTAACGATCTGTTTGGTGCTGGTACTTGCAGCCTGCGGGACAGCCAAAACGTCCACATCGGGCGCGAACGATTCAAACACCAATGCTAACACAAACACATCCGCAGACGATTCAAATAGCACTGCTGCTTCAGGTGCACCGCGTATCGCTTCCATGTCCATCCACCTGACCAATGATCTGCTTTCCCTCGGGATCACGCCTGTCGGTTCTGTCATCGGCGGGGAAGCAAAAGGTTTCCTGTCCCATGTCGCTGATCGTCTGAAAGAGACGACACCACTCGGCCCGGTCAAAGACCCGGATATGGAAGCCTTGCTTGCGCTTAAACCAGATGTGATCTATCTCGACGAGGAGTTTTCCGGTGATGATGTGGCCAAATTCGAAAAAATTGCACCTGTACATGTGTTCAATCTGGACAACGGCACATGGCGGGATCACCTGAAAGAGATTGGCAAGCTGGTAAATCGCGAGAAAGAAGCGGAGCAGTATATTCAGGACTACGAAACAGAAACAAAAGAAGTCCAATCACTGATTCATGATCAGATCGGTGACGGCACTGTCATGGCCATTCGTGTCACAGCCAAGGAATTACGCGTATTCAGCACACGCCGTCCTATGGGCCCTATTTTGTACGATGATCTCGGACTGACTCCAGCCAAAGGCATCAAAGACATGGATACCTCCAAGCCATATCAGGTCGTATCCCGTGAAGTGTTGCCAGACTATGATGCCGATGCCATCTTTGTCGTGGTTAACTCAGATGATGAAGCCCAAACCATGTTCAAAGAGCTGCAAAGCAATCCAATCTGGCAAGGGCTGAAAGCGGTCAAAGCAGGTCATGTGTATCCGATCGGGGCACAGCCTTGGCTTGATTACTCTTCCATCGGGAACAAAATGGCTATGGATGAAGCAAAAGAGATGTTTTCCAAAAAATAAACCCAGCTTCGCCTATTCATAAAAACAACAAAAAACCTCGCTTCAGTAACGGAAGTGCGATTGCGAGAGCACAGGGCATATGATTCATGCTCCGAGCTTAATGAATACAGGGATCAGACTTCGTAATAGTCTTACTCCCTGTACCTCGCACACTTCCTTACCCAGCTGAGGTTTTTTCTTTTAGATACAACATACCGATTGTACTCGATCATACTGTGCATACAACGATCTCGATATCCATCTCCGCAAACGTATTCTGAATAATTACGCTGACCTTCTCCCACTTCAATCTGTCCAACCCGCAACCGATTCGAGGCATAGCCAGCCCAGTAATTCCCTGTTCTAAGCAGACATCCCGCATAGACTCAACCGCCTGGGTTAATGATGCATACGTAGGTTTATTCGAAAATTTGGCTTTGGTCACAAGATTCAGCGTCCTTCCAACCGGATAACATCGCCCAATCTCCAGCGGCTCTAGCTTCGCTTGCTCCTGAAGTGTCCGTAGATCAAACCGCTCTCTGAATTGCACAGCAATTCCTTTACCCATTCTCGCATCGGCGGATATGCAGTGTGCCAGCGCATAGTGATCCTCTAGTTCAAACAAATCCTGCTGTCGTTCATGAAATTGCATGTTAGTTCCCCTTTCTATGACATGACGTCCGTGCTTTCTCCTGCTCACACTCATGCTAGCAGACGCTTGAAGGTCTCCAACGTTCGCTGTCCTGCACTCCGGTCATATATGGCAAATACGATGTGATCAAAGTAGTCCCTGTATCCTTCTTCATCCAAAACCTCGGCAAAATACGATGCCACCTGTGCCGGTTCATTCCGGAACACACCACAGCCAAAGGCCCCAAGTACGATAGTTCTATGACCTTGTACAGCGGCAACCTCCAATATATATCGAATGCGTTGCTTCATGACCGACTTGATCTCTGCATCTGTTGCTTCCTTCCGCTCTTTGACTACACCTGCATTTACCGCTGGAGCGGTGATAAAGGCCGTTGTGTAATATTGATCCAGCAATCGGTCGTAGTCGTCACGGATCACGGGAACATCTGGAGAATAGATCATATGGTCTGAATAGAGGCACGTACGTTGCTTGCGATTGTACTCATACATCCCTGTCATCTGGGCAATACATGGATATAGCCCTGTTGCCCGTGCCAAGCTTTCCTCCTGAGCCTGACTTCCACCAAGGAAACCACCACCCGGATTTTTGGCCGATGCAAAATTCAGACAAACTACATCCGTTCTGCCTTCCTCTAAGGTTAGACGCGCTGCTGCTGCCAGCGTCGTTTCACCGGTTACTTCCATCCGGGCCGGGTTTCCTCCTTTGCGCAATTTCTCCCCTAGTTGAGAAAGCTCCGAGGGCCTATAGAGAACTGAATTTTGAATGGCTTGCTCCATGTCTTTCTTGATATGAACAGCACGATCATATCCGTTTACATACACGCCTTCTTCCAGAATCTCCAACGTCTGATGTGCTATACGCGAGCGTCCGGAACGCGAGCTAACGCCAGTCTTATCTGTTGATGCGTTAGAATTACGAGACCCGGTGGTCGTATTATTTGAATTACTGATGTTGCTGTGTTTGTTTTGTTTATCGAAGTTACTCATGTCGATCCCTTCCTATCTCTTCTCTCAGACGAGTAAGAATCTCACCTAGCCAGTTCGTTCCTCGCCATGTTTTTCTGTTACGAATACGCGGATCTTCCTCCGCCAGCCCCACACCCCAGATCCGATCATCCGGGCTTGCCTCTACAAGTGTTGTGCCTTGGGTGGCGAGCAGAGCCGCCAGTAAATCCTCGTTCTGTGTAAATTTTGCCTGATTGCCTTCATAGACAATGCGCTGGCACTCGCTTTCCCATGTCGTCTGGTCAAAACCTGAGACCTGGCGGCCTAGCTTTTTTTGCACCGAAGCCGAACGGGTCTTCATGATTTTATCCGCAATCTGTTGATCGCCAAAGAGCAGTGCTTTCTGATGCATCATATATTGCTCTGCACTTGTATACTGAACCCCGTTCACCGTAAAATCAGCCTTAAACCACTGGGAGAACGGCGATGCTGTCCGCCAGAAAAACGTAAACTTTTCCATACATATCACCTCTTACTCGTTCCATTCCAAACGATTGCTTACATCCTTCGGATTGAACTATTTCTACTCATAACCAACTCCAACTACAGTACTTCTCTCTCCGGATTTAATCGGTACAGCCGGGATGGCCGATGACCCGCACTGCTTGTATATTCCCCCGTTTCAATCACCCAGTCTGCCATTTTGCGCCGAAATGCAGCTGCCAACAGTTTTCTGCCGCTAATAATCTCATACACTTTCTGCAACGCCGTTAACGTAAATTTCTCCGACATCAGATTAAACGCGATATCCGTATATTCAATCTTGGAACGTAGCCGCTCCAGCGCGTAATGAATAATTTGGGCATGGTCGAATGCGATCCCTTGAACATCCACCAAACTCAACTTGCTGTTCCGCACTCGCCCTTCTACCTGCTCTGTGGTCTCCACAGTGGCTGACAGCTGTTCTGTTTCATTGCTCAAAATAAGCTGCAATCTGCGCTCTGTTACCCGGCCGCGTTCATGAATATGACGTTTCTCTTCAATGAGTTTCTTCTCTACCCGGAACCAGCTTGCGTCGCTGGCATCATCACCCGCCTGGAGCTCCAGCTCACTGCTGTCCACCAGAGCCATATAAGAGCAACTAATGACCCGTGTGCGCGGATCGCGGCCTACATCTCCCCATGTATACAGCTGTTCCAGGTAGATACCGTCCAGTCCTGTCTCCGTATGCAATTCCCGACGGGCAGCATCCTCCAGTGATTCATCCATGGAGACAAATCCCCCTGGCAGTGCCCATTGCCCCAGGTAGGGGTGACCTCCCCTGCGAATCAGCAGTAAACCAAGCTCCGGTTCTGCCAGCTTACGATAATTTTCCTGTTCTCCGCTTCGAATCGTAAATACGAGCATATCCACAGTAACCGAGGGACGTTCGTATTCTCCGGCATCATAGGTTTTTAAAAACTCTTCCTCGCTAATGTTGACTGGATCAAACGCTTTGTCTCCATGAGACATGGTTCACACACCTCATTCTGTTATTAACAATATGTTATTAACAAATCGTTAATAACAATGTAGCATACTCGTATGTAGCAGGTCAAATCTTCCATAAAGCCAAAAAGCCGCCACCTTTGCTCTACACTTTCATAGCAAAGGTGGCGGCTAACACACCCGTTTAATATTCCATAGAATTTATAACGCGGTGCAGTCTCAGAGACCCACCTAATCTTTCTTAAAACACGCTATCCGGAACGTAGTATATTTTCTGCCCACTGGATTTATTTCCTGGATCGGCCACAATCAGAAAGTAGACGTTCCCGTTCTTGTTTTGTACACCCTCGATTTCGTGTTTTCCGACATTCGTTATTTTTACAAGAGACTGATACACGCCAGAACTTGAGATTTTAGCAATCTGAGGCGTATCTCCTTCCGCCCCGCCGGATGTAAATATTTGAGTCTTACCGAGCAAGTCTACCCCTTGGAATGACCCATTTGGCCGAATAATTCCGCTGCCCGACTGCGTGAAACTGGAAACAGCCGCCTTAATTGCTGCAGGGCTGTCCATGCGGACCTGTTTGTTCTGATCAAGCAATCTGTTTAATGCAGCCGTATCGTAGACAGACCAGACTACCTTATCCGTGTTTGATTTTCCATTTTCCCTCGTTTGAATTCGGAACACGGTGTAGTTGCTGTTGCCACCGCCATCCACTCGGTATGTCGTTCCCTGTTTCGTACCCTTTTTATTCGCATAGTTCATATAAGTAAACCGATGAAGGTCGGTATAATCTACAGTTTTGCCAGCAGCATATTGAAGTCGAGCTACTTGAAGTGACCAGACGTTATCAGATGATGAATCCGCTTTGGAGCTAAAATAAAAATAGTTCGCTCCGTTGTACGTATACATATCCAGCGTCTGGCAATGCCCGCTGTTCGTAATCGTCATATGATCCACGTATTCGGCATTATTTCCTTTGATTAGTAGTCTGGATAGTTGACATGTCGTATTCACCCGCTGCGTTACGTATACGTATTTGTCTGCTATATAAGCCTTCTGCACCACCCGGTTAAATTTGAGTCCTTTGAGGTTATAAGCCAGTTTGGCTGAAGCATTTACGGTTTTTCCTGGAGAAGCTGCAAGAGCCGGGACCACAGACATCATAAATAGCATTACTGCCAGAAAAGCGGCTACGATCGTTTTCCACTTCATTGTTGTAAGGTTGAGAGATTGTTTTTTAATCACACAGGTGCCTCCTTTTTCATTAAGTACGGGATACATCGGATATGTTAGGTGGTCTCTGAGACGATACCGCATTCAATAGATAATACCATATTTTCCAAATTACGAATCATAAATTGCACATCACGAAACGACTACTTCTCCAAGAACCTAATTTCCTTTAAAATTGAATAATTCTTTTTAGTACATTTGTGTTATATTGTTTTTAATTCATATGTACCACAAAAAGGAGGACTTCATGAAACGAATTGCCCTACTCGATATTCTTAGGGGTTTTGCAATTATTGGCACCTTGGGAACCAACATTTGGATTTTCGCTTACCTTGGTGATCTGAACCTGGTATTCGGTAACGTGCTTGAGCCGTGGTGGAGTTCAGGAGATCGCCTGATGCAGACGATCATGCTCATCTTGGTGAATGGAAAATTTCTTGGTATGCTCACTTTGCTATTTGGAGCCGGCATGGAATTGAAACGCCAAAAAGCAGCTCGTGAAGGCTATGCATGGCCCGGTGTCTATATCTGGTCATGTGCACTTCTGCTGCTGGACGGACTATTGCATTATATTTTAGTAATGGAGTATGACGTGTTGATGAGTTATGCCATTACTGGCATGATTGTATCCCTGATTATTCACCGCTCCAGGCGCTTTATGCTAACGATGATGGTGATTGCAGGAGGCATACATGTGATCGGCGTTACGGGAATTACAGCCTTGCTGGCATTCGAATCCGGTTCATCCTTTAACGGGATGGATACCCTTACACACCTGTATGCTTCTGGAACGTGGTGGGAACAAGTGATGTTCCGGCTGAATAATTTTGGTTTTTTCCGTACAGAATCGATAGCTATCATCCCACTGAATGTTTTTCTCTTTCTACTAGGGGCACTGCTTATGAGAACGGGAGTATTTTCTAACGAAGAGTCCGGACGCCGTAAGCGCCGTAAACTGATGATGATCGGACTTGCGGCAGGTATTCCTCTAAATCTGCTGTTGCTCGTTCCCGGTGGAGTTATGGATATTTGGGTACGCTATATCAGCGCGCCAGTACTTACGCTTGGTTATCTCGGAATCATTGCCTATGGATTGGAAAAAGGTCTTTTCCCCAAGCTGTTCCAGCGTTTCGGTGAAATTGGCAAGATGGCGCTGAGTTGTTACATTATGCAGAATATCATCGCCTCTGTGCTCTTCTATGGATGGGGACTTGGCCTGGGCGGACGTCCGTCTTCTCTATTTATTTTGTTGATATGGCTTGGCATTTGTGTGTTACAAATGCTATTCTCACACCTCTGGCTACGCAAATATCCACTAGGTCCAATCGAATGGTTGTGGCGCAGGTTGTCGATCTCCCCTTCTCCCAAACCCGGACGTACGTCTCAAGATACTTCTGTATAAATCCTTTTTACGCAAATAAGGGCATCCCGGAACTCCACCGATGATTGATCGTAATCAATGACCGATGGAGTTCGTAGGATAGCCCTTGTTTATTCCATACTGCTAAAGAACCCAGCACGCCTTATTCCCCCCTTTTTGCGCTGGTCTGACACACAACACTAACTATTCGCCCGATTCCACAGGCAAACACAAGGTGAAAGTGGAACCTTCCCCCATTTCACTGGAAACGGAAATACTACCGTTATGATCCTGAGCAATTTTTTGACATAGCGCAAGCCCCAATCCCGTTCCCTCCTCCTTTGTTGTGAAAAACGGGTTGAAAATTGCGGTTAACGAACGCTCGGGAATCCCGCTCCCCGTATCGGCTATGGAGATCAGCGCGTTATCCCCTTCCTGTATCATATCGATATGTACCTCTCCGGGGTCTGACATCGCTTCAAAAGCATTACGAATCAGATTGATTAGAACTTGTACAATTTTATCCCGATCCATGTTCACACAAACCGACTCATCCCGCACATGAAGGGTAATCCGATGTCCTCTGGAAGCCGCATCCGATTCGGTCAAAGACATCACACGCTCCAGACAATGTGCCAGCTTCTCCGGTTTCATATGATGGGCTTGAGGTTTGGAAAATTGTAAAAATTCTCCCGTTAAATCGGTGACTCTTGTGACCTCACTCATAATAACTTCATACCACGGTGCGATATTAAAGGATTGCCCACGTGACAGTTGCAAAAACCCTCGGATGGCGGTGAGTGGATTACGGATCTCATGGGCCATCCCTGCAGCAAGCTCACCTACAGCACGCAGTCTTTCGGAACGGAACACTTCCTCTTCATTTTTAATCCATTGACTACGCTGTTGTTCAATCAGTTGATCTTCCGCAATGGTCATGAATTGTTGCAAAGTCTGTGATAACCTCGGATAACGCGATATGCTATAACTTACTTGCAATCCCTGTAGCTGATTAGACAACAAGGAAGATATCCGTTCTTCGATATAGGGTATTTGCGGCAACACAATGGCAAATCGGTCACCCGCATACCGCGATATACCATAAGATTCGGGAAACTGGTTCGTGATCTTTTGTCCGATACCCTTAATGACTGCACACCAGGGATCATCTGATTCCTTTTTGTAACCACTAAAATTATTAACATTCAAAAGAATCAAGAGGAAGGATCGTTCTTCCTCCAACGTCTTATGAAGCACCTGCATGTATCCTTCATAATTTAACAATCCCGTAAGCGGATCATGAAGGGTAAGAAACCGATTTTTTTCCCGAAGTTTCCGTTGTTCAGACTCACTGTTCATTAAAGTATGATATAGCCAAATAACCACTACCGCGGTCAGCAAATCAAATAATGACACCAGCAAACTGTATGCTTCTATCGGAACATATGACAACCTGATGATCGTATACTGGAGCATAAGCAACAGCGAAATCGGTAAGGTCTGTACCATTCTCTGCTTGTCCTGAATCATTGAAATGATGAGCATATAATAGAGCAGATTACACCAGTTTAATTGACTGAAATAATGAAATGCACCAAGGATTAACCATTGAATCCATGTTAAAAATGGATAACGCCGTTCCGCCCATATGCTGATAATTAGCAGAATGCCTGTGACGATCATCAAGGTTGGATGCGATGCTTGTCCCAGTACAGTAGAGGATACCATGACAAGCAGACAACCTATTGGGAAAATTACCATCTTCATTGTGTAACTTAGCAAATAGCCTCGCCCCCTTAGACAAAAGTCACACTTTCAAACATATACACAAATATTATATCGATTATGATTAGCCGATGTTGTCGATTATTGGAAGATGTTAAAATTCGCAAGAATATATAATTTTCACAAACAACAGGACATATGAATGCATTGAAATGTAAAAATGTGCACATTAATATTTCCGTACGTATTTCGCAACGCAAAATTCATCATAAACTATTCAAAGCCAGCTCTCGAGGGATGAGGGCTGGCTTCTTTGTTGTTTTTCCATATTAGGTAACTTGTTCTGGAAGAATAAGCGGATCTTCTATTATTTCTTAGCCATGTATTTGCGAATATCAAACGCTACAGCTGCAACAATAATTAACCCTTTAATAATCAGTTGCCAGTAAGGACTTACCCCGATAAAAGTCAGGCCGTAGTTAATGACGCCAAAGATCAGCACGCCTGCCATCACACCGGGTACAGTTCCGATTCCTCCAGCCGTAGATACCCCGCCAACAACACATGCAGCAATGGCATCCAGTTCGTACATATTACCGTAGTTGTTCGTTGCTCCACCGGTACGAGCCGCTTCCAGTACGCCGCCCAGTCCATAAAGCGCCCCAGCAATCGCGTACAACGCAATCAGGTTTCGTGCGACGTGAATACCAGATACGTGAGCGGCCTGAATGTTTCCGCCGATGGCATACATATTTTTACCCAGACGGGTTTTGTTGAAAACAACCCAGCAGATCAGTGCTACTCCAATGGCGATGAGCACGATGTAGGGGATCGAATAGCCTCCACCCAGATCAATATAACCTGATCCTATTGTGGTGAAATCCGGTCTAAGTCCTCCGATGGGTTGCGACTGGTTGGGTTCTGTATCGAAGTAGATCGAGTTCAGACCATAAACAGCGACCATCGTACCCAGTGTGGCAATAAAAGGGGGGACATGTAGCTTGGCAACGATAAGGCCATTCACCAGACCAACGAGCAACCCTGCTATGATGCCGATTACGATCGGCAAGCCCACCCATAATTGCGGCAGATCCGGGAAAAAGCGATTGGCATACGTATCAATCTGTAACATCGATGCCGATACCACTGCGGTCAGACCAACTACGCGTCCAGCCGACAGATCGACGCCTCCCGTCACCAGGATGAACGCCGCACCCAGTGCGATAATCGCGCGAGTGGAAGATTGTTGTAAAATATCTCGCAGGGTGGAAAATGCGAGAAAGTTCGGATCGGCAATGGCGATACCGATAACAAGCAGGATCAGCACAATAAAAATCGCACGCTGAGCCACATATTGCTTCACTTGATGAACAAGGGTTGTATTCATTTGTGTTCCTCCTGACCAGCCATCCGCTGCTGCGCGGCCAGCCTCATAATATGCTGTTCTGTCGCCTCGGCTCCGTCCACAATACCGGTGAGGCGTCCTTCGCTCATGACCATAATGCGATCTGACATCCCTAACAATTCAGGCATCTCGGAACTGATCATGATAATGCTTTTGCCTTGCCGGGCCAGTTCCGTAATGATCGTATAGATTTCGAACTTGGCTCCAACATCAATTCCGCGTGTGGGCTCATCCAGCAACAGAATCTCAGGGTCAGTCAAGAGCCAGCGAGCCAGCAGTACCTTCTGCTGATTGCCTCCAGACAGGTTCCGAATAAGCGTGTTAACTGAAGGCGTTTTGGTTCTGAACTTTTGCGTCTGTTCCCGCGCCTCTTCCCGTCCCTTCTTCTCGTCCAGCAAACCCAGACGATTTCGGTAACGACCAAGGCTTGCGATAATCGTATTCTCATAAACGGATAACACGGGGAATATCCCGGTCACTCGTCGCTCTTCGGTTAATAGTGCTATGTTATGACGCTTGGCGGCAGCGGGCGAGTTAATCTTCACCTTGCGACCATGAATGGTAATCGTGCCGGAAGCCAGTCCTCGCAGTCCAAATAAGGATTCCATCAGTTCCGTCCGCTGCGCACCTACCAAACCGCCAATGCCAAGTACCTCGCCTTTGCGCAGATGAAACGAAACATCCCGGAACGAATTCGGCTGATTCGACGTCAGACCCTCTGCTTGAAGAATGACTTCACCAGGGACATTAAGCCTCTCCGGGAATCGTTCACTTAAATCACGTCCAACCATACGTGTAATGATCAGGTCTGTCGTCAGATCCGCAGCATCCCAAGTGCCTACAACAACTCCATCTCGCATAATAGTCACTTCATCCGAGATCGTTAAAATTTCCTCCATCTTGTGTGAGATGTAGATGATGGACACGCCGCGGCTTCGCAACTTATTGATGATCGTAAACAATTGCTCCACTTCTTTACCCGTAAGGGATGAGGTCGGTTCATCCATCACAATCACTTTGGAGTGAAACGATACCGCTTTGGCAATTTCCATGGATTGAATTTTGGACACAGACAACGTTCCAGCAAGTGCCTTCGGATCAATATCCAGATTCAAATCCTGAAAGAGTGCCAGCGTATCGGCATACATCCGTTTCTCATCCACCAGAAGCCCCTTCATCGGGAAACGTCCCAACCATATGTTTTCCATCACCGGACGGTGCGGAACCGGATTCAACTCCTGATGAATCATGGATATACCCTGCTGTAATGCGGCCTTCGAATTCGGAATCTCTACAACCTTGCCTTCGATGCGCACTGTGCCTGTATCGGGACGATACATTCCGAACAAACATTTCATCAAGGTTGACTTTCCCGCCCCGTTCTCGCCCATCAACGCATGAACGGTTCCCGGCTTCACCTTCAGTGTGACTTCACTGAGCGCCTGCACGCCGGGGAATGCTTTGGAAATCCCGTTCATCTCCAGCAGATAAGGTGACTGCATCTTCTATCTTCCCCTTTCATCTGACCGGCAAAAAAAGGACGTTGCCAAGATGACATACGTCCCTCTCTGCTGCTATTATTGGGCGTCGGCAATGTTGTCTTTCGTAATTTTTTTGTAAGCAATCCAGACATATTTCCCGTCTGTAATATCAAATTTGGTATTTTCTTTGGTTGGTGTCTCACCTTTGGCAAGAACAGCCGCCAGTGCAACCGTTGCCGCTCCCTGATTTTTGGCATCGTTCAGCACGGTGCCCAGCATGGTCCCATCCTGCAACGCCTGAATTGCTGGAGCTGTAGCATCCACACCTACGACAGGCATCGTTTTGCCATCCTTGAAGTAACCCGCTGCTTTCAATGCTTCAATCGCACCAAGTGCCATGTCATCATTGTTTGCCAGTACCGCTTCGATTTTGTCGCCATGCGAAGCAAGGAATGCCTGCATTTTCTCTTGGCCTTTTACCCGATCCCACATTGCCGTATCTTCGGCCAGTGCTTCAACTTCAATGCCGGCATCCTGAATAGCTTGAACGGAATATTTGGTGCGTAGCTCGGCATCCTGATGACCCGGTTCACCTTTTAGCATGACATATTGGAGCTTGCCATCGCCGTTTTTGTCAGCTTCCGGATGTGCTTTCCAGTAATCCACGATCAACTGACCTGAGATTGTACCGGACTCTTCCGCTTTTGCCCCGACATAGTACACTTTATCCCACTTGTTCATGTCCTCCGCTACAGGCTCCCTGTTTAGGAATACTACCGGAATATTAGCCGCTTTCGCCTTGTCGATGATTACACCTGCTGCAGTCCGGTCTACTGGATTCACCGCCATCGCGTTGTATTTCTTGGATACAAACAGGTCGACCTTCTCATTCTGTGTCGGCTGCGCATTCTGACTGTCTACAATATCAAGGGTAGCTACGCCCTCCGCTGCCGCAGTCATTGCGTTTCTTACTCCTGTCATAAACGTATCGTCAAACTTATAGATGGCAACGCCAATTTTCGGGTTTTCCGTTTGCGTTCCGGCTTCCGCCTTCGTGCCACTGTCTGTTCCCGCGCTTCCGCTCCCACCAGCATTGTTTCCCCCGTTGCTGCATCCTGCCGCTACAGCCATGCACACCGTAAGCAACAATGTCATCCACGTTTTCTTTTTCATTCTTCATGACCTCCCCCAAGTTCATTCGGCTTTACCGATGTCTTTATTATGAAAGGGTTTACATTATTTTCGAATACAATATCTTCATCTGTTCTATCGAAATCCTCATCAGTTCATCTATACTAAATAAGTTGAACTAAAAGTTTTTACACGATACACTCCGATGACAGAATAACCTTCCAATCGCTGTTATCCCCGGATTTTTTCGATTCCCTTTTCTAAAAGGGAAAATCCGGTGATAAAGGCGAGCGCTTCGCTTCTCCAGGTTTTTTCTGTCCTCTCCGTTAATGTGTAAAATAAACAGTTCAACTTATATAGCAAATTCACATGAATCAGGAGAATTATACTCATTGCACAAACGGAAATAAGAGCTTCTGGTTATCCATCCAGAACATATTATCTGTGCTAACGACCTTGGTTTCCAGGATGACCCTTGTCTGAACATGCTCCCGCTTCAGTTTGGCAAGTGCCTGATTAAGCCCCAGGTAGCCAGCACTGTACCCATTCTGCACAATCAATCGTTGAAAAACGCCTTCCTGCAACTGTTCTAACTGCTGTTGTTCGCTACCGAACCCAACAATGCTGATCTGCCTTCCATCCTTGCGACGATGCAATTCATCTGCCGCCCCGAGCGATGCCGGCTCTTGCAGGGCAATGATTCCGGTCAGCTCATGCTGATCCAGTAGTTGCTTGACTGTTTGCCAGCACGCATCCCTGTTGTTGCATACGGATTTGGGAATGATGTTGATGTCCGGGTATTGCTGCAACGCTTCCTCGATCCCTTGTTCCCTCAGAACCAGGCCTGCGCTTAGCGGGTCCGGGCCTACTAAAGCAATAAGGCCATGACCTTCCAGTAATTCAGCCATGCCCTGCCCGGCTTGACGTCCTGCCTCAAGATTATCCATGGAGATGACACTGGTAATGCCTTTGACGGGGAACTCATCGTTCAACACAATAACAGGTACGATACCTCCATCTGTTCTCACCGTCTCTGCCTCCCGAATGATATCGCCAAGAACATCTTCACTTAACGGATCAACCAGCAGTGCGGTTGCCCCTTGTTTCAATGCGAGTTCAGCTGCCTGGACCTGGGCTTGTTCACGCTCACTGCGGGTATAATCCCGATTTGCTGCGGCAGGTGTACCCACAGATGGCGGACTTATTGCATAGTCCGCATTAGATGAGGTGTGTGAAGCGGAGTCCACGGGATACGCTTCAACGGTGATGAGCTGTGCGCCGCGCTCTTTGGCGGCTGCCTCAGCTCCCAGGCGGATCGCTTCGGCGAGCTCCCCCGTGCCCGCAGGCGTAATCAGCGCTATGCGCTGTGGCGACGCCGATTGATCCGCCCCTGCCATGCCGCAGGCGGCACAGATGAACAGGCAGCAGGCTGCAGCTGCCTGGCACAAGGTTTTGAATAGCCATAATCCCGGGGAACCGGGAAGAGTGGCCTGGCTTTCTTTTGCCAATACACCGCGTGTGGTTATGCTCTGGTTATTGATCTTGCTGCTGGTTTCACCAGTGGTTTTGCTACTGATTAGGCTATCGTCCATCATTTATCCCGTCCTCCTTCTGTTCCTCCTGAACAGGAATCCGAATCCATACCGTAGTGCCTTCCTCCAGCTCACTTGCAAATTCCAGGCCATATCCCTCGCCATAATAGTGCCGGATGCGATCATGCACATTGCGTACAGCGACACCGGAACCCGCCCCGCTCTTCACAACCGGACGGCCGCTGAGCAATCCTGCCATCTGTTCCTCCGACATGCCTACACCGTTATCTGTAATGCGAAATATCAGAATCTGCTCTTCACGTTGCACATGCACCTCGATACTTCCCTCGTCCATGTGATACTCGATACCGTGCACAATGGCGTTTTCAATGAGCGGCTGTAGTATCAGCTTCAGTGTCAGGCAGTCCAGCACCTGCTCATCCGCATGAATATTGAAAGTAAACTTGTGTTTGAAACGCATCTGCTGAATGGTCAGGTAATGACGGGCATGTTCCAATTCCTCGCGGACGGTAATGATCGTTTTACCCTGGCTGAGACTGATGCGAAATAAGCGCGAAAGCGACGTAATCATCGTAATCACTTCATCATTACGGCTCATGCCGACCATGCGCACAACCGAATTCAGCGTATTATATAGAAAATGCGGATTAATCTGGGCTTGTAGTGCCTCCAGCTCCAGACGGCGTTTCTGCTCCTGTTCATGAATGATCTCATCCATGAGGTTACGGATTTTGTTCACCATCAGGTTGAACCTACGCGCCAGGCGCTCGACCTCAAGCGGTCCCGTTATGGGCAGCTCCACGTTGAAATCCCCTCGCTCCACCGCCTTCATCTTTCTCTCCATCAACCGGATTGGACGTGTCAGACTCGAAGAGAGAAACAGGGATACCACAATGACAAGCACCAGCACAACAACCAGCACACGAATCAGGTATCCGTTCACTTCCTGACGTGTTGTCATGATTTCATCCAGATACGCCACACCAACAATTTTCCAACCGATATTGGCCACCGATTTGACGGTATTCAGCCTTTTCTGCCCATCCGCCTCATCTTCGTAACTCCCCGTAGCCACGAGAGCCTGCTCAATATTTTCTTTTTTCAGTCCCATATACATGAGTTGCTGCTGTGGATGATACACAATATTGCCAGCACTCTCATCAATAATATAGACGTAACCCCGTTGCCCCAGGCTGACCCGGCTGCTCAGTTCGTCCATTTGTTTAAAATTGATATCGACCAGCAGGATCACTTGCTTCTCCTGGCCCTGCTGTTTGATGGTAATGCCCTTACTCATGGAAACGACCCATTGATAGGGTCCAGCGTACATGTTTTGAATATGAGGCAAGGAGAAACTTAGATGATTAGGTACACGTAGGGCCGATTGAAACCATCCTTGTTGAGTGACGTGAGCACTGCGCTTCAGTTCGGCAGCCGGCCTGTTCTTGAGCAACTGTCCGTCGGCGTCGAGCAGTGTAATGGAAATGATATCTTCCCGGCTACTGAGCAATGTATCCAGCTGTTTGTCCACCTGTTCCCCTTCCCATGTACCGTCCCGTAGCATATGTTCCTCAATGGCACGATACAGATGGGACATGCTGCGCACGTAATCCTCCAGGTTATAACTGACCTGATCCACGATCTGTCTGGTCGACAATTCTGCACTGCGCTCGGCAGCCTGGGTGAATTTGTCATGCAGTAATATCGCCATAATGGTGAGTACCAGCACAATGAAGATGGAGAAAGACCACGTAATAATGGAACGAATGCTGCTGACCTTGGACGAACGAACAACCAAGCGGAGCTTCATCACAATAGACTTGATTCGTGCGGTTAACGTGCTCCAGTTCATTGAAGGGAACCTTCTGGGGTCATAATGGCCTGTTTCCGATACTCTTTGGGCGAGACGCCAGTATGCTTTTTAAAACAAAAGCTGAAATAATTCGGCTCGGCAAAGCCCACCTTCTCGGCAATCTGAAACGACTTCAGCTCCGTAGAGCGGAGCAGTTCCCTCGCTTCATCCATTCGAATCTGCATCAGATATTGCAGAAAGGTAAGCTGTACTTCTTTTTTGAAAATGCTGCAAAAATAACCGGAGCTGATATGTAGATGTGCACATATCTTCTGAATGGACAGATCCGGATCGGCATAATGTTTCTTCGTAAACGTAAGCGCCTGCTCCACAATATCTTTGTATACATGCTGGCGTCCGCTGGATATCCGCTGTTGTACAAGCAGACAGACTTCACTCACCTTATGCTGTGCCTCGGACAGACCCGGAAGTCGGAACAGATCCGTATACAGCTGGAATCCGGCACCGAATATATCCTCCATCTCTTCACCCGAAGCCTGTGCGGCCTTCCAAACGGTAGTTAATACTTCGATCAAATACAACTGAATATCACTGCGCCCGTGTTCCACCGTAATTTCCCGGAAAATGAGCTGTAGCCCTTGCTCCAGCTCTGCCTGCGTTCCCGCCTTCAAACAGCGGGTTAACGTCTGTTGTTTCAATTCATCAAAACGTAGCTTGCCTGCGGCCTGCCGATCCACGTCCCCAATGTAGATCAAGGAATCCGTCCCTGGCACAAGTCGGTAATCCAGCGCCAGCAAGGCATCCTCATAGGCATGTTTCACATCGGGAAGGGTGTTCACAAGCCTGCTCGATCCAATCGTTACAGGCACACGCAAATAGTGACGGATGCTTCGCACTACATTTTCCAGTGCATGCTGTTGCGGGTTTTCCGCCTTCCCTTCTATTCCGTCCAGCGGTTCCACGTAGAGCAATACAACCGTCTCTTGGTGCATAAAGGCATAGCCTGCCTTGTGATCCGCCCACACCTCTGCCGCAATATTCAGCGCTGCAAACAGCTTCAATTCCGGATCTTCGGTCGGATGCAATGTAAGGATCGATACACCATAACGTTTACCTCCCAGTTCCAGTCCGCACTGGCTTGCCCGGCTTAATATATATGCTGATGATTTCTGGCGATGTAACAACGTTGCAATCAAATCAGCCTGTAATAAAGGCAAGCTGGTGCGATAGTGTTCTCGCAATTGTTGCACGTCCTCACGTTCCGCGATCTCCGCCTCCATCTGAGCACGCAATCTGGTGAGCAGTTCGGTAAGATGTCCAGCCGAGAAGGGCTTCAACAAATATTCATCCACACTAAGCGATACCGCCTGCCGAGCGTAATCAAATTCATCATATCCCGTTAAAATAACGACCTTCACTAGTGGATTTCGCTCTCTTAATCTTCGTGCCAGCTCCAATCCATCCATAAACGGCATGCTGATGTCAGTAATCACGATGTCGGGTTCTATCCTCTCTGCCATCTCCAGAGCCTCACGGCCATTCTCGGCCAGACCCACAATGCGTAGATCCAGTGCCTCCCAATCCACCTCGACAACCAACCCTTCACGAACATCTTCCTCATCATCCACGAGCAGAACCCGGTACATGATATGCTTCCTCCCTTTTTCTCTAACGAACGAATATGCACGGTCTTTAACCGATATCATAAAGCGCAAGGTTTCCAACATAATATACAATAAAATTCAATTCATGTAATCGCTTTCTTTTTGGTGAGAAAATATGATCTACCGATGAATCATTTTATCCCGTCTGGCAAGGGATTGCGCCTCTATGGGCGCTCTTTTTTTTAGAAAATACATTCAAAAATTGACTTATATTGGTACGCGTGTTATGATGATATAGGTCGATACATTAGTGGACAGAACGTCTACGGTCTAACCACCGAATGAGCATTAATTATTGAATGCAGCTCATACCAATGGTCGTACAAAACTTATTATTTTTGGAGGAATCACATGCAAACAGGTACAGTAAAATGGTTCAACGCAGACAAAGGATTTGGCTTCATCGAAACTGAAGAAGGAACAGACGTATTCGTTCACTTCAGCGCCATTCAAGGTGATGGTTACAAAACGTTGGACGAAGGTCAACGTGTAGAGTTCGAAGTAACTCAAGGTAACCGTGGTCCACAAGCGGAGAACGTTACTAAACTGTAATTGATACGAGGGCTGCCTCCGGCAGCCCTTTATTTATGCCCACCGACACTTACTTTTTGTTGTTTTATCTACATCCATCACAGAAAAGAGGTTTTTATTCCAACAGATCATTATAAAGCAAGTGAACACGTTGTATTTTCCACGGTTGACGACATCATTAACTTCTACTCGCCTCAGCAAACGAGCACTGAACGTACCGAAGCTCACTCACGTCCTGCGCGTGCGGCTGATCCATCCAAACACACGGATCACACGAATTATAAGGCCGAACGTTAACCACGAAAAGACAGCAACCTATCCGACAAAAGCAGAAGGCCCTGAACCGCTTGAACGGTACAGGGCCTATTTCTATTTTATTTGTAGTCCTACATCTGTATGCTTATTTTACATAACCGTTTCGAATGGCAAAAACCACTGCCTGCGTGCGATCCTCCACCTGAATTTTCTGCAAAATGCGATGCACATGCGTCTTTACGGTGCTCTCGCCAATGAACAACTTTCGGGCAATCTCTTCATTCCTTAGACCGTAAGCCATCTGTTGTAACACTTCAAGTTCACGTCCCGTGAAGGCATCTGCGAGCGATGCGAGCTCTCTCGTTTCCTGTCTGAAGGTTGAATCTACAGCTTCTTTGGCTTTTTTGTCATCCTGGGCTGATGTTCCGGGCGACCGTACTGCAATGCCGATCACCTTCGCCGCAACAGCAGTTCTGTAGATCGCTTCACCGCGATAAGCCGCCCTGACCGCATCAATCAGTTCTTCCGGCGCGGCGTCCTTCAACAGATAACCTACGGCCCCGGCACGTATTCCCTGATATACATAATCTTCTTGATCAAACGTCGTTAAGATGACGACCTTGCATTCGGGCTGCAAATCCAGTAAAGCCTGTGTGGCTTCCAGTCCGTCCCCGTCCTCCATCTGCACATCCATAAACACGACGTGGGGGTTTAACTCTACCGCAAGCCTCACCGCCTCATGTCCGCTCCCTGCCTCACCAACCACTTCCATATCTTGCTGGGCATTAATAATAAAACGCAACCCATGCCTGACCAGATGCTGGTCATCCACTAGAAGCACACGAATCGTTGATTTCTCTGTCATAGCTCCCCTCCTCCTGATGTCGATTTTATGCCTCCATGTGGAATGCAGACAGTCAGCTTCATCCCGTGCGGATAGATCGCTTCGATGGTCATTGATCCTCCAACCCTCTCACACCTTGCTTTCATACTGGATAAGCCAAAACCCGGTACAAGCAGTTGTTGCTGGATGAATACGCCGTTATCCTCTACCTGCATGAACAGATCCTCTTCCTGTTCCTTGATATGTACGCTTATTTGGGTAGCTTGGGCATGACGAATAATGTTCGATAACGCCTCCTGTAGAATCCGGTACAGTAGTTCGGACGTCTCCTGCGACCATGCTTCCTTTGGCCCAGCATAGCGCAGTTCAATGGAACAACCGGTTAACTTCTGTACTTCACTGACCAGACTGTTCAGCGCAACCAGCCCAAGCCCAGCTTCGCTGCTCCCCATCTGATGAGCCACCGTCCGCACTTCCTGCAAGCTTTGCCGCACCACATCCAGCACGGTGCCAATGGCTTTATCCGCTTCAGTCGCGTCCACCTTCATCATATATGGAATAGCTTGAAGTTGCACAATAGCCGATGTCAGACGATTCCCGATACTATCGTGCAAATCCATCGATATTCGTCCCCGCTCTTCAATCACCGCATAGTACATTAAACGCACGGTTGCCCGCTCCAGTTCTTCATGCGTATGCTGAAGCTCATCATGTGCCTGGCTCAATTCGTCATGTACAGCCTGTAATTCGGCATAATGACGCTCGCTCTCTCGCCTGCTCTCCCGCTTGATCCGTGCTCCCCAGCAGAAAATGTACGTGACAATATAAGCCATCGTATATAACCAAATCAGATGTAACTCCACTCCGGCAGCATACAACAATAGCCCGTTACCCACGAGAATGATTAACCCCAGCCACCAGGAACGGAATACGGGCAGATTCAACGCAGCATATCCGATGAGATAAAAGGTAAGCTCAAAAATACGATACTCTGCATGGAACAATGCCGCATAGAGAAGCGTAGCCGCCCAGGTTAAACCAATCATGATCGTACGAATCCGATCTTTTTTTAGCCAGTTCGGTGTCCAGACCAGTACAAAGTAAGGTAAACGGATAACGAGACCTGCACACAAACCGAGCCAGGTGAATGGTTCCATTGGACTGACCAGATTATACAGTAGCAACAGACTGAGAATCATATCCCCTGTGTGATCAGCTATAAATTTTCGTATGTTATTCAACGTGACCATTTGATTCTGCATAAGTTTCCCTTTCGCATCACCTTGAATCCAGCGAGCCTGATCAGATGACTCCTCGTAAGGATTCCAGTTTAATTTCGACTATACGTTGAAAACTATACCTTGACAGCTTGCATGTGACGAACCCGATAATAAATGATAAACCGACGAGCAGCAATACTCCCGAGCGGTATAAATAGCAATGCACTGCTCAGAGCAACCACACTGTGATGTACATCCAGTGTACTGATGTAATGCTTAACCAGCATAATGATGATAAGTACAATAGCTGTGCCCATGGAACCTTTAGACATCACTTTGCCAGTCAACGCATCCACCCGCAACCGTTCCATCCAGGCACGCCACAAGCCTATACCGCAACCAATGACCAGAAACATAATATAAAAAAGCAACGTCAGCCCTGTAAGAGGTACTTGAGATATATTGAAAAAGATGGCAACCGCAACAATCACAGGTAGTATCCACATGCGATCAAGCTTAACCTCTTTTTCCCTCATCGATAACAATACAATAATCAAACCTGTAATCACCATATTCAACATCTAACATTCCTCACTTTCTTTCATATTACGTCTCTTCTTACCGCTCCATCTAGGAACAGTATAACCAGCCCAAAGTAAATAAAAGTCCACCCGCAGGTGGACTTGATGCAATTTCACTTCAATCTGTAGGTGGATCGTGTTGAAAGATTAAGGAGAAGCCTAGGCTACATGTTATATCTTAAAAGGTTTCAGGGATGCTTGCAGTTCTGCCGAAACATCAGACAGCATCGCTGCGGACTCCTTGATCTGCTCCACAGATTTGAGTTGCTCTTGTGCAGACCCGGCGGCATGTTGAGAATTGGTGCTGGCCGTCTGTGCATGACGTGCAATCTCGTTCACCGATGCCACAATCTGCTCTACACCTGCCGACATCTCTTCACTGGTCGCCGCCATATCTTCGATCTCTGTTGCAATGCGCAGGTTCGTATCCCGAATCTGGGTAAAGCTCTGTTCGGTTTCTTTTGTAAGTCGCAAACCCTCGCTTACTTCTTGCTTCACTTTGGCCATCGCTGCCAAGGAATGCAACATGTCCTGTTCCATCGCTCCGACAAGCGCTTCAATCTGGCTCGACGATTGTCCAGCCTGTTCAGCCAGCTTCCGCACTTCGGTAGATACAACGGCAAAACCTCTACCTTGCTCTCCCGCTCTTGCAGCCTCGATGGAAGCATTAAGCGCGAGCAGATTCGTCTGGCCTGCAATCTCATGAATAGCAGAAACCATCTGACCGATCTGAGCAGACTTCTCCTCCAGCATACGAATCACTTCATCCGTCGCACTGACGGAAGCTTCAATGGCTGCCATCTGTTCCACCGTTAGCTGTACCGCTTGTCCTCCAGTGTCCGCTTGCTCCCGTGAGTACACTGCGGCATCTGCAATGCTGGAAGCTCTATCTGCTATACGCTGTACGCCGATAGCCACTTCTTCCATCGCTTGCAGATTCTCTTCCGTACTTACAGTCTGACTTTCGGCCCCTCGGGCGACCTGTTCCACAGAGACAGCAATCTGTTCTGACACACTTGCGGTCTGTTCCGCAATCTGTAGCAGCAATCCCGTGGAATGACCTGCTTTATCCGCTGCGTCCAGCCCGCCTTGAATAATGCCCTGCAAGCTACTTCTCATTTCATTGTAACCTGCACCTAGCATACCAATCTCATCTCTAACATGATCGACCACTGGCTGTGTGAAGTCTCCCGTTCCTGCACGTTTAATGGCAAGAGATACCCGGTTAATTCTGGCTCTCACCCTGCGGACGTACCAAACAATCAATACAATGGCAATCAACATCGCAATACCAACGACGATCAGAAAGGTTCGAAGAAACGAAGAGATAATCACATCAATTAATGATTGAGAAGCACCCACATAGAAAATACCGATGATCTCTCCTGATGCGTTTTTAATGGGTTCATAAGCAGTTTGAGTCTTTTGTCCGACAACAACTGCTTCCCCAAAATACTTTTCACCCTTCTGCAAAACAGTCTGTGCCACCTGTTCGGACACCTTCGTGCCTATGGCGCGTTTCCCGTCAACCATTACATTCGTAGCGATTCGTTCATCTCCGCGAAAAAGGGTAACGGTATCCCCTGACGCGTTGCCGATTTCGTCCACCAGATCAAAATTTTCTTCCAGCAATGCATCGCCTTTGTACAACTGTCCATCTTTAATGGCCCAGTCTCCCGGGTATTTGTATGACAAAATGTGATTCGCCATCTCGAGATCCCGTTTCGCCTTTTCGGTAGCGAAGGTCTTAATGCCATTTCGCATCTCCATCACAACGCTGACCGCTACGGCCGAGGAAAACAAAATGAAAATACCGATCACGATCAAACTGATTTTAGTACCAATACTCATGCTACGCATGTGTGTGAGCCACCCTTTTCACGATTAAATTGTCTTGATCTCTGGCAGATTGGGTTCTGCTTAGAGATTTCACATATAGACTTATCGGTGTGGGTATACACATTTTTTATAACTTGACTGTGACCTTTATCACATTTTTTCCGAAATATTAACTAGTCGTTTACGTATTCTCCGTAATTGTGTCAAAAGATGTATGGGGCTGGGATATTCAAGATCAGGATTCCATGCCACATGTCCTAAAAGTGCAGATAACTCTTTGTTTAGAAAATAACATTTTCGTAATTCGAATCAGGAGAGAACACTCTTAACAATATGACACTTCTTACGTAAAATACGAAGATAATCCAAAAGTTCCAGTCCATAAGTCCTATTTTGTTTGAAAAATCTAACATTAATATGTCGAAATAACGATATAACTGAGGAGTAGAACTTACCTGGAGTTCATATACGTGAAGAACAAACACAATATAATTAGCAACTATAGTCTTCTTATCTGTAACGACATTGAAAATCTCATCGTAATTGGAGATGTCTATCCATCATGAAAGCAATGCAACACTAGCGTATACGACGTCCAGGTGAAGTCCTTTTTAATTTTACAGGAGGAGTGAATGACCTTGTTTAAAAAGCTTCGCTGGAGCACCATTCCATTTTTCGCCAAAAATCTGATCATTTCATTCGGGAGCATCGCTCTGATTGGAATTATTCTGATCACCGCAGCTTATCAGTTGCAAAAAAGTATATTAATCAAGCAATTGCAAGATCAAGCCGAGATTACGACCTTGAAATGGTCTCAGGATCTGGACACAAGTCAGGTTGAACAGGCCACATCCGAGAAGAGTTATTCCGATACATATCAGAGTAAGCTTAAGGAATATCTAGATTCCATCCACACCTTTAATCCCAATATCGCGCAAGCTTACATTTTCGGTTCACAGCTGGATCAAGAAAAGAGTGCTCCGATTTATGCGATTCCAACCAGTCTGGTTGAACCGTTTGAGAAAGATAAGTATCTGCCCGGTACAAACTATCCGTTATCTCCTCAGATTGAGCATGGTCTCGATGATATGAATGCAACCGGTGCACCTGCGTTTAGTGATTTCTATACCGATGATTTCGGAACATGGACAACACTGATGTATCCAATCAAAAAAGCAGACGGTTCCATCTACGCAGCGCTGTACTTTGATGTTGATGCAAGTGCCGTGCCCAATGGGCTGAATAAATTATTGCTTTACGGCCTGATGTACCTGGTCGGTTTCCTGATTCTGTTCATGGTACTGCAATTTATTATGCTGAAGAAAACCATGCGCCCGATTCGTGACCTCATGAAAGGCATTGAGGAAGTAAGCACAGGTAATCTAAACGTTACGATTCGGACAGGACGAGATGATCTGGGAGTCATTAACGAAAAGTTCAATGAGATGATTGAGCGTTTCAACACGACTCTGTTCAAAGTCAAAAATACATCTCGTCATCTCTCGAATTCGTCGAAAGAACTACTGGATATTTCGGCGAAAAACAACGATAATATTCAATCGATCAGCACCAACATCCGTGAAATCTCTACAGGTCTCGTCTCTCAGGACAAAGCAACTGTAGAAAGTGCACGCGCCATGACCGAGATGTCTACCGTAGTGCAGAACATTGCCGGAAGTTCGGCTGAAGTTGCCGATGAAGCGCTCAGCATGGAGCAACGCTCGAATAACGGACATGAAATTATGCAACAGGTTATCGACCAGATGGGCCTGATCTCAAGTGCTGTTCAGAACACCTATGCGTCGATTCAATCTCTGGAGAACCGTTCCAATGAGATCAGTAGCATTGTCGGCATCATTACGGATATCGCTGGTCAGACCAACCTGCTCGCCCTGAATGCTTCCATCGAAGCAGCACGCGTTGGGGAGGAAGGCCGAGGCTTCGCAGTCGTGGCTGGAGAAGTACGTAAACTTGCTGAACAGTCCCAAGAATCTGCAACCCAGATTCGTGCGTTGATCGATGAGATTCAGCGAGATATCGGCCAATCGGCAGACGCGATGGAACGTGGTTCGGAAGAAGTACAAAAAGGCCTCAACGTTACGCGGGAAACGGGAGCTTTCTTCGAAGATATCTTGACCGCTACCAACAAAGTAGCGAACCAGATTCAGGATATCTCCAGCTCCACCGAAGAAATCTCAGCAAGTACACAAGAAATGTCCGCGACAGCAGACGAACTCTCTGCAAGTGTCAGCAAAGCAGCAAGCAGCAGCAAACTCATCGAGAACTCCATCGCCGAACAGGAAACTTCCATGGCTGCCATCGTCAGCGCATCCGACGAATTAGCTGAAGTATCCGAGCAATTGCAAGAACTCATCTCGTTCTTTAAGGTAAAAGAAGCGTAAGCTGAGAAGTTTGGCTTGGCAGGCATACCGCGGAGGAGAGAAGTACAGATTATGCGGTCGTTGTGAATTGTATTGCATAAGAACCCGCAGAAATTGTGAGGAATTGCAGGCAATCACCAAGTACTGATCATAGGCGGTATGCGCCATAGAAGTACCATCAACCAAGGCTTGAGTGTTTGTGCACTCATGCCTTGGTTTTTTAGCTTGCTCTGATTGACGTTAATTCTAACGATCTCAGGAGACGCTATTTGCCTATTTTTTTGCCTCATAGAACTCTAACGATCACCAGAAACCTTATTTATTCGAAACACCTTGTTTTCCGACGTTTTCTGCTGTATTTCTTCCAAATAACGTCTGTGGTGATCGTTAGAATTGGAAAAGGTCATAAACTGACCAAATAAGCTCTCCTGCGGTTCAACCCCTTAATATTGGACACTAGCTAGCTTTTTCTCAGATTGACGCATCATAACGCAATGGATTTGGGTTCTATGGTTCCTTCGTTGACCAGGCGCAGGTAATCTGTCGGCGACCAGTCGTGTAGACTGCCGTGAATACGGTCTTTGTTGTAATAACGGATGTATCGATCTACCTCGGAAAAGGCTTCTTCGTAGCTTTCGAAACAATGTCGCTGGTAACACTCACGTTCCAGAACACTATGAAACGATTCAATAAAAGCATTTTTATTCGGTGTTCGAACGGGTGTCCGCTCATGCTCTAAACCTGCTTCTTCACAGAAGTTATAAAACGCTTTGCTTATAAACTGAGGGCCGTTATCGGTACGAATCACGAGCTTTGGCTCGGTTTTAGGGATACGTCGTGTTACCATAGCCTGCCGGAGCGTATTCAAGATGCTCTGCGTGTCGCAGGCTTTACCTCGATGGTGAGCGACGATTCGGCGATCAAAAACATCAATAATACTTGCGAGGAAAAAGTGCCGGCGTTTCCCTGCAACATAACCGTACTTGATATCCATCTGCCACAATTGGTTAGGCCCATCTACCGTTCGGTTATTAGCTACTTTTCTCGGTACAGTATGCGTTCGTTCGCGCTGAGGGAGAAGGATACAGAGAGACTTACAGAGCCGATATACCTTCTTTTTGTTAATCACCAAGTTGTATTTCCGGCGCAACAACACGGTTAGTTTTCGGTAGCCAAACGCCGCATCCGGCCCTTGGATCAAACGACGAAGAAACCCGAAAATCCGAGTGTCCGAGATACGCTTCCCCTGCTGGTTGTAAGAGTATCCAGGGATTTTTCGTCCGCTACTTATGGGTTGCTGGCGTTCAGGGTGTTTCAAGTGATAATAGTATGTTGAGCGAGGGACATCGCAGATCCGAAGCACCGTACGGACAGGATATCCTCGCTCAATCCAACCTATCGCGGTTTGTAGTCGGGGTACTTTTTTTTAACGAGATCCTTGAGAATCTGGTTCTCTAATTCTTTTGCGCCGAGAAGTTTCAAAGCTTCATCGTATTTCTCTTGTAATTCTTGATAGTTGGCTGCATCTTGCTGTATTTGTTGCGTTTCTTTTTGTTTTTTAGCCACCAGTTCCCCCACCTCATCTTCATATTGACGAACCCAAGTCGTCAGCGTTTTAGGAGACATGCCGTACTTTCGTGCCACGACCTCTGTCCGGAGGCCAGAAAGCACCTCTACGACATACTCCTTTTTCGCCTCAACCGGGCATCTAAATCGTCTTTTCATGAACACTCTCCTCATTTCATTTAGTGTATCTGAGGTGGCTTCGAGTGTCCAATTGGATTAGGGGGCTTTAAAGCCTGTGATCGTTAGCGCTCGTCCGAGACTAATTCACCGCATCAGCTATGCGGCTCAGGCCGGCCCTAACTTCATCCACGCTTCGGTAAGCTCCCGCAATTTTAACCAGCTTCCATCTATTTTGCTGCTTCAAATAGTGTAACGTCACCGCGCTGGGCATCAGGCATACTCGCTCATCACCCATTTCGAACCATTCCAGCTGCATTCCCAAATTTGCCGCAAATTGTTGAATACGTTCTACTGTCTCCATTGCAGCTAATTTAGAAGTAACTAAAGTAGACTCTACTGAACCTGAATCTGACTCTACATCTATTTCTGTCGCTACTCTTACGCTGTTCCCTACTTCGGCCCAAACATCCACACTATCAAACAAGTACGTCCCGTCCATCTGGAATGTCATATTTACCGTGTATCCTTCGTAATCAAAGCTAATTACTTCGAGTTTTTCCGCTTCCACACTCCACACTTCATCCGCCTGTGCTCTAACCTTCTCCAGTGTGATCTGAACACCTGCTGGTAAACACTGCGGCAACTTCCCCTTTTGCACATACTCTTCCAAAGAGATCGCGCCGATAAGTAACTTGGTTTGCTCGTTATTCATCGTTTGTTCGTCAGCACCTTTCCGAGTCTCTATCAATATTGTACTATTGCGCTTCGTTATTAAAGTTAAAGAATAAAAATATGTATACATCGGTTGTATGTCGCATGAATGTTTAATAAAATGAAAGTAAGGAAAAATAAGAGTAGCCAGGCCAATGGCTACTCCTGTACAGCATTTGCGATGGATAATCCTCCAAGTGTGTTTCGTAAGGTGAAGAAATAACCCGCTAGGCCTCCAACCTATGGCGGGTTATTTCTTTTTTCGATCAATGTATGTCAGGAGCGCAATAATTAACGTTGCGAACATGATTACATCTGAAAAAGAGAAATTCATAGACACCACAAATTGGCTGTACATTTTAAATTATCCCAGTGTGTAGGTGCTCAGACGAGCATCTTTTTTTATTTTTTAACAACTTACTTAAGTTCACATATTTCAATCGACGAACTCCAAACAGAAACGCCTGGTCAGGTGCAATATCCTGTCTAGGCGCCTTGTTTTATGGTGTAGCTCTTTTATTTAAGGTATCCTTTGGATTTCCAATATCGCTTCGCAAAGGATTCAACAGCATAGGGCAATTCCCCATTCAGCAAATCCTGATTCGCTTGCATCAGCTCTTTGCGTCCTCGTTCCAGCAATTGAACGGCATGTAGTAATTGAGGACCACCTACATAATGAAGTTCAAGCAACAATGGCTCTTCCTCATCCTCTTGCTCCTGAGCCGAGTATTCAATTAACACAATTTCCGTGCCGTCCGCATGCCGGTGTAGCGTATAGAAGTATTTCTCGACCTTCGTCTCCCCTTGTGTATCCGTATACTCTCTACCAATACGCAGCATAGCTGGCTGGGGAACATCATTATACATTTGACCTGCTTGTCGAAATGCAAAATAGAAGTCTTCAATCCACAACCCATGCCGGTCATCATCATAATAATCGTCATACGGCTCCGCGATAGGCAACGCTAATAATTCACGAATACGTTGCGGCGAAATCAAGGTGCGGACATACTGGTAATTCGATACGGACTGCAGCAAAGTATCCCATCCACGGTTGCTTAACTGCTGAATATCCGAAGGTGAGTCTTCCGTAAATACGCTCCATTCGGAGTTCTCACTGTTCACATAACGATATGCGCCTGAGATCATCCAGACAGGAGTGCCCGCTTGCTCAGCAAGTTCATTAAGAGAGCCTGAAGCTTGGCCTGCTGGCTCTATTTTGAGCAACAATGCACAGCCTTGGTCGTCTTGAAAATACAGACTCCGGAAATAGCCTTCCGTATACTCATCCCCGTAGACAGAACCTCGGCAAAACTGTCCATCCACCCAAAACTCATAGCTGTTCAGCAACTCACCCTGCTCTCTTACAGGTAATAATGAAGGGTGAGTAAGACGCTCAATGTTCTCAGCGGTGAACTGATGATTTTCGAACCAATCCGGTACATCTGGCGCTAGTTCTGCGGCATAAATATACTCTCGTTTAATGATAGGCTGGCCCTGTTGTAGCCTCTTTATCATCTCTTCTCGCCATGGAAAAGGCTCTTCTGTATCTTCGTCAATGACACACTCCGGAACAAATAACTCCAGCATGTCAAAGCCTTGCCATGGTCCGAGATCCTCCCACTCTTCAAGCTGACGCTTCACTTTCCGCTGTCCTTGAACCTGAATTCTATATTGCTCTGTACTTACTAGCAGCCCACCTTCTACGTTGCCTCTCACCGTCAATTCTCCATGGTTGTAATCTCCCCAGAACATATCCTCCACATAAAGATTACCTGTAATATATATTTCCTGCCCTCCAACGAGCATATAAGGCGTTGTAAGATCACCAAGCACAACCAGGTTAGAAGCAGCCGCGTCCGATCCTGTGTTTCCAATATAACGATCAACGATCAGATTTCCCTCCACCATAATTAAAAAAGGCCCCTCATCCAGCAACAGCTCATTGATATGAAGATCACCTGAATGTAGCCATGCTTCCTCGGCATCAAATTCACCATCATGTGCATCATTCTGTGTATACATCCAACTTTCGTGAGGCAACCTCGTTTTGATATCGGCAAAAGTAACCTTTTGACCTATGTGATGTATGGACATGTCCTGACACTCCTCATCGGTTGATATATGGATAACATCTTCAAAACTTCTAATCTCGAGTGAGTAGCCGATTGCTCATTTTGATACCGACTCCCACCTATGATTTCAATCCACACACTCCATACGGAGTGAGACAGCGAAAAACACATATAGTACGTTCGTACACATCACAAAACTACGTTTTTTCACTACTATTCTATGTGTTACCGCCAATGAATTCAATCTTTTTCCAGCGTATTGTTGCCAAAAGGCATCAAAATGTCCTATTTTCACTATTTTCAAGGTGCGAATCCCCCGGGGTTTTCATGTGAGCTTCACATTCGAACCTTACTCTACTCTCCCAACTTCTCCCCACCATCACAACGTTCACTTTCCAAACTATGACATAGATCACATCCAACTCCATACACAAGTGCTACATTAAATAACGACCAACTGACCAATGCAGTAAACTGGTCAATCCTAATTTATGTTTTACTCGCTTCACCCACTACACACGTCAGACCCCAAGGAGGCGCATAGCCGTGAAAACGATAGATCGAAGGCAACAGGTGATGGACTCTGCCGAGAAATCCTTTGCCCTGTTTGGCTACAAGGCCACAACGATGGAGCAAGTGGCGAGACTGGCCAATGTGGGCAAAGGAACGATCTATACCTTTTTCGAGAACAAAGAAGAATTGTTTGATGAGATCCTGCGCTCGATTATTGCAGACATGAAACGGATTACGGAGCAGACGGTGAAGGAAGAAAACTCTTTTCTGGATAACGTACACCAGAGTATGGACTCGTTGCTGGAATATCGGGAGGAGCATGAGCTGCTGATCAAGCTTTTCCAAGAGGTCAACGATTTCGGAACACCCCAAGCCAGAGAGGGTCTGCAAAAAGTAGAGAAAGCCATTCTCGAATACCTCGAGCGTCAAGTGAGTCGGGCCATGGAATTACAGCAGATTCGTAGCGACGATCCCAAGCTGGTTTCGTTTGTGCTACTGAAGTTATACGTCAGCCTAACATCCGATTGGAATAAAGCGCATCCTACCTTGCACAAGGATCAGATCAAAGCGTTTGTAGGTCTTTTTCTCAAAAATGGATTATCCCCCAACTAGAAAAACGCCCGCAGACGCACACATACCATACTAAATAGAGAAACAAGGGATAAGCGTAAGATAGGGAGAGAACATCATGAAATCATTTCGTGTATTTGGGCAGGATCTGAAATCCGCCTTCAAGAAACCAAAAGTATTTATTCCAATTCTCGTGGTGCTGTTCATTCCCGTGTTATATAGCGGACTGTTCCTGAACGCCTTCTGGGACCCATATGGCAAAATGAATGAATTACCTGTCGCCGTGGTCAACACGGATCGGGGTGCAGTTTACAATGACAAATCGCTTGAAGTCGGTCAGAATCTGGTCGATGAGCTGAAAAAAAGCGATGATTTCAACTGGCAGTTCGTCACCCGCGACCAGGCAGAACAAGGCATGAAGGATAACAAATATTACATGACCATTGTCATTCCAGAAGATTTTTCTGCCAAAGCAACCACGCTGATGAATGAGCATCCGGCTCCGGCAGAATTGATTTACGAGCCCAACGAAGGGTACAACTTCCTTGCGGGTCAGATCGGTGGTACGGCGGTGAAACAGATTCGCTCCAAAGTCTCTGCCAAAGTCACAGAATCATATACCGAAACCCTGCTGGATAAGGTTGAGAAAATCTCGGACGGTTTGGCGGATGCCGGAGATGGCGCAGGTAAAATCCATGATGGAGCAAGCAAACTGGACGAAGGGGCGGCTACGTTAAAAGAAAACCTGGCGAAACTGGCTGACGGGGCAGGCAAGCTGCAAACCGGCGCCGTTTCGTTAAAAGAAGGCACAGCCACCCTCGCCAAAGGCACAGGTGATCTTCACTCCGGCGCGAGCACATTATCCAGTGGTCTCGCACAATTAGCTGCCGTCGGCACCAAGCTGGGTGACGGCGCAACGCAGGCTGCAGCTGGCAGTAAACAGCTGCATGCCGGTATCCAAGCTGCGCAAGAAGGCGCGTCCAAACTGGACGCCGGACTCGCAGCTACCGAACAAGGCAGTGCCAAGCTGACCGCCGGACTGCAAACTTCCGTGGAAGGTAGCGGCAAAGTCAGCGAAGGCGCAAAAGCGGTCGCCCAAGGTCTGGCTCAATTAGCAAAGTCCAGTCCCGAACTGGCAGCCAGCCCCGCTGTTCAACAGTTACTCGCGGCTAGTCAGGCCGTTGCCGCTGGCAGTGAGCAGGTATATCAAGGCGGACAGCAACTCGTTGCCGGAAGTCAGCAACTGCAAGCTGCACAGCAACAATTGCATCAAGGCAGTAGCCAGTTGGTTCAAGGTGAAGAACAGCTGGTACAAGGCGCTGCACAGTTATCCGGCGGACAAGAAAAGCTCAGTGCCGGACTCCACCAATTCAATGCCAAATTAAACGAAGCCGCCGCTGGCAGTGCCAAATTGGCAACAGGATCAGAGCAACTGAATACTGGCGCAAGTAAGCTGTTGTCTGGCGTAAGCCAGCTGGAGGGCGGAGTTTCCACCCTTACGGACGGTTCTCATAAGCTGGCTGATGGTGCTGGTAAGCTACAAGAAGGCACGATCAAGTTAACGGACGGTTCCGGTGAACTCGCCACCAAATTAAACGATGCTGCGCAACAAACGAGCAGTGTCAAAAAGACCGATGAACTGGTTACGATGTATGCCGAACCTGTTCATGTCGATGAACACAAATTAAACGAAGTGCCCAACTACGGCACAGGTTTTTCACCCTATTTTCTATCACTCGGATTATTTGTCGGTGCGTTGATTGCAACGCTGGTTGTGCCAACACGTGGTAGTAGTGTAAGTGACGCAAGTGGCTGGAATCGATTTGTCAGCAAAACCCTTGCCTTCACCATTATGAGTGGCGTTCAATCTTTGCTCGCTTCCGGACTGGTATTGAACGGGCTTGGCCTGAAGGTACAGAGTGTGCCGTTATTCCTTTTGTTCAGCTTTGTGACAAGTCTGAGCTTTATGTACATCATTCAGGCATTGGTAACTTGGCTGGAAAATCCGGGACGATTCATTGCCATCCTGCTGCTCATCTTCCAACTCACCACCAGCGCGGGAACGTTCCCACTGGAACTCATTCCAAACTGGCTGAAAGTGTTCAACCCATGGTTACCAATGACGTACTCCGTAACGGGATACAAAGCGGTCATCTCCAGCGGACAATTCGGCGTTGCCTGGGATCAGATCGGCATTCTGTGCATCTTCGCTGTTCTCGGTCTGGTCGGTACATTGACGTATTTCCTGAAACATCGCACGGTAGAAAACGAAAGTCTTGGTAGTGAAGCTGTGCTTCAAGCTTAGGTCAAAAATTAGCTCTGGTACACAACAAACTGTTATAGAAATGTAAAAGGCATATCCATTGTTCTGACTCGCTTCCTCACAGCAAGTCTGACATAAGGATATGCCTTTTTAGTTTGCTTTTGCTAATTTGTTTTTTTCATAAAATAACCTTTGTCGGCTTCATATTATACTCTATAAAATTCTATACTTATCGTCAGGCTCTCACAACATGTTCTTCAACAAACGCTAGAAACTCTGCTTGCATGGAGCCGAGAGTAAGCATTTTTTTGATAATGCTAAACCGATAATGAATACCATGAGACTGAAAAGACCATATCGATGCTAACGAAAGCCCGGATTTGAGTCGCTGTTGCTCCAGATCCGAAAGTGATATTCGAACCATTTGAACAACTTTGGAAGAAAATACGTTGAGAAACAAAATTTTAAGCACGTCATGATTGATCAGCAATATAGCTCGAGTTGTCGTTGAGGAAATCGCTTGTGACGTAACATAACAGGCCAGCATATCTGCTTCTTTGTAAGGTTCGCTTAGTCGATTTATTAATTTTCTAGTAATAAGTAGCATATTGTTCGTACTCCTAATATGTAAAATACACCCGCAGTCAAAACTATAACACTAAAGACTGCATCAACCAACTGGCATAGTTTTATCAAAAATAGTGGTGCGTGTCTCACATAAAACCATGTGAAATTGAGGTGGTATCTCTCGGAAAAATCAGATTAAATCAAGGTTTTTCCCACCCATGTTACCTATGGGGAAGTTTCGTTCCAAATGCACACTCGTGTCGGTGATCTCCGGTTTGCCAGATTCTAACGATCCCCAGCCACGCTATTCAGCCTATTTTAGGCATTTATAAAATCTAACGATCACCAGAAAGCTTATTTACTTGAAATACAGCGATTTACGCTACATTTTGAGGGTTTCAGCCCAAATAGCGCTTGTGGTGATCGTTAGAATTCCAAAGGTCGCCGAAACGACAAAATAAGCTTCTCTGTGATCGTTAGCGTGTTGGTTGTAAGCGAAGCCGGGAAAATCAGAGTTCAATCCAGGTACTCCAGAAGGAGTGCGACTAATAACCCTGCGCGAAGCTTCATACAACGACTCATTTCAATCCACGCACTCCATACGGAGTGCGACAGCGAAAAAACACGTAATAAAAGCATAGATTGTATACTTTATTACGTGTTCTCCTTTAATTCTTCTACTAATTAGTTTCATCTTAATATAAAACACTTAAAATATTCAAGGTAATATGCCAAAAGGGTTCAAATCAGCCTCTTCTCAGGTGCGAATCTCCCAGGGATTTCATGTGAGCTTGGCATTCGCACCTGTTTTAAATCACGCTCCACCGTTATTCTTCCATATCTACTCTCTTTAAAAACGTCTGGGTACGTGCGAGCTTGGGTGCACCGAACAGTTGATCGGGTGGGCCTTGCTCGGCAATTTCGCCATTGTCCATGAAGAAGACACGATCCGCAACATCACGAGCAAAGCTCATCTCGTGCGTGACAATCATCATCGTCATGTTTTCCTGTGCCAATTGCTTGATGACGCGAAGTACTTCTCCCGTCAGTTCCGGGTCGAGTGCTGAGGTTGGCTCATCAAAGAGCAGGATGTCCGGTTGCATCATCAGAGCGCGGGCAATTGCTACCCGCTGCTTCTGTCCACCGGACAGATTGGCCGGATAAACATCGGCCTTGTCCGACAGTCCAACTTTGGCAAGTAATTCCGCACTGCGGCTACGAATGACTTTGGTACTTTCCTTTTTCAACGTCTTCGGTGCGAGTTCCAGGTTAGCCTGTACAGTCAGATGCGGAAACAAGTTAAAATGCTGAAACACCATGCCCATACGATCGGTAATCTTCCGAATTTCGGCAGCACCTACGTACCTTCCGTCATCCGCCAGTGTCTGATTCTGAATGCGAATCGTTCCGCCCGTAATATCCTCCAGGTGGATCAGGCTGCGCAGCATTGTGCTTTTCCCCGAACCCGAAGGCCCGATGACCGCAATGACTTCCCCTGGCGCCACGTTAAAAGATACCTGTTTCAGCACATCCAGTGTGCCAAATGATTTTTTCAACTGATTTACTTCTATACTATAGGTCATATGCAGACAGTCCTTTGATTGAACAGATTTGATTTATTCATACGAAAAGCGCTTCTCCAGAACCTTGAATAGCAAGGTAAGCACCAGAGTCATAAGCAAATACATAATCGCCGCTACGAAAAATGGAATGAGTTGCAAATCTCGATTCACTGCGGCTTGCGCATAATAGAGCAACTCTGGTACAGCTACAGCGTAGAGCAATGCCGTATCTTTAACCAGCGTAATAGCCTCGTTCGCTGTGGCTGGGAGCACCACCCGAACCATCTGTGGAATGATAACTTTCGTCATGATCTGCCACTTCGTGAGTCCAAGCACTTTGGCCGCCTCATGCTGACCTTTATCAATGGACAACAATCCGCCCCGAAAGATTTCTGCAAAGTAAGCTGCATAGTTCAGAATAAATGCGATAGCCGCTGCAATGAAACGATCAAAGACCAGATACTCTCCGATGACCGGAAGTAATGGAAGGCCGAAACAGAAAAATAAAACTTGCAAAAGTAATGGTGTCCCACGCATCACATATACGTATGTGTGTGCAATCCACGCCAGCGGTTTGAACTGGCTCCGCATCGCCAACGTTACCGCGAATCCTAGGGGGACCGATAGCACAATCGCAAGTAAAAATAAGAAAATCGTCGTTTGTGCACCTTCCAGCATCGGTTTTATAATCGTTGAAATATAGTCCCAATTCATGAATTAGTTCTCCTCTAATCTGTTAACCCCGCACTCCTTGGAAGCATATTGCTCCATCATGGAATACGGGGTCATCGTTTTCGTGAGTACAGTTTCCCCAACTGGGAAAAGCTCACATCATTATTTGTCAGGTGTATTTCCCCTGCTACTTTCAAATTCGCAAATTAAATTCTAAATGATTCTTCTTACTTCAGAACCTTATCCTCACCAAGCCATTTCTTAGAGATTTCAGCGGCTTGGCCGTCCGTGTTCAGCTCATCCAGCGCATTTTGCAGCTGATTGAGAAGTTCTTCATTGCCTTTTTTGATCCCGATGCCATATTGCTCTGGCGCCAGTGATTCATCCAGCAATTTGAAGGTGCCTTCTTCCTTCGACATATAATATCTTGCGACCACTTCATCAATGATGACTGCGTCCAGACGTTTCGTTTTCAGATCAGTCAGCGCCAGTACATTATCTTTGAATTCGGAAGCTTTGACTTTATCCTTCAGAGGACTTGCCGCCAGCGCATCTGCTGCTGAGGACAGTGCCTGCAATCCTACATTTTTGCCGTCCAGTTCGTCCAGCTTCGTAATCGGGGAGTCTGCCAGAGTAATTGCAACCTGACTGTTCTCCAGATAAGGCTTGGTGAAAAGCACTTTCTCTTTACGCTCGTCTGTAATCGTATATCCGTTCCAGATCATATCGATCCGGCCGCTGTTCAGCTCCGACTCTTTGGAAGACCAGTCAATCGGCTGGAAAGTCACCTTTTTACCCATTTTCTCCGCAGCTGCACGGGCATAATCAATGTCAAACCCGACAATTTCATTCTTCTCATCCCGGAATCCCATTGGAGCAAACTTATCGTCGATCCCTACAATAATCGTATTCTCGTCTTTACTTGCCGAGCTGGAACAGCCCGCCATAATGATCATACATATGCTAATAAATAATAGTAGAATTGCTTTCTTTCTCATCTCTCGTACCCCTCCATGTCTATGACCAAGCTCAAACGCTTTAGTTCGTTACCACGTTATCAGAGACTTATAATAACATAGCATGAGAGAAGAGTCGAGCACCTTGCCCATTTCCAGCGAATTCAACCCTAAAAATTGTCAACAATTTGTGAAAATAAAGCCCGCACATCAGCCGGTTGCACCAGCTTCTCGCGAACGATAGAATCCCAGCGCTCCGGCTTTTGTAGCGCTTTAAGCTCTGTTCCAGCCCATTGCTGCGCGAGCTTGCGGTCGAACACAACCCGTGTGTCTTTGAACTGGTAGACAACCTGCTCCAGATTATCGATCAGTACAAAATTCGCAAGCGCGTTATATACGAGGATTCGATCAAGCTGCACCGCATCCATCTCATCTGTATTCAGACTGTAATTAATCTGAGCGGTCAATGTTTCAGGAAACAGCTGATAGCCATCCAACTGCTTATGTAACGGCAGATTCTGATTCAGATGACTTAGATTCGAGAAATTCCCCATGTACGCGTTCTGATATTTGGCCAAGGCCGTAAAATCATGCGTCAGCGGACTATTCTGCTCGGCTTCATATCGACTCTGATCTGCCGCAATTTTAGGATTAACGAACCCTTCCACCACGACAAGACCCAATAACCCGATAATAAATAAGGAAACAATCCACCGATTTTTTCCGTTCATATGTTATCACTCACTTCGTATTTGCTAACGATCCGGTATGCCCGGTGAACGACCAGAGGAATGAGGATACTAAGTAGCGGTAATGCAAAAGCAAACAAAATGACAGCGAGCTGGTAGGGTCCATTCACCTGAATGGGTCGGTCAAACCAAATATTGCTTCCAAATCGCAATGCTGCCTGCGTACCCCAAAGCGCAAGTACGACTGCCACCCACAGCCACCATGCTCTGCGTTGCCACTGCTTCAACACTACCACACGAATCCGTGTGGTCTTTTCTGTATCGGAAGATCCACTGCCATTCTCTCTGTTGCTCATCAAATAAACTACATAAACGGCGCCCACAATCAGGCTAATGATCAAAAGCAGATTGTTCAGAGCAGCACCGCCTAACATCACTCGTGTAGGAATCGTGATAATCCAGGCAACCAGGCTGTAGATCAAGGTCGATTGCCACAGCGCTGTCCAATAAGGAACACGTTTCACATGTCGGTAATCACTCATGAATTGTTCCATACCATCCATATGCTGTATCGCTGTCTGGAAAGCTTGCTCCTCGCTCATGCCTTCAGCCAGATAATCATCTATTCGTGCGGCGAGGTTGCTACGAATTTCTTCTTTCAACTCCCGATGCTCCAGTGTATCCTGTGCACCTGCAAATAAACTCTCCAAATGCCGATTCATCCGTCTTTCGAGCGTCATCCTTACTCATCTCCTTCTTCACCGGTGGCAATCATGCAATCGATTAACGTTTTGGCTGCATGCCAAGCTTGAACCTGCAATTGATAAACTTCACGTCCCTGGCTGGAAATCCGGTAGTATTTCCGCCTTCCACCCTGCGTCTCCTCACCCCAATAAGACTCCACGTACCCACTCTTCTCCAGCCGTTTCAGACTGGAATACAGCGTTGGCTCCTTGAGTTCAAACTGCTCCCCGCTTTTACGATATATTTCCTTAATAATGCCATATCCGTAGTTGTCTGCTGAAATAAGCACACTCAAAATAATGGGGTCAATATTGCCCCGAATCAGGTCACTGTTAATCACTTGAACATCCATCTGTGCGTCTCAC
The DNA here is from genome assembly GCF_037969905.1 of Paenibacillus sp. FSL R7-0272. Lineage (NCBI taxonomy): Bacteria > Bacillati > Bacillota > Bacilli > Caryophanales > Paenibacillaceae > Paenibacillus > Paenibacillus sp. FSL R7-0272. The sequence goes on along the minus strand of NZ_CP150221.1, from coordinate 1,240,679 downwards.
CGCTCTCCCTCTTACTCTGAGTATACTATAAGACATATTACTATGTCTGTAAAGGTAATATGTTGTGCATTGTAATTGGTTTTATGTGCCCACAACAAAAAGACGAAGCAGCTCTAATGCTGCTCCGTCCTCATTTTCTCTTCTCTTCCGCTTCATTCACGCTGTTATTTATGCCTCATTATCATGCTGTTTTTATGCTTTTTCTCTGGTTATTGTTATGCTGCTGTAATGACTCTTATTCCTGCACTCTCTACTGCTACACTTTCTCGCGGTCCTTGCCTTTATCGGACTCACCTGCGTTTTTATTCGCGGCCTCCCGATCTTGCTGCATCTCTTCTACCGTTTTGACCTTCAGACGTGCTGCGCCTTCGTATGCCTTGGTTGGAATAAGATCGTCCGTAGCAAGTCTCACTTCTGCCGATGCAATGGCATCACCGTACTGTGGCAGCCACTTCGCCTGTGCAACCAGCATCTCATCGACCATCTGCCAGATTTCCTTCGGATTACAAACCGCGCCAACCAGCGGGTCCATCATAAACGCCTGTCGCAACAGCTTATCGTCCCCATGCACTGCCGCTTCCACCGCAAGACGTTGCACGGATATGCTTACATTACACACCGCCGCTGGGCCAAGGGGTAGTTCGCCGATATGCGGCATCGAAATGCCGTTACGATCCACATAACCCGGTGCTTCAATGATGGCATCATCCGGCAAGTTGGAGATCACCCCGTTGTTCACAGTGTTAAAATGACCCCGATACACACGTCCCGTCTCCAGGCTCTCTATGATATAGGAGCCGTGCTCTTCGCCGCGTTTCTCCGGTAAATACTGCATCGGATCATCCTTCATCCAGTTTGGGAAATCCGTTTCGAACCAGTTACGCCCCTCGGTACACACGCGCAGATATCCACCCGTTTCACCGTTAATCCAGCTTCCCATGTCAATCCAGTCATTAATCTCTTCAGGACGTTTGCGATACCATGGCACATATTCACTTAAGTGACCATTGGATTCTGTACTGTAATAACCAAAGCGGCGCAACATATCGATCCGAACTTTCTCCGTACGACTGTACTCGGGATGCTTCTCAAAAGCTTCCAGCAATCCACCCGTAAGATCCTTGCCTTTGTGGGACGCCTGAATATACCATGTCTGATGATTGATGCCTGCACAGATAATATCCACTTCACTCTTTTCTAGCCCGTACACTTCCGCAATCTGATGATGTCCATGCTGAACCCCGTGACATAGTCCAATCGTGCGCACACCACCGTATTTGTTGCAGGCCCATGTCAGCATCGCCATTGGATTGGAGTAATTCAGGAGCAGCACATCCGGCGCACTCTGTTCGCGAATATCTTTGCAGATCTCAAGCATCTCGGCGATTCCGCGCTGTCCATACATAATGCCGCCTGCACACAGCGTATCCCCGACACATTGATCCACCCCGTATTTGAGCGGAATATCGACATCGGTTGCAAAAGCTTCCAGTCCCCCTACACGAATCGTACACAGAACATACTTGGCGTCTTTCAACGCTTCTCTCCGATTGGTTGTCGGCTGAATCTGAATATTCAATCCATTCTCTCGGATATCCCGCTGGCACAGCTCGGTGACCATGTCGAGATTGTGCTGATTAATATCGCAGAATGCGATTTCGATGTTATTAAATTCCGGTACGGTGAGCAGATCACGCAACAATCCTCTTGTAAAACCAATGCTGCCCGCCCCGATAAACGCTACTTTGAACGACATGTACATGTCCTCCCGTAATCCGAACCTTCCGGCTTCGGTTAATGACTTGCTTCATGGGTTCATTGTAGCAACAGTGAGATGGAGAGCGTTATCAAAATCATGACCTGTTCGGAGGCAGAGTGTCAAAAATCCTAACTTAATCTCTTGATTGTTCTCATCTCATATTATTCTCGATTCTTCTCATCTCCTCCACTACAACTGGCTGTAGCTAATGAGTTCAATCCCTTGTTCCTTCACATAGTTCATCAACGCTGGATTAACCAATACCGCAAGATCGTGCTCACGCTCATCTACCAGAGATGAAATGCTGCGCAGTTCCTCATCCGCATAACCTGGATGTCCAGCAATCTCAACGATATCTTCCGTATCCTTATACTGATCCAGTACCCCGCGCAACCATGATTCCTGCAGAGTAGGCATAGCCGGATCACCACACAATATATCCGTAGACCGAATCCCCACATCCACAAGCTTGCCGTTCAACTCCGGAGATAAGATATCATCTCTTCGCATGGGAACATTATATTCCTGGGCCAGTTCCATCACAATATCTAACATTTGTGCATCTTTCACACTCACCCCATGATGGGTATCCAGATGATTTAACGTTAACCCGGAAGCGAGAAACTTCTCGATCTGTGCCTTCAACTCCGCGCGTACTTCCCCAGGATCATAGGTCGAAGGAATAAGTCCAGGTTTTCGATAGAAACGGCCCGACTCGTCCACGATACTCTGAACAGCCGAAGCTTCCAGCACAGGGGTCATGAATGTCAGGTTCAGATGAACCCCCATAGACGTAATGCCCGCTTCAAGGGCCATAATGCTACTCTTCTCAAAATGTACCGAATTCACCAACGCCGAGGTATCTGTAATCAGACCCTGTTTCATTCCATGAATGATGCCTTCGCTCACTCTCATCGTGATGCCATAATCATCTGCATTAACAATCAGCTTCATCTTGCTCTTCTCCCCTCTGATCTGATTTAGGATCGAACAGATAACAGTTCCTCTGTGACAGCAACCGTTCCTTCTGACAGCAACGGCGTAATATCGCGGAATTGATCGGAGTTCGTCACCACAATTGGCGTGGTCAGCTTAAAACCTTCGTTCCGAATCTGATCCATATCAAATTCAATCAGTACCTCTCCCTTACGGATTCGGTTCCCCTGCTGGACCTTCTGAGTAAAATACTGCCCTTTTAATCTCACCGTATCTATGCCGATATGCATGAGAATTTCAACGCCTTCTTCCGAGGTGACTGCGATGGCGTGTGCACTTTTCATCGTGACCGACACGACGCCGTCTACCGGGGATACGAGCTGGCCTTTGGACGGAATGATGGCTACACCCTTCCCCATCGACTCCGAGGAAAATACGACATCCTCCACTTCATGAAGTGGAATCACTTTGCCTTCGAGTGGACTCGTAATCAAGCTTTCCATCGCAACGTTCGCGTCGATCCCGGCAGCGTTTTGTTCCATTTTCCCCGTACCTGATCCAGAAATCAATTGCTGGTTACCTTCTCTTTCGTTTTCACCTTCATTTTTATTTCCACTTCCATTCTCGCTTGCCACTTGATGACTCTTGTCTTTCTGTACCTTCAGACCTTCAGCAACCTGATCATTTTTCTTGCTCTCGTAGCCAAACAGCACCACGCACAGGGCTCCGCCTGCAATCGCAGTCAACACGCCAATAATGTAATACAACATTGGACTCTGGGCAGGTAGTGTGAACACATTAAGGAAGAAATTGAATACAATCAACTTCACACCGAGATATCCCATCAATCCACCGGCAATGGCTCCAGCGGCTACCAGATAGATGAGAGTTTTACGATAACGCAGAATGATACCATACAGAATAGGTTCAGTAACCCCGGACAGGATCGCAGACAAGAAAGATGAACCGCTCAAAGCCTTAAGATCTTTATCTTTTGTTTTCAGGAATACCCCGAGACCAATCCCCATCGAAGCCGCAACGGATGTTGCCGCAAGAGGTGCAATAAGATCGCCGCCAGCGCTCAAATTCCCCATAATAATAGGCACCGTTGCCCAGTGTAATCCAAGCAATACAAGAAACGACCACGTTCCCCCCAGAATAATTCCGGCGATGACAGAGTTACTGTTAATCAGGAAATTAACAATATCCCCAATCCACTGACCTACATACTGCCCAAAAGGACCAATCAACATGGCCGTGAGCGGTACCATAATGACAAGAGAGAAGAACGGAACTGCGAACAACTGCACATTTTTGTGCATGATCTTCTTCAAAAACTTCTCCAGAACCGCGTAGATGCTAACGGCAATAAACATCGGAAAGACCGACGAAGCGTAGTTCATTAACGATACCGGAATGCCTAGAAAATGAGTTGTAGTTCCTGCTGCTGTCAAGGCCGTAAAATTTGGCTCCATTAATGCGGCACCGATCGCCGCTGCAACATAAGAGTTCACATTCAGAACCTTAGCAATCGTAATCCCAAGCAGAATCGGCAAGAAATAAAAGATCGAGTTCCCCGCAGCAGCCAATATCGCGTATGTTCCACTATCCACAGCAATCCAGCCTGCTCTCTCAAGAACGATTAACAGTGCTTTGACCAGACCAGCTCCGGCAAATACCGGGATTAATGGCGTTAGACTGCCCGATATCAGACCAAAGATGGCTGAACGAATACTCTTCTTTTCTTTTTCAGAGCTTGCACCGGACCCTGCTCCATCGAACTCCCCTTCTGCAACGATATGTTTGTACACCTCCGACACATCATTGCCTACAACAACCTGAAATTGTCCGCCGCTTTCAACCACCTTCAAGATACCTGCTGTGTTTTCGAGTGTGTCTGCATCGGCTTTCCGATTATCGTTCAAGACAAATCGTAAACGGGTAGCGCAGTGAGTCAGCGATTGAATGTTCTCCCTTCCTCCAACGCGGTCCACAATGTTTTGAGCTAATTTGAGATGATCCATGTTGTTCCCCCCATACTTTGTATAATCCCTACAATTCAGATCTCACTTCATCATTTCGGATGACATATTACGATGACAAAATAAAAACCTGAACTGAAGCTCGTCTACTGACCTTAGTCAATACACAAGCCTCAGTTCAGGTTTCGCCTGCCGAACAGTCACAATCCCTAATGTATAAGTTTGTATCCATATTTCTTCATTCTTCCGTCAGATCATGCTCACGGTTCGTGACCCGGTGAATGTGGATCATGAAATAAACCATCTCCTCATTCGTTGTTTTTTTCTCGTAATTAATCTCCAGATAGTTTCTAATCTTTCTGGCGCACGCGTACGATTCGGGGTACTTGTCCTTTACATGATCGTATAAAGAATCTCGATCCTCCGGAATCAGCTCATCATGAAGAATTCGGTACGCAAAATACCGCAAATGTGTGAGGAAACGGCTGTAATTAATCGAGTTTTCGTCCAGTTTGATTCCAAAATGGTATTTCACAATATTGGCTAGATCGTTAACAATCTTCGTCATCTGATAGGTTTGTTTCATATCCTGCCCACGCTGCTGTGCATTCACAAAATGAAGGGCAATGGAACCCGCCTCATCCTCTGGCAGCTTCACTCCTGTTTTCTGCTCAATAATGTGGAGCGCCTTAAAGGCAACTTCATATTCGGCTGCATAGAATTTTTTGATCTCCCACAGCAAAGCATTCTTCACAATGATGCCTTCAGGGAACCTTCTCAGTGCGAAGCTGATATGATCCGTCAGGGTGATGTAGATGTTGTCACTGAATTTGAGAGCAAGCTGTTGTTCGGCATATTCAATAATTTCGTTCGACAACTCCAGATGTTCAGTTGGAATCTCGCCAATCAGCCCCATCAGTTTGTCAGACGTTGCTTTTTCAACGACGAACTTTTTCTCTACTTGTGAAAAGTCGATAACATCACTGTTATGTTTGTTATACCCGATCCCTTTTCCCATCACGATCATTTCGTGCCCGTTATCATCCGTCAGTAAAATCACATTATTATTAAAAATTTTCCTAATCTTCATCTGCATCACCCCCAACTCATCACATGCTCGTCCCGTTAATATTCCATAAAATTCTTCGAAAAATCAAAATCTCCTATAAAAAAAACCTAAATTGAAGCAGTAACATGCACAACTCATGTTTACTACGAACAATTTAGGTATCGCCTGCCGAACAGTCACAATCCTGAATATATTAAATTACTACTACATTATCAACGAATGGTTACTTCTGAACAAAGGATATCATGAATACCCTTTCAGTTCAACATTTAGTTTCTACCCTCCTGTTCCAGTACGGCGGCCCTGCTTCTATTCCGATTCCTCCGGGTAGCTCCACTGTTCTCGCTCCATGGAACCCCGATATTGAACAGGTGTCTGGCCCGTATACTTTTTGAAAAGCATATGAAAATACTGCCTACTGCCCACACCCACATAGTCTGAAATTTCGGAGATCGGAATATTGGTCTGCTGCAGCAACATCTTGGCCTTCTCCATCCGTAGCATCGTCAAATAATCGGTCGGAGTCCATTGCATATAATTACGAAAAATACGGTGCAAATACCCTGGATGTAAATTGACTGCTGCCGCGATATCCTTCATCTGAATACTGCGATCCATATTGTGATGCATAAATTCAATCGTACGTTTGACATAGAGCTCCGTTTGATCCAGTGCACTCCGTTCCATCTCGCCTCGCAGTCTTGCAATCCGAACGAGCAATTGGACAAAAAGAGTGCGTACCAGCATCCCCTGCTCCGGGGAGCTCAGGTTTCGGGCTTCACGATGAAGCATTCGCTCTTCGGCAGGAATCACCCGCATGTATACAGAAGGAGGTCCAGATTTCGTCTGCTCTTGTGATTGTTCCTGTTCCTGTTTCTGTTTCTGCCCTTGTGCCTGTACCTGTGTCTGTACTTGCCTTTGCTCCAGCAAACCACGCTGATCCAGTTCAAGCACCAGGCTTTTCATCGTGTGATACACTTCTTCCGGGTCAGGCAAAACAAGATAAGGAGTAGATCGAGTTAGAAAAGCATGAACCGTATCCTCTTCCAGCGCAAGTTGCTTTATGGTAAGTTGTCCAGATGCAGTACGCGCAAAACCGAATTCTACATTGAGCATTCGGCACGGCACGCCGTCCTGCACCAACAGCCGATGGGGAACCCCTGCATCCAGCAGGATGAACTGTCCTTTTTTCAACACCGCCTGTTCCGAGCTTCCGTCTGCCATCATTACATCCACTCGACACATACCCGTAATGATGTACATAATTTCCGTGGAGTCATGAGTGTGGTAGGACATCTGATAATCATCCCATTGTTTGTAATAATAAGCGAAAAAACGCGGACCCCAATCTTCGGTGCGAAGGCGTTCCTGAAAAAGACTGCCTGAAAAGGATGGTGTATGATTCGTTACTGATCCTGATCCTGTCCCCATCTCTACAACCTCCCTTCAAGCGCGATATGGCGTACAGATGTATTCGCTCTATTTTTGAATAAACATCATTGAAATCGACGTTAAATGCTACTAATCCGGTACTGCTCCCCATCCATGATAATAACCTGGGAGTTCGTTATCGGTACGAGAGGCAATGTGGACTGATACTCATCCATGACCTGAGCTGCCGACTCTACAAATGGGGGACAACCCACATGCGGCACGGGATAAAAATCAACCGCATTCAGCCCTTCGTAACTGGACAAGTCCGGTGCTACCGCGCAATCATCCATAGCTTTCACATAGGCAATATCCGGGGCGAGAATGATGGAACCCGCCGACTCTCCGATGTATATTTTCCCTTCTTGGATGTGAGCCTGTATGTATTTCTCTGCCCCACTTCTGCGAAGCTCCTGTAATAGAAAAAAGGTGTTGCCACCCGACACGTAGATCAGGTCACTTTGTTGCAACTTGGTTGCTACTTCTTCAGAAGATGCCGTGGATACTTCCAACTCTTGTACGATAAGTCCCCACTTCTCAAGCTCCTTCCTGCCCGCATGTACATATGCATCATATGGTTCAGGAACGGCAGCTGTCGGAATAAAGGTAACGGTCCTTCCGTTTAACGTTTCTTCCAGTGTGTTCAACAAGCTTGCTGTGTCAACAAAAGAAGATGACAAAAACAATTTTTTCATATTAATATCCTCCAAATTGTAATGGATCGAAACGTTCAGTTCCTATAAGCTTAGTATAAAATCATTATATCATGATCTGCCATTTCTAAATCCAATGTTGAAGGAGATTTCATGCGATGAGTACAACCTTTTATCTGGTCAGACATGGTGTCAAAAAAAGTGATATTGGAGACGTGCCACTTACTGCCGAAGGTAGCCGTCAGGCTCAATTGACCGCCCGGCATTTCTCGAAAGCTCCATATCCCATCCACCGGATCGTAGCGAGTCCACTCCGGAGAGCACAAGAAACCGCCGAAGCCATTGCTTCCCTTACCGGGTCTGACGTCTCGGAAGATGCACGCTTGCGTGAGCGAGCCAATTGGGGTGATGATCCCGAGCAGACTTTCGAACAATTTGTAGCTTTGTGGGACCAGTGTACCGCAGACCCGGAGTTCATTCCACATGTTGGTGACTCCGCTAAACAGGCAGGCACACGGCTGGCCTCTTTGCTCGGCGAACTGGCAACACAGGTGCCAACCGGCAGTCATATTGTATTGGCTACCCATGGCGGTCTGATTACCGATTTCCTGGTGCAAACGTTTTCCGAACAAGAACTGAACAGATGGCATCCGAATTTCCTGGTTGAGCAGAAACGTCTCGTTCCCGAGTGTTCCATCACCAAGTTACTGATTCAGGATGGTCAATATACACTGGAATCATTCGCTTCCGCAACACACTTGACTGAAGACATCGAGAAGTAGTTGGATGTACAAAAAAGCTCTGGAATGTCTCTGCGTGATCATTACACAGAAGCGAATTCCAGAGCTATTTGCGGTTAGCTTACATCATTTCTCTTTCTAATCTGAGTGGACAGTCTTATTTATCCCCTTTGCCTTTCCCCGGAGTATAGAAGTTCGGCAACGTCACCTTCGACCAATCGATATCCGATGCCATGTAGAAGGAAGGATACGAAGGCTGGTTATATCCGCTGTTCTGTCCAGCAATACCTACACGATACATCGCATCATGCATGAGCGTATACAGCTTGCGATCTGTTTTCTCGGTGCTCAGATAGATGCGGATCGCTGAACTGTCGGCTGTACGCACCAGCATCTCCTCACGCCAGTCTCCGAATACATCGGCAACCAGCGATGGTGTACCTTTCGTGTGGTTATTGGTTAAGGTTCCTGTCGCGGTCAGCACTGTGCCGCGTGTCCAGTCTTTGATTGTAGGCGTGACATCGATGGCACCGTCTACGATTTGGGTGGTCATGTCGGCGGCCCAGCGAATGCTCATATTGGTTCCGGGCGCCTGATCACTTATTTTTTCACCCTGTGCCGTCCATAATCCGACAGCCCATGTCTCCAGCCCGCGCCGGGTTGGATCGACATCTCCGACCATACCGCGTCCAGTATCTTTGCCTGTATATCCGCCATAAATCACTTCTCCGGTCTTCGCATCACGTAGGGAATACCCGTACGGCGCCCAAGGTCCGCCCTCATGTACCATAAAGATCTCCAGTCCCGGGCGATCCGGGTCGATATCTGCCACATGCAGTGCATCGCCGTGTCCTAGACGGGCAATCGTTCCCGGTGCAGCACTCTCGGGCGGCATCACATCGGTGGAACTATATAACACACTACCATCGTGGTCAATCGTAGCCGAACCATAGATAATCTCCTGTTTGCCGTCACCGTTTACATCCGCCACACTGAAATAGTGCGCTCCCTGTGTTGTAATCGAACCGTACTGCGGGTCTGTGCCATCTACACCATGTGGCCCGTCATTGAACGGATTTTTCATCGGTGTCCAGCCACTGTCTACCATCCACTCTTTTTTCAGTTTCTTGCCATCCCAGTTGTAGGCAGCCATGGTGGAGCGAGTATAATATCCGCGTGCAAAAATCGCAGACGGTTTCTTGCCATCCAGGTACGCAACCCCGGCCAGGAAACGGTCTACCCGGTTTGCCGGTTCAATGCGTGCCATCGCATAATCGCCCCACATCAGGCCGTCATCATGACGTTCGGGTTCATACGGGACGGTCTGTAATTCTTTTCCCGACTTGCCTTCAAACACGGTAATATACTCCGGCCCGTCCACAATAAACCCTTCGAACTTGCGCAATTCATTGCGGGCGCTCCGCTGCGGTGCGTATACATCTATAAAATAGTCAGCCAGACTTTCCGCATCCTGCCGGGATAACGGATAGCTGTACTTCTTCTCGATTCCAAATGCCTCTTCCAGTGTCGCAGGCCAGTTTCCTTTTACAACCTCTTCGTGTTTATGCCAGTTCCGGAACATATCGACCACATGGTCATAGTACCCTTCCGCACTGAGGCGATAATCGTCCTCGTGTGTCACCCCGGCTTTGCGATCTTCCTTCGGCAGTGTGATGTACTTTTGTGAGGTTGGTTTGCCCTTTTTGTTGTACTTCATAATTTGTGTGCCCGGGGCAGTCTTGAACATCAGTTCAGCCTTGCCATCTCCATCAAAATCATAGACAAGCATCTGCGTGTAATGCGCTCCCGCACGAATGTTAACCCCGAGATCGATCCGGTACAACAGCTGACCGTCCAGCGTATAACAATCAACGTAGGTATTACCGGTATATCCTTTTTGCGATACGTCCTTAGCATTCGAGGGGTCCCACTTCACAAAAAATTCGTACTGACCATCCCCATCCACATCACCAACACTCATGTCATTGGCACTGTAGGTGTAAGCTTCACCCGCAGGTGTCACACCGTCAGCCGGCTTTTGCAAAGGAATATCCATATACCCGTTCGCCCAAGGTTTGACGGATGCACTTCGTTTGCTTTCTTTACCTTTGTTATTCACGGCGGCAACTTCATAACGTGAAGATGTCGTACCTGCGCTGTCCACATAGTTCGTGCTGTCTGTGACCGTTGCAATTCTTTTACCATCCCGATAAACGTTGAAATCCGTCCCGGTCAGCCCCTTGTCACTGTACCCTGTTGCCTCGTCCCCAAGCAATCTCCAGCTTAGAAACACACCTTCGGACGTCGAAGCCGCTACCAGCCCGCGATCCAGCTTCTCCAGTTGAATGCTTTTCCCCTGAGATTGAGCTTGGGATTGTGAAGCATCCGCTCCACTGATCCCGGCGGTTCCACTAAGAATTAAAGCCAAGCTGAGTGCAGAAGAGAGCACTTTGGCCCCGAGAGGCATGCGTGATCGTTTTGACCTATGAGTGCTAGCGCTCTTCTTTTGGCTGACATTCGTACTGACATGGGTTCTATCGTCAGTGCTGTTACTATGTTTAATTCGATTATCTTCTACTGATCTTAAGTTCATCAACCTTCACTCTCCCTGGTTAGAATGGGTAATGATACTTCTACCTGAACATGTTAATGGTCTGGTCAATTTCGTGTTCATACGAAGATCAGATTCGTGCTCATGTTAGGTCAGGTTCATTTTCATACATCAAAGGAAAAATGGTTGCGCTTACATTATGAAGCGAAATGAAATTCAAGAAAGCATTTAGTTGGCCTGACGTACTTCCTTCTCCAGTTCCTCCGATCCCCCTTCCACGCCTTCACTTTCTTCGTAGCAAGAGTTACCATCCATCGGGTACTATTATAGACATCCTTACCGCCTAACCATAGGCAAATATCCGTGCAAAACGATCAATATTCAGTGTATCTCAGTCAGAGTGTACAACGGTGAATGATGAAAAATGAACCGTTCCCAAAGTCATATCAGGATAGCTCATTCTTCCAAACCGTCGGATAGCGCTCCAAGCTCATTCATCCTATTATGCTTTTTCACCAAACACGTCCTTCTAAAAAATTCTAACGATCTCCACGGAGCTTATTCAGTCGTTTTCAACCACTTTTGAATTCTAACGATCACCAGTGACCTTATTTCCTCCCAAACAAGGCAAATTACATCGAAATCACCGAAATTCATCGAAATAGCGTCGCTACGGATCGTTAGAATTTCATCATGCCTCTTTTTTACCAGATAAGCTCTCCTGAGATCGTTAGACAAAAACAGAGCTGCCCCCGGTCAATGAATGACCAGAAAACAGCTCTGTTTTGATAAGTTGTGCGTACACTCACACGTACCTTAGCACTAAATCACCAAATGTATGACCTTTAAGGCTCAATTCCCCATACAAGACTGCCGTCTTGATAGAGTGTGACTTTATCCCAATCCTGATAGGATGTTTTCGTTGGGTCATAGGAATAGTCATCACTCTCGTCAAAGTTGGACCAGTCCGTTTTGAACATGCGAAGCTGAATATCTCCGGATTGCCCGCCCGCAGCAATGCTTCCTGCGCCGGACTTGAAGCTCAGCTCAACATATCCATCTCCAAAGGTACGGTCGATGTTGGCTGCGCCAACCACTGCCCAGTCAATGGCAGAATCCATCGCCGCCGAACCTTCTTTGGTGAAATAATAACGAAGTTTCAAATCACTCAGATCCACTGCAGTGCTGCCCAGGTTTTTGATGTTGAACAACGGTCTGATCTGGTTATCCGTTGCATTGGTATCCCCTGCACGATATTGCACCACCAGATCACTTGTTGGTACAACCACACCCGCTGGTGTCGCAGAGGCTACAGTAGAATTAGCACTTTGCCCAGCTGCATTCACCGCACTCACCACATAATAGTAGGTTGTGCCATTGGTCAGCGAAGTGTTAATATACGACGTTGCAGTTACATTCGATGCAACCGTCGTGAATGGACCCGATGCCGTCAGGGCACGTTTTAGGTTATAGCTTGTCGCACCTGCCGAAGCTGTCCATGACAGGCTCACCTGTGCATTGCCAGCTGTTGCTGTCAACGCTGTTGGTGCCGCCGGAGCCGTTGCAACGGCTGCCGGTGTTGCCATGGCCGATGCAGAGTTCACACTCTCACCTGCTGCATTACTTGCTGTCACGACATAATAGTACGTTGTCCCATTCGTCAAGCCCGTGTTGGTGTAAGTTGTTCCGCTGACATTGGCAGCAACCGTTACAAATGGACCGGATGCCGTCAGCGCACGTTTCACCGTATAACTCGTCGCACCTGTCGATGCCGCCCATGTCAACGTCACTTGAGCATTACCGGCCGCAGCTGTTAGTGTAGCAGGAGCTGCCGGTGCTGTGTTTCCACCTGGAGGGTTGCCTCCACCATTCTCAGAGAGTACAGGGAAGGAGTTCTTCACCAGTTGTACGAACTGATCATGGAACCAGTGACCTGATACCGGCGCGTTAGGCAATGCACCAGTCAGCACCCCATCTTTCGTTGTATACGTTGGATCACACATCCGGTCGAAGCCTTTACCCTCATTGTTCGGAATTTCGGAACTGGAGCCATCGGATTCACCTGGAGGTTTCACCCATACATAGGCATCCAGATGCGCTGGTCCCGGAGCTGCCTTCGGTGCTTCTCCGATACCTGCTCCGCTTGCATTACACCAGTTCCCCCGGTGCTCACGGCGATCCACACGACCTGAATTTACATAGTCATTGATATTGCTGCCTGTAGCTGTAGCTGGACGATTCACACCGCCCCATCCGTTACGGCTGGTATCAATAAGGAAACCCGTGCTCGCTGGCCATCCTGCCTGTACGAAATCGGCATACAACTTCGCTGTGAAATCGGTTTCGTCAAAGTACGGATTCCATTCATAGAACTTCGCTGAACGAATCGGTTGTCCACCGATGTTGAGATCCGGGTTGGTTAGGTTTGGTTCAGCCAGCGGTGTAGTATTGGCAGTATTCGTAATGAATCCATCCGCACTGCTCAGTCCACCCAGCGTATCCCCGACTACATCGGTATAGAGCGCGACCGCTCCAGAACGGTTGTTATCCCATCCGAGCCAGCCGGAGTGACCGATATCGAGATAGTTGTATACGTTTGGAATCGCATGGAGCTTGTCGAGCGTATATTTAATCCCAGCTTCATAAATCCCCGTTGAAGCCGCTTGACCACAAGCCGGTGTGCTCAGATTGGTTACCAGGTTAGGCAAACTATCTGGCTCAATAACAGCGATAATGCGGATGTCTTGATATTTAGGATCAGCAAAAATATCTGCAATCACGTCAATGTAATCCGTTTTATACGTTTGCAATGCTGCCTGGGTTAAAGGAAGCTCCCCGTTAGAAGCGAGGGCATGGCAGTCCCGACCCGGCAAGTTATAGATGACAAAGGAAGCCGTAATAGGTACGCCTGGCTTCTTCTGAGCGAGAACCGCATCCAGATGCTCTTCCACGCTCTTGCGACCAGCATTCTCGGCCCCGCCATAGATGGCTGCAATACGGTCAATCCATACCGCAGTAGGGTAAGATTTCACCGTTTCCATCTTCGCTTTCAGCGAAGCATCACTGGTAATTGCAATAGAGGTGTCCACAAGTGCAGAGTAGTCCTCATTGAGATAAGCCGTGGCGCCCACAAACGGATTGTTCACATGCGCCTCCGCTGCCTGTGTCACACCTGGAGACATGCCAGGGAAGATCCCTGCTGCAAGCAGCGCAGCTGCCATCATTTGTTTTACACCTTTACGCAGCAGCTTCTGGCCTCTTGATTTGGTTTTCAATGTTTTCTTCATAGTTCCACCTTTCCCTTAGATAAGATTGGTCTCGACTCATGTCTGCTGTTCCTCTGTGTAGAAGCAGGATGCATGGCACAAAGTGCATGAAAAAATGTGTGGTGTTTCGGTCACCTCCATCATTAAAAGGGCTGAAGTCAAAGAGCAAATAAAAATAAACGTCGGGTGTTTTCAGTAGAATTGCTGTGTGTGAGCTTGTGTGGGGGTTGAATCTTGAGAGTAAACCGTGGTGGAGTAGTTAAATCATCATCTTGGAATTGAAGTGTGAAGAGAACGTTGAATGCGAACTAACTTTGCGTAAGCGCTTTCCATTAAAACTTGAAAAAAAATGTGATCTCGCGTATGACTGCTTGTTCACCTCCTTATAGTGTGATTATACGACATGTAAATATTACTGTAAATTGAATTATATAAATTAAATTATATTTTTTTCCACATAAAAAGAAGGAATTTGCTCCTCTCTGTCGCAATAGAAAAAGCTCATTACGGCACAAAACCGCAATAAGCTTTTACCTCCTTCTATGGAATAACAACAACATCCCCTGGCTTCAATCCACTAACAACCTCGGTTTTATCTCCGGATTCCATGCCTGTCTTAACCGCTTGCTGCTCCGTCTGTCCGTTCCCTTTATCCAGTAGCACGTAAGGTTCGGGCTGATCACGCATAATGGCGAGACTCGATACGGCAGTCACCTTGTCCTTGCGCATCGTTTCAATGTCTCCTTCCAGACTGACACCTCCATACATGCGAGCATCTGGCTTCAGATCGATGACAACATCAAACTGAGAGGCCTGCTTCAGATCGGTATCCGTACTTTTCCGGGCAAATTTGGATACCTTGCTTACTTTTCCGGTAAATTTCAGATCCTTCTGCGCACTCATGCGCACCTGTACCGGCATGCCCTCCTTCAGCTTGAACATCTCTTCCTCACCGACAATAGTATTGAATTTCATTTTGCCCGTGTTCGTGATTGAGCCGATTAACTGCCCTTCCGTAACGGCCCGTGTTTTGTTATCCTGCTCATTCAACTGAAAGATCCCTGTGGTCGTAGCATGCACCACTGCCTTGCTCATAACATCCTGCTTCTTGCGGATCTCCTGCTCTTTGAGAACCAAAGCCTTTTGGCTAAGCTCGTTCGCCAGACGTTTGCTCTCCCGGTCCGCGAATGCTTTTTTACGTTCCTCTTCCGTCACACCTAATGTTTCAGTCATGCCGGCCTGGTCGATGCTGATCTGATTCATCTCCACATCTAACCGTGCTTTGTCCAGGTCACTCTGCATCTGACTGACTTCTGTCTGTAATGCCGACGTATCGAGCGTGAACAAAACATCCCCTTTTTTCACTTGTTCCCCGTTCTTGACATGCCACTGTTTAATATTGGAAGCATACGGTGCAAACACGTCCGTCTGCTCGGTATAGACCGATTTCCCTTTCACTTGGATGGTCTGTGTCATCGTCTCCTGTGTCACATCAAAAGTGATAGGCGGAGGAGTCTCAACGGGCGCTTCCGGCTGGGGTTTGTATTTCTCATATACCCAATACCCTGCACCTGCCATAAGTACAATCGTAGTGATGATGCTGATCCATTTCTTCATGCTTAGTTCCCTTCCACTGAAAAGTTTGAGTCTGTTCATATTTCCAAATGTTCCACGTTCAGCCATGCACGTTAGCCTTTCCGTAGATCCATCACATCGATTTAATAACACTTAGCGCATTGGTTCGCGATGCGCTGATGGCTGGATAGATACCCGATACCACACCGACAAGTACGGCAAAAACAATCCCCAGCGGCAATGCCGATTGCTGAATGATTACTGTCATCGGTCCGCCCGCCTGATCCGCCATCTGACTTGCAAGTAGCTGGTTCACCCCGCCGAGCGCGGCAAAGGCAATCCCCACCCCAGCCACACCACCAATGAACCCCAGCATGGCTGCCTCCGCAATAAACATCTGACGGATCTGCCACAGGTTGGCGCCAAGCACCTTCATAACCCCGATCTGCTTACGCCGCTGATGCGTGGACATGATCATCGCCACAATAATAGACAGTGAAGCCAGCACCATAATAAAACCGCCAATACCGATGGCTGCTTTCTGGTACATCGCAAGCTGTCCTGCCATGGCCTCTTCCTGAAAAAGATTACTTTGCGTGTTTAACGTCAGCTTTTTGATCTGCTCTTCCACCTGAGCTACATGCCGCTTGTTATCTACCTTCACCAATGCGGAATTGAGACGTTTGAGTGCCGGGCTGTCCGTTTGTTGCAATCCCAGCTCATCCTGCAGAGCACGTGCTGTATCCAGCGGAACATATACTTTTTTGTCATTCTGAGCGCTCATATCATCCATATTGGACGGTTTGGCTAGTTCACCCGATACACGTATCGTTCCACTCATCTTGGTCTTTCTGCCATTCGTAAAATCCTCATACCGAAATTGTATACGTTGCTGCATCAGTTGATCCTGCTTCATCATCATCTCATTGTACTGTTGCAAAAGATCATTGTTATAGGGATCGGAATTCAACTGCTCAAAGAGCTTCTGAGTCACTTTGGAATCGATAAAGCCGTAGGTCGCTCCATAATTCACAATTGCAACTCGGCCATTGCCAGTTCCGCTGCCCTGTGCATATTTGTATCCGAACCCGCTCAACGTCTGCATCTCGGTTCCAATCACTTCCACGTAGGAGCTGCGCCCATCCGGAAGCACCATATCGAGCGCATCCAGTTTCAGCATAGGAGCCATAGCGACAACGTGAGGAAGGCGCTGAATAATCCGAATTTTCTCCATCGTCAGCGCGCCGCGTTCAAACTTACTCTTCGTGCCTCCGCCGCTTCCATTTCCCGTTTTGATTCCCTCGTTCGGGCTGATCGTAATCTCGTCCATCTTGTAGTTATCATTCAACGTTTTCTCGCTGTATGTCTGTACCGACTGCCCCACACTCAGTGCAATAATCATCGCTGCCGAACCGATTGACAGACCGGTCATACAGAGTAATGTGACCACTTTGCGCCGAATGATCTGTCCCCAGGCCATGCGCACTACGTCCCGTATTCTCACTGTTCCTCTCCTTTTACATGAACTCTCATATATGCTACAACTGGGCAACCTGTTGCTGTTCGACCAATCTCCCCTGCTGTAACGTCAGTACAACCTGCATCTGTTCAGCCACCTCGGCTTCGTGTGTCACAATGACAAAGGTTGTTTTCATCTCTCTGTTCAGTTGCTGCAAAATGGAAAGAATCTCTTCCTCGGTCTCTGTATCCAGATTACCCGTCGGTTCATCTGCAAAGATGACCGAAGGCTCCGTGATGAGCGAGCGGGCGATACTGACCCGTTGTTGCTGACCACCTGATAACTGCGACGGAAAGAGATTCGTCTTATCGCCGAGCCCCACTTGTTCTAGTAGGCGAAGCGCCTTTTCTTTACGTTTGGATGGTCTTATTCCCATAAATACCAGAGGCAACTCTACATTTTCCCGGATCGTCAGATTGGACAACAGCTCGTAGGATTGAAATATAAATCCAATGTGACTACGCCGAAACTCCGCCAGACGATTCTCACTGAAACGCACAATATCCTGTCCTGCGATCCAAATCTTGCCTTGTGTTGGCTTCATCAAACCAGCCATCAGATTCAGCAGTGTGGACTTCCCTGAACCTGAACTACCCAGCAGCGCAACCATCTGCCCCTCTTGAATCGTCAGATTAATATCTTGCAGCACGGGAACATCGCCCTGTGCATTGCGGAAGGCATGGGATACCTGTTCAACTTGAAGCATTCGTGGCTTGTCTTCCTTTCCATTTCCTGATTATGTATTTCTGTGTATCTCACTTTATTATAGTGCGCAGATGTATCGGGGCAGGACGCAGTTGTATCCAACTTGTAACATGTCAACACAAAAAGCCCTGCGGCAGAGCGTACAATGCTTGTCCGCAGGGATATATGTTCTTTCTAATATCTGAATAAAACTAAGGCTGTGGCAGCAAATTCTCTACATGAATCGACCTCTCGCTGGGTAGTGCTCCTGTCATAAACCTACCATGCCTTAAAGCTAAAACGATACAACTCACTCTTGCTGGCGGTGCTGCTTGCCATGAACAGTTCTTCCTCAAACCATTTCAGCTTGATAAAATTGTTGATATTCCGGTAGATCACCGTATCAGAGGACAAGTTCTGATCATTGAGGAAGGCAATATGAAGCTCATTTTTCTGATTTTCCAATGTATTCAGATAAGCAATTCGGGATTCGTCCGCGCTCAGATCAAAATTCCAGAATGTGCCCTTGGCCAGCAAGTTCAGCTTATTTTTTTCCACCTGATATCGATATAGTCCCTGCACCTGATTCACTTCACCCTGAAAGATCATATCCCCATTTTTCAACAGATGGTATTGCTGGATATCCTTCGATCTCAGGTATAAGGACACGTCCGGATTTTTCTCCAGCGACACACGATAGACGGCAAAATCATCCTTGTGCATGACCAGAACATAAGCCTGCTTCATATCCTGACTAATCTCAAAACTGTCAATAACGATGTAATTCTTGCCCGATTTATCCTCATGTGTCTCTACTCCGACTTTCTTCATCATGACCTCATCGGAAAACAGGATCTCTTCTTTGCCCGTTCTCAGATCGGTCTGAATGAAACCACGATCATCATGACTGATGGATGTGTCGTTACTGAGAAACTCCCTGAAATAGGAATGTTCCTTGCCCAGTTTGGTTCGTTCACCACTTTTCATATCGTATATAAAAGCCGTGCGTTGGGCTTGTCCCGAACGATACTGAGCATACATCAGCTTGGTTCGATCCGGGCTCAGTACAACGCCAAAATCCGTGTTGCCACTGATCTCTTTCACCTGGTTATCATCCAGATGCAACTTGAGCAGCCGCAGTCCTGTATACGAACGTTCGGTACTGTTAACAACAATCGTATTCCGATCCCCCATATCAAAATCGTAAATAACAAAATCATTCGGAATTTTAGTCGCTGACTCGATTTGGATTGTACTGCTCGATGGGGGCGCGAGACGACTGTTGAATTGCTCACCAGGCAATATCACAGTACGTGGTTTAAGGTGACTCATGCTGAACAGGCTGCCAATCCCGAATATCCCCCCGACAAAGGCAATGAGTAGCCCGGACAGCATCAGCTTATCGCGATGTTTACGCCAAAAGCCGGTATATTTCATGTGTTTCGATCCCCCGGCAGGCGGATATGGACTTGCGTCCCTTCCCGCATGATGCTTTTCATCTCCACTGTTCCTCCATGACGCTCCACAATGTTTTTCACAATCGACAGCCCCAAGCCGGCGCTGCCTTTTTCGACACGGTTCATGCCCTTATCCTGGTAAAAGGGTTCAAACACATGATTCAGGGCTTCTGCACCAATGCCTTCACCCTGATCTCGAATCATAATGGCAATAGACTGTTCTTCCCGCGAGGACTGCACTTCAATGATCGAATTCACATCACTATACTTGACGGAGTTATCCAGTACGTTCAGGAATACCTCTTTCAGCTTGTCCCGATCCCCCCGTACATATAGCTCTTCTTCAAGTTCATAATGAATGCCGATATTGTATTTGCCTGCCTTGATCGACATGTCCTCACACGCTTCCCGAATAACTTCCGAGACGTCAACCCGTGCAAAACGGTAGTTCTCAATCACTGCCGAAGACACGGACACTTCCAAAATATCCGCAACCATCGTATTCAGACGACGGCTTTCCTTGATGATATAATTCATGCCCTTGTCGAAGAAATCCGGGTCGGTGAATCCATTATCCCGCAAAATCTGTGCATAGCCCAGAATAGTCGTCAGCGGTGTTTTTAATTCATGTGTCACATTGTCAAAAAAAACTTTGCTTCGTGCCTGTACTTGTTTCACTTCGTCCCGTTCTCGCTCAATCACATCGATCTGCTCTCTTACCCGGTCAATCATGACCGTGAAGCTCGCCGCCAGTTCCCCAATCTCATCCTTCGTGGCAATTTGAATATCCGCATTCAGGCTACCTTGGGCCACTTCGGCAGAACGTTTCGTCAGCACACGAATCGGCTGTGTAATTTTCCGGGAAATAAAAATCGAAGCAATGAAAACGAACACAAATATCGTCGCTGCGAACAGCTTAATTGTATCCTGAAAGCGCATATTGCGCCGGTAAAGATCCGTATAATCCTTTTCGAGCTGTACAATGCCGACAAGTTGCTGGTCACTCTGAATCGGAAAAGAAAGGCTTGCGACAACCCGTCCTTGATCCACTTTTGTCGTATAGGCAATGCGAGATTGCATCGCTTCTCTCAAATCCTCTATCTCTGTATGTTTGACCAGCTTCCCTTCACTGGTGCTGGAGCCATACATAGAGGCATCGGGACGATAGAGGGTAATTTTCCCACCCACAGCAGAGCCAATCTGCTCTTCCAACTCCCGGCTGCCTGCTTCCAGCGAATCTTTGCTGATCCGTTTGTTATGGATGAGAAAGTACTGATTCAGGGCGATATCCAGATTTTTTTTGGATTGCACCATATCCTCTCGCACTTCACGGTACATATTCTCTTGAGCAACCTTGTTGGACAGAATCAGCAGTGCCGAGAAACCGATAAAAACGATCACCGAGAACAGCACAACCATCTTGAACTGAATCGTCCATTTCATGTCTGCACCTGAATATTCAGCTTGTACCCTACGCCAAATACCGTTTCAATCATCGATATGCCTTGATCGCCGCTGTCCAGCTTTTTGCGAATGCGCTGCACATGGATGTCCACGGTACGCGTATCTCCTGCAAAATCAAATCCCCACACTTTGTCCAGCAGCTCTGAACGTGTATGTACTTTGCGGTGGTGGTTCACGAGAAAGAGTAGCAGATCATACTCCTTGTTGGTGAGCCCTGCCCGTTCCCCGTCCTTCCACACCTCGCGCTCATCCTTACGAATCTCGATATGTTTGCCTAGTCTAACGACTTCGTAAGACTGGTTCTCCAGCGTTTCGCTGATGAGATCGATCCGGCGGAAAATCGCCCGGATGCGGGCAACCACTTCGCGGATATCAAAAGGCTTTGTAATGTAATCGTCAGCCCCTAGCTCCATGCCAAGCACCTTGTCCAGCATATCGGACTTTGCCGTAATCATGATTACCGGGATTTTGGAATTCACAGACAACTGTCTGCACACATCGAAGCCGCTCATATCGGGCAACATCAGATCCAGTAGAATCAGATCAGGCCTCGACTCCCGAAGCAGATTCAGTCCTTCTCTACCGGAAGCCGCCTCCTTGATCTCGAACCCTTCCTTGCGAAGCGAATAGGACAATATATCGCGAATGGACTCTTCATCTTCGATGATTAATATCTCTTTTGGTCTCATAATACATTCGTAATCTCCCTGCTCTATGAATTTCATCTGTCTATATTCTGTATCCCAAGCCGACTGCTTGAACAGAGGAAATCAAGAAATGTTACAACTCCGATACAACTCTGAACCTTTTGGAAACAACCTCCCGCTATACTGGCATTAACAGAACGCCAAACGGACCGGAACCAAGGTTTGATCCATATCCAAGGGGGATTCACATCTTATGAACCACACACAGATTAACGATGCTTACATTAACTATAAATCAGAAATCACCAGGTATCTATCCCAAATCGTCAAACAGCCGCAGGATGCGGAAGACTTGGCGCAGGATTGTTTTATCCGTCTCATGAACGTCACTGTCCATATTCCTGAAGACCGAATTCTCTACTATCTTAAACGCATCGCCCGTAACCTGGCTATGGACAGCTTTCGCAGACGTACCCGGACCTTACGCCGAGACAGCCGGCTGGAAACCCCTGCCCACCATGTTGATACTCCTCAGATGGAGATTAATGAGGGGGTTAACGAAATTGTCTCCCATATCCACAATACCGAGCATCGCAAAATTTTGGAGCTGCGCCTGATCCATGGGTATTCCATTAAAGAAACAGCCCAGATGGTGAACCGCAGTGAAGGCATGATCAAATCTTCCGTTTTCCACGCCGTCAATCGTATTCGTGCCAAAGTCATCTCGTAGAGATGGCTTTTTTACTTTGTGTTCCCCTACTCCGTTATCCACCACATTATTATTTCCATTCCTGTAATAACCAATAATCCAAATGACCTATTCATATGCCAAAATGCCTAATTTTACAAAGTTCGATCTAATTTTTACATTTTGTTATGACTATGTGAGATTTTCATGTGGTAGAATATGGACGAACTCATGAATCAACTAATATTTGGGAGGGATTTGGTTGGGTAAAATGAAACGTTTGCGGGGAGTTTGGTTAAAATCACTCCTGGCATTATCCATGGCTTTGCCACTTCAGATCGGATTATGGAACGGAGATGCTTCGGTTCATGCGGAAGGACCGACAGACCCGGCACCATTCATTCAAGCCAAGGTCGTTAACGAGAACGCTGGCAAGAAAGTGTTGTTCGACAATTCACACGGTCAGACTGCCGGAGCAGCCGATTGGGTTATTGATGGTGGCTTCTCGGATTTCGGTAATGCTCTGGCGAACGACGGTTATTATGTGAAAGAACTGCGCAAAACGACACCTTTTACCTATGATGATCTGAAAGAATACAACGTATTTGTCATTGCAGAACCTCAAATTCCTTTCAAAACGTCTGAACAGGCAGCATTGAAACAATATGTTGAAACTGGCGGAAGTATCTTCTTCATTGGAGATCACTACAACGCTGACCGTAACAAAAACCGCTGGGATGGCTCTGAAGTCATTAACGGCTATCGCCGCGGTGCATATGAAGATCCAACCAAAGGCATGAGCACAGATGAGCGCAATTCAGCAGCCATGCAAGATGTAACCAGCACGGACTGGTTGTCCGATAACTTCGGCGTACGTTTCCGGTATAACGCACTCGGGGATATTAATGCCAATATCATCGTACCTGCGAATCAAGCATTCGGCATTACCGAAGGCGTATCTGCTGTAGCGATGCACGCAGGCTCCACGCTGGCGATCACAGATCCGGAGAAAGCCAAAGGTATTGTGTACTTGCCAAAAACGAATGCCAAATGGAATAACGCCGTTGACCAAGGTGTATATAACGGTGGCGGTATCGAAGAAGGTCCATATGTGGCTGTATCCAAACTGGGTGCAGGTAAAGCGGCCTTCATCGGTGACTCTTCCCCGGTGGAAGATGCATCCCCGAAATATTTGCGCGAAGAAACAGGCACACGCAAAACGACATATGACGGCTTCAAAGAAGTCGATGATGCTGTATTACTCGTGAATACGGTAAACTGGCTGGCGACACAAGAAAACTATACTAAGCTGTCCGAAGTAAACGGCCTTACATTGGATACAGCTACAGCGCTGTTACCATTCGAGGAGCCAGCGGCTTCCACTGAACCGCAAGCTGAACCTTGGGCTGCGCCTGCGGCCGGATACAAGTGGTATGATCGTTCCACGTTCAAGCCAGGCTCTTATGGCGGCCCTGCATCCAGTGCTAACGCAGCTTACAGCTTCGTGAAGCAAGATACATTGCCGAATGCCGAGGACTTCCAGATTCGTGTGGTTGTAGAAAATATGGCTCCAAACACTACCGTTTCCGGGTACAGTGCAGGTATTTATCTGACGGGTGGAACACAGGTAGCTATGATCCAGAATGATAGCGGAACATGGCCAACTTCATACGGATACAGCTCGGCGTTTAGTGTAACGTCAGATAGCAAGGGACGCGGGATCAAAGATCTGAATGTACGCATCAAACCAGGCACGAATGGCAACGCCAGCTTACGTCTGCGTCTGAACGGTAGCAACCTGATTACCAGTGCGGTAAGCATTGCTAACGTACCGGCACAGCCACTACCAGAAGAACAAGGTCCAATTCCAGCAACCATTAGCGTTGCCGAGGCACGCACCAAAGCGGCTGGCACTACAGTTACCGTTGAAGGTGTTGTCACAACGAAACCGGGTTCTTTCGGTGGACAAGCCTTCTATCTTCAGGATGATACAGCGGGAATCTACGTGTTCCAGCACACGAGCGGATTCGATGTAGGTGACAAAGTGAAAGTGACTGCACCCACAACGATCTACAACAGCGAGTTCGAATTAACCGATGTGGTTGCGATTGAGAAAACTGGAACCGCTTCTGTTCCAGCTCCAGCGCTGGTTACAGCCATAAATGATGCGAATCAAGGTCAACTCGTTCAATTGAAAAATGTAACAGTTCAGAACATCATCAGCGCTACACCAGCCGGTTCATTTGAATTTGATGCGGTAGCTGCGGACGGGACAAGCACACATGTGCGTGTGGATACGCGTACCGGTGTGAGTGAAACGACTTTCCCTTATGTTGCTGGTGACAAGATTGATATCACAGGTGTGTCTGCCATTTTCAAAGATGTCTATCAATTGAAACCAAGAAGCTTGGATGACGTTGTAGCTTCGGAAGAACAAGGTGGAGGCGAAAACCCTTCTACTCCAGCCGAAGGAGCGCCGGGTAAACCGGTGCTTTCTTCCGATAACGGACATACCACCGGGCTGTCTGATGGTTCATTCAACGTTAGCATGAATCTGTGGTGGGGTGAAAATGCCACCGAGTACAAGCTGTATGAGAACGGTGTCCTTGTGGATACGCAAAAGTTAACAGCAACTTCCCCTTCTTCACAGTTTGCTAAAACGGCGATTAAAGACAAAGCGAACGGAACCTATACGTATGTTGCCGAGCTGATCAACGACAAAGGCGCTACTCGCAGTGACGAGTTAACGGTTCAAATTGCGAACGCGGCTCCAGGTAAAGCCGTTTTGTCTCAAAACAACTGGGACGGCGATGGCAACTACACCGTAACGATGAACCTCTGGTGGGGTACCAACGCAACCGAGTATCGCCTCTATGAAAATGACGTACTGATCGATACGCAAGCATTGAACGCTGCTACACCATCTGCTCAAATGGCAAAAACCGACCTGAGCGGTCGTGCAAACGGAACATACACGTATCGCGCGGAACTGATTAATGCTGCTGGCGTAACTAACACGGAAACCGTCACGGTACAAGTCAGCAAAGCAGCTTTGCCTTTGGCGAGCTAGTTTAGAGGTAAGAGTAAATTTAGAAAGTAGAAGTAAACACACCGAAAATGAACAGAAACTTAGGCATAACGTAGATCAAACCGAATATAGTAACCACCAATAAAAACGAATGCAGGAACGAAAGTTAGTAATACCGTAAGTAGAAATGAAAGTAGTAACGTAAACCATAACGAAAAACCGAAACCACCCTAACGGCCAGGAAAGAGGCTGCGGTGATTTCGGTTTTTTTAGTTTTTTTAGTCTTTTGTAGGTCTTTGCAGTTTTTGGAATGCTCTATTGTAGTTCTATTGTGGTTTTATTATGGTTGCATGGTGTTTTCATTTCTAACGTACCTTTGAACCAAGCATTGAACCCCCACTCCCTCAGCGCTAACGATCCTGAGAGAGCTTATTTGCCCCTTTTTCCCACATTTAAAATTCTAACGATCACCAGCAACGCTATTTGGCTATTTTTCAATATTTCGAGAGATAAATCGGGCAATTTGCAACAAATAACGTCTGTGCGGATCGTTAGAATTTTAATGCAGACTTTTTTGGCTAAATAAGGCTTCTGGTGATCGTTAGCGATTCAAGCTAGGTTCAACAGTACCTTGCCCCCTCAATCCTAGAGAGTTAACTCACCTACTTGTACACATCTCTCTACACTTTCGCTACACATAACGTAAATCAGCTCATCTCAGTCGAGGTTTCTCATAACCGTCCCTTACAAAAAGAATACTGTTCCACACCGCACAATAAGCCGAAAAGGCCAAGATACCAATGACAAAAATAAGGTTCATCTGCGTAAATGAAGCGCCGCTACCCATAAAAATAATAAGAATTGCACTGAGTCCGATATTTTCCCGGTTATGCTTTTTAAACTTCTGAAAGATCATTCGGTACAGCAATATAAGCACCATAAAGACGATCCATATCAAATAAAATTTTTCCATAGTATAGTTACCTCCTTGCAAAAAGGTCAACTTTAACGTTAAAAGTTAACGTGTCGAGCCATATATCCAACATCATTATGTACGTTCCAACTTGTCCAGCAGCTATATTCATCAGGGCAACTGACTTCTCAAACCTCTTCGATTTACTCACCGGCGCTATCTATTCATCTCGCAACTACTGCAATTGTAACACATACAATATTCTAATTTTACCAATATATCTAATTTCTAAGAATGAATGAACCACATAAACCCAAGTATCCAGGATGTACTAAACAGATACACGATAATTTTAATGAACACATATTCTTTTTTTCGCTTAAGGAAATATATCACCATAACAACAAATGGGAACAGCGTTAGCGCCATGTTCAGTATGATACGGGTCCTTCAGCAATACTCAGAATGCCCTTTAGAATCAACAAAATAATCCGTATAATAACCCACGCCTCTTTGAGCATCGGTATCTTATACGGGTAAATGAATGATAACTAAAAATTCTTGCGAGCGGGAAAAAATATGTATAGTTAATTCCGACTCATCTACCTACAATAAGACTCATTTGTACAATATATTTCTTTGCTCCTGTCCATTACAACTGTGTTACATAATTATCTTCCGCTCGGCCCCTAAAAGTTAGCTTAACATCCGTCTCAAATGTTGTATTAACAAATGGTTTTACCTCGTTTTTTTCTATATCTCCTTCTTGTATTTTTCTCATATAAACAACGGTTCGTATGACTTCGTGATCGGTCCGGCTCTCACTCTCCTTCTGGTCTATGACATAAGGCAACTGTTGTTCATCAATAATTTGCTGCACTTGACTTCGAATCTCCGATTGGACATGTTTCGAAGGCGTTCTAAAGAAGTCTTGAATTGCGCTTTGGTTAAAAATTACTATAAAATACATTACAACAGATGCTATAAAACAAACGATAATGGTTCCAATTATTCCTGACTTCTCCTTCTTGTTAAGTACATACACCGCGACAACAAACGGAAGAAGTGTTAACACAAGATACAAGAGAGTATGACTTGCTGGAGGAACGTCAAAGATAATGAGGCCTTCGTCTCCAGATAGCATCAATAGCATTATTAAATAGCCAAAAAGCCATCCTCCTCCAATACTCAATATCGATGCAATAATAGGTAAAATAATTCTCAAAATGAAATTCACCTCCTTCTCATATTAAAATCGGAATAAATTACAAATAATTGAATAGAGAATTAAGCAAATTGTACAACTATTTTTACAAATTATTTCAAGTGAAAAATTAGGCAACTACCAACATATAACTACATTTAGAGCTTGTTGATTTAAAACCAACAAAAAAGACTATCCACTGCCGTATCATCCAGCAAAAGATAGTCCTTCTCTCCACCACTTCATTCCGTTACCTAAACCAGCTTCTTCCGAATATAACCCGAGATCAGGTCAATGATCGTGATCATCACGATAATGCCGAGCAGAATAATACCGACACGCGGCCAGTTACGTGTGCTGAGTGCAAAGATCAGCGGTGTTCCGATCCCGCCTGCGCCGATCACACCGAGGATCGTGGCAGAACGAACATTAATTTCGAACCGATACAATGTATAGTTCAGGAACCCCGGGATAACCTGCGGCAAGATGGCAAACCAGAGCTGTTGCATCCGGGTCGCTCCGGAAGCCAGTAACGCTTCGGACGGGCCGTAGTCAATATTTTCAACCTCATCCGCGTACAGTTTACCCAGCATCCCGATCGAGTGAAGTCCGAGGGCTAACACTCCTGCGAATGATCCGGGACCTACAGCCTTGATAAAAAGCAAAGCCATAATAATCTCGGGAAATGTACGGATGAAACTAAGCATCATTTTACCCGCCCCAGAGATCGCCCGATGGCCACTCATGTTCCGTGCAGACCAGAAGGCAAACGGGATACAAAGCACAGCGGAGATCACAGTACCCAGCACA
This sequence comes from Paenibacillus sp. FSL R7-0272, assembly GCF_037969905.1. Taxonomy (NCBI): domain Bacteria; kingdom Bacillati; phylum Bacillota; class Bacilli; order Caryophanales; family Paenibacillaceae; genus Paenibacillus; species Paenibacillus sp. FSL R7-0272. Next base: position 1,212,303 of record NZ_CP150221.1, on the reverse strand, counting down.
GAAATCGCCAGAGTATCCAGCAGTCCGCGCAGCAAATCCTCGCCTTCCGGCAAATATACGAAATTCCAGTCGGGCGAGAAAATACCCGCAATAATAGCTTTCATGATCTGTCCGGCAGTTTCCTTGAATCCGGTAAAGGGTACACCCGCAAGCGCCCACGCATAGACCAGAATTAACAGCAGAATGATAAGCCAGCGCAGCGGATTTTTCCGTGGTTTGGGTCTTGGCCGAATACGGCTCGCTTCATTTTTCATCATAACAATTTCTCCCGCAGCTTAGTGCTCACATAGTCGATAATCAGAACGATGGCCAGTGTGAAAATAATAATGGTATTCGTCTTGTCATACTCCAGGAATCCAAGTGTAGCTTCATAATAAAGTCCGATACCACCCGCTCCGACGAGTCCAAGGATGGCGGCGGCACGTACGTTAATTTCGAAGGCATACAGTACATAAGACGTAAACTGAGCTGCCAGTTGCGGCACGACACCATAGACAATAAGCTGAATTCGGTTCATGCCCACAGCGGTCATCGCTTCAAGCGGTCCTTTGTCAATCGTCTCCAGCGTTTCATAGGTGAGCTTGGCGATCAGACCTACCGAGAATACAGCCAGTGCGAGAATACCCGGTACCGGCCCCAGACCAAATACAGCAACGAACAACGCAGCAAGTAGCAAGTCCGGGACCGTACGAATCAGATTTAATAGAAAACGTGCCGGATAGTAGATCCAGCGGCTCGGCGCCAAATTACCTGCACAGATGATGGAAATAGGAATAGCAATGATTGCACCGATGGTTGTCCCGAGCAAAGCCATACGGATCGTCTCCAGCATGCCCTGTACGATATTGTCAAAATAACTCCAGCGCGGCGGAAACATCTCCTTCAGCAGCTTCCACATCTCCGGGCCACCCGTGAACAGTTCTGCAAAGCTCGCATCCGTCTGCTTGGCGCTCGCCCACAAGAGTAGCACAATGATGACTAATGTCAGCAGATGTTTGGTCTTCCCCGGTGGTTTGGGGCGATTCACGATCTGCTTCGGGCTTGAACCAGGTTCCTTGCCTGCACCTGAGCGCCCTTCATGTTCAAGTGAAACGTTGGATTGTCCTTTCATACCAGCACTTCTCCCTGCTCATGCACAGCCTGCTTGTCCAACAACTCATCCGCCAGAATCGGTCTTCCGTAAATTTCAGCAAAACGCTCATCCGTCGCTTCTTCCACCGGACCATCAAATACAACCTCTCCTGCCCGCAAACCAACAATACGTGTCGCATATTCTCTCGCCAGATCAATAAAGTGCAAATTAACAATCGTTGTAATGCCGAGATCCTGATTAATCCGTTTGAGGTCATCCATGACCTGTTTCGTTGTCAACGGATCGAGTGAAGCCACCGGTTCATCGGCCAAAATAATTTTGGCTTCCTGAGCGAGTACACGGGCAATCGCCACACGCTGCTGTTGTCCACCAGACAACTGATCTGCACGAGAGTAAGCCTTCTCCGAGATATTCACCCGATCCAATGCATCAAAGGCCAGTTCCACATCCTCTTTCGGAAAACGACCCAAAATGGTACGAAGTGTGGAATGGTACCCCACCCGACCAGCCAGTACATTGCGCAACACGCTGGATCGTTTCACCAGATTAAAGCTCTGGAAGATCATGCCGATATCCCGGCGGATCAGACGCAAGCGTTTGCCTTGCGCCTTGGTGATGGAACTGCCGTTAATCAAAATTTCACCTTCACTAATATCATGCAGCCGGTTGATCGACCGCAGCAATGTGGATTTGCCTGCACCAGACAAACCGACCACCGCGATGAATTCTCCCTGCTTAAATTTCAAATTTATGTTATTGAGGCCTTTCGTGCCGTTTGCATACGTTTTGGTCACGTTGTGAAGCTCAATCATCGCGTTAATCCTTCTTTCATCCATAATATTTATCGATATAAGTTGAACTAAAGGATGATTTACACAGGCACTTCGATGACAGAATAACCTTACAATCGCTGTTATCCCCAGATTTTTTCATTCCCTTTTCTCAAGGGTAAAATCCGGTGATAAAGGCGAACGCTCCGCTTTTCCAGGTTTTTTCTGCCCTCTCCGTTGTTGTGTAAATTAAAAGTTCGACATATATCGTTTCCGCTGTTCCCTAGCAGAAACTTATAATAACGGCACAAGCCAGAACAGCGTCAATTACGCTGAACTGGCCTGTTCACTGTGCAAAGTCACGAATGGCTTGTTGGAACGAAAAACTACTCGGTTTTCACTTTCTCGTTATACTGGCGAACGATATCGAACTTGCTGTCATCGGACTCCACATAACCTTCGTGCGTGTAGATTTCTTTGATGATCTTGTGACCTTCTGTATCTTTACCGATATCGATGAAGGCTTGTTTGATCTTCGCTGTCCAATCTGCGTTCATGTCGGTACGAACGGCGATCGTATCGTTAGGAATAGGCTCAGTGAAAGCAAGTACACGTGTATCTTTGAACACATTCGGGTAGTCTTTGGAAACCGTGTTACGGGCATCCTGGAAAATAGCTGCTGCATCTACGTCACCGTTCAATACGGCAAGAACAGCTTGGTCATGGCCTTTAACGGTTACAGGCTGTACATCCTTGAGCGGATCAATGCCGCGATCCAGCAACAAGGCTGCAGGCCATACATAACCAGCGGAAGACGTTACGTTCTGGTAAGCCATTTTCTTCCCTTTCAGATCCTCAACCGTTTGGATCGGGGAGTTTTTTTTGACAATAATCATCGATTTATACGAATCTGCCAGTTGCTCTGTCGGAGCGCCAGTCTCATCATTTACACCGAAACGTTGTGCTTGCAAAATGACTTGTGCTGCTCCTTTTTCTTTCGCAAGTACATAAGCCGTCGGAGGCAGGAAACCTACATCTACTTTTTTGGAAGCCATCGCTTCGATAATCGTGTTGTAGTCCGTGGATACGCTGACTTTTACCGGAATACCCAGCTTGTCGCCAAGCAGTTTTTCCAGCGGTTTTGCTTTTGCTTCAAGGGTGTCTGCATTCTGTGAAGGAACGAATTGCACTGTCAGTTCCGTAGGTACATAACCTTCAGCGGTTTTGTCTTTCTCTGCTGTGTCGGTTGATGTGCCGGACGCGCTTGAATTGGCTTCAGCGCCGTTTGACGAATTGGATGTAGCATTAGACCCACATGCACTCAGGAACAGTACCAAAATCAACAATGGTAAAAATAAAGCAGACTTCTTCAATCGAACACCCTCCAAAAGTTTTTCTGATTTTCAATACTTGTCTACTATAATTGGCAAATATTTGCGTGATGTGAAACGAAATTTGGAGTTTTGTAAAGTTTCCTGGCAGGCTGTCAACGTGACATTCTTCTGTTAAAATAGGCTCATTATGGTCGATGAATTCGGAGAAATTACGCTTGGATTAAGGCTTTACACCCGTTATTCAGGCTAGTTCTTCTGCTTCTTTCTACGGTTTATGCCATATATCTAAACTTATATATTAGAGGAGATTGTAAAATGACACGCATTCCCCCTACGACAAACTTCGATATCTTGTTCACAAGTGACCTTCACGGAGCAATTCGCCCGATCCATTACAATACCAACGCATATCGTCATGCCGGTCTTGCTTTGCTGGCTTCCCTGATTCGGCAGGAACGTGAACGTTCGCCTGAATTACTGCTAATCGATAATGGAGACTTGCTGCAAGGCTCCCCTCTGGCTTCTTATGCAGCTTCTCATGGCTCCAAAGCGCAGACTCATCCTTTTATTCACGTCTTAAATGAGCTGGGATATGATGCAGCGGTCATGGGTAATCATGAGTTTAACTATGGTCAGGAATTGCTGCGCGATGCGGTGGAAGGTTCCTCCTTTCCTTGGCTGTCTGCCAATATTGCAGAACTTCCGCTTGTCCCTGAAGGAGCAGCCATTCCGGCTTTTGGCGAACCGTATCTGATCAAGACACTCTCTAGTGGTGTAAAAATCGCCTTGCTCGGTGCAACCACCCATTACATCCCCAACTGGGAGCATCCAAAAAATATTGAAGGGCTGCATTTTATGGATGCGATGGATACGATTCGTACTTGGGTGAAGTACATTCGGGAACATGAACAACCCGATGTGCTGGTGGTCAGTTATCATGGGGGATTCGAGTGTGATCTGGAGACGGGTGAACCCGCGGAGCGCTTAACGGGGGAAAATCAGGCATATGCCATCTGCCGAGAGATTGATGGCATTGACGTACTACTGACGGGTCATCAGCATCGCCAATTGACAGGCGAAATCCATGGAGTAACTGTAATTCAACCAGGGTTTAATGGCAGTGGACTCGGTCAAGTGTCTGTGCAACTTCAGCAATCGCCGGACACGGGCAAATGGGTGGTAACGGAGAAAAAAGCGAAGTTGCAGTTGCTTGAGGATTACCCTGATCTAAGGCCTGATCCTGCAGTAATGAAGCTAACTAATGAGCTGGAAGCTTCGGCACAAACATGGCTGGATCAGCCGATAGGCGAAGTAGCCGGAGACGGGGATTTATCGATATCCAGTGCCACCCAGCTACGGCTGCAGGCGCATCCTTTTATTGATTTTGTACATCAGGTGCAGATGGAAGCAACCGGAGCCCAGCTTTCCAATACGGCTATGCTTAGCGAAGAAGCTCGTGGTTTCGGCAAGCAAATTACGGTGCGGGATGTGTTATCAAACTTCATTTATCCCAACACTCTAACTGTGCTTGAACTCAGCGGAAAGGATATTCGGGAGGCTTTAGAGCAGACTGCACGTTATTTCGAACTGAACATATCCGGAGAAGTGGTCGTAAATCCGGCGTATATGCAGCCCAAACCTCAACACTACAATTACGACATGTGGGCTGGCATCGAATACGAACTGAACATCTCACAGCCTGTAGATAGCCGTGTGGTGAAGTTGGAACGTGATGGAAAACCGCTGGAGATGGATGGTACATACTCCGTCGTGATGAACAGTTACCGCGCGGCAGGCGGTGGAGATTATGCGATGTATCCGGGCAAAAAGGTGCTACACGAAGGCGCCACGGACATGGCCGCACTGGTGGAAGACTTCATTCGCAGGCACCATCCGTTACAAGTTCGGGAAGTGAATAACTGGAAGGTCACCAACTGAAGTTTGGATTGTGAGAAAACGAGAATTAGACGAGTACGTGAAAAAAGACGGAGCCGGCTTTATCCGGTTTCGCCCTTTTTACTTTTTATGGAACGAAGACTATGGAATCAGTAGTAGGATCTACATTGCCCTATTAAAACAATGAATCCGAGAGAAGCAGTACAATGAGAAAAGCCCCTAACCAGAGCAGAAACAAATTTGCAGTTGCGGTTGCCCATTTGCTTTTGCCAGAATGATAGAACGCCCAGCATAATAAGGAAGCTAACACACCAATGGGATACGTAGCCATGAGGACCGCCGCAATTGTATCTAACAATGGATGTGCACCTGATTCCCGATAGGCATATAAATACACACTCATGATCAGCACAACCGGATAAGGCAAGAGGGTTATTCCATAAATCACATTGAAGAATATAAGCCGATATGCAAGTTTGGGATTTTTCAAAACAGATGGACAACCTCCTTGTGAACAATGAACTCATTTCAGTATATCCACCTGTTTCTATCACGTAATGGTATATTTTACCATTAAAAGCAATAGTATATATCCATGTACATCTCCTTTCAAACAGCAACCTGTTTGTGCATTCTATTCACGCGTCTGTAGTGGTAAGCAAACAGGATAAGTCCCAGCGCACTTGTAATGATCTCCGTTACTGTCATAGACCAGATGATACCTGTAAGGCCATAGAATTTATGGAATACGATAATTACCGGAATAAACAGCGTACCCTGACATATCGCCATGACATTGGTCGGGATGCCTTCTCCCGCTGCTTTGAAAATACCTGTAAACAATCCTGTTAATCCAGTGAACAGAGCAGAGATCAACATCGCTACCAGAATTGAACTTCCCGCCTCCAGTACGGCTGCATCCGAAGAGAATAACCGAATGACAGGTTCCTTGAACATATATACAACGCCTATAAACAGAACACCAATACCGATGATATACAGCGAAGCCTGCTTATACGTGGCTTTTAAACGACCAAACTTCTTACTCGCGAAACTGTGTGCCACCAGTGGGATAATCCCCATAAAGATCCCCATTGCAAGAAACTCGGGAAGCTGTACAACCCGTAAAGCAATACCGAATCCCGCGACTACGCTTTCTCCATAGATCATGGCATAATGGTTCAGTAACAGCGTAGATACGATTAGAAAAGAGGTCTGTAGCAACTCGGAAACTCCGATTTTGAATACTTCCATCTGGTCTTTGACCTGAAGTTTCCAATGTCCCAGAAACCCTCTCAAATTCTCGCTGCGGCGGGACAAAAACCAAACATAATAGGCCGCAGAACACGCATTGGCTAATACAATGGATAATGCAGCTCCAACCACATGCCAATTCAATACTAGAATCAGTAGCACATCCAGAACGATACTGGCTGCGATGCTAATAAACATGCCGATCATGGATTCTTTCGAAGCTCCCTCCGATCGAACGAGCTGTTCCAGTGTAAAATTGAGAATAACGATAGCCCCGCCTGCCAAAAGTGTAATGGCATATTGACTGGTGTATTCATATACAGCCTGATCCGCTCCCAGTCCCTGAACAATAGGTGAGATGAACAACCAGGCGATCAGGGCAATCAGTAAACCAATGCCCAAGCTGGAATAGAAGGAGTATCCTGCGACCCGTTTTGCTTTTTCCTGCTCTCCCGTTGCCGCTAAGCGTGTAATGAATGTGCCACCGCCAACCCCGAACATATTGCCAAAAGCCATTAATACCGTAAAGATCGGCAGTCCCAGCGTAATGGCGCTAAACATGCCCGTATCATGAACCAGACCAATAAAAAACGCATTGATGAGGTTGTATAACGTTCCCGCTGACATACCAAGCATCATCGGAATGGACAAATGCATAATCGACTTGTGGACAGGCGCTTTATCCAGATAATAGGAGTTTGAATGTTTTTCTTTCATGTTAACTTCCACCTTTCTTAACCCTTTAACAATTAGATTTCTAAGTATTTGTTTAAAAAAATACGAATCGAAGTTCATAATATTCTGCAAAGAAATATACAGCTTGATGCATTTACGTTCATAATTACATTTACAGCTACATTTACAATGACAGCTACATTTACAACTTGATTAATAGAACATTAATAGTTTGAATTCTAAGTTTTTGCTGAAGAGCAGTTCATCTGCTCTATACATCCCCAGTTACCGTAATCAAGCTTATAAATTCTGATTCACCTTGGTCAGCAAACGCATCAATGTTGCCTGCTCTTCATCCGTCAAACTTTTCACAATCTCGTTCTCCACGGTCGCAAACATCTGCTCTATATCTTGAATCACCTGCTCGCCCTTCGGCAGCACGTACAGATTCTTTTGCCGCTCATTATCCGCTGGAATTTTACGAACGATATAACCGTTCTTCTCCAGTCCCTTTAACATACTTGTAATCGTTGCATCTCTGCGGTTGAAGACGTCAGCCAGATTTTTCTGAATCAATCCTTCGTCCTGATGCTCGTAGATATATCCAATGATTCTTCCTTGCTGTGCGTTCAATCCCAGTTCGTTAACCTGCTCATCGGCTTTGCGTTTGATCTTGATGCCGATCGTCTGAAACAGATCCGAATACGGCGTATTTTCGCGCATGAATTCTCTCCTTCCTGTTTTTCTTTCTCTTTAATTTGTTTCATCACTGTTCGCTTACTTACTTACTTACTTACTTACTTACTTACTTACTTACTTACTCGAACAGATCAAATCTCTAAATGTTAGATATCTAACTATTCACGAACTAAATATACAACTGTGACTTCCTCTCTGTCAAGGATCAATATCTTTTTCTTCACTGCACATATCAACATATATAAAAAGGATTGAAGCCCCCTTCCGAGCTCCAATCCTTCTGCTGTTACATCGCTAGCCTAAGTCCCACTCTCCTGCTTGCTTCATGCCAGCCTACACTCTACTGTGCTTTCTTCCGCAGTTGGCTGTTATACAGCTCACTATAAAATCCACCCTGTTTCAGCAGCTCATCATGTGAACCCTGCTCCAGCAATTTCCCGTCCTTAAGTACCAGAATGCGGTCAGCCTGACGAATCGTATTCAGCCTGTGGGCAATAACAAAGCTGGTGCGGCCATGCATGAGACGTTCCAATCCCTCCTGAATTTTGATCTCGGTCACCGTATCAATGCTGCTAGTCGCCTCGTCCAATACCAGAATGGACGGATCAGCCAGGATGGCCCGGGCAATAGCAAGCAATTGCTTTTGTCCTTGGCTAATGCCACTCCCGTCCGCCTGGAGCACACGGTCATACCCGTTCTTCATTCGCATTATAAAGGAATGTGCATTTGCCAGCTTGGAGGCAATCTCCACTTCTTCATCGGTTGCATCCAGACGTCCGAACCGGATATTCTCACGAATCGTTCCCTGGAACAAAAATGAATCCTGCAACACAAACGCCATGTGCGACCGCAGGTTTTCCCTCCGAATGGTTGTCACCTTCTGCCCATCCACCGTAATCGTTCCACTTGTCGGATCATAAAAACGGGATAAGAGCTGAATCAGCGTTGTTTTGCCTGCTCCTGTTGGACCGACCAGCGCAATCATCTCGCCTGGCTTCGCTTCAAAACTGATGTCACGAAGAATATCACGACCCTCATCATATCCAAAGGAGACTTTATCGAACCGAACGTTGCCCTGAATATTATCCAAGGCAATTGCAGCCCCTTCATCCTTGGATTCCTCATCCTCATCCAGCACCTCGAACACCCGCTCTGCCCCTGCGATCGCAGACAACAGCGTGTTCCACTGATTTGCCAGATCGTTCAACGGACGTGTGAATTGACGCGCATACTCCACAAAAATAATGATAACCCCTACCGTAACGGAACCCTGTATCGCCAAAATACCGCCAATCCCCGCGACGATTGCAAAGCTCAGGTTGTTGAGTCCGTTCATCAGTTTTGGAATAAAACCTGAAATCGTCTGTGCCCAGAATGCGGAAATACGAATGCGCATATTACGCTCCTCAAAGCCGCGAATGACCCGTTCTTCCTGCGAAAAAGCCTTGATGATCCGCTGTCCGGATAACGTTTCCTCAATATAACCGTTGAGTTCCCCCAGATTTCGCTGCCGCTCTTTGAAAAGCGGACCCGTTCTGCGCGTTATCCAGCGCATCCCCAGAGCCATTAGAGGTACAACAATAAATGTGAGTAACGTGAGCAACGGGCTGAGCCACAACATCACACCTAATGTGCCAATTAGCGTTAACACACTCGAAAAAATCTGAATCGCTGAGCTGTTCAGCGTACTGCTGACGTTCTCAATATCGTTGGTGACCCGGCTCATAATCTCACCTTGCTGGCGCTTCCCAAAGAACGGAATCGGCAGCTTATGTAGATGAGCAAACAGATCATAACGCATACGGAATACTGTCTCCTGCGCAATTTCAATCATCCATATATTCTGGAGCCAGGATGTAAGTGAAAAGAGTACATACACCGCTACCAGTCCGAGTAGAAACCAGGTCCAGCTTGAACTGGTCACCTCTCCGGCGATAAATTGGTCCACTGCTACACCGACCATATAAGGCCCAAGCAGAGCCAGCGCAGAGCTGGCAAATACCATCAGAAGCACAAGTGAAAGCTTGACTTTGCGGCGTGAGAGATAACTCCAGATCCGACCAAGCGTGCCTGACCAGTTTTTGGCTCTCACTTTCGGCTTACGCTGGCTCCCTGAACGGAGTGACTCGGAATCCAGAACAGGCTGTGGCTGACGGAAAGGCTCAATGACTGCTTTGAACATACTGTGCGCCCTCCCCATATTGTGATTCATGAATTCGGCGGTATAACTCCGACGACTCCATCAAGTCTTCGTGTTTTCCCTGTCCAATCAGGCGTCCATCATCCAGGAGCAGAATCAGGTCAGCCGAAGTGGTTGAACTGATCTTCTGCGTAATAAGAAACGTCGTACAGGAGAGGTCTTCCAGTGCACCTAGAAGCCTGCCTTCAGTAGCTACATCGAGTGCACTTGTGCTGTCATCCAGAATAAGTATGCTCGGACGGCGTACCAAAGCTCTCGCAATGGAGAGGCGCTGCTTTTGTCCACCCGAAAGGTTAACACCCCTTTGACCGAGCAACGTATCATATCCGTTCGGCAACTGCTCGATGGTCTCATGAATCTGAGCCCGCTTTGCCGCTTCCACAATTTCATCCATCGTGGCATCTTCTCGTCCCCAAGCAATGTTTTCACGCACAGAACCCGTGAACAGTACGACTTCCTGAGGAACATAACCAATGGCTTTACGAAGGGTAGGCAAATCCAGCTCGGATGCATCCACAGCATCAATACGTACCTTACCTTGTTCTTCCGTATACAAGCGTGGAATGAGTTGCACCAGAGAGGATTTTCCTGATCCGGTAGCTCCCATAATCGCAATCCGCTCACCTGCTTTTGCAGAGAACGTAATATCTTCCAGCACTTTAATCTCACTATTGGGATAACTGAAACCAACTCCGCGGAACTCAACTTCACCTTGTACGGCTCGTTGTTCCTGCTTATGCTGTAAGGAACCAGAGCTATGCAAAGGATTCAATGAGCTTTGGGTATCCATGTGTCCGGCCTGTTCCCGCTGACTCGTACGCTCCGTCTCTGACGTATCCTCGGTTTCAAACACTTCATTCAGACGCTGTGCTGAAGCACTTGCCCGTGAGAATGTAACCAAAATCCAGGAGAGCGCCGACATCGCTCCAATCGTACGCAACAGATAGTTAATGACCGCAACGACTTCACCAACGGTTGCAGAACCTGATACGATATCCTTCCGTCCAAACCAAAGTACGGCGATAATACAACCGTTCATCATCAGCAACATGAATGGCATCGTGGTCTCCGTCAGGCGAAGCGCAGAGATCGTGCCTTTCATCAGCTTGCCGCTGAAACCGGCAAAGCGTTCAATCTCATGGCCCATCCGTACAAAAACACGGATCAGCCGGATGCCTGTCAGATTCTCCTGGATGACACCGTTCACGGCATCCAGTCTGCGCTGCACATTGCGGAACAGCAGCGCTGCCTTTTTAATCATCCAGATCACAACAACAAGCAACACCGGCACCATGACAACAAGCAACAAGCCCAACCTCGGACTGACCACAATCGCCATAATCATGCTCCCGATCACCACGAGCGGAACACGGGTCATGAAGCGAAGACTCATGAAGATGGTATCCTGCACCTGAGTCACATCCCCAGTTAACCGTGTGATTAGCGATGATGTCGCAAAACGGTTGAACACGGCATAGGAAAACGTTTGCATCTTGTCATACAGCTTCTCTCGCAGATCATACCCGAATCCAAGACTCGCATGCGAGGCAAAGAATGAACTGGCAATCCCGGCCGCAAACGCGATAACCGCACTGCCGACCAGCACGCCCCCCCACATCCATACGACGGTCAGATCTCCCTGCTGAATGCCATTATCAATGATTTTGGAGATCAGATAAGGCTGAGCCAGCTCCACCGTTAATTCAATCAGCATCATAACCAATGCTGCAATGGCGGCAACCCGGTACTTTTTCAAGTGAACGAACAGCTTGAGCATTCCCATTCCTCCGGCCCGGAGCACGTTACTGGCGGTACTGCATTACAATCACACCATCAGCTCCGTTATTCTCTTTCTTTAAAGCTATGTAAAATTTCACGTAACCAATACGACTATTATATCGCATTTTCCATCTGCACACCGTTATGTTCTTCTCATTCTTAATATTAACCTCAAATTTTAAGCTGCAATCGACTGCTCAAAAACAGGCTATATAAGTTGAACTAAAAATTTCACACAGTCCACTCCGATGAAAGAATAACCTTGAGGGTAGCTGTTATCCCCAGATTTTTTGGATTCCCTTTTTCAAGGGGAAAATCCGGTGAAGCATTTGCTTTCAAAGTAGCTTTCTTCCAGAAAGCTTTTAGGCGAAAGCTGCCCTTTTCCAGGTTTTTTCTATCCTCTTCGTTAACGTGTAAAAAGAATAGTTCAACTAATATAACTTATAAATAAAATCCCCAAGGCAGCGTCGCCCGTTGCCTCGGCACCCTTTTACAGCTGTTTCAACGCGGTGCCTACGTACTCACGCCGCTCTCTCACATACGTGCGAATCTTCTCCGGTTCATTCAGAAAGACATTCATGGGCCACTTCATATAAGGGTCGTTCCCTACATCTTCCCGAATTCCATCGTGTAATCGATATACTAGCGGCATGATTCTTTTCTCCGTAAAGGTACCCTCCAAATGTTGTTTCATCAGCTTCTTATACTGCTCACGGAACGTGCGGAATGCGAGCAAACGCCCCGTAAGTTTATTGTACCCCTGAATGCGAACCAGATTCGGATTGACCTTGGCGCCGTAACAATTCCTCCCCCAAGTCCCTTCGTAATCCCAAGGAAGGATACCGTATTTTCCACTTTTTACTTTTTCGTACCATGTATAGTTCTGATGGAAGCCGTCGAAGTTGCCTGTCAGCACAGCCCCGCTCAACCATCGCAAATAGTTATCGATATCCACCCGCGATTGTAAAAAACGAAACAGATCCATCTTGGACTTCATATTCAATTGTTGAATAAACCTGCGTAGCCTTCGGCGGTCCTCTGTATCGCCGCGGATCAGGCTGTATCCAGATAACTGGCTGTTTTCTGAATGAGTTGATCCGGTTGATAATGCAAAATTGGCGTTGTCGTTGACGGCATAGAAAATACTCCGGACAGGCATTCTCCGCTGGCGAAAAAAAGAAGACTTCACGCCTTCAATTCTTACATACACCCCTGCGAGTTGATCATTGAGATACAGCACACAGTGGCGCGTAGCAGGTGCCGGAACTCGAATGGACTCAAAGAACTGAAATGAAAGTGCGTTCCGTAACAGTGAAGGGTCATCATATTCCGCATTGAAGTGGAACGTACGGCTTGCCGTACGAATCTCGAATGATTTTTTCTCATAAGCGCGTGTATGCCCACCCCGGTACCGAATTCGAATGGGAAGCTGCTTGCCGTCCATCTGCATCGTGCCGTTTACAAACGCTTCTGACCATATGTTCGATGTTAATCGCTGGTATTCATTCGTCGACACATGGATGTGGTAGACAGGTAGAGTCATTTCCATCCGCCTTTCGGTCACCTGTGAGTTAAGCCCGTAGGCTATTACATCATCCTATGCACAAGCACAGCAGGCCGTAAGGGCGAATGCACAGCCCATTTATGGAACCATCCGCGAAGTCACAATGTAAATTTGCTGAAAACATATCACACTAATCTATAAATCACCATTTTTCTCATAGATTACTGCCAATTTACTATATAAATGGTTGTCTGCTGGTTCCTCAGATGCTAGGTACACATATGATTAAACTACAGACAGACTCCAATGACGAGTGGCAGGGATTCAACGAACAACCGTCAGCGGCCTATCTGAACTTATATCTGGGAAGGGGCAAAATACAATGTCTATGAATGGTCAGGGAATGAGAGGTTTGGTTGGAAGAGAAGTCAAGATTAATCGTGGTGGACCCGATGCAATCCAAGGCACATTAATGGATGTACGCTGGGACTACATGGCTGTGAGCTGCAAAGAAGGTATGGTGTATGTGAATGATGCTCATGTCAAAAGTATTACAGACACAGGTCGTTCCGGCGGAGCCAGAGGACCTATGGGGAATGCGATTCCGGCGAACACATTCCTTGGCGTTATGCAGGCACTTCGCTTCCGTCCTGTGCAGATCAACCGCGGAGGCCCGGAAAAAGTGGAAGGCATCCTGGCCGATGCCAACCAGAGTCAATTAATTCTGACTTTGAAAAATCAGGAGATCATCCGCATTCCTTTACAACATGTGAAATCCGTCTCCCTGGTTCGTGGAAGTAGCAACAACAACAATAGCAATAACAGCGGCAACAACGGTAAAAACACAAGCCAAGGGAATAAAACACAAAATACGCAGTCTGGCGGCAATCGTTCCCAAGGGAATCGCAGTGCAGGCAACCAAGCGTGCGGAAACAAATCACAGGGAAATAAATCAGGCAACAACAAGTCGCGTGGCAATCAGTCTCACGGGAATAAATCGAGTGGTAACAAGTCTGGTGGTAACAAATCACGGGGAAATCAATCTCGCGGAAATAAGTCTGGTGGCAAACGGTAATTAGAGAAGCACAAGGAGCTAAGTTACTACCAGTTTAAAGGGGGGAATGATCATGCTGATCTTTATCGCAATCGTCTTGACAGGTGTGCCTTTGTATTGGATTGTTATGCCGGGAAGGCCCACTTCGACTCATGAGCATCTGAAACAGTCTTCACAAGGACTTCTCCCCCTGGGAGGTGAATCACAGTAAATGCCTGATTACCAGTTGTGGTTAACCTTCGGGGTATTTATCATCACTGTCATTTTCCTGATGTGGCGGCCTGGCGGATTAAATGAATCTATTCCTACTTCGCTTGGGGCGCTGCTTCTTATCCTGACCGGTGTAAGCAGTTTGGGGCATATCCTGGGCATTTTCGAAATTGTATCTGGCGCAGCGATTACGATTCTCTCCACCATTGTCATGTCCATTATTCTGGATAGCATCGGCTTCTTTCGCTGGATCGCTGTGAACATGATTGAAAAGGCACGAGGTTCCGGCTTCCGATTGTTCTGGCTGATTCTATTACTTTGTTTTCTCATGACCATCTTCTTCAACAACGACGGCAGCATTCTGATCACTACCCCCATCATCATTCGAATCTGTTCCATGTTACGTCTCAAAATTCATCAGCAGTTGCCCTACCTCATCTCTGGTGCACTCATCGCTACAGCTTCCAGCGCTCCGATCGGACTCAGTAATCTCGCTAACCTGATCGCCTTAAAAATGGTTGGATTAAACCTGAACACCTACACTCAGATGATGTTTGTACCATCCATGCTCGGAATTATCGCCATGACTTTGCTGTTACTCTATTATTTTCGCAGAAGCATACCCAAAGTTATTCATCAGTTCCCCGTATCCATGCAAAGTTCATCTGGATCAGGCTATCATCCACTGCAGACCACAGAATCTGAATCGGATAACTCCAAAACAAATGTAGATTGGTGGTTGTTCCGTGTCTGTATCGGGATTGTTGTGTTCATCCGGGCAGGATACTTTCTGGCTGAGCAGATCGGTATACACATGGAGATTGTCGCCATTACTGGTGTAGTTCTGATGCTTGCTGTACGGTGGTATCGTACACGATCGGGACTGAAAGATGTCGTCACACAGACGCCGTGGCATATTCTTCTCTTTGCCTTCAGCATTTATATTATTGTGGACAGTCTTCACCGAGCCGGGATGACAACATGGATTACCGAATTTACAGGCCCGATTGCCGAAAGAGGCAATGCCAGTCTGATTGCTGTATCCGGGTTATTACTAACGGTGCTGTCTAATTTGTTCAACAACTTGCCCTCGGTCATGATTGGAACATTCGCCGTTACAGACCTTCATTTGAGCGATACTCAACTTCATCTAGCATATCTCGCTAATATACTAGGCAGTGACATCGGAGCATTATTAACACCCATAGGCACGCTTGCTACCCTAATCTGGATGTATATATTACGGACCCACCATATTCGGATCTCATGGAAACAGTATATGAAAGTAACCTTCATTGTGATACCCATCAGTTTAATTATCAGCCTATTTTCCTTATATATCTGGGTGGCTATGCTGTATTGAGAGGAGGTATACTGTGAAATCTGCAACGACGTGGTTAGGTAAAACGATAGAGTTTGAATTGTCCGGCTGCAAGTTGCCTATTCAGGGGGAGGTCATTGATGCAGGAGAGGATATCATCGTTGTCTACGGTAATCAGCGCTACATTTATGTGCCGCTACATCATATTCAAACGTTGCATTTTACGAAATCAGAGGAAACTTCAACTAGCCTGAACGTACCTGCACCTGATCCCGAAATGGACCATGACAACATCTCTTATCGAAAAGTACTAATGAATGCTCGCGGAAGATTTAGTGAAATTTCCATTGGTCGGCGAACGCTACACGGTTATATCACCAGCATCATGAACGATTATTTTATCTTCTATTCTCCGTTGCATCATTCGGTCTATGTTTCCATCCATCATCTGAAATATATTATCCCTTCTCCCTCCAATAGCAGACCGTTCGCGATGGAACATCAACATTTCCCCATACAGCCATCATCCATCTCACTCTCTCGCACACTCGATCAACAGCTGCAAAAAATGGCCGGAGAACTCGTCATTTTAAATCTGGGTTACAAACCCGAACAGACAGGATTGCTCAAAAGTATCAACGACAAGTTGCTTGAAGTCATCGATGCTGAAGGTGGTACGCGGTTCATGCACACCAGCCATGTTCAAACGCTTCATTTACCTTAATGGTTAAAATAGAACACAAACAGGGATATTCCGGAGAATGGCACTATGGCCTGGAATACCCCTGTTTCATGTTTTTTTGCGAACCTTTACTTGTTAATCGTTAATCTGTGCACTGGCGATTTAATTGTCTATATATTGCTTATTTAATTCCTTTAGCCTTCGCCATGTGCTCGGCCCGAATCTGATGATCCGTTGAATTCACTGCGTTCAGCATGTTCCAGATCGCCTGAGTGTCCTGTTCTTGATATAAGGTCTCCGGAAGTTCTGTCTCCAGTCGTTCTGTTTTGCGCTGAATGGTCTCCACAATTTCATGATCATAAATAATCATTTCATCGGAATTGACATACCTTACGGCTGGATCAACACTGATCCGGCAACGGTTCGTGAACGTCACCATGGAAACCAGCCGAACACGCTTGTAATCCCCGAGGTGTGCCTGAATCGCTTCAACATGGGCGCGGTGCTGCATGAGCGGATTATACATTTTGACCCTGCTGCTGCTAACGGACCAATTCGCTTCGCGGCGTCCCCCACGAATCTCTCCAGTTGTCAGATTCCGGGTTTCGATGACAAAGATCGCCCGCGGGCCAATCACAACATGATCAATCTGGGAATATCCCGAACGTGACTTTGGATTGGTAACCAGCAGATCGTTCAACACTCTATATTCACTGGGCAAACCAAGCAGTAATTCGGCGGTTGTTGGTTCTTGCGGTGTGCTGATCCAATCGGGTTCGGACTTCTTCTTTTTGCGCCGACTACGGGCCAGACGGGGAGGAATTGCTGTAACTGGCGGCAGAACCGAAGCTGCAACAGAATCGGTAAGCGGGCTCACAAGCTCTGGCTGCGTCTTGAACAGAGACCAAATTTTCTTGAACATGGGCAAGCTCCGTTCTATTTGGAATGGTTAATGAAATATGGCTTATGAATTATGGTTTATGTAGATGTCTAGTACCTTTTACATGAAAACTTCTATACCTTATGTCGGATAAAGTCGAACAAAAATAAAGAGACATTGGCCAAATTCATTGTTTCGTTAAATGTGCACGACAGTATATACCCAAACCTGCGACTTTAGACGCACATCAAGTCCATAATAAGTCCATATCAAATCCATATGAAGTTCCCTTCAATTCCAAAATATAAGGAAAAAGCAGCATCCCCTTTTTCCTAATCAAAAGAGTCCGCTGCTGTCTTCCCATGTTCATCTTTTAAGCCTGGAGATAGTACGTATACAGCACTTGTGTACCTTTCTCATCCAAGCCATTCTTCGATATTTCCTGATAGAGCGATTCCGCCAGAGCCAGTCCCGGTGTGTTCATGCCCATCGCTTGAGCAGACTCCAGTGCAATGCCCATGTCTTTGATAAAATGTTTCACATAGAATCCAGGCTCATAATCGCCTGCGATCATCCGCGGACCCAAGTTGCTGAGGGACCAGCTTCCGGCTGCACCGGTCGCAATACTCTTCAGCACATTCTCCGCGTCCAGTCCCGACGTCTTGGCATAGGCGAGTGCTTCGCATACGCCCAGCATGCCAGAGGCGATGGCAATCTGGTTGCACATTTTGGTATGCTGCCCGGCGCCCGGCTTGCCTTGCAGCACAATATTGGTGCCCATCTGCTCAAAGATCGGACGCACCGCTTCAAAAGCTTGCGCGTCACCACCCACCATTATGGACAGCCTGCCGTCCCGTGCGCCGATATCGCCGCCGGATACAGGCGCGTCCAGGGCATGCAAACCTTTAGCCTCCGCAGCTTCGGCGATGCGCGCAGCCAGCAGCGGGCTGGAAGTGGTCATGTCAATCAGGGTTGAACCTGATTTGGCATGAGCAACAAGCCCGCCTTCTCCCAGATAAATCTCCTCGACATCCTTGGGATAACCGACCATGGTGATGATCACATCACAAGCAGCAGCCAGTTCTGCAGGCGTTCCATGCCAAACAGCTCCTTCCTTCACGAGCGCTTCTGCCTTAGCGGCAGTGCGCGTGTATACATGAAGCGGATAGCCTGCACGCTGAATGTGACCAGCCATGCTTTTTCCCATAACGCCTGTTCCAATAAAGCCTACTTTAATCTCTTCAGGTGATTTAGTTGATTGCGTCATTGCAAGTTTCCTCCCTGTTCTTGAGCGATATAGTGTGACATTAAGTGCTACATAGTGAGATCGGGTGCTATAAGTGCTTGTCCATAGCTCTGTTGAAGCGAATGCTGATACTGCGGCGAGCGCGGACAGGGACACCGATGCGAGTGAGTAAGTGGATACTGATGCTATCATTCTCTAACGATCACCAGGAACGCTATTTGAGCAATATCACACCTTTTTATATTCTAACGATCTCAGGAGACCTTATTTCGGAGAATTGGTTCAAAAATGGGCGTTAATCTTGTCTTTTCAGCAAAATAAGGCTTCTGGTGATCGTTAGAATTCCGTAACTCTCCATTTCGCTTAAATAAGCTCATCTGAGATCGTTAGAATATTTAAGTGGTGAGCGAGTGCTCACTTCTCACAGCTTTCACCTCATACCTTGACCTATACCTTATTCTTATATGTTATAGCTTTCTTTCCCCTCCGTCCATCTCGGGCTGATTTTTCTGTGAAAAAATCTGAAAAACGAATCATTTTCTCATAGACTGTACAATCTAACGAAAACACATCGAAATGGGAGGGGATGGACATGGATCAGGAAAAAGGACAGCTCACCATCTGGTTATCCATCTCCATTATTTTGCTCAGTGCCGGGCTGGTCTGTCACGTCTTGTCTGTCCCCGCCATTCTGGATGTGGCCGGAAGAGATGGCTGGCTCTCTGTTCTCGCTGCAGCGCCATTGTTCATGCTGTTCCTAGGTATGATGTACATCATTATCCGCCGTATTCGCGGACAGCGCTTGACCGATTGGATCACGCGTGAGTTTGGCGTCGTTCCCTCCTGGATCTTTCGCATTACTGCGGTCTTGTTGCTCTTCTCGCTAGGGACACACACCTTATATGAAACCACCAACTGGACGGTATCCACCTATCTCCCTTTTACACCGACCTATGTGCTGGCTGGTGGAGGTGCTCTGGTTGCTGCCTGGTCAGCAGCCAAAGGCATTCGTTCAATCGCGATGACTTCCAGTATCCTGTTGCCTTTGGTCATTCTGCTTGGCTACTTTGTCATGTCGGCCAATATGAAATACAAAGATTACAGTCAGCTCTTCCCCATCATGGAACATGGCTGGACTCCCGTTATCCGAGGAATGATCTACTCTCTAGCGGGACTCATGGAGATCTGGGTGTTGATGCTCTTTCAACATGACATTAAAGGCAAACTACGCTGGTGGCATGTGTTGTTGCTCGGCCTCTTCATGATCAGCATGGCGCTGGGGCCTACGCTCGGAGCCATTGTCGAATTCGGGCCAGAAGAAGCGGCGAAACAGCGGAATAGTCCATACGAACAATGGAAACTCGTCAATATCGGCAAGCTGTTTCAGCACGTTGATTTTCTCTCGATCTACCAATGGCTCAGTGGTTCCTTTGCACGTGTTGCCATCTCCATGTACCTGATTGTTGATCTGCTGGATATCCGCAGACCTAAGAAACGCTACATTACCATCCTCTGTCTCACGCTGATCATGTGCGCTTTGGCCATTCAGTGGTGGCGCATTGATTACGTTGATTATTATGTCGATCACATTCAATTTCCAGCCATGCTCTCTTACGTGGCAATCATCACCACTCTTCTGACACTGGCCGCTCTTATTCATAAAAAGGACAAGGAGGCTCCTGCTCATGGCTCAAACGCCGCGAACGAAACCAACCCGTCCAGGGACTAAACCGTTCCGTATCGATCAGCATCATCTGGAAACTTTTTTTGCAGGCTCCGATGATGTTATTATCGACAGCCACCGGCTTGGTGACGGACAGATGAAGCTGGTTGTCGCTTATTGCAGTGGCATGGTCGATACACAGATTATCCATGACATCATCTTGCCGGAAATGAAACGAACCTACGACATCACACATTTCATTCACAAGCCTGACATTGAAAAAAATATTAACCTGCAATGGAACAGCGTTGACCTTGATGATGCGCAGTATGGAACGGAGCTAATATCGCTTCGTGTTTTTGAAGGGCATCTGCTCCTATGCTTGCCCTCTCTGCAGACCATGTGGAGCATCGATATCTCCAATATGGCTACACGAACACCAGAAGAGTCAACGACAGAAGTCTCGATCCGCGGAGCAAGGGATGGTTTTATTGAACCACTTGCAGTCAATGTATCCTTGATTCGTAGCCGGTTGCGTACGGCTGAACTTGCATGCAGTATCGAACTCATCGGATCACGTTCAGCAACCAAAGTGGCTCTGATGTATATGAAAAACATTGCCAACCCAGAGTTGATCAAAGATATAAAACATCGTCTCCATGCCATTCAAACCGAACGTCTTATGACGGCAAATGATCTGGAAGAGTTGCTCTCACCTGCCAAGATCACCTTATTTCCCTTGACGCATTACACGGGCAGACCTGATTTTGCATCGGAATGCTTGCTAAGCGGTCGCTTCGTTCTGATCGTAGACGGTAATCCCAGTGTGATTATCGGGCCAGTAAACCTGTTTCTGTTGCTCAAATCACCAGAGGATGCCAGCTTCCCCTTCCTTCCGGTGAATATGGGTCGCTTGCTTCGATTCATTGGTCTATTTGTCACTATATTTTTGCCGGGTTTCTATATCGCGCTGACTTCTTTCCATATGGATCAAATTCCGTTTCCCCTCGTCGCGACGATATCTGTCGGCCGCATGGGGCTTCCTATGGAGTCTGGCATCGAGATGTTTCTCATTATGCTGCTCATGGAGCTGTTCCGGGAAGCAGGTGTCCGTTTGCCCAGCGCCATTGGACAGACCTTAACGGTGGTCGGAGGTCTAATTATCGGAGATGCAGCTATCCGGGCCGGTATGGTCTCCCCGCTCATGATTGTCGTCATTGCCGTAACCGTTGTAGCTGGAGCAACCATTGTCAATCAAGTCATGACCAGTTCTATACTCATTTTGCGCTTCCTTTGCTTTATCTTGGGAGCGACACTGGGAATTTACGGGTTCATTCTGTCCATGATCCTTTTTCTAATCTATCTGACGGACTTAAAATCGTTTGGAATCCCATATCTTACACCCTTAACACCGCTGAATTTCAAACAAGCCATTGCCTCTCTGTTCAAAGTCCCTACGGGTTTGGGAAAACGTAGACCTGTCTACCTGGAAACACAAAAACCGCGTAAGGATGGCAAAGGCCGATGAGCAACTTACTACACCGCTGGTTGCTTGGCATGTTAAGTCTATCGCTTTGCCTTCTGACCACGGGATGCTGGAGTGCATATGAGATTCAGCAGGTGGATTATGCTAAGGCCATTGGCATTGAATATAAGGACGGCATGTATCATATTTACGTGCAAACTCTTGATTTTTCAAGTATAGCCAAAACGGATAATTCAGGAAAAACAGCCGAATCCCCTCCAATCTGGGTCGGACATGCTCAAGGGAAAACGATGAGCCTTGCCATGAACGAGTTATGGCGTGCATCTCAGCTTCACATTGCCTGGGGGCATGTGACGGCCATCGTTATGGCAGAGAGCGTGCTGAACAACCAGCACATCAAGGATGTGTTTGACATGCTCGGACGATTTCCGGAAGCACGATATACGACATGGGTATACGGCACGCGAGAGCCTTTACTGGACATTCTGAGCACCGCTTCAATCTACAACTTGTCTCCACTGGACAGTATCCTGCACAATCCGTTGCCCAGCTACATGGAAAATTCACTGTTTGCACCTGTACTCAGCTTCGAACTGATTGCCAAGCACAATGATCCCGCAACTACGACATATCTACCTGTCATTGCTTTAAACAAGGACTTATGGCTGCAAAATAAAAAAGAACATGACTTGTTTCTAATTGAAGGAGCTTTTTTCGAAAGGATGGGAGAAAAGTTCAATTTTTTGTCGAGAGACGAATTGTCCGGCTATCATTGGTTGATTAAAGGTATGCGTCGGGCTCCTCTACTGGTTCAAAAAAACGGGGTAATCTATGGGGCACTCAGTGTAGGACTGCCCACAATAAAAATTGAACCGATCATCCGAGGAGAGAAAGTTACCTTTCGAATTGATGCCAAATATCTGACTGCACTGTATGAATATCTCGTTCCCATGACATATGACGAAATGACCCAAGTAAGCGAGGATACGCTTAAAGAGCAGATCATGGAAACCTATCGAAATGGATTAAAACGGGGAGTCGATGTATACGGTCTACAAGAAAAACTGTATCGCAAAAACCCAAAACTGTGGCACAAGTTATCCGGGGATGGGGAAAACCTCATTCTCACGGAGGATTCCATTGAAACTTTAAATATCCACCTGACGATTCCGTATACCGGTAAATATAAGAGGAAAGTGTAAAGGAAAAACCCTTCTGCTGATAACAAAACATGTTCAGCAGAAGGGTTTATAAATTTCGTTTTTTTAGCGTAGGTGTGAGTATAATCGTAGGGAAATAACAATCAAGTTCTGCACCCGTACAAGTAACAAACGTTGTCATCAAGATCTAGAGCGTAACCGCTGCACCTGCTCCAGCACCCAACCGATGATGACTGCGAAAGATACGCCAAACAGCAAAATCGGGAAGTTGTAGTATAGCGTATTCGTATATTGGTTCAGCCAGCCAAAACGATACACTGCCGATTCCGGGTCATGTGTATAACCGTTAAGCTGCACACGAAGGTCTTCAAAGATGTAGATTTCCCAGAAGACAGACAATATACACAACGCTGCAGCAACAATACTGACCGCCGCATTGCCCCATTTGCCCCAGTACTCGCGTTGGTCATAGAACCACCATTTCGTGACATATGCCGTCCAGAAACATAAGATCAGAAAAGTAAGCACGGATGGAAATAAAGCAAGAATGCCCAAATTGCCATTCCCAGATACACCTTTACCCATTTCATGCTTGATCGTCATTCCATCTACGGCAAAAACCATGAGCACATTCCATATCAGGAAGATCAGATACGGCTTGTTAATGCGTTTAATTACCTTCATTCTATCCTCTCCTATTCCGGTTTCACTTCCAATAATAGTCCATCACTCGCAATCGAGTAACGAGAATCAGGAGTTGTGGAATAAACACAAAAACCATATATATCAGAATAATTAGCCACAGATGCGCGGCAAAATGTTCAGCACCAAACGATGGCTTTGGTCGCTCCACAAAGTACCACCATATCGGAATAGCAACAACCCATGTTAATATCGTCGAAGCCAGCATATCCTTGACGTCACTCCAGAGAAAGCAAAATATAGCCACAAATAAGATTGGAATCGTCCATGAGTTTAAGATAGGGCCCAGCTCTGAAAAATGAAAATAATGGCGGGATACAGAAGAATAGTCGTCCATCTCCAGATTGGATTTTTATAAATCCTCATATTTGACCTTCCTCCTTGTTTAACCTGTGTTTAACATCGAAGCACTGCCTTGTTACGTCCTAATCATTCCATTCCGAATAGGAACGTACCCTTAAAATTCAGGCATGTTTTTGGAAAAAATAGCTCATACTACCTTCAGGAAAATATTGAAGGAGTGACAACATGAGTTTAAAACGCATCGTTGCTATTGGAGCGATTCTGGCATGTACATCTCTAGTTTGGGGATGCGGTAACGGCAACAACAGTAACAACATGCCCACTGCCGAGCAAACGAACCCGAGCGAACAACAAACCCGAAGCTGGGGAGATCCCAAACGGTTAGAAGCTTCTCACCTGGAAGCTCTGGAAAGAATGGAGAAAGATCATATCCATCGCATGGTTTCTCTGAGCGTCAACACGGATGGCGATCAGGTCATGACAACGCTGGAGCGTTCAAGTCAAAAACTTGAAGAGATGAGACCACTCGCCGAGATGCTCCAATATGAAGGCCATCCTGCTTTGTTACAACGGATTCAGGAAATGTCAGGAGATATTGAGGGCTCCAAAAATGCAGTCACCGAAATGAAAAACAATCCTCCGTCCGGAAAAATTAAAATCCAGTCTGCGAAGACGGATGCCCTGCACCATATCAACAGCTTTCGTGACTACCATGAATATGTACAAGATCAGGTCAAGGTGATGAATAAGTAACAACAAGCCTCTGTTATCTCAGGCCAGCCACATATATTATAAATAGTTAGACTCGGAGCCTTTGATCTGCCGATTCTAACTATTTCTTCGTTATCGTCATATCTATAGTTATTGAGACATTCGTCTTGCGCTTCACTCCACCCAAAGGGATGCCCAGATAAATAAGCAGAAAAATACAACGGGAGCCAGCGCTCCGGCAGCAATCCATATCCATAACTTAACCGGTCTAGCGTCTCTCCAATACTTCTTGACCCCATTCAAACGTCCATTGCGCCAGTTAGCGGACTTTAACTGACGAATCATTCGCTGCATCACTTGCTCCCGTTCTTTCCCTTGCGGCACGTCTTCCAGTGCACGACGAAGCTCCTCATATAAACGAGCCTCTTCCTGACTTGTTTCTTCTATATGTGGATTACTCATCTTCTAACCTCCCATATCATGATCCCTATACCTACTCAACAAACGAACCCACCCTAAAGTTTGGTCCATTTCATAAAAAAGACAAGTCGATGACAATACGTTCAACATTTTAATAATAGAAAAAAGCCCAAGTTTTCTTGGGCTTGTTAACTTCTTATCAGACATATTGAAATTAAAGCGAATCCAAGTTAATTCACTTTTGGATCTACCATCTCTTACGCGGATGATCTCCAGATTGATGACCGTTAATATCACCCAGACTTTCTATGGTATCTTTATAAATTTTAATGAGAGACTGAACCTTGCGAAAGTCAGGATCTTCAGGCCCGATTCCCTCCATAAACATTCTCTGAATGATCTGTTGAAAAAAGTCCACCCTTGCACCCAGCTGCTGTTTCTCTAGTTCAAGCACCTCTTCAAAACTATGATTCTCTATGTAATCCATTAACTCATCGTTCTGTGATGATCGATCATCCCACCGATGATCCCTCTCGAACTCTTCCAAATCATCTGATTGTAGATTAACCGTGGTTCGCAGACGCGATAATACGATTTTTTCTTTGGCAAGCATCACATGAAAATCCTTGTTTTGTAACAGATCCGAAACGACAAGACGACACATCTCCCGGTTCTCAATCAGAATGCCATCAAACGGATGCAGCTTCCATTCTCCATTGGAACAGAACAGATTAAAGTTGAAAAACTGACTACCATACTTGTATTGAATGTTAATTTTGGCCTCATCAATGATTTCGAAAGTAAACTCCAGCATGTTAGGCGGCTCCTTCTTCGACTTCCAAGGTTTGCCTTAATTTTATCAAAGACTCCCCGGAAAATACAGCATATTAACGTTCATTTAATTCCGCAATGGACTCTGCTTTTTCACTGCTTGCTACGACGATCAGAACACCCACGATACCGGCAATAATGAGAGATAACATGTCCTGCCCCCTTCACGATGAAGATGTACATGTTCACATGTGTATGCCAACAAACTTCAATGTATGCCCAGTATCGTCCGCATGAGATTGGAATAAACCTGTTCCAATTTCGGACTTGAGAGTTTCTTCTGATGGATGCAACTACAGAAAAACAAAAAGAGACGCCACGGCGCCTCTCTTTTTGCTTATATTATGATTAATATATGAACTGACTTACTAGAAGCTATATAAATTGAACTATTCTTTTACACGTTAACGGAGAGGACAGAAAAAACCTGGAAAAGCGAAGCGCTCGCCTAAAAGCTTTCTGCAAGAAAGCTGCATCGGAAGCATACGCTTATCACCGGATTTTTACCTTTGTGAAAGGAAATCCAAAAAATCTGGGGATAACCGCTACTCTCCAGGTTCTTCTGTCATCGGAGTGGACTGTGTAAACTCTTTAGTTCAACTTATATAGGCACCGAACTAATCCAGATAAGAGCTTAACGCATTCGCATCCGGTTGCTTTTTAGTCTGGATACTGCCGGCTTTGGGAGCTTCCAGGCCTAACCGTTCACTCATGCCAGCATTGAGCGCAGTCATCTTGGCTGTATAATCATTGCAACTTTCAATAATACGACGATTCGACTGCTCCGAGAGATCCAGAGCTGACATCAAATCTCCAATAGCCTGATTAACCGATTCCATCGACATTGCCGGTTTGGCTAACAGATCATTCGTCTTTTCGGTCGTGGTTCGCAGCAATCTTGCATTCTCCTTGAACTGTTCTTCAATCGTTCTATTGGTGGCTTCCACAGCCGAGATGACCTTCTCCTGATCATTCAACGCCATCGCAATCATGGCCGATACCGTGATCAGATTAGCCGTTTTATCAATCGCATTGTTTACGGAATCAATTAGTTTATCATTGTTATCATTAATAATATCGGTAGCCGCAATCGCCTGATTATAGAGCATAATCATCTCGGTCATGGATTGTGTACGCGTAACGACCTTTCGCAATCCGCGCTCCAAGTGAGCCTTGCGGTTCTCATTTTCCGGCTTGGAAATCTCCGCCTCGAATAGTTCCTTCAACTGATTACCAAAAGCAATTTTGGTTTGCAAGTTATAGATTTCCTGAATGGAAGAGCGTTTTAACTGACGCATGCTTACAATGCTTTCTTCCAGATTGTCCTTACCATCTCTCAACCCATTAATGATACTATCAATGTTGGTTCTTACAGACTGGTAGCGATAGACATAGTTTTTCAGTGGGCTTTTGCGCAGTAACCGTCCTACAAAACTCACATTTTTGCTCTGTTGCAAGCTTTCACACTCATCACGTAGCTTCAAGATCATCGTTGACACTTCTGCCCGATTACCAGACATCAGATCATTAACAGGTCGGTCCAGCATTTTTAGCGTTTGACCCGCTTTTTCTTGCGTTTTGACACCCAGTTTGCCGATATCATCCATTAACAGATCTAGCTGAACAACATCCGTCTGTGATACTTTCTGGATTAATTGGCTTGCTTCCTGGTTAATTCGCTGCTGATCATCCTGCTTCAGTTGAATATATTTCGTTGCCATCTCTGACCATCCCTCCTATAATTCGGAGCTACTATACCTTTGATGAATAAGCTCTGCTTTATTCTGAAGCTCCATTAAATCCTTATGCTCAATGGTAGATACAATCTCTGAAACTTTGGAATCTACATCCTTCAAACCATTTAACAACATCCGACGATTTGTGCGCTTTGCTTCTCCACTCAAACGCAGGAAGGGATTAATAAATCCATTGAGATCTTTCAAAATCAGTCTGCGCATCGTATGGTTAATATCACCATTGTTTAACTCTTTCAGTGCCGGAATAACTCGTTGTAATCTGGCAAACAAAGCTAACGACTTCTCCACAATTTCATTGTCCAGTTCATTCTTTTGTCCTTCGGAGATCACCATATCCTCAAGCACCTCAAGATACTCAATGACCGGCCCAAAAACAGGGTCCATATCCGTGTGTTTATGCTTTGAACTGACTTCGGAAGCGCTGGTCATCTCTGCTTGTCCAATTGTTGGATGGATTCGCTGATTAGCCGAACGTTCAACACGTTCAACTGTCCCCTGCTCACTGGATGCACTATTCAACGCCGAAGGTTCAGGGTACCGATTTGAATCCAATGTCTTCACTACGGGCTCATGCGGCCTGGATGGAATCAAGGCACCAACCATTGTAGCCACAGCCGGGATAGCCCAGGTTACAAATTCAGGGACAAAAAAACTGCTTACAGCGGCAAGTCCATACCCGATCAGTGCACCTAATCCAATTTTTGTTTTGCGTAACATCTATTTTCCTCCTGCCTGTAACAACACTACCGTATACAATGAACAAATGAAGACTACACTTGATCACTTCGCTGCGGTGTACTTCTCAAGATCATCTATATAATCGTATTGTAAAAAAATCAGTCAGAAGGTGTCAATGTTTGGCAACGGTTCTTTAATGATTCCTAACCTTCTGCTCATCCATAATGAGTGGCTGCTCCACATGACTACCCAATATGCCATACTGCGGGTGTAGAGGCCCAACCTCATGACCCAAAGCCAGTTTTACAGCCAGATAAGGGAAATTGATTCCTGAAAGACAAGACACATGTAACCCTCCAGACATCCTTGGATTAATCTCTAGCAGTTTTGGCGTTTCATTCTGATATTTCATCTGAATATTAAAGTTATATGGAATGCGATATGCGCTAGCCACCTCACTCGCAATGTTCAACAGGTCTGCATTTTCCTCAAGTTTTCTTAAACGCCCGCCTGCTTTGCGGCGAGGCACAGCTGCCAGCAGATTCCCTTCACTGTCAGCCAGACAATCGATACTGTACTCATATCCCTGAAGTCTCTCCATAACCATAAGATTCGGAAAAGATTCTACAGAGGAAAAGGCTCGAAATGCGTCTTCAAATGATATACGATTCTGCGTATGTCCAGACAGTTCTTCCAGCGGATTACGACTATTGTCAATCACCCTGAATCCCATTCCGCCCTCACCGTTGCAAGGCTTGAAGCATACTTCATGTCCTGCGTTAGTGAGTGCTTCATAAGCATGTTTGAATTGAGATGCATTGCTGACCGTAAAGTAATCTGGAATGCTCATGATCCCGAGTTCACGAACAGATTCATAGAAGTGATCCTTCTCCATCAACTTTTCCATTAAGTCTGTATCTCTGCAAACCAAAACCTTGGTTCCTACCTCTTCAAAGAGATGTATATTCCGACTGATATCCAGCATGTGGAGACGTGGGATAAATAGATCAATCTGATGTCTGCGGCAAAAATCAACACAGAAATCGATATACTCTTTTCCTGTCACCTTCGGCTCCAGCTCTGCATGATCACATGCCTGAAGCGCCATGTTGTTCGGATCAGAATGTGTGCCATAGATTTCGAACTGCATCCCATCTTCGTTGTTCCGAATCATATTCATATAGTGATATGCCACCGAAAACCAGCGATTAAAATATATACGAGTCTTGGTCATGAGACAACATCTCCTATCGCAGCGTGGTGTATAGAGCGAACATATTTCAATATCTCGTCTGCGGCAAAAATACCGGATTGTTCGGTGAACTGGTAGTGAACCGTTTCAGGATTCCGCTGTTTCTCGCGGTATAACTCTCCATGCCGTGGAGCAATCGCATAATCTGCAAAATCGAGCAGACAACGATCCAGTAAAGAATCACCGGACGCAACAACGGGTACATCGCCAATCTGATGGCGAATATGCTCTACCGCAGCTCGTTTATTCACCGCCGAGGGAACCAGATATAACTTACGGCCTTGTATGGAAGCCTCCCAGCCCAGGGATTCCACATGCTTGATCTTCTCTGTAACTTCTTCTACCGGCATGAGATCACGATGGATGACAAAAGCGAAAAACAACTCATCACATAGTCGCTCTCCTACAATCCATTCCTTGTTCAGTACATCGTCAAATATCTGACGCACCTCGGCAGGCGTTGCTGCATGCTCTTGAAGCTTGGAACGAACATGTTCGTTCCAGGAGGGATCAACCTTGCCATTCATTAGAATGTTGCCACCATTGCTAGTTATCGCATAGGACGGAATAACCTCTTGCTGAAAGATCTGTATCCGCTGATACTGCGCCACTGTTCGTGTCGTTACAGGAATAAACAGGATATCCTTAGGGAGTGTCATCAGTTGGTTCAACGTCTCGGCTGACATAAAGGCAGACAACTCACCACGAATCCATTCTGCCGGAACCAATCCGGGCGCATCCTCACCAACGCCCATAGAACGACGAGAATAGACCAGTGTCTGATCCAAATCACTTGCATAGATCATTCGCCGCCCCCCTTTACAGATCGAATAATGCCACAACATGAATAACTTAGCCCAGGGAATACCTCAACGGGAACTCCACGATCTTGAGCAAGTAGCATGATATGTTTCAGGTTAGGATTGTTCGGACGGTCAATCAGTATTTTCCAAGGCACACGGCGTAGCAGTACCCGCGTCGTCTCTCCAATCCCTGGCTTGATCAGATTTACATCCTGGATATCAAACGTCTGTTGAATGGATTGAATATCCTTCATTCCCTGCCATGTGACTTCTGGAGGATCGGCTAACGCATCCTCTGCTTGAAGCGAGGCCTCCGTTTCAACCTTGGTAAAATATTCTGAAATCTTGTCTACATACATCGTCGACAGATCAGAAGAAGCCCACTCCTTGTACCATTTGGCTCCATGGAAGTCATTCGGTCCAATGAGATCATCCCGTAGCACAGTCCGACTCATCAAGCCCGATACGGTCGAGTTGAGACAGGCACTTGGAATCAAATAATCTTCTCGGGTGCCATAGGTATCTGAGCAATGACCGGGGTCAGCGAGTACGGCTAGATTATCATTCAACCGAATACCATAACGTTGATCCAGGCTGTCGCAGGCATCGACCAGCACCTTGCGAATGGCCCCTTTGCCTGTCCAGCCATCGATGAATTGGATTGGCATATCAACCCCATGCTGTTGCCAAATATATAAAATGGCATTCTCATCTATTCCTTTGCCACGGATAATCGAAATGCTGTAATGAGGCAAGTCCACGTTATATTTCATGGAAATATAACGTTTCACCAGAATGCCAATGGGCGTTCCTGCACGAGCCAGCGAGACAAGAACGGTGTTCAATCCCCGCTTGCGTACAATAATCTCCGCTACCGTTGCGGCGGCTCTGGCTACTTTTTCAGCGGATTGTGCTAAAGTCTCGTGAAATAGCTCAATATATTCATCCGAAGGGTGATACTCGACAGGTAGCATCTCTGAATAATGCACGCCCGACTGAATTGCATGTTCACGTTCTCCGGTCTCTTTTTCTAATGAAATGTTACTTAGATCCTTCAACAAAAATATAACATCGGACGGGTCATAACTCCCCATGGGTTCAGGAGGTTTAATCTGTTTCTTGATTATGCTTTCCATAGCAGGTAAGTTCATCGCTTGTCTTCTCAGCCTTCCTGTGGAGCACCGCAGTACACCACATGTATTTGCTTACATCCGAGTTGTAACAACACATCAAGCATAGGCCGCATGCGTTCCTCTGACATATGTCTTTCCATCAAAACAAAGATCTCATCATATTGCCCAGGCAATATGTTGTAAATATAATTTCGGACAGCCGGATCTTCTGGAGAAGCATATCCTTCACCTGCAACAACAGCATATCCCGGGCGATTGACCGTATAGATCGGACTTCGAGTCGTAGACTGATAGAGAACACCGTCGCCCATCTCAGCTGCAATCCGCATCGGAATGTGCATAAACTCACCCGTTCCCATGACAAGGGTTCGTTGTCCTTTTCTTTTTTCACGTAAAATGGATGCAATCCTTGTGATGCCTGCACTCAGCATTGAATTAAGGCCGGAATGAATGCCGAATCGTCCCGAATATTTCAGGTAGGGCAGTGAACAGCGATTCCCCTCGGAATCTGCGGACACCATAGCCCAAGGCTCCAGTTCACCTGCTACAGATATAACACTTATCAGAGATGTGGATTCAGAGATTTTCTTTTCCCCCGAGATATCAATGTCTGGCTCACCCGTGACCTGAATTTTTCCTTTTAACAAAGAGAGAGGGGTGATAATTATTCCAAGTTCATCTTCTAATGAAGAAAATTTTTGCTCATCTGCATCCGTACGCCAATCCAGTAATGACGCAATATAATATTGTTTACGTGGATAATTACGCTGAATATCCCGAATGATGTTTAACGTGGTGTTGCCTGTTGTAATCTCATCATCCACGAGGACTAGCGGCCCACCCTCAGCAAGGGAGGCAGAATCCACTGCATAACAGCGATGAGACATGGCATGGGAATGCTCCTCCTCGAACTGGATATCCGGCTCAATCTCGGGAAGGAATTCTCTCGTAGAATGAATGTACGTTGCACGGTTAGCAAATAGCTCGTACATGCTGTGTCCCAAAGCTGTGGCCGTCTCGGCAAAACCAACAAAGCGAACCTCTTCAGGCAAACTCATCTGCACACCCATTAGATATTCATAAGCCTCACGGGCCTGTTCTGGATCGATTAGTCCACGGACCATTTGTTGCTTCCACTCTATAGTACGCTTGTCTTCTCCGTGCGTTACATCCTCATACAATAGAACGGCCAGAGCAGCGCCGCTTAGAAGTGAGGTATATGGATTGACGGCAATATGCTTGCCCAGCAACTTACTGACAAAGAGAAAAGATCTCTTTTTATTCAGGCGTGCCGCCATGGAGAACAGATTCTCCAATGGGATCGCAAGCGGATTATGTGTAGCCTCGACGGTGACTTCAAACTGATCAAGAATAGGAAACGTAAGTCTGTTCGTGTTTGGGCAAGAGCCCGACAAAATGCTGCTGTTCATGTAACACCCCATATATTTGTGATCGGATCAAGATTCGTTTAGCCCAACTTAAATGCGGTTTAATTTCGTTCATTTTATTGGTATACGTGCTTTTAAAAACACCCAGGCTCCCATCATTTCGAGTGATAATTCCCTGTGCGTCCATGAATTCCTCATGCGTAACCACATACATCGCCTGAACAGGTTTGATCTGTGTCGGATGGATGATCGTTTTACCTACAATGCCGTTCTCCTTATCCATCATCACTTCACGCATGAGCCCGTCCATGGAGTTCGTAATATATTTCATTCTGAGGTTCCGCCCTGTCTTGCCCAGAGATTCCTCGAATGGCGTCTGCCTTAATTGGGGTTTGAATACACGTTCACGCTGGCTAAAATACTCCCAGACCGGCCCGGATATCACATATCCCTGATCTGCACGCCCGAATAAATTGACAATATCAGCTATGCAATCACGTATCGTTGCAATGTCGTAAATCGTAAGCTCCGGGCTTCTCCGCAGACCGAACAGGCTTGAGAAATCTGTCGCTCCGATTCGGATATTCAATACATATGGTGCATACTCATCCACAATCTGTTTCAGATCCATTAATGTCTGCCAACGTGACTCACGGTAAATAACTTCCGCCGTCTCCAAAATGGGCATCGCATATAAGAGTGGATGTGAATGATCTTTCTGCTGATTATACTGGTGAACAAGCTGCAAATAAGCACGTCCATTCTCACAGCTAAACTTCGGCAGTACAACACCTGTTAATAAAGAGATTCGTTCTCCCAACATTTCTATAAGGTGTTCCAACTGTTCAGGGGATCTCATCCGGACGAATAATAAAGGCATGTCATTGGTGTGTAATTTCCCTGCCTCCATGTAGTCTGTAATAAGTCCAAGTTGCTGAGACAGACATTGTTCCGCAAATTCGACTTGCTCGTCGCCTACCGCATCTTCCAGATCAATAACGATGGTTGTAAGTCCTTCATGTTTACGTTGTAGAATATCGTCTGCTATATGCGGACGTGTGGCTGGCATGTACAAAGCAGCCCCAACAGCGTATGCCAGCATTTCTTTGGAGGTTCGGTGACTAAACGATATGGGCGAAGAAAAAAATAAAGCTTCTTCTTCCTCTGCATTCAAAAAACTAAAATATTTCAGGTTATTCTCCTCCTTGCACTTCTGACTTGAAGTCAGTTCTGCATTATAAAATGAATGCTGTCGGGGTATAAAAACCAATCCCTCCAAGATGCGGAGGGATTGGTAGTAGGTGTGGCGATTTTTAAAACTAAACCTGGCCTTGATTTTCTTTTTTCTTTCTTGCGGAACTTATCAGCATTGCTCCAACAAATACAACAATCAGTAACGAGAAGAAGAGTACGTTAGGGATATGGAAGCCAAAAGCACTCAACATCATTTTTACGGAAATGATCGCGATAAGAATAAATGCCGCTTTTTCCAATTCAGGAAATTTGTCAATGAGTTTGAGGAACACTTGTGCAACTCCACGCATCATGAGTACCCCGATAATCCCTCCGAGGAACAACACCCAAATCTGCTCACTGATACCAAATGCAGCAATAACACTATCAATACTGAAAGCAATGTCCATCAGTTCGACCATAAGTACGGTTTTCCAAAACGAGTATTGCTTTCCTTCCTGATTCTCCTCTTCCTGAGACTTGAATAGTCCCTTGTAAGCAATATAGAGGAGGTATAATGCTCCAAGTACCTTGATCAAGGTAATCTTGACAAGGAATGTTCCGAGCCCAATAGCAATAAACCTGAAAATATATGCACCTAAAATACCATAGAACAATGCCCGTTTCTGTTGCTCCTTAGGTAGGTGTTTAACCATTACGGCAAGCACCAGAGCGTTATCTGCGGACAAAAGCCCTTCCAGCAAGATCAAACTGCCGATGATTCCCCAACTTACGGGGTCGGAGAGAGTAGCCACAATCTCGGTCCAAGAGAAAAAATGACCGTAATTCTCACTAATACTTCTAAAGAAATCACTAAACATGAACAGAGAGCCTCCGCTAACTCAAATTGTTATTTACTGCCGGCAGTCCAGCGCATACCCCATCCATGGGCTTCATCCAGAGCGCGGTGTCCATTATAAAACTGAACGATCCTCTCAATACTAAATGTTTCATCATTCACGTTGCTGAACATAGCGATTCCGCACATCCCTAAGGAACTTCCATATTCATTCATTCGCACGATAATATCCGGGCCGTCCTTCTGGTTAATGGTAACGACACCGTCCGCTTGCGACCAATTCGTAACCCCTTCATAAATGTAGGTGAATACAAGGAGTCGTTTGATCTCGGAAATACGTGCACCGTTAATACGCAGATTCTCTCCCGTTTTCACTGAACCTGTCCGGTCATCCCCATCCAAAGCAATATAAGGATACCGATTCAAAGAACCAAACGATTCACCTAACGCCTGGATTACTCCTTTGCTACCATCCTTCATTTCGAAAAGGCAACCCAGATCCAGATCCACGCTCTTGTTTCGTCCGAACAATCCCTTGCTCGTCTGTTGATTCCAGTTCAGATTAATTAGAATCTCACCAAGTCCACCTGCATTTTTCTTCAGGTTGATGGTATCGCCCTTTTTCTTCAGCTCAATCTTGCTCAGGTTCAACTCAATCTTGGGTTGAGGCGGTGGAACTGGTGGAGCAGGAGGTTTAGGCGCAGGTGGCTGAGGCACTGGAGGGACGGGCTGTGAAGAAGTCGTGTCGTTCTCCACACTCACGCCAAAGTTACTGCATAGTGCATCCAGTCCACCGGAAAAACCAGCACCTACAGCGTTGAATTTCCATTCTCCGTTATGTCGGTATAACTCGCCAATAACGATCGCCGTTTCCACGGTAAAACCACTCGCTAGATCATACCGCAACGCTTCCTGTCCGCTATTCGCATGACCAAAACGAATATAGGTGTTCTGAACCTGGCTAAAACTCTGGTTTTTGGACTCCCCTTCATAAATCGTCAGACTGAACGCAATCTTTTCAATACGGGCGGGAATTTGGCTCAGATCGAGTTCGAACTGCTTTTTATCTGATTGCTGCGGTGTGTCTTTGTAGGTAATAAAACCGCCTGTTGGCTGGTTGTAGAAGATAAAATCTTCATCACCCGATACCTTCCCGCTAGCACCAAGAAGAAAAGCAGATGTGTCTAGTTCAAGCGCAGGAGAAGAATCCCAGCCAATGCCTACCGTCAGCCGGGTAAGCCCGGGATTCGTTTTAGTGAGGTCCGTTTTTTGCCCTTTGACGACTGTTACAGCCATAACAGATTCACCTATCCTTCTCTTATTTCGCGTCTAGTCCATAATTCTGGCATAACGCGGCGAGCCCGCCTGCAAAACCACTGCCGATCGCCTGGAACTTCCAATCTGCACCGGAACGATAAAATTCGCAGAACACAACAGCCGTCTCGGTAGAGAAGTCTTCGCCCAGGTCATAACGTAAAACTTCACGGTCACTAGAAGCATCGACAACACGAACAAAAGCGTTGGATACCTGACCAAAATTCTGTGCGCGTGCTTCATAATCATAGATCGTTACTGTAATGCCGATTCTCGTGATGTTTGCAGGGACTTTGCTGAAATCTACGATGATCTGCTCATCATCGCCCTCTCCCTCACCTGTCCGGTTATCTCCTGTGTGAGTCAATGATCCTGCGCCGCCTGTTGGATTGTTGTAAAAGACAAAATCATCTGTTCCTTTGGCTTTACCATCCTCATGAAGCAGGAAAGCGGAAGCATCCAAGTCGAAATCGACTCCGCCACTATATTTGTTGGTATCCCATCCCAGGCCCACTACAACTTTAGTCAGACCAGGGTTTGTTTTCGTAAGGTCAATCCGCTGTCCTTTAGCCAAGCTAATCGTCATCTATTCGTCCGCCCTTCTTTTCAGCAAAAGATTTTAAAAGATCTTAATGTAATGAAAAGGAAAACCGTCAGATCGACGGCTTTCCGGTATTGCTATACATGCACAGCTTGATTAACAATTCTATTGCAAGCCATAATCCCGAGTCAGTCCAACCAGACCGTCTTGGTAACCACTACCGATTGCGCTGAATTTCCACTCGCCGCTATGACGGTACAACTCTCCAACGACAACACCTGTCTCAATAGAGAAATCTTCGCCCAAGTCAAAACGGATCAATTCTTCGGAATTCGCTTCGTTTACAATGCGTACGTAAGCGCGTGATACTTGTCCAAAGTTTTGGCTGCGCTCCTGCGCTTCATAGATCGTAATGGTAAATGCGATTTTCTCAACGTCAGCCGGAACGTTAGGCAGGTCGATTTTCACTTGCTCATCATCGCCATCGCCTTCTCCAGTGCGGTTGTCCCCTGTATGCACGACAGAACCGTTCTCATTTTGAGGATTATTGAAGAAAATAAAGTTTTTCTCCCCGTTTACTTTACCGTCAGCATTAGCGCAGAATACGGAGACATCGAGGTCAAAATCTTTACCGCCGTCATATTTGTTCGTGTCCCAGCCCAAACCTACAGTAATTTTAGCCAGTCCCGGGTTTGTTTTTGTTAAGTCAATCTTTTGACCTTTAGACAGATTAATAGCCATTTAAGATTCATCTCCGCTCACTATAATTTTAGTTGCTGAATTCATTTCAGGTAATCCTCATTTTTACGTATAACGACGAGCAAGCTCATCGATATGTACAGCATGAGCACCTTCACCAATAGCTGAGAATTTCCATTCGCCACTATGTCGGTACAGTTCACCACAGATGAGGGCTGTCATCCCTGCATAGCTATCCGACAGGTTAAAACGAACCAACTCTTGCGAACTTCTACCATCCAGGATACGAATATAAGCACGTTCAATCATTCCAAAATCCTGTTTACGATTAACACAGTCATATATGTTCACGACGATCAGAATTTTATGAACATCAGCAGGTACGACGGAGAGGTTAATTTTGATTTGCTCATCGTCCCCTTCACCTTCGCCCGTCAAATTATCTCCGGAGTGAACGACAGATCTACATAAACTCTGTTTGTTATGAAAACAAACCAGATTTGTTTCTTTGGTTAACTTTCCATTTTCACCTAATAGCAAAGCTGAAGCATCACAATCGATATTGGCTTGTTTTTTTCTCCCGAAAAACCCTTTCGAGGCTACAGGGTCCCAACCCAAACCGGCGATCACATGGGTTAATCCAGCTTTACCTTTGGTTAAATCAATTTTCTGTCCCTTTACCAAGTTAATACCGGCCACTAATATTCACCTCCTTTCAACTTCTCTATCTAATAGACTCTAGAGACTAAACTCACCTGGATTCAGGCCCAGAACAGTACAAATTTCCGCCACTACTCTGCGCTCTTGATCATCAAAGTTACCATCAGCAGCACCAATAGCACTGCATACACCTACAATGACACGCCCTACTTCAGGTTTGGACTTGAACTTGGCAATCGCCTTCAAAGCTTCCTGCTTCCCGATCTCAGGGGAAAATTCGAAATTATTCACATAATGATTGAATCTTTCAATCACGGTTGTCATATCAAAAACCTTCAATTCCTGACTCAGGTTAATGTAACCCGCCATCTTGTTCTTCTCCGAGGCATCAACGGACCCATCTGCAAAAGCAACCAGGGCACAACCAGCTACTACAGCATCCATGAAATCTTTGTTCTTGAATCGCTTGACTTGATCCTCTAACCCTTGCTTGGTTGAATTGAGCCAATTCTTAAAAGCACTCATATGTACCCTCCGTTAACTTCATAATAAATGCATGTATTCTGGTCAATACACTGTAAAATTCCAGTATACTGTTTACAACCTAAATGTCAGAAATCAACAGTTAAATTCTTCCTCAACTATACTCTTTTCTGTGCCAATTTTCTACAATAAAAAACAAAAACCA
Organism: Paenibacillus sp. FSL R7-0272; assembly: GCF_037969905.1. Classification (NCBI taxonomy): domain Bacteria; kingdom Bacillati; phylum Bacillota; class Bacilli; order Caryophanales; family Paenibacillaceae; genus Paenibacillus; species Paenibacillus sp. FSL R7-0272. Next base: position 1,173,485 of record NZ_CP150221.1, on the reverse strand, counting down.
ATCTTTTATACCACTCCATACTTTTTTCTAATATAATGCGTAATTTATTCATTTAATCTACAATTTATTACAATATTCGACATCATAATTCGACAATAAATGCATATATGAACAATATCTTTTGAAGAAAACAGGAATCATACACTCTCCAAAATTTGCGGATTTCTACCAAATAACATAAATTAGTACTAGAGAAAGCCTTTAATTTAATCTATTACATGAGAATCCGATCTACACGCTACATACCAGTACCATATCTACGAACGGAGGAATATATGAAATCAAAATTAAACTACTCCAAGCTGTTCGGTGCCTTTTCCCTTACGTTTCTAGGAGATGGATTAACGCTCGCTGCCGTACCCTGGCTTGTCTCCACCCTAACAACGGATACGTTATATGCATCCATTACGATGACTGCCCTGCGATTACCTTGGCTGATTTTTAGCCTGCCGGTTGGCGTATTGATCGACCGATATTCACGCAAACATATGCTGGTTGGAGCCAGCTTTACCCGGATGATATTTCTATTGTTCCTGACGATCTGTATCTGGGGAGGCTGGATCAGCATACCTCTGCTTGCCTTGTTTATGTTCGGGATTGGTCTAAGCCGCGTTGTCTTTGACAGCACCGTGCAGACGATCATTCCTCAGGTTGTAGAGGAGAAAAAACTGGAAAAAGCCAACGGCCAATTTACTGCCGGGCAACTGATCACCAGTGATATTCTGGGCGTAGCGCTTGGCGGTTTCATTATTACGATGCATATCGTATACCCTTTTGCCATTGACACCGTGACGGCTATACTCTCGTTGTTACTCATTAGTGGCCTGCGCGGCAGCTTCCATCCCGCGAAATCAAAAGAATCCCAAGTTGAAGAAAAGGCGGATAAGGAAACTCGCCCGATGAAAAATTGGAAACGTGAGATGTGGTCCGGCATTCAGTATGTGTTTCAAGACCGGTTTCTTCGCGGCCTGGCCATCTTGTCGGTAACGATCACGTTAATGTTCTCGATGATTCTGGTGACTCAAATTTTCTTTGTACGTGAAGTATTACAGCTGGAAGCGTATGCCTTCGGTATTCTAATCTCTATTGCAACCATCGGCAGTATTCTGGGGAGTCAGGCTGTAGCTTATATGCGGAAACGCTGGAGTTCCAAGCAACTCATTCTGCTCTCCATCCTGTCGATGGGGCTACTCTATGGAGCTGTTGGTCTAACGTCCAATGCGTATGTGGTCGGTGGTCTATACTTCTGCGCAGCCTTCTTCATTGTTGTCTACAACGTGGTCCGTTCGTCGATCCTGCAACGCTCCGTTCCAAATGAACTGCTCGGACGTGTAGGCAGTGTGTTCCGTTTTCTGTCGTTTGGCATAAGCGCCATCGGCACCTTGCTGGGCGGATTGCTCGTTCGCGTGAGCGAAACCTTTTTCGACCGTCTGTTCTCACTGCAATTGCCTTATCTATTACTTAGCGTCGTTTACATCCTGGCCTGCTTCCTGTTTGCTTCCAAAATGCGAAATGTAGCTGAGCAGTAAACAGTAGCAAGCGTCAATATACACATATCGTTGATTCGATCCTTCGAAAACAGTGACCATCTTAACTATCGTTGCAGCATGAGGCTATTGGTGGATCTCCATGTTAAAACAAAAAAAGCGGACTCGGAAGGAATAATCCTACCCGAGTCCGCTTTTGAATTCGTTCTGTCTTTATATAGCTATAATCAAGCCGGATTAATTCAGTTCTGCATTCAAGCAGATCGAACCGTGCTGACGCACGTTAACGACAATGACTGGTGTATCCAGCATACCGCGCATCCAGTTCATATACTCTTCTGCCTTCTCGTTTGGTACAATCGCCAGAATAACACCTGCGAATCCACCACCATGCACACGACATGCGCCATCGCCAAGGTTGCACAGGTAATTCTCAGTCAAGGCAAGCGCCACGGAAATCTCTTGTTCACGGGAAGCCCCGCCTTGATACACGTTCTGCAACCATTTCCATGAAGAGTTACCCGATGCAGTGATCAGTGACAAGAAATCAGCAAAACGTCCTTCGCGCAAAGCGGATACCTGTCCATCCACACGTTTGTTCTCAGCCAGGAAGTGCAATGCACGTAATACCGCACGGTCTCCTGCTGCCTCACGAATCGCAGGCAATTTTGCATAAATATCTTCTTCTGAGATTTCACGCACGTATTCAGCGCCAAGTGCTTTCGCAACGGCTTTCATCTCGTTAGGTACAGAAGCATAATCTTCTGTCAGGTCGGCATGGTTGCCACCTGTATTCACGATGACCAGGGAATATCCGTTCTCTTGGAAATTCCACTCCACAGGCTCAATCACAGGTTCAGCCGAATTAGCAAAATCAATCGAGATCAGACCGCCGTATGCACAAGCCATCTGATCCAGCAGGCCGGACGGTTTGTTCCAGTAGTGATTTTCCGCATATTGTCCGATTTTTGCCAGTGTTACGACATCCAGCTTGCCATCGTTATAGAAATGGTTAAGGATCGTACAGATCAACATTTCGAAGGATGCAGAAGAACTGACACCCGAAGCCGCAAATACGTTACTGGAGATATCCGCTTTGAATCCACCAATGTTGAATCCAAGCTCTACAAAGCCCGCCGCCATACCACGAATCAATCCGGTAGTACCGTCATCTTCCGCATTAGGTTTCAAGTCCGCAAGGTTGATGACATACTTTTTGTCGTATCCCTCGGAGTAGAACGTAATGACGTTGTCGCCTGTCGGCACAGCCACGGCAATCGTGTCCAGCGTAATGCTTCCCGCGAGCACTTTACCATGGTTATGATCCGTATGATTACCGCCGATCTCACTGCGGCCCGGGGAACTGAATAGATGCATGTGCTCCTGCTCACCGAAATGCTCGCGGAACGAAGCGTCCAGCTTCTCGTAACGGGCACCCTGCTCCTCTACATGCTGTGGTCCGTACATTTGCGCAAGCAAAGCCTGTCCCTGTTTTGATTGAATGAGTTCTGTTACCTGTGTGGTCATCTCTATTCCTCCCATTTCATATGCAAGCGGCATGTAACCGCTATCCCTTATGTCGTCTAAAATCCTTCATCGGATTAGCCATCCCCATTATCTCAGCTTCTGAGCCGAAAAGGTAGGGCAGAATTGAAATTTTGGAAGCGTTTTTTGAAACATGTGTCCATTTGGGACATAGGTAATCTCAAACGTTGACGAGAATATGGAATATGGATCTTGATGGTGTATTTTCTTCCATATTTTCGTTGAAAAGGAGTGGATATATACATACGGATTACAGTAATTTATGTGAGTAATATACGTGCTGATGTACTTTTGCCTGTTGGGTTGCGTATCGGGTCTGATCTTGTTTTGTTTGTTTTGTTTGTTTTGTTTGTTTTGTTTGTTTTGTTTGATTTGTTCGCTCGCCTGAAAAAAGAAAAACCTTCAAGACTTATGCTCCATTGTGGAAGCATATCTTCAAAGGTTAGGTTCGGAACGATCGGGCTTCCTTCCATGAACAGTTTGCAAACATCAAGCCATATCGTATCTAACTCAAACATCGTTGTGGACATGTAGCTATTGGATGCTCGACATTTGCGCTGAGATGGACACGTTCCCCTCTTTTACAATAACCTCGTTGAAAAAATGTTCAAAGAATGAAGCAGGCACGTACGTTATGCCTTTTCTGGATTGAACGGGCACAGGCAATTCTACATCCTGAGTCAGATTGATGACTTTCAACTTCCCTGTAAACTTGGCTAGCGTGTTACCTTCCTTCACGATAACGGATTGAATGCTGTCTTCTACACGAGTCGCTTTATCCGCTGCGATCCAGCTAACCTTGTATCCCAAAGACTCTGCCGTAGCGCGCAAAGGCACCAAGACCGTTCCCTTTTGCTCGAAAGGCATCAATTTCGTTTTACTCGTCTGTATCTCTTTACCGTTCACGGTTAAGGTGTATTCTGGTGTGGACGCTGCTGCACTGGCTTTGGTAGCTGAAGCATATAGCGCACCGGCTACGGTGACAACGCATAGTGCAGTAGCGAACAGTATCCATTTTTTCATAGCAATCTCATCCCTTCTGTTTCAATTGATAGCCTGTCTATTGAACCAAAGAGGTGTAACTTACTTAAATTAAAACGAGCCCATTATTCAACCCTTTTATAAATTTCATTTCGTTCTGAATCTAATCCAATTACTTGTTCCAAACCAATCCTTTGTTCATCGCTCTCAACCACTTGAATATCTAAAAAACTCCTTTTTGTAGAACTTAGCTTAAAGAAGACATTATTTTGGTTAACATATGTTACAAGAACCGTATCAATATCTCGATCGTTTACTGTACCAGCTGTGATAACATATCGTTTATTAGCATTGTTAAAGTCCCCAGTTGTCATAAGATTGGTAACACGAGACTCCGTATCCTTCATTACTTCCTCTGTACGTGAAATATTTACTATCCCGCTAACCTTGTCTAAATATGCAATTCCTTCGTAGTCTGTTTCATTAACTCTATAAGTATAATGAGCAAAAAAATTATTATCAGGTTCTTTTAAATTTTTTAAATCGGTAACTAGAAAATGACTCATATTACTCTTTTCCTTTTTTATATATGTTTCTAATATTTGTGAAATATTTTCCGCATTAATATTTTTCTTCTTAACGTTATCAGATTCCGAAGAACTTTCTGTAGTTATGCTACTGTCTGTAAGATCACACCCTGAAAGTAATATAAAAAAAACAGAGAGAATTGCAATCAGTTTTAATTTTATATACATTTTTATTGAACTCCCTTAGTAAATAGATTAAATAGGTAATTATACAATAACATATAATTACCTATTTTTAAGAGAATTACTTATATTCTCCTGCAAACTTCATTACTTCGGACCAACCATCAACCTCTGTTATAGCATATTGGTGCCACTTTTGCCCTGTTTCAACGTTAATACTCAGAACACCCCAACTTGCACTAAAAGCTTTTGTAACTTTAAAAATTGTGTCTGCATAACCTTGTACTCTCCCATTTGTTCCACTTCCCTTTTTACTTATATTGTTCATTCTCTCAGTATCAACTTGTACCGCCCCTGAACTTGTTGAACTACCTGCATCTCTTACTGGTGCAACACTAAAGTTATACTCAGGTGATGTGTTTGGGTTCTTAACCACACCGTACCACTGCCAAGTAAATAAATCTTGAATTTTAGAGTGACTAGTTGGAGAAGAGAAACTCCACTCCGTTCTACTAGTATACTGTAAAGTTTTCCCACTTGGCCATTTACCACCATAATCATAATATATTTTGTTAAACTCACGATCTATGCAAGATGTACTATTCCAAGGTCCCACTATATTAGGCCTCGCTCCCGTCGGACTGCAGCCGTCAAATGGTGAACTCGCTATTTTTATATCTGTATTACTATTATTGTTATATCCATTTTCAATCTCTCTTTTTTCTTCTGGAGAAAATACGGAAATCACGTTTTGTGGGTCATCTTCAACAGTTTCAGTGAAATAGTTCACTGAACTGCCATCTGGATATTCAACTTTAAATGATTGTTGAGAATATTGATTAGTTGATAAATAATTTTTAGAAAGATTTCGTAAATCACTAAGCCCTTCACTTCTTAGTCTAATATCAGACAACAAAGCGCTCTTAACAGCTTCCTTTTCTAAAGAAAGTACTCGGTCTCTGAATTCTTGAGTATTTAATCTTATATAATCATCATTAATAGAAGTAGTAATTTGTTGATCATCTAATTTAAATTCAATATCGTTTTTTTCCATTTCTTTTACTATTTTATCTAATTTAGCATAATAAACAGCATCATCATAACTTAAAGACTTGTCCTCAAGTAGTTTTTCCAGAAGAGCTTCATCGTAAGTATCTAAATTGATATTTAACGATTCCAATTTTACCATATGGCTGTCACCAGCATATACAGAACTAGAAACACCAAACATTAATAGAAATACTGTTATTAAAGACATAAACTTTTTCATATAAAATAACTCCTTTTTTAGTTGTTTATTATTACCTTCAACCCTCCTATAATTTTTTTACTATAATTTACATATTAATCTTATCATTACCTTTTCTAAATTACAATATTTTAAGCATAAATCCAATATATTCAATTATATTTAATAACAAAAACAGAATATGTATATTTCACACGCAGGATATGATTACAAGAAAATATGTCGGTGATTTTAAGGAGATCTTACTTCGGAAGAGTTAGTCGACATTGCCGAGATTCTTCTTCAGAAAGGAAGATTAATTAATCCTCAGAAATCATTTTGATATGGCAAAAAAGCTTATCTGCTTCTATATAGACAAAGCAAGAAAGCTTTTTTTAGTTTGTGGAATATTATTCTTTGCCACGAACAAAGACAAGATATCGGAGAGTATTGTAATTTAGGATACTTCAAAAAAATTGTTTTTTAATTACTTACAAACACATGGAACTGTATTATCATCAAAACTTAAGTATCGTTGTAAACCATTCTGCTCCAACTCATCACGATACTCACGAAGTGTAAGAGGGCCTTCATCCCGCTTTAAAATAGAAATATTTTTATTGAAATTCCCCCGAAATTCCTCCTCCATTCTTTCCTGTTCTCGATAAATTTCTGGCCACGTTTGAAACAACTGAGCATAATATTGGAATCCTCCTCTTACACATCTTCCGCCACAATTCGTGTGTGAAAAGCCAAGTTTATACATGATAGGTAACTTGATCCCCCATTCTTTCTCAATAATTTGCTTAATGTCAATTTCTTCAAGAATAGTAGAAATTAGCGGGAATCGCGTTTCAACTGGCTCAAACAAAAAATCAGCAAAGAATTCCTTTAAATTCTCCACCATTTGTTGCTCTTGGCTCCCGGTACCAAAGTAAAGAATAGGTTCAAGATCATGCTCATCCCTAAGCTCTTCAAGGAAAATAATTATTTGTCTAACTTTTAGCTCATCTGCGCACTTTACAAGACGAGAGTTCCCAATAAATTCATAATCATAAATTACTTGCTCTGGTGTTCTTCCATCTACACGATAGGTAATTTCCATATCTAAGTAATCTGCTACCTCATGCATAAAGCGATAGCTATCCTCATGTTCCCATAAAGTATTGGCAAAAAACAGAAGGCTATTTTCTCTCCCATAGGTCTTTAGCATATGATAGGCCACATATACTGATGAAGCTCCACCACTGTACATTGCTACATGAACCGGTTTTCTTATCATACACACACCTTATTCATTAATCCTATTCGATTTTTCGGGGCATTTTTGCTTTAACTACTAAGCTGTTTTCCCCTAAATATTTAATCGTATGGATTAGTATTGTTGATTTATTTAATTACTTATTAGATAATTTTAGTACTATTCTTCCTTAACTCAAAATGGATTATCCCCGCTCAAAATACGCATGCAACCGATACAGACATATTTCCTGTGTCCAGCGATATAACACTGTACGCTCCTCCGCATCCTGCACTTCTACATTCAGCGAGAACACGTCATCTTCGAACCGCGTCATACTTCCCTTGACTCCGCTCCACTTGGACATGGGCATATCAATAATCAGATTCTTGATCTCACTTTCCGTTTTCTCATTCCATTCCGTGAGCGCGACCTTACCTTTATCTGAAAAGTCCTTTCGTTTCCGATACTCTTTCTCTGTCAGGTACGTATAGAAAAATTCAGCCATTTCACCCGGTGTGATCGGTTCCATCCAGTGTATCTCACCTCGCTCCAACATATAGAGCAACACGACCATTTTATAGCTTTTGTTCATAATCGTCTTCTCTACATCCCGCAGCCACGCCTCGTGCCGAACATAGATTTCCCCCTCCGCCGGGGATAATAATTCCGCCCAGTACAGGAAACCGACATATGATCCAAATTCGCTCCGGTATCCGATGCTTTTAGACTGTCCCATAAGATGAAGCTCCAGGTAAGTCGGGATGCGACCAAGCTCACGTTTGACAGCCAGAAAATCCTGATGTAATTTCTCGCGTCGTGGCATCCGCTTGCGGCTTAACTCCTGAAGCAGATTTACCACTCGGGTCTCCAAATGAATGCCGCAGTTATCCGGAATCTCCGGTATAGCTACGTCCAGCGCTTTTCCACCGCGTTCCTCATCTCCCCGTCCATCAAACAGGCTAAGCTTCACATCGGCATTGCGGTAATTCCCGATCAGGTCGATGATAACACAGTGCGACTTCCCTTCTGACAATCTTAAACCGCGACCTACCTGCTGGGTGAATACAGTAAGTGACTCGGTTGGACGCACGAAAAGCAACGTATCTACGCTCGGAATATCCGTTCCTTCGTTAAACAAATCTACGGTCAGCACAACTTCCAGTTCTCCCGTATCCAGCCGCCGGATGGCTTCCTCGCGTGACATTTCCGACGTACGTGAATGCAGACTTAGCACCTTCACCCCCTGACTGCGGAAATACGCAGCCAAGTAGTCCGCTTGACGAATGGATGAGCAAAAACCGATGGTTCTCGTCTGCTTGTGTCGCATCCATGCCGCATAGATCGTTTCCACATGCTCCTCTTGTAGCTGAATGGACATAAGCTGTTCTTCATCATATTTGGTGCCGATTAAGCGGATTTTGGAATAGTCGGTATCATCGAATACACCGTAATACTGAAATGGAGCCAGCCACCCGCGCCGGATTGCTTCGATAAAATGCATCTGGTACGCGACATTCCCATCACACAGCGCATATACATCCTTACCATCCAGCCGATCCGGGGTTGCCGTAATGCCAAGTAGAAACTGTGGACGGAAATACTCAATGACCTTCATATACGTCTTCGCCGCCGCATGATGGAACTCATCCACCACGATCAGATCAAAGGCATCAGTAGCAAACACATCCCGATGTCGTTGCAAACTCAGCGTATAGATCGAAGCATACACACAGTCTGCCTCTCCATCCTTTTGCTTGCCGTTAAATATTCCATGACTACGTTCTGGCATGATCTGATGGAACGATTTTTTCGCCTGATTCAAAATCTCTTCCCGGTGCGCTATGAACAAAATCCGCTCAAACCTTTGGGCGAAAAAGCCCGCCAAATAGGTTTTGCCAAGTCCAGTCGCCATGACCACCATGGCTCTTTCATACTGCTCTTCCATCGTGGCGTTCAATGCTTCGAGTGCATCCAACTGAGCAAATCGCGGCTGAATAGACAAAAGAGACAAGACAGCAGACTCTTGTTCAGTCTCCACATCTGGCAGCCTTGAGCCAAACTCCGCTTCCTCCATCTCAGTGATCCGCTGGATCATCTCCGGGTTCTTCTGGTGATACTGCCGATACTCTTCTTCATATTGTGCAATGGAATCCGGGTTCACTGGCAAAGTTGTCTCGTGATAGAAACTCTGCATGAACTTTTCCAATGCCGACTGGAACGTATACGGCTCCGCCTCCGCATTCATTGCCAAGTTCCATTCATAACCCGTCTTGAGCGCCGTGAATGAAAAGTTGGATGAGCCGACAATCAACATGCCTTCTCCATGATCATGATCAAACAGATACGCTTTCGGGTGAAAAGAAGTCCCCATGCTTCGCCAAAGTCTTGCTTCGATTCGTGAATCAACTTCACAGAGCGCCCGTAACCCTTCTGGCTGTGTGATGTATAAATAATCTCCCGCGAGCATCCGCACTTCTGCTCCGCGTTCTGCCGCCCGCTTGAGATGTGGAGCAAGCAGCTTCACTCCAGATTGCATCATAAAGGACGTCATAATATAAATCCCGGACGCATGCTGCATCCGGGTAATAAGTTCATCGGCCAGATTGTCGGTAATCAGTTTTACATTAAGCTTCGTCGACATCGATCAGATACACTCTCTCCTGAAATCCTCCGCGCGCCTCGGCTTTATCTGCACGCAGCTTGTCCAGTTGCGCGACGTTGGCTCCATGCACCTCTGCCAGCGCCCGGATCACTTCGAGCATATCCGCCAGTTCCTCCAGCGCTTCCTGATCACTTCCAGCGCTCATGTATTCTTCCGACTCTTCACTCAGCTTTGTTCTCAATTCTTGCTTATATTCCTCCGGGTCCAGAATGCGCGTCCGACACTCCTTACCGCTGGATGTAATAATATGCGGAATCTTGTCTCGCACCAATTTGTTGTATGTAGGCATGTGGTATATCATCCTCTCTACTGTGGCAGCTTTCCAGCACCGCGCCAGAATCTCCCTTTTTGCCATTATACCATTTGCCATGAATGGTGAACGGGTTGATTTTGTAAAGTGGCGGGAGCGATTGAGGAAAATTGAAATAGCCCATAACTACTCATTTGGGAGTTGAAATGGGCTTTTGAATGATATGAATCTATCTCAATAACTTTGTAACAATATCATTGAAATTGTTCTTCATTCCGTTATTGATCTCTACCAAGCATGTGTCATCATCCGTAGCTGGTTCATATCCGACTCTAACCTTTTTAATTTCGTACTTATCCATTATATCAAAGATATATCTTACTAACCCTTCAACTTTTAACTCTGTTTCGGATTTCTCTCCACTAAACAACTCTTCTTCAGGGAAATTCATTGTCATATCTCCGTCTTTCTCATCAAACGAAAACACAATCATCACATCAATAAAATTGTGCCCTAAGTTAAGGTCAGACAGAAACAGGTTTCCCGTTCCCTTAGGAGTGAGTATCTCCTCTAAACTTGTTATATCCTGAAATTCAGTATCTTCTCCCCTGCTATTATCGTAAAAGTGGGAGCTAAAATCCATTAGGATAATCTCTAAATTTTCCACAGTCACAGCCTCCGTTACTCCTGGAGTCCTATCTTCAAAAAGCGGCCTCTTTGCATAACAAATTAAATCAATATATTACTTTATTTCTATATCATTCTTTAATTGGTTTTCTAGCTCCTCTAGTATTTCTTGTGTTCGTTGAAGCAGCTTTTCGATGTTGTTTGGTTGTAGATTCCTATCATGGTTAAACTCTTCTATGGAAGACCTATGTTGAATCGTACCGATGAACATAGCAATATCCAGTCCGGGCTCAGTATCCGTATGCACTATATGCAAAATCTCATTCATGGTAAGCTCCTTCGGTGGATGTACTACATGGTACTCTTGGATATATAATGCCTTGACCATGGAAGCCAGCGCCCAATCGCAGAGAATCAGACAAGCCTGGGACTGATTGTGACTATGCATTATGTTGGCAAGTTTGATGTGATACCTTGAATGTTGGTGATAGTCCAATATTGTATTACGAAGTCTATAGTCATCTAGATTATGTGTGAACTCAGATTTCATAGCGTCATAAGATCCTTGAAAACGTGGAGTGAAAGCTTCTTGGTGATTACAATGTGCTTCGATAATGGACCAATTTCTTGCCATTGTCATCCCTCCAATGAATTAATACCAATATTATACAACAAAACGATACTTATAGTAATCAAATATTTATTTTGTACTTTTCGTTTGGTGTTTACCTTTAGGAAACTTGACTACACTTTTGAACATAGAGAGGTGAATACCATGAATGAAGATAGAGAAGTTTTGAAATTGGTTGGAGCCAGAATTCGTGCACTACGCAAAGAAAGAGGGTATTCACAAGAATCCCTCGGAGAAAAAGGCGGATTTCATTTTTCTTACATAGGTCAGATTGAACGTGGTGAAAAGAACGTTTCTTTGGTCAACTTGGCAAAGATCGCTGAGTCCCTTGAAGTGAACTTAATTCAATTATTTGCGTATGTGGAGGAAGAATATCAATTTACAGAGTCCGAAATAATCATCCAAGAAGTTGTAACAATGCTGAGAGAAGCTTCTCCTGATAATATTCATTTAGTCAAAAATGTGATACGAGAGATTTTAAAATGAACACTGAAGATGCACAATGACCGAAGGCAGAGCGACATATAAGCCGCTCTCCCTTCGGTCATTTATTTTTTAAATCTACTCAGACAGCCTTTGTTTTACGGCAATTTGGGAAATTACTACAACCCCAAAATTCCGATCCAGTTTTATTTTTACGCTTTACCATTGCAGCACCGCAGTTACATTTAACATTAGATACTGCTTTAGAAACAGGTTGCTCTTTCTTAGTGATAGCCGTTTTTATCTTTTTATTAGATGGCACCCACTTTCCCCAACTGCGCAGTTTACTGTCAACTAAACCGCCGTGCCAATAATCTACTTTAAATTGATCAGCTTCTTTTCTTGCTGGACCCGTAAGATCAGAAGTAGTTACGATTAAAGAGAGAATACAATCATGATTTCTTTTTGCACCTACCAGTTCCCGAACAGTCATCACCTGCACCTTGTTATGATCTGCATAACATTTTGCCTGTACCGCTGTTTTTTCGCCACGCTTATCGGTGATAACCAAATCTACTCCACCATCTCTACCTCCAACACCAACTTCTTTTACCGTATATCCATTGTCTCTAAAATAGAGTGTCAGTAGTCGCTCGAACTCTGCTCCCGTCATTTTATCTAGTGGTAAGGTTAGAATCAAATCATCTGTTCTACACGTAGAAGAGGAGCGATTAAAGCTATTGCTTTTCGACTTTTTGGTAGCTTGTTTCTTTCGCGTGTTAGAGTTTCTCCGTTTTTTCTTTTTAGAGGGTTGTACTAACCCAGCAATAACCAACAATGTAACAACACCAATGACAATCCATATAAAATCGTTCACAATTATTCTCCTTATATAGCTTTCATACTTTTAGCGATACGTATTATTGTATTTTCATTTCGATCAAAAAAGTCTTTAGACACTTTAACGTAATAATGGTACTCTATTTCATCATCAGACATCCAAGATACTTCAATCACAACCATATCATCCTCATAACCAACCCACATATCTGCCTTTATTTCGCTATCGAGTTTTAAACTTTGATATTTCATTGATTCTGATACTGCATTTTCTACACCTTCAAAAACTTGGCTACCATATGCACGAATATCAACATCGGGGTTTCCTACATATAACTGCTTTCCGTCTCCATTATCTGATTCTTCTCCAGCTGTCCAATCACCAGGGTAACTAATACTGAAGCCGAATCTGCTGTTATGATATGTGGTCCATCCCACATCGCTCTCGTCATGTTCAACACTCGTATATGTATTCGACTCATTTGTTACGATATTCTCTTTCTTATCCACATCCGTAATAGACTCACAACCTGTAATTACAATTATCAAAGTGATGATTATTAAATACTTCATCGTATAATTCTCCTATTCCGTTGTCTGTGAAACCGTAATTCAACTCAGTTAAGGGAGCCTAATAAAAAATCTTTTTCCAAAGCCCAACACGGAAGTTGTTTCTGACCCCAGCTCCATTTTAAAAATAGAAACAAATATTAAATCTTGCTGAGCCGTAATTCCGTTAATCACTGGGTTTCCAAGCAGATTAATTCCTGCACTGACCCATTCATTATCCGACTCTTCTATTGCTGAGTTTACAACCCATGTTACGAACTCATCCTTACTAGGGTTCGTTATAGCAAGTAAAACGAATACGAATCCAATGATGATCCAAAACTTATAACTTCCTCGTTTATCACTGGAGTTATACCCCTTTAAATTTCTCATGACACTCCCCTCCTCTCTCATCCTTACTTCTACATATTACCATTAAGTTAAATCATTTGTAATTAGAAAGGTAAACCCACTTTGCATTAGACTTATCATTACATATTCTTCAAAAAAATGTTCTTCTTCTCCATCGCCACCATCTTAACAGACATCTCGTCTCATAATCACCAAAAGTTCACCGGTCTGTCCACCCTCATGACTCACAAAATCTACTTCATCCAAGAAGATAAATGGGGACGTATAGCCAGCTTCCTCTAGTAGCCGAAGGCAGCGAGCACTTGGTTATGGAGTACATACAGTGGATATCCAGTGGACAAGTGTACAGGAACGCATTGCTTTTATCCACAAATCCGTTGCCAGAAAAATATCTTAAATAAACTAAAGAAGCCCTCCTCAAAATGGTTGCTCGACACTTCCATTTTACCAAGGAGAGGCTTCTATCGTTTTATATTTTCGGGAACAGAACGTCCAAAGCATTATAACTTACAGACATTCTCTTTAGCAGATACTCATTTCTGTTTCTTGTAGAATTCAACAATCTCTTCTGGTTTTTGAGCTTCCAAGACAATCTTGTTCTTTTCAAATACTATGATATGAGGATACGTTTCAATCTGAAAAATCTTCTCAAAATCATACTGTTGCTTTTCACTAATATCAATATAACTTACATTTGCAATGGGATTATCTGTTCTCAGGTTCTCATTGATGAATTGGAGACCCTTTTGCAAATCTATGATGTAGGTACGCTCTGACGGTTTATTACCAAAAACGATAACAGTCGCATCATTGATTTGATTCTTCACAAGATAATCTATAGCCTTTTCTTGATTACTTGAAGTGCAACCAGAAATGATTGTAACCATTAATACCAAAAGCAACAGTTTCTTCATATTTCCTCCTCAAAGCTGACGTCCGCAACTGTAATTATTGGACTTTAGCAGTTATATCGTGTGTGTAAGTATCTGTGAAGGTAGTCCACTGAGCAGGTTTGTTAGCAAATGAATAAAATGCCCCAATTTTAACATAGACGCCAGCTTGAATCTTCACATTTTTACCTTTACCCGTAATGCTTGTAACACCTTGTATTGTGTACTTATCGAGGTCTCTCCCACTTTTGTCTTGAAGCGGAATCGACATGCTTTTGAGATCCCATCTAGCAGGATTACCTTCAGTGCTGGTATTGCTTGAGCCAATAGGAATCTGAAATTCAGTTCCAATTCCTGCATAAGATATTGCAATAGGAATTGTACGTTGACTCGACGTCTTAACAAGTGGTCTAGTATACGCAATAGCATATGTTGAATTAACATCATAAGATTCATAACGAGTTAAAATGGTATGAATATCTGATTGTTTTTTGATAAGCTGACCTGTACTTCCATTAGGTGCCTTCCATGTTGCTAAATTAGATAACAAAGGTTGAAATTTAATTTGCATATTATTATCATTATTTGACATCAAATTTGTTGTATTCCATTGTACATTGGAAAAAGTATATTTACCATATTTAGATGATTTTACAACAGGCAAATTGGCAGCAGCCATCGGTCCTATCATAGAAGGAATCTCTATCGGCTTTTCATTAGCCTGGATACCCTCATGCATATCTTTCAAAGAAATCCATTCATTATTATTAAAACGGATAAAATTCTCTTTAGGAAATTCATCTTCTTCTGAAGTTGATGTAATTATGATATCCCCGTTAGCGTTCTCTTTTTTATCATAACCCAACTTCAACACAAAATATTTGCCATTCTGGAACATTCCAGTAGCTGAAATAAGCGTTGTATTCGATTCGCTATCATAATTCAAATCATAAGCAATATCATCGACATTTAAGATTTCTTCACCTGTATCCAAAACCATAGATAATGTGTTATCTGATACCAGATCAAGGCTTAGACTGTCGTATTGTTTAATTTTATCATAAGTTTCATTGTCATATTCATATACATTTTTTATTGTAAATTGACTATCCGTTGCAGCATATGTTGACTCAGAAAACAGGGTAACAAGTAAAATCAAAGCTAGAAACATTAGACTTTTTTTCAAGGGATAAACCTCCTGTTAAAATAAGAAAATAAAGAAACTCTTTCGTTTGTCTGCTGGCCAGCTTAAGAGATTCTTAGCTCACATTCTGAAATTCGCCGTTGAAGTACTCTCTTCGATTTATATATCATCTTAATTGTTGATCGTATAAAGAAATATAATAATCATAAAGAGCATATTTAGATTGTTAGGCGAACCCTTTGATCAGTGAACCATCGTTGTTATAACAAACTCACATGAATATTACTGAATCCGATTTCCAATCGCAAGCGTTATCATTAAAAATGAGGAAAAAGACCCTAAAAAACTGCTTTTGAATATGACTATTGAATGAATAGTCTGAAATCCTATCCCAAGAAAATTCGACAATTTATTTGAAATGATTAGGATTCCCGTATAGATACACCCAAATGAAATAACTTTCCCTAGGAAGATAAATGAAGAGAACTTTTCATTTTAGTGTATAGTAAAAAAACGGCTCCTATCACAGATAGAAGCCGTACAATGCTTTGTTAAATCACTTCAAGCAATCCTTATGACACTACAAATTGTACGACAATTGGGGTGCCATCATTTAATGCATCTCCGCCGGGGATTGTAAGTGTAGTGGTGGTAACCGAAGATGTGTCAGCTGTTTGCATAAGGCCATTAACGTAGAGATTGTAGTAATTAAACGTGCCTGGAAAAGCTGTTGCGGCTGTACCTGCATCGTTCGTAAAAGCCGTTGCAGCAATTGCAAACGTTGCTCCGGTTCCTGTTCCATCCCCTATAGTCGCGGCGAATCTTAAACTGTTCTGAAATGGTGTAACAAGTGGCATGTTTCTCACCTCCTACCTGACATAGTATATGTAGTAGATTTGAGAGTAGTGAAGGCAGAGGGATGAGATGATATAACCATTTTCAATTGTTTATGATTACCGCTGTTAATTGAACAATCTCGATAATGACCGGTGTTTCAGCAAACAGAACACCGCTTTGAGACGGAATAAATAAATCATCTGTAGTTAACACATACGAATTGCCAGGTTGTACAATCCCATTAATATAAAGATTGTAGTAACTCGTCATGCCGATCCCTGCAAATTGAGATATACTTCCTCCCTCATCATTAACAAATTCACCAGCAGCAACTGTAACCGAGTTCGATAAATCCAAATCAGTGTCAGGGAAATAAAAGTAGCAGTCTGATGTAGGAATGATCTGAATTCCGGGGATACTGCCCGGTGGGCCTTGCTCACCCTGAGGCCCTGTTGGTCCCTGCACTCCGGGAGGCCCCTGCTCACCAGCCACACCCTGAGGACCAACCGGACCTTGAACTCCCGGACTTCCCGGTTCGCCTTGTTCACCACGAGGACCAGCAGGTCCCTGCACTCCAGAGGGGCCTTGCTCACCGCCGACACCTTGAGGGCCAACCGGACCTTGAGCTCCCGGACTTCCCGGTTCGCCTTGTTCACCACGAGGACCAGCAGGTCCCTGCACTCCAGAGGGGCCTTGCTCACCGCCGACACCTTGAGGGCCAACCGGACCTTGAGCTCCCGGACTTCCCGGTTCACCGCGAGAACCAGCGACACCTTGTGCCCCTGAACTGCCTGCTTCACCCTGTTCAGCCCGAGGGCCTGCCAAGCTTTGGGAACCTTGTTGTACGATCAGTCCCTGCGTTTCGGGAAGACTGACTGTTTTTATTTCTTCAATTTTAACGGGGACAGAATCCAAAGTGGGCTCAGGACAGGCGAGAGGAACATTGCCTCTGCCAGAGAATGCAATATTTCTGTATCTGCGAGATACTTTCTTTTGTCTCACGCGTTGCTTGCAAGCACATCTTGTTCTTCCCACAGCTTTACGTATCGTATACCGTTTCTTACGTTTTCTTGGAATCTTGTTACAGCGTTTCGTTGAAGGATGTCTCTTTCTTACTGAGTGAAGAGTCGTTTTCACCTTGTTCGTATGCTTCAAAGTCGCCACCCTCCTTAGGCCGGTAAACACAGTATATATGCCCTATACTATGTTTTCTGCACATGCGGAGAGTGTGCGAATAACTATGACCACAGCCCAATAAAAAATAACTACAGCTTCTGCTATAGTCCTCCCTCTTACTGTTTCACCCTTATTTTCTTAAATCATACCTGGGATTCAACGCATCTCTCCAAACG
This sequence comes from Paenibacillus sp. FSL R7-0272, assembly GCF_037969905.1. Classification (NCBI taxonomy): domain Bacteria; kingdom Bacillati; phylum Bacillota; class Bacilli; order Caryophanales; family Paenibacillaceae; genus Paenibacillus; species Paenibacillus sp. FSL R7-0272. Next base: position 1,155,714 of record NZ_CP150221.1, on the reverse strand, counting down.
TCATCTTCCACGAAATCAACATTTTTCTCCTTAAAATAAGATCGTGTCTCTTGCTCCAGATCATATAGGATTTGAGGCCAGTCCTTCTCTTCGATCACTTTCGTTTCAAAATCTCCGACGATATTCAACCACCGCTGATTTAACTCCTGGTAGTCCTGTATTCTGTCTTTTAGTTCAGCGGATACAGGATAATTGCTGATATCCAGCCTTTCGAATGTCATCTGCATCCGGCGAAGCGCCTGCGGCCATATGTCTCCTACTTCTATATGATTGATAAATAACGCTGCAGGTTGAGCCAGCCAATTCGCTTCCTGACTTAAAGTGAGATTCATGAAGTTATATTTATTGATGATCTGCATCATATCTATTAGACCGTAATAGACTTGCCTTGCCTGCTCTCCGTCCTCAACCATCTCGTTAATGATTTTGCCATCCTCCAGTATGCGGTTAAAAATACGATCATTCGTGATGATCGCACTTTTCATATCAACGATATCTTGGCTGATATTCGAGATCAGGTATTGTTCATACATTCTTTTCTCTTTGTAGAAACTGTAGGTTAGAACAAGCAAGATCACAAACGCAAGGCAACAACCGATCTTGAAAATCCGTTTTTTAAGGATCATGGCGAGGTGCTCTCCTTGGATTTTATAGTAAGAAGCACCTCTACGTTTATGTGGTAGAAGTGCCTTAAGTCTTTCATAGTTTTAGTTGTGAAATTTTATCTAGATGATTATCGAATCAATGTAACACCAACTGTTATTATATGAATCCTTTATCCTTTCAAGATCAGGAAAAGTGTAGAACCACTCTTCCTCAATCCATACTTTTGCATCAGAATACTCCTGTAAGAGAGCAAATAGGAATTGAAATAATAAATCCTCGTTACCATCGAAATCGTCAGAAACTATCGCTTTAAAATAATTTCTTTATTAGCGCTTCTTCTATAAATACAACGTACAGACATTCAACACAAGAAGTCCCTCTTACATTTACATGGCAGAAGTGCCTTTAAATCTAACTTTAACGTTCCATAAAGTTCTCATATTCAATATGCTCAAGAAGCTCTTCATAATTCGTCTGAAGCATTTCAAGATAAGTTATGTTAAACGTATATGTTCCTTCTGCATAAAAAAATATTTCCTCTCCGGATGTGTGATAGAATATTCCACTTACATGGAGCGATTCTAGAATTGCAAATGAGATTTCGTACATCATTTTATAACAGATTTCATAATGTTGATTTTTTTTTAATTCGTAAGATATAGTCTGTTCATATATAAAATCCTCTTCTTGGAACATCGTTTCATAAGAAGAGGCTGGATGATTTGGCGGAAAATGATTATCATATATATTTATTTTCAAACCGTTGCCCAGATCAAACTCATCATTGTTTTCATTTTTTTTATAACTCACCTTAAGATTTTTACTTATTAATAGATTCTTCATCCGTAAGGCATTCTGTTTTCCGTTTAGTTTAAGTGAATACTCCATAGACTTGTCTCCTCTACTTTTTATGTAGTAGAAGTTATTCACTGATATTATAAGGTTCAGTTGTTGAAAACGTATCATACCAGTTGTTTAATGGTATATACTTCACATTTTGTATTTCTAATTCTTGTGGCCTAAGGACGAAAAATCCTCCTTTTTCCAATATTCTGATTAATGGCTCATATACATTTAAATAAACAGTGTATTCCGGTTTTTTTTCAACAAATATTGATAATTGTATATAAAATTCAAATATTTTTTTAAATACTGGTAATCATCAATAAATTCCAGAACCTCTGGATTGCAATACATGGCAATCGGAAATTCATTCTCAGTATCACCAAGTAATTTGGCAATATTAGTAAACATCGGTGGTTGGGGTCTAAGACCCTCATTTTTATAAAATAAAGCCAACCTTCTTAGAAATTCATACCCTAAATCTGCATCTTCATTAGACACAATAGTACCAACTTTTCTCCAATTAATTTCGTTTATTCTACATACCGTATCATTTAAGTGCATATTTCTCACCTTTAAGATTGCCCAATCTATTCACATCCCACCCTGCCTCAAATAACATTTCAACATTTCAACAGAGAATTACTTTCTCTTAATGCATTAGCAAATCATTCAAGTAAGTTCTCTTACAAATCTATGGGATTCTTATAGCACCATTCATTGTCCAATGGCTTATTTTTTATTTTTTCTAAATCCTTTATTGTATAAAACCAATTATCTTCAATCCATACTTTTGCAGAAGGATATATTTTTAGAATTCCATAAAGTATCTTAAATAATAAATCTTCATTCTCATAGAAATCTTCAGATACTAATGCCTTAAAATATTGGCTTTTGGAATCATCCCAATCAAATTCTACGGTTTGAAATTTATAAGGCTCATCATACAAATTCCAAGGTATTTGCCTTGAATAACTGTCTTCAAACGGAATGTCACTAATATATATTGAGCAAAACTTTAATTTCCCAGTTTCATCATACTTGTCATAATTGTTAGCAAAGTAGAGCCTGTAATTAATAGATATTTCTCTAATAATTTTTAATAAATCGCTTGCCGAGATACTTTCTCCTTGCCTAAATAATACAAAAGTTGAAATTCCCATTATTTCAGCCCTCTTCACTCAAATAACCTTTTCACTACACCACTTAGGATTATAAGGTCCCTGACTTAGCCTTAAGATATCATCAGCCGTGTAGTACCACTCAGCATCATCAAACCACAAGTAATCTTCTGGATTATCTTTAAAATACTCCACTACAAACTTGTAAATAAATTCATACTCATGATTGATATTCACAATATCCATCGCCCAAAAATAATCCGTTGATTGGGTGAGCCACGTGAAACTATCATATGAATTTTCAACAACTTTGTTTACGTTAAACGTAAAGTACCTAATTGTATCTTCATTTTCAGAACTTAATAGAGTCTCTTCATCTACTTCAGATAAGGTGCCTTCTGCAGATTGAAAGTTCTGATCTTTATCAAGTTCAACTGTAATGTGAAAATAGTACATATTCGCTCTCCGCGCTGCCTTCTTGAAGTTCTCAAGGGTCTGCTCTGGAGAATAATTTGATATTTTTTTTAGAATTATTACTGAACTCATTTACTTATAACCTCCTTTAGTTCATCTATTGAGCTAATTAATTTTATATTCTGCTCTTTTAATTTCTCAACTAAGTCAGACTGGGTTTTATTTTTCACAGTTACATCTTCGATGTAATAAATAACTTCTCGATTATTATAATTAAAATAATTTTTATTAGATGGATTGATCAACTTATCAAGTTGTTTTTCGTCTAAAGCACTCAAAGACTTTTTGACCTCAATAATATGTGAATCTGTCAAAATATCAATATCGCCTGCTTTCATCTTATTTTGCAGTTTTAATTCTATACCTGTACCTTGTAATCTACCTGTCTCTTTTATCGCTTTTGCGACTTGCCCTTCTAAAATATCGCCAGTTTTCGAGCTTTTTAAATTCTTCTCAATAATTGCGTCTAAATCTTTTGGGCCTTGATTCGTCCAGGATATTTCATTCCCATATGAATTTGTATATATGGTTTTAGTACCTTCCATTCTTATTTTCCCGTTATGACTCAGGCCACTCTCCTTATCAGTCTCCTTCTTACCTCCCCCACCTCCACCCGATTCATGACGTTCCTTCGGGTGTAAGGCTCTGCCGAAGATAAAATAAGAGAGGGCTTGGCCGACCATCGCACCTTTAACATAACCTGACTCGTCCTCGTCGAGTTGCTTCTTCTTCTCATCGACAAACTGCTCGATCTCAGACCTTGCTGTTCCGTTGCCCCAGGCTGCATCCCAAGCAAATGCGAGTCCACGTCCAGCGTCAACTACCTTACCTATAGTCATCGCATAAGCCAAACTGCCTAATGTACTTAACGGATTATAGATGAGTGCTTCGGCTGTCTCGCCCAGACCTGTAACGGTGTCACCAATGGCTTTGTCCACTGCTCCAGTGAAAAAACTTGGTTTCAACTCATTGGGGATGTACAGAGCCACCTCACCTGTGCTGTCTGTCGTCCTAAAATTATTTGCAATGAAGGTAAACTCCTTCTGAATATTATCCAGCATACCAAGTGTTGACGGGAAAACATGTTTGATCTCCATAAAATCCCAGAAGAACTTTTCTTGTGTAACCCCCGACCATTCGGATTGTAGCATATTAAGAGATTTATCCAGTTCACGAACCATTCGGTCCAAATCCAATTTACATTGCTGAACATAACGTGCCTTGGCATCCAATTCATCGGGGTGTACCTGAATCCGCAACATGCCGTTTTCACCACCAAACCTGTTCATAGTCGTTATACCTAAATTTTAACAAATGGAATTTATCTTTGAAATTGAACAGAAGGATCATTTTCTCCCTCAAAGATTCAGTAATTAGGTAACTGCTCTACACAGCCAAGCTTGCACATGTACGCATACCCTATCTAATTTGATGTATTATTAGGCTCCCATATGAAGAACAGGCGTTCAGCGGAGGCATCATTTCAATCCATGATAATTAATCTCCACCACCGCCCGAGTCCCCGCCTCCGCCGGAATCCCCGCTGTCTGATCCGTGATGATGACCGTCCCCGCTGTAGCTATCCGTATTGACCGAAGTGTGACCGCTGCTTCCACCCGAATCAGGGAATATCGTGGCGAAGACATAATTAGTGCGATCAAACGGAAACTCTGCCGCGAACATCGGCCTGAATATGCCTCGCAGATGCAAAGCTAGCACCAATAGAGGTGTATGTTTTAATGTTGTTGATCCAGGTACACTGTTATCTGATGCAGGTTCACGATCCGCAAGGCGTCTGAGCTCTGGATCATGGTGTTGCTGTAACACAGACCAATCCGTTTTGCGTACACATCGTGATCCAATGCCCAGTACCAGAGCGGTCTGAATGATCTGTTCCAACACTTCTGGCGACTCACTCAGGCGCTCGACTGGAATGCCCTTTCTGTATCGTTTACGCCAGTGACGCATGGAGGCCTCCCAATCCCTCTCAGATGGAGCCACTTCTCTAGCAGGCAAGAACAGACGAACAAAAATAGATAGAAATATAATACTGTATAGCGATGAAGTAAACGCTGAATTGCCATTGATCGCCACGGTGAGGCTGATTATTAATCCTACACAAGCCGCTTGATAGAGCAAACGCACATGAATTTTCCGAATGACCAAGAACCAGATCACCACCGTAACTACCAGACCTATCACGCCCGGCACAGACACACGATCTACAAAACACACGATACCTGTAAGGAGCATCAGAATAGGAAATATGACATAGACAAGCAATCGCAAAAGCAACGGTGTTCGAATCAGCTGTCCCCAGTCTCTCGTCTCTACGACTTGTTCCTTCCACGACTGAACGCCTTCGCTCAGCGCCTTTTCTTTAAGCCGGTAGTACTGCATGGCTTCTCTCCGCTTACTTTCCCCTTCGCTTGGTCCGGCTAAAGCATCGAGTCTCAGCCGTTGTTTACTGAAACCATAGGTAGAGAATAGCCACTGCAACAGCCCCTGTTCATCCGGCGAACTGCTAGTAACCGAGGATTCCACACTGTACTCCAACGTTGTTTTGGGTCTAAGTTGAGGATTGCTTTCACCTGGATCATTCCGATATCGTCCTTTGGTTTTCACAACTCGCATCGACAATATGCCTTTACGAATTAACTGGAACATGGACGCCTGCGTGTCCTTCAACTTCAGCCTGCCCTTGCTCCGCAAATAGGCGAGAAACAGTGGGTCTGCTTGCTCCACTTCTTCGTCTGTGAAAGGTCCCTTGCTCAAGCGAGCCCTCACCCGGATCAGCAATTGAACGACAATAATACCCAGAAGCACCCACATGATCCCTTCCATAAGCTGCTTCAACCATGCCTCCTGCAAGATCGGGGCCAGCTGTCTCTGGACAAGAACCGAATGATAGAACTGAGATGAAGCTTGCCAATCTGTTAGTACATCTCTCATGTGATGACCCCTTTCATAGGAAAAAATAAAACTTCGGCAATCTACCCTACTCTATATAAACCTGTTCATATCCCAAAAGAATCCCACCAGACCACCCTTTTTTCATCGCTGCGCCTTTCAGTGTTCATTCTTAAACATTCATCATTCATGCTTCATGTTTCATAATTCATCATTCGTAACTCTTATCTTTCTTCTACATCTTTGGAAAGTAGAAACTATTTTGCTTCTCACAATTGGTTAAAACGTACACTGATTCTCCTCGCTCCATTTTGGTCAGTTCCAATCCCTTGCAAGTATTCGTCATGATCTCTTCTCTGGAGCCATACTTATCTCTTGTCGCATCATAGGTGGATTGAAACAGCGTACCGTCATAGATTAGCTCATGGATGATGGGATCCCCTTCAATCGTATACATGGTGACCCGGACGTGATCCGGTTGATTCTGTTTCACATTTTGCATAAAAGACTCCCACTTCTCTCGGTTTCGCATCTCTCCATGGAGGAAGACAACATCTCCACTTTTTTCTGCTTGCTCCCCGTTATGCGGCTCAACTATAGCAGGAAAAGGATTTTTCTTCTCTACCGGATCGACAGTCTGCTGCGGATCATTCGAACTACACCCTGTTACAAGTACAGTTGCTAAACATAACATAATTAAATATTTTCCCATTGCAATCACCTCATATGTACAACGTGACCTGGACTGGATAAGTTACATTTTTTGAAAATGAGCGTCCGAATTTTGGAACATCCCCTGCAACTTTTTTAGTGAAATCTCTACATTTCATGTAACCTTCATCCCAGTTCCTACGTTTATTTAACAGCACATCCATTTTTACCATTACTCTTCCAAAAGAGGCGATCTTATGTATTCCGATAATCATGCTAATCATGTAACAACAGAAAAAGCACTCTCTTCATCGCTGGTCAATCCGGCCCGCAAGCAACAAAGTGCATCCCTTCGCCGCTTCAGTAAAATCATCATTTCAGCTAGTGTTGTCTCTACTCTGATCATAGCTACGCTGCCTTCAGTGTCTACTACGTACGCAGCCAAGGACGAGCAGGCTTTCACAGGGAACGCTCCGGATCGAGCAGTTTCGGCTTCATCCTCAGGCTCCTCCCCTAAATCCTCTCTAACTTCAAATACAGCTCAGGAGCTCCACTACACTCAAGTAGCAGGGGGGTACTATTACACGGTGGCGTTAAGAAGTGACGGTTCTGTCTGGACATGGGGACGAAATCTGTTAGGAGAGCTGGGAATCAGCGACACGGTGAGGTATCGCCATACATTCAGTCCTGTCCGGATTCCGCACTTAACCAATGTCACAGCAATCTCTAACTCCGGTGGGGGGGACAGTTTAGCTGTTCAAGCAGACGGAACCGTGTGGCAATGGGGAGATGGCAGAACCCCCAGTCAAGTTCATGGAATCACCAATGCTAGAGGTGTTACCGCAGGACCTTTCACGAGTGTAGCCCTCCTTCAGGACGGTACCGTTCAATCCTGGCAGACCCCACCTCAGAAGCTTCCTAACATGATGAACGAGGAGGCTGGGAAGAAGCCCACCCTGCACCGAATCAGCGGTTTGAAAAATGTCGTGCAAACGACGCTATCTGGTTACGATGGATATGCGTTGAAAAAAGACGGTTCTGTATGGACATGGAAAGAAGCGGATAAAGCAGGCAGTCCCCCTTCCAAAGCAAAGCCAGTCAAAGGCCTCACCAATATCACGTTCATCACGGGTAAAGGCGGACAACTGATAGCGCTCGATTCGAAAGGCAGAGTCTGGAGAATGAATGCGCAAGGAAAACCGATTCCATATCACCACGAGCTTAAAGTGAAAACGTTGGATGCAAGCTCCTATTATGTACTTCTGGTGACTACAAAAGGGGAGGTATACAGCTTCGGGAAGACCGTAACAGGCAAACAAGGGAAAATAAAGCAGTTATCGGATATCAAAGAGGTGTCTGCCGGGTACTACCATAGTCTTGCACTTTCCTCCGATGGAAACATCTGGGGATGGGGTGGTGACAAATATCAGGAGGCAGGTGCGCCGGCCACATCTTCGGGAGGTATGGTGTACATCCCTGTTCAAGCTAAGCTAGGTACAGATATCTATGTGAACGGCAAGTTACTACAATCCGTATATCCTGCAGTAGAAACGAGCGGAACGCTCCAACTTCCGATCAAAACGATTGCGTTAGCACTTGGAGCAACATTTGAGGTGCATACCGCAGAAGGATTAATAAGCCACTATACATTAATATATAATGATCGGATCATTACCATTAAGCCGAATGAACTGCAATACACGGTATCCACCTTAAATAAGCTTGACCCGCAGGAAGAACAGGTTATATCGCTACGTGAACCCATTGGCAACTACTCTGGAGCCACCACAGCACCTTATGACATGTTTCAGGAGCTTGGGCTGGACGTAACCTGGGATAGTAACACCGCCAAAGTAACGATTGATGAAGTGAAATGACGGAAGATACTACCCGCACATGGACAAATTAATTATCACTTGTAGCCAACTTAGAAAGCTAAGCATACACACGAACTGAAAAATCCTCCTGAAATCAGTGGCTGTTAAGAAGCAGCATCTGAGATTTGAGGAGGATTTTTGTATCTATTTATGCAAGAAGCGGTTTCTGATATAAACTTGTATTTTTCGTACGTTTCCTTGTGCATGGTACTTAGGTGTATGTGCTCTTCCTTATTTACTTCTCGAACCGGAACCAGCCAAAATCAAACTGACTACCTGGCAGAAAAATAAAAGTTACCTTTTGCTCCCCGTATACCGGTTCTAATTCAAATGTCCGTTCCTCGTAACCTACGGATTGAATAAACTCCACCAGTTGGTTGCTCTGCCCGTCCGCACCCGAGAAGCGGATATGAATCGTGTTTTTATCTATCGCTGAAGCGCCATAGATCACTAGTTTTGACGTACCTTCACTCGTGAAGTCCATCTGCTCAAACTCCAGCGAAACGTTATTCCCGATGCCTGCCACACGGTCGTCCTCAATCGTGAACGTATCTCCGTACAGATGATCGCAAGACGCAGCCGCATTGGTTTCAAAAGCCATGCTTTGGCGTTCAAATGAAAAGCCCTTAATATGAATCTTCTGTTTCAGCACAAAGCAGATCGACGTAATGCCGCTGAGTCGTTTGGACAGACGATACGTCTCCTCCTGGTATACATTCCATATCGATTCCTTGTCGTACACGACATCGGCAATCATCACACTGCCCTCTTCACCCGGCATGCCTTCCCAGATTTGAATGAAATATGTTTCACTCGACAGCGCAAAAATGGGAATCGTGATCGTATCCGAGCCGTATGGGCCGAAGTCGATATTGCGGAAGCCCACATGAGTTTCGCTGTCCCTGCTGGTAGCTACGCCACGTTCATTACCGTTGCCCACATCACCTTTGGTATAGTCATACAGGCCACCTGAGATAAATCCATACGGATCTTTGTAGGCTGTACCCAAACCTTCTGCCTTGAACTCCAGTTGGGAGATGAGTTTGGGTTTGTCTGTACCATTGTTGCTGGTTGCACGCAGGCGGAAATCCCCGTCGCCCATAGCTGATACTCTGACCCTATGCCTTTTCTCGTCTACGTCTATACTCTGTGAACCTGGCTCGTCGCCTGTTCCAGAAGTGATCACTTCTACCTTGGCAATATTGGACACGATGCCAGCATCATTTACAACAGACCATTGCACATCCCGATAAGTGGTATTTTCCGGGTACAGTTTGGCTATAACTATCACTTCCGGGTTAGAGGCATCAAGAATTTGTCCTGATTCACTGATGATTTCAATTTTGCGCAGAGGAATCTCCTGAGCGTGACCCGTCAGTACCGGACGCTTTTCATTTTTCATGAAGACAGGTTTTGCATCCACTGTTATGGATTCTCGCTCCACATCCGCTACCTTAGATTCGAATGTCGCTGTTGCTCCTTCTAATCCTTCCGAAGACACCTCGATCTGGATTGTTCCTGCCTCTTGCGTTGAACCGATAATCGCCATCAGCTTGCCGCTGAACAACCTTCTGCTAAGCCCTTTATACGGGTCATAGTCCGTGCTATCCCCGTTATCCAGACCGAGCAAACGTCCCGCACCGGACACCTTCACCTGCACACGGTTATTGGCATTGTGCACGGGATGACCTGCTTCATCTTCAACCGTAATTCCCACAAAAATAAGGTCTTTCCCATCAGCCTGGAGCTCCTGCCGATCAGCATGCAGAAGAAGCTTCTTCGCATCGGTAAAAGAACGCTGTACATCGGTAGCAATCACCGTACCATGCTCATCGTATGCGATAGCTTTCAGCTCACCTTCTTCAAAAGGTATTTTCCACCAGCCGGACAACTGGGTTCCGTGAGCATGGTCAATATCATACGTGCCGATGGTTTCACCATTGAGCTGCAATTCAATTTTGGGCGCGTTACTGCACACACGAACATCAATGATCTGACCAGGGCTAAAATCCCAGTAAGGGAAGATATGCACCATTGGACTTTTTTTATAATCCGTCCAGGCGGCTTGATAGATGTAATACGAGTCTTTCGGGAAGGTGGCTGTGTCCAACTGTCCAAAATACGAATTTTTCGTATGATACGGCGTCGGTTCGCCAATATAGTCAAACCCTGTCCAAAGGAATTGCCCCAAGGAAAACGGATGATCGCGCTCAGCGATGATGCAATACTCCGGCGATTTCGCTCCCCAACTGGTCGTGCTGTTTCCGAGTGCCGAGCACTGCTCGTCATCATCGTCCAGAACAGGTTGTTCATATGGAAAGTGATAAATGCCCCGACTTTGCACAACTGAAGAGGTCTCACTACCATAGATAATCCAGTCCGGATGTTCGGCATGATGCTGGTCATAATATTTTTCCGCATAGTTGTAGCCAGCCAGCTTCACGATATCCGCACATTTCTGAGCATTTTCCCAAGGCATGTAGTTCGAACCAATCGTCACCCGTGCGTTTCCTTTCGGATCAAATTCCTGCACATACTCCATCAGCATGCGCGTCACTTCCTGCCCACGCTCATCCGCATGGGTATCATAGATTTCGTTCCCGATACTCCACATGATTAGACTGACTTGATTCCGATCACGTCTTACCCAACTTCTTACGTCGGCATGTGTCCACTCCTTGAAAAACCTGGCATAGTCATACGGCGTCTTCGCCCGTTCCCACATATCAAATGCTTCGGACACCACCAGCATGCCCATCTCGTCGGCCAGTTCCATGAACTCTTTCGCCGGCATGTTATGCGCGGTTCGAATCGCGTTGACTCCCATATTTTTCAGCAAAACAAACCTTCTTCTCAGCGCTGCCACATTAAACGCAGACCCTAATGCGCCGAGATCATGGTGTTCGCAGACACCGTTCAATTTCATTTTGACACCGTTGAGATAAAAGCCTTCGCTGGCATCCAGTCTGACCTGTTTGAACCCGATCCGCTGTGGAACAGACTCGATAAGCTCCTCATGTTGCTCTCCCGAGATCAGACGTAGTTCTGTTACGAGATCATATAAATGGGGTTTATCCGGGCTCCATAAGTTGGGATTAAGGACGTTAAGCTGCTGGCTGTTTGTAAACTGAATTGGATGTTCATGTGCTTCAACACCTTCATCTATAGCGCTCGCCACCATCTCCGCCTGAGAGGATGCAATGACTTCACCGTTATACAGAATCGTATGCACCAACTGCGCACGCTGATTCTGTTCCAGACACAGCTCTGTATCTACCTCCACCTGCCAACCATCGGGTTGCTGCTCTATGGAAACATAGATGCCGTCCGTTACGATGTGATTGCGACTCCTCGTTTTCAGCCACACATTACGATAGATACCCGCCCCGGAATACCATCTGCTGTTCGGACTCTGATGCACAACTTTGACCAAAATTTCGTTAACCCCGTCCAACAACGCATTCGTAATTTCGTGTTCAAACGCAGAGTAACCATACTTCCACTCCCCAACAAACTGCCCATTCACATATATGGATGAATCCATGTATACCCCGTCAAAACACAGAATCACCTGCTGCTCATCCTTCGTATATTCAAACGTCTTGCGATACCACCCAATACTGTTCTCATATAAATCCAGCGTATTGTAGATCAGCCAATCGTGAGGCAGCTCAACCGCCTCGAAGGAAAGCTCAGTCAGATCAATAGGGTCAAACCGATCCGTTCGCTCATTGAGATTAGTTTGCTCAGTAGAATCCGCATCTTTAGTAAGATCAGTATCTGTATTAGACTCCGTCCGCTTTGTAACGCTTAAATCACTTTTGGCAAATTGCCATCCGTTATTAAAAAGTCTTTTCACATTCATGCCATCTCTCACTCTCTTCTGGTTGAATAGTTTATTACGTTAAACAGCCTAATTCCGCTTTATAATCGAAAACCTTTTCGCAAAATGATAAAAAATAATACTTGCTAGTTAACAATGCAACAATTATACCATTTATCTCATCTTTGTAACGTAATTTAATCTAACTAATCAAACAAAAAAAGTGAACGTTTTCATAACTCACCTTCATTCTTTACGTCGATCTTTTATCGCATGCTACCCTAATATAATCTCACGATCTACGACGAAAACAACATCAAAAAAAGGCAAAAAAAGAAGGCAACCCGCGCACGGGCCACCTCTAAATGGCTGATATCAGTTAAAATTCTGTTTTGCACTCCCCGTATTATCTCTCTAATTAAGCCTCACTAACTTAAATCAATCCCCTTACCACCTGTCCCTTTTTCTAACGATCACCAGAGACGCTATTTGGGCAGAATCACACCGTTTTATTTTCTAACGATCGCAGGGAACCCTATTTTGAGAAATGGGAGCGGAAACAGACGATAAACCTATGTTTTTTGCGAAATAAGCTCCCTGGTGATCGTTAGAATTCCAGAGAACCCCATATCACTCCAATAAGCTCATCTGAGATCGTTAGCACGGTTAAGGTATCGGAGAAACACTCCCCACCCCATCTTATGCCTTGTAAAAAGGGTTCCACCCTTGGCCTTTGCCCGATGGCATCGCACCTGGCACACCGTCCGCCTCAAGCAGCGGACGGACAACCAACTTCACAGGCCACGCCTCGCTCTCGAAGATCACGCGCTCCAGCGTGGCCCGATCCGTCTCGGGAAGCTGCACCTGGTGCAGCGCTTCCCGCCAGGCCTGCTCCGTGATCTCCCAGAACTTCGTTTCCGGGATGTTGTACACTTCGCTCATCGCCTCCATGATCGCAGCCAGATTCACCTGCGTCCCAAGGGACTGCACATAAAAGATCAGCTTCTGGATCGTCTCATTATAGAGACTGTTCGAATACCCCGGACGAATATGATATCCCGGATCAACAATTCCATGTTTGTCCAGATACGGTTGATGCAAACGCACAGAGTCATGATCCCGGAATAATAGTCCCTTCACCTGATTATGCTCCAACACCAGACAGCAGTTCTGACCATGAATCTCCGGTACAACCCCCACCTTGAACAAACGCATCACGATATCATAGAATGTAGTCGCAATTTGATTGTAGAACTCCAGAACATCTTCTACACTCAGGTTCCTGCCCATGATTTCGGTGAGCAGATGGTGCCCATCCAGATTTACGCCGAGTGCAGCCATCGGCACAATTTTGTAGGCATCATCCAGCAGTTCGGCGGGATAGACACGTATCTGTGCTGCCAGATGCCGCGGGTGATCGTCGAACAATCCCATGGACTCCGGCATGAAACCCCACCAGTTCTGTTCCTCACACATGTACACTTTCTCTTTCAATGTCTCGTCACAAGCCACTGCCTGCCTTAACATCTTCTCTCCCACAAGTCCATTCAGCAGCTTAACAACCGGAAGATATCGCGCGGCACCGAGCGACAGCACACTAACGGGCAACTTGAGCATGAGTGCAGACTCAGCCGCTTGGGCCATCGACCGCAGAGATGACGTAGCAAATACATCTCCAATCTGCGCATCCAGCACCACAACGCTACCTTCTACGATTTCTTTCGTAAACCGCGGCAAAATGATGTGTTCCAGCTGCCAAGGATGCACGGGCATAGGCAAGTACTCGTCCATCGACAAACCTCTGCGAGAGCATTCAGCCTGGACTTCCTCTCGCTGAGCATCATACAGCATATCCAGAATCGACAAGCCGTCCTCACATCCCTGCTGCACAGCATCCCGTTTGATCGCTACCCAGCGCAATCGAATCTCCTTACCGAACTCGGCTGCGTATGCCTTAACATCTTCGACGCTGAATCCAACCTTTGCTTTGGAAGAAGGATGGAACGGGCGATCCCGGAGCGCAGCAATGCGCTCACTTTTCACAAACCATTCATATGCGGACTTCGGATGATAAGCAGACAACGTCTGCACCTGATTCCAACCAAGTTCATATTGCTCTACAGCCAGGTCCAAACTTGCCAGAAAATCTGCCACACCCGGCTGCGCGTATGCATCTTCGGATAATGACCGTTGTAATACCGCACGCCCCACGGCCGCCGGAGTATCCAGCATCGTCCAGCTTCCATCCGATTGTTGCTGATAGATCGGTGATCCCTGTACCCACTGAATGCCTTGCCTTACTCCGTTTTCAACCAGACAAAGTACTCCTTCGGTATGCAAACCCAGACTGAAAATCGGCGTAACAACGGACATATCCTGAGCACTAGCGTGATCCTCAGTAGAGTTACTCTCACTGAAATTATCCAGCGTAAAGTTATACTCATTGGAGTTATACCCACTCTTGTTCTGCTCATCGACAATGTGACCATGTACATGTTTCTTCGCGCTACCCTTTTCCCAGTCCGCTCCAACCCCATCATATAACTGTCGAAGTTGTGCAGGTGCAGTAGCAAAATCAACAAAATGATGACCTTGCAGTGGAAGTAGCTGCTCAGCGAACAGACTATTCATCAGATCGGACATCACCTGCTGTTCAGCAGTTTGCCGACTGGAACGTTGCATTAACGTTGACATATTCATCACCCTCCATCAAATAGTGGAATGCCGGGTGCGGATGCCCCAGAAAATCATGATGCGAGATCGTCCAGGCGTACGCACCGGATTTTTCGAACACAATCACATCGCCGACTCTTAAATGGTCAATCTCTGCATCAGAGTGCATACGATCTTTCGGCGTACATAATTCACCTACAATATGGGCTCGCTCTCCCCGCACCTCGGGTCTTGTAAACTCATGCTTCCATCGATCCGTATATACAATGTGGAAGGGATGATTATGTCCCCATGACGCAGGCAGCCGATGATGATGTGTACCTCCCCTTAAAATGACAAACATCTGTCCGTGCGAACGTTTAATATCCGTTACCTCGGTTGCATAATAACCGTGATCTGCCACTAACAAGCGACCTGATTCAAAAAACAACTCTCCACCTCGGGTAGCTAGACGATTTCTAGCTTCACTCTGCTGCAAAAGCGTGGTAAACAACGACCAGTCGAAGCCCGGACTGCCGTCATACGTCACACCAAACCCTCCGCCTGCATTGACCACGTCCACCTGCAAGTTATATTGCTGTTGCCAGCGCTCTACCTTTTGCAAATATAGCTCGATCATCTCGGCATGCAGACTTGCGTCCATATTGTTCGACAAGGAGTGGAAATGGAATCCGCACAAGTGAACCGTACCCGCGCCTTCCACACGAATCAGCTCAATCGCTTCTTCCACCGTCTCTTCATCGATACCAAAAGGACTAGGGCCACCGCCCATCACAATTTTGGTCTGTGGCAATGTGTTACTTCGCAAGTTGATGCGGAGCAACACACGCACCTCGGGCTTCTGTTGCTCTCTCTCTTTGGCAATCGCAATAATCCGGCGCAACTCCAGCAGGCTCTCTACATGGATATAACTCACGTTATGCTCGATCGCCAGCTTCAGCTCGCTCTCCTTCTTACCCGGGCCGCCAAACAGGATTGGAACTTCCTGGCTCACCGCCCGAACCTTGAGCAGCTCGCCAATAGATGCCACCTCGAAACCCTTCACCAATGGAAGTAGCGCTTCAATAATGCGTGGATCGGGATTGGCTTTGATAGCATAAAATAACTTCGTATTCCATGGCATCGTTTGTAACATACCACGTACCTGCTCCTGCATACCTGCCAGATCGTAAATGTACGCGCAGATCGGTTCATTATTTTCGCGTTGGATCACATCTAAGGCTTGCTGTACACTGGTTTTCATAACTGTCCACCTGCACTTCCATAGTCATTCCGCTTTTGGGCGTAGGCCCGAAATGCCGTATTCCGATCATCTCCAAGCACATAGATGTGCACACCACGCTCACGCCATACCGCCATATCTTCGATGCCTCTTGTGACTGTTGCATAAGGTACGCCGAATTGTTGCGCGTTCTCGTACAATACGCCTAATGCTTCTCTCACATCCGGGTGGTTGGTCTGCCAAGGCACACCAAGTGATTGTGATAAGTCCGCTGCACCTTCCAGCACAAAGCTCACCTGCGGATGAGATAAAATCTCCGAGCTCTGACGTACCCCTTTCACACTCTCAATCATCGGCACAATCATCACCTGCGAGTTGGCTTCCGTAATGTACTCCGCTAGCGGGAATTTACCGAATACACCTGGACGTCCACTGTTAAGACTGCGCATACCCAATGGATGGTAATATGCATGATGTACAGCTTCCTTCACTTGCGAGAGCGTCTCCACATGAGGAATCACGATCCCCTGTGCCCCGCAGTCTAGTACCTTTAGAATTTCCGTGCGCTCGACCTTCGCAATACGTACAAGTGGTGTAATACCAACCAGTTCGGCGGCTCTTATCATCTCTTCTACCGATTCCATCGACGTTGCCGTATGCTCCAGATCAATGATGACAAAATCATAATTGGCATGACCAATCATCTCGATGATGATCGGGTGCGGAATCGATACAAATAGGCCAAATACCTGCTGTTTGCGAGCAATTTTTTCCTGAAGCGTATTCTTCCTCATCGCTTTGTTGCCTTCTGTTCGTCTTCATCCTTCTGTTTGTGTTCATCCTTCTGTTCAATCATATCCTTGGCTAGCCGGAGTGGATTATTTGTTTTGCGGAAATATAACTCCCCATCCCCATACAAACGACGCTTCGTCATCTCTTCAATCAGGGCATCCTCTGCCAAAAGATCAAACATGTCAAACCGCTCGGCATACTCGGGATGTTGCTGCTGATAACCCATAATCACTCCGGCACACAGTTGCCAAAAGGCTTCTTCGGACAAACCATATGGCTCCAGCGACAGCGCAATATCCGTCATGCAGATAAAAAAGAACGCATCGTACGTATAGTCACGTACCTCCGACACATCTCCGGCATAGATGAACGAATATCGATTGAATTTGCGATGAGTTTCCGGTTCAGGATGCAGCTGCGGTGCACGTTCCGGGTGTAGCAGCTGATCCGGGATATAACGAACGCCATCATGTAAATCTTTAAGGATGATGCGTTTCGGCAACTCGTTTTCCAACACCAAAATGATATTCTGGGCATGGCATTCAAACGCAATTCCGTGCGCATACAAAAGATGAATAACAGGCAGTGTAAGTGTACGCACCAAGGCCTCTGCCCATGGCTGAACCCCATGACGCTCGATCGCCTCCTGGATATAAGGAACCCCGTCTCGTTGCACCAGCATAAGAGCATTCAGTGGCCAAGCCGTCTCGCCCTCATTCAGGTGAACGGATACATTCTCCCGCCAGATCGCTCCCAGGGTGCCGTAAGCGCGGCCGTACTGCGTAACAGGTAATTGTTCATAACGGAACGAAAGACCCATGATTTCTTTTAAAATGGCAAACTGCTCCCGCTGTAACACCTCATCCTCGCGTACCAGTTGATCCAGCCAGTCACTAATCAGGGGGGCGTTTTGCGTCGTATGTTGGGCGAGGATACGTGTGCTAGATGTGTTCGTAATACTTAAAGCCAGCTTGATGTAAGGTGCTTCTGGATTTTCCCGGTTGGAGAGGGAACGAATGGATTGTTGCGCACGATAGGCTGACGCCGAAGCCCCCAGATATATGATGTCTCCATCCATGAGTTGTTTGGCAAATATGGATTCGATCGCGTGCTCCCACTGCCACGGATGAATCGGAATGAATACGTAAGCATCCATATGTAAGGAAGCCGTTTTGTCCGAAATCACCTGACGGAATTGCTGCAAATCTTCCTTGGTCAGATGCTGTTCCAGCAGTGCTGCCAGTTCGTATCCATCGGATGTAGCCGCTTGAGCCAATTCTTTTCTCACCGCAACCCAAACGAGTGGAACATCGGCATTGAACTCGGGGCCATAGGCGAGATTGTCTTTCAGCGAAAATCCCAGTCTGGACTTGTAGCTTGGATGATACAGATGGCCGTCGGTCATGTGACTTTCCAGCGCATCGTAGTGACGCTCCTCTGCCGGAATGCGAAGAGACAGCAAAGCCCGGCACTGACTGTCTTTGGCCATCGTTTCTTGCAACTCCTGAACAAATGCCGTCAGTTTCGCACCCTGCAAACGATTCAGTACCATCTCTTCCAAAAACAGATCCAGATCCGTGCAGACCAAGCCTTCGCGCTTGATCGACCCGGCCTTCACCTTCACCCGTGCAAACGAAAACTTCTGCTCTGCGTCACACGTATACACCACGGATTCACCAGATGCAGTAACACCGCAGGTCGACCACTCATTCCCGTTCACCTGACGATCCAAGATGTCTTCAAACCACATCGCTTCCAGCGCCTGGCGTATGATCCGTTCCTGAACTTCCACGTACACAGGGACTGCGTTGTCATTTGGCATTCTACGTCCTTTACTCGCTATGTTTGGTTGATGTGATTCATTTGATTGAGGTGATTCGTGTGATTCATTAGGTTCGTTTTGTTCGTTTTGTTCGTTTTTTCCGCTTCGTTCACTCGTGCTGTTAATCTTATTTGTTCCACTTGTTCCGCTTATTTCAGTTGTCTCTGTTTTTAACATTTCTGCTGGTTTACTTTCCTTCTTCTCTTCTGCCTCATTACCGATTTTCGCGAATCTCACATGCTTCACTCCCTAAACGTTTCATGACGTTACCTACCGGCACATAAGCCGGAGTTTGACTAATGCCCGTGAGACAACTCACCAGATTTTGTTTGGCCAGAAAAGCGTCTGCGGTCAGCAAATGCTCCACATAAGCGTTACCTGTTCGTGCCCATTCTTCCTCAAGCACCTCACGTACCTGCATCCAGAAGTATTTCTCCGATACGTTCACATCCCGAGCCAATACATGAATTAACGATCCCAGATGGTTTACGATAAAGTAATACGAGGTTCGCGCCCATGCCTTCTCACGCGAATAACGTAACAGCTCAGACACTTTTGAACTTAGAATCTCCCTTTGCTCATGCCGCTGCCATCCATCCACTAGCTGCTCATCTACACTGACCCCTTCCAGATCACGTACGATAAAAGCAACCGGCATGCCCTGCTCCAGCGTCACTAACGTATTCTGCAAGTGGGCTTCAAAATGAATGCCTTTCTCTCCAGCCGCCCGCACAAGCGGCAACAGTGAACAGTCCAAGTATCGTGACAACCATTGCTCTACCTTGTCACGATCAACGACATCGGCATCATCCTGTCTACCACACAGCATGGTCACTAAGCGGGAAGGTGCTCCTGGCAATGGCGACTCCACCAGACTGGACAATACATAGGTACTCGCAGCGTCGAACTCAATCGGACGATAAGCAACGGTGAATAATCGGGTAAGTTCTTCGTCCTCAAACTTACATGTCGCTACACCTATCTCATATGCGATATGGGTACAAGGCTCCGCTTCGAAACAGCCCTGTTGCCACACATAGTTGGACGCATCCAGTGTCCGCCGCATCTGCTCGGCACTATTGGTGCGAATCATATTCGTAATCTGCATATGCAGCGACAGCTTGATGTTGCAGTTCCAGTCCGGAATGTATACTGTACGTACGGAAGAAGTCGGATAGGCAAGGGGCCCTGCCTGGCCGAGCAACAATATCTTTTCTTCAACGATATAGGACTGAACCTCGTCCAGACCCGAGATATACGCATACTGCCACGGATGGATTGGCACAATCCCATACATGGCCAGCTTTTCTTTGGAGACAGACCATTCATGGCTTCCAAGAAGCTGATGCAGATCCATTTTGTCCGCATGTTCTACCCATTCCTCTGTATACACATCCTGCCTTACGGCGATGTAACAGAGCTGAAAAGAGGTTCGAAGTTCTGGACTGTATCGCTGTACATCCGTGGCAGTGAAACCTCTGGAGTTTTTGGGAAAAGGATGAAACGGGTGACCGTACAGCAGGGATTGTTCAGAGGTAATATAGTCATATATCCCGAGATCGGACGCCTGCTCCATGTACAAGGTCATGTTAGCCACACTGTTCTCCACTTTTTGAGTAAATTCACGAACGCGTTCGGCTCCCCGACCTTGATCTCCACTAATTTCAGAAGCGATCCAGCGTACCAGATCCCGGCTATGCACGGCTTGTCCATTCCAGTTCATGCTGAGATATTCATGCTCCCCCATCGCCGAGTAGTAGGATAGCAACCCCATCACGCTTACACGGCTGGTTGGAAAAGCAATCGTATACGTCAGCGTATCCGGGTTAAGCTGCATATGTTCAGCTTTTTTCGGCCCAAGCTCACGGATATAACAGTTCAGTAGCAACTTGCAGGAATGCTCATCGGCCTGTTGCTCCGCCTTGGACCGGAGTTTGTTTTCCATTTTGAACAATGAAGCCAACCTTCTTTCGAGTTATAAGTAAGACTAGAGGTAACGTCAGCAGAATGGCACAACCAAGACCTACGCATATTTCTTTAACGGCTCCCCATTTCGCTAGCTCAATCGCTCTTCCATGTTCGGCGAGCCATTGCCAGCGCATATCGTAATACAGCGTCATGCCCATGACTGCAAACGATGAAGCCAGTCGTTCAATCGTTGTGGACAGCACCGATCCTTCATGCATGTCTTCCTCTGGTAATGCCTGCAGTCCAATTGCAGAAATGCTCATACCGGACAGGCCAACGCCAATGCCCCGGCACGCCATGAGCACCCCGATGATCCATATGGACGCCCCCATGGGCAGAAAGGCAAACGTCAGAATAGATATCGATACCAGCAATGTGCCCCAAGCGATAAACTGAAGTGACCTCCCGCGATCCAGCAAGTTTCCTCCGATCCACATGAACAGACTCGTAGAAATGGAGAGCGGAATGAACAAGGCACCGGAAAGCGCTGGAGACAACTGAAATACCTCCTGAAAAAGCAGGGGAACCGCAAAAATCACGCCAAACATGACACAATCCTGAATCGTAGAGATCAGAACGGTAAGAGGAAATACACCTTTTCTCCGTAGCAACGAATAACGGATCAGCGGTTCATCACGTTCATTCTCAACCTGGATAAAACGAATAAGCAGCACTACGCCAAGCACAATCAGTGTCCAGGATATCCATGGAGCTACTCCCGGGCTGGCGTACACCTGTACGCCCAGACTGAGTGCACCCACTGCGCCAACAAGCCGTATCACACTGGATGGATGCCACTTTTTCCTGCGAGCAGGTGTGTAGGCTTGAATCACTCGTCCACAGCCGATCAGTGAAAAAACAGCCAAGGGTACATTCAGCCAGAACAGCATCTCCAGCCTTCCATACTGAATGATGAATCCGCCAAGGGTCGGTCCAGCCGCAGGAGCAAGCATCAGCAGCAGTCCCCACGCACCCGTAATGCGTCCTCGAACCTCCGGGCCGTAGACATCGAACAGCAACACAAGGGATAAAGGAATCATCAGGCCAGCAGCCACACCATGCATGAACCTTACAAGCAACAATACTTCAATATAGGAATGGAGCAATGCTCCGAGCACCGAAAATACCCCATAGATGCAAATACCGAGCATATAGGTCCGCTTACGTCCCAGCCGATCTACGACCAGGGAAGCCAGCGGCATCGTTAATGTCATGGCGAGCATATACAGGGCAATGATCCAGCCGCCCGCCGTAGCGGAAATGTCATAATATTCGATAAAATACGGAAGCAGCAGGTTAAAGGCACTGTTGGTAAGCACAAGCGTGAAGGCTCCCAGCAGAATGGCAAGTAAAACCGCATGCCGCCGAAGCAGCGATACACTCAGCATAAAGTTGGCGTTAATGCAATGGCTTCCGATACCGATCGCTCAAAGATCGAGAGTACCTCGCCTGCTTCCTTCTCCGTAATATTCAGCGGTGGCAAAAAACGCACAACCGCAGAATGACGTCCGCCGACTTCCACAATGAGTCCATTACGGAAACATTGCTGCTGTATAATGGACGCTAGTTCACCATGCTGTAGATAATGTCCAAGACGATCCTTACCCCCTTGCGGGTTAACCACTTCAACACCGATCATTAGCCCGCGGCCACGAACATCACCAATTTCGGCAAAACGGCTTTTCATCGCCTGTAACCTTGCCATGAACTGCTCACTACGCAGATGCACGTTCTGCATCACATTCTGCTCCCGAATATAACGGAGCGTGGCTAGACCTGCTGCCATGGCCAGCTGATTGCCACGAAATGTGCCCGTATGCGCACCGGGTTTCCACTGATCCAGCTCCTCCTTATAGATCACAACCGACATGGGAAGACTGCCACCTACGGCTTTTGAGCAAATAATGACATCAGGCACAATGTCCGCATGTTCAAACGAAAACATCCGACCCGTACGTGCAATGCCAGTCTGCACTTCGTCAATAATGAGCGGAATATTTCGTTCCGCAGTAATTCGGCGTAACTCTTTCAGCCACTCAATATCTGCAGGAATCGCTCCACCCTCTCCCTGTACCGTTTCTACGATCACTCCGCACGGTGCAGCTATTCCGCTCTCGCAATCATCCAGTACATTCTCGATATACTGTGCACTTAATCGGGCAGTCATGCCTTCGCCAACCCCAAACGGACAACGATATTCATAGGGAAATGGCAAGAAATGCACATCCGGCAGGAGACTTTGCAGGTTTTCTTTTTTACTCAAATTGCCGCTCATGGACATCGTCGCTTGGGTTGAACCGTGATATCCACCTTGGAAAGCCAGAATGGACTTCCCGCCTGTAGCATGCTTCACCAGCTTAATTGCGGCTTCGACCGCATCCGCTCCCGTTGGGCCGCAGAACTGAATTTTGGATGTATTCCGCATCTCTTCGGGCAGTAAAGAGAATATCTCTTGCATAAACGAAAGCTTAAGTGGTGTGGCCAAATCGAGTGTATGTAATGGAATCTGCTGATCCAGAACATCCCGAATAGCGCCAATGACTGATTCATGGTTATGTCCAAGCGCGAGTGTGCCCGCACCTGCCAAACAATCGTAATACTCACGGCCTTCCGTATCCGTGATCTTGATGCCTTGAGCTTTGCTGATGACGAGCGGGAAATGCCGTGGGTACGCTCGTGCGTTGGACTCCTTCTCGTTCTGAAGCTTCAGGTATTCCGTCTGAACCTCTACTGACATAACTCTCTAACGCTCCTTATCATCGATTCAGGCCCAATTGCCTGTACATTCGTTATTGAATAATGCTAAGCGCTAACTCTGACTGAGATATTCCAGATACTGCCGAACAACGTCTCGTGTCGTGCCGCCATGTGGATACACATGGTGAGTGAGATCTGGCAAGGCGTTGACCTCCAGAATGCCTCCCTGTTCCGTTGTAATAGGTACTCGAATGTCCTTACAGCGAACATCGATACCTGCAACGTCAATCTGGAGCGCTCGGGCTGCCTGTATCATCATGCGGGCATTATCAGGGTGAATGTCATCCGTACAATCCCTGTAAAATTCACTGATCTTTCCGGCCGCCGAATTACGGAGGTCATACAGTTCAATCTCCTGATCTACAGGAGACACGTCATTCAAAGCAAGTCCTTGCTTACGCAATGTATCCAGCAGATGAGTATTGTCTAGGTCAATCGCGGGGAAAGCTTCGTACATACCGATCTCTGTGTCCTGCATGCGGTTCCGGTTCAGCATTTCAATCCGTTCACGGACAGACGAACTGCCGTTACCCGTCACATACACAGGACGGTATTGGTTAACCGCCGCTACCTGTTCGTTGATAATTAACACCCGGTAGTCGGTTCCAATGACGTATTGTTGCAGCAGAATGCTACTGCCATATTGAGTTGCGAGATGAATTGCCGCTTCCAGCTCAGCAACGGTGCGTACATCCAGCGTAACCCCCTGACTGCTGCTCGAATCCAGCGGTTTGACTACGATGGAACTGTATTGATGAAGGAAAACTTCGGCCTCTTCTCCCATGGCCTCTACAACGATATGAGGGGGAACTGGCATCCCCTGTTCATGCAGGATCAGATTACATGCCTGTTTATTCTTGGCAAGCAGTCCTGCGATCAGCGGTAGCCGGTGAGTTCTCGTTTTGTTAATGATGATCTGTTTGTGCTCCAAGGACAGTTTTAGAAAATCCTCACAACCATCCACCAGCAACTCGCACCCGATCCCCATCTCTCTTGCTTTGTTCAGAATCAGCCGATTCTGTAGATTCTCAAAACCTTCTGGAAATACGGAACATTTGGAACGAAGTAAATTCATATCCGACCTTCCTATCGGTTGATTTTATTGATAATGATTATCAGTATCACGCAAAATCTATTTTATGGTAATTATTCACCCATTGTCAATATGAAACTTTTAAGGAAAAAATATCTTTATTTTAGAAGGGTATTGGCATTGTAATCGTGGAGTATTGGCATACTTAGGCATAACAAACAAGGCAAGCTATGGAGTTTCAAAATCCTCTGCTTGCCTGTTTCGTTATCCCCATGACAATAAATTGATGGTACTGAGGAATAATTTTGGGGATGAATGGCCGTAAGAACATGACGTATACGCCTGTGTCCATGATGTTATAAGAATCGTAGCATTTGCCAAAAAAGGCATAGCAAACGTACCGATTCAGCATTACGGGTATCTTTGACCAACAGGTGCCTCGAAGCTCCTGTTTATCAAGCCATCTGTGTATAACGTTGCTGCGTTTCATGCAGCTTCCTGCCTCTTCCGTGCGGGATACAGGTGGGTGTACCGAATAACGGATCTACAGCAATGTCACACTCCATCTGAAAAACGTTTCGTACGAGATCACGAGTAATAATATCCTCCGGTTTGCCCTCTGCGTAGATGGACTTGTTGTGCACTGCAACGATATGATGTGCGTATCGACAAGCCAGATTCAGGTCGTGAAGCACCATCACGATGGTACGCCCTTCCCGTTCATTTAATTCAAACAGCAGATCCAGAATATCAATCTGATGTGTCATATCCAGATACGTTGTAGGCTCGTCCAGCAGCAATGTTTCTGTACCTTGTGCCAAGGTCATCGCGATCCATGCACGTTGACGCTGACCACCGGATAACGCATCAACAGGACGATCTGCAAGTTCTGTCAGATGTGTGGACGCAAGAGCCAGTTCAACCATGCGCTCATCCTCACGCGACCATTGTTTAAGCCATGTCTGATGAGGATAGCGTCCTTGACGAACCAGCTGAATCACGGTCAAACCTTCCGGTGCCGTCGGTCCTTGGGGCAGAATAGACATGCGTCTTGAGATTTCTTTGGTGGGTAGCTTTGCAATCTCTTCACCATCCAGCAACACGGTACCTGAGCTGGACTTCAGCAGTCTTGCCAGCGTACGTAGCAGCGTCGATTTGCCGCAACCATTACTGCCGATCAGGACTGTAATCTCTCCCTTCGGAATGGTCAGGTTCAAGTTTTCTATAATCGGATCTGCTCCATAAGAGATGGTAAGCTGTTTGGCTTCCAGAATACTCACGGCTCTCTCCTCCTCAATAATGGTTTCGATTCTTAAATAATAGATACAGAAAAAACGGTGCACCAATTCCTGCGGTAAATACGCCTGCAGGGATATCCATCGGCAGAAATACCGTTCGGGCAATGAGATCGGCTGTACATACCAATAAAGCACCTACAAAGCCGGATACCAGCAGCAAACTGCCAAACATCCGCCCTACCAGTTTTCGTGCAATATGAGGAGCAATTAAACCCACAAAGCCAATCGTACCTGCGACAGACACAGCAATCCCGGCGAGAAGCACACTGCATAATAACAAGGCAGATCGATGCCACTGCACCGTAACGCCAAGCCCTGTGGCAAGGTCATCTCCGAACTCCTGTGCATTCAAACTGCGACCAAACCACATGGCGAGGGGCAGGACGATGATAATCACAGGTAATATCGTCTGAATATCTGTCCATGTGGCTCCATAGATGCTTCCAGTTAGCCAGATATAAGCCTGACTTGCTGTATAGAACGGGCTTAAAATCAACATAAAGGTCGTGCCAGCGCCCGTTATAGCCGATACGCCTATACCGATCAGCACCAGCCGGATCGGACTGACTCCTTTTTTCCAGGCCAAGATATAAATGATGAATGCTGTGACCATCGCACCGATGACCGCAAAGAGTGGTAGCAATTTAATGCTTACGGCTCCACCCAGTAATGTTACAAATCCTACAGCTGCCACTGCAGCACCACCAGTTATACCGATGACATCAGGTGAGGCAAGTGGATTACGGATAATTCCCTGGAGCAGTGCTCCCGACATTCCCAGTGCGGCCCCGACAAGCAGAGATAACAACACACGTGGAAGCCTGAGTGTCAGCACGACGAAATCATGCTCTCCTGCATTCAGTCCAAAAATGGTGCGAAGGACGTCCAGTGGAGAAATAAAGTCACTGCCTAAGCTTGTTCCGACTACCCCTGCTACCAGAAACAGAAGGACACATACAGCGATAACCATCACGGACTTACGTTCCACTTGAATGGAAACAGTATCTTTTTTATTCCGATACGTCAGCATCTTCCTCATATCTTCGTCACCCCCTTCCGGGCGATATAGATGAAGAAGGGTCCGCCGATTAATGCCGTCATTACACCCAGTGGAACTTCCTGCGGCATAATGACAAGCCTTGCTACGACATCAGCTGACATTAGCAATATCGCTCCACCCAAGAAGCAATACGGGACAAGCCAGCGGTAGTCATTACCAACAAATGCACGCATGATATGTGGTACGACCAGACCCACCAAACCTATGGAACCGGCAACTGCTACAGAACCACCCGCGAGTACTACCGTAACGATTCCCATCATCACTTTGACCAGTAGTACGTTCTGCCCCATCCCTTTTGCAATGTCATCCCCTGTTAATAACAAATTGATAGCTCTCCCCATAAATAACGACACCACTGCGGCTACCGCCATATAAGGTAAAACGGGATACAGCATTTCTAGTGTTCGCCCACTTACCGAACCGGCAAGCCAGAACAGAACATCCTGCAGTCCCGTGCCGTCCAGAACAAGAATCGCTTGCGTAAAAGAGGCAAACAAGGCTGAAATAGCGGTACCCGCTAATACAATTTTGATTGGCGTCAGACCATCACGCCCCAGTGAACCCAAACCATATACAATAGCTGCCGAGATTGCCGCTCCGGCAAATCCAAACCACATCATCGTGGTTAACGAAGACACGGACAATACGACAACAGCAATAACAATAAAGAAAATTGCACCTGCGTTGATCCCGAACACACTCGGGGAAGCGAGCGGATTACGCGTCAGTGCCTGCATCAGTCCGCCTGCAACAGCCAGACTTGCCCCTACAACAGCCGCAATAATCGTGCGTGGCAATCGCTCTGTCAGAAGCACCACATGCTCTACTGATGTTTCATCATAGGACTGAACCGCATCCCACAACATATGAAACGTAATAGGGGTGCGTCCCAGAATCATGCTGGCGGTTGCAGCGAGCAACATAAGAATGAACAACCCAACCAACCCGTATATTTTGGCACTCGCCTTGGTAAAAAGGGGAAACATACTCTCACTCTTTCATCTATGAAGTGAAACAGGACCTGCCTGCCCATACACTTTGCTAACGAAAGTTCTGGTGCATGGCGGATCCTGATCCGGTTATTATTTATTCAGGTTGAACAGCTTGTATAGATCGTCCAGCATCATGTTGGCTGATGTATATCCGCCTGCCATGTTCCAGGCTACCTCATCGACCTGGTACAGTTGATTGTTTTTCACAGCATCAAGGTTTTTCCAGAGCGGACTGCTCGTCCAATCTTTATAATTTTTCTCGATCGCAGCCGTATCCGTACCTGAATTGAAATTAAAAATCATGTCTGCATTCATATCCGGAATGGCCTCTTTGGATGTCAGTTCAACACCCCATTTATCTGCATCATGGCCCGCTGGTCTTGTAAATCCAAGTTCCTTCAGGATTTTACCTGCATAACCCATGTAGAAAATACGAACCTGATCTGCTCTGAAGTTAGTAATGGTTGCTTCAATCGGCAGACGGTCACCCATTTTCTCTTTGAAATCCGCTACGCGTGTCTCCCAATCGGCAAGTAGCTTATTCGATTGCTCTGTTTTGTTCATTGCTTCCCCGACCATCTTCAATGTTTCTTTCCAATCGAACAGCGTTTCGGTCACGACCGTTGGTGCGATCTGGGACAGCTGATCATAGATTTCTTCATCTCTAATTTTGGTAGCAATAATAAGATCAGGCTTCAACTTGTTGATTTCTTCCAGATTCGGCTGGGATTCCTGACCTACTTGCGGTACGCCATCCAGATCTTTACGCAGATATTCATATACCGGCTGCTGCACCCATGATTCCACGACACCTGCCGGTTTCACGCCAAGTGCAACAACGACATCATTCGCACCTTGGAACAGTGTCACGATTCGTTGCGGAGTTCCCATGATTTTTGTTTCCCCCATGGCATGTTTGATTACCCGAGTCTCGTCTGTAGCTTTGACCGCTTGATCTCCATCCGTGCTACCTTCAGCACTTTTACCACTTGTTGCTGAGCTTGCTGTATTGGTTGTACCCGCACTTCCCCCTGAAGCACAGCCAGCCAGCAGCGAAATCATAAGAATAAGTACTGCATAAATATATAACTTTTTGCTGAATCGAAACATGGAACCCGTCTCCCCTTTTCACCCTAAATGATATTGAATCTCATTATCAATTGTATTGTAATGGAGTTGGATGATTTAGACAAGCACTTATTTGGAAAAATATTTACGATTCATATCCAGCTTCATTTATTCTATAAACGCCGCTATAAAAGCAAATTTCAGGTGAATACATATAATATAAATCGATATTATCCAACGTTGGTGTAACCACTTATGCCAATTGTCACCTACTTCTTCTGGTCCAAATACAACTTGAACTATCCTTCTATTTCATGATGTGACGGTATACAAGTAAATTAATATTTATACATAAAAGTCTTATATTTATGAATAATTTGACCGTACTTTGTACTTTTCGTACTTAGAGTCGGCTCATATAACTCATCATTTATTCCTAAATTATTCCTGTAAATGAAACTCTTCTTATGTTAGATTATCCCTTGGAATAAAATCACATATAGAGACAGGGGACGGACATTATGAAAAAAAATTGGATTCTTTCGATCCTGATGAGTATGGCGTTGATCGGCGGCATAGTTCTTCCAACAGGGCATTACGCTGCGGCAGCAGACAATTCCACTGTGATTTCGGACGAGGTAAACACGGAAGAGACAATCAACCAGGAAGAACAGGAACTTACGGCGGATAACCAAGATTTTCTGGATTATTTAGATGCATTGGAAGCAGCGGCTGTTTATGAAACGAAAGCTATAAACGCCATAGGCGGAAACACATACATCACCTCTGCCAATCGCAAATCTTTCTTTTTGACGTTAAACAACACAGCTATCCCGAATTACACAAAGTATGTTTCCATGCTGAAGCAGATCAAACCGGAGAATACGGAGTTGAAAAAAATCCATGACAAATTGATTAGAGGCAGCTACGCACAACTGGAAGGTTATCAGTTGTTCAAAAAGGCCGTGTCTAAAACAACAATAAACCGTACGTTCCTCAAGCAGGGCAATGACAAGGTTGCTGCGGGTAAGAAGAGCATCGAGCAGTACCTCAAAGAAGTTAAGACATACGGAGAACAACTGGGATTCCAGATGTAGTATACTCGGCTCCATAATTAATTGATAATTAAGGAAAAAAAGTGTTTTCTTTTGCAAAAATAATTCGTATAATATCCGTATAATCAAAAGGCTATGCTGCCGAAAGGTACAACCTCGTGAACATGAGAGGTTGTGCCTTTTTTGCGTTTTCTACGCGTTTTTCACGGCATTCTCTAGCCCTATTTTGCATTTAACCATGTGCCAAGGAGTGATATCTATGATTTTAGAAGCCATTTATCATCGTCCCAAACTGAACTGGTCTTATGCGTATAATCGAACAACCATGCATCTTCGCTTGCGGTCCAAACGGGGAGATTTGGATGCCGTTATTGCGATTACAGGGGATAAATATGCCTGGGATCGGACGATCACACATATTCCTATGCAAATTTTCGCCCGGGACGAAATGTTTGATTACTGGGAAGCCGAGACATCTCCGCCTTACCGCAGACTTCGTTATGCCTTTCAGCTAATCCAGGGGGAAGATTCTGTGTGGATGACAGAGCGAGGATTTGAACAGGTACTGCCGGATCATCCGCTGGAAATGTTTGATTTTCCATTCATGAATCCGGTTGATATTTTTGAACCGCCTGCCTGGGTTAAAGATGCTGTATTTTATCAAATTTTCCCCGAACGTTTTGCGAATGGCGACCCATCTCTAACGCCAGCAAATGCTGAGTCTTGGGGCGGTACGCCTACACCTACCAATTTCTTTGGCGGAGACCTGCAAGGTGTGATGGACCATCTGGATCATCTTCATAAACTCGGGATTACAGCCATCTATTTCTGTCCATTGTTCGAGGCCACGACCAACCATAAATACAATACCGCGGATTATTTGAAAGTTGATCCTCAGTTTGGCACGAATGAACAATTGAGAATGCTAGTGGACGCATGTCATGCTCGTGGTATACGAGTTGTTCTGGATGCTGTATTTAACCATTCGGGAAGAGAGTTTCCTCCTTTTGTCGACGTCATGAAAAACGGTGCGACTTCCCCTTATGCGGACTGGTTCTACATCAAGGATTGGCCGCCACGGGTTGAGGATGGCATTCCAACCTACGAAACCTTTGCCTTTGAGCCGCTCATGCCGAAGCTCAACACGGAGCACCCGGATGTCAAAGCGTACCTGCTTGAGGTTGCACGCTACTGGATAGAGGAGATGGATATTGACGGTTGGCGACTGGATGTGGCCAATGAGGTGGATCACCAGTTCTGGCGTGAATTCCGTCAGACGGTCAAAGCGATCAAGCCCGATGCTTATCTGCTCGGTGAAATCTGGCATGATTCATTAATGTGGCTGCAAGGCGACCAGTTCGATGCAGTCATGAACTACCCTTTTACCAACTCCGTACTGGATTATGCCGTGCACGGCAAGCTGGATGGACTCGGATTCGCCAACGAGATTGGCAAACTGCTTGCTGCGTACTCCCAACCCGTTACCGAAGCAGCGTTTAACCTGCTGGGCAGCCACGATACGCCGCGGTTACTGACGTTATGTGATGGCGATATACGCAAAATGAAATTGGCTGTCACGTTGCTTTTCTCCTATCCGGGTGCGCCTTGCGTCTATTATGGAGATGAGGTCGGACTGGACGGTGGATATGACCCGGGTTGCCGCAAATGTATGGAGTGGGACGTGGGCAAACAGAACCGGGAACTGCTTGAATTTTTCATCCATACGATTGAGGTACGGAAGAAACATCCAGCTTTGCGCAGCGCGGGGTTAAAGATTATGTATGCCGAAGCAGGTGATCCTTGCCTTGCTATGGAACGTGTGGATTCGGAGACGGGAGAACGTATGGTACTGGTGATCAATGCCAGTGATGAGCCTCGTAAACTGGAGCTTGGATGGGGAGATCATAACGTGTGGCGTGACTTGTATACTGCGGCTTCGGTTGAGGCAAGACAGAACAAGTTGACCTTGGAGCTCGGCGCATACGGCTTCTCTTTGTTGCAATGTGAGGCGAAACAGCCAGCAGAAGCATGATTTTGGTAAAGGGTAAAATTCCGAAGGGCTGAACGTGAATAACGTCCGGCCCTTTTTTGTATAAAAAGCACACCCTTACGTCTGAAGCAACGTCTCTCCTGTATGAACAAAAAAAACGCACATCCCTTCGGATTTATGCGTTCTCCAGTTCATGGATTGTATTGGATTCATCAGTCCGATCATCCTCTGATTAAGCGGTTATGCATGATCCGGCGGCAATCATACCGGCTTTCTGACCTTTTTCATACGGGAGCTGACGAGTGCTTCTTCTGTGATCACAATTTTCTGCGGAATTTTGTATGCGGGTAGTTTGTCTTGGCAATAAGTCCATATAGCCCTGCGAAGCTCTTTCAGTGAACTAGGATTAGCGAGTCGCACTGTCGCTTTCACCTGCTGGCCTGTTATCCCGCTCACTTCTCCCGTAACTACCGCCGCTTCAATGCCATCCATCTCTTCAAGCACACTCTCCACTTCAGCAGGGTACACTTTCCAGCCACCTACGTTAATAATCTCGGAACGACGACCCAGGATGCGGATATATCCTTCCTCCACCACTGCCTCATCTCCTGTTCGCAACCAACCGTCTTCTGTAAAAGGAGACGGAGCATTCAGGTAACCCATCATCGCCGTTGCGGTATAAATCTGTAACTCCCCATCTACAAGCCGACACTTCACCTCGTCATCCTGAATGGAAAATAACAGCGACCCCGGTTCTTTAGAACGTGTTGGTAAAATACCCAATTCGGACATGCCGTAAGCTTGAATCGTCCTGATCCTCGGAAAGCGCCGGGTCCAGGCTTCCAAAACCGACTCAGGCATTACTTCCGAGCCATAAGAGACCACTTCCAGGCTGGAAAGGTCGTAATGCTCGTCTTGTTTTCCCAAAAGCAGCAGATTCATAAAAGTCGGGGATACAGGTAGCGCCTGTACACGATGTTTCTGAATGGTATGGCACACTTCCTCCGGAGTACGGTTCATCACAATACACAGGCACCCGCCGCTAGATAGCGATTGTAGCATGGTGTTCACCCCGCCGATGTGGTCAAACATCATGAAGGGGATAGTACGCAGCGGACGCACCTGCCGTCGAAAGGCTTGTAACAACCGGTCTGCCCGGTGAACCGTCGCCTTACTTACTCCCGTCGAGCCTGAGGAGAACAGAACTAATCCGCCCACCTGCTCCAGTCGCAATTCAGTCAAAATGGACGGCATCGCTTCTTCTTCATGAGTCTCGCGTATCTGTCTCACCAAAAGCTTGCCTGCGTCTACACCCAAGCGTACAGCTACATGTGCAAGCTTTACGTACTCGTCCCGTTTCGCTTCGACCAAATTACGATCGATCGGAAGCACGATGCACCCTGCTCCAAGCAATGCCAGCATTGCCGATGCTGCATAGGGAGAATAGTCCTCTTCCAATGTGACAACCCGCCCCGATATCCCCTCTTTTGCGATCCATTCTCCCATGAGAAAAATCTGACGAACCAGCCAGTCGTAGCTGTACTCTTGATCCTCCCAAATAAACGCCGGGTGCTGCCCGTGAGCCGCAAATCGCTCTAGCAAAAAATCGATCACCTCACACCCTCCCCATCACTGCCCAAGGTCTGATGCTGTGCAAGATAATTCACCAGCGAGCCTACCGTCTGATACGGGCTTTCTGGCAAGGAAGCAGCGGCAATCTCGGCGAGAGCGTTCCCCAGGCCTTTTCCCCAATGCTCTTCAATGCCCTGCTCTACCACAGCCAGTAAAGACACCAGTTCCAGTGAATTCAGTCGTCCATCCCGACCATATAGTGGTGCATTACCGCCCTCATCCAAGGCAATGAATGTGTTATGATACGCATTCAGCTCCCGGCAGCTATCCAGTACAATGCGTAGCAGAGCTGCCTTGTGTTCATTTTCGTTGTCTATATCTGTTTGGGATTGCCGCGGATATGTGGAAGCTTGAGGCAGTGCTTTTCTTAACGACGAATACCATTTGTATTCATCTGCGGCTAGCTCTTGCACTACACCTGCCAACTGAGCTTGCCACCCTTCACGCTGCTTCAGCCTTGCCACCTGAAGCAAGCTATTGGCCTTTTCCCATCGGAAAATGATGTTCTCATATTCCTTGGCGTATTGGTCAAGCGGCGCACCCAGCCACTCAGCAGACTCCTTGAGCACGTCCCGGAAATAATATCGACTCCACCGCATATCAAAAAGCAGACCCGATATTCGCGTTTCGCTCTCTGCACTCCCTCCTGCATTTCCTTCCAGTGTATCGATCAGACTGGTAGAGACAGCATGTCCAAAATAAAAACGCCGTGCTCCCTCCATGACCGTTCTACCTGTCAAAAATTCATGTACCTGAGTAGTCAATGCCTGGGCCAGCATCTCCCGGTACCCCTGTGAATCCAGCAGGACTTTGGCCTGAATATCCGTTGTTCCGTAGGTTCGCAGCGTCTCCTTCCGTTTAACCTCCGCAAGTTCAGGGATCGTCTGATGCCCTCTCCAAAAATCATGAAAAGCTGCATGTTCCACCTTGCCTTTAAACTTGTAAAACACAGGGTCGTAGACATACATATGGTCTTCATCCATGCCATACACGGCAAGCCAATGATCCATCAGGTAATGCCTTGAGCCTTGTTTGACATGTTTGTTAATATACTCGGGATTGTGATAGTCGTCACAATAAGGCAGATGATAACTGGTGCCTGTCGCCAAAAAAAGTCTGCCCGTTTCAAGCTGCCGCCGAATCTCTATTTTTCCTTCCTCAAAGCTGCCCAACTCCCGCTGATTATTGATCTTCCAGATCGGTTCCTCATAATCCAGCTTGTGAAAATAAGTCTTCACCAAGCCATTATCTTCGCATGATGGCAGCGTATATAGTCGGCTGGCAGCCAGCATGGCAAGACTTGAAACGGAGCCCTGCCGCTCAAGCACTTCATGAATCAAGGGGAAATTGCATGGATAATAGTAAGGGATGTCCAGTGTTGGAGCGAAGGAATGGATTATCATTTGAGGGAGCCTCCTATTTCTACTTTGGCAGATGCACTGCCCCAAGCCTGAATATGATAGTGGAGAGACATGTCTTCGGTTGCACGAAATATTCGATTGGCTATGGGATTGCCTTCCTGATCCGTCTCGAATAACCGGAAACCACGGGTAAAACGAAAAGAGAAGCCACTGTCTCGCGGAATAAGATAACAGCCTTCATAGTGACCATCACCTGCATGCGTAAGCTTCATGCCCATCCCGCCGTAGATGAATTCTTCCCATAGCTCCGATGACCTGAAAGTTGGTGTAAGCTTTGCTTGCATACAGACCTGTACAACGGGGGTTAGTTCAGATATAACCCTGTAATCTCGTGTAGCCGTTAAATCACCCGATTCCAGCGTAATCGTAGCACTCCCTATGGCCTGAGGAATCAGCGTACCGTCTGCAAGAACCTGAAGAACTTCAGGATGACTTGAAACATACTCTCCGCTTAGCAAGGTCTGACTCAGACCGTTATCACACTGGAACCGCGCCTGAACCCTTACCTGCATTCCACCTTCTAGTCCGATGACATCTCTGCCATACAGCTCTAATGAAGTCGGTTGCCCTTCTTGGCCGAACATGTACAACAGGGGTAATTGCACACGCGCTCCCCAATCCGCTTCCTGATGGCAAGCGTCTGCCTGTTCGAAGTAAGCCAGCTTTTTTGCATCCGCTCCCCGATCCAGCATCTTCTGTACAGCCCTTCTTACCTGTTCAGGCAAGAACAGTCCTTCGGTGTCTCCAATATCCACCCACATGTTCACATCCGGAATGGTATCCGGCAGTCGGTACATGTTTTTCTCCCGCAGTCCATTCTCAGCTTGTTCATCCAATTGTGCATCCACAAAGTACGGAGACATCATGATCAGCTTGCCAAACACATCTGGATGACGCATCCCGATATGCAAGGTGCATAATGCAGCCGCCGAGGAACCGAGTAATCCCGTGTTATCTCTATCTCTCTTTGTCCGGTATCGCTGATCAATCATCGGTTTAAGCTCATCAATAATAAATTGCTCGTATTCAATTCCGGAGCCTCCTATGCCGATTGCTTCCTGCTCAGCATCAACGTAGTGGTAGAACTCGTTGCGGGTAACCGGACGAACGTGGGCAATGGCAACAATAATGATGGGTTCAATCCGGCCAGCAGAGATGAGTTCATCTGCTGCCAGGTCAAGTTGCCACGTTTCGTTTCCCGGACTGGATGGCCCAAAAGCCCGCTGTCCTGCATGAACGTACAACACCGGGTAATGCCGTTCAATCTGCTCCTCGTACCCTGACGGAAGATATACGTAAATGTTTCTCTTATTGCCGAGCTGCGATGCTTGAATGTTTTTCAGACACTCTATAACCGATCCTGTGCTCACTGTCATCAACCGCCTCTCTCTTCCTTTTCCCTCAGGACAAACTAAATAAGCAAACCTCCCCCGGATTCTGCTGTGAATCCTAGGTGACAACAAACAACCCCGCCTCAGGAGAGACGGGGTTGTCCCGGATAGGTCAGCTGAATTACAAGCTGATCCGGAAAGCATAGCCCTTAATTTGATTGAATCTGCGAATAGTTTAAATCGAGCGGGATACTTTTGTAAATATAAAAATAGAAAAAAAATACTCAGAAAAAAGTTATTGACATAAAAACCAAATTTTCTTAAGATAGCGTTGTGATCATAACTCGAGGGCTATGCTTTTAAACCCCAGTGGTTTAGGACAACCCCGGTAACTCCCCATGGAGATACCGGGGTTGCCTGCGTTTGCGCCTGGAAGGAGGAATCCAAACATCTCAGTGAATCAACCTGTACTATTGTAAGCGCTATAATTCAAAGTCCGTTGGTTGTTTATCAAAAACTACTACATTCACGAAGGGTGGATTACCATGTTTCAAATGGCCAAACGCGCATTCCTCAGCACTACACTGACCCTCGGCTTGCTTGCCGGCAGCGCCCTGCCGTTCTTGCCAGCTTCCGCTGTATACGCCGATCCGGACACCGCTGTGACCAACAAACAGAGCTTCAGTACAGATGTGATTTACCAAGTATTTACGGATCGCTTTTTGGATGGCAATCCCTCCAACAACCCCACCGGAGCCGCTTATGATGCCACATGCAGCAATTTGAAGCTGTACTGCGGAGGAGACTGGCAAGGGTTAATCAACAAAATCAACGATAACTATTTCAGTGATCTGGGTGTCACAGCGTTGTGGATCTCCCAGCCTGTCGAAAATATTTTTGCAACGATCAACTATAGCGGTGTAACCAACACAGCCTACCATGGCTACTGGGCTCGGGACTTCAAAAAGACCAATCCGTACTTCGGCACGATGGCGGACTTTCAGAACCTGATTACGACGGCTCATGCCAAAGGCATCAAGATTGTCATTGACTTTGCACCGAATCACACCTCTCCAGCGATGGAAACCGACACCTCTTTTGCCGAAAATGGCAGACTGTACGATAACGGTACACTGGTAGGCGGTTATACCAATGATACCAACGGATATTTCCATCACAATGGGGGTTCCGATTTTTCTTCTCTGGAGAACGGCATCTACAAAAATCTGTATGACCTGGCCGACTTCAACCACAATAATGCGACCATCGACAAATACTTCAAAGATGCAATCAAACTGTGGCTTGATATGGGCGTTGACGGTATTCGGGTGGATGCGGTGAAACATATGCCTCTCGGTTGGCAAAAGAGCTGGATGTCCTCCATCTACGCACACAAACCCGTGTTCACTTTTGGAGAATGGTTCTTGGGATCAGCTGCATCCGATGCAGATAACAATGACTTTGCTAACAAGTCTGGTATGAGCCTGCTCGACTTCCGCTTTAACTCTGCGGTGCGTAATGTGTTCCGTGATAACACGTCCAACATGTACGCTCTGGATTCCATGATTAACAGCACAGCTACGGACTACAACCAAGTGAACGATCAGGTGACGTTCATCGACAACCATGATATGGATCGTTTCAAAACAAGCGCGGTCAACAATCGCCGCCTGGAACAGGCTTTGGCCTTCACATTGACTTCACGTGGTGTACCTGCCATCTACTATGGTACTGAACAGTATTTGACGGGGAATGGCGATCCGGATAACCGTGCCAAAATGCCTTCGTTCTCCAAATCCACTACAGCTTTTAACGTCATAAGTAAACTCGCGCCTCTGCGCAAATCCAATCCGGCCATTGCCTACGGTTCCACACAGCAGCGCTGGATTAATAATGATGTATATGTTTATGAGCGTAAATTCGGCAAGAGCGTAGCCGTTGTCGCGGTAAACCGCAATCTTTCCACGTCAGCAAGCATTACAGGATTAAGTACTTCCCTGCCTACAGGCTCATACACGGATGTACTTGGCGGTGTGCTGAACGGAAATAACATCACCTCCACGAACGGCAGTATTAACAACTTCACCCTTGCTGCGGGCGCAACGGCAGTATGGCAATACACAACTGCCGAAACAACACCAACCATCGGTCATGTTGGTCCGGTTATGGGGAAACCCGGTAATGTGGTGACAATTGATGGCCGTGGATTCGGCTCGACGAAAGGCACGGTCTACTTCGGCACTACAGCGGTTACCGGAGCAGCGATTACGTCTTGGGAAGATACACAGATTAAAGTAACCATCCCTTCCGTTGCCGCTGGCAACTATGCAGTCAAAGTTGCGGCAAGCGGGGTAAACAGCAATGCATATAACAACTTCACCATCCTGACCGGCGATCAGGTCACCGTTCGCTTCGTCGTAAACAATGCGTCCACAACGCTTGGACAGAACCTCTATTTGACAGGAAATGTGGCTGAACTGGGTAATTGGAGCACCGGTTCGACTGCCATTGGACCCGCATTCAATCAGGTCATTCATCAATACCCAACCTGGTACTATGATGTCAGCGTACCGGCAGGCAAACAGCTGGAGTTCAAATTTTTCAAGAAAAACGGTTCGACGATTACATGGGAAAACGGTTCTAACCACACATTCACTACACCAGCGAGCGGAACAGCCACCGTTACGGTGAACTGGCAGTAAAGCTTCATATCATTTAATACACAAGCTAACCCGGAGTACGCGAATGCAGCGTATGCTCCGGGTTTTTGCTATGCGATCGGATCGGTGACAGAGGAGGTTTCGTTAAGATCTTATTAAAAGAACCGCCTGTCTTCATTTGTATGAATGTCTAAGTATAGGTTCGAATGGACTTCAAGGTTGTGATGGCAATGATTCCTGTTGCAAGCAACATCATCCCTACGCCTTCCAATACGGCGGCGGCACCCCAGTGATCCGCGAAGATCGAGACTACCGTCAGGCCCAGGATCGGCGCCGTACTCGTAATGGTGCCAACGACACCATAAACGCTACCCTGCATCTCATCTGGCACGGCGGTGCGAAGCATAATCTGGGTGAGCATCGTACAGCAAGCAAACATAGCTCCACCGCCTATGATGAGCGGCAGGGCCATGAGAGGCGAGGATACATTCGCCAGAAGCATATAAACAGGCCCTAACACGAGTAGGCCGATAAAGACCCAGCGCCCGCGATGTTTCAATCTTTTTCCCGAAGCAATCAATACCCCTGAACCAATCATGTATCCCAGAGGAATACAGGTCTCGATCAAACCAAATTGAACTGGATTCGCCTTCCATACGTTAACAGCCATCACCTGAATGAGCATCATGGCTGACATAAAAAAGAGAAGTATCAGCGGATTGAGTAATACAATGGAACGAATGAGTCGACTCCGATAGATGTAAGCAAACGAACTGCGCCACGCCTGTGCAAAAGATTTCGGGTCACCACTGGCACGCATCACCTGTGGAAAACGCCCTGCCAGCAGCACACAGATTGCAGACAATAGGAAAGTTGCCCCCGTAATTAGGATGGCGACAAAACCGCCAAACGCAGCTACAGCGACCCCGGCGGCCGCCAAACCACTTATACGAGCCAGATTGTCCACCAGATGAATGGTACCCGTTGCCTGCTGGATGCGCTCTTTACCCACGATGCTCGCAGCGGAAGCATGAAATGCTGGAGCCTGAAACAAACTGGAAAACATCGATAAAGAGAGCAATAACAGCAATACAGGAAAAGGTACATGCCAGCTGAACAGGCTAACTGCAACCAGCAAAGCGATCACACCGCGAAACACGTCTGAAGCCAGCATCAGCTTCCTTCGATCCAGCCGATCGGCCACCGTACCCGCTACTGATCCAAATAGAAAACTGACCACCATATTGCAGATCTGCACAGTAGCCATGCTCTTAGCACTGCCCGTTGTCTGAAGTACCCACAGGCTGATGGCAATACTATTAAAACAGTCACCAAAAACAGATATGCCATACCCGTACAGGATTCTGCGGAACGTCCTGTTACGCCATAGGGTGCGCGGAGCTTCACTGCTCTGCAGAGTAGCTTGTCCCCCTGGATAGACTGTAGCTTCAGGCTCACTGGAAGGGTTCATGCCCATACATCACCTTCCTCCTTTTTCTTCATTAGAAGCCCTCGACAAGCAAGCCTTAATCAGAAAGCCTGGATATAATTCTACATACCCGTAAGCACAAGCAGACACTTCCGAAGCATGGCCAGTCAACAAAGACATGACGTTGCGGAAGTGCCTGGTTGAATTGCCGCAACTGCGGCTTATCTTGCCATTAATGCGGCTGACTATACTGTTGAAGGCACGGTGTCATCTTACCCTTTGTATGCTATGAAGTAATGTTGATCTCTGGAGGTCATAAAGTGCAGTTAACCTTTGGACGCCCCTGTGGTCAGCCCCTGAACGAGGAAACGTTGCAGGAATACAAACAACAAAGTAATTGGAATAGCAATCAGTACAGCTCCTGCAGCAAACATCGTGAAGTTACTGTCCTGATATCGATTCACGAGATCCCACATTCCTACAGCCAGAGTCCAATTTTCTTTGGTACGCAGCACGAGTCGGGCAAAAATAAAATCCATCCATGCCCCCGTGAAGCTGGTTAAGGCAACGTAAGTTAGCATCGGCTTGGATAATGGGAGGATGATGCTGGTGAACACACGCAGATGACTGGCACCATCGATACGAGCTGATTCATCCAGA
Source organism: Paenibacillus sp. FSL R7-0272 (assembly GCF_037969905.1). Lineage (NCBI taxonomy): Bacteria > Bacillati > Bacillota > Bacilli > Caryophanales > Paenibacillaceae > Paenibacillus > Paenibacillus sp. FSL R7-0272. The sequence continues at coordinate 1,114,543 of NZ_CP150221.1, read as the reverse complement.
CTGCGCGGGATGGTGTCAAAGAAACCTTTGACGATGAATCCGCCGAGCACTGCCCCTGAGGAATAGACCAGAATAAGCGCAGCATGCGTGTCGAGCAGTTTGATTTGCAGCAAAATAATATAGATGGCAATCATGCTCATGAAGCTTGGAAACATGCCCAGAATGAGCATGGTGGACAGAATCGTTTTACGCCCCCGAAAACGGAACCGGGATAACGCGTACATGCCCAGCGTCACCATCAATGTGGAGAAAATCATCGTGAAGAATGCGATTTTCAGCGTATTCATATACCATCTGCCGTACATAAAGGACGGATTGTTAAACAGCTCTCCATAATGGGATAGCGTGAATCTTTCCGGCCATAAGCGTTCACTGAACAATGCCGCGCCGGGACGTAAGGACGACAGAAAAATCCATAAAACTGGATATATGGATACGACAGCAATAATCACTAAAAGCACGTAACTAAGCGTCAAACGAATCGGATTGTTGCGTTTCTTCATTGGATCATGTCCTCCTCCTTGAATGATTTGGAGCGGCGGAAATTCCAGATGGAGAAGGTAGCAATAATCAGGAAGATGATGATACCTACCGCAGAAGCCATATTGAATTTATTATTGTCGAGTGTGAGTTTGTAGAGCCAGGTCACCAGCAAATCCGTTGCCCCAGCATACTGATAGTCTCCGCGAAGCGGATTACCGTTCGTTAGCAGGAAAATGACGTTGAAGTTGTTGAAGTTTCCGGCAAACTGCATAATCAGCACCGGTGTCGTGGCAAATAAAATAAACGGCATCGTAATAATCTTGAACTTCTGGAACGCAGAAGCGCCGTCTACTTCGGCTGCCTCATACAGATCACGCGGAATAGCGGTAAGCACACCCAAAATGAGCACCATGCTGACCGGAATACCGATCCACATGTTGACGACAATGACAGTAACTTTGGCCCAGAACGGGTCCGTCAGCCAAGGCAAGCCTTCCAGTCCGAATGCTCGCATGTACGTATTGATTGGTCCAAACTGACCGTTGAAGAGATTGCGCATCAGTAGCAACGAGATAATCTGTGGAATGGCATAAGGCAAAATAAAAATGGTACGCCACAACTTTTTGAAGCGGATGCCTTTCTGTTCAATTAACAAAGCTACAAGAACTCCGCCGAAGTACGTCGTTACGGTAGCCAAGACAGCCCAGATGACTGTCCAGGTGAGCACCCCGTAGAACGTCTGGCTCCAGGATTTGAGCTGGATCAGATCCGTAAATGTTTTGAACCCTACCCAGTCCACCAGTTTGGCTGGTGGAATATGATCCGGTGCCGCATAGTTCGTAAACGCAATCGTAACGGTGAACAGAATCGGCATGATTGTAAAAAACAGAATACCGAGTGCCGGGATGGACAGGAACAGATACGGAAAATTTTTGTCCATTACATTGCGCATCGTTGCCGCGGCTCCCAGCGTCGGTTTCCCTTGCTCTCTTGCAAGTCCGGTCATATACGCATCCCGGATATTCAGAATGTAAACAAGCACAAACACAAAAAAGACCAGCAGCACAATAATTCCGTCAAGCAACAAAAAGATAGAATGGTCGCCCTTTTGAAGCACCGTTGAACCATTCACTTTCACAAAACGCTGTGTATTCTCCCCCAGTGTCCATATTCCCCATACCGCTTGGGACAGCCGAGGAAGCAGGTATGCAAGCCCTGCTCCCTCCAGCAGCAATAGAATAATGCCTTTAATCCACTGCCGATTGTATAACTGTCCGAGACCTTGCAGTATGATGGAGCATATGGCTGCTGTCATCCGGTGCTGCTTTTCCCGATTGGGCTGGGCAGACACCGGGACATGCTGTTGCCGCATATGCTCCCTCCTCTCCGTTTGGTATCATTCATCGTTCACCGTTCATTCGTGTCATCGCTGTTTCGTCATTATTGTGTGGTTGCCAGGCTCTCCTTAATCTGTTTCACAGCATTGTCAAGGGAGGCTTTCACATCCTTGCCGCTATCCCAAATATCTGTAATAGCTGACGATATAGGTCCCCATACACTGTCCATGGCTGGAAGGGAAGGCATCGGTGTCGAGTTGTTGAATTGTTCAAGGAAGGCTTTGTTGATCGGATCTTCCTGTACTTTGGCGTCTGCCGCCACATTTTTGTTCGCCGGAAGTGTACCATTCATGTCAAAGTTCTCCATCTGGGCTTCTTCGTTCGAGAGGAATGCAGCCAGCAACTTGGAAGCATTAGGATACTGGGTAAACGCATTGACGTAATAGGCTTTCACACCCGAGAAGGAAGTCATTGGCTTGCCATCAATAGCGGGAAGCGGAGCAACTCCAAAATCAATTCCGGCGTTGCGATAGTCGGCAATGGTCCAAGGTCCGTTAATATCCATGGCCAGCTTGCCGCTGGAGAACAATCCCTTTTTGATATCGTAGTTCACATCGCCCATCTTGAGCGGCAGCACCTCAGCCTTCAGCTTTTGGAGGAATTCTCCCCCCTTCTGCGCTCCTTCGTTGTTCAAACCGAGGTCACTGCTATCCATCCCGTTGTTCCCAAAGATATATCCACCCTGAGACGCTAGGAAAGCATAGTTATAATAGAATTGTTGTAATTCCCACATCAGCGCATACTGATTGGATTTGGTATTGTTAAACGTTTTGGCAAAATCGATAATTTCATCAAAGTTTTTCGGTGCTTCGGGGTACAAGGCTTTGTTGTAAAAGAGGGCATACGTCTCGACGCTGTACGGATATCCGTATAAAATGTCTTTGAACGTCACCGCTTTCAGCGCATTCTCGCTGGTATTAGCTGTGGTCTCAGCTTCGAAGATATCATTAGGCAAAATAAGTCCTGCTTCCGAGGCGCTTCCAATCTTGTCATGCGGGAACACAACGACATCCGCAGCAAGCCCGGCAGGGCCATCCGTCGTTAACTTGGTTACCTGATCTGTTGGCGGTAATTCCTCCATTTTGACCGTGACGCCATATTTTTCTTCGAATTTTTTGACTCGTTGCTGAATAAAGCTACTCTGGTTTTTATCCTCCCAGATGACCAGTGTTGCGCCCTCTTCTGGCTGGAGATTCTCAGCAGTCAGCTGCACGGTATCCTCTGGATTATCACTTGGCGCTGCAGGAGTAGAACTTCCTCCTCCTCCGGTTGAACATGCAGCTAGTGTAAAAGCCATTCCGATGGACAGAACTGTGCCTTGCCATTTTCTCATGTGAAATGTCCCCTTTCCCTCTGTGTAGTTCAAGAAAATTTTGCGCTTTTCACCCTTTAAACGCCGTAGATTGTCAGGATTTGTGTTCCATGTGAATCGTTGTACAAACGTTTGCTCAAAATGAAACACAATGTCACTGATGCATTCGATATGTAGGGGTAAATAAGTTAAAAGTATGTAAATTCAATGATGTAAGCGCTATAATATATACCACATCATACAATACCGAACTTTATTTGTACAAACGTTTGCACAAGCTGTATTCCTTCAAATTTAACCATATCCTGAATTTTGTTCACAGTAATTTCCTATTTCCTTGATCTAACTCTATCTTCCTTTATTTTGCTCCACTTGCATTCCGGGTTAACGAGTTAACAATTGATTTCTGGTACCCTTTGCATTACCATAGGAGAATGTTGAAATGATTGAATCAGAAGGGGTTTTTTACATGATTACGATCAAGGATATTGCCAAATTGGCGGGTGTTTCCCCTTCTACAGTGTCACGGGTGATTTCAGGCCATCCCAGAATCAGTACGGAAACATCTCTTAAAGTTAAACAAATTATGAAAGAACTTAATTATCATCCCAATATGATGGCTAAGAGCCTTGTATCCAAAACAACACAGACGCTTGGAATTATGCTGCCCCGTCCTGCGGAGGAGCTTTTTCAAAATTATTTCTTTGGAGAGTTGTTGCGCGGCATTATTACCCACGCGACTCGTAACAACTATGAGTTACTGCTGTCCACCGAGACGTCCTCCGATGATGAATTACAGGCCATTTCCCGTCTCGTGCATGGTCGCAGGGTCGACGGTATTCTGTTGCTCGGTTCCAAACGGGACGATCCCATCATCTCTTTTCTCGAAGAGGAAAAATTCCCGTTTGTTCTCATTGGCCGAAGTGAGACACATCCGAATGCCCCTATGGTCGACAACGATAATGTGCAGACCGCGTATGATGCAACGCAGCATCTTATTGCACAGGGACACACACGCATCGGCTTTGTGAGCGGCCCGCCTGATATTACGTTATCGCATGATCGCATGCGTGGATATCGGAAGGCTCTTGAAGAATCCGGATTAACGGCAACGAACGACTGGATCGTGGAGGGTGAATTCTTACAGGAAAGCGGCTTCCGGGCAATGTCCCTTTTTATGTCGCTGCCCGACAGGCCTACCGCCATTGTAGTTATCGATGACAATGTCGCTTTCGGTGTGTTAAGAGCACTTGCGGAGCTGGGATATCGAGTGCCTGAGGATATCAGTGTGGTCAGTTTTAACAATATCGCGTTGTCCGAACTTGCTTCACCTCCGCTCAGTTCCATTGATATTGGCACATACCAGCTCGGGTATACCGCAGTTCAGGTTTTACTAAAAATTCTTGGCAACGAGCCTCTCGCTCAGAACCCGGTTATTATCCCGCACCGCCTGATTGTACGTGAGTCCTCCCTATATTTGAAGGCAAAGCCCTTCCTGAGTTAAGCGCTCTACCTCATCTTTTGGGAAGTGCAAACGTTTGTCCTTTAACAACTCAGGCAAGATCTGTGATGAGCACAGATGCCAAAGAAGCCGCATTTCTGCGGCTTTTCTTTTGCTTTATTTCCCTATCCTTGCTAAGCGTCAGTACTATTTCCAGTTCCTAAGCACAATTAATTTACCAACAAATTAATACGAACTCCAGCCTGCATCAGCCGTAATGACAGTCCCATTTACAAAACTGGACTCGTCCGATCCAAGGAACAGAGCCACTTTGGCAATCTCTTCACTCGTTCCTACTCGCGGGTTGATCGCCATCCCCTGCTGCTGCCGTCCCGCACCGAACGGGTTAATACCTGTCATGGATGCCCCGATGTTAGTCGCAACCGCTCCGGGTGCAATGGCATTACAACGAATACCTTGCTCGGCATACATGTATCCTGTATTTTTGGTAAAGCCCACCACAGCGTGTTTGGAAGCGGTATATGCCGCTCCTGCCCGTCCACCGTGCAAGCCCCCTGCTGAAGCAATATTCACAATAACCCCTTGCTGTTTCTCTAGGAAAATTGGCAGCACTTTGCGTGTGGTTCGCATCACACTTGTTGTGTTCACCGCAAAAACCTTTTCCCACCGCTCATCGCTAATATCCGCAGCTGGCTCCATCCCATCCATAATCCCCGCATTGTTGACCAGAATGTCTACTGTACCGTATTTACTCACCGTTTGATCAATAAGTTGCTGTACATCTTCCTCTTTCGCTACATTAGCCAGAAGAACGAAGGCTTCTCCACCGTTCGCCTGAATCTCTTGAACGACAGCCTGAGCAGCTTCTTCGTTGATATCGGAAACAACGACCTGGGCTCCTTCTTGTGCATACAATGTGGCAATGGCTTTGCCCATTCCTGATCCTGCCCCTGTGACAATGGCCACTTTATTTTGAAGTTTCATTTGTCTATTCCTCCTTTAAAATGTATTCGTTTACATAAAGATAACAAACAAATGTTCATTATCTCTTATCCTTAGTATAATAAGTCATAGCTTTTCGATACAATCAGTAAAAGCCTGTCCAAATGTACGTTAAACAACAGGCTCTCACCTGTTTGTACGTTATTTTTTATAAATACACCCGGGAGGAATTCCAATGCCTGAAACATCAGACGCGATGGATCGACGAATCCGCAAATCCAAAGCCGCCCTGAAGGAGGCAATCCTTCATTTGATGCAGAAGCAAAATTTCAAAGAAATCTCCATTTCGGATATTGTGCAGCAAGCTGATCTGAATCGGGGAACCTTTTACAGACATTATCAATACAAGGAAGACCTGTTCAACGAAATCCTGCATGATGTGACTCAGGATCTGGTGACTTCATTTCGCAAGCCTTATGAGGGAATGAAGGAATTTCAGGTGGGTCTTATGCCCTCTTCCGCTATTACCATCTTCGAACATGTGCATCAGCACGCCCAATTTTACACCCTCGTTGTGCAATCCGAAGCTTCTTCCAGCTTTCAGCGTATGATCTGTGATGTGCTGCGGGATCTGTCTTTACAAGATCTGAATCATATTTTCCCGCCCCATATTAATCCCGAACTGCTCGCAAGTTATCAGTCTCATGCCATATTTGGCATGATCATGGAGTGGATCAGACAGGATTTCAAGCACAGTCCCACCTACATGGCGGAAGAGTTATTCAAAATTATTCATTATACGCCCGCACAACGATTAAAAACTGAATAATTTCTCAAAATATGGGTATAATAATATAGTTATTATTCAATTATTTACACATTGTCTAGTGAATTCAAATTTGAAGCAGGAGGAATGATGATGAAATCTTTCAAGTATCGTCTTGAGCAAAAAGAACCCCGTACCGGTCCCGGCGGCATCACTCGCGGAGCCTCGGTTCATGACTTCCCCGCATCTATCGGTATTGCGGGAGTATCCATGCGCCTGGAACCAGGCGGCATGCGTGAACTGCACTGGCATGCAAATGCGGCCGAGTGGGCATATGTGATCAGCGGTTCCTGTCGTACCACCGTTATCCATCCGGACGGACACGCGTATACCGATACCTTTGAACCCGGAGATGTATGGTATTTCCCACGCGGATACGGTCATTCCATCCAGGGACTCGGGCCGGACGAATGCCATTTCATTTTGATTTTCGACAATGGGGATTTTTCGGAGGATCATACGTTCAGCATTACCGACTTTCTGACTCAGACACCGGATCATATCGTGGCACAGAACCTTGGTATCTCCCTCGAACAAGCAGCCAAGCTCAATCAGGGCGAAGCCTATTTTGCCAAAGGCCCGGTACCCGATGACAGTTCCTCCTCTGCGACTTATCGCCGTAACTCGGAACTGACCACGCCGCATCGTTATCCCTTGCATGCCAAACAGCCACGCCGCGCGCCAGGTGGCGGTACGCAGCGTACGGTAACCGTCGAAGATTTCCCCATCTCCACCACGATGGCGGGTTCTCTGATCGAGCTTCAACCAGGCGCTCTGCGGGAACTGCATTGGCATCCCAATGCGGATGAGTGGCAGTATTACATTAGTGGCAGTGCCGAAATGACGGTATTTCTCGCCGAAGGGCAGGCTGTCACTGAACAATTCGAAGCTGGAGATGTCGGGTACGCTCCGATGGGTGCGGGGCATTATATCAAAAACACGGGTGATGACGTCTGCCGTGTACTGATTGGATTCAACAGCGGACACTATGAAGCCATTGATCTGAGTGAATGGATCGCAGGCAACCCGGTAGACGTGCTCTCCACGAATCTCGGCATGTCCCGTGATGAGGCAGAACAGCTTCCTAACGATACGCTGTTTATTGCACCCGATCAGAACAAGGGAAAATAACGAAGAAGGCTATACGTGAGTCGCAAGGTTCATTCCCGGAGATTAGCTCAGTAAAGGGAATGCAACATAAACTTAAGCTAGATTAAGTGAACCCTATTGTTATCTGAAAATGGAGGACAGATGCCTATGCATTCCGTACATGACTCGTCTTCCCCGAACGTTAACAACGAGAGTATCGGACACACGGTAGAACGTTTAGAGCCGGGATTTTCCCGGCTTTTGTTATCTTCCGTTCTTGTATTGCTTGCCGGTTTCATCGATTCCATTGGATATTTGGGGCTGGGTAAAGTGTATTTATCCTTCATGAGCGGCAACAGCACCAAGCTGGGCATCGCTCTATTTGAAGCAGATTATGCGTTATGGGCAACGACAGGGACTGTCGTTCTTTTATTTATTGCAGGGGCATTTGTCGGCACTTTCATTACAGAGTCATGGGGGAAATGGCATCTGACCCTTATTTTGGGCATGGAGTGTGTATTGTTTCTCTTCGCAATCCTGTTGTCGCTCCTGTTCCACACGCATTATATTATATTCCCGATCACCATGGCGATGGGCATGCAAAATACGATGCACCAGATGGTTGCACATGCAGATGTAGGCAAAGGCTTTGTTTCGGGTACGCTTTTTGGGATCGGTCAGGCTCTGGCCAAAGCTATACGTGGCAAAGCTCCTGTATCGGAATGGGCCGTGCTGGCACTATCCTGGTTTATTTTTGTCATTGGCGCGGCGCTGGGCGCCTGGATGCTCGTTAATAGCGGTCTGCTCCTATCCCTCATTGCGGCTCTGTTGTTTCTTGTCCTGGTTATCCCCTATGTCGTTTATATGCAACGTCTGAAAAACGGTTGACCCTGAATAAAAGGGCCAACCGTTTTTCACCTTTAGTTCTAGGAAATCCCACTCGGCTTCATGTATACTATAGAGGAGTGCAGAAATAAGATAAAAGGAGGTGACATTTCACATGAAAAAATCAAGTATTATCACATTAATGACCAGTTTCATTTTGCTTGGCGGGGTGCTTCTCTTTCCTGCTCCTCAAGCCAATGCTTCCAAAGGAGAATTCTCTACATATTGGGAACAGGACGAGTTTGACGACGAATATCAATCTGAAGGAGATTTAATAGACGATACAGAAGAGCCTGAGGCAGAAGATGAGTTTATTCAGGAAAAAGCGGAATTAAAACAATATCTTGATCAGATTTTTGCTATCGGGTCCTATGAATCTAAAGCCATTGATTCCTTAAGTAGTGTAGGTGGCACCGTATCTTCAGCGAATCGAAAATCGATGTTTCTCAAGCTAACGAATACGGTAATTCCGAATTATACCAAATTCGTCTCCAAAGCAAAACTGATCCAATCCAACAACCCAGAAATCAAAAAAATTCATACCTCCTTCATCAAAGGAACTTATATGCAGCTTGAAGGTTATATGCTTTACAAACAAGCTGTTTCCAAAAACAAAGTGAACTACACGATCCTTCAACAAGGTAATGCTAAAGTTAAAGCTGCTGATGTTATTCTTGACCAAGTTACTGATTCATTGTTAGCGTATGCTGACAAAATTGGGTACGAGTAATACCTGCATGCGACTATTGCAAAAAAAAGCAACCATCCTTAACTAGTTATTAGGGAATGGTTGCTTTTTCTAGTTATTCTCATGGATTAGTTACAGACCAAGCTTCTGTCCTTTTTCTAATCGCTGAATCTGCTGTTCCCCGCTCTCCGCCAGTTCACGGAACTGACCGATCGTCTCGCGCATTCTTGGCAAGGCCTCTTGTTTGTAGACCGAGATGGAGTCGAGCGCAGACAGCACATCCGTAAAGGCTTGCTTCATCGTATCCACCGAGATACTTGCTTCGTAGGCCTGCTTCTGGATGGCCGTGCCCTGATCCTTCAGCATTTTGGATGTACCGGCGATCAGATCATTCGTAGTACGGTTAAGCAATTCGATTTTCTGCAAGACGATCTTCTGGTTGTATAGTGCACTGGCAACGGTGACTGCAATCTTCAGCGCGGAGATCGTCACATTTTTCGCCCGATCCACACCACGAATTAACTCTTTGTTGTTGCGAATGACCACTTCAATCGCCATGATCCCCTGCTGGTTTACGACCAGCATCTGTTGCAAATCCATAACACGCTGACGGAGCGGGAACAATACTTCTTCGGTAATAAACCGCACCTTCTCAGGGTCTTCCCCGCGAACCTTGGCTGTCTCAATCTGTGTATCAATGGATTCATCCATTAACATACCAAGCTGGATCTCCTTCTGAAGCCGCTTGGTCAGTTCGCGCAGGCTCTGCTGCTCGATCTCAAGCGTGGTGTTGTCATTACGCAGCGTGGCACGGCCCTTGTCGAGTGAAACGACAATGTCGGCGATGACGGCGTCGGCTTTCTGGTACTTGAGGAAATACGCGCGCAGCGGGTTGAACAGCTTGCCCAGAAAACCTGTTTTGGCGAAATCGACCACGCTTGGGTCGAGATCCTTCAGTTGCATATGCAGCTCGGTCAAGCCTTTGGCGACCTGACCGCCCTCGTCTCCCGTCTTGGACAGATGTCCAACGGAGACTTGAAGCAGCGCGTTTTTCTCGGAAGAGGATCGCATGGTGTTCATGCCAAAGCCGTCGATGGATTGCAAAATTTCTTTGCGCTTCTCCAGAGATTCGAGGTCCAGATTCATAATCATATCCACATTCGAAGTTGCTACCTGTTGCAGTTCCGCGACCTCGGCGGGCACCGGTTTGATCTCTTCTTCAATCACCTTCTGAATTTCCTTCTGGCTCGGTATTTCCATCGTAAACGACATTCACAGCTCCCCCTTTTCGTTCCCAACTATAGGCTTACATCTGAACATTCCTAACCATTCATTCGGATTTACATCTGCACGTTAAACAGGTTTCCGATTTTGTAGACAACATCGTCGGTGTCCGCATTAATGCTCGCCGCCTCGTTAATGCTGGAGATGCTCTCCAGCGCTTTGATGTCGGCGTTATATCCAATCGTGTAGATCGGCACTTTGTACGTCTCCACCAGGTCTCGAATATCTTTGAGGGAATGTCCTTCGTTCGTCTCGCCATCACTCAGAACAAAAATCAGCGGTTTCACGTTAGGGTTGGCTGCTTTGTAATCCTCCAGCATCTTCATCGCAACCACAATGCCGTCAAATGTCGCTGTCCCCCCGCTTGCTTGCAGGCTATCCACCGTTCCGACAAACATGGATTGCTGGTTCGTATCATATTTCGCAATTGGCAGGTTCACCGTCACGTCACTGGAGTAAGAAACCAAACCAATGCTGTTGTCCGTACCAAGGTACTTCTGGCCTTTGCGCAAAGATTCTTTAAGACGGTTGAGTGGTTCTCCGGCCATACTCCCGGATACATCTGTCACAAACACAGCGGCAATTGGATTACTGCCATTCTTCTTCTCTTTCCAGACTTTCTGCGCGGACAGCAATGTTCCACCATCCACCGTAGCCAGCTCGGATTTGTAATCTTGCAGGCCGTTGAAGCCGAACTCTACTGCCTTTTTCTGATACTGCTCTTGCGTGACAAAATCAGCAAACTTCTGGATGATCTCCTGTTTGTTCTGCGGCAGTTGACCAAGAGCATATAGCGGGCTGTCATGCCTCACACCGAATGGGGTAAACACATATCCGCTCTTCAGATCGGCTGTATTCACATAGGTCTGATACTCCAGTACAAAAGCATCCAGTCTGCCCGACTTGGCCGCTTCCCTCATCTGAATCGTGGTGGACGCTGTGAATGGCACGTTCGCCTGGAATTTTTCAAAGCCTTGAATGGCTTTCTCACCCAGCGGATTCGCACTGTCATACGTATTTAATGCGGTAACCAAAAAGTTCAGTCCTGTAGAGCTCGCAAACGGGTCGGTATATCCCATCGTAAGCTCATTGTTGGCAATAGCTTCGGTTATCGTTTTGACGTTCACGGAGCCGTAGGTGTTCACCAGTGCATCATATTTGGCTTTGGAGATGACGATCCCCGGTACGTTGCCAACAAGCCGCTTCGAGATCAGCTTCGTCTTCACTCCGCTGGCTTCCACCATCTCGCCCCACAACTCATTGGACGGGGTGAAGGCATCGGGCACATACTTACCGGACTTGATGTAATCCGTTGCGGTACCGGAAGCAATATTACGGATTTTGACCGATACCTGTTTGCCTCCGGCCGTGATCTTTGCTTGGTTAAAAGCCTCTGCAACCTCGGTTAACCATCCATCCACGCCACTACCCGACTTCTCGGTGGAGGAGAAAATTTCGACGAAATCATTGGTGGTGTTCTCCACTGTAACCGGGAATTTTGAAATGTCCGGAAGGGATTCTGCAACATCAACCGGATCAAGATCAATCTGTCCTTTCACCGGTTCCGCCGTAGCTGGTGCAATGTCCGCGTACAATTTGCCAAGTTCCTTACCTGCATTTTCGGTCGTGACCTGTGTGGTAGACTTGCCAAAGTTCGATGTCAGTGTGATTCCTCCATAAACGAGACCAAATACTAGGACTAACATGATCATGGATATGAGAAAAAACTTTCCCTTCTTTGCCATAGGTGCAACCCCTCACTGTCTATATAATTTGGTGTGCTTGATTAACTGATCAATCTCCTGCATACAAGGCATCTGCTCAATATCTCCAGCTTCAACACTGTCCAGGCGCGATATCTCCAGCAACAGCTGATCCAGCTTCAATAAAATCTCTTCATTCGTGTGAAGTGAATCCTTCACGTAGGTCAGGTAATCGTTGTACACTTTCGTTTTCTCCTGAAAAATCCTCTGCGGGATCGTGGAAGATTTGGCTTTCATCATGCTGGCATAATCGGCTTCATCGAAGACGTTCAGTCGATTCAGTATGCTGCGAATGTTCAGATATAACAGCTTCTCTACCTCTTCCGTGACCGAAGCGAATTTCTTAAAACTCAGTTCGCCGGGGTCAAACCGTTGATGAAGCACATTCATCAGGGTTTCTTTTTTCTTTTTCATCCGGTTCAGTTGGGACAGCCCCAGCGTAATATCTTCTTCAAGAATTTTGATGCGTCTGTAAAAAGATAAAGCTTCTACATAATCTTCATGGGTTTCGATCTGTCTCACAGGTAAAACCACCGGCTGTTTGAACAATACATTGTAACTGCCATAGAAAAGTGCAAGTACGCTTCCGAAGAGTAGCGTCACGGAAAGTGCGGTCTGGAACGCATTCTCTCCGAATCCAAGTCCAGCAAAACCCGGGGAGAAGGCCAGAACATTCACGGCCACGATGCCGATGATGAGCCCAAACAATTGTATGTACCTGGTCATGGTCGATCCTAAGGCCTCCTTTCATGTTAGATATTAGGATTAAATGTCGTATATTCCCTGTCTCTCATCTTCTTATTGTACATGATGTGAACGCTCTCAGGTGGATAGGATTGGAAAATGGAAGGGATATTTACGTTAATATTAGAGCGCTATAAAGTAGATGTTTGACTTGAAGTTCGAGTGGTCTTCCAGTGGATTTGAAAGATCTTTAAATGATTCTTGCCAGATATTTAAAAGGAACTCGCGCTGGTATTGGTACAGTACTCCATAAGCTATGATGTCGGAGCAGTATTCTTCATAGTAATATACGTGGATAGAGCTTATCCCATTATCCTTTTCACGGACAAAACAGAACGAGCTTCACAACTTGTTGTTTAGAAGAACTGCTGGACAACCAGGAACTACGGAGGCGCGTTAGTGGTAAATGAAATGTTATCCGGTAATACGTGGAAAATCAGGTTACGTGTCATTTTTTATATAGACTTGTCTTAGCGGGCTGGAGTAGGATTCGGTGCGAGAAAGAGATTTCTTGAGGGAATTGCATGCCAAAAAGACGAAACGGCGAATACCTCCCATTTCGTCTTGTGTAAGCTATTGTTCGTCACATCCGCATCCAACCTACTCACTACCCATCAGGCTAACGATCACAGATGACGCTATTTGGTGTTTCTTAGCTGAATCCAGAATCTAACGATCATGAGAAACGTTATTTTCACATTTGAGACGTGATTTCATTGAATTTAGTCCGTTTTGGCAGGAATAACGTCGCTGGTGATCGTTAGAATACCGAAAGGGGGAAAATCACCTAAATAAGCTCCGTACGGATCGTTAGAATTTTGAGCATTGTGCCGGGTCATCTATTAGGCTTCTTCCTCAAACGCTCACACGCAAAAATCCGGTCTGCTACGTGTTGTACGAACCTCTGTCACTTTTCCCGCACAGCCGTTGTCCCCGACTGCCTGGAATGTTACCTTCACAGTCTCTTTATCTCTGGTGACCTCTTCCGGAATCTCATAGCTGACACGGAATACTTCGCCGATCTTGTTCATATGAATGCGCTGTTCCCCTACAACTACATCTTCCACCAAAATACTAAACTGCCTTTCATACCGGATGCCCTCTCGGTCAAAATGCAAATAATCCCCGCCCCAGTAGGCTACGCACAAATAGTTCATAGCACCCGAGTCTACAGCCAAGCGGTAGCCGAATGCTGCTTCGTTTACTCCGTAAGCCTCACGCCACATATACAACCTGTTGCGTCCGTCTGTACCGGAGCCATTATATTGCTCCCCGAGGCAGTTGCTCTCCAATTGATGCCCGATCTCATCCTGCTGACCATCCGGCTGCACGCTATCGATGGTGATATCGTTCAACGCTTTCTCCAGCGCATCCCCTTCATCATTCAACGCCCAATACACCGTATAGAACTCATGATGCACCTCATAAAACGGAATTAGTTTCACCGCTTCATCTGTAGATGTCACTTCCTCACTAAGCTCAAATGTAAGCGTCTCTTTATCGACAACCTTGATCCACTTGCTCACATCCTCTTCTTCCGTTTGGATAACGGGTACGGGAGCTGTTTTTGGATTCAGTGCAGTTTCGTCGATAATGGTATCCTCGGGAAGTCCTTCACTGCCAAGCGCACCAGCTAACACAATCGGGCCATACTGGAATGCCACCTTGTGGGCATCATCCCGTGCTGTATATTTACGCAGTGCCATCGGCAGCGTAACAGTAATCGTATCGCCCGCTGACCAGGTGCGATCGATGGACAGATAGCCGGGTTCCAGACGTGTATACGACTGAGCCGAATCCCCGCCTACAGTTGCAGTCATCGGCTCCTGGAGCCAGGACGGCACGCGTAGCCTTAGACAAGCCGAGGCGCTGCCTTCGGTGATTGTCAGGGTTGCTTTTTCCGAATAGGGGAAGTCCGTTTCCAGCTTTAAGTTCAGTCCCTGTGATGCCCACTCCAGCTCGGAAGCGATGTACAGGTTCACATACAAGTCTTGTTCATCCTCATAATAGATAGCTTCTGCATACTTGCCCGGGTTCTCCATGCCTGATCCGGTGCAGCACCACCAAGCCGTATCACGTGTGCCGTAGATTTTGTAATGCCCTTGCAGAGTGGAGGCAAAATAGGTTTTGTTGCCCGTATCCGGATCTTGCGTGCCAAGAATATGGTTATAGACCGCGTTCTCATAATAGTCCATGTAGGCACTGTCCGGCTTCCAGGCAAACAGCTGCTTCGTCAGATGCATCATGTTGTGCGTACAGCAGCTCTCCCCGGTTTTGATGCCAAGGCTCTCCATGCCCTTTGCTTCATAATGCTCGGATATGCTCGTCGCGCCAAAGACATAAGAACGATGCTTCACGGTTGTATCCCAGAAAAATTGTGCCGCTGTCCGGTACGATGTCCGTGCAGGGTCTTGGTTATAGATTTCGGCTGCGCCGATGACTTTCGGAATCTGGGTGTTGGCATGCCTTCCTTGCAACTCATCCCGCTCCTGCTCCAGCGGTTCCAGAATGAGTTGGTGCGTGAATTGACGGGCAGCCCTCAGATAGGCTGAGTTTCCTGTAATCCCGTACAATTGGGCAAACACTTCGTTCATCCCGCCATGCTCAGACATCAGCATCGTCTGAATCTGCTCCTCGGTCATGGCACTCAGTCCCGTCACTGCCCAATCCGCAAAACGTGCAACCACCTCAAGCGCCTGCTCATTGCCCGTCATTTGATAGGCGTCAATCAGACCACGATAGATTTTATGCACGCTGTACCACGGAACCCAATATTCACCGATGTTAAATCCGCCAATGTTCTCCGCACGAAAAGCCATACGGAAAGCCTCCTCAGACAAACCTCCGACATATCCGCTGCCCGTCGTCTGTTGAATTGCCGCCAGTTCATTCACAGCATAATCGAGCGTTTGCTTTAAAGTAGAATTACCCGTCGCCTGATACGTCACCGCGAGAGCCGACATGTAATGTCCGAGGGAATGTCCGCTAATCGAGCGTGCCTCCCAGCCTGCATATCGTTCCTTGCGTGGTGTTAATCCGTGGGCTTCATAACATGGAGCCAGAAAGCGGTCAATCTCCAGTGATAACAAGTAACGTTCACCGATATGTTGTGACGTTTGAAATGGACCTTTCAGCAAGTTAACCTGTGAGGGGCCCAGAAATCCTTTTCTCGTATCGATCATGTGGCTCGCTCCTTTGGCATATGAAATAACTTCATATGCTTTCTTTTAGTAGGGCTGTATTTAGAGATAAAGGATAAAATCCGTGTTCCACTCCGGCTAGAACTTATCTCTGCCATCTAGCTTTCACCCTTGAATGTCCTCATATTATCAAATAAACTACAGTTACAGCAGACTCAGAATCCAAGAAAAGGTGGATAAATCCGTCCTATGTCAAAACCAGTGGAGCACTATTTATGTGGGAAATTCATATCAGAGGGCAACTGGAGTCATATGCGTCGAAGCATGCCGGTTCATGAGATCATTTTGATGCTGGAAGGTGAGATGTATATTGCGGAGGAGGACAAACGATACGTTGTTCGTGCGGATGATCTTTTATTTTTAAAGGCGGGCCGAACGCATTATGGTTACCAGATTAGTGATGCACCTGTGAGCTTCTACTGGATACATTACGGGACAGCACCAGGCTCATTTGGTGATTTCCCAACCCATTCAACCATTCAGATTCCTTCTATGGCAAATCAACTGTTCAAGCAGTTATTGCATGTATCTTCCTTCTCGTCCGAAGAGGCGGATGCTGCTGCGCTATTACTTCTCAAAGAAATGGAACGTAACCTGCGCTCAGACTATCGCCAGCATAACGCCGTGGTGGATCATATCTGTAAGTGGGTCGATATCCATCTGCATCTGAATATTACGGTGAGTGAGATTGCGGAGAACTTTAATTTCAACAAGGACTACATTTCCAAAATGGTGAAGCGGGAAAAGGGGATCGGACTCAAAATGTATATCCTCACCGAACGCATGCGCCGTGCCAAACGACTGTTGCTCAACACCAATGCCAGTGTGAAAGAGATTGCAGCCCAATGCGGCTTTCGTGATTACAAGCTGTTTCTGCGTACCTTCAAGCAACACGAGGCAAGTACGCCAACTGAATATCGCAATCATCTATACAGTACACAGCTGAATCGTTTGTAGGCTCCGTATAGAGATGAATAACTGTATAGACTCCACACAAGCGAAGATCTATATTGCCTAGCATAATGGTTACTATATGATTCTTAGTAATGCTTGATGAGGCTTAGTGAAATCTCCCACACATAAGCACTTTAACACTCCAGTACGTGGATACTTGGACAAAATGAACGCTTGACACTTCAGTTCATGCTAGGCCAAATTCTAACGATCACGAGGAAGCTTATTTAGCCCGAAATAGATCAATTGAAAATCTAACGATCACCAGGAACGTTATTTGGTCTGAAACCAGCCTTTGTGGCTAGAAAAAGGGCTATTTTCCCAAAATAAGCTCTCTGGGGATCGTTAAAATTGCAAAACGCTTAAAAAGCGGCAAATAGCGTCTCTGGAGATCGTTAGATTTTTTTCACAGCTTTTTTCCAGCTTGTTGAGCAACTAAACCTTGGTTACTGAACCGATCCCTTCATAGAAATGTTGAATTCGCTTATAGAAGATTCTAATATAGAGGATTGAATCCCTTGTGTTATAATGCAAGGAAATACTATTCCCTACTTTACTCATAAGAAAAGGAGAATTTAGATATGACGACGGCTGCCATTACGATTCATCCCGCTTCCCCAGCTGACCATGCTGAGATTGTTGACATTCTGGTTGCCAGTTACGCGGAATACCAGAGCTCGTTTGAGCAATCGGATCGTTGGGAAGCCTACCTGAAAGATATCCGCGAATCCGTGGACAATCCATACTTGACTGAATTATGGGTAGCCAAGATCGAAGAACGAATTGTCGGTACCGTTCAGTTATTTGAAACGGCACATAAAGCCTACCCGAATTTTGATCTGCCGATCGATTATCCATTTATTCGTCTACTCGGCGTTGATCCCGAGTGGAGAGGACATGGCATTGCGCGTGAGCTGCTTCAGCGGTGTGTGGATTCCACGAAGGAGCTGGGCAAAAATGCAGTTTATCTCTATACGGGTAGTCAGATGGTTAATGCCATCCGGTTATATGAACGTTTTGGCTTTATTGAAGATCCGGAGTTCAGTCCCGTGGAGGGCGGAGGGCAGGCAATCTGCTATCGTTACGAGATAAAATAAGATAAGATAGGGCCTTAACGGACAACATAGAGGTGCGGATTTACAAGGTTTATTAAAAGTATTCTTGCATTCTGGAGAATGTTATGTCTCTTTATACCATTAAACAAAGGGCTGTTCTCCTGCCATCTGTAGATGACAAGAGGAACAGCCCTCTTTGTTTAAACTTGATATCTTAACTTTACATGATTAGTTACATGATTATCATGTTGATCCCGAGCTTAACCGCCAATCTCAATCAGAATCTTCGCATGACTCTTGTCGCTCATCAACAGCTCAAGTCCGTCCTGCACAACATCATGCAGCTTAATTTTCTTGGTGATTACCTGCTTCACATCGAGTGCACCTTCTGCAATGAGTGAGATGACCTCAGGGAAGATGTGTCGGTACGCCAATGTGGCGGTCAGATTCGCTTCTTTTACCAGCATGTCGAAGAAGTTCACGTGAAGCGGGTTCGGAATCGCGGCGATCACCACAACTTCTCCACCTTTTTTAATCACGGACACAGCACTGTCCATCGTCGGTTGCACGCCAGCTGCTTCATACGCGACATCGATTCCACCCGATTGCTGCGTAATGACCTGTGTTGCATCCAACTTACTGCTATTTACCGGAATTGCGCCAAGTTTAGCCGCCAGTTCCAGACGATCTTCGAATACATCGACAGCGTACACTTCAGATGCCCCAGCTGCTTTGGCTGACAAGATGGTCAGCAAACCAATCGGCCCAGCTCCGTATACAGCAACCTTATTTCCCACTTTCAGCTTGCTGTGACGTACGGCATGGAAAGCTACGGCAGTTGGTTCAACAAGCGCCCCTTCTTCAAAGGATACTTGATCTGGAATCGGGTGCACCATATACGCTTCCACGACTACATATTCGGCAAAACCGCCATCCCCGTTCAATCCGACAAAACCAAATTGAGTACACTGATTGTATCTACCTTGAATACAGTACTCACACGTTCCACAATGGTAGAGAGGTTCAACCACCACGCGATCACCAACATTGATACCGCTTACATTATCACCTAGAGCACTTACTGTTCCTGCAAACTCGTGTCCCAGTGTCAGCGGCGCTTTTTGTCCTGAAAGCGGATGATTCTCTCCCTCTTGAATACCTACACCATGATGATACGCGTGTAAGTCACTGCCGCAGATTCCGGCATACTCGACTTTGATCTGCACCTGGCCAGACTTTGCAACCGGAACCTCACGATCTTCCACACGCACGTCTTTATGACCATACCATACTGCTGCCTTCATTCTGTACATCCCCTTTTATCTAAACTGTTAATACAAGAATGTTCTGCTTGTCTATATATTATATCGCTATTCAACCATTATTCATATTTATAGATACTTATGTTAACATTACTTATACTAATGCTAAAAAGGGATGATCGCATGAATCTGGAACAACTCGAATACGTTGTCGAAATCGCCAAAACGCAATCGTTCTCCGCCGCCTCGGAGCATCTTCATGTCACGCAATCTGCGATCAGCCAATCGGTTCATCGCCTGGAAAAAGAGCTGGGGCTGGTACTATTCGAGCGTTCCAGACAAGGCACTCATCCCACGCCGGATGGGAAACAATTTATCGCCAAAGCGCTGGACATTTTGCAGCGAATTGATGAATTGAAATCACTAAATGCAACGACATCTACATTGACCGGTGATCTTCATGTGGCTACTTTCCCGAGTGTTATGCCTTACTTGGTGCAATCGGCTGCCGATATGAAACGGGATCATCCGCAACTGAGGTTATCAATTGAAGAAAAGGGTTCGATGGAGATCATTGAGGACATCCGGAGCAACAAAACCCATCTGGGCTTTATCGCCCTATATGCAAAACAGCTGCGTGAATTGGATGGGCTACATTTCACACCGATGTATTCAAGCAAGCTTGTTGTATGCACCCATCAACTGTCTGAACTGGCTAAGCACGCACGCGTGACTCCTGAGCAACTAAAAGACTATAATCTAGCGTTATATCGGGACGGTTTCATTGAAGATTTTCTGCAGGAGTTCACCTACGAATATGGGCCTTTATCCATCTTATTCAAGACCAATAATTCGGAGGCTATCAGCACCGTGTTAACCAATAATATTGCCGCGACTATTGGGCATGATTTTTCCTTTCACCAACACCCGCTTTGGAAAGAGGGGTTAATTAAGATGGTCGAAATTACCGAGATCCAGCAGCCCAAAATGCAGATCGGATTTGTTCAGACGGAATTCAGGGAGGCTGCAGCTGCGGCAGAACAATTTGCCCGTCGTTTCAAACAAGCGATAGAACTCGGTCATCTATAATCTGCTGTCCATGCTTGTATATTATATTCCTTCAGCAAAAAAGTGCTTCGCCACTCAGGCGGAGCACTTTACTTCGTTGTCTTTAATTAAGTTGCCTCTATCCTGTATTCTTCTTCATCTCTTCTATAATCGTACGGTAAAGGACTCCCGCTTCTTATGGTTTTACTTACACCTTCACCTTTTTCACTGCTTCACTCATCTCATTCGTTTGCTGTTCCAGCATCGTAGACGTTTCGGCCACCTTACGGAACATCACCGATTGATCCTGCATCAAACGGTATATCTCATCCGAGTGATCCGACACGCCTGCGGAAATCTGTGAAATCGTGTTGACCGAAGCTGCCGCCTCTTCCGATCCGGCCGTAATTTCTTCAGCCGCAGCAGAGACCTCCTGTATACGCTGGGTAACTAGTTGGAACGCATCCACGACTTGTGAGAAGGCCTGCTCTGCTTCAGTTGTAAATACGACCCCCTGACCAATCTCCTGGGCAGTAACCCCCATTCGGGAACCTATCTGCTGTGACTCCTGTTCAATACGAAGTAATAAGTCCGAGATTCGTTCCATAGACGAACTGGAGGCTTCGGCAAGTTTCCTCACTTCTTCTGCCACAACCGCAAAACCCTTTCCATGCTCACCCGCATGTGCAGCCTCAATGGAGGCATTAAGCGCGAGCAGTTTGGTTTGACTTGCGAAGTCACGTACCGTATGCAGTGCACCACCGATTTCAGTAGAATAGTTGTTTAACACCTGCACCATCGTGGTAACCTCTCCAGATACTGCAGAGATGTTTTCCATCTGTTTCTTCATAATCGTCATGCGTTGCTGCCCCGATTCCGCCGTAGTCAGCGCCATTGTTGCCGCATCCGATACCACATTGGAGGATTCAGATATATCGTTGATGCCTTTTGCAATCTCTTCCATAGCATGCGCACTGTCACTTGCACTCTGCTTCTGTGTATGCGCACCTTGTCTTATTTCCTCAACAGCACGATCCACTGTTTTGCTCATGGCAAGCATTTCTTCCGTACTCCGATTAAACTCTTTCGTGGATTCGGATAACAATTCGGTTGTTGAAGCTACCCCTCCAACCATGTCACTTACTATTTTATTTAAATTCCCAGACATATGTATCATCGCCTGATACGTTGTTCCGATCTCATCTCTGCTCTTCAAACGATAGGCTGTCAAAATGCGATTGGCTTCGGCAAGCTCACCTTGTGCCATCTTTTCCACACTTGATTTCAGCGGATGGAGAGGGCGCAGTCCTCTAACGATAAACCACATCACTATAGCAATACCTGCAAGAGTAGCGAGCAGTAGGATCACATACAACGGCAGACTTGATCTCAAAATATCGGTTTCGATACCTCCGATAACAGAAATCCCTGTATCGATACCAATTACACCCGCAAGAGTACCGTTGCTATTCAGAATTGGAGCGTAGGAAGAAATATAATTACCGTACTCTGGATTGTTAATGATCGGCGAACTTGCTGTTTCCCCTTGTAGCAACTTCTGCACCGCATCTGCAGGAATGTCCGTTACTTCGTTAATTGCTGAAGCTTTATCCGCATCCTTCATGCCATCCACCATGATCAGCGGCGTTCCTTTATCGTCAATTTTGACGAAATACACATACATGGCACCAATACGCACTCGAAAATCATCCAATTCATCCCGAATACGGAGATACTCCTCATTTTCCTCGGGGTCCTTGGCAAAGTCCACATATGATGCTGTATCCAATTGCTTCACATAACTCTCGGCAATCTGAATATTGTAGCTTGTGATAGCCCCCTGCGCAGCAAGTTTCACATTAGCGATCTGCGTCAGCATACTTCCCGCAGCTATAATCGTAATGACCAGTGTAACAATAGCCGCAATGCGCACAACCAGACGTTTCCTGAAAAAACCGATCATTTGCTCCCTCTTCCTCCCCACGAACCCAAGCCTTTTTGACTAGGCCGTACCCAAAAAACATATGTTTGAAGCACTAAGTATGGGAAAATAGTATACGAATATGTCGAATTACGCAAGAAAATATTGGATTTACATAAAAACGTTATCATTTCCGTATTCGCTTTGGTATTAGGGACTTTAAAAAGGGTTATTTAGCGAGGTTTTTAGAGGATTTCAGGCAAAGAAAAACTCCAACATGGTAGTTGGAGGTCTGTAGTTACTTTATCATCTTATGTGGGTTATGTTTCGAGAGAGTCTCTCTGTCTGAGATAACAATTGTATATTCATTTTCTACATAAAATCGTTTGATCGGATAAAAGGTCAATCATGAAAAATATCTAATGCTATGAGTTAGGTATGCTCCTACCCAGCTTATGCAATATTAAACTTTTGCTTGATTTCTATTAGTCGAACTTCAACCTCATCCTTAACATTTGGATTACTCTTTAAATAGTCAATACTGGCTTCCCATAGATACTGATAAAAAGTGGAGTAATCCAGTACAACTGTCTGATCTTTCTCTACCGCAGGATAATCAAAAAAATAACAAACCCCCGTATCTCCGAAATATTCTTCTTCCCATTCATCTATCTCACCAGCAAAAACACACCAAACACTCTCACTACCACCATACCCTTCTCCAACGCTATATTTTTTAAGTGCATCTAAAAAATATTTTCCCTCAAGATGTCGATAATACATATCTATTAACTCTTTTTCTGTTAATTTGGCATTCATCAAAATCATCCTCCTATACATTATTCTGATATCGTCGGAAAGAAGTTGGTTACTTTTCCACTTTCATTAAGATATCCTGTGAATTTTAGACCGTTCGATGCTGTTCCACGAATTTCCCTAACCACAATCTCTCCACTCGCCATCGCTTCTTTTCCCCATTGTATCATTTGTTCATTTGAAATTACTTTTGGATCATATACAGTCTTAGGACTTGGAATATTTTTATACTGATCAGCTATTACTTTCAATTCCCTATCAAGTGCCGGAATTCTATAATCAATCTCGAGGACTCCAGATATTGTAGGATGTGGTGTTTTCGAAACAATAAGTTCCTCAAGATTCCAACCTTGGTCTGTTAAAATCCTTTCGAAACTTTCTAAATTGTGACCTCCGACAATCCCTTTATTCTTTTTCCTTACAATACTTTGTGCATTTATTAGATGATCGTCAAAACCGTCCAAATACTCAAAATTATTTTTATTCACCCATGTAACATTATCATCACCATATTTCGAACGTAAGTACTCATCCCATTCTGCGCCTGTTCGAGTGATCTTACTATTTTCCGTCATCCGTCCCGCCTCAGGCAAACGATCAAACGCACTAACCTTGGTGCCGCCTCCTGACGAGATCAGTAAATTATGCGGTTTGATCATCTTGGCGGTGAGGCCACCGCCGACCATCATGCCTCCCATGCCCATCATATTGGCCCAATGTTCGCTGGACCAGGCATTCGTGGGGAATATCGCTTCACGGATTGTACCATGGATGCCAAATGTCAGCCAATTGGCTGTATCATTGGCAGAATTAAAGGCTTTATCCGCTCTATCCATGTAACCTTCCACCAGACCACTTGGGATACCAAACGTCCAATAGTCCAGAAATCCGCCGACACTGTCGTAACGCTTCTGGTAGCGGTCATCTGCAGCCTGCATAAAACCAGTACCCAGTTCTTTCAAACTATCCACCGATTTTTGAAAAGCATTACGATTGTCTACAGTGGGAGCCCGGCATTCATCCGGTGGAGGCGGCATGCAATTGGCATCGTAGGATTGCGTAGTCTGCTGATCCGCCAGTCTGAATTTCTCCGCATGTCCTTCAAGCGTTTTGGCAATCGAGAGGGAGAGTGAACTGAAGTTGTCCATCACTCGTTGCGCCGCGATGAAATCAGCATAAAATCGTTCCTTGGTGCTCCCGTTCCACTGCCTTTCAATTTCGAACAGCTGTTGTTTCAAGATGTGATTCATCTGAGCAATCTGACTTTGGGCTGAAGCGAACTGTTTTGAAACGGACAATAGCTGTTCCGGGGTTACTTTAATCGTTGTCATGGTGTACCTCGTAATCGATATCGTTCTAATTATGTATTTCGTTGTTACACGAAAATTCTGTGTTTCATATATGCCAGTTCATCCACCAGCACATGGGATTCAGTATAACTGGATTGAAATTCTTTTCGTAGAGACTCCTGACTTAATCCTTTAGTTCCTATTACCCCCAGTACACCCTATTTGTAACAGTATTTGTGACCTAGATGTCCCCCACTGCACCGATTCAAAACTTACTATTGTCATATAAGATAGATTCGGCTATATTATTAATTAATTGATCAGTTAATTAATTAATTAATTAATGTGCAGATAAGAGAAAGGAGAATTTTTGTGGCTAGAACTGTTAATGAAGAGAAACGGCTTGAGCGACGTAAACGCATTTTGGAAGAAGCTGTCATCTTGTTTGCTGAAAATGGGTATTCAAACACCACAACGGCTCTTATCGCTAAAAATATCGGTGTGACTTCTGGAACCATATTTCAGTACTTTCCAAACAAAGAAGCTTTGTTTCATGCAGCTGTCCTGGAACCGCTTGAAGATATCCAGAAGAAATCACTTGCTCTGCTGCAACAAAACGGAACGCCAGCCGAATTACTTAAAAATATGGTCAAAGACCAATTCGACCATATTTACTTCTATACCAATGAGTTACGACTTGTTCAGTCTGTATTGGGACAACGAATAAGGTTCCCGGAGCTTACTCAGAAGGTTCTGGACAGTATAAAAGTAATGACAGACAAGATTGAATCCGTTTATGCAAAAGGACAATCCACGGGAGAATTCAACTCAGGTTTCTCACCGGCCATGATCTCACGGAGCTACATCTCCTTCTTAAATGGAGTAGCGTTAACTCTCGGAGAAGATATTGTTCATCATCCGGAATGGGAAAACCTGAAGGCACACGCCTATTATATGTTTGCCCCCGCGCAACACAGCAAGAACTAACACTGGAGGAAATAAAATGAATCAACAACAACCGTCGATCGAACTCGGTTCGACATTTAAAGATCAAATTAAAAAACATAAGAAGCTATTATGGAGCCTGGGGATTGCACTCGTACTTATCTTAAGTGTTGTGTTCTTCATATCTTATAAAGTCGTAGACATCCTCTTACACCATCCAAGAGATACGAATGTCAGCTATGAATTGAACATGGATAAAACGCCCTATGAGTTCGTTGAGTTCAAAAGTTTAAAAAGTGATAATACGATAAGAGGCACCTTCTTCCCGGCAAACATTTCTTCAGGCAAAGCAAGTAACAAAACGCTTATTGTCGTGCATGGATATACAAGTAATCGCCTCGTCAAGGGACGTACACCAAAATTGGCAGAGCATTTTATCCCGAAAGGTTATAATATATTGGCCTTTGATCTCAGTGCACAAGGTAAATCCGATGGCGAGATGATCACACTCGGTCTGCGAGAGAAATATGACCTGCTTGCAGCAGTTGATTATTTGAAATCCAGAGGCGAGGTAGGCGAGCATATTGGGGTCATTGGCTTCTCTATGGGTGCTGCGACGTCCCTGCTAGCTACAAGTGAAAGTGATGATATTGAAGCTGTCGTGGCGGATAGTCCGTTTCGTAATGCCGGTTTATTTTTAAGAGAGGGTCTGCCTGTATTCTCCGGTTTACCAGCATTCCCATTCGGTTATACCTCCACATGGATGGCTAATTGGGCCTTCGACGTAGATCTTGATTCTGTGTCGCCTATGGATGCAGTGAAGAAGATGCAAAATAAACCGGTTATGCTCATTCACGGTACTGGAGATCAACAGATCAGTTATACAAATTCAGAAAAGATCTTTGAGAACTTGAAGGATAACCCGAATGCAGAGGTATGGTATCCAGCAAATACCGAACACATTGATGCTATCAATCATTATCCAACGGAGTATTTTGCAAGAGTGGACCGTTTTATGGATAAGTATGTAGGAAAATAATTTAATCTGTTAAAGTCAGCAGTATAATCAAAATCATCTTTTCTAAGAAACAACATAGATATGCTTATCAAAAAAGGTACAGACATCTCAACAATGTGAGATCATCTGTACCTTGTTTTTACTTAGCCTCTTTAAGCTGATTTGTTATTCATCTTACGGAATCGAATCAAAGACCAGATCGTCAGCAATGCAAGTACACCGAGACAGATGCTAATACTGAACCGGTTGCCTTCATCAAACACAAACATCAGAGCAATGACGCTCAGGATCAAGACAACCGCCCCGGTGATATAAGGGAATCCCCATACCTTGAATGTAGGCTGAACCGGATACTTTTTACGTAATTTCAGCTGAGAAGCAGCGATGCAGATCCAGACCAGAATCACGACAAATCCCGGAACAGCAAGCAACACTCTAAACAGCTGATCTTGGGCAAACAGTCCTAACAAGGAACCTGCCAGCAGAACAACGGTACACACCAGCAACGTATTAATTGGGCTACCGTTGCGGTTGGTTTTGGCGAGTGCTTTAGGCGCCTCCCCGCCGACGGCCATAGAATGCATCATGCGGGATGCCCCGTAGATACCCGAGTTCGCTGCGGACAGCACCGCCGTCACCAATATAAAGTTCATAATATGTGCAGCACCCGGCAGGCCAGTTGATGCCAGTACCTGTACAAACGGGCTACTTTCCGGCCCAATCTCGTTCCATGGAATCAGACCACAGATAATCAGAATCGGCAACGTGAAGAACAAAATGATTCTGAACATGAAATTGCCCACGATCTTGGGCATCACTTTCTCCGCATTTTCCGTTTCCGTCAAGGTCAGGCCGATCAGCTCCGATCCTCCATACGAGAACATAACCACAAGCAGTGCAGAGAAGATCGATGTCAATCCGTTCGGGAAGAACCCACCCGCCTGCGTGTAGTTTTGTAAATATGGTGTGTTGTCACTTGGAATAATACCAAAGATTAGCCCTGCCCCGAGCACGATAAAAATAATAATCATCGCAATTTTGATCCCGGCCAGCCAAAACTCAAACTCACCGAACACACCCACGCTGAGCAAATTCACCAATATAATAAATGCCGCACACGCCAGACTTAGCATCCATAGTGGTACGTCCGCGAACCAATATTGCAGGAAACTGCCCGCAGCAATAACCTCGATGACACATACCGATAACCACAAGAAGCAGTACATCCATCCCATAATAAACGAAACTCGGCTACCGAACGCTTCCTGTACAAAATCTTTCATATTTCTGTTCTTGTACACCGTAGCCATCTCTGCCATCGCAGCCATAACCACAAGCAACAACAGTCCGGCAAAAATGTACGTTACAATAACACCTGGGCCTGCAAGTCCAATCGTACCTGCACTGCCTTTAAAAATGCCTGTCCCAATAACACCACCCATCGCCATAAAGGTAATGTGTCTGGGTTTTAATTTTTTCTGTAATGATTCTTCCGTCTGAGTCTGAGCCAATTGAAATCCTCCTGAGGTACAAAAACGTCTGTAATCCTTGTCTATTTTTGAGCAATATAAAGTCCAGTATACCCTATCCATGATGAAACAGCCCACCCAATCTGTATGGCCAATTCATCCCAAACTTATGACATGCCTATGATTTATACCCTTTAAGTGTACAAAGTAATCGGTATGTTGCCCATGTTATCAAACTATACCCTATTCCATAAAGTAGCCATGCATCCAGATTGGCGGTAAACGTCCCCCAATCACTGGTGATATACAGCAAAGGCAGCAAAAGAGATATACCCAAAGCAATTGTCCTACTGCACCATTTCGAAGCATACCAGCACACACCCAGAATCACAGCCAATATGGGACACAATACGAATCCAACGAACAATGGGTTCATTCCTTCAAACCACCAGTAGAGCATTCTCCTGCACTCTCCATTCTTTGGTGCGTCACAGCGTTCAAACCCCGAATTTTAGTTTATCACTTTTTACGCTGTATGAACTGTATCAAATGTTTCATTTTTTTCTTCAAATCCATAAACACTTCAACACATAAATAAACGTCAAAAGCCAGCCTCCCCTATACTAGAGAGACTGGCTGTTTCCGTTTAGATTCATCATCTATAAGGTTATCCAATAACTTTGGTCATAAATGTACTATTCGGGTCTAAAATATAGTCCGCAAACGGCTCGCAATATGCAAAACCAAAGTCTTCATACAGCTTGCGTGCCGGGATAAAAGAATCCATTGAACCTGTCTCCAGACTGATACGCTGATATCCGCGAGACGTAGCCTCTTCAATAATGTGAGTCAAGATTCGGCGAGCTACCCCTTTACGCAAGTGGGCGGCAGCCGTACGCATCGATTTCAGTTCAGCATGCTCCGCGTTCAGTTCCTTGATCGCCCCGCAGCCGAGCAGTTCCTCTCCGTCCCATGCACACCAGAACGTAATCTCGGGTTTCTTCAGTCCATCCAGATTCAGTGCATGTATACTTTCCGGCGGCGAATCCGCTGCCATGCCCATCAAATGTTCCGCGATTAGCGCTTTTACCTGATCTCCATTCAAATCATCCACTCTTATTTCCATCGTTCCCACTCCTGCCGACATTTTGTAATTTATCTCTCTCCACGAAGCTGATCAATGATTATATATTACAACGATGTCAGGTTTTATGACAACAGTCACTTCATGCTGGAAAACGATAAGAAAGTGGGTGGATTATATTATGATTGCTGATACGATACTGCTGTCATCTGGCATGGCTCACACGCAAACATGTAATACACACCTTCACCATTCTCCTGAATCATCTCACCGTCCAACTGTCCGATAGCTTTCATCGTAGCAGAGCAGGCTGGACATACTGGATAATCTGCATCTTGCACCCAGCCGGGGTGACCCCCAACCTGTGATATAGAAGGTTCCATTGCCCACTCACTGCCATGATAAGGCTGACGCGGTTCCGACGCGATACGGAACCAACGTCGCTGTACCTGCTCCTGCGCCCCTTCTGACCACTCTCCCTCGCCAGCAAGGCTACCTACATTTAAGCTACTTGAGCTAACTCCCGAAACATCTACGCTCATCTCTTCTACATCAATTTCATCAAATCCGTCGGGCTTCACATTATACTTACTCCAGATCGGATTCCCTTCTGCATCCATTTCCATGTACACCACGCTGTAACTGCTGCATACCAAGCAGGTCTGCACATCAAGTTGTGGAGAGTTCCAGTGAACAGACCGAAGCGATGGATGTTTCACATGTAAATTCATTAAGCTGATAAATGAACTACCACACCATGGACAAAGCTTGGAACTTGGCACAAGTAAAGAAATCGGAGAACCATTCAGGTTCTCACTCTCGCCTGCCTCTACATCACTGTGTTCTGCTTCATACAATGAATAACTCGGAGTGATGAACAATTCTCTGCGTTGACCTTCTTCGGTTAACTCCCAACCCGCCTGCAACGTGTAACGCTCAGGTGCGACATACAGCTCGCTGGCCCACAGGGGCGGAGCCTGCCTCCACTGCAAGAACTGTTGTACAACCACTTCGTCACCGATATAAGCCAGCATGATCAGAAAGTGGTTACGATTCTCCCCATCGTTGTTCACCTGCTGAATCAGATGATCTCGCGTCTCGCCAGAGGCGCTTTTGAACAAAACCGCTGGATAAACAATCTCCCGCTCCAAAAGTTCAGGAATTTCCGACGTCAAGGGCAGATCATGATAACAAACAAGATACTGCAAAATATCCTTACCGCCGTCCTCGTCATCTGAGCGGATCAACTCCATTGCGTAACGCTTCATCTCATGTTGCTGCTCTGCTGTAAGGGACAGATACACTTGTTCCATGGAGTACATATACGGTACATATCGAATAAGTTCGTTATATGTCCGGGGTTCATGCATGATTTTCAGAATCTGCGCTACATCCGTAATGCCCTCATACAGATTGACATCGCGCCGATTCGCCTCAATATAACGCTGGTGTGCCTCCCGTTCCATCTCCTGTTTACAAGGCATACAATACCCACCTGTTTTAGCTGCTGTTGCTGGTAAAACCATATGGTCGCATCCTTCGCGTACACATGGAATACGTTCAGTCATGCTTCCGCCTCCTTCAACCTTTAGGAATGGTGTCCAAGCTGCTCCTTGGTGAATTCGTAAAACGCAAGCGCATCCTCACTGCTCGCAAATCCTGCCTGAGCTATTTTCTCGCTGCCGCCACCTTTGCCTTGGTAAGCCCCGAGATTTCCTTTGAAAAACGGCCCGCACGCCCATTCTGGCGGCTGTCCATTCTGTGCCAGCACAACCTTCGCTTCCGAGATGCTGGCAAACAGCACCAAACCTTCATGCTCTTCCGTAAGTTTGGTAGCCAGGCTTTGCATGTCCTTGAGTGATTTGTCCTCGAAAATCTGGGCAATAACCAGCCCTTCACGTGCCGCAAGCAGTTCCTCTGCATAGTAAGCGTCGTTGGTGGATTTTACAGCATTCAGCTCGCTTTGCAGCTGTTTCTGCTCCTGTTCCATTTTCTCAATACGCTCCAGAAGCTCGTCCCGACTTGTCTTTAATTTGGTCGTAATGCCGTTCAGCACCTGCTGAATTGCCGCGAATTCGTTCAAAGCTCTCGTACCGCATTTAAAATAAATTCGTGTGTTACTCTTGATCTTCTCCGTTTTCAACAACTTAATGATGCCAATTTCGCCTGTTGCCGCCACATGTGTACCACCGCAAGCATTGTATTCCACACCCTCAATCTCCACGATGCGAATGTCCTCCGTCACCGTTGGTTGCTTCACTAAAGGCAGTCGCGCCGCCTCTTCCGCGGTAACCCAAGATGAGCGAACCGGAGCATTACGAACAATCTGCCGATTCACCTCTTGCTCGACTTCAGCCAGTTGTTCCGGGTCAAGAGTCTCTGTAGCTACATCAATCGTTGCATAGTCCGTACCCAGGTGAAAACTGAGTGTCATCGCATCCGTCAGTTTTAGTGTAATTGCCGATAACAAATGCTGGCCCGTATGTTGCTGCATGTGGTCAAATCTTCGCTCCCAATCCAGTTCACAGTGCACTTCATCCTGCTCCGGGAAACGTTCCAGCTTATGCCACACTTCACCGTCTTCCAAGTTCACATCCAGAACCGCAATGCCGCCAATCTGTCCCAGATCACACGGTTGTCCGCCTCCATGCGGATAAAATGCCGTCTCGGCGAGCGTAACGTATACGCCATCTTCTTTCGTCACTCGATTGGTAATATGTGTATGCCACTCGCGCGTGTACGCAGCGTCATAGTAAATTTTTTGAGTCATTGAATGGATTCGTTCCCTTCTCGTTCAAGTAAGTTACATCTACTCTCAGATTACACTATTTCCCATAGCTAAAGCCAATATTGCTACTTCGCTCTCCACTTTCATGTAATTGAGATCTTTCTGTAGACTATAAACTATCTATTAAATTCTATGGTTCCGGGTCTACTCAATATAAAAATGACCGCTCTGTAAGCCATAGCCTACAGAGCGGTCTATATTCTATCCAACGTTTCATCTGAAAATGTTGGATATGTAGCCCTTTGATTACACCGGAACAGAGATGACAGACGAATGCTCGCTTTTGTAGACACCAAGAACAAAGCAGACAGAAAGAACCTGGAGAAGCGGAGCGCTCGCATTTATCACCGGATTGTTCCCTTCAGGGAATCAATCAACATAATCCGGGGATAAGGGCGATCGTAAGGTTTTCTGGCTGTGACGTTCCCGTGTGTCTACCACAACCAGCATAGTCAGTCATCGGAGTGGTCAAGTGTAATCTAAAGGCCACGCCATATCTTTTTTCACATTAAACCAAGTTCCAGAAGAGAACGGTATTCGCCACCGTCACCATCGTAAACAGCAACGTATTCACAAATGCCGCGAGCCATACATTGTTCGTTTTCTCAAACAATTTGCGTGCGTATACGGCAGCGATGATCAGACATGGCACCAGCGCGAACAACAGAATGCCGTTCAGTGCTTGAGTTGGATACAGCGCCACACCTGTCATAAAGTCTTTGCCATACTGTGCCAGCATCCACAATACCAAGCCACCAACGTTCAAGACGATAGCCAGGAACATACCGCCGCGTTTGCCGCGGGTATTTGCATTCAGAGCAACAGCACTCACAAAGTAATAGATCAGGAACAGTGGTGCATAACGCAGTGCAGTCACGAAATGTGCCTGTTCAAACGTACGTACCGCAAACGTCCAGATCCGGAAGTCGGTTCCGAAGATGGCCTGTACCGCGAACAGTAGTGCATACCCGATGACAATAGCCAGTACAGCTGTCACAAGGCTGGCAATGATGGTTCCGATATTCAAGCTGATTCCGTAATCACTGAAACGAGTGCCCGCATCCTTTTTGGAGAAATAGTGGAATGCAAAGGTCACCAGAATCATAATCAATGCCGATACCAGCGCCCAGTATACAATCTGGTTCGTGGTTGGTTCATTGAAATATGTGCCTGTAACGACAATTTTGTTTGCATAGTTAAACACAATCCACATCACGAGGGATACAATAGCCAGTAGTACGCTACCTACGCCCATATTTTTCATCCGGCGGCTTGCCGCGTAATCATTCTTTTTGCTTCCAGCCAAGACAAATCCAATGACTGCACCAAGCACACTTGCGATCAACAAGATCAGAGCAATGATACGCAATACATTCAATCCGTCTGCCGATTTATCCATTAGCGTTGGGAAAAGAATAGCCGGGATCAGCGTGCTGAACGCAATCGCGAGCCAGTAGATCGTTTTTTGCTTGCCACTTACGGCAGCGGAAACTGTTGCGATCTCGTTGCTAACAGCCTTACGCAGCAATGGCAGTCTAAGTAGCAACGTAATCAAAGGCACGATCATCAGGAAGAAACCGATCAAGGCTACAAAGTTAAAAGCTTCCTTCGCCCACCAGATCTGATTTCCCGATCCCAGATTCACATTGGTCTGGTTCGGTGACGTTACCCCATTGAAAGCATGCGCGTAAAAGTCGATCAGATGTCCCGTTGTTGTTGGCGAGAAATGGTTCCACGGGTGAGTCTGATTCGGTGTGAACATGATGTGCTCACCTGTTTGCGAAGGACGTACCACTTTGCCATCAACCATCAGGTCACCAGACTGAACTTCAGTAAACTTGTCTGTTTCCGCTCTTGGCGCATCTGCAGCCAGTCCGAGGAATGCTTTACCCGAGATCGTTGCGGCAAAATCTTTGCGCATCACGGTACCTTTGATTTCTTTTTCAGCGGCTGTCTTCTCTTCGTCGGATTTATTGAAGAAAAACTCGTCATATTTACCCGCAATCATCCCTACTGTACGGCTTCCAAAAGCTGCTTGCAGCTGATCTTGCGGAGCCACGGCTGCCGCATACGAATAATCCGCGCCTACAGAGATTCCTGTATAGATCATGCGGTGACCAGTTTGCAATGCAGTCATCTCATCCATGTACATGGAGAGCAGTGTCGAGAATCCGCCCATGGAGTGACCGCTCACAGCAACATATGCGTTACCTTTATCATCTTTTTTGGTGAAATCCTGATCATAGATATATTTAGCTGCATCGAATTGAGAATAAATCCAGAACGTGCCGAACATATCTTTCACCGGAATAGGAGCACTCCAGCGGGAATCCCCGTGATCATACATATCGAGTGCGAGCACGATGTAACCACGTCTGGACATCTCAATGGCAGGTGCATCCTGCATTTCTTTCGTGTTCAAATAACCATGTGTTGTAATGATGACCGGTCTTTTGTCATCAGCACCCGCGCCTTTTGGCATGTACAGCAGACCCGATAATGTTCCGTGGTCAGCCTGGAATTTGATCTCTTTAACCTTGACGGAATAGAAGGATGTGTTGAACATGCCGGCAAACAAGCTGCCGAAAATAACCAGAACGAGTGATAAAACCAGCAACCCCTGCGGTTTTTTCAAGAATGATGTGACTGTTCTCATTGGTTGGCTCCTTTAGTAATATAAAATGCGATATAAGTTGAACTCCATATATTTACACATGCACTTCGATGACAGAATAACCTTCCGATCGCTGTTATCCCCAGATTTTTTGATTCCCTTTTAAAAAGGGAAAATCCGGTGATAAAGGCGAACGCTTCGCTTCTTCAGGTTTTTTCTGTCCTCTCCGTTATTCTGTAATTTAATAGTTCAAATTATATAGATAAATAGATATCACTATGCATACGCTTCCGTTCAAATAATGAGCGAAACAGCATGTCATAATGCAGTTAACAATACAAGCCAACAATAAATCTAAATTTAATTATTCAAATTCGATGTAAATGAGTACATGTAAATATTGACTCACTATGGCCTAAAAAAGGCACACATAACGACGCCGGACTCCGGCGCCGTCACCTGTGTCAATTCGGTTCTGTATAGTTCTGTATAATCTATATCGTCATTCAAGCTATTTTAATGAATTCTATCTTACTTCAAAGACTCGGACAGTTCGGTGAAAATAACACCCAGCGCATACGCGCCAGCATCCGGATATCCCAAACTTCGGTCACCGACCGTACCTGCGCGTCCCATACGTGCTACGATATCTTCCGTTTTCTTCGCACCTTCTACCGCTGCGGCTGCACCTTTGGCAAACACAGCTTTGAAGTCATCGCCAGACTCTGCACTTTGCGTCCAGGCATCTGCACATGGGACGAGTGCGTCGATCAGTGTTTTATCCCCTACAACCGCACCGCGTCCGAAGGAACGCTCACCTGTTGATTGAATGCCTTGTACCGCTGCCTGCATCATTTCAGCAAACTCAGCGACATTCAAATGTTGCTTCTCACCTACCGCTTTGCCCGCTGCACGGAATGCCGAACCCCAGATTGGGCCGGATGCTCCGCCGCAATACTCCATGATGACGAGGGAGCACGCATCGAGGAATGAGCCGATATCTTTTTTCTCTTCGTTAACGATGTGGTTCCACTCACGCTTCAATTGACGGAAGCCTTTGGCTACACTCATCCCGAAGTCGCCGTCACCGGCATGGGAATCCAGTTCACAGAACGGCACTTCGTTCTTGATGATGATTTCGCCCATTTTATCGATCAGGTAAACCATGTTATCCAGTGAGAACTGATTATTTTCAACAACAGCTGCTGACGCATCCGTCTGCACCTCATAGGATACCGGAGCATCCTCCGTCACAACTGCTTCCAGCGCTTCGGAGTAAGCAACTTGTGCCACTGGAGGGCCAGACACCTTGAATGCAGGTGTGTCGCTTTCCTTAAACAACAAGGTTTTCAATTCATCATCCAGCTTCAGAATGGTAACCGATGCTCCCGCCATGTCGATACTGGTCATGTAGTTGCCCACGAAAGTCGTCGCTACGTTAAGACCTGTATGTCCTGCAAGCTCACGTTGCACCGAGTTGTTGAGCAGGTACAGCTCTTGCAGAGGTGTTGCACCAAAACCGTTCACAAGCACAGCGATCTCGGCAGACGCATCCTGATCCAGCTTCATATCTTTGAGCAATGCGGACACCATACGTCCTGCAAGTTCGTCTGCAGATACGATTTTCTCACGTCGAATACCTGGCTCACCATGGATCCCTACCCCGAACTCCATCTCGTCTTCCGCGATTTCGAAAGTTGGTGTTCCCTTGGCAGGAACCGTACAAGACGTGAATCCAAAACCGATACTGCGCACGTTCTGCGCCGCTTTCTCGGCAACAGCCTTCACTTCTTCCAGGCTACGTCCTTCTTCCGCTGCTGCGCCGGCAATTTTATGAACCAGAACCGTTCCAGCCACGCCGCGGCGTCCTACCGTATACAAGCTGTCTTGCACAGCAATGTCATCTTCCACACGTACATATTGCACGTTGATGCCATCTTCTTCAGCCAGATGTGCTGCGTTTTTGAAGTTCATCATGTCGCCGCTGTAGTTTTTGATGATAAGCAGTGTACCTTTGTTGCTTGCCGTTGCTTTGATCGCTTGATATACCTGGATTTGGGAAGGGGATGCAAATACATCTCCGCATACCGCTGCATCCAGCATACCTTTACCGACATAACCAGCATGTGCTGGCTCGTGACCGCTACCGCCGCCGCTAATCAGGCTGACTTTATCCGCCTGAATCTCTCTGCGTTTAATCACTTTATATTTTTTCAGAAATTCCAGCTCCGGGTGCGCAAGCGCAATCCCGTTGCACATTTCCATGACAACATGTTCAGCTTGGTTGATGATTTTTTTCATTTATTTTGCCTCCTGGCGTGCTTTGTACTCCCGTCCGATTCGGTCAGCTGCTGCAATCGCTGCGGCTACTTCAGGAACAGTAATCGGGAATGGCATCGCGTGGATAGATTCCTCTGGAATGCACGCAATCTCCGCTACTTTCAACAATTCTTCTTGTGTAATGGTTTCTACGCCGATATCTGCCAGACTTACAGGCAATCCTACGGAAAGACAGAAATCCATCACTTGGTGCAACTCTTCGGTTGGTGCATTTTCAAGAACGAGCTGCGCAATCGTACCGAAGGACACTTTTTCACCGTGGAAATAGTGGTGTGTGCCTTCCAGAACCGTCAGACCATTGTGGATCGCGTGAGCTGCAGCCAAACCGCCGCTTTCGAATCCAAGACCAGACAACAGGATGTTCGTTTCTACGATGTTTTCCAGGGCTTGAGTTACCACGTTGCTGTCACTCGCTACTTTTGCTTTGGCGCCGTCCGTAAGCAACATTTCGTAACACAATTTAGCAAGTGCCAGTGCTGCATTCGTTCCTACAGCAGAAGGTGTGTACCCTTCACGGGAACCCATTGGCAGACTTGCATTCACACGGGAGTAAGATTTTGCTGTTGCTCTTGCCTCGAAGTAAGTTGACAACGCATCTCCCATACCGGATACGAGGAAACGTGTTGGTGCATTCGCAATAACCGTTGTATCTACGAGCACCACGCTTGGGCTTTGTTTGAAGTATGCATAATCGTCAAAAGAACCTTCCGGTGTGTACAATACTGCCGAGTGGCTTGTCGGTGCGTCTGTTGCTGCAATCGTTGGGCAGATGATTAATGCATCACCTTCAGCAACACATTTTGCCGCATCAATGGCTTTACCGCCACCGAGACCGATCGTGCATGTACAGCCTTTTTCTTTCGCAATTTCTTGCAAACGAGCAACTTCCTCACGTGAACATTCGCCTCTAAAACCGCTTTCAACAAACGTGATATTGAATTTTTCTGCTGTTGCATCCAGCTTGGCTTTAACACGCTGTACATCGTCCGGGTGTGCAATCAACAACGCAGAATCTCCGAAGGATTTTACGAAATAACCCAGGTTCAACAATTCGTCTTCGCCTTGCACGTATTTGGTTGGGCTGATAAATGCTTTTCTCATAATATGATATGCCTCCTAGAAATAGATTTAATAGAATGTCTTGCGCAGCAACACTTGTCCTTCTTGACTTGATTTCAGAGGTTAAGGTGCCTCGCTCCGTGTTACATCAAATTTTAATTGTTGCAATTGACCTAAATATAACGCAGAAGCAAGAGGTTTACAGTGGACTTTGATAACAAATTATTATAATTTGCAATCGTAATTTTTTGCTTTTTCGCATAATCGTGGTATGTTATTGTCATGAGATGGTTGAATTATGACCTCCCATGTTCCATTACCCGTCCTGTTCACGTCTTAATATGTACAACTTTCAACTTTTTAACGACTCTCCGATCGATGAATTCGGTCTGCCACGGAGGTTTTTCACATGATTAAAGAATATCTGCACATCAATAAAATACTGGATCTGGACAAGTGGAAGCGCCTTCAGGATTCCCTCGCCACCGTCACCAAACTTGCTATTCTTACCGTTGATTATAAAGGTATACCCGTGACCAGCCACAGTAGCTGTCAGGCTTTCTGCCAGAACGTTCGCAAAGATCCTGAGCTTCTTCCCTACTGTCAAAAATGTGATTCTCGCGGCGGTTTGGAGGCTGTTCGCCTTAACGAACCTTACGTTTATCTCTGTCATTTCAATATCATTGATATTGCGATTCCGATTACGATAGATGGGAAATATATTGGCGCGGTGATGGCTGGACAAGTCAAACTGGCTGACCCTGAGAACGGGAACGATCTGGAGCAGATCGTGACGTCCAAAAACGTTCCGATGCATGATGCGAAAATGAAGGAGTTACAGGCAGAATATGATCAATTGCCCGTCATGACCTATGAGGAGATTGTAAAAATTTCGAATATGTTGTCGCTACTGTGCAACTATATTGTAGAAGAAGCTTTGAATAAAAATCTGCTAGTCGAGATGT
Source organism: Paenibacillus sp. FSL R7-0272 (assembly GCF_037969905.1). Taxonomy (NCBI): domain Bacteria; kingdom Bacillati; phylum Bacillota; class Bacilli; order Caryophanales; family Paenibacillaceae; genus Paenibacillus; species Paenibacillus sp. FSL R7-0272. The sequence continues at coordinate 1,075,842 of NZ_CP150221.1, read as the reverse complement.
TCGAGAAGGCTTCTGGCAATCAGGAGTCCGTTAACTTGTCCACCATCCTTCCGGGTTATTCAATCCGCAATATTGAGTCAATCAAAAAGGAAATGACCAATGCCATTGCGGATGCTTATCTCAAAAACAGCCCAAGTGATACGGAGAGCCTCAATCCGGTACTCCAGCCTGCTTTTGAATATATCCATAGCCATAAAAGTGAACAAGTATCGTTAAAACAAGCAGCCGATCTGTGCCACCTGAGTCCAAGCTACTTCAGCAGGTTATTTGCCAAGGAGACCGGAGAAAACTTCACCACCTATCTCGCCAAGCTCAAAGTCAAGTGGGCCAAGCAGCTGCTGGAGGTCACGGACATGCCCGTTTCACAGATCAGCGATGAGCTGGGATTTAATGAATCGGGGTATTTTATTAAAATATTTAAAAAGTTCGAGGAAATCACGCCTGCCCTCTATCGTAAATATATTCAGGAGAGCTGATTAACCTGTGATATTTTTTCCATATCAATCATGCGCTTAATAGATATTTCACCTAATTATCTGCACTTGCTACAATGGAGTCCAGATGAGTAAGGAGGCATGACAAATGGAATATCGCAAATTAGGAAACAGCGGTTTAACCGTCAGTGAGATTTCGCTGGGCAACTGGATTACACATGGATCACAAGTTGATGATCCAACAGCACAAGCTTGTGTCCAAGCTGCATTGGAGGCAGGTATTACGACATTTGATACGGCAGACGTATATTCGGATACCAAGGCGGAAACTGTGTTGGGACAGGCTCTCAAGGGAGTACCAAGAGAGAGTATTGAACTATGCACCAAAGTCTGTCATCCAACCGGCCCAGGTCACAATAACAGAGGACTTTCCCGCAAACATATTATGGAAGCCTGCAGTGCTTCATTACAACGATTGCAAACAGATTATATCGATGTCTATTACGCTCACCGCTATGATACACACACTCCACTGGAAGAGACATTCCTTGCGTTTGCTGATCTTGTTCGTCAAGGCAAGGTTCATTATATTGGGGTTAGTGAATGGACAGCTGCTCAGATTGAGCAAGGCTCCGCACTAGCTAAAGAGTTGCGTGTACCTTTCATCGCAAGTCAGCCGCAGTATTCGATGTTATGGCGTGTAATTGAGCAAGAAGTTGTGCCCGCAAGTGTACAGGCAGGTCTGGGACAGATTACATGGTCTCCACTCGCTCAAGGCATACTATCGGGTAAATACCTTCCGTATGAAGCAGTGCCACCCGGATCACGAGCAGCAGCCCAAGCAGGGAAACCCTTCTTCAACAAGCTCGCCGGTCGTTGGTTACACGATGATGTGCTGACTGCTGTACAACAGCTTCTTCCTCTAGCGAAGCAACTAGGTTTGACTCTTCCTCAACTCGCTGTTGCCTGGGTTCTTCATCATCCCTACGTCAGCTCAGTGATTATTGGGGCATCCGGGCCAGAACAAGTACTGGAAAATGTGAAAGCTTCCGGTGTGAAACTGGATCAGGATATCCTCACTCGAATTGATGAAATATTAGGAAAATGGATTGAGAGAAATCCTGTCCTGACGGGTTAATATAGTTTAGTCGCTCTTGTCCATGTGTATAAAACGGGTGACCACACCCTGATTCATGTCCGTCCGCCATGCCATGTATAAGGGCACGGAGGGCGGCTTTTCTATTAAAGGTAAAAATACCACACCTCTGCGCTGAAACACCTCCACCGAAGAAGGAACAATGGAAACTCCCATGCCTGCAGCAACGAGGTTCACAATCGTATACATCTGGATTGCTTCCTGCGTAATTCGCGGTTCTACCCCATGCTCCCTGCAAAACTCCCGAACGAGACGATGAAATGGTGAGCCCAAATGGCTAGGGAACAAAATAAAATCCTCTTCCGCCAAGTCAGTAATCGACACTTGAATCTGCTCTGCCAAAGGGTGATCGTCTGGAACCACCACCATTAACGTTTCTTCCTGGAAGATCCGGAAAGACACATTTGGCTTATGCTCCTGATATCGTAAAAATCCAATATGGATCTGTCCATCTTGCAGTGCCTGCAGCTGTTCAGAAGATGTCATCTCACGCAGTGTAATTTCGATCTGTGGGTACGCTACTCGAAATCGCCTTAGCATATCGACCATCATACTGCCTGAAGCCGAATCCACAAAAGCTATCGTTATATGACCAACGATGCCTTGGTCAACCTTCTGTGTGAGATGGATAGATCGTTCAAGCTGAGCCAAAATTAGTCTTGCCTGATCTAGAAATACGGCTCCCGCAGGTGTTAGCCTAACCATCTTTTTCGTACGTTCCAACAGCTTAACACCTAGTTCTTCTTCTAGATTTTGGATCTGTTGACTCAGCGGCGGCTGAGTCATATTTAATCTTTCGGCCGCACGATGGAAATGAAGTTCCTCCGCCACGGCGATAAAGTAGCGTAACTTTCGAATATCCATTACACCTGATACACCTCCCCTCTCCCCGTTACTTCATCTGCTCCTCCACCCAGATTGCAGTCTCTGCATGCATCGTCATGAGTGCACAAAAATCAGACTCGATCTCTACTAACGGAACATCCTCCCCGCTGTCATGAATGAGCATCATCACTTTGCCAGAGGTCTCATCCAGAACGGCTATGCTACCCTCACCAAATCCGCCGATTGGAAAAAGCTTCAGCCCGCCAGGCAGGTCGTATTCCTTCTCGTACTCTCGATATGCATCCAGAAACTCGGGATACGCCCAGTCTAGCTCTTTGACTGAATACAAAGCGGGGTCACCAAAGTTGCACGCCCCGAATTCTAGTAGCAGCGCACGGTACGCCGCAGGCAGCTTCACTTGGTACTTTTGCTCAAAATTGTTGATGTCCTGCTCGGTTTCAGGTTTACTGCCACTCCCCATCGATGTTCCATATGCCTGCACCAACAAATCCCGAATCGGGTCTAGCTCTACGAATTTCATCTGTTTTGCAACTCTCCGTCCAGCCAAGTCAGTGCATCTCGTAGCTTGTCCTGTGGTATCAGGTCATAACGATCTCCTGTCGACATTTCGTATGAGCAGCTGTTGCCTCCGGTTTTGTTCAGATACGATGTAATGCCGATATCAAACTTCTGCACCATCTGCACGAGCAAGGGTTCAACCTCGGAAGCTGCGAGTGTAAAGTGAACGTGAAACATATTGGATACAGGAGTTTCAGGGATCGTGTGAATCCCGTGGCATGCATTGAACAGCGAGGCAAGTTCCTTGGCCTGCTCGTAATAATGTCCCATTTTGCCAACACGTTCATTGTAATAATACTTGGAGCTGAGAATATACGGATACAGTCCGATCAGATCGCCGCCATGCCGCCGTTTCCACACCTTGGATTCCTGCATGATGTCCGTATCCCCAGCAAGAATAGCTCCTGCAATGCCGCCAATACCTTTGTAAAAAGAGATGTATACACTATCAAACAAACCGCAGATCTCCGCTGGTGTTTTCTCGTAATAAGGCGTGATCTCAAACAGGCGCGCTCCGTCCAGATGTAACTTGATCCCGTGCTCACGGCAGTATGCCGAGATCGCCTCCAGTTCCTCATAAGCCGGCAATTGCCCACCTATCTCTCGCTGTGGTAACTCAAGTAACAAACAGGCGTATTTCCCCTTAATTCCTTTCACATCATCAAGTGTAATCATACGATCCGCTTCTCCCAGCAAAATGCTTTCGATCTGATGCAGCTCCTTTAGTCCATCTTCTTCATGAATCTCCAGGTGAGACAGCGGATGATACGCAACTCGCTTGATGCCTGCCCGGTCACACCAGATGCGAAGTGCAATCTGCTGCGCCATCGTGCCGCTTGGGAAAAACACCGCCGCTTCCTTCCCTAGCACATCTGCCATCTCCTGTTGAAACTCATCAATGATTGAGCCATTCCCGTAGTGGTCACTGAACGTTTCTCCATCCACCTGTTCCAGCGCCTCTTTCAACACTTTCACTTTGCGGCTACCGTGCCCGCCTACAATGTACGCCGCCTGACCGAATGCGTCGGCAAGTGTTAATTTGTTATTTTCCAAAATCAACCTCTCCTTTACTGTTCCGGTATCGTCATAATCTCCACTAGAGCCTGGAGCGCGTTAGAACGATGTTCACCATGAGCATAAACAAATCCTACTTCCAGACGAGAATACGGGTCAGGAAGTGATACGAGGTGTACCTCATCTCTGGATGCCGCTTGAACCACCGAAGAACGGGGTAACAAGGATACGCCTAAGCCGGAAGAAACACCATGGATAATGGTATCGAGTGTCCCATATTCCATGACATTTAATGAATGAACCCCTTGGGTTTTCAAAAAATCCTCCGCCTGAGCTCTGTGCGTGCATCCAACCTCAAAAAATAACATCGGCTTGCTGAGCAGTGTTGACATGTCATATTCGCCCGGTTTAACGATGAGCACCAGTTCATCGTCATACATTTTTATATAATTCAGCTTCTCATGTTTGACCGGGCCATACACCAAAGCGCCATGTAATTCATGGGCTATAACCTTCTGATTCAGCTCGTGTGTACCACCTGTGACAAGGGAATAACGTACCTTCGGATAACATGCGCAGTACTCGGCCAGAAGCGGTGTCAGAAAACGAGAAGCCGCAGTCTCAATCGAACCCAAACGAAGATTTCCTGTCGGTGGACTTCCTTCCTGTGCGGCCTGCTCTGCTTCATCTAATAATTCCAGTATTCGATCTGCGTATCCCAGCAGGTTCTCCCCCGCTGGAGTGAGCAGCATGCCACGATTAGAGCGATGAAACAACGGTACTTGAAGCTGATCTTCCAATTGTTTGATTCGTGTGGTCACGTTGGACTGAACATAATTAAGTGCGATGGCGGCTTTAGTGATACTGCCTTCGCGGGCAACCGCCTGGAATATTTTCAAATCCCCTGCATCCATTTTCTTCTCACCTGCTTGTCTTTATATCAGAGCATTCCGCCCTATTGAGATGTCGTACATCAGGCTAAACACTCTTCATTTCTTCACGTATTCTTATCTATCATTATTCCTGATACTGACCTTCATTTCTGTTTATTTTACGTGTTTCCATCTCGCCTGTACAATGACTCCGTAATGAGTCGTCTATCTACTCTATAAGAGCACTAAGCACGATGACAGAGTAACTATATTATACAGGGAGGTAACATCCATGAACGTATCCAAAACGATGAATGCAATCATCCATTCAGGTCATCGCGGCCTTGAAGGCCTTCAATATTCAACCTGTCCAACACCTGAAGCAGGCCTCGGACAAGTCGTTGTAGAGCTGCGCGCTGCTGGACTGAATCACCGGGATCTCTTCATTATGTCAGATCGTACGCCTCAAGACACTCCGCTTATTCCCGGATCGGACGGGGCAGGCATTGTGGTAGAAGTTGGCGAAGACGTGCAACATATCTCCATAGGCCAAGAAGTCATCATTCACCCGACGCTCGGCTGGGAACATACCGCAGACGTACCTGTCGTTCCAGGTATAGTCGGCGGCCCTTCGCATGGAACACTAGCGCAATATATTACACTGCCTGCCAGCAATGTGTTGCCCAAACCTGAACATCTTTCCTGGATCGAAGCTGGTGTATTGTCTCTTTCTGCACTCACGGCGTATCGTGCGCTGTTCACTCGCGGGGGGCTGAAAGCAGGCGAACATCTTCTGATTCCCGGAATCGGAGGTGGTGTCGCAACGTATGCTCTTCTTATGGCTTTAGCTGCGGGAGCGAAGGTTACCGTAACATCCAGAAGTGAGGTTAAACGAGCTGAGGCATTACGTCTCGGGGCCCATCAAGCTTTGGACAGTCATGCAGATTGGAAGAGTACGATGAATATTCAAGAGCCTGTTGATATCATTCTGGACAGTATTGGACAAGTGATGTTTCCCAAATACGAAAGTGTCATCCGACCTGGCGGCCGCATCGTCATGTTTGGCGCAAGTTCTGGCGATGACTTACATCTGCCGATTCGTTCGATCTTTTTTCCACAGATCAGCTTGATCGGTACTTCTATGGGCAGCCGTGAGGAGTTTGTACAGATGCTGGATTGGGTAGATAAACATAAGATCCGCCCTGTAATAGACAGCATCTATCCACTGCAAAATACGGCACAGGCGTTTGAACGCATGGAAAAAGGCGAGCAGTTCGGCAATATCGCGATTACGATGCGCTAAACAACGACCTTTTTACCATGAACTTTCCCCTTATCAATGATAGACTAATGCTTAGACATGGTCATCAGATAGGGGGATTTGTCTTTGACTTGTTTTCTAAAACGTCATATGAAACGAGCTATCCTTGTGCTGATTGTATTTTTGCTTGCTGCTCAGATCCCTGTGATGAAGGAATTGCTGGCTAGAGGAGCTACAACATTATACGCAGCTGTCAAGTATCCAGATCAAACGATCACATTTGAACACTTTGAATATGAGCCGCACTTTGGGGACTATATCATTTCCTATAATACTCATAAGTCAGATGCGCTACATCTCGCATTAGCACCAAAAATGCTACCCATTTTCGTAAAATATGATCCATGGAGTGAGCCTATATTAGACTAAACGGGCCTGCACCACCTTATTCATTCAATCCATTTCATTATTCAGGAGGAGGTACTAGCAATGTCCAATCACGAACATCTCGTCGCATTAGTTCGCAAAATCATGAACACGGAAGGAACGGAGCAAGAATTAGATGATATGCTGACAGAGGTGCAGAAGGCTCTTCCTTATGCGGAGGTCAGTAATCTGATTTTCTGGGATGAACGTGAGTTAACTGCGGAGCAGATTGTAGAAGAAGCACTTCAAGCTCGCCCAGTACAGCTCCCGCCCCAATCTTGAACTTATTCAGGAGGTGAATGATATACATGTCTAATGAAGATAAAGAAATACATTATGCAATTGGAGCTCATCATTTCGATTCAGCGACTTCAGAAGAAAAACAGGAAGCGCTTCGTCAAATCATCGAATTACATGATGCAGAAATAACTCGGCAAGTCCTTGCTCTTGGTATGAATACACAGGAGGAAGATCTGGTGCGTATTGAAGCTTGGCGAGCCCTCGGTATGGCGGGAACTTCTCCACTTCTTACTGAAATTCTTGAAGCAGCGGGAAAACTGGTACGTAATCCGGAAGAAGACGAAGATGTTCAGATTTATGCTTTAATGGCGTTAGTCCTGCTCCCCGTTACCGAGGCTGAAATTGGGCTGGCTCTGGATGTCATTCAGTCGGATGCCTACATACTGGTGCGGAGTGCCGCTTTCGATATAGTAAAAGTAAACAAACACCGACCGCATGCTGTGCTGGTGCTGGAATCACTGCAAACGCATCCTGAGTTCGGTACTGCGGCAGTACGGGAACTTCAATCTATCCCGGGACGTGATCATTAATGAATTCGAACGATAAACAGCAGTCACCAGAACAAGCCGGTGAACATTTAACAGAGGAAACGACTCAGGCGGTACATCTTACTCAAGGCGAGATTCATGCCATTCAGAAGGCACTTCTTTTTCTCAAGTTCGAATGTGAAGAGACCTCCTCTTTGTTGTATTCAGGCAGTCCCTTAATCAATAGTGCTCTTAGCAAACTGAGAGAGGCAGACATTCACGGCGATTTTTCCAAACAGTTTCACTCTCGCCCTAGTCCCCATGCAGAAGCGTTTATGCGCGATAAGCTGGAACGCTCTTATAGCGAAGAGCATGTTCCACATGAACGGACAGAAGCACAGCTGAATGACATCTGGCAGAGTTGCATGTTCCCCTTTCCTGCAACCTCCTACAAACAAGATTCTGATCCTAAATAATTTAAAGTTCTTCCCCTGCGGAAGGGCACACCAGCCCACGGCATTCTCGGGCGATCTATTGATGTATAGTTTAAATTCTTTCATTTCGGTCCACTATTGAAGCAAATTACAGGTATAATGTAGAAAAGTTAGGGCGTGTCTGAAAACGCTGAAGGAAGCAGATTTTGCTAATTTTTTGTTCCAAGCCAGGAAGTTTATCGTAGGCGTGCCGGGGCACGTCAAGGGAAAGTGACGCAGCAGGGGGCAAAAAGGCGGTAAAAGATGCACTTCAGCGGATTTCAAGACACGCCCCAGTTGATCCATTACATACAGGAGGGGAATTATGGAAACGGAAGGTTTACGGGGCGTCGAGCAGCTTGCTCTGAAGAAACACAAAATTTACAAGCAAAGTTTGTTGCGATATCTGTCACGCTCTATGCTAGCCAGCATGTTCATCGGATTCGGGGTCATCGTAGCTTTTAAGACGGGCAATTTCTTCTATATGGAGAATTCCCCATTCACATACCCTATGGCAGCCATTACGTTCGGTGCGGCAATTATTCTGATTGCCTATGGCGGCGGTGACTTGTTTACAGGCAATACGTTCTATTACACCTATGCGGCATTACGCAAAAAACTGCGCTGGTTTGAAGTGGTTAAGCTGTGGATTGCGAGCTACAGTGGAAACTTGATGGGCGCGGCGGTATTTGCCCTGTTGATTTATCTTACGGGACTGTTCGATTCGGCACAGGTGAACGGTTTCCTACTCAGTGTAGTCGAGCACAAAATGGAAGCTCCAGCGATGCAGCTCTTTTTCCGCGGAATCCTCTGTAACTGGCTCGTGTGTCTGGCGTTCTTTGTGCCGATGTTCATGAAAGAGAATGGCGCCAAGATGTTTGCCATGATGCTTTTTGTGTTTTGTTTTTTCATCTCGGGATATGAGCACAGCATTGCGAATATGTGTACGTTTGCGATTGCGCTTGTGTTAAACCACCCGGGCACGATCTCATTCGGTGGTGTGATTCACAACCTGGTGCCTGTGACGCTCGGTAATCTGGTAGGAGGCGTGTTGCTGATGGGCTTCATGTATTATGCGGTGAACAAACCTTTCCTGGACGATGAAGAGGCACATTAATTTTTTTGAAAAATAGCCCCCCTTCCTTCCCGGTTCAATGACCACGGTTCACCAGTAAGGAAAACATAGAACCCCGGTAGCGTCTCCCATACAGGAGTCACCGCCGGGGTTTTTATCTTTACCTAGAGAAGCATCTTAAACCGTTCTCACTTAAGCCTGACAGATGATTTCTCCTAATCAAGCTCCTGTTCGTTTCATCTCCAGATGAAGCAACGGAAAAGGATTACCTGAACTGTCCAGTTCGGATCGTCCTGTCTGTACAAATCCCAGCTTCTCATAAAACCGGGCCGCATCCTCATTCTGTTCATTCACATCTACTCTAAGCTCAGTGCCTTTCATTTTCATCGTTTGATGAACCAGAAATCGCCCAACGCCTTGTCCCTGAAAATCCTCGTCCACAAACAACATCTCAATAAAGCTATTGTCCAGACCGATGAAGCCAATCGGCTCTTGCTCGGTATCCAGCACTTCCCAGACCTCGACTTGTTTGAATTCCAAAGCTTCACCGACCATCTTTTTATAAAACAGAATGTGATGCTCCTCCAGAAATGTATGGGTTGCTCGAACAGCACGCTCCCAGATGGCTACTAACTTGGCGTGATCCTGCTCCCGATAAGGTACCATTAACATATCTTATGCACTCTCCTCTGCTGAAAACATAACGTAGCGCAGAATCCCATCCGTACTTACTCATGTACCATTCGTATGTACCTTGATTCCTGCGTATATCTTAACATATTCTGTCATCCTCAACATCTGCAAACAACAGCATTATATAGCCAATCCAATCCATAGATTACACCGCTTCTTTTCTCATTAAAAAATGGTATGACCAATAGACCGCCCCAAGTGAGGCGGTCTATTGTCATTCCGGTATATTAATGCTACACATATATTTTTATTGCTGAAGCTGTGCGAGAATCTGCGGATCTTTGATTTTCTTGTCCTCAGCCAGCAGTACGATTTTGGACAAAATCTCGGCGGTTCTTGGATCTTCATCCAGGAATGGCAGGAAGATTCTTCCGCGATGCTGGCTATGCACAGGCACGATATACATTGCACCAGTGGCCTGCTTGAAGACATTACCGCTTCCCAAATGAACGGCATATTCACCCAGTTCACCTTCAATTCGTGCATAATTGCCGTCCAAACGCACATTATCCAGCTTGAGCAAACGCAAAGACTCATTCACAATGACATGTCGCATCTCTATGGTCGTAAGACTTGCCTCTGGATCCACACCGCCAACATGTGCGATGCTAACCACGAGATCAATATCACGCATGACCTCTGAGAAGAACACCTGTGGTACATCCTTCAATTCTACAGGTTTATACGTGCGACGATCATAGAATTGAACGGTCTCCAGCGTAGGTGCCTCTGTATCTGCTGGAGAGAACCAGTCCGCCATCGCATAGAGATTAGCGATCAAGTTATGCTCATAACTCACCTTTTGCAATCCCTCTTCATAACTTACCGTCCATTGACGACTTTTCAACAAACTTACCGTTTTATTCGGCTGAATCTGATATCCTGCGTAGCGACGAGAGACCGTACCTTGAGCAAGTTCATCTTCATTCGGCAGGTAAAGTTCGCGGAAAACCTGTTTAAACGGCTGACGCTCCTGACGAGTAAAGAGATCGCGCTGGAATTCACTCCACTTGCCGCTCTCATACAAATGTAGCGGATGTGCAATCAGCAACTGATCTTCTTCCTTCAAGGTATAGGCAACTCCCTCTGCGACCGGGGCTAGCAAACCACCGGATGCAACATCAAATCTTCCAAGCTGTTCACCTGACTTGAAGATCAACGTCCTGAGTAGCGGATGAATGACCGGATTAAGCATCAGACTTGCAATCTCCTGACGTGTGAAGGCTGTGCCTGCGACCATGGAGCGCTCCAGTTCCTGTCTAGCCCGTCGATACTGATCGACCAGATCGGATTTTAGCTCCTTCAACTCTGCAATATATCCGTCCTTTTTGAGACGAGCAGGAACGGACTTCAGCACTTTGCCTTTACTAACAATGACGAGATCAGCCTGCCCCTCCTCATCAATGACGAGTTGAGCCGTCGTATCGTCATCCAGTGCATGTGGTTCGAAATACGATTTCACCTCATCCAGCTTACGCGCTTCCATATCCCACATGAGACGTGTTACATCAGCATAACCCGCGTTCCGCGCAAGGTTACCAAGCGCAATCTGTGAAGCTAATCCTTCACTCGCGCGCCGCTGCGCCCCGAACTGCTTGCTCTGCAACTGAAACTTCTGGATAAAGTCGTAACGCTCTCTTACATCCCGATCCCGTTCCTCTGCCAGCGGAATCAGACTATAGGTCAGTAAGTGATCCTTATTCCGCTTGTCTGCTACCGAATCATACATGTCCTTCAGACTGAGTTTGCCAAGCGCTGCATCTGCGAACAATTGTGATCTGCGATGGTTGGCTCCGCCAGAGATGTACTTCGCACAATCGTACAACAGGTTGAATCGCTCTTCTCCAACCTCAGCGTAAGCCTCTTCAAACCAGGCGATATCAAAGGCCCCATCATTAAAGTCCTGCGGCGTAATTGGGGAGTAATGCGCAACAATTGTTTCCTTCTCCGCACTGAATTGTTCATTAATGTGAGCATGGAAGTACCAAGCCGCACTACGAAGCCCTTTCCAGCCTAGATGTTTCGCCACAAGTTCCATCCATTGCGGTGCATACATGGCGGCTTCCAGCAGCTTTTTCTCCTTAACCGGATACTTCTGCAGCAATTCCGCCAGCAACTGTTCATCTTCCCCAGCCCGTGGATGACAGTGCTTAATCAGATAACTGAACATTTCTTTACGCGTTGTATTCCCTTCACCATAACTATAAATATATCCACGAACAAACGTATCCTGATCCATGGCAGCAACCAGATGCACCCAATGTTCCATGCCTTCAATGCGTTCCAGTTTCATAGCCAGATTACTCACTTCAGTAGATAGTTCCCCCCGGGTCAGTTCAATCTCCAGAATGCGATTGACCACCGTATCGCGCAGTTGAATCAGCTTTGGATCATCTTTGATCCGCTCTGTGCGAGCCGAGGTCATGTCACGGATGAACAGATAACGGAACGGTCCAACCATCAGTTGACGGTAAATCTCCTGATTATCAATCAGCTCTAATTGGTAGGCTCGCAGGAAATCGTCAAGTGACAGGAGTGACAACGGATGGTAAGGCTCTACCAGATGAGAGAATTGATAGGCTGTCTGGAAATATCGCTTAAAGCTCGCGTCGTCATACACGGCATTCCGGACAATATATTTCCACGGTTCAGTCAGAATCTGAAGCATTCCCATTTCCTTCTCCATATGCTCTGCAGGCATACTTAAAATAATGGAACCCCATGCCTTCTCTGCAATCTCGAAGATTTCAGCTGAATCACGATCCAGAAATGCAGCCGAGATCAATGCATGAACCTGATCTTTATATGGCAGTGTGCCCATCATCTCGTGCAGCTTCACCATCTCATTCAATGGATAGGTCTGTTCAGCAAATGTTTTGCGCCAGCCCTCTAGTAATGGCATCTTTCTTAATTTGTCGTAATCATACTGCTCTCGATAAAAAGAGTAATGTTCATCCAATGTGCCGTTCAGCTTGCCTAACTGCAGTTCGACATATAGCTGTAACAGTTCAATACTGCTCAGACCGTTTTGCTCGAAATATTGCTTCCACACTTCATCCAGCGGAAACTGATCCAGTTGTTTCATTTTCGACCGATCGCCATAAGGAACCTTGGAACGAAGGCTGGTTCCGACTAACAGGGTATCTTTGTAACCCGCATAGTACTCCACCACATATTCATGATCCCTGTGCTCATGAACCAGTTCATTTAATCCTTTCATGAAGGCACTGATCTTATCCAGTGATATATTAAATATATCCTTCGGTTTGTTGCCAGAAAGGTCACGTTCTTCATCGAGCAGCGTTTGCCGTTGATTCGGGTCAAATAGACCATAGCCATTGGAGGCCGTATAACGACTTCCTTCATCAAACAGTTTGTCGAGTAGCTTCTGTTCCTTGGCTGTAGGCTTCTCTAGTTCCTCTGCGAATGGCTTGAGCTGTTCCAGTTGCTCTGCACGTGCCGTATCCGTTTTAATCTCCGTTAACAGTTCAAGTGCACCCAGACGTTGCAGCTCATTCTTCGTTTTTAGTAATCGTTGAACTGAGTCTTTCAACTTCTCAACAGGTTGCAACAACAGGGCTTGAATCACCTTTTGCCGGAGTGATCCCGTTTTGAGTTTTAACAGTACTTCCATCTGCTGTAGCTCATCTTCGGTTAGTACCAACTTTTTCACTTTTTGCAATGCACTCTCACGGTTACTCATGCTTTTGTCAGACAAACTTTCAAACACAAACTGGCGCTGCACCTCGTTATCAGGCTCTTGCACAAAATGCGACAGTAGCTCTCCGCGCATTTCGGGGCTTAATCGATTCTTGAGAGCAATGATCTCAGCAATCCAGTCCGCATCCATATCATAAGCAGCCAAATACAACATTTTTTTGATGACGTCATCACTATCGATCTGATAGTGCACAAAATCCAGTACCCCTGAAGGCCCGCCTGAACCGCCCTTAGGAATAAAATCCAGCATCTGTTTGAATTGATCAAAATCATGGCGGCGTGCCTGTTTATCTTCAAGCACATCCCAGCGAGGTACATAGACACTGCGTTGGTGTTCTCCCTCTTCAAAGCTCCAATTGTGCGAATACGCCGCCGTATAATTTTTCACAACCCAGTGTATTAATTCCGGATGTTGCACATCCAGATGATTACGTGCCGTAGCAAGACGAAGCCCCAGGTACTGGCTGTTAGCCAGTACGTACTGAGCTACGATCTTCTGGTACACCTCACCCTGTTCCATGATCTCAGTAACCTTAGGCTGCAAGTCATTCTCTTCAATGACCGCCGTGGCCCACAGGCTGATGTATAGTTTATTAGCATTTTTCTCCTGTCTCCACGCCTCACGAATATCCTCATGTATTAGCGCTTCGTAGACCTGTTCAAGTAATTGTGTTGCCACACGCTGGTTGGCCGCTTCAATCCCGATCCCTGTCCACACGCCCAATGCTCTGACGACAGAGCTGAACCGTATCAGATTGTTGTCCAGAATGATTTTTAATATGTAAATATACGCTTCTAACGTGCCTTCGTCCATTCGTTCCACAATGCTCTGGCGAAGTCCTTCCTGCAGTCTGGCTGCAATCAAGAGTTCACCCACCATGTGATAGGCTTCGGCCTGCTCACTCATAAAAATGCCTTTAATCATCTCGTTTGTCAGTAACGCAGCCTGATTATCCCCATAGATAATATCGTGCAGTGCCTGCTTGACTTCAAGGTTCGAATGATCCAGTTCATAGGCAATACAGTCCGGCAACACTGCACGGAACTCATGCTGATGAAGCATGTTTGGCTCACGAATGGTTAAATACTCGTTCAAACTAAACCCTCTTGCCTCCATCCGGAATAAACCAAGCAACTTGCGCATCACATGAACAACATGTTGTCTTGGATCGGCGGTCCGGAAAGGTCTGCGCTCATAGCTTGTACTATATGGATACAGCGTCGCACCTTCAGCAATATAGCGGAATCTGGCAACAAACCCGTCAGAGGCCAAGTGCTCAAGCACCTCAAGGATCGGCTGGAATAATGGCTGTTGCTTCTCGATCGCAAGGTTGATAAGTTGTCTTTCTATATTAAAATAGTCCTCTTCATCCCCACGTAAGTAAGTTGATTCTGCCAACGTTATCACATATTTCGCTACGTCCAGCTTTGCCCCTGTAAGCGTAGCTGCTTTCTCCTGTAATCCCTCAATATACGCCTGTACCTGATCTTCCTGATTCATCCTGTTCTCCTCCTTGTCATACTGCTTCTGCTCTACCTACCATAGACGTCCAGCTAGCATCGTGAAACGGATAAAGGTCACATGAGCTCCATCCTCTATGTTCAGTGGTTGATCCAAATCTTCCAATTCCTCATCATTCAGAAATACTTTGTACAGCCCGTCTTCATAAGCAAGTATCGCGGCTTCCTTCGCTTCCCCAAGATCAGGAACGCCCTCGCCATGTATTGTGCCAAAACCTACTTTTCCCTTAGCACCCTGCGCGTCTATGTCTTCAGGCATCAGATAGACAAGCATCCCCGCTGTGTCCTTCCTCTCCCGAAAAGCTTGCACCTGTTGTCCAACCATGTTCTCGATAAGCAACCGAAGTGTGCTTGTTGTTTCCGGAAGTTCAGCGGCTTGTTTTGCAAGAGCCGGTTTGCGTTTGCCCAGACTTTTCACTGTAATCCATACATTCAATGCATCATTCCTCCTTTCATGACTTCTATCAAAACTCATCTCAAAAAAACCATTTTATTACAAATATATAGATTCCTTATCCATCAACAGTTAATACCCTGTAGTGGCATCTTGCAAAACAGAACAAATACGTACATATGTACCCCTAATGAACATCATAACGAAATTTCTCACCTCTTTCATGGGCCAATATTCATGTTTCCATCGAACTAGCGAACTAGGGCTTGTCTTGAAACCCACTGAAGTGCATCTTTTCCCCCTTTTCGCCCCCTGCTACGCCACTTCCCCTTGACATGCCCCGGCACGCGGTTACACATATAACGCAAAAAGCCGCTCCATCCCGCAAACTTCATGAGATGGGCAGCTATTTATTCTTGGAACAATGCATTGATTCAATAGTTAGACCAGTCGTAACGGCTGAATTTTCACGGCAGCTGTCTTAAATCCAGGCATTCGGCAGAAGGGATCCAGATCAGGCCTCGTTGCCCGGTTCACATTTTGCATTCCGCCCCAGTGCATGGGCACAAACAGCGTATCCTCGCGGATGGATGCCTTGATTCGTGAACGAACAGTGAAGCTTCCGTAGGCCGACTGGACCTCCACCCACTCTCCGTCACGGATGCGATGGCGAGCTGCCGTTGACGGGTGCAGTTCCACAAAGTTCTCTAACTCACGAGCAGCAAGTGCTGGGCTTCTGCGTGTTTGCACACCTGTTAGATAATGAGCGAGAATACGCCCATTCGTTAGAATCAAGGGAAAAGCTTCCGAAACATCATCCCACCCTAGACTGACTCCCGGAGTAAACGTAGCTTTTCCGTCGACATGAGCAAATCGTTCATGAAACAACATTCCCTCGCCCTGCTCATCTAAAGAAGGACAAGGCCAGTACACTCCTTGTTCATTTCTCAGTCGTTCATAGGTGATTCCATAGTAATCCGCTACTCCGCCACGACTCGCAATTCGTAATTCATTGAAGATATCCTCAGCCTTCGCATATTGAAACAACGAACCTTTGCCCAGCTTCTCGGCAATGCGGCACAAAATGTCCCAATCGTCTAACGTTTCTCCAGGTGCAGACCTTCCTTGTTCCCGCAGGAGAACGCGCCCTTCGAGATTGGTGAGTGTGCCTTCATTTTCCATATAAGCGGTTACGGGCAGTACAAGATCGGCCAATCTGGCCGTTTCAGACAGAAACATATCGGCTACGACGAGAAAATCAAGCTTTCGTAAACCTTCCTCTACCAAGCTTACATTCGGATTTGAAACGATCGGATTAGAACCCATCACAAGCAAAGCGCGAATGTCCTGCTCATAGATACGTTCCATCATCTCATAAGCTGATACACCTTTGCCTGGCAAAAGAGTAGGGTCTACTCCCCAGACAGATGCTATATATGCACGGTCTTCCTCATTTTCAATAGAACGGTATCCTGGTAGCTGATCTGCTTTCTGTCCGTGCTCCCGTCCCCCCTGTCCATTTCCTTGTCCGGTAATTGCGCCATATCCGCAACCTGTTCTGCCGATCTTTCCGGTTGCGAGCACCATATTCAGAAAATGCCGGACAGCCATGTGTCCATCCGTCTGTTGTTCCACCCCGCGTGCCGTCATAATCATGCCAGTATGTGCTTCGCCATAAGCCATTGCCGCCTGACGGATCAAGTCCAGTTCGACCCCACATGCTTTTGCGGTCTGCTCAAGATTGAGACTTTCCATCTCCTGCACAAGCTGTTCATATCCGGTCGTACGTTTCTGAACAAAGCTGGAATCAGCCAAGCCCGCATCCATAATTACCTTCAGCATCGCATCGGCCAGCAGTGCATCCTTACCCGGTTTCACTTGGAGGTGAAGATCAGCAATGGCTGCCGTTGCTGTCTTACGAGGATCAATCACAATAATAAACGTTCCATTTTCCTTCGCTTCATTAAAATACGGCAAGAGCGTTGGCTGACACTCAGCTACATTCGTTCCTACCAGTATGATACATGCTGCTTTAGGGATGTCCGAAAGCGGAAACGTTAATCCACGATCCATTCCGAAAACTTTGCTACCGGCAGAAGCTGCTGCTGACATGCAGAAGCGGCCGTTATAGTCGATGTACTTGCTGCCGAGTGCTACGCGGGTAAATTTTCCAAGCAGATATGCGGTTTCATTGGTCAACGATCCTCCGCCGTATACGCCTACGGTATCAGAACCATACGTCGTTTGTAGCTGTTGCAACCGATCAGCAATCGTCTGCATTGCTTCATCCCATGAGCATGGCTCCAATTCTCCCTGACGGCGAATGAGCGGATACATCAAACGCTCGGAACTGAACACTTGCTGATGAGCATTCATTCCCTTCACGCACAGGCGGCCCTGCGAAGCCTTATTAGGAACGCCCTGAACCATATACTCCGCCACTTTCTGACCTGCAACGGGAGCAGCAAGCTCTTCTACGGACATTTTGCATTGCACACTGCAATAAGGACATTGGGTCTCTTTTACATATAACCTCGACTTCGCTTGGTCTGTATTTACCGCGTCCATCATCATGCTCTCCTGCCTTTCCGGGTTATTCATCTAAGCCTTCAAGCTTTCACCTGAACAATGAGGTTTTCAAAAAGTGTCTCCGTTCCACGCTCAGCCTCCTTTTCGCGCTCCTGTGTACGATTAAACGTAAGTTCTCGCTGGAATTGTGTATTCAAAAGCGTTTCCCGAATCGACATCACTCCCAGACGTTCCGTCCACATCCATAAAGGTTCATCAAACCAAGCCGTTTGTCGATACCATTGCAGACAGGCCGATGCGAGAATGAACGCTTGCTGCTCTGATTCCGTTGTCCCGAGCAAGGAACCCTCCTTCACCGGATGCCCAGCATGACCTCCGACGTAAATTTCCCATCCAGCCGGAGAAGCCTGCAGGCCTAAATCGGAAACCAGTACATTCACCGGGGATCGAGAACCCCAAGCAATAGCGATGTTCACTTCGGAAGGCATCGTTGCGGTGCCCCAATCGGTACGAAGTCTCGTTTCCAGCTCACTTGCAGTAATATTAGAAGCCAATAATGATACATGTCGCTCCGAATAGATGTGCATCTGATCATGTCCCTGCACAAGTTCCCCTTGTAAATCTTCCGCTTCCAGTCCGTAAAGGTCTGTCTTCAGCACTGTTTTCACATCATTTTCTGCGGAGGACTTCATTAATCCTGAAACACAAACATAATAGCGAATTGCAGGAAGGCATACCGGGCACCCGTGTTCCGAATGCCAGTTCAGCTCCTTCAACAGTGAATTGAACTGTGTGTTTTCCAATGGAAGGACTCCAGATCCAACGTTCGAAATGTCAGCTGCTTTTGCATATGTCTCCAGGATTACGCTTACCCGATGCTTCAGCTCTGCGTGGCTCATCTCCGTACAGTGACATACAGGGAGCTCGGCAGGTTTTTCCTTCGTACCGCCTGATTCAGCACTTGTGCTGATACCTCCATCAACCTCCACACGTTTAGCGAGTTTCAGCAGAGCACCCACCATAGGTTTACAACCACCGCATGAACCTGAAGCTTTGGTTTGTTGCTTCACTTGTTCTTCCGTTTCCAGCCCTTGCTCCTGAATGGCTTTTAAGATCGCTGCTTTGGTTACATTGTTGCAAGCGCAGACCGTTTCCTGGCTTGGAAGAGCAGCTGCTGCTGTTACTGCAGGATCTGGCGTATCTTCCTTGGAGGCAAGCTCAGCCACATCGGCTCCACGTTGTACCAGCCCAAGGAGGGCCGTGCCCTCAACCGTGTTACCAAACAAAATGGCACCTCTAACCTTGCCAGCTTGCATCAGCACTTTTTTGTACGTGCCCTGAACACCATCCAAATGCTGAATGGCCGTCTGCAACCCTTCGTCACTGATGTCTCCTGCCGAGAAAACATCTACCCCCGAGACTTTCAGCTGTGAATACGGAACAGAACCTGCATAGCCCGGCACCTCCTGTCCGCACAATGTGCGCGCCAGCACCTTTCCCTGCTCATACAGCGGTGCTACCAGACCATAACTGATCCCCCGATGCTCTGCACATTCTCCCACGGCATATATATCTGGTACGCTGGTACGCATATGATCGTCAACCACAACAGCACGATGTGTAGCAATGCCGCTTCTCCTGGCCAGATCCACATTCGGGCGAATCCCGACAGCAACAATGACCAGTTGTGCCTCCAGTTTGGATCCATCTGTGAAAAGCAGACCCTGCGCTTGTGAACGTCCGGTAACTTTTTGCGTATTTTTATTCAAAAGAAAGGACATGCCCTGATCTTCAAGCTCACGTTGAAGCATCGCTGCAGCTTCGTAATCCAGTTGTCGATTCATAATATACGGTGCATTATGGACCACCACCGCTTCCATCCCTAGATGCAACAGTCCCCTTGCAGCCTCCAGCCCAAGTAATCCACCACCGATGACAGCCGCTTTGCGGTATTCTTTGGAGTAATCTGACATGCGAGTACAGTCATCAATGGACCGAAAAGACATTACACGCCCCTTATCAATGCCCGGAATTGGCGGAATAAACGGAGAGGACCCTGTCGCGAGGATCAATATGTCGTAGGTTTCCTTTTTGCCAGCTTCCGTCTCAATGAACTTCGTACGGGTGTCAATCCGATGAACAGTCTCACCTGTGCACAGCCGGATATTACGCTCCGCATACCAGGTCCAGTCATTGATGATAATGTCCTGTATGGAATGCTCACCTTGAAGTACTTTGGATAACATAATTCGATTGTAATTAGGGCGAGGTTCCGTTCCGTAGATGACAATCTCATACCGATCCGGCTCCAGGTTAATAATCTCTTCTACACATTTCACTCCAGCCATACCATTGCCGATAACTACCAGTTTCTTTCTACTCATGGGCCGCCCCCTATCCCTTTCACATCTGCAAACTAAACCGAATTGCCTCTCTCTGATTTAAAACGCAAAGACCCCTTTTCCGATTTAAAACAGAACAACCCCTTCTTTGATTTAAAACGCAATAACCCCTTTTCCTTATGGGGAAAAGGGGCACCATTGCCTCCGAGCTCTACACGCCATTGTGCAGATTCTTATTAAATTCAGATTAATTGAATTTAAAATATATGTCAACTAAATTGACATGAAATAATGAAAATTGGGTCATAAAATAAATATTTTAAAATTTAATGTTATTTTTATTGACATTACCTTTTTCCCTTTTTATAATTTGAATCAAAATCACAGCGATGTGATCATCTCAGAAGCGGGAACACAAAGACGTGTACCGCCTGTCGGCAACGGGGCCGCAAATCGTTCTAATTCAGGACGGCTTGCGGCCTTTTTCTGCCCGAACAAAAACATAGAGACATAACAAAGAACCTACTTGGATGAGGAGCGATGAGGAATGGTAGAGAGCAAAAGTTTTTGGAAAAGCGGGCATAAGCCCACACTGTTCGGAGCATTTATGTATTTTGACATCAGTTTTATGATCTGGGGTATGCTCGGTCCGCTCGCTGTTATTATTGCCATGGATTATCCGATGACCCCGTTGGAAAAAGCAAATCTGGTCGCCCTGCCCATTCTCGGGGGTTCCATCCTGCGGCTGGTGCTTGGCTTCATGTCCGACTATATTGGTCCCAAAGTAACCGCTCAGATCGGTATGTTATTCACCCTCGTTCCATTGTTACTGGGCTGGTTATGGGTGGATTCGCTCAGCCAACTATATGTCGTAGCTCTTTTACTCGGCGTAGCGGGCGCCTCATTTGCAGCCGCGCTGCCGCTTGCAGGACAGTGGTATCCTAAAGAACATCAAGGTCTTGCCATGGGGATCGCCGGAGCAGGTAATAGCGGAACGGTTCTTGCTACCTTGTTTGCCAATCGTCTGGCCACTCATTTTGGTAGCTGGGAAGTTGTTTTCGGACTCGCGATCATCCCGATTGTTATCGTCTTTATCCTCTTTTCCATCTTCGCCAAAAACAGTCCGAATCGTCCAGAGCCTAAGAAGTTATCCCAGTACGGAACTTTGCTTAAACAAAAAGATGCCTGGGTCTTCTGTGCCTTCTATTGTGTCACCTTTGGCGGTTTCGTTGGACTGTGTAATTATCTGACTATTTTCTTTAATACCCAATATGGACTTTCTGCCGTTCATGCCGCTGACATTACGACGTTCTGTGTCATTGCAGGCAGCTTCTTCCGGCCTGTTGGTGGTTTTCTGGCGGATAAAATTGGCGGAACCCGGATGCTTACCTTCTTGTACTCCGGCGCCTGCATCATGCTTCTGGGTGTATCCTTCCTACCGCCGCTTCCGGTAGTCATCGTCATGTTGTTCCTCGGCATGATGTGCCTTGGGGCCGGGAATGGTTCTGTATTCCAGCTGGTTCCACAACGTTTTGGCAACGAGATTGGTCTGATGACAGGCATCGTAGGGGCTGCTGGAGGTTTGGGAGGTTACGCGTTGCCACTCATTCTGGGTCAACTGTACAGCTCTTATCAATCTTACACGCCAGGATTTGTTATTCTCAGTCTCATCGCTGCCGCTTCCATGTGCCTTGTTCTCTTCATGCAATCCCGCTGGCGGGTAAGCTGGCTGAGCAGAAGTGGCAAAGGCATTGCGGATTCAACTTCTCTGACGTCTTGATCCCTTGCCTACACATGAAAACAGCGCAGCCATATTGGCGGCGCTGTTTGTTTTATTCCTATCAATTATTCAATCCATTTTGCTCATGCTGAATACTTCTGAAGAATAATAACCGCATTATGTCCGCCGAAGCCGAAAGAATTGGACATGCCCGTCTGCAAGACCGCTTCTCTCGCGACATTTGGGACATAATCCAGATCACATTCGGCATCTTTCTGCTCCTGATTAATGGTTGGCGGTATGATGCCTTGGCGCAGCGTTTGAACGAGAGATATCGCTTCTGCTCCCCCTGCAGCACCAAGCATATGCCCTGTCATGGACTTGTTCGCTGTTACGGGGATATGATAGGCCAACTCGCCGAAAAGCTGTTTTATTGCCCTCGTTTCAGAAAGATCCCCCGCCTCCGTGCTGGTCGCATGGGCGTTGATCACACCGATATCTCGAGGCTCCAGCTTCGCATCCCGCAACGCTGCCCTCATGGCAAGATAAGCTCCACGGCCTTCAGGATGAGTAGCTACCATGTGGTATGCGTCAGAGGTAGCTCCGTATCCGATAACTTCAGCGAGAATATTTGCTCCCCTTGCCTGTGCATGAGACAGAGCTTCCACGACCAGAATCCCTGCCCCCTCGGCCATAACAAATCCATCTCTGCCTGCATCAAAAGGTCGGCTCGCCGCTGTACAAGCTTCATTTCTGGTAGATAACGCTGTCGCATTGCCGAAACTCGCAAGCGATATTTCTGTGACTGCCGCTTCTGTACCTCCCGCAAAAATAACATCTGCTCCTCCGTGGCGAATCAGCCGGTAGGCTTCACCAATGGCTGTGTTTCCAATTGAACAGGCCGTTACCGGGGAGAGCGTTGGCCCCCAGCAGCCAAACCTCATACTGACTGTGGCTGCCGCCATATTGGATATCATCATCGGGACAAGCGTTGGACTGACCCGCGATGCTCCTCGTCCTGACAAGACACTGCCCTGATCCATCAAAGTCTGAATACCACCTATACCTGAGCCAATATATACACCTACTCGCTCCCGGTCCAGCGATTCCAGCACTAGACCTGAATCCGATAACGCCTGGTCTGCTGCTGCAACAGCAAATTGTACAAACCGATCCATGCGCCTAGCTTCTTTGCGTCCAAATCTGGCTTCACCATCAAAATCATGAATCAATCCGCCCATTCTTGTTTTATACAATGCGCTGTCCAGATGTTCAATCGGAGAAATTCCCGATCTGCCTTCCTTCAAAGCGCCCCAGAATGTATCTACATCATTGCCGAGTGGAGAGATCACACCCATTCCTGTAATCACAACACGTTCCATACTCATCCCGCTTAGTCCTCCTTATAACGTTCTTCATTCGGTTTCCTGATGCTTATGCATTCATAGTGCCATTTCTGTATATCCTATTACAAGTTGTCATTTATCATAGTATAATGACTACCATGATAAACAGATTGAAGGTGATCCATTGAGTGATGTTATTCGACTACAGGCGTTATCCACTTTTCTGAAAACACAGCGTTCGAAACTCTCTCCAGAATCCGTTGGCTTGCCTGCAGGAGGCCGGCGAAGAACACCTGGTTTAAGAAGAGAAGAAGTCGCCCAATTGGCCAACGTCAGCACGACCTGGTATACCTGGCTGGAACAAGGACGAAGCATTCAGGTTTCACATGCTGTACTGGACAGCATTTCTTCTGCTCTCAGACTCACTGCAGATGAACGTAAATACTTGTTTTCTCTAGCTACGGAGCATTATTCGGATCTGCCCGTGCCGGAACCAGACACGCTTCAGCTTCACCCGTCATTGCAGAAAATCTTGCAGGAATTGCGCTATTGTCCTACCATTATCTCTGATCGGCGCTGTTTCATCGTCGGCTGGAATGAAGCTGCAGCACAAGTTTTTATGAACTTTGAACAGATCCCCTTAGAGCAGCGGAATATGATTAGTCTGGTATTTGATCGAAAAGAGTTGCGCAGGCTTGCAGTGAACTGGGAGGACTTCGTCAGCGGATTTTTATCTATTTTTCGTGGCTATTATGGTCGTTATGTCGACGATGAATGGTATAATTTATTTTTGAATGATATGATGAATCGCCACCCTGATTTTCAAGCATTATGGAAACAAAGCAGCGTAAGCAGTGCTCCTGACGTATGGATTGAATTCAGACATTCGAGAGCAGGAAAAATGTTGTTTGATCTGACCTCACTACAAATTCAAGGTAATTCTGATTTGCGATGCAGCATTTATACACCCGCACCAGAAACGGCAACAGAGCGTAAACTCATGCAACTGCTTGATCGAAGTAATGAATCCTGAATTGCTTACTTGCCAGGGAGAGCGACATCCATTACCTAACATACCTATATAACGTGGATTTAGAAAGGAACACCATGACTAAAGTGCTTATTATAGAGGACGACAACATGCTGGGCGACACTTTATCCCTGTATTTACAAGGTGAAGGCTACGAAGTAGATCGTGTGGACACCATCGGGTGTGCACTTTTGCAGCTTGAAACCAGACCAAATATCATTTTAATAGACCTGATGTTACCTGATTCAGGTGGTAAAAATCCATGCGCAATCATGCGTGAACATACCTCCCTTCCGATGATTGTCATTTCTTCGTTAACCGAGGTGTCTGAACGTATTCGCTCCTTAACCGACGGCGCAGATGATTTTGTCTGTAAACCGTTCAGCATGCAGGAACTGAAGGCTCGCATCGAGGCCGTTTTACGCCGCTATGCTTTATTGGAAAACTCTGTAGTGACCGAAACCGAAACAGGGTTAAGCCTCGATCTCGCACGCAGAACCATTTTGCTAAACAATCGCAGAGTCGAAACCACATTTTCCGAATTTGAGATCATGAAGCTGTTTGTGCTTAATCCTGGCAAAGTGTTCAGTCGGTACGCTTTAATCGAGGCCATTCGCGGAATAGATGCGTATATTAATGATCGGACCATTGATGTACATATTACGAAACTTCGCAAAAAAATTGAAGATAACCCGAAAAACCCCCAATATATTCAAACCATATGGGGGGTCGGGTATAAATTCACACCTTAGCATGACCTCTGCTAGTCATATTTACCATGGTAGTGACTCTGAAATATGATCAATTTCTTGCTGCACTTGTTCCAGAATGGAGGTCAATTCCCCTTCAAAGGATGGAACCGACAGAAGGGATTCCAGATGCAGAACGGCCTGCAGCAGTTTCGCAGCATGCAGGTGGGCTGCAACACCTTTGAGAGAATGTGTACTCCGTACAACTTCATTCATTTGCTTTTGCTCAAGATAAGTCTGAATTTTTTGCTCAAACCCGCTATATTCTAGAGCAAACTTATTCAACGCGTACTGCAAAATGTGCGGTTTGTTATCCATCTGTTTCAGGGCTTTATCCGTATCAATCCCCCTGATGTCATGCAAACCCTTCAGATCAATCCAGGCCGTCAATACATCTTGGAGCTGTTGTTCATCAATCGGTTTCGTCAGAACGGCATTCATACCCGCCTCTATATATTCCTTATGATCTTTCTTCATGCTATTTGCCGTAAGTGCAATAACGGGTAAGTGATCGTACTGCCTCATCTGACGAATGTGTTTAACAGCTTCTAATCCATCCATTCGCGGCATGAACAAATCCATCAAAATCAGCTTCCACGGCTGAACATGCAGCTCGCTCAGTACCTCTTCTCCATCCTTCACCACTCTCACTTCAAAGCCCATCTGCTGAAGCAGCGCCCGAATGGCGATCTGATTGATCTCATGATCCTCTGCCACTAGAATGGCTCCTTGATTTATTCGTTCTGAGGACTCATCCTGATTTGTAATTTGGTTCAAATTCTGCACTTCTCCATCCTGCAATGTCAACAAAGTTTCAAACAGCCCGACACGGGTAATCGGCTTAAACAAGACTGCCTTCGGATTAATAAAATTCTGCTTAGCTACAAGAGCATCCTCACTAATACCGCGCGTATATCCAAACACCTGAATCCGTGTACCCCGGAGCCTATTCAGTAAATACTCCCAGTCCGGTTCATCATGTACATGTTTCATATCCATATCGAGCATGATCAGGAGTGAAAACGATTCATCCCTTTCGTAATCATAGTTATCATTGACAAGCACTTCATGAAAAGAAGAATAGATTTTAGGTCTAAGACCAAATGAGCGCAACATCTGTTCCAGATTTTCTGCAACTCTTCTGTCACTTTCCACAATCATCACATCATTTACTGCATATAACAATGGATAGGTTGGCAGGAAAGAACGATCCTCTACTTCTGTCAGTTCATACACTAGCTCAAATGTAAACATGCTATATTCACCAAGTACACTTTCCACTTGCAGACTGCCGCCTAATGAAGTGATCAGGAGATAACAGATGACCAAGCCCAAGCCAGAGCCTCCATACTTTCGATAGGTCGATGGTTCGGCCTGACTGAAAGGTACAAATAAACGTTCCATCTGTTCAGGAGAGATACCAATCCCGGTATCCTCTACCTCGAATCGAACTTCAACATGTTGATCCTCAAGTGTGAGCACTTCTGCGTGAAATATGACATACCCTTCGTCCGTAAATTTAATGGCGTTATTAAGCAGATTAATAAGAACCTGTTCCAAACGGAACGGATCACCAATGACTGTTAAAGGCAGCTCGGGATCGGTATGAAAAATGATCTCAATATCCTTGTTACCGATAGCTGTACTGATCTGATCCGCCACTCGTTTAAATACATCCTCCAGAGAAAAGGGAACATTCTCCACATTAAACATTCCTGCTTCAATTCTCGAAAAATCTAGAATATCATTGACCAACGCAAGTAACGATTGTGAGGATACGGTGATCTTGCCTAGATAGTCCTGTTGCTGAGGCGTAAGAGGTGTTCGTTGCAACAAGGAACTGAAGCTGGTAATACTGTTCAGCGGCGTCCGCAACTCATGGCTCATCAAGGCCAAAAACTCACTCTTCGCCTGACTGGCTTTATCCGCTTTCACCCGTCGATACTGGTCGGTCATATCTTGAAAGACAGCCTTAATTTGCTCACTTGAACCGGATGACTTGATCGGATAAAGATGAACGCGAACATGCAATTCATCACTTTCACCGATCCGGAAGGTCAACTCCGCCTCATGATTGGTTTTAGACGAGATAACTTCTCGTAAAACGGTAGCCCAGCAATCTGATTTCTCCATCACAAGCAAGTCTGCAAGCGCACGACCAATGACCTGTTGCCGATCCGCCTGAAGGACATCCAGAAATTTATGGTTAACGGAAACGATGTTGCCTCTATTGTCCAATCCTGCAACCCAATTAGAGGACACTCGCTCCAGCAAACGATAGCGCTCCTCACTTTCCTGAATCCTTCGCCTGACAGCACGATGTTCTGTAATATCAAGTCCATACCCGATAACATACTTCACTACCTTGCCTTCCAGAAAAGGCCCGAGCTTAACCAGAGCATAGTATCCTTTGTGCTCAATCTCGAAAAAAAAGTGTTCGCCTCTCCAGGCGCGGTTGAATTGTGTTTTCAAAAATTGAATTTTCTCCTGAGGTAGTGCATTAATAGTCCCGAGCTGGAAGCTTTGCTCCAGACTTCGCATATCCATACCTAGATGAGACAACATTTCCCCTTCGAGCAAAAGAAATTCAAACTTCCCGTTCAGCTTGCGCAGTTTAAATGTAAACCCTGGCTGTCTGCGTAGCATCTCCAGCATTTCCTGCTCTTTTTGTACCACCAACTGTCTGTATTGATGATTCTGGTTCAGGAAATAAATGAACAATACAACCAGCAGCATACATACAATTTGAGACAGTAAAGTAATCCCATGACTATAGGGTGTCGCCGGATATGTCAAAACCATCGTGGACTGGTAAACCGAAATGAACAGGAGCGATCCGGAGAACCACCGGAGATTAAATTGGTGTATATACTTAAAATTCAGGGATGCGAATAGAACAAATAAAAGTTCGTACAATGCATAATCAAAATTTTCAATGGACGGCCAAAAACCAGCATTAATTCTAAACATCCACAATCCCGCAAAGGTAATAAACGCTGTTCCGCCTCCCCCATAATAGGCAGCAAGAAGATATACGATGGATCTAAAGTTTAACATCGAGCCGTCATCCAATATAATGGAGAAGTAGTATAACGCAGTACCTAACATGCTCATCGCTATCCCAATGATCAAGCGAGAGGTAAATGATGGCTTATTCCGATTACTCGATTGATTCAGATAGTGATGGATAAGGAAGACGAAAATTAAAATTAATGTAAAATTTAAAACGAGATCGCGTAGCAAAGTTCACCATCCAAGTTACGACTTTAGCGTTGTTTAACATACGAAAAAACAGGCCAGATTGGCCGATTGTATCTCCGCATTAATCAAATCATATTACGCGTCTCCCCCTTATTCAATTGCGGATATTGGCTTATTTCTCCCCAATTCCTCCTCCTTTCTTCTAACATTTACCCTTCGATACGCATTCCAGAAACTCCCACAAAATTACCAGACTAAATGTAAAAAAGGAGCCTCTCGGCTCCCTAGTACTTGAACTGCTGTATCAGACTTTGCAGATGTTCTGCCATACTTGACAAACTTCTTGCAGAAGCTGATATCTCCTCCATCGAAGCCAGCTGTTCTTCCGATGAGGCTGCGACCTCTTCCGAAGTTGAGGCATTCGCTGAAGCAATACCTGCCAGTTCGCTAGACACAGCCCCAACCTCCTGTACTCCAGCCGTAATCTGCTGTGAAGTGGCTGCGATCTCTTCAATCTGAGGTGTAGTCTCGCGCATACTCTCCAGAATACGTTGGAACTTCTGAATAGCTTCAGTGGAAACCTCCATGCCCTGCTCGACCTCTAATGCCACTTTTTTCATCATATCAACGGATTCCAATGTATCCTTCTGGACCGCAGATGTCAGTGTAGTAATATCTTGAGCAGACTGCTGGGATTGTTCTGCGAGCTTGCGAACTTCTCCAGCTACTACGGCGAACCCATTCCCGTGTGCACCTGCACGTGCAGCCTCAATCGACGCATTCAGAGCTAGTAGATTCGTTTGTTTTGCCATATTTCCCATCAGCTCTGTGATGGCGGAGATTTGCTCAGAACGTTGATCCAATGTCTGAATGATACGACTCATCTGTAAGACGGTCTCTTGAATTGATCTCATCTGATCTACCGTCTGCTTAACCGTGTTGCCGCCTTCTTCTGCTTGTAACGTGGTCTGTTTGGCTAATTCGGACACATGAACCGATCTCTCCGCAATATTGGTTACACCAGACGTAATTTCGCGCATGGCCTCGTGATTATGCTCAATACCATGCATTTGTTTCTCGGCTCCCAGCGTAATTTCCTGAATAGCTCTGGCCACCTGTTCACTCGCAGCACTGGTCACTTCTGCGCTCTGCGTCATCTCTTCTGATGAGGTAACTACCTGACTTGCGCTATGCTCTACATTCTGGATCAGCAAGCGCAGATTCGTCTGCATTTTGCCAAAAGCGTCGCTAAGTTCACCAAGCTCATCCGAACTTTTACTTACAATAGTCTGTGTCAGATCTCCTTCACTCACTTGTATCGCTTGATTTTTCAATTCTCTGATGGGTCTAATAATAGAGCGCATGACAAGCCAGATGATTACAGCCCCAACGCCAAGGCAAGATAACAGCACAATGATCATACGATGCAGAATCGGAGCTGTCGCCTCATGCACCTCGGAGGTAAACATCGTACCTGCGATTTTCCAATTGGTTGAACCATTCGTTAAATAATACATAACCTTGGGCTCATCATTATAGACATAATCAAATGTGCCTGATTCGTTATCAAATACCTCTGTCCAAAATGACTCTTTCGCGTCTGATCCAGCTGGGCTGTTCGGGTGATAGATATACTTTTTGCTACGATCCAGCAAGACCATATATCCCTGCTCCCCTACCTTGATCTTGCTTATACTATTGCTAATGTCGTTCAGATCCAGATCAAGACTGACTACACCAGAGCGATCGTCCAATGCCTTTGCAATTGAAACCGTAACTGAATTCGTTGATGTGGAGGTGTACGGATCTGTGACGATAACCTGACCAGGTTGACTCATCGCTTCTGTATACCAAGGTCTGGTTCGTGGATCATAATCTTGCGGGGTAGCTGTATCCGAAGAACTTAAATATTTTCCATTTTCATTTCCTATACTGACCAAAACCACATCCGGGTTCTGCCCGATGAATCCCTTTATTTCCTCCAGCATGTTTGCTTCTGAATTTTTCATGGTGTCTGCAGTAAAAACCTTCGCATAATATTCAACCTGCTTGCGTTTCACATTGACTATTAAATCAATCGTACTATTAGCTAAATTCACATTTTCCTCTGCACTATGTAAAATTTGTTTCGTTACTTCCTCTTTGGCATTGTTATAAGACAATACACCTATAGTGATGGAAGGGGCCGCCAAAAAGATAATGAAGGACATGATCAGTTTGACCTTAAAATCGGTTACAATCTTTCCTAACCAACCTGTTTTTTTGTTTTCCAACGACAATTCACTCTACCTCTTCCATATTAAATTGATATTTTCACTAACATACAAAAAAGTTATTAACTAAATTAAACGAATTTAACTCCGGTTCTATTAAGTTTCTAAATAGTTGTTAACAGAAGTAAGATCACAAACAAAAAGACCCAAGCATATTTGCTCGGATCTCAATGTTCGAATCTCTATACTCACCTATACCTTAGAATGCTGGAATGGCAATATCTGCGTAATTTTTTTCGAAAAAGGCTTTCACTTCAGGGCCAGCCATACGTTTAGCCAGCTTCTGGATGGCTTCGGAGTCTTTGTTATCCTCACGGGCTACCAACGTGATCGCAAAATGGGAATCGTCCTTCTCGGTCAGCAAAGCATCCTTTTTTGGCGTTAGACCGAGCGGGCTCGCATAGGCAGGAGTCATAGCTACCAGATCTGCATCATCCATCATACGGGCAAGCATCAGCAAATCTACCTCTTTGAACTTAAAATTCTTTTTGTTCTCCGTGATGTCTGCCTGTGTCGCATTAAAACCTACACCCTCTTTGAGTTTAATCAGGCCGTTTTGTTCCAGCATGACGAGGGAGCGCCCGATGTTTGAAGGATCATTGGCAATCGCAATCGTTGCTCCTTCTGGCAGTTCATCGATGGACTTGTAGGTTTTGGAGTATCCACCATAGATCGCGTTGTAAATGGGCTGAACAGGAACCAGAGTTGCACTATTCGCCTCATTGTACTGTTTCATGTACGGCACGTGTTGGAAGAAGTTCGCATCCACTTCCTTGTTTGCTAGAGCCGTATTCGGCTGTACGTTATCTGACAGCACCACAACCTCCAAGTTTACGCCATCTTCTTTAAGAAGCGGTTTAACGATATCCAGTACATCCGTCATTGGCGGAATCAATGTCGCTACTTTTAGTGTAACTTCCTGTCCGGCTTGTGATTCTGGCTTCGCCCCCTCAGTAGCAGGCGTTTCTTCTTTTTTACCGCAGGCGGATACAACGAGCATAACCGCGAGTAGCATGAGCATCAATTTTACTTTCATTGAATATTTACCCCTTCTCTGTACATTCTGTAGTCATTTTTAGCGGGTTCCTCAGGATCTGCGATCCAACCAGCGAGACAGTCGGCTACCCGTGAATTGAATCACCTGTACCAGCACAATCATGATAACAATTGTAAATATCATAATTTCCGTTTCGAAGCGTTGGTAACCGTAACGAATAGCAAAATCACCAACGCCTCCACCACCCACAATCCCCATTACCGTAGAATAGGAAACAAAACTGATCGTTGCTGTGGTAAGTCCCAGCACAAGACCAGACCTTGCCTCCACGTACAGGAATTTAAGGACAAGTTGCACGGTAGAGGCTCCCATAGAAGAGGCCGCTTCGATGACACCTTTAGGCACATCGAGTAGCGCCTGTTCGACAAGGCGGGCATAATAAGCAATAGCAATGACCGATAAAGGTACCGTTGCAGCTAACGTACCGATGGATGTGCCTACAACCAAACGAGTGAACGGGATCATGAAGACAACCAGCAGCAGGAATGGAAAGGAACGAATGATATTCACAAGACTGCCCAGAACCGTGAACAAGGCTCGATTCTGATATCGTTGCCCTTTACGAAACAGGTACAATAGCGTACCGAGAGGCAAACCGACCAGCACTGCTGCCGCGATGGATATCCCCACCATCACAAATGTTTCTCCAATGGCCTGCCAGATTTCATGCTGATATTTAAGCACTGACTCAGGTAACATCATTGCCCGTCCTCCTGTTCCGCCAGACGCTGGAGAGTGGTGCCCGTTACCTTTTCCGTTCCTGTTCCACCCAAAGTGTCGTCTGCAAGCAGTGAAGTAAGGATATCCGGCTGTGGAACCGGGATACTGCGAACTTCTGATTCCGATAGGGTACGCACAATCTGACCCTCTTTCATCACCGTAATACGGTGACATAATCGACGAGCTACCTCCATCTCATGGGTAACAACGACAATCGTCACCCCCATCGTTTCGTTCACATGACGAAGCACATCCAATATTCCCCCTGTTGTCTGCGGATCAAGTGAAGATGTTGGTTCATCGCAGAGCAATACAGCTGGATGGCTGGCAAGCGCTCTGGCAATAGCAACGCGCTGCTTCTGTCCGCCGCTCAGCTGAGCCGGATACTGGTTCGCTTTGTCCTCCAGTCCTACGAATCGAAGTACTTCCAACCCTCGCTCTCGCCGCTGTGAACGTGATCTGCCGGCCAGTTCCAAGGGCATGCTCACATTGCTCAGCACCGTGCGATTGCTGACCAGATTGAAATGCTGGAAGATCATACCGATGGACCGACGCGCCTGACGCAAGTCTTGCTCGTTCATTCCGGTTAGTTGCTGACCATTGACGGTAACCTCTCCAGCATCAGGCTGTTCCAAACCGTTGAGCATCCGTAGCAAGGTCGACTTTCCTGCCCCGCTGGAACCAATAATGCCATGAATCTCACCTTTACCTATTTCAAGCGAGACGGATCGCAAGGCCTCAAATCCCTGATCCGCACGGGAACCGCGCTCGTTGAACCGTTTGCTCACACCATATAATGAAATCATGGAGATTCCTCCCGTGAATGATCATGTATGGTTCCCTCAAGTATCTCTCATGAATCTTTCAAGAACACATGAAGAAAGCCCGCACAGCCGATAACCGGAGCGCGAGCAATCCTGTTCATTTATAATAAAACAACATGGCGACCCAGACAAGCTTTTAAAAAGAGATATCTCCTTCCAGCTGATCAACTGGAAAGACACGGAAACGTCCGTTAGCTGATCCGACATACACTTTATCGTCGATTCGGTTGATCATGCCATTCTTTGCATCCCGATCCCGATGCTCCGGAGTCCCCATGACTACATCATGCACACGCCCTAGCAGAGTTCCATCCTTTTTATCCATCACAAGCAAGTTTTCATTTCGCGGAAGCAACAAACGATCTCCAATGATGAGGTAACTGCCCTGATTGGTCGAATATTGGTTTGTTCCAACAGATTCTTGTGCATCCCACCGTGTCTCCCCGGTATGGTAATCCACGGCGGCAGGATATCCGTTTCTAATGACATACAGTTGATCCGCCTCTAGAAGTCCACGTTCAATTTTCGCATCAACCGTCCAGCGAATCTTGCCTGTATCTGGGTTAAATAAGGAGGTTGTATAATCTCCGTAATCACCGTACATATTTCCTTTTTTATTCTGACGAATCAGCACCATATCATCATTCAGTACTTCTATCTGCTGACCTATACGTGCGGGAATTAGAGATTTTTTCTTACCAGAATTCAAATCAAGCAGCACCCACTGATCATCCATCAACATCCAGCGCCCAAGGGGGGCTGAGGCAAAAGGATCATAACGATGGATACCGTCAAAATAGGAATCATTCTCGATATGATCTATCGCGGATGGTCCCGCCTCCACCTGCCAAATCGTTCGTCCCGTTAGAGGATCTGCGGCAACAAGCTGATTTTTCTCCTGATATAGAACATAAGGTTCATCGGCATTCCGATTAAGCAATTGATATCCTGTCGTTAATTTCTTAGTCCATAACCGTTTACCGGTTGAACTATTAAGCACATGAATCCATCCATTACTGGAGCCTTCAGCCGCAGGGATATCTACAATAACTACGTTTCGGGCAGCTTTGATGCCGTTCAACCATACCATATCGTCAGCTGTATTCTTCTTGTTTATACTGGTATTCCGCTTATCTTGTACCTCAGGTTTATATTCCCATAGAAGCTTTCCGTCTTTCAGGTTGATATGGCGCAAACGATCCAGATATTGCTTGCGATCGGTGTCATAACTTGTATATAGTGTAACGGCATCCCGCTTGGTATTTAAAACCGCTTGAGCAGGACCATATCCGTTATGCACTCTCCAGAGCAATTTCCCTGTATGTCGATCCAGCGCGTAGAAGGAATCATCATAATGCATGCCGCTAAACCCGCCATCGTCTCCCTTCATGAGGAGCACATCATCTGTACCCGCTTGTAAAAAGGTATAGTTCAGATCTCCCTGATTCACCCATTCCGGTTTCCAGGGTAGCGTTTGCGGGAGCGACTTCCCCATAGCAACTTGAGTGAAATAAGTAAACGTGCCCATACGCTCATCACTTCGGAGATCTGCCTCATTATCCTGACTCGCTGGCATACTCCAATGAATCTCGGTCAGCTTGCCGTTGTTATTAAAGGTTAACAATAAATGTGCATCCTGCCGCTCATATCTCCAGGTCTGTCTAACTCGCATCGGATCACCTGGTTCATTCAGATTTCTGGACTGCTCCTTCCAATCCGGCTCCCCTAACCACTTGGCAACCTGCTTGGTGGTCGTCGTTTGATCCAGCTTGGTATCTACCAGATGGCGGAGCATAGAGATAGATAACGATGGCTCACTTACAAACCATCCATCGGAGACAGGAGGATGACCTGTAATATCCTTTTTCTTGATCCAGAGCATCACATGGTGATAACCTGTCCATTCCTTGCTCCAAATACGGGGAGCAATGGACACGCCGACCCACTCCTTCCACTCAGCCACGATGAGCGCCTTCTTCAATAGCGCCTGATCGGAAGGCCAAGTTATCGTACTGTCAGGAGTGAGGTACAATTTGCTATCCGTTTGAACAGTGAATGTATGAGGATCAGTTTGCGTTATGTTGTTACTCTGCTTAAGCGCATACCAGGCAGGAAGCCAGTAGCTATCTTGCTGCTGGTTCTTGACTTGCATCCACTCCCCCTGAACCCCAGTCAAAATATACTTTTCCTTCGGTATAGTGAGATATGTAATCTTCATCTGATCTACTGCAACGCGATTATCCTTCCGCCCACTGAAAAGAGGCAAGCCCTCTCTGAGCGTTACTCGTTCTCCCTTTTTGTAGAGGATCTTGGCGGAAATTTGCTGCGCTGAAAGCAAGGTTGATGAACCAGGCAACTGTAAATCGTTAAAAATTGTATCGGAGACTTGAATTGGAGCTTTCGTATCAGTTGTCTGTGTTGTTGAAACCTGAGCCTGTCTGCCCGGCATATCCGTTTGGGGATCTGGCATCATACATCCTGTTAGCACTAGCACAGTTATTCCCGTTAAGGTAAAGCAGCGAGTATAACCCCATATGTTCTGATTAGGCTCCTTTTTCACACACATTCATCTCCCAATAGAAGTTATTTCCATATAAGACGCTCCCCATATCAAAAAGTTACCTGTTTTCCGAATGAATCTTGGAAAAAATCATATCCTTTCTTCCCTCAAACACAGCTTTATTTTATGCCTCAATTCACAGTTTAATATACAGGAATTAGGTTAATATCTTATGGATGTTCCATTAATATGCAACTTTTGGGATAACTGCTCCGTCTAGTGACTTGAAAGGAGAATGATCATGACAAACAAAACACAATCACACAACGCACGATGGAAGCAGAAAAAATGGAAGATGCTGCTGGCCGCCTCCATTCTGACCGCAGGAGTAGCTCCTGCACTGTTCATGCCTACTGTAGCTGAAGCAGCCACTACAACGAAACCTATGGCATACATTAACAATATGCCTGCACAATACGATGTAGTCATCCGCCAAGGGGTCACATACATTGCCTTGACTGAACTGCAGTTTCTCGGAGATTACACCTTCGGTTATGATAATAAGAGCAAACAAATCAGCATTAAAACAGGCAGTGACCAATACGTGCTGACACCCAATAGTAAAACGATAAAAAAGAATGGACAGAATGCCACCCTTTCATCGGTTCCCATTCTGGTAAAAGGAAAAGCCATGCTTCCACTTCGTGCCATTGGTGAAACGTTTGGAGCACAAGTACGCTGGAATCAGGCTGCCAAGGAAGCTTATATTTACACCACGAATACTTCCATAGTGAAAGATTACAACGGTTCCGATTTGACGGCAGCCCGTGAAGCAGCATTGCAACTGCCGCGGCTTTCAAATTTCGGCCAACCGCGCCTACAGGTGAAAAATCCGCTTGGGCCAGTGGATTCCTCTACAGCTTATATTTTTGAACAAGGCCAAAAGGACCGCTTCTTCGTGATTGAAGATAATGATCTGGTCAGTTACTATACAATTACAAACGGCAATGCCATGCTGAAATGGCAGGCTAATCTGGGTAAACAAGCCGGAACGATTGGTGATTTGTTCTTTATTAAAACCAAATCTGTGGCCGAAGCAGGAACCCGCCCTTCTGTCGCTGGTAAAACACTCGTATCCTTCAAGTACTCCCGCATGCTGGAGGAAACCGCCTATGACATGATGAACAAGAAAGGCTCACTTGAAAGCGGCTCTGCTACGCCAACCAAAGGCAAAGTTATCGTCGAAGTGCCAGGGGAGAAGTAGTTCGTTTGGAAGTAAAGATAGGTTGAATAAAGAGATGCCTGCACTAAAAATATCGCAATAACCACAAAAAAGCGGGATGAGATAGCAAAGGCTACTCTCATCCCGTTTTCGTTGATGTTCAGTTACTCCCTGGCAGATGCCAGCTTGCCCCATAGCACTAGCGTGTTCACTATTTTGCACCTGCTTGCAACAAAATAGCTTCGATCTCCTTAAAACCTTTTGCTCTGGCATGACGGAGGGGAGACACACCATCGCCATCGGCCAGATTAACATCAGCCCCATGTTGGATAAGCAATTCAATGGTCTCCTGTTGCCGTTCATTGCCATCGTTTAGAATGATCGCCTCCAACAATGCTGTCCATCCTAATTTATTCACATGGTTCACATCTACCGTGGTATTGGTCAGTAGCTCTCGCACCACGTCAACGTATCCATGCTCCGAAGCGGGAATGAGCGCCGTTCCTCCGTACCGGTTTGTGATAGCAGGGTCTGCCCCTGCCTGAATAGTAATCTTCAAAATATCCAAATACCCTTCGGCACCCGCATATAAAAACGGACTATCCAACATGTCATCCTGCTGGTTAACATCCGCTCCTGCTTCAATCAGCTTTTGCACAGATGCGATATCCTGATTGTACGTTGCAATCATCAGGGCCGTTCTTCCGCTCTGATCTTGAGCCTTAACATCGGCTGCCTCCTGAATGAGCTTTTCGATACTCCCGGTATCTTTTGCTTCAGCTGCACTGAATAACTGTTGATTTAGTGAGGCCATACGGCTTCCCTCCTTTGAGTTATCTTCTTCGTTAAGCATACAGCCTTGAACGAACAGCACACTGCTGATCAGAATAATCAGCATCAGGGATTTGTTCATAGGTCCTCCTTACTGTTGTACCACCGTTACCGATGATGCAACACTCCAATCGCCAACCGGGTTCAGCGTATAGATTGTGCCGGAGATCAGCTTTTCTCCATTCGCAAGTTCAAATACACCTGTTGCACCTTTCCGGCTTGAATATTTATACGTCGCTGTCAGGACATGCCCATCTGGTGCTGTCAGGCTAACACTCCGTCCAGAGAATAGTTCATCTCCCGGATCTTGGGCAAGTGTCACTTCAATGGCACTATCACTCGCGACTTTAGCGCTCTTAACGACTAATGCTTCGAATGATTTCGCAGTAAAGGAAGCATGCTCGATACTGGCCCATTCCGAAGTCACAGTGTAAGATACCCCTGGTTTCAGAATCTGGCCTTCTGGCAATCGGAATTTGGGTTCTTGTCTGCCATCAGTGGATTGCGTAAACGGAACATATTTGGCAATGATCGGCTCGCCATTTTCCGGCGTAATGGTAACTTGTCTTGCCTGCATGGACGAAATAATTTGATACGTTTTGCCGTCTGCCTGCTCCTGATCGTTCAGAATGAAAGCATTAGCCCCGCGACCAGCGCTGTATGCCGAAATAATATAACCGTAATCCACCACACCTTTTTCCTTCAAAGCTTCAATCTCAAACGTATCATTCGTGACCTGACGCACTTGAGTCATATTTACTTTAACGTCACTGCCTTTGAATGAACCAGCATCTTGTCCTTTATATGTAAGGCTGTATGCTTCTCCAGCTTGTTGAACGGATGTCGGCACGATGTATGTAGCAACAGAGCCTGTTTTCAAACGTGGCATGTTGGTTAAGGTTAGCCCCCCGCTGAATGCAAAGTCTGTCCGGGATTTGGCAAACACTTCATCTTCTGCCGTAAGTGGCTTGTCGAAGGTGATCACAAGAGTCATGTTATTCAACGGTTTAATACTCTCAATGCGAGCTTGATCCGATGGGATAGCTTGATAAGCCTTTTGCAGCAACACTGCCGTTTCGCCCCGTGTCACAGAGCCCGTTTCTTCATAGAAAGCACTCATCCAATGGTGTACGGACTTCACATCCCGTTTTAATGCTTTAGATATAACCTCTTCCAGCTCCGCATCCGTTACCAGACTTTGAGGATGGAACTCTCCATCCACGGACTGCATGATCCCTGTCTCCACCGCCTTAATAGCATAAGGCGCATACCAAGCGTTCGCCTGGATATCCGTTAACGTTACTGCACTGTCTCCTGTCTTGCTCTGCAAATCAAATGTTCTATATATCAATGAAGCTAACTCTGCGCGTGTGATCGCCCGAAGTTCACCCATCGATTGATCGCTATATCCGTTCATGATCCCGAGACGGTTTAGTTCTTTGATGGCCGCCTGCACCTGTTGATTCGTAAGCTGTGTCGCTGTAGCGGACATAGAAGTTGTGAATCCAGCTGCCTGAGCTTGAGGTGTTGTGAATGGAAGTGTCGCTGTTCCCAATGCGGTTATCGTTAATAGTGCTACTAGTTTACGAGCTGTAAGATTCATGAAATGTTCTTCCCCTCTGTAGGTAGTTGTTGCATCTATCTATAGCGTAGGGGATAAAAAGAAACTCCAAAGAACAAATATATTAACAAAATATAAACTGCAACGAATCTTTCTCTAAACTTATATGGTGAAACGATACCCCGCACCCCAGACCGTTTCGATGTATTCCGGATGTTTCGGATCACTCTCCAGTTTCCCGCGCAGCTTACGAACATGCACTGTTACCGTTGCAATATCGCCATTCGATTCCATGCCCCATATTCGTTCGAATAGATCGGATTTGCTGAATACGCGGTTCGGATGACTCGCCAAAAATACAAGCAGATCAAATTCTTTGGTGGTGATGCCCACCTCTTCTCCGTTCAAAAATACACGGCGTGATCCCTTGTCGATGTGAAGTCCGCGAATGTGGATCTCATCCTGTTCAGCAGGTTTGCTCTTGCCGAGCAATCTCTCGTACCGGGTCAGGTGAGCCTTGGCTCTTGCGACCAATTCGCTTGGGCTGAACGGCTTCGTAATAAAATCGTCGACACCGAGATTAAACGTGCGGATTTTATCGATCTCCTCTTTTTTCGCGGAAACGACAAGGATGGGCACTTCCTTCTCCTCACGAATGAGCCTGCATAATTCGAAACCATCCATCCCGGGAAGCATCAAATCTACGATGACAAGTCGGTAATTCTCTTCCAGAGCACGGCGCAATCCTTCATCCCCGTTATGACACAGCTCTACCGTAAATCCGTGGAGTTCGAAATAGTCCCGCTCCAGTTCGGCAATGGTCGTTTCATCCTCAATGATCAGAATATCAGTCATAGCTTCTCCCCCCTTTCATCTATGAGCCTTTTCAATTGGATATGGATGCTCGTGCCTTCACCCAGCTTGCTTTCTGCCCAGATTAAACCACCATGTCCAGCTACAATCTGGTGGGCAATAGCCAGTCCAAGACCACTTCCGCCCGTAGACGAGTTGCGTGAATGCTCGGCTCGGTAGAAACGCTCAAATATATGCGGCAGATCTTCCTCGGATATGCCTTTCCCATTATCCTGGAATGTAATGGTATTCCACTCTTGATTCGTTTCAAGAGTAATACGGAGTCGTTTGTCATCATCATTCATATATTTCAGTGCATTATCAACAATGTTGACAATCGTGCGTTTCAGTTTATCCAGATCCACAGCAGACAGAACGGAGCCCGAAGTTCTGTTATGCCACTCGAGTCCTACTCCTTTGTCCTCCAGATCATATCGCAGTTCTTCAATGCTATCCTCCATAAAATCAACCAGATCCACTGGGCTGAACACAAACGGTTCCTGATTCAAGTCCAGTTTGGAGTACAAGAACAATTCATCCACCAGTTTATCCATGCTAACCGCTTTGGAATGAATAATGTTGACGTAAGTATCCATCTTCTCCGGTGTGTTCGCTACCCCATCCCGAATCCCCTCGATATACCCTTTAATATTAGTAATCGGCGTGCGAAGATCATGCGAAATATTGGAGATCAACTCTCTGCGGTTAATCTCATCTTGCTGTCGCAACTCATTGGATCGTTGCAACTGATTCCGCATACTTTCAAATGCCTCACTAAGCTGTCCCACTTCGTCATTGGAGGAAGGTTCAAGCTTGAAAGACAAATTACCGTTTTTGATCTGTTCAGCCGAACTTCGTAACTGATGCAACGGTTGAATGAAACTACGTGTAATCCAGCGGAACAGAAGCAGGTTAGCGATGATCAGGACACCAATCAACAGGAGAGACATCACAGGCAACAGCTTGCGTGTCAGTTCTGCAAACGGACTTCTCTCCCGTATGACAAAGATACTGCCTCGTTCTCCATCTGAATACTGAAAATCAAACTTGGCATACGCGTAGAAGCGCTCACCGATGTTAAACGTACTTCGAATCTGGTTGTTGTTCAGATCATAGGCGGGCAGTGCCTGTCCCAATCCGGGTTGATGGAATGTCCGCGATTCAAAGATCGGACTGTCCTCACGCCTCACGTAGAGCCCGGATTTCTCGGCTCGAAGTTTCATATCGTATTCCCGAAGCAATACCTTGTCCTGTAGCTCGTCCGGATCACTTTTCGCTGTAAACTTCATCTCTTGAAAGATCGTCTCTCCCTGTTCCGTCAGTGGATTGATCTGATAATGGACTTTGTATATATCTCGGAAGCTTTGCAAATCCCCTGTTGCCGCAATCGTATAGAGACTTGCTGTAAGCAATATAAACAGGAGACTGATAACAAGCATGCCTGTAAACGAAAGCAACATTTTGATGCGAATTGACATAAATATCCCCTCTTAATCATGCGATTGGTACAGTTAGTGCACATGTTATCACAAGAAGCTTCATATTGCCCATATGCAAATCAAGTTGGCTAAATGTTGTCGTATGGCTATGAGCATAAAAAAACAGGGTGAAGCAGCATTTGCTCTGCTCCACCCTGTATGGTGCATATGGCTTAGTTATATAAGCAACATGCTTATTCAAACGATTAATGGATAGATTATTCAATGGTTAGATTAGTGATTCCTACCGCACTGTTCGACAGATAAATTTGGTACACTGATCCAGTCTACCTGGTTTGGATAACTAAGCTCCCCACAGTTTAATACTGCGTATTACCCGACTGGCTCGTTTTACCTGAAGCGAATCCTTTGAAAAGTGTTGGCACTTTGGAATAACGTGTATTGGTAATTTTGCCTTGGGAGCTGCTACTATCTGTACGCATAATGGCATCTTTTACATTCGAGATGTTGGAATTATCAAGAGTCATGTTGACAGTGAATGTTGTGCCTCCATTTTGCCGCACCAGCTTGCCGATATCATCGGCACGGAAGTTTTTAATGTTAATTGTGCCTGCCGCATTGATCTGGAACACTTTATCATAAGCCTTGTATGCCGCACCGCCTGTAATGTTCACCGTTCCTGACGATTTCAATGTCAACGCGTCCTCGCCCACATCCTGCCATACTACATTCGAAATATTACAGTTACCATAACAATGTACACCGTCTGCCGCTGGCGCACCAATGATGACATTTTTCAGTGTAGCACCTGCTTCCAGCCGGAAGACCGGCTTCTGATTCTCTGCTTGAGAACCGTCACCCAAGGTGGATGGATTAGCCACAAAGGTTTTCCCCTGTCCATCATACGTCGTGCCCTTAGGTACAACAATCGTTGAATTTACAACCGTTGGCGCAGCCGCTGCGGGCATAACACCAAATATGGAAGCGACCAGACCGGCG
Organism: Paenibacillus sp. FSL R7-0272; assembly: GCF_037969905.1. NCBI lineage: Bacteria > Bacillati > Bacillota > Bacilli > Caryophanales > Paenibacillaceae > Paenibacillus > Paenibacillus sp. FSL R7-0272. The sequence continues at coordinate 1,033,437 of NZ_CP150221.1, read as the reverse complement.
GACAACAACAGCGTTAACATTTTTTTCATCAAGAACATCCTCCCTTAATATAAGTGAATTTGTCTCCAAGCACGCTAGCTTGTCTGACAGAACCGCAGAAGTAGATCACTGCTCGGAACCTGTCCTAATCCTACAAAAAAAGGGAGATTACAGGAATAATCTTAAGATCACATTTACATTTTTTAGAATAAAATCCAATATAAACGCCTTTTTATTTGATTTTTGTTTATTTGATATGTACCGATATTAACTCGTAATATGCTGTTTTTACCGTTAAGTTCCATCAAAAAAAGACCCTATCGTCTGATATCAGACAATAGGGCCGCAGAACGTTCCATCTATACTTCAGCAGACAAGCCTGAATTCACTACAAATTATTCTACGATGTGCCACACCGTCTCAAGCTCCTGCTCCAAAACGCTGGCGGTATCCGCATTTGCGGCAAAGTTCTTCTACAGCTTCCCTTTTAGAAAAACCGTATACCAGATTGTTCGCACGCTCTCCGTCCACAATATCGGAAAAAGACTTTTCATGGATGTTTCCAAGGTTGATGACACCTTCTCCATCCAAACAGCATGGAACCACGGTTCCATCAACCAGCACAGCTGCCTGACTGCGTAATGCATGACAAAAACCTTTGCCGTCATCTTCAGGTGCATCGAGACTTGGCCATTGGAATTCATGGTCCTGATTCAGGTATACGTTGGGTGCAATTTTCACGCCACTACCCGCAACCACCTTTTCTTCAATACGGAAGTCCAGATTGAATTCCTTTTCCAGCACCTCAAGTGTCTCCCGATTGCGATTCATCTGAGCATTAGTGAAGTTATCCTGAGTCAGATTCCATAGTCGGAACGAGACAATGACGTTATGTTTCACCGCTTCTCGAACAAAAGACAAGATGTTATGCAAGTATCCGTCACGATCCGTAGAACCTTCATGGCCGTCAAAGCTGTGCAGCGAGAAATTCATCTGTCTCAGTGCAGGTTTGCCCAATAATTTATGCTGTGTCTTTGGCAGTAGCGTACCGTTGGTCGTAATGTTCACTTTAAATCCCTTGGCATGAGCCATATCCAGCAACAGGTCAATTTTGGGATGAAGCAGCGGTTCCCCTTTGACGTGCAGGTAAATATGTTTTGTGTGTGGTTTGATCTGATCCAATATATTATTAAAGACTTCAGGGTCGATGAATCCTTTGGCTCGCTTCGTTTGTGGACAAAAGCTGCATGCCAGATTACAGATGCTCGTAATTTCAATATATACTTTCTTGAACGTTTTCAACTCAGGGTCCCCATTCTGCCGGGAGGAACAACGGTCCTGCCCTCATTCGTAGTACGGCCATATGAGCCAATCCCCATTATATCGGGTTCACGAGCTAAGGTAAATCAGAATAGCGGATCAGTAACAAAGTCCAGTGTATTTTTCATCCCCATTTCAAGGCTTAAATCCTCGCCCTATTTACATTAAGTCAAGATGGATATATGCTGAGTACATAACTGCATATCTTGTACATTTGCACTGGGGGAGCCTTGCGGCTGAGACGAATACGGCGATTCGGACCCTTTGAACCTGATCTGGATTATACCAGCGGAGGGAAGTGGAGCGGCTTTTATTGGCAGTAGGGGATCTCTATCCTAGATGGGGATCAACTTCAGTTCAAACGTATAGCTCCGTTCATTTCTCCGGAAATGGGTGGGGCTTTTTTGTATTTCAGCTAGTCGTCTCGCTCATAACCATATCCATCATTTGAAAATAAGGAGGTCATTTGGATGTCTTATCTTGAACGTGTACGTTCACTCAATCCTTTGGTTCATAATATTACCAACCTTGTGGTTGCCCCTTTTACCGCAAATGGTCTGCTTGCCCTCGGAGCCTCTCCGTTTATGGCCTATGCTCATGAAGAAGTCGCTGACGTCGCTCGAATGGCTGGTGCGGTGGTTCTGAACATCGGCACATTGGATGAAAAGGTCGTTCAAGCGATACGTCTAGCCGGACAATCAGCCAATGCACATCATGTGCCTGTTGTCCTTGATCCTGTTGGTGCAGGAGCCACGACATATCGCACCAATACGGTACAAATGCTGGTTCGTGAGCTTCGTCTTACCGTATTAAGAGGCAATGTCGCCGAAGTGGCCCATGTCATTGGTGTGCCATGGAATATCAAAGGTGTGGACGCCGGGGTTGGCGAGGGTGATCGGATTAGCATTGCGGAGAAGGCCGCGCAACAGCTTGACTGTATTGTCGTTATTACGGGCCAGTACGACATTATTACAGACGGATATCATACTTTCCTCACAAGCAACGGACATGCATTGCTCACCCAAGTTACCGGGGCAGGCTGTCTTCTCAGCTCAGTCATTGGTGCTTTTGCTGCGATTGCCGAGCCGGGGCGCGACATGCTGAACAGCGTGGTGGAAGCCGTCTCAACCTACGGTGTAGCTGCTGAACAGGCTGCAGCACGAACGGCTCATCAGGGGCCAGGCAGCTTCCAGATTGAATTGTTAAATCAACTGGCGCAGATTACACCTTCGCTGTTCTCCGAGCATGCACAAATCCGTCAGATTCGTGGAGGTGTCTGATGAATATTGCTCAAGCGTTAACGATTGCCGGGTCTGATAACGGCGGCGGTGCAGGAATTCAGGCAGATCTCAAAACCTTTCAAGAACTTGGTGTATACGGCATGACGGTCATTACTGCAATCGCCGCTCAGAACACTACAGGGGTTCAAGGCGTGTTTCCGATTGATTACGACGGCATTGCCCAGCAACTTGATTCAACGGGAGTCGACTTTCAGCCGCGTGCCATCAAGACAGGTATGCTGTATAGTGCCGAGATTATTCGTCTTGTTGCGGCAAAATGTCAGCAATACGACTGGTCAAATCTGGTTATTGATCCCGTGATGGTTGCCAAAGGAGGTGCACCTCTGCTCCAGCAGGAGGCTGTGCAAGCACTTGTGGAAGATCTGCTACCTCTTGCTTTGGTTATCACACCTAACATTCCCGAAGCCGAACTACTTATCGGGAGTTCGATTCGGAACCTGAGTGAGCGCGAGGAAGCCGCAAAGCAATTGGTGCAGATGGGTTCAACATATGCCTTGATTAAAGGAGGACATGATACGGGAAGCGGTACGGTTATCGATATCCTGTATGACGGGCATTCCTTTCATTATTTGGAGAACCTTCGTGTTATGACACGTCATACCCATGGAACCGGCTGCACGTTCTCTGCTGCCATTACGGCGGAACTGGCGAAGGGTGCCCCTATTCTGGCTGCCGTTACGACCGCGCGAGCATTCATTCAGGCAGCCATTGAAGATGAGCTGGGATTCGGGACCGGGCACGGGCCAACGAATCACTTTGCGTACCAGCGCAGACAGCGGGGTGCCGCTGATGCGTAGATGGGATGCGGAAGCGGTCCACCGCGCGCTGCAGTTGTATTTGGTGATGGGTAGCGTCAATACGACGCGTGACCCGGTGGAGGTGCTCCGCCAGGCGATCACTGGCGGCATCACGCTGTTCCAGTTCCGCGAGAAGGGAACTGGTGCACTGGCAGGCGAAGCCCGCAGAACGCTTGCGCTGCGGCTTCGTGAGGTGTGCAGCCAGCACGGGATACCGTTCATCGTGAACGATGATGTGGAGCTGGCTGTGGCGGTGGAGGCCGACGGTGTACACGTCGGCCAGGACGATGCGGACGCGGCGCTGGCACGCGCCCGCATCGGAGATGGGCGGATGCTTGGCGTATCCGCCCACTCCGTCCTTGAAGCCCGCCGTGCCGTGCAGGCGGGCGCAGACTATCTTGGCGTCGGGCCGATGTACCCGACGCGCTCCAAAGCGGATGCCCACGCTGTGCTGGGCCCCGCCGGGGTTGCGGAACTGCGCGCCGCAGGCATCGCAGTTCCGGTGGTCGGTATCGGCGGCATTACGCCCGATACCGCGGCCGCCGTGATGGCGGCTGGAGCCGACGGCGTAGCCGTCATCTCCGCCATCGCGGGCGCGGCCGATGTGCACGCGGCGACTGCACAGCTCGCTGCGATCACCCGCAGGCAGCAGGCATAGCCATGCTCCCGGCCCTATAATGCAAAGGTTGCAGCCACTCGGTCTGCATCCTTTGCATTCTTGTTTTATTCTTCGCCTCCTTTGCATCCTTCTGCAGCCTATATATCCTCCTGATTCCTTTTTTATCCTTATCCTTATCCTTCCGCAAACTGGTCATCCTATAGCGCCCCATACCTCCTTCTGCTTCCTTTAAATCCTTTCGCCTTTCTCACCTTCTTCCCACCTTGCATCACGCACATATCGATCTCTTCCCCCTCCCTTCCATCCCAAATATATTTAATATATAAATCATTTCTACTATAAAGCTTCACATTTACAAATCATTATCTTTTAATTACTATGGATATAAAAGCATATCCGAAATATCACCTATAGAATAAAAGGAAGTGAGTTTATGGATCAGATCGATAGAAACATCCTGTTTCATATGGAAAACCAAGCCAGATTGTCCATGACCGAATTAGGAAAATTGGTGGGACTTTCACAGCCAGCCGTCACGGAACGTGTAAAACGACTGGAGGAAAGTGGTGTTATTGAAGGGTACCGCACCATCATTAATCCGCAAAAATTAGGAAAACAGAGTACATCCTATCTACTATTTCAGACTAGAGAATGCACTGCTTTCCTTGATTTCTGCCGTATGTCGCCCGAAGTTGTAGAATGTTATCGCGTCAGTGGAGAACACAATTATTTATTGAAAGTCATGACAGATTCTATTGCTGACTTAGAGGCATTCGGAAATCAATGTGACAAATACGGAACCTATACTACACTTATCGCAATGTCCTCGCCTATTGCATCCAAAAACCTAATTGATGAACCCCAGTTCCTGATCTCAAAGGAATCCTAACCATTCATCTTTTCTATTTTAGATATCACCATTTCAAGGTGAACTAGGAAATCCGTGTTTTTTAGAGCACAACGTGATGAGAAGAGCGACAAACAACAATATCACCAAGGAACCCGGCAGGAATCTAGCTCCGCTCCAATGAAGCAGGATAGCACCAACCATACCTCCCGCACCGATCCCTAGATTCCATGCCGTTACCAACATCGATTGGGCGATATCGGCACTGCGGCCTCCTGCATGTGCAATAGCTGTTTGGAGTAACGTTGCCGCTCCGCCAAAGGTCAATCCCCATGCAATCACCCCTATAATGATAACAGCCGGCTGATTGCTCCAGATTGCCATCGCCGCTGAGGCAAAAGCAAATATCGCAACACTTAATAGCACCAGTATCCTTAAGTAGCGATCAATCAGCAGTCCAATAATCCAAATACCCATCACTGAAGTTACGCCAAATAGGAGTAAAATCAGATCAACTCTATGGGCCAGTGCTGTATTTTCCAGAAAAGGAGAAATGTAAGTATACAAAATATTATGAGCTAACACCCAGGCAAGCACCACAAATAAAATAGGCCGTATTCCAGGAAGAAACAGGATTTTATGCAGTGAGAGTTGATTCTGCTTGACCTCGCCTTCATAATCTGGAACTTTCCAGAACACCCATACAATAAGCGCGAGCGTCAATATAGATATCGTTCCAAAGATTAAACGCCAGCTTACATACGTTCCAAAAAAAGTACCGATCGGAACACCAAGCGCTAATGCCAAAGGTGTACCTGCCATAGCAACGGCTATAGCTTTTCCTTTTAATGACTCTGGCACCATCCGACTTGCATATCCAGCGGTCATTCCCCATAGCACCCCCGCTGCTACTCCTGCACAAAAACGTGCAATCAACGTTATAACATATACCGAAGATAAGGCAGTCACCGTGTTAAATAAGAGAAAGCCTATAATACATAGCAGCAAAAGAGGTCTACGTCTCCACCCGCGAGTTGCCACAGTCAGTGGAATTGCCGCTGCCAGAGAGCCTGCAGCATACAACGTAACCAGTTGTCCGGCTTTGGCCTGCGTTACGCCAAGACCCATGGCAATCTGAGGGAGTAGTCCAGCAGGCAGGCTTTCAGTAAGTATGCAGATAAATCCTGCCATAGCTAACGCCAGCAAAGCAACCCATGGAAGACCTTGTTTTTTGGCATATATGTCTTCTTTAATGGAATCCATCTCGTTTGAAATCACATTGAAAGCCCCTTTGTTCTGTATTTTGGATAGCTCAAATATTCATTTGCTATCTTTGATAAGCTTACAGAAATGAGCAGGGGTTTTGCATACAGCATTAAAGGTACTTAAGCTTGTTAACGAAGAAAAACCTTATTTTTCTCAAGCTTTGCTTTGAATTCCTATGATCCTCCTTTTTCACATCATTAACTTATTGACTCTTACGTAACGTGACATTGTACAATTCATGGTGTAAGGAGGTTTCACCCATGGCCATGAAAGTAAAAGAAGTCTCCGAACTGGCTTCAATCAGTGTGCGCACACTGCATCACTATGACGAGATCGGGCTACTTGTTCCAGATGAGGTCACTGATGCCGGATATCGAATGTATTCGGATGCCAATCTGGAACGACTTCAGCAGATTTTATTTTTCAAAGAACTCGGCTTCTCGCTAAAAGAAATCAAAAACATTTTAGATGACCCCGCCTTTGATGCGGAGGAAGCATTGCATATGCACAAACTCATTTTGCTGGAAAAACGCCAGCGTCTGGATCAAATGATTACCACCATCGATAAAACCGTACTACATCTGAGAGGAGAGATTGAAATGACCCCTAAAGAACAATTTCAGGGCTTTGATTTTAGTCAAAATCCGTACGAACAGGAAGCACGCGAGCGCTGGGGTGATAACGCCGTCAATGAGGCAAACCAGAAATTAAATGACCAGCCTGCTGACAAACAAAAAGAACTTTCTAATCAGATGAATGATATCTTCAGACGATTAGCAGCCATTCGCCACACAGCACCCGAATCTGCCGAAGTACAGGGCGAGATTAAACAATGGTACATTTACCTGAATGAAATCGGGAACTATTCCCCAGAAGCCTTCAAAGGACTTGGTCAGATGTACGTAGACGATGAACGCTTCACCAAGAATATCGATCAGTTTGGTGAGGGACTGGCACAATTCATGTGTCATGCCATGGCTGTATTTGCCGATCAGAATCAATAACATCAAAAAGGACGTAACCCCTGAGGCGTTACGTCCTTTTGATAATCTCCACCGATCCCTCGATCGAAATCCCGGCCGCAATGTGAATCATCCTGATGTTGATGTCCACTCCGAGAACTTCATGTTTTGCTTACGCTCTTGGTGCTTGATCCGAGGTCGATGCTTCTGATGCCATGCTTGTTTTCGCCATCCGGCCTGGAATTTGCCAAGCAGATACAATTGCCAAAACGATGAACAACCAGTCTGTAGGCTCGCTAAAGTATTCTTTAATTGTTTCTGCAAACGCACTAATCATTTCTCCGTCAAATACCAGAGTCAACATGCTCACATCGGTAAATAATTCAGATGTAAAATAAACCACCGTCAAGTATTTACCAAGCAAGATACCCACCATCGCGAAAACAACAGCAATAATCTTGTGCACCGTTGCGATTTTTTTGTTTGAGAACAACACGACAGCGTACCCGCAAAGCACGCCAACCAGTATCGCAATAAGTCCAACCTCATACTCCGTCATAGCTGCAATCGCAGCCCACACCACACCTCCCAGTATGGCAGCAATCAAACCACCGATAATCGGCATTCCAATCTTTACTCCTTGCTTTTCTTCCACAATGTCTTTCCCTCCTGAGTCATGCTTATACTATATTTCCAGAATTCACCTTCCCTATAAAACCACAAAAAGCTTCAAATTTCAACATTTTTCTGTATTTTAATAGCTCTATACATACATATTCCAATAAAGCTTGATCAACTAAATCCTTTTTTTAGATTAACTTATATAAAAAACAAAAAAAGACACCCCTTCCACAGCCTGTATCACTGTAAAAGAGATGTCTATTTTCCCCTATTCCTTGTCCTATATAGGATAAATATATTTAAATTATACCTGCGCTTCTTTGGAAGGCTTAATAACAGCTGCAATCTGCTCCAGAATAGCATCGACTGAAGCCGAATCATGCACATCATATTCATCAATGTTCAAGCGCAGTACTGGGCAAGCTGTAAACCGGTTAATCCATACGGAATAGCGCTCATGCATGTGCTCCCAATACGAGCGATCTGTCTGAATCTCCATTTCACGACCACGTTCGTTAATCCGGTTCAGAATCGATGGTAAACTGCCTTCCAGATAGATCAGAACATCCGGGTGTGGAAAATAAGGCGTCATGACCATCGCTTCAAACAAGCTACTATACGTCTCAAAGTCGGTAGCAGACATCGTGCCCTGATCGGCATGCATCTGTGCAAAGATGCCCGTATCCTCATAGATGGAGCGATCCTGTACAAAACCACCGCCCAATTCAAAAATCTTTTTCTGTTCTTTAAAACGTTCAGCGAGGAAATAAATCTGCAGATGAAAACTCCAGCGTTCAAAGTCATGGTAAAACTTTTCCAAATACGGATTATGATCAACCTGCTCAAGCGACGTTTTGAAATTCAATCGATCTGCAAGTGCCGCCGTCAGTGTGGATTTCCCCACCCCTACCGTTCCTGCTACTGTAATTAATGCATTCGCTGGAATGCCATAGTTATTCATATGATAAGCTCCTTTACTTGATTAACAATCTGTCTGAAGTCCTCAGGATGTTCCACAAAGTCAAGTTGCTCTGCATCAATCTTGAGAATGACTGGCGGATTCGTTCCATTGGCCAAATACTCCATCCCTGTTTTGTAGTCGGCAATTAACTGCTCCATATACGCAGGGTCCATATCCTGCTCAAAGGAACGCCCGCGCTTATTAATCCGGTACATCAATGTATCCAGCTCAGCTTCAATGTAGAGCACCAGATTGGGTTTGGGCAGGTCATCCGTTAACAGATGATAGATTTGGCGGTATTTATCCCGCTTCGTTCCTTTTAAGGTACGTTCAGCGAAGATCAAATTTTTATAAATATGATAATCCGAAACGACTGGGCTGTTCTGTTTAATAAATTGTGCGCCTGTATCTTCTAGTTGCTTAAATCGGTTACACAGAAAAAACATTTCGAGTTGGAAGCTCCACTCGTCGATATCTTGATAAAAGGAGGCCAAAAATGGATTCTCCTCGACAATTTCTTTAACCAATGGGAGATTCAATTCTTGGGAAAGCATCGTAGCTAACGTTGTTTTCCCCGCTCCAATCGGACCTTCAACAGCTATAAACGGGGCTGATTTCATGGTGTTACGGTTCCTCCTCGTAATTATGCGTGTTCCGTTTCTATATAGACCTCACCTATTGTATCACAGCTTGGCACAATGGAAAGACAGTATTTTATGTATAAAACAAGTCAAAATCAGGATGTTTTATCAGACTTGTTTCGTATCATAACTGAAACTGCTTTCTCACTTAGCTTAGGTTTAATCGTCCACACAAAAAAACACACCTGATTTTCATCAAGTGTGTCTTTGCTTTGCTTGGCGGCGTCCTACTCTCCCAGGACCCTGCGGTCCAAGTACCATCGGCGCTAGAGGGCTTAACGGTCGTGTTCGGGATGGGTACGTGTGGAACCCCTCCGCCATCGCCACCAAACGCGATTGGATCGAAGTTTAACTTCTTTCCATATCATTCAGAGTGTTGTTCTCTGAAAACTAGATTCGAAACGAAACGCACGCGATTTAAAACTTGCATATTGGATAAGCCCTCGACCGATTAGTACTGGTCAGCTCCATGCATTGCTGCACTTCCACCCCCAGCCTATCTACCTCGTCGTCTTCAAGGGGTCTTACATACTGGGAAATCTCATCTTGAGGGGGGCTTCACGCTTAGATGCTTTCAGCGCTTATCCCGTCCGTACATAGCTACCCAGCGGTGCTCCTGGCGGAACAACTGGTACACCAGCGGTACGTCCATCCCGGTCCTCTCGTACTAAGGACAGCTCCTCTCAAATTTCCTACGCCCACGACAGATAGGGACCGAACTGTCTCACGACGTTCTGAACCCAGCTCGCGTACCGCTTTAATGGGCGAACAGCCCAACCCTTGGGACCTACTTCAGCCCCAGGATGCGATGAGCCGACATCGAGGTGCCAAACCTCCCCGTCGATGTGGACTCTTGGGGGAGATAAGCCTGTTATCCCCAGGGTAGCTTTTATCCGTTGAGCGATGGCCCTTCCATGCGGTACCACCGGATCACTAAGCCCGACTTTCGTCCCTGCTCGACTTGTAGGTCTCGCAGTCAAGCTCCCTTATGCCTTTGCACTCTTCGAATGATTTCCAACCATTCTGAGGGAACCTTTGGGCGCCTCCGTTACTCTTTAGGAGGCGACCGCCCCAGTCAAACTGCCCACCTGACACTGTCCCCGCACCGGATTACGGTACCAGGTTAGAACCTAGATACGATCAGGGTGGTATCCCAACGGTGCCTCCACGCAAGCTGGCGCTCACGCTTCAAAGGCTCCCACCTATCCTGTACAGATCGTACCCAAATTCAATATCAAGCTGCAGTAAAGCTCCATGGGGTCTTTCCGTCTTGTCGCGGGTAACCTGCATCTTCACAGGTATTAAAATTTCACCGGATCTCTCGTTGAGACAGCGCCCAAGTCGTTACGCCATTCGTGCGGGTCAGAATTTACCTGACAAGGAATTTCGCTACCTTAGGACCGTTATAGTTACGGCCGCCGTTTACTGGGGCTTCGGTTCACAGCTTCGGGATTACTCCCTAACCACTCCCCTTAACCTTCCAGCACCGGGCAGGCGTCAGCCCGTATACTTCGCCTTACGGCTTCGCACAGACCTGTGTTTTTGCTAAACAGTCGCTTGGGCCTTTTCACTGCGGCCCCCTCGTGCTATTCACACTACCGGGGCACCCCTTCTCCCGAAGTTACGGGGTCATTTTGCCGAGTTCCTTAACGAGAGTTCTTCCGCGCGCCTTAGAATTCTCTTCTCGCCTACCTGTGTCGGTTTGCGGTACGGGCACCTTCATCTGGCTAGAGGCTTTTCTTGGCAGTGTGAGATCATGACCTTCGCTACTGTAATTTTCACTCCCCATCACAGCTCAGCCTTACGGTTAGCGGATTTGCCTACTAACCAGCCTTACTGCTTGGACAGACATCCATCAGTCTGCGTCACTACCCTACTGCGTCCCCCCATCGCTCGTAACGATTTACGGTGGTACAGGAATTTCGACCTGTTGTCCTTCGACTACGCCTTTCGGCCTCGCCTTAGGTCCCGACTTACCCTGAGCGGACGAGCCTTCCTCAGGAACCCTTAGGCTTTCGGCGGATCAGATTCTCACTGATCTTTTCGTTACTCATACCGGCATTCTCACTTGTATAATGTCCAGCGCTCCTTACGGTACACCTTCAACCCTTATACAACGCTCCCCTACCCCTGATGCAAAGCATCAAGCCATAGCTTCGGTGGTGTGTTTAGCCCCGTTACATTTTCGGCGCAGAGTCACTCGACCAGTGAGCTATTACGCACTCTTTCAATGGTGGCTGCTTCTAAGCCAACATCCTGGTTGTCTGTGCAACTCCACATCCTTTCCCACTTAACACACACTTGGGGACCTTAGCTGATGGTCTGGGCTGTTTCCCTTTTGACAATGGATCTTAGCACTCACTGTCTGACTCCCGGAAGTAAGTCTATGGCATTCGGAGTTTGACTGAGCTTGGTAACCCTTGCGGGCCCCGCACCCAATCAGTGCTCTACCTCCACGACTCTGTTTTCCGAGGCTAGCCCTAAAGCTATTTCGGGGAGAACCAGCTATCTCCGAGTTCGATTGGAATTTCTCCGCTACCCCCACCTCATCCCCGCATTTTTCAACATGCGTGGGTTCGGGCCTCCAGTGCGTGTTACCGCACCTTCACCCTGGACAGGGGTAGATCACCCGGTTTCGGGTCTACGTCCACGTACTAAGTCGCCCTATTCAGACTCGCTTTCGCTGCGGCTCCGGCTCTTCACCTTAACCTTGCACGGGAACGTAACTCGCCGGTTCATTCTACAAAAGGCACGCCATCACCCCTAAAACGGGCTCTGACTTTTTGTAAGCACACGGTTTCAGGTTCTATTTCACTCCCCTTCCGGGGTGCTTTTCACCTTTCCCTCACGGTACTGCTTCACTATCGGTCGCTAGGAAGTATTTAGCCTTGGCAGATGGTCCTGCCGGATTCATACGGGGTTTCACGTGCCCCGCACTACTCGGGATCCGTCTCGGAGAGAATCAACTTTCAATTACAGGGCTTTTACCTTCTTTGGCGGGCCTTTCCAGACCTCTTCGTTTAACTGACTCCTTTGTAACTCCATGTGAGACGTCCCACAACCCCAAAGAGCAAGCTCTTTGGTTTGGGCTTCTCCGCGTTCGCTCGCCGCTACTGACGGAATCACTATTGTTTTCTCTTCCTCAAGGTACTTAGATGTTTCAGTTCCCTTGGTATGCCTCTACATAACCTATGTATTCAGTTATGAGTAACTGGATATTACCCCAGCTGGGTTTCCCCATTCGGACATCCCCGGATCAAAGCTTGCTTACAGCTCCCCGAGGCAGTTTCGTTGTTCGCCACGTCCTTCATCGGCTCCTAGCGCCTAGGCATCCTCCGTGTGCTCTTAGTAGCTTAACCATTGCGCTCGTGTTCGAGCTGTCACTTCCCTTGGTTTGCTTACGCAAAGCCAAAAGTCGTTCCATTTCGATCACTCGCTCCAGCAATCTACCTTATAAAACACTTCACTTGTTTACACAAGATCAGCTTAAAGGAATGTTCTAATTCGCGTTTGTTTCGTTTCGATATCTAGTTTTCAAAGAACAAATCGTTTCGTTCGGGCCGTTCACGGATGTGTCGGTCGAACAAACGAGAAGTTTTGAGAGTTTGAGCTCTCAAAACTGAGCAACGAGTGAGTAACTAGCCGACCTGGCTAGATTTTAGATTTGAATGTCTTCATTGCAGAAGACGATTCTCCATAGAAAGGAGGTGATCCAGCCGCACCTTCCGATACGGCTACCTTGTTACGACTTCACCCCAATCATCTATCCCACCTTCGGCGGCTGGCTCCTTGCGGTTACCCCACCGACTTCGGGTGTTATAAACTCTCGTGGTGTGACGGGCGGTGTGTACAAGACCCGGGAACGTATTCACCGCGGCATGCTGATCCGCGATTACTAGCAATTCCGACTTCATGCAGGCGAGTTGCAGCCTGCAATCCGAACTGAGACCGGCTTTGTTGGGATTGGCTCCATCTCGCGATTTCGCAGCCCGTTGTACCGGCCATTGTAGTACGTGTGTAGCCCAGGTCATAAGGGGCATGATGATTTGACGTCATCCCCACCTTCCTCCGGTTTGTCACCGGCAGTCTATCTAGAGTGCCCACCCGAAGTGCTGGCAACTAAATATAAGGGTTGCGCTCGTTGCGGGACTTAACCCAACATCTCACGACACGAGCTGACGACAACCATGCACCACCTGTCTCAACTTTCCCCGAAGGGCACCTAACGCATCTCTGCCTCGTTAGTTGGATGTCAAGACCTGGTAAGGTTCTTCGCGTTGCTTCGAATTAAACCACATACTCCACTGCTTGTGCGGGTCCCCGTCAATTCCTTTGAGTTTCAGTCTTGCGACCGTACTCCCCAGGCGGAGTGCTTAATGTGTTAACTTCGGCACCAAGGGTATCGAAACCCCTAACACCTAGCACTCATCGTTTACGGCGTGGACTACCAGGGTATCTAATCCTGTTTGCTCCCCACGCTTTCGCGCCTCAGCGTCAGTTACAGCCCAGAGAGTCGCCTTCGCCACTGGTGTTCCTCCACATCTCTACGCATTTCACCGCTACACGTGGAATTCCACTCTCCTCTTCTGCACTCAAGTCACGCAGTTTCCAGTGCGATCCGGGGTTGAGCCCCGGGATTAAACACCAGACTTACATGACCGCCTGCGCGCGCTTTACGCCCAATAATTCCGGACAACGCTTGCCCCCTACGTATTACCGCGGCTGCTGGCACGTAGTTAGCCGGGGCTTTCTTCTCAGGTACCGTCACCTTGAGAGCAGTTACTCTCCCAAGCGTTCTTCCCTGGCAACAGAGCTTTACGATCCGAAAACCTTCATCACTCACGCGGCATTGCTCCGTCAGGCTTTCGCCCATTGCGGAAGATTCCCTACTGCTGCCTCCCGTAGGAGTCTGGGCCGTGTCTCAGTCCCAGTGTGGCCGATCACCCTCTCAGGTCGGCTACGCATCGTCGCCTTGGTGAGCCGTTACCTCACCAACTAGCTAATGCGCCGCAGGCCCATCCCCAAGTGACAGATTGCTCCGTCTTTCCAGTTCCCTTCAGGCGAAGAAAACAAGTATTCGGTATTAGCTACCGTTTCCGGTAGTTGTCCCAAGCTTGAGGGCAGGTTGCCTACGTGTTACTCACCCGTCCGCCGCTAAGTATCTGGAAAGCAAGCTTTCCATCAACTCCGCTCGACTTGCATGTATTAGGCATGCCGCCAGCGTTCGTCCTGAGCCAGGATCAAACTCTCCAATAAAGATGAATGTCGCAGCGTCGTTAAACGCCGTGAAACTCATCGGGGTATTGAAAAGAGCGATAAGCTCATTTTGAATCTGACGAGATTAAAAATCTCATTTGTTCATTCTGCAAGCAGAATGTTTACTCACTCGTTGTTCAGTTTTCAAAGATCAAACTTGTTCTCGCTACCGAAACCAATTCGTTTCAGCAACTCTTATATAATATCATGTCCGAACCAACTTTGCAAGCTCTTTTTTCAAGTTTCTTTCGAAGCTTGTTTTCATTTGCTTGCCGCACCGTGTAAGCTGTGTTTTCTTGGCCGGAATAAGAATATACCATGTATCGCCACCACATGTAAAGCATTATTTATTAAATTTAATTTTCCATATTTAGGATTGAATTTTGAGGTGTTGTTTATTCAATATAAAAACACTTTGTTTTTAAAGTCACATTGCCTTATGATACCAGCTGCTTACCTTAAGAACTAAACAAAGCAGTGCACCTTAATATTTACCTCTCTATATATTTAGAACTTTTTTAAATGTCTGATCCATTAATCCCCCTTCCCTTATGCCTTCATAAAAAAACAACAGTTCTTCAGATATGAATACCACATCCAAAAACTGCTGTTTCTCTGACAAACTACGCACCTGATACAACTCTGCCTCTTCACATGTCCGTTTACTAGGACTTATCCGTAGCAGACTCGGCGCTTTCCTTATTCTTGGTTCCCTTGCTTTTATAAGGCTTTGGAGCACTCTTCGCTCGGTTAGCACTGGCCTGCCAGCGATTCCAGCCTTTCTTGCCTGTTCCGCGGCCTGTGCCGCCCTTACCTTTTGCTTTGCTCATGTTATCACTCCATTAATCCTGTCTATGTCTAAAAATGATCTTCCTCGGTAATGTTCCAATGTAACTCAGCCCATGTGGTTCACTTCCAGCATTTCTTATTATACCAAACTTGAAGTGTTCACGTTTTATATTTAGAAGAATTACACTTGAACCTTTGGCTCTTGTACCGATTTAACACTTCTTAGCACACGTAAGGATAATAAGAAACAGATGCCAAGCACCGCCGCAGCCGATACATACGGATAGTTAATATTCACATCAAACAACGCTCCAGCTACGATGGGTCCAGCGATGTTGCCCAGACTTGTATAAGCGGAATTCAGCCCAGCCACAAACCCCTGTTGTTCTTCAGCGAGCTTGGACATCTGCGTACTGATTGCAGGGCGTAAAATATCCATTCCCAAGAAGACGATAAACGTTACAACAACGATTAACCAGTACGTGTGAACGAATAAGGTTAGTAATACGAATACGGAGACAAACAGCAAACATACCGTAATAACCTTCTTTTCCCCAAATGTGTTCAGCAACCAGCCAATCAGGGATACTTGCACAACTGCTCCAGCAATGGAACCAAATGTAATGATAAACGCAATATCTTTGGTCGTGAAACCAAACTTGTGATCCACAAACAGGGAGAATACCGTCTCGTAGTTAGCCAAACCAAAAGCCATGACAAATACGATGATTAGACTGAAAAAGTAAGGTTCCCGGTAAGAATTGATAAGCTGAGATACCATACCTGGTGCCTTTACTTTTGCCCCGCTAGTTTCAGGTGTAGTCTGCTCACTCGCGCTCCGCTCGGATTCAGGCAAGATAATCAGTGTAATGATTGCAGCCAGCAAACCCGCAACCCCTGCCGCATAAAAAGGAACCCGTATGCCGAACTCGGCAATATAACCGCCGATCCCTGGCCCGATGATAAAACCTGTTGTGATCGCTGCATTAATAAGCCCCATGCCTTTACCGCGTTCTTCTTCCGTTGTGATATCAGCCGTATAGGCCATAACCGCAGGAAAGATCAACGCCGCGCCAATACCGCCCAGCATTCGGGCTGCGAAGAGCAGATAAGGCGCATTCACCGCACCGAACATAAATTCTGATACCGCAAAGATCAGCATCCCGAATACGATAATCTTTTTGCGTCCCCACTGGTCTGACCAACGACCTGCTGCTGGAGAGAACAAAAACTGTGTGAAAGAGAACGCCGCGAACAGAAGTCCCATCGTAAAGCCCGTAATATGAAGCAAGTTCATGTAAGCAGGCATGATCGGCACAACCAGACCAATACCCATAAATACGAGAAAAATATTCAACATCAACAGCAGCAACGCGCCCCTGTTACGTGTCAGTAAAGCCATGATTCCATCCTCCATCGTTGTCTAATTATGCTGTTTATCCTTGGCAATCCCGTGCAGAAATACACTGGCGGCCTGACGATACAACGCAAGAGCCTCGCTCGGTTCGAGCTTCCGTGACATTTGGCTAAGCCCAATAATGGTACTTTCCAAAATCAACGCAAGATGCTCTACATTCTGATCATTGAACTCCCCGCTGTCTATTCCTTCTTGAATCAGCTGCTTATTGAATTGGATGTGCCGTTCAAACAATACTGCGATTCGTTCTTCAATATCATTCTCTTTTTTCTCTCCAGTGAAGAACTCATCAGCCGCTTTTGTTAAAGGATGGTTGATATCATCCATAATGAGCTGTTCCGCCAGGCCATAGATTTTCTCGGTGGAAGTGTGATACAGATGCACTTTTGACTTCCAGCTCGCTTCCCACTCCCGATCCCATTCATCAATGAGATAGAGGAAGAGCCCTTCTTTGCTTTTGAAATGATAATATATATTTCCCTTGCTACTTCCAGTCGCCGCGACGATGTCCTCAATAGACGTTGCTTTATATCCTTTTTGTACAAAAAGGGCTTTGGATGCATCCGCAAGTTTTTTCTTGGTCTGCTCGGACTGGAGCTGCTTTTTATTCAAACTCACTCACTTCACTCCATTCTTATATACTGAACATTCGTTCTGTATTCTAGCAAATATATGTCTAATCCGCAATATAAAAAGGAGAACCCGCCATTAAAATGTACCCTATAAGATGGACACTTAAAAAAGGTCATCTTGTAGGGTCTTTTTTGTGTACAATGAATAAAAAACGAGCGGTGGTCAAGCAAATGTCAAAAAAACACTTTACAATGCAAGAGCAAGATCAGTTGAGAAGAAATCCCTATGTAAGAAATGTTAGTGCTAAAGCGATTACATACACGGATGCATTCAAAGAACGATTTATTCAACAACATAGTCAAGGTACGCTTCCCAGTGAAATCTTTCAGGAAGCTGGCTTCCCCATTGACGTTTTGGGTGCAACCCGGATTCAAAAGGCTTCCAATCGGTGGCGTACGGCATTTCAGGAACAAGGATCTGCTGGATTAACGGATGGTAGAAAACACGCTTCAGGCCGTCCTCTAAACCGTGAATTAAGTCTTGAAGAAAAATATGCCCGTTTGGAAGCAAAAATGAAATGGCTTGAAGCGGAGAATGAATTCTTAAAAAAGCTCGATCACCTCGAAAGGCAGATGAGAAGAAAAAAATCCAACTCCGTACACGACAAAAATTCGAACTGATTCAACAGATGATGCATACCTGCTCTTTCCAAGGCAAGGTGCATGTTCTTTGTGCTATTGCTGGTGTTTCACGCTCAGGCTACTACCGCTATTGTAGTGAAAGCGCCAGGCTACATCGTCAAAAGCAGGAACAGGACGACCATAAGGTGAAAGCGATCATCCTGAAAGCCTACCATTACCGTAGGAGGAACAAAGGCGCACGTCAAATTAAAATGACGCTCGCACTTGAGTATAACGTCATATACAATCTTAAGCGCATTCGTCGGATCATGCAGAAGTACAACATCGTTTGTCCCATTCGAAAAGCAAATCCAGCACGTCGTATGGCTAAAGCGACGCAAGAGCATCGAACCTGTCCCAACCTGTTAAAGCGAGCCTTTAAGCCAGGAATTGCAGGCAAGGTTCTCTTAACCGACATTACGTACTTAACTTATGGGATAAGCAAACGAGCCTATCTATCAACGATTAAAGATGCCGAGACGAATGAAATATTAGCCTATGAAGTCTCCGCTTCCCTTGGATTGGACATTGCAATGGAGTCGTTGAAACAACTCAAAAAGCATAGGCATCTGACTTCGGATGCCTTGATTCATTCGGATCAAGGATTTCACTATACAAGCCCCAAGTTCCAAAAGCTTGTGAAACAAATGGGGTTCAATCAATCCATGTCACGGCGAGGAAACTGTTGGGACAACGCTCCACAAGAATCCTTCTTTGGGCATTTTAAAGATGAAACCAATTTTAAAACATGCATGACTCTGGAGGAGGTTAAGCAAGAAGTAAAGAGCTACATGATCTACTACAATCATTATCGAGGCCAATGGAACTTAAACAAGCTGCCGCCTGCAAGATACAGACGACAGCTTGAAGCTGCCTAACCTTTTTTAATTTGTCCTTTACAAGGGGTACATTTTACATGTAGCAAGCCCTCCTTTTATTCACGAATCCATTTATTTCTTCTTTTTACCCTGTCCATGTAATATCTTTAATTGGCCATTCTCGTATCCGACCTGATATGTCACGTTATATTGAGTCGTTACGTATTCCCCATCCTTGCGCTCCTCGGCAGCGATCACACCGCTCACTTCCATCTCTTCCTTACTCGTAGTCGCAGACGAAATTTTCTCCACACTAACATAGCTCGTATACGTATAGCCTTCACGAAATTTAGCGTAACTTGTGCCCTTCTGCCAATCACTTCCGAGCAACGCATAGGCAGATACATAATCACTCATGTTCAGGTAGTTGTAAAAATCAGCAACCAGTGCTTCCGCTTCAGATAAAGCAGCGGACGACGTCTGCGAAGATGAGTCCCTTACCGTTTGTGCCCCTTTGGTATCAGGTGAGCGCTCTGACCATTGTTGCACCTGCTTCAACACACTGATGATAGGAATGCTGAACCCCAGTCCACCTTCCTGTTTAACCACCGTCGAATTAATCCCCAGCACTTCTCCCGTTTCGGCGTTGATCAGCGGACCGCCGCTGTTACCATTAGTAATCGGAGCAGATATCTGATACAAGTTGGTATAAATATAAGGCGGGATTTCAAAACTGCGGTCAAGTCCGCTAATAATACCGGTAGTCACCGTATTCTCAAAACCAAGCGGACTACCGAGTGCCAGAATTTCATCACCAACCTCCGCTTTGGCTGACGCAATAGGCAGAGGTTCCATTTTCACAAGATCAGGGACTCTGACAACAGCAACATCCGTCTCTTCGCCAAAACCAATCACTGTACCCCGATATTCCTGATGATCCAAGGTGCGAATCGTCACTTCTTTGGAACCCTCGACGACATGCGCATTAGTGATGACATCGCCCTTGTTATTATATAAGAAGCCTGAGCCCAGACCATCGCTACTTTCAATCGTAACTACTTTTCGCTGACTATCTTCAATAATCTGTTTACGCGTTTTCTTTTCTGTGGTTTTAGATGTTGTTTTTGCTTTGGGTTGATCCGCCTGTTTCGAGGAAGCCACAGCCAGTTTGGGAGCTAGCGCCATCTCAACTGCTGTATGCTGGTGAATCCAGAATACGCCTCCAGCACCAGCACCAATAATTATTGCACTGGAAATGATCGTTCCCCATACACGTTTGCTCATTTTGTCGTCCTCCTACTCCACATACCATGATGCATTCGTAACTGTCACATTCGCGGCTTCATATACCCCATAATAGTAGGTTTCAAAATATCCTTCTTCGCCTACATCCAATATAGCTGGGTATACATAAACATCTGTCTCACCGATGTAATCGCCGTTGGAGGCATTGATGCTAACGATAAGCGCCACGGATGATATAGGGCGTGTTCCCTGATTAAACACCGCCCCGCTGATATACAAGTCTCCATACTCATCCAGCTTAGCAGACAGATCCGTTACGTATACAGCCCCTGTACGATTGCGAAGTTCCTCTTCAGCTGCTTGCTGTTCTGCAAGTCGAATACGTTCTTCCTCCGCTTTCTCAAACGCTTTTTTCTCACGCAATACTTCATCCCGGTATTTCGTCAGCTTCTGATCCTCGGGCGCATAAGATAATCCGTTGTCCACGGTTTGCAGCGCTGCTGTAAAATCATGCTTCTTCACCTGCTGCTCGGCCTGCTTGTAACTGATACCTGCCAGCTTATCCGTAATCTGTTTCTTCACAACTTCGGCTTCCTTACCGTTCAGCTTGGAGATCGTTTTGAGTTTTTCAGCGAGTGCCTCGACGGTTGTTAACTGATCAATTTCCTTTTTCACTTTCAAAACAGCCAGGGTTACCTTCCGATTGTTCAAGGCTGACCTTACCTTATCAAACACCGGCTCTTGGCGTTCGTTTAATGTTTTAGTCGCGGTTTGAATCATTTTGTCCGCTTCCGACAGCTTACCTGTTTTGAGCAGATTCGCGGCTTCGTCCATTTGTTTTAGTAAATTATTTGCTTGCTCTGTAATTTTACGATCCTGAACGAGTGCTCCTACATTAGGTCTTTGAGCGAGGGCTTTGTCCAGCAAATCCAGAGCTTCTGAATATTTCCCGTCCAGTGCAGCCTTCTCTGCCTCAAGATGCAGTGTCTTCACATGAGCGTTAATCAGATTCTCCTGATTATAATAATACGCTAACAACGCCCCCATAATTGCTGCAAGTAGCAGTGGGATAATCCATACAAATGGACTGCTCTTGCGCTTGCTCACCGTTCCGGTTGCAGATGCATTACGTGGCTCCAGTCCTGACGGCTCCGACCAGATTTGCTCCTCTGTGGAGCTATCTTGTTTCAATCGGGTTCCACACTTCTGACAGTGGTCCTCCCCAGAACTATTTTTCGTGCCGCATATGTGACAATACATCCTGATCCCTCCAGCCTAAACGTATGTAAATTTAGATATATGTTATCTTTTGTTTTTTCTGTTGTCGTTCTGTTACTTGATATCACTCCAGAATATGTGTTGCCTAATCTCGGGGTGAATCGACATTTATCATATAGCAAAAAGGTAAAATGCACCATATATTCTGAAGGAAAAATAAGATATGTAGTAAGGATTCATGCTGATCACTCATTTTGTAGCCTAAAAAAAGACCTTCCTGTTTTCAAGGAAGGCCTTCATGTATATTCCGCAAATCCATCTGATGCCGATCTATTTAGTTTCATTCATTTATCCATTCAGCGATAGTTAGAGGGCACAATTCATGCTGATCTATTCGGGCTGGTTCGAAGGGAACGCGCTCAAATTGATATAAGAGACTTCCCATAGATGGTTGTCCAGGTCTTGAAAACTCCGTCCATACATGAATCCATGATCTTGAGGTTCGTTATATTGCTTCGCTCCAGCATCAAGGGCAGCTTGTACAATCGCATCCACTTCTTCACGGGAAGCAACAGATAAAGCGACGATCACTTCTGTTGTCTCAGCCGCGTTCGCGATTTTTTTCGTGATAAAGGATTGAAAACGTTCCTCCACCAGAAGCATGGCAAAGATATTTTCTCCGACAATCATACAGGTAGCCTTATCGTCCGTAAACTGGGCATTGAATTCAAACCCCACTTTCGTAAAGAAATCAACCGATCTCTTCAAATCCTGAACTGGCAAGTTAACAAAAATCTGATTAGCACGAACAGCCACCATTGATCACCTCGGATTCCTGGAATAGATTCCACCCCAAAATATCACCTCGCGTATGCGCTGTCAATTATGTATAATGGGGCTATTCCAACATGTGAGGTGAAAGGGATGTTGTTTCCAATCGTTCGAAGTAATTAAATGTCGGGCTGGATCAAAACGCGTACCAGCTACCAAGGGGTAGGTCTGTCCTTTTGAGCCTGTTCGATGTGTAGATGAACGATGGTTGAAAACAACAAATCCTAAATAACACATCACATACTGGAGGAAGAATTAATATGACAAAACAGTGGGATTACAACACATTTTATGAACGTGTCGGTCAACAAAATGGATGGGATTTCAGCACGATGAAGGTGATCTCTGAACCCACCGACTGGGAATTCTATGATGAGGTGACTCGTTGCACCCAAACATCAGATCTGCTGCTGGACATCGGCACAGGTGGAGGCGAAGCCGTGCTCTCCATTGCTGAACATGCTCATCTGCTTGTCGGCATCGATTTGGCTCATGGAATGATCGAGACAGCTCAGCGAAATTTAAAGCGAACTAAAAAATGCTCCAATGTGCGATTCACTCAGATGGATGCGGACAACTTACAGTTTCCAAAGTCATTCTTCAATATTGTTTCTTGCAGACATTCCGCATTCTCCGCGTCAGAAGTGTACAACGTTCTCGCAGAGGATGGTGTATTCCTGACCCAGCAGGTCAGCGAGCACGATAAATTGAATGTAAAGCAAGCATTTGGACGTGGACAACATCTCGGCATAGAGCCCGGAACACTCTTGGAAAAATACAAACAAGAGCTGCAACATGCAGGTTTCCGGCACATCGAGGTCCGTGAATATAATGTAACCGAGTATTACGCTACACCTGAGGATCTCTTGTTCCTGCTGACACACACGCCTATCGTTCCTCAATTCGGAGAACTCGCGTCCGACCTGGATATCTTTGAACAATTTGTTCAAGATCACCGCGACGAGCAAGGGATTCGCACCAACTCGGCGCGGTTCATGATTACAGCCAGAAAATGATCTGAAATCCATTATGAAATTTTAGTATATAAAGTAAAATGAAAAACGCGTCTTGGCGACCATTATGGTTCAAGCCAAGAACGCGTTTTTTGGTTATTTCTTATCGTTGCCAGATTTCATAGTCACGGCTCAAGCTGAAGTTTCTCCAAGAATGGCTTCAAGCGATCCACCACATAATGGCTGCCACCCCGCCCGTTCACCTCTTCGATTACGGCTGCCAACAGGAACGACGGCGATTCGGTATCAAAGGTAACGAAAAATCCGTTCTCCTGACCTTGCTCACCCTTCTTCGCTTTCAGTTCGGCCGTTCCTGTCTTGCCTGCAAGACCGCCAGCAATCGAGCTGAGGGCATGTGCCGTTCCGCCTTGACGAGACACCACCTGTTTCAGTGCGTCAGTAACGGTATTGGCTACATCCGGTGTGATAATCACCTCAGGATCGGGGGTCTCTTTTCCAACAATCAATACAGGCTTCACCAGCTTGCCTTCATTCACAAACGGCGTAAACGCAGTAGCAAGATGAATCGGCGACATTAACATCTCACCTTGACCATACGAAGTGTCGGCTAGCAGTACCTCGGAAGAAAGATCCCTGTGCGCCTCATTTGCATACTGACTAGGTTTCAAATAGAGTTCATCCAGCCCGAAATTGTCACCAAACCCGAACTTTTGAATGCCCTCGATAAACTTGGCGCTCCCCATCTCAGTCGCTTCCATTGCAAAATAAATATTGTCGGAGTATACGAGGGCATCCACCATATTTACAGGACTCAGGCTTTTCACCCGCTTGACGTAATATCCACCCCAGCTATCATTCTTCCGCCATTGCAAACCAGAAATTTCATGGGTTTTGTCCGGTGTGGTCACCTTCTCCATCAACCCCGCAGCCGCAGTAATCGCCTTGAAGGTTGAGCCGGGAGCATATCGTGTCGTTACTCGGTTGATAAAAGGAAGCTTCTCGTTCGCCGAATAGGCATCCCACTCGGCCTGCGTCAGACCGGTAACCATTTTATTCGGATTGTAGGAAGGCGCACTCACCATAGCAAGCATATTTCCGTCCTTCGGATTCATCATCACCATCGCTCCGGCATCGCCGCCACCCGCCAGCGTCTGATACAATCTTTGTTGCTGTGCGGAGCTGATGGATAGTTGCACATCCTTACCGTCGACTGCATCTTTGCGGATCAATTCGGAACGCGTGTTGCCCGCTTCATCCGTAATTTCAATTAAACCGCCACGCTCTCCGCGTAGCTGCTTCTCCATAGACTGTTCCAGTCCGGCTTTGCCGATCCAATCTTCCGCACGGTAATACCCTTTGGTATCTTTGTCCAAGTCTTCCTTCGTGGCCTTACGCACATATCCGATCAGATGTGCCGCTGCTTCACCAAGCGGGTAATACCGAATTTCCTTACTTTGCAGAGCAACTCCGCTAAGAGAAGAAGGTACATCAAATTCCTCTGTCGAGCCCATTGGCACAAAAAATTCCGGTTTCACCCATGTCTGACCAAGTGTCTTCTGAATGGCTTCTACGGACACCTTGTAATGTTCCGCGATGCGTGCAATCATCTGATCCGAGTTCTCTCCGAGCTTCTCGGGTACGATGCCCCACTCATTCATTGTGCCCTGGGTCGCAAGCGGCAACCCGTCACGATCTACAATATCCCCTCGATTCGGGAATAACGTCTTCACCCGAACTTTGCTACCTTTCACCATGTCACTGAGGATCAGGGACGGCTTCCAGTTAATCTGCCAGACTTTGCTCCCGTCCTCCAGCTCCTGTCGAACTAAATTAAGCGTATGTGTCTCGTTGACTTCGCCTAAAAACGTGGTCAGTTGTATATCATAATCGGTTTGATAAAGATCAGGATTACTAGCCCCTTGTTCTGCCTGATTCGTTCCCTCTTTGTCCGTTGTTGCTTGTGATTCAACTTTAGTCTCGGTTCCACTTTCAGTCCCTGTTGTTTGAGCGCCAGAGTCAGCTTCCGTTCCTGTCGTATTCGCTGCTGTCAGCTCAGCTTTAACAGCAGAGACCTGCATACCCGAGTAGATTGCATTGTATTTCTCAATAAACTGTTCCTTAGACATGCCTGCCTCTGTCAACGAAGCAGGTGACATCAACGAATACAGCTGGCCGAACTCTTTCTTTTGTAAATGCTCTATGTACTGATTCACAGTTGTCTGCGGTTTCGGTTCCTCCGGTTTGCTATTCTGCATATAAAGATACATTCCAATACCGCCTGCAAATAGAATCGGCAAGAGTCCATATAATAATTTACGTTTCGATTTCATGTCACATCACCTCTACTCTATACTATAAATTTCCTGCGCCGATTAAACAATGTGACAAATCTGATGAATTTGTCATTAAAAATAGCCTTAAGCTCACATAATATGTTTAAATAAGAATAGTGAATTACATACTAAAGCTTTTTTGCGATGCAAAAGGCTGAAAAGGAGCCCGATGATGGAAATCAGCTATTTTTTACTCCCAAAAGCCGAAGTGGCCTATATCGAGTCTACCGCTTCCATGAAAGATGCTATTGAGCAGTTGGAATCGCACCACTACACCGCCATTCCCGTAATTGATCCGGATGGAAAATATGTTGCTACTCTGTCCGAAGGTGATCTGTTATGGAAAATGCGTAATACGCCTGGATTAACATTTGATAATATGGACCAAGTGCAGGTCGATGAGATTAGCCATCGTGTCTATAATGAGTGCGTGTACATCGAAGCAGAGATGGAGGATATGCTGACTCTTGCGGCAGACCAAAACTTTGTGCCCGTGGTGGATATAGATCGGGTCTTTCTTGGAATCATTCGTCGTAAGGATATCATTGAATATTACACCCGCAACATATCCGATTAATAAATCTCGGGTAGCATGGAAGTGCTACAGTGAGATTACGGTATCTGCAAAAGATCAACCAAAAAAGGCGAGCCCATAGGCTCGTCTTTTTATATGTAATCATTCCACCAACGCAATATTTTCCATATTATGGACTTGAAATAAAAATGTTGCTAATTTCGCATGAAATAAATACAGTAATCTTCATGATTCGACATATTTCGTCATTAAAAGACTGTATTTAAACACCAAAACATGTCGTTCCCATCACATATAATGGATCAATTCACATTCTCATTTATTTCTTTTGTTCAGAATTCGTTCAGAATGCTATTGTACGATAGACATATGGTTAGACTTGATGAACGTTGATTACTTTCACCAATTATAGAGAGAGGTATGCACCTTGAATCGTTTAAGCACACGCAAAAAAATGCTGGTTACCGCAACGGTGATCATGTCTTGTATTTACGTCATATGGCGTACCTTCTTCACCATTCCTTTCGGCCATGGCCCGCTTGCCGTGACCGCCGGTCTTGCCCTCCTGATTGTCGAACTCATTGGTATGTTTGAACTCGCTGTGCATTTTTATAACATGACCCGGCTTGAATATCCTGAACTTCCTGTCGTTGATGAGTCATTGTATCCTGACGTTGATGTTTTTATAGCTACATATAACGAACCTGCATCCTTGCTTTTCAAAACGATTAACGGCTGTCTCAATATGGATTATCCGGACCGCTCCAAAGTACATATCTACCTGTGTGACGACTCCAATCGTCCCGAGATGCGAAAACTGGCTGATCATATGGGGATTAACTATCTGACCCGGACAGAGCACATCCACGCCAAAGCTGGAAACTTGAACAACGCCATGAAACATACTTCCTCCCCTCTAATCGCCACGTTTGATGCCGATATGATTCCGAAGCATGATTTTCTGACGTCCTGCGTGCCTTATTTTCTGACAGGAGAAAAGATTGGCTTCGTGCAAACTCCGCAAAGCTTCTATAATCCCGATCAGTTTCAATATAATCTGTATTCCGAAGCTCGAATTCCGAATGAACAGGACTACTTCTATCGCGATGTGCAGGTCGGGCGGAACAAGTCCAACTCCGTTATATACGGCGGAACCAACACGGTACTTTCGAGGCAGGCACTCGAAGATGTGGGTGGTTTCTATACTGGTTCCATTACAGAGGATTTTGCCACTGGCATTGAAATGCAGAGCAAAGGGTATCGCTGTTTTGCCACCAATAAAGTACTTGCTTCCGGACTTGCTCCCGGTGATCTGAAAAGCCTGATCAAACAGCGCCAACGCTGGGCACGCGGATGTATTCAAACGGGCAGAAAAATGAATATCTTGTTCAAGCGCGGACTTACGTTTGCCCAAAGACTGAATTATATCTCTTCTATAACCTATTGGTATTCCGGTCTTAAACGAGTGCTGTATATCATGTCACCCATTCTGTTTGCTGTGTTCGGTGTGCTCGTGGTGAAGTGTACCATTTTGGAAATTCTCGTGTTCTGGCTGCCGATGTATCTATTAACGAATATGTGTCTGCGCATGTTGTCAGGTAATATTCGAACTACGAAATGGACGAATGTATACGAAACTATTCTTTTTCCTTCACTGCTACCTGCGGTCATTCTGGAAACACTGGGCATCACCATGAATAAATTTGCAGTGACTCGTAAAGACGGTGCTCATAACGATCGTAGCTACCAGCTCAAACAGATCATTCCGCATCTGATCTTGGCTGTGCTCTCTATAATCGGCATCGTCAACTGCATTCACTGGACATTTAGTCAGGGCACCATTGGATTTCTCGTTGTTCTATACTGGCTGTTGATTAATTTCTACAACATTATGATGTCGATCTTTTTCCTCAGCGGACGTAAAGTGTTCCGCAACTATGAGCGTATTCTGGCTGCTGTGGACTGTACACTAACGACTGAAGGTGAAACGCTGTCCACGGTTACGCATGATATTTCGGAAGGCGGGATCGCCATCGTACTGGATACACCGAGATACATCCCGAGCGAAGCCGAATTTGCTGTACGTCTGGTAACGGATCATTATTCAAGCGAGTTTACAGCCAAGGTAACTCACGTAACTTCATTCGGTAATAAGTGGAAGTATGCATTTAAAGTGCACGAGATTACAGAACAGGATAAGCGTCAGTTGTTACATATTGTGTATGACCGCGAGCCTACGCTTCCGCAGAAGCTGGATAAAGATATCAGTACATTTGAGGACATCCGTCTGAATTTTGTAAAACGCGGACAAGTAGGCCTCATGTCCAACCGCAAGCTGGCACGCATTCCGCTGAACCATGAACTGGACACACCCGAATATGGAACCGTTATGCTGATGGACTTTAACTATGAATTTTTGCTTTTGAACATATCAAGGCAGGAATTGGTCTATGAGCTTCGTTTGCCGCTTGCCGAGGGACTCGTTCTTGACTGTATGTGGGTAAAGTCGATGCGAAGCAAACATGGCATTCTGTACCGGATCAGAAATATTCAGGACATTGCCCGAAATGGACAAATGCCTGAACTGGAAGCTCTTTTGAAACAATGGAATGTGGCGTATACCGAGGCAGACAAACCGAAACGCCCAGTACAGAATAAAAGCTTCATCTCGAGTGATGAACTCGACGAGATGGCCTATTTATAACATGGAGGCACAGAACGCATGAGTACGAAATGGCAGCAATGGCTGCTTGTCGCAATCCTCACAGGTTTATCAGGTTTATCAAGCTTATACCTCATCACTTCTACTGCTTGGGCTCAGCCGGATCAGTTGCAGTGGAACGAGAGTTCTATAAAGGTATGGAATAATGGAGCCAAAGTGCAGTCCAAGCTGAATCGTAACGGCAGCTTACAGATTAACACCTCGACAGAGGAACTACAAAAGGGCTATTACTCCGCCTATGTGTATGAGCTGCAAAACAGGGACTGGTCAGGCTACAGCGAATTAAGGTTCTCGATTCGCAGTGATTCCGATCAGACGCTGCCACTAAACGTTGTCATTACACGAACGGATCAATCGGCACTAACAGTAGCGGATCAACGCAATGTCATCCTCATCCCCTTGGCAACCAAAGAACCGAAGCTGGTTCATCCCGTAGATGGGTTGATAAGGCTGGAGCCCGGGTACGAGGGTGAGGTTCGTGTACCCTTTTCCAGCCTCATGGTTCGAAATCATGCAGCTACGGTTGGCCGTGTCACACCAGGTAAAATGCTGAGCTGGGGCATTACAATGACCACGACTGAGAACGCACAGCTGAATTACCGCGTTGGAAATATCAAACTGGTACCTAGGAAAGAAGCTGTTGCAGAAAACCAATTATCTTCTGTAATGATCAAAGGTGATGAACGAGTCGTGAAACCGGTGGCCGGTGAATCGGTTGCAACGTATACCGTTAGTGGCCTACAGGCGAGAGCATCGAAAGCTTTGGAAACGCCAGAAGTAGAAGTGAATTTCCAGCTTGCTCATCCTGTACAGGGTGTAACAATCACAACGGGTGGCCTACTAACCATTGGAACGGACGCCGCAAAAACCGATTCGGTGACTATTCGAGCGCTGGTGGATCAAAAGTGGAATCTCGATTATAACGTTAAACTTGATCGTTCCACGGCGATGCAGATGAAGGAAGCGGATGGAACGCCGCGTTTCATTCCCTCACCTGATCAGGTTCCCAAAGTCCTTGAACCTTCCACCGTATGGTTACAACCATGGATGGAATGGATGATCCGAATCGGCCTTCTTCTGATTGGACTCGCGGTGGTTATTCCATATTGGCTCTGGCGCAAACTTCAGCACGGCTCACAAGCGGGGAAGCAACGTTCGATGAATCATCGCAGGTCCAAGCGGATATTTAAAATGTAGCTTTTTTATTTCATCATTAACATCATCAAGGAGGAAAGGCAGTGCTCTTTTCCAGTGTAGTCTTCTTATTTTATTTCTTGCCGCTTGTGCTCGGGCTGTATTATATATTGCGGTTTTCTGTGACGCTGAAAAATATGTTGTTGCTTGTGGCAAGCCTGTTCTTCTACGCATGGGGTGAACCACGCTTTGTGCTGGTTATGCTGGTCTCCATCGCACTGAATTACGTTTTCGCACTGCTCGTGGACAAGTACCGGGATCGGCGCACTGCCGCTTATACCGTTATCACCGTGATGCTAGTTGCCAATCTGGGTATGCTGTTTGTTTATAAATACCTGGCGTTTGCCCTGCGCATTGTCAATGAAAGTACAGGCTTTGGCTTCAGCATTCCGCATATTGCGTTGCCGCTCGGCATTTCCTTTTTCACCTTCCATGCGATCTCCTACGTCATTGACGTGTACCGCGGACATGGAAATGTGCAGAAAAATCCGTTTTATGTCGCCCTCTATATTTCCTTCTTCCCTCAGCTTGTAGCTGGGCCCATTCTGCGTTACAACATGATTGCGGATCAGATGATGCATCGGAAGGAAAGCTGGGACAAGTTCGCGGTCGGCTGTTGCCGGTTTATTGTGGGTTTGAGTAAAAAAGTGCTGTTATCTAACAGCATGGCCATTGTGGCCGATCATGCATTCAGCATGGGCGGAACAGGCGATATCGCTTCAAGTCTGGCTTGGCTGGGAGCGATTGCCTATACATTGCAGATTTATTTCGACTTCTCGGGTTATTCGGATATGGCGATTGGACTCGCACTTATGTTTGGTTTCAAGTTTGAAGAAAACTTCCGGTATCCGTATATCTCACGCTCCATCACCGAATTTTGGCGCCGCTGGCACATCTCGCTCGGCACCTGGTTCAAGGAATATGTCTACTTCCCGCTGGGAGGATCACGCGTTAGCAACAAGGATAAAATGATCCGCAATCTGCTGATTGTCTGGGGACTGACGGGCATCTGGCACGGTGCGGAATGGACATTTGTGATCTGGGGATTAATCAACTTCGCGTTCATTGCACTCGAGAAAATTTTCAACCTGGATAAGAGCACACGGTATGCTCCGCTCCGACATTTCTATGCCATGTTTATCGTAGTTATTGGATGGGTGATTTTCCGTTCACCGGACTTGTTACAGGCTGGCAACTACCTTGGCAATATGTTCGGACTGTATGGTAACGGGTTCTGGAGTAATACGACCTGGATGTTCATGAAGGAATATGCCCTTTTCTTCATTCTAGGCATTCTGTTCTCCACACCACTTGCCTTACGGATGAACAAATGGATGGTGGATGGTGTACGCTTCGGTAAACCGCTTGAACTGCTTTACCCGGTGACCATTATTGCTCTGTTCCTTGTATGTGTATCCTATTTGGTCAAAGGAACATACAACCCGTTCATATATTTTAATTTCTGAGAGAAGGATTTCATATGCATAACTTTTTTGCCAAAAAGAGAATGACCGCCTTCCTCTTCATTCTTGCGCTCGCCACGTTCTCGATCTTGAATATGATTCATTCTTTCGAGCCTTTGAAAAAAACACTGGCGTCAGCGGACTACCGCTTCTCCAATGCCAAAGGTATCATCAACGAACTGGATGCAGATATCAATGAGCACGTTTTTGAAAAGTTTGGATTCGTGGAAGCCTACGGATACTTGCAGTCACTCATGTGGAAGAACGAAGAGAACAACTTCGAGGTCGTCAAAGATACGGAGGGTAAGCTTCACTATACGTATTTCGCCACGGGGCCAACGGATACGAAAGAACTTTCTGATCGGGTTGCCGAGCTAGGGGCACAATTGGGGTCAAAAACCAAGCTTACGTATGTTATGACACCTGACAAATATGTACGTGGCTATACAACATTTCCGGAAGGCATTCCTTATAACTACAATAACGAAACGGCCGATGGTTTTCTGGATCATCTGAAGCAGAGCGGAATCGACACGTTGGATCTGCGCGAAGGATTATTGGAGAGCGGCATACCGGCGAAGGATTTGTTTTTCACAACCGATCATCACTGGAAAATCAAAACGGCCTTCTGGGCCTTCGGCCAGCTGGTTCAACATCTGGACGGGCTGTACCATAAGCCGCTCGATCCCGAGCATTATTTTACAGACATGAATAACTACAATGTAATCCCTTATAAGGATTTCTTTATCGGCTCACAAGGCCGCAAAACCGGGAAATTGTACGCCGGTGATGATGATTTTGACCTGATTTATCCGAAATTCAAAACCAACTATTCTTTTTATTTTAAAACAGGTGAGACGGAAGCTACCTTAAATGGTCGATTTGAGGATGCGTTGCTTACGACATATCCCCTGAATGTGAAGGGTGCTCCCTACGACCTGACAGCGGACAAATACTTTACGTATCTGTATGGCAATCAGGGAATCGTACATGTGACGAATAAAGACAATCCAAACGGACTCAAGGTCATGTTTATCAAGGACTCCCTCGCCGTACCTATGATTTCTTTTCTCTCGACGGTTGTCTCGGATGTGTATCTGATTGATCCAAGGTATTATACGGGTGACATTATAGATTTTGCGAAAAAGACCGACCTGGATCATGTCTTCGTATCGATCTCACCTCAAGATCTCGTCGATGAGTTTTTCCCTTACGGGAAGAACAACGTAGAAGGTCCATTCACCAGCTCTAAGTAAAATATCGTTCATCAAGTTGGAACATGCAAAAGGGTACTGCCTTGGCCTTCATAGCCACGGGAGTACCCTTTTACTGTTACAGTGTGGTCACTTCCGCCAAACCGAAATACCACTCCAGAAAGGCATTGAAATCCGCCCATTGCGGCTTGCTCTCTCCATTCAGGAAACGTTCGATGGACTCCCCCAGTTCAACCAGCACAACCTCGTCGGTCTGGCGATTATAGAAAAATCCACCTTCCCCTTCAAAGCTGTCCAGCGGAATATATGCCTCTGGTAACCCCAGTGTAAGTTGCGATATATGCATATCCTGCAGGTATACGGTATTCTCGATCACCCAGCAGATCTGGTAGAGCTCCTGATGCCGACTATAGAATGTCGGTCCATCCTCTGCATGAAGGTAGAATTGTGCAAAATCCGAGTTCAGATCCATGTCCAGCTTACGCAATGCTTCCTCAATATTCAGCCGGCACGTCTTCATGCCACCAGCCTTTTACGCGGCAATGTTCAATGACTTTAGTGGATAACATGTCTAGCCCTCCCGTTCATGAAGCCATACCTCATGTATATGTCATTGATAATGTAGAATACCCTCTACACTATATCCTCTGAAATCTCCCGCTTCAAGTTAACTGATGAATTTGTATCTTGATATTCCTTCCATATTAAGGTGCAACTTTCTCCCGTAAACTTCGTCCAACTAGATGACTATAATTCAAAGGAGATGACTATGCGAATAAGTTGCAACCCCGGTTTTCCCGGAAGCATGATCGGTTCCATTGATCTGAGACCAACCAAACATAACCAGCCCCCGTCCACGACAAGTCAAATTTCACAGTATGTTGATTCTGGACTGATTTCTATTCCCTATGTGACCGATCCGGAATTTGGATCACACTTTAATACGATGAAGATCATGAAAGGTACATATCAGGAAGAATTCAACGAAAGCTATGACGTCGAATTTACGATCGATGTAGATCAGAAAGGTTATATCACGCAGTTTGAGCATACCTTCCCACTGGAACGTTACATTGATCTGATTCGAACCCAGTCGTACCGGGTCATTCAGACGAACTGGCGCGGCCAGTCCTTTCATGTGATGACCTACAGTTATATGGATGAAGTTATTAATCCGAACAATGTTATTTTCCGCTGTACGAATGCAGAGGATGTCTTCGTTGTGGCTGAGCTTGTCCCTTTTCGAGCAGGTGGCGTTGTGGAGCAACCGAATAATCTGTATCTTCACTTCCGCGCATTGATATCAGCACGAGATGACCTATATCCCATTGATTATATGTGTCAGCCGGATTTCGACTTAAATCTGGAATGAACGAGTTGGATATGAGCGATATGAAAGAGGAGCATACGTTATCCTGCATCTAAGGATAGCCTGTGTTCTTTTTTTAATCCTTTCATTCTGGATTCACCCTAAGCAAAATCAACGAAACAGACGATAACATATATACATAAAGTTACTATACATAAAGTTACATTTGCGTATCCCTTTGGGTGTGCACTGAAGATGAGAGGAGTTTTAAAGATTTATGATGGGTACAAAAATGAAAATCAGTTCGTTGCTTGCACTGCCACTCGCTGGCCTGTTATTGCTTCTGGGCGGAACGCAGACCGCTCATGCAGAACAGATCGATAGCTTGCTTCCCGAGCGTAGTCAGCAAGAAATCGACCAAAAGTGGAATGAGTGGATGAGGGTTGATCAAACACTCCCTATGTTTACCGAAACACCTTCCACCGTTTTCCCTTATTCTGCCGGACTGCTCAATGAGAGATATCTGGAGCAAGGTCTGAATGCTGCCAACTTCTATCGCTTTATCGCAGGCATGTCTGGAGACCTGGTACTCGATCCGGCTTTGAATATGCAAGCCCAGCACGGAGCTGTTGTTGTCTCCACCGGAGGGCAGCTTAGCCATTCCCCTGAACAACCGGCAGATATGCCGAAGGATTTTTTTGATAAAGGCTATACCTCAGCTTCCTCGTCTAACCTGCATGTCACCAGCAATGACAAATTCAATGTACTGGCTGGAAGCATCAAGGGCTACATGAATGACTCGGATGCATCCAATATTGATCGGGTGGGGCATCGCCGCTGGATATTAAGCCCGAAGTTGCAACGAATCGGATTCGGACTGGCTGCCCATCAAGAGGAAGAACAAACTCGTTATTATAGTGCCATGCAGGTCTTTGACCAAAGCAGAACTCAAGTTGCACCTTATAACTACAGCCTGTTTCCCAACCAAGGCGACTTTCCCATTGAAGCCTTCGGCGCGCTTCAAGCCTGGTCCGTTCAATTAAACCAGAATGTGTTCGCAGAACCTGAATTGGAAAAGGTTCAAGTTGAGATGATCCGAACCTCTGATCAACGGAAGTGGACGTTCCATCAACCAAAAAAGTCTGAGTTTCCTTTGGAATACTACAATGTAGACCCTTCCAATAGACGCTGGTTTGAGCAGGCCTATTTTAATGTCGAGACATCCAATTTCGGCGATAACAGCGCTATTATTTTTCGTCCTGACGATGTGCAGTTGTTGAAAAACGGTGATACCTTCCAAGTACATATTACAGGTCTGCAAAAGAAAGACGGCTCTCCCGCTGAAATCTCCTATACGACACGTTTCTTCCATGTAGACGGCGGGCAGGATCCGACTTTAACCAAGATTACACCTGCAAAATCAAATCTAACTTTGCGAGTAGGAGACACTGTAGACACCCCCTCCGTAACAGCGATTCTTGGGGATGGAACGTTATACTCTCCATTTTCCAACCTGACCTACACAACATCTTCGGATAAGATCGCGATCCAGAATGGCAAAATTGTCGGAACAAAGGTCGGTAAAACCGATTTACGAATCCGTTTTGCCGGGAAAGAAACGGTTGTCACGGTCATAGTCAAAAAAATGCTCCATTATACAGATATTCAGGCTCACTGGGCTAAAGATGATATTCTGTGGGCCATACAGCAAAACATGGTTAGCGGGGATAATGACACGTTCAGACCCAATGATCAGGTGAGCGAAGCTGAGTTTCTTTCCATGCTGTTTAATATGTATGCCAACTCCAAATACCTGCGGTATATGGATAAGACCGATGCTCCGGGTGCGAACTGGAGTGATCGTTACTATACCTATGCATCCAGACTCAATCTACCTCTAGAGGCGAGCATTCGAAACCCTAAGCTACGCAATCATGCGCTGAATAGAACAGAGGTTGCTATTATTGTCGCCAGTCTTGGCGGTAGAAACTATGTTAAAGATGAGGACAATATTCAGTATTTGCTGAACATGGGATACTCCTCTGGTAAAACATCCGCTACTGTCGAAGGTTATGCCGGCAAGGAATTATTTACACGCGCAGAAGCTGTTGTATTTCTGAGGAACTTGAAGGGAAAAGGATTTCAGCCTTGGGGTAGACCTGAACAAGTCACCGCAACAGGCGACAATGAGAAACAAGGAAACCTCCCGGATGGTACAGTTCAGGCCGAATATACGGTGGATCACACCTTGACTTTGCGAGGTACGTTTAAAGCCTATGCCGGTCACACCATTCCAATTGATATCAACGGACCGGCGCCAGAAGTACTGCCTATTCAGACCGAAAACATAACGCTGGATGCAGACGGAAGCTTCAAACTGACGGTCAAGGTAAATGAACAAAACACCAAACACCTCAACCTTTACTTGAATGTAAGAGAAGATTACTCCTACTTCATTCGTGTAGAGGAAGGGAAAATGGCTATTAACGAATACACTGAGAATTAAGAACGTTAATAAGAGCATCGTTAAACCAGCATTAGACTTCGGGTTCGGGTTAAACTTCAACAGCACCTTACGAACAAGCAAGCATGGGAGATCATTATCCGGCTTGTCCGTTTCGAGAGGTGCTTTTTTCATGGAATCAACTGTTCATTTACGCATAACTTCATCCAATGGTACAAAAGGTTCATTTTATTAGAATCAACTAACTGATACATCCTCTAATGTCGATAAAATGAATTGAAAGTATATTATTTACATTTTAGAAGTAGAAGGAGATTAGAAGATGTTTATTCGGAAAAAGGTTATTCGCACTCTGCTTACGCTTCCTCTAGCTGGTCTAATGTTCGTACTACTCGGTGCACAGCAAACCTTAGCTGCCCCCGTCGACAGCTTGTTGCCTGAGCGAAGTCAGCAAGAAATTAATCAAAAATGGACGCAATGGATGTCGAACAAGGATCAACCCGCTACATATATCCAACCCCCTTCCACCACAGCACCTTATGTTGCTGGCGTATTAAGTGAATCGTCTCTGCAACAGGCACTAAATGCGGCCAACTTCTATCGTTTCCTTTCGGGACTGGAAGGCGATCTTGTGCTGGATGCTACGCTTAACGTTCAGGCTCAACACGGTGCAGTTCTTGTCTCTACCGGTCCTCTAAGCCATTTCCCGGCTCGACCTGCCGATATGCCAAAAGATTTTTTTGACTTGGGTGCCAAATCAGCCTCCAGTTCCAATTTATATGCTTCCTATGGCGCTGCCGGCAATCTGGCTGTTAAAAGTGTGGAAGCGTATATGGACGACTCCGACCCAAGTAACATTGGCGCACTAGGTCACCGTCGCTGGATTCTGAGTCCGCAGTTGAAAAAAGTCGGCTTCGGGATCGCATCCCGGGACAACAAAAATTATGCAAGTCATTTTAGCACCATGCAGGTGATGGATACCAGTCGGGCAGGAAAGCTGCGCTACAATTACAACCTGTATCCAAACAAAGGCGCTTTTCCGATTGAAGCTTTCAATGTATCGCAGGCCTGGTCTGCACAGTTGAACCCGGATGTCTTTGCAAAGCCTTTAACTTCGGAGGTTCAGGTAGAACTTAAACGAATGTCGGATCAGAAAACCTGGAATTTCGGTGGAAAAACTCCTGCCAGCAGTGATCCTGCCACAGCGTTTTTCAACGTCAATACCGATGGATACGGGTATAGCTATGCTGTAATTTTCCGTCCGGATAACTTAAACGCATTGAAGGATGGAGATACGTTTACCGTTCGAATTACCGGATTGAAGAAAAAAGATGGTTCCAACGCAGACATCGTTTATCAAACTCAATTTTTCACGATTAGTCCCTCCGCAGAGGAACCTGTGACCGATCCAGAGAATCCTGGAACGCAGCCCCAAGATCCCGGAACACAGCCTGAAGAACCGGATACCGGTAATGAGGTAATTCTTGATGATCGTCATGTGCAATTCGAATATACAGCGGAGCGCACCTTGAACGTACGAGGAACACTTACGGCCTATGCGGGTCAAACGTTCTCCTTTCAGATTCATGGACCGTCACCAGAAGAAAAACATATTCGTACGGAAACCGTCACAGTGGGTGCAGATGGCCGTTTCAATCTAACGGTTCGCAGTCTCGGTGTGTCTGATCTGAACATCTACCTACAGGTGAGTCCCTACTTTATGTATCTGATCCCTGCGGCCGGCAACTCTGATGTTACCTATTATTTTGAGTAGAAAAAGTCCACATTCTCCTTCACTCTGAATTCAACAATCTGGCGAATTAGTTCCTCCGGCAATGGCTCATCAAGTGGGAACTGAACGGAACCCTTCGCGCCCTTAAACCTGGAGAGTTGTTCCTTGAAGGCCAGAATACCACTGGGTGCAGGATAGAACCCGATATGTTTCGTGTATGCGGCAAAATGAACCAGATTCCCGTGCTGCGCATATGTAGGCATTTTGTAACTAATCTTTTCTTCAGCGAGCGGAGCCGCTTCCTGAATGATCTGCCGTAACCTCTGTAATTTTAGTTGCACATCCGCTGGAAATGCAGCAATATATTCATTCACTAGTTCCGAGTACTGTCCGTTTTGATCCATCTTGTGCTCCTTCCACCACGTATGTTTCAGTGTCGTTCGCGGCGAGTAATATTGGCTCTATTGTACTACATCAGACCATATTCTTCTGCTGAAGTTGAAAAGATTCTAACAAAAAAAGACACTCGTCTGAGTGTCTTTATACTACAACGTCATGGCCCTTCCATTACGCATCAGATAATCTTCTTTGTCCTTGTAATCCGGCATAATACTACCTACCCGCCGCCAGAACGAGCGATCATGATTCATATGATGAATATGGCACAGCTCATGGATGATAACGTAATCAATGACCTCTGGTGGCGCCATGGCAAGGCGGTAATTAAACGTCAACTTTTTGTCCCAGCTACAGCTCCCCCATTTCGTAGGAGAATCTACGATATCAATAGACTTCGGCTTCACCTTCAGTTCCTGCTGATAACGTATAATTCGCTGCCCAATCATGCGTTTGCATTCTGCAAAATAAAACTTTTTCAAATTCGCACGCAGTTCTTCCTCTGTTAACCCCTCCACCGGAATTAATTGATGCAAGGCATGGGCTTTGCCAAAGAGCAAAAATGCCCCCTTACCCTCATTCTCATATTCCTTAGCTTGGGGACCATCCAGGACTTGCTGCATGCGAGCTGATTTTTGTACAATCTCAGTTCCATGATGCATAACCAGTTGCCGGATCACTTCCTCACTCGTGCCATTCGGAGCCTTAATGGTGACCATGTAGGGCAGTTCCATGGTGATTGAGGCTTTTTTTCGTTTACCGAATTCGATATGACATGTAATCATGTGTCCCTGAATCTCTATGTTAATCATGTTTATTTGTACTCCATTCCACAAATTGATCTCTTTATCGATTATACCATTCAGAGGAATAACATCCGAACAATCTATATTGAATTTTTATACATTATTATGTATTATTATTAAATTCGATGTTATATCGTCTATATCCTATGTGAGGAGGATAAGCCACATGTATGCAACAGAAAACAAACTTCGTCTGATTGAAGAACTAACGCTCAACCACTGGCAACCTTTATCAACCTCATTGTATGACGGTTGGGTGCTACGTTTTGCTGAAGGATATTCCAAACGCGCCAACTCCATTCAACCGCTCTACCCTTCTACTCTGGATGTGCATGAAAAGATCAAGACATGTGAGAATATCTACAGTTCGAACCAATTAAATACCATTTTTAAAATTACGCCGTTCATTCAACCTGAACAATTGGATCAACTTTTACAAGATAAAGGTTATTTCGTTGTAGATAAAACGCTTGTACAACTTCGAGATCTGAAGGATCTGAAAGTTCCTGAACATTTGGAGGCGCATATCAATGAACAGTTAACGGAGGAATGGTTAGATCATTTTTGCCGTTTAAATGCGGTCAGTGAAGAGTTTCGGGCAACCATGACACAGATGTTATTCAATGTCCGCGCAATGACGGGATTCATCACACTGTCTGTTGACGGCTGTATAGTGGCCTGTGGGCTAGGTGTGGTTGAACGTGGATTCATTGGACTGCATGACATCATTACAGATCCGGACTACCGTAACCGCGGTCTGGCAGAGCAGATGATTTTGCATTTGTTGCATTGGGGAAAAAGCCATGGTGCTACTTCAAGCTATCTGCAAGTGGTCGAGGGCAATGCGGCGGCACGGCGACTATATGCAAAATTGGGATATACCGACGCCTATTCGTATTGGTACCGGGTTAAGAATTATACATAGTCAAACAGGCCAAAGCAGAGCGACTCTGCCTTGGCCTGTTTATTTGAAATCTTCATCGAATGGATTGACATCCAATTCAAATAACGAAGTTATCACTATATCATATATAGCGTTCACCCTATTACGGACTAACCGTACCACCATTGGCATTCAATGTCTCTCCGCTCACATAACTGGATTCCTGACTCGCCAGGAATACGTATGCTGGAGCCATCTCGGCAGGCTGCCCTGCCCGGCCTAGCGGTGTGTTGTTTCCGAATTCAGCCAGTTTCTCTACAGGTTGTCCACCAACAATCTGTAGCGGTGTCCAAACTGGACCTGGCGCGACAACATTCACGCGAATACCTTTGCTCCCTACCTGCTGTGCGAGCGCTTTGCTGAACGTATTGATCGAAGCTTTTGTTGTTGCATAATCCAGCAAAATCGGAGACGGTTTATACGCCTGAATCGACGAAGTGTTGATAATCGAACCGCCTGCTTTCATATGTTTAATTGCTGCTTTGTTGAGCCAGAACATGGAATAGACATTTGTTTTGAACGTCGCATCGAATTGTTCTGTCGTCAGGTCTGCAATCTGCTCGACAAACTGCTGCTTCCCCGCCACATTAGCAAGAATATCAAGGCCACCGAGTTCTTTGACTGCCGTTTCAATCAACTGTTCACAGTATTTCTCATCCTTCAAATCGCCTGGAATGGCAATAGCTCTTCGGCCAGCTTCCTCAATCAGTTGCACCACTTCCTTGGCATCTGCTTCCTCTTCCGGCAGATAGGAAAGTACAACGTCCGCACCTTCACGTGCATAGGCGATTGCCACCGCTCGGCCAATCCCGCTATCTGCACCGGTAACGACCGCTTTACGACCAGTGAGACGCCCGCTTCCTTTATACGTTTTTTCACCGCAATCTGGAACAGGAGTCATCTCACGCTGCAATCCCGGCTCATCCTGCTGTTGCTTCCACTCTTTCGTTGCCTTCGGATATTGTGTCGTTGGATCTTGAATCGAATGCTGATTTTGCGTAGCCATGTTTGGTTCCTCCTCGGTTCAAATATATGTGTTGTGAATTTCATCTGTGTAAAGGTTCACTCTTTCCTTTGTAACCGAGTTGCCCGGTATTTAAACTGAAAAAAAACACTCCTTCAACATACGGACTCTTTGCGAGTCACAGGGTATGTTCAAGAAGTGCGTCATCATTGTTGCCTTTTATTTGGAATCGTTAGCTTTGGACTGACGCCCGCCGATGCCAAATACGTAATAGCCAACCACTACAATCGCCATAAACGTTGCACCCACAATCAGCGGCAGACGTGTATCTGGGTTAAAGGCCATACCGATAATGACCAGAATAAGATACACAATAATAATGTAATTGCTGATGGGGAACCATTTCGACTTGAAGTTATGCTCGGCAAGGTCCTGTCCCCAACGCTTTCTGAATCTGAACTGACTGAACGCCAGTGCAAACCAAGGCACCATTCCTGGCAATACGCTTGCGCTGTAAATGTACAGGAACAGCTTCGAATCCGGCATCAGATAGTTAAGTACAACCCCGATCAGAAGAAGCGAGATGGTTACCACGATACTGTTGCGGGGAACCCCACCTTTGGACAGCTTTTTGAAAAAAGCCGGTGCTTGTCCGTTCTCTGCCAGTGTGTATAACATCCGTCCTGCGCTGTAGATCCCGCTGTTACATCCCGACATCGCTGCTGTCAGGACCACGAAGTTAATAATTCCTGCCGCTGCAACAATGCCGACTTTGGCAAAGGTGAGCACGAATGGACTTCCGGTCTCTCCTACCTCGTTCCACGGATACAACGTAACGATCACAAATATCGCACCTACGTAGAAAATGAGAATACGCCACACAATATTTTTGATCGCTTTGCGCAGTGTATGTTTCGGATTTTCTGCTTCTCCAGCCGTAATTCCGACCATTTCAACGCCCTGATAAGCAGCCGTTACGATACATAGTGCAAACAGGAATCCTTTGATGCCTCCTGGGAAAAATCCTCCGTGACTAATCAGATTAGACAAACCGATCGGTTGTCCTCCATTACCCCATCCGAAGAAAATAAGACCTGTTCCGATAACAATCATCGCCACAATGGCGGTTACCTTGATCATCGCAAACCAGAACTCGAATTCGCCGTAGAACTTGACCGCTGCCAGATTGGCTGCCGCAATAATGAATACCCCGATGAGCGCAGGAATCCATTGTGGAATATCCG
Organism: Paenibacillus sp. FSL R7-0272; assembly: GCF_037969905.1. Taxonomy (NCBI): domain Bacteria; kingdom Bacillati; phylum Bacillota; class Bacilli; order Caryophanales; family Paenibacillaceae; genus Paenibacillus; species Paenibacillus sp. FSL R7-0272. The sequence continues at coordinate 991,003 of NZ_CP150221.1, read as the reverse complement.
GGAACCAGTACCCCACATAAATCCCGATTGCCGTAACTTCCGCCATTCCCACCGTAACCCATAGGAACCAATAGCTCCAGGCTGTGAGGAACCCGGCAAGCGGACCAATATATTTGTGAGCAAATGTTGCAAACGAACCGGTCACCGGCTCCTGAATCAACATCTCACCCATAATACGCATAACAAAAAAGATAATAATCCCGGCCAGTAAATAGGCCAGTAATACGGACGGACCTGCCCATTTGATCGTGCTTGCCGATCCCATGAACAACCCCACGCCAATCGTACCGCCGAGCGCAATCAGCTCAACATGGCGGGGTTTCAGCCCTCTCGATAGTTCCTTTGATTCCAAGTGATTCTCCCCTTTTCTCATAAACAGCTTCCAATTATCATTCCATTTCAATCCGCTCACATTAACGCAATGCAGAATTACTTCATCAAATTGTACGAGATGTGAAGCAGAAATACAATATGGATTATGAGGAAGTAAGCACTCACAGGTACATATGTCAAAATTTGCTCAAATATCTAATCATTTCTTTGTGATGTGAATAGCGCTTTTGTTCATGTTACCGGAACTTTTCCAGTGTGAGTCACGTATGATTTTTAATGCCTTTGCCAACCGATCCATGAAAATTAAATGAGGAGGATAAAGATGCCAAGCTTGTTATTGATCTTATTTCTGTTTAATCTTTCCCTATTTCTACTACATGAAATGGATGCGATCCGACGATCCGAATGGAAATTGTTTATCGTATTAAAAGATATGGAAGCAGAAAAAGCATATACATATTTCACATGGATTCATCTTCCACTGTATACGATCATCTTCTCACTTCTTTTCAGTTCCTATCAGACCATAACATTCTGGGTACTAGATGTATTTTTTATCATACATACCGTGTTACACTTCTTTTTCGAAAAGCATCCTCAGAACGAATTTAAAAATAGGTTTTCCAGATCGTTGATCTATCCAATGGGATGCATTGCACTGATTCATTTAATATTTCTTATGTTGAAATAACATTACTAATCATTAGGAGGGTTGCACATGCAACCAAAACTGCTGGAAAAAGCCGAATTATTCGTTTCTAACACCCTGATGCTCAAGAAACCATTCAAATGGCAGAACCCCATCATGCGCCGTTTGGCGGCGTTGCTATATGTAGTGGAGAATAAAAGTATAGATCCAGAAGCCATTCAACAAAGCAACGACTTGATGAAGCAGCACACCAAACGTTTCTCTGCATTTAGGGGCCCTTCTTCCTTTCATTTTGCAGCTATGCTTTCTCTGACAACGGATCAACTTACTAGACTGCAACATACGATTCAAGTCCATGACTTGATGAAAGAAATCAAGTTCCGCAACTCCGATTACCTGGTGATGGCTGCCTATCAGATCGCTGCTCAAGTGCCGCCTGATCAATATCAGCATACCGTGGAACGTGCCAAAGCATTCTATGACCGTATGAAACAAGAGCATCCCTTCCTCACAGGACATGATGACTATATTTTCACAGCGATGTTAGCCCTGTCGAATCTGGATGTGGACAATGCTGTCGCGCATATGGAGCAGCTCTATCGGGAGTTAAAACCTCATTTTTCCGCGAAAAACAGCGTGCAGACCTTAACACACATTCTCGTTATCGGGGATGGCGGATCTCAGGTCAGTGAACGTTTGCTGGCTTTAAGCGAGGCTTTCCGTTCAAGGAATCTTCGCATGGATAAAACGTACACACTGCCTTCACTCGCACTCTTTGCATTATTGCCAGCAGAGATCGACTTGCTGGTAGATCAGGTTATTGAGACATACGATTGGTTAAGAACTCAAAATGGTTTTGGGGCGTGGTCTATAAACAAACAGGAGTTGCTGCTGTTCTCATCTGCATTGACTGCACTTCAACATGTGGAGAGTCTACAGAATGAGATCCTTACATCTTCCATGTCTACAACGATTACCAACATTATCGTCGCTCAGCAAGCCGCCATGTCGGCAGCAGCCGCTGCTGCAGCCGCGACTGCTGCCTCTTCCACACAATCATAGTTGATATCGGTAGCGCAAAATTGAATATTGCTATATTAATTGATCATATTAAGCACCAACAAGTAAAAAAAACGATTATGCGAGTAAACCTGCATAATCGTTTTTTAAGGACAGTTACTTTTTTATTTCATATGAATTAGTTCCCTATACAATACCTGTATCACGAAACTCCTCAATAAAGTCATTCAACCAATCTTCGCCATAATCCAGGGCGCCCATATCACTATCAATAAAGGCCACATCCAGACCCATCACCCAGAACCTGCGAGCGATAATAAACAAGTCGACCGCCTGTTCATCTGCATCTGTAAAGCTCCGAACAGATCGATATCCTTTCATCAACGCATCCCATAACTGCTGCTTCTTCTCCGTATCACCCGACTGCCGTTTCCGAACTTTCACTTGAGCCAGATCATACGCACGCCATCCCATAGCAGCCCATTCGAAATCATAATGGATGAAGCGTTCTTGCTGCTCAAACACATTGTTGTTTCCATGCATATCGCCATGACATAAGCCGTAGTCCAGACCTGAACTGGAGATGGTAGAGATCTTTTCTTTTAACACGGTGGTAAACGTTTGCAAAAATGCTGTTTCCTTATGACTTTCTCCAATGTAACGAATGATTCGCTCCAGTGGCTCATCGATGAGAAATTTCGTATCCAGCTTAAACCTTGCATGTACTGACTCCAACTCCGTTACTGATGCTGAAGCAAGTTCTCGCTCCTGTTCCAACTTAATCCCATCCATAGCTTGGTGCAGTTCAGCAGCAGAACGGCCAAAAGCGTAGCAGGAACCCTCATCTTCCAGATTATTTTCTGTCCCTTCAATATAGTGAAAGATCACAGCTGCCCGCTTTCCTTCAGCCGCATCCAGCATTGTATACCCGGTCTGATCTTTCGTTGGGATAAAGTCTCCCACCTCTGTATGCGCACTTGAACTGAGACCTTCTTTTAGTGCAGTCAGAACACTCAGTTCATAACGAACATCTGCTTCCGCCACCTCAGTACGATATATACGCAATATATAAGTTCCTGTGCTTGTGCGTAAGCGGTAAGTATCATTCAAACCTCGCAGCCAAAACCTGCATTCCTGCCACGTTCCGATATCATAATGTGCTTGTAATGCCCACTCCAGATATGCCGGACTGAGCACCGAACGTAAAGCCGTTGCATGATTAAACATAGTCAAGTTCCTTCCTGTCTGATATATCATTAATATACTTAATATATATCATAAAGGTATTTATTGGAACATTTATTAAGGAGCCGCTTTAGCGGTCACGACTTTCCACTTTTGCTGCTGCTCAGGCTTAGATTCCAACCCACAACCAGACAAAGCCGCACACTCCCGAAACGCCAAATGTTTGCATCCCTTACACTTCTCTTGGTTCAGATGCCTTAATGCATAGGTTATAGCTTCTCCCGTATGTTCAAACCGATGTGCCGGATCTAACCGTTCCAGCAAACCTGTTCGTTTCAGCATTTCCAGCGGCTGCTCCTGAAGACCTGACAACAGTACGATCCCGCCTGAACGTTCAAAATGTTTGATTAAACTAGCCAGGTTAGCCTCTCCTGTTGTATCTATAAAAGGAACTTTCCCCATGCGTAACAAGAGCATACCTGGACGCTCCGGAAGTGAATCCATAACCGATTTTTCAAACATATCCGCTGCACCAAAAAATAATGGCCCTTCGATCGTGTACAGGCTGATCTGTGGACAATCATGTCCCTCCCGTACCATATGAGCCATAACCTTCTCATGTTTATGATCCGGATCAGGCAGTACCTTGGCCACTTTCAGCATCTCGCTCATTCGTTTCACAAATAGAATGACCGCCAGAATCAATCCCACCTCCACCGCAGTCGTAAGGCTCGTGAATATAGTAAGAAGAAAGGTCAAAAGTAACACAAGTGAATCCCCCGTTTTGGTTCGCAGTACATAAGCAAAGGATTTTCGTTCGCTCATATTCCAGGCCACCAACATCAGAACCGGCGCCATGCTGGCAAGCGGAATATGGGATGCATACGGTGCAAACAGAACCAAAACAAGCAGAACCACAACACCATGAATGACACCTGACAATGGAGACACTGCACCCGATTTAATATTTGTTGCTGTACGAGCAATGGCTCCTGTCGCCGGGATTCCACCGAACAATGGTGTGACAAGGTTGGCAACTCCCTGCCCGATCAGTTCCCGGTTGCTGTTATGGCGGCTGCCCGTCATACCATCAGCGACAACGGCGGACAACAGCGATTCAATACCACCGAGCATAGCAATGACAAAAGCAGGTTGCAGCAGATTCACGATATGCTCCCATGTGATCTCCGGCAAGTGGAATCCAGGTAAGGTTCCAGGAATAGTACCAAAGGATGAGCCAATCGTAGCCACCTGATCTTTGAAAAAGACAGCTGCAACAACGGTCGAGCATATCAGACCCAGCAGGGAAGCAGGCACTTTGGGTGCAAACTTCGGCACAAGCAGAAGAACAGCCAGGCACACCCCCGCTGTCAGCAAACTGTATATATTAATCGTCCCGATGTGCATCCCGATCTCTTTCATATTGGAGTAGAAATCCTCATGTTTCGTGACACCCGTAAGTCCCAGCACATTAACGATCTGTCCACTAAAAATCAAAACAGCGATGCCTGCTGTAAAGCCAATCGTCACGGGTCTTGGAATGAATTTAATTAATGCTCCGAGTTTGAATATCCCCATAACAATGAGCATCAGTCCAGCCAACATGCCAGCAATAAGCAAATTTTCATAACCATACTGCATGACTATAGCAAAAAGAATTGGAATAAATGCCCCTGTCGGCCCACCGATCTGAAATTTGGAACCGCCCAGCAGTGAAATCAAAATACCTGCAATAATGGTGGTATACAATCCATATTCCGGCTTGACTCCAGAGGCGATGGCAAAAGCCATACCCAGAGGAATCGCAATAATACCTACAATCAGCCCCGATATCAGATCTTTGCGAAAATCAGCTATTCGATACCCCGCATATCTCCCGATGCCTCTCATGCTCCATGACCTTCTTTTCTTCATATATTTGAATATTTGAATATAAAGTGAACACTACTCCTTGATATATGCTCTGTCAATCGCAAATATCACAATCCTATAAAATTGTGCTTCCGCTACCTGATCTTGCAAACATCAAAACAAGAGCTCCCTGCTAACTTCCGGTTGCTCTTGTTTCCTGTGTCAGCTGTCTTTACGCATATCCTCAAGCATCGAAATCGCATCGACTAGATGGTTATCAAAAATCTGCTTGGCAACGGCAAGCAGTTCCTTAATCAGCGGATCACGAAGGGAGTAGGTGACTGTAGTACCTTCTTTCATGCCCTGTACTACATTTTTGCTACGCAACACAGCCAGTTGCTGGGATACCGCAGATCCTTCCGTTCCAAGAATGCTTTGCAGTTCATTGACGCTTTTATCTCCTTCACTCAGCAGTTCCAGAATGCGAATTCGCATCGGATGTGCCAGTGCTTTGAAGAAATCGGCTTTGAACTGTTGTACGTTCTGATTCATACCCTTTTGCTCCTTCAATCGAACTCATCAACCTGACCCTATCATACCATAGAACGAAGTGAGGGCTTCCATTCACACGATATGATATGATGAAAAAGCGAATACATTATTTGGTACAAAGGAGCAGTAAACATGTCTAATTCATCTGAATATTCGCCTTCTGGCGTTCCTATTATTCGTCATAAAGATTTGGATCGCGAGTGGCAATCTACTTCTTATGCAACAACCGAATGGCTGCAGCGGATTGAGAAACACGCGGATACATATCTTGGCGAAGCCGACTCTGTGTTCCATGAGCTGGTGTCCGATAGAGTTCATATCGATGTCCATATCATTCGTCCAACACCAGAACGTAATTATTATACGTTGTATACCACAGGTATGAGTGCCTTGCCAATGAATACGCCTGAAGATGCAGAGGACTATGAGTATGCAGAACTGATGATATGTTTACCTCCGGATTGGCCTCTATTAGAAGAAGAATTAGAGGAATCCGATAATTACTGGCCGATCCGATGGTTGAAAACGATGGCTCGACTGCCACATGACTATGATACCTGGCTGAGTTGGGGTCATACAGTACCCAATGGCGACCCGGCAACGCCATTTTCCAACAATACAGATATGTGCGCCTTAATCGTGTTGCCTCCACTTGAGGTTGAAGAGGATTTCCTCACACTGGACATGGGGGGTGGGCAAACTGTGCACTTCTATGCGATCCTTCCCATTTATCCGGAGGAGCTTGAACACAAGCTGGAGTATGGCTTGGACGCTCTGCTTGATCAATTTGAAGCACATGACGTGAACGAAATTTTGGATGTAAACCGGGTCAATACCTGCGTGGAAATGTAGCATCCTAATCCAGATATGTTCACAAAGAACATCAAAAAAGCTCAATCCTGTGCGCCTCTGCTACTGGACTGAGCTTTCTTGGATGGATATTTTGTTATTCGCCGTTACATATCAGTACGAACCATATTCGAACCAGTCAAAGTCCGCCACCTGATCGGAAGACTCACCATTACTGCTACTAAACATGCCGATACAGCACCCAACAAAACCACCAGCCACTTCCGTGCTCAAGCTGGTCGTATTCACTTGTCCTGCAACCAAATGATACTTACTTCCATCTGTACTGTAGTAGAAGCTGAGTTGCTGTCCTAGCGCCACCATTTTAATGTAAACACGCGGAGTTTCTCCATCCAGCACAACTCGGCCAACCTGTGATTCCTCACCACCAAGCCACGTCATTACCCGCAGAACCCGCTGCTCACCTTCACATGCACGTTCGATTCTCACGTGATACTGGTCATTCTGGATAACCACCAGACCCGCCGTCTCATATTCATGTTGCGGCACAAATTCCATCGCAGTCGCTGCAACATAATCCATATGCCGCTGCCGTACACAGACAAAGCTGGAATTCTCAAGTTCCTTCAATGTTTGCGGTTTCAGCTTCAAGCGCAGGTAACCTTTGCGTTCAGTCAACGAGTACAGGTTCTCCTGAGGATTACGGAGGAACATCCACTGCAGGCCCAATTCATCATTGTCGAAATTTTCACAGCGCAGATCTGGTTCCACAGGTACTGCTGGCAGATTCAATACCCCCTGCTCCTCCAGTTTGCCCAGCCCTTGATTGACGACAGGCCAGCCATCTTCCCATTCCACTGAAGCAATGAATGTCTCACGACCAAGATTACTGAAAGCCCCACCATATGGTCTGGAAGCCAACATCACCATGAACCATTGACCGTTAGGTGCCTGTACCAGGTCAGCATGTCCAACATTAATAACCGGATAATGCTTGCCCATATGACGATGCGTAATAATCGGATTATTCGGATTGCCGACGTAACCTTCGGTCAGACTGCTGCTGCGTGCAATCGTAACCGCATGGTTCAGACCTGTGCCACCTTCGGCAATCATCAGGTAATAATACTCGCCGATTTTATACAAATGCGGTCCTTCCGGCCAGATCACATCCACCATCGCTCCGCGCCAGAGAACATAGCTATCTCCTACCAGCCTCATACTACCAAGATCCAGTTCACGTAGCCACACTTCCCAGTTGCCATTGTAACGGACACCTTCCGAGCAAGGCCGTGTACCTAAATAATATGCTTTGCCGTCTTCATCGAAGAATATCGTTGGATCGATACCTTCCGCACCTTCAATAAAATAAGGATCAGACCATGGCCCAGCCGGATCGGTAGCGGTTACAACAAAGTTCCCACCATGAGATACATTCGTTGTGATCATATAAAAGAGTCCATCATGATGCCGAAGCGTCGGTGCAAAGATCCCCTGCGAATGCCCTGCGCCCTCCAGATTAAGCTGAGACTCACGATCCAGCACATTACCGATCTGTTTCCAATGAACCAGATCACGGCTGTGAAAGATCGGAACGCCAGGAAAATAGGCAAACGTGGATGTGACCAGATAAAAATCTTCCCCTACCCGGCAGACAGACGGATCTGGATAAAATCCTGGCATGATCGGATTGTTAAACGTGCATTGCTCGCCTTGATTAACATTGTTCATTCTTTTACCCCTCCAATGGTGAGTCCAGTGACAAAGTATTTTTGCAAGAATGGATAAAGCACGACAATAGGCATGGCTGTCACAATGGTGATGGCTGCCCGAATGGATACGGGGGTGACCATATTCGTCACATTTTTGTACTGATCCACATTGACCGTTCCCCCTTGTGACGTTGCCGAAGATAACAGCTTCATCAGTTCATATTGCAAGGTGGTCAAATTGCGGTTACCTGCCGTATAGAGCATGGAGTCAAACCAGGAGTTCCACTGACCTACAGCAATAAAGAGAGCCACCGTAGCCAGCACCGGCTTAGAGAGCGGAAGCACAATACGCATAAAGATGCGGAAATCTCCTGCACCATCCATTTTCGCCGATTCAATCAGCCCTTCGGATAACCCCTGAATATAGGTACGGATGACAATCATGTTGAATACCCCGATGAGTCCGGGAATAATGTAAACCCAGAAGCTGTTCAGTAGCCCCACTTGTTTGATCAGCATGTATCCAGGAATCAAGCCGCCGCTGAAATACATCGTAATCACAAAGAGTGTCGTTACAAACTTGTTGAACATGTATTCCTTACGGCTCAGTACATAAGCCAGCATGGCTGTACAGAAGAGCTGTACCACGGTTCCAATGACCGTTCTGGCAACTGAAATAAATGCCGCTTGGGTCAGATGTGGATTTTGGAACACAGAAACATAGTTTTGCAGCGTCCACTCTCTCGGCCAGAGATAGATTCCCCCGCGAATCGTATCCAGACCGTTATTGAAAGATACGGCAATGGTGTTTAAAAAAGGATATAACGTAACAACCATAACAAGCAACATAAATATGCCATTGGTGATAGAGAAAATTGAGTCACCCAGGCTTCGTTTTCCGCTAATTCGATTCACAGCGCTGCCCCCTTATCATATCAACCGCTCTTCACCAAGAGATTTGGCAATCCCGTTGGCGATAAAGATGAGCACTAGACTGACCACACTTTTGAAGATTCCTGCCGCGGTGGCAAGTGAGTAGTTTCCAAGATTAATCCCGTATTTTAGAACAAAGATATCAATCGTCTCGGATACATCCTGCACCAGTCCGTTCCCCAGCAAATATTGAATCTCAAAGCCTGCATTCAGTACGTTACCGACGTTGATAATCAGCAGGATAATGATGGTTGGTTTGATACTCGGAAGTGTGACATTCCACATTTTACGGAAACGGCCGGCTCCATCAATGGAGGCTGCCTCATACAGACTTGGATTAATGGACGCCATGGATGCGAGATAGATAATCGTGCCCCATCCAATCTCTTTCCACATGCTCGACAGACCAACGATGCCCCAGAAGTATTTGGGTTCGGCAAAGAAATTAATCGGCGCATCGATCAGCCCCAGCTTGGTCATCAGCACATTCACAATCCCGTTTTCCGTCGACAATACATTCGCAACAATGCCTGTCACGATGATCCACGATAGAAAGTGCGGAAGATAAGAAACGGTCTGCACGACACGTTTAAATAAAACCAGCCGCAGTTCGTTGAGCAAGAGCGCCAGACCAATTGAACCGACAAATCCAAGAAACAGACTGATCAGACTCATCGCCAGTGTATTGCGAATGACACGCAAGAAAGTCGGGTCTGTAAATAACGTTCGGAAATGATCCAGTCCTGCCCAATCCTGCTCCATAAAACCAAGGCCTGGTCTATAGTTTTGAAAAGCCATGAGCCAGCCCCATAAAGGCCCATACGCAAAAATAGCAATAAACGCAATGAAGGGGAATGACATCCACATCAATTGGCGCTGACTTTTCATTCTGGACAAGTTATACCCGATCCAGCTCTTCCCCGAAGGGATATGACTGGTGTTGACCGAGGACTGTAGCTCCTTTTTAGCCATGCTTTTCTCTCTCCTTGATTCCGAGTTTTATCTATATCATCCGCTGTGGATGATTCGAATCCATTCCTGTCCAATGGGTACACGTTTATGTGTGGATTAAGAAAGGCTACAGGATATCCTATAGCCTCTCTGCCTTTACCTTAGCTATTACCTACTGATACCGCTTCTCGTATTACTCTTCACACCACTTATCATGCTATTTGTCATATTTCTCTTACCGTAGTACTTTTCGTAAGGCTTATCGTATTGCTTATCTTGCTTCTTATCGTATAACCTGTCTTACTACTTGCATCTGTTTCACCTATTTAACCCCACAGCTCTACACGTCTGCGCACCTCTTCGGTCAGTGCATCCTCATAGGCTTTGATATCTGCACTTTCTTTCAGTGTGGATTGATATTCTTCCCACGCCTGATCGAACTCTGCCGGTGAAGTCATGATCACTTTAGGCAACCATTTGCGTTTCACATCGTCCATCTTCTGTCTGGCAATCGTTTCTGGTTTATTCGGTTCAAAATTGAACGTGTAGATCGGGAACCATGGTTCATTCTCTTCTGCTGGTTCCAGGAAATCCGTGAATTTAGTGTATCCGTAAGCCTTGAGCACTTTTTTATCAATGTCATTCAATGTAGCAAGGTATTCTTCAGGCTGTTCTTTCGGGTCCATCGCGTTTTTACCGTCTGCTGTCATGCCTTCATGGTGAGGGAAATATACCAGCGGGCTTCCAGTGTTGGCGAGTACCCAATCCGGATCTTTCGAATTGGCACGTTGCTCCTCGTTACGGGAGAATACACCTTTGTCATCCACCTGATAATCTACATCTTTCTGTCCCCACGTTCTCAGAACTTCCGTCTCCGGATCAAGCAGGTCGTTAATGTATTGAAGCGCTCCTTCAACATCTTTACAGCTCTTCGTGATCGCTAGTCCGCCGTTGACGTTCAGAATCGGCTTATGCTGATAACGTCCTTTTACATCTTCGGACAACGTAATGGACAGTGGTACATAGGTTCTTTCATACAGCTTTTGTTTGACCAGAGAAGCCTCTGCATCGAGGAACTGCCATCCCTGGTCGACCATTCCCAGTACACGTCCCGTTGAAATTTTGGAAATGTACTGATCGTAGTTGGCTGTGAACGTTTCATTGTCGACGAGCCCCTTATTGTAGACCTCATTGATCTTTTTAAAATAAGCCTTGGCTTCCGGAATCGTATTGTAGTTTTTCGCTGTTAACGTAGCCTTATCAACAATTGCGGCCCCTTCATTCGGATAGCCGGCCAGGAACAGCGGCGGGTTCTCCAAGGCGAAGTAACGCCAGTCGTAAGAAATGATCTCGAATCCGATGGTCGGCTGGCCGTTAATCGTTGGATTCGCTGCTTTGTACTTTTCGATCAAGTCGAAATATTGATCCAGCGTTTTGATTGTTGGATAATTCGCCCACTCCAGCACCGCTTTTTGAATCCAGAACGCTTCCCCGTCATGGGATACTTTCATAGACTCGCCTTGTAAATTCCCGAATTGCGGAATGAAGTAGATATGACCATCCGTTGAATTCTTCATTTTCTTCCAATTGTCACCGAGATAGTTTTTGATATTCGGATATTTGTCGATGTAGTCTTCGAGTGGCACAAGCGCACCGGCAGATACTAATTGCTGTGTACCATCACTGCCATCAATAAAATCCGGATACTCTCCGCCTGCAATCATTACTCCAATTCGTTCTTTGGCGGTCTGGCCTGTGAGCCAATCCATCGTGACACGCACGCCTGTCTTTTCCTCAATAGCCTTCATTACGCGGTTATCATCAGGTGCAAGCTTGCCTGGTACAGCAAAAAATGCGGAAAATTGCTTCAGTTCCTTGCCGTCTGCCGTTTTCTCTTCCGTTTTGGATGACCCCGGCGTACAACCGGCGAGCACAACCGTAAACATTAACGTCAGTAGAACGAGCTGCCTTAATCTTTTTCTGACATCCTTTTTCATCATGACCCCTCCAGCGAAGTATGTTGAGAGACACTCTTTAGAAAGCGCTTTCCAAAGGTTGATTTAAAATTATCATTGTTACTTGCTCTCCTCAACGGGACAAATTATAGACCTCATCCCAATAATTCCAGATATACAAAAAATCCTGCTCCCCCTCAAGGCGCGCAGGATGATGAATCCGAGTTATGCATCGTTTGTGCCCTTTTTCGATACTGGGCAGGCGTCTCTCCCCTGATTTTCTCAAACCGGTTAATGAAATAATCGGAGTCCCGATACCCAACCTTCGTTGCAATCTCATAGACTCTATAATCCGTTCTGCGTAACAATCGAATGGCCTCGTCAATACGAATCTGATTCAGGTAATCACTGAAACTCACGCCATAATGCTTTTTGAAAATCTGGCCCAGATAGGCGCTATTCATGAAAAAATGCTCTCCAAGCAGCTTCAAGCTGACATTTTCCATATAGTGCTCATGAATGTAAGCCTCGACTCGCGCCAGTACACCCATTGCATTCCACTTCTGACGCTCTTTCAGCTTCTCCGCACATGTGTATGAAAAGTCGCAGAGATTCTCGATATTCTCTTCCATGGACAGCATGGCATAGTTCGTCTGCAGAAATGTGGACTGCATCCATTCCTCATCTGAATTCAGATCCGTATCGTCCCTGTTCACTAATCCAAGCAACGTGTACGCCAAATAATGAAGATGAATGCCCACGATGCCCGGCTCAATGCGCTGCTCCAGAAAAAATTGAAAAATGGCCTGCGCATGACCGCGTATATCTTCAGTCTGTTGCTCCTCGATCGCTTGAATCAGTCCGTCAAAGAGCTGTTTCTCCCGTCCGGCTGGTTGATTGGTGAATACACTTGTGTCCATATGTTCAAAATAATAAATCGGCCCGTACTCACTAAAGAAACGTAAACTTTTAATCTTACCGCAAGAATAATAGGACTCGTGCAGTTCCTCCAGCCTGTGCACTTCCTTGCCGACATAGATGGCTATGGATGCACCCTGTATCTGACTTAGCTCTGTATACAGCCTTGTGACGTATTGTTCCAGTGATAATGCCTCACGCTTCAGCAACAGGTCGGTCACAATATGCAGCACTCGGTTTTTCTCACCTGTAAAAGATTTCAGGACATAGCCTGCATGATTCTGGTTGATATGGGCTTCCACGAGCAGACTTCCATCGTTCTGCTGTTGTTCTCGCTCCGATTCCGTTTCAATCATCAAGCATCGCAACTTCGTCGTTACATCCCCATATGAGACCTGGATACTGGCGAGTGTATCTTCATCTGCCGTTCCAAGCAAAATTGATTGCACCTGTTGAGTCATAACGATATGTTCCTGTTTTTCCTGATGCCGCTTCTCTTCCGTTCTTTCCATGAAAGCCTTGCGGAAGGCCTCCAGCACTTGCAACAACTCATCCTTCACAATCGGTTTGAGTATATAATCGTTCACCTGATATTTGATCGCTTGTTTGGCGTACTCAAACTCATAGAAACCGCTAAGTAACACCATCTTCATCTCACCGCCGTATTGTTCGTAGATGATTTTCGCGAGTTGCATGCCATCCATTTCCGGCATTTTAATGTCGGATATGACGAGGTCAGGCCGCATTGTTCGGATACATTCGAGTGCCTGTACCCCATTAGAGGCCTGACCACAAACTTGAAACCCATGTGAATTCCAATCGATCAGCAAAATCAGTCCTTGGCGAATAAATGGCTCATCGTCCACAATCAGCACGTTGATCATATTCTCGCTCCTTATCCCTGAGATGCTTGTACAAGCGGAATTTGTATGCGAATCGTAGTCCCCTTGTACCTTTCACTGTCAATGCTTACTTGCACACGTTCATCGAAATACATTCGAAGCCGAATATATGCATTCATCACTCCAATGCTGCTCAGTTCGCTAAGCCGTTCCAGACTCGGATCAAGCAACATCGTTCGAATGAGTTCCAGTTTGTCCTTCTCCAAGCCAACTCCGGTATCTTGGATCACAATATGTAGTTGCTCGTTATACTTCTGGAATCTGACTTCCACGACTCCATCATTCAAGCCACCTTCAATACCATGGATACAAGCATTTTCGACAAACGTTAACACGGTCAGCTTCGGAATCTTCATCTCTAATATCTCAGCATCGGTAACGTCAATAACGAACTGTAACTTCTCGCCAAACCGATATTGCTGGATCACCAGATAACTTTCGACAAAACGAATCTCATCTTGAATGCTTACGAGATCATTGCCCCAATTAATCGTTTGCCTGAGCAGCAACGCCAGCTTCTGAATGATATCAGAGGTCTCATGTTCATCCTTGATCAGACTCCGCATGCGAATGGTTTCTAGTGTATTAAACATAAAGTGTGGATTGACCTGACTCTGTAGCGCCTTTAATTCGGCCTGTTTCTTGGAAAGTTCAAGCGCCTGCCGTTCGACCTGCCCTTTAAATACGATCTCGATCAGATTCCTGATTTTGATGACCATCATATTGTAACTATGGGTTAAGCTACCGATCTCATCCTTGCCCGCAGGTTCTACAATCACTTCAAATTTCTCCTGTTTAACTTGATCCAAATGCGTTGCAATTCGGCCTACCCTGTGAACAAGGGATCTGGAAATAAGCCAGATAAGTAGTGTTGGTACCAGCAGATTAACAATAATCAGCAGAAGCAGATTGAATCTGGAATCCACGATCTCCGTCAGAAAATCCAGCTTCTCTCCACGCACAATAATCTGCCAATTTTCCGATACGACAGGAATCAATTCTGTGGACTGTCCCTCATCCTTCGACATGCCAGACATGAGATGGAATGGCTTCCTTGCCTGATTCATCTGTGCATCATTGGAGAAAATAATCCGATCATTCGAAACGATATAGATTTTGCCGCCCGCTCCCTCATTTTTGAACGATTTGTTAATGAAGGCGTAGTCGAGATCTACCTTCAATACCTTTTCCACCTGTTGTTTCCCGAAATAATTGAGTTTGCGTATAATGCTAACCTTACGGCCGCCTTGAGTTTGCGACATCTCTGCCTGCTGCTTGTCAAAATAGGAATAAATCATCATCTGGTCGTCTGTGTTCATGAGCGCCTGATACCATTCACTTTTCCTTATGTCATCATTCAGCTTGATAAAGTTGCCGCCATTTACAAACGTATCGTTATCTACATAAAACGTCACCTGATTCACTTGCTGATAACTGTAATAATACCGAACCAGATTGTTGCCGCTCAGCATATCATAATATGCAAAATAATAGTCTTCCTGATTGTTGTATTTGGACTCCATAAACCGATTCAGCGTAGCATCCGTATATAAAAAATTGGATACGTACAGGCTGTTATCCAAGCTGTTCCGCAGATTAAAGCGAATCCGTTGCTGCATTTCGTTGATCCGGCTCTGTTCTTTGGCTTCAATCTGTCCTTTGATGCTTTGATAAAACACGGCATTAGTTGCCACCACAGGAACCAGCACACAAAAAATAAACATTATGTATAACTTCGTTCTAAGACTCCAATCATCCAGTAACTGAATACGCTTACACTTTAACTTGCGTTTCATGTCGTTGTTGTCTCCCCCACCCGTGTCATCCATTACCACCATTATAACGAGCTATGGTGATAATGGAATACACGTTTCGGACTAACATCTTACATATTTGCGTTTGAAACCTAGCTGATTGCGGTCCAGTGCCTTTTGAATATTGTCGGAAGCACTGATCTGCTTGCTTTTCGGCTTGTCCAGACCCACTTCAAGTGGGCCAACCCTTTTGGCCGTTACCACCGCTAGCTCATGCAACGGAACATATGACATAGCGACAGTGTAGATAAATAGATTCATAGCTATTTTTGCACGTTCAGGCGCACTGTGTATCGTTTGTTCTACCTGCTCAAGCATCTGTCTAAGTTTACTTTCCTCAAACTCGGTATCCTTGCGGCTGCCCAAAAGCCAGCAGTAACAACTCCATCCGCCGGACATTCGCAACTCTTCTCCGCTCGCAATCCAGGTGTCTGCAACCTCCTGGGCAATATCCGTCTCCGCTAAAGTTACAGCAACGATATAATCGGACACCATATAGAAATACGCCGCATCCATCCAGCGATCAAAATCGGCGTGGGTCATCGCTTTCGGGTCAGCTATAACACCTGCAAAGTACATGGCATCATAGTTGCCTGTTGCATACAATTGCTCAGCAAGCGGCTGATTTTTCTTGATTTGCTTCGCCATCGGTTTCATCGCCCCTGTCGCAACTCCAAACAAGGGTTCATGCGCACCGTTGGATATATAGATCTTTTTTGTACGTTCTTTGCCCAGAGCCTCAAGCTCTTGCATAACCTCGTTTACATTCATGTGAGCAGCTCCTTTGTTTTTCATTAGTCTAGCACATCAGGTCGTATGTCCATACATGTAACGTATGGCATCATAATAAATTTGTTTGCGCCACAAAAAGCCCAAGGCTTATAGCGTATGTGCTACGAACCCTGAGCTTTCTTGTGTCAAACGAATCATTTACATGACTACTCCGATAACATTACAACCTGGAGAGTAGCTTATGTTATACCGAAGCCTGCGCTCCAATCTGGGTAATCATTGTATCAAATGGTGCGATATCAAACCTCTGCATCCCCTGTTCCGTGTCAATCGTCGTCGTCTGCACCTGATCACTGTTGTTGATCACAACCAGCTTGCCGCTCTCGGGATAATACGCACACTCGGTATACACATTATCCGTAATATACTTGGTATTGTGTTGCTCATTACCTGCAAAGCGGATCAGATTCAGCAGCAGTCTGGCATTCGCCCAGTTGAATTCGAACGAAGACAGATAGATTCCCTTTCCTTTGCCAAACGCATGTACAGACAGTGCAATGTTCCCTTCCGTTTCCAGCACCACCTCGGCCGTTCCATCGGTCAGATAACGTTGCGGCTTGCCTTTCACTGTTGCACCTTCTGGCACAAGCTCATGCCGATCCTGCACGTCATAGGCCCATTTTCCATGCACTACACGCGCACCTGTATCCTCATCCATCCCAAGCACATGAGCCATTCGGAAAAAGGTATCATAACCTTCCACAGCCGACGGCTGGTTGATGCCAATAAATGTGCCTCCTTCGTGCACCCAACGGGTGAGCTGATCCACACAAGCCGTGTCATTCCAGTGCTCGCCACCGCTCCATGCAGAACCGGCTCTTCCAGCATTAATGACGACATCCACCTCGTTCAGCACGCCTTGGCGAATATCTTCAAAATCGATAAAGCGTACATCAACCGGCAACCCGGCTAACGCCTCATTCACATGAATCAAGTCATGCATGTAAGTCTCATGAAAATGTCCCGACAACGTCCAGGATCTCAATCGGCCCCAGCTATGAAGCACAGCCACACGCGTTTGAAGCTGCGCAGGTTTGCCTGCCTGGTGCAATGCTTTGATCTCCCTGAACTCATCTGCGACCTTCTCGATATATTCCACAAAATCAGGATAAGGCTCTACCAAATGCAGGTATCCGCCCAGGCCAATCCGGTCGATTTTCTCGCGCAATAACGCGCGCCGAATGTTGATCCAGTAATTTTTGGCATCAAGCGTTGGGTTCCCACCCTCCTTAAAGGTAGGTAATCCACCTAACCCAACTGGGAACAGATAGGGATGCAGGCGAATTTCATGTGTTTCAGCCTTGACGCCCGAACACATTCTGGCCTCATAGCCAGAGAACACACATTTGATCATGCCATCGAAGCCAAACTCTTCAAAGCGGTCATTGTAAGGCTCCATGCCCACCCAGCTATCGTCATAGAATACATAAGCCAGCTTGCCATGGCGATGAACGATATCAATCAACTTTCTGCCAAAA
This sequence comes from Paenibacillus sp. FSL R7-0272, assembly GCF_037969905.1. Taxonomy (NCBI): domain Bacteria; kingdom Bacillati; phylum Bacillota; class Bacilli; order Caryophanales; family Paenibacillaceae; genus Paenibacillus; species Paenibacillus sp. FSL R7-0272. Next base: position 973,148 of record NZ_CP150221.1, on the reverse strand, counting down.
TCAATGACAAAATCATTGATAAATGCCATCCAGTCCAGCTTGCGCTGCCCCGCAGGCATATGGCTGACCTGGTACTTTCCGCCATTCACAAAATCCTCTGCGGTGAGTGCATAGCCATATTTTTCGGCAAATAAATCAAGCCCTCTTGAACTCACCGTAAAATCGTAGGAACCCCAATCCGAGAAAAGATGGCGGTTACGCTCATCACTACCCCAAATCCAGGCAAAGTTATAGAAGAGCGACGTGAATCGAACAACCGTTGTTTCGGGATGAGCAAGGCACCATTTTTCCATCCAATCCAATAGATACGTTTGTGTATCCACATACATGGGGTCGATCTGCATCAGGTGTTCTTTGTCCCAGTTGTTGGTTGTGTGATTATACATAGATATTTCTTCCCAGATACGATAGACCATGAAACTTACCGTGTATTTATGCCAAGGGGTGATGCCAGTAATGACCACGTTGCCGGATTCTCTTTCGTAATTCCACTGTGTTCTCGGTACTTCCTGTCCGGTCGTCCGGTCGTACACCTGCCAATACTTCAACGCTTCCTTCGAATCGTTCACCTTGAATTGTTCGGCAAAAAAGTCCTCCATCAGATAGATGGAGATATAATCCTGAACGGCTACCTTCGGCTGAGTAATAAGAAAACATTGCTGGAGCTTATCCTGGTTCCTTGATGCCCACTCATTATGATCCCGAATGATACAGATCGTCGAATAAATGCCGTATCCGGCCTGAATGATCTCACCTGACAACTTTGTCCCGTCACTGTCTCTGATCACATCGGCTCCCCACCGCTCAGCCAGCTCCAGCGTCAGTGCTTCATAACCGGATTCTCCTGGTAACGTAAAGGAGCCTTTGGTTGATTTCGGCAACATATTCACTCTCCTTGTCGTAACATATCCGACAGAAATGCCAGTGCCAGTCCCTGACCCCAGCCTTGAATCCAGTCTTTCGGAATGTTGCGGTATCCATCGCGATCCTTCATCACAGCTGTTCCGCCGGAGACCCCGAGTACACGTCCATCCTCGCTGATATGGTGCAAAATGCCTCTGAGGGCTTTTTGCACATATTTCGTATGCAATGGGTTGCCGTTATTAATCATAGCCGCTGCAATACCGCATGATGCGGAAACTTCCTCATAAGATTCCGCATCATCCAGCACGGTACGCCACAAGCCATCTTCCGTCTGCAGCAACTTGAGAGCCGCAAGCTGATCACGCAAGGAACATTCAACGTCCATACATTGCGGATACAAGTACCACTCTTTGAGTTGCGGTTTGACCTGTGACATCGTATAAGCTCCCCATGCATTCGCTCGTCCCCAGTAAAAGCCGGACATGTGATCCTTGTTCACGTTATTATAACCGTGATACCACAGGCCGGTGCTCGGATCTTGCAGGTATTTAATATGCCAGTAATACTGATTCAGCGCATCCTGAATCATCGCTTCGTCCTTCAGCTTGCTACCCACTCGGAGCAGAAAAAAAGCCGCCATAAACAGCGTATCTGCCCAGGCCTGTTCAGGAAAATCATTCGCTGTTGATACCGTATGCTGTAACACCCGATCGCCAAAGCGGAGCGCATGATTTTGCAAATAATCCACTTTGTTCATGACGGTATCCCAATACTTCTGATCGCCTGTCTCTTCGTATAACGTAATCAACACATGTCCCATCGCACATGTATTCACCGTCCAGCTTGGCAAGCCTAGCTCTATATATTCATCCGCCCACTTCACCAGCCTGTCCAATATCTCCTGATCACCTGTCGTTTGGTAAGCTCTCGATACTCCGTAATAGGCTACGCCGCAGGGCCAATCCCAAGTTAAATCCATATCCAGTGTTTTTCTCGTTACGTTCTGAATAACGTTTAAAATTTGTTCACGGTCGTATTTCACTTGCAGCATTGAAATTCCCCTCTCCTGCGCACACTCCTCAAATTGAGTTTAAGAAGTGACCGTCCTGTGATGTAAACGCTTTACTTATTTCATTGTACGCAGTAAAATAGTTTGCATCTAAGCATATTCGTAACAAAACTGCGCAATTTCGATCATTTATAATCCGACGAATAGGAGCAGCCGGACATGCCCAAACCGAAAAAACCTGTCATTGAATACCGCCATTACAGCCTGCCCATAGACTTTCCTGTTCTGCTACTTAGCGGGGAGCGCTGGAAAATCTCTGATATGAAGAGTGAGCACCTACATTTCCATAATCATATGGAGATTGGCATCTGTTACTCCGATGGAGGTGTAATGGAGATCAAGGGAGAAAACGTTCCTTTTCGAGCCGGAGATGTTACATTCCTACCTCGTTACCTGCCCCATACGACATACAGTTCACCTAATACGGCAAGCAGGTGGGCCTATCTCTTTTTTTCGCCAGAGGAACTGTTCCAGCATTCATTAAAAACACCGCAGAGTAACATGGAACCCAATCTCCGAGCTATTCAAGCAGGCCGTTGTGTGTTACATAAAGATCAATATCCGAAGGTGTATATGCTGGCCACATCGATTGTAGAGGAAATTCAGCGGCAAACCCCATTCTATCGAGAGAGTGCGTATGGATTATTAATGTCGCTGTATATTGAGTTACTACGAATTCATGCGAGCGATGAGAACGGGCTTAGCCATGAGCAGAAGCTGGAACTAGAACAGATGCGGGAAACGGAAAGGCAAAGCCGCCAGCCTGATCTGGTTATATCCCCTGCTCTGGAATTTATCACGAGGAATTACATGATGCCGGTGACGATTGATGAGCTTGCAGAACTGTGTCATCTAAGCACCACCCATTTTCGCCGCAAGTTCCATGAGATTATGGGTACGACCCCTCTTGATTTTCTAAACAGTACACGCGTAGAAGAGGCTTGCAAACGATTAAAAAGTACCGATGCCTCGGTGCTCTCGATCTCTGAGCAAGTTGGGTTCAGGTCCATTTCCAGCTTCAACCGTTGCTTCGCCAGATTAATGGGTGAGTCGCCGAAGGCTTGGCGCACAGGTACTCACATGGAAGCTCAATCAGCCAAGGCATCTATTTTGGCATTCACAGGCTGGGTCTAAGCTACATAAAAAAATCCCGAAAGTCATTGGAGACTTCCGGGATTTTTTAATTTGTTCTTATGACTGTTGCACTGCTGTATTGTTGCTGTTTCTTGTTGCCGCCATTAATTACAGCAAGTCCAGTTCTACAAGCAATCTGCGGACCAGGGTAGCCATCTCGGCACGTGTTACCGGAGCCTTCGGCTCAAGCTTCGTTGCCGACTTGCCTTGAATGAGTCCAAGCTTCACTGCTTGCGCAGCACTGTCTTTGGCCCATCGAGACAAGCTGGATACATCGCTGTACCCTTCAAGTGCGCTGACTGCACTGCTTGCTGCCGGTGCTGTATGTCCAGCCATTTCATAGGCACGAATCAGCATCACCATCACTTGCTCACGTGTCATCACATCCTGCGGCCCAAACCGGTTACCACTATATCCTGTCATCAGGCCATAGGTTGTCGCCGTTGTCACGACATCGTTATACCAGTCCTTTACGTGTACGTCTGTGAATGGAGTAACTGCACCCTTAGATACATCCGTACCCGGCTTCAGACCCAATGCTCTAACCATCAGTGCTGCGAGTTCGGCACGTGTCATGCTTCGTGCAGGCTCGAAGTTTGTAGCGGATACCCCGTTTACAACCAGACGTGATGCCAGATCATTTACAGCCTCAGCTGCCCAGTGATTTTTCATATCACGGAACGACGTTTCATAATGAACAGGCAGATACACACTGTTAGTCATACTGTTTGCCATCGCGATCATACGTCCTTCTCTGACTACAAAACGCGTCGGTACATGACGCAGACTGCCGTCCGCTTCAAGTACAACAACTGTGGAAACCGAACGCTCATCCTCACCTTGAGGCAAATTCAGTTCTTTCGTTGTCATGCTCAAAAGTTTGTTAATTTCAACGGTTTTGCTTCCATCACTTGCGATCATATCAAAGGCTACAGGCGTTCCTCTCGGAACGATGCGACCTTCCTTCGCCAGTTTGGCAGCTTGTTGTTCGTAAATCGCATCAGGCTTTCCAACATTCATACTAACTTTGATATCCTCGGCTTTCTGCCCAGGGAATGATGCTTCCAGTGCCTTCACATCGATTGACTTCCAGTTCAGTCGATAGCTACCCCAGTCGCTCTCCAGATCCATCGAAATATTTTTGGCAGCGAGCTGTTTGATCAGGTCGGCATCGAGATCAAAACGCAGCTTCTCCATCTGACCCGTTACATGCAGACGAATTCGCTGATCTTGCTTCGCAGCCTCCAATAAAGCCTCCCTTATTGGATGAGCGAGAACCGTTGGACCGTTAGCTCCTGGGGTAACGTCCACCAACAGCAAACCTTCTTGCTTCACCCCATTCAGTTCCAGTGGAGCCTTGAGGTCACGGCCTGCGGCTTTACTGTCGATCACAATGCCACCCACGGTTAACGGGCCTGAAGGTATATTGGATGCAGGTGGTTTATGGTTCCCTGTTGGCGTTACATCTGCATCCGCCGAGATCCGTTCATTGACTTTCACAGCTGCGGAAGCTGCCGTGACAAGCTTAGGTTCTTTGACTGTACGTTTGGCGATGACCACCCATTCGCCTGGTTTGGCTTTGATGATTTTATCGGCAGGCAATATGCTCCACCCACTGATATCCTGCTCAAACGTAGGCAGCATCACCTGTGTTTGACTCGCAAAGATACGGTACGCCAGTTCGCTGCCAGCCATGCTTCCTTTGTGACCGGCTGCGCTGATCGCCACACGTGTCTCTCCTTTTTTGCCGGTGCCAATCGTCGAAGCTTTAATCGTATCCATGTAATCCGGTGGTGCCGTTCCCGTCTTCGGTGCCTCGACAGAGACCACATCCATGGTGCTCAGTTCGGTACCCTGCCAGTTATAATCTGCCTGGATCAGTGAAGCCCCGACACGTTTACCGGTGATCATTCCACCCTGTTCCAAGGATGCATTCGCGTCCCCGTTAATGATGCTATATGTCATTTTGCTGCTGTCTACAAGCTCGCGCGAGCCATCTGTGTACTCCACATAGGTCTGAACTAGTGCTTGCTCTCCGCCTGCAACAAGTCCTTCAGGCATCACCATTTTCAATCTGCGTGGCAGTTTGAAATCTCCGTTCAACACTTCAACGACAGCTGAATTGACATTGCCAGCAGCATCCTCCGTTTTGATCCGTAAACGGGTTTTCAAACGACCGCCGTCCAATGGAACTTCATGTTTGAAATCTCCGTTCTCGTCAGGCTTGAACTGTGCCAATGTTTTGTCATTATCCGCGTCAGTTACGGTAATCTGGGCATCGGTCATGGTTGTACCTTGCACGAGCGCTACGCCGCCCTGTGCACGTGCACCTTGTGAAGGTGAATCCAGATAGATCATTGGAGCCGTGGTATCCACGGTGATATATAACATCGTTACCGATGTATCCCCCGTACTGGTGTTTCTCGCCTTGAGCTGAACGGCATATACGCCATCCACTGCAAAGTTAAATTTCATCCTGTCCGTCGTGCCCAGCTTATACGTTCCCAGCACGCCATCATCCGTAGAGGCCTCTACAACTACGTTAGGTTGATTGGAAGCTGCGCTCACGGTTACTTCGTTTGAACCAGTCACCACTTCTACTTTGTTATTCACCACTTGTTTATTGTTCAGCGAGAGTATCGGTCCTGTCGGAACAGGCAAAAGTTTTCCATCACTGTACGTCGTGGTGGACAGACGCAGGTTGCCTTTGTCATCCGAGGCAGGTTTACGCGCAACCGTAACGCCCATGCGATACGTTTTACCTGGCTCCAGTCCGGAATGACGAGCGCTCTTATCTTCCGTCTTATTCGCGTCATCATCCATCACAATGGTACCGTCTGCATTGCGGAGCACCTTGCCATCCGGTCCCAGTTTAGGGGTACCCAGTGCATTCCAGCCGCCGACAGTCACATGATATTTGCCATCCTTCAGCGAAGCTTTCAAGTCGGATTCACTGTAGCCTTCCTCACCAAACGGATCATACAGTTGTCCTTGTTCATCCGATGCAGTCACGATATACGTGAACTCGTCGGCTTCTTCCGCAGCAGTTTTAGACATTGCCGGGAAAGCAATCTCGAACATGCCGTTACCGATGCTTCTCGTTTCTACAGATGGCACGGCCATTGGAGCCAGTGGATCGACGAGTGTGTACGATTCTTCAGACGACAGGACCGAAAAGGCCATATCCGTCTTAAGCTCGGTTCGCAAATAATATTTACCTTGTTGCAGCAAACCGCGAAGATCGGCTCCACCCAAATAAGCAATCTTCTTCACGTCAAAGGTCATCTCACCAGAGGCACGGCCGTCTGCATCAATGTCAGCACTCTCGATTTCAATGCCTTTGGCGATCATGATGCCCGGATCAACCTTCTCATCCGGTGTCACTGCGGCTTGCAAACGGTCAGAGGATAGATACAGATCTACCATATCCCCTGCTGAAGCATTGTCCACCGTCCAGCGCGCTGTGAATTGATCCGCATCTTGCGGATTCATTTCCAGCGCCGTGGAACTCAGTTCCGGAAGTACCGGAATGTTCATCAGCTTGGATTTGACGGACTGACTGGAGGTTAATGTCCAGCTGCCTGTTTTTGCATCCTCTTGCGGAATCGCAATATAAACGCGGCGCACGTCCGTGCTTTGTTGTTCTTCCTTCTTGGTTACGGTTGTGCCGTCGCCCTTGAGATCGCCCTCTTTAGGAGCTTTGATGATCTGTTCAAATGCGGTTGCATTTTTGTCTGTTGCTTCACCAAATACGATGTTGTACGTACTTCCGTCAGCCCGTTTCAGGGCCAGCGTTGGTCTGGTCGTAGTAAAATACTCCACTTCCAGCAAGGCATCCCCTGTTACTCCGTTCATTGGGATAACATGAGTCTTGCCTCCATTGGAAGTACGAATGCCGCCAATACCAAGGTTCTGGGAGCTATCTTCGATCATATCGATGCCGTCTTCAATGGCAGTATATCGAATCTCGTAATGCTCAGGCTCTTCATTTTCCCATGAGGTTGCCAGCGTTTTAATGCCTGTACCAATCTGTAACAGACGTGGCCCCTGCTCCGGGTCATTAATCGCCAGATGTGCGAGTGCTTCGTTGTCCAAGGCTGAGCCATCCGTCATAAACGAGATGCCGCCGCCCCAATAATACTTGATGCCCAGCGTCAGGAACAACAGCGAGATGCCTGCCCACAACTGGTCGTTGTTGGCTCCCGCCCGGACACCAAAGCCCATGCCGCCGACAACCGGCACCGAACGCGGCACCTGTATTTTGGAGCTGACCATGCCTTCAAAATCAACGCGGCCCTTTTCCAGATTCTCACCGATAAACAGGCTCGCACTTCCCACAATAACATCCCAGCCGCCGACATCAATCTGCGCACGGGCACGAATAAACATCGGACTCACCCACTGCGTCTGGATCAATGCTTCAGTCAACATAGGAATGACTTTGCTTCCCTCGCCAAAACCCAGTTTACCGACTACTTTGAAACCTGTTGCTTTCAGAGTCAGGTCCACGCTACCCGAGAAAACCGCAGGTTTCTGACCAATCTCCATATCGATACCTGCTTCAAGGGTGAGCGGTAAACGCTCTGTCCCGCCAGCGATGGTCATCGCAAGTTCACGAACCGCTCCGCGCAAACTTGAGATTTTCGTAGCCGGATTAATACGAATTCCCGGATCAGGAAGGTCTGATCCAAACGCAATGACGTCAGGAATAATCCGTCCATCTGGAACACGCTTGAAAGCAAGCTCTGCACTGATCGAGAACAAGTTCTCCAGCTTGGCTTCAAAGTTAACCCCGTAGGAGTTCATCACACCGTATTTATTCGGGTCTTTATAATGCGTAACATCAATGCCGCCTTTGATGCTGTCTTCCGAGCCTGGCTTGAACAAACCAATGCTGTTATCCAGTTGGAACTTCAATGCGGATTCGATCCCTACAAACCCCGATTTGTTGAACATGACGTTTTTCACTTCACCATCGACGATAAACATCTTTATCGCACCGCCGAAAGAAACGCCATCCTGTCTCAAAATGAAATCATTCAGCTTCAAGCCAAAACCGTTCAGCGAGAAGGATGGCGTGGTGAACAACGTATGCTTGTTAAAATACACATACGATACAAGCAGTGTCCGATAAGGGTTGAGTGCATCACCGATCATACCGTTCGCCCACGTCAGTGTACCGTTCAGCGTCGGATCTTCCGGGTTACGTCCCTCTTCCCATGCCTGCTCTTCATCGCTCAGCTTCGATTCGGTTCCAAGCGACTTGTCGAATCCGTTATAGAAATCGACAGTCCATTCACCGGAATGGAAAACAAAACCGCTGTTCGCGACACTTAACGTTCCGTCTCCGCCTACGAAGAGCGCCTGCAAGAACGGCGTGTCCGTATTCCCTCTCAGCCGATCAGCAAGCGGGAATTTCCCGCTGGAGATCGTCAGATCTTTACCTTTGTAGGCAACACTTTGGTTAAGGATTGCCGGTTCGGTATCGGATTGAACGGTGTATTGGGCGTTAGCACCCGTACCGGACTGCACGATTTTACCGCGTACTTCGAGCACAACTTCCTGCTCTGCATCTTCGTCCAGTCCTTCTTTGAACGTTTCGAACGCTTTCTCATCCTCAAACGTTTCCACTGCATATACGGGTGTTCCCGATGCATCCAATGCTCCGGCAATATCCAGCGCAGGGTCAAGCTTGCGTGAAGCAGCGACCATCTCCTGCTTTGCAGCCACAAACCTTGCTCTGTCTTGATCCAGTCTGGTTTTGAACTGTGCATCCGTCAGATTGCCATACGTCCACGGCAACACATCTGCAAAAGCTGCTTTGTCACGCGCACCTGCGTTCAAATCCAGTTTGGTTTTATATACAGCGAGAATGCCTGCCTGACGAACCCGATTCTCTTCGTTGTCCGTTACAGCAAAAGTCTGATTTGTTGTGAAGCTGAGTGCTTCCGCCAGCTCAGGGATCGTTTTGTCCCTGTAATCAAGCTGCACAGTATACTCCCCCAGTGGGAGAACGGAATCATGAAGTACTTCCAGTGTTGTACCATCTGGATTCACCTTTTCACCACCGCGATAGATCAGCTTGATATCTCCCGCAAATCCATTACCAAGCGGTTGGGTTGTCACGGAGCGGGTCACTGGAACCTTGTAACGATCCCCGTTCTTCACGTTGACAAGATACATATCAAAATTAGCTGCGGTTGATGTCGCTGCGTTACCGACATTGTATGCCGCAATGTTGGACACGTTGAGCGTGATATATTTCTCATCCTTGCTGAACGTTTCCTCCGGTGACAAAGCGTACACCAGCGTTTTGCGAAGTTCGCCAACGGGTGGCAGGAAAATAAAACCGGCTCTCGACGATTCATAGATCGCACGAATCTCCGATTCAGGGAGCTGTTTGCTCTCACTGATCGTTGTCTCCAGCTTTTTCTCCGTTTCCGGGCTACTCACCGTCACCATATATTGGCGTGTTGAAGGCCAGGCTTTGCCTGTACCCTTGACCCGCCACTTGGCTGCAACTACTTCGCCCGGTTTATATGGAATATATTCCACACCTTGCGCAGCTTGCTCCGGTGGAACGTCTTTGCGGAACGTGAGCTTCTGGCTTCGTGTGTTCAGTTCCTTGCCATCCTCGTCCACAAAGTTCAAACCGTTCTCCAGGGTCAACGTAACATCAATCTGGCTATGGTTCATGCTGAACATTTCCAGATTCTCGATCTCGGTGTTGACTTCAAACACACCGTCACGCACGTAACCTGTCTCATCCTCGTTGGTCTCCAGCTTCTGTGTTGGATCAAGGAATCGTACGTCGAACACTTTCTCCGGTGATACAATCTCGCCCAATCCGTATACAAGCTCATACGTATGCTGACCGCCCGCTTGTACGGCATCTGGCTCCCAATAATAAGCTACAGCTGTATCAGCAGTGCCATATTTATTCGTATCCTGGGTATAATCCAGATTCTCATCTGGTTCATAATCCCATTTCGTGCCGGCGAGGTTAGCCCAATGTCCAACGATCATCTCGTCGACAATGTTGATGCCACCCTCAAACAAGTTGTTGAAACCGTAGGCAATCACGTTCGTTGCAGACGGATTGCCCGGTTCCAGTTTGTCCCGCATAACCCAGTAGGCTGGCAGTTTGTGCAGGTTATAGGCCTGCTCGTCCACGTTTTTGTTATACCCAAGCTTCTCGGGCTCATGAACCAGCTTGCGCTCTACCGTCAGCGGAACCGAGTAGTTCTGCCCAATCTGAAAAGCCGGTCCGTCATTGCCGCCAACCGATGTGTCGAGCAATACACGCGAGCCGATTTCCACTTTGGCATTCGTTGTATTTTCTACAACGTACTGGACGCGTGCGTTACCACCCTGATCCTTGTCTTCTTTCAGTAACAAGGTAATAATCTGGCTGATCCGAATTCCTTGAACGGTCCACACGGTAACGACACTTTGTGTACCATCATTTCCTGTAACAACCTTCGGAGGGGTTACCTCCGAGGTCCAGTTCGGTGCCATTTTATAGGGGTTACCGAAGATCAAATCAACTCCGTTAATCTTAAACGTTGTAAATGAGGTCTCCGGATTATCTCCACCAAAGATCATGTCTACTCCGTTGTCCTTTTTACGGATAGGTTGTCCGTCTTCCGTACGAATACTGAAGCGGCCGCTTGCGTTATCCACAGTTACTTTAATGAATCCGTTCTTGATCGATGTTGTTCCCGCAGCAGAAACTGCAGCGGCAGCAATATGGAGCGGCAACATGCTGATCAGCATTACTGCAGCCATCATCGCCGCAATCATCCGTATGATATTCTTCCGTCGCATGGGTGAACCCCTTCCGTTTCTCTAATTGGCCCGGTTAACGAGCAGTGTGGAGTAGACGCGTTCGCGCTCTGAATTTTGTACTACGATGGTGTACCATCCCGCTTTGGGCAGTGTTACTTTGAAGTCTTTGCTGACCAGGTCCTTGTATGTTACTTTGGTCGCGATGTACTTCAGCTGTCCTTCCCGCACCAGTCCCGGGAAATAATACACGTCGTACGTGCCAAGTTCATTCTCCAGCTTGGTTCCGCCCACAGAGCCAACTGTGCGGAAGTTACTCACATTAAACGTAATAACTCCCGTATTTACGATCGCAGTTTCGGATTCAGTATCCGACAGTGGCAACCCGTTCGCTGTCACAAACATGCCATCACTTGAACGAACAAATACCGTTTGCAGGGCGTAACTTACGTTACCGAGCTGATCCTTGGCGGTGTAACGCAGGGTGTGTTTTCCCGTAACCGTCAGGTTCAGCGGTTTGTCTACGTATTTCCCACCCTCCAGTACGTATTCTGCAGCCGTCACCTGAATGTTCTCTGCGGGAGATAGATTGTCACTCACGACCCAACCACCCAGATCAGCTGCCAGGTCAAAGCCTGGTTTATTTTGCAACAGCGTTGTGGAGGCTTTGTTCAATCGAATCGTTGGTGCCGTATTATCCAGACCCTCGATCGTGAATTTAACCTCTCTCTTGTTGCCAAGCAGATCCGAGAGCAAGATGGAATGTTCGCCATTGGTTGCGTACTCGGCGCTAAAACTTGTTACCGGTGTTGCTCCAGCATAGATAACATTGCCCTCAATTGCCGATGCTGGCATCGCCAGACCTACACGTACCTTACCTTTGGAATAAGCCTGATCCCCAATCTGCACAAGCTTGTTACCATCGATGACTTGTCCGTCGTTATCCACCCGAACCATCGTCACTTCATCTACAGCAGGGATAGAACCGACCAGTGTTGAGATCGCTTCGGATTCAATTTTCGCGCTGTTCCCGGCGGCATCCGCCAATATGAAACGTGCTTTGCTGCCCGAAGTCATCACAATCGAGGATTGATTGGTGCCCGCACTGTTCGAAACTATCTGATAGTCCGGAACCTGTCCTGCCTTCGGCAATACCTGAGCCACGATCAGATTCGATGCAATTACATTGCTTGTTGTCGGGACTGCAAAATGAGTAAATTCCCCGCTCGCGTTATAACCGTCCCCTGCACTGTCCACCACAGCCGTACCGCCTCCATAACGGATTAGCGCCTTGAGGTCTGGATGATTGTAATGTAGCGTAATATCCGCTTCTGGCGGTGTTGTATCAATATTGGTCACTGTAGCGGTTATACTTCCGGTGAAACCCACCGCATCTTCGTACTCAAATGTAAATTCTCCATTTTCTTTGAAATTTTTGTACGATGTCGGCAGATTGGTGATCCGAATCGGTTCACTGGATTTCAGACTCACTTTAACCGTTCCATTCGTCGCAGCAATGGTGGAATACTTCACATTCACCACTGGCGGCGTATCATCAAAGTTGGAAACGACGATAAATACGGTTGCCGTACTGCTGCCATCCTTGACGGTAAAAGAATAACTTCCGTTCCGGTAAATCTTGAAGCGTTTGTTCGCCTCCAGCGTCTCCGGCATTTCCGGGTTACTGCCCGTCGGCTTCACGGTCTTGCCATCCACCAGATCAAATACGATGTCCTGGCCTTCGTTTTGCCCGCCATTCTGAATTTTCTCTCCGCCGCGAACAGGCATGATCTGCTCCAGGGAAGCAAGCGCATAAGCCGGTGCATTCTGAATCTGGATTTCAGGCGTTACGATTTCACTGATGTTGTCATAGAATCCTTTGAATTTCACACGAACCTTGGATTTCAACTGTCCTGGATCTTCGGTGTCTACCGGAACACCCACATAGTTCGTATAAGGTAGCCAAGTACTCCAGTTGTCTCCTCCATTCGTGGAAACCGAGTAGAAATACCCTTCCTGTGCTGGCACATCTACGGTTAATTCCATAATCGCTGTATATCCGTCATCCCCCGGACCTTCGGTCCGAATCAAACGTGCGCTGCCCACAGGCGGCTCACTGCTCAAATAAAAGACGGAGAATACACCGGTGGTATGGAACGTTTTGCTGTTCCCCAGACTATCGCTAGCGTGTACATACAGGCGATAGTTTCCGCTGTCCTTTTTGTTATCTACCTGAAGGGTAATAAGGCGATCGGCAGGAGATGTGCTCCATCCTTTCCCATCCGGGTCCGGTTCCTTCTCTTCTTGTCCCTCAATTACCTTGATCCACTGGTAACGAATGTTCTTCGTAGCCACCCCGGCGAAGTCAACCAGTGTATCGGATACATCGATCTGCACGGATTGCTCCGGCATCGGATACAAGTAACCTTCAGAACCAAATTTTACATTCGGAGGCAAATGATCAAACTTGTATTCCTGATAATAGTAGTAATACCGTCCTGTATCCTGCTGTTTGATGCGTACATGGGCGTACCATGTGCCATTCAGCGTATGGTTGGCAGGGAAGCTGTACTTATCGGCAGCTACATCGCCCAGTTTCGTTTCTTTCGGTGCGTTTTCAAAAGCAGTCCATTTGCTGTTGCCCGCAGGGCGCTCGGAGCTTTGTGTGTACTGGTATTCAATGGTGTCGATTGGAACACCCGCGACCGTAAAGTCCGGTCCGTCATTGATCGCATACGTACCTGAGTAAGCTTTGAATTTGGTAGAAATAACGAGCACATCCACCGCCTTGGGTTCAGCCGTTGCCGAATGGCCTGCGACATCTTGTGCTTTGACATGCAGCTCATAACGACCGCCTTTGGTAATCGCCGGGTCTTTCAAGGTTGATATTTCAGCTTCGCCTGCCGCATTCAATGCAGCATCCTGCCAGCCAGAAGCAGCCACATTTTTGCCTACCGCTACGAACTGGTATTGAACCTTATCATTCTTAATAGAAGATGTCGGGTCGACTGCCTTGACGGTGATCTTCACGTTGTCCGAGTTGTTATCTACAATATTGCCGATCTCAACGTTCGGGTCATCGTTGTCAATCTTGAGCAGGCCTACATGATACGACCAGTTGGAATCATCCTGCATGTAATCAGACAGCGGCCATTGCGCAACATTGCCGTAATCCGAAAGGTTTGGCAGTATATTTGAGCGATAATATTCCTCCAGCTCCGCAGGTGTTGCGTCGGGATGCTGGGCAAGATAGGCTGCACGTTCTGTGCTTCCTTTGTCATATTGCATCCGCTGACGGGCCGAATCCCAAGTCATGTCCGCCGTCCATGTATGCAAGTACCAGTTCCCGTTCAGGGGTGTGCCGTTATTCGGCAGTTCGACTTTGGTACCGTTCTGGCCCGCTGACAGTGTCACGCCTTCATATCCTGAAGAGTACAGTTCGTCCGATGGCTGCTTCTGTGCGAGCGAGTATCGTTTCACGGCTGCAAAGTGATCATTTTTCCCTGCAAAAGGATCAGCCTGGCTCTGATTCAACACGTAGTATACTAGTCCTGAACCGTTGCCTGGGCGGAACAAACCTTTGCTCGGCTGGCCGTTCAAATCGGGATCAAACGCCTGAATGGTAAATGAACCATCCCCCACGTACTGACCTTCGGGAATAACTTCTCCATCCTGATTTTCGTAAACAAAATTCACTTCAGGGGCCGTATTGTCCACAGACAGATCCGCCCAAGCGATCTTTTTGACCGGTTCAACGAGCACATTACCAGCGTAATCTGTTAGTGCCTTCCCGTCTCCAGGATTGCTGGCATGTTCCAGTGCAGCTGTCTCCAGCAGCGATGTTTCAATACTTTTTCCATCTGGCACAGTCATGCGGAATGTCCATGTATTGGTGTTCTGACCACTGACATAGGCTGCTGTCAATCCGTTAGCAAACTTGAGTCTGGTATCCTCGGTGGGTTTAAATGCACTGATGACCTGCTCGTTGAGATACACCGTAAAATCAACGACATCGCCCTTGTTCAGAACTAGTCCTGTCAGTATCTCTGGCTGCACGCCATTGCGGGATGCAGAGTACTGGGGTACACGTGCGTCGATAATGGTACGGAATGTACCGCCGGGCTGTGCGTTGTCCGCAAAGGGAATCGTTCCGATTCCGTTAAAGGATGCAACCGGATTGCCCGCCCCATCGACGAAACCAGCCGCATTCATGCGTTCCAGAAAGGTTGGGCGATCTGCCTCCGATGGTGCACTGAGACGTTTCGGGTCAATTGGAATATTACCCGTACTATCGTTCAGCGCAGCCTGATAACGGAAATTAAAAGTGGAGCGTGCTTGAGTGTTCCGATCCAGTCCACCTAAAGCAAAATCACCGTAACCACTGTCTGCACTTGACAAATAGTAGGTAGAAGGTTCAAATCCGTCTCCACCCGGGTTACTGAACAGTTCGGTTCGCATAAAGCTGTACTTGCCGTCAACCTGTTCTGAAGCATTCTCTGCTTCCCAAGGGAATACCGGCTCACTAAAATTCAGCGCTAGATTCATGGAACTGCCCTGCTTCAGGAACAGTTCATTCTTCTGCACAGCCGGATCGGTATTGAACCGAACTACTCCGTTATGTGTAAATGTGTTGCCATTATAGGTAGGTGGTGTAATGTCCGCGAAATAGAGCTCGATGTCGCTGGCGCTTTTATATACACCAGATACGATGATTTCAATCGTGTCATTGGGTCCAAAAGCAATCCACGATGAATTTGCCGATTTTTCATAGTCAAACATAATAAATTTCTCTTTACCATTAATGTTGATTTTCACTAATGGTGCGCCAAGAAAAAGATCGAAAAAACCAACTTTAAAGAGCATCCTGGCTTGCCCGCCTTCTGCCAAACGCCTTAGGGTTGGATTGTTTGCTACTGAAATCTTGGCGGTCACTGTACCCGCCATTCCATCCGGTTTGATATATCCGGCATTGAAAACCTCGATATATTCCTTCTTTACCGACGTTCCCGGCGCCCCCCCAGCAAAGATACCAAAGCTGTTCGCATTCGAATTTTTAATCTTGTTGTTCCAGGATGACATATCTTGCTGATTCATGATTTTTCCGCCACCGTTTGGTATCCAAATATCCTGATAGCCTGCGGCTGCGGAAACCGTGCCCATCTGTGGCCAACTGACCGATGTCAGCGTAAGCAGTACGGCTAGCAAGCAGATTCCTAACTTTTTGAACATGCAGAAATTCCCCTTTTCCCCGTTATGTATTCGATTTCTTCAAAAGCTTGCGTATATCTTCTACCGTCACACAAATATGGATGCCATTCATGGTGCGAAATGAGCCAGAAATTAATCCGATGATACGCCCCTCCTCGTTCAGCAACGGGCCACCTGACATGCCTGGTGATACTTGCGCGGATGTCAACAGGCGAATGACGTCGTTCACCTCAGCCGTTGGAGCATTAACGATGCCCTCCGTGATGATCTTGCCATCCTTAAGCGGATAACCAATCGCAAACGACCGCTCCCCATGTCTCGCGGAAGGTTTGTCATCAGACAATGCAAGTACCGGACGTTTTGCAGTATCTTTTACAGACAGGAGCGCCACATCGGTATCTTCGTCAGCACCAAGAACCCTGAGTTTCTGCACAGAGCCATCTTCGAACACCGCCTCATACGAAACCGCATCCTTCACAACATGTGCGGCTGTGAGCGCTTGCCCGTTCCCGATCAGGAAACCGCTGCCCACGGTCTTAAGTGTGCCGTCCTTTCGATACGCTTTCAGATAGAAAACCGCTTGGGCTGCCGAGGAATAGACCTTTTCGGCTCCAAAAAGCGCCTTGGTTTGCGTACTCCCTTCTGCATGAGCAATCGAAGGTTCTCTATACCCGCTCACACTCACAATCATGAGCAGCAAGACCGTTACCCCAACCATTAAGTTCCGCAAAAACGCCGTTGTGATTTTCCTCTCCATGCTCACCACTCCATAAGTCCATAGTTGCGTAAAGATAGGTCTTTTGATGCTTCTATTAAGTTCTTTCGACATATCACGCATCCGAATTATACAAGATTACAATAAACAAAAAATAAACAAAGAAAATTGTCGAAATTCAATTGCACCCCCTGGGGATATCCGCTACAATGCCGATAGAATACTAGAGATGATTGGTAATCTCCCAAAGGAGTAGCAGAACGTGTTATTACGAATTTCAGGTGTTGTTCTCACCGTGATACTTGCTGTTACGTTGCTGGTTCTATCCACGGCAAGAGAACCGCAAGCTGCCGCGCTCCATGCCCGTCAAGGCATTCTGGATCTATCGACCTGGAATCCGAAACTTGAGAATCGCATCAGGCTGGACGGTGAATGGGAATTTTATTGGAAGAAGCTACTGCCAGCTCCAGCTCATATCGCGGATCAAAAACAACGAGGAACACTAGCATCCCCTGATGCTTATGCAGAGGTTCCTGGTACTTGGGGACCCATTCAGATAGGGGATGAACGATTACCGTCCTACGGTTTTGCTACATACCGGCTTGTCCTAAGAAATACACCCGTTGAAGGCACTCTTGCCATCAAGAAAAGCAACATTCGCTTTGCCAGCGAAATTTACGTCAATGGCACCAAACTGATGGAAGACGGACAAGCCGTGGAAAAAAATGCAGGATACCAGGCAGGCAATTCACCACAAATCGCATTTTTCCCGTATCATGGCGGTGATATTGAGATACTGGTTCGGGTCGCCAACTATGACTATCCGAATGCAGGCATCTCGGGTCCGCTTTTTTTTGGAGAACAGGCTGCCATGCTAAAAAGCCATCAGAACCGCACGGCCATTGAACTGGCAACTATGGCTGTATTGGCTACCATATTCATCATTTTTCTCATCAGTTATTTGGGATCTGCGCTATATCGAAACCGGGATGACTCTCTGTTACTGCTCGGCCTGGTATGCCTGTTGTATGCCCTCTACAATGGCATGATCAGTGAACGAGTATTGGCAGCAGCAAGCACAGATCTTTCATTTAGTACGTTATATAAATTAAAAGATTTTTGCTCCGTTGCCTGTCTCGGCTTGTTGATCTTTTATTTCTACCGTTTCAGAACGGGCATGTTCTCAGGGGTTCTCACTTCTGTAACGCTGTTTATTTTTGGCGCATATATCAGTTTGCTCGTACTCTTTCCTATCTCCGTCTACGTGCTAACCGCACCTTATGTTATCGGACTGTACACGTTGATTCTGCTATGGCTTCTGGTGCAATGTGCTTTGCGGTTTGTGCTTAGCGAGAAAGGAGAACGATTATCAAGCTTTCTATGGTACGCAGCCATGCTCTGTATCACGCTGTACTGTCTGGACATCAACCTGTTCTCGATCTCACTAAAGGAAAACGTTAATATCGGACAGGTATGTATCGTATTGTTCAGTATCCTGATGTTGTTTCTAGCCGTCCTGCGGCTCTTCGAGGCCTATCTTACGGTTCGATCTCTGAAGGATCAGCTTCTGCTACTCGATCAGGTTAAGGATGATTTTCTCTCCAACACGTCACATGAGCTCAAAACACCGCTCAATGCCATCGTTAATATTAGCGAAAGTCTGCTCAAAGGTTCGGAAGGCCCGCTCACCGATGAACAAGCACATAATCTGGCGATTGTGACGGGCAGTGGAAGACGTTTGACGTACCTAGTGGATGAGCTGCTGGACTATTCCAAAATGAAACACGGGGACATCTCGCTGCACCGCTCAGCCACAGACCTGTCCTCCTATGTCGAATCGGTGTTGCGCATGCACTCCTTCCTGCTTGGTACCAAAAAGGTGGAACTGATCAACGACATCCCAGCCTATTTCCCGGCAATTTATGCAGACGGGAATCGTCTTGTTCAGATTCTGCACAACCTGATCGGCAATGCCATCAAATTCACGGAACAGGGTTCTGTCCGGATAAGTGCTACACTCGTTCAGGGAAAAGCAGCACTGCACATTACCGATACGGGACGCGGCATCAGCCCCCACAAGTTGGAGCATATCTTCCTGCCTTTCGAACAGGAAGCAGACGCGGGGCCAATGGTTGCCGGAGGCACAGGTTTGGGTCTAAGCATCACGCGCAAACTTGTTGAGATGCACGGAGGAACCATTCACGCCGAATCAACGCTGGGTCAAGGCGCCACATTTATTTTGACGTTCCCACTGGCTGAAGGTAAAAAAGAGAAACGTGCCAACGTGACGCCTTTCAGCATGGCGCCTACGGTTTCGGGAAATCGAGAACTGAGGTATGAAGAACCTGTCATTATGCAAGGGGTACGGAATGAGTGGATTCTCGTGGTTGACGATGATGCGGCCAATCTGCAAACGATCGTGGGTCTGCTGAAGCTGGAAGGATACAGTTATGCCGTTACATCCCGTTCCCAATCGGTAATGATGCTGCTGGACAAACTTCCTGCCGTGCATCTGGTGATTGCCGATATCATGATGCCAGGCATGTCAGGGTATGAACTGCTCGATCGGATTCGAGAGCGCTTCTCCCCTTCCGAACTCCCTGTGCTCATGCTAACCGCAGGCAATAAAGCTCATCAATTAAAGCTTGCGTTGGAGAAAGGTGCCAACGATTTTGTATCCAAGCCTTTTGAGTCGGAGGAATTGCTTGCACGGATCGGTGGTCTAACCCGGATGAAAACATCTGTTCAGGCTGCACGCAATGCCGAAATTTCCTTTTTGCGGTCCCAGATTAACCCGCATTTTCTGTATAACGCATTGAATGCCATTGCCGAATTATGTGTGGATGCGCCAGATGAGGCAGAACGATTGATTTTACAATTATCCAGTTATTTGCGGGGCAGTGTTCACTTCAAACATCTGGATTCCAAAACCAGCCTGGAGAACGAACTGGGTATGATCGAGGCCTATGTAGCCATTGAACAGGCACGCTTCGGATCAAGACTCGAAGTCATTATCGATGTAGATGCTGATGTGGATCGAACTATGCAGATTCCGCCGCTGATTCTGCAGCCCTTGATCGAAAATGCTATTCGGCACGGTCTAATGTCCCGTGTTGGCGGCGGCCGTGTGATGCTATCTATTCGCAATCTCAGCGAAACGGAAACCAGATTTACCATTGAAGACAACGGCATAGGTATGACAAAACAGAAAATGAAAGAGCTCCGCCAGGTCGCCGATGGTAGCACAGGTGTCGGTTTATGGAATATATCCAGCCGACTCAAACTGCTGTATAACAGGGATTTTCGGATGGAAAGTCATGATGGTGAAGGAACCCGTATTACGCTCGATCTTCCCATTCAACACCAGAGTATGAAGGGTAACGGGGGGTACATTACATGATAAAAGTAATCATCGTAGACGATGAGGATCTATCGCTCAAACGACTAAAACGGATTTTGACTGAAAGTGGAGCCATTGAGGTATGCGAAGTATTCCATGATCCCGAGAAAGCTTGCGAATATGCAGCAAATCACAGTTTTGATGCTGCTTTCCTGGATATTACCATGCCACGAATCTCCGGGATGCAACTGATCGGCGAATTGCGCAAGCATCACCCCTCCCTGCCGATCGTGCTGGTGACAGGATATGAGGAATATGCCGTACAGGCTTTTGAAAAAGAAGTCATCGACTATATCATCAAACCTGTGACAGCCGAGCGTGTAAGTCGTACGATTCAGCGCTTGCAGCAACTTCTCCGGGACACAGCTATCTCATCGGAGCCGGTATCCCCATCCCCACGTCTGACTGTGCGGATGTTAGGCGAATTTACCGTGCTTGATGGAGCGAATGTGGACATCCCTGTGAAGCTACGAACGCCGAAAACAGAGGAGTTACTCGCATTTCTTTTATGTGCGAAGTCGACTAGCCGTGATGTACTGGCTGATACGTTATGGAAGGATCTCAGTCCGCAGAAAGCCTGGACTAATATCAACTCAACACTTTACTACGTCCGGCGTGCGGTTGGAGATAACAGCGATGTTCCCCTTATCCAGAAGGATCGCAACGGGATTCGGATTGACCGGGATTCCATCGATTGTGATCTGTATGAGTTTGAAGCGTTATTTCGCCAGATCCGTCAAACTTCAACCTATTCACCTGAAATGTTCGAAAGAATAGACACCTTGTACCGGGGTGAACTTTTGAAAGGGCGGCATTATGAATGGGCACTCGCATGGTCAAGACAGCTCGAGAGGGACTTCATCACAATGATGGAAACGGCTGCTCAATATCATATCCAGCAAAAGCAACCCCTCCGTACACTTCATTATTTGGATCGAATTCTGCAGATCGATTCGATTCGGGAAGATATTCACCGTGAAAAAATCGTGATCTATCTTTCGCTGGGTCGGCGGACTGAAGCCCAGTGGCAATACCAGTTACTCGAGGAATCGCTTCACGAGGAGCTTGGCTCCCGCCCAGCAGCCGATATTCAGCTGTTGTTCCGTCAATCTTAGCTGAGACAGACACAAAGACAGAGACAAACAGACCAAGACAACAAAGCCCAAGCCTGGCGGAATGACCGCAAGCTTGGGCTTTTTGAATGTTTAAGCTGAAGTTTATTTACAGATTCTCCGTAGCCAGCGTGAATCCCTCAATCACCGCATCTTCATCCACTTCAATCATAATACAGCGTCTTCCCTGATAGTTGACTTGTCTCACATATTTGAGATCCTGCGGACTGATCGAGATGGTCGCCACCTTGGTATCAATCTTGATTGATTTGGAAGTGTACTTCGGCATCACGCTGTTCGCCTTCAGTTCATAGTTTTTGTTGTCGACGATTGTCTCGAATGCACGTTCCACCTTCTCGGTGGTCAGTTCTTCTACGCCGCTGGCTGTAAGCAGACGTTCTACGTCTTTGTAATCCAACTTCGGTGGCTCTTCCTCATGGGATTCCTCGTTCACTTCAATAACCCGGTTGATCTCTTCATATACATGAGCCAGGGTTGTGGCATCCATCTGCTCACCCGTGATCTCTTTGACGATATCCTCGAATATTGCGCGCTCCTCCAAGGCCGTCACAGAACGTTCCCCATTCAGCACATTTTCAACAAAATGAGGGTCCGGGAAATTGGATTTGCCCGTGCAGTACAGCACACGATTTACGTCGGAATAGTTGTCCGTAACGCTTGGATATAGGAAACCCTGCTCCGGCGTGCTTAATTTGATGATCGGATCAACGATGATGTTATACTTGAATTCCCGCTCTACATAGTCAAAGAGCAGCGTCTTCCGCTGTTTCTCCGTGGAATTCACACTACACAGGATGAAGGGATGAGCAAAGACCTCATTTTTCTCGCTTTCCTCTGTTGCCTCATTTCTCGCCTTCGTTGGCAGATAATACTGCCCTTTAATAAACGTAACCACCATATCCCGTTCATACTTGGCATCAGCCATCATACGATCGACAAGCAACAGCATCAGATCCTGCCACTCATCCGGGTCACCTGTGACGAGTGCCTGGTGAAGCATCACCTGTGCCGGCTCCTCCGCTTCTTCTTGGAACTTCAGTTCGAACAGTTTCTGATCCAGTTCACCTGTCAGCAATTTTTTGAAATTACCCATGTATAACTCTTGCTTCTCCCGATCCACCAGTTCAAACGGATGGCGTTCCCAGTGATAAACTTCATTGGTTTCTTTCGTAATATAGACATTCAGGATGTCGTAAATGTTCAGCAGGTCATGATCCAGCTTGAATTGTTTGCGAATGTGCGCGACTTCTTTTTTATTCATGATTCGTTAGACAACTCCTCAAGTAAATTGGCTTTACAAGTATAAACGATAAAAAAAAGCTTCGCCAGAAGGAGGTTTAATGTTAGTGGTTTTGTAAAGGACATAGCCCTGTAAAACAGCAAAAAACACGCCATTTCAGGCGCATGGCAATGGAAAGGGCTATATGGTCGGTCGGCTAATCTCCCGGAAGGGAGGTGATGCCTTGTGACAGTATTTGAATCCTTGATGCTGATGCTTACCTTTGGTTTGCTGATTACAGCAATACTGTCCAATAAAGACAAGTAGACCGCCCCCCGAGCCAAGGATGCGGTCTACCAATGATTCGTACCTCTGCTTAAAAGCCTACCGCCCTTTAAAGCGGCTATTGCATGGGGAGTCGTGTTCGCGCACGGCTCCTTCTGCATTATAAGCTCTTTATGTCCTTATTATAACATGGTGATTTGATGTTTTAATTAGTACAACACAATTACTCCCAGATTACTCCTTTTAACCTAAACAACATTTGTCCATGTTCAAGCAACGTCAGACTATGGTTGAAATGCCCTTAATCCGTTAAGTTCATGATAGTTATACATGATAATTAATCCCCCTATTTGTAACATGGAGAAGATGGCATTAGGTTTTTTTCAAAAAATATAGGAATCAGGACAAGGAAGGAAGCGAGTCAGATCATGAGTATTAACACCAATGCAATGATGGGATTTGCCCCTGCGCTGGGCTGGAATTCATGGAATACGTTTACGTGGGACATCAATGAGCAATTGATTCGGGATGTTGCCGATGTGTTTGTAACGGAAGGATACCGTGACGCCGGGTACGAGTACATTGTCATTGACGATTGCTGGAGCCTGAAGGAGCGGGATGCGGACGGCAATCTGGTCGTAGACCCTGCCAAATTCCCGAGTGGAATGAAGGCGCTTGCAGATTATATTCACGACAAAGGTTTGAAGTTTGGCATGTACTCCTGTGTCGGAACACATACTTGTGCCGGGTATCCAGGCAGCTTCGAGCATGAATTTCAGGATGCGGCGTTATTCGCCGAGTGGGGCGTGGATTATTTAAAATATGACTACTGCTTCAAGCCGCGCCATATCTCTGGCGAATTGTTATACAAACGCATGAGTCTTGCGCTCAAAAACTGCGGCCGCGATATTCTTTTCTCCGCCTGCAACTGGGGAGAGGACAATGTCTACGAATGGATTCGTGAATCAGGGGCCCATATGTACCGTTCCACCGGGGATATCCGTGATAACTGGGATTCGGTCAAAGAGCTGGCTCTTTCACAGCTCGGAAAACAAAGCTATACGGGCTCCTTCTGCCACAATGATATGGATATGCTCATCGTTGGTATGTACGGCGGAAGTAACAATGACTTTATCGGTAGCATTGGTGGCTGCAACGATATTGAGTACAAAACCCATTTCTCCCTCTGGTCGATGATGGGTTCACCGCTTATGATTGGATGTGATGTACGCAAGGCCAATCAGGTCACCAAGGACATTTTGCTGAACCCCGATCTGCTTGCCATTAATCAGGACGCAGAGGCACGCGGGGCTTACCGCATCAAACCTGAGCCGCAATGGTTCCATACCGATGATGTATTCATGCTGGTGAAGGTGCTTACGGATGGTGATCTGGCGATTGGTTTCTTCAATCTGAGCGACAGCCAGCGCGAACTATCCTTGCAATTTTGGGATATGGGACTGCCTTACGCATCAGGCTATTCCCTGTCTCTCTATGACTGCTGGGAGCACAAGGAACTCGGTGTATTCCGCGAGCGTTATGCTCCCGTCGTAGCGGCCCATGATTGTCTCGTCGTGCGAGCCAAACTGGTGAAATAAATGGCACAAAGCCGGCTGTGCACCACCTGTCAGGTTCCGCTCACTTCCGACGACGTCGGCATCTATCTGAAATTAGTCTCATTAACAGCCCGGCAATTTGTCTGCATTGATTGTCTTGGGGTGAAGCTGAATTGCGGGCGGGAGCCGATTGAGAAGCTCATTCGTTACTTCCGTGAGTCCGGGAACTGTGCACTTTTTCGCTAAACGTTACTTGTAAATGTCTTACTAGTTATTTTTTTCTGGTGCAACATCATATATGCAGATGGCGTGTATGATGTTGCCTTTTTGAATACCCTAGAAAAATAAAGCGGATCATTATATCCTACCGAATATGCTATGGATTGAATGGACAATTGAGATGACTCAAGGAGCTCGCAGGCACGCCGGATACGACATGCCGTTATGTACGTTGACACCGATTCACCTGTAGCTTCCTTGAACTTGCGGAACAGGTAACTTCGCTCCAGATTTACGGCCTGTACAATCTCTGCTACCGTCAAGGATGATTGCCAGTAGTTTTGCTCGATATAGGTTTTCGCCATCCATACCTCATCTCTGGTTTCTGTCTGCTTCTCGCTCGGAAAAAATTCAATGTAATAGGACAGTAACAGCTGCAAACGTGCATCCGCTCTTAATACTTCACTTGGTGATGCACCTGCATTCCAGGCCAAATGAAACCACATCTCCATCGTTTCCGGTGCGGCCGGCAGTACAGGGTGCTTAACCGATAGTTGTGTCAAATCTACGATTCGCCCTGCGTTTCGTCCGTCGAACTCAATCCATACGTACTCCCACGGGTCCGCCGGGTCGGGGTAGTAATAGATTTCTTTTTGCGGAAAAATAATAAAGCTCTCTCCGGCAACCAGCCGATAATGCTTGCCTCCGGTTTCCAGTGTACCCTGCCCTCGAATGATGTAGTGTAGCGCATAGACGTCACGTACACCTGGTCCCCACTGATGAAGGTTTACAGGTTTGTGTCCGCCACTGATAAAAAAAATCTGGTTCGCCCTGCCCCCGTCTCGCCATAATGTGTCCACGTCAGCAACTCCTTTCGTGATCCCAGTCATTATATATCATTATGAGGGGTTATTGGTTTAATTTCGATGCTGGAAACAACGCTTCAAGTTGCTTATGATAGAGACAGAGGGCATATAGCCCAGCAGATTTGTAAGCGCAACCAAACATCTTGGATCGACATACATGAACGATGTTCAATTCAGAGAGGAGAATGTTGTGTTGCTTAGAACTGTTACGGTCGAAAATGGTCAAGTTCAGGGACTGCCTGCCGCAGATCCACGTATTACAAGCTTTAAAGGTATTCCGTTCGCCGCGCCCCCTGTAGTCCGGAATCGCTGGCGTGCGCCACAGCCTGCTTCCGATTGGGATGGTGTACTGCAAGCCTTTGATTTTGCACCGACCTCCATGCAGGCACCAACCGTCATTGATGATAATAACATCTATACGCGAGAATGGGCGGTTGATCCTGATCTGCCGATGAATGAGGACTGTCTGTATCTAAATGTGTGGACACCTGCCAAACGAACCGATGAGAAACTACCGGTCTTTGTCTGGTACTTTGGTGGGGGGCTCCAAGTCGGTCACACGGCCGAGATGGAATTTGACGGTGAACGCATTGCGCGCAGAGGCATTGTGGTCGTGACCATCAATTACCGCTTGAATGCATTTGGTTTCCTGTGCCATCCAGAGATCAGTGCGGAGTCACCTCACGCACCGGCGAATTTTGGACATCTGGATCAGCAGGCAGGAACAGCCTGGGTGAAGCGTAATATTGCCGCGTTCGGCGGTGACCCGGATCAAATTACAATTGGGGGACAGTCTGCTGGCGGTGGCAGTGTTCTTAGTCAGATGACCTCTCCGCAAAATAAAGGCCTATTTCAGCGTGCTGTCATCATGAGCGGTATTGCAACAGAGTTATATCCAAACGTTCCTGTACCCGCTGTTCGCAGTACGCTGCGAGATGCCGAGCAGAAAGGCGTTGAATTTTTTCGTTTCCTTGGTGTATCTTCTCTGGATGAAGCCAGACAGCTGGATGCCGTCACACTACGGGATAAAATTCTGGAATATCGAAGCTTCTGGGGAACGGTCATTGATGATCAGTTCTGTATAGGTGATCCGTTCACTCGTTTCATGCAACATAAGCGTGAACTTGTTCCTGTCATGCTTGGGCATACGTCCTCCGAGTTCTGGACCCGGCCTGCGGTAAACAGTGTGGAGGAACTGAAACAGATGGCTACAGAGCTATTTGGCGAGGATGCTCCTTCCTTTTTAGAGCGATGTGAAGCCGATACTGGCGATCTGGATCATGTCTTACAGCTGGCTTCTGTGCGCATGATTGAACATGCGATTCGGCTTGTAATCCGTTCTAATAGCGGTCATCCGTCGGAAACACCGCTCTATTATTATAATTTCGACGCAGACATTCCGGGCTGGGATCAACCAGGCACGTTCCATTCGGTCGATCTGTGGTTCTTTTTTGAAACACTCGCCAAATGCTGGCGTCCTTTCACGGGTAAACATTATGATCTGGCACGCCAGATGTGTAACTATCTCTCGAACTTCATTGCAACAGGTGATCCCAACGGCTTGGACTCTACCGGTAAACCACTTCCCTACTGGATTCCGAGCAGTACCGAGCAGCCGTATCGCATGGAATTTGGTGATCTGGCCCAGCTACAGCGTGCCGTACCGGAACCTGTGCTTGAATTGATCATTGAATACTTTTTCAAAAAACAAAATGAACCTGTGGTTTAATACGTGTAGCATTTTCTTCTCTGAATAGGCTGTGCGGTGGCGCATGGCCCTCTTCTTTCTGAGCTAATTATCTTAGTGGAGACATCACGTTTATTAGGAAATTTACACACTAAATTTACAAAAAAATCACATAATCAATAGACTATCCCTGTTCTACCATGGTAAAATTAATCATATTACTCCACTTTAGATAGAGGTATAACATATGATTATTTCGCATAACTTAGCGGCTACTAGTGCACATAGGAGAATTCAAGAAAACGCTCGTAATAACTCTAGCCACCTACAGAAACTATCTTCTGGGCAAAGAATCGATAGTGCGTCTGATGATGCAGCAGGACTAGCAATATCCGAGAAAATGAGGGCACAGATTCGGGGACTTGACCAAGCAAACCGAAATATACAGGATGGGATTTCTCTTGTTCAAACAGCAGAAGGTGGACTGCAAGAAATTTCAGCTATTTTACAAAGACAGAGAGAACTAATTGTTCAGGGTCTAAATGATACATACACCAATAACGATCGTCTGATGATTGAAAGTGAGATTCAAGAGCTTACGAATGAAGTAAACCATATTTCCCAAAGCACAAGCTTTAACACAATAAACTTGTTGGCAAGAGATGATTATGAAATACTGGCGGATCGTTCAAGTTCCAGCACAAACACTTCCCTTAGTGAGCCGCCTACAATTCCAACCGTACAGAAAACTGTAGTTTATGCAGCCTCTGGGACACCCCCAGAAGCAAGACACCTGACTAGCAATTCTAATACGTCATCTACAACTCAGACATATACAAACACAAATGTAATTACTCCGATAACATCGCAGGATTTGAGACAAGGTTACAACGAATATAATGTGGATACTTATACAACAACTAAAACAGATACAGAGCGTTCAGTATATGAAACGTTAGCACCTACAACCGATCCGCAATATTCAGCACCAGACTATTGGTATGCTTCGGGAATGAACTCAACTTGGTTTGGCCCCAAAACATTCGGCCGTGTTTATGGCATGATGAGTGAGAATGTAGAAGTGGATGGCATAATGCGACCAGTGGAGTATACATCTAGAAGCAATACCGGTACAGTTCCGGCTTGGGATCATATGTGGTTTCCAAATACCGATGTATCGATAAAAAGACTCCGGACTATACTTCCAGATAATTCGATGCAAATCGAATATATAATAAATAACGGAAATCCAACGGATACGAACGTAAAGCTAAGTAACCTGGTTAACCCGCCTGATAATTCAGTGATGACAGATGCAAATGGGCTACTTATCCCCAATGGTGTAACATCTATTAATTCTCCATCTGGGAATACAACATATACGATGACAGGAACGGAAGCAAATGCTAGTATTACGTTCGATGATTCACTCGGATCTCTATCACCAACCCAACTTGCAATTCATAATCCCGCAGGGGGACAACCCACAATTAATTTTGATTGGGATGTTAACCTCCCTTCTCATTCAAGTTTAACATTTACTTTCAATTACGGTCCTTTCTCATTAAATTTGGATGTATTTGAACGTACATACGAAGCAGAAGTGTCTACACGCATAGAAACAACTACAAATGTCGAGATCAAAGACATAGACTATATCACACCGAAACTCACGGTCCAAGCCGGAGCAAATCAAGGGCAACATATGGATATCCCTTTATTCAACGTGCAGGCTGATGAGTTAGGCATTACAACGATGGGCTTGTTACCACCATCTATTCAAGGACAAGCATTATCTCGTGTAGACAAAGCCATCTCCAAAATTTCCAGTATTCGTGGAATATACGGTGCAATCCAAAATCGAATGGAACATGCATTAAACAATGCAAGTAATGCTTCAGAGAATTTGAGTAATGCCGAATCTCGAATTAGAGATGCAGACATGGCCAAAGAAATGTTAGAGTATACAAAATCAAATATTTTATTGCAGGCTGCACAAGCCATGCTCACACAATCGAATCAAAGCCCTCAATCCGTTCTACAATTACTCCACCAGTGAACAAAATTTAAGGGTGTCTCAAAAGCCATTTATAAGGCTTTGGGGACACCCCTTTTGATCTTGGTTGCTTTCTAGTATACTCTTCGATGCTTAAATACTACGTTAAACATTAATCCCACTCAAAAGCTCCAGTATACAATTGATAATACGTACCTTTCGCTACTAACAGCTGTTCATGGTCGCCACGTTCCTTGATCTTACCATGCTCCAGCACCATAATGGCATCGGAATTCCGCACGGTAGACAAACGGTGGGCAATGACAAATACCGTTCTGCCCTGCATCAGATTATCCATCCCCTTCTGAACCAGCGCTTCGGTACGTGTATCGATAGATGAAGTGGCTTCATCCAGAATCATGACCGGCGGACTCGCAATCGCTGCTCTGGCAATCGCTAGCAACTGGCTCTGTCCCTGTGACAGTCCATTGCCGTTACCATCCAGCCAGGTCTCATACCCGTCAGGCAGACGTTCAATAAAACTCGCCGCATACGACAGCTTCGCCGCCTGAATGACCTCATCGTCACTGGCCTCCAGCCTTCCGTAGCGAATATTCTCAGCGACCGTACCCGAGAACAGATGGGTATCCTGCAGTACAATTCCCAAGGAACGCCGCAAATCTGCTTTGCGAATACGCTGAATGTTGATGCCATCATAGATGATCTCACCTTCAGTTATATCGTAGAAACGATTGAGCAGGTTGGCTACAGTAGTCTTGCCTGCACCCGTTGCACCCACGAACGCAAGCTTCTGTCCAGGCTTGGCATATAACGTAATATTCTGGAGCACTTGTTTCTTTCCGTCATACGTAAAACTGACATCCTTAAACTCCACTTTGCCTTTCAGAACAACGCTTGTTCCGTCCTCCAGTTTCCAGACCCATCCGGCCTGATCCTTGTTTTTCTCCAAGGTCACACGGCCTTCATCTGCTTCAAGCTGTTCATCCATCATGTTAAATATCCGCTGAGCCCCTGCAACAGCTACGACAAACATGCTGACCTGCGAGGAGATTTCGGCAATCGGCATTGTGAAATTACGGGATAAACTCAAAAAAGCTGCAATAATCCCCAGACTCAGACCGGCGTTCCAGCCCGATATGGACATAGCTCCGCCCGCAATAGCCACAAGCACGTAGATTAATGTCGACAGATTCTCATTGATTGGCATGAGAATATTCGAATATTTGTTAGCTGTCGCCGAGTCCTCAAACAATTTATCATTCAGATGTGCGAATTGTTCCATCGCTTTTTGCTCGCGACCAAACACTTGCACTACCTTTTGCCCATGAATGATCTCCTCGATATATCCATCCACAACCCCGATAGACTCCTGTTGCTGAAAAAAATGCTCGGTTGCCTTGGTACCGACGGTTTTGGTAACCCAAAGCATCGCGAGTGCACCTAGCACAACCACGATCGTTAAAGGCACATCAAGAAACAACATCGTACCGAGAACGACCACCACTGTCACGGCAGTGGACAACAGCTGGGGCAATCCATCCGTCAGCATCATGTTCAGCGTATCCACATCGTTCGTGTAATGACTCATAATATCCCCGTGGGCTTTACGGTCAAAATATTTAATCGGCAACTTCTGCATGTGATCGAATAAGCGGTCACGAATCCTCTTCATAATCTGCTGTGAGACGGTAATCATCAGCCGTTTCGAGACAAATGTACTGATGACTCCAGCAGCATAGATCACAGCCAGAATGATTAAAGCCTGTAACAAGGCATCAAATACTGGATTTTGATTTCCAAGTAGCGGCGTAATAAAGTCGTCGATCAGCAATCGCAGAAAGGCCGCTGAAGCAACAGAGACGGCAGAACTCACCAGCACCAGGATCAGCGCTAGTGTCGTTCTGAATTTGTAATATTTAAAGTAGGTTAGCAGACGTTTTATCGTCCGGCCATATTGAATGTTATCCATCCAGTGCTTCACCGCCTTTCGTCTGTGTATAATAAGCCTCTTGATAAATTGTATTTCGACCCAGCAGTTCCTCATGGGTTCCGATATCTACCATCTTGCCTTCATCCAGCACGACAATCTGATCGGCATCTTCCACAGATGCAATACGCTGGGCAATGATAATTTTTGTTGTATCCGGTATGCTTTCTTTGAAAATGTTGCGAATTAATGCGTCGGTCCGTGTATCTACCGCGCTGGTAGAGTCATCCAGAATCAGAATCTTCGGTTTTTTGAGCAAAGCTCTGGCAATACACAGTCTCTGCTTCTGACCTCCCGAAACGTTCGTACCGCCTTGTGCCAAATGAGTGTCATATCCATCCGGAAACGTGGAAATAAACTCATGTGCCTGCGCTGCTTTGCACGCTTCGATCAACTCTTCATCGGTAGCATGTTCATTGCCCCAACGCAGATTCTCCTTAATCGTGCCTTCAAACAGGACGTTTTTTTGCAATACCATCGCGACCTGGCTGCGAAGCAAACTTAGATCGTACTCCTTCACATTGACACCACTGACAAGCACTTCACCCTCACTCGCATCATATAGACGTGGAATCAACTGTACCAAGGTAGATTTTGCACTGCCCGCAGCTCCAATAATACCAATCGTCTGTCCCGAAGAAATTTGCAGATTGATGCCAGACAGGGCATAATTCTCGGCTTTGCCTGAGTAACGGAAGGACACATTGCGGAATTCGATCTCCCCGTTGTGTAGCTCTGTAACGGGTGACTCCGGACTGGTAATGTCCGGCTGTTCACTTAACAGGTCATTAATCCTTCCCGCCGAAGCCCGAGCAATGGCAACCATAATGACAACAATACCCAGCGTCATCAAACTCATTAGAATTTGCATGGAATACGCGAATACACTCGTAAGCTCCCCGGTAGTCATGTTTCCACCCACAACCAGTTTGGCTCCAATCCATGAGATCATCAGCATCACGGCATACATCACAATTTGCATCAATGGAAGTTCATACGACAGAATGCGTTCTGCCTTAGCCATCTGTGCAAATATTCGCTGGGATACGACCTGAAACTTGGATACCTCACGCTCTTCTCGCACATAGGATTTCACAACCCGGATACCGCGTACGTTTTCCTGCACAACTTTATTGAGATCATCGTAACTGTCAAAGGCACGCTCAAATATCGGAAAAGAATACTTCATGATAATCATCATGCCAATTGCCAGCACGGGTATAACAATCACGAACCATGTAGCGATGGACGGGCTGATACGATACGTCATAATCGTTGCAAAAATCATCATGACCGGGCTGCGGAAGGCAATCCGGATAATCATCAGAAATGCATTTTGCACATGCGTAATATCCGTAGTCAGCCTGGTGACGATCCCTGAAGTCGAGAATTTATCCATATTGGAGTACGACAGCTGCTGCACATGACGGAACAGGTCGTAACGCAAGTTTTTTCCGAACCCCGACATCGCAATCGCAGAATGCTTACCCGCCAGCGCTCCAAAGACCAGAGACACCAGGGCAAACAACACCAGAATCAAGCCGTACTTGGTTACCTGATTCATCTGGCCCCCCGTGATCCCCTGATCGATCAATTCAGCCATAAACAGCGGAATAATGACTTCCATGGCCACTTCACCAAGTAAAAACAAAGGCGTCAGCCACGTATCCTTTTTATATTCACGTACACTTTGCAGTAATTTCCTGACCATAAGCATTCTCCTCATCTAAAATAAACACGCTGATCTGCGATCTAAAGGTAGATCGGCGGTCAGAACAGCTGTATTATAAACTGTATAGCAACTATACAGTCAATCACCTTTTTTCGACCTGGAGGTACTTATGCATTCCAATGAAATGTTATCCATTAGCGCTTTTTCCAAGCTGTCAGAAGTTTCACGCAAAACCCTCATTTACTACGACCGCATTGGTCTGTTCAAGCCTGCCTATGTGGCGGATAACGGTTATCGCTATTACAGCCACAACCAGTTTGAAACGATCGGCGTTATTCATATTTTCAAAGAGCTCGGCATGTCCCTGGAGGAAATTCAGCAACATCTCGGTGAGCGTTCTCCAGAAACGACTCTTCAACTTTTGCGCAAACAGGAGGAGAATCTACAGTTGCAGATTGCCAAACTGACTCAGGCCAAACAAATGATTATTCAACGTGCGGAAAATATAGAGCAATCCATGCACCTCGACACCAGCCAAATGCATGTCATCTGGCAACCTGAAACCCCCTTGCTGCTGAGCCGCCGTATCTACTCATCCAAAAAGGAGTTCCCTGAGGAACTTTGGGAGGATTTTCGAGTACGTTTGAACAAGGAACATGCTCCGCTCGGTTATCCCGGCGGCGTCATCATTCCTAAAGCGGATCTGCTACGCAAGGATGGAGATATGATCTCCCATATGTATAGCTATATGACAACAGAGCATCATGAACAGGCGTATATGCCGGAGGGATATTATCTTGTTTCTTATGCCAGAGCCGACTATGGAGATACCGAGAGGTTTTTTCCGCAAATCTTTGATCATATAGAGAAGAAACAGTATGTCATTAAGGGTGATGCTTACGAGGATTACATGCAGGATGAGATTGTGCTGCAACATGCGGAGGATTATCTGGTTCGGGTTATGGTGCATATTGAGGAGCCAAATGACAAAGGAGATCTATATAAGTTGAACTAAAGATTTTACACGGCCCACTCCGATGACAGAATAACCTGGAGAGTAGCGGTTATCCCCAGATTTTTTGGATTCCCTTTTCCAAAGGGGAAAATCCGGTGATAAAGGCGAAGCGTATGCTTCCGATGCTAGCTTTCTTTCAGAAAGCTTTTAGCTCCGCTTTTTCAGGTTTTTTCTGTCCTCTCCGTTATTGTGTAAAAGAATAGTTCAACTTATATAGCTTAACTCACTTAACTTGGCTTAATTAAAACCAAAAAAGGAACAATTCGCAACCTGCCGAATCGTTCCTCTCTATCCCTGTTGGGACTGCTCATTTCATCTAACATAATCCAATCTATATTTCATTTACACCTTTAACAAACCACGGAAACCTCTTGCAGCGTAATAGGACTCTGCCCCGTTATGGTACATAAACACGGTATCGTAACGGCGGTCGCAAAAAATGGCTCCCCCCCGCTGTCTAATATGTTCAGGTGTCACCACCCAGCTGGATGTTTTCAGATCAAAGTTCCCCAGTTGCTGAAGTTCACGATACTGGGTCTCATCCAAAAGCTCAATGCCCATCTCGATGCACATTTGAACAGCGCTATGCTTAGGTTTGTTCTCTTTACGTGCATCCAGTGCAGCCTGATCATAACATACACTACGGCGACCCTTGGGACTCTCTGGTGAACAGTCTATAAAGATATATTCACTTGTCTCACTGTCCAACTCCACAACATCCGGTTCGCCGCCCGTCTTCTCCATCTCGTGCAGTGACCATAGTTTGTCCGGGTTTGCTTCCAGTTTAGCCTCTACATTAGCCCATTCCAGATCGGAATGACGACTCATATTCTTTTCAAAACGGGTCTTTAATGCCTTGAACAATTCATCACGTTGTTCCGGTGACAGATCTTTTTCATTTTCAATGGAGTTCATGGTCATCCTCATTCTCCCCCGGTTCATTAGCATATAGTGGTGCAGCGCACTTATTCTACTCGATTGTAGTGAAAACAATGATGTTATTCAAGTATTGTCCAACTGTCCAACGCCAGCAGACGAACCGCTTCTTGTTCATGCTGTCGGTAAGCTCTTAAGCGATTGCGGCAATCCTGATTCCATAGTAAATCCTCACCAGCGACCTTGAGCAAAGATAGTCCAATCCAGGAAGAAGCAATATCCGTCCGCGTTCTCAACACATCTACGATGTGGAGTAGCTGCTCCGGTTTCCAATATCCTTTCCCATCAAGCACCGTACGCTTAATCTGCCGATCGACCGATTCAAGTACATACGGATGCGCATTAACGATATCAATAACAGGGTGTAACCCTTCGACCGCCTGATCCGGCTGGCTCCAATCCATTGCAGCCAGGTGCAGACGAATCGCCGTGAGCTTCAGCGATTGATGATGCTGAAGAGTCCTGATAATGGATGCATATAATGGAGCAAGTCGCCTTTTCACCGATATAGAACCCGAGACAAGCTGATCAATTAACTCCAGCAAACGTTGACGATGAGGTAAATCCCGCTCCCTACCTGCGTTCCAGTCGTCCTGGGCCTCCACTTCAGCCAACTGCCGGATGACTTGTACGACCTCATCATTCACTTTCCCGTCCCTGCTAACCGTGACCAAGGCAAGAATCGCGGCTTTCCAGCGCGTACCATCCTGTAGATCGATTAGTGCTTTGCCAGCACATTGTGAAATGACCTCTGCACTTACATGTCCCCAGCGTGACATCGCATGAAAGGCTTCCATCGATACAATCGGGTCATCATGCCCCGCAATTTCGGTAATCCACTGTAAATATCGCAGTCGCGCTTCCACCGGAAGTTCATCCGGACGCTGATTCAGCAAACTGCGCGCAATGTCCCGATCCGAAGAGGACGCCATGATACTCATCATTGTCCAGCTTCGCTCATCGTCCAGACATTGTCTGGCCGCATGACCAATGGCAATAATGACATCCTTGTGCCGCTTCGGCTTCTCAAATTCACGGATGAGTAAGGTCACACTTTCACTACTTTTATAAGTTCCCAGCAACCGAACCGCTTCTTTCCGCACCGTAATCTTGAGTTTTTCCCGGTCCAACAGGCTCGAAAGCATGGACGTGAGCAACACCGGGTTCACCCTGCGTGCGCACCTCGGAATGGAGTACATCGCTACTCGTGCACGATCTCCATCCAGATTATTTAACAACACAGGTAGGGCGTCTTCCGGTTCCTCCGTTAACGAAAAAGCATGCAGGGCAGCCTCCACGATATGTACTTCCGGATCAGTTAGTAGCTTCTCTAGCAATGGATTCGAACGATAATCCGGCATACCCGCCAAACTCCGCATCGCATTTGCACGCTCATAGAAGCTTCGCTTGTTGTCTTGTGCCACTCGGTCAAGTAGCGAAGCCAGCGCTTGTTGCTGACGAGGCAACCAGCGATAAAAGCCATGATATGCTGGAACCAGATAGATGGTTTTCCCCGTTAAGTGCTTGCCTTTGAGGACTTTACCAGAGATAAACGGATCAAGCCACTCCTGACGCTTCCGGTGTAAATGCTCAAACACTTCATAAAATGAGATGAATGTCGAATCAAGGTCCAGCAGTTCCCTAACCCGTTTATCCCTGGTCTTGTAGGGAGCGAGCCAGTACCTGACGGCTTGAGCCGCTGACTTTTTACTCTTCACCAATTCCTCGAGCAGGTCGTGCAGTTTGGGCAGTCGATCAATCGCTTTGCCAAATGCACTAGCCATCTGTAGAACGACGTAGTCACTCTCCCGCTTGTTCGCTTCTACACCTATAGCATAGATCTCGTCAAATAAGGTTTCGAGTGCGGCCTGCGGCAGACTGTTCCACTCTCTGGAAAATAACATAAACTGCCCATCACGCATCGCCATGCGCTTGATCGCTCTAAGCGCAAATTGGAACAAGGGACGCCCAGGTTCACTTGCATGCTCCAGCAGCATGTCAAAAGCCAATTGCTCGACTCCCGTTCTGGTTCCATACGAAGTATCTCTGGCCTCAATGACACTGTCCACCAGGATCGTCAGATGTGGCACATGCTCTTCCTTAAACAACGTGACCGGACATCTCGATAGTTCTGCCATTACCATAAAACGTACCGGGTCCTGATCGTTTCTCACTCTCGTCAGGAACCGTAACGTGTCCTCCATCCCACTACGGGACAGAGCCGTGCTTTGAATCAGCCGGGAATAAGCCATAGCACGCTCATCCGCGTTCGATACCTGAACAGCCTGCTCCAGCGTTTCTCTAACTTGTGCAATCAGACGACGTGTTGTCATTTCGAACGTTTTGCCCCGGTCTTCCAGAACTTCTCGCAGGGTGAGCATGCGAACCGCTTCTTTGTCGCGTAACTGATGCGGCAGTACATCGAGCAGGGCCATAGGGAACATTCGATTCGTTCGCTCCTGCACCGGGTAAGCTGCATTAAATAACGCTTCACGGCTTGAAGGCGCGAGCGTATCCAGCACCTTTGCCACTTGAAAAGGTGCTTCGGCAAGCATGGTCACCAGTGCAGTCCATTGTGCAGTGGTGAAGTATCTTCTCTTTTTCAACACACCCGCCGGAACTCCGTTATTCAGCAGATATGCCCTTGTCTCCTGCCTCGCGAGCAGTTCAAATACTTGCTCAGGGCTGGTCCGAATCAGGATACCCAGTTGATTCTTAATCACAGGATGAATCTGTTCTTTTGGACCATAAGACAATGCATATTCCAGGACTGCTGCTGGTCTCAATATACTCAGCTTCTCTACTGCCGTGCCCATCTCATACCACACACTGGACCTGTCGCTCTCCGATACTTGATTCAAGGCATTTTCTAAGTAAGCAGCGACCAGGTCCGGGTTCCGGGTTGTTATGGTTCGCCAATTATCAATTGCATATCCAAGCTGTGGCAATCGTGTGCGAACCGTTGCTTCACCACACATGGATAGCAGGAAAATAGCGTCATCTGCGCCCCAACGTTCCAATACGACCGGCAACAGCCGTTCTGCCCAGTCCTGTCTGGTATACTTCACAATGCTCCGCAACAGTTGCTGACGACAATGGTGCGACATCGAAACGATCTCGGTTTCAATGTCATAACCCGGATCAGTGACCACCTCTACGAGCATCCGGGCAGCCCGGCCCCTGACCCCAGCCTTGGGATGATTTAACGCATGTATAACAGCTTGTGCATCCTTTACCGCGCCAGCTCCGGTTAACGCCAGATGTGCCTCGTACGCTGTCCCGCTGTCCAGTAGCTCAATCAGAAGCGTAGCGTAATCTTTCGCGCCCACAGCCAGATGATGCCGTCCCAGCCGCGCAATCTCTTTCATTCGGTTCGAATAACCAAGCGAGTCCAGTTCTTCTAAAATCCGATTTTTACTCAGTGGAGTATGATTGTTCTTCATGAAGCCTCTCCCCTCAATCACATTGTGTTCCTTACTTTTAAATCATTTTCATTTACACTTTTTCCCCTTTTGCTACTCTCTTATATAACCCTTCCTAACACTTGGAAGTTACATCGAATAAGCAAAAATGTATTATTTCTGCCTAGGGCGTGTCTTTAAACCATACGACTTCCGATCTCATTTACTGAGAATAACGGGCAATTCGATCTGTAGGATAAATGTTTCCTCTTGCTCAGATATCTTCAATGTTCCGTTATGCTGTTCGATGATTTTCTGGCAACTGACGAGTCCAATCTCGTTACTGTCCTTCGTTTTGTCCACAGGTTTAATCCGGTTCCGAGCGGTCATGATTAAAATGTGTTGCTCGATAGATAAATCGATATCCACTGGATGAGAACGATCCGCATATTTCTTTATATTCGAGAAAATATTATCAAACACACGACGGATCGCTACAAGATTCAACTCGATCAAAAAGGCCTGTTCCCCGTATTTCTGCTTCAACTCAACATCGAAATTTTCCATTAAGGCCAGTTGCTCATCCAGAAGCTGATCAAGCAACTCTCGCCCATCATAGATTTCGGATTCCACATCCTCTTCCTCTGATGCAGAAGAGACCGTGAAGTACTCAAACAGCTTATCTGATAGAATCTTGATCTGATACGCCTTCTCTCGGCTATTGTGAATATACTGGTGCAGATCCTCCTGTGTCTTGTATTTACCCAGTTCAATGATGTCCATGTATCCAAGCAGAATCGTGAGCGGTGTGCGCAAATCATGAGAAATCGCCGTAATCAACTCTCGATTCGCACTTCTCACCCTCTCCTCGCTACCGAGCCGTTCCACAAAAGATTTTCGCATCTCGTCGATACTCCATGCCAGCGATGACAGCTCGTCTTTACCAGACACCGTAATCTTATAATCCAGATTGCCGCCTTCCAGTATTTTGATCTCACGCTCAAGCTTGCCAATATAGGATATTTTCCGATTAATCATGAGCAAGAATGCAACAATAAACACAATCAAAGCTGCGAATACCGTCAAAATCAAAAGCAAGTTATAGTACTGATATTCGTAGAAACCAACCAAATAAATCTGAGCCGGCTGATCTGCAAACTGGACGGTTGTAATCGGTGTTCTGGACGGTAAGAACTGAGTTATTAGCTCTTTATTTATCGCAGGATCCGCTTCCGTGTTGGATGCATAAATCAATTTATCCTGTTCAAATATGAATAGCTCCAAGTACCGCTCCCCACGAATCCATTCCGAGAGTCTCTGATGATCCTGTGTGGACAAGTGCTCACTGCTTACCATGGTCTGGAATCGTTTCAGCGCATCCTGCTGCCTGTTTTCGATAAACGTCGATTTGCTGAGATAACTGTCCAGTGCCGTCTCCCCAACCACCTGCAAGACGATGAATGTACCTACGGCAACGAACAGCGAGAGAATAATGGCAAGTACCAGCTTGAGCTTCAGTTTTTTTCCGATGAGCAGTTTATTCAATTTTGTACCCCTTCCCCCAA
Organism: Paenibacillus sp. FSL R7-0272; assembly: GCF_037969905.1. Taxonomy (NCBI): domain Bacteria; kingdom Bacillati; phylum Bacillota; class Bacilli; order Caryophanales; family Paenibacillaceae; genus Paenibacillus; species Paenibacillus sp. FSL R7-0272. The sequence continues at coordinate 933,415 of NZ_CP150221.1, read as the reverse complement.
ACGGTCTGCACATATTTAGGATGCTGCGGGTCGTCTTCCAGCTTATTTCTCAAATTCCGAATGTGAACCATTACCGTGTTATTACAAGTATAAAAATAAGGCTGCTGCCACACGCTCTCATAGATATTTTCGGCTGAGAAAACCTTTCTTCGTTTGGACGCCAAGAGCAACAGAATCTGATACTCAATTTCCGTCAGCGAGATTTCTTTCTCACCGATATACACCGATTTCGCATCCTTGTGAATGGTGAGATCCTTCACCGCAATGTTCTCAGCCTCTTCGATCTTCTCCTTGCCCCGGTAGACATAATATCGGCGAAGCAGCGCTTTGACCCTTGCCACCAGTTCGGTATACGAGAATGGCTTGGACAAAAAGTCATCGCTCCCCGACGAAAAGGCTAGTTGTTTATCCGAATCCTGTGTTTTTGCTGTCAGGAACAGGATCGGCGCACTCGTTTTTTCACGAATCTCCAGACATGCCTTCAGTCCAGACTTATTGGGCATCATCATATCCAGAATAATAAGATCTGTCTCTTCCGTTACTTTATCTACCGCGTCTTGGCCGTCGACGGCTTCAATGACTTCGTAGCTTTCACTTTCTAGTAAAATCTTCACGATCTCACGAATCTCACTATTATCATCTGCAATTAAAATCTGCTTGTTGTTGTTCATTCGAAATCCCTCCGTTCATTCCAGTATAGTCTGCGTGTTTTAACAGAGCCAGTGGATCAGGATCGCCTTAAGAATTCTTAAGAAGTTAAGTAGGTATCTCTTCATGATTTCGATTTATACTGTTAATAGTCAAAGTAATTAAAAAAGGAGTCTTCAGCTATGCCGCAAACTTCAAAACGTATCGTGATGAAAGTACTGCTGGGTCTGATCGCTGTCGTATCCACAGCTCTGCTGATCTATTATGCACCAGCTATCATTAAAATCATGTCGTCGATGGATAATTTCAGAGCTTATATTCATTCAACGGGACACTGGGGCCCGATCATGTTTATTTTATTTCAAATTCTACAGATCGTCGTTGCGCCTATTCCCGGAGAGGTCGTACAGATAGCCGGTGGATATATCTACGGTACTGCACTCGGCTCCTTCTATACTACGGTCGGTCTGATCATAGGATCAGCGATCGCATTCTATTTCACCCGTTTTATCGGTCGTGACTTTGTATCGCGCCTGCTACGGAAGCAAAATATGAAATGGATGTCATTCATGCATGATGAGCGAAAATTTGCTGCCTTTTTATTTATCTTTTTCCTCGTTCCCGGGTTGCCCAAAGACATGCTCGTCTTTGTCGCTGCGCTGACATCCATCAGCTCTTTACGCTTCTTCACTATTCTGCTGATTGGACGTTTGCCCTGGATTATCGCTTCGGCCGTGGTAGGTTCAAACCTTCATATGCAACAATATACCATTGCCATCATCATATCGGTTATTGCTGTCGTTGGATTTATATTCGGATACATCTACAAGGACAAATTAATGAATCTGTTCTCCAAAGCGGATAAAACGAATCCGACAATTAAGAATATGGAGAACAATGAAGATAGTGAGATCAAGGAGATAAACGAGACAAAGGGAGTCCATACGACGTTAAAAACAAAAACTGCGCCTGCTTTAGTTAAGCCGAGAGACTTGGCACCGAAAAAAGGATAAAGATGACAGAAGAGTTGAATATGTACGATGCCATCACACACAACAAAATACGAAATACGGAATATGGATTAGATATGCATGATCTATTTCCGTCATCATTGGAGGAATCATATATGCAAAACATTGTAACGGATCGATTGATTTTACGTAATTTTGCCGCAACGGATGCGGCCGGATTGCTCGAGTATACCGCGAATCCACGAGTGAACTGCTTTATGGATCATCAGATGTCGACACTTGAGGAAGCAGTCGCTGAGGTAGAGAAACGAAGCAAGGACGACTCTCATATCGCCGTTTGTCTGAAAGACAGCAATGAAATCATTGGAGAGCTGTTTGGGATGACAGAAGGCCATGATCCAGATTCGGACTCGAAATCGAATTCAGATTCAAACTCAGATCCAGATACGTATAGTGTCGGCTGGAATTTTAACGGAAGGTTTGAGGGAAAAGGATACGCCAGCGAGAGTGCTCGTGCCTTCATGGAATACCTCTTTATGGAGCAGGGAATTCGAAGAATTTACGCTTATGTGGAAGACGATAACTTCCGGTCTCAGAAGCTGTGTGAGAAACTCGGTATGCGCCGGGAAGGTCTGTTCCTTGAATTTATTTCTTTTGTGAAAAATGAAGACGGCACGCCGAAATACGAGAACACGTATCAATATGCGATATTAAAAAAAGAATGGCTGGCGCAGCAGGCTACTGCGAAATAGCGTGATCCACATCCCCGGATCGTGTGAATATATTCCTTGAGCCGATCATTACAGCGTAAGTAAATTCAGCGCCTGCCAATAAAAAAAGCGGCAGCTTCCCCCGATTGAATTTCGGGACAGGCTGCCGCTTCTTTATGTTTATCTAGTTCCCAACAACGTGCCAATGACTTTCTCCGCCATAGCCTTGCCCTGAGAGATACAATCCGGAACGCCAATTCCGCGGTAACCTCCGCCACCAACGTACACTCCAGGCATAACATCTTCCAGTAACTTCTCAACCTCTGCGATTCGTTTTAGATGCCCGACTTGATATTGGGGCATGGATAACGGTAATCGGTTGATCTCTGTAAAAACAGGCTCTGCGGAGATCCCCATGGTATCCTGTAATTCGCGGCGTACTTCAGCAATGATTTCTTCATCGGTAAGCTGATGACTCATCGGGTCACGGCCGTATTTCCCCACATAGGCTCGCAAAAGAATGTGACCTTTCGGCGCTGTATGCTCCCACTTAGATGATGTCCAGGTGCAGGCTGTAATTTTGCGTTCTTCCTTGCGCGGTACAACAAAGCCGGATGCATTCAGGGAAACACCCACATCCTGCTCGCGATAAGCAAGTACGACGTTCATCACCGAAGCATACGGGATCGCACGCAGGTGTTCTGCAATCGCCTCATGCTCATGTGCAAGCATATCCGCTGCTGCATACGCTGGAGTCGCAATCACTACCGCATCCGCCGCAAGCGTCGTTCCATTGTTAAACTGAACCGTATAACGTATAGTGTCTTTTCCTTGCTCTTGTTCTGCTTTCGACACACGGGAAATTTCCGTGTTCCTGATCAAATGTGCTGTGGAAGAAAGTGTCTGTTCAAGTTGCGTTACCACACCTTCCAGTCCGCCCCGTGCACTCAAAAACATGCTTCGAGTGGCCGTGCCCGATGGTTTTGATGCGGGTTTGAGAGCTGGACGGGTTGCCGATATAGTTGTAGGTTGTGACGTAGACTCCGTTGTGGTTTGAGCCGTAGGCTTGACTGTTTGCTTTGGGGCGCGACTTTTTCTCACACCCAGCATGCCCACGATCAGGCTACGGTGTTTTTGCTCCGTTTCCTGTAGCATTGGAAACGTTGCTTGTACGCTCAGTCCGTCCGCATTGCCTGCATATATGCCTGCCAAGAGCGGCTCGGCGATCTGCTCCAGTACTTCATCGCCAAGGCGTCTGCGCAGCAGTTGCCCCAGAGACTCATCCTCCCTGCTCGACCTCCGCGGCAAAACAAGATCTGCTGCTGCTCGCACCTTGCCCCGAAGGGACAATAAACGAGTTGTTACGAAGGGTTTCCACTTCGTAGGCACACCGAGCATAAAGCCATCCGGGATCGGATGCAGTTTATTCCGATAGGCGATATAGCTATGCGACACCCCTGGACGCGTACCAACGAGTTCTTCACCCATACCGAGCTCCTGCATAAGCTCAATGATGGAGGTTTTCCGTGCGAGAAAAGAATCGGGCCCCCGTTCGATCACGAATCCATCCCTTTTACCGGTGTGCACATGTCCACCGAATCGATCCTTTTTTTCGACAATAATAAGTTCTACTGCAATATCATTCGCTCTGCAAAAATGTTCGATATAATAAGCTGCGCTTAATCCGGTAATGCCACCGCCAGCGATGACAACTTGTTTCGTGCGTTGATTTTCCATGCTACACTTCCCGCCATATAAACTTTAACGCAGCGCCACCGGGATATAGGCACAGGAAGGATCACTGGCCATATAATCTCCCGTCATTGCGTACGCTCTTGCTCTGGAGCCACCACACATCGTTTTGTACTCGCAGACTGCACATTTTCCGTTCAATTTCGACTTATCCCGCAAGGTCTGCATCACCGGTGAATTCCGGTACACCTCAATGAGCGACTCATTCTTCACATTACCGCAAACCACGGGCAAGAAACCGCTAGGATAGACGTCCCCCGTGTGACTGATAAACACAAACCCGTCCCCATCATTGACCCCTTGCGGTGCACGTCCCAGCATATCTGGGCGTTTGGCGAAAACCGAGGCCACATCTGCCTGATAACCTGCGCTCTGCTCGGATTGAAGTTCTAAGCCTTGCTTGGAGTTCTGCTCTGAGGCCTGCTCTGAGGCCTGTTCTGCTCCTGCTGTCCGTTGCTGTATCATTACTCGTCTGTAGTGAGGCGCCTCCGTTGATTTCACGCCGTAAGGCATCTCATGAGCAAGCTGCACCATCCACTTCATGACCTGTTCATGCTCTTCCGCTGTGATCATATCTTTTTCCTGAGCTCTGCCTGTCGGAATGAGGAAAAACAGACTCCACAGCACAACGCCCATCTCTTTCACCTTGCGGCTGATCGCCTCCAGATCGTGGAGGTTATAACGGGAAACGGTCGTGTTGATTTGAATCGGAATGGCTGCTTCCTGCAAAAACTGGATGCCCCTCATCGTCATATCATAAGAACCTCTGGTTCCGCGAAAATGATCATGAATCTCGGCCGTTGACCCGTCCAGACTAAATGCCCAGCGGGATAAGCCGACTTCCTTCGCCTGCATAATTGCCGCTTCAGTGACCTTCGGGGTGGCACTAGGCGTCATGGACACGGGTAGCCCCTTCTCCCGAATCGCATACTCCGCCAGTTCAAACAGATCAGGCCGCATTAGCGGGTCACCCCCCGTGAAAACAAATAACGGTTGTTCCTGCATAGCAGCGATATCATCTATCAGCCTTTTTCCCTGTTCGGTGGTCAGTTGACGTGGATCAGCCCGATACTGGGCCTCTGCCCGACAATGTACACATTTCAGTGCACATGCCCGGGTCACTTCCCAGATCACGATGAACGGATATTGGGTATAATCACGTGGCTTCATCTGCGGCCTTAACTGCTGCATTTGCGCCTTGATCTGTGGCATCGTCATCCATTCTCCCCCTATCTACATGCCATTAAGTGTAGAGCAGATGTCGGGTCAGGAAAGTGAGAAGAATCACAAAACAGACATAACGATCACACGGTAACGAATCAGGCAAAATAGAAAACGATCTCTCCCGAATCCTGCTCGGAAAAGATCGCCCTATGAAAATATCTATATGTTATAGAAATTAGTTGCCCCAGTATTGCTTCGCAATCTGCTGACCCTGATGAATCTTCGCCCACTGCTGGGCTTCGCTCAGTTCGTTCCCGCCATCACAGGACGCAAAACCACATTGGTGAGACAGCAGTAGCCTATCTTTGTCAATGATCTTGGAGGCTTCGTCCAGCAGACGAACCACGCGCTCCTCATCGTCGAGTGTACTCGTTTTGGAGGACAGCAATCCCAGTACGATTTCCGTATCCGGTCTGTCTTTGAACACTTCCAGCGCTTCGATGGAACCTGCCCGGTCATCATCCCACTCCAGGAAGAAACGATCATACTTCAATTGCTTCAGGAACAGATTCGCAATCTTCGCATACGATCCGCCGCCCATGTTACGGGAGTCATAGTTGCCGCGGCAGTTATGTGTCCACATTTTCAGACCCAGACTATGACCGAAGTCAATGACCGTATTGTTGATATCAATAAACTCCGTGGCGAGACCCTGTACTTCCTCTTGATTAATATGCTCTCCGGTAAAAGGCGAGTTCGGATTGTCATCGGCAAACAGCTCCCAGAGACAGTCATCCATTTGCAGAATTTTACCACCCGCACTTGCAAACTCCTGCACAAATTCCTTATAAGCACTTACCAAGCCGGCTTTCAGCTCCTGTGTATTCTGGTATACGGCATCCTTGCCCCCAATGTTGTCCGACCACGATAATTCACCGAAAATATGGGATGGCGATGGAATGCAGAGTTTGGTCTGCTGGTCACCCGCTTGGTCTTGCAACTGCTTGAACAGTTGAATGAAATGATGATTCTTGCCGCTCAGTTGCCCCGTAATACGCAGCCCGATATCTTTACGTGTTTCATATTTAGAAGTGCCGTCCACATCCCGGAAAAAGTACCCATGATCCGCAATATACCGCTCCACTCCGCCAAATCCCCACACAAAGTCGAGATGCCACATCGATTTGGAAAATTCGCCGTCCGTGATAACGGACAGGTCGTTCTCAATCTCTTTTTGGATCACTTGTTCAATCGCTTTCGTCTCACATTGCTGGTATCCTTGAAAGTTTTCATAGAATGGATACTGGATATCATCCCGGTGTTCAATCTGTGTTTTATATGTCAGCAGCTCTTCCGGCCGCAATAAACTGCCTACGATCTGGAACTTGTCAGTCATGTAAATAACCCCCTCGTTGTATATGATTATCATATCACGCGGAGCGGGGTTAGAAGAGATACCAAAAAAGTATGACTGGTTATAGCTTCAGGCTATAACCGCTGGGGAACAAACACATGTATGCTCTTCAATTTTGATGTTTAGTTTTTAGTCTTTTCCCTCTATTGAAATCGTCTCACAGTCATTGAATATTGCAAACCGCTCGAAACATTCCTTCACCACGGCTACAAGTTCTTCGGTTGGCTGCATGTCTTTTTCGTACCAGACATGTTTAACAACAAGCCTTCCAGATTTCCGTTCCACGATAATCTCGGCTCTCCCAATGAACCGGTCTCCATACAGTAAAGGCAACACATAATAACCAAATTTCCGTTTGAGAGCTGGCGTATAGATCTCCCATCTATAGTCGAACTCAAACAATGCATAAATAAGCTTTCTATCCCACATTAAATTATCCAGTGGAGCAATTAATTCGCAACGCTCTTGTAACTCCGGATTTTGCAGTATGTGTTCAATCATAGGTAAGTCTTCTGTCCGGCAGTATAAGCGTTCCTTGATTTGTTCTACCTCCACAGCAATAATGCGATCTTCCAGCAATAGCTCATGAAAAGCCCTGTTCCGCTGTTCTGTTTTTAACCCCCATATATTAAGCCAGGCATCGGATGCACGATTCCACAGTAAACCAACCGCACCGATTCGGCGCAATACTCTCCACTTGTGATGATCTAATTCGTCCAATAACGGTTCCGGGGCGTGCAATAAATCAGATTGTATGTGCTTCTCAGCCAGATCATAATATTTACGTGTTCCTTTTTTATGATGGATAACCAGTTCACCTGTCGAATACATCTGCTCTAGCACCGAGCGAGAGACATTGTTCCCACTACTCCAATGAATGGCTGAACGCCAAGTGAAATCTCCTTCTAGTTGCAATGCATTTAATTCATTCGAACTTACCGGACCAACTTGCTGTATATAATCCCGTACTTGCCTTGTGAGCGTCTCCATCTGGGGATAGCTTTCGGCATGTTGCCTGGCCGCTTGTCTGTACCGTTCGAAATAAGGCCAGTCCTCAATAGAGATTATAGCGAGATTCTTATCGGGATAATCCATCAGTAATCGATCTTCATACAATAACTCTTCGAGCATGTTCTTGCTAAACCCACGAATGCGTGACTGCAATACTAACTCGGCATTTTTTCCACAGATATCGATAGGATCATATTGAAGACAACCAACCTGTCTTGTAAATTCCATGACCCCTGACTTTCCGACATATTGATGCTCCCCCAATAACCCATGCTTTAACAATAAAAATCGCCTGGCTTGCCGTCTGGTTAATTGTATCATTGGACGTATTCACCCCTTAACAAGTTCAACCACAGTAATCCCCCGAATATGTATAAAATATAGCATGAACAAAACGTATGTTCTTATTATATCTTATCTTTGTTGAAGTATAAAAACAATATGTAGTACAACATATTTTGTTCTAAACCGCTCTAAATTACATTCTCTACCCTTTGAGCTTGCCGATGATAACCTTTGGTTGGCTAAGTTCCAGCGTTGCGGTCCGATAAACACAAGTAGACCGCCCCCTTACAAAGGTCGCGGTCTACTTGGTCGTGTATGCTCTTGTTTGAAGCCCACTGCTCTTAGAAGCGGCTATTTCGGCAAAGAGTCGTGTTACAGCACGGCTCTCTTTGCTTTATAAGCTGTTTGTAAGCTTGATTTAACATGCGAAATAACGATTTCACACTGTCCTGCGGCGCAGTTCGTAAAAATACTGCACGGCAGAATGCTTCATTTTAATCGAATCCGACATGTTCAGAATCCGCTTTTTGCCCACCCGTCTGTCGATCAGCGCCAAAATATTGAGCAGAATGTCATTGCTCTCCAGATTGTCCTCGATTGAAGTGGCCAGAAACGTTGTTGCTACCGACGTAAAATTCGATTTGCTCAATGCGGCTTGAGCCGCTAACAGTTCCTTAGCATGAGATGTGCTTTTTCTACCTCGCACCATGATCTCAAGTCGTTCTTCCGGTACAGCCCCTTTCGTTTCTTTACGAATGGCTTCAATCTCTTCCATACTTACAGGAATTACGATATTGGGATCATTCTTGATCTCCTGATCGGTCTGATACCACCGTATGGGTGTCGTCGTATCCGCCATATTAAGGATATTCTTCTGATCCACGGTCAGATAACCACTCCCTGATTTATCCGGTGAATAGCGGTAACTGGTTGCCCGGTACGCTACTGTGCCGGCCAGTGCGGGGCTAAGGAAACTCTCTAATTGTTGTTTTAATTTACTCCAGGACATAGTTCCTCCTATTCTCAGAAAAGCTTCAACAGAACATTTACATAAAGTATAGCACAGCACAACGATACGCCCCTCTAATAGCTACAGCACAAAAGAATAGTTCACCTTTGAAGTCATCTGGGTCTTTCTTGAAGTTTTTATCTCCATGACTCACACATTTTCTTTTGTTGATGCTATCATGAAGATATTCAGATATTTATAGCGAATTTTGTAGATTGGGGTCAACTTCATGTTCAGGGATATTCTGCGAGTCAGTTCTCGTACGATCTTGCTTCACATCACTTTTGTCGTTGTTATCGGTTTGGTCATAAGCTACGCCGTGATGTCTGCACCAGATTCCCCTCCCGTTAAAAGCGAACAAGGCATACTCGATTTAACTCAGGGTCATATTCGTACAAATCCTGTACAGTTAGAGGGAGAATGGACATTCTACTGGCATCAGTTGCTTTCGCCTGAGGATATACGAAGTCGTATGGAAATGGGTGGACAGTCTGACCGATATATCAATATACCTGGATCATGGCTAGGCTACCGATTGGATGGTCAAGAACTGACAGGAGAAGGCTTTGCCACTTTTCGTCTGCTCATTAAGCTTAGCGAGCAGGACAGAAATGAGCGACTTGCGCTGCGGTTACCTACCATTTTCCATGCTTATAAACTATGGGTGAATGGAGAACTGCTTGCAGAAGCAGGTAGGGTTGGTCAGGACAAAAGTAACATGACACCGCAATTGGCAACAAAACTGGTGTTCTTCCAGCCCGAGAGCGATACGGTAGAACTCGTGATGCAAGTATCCAATTTCTATCATAATCGTGGCGGTATCACCAAAGAAATAGAACTAGGTGGGAGTAACGTATTAACGGTCCAGACTAAACTGAAGGTTGCCACAGACATGTTTATAACAGCAAGTCTGCTCGTCATTGGCTTATATAATCTGATGTTGTTCTTGCTCCGCCGTCAGGACAGAGCACCATTATACTTTGGTCTGTTTACCTTGTTGTTTGGCATCCGATCCATGCTGAATGGCGAGCTGATGTTTACACAATTTTTTTCTGATTTCCCGTGGGAATTGCAGTTTAAAATGGAATATCTGACTCTTTGTCTTGGTGGGTATGTCATTACCAAGTATTATGAATGTATTTTCCCGAATTATGTCTCACGATGGTTCCGTCTTGGCAGCCGAATCGTAACGGGATTACTTTGCCTGGTTGTTGTCATAACCCCTGCACTGATCTATACCAAAATGTTAATGTTGATTGGTGCGGTCGTTGTTCTTCATATGGCATATCTGATGGTTGGGCTAGCCAAAGCGGCTATGCAGCATATGGAGGGAGCTCTGATTTTCCTGCTCGTATCCGTGGTTGCTTTGGTTACGGTGATTAACGACTTCTTATACTTCAATGAGTGGTCGCCAATCGGAAATACTTCTCCGGCAGGTCTGTTGATATTCACGATTGCACAGCTGATTCTGCTTTCTTCCAGATTTACAAGGGCAGCAACAAACGAGGTGCGGATTGCCCATGAGCTTCAGGAAGCGAATGACAGGCTTACCGATATGAATACCAATCTGGAGCAACTGGTGAAGGAACGTACACATGCATTATCTGCGGCTCACGAAGACCTGCGTACGTCGTATGAGCAGTTACTCCGCTCAGAGCATGGAAGAAAGAAGCTACTTGCCTACATTACACATGATTTGCGTCTGCCGCTGTCCAGCATGCTTGGTTATGTCGAGGCGGTAAAAGATATGGTAAAGCCAGAACGCAATGAACAGTACCTAAAATATATTCGTGATAACACGATACGAATTAATCATATGATCGGGGAGTTGTCCTTCTTGTCTCATCTGGAGACAGGACAAGTGGAATACCACATGGAGCCGGTTCATGCAGCCGACTTCTTACATCGTTTTTTTGAACAATATGAGTTGGTTGTGCTTGACGCAGGATTGGATTTCACACTGGACATCGGCAGAGGGGAAGATCAACGGGCTGACTTTCCGCACATTGAGATTGATGAGCAAAGATTAGAGCAGGCTTTGTTTAATCTCGTATCCAACGCGATGAAGTTCACCTCTACTGGTGGAATCATACGTCTTGCTCTAGCCGTGGATGAGACAGAAGATCCCTCTAATGTGATCATTAGTGTACAAGACTCTGGCATGGGTATTCCCCCGGATCAACTCGAGCAAATCTTTGATCGCAATTACCGATATGATCGGCCAAGCACGGACATGAAAGTGGAGGGCAGTGGACTCGGACTCGCGATTTGCAGGGAAATTGTTCAGGCACATGGGGGAAGCGTTCATGCAGACAGCGACGGCGAGACGGGATCGATATTTTATATATCGCTGCCGCTCTATTCAATAGCAGGAAGGTGACCATATGAAGGACTCGTACAAAATTATGATCGTCGATGATGATCCCCATATATGTGAGATTGTTCAGGCGTATTGCGAACGTGAAGGTTTTAATTGCACTTATAGTCATACCGGGACAGAAGCCATGCAGCTGCTTACATCGTTTAATCCTGATTTGATTGTACTGGATGTGATGCTAGCCAATGAAAACGGCATTGACTGGTGCAGGAACGCAAGAGGCTACACTGATGCGCCGATCTTGTTTCTGAGCAGCCATGAGGAAGATGAGGTGAAGATCAGTGCATTAACGGATGGCGGCGACGATTATGTGACCAAGCCGTTCAGTCCAGGCGTACTCATGGCCAAAATCAAGGCTCATCTTCGCAGAGTATCGTCAAGCAGGCGGGAACAACTGCTGGAGTTACCAGGGTTGCAACTGGATTTCTATGCTCAGTCCGTCAACATAGGTAGTAAAACCATTTTTTTATCCAAAAAAGAATTCAGTCTCCTGTCCTATATGGCACAGAATGTGAATCGGGTGATCTCGGTCGATACGTTATTCAATCTTGTCTGGGGCATGGAAAGTCTGGAGGATACGAGAACGGTCGCTGTACACATCAGTAATTTACGCAAAAAGATAGAGGATGACCCTCTCCATCCAGAGAGAATTATTACGATTCGGGGAGCAGGATACATGCTGGCTTCGTCATAGCCATTCCGGTAACGTCTTTTTTATTATGCAAAATACACAAAAAGGGTTGCCCCTGATGCAGTTAGTTCTGCACGGAGCAACCCTTTGAATTTCATTAAATTAAACCGGATACCTTCAGTAACCGTTGTACAATCGTCGCAACTTCAGCACGGGTAATATTCGCATTCGGAGCCAGTTGTTCTGCTCCTCTGCCGCTCACGACACCTGCTTCCAAACTTGCTTCTACACCAGCTTTCGCCCATGCCGCAACAAGTGAAGCATCCGTGTAAGGTTTCAGCATTTCATCGCTGCCCTTACCTGCAAGCTTCTCTGTTAACCCGGTAATTACCATCGCTTTGGAGAGAATCACCATCGCTTGTTCACGGGTAATCTTCTCTTGCGGACGGAAAGTTCCGTCCTCGAAGCCATCGATCAGCTTGTAATCATAAGCCGTCAGCACGGCGGAATGATACCAATCGGAAGCTTTTACATCTGCAAAAGGTGAATTTCCTTCAATCGGTTTCAATCCCAAGCCCCGCATCATGATAGCTGCGAATTCAGCACGTGTCATATCCACATTCGGATTGTAAAGATCATTACCACTGCCATTTACAATTAAACGGGAACCCATGTCATTAACAGCATCCTTGGCCCAGTGACTTTCTACATCTTTGAACGTCAGCGGATGCCAAACTACCGAGTACAAGCTATTGGTCAAACTGTTAATGTGGGCAAAATACTTACCATTCTCCAGTGTTACTTTGGTTGGAACATGACGTACAGATCCATCTGGATCTGTTACGATCCCTGTTGTAATTTTGCTTGGATCAATGCCTTCGGGCAGAGCTATAGACCGTTCCACATACACATTAAACTTATTTATATCCACTGACTTTCCTGCATACTCTGCTTTGACTGTAAAGTCAATTGAAGGTGCTACCAGTGTAAATGCATTTTGTTTCGCCGTATCTTCGGCAACCTTCATCATTGTTGCTTCCGGAGAAGCGATACGCAATGACAGCTTGATGTCCTCCAGCGTCCCTGTAGAACCCAATTGCCTGGAGATCGAATCAATATCAAGCTGCTGCGCAGGAATCGAGTAGCTTGCATTTCCTGTTTTCACAACCAGAATCGCCTGTTTGTCTTCCATCTTCTTAATCATCTGTCCAGTGAGTTCACCTATAATGATATTGGACTCAGCAGAAACAGGGATTGTTACAACAGCGCCTTGCCCTTCTGCATTCAGCTTGGTATCGAGTTGCTTCTGATCAACAGTGATCGTCGTTACCGTACGTTCACCTTCTTTAGAAGCTACAGACTTACCAATGCGCTCCTCTTTGCCATTCACCAGTACTACAACCGCATCATTGGTCGGGGCTGGCGTGCCTGCAGGAGTTGCTCCTGCGCTAACACTGTTGTTGCTTCCTGCATTGCCAGCACTTCCACTGTTTCCACCAGCGTTGCCATTGCCAGTTCCACTACCGTTGCCGCCAGTGTTGCCACCTTGATCTGTTCCACCGCCGTTGCTAGTGGCAGTCCATTTTGCATATAAAGTAACATCGCTATTCACAACATCTGTATCGTTATTCCATTTTAATGTTCCTGCTGCATCCTTGTACCACCCTTCAAAGGTGTAACCTGCTCTTTCCTTAACAATCATTACTGGAATCTTGGAGCCTTGTGTTACCCCCATTGAGAATGGAGCAGTTCCATCCTGCCGATTAAAGAATACATTGTAAGCCGGAAGATTAGCTGAATTGACAGTCACCGCCACAACCAAACTATTGACCGTTGACGTTTGATTCTGAGCAGCCAAATCGTTTGTGTTCTTCACTTTCACATAATAGTACACCTTACCTGCTTGATCTGTAGGTACGGAAAAACTACTCTCTGTTGCACCCTCAATCAATGTAGCGCCTTCAACGCTATCATTTGTGTTACTGTACCATTGATAGCTCAATGTACCACTGTCACTTACCGTGGCATTCACACTCAATTGCGGGCTCTCGCTTCCCTGATCTACCTTTAAGTCCACCAGATCCGTATGAATTACCGGAGTTGCTGCGTTGATGATGAGCTTCTTAACCTTGCCGAGCTGATTATCAACAGCATACAAATTACCAAGGGAATCTAAAGCGAGCCCATACGGAATACTGAAATCGGCTTTTGTACTAATTGGCGTCGCTTCACCATTTGACAGTTTTTTCACGCCTTCACTGTCTGCAACATACACATTACCGTTCGCATCCGCTGTCATTCCTATTAACATGACAAACTGTACGCCAGATACGACTTCCTCCGAACTATCGTTCCACAACGTTTTGACCGTAACTCCATTACTATGACTAGCATACATTTTCCCACCAGTCACTACTAAACTAGAAATGTAACTATTAATTGAACCGAAGTTCTCCCAAGTACCATTAACCAGTTTTTTAATTACGTCGCCTCGATCTACCACATAGATCTGATCTTGCTCATCAACTGCCAAATGCGATGGATTGATAAGTCCATTACCAGGAACAGTATCCCAAATATTATTAGCGTATTTCAAGATAGAGCTGTCACTGCTCCTAGACACATAAATTGTACCTTTGCTATCTGCTGCAATCCCTGTATAAAAATCTTCTCTTTCCTCTCCATCAGCAGGAGTGATATCCTGCCAGTCACTGTCTATAGTACGCTTAACAATTTTCATTCCACTTATTACGTACACCGTACCATTCGGATCGACTGCAATACCATTTGCACCAACAAAAGATGCCTCTGGCCCCGTGATATCTTGCCAGCTCCCCTTACTTACAAGTACTGTAGCTACAGTGCTCGGCGTTGTTGTGGAAGTTTCACCTAGCGTATTGGTTACCTCAACAAAATAATACGTTATTCCCACAGTTGATGCGGGCGCATCATACCTGCTTTCCGTTGCTCCTGCGATCTTTTCAATGTTTCCACTCTCGACACTTTTCTTTGTATTGCGATACCATTGATAGGATAGCTGACCCCCATCATTTACGGATGCAACGACTTTCAACTGTGGACTTGGATCATTCAGGCTTACACTTCTGTCCGCAGGTTGTCGGGAAATCTGAGGGGATTGTGCCTTTGCTGGTTCCGTAATCACTGGTCCTGTTCCACCACCAGTGTTGCCGCCGCTACTCACCGTCACTAGCGCAAGGGAACTATTGACTGATGCGGCTTGATTTTGGGCAGCAGAAGTATTCATATTTTTCACATTCACATAATAGTAGAGAATGCCAGGTTGAGTTGTCGGTGCGGAATAACTGCTCTCCGTTGCACCCTCAATCAATGAGGCTCCTTCCACGCTATTTTTCGTGTTGCTGTACCATTGATAGCTCAATGTACCACCATCGTTAACTGTGGCATTAATGCTCAATTTCGGTTGCTCAGCTCCCTGATCTACCGTATCGCCAATGGGCTGTGCATGAATAACCGGAATTGCTGCATTAACAATCAGCCTTTTAATATGTCCGCTCTCATAATCTGTGACATACACGTCTCCATTGTGACTTATGGCTACACCATATGGAAGGCTGAAATCACTTACTTCACTGACCGTTGTCCATACGCCTGCAGACCGCTTCCTTACAACATGATTATATGAGTCTGCTACATACACATCCCCACTTGCATCGGCTGCAATTCCTTGTGGCATATTAAATTTTGTGCCAGCTGTGATACCTTCCCAGCTACCATCCATTAATGTTTTAACTCCAAATTCAACAAAGTTATCATATGTTACATAAACATTCCCATTACCTACTGCTAATCCAACAGGAGTAGAGACATTGAATTCACTGATACTTTCCCAGGTTCCATCGACCAGTCTTTTAACGTTTCTGAACTCTCTATCTGCTACAAAAATCTGGTTATTCTCATCCACTGCCACATCAACTGGCGTGGAGAGACCTTCATTAGTGCCATTAACAACTTCCCAAGTACCATCCATATATTTCAAAATAGAACTACTGCGGCTCCGCGACACATAGATTGCCCCTGTGCTATCTGCAGCCATACCCGAGATATATTCGAGACCTTCTTCTGGTGTTATATCGATCCAGTTACCATTGTTGGACCGCATCTTAATTGTTGTGGAACTAGCCACGTACACCGTACCATTCGGATCAACTGCGATATCAATTGGTCCATTAACAGGTATCTCTGGCCCCGTTATATCTTGCCAATGCCCTTCAGCCAATGGGGGTTTCACCGTTACACTGACTACTTGGCTAGAGTCTATCTTGGAACTGGCACCGAGTGTGTTCTTTACCTTAACGAAATAAAACGTTGTTCCTGCCGTCGTTGTCGGCACATCAAAGCTACTATCCGTAGCCCCATCAATGGCCCTCTCTCCAGTCGTAATTAAACTGTACCATTGATAGCTTAACACTCCGCCGTCACTTACCGTTGCATTTACACTCAACTGCACACTATCATTCAAATTCACTTCTTTATCCAAAGGTTGCTGGTTAATTTGAGGTGATTGTGCATCCTTTGGTTCCACGTCCCCCGTGCCTGTTCCAGAGGCAGGATTTATTGTGACAGAACCCGGAGTATTATGGTCAATACCTACTATGGATTCATTAGATCCAATGTATGTACCTGAATTCCAAATCACATGGGCTGAACCCTCACTCGCTGTTTCCTTTATTCTAAAATGTAAAACAAATATCTCTTGCTTCCCATCCTTAATGGGGTGTTCTTCTCCGAAACTGGAGTTCACATAAACTTCAGTACTGGCTGGAATTTCACCTTTATCAAAGGTAGATGTGTTCCATTTCGTACTTGCTACCCCTGGCATCGGCTCAAGTTTATTAGGATTATAGGTAAAATTAAGCTGATAGCCATATATACTATAATCCCCCGGATAGATATATACAGGAACGTCTACTATATCACCAGGAGATCCGGAAGCAGTTCCGATCTCAAGTGATGCTGGATCATCCGCAAAAGCAATGGATGGAAACGAACTCAAAAGTAAACTGAAAACAAGAACAACAGAAAACAAGGATCGAAGCTTGTTCCTGCCCATAACATGTTGCATCATTCTGTATTCCTCCCTGATTAAACATTCGTAATCTTCTTCATATCATTACTATCTAATTTTTCCGGTGCCATCTATGTACAGGTACACAGTCAAACATCTCAAGCCCGTCCTTCTCCGGCCTTTCCCTGCTCTCACCGCAGGTGCTCTCCTCTCAATATCGCTGTATTCACCTCAACACCAATAAGTCGCGTAATTCCCCTTCTTTCGACATTCGTGGGTCCCGAGAACTAATTTTACTTACGTACGCTTACAAAACACTTACAAAGAACCTCAGAAAACGCCACAAAAAAAGCTCCGCAGAATCCCATTTATCAGGGAGTACCGCAAAGCTTCTTCTAACTATGATTTTCCCATCATTTCCACATACATCTGCTCCATGAAGGCAGGCGGTTCCATTCCCATTTCCTGCTGGAACACCTCTTTCATTTTGTTAAAATGCATGGAAAAGGAAGTTCGATCCTGCCGGTGCATAAAGATCCTTAGCATCATTTCATGACCTTCTTCATCGTAAGGAACGATGGAGAGAAAGAATTGCAGAAAATCCTGTGCTTGCCGATACTCTCCTCTTTTCATATATAAGCGAGCCAGCGTTTTGGACATATCTCGAAAGCTTTGATTAGCCCGTTCCTTATCCGCTTCACACCAGGCGTAATCTTTCCAGCCAAAAAGTGCCCCCTTATACTGCCTTAAAACCTCTTCTGCATCCGCAGGATATCTATCAATCTGGGCAGATCCTCCCCTCCTCAGCTCTTCGAAGCGCACATAATCACAGGATTCGAGGAGTTGAAAATGATAAAAACCCTTTTTGGAGCTTAATTGAATATGGATGCCGTTATCCAGCAAGGTTTTCTTCATGCGAAATACGGTTGTATGCAGATTTTGTTCTGCTTTCTGCGGCTCATGCTCCGGCCATAGACTTTCACATATGCTCCATTTAGAAAGACTCGTATCCCTGTGAATCAGAAAATATGCGAGAAGCTCTTCTGTCTTTGCCGTCGGGAAATCGACCGGGCTCCCATCGTTTAAACGAGAGACAATATACTGACCGAAACATTGGATACGGGCATGCGTTTCTTTTTTCCTCATAGGAGCCCGTCTTTTACGCTTGAGAATTCGATGAATGGTATCACGCAGCGCTACTTCATCTACAGGTTTCAAAAGATAGTCCAGCGCATTCACCCGGAATGCATCCAGTGCATACTGATCGTAAGCTGTAATAAATACAATCTCCGTATCCAGCTCCATCCCCTGCAAGTTAGCAGCCAGTTCCAGACCGTTCATACCGGGCATATCAATATCCAAAAAAGCTGCATCCGGTTGCAGACGGGGGAAATCATTCAGCAACTCCATATAATTCGTGTATGTGCCGACGACCTCCACTTCCTCGATGCCCTCCAGGATGTGTTGCAGCCGCATAATAGCCAGTCGCTCATCATCCACGATGACAACTCTCATGAATATCATTCCCCTCTCTTCACAGTACACGAGTTTATATTTTGAACTGGAATCTGACGCTAGTCCATTCTCCTTCTACACTCGTCACCTTTATTTCTTCTTTACAGAAGTGTGCCAATCTCCGGCGGATATTCATCAGACCTACTCCCCTTCGTTGAGATGAAGAGTTACTCGCTACCCATAATTGTTGTAATTGATCCGGGGTCATGCCGACGCCATCATCCCATACTTCGATCTGAACCGTATCCTCATGCAGAGTAATGGACAAACGAACCGTTCCTCCAACGACCCTTCTCATGACACCGTGCCGGATCGCATTCTCCACCAAAGGCTGTATCGTTAACGGAAGGATTTTTTTCTCCAGCGTTGCTGGCTGTACATCATATATAACCGTCAGTCGATCCTCGAATCGGGCTTGTTCAATCGCCACATAGGCCTCAACCAGCTGAAGCTCGTCTCGTAGCGACACATAACGATCCGGTCTGGGATCAAAGCTCCTTCTTAAATAATGACTAAGATGTGTAATGAGATTCTCTGCTTGTATCGGATCTATACGGCATAAAGCCATAATGGAATTCAATGAATTAAACAAAAAGTGCGGCTTAATCTGTGACTGGAGAAAATCAAGCTCTGACCTCATGGCATCCTCAACGGACGTCTTTAACCGTAGTAGCGTTTCTGTTCTGGCTCTTATTTCGGAAGCGTCAAAGGGTTTGACTATAAAATCGTTCGCTCCCGCCTTTAACCCTCCCTCAATATCGCTGGAAGAATGAAGCACCGTCAGTAAAATAATTGGAAGCTCAAACAGACTGAACTGCTTTCGTATCTCTCTGCAGACCTCAAACCCGGACATTCTGGGCATCATCACATCCAGTAGAACTAAGTCGATATCCGAGCGGCTATGAAGCAACTCCAGTGCCTCTACTCCGTTATTTGCCCATAATATATGATAAGGTTCACTCGCGAACAACCGGGACAAAACATGGAGATTCGAGGTTTCATCATCCACTGCCAATATAGTGAACCTACTTTCAACAGACGGAGACTGATTAACCGAATGTTCTGGAATGGATGTAACTGCTGAGATCTGCTTCTGCTCTAGTATATCATTCTCATAAGTCGCAGCAGCTTCCGTACTGCCATCCCCATTCTCATCCGCTAGCGGGAGTGTAAAAGCAATCCCTGTTCCTTTGCCCT
This sequence comes from Paenibacillus sp. FSL R7-0272, assembly GCF_037969905.1. Lineage (NCBI taxonomy): Bacteria > Bacillati > Bacillota > Bacilli > Caryophanales > Paenibacillaceae > Paenibacillus > Paenibacillus sp. FSL R7-0272. Next base: position 913,684 of record NZ_CP150221.1, on the reverse strand, counting down.
GCTCGGACCAATCAATATAAATGTCTCCATCCATCAGATGCAGCAGCTTCTTGCAAATAAACAATCCCAAGCCCGTTCCACTATACTCATACGGGGAGTGGGCTTGCTCGAAAGGTTGAAAGATCGTATCCCATTCCGACCTGGCAATTCCCACACCGCTGTCCTCAATCAAAATGGTCACTCGATCTGCTGTTACCCGGGCACTCACGGTGATGACGCCTTCCTGAGTGAACTTGGCCGCATTGCCCACCAGGTTGTAGATGATCTGTTTCAACCTGTTCTCATCTGCAGAAACGAGAGGCAGCCTATCCGGTACGGCGTTAACCAGCCTAATTTTTTTCCCTGTAATGAGATATTCGAACAAATGGAACACGAGAGATACCGTGACGCGTACATCCACTTTTGCAGGAAGGACAGTCAATTCGTTACGTTTAATTTTCTCCATATCCAAAATATCATGAACCAGCGCGGACAACCTTCTGGACGTATCCCGGATTAAGGACAGATTTTGCATCTGAATGTCGTTCAGCTCTTCTGCGCCTGCCTCCAGCATGTTCTGGGACAAATTGATGATGCCGTGCAGTGGTGTTTGGAACTCGTGCGAAGTCTGAAGCAGAAACTCATCCTTCTGCTTGTCCGCCTTTTGAAGCTTGGCTGCCATATTCTCGATAGTGTTATACGCTTCAGAAAAGCGGTAAGACATAATGAAGGATGCCAAGAAACAAAAAGCTAAAATCGCGTAATACCCCAATTGGTAACTTGTCGTCAGGCTGCTCAAATATAGAGCGTAATCGAATAGACCCACCAGGTAGCTACATAAGGCCATGATAAAGAGCGCCAGACTTTTTTTTCTGAACTCGCCATATCGTCCCTTCCGGTAGGAATAGAGCAGAACACCAATTATAATGACGTAAGCCCCAAGTTGAAAGGTGCTGGCGATGATATTGAAGTCGGAATACCATTGAAACGGGGTAACAAGAACAAAGGCGATATACAACGCCATCCCATATACAAGGCTTCTGGTAAACCAGCGAGCAATCAGTCCTTCGCACATGGATTGGATAAACATCACCATCGTAATTAAAGAAAGATATAACGATATGGCCTGAATTTTATAATAAAACTCGGTGGGCAGATCAAAGTATTCTACGATAATCCGTTCGCCGTTACTGGCAAAGGACCATGCGATTACAATACAGCTTAACCCGAAATAGAGAAGACCTTGTTCTTTTTTGCGAATAATGTATACACTTAATTGATAACATCCCAGCATCAGCAGGGATACAATTAGCGTTAAATTAAGGACCGTTGTATTGATGTTAAAAGCTTGAATGCCCTGCGCACTTCCAAAGTAAAGGCTATAGGGAATGCCGCCTTGCGTATTTTCAAAATTGGCTACATGAATCAAAATCTCTGCCGTATCCCCTTGTACTGTAAAAAAGGCATTATACGGCCTGTTCACATATTCATATGTATGTTGATCTAAAGTCGGGACACCGCTCTCTCCCACCTTCTCGCCATTTACATAAACGGTACTCGCCATTCGGATGTTCGAAATTCTTAGACCATATACCCTCGAAGAAGGCTCCAGCTTCACCTTCAAACGGTAGGTTCCACCACCCTTGGCCTGAAGAGTCCCATCTTGTGCTGTATGTCTCCAAAATCCGGGTACATGAATGAATTGTGCACTTGAAACGGGGTGAACTCCTGGACTCAGTAGTTCATTCCAGTAAAATTCCCATTGCCCGTCCAGTGGTGCTACTTCATCGGAATTAAAATTCCATGTGGTCATATCCAGAATTCCATTCTTGGATGGCTCTGGCTTCATGCCTTTATTCTCCGTTGCTTCCTGTAATCCAAATAACAAAAGATAACAACCAAGACTAACCGCAACCAATGCCACGAGCATTCTTCTCATCTAACCATCTACTCCGTTTCATATCCTAGCGTAAAGGCACGTGGGATCAGCCTATCCGGTTCATTATATCAGCTTATTCCAAGCTGCAGAAGGCAGATGTAAGGTCTCATGTCAAATGGTTAAACCATATAAAAAGCCCAAGCGATGGTTCCACTTGAGCGATTTATAGAGCTTATAGAAGTTAGATATCTGTTCATTTAGACATGGTTATCTTGCATACAAGCAGCCATCATCATTCTGAAATAGCGATCAAGCAGTTCCATTTTGTATCGAGGATTCACTTAACAGAACTTTACTGTGATCATGCAACTATTTTATATGCTGTTCCCCTCTGTAACTGACTGATCATTCCTTGCAAATTCGTCCAACAAATCACGTACTTTAGCGGTTGTTTTAGCATTCATCAGGTTACCTCTTAGCTCACTTGCACCGCGGAATCCACGAACGTATATTTTGAAAAAACGCGCCAAAGGACTGAACGAACGAGGTTCCAGCTCCGAGTATTGATCATGCAGATCCAGATGCAGCCGAAGCAGATGAAGGAACTCTTCCGTCGTGTGCTCACGCGGCTCCTTCTCAAATGCAAACGGATTTTGGAATATGCCCCGTCCAATCATTATGCCGTCCACACCATATTGCTCTGCCAGCTTCAGTCCAGCTTCACGGTCGAGAATATCCCCATTAATGGTTAGCAGTGTATTCGGTGCGATTTCATCCCGCAGTTTTTTGATCTCGGGAATCAATTCCCAGTGGGCATCCACCTTGCTCATTTCCTCTCTTGTGCGCAGGTGAATGGACAGATTTACGATGTCTTGCTGCAAAATATGAGTTAACCAGTCGCGCCATTCATCGACCTCGGTGAAACCAAGTCTTGTTTTGACGCTGACCGGCAAGCCTCCGGCTTTTGCCGCCTGGATAATCTCCGCGGCAAGAGCTGGCCTGCAGATCAAGCCGCTTCCTTTGCCATTTTCCGCTACATTCGCTACAGGACAGCCCATATTAATATCGATGCCTTTGAAACCTTCCTTCGCCATGCCAATGCTCATCTCACGGAAAAACTCCGGCTTGTCTCCCCAAATATGCGCCACGATCGGCTGCTCATCTTCGGTAAACGTTAACCGCCCGCGCACACTTTTGTTGCCCTCCGGGTGACAATAACTTTCCGTATTCGCAAACTCGGTAAAAAACACATCCGGTCTGCCCGCCTCACTGACGACATGCCGAAACACCACATCGGTCACATCTTCCATCGGCGCAAGTATAAAAAATGGTCGTGGCAATTCACGCCAAAAATTGTCTTTCGTCATATCCAAAACCTCTCTATACATACTAGGGAAATTATTTATCCCGAAATAGCCAATCAGTTGTAGCTCAATTATATCACACCCCTGAACGAAGCATACTTCTCCTGTAAACTTGAAAATATTTGACATTAATATATAATAAAGATATTATAGACACTTTTAGTCTTTAATTAAAAAAGCGAATCGTTATTCGCTTATAAAGGAGATTAATGAAAATGAATATACTAACGAATCAATATGAAATGATTAAACGAACGAGAGAGTCCCTCTTCCAAATGTGTGAGACGATGCCCCCTGCAGCTTACTCGCAAACGATTGATGCATTAGGTGGGGAATCCATCCGCAACCTGCATGTTCATGTCTCGGATTGTTATCGTGTATGGCTAGGTGTTCGTGGTCTTGGACAAAGCATTCCCAAGCTAAAGCCGGAATCCATCAGAGACGTACAGGAAATGCGTGCATTATTCGAGAAGACAGATTTACTGGTAGATGAATTTCTTCATCATTTCAAAGACAATTGGGACGCAGACATTCAAGCCAGTTGGATGAGTGAAACCGCTGAATTAAGCGAATTATGGCTTTTCACCCATTGCACCACCCATGAATTTCATCATCGAGGACAGATTACGAAAATCGCAAGAATGCTCGGAACCATTCCTCCCAAAATGAATTTATCTAAAATAAAATAATCACATTCATCTTCACTGGTTTTCACTTGCTGATCCACAGAGGCTCAACTACAATGAAACTCGGGTGGCTCATTATTAACATTCATATAAAGTGGAGGTCTACATCACATATGGAAATTTCATTAGATATCATGAAGGAAAAGGTTGAATGCCTTCAAGCTTATGACTTTCAGGAACTGGAACGAGCGATTGATGAACGGATGGGCGTGAACAAAGCCCTCCTTTTACGCGTGAAGCTGGTTCAACATCAAGTTACGTTTGATCCTGTTCGGAACAAAATGTTGTACAGTGCTGTGGTACATTTTGCTGTAGATTAATGGGTTCATGCGAAGTTAATGCATAATCTAATTGAGGTACAACCAGCAGGTCTTCCAAGATGGATCACCTGCTGGTGATGTATAACGGATTAGAATCCGGTCAAATTACAAGTTAAAAGGACTATTACACTACCCTCTTCGTCACGAGCAATATACTGCTAATTACTTTTTGCGGATTCCGTTAGTAATGGAGAGTACATCATAAGGGCATTATTCTCAGTGATGAATTCATCATCAATCCATTCTCCCTCTGGATTAAAAATACGCCGATGTAACACATTACTCCTGACATATCCTCCCCAATGCTGTTGTTCAATGCGGTGCTGTTTCTCGTAGATTTCATAAGAATATAAGACTTTCTCTTCCGCACGCCATTCTCCTCTCAGCACATGATCTTTCAACTCCAGATGAAGCTGGTAGGATATTGACGTAGGATTGGAGATCATCAGATCCAGGTAGTTATACGCACACGTTGCCCCGCTGCCAAACGGTTGTGTGCGGTTTGAGTCCGGGAAAACATCATAACTATGTCGATGTCGCTCAACAACAGCAAGCGGTGTGTGCAGTGTTATCCAGTAAATAAGGTTTGAGAGCTGACAGAGTCCTCCGCCAACTCCTGGTTTGAAGCCACCATAAAATAATATCATGCCCGGAACATAACCTTTGCGCGCTGTCGTTTTGCCGATCAGCTTCCAGTAGGACATCGTTTCACCCGGTTGAAGGATAAGTCCATTGAGTCGCCCGATCGCGATCGACAGATTGATTTCTTTGTTATGCTGTAGCCACATATCCACGTCCTTCAGCTTTCGAAGGGTGGGTGTTTCATGATGAAATACAACATGTGGAAGATTTTTAGCTGAGAAGGTTTTTGCAAATGAAGTACCGTCAACCAGCCATCTCGCATACCTTCGCCAAGTATAATATGTTTTCCCCAACATTAGTCGCAGTCTGGATCTCGGAATAGGTTTCCGCATGACTTCAATCCCCCTTTGTAGACAATTTACTGCTAGGCGTTTATTCCTCTATAATATGACGTCTTCATTTTCCATAGAGTTACGGCCTAACTGCTTTTCCGATGAAAAAAATAAAGCAAAAAGACCCCAATTCAAAAATTGAGGTCTGATTAAAGCGAACTACAACCTTCCGTAATTGCGCAGCACCGATAACGTAAAAATCGTATTATATGCCTGCCAATGCTTCAAGTCATGCTCATCACTCCAGCCACCGTCTTCCCGTTGCGAGGTTTCTAGATCATTCAACAACTTATTCAGCAAATCCTTTGGCACTGCTTGGGCAACCCTGGTGTTGGGTGTATTCGCAAATTGGAAAAGAGTAAACTGGTTTTTCTCCGTTGCGTTTTGAGCACATTTCAGAATATTATCGATCGTTGCTTCTACAAAAGGTCTATTCTCAGGCGTATCTTCCAGATTGAGATAGTAGTCATGAGCATGGTACGCCATAAACAACCAATCATTGGCCTGAATGTGCTCTAGCGTGAGGTTAGACTTCGCCCACTTCGATGTCGATGCAGCTAAGGAAGCGGAGCAAATCCCCTGTTTAATCAAATTACCTGTAATTGAATCGGGTGTGGACTGCCCGCCACCACTCCACCATGAAGCATGGGGATACTTATGTAAGGAATCAGGATTCTTCAAAGAGCCATCTTCATATCGATTGCGTTCAACCCAATCCACTGTACCCGTCAATACTTCTGTCAGCGGCAGGTTCATATCCCGTCCCATGGTCAGCAGAAACTCCAGCGCGAGCGGATGCGAATCCGGACATTTAATATCATGTTCCAAACCATGCCCCCACCCTCCGTCCGCATTTTTGTAACAGAGCAGGCACTGATACAATCGTTCAACCGAGCCGCCATCAAAAAGATAACTAAATAACCCTTGCTCCCAAAGCACACCGTTAGCATATACAAAATCCCTTGCCTTCTCTATGGATACTGGCATGGTGTAGCCTCCATTCTGTCTCATCCTCCATCCTCCTACACCTTCGGTTTCAACTGTTTAATTACAGCCATGATCAATATGATCATGCCTACGCCAAAACCAGATATAGATAACGGAGCAAGTAAAAATCGCATCGCTTCCCCCTGCACCACAAAGCTAGCAAGCATGACGACCATACAGATTACCGTGAATATACCCACTGTCAGAGTGCCCATAAAATCATGCAGTGAATGATTTTCCTCACGGGCAATCATAATTTTATTGTCCTTCAGAATAGGCAGTTCCAATAACTTCGGAATGTAGTCCGTAATCTGCTCTTTGACCTTTGTCAAACGCTCTTTGACTACTTGTCCTTTATCCATATAAGTTGCGTAAGATTGACTGGTTGCGGATAAAGAGTACGTATCATCTACAGATGACAGCGTCCCATCCAACGTAATGATGGCTCTGAATGCTCCGGCAATCGTAGGTTTTAATGACATCCCCATCTCCGTGATCATGGACATCATTCGTTTCATCATGACACTTGTCGGGTCTGGTGAGAAAGACGCTTCGGACAAAAGTCGGCTCAGACGCTGTTCAATCAACTTTTCATCCAGCAAATGCCCATCCTCACAAACTCGTGTCAAACCATACGCCATCTCTTTCGTATCTCGATTGCTGTACCCCATCAGGAAGCTTAACATCCCACCTCGTTCTTCATCTGTTAAGTAGCCCACTGAACCGAAGTCGATCAGCGCAACCTCTCCATCAACGGTCAGCATCAGATTTCCGGGGTGCGGGTCTGCATGAAAGATACCTATCACTAGAATTTGATCCAAAAATGCGTGCATGACCCTCTCCGAAACATCGCTTGTCACCGCTTTCGTGAAGCTGGTTCCTTCGATATATTCCATAGTTAAAATCTGTTTCGTCGAATACTCCGAATAGATTTCGGGGACACGGATACGAATGTTGTGTTCTTCGAATGCTTTGCGAATCAGATTCGTATTCAAGGCTTCGATATCAAAATCCGTTTCCTCGATCAAATTCTGTTTGAACCCTTCAGCAAGCTGAATTAATCCAAGTCTTTTGATTTTGACAGAGCGCTCGGATAGCCATGATACAAACTGGATTAAAATATCCAAATCGACCGTCATTTTCTGCTTCACATCAGGTCTTAAAATTTTGACAACAACCATCTCTCCCGCCAATTTCAGCTTCGCCAGATGAACTTGTCCAATCGAAGCGGCTGCGATGGGTTCCATGCCAAAGGATTCATATGTTTCATCCATATTGCCGATTTTGGTGTCGATAATCGCTTTCAGCTCCTGTGGGCTTAGCGGTTTCACCTGATCATGTAAACTGGAGAAAGCTTGGATGTAGTTTACAGGTAACATGTCCTTTTTTGTCGATAACACCTGGGCAAACTTCACAAATACACCACCCATGCTATCCAGTACCTCAGCAATAACATATGGCAGTTTGGCATGATCCTGCTGAATCAAATGAGCCAAACCTTTGCGTGAAATAATCCAGAACATGTGCATCATCCGCCGCCACGCACGAAATTTATTCAATATATACAGGAGCGGATTGGTCGCCTGCAATATTTTAAAATTAAACAGGTTAAGAAGCATATAGGCATAACACGCGATGAATATAATAAGCAACGGATAATAGATAAACATGACTCTAAGAATCTCGGCATCTGGTGGAGCTGTCTTTTGATTAAAATATGTAAAAGAAAGTACGAGCGTTACGATCGATGTACTGAATAATATCGCCAAGCTCAGCTTCAGTTGATTACTTTTCAGAATATTGATATTTCCGATGATAAAGTAAACCAGGAATGCCGCCACCAAAATACTGCTCAGATAAAATTGCTCCAACACCTGAAGTAACATGCTCACCGCAAGAGCACTGGCGAACGAAATCAGCACTTTATGTTTCCTGTTGAAGAACGACGTCAGCAACATGAATACAATGAAACACACGAGTAATGTAACAAAAAAGAACATCTTACATCCCACCTGTTATGTAATGGTAATGAATGAATGGTTGCTCCCTCAATATAACACACCAAACTTGGACTTGGGATGGTGATCAAAGATGTTATTAACATAACATGAGGATATGGAATGAAGGGGTTTAATCGTTTTTGTCGAATAATATCTGGTAGAAATGTAAGAGTAATTGGGCTTATTGATATACATAGAAAAAAGCTAAGGAGAACATACCATGCAGAATTTGAAATTTACGAAAAATTATAAAAACAATGATACACTTCGAAAAAGTTTTTTCGAACTCGCTGCAAGTACATTCGATATCCATTTTGAAAATTGGTACCAACAGGGTTGCTGGGGCGAAGGATACATCCCTTTCTCGTTTGTAGCTGGAGATCAGATTGTTGCTAATGCATCTGTGAATATCCTAGAACTGGTCATCCACGGAGAGAAGAAAAAAGCAATTCAAATTGGCACGGTAATGACACATCCCGATTACCGCGGGAAGGGTCTATCTGCAAGTCTAATGAACAAAATTCTGGAGGAATACGAAAACAAGTACGATCTCATGTACCTTTTCGCCAATGAATCCGTTCTTGATTTCTACCCTAAGTTTGGGTTCAAAGCTGTAGAAGAACATTTATTTTCAATGGACTTTCATTGTACAGCTACCCCATTAGAATCTGCGAACCTGCGGAAACTAGATGTGACTGACGCAGAGGATTTACACCTTATTCAACAATTCGCATCGCAACGACTGCCTGTTTCCAAGCGGTTTGCAACCGATCATACTCCTGGCATATTCATGTTTTATTGCTTGAATGTGTTTAATAATGATATTTATTATTTGGAAAACGAAAAGGTCATCGTTATTTATCAGAAAGAAAACAGCAGTATCGACCTCTTCGATGTTGTCAGCTTAAATGAAATCAATATGAGAGATATTGTGAATAAAATTGCCGATGCAGATACCGAGAAAGTAACGTTTCATTTCACCCCGGATGAAAATAATGGTATGGAACTAATAAGTTCAATCAACAATGATGGCTTATTTGTAAAAACCCATGGTGATAATCTCTATCCTATGCACGTTAAACATCCGATTACATCCATCGCCTAGTGGGCATTTAATGATGACTACCATCATAACGATCCTCGTTCAAATATAAAAATAGACCACAAAGGAGCAGGTCCCCCCTGCTCTTTCTCTATGTGAAACTTCGTTATCTTATTGAACGTAACACTTCAGAACGATAAACTATAGTGTGAGCCAGTCATGCTACATCAGTAGTCTCTAGAGAAGGCTCATCAAATATAAGCTCTAAATTAAATCAGATATCAGTTCAATATGATCTTACAATCATCATCATGAAGGGGGAGGCATTCGTGGCATTTATTCCGTTAAACTGTCCCAATTGCAACGGAAGAATTGAATACAAGGAGGGGCAGGTTTTAAAGTGTCCGTACTGTGAGACAGAGCTTTTGTTGAAGCAAAATAATGTCTACTATGTAGACCAAACTATTAATCATTACCACGGAACGCCTCCTAAGTCAGCACCAAAGGCGAACGTCTCCGTAAGGTTATTACTAATACTGATGTTAGTCTTATCTGGTGCCATCGGTGCTTACCTTTACTCCAGTACAAGTTCCACGCTTCAGAAGACAGAAGCCAATCTGCCTGTACGCAAGATGCCGGAAAGCGAGGTTCTGCTCTCCTTTTTACGGGACATCTTTGAAAAAGGATCTGCCTTGCCGACAGAAGAGGAGCTCGCTCGTGTGCGCTATCTGACCGTAGATTATCTGGATAGTGACCAATGGCAGTTTACCTATAGCTTCTCTGATCCCTTCAGCGATGAAAAGGCTGAGAAGATCACTTATGTTACTCAGGACAAGAAATTGAACACACAGGAGATTGACCAGCGAGATTTTGAAGCCTTTACGGGACTGACGGCACTCGATCTGACGGGAACCTATGAAATTGCCCAGACGGATCAAACCACATTTGCTCATATATCCGGCTTAAAAAGTTATGGTGGTGCTTTTAACGAATCCTTTAATTCTTTTTCGGGCTACTTTGGCGACAAATCTAAAATTACGCATCTTACTACCCAGCTTCGTAGCAATCAGGAACTAGCCTTACTGCTGGAATTTCCTAACCTGAACTCTTTATCGATCACCTATGTCGATGAGTCCATAACGGATTTTCACCTGTTAAATAAACTGCCGCTCAAGTCCCTGTCGCTCACGTTTGTCAATGAACTGGGATGGTTGTCGTCCATGACCGGGCTGACATCCTTATCTATCAACTACAGTGAAACTACAGACTTGCAGCCGTTATATGCGTTAACCCAGCTTCAAGAACTTCAGCTTTCCTATTTAAACAACGTAAAGTCCATCGACTTTGTGCAAAATATGCCTGCTCTACAGAAGCTGGACATCGAGAGTTTAAACTTTTCCAGTCTGGAACCGTTAGCGGGTAAAACATCGATTACCAAACTGCGCCTGGCTTCCTTAAGCAAGCTTAGTTCAACAAAGGCCATAAATAGTCTATCCTCATTGCGGGAATTAACGTTGTCCGGTTATTACGAGAATGCAGAAGCACTGACATTACCCAATGCAGGAAGGGTAGAAATCCCTGGCTCCTTCCTCTCCGGGCTGAAAGCACCTGCCACAACCAATCTGACAATTCGTGGCGGAAGCGGGGAGTTAAATCTGGCTGCCCTAGACAAACTTCCGAAGCTGGAACAACTCTCCCTCTGGGAAATCAGTGAAATCACTCAACTCAGCTCGCTGAACAGTTTATCTCGCTTACAAAAACTAAACATTAATGATTCATCATTGTACAGTGAAAGTGATGCCTTATTTCGTTTGAAGCAGGTAAAATCGCTAGTATGCTCGGAGTGCAGGCTGAATTTCGAACAAAAGGCAGGAACGGAGAACAAAGTACTTGAGCATCTGACCTTAGAGGAGCCCTATTTTAACATCAATAATACCTCCGTTAGTGAAATTGACCAGATAATGCCTTACTTTTCCAAACTGTCTGCGCTGCGTTCTTTCACCCTGCAAGACAGCAACCTGGCTTCACTTGGATTTATGAGCAAATGGCAAGCCATTGAAGAACTCCATCTCGAGAACAATGCCATTTCCACTGTGGAAACCTTAAGCAAGCTGCCCAATCTGAAGAAAGTATATCTGTCCGGCAATTCGGTGCAGAACAAGTCCGTGCTTGGAACGGACGTGAAGGTATATTAGCCAATTGTAAAGATCATTGGAGATTTTTAAACTCCTGTGATTAGCCATGACATGATACAAAAAGCCGACTGCACTGAGTTTCAGAGCAACCGGCTTTTGATTTAACTTTTCATGTTTCAGTCAAACTATTTATTAGAGTTCAGTCCACTTTGCGTATATGGTACGTGTAGTGTTTCCGTTTATGACAAATTGCCCGAAATCATAAGGAACGGTCAAACCTGAATTTTTGTACCATCCTTCGAACACAAATCCTGGCTTTGTCGGAGGTTCAGGTACTTTGACTAAATTTTTGCTACCGAGAATCTGAGTCTCTACTGCTGAACCACCATTAGTCTCGAAATTCACCGTGTAAATCTGACTCCACATTGCAATCAAGTTAAAGTTCCCTGTCACCGGTGTTTCGAAATCGTAAGGAATTTTAGTTGTAAAATCCTTAGTCCATCCGTAGATTATATTCCCTGGGTATGGTGGAAGTTCAGATGGATCAGGTGCATGAACCACATCGCCCTCTATCACGATCTTCGGAAGCGGTGGGGTAGAGTCAACACCTGCAATGAACTTTATCGTGAACAGAGCCTTCCACTTTACATACAACGTCATGTTCGCCGTCACCGGAGTTGCAAAGTCATACACGGTGGTCAACCCTTCATCGCTATACCAACCACCAAACACATAGCCTTCCCGCACCGGTTCGGCAGGAGTCGCAACTAAACTGCCTTCGACCACGGTCTTCGGATCGACTACTGGTGCCCCTCCCTTAAGATCGAAGTTTACTGTGAATAAAGGTGTCCATTTTGCATACAACGTAACGTTTGTCGTCACTGGCGATGCAAAATTGTAGGCATCCGTTAAACCTTCATCGCTATACCAACCACCGAATACATAGCCTGCCTGCGTTGGGGATGCAGGTGTCGTGGCCTTGGCATTGTACTCCATCTGTTGGGTATTAACTGTCGAACCACCTTTACTATCAAAGCTTACCGTGAACATAGGCACCCACTTCGCATACAGCGTAATAGGAGCTACGACTTGACTGCCGAAGTTGTATGCGTTCGTCAAGATTGTATCGGTATACCAACCTTTAAATACGTAACCCTCCTTCGTTGGCGTTGAAGGAACCTTGGCCGCTTCTTTATAATTCACGGATTGACTGCTCACCTTCGTGCCCTCACTCATAAAATCCACTTCATAAGCGTTTATTTTAAACATGGCGTGCAATTCGAAGCTCTCACTGACCGGTTTCGTAAAATCATATGCCCTGCTTGTGTTTCCTTTCGGGCTCCAGTACAGGAATGTATAACCCTCTCTTGGTTTTGGAGCAAATTCCTCTGCTACGCCCCCTTCTTTCACCTGCTGATCTGTTATCGCAGTGCCATCGTAGAAACGCACTCGATACTCATTTTTCTGAGCAATTGTCCATTTTGCATACAGTGTAATATTGCCTTTCATGATTTCGGTCGTGAAGTTATAGCCTTTAGTCAAACCTGCATCGCTAAACCAACCTCCGAACACATATCCTGCTCTTGTTGGCGATTTTGGTGCTACGGCTTTCTCTCCCCCGTAAACCGTCTGGTCAGGCACCATTGATCCCTCATTACTGTCGAAGCTAATCGTGTAACTGCTCATCCATTTCGCATACAGTGTAGTCGGGCTCACCACTGGCATCGCAAAATTGTAAGGCTTCGTCAACGCACTGTCGCTGTACCAACCTCCAAATGTATAATCTTTCCGGTTTGGAGGCTCTGGTTCACTTGCCGTTGCGCCATAATCCAACATTTGATCAGGCACTTCTTCCGCTCCGCCATTACTATTGAAGCTGACGGTGTATTGTTCAATGTCCCACTTCGCCGTATACTCGACATCCTGCGCAGGCATCGTTGCTTGAGGGACAGGCGACCATCCTTTGAATTGATGGCCTTGCCAGATCGGATCACCAATATGGATTGAAGTCGTTGATCCATACGGTACGTTTTCGACTACCTTTTTAGGTGTGCTTTGATCTTTATAATCCATTGTCAGCTTATACATATTACGCTTGTAGTACACTCTTAGGATCGTTGTACCGTTGCCCGCAATGTTGGCTTCCAGCACAGTACCCGGAAACGCTGTGTCTACAGTGAATCCTTCGTAAGACTTGATGGATTCGACAGGCAGTGTTGCCTTTGTATCGGTTGTACCGTAACGCGTTTCCGTATCTGCAACCGTATACGTTGGTTGTCCAATATCTTGCTTCAGGTATACGACTTTGTAAGGCATGTCATCCTTGGCTGTCCACTTTGCCGTAAAAGTCGTAGACTCTGTCGGCATCGTAACTGGCATGTACGGTGACCATCCTGCAAATTTATACCCCTGTCTTGATGGGACCGGAATTCGACTTACGATATTCGTATAGATCAAGTCGGTAATTTGTTTTTCTAAAGCACCCTCATAACCTAAGTTGAAAGTCACCGTCTTACTGATTGGCTTAAAGTAAACGTTCAAAATCGTTGAACCGTCTCCCTTAATAATCCCTTGTGTCGTACCTTCCATATAACCACGATCCTTGTATCGGTCAGTGGTGATACGAGCAAGTTCATTCGTTGTGCCTGACTGCATTTCCCAATCTGCAAGCGTTGGCGATTTACCACCATTTGGATCCATCAAATAATAATTAACTCTATACGGTGTATCGGTGTTCACTTTCCAATGTGCATACAGGTAGGATAAACCCGCAGGCATCCGATTCGGGATGTCTACTTTGGTACCACCAACTCTAGCCGTATACCACCCATCGAACGTGTATCCTGGATTTTTAGGAATTTTGTTTTTCACCGTGAGTACTGCATTAAAGGCCGCCGTTACGGTCTCGGTTGGTTCTCCATTCGTTGGATTGAATTGAATCGAAATGTCACCATCTTTATTCTTGATCCAGTTCAATGGAATGGTACGCTTGATCGCAGTGGGCTTGAATGATAGAGGTGCTGCCTTCCAAGTAATTACCAGCATTCCTGTACTTGATTGTTTTCTCCAGTCTTTCACACTAATCTGTTTCTTCTCCGGGTTATAGATGAAATCGCCGCTAATTTGAATGTCAAAATGCGAAATATCAAATATTTCCTGGATGTCCATACCTGTTTTCAGATCGAAACCTTTCATCTTGAGCCATGATTGTGGCAAATCTATAATGCTGGCCCCGTCAGGTCCTCCCCTAAAGATCACACCAAGCTCATCATCCTGCGGGTATGCAAAGTCCTCGATGCTTTCTTGCATGCCCGCTGTATATAGTGGCCATGTATTCTCATATAGTGGAAGGCTATCTTCTAGCATCCCATCACCCAATTGAGCACCTATTTCAACTTCCAAATAAATTCCAATTTCTATAAACAAGGCACCTAACGTTTTGCTGGTCTGTACCCCGCTCACATTCTTCAACTGATAGTAGAAAAACCCCCATAGATTAACATACACCCCGGGTTCGACTGCGAGCCCGATGCTGTTCAAATCAACACTACCAATCCCTGCTTTGAGCTCCATATGAATACCGGCTCGTAAGCCTATTGTACCCATGACATAGAAGGTAAACTGGTAGTCCCCGTCCCCCGGCAAGCTTACCGTATTGCTCGATCCGCTAAAACTTAATATGCGCAAAGTCACCGAGTAACGCTTGGCGCTTTTATAATAGAAATCCGCTCCAATGGACAGATTCACTTGAGCGCTGACAACAAACTCTGCTTCGAATTTGACTTCGATGATTCCGTAAGCCACTCGCTTGCTTTTTTCAATGAGCGTCTTCTTGATTAGCGTTACCCATTCCGTTTCATCCTCCAGCATCTCTTGATACTGTTCCTTCAGCTTCTCTTCATCTAAAGAAGAATCGTCACCTTGACCATCCATGATAGCTTTAATCTCGGTTGCGATATCTCGTACTTGACCTAACTTGCCGGAAGTCTTGGCATCCAACCAATTGTCTAATGCCGCTTCTAACTTATCCACTTCGACAAAACCTATCTCTGCGGTAATATTGATGCCGGTATAGCTATAAGCATCGAGATTCGCTGTGATCACATAATCATCAATGCTATACCAATACGGAATCCCCCACGCTGTCAGCCAGTGTCCTTGCATATCGCCATTAATACCCAGATCCAGTGCGATCTCTTGAACAAAAGCACCTGTCATATGAATGACGAGATCATTATCTTCACTAGCATCTATGACAATATCAGCACTCACTTGCAAGGTTGCGCTCACCCCGGAGCTCCGGCCGCTAATATGTTTCAACTGTGTGCCTAGCGACGCAACAACTTCCAGATTTTCCACGCTTACCCGACTATTTTTGCTGGAAGAGGACTGAGCTTTAATCTTCTGGATGCCCTTCAGTTCTTCCGTTTCCATTGCCAAATTGGAAAGATAATCTGCGGCTTTATTGACGAATCCACTGGCGGTTGCTTGCTGTTCGATCTGCTTTTCAAGTTGTGCAATTTGTTTGTCCGATAACAGATCATCACCGTCAATGGCCTGCTTCTGATAGATGTTGAAAGCATTCTCGATGTCTTTAATCGTAACATCCTTATAAGTGATAATATCCATCTCTGCTACAGGTGTTATCGATGTAATGCGCCCATAATGAGTAACCCCGGAACCTTCTGCGGCGAATTCACCTTCATAAAATCCTATAAAGTCGCCCACATCCACGGTGGTTAGCTCGTTTAATCCAAAAGGTTTGTACAGGCTGTCACTATAATTCATATCGGTGTGTTTGATTGTAATGGAGTTGTTGTCTGGATCACCATCTGTATCCGCCTCTGTGCTAACCGGCAATACATCTGGTCTGAACACCACTTGATCGGCACTGGCCCGTCCGTAAGTATAGGTCGATCCATTCACCGCTGTAATTTGGATGTAGGCTACATCCCCGTTATCCGCATCAGTCGTATTGACTGTACGCTTATCCGGGCGAATACCTTGATAGATTGCGACGGTATCACCAACCTGAATCGAGGTACTGCCGTCATACTTAAACGTACCTCCGCTTGCATTCGCTTTTCCAAGCGAATTCCCGCTACCGCCTACTATTGTAGTGATTACTGGAATTGCGGGTGAACCCACCTCTGCACCGTTCAGCATCATATCCGTGACTTCTTGGAAGTCCAGATAGATCATATTCGCATTAAGCGGAACGTTCATGGCTTCTTGCTTGGCAACACTAAACACATAGATGCTTGTGGTTGCGTCTTGGCCCTGGAAGGACAAGTTCTCATTCGTCAACGTCAGCTGATACGTGTTACCTTCAACAAATTTGCCATCTTCAGCAGCGGAAGCGACGGTGAAAAGACCGTTGCCTCCCGTGACTTTTACTCCTGCAAAATCGGGATTCGCTGTGTCAATGAATGTCAGTCCAGCTTGGACATCCGTTGCTGACAAATTGCCCGAAGCATCTTGTAGCGTGATAGTGAAGTCCGGCTCGACATTCAAAACAGAGTAACTCGGCGTGCGCTGTACAGCATTTTCCACGCTATCTGTATATTTTGCATACAGCTTGGTATCTGCAGTTACCGTGCTTCCTTCCGCAAAGATAGACGAGAGATCACTTTCGGTAAACCAGCCTTGGAAAATGTAACCTTCCTTGATCGGGACAGGCAGGTTCGTTAGCTTTTCGTTGCCGCGGACCTTCTGTGCTTTAACTGCCGTACCTCCGTTGCTATCGAAAGTAAGTGTATACGTCTTATTATCCGTTCCGCCGGTTCCTCCTGGCGTTTCACCACCATTGTTGCCTCCAGGTGTTCCAACACCATTGTTGTCATTAGGTGTTCCTCCACCTCCTCCGCCACTGCCACTGTTGTTTCCTCCAGGGCTTGGCGTTGAATTCGGATTTGGCGTCACCGTTGGTGTTGATTCCGGAGTCGGTGTTACTGTCGGCGTTGGTGTAGGGGTGACCGTCGATGGATTCTGACTTCTCCACGCCTCCACGACCGCATTGTTGCGCATGAACAGAACCGCCGCTTCCGCGCGGGACGCTTGCACACGTGGGTTAAAATTGCCTTTTTCATCACCCGTGAACACGCCCGCTTGCCACAGCTTCACAACGGCTTCCACTGCCCAAGTCGAAATGTTAGCGAGATCGGCGGGTTTTGTCGTGATTGGATTGCCTGTCTGATAAGGAATCTTTTCACTTTCCAAAAACCGCAACGTCATTGTTGCCATCTGTTCTCGGGATACGGTGGCATTCGGCGAGTATTTACCTGCGCCTGTACCGTCGGTAATGCCTTTGTGTACTGCCCATTCAATATATGGCGTATACCAACTACCTACCTGAACATCGGCAAAACTCGAAGTCGTATACGCCCCTGTATCTACTCCGGCCATCCGTCCGAGTGCCGTAACATACATGGCACGTGTCATCGTGCCTTTAGGCGAGAAGGTGCTGGTGGTCGTACCACTAAATATGCCCTTCTCCTGTACCTGGGTGATTGCATCGTAGAACCAGTCTGTTGGACTCACATCCTGGAATTCACTAGATTTGGTTACTGTTGTCTGCTGCATCGGCAGGTCAGCTGCTGCTGCAGACTGCTCCGGCAATACAGGAATAGCAGACATGACTAAGCTGATGACCAGCAACCACAACATGATCCGGGAGCTTACCTTCCACCCCTGTCTTTGTACTTTCTTCACTTTCACTCATCCCTTCTATGTATAGATCAGACTAAAAAAACACTGAGGAGTCCCTCCATCGCAAACTTGCAATACTCTACCGCTGTCTAACCGCTCTCTGACCAAGCAACTCAACATGTACAATCGAAGTGGGAACCAGTAGCCCAGATGTGGGCCACTGATTTCCTGCAATTCACATGTGCTAGGATGTGGGGATCAAGCGGGGGTAACCTTTACATAACATGGCATTGTCCAAGCTACAGCGTTCATCACGTTCGGGACACCAGTACCCATTCGAGCACCCGAGCTGAGGGGCTTTCGGTTACTTTAAGATACGGGCGTCCTCTAGAATCACTGGAAACCGCAGGAACGGCAGGAGTCTTGCATATTACGAGTGGAGTGCTTCCAAGCGAGTCAGCATGGATTCCCTAAAGCTACTAACTCTATGGATTGAAGTTGTTAAGCCACCTTTCTTCTCCTTCGAATGGTGACCACCACACTGGCGAATCATGTCGTTTTTTCTTCCGTATTTTAGCATGCGAAATGGGAGCTTTGGTGGATTGTAAAGAAAACTTTAAGTTAAAGTTAGGTTCAGTAAAGTATTGGGGTAAACTGCTATGCGAATCGGTATGGCGAGGAGATTTCGGTCTTCTAGGAACAGCTTGCAAAAGAGAACATATGAGATATAAAAAAATAGCGATGTGGGGTTCACCACCCTCACACCGCTATTTTTTTATGATTTCTATCTTGGTTTTAGGCCGTCACTCCGCATTTGAAAGGATATAAAGTGTTGTACTCAAAATCATGTTACATGAGTTCAGCGTAATGGAGACAACGGATGAATCTTCAATGAAAACTTTTTGCTGCTAGACACATATAATGTTTCCATTAAAAAATGGATGAATTATTTAGTGAATTATTTAGTGAATTATCTGAGTGATAATCCATCTATGTAATATTTCAGTATTTCTATAAATGCAGAGGGGTTAATCCCCTCTCTTCATTACTGGCACTGAATCTTCTTCGCCAATATGAGATGTCTCAATGACTACAATAGAGATTCCATTCTCTTCCTCCGATTCAAAATATCCTCCATCAAATTGATCGATCTGCCCCCATTTTTCAGCACCAAATATCTCGGACAAGAACGAATGGTGCCTTGTTCCAGAGTTCGACGTTAAATATGCAAATAGTCCCGACATTCCTCCCGGATTGGACACATGGCTTCTAGGTTCGGAATGAATTCCGCTGTTTATACGTCTGAAATTTTTACCAGTGGACTTTTCCATAAGAGTCCAGATTAATCGGGACCAATCCAATCTCTGCATAGAAGCTTTCCTCCCGAAAAACGCCTTCCCTTCTTTGAAACTTAAAAGTTTAAATACAACCTGTGATAAACTCTGTTCAGGAATTAAAGTATTAGCGACCTCTGAAGTCGAGTATACACAAGAGAAAGGTCCCATATATTGATGATCATCCACCAGCAGATACTGAGCTCCCCGGTGCGCTTTCTTGGGTTTGACATCTATATTAATGCCACGTATGCGTGGCTTTACGAAATCAAAATTCGGCCAATGTCTATAAAGTAACCATTGATGATCGTCTTTTTTTATCTCTACTGTAACATCGTCCAGCATTTTTGCCTGAAGCAGCAATGCCGTGCGTCTGCTCTTTCCCTTCCTAGGGTGATGCACATGCACAATAAGCAAATCACCTATTTCCGGATTGGTCCCGGATAACTTATGACTAACAATAGGCCGCCCATGGCAAAAAATCGATACCACAGAAGTGGCAATACCGTAAGGGGCTAAGATACTCTTCCATTCCGCTGCCATTTCAGGAATTCCATAAGAAGTCAGACTAGCAATATAATCTGGCTCTTGCGGCTTTAATACGGAACTACGAGTGTGATGATGAGAATGTGCAAATGCCTTCAAAGTGGAACGATAGAGTTCTTTCTTGTTATCTTCAATAATTTGCAAATATGTATTCCAATTAGACATTATACTTCTCCTCTTTCTTATGTGAAGTCTAGGTGAGTACATAACCCCCCTCTAGTTTTGAATATCCTTCACTACGCATATCTAAAAAAACTGGAATACTAAAGCTGACCCTCCTGCTACGCGCTTGACGCTTGATTTAAACAACGTCTATTAAAGTTGTTCTAAAGATATGATTTTTTCCAGTCCCGAAGAAATTGAATCTTTATAGTTTAGAATTCTTGAGCAATCGTTATAGATTTTATCAGCAATATGCTTTTTTTCTGAAGAAACAAATAACTCTTCAAGTCCCATAAATTGCGTGCTACTTGCGGAAGCCACAATTGTGATTTGGGCTGCTAGTTCTAGTGGGAAGAGTAAATTACTCTTATGTAGCCTCTCGAGTATTACCTCATGATTTTTTATATTCTTATCGAACCATTCCACATAATTCTGTTCATCTTCTTGGTGATATTCTCTGACTTTATAAAATCAGCAAATGTAAATAAATAATCCAGACTCTCAAAGATGTTGTAGCGGAGTTCGAATATAGCTAGTTTTGTTGTTTTTGTTGCGAACGATGCTCAATACCTGCAATTTGAATTGTGATTGTAAGTGTTAACACACCTAATATAATCGTTGCTATTACGCCAATTGCTTCCCAATCTGGCACTGTGCTTTTTTGATGGTTGGTCGAAACCCTAGCCTAAAAAGAATGATTGCGATAACACCAATCAAGCTCATAGCATATAATATGTAAGTTTTAAATTTAGATAGCATCTCTTTTTATCCCCATTTCTTTATCTCCATCTTCGATCCAATTCCCAGAAATAAGAATTTATAGACACTCTATACTTCCATATCTTAATATATTCAAATAAACTTGTATCACATGATTTTCATTTTAGCACGGTAAAATTCAATTGGAAATAACAAACAAAAAGAGGTGCAAGAAGCCACAGGCTCTGCCACCTCCCTGTACCCTTTTTCCATCTCCAATACTAGCTAAGTTCTTCACTCAACCTTCCCTTAATGCATTTAAATGATCTACATATTTTGAAGGCGCGACTCATCATATCTCATTTACTGCTAATGAACTAGCCTCCATCCCTTCTAACGAACATCTGAAGCCCTTACACGAGCACCATTTTTTCGTTGCCTGCACTTCCACTGACGAAAACGAACGAAGACATATCTGTTTTAGCCTGTTCGAAGGCTTCTCATAGAGCTTTCTCTTCTTTTTCACGACCAAAAAGAGTCTGAGGAAGTCGAAACTGGCTTGAATTATCTGCTTTTGCGATCTGGAAAGAAGTCACTGTTCCCTTTTCCTGAAATTGCACCGCTTCAAATCACTAGTAATCCATAAGCACTCTGATAACGTTCTTACGGATTCTTGGACAATACCTTCATACTGATAGCTTCATGAGAGCCATCTAGATCTGGACACCATTCGTGGAAAGGTTTGGGTACAACAGTAAGGTGCACATGTATCCATTCTTCTAAATTTTGTGTCTAGAACGGCAGACTACCTGACAGCATCTCATAAAAGATCATACCTAGAGCATACAAATCACTACGCATATCTGCCATATGATTGATTCTGCCCATTTGTTCGGGAGACATATAGATGTAATCCGTCAGTTGCGGATCTGCGAGAATAGCAACTTCTCTATTGAGTTGACTTTGAACATTCGCCAGATTTAAATTTCCAAATAACTCCTTTTTTTCTTATGAGCATGATGTAACAACTCCATTCAGTGCTATTGCTACAGATAAGAAAGAACCACCTTCCATTGAGGCACATTTCATCATTTCTTTAAATGAGTAACTTCTGTAAATATCATCCCAGTTTCTTCTCCGATCTGTACGCAGTGCTTCCCGTTAATCTATCATTTTTTGGAATGACCATGTCAAAAATTCATCGTCGAATTGTCAAGACACCACTAAAGGCCTAATCCTCCTGCAAAATGAGAAAAAGTTCTTAGTCGATATGATCTCTAAGTGCTTGTTACCTGCAAAACATATTGATATCATCCAATGCTGAATCAGCATGTCCTCTAACCAATGAACTCTCATCTTCTAATGCATCATGGATAAGTGGAAGAATCAACTGTTTATTCACTGCTCCATGTATTCTTGCGATATGGCCAAAACAAAGAATGGCTATTCCTCTTATATTTTCATTTTTATGCCGAGTATATGGCACCATCAGTTCTTGTACGAACTCTCCATCATCCGCATTTAATGCTAGAGATAACAAGCCATTTACGATTGTTTTAGGGTTATCGGAGTTGATTCGGTTTATAATCTCTTGATTCTTCTCTATGCAGCTGCTGTAACGTTCTACTCTTTCATGAACTATATCATCTAGTTCCTTTTCGAAGGAGACAATTTCCTGCCATATTTGCTGGACAGATTTATTATCTGCGGTTCTAAGCTTTTCAAATGCATGAATTAATCTTTTCTTTGTTTGAACTTCTTTATCCGTTTGCTTTAAAATGGTTTGTTTATCTCTATACATGATGTAGTGTTTTTTGAAGTTCTCACGGGCCTCCGCAAGTGAATAGTCTTGATTGGGTCCGCCCCAAACTTCATCTGCATGCGAATCATCTTGCCCATCGTCTTCCCAGTCACATAAACAACATATCTCCCAACCTTGTCTTTCCTCCAGTGTGGGATAGCCACAACAAGGGCAATTAAATCTGTTCATATTGGTAGCTCCTTTTGATATCACCTATCACTATAATTGTTCGAGAGCCTTAATTAAAATGTTACAAGCCCCGTCCATACTCCTCATTGGCGCCGCGGATTGACCGATCCAAAAATGTGATATGGCGTTATCCCCTTTGTAAATAAGCTATCAATCAGTCCGACCAACTCTTCTGACGATAGATCTTTGCCGTTTCGTATCCAAAGGCGAAACATAGATATTAATGTTGATATGTAAAACTCAATGATATATGGCGCTAAAGCATCATCGGATGGAAAATCCACAATCAATTGTTCAAAGGGAATTTCCCTTTTTAGCCGTTCCACAAAATGAACAGAGCCATAGTCGCCCAAGAGAGCTTTCAGAATTGCAATGTCCTCTGCATTTTCCAAGCACTGAAGTGCATCTTGGAAAGTATGTGTAGAGAACTCTCTGCCTGCCATTTCCTCGTTAATGGAATTCAAAATACGTTCTTCAACCCGGTCCAACAAGTCATAGATATCTGTAAAGTATTGATAAAATGTACTGCGGTTATATCCTGATTGGTTAGCAATCTCTTGAATGGATATTTTTTCGATTGGTTTCCGGCTATATAAATCGCAGAATACATTTACAAACGTCTGCCTTGTTTTGTCCGTGATTTCAGGTTGCTTATGCATGATTTCCCTCCATTTTCTGTTCAATCTGTTCAACCCATGATACGACAGATATTAAAAATCTGATGGTTGATGACCATATAATGAATCCATAAAATAACATTATACAACACGTTGTTGGATCATCAACAAGAGCTAAAATATATTTTTAGGGAGGCAATATGAGAATTTTATTCTTTGGTAGAGGTTTAATATCCACCCAATATGCTTGGGCTTTGGAAAAGGCAGGGCATACCGTTGAGTTCTATGTTAGGAAAGGGAGAAAAGCAACCTTCGGAGGCTATATTGAGCTTGAAATGTGGGACGCACGAAGGGGGAAACAGTTCATAAAGGAAAGCTGGAACGTTCAACTTCATGAGGAGATACATCCAAATTATGATCTCATTATTGTAAGTGTCAGTACGGAACAACTTCCAGAGGTAGCACAATTACTGTCGACTGTTACAGGAAACACCCCTGTCCTCATATTCAATAATATTTGGCAAGATTTGAAATCAGCTATCTCACCCTTGGTTATGAACAATGTTGTCTTTGGCTTCCCAGGAGCAGGAGGCGGCATCACGGACAATAGGCTTAGAGGTGGCTTTTTTAAAATGATATTTCTTGAAAAACCACGGGCAGGGACGGAACAAATAAACAACATGGTCAAGGAACTATTTGAAAGTGCCCATTTTAAAATTAGTTGGATAAAGGATATGCAAAATTGGCTATGGAATCACTTTGCCATGAATGCTGCTATGGAAGCCGAAGTGTTGAGACGGGGAAGTTTTCCAGCACTCCTGAATCATCGTGACTCATTCGCCAATGTAGGAAAAAATATGAGGGAAATTGCACCTGTACTTAGAGCAAGAGGTGCGAAGATTGATATGATTTCTCTACTGCTGACTAAAATTCCACCACCACTTCTCAGTATGCTTTTTAACAAGGTTATCTTTGCAAAGGGCAGCTTAGCACGACTTTCCATTGAATACAACAATACCAAAGCAGGTTTTTCAGTAATTGAAGTTGTGAAAGAAGCCAAAAAATTAGGGATATCTTTACCCCGTCTTACTGCAACTCTTGAAAACAATCAACGACACAACGTTATTGACAACTGATCCATCCAACGAACAGAAGCCACAACCAATACTTCGCGCTAAACATATTATTTTGGTAAAAACAACAATGGCCCGAACGCTAGAAGCTTCGGGCCAGGCAACTATTTAATAAGGTACATGCGGCTCATTTCTAGCAATATTAGATGTGTTTTTACCTTACCTGAAAGCCTTTAACATTAAAAACAATTGATTATGAAAACGCACTTCATTCGTATAGATTTTTTTAATTAAACCAATGCACTTATCTATGATTTCCCCAGTGAACTTTTGGGACATGATAGCTTTATTCGAATAGATCCTTACTGTCTTCCAGTCTTGAATAATTTGGTCCAATAACGGGTCAAGTGTATGTTTTGCATGGATATGATCCATGTTGTACTTATAGAGCGTATTTAACCTGTATTTCTCAGAACATTTTCTATAAATCGTACTGCTCAGTGTTTCTATAATCGTTTCATTTTTTATAATGAGCTCATAATTTTCTGCGAGCAACAGTATATTATTCAAACTTTCCGTTATTTCATTTTGATACCTACACATATTTTCTACGAATGTATTGATGGTTGTGTCTGCTGACTTCTTATTGTCCAAGATCTCATGATTACCGGGGGGCACTAGCGCATATTCCCAAAAGTAGTCTGGCATCTTTACGTGTTCCGAAGTCATGCATGACGATTTAAATTCTGAAAATGGCAGAGAATATTGTCTATATTCCGTAATATCATCAACCGTATATATTTCCTCGTTCATAACATTGAAGCCATAGACAAAAACAGGGTGCAGTCCATGTTTTTTGTTATAGTAAAAGTCTCTCCCGCGTTGATAAAATAAATCAATAAATATGGAAATCGGATGACCACTAGAAATAGAGCTTATGATCTCATCTTGTAACGTATCTAGTGCAGGAGATTTTTTACGAATAGAGATCCCCATCGCCTCAAGGATCTGATCTCCCTCCTCAAGATCCAACACTTCTAACTTGAAATATCCTCTTGTTTGTATTTTTTGTTCATTAAATCTATAAATACTAATGACATTATTCAAAATCGGCAACTCATCTTTTTTGAAATATTTGGCTAGCGTTAACCACAAATTGTAGCCGCAATTAAAATAAGGAAAATTATGATGCGGAAACATTTTTGTCATGCCGTCGAAGGGCTGGAAGGTGTCCAGGGAAATAATCTCTTCCATACAATATTTCTCCTATACTAGGACGTGTCTTGAAACCTACTGAAGTGCATCTTTTACCGCCTTTTCGCCCCCTGCTACGTCACTTTCCCTTGACGTGCCCCGGCACGCCTGCGGAAAACTTCCTGGCTTGGAACGAAAATTCAGCAAAATCTGCCGCCTTCAGAGTTTTCAGACACGTCCAAAATTATTGTTGATATTACAGCTCTATCCCCTCTTAACAAGGTTCATCATACGGTATTGCCGCGTTCCAACCTTCATCTCTTCATATTTCTTCGAGCCGGGCAATGCGATGAAATCATGAATATCTCCAATATTCGTGCTCGCTTTGGCGTTGCTCGCAATCCCTTGTGTGCCAGTACGCTGCTTCGCACTCTCATCACAGGATAGAAGAACATTCGAAGTCACATCCTGATTACGGATTACAGACAGGCCTGCTTCCTCTAACAGTCTGATGTTCTGCGCTACCTGATCTCCCAGCATCAACTCCGTATACAGAAATACGCCGCCAACTCTCATGATCCGGTACACCTCTTCATAGAATCGTGATCGGTTCGGATAGGCATGTGCGGATTCTATATTTAACACCACATCGAAGCTTTCGTCCGCAAACGGTATATTCTCCGCATCGCCGACGAGATAGAAAGATTCCCCCCCTCGGGATTTGGCATTGCAATAGGCTATATTCGCCGGGCAGATGTCGAGACCGACAATAGACAGCGGCTTGAAATATTTAGACAGAGCTGCTATGTTCCCTCCCCTGCCGCATCCGATGTCGATCACCTGCCGCTCCCGAATCTCCGTTCTGCCCACTGTCTCAAGTAGCAGCTTAACTGAGTTTCTATTCCATGCATCGCCCGGCTCGATCACTGCATATTGCTCACTCCCGCACGGGACGTAACCATAGTTTAAAAAGGTGGCGAATCGGCCTATACCGGACAGCGCAAGGGATTGCGAAATCTCGCTATAATCCCGAATTTCAGCCTCTTTCCGGTTCCATTCGGAAGGGTGGGTAACCTGTTCACGCTGGTCAAGCATCGATACATAACGATCATCGATCGTATATACTGCGTTGCAGTTGCAGCATTGCAGCAACGCCTCCGACTGGACAAGCCCCCCCTTACAGCTGGAGCATACCAACTTTGCATGCAGATGCTGTATCATGACGATCACCCAGCCGATATATGCATCTGATTCAACGCGTACACATTGAAGTAATTGGGGATATTCAAGTCTTCGTAGTAATCGATCACAACATTGAAGCCATTGGTTCGGAAGATGTTCTCAAGCCTGCTGATCTGCTCTCCGTCCAGTCCGTGTACTTCCATTACAATTTGCCTGATTTTGCCCCAATCCTCCGGCTCTATTCCTTCCAGGACCTCAAATTCACTTTTTTCCACGTCGATTTTGAGCAGATCAATGGCGTTCATATCGTAATAATGGATCATTTCAGAGATCGTAGTTAGCTTACATCGATGGATTTGTTCATTCAGAAACTTCGGCAACATAAGTTGATCCACAAACCGGTTTAGCATGCGCGGGTCGTCAAAATGATCCCGGTAATGGTTGATTAACCCGTATCGGAGATCCTGATCGTGGTTCTCCCGGTATCTGATCTGGACAGAATCCGTGGACATCGTGGGGAAATAGGCAAACTCCGCCTCCTTGATCTCATTGGAAAGTCCGACGTTAACTGTTGTTACGCGAGGCAGCGAGCTCGTATTCATCTCCAAGAGCTTAAACGTCGGAGGCAGTGGCTCAAAGGCATATACCCTGCAATTGCTCTTGCTGCTGACATACAGGGTGAACATGCCGATATTCGCACCAACGTCCATGACCGTGCCATGATCCGGGAGCGTAATCCCGTGTTTAAAATACATCTCCTTCTGGAAAATCTCGTTGTAGAGGAACTCGGTCTCGCCTTCGTTGTTTTGATAGATTTCGATCCCGTTGTGCAGCCGCTTCTTGGCAGTAGTCTCTGTCTGCGGCGAAAAGCTCTTGTACTCCATCTTGCTCATGCACTTCACCCTCTCAACCATTTGTTATTAGCATTTCTCTAACTGCTGGCGCTCTCATAGTGTCTGACGGCCAGCTTCCAGAACAGCCTGACGACCAGAAGCGATATCACAGGAGCTACAAAAATCCATATCCCGAGGAAGAAGTCCAAACGGTCGATCAAATAAACCGACGGCATGTTGGTAATAAACAAGATAGGCACGACATACAGTCCTATTCTCTGTAGCCATTTGGGGTATATGTACATTGGCATATTGTTAAAATCCCAACACTTATCAATTATGTCGAAGATCGAACCGGACTTCACCGTCCAGAAAGCAAGGATTTGCGGAAGCAGAAGCACCGAGTAGGTCACGATCGTGCTACTCAAGATCACGCCGATATATCCAGCCACGTGCATGAAACTTGGCTCGATGCCAAGCCGCCGCCAAGCCACTACGATCATCGTGATCCCGGCGATCAGGTTCGGAATCGGGAACGCGTAGTTAACGTTTCGGAATGAAATCATGAACTGCAGCGATAGTGGCTTCGTCATATACAAGTCCAGCGTTCCGTTGCGGATATGGCCGGAAAATCTATAAAAGTTATCCATAAACAATCCGGTATAGATTGCGATCATAATCGTATAGGTCCCGGTGAAGATCATCATCTGGTCGGGAGAAATTCCATTAATTTCGATCCCCAGCTGGAAAACGAAGATGACATAGATCAGCTTGGAAAACAGAAATACGGTCTCCATGATCAAACCGGAGTAGAAATTCGCTTTGTATTCCATATAACCGACCAAACTGTTCTTTGCGAAAATAAAAAACATACGTACGTGCTTCCGAATCTCACTCAAGCGGATACTCACAGATCTAACCTCCAACGGCTACATATTTCTTCATCCCGGAATCCCAAGCCAACTTGGAAATGAGCAAAAGTACCGTTACCCAAACGGCCTGCAAGAGGAGCCCGCTCACGATCTCATGAACCTCCAAGCTCCCGAGGATGATCTTAACCGGGAAGAATACGACATACTGGAACGGTAAATAGCTGGAGATTGTGGCAAACGTATCTCCGAAAATATTAAGCGGAAAGATAGCGCCGCTGAGCAGATAGACGCCTTGGTTGAACGCGATATACACGCCCCAAACCTCAGTAATGATGAACGCGAGCGCACTAATCGAATAAAAAAGCAGAAAGTTGATGAGCATTCCAAACAAAATACTAACCAGGAACATAACGATCTGCCCCACTCTAAGCTGAAACCCCCAAATCTGAGTAAACACGGTCATCAGTATGACGAATAAGACAAGGACGACCCCGGTCTGAACCGTTTTCTCACCGAAGAAATTGCATATCCGATAGCTGAAATAATGAATGGGCTGAGCGATAAATTTGCTTAATCCGCCCGTCTTGATGTCATTCGCGATCTCCCCTTCGAAGCCGGCAGAAACCAGCTTGGAGACGACGCCGGACAACACGGAATAAATGATGATCTGTGAATACGTATAGCCGTTAATAATCTCTTGCGGCGAACTGCGGAACACAGCTGTCCAGAGGAAGCATTGGACGAGTATAATAAAGCCGCCGCTGATAATGCCCATCAGGAAATCGGTCCGGTACTCCATCGCGTTCTGAAGCGCAAGGATGTACGTCCTTTTATATTTCTGCAAGGCTTTCATGTCTGACCCCATCTTTCTGATATAAGCTTTCGATGCCTCGCTCGACAGGTATATCTTCAACTGTGAAATCGAGGATCGGGAACCGGTCCAGTATCATTTTGGAAAGCCGCTGGAGGTCATGCTTGTCAATTTCCATGACGGCATTCATGCCGTCATGTTGAGTAATCGTGCCATAGTCGCTTAGCGCTTGCCTCGGCACTTCATCCGTAAATTGCAGCTTGATAATCTTTTTGGCATGCAACAGCTCGTTCACACGCCGAAGATCGCCGTCGTATACGATCCTCCCCTGATTGATGATAATCGCTCGTTTGCATAGATCCTCAATATCCGCCATGTAGTGGCTTGTCAGAATGACCGTTGCCTTCGTCTGCTCGTTATAATCTTTCAGAAACTCTCGAATGCGTTTCTGCGAGATCAGATCGAGTCCGATTGTAGGCTCATCCAGGAAAATCACCTTGGGCCGGTGGATGAGCGACGCAATAAGTTCCATCTTCATCCGTTCCCCCAGCGAGAGTCTCCGCACCTGAATATTAAGCAGGTCTTTAACGTCAAGCATCTCCGTAAGCTCATCCAGGACAAGATTGTAGGGCTTATCCTCGACCTCATAAATGCATTTGTTCAGGTACAACGATTCGTTCGCCGGTAAATCCCACCACAACTGTGATTTCTGTCCCATCACGATTGAGAACTGCATCTTGAATTCTTTTTTTCGTTCCCAAGGGACATAGCCCAATACCTTCGCTTGCCCGCTTGTCGGATACAAGATGCCGGACAGCATCTTAAGCGTAGTTGTTTTGCCAGAACCGTTCGGGCCTAAAAATCCGACCATCTCACCCTGCTCGATTACAAGGGATATTTCGCTAACCGCTTCTTTGATCAGTGATTTTCGCCTCACTAAATTTTTGAGCGATTTTTTGAGCCCCAGTTCTTTCTCGTAATACTTGAAGCTTTTGGATAACCCCTCCATCTGGATAATACTCACTTGCGCACCTCATTTATGTGAATTTAGAATCGTTATACACCGTGCAAATGTAAGACACTGCACTTGGAACAAGCCGGTGTCAGTCGTTCATCCATCATTTCCCTTATTCTTCTGTAGGTCATGCTATGCCATAATTCCTGTACAGACGTATCATGTAATTTACCGATCTCGAACTCCTTGAAAAATTTGCATGCGATAATTGTTCCGTCGGGCGTAATGTCCATCCGGTTCGAGAGAGCCAGGCACTTCTTGTTCATCGTGCCTTTACCCCTCACCTCTTTGCCAAGCACGAAATCTTCAATCTGGTCATGATCCAGATTCGGCTGGTAGCGTAAACGCATTTTCCAGACCCGATTATTCACCCGGTCCAACTCACTCATCAAAGCAGGGATACGCTCCGGATTGAGCTTGTAGTTAAAGGCGTGCCAGCTTCGTTCGCCTTTGTGCTCGCTCGCCGGAAGGAAGTCGAACTTCTCGTCAAAGTAATTGTCCATTCCCTGTGTGCATTCGTCCGAGATATACCACGGGAAGCAGACCATGACCATATCTACACCGACGCCCTCCAGAAAGTCCAGCAGATCGTAAAGCTTGTCAGTCATACCATCGTTAACGACGGTATGGATCGTAATTTTGCCCTTGAACCGGTTTTCTTTGCGCAGCTCGACCAGCTTCCGGATCGCATCTATCGCCTTGCTGAATACCCCTTTGCCGCGAAGCGCATCATTCTCTTCTTCGAATCCATCAAGCGCAATGAGAAGCTCCAGGTTATCGGAGATTCTCAGCAAGGCGTCCAGCTTTCGCTCGATCAGCACCGCGTTCGTGCAGATCGTCGTCTCACGAGGATGGGCTTCAAGCAAATCGGCCAAACGGTCGAAATGGCTGTATACAAGTGGCTCGCCGCCCCAGATATAGAGTCTCGACTTGGCTGGTTCCGTCTCAAGGATCAGCTTCTCCAGCAGCCCGTAGTCGAGCTGTTCGCGTTGCTGCTCCGGTGTCATGAAGTGATGGTAGCCGGTGTCATTCCATTGATAGCAATGTTTGCAGCGCAAGTTGCATTGGTTCGTCAGTTTAATCCCGACCGACTCTGGCAACGGTGTCGCGTAACCCGCTATTTTCTCCATGTTACGCTTGGTTTCCACCGTATTCTTGATCGTACGTTTCAATATTTGCAGATCCTTAGCGGAATGCTTAATCTCAGATTTCGGATTCATATCAACACACCCTTCTTAAACGTAATAGGTCATTCACATGAATCAGTAGATATAATACCTTGAACAAGCTGTACAAATCGGAAGCATATTTTTTTTCATATACGCGCGATACTCTTTGTAATTGTCACTGCGCCAGATATCCAGCAAATTCTCTTCGTTCACGTTGCCGAAGGTCAAATCATAGAAGGCATGGCAGGGCGAAACATCACCTCTTGCCGTAATCTCCGCATAAGTCCATGGAAGAGAGCAACGGTTTCGTTTATCCGCCATCTGATGGAAATGTCCCGAGAAATAGTTGTGCAAGTTCTGTTCATCTATCGTCTTCGGATAGGTAATCACATCGATACTGTTTTTCAAGCAATACTCTTTAACATTATTGAGCTGTCTCGTCAATTCGGGAATATCGATCTGGCTGAACGAACTATTGTCTTTCCAGACCATCCCCTTGGCATACGGAGCTTCATGCACGCCGAATTCCTCACGAAGAACCTCCACATATTGGGCATACTGCTCTTCCGTGGCATAGAGCTGCACTTCCATGCTGATATGGTCCAACATTGACAAGTCGATATGCTTAAAGAAAAATTCCTCGACGTACATATAGGTCAAGGGTGTAATGATAAAGGATACACCCATCTTCGGAAATTGCTTGCCTTTGCTTTGCCGGAGCTCATAGAGCTTCTCGATTCCTTTGATTACTTTCTTGAATACGCCTTTGCCCCTCTGCCTGTCGTTGATTTCCTCAGGCCCGTCGAGCGACACCCAGATCTTATTAGGCGGAGTCTCGACTAACATCTCGGCATGCTTCTCAAGCAGTGTGCCGTTCGTGGGGAAGTCCGCTATGCTTCCATAATGATTGATCATGGCGAGAATATCGCTCAGCCAAGGGTACATCAGCGGCTCGCCGCCGAAGAAATCGTAATATGGCTTGCCGGGGCTGCACTCGATAATGATCTTTTTGATCAGCTCCGGATCCAGCTGCGCTAATGTTTTTTTGCTTTTGTAGGGCCCTTCGAGTCCCCATTCATAACACATCTTACATCGTAAATTGCACTCCTCTAGCAGCTGCAAGACGATCCATCTCGGATAGCTCACCGTATCCTTGGCAACACTCAATTTACTTAAGCTCATCGCATTACCCCTTCTGCCATTGATATCTTAGCTCTTCGTTAACGCAACCCTTGAACAATAGTGATCCACATAATTCGTCCGTTCACCGGGTCTGTTCTTGATCGCTTGATGCATCTCCTTAAGGATATCTACAGAAAAATCCATCTCTCGCCACTTCTCGTAGCGTATTCCAAATCCAAGCGACTCCCACAATTCCAGATTGCTAAGCTCATGACTGCCGAACGGCTCCAGAAGAATAAGAGGCGTTTCGGAGGCAAGCGAGTCGATCAATGTGCCCGCTCCCGGCTTGGCCACGATAGCCATCGCCTCAGAAGCGACGTCATATAACCAATGATGATCAGCCTCAGCGGTATATGAATTCGTATCTTCTCCTGCTATTTCAATGTATGGCGGAAATTCGTGCAGACCGTTCGCGCTCTTCACCCAAGAACACCATTCCGGATCGTTCATCCAATATCGGTGATCGGGATCGGGCTCCGCTTCCTTCCAGTCGTAAGCTACAATATCAAGCCCATAGTTATGACTGGCAAGCTCTGGAATTGTACTTTGATAAGTGCCCATCCCCCAACCGCCGCCATGAACAACAAGCCGCCGCTTCCTTGATTCGAAAGGCAGTGTCGTACCAGGAAGAACCGGGATTTCGTATCGAATTGCCATCTTATCGGTGTCATAGAGACAAGCATTGTAATAATGCTCGTCATACCGGGGATGAAACTTCTTCAGGCTCTTCCAGGACGGAGCCAGATCTGAATCGACGTAGAGCAGGTCTACATGAATCGGATTCGGCAGCATCTTCTCCCTATACAAATCCAGAATATAGATCCAGTGTCCGGATAGCGATATGAATTCGTAGCGTTCTTCCGTTTTCCAGGTCTCCAGCAATAGCTCAACCTGGGCATAATCTATACTATTGCGGATATCCATCGGCATTCGAGCCGAAATATTGGCAAGTGCGAAATTACTGTGGTAAGCCGTCCTGCTATCTGCAATATGCTCCCTCTTGTCGTGCTCCAAAAAGCTTTCGAACACGAGCACTTCCGTTGCGATATCCCTTTTCCCGAACTCGCTTGCAGCTAACAGGCCGGGAATATAGAACCCCAGACCGAAACCCGAGCATAGAATCGTTACTTTACGCTTCCCCATAAACTCTCTTCCTCCATCCATGGTTTCAAGCACTTCGGAATACATCAGGGGGCGATCTTGAAGGATAACGACAACAGAACCTCCTTAAGTTTCGCGGACAATCGTTCGTTATCCCCTGTCCCCTCGATCAGCGAATAATACAATCTGCCCTTCACTTGCTTATTCCGGATTCCCTTGCACTCGCTGACGACCTTGTTAATAAAGAGTGTATTCGCGCTTAACGGTAGCATGCCAAACCCTCGATCAGGCTTATATAGAACACCCTCGCGGTCCAGCAATTCCAGCAATTGATCAAATGATACATCCCCTGCAAACTGTAAGGTAGCATGTGTCATACTGCCGGCCGTATCGTGCTTCTCGAGATACCGGTCAACGTAATGCTTGATCAGACTCATTGATTTTCTTGCGTTGACCTCAACAATCGGAACGATACGGCCGTCTCTTAGTAGCATCGAATCGACGCATACGTCGCCGTGATAACCCGACTGATAAAGCTCGCGGGCTACCAGCTTCATTACACCAAAGTACTCTGCTTCGTGTAACGTATGAAGTAGCCTGTCATCGGCTGTATAGGAGCCTTGGTACGCGAAATTGTGATTGACCAATTGCTGCACAGAGACATGCCGGTACGTACCGTCCGGATCGATGTGGAATTGGCAAGAGAAATCCAGCTCTTTGAGGAGAAACGGCTCAATAATAAACCGAACCGTTCTTCCCTTTCTGCACTGATCGGCGAGATAAGAGGTAACCCGTTGCAGAATCGCTTCCGACTCGATTAACAAATTCCCCTTCCCGGATACCCCAAACTCATCTTTGATCAGAAAGGGGCCTTTTTTCAGCAGAGCCAAGCCGTTTGATAGCAACTCTTCGTGAGAATAGACCGTCTGGCTGTCACACTGAAGCCCAAGGCGACGGTTCAATTCGGCTGAATACAGCTTAGAATTAACCGTCTGAACCGTCTCGACAGCTGGACAATCCTGTTCCAGCCCGAAACGCGCAGTAGCACGGTCCACTCCCGGAATGACCGCAAAGGG
This sequence comes from Paenibacillus sp. FSL R7-0272, assembly GCF_037969905.1. Classification (NCBI taxonomy): domain Bacteria; kingdom Bacillati; phylum Bacillota; class Bacilli; order Caryophanales; family Paenibacillaceae; genus Paenibacillus; species Paenibacillus sp. FSL R7-0272. The sequence continues at coordinate 878,814 of NZ_CP150221.1, read as the reverse complement.
CGATAACCGGGCGCCGTTCAGCCAGTCTGGATCTATGTCACCCACTTGATCCGTTGAGGTGAGCAGGTCGAATATATTGGCGGTTCTGCCTGCGCTTCCTCCATCAGGACTCTCAAGATCGCTTGAATTGGACAGAAATTGGAATCCGATCTCATGCAAATACGCTTTATGAGAAGCGTTCATTCGATAACGGGTAATGAGCCTATCCTGCGCCCCGCAAAATGGGAAGAGTAGCTCATCCATGGCCATCACGACATTCTCCATTACAGGATCGTGAACCGACGGCAGTTTGGCTTGATTAGGGTCGCGCCAGAAGCGTTCCGCGTCAAACATCCCGATAATGAGCTCGGACTTGCCTCTATCGTTCATACAGATGCCGTCTTCTGCAGCTCCGAGATATAATTGCAGAAGATTGTAACCGATTCCATACAATCGAAGTCGAATTGTTCAAAATCGATTTCAATGCCGAAGTTCTCCTCCACCTTCAATAAGAAAGTAATTAGCTGTAAAGAGTCCATTCCCCCGTCTTCCATGATGCTGGAATGCCCATTCAAGCTGTTCTCCAGCTGGGCGTCATCCTTAACTTCGCTTATCATCGCTATGATCTGTTCTTGCATAGGTACCTCCCGTTTAATGGATATATTGACTTCCCGCAGCGGCCTCTCGGCAGGGTTGGAACCGATGAAAGCCTGTGACTCCTGTTAATACAATGAATATAAAAATCACCCATTGCGTAAGGTTGGTGAGCGTTGCTCCCAAACGAAATAGGAATGGTTCTATGCATGATTCACAAGATGTCGGGTCAAATACTAGGAGAGATTCTTGAGGTGATTGGATTCTCTGTGGTGTGGTTGTGCCGGAAAAAGCGCTTGAAGCAATGCGGATCGTTGAAAGCTGAGACGGCAATAGCCTGCCAGCAAACGGAATCTTTAAGACAAGAGCAAAGGTTTGGCTTACGCAATACGTTGCATCGCAACGATTATAATCCCGGCATCACTCCCTCCATAGATATGCCCTGTTCACCACGGGCTTCGGGTTAAGGATTCTATTCGAGTGCAGAAGAGATATCCACAATTAACATCATTGGCTCCCGCAACATTACTAACTGCCTACCTTCTTCAGCCATCGTTCAAGGAATATGGATTCTTCATTTTCTATATTCGTAATCAGCGTTTGTAAGTTTTCGGAAATACTCGTATCCCTTGTCAAATTATATTTAATCGCTAGATTCACAAGGATCTTTGCTTTAAGTTCAATGGTTGTGAATTCATCTATATGCTCTTGATTTAATTCAATCAAATGCCGATTATCGTACAAGTACTTGAGTCTTAGCGTCATGATTTTCTTATGATCATAAAGTAAATGAAAGGGTCTTATATCAAGCATAGCCTTATGTTCGGATATCTCTTTCGCATAATTAAATAGAGTTGTGTATATTTGCATGCCGAAGTCAAGATTATGCCTGTCGCCCCCATAGTTGAACATCTCCCAATACTCCGGCGTTTTGTTAGTGAAATAATTTCTTATAGAATTTACCAAGGTATCTGCACTGAATTTATCCTGATATTGATTATTGAATGTATACAGATAAACCATTTCTCTTAGATAATCATAATTCGTTGTTAGATGATTCATGTCGAACGCTAGATTGAAATCATTAAATGATATCTCAGCCTGACTATACACCCCGTTCTTAAAAAAATCGGAAACATACAATATCTCTCTATCCAAATCATAGCCGTATACAAATATGTCATGATGTAATTGAAGTTTATTGTAGCGATCGCTTAGGGGCACGTAGAAATAATTGATCATGGTATGGACATAGTTATTCGCATTAATATTTTCTATAATAAAATGAATAACAGAGTCCCATTTAGTTGTTACAGTATCTCTATGTATCTTTTGGGTAGTAATCCATTTGCACGAATCCGAAGGCCGCAGCTCATAAGTCACAGGGAAATAAAAATCTCCCCAATGATGTTTATAATTTTTGTTAATGAACAATTGGATATAATTGTTAAATATCCATGGGTGAGCGCACTCGTAATGGGTAAGTATGGACAAGAGATGAGCATGTTGCGTATAGGTTGTAATCATCGGATAACTGACCGGCAATGTTTTTCTGCCTAACGTTTGAGTTGAATTTTTCAACCTTTCGTTCACCCCTGGTTATTTGGTTAAATGGCTTAAAGATTCCGAATCAGTATATCTCATTTAGCAATAAGCGCTTTGTACTTGCCCTGTCCAGTTTACCTGTTTTTGTTTTTGGAATGTTATCGATAATCCTCCATTGCCTAGGCACTTTATACGATGACAAATGCAATTTGCAATGTCGTGTCAGTGCATCTATATCAATCAGGCATTCATTAAAAATTTTCAGAAATGCGATAGGCACTTCGCCTAACATATCATCTTGTATACCAACAACCATGACCTCCTCCACTTCTTTCAAGCCGTACAAAAATTCCTCGATTTCTTCCGGATAGATATTGATACCGCCTGATATAATGATATTCTTCTTTCGGCCTGTCAGTATAAGACACCCTGATTCATTCCAATATCCCAGATCCCCTGTCTTTAACCAGCCATCGACAATGGTAGCGTTCGTTAACTCCGGGTTTTTGTAATAACCGAGCATCACATTCGAGCCCTTGACCCAAATTTCTCCGATCGCTGCTCCTTCAACCTCATTCTCTTCTTCGTCAACAAGACGAATCGAAACGTCATTGATGGGTGTTCCACAGGATAAGTAGCACTCTCCCCGTTCCATCATGCTCACCCGCGGAGAAGCTTCGGTCAATCCATAGGTTTGAATAATGTCCGCATGAGGAAATACAGTTTGAAGATGGTCTACTAATTTCGCGGGAGTCGCCGCGCCGCTAATTACAATACATTCAATGGAATCAAAGGCACTCCAGTTCTTTGTCTGATGAAAATCGGAAACAAAGTGCATCAATTGCGTAGGCACCGCCGAGAATGCCGTGACCGCCTTATTCTGAAACAGTTTAAACGCGGTGCGTGGCAGCATGGGCAAGCTGATAAGTTTAATTCGGGTTCCATATAACATGCAAGAAATCAATTGCGTGACAATCGTAGAACTGAAATGAACGGGCATCGTTACCAGAAACGAATCTTGATCCGTATACCCCACCTTTCCGCCATGTGCCAGCGCATTCGTTAATACATTCCGATGGGATAACATAACGATTTTAGATTTTCCGGTTGTGCCCGATGTAGGAAGGAGAACCGCACATTGATTGGGATCGGACTGATTGGTTAACGAGATCGATTCGAACGAAGGCATGGGTTCTTGCGATACATCCTGAGCGGTAACCCAAGGAATGTCACAATTTAAATAAGCAGGTTGTGCAGATTTGCTGATAACCAATTTGGCGTCACTGGCATTTAAAATATTTTCAATCTCAGTATTGGATGCCGAATAAGGCACCGGTACTAACACATAACCGCAGAATTGAATACCAAGCGCCGCAAAAATGAACAAGGGCTCATTATTTGTGTATAAAGCAATATGACTTCCAGGCTCAAGCTGAAAATTCTTGCGCATATATAAAGCAATCAAGTAAGCTTCTGTCATCATCTTCGCGTAAGTCCATTGCTGCTTTAGATCTTCAAGGATAATATGATTTTGGCGATTAGAGGCCTCCAGAAATAGACGCTCAATGATCGTCATCATAGCGTTTTCTCAGACAAATAATTAAGGATTAATCCAGCCGTGGAGAACTTCTCAAATAACAGATCTTCATCAGGGATCGAGATGTTAAACTTCGATTCCACTAAAACAATAAGCTTGACGAAGCCTACGGAATCGATCCCTTGGTCCAACAAACGGGTATCGTGGTCTTCCGGATACTCGATGTCCAGCTCAGCAAAAATTTCGTCTTTCAAGATCAATTCTATTGATTTAGACATCATGTTTCCCCCGTTAGATAATCTTTAGAAAAAGGCTAATTAAAGAGGATCATATACGTGATGAGCAAGTGAGAGTGATTGTGAATAAGTTCATAACGATAAACAAGGTGAATTTGTACTGAAAGAGTTGTTTACAGAGTTGTTTGCAGGGATGCTGCAATTCATGTTGGAGGCGGAGTATGACACGATGCAAGACATAAACAGCTTGACGCGAAGAGTACAACGACGGAAATAATTGAGGGTTACCATCGTCAACATCGCAAAGCCTAAAGAAAAAAAGCATTTTCCCAAGCAATGAAGCGTTGCTGAAAATGCTTTACAAAACGAAGAGGAATGTCATTCGTAAATGGATAAGTTTAGTACAAAACTGGGACTAAGTCCCCTATCACCTCTCCATTTTCTTCCTCGACGGAATCGAATTATATTGCGTAAAATTTTGCTTGGAGAGCGTTTACACTAGTGATTTACAGCACTAATTGATTGATATATTAAATATAATTACATATATGCCAATTGTCAACAGTTTTGAAAAAGCCCTTTGATGCCCTCAGGAATTTTGTCTTTGCTTGATGGGAGATCACCTTCGGTTAATGCAATCGTGTTTCTTTCGTTTGGCACTATCTACAACAATCTTCCATTAAAATCTTCGAAGAAACCGAGAGCTCGCTCCGCTCAAAGACTTAAGCTATTATGCTCACCATATTGTGCTAACCTGCTACTACAATGAAAAATGTCTCGGATCGCTATGATCGAATCACTAAAAGGGTTGGAAGAGTTATCCCAACTTTGAGGGATTGAAGATTGATTGCGTATATCACTATAATTCAGATATTGGATTAAAGTTAATTTAGATAGCGGCAAGGGTGCCGAAAAGGGGGATGCATTTGAATAAGCACACATCAGTGGCTCCGAAACGGCAAAAAAGCCGCTCTTACAGAGTAAATGAGTATGTAAAATCGCCAGAGAAGCAGAAGAAGCTGTATAAAAAAACGTTATGGCTTGTTGTTGTTTCACAAATATTCGGAGGAGCGGGGCTGGCTGCCGGGCTTACTGTTGGAGCGTTGCTTGCGCAGGACATGCTAGGCAGCGACAGCCTTTCCGGTCTTCCCGCAGCTTTGTTTACGCTAGGCTCTGCGGCGGCGGCGCTGATCGTGGGAAGGTTATCACAGCGATTTGGACGCAGAGTCGGGCTAGGTGTCGGATTTATAGCGGGTGGAGTTGGAGCAACTGGCGTTGTGTTTGCCGCGCTCTGGGATCAAATAGCGCTGCTATTTGTGTCTTTGTTGATTTATGGAGCTGGCACGGCAACCAATCTGCAAGCCCGATACGCGGGTACGGACCTGGCGCTGCCGAATCAGCGGGCCAAAGCAATCAGTACAGCGCTGGTGTTTACGACGATTGGCGCGGTGGCAGGTCCCAATCTGGTAGAGCCGACTGGCCGCATGGCGACATCCATCGGTCTTCCTGCTTTGTCGGGGCCGTTTATTCTAGCGGCAGTTGCATATTTCATAGCGGGCCTGGTACTGCTGCTGTTTCTTCATCCTGATCCGTTTATCGTTGCCAAGGCGATTGACGAAGAGGAAAGATTGAATAAAGGTTCGCAAGTGAAAGACGGCAAAAGTCTCCAGGCAAGGGTAGACACAAGCCGCCCGGAGAGCTCTCATAACCGAAAAGGACTCATTGTGGGGGCAACGGTTATGGTGCTTACCCAAATCGTAATGGTGGGTATCATGGTCATGACGCCCGTTCATATGAAGCAGCATGGCCATGGGCTTGGAGATGCAGGTCTGGTGATTGGCATCCATATCGCATTCATGTATTTGCCTTCCCTGCTGACCGGCGTGCTGGTGGATAAGCTTGGCCGTACCTTTATGTCCTGCGCATCAGGCGTTACGCTGCTGCTGGCAGGTTTAACCGCGGCTTTTGCACCAGGCGAATCCATGGGTTTGCTTATTGTAGCGTTGGCGCTTCTCGGCCTAGGCTGGAACTTTGGACTAATTAGCGGAACGGCAGCCATTATCGACTCCACAACGCCGAAGGTTCGCGCGAAGACACAAGGCACGGTTGACGTTCTGATTGCGCTGGCTGGCGCGTCCGGCGGCGCTTTGTCAGGCATGGTTATGGCTGGCGTTGGCTACTCCATGCTTTCCCTTGCCGGAGGATTGATGTCCTTGCTGCTTATTCCGGTGGTGGCCTGGTCATGGAGGAAAAATTCACCCCCTCATTCTGAAAAGCGGTAAATGCTTTGTCTTCCTTTTACAGAGCCAGCTGTAATGTCCTGATTGCTCAAGCTGCTTCTCAGTACCTGGCCCATCTATCAAACCCTACCGCAGACCGTGGCAAGGAGTTTGCCTGTACCCTAGCCTGCAAGCCATTCACGGTTGGAGAACCGTCTGAAACTAATATAAGACTGAACGAGTTAATAGAAAAGGAATGCAACATTGAAGAGTCTTTGAAAAACAACAATAATACTTTAGTGTTCACCGAATTAAAACAAATTCTCGAATCATTTTTATCCTTCAGGGAGTTGACTCCAGAGATCTTGCACCGACCCATTAATCGAATTGAAATTAAAGCAGAAGGGTTCGAGAATCTTTTACAAATTCTCGAACCCTTCTGCTTATTCTTTAATCCTAACCAACATCGCCACCGACTCCACATGCACCGTATGCGGGAACATATCCACCGGCGTGACCTCCACCGTGTGATAACCGCCATCCTCTAGCACTCTTAAATCACGTGCCAGCGTACTCGGATTACAACTCACGTATACCACACGTTCCGGCTTCATCTCCAGGATCGTGTCAAGCAGACGCGGGTCGCAGCCTTTGCGCGGGGGATCAACGACGATGACATCAGCTTCGATGCCTTGTTCTTTCCAGCGCGGAATGACGTCCTCGGAGGCGCCGACTTCGAACTTCACATTCTTCATCTCGTTCAGCATCGCATTGCTGCGCGCATCCTCAATCGCCTCGGGTACAATCTCAACTCCATACACCTGATCCGCATGTTGCGCCAGGAAAAGAGAGATCGTTCCGATGCCGCAATAGGCATCAATTACAGTTTCTTTGCCGCTCAGCCCAGCGTATTCTACTGTTTTTCCATACAGCACTTCAGTCTGCACCGGATTGACCTGGTAGAAGGAACGTGGAGAGATTGCAAATTGCACATCCCCGATATAATCATAGATTACATCACGGCCCCACAAAACACGGGTCTCATCACCGAAAATAACGTTTGTCTGCTTTTTGTTCACGTTCTGGCAGATGCTCGCCACCTGAGGAATCGCTTCACGAATGCTACCGATCCACTCGTCTTTATGTTGAATATCCCGGCCATTCGTCACCAGAACGAGCATCATCTCTCCAGTACGGAACGCCTTTTTCACCACGACATGACGCAACAGACCACGGCCTGTTTCTTCGTTGTATGCACTGATGCCGAGGTGGCTGCCGATCTCCTTCACCTTCGCCACAACTTCATCATTATGCTCGTGTTGAATAAGACAGGTCTCCATGTCGATGATTCGGTGACTTCCTTTGGCATAAAAACCACCTACCAAACCACCTTCGGTTACACCAATCGGCACCTGTGCCTTGTTCCGATAACGCCACGGCTCGTCCATCCCCATCGTTGGCAAGACACGAATCGCGTGTCCTGTATCTTCTTCGTTCGTCTCATCCTCCACCAACACGTTCAGCTTCCCGATCCGCTGCAAATTATCGATCACAAGCTGACGTTTCCACGCCAGTTGACCAGCGTAGCTCATATGTTGAATCTGGCATCCGCCGCATTGATCGTAGATCGGACATGGTGCAGATACACGATCTGGACTGGCTTTGACAATCTCCAGCAACTTGGCGTAGCCATATTGCTTCTTGGTTTTCATGACGCGAACGCGCACCGTTTCTCCTGGAAGAGCACCTTGCACGAATAGCGTGTACCCATCTGCACGACCTACACCCTCACCGTCATGGTTCATGCCAATGATCTCAATGACGGTTTCATCATTTTTGCTAACAGGTAATCCCTCGATTGGTGCGGATTCACGTGCTCTGCCTTTCGAACGCACACCAGAAAGAGATGCACCGTTTGGCCGCACCTCTTTACCTGACTGACTTGTAGATGGACGGCTTGATTGCATGGATTGACTTGGCTGACGGGAAGTTGAAGCATTCCCTTTCCCTTGAGGAGCAGCCGAATTCCGGCGGTTTTTTCCACGACCGCTGCGGTTCGTATTAGACAACGTACATTCACTTCTTTCTTATATAGTACACCGCCTGCAATGACGGTGAGTTAACCTATAGCTGTTCTGAACTGTTCTGAGCTTTTCTGTAATTTCCGTAATCTTGATAAAAGAATTGCCTTCTTCACGCCAAAAATAACGTTCCAAAATTCTAACGAATCTCAGAAACGTTATTTCATTGTAACATTTATTTACCGATGGAACAGCTGCAGATGATGCTTTAGATTCGTAAACGTCGCAGGCAACGTGCCGCCCAGCTCACCGTCCAGATTCAGTTGTACATAGCCTGGGGAATTGACTTCCATGTGATCCGTCTGGAAATGAACAACCTTTTTGTCGTTCAGATGCTCTCCGCGCAGCGCCAAAGTAACAAGACGAATCATATCCGCCAGATTACACTTGCGTACACCAATGACATCGAACAACCCATCATCAATGGTTGCCCCCGGAGCCAGCTTCTCGAAGCCGCCAACGGAGTTCGTATTAGCAATGAGGAACAGCATGAATTCATCATGAATTTCTTCCTGGCCATTCGCACGAATGATTAATTCCTGCGGGGACAGGCTTGCCATTTTCTCAATCCCCTTCATATAATAGGCCAGTTGCCCGATCATCGTTTTCAAACGACTCGGCACTTCATAGGTCAGTTCGGTTAACGATCCACCACCGGCGATGTTGATAAAATATCTATCGTTTGCCTTTCCCAGATCCAGAGGACGCGTCTGCTGCTGAATAACCAGATCCACATAATCTTCCCATTGTCTCGGAATCCCGAGCGCACGCGCAAAGTCATTGGTCGTCCCCAGAGGAAACACACCCAGTGGAGGGCGATTGTCCCGCTCAGCCATACCATTAATGACCTCATATAACGTACCGTCTCCGCCAGCAGCAATAATCATGTCGTATCCGCGTTCAATCGCCAGTTCCGCTTCCCGGGTCGCATCGCCTTCCCCCGTTGTAGCATGACACGAAGCCTCAATACCGCCTTGATCCAAACGTTGCAAAATATCAGCTAGACGTTTCTTCATTTCTTCCCGGCCTGAAGTCGGATTATATATTAATCGAGCTCTTTTCATCTGATACGCCACCTATTCCACATTATCCATGAGTCCGAATGACCTCATCTTCTTACGCTGCATCAGTCCACCGAGGGGCATCATTATAATTAACACAACCATAAACTTTCGTTAATCCTGCCCAAACACTATATATAACTATGCCAGAGGAATGACGTCCCATTCCAAAAGCTATTGCTTCTATCATATCATCAAATGTAAAGATGTCCTAGCCTATTCCAGCCGTGATTTTTGCATAAATCAAACGCCCGAAGTCCCTTACCCTAATAAACATGCCAAAGTCATCTTGAAACCGATCTTTCCATCTTCTTTTGCAAAAAAACCACTGATCTTCCATTCTGCCCGCTTGCACCGGAATTAATCTCCATACTATCTGCTGTCCACAACTAATTATATTATGACAAAAATATACAGCAAATTTACAAATCTCAATATAAAAATATAACCTAAATAAATATTTTTCCAGTACCATGGATATACAGAACACATCCATACATAACTGACCTCACTCTACTACGTTTACAAAGGAGAATTGCACAATGCAAAAAACCAAAAAACTGGTACTGATGCTAATGGTTACCCTCCTCGCCTATTTACCGATAGGCACCGTTGCGGAAGCAGCCGTCATTAATCATGACCAGGTCGTCGGTTTTCAAGAAGTCACACCCGTAACAGCCACGCAAATCACAGCCAAACGTTTTCAACCTTTTCTGAAGGTCTATCATGGATGCGTGCCTTTCCCGGCCGTTGATGCACAAGGAAACACCAGCGCAGGTTTGGCAACGTCCGGATCACACAATGGCGGATGCGGCTCCAACCTGGGTCAGGTCTATTCACGTTCTGCTTGGCATAATGGCGTCTGGGCGATCATGTACGCATGGTACTTCCCTAAAGACAACCCATCTCCGGGATTTGGACATCGGCATGACTGGGAGGGCATCGTCGTATGGGTAGACAACCCGGCGGTTGCTAACCCGAAAGTACTCTCGATCGCCTACTCAGGTCACGGGCAGTTCACCAAAGTGGCACCAAGCAACAGCAATATGCAGGGCGACCATCCGAAAATCTCCTATAATAGCACCTGGCCGCTCAACCACGAGCTTGGTGTAACCAACGTAGTTGGGGGAACTCAGCCGCTAATCGGTTGGGATGATCTGACTCCAGCCGCGCGTAATGCCCTGAATACAACGGACTTTGGCAGTGCCAATGTACCATTTAACGATAACAACTTTGCGAACAATCTGAATAAAGCCTGGTTTAGATAATTGGTTAGATCATGGATTCACACAAAAAAACCACGCCCTAGGGCGTGGTTTTACGTTATGCACAAATAGAAAAATCTATTTATAACTTCAATCTTTAAATCTTAAACTGACTTCAATCTTCAACCTCATCACACTTCTTCAGCAAAAACTGAATCTGGCGCTCCAGCCACTGCCCAAGCAAAGGATGAGGCAACAACGTTTCCCCACTATATGCATATTCCAACTCTTTAAGTCGACCTGGAATAACATGCTGGGTAAAATAACCGGCACTCAAAAATAGCGGTGCCACAATGACGCGACTGCCGCGCTCTTCGGACCAGTATTTCGCCTTGTCATATACACTTTCCGGATTAAGCAATGCATAGTCTGTATGAGCGACTCCACTGATTTGCTGCACTCGTTCCGCAAGCGAAGAAATCCCTGCTTCCCAGCGCTGGCGGAATCCATCATGGATACTGCCATGTCCGACAAGCAAAATCGTTTCCTGCTCAGGTTGTTGTGATAACAACCGAACCTTATCCCATACCATCACCGCAATATCAGGATCATTATCCACTGGATAGCCAAAATGAACCCGCGCCTTCACCTCAAAAGGTTCAAGATCGGTTTCCCGCTCAGGTGCATCCTTCGCCCCGATTGCATACTCGATCTCGTCCACATGGGTGCTGCCAGAGGAAACAAATAACGGTACAACCAATAGGTCCGTTACACCTTGCGCTTCCAGTCGGTTAATACCGTCCTGAATTAAACGCCCGTCCACCAATTCCAGAAATCCAGCTTCAACAGGTAACGGATCAGGCAGATTCAACCGGGAAATCGCGTCATCGACGGATTCTACCCAGGTTTTCTCCTGAGAACCGTGACTAATGATGAGTACACCCGGCTTCTTCATGACTTAGCGCCCCAGGCGTTCCAGCGTCATTTTATAACCGTCATTCCCGTAATTCAGACAACGCTTAACACGCGAAATTGTAGCCGTGCTCGCGCCCGTCTCTGCTTCAATCTGGTTATACGTGTTGCCTTTGCCAAGCATACGTGCAACTTCCAGCCGCTGGGACATGGATTGAATCTCGTTCACGGTGCAGAGGTCATCAAAAAAGACATAACACTCTTCAATATCCTTAAGTGTCAGGATTGCCTCAAATAGTTGTTCAATGCTTTTATCATTTAGCTTTTTCAGCTGCATTTTATCATCATCCCCTAGCGGTTACTGTGTACATCCATTGTACCTAGCCTGAGTTGGTATTTCAAGCGTTAACGATTTCACGCACTACAGAACAAAAACACATGTTACCGCTTACAAAACATACTATTGTCCTCCGGAGGCGGACAACAAGCATAAAAACTGCGATAATCGCCCCTTTAGGGGGAACATTTCCGATTATTTATCTAGGATTTTATACCTGTAAATTGTTACAAAATTGTGTCCGAAATTCATTTTTCTTCCTAAAAACCATCTTATAGGCTTGGCATGACTTGCGCCCATTTCCGCAAATATCCCGTTTTCCGTGATACCCGCCTACGCCGCCTCTCCGCGAATGACATACAGTATATCAAAAGGGAGTTCCACCCTGCTTGTTATACCATGATTTTTACAGGATTGATTTCTCGGTGGAACGCAATTCCGAAAAATCTAATATAGAAGGAACGTGATCGTTCATGCCACAGCATTACTATCATCGCCCGCCAGGAACACGGCAACGTCCGGCTCCTCAAGGCCAGCAACAGGCTCGAACCTCAGCCTATGCACCGTATGGAAATGTGCCACGCTCTCTCAATGAAGCCCAGATCCAGCCGATGTACCCCGGAGTTCATCCGACTTACCCGGGCTTCGCCGAGGTTGAAGCCTCCGGTCTTATGCCCTATGGGCAGGGCGCACCCAGCGGAGGGCTTTATGGAAGCGACGTCGTGCCCGTTACTCCAGTCGTTCCGGCTCAAACACCTGCCTCTTCAGGCAGCTCAGGCTTTTCCCTTGCCAACTTAGGTGAGTTAAAAGGCATGATCGACCGCTTCGGCGGCATTGACGGCATTATGAGCGGCGTGGCCAAAATGCAAAAGGTCGTTGGCGGTATTCAGCAGATGGCCCCGATGATGAAACTGGTGATGGGCATTCTGCCTTTTGGAAAAAATAAAAACAGTAGCAGCGAAGCCGACGCTGATTATGAAGAATACTCGAAACCTCGCCCGCGCAAACGCCGCAAAAAAACGACAGGTACACAGCGGAAACGCACCTCTTCCCCAGCGCGCCGGAAAAACGCAACATCCAAACCGCGTCCTAAAAGACGCAAAAGTTAACTCTATTCAGGCACTCCCCTTACAAAGGCGGGTGCCTTAACCTTTTTGAACAACTAAAAAGCAAGAACTTATGTTCTTATTCTGGAAAATGGGGTATACTAGAGACTACATATAAGGAGGCAGACCATGGAACTGTTCAAAGATAAATATACACCTGCTCTCATTGATCGAACCGCCAATCAGTTGCATCAATTCTATCCAGAGTTACAAACACAGCGATTCCGCGAACTGGTTTTCGCTGAAGGCTGGGAAGCGCTGGAGTTCAAGGCAAGGATACGTCGGATTACGGAATCTTTGACCCATGTTCTGCCCGCCGATTACGAACAAGCCTTACATATCCTTGAACAGGCAGCTCCACAGTTGCGCGGGGTTGAGTACCTTTTTGTGCCTGATTTCATTGAAGTGAATGGACTTGCCCCCGAAAACTACGAGTTATCGATGAAATATCTTAAGGTATTCACACCTTATTCAAGTTCTGAATTTGCGGTGCGCCCGTTCATCCAACGTTACCCGCTTAAGACGTTGAAACAGTTGATCGAATGGACGGAAAGCAGTGACGAGCATATTCGCAGGCTTGCTAGCGAAGGCAGTCGCCCTCGTTTGCCATGGGGAGCCAAGCTTGGGGATTTGATCGTTGATCCGACGCCCGCGCTTCCGATTCTGCATGCACTCAGGCAGGATGAATCCCTCTATGTACGAAAAAGTGTAGCGAACCACCTGAACGATATTTCCAAGGATCACCCTGATCTCGTTCTCGACTTAGCTCAAGCTTGGTACGGTCAGAACGCGCATACCGACTGGATTATCCGCCACGCAAGTCGTTCGCTGCTGAAGAAGGGGCACCCTGTTGCACTGAGCCTGTTCGGCTATCACAAGCAGGAGGCTGTTCATATTGAAAACCTGAAGCTGGATCGGGAGCAGATTGCTACGGGAGAGGATCTTCATTTTTCATTCGATGTGGTTAATACGAGCGGCGAACCACAGATGCTGAGGCTTGAATATGAGATTGGTTATATGAAGGCTAACGGCAAACAGGCACCCAAACGCTTTAAGTGCTCGGACAAGATGTATGCCAGTGGTCGCAGTACCGTCAATACCAAACAATCATTCAAACTCATTACGACACGGAAATATTACGAAGGGCTGCATACGCTCACGATCGTTGTGAACGGGCAAAATACGGAATCCGCTTCTTTTGTGCTTACGTTAGACTGAACTTCGAAATGGGAATTTCACTTTAGTTATGCACAAGTCTCTATGATTGAATCACTTATGCACATGTGGATAGAAGAATAGACAAAGAATAGCCGTCAGGCAACAAACAACCTTGGGAGCAACGGATTTCGTGTTCCGCAAGGTTCGCCTGACTGCCTTTTCTCTTTATTATCAAGTTATCCTGTTTATTTAAACCAGCCGCGCTTCACAAACCAGGCCACCATACAGCCTCCAAGAACAAACATCAGCAATAACACAGCACCGTAACCATACCTCCACTGAAGCTCCGGCATATGGGCGAAGTTCATGCCGTAGATACCTGCAATTAGAGTGAGTGGCATAAATACCGTCGTAATGACCGTCAGTGTTTTCATAATCTGATTCATTCGATTCGAATTCAGTGAGATATAGCTATCGCGCAAGTCTGCCGTCATCTCCCGATCAGCTTCAATCATATCCGTCAGTTTGAGCAGGTGGTCATAAATATCGGTGAAATATGCCGTATGTTCCCCTGTTCGCTGTACATGTTGCGAATTAATGACCCGGTAGAGCAGATCCCGCATAGGGACAACAGTGCGTCTAAGCTTCAGGAGTCGACTGCGTAGGTCAAACACCTGATTCATCAATTCTTCTACAGACTCCTGACCGCCCCGATTTTCCAGTTCAGCCAGTTCATCCTCGATGGAAAATAGCGATGGAAAATAATGATCGACCAGTTTGTCCATCACTGTATAAGCTGCCGCCACCGGCCCTCTTGCCCAAATGGTACGCTCATGAGCGTGTTTCAGCAGTCTGTCCCAGGCTTCGTCCACTTCTTCCAATCTTCCATGATGGAATGACACCAAAAAGTTCTGTCCCAGGAACAGATCTACCTCTTCTGCCTCAAGCGTAGCTGGATTCAGCGCATGTAACACAAGAAACTGCAAATTCTCATAATAATCCAGCTTGGGACGTTGCAATACATGCAGACAGTCTTCAATGGCAAGTGGGTGAAAATGAAAATATGTATCCAGTAGCCGACTTTCTTCTTCGGTAGGCTGGTTGAAATCTGCCCATACCCAGGCAAAATCGTTTAAATCCAGCTGTTCAAGCGGCATATTCACCGTGACTTGATGATCCCGTGTAATCGCAAGTGTACGAATCATGGATTAGACCACGTCCTTGTCTCTTATCGAAGTTCTGATTTCATTGTACAGCCTGGACAACAAAAAAAGCCAACCCTGTTGGCTTCTCTCATTTCCCCTATCCACAGTTCCCTGTATCCACAGGAAGGTTTCTTTTGGTTTATCATTCCACGGATGGCTATCCACATATCCAGCCTGTCCACATCTTCGTGCACAGGCATTTCTTCAACTCATTGTATATTTATCCACATATCCCGATATTCACACGGTTATGAACAGGTTCGTCCTTCACTTACTGTATCCGATCGATGGATACCCGGCCCTTCTGTTGACAACTATTTAGAAAATAATCCAGTACAACAGACCTGCAAGTGCTCCGGTAATTGGAATCGTAATGAACCACGTAATGATGATACGTCCAGCCAGTCCCCATTTTACAGCCGAGAAACGTTTCGCCGAACCTACACCCAGAATCGCGGATGTGATTGCGTGTGTCGTACTTACCGGAAGGTGCAACAATGTTGCTGTGAAAATAACGGATGCAGCAGATAAATCGGCAGCAAAGCCGTTAATTGGTTCGATTTTAAAAATTTTAGTCCCCATCGTTTTGATGATTTTCCAACCACCCACCGATGTCCCCAGGGCCATAGCTGTTGCTGCTGAGATTTTAACCCACAGTGGTACTTCAAGATGATCCTGTACCTTGGCTGCGACGAGTGCAAATGTAATAATCCCCATCGCTTTCTGCGCATCGTTGGTACCATGAGTGAATGCCTGCAGGGCAGCCGTGAAGATCTGTACCGTACGGAAGCCTTTATTCACATTGTGCGGACTGCGTTTGGCAAACACATATTTAAGAATCGTCATGACGATATAACCAATGGCAAAAGCAATCAGAGGTGACAACAGCAAACCTCCGACGATATCAATGAATCCACTCCATTTCACTTTGTCCGAGCCTGCTCCAACGAGCACTGCACCTGCGAGCGCTCCGATTAACGCATGTGAAGAAGATGAAGGAATTCCAAACCACCAGGTAACCAAATTCCAGATGATCGCGGCAATCAAGGTGACGATGACAACCTCGATCCCGTTATCAAGCTTGGTGGGGTCCGTCACGCTCCCCCCAATCGTCTTCGCAACACCCGTAAACATCATCGCACCAACAAAATTCATCACGGCCGCCAAAATAATGGCGCGGCGCGGCGTCAGTGCACGTGTGGATACCGATGTGGCAATGGCATTAGCCGTGTCGTGGAAACCGTTGATGAAGTCAAACGCCAGTGCAAGGAAGACGACTATACCTAATACCCAAATCGTTGTTTCCATTATTCTCTGGCTCCTTAAGAATTACGCATGATGATGGATTCAAGAACGTTCGCAACATGCTCGCAATCATCCGTTGTTGTTTCAAGGCGTTCGTAGATCTCTTTGCGCTTGATCAATTCAATCGGATCGGACACCGTAGCGAATAGATTCTTGATACAGTTACGCAATACTTCGTCGCCTTGGTTTTCCAAATCATTCAGACGAATCGTATATTCACGAATCGCCAGCAATTTTTTCTGGGACAGCAAATGAATCGCCTTCTGAATTTCGTAAGCCGATTGACGCAAAATTTCTGCAAATTGAACGATATATTCGTCCGGGTCCACCAAATTGTACATATAGAAACGGGAAGCTGTAGCTTCAATGCCGTCCAATACGTCATCAAGAGTTGTTGTCAGTTCCATAATATCATCGCGTTCGATCGGCGTGATAAATGTTTTGTTGAGTTCTGTAATGATCGTGTGCACGTAGTCATCACATTGCGACTCGTACTTCTTCATTTCATTAGCAAAAAGAGTTACATCCTGAAGGTTGGAAACATGCTGGGAGAAATAATCTGCCGCTTGAACAACCGTATCTGCCATATTCTCCAGTGTTTCAAAAAATATGTCCTTCTTCTTCTTAATCTTCATAGCTCTATCCCCTCTTCGAGAAATTGCGCCGATAACCGATGAAACATGAAATGACAACCTTTGATATCTTATCATATTTGTTTCATGGTTTGTACAAAAGCTGCGATCCTTTTTTATATTCTTCTCATATTAACCTGAAATGAATCTTAATTATTTGGAATTATGGCAAAATCAGACTCCGATTTTACACTGCGTTTACAAAACTCCACATAAGTCGACGCGTGACCCGTCACAATTTTCATAAAAAGCGCTATGATACGACAACACATCATCACCAATCTTAACCCTTTTCATCGCTCTCTTTCGTTTCAGCCTGCAAAAGTGATTCATTTCGTTGTGCCAATCGTTGTATATGGCTTATTCTTGTTCTGCCAGCTTCACATGATCTGCAAACTGTGGATGGTTCGGCACAATGCTAATGAAAGTTTTCCCGGGCACCAGATTCATTTCACGCCCATCCTTCACAAAACGAATAATATCTCCCTCTTTTCTAACCCATTGCCCGCGAATCATCTTGCCCTTCTGAAACAGCATCGCTTCACCGCCATGATCCACGTTTACGGATAACCTGCCTACATCGTCGAGCACCTTATGGTCTGCCCCCGCAACAATGATATTGGCTGCACCTAACTGACTGCCGTTATCTTTATCCTCATCTGGCTTCCCGTTCACCATTCTCATATATCGTCCGCTAACTTCATCATAATCATACGTTACTTTATAACTATTCAATAAATACTGGATCTCAAACTGCTTCACGCTCTCTCCCGTGGAGGTCGCTCCTGCCTCGTCATACTTGTACACTGGTGATTGGAATTCATGGCTGTACCCTTTCTTGTCCGTACCTTCTCTAAGCTTGTCCACAGATGTATATAGATTGTGAGGCGCCTTGCGTTCTTTGGAACGCCAGAAGTAAGGCCCGCCATTCGAAATCTCATCCATGTGCTGTTTTTGCTGTTTTTGCAAAATAGAATACGCCTCCGGACTGCCTCCGGCATGAATAAGCACCCCGTCATAACTTTCACCAAGCTCGATCAGGTATGGACGAATACTACGTATTGGGCCGACGGTTTCTGCTCCACCTTCACTCTGAAATATAGCAATGAACCGCGTAATCCCACCTTCGGCAAGCACCTCAATGATAATATCGGCTGCGCTGAGTCCCGATTGGGGACGGGCGGCAGGTGCATTGTTGATCATGACCGCTAGTGGCCGCTGCGTAGACGGTTTCTCCACGGCTAGTCCCGTGAAAGGAGCTGTAAAGCCAGAATGAACAGGCTCCTCCACAGGCTTCTCTTCTTGAACCGGTGCAGGTGTGGGCTCCGGCTGGGGAATTTGGGCTACCTCTTTATTCTGGCAAGCAACAAGACTAACGGTAAGAAGGCAGATTGATGCTGCTGATATAGCTTTGTTCCAAGAAAATAACTTCAATATAGGACCTCCTGAACGATTTGGCTGACTTTCTTCTGCTCGTCATGTGATATTCCTCTCATGCAGGCAACCATCTCACGTATTTCTTTCCATTTAATCACAACGTTTCCGTTTTGTCTGCGCCTTCTAAGCCTTGTCTTATCTCACAAGTTATCTTTGAATCTTGAAATGAGCAAATAAATATGTCCTAAATGTGAACTTCTTAAACCTTACTTAAAATTTGAACTAGATTGTGATTTTAATCACAAACAAAACACCTTTCGGAATATACAATAAAGACATCAAAGGTGATCACTTAGAAAAACAAAAACAACACACACTAGATTCCATAAAAGGAGTGGTTTATATGTTCAGCTTCAATCAATGGCTTAGAGAAAACAAAGTGGCAATGTGGATTTTGACAGTACTTCGGGTGTATATCGGTTATGACTGGATGACTCACGGATGGAGCAAATTGACCGGCGGATTCCAAGCTGGCGGGTTCCTCACTGGGGCACTGGAAAAAGCAACAGGCGATCATCCAGCGGTTCAAGCTTGGTGGGCAACGTTCCTTGAAAAGTTCGCCATTCCAAATGCAGGATTGTTCGACTTCGTGATCCCGCTTGGTGAATTCCTGGTAGGTCTGGGACTCATCCTTGGATGCTTCACAACGCTAGCAGCTCTGATGGCGATGGTCATGAACTTCGCGTTCCTCTTCTCGGGTACAGTAAGCACGAACGCTCAACTGGTAGTGATGGAAATCTTCATCGTCGTAGCCGGTGCGAATGCAGGTAAAATCGGTCTGGATCACTGGGTACTTCCTTACCTTCGCGGATTGTTCAAAAAGGACAGAACCATTCAGCCAACAGACACACCAACCATTACACCCACTAAGAAAACGGCTTAATCATTAAAAATATATGAAACTCAGCCCTGCTTCCCCCCTTGGAGCAGGGCTTTGTATTGCATTATTTTCATTCATTTGTTCAGAACCTGACGACCTATGCTGATCTGCTCTTATTGCCCACCACTCTTCCATCTTCTTCAACCATTGTGCATCCGAGTCTCTACACTTGCTCACCAGTAGAATCCCATATTATGATGGTTATAAAGTCTAACAGTACAAAGGAGTATCCCTATGCCGACGCAGCGCCGTCTCGAAACCGACGCCGATTTTCAGGAAGCCATGACCTTAAAACATAAAATCCGGGTATTCAAAGACAACCACCAGATCGACTCTGGAGGTATCATCATTCGTTTTGACGAGAGAACCGTTGTTGTTCAATCCAGTGTCAGTGAACTGGCCTATCACTCACGTACCGAATGTGAGTTGTTCGAACTTCGCAAATGATCACCGCTGAACACCCAAACCCAAAAAAAGGTTCCACGCAGTCAATCAACTGACCGCAGGAACCTTTTTGCTTATTTATAATCATACGACTGTATTCTTCATTTCGCCATCTGAATTGATGTTTCTGTTCTCATCTGCCCCAAGTTATATGCCGTCGCCAAACTGCCAGCAATTCAAACTTAACGTGCCGCAGGCATACGACTGAAATAATCGCTTCGCTGTGCGAGACATATCTGCTGTGCCCATTGCGTAGAACAATGGCGCAAGATGTTCCATGCCATAAGACGGAACGGCCGTCCGCGCATGAGGAGCTTTTTTTTCATACAGAAACAATTCTCTGGTATTCCATTGCTCTAGACGCTCTCCGAGCCAATCATCAAACTCGATAGCCCAGTCTTGTGGCTCATCATCCTGTGCCAGCATTCTTAAATTATGCACGGTTCCACCACTGCCGATGATAAGCACGTTATCATGCCTGAGTTGCTCCAGCATACGCCCGATATCATACTGTTCTTGCGGAGAACGTAGCGAATCCACCGATACAGCAATCACTGGAATGCTTGCTTCAGGGTACATATGCAGCAGTGGCACCCATACGCCATGATCCAGTCCACGCCCACGAACAGGTCGATGTGGCAAGTTACTACGGGAGAATAACGCACATATCTCGCTCGCAACATCAGTCTGCCCGACTGCAGGGTATTGTATGTTATACAACGCTGAAGGGTATCCGTAAAAATCATGCAAGGTCTGATGGGACTCATCCATCGTCACCGAAGGCTCGGGACTGTCCCAGTGTGCGGTGAATACAACGATGGCCTTTGGAGCCGGCAGCCTGTCTCCAAGCTCGTTCAAAAATTGAGTGTAATCACTGCTCTCCAACGCCAGCGTAGGAGAACCATGCGCAATGAATAGTGCAGGTAATGTCATCGCTGCCAACCTCCAGACACGGATAGGATGCTTACCTCTCTATTTTACCCCGAAGCAAGCGCTTTTCCAAGTTAATACCCGTGACTTTTGATTGATGACGTAAGACTTATCGCTTAGATCATCCAGTGTTGCCAGTTCTCTTCAATCTTCTGACGCTCCCCGAGCCATTCTCTCGTACGTGTAATCAGTTGTTCGCGCTCCTTACCAGATGAGAAGGTATGATTGCCCTGGAAAATGATTTCCTTGTCGCAGCGCCCTTCCTGGCGCATCCAGAACACTTTTTGATACAAGAACGCATAGTCCACAGGGATGACTTCATCGGAAGTACCGTGCACAACCAGCACATCTCCGCTGAACTTCACAGCTTCCTGGAATGGTTGATGCTCCGCCAAAGAGTCAAAGAATTTAGGCGTAAATTTATAGCCAAGATAATCGGAAGCCCCTGCTCTCACACCCTCGTCATACACATCCCTGCCCGTAATCTTCACGATATCGTTGAACGGATAACCGACAGCCGACCACATGACAAGATTTTTAACCCGTTTGTCACGTACAGCAGTCAACAGTGCAACTGCTCCGCCCAAGCTATGTCCGATCAGAGTTACACGTGTAGGGTCGACATCACTGCAGTTCACAGCATAATCCAGCACAGAACGAGTCTGCAGTATCATCGACTCTAATCCTTCTGCTCCGTACTCCCCACTGCTCTCTCCGCAACCGATGTAATCAAAACGTAGCACCAGATATCCGTCTTCCGCGAGTTCACGAGCTGTCTTCACGAACAACCGATCCACTCCAATTCGGCTTCCCACAAAACCGTGGCAGATGACAGCCAGAGGAACACGTTGCTGACGTGTCTCCTCTTTAATATCTTTGACAACCGGATAGTGAATGGTCGCAGTTAACTCCTCTTCCCCGTGACGAATGCTGATCTGACGTTCCATACGGATTTCCCCTTTCATGATGACCTTGCGCCTAATTCCTTGTTATATAATCAACGTATTTTAATTAATTATGTTTAATCCGATAAGTTTAGTAAGTATTAAGAAGATATTAGTATATTATCATTCCCTCACCCGCAAGTCAACGCGAGAAATGAACACCTTAGGTCATGTAAAGCTGTTCTCTTTTCGTACGGATTTCCTCGTAAAAAAAGAGCCTCGCTATATTCAGCAGGGCTCCGAAAATTTCTGATTCATTCCTGTATTCTTGCGTTATATCTGCACGATCCTACTCATAGCTCCTGCGAAACATCGCATGAGTCTCAATACGTCCGTTCCACTCATGTTGCTGACCTGCTCCCTCGTTGTCCCAGAAGCTTCTTCCCTGCCAGTTATCATCATTCAACTCTTCGCCGAACTCAGTATCCTCCACTGCCTCTTCCATCGGTACCACTTCATCCATGGCACCACGGGAATTACTGTTGAGCAGCATCTTTCGTGTGAGATCTGATTGTTTATCCATGCTAATCACACTCCTATCCATCATTTCAGTTTGGAAATGCTACTATTGTGATGGATTGGGCAGCTCTTTATTCACGGTTCACAGAATCGTTGCTTCTTCCAAGCAAGCCATGTATATTCACAACTTCACAGGGGAAAATAAAACCAAAATCTCAGGCACGCCTGTCCCGGAAGCCTGTTACCGAAAGGAATGAACTCATGGCACATCTACTCGGATGGATTCAGCATCATGGAAAACTGGTGCTCTTATGCACCTGTGTTGTGTTAGCCTGTATCGGGCTATGGGTAAATCACAAGCAGTTGTTTTATAAGGAATGACTTTGCGAAACGAGAGCCCTTCCCGTATACTAAAATATCGTCAGGGTCTTCATGGAATGGAAGATCAGAACGTGTGAGACAGGGGGAGCAAGCATTGGGGATTTCCTATAAAAAGCTGAAAGAAATACAAAATCGGCAAATCACAGAGATGAGCCGTATGACACCAGACAACGTACAATTGTATAACCAGATCAGCACTATCGCAAGGCAAGCGCCAGCAGACGAGAAAACACAGGAAGAATGGATTCTCGCTGCGGGAAAAGCCATCGTACAAGCACAGAAAGATAACAAATCGGCACGCGAATTGTACGGCTCTGATCTGGAAGAAGATATTTATACCCAACTTGGAGTAGGCTCAGCAAATACATATGAGCAATCAGGGGCAAGCACAGGGAAAGATTCAAGCAGGGAAAACCGTAGCGGAAGTGTCCCTCCCGAAAAAAAACAAGCTTATCCGAAACAACATGCCCGTTCTGCTGGAGATATTAAAAAGAACATCAAATCCAGCATCGCTCAGTCTGACGATCAATCGGATACACCAGAACCTGTGAAACGAACGCCAAAATGGTATGTTATGATTGCCTGGGCAGCCATATCCGTTGTCCTGTTCATTCAAGGCTGTGCAGGACTATTCTTCGGCCTAACAGACGGCGATACGGAGGCTTTCGAACATATCAGCCTGTTCTCTCTCATCATTAGCGCTGTAGGCGGAATTGCGCTCGTAGAGATGCTGCGCCGATTAGCAGAACGTCCAGACGATCAGGGGACAGACAAACATGTCATGCCCAAAGTTAACGTTCGAGGCATTATCATTTATATCGTGATCGTTGTACTTGTTCTTTTTGTAGGTTATCCACTTCGGGATAAACTTCCTGTGTTCTACATGGCTCCATGGGTTAGCGCCGTTATTGGTATTGTTGGTCTTGCTTTAATCCGGCCTATTTTCGGGCAAAAAAAGCAGGCGTGATTGAAGGAGGCAATGTCGAATGTGGCTGTTTCGTGGTACACATAGATGTTCATTTATTTTATAAGAAATTCCATTCAAGAGACCGTCAGGTCTCTTTTTTTATTGCAGATTCGTATTTTATTTTTGACGGGGGTGAAGGGTCTGCTCCAGTCTGAGCTGATTGCGTAGTTTCATGCCTTTGCCTGGCGTTTCCCCGAATTCACGCTTGAACATACGAATAAAATAATTCACTTCCATACCTACATTCTCCGCAGCTTCCTTCACACTAGCCTCAGGATGTTCATTAAGCCACTCCAGTCCCTTTTGTAAACGCCAGCGTTGCATATACTGATGTCCAGTCACGCCATAATGCTGATGAAATAAACGATTCAAATGCTGCACAGAGTAACCAACTGCCTCGGCCACATGTTTCAATAACAGATCGTCCTGATAATGAGCCTGCATCAAAACGATTGCCCGGTTGAGTCCCTCCAGACCAGCTTCGGAACTCCCATGTACATGTGAACCTGAACCGCTGCTTTCTCTCGCTGGATTGCCTGTCCTGACAGACAGTTGCCCACTATTTCCATCTCCTTCAGAAGAAACGGAACCGATTGGATCTAGTGCCTGAGCGATCTTCAAAATCAGCTGGTAAACCAAAGTGGACATTTGCCACATCGACATCCCGCCCTGATCCAACCCCTTCCACAGTTCCATCATCTGTGACCAAATCAGGTCAAACCCGGTTAATGTAAAAGGCTTCTCGCACATGATGCCTGTCGTCCGAAGCACTGATTCTGCTGATTCGCCGCCGATCCCAATAAACCCCAGTTCTCCACCCGTTCTTGTATGCGGGGTATATTCATGAGCAATGCCCGGCTCCAGAGCAAACAGTTGCCCTGCGCCCATTATGATCGTTCCTTTGCCAGAAATGTTAAACAGTCCTCCACCATCGCGTGCCAAAAATAACTGATATACTGGAAATCCCTCCGGTCGATGCAGTCCTTTCTCTTCCTGTGTGCCCACACCGTACAGGTATAGCGGCATCCGGGAATCCGGCTGCCCCGTCAAACGAAATGGTAACATTGCATCCTTCCTTTCGGCTCATGAGCTAGTCACGCTCTATGACTCCTATTATCCATGGTTTGATCCAAGACCAGCAATGGCCTTAGGAACCTATTTGAGCGTGTCTAAATATGGAAAAATAAGGACATAGGTCGTACCGAGAGCGGTTCCCTTTCCTCGGCATTAACGGATGCAAAGAAAAAACTCCCTTTCCAAGGAGGGAAAGGGAGTTAAGCATTACAATTCTATTGCTAACTTTGTGCCGTAGTTTACTGCGGAGGAGTTGATTGTGTAGCTGCTGGAGCTTTTTCGAGCTTAAATGCTTCAGATGGATTAGAGATCGTACTTCTATTGGTTGTTGTATTAGACGCAACTGACACAATATATACGGTGTACTCCTCTCCTTCCACAAGACTAGCCCCTGTAGTATCTTTAGCATTGGTATTCAAAGTAACTTCAACCGCTTTGGGATCTCCTACTGAATAGTTACTGCTGGAAGTAGCTGTAGCCGGATCAACAGATCCTCTTCCCTTCACAATATACAATTGATATGAGGAAATGCCAGCTTCATTAGATGGTTTGGTGAAAGTCAACTTGTAGATTGCTTCAGTTACAGTACTTGATTTTTGTAGACCCGTAATAACGGCTGCTTGAACAGATTGTACTATGTTATTAATACTAAATTCGTCGGAAGCCACTGAAAGACTTGATGAACGAGTTGTACTATCGGATACAGACATAATAAACACTCTATACTTTTTCCCGATCTCGATAGATCTGTTATTAATATCCCGGTATCCATCGCTCAATGCGAAAGTAGTGCCTGCACTGCTTTTATCCAAATCATTAAAATAATTTATATTCATCGCTGTATTTAGCGTAAAACCAGGTACCTGATCAGCCGGGACAATAAACAGACGATATTTGGCAATGCCTGTTTCATTCGATGCTTTGGCAAAATTTACGGTTACATCAGAAGCGTTACCCGCTTGTTGTCCCTGATTTTTAACCGCTACACTTACACTGCCCACTGCTACTACAGGAGAAGCACTACCTAATTTAACTACAGGCGATGCTGAAGACAGCGCGCTAGATTGAGATGAATTATTATTCACCGCCAGGACGAATACCCGATAATCAACATTATCGCCAATAAGGCTACCATCCGTTGCTCTAGCATCACTTGCTAATGTGAAAGCCTGATTACTCCCACTTTTACTTCTATAGGTGTAGAAGCCGTTATTCAATGCAGTATTCAGATTAAAACTTCCTACAGCCGTATTTTTCACAACAAACACACGATAATGATTCACATTATTCTCATCCGTTGACCGGTTGAATGTTACACGCAGATCACTGCCATTCCCGTTATCCGCAACATCGGTTGCACTCACACTGGTCGGTGCGATAACCGTTGCATTCGGTGTTAGCGTAATTTGAGCCGAAGATGAGGAAAGTGCGTTCTGACTCCAGTTCCCGTTACTATTTACGGACAGAACAAATACACGATAAGCGTTGTAGTTCGCAATTCTATAGCCATTCGTATCCACCGAGTTACTCGAAAGTGTTACGGTCAGGTTACCACCTGTTTTATTCACTTGTGTATAATTGTTCGACGCATTCGCAGCATTCAGGTTGAAGCTTCCTACGTTATTGGCAGGTACGACGAATACTCGATAGTGGGAAACATTGGACTCATCGCTTGCTTTGCTAAACGACACGCGCATGTCAGTTCCATTTCCGTTATCCGCAATATCTGTAACAGACAGGTTCGTTGCCACACCTGCATTGCTATTGGAGGTCAGTCTCAAGACATTGGAGGAAGCTGACAACGCATGGGTATAGTTGTTCTGCTGAGTGCCTGCTGCCATGACAAAGATCCGATAATCCTGCAAGTTTGTGATGTTATAACCGCTGGTATCCCGCATATTCGATGGCAATGTAACCACGAGGTTATTACCTGTTTTGTTCACGGTATAATATAAACTGGAAGACAGATTACTTGCTGTAGGCAAGTTAAAGCTACTGGCTACCGAGTTGCGTACAACAAACACACGGTAGTTCGTTACCTTTGATTCATCCGATACACGGTTAAAGCTCACCTGAATATCGCGTCCATCTCCATAATCCGAGATGTCTCTCACTTGTGTAATGACCGGAGCCGGAGTTGAATTCAAGGACAACGTCAGGGAAGACGAAGCCGCAGACAGCTTGCTATCTGTTGCTGTATTCGCACTTACAGACATAATGTATACAACATACGCGTTTCCGTTTTTGATCAACTCGCCCGACGTATCCCGCGATGAAGAGTTCAGTATGCTTTTGACTGTGCTGGAATTCCCTTTATTGATGATCGTGTAATTCGCGCTGGATACCTTGCTCGCAGCAGCCTGGTTAAATGAGGATGCGTCCTTCGCCTTCACAACAAATGCACGGTAACTCGTAATATTCGAATTGTTGCTTGGCTGTGTGAAGTTGATCTCCAGATCCCTTCCGTCACCATTATCGCTAACATCGGCAATGCGCAGTCCCGTCACAGCTTGAACAGAAGGTTTCACCTGGTTCAGCTTCAGAACCTGTGAAGACCAGCCTAGATAGTTTTGGTTGTTATTGTTGCTGTTACCTACGGTCAGTACATACAATCGATAGGATTCATTGCTATTTAGCAAATCACCGTTAACGTCGCGTGTCTGAGCATTAAGTGTCAGCTTCGGATTGGTGCCGTTTGGTGTAATTGAAGTGTAGTTCGCCGGAGATACGGCTGTAGCAACGGATTCTTTAAAGCTGTTGATATCCCCACTTTTGACCAGCATCACCCTGTAAGCTGACACTGTTCTCTCTGACTTGGCACGTGTGAAGCTTACCGTCAGGTCACGGCCATCTCCGTTACTGCCAGACACTGATCCATAAATATTCCAAGCAGAAAACTGTGTATCGTCAACCGGCGGTTCCGGTGTAGACGATGTTGTTTTAATATCAACACGTTGGCTGCGCGAGTTCCAGAATACTTTTTCCCCGAAAGCTTCGCTCACAAAACGAATGGGCACCATCGTACTGCCCTTGATCGTACTCGCAGGGACATCCAATACATTCAGTTGACCATTGATATATGCAGCCTTGGAACCGAGTGTTAATGTCACTTCTTGATCCCCACGGGTTGCTGTAATGGTTTTCGTTCTATTGTTGAACTGCACTTCCGCGTCAATTCCTTCAAAAATCGACCGGAGTGGAACGAGTACACGTCCAGCCTTCATCACAGGGGCTTGAACCGCTGGTACCTCTGTACCGTTAATATAAATGCTGATTCTTGCAGCAGCATCCATTACCGATGTTGGCAGTGCAGACATAAGCATGGCTGATACGGCCAGTGCTGACATCACTTTTTTGACTTGATTTCCTCCTGCTTTCCTCATAGACCCTATCCCCATTCTCCTATAATTAGTACACTCTTATAGATTAGCTGTGCGATTCAATAATTCCTGTATTTTCCTATGCACAACTAAGACGTTTCGATTCGTTAAAAAGTTTCCGGTTCCCCAAAAATTATTTTCGCAGAAACCTTGGCCTTGCATCCACCTGTAAAGGTTAAAATTAACAGAAGATTTTGTCACCATTCCGCAACCACTTTTTGTGCCAATTGCTTTAATCTGTGGTTAACCGTTAACTAGACATGCTTTACTTGCTATGTATTATTTTTAATAGGTAATGTTGCTTCAGCCTCACTTACTTACATCAGACTACGGGAGGGTTAATATCCATGACATCATCTTTGTATTTTTATAAAAAGAAAGGTATGCGTACGCTGCTTACCGCTACGGCTATTACTCTATTGTTACAAACAGCGGTTTCCCCAGTCACTGGCATCGCTTCTGCTGCCCCTGCTACGGATAGCAAAGTAACATCGGCCAATTCAACCGCAATCTACAAATCTTTTCAGACCATGCTCTATAAAAAAAATGGCCTGCCCGCGGCAGACCGTTATCTGGAGTCTAAAATCAGCCAGGTGACTCCTTATCATGCAACCTTGATGGTGCTTCAATTGGAAAATGCCCGCTTCAAAGCGCTAACGGCCATAACGGATCGCATGCTTGTTCCCAATGTTCAGGATCAGATGCAGAAAATATACAAATGGAATGACAGCTTCACCCAGCTGATGTCCCGCACCAAGGACACGAGTCTCCGCTCACTGCTGCAACAGGCCGGAGACAGCGGTTATCGTCTTACGATGATCGAGGGTTATCTCTATCCAATCATGAATTATGCCGCATTTGAAAAATACACTTCTTATGTAAATCAAGATATCAAACAGTACATCCGCATCATGGCTGTTGAAACAAGCAGCATTTCTACTGAGGATGGAGGGCTGATGATCGGATATCAGGATATGCTGAACCGTGCGCTGAATCAAGAGCGGTTCCTGAATGATTTTCCTAAGTCTAACCGGAAAAACCAGGTACAGATGTTGATGAATCAATACACCTTGTACACCTTTTACGGGCTCGATAATACCCCGCTGTTCGATTACGACACCAACGTAATGGTGCCAAATGCTCAAAAAGGGTACAAAGCTGTCTTACAGCGGAATACTTCTGAGGACAGTGCTTTTTTGAAAAAACTGAATGCGTTCATGGATGTCGTCGCTGAATCCAAGTTTGAAAGAACAGAGGCTGTCGACCAATGGCTGGAGCAGAACGTATCTAGGGATGAATATCTGCCGGAGTACGGTATATAAAAGTTTTAGATCAATCTAACGGTAACAATCAGCCAATGGCCTGGATAAGCTGGAGGTAGAGCAAGGGAGTTAGGTTAAATAGATGTGTGCATGCAATGGTAAGCTTGGAATAGTCAACATTTTTCATACACCGTTCCTTGTGCTAGTCGCGTAGAAGGTTGTACGGATGAAAAAAATTCTAACGATCACCACAGACCTTATTTGGCCGATTTAGAGGTGTTCAGTGATCTAACGATCACCAGAGACGCTATTTCTTCTGAAATGAGCAAAAATCAATGATTTCTCGTCTGAAATGGGGAAATAACGTTTCTCCTGATCGTTAGAATTTTAAATGAGTTGAAATCGACCAAATAGCGTCATCTGAGATCGTTAGCCTGTCAGCTTATATTGCTCCACCGCCGCTTTATCCAAAAAAGACGAACCCACCGCCCTCGGCGTTGCTTCGTCTTTTTTGGCGTATCTGCTGTTAACTGACTAAATATAGTTGTTACGGGTTCACGATACAGATGGTGTCCCTCACTGTTACATACGTAAGCATCCATTACTCAAGCGTTGGCTCCTTTTGAGTGCGAAGCTCGAATGCATTCCAGCCAATCTATAGAACTGAGAGCTCTTTGACCATATGGTAATACTCATGTCCACCGATGAGAATCACTTCATCTTGAACATAGCCTTGCCGTTCATAGAGCTGCATGGCGCGGCCATTGTCCTGCTCCACGATCAGGGCAACCTGCTTGTGCCCGAGTTCTCTTCCCTGCTGCTCAAAAGCAGCCATCAGTGCACGGCCGATGCCCTGCCCTTGAAATGGCTCACTTACCGAAAGAGTATCGAGATAATACTCCCCAGGGCGGGTTTCTTTTACCAGAGCATATTTCTCATCCGTATCACGTCCGGGGCGATTCAGAAGCGGCTGATCCAAACGCTCCACATCATCACCGGCATACGCTACCAACATGCCAGCAATCTGGCCGTCCTGCTCCATCACAGTGATATTTTGATAACTGATCCGGTTATTTTTCTGTGTAACAAACTCACGTAAGATGTCCATTGCCCGCTCATGGTCCGCCTCCCCCGCAAGTGCATAAGCGATATCCCCAATCGCCTGCACCAGCAGCGGGATGATCTGATCCACATCTTCCTTCCGTGCAGGTCGGATCTGAGGCACTTTCTTCTGTTGCTCTGACCCTATAGTAGGTTTCACTTGTAAAAAGACACCTCTCTCTCAGATCAACATGTTGAACAGATTCAAGTTTTTGTTCAGCTCGGTGTAGGCGATACCTTTGCGGTTCATCCGTTCGATGAGCGGCTGGTAGTCTTCCTTGTACATGAGCTCGATGCCGACTAAGGCAGGGCCATTTTCCTTGTCATGTTTTTTCGTATATTCAAATCTGGCGATATCATCATTCGGACCGAGCACTTCCTCCAGGAACTCACGTAGCGCCCCCGCACGTTGCGGAAAATTCACCATGAAATAATATTTCAGACCTTCGTAGATCAGGGAACGCTCTTTGATCTCCTGCATCCGGTCGATATCATTGTTACCGCCGCTGATGACACAAACTACCGTCTTGCCTGCGATCTGTTCGCGGTATTGCTCCAGTGCAGCTACAGCCAGCGAGCCCGCAGGCTCCACCACGATCGCATTTTCGTTATATAATTCCAGAATGGTTGTGCAGGCTTTGCCTTCTGGAACCTTCACAATGTCATTCAGGATGTTGCTACAGATGTCATAAGTCAAATCACCGACCCGTTTCACCGCTGCGCCATCCACAAATTTATCGATATCATCCAGCGTAACCACTTGTTTGCGGAACATTGCTTCACTCATCGAAGCTGCTCCAAGCGGCTCAACGCCGATGATTTGTGTTTCAGGACTAACCGTTTTCATGTAGGTTCCTACCCCAGCCGCCAAACCGCCGCCGCCAATGGTGACAAATACATAGTCTGCATTCTCATCAAGGCTTTCCATGATCTCCATCGCAACTGTACCGTTCCCTGCAATAATCTTCGGTGAATCAAACGGATGGATAAAGGTCATGCCCTGCTCGTCACATGCCCGCATCGCTTCCGCATACGCATCATCATACGTATCACCGATCAGGACAACTTCTACATTATCGCCGCCAAAACGTCGTACCTGTTTCACTTTCTGGTTCGGTGTTGTGCTTGGCATAAAGATTTTGCCGTGAATGCTCAGTGCATTACAGCTAAAAGCTACACCCTGTGCGTGGTTGCCGGCACTGGCGCAGACGATGCCTTTCTCCATTTCGGCAGGGGTCAGACTGCGTATCATATTGTAAGCCCCTCGAATTTTAAAAGAACGCACCACCTGAAGGTCTTCCCGTTTCAGATACACATTACAGTTATATTTAGCCGAAAGTACAGCATCCCGCTGTAGCGGCGTTCTGACAATCACTTCACGCAGCACATGATGTGCACGTACGATATCTTCCATGCCTACATGGACATTTCTAGAACCTTCGTTTCCGGCTCCCGTTCCTGTTGTTTCTTGATTCTCTGGTTTCATCTGTCTCCACACTCCGCTTATATGGTCTAGCAATGTCATTCATTGCTTTTTCTTTTTATTGTATCACTTTTGCTCTGTCCTTGCGCCCGGCACCGGAAGGAACAATCTTCTACTCGCTATGACGACCGTACTCAAATACTTCACATTTCCCACTTTCTTATCTCTTACTCTTACTCTTACTCTTACTCCGCTTCGCGTATCATTCGCATGATCTCATTGACGATCACTTCAGGATCTGTAAACATCACCATATGACCCGAACGCGCAGCTTCTATCCATCTCGCATTGGATAGCTTGCTTACCGTCTGACGGTGGGCCTCAACGATGGCAGGACTGATTTTACGTTCTCCCTTGCCAGGCAACGTACCCGAAATAATGCTAACTTCCAAGTCTTCCAATTCGGGAGGTTGCTCCCGTAACCCCTTTAAATCTTGCAAAAAATTCTTTCCCTCCGCAGCCATCGTCCGAGCAGCTTGTACCGTAAAGTCCTCCCGGCGGTGATCTGCTACAACGTCATCAGGCTGACTAAGAAAGTCTTTGATGCCAAGAAACCGATACAGGCCCACACGAGCCAGAGCGGGAATAAGTGCCCCATTTATCGCAAAACCGACCTTCGCCATACGGGAAAAATATAACTCACAATGCTCATCCGACGGGTCAACAAGAATGATACCTTGCAGACGTGACAGATTACTAGCGGCCGCTGCACGTACAATTGGCCCTCCCCAGCTATGCCCCACCAGAATAATCGGCCCCGGCCCCATCGCCGCTAGCAGTTCATTCAGGTCTTCTGCAATCCGGGCGAGCGTGCGTGGAGAAAAATCAACATCACTTCGTCCCGCTCCGGCCCTGTCATACACAACGGTACGTGCATGCTCCGCAATCTTCGGCACAACCAGCCCCCATGTAGATCTGGAAACGCCCATCCCCGACTCAAAAACGACCGTCACTTCTCCAGCGCCCTTCGACATGTAATGCAACTTCCGGCCATCCCGGGTCTGAATATATGCACTTGTACCCAACGTATGTAATCCTGCATCATGACTCATTACTTCACCTTCCCTCCCCACTGATCCACAGTATCCCGTCTCTCATCACGCTTCTAAATGAAAATGATTATCAATTACTAATTATACCTTTTTCCCTGTAAAAAAAGAACACCCGATCCATCACCGGATCGGGTATCCTTCCCAGCCTTGCAGGGGCTGAACGTACAATATAAAACTTACGGCCTCGCGCCCTTTTCCTCGCGCATAGCCTCATTACTTCTTCACAAATCACAGGTCATGGAGCAGAATCGGGATGAAATTCTCTTATCCGCGAATGCCGTGATCCTTGTTATTCATCTGATCCAGTAACTGATTCATCGTATCCTCGGTCATCGCACCACCGCTAAAAGCCACAAGGGCACGTAGCGGCATATATTTCATCATCGCGTTCATCATGTCCGCATGATCATGATCACCGGAATCGTCACCGCCACCAAAACCGCTCGCTTCCTGGAATTGCTGCAAAGCCTGCTCAATCAGCTTTTTATTCTCCGGGTCGCTCTGAATATCGCCAAGGGTACTATTGCGTGTATACGTTGGAATGAACGTGGCAGTAGACTCTAAGCTTACCCGAGCCTGCATACGAATATCACGCGAAGAGCTACCGAGCTGTATATCGAACTCTCCCGTCTCGACATGCCAGTCTTTCATATCCACGTTGTAATACGCGAACGAACGCTTATTCAGCATGAAATGAACTATTTTGGACTCGCCAGCCTCCAATGCCACCTTCGCAAAAGCTTTCAGCTCCCGATCCGGACGAATCACCGTACTCTCAACATCACTAACGTACAACTGTACGATCTCTTTCCCTGCACGCTCCCCGGTATTGGTGACGCGTATTTGTACCTGCACCTCGTCCAGATCCGTTAGCGCTGTGCGATCTACTTGTAAATCGCTGTACTCAAACGTGGTATAACTGAGGCCGTATCCAAAAGGGAATAGCGGTTCCAGCTCTTTTTTATCATAATAACGGTAACCGACGAAGATCCCCTCACGGTAATCCACACGATCTGCCTCACCAGGGAAGTTCAGATAGGACGGATTGTGGCTAAGCTTAGCCGGGAAGGTCTCTGCCAGTTTACCGGACGGGTTCACCTCACCGTAGAGCAGATCGGCGATTGCGCCTCCTACGGCCTGTCCGCCAAGATAAGCTTCAAGCACAGCTTGGACCTGCGACAGCCAAGGCATCTCCACTGGAGAACCGTTGCTTAGCACAACCACTACACGGGACTGCACCTTGGCAACCTCTTCAATCAGTCGAATGTGGTTGTCCGGCAGACGCAGATGCGCACGGTCATACCCTTCGGATTCGTATCGATCCGGCAATCCAACAAATACCACAGCGGTATCTGCCGCTTGTGCAGCCTGAACAGCCTGCTGCAACAGTGTCTCATCCACATCGTCCTCTTCAATCCGGTACCCTGGTGCATACGAGATGGTTACTCCATCGCCTGCCACAAGAGTCATCTCCTCCACAATATCATCGACCTTGGTCGGATTAATGTGGGAGCTTCCCCCTCCCTGAAAGCGAGGTTTACGCGCAAAAGCACCTACGATGGCTACGCTACCTTCACGCTTTAGCGGAAGAAGCCCGGCTTCATTTTTCAACAAGACCATACTTTCGGATGCCACTTTACGTGCAAGCTGATGATGTTCATCTTTATCGTACGAAGCGCCTTCTTTCTTATGATCCACCGCTTTGAAAATTAAGGTCAGCACACGCTCCACCGCAAGATCCAGCTTATCCATGGGCAGCTTTCCGCTCTTTACAGCATCAACCACCTTACGTTCTCCAATACCGCCGCTTGCTGGCATCTCCAGCTCCAGTCCAGCTGCAAGGGCATCCGCCCGCTCATTCACTGCACCCCAGTCCGAGACAACCAGACCTTCGTGGCCCCATTCATCCTTCAATATGTCAGTTAATAGCCACTCATTTTCACCTGCATACGTGCCGTTCACTTTATTATAAGAACACATGACCGTCCAAGGCTGTGCATCCTTCACTGCGCCTTCGAAGCTGGCCAGATAAATCTCGCGTAGCGTCCGTTCGTCTACCACCGCATCAATCGACATACGGCGCTCTTCCTGGTTATTCACCGCAAAGTGTTTGAGAGACGTACCCACGCCCTGGCTCTGCACGCCCTGAATATGAGCGGTAGCCATCTGAGTAGATAAGAGTGGGTCTTCAGAAAAGTATTCAAAATTCCGTCCGCCCAAGGGAGAACGTTTAATATTTACACCCGGTCCAAGCAGTACCGCCACATCTTCGGCCTGACATTCTTCACCCAAAGCCACGCCCACCTGACGCGCCAGCTCGGTATCCCACGAACTCGCCAGCCCTGCCGCAGACGGGAAACAGGTTGCAGGTACACTTGCGGTCAGACCCAAGTGATCTGCACTGGTATCCTGTTTGCGCAATCCGTGAGGACCATCCGTTACCATAATAGATGGAATGCCGAGACGCTCCACCCCTTTCAGATGCCAAAAGTCGAGCCCTGAGCACATTCCCGCTTTTTCTTCCAGTGTCATCTGCTGTACCAAATCTTTGATGTTACGTTCCACATTAACCCCTCCAGTTCATGATATTCGTGTAGTGTCGAAGCTATATAACAAGCATACTGCGTGGACTCTCACTATTTCAAATCCTTACCCGGTTTGGCACGTTTACATAACAGATGTGCTCATTTTTCGTGAGGCAAATAAGTTAAATTAAAAATTTTAACACGGTGCACTCCGATGACAGAATAACCTTCAATCGCTGTTATCCTATATAGATTAATAAAATGAAAAAACAGCCCGATCTCCCGAATCAGGCTGCCTGCGAACTTCTTTATATGTCGATATGTGCTAGATCTCGTAATGCAATACATCCACAAGTACTGTACCTGTATTACACCTGTGTTGTATACCATGTTGCCGCAGCTTCCGCCTCGGTACGTGTCAGTTGATGGCCCTGACGTTCCCAATGCATATGCACCTCGGCACCCGCCCCACTCAGCAGTGAAGCCAGTTCCTCCGTTTCACGTCTTGGCACAATTGGATCATTCTCTCCTGCACCGATGAACACGGGCAGTCCTTTCAGATCAGGCAGTGTCAGTCCGCGAAGCGGCACCATCGGATGGTGCAGGATTGCTCCCTTGAATACATCTGCCTGATGGAACATCAGACTTGCGGCAATGTTGGCACCATTGGAATAGCCCAGCGCATACACGTTCGATCGATCGAATCCATATTCCACCGCAGCAGCATCGATAAAGGCTCCCAGCTCTGCTGTCCGTGCAATCAGATCCTCTTCATCAAAGACACCTTCTGCAAGGCGGCGGAAGAAACGTGGCATCCCATTCTCGGACACGTTACCTCGCACTCCAAGAATCGCCACCCCCGGAGCAATCATCTCTGCCAGTCCGATCAGATCATTCTCCGTTCCACCTGTACCGTGGAGCAACAATATTGTCGCCGCATCTGCCTGCGCACCTGCTTTGTAGATATGTTTCATTGTCGCTGTACTCATCATTTAGACTCCCCTTTCCATTCCCGTACTTGAATTGGTGGCAGCAACTGTTCGATCTGCTCACGCTGTGGTTCGTACCATTCAGGCAGCATCAATTTCTCGCCCATCGTCTCTTGCGGTTCATCCCGTGCAAAGCCCGGAGGATCTGTCGCAATCTCGAACAAAATACCTCCTGGTTCACGGAAATATACCGCGTTGAAGTATTGACGGTCAATCACGGGTGTTGGATGATATCCCGTTTGATCCAGATCCTGTTGAATTTGTTCATGCTCCGTGTAATCTTTGGCACGCCATGCAATGTGGTGTACCGTTCCTGCACCACCGATACCGCGCTGGATACCTGTCGATTGAATATCGATGATCTGTCCCAGATCACCGCTCGCCCGCAGACGGATCAGGCCATTCTCTTCGCCAACCTGTTCCAGACCAAGCTTGCTGACAAGCACATCCATCGTTTTCTCAGGCACATGACTGTACAGTACTGCACCGCCAAAGCCTTTGATCGCATGCTCAGGTGTCACCCCGTTAAATGCCCACTGGCTTGTCTGACCACCTTCGCGCTCGACCAGTTCAAGGAGCAGTCCCCCTTTGTCGAAGAAACGAATATATTGTTCACCGAATCTCGTTTTATTTTCATATGGAATATCGAAGGATGCAAGACGTTCTTTCCAAAAGGGCAAGCTGCCCATTGGTACGGCATAGACGGTAACTCCGGTCTGACCTGAGCCGATCACACCTCTTCTTGAATTTTGCTGCGGGAAAAACGTAATGATCGTACCTGGCGCCCCTTGCTCATTGCCGTAGTACAAGTGATACACATCCGGTGCATCAAAGTTGATCGTTTTTTTCACCAGTCTAAGTCCCAGCACCCCTGCGTAGAAGTCTACATTTTTCTGTGCGTCGTCGACAAAAGCGGTAATATGATGAATGCCTGAAGTTCTGAACATAATCTCCACTCCCTTAGTTTTCGTTTATTATTCATTATCTTGGTTGTTGTACGGTTGTTTTATTTACTGCTTCTGAGGATTAACTTACTTTAGCTTCGTTATTTATCTTTAAATTAAGATTCTTTAAATTCATATTAATCCATATACGAGCAATATGCAAGCATTTATTTCAAAATTAAGATATTACTTCGATGAACCTTAAATAGACTCGTTTGTTTTTGTTAAAACGTATCGCTCTGAACTGCTTTTCACATAAAAAAACAGGTCCCCGAACCGAAGTACGGGAACCTGTCTTTAATAACGTGTATCTCACCAAAATGAAGCCTGCTTCTGATTCTGATTCTTACACCAATTTTAATTTTTTCGGTGGATTAACCAGATCTTTATGCTCATATTCATCCTTGATATCCCCGACAATCTCTTCGAGAATATCCTCCATGGTTACCATTCCGATCGTTGCGCCAGCTTCGTCTTTGACAGAAGCGATATGCACGCGGCTATGTTGCATCTGAACGAGTACATCCTTGATCGGTGAACGCTCCGAGAAGCTCGGCATTGGGTGCATGAACGTGTTCATGCTGAACGTTCTGCCCGCAGCTACACTCGTTAACGTCTGTTTGGTATTAATAAACCCGACAAAATGGTTTGCATTCCCGTTTGCAATGACAGGATACCTCGTATACTCATGCTGATTCAGCACTTCAATAATCTGTTCCAGCGGCATTTCTTTATTCAGCGTAACGATTTTATTTCGGGGAATCATGATCTCCTGAAGCAAACGCTCATCAAAGGCAAAAATGTTTTTGAGGTAATCCAGCTCCGTCTGGTTAATCTCGCCACTCTCATAACTTTGCGCCATGATCAGCTTTAATTCCTCTTCGGAGTGAACCGTATCATGCCCGGCCGGTTTGATACCGAAAATGCTAAGCAATAAACGTGCTGCACCATTCAGCGCATAAATGAACGGGTTCATGATTTTACCGAACCAGTAGAGCGGTGGTGCAAGCAACAACGTCATTTTTTCAGCAAACTGAATGGCAAGTGTCTTGGGTGCAAGCTCGCCGATTACGACATGCAAGAAGGTGATAAATGCCAATGCAATCGCGTAAGAGAGTACGGTGGACAGTGCAGCAGGCACTTCCAGACTCTGGAATAACGGATGCAACATTTTCTCTACGGTCGGTTCGCCCAAAGCACCCAGTACTAGCGCAGTAATCGTAATACCAAGTTGACAGGCAGACAGATAATAATCCAGATTATGTGCTACTTTTTTGGCGACCACTGCTTTTTTGTTGCCTTCCGAGATCAATTGATCAATACGGGACATCCGCACTTTCAAAATAGCAAACTCGGCTCCTACGAAAAACGCGGTCAAACCGATAAATACAGCTACTAAAAATAAGTTCAAGGCTATTATTCCGTCCAATGATTTCCCTCAGGTGAGGGATTCACCTCCATTAAGTTTTGAAATGTTTAAGCCAGATCGCTGGCGGCTTCTTGGGCCTCAATACCGTTAACACGTTCAAGCAGCACCTGCTTGATGTGATAGTTTTCGGCATCCACTACCGTCCAGACATAGTCGCCGTGTTCAACGGTATCTCCTTTTTCCACACCGACACCCTTCTGGTACTGAATCCAACCGGCAACCGTATCCATCTCTTCATTACCTTCGAATATAATTCCGAATTGACGCTCCAGTTCATCCAGCAGCACACGGCCACTAATTAGATACTGGTTTTCCCCGGTCTCCTGAATGTCCGCTACTTCATCAGCATCGAACTCATCCCGGATCTCGCCAACCAGCTCTTCAAGGATATCCTCCATCGTAATGATTCCCGAAGTACCGCCATACTCATCCACGACGACAGCCATATGCACACGTTCCTGTTGCATTTTGATCATCGCATCCTGAATGGATGTCACTTCCGATACAAATGGGATCTCACGCACGAATTCACTCAATTGATGTGCCCGGGTCGCAACCATGTCCGGCAAAATCTTCTTCACATTCACGACACCGATAATGCGGTCTTTATCTCCATCCTCGATGACGGGATATCTGGAGTAGTTATGCTCATCCAATATAGGAATAATATCGTCATAAGTCATATCCTGATTCAGTGTAATCAGTTCGGTACGCGGAACCATGATGTCTTTGGCATCACGTTCATCGAACACAAACACATTTTCCAAATAGGAAAGCTTGGTCTGGTTACTCTCATCGCCTTCATAGCTCTGGTTCATAATGATCTTAATCTCATCCTCGGAATAAGCCTGATCATGTCTGGCTGGTTTTACACCGAATCCACGCAAAATTACACGCGATGCACCATTGAGTGCCCAGATGAATGGATACATGACTTTACCAAACCAGTACAGCGGCGGAGAGAGTAACAAAGTCAACTTTTCGGAAAATTGAATCGCCAACGTTTTGGGTGCCATCTCACCAACAACGACATGCAAAAACGTAACGAGTATAAAAGCTATCGCATAAGAAGCAATCGCCGAGGCCGAGGCAGGTACGTCAAAATAACTAAACACCGGATATAACAATCTCTCCACAGTCGGTTTCCCCAAGGCCCCGAGTCCGAGGGCTGTAACGGTGATACCTAGCTGACAGGCGGACAAATAATAATCCAGGTCCGAGACGACCTTCTTGGCAAGCACTGCCTGTTTATTGCCTTCGGCAACCAGTTGATCCACCCTTGATGTACGAATTTTCACAACAGCAAACTCCGACGCAACGAAAAATGCAGTCAGTACAATCAAGATGATAAGTAATGCGATATTTAATATGGTAATTATGTCCAAAGACTTCCCCGATAGTCAGGGATTCACCTCCAAGATAGTTACAGCGTGATACATTAACGTTCATGCCGTTAACTGTTCATACGCTGTTGAATGTGTGATGCCAAGAGCCAGTGACGATTAAAAAATATATAAAAAAATCAGTTCATGATCACTTCTGTATAAGTCGCATAATGACCTTGTAAATCTAAAACAGGAATCCAAGATGAAGTCAATAACGCCCATGACGTGTAGAAACGACTTCAATCAAAACGGGTTATCCCTCATGCTGTCCATTGTTCCTTGATCAACTCCACCTAGATTCGCCATTTGGACAATTTACAATATCGCCTACCCAATAGATATCCACCTCCCAACGTATCGATTCCTGTTTCCGAAAAGTATATCATGTTTTGATCCAAACCATCCAGTTGCACGTTATGGTTTGGCACAAGCTTACAGTCTATTGTTCACAGAATAGTCTATATGTATGTTATACTCTGGCATTTTAGCCAGTGTGATCCTGTAATTAAGAGATGGATTTATCGCCTATCTTTCTACAGACAGACTACCTACATTTCCCGCTTTTATGTAAAAGGCTCTTCCGAATTGATACAGTCCTCTTGTTATAGAATAATGCAGTTTATTAAAAAACTACCCGTTTCATTTGAGTATCAAACAGATCCAGAGGCTCACTGGTATAGCGGCTAATTGTCACTCTCAAGGCTATGTTAAGGATTGTAGCTGTCTTTTTTTACACATGATATATGTAATACGCGCAAAAAGCCCGCAGGATGCAAATACCTTGCGGTACCCATCCTACGGGCTGGCTTAATTGTTACACCAAAGCTTTGGCAGCAATGTCGGAGCGTTGATGTTTGCCTTCAAAATGAATGTGCTCTGCCTGAGCATATGCTTTGGCTCTTGCTTCTGCAATGTCAGCACCTAGGCCTACAACACCGAGAATACGTCCACCGTTTGTCACCCAGTCCCCAGCTTCATTACGCGCTGTTCCTGCATGGAACACAACACCCTCTCGGGCTTGATCCAGTCCCTCAATCACAACACCTTTCGCATAAGGGCCGGGATATCCGCCTGAAGCAAGCACGACACATACAGCGGCTTCTTCGCTCCATTCAATCTCCAGATCAGCCAGCTTACCATGAACGGTTGCCCAGAAAATATCGAGCAGGTCCGTTTTCAGACGTGGCAACACCACTTGTGTTTCCGGGTCTCCAAAACGTGCGTTGAACTCAATCGTTTTGGGTTTGCCATCCGGGGAGATCATCAGACCCGCAAACAATACACCACGGAATGGACGTCCCTCGGATACCATTGCTTTCGCTGTTGGCTTAATGATGGTTTCCACCGCTTCTTCAATAATGAAGGCTGGAATATGTGGAAGTGGGGAGTACGTACCCATGCCGCCCGTATTTGGCCCCTGATCATTGTCGAACACAGGTTTATGATCCTGCGCAGCAGCCATTGGACGAACCGTCTCACCGTCAACAAAGGCCAGAATCGACATTTCCTGTCCGGCGAGGAATTCTTCGACAATCACTTTCGCTCCAGCTTCACCAAATACC
This sequence comes from Paenibacillus sp. FSL R7-0272, assembly GCF_037969905.1. NCBI lineage: Bacteria > Bacillati > Bacillota > Bacilli > Caryophanales > Paenibacillaceae > Paenibacillus > Paenibacillus sp. FSL R7-0272. Next base: position 837,074 of record NZ_CP150221.1, on the reverse strand, counting down.
TTATCAACCATAATGCTGCGAAGGGCCTGATTCGCCTCTTCACGAGAGTATGCTACGGTAACCCCTTTACCTGCAGCGAGTCCGTCCGCTTTGATAACAACCGGGATTGCTTGCCCGTCCAAATATGTCTGAGCTTGCTCGTAGTTGTCGAACTTCTCGTATGCAGCCGTAGGGATATTGTATTTGTGTAGCAGATCCTTCATAAATGTTTTGCTGCCTTCGATTTCCGCTGCATTACGGCGTGGGCCGAAGACCGGGATTCCTGTCGAGTCAAATGCGTCCACAATGCCGTCTGCGAGCGGATCATCTGGTCCAATAACGACGAGGTCTACTTTTAGTTCAACTGCCAGTGCTTTGAGTTTATCGAATTCATGTACCGCAATCGGGTGACACTCTGCCACCTGTGCAATCCCCGCATTCCCGGGCGCACAATGAATCTTGCCTGCCTTTGGACTCTTCGCCAGTGCCCAGATAATTGCATGTTCGCGGCCGCCGCCGCCGACTACCAAAATATCCATTCGTCTGTTTCCCTCCACGCTTTACTGGATTGTGATGCTCCTACACTTCAAAAACATTAAGTGATCTGTTTTTATTGATCTATTTCCTGAAAAAAGGAGTGCCCCATACGTCATCAGCATGACAGGTGACACCCCTTTATAACACTTGCCACTTTTTGATAAAGAGTATTTTAATACTTCCGTTCGGACTTTAACTCTTCAACCTGCTTATTACTTGTCCTAGTGTTTAAAATGACGTACGCCTGTGAATACCATGGCGATGCCGTATTCATTGGCTACTTTGATAGACTCTTCGTCTTTGATCGAGCCGCCTGGCTGGATGACTGCTGTAATACCCGCTTTTGCTGCCAGCTCAAGTGTATCACCCATCGGGAAGAATGCATCGGAAGCGAGAATAGCACCTTTTGCCTGCTCGCCAGCTTGCTCGATTGCAATTTTGGCAGCGCCGACACGGTTCATTTGCCCTGCACCCACACCTACCGTCATGTCGTTCGCAGCAAGTACAATCGCGTTGGACTTCACATGTTTAACGACTTTCCAGCCAAACAATAGCTGTTTCATTTCTTCTTCGGAAGGTGCACGATCTGTAACCACGTTGAGCTCGCTCGCTTCAATGGAGTGTACGTCTGATTGTTGCACGATCATACCACCGTCAATCGATGTAACCACGAATTGGCTTTCACGGTTGCGAGCTGCGTTCAGTTCACCTGTTTTGAGCAAACGAATATTTTTCTTTTTCGTCAGGATATCCAGTGCTTCTTGGGTAAAATCAGGAGCGAGTACGATTTCCAGGAAAATCTCGCTCAGCTTGTTCGCCGTATCGCTGTCGATGATGCGGTTTGCTGCCACAATGCCACCGAAAATCGATGTTGGGTCAGCAGCATAAGCTTTACTGTAGGCTTCATAGATGCTTTCGCCAATTCCTACACCGCAAGGATTCATATGTTTAACGGCAACGACTGCTGGCTCTTCAAATTCTTTGACAATCTGCAGTGCTGCGTTGGCATCGTTGATGTTATTGTAGGACAACTCTTTACCATGCAATTGCTCAGCTGTAGTCAATGTATCCTGCGCAGCCAGCGGTTTGCGGTAGAATGCCGCTTGTTGGTGCGGATTTTCGCCATATCGTAGATCTTGGAGCTTTTCGTAAGTAACGGTCAGACGCTCTGGTAATGGATCGCCATTAACGTTGGACAGGTAATCGGAGATGAGTGCATCGTAAGCCGCCGTATGACGGAACACTTTTGCCGCAAGCCGTTTGCGTGTTTCCAGCGTCGTATCTCCGCCGCTGCGCACTTCCTCCAGCACTTGACTGTAGTCGGCCGCATCAACAACAACGCTAACAAAAGCATGGTTTTTAGCCGCTGAACGAAGCATCGTTGGACCACCGATATCGATGTTCTCAATCGCATCTTCATAGGCTACATCCGGTTTAGCGATGGTTTCCTGGAAAGGATACAGGTTCACAACAACCAAATCGATGTAACCCAAACCAAGCTCCTGCATTTGGCGTGTATGCTCTTCGTTATCACGAACAGCAAGCAAGCCGCTGTGAACTGCCGGATGCAATGTTTTGACACGTCCGTCCATAATTTCCGGGAACCCGGTTACGTCCGAAATTCCGATGACAGGTACGCCTTCCTTCGACAACAGGCTACTTGTACCTCCTGTCGAAATAATCTCCACACCCATTTGCGACAGCTCGCGGCAAAAGTCCACGATGCCTGTTTTATCCGATACGCTGACCAGCGCTCTTTTGATACTCACAATATGCTCCTCCTTTATTATCCCATAAGCTTCGCGTTTCCTGACGAAACACAGCCGATTTATTTCCCGAGAAATATCACAAAATGCGTACCAATTTTCGACTTCTGTTATATAAGTTGAACCATAGTGTTTACACGGAACACTCCGATGACAGAACAACCTTTCAATCGCTGTTATCCCCAGATTTTTTGATTCCTTTTTTCAAGGGGAAAATCCGGTGATAAAGGCGAGCGCTTCGCTTTTCCAGGTTTTCTCTGTCCTCTCCGTTAACGTGTAAAAAGGGACAACTTATATCAAACCGGTTTGGTAACGGTGACGTGGCGTCCGTTTAATTGAACCAAGCCTTGCGCGAACCAAGATACCACTTCAGGGTATAACTGCTGTTCGGCAGCATGGATAGCTTTGCTGATCGTTTCCGCCGTATCCCCTGGTTGGACAGGCACAGGATGCTGGGCTATAATCGGCCCCGTATCCATGCCGCCGTCCACAAAATGAACGGTTACACCTGTCACTTTCACACCATAATCAAGTGCTTGTCCAATCGCATCTTTGCCAGCAAAGGCTGGCAGGAGCGATGGATGAATGTTGATCAGTCGACCCGCGTAACGCTCAACCATTACGGAGGTCAGCAGTCTCATATAACCTGCCAGTACAACCAGATCAATCTGTTTGGATTCGAGCACTTCGATAATTTCTGCCTCGTATGCTTCACGCGAAGCATAATCTTTCGGTGTAAACAGGTGACATTCTACCCCTGCATCCTGTGCTCGCTGTACAACACGTGCAGCAGATTTATCACAGACGAGTAATTCCACCGATGCACCCAGCTCGCCATTCCGTGCCGCATCAACCAGAGACTGAAAGTTGCTTCCCGTCCCTGAGGCAAATACAGCAATGCGGTAGTTCGTCATTAAACATCCGCTCCCGTGAAGGTTACTCGCGCATCTCCTTCAGTTACACGGCCAATGATGTACGCTTCTTCACCGGAAGCTTTTAGTTGCTCCAATGCTTTTGCTGCATCCGCTTCGTTCACAACCAAGACAAGTCCGATACCCATGTTAAACGTTGTGAACATATCACGGTTGGATACATCGCCTTTTTGCTGTAAAAGATTAAAGATTGGCAGGATCGGCCATGAACCATAATCGATATCTACGTTCACGTTGCTTGGCAGCATACGCGGGATATTTTCGATGAATCCACCGCCCGTGATGTGCGCCATCCCTTTAACTTTGACATTCTCCAGCAGGGACAGTAATGGTTTTACATAAATTTTCGTTGGCTCCAGCAAGGCATCGCCCAGTTTGCCACCCAGCTCCGTCATTTCGGAGTGCAGATCCAGGCCAGCTTCTTCAAGCAGCAATCTGCGGACCAGAGAGAAGCCGTTGCTATGCACGCCGCTGGAAGTGAGACCGATGACCGTATCTCCAGGTGCGATGGTTGTGCCATTAATGATTTTTGCTTTGTCCACGATACCCACGGTGAAACCTGCGATATCATACTCACCTTCACTGTACATGCCTGGCATCTCAGCCGTTTCACCGCCGATGAGCGCACAGCCGGACTGATGACAGCCTTCCGCGATACCCGCAACGATCGCTTCAATCTTCTCCGGGATGACCTTATCGCAAGCGAGGTAGTCCAAGAAAAAGAGTGGCTCTGCTCCTTGTACAACGATATCGTTGACACACATCGCTACAGCATCAATACCAATCGTATCATGACGATCCATGGCAAATGCGATTTTCAGCTTGGTTCCCACACCATCTGTACCGGAAACCAGAACCGGCTCATCATATTTGTCTTTGTTCAATCCGAACAGGGCACCAAATCCACCTAAATCCGTCATCACTTCCGGACGAAAGGTACGCTTTACGTGTTTTTTCATCCGTTCAACCGCTTCGTTTCCTGCCGCGATATCGACGCCGGCCTTTTTATATGCTTCGGACACAACCCTCACACCCTTCGTATCTTGTATAAATCGAGCTCAACATTTTTTTGTGTAAATCAAAAGTCCAACTCATTTATTGCTACTCATCTCTAGAAGATGAATCTGAACCAATTCAAATCCCGCTACACCCATTGTAATGTACTGACTGTACTCTTCTGGTGGAACCATTCGAATGTATTCGTCACCGTTGTATACCGCACCGGCACACTGGAATACTTGCAATTCTTTTTTCGCCGGAGTCAGCGGGATGTTACCAATAATGCTCCAAGTTCCATCTTTCAGTAACTTGGGTGACGTGAAGATCACGCTGCTCTTACGTTTGCCATAAGAATAGATAAGGAATTCGCCGTCTTCCAAACTTACAGTTTCGTCACGCTGAATGCTCATCACGCCGAATGAAAATGCCTTTTTGAAGCGGTCTCTCAGTGCGCATATCACCTGACACACGGCGAACCGTCCATCATGCATTGGAATCAGAAAAACATCGCCCTCATTATAGCTTTTTCTTCCCATAAGCCTTGCCTCCTAACAACTGCAGCCGAACTTCTCCTCGCCGTCAAAGTCGAGTCGGGTCGGATAGTCATTATCGAAGCATGCCAGACATAGTCCGCCCTTATAGTCATCCTGATTATCTCCCTGAATTGAAGCAATCAGTCCGTCCGGGCTGAGGAATGCGAGAGAGTCTGCATTGATCTCACGGCAAATCTCTTCAACGGACAGAGCAGATGCAATCAATTCACGGCTATCCGGTGTATCAATACCATAGAAGCACGGATTCTTAAATGGCGGCGAAGTAATCCGCACATGCACTTCCGTTGCCCCTGCGTCACGCAGCATATTCACAATCCGGCGGGATGTTGTCCCACGTACGATCGAGTCATCGATCATCACTACACGTTTACCTTCCACGACACGGCGCACGGCGCTGAGCTTCATCTTCACACCCTGCTCACGCAGCTCCTGGCTTGGCTGGATAAATGTACGTCCGGTGTATTTATTTTTGATCATGCCCATCTCATATGGAATACCTGTCTGTTCAGCGTATCCAATCGCCGCCGAGATGCTGGAATCTGGTACCCCCGTAACCAAGTCCGCATCCACAAACGCCTCAATGGCCATCCGACTACCCATGCGTTTACGAGCAGCATGCTGATTAGCACCGTTCATATCACTATCAGGTCGGGCAAAATAAATATATTCCATTGCACAAAGTGCCTTGCGGTGTTTATGATCATCGAAACGATCTTCATGTAATCCGTCTGCATCCAGCACAAGCAGTTCCCCTGGCTCTATGTCACGGATCAACTCTGCGCCGATCGTCTCAAGTGCACAAGTTTCAGACGCAAACAGGTACGCGTCCCCAAGCTTACCCATCGTTAGTGGACGAAGCCCATGCGGGTCAGAAGCAACCAACAACTTATCATTTGTCATGATCAGAAAGGCATAACCACCGACGATACGCTGGAATGCATCTTTTGCCGCCTCAACAAGACCTTTCGAAGAACGTGCGATCAAGTGAGCAATAACTTCAGTGTCGCTCGTCGTCTGAAAAATAGAACCGCTCTGCTCCAGCTCACGCCGGATCGTTGGTGCATTCACGATGTTGCCGTTCGTTGCAACGGCTAGGTCGCCATCGCGATATTTGAATACGAGCGGCTGTGCATTGGTCAATTTGCTATCTCCACTTGTCGAATAGCGTACATGACCAATCGAAATATCACCGGTGAGTGTCTGCATTAGATCTTTGGTGAAAACCTCTTTCACGAGTCCCATACCGCGGTGATAGTTAAACTGTGTGCCATCGCTTACACACATGCCTGCACTTTCTTCCCCGCGATGCTGCAGGGCATGCAGACCGTAGTAGGAAAGGGAAGCCGCATCAGGGTGACGATACACCCCGAATACGCCGCATTCTTCCTTTAATTTGTCGAGTCCTTCCTTGCCGGACCCTTCGTTATAATAATCGCCTGTCCACAACGGTTCCGTCATCAGTTCATGAGACATGGAATCGCATCCTCCCAGACCTTAGCCAAACCTCCTACAGGTTCGTTCACGGCTGATGTTCCGTTCAATTCAATCGTCAGGTTACTTCCTTCAACACGTCCGATCACAGCTGCTGGCACTCCGCGTTCACGTACAAAAGCTTCCAGCTTGCCTGCTTGCTCTGGAGAAGCCGACAACAGAATACGGGATTGGCTCTCACTGAACAGAGCGTGATCTGCACGTAGCGCAGTCTCTACATTCACTTGTGCGCCTACGTTGCCGCTGATGCAAGACTCTGCCAGTGCAACCGCCAGACCACCTTCGGACAAGTCATGCGCGGAGCGAATAAGTCCGGATTGGATGGCTTCCAGCACAGTACTGAGCAATGCCTTCTCCGTGTTCAGGTCCAGCTCCGGCGGACGGCCTTCTGTCACGCCGTGTACGGCGTACTGCAACTCGCTACCGCCGAGTTCTGCTTTGGTTTCACCGAGGAGGATAATGACATCACCTTCGGATTTGAATGCTTGTGTCGTGATATGATCCGTATCATGAACGAGACCTACCATACCGACCACTGGCGTTGGATAGATGGAGCCTTTGGCGTTTTCATTGTACAAACTCACGTTACCACCGATGACCGGTGTATCCAGCACGCGGCAAGCTTCCGCCATACCGTCCACGGCTTTTTCCATTTGCCAGAAAATATCCGGTTTCTCCGGGTTACCGAAGTTCAGGTTATCCGTAATTGCGAGCGGCTCCGCACCGGAACATACGATATTACGCGCTGCTTCACTTACGGCAATACGTCCACCTACCTCAGGATCAAGGTAAACGTAACGACCGTTACAGTCCGTTGTCATCGCAAGACCTTTGCGCGTGCCACGAATCGTCACCACTGCTGCATCCGAACCTGGACGAACGGCTGTGCTTGTACGCACCATATAGTCATATTGGTCATAGACCCATTTTTTACTCGCCACCGTTGGGGAAGCCAGCACTTGTTTCAATGCACCGCCGAGATCCGACACTTCGTCATAACGAAGCGTGTCGATGGAAGCACTCGCTTCATAATACGCAGGTACGGAAGATGGCTTGTCATATACCGGGCACTCGTCAACCAAAGCCGTTACAGGCATATCGCCAACCACTTCGCCGTGGTGGATCAGTTTCAGACGACCATCGTCAGTAACTTTACCAACTTTGGCACAGATGACACCCCAACGTTCAAAGATTTCCATCGCCTGCGCCTCATCCTTCGGCTCAACGACAAACAGCATCCGCTCCTGAGACTCCGAAAGCATCATCTCGTATGGTGTCATGCCTTCTTCACGTTGTGGCACCTGATCCAGATACAACTCCAGACCGTTACCTGCTTTACTTGCCATCTCCGCACTGGAGCACGTCAGACCTGCTGCACCCATATCTTGAATACCGAGCACGATGCCCGTATCGATCAATTCCAGACAGGATTCCATAACCAGCTTCTCCATGAATGGATCACCGACTTGGACCGCTGTACGCTGGGACTCGGATTCTTCGGTCAGCTCAACGGATGCAAACGTTGCACCGTGAATACCGTCACGACCTGTTGGTGGGCCAACGTAATACACCGGGTTACCTACACCTTTGGCTACACCGCGCTGGATTTTGTCATGATCAATCAGACCCACACACATCGCATTCACGAGCGGATTTCCTTCATAGCTCTCATCAAACATCACTTCACCTGCAACGGTCGGAATCCCGATACAGTTACCGTATCCCGCAATACCCGCTACCACATGCTCGAACAGATATTTTACGCGATCGCTCTCCAGCTTACCGAAACGAAGGGAGTTCAAAAGCGCTACCGGTCTTGCACCCATGGAGAAAATATCACGGATAATGCCGCCTACACCTGTTGCCGCCCCTTGATAAGGTTCTACCGCGGAAGGGTGGTTATGGCTTTCAATTTTGAAAACAACGGCCTGGTTGTCACCGATATCTACGATCCCGGCACCTTCACCCGGTCCCATCAGGACACGTGGACCACTTGTCGGGAAACGACGCAAGAGTGGCTTGGAGTTTTTGTATGCGCAGTGCTCAGACCACATTACGCTGAATACACCAATTTCCGTGTAGTTTGGCTTGCGGCCCATGAACTCACAGATCAGCTCATACTCGCTGTCAGACACGCCCATCTGTGCGTATAGTTTATGTTCTGCGACCTGTTCTGCTGTTGGCTCCTTAGCGGATAGCTGCTGCGTCATGCCGATCCCTCCATGCTTTCAAAATTGATGTAAACATCCGTTTGCCGTCTTCCGAACCGAACAGTGAATCCACTGCACGCTCTGGATGCGGCATCATGCCCACTACGTTGCCCGCCTCGTTGCAAACCCCTGCGATATCACCCAGGGAACCATTCGGGTTGTTGCCATATGTGAATACAATCTGATTGTTTGCTTGCAAACTTGCCAGTGTTTCTTCGTCACAGTAATAGTTACCTTCACCGTGAGCAATCGGAATGACAATCTCTTCGCCTGGTGCATAGTCACGTGTGAAAGGTGTGTCTGCGTTAGCCACTTTCAGCACCGTGTCATGGCAACGGAATTTCAGGGACGTGTTGCGAATCAATGCTCCCGGGAGCAGACCTGCTTCCGTCAGGATCTGAAATCCGTTACAGATGCCCAGTACATATTTGCCTTGCTCTGCAGCTTTAGCCACTTCGTTCATTACCGGTGCGAAACGGGAAATTGCTCCGCAACGCAGGTAGTCTCCGTAAGAGAAACCACCCGGAACCAGAATGCAATCATACGCGGACAAGTCCGTAGCCGTATGCCATACATAATCAACCTCTTGTCCAATCGCATCTTCTACCGCTTTGTAACAGTCGATGTCGCAGTTGGAGCCAGGGAACACAAGAACTGCAAATTTCATGAGATTAACCCTCCAATTCGTAGCGGTAATCTTCAACAACGGTGTTGGCGAGCAACTTCTCACACATCACTTTCAATCGTTTTTCCGCTTCCACACGATCTGTTGTATCCAGATTCAGTTCCATGACTTTACCGATCCGTACACTTTCCACTTCGTTAAATCCCATGGAGTGCAGGGCTCCTTGAACAGCTACGCCTTGCGGGTCTAGTACGCTTTGTTTAATAGTGACATATACGGTTGCTTTGATCATGATCTGTATGTTCCTCCTCAGTAATGAACGGGATAAATGCTTTATGCTGTTAAAAAAGTGCTGTGGCCTTGGGACGCTCGCTTCGGTGTGGATGGTTCCTCCGGCCGCTTGTTGTTCCCAGGTTTTCTGATTCGTTTTGGCCCGCGCTGCGGTCAAAACCCGGGAACAAAGGCGGACGCTCCGCTCCTTCGTGAACCATTCCACCCCTCCGCTTGTTCCTGCGGCGCTATTTTTTAAAGGCCTAAACCCTTTGCGTTGCTCGGCGGGTAGTAAAAGCGATGGCCTTGGGACGCTCGCTTCGGTGTGGATGGTTCCTCCGGCCGCTTGTTGTTCCCCGGTTTTTCTGAATCGTTCTGGCCCGCGCTGCGGTCAAAACCCGGGAACAAAGGCGGACGCTTCGCTTCTTCGTGAACCATTCCACCCCTACGCTTGATCCTGCGGCGCTCATTTTTAAAGGCCTAAACCCTTTGCGTTGCTCGGCGGGTAGTAAAAGCGATGGCCTTGGGACGCTCGCTTCGGTGTGGATGGTTCCTCCGGCCGCTTGTTGTTCCCAGGTTTTCAGATTCGTTTTGGCCCGCGCCGCGGTCAAAACCCGGGAACAAAGGCGGACGCTTCGCTCCTTCGTGAACCATTCCACCCCTCCGCTTGTTCCTGCGGCGCTATTTTTTAAAGGCCTAAACCCTTTGCGTTGCTCAGTGGTAACTGTACAAGCGGTAAACCTGAACCAATCCATAGCTTTCCGCATACGCGGTACAGGTCTTCAAGTCTTTGAGTAACATTGATTTTAATTCTTGCATTGATTCCAGGCTTCACACCTAGTGAAGCCTACGCCTTAATTACCTCATCCACCAGTTTGAACACTGGCGGAGGGAAAGATTTGAGCTGGAGAAACGAAGTGCTCGCCTTTGCAACCGGAATGTGTCCTTTTGAAAAAAGGATACGAATCCAAACATTCCGGGGGCAACAGCGATCGAAAGCCAAACTTTCCAGAAGTCACGCTCAAATTTCACTCTACTAATCTTTCCTGGAGCCAGCGCTCAAACGTTACCCTTATTATTTCGTTAAACGTTTATAAATATCGACGTATCTTGCCGTTGTCGCTTCCACAACCTCTTGCGGAAGCGGGTCAGGCTTGCTGTTCTTGTCCCAATCGGTGCCTGCCAGATAGGTACGAACAGGTTCTTTATCCATGCTGTCGATCTCAATGTCGAGAGCATAGTTTTCTTTTGCCCAGAAGCGGGATGCATCCGGGGTGAAGATTTCATCAATCAGGATCACCTTGCCGTCCACGATGCCAAACTCGAATTTGCAGTCTGCCAGAATGATCCCGCGCTGATCGCAGTAATCACGGGCAAACTCATAGAGGCGTAAGCTTTTCTCTTGAAGCTCGATAGCAAGCGCATCTCCCACAAGCTCTTTCATACGCTCCATCGGAATGTCCTCGTCATGACCAACGTCATTTTTGGCAGCTGGTGTGAAGATGGGCACTTCGAGCTTGGCATTTTTGCGCAGGCCTTCCGGCAGTTTGATTCCATTCACTTCTCCGGTTGTCTCGTACTGTCTCCAGCCACCACCAGTGATGTATCCGCGCACCACACATTCGATATCGATGCGCTCTGCTTTGCGTGTAACCATGATGCGGTTTTTGAGCAATTCAGGTTCGGTGACCAGATCACCCAGTTGATTCACATCGGTATGAACCACGTGGTTTTCCATCATGCTACCTGTCAGTTCAAACCAGAAGCTACTGAGTTGATTCAGCACATTACCTTTCTCTGGAACCGCCGGGTCGAGCACATAATCAAATGCCGAGATGCGATCCGTTACCACAATAAGAAAATGCTCACCCAGATCGTATAGCTCGCGTACTTTCCCTTTGTATAACAAAGGTGCTTTAACAAGATCTGCCGCCGTGGACAGTGCCATGGGGTCACCTTCTTTCAGGAGATGTAAGGCTAAGAACGAATCCTGATGGTGCATACTCCACTTCGATGACAGAACAATCTTCCGATCGCTGTTATCCCCAGATTTTTCCGATCCACTTTTCCAAAGTGAAAATCCGGTGATAAAGGCGAACGCTCCGCTTCTTCAGCTTATTTCTGTCCTCTACGTTCTCTGCTAGCCCATCATTTCTGTTCTCTAGCATTGTTGGGATATATATTAGTCGTTCAAGCCGAGTTTTTTGAAGATTGTGTCCACGTGTTTCAGGTGCCAGGACGGGTTAAATGCATCCGCAATTTCCTCTTTGCTCAGCACGGCTGTAATTTCCGGTGTGGACTTCACGATGTCCTGGAATTGACGCTGTTCTTCCCATGCTTGCATTGCACGAGGTTGAACCGTGTCGTACGCTTGCTCACGGCTGAAGCCTTTGTCGATCAGCTTCGTCATAACGCGGCCGGAGAATGGTACGCCGAAGGTACGTTCCATGTTGCGTTTCATGTTTTCCGGGAACACAGTCAGGTTCTTCACGATGTTACCGAAACGGTTCAACATGTAGTTCAGCAACATCGTTGCATCTGGCAGAATGACACGTTCTACGGAAGAGTGCGAGATGTCGCGCTCGTGCCACAGCGTTACGTTCTCGTATGCAGATACCATGTGTCCGCGGATAACACGGGACAGACCGGAGATGTTTTCACTGCCGATCGGGTTGCGCTTGTGCGGCATTGCGGAAGATCCTTTTTGACCTTTGGCAAACGCTTCTTCCACTTCACGGAACTCGCTCTTCTGCAGTGCACGTACTTCTGTAGCGAACTTGTCCAGTGAAGTTGCGATCAGTGCCAGCGTAGCCATGTACTCCGCATGACGGTCACGTTGCAACGTTTGCGTGGAGATTGGCGCAGGCTTGGTACCCAGCTTCTCGCAGACAAACTCTTCAACAAATGGATCGATGTTTGCATATGTTCCTACCGCACCGGAGATTTTACCGAACTGTACACCATCCGCTGCATGGCGGAAACGCTCCAGGTTACGCTTCATCTCTTCATGCCACAACGCCATTTTCAATCCGAATGTCGTTGGCTCCGCATGTACACCATGTGTACGCCCCATCATTGGCGTGTGCTGGTAAGTCAGTGCTTTTTCGCGCAAAATTTCGATGAAATTAATGATGTCTTTCTCCAAAATTTCGTTCGCTTGACGCAGTACATAACCAAGTGCCGTATCCACCACGTCCGTGGAAGTCAGACCATAGTGTACCCATTTCCGCTCAGCACCCAGGCTCTCGGATACCGTACGTGTGAACGCGATTACGTCATGGCGTGTTTCCTTTTCAATCTCATAGATACGATCAATGTCAAAAGAAGCGTTCTGGCGAAGCAAAGCAGCTTCTTCCTTCGGGATAACTCCAAGCTCAGCCCATGCCTCGCATGCACAAATTTCAACTTCCAGCCACGATTGGAATTTGTTCTCTTCCGTCCAGATGGCTCTCATTTCGGGTCTGCTATAACGTTCAATCATGAATTTGTATGCCTCCATAGATTAGTTTGTTCGATCCATTGCAATCCTTCTTGGACATCCTGACAAAGCAGGTTCACATGCCCCATCTTCCGTCCTGTCTTTGCTTCGCTCTTGCCATATATATGAAGCTTAGGGATAACACCGAGTTCCATCGCCTCTTCATCAGGTTGCCCTGTTCTTGCGATGATTCCTTCCAGATGCTCACCAAGCACATTGACCATAACGACGGGACTTAACAGCGTTGTATCCCCCAGCGGTAATCCGCAGATGGCACGAACATGTTGCTCAAACTGTGATGTGGCGCAAGCCTCCATCGTGTAGTGTCCGGAATTATGCGGCCTTGGAGCCAGCTCGTTCACATACAATCTGCCATCTGCGGCTACAAACAGTTCCACCGCCAGCAATCCGACAGCTTTCAGGGATTCGGCAACTGCAGCGGCCAGTTTCTGTGCTTCCAGTTGAATGTCTGTAGCCACTCGCGCAGGTACGATGGAAGCATGCAAAATGTTATTCACATGAATGTTCTCCGCAGGCGGGAATGTTTTGATCTCTCCGCTCGTGCTGCGAGCAACAATGACCGAAATTTCGCATTCGAACTTGATAAATTGCTCCAGTACCAGCTCTGCACCTGTTGCTGCAAGCTCTTCATACGCGGCTTCAGCTTCTGTAGCCGCACGAATCACTCGCTGACCTTTGCCGTCATATCCGCCAGTCACTGTTTTCAGCACACATGGAACGCCTAATTCACTCACCGCAGCATTCATCGTATCCAAACTGGTAATTTCGCGGTATGGAGCAACTCTGACACCCGCCGCTTCAATCGCACGTTTCTCACGCAAGCGATGCTGGGTCGTGTATAAAAGGGAACTCCCTTGCGGCACGGATGACTCACGCTCAATTAAAGCCGCCACTTCTGCATTCACATTCTCGAATTCATACGTGATCACATCGCATTGCCGCGCGAGTTCTCTTGCTGCCTGTACATCGTCGTATCCAGCTTCAATCTGCTTCGCAATCTGGCCACAAGGTGAATCCGGTGTTGGATCAAGCGTAACGAAACGATACCCCATCGCCGTTCCAGCAAGCGTCATCATGCGTCCAAGCTGCCCGCCGCCAAGAATACCGATTGTTGTATGTCCGGGTAATAAGACGGGTTGTCCCTGCCCTGTTCCCTTATCCTGTCTGGTTACCTCGTTACTCATAGCTCATCACTGCTTTCCAGTACTTCTTGTTTAATCCGTTCTCTGCGAGCTTCGGAGCGGCGCTGCACCTCCGGGTCAAATGCGCCAATGATCTGTGCCGCGAGCAAGCCTGCATTTGTCGCACCCGCTTTGCCAATGGCTACCGTCGCTACCGGGATGCCGCCAGGCATCTGCACAATGGACAGCAAGGAATCGAGACCGTTCAATGCTTTGGATTGAACCGGAACACCGATGACGGGAAGCATCGTTTTGGATGCCACCATACCTGGAAGATGAGCCGCTCCGCCTGCACCAGCGATAATGACCTTGAATCCGCGGTCAATCGCCTGTTCTGCGTATTCAAACATCAAATCCGGTGTACGATGTGCGGAGACGACCTTTTTTTCATAACCAATCTCAAGCTCGTCCAGCACCTCGCACGCATGTTTCATCGTTTCCCAATCAGACTTACTGCCCATAATTACAGCAACTTGCACTGACATGAATACATCCCACTCCCATCTGAGCATTTTAAAAAAAACGAAAAAGTCCGCTACCCGCGAAAATATTACATTTTCTCCGGACACCGGACTACAAGAAATACGTATCCCTCATTTGGGCATGCCAAAAGGGGCTTGCTGTCCGCAATCAACCATGCGACTCTCAGCCGTATCTCCTCGTAGTCCGGAAATTTACGGTTTCCGGGTAGATACTTCCGGGCCCTATTCCCGGCGTTATACGAGCAAATATCTATTCGTTACATCTTCGTTTACCATGTTCCACAATCATACAGCTTTCGTTCCTACTCGACCTTATTTTAACCTGATCGACACATCTAACATTCTAACAATCCCCTACAGCGTATGTCAACTTAAAGACGAACATTTAACATATTGACAAATCTAATGTTCGGGAATTAGTACAGTGTTATACAATAAACTCCAAATTCGCTTGAAATACCCCATCCTGTTGCTTCAAAATAAAATAAAGAAAGCCGGCTTCTCTTCAATTTCTCGAAGACAACCGGCTTGTTCACACGGGAATGGAGTACAGGTACATCCTCCCTCTTATTTCAACATCATTTTACGATCAATACAGGAATCTGAGCATGTTGTACTACGTTGTGACTGACACTGCCCAGCACGAATTCACGGATTCCGCCTAAACCTCGGGAACCAATGATAATGATATCCGAGCCGTTTTCTTTGGCATAGTCCAGCAACACCTCTGCTGCAGCTCCTTGGATCAGATCTACATTTGCCGTAACACCGGCAGCCTGAATACGCTCTTTGGCTTCATCCGTCGTTTGCACAGCCAGATTGTAGTAATCGTTATTGAGTGAAGGCGGCAACGGTGCCAGACCTTCCCCAATAAATACGCGCGGAAAATCAAATGCATGAATGACATCAAGCACAGCCCCCGGCGATGCCTTCGCAAACTCGATTGCACGATCCAGTGCTTTATTTGAAGCTTTTGACCCATCATAAGCTACTAAGATTTTGGAAAATAACATGTAAATCCCGTCCCTTCCTTATATATGTAGAACCCGAAGCAAGCCTCGGTCTGACATCTAAATTCCTTACAGAGCCTGGAACCATGTAACTTCTTAAACCTTCACAGGTTAAAATGAACCACTTGATAAGAAACAATTTACATAATAAACTCATTCATCCCTAAACAATCACTGCAAAAAGTAACCATACATCACTGCATTCAGAAACACGAGCAACGGAATGCCAATCGTAAAGCTGGGATGTTTCGTTTTATGCCTTTTCCGATACATCGCAATCCAGACACCTAGTGCACCACCGATAAAGGCTAGCAAAAATAACGTTCGTTCAGGCGTGCGATCCCGCCGCTGCTGTGCACGTCTCTTGTCGTCAGACATGACCAGATATGCGACAACATTAATAAAGATAAACCATACGATAAGTCCGGTATGCATATGCGTTTAGCGGTCCCCCTGTCCCGGGACATCTCCCTGTCTCCATTATAATCCCAAGACAGGCAGATGATCAACGCGGGCAGAGAACCGCACTATTTTACATAAACGAGAATTTTACGATTCCTGTTTCGGAATCCCGTTCAGGCTCGGTACCCTTTTGGCTGATTTCTCCGGGGTCACTGCGATATTCTCTTCCCGAATGCTGTCCTTATTCTGCTGGTTATTGCGTTTTTCCGGTTTGTTATGCGGCATCTCAGGCTCACCTCCTCCGCTTACGTTGCCTGAAAACGAAGCATCTTATACGAAGGAGGCACCTGTATTTTAGGCTTCAAGGCGCACGTCTAGTTGTTCCGGTGACTGTTTAGAAAATGATATAACGCTCCGTACAGGTTGGCATCATTTCCAAACGTACAGGCTGTAATCTGTGGGCTCGCCTTATGCAATGGGTTAATTCGCTTCAGTTCATCTATTGCCCATTGGATTCGCTCCAGCACAACAGGCTGTGCACTAATGCCTCCTCCAATGGCAAACACTTCAGGGTCGAGAATGTATTGCAGATTCATGATCTGAACCGCAATCTGTGTGCAAAAGGTGTCAAATACACCGCACGCCTCCGCATCTCGCTGATTAATAAATTCAAACACGGCCTCACCATCGGCAGGGTCATCCAGCCCTTTTAACTCACCAATCTGTCTGACCATCTCTACAGCCGAGCTCTCCAGTCCAAAATAGGCCGCTTCCTTCGTTACCGGATCAATCCGGCTCATCACATAACTAACCTCTCCGGCTGACAAGTTTTTGCCACGTTGCAGTTTACCGTCCATGATGATTCCTCCCGCGATGCCGCTACCCAGCACCATAACGACGGAATCCTTGGCATCTTTGACACTGCCGAGCCATAGTTCGGCAAGCGCTGCGCACTTCCCATCATTTTCAATGGACACATGGATCGCATATCTGTCTTCAAGAAGTTTGGCTAAATTCACCTCATGCAAAAATGGAAAAGAACCGCCATGATACACCATTCCTGTCTCCACATCGATTGTTCCCGGACAACTCAGGGCAATGCCCTGAATCTGTGACAAGTCTTGTGCATCCACGATGGCATAAAGCGCATCCTGCAGTTCCTGCAAGCCACTCCGGCCAACGCCACGTTTTCCCTTCGACAACAGCTCTCCGCTTTCGCTCATGATTCCGTATTTAATAAAAGTTCCACCAATATCAATAACTAAATACATGCTTTCAGCCCCCTGCTCTACAATATCATTCATCAACATCTTAATTGAAATATAGAGCGTTTCCATTTATATTTATGGTATTTATTTGCGATTAATAGTAATTAATTATGATCTTTAGGGAGATGGAGTGTTCAGTGCCAACGATAACCGAAACCAAACTTCAATGGATCTTACAAACGTTATATGATACCACCCGGATTCCTGCGTTCTACCTTAAGCAAGGTATCGATCGTCATCCTACTTTGAGCCCGGAATTGGTGAACCAGCTTCTGTCCACTCCTGTTCATCTTAAAATCCAGCTCATGGATTACAATATACAAATGGATAAGATGATCCTGATGCCAGTCTCCACTCTTGAAGGACAAGGTCTGCTTGTTCTCTGGCCCAATGCACAGTCATATGTTGAGCATGTTCCGTTTGCATGGGATCAACAACTGAATTCAACCGCATTCATTGAACCCAATGATCTCCATCAACTGCTGAGTGTGGCGATTATGGCCCATTATCTTTTACATCATGAAATATTGGATCGAAATCAAGTTCTTGAGGACAACAAACATGTCTTAAATATAAATAATCATGCGGAAGGTGTACTTGAACTATCTCTTCTGGAACAGAGAGAGCGGAGATTGTTTCACAAATCCTACCTGTCGGAGAAAAAGGTATTCGATCAGGTGCGTCTGGGGAACAAACATAAGATGCTTTTGTATCTGAAGCAGCATATGGAGTTGAACGGGGTCTACGGCACTTTATCGAAACAGAATAGTTTACGGAGCAAAAAGAATCTGATCATCGCGGCCATTACGCTCGGAACCCGTGCTGCAATTGATGGCGGATTGTATTCGGAGTCGGCACTTACGCTTAGCGACACCTATATTCAGCACATTGAAACGCTGTCCCGGATTGATTCGATTCATCCGATTCTGCATAAGATCCTTGGTGATTTTACCGAACGTGTAGCCAAAGTCCATCGGGCTCATAACTCCAAAGACATTCTGTTATGCCAGGAATATATATTCAATCACTTATACGATGACTTAAGTCTGTCCGTACTGTCCGCGCATCTGCAAATAAGCCCCTCCTATCTTTCCCGTAAATTCAAGGAAGAGACTGGAGAGGCACTTCGCATTTTTATACAAAGGCAACGGATTGAAGAAGCCAAAAATCTGATCGTTTTCTCAGACTATCGCCTGAGTGAGATTCATACGTTGCTTAACTTTCACGATCAGAGTTACTTCATCAAAGTGTTCCGAAAACATACGGGTTTTACACCAAAAGAGTATCGTAATCGATTTGTGGTCAAGCCTTCTTGAACATGACACCTGACTAGTAGGCTTCTCTCATTTCATCTCATAGAAATTTCAACTCACATAAGGCTACCTGAGATGCGGTCGCCCCGATTAAATAGTCCGAGATCGTTTAACTCCTATTCTCTCACCTTATGTTGTCATTGCCGCATGCCTATTTTCCTTGTTTCTCCATAGCCGCCTTGAGCAAATCCCCCAGGTTGGAGCCGATGGATTCCTGCTTCGCGTATTGTTTCACCAGCTTTTGTTGCTCGCGTTTGTTCACGTGTTGCTTATCTTTATCCAGCGTTTCGGTGATTCCGCATGGCAGACACTGTACATACAGTCCAGCTTTGCCTTCCTTAATCTCCATCTTCTTATGACACTGCGCGCAGCGGCGGTTTGACAACCGCTTCTCATTGGAGCGACGATAACCACAGTCCTCCGTAGGACATACGAGGAACTTGCCACGTTTCCCCTTTTTCTCTAGCAACTTGGCATTACAGTCCGGGCAGTGGCTGTTGGTTACATTATGGGGTTTGTACTCGGCTTTACTGCTTTTCACGGTGGATACAAGTTCCTTTGCCATGGAACGAATACCATCCAGGAACGGGCCTGGTTTACCCTGTCCACGTGCTATACGCTCCAGTTCAGCCTCCCAACGAGCGGTCAGTTCCGGTGTTCGCAGTTGCGGGGCAGCAAGCTCAATCAGCTGTTTGCCTTTGCCCGTTGGATGCAGACTGTTCCCTTGACGATCAATCGTATCCGAGCTGACCAGTTTCTCAATGATATCTGCGCGTGTCGCAGGTGTGCCCAGTCCGTGCTTCTCCATCTGGGAGAGCAACGCTGCTTCCGTATACCTCTTCGGTGGCATCGTACGTCCACTCTTGATGTGGCAGCGCCCAAGTGTCACTGACTGACCTTGCTGTAAGTCTGGCAACAGTGTACGCTCATGGTCACCTGCATCATTGGAACGGTCATCATCTTCATCATCCGTGTAATCACCGCCGTACACTTCACGCCAGCCACTATCCTTGACCGTTGTACCCTTCACATGGAAGGAATCCTTACCTACCTGTACCGTAACAGCTACTGAATCATACCTCGCTGCTGGATAGAACAGACTGATGAAACGGCGAACAATCAGATCGTAGAGCTTACGTTCCTCTGGACTCAGCTGATTCAGCAATACCGTCTGCTCGGTTGGAATAATGGCATGGTGGTCGGTGACCTTGCTATCATCAACAATCCGTTTGGTGACATTCAGGTTTTTGCGCAGTAAAGGGCGTGCAAGTGATGCATACGGGCCAACAGCTACACTCTCGAGTCGTTCTTTTAACGTTCCCGTCATGTCGGAAGTCAGATAACGGCTATCTGTCCGCGGATAGGTAACAAGCTTATGCTGCTCATACAGACGCTGGAGTACGTTAGAGGTCTGTTTAGCGGAAAAACCGTGTTTACGGTTCGCATCCCTTTGCAGTTCCGTAAGGTCATAGGCCAGCGGATGCGGCTCGACTTTCTCACTTTTTTTCACCTGGGAAATCGAGCCTTTACGCCCTTCCACTCGTGCCTTCAATTGCTGCATATCCTGTTTGTCAAAAATTCTGGAATCCCCGCCAGCTGCACGCCATACCGCCTGAAAATCTCCAAAGTCCGCGCTTAACGTCTCATATTCCTGCGAACGGAAACCGTTAATTTCATTTTCCCGATCCATGATCATTCCCAAAGTTGGCGTCTGTACACGTCCAGCGGACAATTGGGCATTGAACCGTACGGTTAACGCACGTGTTACATTAAGACCAATCATCCAGTCTGCTTCGGCACGGCAGCGTGCGGATTCATAGAGACGGTCAAATTGACTTCCCGGCTTCAGCGAGGCAAATCCGTCCTTGATCGCTTTATCCGTTTGGGATGAAATCCACAGTCGTTTGAACGGCTTTTTCCACTGCGCCATTTGCATAATCCATCTTGCAAGCAGTTCTCCTTCACGGGCCGCATCCGTTGCAATAACCAACTCACCCACATCCTGACGTTTCATCAGTTGCTGCACGGCTTTGTACTGGTGATTCGTTTCCCGGAGCACCTTCAGCTTGGTTCGCTCTGGCAAAATCGGCAAATCCTCCAGATTCCACGTCGCATACTTTTTGTCATAATCCTCAGGTTCGGCGAGGCCCACCAAATGTCCCAAGGCCCACGTTACAATGTATTTCGGACCCTCCATATAACTTTTATGTTTATCACGCGCGCCCATCACCCTTGCAATCTCCCGGGCTACAGATGGCTTCTCTGCGAGTACCAATGTCTTCACTTCGTATCTCTTCCTTTCTTTCCAAACGCTAATATCGGAGACAACGGATCTGTCTTCCTTGTCTTCCTATATTTCCATCTTTACATTATATCATCTCAATCAGAATCATGTTTTCGGCAAGTGTATATTCAAACAGAACATGGTTTCAAGGGCATCTCTTTTTGCCAATACATTCAACTTATCATCCGATCAGGAAATGTCATATCTATGTTAGATAATATCTTTTCTTAGACTTTCCAATAAAAAAATAGTCTTTCACTTCCAAGACACAAAGAGAAAACGTGAGATATCATCACACAAAACCAATATGTATGCGTTTTTTTGAATAAATAATAGATTTGTAAGATTACCTAACACCAATATAAGATGTGCAAAAGCATTATACAAAGATTGCTAAAACACACACATCATCTTAGACACAGGAAGGGAGCGTGGATGCATGACTTATCATGGATCTGTATTGAAAAAAGGCGGGGCCTTATTACTCGCGGGAACCGTGGTTGCCGCAACGTGGGGAGGAACTGCTGTACCTTCGGCTTTCGCCGCCGCTGCAACTCCTCCAAGCCAAACCTCCACCGTCACCGCCCTTGCAGGGAAAGCGCCGGTCAGTGCCGCAACCTTCGTTCAGGCCATGGAAGAAGCTGCTACACTTGCAGGTGTACCTTTTACCATGGACAAGCTCTCCGGTGCGACCATATCACGCCAAGATGCTGCACTTGCCTTGCAGCAATGGCTCAAGCTGGACACTGCTCCGGCATCCTTCAAGGATGTGCCGAAGCAGTCCGAGTATGCCAGTGCCGTCGGCGCCCTGAATGCCGCCGGACTCATGAAAGGCTATACAGACTCTCTTTTCTTACCGAACGCTGTACTTACAGCGAACGACGTCTCTATTTTGAAAGACCGCATCTATACCTACATAAAACCGTTTGTGCTCGAAGAAGCCACGATCATGGATATGCAGAACGCCATGGCACAAGGTAAACTGACATCCAAAGAGCTGGTGCAACATTATCTGGATCGTATCACGAAATACGATGATCAAGGTGTCAGCATTAATGCTGTCCTCAATCTGAACCCGGATGCCCTTAAAATCGCAGAACAACTAGATGAAGAGCGCACAGCTCAGGGACCTCGCGGCCCGCTTCACGGTATCCCGATCCTGGTGAAGGATAACTTTGATACCAAAGACATGCCAACCACGGCTGGCTGTATCTGTCTGAAGGACTCTATTCCGGCCCATGATGCAGAGCAGGTGAAGAAGCTGAAAGCAGCGGGAGCCATTATTTTGGGCAAAACCAACCTGCATGAGTTTGCTTTTGGCATCACAACATCAAGCTCACTGGGAGGACAAACGCTTAACCCGTACGCCCTTGATCATTATCCAGGTGGTTCGAGTGGTGGAACAGGTGCGGCCATTGCCGCGAACTTCGCTGCAGCAGGTATGGGCACCGATACAGGTGGCTCCATCCGCATACCGTCCAGCTTTAACAGCCTTGTCGGTATTCGTCCAACCATTGGCCTCTCCAGTCGGGAAGGCATTATTCCACTCGCACTGACACAAGACGTTGGTGGGCCGATGGCACGTACCGTAAGTGATGCGGCAATCATGCTGGATGCTACTGTTGGTTATGATAAAAAAGATGTTGCCACGGCTTACGCGGTAGGCAAAATCCCTTCCAGTTACACAGACTTCCTGGACGCGAACGGACTGAAGGGTGCTCGAATCGGTGTAGCTCCTGAACTCATCCCAAGCACCAAAGCGGAGGAAAAAGCGGTTGCTGACGTCATCAATGCCGCTGTTGAAGAACTGAAATCACTTGGCGCTACCGCGGTACCAATCTCCATTCCTAACTTTGCAGATATCAATAAATATCCTAGCCTCAGTGGCTATGAGTTCAAATTCCAGCTGAATGACTATCTGGATTCTCTAGGTGACAACGCGCCGTATCATAGCCTGTCCGAGATCATCGCATCCGGTCAATTTGATAAATCCCAAGAACAATCCATGAAAGCACGGGACACACGGGATACGCTAGATACATCAGAGTACAAAGATATCGTCCTCAAGCGTACTCAAATTACTCGTGATTCCTTACTGAAAGTCATGGCGGATAACCATTTGGATGCAATCATCTATCCTACATCAACACAAGCTGCTGGCGTGATTGGCAAAGGGCAAACCTCTGGTGCCAACAATCGTCTAAGCCCATTCTCCGGTTTCCCGTCTATTACCGTCCCGGCTGGCTTCACAACGGATGGCTTGCCTGTAGGCATTGAATTCCTGGGCCGTGCCTTTGACGAAGGTACACTGATCAAGCTGGCTTACAGCTACGAACAAGGTACACACCATCGCCAAGCACCAAAGTTAACACCTTAACTTCTTGGTGACTGATGATATATAAACATGAGCACTCATACTTCTGTTGCTGATAACCAATTCGGTGATAAGTCCTCATAAATCAAGCCAAGTTCTTATCAATCAAAACAAGTTCTCATATTTCAATCCTGTCCCTTTATTGAACATTCTTCATTAAACATGCACCCCCATTCACGATTCTGTGAATCGGGGTGTTTTTCGATCTATATTTTCAAATTGCCCAGATCTTGATTTGTCGTCTACAATATGTATGAGGAAATTTACTTCTTGTACATCGTTTGAACCACACATTAACAGGAGGTTTTGGATGAACTATTCAAGATGGCATATGATGCTTATTACCGTGCTCAGTTTCTCCCTTTTTGCCACATCAACGGCCAGTGCTGCCACAACTACTAATGCCAAGAAATATAAGTGGGCTAAGCCCGCTGTAGAATTCATGGCCTCTCACGGTGTCATGCAAAGCTACGAAGAGGAAGCAGATCGTTTGAACCAGACAGTGTCCAAAGCCGAATTAACCCAAATGATACATACCTTATTCAAGGAATTTCGTGTTGAACCCGATAAAAAAATCGAAATTCCAGGCGTACCAGAAGAAAGCACCTATTATTCGATCTTTAGAGATGTGTACGGAAGCATTCCGAGTAATCCTTCGGGTATGATCGCAGCGGCAGACCAGATAAACTACAATGGTGAAACATTCACGTATCAACCTTCTAAGAGTTTGTCTCGCTGGGATTTGTTGATTGCCCTGAATGCACTATTCCCTGATGTCCGTTATAGCCTGAATGAGATGGACACAAAAGAAATCATAACTAAAGTAAACTCGTTCAGGGATATCCCAAAAAGAACATTTTCTTCTTTTGAAACATATGACAAATGGAAGTTTGCTTATCAACCACTGGCTCCTGAGTTAGGTATTATTCAAGAAAAAAAACAGAATGTATATCTTGGATCCGATCTTGATGGTGTAAAAACATATGCTATGCTCGGCTTCTCTAAAGCAGGCATTATGAAACCCGATGCCAAAGGGAATTTTTATCCGAATCAAAAGGTAACGCTAGCGGAAACCGCAGTTATTCTGCAACGCATCTACAATTTTTATGGCGGGAAAGGCTACAAACATCAGCCTACCAAAGACGAACTGATTCCAAGAGAGTTAAATCGTGAGTACGTCTATAGAAATTCTTCGCATGGCAGTCTTATATCTGATAATGTGGCACTTGTTAGTACAGACAACATTTCTACCGCCTATCTGGCAATCAGCGCAACAGAACCGGTTGATCTGAAAGTTATTGTGAACGGCGAGAGTATAACCTACTCTTATGAACAATTAAGCGTACTTGATGCACCTATTATGATCGCGTTTGACGGGGCAGATTATGCAGAGGTATACCCCATTTTACGCAGGACAGGCAAACCCATTGTAGATCAGGGGGAAATTGAAGGTAATGAATTTTTCGAAAAGTTAGATTTGTTTTTTTATTTCTCGGGTAAATGGACTGATTTTAGTGTGTTCAATACATTATGGGAAGATGAAAGTTATGAAGAGTTTGAACAGTAACGTTGATGAGTAATAATTTGGAAATAGCAAATAGAAGGTAGAGCTCAGATTACTGAGTTCTACCCTTTTTTTCCTTTGATGCTATTAAAACTGAACTGAAGTCTAATTCATCAGACACCTTGGTAGATTTACATTTACACCCTATCCGGCACACCCCATCGAACAACTAGACCCGAGTACGTTAGCCCGCCTCCAAAACCAAACAGCGCAACGTTGTGCCCATGTCTCAGCTTCCCTTCATCCACTGCAATCTGCAATGCAAGTGGAATTGAGGCCGCAGAAGTATTCCCCCGGTACTCCATACTCGTTAATGTACGTTCGAGCGGAATCGGTCCACGTTCACACATCGCTTCAATCATGCGCATGTTGGCACTGTGCGGAACAAACCAATTAATCTGCTCAGGTGACATCTCAGCTCTCGTAATAAGCTCAGCTAATTGTTCCGGGACCATGCGGACTGCCCATTTGTAGACCTCTCTTCCGTTCTGCACCAAATTTCCTTCGGCATTCAACTGATGACCATCCATCTCTGTAGAAAGTCCGCTTTTGTATAGGTGCATACCACCTTCCCCTTGTGTCCCAGAAATGACAGACTTAAAGTCACCCTGGTCAGAAGCACGTTCTACCAGAAACGCACCGGCTCCATCTCCAAACAACACGCACGTTGTTCGATCGGTATAGTCTGTTATTTTGGATAACGTCTCAGCCCCGATAACGAGTACCTTACGATACATCCCACTGGTCACCAGACTATCTGCCAGTTGCATACCGTATGTGAAGCCGGCGCAAGCCGCGTTCAGATCAAGCACTCCCGTCTGGGGAATACCCAGGTTTGCCTGGACTCGTGAAGCCGAACTTGGGAAAGCATACTCGGGTGTACTTGTTGCAAAAAGAATCATATCAACATCGGTGATCTTCACCTCGTAACGACGTACCATATCCTCCACGGCTTTTGTAGCCAGGTCTGATACAAATTCATGTTCTCCTGCAATCCGGCGCTCTCTCATGCCTGTTCGCTGTACAATCCATTTATCACTTGTATCGACCATCTTTTCCAAATCTGCATTGCTTAGTATCCGATCAGGTACATATGTACCCATTGCTGTTATTGTTGCTTTAGATTGATGATTCATAAGCAGAGATCACCTCGAATGTTTTTTATTATTATAGCACTAAGTCTTAGTACTTGGTACTAATTTTATTCTTTAGGAGACTACTATTTATTAACCAGAACGCTAACAATACAAAAAACAGCCCAATTTCTTGAACTATTCAACAATTAAACAGGATAAGTATGTAAAAAAAGACACACCTGATTTTTATCAAGTGTGTCTTTGCTTTGCTTGGCGGCATCCTACTCTCCCAGGACCCTGCGGTCCAAGTACCATCGGCGCTAGAGGGCTTAACGGTCGTGTTCGGGATGGGTACGTGTGGAACCCCTCCGCCATCGCCACCAAACGAGCATTTGTGAAACAAATGCATTCGCGTTCCATTCGGTCCATCACAGCGGTGTGGATGAATGGTTCAGCGCATATTCAGAGTTTTGTTCTCTGAAAACTAGATTCGAAACGAAACGTACGCGATTTAAAACTTGCTATTGGATAAGCCCTCGACCGATTAGTACTGGTCAGCTCCATGCATTGCTGCACTTCCACCCCCAGCCTATCTACCTCGTCGTCTTCAAGGGGTCTTACATACTGGGAAATCTCATCTTGAGGGGGGCTTCACGCTTAGATGCTTTCAGCGCTTATCCCGTCCGTACATAGCTACCCAGCGGTGCTCCTGGCGGAACAACTGGTACACCAGCGGTACGTCCATCCCGGTCCTCTCGTACTAAGGACAGCTCCTCTCAAATTTCCTACGCCCACGACAGATAGGGACCGAACTGTCTCACGACGTTCTGAACCCAGCTCGCGTACCGCTTTAATGGGCGAACAGCCCAACCCTTGGGACCTACTTCAGCCCCAGGATGCGATGAGCCGACATCGAGGTGCCAAACCTCCCCGTCGATGTGGACTCTTGGGGGAGATAAGCCTGTTATCCCCAGGGTAGCTTTTATCCGTTGAGCGATGGCCCTTCCATGCGGTACCACCGGATCACTAAGCCCGACTTTCGTCCCTGCTCGACTTGTAGGTCTCGCAGTCAAGCTCCCTTATGCCTTTGCACTCTTCGAATGATTTCCAACCATTCTGAGGGAACCTTTGGGCGCCTCCGTTACTCTTTAGGAGGCGACCGCCCCAGTCAAACTGCCCACCTGACACTGTCCCCGCACCGGTTTACGGTACCAGGTTAGAACCTAGATACGATCAGGGTGGTATCCCAACGGTGCCTCCACGCAAGCTGGCGCTCACGCTTCAAAGGCTCCCACCTATCCTGTACAGATCGTACCCAAATTCAATATCAAGCTGCAGTAAAGCTCCATGGGGTCTTTCCGTCTTGTCGCGGGTAACCTGCATCTTCACAGGTATTAAAATTTCACCGGATCTCTCGTTGAGACAGCGCCCAAGTCGTTACGCCATTCGTGCGGGTCAGAATTTACCTGACAAGGAATTTCGCTACCTTAGGACCGTTATAGTTACGGCCGCCGTTTACTGGGGCTTCGGTTCACAGCTTCGGATTGCTCCTAACCACTCCCCTTAACCTTCCAGCACCGGGCAGGCGTCAGCCCGTATACTTCGCCTTACGGCTTCGCACAGACCTGTGTTTTTGCTAAACAGTCGCTTGGGCCTTTTCACTGCGGCCCCCTCGTGCTATTCACACTACCGGGGCACCCCTTCTCCCGAAGTTACGGGGTCATTTTGCCGAGTTCCTTAACGAGAGTTCTTCCGCGCGCCTTAGAATTCTCTTCTCGCCTACCTGTGTCGGTTTGCGGTACGGGCACCTTCATCTGGCTAGAGGCTTTTCTTGGCAGTGTGAGATCATGACCTTCGCTACTGTAATTTTCACTCCCCATCACAGCTCAGCCTTACGGTTAGCGGATTTGCCTACTAACCAGCCTTACTGCTTGGACAGGCATCCATCAGCCTGCGTCACTACCCTACTGCGTCCCCCCATCGCTCGTAACGATTTACGGTGGTACAGGAATTTCGACCTGTTGTCCTTCGACTACGCCTTTCGGCCTCGCCTTAGGTCCCGACTTACCCTGAGCGGACGAGCCTTCCTCAGGAACCCTTAGGCTTTCGGCGGATCAGATTCTCACTGATCTTTTCGTTACTCATACCGGCATTCTCACTTGTATAATGTCCAGCGCTCCTTACGGTACACCTTCAACCCTTATACAACGCTCCCCTACCCCTGATGCAAGCATCAAGCCATAGCTTCGGTGGTGTGTTTAGCCCCGTTACATTTTCGGCGCAGAGTCACTCGACCAGTGAGCTATTACGCACTCTTTCAATGGTGGCTGCTTCTAAGCCAACATCCTGGTTGTCTGTGCAACTCCACATCCTTTCCCACTTAACACACACTTGGGGACCTTAGCTGATGGTCTGGGCTGTTTCCCTTTTGACAATGGATCTTAGCACTCACTGTCTGACTCCCGGAAGTAAGTCTATGGCATTCGGAGTTTGACTGAGCTTGGTAACCCTTGCGGGCCCCGCACCCAATCAGTGCTCTACCTCCACGACTCTGTTTTCCGAGGCTAGCCCTAAAGCTATTTCGGGGAGAACCAGCTATCTCCGAGTTCGATTGGAATTTCTCCGCTACCCCCACCTCATCCCCGCATTTTTCAACATGCGTGGGTTCGGGCCTCCAGTGCGTGTTACCGCACCTTCACCCTGGACAGGGGTAGATCACCCGGTTTCGGGTCTACGTCCACGTACTCACTCGCCCTATTCAGACTCGCTTTCGCTGCGGCTCCGGCTCTTCACCTTAACCTTGCACGGGAACGTAACTCGCCGGTTCATTCTACAAAAGGCACGCCATCACCCCTAAAACGGGCTCTGACTTTTTGTAAGCACACGGTTTCAGGTTCTATTTCACTCCCCTTCCGGGGTGCTTTTCACCTTTCCCTCACGGTACTGCTTCACTATCGGTCGCTAGGAAGTATTTAGCCTTGGCAGATGGTCCTGCCGGATTCATACGGGGTTTCACGTGCCCCGCACTACTCGGGATCCGTCTCGGAGGGAACAGACTTTCAATTACAGGGCTTTTACCTTCTTTGGCGGGCCTTTCCAGACCTCTTCGCTTAACCGGTTCCTTTGTAACTCCATGTGAGACGTCCCACAACCCCAAAGAGCAAGCTCTCTGGTTTGGGCTTCTCCGCGTTCGCTCGCCGCTACTGACGGAATCACTATTGTTTTCTCTTCCTCAGGGTACTTAGATGTTTCAGTTCCCCTGGTATGCCTCTACATAACCTATGTATTCAGTTATGAGTAACTGGATATTACCCCAGCTGGGTTTCCCCATTCGGACATCCCCGGATCAAAGCTTGCTTACAGCTCCCCGAGGCAGTTTCGTTGTTCGCCACGTCCTTCATCGGCTCCTAGCGCCTAGGCATCCTCCGTGTGCTCTTAGTAGCTTAACCATATGCTCCGGTTTCGTCTGCTCGCTTCCCTTGTTTTGGACTACGTCCAAAGCCAAAAGTCGCTCCCACCCGATACCATCGCAATTGCATTATCTACCGTTTTTATTGAAACTTGTTTAACACAAGTTCAGCTAAAAAGGAATGTTCTAATTCGCGTTTGTTTCGTTTCGATATCTAGTTTTCAAAGAACAAATCGTTTGGTTCGGGCCGTTCACGGATGTGTCGGTCGAACAAACGAGAAGTTTTGAGAGTTTGAGCTCTCAAAACTGAGCAACGAGTGAGTGGTTTGCAGCTGAGCTGCATATTTGAATGTTTCCACGCGGGAAACGATTCTCCATAGAAAGGAGGTGATCCAGCCGCACCTTCCGATACGGCTACCTTGTTACGACTTCACCCCAATCATCTATCCCACCTTCGGCGGCTGGCTCCTTGCGGTTACCCCACCGACTTCGGGTGTTATAAACTCTCGTGGTGTGACGGGCGGTGTGTACAAGACCCGGGAACGTATTCACCGCGGCATGCTGATCCGCGATTACTAGCAATTCCGACTTCATGCAGGCGAGTTGCAGCCTGCAATCCGAACTGAGACCGGCTTTGCTGGGATTGGCTCCATCTCGCGATTTCGCTGCCCGTTGTACCGGCCATTGTAGTACGTGTGTAGCCCAGGTCATAAGGGGCATGATGATTTGACGTCATCCCCACCTTCCTCCGGTTTGTCACCGGCAGTCTATCTAGAGTGCCCACCCGAAGTGCTGGCAACTAAATATAAGGGTTGCGCTCGTTGCGGGACTTAACCCAACATCTCACGACACGAGCTGACGACAACCATGCACCACCTGTCTCAACTTTCCCCGAAGGGCACCTGATGCATCTCTGCTTCGTTAGTTGGATGTCAAGACCTGGTAAGGTTCTTCGCGTTGCTTCGAATTAAACCACATACTCCACTGCTTGTGCGGGTCCCCGTCAATTCCTTTGAGTTTCAGTCTTGCGACCGTACTCCCCAGGCGGAGTGCTTAATGTGTTAACTTCGGCACCAAGGGTATCGAAACCCCTAACACCTAGCACTCATCGTTTACGGCGTGGACTACCAGGGTATCTAATCCTGTTTGCTCCCCACGCTTTCGCGCCTCAGCGTCAGTTACAGCCCAGAGAGTCGCCTTCGCCACTGGTGTTCCTCCACATCTCTACGCATTTCACCGCTACACGTGGAATTCCACTCTCCTCTTCTGCACTCAAGTCACGCAGTTTCCAGTGCGATCCGGGGTTGAGCCCCGGGATTAAACACCAGACTTACATGACCGCCTGCGCGCGCTTTACGCCCAATAATTCCGGACAACGCTTGCCCCCTACGTATTACCGCGGCTGCTGGCACGTAGTTAGCCGGGGCTTTCTTCTCAGGTACCGTCACCTTGAGAGCAGTTACTCTCCCAAGCGTTCTTCCCTGGCAACAGAGCTTTACGATCCGAAAACCTTCATCACTCACGCGGCATTGCTCCGTCAGGCTTTCGCCCATTGCGGAAGATTCCCTACTGCTGCCTCCCGTAGGAGTCTGGGCCGTGTCTCAGTCCCAGTGTGGCCGATCACCCTCTCAGGTCGGCTACGCATCGTCGCCTTGGTGAGCCGTTACCTCACCAACTAGCTAATGCGCCGCAGGCCCATCCCCAAGTGACAGATTGCTCCGTCTTTCCAGTTCTCTTCAGGCGAAGAAAACAAGTATTCGGTATTAGCTACCGTTTCCGGTAGTTGTCCCAAGCTTGAGGGCAGGTTGCCTACGTGTTACTCACCCGTCCGCCGCTAACCATCCGAGAAGCAAGCTTCTCTTCAAGTCCGCTCGACTTGCATGTATTAGGCATGCCGCCAGCGTTCGTCCTGAGCCAGGATCAAACTCTCCAATAAAGTTATTGAAAAGAGCGATAAGCTCATTTTGAATCTGACGAGATTAAAAATCTCATTTGTGTTCCAGTTTTCATACAGCCAGATGGCATGTACCAAAAACCTTCACGTCATTCTGCAAGCAGAATGTTTACTCACTCGTTGTTCAATTTTCAAAGATCAAACTTGTTCTTGCTACCAAAACCATTTCGTTTAAGCAACTCTTATATAGTATCATGTCCGAACCAACTTTGCAAGCTCTTTTTTCAAGTTTCTTTCGAAGCTTGTTTTCAATTGCTTGCCGCACCGTGTAAACTGTGTTTTCTTGGCCGGAATAAGAATATACCACGTATCACCACTACATGTAAAGCATTATTTTAAAAACATCTGAATAATTCATCATTTTCACGAGAACATGCATTTCAGGTTAACTTTGTCCGGAATTATCTTATCCACCTGAATGACCATATCATTTCATACACGACTCTTTTTCTCTGAGTCGGAGCAACTAAAAGGTTCTGAACTGATCCACTTTTTATCTCACGTTTCAAACTCTTATATAGAAGAAACAAAAAAAAGCGAAGCTCGATGTGATATCGTAGCTCCGCTTTCTTCATTTATAAACCAAACTTATTCTCCACCGATAAACACGTAACGGCATATAACGATAACGGCCAGCACCCACATCAACCAATGCACTTTCACTTTACGCTCAGTTACCAAGTTACTGAACACAGCCAAAATAACATAGGATACGATACCTGCAGAGATCCCGTTCGCAATCCCGCCTGTAAATGGCATCAGTACAATAGTAAGGAATGCAGGGAAAGCCTGCAGAAAATCATCCCACTCAATACTACGAACTTGGCTCATCATAAGTACACCTACAATAATCAGAGCTGGAGCCGTTGCCGCAGAAGGAACAACCAAAGCAAGTGGCGCGATAAACAAAGCAAGAATGAACAACAGACCTGTTGTTACCGAGGTTAACCCTGTACGCCCACCAGCTTCAACACCAGAAGCACTTTCAACATAAGCCGTAATCGTACTTGTACCCAGTGCCGCACCTGCGCTGACACCGACAGCATCGACGAGCATGGCTTTACCAATCGTTTTCTCACCTTTAGCTTTATCCTTCATAATCCCCATGCGTGTTGCCGTCCCAACCATCGTACCGAAGGTATCAAACAGTTCAACGAATGTGAAAATGAAGATGATTTCGAACAATCCAAGGCTAATTGCACCTTTCAGATCAAGTTGCCCGACAGCTAGGTCACTGAAGTTGGGCAGCCAGCTTGCACTGGACAGACCACTCAAATTGGTTACCCCCATTGGAATACCAATCAGCGTTGTTGCTACGATACCAATCAACAAAGCACCTTTAACACGCATTACCATAAGGACCGCAATCAGTAGCAAACCAATCAAAGCGAGCAATGCATCATGATGTGTAATATAGTTTCCAAGAGACAAGTTGAAGCTACTACCTGGAATCGGCTGGCTCAAATCTGCATCCGGTGCAACATTCACGGTTACTGCCACCAGATTGGCGAGTTTAAAACCAATAATCGTAATAAAAAGACCGATACCTACGGTGATTGCCATTTTAATGGATTGTGGAACTGCAACAAGCAACATTTGCCGAACTCGAGTCACGGTCAGAATAATGAACACGATACCCGAAAGGAACACAGCACCGAGGGCTGCCTGCCAGCTAATTGCACCATTGGAGCTCAAAACCACAGTCATAAAGTATGCATTCAACCCCATACCCGGAGCAAGAGCGATCGGAACGTTCACGAACAACCCCATAATAATTGTCATCAATCCAGCGCCGACGGCTGTTGCAAAGAATACTGCATTGTCGGACATCCCTGCCCCATTTTGTCCTAAGAACAATGTGTTTACAAAAAGAATGTAAGCCATTGTCATAAAGGTGGTCAGACCCGCAACAATCTCCGTTCTAACATTTGTTCCGTTTTCTTTGAGTTTAAAGAAACGATCCATAATTCACTAACTCCTCCTTAGAGATGTTGAAGCCATAAGTTATATTGAAAAACGACAAATGACCCTGAGAAGTACTTTCCCCAGAGTTCAGCTTGACCAGAAGCAGGCAGACGGCCCGTTGACCAAGAACAAAAAAAATTCTAATGTGCACGGGTGATGTCCCGCCGCAGTCATGTAGAATTCATGTGCTTAGCCTGCTCCTCTTCGTAGCCAGATCATTAGGGTGATCTCGTAGAGACTCCCGGGCCAATCCCCAGGATTATACGAATTAGTATGCGCTATTTGTTTGTTTCCCATCATCATTTTAGGAGGGCGCTTCTATTTTGTCAATGATAAAAACGAATATTATATTCAAAACAACCAAAAACGTTCGTATTATTTAACAAATCAAACCAGTTCAGCGATTTACAACCCATTTCAAAACAAATTTAATAGCAAAATACAACGAGAATATGTCCATATTTTCATCATTTTATATTGCACAAGTGGTAATGCAGCTGTAGGGTTTTAACGGTCGTTAAAAAACAATGCAACGGTCGGCTTCATCCAACGACACTTTTGAATTTAGTTGCAGATAGATTCGCAGGCTACCGTGAATTTCATACCGGATGTCTGTAATACATTTCCTCCAATTTCAACGATGCCATCTTCTACGGAGACCGGAATTTCGAGTGCTGATATCAGCTTTGTCCAGAACTTAACAGCTTTTAAATTGGATTTGAACATCCCCACCTCGTACCGACCCGAATACAGTTTGAAGATTTGCAAGACAGCATCTTTGGCTATATTTGTGCCTCTATATTTGGGCAATACGAATAGCTCCTGCACCGAATAGTCCACTGCCTCTGCAACATAAGGAGGGGATGTAACCAGAATAAATCCAACGATTTTTTCATTAATCGTGATGAAGTAAGGATACAACCGTCCATCCCTGTAATATGGCGAGATATCTTCCATTTCGAATGTACCTTCTGTTCCAATATCCTCCTGTGAGTATGCGGAAAGCTCATAGAGATAATAATTAAATAAGTTTTCGAATTGTTCTTTGTTTGTATGTGTTATTTGTTGAATTGTCGCTTTCATCATAATCCCCCATATATTAAACGCTCTTCAGCGCTCTATTTTCGCCTTTGCTGTAGGTATTGGACAGAATGTTTCACTCCAAGATGTAGAACTACTGATCCATATAGTGGGCATATAATTGCTCGAAGGTTGTAAACCGTTTGACTTCTCTGCCGACCTTATTATACTCATCTAAATATTCATCCATCACTTTAAGGAAATTCTCATGCATAACTTCTAAATTACTTGCATCAAAGTACTGCATAAGATCAAATTTCTTGGTTCCCTTCTCCACAGACATATAATCAAGGTACTCTTGTGCCCCAAAGGCCGAAAGAAAGGCGTAAGGTGCATCGTTATTTGTAACACTGTTCAAGACTTTATTGCGATAGTTGCTCCACAACTCTTCATATGTTCCCTTCAGATTCTCAAAGGTCGGAGTAGGCTTAACAATGAAATGATCACACATTGTGCTATGTAACCTCGCAACACTTTTCAACATATTAAAAGATGCTATTCGGATCTCTTCAATGCTACGAGCTTCGAGGATTGACATATATAAGGAGTCGAGATCATCCGGTATATAGCGAAACGAACATAACTCTTGCAAATATCGCTTGATCCCTCGTTTAATGCATGTATTATTCATACTGGCTAAAGCATTAACCAGATTGCAGAGAACGTCGGCAGATGCCTGTCGTACTGCACCAATATCCTCACCCAGCATCGCATTGCTGTATGCTTGCTTAGCCAGATCGATCCATTTAATCGCCCGGTTAAGACACGCTTCTCCTATCGGATTCGCAAGTGCATCCAAAGCTTTTCGCCGGAAATCATTGAATTTTTCCAAATCTTCAGGGGTTGCATAGTAGAGTATCTTGAGCTCGGTTAGACTTGATACGTGTGGACTCTCCAAAGAGGACTGCTCATGAATTTTTGTATTCCATGGCGTGCAATAGATATCATAACCAACGTCGTCTAGGATAAAACAATCGGATATTCCCCAGCCCTTTTCAGTATTATTAATGATGACTAGATCAAGATCGCTCTTCTCGTGAAAGTCACCGGTATTAAATGAACCCGTGAGCCCGATGATTGCGATATCGTCAAGAAATTCTCTTTTTACGCGTTCGATCACCATATTAATGAGCAGCTCGTTTTTATCCATTAACTTTTTCTTAATGATTTCGTTCATTCTTTACACCGCTTCCTTAAAACCCGACCGTCATTCATCACAACAGCCTCAACTTGAGTCTATCGATTTCAAACCGCAGTTACTATGTATAAGTTGATTTAACTCATCTTTGCACAAAATCCGCTGAACCGTCGAAACGACGATTTAGCGGATTTTCATTAGGCGTGTCTGAAAACGCTGAAGAAAGCAGATTTTGCTGAATTTCCGTTCCAAGCAAGGAAGTCTTCTGCAGGCGTGCCAGGGCAGTCAAGGGAAACTGACACAGCAGGGGACAAAAAGACGGTAAAAGGTACACTTCAGTAGATTTCAAGACACAGCCTAGTTCTTTTTATATACGATTTTCTTTATGCTTTCGCAGGACAAGAAATATCGTTCCGCCAACTCATCTAAGCTGACTCCATTGAGGAACAATGATTTAATCTCCGCGTTTCGAGCAGACACTCTGCTCTTACTGTGTGTTTTCTCGCCCCATTTGAGATGTGCCTCTTTGGGTTTAGGGATATATACCAATTCACCTTGAACGTATTCTTGAATGATACGTAGCAATTCTTCAGGAAAAATGGACTCGGCTTTTGAATATTTCATAGGCTCACTCCTTATTTAATCATTCAATAAGGGGCAAAGCCAGTTAGCAGAATATCAAGATTCGTCGTTGGCAATGTGATTGTTTCTAAACTCTATGCAAAGCATTGCCATATCCTTCACTGGCTTTGCATAGAGCCATGCATGTAAGAAACCTACCCCAATTTTTTTCATATTCTCACCTCCACAGAAAACCAAATATCTAATTTATTCCATTATATCAGAGCTTATTGTCCAAGTGTTTAGCATTGTTAGTTAAGGATACAAAGCTAAACTATGCAAATGTTTCCACCCCTCCTAACATCTTTACAATTAAAACAGACACAAGTTGCTGTATGTCTTTACTCTCACAAAAATTTCTTAATCCACTTTAAAATCCTCAATTAGGTTATTAATACTAATCATAAGAAAAACTCCCTTCTCTTTGCGATAACGCAAAGAAAAGGGAGTTTCTTTTACATGTTATTGTTGCAGGCGTGTCCGCACTGCCAACGCAGTTAGTGCCGCAAACCTTAATGAATCAAGGCTATAGATCGATTAACAACGTGAATAGTTAACGCCCTATTCCCACTCGATTGTTGCAGGTGGTTTGGAAGTTACGTCATACACGATACGGTTTACGTTATCAACTTCGTTAACAATCCGTACGGAGATTTTCTCCAGCACATCCCAAGGGATACGTGCCCAGTCTGCAGTCATACCATCGATGGATGTTACGGCACGAATACCTACAGTGTAGGAATACGTACGTGCGTCACCCATAACGCCAACACTCTTCATGTTAGGCAGGGCGGTGAAGTATTGCCAGATTTCACGGTCAAGACCGGCTTTGGCGATTTCTTCACGCAGGATGTAGTCGGAATCACGAACAATTTTAAGCTTCTCTTCCGTCACTTCCCCAAGTACACGGATCGCAAGACCTGGACCAGGGAAAGGCTGACGGTGTACGATTTCGTCTGGCAGTCCACACTCCGTACCTACTTTACGAACCTCATCCTTAAACAGGGTGTTCAGTGGTTCGATCAGTTTGAAGTTCATGTCTTCTGGCAGACCGCCCACGTTGTGGTGGGATTTGATGGTTTGTGCTGTAGCTGTACCACTCTCTACGATGTCTGTGTAAAGTGTACCTTGAGCCAGGAATTCGAAGTCATCGAATTGCTTGGACTCTTCATCAAATACGTAAATAAACTCGTTACCGATAATTTTACGTTTTTGCTCCGGATCATCCACGCCAGCCAGCTTGGACATGAAACGTTCTTGTGCATCGATTTTGACAACCTTCATATCGAACTTGCCAACAAATGTCTCCATTACGCTCTCTGCTTCACCTTTACGCAACAGACCGTGGTCGATAAACATACATGTCAGCTGATCGCCGATTGCTTTGTGCAACAATGCTGCGACAACGGAAGAATCCACACCGCCGCTGAGTGCGCACAACACTTTGCCGTCGCCCACTTTTTCACGAATATCTCTAATCGTGTCATCAATGAAGGTTTCCATCGTCCAGTTGCCTTCGCAACCACAGATTTCGAACAGGAAGTTACGAATCATGTCGTTACCGCGAACGGAGTGACGTACTTCCGGGTGGAACTGCACTGCATACAATTTGCGCTCGTCGTTACTCATCGCTGCGATTGGCGCACTTTCCGTTCCTGCATCCAGTTTGAAGCCCGGAGGCAATGTGACAACGTGGTCACCATGACTCATCCATACGGTATGTTCACCTTCGATACCTTGAGCCAGGGCTGCACCGGCAGCAAACTCAAGATCTGCTTTGCCGTACTCACGCTTCTCGGAACGTTCCACTTTCCCTTCAAGCTGCTGAGCCATGAGCTGCATACCATAACAGATACCAAAGATGGGCAAGCCCAGGTCATAGACACCCGGATCAACGTGTGGTGCATTTTCAGCATATACGCTGGATGGGCCACCCGAGAATACGATTCCTTTTGGCGCCATTTCAGCAATTTTCTCCGCTGGTGTGTTATACGGCAAAAGCTCGCTGTATACGCCAAGATCCCGGATTCTTCTGGCGATTAACTGGTTGTATTGGCCTCCAAAGTCAAGGACAACCACAATTTCATTTTGCTTATTCATTACCGTGCCTCCCTCAATTCAATGAAACTAATTATACGCAACGACAAAACCTACCGTCAAGGAAAGACGAAACTCCATTTTTCAGGCTAGTAACGGGAAGATGTGACACAAAGCGACAGTCGATGCCATTCCTTAAGGCGGGTCTACAGGATGAAATTTTGTTCAATATAACATGCACATATGCTCCACCTCATGTGTACTCTTATAATTGGATAAAAGAACCGATTTCATCCGTCGGGTGCGTAGATTAAAAGCCATCGTAAAGTCATCGTTATCAGTGAAGATGGTAAGTTGGTATTAAGTTCCAGTGGCAATATAGAAAAGCAAATATGCAATCGGCAGCACAACATGAATTGGAACATGCTAACGATCACACTGAGCCTTATTATGCGCTCTAGGCAGTGCTTGAAATTCTAACGATCCTCAGAACCGCTATTTGGTATAAAACTCCCGAAATCCAGCGGAAATGTCGTCTTTTCAAGTAAATAAGGTTTCTCGTGATCGTTAGAATTTTAAAATGGCAAAAAAGGAGTAAATAACGTCACTGGTGATCGTTAGAGATCGTGAAGTTTAATCCGGGCATCATAAATTTTAGGAATTGAAATATTGTCTGCTCGTAAAAAAATAAGGGTACATATCTCATGATCAAGTAGATGGAGGAGGAGTCACGAACTTCATGGGGTGATGTTACGAAGGTAACGTGTGTCAATCTAAGCTAACTCCTCTGCATGTTATATGTAGATTGAAATTTCCACCTACGACAACAGATTCTTCACACTTCAAAGTAGTAATCTTCCTATTCATCTCCAACCAGGTTGGTTAGCATTCGCTCCGTTGCACCTCGATAGAATGTAGTGGTATAAATTAAAAAATCTCGTTCACCCTTGGGCAAACGAGACTGGTCAGGAACTTAACGCTGGCGTCTTGGGGGACGCCGGGCCAGGCGAAGTGCCCGGCGCAAGAAATCGAGACTGTCCGCACGCAGCGGACGGTCTGGCCCGTATAGTAGCCGCTCCCAGTCGGCTGCAAAGCGCGCGATGTCCGCGCCGTCCATGCCTGCGGCCACGGCGGGTGACGCTGCGTATTCCCGCAGCGTCATGCCCGGCGGCCGCGGGCCGTACCGGCGCGCAAGCGCGTGCCAGACCGGAGCGGCAGCCTGCAGCAGCCGCTCGCGGTCCGGGAAGCTGCTGCGCGGCCAGGCCAGCAGCAGCCCAAGCCGCAGCGCGGGGCGAAGCCGCCGCGTGCAGGCCCATGCAGCGGCGCATAGCAGCGCCGCT
The DNA here is from genome assembly GCF_037969905.1 of Paenibacillus sp. FSL R7-0272. Taxonomy (NCBI): domain Bacteria; kingdom Bacillati; phylum Bacillota; class Bacilli; order Caryophanales; family Paenibacillaceae; genus Paenibacillus; species Paenibacillus sp. FSL R7-0272. The sequence goes on along the minus strand of NZ_CP150221.1, from coordinate 797,714 downwards.
GCCGCAAGTGCCGTCGCGGCCAGCCACGGCGCCGCGACAAGGGCACGTGCGTACGCGGCAAGCCAAGCGCCCGCACGCTCCAGCCCGCTGCCTGCACCCGGCAGCGGGGCTTTGTCGCCTGGCTGCGCCGAGGCGACCCCTGCGGCGCTGGCATTCAAAGCCTGCGCCGAATCAAACCCCGGCGTAGCCTCAAACGGCACCCAGCCCACGCCGGGAAAATACACCTCCACCCAGGAATGGGCATCCCCCTGGGTGACAACCACTTGCCCCGGGTTCTGCGGGTCTGCTTGTCCCGGGGCATAGCCTTTCACCCAGCGTGCCGGTATCCCTTCGGCTCGAAGTAACACAACCATGGCGGTGGAAAAATGGTTACAATACCCCGCACGGGTCACAAATAAAAAATCATCCACAAAATCCGTCCCTCGTGGCGGCATTCGGGTATCCAGCGAGTAACGAGCGTTCGCTTTCAGATAACTGCGCACAGCCTGTACAGCATCGTACCGTGTTGTACTTGAACCGATGATCTCGGTAGCAAGATTCCTTACCCTTTGCGGAAGTGTATCCGGAAGCTGTAGATCCTTTCGGCGAATAGAGGCAGGATCGGATGTATTGTTCCCGCCAGCATGATTCAGTTCGCTCACGTTAAAATCTTTCTTGCCGTCCTTACTATCCTGCCCATCGTTCCCAGCACTCTTCCCATTCATCCCTGCACGTTGCCGAAGCTGTTCCGGTGTCACATTCGGCACCATCACATCTACCGTATAATGCTGGACAAGCTCATTCCTGTCTCTTCCTCCTGCAAGCCACAATGTACCCGTATCTTCATTAGAGAGCAGTCGCTTTTCATTCTTTTTATTAAGGACATCGCCATCTTGAAAAGACAAACTTACCGGCAACCCTCCCGTAAAAAGTGGATTCGGACCACGCCACTCCCGTTCCATCGTGATGATCTGACGAACACGCTGCCAGTACGGATGCTCCTCCCATCCATCGGAACGTAGCAGATCCGATGAGTTAACATAACGGAAGCGCTGCTCCGTATCACTCCAGGCACTGCCGTTGTAGTAGGAACGAGTCTCCCCGCGCCAATACGTAGAGACAGGCGTTTTTGCCACAAATACAGGTTCATTCCCTTGTACCAGAGGTGCCCCCATAGGCGCATCAACGGTGCTGTATCCCGTCACACTCAGAGAAGCCGGTACACTGCCTGAAGGAATATATCCTGCCCATCTAGCCAAACGTTCGACCGTATCCATAACAGAGAGTTGTCCGGCAGGTGACACAACGCTGAGCCGTGCAGGAAGTGTTGATATCAACACCACACAGACCGCCGTGCCCACAGATACAGCCATCCAATATAGATAAATCTTACTCCGTATTCGATGCGAGCTGTTCTTGTTACGTCGTGCCGCCTTTTTGTGAGAGCTTGGATATACACCCTGGGTTCCACCTTGGGTTTCACTTTGGGTTGTACCTTCGTTTATCCCTTGTTGTGTACCTCGAATTACACCTTGGATCATGTCTCGATTTTTACTTTCATGTGCAATTTCCTGATCCCGCGCATTCCGTTCATGACCTGTGCCTTCCGAAAGGCGCAGCAGGTGAAGCATGCCCTGAATGCACAGCAGCCAGCATACGGAACGAACCACCGAACCATAAGCATCATATCCGACAACAGTCTCCAGCAGGATCAGATAAACTAATGTTCCCGTGCCAAATAGAGATATGCTACGACGAAGCAATACCAGGTACTGTACCGAGGCGAGCAACATGCTCCAGCCGCACAACATAAATAACCCTCTGGTTTCCCTGCTCATCACACGAAAACGTCCTGTATCGATCCACTGTCCCAGATCAGCATTAAGTATCCCCGGGTAGGATAAGCCCCATTCGATCGGATGACTGCCTCCATACATTACGCACAGTGCAACGTATATCATAGGGATGCGTAGCGCAATGCTAGCCATCCAGCCTGTACGCAGCAGGCCAACGGACAGAAGGATGGCTGAATAGCCAGCCATGACAGCCGAAAATCGCTCACTGCCTGCTTGACCATCAGAAGTCACAGGATATATCCATTCCATGCACAATACGAGCAATCCCGCTGTGATAAGCCATAGATATAACACAGGAGTTGTTAGATACATAGACGAAAATAACGGCGAATTTAATTCCGATCGCTGTGTCTGCACTGACTGTCCAGACAGAACTGCAGATTCGGGCTGCTGTTTCATTTTACGCTCCCACATCAACAATCCCTGCCTTTCCGCCATGCCAAGACCCAACGGTTCCAATAGACTCCTGATAGACAATCTTTACCCCTTTGGATACAAGGCGCTCAGTCCACACTTGCGAACGATTTGCCTGTACTACTGACGGACTCAGCACAGCAGATGCACCAGATTGTTCCTTCCCGTCACCCGCCGTGCCCCTCATCTGTCTGTTCATGGTTAGATAGACTCTCGCCTGAAAGCCAAGTGCCGACGCATATTCAAGCCATGCAACCAAACGTTCATCCAGCTGTCCGGTAAAGACCAGAATACTTGACCCGTATGGAAGATGCTCCAGTCTGTCAACGCCAAGTTGCTCTCCAATCGATCCCTGTTCCTGATGTAAACGTGCATAAGCAAGCCGTCTTAACGCACAGTCCAAACTGTCGGCTTGTTGCCCATGAACACTCCGGATTCCACCAGCTTCATTACGACTACGGTTTGTTTGTGCTTCATGCCTTGCGTCCTCTTCTAACGGCATGTCCTGTTTACTTGCAAGTTCATCTCCACTTAACCAAAGCTCACAAGGCGTTTGTGCATCTGTTGCCTCACGTACCCAACTCGCCGCACCAAGCACTGCTCGTTCGAACACTTCGTGACTTTCCTGACTACGTTCTCCCGCCCCAACCCCCTCATATCCTGAGTACTCTTCGTATACCATGATTGCGAGTGAGGTACTTTGCGACATATCAGGAAGCAGCGTATGCAACTTTCCGCTTCTCGCCGAGCTTTTCCAATGAATTCGGTTAAACGAATCCCCCTGTTGATATTCACGAATTTCTGTTCCGGGTATACCTTGCAATGGATGTTGCGCTCCCACGCCTTCGCCATGATCCGTCCAGACTTCCGGCCAGATTGATGTTGCGGCATTCCCGGTCCCGGGCACCACCACAACAGGCTCTTCACCCTTAATTGTGGCGTAGGCTCTGCTCCACCCAAAAATATCCCCCCAGTATACTCGCCCTTCCTGCCAAACATGTACTCCTCGGGTAAGACCTGTTATCTCATACTGATAAGACCATCGTCTTTTCAAGCCTGGAAAAAGCAATTTACGATGTATACCTCCAGGGGTGTTATCACATACCACGAGCCATAATAATGGAAGCGGACATTTCATCTGTAACTCAACCCGAACGCGGATGCTTTCTCCTGCTGTGATCTGCCCTTGTCGTAAGTGTCTGTTGATAACAATCTGACGGGGACCAAACACACGTAGGAGTATTCCATATACCACAACAAGCACGGATACCGTTGCCAAGAACAACGCTGATTTTCCACCATGCCAGAAATAGAGACCACCCAGAAGAACAGCCATTAACATATGAGCTATACTTCCGCGAAACCCTCTCATGCGCGTCGTCCCCTTCCCTGCCCACTCATCTGCACGGGCACAGGCACAGACGACAACACTTCACGGATGACTTGCTCTTGCACTGCGGTTCCGTCCGCTCTGTTCATTGATTTCAACTGAATTCGGTGGGCGAGAACCGGTACAGCGAGGGATTGCACATCATCTGGCACAACGTAACTGCGACCTTGTAAGTAGGCATATGCCTGCACAGCCGTCATCCAGGCCAGCGTTCCCCGGGGACTGATGCCGAGTCTTACGGCGTCATGACTTCTCGTAGCCACAGCGACAGCGACAAGATATTGCTTGATCACGGCATCCACATGTACCTGCCTCACTTCACGTTGCATGGCCACCACTTCTTCAGCCAGCATAATCGGACGCATGTTCTCTAACATATCCTTGCTACGCTCACGAGAAAGCAGTTCTACCTCCTGCTCCGGCTCGGGATATCCCAGTGTAATCCGCATCATGAAGCGATCCAACTGTGCTTCCGGCAAACGATAGGTGCCTTCAAACTGCAACGGGTTCTGTGTTGCAAGCAGCAGAAACGGCTTCGGCAATACGTGAGTTGTGCCGTCTACGGTCACACTGCGTTCCTCCATGGCTTCCAATAACGAAGACTGTGTACGGGGAGATGCCCGATTAATCTCATCCGCAAGCACGATATTGTTCATCAGCGGCCCCGGTCTGAAGCTGAACTCTCCTGTAGGGGCGTGATATATAGATACACCCGTCACATCGGCTGGCATGACATCGGATGTACATTGAATGCGCCCCATCGCACAGCTTAATAATGAAGCCACGGTCCGAATCAGCATCGTTTTTCCTGTACCCGGTACATCCTCCAACAGAACATGGCCTTCACTAAGCATTGCAGCAATGATATATTGAATTTCCTGTTTCTTGCCAATGATTACATCAGCAATTCGATTGCTGAGCCTTTTTAACAGTTCGGTAGCATGATCATGCTCTATTCGCACTCTGGTCACGTGAACCACCTCTCCTTCCTTGCCTATGAATCGTGATTATCATAATCTATGATTCATTGTTGCCCGGAAGTAGAGAGAATAGTCAGATGAACTGCTGTTTCTTTCAAATTATGCTATAAAAATGTCCATGCTCCATAGACGTCCAAGGTGGCTCCACAGTGATTACCCACTCACTGTCCTTGGATTGGACTGTATACTGCTTTGCTCCAAGCTGCTCTATCAAATCACCTGCTGATACCCAGATCGTGCCTTCACGGCTCTCCATCACAGCTTGAACCGTCAGGCCATCCTGATTATGCAATCGTTTGGACGTCAATGTACCCATCGCCGGATTAATTTGGACTATGCGATCCTTCCACCATGTGGTTGCAGTACCTGAGGTTTGATCCCAGCTTATACTGCCTCCCAGCTTGTTCATATAACTTCGCAAGGGAACCATTATCGTCTGGTCTTTGAAGCGATATTCATTCGGCTTGAGTTCGACGGTCATATATCCCAATTCAATTTTGAGCGGTTTGGCTACGATCCATTGCGCAGCGTTTGTGTTTACATGTTTGGCAATCCAGCTAGCAGATGGAGACTGGCGAACCTTATATTTCACCGCAGGTTTGACCTGGAAATGAACAGGTTTGTCTGAAGCCTGCATCACTTCAAAACGATACCCCTGCTGTTTGTAGTATTGAATGATATCCGGCAGTGCCTTTACTGTCTCGGCATGCGCACCTCCATCATGCATCAGCACAACAGCAGAAGACATTCCTGCTGGCACATCAGTTGCACGAGCGACGATGGCGCTAGCGGGCACATTTCTCCGCTTGGAATCACCGCTGTCTACGTTCCAGTCCATGACAGCGTATCCTCCCTTTTTCAACAGATCAAAATACGTATGGTCAAAATGTCCGTATGTTCCACCAGGCGCTCTGACAAGTGCAGGGCGAAAGCCTACAATGTTGTTAATGATATCTTCCGTGCGCTTAATCTGCTGCCAGAACGTTTCAAAGTTCCGGTACAACTCGTTATATTCATGGTTATATGTATGATTGCCGAGGGCATGTCCTTCACTTACGATTCGTTTGATCATTCCCGGCATACGTTCTGCATGCTCTCCCAGCACATAAAAAGTAGCAGGAACATCCTCATCGCGTAAAATATTCAATACCTCAGACGTATGTTTGCCCGGGCCATCGTCAAAGCTCAAATAGACAACCTTGTCTGATGTTTTACTTTTCCCCGCTGCTGCGGCAGACGGCACGCTTGCTCCGAACATATCTGTCAGCAGTAATGTAGCGAGAGTGAACCATATCGATAAACACATCCACATACGTACCTTCCCACAGGAACGAGTTGAAGTTTGCTGCTCCATAAGTTGCCCATTTCGTTGCATCATTTCGTGAGATTCCTGCGCCATTTGTAATTCACCCTCCAGCACTCTATTGAATTTGCTGATAGACTTCAGCAGATTTGTTAGAATTATATGGAGGCAGATCGCAAAAAAGACATCATTTTATCTATTATTTTGCAACAAATAACCTTGGCTTCGATATGGGATTATTGATTCTTAATCAGCAATTCGGTAGCATTAGGAAATAACGAACATGAAACGGGCAACCATCTACTTCTAAAGCCTGATTCATATGACACCATCAGGAGTGTGAATCTATTGGAATTACTTGAGAAGGTCCAGCAGCTATTTGGGTCTTACGGATACAGTGTATTGTTCTTCGGCCTGCTACTGGAGTTTATTGCACTTCCCTTCCCAGGCGAAACGACGATGGCATATGCGGGTTATTTGTCCTACAGAGGTCAGCTTGATTTCGGTACACTTGTCGTCTTAGCGTTTCTCGGGACAACGATTGGCATGACTATTACGTATTTCATCGGAGCCAAAGCCGGTCTACCTTTTATTGTGAAGTATGGAAGATGGTTTTTACTTAAACCGGACAAGCTGGACAAAACGCAAAAATGGTTTGCTAAGTATGGATACGGTCTGATTTTTATCGGATATTTCATTCCCGGTGTTCGTCATTTCACAGGGTATTTCTCTGGTATTGCTGCGATTCCGTTTCGCAAATTCGCCCTATATGCTTACTCTGGAGCCTTGTTCTGGGTTGTGTTATTCCTTGGGATCGGTAAGGTGTTCGGTCCTAGCTGGAGCGCTGTATTCACACTCGCCCATCAATATACAGCATACATTCTTGCCCTAGTTGCATTGCTTGTGATTGCTGGCATCGTCTATCGTTACCGCAACGCCTTGTTCGCTCGTTCCCGTCGCAAGCATTCCCCTGCTCGTCAGCGTCAAAAACAAAATGCGGACTAATGATGAGTCCATCTCCCCTTTATAAATATAGAAGCCGTGAACATACGGCTTCTTTTTGTTTGCTTTTATTGGGATATGAAGACCAAATATCCTTTCATTCATATTTTTTTCATAAACTAAAACACTCCCGGTCATACTACTTGCAAATAAAGGATGTTTGAGGGGGAGAAATGGATGGCTACAGATACTCAAATTGCACACGAAACGCATGCCATTCATCCGAATCTGGCTGATAATATTGCTTATTGCAAAAAGATGATGGGAAATAGCAATGACTTGATGATTCGTCCATTACAAAGCCTGCACAAATGGCCTTCGATGCTGTTATACATTGATGGGCTCGTCGATACGCAGTTGATCAATCAGGCTGTCCTGCAACCCTTGATGCAAGAGCGCAACCTGCCTGATTTCTCAGCGGACAATGAACACCTGAGTTACCTTCAGAACGATGTTCTTACCGCTAGCGAAGTACTGTTCATTGATGACATGGATGATGTGTTGAAAGCGATGCTGGCCGGTGAAGCCATTCTGCTGCTGGATGGCTCTACTCGGGGACTCAAAATCGGCGCTGCCGGTTGGGAAGACCGTCCTGTAGGTGAACCCGTTTCCCAGACCGTTGTGCGTGGTCCAATGGAAGGTTTTACGGAAAACTTGCGTACGAATACCGCACTGATTCGCAAGCGGATTCGTGATCCGCAACTCTGGATTGAGGAGCGGGAGATTGGACGTGTAACCAAAACCCGAGTGGCTGTCGTATATCTGGAACATACCGTCAATGAAGATGTCGTTGATGAGCTTCGCAGACGATTGGGTGAGATTGATATCGACAGTATTCTGGAGAGCGGGTACATCGAAGAACTTATTCAGGACAAAACCACGACAATCTTTCCGACAGTTTACAATAGCGAACGTCCAGATACGGTTTCTGCAGCACTGCTCGAAGGACGTGTTGCTATCATTATAGACGGTACACCCTTTGTACTGCTTGTGCCTGCATTATTCATGCACTTTTTTCAATCTCCTGAAGATTATTATCAGCGTGCTGACATCAGCTCTCTTGTTCGCTTGCTACGCTATTTATCGTTTCTGATCGCCATGCTAGCTCCATCCTTTTATATCGCTATTTCGACATTTCATCAGGAGATGTTACCAACCACCTTGTTGATCAGTCTGGCTGCACAGCGTGAAGGTGTGCCTTTTCCAGCCTTTATAGAAGCCGTTCTAATGGAACTGACCTACGAAATTTTGCGAGAAGCAGGCATTCGAATTCCGAGAACGGTCGGACAGGCCGTATCCATCGTAGGCACACTTGTTATCGGGCAGGCCGCGGTAGAGGCAGGCGTTGTGTCTGCAGCGATGGTTATTATTGTTTCTATCACGGCTATTTCCAGCTATGTCATTCCTGAGAACGGATTATCTATTTCGGTTCGTATTTTGCGTTTTATTCTGATGATGGCAGCGGCAGCGTTTGGTTTCTATGGCATTCTGATTCTGCTGCTCATTACGCTGACTCACCTTTGCAGCTTGCGCTCTTTTGGGATCTCTTACATGTCTCCTTTTGCGCCCTTCATTCAGAATGATCTGAAAGATACGCTGTTCCGTGTTCCCTGGTCACATATGAGAACTCGCCCATTATCCAACGGTACTCCAAACGTAACGAGACAAAAAAGAGGAAAAACCAAACGTTAGTGAAGGCAGGAGAAAAGGTTATGATGAAATGTTTACGTATCATGCTATCCCTCATCGTCATACTGCCGTTACTAAGCGGGTGTTGGGATCGCCAGGAGCTGAATCAGCTCGGGATTATGCTGGGTCTGGGTGTAGATCGAGACGGTGACCAGATCAGGGTTAGTGCACAGGTTGTTGTGCCTCGTGAAGTCGCCAAAGGTCAAGGCGGCAATGGAACACCCGTTACCCAATATCAAGCCAGCGCTCGTACACTGCTGGAGGCTATTCAGAAGCTTACCCAGACAAGCCCTCGTGCCATTTTTATGGCTCATATCCGGGTGTTGGTTTTCGGAGAAGAATTTGCACGTAAAAACGGTATATATGATGTGATCGAAGCTCTTTTGAGAGAGCCTGACGTGCGTCCGGACTATTATGTAATGATAGCTCGTAAAACAACGGCCTCTAACATTTTGAACGTACTCACACCACTAGAAAATCTTCCGTCAGAAAAGCTGTTCAATGCACTCGATATTTCTGCTAAAAGCTGGGCTCCAACGACAACCGTGACCAGTGACAAGCTGATGCAGTATATTCTCACACCCAGCATGTCCCCTGTTATTACTGGTATTGAGCTTATTGGAGATCAAGAGACAAGCGGTGAGACCAAAAATGTCCAGAGTATCGAACCTCCGGCTACTCTTCAATTCGCTGGTCTCAGCGTGTTTCAAAAAGACAAACTGATCGGTTGGCTGAATCAGGATGACTCTAAAGGCTACAACTATATTCGTGACAACGTGAAAACAACGATTGGCCCCACCCAATGTCCAAAAGGGGGTTATGTCACACTAAAAACATTGCGTACCTCCACGGATCACAAAGTCAAAATGGTGCGGGGCGAACCTCAAATTAGTCTGAAAGTGAACACGGTCTCTGTCATTGGTTCCGTAGATTGTGAGATGGAGATCGGTTCAATGGAGGCCATTCAGCAATTGGAACAACTGGCACAGGATCGGATTATCGAACTGATGAAAGGTACGGTGAGTCTCGTTCGCAGTAAATATAAAGTGGACATCTTCGGTTTTGGACAAGACATCTATCACAAGTACCCCAAAATTTACAAAAGAGAAGAAAAGAACTGGGACAAGTACTTTCAAAATTTAGACGTCACATATGAAGCAAACGTACAGATCCGTCGTATAGGGACGTTGGATAATTCATTTAATAAAAAAGCCAAGGAGTGAGCACTCTTGCTGCTAACGATTGCAGTTGTCATTGTCGGGTGCCTGATGGGGGTGATTGATCTACCCAAGTTATGGAGAAAGAAGGAATGGAAAGAAGTCACCGTCTATTCCTGTTTACTGCTGACAAGCATCTTTTTTGGTATTGTCGCGGTGAATCTATGGGAGTTTCCAAGCCCGCTATACATTATCATCTGGATTTACAAACCCGTGAATCAATTACTGGCCTATATTACAGGGAGTTAGCCAAAAGGGAGTTGACAACATGCTGGAACAAGGTCGCCTTGGCATTAGACAATTATGTATCTTGACCATTTTGATCATTGCCGGTGACATGATGATGATCTACCCCTCGGTTATCGCAACCTTTTCGGGGCAAAATGCTTGGCTTTATGCTTTTATCGGTGTTCCTCTTGGCATGGGGTTGATGTATCTTTTCGTCAAACTTGCAGACACGTATCCCAATGAAAATTTGATAGGCGTATTTCGCAAAATCCTTGGATTTTGGCCAGGTACGGTGTTAGCCCTGTTCTACCTGATGTATTTTATTTTTAGCTCTGCAGCACAATCACGGGTCGTTGGTGATTTCATGACCAGTCAGATTTTTTTGTATACCCCCATTCGGGCTGTACTTCTGATTTTTCTCATTCCCATCGGTTGGGCACTGTATAACGGACTAGAAAGCATTGGACGAAGCAGTGAAATTCTCGTGCCCATCATTACTATTTTTATGTTTGTTTTAGTGGTCTTTTTGTTGCCCGAGGTACAATTAAACCAACTTGTACCCTTTACGGACACCACCTTCAGCCAGTTTACGCATGGGATTGTGATCGGTTTTATCTATCCGGTTGGTGAAGCCCTTCCCATTCTGATGATCCTCCCCTATGCAAATCAACAAGCCCATCGTACTCGTGATCTTATGATATCTGCCGGATTTGGCAATCTGCTCATGGCTATTCTGGTGACGATCTCCATGCTGGTTATGGGACTTTTTCTTACACAGCACACGATCTTTGGTTCATTTGTATTATCCCAAAAAATCAATATAGCCAACTTCTTTCAACGAATTGAAGTGCTCATGGCATCGTCCTGGCTGATATCCACCTATTTTAAATCCACCGTTTATCTGTATGCCTTTGTTCTTGGTATCGCTGAACTTTTTCGCCTTAAGAGCTACCATTTTCTCATTCTGCCATCCGTACTGATCGTATATGCGCTATCTAACCTTTTGACACCCAATATCGTTTTTTTTAACACAACGGTCATTCCCTATTGGCTGGAGTGGGATTTAACGGTGAGTCTGATCTTACCTGTCCTGCTGTTAATCATTCATCAAATCAAGTCCAAATTATCATTTAATAAAGGCAGAACTTAAAGATAATCGAAGGAGGTACAGATCATGCTCATCAAAGAGAGACTTACCGTGCGGCAATTTGCAGTCCTTGCCTTTATGGGCATGATTGGAGATATGATGCTAATCTACCCGACATTACTTACTTACTCTGGAAGACAGGATGCCTGGATTTGCTCGATCGTCTCCCAAGGTATCGGCATGTCGATCTTATGGCTTTCCTATAAGCTGCATCAAGCTTACCCCGGACTTACACTCATCGAGATCTGTTCCAAAGCACTTGGTAAATGGATAGGTGCAATTTTGGCTGCCGCATATCTGTTTTATTTTCTGATGGGTTCAGCTATATGTATCCGTGAAGTTGGAGATTTTATGACAACTCAGGTTTATCTCCATACCCCCATTCGGGCTATCATTCTTCTTTTTGTTATAACCCTAGGTTGGTCCGCACTGAAAGGATTGGGCACGTTCGGTAAAATGGCAGAGATTCTGGCCCCCTTTGTTATGATCAGTTTGATTATCCTAATGCTTTGTTTGCTTCCCAAAATGGAAGTAGCGAACATCCAGCCTTTCTTTGATACTCCCCTGTTTTCATTTATAAGCGGGAGCGTTCGAGGGGCTACAGCTTCATATGGAGAACTCATTATCATCACCATGATTTACCCCTATATCACTCACGGTGTGCATAAGCGGCGAGACCTATTATTAGCCGCATTACTTGCAGGAATCATGCTAACCCTCATACTCCTTACCTCGCTACTTGTACTTGGGGCTGAACTGACTCAGCATAATATTTATGTATCGTATATTCTTGCACAAAAGATTAACATTGGCGGCTTCGTTCAACGAATCGAAGCCATCTCTTCGACAGCTTGGCTTGTGTCTACCTACTTTAAAACTTCGCTATACACGTTTGGATTCATTCTTGGACTTGCACAACTGTGTCGTCTCAAATCTTACCAGCCGTTAATTCTGCCAACGATGCTCTTATTATTCGGTATGGCTATTGTTATTTCGCCGGATGTCCTCTTCTACACCCTCGGCATCATGTACGCCTGGTTCAATTGGGATTTTACGGTCAGTATTGTCATTCCTGCTTTCCTACTACTGATTCAGCTTATGAAAAATCGATTTAAACAACGTAATAATGCAGGTACTCTTTCGCAGAAATAAACAGGCTACATCTCAATGGGAGTGGTGTCCATAGATGTAGCCTGTTTATTATTTTTGACCATACACACTTCGTGCATCGCTCGTTTTATTTTCACAGGATCGTAACCGACGAATTACAGCCCTTTTACCGTGTCCAGCGCCTCTTCAATGTGCCCTTTTACACGCACCTTCGTCCATTGCTTGATCAGCTTGCCCTCTTCATCCAGCAGGAAAGTGGAACGCACAATGCCCATGTACTCCTTGCCGTACATCTTCTTCAGCTGCCATGCACCAAACTGCTCGGCAACCGTGTGTTCCTCATCCGATAACAGGATGAAAGGCAATCCGTATTTGGCAATAAACTTATCATGTTGCTTCATCGGATCAGTGCTGATCCCCAGGATGACTGTATTCAGCCCTTGAAAATCCTCATGTCGATCCCGAAAATCACAGGCTTGTTGCGTGCAAGACGAGGTCATATCTTTCGGATAAAAGTAAATCAGAACTCGCTTGCCGCGAAAATCAGACAGCTTCACAGACTCCCCCGTGCTTGATGGCAGTTCAAAATCCGGAACTTGTACACCTTCTGTTAAAGTCATTTTCATGTCCTCCTTGGAATTCAAGTTATATGATCCTTCAGATTTGCGTGAAGTAATCCTGTAAGCAGGGGTCAAGACCCCGCTCCCCGATACCGCTTCACACCGAAGTTCCACAGGGTAAGCCCAATCGTTGCAAAGACTAGCCCCATGACCGGAGTGAGCAAAGCCATCCGATGCATCTCTGCTCGCTCTAGGAACAGCGCTGCCGGATAAATGCCGACAAAGGCAAACGGGATAATCCAGGTGAGCAGTACCTGAATGGCTCTGTTATAGATTGTTACCGGGTAACGTCCATATCCTTGAATATTGTACATCAGCGGTAAAATTCCTGTCGGCGCATCGGAGTAAAAGGATAGTGACGTCAATGTAGTATAGATACCCGCATAGATTAGCACTGAACTTAATGCCAGTATCATCAATGCAGGGATGTGCCACCATTCCAGTACGAGCCCCATCTCTGCTCCACTGATGGTCATAATGATTAACCCGATGAACGAACCTACGAGAGAGGGCGGGTCTACATTTTCCAGCAGAATCTGAAACAGGTTGTGTGCCGGTCTTGTCAGAATGCGATCCATCTCACCTTTGACAATATAACGCTCGCTGAATCCCCACAGGTTGATAAAACAGCTAAAAATGCCGTATGGCACCATAAAGTACCCGTAAACAAATAATACTTCCGCTTCACTCCAACCGCCGAGGTTGTCCGTATGCCGGAAAACGACAAAGATAAAGATCAGATTGGTCGCCTGAAACAGCAGATCCGAGATAATCTCTACCCAGAAGTCGGCGCGGTACGTCAGACGTGTCTTCATGTAATTTTTCAGATATTCCCAGATTAGACCCATATAGTACATTCGCTTATCCCCCTTGCACGAACAGACGCTTGCGAGCCTGCCGCCAGATCAGCACCATGGGTATGAGAAGCAGGACAAACCAGAGCACCTGAATCCCGAGCACATTCCAGATGCCTGTACCTTCCACCCTGCCAGTGAAAACCGAGCCGGGCAGATATGTGATCGCCTGAAACGGCAATACTTTCATGATTGTGGACAACCAGTCCGGATACAAACTGATTGGAATGATCAGGCCCGAGAACAGATCGACGACCACACGTTTCATGCGCATCATACCTTCGTTATTTTCCACAAAAAACGCGGCCAGTCCCGTAATGACATTAATCTGGGAATTGATGATGAAACTGAAGAACAACATAACGAGAAAACCGATCCATGCCGAAGGCGCTGTTGGCAGTTCCACCGGGAACAGCAGGATGGCAATGATCATGCCCGGAATCATGAGCAGTAAGAAACGGAATATGCCTTCGCCGAGCCCCTGCATCATTTTGACCATCACATAGTTAATTGGCCTTATAAACTGAATCGCAATGGAGCCATCCCGAATGTCGGCGGCAATCTCCCGGTCCAGATTGTTAAAATAAAACGCACGCGCCATCCAAGAGACAGCAACATACGTTGTCATCTGTGCTGCTGTGAAACCGCCGATCTCTCCGCTGCTTCCATAAATAGCTTGCCACGTAAAGTAATACACGCCAATATTCAGCGTATATATCAAAATGCCGGAATAATAATTCACTCGATACGCGAGCATCGTCAGAAAACGAATACGCATGAAATCGATAAATGCACTGTTCATCTTAGGTAGCACCTACCGCTTCTTTATCTGCCGACACAATCTCCGGGCGCTCAGCCGAACCGGACTGGTAGATACTACGCACAATCTCATCCGTGTTGGTCTCAATGATCTGAATATCCGTAATATCTGCCTGACCGACCACACGTGCCAGCACATCCGAAACGTTCAGTTCCAGCGGAATCCACACGGAGGCCGACAATTCGTTCTCCACGGTCCACCGCACAGGCATCGCCGCTGTCCATTCCTGCATCTGAGTCATCGTGTGACCTGTACCAAATTTGAACCGAACCTCACGCTCTGTGCCCCATTGGGACTTGAGGTGATCCAGACCTCCATCATAGATGATGCTTCCTGCATCCAGCATGATGACACGTGAACATAAAGCTTCAATATCTTGCAAGTCATGAGTAGTAAGCAAAATGGTAGTACCATGCTGCTGATTCATGTCTTTCAGAAATTCGCGGATTTCCGACTTCACCACGATATCCAGACCTATGGTCGGCTCATCCAGGAACACAATGCCTGGATTGTGCAGTAAAGCCGCCACCAGTTCACAGCGCATCCGCTGACCGAGACTAAGTTTGCGCACCGGGCGACTCAGCAACTCCTGTAATTGCAAACGCTCAACGAGCTCGTCCAGCCGTTTACGGAAGTCCTGCTCCCCAACACGATATACTTTGCGTAGGAGATGAAAAGATTCAATGACACCGATATCCCACCATAACTGGCTACGTTGTCCAAACACTACACCAATATTTTTGACAAACTTCTCCCGTTCCTGATACGGAACATACCCACCTACCGATAAATGCCCGGATGTAGGCACCAAAATGCCGGTCAACATCTTGATCGTTGTTGATTTGCCGGCACCGTTCTCTCCAATATATCCGCAGATTTCACCTTGCGGTATCTGAAATGAAATATCATTCACAGCCAATACTTCCTGGTATTGACGTTTGAACAGATCCTGAAACGCGCCCTTCAGCCCACCGCGGCTTTTCTGGACGTTAAACGACTTTCGCAAATCTTTTACATCAATCGCCAGCATGTTTATACCTCACTTGGATTTTGTTGAAATTGCTTGTAGCCCAAAAAGAAATTATAATAGTAACAGTCAAAATTCAGCAAGCTTTAAAAATAGTTCGAAGTGGCCTCCTCTGCCTTGAGGTCTGGAGGGAAGGCGAACGGAAAGCTTCGACTTATACGCAAACTCAACGCAACTTTACATGTACTGAAATCGTTTATTTTTTATCTCAAATACAAAGGAGCGCTAGCATGACCAGAAAGACGAAGAGAACCCTATGGATCTCTCTTGCCGCCTTCGTGTTAATTGTTGGAGGGGCAGTGGCCTACTATTTCGGTTCTATTCTTAATCAGTTGGATGGATTGCAGAAGAAAGGCGAGGATTCGCCATTTGCCAATATTGAAAATGTAGAGAAAGTGAAGACACCCGACCCTCCGAAATGGGAAGGTACCGAGACCGTGAACATATTGGTTATGGGTGTTGATGCCCGTGGTCTGAAAAAGGGTGAAGTGCCACGTTCCGACAGCATGATGGTGGTATCACTTGACCCGCTGACCAAAAAGATTAACCTGTTCTCCATTTTGCGTGACACGTACATTAACATTGATGGATATGGTAAGGATCGCATTAACACCGCGATTACCCACGGCCCGAACGTAGCGATGGAAGCCGCAAGTGACTTGCTCGGTATCCCTGTTCAATATTATGTGTATACCGATTTCCAGGGATTCATCAAACTGGTTGACGCGGTTGGCGGTGTAGACTTTGATGTCGAGAAGGACATGCATTATACAAGTAAAGCCGACAATAACGAGTATGATATTGATCTGAAAAAAGGCTACCAGCATCTCGACGGCAAAACAGCCTTGATGTATGTTCGTTTCCGTCATGATGCGATGTCTGACTTCGCCCGTTCGGAACGTCAGCGGGAGTTGCTCAAAGCCGTGACCGCAAAAATGCAATCCACGACAACCATTGCCAAACTGCCTTCCATCCTGGAAGAAGTCAGCCCATTTGTGGATACCAATCTTACCCTTTCCGACATGTGGAAACTGGGGGGACTTGGTTACCAAAGCAGTATGAATGGCAGTGAGCAGGTTCCACCAATGAACCTGTTGAAAGAGGAACGCACACCAGGCGGTGCACAAGTTTTGTCCGTAACCAGTGAAGAAAAACTGAAACAACATGTTCAGGACATCATTCATCCACCAGCACAGACAGAAGACCAAAAAGCCAAGGAAGACAAAACGGCTAGCGGTAATGATAAAAACACACAGCAACCGGCAGAGTAATTGAGCTCGTGATATGAAGCAGTATTTGTGCTTTTAGGCAAAGGTATCGATTTGAGCTTTTAGGTTTGAGCTAACTTGGTAAATAGTTGGATGGCTAAAACATCAATCTAATACAGCAGTAAAAGTCACCCTACACGGTTACTCGATAATAGTACTCGCAGCCTGTGACTATAAAATAAACCGTTTATACCATAGCGATGATCTCATTCATTCTCAGAAGGGCAGCCGACATGCTGCCCTTTCGCTATGCCTGTACGCCAAAGTATGCGAAAATAATCATAGCATGTCATTGTTTTGCCGGTTTAAACTATTGGAATCACGAAAGGAAGTTATCTCATGAATACACGTACGAACTCGGAGTTGTTATATACAGAAGCCCTGGAGCATATTGTAGGCGGTGTAAACAGCCCTTCTCGCTCATTCAAAGCGGTGGGCGGCGGGGCACCCGTTTTTATGAAAAAAGCGCAAGGTGCTCACTTCTGGGATGTTGACGACAACAAATATATCGATTACCTCGCGGCATACGGTCCAATTGTGACTGGACATGCCCACCCTCATATTACGAAAGCCATTACGGAAGCTGCTGCGAATGGTGTTCTGTACGGTACGCCGACGGAGCTTGAGATCAAGCTTGCCAAAATGCTCAAAGAAGCGATCCCTTCCATGGACAAGGTTCGCTTTGTGAACTCCGGTACAGAGGCCGTGATGACGACGATTCGCGTCGCTCGGGCATATACGAAACGAAATAAAATCGTGAAGTTTGCCGGATGTTATCATGGTCACTCCGATCTCGTACTGGTCGCTGCAGGCTCAGGCCCGTCTACGCTTGGCATTCCCGACAGTGCAGGTATTCCGACCAGTATTGCTCATGAAGTCATTACCGTTCCATACAACGACCTGGATGGTCTGAAGGAAGCGCTCGAACGTTGGGGTGACGATGTAGCCGCGGTTATGGTAGAGCCGATCGTTGGTAACTTCGGTATGGTTATGCCAGAGCCAGGCTTCCTGGAAGGTCTCTGTGCAATGACACGCGCGAACGGTTCACTTGTTATTTATGACGAGGTTATTACCGCTTTCCGTTTCCACTACGGTTCCACTCAGACGTATGCCGGATTGGACAATCATGCGGAGATTGAACCTGACCTTACTGCACTTGGGAAAATCATTGGCGGCGGCTTGCCGATCGGTGCCTACGGCGGACGTAAACATGTCATGGAGCAGGTTGCTCCACTCGGCCCGGCCTATCAGGCCGGAACGATGGCAGGCAATCCGGCATCAATCTCGGCGGGTATCGCTTGTCTTGAAGTCCTGCAAGGTGCTGGCGTATATGAAGAAATGGAACGTCTCGCCATCGATCTGACTACTGGCTTGCAAGCTTCCGCGGACCGTCATGGCATTGATCTGACGATCAACCGCATTCGTGGCGCGTTCTCCACGCATTTCTGCAATCATCCGGTGACGAATTATGATCATGCACAAGACACGGACGGCGAACGCTTCGCGTCCTTCTTCCGCCACATGTTAAACCGTGGCATCAATCTGGCTCCTTCGAAGTATGAAGCTTGGTTCCTGACCACCGCTCATACGGACGAAGACATTGCTGTCACGCTCGAAGCGGCTGAAGCTTCTTTTAAAGCAATGGCACAGGAGTAAGAGTTGGAGCCATCAGGCAGCCTACAGAGTAAGCGTTGAGCTCTGGAAATAGTACATTGGGTAAAGCGCAGAGTGATGGAGTAGTACATCAGGAAGCGTAAAAGTACATGGTGTAGTACTGTCGGTTTGAGTATAGCGTATGCGTATATTACTGGGTAGTTCATGGCATTAATGCTGAGCCTTCGAGTAGCGGATAGAGTATCGGTAGGACTGAGAAATGGCGAAAAGAGTAGCGACAAAGAAACGAAGCCTAGCCCTTTAGGCTAGGCTTTTTTTATGCTGGAAACTGGAAAAGGTGTCAATCTGGATACACACCTCGCCGCTGATCAACCAAACATAACCGCTTTAATTCGCACTTGGTTCACAGTCGGCTAACACTCTCACTCTAACTTTGACTCGCACGTTGAATTGCTAATCGGTCAGCACTCTCGCTATTCAACCTGGTGGGCATACTATTCACCATATCATGCCCCTCCATGCTGCCGAAATTTCTAACGATCACAGGAAACCTTATTTCCCGCTTTTTGATCAGTTTTGAAATCTAACGATCACAGGAGACGTTATTTTGCAAAATGGAGCCAAATTCCCCCCTCAAAGGGCCATTTTGGACGAAATAGCGTCGCTGGGGATCGTTAGAATATACCTAGGCTGAAAACTGCCCAAATAAGGCTTCTCAGGATCGTTAGAATTTTCCATTCCTAGAATACGGGATAATGCAAGGCTGCAATCTCGTTTGATTCCGCAAATACCTCGCCTTTACTTCATCATCCCAATAATGTTTTGGAGATGACTTCATCTCAGGTGCGATGATAGCCCCCACATTAATACTCACCTTTCGCAATATATAATTTAAAAATTCAAGATAGATCAGCCCATTAAAGGCTGGTCTATCTTCACGTTGTCGATCTGATCTGCAGCTTCATAATCTCCTCCCGGATGATCTGCATCCCCTCTGCAATACGCTGTTTCGGAACATTAGAGATGTTCAGTCGCAACATCTGATCTGTAAATGCGCGGTACGTCCCTTCGGGATAATATCGCTCTGTTGTATCCGCAATAATTCCGCGGTTCTGTAAACGGGACAGCAAGGTACGGACAGGTATATTCCCTGGCAAAGGGAGGGCGGTATGTTCCCCACCGGTTCGTGGCGCAATACGAAATGGTTCGAAATCGGAATAAGCCTCCAGCTGTTCTTGCACAACTTCCATCCGCGCGGCATAGCGGCTACGAATGATTTTGCGATGGTGGGCAAACATTCCGCTATGAATGTACACCTCAAGCGCAGCTTGAGATAACAGTGAGGTGTCGATATCCAGCATTCTTTTCATTGAACCGAAAGAGGCGATCAAGGCCACAGGCGTTACGGCTACACCCATACGAAGTCCAGGGAACAGAATCTTGGAATAACTTTTCAGATAAATAACGCGGTCATGTGTATCATAAGCCCATAAAGGGTCTTGTCTCGCGTTGTCCTCCAAATCGGCCAGATAGTCGTCTTCGACCAGATAAACATCATATCGCTGTGCTAACCGAAGAAGTCTCTTCTTTTCCGCCGCCTTCATGGAAGTCCCGATCGGATTGTGGAACCGTGGGATCACATAGAAAAACTTGATATTCCCCTCCGCAAACTGGCGTTCAAGTGAATCCCAGTCCAGTCCTTCCTCAAACGTTCTTCGTACACCAGCAATCGGTACGTTCAAGCTCTTCAACAAGGTAGGCATATTGTGATATGTAGGCAGTTCCACCATGACTTTGGTTCTTCCACCGGGAAAGGGCATTAAAGCCAGCGCCGCAAGCGCCTGCTGCACACCCGATGTGATGAAAAACTGTTCCGCTCGCGCAAATACCTGGTAATCAGCAAACTGTTTCAGTAATAGCTCAATCAGCGAGGGCAATCCTTGCGGGGTGCCGTATAAAAAAAGCTCATCTTGCTTCTGTTTCATCGCGAGCTCCACGCAATGCCGAAAATCCGCATAAGGAAACACCCTTGGATCAGGAGCCGCAGACGCAAAATCCAGCGGCTCCTGCCAGTCCATATCCTGTACACCTAGACCATTTTGAACAGCATAATAACCGGATTGGGGCACGGCGTACACCAAATGTCGCTGTTCCAACCATTCATACGCACGAATCGCTGTACTCACACTGCATTGATATTGCTCCGCAACACGGCGAACCGCTGGCAACCTTATTCCTTTGTCATCCCACTGGTGGCTTCCCTGCTGAACCATTTGCTCCTGTATCCACTGTTGCAATGCATGAGCGATTACCTCATACTTTTTCACCTTTCCACCCCTTATCTACAAAACTGTACCGGTACAATCGCTTGTTTTCTGTATTGTAGCACAGCGGATGTAGAAGTATATTAAATAAGGCTAATATGTTCCATCGCTTGATAGGTAACAGTAAATCTAGTTCATATCGCATTACTGGAGGTAAAAGGAATGAATACTACACGTAACCGAACCTATGCTTATATTGCATCTGTTGTATATGCTGCCATTATCGGACTATCTTTTTTATTTGTGAAAATGACCGTCACCATTGCTCATCCCTTAGATGTGCTTGCACACCGTTTTGCTCTGTCACTTATTGTGGTCAGCATTCCTGTGCTGTTCGGCTGGATTAAAATCAATCTCCATTGGGCTGACCTGTGGCGAATCATTCCGCTTGGACTGCTCTCGCCCGTACTCTTCTTTGCCTTTCAAGCCTTCGGACTGGTAACCTCCAATTCTTCGGAAGCGGGAATTATTCAGGCGATGGTGCCTGTGTTCACCCTTGTTCTGGCCTCGGTCTTTCTGAAGGAACGTACGTCTATTGTGCAAAAAATGTCTCTGCTCCTTTCTGTCGCTGGCGTCATCTTTATCTTTGCCATGAAAGGTAGCGGTATGTCGATGAGTAATATGCAAGGCATTGTGCTACTGGTCCTTTCGGCCATCAGTTTTGCAGGATACGGGGTACTGGCCAGACCACTTACTCGGCAATATAAACCGCTGGAACTGACCTGGGTGACCTTAATGGTAGGGTGTGTTGTGTTTAATGCGATTGCACTAATACGTCATGCATTCACAGGCTCAATGGCTGATTATGTTCAGCCGCTTGGAGATCTATCCTACTTGGGCGCACTCGCTTATCTGGCTATCTTATCTACCATGGTATCCACCCTGTTGTCCAGTTACGCCCTGACTCATCTGGAGGCTTCACGTGTCAGTGTGTTCAGTAATCTGTCTACACTCATCTCCATCGCTGGAGGTGCTCTGATTCTACATGAACCTGTCCGGAGTTATCACTATGTAGGTGCAATCCTGATCATTATCGGTGTACTTGGCACCAACATGAGTGGTCGCAAACGCGCGTTGGTCAGTCATGCTAAAGCATGATATCCGTCAAGCCAGATATACCGCAAAAGGTACGATGATTAACGTACCTGAGGCGATGATCCTGTATGAAGCTTCCCAAACACGTTAACACTGCTGAGGATACTCTACTCTGAAAAGGAGTTCTCAGCATGAAGCGTACACAACCTTCGTTCTTGCAAGCCATGATGTTAATCATGTTATCTGTAGGCCTCATCAGCCATGTATTAATTATTCCCGCCCTTCTCAGTGCGGCAAAAAGGGACTCATGGATTTCTGTTTTATTATCTGCAGGTCCACTCGTGATCTTTACACTGATGCTGGCCTACGTGTCACGCTTTCTACAACATCAGACTTTACATGATTGGCTGTCTTCCCATCTTGGTAAACCCGTAGGTTTTCTGTTGCGGGTGGGAAACAGTCTCTTTTTTCTATGCGTCATCTACTTTACGTTACGTGATACCACGACCTGGGCCAAAACGAACTATCTGACCGAAACACCTGTGATCGCAACAACAATCGCACTTATGGCTTTGTGCGGATATGCTGCCTATAAGGGTATGCGTTCGCTCGCCTTCACAGCAGGACTGATTCTGCCGCTCGTCGTGCTGCTCGGCTTCTACGTCGCCATTGTCAATTCCCAGTATAAAGATTACAACCGTCTTCTGCCTGTGCTGGAGCATGGATGGTCACCTGTATTTCATGGCATGGTTTACAGTCTCGCAGGCATGTTTGAACTGCTTTTCCTCTGGTACATTCAGCCTCATCTCGCCAAACGTATCAAGCTATGGCAGTATCTAATGCTTGCATTGATCATGGTTGGTTTAACGACAGGTCCGCTCATTGGAGCAATCGTAGAATTTGACCCTTATGAAGCAGCCAAAATGAGATACCCTGCTTTTGAAGAATGGCGCATTGCCTCCCTGGGCAAATATATTGCGCAGACCGATTTCTTTTCCATCTATCAGTGGCTCGCAGGTTCATTCACCCGGATTAGTCTGGCCATGTATATTGTGATAGAAATATGGAATATTAAGACCACTTCCAGAAGGATGGTTACTTGTGCGTCTTTGGCTACATTTTTTATTCTATCCATGCTGTACCCTCTGGACGATATTACTTTCACGAAGATTCTGGTTGATTACATCTTTCCATATAATCTCGTGTATCTGAGCGGATTTGCGGTTCTGGCAACAATCGTTGCCTTCATCCATTCACGCCAGCAGAGGAGGAAACAACGCCATGGAGAAGGAGAAACACCCGATTGACACAACATCCTACGAGAACCTGCTTGCCTCCCTGAGAAAAAACTTTGAATCCTGTGCGGATGTAGTCATCCAGACGTTTTCTGCCCAAGATGAGACCGTTCGTTCTGTCATTCTGCTCTATTGCGACGGGCTGGTGGATAGTAAACAAATCAATCAGTTCATCATTCCACGGTTAGAAAAACATACATTGATTATGGAAGAGGCTGTACCCAAGGAGCTTGGGCTAACCCTGAAACCCATAGATGACATTTCCGATCTCCAAAACATAAACATGCTCCTGTTTAGCGGGCAGCTTCTACTTATTTTTGAAAATGGTGTACAGGCTTGCAGTCTGGATATTGCCAATATTCCGGGACGCACACCAGAAGAGTCTGCCATCGAGACGTCCGTAAAAGGACCGCGCGATGGTTTCACCGAAGAACTATCCACCAACATCGCCCTGGTTCGTAAAAGGTTAAAAACGTCATCCATGTGTTATGAGAAAATCATAAAAGGGGATCGAACACAGACAACGATCGGTCTCTTATACGTTAGAGATATTATTAACCCCGAAATTATAGAGACTGCTCGTAGCAATCTGAATCAGATTAACGTCGACGGAATCATGGGCACGTCCATCATGGAACGCGCGGTCATGGGAGGCGTGCGAAGCATCTTTCCGCTTACAGATAATTCTGAACGTCCGGACTATGTCGCAGACTCTTTAATTAACGGACGCTTTGCTGTGCTCACGGATGGGTCACCTGTAGCCGTCATCGCACCGACAACCCTGTTCAATCAGTTAAAATCACCTGAAGACGAGAGCACTCCCTTTTTCATCGTGACCTTTGAACGGATATTACGAATTGCCGGGCTGCTCATTGCCTGTTTTTTTCCGGCCTTCTACATCGGTCTGACCAGCTTTAATCTGGAGCAGATTCCACTGCCCCTGCTCGCAACGATTGCAGGAACGCGGATGGGATTGCCCATGCCGGTTACGCTTGAAGCTTTCCTAATGATCTTTATGTTTGAACTGTTCAATGAGGCTGGAAGAAGGCTACCGCGTGCATTGGGACAGACTGTTAGCGTAGTCGGCGGCTTAATTATCGGGGATGCGGCCATTCGTGCCGGGATTACATCTCCCACTATAATTGTCACGGTAGCGATCTCCGTCATCTCCAGCTACATTCTGGTGAATACGGTTCTGGGGGGAGCCACATCCCAGGTTCGCATCGGAATGTTAATTGCTTCTTCGATCTTGGGGTTATTCGGATTTATGGTTGCTCTGTTTGCCTTGTTAGTTCATCTCGTATCTCTGGAGTGTTACGGCGTATCCTACCTCTCCCCTGTATCACCTTACATTCCGGGAGATTTCACACAGGCCGTATCAATGCCACCTTCCATGACACGCACCAAACGCCCAGCTGTGTTACGCACACAGGATTCTACCCGCCATAAGGACAAGCCTTGATGAGATGGACTTGCGTAAGTAGCATCGTTGCAGTTTGTGTCATGCTGCTGACAGGATGCTGGGATTCCAAGGAAGTGCAAAGCATTAACTTTATTACAGCCATTGGCATCGATTATGCGGATAATCAATATACGACGTACGCCCAGTTAATCGATTTTTCCAGCATTGCAAAGCAAGAAGGGCCGACACCAAGAGAAGGTAGTCAAATATGGATCGGAAAAGGTACCGGTACAACGTTAAGTATGGCAATCAACAATCTGTATGAGACATCGCAGCAGCAAACGTTGTGGACTCATGTGAAAGCAATTGTGCTATCCAAAAATGCGTTGGAAGGGCGACTGGAAGATGTTTTTAACACGTTACTTCATTCCGGACAACTGCGATATACACCATGGATCTATGCGACAGAACAAGATCTGTCCACTTTGCTCTCTCCCTCCGCGATCCTGAACCAGTCGGCTCAAACGATTGAGTTGTTCGAACCGATGAGACTGTACAGGCAGCATTCCGGGTATGAGCCCATTCGCCTGCATCAGTTACTTGATAGTCTGAGAGAACCTGCATCTGTGGTGTTGCTGCCTTCCGTTTCCACTAAAAATCAGACATGGCATAACGGCGAAGAGACCCCGCCGCTGATTCGAATGGATGGATTTTACGTCGTGAGCAATGGAAAAAGTCAGGGGAAAGTCTCTGGTGCCGAAGCAGACGGCGCCCGTTACGTGAATTATGACCATGTGTACCAATATCCGCTGTATGTTTATGGGAAGCATGGCAGTACTCCTGACCTTACATTGACTCTTCACAAACCCAAAACGCGTATAAAGGCGAAAAAAAGTGCTGGGGGTATCACCTTTGATCTGTTCACTTCAGTGAAAGGTTCGATTGCTGAGGATCATGGCTCTTTTCGTTCTCCCCGTGTAATGGAGCAAGAGGCAAGCAAGCAGATGGAAGCTCAAATACGAAGCTCATTTGCCACAACCAAAGCGCGGAATGTAGATTCATTCGCTCTTGTAGAGCATCTCTACCGGCATCATCCCGATTGGTGGAGAGCTGAGGTTGCCCAGCGGGCAGAACCCCTTGCTCGTATTCATCTCGGCAAAGTTGAGGTCGACGTGAAGATTCTGAATGCCAGTACGTATAAATACGGGGAGTAAACCGAAGAGCAAAGACCTGTAATCCGGCATCAAACCAGATGCAGATTACAGGTCTTTCTGTGCTTGGTCAGTGCTTGTTAGCGTGGCAAGATGATTAAGGCACCGTACAATATTCTTTTATTTTTTGTTGGCTCACTTCGTTTATGCCAAAGGGTACGCCATGACACTCATTAAGGCCAGTTCCGGCTGGGTTGTATCCAGGCGGCTGTACTGAATGATAACGGGTACATTACTTGAAACCGTGATGGCATATGGTACACCGGAAGGGATGCTTTCTTCCCCGGCACGTAGCGATGCGGTACGGATATGTTTTGTTCTTCTAGCCGGGACTTCCGCTTGCATATGTTCCAGTGGATCGCGGTCTTCAAAGTAAATTGTAATCTCCAGCGTTGCATCCTCACCTCCTGTGTTTAACACACAGATGCTCTCGTGACTCTCCAGCGAGCCTGAGCTATCCGGCGGGATGTACCCATCCGGGATAACCCAGTACGTATGACCGTGGGATGAGGATTTCGGAAGGCTTGATTGATCTGGCATGATTCTCCTCCTTTCGCTCATTGCGAAGATGGTGCTAGTTAAAACCTATTACGTGGCTCGCGGGCGGGCGCTCGGTGGGCGGATCGGGCTTTGGGCCGCTGTTGGTCCGGGATTTCTTCTATTCCCCCTCCAAGGGAGAAATCCCGTGCCAAACGCGGGCGCTTTGCTCCCTTTTCCCGATTCCGCCCTCCTCGCTGCCTCGCTCACCCTCCACTGCTTTTAAAAGGCATGGCCTTCGCTTTGCTGGGCCACTTTTTGCGCTCGTTGCTTCGCTGAACTCGCGTTTCATTTAAACCCCTCGGTGGCTCACGGGCGGGCGCTCGGTGGGCGGATCGGGCTTTGGGCCGCTGTTGGTCCGGGATTTCTTCTATTCCCCCTCCAAGGGAGAAATCCCGTGCCAAACGCGGGCGCTTTGCTCCCTTTTCCCGATTCCGCCCTCCTCGCTGCCTCGCTCACCCTCTACTGCTTTTAAAGGGCATGGCCTTCGCTTCGACTGGGCCATTTTTTTGTGCTCGTTGCTTCGCTCGACTCGCTTATAATATATAAGCAATTGTATAGCTCGCGTTTCAACGCAAATACATTTGCAATGGTTGCAAATGCATCTCGCGGATAGCTTCAGCTACCTGCTCTGCCAAGCGGCGTGCGCCTCGCTCCTGAAAATGTGTATTATCTTCCATCCCGGTTGGGAAGTTGATATATTCGCCAGGCAACACCCACATAAAATCATCTTTGGTTCCTTCTTCACCCGCCTGCTCAAACATCAGGCGGCTGCGTTCGGCCAGATCGATTAGCGGCACTTCTTCATCTGCCGCAAGTTCACGTACGGCAGTGATATAATCGCCGTGTGTATCGGTCAATGTGCCGTCTTTCGCAAAGTATCGGCGATGCACTGGTGTGATCAGCACCGGACGCGCCTCAGCCTCGCGTGCGGCATCAATATATTTTTTCAAATACTGCTTATAAGTGGTAAAAGGATCTGTCCCCCGTTCCGGGTCAGGCTTCTCGTCGTTATGTCCAAATTGAATAAATAGAAAGTCATCGGGCTTTATTTGCTCCCTAATTGCATCCAAGCGGCCTTCATGAATAAAACTACGGGAACTCCGCCCTGACTGTGCATGGTTATCCACGGCAACGTCATGTTTGAACTGTGCAGGCAGTAGTTGTCCCCAGCCGCAATACGGGTATCCGCTCTCCGGCTGATCTGTTACCGTTGAATCCCCCGCGAGAAACACGGTCATCGTTTGATTGGCCAGCGTTATTTCCATTGCATTGATCCGAGGTGCAGGTCCCGAGAAGGTCAGGCGAAGCTTTCCCCCGCGAACAACAACGGCAAACCGCATTTCTGCGCATTGCCCCGCCACCGTGCGAATCGTGGGTAACATCAGCCGACCTTCTCCTGCTTTGACACGCGTGATTGTATCCGCAAGCGGATCTCCGGCAATCAGTAACACCTGATACGTCCCGTCGGGCACATCTACGACAAACGATGCCTTAAGCGGGATGCAAAAGCTGGAATGCAAGCGGGCAGACATTGTTGCCTGCCCTTGCGGTGGATAATCCCCTTTTGAAGAAGGTAACCTAGCTTCCTGCTCTTCAACCCGTTGCTTTTCATACACCAGTGAACCGGATTCAAATCCGAATCCTTGGCTCTCATCGTATATCGTTGTAGACGAAACGGCCACATAGCCATCTGCTTTTCTTACATTCGTATGGATGCCTTCTCTGCAAACTTCCTTATCGGACTTCCTCATGCTTAACGTGGATTCCGATACGATTTCTGATCCACGATCAGATTGAGCTGTGATCGGGCCAAAACTAAACTTCCACGAGGATCTCTTTTGTTCTACTTGTTCTACTTTTTCTGCATGTTCTGCGTTTTCCAAGTCTGCAGCATCCACTAATTTTCTCCTCCATGTATTATTGGTTTGATGCGCTCGCCTCGTTACCCCTTCAAACCACTCGTACTCATGCCTTGCACAATCTGCTTCTGGAAGATGAAGAATACAGCCACAACTGGCACCAGACTGACAATCGACATCGCGAACATCGCCCCCCAGTTGGAGGCAGATTCACTATCGAGGAACATTTTGAGCGCCATGGATACGGTGTACTTGTCAGGCGAATTCAGATACAGCACCGGCCCGAGCAAGTCTTCCCATCTCCAGTAAAAGGAGAAGATTGCCGCTGTTGCCAGCGAAGATTTGATCAAAGGCATGATGATCTGAATATACAGCCTGAATTTGTTACAGCCATCAATCGTTGCGGCCTCATCCAGCTCTTTCGGAATCGTGCGAATAAACTGAACCATCAGGAAGATGAAAAACGGCATCCCGAAGAATGTAGGTACAACAATCGGCAGAATCGTGTTCAGCCAGCCCAGCTTGGTAAAGATAATATACTGCGGAACCAGTACGACGTCGTGCGGCAACATCAGCGTAAGCATCATCAGAGAGAACCAGAAGGTACGTCCTTTAAAATTCAGTCTGGCAAAACCAAACGCGATCAGGGACGAGGAAAGCACTGCCCCAATCGTAGAGATTACCACTATGATCAGTGAATTGGTGATGTAGTCCATAAACGGCCTTCCAGCCGTTCCTTTCCAGCCGTCCACATAGTTGGACCAGATCCATTCGGTCGGAAACAGGCTTTCTGCCGTTACAAAGATCGTGCGACTCTCCTTGAAAGAACTGAATAACATCCACAGCACCGGGTAGAGCATCAGGAGGGCAAGTGCGGCAACGAATAGGTGATAGATTGGCCATTTTACATTTCTCCACACCATGATTACTTCCCTCCTTCAGATTCATAAAATACCCAGAACTTGGATGTCAGGAACACAGCCGCTGTAAGCACACCAATCATGATCAACATCACCCAAGCCATGGCAGAAGCATAACCCATGTTGTTAAACATAAACGCCTGACGGAACAGATATAACGAGTACAGCATCGTACCATCCATCGGGCCACCCTCCCCTTTGGAGATGATGTACGCAGGCACAAAGGTCATAAATGCACCGATCGTCTGCATGATCAGATTGAACAGCACGATTGGACTGAGCAAGGGTAGCGTTATGCTGAAAAACTTCCGAACCGGATTCGCGCCATCTACCCCTGCAGCCTCATACATCTCGGGAGAGATGTTTTTGAGTCCTGCCAGGAAGATCAGCATCGATGAACCGAACTGCCATACGGACAGGGAGATCAGCATCACAAGCGCCGCATCCGGGTCACCGAACCAACTGATCGGCCCAATGCCGATGGCGGTCATCGCACTGTTAATGACACCTTCGTTACTGAACAGGTTACGCCACATAATGGATACGGCCACGCTACCGCCGATGATGGAAGGTAGATAGTACAATGTACGATACGTTCCCACCATACGAGAGCCCGTGTTCAGAATCATTGCGACAAAGAGGGCAAAGATCAGCCTTAACGGCACCCCGATGAATACATATAAAAACGTAACCTTAACCGAATTCCAGTATTTCGGATCATCAAAAAACATCTTGGTATAGTTGTCCATCCCGATCCATTTGGGAGAGGTGAACAGGTTATAACTCGTAAACGACATGTAGAGAGAAACGAACATCGGGATAAGCGTAAATCCAAGGAAACCAATAATAAATGGGCTGATAAAAGCATATCCCGTCAAGTTTCTGCGCAATGAAGAATACTGCCTCAAGTGGAACGTACCTCCTTCATGGATCAGCTTGCTGGCCATCTTCATGTTGCAGACAGGACGGGGAAAGGCCCTCGCCTTCAGCGAGCAGCCCGGTTCCCGTCCATCCCTGCAAGCGGGACGAGCAAGCCATCATTCAATTGTTATTTATTGTTGGCAAGCACGGATTCTGCATTTTTGCGGAAGGTCTGTGCTGCCTGTTCGGCTGTAATTTTGCCAAAGTTCAGCTCTTCCACTACATCCGCCAAGGAGGAGATTACCTCAGGTGATCCAACCGGTGGTGGTGGGCTCATTGGAGAAGCTTTCGGCTCCATCGATGCCACGAATTCAAATACCTGTTTCGTTGCATCGCTCAGTTCAGGAGCAATAGCCTCTTTGATTTTCCCGGAGATCGGTACACCGCGCTCCCCTTTGATCAGTTTGTTCGCTTCTTCGTCATTCACCCAGAAGTCAATGAACTTCGCTGCTTCTTCCTTCACCTTGGAGTTGGACGTTACACCCCAGTACATACTTGGTTGCATATAAAGTCCTTTTTCCATATCCGGTCCCGGCATTGGTGCAAAGGCAAGCGGACGGTTAGCTACCTGTTGCAGAGCGACAAACTGGTTCGACCATTGCCATACACCGATGCCTTTTTCTTTCACCAGATCCGACTCTTCAATGATGCCTTTCGTCTGGTTAGCCACATCCGGTGATGGCGCTGCCTTCTGCTCGATCATGCGTTGCATTAATCCGAAGAACTCTACGAACAGAGCATCGTCATCATATCCAAGCCCGGTTCCTTCCGGGTTGTAGAGCGATTTGCCTTTGGTACGCAGGAAATAGTGGAAGAAGATATCCGGAGCTACGCCGCCATCCAGATACAGTCCCTTCTCTGCTGCTTGTTTACCAAGCGCTTCGTAAGATTCCCATGTCAGATTTTCAGGCATGGCATCTACGCCAGCTTTCTTGAGCAACGCAGGATCATATTGGAACCCTAGTACGTTAACCCCGGCAGGTACACCATATTGCTTGCCGTTAATTACACCTGTGCTGATGACATTCTCAGCCACATCATCCACCTTGATCTGATTGCCCAGATACGGTGCGAGATCTTCAAGCTGACCGTTCTGTGCATATTGGCTGATATAGGAAATATCCATCTGAATAATGTCAGGCAGCTGGTTGGCTGCGGCTTGCGGGGCGAGCTTTTTCCAGTAGTCGTCAAAAGAAGCATATTCCACATCAATTTTGACGTTTGGATTTTTCGTTTTATACAGGTCGATGACCTTCTGTGTATATTCATGCCGTGTATCCGAGCCCCACCATGCGATACGCAGATTTACCGAATCACCCTTGCTCCCGGACCCCTGTTCGCTGCCTCCACCTGAGCTACACGCTGCTGTAAACACAAGTAACGCAGCCATCATCAGGAATATTGCCTTTTTCACCATGCCAATCTCCCCTTTTTATGCTGATATGGTATTGTGAACGGGTTATCTCCATCTTGTTAACGATATACTGATAACGCTTTCACAAACTTGATATTGTCATTTTCGCAAAAGTACGATCCAAGTTGAATACACAAAACCGTCTTGTTGGTTCAAAAAACAGAGGAGGACATCCCTGACGCTCCAAGCGCCGGTTATCCTCCTCTTGAGATATGATATGACCTCGTATTATCATAGCTTTGCCATTTATAATCCCCTGTTAGATGCCGAATCTGCGGTATTCTGTAGGCGTCATGCCGGTCCATTTTTTGAATACCTGACTGAAATATTGCGAGTTACCTCCAAAACCGAACAATTCGGCCAGCTCAAACACCTTCACATCCCCGCCTCTGCGGATATGTTCACACGCTCGTTCGATGCGAAGACGATTAACGTAATTGGAGAAATTTTCGCCGGTGACTTTTTTGAAAATTTTGCCGAGATAGTCTGGATTCATATATAACATTTGATGTGCTACTCCACTCAGGGAAAGGTCAGCCTCACCATAGTGACGGTCCACGATGTCCATCATTTTCTCCACTGCCGATGATTGACGACTGATGTAATTTTTATAATAACCAGCAGTTAAACGGGTAGCACTGTCTGCTACAAATGTATTTAAATCAGCTAGCGTATCCATATGTGTCAGTTCCGCCATCCGCTGCGTGAAATCGGTTGCCTCCTCTGGCGGGCAGACTTGAATCATGGCAGAGTATAACTGCACAACATAAGCACGTGTCACCTCAATATCCAGCTTTTGGTCTGCCAGTTGCTCGAACAGACGATGTACCTCGGCCGCAGCCTCCTCCGTATTCCCCGATTTAATTAACTGGCACAGTTGCTCGGCATCCTGCTCCACATTCACACCGTCACACTCCCCCGCCAGCACCACATCATTCTTGGTTATAAGTTTGCCCTCTCCAATGAAAAAGCGATGATTCAAGTACTGCATCACCTCGCGGAACAACCGCCGGGACTGGGTCATATGATCCGCTTCGCTGAGCGCAGCCGTCAGCTCTAATCTGTACAGACGGGTAAACGTCTGGCGAACCGCTTCAATCCGCTCCTGCAACATATGCACATCTGCTGGTTCTGCTAGTACAATCAAGAGCTTGCCTTCAATCGTTGTGCTTAACAGTACACCCGGAAGCAGGTCAGCCGCTATATTTTTAATCGCAAATAAATGGCTGTAATCATGCTCATCCACAATCCGAAGCAACAGTAAACGGACGCTATTCTGTTGAAGCTCCATATTAAACAGATCCTGATAATACGCCAAATCCACAGGTCCATACGTACGATTGGTCATGAACTCCAGCAGAAACTGTTCCTTCACATGGGGAAGTACTCGCTGCAGACGCTGCTTGATCTCTCCTGCAACATGTTCTTTCACCTGCGCATCCTGACGCTCCTGCAAGAGCTCAACCAGGGCATCATGAATCTGATTCTCGTTACAGGGTTTCAGCAGATAGTGCTTAACCCCATATTGCATCGCCTTGCGAGCATATTCAAACTCCTTGTAGCCGGACAACATGATAAATTGTACCGCGGGATATGCCTCGGACGCCTTCTCGATCAGCCCCAGTCCATCCAAACCCGGCATGGAAATGTCAGTAATGATGATATCGGGTTTGACGTTTTCGATTTTGCCCAGTGCTTCCACTCCATTTCTGGCCGTATCTACAAGCTCTGTCCCTGCAGCTGCCCAGTCAACCACCTGAGAAATCCCCTCCAGTATGACACGTTCATCATCTACGAGCATCACTTTGTACATCGTCATCGTCCTCTCTGATCCAAGGTATGCTGATCGATACTACAGTTCCTGATCCAGGCTTGCTATTAATGCTCATGGTGCCTTCATCGCCAAAGGTCAACCTTAGACGTTCCTGAATATTCGTAAGCCCTATGCCCTGTCCTCTGGTCTGAATCTGACCTTCCTGTAAACGTTCCATAAATTCGGAGGTCATGCCCGGCCCGTTATCCTCCACCTCGATCCGAATATACTCCCCTTCTGCTCTGGCACGGATTCGAATCTGACAAGGTTCGATGCTTGGTTCAAGTGCATAGTGAATGGCATTCTCTACAAGCGGCTGTAATGTTAACTTGGGAATTCGAGCTGTTCCGACCTCAGGCGCAATATGCATGTCAAAATCAAGTCTTTCCTCGAACCGGGTACGCTGAATAGTAACGTAGCTACGCACGATGTCCAGCTCCCGTTCTAGCGTAATCCACTTCTCGGACATATTGACCGAGCTACGTAGCAGGAAGCCAAGCGCTTCGACCATCTCGGAGATTTGATGCTGTTTCTGCACTTTGGCAAGCCAGTTAATGGATTCAAGCGTGTTATATAAAAAGTGTGGATTGATCTGTGCTTGAAGCGCTTTCAACTCTGTTTCACGAATGACGAGTTGCTTCGCATAATTCTCATCAATCAGCTCTCGAATCCGCTGTAACATCATCTTGAACGTTCGATGTAACAGTCCGACTTCATTTTGCGGAGATAAGGGAATGTTGCCAAGGGCTGCTTCCTCCAGTTTATCCAGATCCCCTTTTTCAATATTACGCATTTTCTTGATTAATTGAGCAATCGGATGGGTGATGCTGCGAGAGAATTTAGCTCCAATCACAAGGGCCACCAGAAAGATCATAATAAAAATGACCATGACTAACTGTTTGACAAATTGAATCTGTTTGAACATCTGATCAAATGGCGTGGTATATAAATAATTCCAGCTGGTATAGGATGAATGTGCTCTTGCAACAAAATATTTGCCCTGCTCCAATGTGGCAATTCCGTAAGGTTGAGTCCGCTTCATTTCTTCCGCAATTTCGGATTTGCTTACGGTCGATTCGGTTGGGTAGATGACTTCCGTCCCATCAACGATCAGCAACTGTGAGTCCTCTGCCGGTTCCTGCATCTGATCCTGTACGATACGATCCAGCCGTACACGGATAATCAGGGTCCCCAGCTTTTCCAGCGTAAATGATCCGCCCGTAAAGGACTTCACCTGTCTGACCGACAGCAACCTCGCCTGTTGATCTCCACTTGCCAGCCATACGTTGGAACCGGCATACTGCTCACCGAGCGAAATCAGCTCCTGTTGTTTCGTCTCTGAGATGCCTTCGCGATTACCTGCCGCCATGACATTGTTATCGTTGTCGATAAAGATCATGGAGTACACATATTTCTCGGAACCAGCGTAGGCAACGAGTCGGTTTGTAATCTTTTTACGAAGACTATTCCGCTCATATCCGGTCTCCGCCTTCTCCAGTTGCAATAGATACTGTTGTAGCGGCTCATCCGACATTACTTTGAAGGACAGATTGGATAACTCGCGTAGCTTGTTCTCGATGCCGACGGACGACATATTCAGTACTTGCGATGACTTCTCGTAGATCTGACGGTCATAAATATTCAGCACGTACTGCATGACAGATACGTAGAAAGCAAAGCTGATCAGCATTAAAAATCCAATCAGCAACATCGTTTTGTGGTGAATGGGTAGTGTGGTGAAAGCGTTTTTAAATTTACTCACTCGGGAGCGCTCCTTTGCTTGGCGAAGGGTTGCTGTTTTGGGGATGCTGGACTAATTAAAAGGCTGAACAAGAGCTTCATTGGTTCGAAAATGCAGCAAGTTTTGAATATGTCCGTTATTCTCCCGAACGCAAAATTCAGCTTTCTTGTAAGTTATTTTCATATTTACACATCCATGGTCGGATGACAAGTCATATTTATACAACATTTTGGGTCATCTGAGCAGGTATACAACCATCATGGTAGGTGAATATGTTACTCAAAAAACGAAGAGGTTCAAGGGAATGCCGATGCATTCATCACTTTACTTTGTTGCGAGACAATTTCGGAGAAATGCTATGGATATATTGCTCTCTTGCACCGCTAACGATCACCACAGACCTTATTTGGCCATTTTGACATGGTTTCAAAATCTAACGATCACCAGTGACGCTATTGGGTTCATTTTCATGCAAAACAGGGTTAAATCTTAGAGATTTCCCTAAATAACGTCTCTACGGATCGTTAGAATTTCAAAAAGCATATTTCAAGTCAAATAAGGCTTCCCCCTGATCGTTAGAATAACGCTGCCCATTGAGTTACTGAGGACACCCCCCTTTCTTGATTGAAAAAAAAATGACGAGTCAGGAACAAGTCCTGCCTCGCCACTAATGATATCTTTGGGTTAAGGTCATTTATGCACATTCATTCTTACATGTTCAATCTCTACATATGCGGTCATAGGTGTGAACTCTGATAAAAGCCTTACGGATTAACAAATACGGTCTTAAGCTTCGCGATATACTGCACATCAAAGCCCAGACCTTCGGCTACCATAGCCACAGGTACATACGTTTTGGCTTCTTTGCCTACTTTGTTCAGGAAGGCCGGAGTGTCCACTGCAACGGATGCGCCGTTCACTTTCACGGCATTCGCTCCGATCTTCACAGCTACTGTGCGGTCACCGTAGGTAATGGTTGCCGTTGACGTTTTGTTATCCCAAACGGTTTTGGCACCCACCGCATTTACGATATCCTGGATCGCGACGAAGTTTTTGCCGTTACGAATAACCGGTTTATACGGTGTGTTCAACATCTTGCCACTCACGATGATGTTCATCGGCTGGCCTGCATCTGGCGCGGTCAGTTTCGTGTAGTCGCCCCAGATTGTTTTCGCAAACTCTTCAGCAATAGCAGCATATCCAAGCTGATTCGGGTGGAAATCACGATTTTTGATCATATGTGTCATCGTGCCTTCACCGCCCACAAAATCTTTGGCTACATGGGCTACTTTCACATCTGCACCCTTAGCTGTGAACTGAGCAGCAATGCCATCAATCGTTTGTGTGAATCCCTGGGAAGCCTGCATCAGCTTGGCATACAGCTCTTTGCCGGCTACTTCTGGCATCGGCTGATACTGGTCAGCAATAACAATCCGGGCAGATGGATTAATCTCATGAATATCATTAATGATAGCAGTAACATTGGTTGTATACGTTGATAGGAGCTCTTTCACTTTCTCTTGCAGCTCTTGGTCGCTCATCGTAGTCGCTGTACCAAGGAGCTCCGAAACATCATTGCCACCAATCGTCATCGCAACGAGATTAGCCTGTGCAATGCTTTCACGGATCGCAGCCGTATTAGCTCCGATCTGTCCCGCTCTTGGATCAGGCAGACTCGGTTGAATGGCTTCAGAAGTCAGCGTCTTGCCTTCCTTGATCGCATCGGTGAAGTTCTTCAAACCGCTCGTTTTAAGTCCAGCGATGCCGAAGTTATCTACTTGTGTACGCCCATGGAGCAAGCCTTGTTCTTGCAAACGCTCAACGTAACCGTAAGGCAATGTGGTCATCTTTGGCTCATATCCTACAGTAATGGAGTCACCCAATGTGACGATCCGGAACTCTTTGGTTACCACAGTAGCATCTTTCTTGGTTGCCGTAAGCGATGCTTCATTTGAAGCCACAGGTAATACGCCCGTTTTGGCATCGGCAGCATGTGCCGGTAATGTGGACGGTGTAAGTAGCAGCATACCTGCCAGCATGCTGGCACTCAGCCCTGCGGCGGTGTTTTTCCAAATACGTTTACGCTTCATTCTTGTGAACACTCCTTTAGTTAAATCCAGCATTTACACGATTATATAGTACACCATTCATTCCGATGACATATGCTTGTGTACCTCTATTCTATCACTTCAAATATAGCTTTGTCCTCTTGCCTAAATGTGCGCGCAAAATAATAGACTTCCCTATGCCGGGAAGTCTATTATTGTTAGAATCCGTCTCTATCTTATGAGAGCAATCCTATTGAGAATGTATATCCTTATGATGGTATGTCCATTAATGGTCATATGTTTCCTGTATGTTACGCTTCGCTATCCGATCCTGAATTTCTAACTTGCTCTCGATCCGCACGCTGACCTGACTTCAGTCCGCCGTCCGCCTTCGATTTCAGTCCGGCAGCACGATCCAAATACCGGTCATATCGATCATCCAGTTCACGAGCCATCGTACGAAACTTTAACGTTTCCTCCACAATCGGATCTCGTTCTGTCTGAATACGCACCTCGTACTTCGGAGGAATGAGCTGACGTTCTTGCTCTTCAGCATCACCGGACGCTTCCATATCTCCTTCCGTCAGCATGTCGCTAAGCCGTCGTTCCAGTTCTTTGGATTCATCCATCGTTATTCACTCCTATAATAAAGTGGTATGTGTTTACTCCAGTCCGGTAGCCTTAGCTTCTTTAAGTACATCCGTCAACGCCTCATGAATCTTGCCATTGCTGGCAACGATATGATTCACGGCTAGCGTATATGGTGTTCCGATCGTATCGGTCACCTTACCACCGGATTCCGCAACGAGTAGCGCACCTGCGGCAATGTCCCACGGCTTGAGCCCCACTTCCGTATAAGCACTCAGGCGCCCAGCAGCAACATAAGCCAGATGAATGGCAGCAGAACCACCTGCACGCAGATTGCGCACCTGCGGAGCAAGGGCCTGAACAGCGGCCATATTCAGTGGCAACGCAAACGTTGTATCCGCCGGGAAGCCTACCGCCACGAGGCTCTGCGTTAGTGTTTCCTCACCCGATACTGTCATCCGGTTTCCGTGCACATAGGCTCCTTTTCCTTTTTCCGCAACAAATAATTCGTCACGGGAAGGATCGTAGATGACACCCACAATTACTTCGCCCTTATGTGCAAGCGCAATGGAAACTGAATAGAATGGGAATCCGTGCACAAAGTTCGTCGTTCCATCCACCGGATCAACAATCCAGAGGTACTCTTCCTCTGCTGCCTCTTTCAGCGCTCTTGCTGAAGCTTCCGGCCCCGGTTCAACTCCCTCTTCCCCCAGAATGGCGTGGTCTGGAAAATGGGTCAGAATCAGGCGGCGAATCATCTGCTCTGCCCCTTTATCCACTTCAGTCACCAGATCTTGAGGAGAATACTTCGTTCCGAGTTCACTTACCGTACCCAGACGGCTCTTGATCCACTCGCCCGCCTTGGACGCAGCATTAATGGCAACGGCAGTATAGCTTTTGCTTGTCACGACATAAGGTACCTTTTCCTTTTCACTCAAAGCGTTCACTCTACTTTCTATATCAATCTACGAAAAAGTTAAAAATACTTTTTAGAAGTATACGTCTGAGCATTCGTAAAGTTTCTTGCTGCCCAAGCCCCTTTTGGCTTCACGGATGAATTCGTACTGTGGACTCATCCACCCATTCAACACCCTCATCCTGATAAAAGGCCAGTTTCTGCATCAGCTGCACCAGGGCTTCATCCTTGCGCTTCGCCTCAATCATGACATCAAGGGCCGGTGTATCCGCTGCAATATGGCGCAGAAAATCAAGTATGGGCTCAACCTCCACTCCATCCGCATGACCACGAGGGTCCTTTTCGCTCTTCGGGCTGGATACATGGATTTTGGGGACTAATGGCTGGTTTGGAGGTGCATCGGCCTGGGCAAGCGGTGATTGCCAGGTCTTTAAAATATCCGGCCACAGCTCCCATGGCTGCTCGCCTTCGTTATTCACCCACTGGTGATGAATATCCAGCACCATCGGTAACCCAAGGTTCTGACATACCGCGAGTGTCTCAGGTGAATTGAACGTTTTATCATCATTTTCAAGCGTCAGTCGCTCCTGAATATCCCGATCCAGCTTCAGGAAATTTTCTTCAAAACGCCGTGCAGCTGAAGGCTTGTCCCCGTATGCACCACCAATATGAATATTATTCTTCGCTGTCGCATTGAGGCCCATGGCATCCAGCATTCGGACATGATGACGAAGATCCTTCATCGAGTTACGCAACACCTCTTCGCGAGGGGTGCTTAGTACGGTAAAATGATCTGGATGAAAGGATACGCGCATCTGATGTTCCTTCACGAAGTCGCCAATGGCTTCGAAATCCGGTTTCAGTGCCGGAAACGGGTCCCAGTCACTCAAATCTTCATGGGTAGCCAGTGGAATTAATTTCGAAGAAAAGCGATATACATGAATATGACTTCCTTTATTGTGCCGGAGCAAACGTAAGGTATTGTGCAGGTTCTCGGCTGCAATGCGTTCCAGCTTGCGAATCGCCGCTTCCCTGTCGCCGATTTTATTAAAACTAGCCATTGTCATCGTCTTGGAAGGCGAAGCATTCTCCACCAGCACCGACATCGCCACGTAACCGAAACGTACAAGCATGAATTTCTTCCTCTCTGTTTAGGACGGACAGACTTGCACGACTGAAGACAGCCGCGAAGCTAAGCCGACATGGTATATAACCAAGTTTTACCCTAAACAGGGGAGCGTAATCCCGTGATTGCAAATCCGGCCGATCGCTCTCTTACAGGAGATAGACCCTATAAGGCTCTATGATCGTACCCAACGGTAGACTCTAACCCTCAGCCTGTTCCCCAAAGAACATCTCATCGGCAAGCGCCGTCTGGATGCGTGATTCTTCCTCGGTCAGCTTGCGAATAAGCTGCATCTCTACTTCCGTTACTTCTTGGTTCTGAAAATTGATTTCCGCAATGGAAGCCACAATTTTCACAATAGCCACCGCTACATTGTCCGGAGTGTAAGCAATGACCTTCTGCCCGGTAGGAAATACCCGAAAGCCTTGTTTGACCATTTTGCCGCGGCCGTATTCCAGCAGTTCAAATAACTCTTGTTCGCTCTTGAATTTACATACGGAATTAAACTCTGTCTGAAATCCCATGCACATTCCTCCCAATCTCCTGATAGTGGAAATCTAGCTTGGATAGCGGATCGTCCAGGCTATGCCTGAACGCCGTTTTCGTAATTCAGTGCCTGTTTGCGGTTATACCGCTCCAGTCCCAGTTCGATCATGCGATCCAGCAATTCAGCATATGACACACCTGTCTCGCGCCACAAGAGCGGGTACATGCTGTACGGGGTGAAGCCAGGCATCGTGTTCACTTCGTTAATCAGCAGCGCTCCATCCGACTTGCGAATGAAGAAATCTGCGCGAGAGATACCGTTACCCTCAATGGCACGGAACGCCTGCAAAGCCGCTTCACGAATGCGATCTGCTGCCTCAGGGTCGAGCGGTGCAGGAATCAGCATCTGGGACTGGCCATCGATGTATTTGGCTGCATAATCGTAATACTCACCAGAGGATACAATCTCGCCTGGAACCGAAGCCATCGGTTCATCATTTCCGAGCACACTAACTTCAACCTCACGTGCTTCCACAAATTCCTCAATGACTACTTTGGTATCATACCGGAGTGCAAACTCAATCGCTGTTTTCAGTTCATCGCGGTTACGCGCTTTGGAAATGCCTACACTAGAGCCAAGGTTAGCCGGTTTGATGAAACACGGGTAACCCAGCTGGTCTTCGACCTGTACGATCATTTCGTGTTCCGTCTGTTTCCATTGTGTCGCGTTAAAATACGTGAAGGCACACTGGTCAATCCCGGCTTGAGCGAACAGTTTTTTCATAACTACTTTGTCCATGCCGCCTGCCGAAGCTAGCACCCCTGCGCCAACATACGGCATATCCGCCATCTCGAACATACCCTGGATCGTGCCATCTTCACCAAACGTGCCGTGAAGCAACGGGAACATAATGTCCAGTGCCTCCGCTCCACCGTACAATCGTGCGAATAATGCGTTCAGTGCGTCCTGTGTGCCGCCCGCAAAGTTTTCCAGTTTAAGATCTTCAATACGTGCAAAAGGTGCATTCATCACGGCTCCTTTTTTCCATGTCCCCTGCTTGGAGATATAAAAAGGAACCAGTTCATACTTCTCGTAATCAAATGCATTTGTTACAGCAAACGCCGTTTGCAGCGATACCTCATGCTCACCTGATTTTCCGCCATATACGACGCCTACTTTTAATTTATCCATACTCATGCGTAACCTCCGATTATATCTGTACGTGATGCTATCTGCGCAGCCGTTACAGGCTATTGTCCTGCTGCTTCCGGTCTCTGTTCTTATTTTACACGGAACGGGCTGTCTGCGTCACCGAATCTCGCAAATCTTTCCCTGTTAAAATTCGTCCGCGATATGAAAAAGTCGATATACCGTCCGCTCCGTCCAGGCATAGGAATCCCGGTAGTCCCAGTAACGATGGCGACTGCTCACCGTATGTGCGTTCACCAGCGGCATCCCCCCCGCGTCAAAAGCGGTAACAACCGTGCTGTGCTGGAACCTTCCATCGCCGTCCCAATCATAGAAAATGACATCTCCGAGCATAAGCTGCTCAGGACGATCCACTTCGGTGGCCGTCAGCCCCCAGCTACTACCCGATAGATATCTTGCCAGACTGTTGGATACAGCCCAGCTATAACTCCACATTTCCGCGCCGTTCACATACCCTTTATACCACCAGCCCGCTTCTCTTCTACCAGTATAGTGGATGGGTGCTTCCCCTGCAAAGAGACACTGGGACACATAATTCGTGCAGTCCACATCGAATTCTTCATATGCCGGATTGCCTGCATTCCACCATCGATCTGCGTAGGCCACGGCCAGATCCCGACGATATATATGCCTTTTGGCACTTCTGCCTTGACCCAATACTTCCCGATTCAGAAGCGGCCGATTCACCGCCTGTACAAAATCGGCTTGTTGATAAGGACGTCCTTCCCCCGCTGGACGGCGCTCCGGCACTTCTCGTTCCACACGCGCTATACTCCAGTGCCCATTTTCGCGCAAAAAGGTAAGTCGCTCCCGTTCGATCCGATCTTCTCGGTGAGTGATGCCACTCTTCTCATAGAACAACCTACTGTACAGTTGCACTTCCACCACCGCTTCTTCAGATCCATCAATGAGTGTACGCACAAGCTTGGCGCTGGTCTCGCTGCGAAGAGGTACGGCGCGCCGTTTGCGATACCATTCATCCAGCCTTGCCATGCGTTCTCCCCGTTCCACCACAAATTCGGGATCGGTTACGATCCGTTCACTCGTCTGTGGACGGTAATCGATCTCACAGCGATTGTACTGGTTGACGTACGTATATAAGGCACTCTTCCATTCGCGTTCCAAGCTTGTGTCCCCCTTTGGCATGAGTTCAGTCTGCTCCTATTATTCATATGAAAGGAACCTCGGTTGTATGTGCACAGCTCAAATAACGCAGCTAAATCTGTGACCTGAAAAGATCAAAATCATCCACGCTCATGCCAGAATGTAGAAAACGCCTTCATCCTTTCAAACGCTTGCTTGAACAGGCAAAAAGCCCTTTACGTACGGATGTGAAAACGGTATACTTAGAACTAAAGTTATGATTTTGAAATTATGTTTCATCTGATGAAACCACTGAACAAGAACACGGAACGGTGAAGGCCTGTTCTTCATTTAGAAATGAACGTTTTCTTCATCTCACCGACACATTTTAAGGAGGTACATGTATGTCAGCCAAGAACCATTTCTCCGCCGCTCGTTCGCTTGAGGTTGGAGGCAAGTCTTACCGCTACTACAGTCTCGATGCTCTTCAGGAAGGCGGCCACGGCGACCTTTCCAAGCTTCCCTTCTCGATTAAAGTTCTGCTTGAAGCAGCGATTCGTCAATACGACGGACGTGCTATCACCGAAGAACACGTTAAACAACTGACTGGCTGGGCTGAAGGCCGTGATAATAATAAGGAAATTCCGTTTATCCCTGCGCGGATCGTATTGCAGGATTTCACGGGTGTACCGGTTGTTGTTGACCTTGCAGCAATGCGTGACACCGTGAAAAAAGCAGGCGGAGATCCAAAACAGATCAACCCGCTCGTTCCCGTTGATCTCGTTATTGACCACTCCGTTATGGTTGATGCTTTTGGAACCAGTGATGCACTTGATTACAACATCAAAGTTGAATTCGAGCGTAACGAAGAACGTTATCGCTTCCTTCGTTGGGCACAAACGGCATTCAACAACTTCCGTGCTGTTCCACCATCCACAGGGATCGTTCACCAGGTTAACCTGGAGTATCTTGCTTCCGTGGCTGCAACCAAAACAGTTGATGGCGAAACGGTTGTATTCCCGGATTCCCTCGTGGGTACAGACTCCCACACCACTATGATCAACGGTCTCGGCGTTGTCGGCTGGGGTGTAGGTGGTATCGAGGCTGAAGCAGGTATGCTTGGCCAACCGCTTTATTTTGTAACACCAGACGTTATCGGTTTCAAATTGACAGGTAGCCTGAGCGAAGGCGCAACAGCAACTGACCTCGCGCTCACCGTTACTCAAATGCTTCGTAAAAAAGGCGTTGTCGGCAAATTCGTTGAGTTCTACGGACCAGGGCTTGCCAACATTGGCCTTGCTGACCGTGCAACAGTTGCCAACATGGCACCGGAATACGGCGCAACGATCGGTTTCTTCCCGGTAGACAGCGAAACGCTGAACTACCTGCGCAGCACTGGACGTTCCGACGAGCAAGTAGAACTGGTTGAAGCTTATTACAAAGCTCAAGGCATGTTCCGTACTTCCAGCACTGTTGATCCGGAATTCACGGATGTAATTGAACTGGATCTCGGCTCCGTTGTACCAAGTCTTGCAGGACCAAAACGTCCACAAGACCGTATCGAGCTGACTCAAATGAAAGAAAGCTTCAACAGCATCATCCGTACTCCTGTCGACAAAGGCGGATATGGACTGAGCGATGAGAAGATTGAACAAAAAGTGCCTGTGAAGCACCCTGACGGTTCCACTACTGAGATGAAAGCTGGAGCTGTAGTCATCGCGGCGATCACAAGCTGTACGAATACATCCAACCCTAGCGTTATGGTCGGTGCTGGTTTGCTCGCGAAAAAAGCGGTTGAACTTGGTCTCACTAAACCAGGATATGTGAAAAGCAGCTTGACTCCAGGTTCCCTCGTCGTTACCGAGTATCTGGAAAAAGCAG
Source organism: Paenibacillus sp. FSL R7-0272 (assembly GCF_037969905.1). NCBI lineage: Bacteria > Bacillati > Bacillota > Bacilli > Caryophanales > Paenibacillaceae > Paenibacillus > Paenibacillus sp. FSL R7-0272. Next base: position 753,383 of record NZ_CP150221.1, on the reverse strand, counting down.
GTCTGATCCCTTATCTCGACCAACTCGGATTCAACGTAGCCGGTTACGGCTGTGCAACATGTATCGGTAACTCCGGTCCACTGCCGGATGAAGTGAGCGAAGCGATCTCTGCTAACGATATGACTGTAGCGGCTGTATTGTCCGGTAACCGTAACTTCGAAGGCCGTGTACACGCACAAGTAAAAGCCAACTATCTGGCTTCTCCACCGCTGGTTGTTGCTTACGCACTGGCAGGTACAGTTGATATTGACTTCGAAACCGATCCAATCGGTCACGACCAAAATAATCAACCTGTATTCCTGAAAGACATCTGGCCTAGCTCCGAAGAGATCAAGGATGCGATTGCAAGCTCCCTGAATGCACAGATGTTCCGCAACAAGTACGAGAACGTATTTACTGCCAATGAGCGTTGGAACCAAATTGCTGTACCGGAAGGCGAACTGTACGAGTGGGACCCGAACTCCACTTATATCCAGAACCCGCCATTCTTCCAAGAGCTTGGTGACAAGCTGAACGATATCTCCGATATCCGCGCTGCACGTGTAATGGCATTGCTGGGTGACTCCGTAACAACGGACCATATCTCACCAGCAGGTAACATTGCTCCGTCCAGTCCAGCTGGATTGTATCTGAAAGAGCATGGCGTAGAGCGCAAAGACTTCAACTCCTACGGTTCACGCCGTGGTAACCATGAAGTCATGATGCGTGGTACATTCGCCAACATCCGTATTCGTAACCAGGTAGCTCCAGGGACTGAGGGTGGTATTACGAAATACTTGCCAACAGACGAAGAAATGTCCATCTACGATGCTTCCATGAAGTATCAGGATGAAGGACAGAACCTGATCGTTATCGCAGGTAAAGAGTATGGTACAGGAAGCTCCCGTGACTGGGCAGCCAAAGGAACGTTCTTGCTCGGCGTCAAAGCCGTTATCGCAGAAAGTTTCGAGCGTATCCACCGCAGTAACTTGGTAGGTATGGGCGTTATGCCATTGCAATTCCAGGAAGGTCACGGCTGGTCCAGCCTCGGCCTGAACGGACGTGAGACGTTTGACATCACGGGTCTGAGCAACGATGTGAAACCAGGTCAAGAATTGAAAGTAACCGTAACTCGTGAAGACGGTACACAGTTCGACTTCCCTGTTATTGCTCGTCTGGACAGCATGGTTGATGTGGATTACTACCACAACGGTGGTATCCTGCAAACGGTACTGCGTCAAATGATGAAAAAAGCGTAACCCCCTTAATCTTTCATGGGATAAAATGAGATAACAAAGCCCCGCTTCATGTGCAGCCTGCACGAGAAGCGGGGCTTTTTGATTTATGATTTATTGAGTTGGGACCCCAATCTACTCAAAAATCAATCCTGATTCCCACCTCTGAATCATCCAGCGGTGCAGGTATACGATAGATTCCCCTGCTTTTCAACTTTTCGACGTTGATCCAATCCATAAAATCATCCCCGCCGTAACTGCGAATAAACACCCCATATTCCAGTTCATCATCGAAATTAATCGATTCCATATATTGAGTGAATGGATGTTTACCTTCAATGCTTTGCAGAAAATCAGAAAATTCATTTCTCCACGCTTCGATCTGCTCTGCATGCTGGTCAGGGACATAATAATAGAAACCGTCAGGGGTGCAATACGAAATTTTCATAATCATCCGATCTGCCTCCTAGAGTTTCAAAATAGCCATACCTTCCTTCAGTTGTTCAGAAACAGCCGTATAGTACTCCATTCTATCTGCAAGCTCATGTTCTGTTTTATGTACCAGATAATATGAATACTTCTGCATCAACTCATGCTCGTTCAACTCAATGGGCAGGTGAATGATCTCATAATAATATGGATTCTCTGAGTTGGCATAATAACGATAACCTCTTTCGCATCGGCCAATATTCATAACCGTTTTGATAACCAATAATTCATCACGCGTGAAGCTACGAATCTGAGTGGATCTGTCCTTTTCCAACGCTCGTATGGCCTGTTCCTCTTCTTGTCTATGTGTTGCGTCTGCGATCTCACTTTCGATAGCGATCAGCGCTCTCATTCTTCCGGCAAGCTGTTTAGCTAACACAATCAAAGCGAGCCCCCCCTCCAAGTATAGTGAACAAACAGGTAATAGGTGAATCGGCTTTTCTTTAAGATAAGAAATGAGCATCTCATTGTGTCTTGCAACTAAACGTTGAAGAAGTATCACAAAAAGCTCCGCTTAAAACGAATCAAATCAATACTCTAGAATGTAACTTTCAGGTAAAAATCCCCGTTGCGAACAAAGCAAAATTGTATACGTCGCATGGAAAGGTTCTGAAGTTAAAAAATCGATACCAAGGAGACCGGCAGCCGAAATGCTAATGACTCTAACGATCATGAGAAGCCTTATTGGGCGCCAAATAGGCCTTGTGAAATTCTAACGATCCGTAGGAACGCTATTGAAGTAAATCCTCCCCGATTTATCCCGATTTCAGCTAAAATTGAGAAAATAGCGTTTCTGGTGATCGTTAGAAGTTATAAGCTGGCTAAATCAGCCAAATAAGCTCTGTTATGATCGTTAGCGCTACGAGAGAGACAGAACATTGATAACTATAGGGTTAGGTTTTTTGGGTTTTGGGTTTTGGGTTTTGGGTTTTGGGTTTTGGGTTTTGGGTTTTGGGTTTTGGTTTTTGGTTTTGGGTTTTGGGTTTTGGGTTTTGGTTTTGGGTTTGGGTTTTGGGTTTTGGGTTTGGGTTTTCGAGTTTCCAGGGTTTTTAAAAATCCCCGCCACCTTCGTGTCTTTATAAAAAAACTCCCTCTCACGCATCGCTACAAGCTGTGCGTTCATAGGGAGATTTGCTTAATGCCCGATATAATGTGAGGATTGATCGAACAGTTGCATGGTTCCCATCATCAGAAATAAACACGACATGACGATCAAAGTTACTCCTATCCACCTCGCTAGAAAACGACGATCCTTGATTTGCTGATCTGTGGCACCTGTTGTACTCTGCGGATATACCAGAAACATAAACCCTGCACTAATCAACAGCACAGCGATAATAATCAGTGTAATCCCTCCTTAGGCAGGCCACGAAACATGGGCCTCTCTCCCACAGTTATCACGATCACTCTTTCGCTTAATTACTCTCCCAGTGATTTACATCGCGATTCTCACAGTTACTCTCCTGTGATTTCATCGCCAGTCGCCTAATTATTCACCACTACTCTCGATCTTCCTCCAGTGAATAGCCTGTTCAATACCAGTAACACGATATACAACACATATCCGATCATTCCACCAAGTGTATTCAGCATAAGATCATCCACATCAAAGATGCCCATCCCCGTCAGCAACTGTGTCACTTCATACCCCAGGCTAAGTAAAAAGGATAGGAACAGCACATGAATCCCGGCGAAAAAAGAATGGCGTACCAGACCCGTAATCCATACACCAAACGGTACAAATGCAAGAATATTACCCACCAAGTGAATGGCTGTTCCTGATCGGTGATGAACGGAGAGACTATGCCAGTCTCGTTTGATCTCCTGAAATGGCGTCAGATTTACAGTTCGTGTATGAATCAGATCTGGTTGACGCAGTAACGCCATCAGTCTGTCCCATACCAGCCCTACATCCATGGGCCCTCCTTTAAATAAAATCAGCTTGGTTAGCATATAGAGGTAGACCACGAATAGGGCAATCCAGACGATTCGAAGCGGACTGGGGTTGATCCCATTGCGATGGGGACTATGATTCTTATGACGTTGGTTGTCATCAAAAAGTTTGATTTTTTGGTGATTTTTTTGACCCTGTTGCCTAACCTGCTCGTCCGGCTCGTTCTGTCTCATGCTGTCTCTCCCTCCTCCTCCGTCAGGCCGTCCTCTTAGGTTGATACTCATCATCAAGACGATTTTTCAACTGTAACAATAACTCCTTGCATATTATCACCGGAGATGTCATAGGCATCATTCTCTGGCAGATATATCTTCGCATCCTGCGACACCTGATAATAATGGATATCATATGTAACGCCGTCCAGATCGACGCTTACGTCTTTCTTTTCTCTTAACATCTCCAGATACTCTTCCAAAACCATATGGTTCTTGTACATTACCGCACTATGCGGCATGCCAACATATCTGAAATGCCAGGGTTCATACTGAATGCCGGTCACGTTCACTTTATCTTTCGGATATCGCAAAATAAAACCGTATCTCCACGCGTTCTTCTCCAGCCATGCCCCCTCAGGAGCTTCGCTCATCGCGGCCAGACTTGAACCTATATCCAGGGATAAACCCAGATTGTGCTCGCTGTAGCCTGCAGGCAAAGCGTAGTCTGAACCCTTTTGCCGATACAGCTCGTCCTGCTTCTCAAAATCTCTGTACCCGCTGCTCATCAGGAAATAGCGCACTCCCTCTTTACCCGCAGCCTCAACCATCTTCTGAAATTTTGCTGTGACCTCACGGGACAGCATCAACGTCTGATCCATGATGCCATAACCCTGAAGCAAATCTTCTTCATCCGCTACATATACAACATCGGAGCGAATACCCTCCGGGTGAATCGGATGTTTGGAATTGACCAAAACAAGATTGCCTTTATGTATTTGCTGTTTCATATCTTGAGTTGTAGCTTCATGGTACCCCCTGTATTTCTCATCGGTATCCAAAATAACAATCGGCACCCCCTCTTTTTGCTGTAAAGCTGCCGTTGATTGCGTTACGATATATCCAATCAAAATGATGCATAGTAGAAAGCCCCACTTTTTCATGATTGTTCCTCCTTCCTCTCATGATTCAAGGATAGACAAAACAATTTAAAGAAAACGCAGGGCAATGTTTAAATTTTTCTTAAGTTTCATGAGAATCCTGCTGGAAAACAGGTAGACGAACCTCAAACATCGTGTGCACCACATCACTTACAGCCGATATTATACCTTCATGCTGCTCCACGATATTACGTGCGATAAACAGTCCAAGCCCCGTACCTCCCTCTTGCACGGTCCGTGCCCGATCTCCGGTGTAATACATGTCGAAGATGTGCGGCAGATCATCGGGATGAATATGTCCCCCATAGTTCGTCACCTGAATGACAACTTGACCTCCATCGTGAAATCCTTTGATGTCAACGTACATACCGTCCTTGCCATGTCTGGCAGCGTTAATTAGCAGATTTTCGAATACACGGGCGAGTAGCTCCCCATCTCCGGATACGGTAAGATCGTTATCGATATGTAAACGGGTGACCAGATTGTTTTTTTCAAAAACAGGATAAAGTTCCTCATTCATCTGCTTCAACAGCTCGCTTAGGTCCAGCCGCGTTTTACGTACAGGTAACATGCCGTAGTTCATTCGTGTAATCTCAAACAGATCATCTATTAGCTTCTCAAGCCGCTGGGACTTGGTAAACGCAATCGCGATGAAATGCCGCGCCTGTTCCTCAGTCAACTGCTCATCCTTCATCAGCAAATCCAGATAACCCAGTACAGAGGTCAGCGGTGTGCGCAGATCATGCGCAAGATTTACGATGAGCTGGTCTTTGCTGTTCTCGGCAAAATCCCCTCGTTTCACCGCTTCTCGCAGTTTCTGGCTCGCCATATTGACGCTTTCCGCAATCGTACCCAATTCGTCTTTGGCTACAATCTGTACCTGATGATCAAAATGCCCGTTAGCCAAGTGATTAATGCCCGCGGAAATCTCTTTGAAATACGTGACATAGCGTCTGGTAAACAAGTAGAAAAATAAAATCGCAAGCGGGATAAAGAGCAGCATAAAAACATATAAATCGCCAATACTTCTCATCATATTGCGATATTCCGCCAGCGGGTCTTCCCGCCTCACCCCTGCGTAGTACATCTGTAACAGCTTATACACGATAAATGTTACGACGCCAGAAGAAAGCATACTCAGACCAAGCATCATAATCATCGTTGTGCGAAAACTTCTCCGTTTAGTCATTGAACGTGTACCCCACACCCCAGATGGTTTTGATGAACTTGTTCTTGTTCACATCTTCTCCGAGTTTCTTGCGCAGTGTTCGAATATGTACCATGACAGTATTACCGCTCTCGAAATAAGCCTCGCCCCATACCTTTTCAAAAATGATTTCTGTGCTGAATACCTGTTTGGGATTGCTGGCAAGTAACACTAAAATGTCAAATTCCTTCGGTGTTAACTCCAGCGGTTTACCGTAAAGAGTTACGCTATGTTGGTCGGGGACAATAACAAGTCCGCCCTTTTCCAAAACAGAACGCTGCGCCGTAGCTGTGGACTGACTGAACTGCAAAGCACGCCGTAGCTGAGAGTTGACGCGAGCCACAAGCTCCATCGGATTAAATGGCTTGGTCATATAATCATCGGCCCCCATCACGAGTCCTGTAATTTTATCCATGTCCGACGTTTTCGCACTCAGGAAAATGATTGGAAAATGATGCTGCTCCCGAATTTTGCGGGTCACCTCATACCCGTCCATACCCGGCATCATAATGTCCAGAACCGCCAGATCGATGGCGTGTGTCTGAACGGCCTGTAGTGCCGACTGTCCGTCAGAAGCCTTGACGGTATGATAGCCTTCTTTTTGTAAATGTAAAGCAACCAGATCCGCGATCTCTATTTCATCGTCCGCAATCAGAATCGTAATTCGCTTCATTGCTTATTTCACTCCTATATGGGATGCTGAGCATATAATACCTATGAATCTAACAGATAACTCCCAGATAAACAATTGAAAGCAATGTTATATAAGCAGAACAGATTTTACACAGTCCACTCCGATGACAGACTAACCCTCCGATCGCTGTTATCCCCAGATTTTTTTGATTCCCTTCTCTATAGGGAAAATCCGGTGATAAAGGCGACCGCTTTGCTTCTCCAGGTTTTTTCTGTCCTCTCCGTTCAAGTGTAAAAGAAATATTCCACTTATACAGACACTAATAAAAAAGGAAGATATATCTATGAAACTGGAGCGTTTGTTAGCCATTGTGGTACTGCTCATTAATCGCAGGCGATTACAGGCCAAAGACCTGGCAGACATGTTTGAAGTGTCTATTCGTACAATCTATCGAGACATCGACACATTAGGCCAAGCTGGAATTCCGGTGGTGACCTATCAGGGCGCAAGCGGTGGCATCGGGTTGGCAGAAGGTTACCGGCTGGATCGCAATCTGTTAACCGACAAGGATCTCGCTTCCATCGTCACGGCGCTGCGTAGCATCTCAACCACTCATACGAATACTGCGCGTGAGTTATTGGTAGAGAAGCTGAGCAGTATCGTGCCGGAAGCCAAAAATGAAGATTTTCAGGCCAGCACACACCGATTCATCGTGGATTATTCAACGTGGACACACCCTGAAGCACTGCAACAGAAATTAAAGGTCATCGATCAGGGAATCGATCAACTTCAATGCATTCATTTTGCCTATTGCAGCGCCGAAGGTGCAGAGACCTGTCGCACGGTTGATCCACACACCCTTGTGCTGAAAAGGCACGCGTGGTATCTGTACGCCTTTTGCCATGAACGGAATGAATTCCGTATGTTCAAGCTGGTTCGCATGAAAGAGGTTGTGCTTGCCGAACAACATTTTGAACGTCAATCCATCAATCTTCAGGACAGACCGTGGCAGCAGGAATGGAGCCGTCCGAACAATCACATTGGACTCACGCTGAAATTCCATGCCCGTGCCCGTCATCTCGCGGAAGAATGGTTTGGGATTGAGAATGTACTGCCTGACGGGAACGGGTATTATATCAGCCAGATCGCTTTCCCTGAGGATAACTGGCTATATGGATTTATTCTCGGTTTTGGCGCGGACGTGGAGGTGCTGGAACCTCTGCATATTCGGGACAATGTATGCCGGATGGCAGAGCAGATTGTGCAAAATTATAAAACCTCAGCTCAAACCTGACAGACAGCTGTCCAGTTCCTCCCCGTATACTTCAACTATGTTCAGGTTGAAGTTGTACATATAACCGAGGAGGAATGAATAATGAACGTTACCGTATGTCAAAGCTGTGGAATGCCACTCACAAGTACTGATCAATTTGGTACAGAAATGGATGGCAGCACCACCCGTGAATACTGCATTTATTGTTACAAGGATGGCAAGTTCGAACAACCAGGCATGACGCTAGAAGGCATGATCGAGATGTGCACCGCTATTCTCAAAGAAGAAGGCATGGACGAGGAATCAGCCCGCTCGATGCTACGCAACCAACTACCTTTTCTGAAACGCTGGCGTAATGAAGGAAATGTAGGAAACGGTCCGGACGGGACAGCGACTGTCGCTCATGCACCTATTCATGCTGGAGCACCATCATCTGACGTTGCTTCTGCGGTGAACGATACTCTGCTGACCAAAGAGCCTGTTCGCTATGTCACCCTTCCAGGCAAACGCTTAGCCGGATTGTCCGCACGTACAACCAACGCAATTGAGATGAGCGGTCAAGGCAGCATCGGTGCGTTGTGGGGCCGTTATTTTGCCTCCGAACACATTCCGGCTACTGAGGCTGCACGCTATGGCTGTTACACGGATTACGCGGATGGCATTGCTGGAGAATATACCATTTTGATCGGACATGAAATCGGCGCGGAAGAACGACTACCTGAAGGTTTCGACGAGGTACAGTTACCGCCTGCTACCTATGCAGTGTTTACTTCGAGAACCGGACCCATGGTTGAGGTGGTCAGCGAAGTGTGGGGAGCGGTGTGGGCGTGGAGCCATCAGCAAGACCGTACATTTACCGGCGATTTTGAGTACTATGATGAACGCAGTTTAGACCCGGAACATACACAGGTGGATGTATATATTGCGGTAAACGAACGTAGGTAACGGAAGTAATACGAACGGATACCCCTCTTCAGAAAAGAATTTAAAGAGAGAATCAAATGAGGAAACCTGTAGCTGCCAAGTGGTCTTGGCAGCTTTTTTGACATTTTTCGATTAATATACCCCGACCATAGAACCAAGTTAGTTAGCATATACCATACCTAGTTACTTGGACATATGTCTTAGAGGCAAGTACCATTGACTTCCCTAAAATTAGGACCATTCGCATAACAACCGATACCACGCTCCCATGCCTCGCCTTTTATATCAGGTTCTTTGTTCCTGAATTTTCCTAAAACCGTTTACATCTTCTGAATACCGGGTAAAATCACTACATCCGAGTCGGAATAATGATTGAATTTCCGCTTCTTCATGTAACAAGTCATATGTACCTATAAGCGTACAAGGTGAATTCATTTTATTTTCACCAACAAAACGAATGTTGAATATACATACACACTAACGATGCATGTCCATCATGCATGTAAGGAGGAAACCAAGATGATCCGCATGCCTATTCAGCAAATGATCCCGTATCACCACCAATATCCGCGCAACACGGAGACCAATGTGCCCAAAAAGGAAAATGAGAACACTCAAGGCCTATCCTTCCATGAAATTTTACAGCAAAAAATGGCGAAAAAGAACGTATCCATGAACATGAGATAACGCTTTACATCTTTCCGGCTACTCCCTATACTACGTGTAAAAGGTGACATTTCAGGCGCGAAGTTTCTTAACCGATGGTTCACTCTAATTGTGTGATCCAGGCGCGTCTTGTAGCCACTCTACATAAAGGGGATTGCCTATGAGTACCATTGCCTGTTTCCACGCGCATCACTCCAATATCAGGTTGATTGAACAAGCCTTGATTTCCTATAATATCGAACTGGTTCACTATGTGGACCCCGGTCTTGATCGGCTCAAGCATGATGAGCATTTCAATAGTGCGCTTGTTCGGGAAAAAGTAAATCAGACATTGCAATGGATGAGCCGCTGTCACGCTGACGCCATTCTTGTGACATGCACCTTGTTCGCTGCCGTACTGGAACAAATACAACCGTTACCGATTAGGGTAACGGGTATTGACGATTCACTGCTCGCGATGATGGTAAAACATCCGAAGCGGTATTTGCTCGCGTTTACCAATCCCGCCACCGTAGAACCCACGATGGCTCGATATCGTGACTATATGGATCGACACTTGGCAGGAAAGGACAAGCCTGAGCTTGAATCCGTGTTGCTCCCTGGTCTATTCGACATGATCATGCGAGGTGACCAGGAAGGCTACATCACCGCGTTAGAAGAAGCATTGCAGCAGCTTGCTCTTGAACGCAAGGATACTTGTCTTGTCGCTGCTCAGCTTTCCATGGCTCCTGCCGCTGAGCAGGCATCTTCCGATACAAGTATGACCATCTATACGCCGCTTTCATTATTAGGCGCGAATCTGGAGCGGGATATCGGTATCACGAAGAAAGTATAAGCATTTTCGCACTGTTTGCAGTTTCTAGTAGGCAGTACCCTGCTTCATGACAAGGGTGGTCAGCCACAACTATGTAGACTTTTTATTTTGGAGGGAATGTAACCATGAAACATCTCGTTGTAGAACCAGGTCAATCCATCGGGGGTATCCGTTTAGGCATGACACAAAATGAAGTTGAACAAACGGAAGCTTTCGGCTTTGATCCCAACGTAGAATATGATGCTCAAGGCAAAGTACATTTTATTGAATTTCATGAAAGTGATGAGTATAAGTGTATGCTGGGAGAACTTGATCTGCTTGGCACCGAGGCTGACATTTTGATACCGCAGTTGGACGCTATTGCGCCATATGACCGTGAAGATCCCGAGCTTGGTTGCAGTTTCCAGTTCGATCAGATCGGTTTGATCCTGTGGCGTCCGGTACCCATGACCCGAGAAGATATGAAGGAGCCGTGGTTCCTGGAGATGCCGCCCGAAAATCAGCAGGATGAAATGAAACATCTCTGCTTCTCAACCGCAGCCGTGTATGCAAAAGGATATTACGAGTAACCTACAACTTAAACATAAAAAAGTGACCCAAGCTCAGGCACTTCAGTCCTGTCGGGTCACTTTTTCGGTTGCGGAAGCTTACGACCGCGCCCGATACTCCTCAGCCTTCGCCTGCATCCCGGCGGCTACTGCTTCATCATCGTTCAGGCCGCGATCTGCGGCAAAGGCACGGATGTCCTGCGTGATGCGCATACTGCAGAACTTCGGTCCGCACATGGAGCAGAAATGTGCTTCCTTCGCCCCTTCTGCGGGTAGGGTCTCATCGTGGTAGGATAGCGCTCGTTCCGGGTCAAGTGACAGGTTAAACTGATCTCTCCAGCGGAACTCGAAGCGTGCCTTCGACAGTGCATCATCCCGGCGCTGAGCGCGTGGGTGGCCTTTGGCTAGGTCTGCGGCATGGGCAGCTATTTTATAAGCGATAACCCCTTCACGTACATCATCCTTGTTCGGAAGCCCCAGATGCTCCTTTGGAGTGACATAGCAGAGCATAGACGTACCAAACCAGCCAATCATCGCTGCCCCAATCGCAGACGTAATATGATCATATCCCGGTGCAATGTCTGTGGTCAGTGGCCCGAGCGTATAAAACGGCGCTTCCTGGCAGATCTCCATCTGCAAATCCACATTCTCCTTGATCTTGTGCATCGGCACATGTCCCGGCCCCTCAATCATCACCTGCACATCATGCTTCCATGCAATCTGCGTTAATTCCCCAAGTGTGGCGAGCTCCGCCATCTGTGCTTCATCGTTGGCATCGTAGATGCTACCTGGACGCAGTCCGTCCCCGAGGGAGAAAGCAACGTCATACCTTTTCATAATCTCGCAGATTTCTTCAAAATGGGTGTACAAAAAGTTCTCCTGATGATGTGCCAGGCACCACGCCGCCATAATGGACCCGCCTCTAGACACTATTCCCGTCATCCGTTTCGCTGTCATCGGAATATATCGGAGCAACACACCCGCATGAATTGTAAAATAGTCCACGCCCTGCTCCGCCTGTTCAATCAGCGTATCCCGGTACAACTCCCAAGTGAGGGCCTCCGCCTCGCCATTTACCTTCTCCAGCGCCTGATAGAGCGGCACCGTACCAATCGGCACTGGGGAGTTACGGATGATCCATTCCCGTGTGGTATGAATGTCTTTGCCTGTGGAGAGATCCATTACCGTATCCGATCCCCAGCGAACAGCCCAGGTCATCTTCTCCACCTCCTCCTCGATGGAGGAAGATACAGCGGAATTACCTATGTTGGCGTTGATCTTCACGTGAAAATGACGCCCAATCAGCATCGGCTCACTCTCCGGGTGATTGATGTTGGATGGAAGAATAGCCCGGCCGCTCGCCAGCTCCTGCCGCACGAATTCAGGCTCTACGCCTTCACGAATAGCGGCGTACTCCATCTCGGGCGTAATCAAGCCCTGTCGCGCATAATGCATCTGTGTGACAGAGCGTCCAGCCTGAGCACGTAGCGGTTGACCGCGGAATCCCGGGTACTCCTCTGCCCCGGCTCTCCGTCCTCCCGCCTTCAATCCGTTATCCTCCGGCTTCACTGCGCGGCCCTCATATGCTTCAACGTCACCACGCTCCATAATCCAGTGATTTCGGAGCGCAGGTAATCCCTTCCGAATATCCATCTGGAATTCGGGATCGGTCATCGGGCCGCTCGTATCGTAGACACGCAGCGGCTCATTATGCTCCACCCCTTGGGAGGTATTCGTATCATGAAGGGCAATTTCACGCTCCGGTACAGCAATGTCCGGTCGTGAGCCCTGAATGTAGACTTTGCGGCTGCCCGGGAAGGGTTGTACCCCTCCAGTCGCTCCGGTTTTCTTTTCCACCGGATGACCATCGCGCCCTGTTTCCTCTATTCCCGTCTGTTGCTCCGTTTGGTTCCCTGTATTCATGTCTCCTGTTTCCTCCTCTGTGATCTTCATTTGCCCATATCGTCCACCAATGTGACAGCTTTGACTTACCACACCTGTCTGGAAAAAGCAGAGCACAGAAGCACAGCAGGATTGACCCTGCATAAGCAGCTAGAATGATCCAAAAGACAACTTTTATGTACAATCAGCATGAGCACGAAACACGAGATCACTTCTCTTAGAAGTCCAGGCATCTATGCCGCAATTATTGTGCTGTCACTGCCAAGGTGAAACACAACAACTGAATCTCTGCTTGCCGCTGTAAATAAAAAAAGCCGGTTCCGAAGGAACCGACTAATGTCCATCACCATACACGCAACAAGGGCCACCCGCTGCAATACAGCATTGATCCCGGGTTAACGTCTGTGGTGTCTGTGGTCATATGGCCGATTACTTCCCTACGCTGGTATGATCCAGATCAGGTGCAAAGGGTCCGGGATCTCATGCGATCCCGTCTCAGTCCGGACAATTCGGACTCCCCCAGTAACGTAAACGTATTGCGACAATCAAGCCGCTGTTCAACTTAAAATATGACATTCAACCGACCCCGCTGGGTCGTCCATTACAGAGTAGCGTAATCTGGGCTTAAATTCAACCTTAATATTCCAGAGAGGTAATTCCCTTCGAGCAAAACTTCATGCAAGAGCCTTCCCCTATGGCAACATAAGTCCCATTTGTACAGCTGCTTCTTTCAACACAGGCGCGTACTCATGTAATGTCTCTTGCGAGAGCCTGCTAACAGGTCCAGACACGGAAAGCGCTGCTGCAATGTTGCCTCTGCGATCCATAATTGGCACAGACACAGCGGCAGCTCCCGGCTCGCGTTCCTCATAGCTGGTTGCGTAGCCACTCACTCGAATGTCTTCCATCTGTGCCAGATAGACGGCCGGATCGATAAATACAGGCCATTCCGGGCCGTTCATCAGTTCCTCCCGATCCTCATCAGCGGCAAATGCCATTAATACTTTGCTGGAAGCTCCTACGGAAAGCGGCAGTCTGACACCTACAGGTGCAACCCGCCGAATCGCCTGATCACTCTGCACAGCCTGAATCCGAATCCGTTCACCGCCGTCACGAAGGTAGAGACTTACGGTTTCGCCCAAGCGATCACGCAGCCTCTCCATTGCAGGTAACAGCAAAATTGCAGGATCGTCACTACGTGACATATGCGCTGACAGCTCCCAGATCCGAATACCTAGCCGATACTTTTCGGTTGCCGCATCACGTATCACGAACCCCCGATCCTCCAGTGTAGCCATCAATCGATGTACCGTACTTTTGTGCAAACCGATCTGACTAGCAATTTCAGTGAGTCCAAGATCACTGCGCGTGGTAAAACATAATAATATATCCAGCGCCCGTTCTACAGCCCGGACGGTTAATTTGCGGTCTTCCATGGCATGATGCCCTCCTCATGTTTCATCACATGAAACTTGGTTACATAAATTATATGAGAAACGGTCTCATCTGTAAACCAAAAAGAACCGTTTTGAGTATGATTTGAAAACAAAAAAATGAACAAGGATATCCAATTAGCACATCCCAATCTCCTGTAATTTACACACTATGGAATTGTTACCTCTACATCTTAAGAACTATATAACAATTGCGTAACAAATACCTCCAATCAATTGACTTTGACTATATCGGGACATACGATAAAGATAGAAACGAATTTAGATAAAATATCAAAAGCGTGACTTTAGCATTAGGATGCCATCGTCATGAATACGTGCTAAAAAGTACCTATATGCTATTTTTCATATCGTTATGATCTTGTCCATATTAATCCTCAACCGAAACTCAAAGGAGGGGCGTGCATGTATCCGACATCCCAGAGCGAAGCCCCGCTGCATACCAAAGTGTCCGATCTGCCCTCTTCGTTGTCACCGAGGCTGATTCGGTTCAAACATATTGTCGTAGCGTTGCTGCTCTCCGTTGTATTTTTTCTGTTGTTTTGTTTTATTGCCTTACACGGTTATATTGCTTGGGTGCTCTCCAACCCTACGGTCGCACCGGTGTTTTCGAACCCGATGCAGGCCAAAAACATGAAATATGAGGACATTACATTCCCTGCGGCCGACGGTAGCAGAACTATGCAAGGCTGGTATATCCCTGCGAATACCGATACGGGCAAAACCATCATCTTCAGCCACGGTTATGGAGCCAATCGGGAGGAAACCTGGGTGCCTATGTATGACCTCGCCCATTACGCGCACCAGCTCGGGTTTAATGTGGTGATGTTCGATTACGGCTTTGCCTCTCAGGTCAACCGAGCGGTAGCAACAGGTGGTAAAGCTGAGTCTCAGCAATTGCTGGGAGCTATTCAGTTTGCTAAACAGCGCGGAGCACAGGAGCTGGTCGTCTGGGGATTTTCCATGGGAGCAGGCACGGCTCTGCAAACCGGACTGCTAACCAAAGAAGTGGATGCCATGATTCTGGACAGTACATTCCTGCTGGAGCCGGATACGCTGTACCACAACATTCATAATCAGATCAATCTGCCGCGTCAGCCTACGCTCGAGATTATGAAGTTGCTCTTCCCGATCTTGAACGGTACCGGCTTGCAGCAAATCCCGTATCAGGAAGTGAAGAAAAAGGACTATCCGTTCCCAATCTTCTTTATTCATGGTACAGAAGATGAGAAGGCCCCTTATCCGATTGCCGAACAACTTGCCGCTAATCAGACGAATCCTTATTCAGAAGAATGGATTGTACAAGGCGCGCATCATGAACTGATCTTCCGGGAGCATCCGAAGGAATATCTACGCCGTGTTTCGATTTTCCTTAGTCATGTGACGAAAACAAGCAGTGAGGATGTGCAACAAAACCGGCAGTAATATTAAAATGATATACAGCATTTCGATGTGTTTAGAGCCCTCCGGGGCTCTTTTTTTATACACATAGGACAATGCGTCCCAAGAATACACTGTTGAGACAGAGCAAAGGTAATTGGACGAAGATCGGGTTCGA
The DNA here is from genome assembly GCF_037969905.1 of Paenibacillus sp. FSL R7-0272. Lineage (NCBI taxonomy): Bacteria > Bacillati > Bacillota > Bacilli > Caryophanales > Paenibacillaceae > Paenibacillus > Paenibacillus sp. FSL R7-0272. The sequence goes on along the minus strand of NZ_CP150221.1, from coordinate 737,653 downwards.
AAAATAATCTGAAAGATTGGAGGTATAACGCATATGAACTGCGATGGATACGGTCATCTGCTTCCTCTACGGACGCTGGAAGAAATCCGTTTCTGGAAAGAGCAAGAGAAAGAACATACGCTCATCATTCGCACACTGGTTCCTGACCTTGAGCCCTCCTACGTTAAACTTCTGGAGGAATGGGAAGCAGCCTTTGCGAACAGTGAGCGAGTGGCGAATCAGTTGATAAAACAGCTGTTGCCTGCAACCCAGCCGCCTGCCCCCTATATCATGCGAAGTATCGATCAACTCGTCCAGACAGCAAAACATCAGTCCAAAGAGTTTATCAAGCAGCTTTATATTATGCTGGAGCAAAGTGCAGCGGTCCGTGCGGTCCCATTTGCTCAAACCTTCATCTTGCATATCATCCGCGAATCGGAGTATTTCCTAGGGGTATTAGAAACCCTGAGCCAGCCCGGCATTTTGCGTGAAACAGAACCACCCTCATCGATGTTGCTAGAGAATGCACTACACAACATTAGCTCCAAGGTCGCCCAAGACACACGTCTAGAAGCAACGGAATTACAAGCATCTTTAGCCGGGCAAACCAATACCAATACCAGTATATCCCCTTCGGCTTCCGCGCAGGTGCAATCGTCGTCACTCCAACCATCAACGGCTGGGACGGCTCCTGCCGAAACGCTGCCTGCATCTGTCCCGGTAAGAGAAAAGCCGGTTCCTATTGGCGGGCACACGTTACCTCCCCTCCCTTACGCGTATAATGCGCTGGAGCCGCACATTGACGAGCTGACAATGCACATTCATCATGACAAGCACCATCAGTCCTATGTGGACGGTTTGAACGTTGCGGAGAAGAAACTCGCCGAATCCCGGAAAAAGAATAATTTTGAGCTCATCAAACATTGGGAGCGTGAGCTAGCTTTTAATGGAGCAGGACATTATCTGCATACCATCTTCTGGACCATTATGAACCCAGCGGGCGGCGGCAAGCCTACCGGAATGCTTGCAGAGCAGATCAAACGTGATTTTGGCAGCTATGAAGCATTCAAAAATCAATTTACCGAGGCAGCTAACAAGGTGGAAGGTAGCGGGTGGGCAATGCTGGTCTGGAGTCCGCGAGCACATCGTTTGGAAATTTTGCAGGCTGAAAAACATCAAAATCTGTCCCAATCGGATATCGTTCCACTCCTGCCACTAGATGTATGGGAACATGCCTACTATCTCAAGCATCAAAACGAACGCAAAAAGTACATTGAAGACTGGTGGAATGTAGTCTACTGGCCCGCTGTCGCTGAACGGTACGAAACCGCGCGCAAGCTCCTATGGCCGCCGTACTGAGGTATTCTGGTTCCAGTAAATATAAAAAGAGATATCTCCAGTCAAAGACTGAAAGATATCTCTTTGAAACGTGCTGGTCGTCAATCCTTTATGGATGCGGCCTGAATCGCTTGGTAAGCCCAATGGGTATCAGGTACGTCCGACCAGGATTTTAGCGCTGTTGCTGCAGGTTGAAGACCAATCAATTTATTGATCATAGTCACTGCTTCAGCACGCGATACCAGTTTCTCAGGACGGAAGGTACCATCCGTATATCCTGTAAGAACTCCTGCAGCATCAAGCCGAGCGATCGCCTCCTGTGCCCAGTGTTGCTTCACATCCGTGAATGCAGTTGTTGCTTCGGATGTCACTGCTTGTTCAGCTTTCAGCAAATGTTGTAATACACTCGCTATCTCTGCTCGTGTAATTCCTTGCCCCGGTTTGAAGCTACCGTCTGCGTAACCTGTGAAGTAACCGGCTTGAGTAGCAGCATAGATACTGCCATAAGCCCAGTGGCCAGTTCTAACATCAGTAAATGATGCTTTACTCTCAGACTCCACAGTGCCTGTTACACGCGTAATGAGTGCCGCCATCTCGGCACGTGTTACGAACCACTCCGGTTGGAAACGACCATCTGCATAGCCGTGAATATAAGGTTTGGCTGTTGCCGTGTCATCAGCCCAGTCTTTGACCCGTACCACGGAAAAGGTACTGAACTGATCCACATTAATCTCGATGCCTTGCTGGTTATTATCTTTATTCAATGTTACTACTTTACCGTGTACCAGCTCTTTTGTTCCATTGCTGTGTTCGATATACACGCCAAGATCCGCTGGTTTCACACCTGCAAGCTGTTTGCTGTCTACTGGCAGGACAAGCGTTACAGGACGGCTTTGCAGATTCGTTTCAATCGTCATTGGACGCCCCAACACCTGAATATCTTTGGTGCCGGCGAATTGAGTAATCGTCTCGTTAGCCAGCAATCGTTGTTCGATAGCCAGACGTGTCTCCTGTTTCTTTACAGGCACGAGACGGAAATATACATCATCTGTTCTGTCTTTCATAGATGTGGCTGGAATGGTTACTTTCACGTTTGGATTGGAAATAACCAACTCGATTCCTTGTTCAGTGAACAACTTAGTCGATTCCCGCGCTAGTTTCACGTCCCACTGAGAGACTTCATCTTTTGCATCTGGAATCAGAACAACAGCTGTACGTGAGCCGGTTTTCTTTAACTGATCAATAACCGACTGTGCTTTACCTGGATTTAATCCAAGCTCGTCTTTTATCGTACCATCTGTTCCACGAGTCCGGCTGATTTCCAAGGAATCAATGGTGGAGGCCAGCTCGCCATTTGCCACATCCACTTTAATAATCTCCTTCTGTGGAGTCGATGAAACCGGTGATGAAGGCGAAGAGCTAGATGGTGATGGAGAAGGTGTCACAACAACTTCTCCCCCACTATTGCCGGGAGATTGCAGTGTTACCGATGCGGATACTTTAAACTTTGACATTCCCGCGTTGCTTGAAGATCGAACAGCAAATACATAAGGCAGACCGCTCGTTAGATTTGAAACGGTATACTGCAATGTATCCATCGGCCCAGCTACTTTAGTCCAATTCTCAGGATCTTGTGGCGCAGTACTGCCCTGATACATATATACGACATAACCGTCTACCTCAGGTACACTATTCCAGTTTAACTGAACTTGTCCATTAATAACCTGCGGAGTTAGTGCCGCAGGTGCAGCAGGTAAACCAGGTGTGATCACGTTAGAGACGATATAATCGGACTGGGTATGATCATCGTTGAATGTAGATTTAACTGCAAAAACATAAGGCAATCCGTTCGTCAAACCATGGATGACCTTTTCACCGTCTAACATACTTGTGATATCAATCCAGCTATCAGGATCAATTGGCTCTTTGGAACCTTGATACATATAAACAGCATCCGTAACGGAAGAGTCTGAACTCCAGCTAATCTTCGCTTGAGCATCACCAGCAACGGCCTTTACATGGGAAGGAGTAACCGGTGAGCCTGCGCTAGTCTGGAACTGTTGATACCCCAGATCAGCCAGATCGAATAAGTTATTGCTTGGATCATCTGCTGTAAAATATACAGCATAATCTGTAGATGAATTTAAGTGATTAAAAAACAGATCACGCTCTTCTCCTGCTTGTAAATCAATATACGTTCCTGCAAGTGTTGCATTTTCCTTGATCGTATCCAGTTCAGGTCTTGGACTAAGCCAGTCTACTGCACGGATCTCATAATATAAACGCGCACTCTCCGTTAGTTTTACACTTGATTTAAACGTTGACGAGGTAACTTTTACGTCTATTGGATAATTAGGAGTGCCACGAGCAAAATCTATTCCGACTGAAGCATGTGCTTTTCCTGAGAAATAAACGTTATTCGCCATACCAAGTGTTAACACAACCATCAAAAAGAATTTCATTGGACGAGACATCCATGAAAACTTGTTTTGCACTGACTTTCTCATCGTATAAACCTTCCCTTCCTTGTAGGCTTTTGGATGAGTATAACAATGTATTCTGAACATTTTCTGAACAAAATACGACATAGTTCACGCTTTATCGATGTTATCTGACTCAAGAAATGAAATCCACGTAAAAAAAAGCGAATCTCTCATTAGAGATTCGCCTCAATATCGACTTCATATTACAATCCATACATAACATACCTATGTTAAGAAGCACAGCCCTCGCACGCTACATAGTTGTCGCCAACCTGTTTGCTGATGGCGATCAGATCGCCCAGTTTGATATCGGACTCTTCTGTGAACTCCAGATCGGCAATACGTGCCACAATCAGGGCAGCCGCCTCTTCTTTACTTGTTGCCATTTGGCTGAATTCTGACTTTTCACCTGTTGAAATGACTTCATACAGGTATGTATATCGCAATGTTTCCACTCTAAATCCTCTCCTTCCGAAATCACATCATACCATCTCTCTTCACCAATTCCAAGCCTATTGATAAAGAACTCAGTCGTAGCGCTGTTTCATCTGTTCTGCCGTCCGCAACACATCATCCGCATCAACAGAAAGCACCCGTTCCGTCGCTGCATGAGGATACCTGTTGCGCAATGTGCGTACCAGCGAAGCCGTATACGCAGCCGTGGATGGCACCCCTGCCAGCTCCTGCAGACTTGCCATAGTTCCATGCTTTACCTCAGGATATCCTTCGGCTATCCCTCCTGAGGCCTCTTCATAGAATTTACGCACCTCCGCAGCAAGCCGATCCCCCTGACCTTCCACAATGATAAAAGCCGTGATGATGTACGCTTTGGCCTGACGCCGCTGAGCAATACCGCAAAATTTCAATCCACCCACGCTGACATCATAATCCCCAGGACAGAACGCCCCCTGCACTTCTCCTGTCTGCGCCTGAGTTGACCAAGGAGTTAACGACTCGGCAATGATCGAAGCCATCTCACGAAAATCATCATGAATATTAATTGCGTACCCTGGATTGGGCAAAATCAGCGACACGTTCACAACACCCGGATTCAACGGAACTGCGGCCCCACCAGAAGGCCTTACACATACAGCTGTCCCCTGACCTTTGATAACATCCATCGCTTCGACTGCCCGAGGCAGCCTTCGGTCGCGTAAGCCGGCCACAAAGGCATCTGGGTGTCGCCATATATGAGCAACAGGCAGATGGCCTGCTCCCACACGTCTGCACATCACTTCTTCCCATGCAAAAGCATCAAGTACACTGCTGCCAAGGCGCATAAGCGGTGTCTCCCAAATTTGCAAACGCAGCGATGAATGCTGCTCAGCGGATATCCTTTGTACAGTCAACTCGCTCTTCTCTGACTCAGGCAGTTGGTTGGATTGGGAAGGTATATTCATCGTCCATAACCTCCGACTATCGAATTCATATGTAGTTTCAGTCCCTCCGACAAATACGAAAAAAAAGCCCTATATAAATAAGCCGGTTCCCCAAAGGAACTCGGCTTATTTATCATTACTCTTTGACCAGAGACAGAAACTCTGCACGCTGTGCAGGGTTATCACGGAAAGATCCACGTACAGCAGACGTTACCGTCTTGCTGCCCGGCTTCTTCACGCCGCGGGAGCACATGCACAAGTGCTCACCTTCTACGACAACCATCACACCATGCGGTGCAACCGCTTCGGTCAAGATGTCCGCAATCTGTGATGTAATACGTTCCTGTACTTGAAGACGACGTGTTACCGCTTCAACCAGGCGTGCCATTTTGCTAAGACCCACAATTTTCCCGCTTGGTATATAGCCAATATGGACTTTACCAAAGAACGGTGCCATATGGTGCTCGCACTGGCTGTAGTACACGATATCTTTCACGATGACCAGCTCTTCGTGATTCTCGTCAAAGGTGACACCCAGCACGTCACGGGGATCCACTTCATATCCACCAAAAATCTCTTCGTACATCCGGGTTACACGCGCAGGCGTTTCCAGAAGCCCTTCACGTGTGCTATCTTCTCCGATCAATTTGAGAATTTGTTCGACGTGATACTCGATCTTCTCCCGATTGTCGGATACTTTGGAATTCAAATAATCTTTCACGCCAGCCACTGCCAAGCGCCTCCTTTCGAACCACATCCTGCAAGCGATTTAATCACCCACAGCTATTATTTTCGGCGGCCCGAGTTTTTACGCGCAGGATGTTGAGTCGGCTGAGGCATCTTTGCGCCTGGTTGCTGGTTCTTCATCATCTGCTGGGCACGCTGCATTTGCTTGCCATTCAGGTTATAACCCATTTGCTTCGCCATTTTCTGTAACATGTCAGGGTCGCTTTGCATTTTCTCAAGCTGTTTACGCAGGTAGAACACCCCGATGAAAAATCCACCGACCAGACCCACAATCAATGTAATAATCGGTATTACAATATCCATCTCTTAGACACCTCTGTATGCAATATGCAATCTTAAAAAACGGATGATCCGTGCTTGTACACATCATGAATGATGAAGATTTTATACCATGATGCAAACATAACACTGACCGGATTTCCTGAGAGTTATCATAGCATTTCCACACGTCCTGAGCAAACGCATTTTCCAGTTTTCCTGCTTTAAGTCAGAACACCTTCGATAAAGACCGTTGTTTGTTTGGCCAGATCGATCTCAACGACATCTAACGAATAGCGTGTGCTACCGCGAGCCACCCGAATGATCGGTCTGCCCGGCAGACCACGGTGCTGGCGAACAATGACGCCCGTTTCCTTCGTAGACAACCGAACAGCAGTCCCGTTGGGATATACGGATACACTTTTGTTAAACTCAATCAGGATATCCCGGTCCAGCTTCGTTCCGGACATCGCCATCATCTCCTCACACGCTTCATGCGGCAGCATGCTACTGCCTGACAAACCGTTAATGAGATTATCATAGATGTTAGCCGCACTTACAATTTTGGCGAATAGATGGATATCTTTGCCCCTGATGCCTCTTGGTACACCACTGCCATCCTCATGTTCATGATGCTGTAGCGCAGTGTGTGCAACTAGCAAGCTGAACTCACGTTTATTCTTGATCACTTCAAAGCCGCGCCATGTATGATGCAGCTTTGAAGAAGGCATCGTGCCAGGAATTTCGCCTACTTTTCCAATATCATGTAACAGAGCGCCTACAGCCAGATCCTTGAGCTGATTGTAGTTGAGCCCCATATTTAACCCGATAACAGAAGACAACAAACAAACATTCATCGCATGAACATATTGTGCATTGTCTTGGGTTCGGATATCGGTTAACTGCACCAGCAGTTCTCGCCCGTTTAGCACATCATTCAATAATTTGTCTATACTGAGCGCGACTTTCTTCGGACTCCAGTCTTTCCCGGATCGTACCGCTTCCAGCGTAACGCTCATCTCATTGATAATGGCCCGTTTCGTGGCTTCATCCAGAATATCTTCTGTATCCACATCTTTAAACGCTTCATCCTGGATGTACAGCGTGGTTACCCCGATACGCTTCAGCGTATTGACCATAAACACGGTGAGTTCGACTCCGGCAGACAACAATACCGTACCGTTACTGGAGTACACTGTCTTGCCCAGAATCTCTCCCGCCTCCACGCTTTCCACGTTTACATACTTCATGAACGTCCCCCGCTCTTACGATTGCTGCTCCAAAGCGAGCAATTGCTCCTTGGTTTGCAGACCGCCTGCGTAACCCACCAGGGTGCCGTCTTTACCACTCATGCGATGACAGGGAATAATAATCGGGATTGGGTTCTTGCTAATAGCATCCAAAACTGCACGTACAGCCTTGGGCCTGCCGATCTTTTCCGCAACCTCTTGGTGGGTTAAGGCTTCTCCATAAGATATATCGGACAGAACCTCCCAAACTTGTAGCTGGAATGCAGTACCATACTGCTTAAGCTGCAAGTCAAATGTCGTTCTTTCCCCAGCAAAATACTGCCCTAGCTGCCCTGCAGCTTCGCTGAGTTTCTCTTCGTTTTTCTCATATCGGTATTCACCGACCCACGTACGGGCCCATTGTTGCAGATGAGCTTCCCGAACATGAAAAGCACCAAAATCGATATGACACAGTCCCTCATCCGTTGCACATAAGGTAAGTGTCCCGATCGGTGTCAACACCTCATCATAATACACAGGTTTGCCGTGAAGCCCGGTTACTGCGGACGGCTTCCATGCAGCTGCTTCAGATCTGCCAGAGGCGACGGATTGCTCAGGTTCAGCGTCACTTTCACTTTTAATAACGTTCGCAGTCCGCTGTGTCTCCTCCCCGAACTCCGTATCTCTTGCTTGAGAAAAAGATGCTGCTTGTGTATATTGCACAGCTTCCACTGTATCTGCTTGTTGTTTCTTCACTTGCTCCGCCTGCGGTCGATCGGGTAAGGTCTCGGACGATAATAATCTCTCCTCGGCCTTCTGCAGCATACTTAGCACGTTCCCATCTTGTTCGATCGCGGCAGCTTCCCCAATAGCTCTCATGGCATCTTCTCCTCCAATTCTGCTCAGCGCCCAGGCAGCGGTTCCCCGCAGTTCCGGACGCGGATCACGCTTCAGTACCTGCGTTAGTTTCGGTACAGCGCTTTTGTCTTTGAAATTGCCCAGTGCAATGACCGCGTTGCGCTGGATCGGCTTTTTGCCCCGCCAAGCGGCAGAGCTTTGACCGAAACGTTCTTTGAATTCACGGTTACCGATATCCAGCAGCGGCAACAGCAAAGGCTTTACAACCTCCGGATCGGGATGAAACTCGGGATGATGATCCCAATTTTTGCCCCGATTTTTCGGACATACAATCTGACATGTATCACAACCGTACAGACGGTTGCCTATTTTCAACATAAACTCTTCATCGAGGAACCCTTTAGTCTGGGTCAGAAAAGAAATACAGCGCTGTGCATTCAATTGCCCAGGGCCAACCAGCGCGCCTGTAGGACAGGCATCGATGCATTTCGTGCATTCCCCGCAATCCTCGGTCACGGGAGTATCTGGCGGGAATGGAATGTTCGTGACAAGCTCACCAAGGAATATCCATGAACCGAATTTGGGCGATATGATCGAGCAGTTCTTGGCACTGAACCCGATCCCCGCCCGTTGGGAGACGGCGCGATCCACAAGCACACCTGTGTCCACCATACTTTCAATGATCGCTTCCGGTACGCGTTCACGAATAAAATTCACCAGCTTGTCCATCGCCGCGCGAAGCACCTGGTGATAATCCTGCCCCCAAGCCGAACGAGCAAAAATGCCGCGGTACGCGCCAGGCTCCGACTTCGGCGGATTGACCATTTTGGACGGATAAGCTACAGCTATGGCGATCAGGGAAGCAGGCTCGCTATCCGGGAGGGAGGGATGCACTCTTTTTTCAATATCCGGTTCTTCAAATCCTGACGCATATCCCTTATCCCGAGACTGCTCTAGCAATGACTTCAAAGAGATAAAGGGGTCCGCTGAAGCAAATCCAATATCATCTATACCCAGTTCCGGGCCTGCCGCCTTGATCTCCTGCTTTAACGCTTCCCATACGGAGGCGGCCTGTGCTGCCCCGGTCCGTACGTTCGTCATTGTTCTTCCCTCTTTTCTATCAGGCACGTAATCTCGTTATCTTTAAACAATGAACGCCCGCCTCACTTAAGAGACCAGGCGCTGAACTATAACGATATATGTCTTGCATACGATTAAATGTACAGCTACGTGCCTGTATGGTTAAACGCAAATTGCGCTTCGAAGTTGTTGTGGTCCAACATTTTACAGCTTTTTCATCTCGGAGAATGGCCAAAAAATAAACTCGGCTTTGCCGACAATCTCGCTGGAAGTTATACTCCCAAACACACGGCTGTCCTTGCTTTTGCCTTCATGACGATTATCTCCCATGACGAAGAAATGATCCGATGCCAGGGTAAGCGGCCCAAAATCAGGGTCCTGTACCTCAATGTCGGTGTAACTCTCTGCCTGCTGAACACCATTTACATATAGATGATGGTCTTTGACCTCAATTGTATCTCCAGGAAGTCCAACGATTCGTTTCACCAGAAAATCTTTCTTGCCTGCATCTTCACTCGGATCACGAAGAACGATCACATCCGACCGGGCCGGTTCGCCGAAATGATAGACCATCTTGTTCACAAACAGACGATCAGACTCGACCAGCGTTGGTTGCATAGACTGTCCTTTGACCATCGACAGATTGAATACAAACAGGTTAAGCAACATCATGATCACAAAAGCCACCACAATGGTCTTCACCCAATCCCACAATTCGGCTGACCAGGACTTCCCTGCCTGCTTGGGGACAGGTTTCTGATTTTGCTCCTCAAACGTCGAATGCTCCATAGAAGGCATATTAGAATTCAAAGAGACACCTCATTTATCAGTTTGTAGATTTAACGTGTAACCTTGGTCGTACTCCTTTTCAGTCTACTCTATTTGGAAGAACGAAACAATTGGAGATGCCCACCAGCATACAGACAATTACAATCTTTTTACACGCTTTGGAAAAAAGGAAACAGGATGCATATCAGCCGCTCCCTCCTCATACAAATAGAAAGGCATATCTCTCACGCCATGATGCGTGAACAGATATGCCTAATATGAAATGAAAATCTCTTTATTTCTTTGTCTAACTACACCGAATTTACCTACATCGATTAAGCCTTGGACAAAATACTAAGTTTCTGAAAAGCACTCAGAATCTTATTGGCCCCATATCCCATTGCTTCATACAAAGGCATGGCTGCTTTGTTGTGCTCATCACCAGCCACCCAAATCTGGCTGACTTTACGCTGCTGGAACCGCTGTTCCATAGCCTCGACAAGTGTTTTACCGACGCCGCGGCGACGATAGTCTGGATGAACCGCAATACGGTAGATGCAACCCTGGTTTTGATCAATCGTACCAATCAAAGCGCCCACGAGGTCTCCCTCTTCTTCCGCAACCATGATCAGGTCAGAATCCCATGACAATTGACGGGCAAACGGGCCCATCGTGTTCTCATAACACTCTTCCGATAGTGCAACCTGGAGAAGCTCCGTCATCTGGCTTGCATCACTCAACTGAAAGGAACGAACGTGCATGTTTTAAATCTCCCTTTTCGTTAGCTTAGATGAGGTTTTACCAAAAAGGGAATCCCCTTTTACCAAAAACCCGATGTTCATATAATGACAAAAAACGAGAAAATACCGCTTCTTCGTCAATTAAACCATACTTTTCTCCATAAAACACGCATTTTCTTCTGAAAGCGCTTTATTGTAAACGTTTACATTGATTTCGCTTAAATTTTAACGATTTTTTCCGTCGAAATCTCATAATTTTACTCATAATGGGTAAAATATGTTTGTTATCTCTGGCCTCGCTTTTGATTAACGGTTCGGGGGACTTAATAAACAAAAATGTTGATTAATTATCCCGAATGCGGTTTAATAATAATGGCAAGGGTATTATTACATATGTACCTTAACAACAAATCACAAAATCTCAGGAGGTATTTCACTATGGCTTTTCAATTACCAGCACTTCCTTACGCTAACGATGCACTGGAACCACATATCGATGCACAAACGATGGAAATCCACCACGATCGCCATCACAACACTTACGTAACTAACTTGAACGCAGCTCTGGAAAGCGCTCCTGAACTGCAAAACAAAAGCTTGGAAGATCTGATCGCTAACCTGGACAGCGTACCAGAAAGCATCCGCACAGCGGTTCGTAACAACGGTGGCGGACATGCTAACCACAGCTTGTTCTGGGAAATCATTGGACCAAACGGCGGCGGCGCACCAACAGGTGACATCGCAGCAGCAATTGATAGCGAACTGGGCGGCTTTGACAAGTTCAAAGAAGACTTCGCTAAAGCAGCTACAACTCGTTTCGGTTCTGGCTGGGCATGGCTCGTTGTAGGCAAAGATGGCAAATTGTCCATCACTAGCACACCTAACCAAGATAGCCCACTCTTCGAAGGTCTGACTCCAGTTCTGGGTCTGGACGTATGGGAGCACGCTTACTACCTGAAATATCAAAACAAACGTCCTGATTACATCGGTGCATTCTGGAACGTAATCAACTGGGATGAAGTAAACAAACGTTACGCAGCAGCGAAATAAGACGCTGTTCGAATAAAAGAGCCTGAATCGATCCTTGTGATCGGTTCAGGCTCTTTGTTATTGAGTGGGGCGTATTGGATATAAGGGGCACGTGTCAGCTAGAGCGGGATGTTACAACATCTGATGGAAGACCATCACGCATGCGGGCAGGCTGTGCCGCAGGGGTCGAAGACTGAAGCCATGCTCACTACACTAAGGCCTCCCAAGGGGCCACGACGCATATCTCGACGCTTATGTGCCTGATCGAGGGGCTGGGGGCCGGTGATGAGCCCGATGCTGGCAGGCCATGCCACGCGCTTACCGTGAATTACCTCCATGCTGGCAGGCCATGCCACGCGCTTACCGTGAATTACCTCCATGCTGGCAGCCATGTCACGCGCTGACCGTGAATTACCTCCATGCTGGCAGCCATGTCACGCGCTGACCTAAGACTGCCAACCTGCGCTAACGATCACCAGGAACGCTATTTGCGCTTTTTTCAGCCAATATAAATTCTAACGATCTCCAGAGACGTTATTTATCTATTTCCGGTGAAATATTACGCCAAATGCACGTTTTCGAGGAAAATAGCGTCTCTCATGATCGTTAGAATTTTGCAGCCCCCATTTCTCACAAAATAAGCTTCCTGGAGATCGTTAGAAATCCCCCAACTCAATAACGGCATCTATCCACTTTCTCTCCCACATCCTTAGAGGTGGTGGTTCATATGATCCCAATGGTTAGCCAGTTGGCCTCATTATTACTCAATTGCCTCATCATAGGCTCCAGCAAAATAGTTGCGAAGAAGCTTCAGAAATACATTAGGGAACGCCAGCTTCTCCATGTCTTCCGGGCCGATCCATTGATAAGTAAGGCCATCACCTTTGCCTGTCATCGCTTCCTGCGCCGTTTGAGCGGCGGTGGATGAAGATGACTGTGCAGCTGGGGCTGATTCTGCCATTGATGCCGCCTGTGCATGATAGGCGGCTCTGGCTTCCGCGGCGATCAGCGGAAGCTCACTGCTCTGGTCCTGCTCGGTGCACTTGTACACCTGCAGGCTCCAGACAATGTGGCTGAACACGTGCTCCGCATGGGTAGCCAGCCCTTCCGGGCGGGCAGCGAAGCCTTCCGCCCACAGACTGCCGGCCAGCAAAGCCATGGCCGGCTCATCCGCCAGCGGCGCTGCCGCCTTACCCGCTGCGGCAGGCGCCGCCAGCACATGCGGCAGCTCCCACATCCGGGCCAGCAGGCCTGTCTCTGGGCGCTGGCGCACAAGCACACGGCCGCGATGAGCACCGCGGCCTTCCACCAGGGCAACCAGCCGCTGCTCAGGGCGCGGCGGCTTCGCTTTGGTCTTGACCGGCAACGTAAGCTCCCTTCCGGCAATTCTGCCGGAACATTGCTCCATCACCGGGCAAGTCAAGCAATGCGGCGCTTTGGGTGTACATACCAGCGCGCCAAGTTCCATCAGCGCCTGATTGAAATCACGCGCCCGCCCTTCCGGAATGAGCTCTCCCGCGAGCTCTTCCATCAAAACCCGGGTGCTACCCTTCATAATATCCTCATCAATGAGGAAATATCGAGACAGCACCCGCATCACATTGCCGTCCACCGCTGGTTGTGGCTGGTTGAAGGCAATGCTGAGGATAGCGCCGGCTGTATACGGGCCGACTCCTTTTAATGCAAAGACGCTCTGCTTGTCCTGCGGCATCTCTCCGCCATGCAGCTCCATAACTTGCCTTGCTGCTGCCTGAAGGTTACGCGCTCTTGAATAATATCCGAGCCCTTCCCAATTTTTCAGCACCTCTTCCTCCGGTGCCTCGGCAAGAGCCTGGACGGTCGGGAAATTCCCGATAAATCGGTTAAAATACGGAATCACCGTATCTACACGCGTCTGTTGCAACATAATCTCCGAAACCCAAGTAAAATACGGATTGTTGTGGCGACGCCACGGCAAATCCCGACGATTAATCATGTACCAATCCAGCAAATTCACGCTGAAATGTCGTTTCTGTTCTTGTAAACCCATATGCCCTTCCTTTCCTGTACCCACGTTTCTCCCGATCTCAGCGCGAGGCAATTCCTCGCCTCATTTTAAATGACGCATCTATACGTATATCACTCAAGCGGTTCACCCGCGCCCTGCTCAATGATCGCAAATGCCGCGGCCAGCTCCGTCTGATGTGTAATGCTTAGATGAATCTGGTATCTCTGACCACACGGTAGCTGAAGCCGCTCCCAGGCCTGACTGGACAAAGTAGCGACTGGACGACCGGACGGATCAGGCAACACTTCGATATCATGAAAACCCATGACAGCGCCGATCCCGCATCCGAATGCTTTAGATACCGCCTCTTTGGCCGCAAAACGCCCGGATACAAACTCCGCCATCCGTTTCCCGCGCCTAGCTGCAATTTCCTGTTCAGCCTGAGTTAAAATACGCTTCATAAATGCCTCTGCCTGGCGTCCAGACAGCAACCTGCGTAACCGTTCTATCTCTAATACATCGTTGCCAATGCCATATATCATAACGATTCACCCGCTTAATCTTTTAGGCTATAAAAGATAATCTTTAGTAATCCCTAATTCAACGAATCCATAGCTTTCCGAACACATATTCTATTGTAGCAGGAGGCGTGCATGGATGCGAGTACCTGTTATCCGCGTTTCCACTTTTGCTAAAATTTTCTCCCTACGAAATGGCGGTAAGTTAGAACAACAAAAAGAGCCGCTGCTCAAGGCAGTGACTCTTTTTGTTAGCAACGACTCATTTGCAAAATAAAGTACGCTACTCGATTACACTTTTAAATCCCCAACCTTAGATACCAGGAATCGCATTCCGTTTGTGATGTGTGCGTGTGTAAAAGGCCTCCAAACGCTCTTGCGCAGCCGGGTCGATCTGCTTGCCTTCAAGGTAATCACTGTTCGCCTCGTATGAGATGCCCAGCTCGTCCTCATCCGTTTGCCCTTCCCATAGTCCGGCCGAAGGTGCTTTGTCCAGAATGGATTGCGGCACTTTCAGGTAAGCAGCCAGCTGACGAACCTGACGTTTGTTGAGAGTGCTCAGTGGTGTGATATCCACGGCTCCGTCGCCCCATTTGGTGTAAAAGCCCGTAATCGCTTCGGATGCATGATCCGTACCTACGACCAGCAGGTTTTCTTCAAAAGAAAGCGCATATTGCATCACCATACGTGTTCTTGCTTTCACATTGCCCTTGCCTTGATGAGTCATATGACGCGGACTGCCAAGAGATTTGAATCCCTGCTCTACTTCCAGCGCGATTTCATTCACGGCATCCTCGATGTTTGTTTCCACAACATGCTTCAGATCGTATGCTTTGGCTACAGCATAACTATCCTGGATATCTGCTTGCTCTCCATAAGGCTGGAACACACCCAGCGTTTTGTACTCTTGATTGTTTTCCGCGGTAAGCTCGTCCGTAGCTTGTTTGCAAAGCGCTGTCGCCACAGCACTGTCAATGCCGCCGCTGATGGCGATCAACAGTCCTTTGGTGCCGGAATTTTTGACATACGTCTTCAGAAAATCCACACGCTTGCGTACTTCCTCAGCTTCATTAATACTCGGTTTAACCTTCAATTCAGCGATGATCTGTTGTTGCAAACTCATCGTTCATACACCCCGTTTCTACTATAATAGAATTTTGATGCTCGTTTGAAAGGTATGTTGGTGTCCAGCTAGAAAGGTTCGAATGGTTCAATAACCTGATCTGTCCAAAATGAAACGCCCCGGCATCGGGCATCCGAAGTGCGGGGCGTTCTATAGAGCAGATTAACGGCAGTAACGTTCAAATGCACTTGTCAGGTCAGCCGCGATTTCCTCTGCAGAACGATCTTCCACTTGGTGACGCTCGATAAAGTGAACGAGTTCTCCGTCTTTCAGCAAAGCAATGGACGGTGAGGATGGCGGGTATGGAGCAAAGAATTCACGTGCTTTCGCCGTTGCTTCCTTGTCTTGACCAGCAAATACGGTGTAGAGATGATCAGGTGTTAAATCGTTCTGAAGTGCTTGAGCAACCCCTGGACGACATTGACCTGCTGCACATCCGCATACAGAGTTAATTACGACCAGTGCTGTTCCTTTAGCATCAGGCAAGCTTGCTTCAACCTCTTCCGGTGTACGCAGCTCCTGGATTCCCAGACGAGTCAGCTCATCCCGCATTGGCTGAACCATATCTCTCATGTATTGATCAAATGACATCGACATTCAGTTTCACTCCTTATAATGGTTGTTCTATGATCTCGTTTGAAAAGTTAGAGGACAATAGCTATGCACCAACGAATGCGTCCATATCGAAAAAAATGGATACACGCTGTGCTATTCCTATTATACATCCCCGTGCAATGAAAGCAAGGTTCAGACAACACCTGCGGAACAGCTTTCTCTCACTTATTATGGCTATTGGTCTGGCAAAATATGCTGACGCTCTAACGTTGAAAGGCAACCTTAAACGTCGTTCCCTGCCCTTCTTCAGATTCAACGGTGATTGTGCCATTATGGCGTTCGACAATGCTCAGACACATGGATAATCCCAGTCCGGTTCCTTTTGCTTTGGTTGTATAGAATGGTTCAAATAGCTTTTCCTGCTTCACTGGCGGTATTCCCGGCCCTGTATCGTGTACACACAGTTCCACCCGGTCATCAACCATCCGTGTTTCCAAGGTAAGCACACCTTTTTCCGTCATGGCTTCCATTCCATTACGAGCAAGATTCAATACGACTTGTTTAATTTCTTTTGCATTCAGATGCAGCTTCGGCACATTATGGGCCAGCATCAGTTCGATGCTCTGACCTCGCAGATTGGCGTCTGCCCACAACAAAGGACTTAGCTCATGAATGATATCGTGTAATTGTGATTCTTCTTTTTCTGCTATACGGTTCTGAGCCAGGGACAGAAAATCATTGATAATGCTGTTGGCTCTGTCCAATTCCTCCATAACGATCCGATAATAATGATTCAGGGATTCAGGACTCTTTTCCTGCATTAACTGAAGAAACCCTCGCACCACAGCCATCGGGTTGCGCACCTCATGCGTGATGCTTGCCGCCATCTGTCCCACCAAGCTTAGACGATCCACATTATCAAGCTCACTACGCAACATCTCAAGCTCGGTAACATCCTGAATAGTGATCATAGCTCCCGAGACTTCCTTCGAGCCTTTCGTAGCATAAGCATAGATCGGCACCGTTCGGGAAAGAAATACATGCGATCCGTATCGCACGGTCAGCACACTTACTTCACCGTGAACAACCGCTTGCTGGATGCTGTGTTCCATCTTATCCGCCTGTTCTTGCTCGACAAATTGACTGGCGTGCTGGCCAATCAAGTTATGTGCTGATGTGCATGGAAGCTGTTCTTTTGCCGTTTGTTTCATCAGTTCGTTTACAAACACAACTTTGCCTTCGACATCTACCGTGGCTATAGAAAGAGGCACTGCATTCAAAATCTGGTGCAGTTTCTCCGTTTCACTTATGTAATGGTGATGTTCTTCAGATAGTTGCTGTTCCATTCCGCGATAACGTCCCATCCGATCCAGCCACAGCTGGCTCATGCCCCCAGCAGCCAGTGCACCTGCTGTATATCCAAGTGCTGACAAAATCAGATGAAGCTTGGAATATGTGGTATCAGGATAGACATAAACCACCCATAACAGACTCGCAACAGCTAGTTCAGCGGTAATGAGCGCGATGACCGTATTCATTTTGCGTGAACACGTATTATGCTTGAATCGTTTGGCAGACAACCATACAATAGGATAGAGAAGTATTCCCGTATGAAGAAGAAATCCGTACAGATCATAGGGATGTGCTAATAGAAAATAGAAGAGAATATGTAGAATAGACAAGGCAGCGCCTATGTGGGCTTTACAATATAGAATCGCAAGAGTAACCGGGATGATACTCAGGGATATAGGAACGGTCTCGGAACCTACAGATAATGCAAAAATCAGACAGAGTAACATACTGATGACACTTGTTGCAGCAAAGCTGAAATTGACTTTACCTGCATGATCCATCCGCATGACCTGTTGTTTGGAGAGACCCAAATATAATAAGGGAATCAGGAATACTGCCGATCCAGCCAGCAGTACTTGTAAAAGAATGTCCTTTAACGCAACCACAATGTCATCTCCTCCTCTGCCTGTACATTCCCTCATTTAATTCTGATTAAAACATAGGCGACAGCTTATTACAATATATCGCTTAAGACTGCAAAATAGAACACCGAATCACCCTGTCTGATTTCAGAAAGAGGCAGTAACAGACATTGTCTATAAAAAACAGACAAAATCAATCAAAAAGAAGGTAAATATGTATGTATGACGTTATCGTAATAGGTGGCGGTTCCGCTGGTCTGATGGCTTGTGTGGCAGCTGCCGAGCACGGAGCATCTGTGCTTTTGCTGGACAAAGGGGATCAATTAGGCCGCAAACTGGGCATCTCCGGCGGAGGACGCTGCAATGTAACCAATGCCAAAGAAACGGATGAGCTTATTCGACATATTCCGGGTAATGGACGTTTTTTACACAGCTCGTTTCAAAATCTGGACAATCAGGGCATCATGCGTTTTTTTGAAAATCTCGGCATTGCCTTGAAAGAAGAAGACAACGGCAGAATGTTTCCTGTCACCGATAAGGCCAAAACGGTTGTTGATGCACTTGTCGGGAAAATCGTCTCTCTTGGCGTCGAGATTCGTACGAAAGAACC
The DNA here is from genome assembly GCF_037969905.1 of Paenibacillus sp. FSL R7-0272. Lineage (NCBI taxonomy): Bacteria > Bacillati > Bacillota > Bacilli > Caryophanales > Paenibacillaceae > Paenibacillus > Paenibacillus sp. FSL R7-0272. Next base: position 719,038 of record NZ_CP150221.1, on the reverse strand, counting down.
TGTTAAAGAGCTTATTCATAACGGTCAGCAAGTGCAGGGTGTTAAGCTCTCTTCAGGCAAAATCATTCACGGCCGCTCCGTCATTATTGCAACAGGCGGCAAATCCGTGCCGCAAACCGGTTCCACAGGTGACGGATATCCTTGGGCTGAGGCGGCTGGTCATACTATCACAGAATTGTATCCAACCGAGGTGCCGATCGTATCTGGAGAGAGCTGGATTCAGTCCAAGGAATTGCAGGGCTTGTCTCTTCGTGACATTGCTCTGTCCGTACTCGATGCCAAAGGTAAAACTGTCATTTCTCACCGTGGAGATATGCTCTTTACCCATTTTGGTGTATCCGGCCCGGTTGCCCTACGCTGCAGTCAGTTTATTCGCAAAGTTCAGATGAAATCAGGGAATACACAGGTCACCATGAGTATCGACCTCTTCCCTGACTTTACCCCTGCCGCGCTGGAAGCACAAGTGAAGCAAGGCCTAGAGCAGGAGTCACGCAAGGCTGTCAAAAATATTTTGAAAACATGGGTGCCTGAACGTCTGGTTCCGCTACTGATGAAACGTGCCGAGATCGGGGACGACCTGACATTTCACCATTTCCCTAAAGGTATGTTAAACCATCTATGCGATTTGATGAAATCCTTCACTTTCCGCGTTGACGGCACAAGATCACTTAAAGAAGCCTTTGTTACCGGAGGTGGAGTTCACTTAAAGGAAATATACCCTAAAACGATGGAATCCAAGCTGCTGCCCGGACTATTCTTTTGCGGAGAAGTACTCGATATTCATGGTTATACCGGAGGTTATAACATTACCGCTGCATTCTCTACAGGGTATACTGCGGGCATGCATGCCGCGGAGTACAGACATGTTAATGCGTAGGTAAGCTGGTGGTTGGTTGGTCATCAGTTGCAGAGATAATTGGATAGTATGTAAGCACCTCTTGGGTAAGCGGCCTATCTATTAGCTCTGGCTTTTGGGAGATGTGTTCATGTATGAATTGCGGGCATAGTATGGACTGAGGCCCACTTATTTGAATGAAATGTTGCGTTGACTGTACTCTACTCTACTGTACTGTGTTTGTGTTGTGTTTGTTCTTGTTTGTGTTGCATTGTACTGCATTGTGTTGGTGTGGCTGACCACCCTCGTCATGAAGCAGTGCATTGCGTGCTGGGCAGGCATAAGGTTTGAACGCTAACGATCACCACAAACCTTATTTCGTGAAAATTGACCCTTTTTAAAATCTAACGATCACCAGGAACGCTATTTGCCACAAAACAGGCTTTTCCAGCTTGAAATGAGCTATTTCTACTAAAATAACGTCTCTGGAGATCGTTAGAGTTTCAAACACCTCTAAATCGAGCAAATAGCGTTCTCTGTGATCGTTAGAAAATGTTCAGATACAGCGATAACCCATGGGACACTCACTCAACCTGCATCATTGGCTTGTACAAAAAGGCACCCTACATGTCATTATCAATGACCGAAGGGTGCCTTTTTTGCTTTGCTTGATACTTTTTACAGCTCCAAGGTAAGTTTCAGATGAACCCTGCAGTTTGCTGCGATAGGTACGGGGGAAATGTATTCGTGTGTGCAGTTTTTCCTCAAGCTTTAACACTGCCGGAAAAACCATCTGCCGAATCATCATAAACCGGGTCATCACTATAATTATGCTCGCCCTGGTCTATTCCTTGATCAACGTTTTGACCGTAATTTACCGACTGGCTTCCGCCGCGTGCATAGCCTTCGTTCCAGTCCTCATTCACCAGATGTGCCGGAATGGATACGTTTTGGAACTGATCCAGTTGATCAACAGAAGAAGCAAACACCGCACTCCCTCCATGTGATTGCACTATTTCTACAGCGGATTGCGGGTCCTGGCGATCTGTCGGGATATATAATTCAAGTGGTGCAGATTGATATGGCTTATAGCCTAATTCCTCCAAGGTTGCTTTTGCCTCAAGCAGTGCCGAAGGATCGGAAAAATGTACTTGAAGCTCACCGTTATCCATCACGCTCTACTCCTCCTCACTATAGATAATTCTATCCTCAGTCTGTGAAACCTATTAAATCCATAAATCCAGAGATACATAAACAGGACGCCCTAATATTCATGTGTTTCACATCCCTTTTCTTCTATAGCATGGGCAGTTCAACCAAGTGATATGCGTCTCGGATAGCAAATTCCTTTCACTCATCGTGATGCAAAAACAAATTATGAACGAGTCTGTCTGATCAAGCCTGCAACGGACACTGAACCATAACCCAATGCCACTGTGCATGCAGCCGTCAGAAAACCGGAAAGCCAACCTAGCCAAAACACTCCCATGACATACCCCATCACTGCAACAAGTGGGAGCAATAACATACGCACCATGATGGAACTTGCTTCATGCAGCGCAGCAGAATCATACGTGACAAGCTGTACATACTCCGACGTAGCCAATCCATCCCAAGCACGGTACAACATCACGGTTAGCATAATGACCAGTAACCCACATACGATGACATTGACCGGAAACGGCGGCAAAGCTACCGCTACGATAGACAACCCACCCAGTTGCAAATACAATTTCAACGTCTCGGAATTCCGAAAAAATGCTTTAAACGCGATCTCTGCTGTCCGATTCGGAATGGAGCGTTTACGAAACAGTTTGCGAGGTTTACGAAAAACAATTGTTCGTGTCTGTGGAGACTTCGGCTTCCTCACGGCCTGACTTAACATCAGTGCAGTCAACCTGAGCCTGCTTCGCAAATCCTCGCGCACATCGCCTTCAAACGTACCTTTCATACGTAATCTCATCTGGATCATCGTAATGAGCAGTAGCAGAACGGCGGCAATACTGAGCATGATTTTCCACGTATACATGTCCCCTAACATCCAAGCCGACGTGCGGACAGTCATCCATCCCATGGCGATCACAAGTGAGGCCAATGAGAGCCAGCGCCGCCATCCCGTATATCGAACTTTGATAGTATGTATAGCAATGACTTGAAGTGACGCTACGGTTCCCAACCAGAAACATGTCAGCACAATCTGTAAAAGAGACATTTCATACACACGAACGAATAGCGGTGCAACCACTGCAGTAATAAGTATCATTTTTCCAAATTGTAACACCGTCACCCGTACAAGTCCTCGCATCATCAGTGTTCGCATCCAAACCCTTCTGGATTTCAGGAACAATACATCCGCTTCTTCGATAAAAAGAAGAACTCCACCCGTCAGGATGATCAGTTCGATAATCCCCGTTAGTAAGGGTAATGGTATACTGGTAGCCCATGTTGGTAATGCTTTCGTCCACAGACTGGCGTACCAGCCCATAAAATATAGCAGACCTGGAATCAGCAGATACAGCCAGACTGTCCAGTCCACCACAAGTTTGAAGTTGCGCCACTGTTCTCGAAGATGCTCTTTCTGTCTTCTCTGATATAGAAGATGGGGGGTATAACGTTTGGGCTCGACCATCAGGTTTCTCCTTTCTTCAATCCGATGTTAACGTGTCAAAACAATCAAACAACGACGCTTCCGGCATTCCCGCCGTAGTCCGAATCTCATCCAATGTTCCTTCCGCAGCCGACCTGCCGGCAGCAATCAAAATAAAACGGTCACATATCCGTTCAGCCGTATCCAGCACGTGTGTAGACATTAACACACCTGCTCCGCGGCGACGCTCATCATCAAGTAATTTCAGAAAATCCTTTGTCGCACGTGGATCTAAACCGATAAATGGCTCGTCCACAATATAGATATCCGGTGAGGAGAGAAAACCGATCATGAGCATCATTTTCTGACGCATGCCCTTCGAGAAACTCGCTGGCAGATCATTGCGAACATGATCCATACCAAAACGGACTAACAGTTCCTCCGCTCTCGCCACGAATACATCTTCTTCTATTTCATACGCTGCAGCAGCCAGGTCAAGATGTTCCCACAAGGTCATATACTCGTAAAAAACAGGCTGTTCGGGAATGTAGGCATAACGCCCTGCCCCACCAATGGTTACATCATAATCGGCATGCTCCAGCAGGCCAAGCAATGTCTTGATGGTTGTACTTTTACCTGCACCATTGGGTCCGATAATCCCGACCAACTCTCCTGGCGCCACGTGCATCCGAATATTCCGGATCGTAGACTGCCCTGGCGCGTAACCTGCTTCGCGAATATGTACGTTCAGGATGGAATTAGGTAAATCTATTTCTTCCTGCGATGCGTGCTGCATGGCTTAACACTCCTGTTCTTATCCTTTTTTACATAATGAACTATTTATATTGTAAATGAGTTTTGAGTATCATGTTTGATCAAATTGAGCAAAAAGTGGGCAAACAAAAACAATAAACCATTAAAACTCCATGATTTATTGCTCATACATTCTTTGATCCCTATTATATTTTCTCCTCAGACCAACAGTGAGTTTGAATCATCGAAGTAAGATCTTCAAATGAATATTTGTGGTTGACCATATCAACCGTAAAATCCTCAGCTAAGGCCTGCTCCATTTTAAAATAAATATGATTGTAACGTAAAAATATGACTAATGCAGTAAAAGCTGTTCGTTTATTCGCATTATGAAAAGGATGATTTTGACCTAACGACTGAAAAATTGCAGCTGCCTTCTCATAGACTATCGGATACGCTTCGTCACCAAAAGCAGATGATTGCGGTCCAAGAACAGCAGATTCAAGCAGATTAGAATCTTTTACACCAATCTGCTCTCCCGGGCTATACCGTTTTATCATCGCAACATTGATCGCAATTACTTCTTGAATATTTATATAACGAATGAGACTCATCTGTCTTTAAGACCTTTCAGAGTTTGATCATACTCATCCATAACAGAAGCTAACGTATCCATAAAATCATTACTTATTCCATTAGGCAAATTTACCTTGACCGACTTTTTATAATAATGTCTCCGCTCGTTTGGTCGATCTCTACCTGAACCATGTCTCCTTGCTCAAGTCCAATTTGCTTGAATGCTTCTGTCATCGTTATTCCAAGGCTGTTACCAAACTTCGTTACTTTCGTTCCATCTCTCTCACCCTACTCACTTAGATTCCTCCTGGAATTATACCATTCAACTGTTATAACAATTTACCATGATTCACCCATGGTATTTAGTTAAAAATAAAAAAAGAAGCAGGGGTTCCGGAGCCCCTGCTTCTTCATGTTAGAGTGAAAACTCATATTATCGATTGCTCTCCACTATGGTCATCGTTTCGTTTTCTGCATCCGCTTTCGCGTTCAGACCCAGATCCAGCATGCCACGGCTTTCGCTGGCATAGCTGCTACTTGCGGTACGTTCACGGTCCTTCACGTTACTGTTGCGTTCGGATTGAGCCATTGTTGCACTCTCTCCTTCCGAATTCGCGTTCAGACCCAGATCGAGCATGCCGCGGCTTTCGCTGGCATAGCTGCTGCTTACGGTACGCTCACGGTCATTCACGTTACTATTGCGTTCGGATTGAGCCATTGTTGCACTCTCTCCTTCCGCTTTCGCGTTCAGACCGAGATCCAGCATGCCGCGACTTTCACTGGCATAGCTGCTGCTTGCAGTACGTTCACGGTCGTTCACGTTACTGTTGCGTTCGGATTGAGCCATTGTTGCACTCTCCCCTTTCGCTTTCGCGTTCAGACCCAGATCCAGCATGCCGCGGCTCTCGCTGGCATAGCTGCTGCTTGCAGTACGTTCACGGTCGTTCACGTTACTGTTGCGTTCGGATTGAGTCATTGTTGCACTCTCTCCTTCCGCTTTCGCGTTCAGACCGAGATCCAGCATGCCGCGACTTTCACTGGCATAGCTGCTGCTTGCGGTACGCTCGCGGTCGTTCACGTTACTATTGCGTTCGGACTGAGCCATTGTTGCACTCTCTCCTTCCGCTTTCGCGTTCAGACCCAGATCCAGCATGCCACGGCTTTCGCTGGCATAGCTGCTACTTGCTGTACGCTCAAGGTCATTCACGTTACTATTGCGTTCGGATTGAGCCATTGTTGCACTCTCTCCTTCGGCTTTCGCGTTCAGACCCAGATCCAGCATGCCACGGCTTTCGCTGGCATAGCTACTACTTGCAGTACGCTCACGGTCGTTCACGTTATTATTGCGTTCGGATTGAGCCATTGTTGCACTATCTCCTTCCGCTTTCGCGTTCAGACCCAGATCCAGCATGCCACGGCTTTCGCTGGCATAGCTGCTGCTTGCAGTACGCTCACGGTCATTCACGTTACTATTGCGTTCGGATTGAGCCATTGTTGCACTATCTCCTTCGGCTTTCGCGTTCAGACCCAAATCGAGCTTACCGCGGCTTTCGCTAGCGTAATTGCTACTTGTGTTGCGTGCTTGACCGTCTCGTGAATACTCGTTCATCGTTGCTGCTTCTCCAGACACATTGGCATTCAGACCGAGGCCCAGTTTGCCAGAGCTACTTTGTTCGCTCGTAACGTCCGTAGATTCGTTATTGTAACGGTTCATGTTCTCGGCGGATACACCGGCGTTTAGTCCCAGATCCAGATTCAATGCACCTCTTGCGTTAGAGGAACCCCCATAGCTGCCAGTATTCCCGTAACCAGCGTCACGTTGTCCTGACAACAATGATCCCAGTTCCAGACGCAGACCTGCATTCAGATCCAAATTACCGCTGCTGTTGCTGTTATAACTATCTGCATAGGTTGCCTGTGAAGCCCCCAGCAATCCAGCTACCAGCGTACCCGACAATACCGACAATTTTACCCAACGATTCACTTTTTTCATGATAATATACACTCCTTCTCATTTTTGGTTGAATTAACGCCATTGTTGTTTATGAGAAAGAGGTATATTTCGGCGGTTGACCTGGTGGTGCTTGTGACCACTGGCTGAAACCATCCAAACGTTCCATGTCAAAAGCAAAACCATAACCCGGCATCATCGGACTTGTTAAAGCTAAAGGCAGTGCTGCAGCTGGAACGGATGCTCCGCCCCCTGTCACACCGGACGAACCGGAGCTTGTACCTGTAGAGGTACTCGTTGCAGCAGGAGCTATTGCCATAACAGACCAGTTGGCCGGTCGTTCAGTCCTTGGTTGCCAAGGTGCAGAGGCTTCATCCTGCTTTTCAGGTACTACCTGATCTATATTCAGATTCCTCTGATCCTGGTCCTCGGCTGTTGATCTGCCAAAGGATGTGTCCATTTGCAACCACTCATTATCCAGTACAGATACGTTTGCATTTGTCTTCTCAGCACGTTGGTTCAGACGATCCTGTTCCACAGGCACAGCCTGAGAAACAGGAGGTTCGTTGATTGAGTCCGGATTAATCTCACGATCAATCACCTGACCTGTAACCTGTATTTCATCTTGTGCCGTGTTCTGTCCACTCACCTTGCCCTGAGACGAAGGTGAATCCGTTGCTGTACTAGAAAATCGCTTCTCATCTCTAGGTGCTTGCACAGCAACAGGCTGCTCTGAAGTATTCTCGGGCTGCTCCGGTTTCACCACCGGAAGTTCAACCTTGCCTTTGCTAGGTTCAATTTCCGCGGTTACACCCGCAGCAGGTACATTTGCTTTCACGGTTGGAAGCTGTACCTTGCCTTCGCTCAGGTTTACACCTGATGCCCTGACATCGAGCGATGTAACTTCAGGAACGTCAACTTTCACGGAAGGCAGTTCAACCTTGCCTTGTTGCAAGTCTGTTTGTACAGCTGACGTCTCTGCTTTGATAACCTCAGGAACCTCGGCTTTAATTCCCGGCAAGGAAGCTGTTCCCTCCTGAAGATTCACCTGACCGCTGGACACATCTGCTCGAATGACAGGCGTATCTGCTTGTACAGATGGAAGATCCACCGTCCCTTGCTTCGCATCGATGCCAATCTGCGATGTTCCTGCCGATCCAAGCGGTGTATCGACCTTCAACTCAGATACACTTAGCTTGCCGGTAGATGCATTCGTTTGGATCGAAGGAACTTCTACATCGAGTAATGGTGTGGATAGAGATATCGATGGAGTCAGATCAAGACTGCCATCTGCATCGCGTGAAAAAAGGTTCAGTGACAATCCGCTGGACGATTTGCTTGAACCTGCCTGATTCTGAGCATCATCGGCATACGCATGCGATGAACCGATGCCCATAACCAACGTTCCAGCCAAAATGGCTAACGGAATGCTTGCCAGACGAGTGATCGATCTGGGTAATTTCCCTTTTAAGTTCAAGTTGCTTCACCCCCTTTCCGCACTAGCGTTGGTGGGACAAGGCATATGAGTTTTCCCCTAGGATTAATTAGAATACAGGGATTTCTGCCTGTTCCTCATTAAACATGAAGGCGTTTCCTCAAACGATTTTTCAGTAAAAATATTTTAAATTTAAAATAATTTCCTCCATCTGTTGGGGCGATTACCTCTCAAAAACCACCTTACGGCACCTCTCCGGTTGCCACGGATTTCGCCGGAAGAACTGCCTCCAGATCATCTCCACGCTTCGCTTTTGGCTTCAATAAATACAGTAAACCCAGCAGTGTCAACAGAATGCCTGAACTTACAAACGCAGGCACAACACCAAACGAAGTCACTAATAACCCGCCAGCCACAGGGCCGAGAATGTTGCTCGTTGTCATCACACTGCCTACGGTACCAAACACCCTGCCTGTCATTGGCTCAGGGGTCTGTTCTTGCAGCAGAATCTGAAAAGGCACGACTGCAAACCCGATACCCACACCCGCCAAGGCAAACAGCGAAATAAGAAGCAGCTGTGCGCCTATTCCTGCTGAAGGCCATACAACCACGACTAATCCGGCCGTTCCGATAACAAGACCTGTTACGGCGGTGCCTAGCCCCATTTTCAACCCGTGGCTCGCTGTTTTCCATTTCCGGACACTCATCGCCGCGATTAACGTTCCAACACCACTTGCGGCAACGCACCATCCAAGCAGATCACCCGAAATTCCAGGTAGTTGCCTGAACAAAACAACCGTTTGTGAATCGGCAAATTGCAGAAACAAAATCGCAGCTGCCAGCAAAAGAAGTGATGTTCCTACGCGAGGAAGTGAAGCTAGCATACGGATACCCTCAAGTGTTTCTTTCCAAAAGGATTTTTTGACTTGAGTCGATCCTGCTGTCTTTTCCTCTACTCCTGTTACGTCAGAATTCGTTCGTTGGATCACCCGATGTCCAGGAATCCACAATAAAATGAGGCCAGAAATCAGAAATGACGATGCATCCAGCACAAAACACCACGTAATCCCAAACCCGGCTACAAGTAATCCGCCCAGTGCCGGGCCGATAATTTTGGACATCTGTTCAATCACCGAGCTAATGGAAACCGCTTGAGCAAGCTGGTGATGCGGCACAATTTCTTTTAATTTGCCGTTCTTGGCGGGTGAGAACATGACATCAAATAGGGATTTAAGAATAAGCAAAACATAAATATGCCAAATCTGATCCGCAAAAATAAATGCACCTACGATGATAATTCGGGCAGCATCCGCTGTAATCATCATCCACTTTCGGTTCAGGCGATCTGCCAGAGCACCGGCAAACGGCCCTGTGAGTAGCATCGGCAGTGCCGCAGATAACATTACAAACGTGATCTCCCAAGGTGTTGCATTCCAGCGAAGCCCTACCAGTGTGAAAATAGCCAACAGATGCAGCCAGTCCCCCAAGTTAGATATCGCCTGAGATACCATCAATGTCATGAATGCACGGTTTTGTTTCAGTGCCCCTTGCCCTGCTAAATTGTGGTTTGTCGTCATTCCACTTCTCCTCCATCATTTTCCGAATATCTAATATGAAAATGATTATATAAAAGAGACTCGGGCAAAACCTCCTGCCCGAGTCGGAGATGATAGAACATCTACGGGATGATTTTTCATTCCCCTGGTATTCTGCACTCTAACCCATTTGGTTGCTCCAATCTAAAATATGTATTATAAATCGTGACAAATGATCAAATTTTAAATGCTAAAAATGCAAATCTTGTGACATATCGCATGTTTTTCGGCCAAATTGAGGTCTACAATGAATATATGACGATCCTCTGATTCGTCAATCGATATAATGATCCAACTCATATAAGTTGATCTGATCTTTTACTAAACGCATTGTATAAGTTTAACTATTATTTACGAGTAAATTAACCTTAGTTCAAACTTATACAGCAAAGAGAACCTTCATATATCACGTCAACTTATATAAATACACTGAAAGGCGGGATCAGCATGCTGGAATTACAAGAGATCGGGACAGAACGTTCACTTCATCTGTACCGCACCCTGGCTCATACGTTCAAAAGTGTGAATGAACACGCTGTATCTGGAAGTAAAGTACATGGTTTTAACCCGACTGCCTACGGAGTGCTCGAAGTGTTATACATGAAAGGAGCACAACCAATCCAGCAGGTAGGGGCTCAATTACTGTTGCAGAGCGGTAATGTCACCTATGTCATTGATAAATTGGAGCAAAAGGGGCTGCTGCGCCGCAAACATTGTCCTCAAGACCGACGCATTATTTTTGTTGAACTGACCGAAGAAGGTCAGCGTACGATGGATGACATCTATCCAGGATATGCGGTCAAGATTGATCGCGCAGTCAGCGGTCTAAGCGAAGAGGACAAAGAACTGCTATCCGAGCTTCTGGGCAGGCTGGCGCATGGTGCAGAAAGCCTGTCAGCGAGTAGCTAGAACCTTATGTACACCATATCCGAGCTAGACAACGAACCAGGCTTACGTTAGATAACTTAAAAGAGTTGTAGAGATGCAAAAACCGGATGGGCCTGACCAAGGCTCATCCGGTTTTTGCTTGTTTATTATTTTTCAGCCAATGAGACCCAGCCCTCAAAATATATTGCCAGCCCAGAAAGATCGGGATGAAGATAAACATCTGGCGGATTGCCCCCATGTAAAGAAACGTATCTTCCCGAAACACAAAAACAGAGAACAGAACACCGCTTGATCCTGCTAACAGAACATAACCAATCATGATGGAAACAACTTGCATCGCAACTCCCTTGAATCGTCGCGCTAAGGACAGAGTCACCGCATCTGTCAAAAGCGACAGCGGAAGAACAAGAAAAATGGCGATTGCTAGAGTAATCAGTATAGCTATAACTAATGAATACCATAGCGGATAATAGTACGTATCCTCCATTCGGTCGGCAACCGGTACATAGTTAATAAAAACCATAATGACAGAGATTGAAATACAAGTCAGCAATGCTGAGAAGATACGGGCAGGAAAAGAAACGGAATGCAGGGCTAGCCACTTCGGGTTGCTCAATTCACACCATCCTCCTTTTTCCAATTCATCATACCAAACCCATTGAAATATAAAAAGCAGCTAATGTTCAGCTGCTTTTTTAGGAGATCGCGATGATATGCTTCGATCCTTGAATCCCATTGTTTTGCGGTGCATTTATTCCTTCCCCCAGCATGTCCGTTACTTCTGCATGGCTTCCACTTGTGGCGGCGCATCAGCATCCTCGGGAACGATCAGCCGTTTGCGCAAAGCTAATGTAGTAACCCACGAAACAATCGCAATCACAAACATGATGACAAACAAGGAGTGCAGACTGCCTTCCAGCACATTGCGCAGCAGCGCCCACTTCTCGTCCGATAACGCAACATCCGTATGCGGTGCAAGCAGCTCATTCAGATCCTTTTCCGAAATACCTGACGCCGCCAAATTTTGTTCACTCGACAGTGCCGAGATGCGGAAGTTCAGCCACGTTCCGAATGCTGCTGCCCCAATCGTCTGGCCGAGTGTACGCATGAACGTATGTAGTGCTGTTGAGGAACCACGCTCTTTATACCCCACAGAAGACTGTGCAATGATGGTGAAGATCGTAAAGGCGAAACCAAACCCGAGCCCATAAATAAAGGTCAAAATGAACAGCACGACCTGCGGAGAAGTCCCGCCAACCAAGAACAACCCGCCCGAGCCAACGGCGATTCCGGTAAGTCCAATTAATGTGGTCAACCGTGATCCGATCTTGAGCAGCAGCCTTCCTGCCAGCACGCTGCCAATCAGCCAACCCACGGACATGGGTGCGAGCAACAACCCGGACTCCGTTGCATTACCTCCGCGAACCCCTTGCACCCAGAGAGGCAAATAACTGGTTAAGCCGATCATCAAGGTGCTGGTCAGCAGGCCGGCGATATTCGCCACCCGGATGTCCCGGATACGGAACAGATGGAGTGGAACCATCGGGGCCTGGGCTCTTTTTTCCACCACAAAAAACAAGATGATAAACAGCACGGCAACGATGCTCAGTGCCACAATCAATGGAGAACTCCATGCGTAATACTGCCCACCCGCCGATAAAACAAAGAGCAAGGCTGTAATACCAACGGTGAAGGTCAGCGCTCCCATATAATCAATTTTGGCCGTGCGTGGTGAGATGTCCTCCTTCAAATAACGGAATACAAACCACATGGCAAGCAAGCCAAACGGTACATTAAATCCGAAGATCCACTGCCAGCCGAGGTTGTCCACGAAATAACCGCCGAGCAATGGGCCAACGAGAGATGAAATGCCCCATACCGAGCTGATCCAGCCCTGGATTTTGCCACGTTCCTCAATGCGGTAAATATCCCCGATAATCGTAAAGGTAACCGGCACGACAGCACCTGCGCCAATCCCCTGAATGGCACGGTAGATGATCAGTTGCTCCATATTCTGCGAAAGACAGCATAAAAGTGATCCCAGCAAAAATAAGGCACAGCCGATAAGAAAAACGGGTTTACGTCCATATATGTCACTGATTTTGCCAAAAATCGGGGTACTGACTGCCATGGTGAGCAGGTATGCGGTAAAAATCCAGCTGAGCAGCTGCACGCTCCCCAATTCGCTGACAATCGTTGGACCCGCCGGACCGATCACCGTGCCTTCAATCGCGGACAGAAATGTTGCCAGCAACAAACCCGCCAGAATGAAACTGCGCTTCAAACCTCCTGTTGTATTCACACAAACCCTTCTCTCTTTTTTCTCTTTAACCATTAGAAGATATTATTTACATGCCCACTGCGAGCCAGAACAATCTTTCGATCGTTGTTACCCCCAGATTTTTTTGATCTTATTTTGTTTAAAAGGGGGAATCCGGTGGTAAGCCTATGCTTCCGATGTAGCTTTCGTGCCGAAAGCTTTCAGACGAACGCTTCGCTTCTCCAGCTTTGTTCTGTTTCTTCGTTAATGTGTAATCTCAAAATAAATTAAGTATCTTTTCCTACCTTCCTTGCCACTACCTTCTCTTGTTGCGAAGGAACTCATCATATAATAGCGAGTACATCACCATGTCCTTGTATCCCGTAGACGTATGCTGTACCTGGCGAAGCAGGCCCTCGCGTGTAAATCCCTGGCTTGTCAGGAACGTTCCCGAAGCTGCGTTACGCGGGTCCACAAGTGCTTCAATCCGGTTCAATCCCATGGTCTCATAACCAAAGGGTAGCAGTGCCGTGAATGCCTCGGACATATACCCGTAACGCCAGTACTCACGGCCAAGCTCATATCCGATCTCACCACGAAATGCACCTTCCAGCTGCCATGTGTTAAATCCGCAGCTGCCGATAAGTTTGCCGGTAGCCTTTAATTCGATGCCCCACCGAATGGCATCCTCTTCCCCTGCCATATGATTCAGCAGCCCGATCATATCGGCCGCCTCGCTTGTCCCAATCATGGGCGCGAGATTCATATACCGCGTTACTTCCCGGTCTGACCAGTGTACGAACATCTGGGCCGCATCCTTGCGGCGCATTTTGCGCAAACGAAGCCGCGCAGTCTCAAGCTCCGGGATTCTTCCTTTACATTTATACATTACCTGACACTCCGATCCGATCTTTCTTGCAGACCATAAGATTCATTAGCCATCTAACCATAACCTGCACCAATTGGCAACTGTTCACTCCTCAGATCATATCAAAAAACCGGGCGCATCTGCTCCCGGTCTTGATGTACCTATGAATCCACCAGCACAGGTTGTCCTGTTCTATGCCGAGAATCAATCTTTATTTGCTCAGTTGCTCGCAAAACTTGATCTGCAACAGTTTTACGCCGGAGAGGCCTTCTTGCTGTCGGGCAACAATTCTTCGCTCACCCGACCAAGCACAGCAACAATTTCCTTATACTCCTCAATGCCTGTCCCGGTAAGGCTCCACTGATCTCCGTGGGCAGTCAGGAAGTTCTCTTGCGTCAGGTGTTCAAGCTCCTGCTTGATCTCACGTTCACCCACGCGATATCCTCGCTCTTCTAACAAAGGCAACGTGTCGCTTACGTTTAAATCCTGATTTTGGGCAAAATATAGAAGATGAATTCGTACGAATAGATTCTGTACTTCTGCATGCATAAGCTAAGCTCCTTCCCGGGTTGTAGCCCTTCTTGGTTGCTAAGTAATTACCCCGCGAAAGAAGCGAAGAAACAGGCGCATAATCGAGGTACTGTCATCTCTTTCCAAAATCATTCCGCTTGACTAACCGCATCTACTGCACTATCTTGAAAATAAGTACCATTTTTGCTCGGGAGGGTGATTCACCATGTTTCAAGCTGTTTCCTATGAAGGAACACGAAGCGAGCAGCACACCGCCGTCCTGGGACAGTTAAGTGCTCTGATCCGCGATGAACCTAGTGCGATTGCCAATCTGGCTAACGCTGCTGCGCTGCTCAATGTATTTCTAACCGACACCAACTGGGTCGGATTCTATCTGTATGATGGAAAAGAACTGGTCCTCGGACCGTTTCAGGGATTGCCTGCTTGCATCCGTATTCCACTTGGACGCGGGGTATGCGGCACATCTGCTGCGGAGAGACGCACACTCGTTGTTGATGATGTGCATGCTTTTCCAGGCCATATCGCCTGTGATGCTGCATCCAACAGTGAGATCGTTGTTCCGATCATCAAAGACGGACAATTATATGGCGTACTCGATATCGACAGCCCGATCAAAAACCGTTTTGACGATGAGGATCGTATCTTCCTGGAAAAAGCGGTTAGCTTGCTCGTCGAGCAACTGTAAGCCGTCCGATTCATCTCCAATTCATGTGAACGAGAGGACTCTGTCCTCACCCGGTGATATCCATATGTACGAACAAAAAGCGCAGCCCTCCCGGAGGTCTGCGCTTTTTGTTGTTATGTTCTTACGAATGCTCTTACCAATGTTCTTACCAATCATCTTGCCCGCCCATGTTACTTTATGCATTCAGGATAGATCCTGTGACGCTTTGATGATCATTCCCTCTCGCAGAAATTCTGCCAGTCTTGGATGATAACCGTCATACATGTTCCGAAAATCTCGGTGCTCCACGTACAGATTGGCCAAATCCCGATAAATCTCAGCCGTAGGTGTGTAATATCCTTTGATCCATTCAAGGTGTCTTCCAATAATCTCCTGCACAGCCGGATTGCCCGGTTCAAGCCCATGCTCCAGCGCCTGTTTCAGATCCAGATGAATCTGATCGATTCTGGTCTGTGAGTCCAAAAAATCCTCTTTGGATTTCAACTCGATCTTCTCCGCTTTCGATTCACGTGACGGCAGGGTCTCAGGTAAGTGCTGTGTTTGACCTGCTTCTGGCAATCTGGCATGACGCGTATTATGTTCGAAGCCATGGTAGAGTTCGTGCTCCTCTATCGTCTCTTCCCCTTGCAGATAAGAAACCGTTCGATCCAGCGTTTGGATCAAACCGTGCAGGCGAAGTGCTTCCTCCAAAATTCGGATACGATGTTGCCGCATGACACGGATGATCTCCACAGGCTCTTCCTTAAGCATAGAGCCGATCTCTTCCTCCGCTACTCCTGCTTCCTTGCAGAACAGAATCTGCTGCAGCGTCAGCAACTCTTTTTTTTCATAATAAATATCCTCATCCAGTCCACGAAAGGCAGGGGACAATAACCCCAGCTCCGCATAATGACTTAACTCACTCAGGCTCACACCTGACATACCCGATACATCCGTCATAGAATACGCCATATGAATTCACCTCCTACCTGTTATGCGTGCTCTGTGTGTTCACCCGCCGTATTGCTTCCGATATATTTAAAAAGATACAAAAGAATTGAAAACGCAGTTGAAAATGCGTGCACCCATGCCCTATGAAATTCAACGGGTTCAGACAGTTGCTTGCAGGATGTTACCTATTTTATACCCTTCTCACCCATTGTGAACCTATAGTCAGTGCAGAAAAATGATCGTTTTTTTTCAGGAAATTTTAAGCGGATATCGATCGTTTGTGATATAAAATTACAAGCAAAAATCCTGCACCATGAGATGGATACAGGATCTTCGAAAATTTCATATAATCGGTTTATTACAAGCGATGAACTCACTTAATTTTTGTTAAACATGACAAACTTCAATTCCGTCATTTCTTCCGTTGCATATTTCACACCTTCACGCCCGATGCCACTTTGCTTCACACCGCCATACGGCATATGATCTACCCGGAATGTCGGGATATCATTAATCATTACACCGCCCGCTTCAATGTCATCCACAGCTCGAAGTGCCGTTTGAATGTCATTCGTGAATACCCCAGCTTGAAGTCCATACATAGAGTCGTTAACATGCTGAATGCCTTCTTCTACGGAATCAACCGTGTTAATCACAACAATCGGTGCAAACACTTCCTGACAAGAAACCTTTGCATCGCGTGGCACATTCGCAAGCACGGTTGGACGCAATACGCCTCCTTCAGCCTCACCACCTGCGACCACGGTTGCCCCTGCCTGTTTCGCTTCTTCAATCCAGTCCAGAGTACGTTGTACATCCTTAGATGTAATGAGTGCTGATACGACCGTATCCTCGTTCAGCGGATCACCGATCACAACCTGTTCAGCAGCTTCGGCAAAGCGCTTAATAAATGGCTCGGCAATCGACTGATGCACATAGATGCGCTGTAACGAAATGCATACCTGGCCCTGATATGTGAAAGCTCCCGTAACGCTGCGCGGGATGACCTTGTCGAGATCCGCATCTTTGTCTACAATGACAGCCGCATTGGAACCCAGCTCCAGCGTAACACGTTTCAGTCCTGCGTTGCTGCGGATATTTGTTCCTACGGCCGGGCTACCTGTGAAGGTAAGATAAGCTACATCCGGATGGCTCACAAGTACATCGCCAATGGTTTTACCATCACCGCTCACCACATTCAGTGCTCCGTCTGGCAACCCTGCCTCTTGGAGCAGGTTTGCGATGTAATAGGCAGACAGCGGAGTCTGTTCCGCAGGTTTAAGCACGATGGTATTTCCAGCAGCCAGTGCGGGTCCAACCTTGTGAGCAACCAGATTCATCGGAAAATTGAACGGTGTAATGGCCCCAATCACCCCCAGCGGCTGCCGCATCGTATAACCAATACGACCTTCGCCGCCTTTTGCCGCATCCATCGGAACGGTCTCTCCAGTCAAACGTTTTGCCTCTTCGGCAGCAAACCGATAGGTCTCGATCGTACGATCAATCTCGCCTCTTGCCGCCGTGATCGGCTTTGCCGCCTCTAATGCAACGATGCGGGCTGCCTCTTCTTTACGTTCCTCCAGCATGGCCGACAGCTTGTACAGCAAGTCTGCACGCTGATGTGCAGGCATTTGGCGCATCGCTTTACGTGCCTTCACAGCCGCCGCAATGGCGGCTTCAGTCTCCTCCGCCGAGGCCGAAGCCACTTCTGCCAGCGTTTCCTCGGAATAAGGTGCTCGAAGTGTTGTATAGTGTACCGATTCGGTATACTTACCGCCGATAAACAGATGTTGTTTTTTCATAAACGCATCCTCCGTTCCCGTTCATTCGATTCACGAATAACTACCATCCTTACATAACTCTACTCTAGTTATACACCATTTCGCCCTCTTCCACCCAGTTGACGAAACGATATAAGTTACTCGGTACTGGTTGTTGGTAGGGCTGTGTGGTGGATGATCTTTAGAAAAATCGTTGCTTTATTTCACCGTCAGTACCGGACATTCGGCATGCTTCAGCACACCATGGCTGACACTGCCGACTACAATCTCTGCCAGCACACTTTTCCCCCCGGTGCCTATCACAATCAGGTCACATTTCCGCTCACTTGCCATCCGGCAGATTTCTGTCACAGGATCACCTGCAACGAGCAATGTCTCGTAGGCGACACCACGACCAACCATTTGTTCAATCACTGGCTCCATAATGTGCTTTCCCTCTTCAGCGATGCGTTCCTCTAAATCAACGCCAAGCGCTGGTTCGTTAATTGAAATGGAAGGATTCACGTGCAAGATGGCCAGACTGACAGGATGTTTCATCTCTTCAGCCAGCATCAGAGCCTGTTCCAGCGCCTTTTTCGCATGATCCGATTCATCTACAGCGACCAATATTCGTTTTAGCATACCCATATCCTCCAGTCTGTTCATCGGTCCTCAACGTCTACATCTATCCACTCGTTGCGCTCGTACTAATTTCCTGTAGCCATAAACCAACTCTTAATGAGCTGTGATGGACGCATCAATATCCCGCAGGTGACGACGACGCATCAACAATACAGCAACACCGATCAGCACCATTAGCGCACCGAAGTAAAACGGAGTTTCTGGCAAAAACCATTCTGACAATTTACCCGCAAGCCACGGGGCTAGTGCACCGCCCATAAACCGCACAAAACTGTACGCCGCAGAGGCTACGGAGCGCTCCACTGGATCGGCTTCCATCACAGCCGTGGTGATCAACGTATTGTTTATTCCAAGGAAGATACCTGCTACGATCACCGCAACAATAACCGTCACCGATGAGCCCATTACCGTACCCACAGCCATAACCAGCAAGTCCAGCGCAAACAACGTGAGCATGACACTCATGGAAGGCACGGAGCCAAATCGGCGCTGCAGCTTCGGTGCCACAAAGACGGACGTAATCGCCAGCATCAATCCCCATCCGAAGAAAACATACCCAAGGCCGTGTTCGTCCAGTTTCATGACATAAGGGGAGTACGCCATCAACGTAAAGAATCCAAAGTTATATAAAAAGGCGGTTATCGCCAACGTTTTCAGTGAAGGGTACCCGAGTGCTTTGAACGGATCGGATAACGTGCTGCGTGTTTTCGGTTTAGCCATTTTGGGCAACATAAACATGATGCTGATAAACGCAATTGCCATCAGTACAGCTACTCCGTAGAACGGGCCGCGCCAAGAGATCGAACCCAGTTCCCCGCCAAGTAGCGGACCAACGGCAATCCCTAGACCCAGTGCTGCTTCGTATAAAATAATAGCCTTGGCTGTCCCTGACGTGGACAAGCCAACAATAGCTGACAACGCGGTGGCGATGAACAAGGCATTCCCGAGTCCCCAGCCCCCGCGATAACCAACCAGCGCTCCGACCGTGTCCGATGTACCGCCAAGGAACGAAAATACAATAATCAGCAATATACCGCTGAGCAGTGTCCATTTCACACCAATTCGGCTGGAAACCACACCCGTAATCAGCATGGCGATCCCCGTTACCGCGTTATAGCTGGTAAATAGCAAGGACACTTGGCTTTTGGACGCGTGTAGCTGATCCGCAATGGCTGGCAGAATCGGGTCAACTAAGCCCAGGCCCATAAACGAGATGATACAGGCGAAGGCTACAGCCCAGACTGCTCGTGGTTGGGACAGCAGACCTCCACGGGATGAGGGCAATTCGTCAGGTAGTGATGGTTCTCTTTTCATAGGTCATTCCTCCGATGTAATGTGTAATGTTGAGACGGTGAAAATAATTAAGAACAATTGATTAGTTGTATTTTCATGAGTTTTCTTGTTTTTTTCAGAAAACGAGTTGCAAAAACAGCACAAGGACACCGGAAATCCCGGTGTATTGCATTCATCCATACTGCTCTGCACTCCCACATAAAGACTTGCAAAAGCTCCCTATGCGTATCTTTTCACTTCGGCTACTTGTTGCCTTCTCTGTTGGCTACTCGTCTTAATCTTCGTTTCTCTCACGAGCGTTGGCTTGCAACGTCTGTATGCCCGTTCTAACGCGCCCACGAAGCTCCTCCAGCTCCTGTTGTACAGCATGAATGCTCTGAAGCTTCTGCTCCAGCAACTGCAACTGACCATCCAATGTGGCTTCCATCCGGGTGAGCTTTTCGATCCGCTCTTTCACCTCAGTGGTCTGCTGATAGTCGAAACGTTGCTCGTTCAGCACATCTGTCGTAGCTACATAGGCATGAAGTTCTTGTAACGAAAAGCCAAGCACTTCTTTGGCTCGAACCACTTTTTTCAAATAGTCGATGTCATCCTGTGAATATAGCCTCGTTCCGCCGTCTGTCCGCTGAGGTGAAGGCATCACACCAATCTCTTCGTAATATCGAATGGTACGCTTCGTCAGTCCGCAGGCTTTGGCGACATCATCAATTTTGAACAAACTCATTGGCTTCACCTCTCTTATATGTCATTTATGTTATGTACATAATTATATATAAAACTAACGTTAACGTCAACGTTAGATTTTAGTTTTGAATTTAACCGTTAAAATTATTCATGAAATGATAGATAACATCGACCATTCCATTCCGTATTTGAAACAGAAGCAGAAAATAAAGACAAAAAAAGACCCGCATCCGCGGATCTCGGTGATAATACAGGTCATTAAGCATGTTGCTCTGCATGTACTTACTGACATTACTTGTTCTGACCTTGTCTTATCTTACTTTCCTTACTCATCTCACTTCTCTTATTTCTCTTGCTTGTCCTGTTCCTGCTGTGCCCTTTGCATTTGCTTCAAACGGCCTTCCACCCGGGTAAACAGCCTGATGGTATAGAAACCAACAGCGACTAGACTCAGTACCAACGCACGCACATCCGTAAGCCAGAAACCAATCACACCAAAAGCGGTAATAATAACTCCAAATTGCATCATCAGTGCCGAGCTGTACCGCTGCGCTTCTTCCCACAGCGCCCGGTCGCTCATTGCCCGTGGTGTACGATACCCATATATTCCGTTAATTTGTTTTGGCGGCTTCTTATACACCATCAATCCCAAAATGAAATAACATACTCCGCATATAATCCCCACGAATGCTCCTGCCAAAATACTCGCTCCTTCTTTTCACTTTAGCTCTCAGGCCAATTCGGTTCACAGTCTGCCATAAATAAAGTAAAACGGCTCTACGTATATACGCAGAGCCGTGATGTACGTTTCAAACTATTTAAACGTCCTTAATTCGTAGAACCCGCATCGCATTCAGTACCGCAAGCACCGTCACACCCACATCGGAGAAAACAGCTTCCCACATGGTAGCGATCCCGAATACACCCAGCAACAGAAAGATTGCTTTGACTCCCAGCGCAAATCCGATATTCTGCCAGACAATGCGGCGTGTACGCTTCGCAATACGGATGGCACTGGCGATTCTGGACGGTTCATCCGTCATGATCACCACATCCGCTGCTTCAATTGCTGCATCCGATCCGAGTCCGCCCATGGCAATACCAACATCGGCGCGTGCCAGCACGGGTGTATCGTTAATCCCGTCACCAACAAAGATCATTTTTTCCTTCGGTAATTTGTTTTGTTCCAGTTGTTCCAGTCGTTCGACTTTATCCTGCGGTAGAAGTTCGGCATGAACCTCATCCACGCCAAGCTGGCGTGCAACTGCCTCGCCTACCGCTTTGGCATCGCCCGTCAGCATGACCGTTTTGTGTATGCCGAGCTGCTTGAGCGCCTGAATCGCAGATGCTGCATCTTCCTTCACTTCGTCCGCAATAATGAGGTGTCCGACATACTCTCCGGCTTCAGCTACATGCACAACCGTTCCTACCGTTTGCGGCTTCGTATACATGATCCCTGCCTGCTCCATCAACTTCGCGTTGCCTGCGAGCACTTCCTGACCGTTCACCTTCACTTTGATCCCATGTCCGGCTACTTCGTCATATCCATCTACACCTTGCGAGGGAATATCTTTTGCCCAAGCGGCACGAATGGATTCTGCAATCGGATGATTGGAGTTCGCTTCGGCAATCGCGGCCAGCTTCATCAGTTCCTCTTCTGTACGCGTACCTTCAGGATGAACAGACGTGACTTTGAAAACACCTTTGGTTAATGTGCCCGTTTTGTCGAACACTACCACTTTAACATCATTTAGAGCTTCCAGGTAATTACTTCCTTTGACCAGAATGCCGTTACGCGAAGCTGCACCAATCCCACCAAAGAAACCAAGCGGAATCGATACAACAAGTGCACAAGGACATGAAATAACGAGGAACACCAGCGCGCGATAGATCCAGTCTGCGAACGTTGCACCGCTGAGTAGCAGTGGCGGAACGAAGGCAATCAGAGCAGCGAGAATGACCACAACAGGTGTGTAATACCGGGCAAATTTGCTGATAAAATGCTCCGTTTTCGCCTTGCGGCTGCTGGCATTCTGCACCATATCGAGGATTTTGGATACGGTGGATTCACCAAAGGTTTTGGTGACCTCTATGGTTAACATGCCGTTTTTGTTAACAAATCCGCTGAGTACATCACTTCCAGACTCCAGTTCCCGTGGAACAGATTCCCCCGTCAACGCGGATGTGTCTACCATGGAGCGGCCTGCCTTTACGATACCGTCGAGGGGCACACGCTCACCGGCTTTAACCACAATCCGGTCGCCAATGCGAACCTCTTCCGGGGAGACACGCCGGGTCTCTTCCCCTGCACCTGTGAGAACATTCGCATAGTCCGGGCGAATATCCATCAGGGACTGAATCGACTTGCGTGAGCGATTCACTGCCATGCCCTGGAACAGCTCTCCGAGCTGATAGAACAGCATGACCGCGACACCCTCAGGATACTCTCCGATGGCAAACGCACCTAGCGTGGCAACCGTCATCAGGAAGTACTCATCAAACACCTGACCGCGAATGATGTTTTTGAATGCCTGTAGCACGATATCGCCACCAGCGATGAGATAAGCCACTACGTATAGCGCAAGCTGTGCCCAGCCATCGAGCGGTGACCAGATCGCTGCGGCCAGCAACACAGACCCCGTAGCAAGGCGGGCTAGTAACGTTTTGGTCTGTCCGGCACCATGCTCATGTGAATGCCCTGCATGAGCGTCACTGCCTTCGGTGTGATTATGCGTATGGCTGTGATCATGTCCATGACTGTGTCCATGATCATGAGTATGTCCATGTGAATGTTCATGTGAATGAGCATGGCTCTGATGTTGATGCTTATGCGTGCCACCCGCTTGGCTTACGTTCGTGTGGGCAAGACTACCCGACCCTTTTTCCGAGATACGAATATGTGGCTCCAGCCGCAACACCTTGCGCCTCACTTCCTCCACTACCTGCTCATCCGTATCGGAGTTGGTGTACATGGATAACGTTTTGGTTACAAAATTAACGGAGCATTCATTAATGCCCTTAATTTTACTCACACCATTTTCAATCTTCAGTGCACAGTTGGCACAATCCAGTCCGTCAAGCAGCAGTTCCCTTTTCACCTGTTCCTGTTCGGTTCCCATGTGAATTCTCCCCTTTGCAGTCCGAAAAAAGTTGAACTAAAGGTATTACACGAGCACTACGATGACAGAATAACCTTCCAATCGCTGTTATCCCCAAATTTCTTTTATCCCTTTCATCCTCAGAGGGAAATTTGGTGATAAGTGTAGGCTTCCGATGTAGCTTTCTTTTCAGAAAGCTTTCAGGCGAACGCTCCGCTTTTCCAGGTTTTTTCTGTCCTCTCCGTTTTTGTGTAAAAAATAGTTCATCTTTTTTTATATAATCTTGTATTCAATAATATATGAGCAATCATTCATATGTTCAATTAACACTATTATATGCATGCCCAAACCGGAGTGTCAACACAAGGTGTTGATTTTGGATACAGAATATGCAAATAGTAATCATTTCGCTTTAGGCGTTTTTTGGATATAATAGAGCTATCAAGTTGTTAAACATAGGCGGTGATAGGAATGGAACAACCGGTTAAAGCTCCACATGATTGCGATGATGCCTGCTTAGGTACGGAAGCCGATGTGCAAACCATTCGCACCTCACTTATAGATCGGGAGACCTCTTCCGAGATGGCGGATTGGTTCAAAGCATTTAGTGATCCAACACGTCTACGTATTATTGATGCACTGTTACAGAAAGAATTATGTGTACATGATCTGACGGTATTGCTCGACATGGGTCAGTCAGCCATCTCCCACCAGCTGCGCTCTCTCCGCAACATGCGGATTGTGAAGCGTCGCAAGGAAGGTAAGACCGTTTTTTATTCTTTGGATGATGCTCACATTGAGCAGATTTTCCTGCAAACGCTCCAGCATATCAAACACGGCTAGGCTACTGCCAGCCTGTTCAAACCAACAGAAACCCCCGTCACTCGGCCTTATGCCGATGGACGGGGGTTTCTGTTATGTAAGGGAACCGTTTTAATAGTTACAGCAAACGGTTATTGTTCGGATCATAAAGGCCCGACTTATCTTTGAACATGTTGAATATATGTGACACCACCACTTTAAGTACCGCGTATCCCGGAACCGCAAGCAGGATGCCGACTACCCCGAACAAGTTCCCTGAAGTCAGAATGACAAAGATGATGGTGATCGGATGAATTTTGAGTGTTTTACCCATAATCTGCGGCGAGATAAGTTTACCTTCAATCAGCTGTACAATGGTCCACACGGCAATCATTTTCAGCAACATCA
This sequence comes from Paenibacillus sp. FSL R7-0272, assembly GCF_037969905.1. NCBI lineage: Bacteria > Bacillati > Bacillota > Bacilli > Caryophanales > Paenibacillaceae > Paenibacillus > Paenibacillus sp. FSL R7-0272. Next base: position 694,458 of record NZ_CP150221.1, on the reverse strand, counting down.
CTGGCGAAGTCACCAGAGCAACAATCAAAGCCGGAGTAATGGCAATTGCTGGCCCCAGATAAGGAACAACACTCGTGAAGGAAGCAATGATTGCAAGAATCAGAGCATAATCCAAACCAATGACCATGTACCCGATGTAAAGCAACACACCGATACAGAAGCTGACGATAATCTGTCCACGGATGAATGAGCTGATCTGGTGGTTGATATCATGCAACACATGCATGGCACCGGTACGACTTTTGATTGGCAAAAAAGACAAAATCTTGTCCGGCAACTTCTTGCCGTCTTTGAGAAGATAGAACAAGATGAATGGCACGGTTACGATAGATAACACGGTCTCGGTAAATGCACCAAGGAACCCGCCAAGCTTCGTCCAGGTAGAATTGAGGATCTCGGTAGCTTTCGTGGAAATCGTGCCCCACCAGTCCTGCCAGTTCATGTTGATCGTATCTTGCACCTGGCTGAACAGCTTATTGCCTGTCAATTCCTCGAATTGTTCCCTTACGTTTTCACTGTAAGTAGGGAAATTGGCGATCAGCCCCATAATCTGATTACGTAGCACAGGAATAACTGCCAGCACCACAATAGTCAAGATGCCACCAATGGCAAGATAGAGAATCAGTATCCCCCAGCCTCGCTTGATTTTCCATCGTTCCATCACGTCCACAAGTGGATTGAGCAGATAATAAAGGATACCCGACAGAATAATAGGCAGAAGAATTGTTTTGAGTAACACCGCTAGCGGATGGAACACAAAGGATACCTTGGTCAGCACCATAATGTTCAGTCCTACCAATAGCAGAACTAACAGAAACAGCACAAATTTGTTGTTCAGAAAAAATCGTTTGAATCGCTCAGGCCACACCCGAGTTTGTACCTCAGGTTGTTGCTCAGGTTGCTCCATAGGCTTGTCGTCCTCTCTTATGTATCTTTCTTCCGTTATAATCACCTTCTGCCTGACGGGTACAATTAACTGTTGTACAAGCCAACATATGTATAATACTCCCGATTTATACGTATGAGCCCGTTGACCGTTTCAAATTCGGCAAGTAAAGTCATTTTACCCCAAAATGCACAACCTGCCCCACACCGGCCAATTGAAAAATCTCCCATACAAAAAAACGATCCACCTCTGCTTGGAGGCGAACCGTCTCTCTCTGATCCGATGCTATTCACATTCTTCTGTCATATAAAACCTTTATACGTTTCCCGCAAGCTGTGCGATCAACTCATACGAGTGCAGACGTGCTTGATGATCATAGATCATCGAGGTAATAATCAGTTCATCTGCCTGCGTCTGGCGAATAAAGGACTCCAGCTGTCCCTGCACTTTCTCCGGTGAACCGTTCACTGCAGCTTTCAGTGTTTGAGCTACAGTAGCCTGTTCGCGATCTGTCCATTTTCCATCCATCACAGCTGGCGGCTGTACAAGCCCTGTTGTGCCGCGGATGATGTTCAGGAACTGTTGTTGCATCGTCGTTCCCAGCCACGCAGCCTCTTCATCGGTATCTGCCACCACGGCATTCACCCCTACGATGACATAAGGCTCCTTCAGACTCTCCGACGGCTGGAAGCTATTGCGGTAGGTATCCAGAGCAATTCGGGTATAATCTGGTGAGAAGTGGCTGGCAAAAGCAAACGGCAATCCCAGCTGGCCTGCCAATCGTGCGCTGAAATCACTGGAGCCCAGCAGGTAAATCGGGATGTTCAGCCCTTCGCCGGGCACTGCGCGTACGGGTGCATGATAGGACGTTGCCGATGCATCAAAGTATGCACGCAGTTCTGCCAGCAGCTCAGGGAAATCTTCTCCGCTGTTCAGATCTTTGCGTAGCGCAACAGATGTACGGCGATCACTTCCGGGTGCACGGCCCAGACCCAGATCAATGCGTCCAGGATACAGGGATTCAAGCGTACCAAACTGCTCTGCAATGACAAGTGGTGCATGGTTCGGCAGCATAATGCCACCAGAACCTACACGAATGGACTTCGTTCCACCCGCCAAGTGTCCGATTACAACCGAGGTTGCAGACGAAGCGATGCCTGGCATGTTGTGATGCTCAGCCACCCAGTAGCGATGATATCCCCAACGCTCGGCATGTTGTGCCAGCTCCAGACTGTTGCGAAGTGCAATTGCAGGGGTTGATCCCACGACAACGGGAGCAAGGTCAAGCACGGAAAGTTTGACGTCAGTGATATGTTCTTTATGTTGATGTTCAATACTCATTAAAGTTCATACTCCTCTGTGATTATATTTTTGTATATCCAGATATATAGATATAAATAAACAAAATTTTGCTTAAAAATGAAACATAACTCTTATGTTTCGAAGGCTGATTCTTTTCATACATGTAGCGAATAGCGAAGAAAGGCGGGAGTCCATGTCATACACACCACGTGTTCTTACAACCTCTAGCCGTTCACATCCGGACGGAATCTCCTGCTTGCTGCGTATTGCATCTTAGGTTCCGTTCCGGCATCCGGCTTATAACTCATGTTGTACGTACTCGGCAAAAGCCTGTATCGTTTCTTCATTGCGTCGATAGTACGTCCATTGTCCTCTGCGCTCCGATAACAACAACCCTGCCTTGAGCATCGTCAACAAATAGCTGGAGATTACAGACTGTGCCAGTCCAGCCTTCAATTGAATCGTGCCAACACAGATCCCACTCTTACCACCATCCGGATGCTGGGATAGCTCGAGGGGAGAGAAGTGCTGCTCCGGGTTTTTCAGCCACAACAGGATCTGTCTGCGTGTCTCATTAGATAGTGCTTTGAAAATGAGTATAGGTTCCATGGGTCGATTATACCCCCTTTTTGACCTTTTGCCAAACCCCATAAACTAACAAACCGACTCATCAAGAGTCGGCTTGGCAATTCACATCTGATCAATTCCATGTTAGAAACGTGTTGTTACCGTCTGTTTCACTTCATCCAGCATTGCTTGATATGCAGCATCATCCAGATAACCAATACCACCGAAGAGCAGATGGCCTACCGGCTCGATTCCTACAAAATCAAAAATCCCTGTGTCGGAAGTCAGCTGGAGCGCATCCGTCATACCGATCTGGTCATACACGTCCTTCGGCGTTCCGTGTGTACTGATCATAACACCTTTTTTACCCGTTAACAGTTTCTCGATTCCTGCCGCTCCAGATGCATAAGCAAATCCGTAAGCAAACACCCGGTCAACGTATCCTTTCAGAATCGCTGGAAGCCCCGTCCACCAGATTGGATAGATAAACGTAATAGCTTCTGCCTCTGTCACATATTTCTGCTCCGCTACGATATCTTGGGGAGTCTGTCCTGCACGCATTGCAGCTGTATCCGCCTCAGTCAGTACAGGCTGAAATCCGAGTTGATACAGATCACGCACAACGACCTCATGCCCCTCTGTTTCCAGAGCAGTTACGGCTGTAGTCAAAATGGCTTTATTGAAGCTGTCTGTATGTGGATGAGCGTATACGATAAGATGTTTCATGCTTTAATTCCTCCTCAATTGGGTTCAACATATTTTAATTTCGCCTTGTTACTAAAAATTTCAGCTAAACATTTCAGCTATCAAAAGCCTTTCATATACATAGATATCTATGTATATGAGCAAAAAAACTTCTGCTCCTAACCTTTAAGCAAGCTCCTCATACATCTTTATTGCATTGTATAGAGATCAGCATATAAAGTTAGAAACAGACAGGGCATGCCGACAGTTAAAAGCGTCTGACAATCATAGACAATAAGTTCTCCAACTGCTCCGACTGTTCTTCAGAGAGATCTGCGTAGATCATCTGGTTAATCTGATCCGACACTTCGCGGAAGATCGGCTCAAGCTGCTTCCCTTTGTCCGTAAGACGAATCATGGTCACTCGGCTATCCTCAGCGCTCTTACTGCGTTCGACATAACCCAGCTTCTCCAATTTGTTAACGAGCACCGTTACTGTAGGTTGCGTACGCTGAACACGTTCAGCCAGCATTTTGATCGACAATGTCTCTTCCCGGTACAGAAACATTAGGACATCTCCATGAGAAGGCACAATACCTGTTACCTCATGCTGTTCCAATTCATGAACAATTCGTTTGTTCACATGATCTCTGATTCGTGCAATCATTGCAAAAGCGTTGTGTTTTAACATAAATGTATTATACATAGATATCTATGTATTTTCAACTCCTCATTTTTAGACTATATAAGTTAAACTAAAGATTTTACACGGCCCACTCCGATGACAGAATAACCTTCCAATCGCTGTTATCCCCAGATTTTTTGGATTCCCTTTTCCAAAGGGGAAAATCCGGTGATAAAGGCGAAGCGTCTGCTTCCGATGCTAGCTTTCTTTCAGAAAGCTTTTAGCTCAGCTTTTTCAGGTTTTTTCTGTCCTCTCCGTTATTTTGTAAAAGAATAGTTCAACTTATATACAAATTCATAATTCCAAACAAAGTGACACAGCCCTTGTACTCTCATACCTTGAAGGTATGGGAGTACAAGGGCCGTACATCGTTACAACAGTTTAGTTCACAGAAGATTAGTTTGCACAACAAGAGCCGTTACTTTCGTTCTTTACCTTATCGTTATTTAATCCAGTGTGTAATTTGCTCAATAGACTGACGTGATTTCTCCCGATGAGGCTCTTCTGCACGATAACCGAAGGCCGCCATCACTGACACATCCCATGCGCCGTTCTCTAACAGTCCTGCATCTTCCAGAATACGATGCACCTCTGCATAATTGTATCCTTCGATCGGACAAGAATCGATGCCAATCTGAGCCGCTGCAGTCATCATATTGCCAAGGGCAATGTATGTCTGTTTAGATGCCCAGTCGAATAATGTTTTCGCGTTTTGAAGCAGACCTTGATTGTTCTGAAATTTACCGTAAGCTTCACTTGTCAGCTTGAATACATCATCGGGCATGCCCTGGACCTCTTTCAGCATGTACGCTGCATAAGGAGAGCTGTAGCTGGCATCCGTGCGAGCCAAGATCACAATGAAGTGACTGGCTGTGGCTAGCTGCCGCTGTGCACCGGACGACACCTCGGACAAGCGCTGACGGAACTCGGGATTTTGTACAATGAGAAACTTCCAGGGTTCGAATCCAATGGAACTTGGAGACAAACGACCTGTTTCAAGGATGAAAGCGAAGTCTTCTTCTGTAATTTTGCGTGACGCGTCAAATAGCTTTGTTGCATGACGAAACTTAAATGCCTGCAAAATCTCTTCTTTTTTCTTTGTCTTTACAGTAACATCCACTCTTCTCCACGTCCTTTGTTTTATACATTATATGCTGAACCTGCATAGCTATAGATTTCGTTTGCTGTTTATGGCTCAGGTATCAGTTTAGATGTTATGCTCCAGATTGAAAAGTACGTACCTTATTGTACCCTGGTTCCTAAAAGTAAGGATAGCTTACATTACTAAATTGCGTAATTACTTAAAATACTTAATTAAAATCTTGCGTTCTACCTTAGTGATCATTGTGATACGCCCATCTTCTTCGTACCGAACCTCAAAAGCATCTTTTGCATCGCGCTCAAATGTAACTGTATCTATTTTTTCAGCATCTCGATGGACCCTGTAGTCGTCAAGATCTACATTGAAAATATTTTTCACAAATGGTCCAACCCGCTCTCTAAGAAGATTCTCATCCATATTTAATAACTGATCCTGGTAAGCCTCCATCTGTTCCGGACTGTTTATTTGGGGATAACCATAATCATTTGAATCTCCCACCATATATCTCGATCCGTTTTTGGCTTCTGTTATTTTCACAAAATAATTATCACTAAATGAGAAAAAAGTTGAATCTTCACCAATTTCATCATCTTTAATTCGACTAGCATCTTCTAGGTTAAAGTTAGCTTTACCTGAGAACACCTCAATCGCCCTTTTCGCCTTTGCCACTTCAGTTTGGGATATCTGATCTGCTCTTAACTCACCTGTAATGGATATCGCTTGATCCTGCCGCCAGATAATTTCTCCGTAACTATCACCCTCGCGTAAATCTACTACAGTGTAGCTCGTTGGCTCCGTTTTTCCTTGTTGCATTCCCACGGATCTTCTAACTTTCACAGGTTGAAGTGTCGGTATCATACCCATGCCCTCCAGAAGTGAAGGAATCTGTCGTGTATATCGATGTTCCAGCTTACTCGGCTGCATCTCGGCTCTCATCTGCACTTCACGAAGGTTACCCGTCTTGGCGTCCAGCCAGATTTGGGCGTAACCTGCTCCTTTCTCCTGACCTGCTTCGACGTATATTCTGCCAGACACAGGCAGATCTTGTACTTTGGTAATGCGTAGCTGTTTGCCCAGATCATCTCTCATCGTCATCGCAACATTCTTTTTCATCTGATCGGTAAGGATATCGACATTCAGGTGATCTGTAAACAACAGAGCAGAAGCTGGATTGATCTGTTCCATCAACGGTTTCGCGAGTTGCCCGTCGTGCCAATTCCACATAAATAGCCCGCCTGCGATAACCAATGCACTCAACCCTGCAACGAGAATGCCTCTACGACTTTTTCTATGACGTTGATGTCTTGGGCCAAATTTAGTGGCTGCAGCTTGATCTTTAACTTGAACTTTATCTTTAACTGCATTTGTGTCTGTATCTGTGTATTCTCTTAATGAATTGGAGAGGCAATTAGAGCGTTCCAATGACGACTCCACAGGGCTCATTTCACTCATTTCCTCTTCCTTACTGCTTACCGTTCGTATCCGCTGCACCTGCTGTAGCACCTTACGCTTGTGATCTTCAGTAAAAGGAGACGTTGCAAACGGCCCTTTACGGATTTCCTTTTCCCATTGATCATCCTCATGTTTCATTCGCTTCTCTCCTCCCACTGCTTTCGAACCTTATCCTTAGCCCGGGATAGCCGTGATTTCACGGTTCCTTGGCTAATTCGTAACATATCTGCGATCTCCACTGTTGTAAGTTCATACCTCAGATGCAACAGAAGAATCTCCCGAAACTTCTCCGGTAGTGCCAGCACGATATCCCAAATTTCATTGATATGTACTTTACGAATCACTTCTATCTCGGCAGATGGATAAGCTGATCGTTCTCGCATCGTTTTTCTTGATCCGAATTGATCTCCTTGATCTGACTCTAACGACAACGTTTCTCCCCATAAGCTGCTTCGGAAAAACCTCGACTTTCGGTATGTAAACGTTGTGTTCCTCGTAATTGTTAGAAGCCATGTTTTGATCGAGCAATCTCCCCGATAGTTCGCGATTCCTGTGTATGCCCGGACAAACACTTCCTGTGACAAATCATCTGCTTGCTCCGTATTTCTAGTTAAAAAATAAATATAATTCCACACATCATTGCCGTAATCGTGCATCAGGCTGGCAAGTGTGTCATTGTTGATGGTCTGGGCCTCTGCCAGAAACGAATAGTCCAACGAATGTTCACCTCACTTAATACGACTAAACGGAATGTCATCCGGTTCCCTAATTTACACAATATTCTTTATATTTTAGCAAAAAAATAAAAAACAGCATGTCCAGATACACTGAACACGCCATCGTAAAACGTTGAATAATGTACATATAAGATTCATCATTATTTCTTCATTGCTACAATCATCAGAAACAGCGGTCTTCGATTCTCATCAGACATCCCTGGGACCTGCTCCATCATCTCCAAAGAAGGTTTGGATTCTGCCACTTGTTGAATGATGAACCCCGCACCAATCAATTCATTCAGATGTGTAGCCATCGTCCGATGATACTTCACCACATCATGATCCAAAAAGTTTGCGATCCGCTGTCCTTGCTCATGATAATGATCCACAGGCCAATGCAGTTTCTCCCCTTGAGCATCATAATGCCAATCTTGCTCCGCACGAGCGGTGAATATCGGATGTTCAACAGACAGAATGAACGTTCCACCTGTGACTAGACAATGATTGATTTTACGATACACGTCATGCAAATGTTTAATGTAATGCAGAGCAAGCGAGCTAATAACCACATCGAACTGATTCTGGTCAAAATGAATATCTTCGATGGCCGTCTGCCGATACTCAATCTGTAGATCATTCGTCAGCTCATGCGCACGCCGCAGCATATTTTCGGATAAGTCTACACCGATGACAGAACTCGCCTGTTGTTCACGCGCATATCGGCAATGCCAGCCAAAACCGCAACCCAAATCAAGTACTCGCTTATCCTTTAAATCGGGTAATAAGGTTTGTAATTCATGCCATTCCCCAGCTGCATCTAACCCTTCAACGGAGCGAGCCATCTTACTATAATTCTGAAAAAATGCCTTATCATCGTATTTATTTTGTTTCATGTGATCTTACCTCCCTCCCCGGTCTTCTCTCATACTCTATCCAAATAAACGGTATGAATTTCGGAAAAGTTGCCATTTGAATTGTACTCATGTTATTATACAGAACGAACGTTCAGTATAAAATATAGGCATAAACTTTTTAAACTTACTAACGGAGGTCATTATGAGTACAAATTGGACACATCCACTTGAGAGGCAAACGGTAGGCAAAGCTTTTATCAGCTATCTGGTGCCCTCTGTTCTGGGGATGCTGGTCATCGCATTTAACTTTATTATCGACGGCATTATGGTTGGGCATAAACTGGGGTCAACCGCTATGGCAGGCATCGGCATTGCTTCCCCTGTCTACACCCTGTTCGTGGCAATGTCTCTATGGATCGGCATGGGCGGAGCTACGTTATACTCTAATCATATGGGCAGGAAAGAGAATCAGAAGGCCAAAGAAGTGTTTACCAAATCCATTATTCTCATTTCGCTGGTCACAGTGGTTATTGGTTACACGGCCTTCACATTCAAAGATAAACTCGTATATGCACTGGGTGCAAATGCAGATACTTTTCCCTTCGCATCTGATTATATGAATATCATGTTACTTTTCGGGTTTGTTTTTACGATCGAAAATGCATTATCCGTTTTTGTTCGCAACGATGGCGGTCCAAACACCTCAATGTATGCCCAGATTACCTTTGCTGTAGCTAACATTGTGATCAATTATATTACGTTATATGTGCTGGAGTGGGGAGTACGCGGGGTTGCACTTGGCACGATTGTTTCAGCCGCTTTGGCACTGCTCGTGCTGTTCAGTCATTTTTTCAAAAAGTCCAATAATCTTACGTTCACAAGGTTCACATGGAGTACCAAATTGCTTTGCATGATCGCACTTATTGGCTTTCCCAGCTTCCTGGCTGAACTCGGTATGTCCGTCTTTTCGGTCTCACATAACATCTCAACGGAACGGATTGGAGGTACGGATGGTGTTGCCTCGTTTACGGTTTTAAATTACATCCACGGGGTTGTCTTAATGGCATTCCTTGGTCTGGCTTCTGCTGCGCAGCCCCTAATCAGTTATTATCACGGTGCACAGCGAATGGAACAAGTGCAGGAAACGATTCGTATTGCCGTCAAAACAGCCTTAACCTGCGGTGTGGTTCTGCTTCTCATCGTTCAAGTTGGAGCACCTTATTTTGTGCAAATCTTTGGTAACTTCAGTAGCAGTGTAACTGATAATGCGGTCTACGGTTTGCGTATTTTCACTATTGCTTATGTATTCATGGGAGTAAACTTTGTCATGAGCACGTACTTCCAGTCCATAGGTAACGCTAAAATGGCGATCTGGATTACAGCTGCACGCGAGATGATTATCATGATTGCTTTGATTGCCATTCTTCCTTCGTTCCTGGGTGTTACTGGGGTATGGCTAGCTGTACCATTATCTGAAATGATTGTTCTAATCACGATAGCACTCTATTATCGCAAACGCTCCTTGACCGAGCGGCTCAATCTGTTACAGGCAAAATAAATATTATGGTTTAAAAAACAAACATAACGTTCGCTGTATTTTCGCCCCACCGTCACGATATTAAACACTGGCCCCTAACCCCGGCGTAATTCTCCAAAAGATAACTCCAGAGTCAGGGGCTCAGTACCATTCTGTGCAAGACACAAAAAAGACACACCTGATTCTCATCAAGTGTGTCTTTGCTTTGCTTGGCGGCGTCCTACTCTCCCAGGACCCTGCGGTCCAAGTACCATCGGCGCTAGAGGGCTTAACGGTCGTGTTCGGGATGGGTACGTGTGGAACCCCTCCGCCATCGCCACCAAACGCGATTGGTCGAAGCATAGCTTCTTCCATATCCATTTTGGAATTGAAAATCAACCACACATTCCGTGATGTACCGATTTTCATTTCACCATTCAGAGTGTTGTTCTCTGAAAACTAGATTCGAAACGAAACGCACGCGATCAAAACTTGCTATTGGATAAGCCCTCGACCGATTAGTACTGGTCAGCTCCATGCATTGCTGCACTTCCACCCCCAGCCTATCTACCTCGTCGTCTTCAAGGGGTCTTACATACTGGGAAATCTCATCTTGAGGGGGGCTTCACGCTTAGATGCTTTCAGCGCTTATCCCGTCCGTACATAGCTACCCAGCGGTGCTCCTGGCGGAACAACTGGTACACCAGCGGTACGTCCATCCCGGTCCTCTCGTACTAAGGACAGCTCCTCTCAAATTTCCTACGCCCACGACAGATAGGGACCGAACTGTCTCACGACGTTCTGAACCCAGCTCGCGTACCGCTTTAATGGGCGAACAGCCCAACCCTTGGGACCTACTTCAGCCCCAGGATGCGATGAGCCGACATCGAGGTGCCAAACCTCCCCGTCGATGTGGACTCTTGGGGGAGATAAGCCTGTTATCCCCAGGGTAGCTTTTATCCGTTGAGCGATGGCCCTTCCATGCGGTACCACCGGATCACTAAGCCCGACTTTCGTCCCTGCTCGACTTGTAGGTCTCGCAGTCAAGCTCCCTTATGCCTTTGCACTCTTCGAATGATTTCCAACCATTCTGAGGGAACCTTTGGGCGCCTCCGTTACTCTTTAGGAGGCGACCGCCCCAGTCAAACTGCCCACCTGACACTGTCCCCGCACCGGATTACGGTACCAGGTTAGAACCTAGATACGATCAGGGTGGTATCCCAACGGTGCCTCCACGCAAGCTGGCGCTCACGCTTCAAAGGCTCCCACCTATCCTGTACAGATCGTACCCAAATTCAATATCAAGCTGCAGTAAAGCTCCATGGGGTCTTTCCGTCTTGTCGCGGGTAACCTGCATCTTCACAGGTATTAAAATTTCACCGGATCTCTCGTTGAGACAGCGCCCAAGTCGTTACGCCATTCGTGCGGGTCAGAATTTACCTGACAAGGAATTTCGCTACCTTAGGACCGTTATAGTTACGGCCGCCGTTTACTGGGGCTTCGGTTCACAGCTTCGGATTGCTCCTAACCACTCCCCTTAACCTTCCAGCACCGGGCAGGCGTCAGCCCGTATACTTCGCCTTACGGCTTCGCACAGACCTGTGTTTTTGCTAAACAGTCGCTTGGGCCTTTTCACTGCGGCCCCCTCGTGCTATTCACACTACCGGGGCACCCCTTCTCCCGAAGTTACGGGGTCATTTTGCCGAGTTCCTTAACGAGAGTTCTTCCGCGCGCCTTAGAATTCTCTTCTCGCCTACCTGTGTCGGTTTGCGGTACGGGCACCTTCATCTGGCTAGAGGCTTTTCTTGGCAGTGTGAGATCATGACCTTCGCTACTGTAATTTTCACTCCCCATCACAGCTCAGCCTTACGGTTAGCGGATTTGCCTACTAACCAGCCTTACTGCTTGGACAGACATCCATCAGTCTGCGTCACTACCCTACTGCGTCCCCCCATCGCTCGTAACGATTTACGGTGGTACAGGAATTTCGACCTGTTGTCCTTCGACTACGCCTTTCGGCCTCGCCTTAGGTCCCGACTTACCCTGAGCGGACGAGCCTTCCTCAGGAACCCTTAGGCTTTCGGCGGATCAGATTCTCACTGATCTTTTCGTTACTCATACCGGCATTCTCACTTGTATAATGTCCAGCGCTCCTTACGGTACACCTTCAACCCTTATACAACGCTCCCCTACCCCTGATGCAAAGCATCAAGCCATAGCTTCGGTGGTGTGTTTAGCCCCGTTACATTTTCGGCGCAGAGTCACTCGACCAGTGAGCTATTACGCACTCTTTCAATGGTGGCTGCTTCTAAGCCAACATCCTGGTTGTCTGTGCAACTCCACATCCTTTCCCACTTAACACACACTTGGGGACCTTAGCTGATGGTCTGGGCTGTTTCCCTTTTGACAATGGATCTTAGCACTCACTGTCTGACTCCCGGAAGTAAGTCTATGGCATTCGGAGTTTGACTGAGCTTGGTAACCCTTGCGGGCCCCGCACCCAATCAGTGCTCTACCTCCACGACTCTGTTTTCCGAGGCTAGCCCTAAAGCTATTTCGGGGAGAACCAGCTATCTCCGAGTTCGATTGGAATTTCTCCGCTACCCCCACCTCATCCCCGCATTTTTCAACATGCGTGGGTTCGGGCCTCCAGTGCGTGTTACCGCACCTTCACCCTGGACAGGGGTAGATCACCCGGTTTCGGGTCTACGTCCACGTACTATGGCGCCCTATTCAGACTCGCTTTCGCTGCGGCTCCGGCTCTTCACCTTAACCTTGCACGGGAACGTAACTCGCCGGTTCATTCTACAAAAGGCACGCCATCACCCCTAAAACGGGCTCTGACTTTTTGTAAGCACACGGTTTCAGGTTCTATTTCACTCCCCTTCCGGGGTGCTTTTCACCTTTCCCTCACGGTACTGCTTCACTATCGGTCGCTAGGAAGTATTTAGCCTTGGCAGATGGTCCTGCCGGATTCATACGGGGTTTCACGTGCCCCGCACTACTCGGGATCCGTCTCGGAGAGAATCAACTTTCAATTACAGGGCTTTTACCTTCTTTGGCGGGCCTTTCCAGACCTCTTCGTTTAACTGACTCCTTTGTAACTCCATGTGAGACGTCCCACAACCCCAAAGAGCAAGCTCTTTGGTTTGGGCTTCTCCGCGTTCGCTCGCCGCTACTGACGGAATCACTATTGTTTTCTCTTCCTCAGGGTACTTAGATGTTTCAGTTCCCCTGGTATGCCTCTACTTGCCCTATGTATTCAGACAAGAGTAACTGGAAATTACCCCAGCTGGGTTTCCCCATTCGGACATCCCCGGATCAAAGCTTGCTTACAGCTCCCCGAGGCAGTTTCGTTGTTCGCCACGTCCTTCATCGGCTCCTAGCGCCTAGGCATCCTCCGTGTGCTCTTAGTAGCTTAACCATTGCGCTCGTGTTCGAGCTGTCACTTCCCTTGGTTTGCTTGCGCAAATCCAAAAGTCGTTCCATTTCGATCACTCGCTCCAGCAATCTACCTTATAAAACACTTCACTTGTTTACACAAGATCAGCTTAAAGGAATGTTCTAATTCGCGTTTGTTTCGTTTCGATATCTAGTTTTCAAAGAACAAATCGTTTCGTTCGGGCCGTTCACGGATGTGTCGGTCGAACAAACGAGAAGTTTTGAGAGTTTGAGCTCTCAAAACTGAGCAACGAGTGAGTAACTAGCCGACCTGGCTAGATTTTAGATTTGAATGTCTTCATTGCAGAAGACGATTCTCCATAGAAAGGAGGTGATCCAGCCGCACCTTCCGATACGGCTACCTTGTTACGACTTCACCCCAATCATCTATCCCACCTTCGGCGGCTGGCTCCTTGCGGTTACCCCACCGACTTCGGGTGTTATAAACTCTCGTGGTGTGACGGGCGGTGTGTACAAGACCCGGGAACGTATTCACCGCGGCATGCTGATCCGCGATTACTAGCAATTCCGACTTCATGCAGGCGAGTTGCAGCCTGCAATCCGAACTGAGACCGGCTTTGTTGGGATTGGCTCCATCTCGCGATTTCGCAGCCCGTTGTACCGGCCATTGTAGTACGTGTGTAGCCCAGGTCATAAGGGGCATGATGATTTGACGTCATCCCCACCTTCCTCCGGTTTGTCACCGGCAGTCTATCTAGAGTGCCCACCCGAAGTGCTGGCAACTAAATATAAGGGTTGCGCTCGTTGCGGGACTTAACCCAACATCTCACGACACGAGCTGACGACAACCATGCACCACCTGTCTCAACTTTCCCCGAAGGGCACCTGATGCATCTCTGCCTCGTTAGTTGGATGTCAAGACCTGGTAAGGTTCTTCGCGTTGCTTCGAATTAAACCACATACTCCACTGCTTGTGCGGGTCCCCGTCAATTCCTTTGAGTTTCAGTCTTGCGACCGTACTCCCCAGGCGGAGTGCTTAATGTGTTAACTTCGGCACCAAGGGTATCGAAACCCCTAACACCTAGCACTCATCGTTTACGGCGTGGACTACCAGGGTATCTAATCCTGTTTGCTCCCCACGCTTTCGCGCCTCAGCGTCAGTTACAGCCCAGAGAGTCGCCTTCGCCACTGGTGTTCCTCCACATCTCTACGCATTTCACCGCTACACGTGGAATTCCACTCTCCTCTTCTGCACTCAAGTCACGCAGTTTCCAGTGCGATCCGGGGTTGAGCCCCGGGATTAAACACCAGACTTACATGACCGCCTGCGCGCGCTTTACGCCCAATAATTCCGGACAACGCTTGCCCCCTACGTATTACCGCGGCTGCTGGCACGTAGTTAGCCGGGGCTTTCTTCTCAGGTACCGTCACCTTGAGAGCAGTTACTCTCCCAAGCGTTCTTCCCTGGCAACAGAGCTTTACGATCCGAAAACCTTCATCACTCACGCGGCATTGCTCCGTCAGGCTTTCGCCCATTGCGGAAGATTCCCTACTGCTGCCTCCCGTAGGAGTCTGGGCCGTGTCTCAGTCCCAGTGTGGCCGATCACCCTCTCAGGTCGGCTACGCATCGTCGCCTTGGTGAGCCGTTACCTCACCAACTAGCTAATGCGCCGCAGGCCCATCCCCAAGTGACAGATTGCTCCGTCTTTCCAGTTCTCTTCAGGCGAAGAAAACAAGTATTCGGTATTAGCTACCGTTTCCGGTAGTTGTCCCAAGCTTGAGGGCAGGTTGCCTACGTGTTACTCACCCGTCCGCCGCTAACCATCCGAGAAGTAAGCTTCTCTTCAAGTCCGCTCGACTTGCATGTATTAGGCATGCCGCCAGCGTTCGTCCTGAGCCAGGATCAAACTCTCCAATAAAGATGAATTTCGTCAGCGTCGTTAAACGCTGTGAAACTCATCGGGGTATTGAAAAGAGCGATAAGCTCATTTTGAATCTGACGAGATTAAAAATCTCATTTATTCATTCTGCAAGCAGAATGTTTACTCACTCGTTGTTCAGTTTTCAAAGATCAAACTTATTCTCGCTACCGAAACCAGTTCATTTCAGCAACTCTTATATAATATCATGTCCAAACCAACTTTGCAAGCTCTTTTTTCAAGTTTCTTTCGAAGCTTGTTTTCTATGGCTTACCGCACCGTGTAAGCTGTGTTTTCTTGGCCGGAATAAGAATATACCACGTATCGGCTCCACTTGTAAAGTTTTATTTATTAAATTTAGTTATCCACTTTTATCCAAATGAGTATCAAGCTAAAGATTAGCACAGTCTATCACTACCCTCACTCTCCACCAACTGTAACCGACCAATCATCATTAGATAATAAAGACACCTACTCATAGAAAGAAACCCTTTCAAACTAAGCGTCTGAAAGGGCTCCTACGTGCATTCCTTTTATTGAAACAACTAAGGTGAACCATAAAGAGTAAACCATTAGATACCTTACCTAACTGTTTTCACCTTACTTGCGCTCTACCTTATATCCTTTATCCTCTAGCAACTTCACAACCCCGTGGTCCCCTAAATAGTGTGCTGCTCCAACTACGATAAAGTACTCTTCGCCTTTGCCGTTTTTCAGGTAACCATCGATCTTGTCGGCCATACCGATATTGCGGTCTATCAACATCGCTTTGTTGTACTCTTCATCAGTGGAGAAGGTGTTTGTCAACTCCAGCAATTGCTCGTCATTACCTGTTTTCCACATCTCAGCCATCTGATTCGCGGAATTGTCCAGGACATCGAAGTTATCGATTGTGGAACGCAATGTTTTTTCCTGTAATTCTTTTGAGAAATTATCGAACATTCCTAATTGAGACTGGTAGGATTCAAGTTCAATGACAGGGATTTTACGCTCAATCGCTTTTTGAATAAAATACAAATCTACACCGGACGCCGCTTCCAGTCCAGCTGATGACATCTTCAGACTTCCCAGCGTAGTTTCCACCACCCAAGGCTTAAATGCATCCAGCGCATTAGGCTCTAACCCATTTTTCTTCAAAATATCACCAAGCTTGCTGTATGTCTCACTGGAAACATGATCCTTCAAAGTTGTACCATCCTGATATGAACCCATACTTAACACCAGCTTCTGTTGTTCTTCGTCTGCCGCTTTACTCAGATCTATTTCTACACCAAGATAGTCAGCTTCAGCAAACGCCTCTTCAAATTCAGGACGCAACGGGTAAAAACTTTTGTCTGCTACATGCATCGACCCTACCAGATATACGGTATTGCCGTTATTCTGCACTTCCCACATGAAGCCGCGTCCACCGTTTTGAGCGGTTTCAACCGGGCCGTCACCCTTGGATACGAGCAACACAGTTCTTGTAGCCTTATCCCAACGAACCTCATACCCTGCGGCATCGCCAACGATACGAATTGGCGCATAAGTAACACCATTGATGCGAACAAGCTTGCTTTTCAGTGTAATCGTCTTGCCATTGACGATTGCTGTGATACTGTCATCGGTTGTACCCGCCAGTTTGGCATCCAGTGCATCCAGCGTTGTACGGAGTGGAACGAGAGTCGTTCCTTTTTCAACAATTGGTGCGCCTGCAGTGTATGTAACGGCCTTATTGTCGACCTTAACAGCTGTGTCTTGCGGAGCAGCCATTGCCGGAACTGCTGATGCGAGCAATCCTGCTGAGACGGTAAGAGATAAGAGTACGTGTTTCCATTGCTTCATATATTGTGTATTCCCCTTCTTCTTCTCATTTCCACACTTTTGATGTAGACAAAGATTAACTAGGTAACTTTCACTTTTTATATTACGTTCTAATGTGAATCTCGTTTCAGAAAATTTTCCAGATAATCATAGATTACTATGGATTATAAAAAAGAACCCTGGCTTTAGCCAAGGTTTCGAATGATTTTGTTATGTACGTACCTTCTCACGACGGATTCGTTTTTTGATAAGCATGCATTGCCGTTTGAAATTGATCTAGCGCCTCCTGATATTTAAGACGATCTTTGTCATTCGCTGCAAGTTGTTTTCTCATAATCAAATCGTCCTGTAATCGTTGTACCAGATCTTTAATCTGATCATTTGGATTCGATTGAGCTGGTTTGGGCAAAGCCTCCGTTCCGGTCTGCACAGTCAGTTCTCCTTTACTATCCACCTGACCGATTGAAACTTGGCTTAAGGTCAGACCAAGCTTACGCAGTTCTTTTTTGACCCATTCCTCACTCACTCCAGCAGAATTTAAAGTTTCAGGTAGAATGCGACCATCCATAATGATCGTTCGCGGTTCTTTTTCTGAAGAAAGACGATACCCCAGCATGTCTGCGGTGAGCGGTTGATATTCCTTTTTTAATAGTACACTGATATCTCCGCTCTGTTCCATTACCGCAAATTCCACATCGGCCACCCGAAAAACATCTTTCTTACGAAGCTGTTCCAGAAACTCATCAATCGTCAGTCGTTCCTTTTTCAGATTTTTCTGAATGACAGCTCCATTTTCAACAAGGATCGTTGATTTCCCATCCACAATATCTCGAAACTTTTTACTTTTCATCGTTAGATACTCCGCACCTGCCGAGAAAGAAACCCAAACCAGCACAGCAAGAAAGCCCAAATACCAGCTTGTATCGGTATCCAAAGAGATGTAACCTACCAGGTTCCCGAGTGTGATCCCCGTTATATATTCAAACAAGGAAAGTTCAGAGATCTGCCGCTTACCTAAAATTTTCGTAATGAGAAACAGCATAGTTACCGCAGAAATCGTTCGTATAATAACTTCTAACCAATCAGGCACGTCGCATGCTCCTTTCCGAATGAAGTCCATAATCCTCAGATGACATAACTTCATTATTAAAGGTTATAATTAACTTGCGCGCCAGATTGTATGCATGCAACATTACGTTCTAATTGATATAAGTTTTTGGGGAAACGTTCCGTTCTTCGCAATCTAATAGACGATTTTTTTATCTCACTTGTCCAAGATGATATGAAATTTCTTTGGATGTCTCTAAAATTTTATCAATCATAACACCCTTCTCTTCCTCTTTATACAAACTCAACGGGATTGCGAAAATAATGCTTCCGACTACATTGTGCGCGGCATCAAAGATAGGAGCACCAAAACCGATCGACTCATTTTTACGTTCACTGAACGTGTAGGAGTATCCTTCAGTCCTGATCCTCTCGATCTCCACTATAATTTGCTTTGCTTCATCTAATGGCACACCTTCCTGATTTAACACTTCCTTAATCTGATCATCTTTTAAAAATGCTAAAATTGCTTTCCCGCTGGCTCCAATATGAATGGGTTGAAGCACTCCGAGCTCTAAGCGATACTGAAGAATGTTGGAACTATGAATACCTAAAATGAATGATAGCTTCTGATACTGCTCTTGATATTGTGCCAAATACACGGACTGTCCCACTTCATGCGACAAGGTCTTAAGGTAAGGTTCAGCTACGGATTTCAATCCAAAATTAGCACTAATAAATGATGAAAGTCGTACCCACTCATTCCCAATCGTGTACTTATTCGTTTCGGGGATAGTCTGTAAAATGTTCTCTTCTTTTAATGTCTTTAAAATACGGTGTATGGAACTAGGTGGACTTTCCAGATATCGTGCAAGATCATTGACTCCCCATACCGCTTGTCCATCAATGAAAGCCTTCATAATGGTTAATGTTTTCAAAGTTACGTTAGATTTATTGGTCATTAATAAGGCACCTTTCATCGTTAATCTTTATCTTGATTATAATGTAAGCGTATGCTACTATTCCAATCATACAACACACCCATTCCACATTCAAGAACACCATTCCATTATACGGAATGATAATTCAATTCTAATCATTAAGTTGAATGCCATTCCATATAGTGGAATGATAGGGGTGTGCACACATCAGGGGAGACAATATGAAAATTCACTATGCTTGGGTCATTTTTTTGGGATGCTGTATTATATCCTTCGTTGGTTTCGGATTAACAATCAATACAGCCGGTTTATTCTGGGGAGGGATGAGCACAGATTTAAATTTGACGCGTGCTGAAATCGCTCTCAACGCAACCTTTGGCGGGATTGCCGGTGCAGTTTCTTTATTGTTTGCTGGTACAGTGTTTAAAAAGGTCAATACCAAACTGCTGCTCAGTCTGTCTTTCGGAATAACAGGCCTTTGTTTTATAGCATGTTCATTCATTCAAAGTGTCACTCCTTTCTACGGGATCAAAGTAGTCTTGGGAGTCGTGCAGAGTATCTCCATTGTGATCTCCATCCCTATTTTGCTCGGTAACTGGTTCGAGAAAAAGCTTGGGATTTTGTTTGGAATTACAGGTGCGCTGACCGCTGTCGGAGGCTCGTTCTTTAATCCGATAATCAGTCATCTTATTCTTGAACATGGATGGAGAACAACTTATATCATCGTAGGCATTATATGTCTTGTCGTGCTTTTACCGACGGCCCTTCTGATGAAATTCAAACCTGAAAACGGTTTGCTTCCTTATGGTGCAGAAACGAATCATACAGCAGCTGAATCAAATCAAGCAGTCAACAATGTGGAAGCGAACGGTCTGTCGATAAAAGAGGCATCCCGCACACCTATCTTTTACAGCTTTATCATAGCTATTATCTGTTTTCAGGCAGCTGGCTCTCTGGCACAACATGTACCGGCACTTATTCAAAGCTTAAACTTCAGTTTACAAGTAGGTGCAAGTGTGATGTCCGCCCTGCTTATTGGAGCCGCCATTGGTAAACTGCTTATGGGCTTTATGTTGGATCATGTTAAACCCGTCATTGTACTACTTATTTTCACGCTCCTTGGAGCTTCTGGATGGTATAGTACAGGCGTATTCAACAATGTAGTCTTTTTGAATGGTTCTGGATTTCTGAGCGGGATGGGACAAGCCATCGTACTTACTGCAATCCCTCTATTGATTCGTGGATCTTTCGGAACGAAAGACTATAGTCAAATCCTTTCTATTATTCTCATGTTCGGTGCATTTGCCAATGCTGTTTCTGTATATATACATGGATCGATGTTTGATCAAACCCATTCCTACTCAGCCTCATTGATTTTGAACGTGGTAGCGTATACAATTGGTTTCCTTTGCCTTGCATTTGCTATTCAATTCAGAAAAAGAATGACCACATAATAAATTCGTTAGAAGGTGTAAAAAAATGAGATCATTCCAAGTAAATCCCCAATGGGAAGGTTTAACTAAAACGATCGAACAGGAAAACCCACCTTGCAAATATGAAATCCACGGTATGAGTGAAGCCATGGTTTCGATGCGAGATGGCGTTCAGCTTCATACTAGGATTTACCGGCCTAATCAAGGTGATTCTTGGCCATGCATTCTCGTACGTAATCCCTATCCCAATAACCAAGACTTGCTTGAAGCAACCTATACACAATTCGTCAGGCATGGTTATGTTCTAGTTATTCAATCCTGTAGAGGAACAGGACTTTCCGAAGGGGAGTGGTCTCCCTTTGTGAATGAACGTGAAGATGGCATTGATACATTGGAATGGCTAGTCCAGCAATCTTTCCAAAATGGAAACATTGCACTCTTCGGCCAATCGTACTGTTCATTTACAACCTGGATTATCGCTGATTCGTTTCCTAAAGAAGTCAAAACCGTATTTCTAGATCTTTTTGGAGTGGATCGCTACGGACAGATGTATATGAACGGTATGTTTCGGCATGACATATATACGTCCTGGGCGTTTGCGAATTCCGGGGTTGAAACGACGACCGATGCAGGCGAGCTGTATCAAGACTCTCTCAGCATTCTGCCTCATAACCAAGCAGACGAGAAACTTTTGGGCCGTACCCTTCCCTTCTACCAAAGCTATATTTCAGAGACGAGCCGTGAATCAAAATACTGGCAGGAAGGAATATGGGCAGAGCTGTTAAATATTCCTGCCAAGATCAATATTCCAGTGTTTATGGTAGAGGGATGGTTTGACCATCATCTGGAGGGAGCCTTCAAAGGCTACAACCTGCTTCAAGATCACGTAAAACGTAAAAGCAGATTTGTAGTCGGCCCTTGGGATCATGTCGGGAATTCACCAGGTGAACGAACGTATCCTGATGCTAACCTTCTGGGAGCTTTTCGAATAAAAGCGGCCTTGGAATGGTTTGATATACATTTAAAAGGGAACCCTGGCACATTCAGCCCAATTTCCTTTTATCGTATTGGAGCTTCTCGGTGGGAAGAACGTCAGTCCATAACGGATCAGGATACAACCTGGCGTTTGTACTTTTCAAATAATCCTGAACAGCAACTAACCGACAAGCCATCGCAACCGTCAACAGTGAAGTATGTATACGATCCTTCCTCCCCCGTACCTACCCATGGAGGAAGTGCCTTACTCGCATGGATCATGCCTTCGTTTAAGGGTGCACCACATGGTAGTTTGGCCCAACCTGACTTTTCTGATCGCCAAGATGTCCTGAGGTTTGACTCTGCTGTACTGGATGAAAATACACAAATAACAGGCGGTATTAAAGTGTGCTTAGAGGTTAGTACAGATGCGGAGGATACGGCTTTTAGTGTGAAAATCTGCGAGGTATTTTCCGATGGTCAAAGTTTTAATATCGTCGATGGCATAACTTCTCTGAGATATCGGAATAACATTGATCAACCCGTGGATTATACACCCAACCAACCTGTACAGGTCATTATAGAGATGTGGCCAACAGCGTGGGAACTGCAAAAAGGTTCTTTTATTCGAGCAGAAGTATCTTCTTCTAATTTTCCTGCTTACCATGTACATTCCAATGTGAAAGAACCTTGGGCTTCCACATCCAAATACAAGATTGCAGCTCAGACCCTATATACAGGCTCTAACTATTGTAGTTATATTGAATTCCCTAAATAGATTGTATTTTTAAAAGGAATGCAGTCTATTTAGCAAATCGTGCTTGCTTTAATTGATCGAATCAATTCATCGAATCAAAGATAAATAGGTGCCACTCCATTGCCGAGTGGCACCTATTTCAGTTACATGTCCCATCCATTTTGAAAATACATTCACTAATTATGACTCCCGGAATCCCATCATTTGATTTCACCTTATAAAAGGTTATAGTTTATCGTAGGAGATAAACGTTGTCAGTGATATTAATTCACGTACTACTATGTAAGATGGTGCTTCTATGTTCTGTCTCACTTTATCATATTACTCGTATGGGGTGACTAACCATGAACAAGCAAGAACAGGTTATGCTGAATTTCAGGGACTTATTTAACAAGTTAGTCTGGATTAATAAATCGAAGATGGAAAGCAGTCTTCAAGGGCACAAGCCTTCTGAAGTCCATTGCATTGAATTTATAGAGAAAAATGTAGATTCCAATGTAACCAAGCTGGCGGAGTCCATGTATATGACCAAGGGCGCTATAAGTAAATTAACGAAGAAACTCATTGAAAAAGGCCTGATCGAAGACTATCAGAAAACGAATAACAAGAAAGAAGTCTTTTTTAAACTCACCCAGCAAGGCAGAGTCGTATTTGACATTCACGAGAAACTGCATAAAGAGTTTCATGAAAGAGATGAATCCGTATTCAAGCATGTAACGGAAGAACAATTCGATCACATGCTGGACTTCATTGAACTGTACAGTAAACATTTGGACACTGAAATAAAGAAACAAGGTTTAGATATAATGAAGTGAAACAACTATAAATTAAGAATATAACCAAGAGCAACCTTCTCTAAAGAGATATGGATGCTTTTTTTACACCTTTTTTATTGTTGACAAGGAAACTAAAAGTGGATAAAATTTTCGTTGACGAGGAAACAATATTAATTAAAGGAGTTTAATATGCGTACAAACAAAGCAAAAGAAACCGGAATACCTAGACATATCCTGATTACCGCTTGGGCCATTGCTCTTGGAGCAATCGCTCCTATGTTGGATTCTACAATGGTGAATATCGCTGTAAGTCAACTCACAAAAGATTTTCATACCACATTAAGCACCATTCAATGGGCCATTACAGGATATATTTTAGCCCTTGCGATTGCAGTTCCGGTATCTGGTTGGCTTATGAATCAATTTAATAGCAAAAAGGTCTTCATTGGAGCGGTCATTGCTTTTGGCGTAATCTCTTTACTAATTGGTGTTAGCTGGGATATATCCAGTTTTATCTTCTTCCGTTTGCTTCAGGGATTTAGTGCCGGAGTCATTACCACCCTCATGTTCACCCTCTTGGTTAAGACAACCGGACAAGAGTACTTAGGCAGAGTCATGGCGATTGTAAGCACTCCTATGATCTTTGGTCCTATTTTGGGACCCATCCTCGGAGGGTTCATTGTTCAAGTCGCATCTTGGCCGTGGATCTTTTTCATTAACGTGTTCGTTGTATTGATTTCTGCACCATTAATGATCAGAAAGATTCCAAACTACGAGCCTTTTAACAAAGAGAGCAAGCTCGATCTATTTGGAATTATCGTTTTATCCATTATGAGCATAGCTTTAATATACGGAATCACCAAAGCAGCGGATTATGCCACTTTCAACAATCAGGAGACCATCTTGTGGATGGGGATAGGCCTCGCTTCGGCTCTCTTATATCTCGTTTATAATCGTATTAAAATGAATCAAACCGTTCTGCCCCTGAATTTGTTCACCCATAAGAACTTTGCAGCCTCAAGTGCCGGGCTATTCTTCGCGAATATCGCCATCATGGGTCCGTTGTTAATACTCCCTCTGTTCTTTCAAACCTTTCGACACTTCACAGCCATTGAAACAGCAGTTGCACTCATTCCTCAAGGCGTTGGTATGCTGATTACTCGGCCTTTCATTGGAAAAATGATCGACAGCATTGGTGCAAAAAATGTGCTGATCGTCAGTCTCTTCCTTTCCCTTATTGGGTCCATTCCTTTTATCTTCATCACAGATCATACAAGTATGATCTGGATTTCAGTAATCTTATTTATTCGCGGTGCCAGCGTTGGGGGCATTAGTCTTCCACTAATGAGCGAAGCCTACAATGGACTGGGCAACAAGCAACTTCCGGAGGCGGGTGTTGGAATAAATATCATTGAAAACCTCGGTTCAAGCTTCGGCTCAGCCATTATTGCGACGGCTGTTGCAACAGCTATACAAGGTTTGCATCCATCCATTGCAAATCAATTGCAGGCGTACCATATCGGTTTTCTTATAGCCGCGATCATTCTGGCACTGATCTTTATCCCCGGCCTGTTTCTTACGAATAAAAAGAAGGTGCCCCCTCTTTTAGAGTAGCACCCATTCTTTCATCCAACGTTAAAACGAATCCAGGCTAACACCAAAAGAAGAGGGCTGCAGCCATCTTTGCTAAACTTTGAGAAAATCCATCACTTCTCGTCCAAGATGAATTACTGAATATAATGGCAAGCATTTAGAGCATTACACTACGCTAGACCTAAGGAATAAGATCAAAGCAATTTAAAGGGTAAGATGTGAGTTTAAACTTGGACTCCAAGAGTTACTTTAGATGGTTTTTTCCAAAATATCGCTAATACAAATCCAAAAGCGATTGTAATAGCTGCTAAATAAAATGGATATGCAATCTCAATATCAAATAAAATCCCACAAATAATTGGAGCTATGACATTGGCTAAGGAGGTAAAAAATGAATTCATCCCACCTACAAACCCTTGGTCTGGTCCAGCTATACTTGCTAAATACGTGGTAACGGCTGGTCGAACCAGATCAAAGAAGATGAACGCCAACATGGTTGATATAAGTACGACGACATAGCTATTTAAAAACGGGAAGGCTGCCGCGTTAATTGCCGACAATAATAACACATATCGGATAAGTTTAATTTCACCCAACCAACGTGTTAATCGTTCAAACAAAGTAATCTGAATAATTGCACCAACAATGGCACCACCAGTAATCGCAATTGCAATATCTTTTGGTGTAAAATTTAATTTCACATCGACAAATAATCCGTAAAAGGATTCAAAACTCATTAATCCGAAATTTGAGATGAAAATAACAATAAAAGCCATTAAAAACATTGGCATTAAAATTTTTTGTAAATTCCCCTTACTTTTCATAATCTTGGGTTCATATGTTTCTTGTCTTTTAGGCTCACGTAAAATAATCCATGCAAAAACCCCTGCTAAAATTCCCAACAATCCTGCGACATAAAACGGAGTCCGAATACCGAAATCTGCCAAAAACCCTCCGGCACCTGGTCCAATAATTAAACCCGTACTGATTGCTGCCGACATATATCCGTATGCTTTGGGCCTTGTTTCGTCTGTAGTGATATCAGCAATAAATGCAGATACCGCTGGCATAATGAATGCCGCACTAATCCCACCTAAGGCTCTTGAAATGTATAGTACAGTGACATTATCTCCGATGGCGAATAGTAGCTCTGATCCACCGAATATAAATAGACCGATTACAATCATTATTTTTCTACCAAAGTAATCTGTCGCTTTCCCTGTAAGGGGCGAAGCAATTAATTGGGTTAAAGCAAACATGGCTGTTAATAAACCAACCGTCTTTCCACCAACGTTTAATTCGACCATTAATTTTGGGAAAACAGGAATAACCAACCCTATTCCCATAAAAGCAATAAATAAACTTCCTAACAAAATGGATAATACTATTTTTGTATTCCTATCCAAAACAATTCCTCCTTTAAGGTGCCTATCGAACACTTTAAAGGTTATAGTTAGTGTAGGGTCAAGAAGATTATTTTAAAATTTTAATTTTAAATTCAATATCAAAACGTGATGCATTATTCATTTTGAAATTTAACGGATAAAAATATTCATAGATATGAGAAGCAACGTTTAATTTATGTTTTTCTACATAGTTTCTCAATTTATTGTACATCTCCATAAAATCATCTGAATGAATTGCGAATGTAATTACCGCATATTCACCGGCTTCTAATGTAATCCGCTCTATATTACTTGGTAAATACTTATCCTCAATCTCAGTTATAACAGGTATAAAAATGCTGTCATATTTAATTTCTTCATAGGACTGATAGGATTCAAATGGAAGAACACCTCCAAATATAGTTTGCTTATGGAATTGCTCATGGGATTGAACAACATTATTCAGTACTTGACTCCACACGCCTATTTCAGATGATTCTCTAATGGTTATTTTCAGTAAATTTTGCTTCTCAAATGTTTTGATGTATACCTCTTTACTTGCAGACTCTATATATTGTTGTGTGAAATTTTGCTTCATTATTTGCAAATTCTTTTGAACTTCGTTAATTTGTCTGATTTTATCCTCAAGTACATCTTCTTGTTTGTTTAGAAATCGAAGGAGCTCCTCCGGTGTATAGGTTTGAACTTCTTCTATTTGATTAAGAGGTACGCCTAAAAATTTAAAGGCCTTGATTAAATTAGCGTCTAATATTTGACTTACACTATAGTATCGGTAGTTCGTTTGCGGATCGACTTTCACCGGTTTTAACACACCATTCTGATCGTAAAAATGGAGTGTTCGACTAGGAAGATCCGTTAACTTCGAAAACTCTCCGATGGTTAAATATTTTCGTAACATATATTATAAAACCCCTTTATCTTTGAGTATTCGTTCATTTTTATCAAAATAAAAGCCGCT
Organism: Paenibacillus sp. FSL R7-0272; assembly: GCF_037969905.1. Lineage (NCBI taxonomy): Bacteria > Bacillati > Bacillota > Bacilli > Caryophanales > Paenibacillaceae > Paenibacillus > Paenibacillus sp. FSL R7-0272. The sequence continues at coordinate 667,681 of NZ_CP150221.1, read as the reverse complement.
ATATCATAGCGACTTTTATTAGTATGGTAGTATAATAGCTGCTTTTGTAACCTACCAGATTAATTAGATGGCTAACATGTTGAGTAAATTAGTGCATGTTACAATCTGTAGGTGCTTGATTTTATATATTAGAACGTACTTATTCCCATGTAATTTTGTATTCATTAATCTTCTTATCCATATTAAACTCCATGTGTTTGTTCAGGAACAAAGCATTTAATTCTTCTGTCCTTTTTCTTCGGTCCTTTTCATAATAGTAAAACGCATCCCGGTAATCATGGTCTCTTAAATTTTTTGCTAAGACCATGGCATCTTCAAGGCTGTATGAAGCTCCTTGACCTACAAAAGGATTAGCTGTATGCACAGCATCCCCAACCAGAACAACGCGACCTTTTGACCACGTAGGTAAATTCTTCACTTCGTGAATACTTCTAGCGAAAATCTGCTCTGTGTTTTCAACAATTTTAAACAGATTGTTCGTGACTTTCCAATCTTTCATCATTTTGTTTAATAATTCTCTGATCGTTTGTGTGGAGGCTTTTTCAAAGTCTTTTGTTGGTAGTTTCTCAGGAGCTATTGAGAATGCTTGCCATAAGATATTCATCTTGTTTGTAGGATGAGCTTGCCCAAAGATAAAGGACAGATTCTTGTCGTAGTACAAATAACCACTTGATTCATCCCATTCGAAATCATCAACATACGATACCCCTTGCAGTCCCCACATACCGCTATAATCCAATTTAGCGTCAGATGCTACGGCTTCTCTCGTTTTAGAAAAAGTTCCATCTGCTCCGACAACAATATCACCTTTGACAGAGGTTCCATCTTCAAAAAATGCTTCAACTGATTTTGAACTTTGATTTACTGTAATCAGCTTTTTATCATACTTGATTTCGATTCCTTGATGCTGAGCTTCCTCCAAGAGAACTTTAACAATGTTGGATCTCATGACATTGATCATTGGGGATTTATAGTGCTTTTCATTGTAATTATTTGTTATTGATTCGACTTCATTTTCACTATTTATTTGATAAATACTTTTGATAATCGTTGAATTTGCAATAACTTTGTCTTTACATCCGATCTCGGCTAAGACATTTACACCGTTTGGAGTAAGTAAAAAACCAGCCCCTTTTTCTAATTCAGCTGTTCTACCTTCATAAATAGTGCTTGCAATTCCTGCCTTTCTCAAGAATAAAGCTGTGGCTATCCCGGCTACACCACTTCCGATAATAATGACATGATTGTGATTCATTATTTCTCCTCCTTTATTTTTACAGACAGACCGTTCGGTCTAATCATAATACAAAAAAAATTATACATCAATTTTATTTTTAATTTTGAAATAATTTTGTTAATTTACGCCCTTCAAGAAAATATCTATGGCTTTTTTGTTATAATTATTCTCTTTTACTTCAACATCATCACTATAATGTTTATAGTCATTACTTATAAATAACAAGGACATGAGAAAATATCCTAACAATTTTGGATCTTCACCTGGATTAATTTGGTTTACTGCCTGACATTCTTTAATGATATTAACAAAAAAATCAAGATATAACTTGTCTATTTCCTTAATTTTTTCCGTGATCTCATCTGATTTAAATGCACTACTGTAGAACTCTGCGGTTGTTTTATGATAATAAAGGTTCCCTCTAGACTTGGCTATATAATCTGCAAGAACATATAAAATATGATCGGAATCAGCCTGTGTATTTTCAACTTCCTGTTTCCAATCTTCTAGCCAATGATTAGCATCCTCTTCAAGGATGAAAACAAAGAGATTTTCTTTATTTTTAAAATGATGATATAAATTACCCTTACTAGATTCCGAAGCTTCAATAATTTGGTTCATTGAAGTTTCAGAAAACCCTTTGGTGTGAAATAAATTCCTGGCTGCTGTTATGATTTTTTTCTTCTGTTCGCTCATCGTAATACTCCTTATGTTTATTAACAATTATTGTAGTAGTATAATGCGAAGTTATTATCAAAAGTCCATTTAGAGTTGTAGTGTATCTTTCATTGTAATCTAATTCTTTTGATATGAATACCATGCAGCTGCTTGTTTATATAAAAGGGCTGAATTCAGTGTTCATTCTTCAAGTAGGAAACTGACTAGAAAACAATATATGCCCATACAACTAGGAAAAAGCAAAACCAAGACAGGTTACAATGCTACCTGCCTAAGGTTTTGCCTATGAATTATAATTTCTTGGTAACTCCTATAAGATTTGCACCATTGGTTCTAATCACTTCTTTGTACCAATGGAAGGACTTTTTCTTATACCTCTCCAGTGTTCCGGAGCCATCATCGTTACGATCTACATAGATGAAGCCATAACGTTTCTTCATCTCTGCTGTAGACGCACTTACGAGATCAATACAGCCCCAAGATGTATATCCCATTACTTCCACACCATCCTCGAGAGCTTCTCCAACCTGTACCAAGTGGTCATTCATGTATTGAATACGGTAATCATCTTTGACAGTCTTATTACCGTCTTCATCCGTAATCAGCTGATCGATCGCACCTAGACCATTCTCAACAATAAACAATGGTTTTTGATAACGATCCCAATATTTGTTGAGAGTTAAGCGCAAGCCTTGAGGGTCGATCTGCCAACCCCATTCACTCGCTTTCAAATATGGGTTCTCGATACCTGCAAACAGATTCCCTTGAGTCTCCTTACCCTTCTCTGGATCGCCGCTCTTACAAATACTTGAATAATAACTGAATGAGATAAAATCTACGGTATGTTTGAGAATTTCCTCATCCCCATCCTCAAACTTAATATTGATGTTTTTGGCTTTGAAATAACGATTCATGTATTTCGGATAATAGCCACGTGCATGAATATCCGCAAAAAGATCATTTTGCTGCTCTGCTTGCATCGCTGCAACAACATCGTCTGGATTTGGCGTGAGCGGATATGTTGGCATACTCAGCACCATGCAACCAATCTTCGCATCTGGCATAATCTCATGGCCCAGTTTAACCGCAAGGGCACTTGCAACAAGTTCATGATGGACAGCTTGATATAAGTCTTGGTCGGAAAGTTCTTCTTTTGGTGTATATATACCACCACTCATGAATGGTTCTTCCACAATAGAGTTGATCTCATTAAACGTCAGCCAGTACTTGACTTTACCTTTATAACGATGAAATAGTACCGTAACATAACGTTCGTAGAACTCAATCATTTTACGATTTACCCATCCATCATACGTTTTGGACAGATGCAACGGCGTCTCGTAGTGCGAAATCGTCACGAGCGGTTCAATACCGTATTTATGGCATTCGTCAAACAGATCATCATAAAATTGCAGACCTTTCTCGTTTGGCTCCAGTTCGTCTCCTTTGGGAAAAATACGAGACCAGGCAATGGATGTGCGGAACACTTTAAAGCCCATTTCAGCAAACAGTTTAACATCCTCTTTATATCGGTTATAAAAGTCGATACCAATCAATTTCAGATTATCCTCGGTGGGACCTTCTGTTCTTGGTGTTGTAACCCCATTTGGCGTTACATCCTGTACTGACAAACCTTTACCATCGACATTATAGGCTCCCTCAAGCTGGTTAGCTGCTACTGCACCGCCCCACAGGAAGTCCTTCGGAAATGGTGACGCCATATTCATCTATCCTCTCATCATTAAATTAGTGCTACACACTTAAATCTTGACCATTTGACTTAATCACTTTTTTGTACCATTCAAAAGATTTTTTCTTCGAACGCTTCAGTGTTCCTTTACCTTGATTATCTCGATCTACATAGATGAATCCGTATCTTTTTTTCATTTCACCTGTACTTGCACTTACAATATCAATTGGTCCCCAAACGGTGTAGCCAAGCAAGTCTACGCCATCGTACTCTACAGCATCCCGCATTGCACGAATATGCTCACTTAGATATGAAATTCTGTAATCGTCTTCTACATAACCACTCTCATCAGGAACATCTACAGCCCCTAGGCCGTTTTCAACAATGAATAAAGGTTTCTGATAACGGTCATAGATATTATTCATTGTAATTCGTAATCCTAACGGATCAATTTGCCAACCCCAATCACTAGACTTTAAATACGGGTTCGGCAAACTTGGAAATAGGTTTCCTCCTATTGTATCCGTAAGTGTCGAATCAGCACTGACTACGCTGGAGGAATAATACGAGAATCCTATGAAATCAACGGTGTGTTGTTTCAATAACTCTCGATCACCTTCTTTGAATGGTAGAACAATATTTTTTCGTTCCAGTTCTTTAAGGGTGTATGCCGGGTATTCACCCCTAACCTGAACATCAATGAAAAAATAGCTCTGGTTTTCAACCTGTTTGGCTTTCCATACATCTTTTGGATCACATGTTCTGGGATATGGGGCAATGCTAGCTAGCATACATCCCACCATATTTTCAGAGTCTACTTCATGGGCAATTTTTGTAGCTAACGCGCTGGCCACCAACTCATGATGACTGGCTGTAAATTTCACTAATTCCGCATCTTCGTGTTCTTCTATGAACAATCCGGATGATAAAAATGGAGCTTCCAAAACCATGTTAATTTCATTAAACGTAATCCAGTATTTCACTAAGCCCTTATAACGTTTAAAGATCACCCTACATAATCTTTCATAGAAATCAATCATTTTTCGGTTACGCCAAGAACCATATTCCTTAACAAGGTGCATGGGAACGTCAAAATGGGAAATGGTCACCAGAGGATTAATATTATACTTTTGACACTCTTTAAATACGTCTTCGTAAAACCGGAGTCCAGCTTCATTTGGCTCCAGCTCATCCCCATTCGGGAATATACGGCTCCAAGCAATTGACAACCGATATACGTTAAATCCCATTTCTGCAAACAATGCGATGTCTTCTTTGTAATAGTGATACATGTCGATTGCTGCTTGGCCAGGGTAAAAATAGTTCTCGTCAAAATCAAACATCTTCGTTTTACCCATAAGAACACTGTCACGGATATCACCTGTTGGACATAAATCAACATTTGCTATGCCTCTTCCGTCTACATTGTAAGCTCCTTCAGATTGGTTAGCCGAGGTTGCTCCGCCCCACAAAAATCCGTCTTTAAAAGCCATTTCTCTCATCTCCTGCTAAGATAAAATTGTTAAATCAAACCTGTAAGCAAAACATCCCCTGCATTTACTTGTTTTCCTTTAGTTTCAATAATCTCAAGATAACTATCTGTATTTGTAACGATCATTGGCGTTTCAACCGAATATCCTTCTCTCTCAATCTCCGCAATATTAAATTCAGCCAATTTCTGTCCTTGTTTAACAACGTCTCCCTCTTGTACGAAGGTCTCGAAATATTTACCTTTCAGACGAACCGTATTAAATCCGATATGAATAAGGACTTCCATTCCTTCATCTGACACTAATCCAAAAGCATGTTTTGTAGGAAACAATGTAACAACCTTCCCATCAAAAGGTGCAAATAGTTCTCCGGTCACAGGCTTAATCGCGATTCCTCTGCCCAAAAGTTCTTGCGAAAACGCCTCGTCTTGAACCTCTTTAATAGGAACGACTTCTCCGTTCATAGGACTATGCATCGTATGCTTTTTCTCAGATTTCAACTCTGGTTTGGATTCTGGTGTAGATGATACGTTTATCGTTTTGCCAGAGCTTGGCTGGGATTTATCATCCTTGAACAAGAAAAGTGTTAAAACAAACGAAGCTACCATAGCAAAAACAACACCAATAATACCGATCATGAGGTTCCTGATTCCTGGATTCTCCGGATCAAACATGGTCATAAATTCAAATATGCCCAGTCCTCCAAAGGTAAACTCTCTGAAGTTATAGAAGCCATAGAACCCACCAGCAATACCTGAAACAATACAGCTCATGATAAACAATTTTTTTCGCGGAAGGGTAATTCCATAAACAATAGGCTCTGTTATACCAAATAGAGCGGATACAGCTGCCGGTATGCCGAGTGCCTTTAAATTTTTATCCTTTGTTTTAACGATGACGGCAAGAGTAATAGCCATTTGAGAAAACGTGGTGGCAAAAGCCATAGTTAATACGTTGTCAAAACCCAAGCTTGTGATGTTGTTAATATAGACGGGGATAATTCCCCAATGCAGGCCAAATACCATAAGAATCTGCCATAGGGATGCCAGTAGAAATCCAGCTACTAATGGGCTCGCATCTCGAACAGCAAATATTCCCTGTGCTATAAGCTCTGATCCGTAGTTTGCCAAAGGACCTATCAGTAAAAAACCCAAGGTTAAAGAAATAAAGACCGTGAGCATCGGTACAATAAAGAATTTGATTACACTTGGAATAATCTTGTCCAACACACGCTGCACTTTTGATGCAAAATATACGACGATGATGACTGGAAGTACAGTTGATGTATAGTTCATACCAATCAACGGAATACCAAACACATCCAAATAGACAGGAGAGCTTAAAATTGTACCGCTAAATAATGTATACAGTGGCTCTTTTGTTGCTGCCAAGGTATTCAACTGAATAGCAGGGTAACACATGGCCAGTCCAATGAGAATCCCAGTAAAAGGCTGCACTTTAAATTTATTAGCAGATGTGTATCCTAAAAACACAGGAAGAAACATAAACAATGCATCTCCCATAGCATTGATGATCATGTATGCTCCGCTATCAGCTGTATATAGCCCCATCGCGTTAAACAAAATATTAAATCCTTTTAACATACCTGCAGCACACAGAATTCCCAAAATCGGCTGAAATAAGTTGGACACGACATCAATAAAGGCATCAAAGGGTTTCTTCTTTTTGATCTCTTTATCTGTTATTGGGGCAGTTGGTTTTTCGCCCCCTTTAGTTAGTTGGGTAACTTCCGAATACACCTCGGAAACATGATTGCCGATTACAACCTGATACTGCCCACCAGAACGCATAACGGATACGATGCCATCCATTTGCTTCAATACTTCATCGTTGGGTAAGGAATCGTCCCTTAATTGAAATCTCAACCGGGTCATGCAATGAGTGAGATCAAGAACATTTTCAGAACCACCCACTGTCTTTACAATTTCCTCGGCCAACTGTTGATATTTTCTCATTTTATTTTCCTCCAAATTTAGCTGAAACAGCTTAGTGAAGGGTTTGGCCAACTTAATGTCACCATCCTGCGTTGCAAGAAACCTCACCTCCTTTAATGAAAACTGCTATGAATTTGTTTTGTGCACAACACGTTGGATGTGAACAGTTAGATACAATTTCTCTTCGTTTGTTAAGTTATACTGGTAGTTGTTCTTAATATAAGTTTCGATTTTCCCCACACATTGGTAAGAATTCGGGTGTTTCTCTTTGATCACATCTAATAGATCTGTATCACTCTCACTCTCATGCAAGTTTCCACTGATTAATCGCTGAGCAAAAAACTTCAAATGAGTGACAAATCTAAAAAATGCTACGGATTGTTCATCAAACTCCATTTGAAAAAAATATCTAACTATATCACTGATCTCTTGAATGATTTTGGTCACTCTGTAAATGTCTTGAGTTTCTTGGGGAGTCTCAGCGTTGACAATATGCAATGCAAGAAAACCTGCTTCATCTTCAGGAAATTGAATATCGAAAGATTCCTTAATAAATTGAAGCGCCTTCAAACCAATCTGAAATTCGTCTGCATAAAATCGTTTAATATCCCAAAGCAAAGCATTTCTAAGCGATATTCCTTCTTTATATCGACTTATCGTCGAGAAAATATGGTCACTGAGCGATATATATATACTCTCATTGAGTTTTTTACCTAACGTTAACTTCGCATAGTTTATAATTTGGTCCGCCACTTCAAAATAATCGATAGGAATTTCGGACAGAAGTTCCTGGAATTTCACGAAGGCATCTTTATTAGAAAGTGAATAGATTTTATCTATACTTTGCTGATCCAGACTATCGCCAACCTTCTTCTGGTAAGCGATCCCTTTGCCCATTACAATAATTTCTTGACCCATTTTGTCGTGAGTAACTGCCACATTATTGTTCAAAATTTTGAGGATATTCATCTCATTCCCCCCTATTTTCCAAATAAAAAAGACCTGTCTGCACATCAAAAATAAACGCAACTATGGCGTAAATTAATTTTGATGTGCAAGCAGGTCTAGCTTGTAATTAAACAATCACTATCCTTAACTTACACTTCCATTGTAATCGTGACCTTTTGTTTTAGCAAGAGTGTTTTTTATACTATTTTTTTCATTTTATCTACGTTTTATACTTCACTACCTTGTTCAGAATAATACGTCATTTACATATTGCATATATCATAAATCTGTATTAGGATTAAAAAATCTAACTAACGTTAGTTAGATTTTAAGAATTTTATAAACAGAAGGAGAGTTACTATGGCTTGGCTTTATCTTATTATTGGAGGACTTTTAGAGGTCGGTTGGGCGTTAGGTCTGTCGTATTCGGATGGATTCACTAAAATAGGCGTGGTTATACCAACCTTAATACTGATGGCACTTAGTTTTTTTTGCTTCTCCAAAGCCTTAAGTGTTTTGCCCATATCCACAGCTTATGCAGTTTTCACAGGGTTTGGTGCATTTGGAACCGCAGCAGTTGGAATGCTGTTCCTTGGAGATGAAGTGAGTGTACTTAAAATTTTCTTTGTCATTACATTAATCACTTGCATTATGGGTTTAAAATTTATATCCAATAAGCCTGAAAGAGAGGAAGTTAATTAGTATGAGTTGGTTTTTTTTGGTGATTGCAGGCTTGATGGAAGTGGGTGGAGTAATAAGCTTAAAATTCACAGAGGGCTTCTCAAAACTGAAGCCAACCATCCTCTTTATTATTTTTATGCTATCCAGTTTCATCTTTCTATCCGTGTCTTTAAAAGAAGTGCCTCTTAGTATCGGTTACGGCATATGGACTGGTATTGGTGCTTCAGGAAGTGTGCTCTTAGGCATGTTTGTTTTCAAAGAGCCTAGAAACATTAGCAAGCTAATCATGGTTGGTGGTATAATTGTAAGTATTGTAGGCTTAAAACTAGTCTGAGGTGGAGAATTTTTTGAATAAAGGTGAAGTAACGAGAAATAAAATAATAACAAGTGCTCTTCATTTATTCGCAATAAAGGGGTATGAACAAACCTCTATGAGGGAAATTGCCATTGAAGTGGATATCAAAGCTCCTTCACTATACGCCTATTGTTCCAGTAAAGAAGAATTGTTTGGAATTGTATGTGACTATGTTACTAATGATTATATGAATTTTGTACGTGATCAATCAGATGAAATTTCGAGTTTTTCCGTAGAAAAGAAGTTATACACGCTAATGAGATCATTGAATGAATATGTCTACGAGAATGATCTTGGACACTTTATCAATAGATATTTTCTTTTCCCTCCAGATCCATTCAGGGGGACATTTGTTCAACTCTACAAACAGACTGAAGAGGAAATAAAAAAAATTATCGGAAAAGCTATAGACAGTGAACCTGAGAGATTTATACCTGCTAATACAGTTATCGCTTCATTTATGTGTGTTATAGATGGAATGATCTTTCAGATGTTAAACTTTTCTCGTGATGAGTATGAAAACAAATTAGAAGAAACTTGGAAAGTATTTTGGAGAGGAATCCAGAAATAATCTTCAATTAATCCATATGAACTAAGTATAATTTTGTGTAAAACATAAAAAGCATAACTGATACCATCAGTTACGCTTTTTATACTTTTAATGCTAACTTTCCTTTTCTAACTAAGGCTATGCTCATCATTTTTAAGATCCACTGAACTCTTTAACAGGGTTTCTACTCTTTCTAGGAATATGATAACATCTCCTACAAAGATTGAACCTGATTTGATTCTAAGCAAAAATATTAATGTAAGCTCTCTTATTTCTTTTAAAGCAAGATCCTTTTTATTTCTCTTGGAAAACTTAATTATGTAATGCAAATCAATATTTAATTTACTTATCTTCACAAAACGATCATTGCCGTTTGCTGTTTTCAAATCCCTCATCATACTTAAGATAACACCTATCGAACAATAAATCTCTATGAGTTTCCTTGATCTTCTCTTCTCCCACTTCTCTCTATAATTCTGTCCTATAGTACTCTCTTTTTTAAAACTGATCCCCTAGTTTCGAATTATTCATTGAATTCCCTCACTTTAAAGTTTGAAATGTTTCTGAAAGAACACAGATGGTGAGCTAGATCTCACTCATAAATGTTTACTTCTCTCACAGTCCAGTCTTTACAACAAAAACTTCAACCCCAGATGGACGAATATTCCTATTCACACAAAAAAACCCTCCTATATCCAGTGCTTGAGTCCATTGTAACATGGACTCTTTTTCCACTGTCTACCATAAGGAGGGAATATTGAGTTATAACAAATTAAAGGTCGAGAATTTAATGAATTATTCAAAATCAACAAAAACGACATAATACTATAAAGCTAATTTCGCTCTGCATTTACGGAGGTTCTGTTGAAAAATCTTGATTTATCAAGGGAAAACGACATTTTAAATTAAAGTTATCGACATTTTATTTTAAAGTTAACAATCTTCGTTTGAAATATTAAATCTTGTACGCCTTCATCGCTTTAAACAACTCTTTGAAGGTTGGACGTTTGCCGTACATCAGTACGCCCGTGCGATAGATTTTAGCTGCGAGCCAGCCAAAGACCAGAATGGATACAGCCAGAATGGCAAGAGACGTCAGAATCTCCCAGGTCGGTGCAACGCCTGCCCCGATCCGTACAAGAATCGCTGTTGGCGAGGTGAACGGAATGAAGCTTGCAACTTTGAGCAATAAAATATTCGGTGCAGAGATGCTGAAGAGTGCAATATAGAATGATACCAGGGACAGCATCGTGATTGGCAGAACTGCTTGCCCCAGCTCTTCCGTACGGCTGACCATTGAACCAACGGCTGCGAACAGCACTGCGTACAGGAAGTAACCCAGGATATAGAAGATCAATCCATATACAATTACAGCGATATTAATGTCGCTAACACTTAAATTGAAATCATCCAGTACTGCGCGGTTGTGCGGTAATAGAATATTCCCCGCAATAACTGCGCCGAAGATTCCGATCTGTAACATACCTACCATGAAGATACCGATGATTTTACCAAACATTTGACTGAGTGGAGATACACTCGTAATCAAAATTTCCATGATTCTTGAGCTTTTCTCAGCAGTAATCTCAGAAGCAATCATATTACCTGTCATCATCGTAGATGTGAACAGCAAGATGATTAACAAGTACACAACGATATAGTTGATCGGACTCATTGATTTTTCCGCACCAGCTCCAGCCTCACCATCATCGGCGCTTAGACTCTCTGCAGTCAGCTTCACAGGTGTTGTAATCAACGCCTTCTGTTCAGGTGTCAGTACATCCTTGACTACGACATCCAGCTTCACACTTTGCAGAGCAGATTCAATAGCCGTAGTGATCTGAGGTGAAATGTCATCTGTGGAATACAACACAGGCTTCGGAAACTCCTGCCCTGTTACCGTTTCAAGTTTCAAATAACCATCAATCAGGCCTGCCTTCGCATCTTCCTGTAATGCAGCTTCGTCTTTATCACCACTCACGATGAAACGATACGCCTGATTTCCCTGAGCAGATGAGAAGTCTTCCAGCTTCTGTGCTACATCCTGCTGTTCCGTTGTCAGAAGACCTATGTTGACAGGATTTTTACCGGAAGCTCCGCCGCCGATTGGTCCGCCATTGAATAAAGTAATGAAATATGGAACATTGAGTCCAATCGAAATTAAAAGTGCAAGTACAATGGTAGTAACCATAAATGACTTCGTTTTTACTTTGTTTTTGAACGTGAAACCTGTAATTGTGCCCATTTTATTCATTCGACTCACCTACCTCACGAATAAAGATTTGGTTAAGCGTTGGTTCCTTGATCTCAAAATGCTCCACGGTGGTCTGTGCCATTGCCGTTTTCAAAATCTCCTGAGCGGCTGCAACCTCACTGACCTGAATCTGATATCCACGTTCGTTTTGCTCCACTCGTTTCACACCTGCCAGCTGCTCAAGTCCTTCTACCTGTCCAAGAGTACTGAGGTAAACTTGCTCACGCGGATAACGGCTCTTAATCTCCTTAATCTCACCTTGCACTACCGTGTTAGAACGATGAAGTATCGTGATCTGACGACACAATTCCTCGACATGTTCCATCCGGTGTGTAGAGAACAAGATGGCTGTACCTTCATCACGCAATTCTTTAACCGTTGATTTAAGCAACTCTACGTTAACTGGATCAAGTCCACTAAACGCTTCATCCAGAATGAGAATCTGCGGTCTATGTACCACCGCGGCTATAAAGCCCATTTTCTGCTGGTTTCCTTTGGATAATTCCTCGATTTTTTTATCATAATACTCCGGCACTTCGAAACGCTTCAGCCAGTACTTCAGACTCTCATCGGCATCCTTGGCTTTCATTCCGCGAAGGCGTGCCAGGTAATTAATCTGTTCGCTAACTTTTACCTTGGGATACAATCCGCGTTCTTCGGGCAAATATCCCATAATCTGTTGCAGCTCTGTATTATATGGCTTCCCGTTGTACAGAATGTTACCACCATCCGGGTGGATTAGACCGAGCACCATGCGCATCGTTGTTGTTTTACCGGCGCCGTTCGCTCCAAGCAATCCGTAAATCTCGCCCTCTTTTACATTAAGCGTAACTCCATTGACAGCTGTTTTGTCTGCGTACTGTTTGACGACTTGCTTTAGTTCCAATCGGTTCATTCAGAATCGTCTCCCTTCGGTTATCTCCACTGTACGGGTGCATACCCGGCAATCCAATATTCAAGCACTTCTCCCAGTTCCAAATTGCGAATTTTGAGCACCCGGTGATTGGATAACTCCAACCTCTCCTGCGCTTCGCTCACCCGGGTTGTAATCACACGGATCAGACCATTCTCTTCCTGAAAAGATTCAACTACACCAGGAATATTCTCGGGCCGCAAATCCCCTTCGTACCAGATCTCCTTCCACTGCTCAAGCACTAGGTCTTTCTCTGCCATACCCAGAACCTGCCCGCGGTGCATCAGCACGATGTAATCTGCCAGCCGCTTCACTTCATCTGCAATATGCGTGGCAATCAGAATGGTTGTGTCTCCACCTTCCATATAATGACGGAACTGCTCCACCATTACCTTCCAAGCAAAAGGATCAAGACCGGACGAAGGTTCATCCAGAAGAAGCAGTTTAGGACGAGCAGCAAGTGCTGCGGCTATTTCAAACTTCCTTCGTTCTCCCTTGGACATCTTGGTCAGCTTCACATCACTTGGCACGTCCATGTCTGTTATAAGCTGTTTGAACAGCTTCATATCCCACCTTGGGTACCAATGTGATCTGAAATCGGCTGCCTCTTGCGGCGTCATCCGATTCTCTTCAATACCACTGTTATCTGCCACAAAGCCAATCTGTTGTCTCAGCTCAATCGGAAGTATCCCCGAATGCTTCTCCTGTCCAAACCATATGATCTCACCACTATCCGGTAGTACAATTTGTTGCAACATGTTAAGCAATGTGCTTTTGCCAGAGCCGTTATGCCCCAGAATGGCAACCACATATCCTTCCGGAATCGTGAGATCAATCGGCCCAATAACCCTGCGTTTACGCATCTTGGATACACCATTTAATTGAACGGCTATAGGTTCCACCATACCTCCCCCTCCTTACTTCGAATAATTTACTCTTAGGGCTTCCCGGAACAAAACTTCCATTTCCTCTTCTGTACACCCCACAGCTTTACCCGACTGTACCGCAGCTTGCATTGCTTCCTCTGCTGCCTTCAGCCTGTAGTTTTCTCTTTCTCCTGCCTCAACCTGAGCCACAAATGTTCCTGTCCCCTGCTTCGTGCGAAGCAGGCCTTCATTTTCCAGATCCTGATAGACCCGTCTAACCGTAATCACACTGCAATTCAGTGCGCCGGCAAATTCACGAATGGACGGCAAATGTGTCCCCTCCCCCAGTTGACCCGTTATAATTAACGACCTTAATTGATTCTCAATCTGGTGATACAAAGGTTCAGCGCTATTCTCATTTATTTGAATGGGTATCTTCACATCTTGCACCTCGCCCTCCGGTACACTTCATTCACTTACCTGAACGTGCCGGTTTCATCCTATATTCTTTTTATCAATAATTCTGCTGCCTTCTAACTAAGATCTCTCACAGCAAGCTTCTTCAACGTCAATCGACTGAATCCCCATAATGTTGCCAAACCTGCTACCACCGCAATCCACATGATCGGAGATAACAAGCCCCACAGTTTACTGTAGTGTATTACATACCAGAATCCATAATTACCCGAGAGGCGGATCAGAACAGCTATCACAACGGCCATCGGTAAGAACATGGAGCTAAGCATCAAATATTTTTTACCACTGAAGAGAAACTCTCCGTAAATATATAATCCCGTAATCAGGAGTCCATATCCTGTGCAACTCAGCGCAAAGGCTAAATACTGATCCCATGTGAAGCCTTCCGTGTGTAATCTGACTGCATATAATGATCCGTAGAAGAAAAAACCATTATATGCGAATGCAATCAGCGATTGTTGCAGTCTTGACCACATCACAGTTTCATTCGGAATCGGGAGCCTTCGATAAAAGGCAAGCAACTGTGTGTAGGAATCTTCTTGTATGTAGCGGAAGGAACGTCTGCTGAAAAGAAATCCTAGGAACGGAAGCATAATGAGAAAAAACGCATCTACTACCGGGTTAATAAAATTACTCTGTTGCTGCCCAATCAGCATCACGCCGCTCATACTGCCTGTGTAGATCATAAATATGGCAGACCATAACCACTGCAGCTTATCCTTACTATAATCGTTACGGGTTAGCCACCACGCTTGCTTCCATGCATCCATATATCTGTGCCTGCCTTTCAACTGTCTTCCTTCATCTGGTTGACTGTGCTTTTGTTTTGATCACTGTGTCTAGTGTGTATATCAATATACACAGTATACAGACCTATTGCATGTCCCGTCAACCCTTTTTTTCCTGAATCAGGAAAGCAGGATGGGAAAAGAATCCATTCTGCGATAAGATATACACAGCGATTTTAGTTGAGAGGAATGATCACCCTATGGGATGGCTTATTGAGCCCATACTTGTATTTGGTTTTATCCTTGCGATGATCTGGCTCATCATTCGAAGTGAGCCAGGTCGGGTTAAGAGCAAAAGTGACAGCAAAAGGCATTCCAGACAGTCCAGACAACATCATCATTCGTCTAGCTCGGCTACGTCTTCTTCTATGATGACCTCTGACTTTTCGACGGACTCGCATACCAGGTCCACTCACGACCACCGACTCCATCACGATCACAAACATCACGATATAGATTCTTCTTCGGGCTCTCATCATCATTCGAGCAGTGATCACGGAAGCAGCGACAGCGGTGGGGATAGTGGCGGAGGCGGAGATAGCGGTGGCGGCGGAGACTAACAGCCTCTGCTCTACCTCAAGAGAAAAGAGCTGTACCCCACACTGTGAATCAGTCACAGAAGGGCACAGCTCTTTTTTCTTTTTCTTTTTCTTTTTCTTTTCCGGTCACCTGATAGCAGAAGAGGCTCATGTTTTACACGAGGTTGTAGCCTGTTGGCAAGCTGCGGTTTCTACGGATGGCGCGAATCTCAGCCAGAGTGAGACGCTGATTGGTGGAGATCAACGACTCTACATCTTCGCCGCGGATCAAGTCATCCAAATCTCTCAGATTGGTGTTTCCACGATAGACACGGAAGCCTCCCTGGAAGTTTGGCCGCGTAAACAGCACAAGTGTTGCATTCGAACTCGTTGAAAAGAAGCGCAGGCTCTCAACCCCGTCCAAAATATTGTCCAGGTTGCGAAGTCCAGTGTTACCACGATAAATGCGGCTTCTTCCTCTGTAGTTCTCTTCGGAATACACGGTAAGACGAGGATACGTCTGACTGATGCTGACTGTTTTTTTCATTTTGGTTCCCTCCTCTCAAACTCATTCTATGAATGAATAAGAGAGATGGTATGGACTAATCATCTGCGAGATTCATCCATTTAAGCGCCGAGGATAACTTCCCATACCGGA
Source organism: Paenibacillus sp. FSL R7-0272 (assembly GCF_037969905.1). Taxonomy (NCBI): domain Bacteria; kingdom Bacillati; phylum Bacillota; class Bacilli; order Caryophanales; family Paenibacillaceae; genus Paenibacillus; species Paenibacillus sp. FSL R7-0272. Next base: position 651,623 of record NZ_CP150221.1, on the reverse strand, counting down.
CTTGTGTGTCCCCCCGGATAGAGCAGATATAACAACACATATACCACCGTACCTGTTAGTGCGGAGCCAAACCAGATGATGGAGGTAAATTTCCCCCAACGGCGATGTTTTCCAAAATTCTTTTTGAAGCCAAGTACCAGTGTCGAGATACCAAATACAGCGGCAACCGTGGCCAGAATAATATGAAAGATCAGAAAGATGCGGTAAAAGATCTCCATATCCGGGTCTCCGCCCCAAGCCGTATTACCAACAAATACAGTGCGGGACATGTAGATTACAAAAAAGATTAGAGCTGCGATCGCTCCCGCTACCATAGCAGACTGGTGTGCCTCACGTTTACCACGAATAATTAAAGCCCAGCCAATCGCCACAAGTATCGCACTAAGCACAATGAACGAAGTACTGATTGTAGGCAGCCAAAAATACATATCCATCGTGTGTTCCCCCTTTTGTCGTCACATTAAACTCACGATTTGGCGGCCGGATTGAGCGGCCCCTGCTCTTTACCGCCACCAGCAGGCGAGAGATCATCATCCTCTTCCTGTCTCTCTTTCCGATACCATTGAGAAAACACATAAGCCAGCATAGACACAAAGATGCCCTCCTGGATAAACTTCATAAGAATCCCACCCACCTGCTGATCCTCCTTCGTGGAAGACAGAACATTAAAGAACGCCGGCCCTCCGAAAGAACGGAGAATCGCAGAAGAGTCGCCCGTTACGCAATACCTCATCGCTTCAGCCCATACAGCCGGATTGCTATAAGTCTGATACAGCGGTTCAGAAGCAAAAATAATTAATCCACATGCAGGCGTCAACAGCACCATGTTCAAAAAGATAAATCCAACCTTGGACAAACCTGAAGCTTGTCTACCCTCTGGCAGAGGGTTAAGTAACGTCCACCACATCAGCATAGATGTGATAAAAAGTACAATATAATACAACCGGTGAACGGTAAAATTCAACATGACATAATCATGCACAACGGGCAGATGATATAAGGAAAACAGTCCGTTGAACAACACTGCCGCTACAATGGGATGCGCCAGGAAGGAAAGCTTGCGAGTAGGCAGCCAGCGCACAATACCGCGCCATACCCAAGTCGGCAAACCTTTCATCATCAATGGCGGAGCAACAAGGTAGGATAATGCCATGCTCACCATGTGGAAGCTGAACATTACATGACCCAGTAGATTGAAGGGACCCGCTTGTGCCAGATATAGAGCGAACAGACCTGCCAGAAACATGATTTTCTGTCCGGTAGTTGCTGGCTCTGCGCCCTGTACTTTCTCGCTGAACGGACCCACTAATACGAGATAAGCTGCCGCAATAATCAAAAATAAAGCAAGAATAAGCGGACTCCATAAGTCGTCAAAACTAAAATATTGCAACCCGAGCATACGGGAAACCTCCCCGTGACCTGTTTTGGTGAACATTTATTTCACTTACCACGATGTCATACTCTCTTGATGACAGTACATTGGAACGATCCAGAGATGCAAACCTCCATCATTCATCATTCACTCGTATAAAAGGGGAAAAGACGGCGGCATTCGCCGCCGCCATCTCTCTTACCACCAGACCCAGAAGAGGGCCATAATAATACATGTAAAGGCTACAAAAAATCCAAAGGCCATAAATAGTATTGGCATCAAGTGGCCTTTGTCCTTCAAGTGCATCCAGTAACCAAGTTGCACAAATACCTGCAGAATGGCCATGACAACCATAATAATAATGGTGAAGGTTGTGTTAACCCCTCCGGCTGCAGCAGCTGCAAAGGCAATCAACGTGAGTATAATGGAGAAAATAAACACGACGACATGCTTCGAAGGCCCTTCCGCACGGTGACGGTGCTTCACCGGCTGTTGATCACTTTGATCCTGAGCGGACATGTGTTACCCCACCTTTCCGAGCAGGTACACGACCGTAAAGATGAACACCCACACAACGTCGATGAAGTGCCAGTACATGGCTGAGACATAGACTTTCGGTGCGGTTACGACCGTTAATCCTTTTTTGAACAGTTGCCCGATAATGATTCCGATCCACACAATACCGAATGCAACGTGGGCTCCGTGGAACCCGACCAGCGTGTAGAATGCCGAACTGAAGGCGCTCGTGGTCATGCCAAACTCTTTATGTTTCACGTACTCGTAGAACTCGTAAATCTCCAGACCAAGGAATCCCAGACCTAGAACAACTGTGATCCCCAGCCACAAAGCCAGTGAATTTCGGTTCCCTTTGTGCATCGCCTGAATGGCGAATACACTCGTCAAGCTGCTGACTAAGAGGATGAAGGTTGCTGCTGCCACAAGCGGCAGATGGAACAGTTCATTCGCTGTAGGTCCATCATTGGTCTGCCCGCGAAGTGCGAGGAAGGTCGCGAAGAGTGTACCAAACAGTACCGTCTCACCGCCAAGGAACAGCCAGAAGCCAATCAGCTTGTTGCGTCCTTCCAGCGTTGCCTTCTCTGGTTCGTGCGGCAGTTTGCCGTTTACCGGCTCGGCATGTGAGGTTGTCATGTTCTCGCCCCCTTCTCGTCCTGATCCTCGGGTTCAATGTGCCAGCCGTGATCGTCATATAATGAGCGCAGTGCCATCGCACCAAATGTAATGAGAAGACCGATAATAAGCACAATATAATTATTGAAAATGAAATTCATGAATTCCAATTCGAATTTGTCTTTGCTGAACATTAATCCAAGTCCGGCGATAAAAATACCTACCGACATAACAAACGGCAATGGTGTAGCAGATGGCATATGAATGGAACCTACCGGCTCCGCCGGAGTCATCTCCTTGTTGCCTGCCATCTTCTCTTTCCAATATGCATCGATACCACGCACCAGTGGTGTTTGTTTGAAGTTGTACTCTGGCGGCGGCGATGGAATCGTCCACTCCAGTGTACGGCCGTCTTCCCACGGATCGTTCGGTGCATCGATTGGTTTCTTTGTCGTGATGACGATGTTCACCAGGAAGATAATGACCCCTACGCCCATAAGGAACGCCCCGATGGAGCTAACCAGGTTAAGCAGGTCAAAATCCTGATTCGGCAAGTATGTAACAATCCGGCGTTGCATCCCCATCAGACCGAGGAAATGCTGTACGAAGAAGGTCAGCTGGAACCCGATCATAAATGTCCAGAATGTCCACTTCCCGAGTGACTCACTTAGAATACGACCAAACATCTTCGGCCACCAGTAATGAAGTCCGGAGAATAATCCGAGTACCAGTCCGCCCACAATAACATAGTGGAAGTGAGCTACAACAAAGTACGTGTCATGGAACTGGAAGTCTGCCGGTGCAGAAGCCAGCATGACACCGGTAACCCCACCCATGACGAAGGTTGGTACAAATCCGACAGCAAAGAGATTGGCCGCCGTAAAGCGAATCTGTCCGCCCCACATCGTAAAGAGCCAGTTGAAGATTTTGATCCCTGTTGGTACAGCAATCAGCATCGTTGAGATCGAGAATAACGCGTTGGCCACGTTACCCAGACCTGTCGTAAACATGTGATGCGCCCATACCATGAAGCCCAAGAAGGCAATCAGAATGGTGGCAAATACCATGGAGCTATATCCAAACAACCGCTTACGCGAGAAGGTTGGAATAACCTCCGAGATAATGCCGAATGCCGGCAAGATCAGAATGTAAACTTCCGGGTGTCCGAAAATCCAGAAGATATGTTGCCAGAGCACGGGGTTACCGCCACCTGCAACATCGAAGAAATTCGCACCGAGAATACGGTCAAACGTCAATAATACAAGGCCCACCGTGATGGCAGGAAAAGCAAACAGGATAATGGCTGATGTAATAAACGTGGTCCAGGTAAACATCGGCATCCGCATATAGGACATGCCTGGCGCACGCATGGTGATAATGGTAGCCAGGAAGTTAATGCCCCCGATGAGTGTACCCAGACCGGCGATCTGAAGACCGATCGTATAGAAGTCTACACCGTGTGTTCCGCTATACTCCGAACCGGAGAGAGGTGTATATGATGTCCACCCTGCGTCCGGCGCGCCTCCCATGATCCAGCTCAGATTAAGTAACAAACCACCGAACAAAAATGTCCAGAAGCCTAGAGCGTTAACAAAAGGGAAAGCTACGTCACGTGCCCCGATCTGCAAAGGGACCACCGCATTCATAATGGCAAAAATAATCGGCATGACACCAAGGAAAATCATCGTAGTTCCATGCATCGTAATCAATTCATTAAACACTTGCGCCGATACAAAATCGTTCATCGGCTTCATCAGTTGAATCCGGATCAAAATGGCTTCGATACCGCCAATGCCGAAGAAAAGTCCGCCTGCAACCAAGTAAAGAACGGCGATTTTTTTGTGATCGACGGTGGTGATCCAGTCCATCAAGCCCTTGTACCGCTTGACGCTATGCGCATGAGCCAAGGTTGTGTACCCCCTTCTTCATCCTTGCTGTTCTATTCGTAGTCCAATTTGTAATTGGCCAAATATTCGGCAATTCCGTCGATTTCTTCATCCGTCAGTCCCAGACTCTTCGGACTTGGCATCGTATTGCCCGGCTTCACCGCTTGTGGATCATGAAGCCACTCTTTCATGTTATCCAGTACCGGTTTACCTTCTTCCTGACCTTCACGTTGATTCAGCAAAATACCTGCAACGGATTCCTTGCCACCAATACCTGTAAGGTTAGGTGCAACAGGTCCGCCCTGATCGCCTACAGCGTGGCAAGACAGGCAGTTCGTTTTGAATTTCTCAGCAAGCTGTGTGTCCTCAGGAAGAACAGCTGGCGCTTTCATCGCGTTAACCCAGCGGTCAAAGGACTCCTGGCTAACAGCCTTAACTTTGAATTCCATGAAAGCATGAGATCTACCGCATAACTCAGCACATTTACCACGGTAAACGCCTTCATTTGGAGCAGAGAAGCTGAATTTGTTCAGTGTTCCATCCGGGTTTGTGTCCATTTTGCCCGCAAGTGACGGCACCCAGAAGGAATGAAGCACGTCCGCGGTTTTCAATTCGAATGCAATTTTCTTTCCGGTCGGGATGATGAGGTCTTGAGCGGTGGTTATGTCATACTGAGGATAAGTGAATTCCCACCAATACTGATGTGAGGTTACCTGGACCTTAACTGCGTTTTTGTCGTTGGACAGATCTTCCCCTTGGGCGAAAATCGTCTGAACTGTTGGTACAGCCAAAATAATGACCAGCAATAGAGGAATGGCTGTCCATATTACTTCCAGCTTGAAATTGCCTTCAACCTGTTCGGGTACTTCGTTCTGCCCGGCTCGTCTGCGAAACTTAATCAGGACATAGGCAGCAATTGCAAATACAATGATGAGCACCACGATCATAATCGCAATAGACAGCTTCATCAGATCATATTGGCCTTGCGCCACAGGACCCTGAGGTTTCATTACTGACAAGTCTTCCCGCCCGCATGCGGATAGCAGCAAAGAGAACACCGCCAGCAAGGGGAGAATTCGCTTTGCAACCTGCCACTGTTTCATCATTGATCTACCCCACTTTTTTACGTTTTCGTAGATTACGTTGTCGTCGGTACAAAAGCAACACATGTACGTTTCAGCACGATACACATAATCCTCTTCATCATATAGGATGCTTACAAAAATAACGCTTCCAGTACTCCCGTCATTTCCTGTCCAGGGCATGTCTGCGCATTCTTCCAATTCATTCTATATGCTTCAATCACTTATTAAATATAAGTTGAGGGTATGATTTTGTCAATCTTTGGACACATGTTCACAAATTGTTCACTTTATGTATAAAACCGCATCACAACTTGGTTTGAAAACGATTTCACTTAAAAGTATTACAATTAACCACTGAAAAATTTTGCCAAATTTCGGTGATGATATCAGATTTCTTGGCGACTTTTATCACAATAAAAACATGCAATATTATGCAAAAAGATTCTTCGCCTTTTCAGGAAACTATTACCACACCAACTGGAAATGGACGATTCTGCCCCATGGATCTTCGAGTCGATATTTGCATGGAGCATTCACGCCAGCTTTACAGCATTTCAATTATTCAATTATAGAGGGAAAATTTTCGTTTAAGTTCCATCCGTTAGGATCAACGGCCCATCCTTGGTAATAGCTACGGTATGTTCATACTGTACTCCCCAGCTTTCATCCAGCGTTCGGACTGTCCAGCCATCCTCATCCCACACCACAGCCCCGGAGCTACCCTTCGTGAATATGGGTTCAATGGTTATGACCATACCTTCAGTAAGCATCATTCCTGTTTTTCGTTTTCCATAAGGCAGTACATTCGGTGGCTCATGGATATATTGCCCTATGCCATGGCCGATAAGCGGTTTAACGATTCCATATCGGTACAATCGTGCCGTTCGTTCAATTGCGCTACCAATGTCTCCAAGTGTATTCCCTGGAACGGCCTGTGCTATCGCCTTATAAAGCGCCTTTTCCGTACGTTTCATAAGCCGACGAATAGATCTGCTCGGTTCATCTATGGCATATGTCCAGGCCGAATCAGCAAGCCAACCGTCTTTGTTTACTACCATATCAATCGTCACGACATCTCCACTTGCAAGTGCCTGGCTCCCAGGAAACCCATGACAGACCACATCGTTGACGGAAGCACATGTAGCATAGGGATAACCTTTATACCCTTTCTGCTCAGGTGTGGCTCCATGATCCGCGAGAAAGGCTTCAACGTGCTCGTTAATCTCCGCTGTTGTGGTGCCTGGAACCATGTACTGTTCAATATGTTGATGGCATTCTTTTAATATCCGTCCCGCTTCTTGCATGTAGCCAATCTCTTCTCTGGTTTTCAATATAGGGTCCACATGCCTTCATCCTTCCTGCTGTAGGTATACTTCCATGTATATGCAGGCAATTCAGAACAAAGCCCCTAAAGTGACACCAAATCCAAGATAATATAGATACATGCTAATTGACTCCACAAACGCAAAAAAAACCGTCTGCCGGAGCCAAGGCCCGAGAGACGGTTCTATTCATATTGGAACAGTATAATCAGAAGTTGGTGTTGTTTCAGGATACGGAAGAATCCATCTTGACAAGTTCATGCTCAACGACAGAAGTCAATTCTTCCTCATATCCACCCGTAATCCGGTATTTTCTCACATACTCCTTCACGAATTTTTTTGGATCTTTAGGACGGAAAATCCGAGTCATTTCCCTCAAACTTTCTTTGACCTCATTGTGACCTTTCGTTGCCATTGTAATTCCCTCCCAAAACGTTGAAAGTGAATGCTCCGTTTAGAGAACGCCGAATAAGTCTTAAATGCCATTCATGAAGTTGTGTGCGCGGCTTAAAGCAAGCTTTAGGTCGGGAACCTCGCCGAATAGCAAGTACCTGACACTATAAATACCCGATATGATTCAGGTTGAATCATAATCTTATTGTATCATATTCGGAACCTCGTTACGACTTGACGATTTTTCCTAATATATATAACGGTTTTACTGCCCAAAAAGTTTAATTCCGAATCATATTTTATAAAATGTTTATTCTATACGGATTAATCTATCCAGCATAACCCGCAACTATTCGGGGGATATTATCTTGGATCACCAAATTAGTTAACTATATGGAATTAAAAGGAGGACCTGTTATGGAACGAAAAGAACAGGATATGTTACCCCTTTCGCATGAAAAGGTTGAGGTCGACGGCGTTTATGTCAATGAAGCCGGGCAGGAAGAGCACCTTCACCGGGGGCAAGAGTTTCCTGCCGACCTCGTACTCGGCAAGACCGAATGGAAGCTGACAGAGTATGCATTCGATAATCATCATGAAGGAAAAACAGATGAGCGTCTGGTGCCGAAGGAAGATGATGAAGATAAAAAAGGGAAAATAACCAGTCCTCGCAGACAGATTCAAACTTAAACCATTCATCGGTTCAGTTCTGTCCACCTCCTACATAGCCTATATAAAAAGGACAAAGGAGGCTGGGCCGAATGTCCCCCATGAAATCGTCCAGCGGTCTGGATGAAAATATAGCCGGCATGTTGTGTTATTTATTCACGTTTGTAGGCGGCATCATCTTTCTAGCCGTGGAGAAGCGCAGCCGATTTGTGTTGTTCCATGCTCTTCAATCCGTGACGGTTTTCGGACTGATTATGGTTGGGCATGTACTGTCGGCCTTTCTCCCACTGTTTGGTCCACTTGTAGCTTCACTGTTATCCCTGCTAGGTGTAATCGTATGGCTCCTGACCGTCGTTACAAGTCTGCAAGGAAAATGGCTTAAGCTACCTTGGGTTGGTGATTTTGCCGAGAAGCAGATGCGGCACCTATAATATCGTATCGTGCAATAACAAGCAAACACCGAAACAATGGTTTGTGCTGAACCCATTGTTTCGGTGTTTGCTGTGCGTAAATTATGTTAACTGTCCAAAATAAAGGTTAACTTATACTTCATCGCATTGATATTTTATAACATGAATAATATAAGAAATAAATCATTCATATGCTGAGTCAACATGCTTTATGACGTGAATCATTCATCATGTACGCTTTACATAATAACCCTTCTGACCAAGCATCAGGCTAAAAGGAACAGCGATTCCGGCCAGTTTATGAAGGGATAGAATCCCACTCCAAGCCATAATCCTATCCAGCCTTACATTACTCCTTACCTCACCTTTATGCAGTCTTGGTGTTCTCCTGAGCCATCTCATCTGTATGCTGTGCAGCCAGTTGGGCAGCTGTTTCTTTACTGCCGAGGCCATTAAACAACAAATTCATAAAGATTGCTGTAAAGCTACCTGCAATAATGCCATTGCCCAGCATAATCTGAGCCCAGGCTGGTGCACCTGCGAACAACTGCGGTACCACCGTCACCCCTAGTCCCATGCCAATAGAACATGCAATGATGAACAGGTTCTCATGACGGTTCAGGTCCACCTGAGTGCCAATGATGCGAATACCCGACGAAATCACCATACCGAACAACGCCACCATGGCACCGCCAAGCACTGATCCGGGAACAAGCTGAGCTAGAGCAGCAATTTTTGGTACAAAGCCAATAACAATCAGCAAACCGCCTGCAACAACGATGACATCACGTGTCTTCACACGAGTCATCTGTACAAGCCCTACATTTTGCGAATACGTTGTATAAGGGAACGAGTTAAAAATCCCCCCAAGTACAATAGCCAGTCCCTCTGCACGGTATCCACGCGCCAAATCCTTGGAGGTCAGATCCTTGTCCAACATTTTGCCCAGAGCCATAAATACGCCCGTAGATTCGGCCACACTGACAATCGCGACCAGAATCATCGTCAGAATAGGAACAATCTCAAAGGTCGGTCTTCCGAAATAAAATGGCTGAACCATATGGAACCAGCTTGCATCAAGAACGGGAGCAAACTTCACCTCACCCATGAAGCCAGCAGCCACTGTGCCAACGAACAGACCGATTAATACAGAGATGGAGCGTACAAAACCTGTAGTGAAACGAGTCATTAAAATAATGAAGATGAATACACCGAAACCGAGCAACAGATGTACACCGCTGCCAAAGTCCTCCGCATTCTGACCCCCACCCAAATCGGTAAATGCTACCGGAATCAGGGTCAGACCAATAATAGTAACCACGGAACCTGTAACCACTGGCGGAAAGAGCCGAATGAGTTTGCCAAACAAACCAGAGAAAATGAGAACGAACAGACCGGAGGCAATAATGGCACCGTAAATGGCAGATACGCCGCTGCTCTTCCCGATCATAATCATCGGAGATACGGCCTGGAAGGCGCAGCCCAGCATAACTGGCAGGCCAACGCCGAAATATTTATTGCCCCAGACCTGAAGCAGTGTAGCTACACCGCAAGCAAGCAGGTCGATCGCAATCAAATAGGTAAGTTGCTCCTGTGTGAATCCAAGTGCGCTACTAACAATAAGCGGGACAATGACAGCTCCTGCATACATCGCAAGTACGTGCTGCAAGCCAAGTGAGAAGGTTTTGGCCGGATGCCGGTGACGTTGAAAAATACGTTCGCGTGCCATACTAGTTCGTGCCCTCCTCATCTGCAAAGGTTACTTGTCCATCGGACAGTGCTCCAATACGAACTAAAGATTCCACGCGGTAACCCGCTTCTTTCAACAGACGGCCTCCCGGCTGGAATGCTTTTTCAATCACGATCCCGATCCCAACGACTTCCGCGCCAACCTGTTCTACAATACGAGCCAGGCCAAATGCAGCTTCGCCGTTCGCCAGAAAATCATCAATGATCAGCACGCGGTCGCCGGGATTCATAAACTTCTTCGCTACCGTGATTTCATTCGTCTCCTGCTTGGTAAAGGAATACACTTTCTCCACCAAAATATCTTCCGTTAGGGTAAGTGACTTCTGCTTACGGGCGAAGATCAGCGGAACATTGAGTTCCAGTGCGGTCATAATACCCGGCGCAATGCCGGATGATTCAATCGTCAGCACACGTGTAATGTTCTCCCCTTCAAACCGACGAATGAACTCTTTGCCAACTTCCTTCATCAACACGGGGTCCATCTGGTGGTTCAGGAATGAGTCTACTTTGAGTACCTGCTCGGACAGGACAATGCCTTCCTGTCTTACTTTGTCTTTTAACAATTGCATCGTTTTTTCCTCCCAAATGCCCTCTACCGCCATGTACAGTCTGCTCCACAATATCTCTCCCGGGTAAAAAAACAAAAAGCCCGCCTGTCCACACCTGCGGCATGAACCGGAGACGGGAAAGACGGACTTGTTCCTGTACGGACACAAGCCGCTCGAACACTGCATACGCCACAGGGCGAGGCTCAGGAAGCCATACCTATGTATTTAGGCAGACCTAACCTTAACCCACGCAGAACGTAGAAGCATCCTTCCCGTAGTCCAATCATTCCGGTGATCGGGTAGAGACATGCAGGCCTATTCCTGCACATATACGAGTAACGGCTATTCAATTCATTTTGGCTTCACGATTCGTATCCATGTATAATTGCGAACCTGAATGTAAAAGTGTAATCTCACTGACAATGTTAGAAGTATACCGAATTGGCGGCTTGAAATAAAGAGGTATTTTCATGGAATTTGCGGAAACGATGTTTCTTTTGCATAATGGGGGATGATTGATTTTCATTTTTTATGTACAATATGAGAACAAAAGCGTATCCTGACGGGACTTACCTTGGAGGATGCGTTCCGAATCTAGTCGTTAAAGGAGATTGTTACATGAAAGGCATACTGAAAGAATTTAAGGAGTTTGCTGTTCGCGGCAACGTCATTGATCTGGCGGTCGGTGTAATTATCGGAGCTGCTTTTGGAAAAATCGTTACGTCCCTTGTGAATGATATCATCATGCCACCGGTTGGGAAACTGCTCGGCGGGATCGATTTCAGCCAAAAAATCATTAACCTTGACCCTGACGTAAAAACAGCTGGTGGACAAGACATCACGACACTGGCTCAAGCCAACGAAGCTGGCGCCACCGTCATTGCTTACGGTCAATTTATCAATGTGATGATTGATTTCATTATCGTGGCGTTCTGTATCTTCATGCTGGTTAAAGGCATTAACTATCTGAAACGTAAAGAGCATGCCAAGCCTGAACCGAAAAAAACAACGAAAGCATGCAAGTACTGTCTGTCTGAAATTCCTGCTGCAGCTACTCGTTGTTCCCAATGCACTTCCCAGCTCGAGGCTGAAGGAAGCAACGCTCCGGCATAAGGGTCTGATCTATTAATGTGTAGAGCAAATATAAATAAAGCAAATGCAGGTTTGATTCTTGATACAGCAATGACATCTAAGCCAATGTACGCTTATGTAATGATTATTGTCTGCATCTATAGAGCATTTAAGCATACTCATTCTTGTTTGATCGAAAACTATTTTAGCTATGCATACGCGTATAAAGTACATCAAACCTGCAAATGTTCAGGTTCCACCTTAATGGTGGGACCTTTTTTTTATTTACTGTGATTGCTGTATGCTGGTCATGCGTCTCTTATTTAGAAACGTTTTGGCAGCAAGTGTTCCAGAATCGATTTGAGATCTTTGTCTTCCTTGTAGACCTCTTCCCCGGTATCCAGTTCAGTAACCCGAATGTATTCAAAATTGGCGCTGGCATCCGTCGGTTTAAACAACAACTGTGCTTCGTCTTCCAAACGAACATGAAATCCCATGTCTTTGAACATCGTCGTAAGCTGACTCGTGGCCGGCTCCTGACCTTGCCCTACAAAGATAAGTCCCCTAAGCGCTTTACGCTCCTGAGGTTGCGGATAAATCACCTGAAAGTGTACAATGCATTCCATACAATCGTTCCCCTTTCGTTAAAAAGATACTTTGTGAAATTTTGAACTTTAAATTCTGCTATATAAGGAGATACGTTTCATGACCCCAGAACGTTTCGACATTTATGACGATCAGCAACAATGGATCGGTACAGCACCCCGAAACGAGGTCCATGCCAAAGGATATTGGCATCGTTCCTTTCATTGCTGGATCGTGCGTGACGAAGGCGACAAGCGCATGGTTCTGTTTCAGCGAAGACGGGATATTAAAGATACTTTTCCCGGATATTATGATATCACAGCGGCAGGCCACCTCGTAGCCGGTGAACAGCTACAGGATGCACATCGTGAACTCGAAGAAGAGCTCGGTGTGCATACCTCATTCGATGCACTGACTTATTTGTTCACGGCTAGGCAACAGCTACAGGGTGAGGTGCGTGGTATTCCGTTTCTGGATCGGGAATTCAGTGCTGTCTACGGTCTGTGCCTGAACCAGCCACTGGAGTCCTATGTTCTTCAGGCTAGCGAAGTGGATAGTCTCTATGAAGCGCCACTGGATGACTTGCTCGCCCTGTTCCGCCAAGAGAAAGATGCCGTGCAGGCATCTGGTGTGCGTGCGCAACAGACATTCGTGCAAGAAGGTGAAGCGTTATCTACCCCATTAGAGGATGACACACCCTTAACCGCATCCCTACGAACTGGTGAGTCACTGTCTGAGTGCACCCAAGAAATCACAATGACATCAACCGACCTTTCGTCCAATCATGGCGATTATGAGCATTCCGCCAGTGCTGCACGCCTCATATGCGAAGTAAGCACGGCGGATTTTGTGCCGCATGGCTCCACGTATTATATCGACGTACTCAAAGCTTTGAAACGAGTACATGGGGTCTAACTTCATTTTCTCAAAAATAGCATTACTTCATACGTTTAACTCATCCCTAGACGATTACCTTCATTATTCCCAATCACATTACCCTTTAGGTATTCCAGGAGCATTCCTTTACTATCAACCGGATGGCAAACCAATGCTGTAACAAGCATCACTGCATTTGGGTTCTGAATTGTATCGTTGTACCCATGAACCACCTAAAGTGAATGTGCGCGAGCTTGGGCTCAGAAAAATTCTAACGATCACAGGGAACGTTATTTGCCCCATTTCGGGGTCTCGTGAAATGTAACGATCACCAGAGACGTTATTTAGGCAAAAATGGCTCTATTGGCGGTGAAAAGATGTTTTTTGGACGAAATAGCGTTCCTGAGGATCGTTAGAATCTGAAAGAGGTCGATTTCGCCAAAATAAGGCTTGTGGTGATCGTTAGCGCTCAAGCCGTAGGTTTTCGAGTATGTGCTAGACAAAGAGTGCCACGATCAGTAACACAAAACAACACAAAAAGAACGAAGCCGCAACGAACCCTTCTGTTCGCGCCTCGTCCTTTTTGGTATTTCTTATTTCTCCCGTAAGAGCTCTCCTGCTACTGTAGTGTTACTGTTCATGATCTGGTGCAGGGGTAGACCAGTACCGTGCAGCAATGTCTGCGTACCGACGTCCGTAGCGATCCTCCAACTCCTCGCCGATATCCTGCTCCAGTTCATACAGCACCAGTTCTTGTGCAAAATGATTCAGTAGCAATCCGGTCATTACCGGATGAGCTGTGACCACGGCCTGCGTAGGACATGACTCCCCACGCATGCCCAGCATGCACCAGCGGCGATCTACAACGAGCGAGAACTTACGCCCGTTACCCATGCCATGTGAGGGCAATCCCGGCAAAGGAAGCGGCTGATCTACCATACCTTCCCCACCTTCACAGGACCACAATAAGCGTACACCCCGAGCCTCAGCCTGTTGCAACTCCTCTCGAAGCAGTTCTGCTTCCTCGCGCCACACATCCACTACAATCTCGTGCTGCGCTGCGGCAAGTTCACGACTCAGATTCTCCAGAACATTTTTGTCGCCTTCGACATTGTAAAACACAGGTTTCTCCGGTTCGCTCTTCGGCATGCTTCGCTCGACGTAATCCAGAGAAGTATGCATCTGATCAGAGATCATGCGTGTCATCTCTTCCGGTTTCAACATGCTGTACTTCGCAGGTTCTCCCGGACTGCACCGGAGAAATCCTCTTGATTCCAGTCGTTGCAAGGTTGCATATACATTGGAACGGGACACACCCAGCCGTTTGGCTACCTCATATCCAGAGGCTGATCCCTGGCGGGCTAATTCCACCATAATTTTAGATTCCATCTCGGTGAACCCGAGATGACGTAGATGATGCAGCAGTTGGTCCATATTTCTGTCCCCCCATGCTGTCAGCAACCAGCACTGCCTGACGGCAGCACGTCTACTGCATCAAATCTGCTCGGCTCCGCAACGCGGGCACCACTTCGAGCCTTTTGGCAATTCGGATGCACAAATCTGACACTTCACCATTTCGCGTGGCACTTCCGTCTGCACATCTACGGTGTTCACGATCGGATTGTTTTCTTTCCAATAACGAATACGCTCATCCAGCTCCTGCTGACGCTCACGTTCCCGCTGCATCTCCTCTTCTCTGCGGCGTTCCCACTCTGCATCGAATGCTTCCTTCTCTTCCAGCGTAAACTCGGTGCTGTTATATCCCGGTTCCGTATCCAAATCCGCAATCGAAGGGATAACCGTATGATACGGCTCGGTCTCTTCATGTTCTTCCACAACCGGCGGCGCATCAAAAATCGACTTCTCCGCAACCGGGTTCTGTGTAGCTGCCGTCTCATGATTTGCCGTTTTGGCAACCCCTGCGGCTCCGGCCGTTCCCGATGCAGCTGCACCCGGTTTGGATTCGCCCAATTTGCGTCCACACTTCGGACAGAAATTGGCATCCAGTGATGCAACGTGTCCACACTCACACAGGCGTTCATTTTTCAACTCGGCAATCTTGCTGCGCAGAGCGTCGATCTCATCCTGTAACTCGTCACACAGATTAGACAGATCTACCATTTCCTTTTCAGCGAGCGTCATATCCTGTGCACGATAACCTTCATAGAAGATGCGGCCCATATCGGTAAAATGGACTTCTTGTTCCTGTTGCAAGCCCACAATCTGATTGTTCAGTTTGCCAATCTCAACGGCGTGCTGTGCACGCTCTGTTGCTTTGTTTGCTCCGTTTTTGATGCGCTGAAGCAGTTTCATCACAATTCCTCCTCTGTCCCGTCAAAACAATATCATTATTATTCTTCATTAGTTAGTAGGTGAGCAATTCGCAACATGCGAGATGCTCTGGATATATAACTTATACGATATGAAGCCAAAAAGTTGCGAAAAATCGCGCTGGTACCCCATTTTATGCGGATATTGGATCAAAACAGGGGCTTTCGTCAAGACCATACGTTCGGTATAATGGAACTTTGACTCCATATGAATGGAACACGCAGGATTCGCAACTTACTCTATCTTACCAATTTACAATGCGATTGTGAAAAGGGCAAATTCTTTACTCCTGAACGGGATTATTCAATCCCTGAATGTATACAGAGGTGGATGAAACATGATAAGTCCGAACTCAACGTTCTACCCCCGTCCGCTCGGGGTGACCCCCGCGTCCTCCTTGCCTCAATCCCCCTCGGCACCGCTGGAAACCAGCCGGCAGCTTGTGGGTGATGATCAGCAGGACGCGTATTATTTCCGCTTGCTTGAAGAAGCCGGCATTAAACTCAACGGTCCGCAAATCTCGGCTGTTCGTCATGGCAGAGGGCCTATTCTCACCCTCGCCGGTGCTGGCTGCGGCAAAACAACTGTACTCGCTGCGAGAGCAGGCTACCTGATGGAAGTCAGCGGTGTACACGCGGGCAGCATTCTGCTCGTGACGTTTACCAACAAGGCCGCTGCGGAGATGAAGGACCGGATTGCTGCTTTGCCAGGGATTAGACCTGCTGCAGCAAAAGCGGTACAGGCCCGCACCTTTCACTCGTTTGCGCTGACTTTGCTACGCCATTACGGGGTACAGGAAGACATTTTTGGTGAGTCGCGGGCCCAGCATACGGTGCTGAAAATGCTTCTTCGCCAAAATGGCATGAGCGAGGCGTTTCAGCCGGAGAGTCTGCTGGCGATGCTGTCCGCCTGGAAGATGCAAGGTTCAGACACGGCAGACTTGCCGGAGAAAACGCAAGATGAGCGCGATGCCAAGCGTGTATTGCTCGGATACGAAAGCTGGAAACAGGATCGTGGCAAAATGGACTTTGATGATATCCTGCTGCGCGCGGCTGCGCTACTTCGGGATCCGGCGGTGTTAAAGCCGCTGCAGCGGCGTTTTCAATACATTATGGTTGATGAATTTCAGGATACAAACCGGCTGCAATACGAGATTGTACAGATGCTCGCTGGAGCACACCGCAATCTGATGGTTGTTGGAGACGATGACCAGACGATCTATACGTTCAACGGCGCACGGCAGGAATCGATTTTGGAATTCGATAAAGTATACCCAGGTGCACGCATCGTGACGCTGGATATTAATTACCGCAGTGATGCGCGTATTCTGGGACTTGGAAGCGAGCTGGTCGCACGCAACAAACGCAGACGTGACAAACGGCTGCGTGCGGCAGGACAACGCGGGGATGCGCCCCGGTTCGCTACACCATCTAACGCCGAGGAAGAAGCCGCCTGGGTCGTGAATCAGATCTGTGAGCAGGTGGAGGAAGGGCAGTTTCCATATCGGGACATAGCTATTTTGCACCGGACTGCCAGTAGCAGCCGGGCGGTATTTGAGCAATTGGTGCTGAAGGATGTGCCCTTTGTACAACACGGGGCCGCTCCGGTCTTCTATGATCAGTCACTGATCAAGCCGTTAATGGATCATATGCGCCTGTCTCTGAACCCACGAGCGATGGATGCTCTGCCAAGCGCACTCGGTCCGCTGTATGTGTCCCGTGATGCAGGACTGGAGTATATCCAGCGCTGTGAGCAGGAACAGGCCAAGAAATATCCGCTAATCCATCTGAGCAAATGGGACAAGTTGAAGCCGTTTCAACAGGAGCAGGTCAAGGAACGCATCAAGCTGATCAAATCTCTGCACAAGCTGAAGCCGATTATCGCGATTCAGGAGATGCGCCGCCAGTTCTACGATAAGTATATGGAGAGCGGCGACCCGACTATTTTTACTCATTATAAGGAAACGATGCTGGAAACACTGGATGAATTCGAAGCGGCTGTCAAAAAGTTCGAAACCGTGGAAGAATTCGTGCAATTCGCAGACGAGTTGTCCCGCAGACATCGCGAGATGGAATCACTGCGCCGGGCGCAGGATAGTGATGCGGTGCAGCTCATGACCATTCACCGGGCCAAAGGACTGGAGTTCCCATGTGTGTACTGGATCGGAGCCAGTGAAGGCATTGTGCCGCACAGTACCGCCTTGCGTCAGGATATTCCGGAAGATCAGAAGGCAGCACTCACCGTGCAGCAGACGGATGCTGAATTGGATATGGCTTTGGAGGAAGAACGCAGACTCGCTTATGTAGCCATTACCCGTGCGAAACAACACTTATATGTGACATCACCCGCAAGCCATCACGGCAAACCTGCTGATGTGTCGCGTTTCTTGCTTGAAGCCTTTGGCATGGAGGTTCCAGACAAACGTAAAACACGGGAAGAGGCACGCAGCGGCAGCACGTCGTCATCTAGTAATGATGGACACGCAAGCTATAACAGGAACAACAACGGAAATAGCAACAACCGAAGCAGCAACGGAAACTGGAAAAGCATCGGTAACGCTAAAGATGCCGGCAGACGTGAAAATGGTAAGGGTGGTACTGCACATCAAACTTCATCTTATGTGCAGCACGATCGGCAGCGTAGTGCAATTAACCATAAGGATCATCGGGAAATGGAGATGCTGGATGAGCGGGATGAAGATCGTCTCAGCGAGAAACGCGGCAGCGGAATTATTAGAGATCATAAAGCATTTAGTACACCCGGACTTCATCCGAAGACTGCCAGTACAACCATGACTTCGAGTACTTCCCGAAATGCTGATTTCTCTCGAGCAGGTTCGAGCAACGCTGAGCGGACAGAGACGGTAGCTGTCTGGAAATGTAGCTCGACTAAATGCAAAGCATGGTTGAGGCAGAAACCGGCTGTGCCTTCCGGTAAAGCCACGAAAAAGGCCAACTCCGGCCCTCCTGTCTGTCCACTATGTTCAGGAACGATGATTGCCGGCACCCGACAGGTTCCAATGACGAATCGATTTGGAAAATAGAGAAGCATCTTCTTCGTTTCAGGGCGCTTGCTGCTGTTTATTAACAGTAGAAGCGTCTTTTTTCCAATTCAACAGTAAAATGGTCTTTTTTTTCAATATTGAAATGGGGGTTGGATTATGCAGGAAGGCAAACAACATCTGTATGTGTCGGTAACTCATAACCTTATTGAACGAACGAGAAACGAATCTACTCCGTTCGAAGTCCTTGTGGATGATGGACAATTGGCAACATTGCAAGATCTGATGAAAGTGCTTGAGGAGGGGGACGACTACTCGTTACAGCGGGCCCCCGTACCTTACAAATCGGCAGACCACGACGATGGAAATGAACGAATAACAGACGGCGTGACGATGCTGTACACCTTCCTCTACGATCATGGTACAACGGAGACCAGACAGGCTATAGAGGACATGGACGTGCTTCCAAAGCTTCAGAATACGGACTACGATGACCCGGGATATGAAAACTCACCGATGAATAAATAATGAAATGCAACCATCCTATAACCAAAGCAATAACCCTCCTTCTGCTCCATTTACCATTTAGAAGGAGGGTTATTCTGTCAGCGGAATTTCCCGCGAGAATAGTCATGATTCAACTTTCCGTTATTATTTATTCGTTATATTCTATATTATCAACGTCTAATCCAAACGTACTTCTTGCCCTTTTTCGGCAGACTCGTAGATGGCGCACAGCATACGCGTGGAGGTCACCCCATCCGCAATCGGGCTGATGGGCGGCGTACCGTTCAGGCAACATTCTACAAAGTGATCGATCTGATTCTGGAATGCACCGTGTATATCCAGACCGGAATGATCTGTCTGAGGTTCGATGTTCATGATGGTATCATGTTTCTCGGTGACAATCAGTGTTTTGGGCTCCAGTTCAAATCCACCGCGCTCACCGTACAGCTTAACAAAGGATTCATCCTCACGGGCATGGAGGGTAAAACTCACATCTACCGCCAGAGAAGCGCCGTTTTCAAAACGAATCAGGGCATTGGCCATATCTTCGACATTATTGATCGCAGCACTGTAGTCTGCCGCTTTGTAAAATGAGAGATGTTCCACATTCGCACGATTGCCGAGTTTACGATACGTATTCCCGCTGACGGAAACAGGCTTCGGTCTACCCATAAGATACCAGCACTGATCGATGATATGTACACCCAGGTCAATCAATGGGCCACCTCCGGAACGAGCCTTGTCCGCAAACCAGCCGCCCGGGTTACCCAGGCGCCGCAAAATCGACGCTTTCGCATAATAAAGCTCGCCAAACTCGCCGGCATCAATGAATCTGCGCAGCATCTGCATGTTGTTATCATACCGGCGTACAAAGCCGACAACAAAGGTCCGTCCGCTTTTTTTCACCGCTTCCTCAATTCGCAGTGCGTCTTCCACATTCGTAGCCACCGGCTTTTCCAGCAACACATGTTTGCCAGCCTCCAATGCCGCAATGGCAAATTCCGCATGGGTATTATTCCATGTACAGATACTGACCGCATCGACATGCGGGTCTTCCAGCATCTCACGATAGTTCGTATACACGGACTGAGCGTCATACTTCTGTGCGGCTGCTTTGGCCCGTTCCTCGTTCAGATCACAGATGGCATAGATGACGGCATCCTCATTTTTGGCATAACACCTCATATGAAGATCCGAGATGGAACCTGTGCCAATCATACCGATATGCAGCATTTGCTTGGTGCTCATCTTCGTCCTCCCTTCCTTTTCCAAAACTTCGTTAACGTCTAGTCTGCCCGCAGCATGCCTTCGTAAATACCTGGTGTTGAATTTTCAATCTCCACCGCGCCCAGCGTTCGTTTGTAGAAGTCCATCGGCCCGGCCGATCCGATAATCGCGTAACCGTAGCCATCTGCTCTCATCGCATGCATACAGGCCAGTAGCAAGGCAGTCCCAACACCCTTTCCACGGGCATCCAGGCTTACGCCAGTAGGGCCGAAGAAATTACGACAGGTCGCTTCATAACAGGCAAAACCAATCATTCTTCCATGCTCCAGCGCAATATAACAGGTCACAGGCTGTCGGGCAAAGGCGACATCACATTCATCTACCCAATGCTGGTTAAAATGGGTTCTCACCCAGTTCAGCACCTGCTGTTTCTCCGGAGCAATAGCTCTGCGAATGACAATGGATGCGGCCTTCAGTTTTTCCAGCCCGCCGTGTTGCTCAGGCAGACGATAAAGCGCGACCAACATATCACTCATCGGTTCGTTTCCTCCTCATCTGGCACGGAATGATCCGCATACTTTGAAATTAACCTAATCCTACTGCTGATAACCTGCTTCTTACGCAATATTCCGAATTGAAACGAACATACGGCGCTTACAGTGTTTATATCCTACTGCAACACTGAGACAGGTTATCCCGTCAGTAAAGATGAGATGCGGTGATCTGTATAAAAGTTTACCGCGACACAACGCAGATGAGAAGGGATGATTACGAATGAAAAACAACATGAAAAAGGTAAGCACCATCATGGCTCTTTCAATGGCACTGAGCGGTGGGGCTGCTTATGCTGCTTCAGTAGATAACACGGTACAACCTATGCAGGAAACCGTCACTTCTGCCCCGAGCAGTACTACAGGAGTTGTACATGTATCCGTCAATAGTGCAGCGGTTGCTAACGGATATTGGACTCAAGACGATAAGGCAGCCATGATCCCGCTTCGAGCGCTAACCGAAGCTCTCGGAATCGATTTGAAATGGCATAAGGAAGATAAGTCCGCAGAGCTGACTCGCGGCGCCTTGTGGACTCAGGTTTTTGCGGGTAAAGATCGTTACTCTGTAAACAAAATGCTGCTGACCCTCGGTACAGCTCCTGAAATCAAGGAGGGAACACTTTACGTACCTGCTGTTTTTGCCGAGA
Source organism: Paenibacillus sp. FSL R7-0272 (assembly GCF_037969905.1). Classification (NCBI taxonomy): domain Bacteria; kingdom Bacillati; phylum Bacillota; class Bacilli; order Caryophanales; family Paenibacillaceae; genus Paenibacillus; species Paenibacillus sp. FSL R7-0272. Next base: position 630,265 of record NZ_CP150221.1, on the reverse strand, counting down.
AAGTCCTAAACGCCCAAGTAAGCACAACGGGAGATCAGGTGGAGATTAGAAGTGAGGAGGACGTCAAAACGGTTAAAGAACGCGGCGTGATTACCCGGATTTCAAATCAGGATAAATATCAATCCATTCAGATTGGTGGCGCTGGGCCGGATGGTATCGTGCTAAACCTAAGCGAGAAAACAACATTTATTTCTGCGGAGGGAAAAGAGATTAAACTGGCTGACCTGTCCATCGGTATGGTGGTAGAAGCTGAACACTCCTTAATGATGACCAAAAGTCTGCCTCCACAAACACCGACATATAAAGTAACCGTACTGGATACAGCAGCTGAAACAGCAGCGCAACCTCAAGAACTTTTTGGAACCTCTGGTACGATTGAAAATGTAATTATGAAGGACGGCACGGTATCCCAGATTGAGATTAAAGGTACACGTCTGGCTGAGACTGCACCAGATCATGTCATTTTAAATATCAACAAAGAAACTTCGCTAGTGAACCAGAGAGGCGAAATTGTAAAAGCGGAGCAACTGACTAAAGATGCCAAAGTGATGGGTTTCTATAGCCCGATGCTGACACGCAGCCTGCCTCCAATCGGGACAGCTTGGAAAGTGGTTGTAGAGATTCCGGCAGTTCAGCCCAAAGCCGAGTAAAGGCGGTAGGATGTGCCGATAGAAAGTTAGAATTAGCCTATAGGCAAGTAAAGTAGAGTGAATGTGGAATGACGCGTAAAGGCTAGAAAAGCTAAAAACCTTTCCCTCCTGTCTTCTGTCAGGGCGTGGAAAGGTTTTTTCACAAATGAGTAAGTATCAAAACTTCTAAGGTATGCATTCTAAGGTAAGTATCTGTTATCTGTTATATTTCTTCTGTTTTCCGGATAGAGAAAATATGATCAAGCCTCATCTGAAGATTCTATAATTGCTTCAGCCTCAATCTCCACCATCAACAAGGGGTCAATGAGCGCACTTACTTCGACCATCGTAGCTACAGGCTGGATCTGTCCGAAGAATTCGCCATGTGCTTTGCCAACCTCTTCCCACTTCGAAATATCCGTGACAAACATACGTGTTCTAACCACATCGGTCAAGTCTGCACCAAGCTCTTTCAGCGCTTTTTCGATCGTCTCCAAAATAAATTTGGTCTGCACATACGGGTCACCCGCACCCACAACGACGCCATCCTGCATTGCTGTTGTCCCGGCAACCTCTACCCGGTTACCCACACGAATTGCACGGCAATACCCTACTAGCGGTTCCCAAGGGGAGCCCGTAAATACCTGCTGTCTGCTCATTTTCCTAACCTCGCTTTATGTCATTTCGTTATTGGATTAAAGATGAATTATATCAGTCCGTACTCATCTCAATCAACGATTAAAACTTGATTTCAACTTTATTTCCTTTCCTCAAACTCAAAAATCCCCCTGAACACTTTTACCTTAAGTAAGGTTAAGTGTTCAGGGGGATTTGCTTAACGTACAAAGAAAATTAAAGTTTAATATTAGCCTCGTCAAAGTAATCTTCCAAAGTTAAACCACTCTTTACAACATCGGGTGCAATATCTGCACCAACATAACGAATGTGCCAAGGCTCATACACATAACCCGTCTTGCTCTCTTGGCCTTTCGGATAACGAATGATAAAGCCATATTCGGCAGCATGTTCATCCAGCCATTTGCCTTCTTTGGATGAGCCGAATACCTCTTCCAGCACATTGCCCACGCTTGGACTGGATACATCTATGGCAAGACCTGTCTGGTGTTCACTGCGGCCTGGAACGGCACTTACACGGGAAGCATACTCTTCCCCTTTGGTTTTCACATTATTGTTGTAGATGGATACCTGACGCTTGTAAGACCGGTATCCAGACACGGCACGAAGCTCAATCCCGTCTGCTTTGGCACCGGCAAACAGTTTCTCCAGGGCTTCCGCTGCTTCTTTGCGCATATGACGTTTCTCATGCGGCCCCTCGAATGAGAACGGCACGTCAGGCTCGACCAGATCACTCGGCTCATAACCTTCCGGCAGACTACGCTGTTTGTTGACAATGACCGTCATTGCCTCCGCATTAGTGACCACCGATTGGGAGTCAATCGTGGTCTGCAGAGCGCTGATGCTGCGTTTCTCCATGAGCGGATCTTCTGCTGTTGCACCACCACTTCCATTGTCCGCAGAACCCTGCCCTTCTCCGGTAGATACGCTGCCTGAGCCGTTATCTGTGCCTTCATCGCTACCCGAATTTGCTGTGTTATCACCTTCCGCATTGCCTTTGCCATCTGAGCCAGATTCATCGGTCAAATGCACGGTTGTGCCATCCGTTCCCTGCTCCGTGTCAGGTGTTCCGTTTGCGTTCTGATTCTCGTTCGCACCGGAACCGCACGCAGCCAGCAAGGCTCCACATATCATAAGTGAGGACAGCAGAACCACGATTCGGCGCTGTCTTCCTGTTCCTGATTTCATCATAAAACTCCTATCACCTTAGTAGAATGAATATCTTTTTTGCGTTTTCTCATGGTTACTATGATGTTCCCTGCGACAGTATACCTTAAATGTACGATAAGCTCCACCAGTAAAGAGTTCCTTCTCCCAGTCTCTATGCAAAGATATACCCTTTATACAGCTTGTAGCCTTGATTTCTGTACATTTAATGCAACATCCCAATCTTAGATAACTTCAGATGGAAACTGGAAATGAAAGCTAAGCTCCACAAAAAAGCAGGGGCGATCTGGTGATCTCCCCCGCTGTACTTGTGTGATGCCTCATTTGGTTGCCGGGCTGTCCTTGTGCTTCTGGACAGCCTGCCACATCCGCGCCGCCACGCGCTCGCGGATGAGATCCAGACCGGCTGCTGCGGGCACACCCGGCAGCAGCGCGGTCAGCTCGGGCAGCGCAGGCGGTCTGCCCGGCTGCGCGAGCCGCACCTCCACGGCGCCGAAGCCCGGCCCCGGCTGGTGCATGGCGCCGTCTGCGGCGGCCTCGGCGATCCACTCGCCGACGGCCGCGCCGCCTTCGCCAGCCCGCGCCTGCGGGCGGCCCGCCGTTTCCGCTGCGCGGCCCGGGCCGCTGGGATCATGGGCAAGTTCCTCTGCCCATGATCCCAGCACGCCGGCGAGCAGCGCTTCGCGCGGCAGGCCGGCATGCGCCAGCTGCAGCAGCGGCTCGGCCGCGAGGCGCGCAGCAACGGCGCGCTCCGCCGCCGCGGCATGCGCGCAGCCCGCGCGGCCGCAGGTGCACGCCGCTGCAGGCGCAGCGCCGAGCGCGGCCTCGCCTGGCGTGCCAGCAGGCGCCGCCGCGGGCAGTAGCCCGGCGAGCTCCTCTGGCGCCGGGCCACCGCGCAGCAGGGCGTACAGCGCCAGCGGGCGCTTGCGCAGCTGCGTCAGCACGGCCTCGCGCTGCGCCTCGCTTAGCTGCGGCAGCGTGCCTGTGACCGTGAACACGCCGGATGCGGCTGTTCCGGTCCGATCTGTATCAGCGGACCCGGGCACAGTCTCTCCTGAATCCACCACTGCATTCACCTCTGCTGTCCACACCCCGGGGGACATATGCAGCTCGATGTTCCATTTTTCGCTCATCATCATCCCCCTCCCTTCATTGATCATGCAAACCAGCTTTACCAACAACAAGCCGATTTTGCCTTCATTGCCAAACATTCAAATGTAGTGTGAATAACCTTATCCACTACATACCTCAGTGTTAATCTATAACCAAGTCTCTCCTTGAAGCGAGATCAGACTACGCAGTTCATCGTCTGACATCTCGGTCAGCCAGTTTTCACCCGAACCTACGACCTGCTCGGAGAGAGCTTTCTTGCTCTCAATCAGCTCATCGATTCGTTCTTCCAATGTACCCTGGCAGATCAACTTGTGTACCTGAACGTTGCGGTTCTGCCCGATGCGGAATACCCGGTCTGTCGCCTGGTTCTCCACCGCCGGATTCCACCAGCGATCATAGTGGATGACATGGCTTGCCCGTGTCAGGTTCAGACCCACGCCGCCTGCACGAAGAGACAGGACAAACATAGACGGGCCTTCCCCTTTTTGGAATGTCTCCACCATTTCATCCCGCTGTGACTTGGAAACCCCACCATGCAGGAAGTAAGGCTCTTCCTCATAACGCCGGTTCAGTCTGGAGACCAACAGATCCCCCATCGCAACATACTGGGTAAAGATCAAAGCCGATTCTCCGTTGTCCCGGATGGCATCCAGCAATTCCAGCAGTCGCTCCATTTTGCCCGATGCCTCGGCCTTCCCATGCTCCTTCCGGCTGTTGTCCGCCAGAACAGGGTGGTCACAAATTTGTTTCAGTTTGGTCAGAGAGGATAACACAATCCCTTTACGTGCGATACCGTTCCGTCCATCCAGACCACCCATGAGATCATCCACGACCCGTTGATACAGAATCGCCTGCTCCGGTGTCAGTGAACAATAGGATTTCAGTTCCAGCTTTTCTGGCAAATCTTTGCGAATATCCGGATCACTCTTCAGCCTGCGTAACATAAACGGCGACACCAGTCGATGCAGTTCCCGGAGCGAAGCCGCGTTCTCTTCCGAAGGGGCCAGACCTGTATACCGCTGGCGGAACGAAGAAGATGTACCGAGATATCCCGGATTCAGGAATTGGAAAATAGACCAAAGCTCACTCAAACGGTTCTCCACCGGTGTTCCTGTCATGGCAATCCGATGAGAAGTGGACAGCCGCATGACACTCTGAGCCTGCTTCGTCCGATAATTTTTAATATACTGTGCCTCATCCAGTACAACGGTCGACCAGTGCAACGAAGCCAAATCCGGGCCATCACGGCCTGCCAGGTGATAGGTTGTGAGCACGATGTCATGCTTCTGCGCTTCCTCTTCAAAAGCATTTCCATGTAGCCTTTGTCCACCATGATGAATATACAGTGACAGGTCTGGAGCAAAACGCTTCAGCTCACGCTGCCAGTTGCCCAGTAGAGATGTTGGGCAGACAATAAGTGTAGGACATTGACCTTCCGGCATATCTGTATCTGGATCACCAACGGACTCCTGAGCTTCTTCCAGTGCAGCCTGGCGCTCCTCCTCTTTGCGATCCAGCAGACATGTGATGACCTGAACCGTTTTTCCAAGTCCCATATCATCGGCAAGACATACCCCGAAGCCCAGTTCACCCATGGCAGATAACCACTGAAATCCACGTTCCTGATACGGTCTCAGTTCACCATGCAACTCCGCTGGCACTGGGCGAGGTTCAATGTTACGAAGCACCTGTCCCTCTAGCAGGAAAGCGAGCATGCCTTCAGATTCAGCACCGAAAACAGACATCCCTTTCCAAATGGAATCTTCCCCTTCATCTGCGGCAAGATGTAGCCATTCGGAAAGCGGCATGTATTGTTCTTCTTCTTTTTTCATATATCGAAGCACTTGGCGAATCTCTTTGGTATCCACTTCAATCCATTCCCCGCGAAACATAACATAGGGAACGGTGGATTCAGCCAGTGCGGCAAGTTCCTCTGCCGTAATCGGCTTTCCATCCAGCATCGGCTCTGCTGTAAAGGCTACGAGTTGCTCCATGCCGAGTGTAGAACCAGCTCCAGGTTGACGCTCCGGTGCTCCGTTCATCATCTGCAAGCGCAGACCTGCACGCCGTTTCCCCGCGCGACTCCATCTCGACGGCATTAGAACCGTTACCCCAGCCTTCTGCAACTTGGGAACGGCATGGGTAAGAAATTCAAAAAAACTCTGTTGCTGCAACTGCATCCCCTCGGGACGAGCATGCAGCAAAGCAGTCTCCAGTTCTGGTGCCAGCTCAGACGCCTCACCGATGGCCATCAATAACTGTTCTGCCACAGAGGCGTAGTAGACTTTTCCCCGATCCAGATCGCGCTCAGGATGTGCCCAAATGCTTCGTGCAGGCAACCTGAGACCTGCCTCCTGATCGCTATCCACCCAGAAACTGATACCCCAGGTGGTCTCCTGCTCCCCCAGAGGCGGCTCCAAACGCAGGACCAGTCTGAACTTCCCTTCCGCAGGCGGCATTTCTTCGACACCAAATGCAGGCATCGTTGTACCCCCAGCCTCATGGATCGCATCCACGAAGTCCGCCATATCCTCTGTCGGTCCTTGCACAGTGACTGGGCGGAATATGGAGATCAGACTGTTCCACCATAGCTCAGACACCGGTGAAGAGCCGCGCCTGAACGATGTCCGGTAACGTGAAAGTTCACTATCCATGCTCTCCAGTTCATTCGTTACCACCGCATGAATGATGCCACTCATAAATGAAAACAATACCGTGCCTGCCGCTTCCTCACGTGTCTCCGGCTCCGTGGAGGCATAGGCCCCCGGCGCTGACAGCGCAATGGGAGGCATGGATTCGGCAAGGCTTCTGAAACGCTCCTGATCTTCTTCAAGCTGCAAACGCGGATGCCACAGCCCTGTAAGGGTCTCCTGACCCGTTCGCCGTCTTGCGCCTGTTTTAGCGGCAAATGCCGCCGCCGGAGCAATTGCCCCTCGTAGCAACAATTCCTGTGTGAACTGTGCTGCCTTGACCCAGTAACGCATCTCTTCTCCAGCCTGAATCCCAGCTGCATGTAACATCTGATCGTCCCACTGCAATAACAGTCTGAAAGCATCCTTCGGTGAAACCGCCAATCCTTCAAGCGTGCGTCCAAGCAACTGCCTCCGCTTTACGTTTTTGGCTTCTGCCGCATTTCGAAGCGGATTCGGCCAGCGCAGTTCGGCAAGACGTAGCGCGGCAGGCTGAAACAGACGACCCCCGTCGCCAAATTGCAGCCTTCGCACCACGTGACTCCATGCATCTACGCGCGGTTCCGATGTTTCACCGGAAAAACAAAAAAATACGTCTCCAAGCCATACTCCATACAGCGATTGCATCATTACAGTCTCCCGTCATCCCTTCGCATTGTTACTCTCCATCATATACGAAAATGGACGGATTTAAAAACCTTTACGTATAAAAAGTGCTGATCATGCTCTTTTTCTATACAAAAAAATGTCCCTTCTCCATTATTCGGATGAGGAACATTTTGTTTAAACATTTAATGATGCGGGCCGTCAGACGGTCACCATTTTTGATCCGATCAGGATCTGACCAGACTTCCGAGCAGTACATCCAGGTTCAGAATACCCGCGCGGTGATCCGCACAGAACCCGATTTTATCAAAAACACCAAGCATAAAGCGGCGGTGTTCTTCTGCAGGCTCTTCGAAACGATCATACGTCACAACCGAATCTACCATGTCTACAATTAGAGGCACATACCCGTTCTTGTAAGGGACTACGATAATTCGTGTAGATGAGGTATCTTCCTTCTCCGGCATGCCGAGCAACACACGAAGACTCACGACAGAAACTACCTTACCGTACAATGAAGCGAATCCTCTGATCTCTGGACTTCCGAAAGGAACCGTTGTAACCTCTACCATTCTAATAATTTCATGAACCTGATCAATGCGAAGTGCAAAAATTTGATCTCCCACCGAGAAATTAATATATTGCATTACTTCATCCATAATGTCCCCATACCCTCTCATTCCGTAAAATCAGATCATCAACACGCTTTTGGCTGTCGAACTTTAGACGATGAGTCGTTACATGTTGTATCGGTAATTTTGGCGTAATTGTTTAGGCTTTCAAGAAGAAGAATCGCAGTTACATCTCTTTCCCTGTTTTCTTTGAAAAATAAGCGATTTAACTCTCATTTCTGTGGATAACCCATTAAAAAATTCTAAAACTTTGCTTATCGTGAATATAAATATAAAGTTATACCCCATTTGTGGATAAGTTGTGCACATGTTGCACACAATCTGTGGATAGACACCTTCATTTATGTGGATATTCATAATTTTGATGTGGACATGTTGTGTATTTGTTTGTAAATCTAACGTAAACTTTGTCGTTTTTCGCCTGCTTATCCTCTACTGTGGACATATTGTGGAAAGCCTTTCAATAACAATATTGGATGTCACACTTTCAGCCTATTGTTATTCACATCGCTTTCACCAGCCCAACCAAGAAGGATTTCCACTGTATGTTCAACCTGAAAAACTGGAAAATAGTGACCATAAGGGAGTCCCACTTTTGTATAACCCGCATGTAAACTAGCAGGAAAATGATATTCTCGATCCTTTTCAGCCCAAACAACCAGTGGGTCTGCGTTATCCCTGCCTGCTGAAAGCTTCCGAGTTCATCCCAAAAGCTCATCGTCTGCTTATGTCCCAAGTGAATCCACCGCAACAAATCTACATGTGCACCCGCTATGCGAGGTGAACGGAGATAGGCTTGTACCCTCTCAGCCAGCCTCGTAACGCTGATCTTATCCACCACTTCTTCACCGCTCGCACTAAACATCCGCGCCCAACTGCTCCGGGACTTACTCCGCAGTAATGTCCTCACAACACGCCTAGGCAGATGAAGCACCTGTTTTAAACGTCCATTATTCCCCTCATTCACATTGTCCGCAACAGGCTGGAGTAACGCCAAACGGATATCGGTACGTCCGCTTCGCTTCAACGCTGCCGCCGCGATAGCTGCACCTACAGAGTGACCTACTAGTTTGATTGGACCCTGCACTTCAGATAAGGCTTCCACAAGAGCGTTAACCTGACCTGTAAATGCATCTTCTGCCTGGTGAACAGGTGAACGACCAAATCCTGCGAGATCAACGATCCAGACAGGATTACCCGTAAGTTTCCGCAATTGTGACCCTAATGGAAGCAAGTCATCGGCACTTTGCAACAAACCATGCACGATCACCCACGGCTCCCCCTCCCCTTCCCAGCCTAAACTCGCCAGATTTCCCAAACGCACACGGATATAATCGTTTAGAACATGTTTATGCTCAGCTTCAGCCTTGGACAGAAGCCGGTAATCCAGATCAGCAATAATGAACGGAAGCTGCTCCCGGATATCTGGCCAGTTTCTCCCCATTCGTTGCATCAGCCCCTCGGTCTCCTCTACCGGATATGTCCTGTCTGTAATAAAAGCAAGTGACTGTGAAGGTATACCGCTGACGCGACTTCCACCAAGGCTCATAAGGCGTTGAATCCAGGATAATGGCAATGATCCTGCCGGTCTGGGCACATCCAGTTGCTTTGTGATCAGATGCAGCAATTCCTTCATGTCCGGACTCTCTTCCTTACGGGCGAGCAGTGGATAAGTCCCTCCGAACGGTACCTCATCCCGAATTAGAAAGACAAGTGTTTCTGCCACCACATCATTCTCCACGAGTGGCAACCAGTACGACGATCCACCAGGTACAACCGGCATAAAACCTTTCTGAACGGCTCCAATAAGTAACCCGATCCCGCCAGTCTGCTCGGTTTCACCTGTTGGGCGCGGCCCGACTACCGTGCTGGGATTTACCACGGACAATGGGTAGTCATACTGTTTTGCATGTGCCCTTATATAAGCATCGGCCTTGAATTTCATCTCTTCATAAGCACTCTCTTGGTTACCGGCATGATTCATTTCAACCTGTTCTTGTTTCTCTTGCTCATTCCCTTGCCCATAAGGGCTCATAAAACCAACCACATGAATGAAATGTCGCAGACTTCCGCCAAACTTCATCTCCTGAGCCAGCTGAGCAATCTCTCTGGCTCCATGCATAAAGGTTTTTTCTGCTGTCTCTCGTCCCAGCGTAATGTCCATCGTTCCCCCTGCATGAAGAATGACATTCGCCTTCTTGATGCGTTCACAATCTGCTCGAACAAGCCCTAAACCTGTCAAAGATAAATCACCTTCGATAAACGTAATCCGTTCAAAGCCTCTCACACCGTAACTCTCCAGAACTGATCTGGCGCGCCGCTCGGAGCGAACCAGCAGCAGCATATGTATATCTGTTTTCTCCACAAGTTGTTTGACTGTTTCCTTTCCAATAAAACCGGTACTACCTGTCATAAACAGAACGGTTTGCTCTAATCTTGCTTCGTTCATCGATATGCCTCCAATTTATCTTGATCTCGTTTATTATCAAACTACACATTAGTACTATTTAGTACTAATTAATCTCAAAAAAAGAGCTTCGTTTAACGAAGCATCTGACAAAACGTACGTGCGGACTGCTCTATAATACCCAGATCACGAGAAGTTCCGGCCAAGATCAGCGAACCTTCAAGTGCTACGACAAATAAGGAAGCTGCCGCCCCCGGCTCAATCCCTTTGCGGAATTCGCCTCGTTCTGCCCCTTGCTGGAACAGCTTCTCCACCATAGGTACAAGTTCACGGAAAAAGATCGAGATGCTTTCCTTCGCCAGGGAAGCACTTTCCGGTGCCTGCATATAAAGAGTGACAAACGGGCATGTACCTTCAAAGTTTCTACTTTCTATACCTGCCGAGAGCAATTCCAGGAAAGAGTTGATCCGTTCCTCCACTCCCCGCTCACGCTGACTTAGTAGCAAGTACAGCTCTGATTCATATTGTGCAATCCAGAACTGCACAACCGCCTGAAGCAGTTCCTCCTTGTTTTTAAAATGATAATAGATATTGGATTTGGATACGCCACTAACACGCACCACCTCATCCATGCTGACATAAGCATAGCCTTGCCGGAGGAATAACTGCGCAGCAACTTCCACCGCTTTGGTACGGTTAACTGGACTAGAATTTCTGGGACCGGAGTTTCTAGGTTTGGATGGTTTAGAAGATTCAGGAGTCCCTTGATGTGATGTATGGTTATCGTTATTCATAAATAGAACTATATAGTACTATTTTAACAAAAGCAAGCATGGCTGTTTATAAAAGTAGATCAGAAGTTCATTTTCTGAAAAGTTGTCCACATTTAGATCATATACACACAGGATATCCACATCTAGTATTAAGCCGATGTAAAAGTTGTACTTTGACATTTATAAACGAGCAAAGTTATCCACATTCTCGAGGTGAAAACTGTACTATAACAGGTAATTCAAAGAAGCCAGTTGCACAAGCTGCAACTGACTTCAAGTGTGCGTACTTTACTTATTTTTTAAGACTATCCCAGTTTTGCTGTAATGCATCAAGTAATGCTTTTTTGTCCGATTTACCTGCAACATATGCTTGGATAGTGCTACCGAACTCTTGTGGAACACCCTCAGGGAAACGGTTGAAGTTCCAGCTTAATGTTTTGTTTTCCTGACTATATTTCATGATATCTGTTGCGAGGTCCCCGAGCTCTTCCTCCGATGCCTGAATGGAACTGAAGGCCGGAATGAACTTGAACTCTTTAGTTAAATAGTTTTTACCAATGTCGGAGGTAACGAGCCAGTCCAGAAATTCTTTTGCCTCCGCCTTCACTTGAGAGTTTTTATTCACAACCCAGTAGTTAGGCACGCCTACAAACAGCTTATCATTCGGTTCATTCGTAATCGGCATAGGCAGAATACCCAGATTTAGATCCGGATTGATGCCGTCAATCTGTACTTGTGTCCAGTTTCCTTGTTGCATCATCGCCGCTTCGCCACTAGCAAAAAGAGTTACCTGCGTGTTGTAGTCTGTGGTGAGCGGATTTTTGTTGCTGTATTTGAGCGTCAGATCGAGCAAGTTGATCCATTCCTCGAAGACTGGGTTACCCGGAATTTTCTCCGTACCCTCGTTCAGACCTTGAATGAATTTTACCGGATCGGCCTGATTCGCAAATGCTACATTGACGTTATGATTCCCGAGTACCCACCACTCCTGATAACCGTTCGAGAACGGTGTAATGCCTGCGTCCTGAAGTTTTTTTGCTGCTTGATCGAGTTGTTCCAAGGTCGTTGGAATCTCGGTAATTCCCGCTTTGGCAAACAAATCTTTGTTATAGATAAAACCATAGCCTTCCAGCGCGAGCGGCTGTCCATAGAGCTTTCCGTCTTTGGTCATCGGTTCTTTAGCTACTTCCAGCACATCTTTAGCCCACGGTTCATTAGACAGATCTTCGAGATATTCGAGCCAGGTATCGAGTTCACGGTATCCACCGACGTTAAAAATGTCCGGTTGCTCACCTGCGGCAAACTTCGCTTTTAATGCAGCCCCGTAGTCACTGCCACCGCCGACCGTCTGAATGTCCAGCTTCACGCCTGGATGGGAAGACTCATACTCTGCTTTGAGACGATTAAGCGCTTCGGCAATTTCAACTTTGTATTGGAAAATTTTAATCGTTTTGGCGCCACCCGCTGCGTCACCACCACCCGTTTGAGCATCTGTATTCACTGGACTACCGCTTTTGTCCCCGTTTCCGCAACCTGCCAGCATGACTGAAAAAGCAATGAGCATCAGCAATGTTAACTTTGTCATTCTTTTCATAGATACACTCTCCCTGTAAGTAGTTTCAGTTTTACTGCCTGCACCTCTTGCTTACCCTCTGCCTCTTACTCCGGCTGTACTTCGTTTGTTTAGAATGACCCTGTCCCTGCTTTTAATTCTGTTGCTTACTATATAGATGAACTAACACAATTCCCACAAATGTGATTGCGTAGTTGATCACAGATTAATGGTCAAGCAAGCTCTTGTCGCTATGCCTTTGATATCGGTGAGGCCAGTCTTTTTACTCGACCTTTTACAGAAATCCATTCTTTGTATCCCTTGTTTTAATCTCGTCTTTAATCTGTCTTTTCACGTTCTGCTGCTCTGGCCCATCTGCCCATTCTTGCGAGCAGATGTGCCTTTTGCCTACCTCCGTGCGAGGCAGGAGCGGAGGCATCATGATGCGCTGGAGGAGCGGAGCGTTCGCCTTTGAACCTCGGGGGCTTCCTTGCCTCAATCATTCAGGCCCCCGAGGAGCAACAGCGACCGAAAGCGCACATGATGACGGAGCGGCCAGCCCTACCACTACTACTCATTTTTTGGTCTATCGCATTGTCCCCCCGCCTTGCTCTGGCGCATCTGTCCAGGCCCTGCGGGCAGATGCGCCTTTTGCCTACCTCCGTGCGAGGCAGGAGCGGAGGCATCATGATGCGCTGGAGGAGCGGAGCGTTCGCCTTTGAACCTCGGGGGCTTCCTTGCCTCAATCATTCAGGCCCCCGAGGAGCAACAGCGACCGAAAGCGCACATGATGACGGAGCGGTCCAGCCCTACCACTACTACTCATTTTTTGGTCTATCGCATTGTCCCCCCGCCTTGCTCTGGCGCATCTGCCCAAGCCCTGCGGGCAGATGCGCCTTTTGCCCACCACCGTGCGAGGCAGGAGCGGAGGCATCATGATGCGCTGGAGGAGCGGAGCGCTCGCCTTTGATACTCGGGGGCTTCCTTAGCCATCATACATTCAGACCCCCGAGGAGCAACAGCGACCGAAAGCGCACATGATGCCGGAGCGGCCTCTCCTCGCACTATCCCTTAACGGACCCGGCAGTAATCCCCTGAATGATATACCTCTGCATCAGCAGGAAGAAAATAATGATTGGCATGATCCCAAGTACCAGAGCAGGCAAAGCCAGATCCCACTGCTTCGTATATTGACCAAACAGCGCGAAGGTTGCAATCGGAATGGTCCGCAGATTGGAGCTTTGCAGGATCAAGGATGGCAACAGGTAGTCATTCCAGATCCAGAGCGTATTCAGAATAATGACGGTAACATACATCGGTTTCATCAGCGGGAAAACAATCCGGAAGAATACCCCATAGGCCGAACTGCCGTCCACACGGGCCGCTTCTTCGATCTCAAGTGGCACCGATTTAACGAATCCGTGAAACAGGAAGATGGACATCGGTGCTCCAAACCCGAGATAACAGATAATGAGTCCGCCAAGGCTGTCGATCAGTCCCAAATTGCTGGTTACCGTAACCAACGGGATCATGATAGACTGGAACGGAATCACCATTGCAGCGATAAACAGACCGAATAATATCCGGTTGAACCGTGTATTGCTGCGAACCATGCGGTACGCGGCCATGGAACTGATCAGCACGAGCAACAGATTGCTGACGATTGTTACAATCAGCGAGTTCATGAGCGCCGATGGAAAGCTAATTTTCTCCCAAGCGTTCGCGTAGTTGCCCCACTGGAACACTTCCGGCCAGGCAGCCGAATTGGTAAGCAGGTCACCAAAGGTTTTAACCGAATTCACAAACAGGAAGTAAAACGGAATCAGGAACAACAATCCGATCAACACCATAACAATCTCGGTAATTACGGTACCGAAGCGATAATTTTTCGTTGTTTCCATCAGGCTTCAACCTCCTTGCTCTTCGTCAAACGAACCTGAACCATGGTGATGATGGCAACGATCACGAAGAATATAAATGCTTTGGCGGTTCCAATTCCGTACCGGTTGTTCACGAAGGCTTCATTGTAAATATTGAGTGCAACCGATTCGGTTGAACCAAACGGGCCACCCTTGGTGAGCGACAAGTTGAGATCGAACATTTTGAACGACCAAGAGATCGCCAGAAACAGACAGATGGTTACACCAGGCATAATGAGTGGTAAAATAATGCTCCGTAGCACTTGTCCGCGGCTGGCTCCGTCAATCTCGGCAGCTTCCAGCAGATCAGGTGATACATTCGTTAAAGATGAGATATAGATGACCATCAGATATCCGGCGGTCTGCCATACAAACACGATGACAATTCCCCAGAAGGCCGTCGGCTCATCTCCCAGCCATGGGAGGTTAAAGAAGGACCAACCCGTCACGTCGCCTACTGCTGAAAACCCTTTCACAAATATGAATTGCCAGATAAACCCGAGTAACAATCCACCGATTACGTTAGGCATAAAAAAGATCGTACGCAGAATATTTCTCGTCTTGAGCGGTTTGGTCAGGAAGTAGGCCAAGAAAAAACCGATGACATTGGTGAGGATCACCCCTACAACGGTGAAGCGTACTGTGAACCAGAATGCATTCTGGAACTTGGGATCGTTTGCAAAAATATGCACGAAGTTATCAAGCCCAACCCAGTTAATGCTGGCAGATACTCCGTTCCAATCCGTAAAGGAATACATCATGCCAAGCAGGAAAGGGACCACGATGATGAGAATAAAAAATACAACGGAGGGACCCACGAACACAAGCTGCTGTAACAGCTGTGAAGATTTGCGATGCTTCATATCGTTCTCCCCTTCTATAGATGGATGATATTGGTCTCTTTTTCTATTAAACTCCAAAATCGTGAAGGGAAACACCGACACTCGTGAACAGTTGGGTGTAAAATATTGTCCTCTCTTGACGAGTCACCAGAAGGGGTGTACTGATGTCCAAATACTACAGTATCCGATCCAAGCTCATCGCCTTTATGCTAATTGCAACAACGATTCCGCTGTTGGCATCTATAAGCATGACCTTTATTCAGACCAAAACAGCCTTGCGAGAACAGGCACTGGAAGAGAATAAACGTCTTATTTATCAGGCTTCAACCAATCTCAACAATTACGTCGATAACGTGGCACGGGCATCGCTCGCCATATACAATGATCCCACTTTCCTGCGGAATCTGGCTAAATTGCCGGGGGATTATCGGGCTGTTGCCGAGGTGTATACAACGTTGCAAACGATCAGAGCCGCTGTACCGGATGTATTCCAGCTCTATCTGCATTCTTTTGTATCCAACCAATCCACCTTGATTACCAACCCTTTCCCGAAGCGGGAGGAACGTAAGCAAGCCTATTCCGATTCACTGCATGGTAAAACAGGGGACGGAGGATCGGATATCTGGGTAGAATCTGCACATATGAGTCACACCTACGGTTTCAAGGCAGCTTCTCCTGACGATTCACCAAGAACCGTGATTACCTTGCACCGGATCATTCGGGATATCCCATCCCCTGAGCGGCTGGGCGTTCTAGCGATTGACCTCAACATGAACAGTATTGTTGCGATCTGTAGCAGACTGTATGATCCCGCTAAAGAGCAGATCTATGTCGTCGATGGGCAGAACCGGATTGTTTATCAAGGGCGTACCGAGATACAAGCGGCCAATGAGGCTGGTCATCTGCAACAAGTGGCAGGAAGCACGCTCGAAGATGGACGAAACCTCGCCGGTTCGGCAAGGAATGCAGCTGGACATTTTGAACAAGATCAGTCCATGTATATATATCAGCAACTTGGAAGCAACTACGCGGACTGGACCATAGTGAAGCAAATTCCGAATGAAACGTTATATGCGAGAGCCACAGCGTTAACCTGGAACAATGCAATGATTGCTATTGCAGCGTTGATCCTTGTGATCGTGGCAACTTTATTCATCTCCATACGTATTACAGGTCCGCTCAAACAGCTCATGCGATACATGAATCAGATTCAGGCAGGACGCCTGCATGTGGATATCCGTCTATCGAGCCGAGACGAATTCGGGGTACTTGCGAGGCATTTTCGGGATATGATGGATACTGTGAATAATTTGATCTTGCGAGAGTACCAGCTTGAACTTGCGAACAAGACGAATCAGCTCAAAGCATTGCAAGCACAGATTAACCCGCATTTTCTATATAACACTTTACAATCCATTGGAACTCTGGCGTTACAACAGCAAGGAAAACGAGCATATACCCTACTATCTTCCCTGTCCAAAATGCTGCGCTACAGCATGCGGGATCAGACCTGTGTAACCCTTCGCGAGGAAGCAGAGCATGCCCGGCTGTATCTGGAGCTACAGCAGGAACGTTTTGGTGAACGCCTGGAGGTACACATGGATTTTGCAGAGGATACATTATCTGTTCAGATGCCTCGCATGACATTGCAACCATTGATTGAGAACTATTTCAAACACGGAGCCGATGTACAGCCAGGAAAAGGATACATCTCCATCACTAGTCGCCAAGTAGACAAACACTGGATAGTAATTGAATTGATCAACAACGGTCCAGTTATTCCTGAGGATAAACTGATTGAAATACGCGAATGGCTACAACCCCAAGAGACAGAATCTTCAATGTCCTCCCAGGATTCTGCCATGTCCGAATCCATCGGTCTTCGCAATGTGGTACGCAGACTTGCACTTAACGCTCATCCCGGCATGCCTGCCAGGATCGAAATTGATAATTTGGAAGCAGACGGTGTAAAACTTCAAGTCAAACTATACGCGGGAGAGTGAACAACATGAAAGCACTGCTTGTTGATGATGAACAGCATGTCCGCCATGCGATCCAGCTCCTTGGTCATTGGGATGACCTGGGAATTGACGTATTGCTCGAAGCAGCAGACGGAAATGAAGCGATCGAGGCAATTACAGCGCATCAACCTGAGATCATACTGAGCGATATGCGAATGCCCGGCAAGGATGGAATGGCATTGCTTGAATGGATCTCAGCACATGCTCCACATTGTAAAGTCATTGTTATTAGCGGATACGACGATTTTGAACTGGTAAGACATGCAATAAGGCATGGCGGCATGGACTATTTACTGAAACCCGTCGAAGCAGACGAACTGAATGCCTCCTTGATGAAGGCAGTGAAATCTTGGGAAGAGGAACATACCGTACGCACAGAGTCCACCAAACAATCCATCGTGGTGAATCGTATGCGCCCGCATTATCAGGATCGTCTGCTCACCGAGCTGGCCATTGGCAGAGGTAATACTTCCGCACATATTCAGCGATTACAGGAGGAATTGAATCTCCCCTGCCTCATTCCGATGTGCTGTGTAGCCGTCACCAGTCTGTCTCACCTGGATGCGGATTGTTTAGCGAAATATCGCAGTCAGCCAGATCTGCTTGTATTCTCCGTGCTTAACATCTGCGCGGAGATGATGCGCACACCAGATGAAGGCGTCACCTTTCGTCAGCTCAACCAGCCGGATGAAATTGTTCTGTTGCATTGGGGGGAACCGTCCTCACTGGTACGCATCCTGGATAGCATTAACGATGGATTGGAGCAGACGATTCAGCGCAGGCTTCATTTTGGGATATCTACTTGTGAAAATTACCCTGCCGGTATTTCGGGAGCCTATCTGGATGCCAGCTCTAAATTGTGGCGACGCAACACCATTTTTACGCAGCAGCGTATTCACTCTACCCTTGAATCTTCAAGCAGGAATAAGGGTCAACGTTTGACTGCTTTTGAAGAGCCTATGCGTATAGCTGCCTTGAGCTGTCATGCTACCAGTGTAACCGATACCGTCACAGCATGGCTTGAGCCGTTAACCAAGCTGGAGGTGATCAGTGCAGAGCAACTGCAACAATGGATGCAAGAGCTGGAATGGATGCTCAGCCGTTGGCTAGATGATGCCGATGGCCAGGTCTCCCCCGAGGAAGAAAGTGCCGAGGATCAGTTTCCTCCTTTTGCCGAATTGCCTTTCGACGCTGAAGGCTTGCTTTCGTTCCCGCTTCTTCGCTCTCTGCTAGAGCAACGATTGCTTGCCGCCGGAAAAGCACTCACAGCTCAGCGTCACGCCGATCCTGATCCTATGCGCGAAATCGCTCGCTACATGGAAGCTCATTATCAGGAGGACTTGTCATTGCAACAGATTGCCGCACGCTTTTATCTGAGTAGGGAGTACATTTCTCGTAAATTCAAACAACAATTCGGATTGAACTGGTCAGAATATCTCGGCAAGCTGCGGATTAACAATGCTAAGCTCCTGCTACAAAACCCCTCCCTGCGAGTTGCCAAAGTCTCGGAAATGGTCGGTTTTCAGGATGAAAAATATTTCAGCAAAGTGTTTAAAAAAATAGAGGGCGTCACCCCCGCAGAATATCGCAAAACCATATCAGGAACCGGTAATTAACATCCCTGTTTCGATTAAAAAAGAGGACTTCTCGACACGATCTGTCGGAAGTCCTCTTTAAGCCTTACGTATACATCAATGCAAGTTTAGTCAGGATGGCTTACTCGCTCTCTTTTTTCTAAAATAATATATCATTCGAAAGACTGCTCCTATTACAAAAACGGTCATAAACACATAAGGGAGGTTATCCCCTGTTTTCTGAGCCATGATGGGGAAATAGATTACACTGAACAGCAATATGGCAATATCCAGATAGAACAACACTTTCCAATACGTATTGACGATTATCCCTCCTTTTATTTACCAAATATGGTGCCCTTAAAAGTATTGTATCATATCAATCCATATTGGACGGGAGCGATGGTTACCGATCTTTCAGGATCACACCAGGCACAAGCCGGATATAAATCAACTCTCCTGCAAGCTCCACTATCGTCTGTGTGACGATAACTGCCGCAGCAATGGTTGCCCACTCTGGCGAGAGCGACAATGCCAATGGCAAAACAACCAGCGAATTACGGGTTGCCGCACTAAAAATCAGCGCCCGACCAGCACCTGTATCGAGCTGGAAGAGCTTTGCAATAAACCTGGATATGAAGGGCATAATGATGAGGAATGCAGCATAGATCGGAATGACATTCACAATACTGTTCAGATCATTGTAGACCTTGCCAATCTGGGAAGCTACCACAACGAGCAGGGCGAGTGCCATCATCGGAACCGGGAGCCATGCCGTCGCATGAAGCAGCCGCTGCGCACTTCCGCCTTTTTTGCACAATACTTGTGTCATCAATGCGAGCAATAGCGGAACAACAATCAGTAGCATGAAAGCCTCTACAAACGGCCCTGCCTTCATTATTGTGGCTGCATCACTGCCCATGAATAACCAGAGATACCCCGGAAGCAAAATCATTTGAACTACAAACAGCAGCGGAGTTGCTGCCAGCATCAGCTTCTCGTTCCCCTTCCCGAGCTGTGTAAACACAATGACGTAATCAATACAAGGAGTTAACAAAACTAGATAGACTCCTATCAACACATCAGGCGATTGCGGAAAAACAAGCGTAAGCAGCCAGACCACAATTGGAACAGTGATAAAATTCGCGATGAGCAGCGCAGCCATAAAATGCAGATTGGACCAGGATGCCCGAAGCTCTGTAAACGGAATCTGCACGAGCATGCTATAGAGAAGTACGGCAAGAACGGGTGATACCGCATAGTGCAGTACAGTGCCCCAAGCCGGAGCGGCTAGCCCGATCCATGCACCTGCAAATAGAGCCATCACATAGAACCAGGTCTGTTGTCTGTCCATTGTTTCTCTTGTTATCATCTCTCTCCCCCTACTGTATGAAAACACTCCTATGGACATATTCACGCCTGAAGTTGCGTACATTGGGACAGAGTACACTCCGTTCCAATAAGCTAGACCATGCGAGGTCTCCGGAAGGTGAGCGTTCTCAAATTTTGAAAACAGATTATTAAAACACGTCTTTAGTGGGTATATTTATTGTAGACTGACCCACGGTTCATTACATTTGTTAAACCAAGGAGGAAACGTCATGTCCCGTAACAATCCGTATAAGTGGTTAAACGCCCTCGGTTTTATTGCTGTGATTATTGTAAATTATCTCTCCAATGCCCTGCCCATTGGCGGCAAAACCAACAAGGAAGTTTCGGATATGTACCCTGTACTGCTGACACCTTCGGGTTATGCTTTTGCAATATGGGGGCTGATCTACCTGCTTCTCGCAGGTTTTATCATCTATCAGTTCACCCCTGCCTCCTGGAAAAATAATTCGATTACCCGCCTCGGATACTGGTTTCTCGCCAGCTGCGCCTTTAATGTCGCCTGGATTTTCGCCTTTCAAAATCTCAAGACTGGACTCGCGCTGCTGATCATCGCATTACTGCTAATTACTCTGATTATGCTGTACGTCAAAACACGTGCGATCACTATGCCAACCACGGCTGAAATCTGGCTAGTCAAACTGCCATTCAGCATCTATCTCGGATGGGTTAGCGTAGCAACCATCGTTAACACAGCCGTTTATTTGTACAAAATCGGATGGGATGGATTCGGCATCAGTGAAACGGCATGGACGATCATTATGCTGATCGTTGGTATGGTTCTGGCCGTGCTTGTCAGCTTCCGGTACCGTGACAGTGTGTACCCACTCGTATTCACTTGGGCATACATTGCTATCGCTCTCAAACAAAAGGATGTCATCTCTGTCTACTATACGGGGATTATCATTGCCATCGTTTTGGCGATCTACGCCGTGTGGCTGTTCCTTGCGCGCAATCAAGACCGTGATTGAGTACCCTTTTCTATCAGTTGAACTAAAGACTTTACCACACCCACTTCGATGACAGAATAACCTTCCAATCGCTGTTATCCCCAGATTTTTTTGATTCCCTATTTTAAAGGAAAAATCCGGTGATAAGCGTATGCTTCCGAAGTAGCTTTCTTGCCAGAAAGCTTTTAGGCGAACGCTTCGCTTTTCCAGGTTTTTTCTGTCCTCTCCGTTATCGTGTAAATGAATTGTTCAACTGAAATAGTAAAATATAAACCTTAAGCAAAAAAGCCGATTTCGGTCGAACGACCCTAAATCGGCTTTTTGCTGTAAATGAGTGCAGAACAGGATTCGATCGCTCATCCTGTGGCAAGGCTGAAATATGATCCTATTTCAGCGCGATCACTTCGATCTCAACCAGTGCATCCTTCGGCAAACGCGCAACTTCCACAGCACTGCGTGCAGGATAAGGCTGCGTAAAGAAGCTGCTATATACTTCGTTGACAGGAACGAAGTCATTCATATCTTTCAGGAATACAGTTGTTTTCACCACTTTATCCATGCTTGTGCCTGCTGCTTCGAGAATTGCTTTAACATTACTGAGAGACAGACGAGTCTGTTCCTGTACATCCGCACCAAATTCACCGGTTTGCGGATTAAGGCCAAGCTGACCAGACGTATAGATGAAATCACCAGCATCTACGGCCTGACTGTATGGACCAATGGCGCCTGGCGCCTGTTCGGTCGAGATTGCTTTTTTCATTCGACAGGTACTCCTTTGTGTTCGCTGCCCTGCCACGACATGGAGACAAGGCGTGCTTTTATTTTTAAAACCTATTATACCATGCACCTGTTCTGACAAGAAACGTTTGTCTCCCTGCGCCCTTGCAAGTCTTAAGCGTCCTGCACCCCAAGCGCATGAATCACTTCATTGGGATAAACATGATTGCCCTTCGTCTGTACCATTGCGACATTTCTCATCGCTTGAGCAATCGTTGACGCTTGAATGGCCCGATATTTGTCTAAACGGCCTTTCATCCAGCGATCCAGAAAAGTCATCACATGTGCAGCGAATTGTTCACCCGCACGTTTCTCGCCTCGATCCCCCAGAATAAGAGATGGACGAAAAATGTGTAAGGCACGGAACCCGATACTCGAAAGTGCATCCTCCATCTCACCCTTGGTCCGACTATAAAACACACGCGAATCCGCATTCGCTCCCATCGAGGAAATCACTAGCATCTGCTCCACACCATGCTGCTTTGCCAGCGTCGCTGCGCGAACCGGATAGTGATAATCCACTTCACGGAAGTTCTCCTGACTGACTGCTTTCTTGATCGTCGTACCCAGACAGCAATACAGGTCATCGATTCCTTCAAACAAATGCCCTTGACCCTCAAGCTGTTCCCAGTCTACAACGTATTGCTTCAGTGCGGGATGTTCCAGATCAAGTCTGCGTCTGACCAGAATGCGAACCTCGCTGTATGCGGGGTGCCCGAGCAGACTGTGAACCAAAAGCCCACCCACCAGTCCAGTAGCTCCGATCACCATCGCTTTGCGTTCAGGATGATACATCTCTCCAACCACCCCAATCTATTCATATATAGCTGAGTATTATTTCAAAGAACATCGTAATCAGCTTTTTTGTTGTTATTTTAAAAGAATCCGACGTCCCAAAGTAAACGTAAGCAGCAACATCACTGCACCAACCGTCACTTGGAATCCGTAAGTGGATATCCAGACCATCGCTTCCGAGAGAGTCTCCATCTTCTCGTACAGCCAGCCTCCAATCAGCGGACCAATAAACGATGTTACGCCAGTCAAAGCTGAATAAACGGCTATAAACATCGGTCTTTCACTTTTCGGTGTGTCGCCAATCGTAAAATTAAACGCGAGCTGGTTGAAACCGCCAACACCAATCCCAAGAAAAATGTGGGACAGGAACAACGCAACCAGTACCGGAGCAAAGGACATCAACCCCCACGACAGGCAGGACAAGGCGATGACGGGTAACGTCCAGAATAACAGCGTTTTGTTGCTGTATCTGGCATTCAGGTTGCCCCAAATATAGAATCCTCCCATCATCACCAGTGTTTGCACGACCGTGATCAGTGAGACCATCTGATAGCTGACTTTCAGCAGATCGAGCATAACGTAAGAATAGAGAGGCACAATTAATGTCTGGATCAATAGCCATGCCGCCAGAAAAATAGTCGCCTTCAGAAAAACCCGATCCTGAAACGGTTTGATAAACATCCGTGAGAACGACTTTTCGGTCGACCGTTCAAAGGGCAGATCCGGATAAAAGAAATAAATGACCGTATTAGCGATAGCACAGATCCATACGGGAATAAACAAAATCAGAAAACCGGTCTCTCCCGGATAACGATCCAGCAAAATCCCGCCACCAAATAAACAAACGCTTCCAAGTGCATTCAGAATCGTATTTCGTATCCCGAAATAACGTCCTCTTACCTTGGCAGGTACGATATCCCCAATCAGGGATGTCCAGATCATACCGCCGATGGTATTACATATGAATGCAACCGTGTATAGGCCAATAAAAACACTGACCCACCATTCCTTAGGGAAGATGAACGGAATTAATCCCGTTGCACTCCACAAAATACGGTGCCCTCCGACGAATAGCAAAAGCGCGCGCTTACGGCTCCGAATACGTTGCATCCAGTATGCTGCGCCGATCTGCGCGATGTTTACAAACGTGGTAATCGCGAGCACAAAGCCGATATGCCTCGACCCGGCCCCAAGATACAGCAAAAACCCGGTTAGAAATGGACCACCCAGCAACGTTTGCAAAATAATTGCCGGTACGCCCTCCCATGTTGCAATTGATAAATTCGTGCGTTGTGTCGAACCCTTGCGCCGTGGCTTGCCTAACGAAGAGGGGTTCATCTTGACCATCTTCTGTATGGGGATACACTCCTTAGACCGGGTAAAGCTTTGCCGGCCGATGCTAGTTGTCACCCCAAATTCTACTCACGGCACAGAGGTTGTCAACTCATTTTTTCACGGTGAGTGGAAGCCGCAGACGAAAGATACTCCCCTTGTGCTCAGCACTTTCAAGTTCAATTGATCCACCCAGTAATCTTGCCAGATCCCTGCTGATCGAGAGGCCAAGTCCGGTACCCCCAAATTTACGGCTAATCGAACCATCTGCCTGCTGAAATGCCTCAAATATAGAATGATGCTTGTCCTTCGGAATGCCGATCCCGGTATCCTGAACCGAAAAAACAAGCCACTGACTTACCATATCCGCCTGTTTAGTCTGTTGGGTACTCACGGTCAGAGTGACCTTCCCCTTCGGAGTAAACTTGATGGCATTGGACATTAAATTCCGCAAAATCTGCTGCACGCGCTGCGGATCAGACCAAAGTGTATCCGGCAGTCCCTTTTGCTTCTCAAGCACCAGCTCAATTCCTTTTTTGTCAGCAACGAGCCCAAAATGATTCATGGCATCTTCGATCAACTGACTCAGACTGATGTCCTCCAATACAATATCCAGCCGTCCAGCTTCAACTTTGGACAAATCGAGAATGTCGTTGATTAGCCTGAGGAGTTCTTGTCCGGATTGATCAATCATGCCTGCAAAACGCACAATCTCATCCTGATCCATGGTATCGGCATTCTCACCAATCATCTGGGCGAAGTTAATCACGCTGTTGAGCGGTGTACGCAACTCATGAGACATATTCGCCAGAAACTCCGACTTGTACTGTGAAGCAATTGTCAACTGCTTGGCTCGCTCCTCCAGAACAATCTGCGCTTTTTGTAACTCTTCCTTCTGCACAGATAAGAGGCGATTCGTACTCTGGATCAAGAGAATCCGATTTTGTTCATTCTGAAAATCACGTAAGATAAATGCAAATATAAGACTAAGAGCAATTCCGGTAGGAAGTGTATAAGGCATAATGTGTGAGAAGAAATAGGCCGTAGGAATGACACCCACGAAGGCAATATTCACACTGTTGACAACGTTCACGATCAGTGTAACGATGATTCCTTTGACAATAAGTCTGTAGCTACTGCGTCGCATCCATATATTGAGTCCCGCACAGAGCAATCCCAGAAGAGACATGTTAATTACCGCGGCTACGGTCGCATCGGAAATACCAAAGGTTAGCCTCGATAGCCCAATCCCCACACCTATAATCATGACACTATACGGTTGTCTGTATGACAGAACAGCAACAATTAGAGGTACATAACGAAGATCAAAAACGACTTCATCATTCAGCTGAAATCCAAACACGGTACTGATCCAGCCTGCAAAAATCAGCACTAGCACGGAACAGATCTGTTTTACCTGGGAAGAGGCACGTATTACGATATATTTATAGAAAACACTTGCAAGATAAGCAATCGTAATAAGCATCCCCATATTGAGTACGAACATTTTCGAAAATTGCATGCATTCACTCCTGTTGTTCGACGTTATAACCCAAGTGCTTATTTCGTTCGTATTTTTACATCATATCACGCTAGGCCCACCTCGGCATGGAAACCTCATCAAAAAGAAACAAAAAAATACACAAAATGAGGATTCAATTTGTGTACAAGACATAGTAAAATATATTGTTGTTTCATTTCTTCATTTACCGCTATGATCATGTTTGCTTGAAGCATGATGAAAGGAGATCTACAGCTGTGCAATTGTTAAAAGACAAATCCTACTGGCTGTCGCTTAGTCTGATGTTATCCCTGGCTGTCATGGGACTTTTCTATGATATTCTGAACAATCCGGGTCGTGGATATGTTATCCTAAATTCTCCAATTGACCGGATGCTTCCTTTTATACCCGCGATGTCGATTCCCTATCTGGGATGGTACCCGTTTGTATTCGGCGTGCTGGCCTACCTGTGTGCCAAGGATCGGCTTATGTATTATCGGGTCTTGTTATCCATGAACATCTGTGTCTGGATCTGTTACCTGATCTACTTCAACTTCCAAACCATGGTTCCACGGCCGGAATTAACTGGTTCTGGCTTGGGTACAGTCGTCATCGGATGGCTCTACAGCCAGGATCGTCCATATAACTGTTTTCCCAGTATTCACGCGCTGCACTCTTATCTGGTGATGCGTGCCGTTCTATCGGTTTCAACCATCCGTAAATCCGTCAAGGTGGCGGTAGTTGCCGGTGCATCCCTGATTATCATCTCTACACTGCTCATCAAGCAACATGTCATTTACGACGCACTGAGTGCAGTTATTCTCGGTGAATGTATCTTCACGATCATTACTGGATTAGCGCTTTATCGACGTCGCAGAAAAGCCTCCAAATGGACTGAGGGGATCAACTAACCCCCTCTTCAGGCTTCTTGTCCAGTTGCTTCTGTCTTCTCCACTCGTCAATAAACAAACCTGCATAATAGGGGTCCCACTGGGTCCCCTTTCCTTCTTCCAGAATCATAAGCGCTTTCTCATCGCTCATTCCATTCCGGTAAGGTCTGTCTGACGTCATGGCATCAAAGGCATCCGCTACCGCAATAATACGCCCGAACAGCGGGATCTCTTCGCCTGCCATGCCATCCGGATAACCTTTGCCATCATACCTCTCATGATGGGATCTCACGCCCGGTAGAAAGTCAGCCATGGCATCCACAGGTTCAATCTGAAGCAAAATACTCTCTCCTAACACGGGATGCGTACGGATGATTGCAAATTCCTCATCACTTAGCTTGCCATCTTTGAGTAATACCTCGTCAGGTATACCGATTTTTCCGATATCATGGAGCAAAGCTGATTTGTACAACAAGTCGGCCTGTTCGTCATTCATGCCGCTAAGCCTGCCGATCAGAATGGAATATTCCGCCACACGCATCGAATGTCCCGCCGTATATTTATCCCGGGCATCCAGTGCAGCCGCAAGCAGAGAGAAGTAACTTTGCAGCAGTTGCCGATTGCGCTCCTGTCTCATCTCTAGCCGACTAATCATCATATTGAATCCCGAGATCAATTGCGAGAATTCATCCGAATACAGATCCGGCGTTCTTCTGCCGAACTCACCGCCCTGAATCCGGTTCATCTCTTGTGTCAACTCAGACACCGGATCACGGACATCCCGAATTAACAACCAACTGCCTACCATGGAGAATCCCGCGCCCAAGATGACGATGAGTACACCCCAAAACGTATATTCTTTTGCAAACACCGGGTCTATGTACTGGAGCCGAATATAAGTAGCCAGAAAAAATAAACATAACGGAAATAAACCGATAAGTGCAGTACTGGTCTGAAACTTCCGCTGTATTGAGATCAGGATGCGTCCGCCAAGCGAAGGTTCCATCCTATACAGCATCTTGCCTCTACGGCGAACTTCGAGTAGTAGCGGCCTCACCGCCCTCACCGTAAGGTAATATTCAATCAGGGCATGCATAATTGCAATCAGGAATGCACACATAGCCGCAACAACGACATATCCATAGGGGATTTCTAGCCAGCCTGTGGAGATCATCCATAGCGTAAGTCCAGCCGCAGGCAGAGAGAAACCTAGCATATGTGGTCCAATAATGCGATATATGGTCTGGCCCGGAAAGCGGTGAATTCGTTCATACATCCGATTTAGTTCAGCCATTTCATGATGCTCGGCAGCGAAAAATTGCCTTATTGGACCCAATTGAGCCCACAATGTAATCAACTCCGCAACCAGCATAAACAGAATCGATATGAGTACAATGAAAATCAATCGAACATATTGGATATTGGGTACCTGTAAGGTTGAAATCATCACCACGGAACCCACAACAAATACGGCTGATAATGAACCAATTAGATAATTGCGTAGCAGACGGAAGATAAATGCACGATATACTTCCAATCCAATCCCTCGCTCTCTATGTCTAACCCGTTCCGCCCTGATAAAAAAGGGAGAATAAGGATGTTTTCTCCTATATATTTATCGGTTATTCCCACTAAAAAAATTAATAAAATCCTGCGAAAAATACTACATATTCTGCTTGGCTGTCTTCGGGGATTGCTTCATAGAAAAGGCCGATCCCTGGGGGAGCGGCCTTTTATTAAAGTTTTTGTTACGTGTATTCCATTAAAGCTCCATTTGGCGACTTGGCATCTAACTCGTTTTAATTTTAGCCGCCAAAATCATTGTGCCGCGTGGTTGATCCCCCAGCGCATCCGGTTCAAGCGTGATCGCTACGGTGTCATAATCGTTTGCGGAATCCAGCGTGTAATAGACCGCTCCCGTACCGTCGTGACTTAGGAAAGTCCCGGCATTCTTAGGAGTATCCCCCTTGATGAGCCATACCTGAAATGCCTGATTACCTTCCAGAGCAGGCAGTTTCTCTGCCTGCACCACGAGGTGCGTGCCTTTGCTATCGATCACGATGGTCGCCAGACCTTGTGCAACAATATCTTGCGTTGCCGGGCTCAGCTTGACGGCCTCGCCCGTTTTCATGCCCTGCGCAGGCGCCACAGCTGAAGCGAGTTGCTCTTGCAGCTGCGCATTCTGCGCTTGCGCCTGAGCCAGCTGCTCCTGCGCGGCCGATACGCCTTCGGCTTGCTGCGTCAGCAAGTCGATGCGGCTCTGCAGCTGCGCCGTGTACACGCCGAGCACCAGCGCCGCTGCCGCGAGGCCCGCACTGGCTGCGCGCCATGCGCGGCCACCGCGCATACGTGCGCGCGTACCTGGCTGCCCCAGCTGTGCCTGGGCAGCCTCTTCGGCCCGGGCCGCAGGCACCGCCGCTGGCGGCAAGCCAGGCCCGGGCTGCGCCGCACGCTCATGCTGCGGCGCAAGGTCTTCCTGAAGCACCGCGGATGCGGGTGCTTCAGGTTGCTGCGCAGGAGTCGCAGCCGGCATCGCGCCAGTGCTCTCCTGCGCCTGACCGAGCACGTTGCCCAGCACGCGTGCTCGCATGCCCGGCGGCGGTGCCACTGGGTCCGCCGCAAGTGGCAGGGAGCCGGTTACCTCCTGCAATTCCCTTACCTCCTGACGACAAGCTTCGCAATTCGACATATGCGCTTCGAATGCCGCCACTTCCTCTGCTTCCAGTCCGCCCAGCACATACATCGGTGCCAGATCAGACCACTCCTCATGTCGTTCTATCATGGATGTATGCCCTCCCTTCCCGCGTCCGGATGCAATTCAGCATCAGCAAGTAACTTCTGGAGCTGACGCATAGCAAGCCTGACACGGCTCTTCACCGTACCCAGCGGAATCCCGAATCGGCTGGATACCTCTTGTTGCGTTAAACCTGCATAATATATCGATTCAATCACTTGCTTCTGGTCCTCGTTTAATTGGGTCAACGCCTCTTTAATACGTATGCCTTCCCATTTGCGCTGGACCTCTTCTTCTGTATTTGTATATTCGTCAGCATACGCCGCCAGTGTCTCATTCTCAACTGGAGTGGTTGCTGCTCCTTTCGATCTCCGCCTCAGCATGTCCACTGCGATATTGCGTGTAATCGCGAACATCCACGTGGTCAGCTTCCCCTGTGAGGCATCAAATCGTTCCGCTTTGTTCCAGATGCGCAGGAAAAGTTCCTGCACGGTCTCCTCTGCCGTCATCGAATCACCAACAATTCGGTAGGCAAAAGAATAGACGGCCCGTTCATATCGGTCATATAGCAGTTCCAGTGCAGAAGCATCACGCTCTGCAATTCGTTGCATCAACCTGCTGTCCTCTATCCATTCAGTCATCCGAGGGCCCCTTTCTGTATCTTCCCTCATATTATAACCTACGCAGAAACGTTTGAAGAGGATTACCTTAATAACATTTTTTTGAGATATTTCTTCTAAACTCCGGACTCAAATGAAGGCCTAAACCTGCGCATCAAGGGTTATCCTTCCTTTTTATTGCAATAAATTACAGACTGTGGTATGATATAAAAGTTGTATAAACAACCTCATATGATTTTCTGTCTTCTTTTTAACCCCGGAATATTTTCTTCATGCTGCGACCGCAGCGAATATGCTAACTAACCTATGGAGATTGACGAACCTGAATCACAATAACCCGGTAGACTAAGGGTTTACAAGATGTTCCCATTCACACTGGCGCGGTCATCGGAGCCGCAAGGACAAAAGAGAGGTAGGGCTTTTGTTGTTTTGGATATCATTTATTCTTGAGAAGATTGAAAACATACATCAAGCACCCGGAATTGGGTTCCGGGTGCTTTTCTATATCCAATTTTCTTTATCGCTTTTGGAGAAAACCGGTACACGTTCCCCGCTCCCTGGATAAAGCACGCCTTAAAAAAAAGATAACCCCGGCTTACTGCCGGAGTTAACACGTTAATGATTCCGTTATATTCTTTCGAGAAAGATTCTTATAAGAAACGGATCTGAATTGCATGATCCAGTCAGGCTTTCCGATCAGCCCGATGTTGCAGTCCACGTTTGGACCGCGGCCTCTCAGCAGAGGGATTAGATAAACATGGTTTTAGAGATGATTACGAGCAGAATGAATAAAACAAGAATGGTTCCCATGGAGCTCCACACGCCACCACCACAGGCAGGTGCACAACCATGGTGGTATCCTTGCACCATCGGTGCTTGATTTGGCTGATAGCCATAAGGCATTGTTCCGTAATTGTACATGTCTTGACCTGGATATTGGTATCCGTACATATGTTCATGCCCTCCTTGTTGTCCGTAAACTTGCCCCTGTCCGTTCGGTGAGTTCGGTTTAACTTCGCTCATCGTCATGCCTCCTTAACATTTGCCTACACCTTAAGCTATGTATTTGCCCTATACGGTGACCGGGCTATGGCCCTCATGATCTCAAAATAGGCGTTTTACCCTGACCTTTATCTTTATGTACATTTTCTCATCCTTCCTGATTCCACATCTTCTTGATCTTCTCTATCCCTCATTTTCCTTTTCAGTTAATCACCCTATTTCGACTTTGTTGCTTTCTCACAACTCCTCCACTTCATTTCAAACTACTATTCTTCTAACCTCTCCTTCTACCGAGTCCCCCAAAAAAAGCCACTCCCTTGCTCCGTTACACCACCTAGGTACTGAACTCTCTTTCCTTCCCTAACGTAGCTTGTCCAGTCTCATAAAACCCTGCCGGTTACCCGGCAGAGCAAGACACATTACAGCCAGAATGACTTAGTGATGATAACGAGCAGAATGAACAACACCAGGATTGCTCCAGTGGAAGTCCAGCCGCCGTATCCCATTCCTCCTACTTCACCCATCTTAAACCCTCCCTTACGTGTGAATTTACAAAAACCGTTTATTAGATCAGGAATGCTTTAGAGATGATCACCAGCAAGATAAAGAGAACCAGAATCGCGCCAGTCGATGTCCATGCACCGCCGTATCCACCAACTACTCCACTCATGTAAAACCCTCCTTTGATTTGAGGTACAGTTCACTATATGCATCGGACGCACAACCGACCGGGCGCAGATGTAAAATGGGCTGACTTCCAGTTTTGACTACATTCTTCACCAGGAAGAATAGTATTAATTGAGCTTATAAATATATCCTTTATTGTCTTTCGCTTACCTTAACTAATACTTAGTGTTATAATTTATTAGATTTGTAGCCTTTATGTTCCTAATATTGATATATGCTATCCATTTATCTCAGAAGGGCTGCTATTCTAAAATCTATACGGAAAGGAGTATTTCAGCTTGTCTTGAGCAATGTGTCCATTATTACAAAGTACAGTAGTTTTTAGAACCATTCGAACCATTCAATATCAATCATTAAATGTCTGATTAGATTGAGTAAGTAACCTACAAATGACCAACATTTATTTTGCAGAATAAAAAGTACCAATTTTAGAGTTTGGCATTTCACTTGATGACCGGAGTAAAAAAACCCAACCGATGGGAAGCATACTAGGGGATTAGAAAAATGAAAAAACGGGTTATGATTCTTGCTTTAACTGTATTGCTCAGCGCTTGTGGTAATTCGGAGACAACTAAAACAGCTGACAACAAGCCCTCTGAAACAACGAATGCTGCTGAAACGGTCAAAGCTGAAGCTAAAGAAATAAAATATACTACATATAACGGTGAAGGATTTTCGTTCTCATATCCGGAGTCTTGGAAAAGTGTAGATACAAGTCAAATGCACGCAGCAGTGAAGGGCGCGTTCTCAGACCAATCAGGAACAAAGAAGTTTGCAGATAACATTAATCTAACGATCGAAGCCAACACATCAGGTTCAATCAACCCTGAGGAATTTGCTAATAACACAGCTGACTATTATGTAAAGAATGGCGCATCTATTGGTATATCTGATTATAAAAAGACCAATTTTAGCATCAAGCCTTATAAAGACATAAATGCAGGCGTACTGGAAGGAAGTTATACTCATTCCTCTGGAACCAATGTAGTTCTAGTTCAGTACATGATTCCAACAAATACAGACTTGTATACCTTGACATTAACTTATGGCAAAGAATCATATCATTCAGATGAAGTGAGTGATATTCTTAATTCCTTGAATATTACTTCTCCGCTGGCGCAAACAGCTGTAAATACATCTGCTGCAGATTCATCGGCCGCAGCAACTGCTGCTGATTTCTTTAACGATCTTACATCATCCGTCTCATCTGAGACAGCCGTGATGGAGCAAGCATCTTATAATTTTCTCGCAAAACATACCGACCTGTTCCCAGCAGATACTGCTGAGCTTCGCAAAAAGGTCAAAGGACTTGTTAAAGCCGATGTAACCACCCGACATCTCAATAAAAATGTAGCCAACTACTATGAAAATTTTGTAAAAATAAGCGGACAGGTTATTCAGGTGGAAGAAGACAATTCACTTGGATCACCCATTTCTATCTTGCTGTTAGAGGACGATTACAGAAATTATATTACAGCCATATATCCTGCCTCGACCGGAGACTTGCTTGATGGGGACTATGCCACTGTTATTGGCGCACCTATCGCTAACTACTCCTTTGACAATGTTAGTGGCGGATACACCAATTCTACTATAGTAGGTGCATCTTTAATCGTTGCCGAATAATAAAAACCAAGAATAGGTACAAACAGGCCAGCTTAATTAAGTTTAAGCCGGCCTGTTTGGTGTAAAGTTCTTTTTTTGAATGCACATGATTACAAAACCTTGAACTGTTTTCTCGATGTAGATACCCCGGTTTACATTTGGCAACTGGCTTATCGTTCTTGATATAGGACAGAGCACCGCGTATTTTGAGTCATTTGTCAAAACTCAAAAACGGCAAGCCCCTATTGGGACT
This sequence comes from Paenibacillus sp. FSL R7-0272, assembly GCF_037969905.1. NCBI lineage: Bacteria > Bacillati > Bacillota > Bacilli > Caryophanales > Paenibacillaceae > Paenibacillus > Paenibacillus sp. FSL R7-0272. The sequence continues at coordinate 597,169 of NZ_CP150221.1, read as the reverse complement.
TGCCGCGTAAAATGGGTTTTATTCCGTTTCTCAATTCGGCCTGTTGTGTAGTGAAATCAGCTTATCTTGTACGGATTGCAGTTTCTGCACGCTGGAAGCATCCGGTTTATCACGCCGGTCATCGATTTTCACGGATGTGGAGACACGCTGGGCTCCTGACAGAAACGGAGCTTCATGTAAAGCCGCGATGGCGGTGAAAACTTCATTTAGCGGACCTTCAATAATGGTGCTCATCGAAGTTAACTGATATGTAATGCCACGTTGTCTTTCCAATATCTTTTGCATGTCTGCTACATAACTGCTCAGACTGGTGGTTCCTGTTCCAATCGGAATAACGGTTACTTCTGCAATTGCCACTTCGCTCTGCCTCCTCTGGGCACCGTTCGAACCGTTGCCGCTCAAGTTTTAGTCGAGTTTTGACTGATTTTATTTTACCAGTTTAAAGTGCTCCAATTCAAACTGACGTGATGACGTCATTCCAAATCCCGTAAATTTTTTTTCGCAGAATCTTCAAATCTTCCAGTCCTTTTCCTTTGCGGATTTCTGGCTTAGATGGTATACTCGGAATTACGTTTTAAGGTTTCCTCCCTGTTTACAAACACTATATGTTGGGGTACATTAGTATAACAACAACAAAATATAGTGAAACGGGATACCCCACTTCTTATAACCAGCATCTGGAATCTATCGAAAAACAAGATGAAATCACCTCCAAAGGCACGTCCCTGTAGGTGTAAATCGCTTTCTCGAAGACAGGGCTGGCATGGAGGTTAACGGGGCTGTTTGGACTGCGTCCGTTAACATTATTCACAGGTATGAAATGATCAGACAAAAGCTTACATACAGCAACTTGTTCTGTCGAAGCATGCATAGATAAGACTGTCAAAAACCAGAACATGAATGGGCATTTTCAGCCGTAAGGCAAGGGGAATGCTTTTTGTATGAGCAGGTTCTGTCCACTCCTTGTCGCATGATTTCATCCCAAACGTATCTGGTTACTGCCACTGTAGTCCGCACAATCCGTATTTACTCACCGTTGTAGACCTCCAATTCTTATTTTCAAAGAATTGTTTAATTTATTTTTTTATCATTATCTTTTTATCATGTGAAAGCGAGGAATATTCATGCCACAAGTTGTGACCAAGCCGAACAATCGCCAGCTTGCCTTTGACGAGATGCGTATCTCGGTATATGCCGACCGTATCCTGGAAGGACTGGACATGCTCGACAAGGAACGTCTGGTTCGCGGAGTAACGAGCAAACTTCGTCGTGACGAAGTTACCGGAGATGAGATCAGCAATGCTTTTATGATGAGCGCTCTGGAACTGGTAACGAAAGAAGAGCCGAACTGGAAATTTGCAGCAGCGAGATCCCTGCTTACTTCCCTTTACAAAAAAGCGGCAACCAACCGCAGATACAAATCCTATCCGGACGAACCTTACGGTGCATTCCATCCGCTGATCGTTGACCTTGTCAAAAAAGGCATCTATCGCGAAGAGTTGCTGGAATGTTACACCAAGGAACAGATCGACGAACTTGCGGAGTGCATTGACTATCGCAACGATCTGCTCTTCGATTACATCGGTTTGCTCACACTGGCTGAGCGTTACCTCGCCAACGATTTTGATGGAAAAGTCATGGAATTGCCACAGGAGCGTTACATGGTCATTGCCATGTACCTGATGCACCAGGAACCTGCTGACAAACGTATGGATCTGGTAAAAGAAGCATACTGGGCGATGAGCAACATGTATATGACGGCAGCTACGCCGACAATGTCCAACGCAGGTAAAAAGGTAGCCGGACAGCTCTCCAGCTGTTTCATCGACACAGTAGATGACTCGCTCGAAGGGATCTTTGATTCCAATACAGACGTAGCTCGTTTGAGCAAAATGGGCGGCGGCATCGGCGTGTACCTCGGTAAAGTCAGAGCACGTGGTTCAGACATCCGCGGTCACAAAAACACAAGCTCAGGCGTTATTCCTTGGATTCGCCAGTTGAACAACACAGCAGTAAGCGTAGACCAGCTTGGCACACGTAAAGGTGCGATTGCGGTTTACCTGGACGTTTTCCATAAAGATATCCTGGCATTCCTCGACCTGAAGCTGAACAACGGCGACGAGCGGATGCGTGCACATGACGTTTTCCACGGTATCTGTCTGCCTGACCTGTTCATGGAGCGTGTCGAAAGTCGTGGCGAATGGAGCTTGTTCTGCCCGCACGAGACGAAAAAAGTGATGGGCTGGAAAGATGAGAACGGCCGTGCACTGGGTCTGGAAGACTTCTACGATGAAACGAAGGGTCAAGGTACATTCCGCGAGAAATATGAAGAAGCCGTGAATCATCCGCTGTTGTCCCGTATTACGGTACAAGCAATCGACATCATGAAACGTGTCATGAAATCACAGCTTGAAACAGGTACACCGTACATGTTCTACCGTGACACTGTAAATCGTTCGAACCCTAACCGGGCACATGGCATGGTGTATTCATCCAACCTGTGTACTGAAATTATGCAGAACCAATCTGCTACCGTGGTGGAAAAAGAAGAACTGGTGACCAAGGATGGTCAGACACGCATCGTGATCTCCAAAGTGCCTGGTGACTTCGTCGTCTGCAACCTGAACTCGATCCACTTGGCTCGCGCGGTACCTCATAACGTACTGGAGCGTCTGATTCCGATTCAGGTTCGTATGCTGGACAACGTTATTGACATCAACAACATTGAGGTGCTTCAAGCCCAATACACGAACAGTCAGTATCGCGCTGTTGGTCTGGGAACGTTCGGATTGCATCACCTGCTTGCGCTCGAAGGCATTCGTTGGGAATCCGAAGAAGCTGTTACCTATAACGATAATCTGTATGAAAAAATTAACTATTTGCTCGTTCAAGCCAGCATGGAACTGTCCAAAGAAAAAGGACATTATCCGAAGTTCAAAGGCTCCGACTGGGAGAGCGGTCATTACTTCGATCAACGCGAGTACACAACGGGTGAGCGCGTAGGCGAATTCGTAACTACAGATCAATGGAAAGAACTGCAATCACAAGTCAAACAAAACGGCGTACGTAACGCATGGATGTTTGCTATCGCACCAAACGGTTCCACTTCCATCATCGCCGGTTCAACAGCAAGTATTGATCCACTGTATGAGCTGTTGTCCTATGAAGAGAAAACAACATACAAAATTGCCAACCCGGCACCGGATCTTTCCGAAAAAACGATCTGGTACTACAAAACGGCATTTATGGTGGATCAACATGCTTCCATCAATATGGCCGCTGCCCGTCAGCGTCACGTTGACCAAGGTCAAAGCTTCAACCTGTATGTTCGTCCAGATATTAAGGCGACGGAGTTCCTGGAATTGCATCTTCACGCTTGGAGAGCCGGCATGAAATCGACCTATTATGTTCGTAGCCGTGCATTAACGATCGAGGAATGTGATTCCTGCGCAAGCTGATTCACATAAGAATGGTAACATCGTGATGGATATGGGCACCTCCATTCTGTCACGCTGATCATGATGACCACCGGGGCATCCCTGTTTTGAATGCAAAATAGCGTTGCCCTGGTTCTTTTTTGCCCAAAACCTGACCACAGCATCGCAAGATGTTAAATATATGCCAGCCAAAACAGTACAAGCTTGTTCTGTCATCGTCGTTATATAGTTTAAATTCATTCAAGGAGTGAACGGATTATGCAAGTACAGAAAATTTTCAATACCGAAGCGCCTAACCAATCGACACGTATTATTGAAGGTGAATGCTCGGGTATCCTGAACTGGAACGACATTCGTATGCCTCATATGTACAAATTGTACAAAGTATTGTTGCTTAACCACTGGATCGCTGACGAGATTCCGATGTCCAAGGATGCTTCCCAATTTGCTCAACTGGACGAAGAAGAGAAACGTACGTTCAAAATTAACATCTCCCTGCTGGCTGTACTGGATTCCATGCAAACGATGTTTGTCGGTGACGTGAAACGTTATTTTACCGACTCTTCCCTTGAAGCGATCTCGGCGATCATCGGACAACAGGAAGTTGTGCATAACCAATCCTACTCCTACGTTCTGTCTTCCATCGTTTCCGATCAGGAGCAGAAAGAGATTTTCGAATATTGGAAACATGATCCGGTGTTGCTGGACCGCAACCGTTTCATCGCGGATATCTACCAAAGCTTCCGGGACAACCCTTCTCCACAGACGTTCTTCCAAGCGATGGTTGCTGACTTGATTCTCGAAGGTATTTTCTTCTATAGTACATTTGCGTTCTTCTATAACCTGGCTCGTGACCAGAAAATGATGGCAACCAGCCAGATGATCTCGTACATCCAGCGGGATGAAAATCAGCACTGCTACTTCTTCGCGGAAGTGTTCAAACAGTTGCTGGTAGACTTCCCTGAACTGAACAAACCAGAAAACATGGACTACGTGTACAAAACGATTGACCGCGCAGTTGAGCTGGAAACGAACTGGGCACATTATACACTCAGCAACGTTCGCGGCATCGACCTGAACGAGCTGGAAGACTACATTAAATACACGGCGAACAAACGCTTGCGTCTAATGGGTATGGAAAAAGCGTATGAAGGCGTTGACGTGAACTGTATGCCTTGGATCAAACCTTTCTCCGACGAAGCGCTGAACGCAACGAAAACGGACTTCTTCGAAGCCAAATCCCGTAACTACGGCAAAGTCGGCGACGATAACGGCTTTGACGATCTGTAGAATAACGTCTAACACTGCACACTCTCTCATGCTGGGAAGCTTTACGGCTACCCGTATGAGAGAGTGTTTTTTTGTCTCTAAACCTTGTAAAATAGTGGGTAGAGTTTCCTATTCTTTCACGATGAAATGAGGTCTAATCATGGATAGAGAATTGCTGGAACAGATTAATGTTTGGCATGAACAGGAAGACTATGCGCTCATCGTTAAACGTATTGAGGCATTACCCGAATCCGAGCAGGATGCCGAAACGATCGGACAGCTTGCAAGAGCATATAACAATTTGGAAGAGTATCGCACAGCCATTAAACTATTACAAGGCGTTAAGGAACAAGGCCAACTAGACCCGTTATGGCACTTCCGGTTAGGTTATGCCTACTGTTACGTCGCTGAATATAAACTGGCACAGGCAGCTTTTGAAGAAGCGAATCGACTTGAGCCCAATGATGAGTCTACCCTGGAATATCTGGACTGGATTCGCCCGAAAGCAGCTAAAATGGATCGGGATCGCATTCGCTGGGAGACGGAGCAGGCAGAGTGGGAGCAAAGCGGAACACTAAACCAGCTTCAGGTTGCTTCAGGCACATACGATCCCGCAACATTCTGGCGGTATAGCGATTATGCGCAAGATAACCATGTGTCTTCTCCTTTTGACGAGGAATTAATTCAATCCATTGAACAGGAACTCGGCTACAAACTGCCAGCTTCCTATATCCAGCTAATGAGAACGCAAAATGGCGGTTTTCCTGCGCGCACAACGTTTCCGACCCAAGAAGGTACAAGTTGGGCAGAGAATCATATCGCCATTACAAGCATCTTGGGTATTGGACGGGATAAGATGTATTCCCTTGGTGGAGAGTTCGGCAGTCGCTTTATGATCGAAGACTGGGGATACCCTGACCTCGGGGTTGTCATCTGTGATTGCCCGTCTGCCGGTCATGATGTCGTCATGCTGGACTATCGCTTCTGCGGCCCTCAAGGCGAACCTTGTGTCGTTCATGTGGATCAGGAGAGCGATTATGAAATCACCTATCTGGCACCGAATTTCGAAGTTTTCATTCGGGGCTTGCTGGACGAAGAGGATTTTAATTTGCTTGACGAGGAAGGCTCTGACTCTCTTGATGAAGAACAAGCAATTACTGCTGTATTCACTGAGAACCAAAGCGTGTCAACATTCTCTAAAGAAGCCATTGCCCCTTTTAGGTTCATTGATGCGGGAACCAATTCCTATTCCGTGATTCTCAATGCAGGTACATATCTTCAGGACGTCTTTGACTCACGTGCAGATGAAGGTTTCGAAGGTGGCGGGTACGATTGGGCCTCCCTCGCATCTGTCTTTCTTGAAGAAAAGATGCCTCATCTGACTTCGGTTATTCGTTTCGATCCGGAAGCGGATATGTTCTGTGCCTATACAGATGACAAAGAAGCGCTCATATCTTTTATTCTCGGATTCAAGCAGGCATGTGAGCAACGCAATCTTATTCTCGACCTGTTTTCAAGAGCGGAGCTGGACTAAACAGAAAAATAAGGAGCCTTTTTATGACGACTCGCATCTACTTTGCTTCCAATAGTCTCGGTCATGTCTCGGAGCCCGATCTGCAACGGGCACTTGATCATTTCAATCTCGGGAAATTAGTCCAGTTCCAGCGGACAGCTGAAGGGGTGATGGGGCAAACCCTGCTCATTCAAACTACGCAAGGCGAGTTTATTCTGAAAGGCAATCCGTTATACAACGGACAGTTTCAGGAAGAGCAATTTTTCGTGGAACAACTGGCGGCGCGCACAACCATCCCTGTGCCTGTTCCCTATCGGATTCAGGAGGACACGCAGCTACTGGGCTGGAGTTACGTAATCATGCCCAAGTTGCCTGGAAACCATCTATATGATCCTGTTTTTCAAACGACTCTAACTTCACAAGATCATAAAGACATTACAGTTGTACTGGCTGAAACGTTAGCCGAGTTGCATCACTGGAAAGTTCCGGATGCCGGAGAATACGATCCTGTGGCAGACAAAATCATGCCTTTTGCCGGCTCGTATCTGGACTGGCTGTACGGAAGCATCCGCCACTGGTTACATGATGCGGAGAAGTACTCTGTGATTACTGACGATGATGTATGCTGGGTGGATGAGCAATTGAGACTGTCCGAGTCTGTTTTTTTAGTCTCGACGGTTCATGAATTTGTCATGGGAGATTTCAAAGTTGAGAACTTTCTTATCCAAAAAACAGATCCGCCTGCATCCTCTTGGAGAATCAGTGGATTATTTGATTTTACGACTGCTTATTTCGGCGATGGCACAGCCGATCTGACGAAAATGACTGCGAGATACCTCCGGGAAGACCGGCCTGATCTGGCTGCGAGATTTCTTCATTCTTACCGGGAAAAGGTCTGTGCAGACGATGTGGAAAAATGTAAACATTTTCGTTCGCGCCTTCTGATTCACCTATTGTATCAACGTATTCTATGGTGGGGTGAGGCGAAGGCGACCGGACAAGTGACCTGGGAAGCTGATCTACCTTTTGCTCCGTGGGCAGAGCAGTATATCGAGAAGGTACTCTCTTTGCTGGACTGAACGTTCTGATTGTAAGACAAGCATGCGGCTTGTAGGTGCTAAAGGAATCCGTGACTACCAGATGATATATAAATAACAACTTCATGTGATTGACTTGAAACAAAAATAGCCAGTGATCCTTGTGATCACTGGCTATTATTTGTTGCTCTATAGTAGACTCCATGTCTGTATGAGCTACCTCTTGTCACCCTCATACGAATGATCCACTGAAGTCTATGGTGATCAAATGATTCGAATTAAACCTGTGCAACAGGAGTCTCTTGATGCTTTTGCAAAAACTCTACCATTTTACGATAAACTAAAATTTCATTTGTTTTTCTGGAGAAACCATGGCCCTCATCATCCAATACGATGTACTCGACGTCTACACCTTTCTCCTGAAGTGCGGCTACAATCTGATCCGATTCAGCCTTGACCACCCTTGGATCGTTGGCCCCTTGAATGACTAGCATCGGGTTTACCATCTGATCCAGATACGTAATCGGGGAATCTTTGGTTAAGCGTTCACGGTCACGTACCGGATCACCTAGCCATCTGTCCATCATTGGCTTCCAATCCTCCGGTACAGATTCCAGGAAAGTAAACAGATTGCTTGGGCCAAAGATATCAACTGCTGCACGGAACAGCTCTGGATGACGACCTGCAAGTAGCAGCGTCATGTAACCTCCATAACTACCGCCTACCACAAATAAACGCTCTGGCGAGCTAATCCCCTGATCAAACAACCACCCAATGCCTGCAACACAGTCCAGTCTCGGTCCTTCGCCCCAATCCCGATTAACCATCTTCACGAATTCAGCACCATATCCTGTGCTACCCCGGAAGTTCGGAGCGAAGATATTGTACCCTTGTGCAAGCAACAACTGAAACATCGGACGGAAAAACTTGGCTTCCGATGCCTGTGGCCCGCCATGTGGCCAGAATACACTGTATCCGTTCGCCTGCTCCGGCTTCGCTTTGAACAGCAATGCTTCAATCTCCAGCCCGTCATAGGAATGGTATCGCACGACATCTGGATATACGAGATCATCCGGGTTCAGACCTGTTACTCGATTGGCCGTTAACGGCTCCCAGGACTCACTATCTGCAACAAGTCGATAGATATTATGCGGCTGCACAGCACCACGTCCGAGAATATACACGTTACCGGATTTAGTCACGTTCACCTGTTCAATCGTATCGAGTGGCATGTCCATGCGGCGAGGTTTTCCAGCACCTTTTTCCAGCGCATACATGTGATACTCCGGCCCGGTCAGTGTCCAGATATATAACGTTTCAGTTGCCTCATGCCAGCGGATTTCATCTACATCTTCACCCTCAATATGACACAACGCACGGAATTCTCCCGTATCTATGACATACTCAGCTACATAGGCATATGCCGAATTATCGTTGGTAATCAGCAACAAACGGTCATTACCTGCAAATAGAACATATGGAACCTGACTCTGCCGCTCCGTAACCGGTACTATGGCATGAGATTCCCCGTTCCGGTGCAGATGAGCAGTCTGATACGTATTGGAGTACATTTTCAAAATAACATAGGCTTCTTCATTGGGACTTACCGCAATCAGGCTGCTGGTTACCTCTTCTCCCTGATACAATAGCTTATCTTCCCCAGTCTCCAGGTCACGAAGGCGTGCATTCATATAATTCGGATTGCCTGAACTGGTGTTATAATATAACCGTTTTCCGTCCTCAGATAAATGAGCATAATAACAGCGGTCACTCGGATCAGCTGGGACAATCGGAAGCGGAACTCCCCCCTCCGGTGGCAACGCATAGAGGTGATAGTTTTCGTTCCCATCTCGATCAAAAGCGGTCAGCAGATGACGACCTTGCGGATCAGCTTTAATAAATTGACTGCTTTGGTTCAAATACGTCAGTGGATACGGATACCCTCCCGGCAAGTCCATCGCCCAGATATTCGGCTGACCATTCAGGTTGCTATCCATATACAACTTTTTCTCATCCGCTGATACGGCAAAATGCGAAATACGATACGTCTGAAAATACTGCTCTACATCCGGTTTCGGAAACTGAATCATGACAAACCTCCTTAAGATTAAACCCATGAATTTAACATTGGTAAATTAAGGTGCTATTTGTCCAGTTTATCGTTTATTCCATTGTTTTCACAATAGATATGTGAGCTTTAATTCCATTTATTTTTTATTTGTGCATACCTCATGAATAAAAGGTCATATGCGGTTTAGCCTCACGATAATAGTCCAACCGCTTCTTCAAGCTGCCTGTATGTAGTTCAAATAGATGCCCGTCCGGGTCTGTAAAATAAACCGATCTCCCATCCCGCTCATCTCTCGCTCTTCCTGGAATAATATCGGCTCCTGCAGCTCGTAGTTGCTCCACGGATGCGTCAAACTCTTCTTCTTTTACCGTAAATGCGATATGGGTATAGGTTCGTTCCGTATAATTCCGAAGCACATCCTCCTGATTCAAAGCAATCCAGAGGCCCGCCAGTTCGAAGTAGGCCAGTTTGCGTCCTTTCACCTGAATTCGGGCACCGAGAGCCTGCTCAAAGAACGTAATAGATCGCTCCAGATTCGATACGGAAAAGCACAAATGATTAATTCCCTGAATGTTCATAGGGCTCCTGACACCTCCATCAAATTTAAAGGGTTACTCCCTTATTATGGTATATATTTTCGGTAGAACACAAGCTTATAGCACGGCCAAACTGCATCTTTTTCGGGATGAATGCATAGGGTAGGCTTATCAAGGAACGTTCGAGGAGGATATGCAAACCATGAACCCTGTCTATCCATTTTACGGTGAGAAGACGGTATGCAAACCACAGAAGTTAGCTTTTCCGCCCCAGCATCAGGATCAGCAGCCCGGTCTGGAATCGCTGATGGTGCCCGAACCGATCAGTGAAGACCCTGCTTATATTGGCAGTTGCAAACTGCAAGGCAAAGTTGCGATTATCACAGGCGGCGATAGTGGTATCGGTCGGGCGGCGGCGATTGCTTTTGCCAAAGAAGGTGCAGATGTTGTGATCGCTTATTTATATGAACGAACGGACGCGGAATGGACACGTGACCGAATCGTGGAGCTGGGTCAGCGCTGTCTGCTCATCGAGACGGATCTTCGGCTAAAACCAAACTGCGAAGCCGTCATTCGCAAGACAATGGAAACGTTCGGAAAAATCGATATACTGGTCAACAACCACGCCGTACAGTATGTACAGCAAAGCATTGTCGACATCACCGAGGAGCAGCTCTATCATACGTTTCAAACAAATGTGTTCTCGTATTTCTTCCTGATCCAGTCTGCTCTTCCCCATCTGTGCCAAGGAGCGTCCATCATCAACACCGCCTCCATTACAGCTTACAAAGGTGATGTGCGACTCATTGATTATTCATCGACCAAAGGCGCTGTCGTCTCCCTCACTCGTGTTCTCTCCCAATCGCTCGCTGACAAAGGCATCCGTGTAAACGCCGTGGCTCCGGGACCCATCTGGACTCCGCTTATTCCTGCCAGCTTCTCGGCTGAAGATGTGCAGGTGTTCGGCACCGATACACCCATGGGCCGAGCAGGTCAACCTTACGAGCTAGCTGCAGCCTATGTCTATCTGGCTTCACGCGATTCCTCCTATGTCACGGGCGAATGTATCCATGTCAATGGCGGCGATATGGTGACAACTTAAGGGCTACTGGCATGAGTATGTGTACATTCAAACGGCTTTGCTTATATTCTATGTTCTTGCCCCTTGATGTCAGGTTGGATTTGGATGTTCTGGCAGGAGATTGGCTTGTCGGTTGCGAAAAGGGTTAGAAGCTACACTCCGGTTAACCAACGGAATCTGACATCTCGCGACAGGGAGCTGATTGACGAATGAACTTTGATCCCCTCTATCAACCTTATTCCTCGTACCGTGTGCCGGTATACGCCAAGCAAGGCATGGTTGCTACGTCGCAGCCACTTGCTGCGCAGGCTGGTCTGGATGTGTTGAAACAAGGCGGCAATGCGATTGATGCCGCCATCGCCACAGCGGCAGCACTCACCGTGCTGGAGCCGACCTCCAATGGCATTGGTGGCGATGCTTTTGCCCTCGTCTGGACGGAGGGCAAGCTGCATGGCCTGAATGCCAGTGGACCTGCGCCTCAGAGCATTTCGATTGAGGCGCTACAGGCGGCAGGCTATACGGAGATGCCGAAGCTGGGGGTTGTGCCGGTGACGGTGCCTGGCGCACCAGCGGGTTGGGCGGAGCTGAGCCGTCGGTTTGGACGGCTCACGCTGGCGCAAGTGCTGGAACCGGCCATCCGCTATGCGGAGGAAGGTTATCCGCTTGCGCCGGGGCTGGCCCGCCACTGGGCACGGGCAGCCGAGGTCTATGCACGCCAGGGCGATGCGGAAGCAGGGCGTGCATGGTTTGAGACGTTTGCCCCTGGCGGGCGTGCACCCGCGGCGGGGGAACTATGGCGCTCGCCGGGCCATGCGGCCACGTTGCGCCGGATTGGCGAGAGCGAAGCGCGAGACTTTTACGAAGGAGAACTGGCGGAACGCATTCATGCTTTTATGGCAGAACACGGCGGTTACCTGACACGAGATGACCTGAAGGCTTTTCAGCCGGAATGGGTTGATCCGATCTCCGTTTCCTACCGGGGTTATGATGTATGGGAGATTCCGCCGAACGGGCAGGGACTCATTGCCCTATCCGCACTCAATCTACTGAAGGGATTCGACTTCGCCGAGAAGGAATCCGTCCTCAGTTATCACCGACAGCTGGAAGCGATGAAGCTGGCTTTTGCCGATGGAGAAAAATACATTACGGAAGAACGAAAAATGGGCGTATCCGTGGAAGATTTGCTGTCCGAAGCCTACGCCGCAGAACGGCGCAAGCTGATTGGGGATACCGCACGTGTGCCCGAGGCAGGCGATCCACGCGGAAGCGGAACCGTTTATCTGGCTGCGGCAGACGGCGAAGGCAACATGGTTTCTTTTATCCAGAGTAACTATATGGGCTTTGGTTCAGGACTGGTTGTGCCAGGTACAGGCATTGCACTCCAGAACCGCGGACATAACTTCTCGCTGGACCCGCAACATGCGAATGCACTGGAGCCGGGTAAACGCACGTATCATACGATTATCCCCGGATTCCTCACCCAAGGCAGTGAAGCCGTCGGACCATTCGGGGTCATGGGCGGTTTCATGCAACCTCAGGGTCACGTGCAGGTCATTATGAATACGATTGATCATCATCTGAATCCGCAAGCCGCTCTCGATTCACCTCGCTGGCAGTGGATTAAAGACAAAACGATACTGGTCGAGCAAGGCTTCCCTCCTCATATTGCCCAAGCGCTGGCTCGCAGAGGACATAATATCCAAACCGAGCTGGATTCGTCCCAATTCGGACGGGGGCAGATCATATGGCGTAACCCGGATACAGGTGTGTTATGCGGTGGAACGGAAAGTCGGACGGACGGATCGATTGCGGCATGGTAGGAAATCCATAACGTGATGAATGTAAAGGTTGAGCAAGGCAATGTAAAGCAAAGCAGAGTAGAGTAGGATTCTCGCTCTACTTTGCTTTTTTGTTTTTTTACGGCATCATGATGCCAACTCATAAGTTCTTATAAGAATGATTAAACAACATAATTGTAAAAACTATGTATAATTCATGAAATAGATTTATATTTCTGTAAATTTTCATTAGAGATCGTAAAAAAACGGCTTTTTTCGCCGATATAGATAAAGGGAAAAACTCGTTGCATAGATGATTGGGGTTCATCCATCTTCCAGTATATTTCCAGAATTATTACATAAGAAACTTACAGAAATGAGGGCGTTTCACATGAAAACAACGACGTTCATCCGTTTAGGGCTAACCATGCTTCTGGCCCTGACACTGATCATGTTAGCTGCTTGTTCAACCAGCTCTAAAACAGCTGCCACTGACGTAAAGACCAGAGTGGGGATTGTACTTACAGAGGTTGGTCTGGGAGACCGGTCTTTTAATGATGCGGCTTTTAACGGGCTGGTCAAGGCGAGAGACGAGAAAAGCATTGTTTTTGATTATCGTGAACCAAGCAAGGAGTTAACTGCAGAAGCTTCGTTTGAGGCATTTTCCAAAGACAAATTTGATCTTATTATTGGACTCAGCGATACCGTAAAAGCAGATATGGAAAAGGTCGCTGCCAAATATCCTGACCAGCAATTCCTTCTGATCGATAGTACGTCTGAGCTGCCTAACATCGCTTCCATTTCATTTCGTGCAGAGGAAGGCAGCTATCTGGCAGGTGTAATTGCAGGCATGGCTTCCAAGGAGAAACATGTCGGTTTCTTGGGCGGAATGGAAATTCCCGTACTCAAAAATTTTGAACAAGGTTTCAAACAGGGTGTGCTGGCTGTTAATCCGGAAGCCGTTGTAGATATTGTGTATGCCGGTGATTTTGGAAATGCCGATCTGGGCAAGCAGCTTGCGGAGCAAATGATTCAGGAGAAAGGTGCTGACGTGATTTATGTAGCCGCTGGTCTTACCGGTGTCGGCGCCCTGAATGAGATTCAATCCCTCGGCAAATACGCCATTGGTGTTGATACGGATCAATTCTTTTTGGCGGAAAAAGCAATTCTTACGTCTATGTTAAAAAATGTAGATGTCTCCATCTACAACGCCGTGAAGTCGTTTATCGAGAACAAACATACCTTCCCGAAAAAGGAGATCGTAGAAGGACTCGCCGAGAATGCTGTAGGCTTAACTGCACTGCATAACATCACGCTGAGTGATGAACAACAGCGGACTTTCGATGATCTGAAAGCCAAAATCTCTTCGGGTCAAACCAAAATCACAGTGAATCCATAACCCAAGATTCGAGGAGGCTCGCATATGAAACTACAGGGAAAACTTATTGTCAATGCTCTGATCTCACTGCTTCTATGCCTTGCGCTGGTCGCTTATATTATTATGGAACTGCTTAGCATGAATGCAAAAAATCAAAATCTGGTACCTGCGATGCTCAAGGTAAGTGAGCTGAACTCCAACCAGATTCAGACCCAGCAGGCACTGGATGTCTATTCCTTCTCGATGACTGCCGGCAATCAGGAAGCTGTTCTGCTTCTTTTAAAAGAAGGCCAAGCCATGATTAAGGAACTCAAAGGTGGATTGCTGGAAACGGATCAGGAGCTGCAGCTCATCCAAACGGTTCAAACGAAGCTGCAAGCACTGGATCAGGGTGCAACCCAAGCGATGAGCAGCATGGATAGCGCGGAAGCAAAACGTTACAGTGCAAGGGTTCGAGGCATACAGAATGACATCTACTCACTGAATGAGATAACGCGGGGACGCTACACTCAATATACGCTCGATCTGGAGAGTGACATCCAGCAGACATGGCAGATTGCTCTTGGCGGGGCTGCGCTTTTGTTCATCGCCGTCATGCTCTTTAATATGTACACATCACGTCAGATAGCCAAGCGTATTCGTCTGATCAAGGATGCTGCCGGGCATATTGCCAGTGGTGACCTGACCCAAACGCTGCCGGAACCTCGGGGGAAAGATGAGCTGGATGATCTGAGTCGTTCCTTTGGACAAATGACGAATAATATTCGCGGAATCATCCAATCCATTGACACGGCGGGGCAGCGAGTCGATCAGATGGCTCAGGATATTGATCGCGGTAATGATACGGTACAAGCCATCGTACAGCAGGTGTCACGTACCACAGAAGAGCTGTCCGTTGGCAGTCAAAAAATTGCGGAAGATCTCAGCGAAACGGTTATGGTCGTAGACAAGATGCAGTCTACCTTTAACCATAACCTGGAGGCCACTGCCCAATCTGCCAAGGATGGACGCGATGTTCTAACCACAGTGGAAGAGGGAAACAGGGCGATTGAAGAACAGTTGCGACTCGCCGAAGTAAATCGCCACGCCATGTCCGAAGTGGAACAGACCGTGCTGGAGCTGGAAGAGAGCGCGGCTCGCATTACAACGATGACGGGATATGTATCCGAGATTGCCAAGCAAACCACCATGCTCTCCCTGAACGCTTCCATTGAAGCTGCACGTGCCGGGGAAGCCGGACGCGGATTCGCTGTTGTGGCAGGTGAAGTGAACAAACTGGCGGAACAGTCTGCTCAATCGGTCAAACATATCTATGCCGCCGTTAACGAGATTACAGCCTCGATGGAAAAAGTAAAAAGTTCCGTGGTGCAAAGCATGCAACTCTTTGGGGAACAGGAGCACGCCACGGGTCAGACGCAACAATCCTTCTCGGCGATTCGCGAGAGTGTGGAGCGCATCAGCGAAGGCATTCAGCAGCTTGCTGAGGACATGACACAATCCAGCAAACTAAGTTCACAGGTACAACAGGCGATTGAAAACATCAGTGCCATCACCGAGCAATCTGCAGCTAGCAGTGAAGAGATCACTGCTTCCACCGCAGAACAACAACGTTCTTTCTCCGAAGCCAGTATCAAGGTCAAGTCACTTCGTGATATCAGTGCTGAAATGCATCAGGAACTCCAGCGTTTCCGTCTGTAAGAGGAGTCCACAAGATGTGTGTACCTGTAGTAAGTAATCAATGAAGCTGCAGTATATATGCACGCGGAGTATGAGGATTATGTGAGCGAAAGGTGAGTGAAAATTTAATTTTTATCCTAACGATCTCAGATGAGCTTATTTGCATGATTCTGAGTCGTTTGAAATTCTAACGATCCCCAGAGAGCTTATTTGGGCCAAAATGGAGGGAAATATCTCCTTTTTATAATAAATGATTGAAATAAGGTTCCCTGTGGACCTATGTCAAGAAAGTAGACACTTACGCGACGGATTTGTCCGTAAACTTCTTCGCAAAACGAGTAGGGGAAAGATAACCTAGCGCACCATGCATTCGCTTGCGGTTGTAATAGAACTCAATGTACTGGTAAATGGCGTTATACGCCTCTTCTGGATTCTTAAAACGAGGGTTACAGTAAATGAGTTCCTTCTTCAAAATACTGTGCCAAGACTCGATACATGCGTTATCGTAACAGTTTCCTCGGCGGCTCATACTGAGCTCCATACCATACGATTTCAGTTGCTCCACGTATTCTTTTGACGTGTACTGAGAGCCACGATCCGAGTGGTGGAGCAATCCTGGAGCGGGGCGTTTGGCCTGGTAAGCATCTTTCAATGCATCTAACACCAAGCTCGTTTCCATATGGTTGTACAGGCGCCAGCCCACAATCTCACGCGTACACAAATCCAGAACACTGGCGAGATATAACCGGCCTCCTCGGCAGGGAATGTAGGTAATATCGGTGACCCATGCGGTGTTCGGTTTGGACGTTTGAAATTGCTGGTTCAGCGTATTAGGTGCAATGGGATGATGATGGTTAGAATCCGTCGTCTGGACACGATACCGAGGACTGTGCACGGAACGAAGATTCATTTGACGCATGTATATACTGACGGTACGGGAAGAGATTTTGTATCCTTCCAGATGGAGTGCATACGTAATTTTCGGACTTCCACACCGCTTCTGGTGGTCGTAGAAATGAAACCGAATACGCTTCATGATCTCAGTTCTCCGGCGCTGTTGCTTACTGGTTAGATCCATCCGCCACTTGTAATATCCGCTCCGTGACACGTGTAACAGAGTGCACATCTTCTCCAAAGAAAACTGGGAGCGATGGTCTTCCACAAACTGAAACCTTAGCGCTTTGGTTTGCTGAAGATGTGCACTGCTTTTTTTACAATAGCCAGTTCCTCTTGCGTGTCCGCAAGCGTATGCTCTTTCTCTTGAAGTAACCGGCGCATTTCTTTAAGCTCTGCTTCCAGTTCTTTCACTCGATCTACGCTAGCTACAGGCTCATGTTTAAGTTCGCGATACTTGCCCATCCACTGGTGTAGTGTACTTTTTGGAATGTTGAGTTCTTCTGCCAAGTCTCCGAGTGTCTTGGTCTGTTCTTGAATAAATTTTACCGTTTGTTTTTTAAACTCTTCATTGTATCGTTGCCGCTGTTCTCCCATGTGAACACACCTCCGTTAGCCTTATTATCCTTCCGTCCGTTAACGGGTGTCCACTTTTTATTCTAGCTCCACTGAGATCGTTAGAAAATAAAACGGGTGAATACTTGCCCAATAAGGTTTCTCATGATCGTTAGAAATATTCACCCTGAAAAAGAATGCAGATCGGCACTAAGAAACGTTGTTCCGTCAACACTTGAATAGGCAGTAGGTCATGTTAGTGAGTTGGAACGATAGAATGTGCAATGGGTGGGTAGATGAGTTGGGTAGATACTGTAACAATGTTTCCAAATTGGTGGTTCGGTGCTTTCAATAAAAAACGATATAGATAGTTTTTTATTTATAAATTCACTTCATATGAGAAAGGAGCCCCTCGAGATGATGGCGGGCTCCTTTTTCATATATTTATACTTTCATGTGATAGGATTTAAACATTATCGCTTCCGTATGACCTGCACGCTGGATTGAACATTCCTCTACAGTGCATCGATAATATCTCCTGCCAGCAAGGAAGATGGATCGCCTCGCCGCAATGCTGCCCGTTCGGCAGCCTGTCCGTGCAGGTATACACCGAAGGCGGCGGCTTGTTCCGCGCCTAGCCCTTGAGCAAGCAGACCGGCGATGATGCCGGTCAACACATCTCCTGCGCCGCCTGTTGCCATGCCGGCGTGGCCGGTGGTGTTGATGTACGCCTCGCCGGAAGGCGTTGCGATGACCGTTCGTGCTCCTTTGAGCACAAGGGTCACGCCCTGCTCGCGGGCGTACCGTGCAGCGTGTCCAATTCGGTCACGCTGCACTTCGGGGGTCGACATGCGCAGCAGTCGGCCCATCTCGCCAGGGTGCGGCGTCAGTATGGTCGCCGCACTGCGCTGGCCCCAGGTGCATGGCCCGTCTGGGCCTGCATCTGCCAGCATGTTGAGGGCGTCCGCGTCGATGACGAGCGGACGATCCGTCTGTTGCCACAGACGGCGTAGCCAGTCGGTGTCGCCTTCGAAGCGACCAAGGCCCGGGCCGGTCGCAAGTACGTCGCGGCTCTCCGCAAGGCGCAGCACCGCTGCGGCGGAAGCCGCGTTCCATTCGCCGCTGGCGCCATCGGCTGCAGCGGCGAGCATCAGCTCGGGCACGGTGCCGATGACATGCGGCAACAGTGCCGCGGGTAGCGCCCATGTGGCGAGCCCGCAACCTGCGCGCAGCGCGGCTTTGGCCGAGAGCAGGCCAGCGCCGCTCATCGGCATGCTTCCTGCGGCCAGTAATACATGGCCGTAGGTGCCCTTGTGGCCGTCCGGTGCCCGGCGACGGCCTGTGTCCACGCGCAGCGCACCCCGCAGCACCTCGTCCGTTAGCAGACGGACAGAGGGGCCATGCTCTGGCGCAAGGCGTGCGGGAATGCCGATGGAGCGCACAACGATGCGCCCCGCGGCAGAAGCGCCCGGGTACTGTACCAGGCCACGCTTAAGCAGCGCAAGGCATACAGTTACCCGGGCTTCAATGCACGGCTCGTACACCTCACCGGTGTCGGCGTCCAGCCCGCTTGGCACATCCGCGGACACGACTGGCTTACCGCTGTCGTTCGCCGCGCGAATCAGCGCCGCGTATGCTCCGCGCGGCGCACCACGCGAGCCGGTGCCCAGTAGCGCATCGACGATGCCTGTGCACCGGCTAAAGTCCACGGCTTCGCGCCCGTGGACAATGGCAGGGATGCCGAGCTTCGCGGCGGCATCCCGTTGCACTGCGGCTTCGCCCCGCAGTGCCTCCGGGGCATCGGCGTAGACTAACGTCACGCCCAGCCCCGCTTCAACCAAATGGCGCGCCGCAACCAGCCCGTCGCCGCCATTGTTGCCCTTGCCGATCAGCATGTACCAATGCTGATCACCGGGATGCGCCATCACCAGCGCCGGATCGGCGATGATGTCGCCCCCGTAACCTACGCGGTTGCCGGGCCCGGTGTGTGCCTGCCACGCCTCTTTCCGCTGGCCGCGATCAGGCCAGCCACCCCCACCTTCAGCAATGTTTCTGTGCCTTGCTTCATCACTTTCAGCATGACCGCCTTCACTCCAGCCACGATCACCCCGACTGCCATCCTCTTGCCATTCCCGGCACAGCTTGATAACTTCCTCGGCGATAGCTCTGCCTGCATTCTCCATCAGACTGGCCGCAGGAATACCAAGCTGCTGAATCGTATACTCGTCCACAGCACGCATCTGATCAGCGGTTACGATAAACAACACTCATCCCTCCCCGGGTCGCGTTATGAATAACACTGCTTAGAGCATCACACTCATGGGTATTCCATTCTCATAAGTTTTCCATTGCCATTAGTTTCCCTATCTATCGTGTGTTACTTGTTTTCCGATCATTCGTGCCTTACGAGTTTTCAATCCATTTATGTCTCATTGGTTCTCCACTCACTCGTGGTTTGCGCTAAGAACTTATCTGTCACATCTATAATTATCCCATTTGCTTATCTATCCTCAGTTAGTACCCCACCGTAAACCGCGCTTGAACAAATTGCGGATCATCCAGTTCGTCCACCAAAGCTGCGGCAAAATCACCTACAGAAATGCTGCTTTCGCCCAGATCATCTGTAATGACACGAGTCATGCCAATCCGAAATTGACCTGTTCTCCGCCCTGTCGTAATCGTTGCTGCCGGACTCATATACGTCCAGTGAATATTGGATTCTTCCAGAAGTCCATAAGCATCCGCATGAGCCTGTGCAAGAGGTTTGATTTCCTCTGGAAAACCAGGTGTATTCATCAGCATTTCACCTGAATCTGTCATCAGACTGCCTGCTCCGCCAACAACAACCAGACGTCCGGCATTCGCACGGCGCACGCCTTCGATCAGTGAACGCGTTACCTCCAGCAGTTCCTCTTCCTCGCCAAACTTCGGCCCGTAAGCACTTACTACCGCTTCTTGTCCCGCTGCAAAATCAGCAACCTGATCCGGGTTAAGCACATCCCCCTGCTCCACACGCAAGCGCTCATGCACCATCTCCACTTTGGACGGATCACGCACCACCGCGGTCACTTCATGCCCACGATCCATCAATTCCCACAAAATCGTCTTACCAATCGCTCCGGTCGCTCCAAAAATAGTTACTTTCATATCTGAATCCCTCTTTTCTATCGATGTCATCTAAATAAGCTGTACCGTTATTTTAATACTTAATCCTGTTGTTATATACCTTAAACGGCTCACGCCATCTTAAACCGGATAAACCTACTTGTAAACTTGAATCTTCATCCGCGGTACCAACACCTCAGCTGAGCGTTACTATTTCATTCGCATATTGTAGATTTCTTTATAAATGTTCTCCCAGGTTTTAACCCATTCTTCGCCCTTCTTCTCTCGTCTAATTAGATCCACGTACGCCAAAAAAAGCCGCACGGGCGGCTTCAACAATTCATCTTGTTTATCTCTCCTGGTCACGTATGCTTAAAGAACTTATCTACGTTGCTCGTCTTCGTTGTTTACCCTGGCTGAGTTACCCTATTTCGGGTTAGAAAATGAACTGCCTTCGCCGCCCAGATTCGCTCTGCATACACCTCATGCTGCAAATCATCAATGATGTGCATCTCAAGTTGCCTATCAGCCGCCTCTACAGGCTCCTTCCGCTTCAATATCTCCTGATATAAGCGCTCCGTCTGTTCCACCGGGCAGAGCTGATCATTCCGGCCGTGCACAAGCTGTAGATCTACTTCACACAATCCAGACGCATAGGTTAACGGGCTTCTCTCCCGCAGTGCGGATTCATCCTGTAACAATCCTCCAATTTCCATCTGCAAAAACGATCTTAGCTTCGCCCCACCACCAGCATACAAGCTGCTTAAGTCCGTAAACGGTGCGCAAGCCACAACGGCGCTCCACAGTTCCGGGTTTCTACCTGCCGCTAACAGCGCTAAATAAGCCCCATAACTGACGCCATACAGTGAAACTGCCGAATAGGAACCCAAGACCTGCTCTCGAATAATCCGAATAACATCTGCATCCACACCGCCCCAATCATTCTGAATACGTTGCTTGTAATCAGAACCGAATCCTGAACTACCGGGATAATTCAGCCCAATCACCCTCACTCCAGCCTCACATAAACGCGCAATAACCGGACTGTAACTGTCCAGAAGGCAATTATGAGGCCCGCCGTGCAGATAGATGACTGCCTGTCCTTCACCTCCCGGATGGATATCCATATAAGGAATGAACTCATTCCCGTAACGCAGGTGTTTGTACTTGGTCTCCGGTTGCTGTACAAGATTACTCACAAGTGCATCCCCATGCCTGACCGAAAGTGGGGTAATGTCACCAAACGATTCAGATATTTTATACCTGGCGGGCACCGGGGCAGTCGTAATGGACTCGAATTTACCTATGAGACTCTGCTTGTCCTTGCTGTGAACCGCTTGCGTTAACGTTCCGGGATAGTCACACAGCTCAAATGTCTTTGTTCCATCCAGCGTGTACTGAACGTATTGCCACTTACCACGCCTTATTCCCTCGCATAAGATATGCTGTCGATCCACATCCAGCTGGATACGAATCAACTCAGAGAACGGCTCACTGTGCTCCAAACTACCTTGAACAACATTCTCCTGAACGCTCATCCAGCCAGGACAAAAACCATCTCCCGCCGGAATGCAGACAGCAATCTGATCACCCTGCTTGTCCATCACCGGATAAGCATATTCCTGATAAGGAATTTCCCGAGATGATCCGGTATCTTTCCCGTAAAAATATACTCTGCCAACCCCGCCCACATTAACACCAATCTCTCGCTCGGGCTTGGCCCAAAACACAAATTGCGGGTTATCCAGTTCTGGAGTAACCCATTCGGCTTTTTCCTCTACGGGATCGTACAGCCCGATCTGCACCGTTCCTGAACGATGCCGAACGGCAAAAAGTAGCAGGAGTTGTTCATCTTGCCGGGCAAACTGCATCACCGGAAACGGTAATTTTAGAGAGAGCGTTTGAATCATGCTTATGTGCTCCCGCTCTTTTTGGAAGACATAAATCCATCTCTCCGTCTTCTCCAGAGTGATTGCCACCACTTGGTCTGTTCCGACGAATTGAACATGCTGTACAATCTGGCCCCGTTCTGTCCAATGATCGGAAAGACTAAGCACACCTTGAACATTGCCAGCATCGTCAAGCTCACACCATTCACATGTCTGATCGTCATAACACAAGACCATGCTTGTCCGCTCCCGGTTCACACTCATTCGGTTCAGGAATGCATTGCCCAACCGGATTCCCTCCCCTCATGCCAATGCTTGAATTGCTCCCAGGTATCAAGCTGTAGTCCCAGCTTGAGCGTAAGCTGATGCTGTGTGGCCGTTGCTGCGGGACTCTCTGTTCCCAAACTACTTAACGCTTGCCGGATCAAACGGATTTGCTTCAGATTGGTTGCTGGCAATCCCGCGATCAGAAGACGATACACCTCCGCAGCACGTTCCTCTTCCCCTTGCTGGATGAGCACACCAGCCATTTCGATTGAACGTTGCAACAATTTGGAAGGAATTGAACCCGTCTTCATCCGTAACACTTGAATCAACATTTTGTATTCTAACTCCTGCTCGCCGAGTTGTTGATATACCGACATTTTTAATTGAAGCATCTGCCCGAGCCAACCCGAGTACACACCTGTACAGAGCTTTTCGCCAGCTATTAGTGTCGTCTCGGCATCCATGAGAAGTCCTGCCCGGATCTGCAACCCTGCAATATTTAGAGCCGTTTGAATCTGAAAAACATGCCGATCCGGCCCTGGAGGAAGCTCACGAATACGCATCCCGGCTCGCTTCTCCAGTTCAATTGCACGTGAGATGTGGCCTTCCTGCATCTCAATTAATGCTTCACCGTTATCTAGTGCCGCCTCTTTTCCAATACGATAAACTTCGTCCAATTCCTCATGCTCCAGAACGGCCCGAGCGTGAGCATAACATTCTCTTGCCGCGTCATAATCATCCCCATTTTTAGTTAATAACTGACCCAGTTCAAACCATAGAATGGCCTGCTGCGAAGCTGATAATTGTTGGAATATGGAGTTTTGACTAAAAAAGCGAAAACAAGCCCTGTACCGCAGGTGATTATCCGATTTGCACAACAAAATCCAGGCCAGCCTGTTATATAGAGCTAATGCTTTACGTTGATGTTTACCTTCCGCTTCATCGTGCCTACCAGCCATCCGCAACTGTTCATTTAACAAACGCCGGGTATGTTCCGGTGTATCTCTCACCAGAGAAATAGCCAGCCTCGATACATGTTGGGGAAGGTTAACGCGCACGGGATATTGATGAAAAAATAACAATACGCTTACATCCTTTAGTTTTTGACGATAGAGCAGATGATGTATGGCTCCCAAATCTGCAGGATGCAGACCGGAGACCACCTCAACCAAGATCCATTTCCGTAGCCCCGGTGCCCAGCCGGCTCGATGGAATCGGAGCAATGCATTTTTGCATGCCACCAGATCATCAATCGGGTGAACCGGGTTCAACTGATAAATGAATGGCAACGTGTGATACGCATCATCAAGCACAAGGCGAATCGCCTGATCCTGCCAATGCATACTTAACTTGCGTAGCTCTCGCTGCACAATATCCGAACGTCCTTCAACCACAAATAACCCTGGTTCGTGGCTCGCACGAAACCATGTACTTCTCAGATCATGATAGTCCGTACTTTCCAGCAAAACAGGTTTCATGAGGACTCCCTCTCTTTCCCGATCCGGCATACATGTATAAGTTCAGGCACCTGCTGTAAAGGCAATGCACTCATCAAGCGATAGCTCCCTTGATTGTTTGCATCAAGAGAAGCCTTAATCTGCTTTTCCGGGTCGGAACTGCACTGATGGAGAGCATAAGCAACAAGCCACCGTGCCCAGCCCTTGCGTTTTGCCGCAGGCATGGTGAATATATGTGACAGAAGGATGCTATCAAACTCATCACTTAACAGACAGCCTCCGATCTTCGTTCCTTCCAGCTCCACAAGTCCCGACCCTTCCAGTAAACGTCCATACAGCCCTTCATAGATATCATCTACCGCCTTGCGAGCAGCATGGATTCCGGGGCATGTTGGATCACTGCTTTGAAGCAAATGAGCCATAACTTCCTCTTGCCCTTCTGCAGGCAACCACTTGCCGTTCAGGTCCGGCATAACCGGAACAGAAATGTGCTTCAGATCACCGTAAAAGCGATATCGATGGGCAAGCACATCTGCCTTATACCCGAGCCTTTCCCATGGAAACGAGGCGGGTGCAGTTACATATATAGAGGAGTAGGACAACGTATCCAATAAGGATGTGATCCTTCCTTCCCAATATGCATGAGATGAAGCTTCACTCCATAAATCCATCATATATTGACCTTCCCCATGATCTATCAACAGCATGGAAGAGATCGTTTCTCTTTTCCCAGGCTCACTGGCATAGTATCGACCCCCGACCTTGCCGGGTTCATGCTGACATTGTGGCAGAATATCAGCTATGGATGTTTGCATCATATACCTGTACCTCCCTGGTCTGGTCGAAGCCTGAATATACCATGGGTTCATAAGAAACCGCAGGATAAAATCGACGAAGCAGAAAAGAGTAAATCCCCATGTATCCCGTCATATAGTCCGGGGAGAATGATTCCATATCCTCCAGTGGCCACATCCAAAAGTCTTCCTGCACATCACTACGAAGCATGTATAGACTCTGTGTATACTCTTTCAATTTGGCTTCGTATCTGCCAGGGAAACTCCGATTGGCCATGATCAAAAAGTCCCCGTTACCCGCGATCCCATGACACTGGCCGAAAGAAGCAAAAATGGTCGACTGGGCTACCGCATCTGCGGCCTGCTGACCAAGTCTGTAACATACCGGATCTTGCAGAACCTCGGCTGCAGTCAGTAAAAACCGTCCTATACCCGCCGAACCATTACACCAATGAACCCAGAGAGCATCCGGCTTTTCGGGGGAAGCAGGCCATAACCTCACCCCATTCTTGCCTTCGTAACTCGAATGTTCCAGCGTGTCCACAATGCGCTTCACCGCCGAATAATACTCGCCCTTCCCCGTCTGCTTCGCTAAAGCAAGCAAGAAATAACCGATGCCTGCAATGCCATGCGAAAACCCATACGAGTGGTGACTTTTTTTATCCGACTTGTCCTTCACTTCCCACATGCTCAGCCCGTCTTCTGTTCGCTTTTCCTGCCGTAAAATCATTTCACCGAGTTCATCAGCCCTTGTCAAAAGTTCGGAACAACCTCCAAGATGATGTACCTCCATCAGCATTAATCCTAAACCTGCCGCTCCATGACTGATATTGGTTTGAACCGGGTCATGTCTTGTCATCTCCAAGGCCAGATTTTCAGCAATGCGAAATAACGGTTTATCATCCAGCGCATCCGCTGTATGTGCCAGTGCCCAAGGAACAGCCCCATAACCGAAATACAGGCTTTCTGGCGTTTCTCCGGGAACATAAGGCGTATGATTCAATATCCACTCCAATACTTCACGTGCATACTGATGATACTTTCTGTTCTGCGTAATCTGCCCAAGCTGATGAAAACCGTAGGCCATGCCCGTCCATCCAAAATTGAAATTAGCCGGGTGGAACATCTTGCTCATGCTATTTTCGGGATAAAGTTGGTGAGCATTGTTCAAATCAAGAGATTGAACCAACTTGGTAGCCATAAGCTCGGCTTGATGAAGCACTTTTTCTGCCGTCATGCCTGCTTCATTCGCGCGCGAAGATTGCTCGCTCCCTGTTAAATCGCCCTTAGCTTGTTCACACATACGTATTAGCTGTTCACGTATTTCAGATAAATCATTATATCGTGCAGACATGATCTCGATCCCCAGACTTCCCAGCCCAAGAAGCTGTCTATCATTGAGATTGTCCAAATAGGCTTGTCCAGCAGACAGGTGAGACTGTCTGTATTTCAAATAAGGGTCCATGGAGGTTGCCATGTAATAATAAACGGCTCCCAGCGCGTAAAGATCATCGGAGTATTCCGATCGCTGACTGTGCTCTCTTCCTCGAAGCACATAACCAGGCGTGTGCCCTGTTAATGGTTTTACCTGACTTTCGTTATCTTTCACATAGGCTAACTCCAGATCAATGAATCGCACACTTCCGTCAAGCAACACCACAATGTTGTTCGGCGTGAGATCATTGATGACAATACCTTTAGCGTGAAACTCGTGCACAATATCCAGAATATCCGAGCCGATTCGGTAAAATTCTGCCTGATTGCCATCGGTAGCAACATGTCTGCGGTGGATGTACTCGCGCAAGCTGATGCTCTCGAAGTATTCCAGAATCAGATATCGATTCCGTTCAGCACTGAACAGATCGATTGGCCGCGGAGTATACCCCGTATCCTTCATCAGATCAAGCACATGATACTCGTTATCCAGATAATCATGGGCAGAACGTCCGGCACCATCCACACGCATGAGATGAACCGCTTCTTTCATCACAGCTTGCTCATGCCGGGACGTGGAGACAAGAAATACGCCTCCTTTGCCCGATTTTTTGAGCACCCGCTTCACACGGATTTTACGTATTCCGAACTCATTGTTACTGGAATTATCGGGATTATTTACTGCCTCATTTTCTTTCTTCCACCCAGCCTGTATGCTCACCAGTTCTTCCGGCTCGTCTACCCACTCGGGCTTGTATCTGCCTGGTATTCTCCGGTCTTCCTCCAGTCTACCTTCCGGGTTCTGGATCGCATATACTTTTGCCCCAGAGTAACGATCATAATAGAACCGGTCTACAAAGGCTCCATAGCGATAAAATACACATGAACTTCCCCGGTAAGCCCGATCTGTAGGGATCGCGGGGCCTTTAAGATCACCCGTACAAACATACATCTCCTCAAGCAATTGTATAAATTGTTCATCACTGCGTGCATAGATCGTCACACACTTCCCGGTCTGAGGTAGCGGTGTAGAACCATTGGATGTTTCAATTAACTTTAGCCCGCTATTTACGACTTTCCACATCACACCATACGTTGTCAGAATGGGTGTAATCCTTCGTAGCAGTTCCGCTCCCTCTACAGGCACAACCGATAAATGAATCTTCCATCCCTGCGGGGGAAGTGTTAATCGGTCCGGTTTAAAACAAATCCAATGGCCGTCATTCGACCATTGGATGGATTCGGGTAGATCCCGGATTATATAATGCAAAGCGTTCTCATAGGCGTCCTTCTTTTCAGTCAGGCTTGCTGATTTCAATGAGAATCACTCCTTTTTTGAAGTAGAGTAAGAGGGGGAGGTACAATTATTTTAGTTTAGTAATGCGAAATCAAAGACTTATCTTACGAATCATTCAGTGGTTCGAGACGATGAAGAGTTCTAAGCCTCTACAACGATCGTTTGTGAGCTTGTCCAGCTGCACACTGTACACAAGCTAGTTTCCTCGAACATGTTGTTATCCTCTTCAACCTCCAGAGCCATCAAATCCTGTACAGATAAAATTTCCTTGTTTTCCATGATAAATTACCTCCCATTTGTCTCCCCCTCTTATAAACCAAATTCTACATAAAATTTTAAATTCCTTCTTTTTAATTGAATTTTTTTACAAAAATTATTTAAGAAACCCATATATAGTTGTAATACATGTCATAACCTTTGGTTTTCCCTTAAAAAAAGGAGTAATCTGACATCAAACTCCAGACGAAACGGACGATTTCCTGTGTGAGGTATGTCCTGCTCGATCTTCCCGAAAAGGTCTGACAAACAGGCTTGCCGTGCCCATAAAAATAACAAACATGCCGATTCCCATGTACACCCAGGAAGGACTATAGGCTTCAATTAACCATCCTCCGAGTAACAAACCGAGCGGGTTACTAACACCACTCATAAGTACTCCCATACTGTTCATGACACGTCCTCTTTTTTCTTCCGGTGTAGATAACAGAATGGAAGTGACTAACGGTACATTTACAAGAGCAAGCCCCAACATCAACAGGAAAGAGCAGGCAATGGCAAAGTACAAGTTAGGATACATCGGCATGAACAGCAAGCTTGCGCCCGAGATCAGATAACTGATTAGGAACCAATGGGCGAGTGACAGACGTTTGGCATATTTTCCACTAAGCAAAGAACCAACGATACTGCCAGCGGCAAAAGCAGATTGAAGCAACCCATATCCTTGTGGCCCGGCTTCAAGCACCATATTGGCAAAAATCGGCGTGAAGATATGTAGCGGGGCCCCTGCAAAATTGATAATGGCACCAAAGATAATACAGCAGGCCAAAACTTTGTTTGAAAATAAAAAGGTAATCCCTTGCATGCTGTCTTTGACAAAACCTGAAAATCCTTTTTGTTTGACCACTTTGGTCACAGGAATACGAATGAAGGCAATCGCAAGTGCGGATAACAGAAAAGTGATCGCATAGATGAACAGGATCGATTGTACGGAGATAAAGGCAATTAAAATTCCCCCTAGAGCATAACCGAGAAGTTCTATCGTTTTGGAGGAGGAGTTCAATAGGGCATTGGCTGGAGCGAGTTGCTCAGTCGGTTTGGGCAGAATCGCCGGAATGACCGTCTGAGTGGCAGGGTTGAACATGAAACCGAGAATCGCAATGAGCAGATTGGCTACATAGATATGCCACGGAAGCATGCTACCCGTCAGAAATAGAATCGCTAAGATACAAGCAATAACCGCTCTCCATATGTCGGTCCAGATCAGCAATGGTTTCTTTGGCAGACGGTCACTGATCGTTGCAAGTGGAATACCCAGGAAAGCGTAGATCAAATAGGGAAGCATCGGAATTAATGCCGCAGCAAGTGCGGATTCAGTTAACTGCAAGATGTACCACATCGTGGCCATGGAAAATAAAATCTGACCTGCACCTGAGACAAGCCTGCCTACCAGCAGCACTGTAAAGGAAGGTATTCGTAACACGGCAAGATAGCCTTCTTCGCCAGTCTTATTCGTTGTTTTCTGGTTCATTTCCATCGCCTCCAATCGGAATCTCCCCACGCTCATCCCCTTGTTTTAATTGAGCAACCAGACCCGATTCTTGTATTCTTCGCTGCATTTTGGCTTTAACTTCTTCCAGCTCAGCTGTGTACTCCTGTAACTCGTGAAACAGTGTCTGGTGCGTGCGAATCCCTTCCCGAATCAGCATCGCTGTCGCATCTGAGCGGTTTTTGGCGAGTTCCAGAAATACCATTTGGTCGATCACATCAATCTCATCCTGACTTAATCGAACGGAAACTACCCCCTTGGTACCCGAAAGATTTTTAGCAGCCTGTTCCATTGATCGCTCGATCATTTGATTGAACTGTATTTTTTGATTTTTGTTCAACATATTTCCTCCATATTTTATAATCTGTAATTTGTAAATCGTAAATTGTATTTATTTTACATTATCATGTAAAAATATGGTTGTAAAGCAAAAAACCTTTGGTTTCCCAAAGGTTTGCGGTAACTATTTTTGTTGAACCTGCTGTATTGGCGGTTTCCGGTTTATACTTTATTCCCCCTGCCTCCACCACATGCCTTCCGATTTCGGGCTTGTATATTCAAAGCCAAATTGAGCATACAAGCGATCCGCAGGAACATCAGCCAGTAGACTGACCAACCCCCTCGCAGGCACGGCTTCACGCAAATAGTTCATAATTTCGATCATGATCAGTTTCCCATAGCCCTTCCCCTGAAGATCAGGATGCACTGCAATATCGACCACTTGAAAAAAACAACCACCATCCCCAATGACACGTCCCATCCCGATGAGAACGTCGGCTTCTCGCAAACACACCGCAAATAAACTGCGAGGCAGCCCTATCTCAGCCCCCTCCCGGCTCATCGGACTCAGCCCCGCAATCTGCCGCAGTGCCAAATATTCAACCGCAGCCGGCGGTGCATGTTCAATGTTCACCTCGTTCATCTGTTCCTCCCCTTTCTGATCTTGTATCTTATTGACCTGCATCAAACGCGTGGATATTTATGTTGATCTTCCTCTGTAATTTCCCTGATCACCCTGCATGGATTCCCAGCAGCAACAACGCCGGCAGGAATAGATTTTGTAACTACACTTCCTGCACCAATAACGGTGTTATCCCCAATGGTGACCCCTGGCAGAACAGATACCCCTCCACCTATCCAAACATTATTTCCTACCGAGATGGGTAGAGCAACCTCCAAACCTTGATTTCGCTGTTCCGCGTCAAGAGGATGCTCAGGTGTATAAAAGCCGCAATTGGGCCCGATAAATACATAATCTCCGAAACTGATCTTGCCCGCATCCAGCATGACAGTATTATGATTGCAATAAAAATGGTCTCCAATTTCAATGTTATATCCCTGATCGCAATAAAATGGTTGCTCAATCAGAAATTTCTCCCCGGTTTTCGCAAAAAGCTTCTGAATCAGTATTTCTCTGTCTTTTAGATTACTTGGGCGAATCTGGTTATAGTCATAACACATTTCCTTCGCATACGTACGCTCTCGAATCAACTGTTTATCGTTATTATTATCGTAAAGCAAACCCCTCTGAGCCTTTTCTTTCTCTGTCCATTTCATGCTAATTTCCTCCAGAACCTGATTTCCTTTCATACAGATGTATCCTAACAAAAAACCAGGAATTCTCCAATTAAGAATGGATCTAACTGCTTGAATTCATCTACTTCCTGTGTAATAGTGAGAGAAGGCTTGCGTAAAAGCGTGTTTAGATACGTCAAGTTGGTTGTAAAGGAGGAAATGTTGTGTTTCAACGTTGGTTGGATAACCTGTCAT
This sequence comes from Paenibacillus sp. FSL R7-0272, assembly GCF_037969905.1. Classification (NCBI taxonomy): domain Bacteria; kingdom Bacillati; phylum Bacillota; class Bacilli; order Caryophanales; family Paenibacillaceae; genus Paenibacillus; species Paenibacillus sp. FSL R7-0272. The sequence continues at coordinate 566,165 of NZ_CP150221.1, read as the reverse complement.
CACATCCCGATGCTACGTTTATACTGCTTGGTGTTGTTGCATTGCTTCTGGCAGCTTATCTATGGTCGGCCACAGAAATTCGGCGAAGCCATGAAAGGCATATGCAGAGGATACGAGATACATTATACATAAGCACAGGCCTTTTGGGACTACTTACCATTTGGGAACAACGAAAATATGAAGATCCCGCACAGGAACATCATGAGTTGTTACAAGCAATGCAGGCCTGCAAAGCGGCCTCATGCCTCTCCCCGCAGCTTCAGGATCAGATTCGTGACTGCGTTAAAAATGAAGATCCCGCCAGGCTTGCTCTGATGCATAAAGCACTTGAACGGGAGTGCACTGCACTATCGGATGAATTCAGCCGGAATACATATTCGGTGCACTGGGGCCGTGCCATCTGGAACATTTTCAGGCCTGCAGCTGAACCTGCCGCACTCATGGCCACAGCACTTTTAATCGGATACCTGTTCTACACAGAGCGTATCACTATTACCCCCGTAGATTCCTGGGATAACCTGTTACCATGGTTTCAGGCCATTTCCCTCATGCTTACGATACTATACGGTTACCTGCTTTGGTCCAGCCCCAAGCGTGGCACTTCAGGAGCGCTGGTCAAATGGCTATCCCTCTTGATCGCACTCTGTTCTTTGCTTCATCTGATCGGACTTGCGGCGGCCCCTTATGCCCTTGCTCTGCAACTTATTCTGTTTGTCTCCGGATTCGGATTAACTGGATCACGCTCCCGTAGCGAGCGCCCATATGCCGGACATGCTGAAACAGATGAAAACAGTAGTAACAGCAGTATGGCTACGCCAATACATGAAGCTGTTGTAGAGGATCCCCCTCTCCCTGTGACACCTCGCAGATCTGTATCGGCGTCCGACTAGTTCACACAAAAATGGCTATCCCTAAGTCATCACGACGACAGGGATAGCCTGTTTATTTTTTAAAATCAACCATGTAACACACAGGATTTTCATGCTCTTAGGATAAGATGAAAAGGGATTATCCTTTCGCACTCGCGTTCGATCCACGAACGGAACGGGCGGAGCTGCTACTTCTAGGCCCGGATTTGGAGGCATTGCCTGAGGACGTATTTTCAAAACGTTTGCGCTCGGTACGCTCCATCTGCACAATCTGTCCCTCATGTACCACAATATGCAATGAACCAAATTCCATGTCATCCAGCTGCCCGGCAATTCGGTTTAACCATACCTCATCCACTTTTAACGGCTTAGCCACTTGAGCCGCCTCCTCTTCTCGGGCTATCACCCGTTATTCATCCTGTACGTACCTGTCATTTAAAGTGTTGAATTATAATTCATTCTTATCCAACCCATATACTTGGTTTATACAATATCAGGGCTTCCAGCAGCTGTCAATTGATATTTTGATCCACACTATGCCTTTTCTGAAACGGCTTTATGGCCAAGCCAGCTCTTGAGTAGTAACGTAGCTAAAGCCAAGATTAACAGTAGGGAAGCAACGGCAAATGAGGCCGAAAACTGATATTCGTTATACAAAATCTCGACGTGAAGCGGCAAGGTATTGGTTTCTCCACGAATATGTCCGGATACGACCGACACTGCTCCAAATTCACCCATAGCACGCGCATTACACAGGATAATTCCGTAGAGAAGCCCCCATTTAATATTGGGTAATGTCACACTCCAGAAGATGCGCCACCCAGAGGCTCCAAGTGTTACAGCCGCTTCTTCTTCTCGCGTGCCTTGATCTTCCATCAGCGGAATCAGCTCTCTCGCCACAAAAGGAAAGGTAATAAATAACGTCGCAATTACAATTCCCGGCAGTGCAAAAATGATTTTGATATCATGCTCTGCCAGCCACGGGCCAAACCATCCGTTTGAGCCAAACACCAGGACAAAGATCAAACCGCCAACGACAGGCGAGATGGAAAAGGGAAGATCAATCAGTGTGATGAGCAGCCCTTTACCTTTGAATTGGAACTTGGTGATGACCCAAGCCGCTGCCACGCCAAAGATCGTGTTGAGCGGAACGGTTATTGCGGCAACCAGCAGTGTCAGCTTCAGTGCAGACAAGGCATCCGGTTCCGTCAGCGCAGCGATGTAGACCCCCCAGCCTTGCTTCAACGCTTCCATAAGCACGATGACCAGTGGCAGGATCAGCAACCAGATCAGGACGAGACTCGCAAGTCCGATCAGTAGCCATTTTACCCAAGGTGCTTCTGTTGTGGCGCGATTTGTACTGCGACCGGTTCTTACAGGTGGAACAGGACTAAGGGGAACAGAATCCGCCATATGTACACCTCCTTCGGTTTGGTGAGTGCGCCACATTGTGGCAATGTTAATCCATCCGGGCCGCCACGAATGGGCAAGCCGCACGGACAGAATGTGAAGTGATTAGGCACCCTTCCGGCTCTACTATTGCTGCGATCACACTCTCCCTGCCTTCCGACTCCAGCGCTGGAGAGAGTTGATGATGAGCAGCAGGATAAATGAGATCAACAAGAGTAACAAGGCTACCGCTGTAGCCCCTGCATAATCAAACTGCTCCAGCTTGGACATGATGAGCAGCGGCGCGATTTCCGTTTTCATCGGCATATTGCCTGAAATAAATACGACCGAACCATACTCACCAATGCCCCGTGCAAAAGCTAGCGCAAACCCCGTCAGTAGCGGTGGGACGAGATCCGGCAGCAAAACAGCACGGAATATCCGCCATCGCCCCGCACCCAGCGTCGCCGCTGCTTCTTCGACCTCAGCTTCAAGCTCTTCCAGCACTGGCTGTACCGTACGCACGACAAAAGGGATGCCGATAAACATAAGTGCGAGTGTAATTCCCACTTGAGAGTATGCCAGCTTGATGCCCAAAGGTTCTACAAATTGTCCGATCCATCCATTCCCGGCATAGATCGCTGTCAGAGCCACCCCGGCTACGGCCGTGGGTAGCGCAAACGGAAGATCAATAACCGCATCGAACAATCTCTTACCAGGGAATTCATACCGAACCAGCACCCAGGCCAGAAGAAGGCCCAGGAACAGATCAAATAGTGCCGCCGCACCAGCTGTCAGGAAACTGACCCGGAACGAAGCCAGCACCCTTGGATTGGTAGCCACCTCCACCATCGTTGCCCAGGTCAATCCCGTGGAGTTGAATAACAGTGCCGTCAGCGGAATCAGCACGACCAGACTCAGGTAAAGCACGCTGTACCCCATCGTTAATCCGAATCCCGGCAATGTCCGCCTTCCCCGGGCCGCGATAACCTTGCTCATGCCTATTCATCCTCTCTGCCGTCAGCCGGTCAGGCTGGTTGGCTGCGTACAGCGCAATTTATGCTTTGTTTGATTTACTTTGACTGGTTTGCTTTGATTGATTTCCTATACTCGCTTCGGATGCTGTTGCCCTGTTATTCTTAGCTACCCGGCACGTAGATCTGGTCGAAGATACCTCCGTCATTAAAGTGTTTGGCCTGGGTATCCCGCCAAGTACCAAAGACATCTTTTAACGTAAACAGCTCCAGCTTCGGAAACTGATCTTTGAATTTTTCCTTTACGCTATCCAGCGTAGGACGGTAGTAATTTTCGGCAGCAATCGTCTGACCTTCTTCGCTATATAGGTATTTGAGATACGCATCTGCCACGTCGCGAGTGCCTTTTTTATCCGCATTTTTATCCACGATCGCTACAGGAGGTTCAGCCAAAATGCTGATAGAAGGCACGACAATGTCAAATTTGTCCGGCCCTAACTCTTTGACAGAAAGGAATGCCTCATTCTCCCAAGCCAGCAGTACATCGCCAATGCCGCGTTCCACAAATGTCGTTGTCGCTCCACGAGCACCAGAGTCAAGCACAGGGGCATGTTTGAACAGCTCTGCCACGAACTGCTTTGCCTTCTCTTCGTCGTTGTTGTTATGCTTCAGCGCGTAACCCCAGGCCGCTAAATAGTTCCACCGTGCTCCGCCTGATGTCTTCGGATTCGGAGTAATGACCTGCGTATCTCCTTTGATCAGATCATCCCAATCCTTGATGCCTTTCGGATTGCCTTTACGCACCAGAAATACAATTGTGGACGTGTACGGAGAGCTGTTGTGCTCGTATTTGTCCTGCCAGCCTGCATTAATCAGACCTTTATCTTCAATCGCATCGATATCATAGCCCAGTGCCAGTGTCACCACATCTGCATCCAGTCCGTCAATGACGGAACGGCTCTGTTTACCCGAACCTCCATGAGATTGTTTGATCGTCACTTCCTGGCCTTTCTCTTTCAGCCAATGGGCGGCAAATGCTTTGTTATATTCCTCATAAAGTTCCCTTGTCGGGTCATAGGAGACATTGAGCAGTTCAACTGCTTTGCTGCCTTCTTTATTCCCATCTGTCCCCGTTCCTGTTGATGCGCCCGCTGCACTTGACCCGTCGTTATTTGATCCGCAAGCTGCCAGCACCCCCGTTAACACCAATGCCAACCCCATCAGAATTCCTTTGTGAACTCTCTTTTTCATCATCTTACACTCCCCCCGATATAAACTTGCATGATCAACTACAGGTCGGCAGAACAGCGATACGCACCAGAAAAGAACAAAAAGACGGAGGAACCCCCTGTGCACTCTTCCCTCATCAAGTCATACCGACCCCTAAAGTCGTGTATGCTTCATCGGTAAAATGCACTGCGGTGTTCCTCCGTCTATACGGTGAGAACGTTATGCTGTTCAAGTGTTTGCAGTCATTTTTATTATTCCTACCTGTTTAGTAAGTTATATACGTATAATAAAGGCAGTCTATATGACTGTCAAACGTTTTTTTCCGTTTTTTACCGAAATACCGCAACATTGACTCCACTTCCCTCCCTCACCATAATATAAAATATGAGACCAACACACCGACCACCCCTGTTACGTAAATCAGACGGATTCCGCCGGCAAAAACTAATGGTGCTACCCGAATCATTACTGATGGAAGCGGCTGCTTCCCCGGTGACATCGGGATTGTATGTTACGGATATTGGATATTTCCATGAAGCAGAGCATCATTATCGGGATCGTCCGGAGGGATGTGACTCCCACATTCTGATGTACTGCACGGAAGGCTCAGGCTGGTATGAACTGGAGCAGGGTAAACCCTGCAAGGTGCAACCGGGGAACCTGATTATTTTGCCCGCCCACGTTCCTCATATCTATGGTGCCAACACGGAAGAACCGTGGAGTATATACTGGTTTCACTTGCGCGGTGAACACGCCCATGCATATATCGAATCTTTGATCTCGCAGCAAATTACAACAATGCCACCTGCGAAGGCACAACGATGGCTGGAGCTTTTTCATGAGTGTTACGGCGTACTCGAAACCGGATATTCGCTGCAAACGATGACCTTTGCCTCACAGATTATCGGTTACATGCTGGGCTTGCTTGCTTACGGTTCCTATGCCTCTGCGACAGATAACGGGGTGATGACCAGCAAACAAGCAGCCGAGTATTCTGTACAGTATATGCTGGAGCACCTGGAGAGCGGGGTTACACTCAAGGAACTGGCAGCGCATGCCCGCTTGTCCGTGCCGCATTATTCCCAAGTGTTCAAACAGGTGACGGGTCATTCACCCATCGATTATTTCTTACGGCTCAAAATCCAGCATTCCTGCCGTTATCTTGATTTTACCGATTGGACGATCAAACAGATCAGCTCCGAGCTGGGGTTCAGTGACCCGTACTATTTTTCACGACTGTTCAGCAAAATGATGGGTCAATCCCCTACGGATTACCGGAACCAATCCAAAGGATAAATTTGTGGAAAATTACAGCAACCTTTTGAACAAAAGGGTCGTCTATAGGGGCAAATCACTTTAAAACAAAGGGATATGAACTTCCTGGAAAAGCGAGGCGACACCGAAATGAAGAAAAATATTATAGCAACTCTTACAGTAGGAGCCCTGCTTACACTCTCCTTAAGTGCGGGCCCTCTCCATGCTACGCCGTCCAAATTTACGGATATTCAAGGTATTCCGGGTGCAGACAAAATCGAATCTCTCCATCAGAATGGATTAATTAAAGGGGTTAGCGATAACTTGTTCAAGCCAGAAGAACAGCTGAGTACCGCGCAAGGCGTTCAATTGATCGTAGACGGACTGGACTTAAACCTGAATGCTATTCGTTTTATTAAAATGCCTGTGCCTAGTGATTATTTCTCTGCTGTAAAAGACGGTGTCTGGTACAGCGATGCTTTCATCCGCGCACAGTACAACAGCATCAAGCTTCCGCAAAATATTGATCCTTCCAAACCGCTCACTCGTGAGCAGTACACTCTGTTCCTCATGCAAGCGATTGAGGCCAAAGGTGGTCTGCCTATGATCAAAATCCAGCCGGTAGACATTGCGGACGAGAATGAGCTTACACCAGAGTACCAAGGTGCCGTACAACGTTCTCTGGTGCTGAAGATTAGCGCGCTGGATGCGGAAGGACAGTTCCATCCGAAACAAGCCATTACTCGTGCTGAGGCTGCCGTGATGATGTACAATGCCCTGGAGCACATGAAATCCTTCTTCACACCGCAAATCCCGGAAACACCGGAGAAGTAAATGGTATCTCAGGATAAAAGAATAGAATGGCAAACCCCGCATCTTTCTTCTTTAGAAAGTGCGGGGTTTTGTGTACAGCTCAGTGCGATTCTAAGACACTTGGGGAAAACCTCTAAGAAAAACTGGTTTCCCAGGTCGGTTAAATCAGAGCTTCGTAGGATCAAATCTTCCTTCAGCGAGCCATCCTCCTGAAACGGATCTACAACAATTAACTGGTTTTCTACTAGAAATTGCGTACCGACGGTCTGTAAAAATAGCAAAAAAGCGAGTACTTTCCTCCAATAAGAGGATGTACTCGCTTAGAATATTACTGCCTATCATCCACGTTTAGATAGACTTAGAAAGAACCTTTTACAACCACTTCGGACAATGGGAAGCGACCTGATGGACGAGCTGGCTCAGCAGCTTTACCTACAGTAATCAGCAAAGTTGGTACAAAGCGTGCAGGGATGTTGAACGCTTCGATCAATTGTTGTGGGTTGTATCCGCCCATTGGGCAAGTGTCATAACCCAGGGAACGTGCTGCCAGCATAATGTTTTGGGAAGCAAAAGAAGCGTTGCGGATTGCTTCATCACGAGCGATTTGCGGGCTTTGGTAAGCACCGTTAATTTGACCCACCAACGCGTCACGAACTTCAGCAGGCAATGCGCCAGCTTCAACAGCTTGATCGTAGATGAATGTATTACGGTTCGCTTCCAGATCACCAAGAACGGCAATCGTAACAGAACTGTCCACTACTTGAGTTTGTCCGTAAGCGATCGGGAGCAATTTTGCTTTGTCTGCTTCGGATTCAATCACGAGGAATCTCCAGTGTTGCAGGTTCCAGGAAGACGGGGCTTCAGAAGCTGCAGTCAAGATTGCGTTCAGGTCAGCCTCCGGCAATACAAAACCTTTTTCATACTTTTTAACTGCGTGGCGTTCGCTAATAACGCTAAGTGTTTCATTTTTTTCAGTAACGGACATGTGTTCCACTCCTTAGTTCTGTTTGGAATATTATATTTTTACGTTCGCAAAGCACGCCTTGAAAGCCATTCCGCCCCAAGCACAGGCCTTCCGAAAATAACATCAGCGCAGACGAACGCTCCCCATCTGTGTTCACGTTATGCCCGGAATTACCCAACTTTCAACCTCTTTTACACCGGAGCATACGTATCTCTTACACTTCTCTCTCATGAGCCATGACAGCACCCATTCAGATCTTCTCTTTGGTAGATACCCCTTCCAACGGAAAAGGTCCTTCTCCACGCTCAATGCTTTGCATCACATCAAGGATGGATATGCGGTCGAAATAAGCGCTCAGCGCTTCTTCCCCTCCATCGTATATAGCCCCCATCACACCCTGCATATTAGAGGAAACTTTACACGGTGAACCCGATTCACCTGAACACCAGCTTGGCCCGAGCGAACCTCCAGCAACTAGTCTGTACACTTCTCCAAGCTTGATCTCTTCACTTGGTCGACTAAGCAAGTATCCCCCATGAGCACCTTCTTTGGTCGTCAAGTAACCATGTTTGCGCAGAACACTCAGTACCTTGCGGACTCTGGCCGGATGTGTGCCCACACTTTGAGACAGGTCTTCACTGTTGGCCATACACTCGCTTCTCATCGATAGAAAAACAAGACAATGCACCGCAATGGTAAATTCGCTGTTCATAACTTACTCCCTTCCCGGCATACAACACCGATGAACTTCATTCCAAGGTAAGTATAACTGTCATTATATGAATAACAGTTATGTTTGTCAACACTTGCTCCTGAACGTCATTTGATCTTAGATTTCCCTGTTATATCAATACTTACACTCTCTTGGTAATCTGCCGAACGCTGATTCAAAACTGTTGTTGAAAACGTTCTATGCATAAAAAAGTGAGCCTTTCGCTTCGCGAAGGGCTCCAATAAGATAGACATATGAAAGGGCTTACGTGATTATTATAATCGCTAATCTTCATTTTGAAAACGCTTTTTTTGTAAAGTTTGATTTTAAGCTGATTCAGGAGTTATCCGGTTATGATGAAAATTTATATTGCATAAACTAATGTCATTAGTTATATTACTAACATCATTAGTTTTAGGAGGATTTCCGATGCGGATCACCCGTGAATTCGATGTTCACCAAGTCACCTTTCTTCCCCGCCTCTTCCCTGTAAATGTCTATCTTGTTGAAGAGGAACAAGGCTTGACCCTGATTGATGCAGGCATGCCATTCAGTCTCAAAGGCATTCTGGAGACAGCCGCTTCCTTGGGGAAACCCATCACCACCATCATCCTGACCCATGCCCATGCGGATCACGTTGGGGCGCTTGATGGTCTCAAGGATGCGCTCCCCGATGCTGAGGTATGCATCTCCAGCCGAGATGCCAAGCTATTAACCGGGGATACATCGCTGTTGACGCACGAGCCGCAGACCCCGGTACGCGGCAGTTTGCCCAAAGGCATCCGTACGAAGCCGGATCGCCTGCTCGAAGATGGCGACCAGATTGGATCGCTGGTCGCTATTGCTTCTCCAGGCCATACGCCCGGGCATATGGCCTTCATGGATACACGCAGCCGGGTAATGATCGCCGGCGATGCGTATCAAGTGCGCGGGGGCCTCGCCGTGTCCGGCCGCGTGCGCCCGCTCTTCCCGTTCCCTGCGCTGGCCACGTGGAATCGCGAAGCGGCACTAGCCAGCGGGAAGCGCCTGGCGGAGCTGGAGCCGTCCGTGCTGGCCGTTGGCCACGGACGAATGCTTCGCCAGCCCGCGGCGGCCATGCGCGCGGCAGTCGCTGATGCTCAGCAGCGACTGCAACCAGCCGGGGGGCAGCGATGAGCCCCCGGCAAGGTCTGGATCGCGGCGCGTTGCTTGACGCTGCGATTCAGATCGTGGACAGCGACGGCTTTGAGGCGCTGACCCTGGCCGCTCTTGCGAAGCGGCTGGATGTGCGCTCGCCGTCGCTCTATAACCACATCAGCGGGCTCCCCGGGCTTCGCCAGGAACTAGCGCTGATGTCAGTGCAACAGCTTGGCCTTGCCGTAAACGAGGCTACGGCGGATCGCACCGGCGACGAGGCCATTCAAGCCATCGCCGCTGCTTATATAGGCTTCGTTCGCCAGCATCCCGGGCTCTACGAAGCCTCATACCATGCGCCCGACCTGAATGAACCGCAGCTCGCGGCATGCAAAACAGCTCTGCTGGACATGCTGCTGCATACCCTGCAGCCATATCCCCTCACCGAAGCGAAAGCATTGCATGCTGTTCGGGGATTACGCAGCCTCTGCCATGGTTTTGCCTCCATAGAGGCACAGGGCGGCTTCGGCATGGATTTCAGTCCGGACGATAGCCTGCGTCTGACCGTGTCCGCTTTTCTCCACGGGCTGCGCCACCTGTCCGAAGACATATAAATGAGGGCAAAGCTAAGTTTCCTAAAATATCCAAGCAAGAGAAAACCGCCGAGACACTCGTAAGTAACCGAACGAAACAAAATACTCTCGCTCGGAAGCTGAGCTACACCAAGTAATAGAAGTCTGTCTAATCAAACGAACTAAGTTTCCCGCACCGCTTGTAGCTCCTGGCTCACGCGGTGCCACTCTTCATGCGAAGCATGCCTACAACTAAGCTAACCTCCGTCGCTGATCCGTTGAATCTGTCCGACCTACTACAATTTCCTCTCAACAAAGTGAGACTTCCATGTGTCTGCCAGAATTCTAACGATCACCAGAGAGCTTATATGCCAGATAAACAGCCTTTTGGAATTCTAACGATCACCAGAGATGCTATTTTCTCAAAAAACGGTTAGAAACCATATAACAGACCGAGAATTCACAAAATAAGGTTTCTCCTGATCGTTAGAATTAAAAGGAGCAGAAAATGCGGCAAATAAGCTTCCTGGTGATCGTTAGCCTACATAGCTTGTGCCCAGGAACAGGAGCAGGAGGTTAATAAGTTTAGATACACCATCCCACGCCTGTCCATCTGTTGCAGTAATCCCTTCTTAGTGCAGCCATTAGTACATCTGTTAGTACATCTGGCTTAATTTCCTCTTATTCGAATAAACGACAACTCAGCGGGAACAATACTAGAGCGTGTCTTGAAACCTACTGAAGTGCATCTTTCCCCCTTTCCGCCCCCTGCTACGTCACTTTCCCTTGACGTGTCCCGATACGCCTGCGGGAAACTTCCTTGCTTGGAATGAACATTCGGCAAAATCAGCTTTCTTCAGAGTTTTCAGACACTTCCTACATATTTTCCTAACAAAAAACGATCAACATTGCCTGCATTTTTAAAAGATATGTGTTCTATCGAGTTCCTGTATTTGTGCTATAATAGGAACTGAAAAATCAGGTCTTTTTGTATCTTATCCGGTTGAACGGATTACATATCATTGTAGAAAGAGGGCGTTTACGTGGCTCAAATCTCTCCGTACTATCTTCAAATCGGGGCGACTGTTGGCATGCTTGTCATGGCCTTACTTGCCATCTTCATTCGTATGAAAGCCAGCCACCGGCCGGTCACCATCCGTAAAATTATTATTCCGCCGTTCGGCATGAGCACAGGCTTTTTTATGTTTGTTGTACCGGAGACCCATGTTCCATGGTTGTGGGCGCTCATCGCGCTTCTGGTCGGCTGGTTTATTTTCTCGTATCCTCTCATTCGCAGCACCAAGTTTGAACGCGTAGGAGAAGAGATTTTTGCCACACGTTCCCGCAGCTTTGCCTTCATTTTGCTAGGACTTCTGGCTGTACGCCTGATTCTGCATGAAGTCATCCAGCGATATGTCAGCATTCCGCAAACAGGCGGTCTGTTCTTCCTGCTGGCGTTCGGTATGATTGTGCGCTGGCGTGTATATATGTACAAACACTACAAGGAAGTGCTCGCTGTTCAGAACTAAACGGTAGCTAACCCCCCCCGGCACTACCCTGATTTTTATAGGTCTAGAGCAATAAGAAATTAAACAATCAAGGTATTAAGCATTTACCAATCACATCGATCACATCAACTTAGCGATAACATCAATCGACATCAACATCAATTTAAAAAGACACGTTCAACACACCATTAAAAGGTGCCAAGAACGTGTCTTTTGCTTGCAGGCTGCAACGACTTAATCAGAACTGTTATGCGGAAGCCGCTTTAATCGTTGGAATGAATGTACTCATCCATCAACCCAAGTTTACTCGCTCAATCCATCTATTCAGGGTCTGCAACCTTCACCAGCTGCTTGCCCAGATTATCTCCAGAGAAGAGTCCAATGAAAGCTTCCGGCGTCCGTTCGAAGCCGTCCACAATATTTTCTTCATACTGCAGCTTGCCTTCCTGAATCCACTTAGCAAGCTTAGCACGTCCTTCCTTGAAAGACTTCGTGTAGTCGCCCAGCAGAAAACCTTTCATCAGCGCCGTGTTCGTTAGCAGCAGTGTTTGTGGACGCATGCCGATATCCGGTTTCTCCAGATTATAAGACGAGATCTGTCCGCACAGCGGAATACGGGCATTCCGATTGATATGACGCAGTACAGCATCCGAGATATCGCCGCCAACATTGTCGAAGTATACGTCGACTCCGTCAGGACAAGCCTTTTCAATCGCTGCCGACATATCTTGCTCCGTCTTATAGTTCAGCACAACGTCGAAACCAAGCTTTTCTTTCAGATAGGTACATTTATCGTCAGAACCTGCGATACCAACCACACGCGCACCGACGATTTTACCGATCTGACCTGCGATCATCCCCACAGCTCCTGCCGCACCAGAGACCACAACGGTCTCTCCATCCTTGGGTTTACCGATATCCTCCATGCCGAAATACGCGGTCAAACCTGTCAGGCCCAATGCACCGAGATAAGCTGTAATTGGAGCCTCGTCCGAATCAATCAGCGACAGATCCGTCGTATTGACCGCAGCATATTGCTGCCAGCCCCACATCCCCGTCACCAGATCACCTTTGCGTAAATTGGGCTCGGATGATTCCACAACCTGCCCGATCGCTCCTCCCTTAATGACTTCATTCAGGGCGTACGGCGGTGCATAGGATTTCGTATCTTTCATTCGTCCCCGCATGTACGGGTCGACCGACAAATATAATGTACGAACCAGCACTTGCCCAGCTTCCGGTTCAGGTAGCGATGCCTCAACGAATTCAAAATTCTCTTTGGATGGAGCCCCTTCAGGACGGGACGCCAGTACGATCTGTTTATTTACACTCATTAAAATAACCTCCTGATTCCCAGTGGCTCCAAGGTCAGCCCTTGTCATCTGCAGTAACACAGGCACACCACTGGCTCTATGTTGATCTTCATAATAGTTTAAACCGAAACAGACGGATCACAAACGTGGGCCGCCCGAAATTATACAAATATCGTCACATTATCGTTCTAAAGCATGCTTCGTATCGTTTTTTCAAGTATCCTTATTAGGAATCTCAGTCACCCAGCCTTATAGCTTTTCTGAACTAAATTTACCACACAGTGAAAATGAATTAGCCAATAGTGAAATGACACCATCTTTTCATTCTGGGCGAATAGCCTTACATCTGTGTGTAGTCCACCCATCTGAATCCCTACCCCATCTTATTGCGCAGTCAGAATGACCGGTCCATCGGCTGTAATGGCAATGGTATGTTCATACTGAGCGGACAGACTTCCATCCAAAGTGCGTGCAGTCCAACCATCCGAATCCAGCTTGCTGCGGAATGTTCCGATATTCAACATCGGTTCAATGGTGATGACCATGCCCTCTTTAAGCCGCGGACCGCGATGCGGTGGGCCATAGTGAGGAACCTGCGGCTCTTCGTGCATCTTCTCTCCAATACCGTGTCCAATAAATTCACGAACCACGGACAGTCCTTCTCCTTCAGCATACGTTTGAATGGCATGTGAGATGTCTCCGATACGGTTACCGACAATAGCAAGCTCAATGCCTTTGTATAGAGAGTTTTTCGTCACGTCTAACAAATGTTGCCCTTCAGGACTTACATTTCCCACTGCATAAGACCAAGCCGAGTCCGCCAGCCATCCATCCAAATTAACGACCATGTCGATGGTAACGATATCGCCGTCTTTCAGCGCATATTTTCCCGGAAAGCCGTGACAGATCACGTCATTAACCGACGCACATGTCGCATAAGGGTACCCGTTGTATCCCTTTTGCTCCGGTATAGCGCCATTTTTCTTCATAAACGCCTCTGCAAACTGGTCAATCTCCTGTGTTGTGATTCCCGGACGAATCAGTTTTGCAATTTCTCTATGGCAGGCAGCCAGAATTTCTCCAGCTCTTCTCATTTGTTCAATCTGTTCTTTCGTCTTTATCGTGATCATGCCAACTACTCCTTGTCCGTTATGATCTTATCCTGTCTTCTATTGTAACGCGAAACGCTCAAAATAAAAAATTCCGATAACTGAAACAACATCCTATTATACGCCAAGCTGTGAATGAATGAGTATTTTTTTCTCCAAAAACACGAAACCCCTCTTGGGCAAGCTTCGTATTAGCATAAAAATAACTGAAAACGAAAGGATGAACGACTCATGTTTAAGAAGCTCATAGGCAAACTCATCGACTCCAAGTCCTCATCTCAACACAAACGTTACAGTTCTTCCAATAGACGTTCCTATAAAAAATACAGCAGTTCCTCTGGCAAACGCGGCTACAAGCGCTATTCCTCATCTGATATGAAGTACAGGGATCAGCGCCATGGATCAGGGTATTACAAAAGCAGAAAGTATAGCTCCAGCTAAACGATCGAATCTGATATGACTCTACGTCGGTCCCGACTTCAATCTCGCTTGAACCTGACTCTTAACCACCAGATATAACAAAGGGGTGTTCCATCGATACCGTACACACGGCCTTCGGAACACCCCTGCTTTTTAATTTTACATAAACTTCTACTCCGCTCTTCTGCTTCTACAGCAACGGTCTCAACCGATCCATCTCACGCTGCAACTCTCCTGCCCCGCCCTCATAACCCGGACGAAGCCCGAGAAGCCGCTCCAGCATCTCATGCAGTGCAGGCGTAAGCTGAAGCTCCTCCTGCCAGCTGGCAGGTGCGCTACCCTTCTGAGGCTCATAGGCCGAATACAGCATGAAAAGCAGAAAGTGACCAATATCCTGTAAATCCTGATCAGGTATAGCCGGTTCATCCTCAGGCTCAGGCACATCTTTCATTCGGCGTTTTAACTCTGGCAACAACGGCTCCCCCAAGCGTCTTGCCAGGCCAAAATCAATTAAATGCACTCGTCCCTCTCGTACAATGACGTTAGGGATTCGGATGTCGCCATGAATGAATCCCTGCTGATGTACATGAGCTATCGGAGCTAGTAGCTGACAAGCCAGTTCCACGCATTCACGCTCTGTATATTGCTGACCTTCTTCGAAGATCATTTGTTCCAGCGTCTGTCCCCGGACATACTCTGTCACCATATAATTCCGTCTTCGCACGTTAAAGGTATCCAGAAGCTTAGGAATTGCTGGATGATGCAGGTGCTGTAACACATCCGCTTCCCTGCTCAGCAGCCGCGCAGCAAGTCTGCCCTTACTCGGCTTCGATTCCTTCAACGCGACTTCTCTTCCCGTCTGCTGATCCACGCACAGATAGGTCAGTCCGTAACTCCCCATGCCTAGAAGCTCCCGTATCACATAACGATCCCCTATGATTATTCCTTGCCGCCCAGGACGGTCTGCAAATAATCCGATCAATCTTTGCCAGCTTCTCTCCAGCTCCACGTTGCCTCCCACGCCAGCTATCTGATGCCTGATCCAGTTTCCTGTCCTGTCATGAGAAACGGCTGATCAGCGGCTGGACTTCATGTTGTATTGGAGCTAATTATAGCAGGCTGTATATGTGAAATCACGATCACCCATAATGCAGATTCATTTAAGCTTCTTTATGTTTCTTTGGCATCAAACCAAACAACATACGGAGTGAAGTGATTTTAGACTTTCGTTTTCGCCCCTGATAGCTGCGCAAATTGGTCACGAGTTCGCGATCTCGTTCTTCCTCCAGTTTTTCGTTCATCCACTGACGTTGCTTCTCCATCTGTTCCTGGAGCGCAAGATGAGTCTCCGCCAGATGCTGGAGTGTCAGTTCCAGTTCATCCACCCGGTGCTGTAACACCTGCACGCGATCGTCCTCTTCCGGCTTGGGCTCAACTGCACCGTAGGTAACCTCACTTACAAGCTGGCCGAGTCCTTCATAAGATCTCAATTGCCCATACTGATCCACTTCCAACGGCGGTAATGGATTAGCTCCAGATAAGACCGTACTGGATGCAGCACACTCCTGCTCTGTATGCTCACGAATGGCTTGGACAGACTGCTGTTCTGTTTTCCCTTCTGCCGGGGATAGCACCGTAACCACTGCATCAGCTAGTGGCAGGTTATGCTCTCTAAGCTCCGTCATCAGACGTTCAATGCACTCGATATCATCGGATTTGAACAATCTGGACTTATTCGCAGAACGTTCAAAACGATATCCCTGCTCCTCAAGTGCTGCCGCATATTTACGAAGAGTACTGGCACCTATACCCAGGCTCTTGGCCGTTTCCGTCGTTGCTCCTACTTCTTCAATCATCATGAATTCCCTCCCGGTATGAAGTCTTTTTGGCTTGCAAAATAACGACTTTAGCGCTCCTGCAACGAACTGTCATCGGATCGGGTGACCTTTCTCTTTGCCAACAATGGACTGTGCACATGAAACCTTAAACGACTCCCAAACAACCTTCCTCAATGTAGCCCGCCAGTGCTTCTCTCTTGCATGTCGGTAAGTATTCGTCAATCCGCTTACAGAACCCTTTGACGGTTTAGTTCTGTTTCTGGGGATTCATAAGAACTTTTGTCAGGTATATATTCCGCATAAAAGTCCCTTCATCCGACAAGCTAGAGGAATGCTGTCGTGTCGAAAAAGGTACATGCAAATGCCGTCTAAATTTCGGAGTGCATCGAATTGATGTCAATTTTGTTAACTCCATTACTCCAATACGCTCCCGCGACAGAGGGAATCATTGCTGTATTGCTTTTTCATGTGTTATCTTATGTAACGTAGAATTGAATTTCAGCATAAAATAAAGCACTATACTTAACATAACAATAATCAAGTAATGGATAAATCCAATGTAAACGGAGGCTGAAGGCAGTGTTAGGCAAATCAGGGAAAGTGGCGGTCATCGGGGCGGGTCTTGTAGGTTCAAGTTGTGCATATTCGATGATCAATCAATCGATATGCAGGGAGATTATGATGGTCGATCGGACGTATGACCGTGCGGTAGCACAGGCACTCGATTTTTCCCATTGCATGGACTTTACACACAACCGAACGAAAGTATACGCAGGAACGTATGCCGATTGCGGCAGTATGGATGTCATCATTTTGACCGCTGGAGCCAATCCAAAGCCTGGACAGACAAGACTGGATGTTCTGGAGGAAGCAGAGTCCATTGCCAAAGATATCGTGGTTCCGATCATGAACAGTGGTTTTAACGGAATCTTCGTTGTCGCAGCCAACCCCGTGGACATTGTTACGTATATGGTATGGAAACTGTCCGGGTTGCCGCGTGAGCGTGTCATCGGGACGGGAACTTCGATCGACTCTTCACGACTCAAAACACTGCTCTCCGAGGTATTCTCCATCGACCCGCGCAGCGTACACGGCTACGCGCTCGGTGAGCACGGCGAGTCCCAATTCGTAGCCTGGTCCCATGTTACCATTGGCGGCAAGCCTATTCTGCACATTTTGGATCAACACAAGGAACGGTTCAAACATCTGGATCTGGACGATATCGCCAAAAAAACGAAAGATGCTGGGTGGGAAATTTTCACACGTAAAGGTTCAACCCAGTTTGGCATCGGGAATGCACTTGCCCATATTACTCGCTCCATCCTGAATGACGAGCATAAAATCATTGCTGTATCCGCGATTCTTGATGGCGAATATGGACAGCGGAATGTTTGTGCAGGAGTCCCTGCAATCATTGGGGAGGGCGGCATTCAAGAGATTATCGAATTAAATCTCGATCAAGCGGAGGTTGAGAAATTCGAGCGTTCCTGTGAAATTTTGTCCGGTAATATTAACCGCCTGACTATAGCCTAAGCCTTCGTAAATTCTGAGTAGGAACAGGTCTACACTGCGAGCTTGTTCCAAAATAGAACACAAAAAAACAACCTTCATTTCACCACACCGTGGACATGAAGGTTGTTCTGCTACACTATCTTTTTAATCCGTTGGGCTCAATCCAATGATCCACATATGAATCTCTACTTAACTAGGCCCAATCCGCGGCTCATCAGACGGTCCCCATTGCTGGAGGACCCGCTTCAGTTCACTTAGCATCACCGGCTTGCTGATAAAGTCCCGCATGCCGATCTCCAGACAGGCCTCTTTATCTTCCCGCCTCGAATTGCCCGTAACGGCAATAATCGGGGGAATCCGATCCTCAGGAATTAACCGATGTAACAGATTCGTGGCTTTCAGACCGTCCATTACAGGCATATGGATATCCATCAGAACAATATCATAGGCATTCTGCGAGATGGCATCAATCGCTTCTACACCATTCGTGCACACATCAGCCTCATAGCCCAATTTCTCCAAATATTCCTGTAAAATCTTCCGGTTGACCGGATGATCTTCTGCTACGAGAATACGCATAGCCACCTTGTCACTTTGACGTGTACGGTCATGCTGGAACTCACTTGCTGACTTTTCACCTGATGCTTCAACTCGCGTCGTCGGAATAGCAAACCGGAAAACGGAGCCTTCTCCTTCCGTACTCTCCACACTGATGCTTCCACCCATAATCTCAACAAGTCTCTTGGAGATCACCAGCCCAAGTCCTGTTCCGCCGTATTTGCGGTTAATTACTGGATGTAGTTGAGAGAACGACTGGAACAACTGATCCTGCTTGTCCGCAGGAATACCAATCCCCGTATCTTGCACAGCAAAATCCAGTACACTATCCTCAGGTTTGCTTCCTTTAATGATGTCCACCGTGACATCGATACTTCCCTGATCTGTGAATTTCAGCGCGTTGCCAACGAGGTTCACCAGAATCTGCCTTATTCGCATCGAATCCCCCGCCATATAATCAGGAATATTCGGGTTCAGACGAAAACGAATATCCAGATGTTTCTCGTCTGCTCGTGGCTTGAACAGCTCCGCAACCTGCTCCAGCATCTTGCGGAGCGAGAACGGCTCGAAGGCCAGGGCCATTTTACCAGACTCCAGCTTACTGAAGTCCAGAATATCATTCAGGATGTTCAGCAATGCATCGCCGCTCTCTTGAATAATCTGGGCGTACTCTCGCTGCTCCTCTGACAAGTCTGTACCCACCAATAGCTCAGTCATTCCTACAATGCCGTTCATCGGTGTCCGGATTTCGTGACTAACGCGGGAAAGGAATTCGGACTTGGCCTGTGCAGCCAGTTCGGCTGTCTCCTTGGCACGGACAATTTCACGTTCACCGGTAACGTCATTAAAGACAACGACCGCACCACGAATCTGGCCCTCGTCAATAATCGGAGTTACTTGATACTGTACGAGGAAACTACTGCCGTCTTTTCGCCAGAACACGTCCTCCGTCACTGAACGCGCATGTCCATCGAGCACCGTCATGTGAATCGGACATTCTTCTTTTGGAAAATAACTTCCGTCTGCACGCGTGTGATGGATAATCGGGTGTGAACTTTTACCAATGAATTCATGAGCTTCATAACCGAACATGGATGCCGCAGCCGGATTCATGAACATGGTAATGCCATCCGCATCGAGACCGTAGATTCCTTCGGTAACGGTATTGAGGATCAACTCATGCTGCTTGCTCAGCTCCTGAATACGCTCCGTGTACTCCTTGCGCTCCGTTATATCTGATACTATACCGTAGACACCAACTACTTCGTTATCTATAATAATCGGCACATTCGTTACCGAAACTTCGATCTTCCGGCCACTGGAATTTACAACACGAGTCTCATAGTATTGAGGCTTCCCCTGCTTCACGAGCTCAAATCCAGTTTCCCCCTTCTGCCGTTCTCGTTTATCCAGGTTCGACAGAAAGGACTGTCCGATGAGTTTGCTACGCGGAATATCAAGCATTTGCACCATATTGCTGTTCACAGCACTATAATTCCCTTCCAGATCGAGGGAGTATACCGCAGCTGGATTATATTCAAACAATGACTTGTACCGCTCACGGCTTTCGCGAAGACGTCTGTCAGCATCTTTCTGCTGGGTAATATCCCTGCTAATGCTCACAATTTGCGTTATTTTGCCATGTTCCCCGGTCACGGGCTTCGCCAATGTCTCCATCCAGATGTAATGCCCATCTTTGTGTAACACTCTCATCTTGCAGCCATGACCAATATTAGAAATGAGCAAAGGGTCCGGATAATCTCCCGGGTAACAGTAGGATTTAAATGATTTCCCTGCGACTTCCTCCGGCTCATAACCAAGCAGTGCACGAACAGATGGAGAGACATACAAGAGTTCACCATCTATAGCACAGGTTGTAATCAGATCTTGCGCATGTTCGGCCAATACCTGATATTTCTCTTGAGTCTGTTGCAGTTCCTGTTCGATGATTACTTTATCCGTCACATCCTTGGCAATACCATAGATGCCAACGACATCATCACCTTCTGTAATCGGTATATAGGTCACCTGTGCATGTTTCACAGAGCCATCTTTATGATAAAAAGCCATCGCTTCGCTGACTGAACGTCCAGCCAGAACATCTTCGATGAATTGCACTCTTCTATTTTCACTCTCAGGCGGGCTGATGCGATCCCGACTCACCCCTGCAAGCTCTTCAATCTTGTAGCCAGATAACCGTTCAAACGAAGGGTTAGCATCGATGTGATTCCCTTTAATGTCCATCACATAGATGGCATCCGGGTGATTAAAAAACAATGATCGGTAAGAGCTACCCTCAGAAATAATTCGTTTCAGGGTTTCCGTTTTATTATGATCCAAAGGCCTACCCCTCTTTTCTCAGCCAAAATCTTCTTTCTTCATCACATTACATATGCGCCATTTTCGGCTGTAACAGTCTTACCCTCGAATAACCATGTTCGCCTGACTAGAAACAGCTTTTTTTATTTTACCAGATTCTCGTCTCATTTTGCTTATCAAATAGGATGAAATTCACATCAATAGGCATGAAAAAGATGGGATTTGACCTTTATCGCATAATATAAAAAAAACTGAGACTGTCTGCATACCAACTCTTTGGATGCACAGCCTCAGGAAAGGTTCATTTGTTATTCTCATCGAACGTATACTTTATACTTCCTTCTTCGAAAAATAAATCATGCCCATCGCAATGAATAACACGGCGCTGCCACCAACTACGGATAAAAGTGTACCTAGTGGAACATTGAACGCACCAAACCCTGTTCCCTCAATGGGAAGCATCAGAATCATCGGCTGTGCCCATGGATAATACGGGCCATACGTTGCGGAGTTTGCAACCAGAATGTTAGGTATCGTTAGCGCGAAGTTCAGGGCAAGCGGCGCGGCGAAACTGCTCCAGATCAGAGACACAAACATCTGTAATGCCGCCAATGGGATACAAGCCAGAAGTCCAAGCAACATTTTACTGACAAGGAATCCCCAAGGTACCGGTGATGCCATCCCATGGATTAATCCTGTCAAAACGATACTTCCGAATAGAAGTAACTGTGTACCAGCGAGGAGCAGTAACACCATTGTGAATTTGCCTAAATACACACCTGTACGTGTAAGTGGCAAAACCAAGAGTTGTTTCCATCCACCCCCTGCATGTTCGAAACGACATACAAATGAGGTAAACACCCCTGTCAGCATTGGTAACAAAAGCATACCGTGAATCATCACCATGGCTGACATCAATGCAATCCAATCACCCGATGGGGAAGAGAGCAGACCGATGAGCAGTGCGATCAAGGGACTGATTAGAACCAAAAGCGAGATTGGCGATTTGGCCATTTTCAAACGTTCCGCAGATAAGATACGAAAATAGGTTGTAGCAAAATTCATATCAGGCCACATCCTTCCGGCTGAAGTGCATCATGCCTATCAGCAGAATGATGATTCCTAAACCTGCACCCATTGCTGCGTATAAGTAAGCGTTAGGCGCACTCCAAGCCATTTGTGCCCAAGCGAGTGGAAACTGTGGAGAGATGCTGAGAGAGAACATACCGGTAATCGCAAGAATAATGCCGAATGTAACCGGTAGCGCCTGATTTTTGGATACCAGCGTAAACCATAATTCAATGGACAATACAGGCAGTGCGCCAGCTAGCGGCATAAGCCCCAGCTTCAGTGCCTGTGCCCAAGGTATATCTTTGGCATCGAAACCAAGCACAAGTCCCAGTCCAACAACCCCCGCCGTTAGCAACAAACATGAGATCATTAGTAGCACACAGGCCAGCAGAAACTTTGCAAGATAAACGGCTGGCCTTTTAATTGGCATCGCCAGAAGTTGCTTCCACGACCCCTGCTCATGCTCTATTCCGGCGATCATCGAACTCAAAATGGTTGCGCCCAGCATTAAAGCCAGCGGCACAAAAACAACCACGTTTCCCAGCAGACCTCCCCACAAATTGTCGGCATACTGTTCTTTCAGATAATCCAGCCGCAATCCGAAATTCAGAGCCTGCATGGCCGTTAAGCCGATTGGTGCCAGAAACACCAGAAACCAGATGCCTTTGCCACGAATTTTAAGCCAGTCGGCTGATAATGCACGTCCTGTCATAGGGAAGCCCCCTCGCCAATGACACGCATGAAGAGATCCTCCAAAGACTGTCTCTGTTCTTCGACCCGGTATACATCATGATCCTGTTCAATCAAACGACGTACCAGCAGTGCAACTGCGCTGTTATCCATGTAGGGGAAGGTAAGCTCAGCACCCTGTCTCTGACCAAATTGCCCCTGCTCACGAGCAAGCTTCATGGCTGCCTCCGGTTCAGACACCGTGAGCCTGATTGAGCTGCCTGTCTGACTATGGAGACTCGCCATCGTGTCCTGCATCACCATTTTGCCATCTCTTATAATACCGACACGACTCGCCATCTGCTCCACTTCACTCAGCAAATGACTGGATACAAGAACGGTGATGCCATGCTCCAGCGGCATACGTTTGATGAGTTCCCGAATCTCCTGAATCCCCGCCGGGTCAAGTCCGTTCGTTGGCTCATCCAAAATAAGCAGTTCCGGTTCACCGAGTAGCGCGCTGGCAATGCCCAAACGCTGTTTCATGCCGAGGGAATATCCTTTTACATTTCGTTTAGCATCTTTTGTCAGATCTACAATAGATAATACTTCCGCAATTCTAGACTTGGGTACATTGATAATACGGCGTAGCACCTCAAGATTCTCTACCGCATTCAGATGACCATAATAGGAAGGGTACTCCACCAGAGAACCTACACGCCGTAAAATGTCCATGCGGTCCTTGCGAATATCTTTGTCGAAGACCCGGATGACACCTTTGGTCGGTTTAATCAGGCCAAGAAGCATGCGGATCGTTGTTGTTTTGCCGGCACCGTTAGGACCAAGGAAGCCGTAGATATCTCCTTTTTTAATATGAAGGTCAAGTTCACGAACCGCTGCACGGTCCTTATATGTTTTCCATAAATTCGCTGTTTGAATAATATTTTCGCTCATTCATTATCACCTCGGAACTATCGTAACCCTCCAAGGTTAAAGCCAGCGTACATCCAAGTTTAAGTTTAGTTTAAAAAGAAACCTCTTCTGCCTGCGTTCAAACTTCCCGATCAATCTCTTTGCCACTGTATAGATAGGTACGGACACCCGCATCTGAGCTATCTACCCGCTTCCGCAAGCCCATCTCACGAATCAGCAGATCGACAATGGATAAGCCAAGTCCTGTGCCCCTCGTACCCGAATCCGGCTGAATTCCCGGTCCGCGATCCTCGATCACTACGGCAGTTCGACCCTGAATCTGCTCCGTGGAAATGCGAATATATTTTCCGCTTGCCGCATGACGAACTACATTTTGAAACAAATTATCCAGCACACGCCGCAGCCCTTGCGCATCTACATCCCAGATTAACGGAGTTTCAGGCAGGTCAATATCGATCTCAAACTCTTCCTTCTCCCACACCGGATACCATGAGGCAGCGGCTTCTCTTATCATACGCAGTGCATCTTTCTGCTCCAGTTTTAAAGTATATCTTCCACTAGTCAGCAGATTATACGTGAGCAAATTGTCGATCAGTTCACCAAGATCCTGTATCTTGCCTTCCATCCGACTCAGTGCGCGCACGCCTTGATCACTTAGGTTCTCTTTATTCAATGCATGCATATGCCCGCGAATTACCGTAAGCGGTGTTCTCAGGTCATGGGATAACCCTGCCACAAGCCGTTTGCGAAGTTGCTCCTCTTCCCGCTCACGCTGAAGACTATCCGTTAACTGGTGTACCATCTGATTAAAGGATTCCTCCAAATGTCCAATCTCATCCGATCTCTTAATGTCCACTGGAAGAGGTATACCCTCCTTGCTCGGGGTAACCATAGCAGATTGCAAGTGAACCAGTCGCTTGCGAATTTTAGCAAAGAACAGAACGGACATCACAATAAAGATCACAAACACAATCAGCATCACTACCCCGAAATATACAAATTCTAACAGTCCGTTATTGGTAAGGTTTTGAATGAGCTCACGAGGGACTTCAATCACCATAAACCCTTGTCCCTTATTCACATTTCCTCCGCCAATAAAAGAAACAACGGTTAGAGGATCGCGATAGAAGGCTTCCTTCATAAACTGAACCGCATCATTTGGTGTCCATCTTGCCGGGATTCGGGTCTCTGCTTTTTTTCCAGTTGCGAGCGACCACTTCAGAATGACGTCTGTATTTAAAGACTCCGGCTCCCCTTCCGCAGTGACTGAAGGATGTAATGATTTAGACTTCAGTACCTCCGCCTCTTCACCGCCAAGCACTAACTTCGTTCTGCCTGCCGCATCTACACGATACATAGCCGATTTAGGGTATTTCTCCTGCAGTTCTTTCATCCGTTTATCTATGATTTGGTCAGAAGCCTCGCCCAGCTTTTTGGATTCGCTCGTCCACAGTTTGGTGATTTGATCAGCATCACCGTAAGGTGCTTCTTCACTAGAGTTTACGTTATTGATGACTACAATAAAAACCGTTGCTACCATCGGTACCACAACCGGTACAAACAGAAAAGCTGCCAGAATCAGTAGCATGTATCTGGACATCAGCGATCGGCCAAACTTTATTTTGGGACGGATAGGCTGTCCTGTTTCACTGCCTCTGTTCTGTTCAGACTTTCTTGCCTTCCGTTCTCTATACCATCTGATCATGGCTTCTTCACACGATAGCCAACACCGCGTACTGTCTGAATAATGACAGGATTGGCCGGATCAATCTCCAGCTTCTCGCGCAGATGCCGGATGTGCACCATCAACGTTTTGTCCCCATCCAGATAAGACTCGTTCCACACCGCTTCATAGATCTGCTCTTTGGTGCGAATCATGCCCATATGCCGAAGCAAATAAGCGAAGATGTGGAACTGTTTACCGGATAAAATAATCTCTTCCCCCGTCTGCTCATTCACTATCCGGTTATCCTGCTCATAAATCGACAGATGATCCAGCTTAAGTACCGCTTCACTTGAAGCTACTTTGCCTGCTTTCCGCAGTTGAACCTCAATCCGCGCTGCAAGCTCGTCCGGATGAAAAGGTTTGGTCACATAATCATCGGCAAAATCAAGTCCATGCAACTTGTCATCAATGGATGTTCTGGCCGAGAGCATAACGATGGGCACAGCAGGATATTCTTTTTTTAATCGCTGGCCTACCGTGAATCCGTCGAGCCCTGGCAGCATGACATCCAGAATGACCAGGGAGCAGTCTGCCACAGCCTCGGTGGCCCCTTCACCGCTCCCAAGCCAAACGACCTCATATCCACGCTCCTCCAGATCTTCTCTCACCCATGTTGCAATTTCCGTATCATCCTCAATGTATAACAGTTTGTTTTTCATCTATGTACTCGTTTCCTTTCCGTTCCCTTTGGGTTAATGATATATCTGGGCGGCAATGCTTATCTTTATGATTTTTGGCTTTAAATTTTGAATGGAGCGAACCTCCCCGCGAGTTTAAATGCAAGCCTGGTTGCACAAGCTACAATGTCCGTTACCTAGGTTTCAGTACATTCCATGTCACTCGTTTGGAGCCAGTCCTCTCTGTCCATACCCTATTATAACGCAATCTGCAGTCACGTAATTATGAAGCTATATCTTTCAGCAATAATGTCTACATATCACCTGTATTACTGCACTACTAGCATATTTTATCTAATTTAAATGAATTGGTCTCTGCTTACTTCATTTATATCTGACAGGAGGAATTACATATGCTGCTTGAAGCCATCTTTCACCAACCGAAACGAAACTGGGCCTATGCCTATGATCAGGATACGATTCGTCTACGTCTGCGTGCCAAAAAGAATGATCTCACCGAGGTGTATGCCCTGACTGGAGATAAATACGCGTGGGAGGAAACAAGAGATATGGTTCCTCTGACCAAATTGACGTCAGACTCAATGTTTGACTACTACGAGGGGGAAGTGAGACCTCCGTATCATCGATTGAAGTATGCTTTTTTGCTCAAAAGTGGAGATGAACACATCTGGATGACCGAGACGGATTTCCAAGAGGAGGAGCCCGATGACCCAGGCCGCATGTTTCAGTTCCCATATCTTCATGCCGGAGCTGTGTTTACACCCCCAGCATGGGTGAAAGATGCTGTGTTTTATCAGATTTTCCCCGAGCGCTTTGCCAATGGCAACCCGGATATCAATCCCAAAGAGGTTGAACCTTGGGGCGGTGAACCTACACCCTTTAATTTCTTTGGCGGTGACCTGCAGGGCGTAATCGACCACCTTGATTACCTCAGTGAACTGGGTATTAATGCGATTTATTTTACTCCGATTTTCGAAGCTACAACCAATCATAAATATGATACCGAAGACTATCTGCGCGTCGACCGCCATTTCGGTGATGCTGACACAGTGAAGCATCTGGTGAAGCTATGTCATGAACGCGGTATTCGTGTGCTGCTGGATGCCGTGTTTAATCATTCAGGCAAAACATTTGCTCCTTTTGTCGATGTACAAAAGCTTGGTGCCAAGTCTAAATACAAGGACTGGTTTCACGTACATGAATTCCCGCTCGACGTAAAGGATGGCATTCCAACCTATGAGACATTTGGCTTTGAGGCTCATATGCCCAAGCTGAATACAGAGAATCCCGATGTGAAGGCCTACTTGCTCGAAGTAGCGGAATATTGGATCAAGGAAGTTGGAACGGACGGTTGGCGTCTTGATGTAGCTGATGAAGTGGACGATGCTTTCTGGAGAGATTTCAGGCGGGTTGTTAAGGAAGCCAACCCGGATGCCTACATTCTAGGTGAGATATGGAACGAATCTTCTTCCTGGCTACAAGGGGACCAGTTCGATGCTGCCATGAACTATCCGTTCACCGCCGCCGTAAATCATTTCTTTGTGGAAGATAAGATGCACGCTGAACAATTCGCGAGTGCCCTTGGCAGGCAGCTATCCCGCTACCCACTTCAAGCGAGCGAGGTGGCATTCAACTTACTGGACAGTCACGATACTCCGCGCCTGCTTACCTTGTGTGAGGGCGATCAACGCAAGATGAAACTGGCTGCCTTGTTCCAGTTCAGTTATATGGGAGCCCCATGTATCTATTATGGTGACGAGATCGGGCTTGACGGAGAACATGATCCAGGTTGCCGCAAATGCATGGAGTGGGACGAAGCGAAGCAGGATCGGGAGCTACTTCACTTTTATCAAAAGCTGATTGCTCTGCGCCATGCTCATCCTGCTCTGCGAGCAGCCGGAACCATCCGTTTCCTGCAAGCTCAGGAAGGCGGTAGCCAGCTTGTGATGGAGCGGCAAAGTGACGAGGAACGCATCCTCATTCTGTTCAACCGTTCTGAGGAAACCGCCATCGTTGAACTGGATGCAGGAGAGCAACCTTGGACGGAGCTGTTTGAGGGCAACCATCGCACCGCTCTGGAAGACGGTGTGCTTGCCATTGAACTGCCTGCTTACGGATATGCCGTGATGCGCACAGAAGTAAAGTAGATGCCTTTTTGAAACAACAATACATGACTGCCTTCTCCAATTCTGATTGGTTGACTGCTATCTTGGCGGTTTAGGCAGACTGGACAAACAAGCGTCTCGCATAACCTGAGAAAACCAGGTTCGCGGACGCTTGTTTGTTATGATGTAATAACGACTAACATGCTCTAATTAATAATTACTACTTGCTACTTGCTAAATCGGAACCTGGTTTTGTACTCCCAAGCTATCTGACCCTGTCCTGTATATGATCCACTTGCTATTCTGCCTCTGAGCCTGTTGTTGATGTTTCGGATGACTCATCCGGCAACCGCTTGGCCTTTGGTTTCGCCAGCTTCTCCATCATCTTGCGGCCTGTAGGTGTCTGAGCGAGCCCACCTTGCGCTGTCTCGCGGTGACGGCTTGGCATCGCACTGCCTACCTCCAACATCACGTCAATGACTTCGTCAGACGGAATGGCACTACGTACACCAGCGAGTGCCATATCTGCGGCAGCCAGTGCAGTAACGGCACCGAGTCCGTTGCGCACGATGCATGGAATCTCTACAAGGCCAGCAACCGGATCGCAGATGAGGCCCAGTGTATTTTTCAAAGCCAATCCTACAGCATGCACTACCTGCTCCGGTGTCCCTCCGCGAAGCTCCACCATCGCACCGGCAGCCATGCCAATCGCTGATCCTACTTCCGCCTGACAGCCGCCCTCGGCCCCTGAAATAAATGAATTGTTGGCGATCACGTATCCAATAGCACCGGCGCAGAACAATCCATTCACCAGATGTTCATCCGTCCAGCCAAATCGTTCCTGCGAGCTGATAAACACACCCGGAATGATGCCACAAGAGCCCGCCGTTGGGGTAGCCACGATACGTCCCATAGAGGCATTTACTTCCGATACACATAGCGCATAGGCCATGGCAAGGGCAGAAGCATCACCTGAGCATGTTTCGCCTTGGCGAATATATTCGGCCATCTTTTTCCCGTCCCCACCCGTCAGTCCGCTACGTGAGGTTGTATCTTCTGTAAGTCCTTTACGAACCGCTTCTTTCATCACCTGGTAGTACTCCGACATTTGCTTTACGACGTCTGTTTCGGGTGTGTTAGTCTCCTGCACCTGCTCTTCAATCATCAACTGTGCAATTGTTTTGGACTCCGCAGTGCAGATGGTGTTCAATTCATGTAGATGTTTAAACCGCATCCGGATCACCCCCTCTCTTCAGATCAATCACACGAATATCCAGCATATGATCCAATGAACGCAGCTTGTTCAACGTGTCTTCACTCGGCGGTGCATCCATCTCCATTGCTGTAAGCGCCTCACCATCACGAGCCTTTCGATCCACTTGCATATAGCCGATATTCACTCCAGATGAGCTAATGGTTGAGGTCACGGATGCCAGAACTCCCGCTTTATCGGCATGACGCAAAACAAGTGTCGGAAACTCTCCACTGATCTGTACGCGAAAATCATTTAAAGCATGCACAGATACACTGCCGCCACCGATGGAAGCGCCTATTAAAGAGCATGCCCGTTCGCCGTGCCACAATTCAATCTTGACCGTGTTAGGATGGGGAGCTGGCAGACCGCTGGTGTAAAATTCAACCTCCATGCCTGCTTCATCTGCATATTGCTCTGCATCCGGTATACGTGGATCATCTGTAACGTAACCCAGCAAACCACCGATTAGTGCCAGATCTGTTCCATGTCCCTGATAGGTATCCGCAAATGATCCATATAATGTAAGCCTTGCACGTTCCGGTGTGCATCCCAGCCACTGACGCGCAATTCGTCCCAATCTTGCCGCACCGGCTGTATGTGAACTGGATGGCCCCGTCATCGACGGGCCAATAATTGAAAAAACATCTTTAAATCGCACCTTGTAACCCTCCAATTGGTTTTGTCATCGACATCTGGACAAGAATCACCACAATGTTCCTGATTTACTGAATGATGACATTAAAAAAGGACAGAAGAAGGCCGTTAGCCCTCTCTCTGTCCTTGATACCTGAGAGTTTCATGATTATAACGTCAGGAAGAACAAAGCCAAGTACACTCAAGTACTCCTCTGTTCAGCGATCTGACAATCATATACCCCTTGGGTGGCGCTTCTTCCGCGCACTCTCCAGAGTTGCGTCCAACGACGGTACTTTTACCTGAGAGATTAACGGTTATGCCGGGTGCATAACTGCTTGCTCCTTCGGTGCCTAAGCCATCTGTACAGTACAGTTCTGAATCTAAATTGCATCAATCATGCCTACTTGTACTGTGCTCGATTATCCTGCTCAGGTCTCTCCCGCTCGTTATCATTCGCTATATTCTGTTATTTCATGATGAAAGTTCACCATTCTGCCATGCATTCAATCATATACAGCGTAATATGCCATACGCTATATGTCAATAAAAGTGACGTATTCTCAAAGCACATCATTTCTATATAGGATATGCTCATTTCGTTCATATGGTTCAGGGCTTGTTCGATCTTTTCTATATAAGTTGAACTAAAGATTTTACACAGTCCACTCCGTTAATGTGTAAAAGAAAAGTTCAACTTATATAGCACCGAATAACGAAGACCGCCCTCACTCCATGACAGGTACGAATCATAGACACATATGAACCTGCCAATGTACTTGTGACATAATATTATAGGCAACATTCCAGTTCGATCCTACAATTGTAGCGATTTGTGTACTCGTAAATAACTCATAAAGCATGTTCAAATATAAAAAAACACAAAAAAAAGCATGATCCTTGAACACCCTCGTTCAAAGATCATGCTGTTATTTCGTGTTTCTCTAAACATATAAATCTATGCTACACCCTTGACTCTTATTAACCAAAACGCCCCATAATATATTCCTGCGTCAAGCGGTTGTCCGGGTTAGTAAAAATGTGCTCCGTCTCCCCGTGCTCAACCATACTGCCCAGATAAAAATAAGCGGTATAATCCGAGATGCGAGCCGCCTGCTGCATGTTATGGGTAACAATAACGATGCGTAGCTCCTGCTTCAGCTCCGAGATCAATTCCTCCACTTTACCCGTAGATACAGGGTCAAGCGCAGATGCAGGCTCGTCAAGCAATAGGATCTGCGGGTCTACAGACAGCGCGCGCGCGATACAGAGACGCTGTTGCTGTCCACCTGAAAGTGCCAAGGCTGACTCATGTAGTCTGTCTTTCACTTCATCCCAGAGGGCAGCACGGCGCAAGCTTTTTTCCACGATTTCATCCAGTGCCTTCTTACTTTTTGTACCGCGGTAGCGGGGGCCAAATGCGATATTGTTGTAAATAGACTTGTGAAAAGGGTTTGGCTTCTGCCACACCATGCCGATTTTCTGACGAAGCTTGATTACATCCGTCCCCGGTTCGTTAAGGTCATTGCCGTCCATCCAGATATGTCCTTCCGTGCGGGACCCGGCAATCTCATCATTCATCCGATTTAACGAACGAAGGAATGTGGATTTCCCGCAACCGGACGGCCCGATCAGGGCCGTTACACTCGCTTCGGGGAAAGTCAGGCTGATCTGCTTCACGGCCTGAAAATGTCCATAATATATGCTTAACTGTTCCGTACCAAAAGGTATGGCCATGTGGATTTCCTCCTTATTTCGAAGCTGTCATACGGCGGTACACAACCCGGCCGATCCAGCGCGCGCTCAGATTGAATGCCAGTACCAGAATGACCAGCACGGCAGAAGCCCCTGCTGCAACTTCTTTTGAATCTGGTCCGATGCCTTCACTGTTGACTTTCCAGATGTGTACAGCTAGTGTTTCCGCAGGACGAAGTGGATTAATTGGTGATCTCGGACTTGTTGGATTCCAGTCCGTAAAGTCCAGCGGTGGACTACTCATACCCGCAGTGAACATCAGGGCCGCTGCTTCACCGAAGATCCTACCGGATGCCAGAATCGTACCAGTGATCAAGCTTGGCAGTGCCACAGGCAACAGGATGGACGTAATGATCTTCCATTTGGATAAACCAAGAGCAAGTCCTGCTTCCTTCTGCTCTTTGGGAACGGCTCGGAAAGCTTGCTCTGTCGTCCGTACCATAAGTGGCAAGTTGAAAATCGCCAGTGCCATCGCACCCGATAAGAGTGAGAAGCCCAGGCCAAACGTATTTACGATCAGCAAAAGTCCGAACAAACCGATCACGATCGATGGGAAAGATGACAATACTTCGACAACCAGTCGAATGAAACTTGTAATCCGACCCGGTTTGGCATATTCCGCCATATAAATACCTCCGCCCCAGCCGAGCGGGATGGTAATAATCAGCGTTAGTACAAGCAAAAAGATAGAGTTAAAGAGTTGCGGACCAATACCACCGCCACCTTTGAGCAATTGCGGCGCACTCGTCAGGAAGTGCCAATTGATCTGACCGATCCCCCGGAACAGAATAAATCCGAGTAAACCGAGCAAAAGTACAACAATGAATAAAGCCAGAATCACGATGACTACTGTTGCAATTTTATCCGCTGTTTTTGGCTTCATTCTCATACCCGGTTCCTCCTTTCAAGCAGGCGAACCAGAATGACGAAGACAAAGGTCATTACCAGCAGGACAAGCGCCATGCTCCACAATGCATTGTTATGAACAGAACCCATCGTGGTGTTACCCATACTCAGGGTGATTACACTTGTTAATGTTGAAGCGGATTCGAGCAGGGATGTCGGTACATGCGGCGCATTACCGATGACCATCTGTACAGCCAATGCTTCACCAAATGCACGAGCCATACCAAGGACAATACCTGTCAGCAATGCAGGTAGCACCGTCGGAATGATTACCCGATAAATCGTCTGCCAGCGTGTTGCGCCAAGCGCATAAGAAGATTCACGCAAGCCCTTAGGCAAAGCAGACAACGCATCTGCCATGATACTCGTAACTGTAGGCAGAATCATGACGGACAACACCAGACATCCGGCTGCAATCCCAATGCCGGGTCCTCCGAAGATACTGCGTAACATCGGAACAATTACGCTTAGACCGATAAATCCGTATACAACGGATGGAATACCGGAAAGCAATTCAATCGCGGGCTGCAAAATCTTTTTACCTTTACCCGGTACAATCTCGGTCATAAAGAGTGCTGCACATAGACTAAGCGGACTTGCAATCAATGCTGCAAGCAAGGTGGTTGTAAAGGAACCCGTGATAAACGGTAATGCACCATAAACGCCAGGCTCACCTGTAGGATTCCACGTTTTTCCGAAAATGAACTCACGCAGGCTGACGCCATCCTGGAAAAAGGTTGATAACCCTTTGGATGCGACAAAATATACGATGGAAAACATGACAACGATCAGGAAAACGACACATATCGACGTGTAGATCCGTCCCGTCCACTCTTCCCAGTAATGTTTCTCTCTCAAGGGCCGGCGTGGTTTCAGTTTATTGTTCATCACCGTTCCCCCTTCGGTCTGTTCCATAACAACCATCCTTCTATAGTAGAATTAGTGCAAAATATGGGATAATTTCTGAGCAAACCGCGCAAAGAGGCAGGACCTGGGTCCGCCTCTTTCGCTGTATGCGCAAGTTCAAAGAATGTTACTGAGTCACATTACCTGCTGCATCGCGTTTTACTTTCATGCCGGATACCGGAATGTAGCCCAGTTCCTTAACGTCATTTTGTTGAATTTCATCGCTGAGCATGTAGTCGAGGAATGCTTTTGTTGCTGCATCCGGCTCACCTTTTGTATACATGTGCTGGTAAGCCCATACTGGATATGTTCCTGCTTCTACGTTCTCAACTGTAGCTTCAACACCGCCGTATTTCAGAACTTGCAATTTGTCATCCAGGTAAGACAGAGCCAGGTAACCAATTGCTCCTGGAGTCTCAGATACCAGCTTCTTAACTGTACCGGAAGAATCTTCTTGAATTGAACCTTGAATATCTTCTACCTTCGTTCCCAGCGCGAAGTTTTCGAAAGTTGCACGTGTACCGGAGCTACTTGGACGGTTAACGATAACGATCGCTTGATCTTTACCACCAACATCTTTCCAGTTCGTGATTTTACCGGAGAAAATATCTACCAGTTGTTCTTTTGTCAGATCCGTTACACCTGCATCTTTGTTGCTTACTGGTGCAATTGCTACAACTGCTACCTGGTGGTCAACCAGTTCTTTAGCTTTTGCTTCGTCTTTCAGCTTCTCTTCAGCAAATACGTCAGAGTTACCGATCGTAGCTTGTCCGTCAGATACTTGAGTCAGACCTGTACCACTACCGCCGCCTTGCACTTGTACCGTCACGTTCTTATATTGATCAACTGCCATAAATTTTTGTCCAGCTTGCTCTACCAGAGGCTGCAGTGCTGTTGATCCAACAGCGAGAATGTTACCGCTGAGTTCAGCAGCAGTATTATCTCCTGATCCATTACTTGCGGCACCATTTGTAGTACCTGCGTCGTTTTTCGATCCGCATGCTGCAAGCACCAGTACGAACGTTAAGGTCATCAAAATAAACGGCAACTTTTTAAACATTTTTTGTTTTCCTCCCCCAATGTAGTGATGGCGTTTTGTGAATTTGTGTGATCACCATCAACTCTTTAATCATTGTAGTTTCGTTATGTCATCTGAAAATCAATGTTTTGTAAACGCAATGTTAAAAATATGGGCTAGGGATAAAATACGAAACATACGAAAAATAAATTTTGTACGCTGGTGGCCGCTTCGGGAACGGACGTTGTTTCAATCGCTGTTACCCCCGGATATATTTGATTGTATTTGTAAGAGGAATATATCCGGGGGTAAAGGCGAACGCTCCGCTTTTCCACAATCGTTCCGTTCCCTCCGCTGCGTCAGCGCTCATCTGTTGCGTCAGCGCTCATCTGTTTCTAAAACATTTATATTCCTAGCTAAGGCTGAGGGCAGTAAAAGAACCACTCCGTGCTGGGCGTTCCGGTTTCGGATCATTCTTCCGATCGCTGTTGTCTCCAAATCGTTATGGATTTCATTTTTCATATGTAAACATTCGGAGACAAAGGCGAGCGCTTCGCTTCTACAGAATCGATTCCGTCTCCTGCACTTGATCACTTCGTTGGAATTCCAAAAGCTTTGATTCCAGCTATGGGTGGTAGCAATGAAAGGCCTGCCTCAGACAAGGCTGGCCTCGGAAATAGATATAGGATAATTGGCCTCTTATATGTAAGAGAGGAACGGACACGGTATTTATGATTGCAAACAAAAAAGGCCTTCTCAACAGATGTGGTTAACACATCCGTTAAGAATAGCCTTTTTAAATCATAACTATTTTAAACTCACTGCTTATTTTCATCCCAAGATCCACAGCCATACTGCTAAACCGGCCAATGTAATCAACAACGTTGGAATGGTTAGAATAATGCCTGCTTTGAAATAATATCCCCATGTAATCTTAACACCCTTACGGGACAATACATGCAGCCATAACAAGGTTGCAAGTGACCCAATCGGCGTCATCTTTGGACCTAGATCCGAGCCAATGACATTGGCATAGATCATAGCTTCCTTAATGATACCCTCAGTGTGTGCACCTTGAATGGCGAGCAGATTAATTAATACCGTTGGTAAATTGTTCATCACGGATGATAATACCGCAGCGGTCAGGCCCATACCTAGCGATGCTGCGAACAGACCATAATCCGCTATAGCATCAAGCCAGCTGCTCAGATGATCCGTTAATCCAGCATTACGTAAACCATAAACAACAATGTACATCCCTACCGAGAAGACAACAATAGACCAAGGTGCTTCCTTAACCACCCTTTTCAAATCCACCGCTTCGCTCTTGCGTGCAAGTATACCGAAAAGCAGGGCCACCGCACCTACAATAACGGAGACGGGAATCGGCAGAAATTCACTGGAAGCGTAAGCTACCAATAACAGCCCCAGCATAAACCATGCAATCTTGAACACACGTGGATCACGGATGGCTTCCTTGGGGTCACGAGCAGCCGTGACATCATACGTCTGCGGGATGCTTTTACGATAAAACAAAAACAACATCGCCGTACTCGCTGCAATAGAGAACAGATTAGGCACAAACATACGTACCGCATACTCTACAAATGTAATGCCAAAGAAATCGGCAGAAACAATATTCACAAGATTGCTGACCACGAGTGGCAATGAGGTCGTATCCGCGATGAAACCACTTGCCATGACAAATGCCAGCACCATGCGCTCATCAAACTTTAAAGCACGAACCATCGCCAGAACAATCGGTGTCAGAATCAACGCAGCGCCATCATTGGCAAACAAGGCAGACACCGCGGCCCCTAGTAAAATAGAATAAAGGAATAATTTACGTCCGTTACCTCCGGCCAGCCGGGCCATATGAAGGGCAGCCCACTCGAAGAATCCAGTCTCGTCCAAAATCAATGAAATCATAATAATGCCAACAAAGGCCAGCGTAGCATTCCACACAATCGAGGCCACATCCGAAGCATCATTGAAACTAACTACTCCTGCTGCCAGGGCAAGGATTGCCCCTCCCGAAGCGCTCCAGCCAATGCCGATGCCACGAGGCTGCCAGATCACCATCGTAATGGTCAAAACAAATATTAATATTGCTACATATACCATAGTTCCTCCTGCTGTCCTGTACAATTGCCCGTAAGAACCAGACGATATATTTATACAGGGACGCAAGAGGAATGTCTATATTTATTTTTTGCTATTATTTTTTGCTATTATCTTTTGCGGGATCATCCATCATTTTGAACATACCCAGCAATCCTTGTAACTGTTCAGCCATACTATTCAAATGTGCAGAAGACGAAGCAATTTCCTCAACAGAAGCCAGTTGTTCTTGCGATGAAGCCGATACAGATTCGGTACTCGCCGCAGATTCCTGAGTGACGTTCGAGATATCCGTCATCGTCTGAGCCACATGAGAGGCACCATTCTCCAATTGTTTCGTCGTTTCGGATAGTTCGTCCAGCGTATGAACAGCATCTTCCACTGCTTCACGAATTTGAGAGAAGGATTTTCCAGAAGTATTTACAGCCTGTATCCCCTCACCGACACGGCTTTGGGCAGCATTCATCGCTGTTAGGGCAGAGTCCATGTCCTGACGAATATTATGCACAAGTTCACCAATCTGAGCCGCGGAACTACCCGATTCTTCAGCCAGCTTGCGTACCTCTCCAGCTACGACTGCAAATCCACGTCCTGCATCCCCTGCTCTTGCTGCTTCAATAGATGCATTCAGTGCGAGAAGGTTGGTCTGTTTCGAGATAGATGCAATGACATCAACCATACTACCAATCTCAACTGAACGGGCGTTAAGGGACTGCACAACATCTCCTAACTGTTCCACCGTTTCCTGGATGATATTCATCTGTGCAACAGCCTCTCCCGCTGCTTCATTCCCTGAAGATGCTGCCCCGGATGTATTTCGCATCGCTGTAGTTATGGATTGTACACGCTCTGACATCTGACGAACATCTTCTGCCATGCGACTCATCTGTCCAGAACCATCCTTCACACTATTCACTTGTTGCTCTGCACCCTCGGCCAGTTCTTGGATCGCCATAGTTGAATGTTCAATGGCTTTGGTTGTTTGGTCTGCACTCGCAGACAACTCTTGTGAAGAAGCGGATACTTGTTCTGCTGTTTCCTGCACACCCAGAATCATCATCCGTAAATTATCCACCATACGTTCAAAGTACTTCGCGAGTTCACCCACTTCATCTTTACGTTTACTATCCATCTTCACGGTGAGATCGCCTTTACTTACAGCTCTTGCATTTTCCTGCAACCGTTTAATCGGACTCACTAACGAACGAGTGAACCAGATAATAAAGATAAGGGCCAGGAACACAGAAGCCAAAAGCACGATGAGTGTAGCGAGCCTTATTTCCTTACTTGCGTCGGTGACTTCACTCTTGAACATCGTACCTGCAATTTTCCAACCCGTTGCTTCATTGGTAGAGAAAATCATGGTTTTGGAGCGGCCTTCGTAATCATAGTCAAATTGACCTTCCTTGCCATCATACATTTGATCTAACACACCGCTTTTTTCTTGTGTACCTACTTCTTGCACAGGAGAAACAACAACATGTTTATCTTTATCCAGAATAATAACGTATCCTTCTTTACCAACCTTAATCGCAGCCTGATCCCTTAGCTCGGTCAAATCAAGTGACAAACCAATTACAGCGGATTGATCCTTAAGCGTTTTGGAGATAAAAACAACCGCTACGCCATCTGTATTTTTGGTGACAGGTGAAATAGCAACCGTACCCGGCTTATCCATCGCGAGCTTATACCACTCACGCTCTCTTGGATCATAAGCTTCTCCTCGCTGGCTACTCTCTGTTGGCTTGCCACGAACCATGACTCCTTCTGTCGACCCTACAAAAATATTCAAAGCATCCGGATGCAGTCCCAGATACTGAGCAAGCTTGGTTTGAAGCTCCGTGCTATCATCTTCTCCTTTGATCAGGGACGGGTCGAGTGATTCCGAGAAGAAATTAATGTCAAAAATTTTGTTATTGACCTGACTCTCCACAATTTTATTAGCCGTACTTACGCTCTGAAGGGCACTGTCGTTCAATTGTGCTTGTACTGTATCTTCCGCGATATACAAAGACACCAAGCCAATTGCCAAACTTGGTACTAAAAGAACAACCAAAAACGAAACGAGCATTTTATTGCGGATATTCCAGACAAAAGCTTTCTTTTTACTTTTCTTTTTGTTCTTAGTCTCTTTCAATCGGTTCTCCCCCTCATATTATGAAGCCATTCTCCCAGCTATGTATGAACTTCTATTGGTCTATACTATATATCGGCTAATGACGGAGTTTTTTTGAATAAAAACAAAGTTCACAACAAACAAGCCACTTCAAGGGGAAAGTGACTTGTGCTGTCATGTTAATGTTGAATATTAGTGTTTAGTCCAAAGGTGAACAGCAGTTATCTCGCTTCTCTGTACGATGGATCCGAATATGGACCATCGGGAGGTTGTGCTGCGGGTTTACCAAAATAATATCCTTGTGCAAGTTCAATTCCAACCGATCGGCAGAAATCAAACTCCTCCATTCGTTCGATCCCCTCGGCAAGCACTTTGCCTCCAAATCGATTGGATAACTGAACAATGTTCCTGATCTTCTGTTGCTTCACTTCATCCTGATCACAATAGTCAATCAGGCTGCGATCAATTTTCACAAAATCCGGCTCTAAGCGGTTCATTAGTTCGATCGTCGAAAATCCAGCGCCTACATCATCCAATGCAACGGACATACCGCGAGAGCGATAAACTTCAAAAATATGCTGCAATGTAGACAGTTGCTGGATCTGTTCGGTTTCCACGACTTCAAAAACGAAATCTTTCGGATCGAGCGAGAGACGTTCTATCGCCTCAAATGTATGTGTCAGGCAATATTCGGGGTTATAAATAGAGGAAGGCAGGAAATTAACAAAACGTTTCACACCGCGAGGCAGATATTTGGCGCTTGTCTCAATGGCCTTAATACGGGCAGTACGATCCAGAAACGAATGCAGTCCCGTTTCGCGAGCTACTTCAAACAATTCATAGGAACTAAAGGCTCTCCCATGTTCAGCCGGACGAAGCAAAAACTCATATCCGATAATGCACTGTGAGGCATCTACAATCGGTTGCATATAACTGGTAAACTGGCGTTCTAAAATAGTAGAAACGATATCAGCATATTTGATTCTGGCATGTTGCATGGATAGACTAATCCAATCACCCTCAAAACCATCGGTGAATGGTTCCGTTACAGACTTTAACTGAACGGCCAGCGAAATCGACAATATCTTCTCCATATCTATAATCTCTTCCATTCGATCCTGTAACTCCTGTACATCTGAAAAATGGAACCAAAACATCTCTTCTGAATAATCAACATGCCTTCCCTTGGTTTGCAGCGCTTCCAGCAAAGCAGGGGAGACGGGTCGCAGGTACAGGGTACCTTGGCCCTCTATCGGATAGATTGGACTGCAGCCACTGCAATTCATGTAGAACCCCCTTGCCAGTTTATCAAGCTACATCATTAATGTTACCAAGTTTTATACCCAAAGTTTGTAAATAGTATATCATGGGTCCAACAATTAATCTCTAATGTTTTAATGACTTCCTATATGAGGTATACAGAAACATTTGTATTCCTTCTTGCCACAAAAAAGACCAGCAGTCTGATGACTGCCAGTCTCTCGTCTATACCCTTTATTAGACTCTATGAAGCAGGAATGACAATTTTTTGTCCAACTTTCAGGTTATACACATTGGTGATTTTGTTTGTTTTGGCAAGGACACGCCAGTCTACACCATGTTTTAAACCGATGCGATACAGGTTGTCTCCTTTTTGCACCACATATACGACTTTATGGTTCGTAGCTGGTTTCTCCGGCTGTGGTTTTGGTGCTGGTACAGGTTTTGGTGCCGGCGCTGGTGTTGGTTCGGGTTTCGGTGTCGGAGCCGGGCTTGGTTCAGGTTTTGGTGTTGTTGCTGCCTCACCTGTCAGTTTCAATCCGTATTCTGCAAACCCATCTTTATTGGTACCAATAAAGGACATAGCCGGATTCGCTTCCACAAGATCTTTAGCATCCGGGGAAGAAGCAAATACCACCTCAAGGTCATTCAGCGCTGCCGCAGTTACACCAGCAGAAGGTTTAATTGGTGCCAGCGACCAGTTGCCATCCGCTGTCGGGTTAATTGTTTTGTTCTCACGGATATAGTCGATAATCACTTGACGGTTCTCATCCGGTGCAGCCAGAACGATACGTTTACCGTCCGGGTTAGCCAATTTGGATGAAGACGCACGATAGTTATTCGTTGCTACGATGAATTTTTGTGCTGGATCTACCGGCTTGCCTTCGAAGCTCAAGTTTTTGATCCGGCTGGCCGATGCATTAACCACTGTCGCTTTGCTATCGTACTTAGCTGGTTGTGTAACATCAATCTGGTAGGTTACACCATCGATAACATCAAAGTTATACGTTGGGAAATCCATATTAATTAATTGTTGCTGACCACCTTTAGCCGGATCAATCTGGTTAAATTGGCCTGCTGACCATTCTAACCACTCTTTCAATTCGGCACCATTCACCATTACAGCGTGTACCGTGTTTGGATATACATAAAGGTCTGCCACGTTTTTGATGGCAATTGTACCTTTAGGAATGTTCGTGTAATACGAAGCACCAGAACGTCCACCTGCTTTGAAAGGTGCACCCGCAGACAGGACTGGGACATTCTCATAGTCAGTGCCTTGCAGTTTCTTTTCCACGTACCATTTCTGTGCATTCGTTACGATCTGAATGGATGGGTCATCCTGCACCAGAGCGAAGAAGCTGTTGATCGGTGCTGTCGTTTCGCCAACG
Source organism: Paenibacillus sp. FSL R7-0272 (assembly GCF_037969905.1). Lineage (NCBI taxonomy): Bacteria > Bacillati > Bacillota > Bacilli > Caryophanales > Paenibacillaceae > Paenibacillus > Paenibacillus sp. FSL R7-0272. The sequence continues at coordinate 525,195 of NZ_CP150221.1, read as the reverse complement.
GGACCACGTACATATTCCAGTGTGCCTTCGTGCTCGTCATGGACAGCATCAACGATTGCCTGATCCGCATCTACCAGCGGTTTTTTGTTCGCTGTATCGTAGATTGAACGTGCTTCTGTTTTGGAATCAACCACTTTCCATTTACCGTCCACTTGCTCCAGATCCAGATCAATGATTCCCAGGTGATCCCCCCAGAAACCAGGCTCTACAGCAGGAACACCATTGATTGTACCCTTTTCCAGATCGACTCCTTTTTTACCTTTAAAGTCTGCACTAGGGAATACTTTGTGGGCGTGTCCAAACAGAATGGCATTAATGCCTTCCACTTGGCTCAGGTACAGCACAGAGTTCTCCATCAGGTCGGTTTGCGGAATATCCTCGAATCCCGAGTGAGGGATCGCTACGATAATGTCCGCACCTTCGGCTTTCATTTTTGGAACAAATTTTTTCGCAGTAGCGATGATATCCTTGGCAATAACCTTACCTTCAAGGTTAGCACTGTCCCATTGCATGATTTGCGGCGGCACAAAGCCGATCACACCCACTTTAATGGTATGTTCCTTGCCATTCTCATCCGTTACTTTTTTGTCCAAAATTTTATAAGGAGTGAAGTAGTTTTTGTCATTTGTTTCATCTTTGTCACCATCGTCTACATAAACGTTGGCATTGATGTAAGGGAAATTTGCCCCCTCCAGCGTCATGTCAAGGAAATCGAGACCATAGTTGAATTCATGGTTACCGATGTTGCCTGCATCATAATCGAGCAGATTCATCGCCTTATATACAGGGTGAGTTTCACCCTTTTTCAGAGGATCAATCTTCGCAACATAGTCTCCCATCGGGTTACCCTGGATCAAGTCACCGTTGTCGAACAACAAGCTGTTCTTCGCTTCCTCACGGGCTTTCTTGATCAGCGTAGCCGTTTTGGCCAGTCCATATTGATCCGTCGCTTTGTCTGAATAATAGTCATAGTTGATCAGGTTGTCATGAATGTCCGTTGTTTCCATGATCCGCAATTTGACTTTGGCCGCATCGGCAGCCGATACAGGTACTGGAAATACCGCAAGCACGTTAAATGCAACGAAAGCGGCAGTCAGGCTTGATAACAACTTCTTACTTTTCTTCAAAAATAACCCCTCCCGGTTTATGTACATTAAATCATGCAATACCGCAAATACAGGCACAGAAAATAATAGATTTCATGGGTTGTGCGTACTGATGATCCAATGAGCACTCATCGGCGTCTTCAGGTAAGTTTATCTCACATGAACATCTATTCATATCTGTGCGTGTATTTACATATCAAATCATAACGTAATGTTAAAACAATGAAAAGCATTAATTTTTACGTTATCCGCACATAACTAGTCCATTTTACGTTTTCATGCGTGATTTCGACATATTTTGCAGTGAATAAGGAAAGGGTTAGGGTATAATTACTCAAAATCACGTATGTTACATCAATGTTACATAAAGTGCATATCTTGCTGTTTTGGGATAAAATTAAAAACCGCGAAGCCTTAGAAAAGGCATTCACGGTTGAACATTCTCTATATTTTCGTCGTCTGACAACGAGTATTCGCCAAGATAATTTGGTAATTGGCTTTACCTTGAAGCTACGCCTGAATTTATTGCTCCCACACATGATGCTCATGGTCTTTGCCTGTATATTCTATGCGAGCTGGGGTAATATCCAAGATTACATAGTTGGGATCATTAGGTCCATCGAACCATGCCTTCAACTCATCATTCCACACTTGCTCACGCAAGGATTCATTTTTAGTGACCTCACAAGTACCCTCGATCTCCACCACTTCCTTGGTGCCTCCGGCTTCGTAACCAAGCAGAAGACTAACATTCGGATTGTTCTCCAGTTCCTCTACTTTGTGCGTCTGACGGTTGGTTGCCAGATGAATATTCAGCCCATCATTGAAAATAGCCATATAACGGGATTTCGGCTTGCCATTCTCTACGGTGGAGAAACTGCAATACGGGTTATTTTCCAAAGCCTTCACAATGTTTTGTTCCAATTCGTTCTGGTTCATGGGAGTTGCTCCTTTCGGGATGGGGGAGTGTTTGAAAGCTTGGCTTTGATGCTAGCTACCAACATAGTTATGCAGTGTGACCGTTACAGTGACGAATCGTTCTTTCGATCGCTGTTATCCCCGGATTTATTATTGAATATGGTTTAATGGTAAATAATCCGGTGATAAAGGCGAGCGCTTCGCTTCTTCAGAATCGACTTCGTCTCTTTCACTACTTCTGCAGTTCTTTCATTGGTAGAAGCAGTTTCAAAGCCCAAAAGCTTTGAACTATTCTTTTAAGATTAATTGTATACAATCTATGTCTCTAACAGTCGACACAGATTCCTAATGACACAATGTACAGATGTATATTTAAGCACGATTCCTTTAACATACGCCTGTACTTATAGTGTACCCGCCTCACCTATGATGAATCCCTGAACCAGAACATATGCATGACAATTTTGAGAATGTTAACTTAATTAAGGTCTCCAAGGTAAATGCGTTGCTCTCCCTTTTTCAACAGCAATTCACCGATGGTTTTGGGATACAGGCGGATGTTGGACAGCTCCTCGAGCGCAATCCATTCTACAGCAACCTGATGATCATCCGGGTTAGAGCCTTCAAAGACTGAAGCTTTTGGATCAACCAGACTGCACTCGAAATAAAACTCCACCTGATGGATATCTGCATCCCACTCAGCAAACTCATGATTGGCACCGATGTATTCCCGGATATGTAATAGCTCACCTACCTGCACCGCCTGTCCAATCTCCTCCAGACATTCCCGAGCTACCGCATCTTTCAGTTCTTCACCCTTCTCCTGCCCACCGCCTGGAAAAACATAAGCATCACCATACTGATCTTGTAGACGAATCAGTAACAAACTTCCGTCCTGAACAATGACCGCTTTGGCCGAATTCCGTATCGGTTTCATGGTGTACAACTCCTCCATTCTCCATCTTTATCTCGCTTCATATGCTGTCAGTGCAACACCCTCGGCTTCCAGCATGCGACGAATCTCTTGAGCAAACGTAAGCGCATGTGTGCCGTCACCATGGATGCAAACTGTATCTGCTGTAATGGGAACTAAGGTTCCATCCGTAGATACGACCACTCCGTCTTTAACCATGCGAATCACCTGAGCCAGTGCTTCTTCAGATCGTTCTATGAGAGCACCTTCGTGACTGCGAGGCGTTAATCTGCCATCAGAGGTATACGTCCGATCTGCAAATACTTCATTCACGCCGCGTACACCGATTCGCTGAGCTTCCCTGATCAGTTCACTGCCTGCCAAACCATATAAATAAAGCTCAGGTTGCACCCTATAAACCGCTTCGGCAATAGCCTCAGCGAGCTTCGAATTGGTTGCCGCCATATTATAAAGTGCTCCATGTGGTTTTACATGATGCAGATGTCCCCCTCTGGCATAGACAAAAGCCTGCAAAGCCCCAATCTGATATACCACCATGTCGTAGGCTTCCCGTGGTGTAATCTCCATATTTCGTCTTCCGAATCCTTGCAAATCAGGCAACCCGGGATGTGCGCCAATGGCTACCTGATGCACGATTGCCCGTTCTACCGTCAGCCGCATGACGGAGGGATCACCCGCATGGAATCCACAGGCAATATTAGCCGATGTGATCAATGGCATCATGGCTTCATCGGAATTCATCATCGTCTGATAAAAACCATAACTCTCACCAAGATCACAATTGATATCCAGTGTATATGAAACGCTCATGATATCACCTCCATTTCGGCCATTTTCCTGCGAATCAACTGATCCAGCAGTCTTAAGTTCCGCTCACGTTCGATGTAGAGATCACGCGCTTCTTCATGCGTAATCTCTGCAAAAGAAACGCGACTTCCGGGCCTGGCCTGAGCCAGAATGGGCAAATCAACCGCAGCTACCTGTGCAATCACAGGATATCCTCCAATGGTCTGGTGATCCGCCATCAATACGATAGGCTGCCCATCCGCAGGTACCTGCACCGTGCCAAAGGTGACCGCCTCGGATAAACGATGCAATGGCCGATCCAGCTCCAGCCGTAACCCCTGCATCCGGTATCCCATACGATCAGATTGGGGAGAGATGAGGTAATCTTCGGTACCAAATCGATCCAGGCTCTCTGCGCTGAATTCCGCACAGTCTTGACCTTGCATCACTCGAACGACAGCTTTACCGTAATAGTTGGGTCTCTCCCGCTCTGATAATAGCCATGCCGGAGCGACCATGGATTTGTTATCACCTAATTGTTCTTCCATAAAACGCATCCATTGTCGAACCTGATCTTGGATGCTTCCCGTATCTAGGACATCTGCCGCACGCAGAGCTCTCCCATGAAAACCACCAAACCCGGTCTTAACATCCGTACTACGGCTGCCCATCACTTCTGGTACATCGATCCCGCCAGCAAACGCCAAATATGCACGCAGGCCATGCCGACATGCGCCAAACTTCAATACACTGCCAGCCCGTAACAGCACGGGTCTCCACAAAGGTACAGGCTGTCGATCAACCGTGGCACTGAGATCTGCACCACATAGCGAAACCAGTTGATTGGTTTGTACTTGCAGTTCCGGCCCGGACATCGTGATCTCAAGTACTGCATCGTGCCGAGAGTTACCGACAAGTATATTGGCTGCTCGCGCCGCGAACATGTCCATTGAACCGCCTACGGGCACACCATAACGGCGATACCCGATTCTGCCTTCATCTTGAACGGTTGTTAACAAGCCAGGACGAATGATCTGTATACTCATCACTCCTCCTCCTTCCGCGCCAGTTCCAAGTATTCTTGCATCGTAATGGGCTTGAAGTGAACAAAGTCTCCCGCTTCAAGCAGACTTGGAGGATTCGTTTCCGGACGGAAAAGACGGATAGGTGTCCGTCCAATACACTGCCACCCACCTGGTGTCGTTATCGGATAGATCCCCGTCTGAGAACCACCTATGCCGACCGTCCCAGCCTCTACTTGAAGCCTCGGCGTTGCCCTCCTTGGCGTGGCTATTTGTTCAGGCAGTCCTCCTAAATATGGGAAGCCGGGGGCAAATCCAATCATATGTACGAGGTAATCAACCGATGAATGGATCGCAATGACTTCCTCTACTGTGAGGCCATGTTCGTTAGCCACATATTCCAGATCCGGCCCGAACTTTCCGCCGTAACATACCGGAATAGTCATGATCCTAGGAGGATTCCCCATCCCAATCGACTTCAAATCTTTAGATTCGTCATTGAGTTGACGCAAATGTTGTAGCAGAAGCTTACATGTGTCCTCATAAGACGATATCCAAGGATCGTAAAACAATGTGACAGACAAATAAGAAGGCACCCACTCCACCGCAGCTGTCACAGATCCCTTTTCCAAAAGAGCACATACTGACATCACTCTCTGATGTACCACCTCAGACAGCGACTCGCCGCAGCGAATTACAATTCCACGCTCTCCGAGTGGAGATAACCTGTCCTCTGTCCAGTTATAGGAGATTGTGTCCATGGCTTTACCTCACTCCAGATGCGCACTGCAATTGTACAATTCACACTGCCATGCCTGATCCTGATGCACCATTCGTGTAATCGATGTGTTCCCCAGCTTTACGCTGATATCCAGTTCCGGTACCAGTGCCCGCAATGTATTACGAAGCACAGCCCCGTGACTCACCACGATGACTCGTCCATTCGGATGCTGCCGAAGGATATCTTCTAACGCCGCTTTCCCTCGGGAAGCACCTGTGTCCGGGTGCTCTTTTCCTAGATCGAGCAAACTCCAATCTGCTCCCCATTTCGCGACACGTTCCTCTTCTGTTGTGCCCTCTACCTGACCTCCGCCCATTTCACGTAATCTCGGGTCGAGATGAATCTCCTGAATACCAAGCCGATCTGCGATAACACGAGCCGTTTCACTTGCCCGCTCCAAGTCACTGGCGTAGATGGCATCCCAGGATTCCTCCGCCAGCCTCGCCGCTAACAAAGCCGCCTGTTCTCTGCCCTCCTGATCAAGCGGGTTGTCTGTCTGTCCCTGCGAACGTTTTTCTTTATTCCATGCCGTACTGCCGTGACGTATCAACGCAATTTGTGCCATCGTTTGTAATCCCTCTTTTCTCTAAAACTCATTCAAGCTCGTCCTCTGTAAAATGCTTTCTGGTCTTTGGTTTCAAAAACTTGCCTTCGTTATAAGTATTTGACCCGTTTCTGGGGATAGAAAGACTATCCCACGACGTTTCTTTTAACATTTTGGCCGTGTGCACAATCTGCCCCACATGGTACGGATAATGCGCCAACTGCCGCATAATCGCCTCCATAATGGTATGGCCCTCATTCCGAATATATATGATCTGAGACATGTGATCCGGAGTAAACGAACGCAGCGCTCCCAACAGACAGTCCCAGCCCTCTTCCCACTTGGCAAGCAACTCTTCCCTCGTATGAAAATCACCCACAAATTCGGCATCACGCTCACGCCATGGCTTCTCACCATCCGTTGTCAGCACATCCGTCCAGCGGGATCGCATATTGCCCCACAAATGCTTTACGATGACTGCAATGCTGTTGGTGTCTTCGTTCCATGTCTGGAACAACTGCTCCGTCTCCAATTGCTCCATTGCGCGTTCACCAAGCCGCTTGTAGTAGAGGAACTGTTTCTCCGCTGTTTCCAAAAAAGCCTGATTCATATCCATCCGTCTTACCCCCATTTCAGAAAGTTATGCCGGGAAAGAAAACGTGCCGTCTGCATTCGGTTCAAAGTTCAGGACCTTACTTACCGCATCCAGATTCAACTCTCCATAGATGTGTGGAAATAACTCGTTCAATTCATATAGATCCTCATAGACCAGCTCTGCCTTCAACGTTCTCTCTTCAATCCCGAGCAGCAACAGATCGGTACGTCCCGCATAATACTGTCCAGCTACCCACGGGATCTGCTCTGCGGTGGAACAATGAATAAAGCCGTCCGTTTCCAAACTTTCTGGTGCATATGTGTCTCCTTTGGACACTTCCTCCCATACGGAACGGGAAATAATGCTATAGATCATAGTTTTTCCTCCTTGGTCGCTGTAAGACAGCTCATGTTAATCAACTATTATAGATCATCCCGGATGCGGGCGTACATCTTCTGGTCGGTAAATACACCTTTAATTTTCAACTGCTTGCGTAACACCCCTTCTTGCACCATGCCCAGCTTTTCCATCACACGCGCAGAGCCGATGTTGCCCGCATTGCATTTACCCTCCAGCCGGTTACACCCCAGTTGCTCGAAGCAGTAATCAACGATAGGTTGCATAGCTTCCGCGGCAAGCCCCTTGCCCCAATAGGCGCTACCAATGGCGTACCCCAGTTCCCCGCTCTGCATGAATTCATCCAGATGGAAAATGCCACCTCTTCCAATCAGCGTTCCCGTTTCTTTCAGCACAAAAGCCCAGAGATATACCGTTTTTTGCTCATAGTTTCGCAGCACTCGCTCCAGATAACCGATGGAATCATCCTTGCTTTGATGGCACTGCCACAAGCTTTGCTCACTAACTTTCAGGTCAGATGCAAATGCATAATATTCATCGAGGTCATCCATCGTAAGACGTCTGAGGTACAACCGTTCGGTTTCAAACTCAGGGGATGCTGCAAAAAGTTTATCGATATTCATTCAGCGTACCTCCTATTTATGAATTGACTCTATAAACGTATAAATCTAGTCAAGATAAAACGGTCTATAAAATAAACACATAATATGCCGATTAGGTATCGGATTAAATCTTTGACTAGAAATCCACGACCCAATATCAGAGCTCCCAACAACGTCGAACGCAGATCGTTCAGCCAAGGTACCTGAATCATTTGAGAGAATTCAACGCCCCAACTGAATATAACACTGATCCAGACTGCTCTCGCACGGCTCAAGTGAATGAATACCATACGTACGCCAAAATAGATCATGCCTGCCCATAGCGCATCTCCAAAATGCTCATACATCCATTTCGGCAAAACCGCTCCATATGTTCTGGAAGCTAGTCCCGCTGCCAACGTGATGATCACGGCGATGAAGTAGACCCATCTATTTTTAATGAACAGTCCGTTCTGATGCTTCACAGCCGTCCATCCAGAACCTTTAAGATGAATTCGGTTTTGGCAGTGGTATACGATTCTCTGTCGTCTTTATTCTCATCTGCAAGCTTGATTTTCAGTTCGGCGTAGGCCTTCACCAAATCCGGCCGAGATCTCAGTGCATCCCGAAACCGGATCTGTCGCTCCCAGCGTTCCTCATCTGGACGCATGAGATGCAGATGCACAGCTCGTTTCCCATCTTTAACTTTGACCCAGAATCGTCTGTATTCCCGGCCATCCAGTTCAGGCGGAACGTAGTTCCAGCCTACAGGGTTCAACTGCTCGGCAATGCGCTCCATGTCATCCCAGGACTGCACCTTCCCCATCAGATCAATAATTGGCTTGGCAGACAAACCAGGTATGGATGTGCTCCCTATATGTTCGAATGTATGTATTTCCAGGTGTTTCAAAAGCTCTCTTAACTGCGCAATTTCTTCCTCAGCCTGCGCACTCCAAGCGGGGTTAGCTTCTACAACTTCTACAGGTTCCGTGGCCCATGCAGGCCAATTCTCCGGGTTCATCTGATCGGTCATTTCCATAATCACTCCTCGAAGCTCGATTCTATGTTCAAAAAAGGAGACGCATAAGTACGCCTCCCTCATAGTATACATGGATTCAATTCGATCTGATCAACACTTATATGGAAAAAGGGAACATTATTTTACCGTCACAGGTATCGTCACTTTTTTATTGCCCCACTTCGCGGTAATGCTTGTTTTACCTTTGGCTACAGCAACGATTCTGCCATTTGTTACGGTGGCGATATTCGGCTTAGAACTGCTCCACACCGCACTTCCTGTCACCATCAACGTTTTCCCTGTATCATACTGAGCCATTACCCCTAGAGCCGAGCTGGACTGCGGAGACAAAACCAAACTCTTCTGACCCATAATCAGCTTCTGGAGCGTAGGTACTACGTTGACTTGTACAGTAACGGTCTGACCCTGATACGTACCAGTCAAGGTGGCTTGTCCTTCGTTCATCCCTTTGACCGTACCATTTTTCACTGCTGCCACGCCGGGATTGGATGACGTCCACACAACAGATTTGGATAGGTTTACTGTTTTGCCACTGGAGTACGTCCCCATCACTTTAAGTGGGCTAGATTTTTTGATCGTTAACTGGATTGTTGCAGGCTTAACCTCTATCTTGCTAATGGTGTCTGTCACCGTTATCGGTACTTTAACGAGAGTCGACCCGTACTTCCCTTGCAGTATCACTTTACCAGGAGTGACGCCTTTGATATTTCCGTTCTCAATCACAGCCAGGTTACTGGACACCGTCCATACAATATCGGATGTGACTTCCTCTTCCTTGCCATTAGCACGCGTAATGCTGACTTTCGGAAGCGTGCCTTCGTTTCCTTTTACAAACGTATACGCATTAGGTGAAGCCTTGATGCTTTTGATTTTATCCTGCACCTGAACAACCACCTGTGCTTTAACCCCGCTCAATTGAGCAACAATCGTAGCTTCGCCTGCAGCGATCGCTTTGACTTTACCTTTTGTGATTGTCACCACAGCAGTATTGCTAGTGGACCAGGTTACTCCCCCGGTAACATCCTGTTTATGGTCCGCGCCTTCCACCGTCGCCAGCACCTGATAGGATGTAGTCTCCCCCACATTCATCTTCTGTGGACTGCTACCTGAAATTTCAATTGAAATGACATCACCTGACGCTGCCCAAACTGACGTAGGCAATACAACCGTAAGTGCGATAATTAGAGCAAGCATACCTCGTAACGACCATTTGATTCGACTCTTGTCCATGTCCAGTCTCATTCTCCCATCATCCAACCGTTTAATTTATTTTTCGCCTAATATTTTACTATCCACTATACTTTATATCGGACATTGGATGGTTAAAGTTAAATGACAAAGTGCAAGGACAGGTAGAACCATTTTATGATTTTCATTGTATAATATATATAAGCGATGAAATACTGTTCTAATAAACCTGAACAAGTGAGGTGAAGCATGTATGATCGAAAAGAATCTGCTGGACGTGGTCGCTGTCACCAATAATCGCAAACGCATGAGAACCATTTCCACTTCAACATCTACGAAGGTACGCTCAGAAGATGAGATGGTCTTACTAATGAGAACGGCCCGCAATCGTTTTGAAAAGGCATTGCAATCCGGAAAAATCGAAATTATTAACGAGCTTGAATGGAAGCTGCGTTAAGAATACAGGTGAATCATGGATCGTATAAAAACACCAGAAATACAGAAAAAAATTCAATGGGCTAAAGAAAAGCTTATTGAACTTGCAGGCGATGTATCCAGAAGAGAACTTAAAGAATTCTATGTCATGGGGATCATAACTCCTATACTTGATGAACTAGATGCAGATCCAGCAATCATTGTTGGTGGAAATGCCGTTGAACTATATACATCTGGAAGCTATAAGACAGCTGATGTTGATCTTGTAATGATCCGAGATGATTTAGCACGAGCCCTATTTGATGAACTAGGTTTCGTCCGAGAAGGAAGGCATTACTATGTATCTGAGATGGATATACCAATTGAAATTCCTTCGGATACACTTGAGGGTTCGAAAGAAAAAATAATCAAATTAAACACACCAGAAGGTTATTGTTATGTGATTGGAATAGATGATCTGATCCTAGATCGATTAAGAGCAGCCGAGTTCTGGTCTGATGCCCGTAGCCTGGAATGGGCTCGTTACCTCATGTATAGCCAATTCGATAACATTGACCTGACATATATAAGGAATACGGTAAACATAGAAAATATCAAATTGGCATCCCGGTTTGAAAAAGAATATCAATGGGTTATTGATCATATGTTTGAATAAAGAGGAACCCAATGCGGGCTCCTCTTTATTTGCTTATTCTCTATTTCATTCCTTCTCATGCTCTGGCAAAATCAAGCGTTCGGCCCCGCCCATATATGGACGCAAAGCTGCCGGAATATAAATGCTACCATCTGCCTGCTGATGGTTTTCCAGCAGTGGGATCAAAATGCGCGGTGAAGCTACGGCAGTATTGTTGAGCGTATGACAGTAGACCAGCTTTCCCTCCTCATCACGGCAGCGAATGTTCGAACGCCGAGCCTGAAAATCATGCAAATTCGAGGACGAATGGGTTTCCCCATATGCTTCGCGGCTTGGCATCCATGTTTCGATGTCATACTGTTTGTACGTTTTCTGCGACATATCTCCCGTACATACCGCCACTACACGATAGGGCAATTCAAGCCGTTGCAGCAATTCCTCTGCATGTCCCGTAATCTCCTGTAACATCCGTTCCGATTCCGCCGCATCCGGCGCACACAGGATTACCTGTTCTACTTTGGCAAATTGGTGTACACGGTACAAGCCCCGTACATCCCGTCCTCCCGAGCCTACTTCACTACGGAAACATGTCGATATTGCGGCCAGCTTTACGGGCTCTTTCACATCAATCACTTCATCCGCATAATAAGAAACCAGCGGTACTTCCGATGTGCCGACCAGCCATTTGTTCTCTCCTTGCAATTCATATACCTGATCCCGGCCTGTCGGGAAAAATCCGGTGTTTACCAGTGTATCCTCCCTGACCATGAGTGGAACCTCCAGCGGGGTGAATCCCTGCTTCAGCAACAGGTCCAGTGCAAGTTGCTGTACCGCCCGGTGTAACAACAGACCTGCCCCCTTCAATACATAGCTTCGCGTTCCACCGATCTTAACGCCGCGCGGAATGTCGATCAGTTCGTGCATCTCTCCCAGCTCGACATGATCTCTGGCCTCGTAGTCAAACACAGGTAGCTCTCCCACTCGCCGTAGCTCTACATTATCTTCATCCGACAAGCCCACAGGCGTATCTGGCGACACGATATTAGGCACCAGCCATTGCAGTCTGGTCACTTCCTCCTGGATTACCGCCAGCTTGGCTTCCTCTTGCTCCAGCTGTTCATTCAATTGTTTAACCTGTCCCCGCATCTTCTCCGCTTGCTCACGCTCACCCGACTGCATAAGCTTCCCGATCTCAGCCGATAGTGTATTACGCTGACGACGCGCTTCTTCCGTTTGCTGCAAAAGCAATTTTCGCTCGTCATCCCGTTGTATTAACGCATCGATATCAACCTTGATCTTTTTCCCGTCTGCTGCCGCCTGAACCTCTTCTGCATGTGCCCGAACCCACTTCATTTCTAACATGATCACCGTCTCCTTTGGCTAAAAAAATACAAAGAGCGCCCTCATCCCTTGGGACGAGGAGCGCTCTGCTCGCGGTGCCACCCAACTTGCCAAATCAGTTCAAATCTCCTGATCAGCCTCTTGGTCCGCGATAACGGGCGGTTCCGGTTAACTTGGGATAGTTTCAATTCGCTCCCTGGCGAAAACGCCTCTGAGTTGGATTCTCTTCAACGGCATGATCCGATCTGTAATTGTGTTTCTCAGTATATACGAAGACAGAACAACATTGCAACTGATAGATGCCCGTTTACGTATCTTTCCAAAGCTGGATCAAGTACAATTGAAATAACTTCTAAAACACCAAGGGGTGAATTTATGTTTTTCTTCATCATCTTTCTGTTGATTAGTTTATTCGGACTCGTCTTTGGAATCAGAGCCCTGCTCATACCGAATTCCTGGCCTTTCAACCGGAATAAAGACGAGTTAATACTTTCCGACATCATACGTATTAAATTCAGAGGTATTTTCCTTCTTGCAATTAGTATCGTCATGGCTTTAGCTTCCATTAAACAATTAGTCGAGTAACCGTTTTTTCAAATATATATGAGTTGTCCTATATAACAGTTCAGACTATGGTAAATTAAGCTGTCGAGGGGAGAAGATATTGCATGAATATGGACCCAAACCATCTGAATTCATCCGAGGGCGAAGCCGCCAAACAAAGAGCAGATGAACTTGCCCGCCAAGCCCAGCGAGGTTCATGGTTGAGCGGAGTTTTCACTACGATCATTATTGCTGCTGTGATTATTGGTATTTTGTTTTGGATCGCTTACGCTAGAACTTCTTAAACCACAGGATTGCCCAGGAAATACTTTTGTTATGATGGATAACGATACGATGATTTAAACCGACACAACGGCTACTGGTCCCTTGAACAACTTGCCAAATACATAACGCACTAGCGGCCCGAGTACAATCAACTGATAAGGCAATGCCAGACCGAAGTTACGTACAATCGTATGAAGATACGCATTGATTACGGAATCTCCTTCTAGCTGACCTGCAGTATAGGCTGTAATGATGCCATATAAAGACATGAGCAAAACCATGCCGATTACCATGAAAAAGGACATCGTAACTACACCTCTAATTTTACTCGACCTCGCAAATGAGAAGGAAAATGTAATTTTTCTCGCTATCGGTCCCACGATGAACGATTCCACCAAAAAGGCGATGGCAAAACAGATCACAAATTGGAGCAATAGCTGCGGCACGGACATCTGACTTAACATCCCCGTATGCCATAAATTGAAGGTCATCATCACTACGACCATTCCTGTACACATCATAAGTCCAAAAATCACTTGTTGTTTCTTGTTTACTGGCAATACACTCATCCTTTCTGTAACTTGGATCATTATAGACAATCAGGCTACCGTCACATAAGTGAACATTTTGTGAAAATATTTTTAGTCCAACTTATGTAGACACAATCCTGTCACTGGCCTATAATTACACCTAGTAATGCCCGTAACTTCATAGTTTCCCAGGGGAGTCGGAATTGGCCGGCTGAGAGTGTATCCCATCAAGATACTAACCCTTAGACCTGATCTGGATCATGCCAGCGTAGGAATCGGAGTAAATTGCAACGGCACAGCTATAAGCTGAACGCCACTCTCTCACGCCTGCACGCGTCCCGGATTACGGGGCGCTTTTTTTGTTTTCTTTTGCCAGCAGAAACAGAAAAATGACGTTATTCGGATAACCCGCACGTATAAATCCGGCGATTTATGCAAAGGGATTGGATATGAAGCCAAGGAGTACCCCGTGCCATTCGGCCGGACATAACGAAGGAGAGAAACACAATGAAATGGCGTAAAACGATGGGAATGTTACTCATGTGTGTGCTACTGGTTACCGTAGCTGCATGTGGTGGCAAAGAAGCCGCTCCAACAGAGCAGCAAGGTGCGACTGGTTCGGACCAAACCAACCAGGGGAGCGGTACTGCACTGAAAGATGTAAAGGTCGTGCTCGACTGGACTCCAAATACGAATCATACCGGTCTGTATGCAGCGGTGGACCAAGGTTTTTATAAAGCAGCAGGTTTAAACGTGGAGATTGTACAGCCGGGAGCCGGCGGTGCGGATACGATGGTTGCCTCGGGTGAGGTACCGTTTGGCGTCAGTTATCAGGAAAGTGTAACTCAGGCGCGGACGCAGGACGTTCCCCTTGTGTCGATTGCCGCAGTTATTCAGCATAATACATCCGGTTTTGCCGCTCCAGTGGATCGTAAGATCAAATCACCCAAAGACTTTGAAGGTAAAACTTACGGCGGCTGGGGTTCCCCGGTGGAAGAAGCGGTGATGCAATCCATTATGGAGGGCGAAGGTGCTGACGTATCCAAAGTCAAAAAGATTAACATGGGCGATGCCGACTTCTTCACAGCTGTGAAACGGGACATCGACTTTGCGTGGATTTTCTATGCCTGGACGGGAATTGAGGCTGAATTACGCGGAGAACCGATTGACATGTTATATGTAAAAGATTATGCCAAAGCGCTGGATTACTACACCCCTGTACTCGTGACCAATGAACAGACGATTCAGAAAGACCCTGAACTGGTGAAGGCTTTCCTGAAGGCCACTTCTGAAGGATATCAATATGCGATTGATCACCCTGAAGAAGCAGCGAACATTTTGATCAAAGCTGTTCCCGATTTGGACAAAGAATTAGTACTCGCAAGCCAAAAGTGGCTCAGCCCGAAATACAAAGATGATGCCCCGCGCTGGGGTGAACAAAAGGAAGAGGTATGGAAGAACTACACCGACTGGATGTTCAGCAAAAAACTGCTGGATAAAGAGATCGATGTAACGAAAGCCTACACGAACGAATTTTTACCACAGTAATATTAAATCTAACTGTAACCATGAACCTTGATATTTACACGTTTTGAACGAAGAGGGCAGAAAAAAATTGAAGAAGTCAACGCTTATAAGGTTTTCTAAGGAAAACCACCTCATAAGCGCGCTTTCTCTTGAATTTTTTCCACAGCTTAATGGATAAGTTGAATTTTTTGTACACAAGAAACGGAGAGGACAGAAAAAACCTGAAAAAGCGGAGCTAAAAGCTTTCTGAAAGAAAGCTAGCATCGGAAGCATACGCTTCGCCTTTATCACCGGATTTTCCCCTTTGGAAAAGGGAATCAAAAAATCTGGGGATAACAGCGATTGGAAGGTTATTCTGTCATCGGAGTGTTACAGTGTACAACGACCATATCTACTTATCCACCCACACCCGAAAGGAGCATTGATTTCTTATGGCAAGTACATTACTCAGTATTCAGGTTATTCCCAAAACACCGAACGGCGAGAACTCCTATCCATACGTAGACCGTGCCATCGAAGTGATTCAGCAATCCGGCCTGAAATATCAGGTCAATGCGCTAGATACCACCATGGAAGGCGAACTGGATGAACTGCTGGAGGTTGTTCGCAAAATGCACGAGGTACTTGTGGAAGCTGGTAGTCCAAGCATCATCTCCCAGATCAAAATTGCACATAGCCCGGACGGATTCAGCATGGATACACTGACGGAGAAATATCGCTAATGTCTACCTATTTCAAAAGTGTATGGCCGCCCCTCGTGGCGGTTATTCTCTTTATTGCGATATGGCAAGGGGCCGTCTCCCTATTCCACATTGAGAAATGGATGTTGCCCGCCCCGTCCGATATCGCTCGCGAAGCGGCGTCTCAGGCTGACCGATTGGGTATGCACGCCTCTGCAACGATTCAGCTAACCCTTATCGGATTTGTCGCCGGGACAGCGGTCGGTCTGTTCATTGCCATGGTACTGCATCTGATCCCTTTTCTGAAGTCAGCTTTGTATCCACTACTTATTCTTAGTCAAAATATCCCGACCATCGCACTTGCACCGCTCCTGCTGATCTGGTTCGGCTTTGGCCTGCTACCCAAATTGATTACTATCATTCTGGTCTGCTTCTTCCCGGTAGCAGTCGCTACCATGGACGGTCTAACACGCACGGATGCGGCGATGATGAACTATATGCGCATGGCAGGTGCGAATCGCCGTCATATCTTTTGGAAACTGGAGCTTCCGCATGCCCTTCCATCGATATTTTCCGGTGTCAAAATCGCCGCCACATACAGTGTCATGGGTGCAATCATCGCGGAATGGATTGGTGCCGACAAAGGCATCGGCTATTATATGATGTTGCAGAAATCGGCTTACCGCACGGATCGCCTTTTTGTTGCCATCATGATTATCGTGGCACTCAGCCTGCTTCTTTTCCTGCTCATTGCGCTGTTAGAGAAGCTGCTCGTTCGCTGGCGCCCACAGAAGCGCTAGTTTTGCATATCAGAGGTTAACGTATTATGTACTTAGGAAGTGATTCCCTATGAAAAGATACCCGAAGGATAAAACGAATGGTCCGGGTTCCATTTCGGTTCCTCCCGCGCTAGACATTGTTAACTTGCATGTGTCCTTCAAGGAACGGCGGCGGAAACTGTCTGTGTTGAATGGCTTGTCCCTTACGGTACAAAAAGGGGAGTTTGTCGCCATCGTTGGCCCTTCCGGATGCGGGAAAAGTACCCTGTTCCACATCATCGGCGGCCTGCTCAAGCCACAGGACGGCGAAGTGCTCATGAATGGCAAGCAGGTTACGGGACAACGCGGACATATCAGCTATATGCCGCAGCAACCTGCCCTTTTCCCATGGCGAACCATTGAAGACAATGTGTTGCTGGCAGGTGAGATCGCTTCTGCTACAGCGTTCACTGCCCCCGTTGCTCCGCGTGCCGAAGCGCTCGCAGAGGCAAGACAGTGGCTGGGCAGCGTTGGCCTTGCAGGCTTCGAGCGGGCATATCCTCATCAACTGTCAGGCGGAATGCAACAGCGTGTTGCTTTCCTTCGTGCACTGCTCAGCCCGCAGGAACTGATGCTGCTTGATGAGCCATTTAGCGCGCTCGATGCTCTGACGCGGAGCGACATGCAACGCTGGTTGCTGGATATCTGGGAACAGAATCGTCGCTCGGTGCTATTCATCACCCATAATATCGAGGAAGCACTGTTACTGGCGGATCGGGTCTATGTATTATCCAATCGACCGGCGGCTGTGCTACACGAGGTTCATGTTCCTTTTGACCGTCCAAGACGAGATGAAATAACAGAAGAGCCTGCCTTTCTCGAACGCAAACGGCAGATTGCCCAGTGGATGAAAGAAGAACAGCAGAAAGCCCGCCTATCTTGATAGCGTGGGCTTTTTAGTTATATTTTCCTAATATGGGTGATCCAACACCATGAACTCGGCGTTATATATATACATACCTACGATATAAGGAGGCACTCCCCCATGCATTCTCCAACGTTTGCACCATTAATCGATGTCCACATTCATTTTGATAAATACACACATGAGGAACAGGAGAAGATGTTGTTAAGCTTACCATCGCATCAGGTCGAAGCCGTCATTGCGGTTTCCATGAATCTGGCTTCTGCTCAGGCCAATCTGGAACTTGCTAAACAGCATCCGCGTTACATCTATCCGGCTTTTGGCTATCATCCCGAACAGCAACTTCCCTCCCTCAACGAGCAAGAAAAGTTCTTTCTTTGGATTGAAGAAAACATTGGACATGCTATTGCCATCGGTGAGGTAGGCTTGCCCTATTACAACCGTGAAGAAGCACAGCGAGCAGGCCTTAGCTTTGACCAAAACGGATATATTGATCTGCTGGAGCAGTTCATCATACTCGCCAAAAAACACCATAAACCCATCATCCTGCATGCCGTGTATGAGGATGCCGATATAGCCTGCGAACTGCTGGAGAAACATCAGTTTACACGCGCCCACTTTCACTGGTTCAAAGGATCAAAACAGACCATTCGGCGTATGGCAAACAACGGGTATTATATCTCCTTCACACCCGATATTCTATACGAGACGGAGATCCGCGAACTCGCAAGGCAATATCCAGCAGAGCAAGTGATGGCCGAGACCGATGGGCCTTGGCCTTTTGAAGGGCCGTTTCAAGACAAGATGACACACCCGGCTATGACACGTCAGGTGATTCAGGCCTGGAGTGAGGTTACAGGTATGGGAATCGAGCGAGCCACACGTCTTTTTTACCGGAACACCATGCGTTTTTATCGCCTGCCAGAATAAGAGATAAGAGAACGGGAGTAATTCATAACCCATTCCATTTGGTATGAATTATGGCGTTATGTTGTGCCTTAAGTTACGCCATTCAATTGTGTAAATAGCCTCCTCGTCTTCATAAGTAGACTCTACTAATGTGATTGGTAAACAGAGCCTCACCTTTTAACATACGGAAGAGAGAACGTCTGTACAGTTACTTCCACTTGAGAATAAAAAAACAGCGAACACTTGTAATAGAGGTGTGTTCGCTGTTTTTTTATTTATTTTCTGTCATTTGTCTGAGTTAGTGAATTATGTCTACTACGCAGATACTCTAGGATGTAAACACTATTCATTTGTTGTAAGCTCAAATTGACCAATAACTGTTTTGCCATCTTTGTCATACAGGGGAATTCGTTGATTACCTTTTTCTTTTTCCATCTGATGTTTCACTGCCTCCTCAGGTGTTGCAGGATCAGAACCAATGAGATCGGATGAGAGTACATAGCCGTTTTTGCCGTCAATACCTATTGCGGAGATTAAATCAGGTTCCACTGATGGATCTACAAATTTCCCGTAGGTTTGTCCGGACTGATTAACTTGATATACACCCTGATTTTTTTGAGCAACATTAGAATCTTTAGACTCAGACTTATCTCCAAAAACAGATACAGAGACAAGAACAATTAACGTAGCTGCAGACAGGAAAATTACAAAAGACCTTTTAAAATTCAATCAGCCTTCCTCCTCCCCTTCTTTGGTGGTTCCACTAAATACTCAGAATGATTACCGCTTCAAGAACCCTCTGCGTTCAAGGAATGCTCTCACCTGCATACGAGCAGGCTCGGTAAGACGCTTCGCCATGAGTTCAGACCACGGGGTTGCGCGCTCACCGTGGGTACGTTCTTTCAAGTATTCCGTCGTGGTCACATCATACTCCTGAACACCTTCCAGGGTCTGAGCAGGCTGGTAGTGATTATGATGTAATACCGCCTTCAGTGGAAGACGTGGCCGGATACCGGTTTCCTGATCTGCAACCCCAATACACATCCCGTATACTGGATAAACGCCATCCGGTAATTGGAGCAATGTAGCTACTTCTTCAATACGAGTGCGGATTCCGCCGATATATACAATGCCGAAACCGAGCGATTCGGCTGCAAGAGCAGCATTCTGAGAAGCAAGGGCAGCATCAATCGTAGCTACCATAAAGTTTTCGGTGGAGTCCGCATAAGACTCCTTCTCCGGAAGATGACGCGCCGCTGCATCCTTCAATCGATATAGGTCAGCACACCATACGAGAAAGACCGGACATTCATTGACATAAGCCTGGCCCCCGGCAAGCTCAGCCAGTTTGGCTTTCTGCTCTTGATCTGTCACGGCAATCACCGAATAGGCCTGTACGTTGCTTGAAGAGGAGGCCATCTGTCCTGCCTCTACAATAGCTGCGAGTTGTTCCTCACCGACCGGGTCTGGCTTGAATTTGCGTACAGAGCGATGCCTCATCATCAGTTCAATCGTTTCATTCATGGCTGTTCACTCCTAATCCTCGAAGTACGAACTCTACCGTCTCTTCGGCAAGTTCCTCTGTATTCATATCCTGATAATCAAAACCAAAACGCGAGTGCTTGGCCCGCTTATGCGCAAGTGCTACGCCCATAACCTGAAGCATGGCATAGGATGAAGATTCAATCTTGAACAGTCCCTCATCTTTACCTTGCTGTAGATACTCTCTTACTTTATTCCAGACCGGATCCAGATATTGAAACACCGTTGCAGTCCGATGAGTACGCAGCGTAATCTCCAACTGTACAATGTCACTCATCTCGCGATCCGTCATCGTAAACCTCACGACTTCACCAACAATTCGGCGGATACCTTCTACAGGGGACATCGATTCTGCAGCTAACTTACTCAGAATATGTTCAGGGAAAAAATGCTCAAATAGTGCATCGAACACTTTCTCTTTACCGCCAAAATGATAAGACACCAGCGACACATTTGCCCCCGCCTCATCACAGATTTGACGAACACTCGTCCCGTCATACCCTTGTAATGCAAAAAGTTTTTTAGCTGCAAGCAATATCCTCGTTTTGATATCCAATTCCGGTTCCGTCATTTGTTTCTCTCCTCTTATCCGTTCATGTCAGTTGCTACAGTATTTTACGCAGACTGTAGCCCTCACTTCATCCCATCTATTATATTACACCAAGCACCCCGATGAAAATCACCGGGGTGCTTGGTACAAACGACGCAGCTTCATAATGCGTACGTATATTAGCTGTTTGCTGGAGCCGGGCTTGGCATGCCAGCCGGTTTGCGCCCTTTTTTGAGCAGCGTCACAACGAGGGACAGTGCAACAGCGATCAGCAGTACAACAACGATGGAACCTGCGGCAGACTGCACGCCCGGGCCACCTAGTTGCACGCTTAGAATACCCTGAACCGCATAGGTTGCAGGCAAGTAGTGACCGATTCCGCTGTAGAAGCTGTTCAACAATTCACGCGGCACCATCGCACCGGATGACACCAGTTGCAGGGATAGCGAGATGATGTTAAACACACTTCCTGCTGGTCCAAAGCAAATCAGGAAGAACTGGGAGAAAAACATGAACGTACACAGGAACAGTGCCTGGAACAGCCAGAAGGCCACAAATCCTTGTGCAATCTGTCCCCCCAATGCCACGATCAGAGAAGAACCAAGCAAAGAAACAACCAATGCGGAACCTACATTAATGACAACTCGGGCACCAAACAATGTCATGCGAGAATACATTGAAGATAACATACCCATAGCTACTTGAAGATTCATGCCCATAATCATGGCGCCTACATAAGAGGCAAGCACCATCATCATCGGTACCATCTGATTGTTCATGCCGTTCACCGGATTAATCGATGTCGTCTTGCCTTCCACCCGGTTGGTCAGGTTCTTAGCGGCCTGAGCAGCTTGATCGGCCGAAGCACCGGAAGCGGTAAGTACAGTTTGCACGCCTTGCGCGGAAGCTTGTTTGTTAATGGTGTTGGTCACGCTCTGTGACACACCTTGCATCATACTTTTAATCGTTACCGGATTGGCTTCATTGATCGTATATTTAATCTCGGCAGTGGCGCCAGCCGTTTGAAGGGATTCATTAAATCCTGCCGGAATGTCCAGCACCATGTGCACTTGATGATGGTTCAATTGATCCAGTGCTTCAGAGGCACTCAGGTTAGCCACGGTATGGAAAGGCAATGTTTCTGCCAATCGATCCGCAATCCCTTTGGACAGTTCACCATCCTCATTCACAATAGCTACCGTTAATTCTTTCGTCCGATCGTTCACACCGGAATATGCTGTCATCCAGATCACACTAAAAATAACCTGAAACATCAGTGCAGTAACAATGCCTATGATCACTGGTGGTTTTTTAAACAATGTACGTAGAGCTTGCAACATATAATTAGGTTCCCCCATCTTCAAAATAGTTCAAATTTGATTTAAACATCCGTTTGAATCAAACGATCGTTTAAATTTTAAAGGTATATGTCTATATTGTCAATAATCTTTCGTAATATTCAGAAAAGTTGACCTTATTTTCATGAATGAAGCTGGATTTATTTTCATGAGTGTCAATCTTGGTTGGCTTATGACCGCTTTTACGTAAAAAAATACGCAGTTCGCCTTGAAGCGAGCCGCGCATTTTAAAGGATCATCATTGATCTGTTACATAGCTCTTATTACCCAAGTGTTAATCTCTTATCTTATGACTTCGTTCGAGCAAGCTTCATCCGCTGCAACCGCAGGGCGTTCAGCACAACCGACACCGAGCTGAATGCCATTGCAGCTCCTGCCAGCCACGGAGCCAGAAATCCCGCGGCCGCGATCGGTATGCCAATCACATTGTAGCCAAGCGCCCAAAATAGATTCTGCTTGATATTACCCATCGTGCGGCGGCTCATCTCGATGGCATCTGCAATGCTGTTCAAGTCACCACGCATCAACGTAATATCTGCGGCTTCCATCGCTACGTCGGTTCCGGTTCCAATCGCCATTCCGATATCGGCTGTAGCCAGTGCGGGGGCATCGTTGATGCCATCTCCAACCATGGCAACCTTTCGGCCACTCTCTTGCAATTTTTTCACTTCGGCCGCCTTGCCTTCCGGGAGAACTTCTGCCAAAACGTTCTGGATGCCCGCTTGCTCTGCTACCGCACGAGCTGTTCGTTCATTGTCTCCCGTAATCATAATGACATCGATTCCCATAGATTGAAGCCGTCCAATGGCCTCCCGAGAAGTATCCTTGATCGTATCCGCCACCGCAATGATGCCCGCCCACTGGCCTTGAGAAGCAACCAGCATAGCCGTACGGCCCTGTTCCTCCAAAGCGCTCATCTGCTGTATGCCTTCCTCCGGTACCTCTACGTTCGCATCTGCCAGCAAGCGGCGTGTTCCCACTAGAATCTCTTCAGCAGATACCGTTGCACGGACACCATAACCAGGGATGTTCTCAAACGATGCAGCTGACTCCAAAAGCAGACCTTTCTCCCGAATACCGTTCACAATCGCCTCGGCTAACGGGTGCTCCGAGCTTTGCTCTGCCGCTCCAACACGTTTAAGCAACTCTGATTCTGTCCAGCCGGGTGCAGCAATAACATCAGTTAATACTGGCTTGCCTTGGGTAACGGTCCCTGTTTTGTCGAGCACAACCGTCTGAATCTGCTGGGCTGACTCCAAATGTTCACCGCCTTTAAACAGAATGCCATATTCCGCCGCACGACCTGAACCAGCCATGACAGAGGTCGGTGTCGCCAGCCCAAGTGCACATGGACAAGCGATAACGAGCACAGCTATCGCTTTTTCCAACGATCCGGCGAAGTCCCCCGGACTTGCAAACAGATACCAGATCAAAAAGGTCAGTACGGCAATCCCCACCACAATAGGCACAAATATTCCTGAGATCACATCGGCAATCCGCTGAATAGGTGCTTTTGATCCCTGTGCCTGTTCGACCACTTTAATAATTTGCGATAGAGCCGTATCTGAGCCAACTCGGGTCGCCTGAATACGAAGAACACCGTTTTTGTTCAGCGTTGCACCCGTGACGGGGTCGCCAGGCTTTTTATCGACAGGTAGACTCTCTCCACTCAGCATGGATTCATCGACAGAGGATTGACCCTCTTCTACGATACCGTCCACCGGAATGCTGTCTCCAGGCTTTACCAGAACCAGATCACCAACGGCTACATAGGAAGCCGGAATTAGAACTTCCTGTCCGTCACGGATAACACGTGCTTCACGGGGAGCGAGTTCGATCAAGCTTTTAATCGCCTGTGAAGAGCGCCCTTTCGCCACAGCCTCAAACCATTTTCCAAGTAAAATCAACGTAATCAGAATCGCACTTGTCTCATAGTACAGCTCCACCATAGGCATAGCGGTAGCTCCTGCAGCAGTTCCTATACCCGTTCCCATTGCACCATGATCCATACTCTGACCCATACTGGCATCAGGTAAGTACCCGCTCGTGAGCGTCAGATACAGGCTATAAAAAAAGGCGGCGCTTGTTCCGAGTGCCACAAGTACGTCCATGTTAGCACTACCATTGCGAAGCGCTTTATATGCACCTACATAGAACTGCCATCCAATCACAAATTGCACGGGTGTCGCCAGTAACAGCTGGAACCATGGGTTCAAAAACAGCTCAGGTACATAAATGCCCGATGTAAAGGAGAAGTGGGCAACCATTGCCCACAATAACGGAATGGACAAGAGTGCGGAGATCATCCATTTCCATTTCTTACGCTGTAGCTCCCGTTCCCGAACAGAGGTCGATTCCTCCTGTGTTAATTGTAATGCAGCGCCGTAGCCTAACTGTTTGATTTTGGCTGTAATATCGGACGGTTTGAGGGTACCCGTTGCATATTCAATATGCCCTGTCTCCAGCGCCAGATTAACGTTAGCTTGGGTGACACCCGGCAACCGCGACAGCCCTTTCTCAATACGTGCAGAACAGGCTGCGCAGGTCATACCCGTAATATCCAGATCGATGGATTCTGTCACCGTACCGTAGCCAAGTGCCGCGACTTTGTCCCGTAATGCGTTCACACTGGTCGTTTTGGGATCATACGAGATGGTCGCCTGTTCAATGGCAAGGTTCACATTAGCTTCATGTACGCCTTCCATGCGGGACAACCCCTTCTCCACACGTGTAGAACATGCGGCACAGGTCATTCCCGTGATATGCAGGGTTGTCTTGAGACCTGAATTCTCCACAGGTACAGGAGTTGGTACAGGTTCTATATTTTCAGATGCGCCCGTTGTCATCATGTCAGCTCCTTTCGAACGATTCTCATACCCCATAGGGGTATATTTAGGACGGAAAATCAGGCTTAAACCCTCCCTTGTATAATCAAGTTCAACTGAGAATCAAGAGGTCTAAGCCTGTACTGCCATCTTTCGTTAATGAACTTCTCTCGAATCAATTAAACAACGTCGTATCCTTGATCTTCAATTGCGGCTTTGATCTGATCTACGGTAACCGCCTGCTCATTATATTCTACAGCTACTGTTCCGGCTGCCAGATCCACCTGACCATTTGCACCCGCATTTTTCACCGCTTCTTCAACGGACTTTACACAGTGATTACAAGACATCCCTTTGACATTCAACGTAACATTAGACATGTTTCATTCCTCCTCGATTGAGTATGTTCGTATTTACTATATAAATTGAACTAAAGATTATTTACATGGGCACTCCGTTTCTGTGTAAACGATTAGTTCAAAATATATAGCTTATCATCTGCACATTACTTCATCAGTTTTCTAACGGTAACCAGTAATTCATCCACGACTTCGTGTTCGCCGGCCTGAATACGTTCCACAATACAGCTCTTCATATGCCCTTCCAGCAAAAGCTTGCCTACCGAATTGAGCGCTGACTGTGCTGCTGCGATCTGGGTTAACACATCATCACAGTATGTGTCCTTATCAATCAGCCCTTTGATGCCGCGAATCTGACCCTCGACCCGGTTCAAACGAGAGATCAGGTTGCCCTTCATCTCCTGCGAATGGTGGCTTTTACGAATGGGCTTGCCGTCTTTATCGAGGTTCACGGCGTGACATGAATCCGCTTGTTGCTCGGACTGCTGTTCCGCAGTGTATACCGGCTCTTCGGGATGGCTTTGATGTTCCATCATAACACCCCTTTTCTTTCGTTCTTCATTCAGATTAACATACCCCCACGGGGTATTCAAGGACTTATTTTATTTTATTATCGAACATTTTGTGTATGTAGTCTTCATGCTCATACTTATTCCACTACTCGAATTACACTTATAATGGAAACTCCATTCTGCTGCTACGCACCCTTAGCCCCATCTGTTCATAAAAAGCCTGTGCATGCGAGTTGAATGTAGAAACCGTTAATTCTAAGTGGTCTGCCTGAAGCTCTCTTCCCAGATCCAACATGGTCTGCATTAATCGTTTGCCTGTTCCATGTCCTTGGTGACTTGAATCCACCACGAGTTCGTGGAGATATAACATCCTGCGATCCGCAAAAAGCGAATGATCCTGAATGATGCTCAGCTGTGCGCTACTGAAGCCGACAATTTTACCAGCCTCTACGTGTTCCGCTACATAGAGGTAACGATCATCCTTCGCAAGCCAATCGGTATACTCCTTTTCCCCAAGCCTGGGGTGCAAAGGTTTGTAAATGTCCGGTCTTGCCTGTACATGTAACTCGTGTAATTGATCCAACAACGTAGATACACCAAGATAGTCAGCAAGCTGTGCTTTTCGGATCTGTATGGTATTCTTCATATTTGTTCCCTCCGCCTTTCCTTATTATGTATTTATAATATTATACTAGGACGAAAAAGCAGATACCCTAAGGTACCTGCTCTGTCGATTAATACTATTTTTTGGAGGTTGTATTGATTTCTTCGTTATAAGCAACCGGTGATGGTTTAGCTGCCCAATCATCCGCCTGTGGCTCAATGTCCACGCCATTCAAGATCTTCTTTTTCTCCATCAAAGAGTCGCCATCTTCATCCAGTTTATTGCGAAGTTTTGCTTCATCCTGAGGTTGATTGTTCTGTGTCATCGTGTAAATCCTCCTTTTGCAATCTCATGTTGGATTCTGTTCCTGTATATAATTACCCAATGATTTCAAAATCATTCTGAGCTACATCAGCTGAACAAAAGTTCTTACACACTGCACTCCGATGATAGGATATCTTTCCTCGATGTAAAAAAAGACGCCCCCCGGCCATATTCATGACCGTAGAAGGACGTCTGACAAAATGTCCACTCTCAGTGGACGTTCACATTATGTTTAAGCTATCTTGTCGCCTGATCTTGGCGAGCAAGTGTAGCAAGTGCGCGTAGCGCTGCATTGATCTCGTGCTCCACAGCCTTAGCGACCGCATCGGTATGCGGATCATACTCGGCAGCAAGATCACTGTCTGCGAAGCCGTCAATCGCTACAATGGCTCCAGCCCGTGCACCACGCAAGGTGCTTACGATATAGAGTGCAGCGATCTCCATCTCGGCTGCAAGTGCTCCAGCCTGCTTGTACTTGCGGTGTGGAATCTCCTCCACTCCTGTGAAGAATGCATCCAGTGTTACCGTGATTCCCACACCAACCTTGGTAGCGCCTGCTCCTGCTCCTAATACTTCTCCAGCTTCTGTTACTGCCTCACCACTCACAGCCTCACCTTTACCACTGCCTGTCTCACGTACAGCAGCAACCAATGCGCTGGTCACATCAATATCCGCCACCGCCGGGAAGCCATCTGGTACTAGCTGACGTGTCAGCCCATCGGAGCGTACAGCCGCAGTGCTGACAATAACGCTACCTGCTGGATAATCGGCTGTATATGAGCCTGCTGTGCCTACACGAATCAGGGTTATCACTCCTGCGCGAATCAATTCCTCGAAGCACACAGCTGCACCCGGTGAACCTACCCCATGACTAACCACCGCCATCTGAATGCCTTCATACTTACCTACAAATGTACGATACTCGCGGCTGAACGCGAGCTCTCTCGCATTCTCCAACTTTCGAGAAATTTTCTCCGCACGAGCCGGATCACCGCACACGATAGCATACGCTGGCATATCTTCCGAATGAATCTGCAAAATCGGCATCAACATCTTAATCAAACTCCTTCTTCGTCCACTCGTCCTCAGGAATCGGCAGATCCTCACCCGAGAAACGCTGTTCCTTGAACGGATCGGCAAAATGGTGGAAACCATTGCTTTCCCAGAAGCCGTTGCGATCCTCTGTCATAAACTCCAGCCCACGCACCCACTTCGCACTTTTCCAGAAATACAGCTGTGGCACAACCAGTCGCAGTGGGAATCCATGCTTCGGCGTTAGTGGCTCACCGTTATATTTGAACGCAAGCAATACATCATCATGCATCAGTTCTTCGAGTGGCACATTGGTCTCATAATCATGGTCCGCATGAATCATGACGTACTTCGCTTCTGGTTTAACCCCCAGCAGCTTCATGAATTCCGAGAAGCGGATACCCTCCCACGGTGTATCAAATTTTGACCAGCGGGTAACGCAGTGAATATCACTTACCATGTTCACCTGCGGCATCGCTTGAAGCTCAGCCAGAGAGAACACCTTCTCTTCTTCGACTTCACCAAAAACCTTCAAATCCCAAGTGGAAAGGTCATACTCCGGCACTTCCCCTTCATGCAAAATCGGGAATTTCTCCGTCAGCACCTGACCTGGCGGCAACCGATCTCCGTAATCGGCGCCAGCTTTCGGTGGTGGTGTTTTGGTTTTTTTCAAACGCTCAGCTTTGTTATGCACGTCCCTGATTCCTCCTTTGCTACAATTAACGTGAGCTTCCGCCTGCTTTCAATGCATCCTGCGCATACGTCCGGTCTTTGAAAAAGAACATCGCCACCAGTGTTACAATATACGGCAACATCATGGTGAAATGGGTTGGCAGAGAGAAGCCTTGCAGACGAATACTGAGTGCTTCCATGAATCCAAAGAGTACACTAGACCCCATCACCCCAAGCGGGTTGGCTTGTCCCAGCATCGTAGCAACCAAAGCGATGAAGCCGCGACCTGCGGTCATGCCTTCGGTGAACATCGTCACCTGACCAAGGGACAGCTGCGCTCCAGCCAGTGCACACAGTACACCGCACATCAGTACAGCACCATACTGAATGCCGCGTACCTTGATGCCAATGCTCTGGGCCGCAATCGGATTCTCGCCCACGGAACGCAGACGGAAGCCGGATACACTTTTAAATAGATAGAACTGTAAAGCAATAACAATAATAATGCCTAGATATACGAGTGGGCTATGACCAGATAACACCGTGCCCACCCAAGGAATATCCTTAATCAGCGGAATGTCCAATTTCGGGAGGCCCACCATATTTTTATCATAGTATGCACCTTTTACGTCGAAGATTGCCCGCAGGGCAAAGGTCGTGAGTCCCGCCGCCAGAAAGTTCAACGATATACCGACGACGATGGCGTTAGCCTTGAGATTAATACTTATAAATGCAAAAAGCGCCGAGAACAGCATCACGATAATAATCGAAAACAGTACTGCCAAGAGTACATTGCCGAACAAGTAATTGCCCACAATCGCGGAGAATGCCCCGATCAGCACCAGTCCTTCCAAACCCACGTTAAACAGACCGACGCGCGAACATAAAGCCCCGCCAAGTGCTGCGAGCAGAATCGGCGTCATAATCCGCAAGGTTGAGCCAAACATGGCTGCATCAAACAGTTGTTGCATTGGACTTTTTCTCCTTTCTCCGCTTCAGGAAGGAATAACCGATCTGTGCCGAGACAAACAGTGTCAAGACAGCCTGAATTACGCTACCAACTTCCAGAGGGACATCCGTATTCCGCTCCATGCCCATCGCCCCTGTCTGTAACGCCGCGAGCAGAATAGCTGCTACAGCTGTCCCCATTGGGTGCGAGCGTGCCAGCAATGTAGCCATGATGCCGCTCCACGCATAACTTGCCGAGGATAACGAGCCATCCAGGAAACGATACTGCGTACCTAGCACTTCGCCAGCACCCGCAAGACCTGCAAGTCCACCACTAATGACCATGGACAGCATCATCATACGAATCCGGCGAACACCGCCATAAGCCGCAAAAGACGGATTGCTACCCAGCATACGAATTTCAAAACCCGTCACCGTTTTATGCGTAAACCAGTAGATCACCATCGCCGCTATAATCGCTATAATGAAACCCGCGTGCAGTCCCATACCCTGAAATAGCTTCGGCAGCCAGACACTCTGATCAATCATTGGTGTCTGCGCCATCGCTGCTGATCCTGTCTTATCTTTGAATGGATACGAAACCATATATCCACCAAAATACGTCGCAATATAGTTAAGCAGTAGTGTGGTAATCAAAAGGTTCATGCCAAAGCGTGCATCCAGCCACCCTGCAAAAAGGGACCACACACCGCCGGCGATAATTCCCGCCAAGATGGCAGCAATACATACGAACCAGCCCGGCCCTGGCAGATAAAGCGCCGTGAGCGCCGCACTGAGTCCGCCCAGAATCATCTGGCCTTCCGCACCCATATTGAAAAATCCGGCGCGGAATGCCAGTGCAACACCCAGACCCGCCAAAATAATCGGCGTGGCACGTGCCAATGTATTGGTGAAGAAGTAGAAGTTACCGAAGGCACCCTTCCACATCTCGGCATACGTATCTATGACATTGCCGCCAACGACCAGAATGGCGATCGCACCGGCGAGCAAGCCAATCAATACGGCAAGTAGCGGCTGCACAAGTCCGCGAAGTGTTTCTTTTACCCGATTCATACCCGCTCTTTCCCTCCTGCCATCAGCAAGCTGATCTGTTCTTCTGTCGCTTCCGCTGCCGGAAGTTCTCCGGCAATCTCGCCTTCATACATCACGATAATGCGATCCGATAATTGCAAAATCTCTGACAACTCGGATGAGATCAACAGGATACCTGCTCCCTCATTCCGCTTGCGCAACAATTCCGCGTGAATAGTCTCCATTGCACCGATATCTACCCCACGTGTAGGCTCTGCTGCAATCAGAAACGGTGTATCCTGCGCAAATTCACGTGCAGCAATCAGCTTCTGCAAGTTACCGCCCGATAGAAATTGGGCTTTTGTTTCCGCCGAGCCTGTCTTGATGCTAAACTGTTTGATCCAGCTTTCCACCATTGCTTTGGCTGCTCTGGCCTTGATCATGCCCCGCTTTTGCAGACGATGATGGTGCCCCATCAGTCCGTTCTCCTTCACGCTGGCATCCTTCGCTGCCCCCCACATATAGCGGTCTTCCGGAATATGGGCGAGACCATGCTCCCGAATCCGGCGTACCGGCCAATTGGTCGTGTCCTGTCCGGATAGAAGCACTCGCCCTCCATCCGGCTTCCGCAACCCGGCAATCACCTGAATCAATTCGGATTGACCGTTACCGGAGATGCCCGCAATCCCGACAACTTCACCTTTGCGAACCTTCATATGAATATTATTAAGTGCAGAGCGGTCTTTGGCTCCCGAGAGTTGAACAGCTTCCACCTGAAGCACAGCTTCACCCGGAACAGATGCGGGTTTGTCCATTCGCACCAGTTCACGCCCGACCATCAGACGTGACAACTCCTCTACATCGGTATCATTCGCTTCTAATGTACCTGTGACTTGTCCATCTCGAAGTACGGTGATTCGATCCGCAACATCCATAACCTCTTGCAGCTTGTGTGTGATAATGACAAAGGTTTTGCCCAGCTTCGCGAGCGATTTCATATTCGCCAGCAGTTCTTTCACTTCAAGCGGAGTAAGCACCGCCGAAGGTTCATCCAATATAATGATGTCTGCTCCCTGATGCAGCACTTTAAGAATTTCTACACGTTGTTGCATACCCAGGGGACATTCTCCAACTCTTTTCCACGGGTCGACCGGCATGCCGTATTGTCTGCCCAATTCATCGACCTGAGCTGCCGCTTTTTTTCGATCAAATACCCCTGCCGCCGCAGGTTCACGTCCAATGACAATATTCTCCGCTACCGTAAAGGATGGAAACAGCATGAAATGCTGGTGCACCATGCCAATCCCGCTCGCCATAGCCTGAGATGGTGTTGCAAAGCTTACCTCGCGCCCACGGACTTTAATCGTGCCTGTTGTCGGTTGCTCCATCCCGTACAGCATACGCATTAGCGTCGTTTTCCCTGCTCCATTCTCTCCGACGAGAGCATGAATCTCCCCCTCGCGCAGATTAAAATGGATATCCTTGTTCGCCGTGAAGCTACCGTATTTCTTCGTAATTTGCTCCATCTCCAACAGCATATCTTGCGTTCGCTCCTCTCGGTTAATATAAGTTCAACGTGAAATGGTTACACTGGGCACTCCGATGTAGCTTTCTTGCAGAAAGCTTTCAGGCAACCACTTCGCTTCTCCAGGTTTCTTCTGTCCTCTCCGTTATGGTGTAAACGTTAAGTTCAACATATATGGTCACTGTAACAGTAGCAAAACCGGCTGCCTGGTTGGGCAGCCGGCTAACTAGATGGATTACACATCCGTCAATTCATTGCTCATTCTTCATATGAAATATTTCAGATCATATATAAGAAGTGATTTATATCCTTACTATTGTTGCAATGGATCTTTAACTACAATCTTACCGGATACGATGTCATCCTTGATCGCTTTAACTTTGTCGATAACCTCTTGACCAACAAATGCATTCAATGGAGACTCACTGTCACGCGTAACGTATGTCAGGCCTACACCGTCTTCTTTCAAGCCGTAGTTCACTGCGCCTGCTTTGAATGTACCTTCCGCAAAATCTTTCACGGTCTCATAAGCCACAGTATCCGTAGATTTCAACTGGGACAGTACGATATGCTCCGGATCTTCTACTGTACGGTCTGTATCTTGTCCAGAAGTGTAGAAGCCTTTTTCTTTTGCCGCTTCGAACACCCCAAGATCACCTACAGCAGATGCACCTGCGATGAAGTCAGCACCTTTGCCGAATTGCACCAGTGCCAATTCTTTCGCTTTAGCCGGGTCATTGAAACCACCAACATAGTTCACCAGGAATTCTGCTTTTGGATTAACCGACTCCAGACCTGCTTTGAAACCTTCTGTATATTTCTTAATCAAAGGAATGTCCATTGCAGCGACCATACCCACTTTATCCGTTTTCGTGGAAAGTCCGGCAGCAGCACCCAGCAGGTACGCTCCTTCATATTCACGGAAACCAACGCTACGAACGTTAGGCAGATCAATCGCTGTGTCTACAATCGCAAACGACTTGTTTGGATTCTCGGCAGCAACCTTTTTGAGTGCATCTTCTGCCTGGAACGTTGCTGTAATAATCAGATCATAATTCTCAGCAACAGCTGCACGCAGGTTTTGCTCGAATGCTGCAGGGTCTGTTGATTCAATCGTTTTGGTATCCACCTTGAACTCTTTACCTGCTTTTTTGAAGCCTTCATCCATTTGTACAAAGAAAGGGTTGACCCCTATTTTTTCAGGAAGTACCAGTGCCATTCGCAGGGATTTTTCAGAATCGCCGCCTTGAGCGGATTGTTCGTCTTTAGTAGCTGATTTCCCACAAGCGGCCAGCAAAATAGACAACATAACAATTGATAAGACGAACGATAAACCTCTTTTCATTTTGAAAATTCCCCTTTTCAATAATCTTTTTTATTATCCTAGCGGATAATGTCGATCCTTGTCAATAAAACTTTCAGCGTATACACTCATATGGAAGATCATCGTAACAACACTGGTTTCCATACTCTGGAAACCGCATTGCAACTGGCTTTTTTCCGTTGACATTTGGCGCGACTCCGTGCTAAAGTCAATCCAATCATTATATTCTGATAGGATTTGTCAGGATTATATTTCATTCACCTATCATTTCCAACCTATTTTAAGGAGGCTTTTCATTTGAAAAAGATCACCCAGATTACGCTGGCAGCCCTGCTCGCCGCTCCGGTAACCCTCGGCAGTCTCAGTCTGCCCGCTTCTGCTTCTGCAGCATCCGCAACGCCAGTTGCACCTAAAACGCTACAAGTGAACACCCCTGCAGCAACAGCACCAGCTGGCTACACAGAGAGTGCAGCAGATTTCGCTCAATTCCTGCAAGCCAAGTACGGTGTCCAATTGCCACAGCAATCATCCAAGGGTGATTTTATCAAAGCCATAGCAGCCATTACGGAAGCAAGTTCCGCCTCCACTACAAGTACGGATGCCACAAAGGCACCTGCCTTCAGCGATCTGAAATCGGGTGACGACGCCTACGAGGCAGCTGTTGCGCTGTTCAACAACGGTGTGTTATCAACAACGGAGGTACGTGCGAAAGATCAACTGAGCATTTACACAGCGGTATTTCTCGCCGTCAAGGCAGCTGGTTTCAAAGAACTCTCTTACACCTATCCTGCGGACAAAACAGCGAAGGCCCTTACCAAAGCAGGCATCAAGCCGAATCGCTTGCAAGGACAAGCTGGACAAGAACTGGCCGCGGCCATTGATACAGGACTTGTTCCGGAGAGTCTGTATCCCGCTCTGGTTAAGGGCGGCGCAGCAAGCAAGGATGCAGCGAACATTTTGCTTGGACGTGTGTTGATCAGCCAAGGTAAATATAAAAATGAAATCGGACGCTCCAATGATGCAGATATCTACTCCAAGCTCTATGCTGCATATCGCACGGCAGATCTGATTGAAGCTCCGGAACTGAGAAAGATTGTAGATCAGGCGCTACGTGAGGATCTCGTTACAGGTTACAACCTGAAAGACAGCCGATTTGACTCCAACTTTATCGATGAACTGACGTTAACTTATGGTCATGATAGCATCAATCATGCAGTACAGCTGATTGGCCTGCTTCGTAGCGAAGGCATCGATGCCGATGTACAATTCCAGCCGAAGACATCTGCTTTTATCTATTTGAAAGAGTGGGGCGAGCCGAAAGAAACACCAGATTACAAAGTTACGCAGATTGAGAATGGCAATTACATCGCTTATGCGAAGGAATATGACATTCAGTTTGAATTTAACAACACGGCGGACAAAGCCCGTTTCAACGACATCGTTCTGAAATTTGCTAAAAAGAACAGCAACAGCCAATCTCCACTGATCATCAACTCCTGGTGGCAGCCGCTGTATTACTCACCAACCGCACTGGCTAATTTCCCAGTGATTACAAACAACAAAATTACGCTTGGTCATTATTATGCCCAATCTTTCTCACTTAAAGAAAATGCCAAGGCTATTCAGGAAGGATTCCGCAAGCTGGCTCCTGAAGCAGACATCACCTCATACAACTTCTGGGTGGATCAGCCTTTCTTTAATTACTTGAATGGTGGTTCCGAGTAAATATCGCCCTAGATAAACACTTGACTGAAATTATCATTTTTTAGCAAAATATAAAGCCGTCTTCACCGATTCGGATTCAGGTTTCGACCTCTATTTTTCGGGAAGACGGCTTTTATATATGCATTTACAAAATTCTTCTTAAAAATCATTTTGACCATGCAGGAATTGCCAATATCAGGTCGAATTTCTTATGTACACAAACACGCAAGTATCGTTGCGCACGTCCGCAAGAACAGGGGTTAATCATGGTATACGACGGTATTCTGATCGGCTTGATTGTTGGTCTATTCAGGGGTGGGGTCCGCTATGGGCTCAACCAGTTTGCAACACTCCAGCTACGCGGCGGCTGGATCTTCCCTCTACTGTTACTCTTCCAGTTTGGCATTTTCTATATGCAGGAGCGGTTGAGCTGGGTAGCATCCATTAATGGTTATCTGTTTGCCGCTGTTTATATCACCGGCCTCATCTTTTTATGGCTCAACAGACATCATCGGGGGTTCACGCTGATCTGGATCGGGGTGTTTCTCAACTTCATCGTGATGGCTTTTAATGGTGGTCGCATGCCCGTCTCCGTTGAAGCTTCTGCTGTGCTTGGGCCTTATTATGTCGATCTGCTTCGGGAAGGCACCGCCGTATCCAAGCATTATATGATGGACGCATCAACCCATCTTGCCTTTCTCGGCGACATCATCCCGCTATCGAGTCCATACCCACGAACACAGGTCATCAGCATTGGTGATGTCGTGATGAATGTTGGCATATTCCTGTTTATCCAGTACATGATGGTGAATCGGGGCAAAGAAGATATATCGTCCGCAGAAACATATCAAACCCAGTGAGAATTGGGTGAGCATCGGACCAGACTCCAAGGAAGGGAGGTCTTTTCCATGAAGAAATTCGAGGGTATTAAATATTCCCGCATTGTTATCAACGCCATCATCGTAGCGTCTGTCGTTGTAGCACTTACTTCGGGATACAAGCTTGGCGGTTAGGTTCTGCTGCCACACCAGACAAACAGGCTGCGAGCGGCCTGTTTTTTCTTGCTGGATTTTTGGAAGCGAACTTGTTATGTTAAAAAATATATAGTATATACCTATACAACAATAACCAATATAAATGCATCGAGCAGGAGTCTGTTATCTTTATAAGATGTCGTGATACTGCACCTTTCGTTTATACCTAACATCACGAGTTGACTAAATCCAAGCAGGAGATTTTCTATGAACTTTATTCGTAACCTTTTCCGCAAAGCAGATCGAAGCATGATGTATGTTGTTTTGCTTAGCTGCACCGGGGTTGGCGTTTTTATCTATATGAACCAGTGGTCTTATGTACATCTGACTACAACCGATTGGGTCATGGTTTATACCATGCTGGGAGCAGCGCTCATCCTCGACTATTTTACGTTCCAGATTCCCCCGAAGGGTAACCAGCAATCGATGGATTCCTCTGTGTATCTGGCCTGCATATTTATGTTTGGCGGGGCATTCAGCCTCTCGGTGTTGTTGCCGATTTCTATCATTTTATTAATTAAAGACCGCAAGCTTGCCTGGTGGAAACATGTTGTCAATTTCAGTATCTATAGTCTCATGATCACCGGAGCCGCCACTGTGTTCGAATGGACAGGTGGTCAGGTCGGAGCGATTGATAGTTACAACCTGATTCCATATGTTGCAGCGCTGGCTGCCTATTTTATTATTAATACCATTACGCTAGGATTGTTCTTTCATTTTTCAACCAAAGATGCATTACAGCAGATGAAACGGGCATTCGTAACCGAATCCCTCCTGGTCTACCTCTGTACACTTATTTTGGCGCTTGTGCTCACCATTCTGGTTGTACATAACGGTGTGCTTGGTCTATTTTTATATCTCAGCCTCAGCATCTTGTTATCTCATGCGTTCAAGCAACTGTTCATCATGTACCAGTCCATTGAAGAAAAGGCAAACTCGGATCAGCGTACAGGATTGTTCAACCATAGCTATTTCGAGAGCATGCTGGAAACGGAGCTAAACAAAGCTCGTACGCAAGGAACGCCCCTCTGTCTGGGATTGCTTGATATTGATGATTTCAAAAAATATAATGATCAGTTTGGTCACCTTCAAGGTGATAGTCTGCTGGCGTTGCTTGGGGATTTTCTCATTCGCAAAACCGAAGGCACATCCGTTACCGCTTTTCGA
The DNA here is from genome assembly GCF_037969905.1 of Paenibacillus sp. FSL R7-0272. NCBI lineage: Bacteria > Bacillati > Bacillota > Bacilli > Caryophanales > Paenibacillaceae > Paenibacillus > Paenibacillus sp. FSL R7-0272. The sequence continues at coordinate 488,265 of NZ_CP150221.1, read as the reverse complement.
TATGGTGGAGAAGAATTCACGTTGCTCATGCCAGGCATGGAACTCGATGAGTCTTACAGATTTATGAATAAGTTACGCAAACAGCTGAATGATACCCCCTTTGAAGGGGTAGAGGTATTACCGCATGGCTGTCTCTCTTTCTCTGCCGGAATTGCTGCATACCAAGTGGATATGTATAACAAGTCTCAACTGGTGGATCAGGCGGACAAAGCGCTTTACTACGCCAAAAAGCAAGGCAAAAACAACGTACATCGCTATGGTAGCAATGACGGTATGGAGCACGAGATTGATCTGGTTCAAGACGTCCGCGACATCGAGCAACAGCTGAACCTGTTTCAATACAAGGATATGGATACGTTCAAACATTCCAAACGGGTCTATAAATACGCGCTCGATATTAGCGAAGTGCTCAAACTAGACAATGCAGAAAAGCGGCGTTTCGTGCTTGGGGCGCTGATTCACGATATTGGCAAGCTGGAGATCCCCTGGTCTATATTGAACAAAAGAGAAAAGCTGACATGCGAGGAATGGGATACCATCAAGGGTCATGTGACTTGGGGCAAAAAAATGGTGATGACAAATGATCGCTTCGCCGATCTGATTCCGTATATTGAATTGCATCATGAGCGCTATGACGGCCATGGCTATCCTTACGGCCTGAAGGGTCATGAAATTCCTAAGCTGTGCCGGATGCTGACCGTGATCGATTCCTTTGATGCCATGACCACCGAGCGACCTTATCAGAAAACCAAAAATGTGGATGAGGCCATAGAGGAATTGCGGGCATGTTCAGGTACGCAATTTGACCCGGAACTCGCGGAGTTGTTCATTCGGTATATCGAGAAACGAGCGGCTCATCAACTATTGCAGTAGTCTGATATATGCATAAACGCCAAAGCGCTATCCCATGAGGGATAGCGCCATTTTCATTTTTCATCGTGATGTGAAGTGTAATTTGATTCATCGAATGCATCAGGGGCCTGTTCAGTCTTGTGAAGACTCTTCGTTACTCATCGTATTCAGTTCATGCGAGGTCTGATGCAACTCTTTGATCATCTGTTGCAAAAACATGTTGTCTTGGCGACTGATCCCGTGCTGATTGTCTTGAACAAGCATCTGGTGAATGTTCTTCTTGAGCAATTCACTGCGACGTTCCAATACTTCTTGACTCATGTTGCTGCGTCACTCCTTAACATGTTTTGTAATGATTTTGCGTTCTATATAAGTATAGAGTACCTTCCCTCATAGCGAAAACGGGCAGAGCCCTCCTGAGCAGAGCACATCAACCCTCACCTAGCGTGACAGTATTTCACCCCTCTGTGTTCTTAGATATCCTTCTAAATACTCCATGATGCTCCCCCATTTCCTGTAAACAGCCCGGACTAGGGTCTTGGACAAGGTTGCGTTATAATGATCCCATTACCCTCATTGTGGAAAAGGTACAACCTGCTACAGTATGATGTATCCAGCCTTTAAAAGGAGTTATGTATATATGTCCTATAAACAGATCAAATGGATGATCCTGCTAATTCCCACCATCACCGTGGGACTGTGGGAATATATTCGCCATCAGTTTCTGATGCCGTATCTATCGATGGATGCCGGAAACTGGTTGACACCTGTAATTGTATATCTTGTCAGCGTGACACTGCTAAGCCGTTTGTTCCTGATGTTAGAAGGGGCCCGAGCTGCCCTCGAACAAGAGCGAGCATCCAAAACGGCGCTTGAGGCGCGTGACCAGCTTGCCCGGGAACTGCATGACGGCATTTCACAATCGCTATTCCTGCTCTCGGTAAAGACCGACAAAGCAGGACGCAGTCTTGCAGGCACCAGCCATGAGCAGGATCTGCGCGAGATTCAAAAAACCGTGCACGAAGTCAATACATATGTAAGGCAAGCTATTGCTCAGTTGCGTTATGTACCTTCACCTGTTGCTGATCCTGAAGCCGTTGCTTTGCAAGCTCAGGTCGAATCCATCGTGAGTGATACCGTTCCAGAAGCAGATGTAGAATGGAATCTGACCGAAGTTTCCTTCTCGGCCAAAGAGCAGGTAGAACTGCTTGCTTGTATTCGGGAAGCACTGCTTAACGTACGCAAACATGCCCATGCCACCAAAGTGGAAGTTTACACTAAAGGCAATGCCTCTAACTGGTCTGTTCATATCCGTGACAACGGTACTGGAATTCAAGGCGATCCGATGCTGTTTAAGGACCGGTACGGTTTACGAATCACAAAAGAACGAGCCGAGCAGATGGGGTGGACATTCCAGCTTGATTCGACACCAGGTAATACACAAATGATCATTGGAAAGGGGCAGACTTGATGGAACTGGTACGTGTACTGGTTGTTGACGATCACGCACATGCGCGTGAGGCGATATGCACCATTTTATCCGAAGATAGCCTGTTTGAAGTCATTGGTACAGCCAAAAATGGGCAGGAAGCGATTGAGCTAACCGAACATTGGATGCCTGACCTGATTTTGATGGATGTGCAGATGCCCGATATGGATGGACTCGAAGCAACAAGGCAGATTAAACTGCGTTTCCCATACGTCATGATCGTAATGGTCACCGTATCGGATGATGTCACTTACCTCTTTGAAGCATTGAAACAAGGAGCCCAAGGTTATCTACGCAAAAATTTATCTCCTTCCACTTGGCTGGAATACCTTCGCGCCATTGTTAGTGACGATGCACCGCTGAGCAAGGAGCTAGCATACCGAATATTGCAGGAGTTTCCCGCTCCTCGCAGCGAGGATGTGCAAGAGAATCCGTTAACCGCTCGCGAATTGGAGATACTGCAATGGGTATCTGCCGGGTACACCAATCGTGAAATAGCCGAACAGCTCGGCATCTCGGATCAGACCGTCAAGAATCATCTGAAGAACATTCTGCAGAAGCTACAGCTGGAGAACCGGGTGCAGCTCACTCGCTACGCATTAGAGAGCGGGCTTGCCGGGCGCAAGCCTCGTAAATAGAACATGTTTCAGAGCGAATAGAATAGGGAAGTCTACCACAAAACGATTTACTTCTGATATGCGTTATGTAATAGCACCACTTATAAATGTGCATCATTTCAAGCATTTGTCACAAATATGCAGTAATCCATGATTTTTTATAGCCCTATGTAGTCATACGCCTTCATTTTGGACAAAGTTATAATGGTATAGATTATGTGTGAACGACGAATTATGGATAATTGTAAATCTATAACCCAAGGGTGATGATTTTTTGAGAGTAAGAAGCTTAACCCTGCATTGGAGCAAACGTCACTGGGCGCTGCTCACCAGTCTGTTACTGGTGTTCTGTCTGGTGATGCCGCAATGGGCATCTGCTCATGCTTATATCGTGAAGGCGTCTCCTGAAGAAAATGAACTGCTCGTTACTGCACCGCAGCGGCTGACGTTGGAGTTTAATGAATCATTGCAGACGGCCTTTTATGATATTAAAATTACCGGACCTGACGGAAATCAAGCGGACAATGGTGACGTACAGATTGACTCAGAACGCCCGCACATTCTGGAAACGGGTCTGAAGCCTGGCCTTGCTGACGGGACATATCTCGTCAATTGGAAGGCCGTATCCGCCGATGGTCATCCAATCTCTGGAGCGTATGTGTTCCATATCGGTGAGCCTACCGGAGCACCTGCCGGATTGAAGGATCTGGCATCCGGTTCGGGTGCCACCGGTGGCCCATTAAAATGGATCGTGTCATTCACGGACTGGATTCAATATCTCGGTCTGTCCGTCATTCTGGGTACGCTCGCCTTCCTGCTACTCCGAATTGCCCCAGCTTCCCTGCTACGGGAACCGATGGAGGCACCGGGTAGCTACAAATTGCTCTGGATCAGCTATGCTGCTGCTTCCTTTGCCGCACTAATAAGCCTTCCGCTGAACACACTCTATGAGTCAGGTGTCAATCTCGGCGAATTCAGTTGGGCCTTATTAGGCAGTGCGCTCAAACTGACCTCCTTCGGTCAGATCTGGATGTTACAGATGCTGATTGCCATGTTGCTTGCAGTCACACTACTGTCCGGTTATGATCTGGATCGATCCCTGCGCGTGCGAATCTGGTCCTCATACGGATCATTGGTGCTGGTTCTAGGCTGGCTGCTTACCCATGCTATGACGGGGCATCCTGCTGCCGCAGAGCAACGTGTGCTTGCTGTAGCCATGGACTTTGTACATCTTGCCGCTGCTGCATTCTGGATCGGGGCTCTCACCGCTATGGCAGTGTGTCTGCCTGCACTCACCAATCGATTGCCTGCAAAATTGCGAGGCGAAGTCTACTGGGCAGCGATAAGGAGATTTACCGTTTGGGGTATCGGTGCTGTAGCCGTTTTGATCGCTACGGGTATCTATGGCAGTCTGGTCATCCTGCCCGCACCGCTACTGAACTCTTTATTCACAACAGCATATGGCCTGGTTCTGATCGGTAAAATTCTGCTACTTATCGTGATGATCGGTTTCGCGCTGATACATGCCAATCGAGCAAGAGCCGCTACAGGTAAGCAGTTGTCTGGCAGTCTAAAGGCTGAACTGGTTACAGGTGCCATCATTCTTGCGCTCGCGGCTGTACTGACACATCTGTCTCCAGGTCAGCCAGCACCCGTCGGTCCTTATAAGGGCACACAAACGACAGATGATGGCTCCGTGATAACACTCCAGGTAAGCCCAAACGTAGTGGGAGAAAATCAGTTCGAAGTCAGCATAAAGCGAGCGGATGGCAGTATCGTCAAAGATCTCGAACAGGTGACGTTGTCTCTGATCCATCTGGATATGGATATGGGTATCTATGAGATCACCATTCCGAAGAACGATACGGGCGTATACAAGGCGGAGGACTACATCTCTATGCCGGGCAAGTGGAGTATCCAAGTCCACGCGTTAACTCGGTCACTTGATGCCCTCGATGCCGAGTTCAAGATTGAGGCAGCAAAGTAGTAAACAACGAAACCATTTTTAAAAGAGTGAAGTGTATTTAACAACGATTGCATAAGAAAGAATGAGAGGGGTTATCATTTTGAAAAAGACATCATGGGTATCCAAATTAACATCTGCTATGGCAACAGGTGCAGCAGCATTCCTGCTGTTCTCCGGTTTGGCCAGCGCTCACGTCACGGTAAATCCGTCCGTCGCACAAACGAGTGCATGGCAGACATATACGATTAAAATACCGTCTGAGAAAGAGTTGCCAACAACTAAAATCACACTCAAAATTCCAGAGGGTGTTGCATTTAAGCAATATCAGCCACTGTCTGGATGGAAGATCACAACTGAGAAAAATGATTCTAAAGAAGTAACCTCGATCACTTGGGAGATTGATGGAGATAACCAAGGGATTCTGGCTGGACAGTTCCAACAGTTTAACTTTGTTGCACAGAACCCAAAGACAGAAACAGAAGTGGCATGGGATGCCTTCCAATATTACAGTGATGGCAGCATTGTAGAGTGGACAGGCCAGCCGGGGGCAAACTCTCCTCACAGCATCACAACCATCAGCGAAGATCCGGCAGCTGCCGGTAATGCCGCAACAGGCGGCGACCACCATAGTGCAGGTGGAGCAAGTAATGGGCATGACAGTGCAGGTACTGCTGGCACCGCGACAGGTGACAAAGCTTCTGACACTGCGACTGATGGCAAAAAAGGAAATGATGACACCACTCTCGGCGATGCTCTCTCCGATACGGTAACAGGTCAACCGAACAACACAGATTCCGATGCAGGTACGTTGAAGCTACAACAAGCAACGTTAATCGTATCGATTCTGGCTCTGATCATGTCCTTCCTGGGCATCGCACTGGCTACTCGCCGCAAAAAACGTTAATCTGCAGTTCTCTTACCCGGGGTCACCCGAGGAGATCATTGTAAAAAGATGCAAAAAGGAGTTTGTAGCAAACGGGATAACCCCGTATATGCTGCAAACTCCTTTTTTGGTTAACTCATATCTAGAATCCTGATGACTTGCCGTGCACGCTACATGCGCCATCCGCAATATGGCACACCGTTGCATATTAACGTTGCTGATCCGTTTGAATCATAAATTCAATATACTGGATCAGACTTTTCTTCTGCATCTCGATGGATTGGATACGCTTGGCGAGACCTGCGAAAAATTCTTCAATCTGTTGCCTCGTATGATCCGCAGATTGTCCTTTCCAATCGTTCAGACGGCTGTACAGCGCCCTTGCCTCCTGCTCATCCGCTTGCATGCGAACCAGTAGCTGTGACAGCTCTTTTTCCGCAATCCGCAGGTCATTCAATTCCACCAGCAATTGTCCGCTCATCCGTGGTTCCCTCCCCCTCAGTGCACGTTCTCACCTTGAATACTCAATGCTATCTCTCCAGCCTGTCATTTATAACTAGTTAAAATGTACCGGACTCTCATCCGCTTGCCGGAAAGCCTCCGCCTTTTCCTCAATAAAGTTCAGGAACTGGCTCGTATGCTTCATATGCCATGTGCTCAGCTCCTGGATAGACGCATCCAAGTGAGTCACAATGGGCTCCAGTCTGCGGCTACGGCTTGTATGTAAATACTGAGCCATACGTGTCCGCACCTGATTCAACTCGGCATTGCACTGCTGGGCATTTTGTTTCCAGCGGGAAGCCACACTTTTCAGTTCCTCCGGGGTAACCTGGATTAGACCAGATCCCAGCGCCGCAGCCGCTCCTCTGCCGGCACCGCCTCTCAGCCCCATCGGACCTACCGCTTTGCTCAGCGGTCCCAGATTCTCCATAAGTCGTGGCGAATAACGAACCCGCTCACCCGTGATCGGATCATACAACTCGTTGGAAATGTAACCATTTTTGAAGTTATACTGATCCAGGCTGTGGTAGTTTTCTCCGCCAAATGTATTCTTGATTTTATCAATCAGACTTACACCATTATTGGCATCTGCGTAATTCGAATCAATATAATACGTAGAACCTACATGACGATCATATCCGCCTAACGTTCCGCTAGCGACCAGATCGCCCGGACTCGCATAGTTCGTCACTTGGCCATCCAACTCACCTGCCTCTACCCGCCGACGCATCTCAGGAGTCAAGTTGCCCATCACTGAAGGTGCACTGAATGTAACCGCAGGAAGACCTGTATAAGCGGAAGCATACTGCGCATCCCCACCTCCGAGAGAATGTCCTGTCAGAGAGAAATTCAGATCGCCATACTTTTCTTTCATATGGTTCGCATAATCTTCCGACTGATACATCTGGTTAGCCCAGCCCGTAGGCGAATAGGTCTTTTCGATATCCTTTACTCGATCGCCCGTCCAGTTTTGTACATCTCTTACCCTGTCGCCAGCCCAGTTCTCCACTTTGGAAATACCTGTGGAATCTTTGATATTCTGAACGCCTCTATCGAGCCAATCCGGTGTCAGGTTGTCTACAAATTGTGCCGTGTCTTGTTGCCCTTTGCGGATCAACTCTCCGCCCCCGATGCGTGCATCCATCACGAAATCAGGCACCGAGCGGTCCAGAGAGGCACTCCCCTCGGTTCCCCGATAGGCAATGACTGCCTCCTTGGTCTCCGGATTATAAAACGTTACGGCATCGAAGCCGGAAAATTTATTACTCTCTGTGCCCTCCAGTACTTGCCAGCCGGGAAGCTCCGTCAGACGGTCACCTGCCTTTTGATCCTGATAGGCTAACTCCGATAAGGTTTTGTACGTTTCATCATCAATGTTCCTGCCGTTACTCAATCACTGCACCTCCCCTTTTATTTGGCGTATGGATCATGTCCTTTAGCTTTAATGACTTCCTCGAGCTCGGGACTAATCACGAGATTTTTGGTGATTTTTTTCTTGTAATCGTACGATATGCCAAAGGTCTGATCGTCATGATCCTTCACATGCCCCTTCAGTCCGATCTGCGACATCGCCATCTCTGGCAGCAGTTCCTTGCTCGTAACGACCACATCCAGTTCAAACTTTTCTTTGAAGTGCTGCACCACAACCTTCTCAGCTTCCTGGTACAACGCCTGTTTTTCACTCTCTGTCATCTTCTGACACCCTCCCAGCAATATAGTGAACACCATCATCAGTGCGAATAAACTTCTCATCCATTTTGTGCGCGGAATAGCAATTCCCCCTTTTGGCTCAAACCTGTGTAAGTAAAGAGCGCCCCCTTCACCTGTTACATGCATCATAGTACAAAATCAACATAAGGCACATCCGCTCACAGGAGCGTTTTCCTGAAACTTTTCTCCTAGTTGATTCATGCCTATATTTGGGTGTATATTACCCGCTTCTAAGACTGCTGTACCATTTAGGCCCTAACTTTTTCCATATAAAAATAAAAAAAACTTTCCTCCGAGCACCGGCTGGTGTCAAAAAGAAAGCTTGATTATAAATGACACCCTCTTATCCAGGCCCAGCGAAGCAGAGACACCTCATAAATAACATGCTCTATCCATATTGTCTGAGCTGGGCCTCATTCAGCTGCTCTCCTACGAGTCTCTGATACGCGTCACACCTTGTAACCAACTCTTCATGTGTTCCCGCATCGACAAGTTCTCCCTGATCCAGCACATAGATCGTGTCGGCATTTCGAATGGTGCTCAGCCTGTGAGCAATAATAATTTGCGTACATTTCAACATGCTTAAGTTCCCGGCAATCGTAGATTCCGTTAACGTATCCAGTGCGCTGGTTGCTTCATCCAAAAGCAGAATTTTGGGCCTGCTCACAAGCGCCCGTGCAAGAGCTACCCGTTGTTTCTGTCCCCCGGACAGATTAGAGCCTGCCTCCGAAATTAACGTGTTATATTTCATCGGCATGCGTTCGATATCTGCATGAATATCGGCAAGTTTTGCAGCAAACATCACCTCTTCTGCAGTCGCTTCTTCCGCATGCAGCTTGATGTTATCGTAAACGGTATTGTTAAACACGAAGTTATCCTGAAGAACGATGCTGACTTGATCACGAATATGTTGAGGATCTAATTCCTCCGCATGAATGCCATCGAAATAAATATTTCCTTGTGTAGGGGTGTACAACCCCACTAGCAATTTAGCGAGAGTACTTTTACCAGAGCCTGATCTGCCAACGAGAGCCACCTTCTTTCCTGCTTTAATGGTCATACTAATGTCATTAAGCACAGGACTACTGTACTCCGTATATTTGAAGCTCACATGGTCAATCGTAATATCACCCTGAAGCTCGGCAACATGCACCATCTCCGTTGGTTTCTTCTGAAAAGACCGACCCTTTTCTGCCAAAATCACATCATAAATCCGATCCAGCAACGCATCCGCCATTACGAACTCATTCAGCATCAAAGCAAGTGAGTTAAGCGGCCCCAAAAACAGTGCAGCCAGAGACTGGAATGAAACAAGCATACCTAACGTCATGTTGCCTTGCATAATCTGGTACAAACCCACGAGCAAAATGAGCATCGGTGTCATAAAATTCAAAGTATTGGTTATCGTGTTAACTCGAGTTTGAAAAATAGCCTTTTCCTTCACCGTGGCAAGCTGGCGTTTGAATAACTCCCGCCATTTTTCTTCCGTGCGCTGCTCGATACCGAGAGATTTAATTGTTGAAATCCCTTCTAACACTTCGGTCATAAAAGATCCTGCCAAGCTCTGAGCTACAATCTGAGTTTGCGTCAGTTTTTTGAACCTGCTGCGCGTGTATACAAAAATAAGGACCTGTGTTATTCCTATACCTAGCAACGTGAACGCAATGATGCGTGACTGAATGACAATGTAGGTAAACGTCACCACAATTAAAAATAAATTGATGAACGTGGAAATCATTTTTTGCGACAAAATTTCCCGGATGGTAACATTGCTGTTGACTCGCATCATCAGATCTCCGCGAGAGCGAATCTCAAAATATTGATACGGGAGCTTCAACATGTGGGACACAAAACTAGTGGTTAACTGCGAATCCAGCACTTCCTGAAGGCGCACGATACACATATCCTTAACATATCCAAAACCGATCTGAAACAAGGTTAATAAAGCCACACTGGTGAGCAACACGGGAAAAATGGAGTATCCCTCATTGCCCGTTACCGCATCAATCGAAACCTGCATCAGGAACGGAAAAAGCACCGATACAAGCTGTAATCCCAGGGCAAGCAATACGGCCCATACAAAATACTTTTTGTTGCTGCGAATCAAATCTTTGAAATACGCTACTTTACTCATCTTTTTTTCTGAAAAAGGGACAAACCCCTCATCCGGGTATACCAGCAGAAAAATACCTGAATATTTCTCTTCGAACTCCTGTTTAGTGATCGTCATTCTCCCCATGGCAGGATCAACAATGGTATATAACTTACCAGCCTTAATCTCCTCAAGCACAATAAAATGTCGTTGCTCCCAGAAACAGATGACCGGCAAGAAATCATTACTGAGTGAAGGCGCAGGTGCCTTTTTGGCTACACCTTTCAGATGGTAGGTTTCGGCTACCTCCTTCATTTTCAACATGGAGCTTCCGTCACGACCGCTCCCCAGCATGGCAAATCGTTCCTTCAGATCGGTAAAATCGGCTTCATAGCCGTAGTACGCAAGCAACATATGCAAACAGCTGGGCCCGCAGTCGTATTGATTCATTTGCAATTTAACAGGAATTTTTCGCTGTGCCTTGCCACGCAGACGGCTAAATACTGAACGTTTAGGCATAATGCTGTCCCGGTTCAGATGACGGCTCTGCCGTATACTCCTGCTGTCTGGTAAAAGCCATCTCCACTCTATCCTGCTGCGTGACCTGCTCTACATCCTTCAGTTCATGGCTTACCGGCCCTTCCATCATAAGTACAGAAGGCAGTGTCCGATTATACAGCCGCAGTAACTGGTATCCGATTCCGGCCAGACCCAGCATAAGTCCTGGTATTTGTTGACGACTCGGAATGCCGCATCTCCAGTGACCGTTATCCTCTCTAACCTTGGTCATGATATAATCAGCCATTTGATAAGCGTATGCTTCTAACGTTTCATCCTGCCAATAGTCGGCTGCGAGCAAGATCAGCTCCAAATTCCCCATATCTCCGTGACATAGTGAATAACTGACTTCTGTGAAACCATCTTCCATAGTCTTGGTCACCGCTCGGCGAATGTCTTTTTCCAGCACATCTATAGGCCCGCAGAAGCTTAACTCCTGTGCTGTTCCTACCCGGGCAATACCCAAACCGGGTGCGCCATTACACCAATACATGACATAATGTTCTTCCGACATATTGCCATCCGTGAACCGGAGATCCTTCCAGTTGTTCACTTCGGAACTGTAGATCGATTCCTCATATTTAATTCCTTCCAAACAAGCTTCAAAATAAGGTTCGTGACCTGTAACACGGTACAGACGGGCAAGACTCAGACATATGCCTGCGTTTCCATGTGCAATGCCGCTAAGGGGCACTTTATTGATCGCCGATGTCACCCATGCCAAGCCTTGTTCCATCGGCCCAGCCAGCTTAAGCAGACGATCTGCGCATCTTGTAGCTATGTCCAGTGCCTTAGGCAGGTGGAACATCATATACAAATCCACGCATGCCATTAATGTGCCTGCACAACCTGAGATGACATCCAGCCGCTCATCTTCCTCGATCATCTCATCCAGTATATCCAGCAGTTCGAGCAGTTCCGGGTGAACATCCTGCTGGGAGTATACCTTCGCTTTATGCACTAACAAATAGAGAAGTGATCCGTAACCTGTAAACAGAGAGATATTTCTGTCCATGTTTTTGCGAATCATCTCCCAGGCCGTCTGGATACACAAATCGACCATCTCCGTATACTTCCCGTCACCCGTCTCTTGACCTAGATAAAGATAGAAATAAGCGATGCCCGTGACCCCATTGTATAGACCCAGTTCCGAGGATTTATAGATCAGTTTCTCGTCCGCATCCATGCCCATGCTGATCCAGGATACGGTGCTGCCCTCATCTCCCGTGATCGCGATATCCTTAATATAATCACCAATCCTTACCGCTTCACGTAAGTAATCAGCTCGGGTCGTGGAGATTGGATGCCCGTTCAACGCCTCTGGCCGTACACTCGCTGTACTCTTCTCCATAGCGAACGAGCGCTCCAGTACATACTTCGTTTGCAGTGTACGCTCCGTAAATTCCCACTGCATATCCATATCATCTTCATTCATGGCCCGAACCTTTGTCTCCGTCTGGGTCAAGATATCCGAGTCATAAACACCCTCAATGGCTTGATTATCCGAATGATGAAACAGCACCTTCTCACCAATTAATGTTTTGAACATGGGCACATCTCCGTGCAACAGATCATGGCATTCATAGCTGACCAGTTTCTCACGGTTACGATCCTGCCGGACGATGGCCCACATCATGTCAAACAGCAGACTTTTGTCCAGCCCATTGCGTAAATATTTAGGATGAGAGCTGGCTTCGATTAATGTAAAATAGGTCACGGTTGGCCGAACAATTGTCCGCACAGCACACCCATGAAAATGGTGGCGTACTGCCATGATGAAACGGTCTTTTTGCTCCATGATGGAACGATAAGTGCGATAGAACCCTTCTTTTAAACGATGGATATGGCGTTCGGGTTGTATTGGCGTTTGATTGTAAGATGGCAGGTGACTGAACCGACTTACAGCAATCTTGCTTCGTTTGATCCTCATCATATCTGTGTTTTTATCGTGAACCTCATAAGTATTGAGAATCTGCTCCACATCTCCGGCAAGCCCGCTCAGATCACTATGATACAAGGCGTTGGAGTCCAGCGTAGGGAGCATGCTTGTTTTTAATACGGAATCATTCAATATCGAAAGGGTCTTCTCCAGTGCCGTATACTGCTCCTTCTCATCCATATACTTGAAGGGTTGATTGTGCAGCAAAGACTCCAGATCTACGAAGAACGGATGCTCTACTTGGGCAACAATATTTTCCATGTGCATATCCGTTGCGTTTAATGCATATAGAATCGCTAAATATTGTCCCTGTCTCTCAAAAAAGCGTTCTGCCTCTTCCTCCCGGGTTACTTCCTCGTAAGAAATATATTGTTGCCAGCCATACTCGGAACGGTCCAGCGTTTTGGTAATCCGGAAAGGCAATCCCATCTCCTGTTCATTAAACCAATGTAGTATACCAGCAAATGCAGTATCAATTGCCATGTCTCTTGGCTTGTACATGACATTAACGTCCCCGGTAAATTTCAACCGCAGCACGCTGGCTCCACCATTATGGGAATCTCCAAGAAATACGATATCCTCCAGCCTGTCCAGTTTAAAATCAAACAAAGATTCCAGTTCATGACGGTCGGCCGTCAATCGCTCCAGAACCCGAATCATATTCTGATTGATCCGCAACGTGTGCTCGGCAATACCTCGGGCAAGAACCGGATATTCCAGTAACAGGTTGAGAATTTGTTCTCTGGACTGAATTTTCTCGCTTACAAAATGCAAATATCTCTGCCGGGAATCTCCACCTATCAATTCCTCTTGCAGTCTAGCTTTATTTAGTTCATAGATAAGTGTCTTCGCAGACAAGTGAAACACTTTATCCGAGACGGTCTTCAGTACAAGCCCGATGACACGGCGCCGATCCAGCCACTCATATCCTTCTGACAGACCTTCTGTCATGATCTGAATAGATCGTTGCAGAAAAGGTTGTGAAAATTCAAAAAAAGGGATTTCCTCTGTATTGCCCTCAATGAAATATGTAATATCCTCATGCTCATTCTCAAGAAACGTCTTCCGAAGCTCCTGATGCCAGCCCATATCTGTAAATGCGTACTGGAAATCTGAAGTTTGAAATAGACTACTCACCTTATTCATGTCCATAGATTCAGCCTGGAATCGATCCGCTAATTGCTCCTGATCCTGAAAGAACTGATCAAGCCACAACTTCATTCTTACATCGTATGAGGAGACTGCGTCTCCATGAGCGGAAGGCTCGGTAGCAACTCCAAGTTCATACTGCTTGTATTTCTCTGTCAAATATAAAGCATCACCCCAGTGGGAGTTATTCAACTGCTCCTGTATGCTCATCGTTTTCTCTCCCTTTCTAAATCAATGGTTGTAAACAGGAAAACGCCATATAAATACTTCAAGCACATAACTGAGATCAGCTATGTGCTTGAAGAAAATCGAAGTCAGAATTAACAACAAGTCAACCAGGAAGAAGGTGAAACAGAATTATAATGGCACTCATGACTCACTGTGCAAAATACACCGCCGCTTTTCTTATCCTCAATTGCGGCCAACGCCCCTGTAACCACCATCAGTTCATCATCACTGATGTCCTCGATTGCTGCTAATGCTTCGAGATTGAATTGTTTCATTGAAAAAACCTCCATTCAATTTTTTGTATATGTATAGCTTAAATAAGCTAAACACCGGAGTTCATTCAAACAAAACATATATTTACATTAAATATAAAATATGTAATCTATTTCTAACTTCACTCTATCACACTTTGCTAGATTTTGTAAATCGTTATTTTCCCTTCCTTGGATTATCTAAAAAAATAAAATAATTCATATTTTAAAATTTTAATATCTATATTCCGTTGTTATACGTATACACTTGCAAAAAACCTGTCCTGAGACAGGTGAATTCTATACCACTACAGGCAGTTCCAATACCGCGCGAAGCCCTCCTTGGCTGTTACACTGGAGCAGAAGCTTCCCCCGATGGGCTTGAGCAATCCGTGATACCATTGGAAGTCCGAGACCATGCCCATGACGTGGAGGTCTTATGCGACCTGCCGTATAAGGAAGAACCAGCACATCAAGCAGATCTTCCTCGGGAATTCCCTTCCCATCATCGGAGACTATGAATTGTGCGTAACCACTTTGCACTTCACGCTTGATCATCAATTCGATTGCACACCCCTCCGGATTATGTCTAATGCTGTTCTGCACCAGATTGGTTACCGCTCGGTATAACAATCGTTCATCCCCTTGCACATACAGACTTTCGTCTTGAACATTCAACGATATCGGATAACGCTCGTCCAGACCATTATTTAAAAAATCAGATACTACTTGCCTTGCCAGAACAGGCAACCGAATGGATCTCATCTGTAGGGGCTGCATTTCATACTCTAGCATCGATACCAGATTCAAATCACTGACGAGCGATCGCAGACGCTCCCCCTGACGCCGGATAATGGATGCCTGTTGCTTTTGCTCGGTTGTTAGATCCGCTTGCTCCTCCAGTTCACTGGCATATCCCAAAATCATGGATAATGGCGTCCGTATATCATGCGATATCCCTGATATCCAGTTGGATCGTGCCTCATCCCTTGCCTTTAGCGCATCATTTTTCTCCTGTAACATATGGGAGGTCGAGTTAATGCTTTCAGACAAATCATTGAATATGCCCTTGGTTTCAACCTGCACCGACTCTCCTTTAGCAAGTGCATGAATGCCATCGATCAACGGGCGAATGCTTCGTATGACACGGGTTCCGATTAGCAATGAGATAAGTAGCGCAAGTGCCACATTGCATATCAATAACAGTACAATCCTGACCGGTAGAGACTTGAGCCAATCCGCCAAAAAATCGAACTGGTATTTTCCATACGTATTTTTGGGATACCCCAACACCAAAAGTCCATCTTCCCGTTCCCACACATATACCGGGTACTCTTTAAGATAGTATCGAGAAAATTTAGCAACATCGGTCACACTGTAAGTAAGAGGGATTTCTGCTGGAAGACGCTCACTCCACTGCACCCCACCCTCCTGATTCAAAAGCATCGCCCAGGCTTGATGTTCAGCGAGAATCTCCATCCCTTTACTTTGTAATGTGTACTCCCCCTGCTCGCTCTTGCTCAAACTGCCTGCGACCTGTTTGACAACAGCACTGGGGGAAGGTCCTTCGTGAATTTCCTTGAAGATCAATGAACCCAGCAATACGAGATTAAATAAAAGCAGTACAACAGATACAAGAATGGTAGAGCCGACAAATCTTCTTAGAATACGAACCAAACCATCCATTATCGAGTCTCCTGAGTCATCAGTTTATAACCAAGCCCACGGACGGTTAACAGAAACACTGGTTTAGACGGGTCCTCTTCGATTTTCTCCCGAATCCGCCGAACATGAACCATTAGGGTATTCTCATATCCGTAACTCTCATCTCCCCAAACGGCCTGACATAGTGCATCACTGGTTACAATCCGGTTCTGATTCTCATAAAGTTTGACCAGTATAGCGTGCTCCTTGGCTGTCAGTGGAAGTTCTGTTCCCTTCCCATGAACGACAGCGCTTTCCAAATCAATGGTTAATCCACCTAGACGAAATACAGGCAATCTTTCTATCGTATTGGAAGCGTATACCCTTTTCAAAATGCCCATGAGCCGAAGAATCAGCTCTCTTGGAAGAAAAGGTTTGACCATATAATCATCTGCTCCCAAACCTAAACCTAGTAAACGATCCTCATCCTCCCCTCGCGCTGACAAAAATAGCACAGGCATGTCCGAGAAGGAACGAATAGAAGACAACAAGGAGAATCCGTCTCCATCTGGCAACATGATATCCAGGATGGCTGCATCCGGCTTCTCTATTCTGCACATTGCCAGAGCATGGGCCACATTACCTGCGGTATAGACTCTGAAAAAGCCCTCCTTACGCAAAAAGCGTTCGATCATCTCACGGATTTCCGGTTCATCATCTACAATCAGTATTTTCTTGTTTTTCATTATGTCCATTCGTATCACCCTTTTCATTATACATCAGGACATGAATATAAGCCTATATTTTCCAATTCTATTTAAGGTAAATGTAAGGTTATCTTCAGCCAAGAGCAAGACGTCTGATCTATATTGAACTTAACAGAGATCACCGTGAAATGGAGATGAAATCAATGATAAACACTTCCCCCATTGTCGAAACGCATAATCTGTCCAAATCATACGGCGGTATGAATCGTGTGCATCAAGTGAATTTGTCGGTTGAGAAGGGGCAAATTTTTGGATTTCTAGGCCCGAACGGAGCAGGAAAAACGACCACGTTAAAAATGTTGCTAGGGTTGATCAAACCTAGTGAAGGTACGGTCAAGGTCTTTGGGAAAGACTTGACCACACATCGACCCGCCATTCTGAGCCAAACCGGTTCATTGATTGAATCCCCCTCGTATTATGGTCACTTGACCGGTCTTGAAAATATGAAGGTGATGCAGCGGTTGCGAAATGTACCAAGCAAAAATATCGATGAAGCCTTAAAAATTGTAAGACTGGAAAATCAGAAACATAAACAGGCCGATCAGTATTCACTCGGTATGAAACAACGGCTGGGCATTGCCATGGCTTTACTTGCTTTTCCCAACTTGCTTGTTCTGGATGAACCTACGAATGGGCTTGACCCTGCCGGTATCGGTGAAATCAGAGAATTGATCAAGTCCCTGCCTGGTCAATATGGCATCACCGTGCTGCTCTCCAGCCATTTGTTATCCGAGATCGAACAGATCGCAACCTCCGTGGGCATTATCAGTGATGGCAAATTGTTGTTTCAAGGTACCATGCAGAGTCTACAGGCTAACAATCAGGCCACGATCCGTTTTCAGACCCCCGAGCCGGCAAAAGCAGAAAAACTTCTACTAACTCATGGCTATATGCCACAAGTTCATGGAAATCAGCTCATATTGAAGTATCTTCGCGACGAAGAAGTATCGAAGCTGAATAAAGCGCTTGTGGAACAGAACATTCCGGTCACTCGCATTGAGGAACACAAAAAGAGTCTGGAAGACATTTTCCTTGATCTGACTGGAAAGGAGAGAAGCCTGTAATGAAAGCTCTATCTCTGGAGTATTACAAAATCCGGCGCAAAAAGATTTGGATCATGATTACCCTGTTCCTTGCTGCAGAGATGATCTGGGCTGCCATGTCCATGAGCATCTCGATCTCTCGAAGCGCGAGTAATGCCAGCTGGGAAGCACTCATTTTCAGCATCGCTTCGATGAATGGTCTGTTTCTGCCGATCATATCGGCGATTGTGGTGTCCCGCATCTGTGATATGGAGCATAAGGGGAACACTTGGAAGATGTTAATGACTACCAATACGGGGCGAAATCATGTCTACACCGCCAAATATATCTGTGCAAACAGTCTGATCCTGTATGGCATCATAGCACAGGCCATTTTTATCGTGGGCTTTGGTCTATCCAAAAACATTTCCGGTTCCATCCCACTCTCCCTGCTTGTGCAATTTGTTGTTGGGACGTTATTAACTACACTTGCCATTACAGCACTACAGCAATGGTTGTCGCTGACCGTCCGCAATCAGGCGTTTGCTTTGTGTCTGGGCATGCTGGGAGGATTCATTGGAACCACATCCGGTTTGTTCCCAGCCGCTATTCGTCACTTGTTTATCTGGTCTTATTATTTGGATTTGAACCCGGTCACTTACATTTACAGCGCCTCTTCAGGAACCTATGTATCTGGAATGTTGCCTGTCGGCCTATTGTTAGCGGCCCTGTGCATGACGATCATCTTCTATCTTGCTGGCAATTTTCATGCCTCGAGACAAGAAATCTAAGGAGGGAACTATATGCTGAGGAGTATCTCTGCCGAATGGCTTAAACTTCGGCGTTCCCGGATCGGTCTGGTACTGGCAATCCTGCCTGTTATCAGCCTGCTTATCGGATGTTTTAACTTTTATTTTAACCAGGCCGCTTTACAAAATGGTTGGTTCAGCTTGTGGACACAGGTCAGTTTATTTTACGGGGAATTCTTCCTGCCTATTCTCATCGCCATCTGTTGTGCCTTTGTATGCCGTCTGGAGCATAGCAACCGCAACTGGAACATGGTTCTGGCTTCGCCGTTAAGTGTCACCAGTCTGTTTGTTGCCAAATTGGTCATTGTTGGCCTATTGATCTTTTTCGCCCAAGCCTTTTTCATGCTGATGTATTGGGCTGCGGGCAAGATGTTCAACATTCCGGGCGAGTTTCCAACGGAAATTCTGGTCTGGAGCCTACGAGGGTGGTTTGCTTCTCTTTCCATCGCCTCACTTCAACTTGGGTTATCCATTCGGATACGCAGCTTTGCTACACCTATTGGTATCAGCCTTTGCGCAGTTTTTTTTGGATTAGGCATGTATGTATTGAAGATTGGCATGTTATTCCCGTTTTCCCTGCTCACGATCGGTATGGGTGTGCTTAGTCAGAAGGGGCTGACTACCTCAGAGAATATGGTATTTCTATTGATGAACAGCTTGTTCATTCTTCTATTTGCCATCTGGTCGATTCGCCGCCTGAAATACAAAGATATTGCATCATCCTGAATTCATCCGCAAAGGAGTGTACTATGATGAAAAAATCACTCGGTATTCTCGCATTAGTACTTGTGATTCTGACCTGCCTGTGGCTTATATTCATGGACCCGGCTAAACTGACACCTGATAATCCAGCAGGCAAAACAACCTATTATACGGTTGTGAATCAGACTGAAGTAAACAAGGACGAAAATGGACGATACAGCTACAAACTAGTCGGTTACACGGATGAGGGAAAATCCAAAACATTAAACTTTTCTACAGGAAAATTACTTAAAAGTGGTGCATATTTGAAGCTCTATGTAGCCGCAATACGTGGTGTAACACACTGGGAAGAAGTGACGGCAGATGAATTGCCCGCTCAAGCCAAGCAACTAACCTCCAAATAATCCACCTCTCATCCCAAGCTAGCAACAAGATAACAAACCACATCATTACGATGACACTAAAAAAGAGCCTGCTCTCCACACGAGCGGCTCTTCTTGCTGGCCAGCCAGATCGGCTCGGCCTTCCCTTTTATTCAAGTACCATCCGTAGCGCGGTCAGTAAGACCCCGATAATAAATCCCGTCACTGCACCGTTGATCCGAATCCATTGCAGATCCTGACCTACTTTATCTTCAATCAGCGAGATGAGTGAAGCATTATCCATTTTATCTACATTCTCGCGCACAAGATTCCCGATTTTGGAGTGATTTTTCTCCAGCAGTGTGGTGACACCTTCTACAATCTTGCCATTCATGCTTGTCATTAACGCATCATCTGCACGCAGATCAGCCAAAACCTTCTCTATTGCAGGCAGTGCATACGTATCCACATAACGACCATCCTCCATCGCCACTAGTGCTTTATCCCGCATCTCGATGAGCTTGTTCAGCACGGTTTCCTCAGCATTCCAGCCATCCAGCAGATTATTCTTCCACCCGTTAAGGCCATCCTGCACAGCTTCACTCACCGCAATACGCATGGCCTGTGTACGAAGCATATCCAGCACTTTGTAACGCAGCGCACTGCCTTCCCGTTTCATATCCTCTACCCGGTCAAAAAGATATCCTTGAATAATGCCGCCCAGACGGTCTTCATTCAAATAACCCATGAACGCATTCATCGCAAACTGCATGAGTCCATTCATCTGGATACCACTAATCGCTTTCATGCCACTTTCACCCAGGAACAGAATCGTTTCCGGTTTGACCAGCCACTCCTCTGCCTGTTTCAACGCATAATCTAGAGCCTGGGCATCATACCCTCGCTCTGTTACCTGTACAGCGGCCCGTTCGAGAATCGGCCCCAAGTCAAACGCTCCGGCCTGTGACTTGATCTCTTTGGCTACAATCGGAGCGATCTGCTCTAGCGGAAGCCCGGCCAAAATACGTTTGCACAACGTATCAATCATGGTTTTGATACCGTCACTATGCAGCTCCCGGCCCAATGTATCCAGCACAATCTCAGCTGCTTTGAAGCCAGCAATTTTCTCCGTAATGCTGTCCTTGTTGAGCAGATTATTCTCGACAGCGGAGACCAAACCTTCCGTCATCTTATCCCGGTTCTTCGGCAGTAACGCCGTATGGGGAATCGGAATACCTAACGGATGGCGGAACAACGCAGTGACCGCGAACCAGTCTGCAAGTCCACCCACGAGTCCTGCTTCAAACGAACCTACCAGCAGTTTACCTACCGGCACCCCCTGGAATGGCAATGATGCTGCGAAACCTGCTCCCATAATGACGAGAGACCAGGCTGCTGCCGTTTTGTTTTTTTTAGGTTTAGCCATGATTAATTTGCTCCTTTATCGTTAATCGCGCGAGCTCGACTTGTCATACGAGATCACTACGCTTGATTGACTTTGATTATGTAAAAGCATACGATTTCATGTTTTGGATAAGATTCCTCCTAAAGGTATCCCTCCAAGAATCATGATCAAGATCCACTATTCATGCTACACTTCCGTCGATTTTCGTATACTTCATCTTATCACCCACAAACGTCAAAACCAAACCTTCATTTTTGTGCCAATAAAATCGAAGAACCCCTCTATAGATTAGAAGGGTCGTGCAATACACTGAACATACTATCTTGTAGAGGCTCTTTGTTCGAACCATGCCAATGTCTCTAATATGGCCTCGTCATGTGAAGTTACATTCTTCTTAAATTTTCTTTCGTATTTTTCTGTATCAACAACAAACGGAGCTTCGTACAAATACAACATTTCTTTAAGTTCCCTCATATCAGAATTGAAGAGGGACATCACGTTCACAAAAAATTTAGGTGCTACTCGAAACTTCGGCTCCTGATTTTTCAATCTATAGATACGCGCGATTATTTCCCTGGTCGTCGTTGTCTCTGCACTCGGGATGTGCCATATCTGCCCATAAGAATCGTTGTCCTCTGCCAACTCCACAAGCCCCTTTGCAAAGTCCTTAATATATATATAGGTATGAGGCAAATCTATATTTCCTAACACCTCTGATGGCTTACCATCAAGGACAGCTCCAAAGACACGTTCTCCCAGAGCAGAATCCAACACTCCTGGACCGTAAAAGTCCGATGCTCTACCGATCACAGCTTTCACTTTTCCTTTGTTATGTGCATCCATTAATGTCTCTGCCATGTTAGCACGAGTCATGCCTTTACGTCCTGTAGCTCGATTGGGTAAGTCCTCAGATATTTTGGATTTCGTCTGTCCATACATGTACAAGTTATCTGCATATACAACTCTCGCATTCTCAGTTATAGCTGCATGTATCACTCCATCCATAATTGGTGGAAACTTCTCAGGCCATTCCTTATATGGAGCCTTGGCACAATGATAGATAACAGAAGCCCCCGAACAAGCCTTACTGAACTCTAAATCATCAGTTGCATCCCCTCTAACTACTTCTACATTAGCCGATGAATCAATCTCTCCACTTCGGTTAACCATTCGCACTTTCTTGTTTCTTAATAATAACTGTTCCATGACTGCCATCCCTAATGGTCCTGTACCTACAACAACGTGTAATTCGCTCGTGTCCGTTATCAACAACTCCCTTTATCCATAATTATGTATTCTATACAAATTATATACACCGCTCACACCTAAGTAAATATATAGAAATAGTTACATCTAAATCGTATTTTGTGACAGTCCTTAAAAAATAAAACTGGACCCACTATCATTTATGCATTAGTGAGCCCAGTTTACCCATAATTACTTTTTATTCATGTACTTTTCTATTTTCTTCTTTTCCCATTCAGCACCAAATATCGATCCACCACCCCAGACGGTAAATCCATGTGCGATCACTCCAATTCCCCATCCTAACAACGTATATATAAACCATATGCTATCCGGATAAAATACTAGGTTATATATTATTAATCCAGTATTCACCAGAATATATACCACCAGATGAATATAAAAATCCTTAAGAGCTTTAACCCGTTTTAGTGCCTGTTCATACTCCTCATTATTTTTTCCCAAAGTTATACCTACCTTCTTAAATTTATAGGGACGTTGCTTACAAGCAAAATAGACTTCACTGAAGGCCTGAAATTACTTCGTTTCACTTCGTACTTTTCGATAATGGAACACCTCATAAAGAGTCGGGATAATAAACAACGTAAGAACAGTCGATGTAATTAATCCACCAATGACCACGACAGCCAATCCTTTGGAAACCAGAGAACCACCTTCGCCTACACCAATAACAAGCGGAAATAACGCTGCAATCGTAGTGACTGTAGTTATGATTATTGGACGAACTCGTACTTTACTCGAATGAATTAAAGCTTCACGAATGGTTAAACCTGACGCACGTTCTTGTTGAACTCGATCTACCAGTACGATAGCATTAGTCACAACAATACCAATAAGCATTAACAAACCAATTAAACTGGCTATAGAGATCGGCTGGCCTGCCAGCACAGTACCAAGAATCGCTCCGGTAAAAGCTAAAGGAAATGAGAACAAAATCGTAAAAGGTATTTTCCCCCCTCCAAATGTTACTACCATAGCCATATACACAAGTCCTACAGCTATAATGATAGCGAGCACCATATCTGTAATCATTTCTTCAACCTGTTTACTACTTCCTCCTTGTACAAGATCTACATTATCCGGAAACTGGATCAAGCTTAGTTTTTCTTTAATCTTTGAATTAATATCACTGCTATTATCAGCAATAATCTGCCCTGTAATTACAGAAAACTGCTCATCATTTTGGTATTGAATTAATCCTAGATGTTCAACCTCCTTGATATCAGCAATATCTTTTGCTGTAATCCATTGACCAGTCGGTGATAGAATAGGGAGATTTCTCAACTCATTTATGGAGTAACTCTTTTTGTCATACTGTACAACAATATCAGAAGCATTTTCTTGATTCCCCAGTTTACCCACAGTATTTTGAGAGAAGATCGGATTAATTAATTCCCATGCCTGTCCGGTTGTAAGTCCATATTTCAATGCATCCTCTGCGCGAATGTTGACGTCAACTGCTTTGGTGTAATCAGAAATACTGCCTGCGATATTTGCTGTTCCTTCAATTCCTTCTAACGCAGCGATGACTTGTTCAGTCGAGGATTTGATATCCTTCAAATCTGATCCGTTAATTACAATTGAAATATCAGGCCCTTGGGGTCCATCAATAATCTCTCTAATCTCTAAATTATTTCCGCTGATATACTCCTTTAATTGATCTTTCGTATTTGCAATAAAGCTCTGAATGTCTGTATCATTTTGTAGCGCAATAAACCATTCGGCCTTATTACCAGTGCTGGCTAAGTACGTATTAGGATCAAGTTCACCTGGAAGTGAACCAGAGGTTACAACGGCTTTTTTTACATCTGATGACTGGTTAATCAAAGTATCAATTTCCCGTGCTTTTGAGTCTACTTCAGCAAGGCTCACACCCTTGGGAAGGTTATATATTAACTTAACATATTTACCACTCTTTTGTGGAAAAAAAGTAATTTCTGTTAATTTAACCAAAGGGATACTAAGTAAAATGAATACTAGAGCTCCAATAAGCACAGTTTTTTTGTGCGTAATGAACCACTTAAGACATCTGACATAACTTCTAATAAGAAGCCCCTCTTCTTTGTGTTGCTCAACTTTAGCGTTTCGAAGAAGTACATAGCTCAACATAGGCACTACTGTTAGCGAAACTATTAAAGAAGCAACCAGAGCAACAATGACGCTTAGTGAGAACGGAGCAAATATTTTTCCAATATATCCGCTGACCACACTTAGCGGTAAGAAAACAGCAACAGTTGTAACCGTCGAGGCTGTCACAGCCTTGCCAACTTCCTTTGTAGCTTCAACGACAAGATCTTTCGTTATTTTCTCGTTTCTAGATCTTCTTATTATATTTTCAATCACAACAATGCTATCATCAACAACTCTACCAATAGCAACGGTTATACCACCAAGGGTTAACACATTCATCGTAATATCCGTAAAGTACTTCAAAAATGCTAACGTGATCAATATCGACAATGGAATAGAAACAATCGCGATTAACGTAGCCCTTGCATTTCTTAGGAAAATAAATATAAATAATGAAGCAAACATAGCAGCAAGTATGGCTTCACGAGTTAATCCACCTACCGACTTTCTTACATCCGTTGCACTGTCATAGATAATTTCCATTTTAACTTTGCCTGAGTCAAATTCATCGGAAATTTTTTGTATTTGATCAGATATTTCAACAACATTCGCATTGGCATCTTTCATAATGTGTATCAAGCTGCCTGTTGCCCCACCCTGTCTAGTGATTGTGTCTTGTTGAGCAAAACCTTCACTTATCACTGCTACATCACTAAGTCTTAACTGCCCTGAGGGTTCAAGTGCAAATTTTTCCAATTCTTCGATAGTATCAAAATTTCCGCTTATTTGTATTTCTGTAGAAGAGTTGTTTAACATAATGGTGCCAAATGGAATCGTTGTGTTGGTTGCCCTCAGCAACTGGATCACTTGTTGGGGAGCAATTTTATTAGCTTCTAACTTAATTGGATCAAGCTTGACGTAAACGTTTTTAGATGCAAGACCATACACTTTTAATTGACTTATACCACTAACATTCTCTAATTTAGTCATCAACTCATCTGCTATAACTTGTTGAAACTCACTGTCCTGGATATCATTTTGCTTACTGAGAGACAGATACATAATCGGCTTATCATCAATCGTAAATTTACTGGTTTGAGGTTTGTCTGCGCCAGCCGGAAGAGTAACCGCCCTTAATACTTCCTCAACCTGCTTCAGCTTTTCATTCATATCTTCTTTAAATCCAAATTCCATCGTTATATCAGAAAAATTTGCTGCAGAGGTGGATTGAGATACCTTTATACCCTCAACGTTCTTTAACGCACGATTGATAGGTACTGTGATTTCATTTTGTACCTCTTGTGAAGATGCCCCTCCATATACTGTAGTCACGTGTAAGTATGGTATCTCAACATATGGTAGAGACTCCTGTTTATATCGAGGGACAGAATAAATCCCAGCAACAACAATCAAAATAATTACAATACATATGGCAACCGGATTATTGACACTAAATCTTGAAAGAAAGGACATGGCTCTACTCCTCTTATTACGATTGTTTGACACTAGACAACACAATTTTCCTCATTACCTTGTATATCTCAGAAACAAGCAACTCCTCTGAGCTATGTAAAAAGAAATGGTCACCTGGAAGGGAATTCGCTTGAAATTCTGACATCGTATGCTTTTCCCATGCTTTAATACTATCTTCACTGATCTCAGGATCTCTTGTTCCACCAAAAGCATATACTGGGATGTTTAATAAGGGATAATCTTGATAACTGTAGCATTCGCATAATTCAAGATCTGCCTTGATCGTTGGCAGTGAAAGTTTTACCAGTTCAGGCTCGTCAAAAAACCAGTCAGGAGTCCCGTTTAATTCTTTTAACCTCATCAATAATTCATCATCCGGCAAATTATAATATATAGAATTATCTTTTCTAGGTAGATAGGGAGCACGATGAGCAGAAACGAACAGCGCCTCCGGCTCGATCTGATGATGTTTTTTTAGATATTGCGTAAATTCGAAGGCCAATAATGCACCCATACTGTGACCAAAAAAAACGAATGGTATCCCCTTTGCAAAATCGAGAAAACATTCACCTAACTTCTCCATTATTACAGGGATCGAGGAGATTGGAGACTCCAGCAAACGGTCACCTCTTCCAGGAAGCTGGATACAGCAAACCTCGATATCTTCTGGAAAATAATCTCCCCAGTCTTTGTAAGCAATGGCATTCCCCCCGGCGTAGGGAAAACAAAAAATACGAAGCCGGGGGGTTGCTACAGGATAGAAACTTACAATCCATGAATTATACTTTTTCATAGAAACTCTATTCAAAAATCAGCAGCCCCTTCTGTGGAGAATTCAACTATTTTAATTTTCAATGCCATATTTCTGGTTCAAACATATAGCAAGCTTCTCTATTGTCGGGTTCTGTAATAGTTCTCCCACAAGTAAATCAATACTATAGTATTCTCTTAACTTCGTAAGTAGCTTGACTAATTGTAGCGAATCCCCTCCTAACTCATAAAAAGTATCTCTTACCCCAGGAAGAGGGAGCTGGAGTATATTGGATATCATTGCGGCAATACTTTTTTCCAACGCTGTAGAAGGAGCTTGATAGTTATTGATCATGTGCAATGTCCAGTCTACTCCGTCCTTCAGAGAATCATAATCAATCTTGTTATTTGCATTAAGTGGATACGATTCTACCCTTACAAAAGCTACAGGGATCATATATTTCGGCAATTTCAACGCCAAAAAGCTTCTTAATTCATCACTAATATTGTTGGGATTTTCAGTTGCTCGATAGTAGGCTACTAACTTCTGATAAGCTTTTGGTTCACCCACTGATAATACAACCGCATCATCTACTAAAGGATGTTTGAGCAGTTGATAACATATCTCATTGGGATTTATTCGATATCCTTGAATTTTCAGTTGCATATCTGCTCTACCCAGAAATTCAACATTTCCATCCGGTAAATATCTTCCTAAATCTCCCGTTCGATAGATGTGCTCTTTGGCGTGATAAAGAAAACTCGACTTGGTTGCTTCCTCATTTTTGAAGTACCCTTTAGCCAAACCGACTCCTCCGATATAGATTTGTCCTGTGACCCAGTCAGGGCAGGGTTCAAGTGCATCATTTAACACATAAATTTTTTGTCCCGATAGCGCTTTCCCATAGGGTATGCTTTTCCAATCTGGCTCCACTTCATTAATTCTGTAGAAGATTGACCATATTGAAGCTTCTGTTGCTCCCCCTAAACTGACAATATCCTCTACTTTTGATACAGATCTAATTTGACTTGGTAAAGATAGAGGAATCCAGTCGCCACTAAGCAACGTTAATCGCAGTGTCGTTGAACTTTTATTGTGGTTTCTTAAATGCTCTACATACATCGCCATTAGCGAAGGCACAGAGTTCCAGATGGTCACTCCGTTTTGTTTTATGGTATCTTCCCAATGCGCTGGCTCCAGTAGCCTATGATGATCTGGAATGATGATTGTAGCCCCTGCTGCCAAGCTTCCAAAAATATCATACACAGAGAGATCAAAGTGAAATGCTGATAAAGCGAACACCCTATCGTTATGATCTACGGCAAATCTTCTGTTAACATCCATAATCGTATTAACAGCCCCTGCATGATCGATCATTACACCTTTTGGTTTACCAGAAGTGCCTGATGTAAAGATGGTATATGCAAGGTCACTTGAAGCCTGAACCGTATCTAGAGGTTCATCCGACCAACTTTTTAGCGATTCTTCACTAATAGCTACTGCAAAAACACTGGGTAAGTCCTGTAGTTTTTCCAATAGTTCATTCGTAGTTAAGAAATATTTTATATCTGTGAATTCAAATAATTCCCTCAATCTTTCTTCAGGGAGATCTGGATCAATCGGCATATAAGCTGCACCAGCTTGCATAACCCCCAGAACGCCTGCGACTTGCTCCCAGCCCTTATTCATGTATATTGCCACCAGATGATTCGGCAGAATGTCATACGAACGAAGCTGTCTACCAATCTGATTCGATATTCTGAAAAGTTCATCATAGGTCAGTATGTTATGAGAACTAATAATGGCAGGGTGATTAGGATGAATAAGTGCGCTTTTATTAAATAGTGTGTGTAGCAACTCAGCGCATTGCAACTGCTGTTGGGGATTAGTTTCGTTCCTTCTTTCTAATTGATTTATAGGAACTAATGGGATACACCGCTGGTTCCAGACTTCGTCATTTTCTGCAAGCCGTTTCACTAGCGACCAGAATACACGAAACATTTCCTTGATAAAGCCTGGGTGGTACATTTCTTCTACGACATCCCAATTGCAATAGAGCCCATTACGATCATCCCATACTCCACAATCCAGCCAAACTTGTGAAGTTTGGGTTACTCCCAAGCTTTCTACAGGTTTGATAGGGAAAGGCATTTCTTTCTCGTCCGGAATTGGAACGACAAGGGCACTGGTAAACACTACAGGCATCTTTGCTTGATTGCCTCCGCCATGAGTTGCATTCAACTCTCTGATTAAATCTACGCCACTAATATAATTGTTCTCGAGATCATTCCATAAATGGTTCTGAATTTGTCTAGCACGCTCACTGAAAGTGGATGTGCTATGGTTTTTCACCTCAAATAATAGAACCGAAGTAAATTCTCCAACAATTTGATTAATTTGAGCATGAGATGAATTTCGATTTAAAAAAGTTAGATTTAATGAAAAATCAGGATTCTTACTCCATTTTCGAATGACCTCTGCAAAAGCAGTTAATAAGATTCCTGTTGTTGTGATACCAATTTTCATTGCTTTGGTTTTCAATCGAGTCCATGATTCAATGTCCAGTTTTTCATGATAGCGAACAAACTTAGGTTTTATAATCTCTGTCGGATTTCGTGATAAGGGTAGTTCAGGTGCCGGAGGCATTGTAGGTAATCGAGTTTTCCAGTACTCAAAAGCTTCCTTGTATTGCTTTGACTTCTTAAATTCTTGTTGAGCCATCACATAATCCCGGAATGAAATTTCTAAAGGACTAAGTTCCGATTCCTTCCCTGTATATATCAAAACAAGTTCTCTCATTAATATAACAAAACTCCATACATCCCACATTATGGCATCTGTACTAAAATGAATCTGTGACTTTTGATCATCCAACAAAGTGATCCGAATATCAAAAACAGGCCATTGATGTGGATTCAACATTTGATGTGACATTTCTTGTCTCGTTGCATTAATTGAATTTATAATTTCTTCTTGTTTTTTACCTCGAAGATTTGTAACTTTCACTTGGTAGAACGGAACTTCTGAAAGAACCCTCTGCATCCCTTCGGATGTAACTACTGTTCTTAACATATCATGGCGCTTGATTAACACATTCCAAGCTTTCTCAAATTTCTCTATATCCAGAAATTGCGCTTCATACTCATCATAGCTATGTGTGGAAACATTTCCGAGTTCGTAACTTTCATTGCGACCGATCCAATAGGCATGTTGAATGTCAGTTAGCGGGAAAGGCTTATATTTATTTATAGGATCGGCATGGATCATAAGCATTAAATCTGTATTTGTCTTACTTACATTTGTCGACTGACTGTTAAGAAGTGATGCTACCGTCTCAGCAAGCCCTTCTACAGTAGGGGCTTGAAATAAAGCTTGCAAGGGTAGTTCAACCTGAGTAGCCTTACGGATCTGGGCAACAATCTTCATAGCCAACAAGGAATATCCGCCAAGCTCGAAGAAGTTATCTTGAACGCCAACCCGTGAAACCCCAAAAACGTCCTTCCAGATTCCACTTATGATTTCTTCTAGTTCTGTTCGAGGTTGCACATACATTGTATCTACACTCATATCAAAAACAGTGGGCGTTGGAAGAAGTAATCTATTTATCTTCCCATTACTTGTTAATGGGAATTCATCTAACACAACAACAGAAGAGGGTACCATGTAATCAGGTAATTGTTTTTTCAAATAGTCTCGTACATCTTTACTCGTGACGACCGCTTCTTTTTCACAAATTATATATCCAACCAGATATTTCAATGCATATTTGTCCTCTTTGACAACGACTACACATTGGCTGACACCTGGTACACGTAGAATATTTTTTTCGATCTCGTTAATCTCGATTCTATACCCGCGTATTTTCACCTGGAAATCAGAGCGTCCTACTAATTCAATATTCCCATCAGCTAGATATCTGGCTAAATCACCAGTTTTGTAAACAGACAATGCTGGCCTGATTCCTGTGGAAATTGTCAAGAAACGTTCTTTGCTTAAGTTAGACTTATGGATATAGCCTTTTGCTACCCCATCACCAGCAATGTATAATTCACCAGTAATACCAATCGGGACCTCTTGTCTATGTCTGTCTAGAATAAGTAATTGTGTATTGGGAAATGGCTTCCCTATCGGAACAGTCTCATTAAAATGAGCAGAATCGTTCTGATACTCATAATAAGAGCTGTCTATTGTAGCTTCTGTTAGTCCATAGGAACTAATCAATCGAGCATCATTCGCACAGAAACTCCTTAAATTAGAATACTCCTCCATAGTCCATGTATCTGAACCAACAATGATTAACTTCATAAAGTTAAGATCTTGATTACTCTCATCAAGGTATTGCATAAGCCCTCTAATCACTGCGGGTACAAACTCTGCACAATCTACTTTTTCTTGATAGAGCAATTTATACAATCCAGAGGGTTCCAACAACAAATCAGAAGGGCATAAAACTAATTTTGAACCCGACCCAAGGGCTCTGACCACATCACCTACAAATACATCAAAGGATAAACTGGCCATTTGTAAATGAGAAGTCGTTTCAGTAGATAAACGATATTCGTGTTCCCACCCCCGATAAGCATGAATGAGATTACGATGAGTAACCATCGTGCCTTTAGGCAACCCAGTAGAACCAGATGTGTATATCACATAAGCAAGTTCATCGCCTGAAACCATACGAGTACAACTGTTAGTTGGTATTTGTAAAACCGCTTCTTCAATCAAGACTCTCTCTACATCGCAAGAGCCGAAATCCAGGCAACTAACATCATTTTTCGTGACCACGAGTTCCATCTTTGAATCCACTACCATGTGTTCTAAACGACTGGTAGGATACGAAGGATCCATAGGTAGAAAAGCCGCTCCCGCTTTAAGAATCCCCATGACAGCAACAATGAATTCTATGGACTTCGGTAAACATATACCAATTACACTTCCAGCCTCCACTGGTTTATCAATTAAATATGCGGACAGTTTGCTGGAACGTTCATGTAATTCACGATAAGTAACTTGTTCACCATTAAAACTCAAAGCAATGGAATTTCCTTTATCTATAGCGTTTTTCTCGAACAATGTACAAAAATTATCATTTTCCGAATAATTAATCGTAGTACCTTGCCAAAACTTAAGTTTATTTATCTCTTCAGGAGTTAGATATGTAAATTGCCCCAGAAGAGCATCAGGGTCGGCCGAGATTTTCTCCAACAGAATCTCAAAATGACTAGCCATACGTTTCATAAACGAGAAATCAAACAGATCAGTATTGTATTCAAAGATACATTTAGGTGGATATTGATTCCCACCATCCAAAATGTCTAGTGATAAGTCAAACTTTGAAGTACCTCCATCAATAGGCTGATAGTTCATTAAAACATCATCTAGCTGAAAATTGGGTACTGCCTTTTGATATGTAAAAAGCACTTGACACAATGAATTCATACTTGCACTTCGATTAGGCTGCACCGCCTGAACAATATCCTCAAAAGGTATATCCTGATTAGAAAATGCCTCTAAAGAGTTCATCTTGATTGTTCTAAGTAGCGTTCTAAAACTCATTTCTTCCGCAAAAACAGTTCGAATCGGGAGCGTGTTAACAAAAACTCCGATCAGTTGCTGAAACTGACGTTCATTTCGGCCAGAAACAGGAACACCTAATGTGATATCCGACTGCTCCGTATATCGATATAATAATGTTTTGAATACTGCAAGGGTAACCATGAATGGTGTTGCTTCCTCAGAAACACACAAATTTTTAAGCTTCTCATTTAATTCCTTTGACAGTTCGAGAACGTATGAAGCTCCATTGAAAGTTTGTACAGAAGGACGTACATATGTAGTAGGCAGCTCAAGGACGGATGCAGCCCCTTCCAAGTAATCTGACCAATATTTCAATTGCTTCTGCAAGACCTGTTCCGATTTATGATGTTTCTGCCAAGTAACATAATCTGAATATTGAACTGTCAACGGTTCCAGAGGTGAGGACAATTGTT
This sequence comes from Paenibacillus sp. FSL R7-0272, assembly GCF_037969905.1. Taxonomy (NCBI): domain Bacteria; kingdom Bacillati; phylum Bacillota; class Bacilli; order Caryophanales; family Paenibacillaceae; genus Paenibacillus; species Paenibacillus sp. FSL R7-0272. The sequence goes on along the minus strand of NZ_CP150221.1, from coordinate 455,769 downwards.
TATTGAACGCAGTATAAAGCGCACTTAACTCTTGAAGCATCAATGTAACTGACCATCCATCAAAGATCAGATGATGCATCGTAATGACAAGATAATGCTCATCCTGATTCAGACGTATCAATAACAACCGCCATAGAACGGATGAAGAAGTCGGAGAGATCGGTTTCCCGATCTCCTCCTGTACAATTCGAGTTCTTTCTTTCCGTTGGTCATCTCTTGACAAGTCCGTTAGATCCACGACCGGAATTGTTACCTCTACATTAGACAGCTGATTACGTCTAGGCTCACCTTCTGTATTAACAACGATATTTGTACGTAATATTTCATGCCTCTCTACTAATTCGTAAAAGCAACGCTCTAATATATGTGGATTCAAATCCCCCAATAACAAAAATGCAGAAGGAATATTATATGCTGCACTCTCCACATCCAATTGACTCTGAAACCAGAGGCGCTTTTGCGAAAAGGACAATGCTTCATAATCAACATCCAATTCAAGCTCTTGCACTTCAGCTTCCTGATGCAATTTTGACTGAAGCTTCAGCTTCAATAAGGCCTTTTGTTCTTCAGACAGGGCTGAAATGCGATCATTGAGATTTCCCAACTTGTTCACTCCCGGCTGCAATTTGGCTAAGCATTTCATGTAACATATCTTCTGGCAACTCTTCCATCTCAGATAATAGTTCTTCTACCGTTTGATCAGACTGACCAGCTTGTTTTTCAATCAGCATTTCCATGATACTAATAGCCAAATCTTCAGTAGTTACTCCTCTTAAAAGATCAACTACTGCGACACTAACCTGTAACCCAGATTCGATAGCTCCTTTGAGCTCCATAGCCATCATTGAATCTAGCCCAAAAGAATTGAGTGGAGATGATGCCTCAATACTGGATCTATTCATTCGAAGTACAGTACTTGAAACATCCAAAAGATAAGATACAAGCATTTCCAATCTTTCTTCGGGCTCAGTAACGGACATTAACTCCTCGACAAAATTTACTGTACGCTGACCTTCAGAATCAGATTGAGCTTGCAGAGCTCTATGTTTCGATACAAGAGATGCAATCAATGGCGGTACATTACCTAAAGGATAGTTTTTATCCGCGACTCTTGGCCAATCAGCTCCTAACACAGTGAACTGCGCTCGAGTCTGACATAGAATATGGTTGAGGGCTTCGAGACCTTGGCTATTGGTCATTGCAAACAACCCACGTGTGTCAAAAAAGTTAAGTAAATCCAACTGTGTTGCCATACCTGATTCAAGCCATGGCCCCCAGTTGATACTTAATCCATGCATCCCTCTTGCTCTGCGATAATGCGCGAGTGCATCTAGGAATGAATTGCCTGCACTATAGTTTGCTTGCCCACTCATAACCACTATAGATGCGACCGAAGAGAATAAAATAAAGAAATCGAGAGGATCATCTTTAAATTGTTCATGCAAATTCCAGCCCCCTAGCACCTTAGGGCGCAAGACATTAATAAAGTCGTGTTGATTCATCTGATACAGTAATTGAGGTCTTGCAACTCCAGCAGCATGAATGACACCACGTATTTCCGGCCAGCCAGCTTCATTGTATTCATGAACAGCACGTTCAATTTCTTCCTTATTGCATACATCAGCCTTGGCAAAATGAATCGTCGCACCCAGTTTCTCCAATTCTTTTACAGCAGCAATTCTCTTTCCCTGTACAGATTCAGGGTCTATATCCCTCCAACTCTTACGTTCTGGAAATTCTGCTCTACCCATTAGGATCAAGCGTCGTGCTCCATGCTCAATCATCCATTTAGAAGTCAGTAGTCCCAATCCACCGAAACCACCAGTAATAAGGTAACTCACATCGCCACGGAATTTGGCAGGAATGGAACTATTCAATGTAATATCTTCTTCCAACCGGAGGATATACCGCTGTCCCATTCTATAAGCTAGGTGATCTTCTCCATCCGTATACCACACTTCCTCAAATAAATGGGATGAATTGTCCTCAGCAGAACAATCATCATCCAAATCAATAATTCCTCCCCATTGATCCATATACTCCTGATGACCGATCGCTTTAGCCAATCCCCAAATCGGAGATTGAGAAATCTGACTTAAAGGAGCAGCATCCACGACCTGTTGTGCTCCTTTGGTCGCCACCCATACACGAATTTTATCTTGAAGTCGATTATGTGTTATGGCCTGCATTAAATAGAGGATACCGATGCTACCCAATTGCTCTGCTTCATTTAAAGCTTCCGAATTTATCATACTGCCCTCAGAAATATCTAAGGCCCAGTTGTATATTATCCCTTTTAATCGTTTGCCTTCAGAGACTACACTTTGAAGTAAACTAACAAAGTCTTCAGACCTGGAAGGATTTAAGATAAAGTTCTCACCGTTTCTCCCATAAGTGGAACCGTGACTGACACGATAGCAATATTCACCTTGCCCCTCTAATCTTTCAATGAGCATAGAACCAATAGATTGCATATCAGAAAACACAACCCAAGCACCTTTCTCTTGATGGTTCACAGGCGCATAATCAATTGGATTATGCCTAGGCCCTAAAATCCACTGAGTTTCATAGATACTTTGAGGTACTTTGACAGAGTTTGAAGCAGTATCATCCTTCAATGACATAGCCTCACACCCTAAAATTTCCATAATAGTCTTACCTTCAGAATCCATAAGGAAGATATCGCCTTTAAGTAGAGTTTCACTTTTTTCTGTGATAGATGCGTATATCCACATATTGGATTTCAATGGTGCATGAAGCGCACCTTTAGAAACCCCAACAGGCATGTACACTGAAGAATTTTCGTCTTCTTGCTGAAAAGGGAGTGCAGCAGCAAGAACCTGAAAACATTGATCCAATACTGCCGGATGAATCTGGAATTTGTCCACTTCAGAATGTATACATTCAGGTACCAAAATTTGAGCAAGTGCACAATGTTCTCCTTGCCACAATCTTTCGATCCCTTGGAAGCCTTCCCCGTACTCCAGTCCAAACTTTCTAAACTGTAAGTAGCATTTTTCTTTGGATACCTCTAACTCACACCGCTCTTTCAAACTCGCAAGCTCGTAACCAGGCTTATTTGTTCCAGCGTCAGTTCGAATTGAACCTGTGGCATGCAAAGTCCACCCTTCGGATGCCCCTAGTTTTTGACTATAAATTTCAACTTCTGAAGTTTGCTCAACATAAATCAATCTGAGTTTAATTATTTCGGAAGGAGATAAGAAAAGTGCTTTTCTAAACTTGACATCTTCACCATAGATATAGCTTGTATCCCCAAATAATTCCTTAGCAGCAGCTAGCATCATCTCGACATATGCTGCTCCCGGATAGACAATCGTACCCTGAATCTGATGATCTTCCAGAAATGGAGAGCACCACAAGTCCAATTCGTTCTCCCAAGTAGGATCTGGTGTATTCAATCTTCTTCCTAGTAAAGTATGCGAGGGGCTATTAACCCGTTCTTCTTCTGACATCTTTGATTCCTGCCAGTAACGTTCTCTTTGCCAAGGATAAATAGGCATAGCTATCATTTCTGCTGATTCCGAATATATCGCAGGCCAGTTTATGTTATACCCTTTACTATATAGTGCTCCCAATGAATCAATTAATGTCTTTCTATCATTTGCCTTTCTGCGCAAGGATGTGAATGTCTCACCCTTAGAGTTATGCAGACTCAAACATTCTTTTAAAGAACTTGCTAACACAGGATGAGGGCCAATTTCTACAAAATTCAAAATACCTGACTTGATCATATTTCCTGCAGCCTCTGCAAAAAGAACAGAGTCTCTTACGTTTTTCCACCAATATTGGGTTGAGAAATCTCCTTCACTCATTATTTTCCCAGTAACAGTGGAGTATAGCGGTGTATGACCCTCCATAACATGGATATCTTCTAACCCACGAATCAAATCATCTTCCAATGGATCCATGTAGTGACTGTGATATGGCACGTTAACATGTAAATATTTATAAAAGATCTTTTTGTTATCCAATGACTGGATAACTTTTTCCAACGATTCTGGTGTTCCTGCTAGGGTGACCGAGTTTGGACTATTAATGGCCGCTATGGATATCTGGTCCATATCATGGATCGCAATCTTCGCTTCCTCGTGGGATAAACCAACCGCTGCCATACGTCCACATCCTGTTGTTCTCTGCTGAAGATGGCTTCGGTAATAGACAACTTTGATGGCATCCTCTAAACTCAGCACACCTGCACAATATGCGGCAGCTACTTCACCAGCACTATGTCCTACAATCGCATCAGGTTCAATCCCCCATGCCTTCCATCGCTCTACAAGACCAACCTGTAAGAGAAAGTTGGCAGGTTGAGAGACTTCCGTATCATCCATACGAGAATGCATTTCATCCGCATTCATAGCATCAATTAAAGACCAACCTGAAAATTTCTTAAATAATTCATCACATTTTTTAGCAAAATCCTGAAATACCACATCTTCCTTTAATAATTCTCTTCCCATAGCCCACCATTGAGGACCCATACCTGTAAATACGAAAGCTAACGGTTGCTTATGCTTCCCATAAGAAATTGCAGAACTGATTCCATCACCAATATCTCCATCTAGAAATTGATCAATTTTCTCGTTCAAGTCATTAATGGATACAGCAGAGATAGACAACCTATGATCATGATGATTCCTTTTGCGAGCTAAACTGTATCCTATATCTTGAAGACTATATGTAGATCCGGCGAATTTTTCTTTAAAAGCAAGTACTAAATCTCTAAGTGCATCCTGGCTACGTGCCGAAATTACAATGGGACAGATCACATTTTCAGGTGTTGAATCTCCCTTATCTTTAATTATTGAATTCTTCGCATCTTGTGGCTTATCATTGTACTCTTGCAAAATCACATGAGCATTTGTTCCCCCGAAGCCAAAGGAATTGACACTCGCCATAGCTGGTTCATGTTCTCTAGTCGGCCATTCGGTCAGTTTTGTCGGTATCTTTATCCCTAATGCTTCTAAGTCAATATCCTTATTCGGATTCTCAAAATGCAGATGTGCAGGAATCTGTTTATTTTTAAGACATAGCATTGCTTTGATCAACCCCGCAATCCCCGCAGCAGCTTCTGTATGTCCGATATTTGTTTTGACTGATCCTATGTAACATTGTTGGCCTTCGGCCTGATTTCCAAAAATACTGCCAAGTGCATTAGCTTCAATTGGATCTCCCACTGGAGTACCCGTCCCATGAGCCTCTACATATTTTACGTTCTGCGGATGAACTCCGCTTCTGCTATAAACCTCCTGAATCAACTGCTTCTGCGAATCACCCCTTGGCACAGTAATTCCCGGTGTATTTCCATCTTGATTACTACCAGTTCCTCGAATTACAGCATGTATAGGATCTCCATCTTCCAAAGCTTTTGATAAGGGTTTAAGTAGAACTACTCCTGCCCCCTCTCCACGAACGTAACCGTTAGCTCTTGAATCAAATGCTCTGGAGCGACCATCTGGTGACAACATCCCTGCTTTTGATTCCGCAATATAATATTCAGGTTTTACAATTACATTTACTCCCCCTGCAAACGCCATAGAGCTTTCGCCATTCCAAAGACTTTGACATGCCAGATGTACAGCAACAAGTGAAGAAGAGCATGCAGTATCTACTGTTAAACTAGGCCCACGAAAATCATAGACATATGAGATTCTATTCGCTAATAAAGTCATCATTGCTCCGGTAGCCGAATGTGCATCAACAAGGTGTCTGTTTGATTCTGAAAACTGTAGTAGTTTGTAGTCCAATGTAAAAGCACCAATAAACACACCTACATCGGTACCTGCCATTTTCTCCTGAACCTGAAGTCCATCCTCCATTGCTTCCCAACAAATTTCCAGCAGCAACCTTTGTTGCGGATCCATTAACGCCGCTTCTCTTGGAGAAATACCAAAAAATGCAGCATCGAAATGATCCACTCTATCTAGAAATCCACCCCATTTAGATTGTGTCTTACCCATATTTTCTTTCTTAGGGTTGTAATATGTATTCTTGTTCCAACGATCCTCTGGCACTTCAGAAATCGTGTCAACTCCATCTACAAGCAACTTCCAATATGACTCAGTAGAATGCACTCCGCCCGGATAACGACACCCCACACCAATAATTGCAATAGGCTCATTCTTATGCTCAGTAAAACTACTCATATCACTTACCTCCATTGTTATACGAACACAGAAATATTAAATCGTGACATACTCATCAACATCATGCATCATGAAATGTTTTTTACGACAAACGAGATTTGAGGCATTTCAGCTTTAACCATCATCCCTTCCCCAAGCCATTTTGGGGTTATTCCCCAATTATGAATGCGCGATTGTGAATATGTAGATCACAATATAGGTTATATATACCAAGTTTACTATATCATAGTTTTTTGGAACCATAAACCATTTTGTTGTAAATAGTTACTTTTATTTAAATAACTAGTCCAACATAACTATATATGTTTCAAAGAAATAATTCTTGAAATTTAACTAACTCTCTTTTAACAAATCTCATTTCGAAAAATTAGACCAATTACTTATATCGTAGTACTCTATATATAGGAAATTCACAGAAGAATCAGAGGAGGAATGACAGATCATGAAACACGTTCAGGACACAACCACACTCAACAATGGAGTCAAGATGCCATGGCTTGGCTTTGGCGTATTCAAAGTGAAAGACGGAGATGAGGTTGTAAATGCCGTCAAAACAGCGATAGAAGCTGGATACCGCAGCATCGATACTGCCAAAGTATATAATAACGAATCCGGTGTCGCTCAAGGCATTCGTGAATCTGGCATTGCTCGTGAAGATTTGTTTATCACAACCAAAGTATGGAACAGTGACCAAGGCTACGAGAGCACACTTGCCGCTTTCGAAGAAAGCATGCAACGTCTGGAGCTTGAATATCTCGATCTCTACTTGATCCACTGGCCTGTCAAAGGCAAGTACAAAGATACATGGAGAGCACTGGAGAAACTCTATAAAGAAGGACGTGTTCGCGCCATCGGCGTGAGTAACTTTCAGACTCACCACCTGGAAGACCTCTTGATGGATGCCACCATCAAACCTGCGGTCAATCAGGTCGAGCTTCATCCGCTCCTGACTCAGAAGGAACTACGCGACTATTGCAGCACACATGAGATTCAGATTGAAGCCTGGTCTCCACTTGGACAAGGTAATCTGATGGAGCATCCTTTGCTCAAGGACATCGCAGCCAAGTACGGTAAGTCACCGGCACAAGTCATATTGCGCTGGGATCTGCAAAATGGCATCGTGACCATCCCGAAATCCGTAACAACTGAGCGCATTCATGCCAATACCGAGCTATATGATTTCGAGTTAACAGCTGAGGAGATTGAACAGATTAACGGTCTGAACGAGAATAAGCGTTTCGGTTCCGATCCGGACAATTTTAATTTCTGACATATTGAATTGAGCTACACCCGCCTTCGTTTCTGGAAGAGCGGGTGTTTTGATATGGTTCTGCGCAGGTTATAGTCACAGACTTCGTTGTGAAAAATGATGGTATGGCCCCTTTGTAATAGAGATTACATATTTTTTTTGCAAGCCTTAAAACTATTTTGCCTCCTTATCAGTCTAACGGGTATCAAACAACTCAAGCACTCTACACCAATCCGGGCCTGGAATATACGAGGACTTGAATATTATTTAGGTTGATCAGGGGGGAACAAGATTGATTAGACTGAACAGCAGAAAAACAAAGGAAGAACAGTTCAGCGAAAAAATAACAACGATCCAAAACAAATTATACAGACTGGCATACTGCTATGTGAAAAATGAACAAGAAGCATTGGACATCGTATCCGAAGCCACATACAAAGGTTATATTGCTTATGGCAAAATGGATTCCATGACCTATTTTGATTCCTGGATGTCACGGATTGTAATCAATACATCGATCGACCATATTCGTCGCAGCCAGCGCGTAACTTATATGGAGGATCATGTGCAAGAGTTCGCAGCTCCAGAGCGAGGAGCCTCCATAGAAGAAAAGATGGATCTGTACGATGCGCTCGATCGCCTCGTGCCTGAAGATAGAGCCTATATCATATTGAAGTTTTTCGATAATATGCGTTTTCGAGAAATCGCTGAAGTGCTCTCCCTATCTGAGAATACCGTCAAGTCAAAATTTTATCGGATCATCAATAAATTAAAATTGGATTTAGTTGAAGGAGAGGTTGGAGATCTATGACAAGTAAAGAACGTTATGAAAACATTGAAATCCCGGCTCAACTTACAGAGGTTATTCGTCAAGCCCAGCGAAAAGCGGCTGCTCGCAAAAAATCATCTCGTCTCATTCGCTATGCTTCTGCTCTGGCAGCATGTGCAGCTTTTCTGTTCATCGTCAACATTCCTACAGTTGCAAATGCTATGGTCAAAATACCTGTGGTCGGAACGATTGTTCAAGTATTACAATTTGGCGATGGCGGTAAGATTACCGATGGAGTAACCGTGGGTTCGGACGCAACGCAAAATACGCTTAAAATTCATTTTAGTACCGATGACCAGGACCAGACGAATGACGCACCTTATTATAATGTAGTACACAAGTCAGCACCCAATCGTATCCTCTTTACATTCAGCGGTGCACGTTACATGGATATGGAGAAAGTAAAAAACGACTTCATGACTCAACCTTTAGTAAAAGATGTCTATGGTTCCATGATTCTAGACGACTCCTCCGTCGGATTCGTTGTTGTTTTAAAAGAAGGCGTACAGTATTCCGTCACGGAATTCAAGAACCCTGGATATTTGGAAGTGAAGCTGACTTCTGACGGCAAACCAGTCACACCTCGAAAGGTGTTCTCACTCCGTACAGAATCAATGCCTTTTGGAGAGTCCATGGGTATATTAAAAGAATCTTATCCGGATGAGGATATCTCCTTCCTTAAAACGTCTACGGATGAGTTCACGGCTGTTATCGGTGAGTATTCTACCGCGGAAGAAGCTGAACTCAAGCTTAAGGAACTCGCTAAGCTACCGGAGTATAATGGAGAGTTTTATGTAGACAGCTGGATGAGTAATGAAAATCCGAAGTGAGCAGTATTCGCCATCGGACATGCAAAGCATTCACAATGAACATCAAGGGTGATATGAGAAATGTAAGAGCAAGAAAGAAGAGCACTCAAAAAAAACCGATTCAGATGCTGAAGCATGTCTGAATCGGTTTTTTAAATTTAAAGTTTTAAATATAAGCTTATCCTTTGGATACCAGCTTGAAGTCATCAAAGTGAAAACCTGGCGCTACGACGCAAGTGACCAGAACCGGCTCATCGCCCAATGGTCGTGCCGTCTGCCATACACCTGCAGGCACAAGTACCTGCGGAGATTGTCCTGCCTCGATATCCATGCCGAGAATCAGCACTTCCTCATTCTCCGGGTTTTCGCCGTTGCCACCCAATTTCAATTCAATTGGACTGCCGCTGTGCCATAACCACAGCTCATCCGAAAGCACCGTGTGCCACTCGGAGATTTCATGAGCATGAAGCAAGAAATACGTTGAACTTGCCGAGAAGCGCGGACCAGAGTAAGCGTCCGGTAATACGGATTGCGGGATTTGATAAGATGCTTTCCAAACTTCCTTATACCAACCACCTTCAACGTGAGGCTGCATATCCAGCGCAGCTACGAGCGGTGATAATTCATGTGCTGTCATAACTTGTTTCCTTCCTTCCAATTCATTTTCGGGGATACTCCCAAACTGGAGCATGACCTCGCTCTCCTTACTCTAAAACAACATGTCCGTTTTGTCACCTTTATAACGGGCATTCTTCCATTCGTCCACCTTCTCCACAATATCCCTCCCGTCCCTGATGAATGATATCTATCTTCACAAAAAGCAATCTCACTCTATATGATAGCGTTTACAAAATTATCTACTTTCCGTTATGATATGAGTATCAACGCCAAGCTGAAGTGGAGAGGAGTTGCCTAATGAGTCTCATTGAGGATCGAATCGGACCCAAGTATCGGATTGGTGATTATGCCTTTACCATAGAATATATGCGAAGACATGACGGGAGTGCGATGCCGCAACCTCATGCTCATCCCTTTTACGAATTATATTACCTGCTCGAAGGTGAACGGGTATACTCCATGAATGGACAGATTTTGCCTGCGCGAAAAGGTGACTTGGTTCTCATCAACCCGCATGATGTACACACCACCTCCAAAGGCAACAAACCTGGCTTCGAACGGATTCTCATTGGTTTTTCGCCTGCTTTTGCCACGGGCATGGAGCTAGGCATATGTGGCCTGCTGCCATTCAAATGCTCCAGCCTCCTCCGTCTTCCCGAGTCAGATCAACCAGAGATCGAGCGCATCCTGTGGCAGATGCTTCAGGAATGCAAAGAACGACGCCCTCATTATGAGATCGCCGTACGTAGTCTGCTGGCTCAACTTCTGATTCTTGTCCATCGGGCACAGGAGGTTATCCGGGAATCCAATCCAGGCTCGCTACATCCGATGCAGGACAAGATCAGCGAGATTGTAACCTATGTCAATAAACACTACACCGAACCGCTCACTTTGGAAGATGCTGCAGCCCGTTTTTATATCAGCCCTTCTTATCTCAGCCGAATGTTCAGCAGGCTTACCGGATTTCGCTTCAGCGAATATTTGCGTATCGTTCGAGTTCGAGAGGCACAGCGAAGATTACTTTCAACACAAGAGCGGGTTCAATTTATCGCAGAGAAGGTCGGATTTGAGCATACTGCTCATTTTAACAAAACCTTTAAACAGATCACAGGCACAACGCCGCTACGTTATCGCAAAGAGCATCGATGAATGTGACATGTTGTCCTAACCTATTCTTCCTATACAAAATCAATTGGGCAGCCGTTTTCCAGCTCCAGCATGTGCTCTTCTCCATCTCAGGAGAAGTTCAGGCGATGACTGGACTGCATACATGGCTGCCCTATTACACTTCTAATAGGCACGAAAAAATCACACCGTTTATCTACGAATGATAACTCCATTTCGGACTTCCGGACTTACCGATATCTGCCGTCCTTCCGTATCTGCATCCGTTTCCCGACATACAATCCCCGCAGATTCAAGTCCAGTGACTTTCAATAGCTTCCCATCCGCACCCACACCTTTAATGTCCTCCAGTGTAGCGCCTTTGCAGTTATGAAGATGAATAAGCGGACCTTCGGTGATCTGTGCCTGAAGCCCTGTAATCTGTAAATGTTTTGCCTGAGCACACTGAATGCCCGTACGCGCTTCCACGCTGTAACGTTCGATACTTACGCTGTCCAGAGGCATCTCCGGTAGACCGCTAACAAATAATGCCGTATCAGCTCCCGCGCAGACCACATCCGAGATGCGAATATCGCGGAACACCGGCGTTTCTTCGCTGACCTCTTTTGCAAGGTCCCCACCGCGGGCAGACCCCTCCATATTGGCATAGAAAAAGGAAAACGAAATAGCTTCCATAATGATATCCTTCATATAAATGCGCTCAATCTGAATATCCTCAACGGTCCCCCCGCGTCCGCGTGCGCTCTTGAAACGAAGACCAATATCCGTGCCGATAAACGTACAATCCGTTACCCGTACATGCCGTACACCGCCAGACATTTCACTGCCGATCACAAAGCCGCCATGACCATGATACACCGTGCAATCCCGAATCGTAACGTACTCCGATGGTAGCCCGAGTTCACGCCCCTCGGCATCTTTTCCTGATTTCATACAGATTGCATCGTCACCAACATCAAATATACTCTGCTCTACCAGAACATGACGACATGATTCAATATCCAGCCCGTCTCCATTCTGGGAGAACCACGGGTTTCGCACATTCACTTTACGAATCGTCACATGTTCACAAGCCCAGGGATGCAGATTCCAGGCCGGTGAGTTCTGGAAAGTAGGCCCTTCCAGCAGAACCCGTTTGCATTGACGCAAGCTAACCATGTTCGGCCGCAAGAAATCCCGGATCTCTTGATGCGCGGCGAGATCACGTACTTTTTCCAGGTATAGCTTCTCGGCAATGGCACCACCATCCATCGCAGATTGGGAAGGCCACCAGATCTGTTCATCCGTCGTTTCTGACGTTTCCACAACACCACCAGAGGCAAGCAGTCGCTTCCACTGGCCAGCGGTCATTTTGGAACGTTTCACCGGACGCCAGGCTTCACCGCCGCCATCCCAGATGCCTTCCCCCGTAATCGCAATATCTTCGAGTCCGTCTGCATCAATTGGAGATTGACAACGTACAACCTGCCAACCCTCGAAGCTTGATGCAATAAGAGGATACTTGTTGAAATCCTGACTAAAGGTTACCAGTGCGCCGGCTTGCACATACAGTTCAATCCGGCTACGCAGCACGATCGGTCCAGTGAGCCACACGCCGGCAGGAATGATAATCCTGCCTCCACCTGCGTCTGCACATGCCGCAATAACTAACCGAAAGGCCTCTGTATTATCTGTAATACCGTCTCCAACGGCACCATACTCGGTAATATGAAAATCATTTTTAGGAATCTCGGGCAAATCCACTTCGTATGCTTGAAGTTCAGTTGCACTGCCTGACCCTGCAGATAATGGGGAGCGATATATATTCATGGTATGAAATCATCCTCTCTACTCGGTTCTCTCGTTTCATCATATCAACGGCACAGTAGTGACGGGTTAAGCTTTTTTGCCATGTACAGAGTGAACTTGATGTTATTTGTTATTTATATTTGTTAGCCCGTCTATAAAAACAAGACACTATTTTTAGTTTACAGCATACATCAATTCCAGTCATTGTAAATAAACTAGGAGTATTGATTCATTTTTCTGTCAGCATTCGTCACAAGAAAACCAACTATATAACATATATATAACGTAAATTTGGGCTATAGCCCTATAAAACCCATTACTTATGTCACGTTTTATTACAGACCAATTGCTATCAGCAGGATGTCTATGTATGATTAAATAACCACTTTGCAATAATTCCTTTTAATCCCATTTTTACTCTCCATTGCAGAAAGGGTGTGTGTTCTTGATTGAATTTAAACGTGTGCAAAAGCATTTCGGTCATTTCCATGTCCTCAAGGATATTCATCTTCGTATCGAAGAAGGAGAAGTCGTCGTTATTGTCGGACCTTCAGGCTCTGGCAAAAGTACGTTGCTCCGTTGCATTAACCGCCTGGAGACCATCAGTGAAGGTGAGCTCGTTGTCAGCGGCATTCCTCTGCATCAGAAAAAGGTGGACATCAACCTCTTCCGCCGCGACATCGGCATGGTTTTTCAACATTTCAATCTGTATCCCCACAAAAAAGTCATCGACAACATCACTCTTGCACCCGTCAAGGTGCGTAAGCAACCCAAAGCCCAAGCCGTAGCAACCGCTATGAAATACCTTGAACGGGTCGGCATTGCCGATAAAGCAGACAGTTACCCATCCCAATTGTCCGGTGGACAACAACAGCGTGTAGCCATTGCGAGAGGACTCGCCATGGAACCGAAGATTATGCTTTTTGACGAACCCACGTCCGCCCTTGATCCTGAGATGATCGGGGAGGTTCTGGATGTGATGCGCTCCCTTGCCCACAACGGCATGACCATGGTCGTCGTTACCCACGAGATGGGATTTGCCCGTGAGGTGGCAGACCGGGTCATTTTCATGGACGAGGGCCGGATCGTCGAAGAGGCACCCGCAGTAGATTTTTTTGACAATCCCCGAGAAGAAAGAGCACAACAGTTCCTTAGCCGCCTGATCCATCATTAACCTCTTCGTACTTTCACCCAGACGTTAATCCAATCATTTATGCTCACTCCACATTTTGAAAGGGGTCTTAAATTGATGAACAATAATATGAAGTTCCCGTCTTTAACGTTAATGTTGGTGCTTATGTTATCACTCGTATTATCTGGCTGTAACTCCACTGGTACAAACACACCTTCCACAAGCGGTGGGGGCGATGCGGAAGCGCAAGGTACGATTGAACGGATTAAGGAACGCGGCAAGCTGATTGCTGGCGTGAAATATGACACGAAGTTATTTGGACTCAAAGACCCGGCAAGCGGAGATGTGGAAGGCTTTGATATCGATATTGCCAAGGCACTGGCCAAGCAGATTTTGGGAGATGAAACGAAGGTCGAACTGAAAGAAGTAACGTCCAAAACACGGATACCGATGCTGCAAAACGGAGATATCGACATCATCATTGCGACGATGACCATCACGGATGAGCGGAAAGAGCAAGTGGATTTCAGTGATGTGTACTTCGAGGCAGGCCAATCCCTTCTGGTGAAAAACGACAGTGCCATCGCTGGTCTGGAGAGCCTGGATGGTGTGAAAGTGCTTGCCGTGAAAGGCTCTACGTCTGCACAGAATATCCGCGAGAAGGCACCGAAAGCCGACGTGCTGGAGTTTGATAATTATCAAGATGCGTTTACAGCGCTGAAAGCAGGCAAAGGCGAGGCGCTGACGACCGATAACATCATCCTCATCGGCATGCAGCAGACGGACAACAACTACAAGTTGGTTGGCGGCAACTTCACTAGTGAGCCATACGGCATGGCGATTCGCAAGGGCGATACGGCTTTTGTAGAAGATGTGAACAAGATGCTGAAAGCCCTGAAGGATAGCGGTGAGTATGACACGTTGCATGAAAAGTGGCTAGGTAGCAAGCCTGAATAGTCCAAGTACCTGATGATGAGCAAATCTACCATCAGCTAAACATTCAATATACACTGCAAGCATCTGCCGTATACGAGAAATACGTATGCAGCAGATGCGCTGTTGTTTTATTTTCACACCTGGAGAACGGGGGCTCTTGTTATGGGCACATTGGATTTCAGCGTACTGTTCAGACACTCCGACCGCTTTATGGAAGGATTTCTGAATACAATTCAAGTGAGCGTGATGGCTCTGATTGGCAGCTTTGTACTCGGGGCCATTCTGGCGATCTTTCGAATCTCACCGGTCAAACCGTTGAACTGGTTTGGTACGGCCTTTGTTGAATTTATCCGCAACATTCCGTTGTTGCTGGTTGTGTTTTTTTTCTATCTCGGACTGCCTTCGCTGGGTATTTCTCTGGATGGATTTGTCGCGGGCACACTGGGACTAACCATATACACGGCCGTTTTCATCGCAGAAGCGATTCGGGCAGGCATCCAAACTGTACCTCGAGGTCAACTGGAGGCCGCACGTTCATCGGGACTGTCTTATGTACAGGCCATGAATCTGGTCATCCTGCCGCAGGCCATCAAAATTGTACTACCTTCTATTGGCAATCAATTTATTAATCTGGTCAAAAACTCATCCATCCTGGCGGTTGTGGCCGGCATGGACTTGATGTATTTTGCCGACATTGTGAACTCCGATACGTTCCAGCCACTAAGCGTCTACACCATCGTTGCTCTGTTCTATCTGATACTGACCTTACCGCTCAGCTTTCTGGTGCATTATATGGAACGCAGATTTGGACAGAGTGATGCAGAAGCACGCAAGCCCAAAGGAAAACCGAAGAAAAATAAACCTGCCGGGCAGGTTACGATGTAGAGCATTTCTAATCCAGTCACATGTGGTGACGCATTGAACATATATCGCTCACCGTAGGAGGCATCGAACGTATGGACTTTAGCGGGGCCTATGAATGGCCTAACCTTCGTTTCCTGTTGCAAGGATTTTGGGTGACCCTTCAAGTTGCAGGCTTATCCATTGTGTTCAGCTTTGTGCTGGGCACACTGCTCGGTACGATACGATTTACACGAATCCCCGTCCTCTCCCAGATTGTGGCGGTTATCGTAGATACCATTCGTAACCTGCCGCTGCTGCTCATCATCTTTTTTATCCATATCGTGCTACCACAGCTTGGTATTAAAATGCCACCCTTCTGGTCCACGGTTGTAGGACTGAGTCTGTTCGAAGGCGCCATGATCGCTGAGATCGTGCGAAGCGGTCTTAAGTCTGTAGAACGCGGTCAGGTGGAAGCTGCCCGCTCCTCTGGCCTAAGTTACATGCAGACGCTCAGCGGTATCATTATGCCACAAGCACTGCGCCGCATGTCTCCGCCCATGGTCAGCCAATTTATTTCTCTATTGAAGGATACGTCACTGGCCATCATCATCTCCCTGCCGGAGCTGATGCGCAATGTGCAGATCCTTGGAGGTCAAAGCTTCGATTACATCATCCCGGCGTTGTTGCTCGCTGCTGTACTCTATTTCATCATCAACTACTCCCTCTCGATCGTTGCCAGAAGACTTGAGGCACGAATGAACTAGGGAGGTAAAGCGTTGTTTTGTTTCAGTTGTTTTGTTTCAGTTGTTTTGTTTCAGTTGTTTTGTTTCCATTGCTTGTGGCAACGGTTCGGAGCCATGCTGCTCTAGTGCTCCATGTTGAACGGTTTGAGGCAACCGCTACGATTGCTCGCGATTCAACTCCTCCAGCTTCAATGCTCGAAGTGGAGTCGCTCGCAATATGAGCTAAACAAAGCAACGGTTCGAAGTTCAAAAGCTCCCGTTCCACATTTTTCGTGGAATTGGAGCTCTTGAATTCTAACGATCTCAGATGAGCTTATTTAGCCATTTTTGAGGCATTTTCAATTCTAACGATCCGTAGGAAGCTTATTTTGCTGATTCAGGCCATTTTACGCCCCATTCCGAGCAATCTTGGCAAAATAGCGTCACTCGTGATCGTTGCTATGAACGTTTTAGTCAAGCCCAGCACAAAAATACTGCAATTTCGTCGAAGTCCTAAGCGCGGGGGTCCATATGCGAGCGACGGTTGGCACGCTGCTATCCGTGGGTTGGTTACCACATGGTATGCCTTCGTCAAGGAGAGCGGTTGTAAGCTAGAAACGCACGTTCAGCCCACGTAGAGCCTAGTGCAAACGATCAACACAGATTCTCTCCTGAACCTTTTCATGAACCCCCGGGCGTAAGACTCCGAGTTTTACCCTATTCCCTTGTGACGAACGTCTTGGACAAATGCAAAACAACTTACTTTGCGTTCGGCTGTTCCATGGTTCGGGCAACCGCCCAAATAAAGCCCATCAGTTCACGTGCTACAGCGGCAATCGCCACATTGGGATGCTTGTGTTTTCCAAAGATCAGACGGCGGTATTTAGCATGTAGCCTGTTCTGCGCTTTCCATGAAATCTGTTGTATGTCCGCGGACAGACCTTCTAAACGGATGGCTAAGTCTCCTTTCACCGCCGGTCGGTGACGGTAACTCCAAGCCGATTCGATCAAGGTTCGACGTAGGCGCCCATTCCCTGTTTTGGTGATGGAACCTCGTTTGGTACTGGCTCCAGACGAATGCTCACGGGGAACCAGGCCCAAGTAAGCCATGAGCCTCGCTGGGGAAGAAAACCGGGCAAATGAACCGATCTCCGAAACCAGGGTAACCGCCGTCAGAAAACCAATGCCGCGAAGGGACTGCAAGATGCGGATCATTTCCGTTTTGGGATGGGTCGCCGCTTCTTCAATAAGTGCTTTTTCCAATCGACTAATCCGCTGTTCCACCTCATTCAGTGTGTGAAGATACTCGGTAAATGCGGTTTGCATCGAGATTTGCGGGAAAGTGACTGTTCCCAGCCAGATCCGATATTTTTTCGTCCAGGCCCGTTTGATGTGTTCCGGCGGATGGATCTGGTGGCGAAGTAAAAACTTGAGCACACGCTGGCGAGCCCGGTGTAAATCCTCTTTAGCTGTTTCACGTGCACGAACCAATTCACGCAGAGCTTCATCCTCTGGAGCGGGAACGTAAATGGGAGTGAGTTCGCCCGCACGAAATAAACGCGCCAGTTGTTCTGCGTCGCGGCGGTCGGTTTTCACTCGATCCCCTGCACGTTTGGGAATGAGGGACGGAGCGATGACCACACAATGTGCACCCATAGATTCAATCCAGCGGTGGGTTTCGTATCCTGTCGGACCAGCTTCATAGCAGAAGGACAAGGTATTTGCAGGTCCAAGCGCTTTGATGAGTTTACGTAAAGCGGCAGGCGAATGCGCAATGGACCCGTAATACCGAGGTTTGGCCTGTCCTTCGTCTGCGATAGCCACCGAAATTTTTTCTTTGGACACATCTAAACCGATGAATTTTGTGGTAGACTGCATAGTGATAGCTCTCCTTTGCTGTGTAGCTCTGAAATGGTGGTTTTGTCACTTTCCATTTTAACCTACGAGTGCAGCAATATGGAGGGCTATCCTTGTTTACGTTCATCATAGCTAGAATTTCACCACTGTGCGGTTACCCTAACTTCGTTCCCTTTACCGAGTTATTTCGCCTTCACTAATGTTCTGGGAGAGTAGATTAGCTTCAAAGGTTCGCAGCCCCACACATTCTAAGCCGTGTTACTTACGAATCCGTCTTCCCTTCCAACGAACCTAAGACGTTCTCGCAGCTTCTCCCCCCCCGGCCCATTCTTATTCCAACCTTTCCGCTCAAATTGCCGCACCATTTTGGCGTAACTCTGCTTGCAACAGTGATACAGGAAGCTTTGCAAGCGCAAGTTTCAGCTTTACCGCCATAGCCGCAGCTGTTCCCGCAGCTTCTCCCGTGGCCATACAGCTTGGGGTCAGTCTGGTTGTGGCGTGAGCCTCATGTGTCGTGGAGATACAGCGTCCGGTAGCCAGCAAGTTGCTGATATTTTGCGAGAGCAGCGAACGATAGGGAATATCATACGCACCATCTCCTTCAATAAAGGCTGCAGTCACACCCTGCCCGGAGGGATCATGAATATCGATAGGATAACCGCTTCTAGCGACTACATCTTCGAACTTCCGCCCTGCAACGACATCTTCCTGAGTCAGTGCATAGCGCCCAACAATACGTCTGGATTCACGAATACCGATCTGTGGGGCTACAGCCGAGATTGAAGCCCGTTCGAAACCAGGCACATCATTCCTCAGAAATTCGGCAATCATAAGCACCTGCTTCCGTCCTTCCTGTTCAGCTTCGGTTAAATCCACAGCATTGGTGGCATCAAGCCCCTGCACCCGGGTACAGTTAATCAACACTTCATCTTCTGCTGGCCCGGTAAAAAATAACACCTGATCGCGTTGAATCGGCACCGCCGCTTTCTTCCAGTGTGAATAGAAGCCGCTCACGCCCGTCAACGGAATCGTGTCTAACTCGGCAAAAGGTGTCTTCTCATAAAAATCCTCCGGATGCTCCTGCATATACTGTTTTACACGCCCCAGATCCACGCCGCGCATACGGAACTTCATCGTCATGGGCTGAGATTGGCTGTCTTCCTCCCGCCCCTTCGCTATAGTGGCCCCAGCCAGATAAGCCACATCCGCATCACCGCTCGCATCGACAAATACGTTCGCCTGAAGCTCCAGCTGACCGGATTTGTTCGTCACTCGCACCGCCTCTACTCGGTCATCCACCGTAGTAACACCATCTACGAAGCTGTGCAGCAACAGCCGAACACCCGCTTCTCTCAACATTTCTGCCGCAACTACCTGATACACAGCCGGATCGTACGGTGTCACGCTATGCACAAAACCAACCGTATCCCGCAGATGACCCGGCGAACCTCCACGTGCCTGCAAGCGGTCCACAATCTCCTGTGCAATTCCCCGAATGACCTGCTCACCCTGCTCCGTATGAAACGTCATCCACGGGTAGACCATAGCAGCGGTTGACATCCCGCCAACAAATCCGTAGCGTTCCACTAGAAGCACGCGAACACCCTGCCTCCCTGCTGCAATCGCCGCCGCTATTCCCGCGGGGCCGCCTCCGACAACGACAACATCCGCCGTTTCCCTTCTGACATTCGCCACTTCATTCAAACATGCCCTCTCCCTTCCAGACGATATGCTGCCCTTCCAATCGCCTGATGCCTGATGCATCCTGCCTCTGTCTGTCTGCTTTCGCCTATCCTCTCGCGCTTCTCCCCGTTCTCACCGTTCCCACGGTTCTCACCATCCCTTCTCTGTTACCCTTCAATTCTCCCAGCCTTCCAGCAGCTTCCCGATCCCGATCACTCCTTCAATCCTGTCATCGCCACACCCTCAATGAAACGCCGCTGCGCCAGAAAAAAGACGATCAATAGCGGCACCGTCGCCATCACGGTTGCACTCATCAAATACTGCCAGGCTGTGCCCACCTCATCCGTGAACAGGGACAACCCCAGCGGCAACGTCATCAGCTCTCTCGAATTGATAAAAATCAACGGATCAAAGAACTCATTCCAGCTCGTCACAAATGTAAAAATCGTCAGCGTCGCCATACCCGGCTTGGCAAGCGGAAGCATAATCTGCCAATAAATCCGAAATCGGCTACAGCCATCAATCATGGCCGCTTCCTCCAGCTCGGTGGGCACCGTAATAAAGAACTGCCGCATCACAAAGATGCCAAACACGCCGCCCGCGCCAAAGATCGGCAGTAAAATCAGCGGAAGATGCGTATCAATCCACCCTAGCTGCCGCATAAACAGAAACATCGGAATCGCTGTGACTTCATGCGGAATCATCATCGCGCTCAGCAAAATGAGAAAGACCACATTCCGCCCCTTAAACGGAATCTTGGCAAAAGCATACCCCGCAAGCGAAGCGAAAAACACCGTGCCAAGCACCACCAACGCAGAGATATACACACTATTCCCGTAAAAACGGTGAAACGGAATCAATCGAAACACATCGATATAATTCTGAAATTGCAAGCTGTCCGGTATCCACTGCGGCGGATAGGTAAATATGCTCTGCGGTTCCTTGAGGGATGTCGAGACCATCCAGATCAACGGAACAATCATGATCAGCGAAACTGCCGACAGTATCAAATAGGTGCCAACCGCAGCCCCGAACCTTCGGCCTGACAAACTAGGCATCGCCTTCACCAAACACCCACCTCTTTCGGAGCTGCCATTGCAGCAGCGTCAGAATCAGCACAATCAGGAACAGCACATACGCAAGGGACGAAGCATAGCCGAACTGAAACAGCTTGAACGCTTTTTCCCAGATGTAATAGACCAGAACTTTCGTGCTGTTGCTCGGCCCGCCTTGGGTCATGACATAGATCTGTCCAAATACTTTGAGCGACCCAATGACGGTCATCACGACGGTCAGAAATACGGTCGGCGTGATCATAGGCAGGGTGACGTTGAAAAAAGAAGCCCTTCTGCCCGCGCCATCCAGTGTCGCCGCTTCATACAAGGAACGCGGGACCTGCTGAAGTGCTGCAATGAACAGCACCATGTTCAGCCCGACATTTTTCAGCACACTCGTCACAATGACCGCAGGCATGGCCAGGTTCGGATCATATAGCCAGGCAGGGCCTTTAATCCCCATCATCAGCAATAGCTGATTGATCAGTCCCGACTCTGTTGCATACATCAGCTTCCACACGATGGCCCAGACAATTAAAGACGTCATCACCGGGACGAAAATGGCCGTTCTGAACAGGCTGATCCCTCGAATGCTTTTGGATAAGAGCAGGGCGAGCAGCAAAGCGAGCACGATATTCAGCGGCACCAGACCTGCCGTGAAGTAAACCGTATTGCCAAGCACTTCCCAGAACATGGCGTCCGTCATAATATTCCGATAATTTTCTAGTCCAATAAAATGGTGATCCCCAAGCAGCGGCCAATCCGTCAGGCTCATATACAACGCAAGCCCCATCGGGAACAGAAGCAGCAAAGTAAAGCCCAGCACCATTGGCGAAATAAACAACCAGCCAGCAATCTGCGCTTCCCTGGCGAGCGGCCCTCCACGTCTTCGCTTGTTGGATCGGCTCACGAGCCATCCCTCCCAGTCAAACGATCTATTGCATTGCGGAAGCTACTCACCGCTCTACGTAGCTCATCCTCCGTTTTGCCTGTAACGATGGCCCCCAGCATAATGGCCTTGATGCCGCTATGGTGAAGCACGGGAACATCCTCCGGCACCAGCTTGCGCTGGGAAGGGACAAGTACCGGTACTCCGGCCTGCAAGACCAGTTGCCGATAATGAAGCACGTCCGCAAAGCTGAGCGGGGTGCCGTATTCTTTGCCGGGTACAATTGAAGCCTCTAGTGCAGTAAAGCCGAAATGTGCAGCAGACGCCACCAGAGACACATCATACTCGTTGTTAATCGCAAACGTAGATTCCAGCCCAAGATTTTGCAACATAAAAGAAGGCAGATGATGCGCATAGATGGAGTAGAAGTCAAAGCCCATACCCGCCAGGCGCTCCACATCTTCTCTCCGTGTGCCTTCAATACTGCCGGAGGGCACAACGCCGAACGGACCAGCGAACTCCGAGCGGATCGCCCGAAATACCTCGGTGTACTCATCCAGCGGACCAAAATGGTTGCCGCTTGCGCGATGGCCCACATTAAAGTGCACCTTCAGAGCATCCGCACCTTCCTCCCGTGCCGCCCGAGCCAGTGCGAGATCATTCCCGGGCAGACTGACGATGAGCGACAACGGTTTTTGCTCCAGCATGGCTTGCAGTTGACCTGTCTTTTGCACATGCTGCTTAGTCCGAAGTTGACCGACTTGATGTGAATGTTGCGGGTTCTGCGCGTTCTCCGGGTTCTGCCAACTCTGAGAATGCTGCATCTGTTGTGACCCCTTTGTCTGTTCCTTCCTCTGCGAACGCTGCTGCATCTGCTCCGTCTGCTGACCCTTCTTCATGTCTTCCACCTGGTTCATCCCCTCACTTCTCTCACTTCTCTCACTCTGCATACGCCCCATTCACTTTTTTTCCGTCATTTTTCTTTCCATCATTTTCCCGTCTTCCCTACGCTCTATCTTATTTACGCTTCATCTCCCGCACTCCTTCACTCTCCAACTCTTCAGGGCTGCAATATGCGCTGCACTTCCGTCTGCATTTGTTTCAAATTATCCTCTGGCGAGGCTGTACGGGCGAATAATCGGTCAAAACCTTGCAGTACCGCGTTATCAATATCCTGCCAGCGGATATGTCCCGGAATCAGACGGGCTTTCGGCATTTCATCAATGACCGCCTGCACGATATGCTCTTTGCTCGGGTTGTTCGGCTGCTGGATGAAAGCATCGGAGTTCAGCACCGAAGTACGCGCAGGCACAAAGTACGTCGCGGTTGCTTGCGTTCCCTGTTCACTGGCGAAATACTTCAGCAATTTCTTCGTCTCCTCCGGGTGCTTGCTATCCTTGAACATGGCATAGCCCGCTTGCCCCAGCATCGGTACGCTGCCCTGTGAGCCGGACGGCATAGGTGCAATACTCCACTCAAAATCCTTGATCTCCCTCGCTTTGGACACATAGCTGTAGTTATCGAAGAACATGCCCACATTGCCTGCATCAAAGCTCACCTGTTCGCCCGCTTTCGGGTGAGATTCGTCGGTAAACATCATGCGTTCCAGCATCGCGAAGGTCTGCACACCGTACTGGTCATTCCAGGTAAACGCTGTCATATCTTCGTTGAACGGCCCGCTTCCATTAGACCAGGAGTACGAGGAAAGCACCGCCCAAGTCTTCCAGTCGCGAAAAAAGTTAGCCCCGTAAATGCGCTTCGCCGCATCTTTGCTGGTGATGGCTTTGGCAGATGCCTCGAACTGTTCCCACGTCCACTCCCCTTTGGCAGCCAGCGTGTTTGGATCGGTCAGCCCGGCTTTGTCGAAGAGCGTTTTATTATAAAACATTACCACCGGCGGTGTAGAAAACGGCAGGCCTAACAGTTGATCTCCCTCACGGAAGAGATCCAGCGTGCTGGGAATGTAATCGTCCAGCTTGAATTGTGCATCATCCTTGAACGCCGACACGTCGGCCAGAATGTGATTGGACTTGAACTGTGGTATCATGCGTTCCGATACCCAAGCCAGATCCGGGAGCGAGCCACCAGCGGCAAGCACCGATATTTTCTGCTGATAATCGGCAAAGGGTACCGATTCCATCGTTACCTTGATGCCCGGGTTCTCTTTGGTAAAGCCATCGATCAGCTTGTTGTACACATCAATGTGGGCCTGATTACCCCACATCATGAACTTCAGCTCTACCTTGTCGTTCTCTCCACCAGAGGCGTTAGAACCCCCGCCCGTATTGGTGCTAGTACACCCGATTAGAGCTGTGATCATAATCGCGAGAATCAGCATCAGTCCTGCTTTTTTCATCGAAATCCCCCTTATGGACGTTATGGTATTCTTGTGCCACCCCAGTATATCGAAAGCGCTGCTTGCTCCTAAATCACGTCAGTTGCAGAAATGGTACGGAATTTAAAGAGGTTTTTTTCGTGGCTCCTAACCCTGCCCTCATACAGTAATCGCCTAAATGCTCTCTATACTTCGCTCGTCCAAACTCTTCTAAACCAAGAGGCATTGTGCTAGTGCTAATCTCTTACCTTTACTCTCTGTTTCTTACTACTCCCCACGCTGTACACCATAACCATCACGGTACTCCCCTGCGGTACATCCCATCTGCTGTTTAAAAACCAACATAAAATGTTTCGGACTCTGATATCCAGATAACCGGGCAACGTCATAGATTTTGAGTCCGGTGTTGGCCAGCAGCCACTTGGCACGCTCCATTCGAGCCTCCGCGATATATTCGGAATAGTTGATGCCCGTCTCGGTTTTGAACAACTGGCTCAGATACGTCGGGTTCAGATTGACCAGTGAAGCAACCGTCTGGAGCCGCAGATCACCATCGGGATGCTGGTGGATGTGCTCTTTCACGCTACGAATAATTTTGCGAGGTTCCCCGTGTTCCGGGTTGGCTGTGCCAGAGGTTTCGGGGATGGGAAGTGTGGAGAGACCATACCTACGGTCCAGCAGCGATTGTATTTTTTCCAGACATTTCACCAGTTCATGACGTTCGATTGGCTTCAAAAGATAACTTAATACCCCGTGTTCCATTGCCCTGCGTGCATATTCGAACTCTCCGTACCCGCTGATAATAAGCATCAGCAGATCAGGGTACATCTCTCTCGCTAATGAAACCAGCGTCAATCCATCCATCTCGCGCATACGGATATCCGTGATTAATACATCCGGCACTTCACAGCGCAGTACCTCCAGTGCCTCGGCTCCGCTTGCCGCTTCCCCCACCACCTGAAACTGAGGGGATGCCTGTACAATCAACTCTCGTAATCCCTGGCGAATCACCGTTTCATCCTCGACAAGCAGCACTTTATACATGCGTATCAATCCCCTTTCCGTTGAAGGTGAATGGATAAGGTAACAACCAGCCCTTGCCCAGGACTGCCATCCACACTTAGTCCGCTGTCTTTTCCATACACCAGGTGCAGCCTTTGAGCGATATTGTGCAGCCCCAGACTCTCCCCGGCATGACGATGCAGAATGGGATTAGCGGGTGGATGCACGTTTTTTCCAGAAACGGTCTGTCCAGAGATAGAAGCATTTAACCGATCCAGCTCCTCCTGTTCCATTCCTTTGCCGTTGTCCCGGACACTGATGAGCAGTTCCTGATCGAATACAACAGCAGATACCCAGATCATACCTCCCGTGTCGCTGCCTGCTAGCCGTCCTTCGATCCCATGGCAGATCGCATTTTCCACCAGTGGTTGCAGGATCAGCTTGGGAACAAGACAGTCGTTAACCTCTTCCTCCATGTCATAGATAATCTCCAATTCACCGTTGTAACGCACTTGCTGGATTCGTACATAAGAATCGACAAACGCCAGCTCTTCCCGCAACGTCACCATGCGATCTGCCTTATCAATGGTGTATCGCAGTAGTCTGCCAAGCGCTGTCACCATAGCAGACACCTCTGCATGTCTCTGGCGGACAGCCATCATGTTGATCGACTCCAGCGTGTTGTATATAAAATGAGGGTTCATCTGACTCTGCAGTGCCGACAGTTCTGCTTCCCGTTCCTGAATTTCGAGCATATACACCTCATGGAACAGGCGATGGATCTCCTCCATCATGCGGTTAAATCCTCTGCTAATCTGCCCCAGTTCATCACTGCTGTATTGGGTAACCCGCTGGCTGAAATCCCCCTGCTCCACACGAATCATATGATGTTTCAGACGAATAAGCGGACGGGTGACCCTATACGATACCAGTACGGCGAGGATTGCTACAGCCGCCATACAGAGAAGGGCTAGTCCCATCGTAAAGGTCAGCATCTCCCCTGATTCTTTTTGAATGACCGTAATTGGCGTCAGGCCGATCACGGACAACCCCGAATATCCTGAATGATGCCTTACATGGAGGTAGGAACGTCCATCCAGTGCTATCTTCTGATGGTCTGCATAATCCTGAAGCTTTCCATGGGATAACAAAGGAGCATAAGCGGATAACCCGTCTGTTGACGTTTTTTCAAAAATAAGACGTTGCTGGCTGTCTACGATCATCAGGCTTGCTTTTTGCTCAAAATTCAGGTTGGATAATAGCTGCCCAAAGGCCTCCAGCCGGATATCGATCAAAATGTACCCCAGCCGCTGTAGCGTCCCCGGATCACGCAGCTCTCTGCCCACGGTGATGTATTCCGCTTCCTGACCACTTACGTAGTAGCCGGGAATATGCGGAGGAAGCACGTGCCATATGCCTTCTGTGCCTTTCAGTTCAGTAAACCACTGTTCCTGGTTGCCGTCCCAGACGGGTTTGACTGCAAGGGAGTCCAGATTGGAGAACAGAATGCCGCTATTGCTGATCAGATGAATGCCTCGAATCTCTGGCCGATCATAGGCTTGAGCTGACGTATACAGCTTCATTTTCTGATAATCATCCGACTTGGCCCACGTCCCTGAACCCATCGAACCATCGTACTTCCGCAGGATGCCAAGAACGGTCTCGTCATACAGCGGCAAGAGCGACAACCTTTCAAAATCCTTGAGCATCCGGTTCAGATTGGTGTTGATCTGCCGCACCATATCAATCGTGAACTGCTCCGTCTTGCGATCCAGCGTCTGCGAGAAATGAGCGTAGCTCATCACCCCCTGCAAGCTAAGCGGCAAGAGCGTCAATGCCAGAAAAAGCACTAGCAGCTTGGAGCGCAGGTTTATGCTTTTTCGAATCGAGCTGAAACCTATGAAATCCCGAATAGAAAGAAAACCTTTCAGTGTCCTTTCTGTCATTCACTTGTCCCCCTCCTTCGTTTCATTGTATGAACCCTAGCTGTTGTTCGATGAAAAGGTTCATCCCGTTGGAGCAAACAGATGCATCCATTCCGGGTGAATTGAGGTCATCATATCCAGTTTAGAGATGTCGTGACGATCCTGTAAGCTATGGATTTAGTACGGAATTTAAAGAGGAATTGGATGGGATGGAGGGATGTTCTGGGAGTACGTTAGGGGAGGGTGAGTTATCTTTCGGAAAACATTAAAAAGCCGAATGCAATTTAGCAGTCGGCTTCTTTTGGGTCACATTAAAAAACCGACTGCATTAAGCAATCGGTTGTCTCTTCATCATATGTTTATATTGGAATCGATAATATTCATTGATTAGCTCATCCAAAACCATGGACTGTTCGAGGACTTTGTTATCCTGCATGCCATGATTCTCCGCCAACCGACGTAACTTTTGCCTATCCCGTTCAATTCGATCTTTAATCTGCATCGGTTCACCCATAGCATGCACCCCCTCGTTTTACATCATTTTAGGATACATTGCCAAAAAATTCATATTTTTTTCCTTTGCAAAATCAAATGATTGTTTACAAAGGTTTAGTTTCATAAGTTTAGTATTTTTTAAATGCACATTAATCAAAAACACATACAACATATGGATACGCAATCTTATGTTTTGTCCACATATCGTGATCCATCCACATTTCACAGAAACGCCAAGTCAGGATTCACCCCATCACCCATTTTAATAAATGTCTCATATGATCCCTTGATGAATAAAACCCATTGATGTCGAATGCAATTCCTGTCATATCAATCAGATATTTTCTAATTGCCGCAAAGGTGATGCCTGTGGTGATTCGGTGTTAATTGCCTTAAATAATCAAAACAAAAAGAAATAGACCGCCCCAGCTAAGGTATGGTCTATCTCAGCTACCTATGCACAGCCACCACCCTTAGAAGCGGCTGTTGTAAAGAGTAGGGATGTTAGCGCATCCTTGCTCTTTTTTATTATCTTCAATTTAGCACAGTTTGTTGCACAATTTAACTCTTTACTGGTAATTATTGTTGTACAATTTTGAGTAAAAGGCAAGTGGCAAAGCTGGTAGATGATCTCCTTCTCATCAGGAATACCTTGTATTTCTGACGGACGTTTAACCACATTTGCGATCAGATCAAATAATGTCGTTTTGCCAGAACCATTTTTGCCAATGATCATATTCACGGTCTGTTCGGGAAACTCAGCATGTAAATGATCCAGGTTTTTGCGAGAGGCTTTGGGATAAGAAAAGCTCAAATCTTCAATTTTAATCATAGATCCTCCTGCTATGTCCGATGTGTTCTGGATATAACTTTCACAAACTTGAGTGCGATAAGTCCGTAGGTAACATAACAAAGTGTAATGAAGCTTATGTTGATCAGACTCAAATGTGGGAAGGGGCTATCCATAACCAAATATGTTAATTCAGCTACATAGAAATACATAGTAGGTGGCGTTAGGGATGCATACGGTTATGAGATATCACAATATATAATCAAGTAACCAACGGGGCTTTTTTACTCAAGAAAGGCACACTTTATCCTGTTTTAAAACGCTGTAAGCTAACACTTACATTGAAAGGTACTGGAGTGAACGAGAAGGTGGGCCTAGACGAAAATATTAGAGGATAGCAGATGATGGCCAACTTCGACTTAAGCGGTCAAAACCTCATGGGAACAAAATACACATATCATTAATATTTTCTCAGGAGGAACGGAGAATGTACATTCAATCCTATTTAGACCAAGCTTTTAAGAAATCATTTTATTAAGACGCGAGCGTAGCGATTTAGCCAAATTGATTCCTTCAATTTAATACTTAATGTAGAAATAATTACATGTTATAAATTCCATATAAATATATAAAAAGTAAAATAATGTTGAATATTCATATATATTTGTATATATTTGTTTTAGATATCAAAAAAAGGAGGGTAGATTGCTTTAATTTTTTTCACACACTTCATATCAGAAAAGGAGAAATCTTTAATATGTTACTTAAACGAAACTTCTTAAGGTTCATTGCGACATTTCTTGTATTTGTTCTGGTTAGTGTAAGTTTAATCAGCCCATCCTATGCTAAATCTGAGAAAGAATTTGAAATAACCGCGGTAAATGGTGTCGAAGTTTTGGCAAATAACGATCAAGAGATAAGGCTAAAAACTGAAATTGAAGGTTTAGTCGGGATATTGGTTCAAGATAAAGAGACCTTAAAAACTACCTTCTCTACATACGAAAAAGCAGAGACCGCCCCCGTCTCACTGATGTCTATTGAATCAACGGATAGTAAACAAGTAGAGCACTATGAAGTAACAATTGATGACTATTCAACAGAAAATGGCGTAACTGTAACATATGAAGATCAAAAAACAGGACAGACAGCGACTATTAGTAAAGATGATACCATTATCCGACCAATGGTGGTAATATTAGCGCCACTAGTTCAGATCGTGGGTGCTAAACTGATAGAAGCACTCCTTCTTATTGCAGCTGTAGTTATGATCAACAATATTGAATTTGCAAAAACAGATGAAATTGCAATGAATTTGAGAAATAAACGAGAGTACGACCACTACTATGCTAAAATAATGCAAGGCGATGTATGGATTGGGCCTGCAATATCCCTTAGCACAGCGGTTAATAGATTGAAGTCTTTCAATGGTGATAGTGACGTTACTGGAAGAGATGTATGGTCTACGACCTTATCTGGAGCAGCTAAAGTTGCTCAGCGAGCAGGCGGTGGAAAAGAGCCAGTAGGACCTGAAATTAGTAAACCTGGTCTCGGTTTCGGTTACTATTATCATTACCATATTTGGGATAGATCTGGTGGCCATTCTTTCTTTTAATAGTTATGTAAACGTAGAAGCAGTCTTAAGACTGCTTCTACGTTTACATTCACGAATCTTATTTCATGAGGTGATCTTTAATGAAAAATGCAAAAGAGCTATATTTCATTCTAACTAGTTATCTTGACGATTTCGCTCTATCATGCAGTGAGAAAGAACTAACTCATTTAAAGACTGATCTTAGTAAATGTAGAGAAAAAGAAGACCAAATCACCTGTAACAGCATCCAAGGTAGGGTAGACAAAATACGTAAATCATATAAAAACATTGCTACTTTTTTTACTTCCTCCAACAATCAGTACATGGACAACTTGATGCCTGAGCTACTAGATGTTGGTGATATTAGATATTGTATTTCCATTGAAAAAAAGTATATTAACACTCTAGATAAACTCTATCAAACCGTAATGAGCTTTTTTTCAAACGGTTCCACATCAGAAATAAATAAAGCCGAAAAAATGTCACTGGTTGTTTTCAAACAAATTTTGAACTCCGTTTTAATTATTATAGACAATATTATAAGTAGTTCAGGATCAACTCCAACAAAAGGCGAAGTAGAAAGATTTATTAATAGTATCTTGGATGCAGAAAAGGAATATCCATCATATCATTTAGAAGACTATAAAAAGGAAGTTCTATTAGATAAGTATCTTAATCTGCTGAATGAATTGGATAATCAAACAACTTGAGTCAACCGATAGTTGTATATGATGTAAAATTCGAGATTTACTTTTATCTCATGCATTAAATGTCAAGTGAAGCCCGCAGGAAGGCGCCAACCTAATAAAGGGGGAAGTTGTAATCATTAAAACGATATAATTTCAATGCATTTTCTGCATAATTACACATGAGGTTGAATAAAAAATAAGCCACTTGTAATTATAAGAGCTGGCTTTTTTTTCCATTCATATATCTATTTTCACTTTTTTTGGAATTATTATATCTATCCACAATGTAAGCTTAATTTGAGATTTCACTCTCAGATGTACCTCAATATGTACTATTACTGTACAAACCCTTTCCACTGTCTTATGTCCACTAATCGAATAACTTATGATTTAATCAAATATACAATAAATATATTTATTTTTAGTTTTACATCGGTCACTCATTATAACAATCCAAATAGGCGCGCTATACCCTATTAAATATAGTACGCCCAATAGTTATAATAAATTATCTACCATTTTCTAATATCCGCCTGCACCATGATTGAGAAGCAAGTTGATAATTTGGTCTATACTATCTGTAATACTCGATAACATAATGAACGAACTAAACAGCGTCAATGCCAACGTTACTTTTCTTCTCATATCGACTATAAACCTCCTTAATAATACTTTTATATTGTGACTTAATTGATTTAGGGGCCTGGATTCTGTGTTCTTCGAACAAACTTACACAATAAATTATAGTAGAGTCATCATTAATTTTGAGAGCATAGCTTAGGCAGGTTAGTAAATCTCTGAATCCTTCATGATATCTTTCTTTGGACAACTGATAAAATGCTAATTCAGCCCAAAATTTAGTATATCTATCATCTTTTATCTGAATAGTGTAGCTACTCTGGTAATCATGATCATTAGCTAACATATGAATGAATAATTCAAACCTTTTTAGAACCTTGTCTACATTTAGCTGATATATATTAGCCGCTTCCATAACTTTGACAAGTCCAAGAAGGGTCTCATTTTCGTTTTCTTCTATAAAATCAATATAAGAGTAAAGTGAATCGTAATCGCCCGTCATTAATTTATATAAATAGGTATTCACTTCTGCCCATTCATTAAATCGTTTAATAAAAAGCTGATCTTCTGAAGTAGAATTTTCGATAACTATGTTAGCATAGAGGGAAGTATACTCTAGTGCCTTTTTGTACTCTTTACGTTCGCCCCATACTGTTGCAATTAATAAGTAAGCATAAAATTTATAAGTAAACAATGGGTGCTTAGAGATTCGATTAATCTCTGCTTCTCTTTTTTTACTTTTGAATTGTTCTAGACATTTGACCCGTTCCAACAGCTCATCAGCTAACTGGTATACTTTGTCCCAGTGACATAACCCATTGTAAGTATTAGCTAGCTCCCTTATCGCATCCAGTTGCCTCTCCTCATCTAGCCGATTAATATAAGGCTCAAAGTGCACGGCGGCACGGAGGTTATCGTGTTGATTCTGGCCTAGCGAGAGGGTGAAGATACGATACTGGCAGAGGGCCAAGCGCTCGGAATGCTGGTATTTCTCGCACTCGGCTACACATTCATATAACATACGGGCAGCTTGTTGCTGACCGCGCTCCAGCATACCTTCGGCCATCTCGAACAGTTCCGAGATATAGGAACGATCATCCGTTACTTGTTGAATCACCCGCTGGATGCAGTCCAGCTTGTCCAATTCCGCACAGCGTTGCAGGAAGGGCTCAAGCCTTCGCCAGTGTGGAGCCGACTCTACGAAGCACTCCCCACCATACGTCTCGTAGAAATAGCCTTCCTCCAGATTCATGCCCTGGGTAATCAGATCAAGCTGCGCCATGGCGATGGGGCGTGTTCCCTTAATAATGGCGCTAAGCGTTCCAGCGTTCACTCCCGATATATCTGCAAAATATTGAAGGGTATATCCCTGTTTCCTGATGTAATCCTCAATCGTTGAGCGTATCGTAGTTGCAGGTTCCATGTATCCCACCTCCACAATTAAAATCCAGAAATTTGAATTTATATGATTAGACCAATTTTAATCCTAAATTTTACAGTGGTCAATAACAATCGTGGCAATAAATTTACATTTTTATGCAAGCACAAGAACTTCTACATCTCCAGCTTGCCTTCGCCTCGAATTGCTTATAGAAAAAATCCATTAGAAGAATGGACAGGAACATGATACAGTTATTCCAACTTCAATATCCTACTATTTCCATAGGATTATACAACACGGACAGACACGAACTGCCAAGTTCAGTGTGGAATGATCCCCCAATATTAAACAAGCACGAAACTCCCTTCGTCCCCAAACCAACGGACACATGGCCCTCTGCCATCTCCCCGATCTTCCAGGTATAGACTTCGTTTGGCTACGCAGTAACCGTATCCCCGGGTAATTCGGTCTTTCTCCGAATTGCCCTTTCCCTTTTCCTTTTCTTCTCTTCTTCTCTTCCTTCACTATCACATGCTGCTATCACTTATTGCTATGCCTCAGACCCGATGCCTTTGAATACCGTGCCTAGCAGCAACTCCACAAACGTATCATCCATCGGCTCGCCCGTGACCAGCATCCGGTAAAATACAGGCCCGTAGATCATGTCGATATACAGCCCAATGTCCAGTCCCTGCTTCAATTCGCCACGTTCCACGCCTTTCTCCAGAATGCCCCATGCTTCACGGCGGCGCGGCTGAATATATCTGCTACGGTATTCTTCCGCAAGGGCGGGATCAGACTGCCCTTCTCCGATGATCTGTGTAATGACTTTCCCTTCGGCACTTGTCAAAAATTGAACCAGGTTCCCTGCATGAGCACGCACATCCTCATATACAGACCCCGTATCCGGCACAGGCAACCTGGCCGTTAACGCCGACATGTACCCGTCAAGCATGACAGCACCTTTACTCGGCCACCATTTGTAGATGGTGGCTTTGCTTACCTGTGCACGTTCGGCAATCTTTTCAATCGTCACCGCGGCGAACCCATCCTCCAGCAGCAGTTCATAGGCTGCAGCAAGAATGGCATTCTGGGTTTCCATGTTGCGGGGACGTCCTCTTTTTGCAGTCATTGCTGACCCTCCATTGTAATCATCTATATAAGCTGAACCAAAGTATTTACACAACCACTTCAATGACAGAATAACCTTTCAATCGCTGTTATCCCCAGATTTTTTCTGTCCTCTCCGTTATCTGTGTAAAAATAGTTCAGCTAAAATAGCTAAAAAAATAAAATCAACAAAACGATACGTTCATTATACTAAAATGCAGCGTCAATATACATTTTTAAGCTCACAGCAATGTCATTATATTTCCGTCATCTTTATGTAAAATTACTATGTTCTGTAACTACCTATTTACAATACTAAACGTATCGTATATTATTTAGGTGTAATTAGTAAACGTAACGTTCATTAATTAAACCTACACATCTTTCATAGTGAAAATGGCAATTGAATTACCATCATACACTTTTATTGGAGGTTGATCTTATGGATACCACACAGAAACAAAGTACTAACCAGACTCAGACGACCGTGCCTGCCTGGATTATTTTCCTGCTTGCCGCTTCCTGCGGTCTGATCGTAGCCAACCTGTATTATGCTCAGACCGTTCTTGGGCCGATCAGCAGCACTACAGGTCTGTCGTCTGCCGCAGCTGGATTAATCGTAACATTGACACAGATCGGATATGTCATTGGTCTGCTGTTCATCGTTCCGCTCAGTGACATTATTGAAAATCGCCGTTTAATGGTTCTGTTTCTCATTGTACTTGTGGTAGCGCTGATCACCGCCACCTTCTCCACCAGTGCTTTCCTCTTTCTGACGGCTTCACTGCTCATCGGCATCGGTTCTGTCGTTGCGCAAATACTGGTGCCGTACGCTACTTATCTGACTTCGGAAGAGCAGCGCGGACAGGTGGTCGGCAATGTGATGAGCGGTCTGCTGCTCGGCATTATGCTTGCACGCCCTGTCGCCAGCTTTATCACCAGCGTGTTCGGCTGGCAAGCGGTCTTTGCATTCTCGGCCGTGGTGATCGCGTTGCTCATGCTGCTACTGTCACGGGCACTTCCAGCCCGTCGGCCTGATCCCAACCTGACTTATGGACAATTGATTATCTCCCTTGGTACACTGCTTCGAACCCTGCCGATGTTACGGCGGCGCGCGTTCTATCAG
This sequence comes from Paenibacillus sp. FSL R7-0272, assembly GCF_037969905.1. Taxonomy (NCBI): domain Bacteria; kingdom Bacillati; phylum Bacillota; class Bacilli; order Caryophanales; family Paenibacillaceae; genus Paenibacillus; species Paenibacillus sp. FSL R7-0272. The sequence goes on along the minus strand of NZ_CP150221.1, from coordinate 421,044 downwards.
GCCAGCTTGTTCGGCGCATTCAGCCTGTTCTGGACGACGGTGCCTCTCCGGCTCGCAAACGACTTTGGCTTGTCGCAGCAAGGCATCGCCTGGTTTGCTCTCGCTGGGGTAGGCGGCGCCATTGCCGCTCCGATTGCCGGAAGATGGGCAGACCGCGGTTTTACCCGAGTACTCACCGGAGCCGCTATGGTCATTGCCGCAGCCTCCTTTGGTCTGGCATATCTGTTCCAGAGTCACTCCACATCGGCCTTAATCCTGCTGGTCGTGGTAGCCATTACGCTGGATATGGCTGTTTCCGGTAATCTGGTGCTGGGTCAGCGCATCATCTACTCCCTTGGCAACGAGGCAAGAGGACGTGTGAACGGCTTGTTTATGTCGATCTTTTTCATCGGTGGTGCCATCGGTTCTTCAGTCGGAAGCTGGTCATATGCCCATGGCGGATGGAGTCTCACAACGCTGATTGGTCTGATCATGCCACTGCTCGCGCTACTATACTATTTCACAGAGAAAAAGGTTACAGCCGTGAGCGGCACATAACCTGTATCTTATCTGTACTTGCACCTGCATCTTCATCACCATATACAGAGCATTCATCTAAAAATTTCTCTTGTACAAAATAAGGGCAGAGGCCATCCATGGATCGCTTCTGCCCTTATTTTTATGTTCGTAGCCCTTATGTTTCGTGCCCCGTGCGGACAAATCGTTCTGTCCTGCGCTATTCTCCGCTCTGTTCCATTCCGTTCCAGCCAAGCGCAACAACCTCAATGCTGCAACTGTACCCCTGCTGTACTTAATTTAAAGCATATCCCCAAACCTGCCTTATTTTCACGGCACTATTTCATCACACTGAACTTCTTGGTCGTCGCGCGAACGGACTCGTCTTCACCCCATACAATGACACCTACGACTTTGGTCGCCTCCAATGTCATCGATGCAATTTCACTTGCATATTGTTCAAAAGCGTTATTCAGCGACTGTCCTGTCTGTGTAAAAACAAGATGTTTCAATCCGTCCTGATTCTCCGCACAGGATTTAGCCAGATTGATCAGTTGATTCTCCCCCGCCTTCAGAATAACGGTGCTATAGCGGATGCCTGCATGCTGAATGCCGCTCTGATCCCGTACAGGCTGATCGGCATATAACTCCGGTTCGTTGAGAGCAGCTTGTCCCATAAGCAGCGCTGCCACATTGGCCGCGGCTCCTTGCTCCAGATTTTTATCCAGTATAATTGCAATTCTCTTCATACGAGTGCATTCACCCTCTGTGGTTTTTTCGTAAAACATACCCATGGCATTTGAATGCCTTCACGCAGCACTTTATACGTTACCAGTCCGTAATGATCCGCACAGAGCTGGTTCGTGAGCGCAATGGAGGTCTCTGTATTCAGCATAACCTTCCTGCAGGCCTCCGGGTTGGATGATACTGTGCTGTTCTCTCTATAGGCAATATTCAGTTCAGATAACAAGTATGTAGTTGCCGGATGATGAAAAATCGTATCAATCTGCTCTGGACAAGCGGCGTGGAAGCCGGACAACACCAGTGCAGGGATCTTCTCTACAAAACTTTCGGACACGACCAGATCTGAATCCATAATGAAACTGTTCAGCTTGGGATACGCTCCAGGCACCAGCAGGCAGGAAATTTCACCGGATTTCAGGTCTTCTGCAGCCGCTTCGAATTCGGGGTATGGCTTAATCATATCAGAATTATCCATTTTTTTCGCAATATGCATGCTGCAAGTCAAGAATCCTTCATCGTCACCCAATGTGCCCAGTATGGCATATTTCTCTTTACTTATATCCATTTATATCCATTACCTCCCATTTATTTTCCAATTTGGTACGATACTATACCAAAAAATTCCTGCTGTCAATTAACACTTCAACGCAACAAAAATATGTACAATCGCGCATAAAATTTTACAAATAATGTATTGAAACCTGAAAATAATGAGCTATAATGTTGTGAAAACCATTCATTATTTCAAATTTTATCCAGGAGGACATATGAAAACGATCGTATACATATCTGATTTCAGGCTTCCCTTTGGTTTAAACTTCGTGAAACCCTTGACCAAATATACAGACTGCCGAAAGATTCTGATTATTGAACGCCATCAATTACATCATCCCGAACGGCTTGAAGCTTATTTTGATGAGATTAGATACGTTGATCATCTCGAATCTGTGGACGCCATCCGCGCACATATCCAGCACATTCTGCAATCTCACTCCATCATTGCTCTGTTAACTCCGGGTGAGAATGCCATTGAGATCGGCGGACAACTCCGTTCCGAGTTCGGCATTCCGGGCATGCAGCGCAATCAGGCCGAGGCGGTTCGGAACAAATGGATTATGAAACAAATGTTGCATCAGCGCGGAATCCGCACGTCCAGAACGGCCATTGCACTCCAGCAACAAGACTATCTTCATTTCTCCGCTACGTATGGGTTCCCCGTCATTGTGAAGCCGCTCAGCGGTTACGGCAGTATCAACACGTTCAAATTGTCCAGCATGGAAGAACTGTTACATTATCTTCAATACACAAGACAAGAACAGCAACGAGATTTACTGGAAGAATTCATTCATGGCACAGAGTTCCACTGTGACTCCATTGTGTGCAAAGGAGAAGTGGTGTTTGCCTCCGTTTCCCAATATCTCTACAACTGTCTGGATATCGCAACGCAGCAGAAACCCCCGGCTAGCATTACCTTCCCCGAAGGAACAGAAGCGGATTTTATCCAGCATATCCAGGACATCAATAGACAAGTTATTGCCGCGCTTGGCATCAATCAATCGGTGACCCATGCGGAGCTGTTTCTCACGCCGGAAGGCGAAGTGGTTTTCGGAGAGATTGGAGCCAGAATCGGGGGTTCACATGTGATGCCGCCTTGCATCAAGAACACGCATGGTGTGGACTTTTTCGAAGCAGTGACGGATCTGGAACTCGGTACATATACCTTCATGCAGCAGGAAACCAGCAACAAATTCACGGGTATGATCTGCTTCCCCTCCCGCGCAGGAGTGATCCAGCACATCTCGGGGAGAGACGATTATAAGGATGTTCCGGGCATCATTGAATTTAACGTCTCCTATGAAGTGGGGCAGCACGCCGGGGCTGTAAACGACACGATGACCCGCTCAGGGTTCGCTATTGTGGAAGGTGATTCGTTTGAGGAATTACGTCAGACGTTACTGGAGATGTATGATCGATTTGTCATTGAGGTGGCGGTTCCCGAAAACGTATAAGATCATCAATACGCAATAGAGATCGAGCTTAACGTAGTGGTTTTTTTACTGGGACTGTGTTTTTCTTGGGGAGGTTTGAAACGATTGTCTTTATTCAAAACATACGCGGGACTCAGCCGCGGCATCTATTATCTCTGCTTAGCCAGAACCATTAACAGCACGGGGGATTTTATTTTCTCCCTGATCACCTTGGTGCTTACGCTGCAGATGGGCATGAGTGTGGTTAGTGCGGGAATTTTTGTATCCATGGCGGCTCTGATTAGCGGCCCCGGTGTACTGCTTGGCGGTTATTTAAGTGATCTGATTGGCAAAAAAACGATCATTGTCTCCGGGCAGATTTTGTCTGCCCTTATGATCATAAGCTGCTCCTTCTGGTCAGGCACGATGACCATCGGTTATCTTCTGATTGCGGTCATGTTCTTCATCAGTATTACACGCCCGGCGTATAACGTCTTAATTATTGAATTATGTCCAGAGGAGAAGGAGCGGAAGTCAGCCTTTTCCCTGATGTATCTCGGAGCCAATCTCGGTATCGCGCTTGGGCCGTTGATTGCCGGTTTTTTTATTAAAGATTACGTGCACATCGTCTTTCTGAGTATCGGTACCGTATTTCTGATCTCTACCTTCATCATTTGGAAAAAGGTTTATATTGGTTCGAGCGATCAAGCAACGCAAACCATTGCCAGGGAACCTGCAAAGCATACAAAGCAATCACAGGGAGAACAACAGCCACATGGAAGGCAACAACACCAAGAACACCAGCAGCCGGGACAACAACATAAACAAGGTCGCTCTCCATCCAGGCAGCAACAAGGATCAGAATCTTTGCCTTCGCCATTGTTCCCTATGTTGCTGAAGAATCCACTTGTTGTTTTTTTCATCGTGGTATCTTTTCTTAACTATTTTATTTACATGCAATACTCGTTCAGCCTGCCCTTGCAGATGAATCAGACGTTCGGTGAACATGGAGCAGCTTACTACGGCTCAGTCATGACCATTAATGCAATCAGTGTCATTCTTCTCACTACACTGGTACTATCCGCGACCCGTAACTTCACGGCTCTAAACTCCATCGCGGCAGGCGCTCTCTTCTATGGCATCGGATTTGGTGCGCTATACCTGCTCGGGGATTGGCCTCAATTTGCTATCGTTGTGGTATCTACGGTGCTCTGGACGATTGGAGAGATTCTGGTGCAGACCAATATCAATCTGTATATTGCATCCCGCGTACCCGACAGCCATCAGGGGAGATTTAACGGCTTGCTGTTGTTTGTCGGTTGTCTGGGCTATACCCTTAGCCCTTATCTGACGGGCCTGTTCATTCGAAGTGTGGATATGAAGAGTGTATGGATCATTATTCTGGGGATCAGCCTGTTCTATGCCGTGTGTATGGTTCTTCTCTGGTACATTGAAAAAAACGCCACAAATAACCGTGGAATCGAATCACCTGATTACTCGAAAAGCGTCTAAGTCCAAGCCTCGGTTTATAAGAACCTCTGCTTAAGTTTAAGCTAAAACGAAAACGAGCAATCACACCCAAAAAGGGACAATACTGAATAGGGTCTGCACGAAAAATCTCCAAAAATGCGTTTTTTCGGAGGTTACTACGTTCGTTTGACCAAACCTTCAGGATTGTCCCTTTAGTTCATCTGCTCGTCTTACCTATCGTCTTACACGTTGTCTTACATGAGTCCAGCTCTCGGCTGGTAGCGTTTATTTCCGCAGTCTGCGTGCACTTAATGCGTGATGACCATTTTGCAAAAAGGTGCTACGCGTGTTCTTCATCATCTCGATCCGTTGCTCGGCAAGACGGTCTGCCGCCACATAGGTCGCGATGCCTTCGGTGCGGGAGCTTTCGAAAATTTTCTCCAGCGTCGTGTAAATCTCTCCGATCTTCGCCCATGCTCGATCTTCATGATATCCGTTCAGCTCATCCGAAATGTTGATTACACCGCCTGCATTAATGACATAATCCGGTGCGTACACGATGCCTCGCTGATACAGTTCATCCCCATGGCGTGGCTCCAGCAGCTGATTGTTCGCACAACCTGCAATCACTTTGGCTTTTAGGGTCTTGAGTGTATCGTCATTAATTGTGCCGCCGAGCGCACATGGCGCATAGATATCACATTCCACACTGGTAATGTCCGCCGGATCAACCGCCTTGGCGCCAAAACGTTCCACCGCCAGCTTCACAGAATCCTTATGGATATCCGTTACGATAAGATGTGCACCTTCCTCATACAGATACTTGCATAGATGCATGGCTACGTTGCCTACACCTTGAACGGCGATTGTTTTACCTTCCAGCAGATCGGTGCCGAACGCTTCCTTCGCAGCAGCCTTGATGCCGCGATACACCCCCCAAGCGGTTGCAGGGGAAGGGTTGCCAGACGAGCCATAGCTAGCCGAGATCCCTGTGACATAATCGGTCTCCTGATAGATCAGATTCATGTCTTCTTCCGTCGTTCCCACATCCTCGGCGGTGATGTAACGACCGTTTAACCCTTGAATATAGCGGCCGAAGACGCGGAACATCGCTTCATTTTTGTCACGACGCGGATCTCCGATAATTACCGTTTTGCCTCCGCCCAGATTAAGACCGGATACTGCATTTTTATATGTCATGCCCCGAGCGAGACGCAGTGCATCTTCAATGGCTGCTTCCTCTGAAGCGTATGTCCACATCCGTGTACCGCCGAGCGCAGGCCCAAGTGTTGTATCGTGTATGGCAATAATGGCCTTCAAGCCCGAAGTTCGATCCTGGCACAGGACCAGTTCCTCATAATCATGTTGCTCCATTGCTTCAAACCAACTCATGTGCTAACCGTCTCCTCTAACCATTTTTGCGATAAATCGCAGCGTTGAATTCTAGCGTTCCTATTTACGCTCCACCCTCTATTGTACCCATATCCACCCAGTTTGTGCAAAACGGAAACCTCTCACATAGCAAAAAGAGGCTCCGCCTGTCACCCTGTGACTGGTTAGCCTCTCCAATAATTCGCTCTGGAAGCATAGGCAGGTCGATACGCTCATGTACTCATATGCTCACGATTATGTACCTATGTACCCTCGCCATCTCACCATATCGCTATCTGCTATATCCTCTAGGTCAGCGTTTCAACCACATTAATCGGATGCAACGCCCCGTCCACCGCAAAAGAAGCCTGTCCCGTCTCTTCCGAGACTACCAGCACCACCGCATCGGTCAGCTCGCTTAATCCAAGTGCCGCCCGGTGGCGTGTGCCCAACTTACGTTCGTGGGCTTCGGCTTGGGATAACGGCAACACATTGCCAGCAGATACAATCTGGTTGCCACGAATCAGCACAGCTCCATCATGCAATGGCGCACCAGGGATGAAGAGCGATTCGAGCAACGCGTGAGTTACTTTGGCATCCACCGCTACACCGGAATGAATCATCGTCTCCAGCGGAACCTCCCGTTCAATCACAATCAGCGCTCCGTACCTGCGGTCGGATAGATGCTGCACACTGGACGTCAGTTCTGCAAACTTCTCGGTAAACGGGGACAAATAACAGTCGAGATAAAAAGAAGAAGCGAGCACTTCAATGTGTTTGATCTCGGCACGAATCTCCGCAAACTGTCCCAGCAAACAGACGCTGTCATGATCAAAACGCGATAACGTCACATTCATTCGTTCCGCTACGCGGTACAGGTCAGCCTTTAACTTTTGCCGCATCAGGGAACTGTCACAGTCTGCTTGTCCGATGTGCTGATTCATCTTGTGCCGCCTCCCTCTTTGGATTACAAGCTTGAGTACCCATACCTTGCCCGGAGAAAAGAAGCTTTATACATTGCCAATTGGATAAATGTTACAATGAATGTATGACGACAAAACAAGGAGATTTATGATGCAGAAACGTAATTACTATATGATTATTTCAAATAAGAAACGCAAAGAGGCTGAGTGACATCACCAGCTTCTTTGCGTTTGTTCACGTTGCTCCGTATTTTGAATGATTGTCATTCTAAATCCTTATCTAATTCTAATTCGGCCCTAACCTACCTATCATTGAGCCTTGCCGTATGAACCTGCTTTAAATGTCGTTGGATCATACCATTTGTACCCTGCCGCTGGCGCAGCCCACGGCTCAAGCTGTGGCTCGGTGGAGTTGGCTGGTGTCTCCATTGGCAACAGGCTTGTTGCTGTATCAAGGGTCAGACCTGGCACTTGGGACAGGCTGGTGTAGCTTTCTTTGACCGCGAGCCATTTCACCGTATTCACGAGGAATGTGGCGTCGTCCACCTCTTTGAAGCCATCGTAGGTTTTCTTGGTGGCTCCGTTTTCTTCACGCAAATACTTTGGTGTTGCATCCTCAACCGGAGAGGAATCACCGATGAACGCCGCTTTTCCTGCGCCTACTTTGGCAACCGCAGCGTACGCCCCTTCTGCTCGTCCGCCGCCGTTATATACGCCCTGATCGACGGCGTTATTCCATTTGGACACGCCTGCCGGAACATACACCAAACCTTTAGCTTTGTTCGGGTCCATAATGGCAATCGTTGATCCGGCATGCATCGCTACAGCTTGTACACCTGTCGTGATGCCAAAAGCTTGTGATGGTGCAACGATATCCGTGGCGTTCACATCACCCAGCGCGTTATAGCGGAAACGAACACCGAAGTTCGTACCGAGCCAGTCGGAACTGGTCACGCCTTGCATCGCCGGGGATTCCGCTTCGGCAGAAGACATGCCCTTGGCTGGATTCAGGAAAGCACCGCGGCGGTAGCCGTTGAACACTTCGGAAGAATCCCAGCGGTTTTTGTTCCGGTCTGCATTATAGTGATCGGAGATGAAGAAGACACTCCCGCCATTCTGTACGTATTGCAGGAGCGCAGCCTGTTCTGTGGCCTTGAATGGCACGTTGGCTTCGCCAATGACAAACACGTCATAGTCCTTCAATTTGTTATAGGTGTAGGCTTGCTCACCAAATGTATACGGGATGCTGCGTTCCAGCTGATCCACGGTAAAGCCTGCGTTTCGCAAACCATTCGCAAAGTCTGAAAAAGCTCCATCGATAATCCAGTCAGCCGCACCTGCGGTCTGAGCATGCGTGTTATCAAACAACACTTTTTTGCCGTTTCCGCCCGGAAGAGGTGTACCTGGATTCGGATTTGGCTCTGGATCAGGATTCGTGGTACCTGAAGAGAGGGTAATCGACGTAGGATTTTTGACACCAGCATAGCTGTTATATGCGCCAAGTGTTCCCGTCACGATAATCTTTTTGCCTACCAGACTTGGGTTTGAAGCCAGTCCATATTGAGCACGGAAAGAAGAAGAAACTTGCACATCCAGCAGTTTGGCGTTCGAGCGCTCGGATGCAGAATCTGCAATCAGCACATTGAAATCATTGGCATACGGTGAGGTAAACTTGGCCGTCAGTGACCCGGTCGCATGTCCCACAACATAACCTTCGACGGTTGCTGTTCCTCCGCTGCTCTGGGCAGCAATCGCTTGTGATACGGTAAGTGGTGCTGCGGCTTGAACCGGAGCCTGAACCCCCGGAGCGAGTAACGTTGTTGCCATCATAACAAAGACCAGGAATGCCCCGATCCAGTGCTGCCTTAACGCCTTTTTCATATACCTTTCTCCTCCTCCATAACGTATAATGCTTGTCCCTATCTAATTTAAAGCTTCATATGATGAATTCCTCTCGATTTATGTAAAATTTTTGAAAAATTTCATAGTCCGCAACGGTCATCGCGAGCCTATTTCCTGAAAAAAGTTGAGTTATAGCGTGGTTAGGCATTGCAATTTACCTACGTTCGATGCATAATGTCATTATATATGATAATGATTATCATTATTGAGCTTGTTTATTTTCAATTCCGATAATGATGCCAACCATGCTTATGACTTTATAGATAAAGGGGAACGAACATCGAATGAACACAACTCTGCAAAAGGCTGTCCTGCAGCTTGACGATTATTTGGATCTTCTGAACCTGGCGATTAACCTGGGTGACACAAGATGGCAAAAGGAGATCATCCGCAAGCTGGCCTACACATATCCTGCAACGACTTGCAACCAACCATAATAACATACCGTTACATGAACGATTTTGGTAATCTTTCAATAGCCTGCGGGGAATTCAGTTGTATGAATTCGGTCGTGGGCTTTTTTGCGTGCATATGGTGCGTTACAATAGGATGCAATACGATGCGGAATCCATTCAGCAGTGGGATATGACCCACTCCAAGTAGAAAGAAGAAATCTGAGTTGGAGCAAAGGAGTGTACATTATGAAGCTTGAAACAGAAAGATTAATTCTTCGTGAGATTGTAGAACATGACTGGCCTCACATCCATACGTACACCTCGATGCCCGAAGTCACGGAACACACCGCATGGGGCCCGAACACGGAGGAGGATACCCGGGCTTATGTACAGGATGTCATTCGTATGCAGCTGGCCGAGCCGAGAGAAGGATATGAACTTGCCATTGTTTTGAAAAAGGAAGAGCTTCTTATCGGCGGCGCAGGGCTCCACCTTGTCGATCAGACCAATGCTGAGATCGGCTATGTGCTTCACCCTGCCTATCAGGGGAATGGATATGTGACCGAAGCCTGCCGCGCATTACTTCATTTTGGCTTCAAGGAACTTGGCGTTCACCGGATTTATGCCAAATGCCGTCCAGAAAACCCGGCGTCTGAGCGCGTCATGCAGCGGATCGGTATGCAACGTGAAGGCCTTCTCCGGGAGCATTGGTTATATAAAGGGGCATATCATGACTCGTCTCTCTACTCCATGCTGGATCGGGATTTCGAATAAAATAAATGTGCTACCTACGGGTGAAGCGAGTACGGAGGTAGCAACCAAAATTCTAACGATCACCAGAAAGCTTATTTAGGTGTTTTGCAGTTGCTTGGAATTCTAACGATCACCAGTGGCGCTATTTCACCAAAAAAGACGCAAAAAAGCAGGATTTTCCTGTAAATCTCGAGAAATAACGTTTCTCCTGATCGTTAGATTTTCAAATGGGCTAAAATACATAAAATAAGGTCATCTGTGATCGTTAGCCGCCGGAGGATTGATACCCTATAGTTTTGGAAAAGTCACATACCAAAAAGGACGAAACAGCCCATGCCGCTTCGTCCTTTTCCCGTTCTATCCTATTCATTTTGTTCCGTTCAGTTCCGATCTCGTGTCTCCCCACCCGTGCGTTCTCTCTAAGTTACCTGTTCTACTGTCTGAATCTACTGTAATATGGCCTACAGACGGCACAGTTCTTTCGGGCAGCTTGGGAACGAAGGGCATCCACACATGCAACGTAATGCAGCCATGTCCCGAATCATTAATTTGCCGTCCAGCATATCGAGGGTGCCCTGCTCTTTCCACGCTCCGAGCATACGTGTAACACTCTCCCGGGTTGCCCCGATCATCTCAGCGAGTTCAGTGTGGTTCAGCTTCATCTCCAGCACGATGCCATCCGGAACAATCTTGCCATACGTATTGCTGGCACGAATCAGCGTGGAGGCAAGTGCGCCCGCTTTGCCGTAGAGCAACAGGTCACGGAATCTCGACTGTGTAATCCGCTGTGCAAGTGCCATCCATTGCAAGAATTTCAGCGCAAGATCACCATTTTTGCTAATCACACTTTCGAGATCCGTCAGCGAGATGATTGCCAGTTCCCCTTTTTCCGCCATCTCTGCACTGTAACTATGATTCAATCCGCCAATACCGCCGAATTCACCGATCAGATCGCCACTTTGCTGAATCGACAGAATAATCTCTTTGCCATCCTCCGTCGATTTGGTCAACTTCACACGCCCCGAACGAATGTAGTACAGATATCCAGCTTCATCACCTTCCAAAAAGAGACTGTATCCCGACTTTACTTTTTTAGGCTGCATTTTCTCTTCGATCAGACTCCATTGCTCCGGTGTAACAAAAGACAGAATCCCGCCTGTTCTCTGTGTCATTTTGCCCGCCTCCGTCTGTGTCTGCTCTACTTTTCGGGTGATTCTTTCCACGAATACTGTACCCATAACTTTCGTCCCCCTCGGTGATTCCTTATGTTTACATCATATCGTGAATCAGTTCGAAAGGTTATCGGGGGATTACCTGATCTTTGGCGGGAAACTCCCCCAATTCGCTGTGAGAAAAGTCACATATCCCCAATAAAGCCCCGTTTGTGAATGATCTCATCTTGAATTGTCAAACTTTTACGATAGTGCTAGCATACAGTTAACCACTCGTGAGTCTTCAATCTTGTGGATCTACAATCTTATGCATCTCCGGAACAGGAGGAATACATATGTTATCGTGGAATAGTGATGTTTGGGAAAAGCTATCAGGCCCCTATGGGTCAGCGGAAAATGTTCCCGGCTTGTTACAACAATTGCAGCAGCAATTCAGCCAAGAGGTTTTTGACGAACTGTTTCAGGAATATCTGTTTCATCAAAATACAATCTATACGGCTACTTACGCCGCCATGCCATTTCTAGCTCGTCTGGCAGGTACGACATCCGATACAGCAGTGCGCAAGGAACTGTTTATCAGCTGCGGTATTATTGAAGCAAGCCGCGATGAGCGACACCAAACGCCATATCCGCCATCCTGGACTGAGCTGGCTGATGTGGTGGGAAGTACGGTCTGCACGCAGATGTACAATGATTATGTAGAAGCTATCGACCAGCTCAGATCACTGACGGAACAAGTGCTGACCGATGCTGCCGAACCATCCACAGATGATACGGATAAACGTTACATCCTCATTGCCGATGCCGCATTCCGCAAATCCTATATCGTTGCGAATATGCTGATGACATTTTCGGAAGGGGACGAGTATGTAGCTGAGTGTCCGGCTTGCGCAAATGAAATGTACATATGGCCTGATGAAAATTATGCTGTGCCTCTGAAAGCCTATGAACAAGATCCTGTTTTTCAACCTGATCAGGCGGCTCAAGCCATCATTCCCGCTTCTGCATGGACAGATGAGGAAACACAAGTTTTAGCAGAACGGACAGCAAGGATCGGAGAACAGACACTGTCCTCGCATCTGCCCTATCTGGCAGGCAAAACAACATGTCCCTCTTGCCGTGAGAAGATCGCAGTATGGCCGGCATTACTGAGCACATTTACAATGTAGAAGAAAGATACGTGTACATGTTCTGATCTGCAGAAGAGTCTTCCTAGATATATACTCATTCCAGAATACACATTCAAACGAAACAGTTGGCTAATCGGCCAGCTGTTTTTTTCATTCTTATACTTCCTCGGAGTGATCCGCTGCCCATGTTCAGCAGTTTCCAGAAGTGAAATAGGGGTATTCCCTGAATTACAAGGCTGACGAAACAGTCTACAATAGAACTAACATCGGAATAACCTGATTGTAAACTGATTCTCCCATCCAACGAGCCTTGAGTTCAAGGTTACCCATATGTTGTGACAACGATGAACGACCACGATAATGAAAGAAACGTAACGAGTGAAGAACAGATCATCATATGATTCGAAAAAAGGAAGTGTCCCTCATGCATGATGAAGTCTCATCTGCTGTTCAGGAGATGATGAGCGGCCTGTGTCAGAACACCACCGGCGATTTTTGCGGAATGGCTTGTGTGTCTGGATCAATGTTGCGCTGGAAATATACCTTCGGGGCAACCAATGAACGTGTCAAACGCATGGCTATGCGCCCTGGACAAGATCTGGTAGGAACGGCGCTACGAACCGGACGAACAGTTATGCTGGATGAGCAGTCACGTGGAGAATATACCCCGGACCGCTGCCCGCTTATGCTTGCTGAACGACTCGTTTGTGCTATAGCCGTACCCATCTTCAGGGAAGGCAGTCTGCCAAATGGTGTATTGCTAGTGGGAAGCAGAACCCCTTGCACGTTTTCCCCCGAGATGATTGTACAAACCGAGCAAGCTGCCAGACAATTGGAACAATATGCATGAGCTGAATAAGGGAGCAGAACACACTGAATAAGAGACTTTTCGGAGATTCCCCTCTGAAAAGCCTCTTTTTTTGGTATGATGGATACAGATGATGGAATCGGACAGGGGGAAATGAATGTGATTCGACTGTTAGTTGTGGACGACCATGTGGTTGTACGCTCGGGGCTAATCGCCCTGCTGGAAGGTAAGAACGATATACATATTGTTGGCGATGCAGCCGATGGCGACGAGGCCATTGCCAAAGCACAGGAGCTGAAACCCGATGTGGTTCTGATGGATTTCAGTATGCCTCCGGGCAAGGATGGGTTGACCGCTACGGCGGAGTTAAAAAAGCTAATGCCGGATGTATCCATTTTAATTCTTACGATGCATGACGACGAGGAATACCTGTTCCGCGCAATTCACGCGGGAGCTTCCGGGTATATCCTCAAAAGCGCGCCCCACGAGGAATTGCTGGCTGCCATTCGTTCTGTAGCCGATGGAAGCGCCTACCTCTATCCAAGTGCAACCAAACGATTAATGAGCGAGTATCTGGACAAAGCCAAACAGGAAAATGCCGGGCCATACGATACGCTCTCGGATCGGGAAAAAGAGATTTTGTCCTGGATTGCCAAAGGATACGCGAATAAGGAAATCGCCGAGCATCTGGTCATCAGTGTCAAAACGGTAGAATCCCACAAAAGCAATCTGATGGAAAAGCTTGGCCTGCGCACCAGACCGGAACTGGTGAAGTTTGCGATGAAAAAGGGGTTGTTGAACTTTGAGTAAGCCACGCAAAAACAGACTCAGCGGATTAGCTGACCAACCTGTTCAGCTCCTACTCAGCGAGATTGACAAGCACATCTCGGACAATGAATTCCGAAGCAAACTGAAAGGTTCGCTGCATCAACTTGGTGATTTGAAGTTTGCACTCGACGAATCCTCGATCGTAGCGCTGACGAATCGATTAGGTAAAATCCAATACGTGAACGATAAATTTTGCGAAATTTCACAATATAGCCGCGAAGAGCTCATTGGTCAGGATCACCGGATTATTAACTCGGGGTACCACGGTAAAACCTTTATGAAGACGTTATGGGATACCATTTCTGCCGGCAAGGTGTGGAATGGCGAGATTCGGAATCGTGCAAAAGACGGAAGTTATTACTGGGTAAATACCACGATTGTGCCTTTCCTCGATAACGATGGTGAGCCATATCAGTATTTAGCTGTGCGCAGTGAGGTGACCAAGCTGAAACAAGTCGAGGCTGAGCTACAACAGATGATGTCGCAAGTCATGAACATTCAGGAAGAAGAGCGGCGGCGCATCTCTCGTGACCTTCATGACGGGATTGGACAAAGCCTGTTCTCTCTCGTGATTCAGATGGATCGTCTGCTGGCAGATCAAGCAAACCCAGGTGTAGAAGCACTACGGAAACAGGTTACCGGCATTATGGAAGATGTTCGCGGTATGGCTTGGGAACTGCGGCCGTCTGTGCTGGATGATCTGGGTGTCGTTCCTGCGATTCGAACCTATATCGAGAACTATAACCGCCATTACGGCATCGAGGTTACTCTCGAATGCAATCTGCGCAAACGGCTCGCGATGAACCGGGAGATCGCCATCTATCGCATCATCCAGGAAGCTCTAACCAATGTAGCCAAATATGCTGACGTTGCCGAGGCACAAGTGACCGTAGAAGATACGGAAGAGCTCACGCTTGTCGTTATTGAAGACCAAGGTACCGGATTTAACGACGCTACTGCCGGGAATGGTGTTGGGCTATTCAGCATGGAGGAACGTGCACGGGGAGCAGGCGGCACGTTACGCGTATCATCGGAACCCGGCGAAGGAACTACGGTTACGCTACTGCTACCTAAGACAGTAAACTCATAATGGGTGATGCATCACCATCCAAACAAACATCTTCATTATAGCAACAACTTCTAATCTCCTGAGAGAAGCATCCTTGCTGATACAAATTCATGAAGTAACTTGTCCTAACAAAGACGTACTGACTGCCCGCATCAAGCGAGCAGTCTTTTTCTTTCATAGATACGACAAAATGAAGGTGCTCCCTTAAATATTTTTAACAATCCCCCTAAAATCAGTTGACGTTAGTTACGTTTCGTCATTAAACTATGAATGCTGCATGTATTAAGCGTACATTCAATTACTCTTTAAATTCGGATACACATCATGCAACATATGAAAATGAAAAGGGTGATTCAAACATGTCTCACAAACGTACCTCCAAAGGTGGAGAAATTCCGCAAATGTACAATCTGGACGAGATGGATCGCAAAATCATCGCCGCGCTCCATGAGAACAGCCGGATTTCCTATACAGATCTGGGTACACAGATCGGATTATCCCGCGTAGCCGTTCAAGCTCGCATCAATGCATTATCGGAAAAAGGAATCATTGAACGTTTCACCGTTGTCATTAACCCAGGCAAGGTGGGGCTACAGGTCTCTGCCTTTTTTAATGTCGATGTGGAACCGCGCTTCCTGGATGAAGTTGCAGAGATGCTGGATGATGAGCCAGCCGTGACCAGTCTCTATCATATGACAGGCCCAAGTACCCTGCATATGCACGGTATTTTTGCAGATATGGAAGAGATGGAGCAGTTTATACTGGAGAAACTCTACAAGATGCCTGGCATCGTCAAAGTGGAATCACAGCTGCTCTTAAAACGATATAAAAGCCGCATGGGCATGAGACTCTAGGAGGATATCAGCATGAGTTGGAAAGATTACAACGGTCTCGTGGTCGGCATGGTACGAACCGGAATTTTGGGATATGGCGGTGGCCCCTCGGTTATTCCGCTAATCCGTTATGAAGCCGTCACCCGGTATAAGTGGGTCAGCGACGATGAGTTCGGCGAGATTCTGGCGATTGCCAACGCCTTGCCCGGACCTATCGCAACCAAAATGGCTGCCTATCTTGGCTATAAAACAAAGGGTGTTCTAGGCGCTATTGTGTCCGTACTCGCTCATATTTTGCCGACAAGCATCGCGATTATTGCTCTACTCGGTTCGATGTACGCCCTGCGTGAATCCAAGATTGTAGCAGGTATGGTAGCAGCCGTACGGCCTGTCATTTTTGTGATGCTTGGTATGATGGCCTATGAGTTTGCGATGAAAGCCTGGAAAGGCTTGGGTAAGTGGTTTGCTATTTTATTCGGTGTGATTGCCTTTGCCGCATTACAGTTACTCAATATTCATCCGGGACTGGTGATTACGGTGTTCCTGGCCTATGGTTTCTTCCATTTCGGGCTGGTACAGCGTGTAAAATCCAAAGGTAACTCCGACAAGGGGGTATCGTAGGATGCTTCAGACATGGTGGGAATTATTTTGGGGATTTTTCGTAGCGAACATCCTCGGATACGGAGGCGGCCCCGCTTCCATTCCATTGATGCAGGAAGAGATTGTGAATCATTACCACTGGATGACAACCGAGCAGTTCGGTGATGTACTGGCGATCGGTAATGCGCTCCCAGGCCCGATTGCCACGAAAATTGCTGCATTTGTCGGATATCACGTCGCAGGCTGGTTTGGTGCGTTAATCGCCAGCTTCGCTACCATTGTACCGTCAGCAGTTGCACTTATTCTATTACTTCGTTTGTTGAACAAACACCGGACTTCACCTAAGGTCAAAGGCATGACTCTGCTTGTGCAACCGGTGATCGCTGTACTCATGATTCTGCTCACTTGGGAATTCGGCCAAGTATCCACGGACTCCATCGGCATCTGGCAGACGCTGATTATTGCAGGCATCTCCCTCTGGGTCATGACCAAAACCAAGCTGCACCCGGCAATTCTTATCCTTATTGCTTTTGCCTATGGTGCTTTGGTACTGTCACATACGATGTGACCAGATTAGATCGCCTATTTAATTAATTTGTGAATTCGGGAAAACGTATGTTTTCAAATGTGGATGTTACTCAAAAAGGTGATATCAGCTTGAATGCTGATATCACCTTTTTGACATTTACTATTTCTAATCCGTATTCCGACCTTACTTCTCCTCAACCACAACGTTGACCTTTGTTTTTACACCTGCATAGGAGATGGTAATGGTCGCTTTACCTTTACCATTCGCTTGAATGATCCCATCTTTTACGGAAGCCGTCGCAATGCGCGAGGAAGTCCAAAGTGCTGGTTTGGACACATTTGCTTCACTTCCATCCAAATATGTTGCGGTGGCTACTACGGTTGCTTTATCGCCAACTTTCATCGTTAACGTGACTTTATCCGTCTGTAAATATTTCAATGTATCTACGTCCAGCGCAATCGTAACCGTTTTGCTACCGTACTTCGCAGTGATTCTTGCTTTACCTGAGCTCAGTGCCTTCACTTTGCCTTTGGTCACTTGAGCCACTTTGTAACTGTTTGATTTCCACTCTGCTTTGTCTGTAACATCCCGCTCACTGCCATCACTCAAGGTAGCAGTCAACTTCAAATCCACGGTTTCACCGGATTTCAGGGAAAGAGCTGGTTCAGATGCTTCAATCCGAGAAATGACATCGACTTCAACCTGAATTGTGATTTTCTGTGAGCCGTATTCAGCTGTGATGTTCGCTTTACCACTGCTATTACCTGTGATTACACCTTTTTTCACATCAGCTACACGGGCATTGCTCGATTTCCAAGTTGCATCGGCTGTAACGTCTTTCGTATTACCGTCCCCATCCGTACCCGTAAGGACAATGGCTTGGGTTTCTTTTGCCGACAGCACGACAAAGTTCATATCCGCTTCTAGCCCGCTCGCCATTCCTACTTCTACAGGCAGTGTCAACGTTTTTCCTTCGATTTTAGCAGTAATCGTTGCTTTGCCTGTCGCTACACCCGTAATAACCCCTTTGCTGTCTACCTCAGCAATTTTCTCGCTGCTGCTGCTCCACGTTGCATCGTCAGATACATCCTTGGAAGTTTCACCGTATACGGCAAGCACTTTGGCAGCAGTGGTTCCGCCAACAGCAACGGTTGCTTTCTTTTTATCCATCTCATACTTGTCAGGCACGTCTACGTTTACTGTGAATTTTACCGTTTTGCCGCCATATGCTGCGGTAATGGTAGCTGTACCCGATTTGTATGCAATCAGTTCACCGCCCGATACATATACAATATCTGCATTGCTGGACGTCCACGTCGCTTTGGACGTTACATCTTCCTTGCTTGCATCGATGTATTCAGCGTTTGCTGTAAGTTGTTTCTTTCTATTGTCACCGGTAACGCTCATGGCAAGTTTGTCTGTAACATCTTTGATATCCAGATATCTCGCCGTATCTACATCGACAGCGATCTCTACCGTTTTGCCACTGTATGCAGCCTTAATCGTTGTTGATCCCGCACTTATTGCTGTAATCTGGCCTTTGAACACCGTAGCCACCTTCTCATTGCTGGATGTCCACGTTGCCTGATCCGTTACATTCACATCACTACTGTTTGGATATGAAGCTGTAACCGCGACATTGGCCGTTTTATTCGTATCACTCAAGCGGAAGAAGATGCTCTGTTTGGCTACGCTCAGCTTGCTCGTCAGATCTACATCCACATCTACGGATACCGACTTGGTACCATATTTACCTGTAATTGTGGCAGAACCTGCCGAATAACCTGTAATGTTGCCTTTCAGTACATCTGCAACCTTTTCGTTGCTTGACGTCCACTCTGCCAGATCGGTTACATCTTTGGTAGATCCATCTGGATAGGTCGCTGTTAACTTGACACTTTCCTTCTGTTGAAGAAGCAGACTGATCTGGCTTTTGTCTACATCCACACGTTTAACCACTTCCACATTAACATCTACGGTTACGCTCTGACTGCCCAGTTTCGCCGTAATCAACGCTGTGCCTGCACTCTGACCCGTCACTTTACCGTTGACCACTGTTGCCACTTTCTCATTACTTGTTGACCATTCAGCACTGCTGGCCGCCTGCTCATTCGTTGAATTATCACTATAAGTTGCAGTCAGCAAAATATCCTTGGTAACCCCTGTACGGAGATCAAGATCCTGCACATTTTTTGAAAGGGCTTTGACTTTCTTTGTCACTTTGATTTGAATAGGTTGACTTTGCCCCTGATATGCCACTGTAACCGTGGCTGTACCTTCTTTTTTGGCTGTTATTGAACCATTATATGCAGATGCTACCGAAGCATCACTGCTCGTCCAGGATGAACTAATGGTAACGTTTGCCGAGGAATTATCTGAGTATACCCCCGTTACGGTAACCGACCCGGAATCGCCGACTTCGAGCGACATTTCATTTTTGGAAACCACAATTTTGGACAGTTCTTTCTCTGCCGCAGCGGCCAAGCCTACGTTGGAAATACTCAGTATCAACACCAGCATCATCACCATGTACTTGGTCAATCTTGGCTTAAACATCATTTCCCTCCGATTAATCGTCAATTTTTTCCTACTCTAATTAATGTCGGCAAGAACTTTCCAGATGTTTAGACTTTCAGGATATTTTCAGGTAATTATATGGAAATTCATACTATAGTCTCATCTATCATTCTACGATGGACGCCATGCGAACACCTAGTGGAGGAAAAGTCGCCAATTTGCTAAGTCTAATTCATAACGATTCCCGCTGCGCATAACCTGAATATAAGGCTTGCTGTCTTACACAACATCATTTTTCAGTATCGGGGGAAATCGGTGTGAATCAGTCATTTGATTACATCCATTATTGGGAGCAGACTTATTCTTCGGGTAAAACGTCGGGCAGGGGTTCATATGGCGTGCTGGCGGAATTCAAAGCCGAGGTGGTCAATGCGTTAATCCAGCGCGAAGGTATTCATCGGGTCATCGAATTCGGCTGCGGAGATGGAAACCAGTTGAAATATATGAACTATGTTGAATACTTGGGCATGGATGTGGCATCCTCGTCTATAAAACAATGCGCTTCGCTATATGCCAGCGATCCTTCCAAAAGCTTCATGGTGTATACACCGGGCCTGTGGGTCAATCGCGGTTTTCTCCAAGCTGATCTGACCGTGTGTCTGGATGTGCTGTATCATATTACAGATGAAACGGATTTTCGGGCGACCTTACGCGATGTTCTCCACACTTCAACTCAATGGGTGGTGCTCTATACAAGGCTGAAGGAGCAAGGAGAATCCGGCGTGAAAACTATCCAGGATCGGAATCTGTTCCACTATCTATTCGATTATCCCGATTTCAAAGTGCATGAGATCATACGCCAGCGATATCCCGAGCAATCCTCTGCCGACTTTGTCATTCTGAGACGTTCGCCAGCGAAGTAAGTTCACTTCCTGAAGATACAGCAGAGAAACAACATAAATAACCGCCCTATGCAGGGCGGTTGGCTAGGCGTATCTTGAAACCTACTGAATTGCATCTTTCCCCCTTTTTCGCTCCCTGCTATGTCACTTCCCCTTGACGTGCCCCGGCACGCCTGCGGGAAACTTCCTTGCTTGGAACGAATTTTCGGAAATTCTGCTTTCTTCAGCGTTTTCCGTTAAAATAATCCCTCGTTTCCACGCAACTTCGCCAGCGCTTCCATATAGAAGTAATCGCCGTAAATAATCGGCACATTGATTCCCCGGCCTTCCGGGTAATGCACCGTTCCCTGCATAATCAGCCCTTCTTCCGCTACAGATTCAGCAGGACTGTAGCGCTCGTACAAGCCGCGGACGATGCGCTCTCCCGCGGCAGCGTAGATTTGCCCGCGTGGCGACAGCTTCGCGAGCTCAAGCAGACCGCTCGCGGCAATCGCCGCAGCGGACGAGTCCCACGCCGCCTGATGCTCGGCAGGCGCGCGGAAATCCCACACCGGCACGATGTCTTCGCCAAGCATGGCGAGGAAGAAATCGGCCGCCCGCTCCGCTGTCTCCAGATATCGGGCTTCGCCCGTATACCGGAAAGACAGCGCAAACCCGTGCAACGCCCAGGCGGTGCCCCGCGCCCAGGCGGACCCGGGAGCATGGCCCTGGCCGCCATGCTCCCGCAGCTTCTGCCCCGTGTGTGGATCAAACTCCACCACGTGGCAGATGGACCCGTCTGCGCGGACGAATTCGCGCGCCACGGTGTCCGCATGCGCTTCCGCCAGCCATCGGAAGCGAGGATCGCCGCTCTGCTCGGATGCCCAGTAGAGCAGCGGCAGGTTCATCATGCTGTCGATGATGGCAACGCCGCGCGTGTCCATCATCGACGAGCCGAAGTTCCATGCGCGGATGAACTCACCGCGCACGTGAAAGCGGGCAGCGAGCAGATTCGCGGCAAGCATGCCGCGGCGGCGCCCATCCTCGCTGCCCATCTGGCGATAGCTGGCTACGCCACTAAGCAGCCAGATGAAACCCAGATCGTGATCCACCAGGTCTGGATCACGCAGACAATCTTCGAGCTGTCGCTCACAGCTAGCGGCGATATGCCGCAGATCCGCGGCCGCTTCATGCTGCGGATCATCACGGTACACCAGCCACAACAGTCCGGGCCAGAAACCGGCTGTCCACCATTCCGGATCATTTTTGTCGTACACACCCTGCGGTGAAATATGAGGAAAGGTATCCTGGATTCGTTTCGCATTTCGAATCGTCTTGTGAACCCCTTGCTGCCATGCTTCCTCCAGCCATGTTGCGGATGTTGAGGTATTCATGATCATGTCCTCCTGTTCCTATGTGAGATCGCGTCCCAATCGAATAGTGAATGTCAGTTGCTGTGCATCGTAAACTTCCATCCGTGCTTGCTTGAGCAGCCCGTTGCGTGAAGCCACTTCCTGTGGATTCAGCTGAATCACAGCTTTTGCATCTTGAATTGTCGATTCAACGTATGCTCCCAGGTACGTTGTGCGCACACTGCGCTCCGTATAGGTAATCACAGCCTGCTCCCGACCATCGCTAAACATCAGTGGAATCACAGCTCCCACCGCCTCAATCTCACCCTCAAATATATACGTCACTACCAGTTCATCTGCTCGATGCACATAACGGTTAATGATAGATCGCATCCCAGGTAAAGGCCCCGTCCAGGTAATTTCAAAATCATTCTCGGTTGTATTCAACATGGCTTTTTCGGCAGTTTCCCTCTTAGTTTGCTCAGAAGCTTTTCTCGTATCATGCTCAGCAGTGCTCTTCACAATATTTGAACCAACTGCTGACACGGTTTCTTGTAGCTCATTATCCGCCGAACTCTCACCCATCCGGGTCGCCATTTTAAATATGATTGAACCGCCACCGTGTGCCGGATCAATTCCCGCATCACGGTCATACTCACTACCTGATGGTATGCCCTCAGCCAGACTATGCCACACCCCATCCGTTGTCTTCCAAGCGGGGCAATAACTCAGAGGCTGTACAACACCTTCAGCAAATTCCGTAAATCCTGCCTGTACATGACTGGCTGCGGAGGGGCCTATTAATCCCGGCAGACCTGCCTGTTGCACTCGTACCAGCCCCGGAATCGTATACGGGTCATTCAGCGCAGTGTGCAAAACCAACTGCTGACCTGGCACAGAGGCCAGCAGGGTTTCGAACCAGCCGTCCGCCTGAAGTACTCTGCTTCCAATCTCGGAGGGGAGATAGGAATGCACAATCTCCTCATCTAAATCACGAAGACAGGCATGTGCAAGCGCGGCTGCCGTCCACAGATTGTAACAGGTGTGGTTGGTGTATACTTCGTAGCCGTGACGTTTCTCCGGCGCATATTCGTTGCGTACAATTTTCAATCGTCCATCCGGCATCAGCCAGCGCTCTACGGCTTCAAAACAACGATTTGCCGCTCGTGCAAACGCCCCGGCCATCACCGAATCCCCAGCCTGCATCGCCAGCTTGGCGTGTACCGAGCAAACATATGCCGCCGCTGCTTCATTCCATTGGTGCTGGGAGCTGCGACCACGCGGCGGTATTTCTCCCAGCGGAGACAACATCAGCAGTGAGCTGAACGCACCATGATTCAGCTTCTCTCGTAATGCATCTGCGACTGCCCCTTCATAACCTCCATCAAGCATCACTTCAAGATGATAACGGGTAGCAATATCATAGGAAAACGGACAATTCGGCCGATCCAGCGGACCGTCCTGATACAGACCGAGCGGAGTAAAACGCGGCAGATGGTATGCTTCCAGATAACGATCCATCCACGTTGTATCCTCATTCGCAAGATGTTCGCTCCATCGCAGGTATTCACCAGAGATCATAATGGCATTCCAGTTAATCATGCGATTGGCATTATTCATCTTACTCATCGTAAATACATAATCGTTCTCGGGATCAATCGTCCGAAGTGCCTCGGCCCAGATAGAGGCCTGATCAGGTCGATGAGATCTTAGCAACATGTATGCCCGCATCATCAGTACAGGAAAAAAATCCGGATGATGGTCTGGGGCACTGCCACTTACCACCGCATCAATGCTATGGGACAGAGCTGCCGATGCAGAATCCAGCAGCTCCATGTGCCCTGCATCCACCAGTACTGCAGCTGCCATAGCGTAGGCCGGGGTGGAGTAGTACCGTTCCATTCCTGAATACGGATCGATAATTGCACCGTTACTATCCTGATATTTCGTGTAAGCGCACACAATTTGTTTCACGAGTGCCAGCTTACGCTCCCTGCTCCAGCCATCTGCCGGTGCAGAGCCAGCTTCAGCTGCTAATGTGCGATACCTTTCAAGTTCATTTTTCCATGGATATGTCGCTGTGGCTGTATAACGACTCACGTGGACTCACCTCGGCTTCTCCTTAATGGGGTTCAACCATAAAATCAATCTGACATACAATCTCTAGCGGAGCACCGTTGGCGGTTTCGGCATCTTCAACTCGTTCATCCTCGCTCTTTGTCGCTGTAACTTCGTTCCCTTTCCAAACAAGTGATGTACGATAAAATGTAACAGGGACCTGATCGTGATCCACGGTATGCACAGCTTCTGTCTGCACCCGCCACAGGACAGCATCATAGTTCATGTACAGATTAGCCTGCGAAGCCTGCCACCGAAGTCTGCCTTCCTTTTCCATTGTCGGACTTACCCGGCTTATCCAACGCTCAACGACTTGTGCTTCAACATATGGCTCGTTCAACGAAGACTTCGTGGTATCCGCTTCTCTGTCCATCTTCCATTGGAATCTGTCCATAATCCGCAAGGTCGCCATATCTACATGCACACCCGGATCAGAAGGATTCCCCGTACTACAACAACTGCCGCCTCTTTCCTTAACTTCCATAGTCCCATTCATTCCAACACAATCTTGTCCGGCCTTCCAGCTCAGATGACGTGTATATCGGTGTAGTGTTGTTGCTTCGGAATATGCACGCGTCAGGTCGAACAAGGCCTGCATTTCACTTCCATCCGGCTCAAGCCTGAATTCCAGCAACTCGGCTTCAGCCTTTCTACCCGAACGTTGCTCGCAACCTCCGATCAGGGGCACGTTATGCCCGGCAGATGAGATATGAAATAACTGCTCGCGCCCTGGAGCAAAATACGCCTGAGTGTACAACCCTGCTCCAGGGTCACAAAGTATATTTTCGCCACCGCAATGGATAATCACTTGTCCCAGATCATTATGATTGTGGGGTTCATCATTATGACCCCCTTTAAACGAACATGCCACCTGAACCCACTCACGGTCTGAACACCGTCTGCTCGTCTCCCCTTGTACATTCGGCGGCATATGAAGGGCATGTTTAGCAACCATCCATTCCAGCTGTTGAAAAATAAACCCTCCATTCGCCCGCTCAGCCGCTTCTCCATGTATACGTTTATATACCACCGGATCGCTCCACATCAAGTTCCGTAGCAGATGGGCCCAACGACGACAAGGGTCGTCTGTCAGCCTGGGAATACGCAAGGGCAAATCCACTTCCATTCCGAAACGTACAGCTAACAGAGACAGGAGCCCCGAAGGTATCTCCTCATGCTCCGAGCTATCCGAATAATTGATAAATGTACCGCCCGACAGATGGATTCGTAGCGGAAATGCCGCTATCGCCGCTATTTTGGAACCTTGTAACAAGTCCAACGCTCCCTCTGTGTAGTCCAGTAACATCTCGGCATAATAGACGAAATAACCGAAGCCATACACCCAGTACCCAATCCCTTCAGCACAGCCGCCGTCCTCGCCATACCCGCTTAAGAACGCCTTCATACAATTGATTGTCTGTCTGTTGGCCTCCAGCAGAATCGCCTGATCCTCCAGCAATAACAGAGCAGCCATGCCGCAACATCCCCCACAGACAGCAGACCAGTTGTGATCGGCTATCTGCCAGTGATATGCCCTCTTTTCCCTGTATAACGGCGTAAAGATACGTCGCTCCGCCTCTTTACGTATCCGTTCAACAACCAGAGCATCGAGATGATGACGATGAAGTATCACAATCTCCGCAAGCATATGTACCGTCTCTGCCGCGAAGAGGTCGATATTGCCTGCTACCTGCTCCGCCTCTCCCGTTCCCAGATGTGCCGGAAGGCACCAGGTATATTCATCACATACCGCCCACAACATCTCTTCGAGAGCATGAACCATATGAGGGGTGCCAGCATCGAGAGCAAGCATGGCAACGGCTGCTAATCTACCGCGCCTTTCGAAGTAAACCTGCTCGTATGCTTTGCGGTCTCCCGCCCTGCCGAACTGTCGAAATAATTGAAATGTCAGAAGAGGTAGCGGTTCTCTTAATGCTTGCTCTCCATACCTTCGTAAATCGGTGAGCATCTCAGCGAATTCGTGCCGGGACAACTTTTCCCGCAGTTCATCAGTCTTAAATCCCGCTATCTCTTGACCATCATTACGCTTGTTCATGTGACGAAACACCTGCTGGATTCGCTCTTCGTCTGGCCAGTCGAGTACCTCAGATTCATCTACAGCGTGTCTTACACGCATTTCATGATGTTCGTTTCCGATTTCGTGATTAGAGCCTTGCAAAGGATTCACCACGCTTCACTAATGGAATTTAAGATAAGCTACACAATAGCAAGTGGAGATTGCTGCACCACAGACAACCACTGACGAGCAATTAGCTCATGACCTGCCGCAGTAGGATGAACGCCATCCCATAACCAGTATGAAGCATCGGCTTGCTCCAATGCCGCATTGAACGTTTGCTGTAGCGGGACCCACACCGCCCCAAAGTGCTCGGCCATTTCTCGAACCTGTTGCTGGTATTCAGCCATAAGCGTTTCCCAGCCCTCCCATTTCTCCAGTGTCGCCCCTGTCTTCAGAATGAAAGGCTCCATCAGTACAAGTCCGGTATCCGGTATAACTTCCCGTGTTTCCTCCAGCAGGTGACGATACGCCCGGGCAAAACGATCTGTATATCCTCTTGGTTCATCATTCATGAAACGCCAAGCATCGTTAACCCCAATCAGGATACTGATCAGATCGGGTTTCAGACTATATGTGTCTTCATTCCAGCGTGCGTACAGATCGGATGCCCGATTTCCGCTAATGCCTCGGTTATAGAACGTTTTTTGCTTGCTCGCCAGTTCCATGCCCAGTCTGCTTGAGATTAAATAAGCGTACCCGTGACCGAGAACATGATTCAGATCCTCATTCCGTGATCTTCCTCCGTCGGTAATGGAATCCCCTTGAAACAAAATCGTCGATGGACTTGGTTTCATCTTAGACATCGTTCCTTTCGCTCAAAATAGTTGATGAAATCCTTCTACTATATCCATGGCACAACAGACTATTTCATGTTGCTTTCTCCATCTTATCCCTTTTAGGTTCATTAGAAAATAGCGTTTTCATCACGATGCTACCTTCCTATCCCATGAGGTAACGTAATATCATCATGGATACAATACCAACCAGCACCGTACCGAGCAGACTGCGTGTCCAGATGGCTACAGCCACTGTGGGCAATGCTGCCCACAAGGCGGCATTTTCTGTAATGGGGACAAGACGATTGCCTGACATAAACAATTCCTGACCAATGAGTGAGGCCATGACAGCAACAGGCACATATTCGAGCCAGCGCATCAGCCACACCGGAATCTGTATTTTACTGAAGAGCATAAGCGGCAATACCCGGGGGATAAACGTGAGTAGTGCCGAGCCCATAATAATCCAGAATACATCCCATCTTACTTCCATCGTTCCATAAACACTCCCATCGTTGCTGCAACCACTGCCGCTATGATAATGCTCAGACTACCTAGTGAAGCCATGCTTGCTAAGATAACACACACGACCGCAATGATTGCTACATTGATATGTATTTTTTTGCTTTTGCGATGTACCAACTGAAGCACAATTAGACCGATAAACATCGCTGGCAACGCATAGTCCAGTCCAAACCGATCCGGGTTCGTGATCCAGCGTCCAAAGTACGCTCCCGCCATGTTCGCGATAAACCAGTTCAAGTACGCCGTAATATTCAGACCGTGCATCCAGCGCTCACTGAGCGTTTTTCTGCCGATTGCACGTGTCATCGCCACACCGAATGACTCATCCGTAAGCAGTGAGCCAATCCACATATTTTTAAGCGGTGTCAGATGTCTGAAATACGGAGATACGGCTGCGCTAAGCAGCAGATGACGCAGATTCACAAAAAATATAGTGAAGATGATCGCTAACGCCGATCCGTTGGAAGCCAGCATCCCTGCTGCGATGAACTGGGCAGAACCTGCATACAAAATCAGGCTCAACAATGCCGTTTCGGCAAAACTGAGACCTGCAGTCATCTCGATGACCCCCGCTGCAAAGCCAATACTTAAGTATCCAAGCAGGGTAGGTACACAATCTCGAACCCCCTGCATAAATGTTGCTTTATCCTGGATTTCCACACTTTTTTCATGTGCAGATAATCTTGGTGCACTTTCATTCAACTCTCGTACAACTCCTCTCTAATTTTAATCACTGTCAGCCGATATATATCGATACATACCATTCTGAATCAGAGATTTGGAATAATGAATGCAGAATTGGTTTGCATTAACTTAGAAATATACCATATTTTATGTCAGTTCGGGAGAGTTGACAGGGGGAGAATGTACTATGAAGAAAGTGAAGCAGCCAAAGGGGAAACGAACGTTACAGATGAGAGAGAAACTGATACTTTCATTTGCTATCGTGCTGCTGATCCCGACAATCAGTTTAGGCATCATTTCATTCCAGACAGCGGCTACCAAAGTCGAAGAAAAAATGTTTGAGAATGCCAACAGTAGCGTAAGTGTACTGAATCAGACCATTGACCAGATTATTGGGGCTACACGTAAAAATGTAGACTTCCTGGCAAGTCAGTTGGATGCTGGTAATGTGGGTCCGGTTCAAGGGGACGAAACGGATACCATTCGTACCTTACTTGATGCTTACAAAGATACACACAATGACGTGGAACTTGCCTCCGTCGGAACGGATAAAGGTGTCTACATCAACTCCCCGGTCACCGCCGTTAACAAGCCGGGATATGATCCCCGTGAACGTCCTTGGTTTAAAGCTGCTTCGGAGAACAAAGACGTGCCAACTGTAATTACACCTTACATCTCAAGCAATACAGGTAACGTGGTTGCTTCGGTCGCTCAGACGACCGGTGACGGTCATGGTGTTGTTTCGGTCAGCCTTTCCCTTGAAGCTCTTTCCCAGACGGTAAATTCCACGAAAATCGGGCAAAGAGGATATATCTATATTATCGATAATGCAAATAAAATCATCGTGCATCCAACCGAAAAACCAGGTACCGAAGGCACGATGGAACCCTATAAACAAATTTTTGACCAAAAAAATGGCGATCTGCAGTATACGTTGAACGGAAAAAGTGAGCATGCTTTCTTCGTAACCAATGAAACGACAGGCTGGACAGTTGTCGGTGTTATCGATAACGACGAAGTTACGGAAACCGTTCGTCCAATCCTGTACACTACCCTGATTGTTATTGCAATTGCTATAGTTGTCAGCTCCATCATTATTTTCTGGATTGTACAAGCCATTACGAGACCGCTCAATCGCCTTGTCAAAGCCTCCAACGAAATCAGCGATGGAAATCTGACCATTGAGGTTGCTGTGCACGGTCAGGATGAATTTGGAAAACTCAGCAACAGCTTTAACAAAATGAGTCAATCTTTACGAACCGTCATTCAGGATGTGCGTAATACAGCTGACGAGCTTACAACATCTTCTGCACAGCTTGCCATCAATTCGTCCGAGACAACCAAAGCTACGGAGCAAGTGGCCCTCATTACAGAACAGTCCGCAGCTGGCATTGAAAAGCAGGCAAACAGCCTGAAACATACCGCACAACAGATGAATGAACTTGCCGGAGGGGTTGGACAAGTAACCAACAGTACACAGCAAGTATCCGAAGCTGCAATGCAAGCAAGCGAACTCGCGCAACAAGGGAACTCGACGATCAAAACGGCTGTATCGGAGATGGGTTCCATCCAGCATTTTGTGCAAGGTATCGCAGAAACTGCGACACGGCTGGATCAGCATTCCAGCTCCATCGGTGAGATGGTATCTGTCATTACGGATATCGCAGCCCAAACCAACCTGCTTGCGCTGAATGCTTCCATTGAAGCAGCCCGTGCAGGTGAGCATGGACGCGGATTCTCCGTTGTAGCAAGTGAAGTCCGCAAACTGGCGGAGCAGTCCAGCGAATCCGGTCAGAAGATCGTGGAGATGGTCGCATCCATTCAGCAAGAAATATCCAGGGCTAATGAGAATGTTCGTCTGGGACAAAAAGATGTAGACAACGGCATCCGAGCTGTACAATTTGCCGATGATGCATTTGTGCAGATTAGCGAGGCCGTTGGGGTGGTCAATCAGCAGCTTGAAAATATCGCAGCGGCATCAGAAGAGATGTCTGCCAGCACAGCAGAAGTGGTGCAGTCTATCGACCACATTCATACCATCTCGGAAACCAATGCCGATGGCACAGAGAATATCTCCGCTGCGACGGAAGAGCAAGTGGCGTCCATGCAGGAAATCTCATCCTCTGCCGATTCCCTTGCGCATCTGGCTAATAAGCTGCAGAAGCTGGTGGAGCAATTCAAGCTGTAATGGGCAACCAACGCAAATCTTTCGCCATTTGGCGAGCATTTTAGAGCACATCAACTTAAAAAGTCCCTTTGCCGACTCTACAGCAAAGGGATTTTTTTTCATTTAGGATAGTCATACATACTCACTACTTACTTGCCACTTGCTTGCTTACTAACTTATTAAAAAGGCTAAATCACAATATTCCGCCCAGAAGTGACTGCCCTGCATCGCCTGATCTAGCTGGATAATTTTCTAACGATCCCCAGGAACGCTATTTGGATAATATCATACCGTTTTATTTTCTAACGATCTCAGGGAAGCTTATTTAGTAAAAATAAAGAGAAAATGAACGGATATCGTGTGTTTTAGTGAAATAAGGTTTCTGGTGATCGTTACATTTCCAGAAAACCAGTATCGCCAAATTAAGCTCCTCTGGGATCGTTAGAGTCACTGCCCGTTATACTATGCTTCATGCTGAGGATGAACTAGCTGTTCAAAATTAAAATGTTAAGTTCGTAGTGTTCAATACTGAAATTGAACTCTATTCACCTACTAATTCGATGGTTTTGTCTCCCCGTGGTATCCACGATCCCCGTAAGGCTCCAGCTTCTCAAACCAGCTTTCCAGACATTTGGCCAGCGCATCCTTCGGATCGGCGTAGGGATTGTCATCCTTTTTCATGACTTCTAATACCTCAATCGTAAATGCACTCTCACCGTATTCATTCCACTCTGCCTGCAAACGTCGATTCAGATGGCTTCCCATCTGCAGCATAAATTGCTGCCCATTAATGGTCTTCAGATTAGGCGTGCTGTCGATGTACACTTTGCCGTTTCGCTCATTCCGAATTTGATAAACGCCTGCTTCTGTTTTGACTTCTTTGGCTTGCTCTTGTAACTCTTTGCGTCGATTCATGCTTTTCTCTCCTTTACCTGCTTTTACTGCTGGAAATTGCTGTTCCATGGCTGGGGATGCAGATGAATTATCTGATAATATTGTTGATGATCCTTTCTTCTGTTTCCCATCCCCTCTACCGTTACCTTGTTCCTCTGCTGCACTACCCAGCCAGTACTGGCTTCCATCCTCTTTTCGCTCCAACAAGCCGTAATCCACCAGATATCTCCGAATCTCAACATAGTCAGCATGTACCTTCTCCAAGAGTGTGTTCACTTGTTTTTCGGTGTACTGACGCCGGGATTCAAAACGTTTGGCAATCTCTGTGAGTACGATAAACTTATGCTTTTGCTGCATATGGAACGTAGTCATTGGGCCGCTTGTGCCTTCGGGAAAGTAGCTGCGTAGCACTTGTTCCCGTTCCTCTTCGGATATATCAAAGGAATGCTGATGAATCGTATGACCTTGTTTCATAATCGGCGACACCCATGTTGCCGGAGCATGCAGGTCTTTATTTTTCAACAGTTCCATTAACGCCAGAAATATTTTGGCCTGCCTCTCTTTTTCCTTCAAAACGAATCGATGGTTTCGAATGGTAGACGCACTGCCGATGCCCAGAGCCTGTTGCACTTCTGCATCCTTTTTCCCTTCATAGAACTGGGCCAGCAGACCTCGCTGTACATCCGACAATCCGGTCACACTTTTATCCAGCTCCAGCAAATATTCAAATACCGAACCGTGGACCTTCTCAATATGAACACCCATGTAACGAACCGCATCATAGAGCACACCTTCGTCAGGGTAAACAATTCCCGGTTCTGTTGTAAAACCGCAACAAATACAGGAATAGGCCATTCCTTCCTCCACATATCCGCGTTTGATCTCTTCGAGAGATGCTGTCTGCAATCTTGAATCCGAGGCTTTCATCCTTCGCCGTCCTTTCTATCAATCATCTAATGTATTTTGATTTGTGAGTTATTTGGAGTTCCAAGTTAATCTGTATTGATTCATACGGGAAATTCATTTAAAAAAACTCTATTTAATTAATTTGTTTGTTTATTTATAGACATAATATAATTATATTTGTTTATTGTCAAACTAACGAGGTAGATTAGATACCTCAATCATAATCCAATCTCCTGCAAAAAAAGAAAAAAGACTGCCGGTTCATTACCCCGACAGCCTTCATACCCGCGTTCATACTCCCTCAGTTACAATTTGAATCGTTCAATCATGCTCTGCAGATCCTCTGCCATGCGAGACAAAGCCGCTGAAGATGCTGCAACCTCCTCCATTGTAGCAAGCTGCTCCTGAGCAGCCGCCGATCCATCCTCGGTTCCCGCAGCAATCCGGTTAGAGAGAACCATCGTTTCGTTTACAGCTTTGTTCACATGTCCCATTCCTTGATCGATCTGACGGGAAGCTGTAGCTGCCTCTTCGGCCTGGGACGCAACGGTTCGAACCGCATCACGAATCGTCTCGAAGGCTTCTCCGGCCTCTGCAATCATCTGCGAGCTTTTCACCATACCTTCACCTGTACGTGCAAAGGTAGACTGAACAGCATGAGTCTTCTCATGCATCTCCCGCATAAGCTCATTGATTCGCTCTGCCGAAGCACCTGAGCTGTTCGCAAGCAATTTCACTTCGTTCGCAACCACAGCGAATCCCCGGCCATGCTCGCCTGCTCTCGAAGCCTCAATGGAAGCATTCAGTGCCAGAATGTTCGTCTGCTTGGCGATGGCTGTAATCTCCGCTACAATCTCCAGAATTTCATCGTTTTTCGCTCGCAGATCTTCGATGACAGCCTCCATATCCTTGCTCTCATCATTCACCTGCTGAATATGGGACACGGCCTGCTGCATCGTGACCATACCCGCTTCCGATTTGGAGGATGCTTCAATGGCAATACGTTCTGCATCTCCGGCTCTTGCAGAAATCTCCTTCACACCAAGTGACATCTCACCGACAAGTTGCTCTGTCGCTGCAAGACTTTCATTCTGCATCGTTGTTCCTGCAGCTGCATCTTGCATCAACTCCGCTACTTGCTCCGTTGCTTTCGAGGTCTGCTCAGAGCTTGCCATCAACTCTTCCGATGATGCCGCCAGCTGACTCGATGTATCATGTACTTCGCCCAGGACATGACGCAGTGAATTCGTCATGGTATCAAAGCTTTCTCCAAGCTGACCGAACTCATCCTTGCGCCGCAGGCCTACACGAACCGTCAGGTCCCCTGCACTTACTTGAGAAGCCGCTTGGGTTAACTGTTGCAATGGACGGTGAATGCTACGGATAATAAAGATCAGCAGCACAATCCCCACCATAACCGCTACGCCGACAAGAGTGATTGCTCGGATCATAATAGGCTGCACGGACTCTGCCGCTTCGGAGGGAATCATCTCGCCGACAATTTTCCAACCCGTTGCCGTATTTGTGTAAAATACAGCCTCCATCGGTTGACCATCATATGTATACTTCACGGTTCCCTGATCTTTCGTATACATCTCGTTGATGTAACTTTGATTAGACTGAGTACCGGATTCAATCTTGTAATGGAATAAAAATTTCCCGCCATTATCCAGCATATACAGTTTCCCTGCTTTACCGATATGGATCTGATCCACTGTCTCCTTCAAATGATTCAAGCTTACATTGGCTCCAAAAACACCTTGTCCGTCTGCTAGCTTGGCCGCTGCTGTCACCACCCATTCCCCAGTCGTTGCGGACTGGAAAGTATCCGAGATGACTGGCTCAGATTGTGATAGAGCCATCTTATACCATGTGCGTTCACGAGGATCATAGATCTGGTTACCGGGATCAGGGGATTTCATCCAACTTCCATCCTTCGCTCCAGCCGTAAGCACCCCGAGTTCTTTATGGTTTTTGGACATCCGATCCATCTGAGCTTGAAGCGCAGGTGACTTGTTAATAATGTCTTCGGATGTAATACCCGATGCCATCTGTGCAGCGTTGTCCTTCTCCATATTGAGCATCTGATCAATCTGCAGACTAAGCATTTCCGTTTTGGCCTGTGCAGAACGAGTAATCTCCATTTTAACCTGATCTGCTGCCTTAAGATAAGCAAGCCACCCTACACTAAGGCTGGGTACAATCAGGAACAAAAGGAATGCGGCAATCAGCCGTTTTTTTACCGTCAACGTAAACCATGATTGAAACCTCCCCTTCACTTTATGCCCTGTTTGAGGCTTTTTTTGAAGTCTTTTTTGAAGCCCTTTTCTCATTATCTATCTATCTCCCATCATTAAGTTCAACTCTTTTTATCGGAAAGTTCGCCGCGAAACATTATGTATCCATACTAAATAATCGCAATTTTAATGATTTGATCCTATTACTTAGATATACTCTCTTTTTGACCCCCTTGTTGGGATCGTTTACAATATTTATATAATGGATTATTAAGAAACACTTGGAAGGAGAGGGTTCAAATCTTACGCAAGTTTCACACGCAACAACCTGTATTTAGCAGTGGTTATTCATCCATGCTTCGTATTCTATTCGCAATCATTCTATGCGCAGGCCCGGTATTCGGGCTGTTTAACAACCCTACGGTTTCTGCAGCGCAGACTACACAAGCCGTGCATATTGAAGTCAACGGAGAGCCACAATTCTGGAACAACGCTCCGCTTATTCTAAAAGGTACAACGTTCGTTCCCTTACGAGATGTAGTCCAATCTGTTAAAGGGGATCTGAAGTGGGATGCTCGTACCAACACAGCTACCATCACCGTTGGAAGGGACACACTGGTGCATCAAGCCGGAAGTAGATCCATTAAAGTAAACCAGGTATCTCTGGCTTCTCCAGTGAATTCACGCACCATTAACGGCACATTAATGATTCCTGTCCGGACCCTGGCGAATGCTTTGAAGGCTGATATTCAAGTCCAGCGAACGCTTTCAGGCCAGATGAATGTTGGTATAACGACTGACCAGGTCAGCGTGTTAAATCCTGAAGTGGCTAGCGTAGACACATATCTGCGCGAGATCAACTATCCGGGGATGGCTCTGATTGCACGAGACGGCGAAGTCTTGCTCAAACAGGGTTATGGTCTTGCTGACGAACAGACCATGAATCGTCCGGACCAGAAGACCCGTATCGCCTCCTTGAGCAAGTCATTCACTGCGGCTTCCATTTTGAGTCTCGCAGAAGCAGGCAAGTTGGATGTTCAAGATCCAATCTCCACCTATATTTCTGGCATCCCGAAGGGAGATCAGATTACCCTGCATATGTTACTGTCCCAAACGTCGGGTCTGCCGTCGGCCTTCGGTCGCGGGGAAGGCGATACACTTGAAAAAACGGTAGAAGAGATTCGCCACAAAACGTTGAAGTTCGAACCCGGCAGTGCCTACCTGTACAGCAATAGCGGCTATGTATTGCTTGCGTACGTTGTGGAGCAGGTATCTGGCATGAGCTATGCAGACTATGTGCAACAAACCATTCTGGGGCCGCTCGGTATGAAAGACTCCGGAGAAGCATCCCGCAAAGTGCATACGAACAGCGGCTTTGTTCAGCAAGGAAAAGGATGGGTGCCTGCACCTTACTATGTTTCACAATCTGGGTCAGGTACGATCTATTCGACCGTGGATGATCTGCTGAAATGGGATCGGGCACTATATACTGACCAGATTTTAAATCAGGAAACGATTGAAACGATGTATGAGCCCTATTCCAATAAAAATTACGGCTATGCCTGGATACTCAAGGAAAACGGAACAAAACGCACCGTCTTCCACAATGGAAGCGGCGGTGGGTTTTCCACAGCATTTTCACGCAATCTATCCGATGATATTACCATTATCCTGCTCGGTAATCATGCAGGCATGGATATGACCACACTGCTAAGTGATATAGAGACAAGAACGGCCAAAGCCTTGCAATTGTGATGGTCGCTTGAAGCATCATAACGTAGCCGCACGAAGCCACCAATTCAGCGGGGTTGGAAGTTTGAGGTTGGTGTTTTGCATTTTGGTTAATGGTTGTTCTCTGATTGGTGTTGGCGGTTCGGGGCTAGAGTAGGTTGAGGTCAAGGAGTAGCTGAGATTGGGTTGCGGGTTGATTGGGGTTAGAGTTAGGTAGAGTTGAAGATTACGGTTGGGGGTGAGGTCTGCGTTGGCTACACAGTCTTCAACCCACCCCCCTGTTTATTCTAACGATCTCAGATGAGCTTATTTGAGCGATAATCACCCTTCAGAAATTGTAAAGATCACCAGTAACCTTATTTCTCTAAAAACACATGCTCAACGCCCAATTTCGTATCTATTTCTCTAAATAAGCTTTCCTGTGATCGTTAGAATATAAAACCTGCTAATATCACCCAAATAACGTTTCTGGAGATCGTTAGATTTTAGAATCCACGAAAATGAACCAAATATCATCAGGCGTGGTCACTAGAACCGGTTACGGTTTGGGTTATCCCATTAATAATGCTTTCTGCATGTACAATAATAAGAGTATGCAACACGCAAAGGGACGAAGCATGAACAGCCTCGTCCCTTTTGTTATTCTCATACATCGTTTGTTATTCCGGCTATGTGACGAGACACCAGCTCATCCCTCATATCCTTAAAGGTTCAGTTTCAGCTACGTCAAGTCCCGTCAGATTGCGTCATATATAGAATTGCATCTATTTAATCAATCGTGACAGGAAGCTCGCCCTTGAACGGGATCTGTCCCATCATCGCTTTCGCTGCACTACTCATCGCGAGAGGCCGGCTCTCATATGCCGCGATATAAGTCTGCACATCCGGCAACTTCTGTAGGTCGTACGGGCTGCGAAGTGCGGTTACAGCCAGTGGTTTGCCAAGTTGCTGAAGCCAGCCGATCAACCGGCATTGCGGGTCACCGGAAGGGCTGCCTGCATTATGAGTGCCGATCACGATCTGCCCAACATCCACCGCTTCTGCGGCTTGAAGCAAACGAGCCGAGGATAGCGCAATTTCATCCGCTGCTACCCTCATATCCACTACTTCCAAACCTTGAGCTGACAAAGCCGCTCCGAGCGTTGCCCCTCCATCCAACTGTTCATCCGCAATACTTGTCACTTCTGCGGCAACCGTAATGACAAGTGTTCTCTCTTGTTTTAGCGGCAACATATGCTGTGCATCCCGAATTAACGTAATGCTCTTCTCACTGATTCGCTGAGCTACCTCCTGATGCGGTGGACTATTACGTTGAAACGGAACTGCAACTGGCTGATTTACATTCATGGAATTTATGGAATTGTGAACAACCGCCGGGGTCGCATGGATATCATCCACACCAGATATCCCGCTCATACTGACAGACATCTCCACATTCATCAGCCCACGCTTCATTTTATATGTCAGCAGACGTTTAACAGATTCATCAATCCGCCGCTCACTGATACGTCCACTCTTCACCGCATTCATCAATGCTTCAAAAGCTTCCACCTGTAACTGTGCCGTATGACTGATCAGTACCATATCTGCTCCAGCTTCAACCGCCATCACTGCCGCATCGACCGTGCCGTAGTGAGTAGCGATCGCCTTCATCTCCATACAGTCGGTCAAGATCATACCCTCATATCCAAGCTCCTTACGCAGCAGTCCGGTCAAAACAGAATGAGATAATGTCACCGGCAGACGTTCTGGCTCCAGTGCCGGAAAATAAATGTGAGCAGACATCATTGCGTCTACACCTTCTGCAATGGCTGCACGAAATGGCACAAGCTCTACCTGATCCACCCTTGTTCTGTCATGTGTAATCACAGGAAGATCCAGATGGGAATCCGTATCCGTGTCTCCATGGCCGGGAAAATGTTTGGCGGTTGCAGCTATACCCGCTTGCTGAAATCCAGCAATGGAGGCCGCACCGAAGTCAGCTACCTTTTCCGCGGATTCCCCGAAGGAACGCACGCCAATGACCGGGTTGCTCGCATTGTTGTTCACGTCGAGTACGGGTGCAAAATTCATGTTGATGCCCATCGATTGTAGCTCCGTTCCACTGATCCGTGCCGCTGCATAAGCATCTTGCACCGATCCGGCCGCAGCAATGGCCATCTGTCCAGGCATAAGTGCAATCCCCTCTGTAATTCGAGCCACCATGCCGCCTTCCTGGTCAATAGCAATCCAGAGAGGTACATTGCCACTTGCTTGCGCAATGTTCTGCAAACCGCCAGATAGCCGCTCTACCTGCTCAGGCGAAACCACATTCCTTGCAAAATAAACGATACCGCCAATCGGGTAATCTCCAAGCAGCTTCTCTATCCCGCCTTCCGGCTCTGTTCCATGAAATCCGCATAACAGCATCTGCCCGATCTTATCCCTTAAGCTCATCTGTCCGATTCTTTGCTTCACCCTGTCCTTCAAGCTACGCATTAGCATTACGTCTCCTCCTCCCATGAACCTCAGGACCCTCGTGCCAAAGAGCAGCATCCCTCTGTCACGCTACTCTTCATTCATCCCTATCTGCCCATTAAGCCCGTCATTCATTGTATAGCAAATAGGGTCTGCGGCGTTCCTGCCACATCTTCTCCTGTTCACGCCAAGCTGCCATTAAACGAAATAAACTACTACCGTCTCCAATGATCTCGCGAACCTCTCTCCCTCCAGTAAGTAAGTCAATAAAATATCGGGAGCCCTTACGCGGAGGTTCAAGCCACTTGAACTGTTCGGGGTATTGAACGGCTATCTCATGCAAAAGCAACAAACCTGTCTCCACGGAACGGAATTGCTTTTCTTCTGTGACAAAGAGCCTTACACCTCCACATCGTTCTCCTGCATGTTTGGAAAAGGCCGGTGTCATATACACCGGGTGGAAATACACCCCGTCCAAACCATGAGACTGCATCGCATCTGCTAGCTGCTGGCCATCGATCCACGGGGCACCCAGCCATTCAAATGGCCTTGTCGTGCCTCGACCTTCCGATACATTCGTACCTTCCAATAGACACGTTCCCGCATAAGAACGCACGGTATCTACCGTTGGCATATTAGGCGAAGGCATCATCCAAGGCAGCCCCGTCTCCGTAAAAGTCATGCTTCGCCGCCAACCCTCCATCGCTATGACGTCTAACTCACAGGGCACATGATGCTCGGCGTTGACAAGCAAAGCCAGTTCCCCCATCGTCATCCCGGTACGAATGGATGTAGCCCAGGCTCCTACGAAGGATTCAAACCCGGCCTGGAGTAAACCACCCTCCACCTCCATACCGCCAAGCGGATTGGGCCGATCCAGCACTAATAGACGTTTTCCCGACTCGCCACAAGCCTCCATCATCTCAATTAACGTCGAAGCATACGTATAATACCTTACACCCACATCCTGAATATCAAAAAGGACCGTATCCACATCAGCCAGCATGTAAGGCTGCGGCTTTTTATTTATACCGTACAAGCTGTATACCGGAATGCCATAACGGGAGTGTTCCGAGTCTGGAAAAGGAATACCTGCCTGCAGCTCTCCGGACAGCCCATGCTCACATGCAAACAAAGCCGTCAACTTGGCATCCACCAAGCCTGCACATACATCCACCGTGGAGACAAAGTCT
Organism: Paenibacillus sp. FSL R7-0272; assembly: GCF_037969905.1. Taxonomy (NCBI): domain Bacteria; kingdom Bacillati; phylum Bacillota; class Bacilli; order Caryophanales; family Paenibacillaceae; genus Paenibacillus; species Paenibacillus sp. FSL R7-0272. The sequence continues at coordinate 381,537 of NZ_CP150221.1, read as the reverse complement.
GCTGTGATGCCCGTCGGATTCGTCACCAAACCGATTCGTGCGCCACCAGTTAACCAGGGATGTGCTGCTCCCTCAGCCAGCACATCCGCTCCTGTTTTCACCCTCATGATACATGACCTTCGCTTACCCAACCGGCTTGCTGATGATCATTACCACGAGACAATACAGGCTCCTCTTCAGGTTCAATCAGATTACTTGTGGCCTTATGCTGATAGATGGCAAACATACCTGCAAACAACGCTCCGAATCCCACAACCGTCAGCATAAGCAACGCGCTAAGGCACACCACTTGGAAGCAGGCCGCAATCGTATACCCCGGATAACGGAAGAACAACTTCACACTCTCTCCCATCGCCTGCAGGAAGCCCATTCCTTTTTGCAACATAAGCTGCCAAGTGTAGAACTGTGAGATGAACGCCAAGATGACAAAAAACGTCTGAAACATGCCTACTGCCATGCCCGTCATGTTGCCTTTCCCTCCGTAATACCACCAGGTTGACCAGAGGATGAAACCGAGCAGTGCAAACAACAGCCCCGTCACACCGCCTGGAAGCAGCCCCCTCAACGTACCTTCCCATATATCACGCAGCGCGTTTCGGCGCTCTTTCCGCTCCAGCCGATGATGCACTGCGTAACAGACACCGAACAAGAGCGGCATATAGATGATGGCAAGTAGCAGCACGGCCACCGGTATCGGCGCAAACATGAGAATCGGAATGAGCAGCACGGAGCTGCCCGCACTGAACAGCGCCACCGGAATAATATCCCGGTAGATCTCTACCCCTGACTTGACCACCACTTCGCTCAGTTTACGCATAAAAGCTCTCCTCCCTGTAATTTGTGAAAGCCGTTATTCGTTAAGAGTTTGATTACGCTCTCCATCATGACGGATATTCTATTCCCGTCCGATCGCCATCTCCGTCTCCGGGTCAAAAAAATGCGCTTTGCGCATATCTAGCACAAAGGTCTTATCCATACCCACATATGCATGGGTCTCAGGATGAACCTTGGCTGTCACCGTCCGGCTTCCGAGACGGAAGTAGAGCAAATTTTCCGAACCCAGATGCTCCACCACCTGAACACGTGCTTGAAGCATGTGATCTTGCGGAACATTGGGTGCCACATCATCACCAAAAATATGCTCTGGACGCAGTCCAAGGATGACTCGTTTGCCCTGATAGCTGTTTAAGCGCTCTAGCACATCCGCTGGTAACGTGAACGATGTACCCTCCACCTTCACTTGCGTACCTTCGATGTGAGCATCAATGAAGTTCATTGCAGGCGAGCCGATAAAACCGGCGACAAACATATTGCGCGGACTTGCATAGAGCTCTTTCGGTGATGCGACCTGTTGAATATCCCCATGATTCATCACTACAATGCGCTCGCCAAGCGTCATAGCCTCGACCTGATCATGTGTAACATAAACGATTGTAGCGCCCAGCCTTTTATGCAGCTCGCCAAGCTCTACACGCATCTGCACACGCAGCTTGGCATCGAGGTTTGAGAGCGGCTCATCGAACAGAAAAACCTGTGGATCACGCACAATCGCTCGTCCCACAGCGACACGCTGGCGCTGTCCTCCGGACAATTCGCGAGGCTTACGTTCCAGCATAGCTTCCAGGCCAAGGATTGAAGCAGCATTCTGTACTTGCTCATCAATATAGGCTTTGGGTTTCTTCAGATTTTTCAGACCGAAGGACAGATTCTCCCGAATGGTCATATGAGGATACAAGGCATAATCCTGAAAGACCATCGCGATATCCCGATCCTTGGGATGCAGATCATTCACAATGCGATCCCCGATCACGATGTCCCCGCTGGTCTGTTTTTCAAGCCCTGCGATCATTCGCAGTGAAGTGGTTTTACCGCAGCCCGAAGGCCCAACAAACACGACAAATTCCTTATCTTCTATTACAAAGTCCGAACCGGCGACCGCCGTGAACGTTCCTTTATGGTCGTCTTTGAACTCTTTGCGCACTTGGCGAAACTCCACGCGTGCCATAGGTTAATCCCCCTTTTACATTGTCACCTGTTGTAACTGCATAGGTTGCAGTGGTTATCCCTTCACGGCTCCAATCGTGATGCCTTGCAAGAAATAACGTTGCAATGAGAAGAACAGAATGATCATCGGCAATGCACCAATTGTAGCTCCAGCCATCATGGCACCGAAGTCGGTGGATTCAGCAAAAACAAAGGATGCGAGTCCAACCTGTACCGTCCGCATTTCATTCGAATTGGTGATCAGGAAAGGCCAGAAAAATTCATTCCATGAGGCGACAAAAGTGAAAATCGCCAGCACCGCGATGCCTGGCTTTGCCATAGGCAGAATCACTTTCCAGAAGATGCCGAACTCACTGCACGCATCGATTCGAGCCGCGTGAATGAGTGACGTCGGCAAGGTGGACATAAATTGTTTCATCAGAAAGATATTGCCCACACTGACTGCTGCGGGAAGGATAATCGCTGTGTACGTGTCTCCCAGATCAAATACGTTGACCATCAAAATGTAGAGTGGAATCAGCGTCACCTGTGCAGGAATCATCATGGTTCCAAGCAGCACCCAGAACACGGCCTGGCTGCCCGGAAATTTTAATTTAGCAAATGCATATCCTGCCAGCGAAGCAAAGAACACATTGGTGACTGTCAATATAATGGAGATCAGCAGCGAGTTATAGAGCCAGCGCCATGCATCCGTTTTGGCAAAAAAACGTTCATACGGCGACATGGACAACTGCTCGGGTATCATCTGTGGCTTAAACGAAGCTGACATCGTTGTGTCTTGCACCGATCCGACGAGCATCCAGTACATCGGAATAATCGTAATCAGTGCCCAGCCAGCGAGCAAAACAGACGCTATAACAAGCAACATCTTTTTTCGTGTTGAATTCATACGTGTATTCACCCCCGGATGCCTAATGAAAGCCCTAATTAATACTCGATATCACTGGAGAAATATTTGAATTGAATCACGGAGATGACAATAATGATGACTGCCAGTACAAAGGATTGTGCCGAGGCTAATCCAAACTCGTAAAACTTAAAGGCCGTCTCATAGATTAAATAAGCAATCGTAGTGGTCGCAAAGTTAGGCCCGCCTTGGGTCATCAGGTATACGGAAATAAACACTTGAAAGGACGTAATGACGCCAGTCACAAGCAAGTAGAGCGTCGTTGGTTTCAAAAGGGGCCATGTGATCTTGCTGAATTGTGTCCATCCGCTCGCATGATCGATATCGGCAGCCTCGTACAGCGATTTAGGGATACCTCCCATAGCTGCAAGATACAGAATGATGCCTGCACCGTGGGAACCAAGCCAATTCATCAAGATTAGAGAAAAGAGGGCTGTCCCTGACTGGCCAAGCCAGATGACCGGGTCAAGGCCGAAAAAGCCCAGGAAGCGATTGAGTAGTCCCGAATCCGTCGGGTCAAAAATGGCGAGCCACACGATCGAGATCGTCACTCCCGATGCTACCGCAGGCAGATAAAGTGTGGCCTTGAAGAACGTCTGCCATTTGCTTTTCATCTGGAAGATAAAATACGAGAGCACAAATGTAATCAGGATGTTGACGGGTACTGTTCCAAGTGTAAAAATGACGGTATTTTTAATCGATTTCCAGAAGGTTTCGTCCTTCACCAGACGTTCGTAATTGTCCAATCCCACCCACGTGGAGTTCATGATGTTGTATTTCTGAAAGCTCATAACAAGAGCTGTTAATACGGGGTACATTGTAAAAACGAGAAACAGCAGGACAGGCGCCAAAATAAACAAATACGCCCACCCGTAATCTCGCCAGAACCGGACAACCCGGGAATGCCGGGGTGCAGGCTCCGGCGCAAGGGCGGTCTGCATGGCGAATCCTCCTCTCCGAATCAAAGTATCACTGCGAAGTTATTTATTGCCCGAACATCTGCTGACCTTTGCCTTTGAAGTCTTCCGCAATCTGCTCCGGGGTTTTCTCACCCGAGAACAGCGCCTGAATGTTTGGTTTCACAACCTGTTCCTTGAATTGCTTTTGCTGTGATGCTTTGTCAATGTCCAGCTTGAGCACGACCGGCATCGCGATGTGTTTGGCCATTTCTCTGGCTGCATCCAGATTTACCTGCTGTCCCAGCTCCTTGCCTTTGAATAAGTCAGCTTGCGATTGTCTAACAAAAGGAAGAGCCAGCTCATTAGCCGAGTTCCCTGCTTTAGCACCGCTAAGCGCCTCCATTACAAGAAAAGTATTTTTGGCATGCTGCTCGCCCTTGTCTTTCTTCTGTTTGAAGGCCACATAACCCTCGCCACCCATCGTTGTTGCCGCAGGCTGATTATCATTGTGCGGTACGGGCAGCAATACAAAATCAATCTTTTCACCCTGCACCTTGCCATCGTCAATATCTTTGTTGCGGTTCTGAATCATGACATCATAATAAGGAATCGCCTTCGAGATGATTGCCGTTTCACCGGCATAGAACATGTCCGTCCGCTTCGCCGGAGCAAGTGCTGCCGTTTCCTTCGGCATATAACCCTGATCCATCAAATTTTTGATAAAAGAGAGCGTGTCCAGAATCCGTCCATCATTCCACTGGAACTTTCCGGTTTCGTCCAGCACATCAATCATGCCGTTGTTACGGGACAGCATTTCGATAAAATCAAGCGAAGTACCATCTGTCACCAAGGCATATTGTTTACTTCCGTTATCCAGTGTTTTCGTCAACTTGGCCGCGGCTTCGTTAAACTCTGACCAGGTCCAGCCATTCTTCTGGATGCTCTTCCAATCAATGCCCGCTTCATCGAGAATACGTTTGTTACCGCCCCAGGCCCACTGGAACTGATAAAGAGGCAGACCGTATTGTTTCCCTTGAATCTGCCCCAGTTCCAAAGTGCCCGGCAGATAGTCATCTTTGATCTCAGGGGTCAGATAACTGTCCAGTTCCAGTGCCAGTCCGGTATTCACATATGTACCGTCCACACTATGGAAGTACAGATCAGGCGGATTTCCCGCGTTTAAAGCGACATCAAATTTCTTGGGCCCCTCAGCCCAGGAGAGCATTTCCGTTTTCACCGTAATATTCGGGTGTTCCTTATTAAAATCAGCAATTAAGTCCTTCAATTCATCCTCGTATGTGCCATGAACCGGGTATGTCCATACCGTCACCGTATCATTCGCACCTGGATCATTCGAATCTGCTCCACCTCTGTTGCCACAGGCTGTGATCCAGACCATCAATAACACCATTGCCAAAACAAGACCCTTCCTTTTCATACCCTTCATCTCCTTTTGCATGTCGTCTTCTCTTGTCCTACGCCCATTATGAATGTCTATTGCTGGTGCCCTTCTGTTACCTTTCCCTTTCGTAACCCTCTGTTCACAGCCTGGCACAGAGCCGAAATCTACACCTCCTTGGAGATCGACCTGTTCGGCAAGGTCTAGTTTTACTAATGAAACTTTAACGTTAATTAATGTAACATCAATCGTATCGATTTCTTCCAAAATTGTGGATTGAATTCATTATATGAGGTGTAAAATAAAAATTCAACAATAAATTTATTTATAAAATTTAATTTTACTTTTTCGTTTTAAGCCTCTATACTATGAAAAAAAGAAAATATGCCCTAACGAGGTGAGCACGCTTGCGAGTATACGTAGGAATTGATGGAGGCGGTACCAAAACTGATGCAGCAATCATTTCTGAATCTGGGGACATTCTGGCAACAGCTCGTGGCGGTGCAACGAATCCACATAGTGTACCGCCTCACGAAGCTATAAAGGAGTTACTACATCTCTTAGATGTTCTATTTTCATCCGATGTAGATTTTTTGTCTAATTGTGAGAGTATATGTCTTGGTATGTCAGGTATAGCTGAAGATCAGGAGCAACAATGGATCACCGCTCACGTTAATGACTATATGAAAAGCAAAAAAAACACGGCTGATTCCATTCATGTAAACTGTACGATCCATGTTGTCACGGAGGGAGAAATCGCGCTAATGGCCTCGCTTGGGCAACCGCACGGTTTGCTTGCCATTTCAGGAACCGGCTCAATCATCTATGGAATCACACCAGCACGTAAAGTGAACCGGGCAGGCGGGTGGGGACATCTACTCGGAGATGAGGGGAGCGGTTATCGAATTGGACAGCGCGCACTGCAAAGCGTTATGAAGAGTCATGATGGCGTTTTGCCTACAACCATTTTGACATCACTCGTATTGCAGGAGTTGCAAGTCAAGCATCCACCGGAATTAAAGTACGTGGTATACCAAGCGGACTGGAACAAATCAAGTATGGCTTCCATAGCTCGCCTGACAATAGAAGCCGCTGCTGGAGGGGATGAGGTAGCACGTGTCCTTCTGATGGATGAGGCACAGCAACTGGCCGATACCGCTAAAGCGCTCATACGCCAACATGTTTCTTTTGCCACGGCTCCTATGGCACTTTCCGGTTCCATATTTCGCTACTCTTCCCTGTTTCGAAATACATTCCTTCAACATCTTACCGAAGTGCACGATCAACAACAGGTTGTCTGCTCGGAAAATGCTCCTGTCCCGGCAGTCGGTGCGGCACAATTAGCAAGACTACAATGCCACTTGGATAAATCATTCTAAACAAAAAGGAGGGCTTACGGATGAATCATACCCTTAACTCATTAGTAACGGAACAGCCTAACCCACAGACAGATGATATGGATCAACTGCCTTCAGGCGAAATTATGGAACTCATCAATCGGGAAGATCGCCGCATAGCTGAGCTTATTCAGCCACTAATTCCAGTCATTGCTCAAGCCGCAGACCACATCGTAACCAGCTTTCAATCGGGAGGAAGACTGTTTTATGTAGGTGCAGGTACAAGCGGCAGGCTGGGTATTCTCGATGCATCGGAATGTCCCCCTACGTATGGTACTCCACCTTCTATGGTGCAGGGCATTATTGCAGGCGGGTTTCGGGCAGTTAAAGATCCGGTAGAAGGCGCAGAAGATAGTGAGGAAGCCGGGGGAATGGATTTGAAGCAGCACGGACTACGCGCCAACGATGTTGTCGTTGGTATTGCAGCAAGTGGACGCACCCCTTATGTGCTTGGAGCTATGAATTATGCCAGGCAGCTTGGTGCTGTAGTCATCGGGTTGAGCAATAATGCAGGTACACCTATGAGAGCAATCTCGGATGTGAGTATTGAAGCGGTTATGGGACCAGAGGTTGTGATGGGGTCGACTCGCATGAAAGCCGGCACCGCCCAGAAAATGATTCTGAACATGCTGACGACAACAGCGATGATCCGTTTAGGTAAGGTATATCGAAATTTCATGGTGGATCTGAATCCGTCCAACGAAAAGCTTGTACACCGGGCAAAACGCATGATACAGCTTGCGACTGGAGCGCAGGAAACCGAAATTGAACAAGCCTTTACCGCAGCGAATGGACATGTCAAAACAGCTATTGTGATGCTGATGGCGGATGTCGATGCAGACGAAGCCGGGCGTCGGCTAGAGAATGCAGACGGTTTTGTACGTCATGCTATTGCCGGATCAGCCGGATCAGGCTAATCGGGACGGCACCTGGTTAGCTGCAAGTCATTTGGTACGTATAGGCGAGCTTTCCCGGCGCTGAGAGATGGTTATTTACATGAGAGAAGCCTTGCCTGCCCGGTTGGCTTCTCTATTTCTATTTTTCCTAGCGTACAATTGTATTTCCTCATCAAAAAAATCCCTGGTACATGTGACTGTACGGGATTCTCCACGTTTCTATGTTCTAAACACATCATAATCTCGTTGCTCATTTATGCTCCTGAATCGCTTGTCTGCTCTTCTCCAGGTACTGCACCGACTGATTATAATCCCGGCTGGCAATAGCCAAATAAAGAATATCAATGACGTTAAGCTGTGCAATGCGTGAAGAGGTAGCTCCACTGCGAATATCGCTCTCCATCGACGTAATCATAAGAGGAACATCAGCAAGACTGCTCAGCGTGTTACTGCCCCACTTGGTAATGCTGATTGTTCCTGCACCACCTTCACGGGCATGCTTCAAACAGGAAATCACATTGGAGGTCTCGCCTGAATAAGAGATACAGACCACAACATCGTCCTCACGCAACGTCGTCGCAGACGAAATCTGCATATGTGGATCGGCGAACGAAAAGCTGGTTCGGTTAATTCGCATAAACTTGTAATGTGCATCCAATGCGATCAAATTAGACGCCCCCACGCCGTAGAAAAAAATGCGATTGGCTCCATTCAGCATGTTAACCGCCTGATCTACAAGCCTTGGTTCCAAAATATGAACCGTGTCCTTGATCGATTGAATATTGTTTGTAGACACATGTTGAATAATACTCTCGATGGAGTCTTTAGGACGAATCTCTGTATATTGAAATTGCTCATTGGTCTGTAAATCCCCCGCTATCTTGAGCTTCAGCTCCTGAAAACCGGTTACACCCAGGGATTTGCACAACCGGATAATAGCGGCTGGACTGCCTCCGCTTCGTTCAGACAGTTGCGCAACGGACGACTGCACTGTCTCTTGGGGGTGTTCCAGAATGTAAGCTCCGATCTTTCGTTCTGACGGAGTCAGATCATCCAGTAATGCGCGTAAACGTACAAGTCCACCTTTCATACCTTCCATCCGCTCCTCCTCTCCGTACTGTTATCTGTACAAGCATTTTATCTCATATTTATGGCCACGTCTAACGGGAGACACAGCTTACCTTGGCAATTCAATGGCCACTACAGAGTCAGATGTCCCGAAATAACAGCGTGTGCCGCACCTGTTACACGAGGAAGTGTATTGGTTCTACCCATCAAAGCCTCATGTCCAAGCAGCGCAAACCCCATCGCTTCCCTGGCATCATCCGGAACACCGTAATCTGCTGTACGCTCCAGACGTATGGATTCTGGAAGTCTTAGCCGAATCATCTTCATTAATGTGTCATTGGACGTTCCCCCGCCGCAGGTAAGCATTGCCGAGATTGACGTCTTGGGCAGCACAAAATCCTCAATCGCCCGTACAATTGTTTCTGCTGTAAGCCAAGTTGCGGAAGCTAACAGATCTTCCAGTGACAGATCATGCAAAGCCGCAAATTCCATAAGTCGTTTGGCATAATCTGCACCATAAACTTCACGTCCGGTACTCTTGGGCGGTTGTCGACGAAAGTACTCATCATTCAAGCAGTATGCGGCCAGCTCGGGGTGCACGGTTCCCTTCGCTGCTATACTTCCATTAGGATCGTAATGCTGCTTCCCTTCGGTAGCATGACGAACCAGTGCATCTATCACCATATTCCCTGGTCCTGTGTCGAAAGCCGAAACCTCCGTCTCGGATGATCCTGACGGAAGCACAGTCACATTGCCGATCCCGCCAATGTTCTGCACCAGACGTCCTTCCGTAACACTACGGAACATTAATGCATCTGCATAGGGCGTCAGCGGAGCACCTTCTCCGCCTGCAGCCATATCACGTGCACGCAGATTACCAATAACGGGCAGCCCGGTGCGCTCTCTTACTACAGCACACTCGCCGATTTGCAGTGTAGAGCTTACTTTCATACTGCCGGTACCCAATGGGCTTGGAAACGCAGAAGGCACCGGTGCATGCCAGATTGTCTGCCCATGCATGCTGATTACATCGACTTGGCTGCTTGAGACACCAGCGGATTGCAGCAGCTCCTGTACACTCTGTGCATACCATTCGGATACACCGAAATGGGCTGTTGTCAGCTCATCAACACGAGCTGTTTCGGGAGAACATAAGCGAATCAACTTCTCTCTGAGCTCATTCGTATATGGTGTACAGACAAAATCAATAAGTTCAAGCCGTTGCATTGCTCCGCTCTCATCGGTTTGAATATGTACCAGTGCCGCATCCGTTCCATCCAGCGACGTTCCAGACATCAATCCAATCACCAGGTGCTCCCGTTTAGAACGGTACTTTGCCCACATCGGGTAACTGCTGATATCTCCTCGTGTGTCCATACGTATGCCAACCTCCCTAGACCGGATGCTCCACCTGCCCCGTCCTGTCCATATTTCAATCAGTATATGATACAAAATTTCACAAGTCAATTATACCTTGAAATTTAATTACACACCCATACACTTCTTTTATCTCGCACTCCATATTTCTTATATCTGCTCTTTCTACTACATAGACGAAACGCTACAAATAATCGAGTACGTTGAAAATAAGAATAAGTCCAGCTATGCACATAACCCACGAGAGCATAGAGTCTGAATGTTCAACCAGCTTACGATGCAACTTCTCCAAGTGGTATTGAATGAATGACCCGATCCAAGTGTACAGCAGATAGATCAGCACAGACGGCATAATCATCAAAATATTGTAACTGATTAGTATCGGCAACCACTCCAACCATGAGAGCCCCTTACTCGTCATGAGACCTACTGCACCGAAATATGGTAAGGCTGTGCCTGCTTCCAGCAAAAACGTTGTAGACCCCATTAAGACTACTCCCACAGTACCAGTAGAGCGTAAAAAATGGATTCGATTATTTTTTCGAGAATTGGGTTTAATCCAGAAACTTACCACAAACAACAACGCACCAATGATAAATATCGACCAACTTGCAATCTTGTTATGGAAAAAGGAACTCAAATAATCTTGTACAAACTCCATCGCCAGCATAAGTATACAGCCAAGGAGAAAGTATAGTACCGTAACGGTCAGCAAATACACAGCCAATCGCGAACCGAATTGTCTTTGCCCCAACGCCATCAAATAGACGGTTACCCCCAGAAGTGTTGGGCTTAACATATCCAGAAATGCGAGACCTCCAACATAGAGCAACATTTCAGCATTCATTCAGCTGTTTCACCTTCGTTGGTTATAAAAATGTCATAGGCCGCCTCCATATAATCTAAAAGTTCAGGCTCCAAGGGGTAAAAGCCAAGCTCTTCGGAAACTTCAGCCGATTTCCTCGCCTCCCATAGTTTGTTTAAAAAATCATCCTGCCCTGCGAAGTCCTCTCGTTGCTTCTCCATCATTCGCCTGATAATGTTCTGTACTTTCTCATGTTTAGGCGGTTCATGCATATGACTCTTAAGCTGCCCAAGCAGTGCAATCCACTCCAGCGAATGGGGGTCGTTTGCTCGCATCCGTGGTAACTTCCGCCACATCATCATTTCATCATGACTAAATAATTCCTCTCTTAAAGAAGGCCGCTTGGCAACATTGGGTTTGGAGAGTTGAATCAGCTTTTCGATCGCTTCATGCTGATCTCCCTGCTCCAGCACTAAGCTGTGCAACATCTCCCTGATCGATACCTCCATCGATTTCAGCCGTTGTTGCTCTTCTACAATGTAATCCAGCTGATTACGCAAAGAATGTTCCCAATTCCAAGACGCATCCGATAACATCTCCTGGATATCTTTGAGCGCATAACCCAAATCTTTGAGAAACTGAATCTGCTGAAGCTTCTTTAGATCGTTCTCTACATACAAACGGTGACCACCATCAGTCTTAGAGGATGGCTTTAAAAGACCGATTGAATCATAATATCGCAGTGTTCTTACAGTAATATCCGTCTTACGTGCAAGTTCATTAATATGAATATACAACGTTCATTCACCTCTCAGGCATCCTGTACAATTCGCTCAGGTATCTTTGTTTTTCCGTTCTCCAGACCACACATATTTCAGAAGATAACCAGCACCCAACCCGATTAATACACCTGGAAATACATAATCCATGATTAGTCCGATGCCTGCCCCGATGATAACACAACTGTATATGAGGACATCCCCAGTTTTCATGTTCGCACCTCCTCTATTTGCAAAACAAGACCTTTTTGACTTGTGACTATTATATAAAATGACGTAACGTCAGCTTCAACTCCTAATCATTATGCAAAAAAACTTGATCCTTACGTAACGTCATCTTGTACGATGGATGAACATACCCTGTTCCTAATCCATTTCTTATTACGAGGTGATTTAATGAAGAAAGTTTGGCCTGTGTGGCTTTGTATGCTTCTCATTCTGGTATCCTGCAATCCGCCTCATGCCCCTTTTACAGACAATCAGACCACCCCTCTTGGTACAGCTAAAGTCATTTCTATTGATAATGGCAGCACTCCCGTAACCATAGAAACCATATCCGACCTTGATTCGTTGGAAGTGTCCAGTACTGCTCCTGATCGTAAACCTGCTTTCACAATAGAACGAAGCCAGCAACACATTCGAATCGCAGCCAACAATCATCTGTTTCGCATCTTTAACTTGGCCAATAAGCCCGTCATGGTCGTCAAAATCCCTCTACATTATAAGGGGAGTCTGCAGATCAACAGTTCGTCCGGAAGCGTAAACATCATTCGGCCTCAGAATAGTCTGGTAGTGGATGGAACTAGCGGCTCCATTGAACTGACCGCAGACCGTATTGTTTCAGATATTCGCCTTGCCTCCACCAGTGGTAAGATATCGCTAAGGATCGCGGAGCCTGTACCTGATGTAAGTTGGACACTCGAATCCCGTAGCGGAAGGCGTTCTTTTGCTCTTGAATGGCGGCAGATGAACGAAAATAAACATATATCACAAGGGGTTACAGGTCAGGGAACACATCAAATACACGTGATAACTCGATCAGGTAATATTCAGGTTCAATAGTAAGAGCAGGCCATCCCCCTTAGGACAGACGCTTCCTTAGAAATTGAAAAAAATAATAGTTTAGCCATACGACAAAAAAGGCACACGAGGTGCCTTTCTGGCTGTTAAAGCTATTCTTTGTCCGTATCCTTTCGAAATCAAAACTGAGATGATCGTTAAGCTATTCTTCAAAAAATTAACTCATCCCCAGGAGATAATAGATCAATATCTGTACCCGATCGAAATTGTTCAGCGAGCAATCCCTGTCTTAGCCGCCCTGTCTCTGCAATATCGGTATGAACCAGCACGTTGTGCCGGGCGGAGACCCGGTTCAACATCCGCTCCACATCATGCCATCCTTGATGAACCTTGTATCGGACCTTTTCCACCCTGCATGTGCCGTATTGCTCAGGACTTTCGAGCAATTGATGTGCGAATGTACCGGCAGAAGTATGTCCCGTAAGCAAAATCAGATTTTGCACTTCAGGTGCCCACATCCCGTAATACCAGCGTGCGAGTGAAGACTGCATCATGCCATCCGGAATGAACCAGAGCGAAGCTTCATATTTTTCAAGCAACGTTGTCCGCTCTTCGGGTGTACTCACGCTTTCCCAGCCCTCTCCGCTCAGAAATGTTGCAATCCTATGAGCAGGCGCACTTTCGGTGACTTCACCTTCCAGCTCTCTAAGCCAAAAAGATGCACGATGCAACTGCTTCATGCCATCTACAAGCCTCTGCTCCACAATCAAAGGTACATCTGCAAAACGATGTTGTGCCCACAGAATCAGTTCCTGTCCTCGGCCAACCGCAGGCATGGGCAAGAGCACCTTACCCCCTTGATGAAGAGCATTCTGGATGGCACTTTCCAGCTGCTGTAACTTGTCTGCCTGAGCATCACGATCTGTTCCGTAGGCTGCATCGATAATAGCCAAATCCAGTCTGATGACAGGTTCCATTTGTACTTCCAAAGGAGCATACTCCACGGCTTGCCTGCTACTCGTAACGGATGCGTTGCTGGACAAGGACAAATGTTGAGCTCCACCTGCCACAGAAGCAACGGGCATGACTTCTTTCAGTCTCTGCCTCTTCAGATCAGCCTGCCTGAACCCGTCAGCTACATCATCTGCCTGTAATAGCATAGACTCCAACGTGTAATCACCAGAGTACAGTATTCGCTTGTCTTCCATTTCCAGCCCGAACCAGACTGATCCAGCCAAATGTCCAGTACGTCCCCACATGACCGATATACCAGGTAACAATTCAAACCAGTACTCACGCTCAGCCTCATCCTCTAAAAATCGATAGCGAATCCGTTTTTCATCTACTTCATCATAGGGCAAAGATTGACCTGCACGTTCCATATTGTTACGCCATGATCGAAAGTAAGTTGTTAACTGCTCTTTCGTCTCGCGTGTTGTCCACACTTCACCCGTATACCCCAGCTTGTAAAGTAGTGGGATGGCAACGGAGTGATCCTCATGGGCATGGGATAATAACACCGCATCCAGTTGTGGCACAACCTCCGGTTCGATGAGCGGATATTCGCCGTTGCCTTCTTTTTTCACACCACAGTCCAGCAACAGCCGGTAACGGCTCCCGCTAAGCAGATAGGCGGAACGTCCGTGCTCGCCCGCACCGCCCCATACATTCAGTTTGATCATGAAGCATTCCACTTTCTCTTTGAATTCAGCATTTCAATTCCGAGTAACATTAGCACCGTCATTCCGACGGTTACCACAGCCATCGCCATACCAAGTGACACCTGACCCTGTTCAAACTGGGCAAAAATATACGTCGCCGACGTCTGCATCGACGGCGGAAGAATCAGAAGCGAGCCGACCAATTCTCGGGTCGCAATCGTAAAGGTCATCATCCAGCCCGCCAGCATACCGGGCAGGATCAGCGGAACAAGGATGCGCCGCAGAATATACAGCGGCTTACCGCCAAACACCTGACCCGCCTGAAACAACGTGCCATCGATTTGGGTAAAGCTTGATTTTACATATTGCACGGTATATGGCAGGAACAGCACAACATACGTAAGCACCACCATCCCATACGTGTTATACAGCGTCACGGGCATCCAAGGCGAGTTCCAGAACAGAATCAGACCAACTACCATAACAATACCCGGCACCGTGTTTGGTAGCAGACTGAACAAGTCGATGACCCGCTGCATGAACGAAGATGACTTGCCAATGGCCAGCGCAAACCCCGTACCAATGATTACTGCCACCGTAGAAGCTGCCAGAGATAATCCGAGACTGTTACCGATCGCCTTCATACTTACTGAATCCCAAGATAACAATTCCCGATAGTGTTCCAATGTCAGATTGTCCAGCGCAAGTCCTACTCCCCGTAGCTTCATCGTGGATGCCGCTATGATCGAGAAATACGGGATTCCGATGGATAGAATGAGCAAAATGGCAAGATATGCACCGCATAACCATCCTGCCCACCCCCGCAAAGAATAGCGCTTCGAGCGTTGTCCTTTACCGCCTACCAACCGATATGTGAACTTCCGGCTGATTGCTGACTGCATGTACCACATAACCAGACAGACGGACAGCAACACCGATGCCAGTGAAGTCGCCTTACCGAAGTCGATCGGCCAGCTGGAGATGTATTTATGAATCTCGGAAGTCATCACATAGTAGCCGATTTTGCGCCCGAAGGTCGCGGGTGTGCCGAACTCCGCAATCGTTTTGACAAAAACAAGCATAATTCCCATCCCGTAAGATGACAGCAATAAGGGTAAAATAATCCGTCTGAATCGGTATCCGGCACGCCCACCGTGCACGGCTCCCGCTTCTTCCAAATTACCGCCGATGCGGATTAACGCATCACGTAGCAACAAGTAGAGGAAGGGGAACAAGTGCAGACTCATGATCATCACCATGCCCCAGAAGCTGAAGAACAGCTCCGTCCAGTTCGCAGAGGAGGGTATCCATTGCTGGAGGTATCCCCCTTTTTGCATAAACAGAATCCATCCCATGGAGCCGATATACGGCGGGGTCATGAACGGAATCATCAGGATGACATCCACCCAGCGATGCTCTCCCATTCGGGTTTTGGACATCATCCAGGCAAGCGGTAACGCCAGTAGTGTTGTCATCGCCACCACGCAGATGCCCAACCACACGGAATTCAGCAACACACCGGATAGATGATGCCCCGTAATCGTGCGGAGCGGGGCCATCCAATCCCATTGCCCGTTCGGGTACACACTTTGCCAGAAGATGAGTAACAGCGGCACACCAATGCTAATTGTCAGCAGAAAGAGGGCCAACACCACCCCCACTCTCCGAAAAATACGGTTGTTATCTGTTACAACAGGTTTCACTACGCTCACCTCACATGACTTTCCACATCAAGACAGCAGCATCACCTGTTGTCCACCGTTTCTGTATTTGTTCTTCCATAAGCTGAATAAAGATGATTTATACTAACACTCCGATGACAGAATAACCTTCCAATCGCTGTTATCCCCAGATTTTTTGATTCCCTTTATTAAAGGGAAAATCCGGTGATAAAGGCGAACGCTTCGCTTCTCCAGTTTTTTTCTGTCCTCTCCGTTTCTTTAAAAAATCTCATTAGTCAGCTTATCCATAGCACTCATACGTCCACTTATTTAAAAGTTTCGGAGAAACGTGCTGCGGTTTCATCACCATGCTCGCTCATCCAGTTCCAATCCACTTTCAGTTGCGGAATATCCTTCACGTTGGCACGGTTGGTTGCTTCGATATCTTCGCGTCCTGGAATCAGGTATGCATCTGTAACCAGCTTCTGTGCTTCATCCGACAACAGGTAGTCGATAAATGCTTTGGCATTCTCTACGTTAGGGCTGGATTTCAGAATGGCCGCCGGTCTTGGGCTGATCACTGTACCCTCTTCAGGGTATACGATATCCAGCGGTTCCCCTTTGGCTTTGGCGGAATAAGCCATATAGTCTACACCTGCTGCCACAATGCTTTTCGCACCCGTAATCACCGGGTCAAGGGCTTCCTGATTCGCTCCTGCCATCGCTACACCGTTCGCTTTGTAGGCGTCCAGCAGATTCCATCCTTTTTCACCATTGGCGCTCAGGTAACCTGTAATGAAATCAAGTGCGGAGCCAGATAGGGTCGGATCAGGAATATTCACTTTATCTTTCCATGCGGATGTTGCGAGTTCAGCCCAGCTTGTAGGCGGCGTTGCCACCAGTTTGCTGTTATACACGATGCCCAGTGCAGATGCACTACTGCTAAAATAATTTCCGTCTGCATCCGACCATTCCTTATTCAGCTTGTCCGCATTCGCGGCTTCCGGATATGGCAATGTGAGTCCATCCGCTTTCAGAGCTTGTGCCGAAGGCAAGGAAGCCAGAATAACGACATCTGCTACCGGATTGGCTTTTTCCGCCTCCATACGAGCCAAAATTTTACCCGTCGTTCCCTGGAACATCTCGACCTCAATGCCTGTCTTCGCTGTAAATCCATTCACGATATTGTCTGCCAGCTTCTGTGGACCTGCACTGTACAATACCAGTTTGCCGCCTGCTGCTTTGTTCGGCGCTTCCGCTGCCGCTGCTGCATTTCCTTCCCCTGCGGGCTGTGCTGTGTTTCCAGTCGTTGTATTCCCCGTGCTACATCCGAATAGACTCAGACTCATCACTGCTGTTAATAAAAGTGTTGCACTCTTTTTACTTGATTTCATACCGAACATGTCCATTCCAGCTCCCTTAGATTCGAATTAGAGTAAAACTGCAAGTGTTTGCTTCCATTTCTTCATCGATCATATCTTCTTTATTTTTTTCTTTTATTGTCTTCATTTCATTGTGCTTTACGTTTTGAAAAGCTTTGTCGCTGTAGTTCATTGTAAGTCGCTATCTATCGAGCTACGGCGATCACTTCTCGCTGTTTAACACTAGCATTCGGCTTCATATCATGTTTCATATCCAGCTTTGGACTGCCCTCCTGGCTCTGCGCATCATGCATTCGGCAGATTCGTTCTGGCGATACATAGAGCTGAACTTTCTCTCCAACGCTTAATCTATGATTCGCATATGCTGTCCACACGCCCAGTCCTTCCATCTGCACACGTACCTCGTAGCGTTCTCCCACATAGCTGACGCTGAGAATAATTCCGGGGTAGCCCAGATCATCGTGGCTTGTTTTGTTCCAGGTGACATGTTCCGGCCGAACCATGGATTCGTTTGGCGTAAGCCAATTGGACTTTCCGATAAACGATGCGACATAAGAGTCACTTGGCGCAGAGTAGATCGTTTCCGGGGTACCTTTTTGCAAAATCCGCCCCTTCTGCATCACCACGATCTCATCTGACATCGACATGGCCTCAATCTGATCATGTGTCACATACAGGGCAGTGAGTCCCATATCGCGTACCAGTGACATCATCTCAATCCGCATCTCTTCTCGCAGCACAGCATCCAGTGCACTCAGCGGCTCATCAAACAAGATAACACCCGGCTTCACCGCTACCGCCCTGGCAAAAGCAACCCGCTGCTGCTGTCCACCCGACAGCTGATGAGGATACCGATCTTCCATGCCTTGCAGGCGAACCATGCCAAGTGCTTCATTCACCTTTTGCCGCAGATCAGACTTCTGTTTGCCTGCTTTCAAGCCAAAAGCTACATTTTCATATACCGTCATATGCGGCCATAATGCAAAATCCTGAAACACCATGCCCAGATTACGCTTGTGTGTCGGTTTATCAATCCGCTTTGCTGTAGAGTAGAAGTACTCCCCATCTGCACGAATCTCCCCCGCATCCGGCTGTTCCAGCCCGGCAATCATGCGGAGCAACGTCGTTTTGCCGCAACCCGAAGGGCCAAGCAAAGTGGTGAATTTTCCGTGTTCAAGCGTCAGATCCGTGGGCAATAGTGCAGGCGTTTGATGAAATGATTTTTGAATTCCTGTTAACTCCAGTTTCATAAGCACCCCTGCCTGTCCTCTTTACTAAACTTTTTTTGCGTATCCCTTGAACTACTCTCTTGTTTTACTCTGTTATCGTGTTTCTCCGTTATTTCGATTTCTTCTGTTGCTGTTGCTCTGGCTTAGCTTATCTAGCTAATATTGATCTGCTTGAGCTTATCCCCTTTAAACTGCTCTTGTACTGTTTTCAGTCTAGCGCTCGCTTTCAAGAGTTGTTTGTTATGTTTGTAAAATGAGAATTAACTTTTTAGATGAATTCTGTTGATGTTCATAGATTAAATCTATAGATAGACACGGTATGATCTTTCATTGAATTTTCTATGTGCTTTCCATGGAGGAATCGGATTATTATACATACCGCGAAGTTGTAGAACAGAGGAGTGTGGGAGAAACATGAACCTGATCAAATTACAAATTGTTGAACTGATCGACAAATATCATCATATGACAAGTGTGGCCGAGATTCTGGGCATCAAGCAACCAACGGTTACGTTTCATATGAAGTCACTGGAAGAGGAGATGGGGGTTCGTTTATTCGAATCTCGCAGTGGAAAAACATTTCTGACCGAAGCTGGACAAGCCTTGCTTCATTATAGTGTCAAAATCAATGCCCTGACCCAGGAGGCCCGCCGCGTCGTCAAGGAATACGACAGCCTGTACCGGGGTACGCTCCATATTGGAGCAAGTTATGTTCCAGCTACCTATCTGCTACCCGCGATGCTTCATACGTTTTCTCAAGAGTTTCCGGGTATTCGGATGTTGTTGTCTGTCAAACCAGCCCCGGTTATCCGCGAGATGGTCATCCGGCATCAACTTGATCTGGGCATCATCTCATCCGAACCTTTTGTTGGGTCGGTATTACACGCCGAAACGTTATGTGAGGACGATCTTGTGCTCATCTGCTCTCCGCAACATGGGCTGACTCAGAAAGAATCGTTGCATCCTGAGGATATTGCACAGGTGCCTTTTGCTTTACACGGTGATGAGTCCAGTACGCGAAGGCTGACCAACCACTGGCTTGTACAGCACGATATCCGGCTGCGGAGCACCGTGGAGATGGATTCCCTGGAAGCGATCAAACAGCTTGTGTTACTTGGCGGTCACATCTCCTTCATGTCGCGGATGGCCGTTCAGTGGGAGGAACAGCAGGGTCTTATTCAGGTGCTTCCCATTCCGGGGGAGCAGGCACCACGCCATATTTATACCGTTCATAACAAGGATCGCCACCCTTCTGTTCAGGTCAATCGGTTCATCGAAGTTCTACACGAAGTTATGAACACACAGCCTTTACTCCATCAGCCTATCGGTTGAACCTATATAAACTATCGCGGGCCATTCATGAAATCTATGCAAGGTTAACGTAATGTGCGCTTCCCGTTAATCGTATTCAGAAACTTGCACGGTAAAGTGGGGTCTGTACGTTAATCCAGATTAGGAGAGTGATTGGTTTTGAAAAAGTGGAAAAAAGTAACCGCCTCGTTGATGCTCAGCATCGTCACCCTGGGAAGTGGACTAACATTTCTGGATACGCCGCAGGCTTCAGCCGCTGCCAACGCCGTTCCCGCTTATGAAGTGAAGTTCCTCGCCAAGCCGGAGCTTGTGTTAAACGCCAATGGAACACCGCGCAGTGAGGTCATCCAGACCCTGGGGCTTAACGCTACACCACGAAATATCAATGTGGATTACTTTGACACCAATGCTCTCGGATTGGATGCCCAAGGTTGGAACGTCCGTTTTCGCAAAAAGGATGATAAAAACAACTTCGAATTAACCTACAAGAAGCGTTATCCTGTCATTAACGGGGATATCAATGCAGCACTGACACTTGCAAATCAGGAAGGCTTCGATTCATCAGATGATAACTACGAGGCTGAAATTGACTGGGGATACGGTAAACAAACACTTAGCTTCTCCAACACGAAAAAAGTAGACACCAAAACAACTGGCACACAGTTGCCTTCCGAAAAGGATGCCTTGAACCTGCTACTGGACAAGCTTCCCGGTAAATTAAAAAACTGGTCTGCCTCCAACTGGGGCAAACAACAACTTACACAGGCCCGTGCCTATGGCCCAATCACCTTCCAACGGTATGAAGGTACATGGAACGGTCAGGAGCTTACCCTGGAAGTATGGCCGATTCGCAACGCAGCAGGTACGGGTATTGAAAATATCGTCGAGGTTTCATTCAAAACAGATGACGCAGCAACCGTATCTGGTCTACGTAACCAATTACTACAATTGCTTCAAAACAAAAACTGGTTGATCCCTGCCGACGGTCTGAAAACACAGACCATCCTGGAACGGTATTAATGTAGAGCGATATGCAGTAGAAACAAAAGCTCCTCCTGCTTCTTTAGATAGAAGCAGGAGGAGCTTTTGATTTTCATCATATTTATCCGATAATTTAAAAATTAGCTTTCACAAGATAATGTTCTTTTTCCGGAGGATATATATTAACTATGTATATTCTACACCACTAAAACTAAGCGATCACGAATTACAATCGAATTACCCCATTACTTGAGTTATTAGTGAACAACTGTCTCTCGATCTCCCATAAAAATGTTTTAGCTACTGCAGACTTAAAAAAAGCTAATTTTATTTTTCGATGTCTGCCGTTCATATGGTAACCAATAATCAGAAAACTTTGGAATTTCATTACTTCTCGTTGGTTAGGGTGATGTACGCCACTCACTTTACTTAGTGACAGCTCGAATATTTGTTGATCTGCTTGTATGTATAAGTTTCCGTTACCTGGTAGTACATCCACTTTCTTACCCTCCGGCACCTGAGGTAGACCTGAATGATGAATTCCGACTGAATGTAATGCTGCACCATATTTTTTCTTTAATCTGTTCGATTTTCTCGTTTGGGTTATACCAAAAATAATTATCACGATCATTACTAAGACAAGAAAAGGACCCATTTAATACCCTCCTGTATCTTTTCTAATGTTTATTAAGAATAGATTACCACAAAATTTCATCATATGGTTCACTTGATCCGTATAAGCCAATTGTTACTCACTAATAATAATAAAAAAAAAGCTCTTGCATTATGCAAGAACTCTTTAAATCGTAAGCGGGTGATGGGAATCGAACCCACGCTATTAGCTTGGAAGGCTAAAGTTCTACCATTGAACTACACCCGCATAAACGAAAAATCGGGATGACACGATTTGAACATGCGACCCCCTGGTCCCAAACCAGGTGCTCTACCAAGCTGAGCTACATCCCGATATAAAGGAAATAATGGCGCGCCCTGAGAGATTCGAACTCCCGGCCTTTTGATTCGTAGTCAAACGCTCTATCCAGCTGAGCTAAGGGCGCAAATATTGGAGCGGAAGACGGGAATCGAACCCGCGACCCTCGCCTTGGCAAGGCGATGCTCTACCGCTGAGCCACTTCCGCAAATATATGGTGCGGTCGAGAGGACTCGAACCTCCACGGGGGGTTAGCCCACACGGACCTGAACCGTGCGCGTCTGCCAATTCCGCCACGACCGCAAAATATGAAAGTGAGTCATGAAGGATTCGAACCTTCGACACCCTGATTAAAAGTCAGGTGCTCTACCAACTGAGCTAATGACTCATAGTAAATGGCTGGGGATATAGGATTTGAACCTATGCATGACGGAGTCAAAGTCCGTTGCCTTACCGCTTGGCTAATCCCCAATAAGAAAACTATGGGGCGATCGAGGGGAATTGAACCCCCGAATGCCGGATCCACAAACCGGTGCGTTAACCACTTCGCCACGATCGCCATAAAGTAAAACAATATTGCATGAGTATTTTAGTATTACCATCAGAGCCTATATTATACAACTGATATACCTCTAATTGCAAAATACTAAAATGGTGCCGGCGAGAGGACTTGAACCCCCAACCTACTGATTACAAGTCAGTTGCTCTACCAGTTGAGCTACACCGGCAAGGTGTAAAGTATTAAAATGGCGGAACCGACGGGATTCGAACCCGCGATCTCCTGCGTGACAGGCAGGCATGTTAGGCCAACTACACCACGGTTCCAGATCACTTTCGGTTAGGAAAGCTACAATTGCGGGGGCAGGATTTGAACCTGCGGCCTTCGGGTTATGAGCCCGACGAGCTACCGGGCTGCTCCACCCCGCGTCATCAAAAATTATATGGTGGAGGCTGAGGGGATCGAACCCCCGACCCTCTGCTTGTAAGGCAGATGCTCTCCCAGCTGAGCTAAGCCTCCATCTTTGGGATTCTTATCCCACTCTTTAGTTATTAAAATAACTATGACCCGTAGGGGATTCGAACCCCTGTTACCTCCGTGAAAGGGAGGTGTCTTAACCCCTTGACCAACGGGCCTCACTAAAAAAGAATTATGGCGGAGAGAGAGGGATTCGAACCCTCGAGACGCTTGTGACGCCTACACGATTTCCAATCGTGCTCCTTCGGCCAGCTCGGACACCTCTCCATGGCTCCCCGAACAGGACTCGAACCTGTGACAACTCGATTAACAGTCGAGTGCTCTACCAACTGAGCTATCAGGGAATGGTGGAGCCAAGCGGGATCGAACCGCTGACCTCCTGCTTGCAAGGCAGGCGCTCTCCCAGCTGAGCTATGGCCCCATTCATGTATTTCTTATGAAGTTACTATGGGCCTTGGTGGACTCGAACCACCGGCCTCACCCTTATCAGAGGTGCGCTCTAACCAACTGAGCTAAAGGCCCACATATACATCCCATATCCCTAACGAGGGGGCAAAAAAAATACCCCAAAGGGAATCGCTTGGCGGCGTCCTACTCTCCCAGGACCCTGCGGTCCAAGTACCATCGGCGCTAGAGGGCTTAACGGTCGTGTTCGGGATGGGTACGTGTGGAACCCCTCCGCCATCGCCACCAAACGCGATTGGATCGAAGCATAGCTTCTTCCATTCATCAGAGTTATTGTTCTCTGAAAACTAGATTCGAAACGAAACGTACGCGATTTAAAACTTGCTATTGGATAAGCCCTCGACCGATTAGTACTGGTCAGCTCCATGCATTACTGCACTTCCACCCCCAGCCTATCTACCTCGTCGTCTTCAAGGGGTCTTACATACTGGGAAATCTCATCTTGAGGGGGGCTTCACGCTTAGATGCTTTCAGCGCTTATCCCGTCCGTACATAGCTACCCAGCGGTGCTCCTGGCGGAACAACTGGTACACCAGCGGTACGTCCATCCCGGTCCTCTCGTACTAAGGACAGCTCCTCTCAAATTTCCTACGCCCACGACAGATAGGGACCGAACTGTCTCACGACGTTCTGAACCCAGCTCGCGTACCGCTTTAATGGGCGAACAGCCCAACCCTTGGGACCTACTTCAGCCCCAGGATGCGATGAGCCGACATCGAGGTGCCAAACCTCCCCGTCGATGTGGACTCTTGGGGGAGATAAGCCTGTTATCCCCAGGGTAGCTTTTATCCGTTGAGCGATGGCCCTTCCATGCGGTACCACCGGATCACTAAGCCCGACTTTCGTCCCTGCTCGACTTGTAGGTCTCGCAGTCAAGCTCCCTTATGCCTTTGCACTCTTCGAATGATTTCCAACCATTCTGAGGGAACCTTTGGGCGCCTCCGTTACTCTTTAGGAGGCGACCGCCCCAGTCAAACTGCCCACCTGACACTGTCCCCGCACCGGTTTACGGTACCAGGTTAGAACCTAGATACGATCAGGGTGGTATCCCAACGGTGCCTCCACGCAAGCTGGCGCTCACGCTTCAAAGGCTCCCACCTATCCTGTACAGATCGTACCCAAATTCAATATCAAGCTGCAGTAAAGCTCCATGGGGTCTTTCCGTCTTGTCGCGGGTAACCTGCATCTTCACAGGTATTAAAATTTCACCGGATCTCTCGTTGAGACAGCGCCCAAGTCGTTACGCCATTCGTGCGGGTCAGAATTTACCTGACAAGGAATTTCGCTACCTTAGGACCGTTATAGTTACGGCCGCCGTTTACTGGGGCTTCGGTTCACAGCTTCGGATTGCTCCTAACCACTCCCCTTAACCTTCCAGCACCGGGCAGGCGTCAGCCCGTATACTTCGCCTTACGGCTTCGCACAGACCTGTGTTTTTGCTAAACAGTCGCTTGGGCCTTTTCACTGCGGCCCCCTCGTGCTATTCACACTACCGGGGCACCCCTTCTCCCGAAGTTACGGGGTCATTTTGCCGAGTTCCTTAACGAGAGTTCTTCCGCGCGCCTTAGAATTCTCTTCTCGCCTACCTGTGTCGGTTTGCGGTACGGGCACCTTCATCTGGCTAGAGGCTTTTCTTGGCAGTGTGAGATCATGACCTTCGCTACTGTAATTTTCACTCCCCATCACAGCTCAGCCTTACGGTTAGCGGATTTGCCTACTAACCAGCCTTACTGCTTGGACAGACATCCATCAGTCTGCGTCACTACCCTACTGCGTCCCCCCATCGCTCGTAACGATTTACGGTGGTACAGGAATTTCGACCTGTTGTCCTTCGACTACGCCTTTCGGCCTCGCCTTAGGTCCCGACTTACCCTGAGCGGACGAGCCTTCCTCAGGAACCCTTAGGCTTTCGGCGGATCAGATTCTCACTGATCTTTTCGTTACTCATACCGGCATTCTCACTTGTATAATGTCCAGCGCTCCTTACGGTACACCTTCAACC
Organism: Paenibacillus sp. FSL R7-0272; assembly: GCF_037969905.1. NCBI lineage: Bacteria > Bacillati > Bacillota > Bacilli > Caryophanales > Paenibacillaceae > Paenibacillus > Paenibacillus sp. FSL R7-0272. The sequence continues at coordinate 356,387 of NZ_CP150221.1, read as the reverse complement.
CTTATACAACGCTCCCCTACCCCTGATGCAAAGCATCAAGCCATAGCTTCGGTGGTGTGTTTAGCCCCGTTACATTTTCGGCGCAGAGTCACTCGACCAGTGAGCTATTACGCACTCTTTCAATGGTGGCTGCTTCTAAGCCAACATCCTGGTTGTCTGTGCAACTCCACATCCTTTCCCACTTAACACACACTTGGGGACCTTAGCTGATGGTCTGGGCTGTTTCCCTTTTGACAATGGATCTTAGCACTCACTGTCTGACTCCCGGAAGTAAGTCTATGGCATTCGGAGTTTGACTGAGCTTGGTAACCCTTGCGGGCCCCGCACCCAATCAGTGCTCTACCTCCACGACTCTGTTTTCCGAGGCTAGCCCTAAAGCTATTTCGGGGAGAACCAGCTATCTCCGAGTTCGATTGGAATTTCTCCGCTACCCCCACCTCATCCCCGCATTTTTCAACATGCGTGGGTTCGGGCCTCCAGTGCGTGTTACCGCACCTTCACCCTGGACAGGGGTAGATCACCCGGTTTCGGGTCTACGTCCACGTACTCACTCGCCCTATTCAGACTCGCTTTCGCTGCGGCTCCGGCTCTTCACCTTAACCTTGCACGGGAACGTAACTCGCCGGTTCATTCTACAAAAGGCACGCCATCACCCCTAAAACGGGCTCTGACTTTTTGTAAGCACACGGTTTCAGGTTCTATTTCACTCCCCTTCCGGGGTGCTTTTCACCTTTCCCTCACGGTACTGCTTCACTATCGGTCGCTAGGAAGTATTTAGCCTTGGCAGATGGTCCTGCCGGATTCATACGGGGTTTCACGTGCCCCGCACTACTCGGGATCCGTCTCGGAGGGAACAGACTTTCAATTACAGGGCTTTTACCTTCTTTGGCGGGCCTTTCCAGACCTCTTCGCTTAACCGGTTCCTTTGTAACTCCATGTGAGACGTCCCACAACCCCAAAGAGCAAGCTCTCTGGTTTGGGCTTCTCCGCGTTCGCTCGCCGCTACTGACGGAATCACTATTGTTTTCTCTTCCTCAGGGTACTTAGATGTTTCAGTTCCCCTGGTATGCCTCTACTTGCCCTATGTATTCAGACAAGAGTAACTGGATATTACCCCAGCTGGGTTTCCCCATTCGGACATCCCCGGATCAAAGCTTGCTTACAGCTCCCCGAGGCAGTTTCGTTGTTCGCCACGTCCTTCATCGGCTCCTAGCGCCTAGGCATCCTCCGTGTGCTCTTAGTAGCTTAACCATATGCTCCGGTTTCGACTGCTCGCTTCCCTTGTTTTGCTTGCGCAAAGCCAAAAGTCGCTCCCAACCGATACCATCGCAATTGCATTATCTACCGTTTTTATTGAAACTTGTTATACACAAGTTCAGCTAAAAAGGAATGTTCTAATTCGCGTTTGTTTCGTTTCGATATCTAGTTTTCAAAGAACAAATCGTTTCGTTCGGGCCGTTCACGGATGTGTCGGTCGAACAAACGAGAAGTTTTGAGAGTTTGAGCTCTCAAAACTGAGCAACGAGTGAGTAACTAGCCGACCTGGCTAGATTTTAGATTTGAATGTCTTCATTGCAGAAGACGATTCTCCATAGAAAGGAGGTGATCCAGCCGCACCTTCCGATACGGCTACCTTGTTACGACTTCACCCCAATCATCTATCCCACCTTCGGCGGCTGGCTCCTTGCGGTTACCCCACCGACTTCGGGTGTTATAAACTCTCGTGGTGTGACGGGCGGTGTGTACAAGACCCGGGAACGTATTCACCGCGGCATGCTGATCCGCGATTACTAGCAATTCCGACTTCATGCAGGCGAGTTGCAGCCTGCAATCCGAACTGAGACCGGCTTTGTTGGGATTGGCTCCATCTCGCGATTTCGCAGCCCGTTGTACCGGCCATTGTAGTACGTGTGTAGCCCAGGTCATAAGGGGCATGATGATTTGACGTCATCCCCACCTTCCTCCGGTTTGTCACCGGCAGTCTATCTAGAGTGCCCACCCGAAGTGCTGGCAACTAAATATAAGGGTTGCGCTCGTTGCGGGACTTAACCCAACATCTCACGACACGAGCTGACGACAACCATGCACCACCTGTCTCAACTTTCCCCGAAGGGCACCTGATGCATCTCTGCTTCGTTAGTTGGATGTCAAGACCTGGTAAGGTTCTTCGCGTTGCTTCGAATTAAACCACATACTCCACTGCTTGTGCGGGTCCCCGTCAATTCCTTTGAGTTTCAGTCTTGCGACCGTACTCCCCAGGCGGAGTGCTTAATGTGTTAACTTCGGCACCAAGGGTATCGAAACCCCTAACACCTAGCACTCATCGTTTACGGCGTGGACTACCAGGGTATCTAATCCTGTTTGCTCCCCACGCTTTCGCGCCTCAGCGTCAGTTACAGCCCAGAGAGTCGCCTTCGCCACTGGTGTTCCTCCACATCTCTACGCATTTCACCGCTACACGTGGAATTCCACTCTCCTCTTCTGCACTCAAGTCACGCAGTTTCCAGTGCGATCCGGGGTTGAGCCCCGGGATTAAACACCAGACTTACATGACCGCCTGCGCGCGCTTTACGCCCAATAATTCCGGACAACGCTTGCCCCCTACGTATTACCGCGGCTGCTGGCACGTAGTTAGCCGGGGCTTTCTTCTCAGGTACCGTCACCTTGAGAGCAGTTACTCTCCCAAGCGTTCTTCCCTGGCAACAGAGCTTTACGATCCGAAAACCTTCATCACTCACGCGGCATTGCTCCGTCAGGCTTTCGCCCATTGCGGAAGATTCCCTACTGCTGCCTCCCGTAGGAGTCTGGGCCGTGTCTCAGTCCCAGTGTGGCCGATCACCCTCTCAGGTCGGCTACGCATCGTCGCCTTGGTGAGCCGTTACCTCACCAACTAGCTAATGCGCCGCAGGCCCATCCCCAAGTGACAGATTGCTCCGTCTTTCCAGTTCTCTTCAGGCGAAGAAAACAAGTATTCGGTATTAGCTACCGTTTCCGGTAGTTGTCCCAAGCTTGAGGGCAGGTTGCCTACGTGTTACTCACCCGTCCGCCGCTAACCATCCGAGAAGTAAGCTTCTCTTCAAGTCCGCTCGACTTGCATGTATTAGGCATGCCGCCAGCGTTCGTCCTGAGCCAGGATCAAACTCTCCAATAAAGTTATTGAAAAGAGCGATAAGCTCATTTTGAATCTGACGAGATTAAAAATCTCATTTGTGTTCCAGTTTCCATACAGCCAGATGGCATGTACCAAAAACCTTCACGTCATTCTGCAAGCAGAATGTTTACTCACTCGTTGTTCAGTTTTCAAAGATCAAACTTGTTCTCGCTACCGAAATCAGTTCGTTTCAGCAACTCTTATATAATATCATGTCCGAACCAACTTTGCAAGTTCTTTTTTCAAGTTTCTTTCGAAGCTTGTTTTCAATGGCTTGCCGCACCGTGTAAGCTGTGTTTTCTTGGCCGGAATTAGAATATACCATGTATGACATAACAATGCAATACTTATTTTAAAAATATACAATTTCATCAGATTCCCTCATATCAAACTAGACTTATATCATTATACACATGAACTTTAAGACACCATATCCAACTTATGAAGCTGTGTAATACACTCACGACGTCGCGCTCATTCCACAAACCGAAACCGGATAGAAACTGTAATATGACATCAGACGAACGATCACAGCTGTACCACAACATTTATTAACGTAATAAATACAGGGAAGCCGCTTATATGATCAGCAAAATATTTCGACCGACCAATAACACAACTCCCCTGCAACATACCTTATAGATCACACCTGTTCCCTCTGAGCACTTTCCGCTTCCTTCTATAGAATAGATTTCCCTAACAAAGATGCAATTAATCCAACACCAAGCCGTGCCGTATGCCGGTTCTGATCAAGTAGCGGGTTCACTTCGACCAATTCCATAGATACAACCTGGTTGCTCGTAGCTAAACACTCCATTGCAAAATGCGCTTCTCGATAACTCAACCCACCCGGTACAGGTGTCCCCACCCCTGGCGCTTCACGCGGATCAAGGCAGTCCATGTCAAAGCTAACATGAATACCGTCCGTCCCATCTCCCGCAATCATCATCGCCTGATCAATGACGTGTTGCATCCCCATTCGATCAATATCATGCATCGTAAAAGCTCGAATGCCCAATGCTCTGATCTGCTCCTTCTCGTACTCATCCAGATCACGAAGTCCGATATACACCAGATTGGACGGATTCACAAAGGAACCAGCACCTCTGATCTGTGACAAATTAAAAGCCGAATGCCCCAGAAACGCAGCCACGCTCATTCCATGCATATTCCCAGTCAAGCTATGTTCTTCGGTATTCAAGTCTGCATGAGCATCGAACCAGATCACACCTAAATTGCTGTAATGAGCAGTTAACCCGGCCAAAGTACCGATGGCTACACTATGGTCTCCCCCAAGCACAACTGGAAAGGCTCCCTCTTCAAGAGCAGATGCTACTTCTTGACACACATGCTCACTGACCTGCTGAACCTCATTCAGATACTTTACCGTCTTGCGCCCAAGTGAAGTTGCTGATTGTGTAGGGCAATCCACACGCACCTCTCTATTCAAGAGAAACCCCAAACTCGCAATTTCACGCTTCAACCCTGCGGTGATCAGTTCATCGGGGCCTAACTCGGCCCCATTTCTAGCACCAGCTAATCCAAAAGGAACTTTAATCAGAGCCACTTCTTGTTGATGAGTCTCAACATGGCGAGTGTCCTGACCAGATACATTTGGTATCCCTTGCTCCCGCGAAGCCAAAACATCCTCATTCTTCATAAAGTATCGCTCCTTTTCATCGTTGTCGAATTATAGTCCACTGATGCCGCCTTACCTTTACGATGAAGCATCACTAAGCACTTCTTTAATGATCTCTATAGCCCAATCAATCTCAGATTCGTTGATAGTTAGTGGGGGAGCAAAACGAATGGTTGTTTCATGCGTTTCTTTACAAAGTAACCCCGCCGACATCAGACGTTCGCAATAAGGTCGTGCAGGACCATCGAGCTCAACCCCAATGAATAGACCTTTACCCCGAATTTCCCGAATGGCAGAGCTCTGAATACCTTGAAGTTGTTCCATAAAATAATTCCCCAGCCGCTCTGACCGCTCCGCAAGCTGCTCATTTTCCAAAACATCCAAAGCGGCAACTGCTACCGCACAGGCAAGTGGATTACCCCCAAACGTAGAACCGTGTGATCCCGGTTCAAACAGATCCAGGATGTCTGCTCCGGCAGCGATCGCCGAAATCGGCATCACACCACCCCCAAGAGCTTTGCCCATAATCCATATATCTGGTTCGACACCCTCCCAATCAGAGGCGAATCGGCGTCCCGTTCTTCCAAATCCGGTCTGGATCTCATCCGCCATGGTCAAGACTCGCTGCTGTCTGCATATCTCAAACGCCTCGGACAAATATCCAGCTGGAGGAATAATAATTCCCGCTTCGCCCTGAATGGGCTCAACAAGGAAACCCGCCGTATTCGGTGTGATCGCTTGTCTCAACGCCTCCAGATCACCGTAAGGGATAATTCGAAATCCAGGTGTGAACGGTCCAAAATCCTTTTTATATTCAGCAGATGAAGAAAAAGAAGTAACCGTCAGGGTTCTTCCATGAAAATTGCCAGAACATACAATAATTTCAGCACGATTTTCAGGTACCCCCTTACAACGATATGCCCATCTGCGTGCAGCCTTTATCGCTGTTTCAACCGCCTCTGCTCCTGTATTCATAGCTAATATTTTGGCTTTACCCGTAAACGTGGACAGTTTTTGATAAAATATCGCTGCAGCATGGCTGTGAAATGCCCGTGATGTCAATGTGACCTTGTCTGCCTGATCTTTCAACGCTTGAATGATGACAGGGTGTCTATGTCCATGATTCAGTGCTGAATACGCACTTAACATATCCATATATCGGCGGCCTTCAGGGTCCTCTACCCACACCCCTTCTGCCTGTTCAATGACGATGGGAAGTGGATGATAATTAGGCGCAGCATACGTTTCCGACCATTGAATGAACATCTCGGTATCTGGCATTCCTTCACAACCTTCCGCATAATATTGTATACAAAATACAGTAACAGTGTATGCGAGTTGATCCGCGTTTACGACTTGTTTCCTCTTTTTCCGCATCCGCCCTGTTTGTATACCAGCACTCCAACATATCAAAATAGCTTTATCTTTCTTAAAGATGAACCAATAGCCCTCGGATGAAGAACCAGTGTGAACCCATTTTAATTTTGTATACAATATACATAGTATGATATGCGCTTGTTTATATCTTCAATAGTAGCAAACCCATACGAGGATGACAACGCTTTTTCGATCATTTCCATACTATAATTCCAAAAAATGTTCACTGAACATTGCCACTTATGTATCTCCCCACATGTGAACTTTGCTTGCCCAACTCCCCCCTCGATGGTAAGATGATAAAAACTTGAAACACCCGGAACAGCGCGCCCTGTATGGCTTCATTAACCATCGATCATCACTATACATATAGAAGGGAGAATTTGTATGGAGGTTCCTAAATACCGTTCCTTGAAAGATCACGTCTACGATTACATCGCTCAGAAGATTCAGGACGGGACGCTACTTCCCAACCAGAAGATTAACGAAGCCGAAATTTGCAAAAAGCTGGATATCAGTCGTACCCCTACCCGGGAAGCTTTATTTCAGTTGACCTCTGACAATCTATTGCAATATATCCCACGCAGGGGATTCATTGTTGCTCCTTTTGACACAAGCAAAAAGCTCGAATTCTCGCAGGCCATCGGTGCACTGGAGGCATTAGCCGCCACGCTGGCAGTGGATCACCTCAAAGCGTCAGAACTTATAGAAATGGAAGCCCTGATCGCCCGTATGGATGAAGACATCAATCAACTCGATCTGGCTGCCTACAGCAAAGATCAGTATCTGTTTCACAACCTATACATCCAGCGCTGCGGCAACGCCACCGTCATCGAAATGTTGAACACACTTAAGAATAGCTTTATCCGTCAATCCTATGTCAGTGATAACAAGCCAAAACTATCCGAGGTGCTACATGAAGTCAATGAGGAGCACAGACAGATTTTAAGTGCGTTTCGTGCGAAGGACAAACCACAGCTGGAAGCACTGCTCAAACATCACTGGCGTATTATCGATAACGACATGCTGTAACCTACTACTTATAAACGTAAGAGGCAACTCACATCATAACGAAGGTGAGTTGCCTCTTTTTTAATTCGTCCCAGCTTCTGTAGGAACTCTAGCCGCAAATACGGCATATCCCAGCCTTTTTCCGTATCTCAGAAGCAACCGGTCATTGGTACGACTCATTCGCTGTATATTTTTATCCTCAATCCAGTTCATATCCATCTCTCGTAAAGGGTCGTGATCGACTCCCCACTTGCCCATTGTACGCGATTGCTCCTTCACTTCAACTTTGGAGAATCCGCATCCCCTCAGTCGTTTCTTCCAAGCTGACACCGTTGCCAGTGTACGTATCCCATAAAATCGCTTCAGTCTGCGACTCATCAGCTCTGTTTTCCTTCCCGATAAAACCATTTCCCGATCGACAAGTAGTCCTCCAGGTTTTAGCACTCTTCGGTACTCAGCCAGTGCTCTGCGCCATGAGGTGAAAATCGTGACCGATTCGATAAACACCACGTCCACGTGATGATCTGGTAAGGGTAATGCTGTAGCGTCAGCTTGAATAAAACGCACATCAACCCGCTCTTTACGCGCACGCCTTACCGCTTTATCCAGCATGTGACGGTGCAGATCAACTGCAGTTACGTTGTACCCCTGACGGGCCAGATAACATGCTGTTCTTCCCGTACCACACCCAATCTCCAGAACATGAACCCCAGCAGGAAGCGATAATGAATCAAGCAGTTGCAGTGTGGCCGAAAATCCACCAGGATGAGCACTTCCTTCTCCTAAACGAGCAAGCAAATCATGATAATCCATGACTCCCCCTCCTTCCCTCCCTCCAGTCTATGGAACAAACCGAAAAACGGCTCCTGACTATGGAGATAACCGGGTACTCGTCCATACCAATCCACTCGTTTCTTACTATGATATACAAACCGTTGATTTCAGGCGGCAAACCGCAACTATGAGGGGGATATGCATGCACAGAATTCATCCGGTTTGTGAAGAAACAGTGTCACCGCATGTGGGACGCCCTGTCTGTCTTGTTATGAGAGACGGCACGCATATGTATGGCACACTTGGAGGTTGCCGGGACGGGAAGGTCTACTTGAATGAATGTTTTCAAGGTCCGCGCCTGTCTTCCGTCCAATCCAAGCAACAACTGCGCAGAGTAAGTAAAAAGAAATTATCATCAGCCAGAAAAGCTAAATCCTCAGCTTATGGTGGCTACCCATATGGCGGTGGGTACGGTGGTTATGGTGGTTATGGCGGTTACGGATACGGAGCTGGCTATGACGTTGCCCTGATTGCTACGTTGTTCCTTCTTCCATTCTTATTTATCTAAATCTCAAAACAATCAGCTATTGTATGTATATGAGCAATCAACAAAACCTCTTCTTGTCCAATTACGGAACATGAAGAGGCTTTTTTTCTGCAACAAAAAAGGCATTCGCCTTAAACGAATGCCAGGATGTTCTTATTTAATTCCCTACCTCAGTCACGGATGTTCACATTATCTAAAAAAAAACACCTCGCGAGAGGCGGGTAAGCTATATTAAATCCGATTTCCTTTAGACATCGTTTTCAGGTTACTATTCGAATTCTCAAGCAATGGCAGCATCCTAGTCGTGCTCACCATCTCAGAAGCACATATTGGACAAGTAGGTACGGTATCAAACGCAAAATTGTCCCGCATCCATCCTTTGCACGTATCACTCGTACATTCCCAGATTGCCGCATCTGCTTGTGGAATTTCTTCCAACGGTTTTTTGCGATTATACATGACTTCTACCCCCTTTGTTATGGAAACACATCTTACTGACGTTATTTCACAAAAGCCACTGCTTAGCGGAAGTGTAACATCCGCCGAACTTCTGCCTCGACAACGGTTGGGCCAACTTCATCTATAAATCAAAAAAAAGAAGCTGCCTTTATCATTATAACATGTTAAAGGCAGCTATGCTTTAATTACAGTTTTACAACTTCTTCTGCTTGAGGACCACGGTTTCCTTGTACAATTTTAAATTGCACGCGTTGACCTTCGTCCAGCGTTTTGAAGCCTTCGCCTGTAATAGCGCTGAAGTGTACGAATACATCTTCTCCGCCTTCAACTTCGATGAAACCGAAGCCTTTATCAGCGTTGAACCATTTTACTGTTCCGTTTTGCATGTGAATTACACCTCCAAATAAAGATTAACATGTTCCTTTGTTCTTTGCAGCAAGCAAATAAAAATTCACACATTGAAAAAGGTACCAGTCATAAAATATAAGTGATCGCCCTTTACAATATGTGAATTAGGTTTTCCACTCTGCTCTGTACAACTTGATTATTAGTATACCTCTAATTGATTCAAAAAGCAAATCATTGTATTTTCTTTTCAAACAGCTTTGGAAATACCTGTTTATTATCTTCATGCCATGATCAGTCTGTGTTGTCCCCTGTGAAAGATCGTCTTTCTGCGGTCTTATGAAAGGATATGCAGTTCCCATCCAACTTATACATGATCTGTGAAAATGTTCTGTCTTGCATATCCATCATACTCAGGCCACTACTGCCCATCTTACTCAGAGTCAATGCAACGATATGTCGGCACCCGACTTAACTACACAACTAAGTCCATGCCCACATAAAAGCATCGCGATCCCAAGCAACCCGCCCGCCATGAAGCTTGCGAAATGCTTTTTTCACCTCTTTGGACAAGGAAGCATTACCGTTCTCATTAACAAAAACAAAATGCTCTCCGTAATGAGTTCTTACATATTCTATTGCTACTTCCTGACGAAGCGTGCCTGTAAACTTAATCTCAGCAACCATCCATTCAGCTACGTCTTGCGCCGTCTTTTCCATTCTTTCACCTGCCGTTCTTCAATTACAACGTGGTCAATCTTTTCTTGCCTGACTTTCTACCGTCTAAAGTATACCACGATTGTGGAAAATACGAAAAATAGGAAAGGACAGAGTTAGAACGAAGGAAAATTAAACGTTCTACAATCCTTTTCAGAGCAAGTGTACCCATTCCAGAGAGAGCGTAATATAATACCTTGCATGAACAGCTTGAATGCTTCGTATGGGATGGATAAAAACATAAAAAGTAACAAAAAAGAGATACATCTAATTGTATTTTATCCTAAAATCAGGTATGGCTTATCCCTCTGCCTGTCCATTATAGTAAGACTTAAGATTGAAACTGCAGGGGCGCTTCATCTATTTAGCGTCAAATGACTATGAAACTTAGATAACGATGAAATTGATAATGCATATCGAATCAGGGAGGATTTTATGAAAGCATTTTTTCAACGATGGGGACATCTGCTGGCCATTCTATGTATACCACTTCAAGGCTCCATTTATATGTTCCTAGGTAGTCAAGCGGGAAGTGATGTATTTTACAATTATGCCTGGATTGATACACAAATTCCTTTTATCAAAGAATTTATTATTCCATATGTCAGCTGGATGCCTATTCTATATCTAAGCTTTCTCTATCTTGGTTTAACGAATAAGTCGTTATTCTGGCGGACACTGCTCATTTATAACGTCGGGGTGATGGCAGCGAATGTTTGTTTTGTGGTATTCCCCTCGTATGTACCACGTCCGGAAGTGACTGGAACAGATCTAAGCAGTGTACTCGTGCAATTCATCTATTCCAATGATGCGCCTGTGAACTGTTTTCCAAGCGTCCATTGTTTAACAAGCTACATGTTGTTCATCATTCTCAACCGACATCTGAACGTTAAACCTGCCGTGCGAATCTTCGGCTCCGTCTGGCTATGGCTCATCATTGCTTCAACTGTCTTCGTTAAACAGCATTCCATGCTGGACGTCGTTGGTGGCATTGCTTTTGCTGAAGCCGCTTATTGGACAGTTCATGTCTTTGCCAAACGTCTGGGACAGACCGCAAAAAACAGCAAGCAACCACTCCGATCCACGCAGCCAAGCCGAAATGCATAACGTAGTTCCAGGACAAACATTATAGATAAACAGGTTGCGACATGTTACATTTCAACAATAACAACAACAAAACAATAAAAAAGAGGGCTCAGATGCCCTCTTTTTTTATTGCATTCTTCAGACTAAAGTTATTGATTATAAATTCCACTAGACCAGTACGGGCTACCATTCGTTAGACTATCGGGGGACGCTCATGCAAGAGATCGGAGGGTGGGCTGCCCATAAGCCGTTTGAATATGCGGTAAAAATAAGACAGATCCCGGTAGCCGAGAAATTCGGCAATTTCCTGAATAGAGAGCTGCGACTCGGTGAGCAGGTACAGAGCCCTTTTCATCCGTTGGTCATGAACGTACTCGCTAATCGTCTGATTCGTTACAGTTTTGAACAGGGAGGCAGCATAATTGGGAGACTTTCCGATCTCGTCACCAAGCTCTTCCTTCGTTACCTTCTCCCGATAATGCTGCTCAATATACCGTTTCATCCGTTCCACGTACCGATGCCTCTCTGGCGGAATGATACCGCGATCGAGTTCCCGGTTAATATAAATTAGGACTTCCATCAATAAGGCCTGGCTCATCATGACATAATAAGAAGGACGCTCTTCCCATTGTTGCTGAATGCCCTTCATTCGCTGATGAATCAATTCGTAACAGCCTGGTTTATGCCTCAAAGGTTCACACTGTTCGAGTGCAGGCAGTTCTGCAGTCTCATTTTGCCTCAACAAAATAACAAACTGGGTGTGCGTAACCGTTGGAATACTCTTTCCATAATAGGGTGTACCACCAGGAATAAGTAACAATTCACCCTTTTCCATGATCTGTTTATCTCCGTTCACCCAATATACACATTTTCCATATGTAACCAAGCTAAGACGCCAAATCCCTTGTGGTTGCACGGCTTCTTCGTACCACCCTACGCCATTCACATGATGTACTTCAAGTGGAGTAACCATATAACACCTCATTATCGGACTATACTCTAATCATTGTACTATAGTTCATATCGTGATTCGACAGAAAACGCTACAATGTACACATAAGCACTAAATATGAGGAGGATATTAGCATGTTGAAAACCAAAATTATCTGTACTATGGGACCTGCTTGTGACTCAATCGAAACGTTGAAAGTAATGATTCAGGAAGGTATGACAGTTGCCCGTCTAAATATGGCTCATGGAGAGCTGGAAGATCACGTGGGACGGATTAACAATATCCGTACAGCTGCTGCTGAACTGAACAAATATATCCCCATTATGATGGATATCAAAGGACCGGAAGTACGGATCGGTAAATTAAAAGAGGCTTCGGTTCACTTGCAGGCAGGTAAAGAACTTACGCTGACTACTGAGGATATTCTTGGCGATGTAGAGCGGATCTCTGTAAACTATCCTGAATTGAATCTGGTTGTTAAACCAGGAGATCGCATTCTGATTGACGACGGCTTGGTTGATCTGACTGTATTGTCTGTCGAAGGTTCAGAGATTCACTGCAAAATCATCAGCGGCGGTATCCTGAAACCACGTAAAGGTGTGAACCTGCCGGGAATCAAAACGACTTTGCCAGGCGTAACCGAGCGTGACGTAATGCACATCGGATTCGGAATCGAGAACAACATCGAGATTATCGCAGCATCCTTTGTTCGTAAAGGCGATGACATTCGTGAAATCCGTAGCATTCTCAAAGAACGCGGTCAAGACCATGTACAGATCATCTCCAAAATCGAGAACCAAGAAGGCATGACCAACCTGGATGATATCATCGAAGCATCCGACGGCATTATGGTAGCTCGTGGTGACCTCGGGGTTGAAGTTCCTATTGAAGACGTACCGATGATGCAAAAAGAAATGATCGACAAATGTAACAAAGCCGGCAAACCGGTTATCGTCGCTACACACATGTTGGAATCCATGCAAGTAAATCCTCGTCCAACACGTTCTGAGGTAAGTGACGTGGCAAATGCGGTACTGCAAGGCGCAGACGTTGTAATGTTGTCTGGCGAATCCGCTGCTGGTAAATATCCGATCCAATCTGTTCGTACAATGGCTGCTGTTGCACGTCGCGCAGAAACAATGATCGATTACAAAGAACAATTCAACCAAAAGTCTGCGCAGCAAGTGGCTGACATTACCGAAGTTATCAGTCAGGGAGCAGTGAGTTCTTCCCTCGTTCTGAATGCTAAAGCGATTATTACTTCGACAGAGAGTGGTTTCACAGCTCGCATGATCTCCAAATATCGTCCAAAAGCACCGATCATCGCAGTCACTCAACATGAGGAAGTGCTATCCAAAATCTGCCTTCTCTCCGGCGTTATTCCGGTAATGGGTGATAAAGTGACAACAACGGATGAAATGTTCGAATCTGCAACACGCAATGCGATCAAAACAGGTTACATTGAAAAAGGTGACATTATCGTATTGTCAGCTGGTGTGCCAATCGGCCAATCCGGTAACACCAACCTGATTAAAGTACTGCAAGTATAATTACGAATCGCGGCATAGCGAAAAAGTATGAAATCAAAAATCCACCGGGATGTGAAATCCGGTGGATTTTTTGGTTTTCCTCTTTTACTTACTAAATTAAAAGCTGAACGAGAAAAAATCGATCTATTTTTTTACACAGAAACGGAGAGGGCAGAAAAAACCTGGAAAAGCGAAGCGCTCGCCTTTATCACCGGATTTTACCCTTTAGGAAAGGGAACAAAAAAATCTGGGGATAACAGCGATTGAAAGGTTATTCTGTCATCGGAGTGTTCCGTGTAAACACCTTACTTCAATTAACATCGTTCTACAAGTTGCGCGAATAGTTAACCAGATCCTGTGACATGTTGTTGATCTCATCCATTGAGGCATTGACCTGCTGCGTCAGGGCTGCCTGATTCTGAGTCAATGTGGACATGTTACCGATATGCTGCAAAATATGATCAATTAACGTTTTCATTTTCTGCATGCTATCTTCAATGTTGACCGTTGCCTCCGAACTGTGATCAGCCAACTTCCGCACTTCCCCAGCTACAACGCCGAAGCCCAAACCGAGTTCGCCTGCACGTGCGGCTTCGATGGCTGCATTCAAACCGAGCAGATTCGTCTGGCTGGCAATCTCTCGAATAAACGCTGTAATACTCTTCGTATCGTCCACACTATTTCGAACTTGCGTTGCCGCATCAGCGGATAACTCCTGAGCATTAACCAGCTCCTGTGCCTGATCCGTAATGGAGTTAATGCCGTTCACCATCTCTTCGATGGAGTCGGACAATTGTTTTGTTTTCAAATTCATCGCTTCAACAATGACTTCTTTGTTCTTCTGGTGAGTAACATCCCGAATCGTACCAGCAACACGAAGCGGTACCCCGTTCTCGTCACGAATGGTTTCACCACCCGCATGATACCAGCGATACTCCCCGTCTTTCCGTTGCAAACGGTAATCGAGATCATACGGCGTTCTGCCACTGTAGTCATTCATATGTTTGGCAAAATCATTGATGACACGGTCATGGTCTTCAGGGTGAAGACGAGAGCTCCAGCTGCTGAACACATTCGGAAAATCTTCTTCATTCTTGAAACCGAGTTCTCTTCGGAATTGTGGCGACCACCAGAATTCATTGTTTGGATTGACTACATCCCCGGCAACGACCGTCATATCCCACGGCGCTTCTACAAGTGCACGGTTGACGAGATCATAACGGGTAACAAGCGCCTCGAGTTCATCTGACTTGATCTTCTCCTCATGAACGTCGAACATGACTCCAATTAACTTAACCGGAGCACCTGTAGCATCTCTCAGAAGTCGTCCAAGACATCTGAACCAACGAACATCTCCGTTTTTCAAAACCATACGGCTTGTAACATTATATCCCGCTTGGTCATTCGGATCATTCACATGTCTCGTAATATCCTCCACAAGCTGTGGTCTGTCCTCTGGGTGCACAGATTTAGCCCAACTGGCGAATTCATTGGGGAAGTCCTTCGAATTACTATAGCCCAGCATCTTCCGGAACTCTTCCGAGAATGAAACGATGTTATTGTGATCCAGCGGATTACCTGCAACGATCTTCGACTCCCATATCGCCGCTTGGAGTGCCTGATTCAACATGGTAAGACGCATTTGCGCAACCTCATGCTGTGATTGCATCAGTTGTACTGCTTTTTGAATATTTCCCAAAATTTCATCATTGCCTTGTGCATCAGCATCTGTCCCGCTCCAAAACTGGCCCTTCTGAGCGTTCTCAAGTAAACGACGGCTGTAACTCAGCAATTGTTCACGTGAATCTATACGATTTGATTTGCTTACTTCACTACGTTTCAAAAACATCGCGGTATCCCCTCTTATGTAAGGTGTCTTTATATATTCTTCGACATATATTGACAATAAGTGTAGGTCTAAAGTCTCCAATGTAAAAAAAAAACGCAAATCCCCCTCAGTTGGAGAAGATCCACGTTGTTAGATGATATTCTGTTTTTTGTATAACTCCGATTTACGTAAAAATAATTCTCTACGACCATCCGAAATTAAGCGTCTTGCCCGTCTCTACCCATGTCTTGATGTTGCTTAGAATCATCCACCAGCTATTCTGCGCATTGGCAAAGGAAGGATGATTTTCTGTAAACTCATCATTGATCAGCGTCAGCTTGGTACACTCCCCTACGTTCTCCAACTGAAAGATGACTCTCGACTGAAGCTCGGCATGATTGGAATGATACGAGGGCCCTGGATGTTCTAGGTAGCCAAGTGTGGAGAGCGGCTCAAACTCCAGAATTTCACCATATACATGGACGGTTTCCTCACCATCATTACCGGGCCCGACATAAGCAAAGGGCTGTCCAGGTTGAAAATTCGAGCGAAGCTCACTGCCAAAGAAGCTACTGCGCGTACCCTCCGAGGAAATCAGGGCATTCCATACTTCTTCACGTCCTGCATTGATATAAAATTCATATTTTAATTCCATCAGCTACGCACTCCCTTTCATACACTCAAACTACGGTTGTTTTTCCCGTATTTCTATCCTACCTTTAAACCCTATTGCTCGTATTGTAAAAACGCGACAACGACGAAAAATCCGTTATACTAAAGAAGATTCATTCAGCCAGATCGCTTCACCATCTTTTCCAGAAAGGAAGGGGAGTACACAGGTGATGAACAAGACAGACAAGCTCGATCCGCCCCCCATGGGTTTGCTTCATCTGGAAGTAGGCAGGCAACAATATCAGTTACTGCGGTTGCCTCCAGCCGAGGTACTGAATCCATTTGTCAAACATTACTGGATGGTGTACTGGGATCTTGCGGGCAGTGACCCGTATCCCCAGCATGTCGTGCCTAACCCCTGCGTCAATCTGGTTGTTGAACGAAACAAAACATTTTTTTTCGGGCCTTCTGATCAAAAGTTTACGTACGCTATTCACGGCAAAGGTTGTGTTTTTGGCGTAAAGTTCAGACCGGGAGGATTCTATCCCTTCCTTCAGGCACCCGTTTCTACTCTCTACGGGAAACCACTTGAGGTATCGGGTCTGCTCGGCATCCGTGCCGGAGCATTAGAAGATATTTTGCTTGGTGAAGACGCTATGGAGGAAAAAGCCCGCTATATGGATCAAATGCTTTCTGCACGCCTTCCCGCGAAGGACATTGACGCAAGTTTAACCTGTGCTATTGTGCAGCATATTGAGCAAGATCGGGATATGCTGAGAGTAGATCAGCTGTCATCCCACTGGAATCTGCATACACGCAAACTCCAGCGTCTGTTTAATCAATATGTCGGTATCAGCCCCAAAACAGTCATCCAATTATATCGTCTGCAAAATGCCTCTGAATGCATCGAACGCGGCTTAGCCTGCGACCTGGGCAAGTTATCTCAAGACCTGGGATACCATGATCAATCTCATTTTATTAAAGACTTCAAATCCATCATTGGCAGCACACCCGAAGAGTATATGCTGTTGTCTGCATCTGTTCCATGAAGCAGAAGCGGAAACCATGCAGGATGAGAATCTATGAAATACAGCCACCAGGATAGATACCTAAGGCAAACGGATCACTTCAATCGTGTCACCTGTATGAATGGTACCCTCACGTTCAACGGAACAGACGATACCGCGTTTCTTGCGGGCGGCCGGCACAAACTTTTTGCGCAAACCCTCCTGTCCGTAGAACTGTTCAATGACTTTTCCAGGATGCACACAAGGCAGGTTCTCTCCTTTACAGATCAAGCCTGTTCCATCAGGAAACAGAAGTCTGGTTCCCACGGGCAGTTCAGTCAATTGCTCTATACCTCGAACCAGTATATTGGCACCAAGCCACTCGGGACGCACTTCCGGAATGTTCATCTTCTGGGCGATCAAAGCGCACTCTTCCTCAGAAACGATGCTGATCTGCCGGCGATTGGCAATCGGCGTACCCCGTTTGTAGATTTTCTGACGGGAATCTGCTGGTCTTAACAGACCGTAATGCCGATCACCGGGTATTCCAGCAAGTTCAATATCTATAAAGGGCACTACCCTTGTTACAAATGTAGACGGATCATCTGCAAGCAGAACAAATTGAGCTGTTCCCATTAAACTTCCCTCCCTTTCTGGATCATTCACTTTCTGAATCATTCACTTTCCCCTGTTACTCTAAGTGTTATTACTCTGTGTATGAATCTTTGATAATCGGTAGATGCTGATAGGTAAAAGGTATGTCTTATTATCTTACCCACTTTTCGAAGTTAGAAGAAAATCACGAATAAAATTCAATTACAGTATACGCAATTAAATTGCAAAAAATTAATTTGAAATTCCACGTTTATATGCTAATCTATATATTAAGTATGTTAGGAGTTCATTACATAGTAGAAAGCAGGGTGTTTCTTTTGATAGGTACTATTTTTGTCGCTCTTGTAGCTGTTGAACACTTCTATATCATGATTATGGAGATGTTCATGTGGACACGTCCACGCACGATGAAAACGTTTGGCACTACACCGGAGTTTGCTAACTCCACCAAAGCTCTTGCCGCTAATCAGGGTCTGTACAACGGTTTTCTTGCAGCCGGTCTGATCTGGGGCCTGTTGTATCCGGATTCCAGTGTAGGGCTTCATATTCAGATTTTCTTCTTAGCATGTGTAATCATTGCGGCTCTCTACGGTGGTGCAACTTCTTCACGATCCATTATTATCAAACAGGGCTTGCCGGCAATCATTGCACTTTTGCTTGTATTGTTCCTGTAGCTTGTTTCAAACGAGCATAATCTGCGACTGGACCCTCGGATATGGTAAGGTAGGAAGTATATCTTGCCAATCACCAGAATGGTTCTGGGAGTAGAAAGGGGAACATGTCATGGGACTGTTTGACAAGCTGCGTCGGCGCAAAAAGGAAAAGGTACAATCCAGCGTTGTTGCTCCACAGACGGATTATAGTCAAACCATTGTCGGATTTGTGCTATTAGAACGGGAAGACTGTGATTTTAATCTTTTTGTCGACCGGATGAAGATGGAATGGAATATTGAGATTAATGAACAAGCCGAGGAAGGCAACCTCTTCTTTGAAGTTGATGGAATGCAGGTCGTGTGCGCTCACATTGCCGCACCTGTACCCGATCGCGAGGTCGAGGAGAATGCGAAGTTAAACATTCTTTGGCCAGAAGCTGAACAGGTAACTGCAAGGCACCAGTCTCAGATCATTGTATCTGTTCTGAATGCAACAGATGCTATTCAAGGACACATCCTTTTTACTCAAACCGCATCCGCATTACTGCAATTGGATCATGCTCTCGCAATCTACATGTCTCCACTTGTCGTTGAAGCAGGTAAGTATGTGGAGGTAAGCCGTGGGCTCAAAGAGGATGAATTACCGGTACCTCTGTGGGTGTTCATTGGTCTGTATCAAAACACCGAAGGTGCTTCAGCTTATACGTACGGCCTGCGTAACTTCGGGAAAGTTGAGATGGAGATTACTGGATCGCCCAAGCCATTAAGTGATGTCTTTGAGATGATGTTTATGACAACTACCTATGTTGTTGAAAATGATGTTACCCTGCATGATGGTGAAACTCTTGGATTCACTCCAGAGCAGAAATTAAGCATTACTCTTTCCAAGGGAATTGCTACGGAAGGGGAAAGCCTGAAGATTGGCTTATAACCGTTCCTGGTACTTCCCTAGCAATACTGATATTCATAAAAGCCGTCTGGGGATTTATTCCGGGCGGCTTTTTATGATTCAACAAAAAAATAGTCCATTCGTACTATGATGATATGTGTATACATTTTTATTTAACGTGTAAAGGAGTATGATTAATAGGCCATTAGGCTTACACACATAAATTGATGAATGAGGAGTTGCCTGTATGTCTGTTAGACGTTTGGATTCACCTAAACCCATTATTGAGATTGTCTGGGAAGGGATTGTTTCACCAGAGCAGGTTGAACACGTTAATACGGAGATCGAGAGAATTGCTCCCGAGCTGGGTAACGCATTTGATGTGCTCGTCGACATGAGAAATTTGAAAGCCTTTCCACAAGATACCAAAGATAAGATGGTTGCACATCAAAAACGAGCAAAAGAACTGGGCATGAAGCGGGCTAGTGTAGCTGTAGGTGGAGCGATCGCCAAGATGCAACTTAATCGAATCTCCAAAGAATCAGAACATCAGACGGAATTTCAATGGGAAACATATGATGAGGCATTGGCATTTTTATTGAAATAAACATGCGAAATATAACTCTTATATAGACAATGGGGTTCTCCAGCGGGGAGCCTCTTTTTGGCATTGGAACATTTAGGCCGCTAACTTTTGAGAAAGAACTAAAATTTGATTTCGAAATGACGATATATTGCATAAGCTTGCCAAGAAAAAAGAGATTAGCATGTGGGGGGAATTGGAATGAAGCTCAAACCTAAATTAATGATGATGTTTCTGACAGCTGTGCTGATCGCTGCATTGCCAATCGCATTACTTGGTTTGTATCAGACGGAGAAACAAGCCACTCGTAATGTTGACTCCGCACTTAAGGGTGTGATGGCCTCTTCGGCTAACCAGTTGGACGGCTGGATTTCAAGTAATGCCAAAATTATTGAAACATTAGGCTTTGTTATTGAAGATGGCGTACCTGAAGGGGCGCTTACTGAAGACTATTTTAATGTTATGAACAAAGGCAGTAATAAAGAAAATCTGTCTGATCTATATTTTGGCTCGGAAAAGGACGGGACTTTCATGAACGGTTCCGACTGGTCTCCAGATGCCGGCTATGATCCCCGTAAACGTCCATGGTATGAGCAGGCTAAACAAGCGGATGCTCTGATGTTCTCCGACCCTTACCAGGATATGATGACCAAAGAGTATGCCGTATCCATCGCGATGCCTGTACATAACAAGGAAGGGGGTCTGCAAGGTGTCGTTGCAGGCGACCTATTGCTCTCTAAATTAACGGACACGGTCAAAAAAATTAATCTGAACGGACTCGGGTATTCCTTTTTAATAGACAAAAACGGGTTACTTCTCGCTCATCCAGACGCTAAAATCGTGAACACATCTGTTAAAGATAATCCTGAATTAAGCCCCCTGCTCGCAGATATGCAGAGTAACCCTTCAGGGGAGAAGTCGTTTCAATCTAACGGCGAAGATTACCTGTTATTCTATAACCAGATTCCTAGTACAGGCTGGGTGATTGGTTCCGTGATTTCAAAAAAACTTGCCTATGCTGAATTTTATCAGTTGCGTAATAACTATATTCTAATTATTGGAGCTACACTTCTGGCTGTACTGGCAGGAGCTTACTGGATTGCGACACTGTTCATCAAACCGTTGAAACAGCTGCACCAGACTTCCATGCAAATGTCAGGCGGTGACTTCACGGGACGGGTTAACGCGAAGGGCAAAGATGAATTTGCCGAACTCGGCATCGCCTTTAACCAGATGTCAGATCAACTCGGCACACTGCTACGCCAAGTCACCACCTCGGCTGACCGGGTACACAGCATATCAGGAGAGATGCAGGAACACACGGAAAATACCAAACGAATTGCTGAACAAATCTCGATTGCCACAGATGAGCTGGCTCAAGGCTCCAGCACACAAGCTGAATCCGTCTACGATGGATCAGGTCGTCTGGCTATTATGAGTGACAATGTTGGGGGTATTAACCGCAGTGTAGAACAATCGGTGGAGATGATACGTGACGCCGGTGAAGCGATGCTCACAGGTCTGCAAGCCGTGGATCACCAGGTTGAACTGGCAGACGGCAATCGTCACTCCATTGACCGGGTAGGTGAATCCATTACACTGCTTGCCGACAAGTCTCAGAAGATTGAGGGCATCGTTGCTATGATTCAAGGTATCGCCTCTCAAACCAATCTGCTGGCGTTAAATGCTTCAATTGAAGCCGCACGAGCAGGTGAACACGGACGGGGCTTCGCTGTTGTGGCAGAAGAAGTACGCAAACTTGCCGAGCAATCTGCCGCTTCTGCCAAAGACATTATCATACTGCTGAATGAAATTCAGACTGCCAGCGGCATGAGTGTTAACGAAGTACGCACTGCTGAACAGGGTGTGGAACAACAGGTTGCTGCCGTGCACAATATGCGTGAATCCTTTGTCCGCATTCAACAGTCGATTGAGGGCATTGAAGTTCAGTTGAAACAAGTCTCCTCTGCAACGACGGAACTGGACGACAATGCTGGCAAAGTTGCCGAGGTGATCTCCAGCGTTGCGGCGATGTCGGAGCAAAGCGCTGCTTCGACGGAAGAAGTGGCTTCTTCCACACAAGAGCAATTCAATTATATTACCAGCATCTCCGAGCGCTCCAATGAATTGGCTGAGCAGTCCAAAGCATTGGCCGGCGAGGTGAAAAAGTTTAAAGTGTAATCTTCAATATCGATACGGATGACCTCTGCAAAAGGAAATGCATATCCAAGCTGATTAAATCAAAAAATCAGTATTATAGATATAAAAAACAGACCTCATTATGCTCCCAGATGGTGCATAATGAGGTCTGTTTACTGTTTGGTTATGTGTCACAGACACCATTGAAACTTTGCATGGTACCGCAGCAGATAAATAATCAACAGGTGCAGTTAGATCCCGTGTTTTACATTAAATGCTACGACTATTTACGCAGCTCTGCTGGTGCTTGACCTGCCGAATCCCGAACCACCAACTCGGGTTTAAGTACAATTTTTTGTGGAGCCTTCTGTTCATCCTTTAGCTCATCGATCAACAAATCCACTGCCCGGCGGCCCAAATCTTCAATTGGTTGGGCAATCGTGGTCAGGGGTGGACTCGTTACTGAAGCGAGAATCGTATTGTCGAATCCGATAATGGATACATCTCTCGGTACACGTAGTCCTAACTCCTTGGCTGCTTGAAGTGCACCAATCGCCTGAATATCATTACAACAGAATAAGCCTGTCGGATGATTCTGTTCACCGAGTAGCCGCAATGCTTCTTGTTTGGCAGAGCCTAGATCTGCAGCTGATTCACGGATCTGATCAGGCTCCAGTACGTATCCTGCCTTATTTAATGCTTCACGGAAGCCACGTATCCGTTCCTGACTGCTACTGACTTTGGATGGCTCAGACAAGACTGCCAGACGCGTATGTCCAAGTTCAAGCAGATGTTGCGCAGCCAATAAGCCGCCAAGTCTATCGTCAATGGTGACCGTATGCACTGACAACGCGGGCATATGGCGGGCAATCAGCGCAACAGGCATCGACTGCTGCAAGAGCGGTGACAGAATTTCGGCATTATCGATCCCGGTTCCGATCATCATGCCGTCGACTCTTTTTTGCTGCAACAGGTTCAGGTATCGCTCTACTCGCTCGTCCTTGTTATCCGTACTACAGATCACCACGCTATATCCCAACTGGCGGCTACGATCCTCTACTGCCCGGGCAAGTTCGGCAAAATACGGATTCGAAATATCCGGCACAAGCAGGCCTAGCGTATACGTTTGTTTACCGGTCAGTGCGGCAGCAATTGCGCTCGGTTGATAGTGAAGCCGCTCCATGATCTCCATAATCTCGGCACGGCGCTTCTCGCTGATCTTGCCTTTGCCGTTAATCACCTGCGAGACGGTGGCAATCGATACCCCCGCCTCGCGTGCTATATCGTAAATGGTTGCTTTCATCGTTTTTCCCCATTTGTGCTATATATAAATTCATTATACATAGATGATTATTCTCTTCTTATTATGAAGGGGGAATACTGCTTACGCAATGCGAAGACAGAATTACTTATGACTTTTACTTTTTGAAAAGCCACTCATGATCCGGGTCGTTATGGAACTTCCAAGTCCGTGTCGGCCCAGCCATCACATTCAGATAATAGACTTCATATCCCGGAGGCGCACCTACCGGATGGTATCCATTCGGCACAAGCACGACCTCGCCGTTTTTCACGGCAAGCGTCTCGTCCACAGAACGATCATCGGTGTACACGCGTTGAATGGCAAACCCCTGCTCCGGCTGCACACGGAAATAATACGTTTCCTCCAGCAGTGATTCATCCGGCAACGCATCCTGATCATGTTTATGCGGCGGATAGCTCGACCAGTGACCGTCCGGTGTGAACACTTCAACGACCAGCAGGCTGTCGGCTTCCTTTTGCTCCGGTAAAATGTTATGGATATGACGCTCCAGATTGCCGTAACCGCGCCCTTCCACACCTACATCCTCAGGAGCGATCAAGCGTGAAGGATACGTACCTTTCCCTGGAGCAACACAAATCGCGATCTCCAGCTCGGTAAGTGCCGTAACCTCAATCTGATCTGACGTGGACACATAGACGGAGTACGGAGGAATTTTTTCGAAAACGCTCATGCGTTTCCCGATATTCTCCCATGTATGCTCCCGAGTACTTACATTCGCAAGCCCGCTGAGAAGCACCACGCATAGCTCCTGGTCTCCACTCTCACGGCTTAGCTTCTCCCCTGCTGCTAGTTTCGCAACCTGAAATCCGACGTATTCCCAGCCAGCAGATTCCGGTGTCACCGATAATATTGTCCCGTCTGCCTCCGGGTTTGCGGCAGGTTTTACAATAAGTTCTGACATGTTATTGATCCACTCCTTCCATACTCGTCTGCTATCACTTGATCTGATCCTTGTGTGTTTGACATAGGTAACATTCATTCATTTTGAAGAGAAAATTGCTTTGCAACTTCTACTAAATTCTACTTAATTTGCCGGTTGCGTCTCACGCGATGCACCTGGAACTTCTGTCATCTTCACAGGTCTTCCCTGCTCCATGGACATCTTGGCTGCCAAAGCGATCCGCTCTGCCTGTACTGCATCGTTACCGTCTACAATGACGGGTTTATCATGAATAATGGCATCGATGAAAAGAGCAGTCTCCTGCACATATGCTTCATTGTAACGTTCAAGGAAGAAGTGCAGTGGTTTGTCGCGCATCAGTCCAGCTGCTGTGCTGATCTCCGCTGTATTCGGATGATCATTATCCGCCGAAGCGCTGCCCAGCGAACCGAATACTTCCACACGTTGATCATATCCGTACACGGCCTGACGGCTGTTGTCGATCACACCAATTGCGCCATTAGCAAACGTTAACGTAACGATGGCTGTATCCACATCACCATGTTCTGCGAATACCGGGTTAATGAGTACCTTGCCTTTGGCGTAAACTTCCTCTACTTCACTGCCGGACAAATAACGGGCCATATCGAAATCATGAATCATCATATCCATGAAAATTCCGCCGGATACCCGGATATATTCCGCAGGTGGTGGGCTCGGGTCACGGGAAGTAATCTTAAGAATATGTGGATCACCAATCGTGCCTTCCAACACATGAGAGCGTACTCTTCTGAAGTTGTGGTCAAAGCGGCGGTTAAATCCGATCTGAAGTTTCACGCCAGCCTTTGCTACAGCCGCTACAGCCGCTTCGGTCTGGGACAAGTCCATACTTACCGGCTTTTCACAGAAGATATGTTTACCCGCTTGTGCTGCTTGCTCGATCAACGGTACATGTGTATCTGTTGAGGAACAGATTAATACTGCATCAATGTTTGACATTGCAATGAGCTCACTGCTGTCTTTGGTGACAACAGAGATGCCGCGTTCAGAGGCCCACGCCTCCAGTTCAGGTCCTGCGAACAAATCACTGATCGCTACAATCTCGGCATTCGGGTTACGCAGCAGGTTGTCTGCATGGATTTTGCCGATACGTCCAGCACCGATAATGCCAATTCTTACTTTGTCCTTGCCCATTCCGTTATCCTCCCTATATGCATCCCTATGGTGTCTGGGAACTGAGCCCTTGCTCAGCCCCTATATTGCATGCTGTACGCTGTGCGTTGATCGATTACCAGCGTGTAGTTACCATTTTCTTGCGAGTGTAGAACTCCACACCATCCGTGCCGTTAGCATGCAGATCACCGTAGAAGGATTTCTTCCAACCGGAGAATGGGAAGAAGGCCATCGGTGCTGGTACACCCAGATTCACGCCCAGCATACCCGCTTCAATCGTTTCACGGAACTGGCGCATATTCGCACCGCTGCGAGTAAATAGGCATGCCCCGTTAGCAAAGTCTGAACGGTTTGCCAGTTCTACCGCTTCCTCCAGTGTTTCTACTCTTGCCACCGAAAGTACTGGAGCAAAGATTTCATCTTTCCAGATTTTCATGGTGCTATCTACATGATCAAATACAGTTGGCCCTACAAAATAACCGGAACCGTCTGTCGCTTGATCCTTACGTCCATCCCGAATCAAGGTTGCGCCTTCCTGTTCACCTGACTCAATGTAACCCAGTGTACGCTCTTTGTGAAGTCCGCGGATCACTGGACCCAGGAATACGCCTTCGTCCATGCCGTTACCAATGTTGATGCGGTCAGCAGCTTCCACCAGCTTTTGTACCAAAGCATCCGCCACATCGCCAACAGCAACCACAACGGAGCAAGCCATACAACGTTCGCCAGCTGAACCAAACGCTGCACTTGTGATCTCTTTTACGGTCAGATCAAGGTCAGCGTCCGGCATAACGATGGAGTGGTTCTTCGCACCAGCAAGTGCCTGAACACGTTTGCCGTGTGCAGAAGCTGTTTTGTAGATGTATTCAGCAACAGGTTGTGAACCGACAAAGGAAATAGCCGCAACTTCTTTATGCTCAAGCAATCCGTTTACAACGTCATGTGCACCGTGAACGATGTTGAGTACTCCATCTGGAAGTCCCGCTTCTTTGAAAAGTTCTGCCAAACGTCCGGCCAGGAGCGGAGTACGCTCTGACGGCTTCAGAACAAATGTGTTACCGCAAGCAATCGCCAGCGGGAACATCCAGCAAGGTACCATCATCGGGAAGTTGAACGGAGTGATTCCTCCGATGACCCCGATTGGGTAACGGTACATGCCTGATTCCAGTCCTGTAGCGATGTCAGGCAACTGTTTGCCCATCATGAGGTTCGGGGCACCTGCCGCGAACTCAACGCACTCAATGCCGCGCAATACTTCGCCATAAGCTTCGGCATAACTTTTACCGTTCTCCAGTGTCACCAGTTTGGCCAGCTCTTCCCAGTGCTCTACCAGCAGTTGCTGATAACGGAACAAAATGCGGGCACGGCGAGGAACCGGTGTGGTGCTCCACGATTTGAATGCTGTCCTTGCAGCCTGTACGGCCTGATCCACATCCGCTTGTTCAGACAGCGGCACGTATGCAATAATCTCTTCTGTAGCCGGGTTAACAACCGCTTCGGTTCGTGTTGTCGTCGGGTTTACCCAAGTACCCCCGATCCAGTTTTGTACGTTCGTCACTGTTGCAGACGTTTCTGAAGTCCCTTTTCCCATGTGTGTTGTCTCCCCTCGTTTATGTGCGTTACTTCTATGCGTTTCTTTCCTATCCAGTGCGTATTTTTGTATCACGAATTCCCATTGATCCAATATAGATCATCTAGAACAAAGCCATCTATTTACGGCTGCATCAAGACGGAATAATCTCGCCCCGGTTGCAGCGTTCGATATACTCATTCACTTGTTCTACAGTCGGCATTGCATCCGAGCAGCTGTGACTGGAGATAACGATACTTGCTGCAGCACTTCCGTAGCCCATACTGCGCTCAATCGTCCAGCCTTGCATTAAGCCGTAGAGGAATCCCGCAGCGTAGGAGTCGCCTGCACCGAATGTTTTTACGACACGAGCAGGGTAACTGTTAGCCCGGTGTGAGAGCCCTTCACGTGTATACGCGATGGAGCCTTCTTTTCCGTGCTTGATCACAACGATTTTCGCTGAAAAATCAAACCATTTCTGTGCCGTCACCTGATCATTATGATCCGGGTTATTCTCAAATGTCTCCATCATGTCGAACTCTTCTCGTGTTCCCAGAATGATATCGCATTTCTCGGCAGCGAGGTTATAATAGACTGCTGTCTCTTCATCCGATGTCCAAGTATATGGACGGTAGTCCAAATCAAATACGATGACAGTGCCATGTTTTTTTGCATAAGTCAGAGCTTGAATAACTGCTTCCCGTGATGGGCTCTGTGCGAGAGCTGTACCGGAGATCAACAACACTTTGGAATCCGCAATCAGCTGTTCCTGTACCTCGCTAGCCTGCAATAAAAGATCCGCTACGTTGTCTCGATACATCAAAATACTGCAGTCTGTCGGGCTTTTGATCTCGGTAAAAGCAAGTCCGGTTACTGCCCCCGTGTTATCAGTCACTACATTGGAGGTGTCGATCCCGTTCTTCTCCAGATAACTTTGGATGAATCTGCCCATCTGGTCACCTGCAATTTTGCCGATGAAAGCCGTCTCCATGCCAAGTCTGGACATGCCGATCGTAATATTGGCCGGAGAACCGCCGACGTATTTGGTGAACGTCATCGTCTCTTCCATCGGACGGTTGATCTCATTGGCATTCAAATCGATGCACAAGCGGCCAATGGCAGTGAAATCCTTCTTCCTGGATGCTGGAAAGGATACGTAAGTCATTGCGTTTGAGCCCCTTTCTATGGTGGAATCTCGATTGGTTAGGAGATGATTTCTACTCCATTGATATGAATTCATATTGGTTCTTTTTAATTTGCTACACATATAGAGGCTAGGCTGGCCAGCAGTCTTTCGTTGCGTTGTCTTTACTGCCCTAGTACAGAGACTCCATGTAACTCAGAGAGCGTTTTGCATACTCATACGGATTATGAATGGCAGGATCTTGTTCTCCTTCGAGCATCGCCCAGCCGTTATACCCGCGAGTGATCAGTTCCTGCAGGATCGGTGCAAAATCAATGCAACCATCTCCTGGTACCGTGAATACCCCCCTGCGAATACAGCCAACAAAGTCAGATTGCTCCGCTCGTGCCTGATCCAGCACATCCGGGCGAATATCCTTCAGATGGATGTAGGCAATCCGGTCGTAATGTTTACGCAGCACCTCAAGTGGATTAGCGCCGCCATAATAGGCATGGCCTGTATCAAAGAGTAAGTAAACCAGTGATGGGTCTGTGAGCTCCATCAAACGATCAATTTCCTCAGGTTGCTCAATTACCGTGCCTCCGTGATGGTGATAGGTGAGTTTCAGCCCATACTCCTGAGCAATGGCACCAGCTTGGTTCAAACCTTCAGCAAGAACATGCCATTCGGCATCACTGAGTCTAAGCACTTCTTTTTCATTCGGTGTCCGTCTTGGATCAAAATGAAGTGACCCGCCAACCTCGGCTGTACTAATGACCTTGCTGCCCATGGACTGCAGAAATTCAGCATGTCTGCGATAATCGTCCAGCTCCGCTTGGCGATATGCCGGATCCGAGAACAGTACGGATTTCCACTGGGAGATCAGGTTGATATTACGCTTGCTCAGTTCTTCACGCAGTGTAGCGGGATCGGTCGGATACTTGCGTCCCATCTCAGTACCCTTCAATCCCAGACGCTGAATATCGTCCAGAATCTGCGCACAAGTTGTATCATCACCATGTTCCTTTACATCTTCGCCGACCCAATTGATCGGATGAATCCCAAGCTGGAATGGCAGCTTGCTCATGATTCCACGGCTCCTTTTGTTGTTCAGCTTTGTCAGACTTTATCTTTATGAGAAGAGATTTATTTATAAAATAAATGAGTAGATGAGATTAGTAGCGTGAATTACACCCGTTTTGCTTTACCGCGATTCGATTTCATCGTTTCGTGGGCACGAACGACTTTTTCCTCAACAGATACTTCAGGCACCCCGACATTCCACCATGACTCATATCCGCCTGTGTTGGTTCCCGGTACAACCGGAATTTCAATCAACGTTGTTACCGTCTCGTTCTTGGCATCCCGAAGCGCCTGTTCCAGTTGCTCTGCGGTTTCCGCACGATATGCTTTCGCTCCCATACTACGAGCGTGAGCCGCAAAATCCATAGGCATATACTCACCCGTCAAACGGCCGCTCTCTGTTTCGCGATAACGGAATTCGTTTCCGAATCCGTCACTGCCATGTTCACGTTGCAGATTATGAATGCACTGGAAGCCATTATTATTGAATAAAAGAACCGTCATTTTCTTCTGTTCCTGCAAGCTTGTAACCAGTTCCGAATGCAACATCAGGTAACTACCGTCACCCACCATGGCATATACTTCACGATCCGGCTCCGCGAGAGCCGCGCCGAATGCACCACTAACCTCGTATCCCATACAAGAGAATCCATACTCCATGTGGTATGTCTTCGGCTCAGCAGTACGCCACAAACGGTGCAAGTCCCCTGGGAGACTACCTGCCGCACAGACAATTACCGAGGATGGATCAATTGTGCGATTCACGATACCAATGGCTTTCGTCTGCGCTAAACCAGCTTCATGCTCGGCAGCGTAGAGTCGATCCACCTCTGTATTCCATTGATCACGAAGTTCAGCCACTTCAGATGAACCATATGCACTGCTGTACTGTTGTGCCTTCAATTCTTGTTGCAACGCCTGCAAACCTTCACGGGCATCAGCCAGAATGGCTTCCCCGCCTAACTTGGCAGCATCCATACTATTCAAGTTAATGTTGATAAAGGATACTTCTGGATTTTGAAAAGCAGCATGTGAGGCCGTGGTAAAATCGGAGAACCTCGTACCCACGCCGATCACGACATCCGCTTCTTTAGCCAAGCGATTGGCTGCCAGAGAACCGGTAACCCCGATGGCCCCCACATTAAGCGGGTGTTCCCAAGATACTGCGCTTTTGCCTGCTTGTGTTTCAGCAATTGGAATACCGAAGGCTTCCGCGAACTCGATCAGTTGTGCAGATGCTTCGGAGTAGAGCACCCCACCGCCTGCAACGAGCAGGGGCTTTTTGCTATGGGTGATCTGTTTCGTTGCCCGTTCAATGGCTGCCTGAACAGGTGGCCTGCGATCCAGATAATGCACTTTACGGGCAAAGAAAGATTCCGGGTAGTCATACGCTTCTGCCTGCACATCCTGAGGTAATGCCAGCGTAACAGCTCCTGTCTCAGCTGGGTCGGTCAATACACGCATAGCATTGGTAACTGCAACCATCAACTGTTCCGGGCGCACGATGCGATCCCAGTATTTGCTGACCGCTTTGAACGGATCTGTAGCCGATATGGTATAGTCACTGCTTACTTCGAGTTGTTGTAATACTGGATCTGGCTCTCGCGTAGCAAAGTTATCTCCTGGGAGAAGCAATACCGGAATGCGATTCACCGTTGCTGTTGCTGCGGCAGTAATCATATTCAATGCACCAGGGCCAATAGACGTAGTGCATGCGTAGATCTGTTTGCGGTTCTTCTGTTTGGCATAAGCTGCAGCTGTGTGCACCATACCTTGTTCGTTTTTACCTTGCATATACGTCAGGTTTCCAGAGCTGCGTTCTAATGCTTCCCCGATTCCTGTTACATTCCCGTGTCCAAATATTCCGATAATTCCTTTTACAAACTTGGTTTCTACCCCATCTACCGAGATATACTGCTGATCCAGGTATCGAAGCAAGGCCTGAGCCATCGTTAGTCGAATCGTTGTCATGAATTGATCGCCATCCTTTCCTTTACGGGTTAAGCGCTTAATCTAAGTTAAGTTTAAGCGCCTTACCCCTAAAGGTTAAGCGCTTAATTCATATGGTATTACAGGCTGAGCATTTTCGCAAGCTATTTTTGTAAGCGTTTTATTAAAATTAGGTTAGATTTGCGTAAAATAAGGGGTGAGATCGTACGATGCTGGAGGAATGTAAGGTATAAATGATCAACAAATAATAGCTTGGAGTGTAACAAGAGAGTTCATTGAATGTGCATTGAATGTTAATTGAGAAAATAGCTGCAGAAATACGACGAAGGCTTGGGCACGTAATATAGGAAAAGGGGAAAAACCTCTTGTTCATGCAAAAAAAGAAAGAGAACACAGATTGTGTCTCTTTCTTCTTCAATATATGAAGCGGGTGATGGGAATCGAACCCACGCTATTAGCTTGGAAGGCTAAAGTTCTACCATTGAACTACACCCGCATAAACAAAAAAATCGGGATGACACGATTTGAACATGCGACCCCCTGGTCCCAAACCAGGTGCTCTACCAAGCTGAGCTACATCCCGTTAAATATACCGGCGAGAGGACTCGAACCTCCACGGTTTCCCACTCGATTTTGAGTCGAGCGCGTCTGCCATTCCGCCACGCCGGCATAGTTTAAATTTAGTTATAATGGCGCGCCCTGAGAGATTCGAACTCCCGGCCTTTTGATTCGTAGTCAAACGCTCTATCCAGCTGAGCTAAGGGCGCAAATATTGGAGCGGAAGACGGGAATCGAACCCGCGACCCTCGCCTTGGCAAGGCGATGCTCTACCGCTGAGCCACTTCCGCAAAATAAGGGATGCGCGTGGAGGGACTTGAACCCCCACGTCAAAGACGCTAGATCCTAAGTCTAGTGCGTCTGCCAATTCCGCCACACGCGCATATAATAAAAGTGAGTCATGAAGGATTCGAACCTTCGACACCCTGATTAAAAGTCAGGTGCTCTACCAACTGAGCTAATGACTCATAATAGAACTGGTGGAGGATGATGGATTCGAACCACCGAACCCGTACGGGAGCAGATTTACAGTCTGATGCGTTTGGCCACTTCGCTAATCCTCCATAAAGTGGTGCCGGCGAGAGGACTTGAACCCCCAACCTACTGATTACAAGTCAGTTGCTCTACCAGTTGAGCTACACCGGCGTATCAAATTGTTATGTTCATGGTGGCTCGGGACGGAATCGAACCGCCGACACGAGGATTTTCAGTCCTCTGCTCTACCGACTGAGCTACCGAGCCATATAAAGATGGCGGAACCGACGGGATTCGAACCCGCGATCTCCTGCGTGACAGGCAGGCATGTTAGGCCAACTACACCACGGTTCCAGATCACTTTCGGTTAGGAAAGCTACAATTGCGGGGGCAGGATTTGAACCTGCGGCCTTCGGGTTATGAGCCCGACGAGCTACCGGGCTGCTCCACCCCGCGTCATCAAAAATTATATGGTGGAGGCTGAGGGGATCGAACCCCCGACCCTCTGCTTGTAAGGCAGATGCTCTCCCAGCTGAGCTAAGCCTCCGTAAATATGACCCGTAGGGGATTCGAACCCCTGTTACCTCCGTGAAAGGGAGGTGTCTTAACCCCTTGACCAACGGGCCTTAATGGCTCCCCGAACAGGACTCGAACCTGTGACAACTCGATTAACAGTCGAGTGCTCTACCAACTGAGCTATCAGGGAAAATGGTGGAGCCAAGCGGGATCGAACCGCTGACCTCCTGCTTGCAAGGCAGGCGCTCTCCCAGCTGAGCTATGGCCCCATACATATCTCTTATGAAGTTACTATGGGCCTTGGTGGACTCGAACCACCGGCCTCACCCTTATCAGAGGTGCGCTCTAACCAACTGAGCTAAAGGCCCCTATCTTTCGAAAAAAAATACCCCATTGGGGTTCCGCTTGGCGGCGTCCTACTCTCCCAGGACCCTGCGGTCCAAGTACCATCGGCGCTAGAGGGCTTAACGGTCGTGTTCGGGATGGGTACGTGTGGAACCCCTCCGCCATCGCCACCAAACGCGATTGGTCGAAGCATAGCTTCTTCCATTCATTCAGAACTGAAAATCATACACACATTCCGTGATGTACCGATTTTCACTTCATTCAGAGTGTTGTTCTCTGAAAACTAGATTCGAAACGAAACGCACGCGATTTAAAACTTGCTATTGGATAAGCCCTCGACCGATTAGTACTGGTCAGCTCCATGCATTACTGCACTTCCACCCCCAGCCTATCTACCTCGTCGTCTTCAAGGGGTCTTACATACTGGGAAATCTCATCTTGAGGGGGGCTTCACGCTTAGATGCTTTCAGCGCTTATCCCGTCCGTACATAGCTACCCAGCGGTGCTCCTGGCGGAACAACTGGTACACCAGCGGTACGTCCATCCCGGTCCTCTCGTACTAAGGACAGCTCCTCTCAAATTTCCTACGCCCACGACAGATAGGGACCGAACTGTCTCACGACGTTCTGAACCCAGCTCGCGTACCGCTTTAATGGGCGAACAGCCCAACCCTTGGGACCTACTTCAGCCCCAGGATGCGATGAGCCGACATCGAGGTGCCAAACCTCCCCGTCGATGTGGACTCTTGGGGGAGATAAGCCTGTTATCCCCAGGGTAGCTTTTATCCGTTGAGCGATGGCCCTTCCATGCGGTACCACCGGATCACTAAGCCCGACTTTCGTCCCTGCTCGACTTGTAGGTCTCGCAGTCAAGCTCCCTTATGCCTTTGCACTCTTCGAATGATTTCCAACCATTCTGAGGGAACCTTTGGGCGCCTCCGTTACTCTTTAGGAGGCGACCGCCCCAGTCAAACTGCCCACCTGACACTGTCCCCGCACCGGATTACGGTACCAGGTTAGAACCTAGATACGATCAGGGTGGTATCCCAACGGTGCCTCCACGCAAGCTGGCGCTCACGCTTCAAAGGCTCCCACCTATCCTGTACAGATCGTACCCAAATTCAATATCAAGCTGCAGTAAAGCTCCATGGGGTCTTTCCGTCTTGTCGCGGGTAACCTGCATCTTCACAGGTATTAAAATTTCACCGGATCTCTCGTTGAGACAGCGCCCAAGTCGTTACGCCATTCGTGCGGGTCAGAATTTACCTGACAAGGAATTTCGCTACCTTAGGACCGTTATAGTTACGGCCGCCGTTTACTGGGGCTTCGGTTCACAGCTTCGGGATTACTCCCTAACCACTCCCCTTAACCTTCCAGCACCGGGCAGGCGTCAGCCCGTATACTTCGCCTTACGGCTTCGCACAGACCTGTGTTTTTGCTAAACAGTCGCTTGGGCCTTTTCACTGCGGCCCCCTCGTGCTATTCACACTACCGGGGCACCCCTTCTCCCGAAGTTACGGGGTCATTTTGCCGAGTTCCTTAACGAGAGTTCTTCCGCGCGCCTTAGAATTCTCTTCTCGCCTACCTGTGTCGGTTTGCGGTACGGGCACCTTCATCTGGCTAGAGGCTTTTCTTGGCAGTGTGAGATCATGACCTTCGCTACTGTAATTTTCACTCCCCATCACAGCTCAGCCTTACGGTTAGCGGATTTGCCTACTAACCAGCCTCACTGCTTGGACAGGCATCCATCAGCCTGCGTCACTACCCTACTGCGTCCCCCCATCGCTCGTAACGATTTACGGTGGTACAGGAATTTCGACCTGTTGTCCTTCGACTACGCCTTTCGGCCTCGCCTTAGGTCCCGACTTACCCTGAGCGGACGAGCCTTCCTCAGGAACCCTTAGGCTTTCGGCGGATCAGATTCTCACTGATCTTTTCGTTACTCATACCGGCATTCTCACTTGT
The DNA here is from genome assembly GCF_037969905.1 of Paenibacillus sp. FSL R7-0272. Taxonomy (NCBI): domain Bacteria; kingdom Bacillati; phylum Bacillota; class Bacilli; order Caryophanales; family Paenibacillaceae; genus Paenibacillus; species Paenibacillus sp. FSL R7-0272. The sequence continues at coordinate 321,514 of NZ_CP150221.1, read as the reverse complement.
ATAATGTCCAGCGCTCCTTACGGTACACCTTCAACCCTTATACAACGCTCCCCTACCCCTGATGCAAGCATCAAGCCATAGCTTCGGTGGTGTGTTTAGCCCCGTTACATTTTCGGCGCAGAGTCACTCGACCAGTGAGCTATTACGCACTCTTTCAATGGTGGCTGCTTCTAAGCCAACATCCTGGTTGTCTGTGCAACTCCACATCCTTTCCCACTTAACACACACTTGGGGACCTTAGCTGATGGTCTGGGCTGTTTCCCTTTTGACAATGGATCTTAGCACTCACTGTCTGACTCCCGGAAGTAAGTCTATGGCATTCGGAGTTTGACTGAGCTTGGTAACCCTTGCGGGCCCCGCACCCAATCAGTGCTCTACCTCCACGACTCTGTTTTCCGAGGCTAGCCCTAAAGCTATTTCGGGGAGAACCAGCTATCTCCGAGTTCGATTGGAATTTCTCCGCTACCCCCACCTCATCCCCGCATTTTTCAACATGCGTGGGTTCGGGCCTCCAGTGCGTGTTACCGCACCTTCACCCTGGACAGGGGTAGATCACCCGGTTTCGGGTCTACGTCCACGTACTCACTCGCCCTATTCAGACTCGCTTTCGCTGCGGCTCCGGCTCTTCACCTTAACCTTGCACGGGAACGTAACTCGCCGGTTCATTCTACAAAAGGCACGCCATCACCCCTAAAACGGGCTCTGACTTTTTGTAAGCACACGGTTTCAGGTTCTATTTCACTCCCCTTCCGGGGTGCTTTTCACCTTTCCCTCACGGTACTGCTTCACTATCGGTCGCTAGGAAGTATTTAGCCTTGGCAGATGGTCCTGCCGGATTCATACGGGGTTTCACGTGCCCCGCACTACTCGGGATCCGTCTCGGAGAGAATCAACTTTCAATTACAGGGCTTTTACCTTCTTTGGCGGGCCTTTCCAGACCTCTTCGTTTAACTGACTCCTTTGTAACTCCATGTGAGACGTCCCACAACCCCAAAGAGCAAGCTCTCTGGTTTGGGCTTCTCCGCGTTCGCTCGCCGCTACTGACGGAATCACTATTGTTTTCTCTTCCTCAGGGTACTTAGATGTTTCAGTTCCCCTGGTATGCCTCTACATAACCTATGTATTCAGTTATGAGTAACTGGATATTACCCCAGCTGGGTTTCCCCATTCGGACATCCCCGGATCAAAGCTTGCTTACAGCTCCCCGAGGCAGTTTCGTTGTTCGCCACGTCCTTCATCGGCTCCTAGCGCCTAGGCATCCTCCGTGTGCTCTTAGTAGCTTAACCAGGTCGCTCGTGTTCGAGCTGTCACTTCCCTTGGTTTGCTTGCGCAAAGCCAAAAGTCGTTCCATTTCGATCACTCGCTCCAGCAATCTACCGTTTTTATTGAAACTTGTTATACACAAGTTCAGCTAAAAAGGAATGTTCTAATTCGCGTTTGTTTCGTTTCGATATCTAGTTTTCAAAGAACAAATCGTTTGGTTCGGGCCGTTCACGGATGTGTCGGTCGAACAAACGAGAAGTTTTGAGAGTTTGAGCTCTCAAAACTGAGCAACGAGTGAGTGGTTTGCAGCTGAGCTGCATATTTGAATGTTTCCACGCGGGAAACGATTCTCCATAGAAAGGAGGTGATCCAGCCGCACCTTCCGATACGGCTACCTTGTTACGACTTCACCCCAATCATCTATCCCACCTTCGGCGGCTGGCTCCTTGCGGTTACCCCACCGACTTCGGGTGTTATAAACTCTCGTGGTGTGACGGGCGGTGTGTACAAGACCCGGGAACGTATTCACCGCGGCATGCTGATCCGCGATTACTAGCAATTCCGACTTCATGCAGGCGAGTTGCAGCCTGCAATCCGAACTGAGACCGGCTTTGTTGGGATTGGCTCCATCTCGCGATTTCGCAGCCCGTTGTACCGGCCATTGTAGTACGTGTGTAGCCCAGGTCATAAGGGGCATGATGATTTGACGTCATCCCCACCTTCCTCCGGTTTGTCACCGGCAGTCTATCTAGAGTGCCCACCCGAAGTGCTGGCAACTAAATATAAGGGTTGCGCTCGTTGCGGGACTTAACCCAACATCTCACGACACGAGCTGACGACAACCATGCACCACCTGTCTCAACTTTCCCCGAAGGGCACCTAACGCATCTCTGCCTCGTTAGTTGGATGTCAAGACCTGGTAAGGTTCTTCGCGTTGCTTCGAATTAAACCACATACTCCACTGCTTGTGCGGGTCCCCGTCAATTCCTTTGAGTTTCAGTCTTGCGACCGTACTCCCCAGGCGGAGTGCTTAATGTGTTAACTTCGGCACCAAGGGTATCGAAACCCCTAACACCTAGCACTCATCGTTTACGGCGTGGACTACCAGGGTATCTAATCCTGTTTGCTCCCCACGCTTTCGCGCCTCAGCGTCAGTTACAGCCCAGAGAGTCGCCTTCGCCACTGGTGTTCCTCCACATCTCTACGCATTTCACCGCTACACGTGGAATTCCACTCTCCTCTTCTGCACTCAAGTCACACAGTTTCCAGTGCGATCCGGGGTTGAGCCCCGGGATTAAACACCAGACTTACATGACCGCCTGCGCGCGCTTTACGCCCAATAATTCCGGACAACGCTTGCCCCCTACGTATTACCGCGGCTGCTGGCACGTAGTTAGCCGGGGCTTTCTTCTCAGGTACCGTCACCTTGAGAGCAGTTACTCTCCCAAGCGTTCTTCCCTGGCAACAGAGCTTTACGATCCGAAAACCTTCATCACTCACGCGGCATTGCTCCGTCAGGCTTTCGCCCATTGCGGAAGATTCCCTACTGCTGCCTCCCGTAGGAGTCTGGGCCGTGTCTCAGTCCCAGTGTGGCCGATCACCCTCTCAGGTCGGCTACGCATCGTCGCCTTGGTGAGCCGTTACCTCACCAACTAGCTAATGCGCCGCAGGCCCATCCCCAAGTGACAGATTGCTCCGTCTTTCCAGTTCTCTTCAGGCGAAGAAAACAAGTATTCGGTATTAGCTACCGTTTCCGGTAGTTGTCCCAAGCTTGAGGGCAGGTTGCCTACGTGTTACTCACCCGTCCGCCGCTAACCATCCGAGAAGCAAGCTTCTCTTCAAGTCCGCTCGACTTGCATGTATTAGGCATGCCGCCAGCGTTCGTCCTGAGCCAGGATCAAACTCTCCAATAAAGTTATTGAAAAGAGCGATAAGCTCATTTTGAATCTGACGAGATTAAAAATCTCATTTTTGATCTTGCAAGCAAGATCGATACTCACTCGTTGTTCAGTTTTCAAAGATCAAACATATTCAGTCACTGTCACTCATTCGCTTCAGTAACTTTTATATCATATCATTTCCGAACCAACTTTGCAAGCTCTTTTTTCAAGTTTCTTTCGAAGCTTATTTTTATTGGCTTACCGCACCGTGTAAACTGTGTTTTCTTGGCCGGATTTAGAATATATCATAACATACAACCCTTTGGCAACTTGTAAAATATCCCATTAGTAAATCAACTTTAGATCACAACCATATAACAGCATGCTTCTATAATGATAATTGAAACTGCCCTCACACACTACATTCCTTTACTTACCCTACTTGTTTCAGCTACACATGAAATACACCTTATAGAATACTCATCATTTAAATCTATCCAAGGAATCCTGTGATACTAGACCAGCTCTTATTTTTTTAAATGGTTGTTCTCAGTTAGCTTGTATTAATCATACAACCCTTCCATCTAGCATTAGGGATAAAACTATCTATGGTAACCTTTGATGCGTGTATTCTAGCTACTAAACAAAGCCCCCCTAATTTTATATGCTATCTCGTTCTATGGGCAAATCTGGCCATCATCACGGTATCGTAATACTGTCCATCCGCATGCCGTCGATCTCGCTTGAGGACTCCTTCAATCTCAAAACCGCTTGTCTTATATAATCGTATCGCTTTATCATTCGTTGCAAGTACCTTTAACGTTACCTTTTCGATCCCTTGTTCATCCGCCCAATGTAAGGACGATTTCAGTAACTCTCTTCCTATACCATATCCCCAGAAGGAACGGGCAACACATACCCCAAACTCGGCCTGATGCGAAAAACGCTTCAACTCAGATCCAGCACACCTGCAGTACCCGACAATGTCACCTGATGCCACAGCAACCAGAAACAGATTGTTACGTTTTGCGGTATCCATGCGAATCAACTCTTGGAACCCCGAAGCATCAATGTAGGCTTCGCCCGCTTCACGATCCATATTATCCGTCTCACCGTCTAGCTGCACACGAAGTGAGCACAACGTATCGGCATCCTTTTCCACGGCTGAACGAATGGTATATTGCATCCCTTTGACTAGGTACTCCTGATCATCAATAATCATCTCGCCTCTCTCACACCTTTCACGCTTAACATTAACAACATCATCAACTCCGTTTAGGCTACATTCCACACTCACCTTGTCTTACTCTCTTCTATATACTGCTTTGTTCGGTGCACCAACCTCACTCGATCTGACTTAGAATCCCGAATCTTCAACTTGCCAGACTGACAACTAATCCACTCAACCAATCTCTGACGGGCTTTTCCCTGTCAACATCTTGAACACCTGACTAAAATACGTCGCATTGCGGAACCCCGTCATCTCACTAACTTCGTACACCATATAATGTCCCGACTGCAAAAGCTCCATTGCCCGCTGGATACGGTATCCGTTCAGGTAGCTGACGAAATTCTCTCCGGTTACCCTTTTGAATAGCTGGCTTAAATACTTGGGATGCACAAAAAGACCTTTCGCGATGGCCTCGAAACTGATCTCCTCTGCGTAATGTTCCTCAACGTATTGTTTCACTTGAGCGATAAGTTTGTTGCTTTTCTTCTCGCCCATCTCCTTGCGGATCTGCTCCAGCCATCCCTTAATGACGCCATCCATCCAGTTTATCAGATCATGCAAAGCATATTTAGACTGTATTTCACGCAGGAAGTCACTCATCGTGAGTGGAGGTGTCAGCATCGGTTGCTGCTTTTTCCAGCTATGCATCATCGTATCAAATAAACTAACCGCTACCACCTGGGCATCCTGAATGCTTGCACAGTTTCCCTCTTGTAGCGAATGGAATAATTGAAGCCAGACCTCCTCCGCCTGATTAATCCGCAGATCGGCCCACGCCTCATCCCATTGATGAAGCAACAATGAATAATCTGTCGCACTTCGCTCCACCTCTTCCGATGTCTCCACATGATAAATGCGGTTCCCACCCTGAAACTCCGCTCGTTCTACCGCTTCCCTGCTCTCCAGATAAGAATCGATGACCTCGCAGGGATGCTCTTTCACCCGACCAATGCCGGCGCTAACTTCAATTTTCAGATACGTAAAGATCTGATCAATCATCCGACCTACGAGAGCCTGCAAGTCCTCAAAATAATCCTTGTCTCCAAGCATAACGAGTACAAATACCTGATCCGAATAATCCACAACCTCCACTTGGAAATTCGCCATCTCAGCAGTCTGTTGCTTCACTGTCTCTTGGATGATATCCGCCGCTCCATAACGTAACAGTTGCCAGTCTCGCTCTTTCATACGTGTCATAAAACCCGGACGATTCAACTGCAAACTGACTGCACGAACCTTATCATAGATTTGAAACCCGATATAATCCATCCGTGCTTCGGGCAATTCGTCCGCTCGATAACGTGTGGTCAGCAATTCATGAAGAAACTGTTTGCGTAAGTAAGGGAGCACTCTTCCCGCTTCTTGTTTATACGTCCGCTCCAGCCGCTCTCGCCGCTCTCGCACATCTTGTTCCAGCAACACTTCCCGCAGCACTGACTCAATCTCTTCCACCTCCGCTGGCTTTAGCAAAAAGTGATTCACGCCCCAGCGCATAGCCGCTCTGGCGTTTTCGAACTCGTCATATCCACTAAGGATGATAATCGGCAAGTGGGGATAGTCACGCCGCAACTCCTGCGTGACTTCAAGTCCGGTCATGCCCGGCAAGTATACGTCGGTCATGACAAGATCCGGATGCACGCGCTGGAACAGCTCAAGTGCATCCACTCCATTCGCAGCTGTACCAGCAATACTCAGGCCCAGGGAGGGCCAGTTAATATGCTCGGTCAGCGCTTTAATAATATGCGGGTCGTCATCGACAAGCATAATGGTTTTCATCATTTTTCACCGTCCAGCCACAGATTTAATTGCTCTTCGGTCTCAATGCGCGGTAGTGTAATCTCCACCTCGACACCGCCTGAACTTCCATTCCGTAGTTGCACGCCATACCTTTGTCCACAATACAACTGAATACGTTGATGTACATTACGAACACCGATACCTCGTGCATCCTCCATGTTCCAATCCTCCGGCAAACCTTGTCCATTATCCGTGATTCGAATGGTGATATCAGCAACAGCCCCTTCCGCTGGGGCAATACATACTTGGATACGCAATGTTCCTTCCAATGGATGCCCATGCATCACGGCATTTTCAATAAAGGGTTGCAAGATGATCTTGGGAATGTGACACCCACGTATACGTGGGTCGATCCGCTCCTCATATTGAATCGAGAACGGTAAGCGTTCAGATTGAATGCTGACGTAACAACGGGCATGCTCTAATTCATCCCTTACACGGATAAACAACCTGCCCCCGCTCAGCCCGATCCGCAGCAGCTTGCTCAATTGCACAATCATACGACTGATGTCCTTCGCTTCATAATCAAGTGCACGCCAGTGAATCATATCCAGCGTATTGTATAAGAAATGAGGTTTGATCTGAGCCTCAAGCAAGCTGGTTTGTGCTTCCCGTTTCGCTCGACTCTCTTCTTTGACCTGCTCCATCAGCATCGTAAGCTGTGAAGCCATATGGTTAAAACCATAGGCCAGATGGGCGTACTCCTCTGTAAACGACAGTTTTACACGCGTATCGAAGTCCCCTTTTTCGAGTTGTCTCATTCGTTTGATCAGTTGGCGCAGAGGTCGAATAATCTGCCGTACAAACAAATAAGCAAGCACAGCCGAGCATAACAATCCAAGCACAGCGATGCCGAGAATCTGCCAGCCTGCTTGGCGCACCGGGGATAACAAGGTATAGACAGGAATCGTCTGCACAAGACGCCACTGAAGCATAGCAGGTCTGGAGTACAGCACCAGTTGTGCCCCTCCCGGTTGACCTGATACTACTTCGAATCCGTCTTCTCCAGGACGAGCATGCTCCTGAATCCAGGCACTATCTATAATAGAAGAAGATGAGTCAGTCCCGTCCACCGTTCCTTGAGATATAGTCTGCTTTCCTTCGGGACGTGATTGATCTTCTTGATCGAACTGACCTGTACTTCCCCCTGACGGATCAGCCTTCCCCATCTGCATCACCACATTGCCGGCGGTATCCACCAGTAGCACTTTGCCATCGAGCACCATTGGAACATCGGCAAACCTGCGTACGATATCCGCTCTGCTTAGACGAATGAGCACATAAGCGACCGTCCCGCCTCGACTATCATAGATCCGCTGTGCATACCCAACCAAGGATTGTCCCGATTCATTCTCACGAAGCGGAACCCAGGCTGCGTCCGCCTTCTCCAGTGCGGCAAACCATGAATCATTCGATATAGCATCTACAGGGAAAATACGATCAGCCATGGTAACTGTCACTTCATTAAAAGCATCCGTATACAGCTCAATCGAGGTAATTCCATCACTCACCACCATGGTATGATCCAGAATTTTTGAAACCTCTCTCCGCTGATGAATCTGTGCCAACCTGCCCGTATTGGATGTATCCAGCAAGTTAGACAACTCCCTGTTGCTTGCGAGCCCATAGGACGTGCCCGTTACCCCAGTAATAAAATCAAAGCCCCGCCTGGTGCTCTCATTCAAAAGAGCAAGACGTGCTTTGCTGATTTCGGTAAATGTGACCGCAGAGAAGGATTGATAAGCCAGCCATACAATAATGGAGACAAGCAGCAAATTAAACGCAATAAAGCAAGTCACCATCAATGTGGAGAGCTTGCTTTGTTGCAACTTTTGAAGAATGTAGGCAGACCATCTTGTTTTTCGCACTCGGAATCAACTCGTTTCGTCTTGGAATTACCCTTTGAGCCCAGAGGTCGCGATTCCTTCCACGAAGTACTTCTGACACACGATAAATACGAAAAAACATGGCACAAGGGATAAAACAGACATGGCAAACATTGGACCCCAATCGGACTGTGAGCTCGAATCCAGGAACAGGCGTAGTCCCAGCGGAACGGTGTACTTGCTCACATCGCTCAGGTAGATCAATTGACTGAAGAAATCATCCCATGTCCACAAGAACGTAAAGATCATCGTCGTTACCAGTGCCGGAAAAGCGAGAGGGATAATAATTTTGGTATAGATTCTTACCGGGCCACAACCATCGATCGTCGCTGCTTCATCCAGTTCCCGCGGTAATCCCCGGAAAAACTGTACCATCAGGAAGATGAAGAATGCATCCGTTGCCAGCCATTTGGGTACAACAAGTGGCAAGTACGTATTCACCCACTCCAACTGATTAAAGAGAATATACTGCGGGATTAGCGTAACATGGTGCGGCAGCATAATCGTCATCAGCATTAGCCCGAAACAGATCGCTTTGAAGCGGAAGTTTAGCCGGGCGAAGGCATAGGCCGCCATCGAACAGGAGATCACATTGCCCAGCACGGCTCCAAGCGACAAAACGATGGAGTTGGTCAAAAATTTGGAAAAGGCATTCCCCTGAGCGCCGGACCAGCCCGTCATGTAATTTTGCCAATTCCATTCCTTTGGCCAGAACCAAGTTTCTGTAAAAATCATGTGCCCCGGCTTGAACGAGCTGCCCAGCATCCATAGAACAGGATAGAGCATCACAAGGGCAATACCTGAAATCAGTACATGTTTGGTGACAATCCATGCTACGGAGTTACGTTGTCCAATCATGATTTTCCACCATCCTCATAGTGTACCCACAACTTGCTGCTGCGGAATACGAGCAATGTAAATACGCCGATCAGGATTACCAGCACCCACGCCATGGCAGAAGCATAACCCATCTGGAAGAAGGAGAACCCTTTTTTGTACAGATAGAGAGAGTACATCAATGTGGAATTTACCGGACCCCCGCTACCGTTACTGATAATGAAGGCCTGTGTGAACGATTGAAAGGACGTAATCAGCTGCATAACTAAGTTAAAGAAGATGACAGGTGACAGGATCGGCAACGTGATATAGAAAAATCTCCGCATCGGCCCCGCACCGTCTACCGCAGAAGCTTCATCATACTCCGGTGGAATCTGTTTGAGTCCTGCCAGGAAGATGATCATGGATGAACCGAACTGCCATACAGACAAAAGAACAATGGAATACAGTGCGTACTTCGGATTAGCCACCCAGTCAGGTGCTTTAATGCCTACCATCGCCAGTACGCTGTTGAGCAATCCGTCACCGCCCAGCATTTTGCGCCACAACATTGCGATAGCTACGCTTCCTCCCAGCAATGTAGGGATGTAATACACGGTGCGGTATATGCCAAGTCCGCGAATGCCTTTGTTGAGCAGCATCGCGACAAATAAGGCAAAAATCAGTTTGAGTGGAACGGAGATAGCAACGTAGGTAAATGTCACCTGAAGGGACTTGGTGAACAACTTGTCAGACGTAAACATGGTGACGTAGTTACTCAGACCGACCCAGTTCGGAGCGGCAAGAATACTATAATCGGTAAAGGAAATGTATAACGAAGCAAGCATGGGACCCAGGGTCAGAAATACTAATCCGACAAGCCAAGGAGCGAGAAAGAGCAGAGCGGCTCCATTATGGGCGTATCGATGTTTCATGCGCCGGGCGGCTACTTTCTCGATTCTGGCTTGACTGACCTGTGATGTCGTCATTTTCGCAACCTCCCCGCAGTATTTGAATTCATCGGAACGGTTTCTGCCAGGTGTATTTGTAGATATATCTTGTAGACATATCCACAAATACAGATACAGGTAAAACTCGTCTATAGCTACAAGTTCTATTCTCTTTACTGGCTTGATCCAAGCGTTGCTTTGGCGCCCTCAATAAACTGGGCAATGATGTCTGTCATACTACCTTGACCAAAAGCGATCTGTTCGCTTGCACTTTTGAAACTCGTGTCCACTTCAGCAAAACCTTGCGGGTATGGCGGGCTAATTTCACTGGAATGTTTGGATACCGTATCAATGAATTGGAAAATGACTTTCTCTGCATCTGACAGCTTCGGCTGCATCTGCTCACGGATGCTCGCATTGACTGGCACACCGCGCTCTGATCCAAGAATCGCTGTCGCTTCAGGGTCATTCACCATAAAGTCTATGAACATAGCTACTTCTTTTGGATGCTTGGATTTCGCATAACCGGACAGGAACTGGCCTGGCTTCAGATACTCACCGATCCGTTGTTCGTTCACACCATGTGGCAACACTTGAATGCCAAGCTTATGATCCTGGTTTTTGTTCACTTGTTGGAACGTAAGCAGTTGGTTGGACCACGCAAAGTCCATAGCTGCTGTACCCAAAGAAATCGGTCTGGTTTCGAGTGCATTGGTTGTGGAAGCAGCGACTTCAGCGGATGTAGCTCCTCTGTTCTCACGCAATGCAGCCCACATCTCAAACCACTCTTTCAATTGGTCACTTGTTGCTGTCATGGTGCCATCCTCAAACAACCCTTTACCGGACTGGCGTACAAATACCTCAAACATATTCGTAGCACCGGAAATGTCAGCCGAACCGTAGAATCCGTCTCCCTTCGCTGCAGCAATCTTGGCTGCTATCGCTGAAAAGTCGTCCCATGTCCAGCTTTCCTTCGGCTCTTCAATGCCCAGTTGCTGGAATAATGTTGCGTCATAAATGACACCTGGCGCATTCACTCCAAGGGTGATGGCATATAGTTTATCGTCGATCGATCCGGCTGTAATCATGCTCTTGTCGTGGTCTTTGATTCGCAGCTCTTTATCTGCATATGGCGTCAGGTCAAGCAAAGCACCGCGCCGTGCAAAGTCCGTCAGAAACGCGTAGTCCATCTGGATGATATCCGGAGCGTTCGAACCGGCAACCTGAGTCGTAAGTTTGTCAAAATATCCATCCCAGCCCGAATATTCAGCTTTAATCGTAATGCCTGGATGTTTCTCTTCAAACAGTTTGATCACTTTGGTTGTCAAATCATGTCTGGTCTGTGATCCCCACCAGGTCATGCGCAATTCAACTTTGTCAGAAGCACCGCCTTGGCCTGAATCACCGGAAGATGCCGGTGTGCTTGAGGTTCCTCCAGAACAGGCTGTAGCGAATAATAACAGGGACAGGCAGAACAGGGTTACCCACTTTTTGGTGATGATCATGAATGAATTTCCTCCCCTTTTTGCTTATATGAAATCGCTTACAAAACTATTGTAATCGCCTGTCTCTGTACATGACATAAACAAAAGTAAGCTATCCTGTCAAAAAAGTAAGGGGTTCACAGGAAAGAAAAACCACCAGAAACCACATTCCCGGTGGCGCTTATCTCTTCATGATGAACAAACCTAAAAAATGAAGCAGGTGGGAAGCTGATACAACCTCGTTCTATCCGGAATGTACAGTAGACGCTGTAGACTTCGCCGTGCGCTCCGATAAATGTTTCTCCATTTTGGCTACCTCTGTTCCAGCCAGCATCATGATCCCGATCCCATGGTTGTCATTAGTAACCGTCCGCAAATCTTGATCGTAGTATTCAGCTGTGAATGCATATCTTGATCCGCTACATACGCCGTGAACGTTCCCTTGACGGTCAATGGCGTTGCTCACTAGTCCCTTCCAAGCCCGCTGAGCTGCCGTAACGTATGCCGAAGGATCTTTAAACCAGCCGAAACGTACACCACGTGCGAAACCATACGCAAACATAGCTGTACAGGAGGCTTCCAGATACGTTTCCGAATGATTCAATACTTGATGCCAGAGCCCGCTCTCACTTTGCAGTGCTGCATAGCCCTCGCATAGCTCGTTGAAAAACTCGATTAAAGCGGGACGCTCCGCGTGGTCTTCAGGCAATGCCTCCAGTACTTCTGTCAGGGAGAAAAGAGTCCACCCGTTACCACGCCCCCAAGGAATCTGAGTCGCCTGTTTATATTTGAAATCATATACATGAGACATGATCTTGTATTCAGGCATAAACAAATATTTGCGATACAATGAAAACTGTTTGGCCGCTTCATCGAGTGCTTCGGATTTCCCTGTCACACGAGCATACCGCACAAGGAATGGTGTACTCATGTAAAGGTCATCTGCCCACATCGTATTCTCGGCATATTCCCCAGCACATGTCCGATAGAACGCCCCATCCGCTTGACGCTCCAAACGGTTAAGCATAAAGTCCGCGATTCGTTCAGCAATGGGAAGGAAGGTTGGTTCCTTGCATTCCGTATATGATTCCAACATCGCTGAGCCGAAGGAACCACAGTTATCCAACATTTTCAACATAATTAACTGCTGATTAATAGAAGGGAAACCATACTGCTCACGATCCCATAGAGAATACTCATACATCTGAGTGCATGACTGTACATGTTCTGCGGCATAACGGGTAATATCTGTTCTTTGCATATATCGTCCTGCCTGGAGCAGGCCATAGACGGTGACACCCAGCGGGTAATCCCAACGTCCATAGTTGGTTACACTACCCACGGTCCATTTATTGCTCAGCATCGCATTTTCATAATAAGGTCGGATGAACGTATCCGGCCGATCCAAACGCCAGTACGTCCGCCCTGCTTGCGAAACGCCGCTCGTTCCTGTGCCTTGTTGTCCTGCATTAGTCCGGTACACACGATCCAAACGCATCAAATCTGCAAGTTCCGGCTCGGCTCCAGATTCAAATGGACCTGCATAGAACCAACATTCTTCCAATGCTCCCTGCACTCGTTGCGGAAGCTCCAACTGAAGAGACTCTGTACCGACAGAAGCTTTCAGGTCAAATCCCCATGAGCCAGCACCGGCTTGACATTCACTTCGTACCAGAAGATCATTTCGGCCAAATGTAGCTTCAACCTCCACTTCAAACGATCCTGCGTTTTTTATTGTTGCAACTGACTTGTCCCCGAGCCAGATCTGTATTGGACCAGAGGATTGTCCAGATAATCGAACCGGACGTCCAGAGGTATCACGATTGTTCAGATTCGTCCATGCATAAGCGTGTCTGCCTGGAAGCAGTCCATAGATTCGTTCCAAAGCCGATTTATTCTGTTCGGAAGCAGACCACTGGGTCTCTGGCAACCATTTTAGATTACTCTCTCCTTGACTCGCGAGCAGGTTTGGCTGGGCTTGTGCGGATGTAACAGGTTCAGAGAAGACCCATCCCGCTTGCCCCGAACGCTCTTGAAAAGGAGCAAGTACATTCAGAATACGTACTTTGCCTTCATCGGAACCGAACTGGCATCCGAATCCGGCAGGGGTGTTTTTCATCTCCAGCCACACGGTATTCCAGCCGGGCTCGATGTCGATTCCAAGCTTCACCGTGGCATCTGGCGTTATCTCATCAATGACCGTAGAACGGTAGATCAACTCGTTGTTAAAATAAAAACGTACCGGTCCATAGCAACGTACCAGCACATCGAGATTGCGATTCTCATCCCCCCATATCAGCGCTGCGGCGTAGGAGATATGATCTTTCGGCGCGTCTGGAAAGCGTTTACCAAGATTCAGATCATAGAGCCCTTTATCATTTTGCAAAATGCCGGATTGCTGAAACGCACGGTATACAAAATCAGCCTGTGCATTGGCACCAATATATCTCTCGGCAAGCACCTTCAATACCTGCTCCTGATTTTCTCCGAATCGATAATACATGCTCTGCGGTTCACTGAAATACGTTGTCATTGAATGCCACATTCCTCTCATGTTGAAGTACTTCTCAATCTTATAAAAGCCCATGCTTGTTTACAGGACGTTGTTCACTTATTTTCATGATATAGATATAGCGCTTAACCTCAATAAGGATACCCCTTTATGAGCAAGCGACAGAGTTTCTTTTACCATTCGTATCGATTAATAATCCTAGTATAACTGACACAGCTCATGGTGGCTACAGATTTTTGTTTACGCTTACACTGTATTCGCAAATCCTCGCTTTGCTTACCAAAATCAAGAAATATATGGTACCTGTTACAATCATGGTTAAAAGAAATTCGAGACGCAACCGATATATACTAGGTAGTTTAATAACAACCCATACTAATTTGGAAAGGACAGATTTATATTGAATACGCTTGAATCTCTGGTCAATACGATGCCTTTTGTACGTCAAATGTTCCGTGACGATATCTCCATATCGATCAATGATCATGAAAAGGTATTATATTTCTCCGAAGCCCAAAGTCTAGATATTGGTGTAAAAGCCGGCGACGAACTACATGATGACTACAAGCATTTCAAAATGCTGAGCAATAAGGACTCCCGCACCGTTGTGCGCATGCCTGGTGATCTTCAGGGAAGGCCGTTCGATTCCATCCTCATCCCTGTAAAAGAAAACGGACAAGTAGTCGGCATCCTGGGGGTCAACTATGCACTTGATAATCACCTTACACTGGAAAAGCTGATTAGCGAAAGCGAAACAACAATCAACTCCCTTGTTGGTGGCATTCAGCAAATTGCAGCTCATTCGGAGCAGCTGTCAACAACCTCGGAGGAAATTTTGCGAAATTCTCAAAAGGCATCCGAAAATTCGATTAACGTCACAAAAGTCACTAACGTGATTCGTGAAGTCTCCGAGCAAACCAATCTGCTTGGATTAAACGCAATGATCGAGGCCGCTCGTGTCGGTGAGCAAGGTGCCGGATTCGGCATCGTAGCTAGTGAAGTCCGCAAGCTCTCCGATCATACGAAACAAGCTGCGTCGGATATAGAGACCTCTCTGGGCAGTGTGCAGCATTCCATGAAATATATGGAGCAAGAGATTGGCCAGATTACGACAGCAACTGGAGATCAAGCCAAGCTTGTGACTGAATTTATGCAAAGTATTGAACAACTGAGTGAGACTAGCGCAAACTTGAAAAAGTTTGTAGAGCAGATGCTCACGCTTGAGTAAACATTTATTGATCAACAATGAATCTTAGAAAAATTTAATTTAAGCAGCACGATTTACATAAGAAATGAGTTTTTCATAACACACCAAGAGCCTCCGCAGTCATTCCCTGTTCGGGATATGAGCGGAGGCTTTCTATCTACATGATCAAATATAGCATTCAGGCGTACACGAGAAAGAGAATGTACGTGCAAAAGCATAAACTCGGAAGATCCTTATATCTCTACCGCAACACCGAAATGATCGGATACGACAGGTCCCTTTTTACCATTTAACACAACGTTGGAGGTCTGCGCCTGAACAGGACGATTCGAGAAAATATAATCAATTCTTAGCGGTTGTTCATTGTTCGCCCAGCCGGCAATCGCTTTAACCACAGTAGCCCCGTCGTCTTTTTGTTCGGCTGTCGTATACAGATCATTCCAGCCATGTTCCATCATGTAATCGTAGCCTTGTCCACGAATCTCCGCGACATTGTTGAAGTCCCCCATCAGATACAACGGTTGATGCATATAAGGTGCAAGCACACGCTCGGTCAAATCCCATTGCCCCTTAAAAGGTTCCTGTGCATCATCCCACCAGTTATAATGTCCATTCACAAACCATGTGGATGTGGACTCACCTTCCAGGGTAGTCTCAATCCCGACGATTTTGCGTGTTCGATAGTTGTTATAATCCCGCATGTGGGACACGTATTCGCCGAATGAACGAGTAATGGGTGTCCGGCTTAGAATCGCCAGCCCCTCATCGTATGTACGAAACCCGATATGTGTTGGAATCCAGGTCCAGTAATACGTCTCGGTTAGTTGCTGTAGCAGGACATGAGCGTAGTTATCCTTTTTGATCGTCACATCCGCTTCGGTTGCTGTATACGTCTGCAATTCCTCTTGGGTCAGAGCCGTTTCTTGAATCGGCTGGTTCACTTCTTGCATCGATATGATATCAAATTGATGTGTATTGATAAAATCAGCCAGCTGACTGATCTTGGTTCGTTGGTTTTCTTCCGCCCAAGCATGGACATTTAATGTAAGGATTTTCATCTCTATGCTCGCTCCTGTTGTTGAATATAGTCTTCATATGGCCGCCGCGCAGCCAGTACTGCTCCTGAAATGAATACATACGTTATAAGATAAGCATACACAATATGGAGTATTCGTGCAGTAGATTCCGATGACGTCTGCACGAGCATCTCCAGAACTGATATGATAGAAGCATTGAAACTCTAGACCTTGACGTCGAAGACGTCATCATTAGTTAACCATGTATACCCCAGGAGATGGAATGATGAACATACCTAAGGATCAGATCATGGATGACACGCAGTGGCAAGCACTGATTCGTGAAGTTGCAGATCTTTTTAACAACCTGACGATCATGCGTGGATTCCAATATTATAAACAGAAACGTGTTATATCTATAAATTTCAACGATGCTCAGTCTATTACCGCCGAGGTACAAGGATCAGAATCTTACGAGGTTGTGCTCCGTATGCAGGACTTGTCCACCAGTTATTGTGCCTGCCCGGTTAACTCTCCATGCAAACATATGGCTGCTGTATTGATGAGTTATGCCGAACAGCAAGGACGCCCCGTTCCTGCACTGGTCAATGCACATGCGAGTACTGCCTTGAAACAAACCAGCAAACCGGCAGGTTCGACATCTGCGAGAGCTTATAGCTTCAGCGATGTTACGGAACAAGAGGAGGCTGTCCAAGACAATATCTCCTCGGATGGACCCCAGTATAGCACAATTAAGGAGCGGGCAACCGAACTCGCTGGAATGGACATTGTTGAATGGCATGAACTATTTCGAGCGACCCTTAAGCGACTCGGGACAGGAACGGCAACGACGGGCTACATTCAGGAAGCTGCAGATGAACTGTACGCGATCAAACCCAAGATGTCAGTGGCGATGGATCAGCTGTTTGAGCTGCATGTTCAGCTTTACCTCATGCGATACTGTATACCACCCGCGCGCAACTCGATTACGCATACTCCTGTGTATTTAAGTTACCCTGCCCAGCTGGCGGTAGACTCTCTCCAAAAAGGAATTGAGACCCTTCTGCTCCAGTCGCTGGACTTGTCCGGATTGAAGGGCACGGCATTTGAACAAGTCTGGGCAAGGCTCGAAGAAACTTCGGCTTATTTGCGGACAGAGATGTTGCCGGAGACAGCTAATATGATGTTCTTCTCACCCGTTTACTCCAAGCTTTGGCTGAACTGGATTGTGCCCTGGCTTCAAGGTAAACAGGCGATGTTGGAGTCAGAACTTCATCTACTGAACGAAGCAGAAGCAAAGATCATTTCGCCAGAAGGAGCTGTCCCCGGCGGAGAGAAGAACGTCAGAAAAGGATCTTTACCCTTACCGCTTGTTCTGGCACAGAGCTGGATGTACTACCATCTGGAACAGGATTCATCAGCTTGGCAGAAACTTGTCCATGGCAGCTCAGCCTATGTCATTCCGCCGGAACATCTGTTGTACTTTCTCCATACACTGACCGATGCAGCTGAATGGACACGTCTGTCCGAATGGCTGGTACAGCTCGGGCCCCTGCTGGCGGGTCGCCGCAATGCTCCTTTACAGGACTATATGCGATTGTGGGATACTGCAATCCAGCATGTCCCGGATGCAGAGCACCGGATGTGGGACACGCTGGTCAGCATGCTTCCCCACTCCAGGCCTGCTTATGAGGATGCCATGCATTCTCGGGGGCAGTGGCGCAGGTGGATTGATTTTCAGCTGAGCACAGGCACTGAACCTCTCGAATTCCGAGTAGCTGTATTGCAACCCATTGAGAAGGACGCCCCTGAGTTGCTTTTGCCGTTCTATCATCAGGCGGTGGAGCGTTATATTGCACACAAGAACAGGGATGGTTACAAAGCCGCAGTAAAGCTGCTGAAACGACTGTCCAAAATATATAAAAAAATGAAGCGAGAGGAGCCGTGGGAGCAGTTCATTACTGCACTGGCTGTTCGCAACAGCCGATTGCGCGCCCTGCAGGAGGAGCTTCGGAAAGGTAAGCTGATTCCATGAGTCTAATTCACCCCTACACAGAAACGATTGAGGTACACGTGGCGTTGACCGGCTATGGCGATGCGCTATTTTACGGTGCGCTGAATACACATCACTTTGTGTCAGGCCAGTCGTTGAAACAACGTCTATTCGCATGGCATGCTCCTTCCTTTTACGGCACGGAGCTTGAAATCCGGCAGATTGAAGAGATTGAGCTTGTGGTGTTGCCTGCGGAAGAGGTTCTCCCATTCTTTGCAGAGATGAAGACTCTGATTCATATTGAGTGGAAGTGGGATGAACAGGCTGAGTACCTGATCCGACTAGCCCCGATACTGTCCTCGTCTATTGATAATCGCAAGCATGTACCCAGCTTTGAGGCTTATCGTGCCGGACAACTGCAATGGACGTGGGACTCGGATAGTCTGAAAAAGCAGGATCTGGCTGCACTTCACCAAGCCATGCAGCAGACGGATGAAAGTTTCGCTGAAGGACTTGACGCAGCTTACTCCGCCGCTGTGTTCCAGCGCTGGTATAGCTCCGAAGAAGCAGCCACCGACCTGCGGCGGGAGTTCCCACAGCTCTTCCCCGAGCGCGGAGTGCTTCCGCGAACAGGCGGCCTTGATGCTCGGTCGTGGCTGGTGTCCATCGGTTGGAAAGCCGATGCTGCACCCTTCCGCCCGATGCTGCAATTGCAGGAGCCGGACGAGGATGACTTCTCCTGGCGACTGCGTTTGGTATTGCAGAACAAGCTGGATGCTGCCGTTCTCGTGCCCGTCATGCTTGATTCACGCGGACGACTGGAGGGCGAATGGCCCGAAGCTTGGACGCCATTTGTTCTGGATCGCTCGGCTGGCTGGCTGGATCAGCTGCGTGCGCAACTGCCGCGTCTTGGCAGTTCCATCAGCGGCAGACGAGATATTCTGAGCGATCCGCTGGATGATCAGCAAGCCTGGCAGTTTCTGACCCAAGAGAGCGGTCGCTTGCTAGCCGCGGGATGGCAAGTTCTATTGCCGGGCTGGTGGGAAGCCGCCCGGAAGAAAAAACCAAAGCTGCGAGCCAAGGTAAAACCGGAGGAAGGCAGTGAGCGGGGCCAATCGTTCTTTGGATTGGACTCCATCATTCATTTTGACTGGCGCATCGCTATTGGGGATAGTGATCTTAGTGAAGAAGAATTTGCAGATCTCGTCGCCCGTAATGAACGACTCGTCCGATTCCGCGGCGAATGGGTTCCGCTCGACCCCGATCTGCTGGAGCAAATTCGCAGAGCGATGGGTGGTGTAGATCGGGAGGAAGGACTCTCTTTCCAGGATATTCTGCATCTGCATCTACTTCACAATGAACAGCGTGAATATGCCAAGCAGAAATGGAAGGAAGGTCAACAGGCCGAGGGCGAACAGGAACCAGAGCCATCTCAGACCAGCGAGAGTATCCGGCTTGAGGTGGAGTTAAATGATCATCTGAACCGGGTCATCGCTCAGCTCGGAGGCGGACAAGGCGGAGCCCCTTCCCTGCCCGTTCCGGAGGGACTTCACGCAGAGCTACGTTCCTACCAGAAGGAAGGTTTTGCTTGGCTTGGTTTTCTGCGCAGATTCGGCTTAGGCGCTTGTCTTGCTGATGATATGGGTCTTGGGAAAACGATTCAGTTCATTACGTATTTGTTGCACATTAAAGATCATGAGCCAAGACTACCTGGACAAGCACCTGCCCTTCTGATTTGTCCAACATCCGTACTCGGGAACTGGCAGAAGGAAATCAGCCGTTTTGCTCCTTCCATCCGTGTCAGTCTGCATTACGGGGCACGCCGGTTAAACGGAGAAGAATTCCGGGAGCAAGCCGAACAGTCGGATATTATCATTACTTCCTACGCCACGGCGACGCTGGATCAGGAACTGCTGGAAACCTATACATGGGCTGCTATCTGCCTCGATGAAGCACAGAATATCAAGAATGCCCAGACGAAACAGTCCCTGGCTGTACGCAGCTTCCCGGCGAAACATCGCATTGCGCTTACAGGTACGCCGATCGAGAATCGGTTATCCGAACTGTGGTCGATCTATGATTTCATTAATCCGGGTTATCTGGGCAGTGCCCGGGCATTTCAAACCCGCTTCATCAGTGCGATTGAAAAGGATAAGGATGAGCAGCGCATGCAGGATCTGCAACAACTGGTGAAACCTTTTATGCTTCGCCGTAAGAAAAAAGATCCGAATATCCAGCTCGATCTGCCGGACAAAAATGAGATGAAAACATATATTCACCTCACAGGTGAACAGAGTGCATTATATGACCAATCGGTGCAAGCCCTGATGGATAAAATGAAAGAGCTGGAGGGCATCAAGCGCAAAGGCGCGATTCTCTCCGCGTTAACCCAATTGAAGCAATTGTGTGACCACCCGCTGTTGCTCACCAAGGAAACGTTGCCTGAAGAACTGCCTGCGGATGATCCGGCAACATCAACCTATGACGTGTACAGTCCGCAGGACATGGCGATGCTGATCAGCCGCTCGGCCAAGCTGGAACGGCTCATGGAGCTGGTTCGTGAGCTACGTGACGAGGGCGAACGCTGCCTGATTTTCACACAATATATCGGCATGGGGCAGATATTACAGCAAGTGCTACGGCAGGAGCTGCAAGAGCCTGTACTCTACCTGCATGGCGGTACGTCGAAGACAGCACGGGATCGTATGATTGAGGAATTCCAGTCTCGCACACTGCCTGCGGACAAGCAACCTTCGGTCTTCATTCTGTCCATCAAGGCTGGTGGTGTTGGGCTAAATCTGACGGCGGCCAATCATGTCTTCCACTTTGACCGCTGGTGGAACCCCGCAGTGGAGAACCAGGCAACAGACCGGGCCTATCGGATGGGACAAACCAAGGACGTGCAGGTGCACAAGTTTATCTCTCTCGGTACGCTCGAGGAACGCATCGACGAGATGCTGGAGAGCAAGCAACAACTTAGTGACAACATCATCACGAGTTCGGAGAACTGGATTACCGAACTGTCGACCGATGAGCTGAAGGATTTGTTCACGCGTCGCCGGGACTGGTCTGGTTAAGCTGGCTGAGTAAAATAAAAAAAGAGCGAAGCTTTGGAATGTGGATTCCGGCTTCGCTCTTTTTGCTTTTGTAACGTTGTGCTTCTTGATGAAAGTACCATTCTAAACCTTGTATTGGGATCCCAGTTCTAGCGCATGTTACCGATGATAGAGGATCTGGAGTCTTGCATCTTTTTAATGAAATTAGTCATGAGATCAAAAGCTTCATTCCGCTTGTTAGACATGGACTGTAAACGAAGCATATCCATTTGTTGCGAATTGCTGAGGGCATCAATCTGGCCTTTCAATGTTTGCACAGCGGCTTGATCTCCGTTTTGCTGAGCCACTTGCAATTTTGCATTGAGATCAGCAATCTGTTGATTGCGGTTCTGTACCTCTTGAATTTGTGTTTGCAATTGAGCATCCAGCAATCTGGTGCGCTCCTGCTGCACCATCATCAAGGCCGTTTCAATATCCATAGAGGAGATGTTAATACCAGACAATGAAGAAACGGAATTTGCCACAGTTGCACTTGCTGCCGATGCAGAAGTGACAACCGATACTGCTGCAATTGCAGCAATAGCTGTTGAAGAGAGAAGCTTTGTTGACTTTTTCATAGGGTAGACCTCCCAAAATATGTAGAAGACATCTGGTCATAATTGACATCTTTCGACATGATTATATCAGAAGACCTAGGACTTTAAATCTATTTATTTTAAATTTGAAATAAAATATATACTTCCCGTTGTTATATCCAGAGCTAGCCATCCAATAAACTCTCATATCTGCTAATTACATCGTCCGTGATAGCTGTTGAATCAGTTCGTTAATGTATGATTTCACCGGCTGATCATCCAGATTCTTAATCCTTGACGGGTTAAGTAACTGATGTTTCTTTAGGATGTAGAAGTCAAACAAACCCTGCCGGATGGTCATATCATGTGTAATGGAAAACGAAGGTTCAGCAATTTTGCGGATCACCGCTTCATCCTGAATCATGTATAACACTGGGCTAATGCGATTAAAAATACCTTGTTCTATTCCCTTTTCAAAAAAGGAACATAACTGTTCACTATGATGCCGCAAGGCGGAAGCAATGCCTTCGTATAATTCCGGGTAAAGCTTCTTCACCTCGTTCCAAAAGAACTCGGGAAGATACAACACATGGGTCATCGCATGCTCATAGGCAATCTGAAATCTACGCTCGTACGAGATCGTATCATCGTCCATCGTTGCCCGGGAATCATGAATCTCCTCAATATACACGTTCAGTACGTTCTGGATAATTTCCTCTTTGGATGAGAAATATTTATATAGGGTTGCCTTGCTGATATCCATATGTTTCGCGATGTCATCCATGCGCAGTGAACTGATGGACTTTGCACGCAGAACCGGAATGATTTTGGTTAGTAGTTTTTGTGAATTTTCCAAACGTTTCAAGGGGGTACCTCCTTCATGCTGCGTCAATTGCTCCAAATTGGACAATATAATGAGTATACCATGCCTGGACAAAATAGATAGAATAAACTAACTATACGAATTTCATCGTTTTAGTTTACTTTAACAAATGAGTATGATATATTGTCTGCATGAAGTTGTTAACGATTATATTTTACACAATTTAAATTACAAGCATGTACAGGAGGTTTTCACGATGAAAAAAGTATTAGTTGTTTTGACCAATGTCGATAAATATGCAACCAAAGATGAACCTACAGGTCTGTGGCTCAGTGAAGCCACTCACTTCATTGAAGAGTTCGACCATAACGATAATGTGCAGATTGATCTGGTTAGCCCGAACGGTGGCAACGTGCCACTTGATCCGAAAAGTCTGGGCGACTCTCTGGATGCCAGCACCAAAGCTTATTTCGAGAACGAATCCTTCATGAACAAATTGAAAAATACATTGAAACCGAGCGAAGTAAGCGCAAGCGACTACGATGCCATCTACTTCACAGGTGGACACGGTACAATGTGGGATTTCCCGGACAATGCCGAACTTCAAGCGCTATCACGTGATATTTATGAAAAAGGTGGCGTAGTATCCGGCGTGTGCCACGGGGTTACTGCCCTGCTGAATGTGAAGCTGTCCAATGGCTTGCTTCTGATTAACGATAAAAAAGTGTCCGGCTTCACCAATGAGGAAGAAGAACTGGCACAACAAACGAAATATGTTCCATTCCTGCTCGAAGATGCACTTCGGGAACGTGCTTCCGAGTACGTTAAATCCTCTCCTTACACTTCCTATGTGACAACAGATGGACGTGTGGTTACGGGACAAAACCCGCAATCCAGCAAAGCCGTAGCTGAAAGTGTCAAAGAATTGCTTGGTCTGTAAGATACCTCAGCTCCCCCATGAGCTTTTATATAAATGAATGTTGCAACAATTTACACAACACAAACAGCACGTATCCGTCATGATCTGATGGGTACGTGCTGTTTTATTACTGTTTCTAGTCTTAAGCCTTTTGGAAACTACTAGGAATTAACCACAACTTCACTATAGATACAGGTGCCATGCGGTTACAGTTCTGCCCCATTGGTACGGATTACATTCTGATACCAGTAGAACGAGTCTTTGCGAATCCTTTTCAGCGTACCCTTACCGTAGTCGTCCTGATCCACATAGATAAATCCGTAGCGCTTACTCATCTCCGATGTACCTGAACTGATCATATCAATCGGACCCCACATCGTATACCCAAGTACCTCGACGCCATCCGCGATGGCCAGTCCCATCTGTTCGATATGTTTGCTTAAAAAATCAATCCGATAGGGATCATTCACCGTGTCATCTTCATTCAGTGTGTCATAAAAACCGGAACTGTTTTCCAGAATAAACACAGGTTTTTGATACCGGTCATAGACCAGATTCAATGTATAACGCAGGCCGATCGGATCAATCTGCCATCCCCACTCGTTTGCGGGTAGATGCGGATTTTTGTACACGCTGTGCACATTACCCGCTGTTAATTCAAGCTGCTCGGTATCACTGCTGGAGATCATGGAGTTGTAATACGACATGCCTACAAAGTCAGCCGTATGTGCCCGAATTCCTTCCAGGTCGCCATCCTCAATGCGTAGCTGAATGCCTTTATTTTTAAAATACGTCTTGCTGTAGTACGGGTATTCTCCCTTGTTGAGCACATCCAGATAAAACTGATTTTTCATCTGATCATCCTGCTGCATCTGTAACGCGTCCTCCGGCTTGCACGTGTACGGATACGTGGTGAAATAGGCCACCATGCTGCCAATCTGATTACTCGGATCAATCTCATGTGCCAGTCTGGTTGCTCTGGAAGCAGCCACAAACTGGTGGTGCAGACCCTGAAAGAGCATTTCCTCGTAATTAGGCGCGTCATAATCAATGATACCGAGCGTTTTAGCCGATGCTTTGACACTCATATTAATCTCGTTGAACGTAACCCAGTATTTCACTTTTCCTTTGTAGCGATTGAACAGCACTTCGCAATACTTCACATATAGATCCACGAGCTTGCGGTTGTACCAGCCACCGAACTTGTCCATCAGTACAATCGGAGTATCAAAATGGCTAATAGTAATCAACGGCTCCATACCATACTTCAAACATTCATCAATGACCTGATCGTAGAACTGCAATGCCTTCTCGTTTGGAGAAGCATCATCCCCGCCCGGAAACACTCTCGCCCACGCAATCGAATAACGGAACACTTTGAAGCCCATCTCGGCAAACAACGCAATATCCTCACGGAATCGATGATAAAAATCAATTCCTCGCCGCTTCGGATAGTTCGCCGCATTCGGGTCGTTTCGAGCTTCCTCAATCATCTCCCAGTTCACCCGAATCTGTTTGGTTACTTTGCGGTCGTTCTTCTCGTTAAACTTCATGACCTCGGGAATGGTCAGGCTCTTGCCGTCCACACCATAAGCTCCCTCTGCCTGACAAGCAGACAGTGCACCGCCCCATAAAAAGTCTTTTGGAAAATGGGATTTGCTCATATTCGTCATTGTAATTTCCTCCTGTATTTTTATTTAAGGAATAAGTTTAATTAAAGCTTCACTCTCCCGGATCGGGCCACTGCTCGCTGTCGTGAGCACATCTCCATATTGTTGCATGTTAGTAACAACAATCGATGTAATCGTGTTATAGCCTGCTGATCTAATGCCGTCTGGATCAAACTCCACCAACAAATCTCCTGCTTGGATGGTCTCTCCCTGTTTGATGTGTGCGTTAAAATATTTGCCTTTCAGGCTGACGGTGTCTACCCCGATATGGATCAGAATCTCTACGCCGTTATTTGCCTTTAAACCAATAGCATGTTTCGTGCGATAAAGAGCTTCAACCACTCCGTCAAACGGGGCATATACCTTGCCTTCCGTTGGCACGATCGCAATCCCTTTTCCCATCAGTTCTTGTGCAAAAGCTTGATCCTCTACTTCGGAGATCGGTTTAATCTCACCCGTCATCGGACTTACGATGAGCATGTCTGAAGAAGAAGTGTCGTTCAAAATAGACTTTTCTGATTGTACTGTGCTTGCCACTGCATTCGATTGATCGGTGTTTACTGTGCCAGAAGTTTTCTGCGACGGGCTTCCGTCTGTATCTTCCTTAATGCCCGCAATCAGGGTAAATACAAAGGCTAATACCACTGAAGCAATACACCCGATGATGACATAGATGTAACGATCTGCTGTGTACGTGCCTAGCGCCAATAAACCTGGAAGTGCAATTGCATTAGCCGTGGTATGAACCAGACTGTAAAATCCACCAACGATACCACCAGCCAAACAAGCTGCGAAGAAAGGGCGTTTATATTTCAACGTTACACCATAGATTGCTGGCTCCGTAATTCCGAATAACGCCGTGATGCCACTAGATCCCGCAGCAGATTTCATCGTTTTGTTCTTCGTTAGGACAAATACACCAAAGGCCGCGCCAGCTTGCGCCAGATTCGCTGCCAGTGCTGTAGGAATCAGCACCGTTGCACCCAGTTTAGCCACCTGTTGAATCTGAATCGGCATGATGGCATAGTGCATACCAAACATAACCATAATCGGTTTAAAGAATCCGAGAATCGCCCCTGCCAGAACACCCGCCGTGGAGAAGAGTGAGTTAATACCGTTCGTCAGCCAGTCACCAATATGTGAACCCACAGGGCCAAACACGATAAGTTCAAGTGGAACCATAATAAACAGCACGATCATTGGCGTAAGCAACACTTGCAAAAACTTAGGAATCACTCGATTGACGAGTGGATATAAGTAACTCATAATCCAAACAGCCAGAATAATAGGAATAACCGAGGATGAATACTTCATTAACAGGATCGGCATGCCCAGAAAATCAACGGTGCTCACACCTGTCTCAGCTATTTTAGCTGCCGCATTCAAAATCGTCGGATGCATCAGTCCAGCGGCAAGCGCTACTGCCAGATAGGGATTTGTTTTGAACTTATGTGCTGCGCTGACAGCAAGGAAGAACGGCAAGAAATAAAAGATCAAGTCACCGATCATATTGATAATGACCATGAACCCAGACCCTTCCAACCATCCGAGTGCTGCCATTACCGTGGCAAAACATTTGATCATGCCGCAACCAACCAGTGCTGGCAGGATCGGCGTAAAAATACCGGCAATCGTTTCAAGTACCGCATTGAACGGATTGCGTTTTTTCTTCGATCCACTGCTTGCTGCGGATTCCTCGGAATTTTCAAGTCGATCTGAGGTTAAGTTTTTGACTTCATTGTAAACAGCATCTACTTTCGCTCCAATGATGATCTGAACCTGCCCCCCGGAGTTCTGCGCTTTAAGCACACCTTCCAGCTGATTCAGCTCCTTCAAATTGGCCTTACCATCGTCTTTCAATACAAAACGCAAACGGGTAGCACAGTGTGTAAGTCCGGATATATTTTGCTCGCCGCCAACGAGCTCAAGCACGTTTTTAGCCAAGTCTTTATTATTCATAATCCTGTTCTCCTCTGCTTCATGATGGATAATTAGATATATATGAAAAATGACCAAGCCGGGGAATCGTCATTCCCTACGCTTGGTCATGCCTGATCGAATCAGTAACAGTCCATTAATGAGTATTCAGTTGTCCTACTAGTTAAAGCTAAGGATCATTTACACTGACACTTCGATGACAGAAGAACCTGGAGAGTAGCTGTTATTCTGCTGGTTCGTTAGTGGTTAATCGCTGGATGTGCAGGATCAGATACAACTTCTCATCATCGGAACATGTCCAGCCATAGTTTGTTTTCAGGAAATCAGCAATCTTCTCCACACAAGCGAGTTCCTTCGGGAACTTTTCCTTCACCATCGTATACAGGGACTCATTCTCATCTTTCAGCGACTTGCCGCTCATCTGCCGCATGATGAAGTATCTTATATGTGTAGCGAACCGCATGAAATGAATGGAGTCCTCTTGAAAATCAATCTTGAGTGCGTATTTGATTACGGAAAGGATCTCTCCCGTCACGGTAGTTACCTTGGTTGTATCACTCATCTCGCCAGAACCTACCTGTGCATTCACAAAATGCAGGGCAAGCAAGGTGATCTCGGCTGACGGCAGAGCCAAATTCGTTTTCTCCTGAATCAGCTTCAGTGCAGCTTCCCCTACCCGGGTCTCACTCGGATACAGTGTCCGTACTTCCCATTCCAGTGGATTTTTAATGTTGATGCCCTCTCTGGTTCGGGAAAGGGCAAAGCTGATATGGTCGGACAGGGTGAGAAGCAGATTCGGGTTAAAGGTTTTGTTCAAAATCTCACTGCCCAGCTTCATCACTTCCTCCGCGAGATAGATATCCTCAATCGGAATGCTGTTTAGCAGGTCATACATCCGGATGTTCTTCGGGGCCACGAAGATTTTCTCCACCAGATCCGTCTCGGTCAGCTCATATGGGGTTTTGAGAAACCCTACACCTTTGCCCACCACGAATACCTCTTCGTTATGCTCATTAATCGCAATGGCCACGTTATTATTCACTTTTTTGATAACCTTCAATGTTCTCACCCCCCGTTAGAAATATAAAAAGACCGAAAGCGATTACACGAAAGCAATCGAATTCGGTCATGCCTGGTTTCCCCAGTAACAGTCCGTGTTAACAATATACTTTTATTATAGGCACATCCTTCGAAAAGTCAATTGGTTAATATCAGGAGAATCAGAGCCTGCTTCCTATGTAACCTGTACTTTGGCATTTTGCTACGCATGAAGGGCATCTGTTGCTCCTAAGCGTCTAACAAACTAGAACTTTTTTATTCAAAAATAAATGTGACCATCTGCCCCACCCGGCAGTCTAATCTATGTAAAACCGGCCAAGAGATGTATCTCTAACACGATATAAACCCGTTATGAAAGGAGCTGTTAACTATGGATTCACCCGATCTCATCACACAGGCTATCCAGGGAGATCGTGAAGCTTTCATCAGGCTGATTCGAGAGATCGAAAATTCCCTATACAATACCGCCATATCCATGCTGCGCAAAGAAGAGGATGCCGCGGACGCGATTCAGGAGACGATCCTGAAAGCCTACAAATCCATGCATACCCTTCGGGAACCACAGTATTTCAAAACCTGGATGTTCCGTATTCTCATCAATGAATGCAATACCTTGTTATCCCGCCGCTCTCTCTCCACTTCTTACGCAGAAGTACCCGCAGAACATCAGGCACAATCCAGTCCATACGATGAGGTGGATATGCGAGAAGCAGTCGATCAGCTGGAAGAAACCAAACGCATTGTGATTGTACTGCACTACTTTGAAGATATGAGCCTGCGTCAAGTCGCCGATACACTGGGCCTGTCCGAAAGCGCCGTGAAGATGAGGCTGAGCCGGGCAAGGAAAGAGCTATATCAAAAATTCAAAAACTTTCGGGAGGTAAAATTACATGTCGAACCCGTTTAATCTCGATCAAAAATTAAAAGAACAAGCCAAGGAGCGTCCTGCCATGTCTAAAATCGTACGTAACCGCATTGATGCCACACTGGATTCCCTTCCGGAATCAGCTAGCCAAATGAATATGGAGTCGTTTCAGGCTCATCCATCAAAACGTGTTCATAAGCCACTACGCCGTACCGCAGGAGCTGCTGTCGCAGCAGGTGTGCTGGGCTTAACGGTATTTGCATCCGGTTTTGTCTCTCCAGCAATGGCTGACTCGTTGCGCAACATTCCACTGATAGGCAGTCTCTTCAGCTCGATTGAAGCTGATATGGGTCTGAGAACAGCAGGCAACGAAGGTTTGACTACACCAGTGAACAGCTCTTTCACTTATCAGGATGTGAAATTCAAAGTATTAGAAACGGTCTATGACGGCACACGTGCAGCGTTTCTCGTTCATGTTACTGCACCTAATCTCAATCAGGGCATGTACGACAATGGCAAAGATATCGTAAAGCTGAGCAGTGGCGTTGAAAATGTATTTTTCGATGTGAACGATTCTCGTCCAGATAGCGGTCTGTTCTATAGTTCAGCCGGGGCGAACGAGCCTGATACGTTGCTTTTTGAACAGGTCATTCCTGCAGATCACACAGGCGCCATCCCGGATCAGTTCGAAGCTAAAGTGAAGTTGAAGTTGCAAGGTATGGATCATGAGTTCGAATTGACCGTTCCGTTCACTAAATCTACAACGGACACTCATAACGTTCAGCCGAATAGCACGATAGAAAATGATCTGTACACGGTCACTGTGAACAAAGCCGAGGTCACCCCTATTACGACTCGTCTAACTGCTTCGATCGCGTTAAAAGGGGAAGAAACGTTAAGTAAAAAAGAAGAGAAACAGCTACGTGAAATCAGATTCGCTGTCTATGATGATCAAGGCCGACAATTGACTGCATTGAGCGGTGAAGGTGTGTATCAAGCAAACCAGTTGAACTGGGAAAATATCTATGCTACCACAGCCAAGGATGTGAAATACCTGATTGTGAAGCCTTTTAAGGTGAAAGATGATTTTGCCGAAGAGGTTAAAGACGATCAATTCATTAAGGGGATGGAAATGAAAATCCAGCTGCCATAGTGAAAATGAACTTCCTCCTTTGAAGGCAAAACATGGTCTGTTCCTCAAGGTGAAAAAGTTCGCGAGCTGTGATACAATGAAGGAATTGTGTATTCGCAGACAGACATGCAAATCGCGCTTAAAAATAAAACATTTTGGGCACTCTTTATCGATTGATCATGCTGCCACTTTAGGGAGGTTTATGGAACAACCATGCTCATTATTGGTATCGCCGGAGGAACCGGCTCCGGCAAAACAACGGTAGCTCGCTCCGTTATTGAACGTCTGGGATCAGCCAAAGTTACATTCATATCCCAAGACAATTATTACAAAGACCAGTCAGACCTCACACCAGAGCAACGCAGACTGACGAATTACGATCACCCGTTTGCTTTTGATAACGATCTGTTGATTGAGCATCTTACCCTGTTAAAAAAGGGCCAGCCAGCGTATGCTCCTGTGTATGACTTCACCATAGATAACCGCGCTGCAGGCGAAACGATTGAGCTTGCGCCAAACCACATCATCATTGTCGAAGGGTTACACGTTCTAATTGATGAGCATCTTCGTACACTGCTGGATATCAAGGTATTTGTAGATACCGACTCCGATGTACGCATTCTGCGCAGAGTACTGCGGGACATGGAAGAGCGTGGACGCTCGATTCAATCCGTGTACAAACAATATCTCGAAACGGTAAAACCGATGCATGATGCGTTTATCGAACCGTCCAAAAAGTATGCGGATATCATCATCCCTGAGGGTGGGCATAATGAAGTAGGGATTCAGATGCTGTCCATTCTTACCGAGAAATATCTCACGGGAGAAAACTGGAACAGATCTTAATCAAAGTTGCATATAGGATAACAGGAGTTTTTCAGGGATTAATCCAGGTTACGATACAGCGTAATCTGGATTTTTTGTTTTCGGGGATGGATATATCATCTATACTATATGACATCGTTTCGTTGAGAGGAGTTTATCTATGGCTACTTTTGAAGAGTTCATGCAACATGATATTCGGGTAGGTACCGTGGTGGAGGCTGAACCTTTCCTGAAGGCTCGTGTTCCTGCGATTAAGATGAGAATAGATTTCGGGCCACTCGGTTTAAAAAATTCCAGTGCCCAGATCACCCACCGTTACACGCCCGAGCTGATGATTGGCAAACAGGTCGTTGCTGTCGTGAATTTCCCACCTCGGCGGATTGCCGGTTTCGTGTCCGAGGTACTTGTACTGGGCGGTGTTCCCGGCGAAGGTGATGTCGTCCTGCTCTCCCCAGATCATCCGTTACCGAATGGAACACCGATTGCTTAAATTTATTTTTATGTACATAGGGTTTTCAAATGTTGGAAAATGGAGTATTCTCTATGTATTGAGCAATAACTGAAATGAATTACATATTTCGAGAGACCTTAAAGCATAAGGCTATGAATCTGCGGATTCGTGGCCTTTTTTGTGTTTCCGAGAGGATATACATGGTAGAATATTGATTATTATTACAAATTTAGCAAATAGAATCCTAGTAAGTACATATCAGGGCCATTCTATATCCATTGAGAGGAGTTAGATTCATGAGAAAACAGATGATTTCCAGTTTAGCAGCACTAGCTTTATTCGTAGGGGGATATGCAAGTTTGGCGGGAATGGGCGGCACTAGTACAGTCGAAGCAGCGCAAGCCGTCAGCTCATTTAAAGATGTACCCGCATCCCACTGGGCATCCTCAGCAATTTATTCCGCAGTAGAGAAAGGTTATTTCAAGGGATATGCCGACGGAACGTTTAAACCAGGTTTACCCGTCACCAAAGCTGAAATGGCTAGTATTTTAGCACGTTTGAATGATCAGCCGGAGCTACCGACTGCTGAACCGAATCATTTTACAGATGTACCGGAGTGGGCTAAAAATGGTGTCTCTACGGCGATTGCCAAAGGATTTATCCATCCTTCCAGCTATAAGGACAAACTGGGTGCTCAAGCTGCACTTGAACGGGGCGAAATGGCAGAATGGTTAACACAAGGATTGAGTGTAGTGGATTCAGACTATGGACAGGCTCTCTCGGATGTAACAAACACCGTCATTCCTGCGAAGGAATATTTTACAGGCAAGCTGGCCGACTCGCAAAAAAATGCTGTCGCCGTTGCCCTTGGAACTGGGCTGATGAGCGTTGCGAATGATAAAACATTTGGCTTAAACCGCACCACAACCCGGGCAGAAGTCGCGGTGTTGCTCAGTCGTTACGCGTCCGTGGCCAAAACCAAACCTGCCGATCTTCAAGGGCTAAATGAGCTACGGCAGGTGGGATTGACAGGCACCAATCTGAGTGTGATATCCAAATCATTTAAAAAGACCCCTGAAAGGAAGATACTTTTAACAGGTAATCAGAAGTATGAGGATGTAGTAACGGATGACTTTTCATTAGTCCGCAACAAATACATCGTCACTGAGACAAATTATGCTGATTTGAAAATTTTAAACTGGATTGTTGTAGACACTAACGTCCCTAGTAATAATCGCAGTATTTATTACCCTGTTTTCGTAGATGAAGGTGTTAAGCTTCAGAATGGACGACAGTTTTCCTTTGTGGAATTTGTGCTAAATATCAGATCAGAATCTATGAATCAGCTTCAAGCTGGGGGGCTTCTTAACTCAGCGACATTCAACCCTTTAAAATCACCACAATCAAAGGCATTCTTATCTTACGAAGCACCTAAAACAGGAGATTACACTTTGAACAAAGGGGCATTCGGAGTCAAAAATCCTGTTTATTGGGGGCAAGGACTATTACATTTTAATCAATCGCTGACGAGAGCCTTAACAATAGAAACTAAGGAGGGGAAGGTATACAGTGTCTTCGATACAAAATAATTTAGATAACAATCTTTTAAGGATGCAAAGATTTATTAAAAAAATTCTGATAACCACTTTAACTATTAGCGTGGTAATAAACCCTGTTTCTTTGGTATATGCAGGTGGTGGCCCAGGCACTAAACCTGAGATAAGATCTCCCTATATAGTTCCTGCGACACCTGCCAAATCTCAAAAAAAAATTATACCTGTTGAAGGCGAGAAAATGACAAATATCGGTATATATATTTATCAACATGATGATCACCGATGGCGTGTTGAAGGTGGTTGTAATGGACCTAACACTTTGCTCAACAATGATCCAGCAACGAACAGGCCCGTTTCGTCAACAATTTGCGTAGATCTCGATTTGGATAAGGATGAATATAAACCTACGATATACATAGATAAAAATGAAGAGCCCCATCTAAGATCAGAACTAACTGAAGTGTCGTTAGTACCTCATTATATGGATGATACAAAACACTATGATGCGGACTTAAACATGCCTCAACTCCTCTCTGTCGAATCTTTTAATGGTAGAAGGACAAAATTTATTATGAAAATCGGAGGTATCATTCCAGCGACAGCAGCTAGACCTTATAATCCCCCTAAATGGTCAGCTGATTATATTTTTAATACTGACCTTTACTGGAAAGGCCAAGCCGAAACCACCAAAGAAATAAACCTTTCCCCTGGAGGGCAAATCCGGTTAAATCAAACCAAACAACTCAATGCGATGGTTAAAACCAAAACAGGGGATGGTAACTTTGGTGCAGAAACCAATGTAAACACGGGCAGCGGAGGAACGACCACCTGGGAGTCCTCCAATCCCTCTGTTGCAACGGTAAGTAATTCCGGGATGGTACAAGCGATTAGCAGGGGTACTACATCTATCACGGTTTTATGGGAAAAAGACGGATTCCAATTAACAACCCGCACAACCATTGGTGTTGAACAGGGAACCGGTGGTGGTGGTGACGACGGAGGCGGGAATACCGGCGGTGGAGATAGCGGAGGCGGTGGTGGCTGTACGCCTACGATTGGATCACCATCTCCAGGTACAACGATGAATATGAGTGACCTTGATCCCAACGCTACAGGTATAATAAATTCAGATAACAGAGGAAATGAAACATTCGATGTATTGAAAGGAATTCCTACTTCCGAGTCTCTTTACACTAACGCCTTCGCGGACAATTATCTATTCAAGCAAGCCTGGACCAAAATGAGCGGCAAAGTGATATATGATTGTAATATCACCATCTCCTATGATAGAGAATGGACCGTACCTGGACCGCAGGTCTGTAATGACGACGGATGTAGGGATGGCACACCTATACCTAAAAATGATACCGTTCCTAAACCATACAACTTTCAAATTACACGAGACTATTCCTACTGGATGATTAGCAATCTTGAAGTGTACAAGCTCGTCAAAGCAACGATGAAAAATTATGCACTGCCTGGCGAAACCATTACGATGAATCCTGCTGGTTATGTTCCACCGACACTTGAATCCAGCAATGACTCTGCCGTTGAACGTCATGTGAGGCCAGGACAAACGTCATCCATCTCTTATACTCCATCCAAACTAACAGGTGGCTTGAATGCACCCCCGGATTTACCAGATGACACAGCCCTATTAAAGGGAATGGCGGAAACTAACACACCACAAAGCACCGTAAAAAATGATTTGGTGAAGTTCAATAATGCAGTGATCATGAATGATAACGAAACTACCAAGGATGGGCCACTGCCGAACAACATTCCTTCACCAACAACAATTGGACGGGATGTCTTGTACACTCCCAACCACAGGATCAGCAGTTCCCTGCGAAACAAAGCCAACACGGAAAGTTCTGGCCAGATCTATTATGATCTACTACCAGGTAACGTGGACGGCGGAGCCAACAAGATACTTCCGATTCATGGGATAAACACTGTTACGGTGCACACCCCCGTCGTAAACTACGCATGGGTGTCGGACGATCAGCCGCATAATCAGAAAACAACACCTGACCCTACCCGTGCTGCACTGATTTTGGAGCGCCCCTTCATTGTGCGTATCCCTACATCCGGACAGCACCTAGATGCATCCAGTTATCCCGGATATGGCAACCGGGACTATGCCAAATATTTTCGTATCAAACAGGTGTTATTCCCGTTTGACGTCTACACAGCAGATCGAACACAGTTCATCCCAAGCCACACATGGGTCAACATTCCGGTGAACCAAATGGATACAACATTCTATCTGCCAGTATGGGTGGACGAGGGGAAATATACCATCGAATTTCGGAACATCGCCGAGAATTCACCAGCAAACTTCACAGAGCAACCCGATGCCAACACCGATCTAACTCATCATGTTGCAAGCGATAAGATACCTGTAGATGTAATCGGCAGGCTGTATGACTTTCATGTGACGGATGTATCCGACTATAACTGGGAGAGTGTATTCCGCAAACGACCAGGTGGCCCGGAACCTACAGGTCATAGCTACTGGAGCGGATTACGTAGCATCGATGGTGACCCCCGAGGAAACCTTGCTCCATTTGTATTGCCGATTCGGCCTGGCAGTCATCCGGTCGAAGGATTTCGGAACGTTGCTGTGAAAACAGGCTATCACTTCAAGTTTGATCTCAAGACGAAGGGTAATATGTTCGGAAAACAGGATGGTATTCGAATAACACCCACATTCTCTTTTATAAACAAGGATAACTCTTCCCGTCAGGATGTTGATCTATACTACCATCGGGGGCAGGAACGTCTTATTCGAATTGGTTCAGCGCAGGATATGGAGAAACGATTTGTTGTGTTGAACTCACGACTGCGTAATGTACCCGGCACCGAATTGAGCGATGCGGCACGTTACCAATATACGTATGAATTTTCACCAGACGAACGCAATCGTCTCACATTAGCAGAACATATGGTCAAAGTCGCCAACCAGACTTCACACCAAAAAACCTGGACAGGCCGTTATGACTGGATGATTCTGACGGCACCGATTCGTACACTGATTGGGCCTAAAACAAATATCCCTACCAGCGTTAACGTTGACAGGGCCAATGCTGCAATCCAGCGGTGGTACGGGGAATACAGTCTGCCGGCAGATGTGTACGCTGTTCCCAAAGGCACAAATCTTGAACCCCTTGCCAGACAGAATAAGCTGGATGAACAATCTGATATCTTTTTGAAAAATGGGTACATCGTCGTCAACTTTAATATCGAGAGTCTACGCAACGGCAATACACAGGTACCGCATCTGCAATATATCCATGCTCCACTTATGAATCAGTGGCAGTTGGAGGGTTTCAACCACCCACCTGCATTCAATAACAGCACTAACCACAGCAGTAGATGGCTATTGAAGGATGGCGATATTCTCTTCTATTATGCAGACCAGTCTAGTCGAAATGACTTTCAGTCTCAGGTGCCTCATTAAGAAATAGAGTTACGGATGACTGATAAAGATCTGGAGAATGAATATCAGGATAAAGTTTAACCCAGGGCAGAAACAGCAAGATCATTCTCATTCCGTATAGATGACAACTATCAAAAAAGGCAAAAGGGTTATCTCGAATGAATTCATTCATCAACAGAATTCAACTCCAGATAACCCTTTTCTCCTCTAATCTTTATTCATAATTAGCATGATCTATCTACTTCCCGCTAATACCACCACACGCTCCCGCCTCTGCATTTCACCCTTCAGCTCTCTCAACGACAGAGCGGAGGACATCAGACTTCGGGTATACGGATGATTGGCCGAACTGGTCAGCTTGGCACTGTCCACAACCTCCACCACTCTCCCTTGATGCATGACTGCAATACGGTCACTCACTTGCTGCACCACAGCAAGATCATGTGATATGAATATGGAGGACACTCCCGTCTCCCTACGTAGTTCCATAAGCAGATCCAAAACCTGTTGCTGAATGGAAACATCCAAAGCAGAGGTAGCTTCGTCAAACAAAATGATCTCAGGCCGTAAACCAATCGCACGAGCAATGACAGCTCGCTGTTGTTGCCCGCCGCTTAATTCATGTGGATACTTATCCGCATCCATAGCAGACAATCCAACGCGCTCCAGCAATCTGCGTGTTTCCTGAGCAGCCGCCTGCCGTTTCATCATTTTATAATTCAACAGAGGCTCACCGATAAACATGCCCACCTTCATGCGTGGGTTGAAAATCGCCGCAGGCTCCTGAAAGACCATCTGAATCTGCTTACGCATCTGGCGCAGCTTCTCACCTTTCAAACGGGTAATCTCCTGCCCATGATACCAAATCTCTCCTGAAGTCACCTGTTCCAGCTGAGTTACACACTTGGCCAGTGAGCTTTTGCCGCTTCCACTCTGCCCGACAATGCCCAGACACTCCCCGGGATATAAAGCAAGATCTACATTCTGTAAAGCCTGAACAGCCTGCCTCCCTTTCATCTCGTACGTTTTACATACGTTACTCAGTTTTAGAATGGGTGATCCGGCATTGATCATGTATGGTTCCCCTCCAGTTCAGGTACAGCTTCTAACAGTTTGCGGGTATACTCGTGGTCAGGATTCGATATGACACGCAGTGTATCTCCCAGTTCCACTAACCTGCCGTCTAACATCACACCGATCCGATCAGCCATATGGGCCGCAACCGCCATATTATGCGTCACGAGCATCATGCCCGTTCCCTTGTCCGCACAAAGCCTGCTCAATTGATTCATTACTTCATTTTGAGTCGTAACATCCAGCGCACTCGTCGGCTCATCCGCCAGCAGCAGTTCCGGCTCTAACGCAGCCGCCATTGCGATCGCGGTTCGTTGCTTCATCCCCCCGCTAAGCTGGGAAGCATAGGCATGCATGACTCTCTCTGGATCATCCAGCCCCATACGGGTCAGTGTGTGAACGGCCAATCTCCAAGCCTCTTTACGGGACATAGGCAGGTGGGCACGAATCGCCTCCACATACTGACTTCCAATACTACGAATCGGATTCAGATATGAACCGCTGTCCTGAAAAACCATCGCGATTCGTTTGCCACGCATCCCCTGCCAATCTTGTTGCGAGTCACGTAGCAACACCCGTTCCCGAAAAATAATCTCTCCTCCGGTGTATCGTCCGCCTACAGGCAGTAGTCCCAGCAAAGCCCCGATCAGGGTCGACTTCCCGCTTCCGCTTTCCCCCACAATGCCAATGATCTCTCCTGGCTTCATCGAAAAGGATACATCTCGCAAGGAAGGCACGCCTTCCTTGTAACTTACAGACAGATTCTTCATCTCAACAAGCAAAGATGTCGTTCTCCCACGCAAGGACGTCATCACTACTCGACCTTAATGTTGCGATCTAGCAGATAGAAGTCGATCGGGTACATTGTTGCACCCTTTACATTACTTTTACTGACGATATTAATCGGTGTATATGTC
The DNA here is from genome assembly GCF_037969905.1 of Paenibacillus sp. FSL R7-0272. NCBI lineage: Bacteria > Bacillati > Bacillota > Bacilli > Caryophanales > Paenibacillaceae > Paenibacillus > Paenibacillus sp. FSL R7-0272. The sequence goes on along the minus strand of NZ_CP150221.1, from coordinate 283,177 downwards.
AAGAACATATAAGCAGCATCGTTCAGAATCATCTGTTGCGCTTCTGCCGCAAGTGCATAACGCTTCTCCACATCAAACTCCGAGTGAAGACGCTCAATAAGCTCATCCAGCTTCGGATTGCTGTATCCGCCAACATTCCACTCTGCGCCTGTTTTGAAATAAAAGTCGAGAATATACTGCGGATCACCCGTGATGCCTGTATTAATGCTCGTCAGAGCCAAATCATAATTCCCACTCTTCTGATGGTCAGTGAGATCCTCATATGAGGTGAGCTCCAGCCCAACCCCAATTTCTTTAAGCTGGGACTGCATCGCAGCAGCCACAACGGAATCGGATTCATAAGCTGAGTTAAGAATCAGTTGTAACGATAGCTTCTTCCCATCCTTTTCGCGAATACCATCTCCATCAGCATCCTGATATCCAGCCTCATCCAGCAATTGTGTTGCCTTCGCGGGTTCGTAATCATATCCGGTAATTTTGTCGTACCCAAAAGGCAATGCAGAGGTAAACGGACCTTTGGCTGCTTGTCCACCCACCAGCGTATTCGCGTACATTTCGCGGTCAATTCCGTAAGATATGGCACGGCGAACCTTTATATCGCTTAGCAGTGAATGGGTCGTGTTAAACCACACAAACTGCGTACGGAGGCTCGGAATTTCATCAATCGTATATTGTGTTTTATCCTGAAAAAGAGGCATCTGGCTGCGTCCCACATTACTCGCTACATCGATTTCCCCTGATTGCAGTGCCAGCGCCCGTGTATTATCATCCTTGATGTATTTTAGTGTCATCGTATCCAGATCAGCCGCGCCACCCCAGTACTTATCGTACTTTTTCACCTGAATCTCCTGGTCGGGCGTATATCCTGTAACCATGAACGGCCCGGTAGCGATGGGCTCACTCTTGAATTTTGATGTGTCTGCACTCGTATCCACGATAATAAACAGCGGCTCTGCAATATTGCCTAACAGTGAGGCATCTGGCTGTGTTGTTTTGATCGTCAGATCCTGCCCCTTGGCAGTCATTGACGCAATTGGCAGTGTGGATTGACCTCTCTCATTCAGCGAGATGGAGCGTTCGATTGATTTTTTTACCGCATCCGCAGTCACGGGATTGCCATTATGGAACGTTACTCCGTCGCGAATATGAAAATGCCAGGTTGTATCATCGATCCGATCCCACTTATCGGCAAGTTTGGGGACGATCTTCATCTGCTCATCAAACTGAATCAACGTCTCTCCAATAGCCGCGCGCGTCAGCGTCCAGCCGTTCCATTCCTCCGCAGGATCAAGGCTACTCCCCAGCCAGAACAAGGCCACATTCAGATGTGATTTCTTGTCCTCACCAGTCGCACCACTCGCATTCACTCCTGCCTTTTTCCCCGTAGCATCGGATGATGAAGGTGTTGAATTTTTGTCGTTACCACAGGCCGCGAGCAACAGAATAGTCATCATTGATATGATAGCCAGCAACCATGTTTTTTGAACCTTGCTCATGCTTTCCATTCCCTTCAGTTACACTGTATTTTTCTTGGGATCAAGCACATCTCGCAGACTATCCCCCAGCAAATTAAAAATGATAACCGTGCTAAATATCGCAAGCCCCGGATAGATTAACAGCCAAGGCGCAGTCTGCAGATATCTTCTACCTTCATTTAACATCGCTCCCCACTCGGGATCAGGGGGCTGTGCACCAAGTCCGAGAAAGGACAGACCCGAAATCGACAACATCATGCCACCCACGTCCATCATGGCCATGACGATCAAGGGTGGCAACATATTCGGCAGAATCGTTCTGCTAATGATCTGGATTTTACGCGCACCGCTGAACGCGGCGGCAGTGACGAACTCTTTTTGCTGAAGAGAAATGACCAGGCTTCGGGCCATCCGTGCATACTTTGCCCACCAGACAACTGACAGTGCGACCACCGTGTTAAATAACCCCGGCCCTAACATGCCTACTACGGCAATCGCAAAAATCAAACTTGGAAATGCCATCAACGTATCGCACAGCCGCATCAGCAACGTATCCACCAACCCTCGCAGAAAACCTGCGACGACACCAACCGCTACGCCTAAGCCGAAAACAATACCGATCATCATAAACGTGAGCAACAGAGAGGTGCGTGCTCCATATAAAAGTCGGGACAGGACACATCGCCCAAGCTGATCCGTACCGAGTGGATATTCGGGGCTGGATGGCTGCAACACTTTGGCAAAATTCGTAGCAAGTGGATCGTGAGGCGCCAGAAGCGGCGCAATCAGAGCCAGAACGATCCAGCCTGTTGTCAGGGATAGCAAGAAAATAAATAGACGACGTTGTGTCAGATATTCTCGAATCTTCATCACCATCTACACATCCACATCCAGTTGAATGCGCGGATCGCGAAGATGTGTCCAGAGATCCACGATCAGATTCAGGGTGACATAGATGACTGCCATCCAGATTACATAACCCTGTATCAGGGGGTAATCGCGGGTGAAAATGGCATCCACCGCCATCTGTCCTACTCCCGGCCATACGAATAAACTCTCCACAATTGCTGCTCCGCCAAGTAGTGCTCCTGTTGTCATGCCTAGCAAGGTCACAATTGGCAACAGTGAATTGGGCAAAATATGTCGCCAAATAATCATTGATTCCTTCATACCTCTTGCTCTTGCACCCACTACGTAATTCTGGCTTGTCTCCTCCAGCATGACTGCACGAATCTGCCGGCTATATTGGGCGATCAATGGAATCGCGAGTGTCGCAGCAGGCAGGATCAGGCTGTTCCAGCCGGAACTACCCATGACCGGCAGCAGCTTCAGCTGCACACCAAATACCAGCATCAGCAACATCCCCAGCCAGAAGCTCGGCATGGATAGACCGGCAAACGAAAACAGGCGAATCACATAATCCAGCCATTGATTCCGGCGTACAGCCGAAAGAACTCCGAGCGGAAAGGAAATCAAAATCACCAGAAACATTGCGCTCCCGGTTAACTTGAGCGTTGCTGGAAGGCGGGCCATTAACACATCCAGCACCGGACGGTCATATTTATACGACGTACCAAAGTCTCCAGTAACTACTTGTCCCAGCCATGTGCCATACCGAACCAGAAATGGCTTGTCCAGCCCAAGCTCTGACCTCACCTGTCTGACTAGTTCATCCGAAGGTGTGACTCCGGTAGACATCAGCATCAGTCTGGCGGGATCTCCAGGAGACAGATACGTTAATAGAAATGTCAGGAAGGTGATTCCAAACAGAACGGCGACCAGTTGTAATAACCGTTTAACGATATATCTGCCCAATAATAAAACGCCCTTCCCGGTTTAATGCGCGTGTACGCCTTCATTCTCATTCCATTCAATACAAGCCAATTCAATTCAAGCCAATTCAAGCCAAAAAAGCGCCCTTTTCCGTTTCACGGGATAAGGACGCCTTAAATAAACAGATTTTCAGAAAAAAATCATGCTCTTTAAACACCTTCCTATCTCCCGTAGGGTACTGCTGTGTTTGTCCAACCTGGCAGGTCTCCTGGCTCCAGTATCATTGCCATAACAGCTCCTTCCCGGTCTTCGTAAGACCAGTGGATATGCTGCCTGACTCCTCTGTTACAGTGGCGGGACCGCGCCGGCATCACACCGGACTTCCCTTTTAAGCTTCTACCCCAGCGGGTAGAGCACCAAGTTCCACGTATTCAATTCACTAAAAGTTGGTATCTGTTACACTTCTGTATCAGTATAGCGGCATACGGAATAATGTTCAAAACTTTTCTTTCAAAATTTAAAATCATGAATGCGGCTAATCTCGCACTCGCGAGCCCTTGGGCGACACCCCCGTCACACGTTTGAACATTTTGGAAAAAAGCAGCGGGTCGGTGTATCCAACGGAGTGGGCTACTTCACTCACAGACAGCATCGGGTTACGAAGCAACTCCGCTGCACGATTCATGCGATACTCCAGGAAAAAGGCTTGCAGCGACTTGCCATATCGCTCTTTGAACAACCCCGATAAATACGTTCGATCCAGCCCGACCGCCTGTGCGATATCCAGAATAGAAGTACGCTGGCTATACCGGTTCTCCATAAATTGCACAGCCTGCCGAATATAAGTCTCTTTCGTCGAAAGGAGCGGATTTTCTTCTTCTTTGATCGGTGAGGATGCGATTAATGCCGCCATAAGTCGGTATAACAGGCTTTGATGTAACACATCCCCTCCTGCAACGGAGCTCGTTCCGGCCTGAAGCATCTCGTCATACAGCGTTGCCATCATACTCTTATCATGAGCAGTAAATACCGGGTGCTCCTCGCTTAACTGCGCACGTTGCATAAAAGCCTTCGCCTGTACACCTCTGAAGCCAAACCATGAATATGTCCAAGGCTCCTCAGCATCGGCCTCATAATGAATGACCGTGTCGGGTAAAATGAGAAATCCTTGGCCCTCGCCCAGAGGATATTCCCGATCTCCCATATATACCGTACCATAACCCTCATGTACGTAATGCACGATATAGGAATCACGTACCCCCGGCCCCCAATAGTGGGCAGGATCACATGCCTCCCATCCATAAAATAACAAGACCAGTTCCATCTGCGTCCAGCCGGCAGAGACCACATTCATTTCCACTTTCCGACTCATGTTTCCCTCCTTTCGACGATGAGGTTAAAGATATCTTAATGTGAGCTCACATATTCCCTTACCAGTACACATAACAAATTATAACAGGTAGAAGAGAGGAAATCTTGCTGAAAACGAAAACAAAAATGGGATTATGCCATATTTGAGAGGGTTTGAGCCATAGTGATATGAGCCTGTTCGGCCTATAGTTGGGGTACAACATTTTTCGGGAAGGATGAAGTTGAAATGAACAAAATTACATTTCTCGGTGCAGGCAGCACCGTTTTTGTCAAAAATGTATTGGGTGATGTGATGATGACGGAGGCCTTGCAGGACTTTGAACTGGCCTTGTTTGATATTGATGCTGAACGTCTAAGTGACTCGGAGCGTTTGTTAAAAAGTTTGGCACATTCGCTAGGAAGCCGCTGTTCCGTTAAAACATACCATGATCGCAAGGAAGCACTCCGCGGAGCTAAATATGTCATCAATGCCATTCAGGTAGGCGGATATGACCCGTGTACGATTACCGATTTTGAGATTCCGAAGAAATACGGCCTGCGTCAAACGATTGCCGATACGCTCGGCATTGGCGGAATCTTCCGTAACTTGCGTACCATTCCGGTGATGCTGGACTTCGCCAAGGATATGCAGGAAGTATGCCCGGATGCCTGGTTCCTGAACTACACGAACCCGATGGCTGTACTCACTAATGTCATGAACGTACATGGCGGAATTAAAACGATCGGTCTGTGTCACAGTGTACAAGTCTGCGTACCTCATCTGTTCGATACGCTGGGGATTGACCAGACGGGCGTCGTTGCCAAAATCGCCGGGATTAACCACATGGCATGGCTCCTGGAAGTAACAAAGGATGGTGTCGATCTTTATCCTGAGATCAAACGTCTTGCGAGACAGAAACAGCAGGAGACACATGATGATATGGTACGTTATGAACTGATGCATCGCTTCGGTTATTATGTTACCGAGTCTTCTGAGCACAGTGCGGAATATCATCCGTATTTTATCAAACGCAACTATCCGGAACTGATCGAACGCTTCAACATTCCACTCGATGAGTATCCGCGTCGCTGTGTAAACCAGATTGCAGAATGGAAGGAAATGCGAGAGAAGCTGTTTGCGAGTGAAAATATTCAACATACCCGCAGTCATGAATATGCTTCGCATATCATGGAAGCGATGGAGACGGATCGCCCGTACAAAATTGGCGGCAACGTTATCAACAACGGGCTCATCACCAACCTGCCACGAGAAGCTTGTGTCGAGGTGCCTTGTCTGGTTGATGGTTCCGGCATCAGCCCGACGTATATTGGTGACCTGCCGCCACAACTGGCAGCGCTGAACCGTACCAATATCAACACCCAGTTGCTCACCATCGAAGCGGCTATGACAGGCAAAAAAGAGCATATCTATCACGCGGCTATGCTCGATCCGCATACGGCTGCTGAGCTGTCCATGGACGACATCGTGGCGATGTGTGACGATTTGATTGAAGCCCACGGCGACTGGCTGCCTAAATTCTCATAATCTAAACGTTTAGACGTACAAATGAAGATATGTAAACAGAATGTATAACCAGATGCATAACTAAGATATACAAAAAGAGCACCGTGCCTTTCGAAATCGAAGGGGACGGTGCTTTTTTTCACTTATTTTCAGATTACTCCATTACTCCGCAGGCAGTAGAAAACGATATCCAATCCCTGGTTCCGTCTGAATATAGGAGGGCCGGGTGGGATCTTCCTTTAGCTTTTTACGCAAATGACCCACATAAACTCGCAAATAATGGCTGTCCGATTCATGATGATGCGCACCCCATACTTGCTGTAAAAGCTGGCGCTGGGTAATAATTTTGCCTGCATTCGAGGCAAGCACCTTCAGCATCTCATATTCGGTTGGCGTTAATTTGACCTGCTCTCCGTCCAGCTCAACCTGCCTGAGAGCCAGATCGATAACCAGTGAGCCAAATCGCAAAATGGGTTCATCCGTTGTTTTGGCGACATGCCGAAGCGCTACCCGAATTCGGGCAACCAGTTCACCCATGCCAAACGGCTTCGTCACATAATCATCTGCACCTGCATCCAGTGCGGCAATCTTATCAGCCTCCTGATCTTTTGCTGTCAGCACAATAATTGGCACCTGTGACCATTCCCTTATTCGGTGAAGCACGTCCATGCCAGATATGCCTGGTAAACCTAGATCAAGAATGATCAAATCGGGATGCACCACACTTGCCTGCGTAATACCCTCCTCTCCGTTAGCACACTCATAATGATCATATTGGTGAGCCTGAAGAGTCACTTTTAGCAGTTTGCGAATCTGCGGTTCATCATCAATCACCAGAATGCGAGCCCCTAATGCGGCATTCATCTAATCTCCAACCTCTCCTTGCCCTGTATAGGAAAATGGAACTTCATCCCTTCCTACAGGCAACTCTATACGTATTCTTGTTCCTCCATCCGGATTGCCCTCAGCATGGATTGTACCTCCGTGAACCTCCACAATACCTTTGCAGATGGCAAGTCCCAGCCCGGTTCCCGTAATATGCTGCGTGGAGGGTGAGCGATAGAACTTATCGAACACGCGAGTTCGCTCCGGTTCCTCAATTCCAACACCCTGATCATCTACGATAAAGGTCACACAACTCTGTCTCGGTTCATTCTTCACCCTTATGATCACCATGCTCTCGTCGGGTGAATATTTGAATGCATTGCTGACGATATTCACAAGTACCTGCTCAAGCAGCGCCTCATCTCCGTCAAAAAAAACCGGTTCTTCTGGCAGTTGTACCGTAACTTCACGATGAGGACTGAATTCTCTGACTTTTGCCAAAACAACGCTAATCATATCCCCTACATCACACCATTTGCGATTAAGTTGTAGCATACCGCTCTCCAGCCGCACCATGCCAAGCAAGTTGGTCACGAGACGATTCATACGCAACGCGCCGTCACGTATGTTGCCAGTCAATTCTAAGCGATCCTCGGGTGTAAAAAGACTGTCATTCTCCATCAGCCCTGTGGCTGAACCGATAATGGCAGTTAACGGCGTACGTAGCTCATGGGATACCGAATCCAGCAGCGCAGTTCGGATGCGCTCTGATTCAGCGGTAACTTGAGCAAGGCGCGCTTCCTCAGCCAGCTTCACCCGGGCGATTGCACCTGCCGCAAGACTGCCGCAGGCTTCCAGCAGCTGGCGCTGTTCCTGTTGCTTTTCCGGCTCACTAGTAGTCATGTATACAGCAAGTACACCGTGAATGTGGTTCTCTGTTTGCAGCGGAACATACAGCCCCGCCGATTCACCCAGCTTGGGCGATCCTTTGCCTGCGGTCTGTCCCTGTTTGTAGACCCAATCCGCGATAGCCAGCTCCGAAGAACGGCTTCCCCAGGCACTCTTCTCTGTCCCGATCTCAGACGCAGGTCTCTGTTTCGTCCAAAGCTTCAGTTCACCCTGTTGATCCGGCAGATATATGGCGGCTGGACTTCCGAGCATAAGGGATATCTGGCTCGCCATGTTATCCAACAAGGTATCCAGATTAGTAATTGCAGTGATCTGTCGACTAAGATCATACAGGGCATTCGTTGTGGCTTCACGAGATTTAACCCGATCCAGCTGTTGCCGTAAACGTCCGGCGAGACTTGCTGTCATGACGGCGACAGCCAAATACACCCCAAACGAAATCAGATATCGCAAATCCTCTATCGTAAAACTGAGATAAGGTGGAACAAAAAAGAAATCAAACATGACAACACTAAGGGTCGCTGCATATACTGCTGGCCCCATTCCCCAATATACAGCACTAATCAGTATGGGAAACAGGTACACCAGTGCAACGTTGACCAAGTCATCACTCATCCCAATGATATGAAGCAGTACGGTTAACAGGATGATGGCAAGTGTTACCCATATATAGGCGGGAACCCTTTTCTGGCGAGAGATTCCCTGTAATCTTTCCTGATCTTTGCCCTCTTCCTGATGTTCAGACAAATTCAATTCCACCCGCTTTATTTATAATCATCATCAGCTACGCTCAGCACATCGCGATGTCTCGACAGACGAACAAGCTGATTCACCACCGAGCCTGAGCCGCGATGGCCATTCAGCCACCATACTCGTTTCGCCTGCCCCACCACCAGTTGTGTTGCCTTCGCTTCCGTGGCCTTTGCATCCAAAATACCTGGTACCTCCCGCAACTTTGCACTTTGATGGATATGAAAATGCCCCCCTAGCCGCACAGTGAGCCGCTCCAAACCTGCGAGGTGCTCCTTCACTTCGGGAGCCATTACCATGCCTGTGCCGATGTGTACATGATGGACATGCCAGGATGCCTTCAGCCGATAAGCCATGCGAAAACCTCTGCGAATTAACCGCTCGGCGTGACGGTCGCTGCTGACACACACAAAAACGGACTCCTCACGGCGCCATGGTCCTCGTAATGTACGCGCGGATGATTGCAATTCAAGCCGCTCATCCACATCGTCCGCAAGTTCGCGTAGAGCCAGTTCACGCAGTGCGATCAGATTACCCATTTTAAAAAAATTCGCAAGCGCCTGCTCCACCTTGGCAGTTGCATAGATTTTACCCTCTCGCATGCGCTGCCGCAAGGCCTCGGGAGCGACATCAATCAGCTGCACCTCGTCCGCCAATTGCATGATCCGATCAGGTACCGTTTCTCGCACCCGTACACCCGTAATATGCTCAACGGCATCATTCAAGCTTTCAAGATGCTGTACGTTCACGGTTGTAATGACGGATATGCCTGCGTCCAGCAGCCGCAGTACATCCTCGTAACGCTTTTGCCGGGCACTTCCAGGCACGTTGGTATGCGCAAGCTCATCCACAAGCACCGCCTCGGGATGCAATTGTAATATCGCTTCTGTATCCATTTCCTCTAAGCATGTGTCTTGATATACCTTCTGCGCTCGCGGGATGATGGATAAGGATCCGATTTGTTCCACCGTGTCCGCTCGTCCATGGGTTTCCAGCAACCCGATATGCACGTTGATGCCTTTGCGCAACAGATCATTGCCTTCCCGCAGCATCATGTAGGTTTTGCCAACCCCGGGAGCAGCTCCAATATAGATTTTGAACGTACCACGCCGAATTAGTCCAATCTGTTCCTTCATCTCCTGCTCACTGAGTCTGCGATAGGTTTTTTGTTCCGTGTCATTTACTTTTGCCGGCACAACCCGTTCGCCCTCCCGCGCCGACCGATCCGCAACAAGTAGTAAATCGACACCCCGCAGTTTGCGTAGTAGTGAGTTAATGAGGGAGCCCTGCCATAACTCCTGCCAGCGTGTACGCCGCGAATGCCCCATAACAATCCGGGTAATCTGCTGTTTGATCGCATACTGCGCCAATGTTGCCGGGATATAGCGGTGATGTATGACAGGAAGTTCCTCCATGTGTCCGCCGATTTTCTCCACCAGTTTCATCATGTTGCGGCGGAATACCGTCGCTTCCCTCGTTAGTGGCTGTTTCATGGGACGGAAGACAACGACATGCAAGCTCCCGTTCAATCGACGGGCAATCTGCTGTCCGCGCTGAATGTAGATCGAACCGTTCCAGTGGTACTGCGCGGAGACAAGAATACGTTCCATAATGCCTGTTGCGGGCGGAAGACCCATTTCCTCGCGATGTTCACGTAAAGACTCGTTGACCCCTTCTGCAACAATTTTCAGTGCCAGCTCACGTAAAATTCCGAGATTACCATGGCGGAAAACATCCGCACTTCCGTGACCTTGCAGATGACCTTCCGCAAGACGACTCAAAATGGTTTCTGGCGTAACGTCGATCAGCTTTACTTCATCCGCAAGTTCCAACGTATCTGCCGGCACGGTATGTGACACCTTAATTCCCGTGAGCTGTCTGGCGAGTTCGGTATACCCCTCCAGTTCATACACATTCACGGTAGTTATGACACTGATGTTGTGACGCAATAGAAAACGGATATCCTCCAGTCTCGTCGCATGTCTTGCCCCTATCCGGTTTCGATGTGCCAACCCATCGACCAGAACAACCTCCGGATTGCGAACTAACAATGCGTCCAGATTCAAGTCTTTCATCTCCGCTCCGTCACTGCTCCGAATCCAGTGGATGCTGGGCACACGCTCAAGCTCACCGAGCTGTTCTACCGTTTCCGGTCTTCTCATCGTGGAGACCGCACATATGACGACATCTATGCCCTGCTCGCGCAAATGATTGCCGTCTCTGAGCATATGATACGTTTTACCTGAACCGCTGACCGGGCCAATGTAGATTTTAAACGTGCCCTCTTGTAGCTTCGAAATCATACGCAACATCTCTTCCGGCGATTTCCGCTTGAAGCTGCCCTCCATGCTGTCGCTCTCCTCCTCTCCTTCCTATAATGAACTCCACTTCTACTTCTTCTGTGCTGTAGTGAGTGCCAGATTTAGCTCCATCACATTCACACGAGGCTCCCCAAATATACCTAACTGGCGGCCTTGTGTATGATCCTGAATAAGCTGAGCCAACTTCTGCTTACTGAGTCCTGTCGCTTGACTAATCCGCGGAATCTGGGCCTCAGCCGCTTCAGGAGACAGGTCCGGGTCAAGCCCTGAACCGGAACCCGTAACCAGATCGGCAGGAATCTGATGCGGCAGAGCAGGATTTTCCTGGCGGAGTGTAGCCAGCTTCTGGTTCATCTCTGCAATATACTCCGGCGAGGCCACCGCTCGATTAGACCCTGCGGAAGCGGTTGGATCATAATTCGCTTTGGATGCCCTAGGCTGGAACAATCCCGGTGACTTCACTTCCTGCGCCAGCAGAGATGAGCCGATGACTTTTGCATCTTGAACCATGAGACTGCCGTTCGCCTGTGAAGGAAACAACAATTGGGCCACCCCCGTTGTGACAAGCGGATAGAGCAGACCACAGACTAGCATGAGCACGACAGACAACCGCAACGCGGGTATAAACATCTTCATACAAATCACTTCCTGAATGGATTTAATGTATTCGTCAAAAAGGGCAACCACGTCATCTTCACCATGAATGACACCACCTGTACTTCACAGCTACAATGACATTTACATCAAACCTGACAAAACCAGGTCAATCAGCTTGATGCCGATAAACGGTACAATCACACCGCCAACACCATAGATGAACACGTTGCGACTCAGCAGCCGTTCGGCAGACATCGGACGATATTTCACACCCTTCATCGCAATCGGAATGAGCAACGGAATAATAATCGCATTGAAGATCAGTGCGGACAGAATTGCAGATTGCGGCGAAGAGAGATTCATAATGTTCAGTGCCTGAAGCTGTGGCATGGCGAGAATGAACATCGCTGGAATGATGGCAAAGTATTTGGCGATATCGTTGGATATGGAAAAGGTGGTCAGTGCGCCGCGTGTAATCAGCAGTTGCTTGCCTATGGAGACTACCGACAACAGCTTGGTCGGGTCAGAGTCCAGATCGATCATGTTGGCCGCTTCTTTTGCCGCCATCGTTCCCGAATTCATCGCCAGGCCCACATCGGCCTGCGCCAGAGCAGGAGCATCATTGGTGCCGTCGCCTGTCATGGCGACAAGTTTGCCCTCCTGCTGTTCTTTTTTGATCGCCGCAATCTTGTCCTCAGGCTTCGCTTCCGCTATAAAATCATCCACACCCGCCTCCAGTGCGATCGTCGCTGCTGTCAGCGGGTTATCGCCGGTGCACATGATTGTCTTGATACCCATGGCACGCATCTCGGCAAATTTCTCCTTGAGACCGGGTTTCACGGTGTCTTTCAAATAAATCACACCATAGATTCGGTTATGGATCGCTACCGCCAGTGGTGTCCCCCCGGCCTTTGCAATCCGCGTCGCTATTTCGTCCAGATCACCGGGTACACGTCCGCCTTCGGAGGTCACATACCGCTTGATTGCATCTACTGCGCCTTTGCGGATTTTGGTTCCATCACTCAGATTCAGACCAGACATGCGTGTTTCCGCAGTAAACTCGATACGATCGGCATTGGTGTAGTTGCTTTCCTCCCAGCTCTGCCCCTGCTTACTTGCAAGTTCGACGACAGAACGACCTTCTGGTGTTTCATCTCGCACTGAAGCTTGAAGCGCCGCCCGTGTCATCTCGGGTACAGTTACACCCTGAACCGGAATAAATTCAGAAGCCATCCGGTTGCCGTATGTGATCGTGCCTGTTTTGTCCAGAATCAACGTATCGATATCGCCAGCCGCTTCCACCGCTTTCCCCGACATCGCTAGCACGTTAAACTGTGTCACCCGATCCATGCCAGCAATCCCGATGGCAGACAGCAGACCGCCGATCGTAGTTGGAATCAGGCACACAAGCAGAGCAATTAAGGTAGCCAGATCGAGCCGGATGCCGAGATAATTTGCCATAGGGACCATCGTCACAATGACGATCAGGAAGATTAGCGTTAATACGGCAAGAAGGGTAGTCAGGGCAATCTCGTTTGGCGTTTTCTGACGCTGTGCGCCTTCCACGAGAGAGATCATTCGATCCAGAAACGATTCGCCGGGATCGGTCTGCACTCGCATGATGATGTAATCAGAGGTCACCCGTGTACCTCCGGTGACTGAAGAGAAATCGCCGCCGGCTTCCTTGATCACCGGGGCGGACTCCCCTGTAATAGCCGATTCATCGATAGAGGCCAAACCTTGGGTAATCTCACCGTCCGTTGGAATGAGTTCCCCGGCTTCCACACGGACGAGGTCCCCTTTTTTCAACTCGGTCGAAGCGACCTGTTTCACAGTTCCATCCTTCTGCAATAGATTGGCCATCGTATCCGATTTTGTCTTACGCAAGGTATCCGCCTGTGCTTTGCCCCGCCCTTCCGCTAGCGCCTCGGCAAAATTGGCAAATAGCAACGTGAAGAGCAAAATAAAAAATACAGCCACATTGTATCCTCGCCCTGCATCCGAAGCGGTAAATAGATTGGGATCAATACATAATAGCAACGTAATGAATGTACCGACTTCCACGATAAACATGACTGGATTTTTGATCATGACCATCGGATTCAGCTTTTTGAATGCATCTCGCATGGCCTGGAGCAACATTGATTTATTTAAGGATCGTTTCGACCCAGGATGATGCTGAACGTCGTTAATGCGTTGATGAATTTGTTCTTTGTTTCGTTCCACTGCATTCATTGTGAATGCCACCTCCATACTATACGTGCTTACTTCAATCCTTTATCGTGCTTCCATTTTTATGGGCTGTGTCGCTGTCGCTCCGCTGGCTTACTCATTCGCGGATTTTTCCACCTAACACCACCTCGCATCGTTCACCTGCCACTCATCGCACCATCGACAAATGCTCTGCAATAGGACCTAGAGCCAGCGAAGGGAAGAATGTCAGCGCGCCTACGACCACAATCATCATGACCAGAATGCCTGCAAATAGCGGTGTATGCGTCCGTAGCGTTCCTGTGGTAACCGGGACAACCCGTTTCACGGCAAGTGAACCTGCTATAGCCAGCATGGCAATCATCGAGATATATCTTCCGAGCAACATCACAATCCCTATAGCGATATTGTAAAAGTCCGTGTTGGCGTTCAGTCCGGCAAAAGCCGATCCGTTATTGGCCGCTCCTGAGGCAAAAGCGTACAACACCTCGGTTAGTCCATGAGTACCTCCATTGGAAATGGAAGCCACGGCCTCCGGATTTATTAAAGCGAGTGCGGTTGGCACAAGAATAATCAAGGGATGAATCAGCAAGGCGATACAGGCCAGCTTGATCTCTTTGCCTTCGATCTTTTTGCCCAGGAACTCCGGTGTCCGGCCAACCATCAACCCGCAGATAAAGACCGCAATGATCACATACAGCAGACCATTCAACAAACCTACACCCTTGCCGCCAAATACATTGTTCAGCATCATCTGAGCAAGAGAAACCAATCCCCCAAGCGGAGTAAGTGACTCATGCATATTGTTCACTGACCCCGTCGTTGCCGCCGTAGTTACAGCCGTAAATAGAGCCGATTCGGGAATCCCAAACCTGACCTCCTTACCTTCCATGTTGGTTTGTAGTCCATTCGCATCCAGCGCGGGCACTCCGCGATATTCGGAAACAAATACCGTCGTCAGCATCACTAGGAACAGAACTCCCATTGCAGCAAACAACGCCCAGCCCTGCTTCCGGTTATTCACCATCAAGCCAAATGCATACACCAGCGCTGTCGGTAGCAACATCATACAAACGATATGCACCAGATTGCTCAGCGCGGTTGGATTTTCAAATGGATGCGCTGCATTGGTGCCGAACCAGCCCCCGCCGTTGGTTCCAATGTGTTTAATCGACTCCAGCGAAGCCACTAATCCGCGGGTGATGGTCTGCTGTGCACCCTCCAGCGTGGTTGCGTTCACCGCACCGGCCAGCGTCTGCGGCACCCCTTGAAATACAAGGAACAAGGCCACAATGAAGCTGAGCGGTAAAAAAATACGAGTAATCGACCGAACCAGGTCGACATAAAAGTTACCCAGATCATCCCGGCGGCCTACTAATCCGCGAATAAAGGCAATCGCCACCGCGAATCCCGTTGCCGCCGAGGTGAACATCGGGAACGTTACCGCGAGCAGTTGTGACAGATACGACAGAGCATTCTCTCCCGTATAGGACTGCCAGTTGGTATTGGTCATAAACGATGCCGCTGTGTTAAAGGACTGCGCAGCCGGCATGTTATCGATCCCATCCGGATTGAGGGGCAGGAACTTTTGCAGCCGTAACACCAGAAACATCAGGATCAACATGACCGCATTGGAGATGAGCACGGCAGACAAATATTTTTTCCACCCCATCGTTTCATCTTCCCGTACACCCATCAGCCGATACAATAATCGCTCCGGTCCTCCAAACACACGATCAAGTCCCGTTCGTTGCCTGTCAAATACCCTCACCAAATAACTACCCGCCGGCTTCACCAGCAGCAATATGATTAGCAGCGTGACCGCTACTTGCACTACACCGATACCCATATCTGCATATCCTCCCTAATTCCAACCTTGGTGTTTCCCACTAACCTACTCTTTATCTTCAGCTTCAGGCACATGATCTGAACAGTTACGTTAGAATTTCTCTGGCTTCACCAGCACGTACCCGAGATAGACAATCAGAGCCATGACAATTACGCCGATGAAAATCATCTTTTTCGCCCTTCCTTCCTGCCTTCAGGCCTTCTCGCAAAATTTTACAAAGCCCCAAAACACCGCAAACAACAGTACGATCAGTCCAATCATCGTTGCATCATTCACCATGCGTCCTTCATCCTCTCTTCTCTACCGTTCCTCTCGCTTGCTACAAGTAAAATCGTAATACGAATCGCTGTAAAAAGGGGGTAAAGAAACCCCGCTCTGGCTGTAAAAAAAGCGTAAAAAAGACCCGTTCTTCTCAGCGATCAGCTGAAAGAACGGGTCTGACGTAGATGCATATCAATGTAGGACTAAGGATTACATTGAATAGGTCATCTTTTTTTTAAGAACTGCGAGTAGTCCTGCCCTTAATGCCAGCGGGGGAAACATTTTAGATCTCAAGGTTTTACAACAAAAAGGAAATCAAGAATTAGATCCAGAGCCCTCCCTACCCGAACGGATTCTGCGCCCACTGTGTCAGCCGTTTTTTGGTGATCCGTCCATGTGAAGTGTGTTGAATAACCTGCCTCTGATCGAGTAGGAGTACCTGCGGCGATTCATGGCGAACCTCGGTCTCTTCGGAGATGTGACGGGATAACGGACGGTTCTCGATAACTTTCACCATACGATATTCCATCGTCTGTTTCGGATCGGATGCATTGGTGCCGACAAAAGCCATGAACTCTCTATATGCTCGCGCACTAACGGGACAAGTTGTGCTGTGTTTCAGCAAAAGCACCGGATGCTCTTGCGAACGTTGGAGCGCCTCTTGCCAATCCTCCAGTTTATGCAATTCCAGCACATGCTCGCTTAACATCTCATGTGAATCGGCGCCTGTACGTTTACTGACCACGGAACCGATCACCACGCCAAGAGCAGCACCAAAAGCGATGCCCAGTCCAATCTGCCCCGTAGCTGTACCAAAGCTTGCACCAAGCGCCACACCGACTCCGAGCCAAAGTGCCTGATGATTCACCTTTTTCTCCACATAAAGTCATCCTTTCTCTACGTATGAATCAAGCGATTCGAAGCTATATAAGTCGAACGACTAAACAGGCTTTTCCTGAATACTTCAATGATCATATTTTTATCTCATATTTTGTTCAAATTATAGCACAGCCCCTGCACACAAGCTTTCAGAATCTGCATCTTTCGGGTACATAATTGTGTTACACTGATGGTAATTTGGAAACGATGAACATAAGAGCAACTGAAAGGCGGAAATCCAATATGACATACGCTTTTACGATTGAACCACCGGAATATTATGCACTGGACAACGGGCCTGAGTTAATTGCCAAGTGTCAGGAATGGGGTCTAATTTCGGCGAAAGCGACCAAACTCAAAACATTTTATTATAAAGGGAACGGGCTGAATCTGCCCTGCACCATTCTAGGTTTTGTGGATCACATGACGGCTGTAATCGAGCTGGATAATGGGCAAAAACACTGCATTCACCCCTCCTATCTCAAAGAAATGCAGGCTTCGGGTTACAGCACCAGAGGATTAAGCGGAGCGGGAGCAGAGACGGGAACGGAACAGGGCTACACTGCACAAGCCCCTGATTCCGCTGAAACATCTGCCCAGGACGACTCGCCAGCCGAGCTGGTTGATCCTGAGGATGACATGGATGGGCCAGATTCCTTCTCCGAGCTCAAAGGTGATCCTGACGGATTGGTGGAGGAATACATCGGGCCTCAGGCAGGGAACAATGCCGATGCGACTTCAGAAACCAAATCCAAAACCAAAGCTGCACCGAAAACAAAAGCCGTTAAAATCGATCTGCCCGAAGGCAAAGTGAAGATGAGCGGGGTGGTTAAGGAGTTTACGACAGTACCCAACCATTTCTCGGACAATGACGATGAAGTTATCATTTATGAGTCTGTAACCATTACGGAGCCTGATGTCATTGAGGTCGGAGAGGCTTGGTCCAGTCACAGTGCAACGATGAAGAAACAGGAATTAGAAGTTGGCGATGTGCTAACCTTTGAAGCTAAAATTATCAAAAAGAAGCTAACCCGTAATCCGGTGCCATACAAAATCAACAACCCTTCCAAGATTCAGAAGGAAGATTAGTTTTCTTTCACAAAAAAGTACACAAAAAAACCTCCACGCTACCTGATGTAGCGAATGGAGGTTTTTTCCAGATAGTTATTTAGTTATTACGTGTTTTATAGTTTAATGCTTGATATTTAGCACATAAGCCCAGACTGTAGCTGTCCCTATGCTTGTCCAGGAGTTGCACTGATTTGGAACTGCACACCAAATTTATCAGTAACATTACCGTAAGCCGGGCTCCAGAACGTTTCCTGAATCGGCATATTCACTTTACCGCCCACTTCAAGTTTACTGAAAATGTCCTTCGCTTGCTCAGCTGTGTCCGTATTGACCGTCACCGTGATGTTATCTCCAACGGTGTGAGGCATACCAGGTAGCGTATCCGATAACATCAGCACCGAACTGCCGATTTGCAGAGACGCATGCATAATCCAGTCTTTGGCTTCTGGTGGAATTGGATGATCCGGGCTGGATGGGCCTTCCCCAAACGTCTGCATTGCGAGCACTTCCGCACCAAATGCCTCTTTGTAGAACTCGACAGCTTCACGCCCGTTACCATTGGTAACAAGGTATACATTCAAGTTAATTGCCATGGATTGTTCATCTCCTTGGATTTGTGTAGTATATATGGGTCAGGTCACTTGCGACATGAGTATATAGGAGCGAATTGTCCTTTGACAAGCACAAATTTCCACTCTATACGGTGACCGTTACTGAGCTATATTTCCCAACATCTTCTTCTCCCATTCTCTACTTCATTCAACTTCACCATTTAAACCTTACGCTTGCGAAGGTAATGCACAACCATGATCACCATCCCCGGGTACAAGAACGGCAAAACTGGCGTAGATCATAAACCATTTTAACAACGTAAATACAGGAGTCAGTTCAGCAATCACAAGTGTTCGCTCGGGATACCGGAACATGACCAGAGATGCCCCCAGGTTTTCCAGCATATCCATCCCCCAGCCCATAAAGGGCAGCAGATTTATCCACCTCCAGCGGCTTGTGGCAGGAAGTACTCGATACAGCATGGATATCAAAACGACGAGCAGGAACAGATAGACCAGCGGCCAGATCATATCAAACGTAAACCTAGCCTGAATATAGGCGCTTCGCCCGCTCTCTCCATAGTGCTCAGCCATCCGATACAAATCATCGGCGCTGTATAGAAACGACGAATCCGGTGACTCTCCGCCGCCTGTTGCCTCCTTTGACTTTTCCGCCTGCCAAGGTAGAACGAATGCGATAAAACACCCAAAGACAATGGTCGCAACGACAACCCATTTCCAGTTTACATACCGATATAAACCTGATGATAACCTGCCGAGCATGCCTGACTCCCCCTCTCTATTCAAGAAAAAAGCCACTCTCCCGAGTACTGTCCGGTCAAATGGCTATAAATGTTCTATTCAGTTATTACCCCGGTCAACTAAGACTGCTTGCCTTTTTCCTACTCAATTATTGCGCCTGCACAATGCGATCGATTTCACTTTTTAACAAAAGATATCGATGCACACTTCTCATAATAGGTACTTTGGTGAGTTTGTTTTTATCCACGTATAACTTCATCTGGTCTTTACTCAGCCCTAGCAGGCTGCCCGCCTCAGTTACCGTCAATACCACTTCGGGATTCGTTGCGTTGAACGTCTTCTTTACCTTTTGGTTCCAGTCCTCAAATACCTGCATAGATTCACGATCTCTCCTATCCATAGCCAGTTATTTTCAGGCTGCGTACATTCAGTATAGCATACTTGTGATTATCGTCACTTATTCCTCTTTATGGCACTACAAAATGACCTCCTAGTTCATATGCTGTATATGACAAAAAGAGCCACGAAAATGCGGCCCTATACCAAATCACTATTAATATTCCCTCTATGCTTCATCCCAGAAACGACGCAGATTGTCCATGGCGATTTTGGAAGCGGCTTTGCATTCCTCCATGCCTTCGAACTCCACCGTGATATTGCCATCGTAACCGGAATCTTTGATCAGCTTGACGATTTTACGAATGGGGATATCACCTTGACCCACGATCGCACCGCGCAGGAAGTTACCATAGGTTGTGGTAAACCACTCCCCTTCCCCCGGATGCTCGTCATACGGACGGAAGTAGAAGTCTTTGAAATGAATGAGCGAAGCGTACGGCAGATTTTTCATCA
This sequence comes from Paenibacillus sp. FSL R7-0272, assembly GCF_037969905.1. Taxonomy (NCBI): domain Bacteria; kingdom Bacillati; phylum Bacillota; class Bacilli; order Caryophanales; family Paenibacillaceae; genus Paenibacillus; species Paenibacillus sp. FSL R7-0272. Next base: position 263,216 of record NZ_CP150221.1, on the reverse strand, counting down.
CACCGATAATCGGATTTTCGTCTACACACATGAAGTTGCCAATATCCAGCGTTGTTTTAAAATTCGGCCGATCTACGGCATGCAATACTCGCTGAACCCGATCACTAGCCTGCACACTGAACCCATGATTTTCAATCGTTGTGGTCATTCCGTACTGCGCAGCATAATCCGCAATGATCTGGCTTCCCCTAACCATGAGCGGCAGATGCTGTTCAAACCAGGCAATGGTTGTGCTCTCCTTGGGTAGCCTGAATGCAGTAACGTCGTGGCGCAGATGCCTGACACCCATCCGGTGTGCGACATCCACATGTCTTTTGACCCGAGCCATCTCTTCTTCAAAAGCATCTTCCGTCTCCTGCACAAAGTTGGCCGGCATCGAATAGTTCGACAGCTCAATCCCTGCTGCTGCGGCTCGCTCCCGAATCGCATCCGCTAGCTCATGATTATCCTCTACCGTGTATCCGTAGGGAACCATCTCCATGTGCTCGCCGCCGTTCGCTGCAATCCAGTCGATTACATCCAGCACCGTCATGGTTCCCGAATTCAGATCATTCAACAAACTGTACGTGCTCAGACCTACCTTCATCTGCTTCACTCCTATCGATATTGTTTGATGAACTGCACGGCTTTGCGAATATCTACTTCCGGTTGGTCTCCCACTTCGCGCTCAATGGTCAGATACCCTGTATAGCCAATCTCCTGCAGCACGGCAAAATAAGCATCAAAATCAACAGCTCCCTCGCCCAGTGGTACTTCGCGGAAAAAGGCACCGGAAGCTACCATTTCGGCAATTTTCTCATGATCCATCGGAGCATAACCCACCGCACCGTACACGTCCCGTGGATCGACCTCTTTCAGACGCAAACCATCCTTCACATGTGTATGCACGATATAATCCTTGAGTAGCTTCACACCCTGTACCGGATCATCTCCTGTCACCATCACCATGTTTGCCGGGTCAAAATTGACCGATACCCCGTTCGTGGAGAGGGTATCCAAGAAAATTTTCAGATCAGCAGCCGTTTCTGGCCCTGTCTCGATCGCAAAGTAGGCTCCGACACTTTTGGCGTACTGTCCCAGTTCTTCACAGGCAGCGTGCAGTGTTTCGTATACTTCGGAAGAAGGATCATGTGGAACAATACCGATATGTGTGGTCACAATATTTGTGCCCAGATCGAGAGCAAGATCAACAATTCGTTTAGACTTTTCTACTTTCCATGCATTGTCTTCCTTGACCTGAAATCCGTGACCGCCCAGATCACCAACCAATGCTGAGATCTCAAGACCGAGACCATCTATATAACTACGAAGCTCTTTACGAGCCGCTAGCGACAGATTTTCCGGGTCCATCTCCCCCTTCACCGCGTAGATCTGTACGCCTTCTGCACCTGCATCCTTGGCTTTCAACAGCCCTTCCCGCACACCTACGCCAAAACTGTCCACGATTACACCGATCTTATTGGTTAATTTCATGTCGTACCTCCCATGAGATTAGATGAGTTATGCTGCTCTTTGACGTTTCAATCCATCGTGCATCCGTGAATTCAAAAATCAAGCTATATAAGTTGAACTAAAGGTTTTTTACACGGAACACTCCGATGACAGAATAACCTTCCAATCGCTGTTATCCCCAGATTTTTTTGATTCCCTTTTCCAAAGGGGAAAATCCGGTGATAAAGGCGAGCGCTTCGCTTTTTCAGGTTTTTTCTGTCCTCTCCGTTATAGTGTAAATGAATAGTTCAACTTATATCGTATCAACTTGATGGCACAAGCTTTACCGACTTGATTTCATAGGGCTTAAACGTCAGTTTAAACGCTCCACCCTCGCAAGTGAGCGGGGCAAGCTCATCTTCCAGCAGATTAATGATCGAAGCACTCACGTTTCGTTCATTCCACTGCACCTGTACCGTTTCCCGGCCTCCACTTGATTCATAGAAACGCAGTACCGTTCCTGTTCCGTCCTCCGACACCTTAATCGTATCCAAAATGACATGTTCACTATGGAACTGAACCCAGCTGTGTTCCGAGGGTTTTGCGCCTCCATGTGGTGTGGGTGCAATCACCTGGACCGGATGATTCAGTTCCATCGCACGTTGCACCACATTTGCCTGACGCCAGTCTCCTGCATGTGGCAGTACCGAATAAGTGAATTCATGCTGCCCTTGATCGGCATGTACATCAGGCCATTTTGGTGCTCGCAAAAGTGAAAGACGAATCGTGCGATCCTTAATGTCGTAGCCATACTTGCAGTCATTCAGCAAACTAAAGCCGCTATTGCCCTCAGAAAGATCAGCCCAACGATGCCCGCACACCTCAAACTGCGCCCGTTCCCAACTCGTATTGTTATGCGTTGCCCGTTCCAAGGCACCAAACGGAATTTCATAGGTTGCTTTAGCCGCCACCAAATCTACCGGGAACGCCACCTTGAGCAGCTTGTGACTTTCATTCCAGTCTACCCGAGTTTTAAAATCAACGCGTCGCTGATGATGAAACAAAATTACATCCTGGCTAATCTCGGATTCATTCAGCTTCCAGCGGAAACGCAGTACATCCTGCACCGAGCCGCGTTGCACAATCTCTCTGGTGATCAGTTGTACAGCGCCCGCCCGCTGAGATTCAAATCTCGGGTCGATATCCCATGCATCCCAATACGTCGGTTTGTCATGGAAAAACTGCCACTCATTCGCTCGGTCACCCGGTTTCAACCATTCACGCTCTACGGTCTTGTCATACCATCTTGTGATCTCACCCAAGTCGTTGAATTCGAGCAAATAGAACTCGGTTTCCCAACATGCAGGTATCTGCTCAAGCTTAGCTGTCTTTTGGATCGCTGAACCCACTTCTAGAACTGCATCTGTTATTCTTTTTCCTACCGGGATGTCGCCCTCACCTATTGCTCCTAATGCGCTATCCGCTCCCTGTTCTACAGTTACCGCTATTTCTTCTTTTGAATATCGTTCTACTTCTTCTTTTGTCTCGCGCAACCATATGGTGATATACCCAAAGGCAGGAATCGAAGGAACAAGAACATGCAATCTAACCCTATTTTCTTGCTCTTCCCGCTCTACCTCGCTAATCAAACGATTTCCATAGCGATCATACGCCGCCAAGCCATCCCAATCCGTATCCCCTGCGATACAGATCACTTCACTCCGCTCCCAGCCAAGACTGTTGAATACAACGTACGGCTTACCTGATACTTCATTCGTCGCAATGTTATCCGTGAGCACATCGAGTGATCCCTGTAACACTTCATCACCAAGCGCAAACACCTTCGTATACTCCTCTGCAGAAGTTACATACACTTCGGGAATCGACGTACCCGGAATAATATCATGGAACTGATTCAACATGATCAGCTTCCAGCCTTCTTCAAGCACTTCCTTGCGATCCAACATTCGGCCGTGATTCTGATCCCACTGGCTCCAGATTTCTGCTTCGCGATAGAGTACCTCGGCCTTACGGTTGCTGCGTTTATTCCGTGCATGGGTTGTATATGTGCCGCGATGCAGCTCCAGATATAGATCACCATGCCACTTCGGCAGTGTTGGCTTACTCGCTGCAATGCCTTCAAAAAAGGCGCCCGCCGTGCTGAATTGACTGATCGGCTGCCCTGCCATCAGGTGAGAACGCTCCGCAAACTCCACCATTTCGTTCGTCACACCGCCGCCACCATCGCCGTGTCCATAAAGCAACATCTGCTCTGCATGAACGTCTTTTTGCTTGTAAGACTGCCAGTGTTCATGCACATCTTTGGGACGCGTATGTTCGTTTACACCATGATTCAGGTAAGACAGCACGGAGGTACCGTCAATCCCCACCCAGTCGAACAGATCATACGGAAACACATTCGTATCATTCCAGTTTAGTTTGGTCGTCATAAAATAAGGAATGTCGGCAAGCCTCAGAATCTGAGGCAGTGAAGCACAATATCCAAACGTATCCGGCAGCCATTCAATGTTCGAACGTTTGCCAAACTCCGACTGATAGAACTGCTGTCCGTACAAAATCTGCCGCACCAGGGACTCACCACTTGGGATATTCAGATCCGGCTCCACCCACATGCCACCAACAAGTTCCCAACGTCCTTCAGCAATTCGTGCCTTCACCCTTTCATACAGCTCAGGATAATGCTCCTTAACAAAAGCATATAGTTGAGGCTGGCTCTGGGAGTACACAAAATCCGGGTATGTGTCCATAAGCGTACACATCGTAGAGAACGTTCGGCTCGTTTTGCGCACGGTTTCCCGCACAGGCCAGAGCCAAGCCACATCAATATGAGACTGTCCAACCAGATGCAACAACCCGCTTCGATGCTGCTCCGGGTCTGGACGCTCGACGGTCTGGACGATTCTCTGCTCCAGCTCATGTAGCCATACACCATCCTGCCAGCGTCCCGAATCATGGTACATCTCATCCATCACCTGATGGACAGACCGAACCAGTGTTGTGCGTTTCAAATCTTTCTCCGGTAAAGCCTGCAGCGATTCTGAAAGTACCATTATGCTGTACATCAGGCTCTGCAACGGTTGATTCACATGCACCAGCGCCGCTCGTATCCCCTGAATCGGGGGCTGAATTACCGCTTGACGATTCAAGGGATCATGCGGTTCAGGGATAGGGTCATACAGCTCGATCTCCAGCTGTGGCGAGATTCCCACACGTTCTCTTGGAAGAGGTACGAAGGTATGATTGCGATCGAGCCCGTGATACGGAACACCGTTGACCTTCATCAACCCTTCCCCACCCGCTTCAAAAATGAATCCGATAGCCTCACCCTGCCACGTTTCAGGAATCTGCACTCTTTTGCTCAGAAAATACGTCGTTCCGTGTGTGCTGTTTAAGGGATTAAGGGAATACTGGATTACCTCGTGCCCTTCCTGTTCAGATGCTCGATCCTGACCATACGCATATCCCTGCTCATACTCGTATTCTCCCGGCCGAATATATCGGGCTCGCTGCATCTGCCACTCGGGAAGCTCAACGACTTCCAACCACTGCTTCTGCTTCAAATCTTCGATAAACCGCTGAATTCGGATCATACCTTCACCTCCACCTGTTGTACATGCAGACTGCAAGCCGTCCAGTCCACAGAGCTGCGTCCGACCATCAGCTTGAACTCACCCGGTTCTACCACAGACTGGAGACGGGAGTCGATCAGTGCGAGATGTTCTTTTTGCACAGAGAACGTTACGGTTCGGGTCTCTCCTGGCTCCAGATGGATTTTGCTAAAACCCTTCAGGGCAATTTCAGCCCGGGTAACGGAAGCCGTCACATCGCTAATGTACAGCTGCACGACCTCTTTGCCTGCCACAGCACCCACATTCGTCACTTCGACCTGCACCTGTGCCTCTTCGTCCGGTCCAATCACTTCCGGTGTCACTCGAACATTGCCGTACTTGAAGTCCGTGTAGCTCAGCCCATGTCCGAAAGCATATTGCGGCGTTAGATCCATCTCCAAATACCGTTTGCCACGCGTCCGTTTCGCATGATAGTACACGGGAAGCTGACCTTCATGTTTGGGAATGGATACGGTCAGTCGCCCCGATGGATTCACATCCCCAAACAGTACATCGGCGATGGCATTGCCCCCTTCCTGCCCCGGATACCATGCTTCCAGAATGGCTGGAATGTGCTCGTCGATCCACGGTTCGGCAATAGGGCGCCCGTTAATATACACCACAACGACTGGTTTCCCCAGCTTATGTATTTCCTGTACCAGTTCCAGCTGCACACCCATCAGGTTCAACGAAGAACGGTCTATGCCTTCCCCGCACTCCATGTCATTCCACGGATCGTCGGTTACCACGGATGCCCCTGTTCGCAAATCAATCGTTCCTTCGCCAAAATCACGCGCACTCGATCCACCCATCACCATAACGATGACATCGGCCTGCTCTGCACATGCCAGCGCCTGCGCAAAGCCTTCTCTCGAATCCCCCTTGATCCGACATCCGGGTGCATACAGCACCTGAGCAGAATCCGCCCCACCGAGTTTGCGCGTAATACCATCCAGCACCGTCACAATCTGCTCTCTCGGCTGCGGTGAGGTATAATCTCCAAGCTGGTTATAGATATGGTTGGCGTTCGGCCCAATCACAGCCAATTTGGCTCCCTGAGTAGCAAGCGGAAGCACATGTCCTTCATTTTTCAACAGGACGATTCCCTCTTGTGCCACCTCCCGTGCAAGCCCAACATGCTCGTCACACCCGATAACCTTTTCTGCAAAATCAGGATCAACATACGGCTGTTCGAACAATCCCAGCTTGAATTTCGTCTCCAGCACCCGCCACACTGCCAAGTCCAGTTCCTTCTCATCCAGTAAACCCTGTTGAAGCGCTTGTGCCAGATGTTTGCGGTACATGAATCCGGACATCTCCATATCTACACCTGCCCGAAGGGACTGTGTCACAGCCTGCTCTCCATTCTCTGCCGTGTTGTGTCCGTTCACCAGCATCTGGATCGCCCCAAAATCGGTAATGACAAATCCGTCGAAACCCCACTCTTTCCGCAAAAGATCATGAAGCAGATACGTACTGGATGTACACGGTACGCCATCGATCTCGTTATAGGCCGTCATGACCGAGCAGGCTCCGGCTTCTACTGCTTGTTTGAACGGCAGCAAGTCGATTTCGTGCAACTCACGCATTCCCATATGCACTGGCGCCGCATTGCGCCCGCCTTCCGAACTGCCATACGCTGCAAAATGTTTGAGTGTCGCCACCACCGTCCGGTCGGAATCAAGACGCTCGCCCTGCAATCCATAGATGGCTTCTACGGCAAACTGCCCGATGAGATAAGCGTCTTCGGCAAAACATTCCTCCGTCCGTCCCCATCGTGGGTCACGCACAACATCAAGCACCGGAGAATATGTAGCTGCGCCGCCTTGACTCCGGGTTTCCACAGCGATCGCCTCGCACATCCTGCGATATAGATCGGTATTCCATGTGCTGCCTACCGTTAACGGCACAGGAAAGACCGTTGCACCAATGGCCATATGCCCGTGGGAACATTCCTCTCCGAACAGAATCGGAATCCCTAACCGGGAATGCTCTATCGCATATTGCTGAATCACATTCGTGGCCACCGCTCCTTGCCGTGGCCTCAGCCCTGTATCCAAAGTAACTTCTGTCCATGGATCAGCCCTGAGTACACCATACAAGGAGCCGACACCACCCTGCGCCATGTCTGCCTCGAATTCTTCGGTTACCTGTACCGTACCGTCTGCCGCTTTCTTGTACGTTTTCCACCCCATAGGCTGGATCAACTGTCCGATCTTCTCTGCGGTAGTCATTCGTTCGAGCAGATCCTGTACCCGCTCCTGAATGGGAAGTGATGCATCTTTATAGCCCGTTTGCGTTTGCATGTGCACATTCTCCTCCTGCCTGTGAGTTGGTCATACGTGGAGCTTACATCGCCTTGCGATAGTCACTTGGAGCCATGCCCACGACATTTTTAAAAGCGCGGTTGAAGGAATTGTAATTGGTATATCCCACTTCCTCACTGATCTCCTGAATGGCTTTGTCCGTCTGTTGCATGAGCTGTTTTGCTTTTTCGATCCGGTGACTGATGAGCAGATCCACGAATTTCTCCCCGATCTCATCTTTGAAAAGCTTGCTCAGATACTTCGGATTGATATCGAACAGATCACTAAGGTAATTCAGCGACAGATCGGGATTGTTATAATGCTCTTCGATATATTTGCGAATCTCCAGAATATGTGACCGATGTTTACGAGAGCATTGCAGTGTCTCCATCTGCTTCGCCAGCTCACGGAACCCTTCCAGGCACAACTCGTGCAGATCATCCAGCGTCTCCCAACCTTCTAGCCGCGGCAACAATGGCGTAAATATCGCCGCCCATGACTCCTGATATTCACGCGGAAGCTCGGCAAATTCACGATTATAATGCTGAAACAACAGCTGAACCGTGTTCATAATCTCCTGACGAGACAGAACTGACTGACGAATCTGCTTAAACAGCCGTTCAAAATGCTGTTCCCAAACATCGTCTGACAGCCGCATCGCCTGCACGAGCAAGGAGATGGTCTTAAGAAACTCATACACGTCATTCGTCGAACTCGGCACATCTCCGCACGGTATGATCTGATTGGTGCCCAGAACCGCCTTGTACTCCAGGGCATGCACAGCCTCTTTAAGCGAAGCTCGAAGCCCGCGAATATCCACAGCAACCCTGCCCACACCAATGGTTACGGTAAAATTCAAATACTGACCCACCTGATCCAGATAACCACTGAGCAAGCGTCGCTCTGTCTCTTCAGATTGTTCGGCCTCAGGTAGCCACAGGATGGCATACAATCGCTGACTCGAAACCCACTCTGCCCATACCTCGGTTTCTTCTTGCCTTGCACTTTCCTGCAAAATGCTCGACAGCACAAATTTCAGGAGGGCTTGATCCTGCTGATGATACTCATCCACAAACACGTCGTATCGATCCATCTCCACCACCATTACAGCCCAGCGATGCTCTAATGCCGGTAGCTTGAACTTGCTCATCTCCGCAGATAACTCATGACATGTGTATTCCCGCGTACCTTCCAGCAGTTCCTGAAAGAACACCTTCTTTTGCAAAATCAGATTCTCTTCATGCTCCTCCTGATATTGCTTCGTCTGGTCGATCATGCGCTCCAGCGTGGTATGAATGAAACGGAATTCATTCTCCTTGCCATAGTTTAGTGCAGACGGTTTCTGTAAGGAGACCGTCTGAATCAGGGTAACAATCTGCTGGATCGGTTTATAGTTTCTACGCGTCACATAGACGACCCACACAACCCCGATCAGCACAACAGCAACAGCGAAAATAAACCAGATATTATAAAATTGCAGCGTAAACTTGATGATTTTCCCGTTATTTAGCCCGGTCTGTACCTTCCAGCCACTATAGCTGGATGTGAATTCAGAGAAAACCTCTCCCGAAGCGGAAGCTGGCTTGGAAGCAAGTATCTCAGCATCAGGCTTACTACCATGCCAGAGACTTCCCCCGGATCGGTTATAGATGTTCACAAACGTAAATTCAGGGTCGTACATCTGCATAATGGACTTTTGCAGCGTATTCAACTCCACGTTGGTCACTACAAGACCTCTGCCGTTCCCGACATTTCGCACAATCGTAATGACCTGCTCCGCCGATTGGGAAGGAAACGCCTTGAATGACCGTGCGCCGACCCACTTCTGCTCATCCTTCGTCCGGCTGTCTGCAATAAAGGCTGCATCGGGGAATTCGTTGATCGGAACGGCCTTGCCATTGCTAAAAACGGTGTTATCGCTGTACCTGACCAAGTAGACCGAGTCAATCAGCGGATATTCTATCTTCAATTCATCGATGACCTTAACGGCCTGAATGCCGGCATAGACATCCTCGCGGCCAGATACCGAGAAATAGTTTTTCAGATTCGAGTTGGTCAAAATCTCGCGCAGTACCTTGAAATCGATAGAACGCAAGGAGTTATCCAGATACTGTGTCACCTGTGAAGCCAAAAATTCATTGGCCTTGAGCGCTTCTCTCCGGTTCTGCTCATTAAATACCTGAAAGAAAATAAAAAATAAAATCGTCGTCACAATAAAAAAAATAGGCAAATACGATATCAGCAAACGTCTGAACCAATTGTTGTTCATCTCCGCGCCCCCCACCAATCCATTTCATGTTGCATGACGACAAACCACTTGCACCTTGCTTCTGTTCACAAAGTTTTCATAATTATTCGTTCATTATATCGAATGACGTGGGGTTGTCATAGGAGAAGACTGCCCCGGTCACGGGTGACAGGCGGGACAGTCCTTTTGCATCACTTTTTCTCAATTGCACGCTGATAAATATCCAGATAATTGCTTAATCCAAGCCCATCGAAACCTTTCACGTATGAGTCCCAGTCCTTATCAATGCTCTTACTGCCGATGATGAACTGAGCCATATTCGTCTGCACATAATCTTTGATCGCGGTGGTCAGTTGAGCTGCTGTCTCGGTATCTTCTGGACGAATAAATACGTTGGCAGGGTATACTTCTTTCGGAGCGTATGGAGCATATACTTTCGTCGCTTGAGCAAGCCTTGTACCGTATCCTTCAGCAGACAGTGGATCTTGACCCTCTGCAAACAGATTACGGAACGTATTGGACAAATCATGCGCACCGATCTGTGACCAGCTCTCGTTCACAACCACGTTGGGATCACGTTCAGGCAGGTTGTAATAGCTGTATTTGGCAGGTTCGCCGTTGATGTTTTTCTCATCCGGGTCTGCTTTCTTCCAGCCCTTTCCTTCCGTTGGGCCGTACTCTGCGTAGAGTGCACCCTCTTCACTGAACATGTAATCTACAATTTTGATCGCTGCGATCTGTTGTGCTTCGGTCGCTTTGTTGGTGATGGCAAATTCAAACTCACCTACACTTTGCGTTGCTCCAGTCGTCTGCACACCGTCCGGTCCTTTGAGTGGGGGCACGATCTCCCAGTGCTGGTGACGGGTAATTTTTTTGTCATACGTATTCACCAGATAGCTCACCAGTGCCGTTGTAATGGAACCAACCACTTCATCTCCTTCTTTGTTCCCCAGTTGACCAATCGCCTGGTCATTCTGTGTGAAAGAAGCCGGGTCGATCAGGCCATCCGCGTACAGCTTGTGCATGTACTCCAGCCCTTTCTTCCATCCCTCCTGGTTGGCGGCAAAACTCACCTTGCCATCGTTCACGATCAGGTATTTATCGTTATCGTTGTATATGAAGCTGTTCATCAGATAGGCATCGATGTTGCCGTTCCACACATATTTGTTCGGTGCACCTGTGAGCGGAATCTCGTCGGCTTTGCCGTTACCGTTCGGGTCTTGGGTTTTGAACGCCTTCAGAACGGTATACAGTTCATCCGTCGTCGTTGGCATTTTCAGCCCCACCTTATCCAGCCACTCTTGGTTGATCCAATACTTCTGCGCATACGTACAGTGGTAACATTCATTAAAAATAGGCAATGCATAGATGTTACCGTCCGGTGCCGTTATGGCATCCTTGAAATAAGGCTTCTCTTCCATCACTTTGGTGAGGTTCGGGCCGTATTGCTTGATCAGGTCTTGAAGCGGGAGGAACACGCCTTGTTTACCATAGGTTTGAAGATCCGAGGTGGTGAATTTGCCGTGCAGGAACACTTCGGGATAATCCCCACTGGCTAGCAGCAATTGTCTGCGATCCTGCAAAGCGTCTGTCGGGGCCAGATCCCATTTCAAGGTCACGTTGAACTTTTTTTCGATAAACTTGGTGAATTCATTGTCTTCCATCGGCGCTTTACCTTGCGGAGCAAAAAAAGTCATCGTTACAGGGCCGCCGCTCTCTCCGCTCCCCTCGCTACCTGTACCCGCTTTTTCAGATGAACTGCATGCGGACAATATCGTTATCGAAGCGAAGACCAAACACAGAATTGAAATCCAGGATTTTCTCAAACTGACTCCTCCTTTTTATTCATAACGGCAAACCTTTGGTTAAGCTGTTGGGTTGATATAGCCGGCGTGTGCCCCCACCTCCTTTCATAAACCGGCTACCGTCTATCCTTTAAGTGAACCCACCATAACCCCTTTGACGAAGTGTTTTTGCACAAAAGGATACATAATCAGAATCGGAATACTTGCGACCACAATCAGCGCATATTTCAGCACCTGCTCAAACCCTTGATCTCGCATCTGCTGGCTTGTATTCGCAAGCATGGCCGGGTCAGCCGCATTCAGAATTAACAAGTTGCGAAGCACATATTGTAATGGGAACAGTTTCTCTGAACGGAGGTAAATGAGTGCATCAAAGTATGCATTCCAGTGGCCTACTGCGTACATCAGGGTCATGACCGCCAAAATCGGTTTGGAGAGCGGCAGCACCACGCTGATCAGGTAGCGAATATCCCGGCACCCGTCCATCTCGGCAGCTTCACCAAGCTCCTCGGGGATCGACGACTGGAAGAAGGTGCGAGCAACGATGACCTGGAACACGGCAAGCGCTCCGGGCAGCCACATCGCCCAGCGGGTATCCAGCAGATGCAGGTCTTTCATCAGCAGGTAGGTCGGAATCAGACCCCCGTCAAAAAACATCGTAATCATCATGAAGATGATGATCGTTCCTCGTCCGTAGAACGACTTACGGGAGAGCGGGTAAGCCAGCATAACGGTCAGCGCAACGTTAATGAACGTACCAACCACGGTGTAAATGATCGTGTTGTAAAACCCGAGCATGAGCTGCTGGCTTTTGAAAATGGAGATGTATGCCTTGATGTTGAAATCAACCGGGAACAGCCACACCTGGCCGGATGTTACGGCACGTGACGAGCTGAACGAGGAGCTGACAATGTACAAGAGCGGATAGAACACCGTTAACAGAATGGCAATCAGAAAGATATAGTTGATGGTCATGAAAATACGGTCGCCAATGGGATCTTTGATTCGGTTCCGATTGATCAGATTAAACATGGACATGCTCCTCCTTTACCACAAGCTGTTCTCGGATACTTTGCGTGAAATGCTATTGACGATGACCAGCAGAATCAGGTTAATGATGGAGTTAAAGAATCCGACAGCCGCGGAGAAGCTGAAATTCGCTCCGATCAGACCGACCTTGTACACGTACGTGGAGATGACCTCCGAAGCACTTGTATTCAGCGGATTTTGCATAAGATAAATTTTCTCGAAACCTACGCCCATAATGCTGCCCAGACTTAGAATCAACATGATTACGGTGACCGGAACAAGGGTGGGAAGGTCGATGTGCCAGATTTTCCGCAACCTTGAGGCGCCATCCATCTTGGCCGCTTCGTACAGGGATGGATCAACTCCCGCCAAGGCCGCAATGTAGATAATGGAGGAATACCCCATGCCCTGCCATACCCCGGACCAGACATAGATTGATTTGAAATATTCGGGAATCCCCATGAAGTTGGTCATCGGGAAACCCAACCAGGTAAATAACTTGTCTACGACGCCTACATGCGGCGAGAGCATTAGAATGATGATGGATACCATGACAACGGTGGAGATAAAATGCGGTGCATACGTGACCATCTGTACGGTCTTTTTAAAATAACCCGTTCGAATCTCGTTCAGTGCCAAGGCGAGCAAGATCGGTATAGGGAAACCTGCAATGAGGGAATAGAAACTGATGCCAATGGTGTTCTTGATCAGTAGCCAGAAGTTCGGGGAATTAAAGAAGGCTTCAAAATGTTTGAGCCCCACCCATGGGCTACCCCAGATGCCTTTGACCACGCTGAAATCCTTAAAAGCAATCTGCACGCCCACCATCGGAATGTATTTGAAGATCAATAGATACAACACCGGAGGTAGCACAAGCAGGTACAGCTCCCAGTGCTTTTTGAAGCTTTTGATAAACGGATGCTGCTTCTTGGGCGCTGTCTGACGTAATTGCTGCAGCTCTATGTTCGCAGGTATGCTATCTGTACCTCGACTCATTTGCGTCACTCCTTCTCAGCCTCAAGTGTAATAATACATTACATTCACATCTCTTAAACGTTCATTTTCGATGCTCGTTTGTTGCCTTGAATCCAATCAATGTTAACAATCATATCAGGTAGCGCTTTCTTAATTTGATAGTACCTTGCCGAGGTCTTTTTGATCAATTTGCAATTTTCTCTGACCTCTCTTTATTCTAAAAACCCTTGTGCAGCAAGTGTTTAAAGCCATGTTCTGTGGGGTTCTGTATGTTTATATGTACAAAAATAAAATTCCGGAGGCGCTGATATCTCCCCCGGAATTGACATGCATTTTTATGATTTGGTGATCAATCTAAATGTATGAGTGATCGGTGCTTGGTTGCTTGTAGCAGATCGTGGCAACTCCACGAGCAGCCCTTCTTCGGTCTGCTGAAACGAAAGTACGTCATTCGTACCGATGAGTTCAATACGCTCTACCTTTTCCACATAAGGAATGATCAGTCGCTCTTCCGGGGTCTCGCTCTCGTTGCGATACATGCGGAAGGCATAGACGGTGTGCACGTCTTCTTTCTGTGTGAATGCCCAATCCTTCGTGTAAAACGGTGCGCAAATACGGGTGCTATAGATGCCTTCGCCGTGTGTGTTCAACCATTCGCCGAGCCCCTGGATGCCTCGAATCGCCCCTTTAGGTAGACGTCCGTCCGGCTGCGGCCCAACATTCAGTGCCAGATTCCCGCCTTTGGATACCACCTCAAGCAAAATATGTGCAAGCTGCCGGCCCGATTTATACTGATCATCGAAGCCAAAAGCAAAGGAGTGCCCGACGGTAATACAGCTCTCCCACGGGATATTCATCGGATGCTCGGGGATCGTCTGCTCCGGGGTGACGATGTTTTCATACGGCCCGCCTACGGTGCGATCTGCAGACAGAAGCCAAGGCTGCGTGCTCTTTCTCGCCCGCTCGACCACTTCACCAAGCCGAATATCCTGACCGTGGCGGCCTTCACGTACCCAGCCTGCATCCAGCCACAAACACTCGATCCGTCCGTAATTCGTCAGCAATTCCATGATCTGCTCATGGGTGAACTCCACGAACTTTTCCCACATCCATGGATACTTGTGTGGATCATAGGAAGGCCCGCGCCACATATGGCGTCCACGCTCCATACCGGGTGCCCAGTAATACGGTGTGTGCCAGTCTGCTTTGGAGAAATACGCAGAGATACCTAGCCCTTTCGCTCGAAAGGCATCAAATAGCGTACGGCAGATATCGGCATATTTGTGCTTGTGGAACGGCGTATCCTTGCCCGTAATCCGGTAATCGGTTGTTTTGGTATCCCACATGCAGAAACCGTCGTGGTGCTTGGTCGTAAACAGGAAATATTTAAAGCCGTTGTCAGCGGCCATCTGTGCCCATTCCTCGGGCTGGAACCGGATCGGATTAAACGTTTTGTTCAGGTCAAAATATTCACGTTTGAAGTCCTCCATGTCGTCCATCCAGTCCACATCATCCCTCGACCAGTCGCCATCCTCATCACTCAGCGCCCATGATTCCACCAAGCCGAGCTGCGAGTATGGCCCCCAGTGCATCATCAAACCGAGTTTCTGATCTTTGAACCACTCCAGCCGCTCCAGCAACAGTGGATCATCCGGCTTTACCCACTCATCCTCTTTACTAAAGTTGTGTACGCCTGCTTCAACGATGTGCTCTTCCTGCTCTGGCAGGGGGGAATTGGTTTGAGTCAAAATAAAGCATCTCCTTTAGTTGAAATTTCTGACGTTGTAACGAGTTGAGATTTACACTAGGCCACTCCGCGGTCAGAACAATCCTCCGAGCGCTGTTACCCCCGGATTTCTTCGAATTATTTCCCTAATGGGGAAATCCGGTGGTAAAGGCGAGCGCTTCGCTTCTCCAGATTGGTTCTGCACTCTCCGTTTCACGTGTAAATGGATTTTTTATAACGCCTAAGACGGTTTCACCTCGTCGATGGGGTAACTTGGTTACGTCGGGGTACTTATTCCTCCGTTTTGGGTAGAGCAAATGACTTAAGATCACTGGTGGATTTACACTGGGGCACTCCGATTGCAGTACCATCTTTCGATCGCTGTTACCCCCGGATTTCTTCGAACGATTCCCCTAATGGGGAAATCCGGTGGTAAAGGCGAGCGCTTCGCTTCTCCAGATTGGTTCTGCACTCTCCGTTTCACGTGTAAATGGATGTTTTTACAACGCCAAAGACAGTTTCACCTCGTCGATCGGGTAACTTGGATACGTCGGGTTACTTATCCCTCCGTTTTGGGTAGAGCAAATGACTTAAGATCACTGGTGAATTTACACTAGGCCACTCCGCGGTCAGAACAATCCTCCGAGCGCTGTTACCCCCGGATTTCTTCGAATTATTTCCCTAATGGGGAAATCCGGGGATAAAGGCGCACGCTTCGCTTCTTCGGATTATTTCTGACCTCTTCGTTTTCGTGTAAATGGAGGTTTTTACAACGTGATCTCCTTGCCCTCGCGCGCGGATTCGTAGATGGCGCACAGCATTTTCATTACCTCTACGCCGTCTTCGACGGGGCTGAGGGTTTCTTTTCGGCCCTGCGTGCTATCGATAAAGTGGTTGATTTCATTACGGAACGAACCCATGAAGTCAAAGGATTTGAAATCGACCTGCGGTGTCATGTTCAGAATGGTATCGAACTTCTCGCCAACAATTGAAATCTCGGGCTCCAGCTCGGCTCCGCCTTTGTCGCCATACAGCTTAACTGCTGTTTCATCAGCCTTTGCATGCAGAGTGAAGCTGACATCGACCAGCAGGCTTGCCCCATTTTCAAAACGGATCAATGCATTCGCCATATCTTCCACGGTGTTCTGTTCCGCATCGTAATCGGCGGCCTTATAAAACGAAAGATTGCGAATGTTAGCCCGGTTGCCGAGACGATTGGAGACGTTAGCGGAAACGGATTTCACCTTCGGTCTACCCATCAGATACCAGCAAATGTCGATGACATGTACGCCGATATCAATTAACGGGCCGCCGCCGGAGCGACTTTTATCCGCAAACCAGCCACCAGGGTTGCCAAGACGGCGCAGACTGGAAGCTTTGGCATAATAGATTTCGCCGAGCTCACCTTCGTCGATGAACTTTTTAAGAATCTGAGCATTGTCACTATAGCGGCGAACAAAGCCGACTTGCAGCAGCTTTCCACTGCGATGGACGGCTTTTTCTACCTCAAGCGCTTCCTCCACCGTCTGGCACAGGGGTTTCTCGCAGAGCACGTTTTTGCCCGCATCAAGCGCAGCAATACTGATCTCCGCGTGCGAGTCATTCCAGGTACAGATGCTAACCGAATCGATTTCCGGCAGAGCGAGCAAGTCTCTATAGTCCGTAAACACATGGGTTGCTCCATACTGCTTCGCCACATCGGCGGCACGGGTTTCGTTCAGATCACAGATCGCATAAATCTCTACTTCCGGATTACTGGCATACGCTTGCAGGTGGCAATCAGATATGGAACCGGCGCCGATAACGGCGATTTTCAAGTTGGACATTTCACTACCCCTCCACTGTTAAAAATGAAAAAGAATATCGTTCAGCTCGGCAGAGCCATCTTTGAAATAAAAGTCTTACGATCCGCAAATCACGCTTATATTTGTTAAACTTTGAAAAATTACATTGACTGCGGCTGCTTTCAACAGCCGATTTTTGGATGAACTCTATTTAAACATACGCCATGTTACTCGCTACACTACACTCCACCTCACAGCACTAAACCAATCGACACGGGATAGCATAGCGATCCCATATCATAGAAAGACACATAACTACATATTGTCACGCCTCATCCCACAAACGGCGCACGTTATCCATTGCAATGCGCGAGGCGGTTCGGCAATCCTCCATGCCTTCGAATTCAACCGAGATATATCCGTCGTAACCGGACCGCTTCATCACACGGAACACTTCAGGCATGTCGATATCACCATGACCCACGATGGCCCCACGCAGATAATTGCCGTGAGAAGTCTGGAACCAGCCTTCGCCGGGACTCCGGGTAGAAGGACGCCAGTAGAAGTCTTTGGCATGAACGATAGACGCGTGAGCAATGTTATTTTTCACCGCACTCACCGGATCTTCATCCACACAGAGGAAATTGCCGATGTCCAGTGTTGTTTTGAAATTTTCCCGACCCGTCTCATGTAAAAGCCGCTGAATCCGCTCACTCGATTGCACATAATATCCGTGGTTCTCCACACTTGTTGTAATGCCAAAGCCTGCCGCATAGTCGGCAATTCGCTTACAGGCTTTGACGAGTACGGGCAGGTCGGCTTCAAACTGTGCTACAGTCCCCTCCGGTGCAGGCCGGAAAGCCACATCGTGGCGCATCAGCTTCACACCCAGGGCAGCGGCGACATCCACGTGGCGCATAATACTCTGAATTTCTTCTTCCAAAGTCTCGGCATTCTCCTGAACCGCAAAGTTTGCTCCAATGGCATAATTCGAGATGTCGACACCAACCTCCCGAGCCGTAGCTTTGATTTCCTCAATTAACGCTGGATTATCGATCAAACTGAAGCCCATCGGTACAATCTCCACATGCTGCCCGCCCTGCTCCGCAATCCACCGAACGGCATCCGGCACAGTCAGCTCCTTACGATCCAACGCTTGCTGCAAACTGTATGTGCTGAGTCCAACTTTCATCTTCCTCATCCTCTCCCTCTCCTGTGATGGGTGTCCATACCCAACGTATACCTTGTTTCAGTCCATAGAGCAATTGCCAATAATCGCATGGCTCACCGATTTTCCTTTTCTAGCCCAAATCCGGCTGATCCACGAAAATGACGGCGGCATCTGCTGTCCCATGAAGCTCAAATATGATGATCTCGTTCTCCCCTAGACGGAGAAGAGGCGCAGGGACATACAACGTCTGTTGCGGGCCTTTATTCCAGTAGCGCCCCAGATTGAATCCGTTTACAAATGCAACCCCTTTTGTCCAGCCGTCCAGACGAAGAAAAGTATCCTTTATATCCAACACATCTTCAATATGAAGACTTCCTCGATAAAAAAATGGCTCCTCTGTTACTGTTCTTACGCTACTCTCAAGCTCAGACAGCACAGCGAAGGATAAACCCGAAAGATCGGTCATCGGCAAACAATGAATCGTCCAATCGTATAAAAACTGAAATCCATGCCGCACACCCTCCGTAATTCCCTTCGGATCTCTCAGGTACGGCCCATAATTGATTCGCCCCATATTCTCAACGAGAATGAGCAACTCCGTGCCTTCCGCGGGTACTTCAAAGGATATCGTTGTCGCCGTGGGATTCCCACGTTCCAGTACTCCCTGTAAAAGGCCATCTACAAACACCATTGCCCGGTCACGAACCTCCTGAACAACGAACTCCTGTCGTTCTCTTGGCCCGGATATCCGCGTCTGGTAGCTGATAAACCCATAATCCTGCCCCAGCTTCTCCATCGGCTCCGGGTTTGTACGGTGCATTGGAATAGCCAGTGCGTCCAGTTGTTGCATCAAGCTAGCTCGCTGCGCCATCTCGACCCTACCGTAAGCAGCCGTTCCTATAGGTTCCGGTAAAACCATATTTCTCGGTTCAGAGCTACGATCATCTTTTTTAGAACCGCTATACCGCGAGAGAACCTCCCTCACCGCATAAAATTTCGCTGTGAGTTCTCCCGATTCACTAAGCAAAGAGTCATAGTCGTAACTCGTAATGGTTGGTTCGTATTGATCCTTTTGCTGACAGTTCGCTCCATTATAAAATGCAAAATTCGTACCGCCATGGAACATGTAGAAATTCACCGAGGCGCCTGCTTCTAACATTTCCTCCAGCACTTTAGCTACATCTTCTGCTTCCCGAGTGTGATGAGATTCGCCCCAGTGATCGAACCAGCCATTCCAAAACTCCATACACATAAGAGGTTCCTCTACCTGATATTCACGCAGCTTAGCGAACGCCCACTCTGTCCCCGATCCAAAATTCACTGTTGCCAAGTGTCCTGGCACGGAACCAGCCTGCAGCATATGATCGGTTGGCCCATCCGAGGTGAACAGGAACACATCCATGCCCCGCCTCACCATGCCATCTCGCAAATATTGCAGATAACTCGCATCGTTCCCGAAGCTGCCATATTCATTTTCAATCTGCAATGCAATAACGGGGCCGCCAGAGGTGCTCAGAAGAGGTTTTAATGTGGGTAAAAGTACATCGTAATACCGATCCACATGCGCCAGAAACGCCGAATCACTGCAACGAAGCCGCAGATGGTCATCGGCAAGCAGCCAGGAAGGCAATCCGCCAAATTCCCACTCCGCACAGATGTAAGGACTTGGACGAATGATCACATGCAGCCCCAAGCTCCCAGCAAGTCGAATATATTTCTCCACATCCGCCATGCCTTCAAAACAATACTCTCCTGGCTGCGGCTCATGCACATTCCATGGCACATAGGTCTCCACCGTATTGAACCCGCAGGCCTTCAGCTTCAGCAGCCGATCTTCCCAATACTCGGGCACGACTCGAAAATAATGAATGGCCCCTGATAGAATCTGAATTGGTTCTCCATCCAGTATGAATTGTGACCCCTGAGCCGTCAGTACTGCCATCTCACATGTCCTCCCGTTCACTGTAAAATAAACTGAATCTAGATAACGTCGGGAACCATCTGGACTCCTGAATGGTTACTCGAACCCGGCGTGCAGTCACTTTTGGGAAACAGCAAATCCGCTTATACCCAACCACCGTTCCGGCATAGATATCCTGCCACCGACCATCCTCACCGCATACTTCCAGCGTGAATCGTTCGATCCGTTGCCCCGATTGGATGTGCTCCATCAGCATCACACGGTCGAAGGTCTTTTCTTCCGGCAAAATCAATTCAATCCACGCCTGCTCTGTTCCTTCGCGTGGGCACCAATAAGCTTTTGGTTTGCGCTCTCCATACGGATTTAGCACTTGTGAAGCATCATGTGCTTCGTCCATCGTCTCCGAAGCCTTCGCCTGTGCGCCTTGCGCCAAGTCTTCACTGAACGTGGTACGCAGCGCTGAACCTAACTCCCGCAGTCGCTGAACATCATTTTCATGAATCAGACCACGCTTGTCTGGAGGCAGGTTAAGCAAAAAACAGGCGTTGCCGCCCACGGCCCCGTAATAAACGGACAGCAGTTCCTCCAGCGTTTTGACCTGATCATCCTCACTCGCATGATAGAACCAGCCCGGACGTATCGAAGTATTCACCTCGGCAGGATACCACACCAGCTGATCTGCATAATCACGGATAACGCTCCGACTCCCCAGATCACGGTCCTGTGTATTGATTTTCCTCGCAAACGCTCCATCATCCACCTGTTGCGACTGCTCCTGAATCTTCTCATTATCCTGCATATGCGCCGGCACAACGCTCCATTCCGATTCGCGCGTATGTCCTGCCTCATTGCCACACCAGCGTACGTCCGGACCACAAACCGAAATGACCGCTTCTGGCTGGAGTTCACGAATAAGCGCGTAATAGGCGTGCCAGTCATAGATCTGCCTTTTCCCATTGGGCCCTTCGCCACACGCTCCATCAAACCATACACAGAAGATGTCACCGTAGTTCGTCAGCAGTTCGCGCAGTTGATGAAGAAAAAAGGCGTTATACCGTTCCGAATCCCCATAACATGCTTCATGGCGATCCCATGGAGAGAGATACACCCCAAATTTCAACCCGGCGTCACGACAGGCATCCGCAACTTCTCGAACCAGATCACCAGAGCCATTTCGCCATGGACTTGCTGCGACCGTATGGTCTGTATAACGGCTGGGCCATAGACAGAATCCGTCATGATGTTTACATGTCAAAATCAACCCTTTCATGCCTGCATCCTTACACGCCTCCACCCATTGCCCTGCATGTAGCTCAGTAGGGTTAAAGATCGCCGGGTCTTCCTCACCCGTCCCCCATTCCCGATCCGTAAATGTGTTCACCGTAAAATGAATAAAAGCATAAAACTCCATCTCCTGCCATCGCATTTGGCGCTCGGACGGGCTAACCTGTGCCGCTGTTTTAATCCAATCCGCTGGTGCTGGTAAAAGCTTTGAATTCATGGCTCACACTCCCTTATATGAAAAGTGCATTTTGCTTTCATTGCTTTTATTGCTTTGTTCTAGCTGCTCATCCGCTTCTTTAACTACCGCTATGTTGGCTGTTTCTAACAGCACCCACACAATGGACACTATTACCGCAACTCTTGTACTACACGAATCAACGCTGCTTTGGCCTGAGCGACAAGCTGCGTATCTACAGAATGATCAAAACTCCATCCATGTCGCAAACCCGATCCCATATGAATCTCGGTAATCCCCGTTCGGCTCACGATGGTTGGAATCCCTTCAATCGTGACACCAGAACCCGCCATAATCGATATATTCAACGTCTGTCCTATCTCCTGCAACTGCTGTAGTTCGAGCAAACCCTCAGGTGCTGTAAGTTTCCCTCCCGATGTAAGTACACGCTCAACGACACTCTTCTCGCTCTTACTAACACTTGCACTCTTGCTCTTGCTCTCACACTCACTCTTGTCCTTGCTGTTATTCTCGCTACTGCTCCTGTTATTACTTTCACTCTCGCTCTTGTTCTTGTTCTTGTTCTTTTTCTTGTTCTTCATCTCCCTCTCATATTCATACCTGCCCTTGCCCTCGTTCCCTCCATTGACGCTACCAATGCTCTCCAGTGCTCTCACCACATGTGCACTCGAATCGATGGCGCGATGAAACGTAACTCCCATCCCCTGAGCGCTTAACAGACAAGTTTGTAAAAAGGAGCGATCTACTTCTCCCTCATCGGTGAGAGCTCCAATCACGATGCCTGCGGCACCAAGCTCCCTCGCCACACGTATGTCTTGGATCATCGCCTGAAGATCATTAGCGCTATAGCAGAACGAGCGGCTATGAGGCCTTATCATGACATACACTGGAATCGACACCTTGGATACAACCTGTTCAATCTGCCCATAACTGGGCGTAAGACCACCTTCGCTCATAGCCGATACCAGCTCGATCCGATCGGCTCCCCCCTGCTCAGCCGCTTGGGCATCTGCCGCGTCTAGCGCAATGACTTCCAATATTGGCTTTAAGTTGTTGACTCGCCTATTCATAGGAACACCTCCTCACAAGTAACCACGACAGAAAGGACCGATTAAACGCTTGATCAGCGTTTCTGCGGCCCTTGCTTATTCCCATGTTTGAACGTTCAGTTTCCAGAACGCAACCCGGTCTCTTTTCCACGTATACGAGATGTAAAGGTTTTGTCCCTGAGATACGATGGCAGGATAAGAATACTCGCCCGGCTCATCTTCAAGCACCCATTCATCTCCCCAGCTCTGACCATTGTCATTCGAAAAAGCAACTACCAGTGGTGTCCGGGGACTCTCTGTCGCATATCCGCTCACGGGATTGTAAACAAGCGCAAGCATGCCACTCTCCAGGCGTGTGACATCAATTCCGCTATTGTTGTTTGGCAGTTCTGTCGGGTACGCTTCACACCATGTCCTGCCGCTATCCACCGAGTCGCTACGGAAAATCCTCCCCTCCGTACTGCGAAGCAGCATATGTGCATCATTAGCACTTGAAGTCCAAAGAGCAGGCTGAATCAGACCTTTTGCAATCCAATGATCCGCCCCCACATAAACAGACAAATTCATCGGCACGGGTTCACTTTTCCTCCATGTCTTGCCCTCATCGGTTGAAATATCAACAAAAGCTTCCCACACCTGCTTGCCCAGATTCTCCGTGTCCATTCGCTCAATAGAAGCTGGAGCCAAAATCGTTCCGTCCGCTAGTCGTACAGGTTTATTGCGCACCGGACCACGGCCCCCCACATCACCGGGGACCAACTCACGAGCAGCCGTCCACGTCTGCCCGCCATCCTCCGAGCGCATGATGCGCGTATGCCAGTCTGTAATTTCGTGTCCCACCTTGTAAAAGAGGACAAGTGAGCACCCATGTGCATACAGCACCGGGTTCCAATGGGCAATGCCTTCTTCATCCGCTACTTTGCGCGGCGCTGACCACAAGCCATCTTGCTCCTGAATAGCCATCCAGATGGCGGTGTCGCTGGATTTTTCATACGAACCTGCAAACCAAGCTGCAATAACCACACCACCTGGCAGGACAGCAATTGTGGATGCATGACTACTCTGAAAAAGCTGTCCTTCTCGAAAAACATATTGTTTCTCTGCCATCATGATCATGAGTGAGCCTCCTGCCTTTTACTTCTTTCACTGCCTCCATGACTTTTATTGCTTTGACTACCATCACCATTTGTTATTTTTGTTATTTTATTTGTTATTCAATTATAGCTTCAGTCTAAAACGTTAGGTAGTGAACGTCAATACCCGAAGGTGAACTCTAAAACCACAACTTTATAGAATTCACGATCTACCATGCAACCCTTTGATGGGCGAAAAATTTTTGAGACATGACGCAAAAAAGACGAAGCAGAAGAATCTCTACATCGTCTTTGTATCCTGTGCTAGCATCTTTCTTACCTATTCCTAACCCTTCAAAAAAAAAAAAAAATAAAGGGCTTTCAAAATTGCTTTTTTCTACCTACTTGTCCCATCGGAGACCACACCGTTTTACTTGTTACGCCGGGCTTTTGTCATTCGGTTAAACATAATCAAAGCCACAATAATCATGGCAAGCATCGCAATATTGCTGGACACCTCTTGCGACAAGCCAAACAACATACATACGTTGGTCACCAGTCCTCGTACGATCAATGCAACAACAATCAGCAAAATCGGACTTAAGTAATTGTATCTTTTCATCGTTTGCCACACCCCTGACCCCATTATTCTGTTTGACCACGATCCCGTAACTCGATCATAACAGTCTGCTCCTCCGGTGACAACAAAAGGACACTGCACGCAGTGTCCTTTGTTATTATCCCAGTAACGGTTTTAGCACCACACTATTACACTTCTACTTAGAAAGAGACCCGAATGCATGCATGTGCCAGTCCATTTACATGTCACCTTTTATATCGCAAGCATACCGTTAAAACCTAACCTACACTTGCTTGAATTCGATCCAATCGATCTGCAATCCTGGTTTTGTAAAGTCAAGCTTGAGTTCATACGCCCCTGCTTCCAGTTGCACTTTCACCAGCTTTTGTCTGATCCATTTGCCTTCTGTACCGTTCGTTTGAATCGTCGTAGCAAGCTGACCATTCAGCAGCACATTACATGCACTTTGCGCCAGTTCAGGCTCAGGTGACATAATCTGCACGATAATCCGGTACTGGCCTGCTTCATCCACTTTCATATATACAGGCTCAGTTACCGCAGGTTTTATCTGTGCATTATCAGCCAGCGACTGGGCGTTTGCCGCAGTCAGAGACGCGTTCGCCTGGAACGAAGCCACGTTCTCTACAATCTCATGTTTGCGTGAGGATACCGGCGCGTTCATGATGAATTTGCAGATATTGATCGCGGAGCGCTGTAGCTCGCCGCGGGTCAAAGTTCCATTTTCGAGCGATTCCATTGTATTATCGTCCCAGCCGTTGATCTCTGCGCCATAGTTTGGCACAACCATGTACAGGTCGTTCTGAGCGCGAACCATCCAGTTCGTGAACTTGCGATCGGCTTCTCCGCCTTCTACCACATCGTTCATAATGGCCCACCAGTCGGTCATCACAATGCCGTCGAAGTTCCACTCTCCACGCAGAATCGTTGTGTTCAGATCGTAGTTGGATGCAGCCCAGTGTCCGTTAATCGGATTGTAAGAGGTCATGATGGAGTTCGCTCCACCCTCTTTCACCGCAATCTCGAACCCTTTCAGATAAATTTCGCGTAGCGCACGTTCGGATACAACAGCATCGACTTTGCTACGGTGTTTCTCCTGGTTGTTGCAGGCAAAGTGTTTCAGTGTGGCGTTAGATCCGCCCTTCATAATACCTTTCGTACAAGCAGCGGCAAATACACCCGAGATCAGCGGATCTTCCGAGAAGTACTCGAAGTTACGACCATTCAGCGGACTGCGGCGGATATTGAGTCCAGGTCCGAGTAAGGTGTCTACCTGATTGCGAAGCAGCTCTTGTCCTTCCATCACATACAGTTCTTCTACCAAGTCTGCATTCCACGTTGCCGCTAGCAGCGTTCCGATAGATACTTGTGTTGCTTTTTCCCCACTATCCATACGGATACCGGACGGGCCATCTGCCGTACAGGCAACAGGAATGCCATAGTTAAACAGGCTGTCACTCACACCACCGAAAGCCGATGCCGTTCCCGAAGTAACCAGCGGACTGCTCATGCCTTCGCCGCGTACAATTGCTGCCAGATCCTGATCGCTCAGTTGAGCTACAAAGGCCTCCAGACTCACTTTACCCGCCTTCACGTCACTCAGCTTGTAACCCTGATTTCCCGTCTGCTCCAATGTTTGCGGCAAGTTCTGCTTGATGCGATCCGCGATAGACACTTTGCGCTTTGGAACATCTACATAAGTCAGCTCGTATGATCCATCTGCCTTGCGAATGCCCGGTTTCAACCGTGTAAAATCTTCCGTTGGCGCCATCGCTTCCTGCAATTGCTCCACCAGTTGAACCGTGTCCACAACGTAGCCATCTTGGCCGTCGACGCCAACATGCTCTACCTGCTTCACACTCGTACCCACATGCAGACGGTACGTTCCAGCTTCAAGCACGTATGCGGAAGCATATCCCGTTACACCCGCATCATCATACGAAGCCATGTGATTTACCGGGAAACGGATCGTTAACAGCTCGGAATCGCCGGGCTGCAATAGTCCTGTTTTGCCAAAAGCGGCAAGTGCTTTCACCGGTTGTCCCAGTTCCCCTTGCGGTGCTTCATAATACACCTGAACGACCTCTTTACCTGCATAGGTTGTACCGGAGTTGGTCACGTTCACACGAACCTCGATCGATGTCTCACCGTTCTCGGTCACCGTGCGAGCTTTCTCGATTTGTGTGGCAAAAGTGGTGTAAGACAAGCCATAACCGAACTCAAATTGTACTTTTTCAGGTCGAAACGTTTCGAAAAAACGATACCCCACATAAATATCTTCCTGATACAGGTTCTTGAACTCATTTCCGTAGTTGCTTGTAGAAGGGTAATCTTCGATGGAATATGCAATCGTATCCGTCAGTTTACCGCTTGGTGTCACGTCTCCAGCCAGTACGTCCGCGATCGCGTTACCGCCTTCCATGCCGCCGTGCCAGGAGTAAATTACACCTTGAATCGGATGCAAAACCGTTTCGTCCAGCCAGCTCATATCCATAATATTGGAGACATTAAGTACTACAATTGTATGTTCAAAATGGTTCGTCACATGCTTCAGCATCGCCTTCTCATCGTCGGTCAGACGATAACTTCCGGGTGCATCTGCATTATCCTGATCTTCCCCTGCAGTACGTCCTATGACCACAATAGCTTTGCTGGATTTACTTCTTGCCTGTGCGACCAATTCGTCCGTGAGTGGCATTTCCTTCTGATTCCACGGCTCGGCCGCCCATACTTTGCCGCCATCGTCAAACGGATTTTCCTCGATCCATTTCTCATAAACCGCTGCCAGTTCTTCATTAACGGTAATGTTCTTTTTACTGCGTAGTCCATCCAGCAGATTCGTGGTATACGCGACATGAACACTCCCGCCTGAACCTGTACCACTGCGATAATAATTCACTTGAATCCGGCCAAAAACTGAAACGTTTTCGGAACGACTAAGTGGAAGCACCTGTCCTTCATTTTTAAGCAAAACGGCTCCTTCGGCAGCCACTGTACGGCTGAACTCTGCAAACCCTTCCAATGGAACACCAATTAGATTTGTACTCAAATGATTTCCCTCCTGAAATGTTATCTCCATATCTGTGTGAAACGGCTATTTATAAACAAGATTAGATCGTACCCCCATTACTACGATGGCAAAATAACCTTAATATCGCTCTTTCCCCGACTAAGCTCATTTAAAAATAGAACGAACTTCATGGATATGGCTGATTTACTTGTACCTAGTCCCATCTTAACAGATTGCCTACATGAAAATATATGAGAAATATTTATGCTCTTATAGCAAAAATGAAAGCCACGAACAAAGTCGTCCGTGGCTCTTGCTTCTTTTTTATATAAACACAGGTCAAGTCGTCAGCTTCGCATATACCAGAAAGAACAACATATCCTCACCCATGATGACATATCCGGGAACGCGGTAGATTAGATCCACCACCACAAAGGCCACTAACAAGCCCACCATGACTATCATATGAACTGGACGGAGGCGAAGATGCGGGTGTCTGTAGCGATGAAACACAAGGGTTGTTGACAGGAAATACAGTAGCACCGAGCCAAATACAAACGCAAGCATAAACTCATAACTCAGCAGGTTCTGGTACAGCAGTTGGATCGAAGCAGCGATCATGCTCAGGGAGATGTAGATAAATAGATGCCCGTAGATGATCGCCTGCCCGGCGGTTTGCATCTCTTTGCTCACTTTTTTCTCCACGTTATCGAAGTACTGCCACCACATGGCGATGACAAACAGGGACGTAAAGACGGCAAACAAGATTGATTTCAAATCCCATTGATCGGCCGACAATACCGCGATAATACTGACAACGGATTCACCTAGCAGAATGAGCGTAAAGAGAGCAAAACGTTCCAGCAGATGATGGGTCTGCACAGGCACCTTCACCAGATTTTTACGACCAAGCAGCGGTAAAATAATATCCACGGCAATTCCGGCATACAAAATTACATACCGCACCCAAGAATCAAAGAACAGCGAACCCGATGAGATCACGATGCCAATGATAAACGAGAGGCCCAGGAAACGGGCGGCCTGCTGCTGATGCTCGCTTTTCGATTTGTGGATCGTCAGGTACTGAATCGCGGTAAATGCTCTGGAACCAATATAACCTACGAAGAAGGATAGATAGTGTTCGTCAAAATGAGTGGACAGACTTGCCGTCATAATGAGAACCGACAGCAGTTGAAGGATGAGGAAAATCCGATGGCTCAGAATATCCTGACCATAACGGTTGATGAATAAGGTCTGGCCTACCCACGCCCACCATACCGGGATGAAGATTAACACGAACTTTAATAAATATTCGAATGTAATGACGCCGTGCTCGGCATGTAACAAGACATGGCCTGCTTTGGAGACTGCCGCGACGAAAAGCAAATCATAGAACAGCTCCAGCCAGGTGACTTTTTTCTCCATCATCCCTCAATGCTCCTTTATCTCTCTAAGTCACTCTGTCACAGCTGTGACAGGCGTAAGTGTTCTGACTTGAATCGGCTGCAGATTATCCTCGATCTGAGTCCGGTATTGCTCAAACCACTCTGGCAGCATCAGTTTCTGTCCAAGTGCTTCGGCGGGTTCGTCTTTGGCAAAGCCTGGAGGATCAGTCGCAATCTCAAACAGGATGCCGCCAGCTTCTCTGAAGTAAATCGCGTTAAAATACTGGCGATCCCGTACCGGAGTCGGCTGGTAGCCATACCCGCGCACGGCTTCACTCCACTGCGCGTGCTGTGCATCATCGACTGCACGCCATGCGATATGGTGTACTGTTCCTGCGCCGCCCATACCAAGTGGCACGCGGGTAACAGGCACATCCACGATATTGCCAATGTCACCGATGGAACGGAAACGGGCATATTCTTCATTTTCGCCCACTTTCACAAATCCGAGAATACGCTCAAGCGCATCCATCGTACGCTGCGGATTCACACTGAACAGTACGGCTCCACCGAACCCTTTGATTGCATGTTCAGCAGGAATACCTTCCTGCACCCAAGTATTTGCCGCTCCTTCTTCCCGCTCAACAAGCTCCAGACGCAAGCCTTCGCTATCTTCGAATTGCAGCAATTCCTCATCAAAGCGGTTAGTGCGAGTTAATTCGATATTAAAACTTTCCAGACGATTTTGCCAGAAGTCCATAGAACCCGGTGGAATGACATATGAAGTGATGCCTACCTGACCGCCGCCAATCTGGCCTCGTGGTGAACCAGCCGCCGGGAAGAAGGTAATAATGGTTCCCGGACTGCCGTGCTCATCTCCGAAGTACAGATGGTATACATCCGGTGCATCGAAGTTTACTGTTTTTTTCACTAGACGAAGTCCCAGAACTCCGGCGTAAAAATCAACGTTAGCCTGCGGATCTCCAGCAAAAGCGGTAATGTGGTGGATGCCTGTCGTTTGAATATTCATGATTATTTCCTCCTTGGTTTGTATGCTTATTTATAGTGGAATTATATTATCTTTAAATTAAGATATATGGTCTGTGCTACTAGTTCCGGATTGAGACTAACATCCGTACGAGTAGCACAGTTTATCGTGAACTCCCGATCAGGGAACGTTTAGTGCCCCTCTGCTTCTGCAACAAAATCTATGGATTCTGTCTGGAAGCCTGTTCTTGTTTCAATTTATCTGGAGTCACGTCATCGCCGTTTGGATCGTAGATGGTGGCATTCAGCAAAATGTCGTTGACTGAACCACGGAAAGTCTGCAAATATTCCTGGCGAAGGCGAGTCTGTTCAGCCTGTTCCATCTCCGTCAATCCACCTGCTTTGGCTTTTCTCGCGAGTTCATTAATTCGCGTCAATGTTGGAATCATCATCTGGATCTCTCCTCCTGTTCAATCATTTGAAGATATTTATTTGAGTATATTCTTGTGTTAATCTTGCTGTCACTTTCATTCAAATTAAATATCTTAATATAAAGATAATTGATTTTGTTTTGGTTGTCAACACTTTGTTTTTATGAAAATTAAGCGGGTTTACTTCGCCTTCAAACGTATCGCTCCTATATAATTAAAATCAATAAAAGGTTAGCTCTACGGATATGATCTCCTGTAGAACTAACCTTTTATTCGAAGTTATACTTAGCATATATTAGATAAGCTTAAGTTGAATTTGAATCTTAAGTATCCCGTTACATCGGGAATCCGGATTTGGCAAGCGATCAGGCCAGCTTTTGTCCGCAGTTCGGACAGAAGTTGGCTCCTTCATTTTTGGCACCACAGTTCGGACAGAAGTTTGGCTTTTTGCCATCCCCACCAGAAGACGAAGGCGCACCCGCATTATTATTCTGCTGTTGACTTTGATTCTGGTTGCTTTGGTTATTCCCTTGGTTATTTGAATTTTGATGATTGGAGTTCTGATTGTTCTGGTTCATGTTTTTCAGCATTTCATTCGCCATGTTCATACCCATCATCATACCTGCCATATCGGAAGCTGCACCGCCGCCCTGTACTTTACCGGAAGAGATCCCGTCGGTCATACTCACCTGCTGGTACTTTTGCAGATTGCCGATCATCTCGTGGGAGGCCGTTTTGGTGATCATATCCTGAATTTCCTGCGGATAGTTAAAGCTCATTACCTGGAAGCCGGTTATGCCAATCCCGATATCCATCATCTGCATATCCAGATCCTCTTGAATACCGCGTGCAATATCCGATGCATTCGCTTGTAGATTGAACATGTCCTTGCCCTCACGGCTAATCCACTTCATCAGTAGCTGATCCAGCACAGACGTGATGCGGATTTTGACATCCTCCACCAGGTAACTCTGTTTGATGCCTGCGATTTTATCAATCAGAGTCACATAGTCACTTACTTTGAAGTTAAACGTTCCATTCGCCCGAATCGGCATGCCGCCCGGAAGCTGTGGTGTTGGAATCAATACCGGACTCTGTGTGCCCCAGCGTACAGTGAACTCTTTTGTATTTACGAACAAAACTTCAACCCGCATACCGCTGTTGAATCCGAACTTGAATCCTTTTAGCGTGGACAGAAACGGAATAATCTCCGAGTCGATATTAAACGAACCTTCGTCCTCAAAAATCCCTTCCACCTTGCCGTTATTCAGGAAAATCGCATCCTGTCCCGAGCGGATAATCAGCTTACTGCCCTTTTTAATCTCTCGGTTGTTCCACTTCCAGAAGATCATATCATCTCTGAATTCTTCCCATTCCACTACGTTGGAGAACTGATTTCTGAAAAATCCCATGTTCGATCCCGTCCCTTCTATAGTAACCCTATCAAGCTTCATCTACGTTGTGCCATCATTCAATAAATGTTGACGATATGTCTGGTTATTGCGGTTAGAACGATCGGCTACTACCACTGTGCGAATGTCCACCTGCGGTCGTACCTCCACCACCGCCGCCTCCGCTGTTGTTATTGTTTTTCTCAATTTTGGTCTTCGTGACCGTTGTGCGAATATATCGATCCTGACGATCAATCACATGAGAGTTAGCCGAATCCTCATAAGTAGCGCGGTTGACCGTCACACGTCCGCCCGAACGATAGGTCATGACGCCAACGACAATACCACCAATCGCTACAGATGCGGCAAGCTGAAACCATGTTTTGAATAAAATATTATCCGGGTTCACTCCAGGCTTGAGATCCAGATATTCGTAAGACAGGTTCAGAAACTTTTCAAAAGCGATCCGATAATTGCCTTCTGATAAATCCGAGTAAATTTTGTCTGTAATTCTAGCGGTTCGGTCGTTGTCGACGTATTCTTCACCTTTATAAAAACCCGCCACATAAACCTTCCGATTGTACATATCCAATGTCAGCATAACGGTGTTCCCATGAGGTTTATCATATCCCGGTGCACGGTTATCGTAGAATTCCTGAGTCAGAAGCTTATCTTCCTTCTGTTCCTCGTTGTTAGTCGTGTAAATGATCAAGTCCGTCTGACGCTCCGCCGAATACTGATTCGCCAGTGCATTTAATTCATTTCGATCCTGTTCACTTAACAGGTTAGCCTCATCGTAGATGAGGTTTTTGTTCTCGGCTGCGGATGCTGATGATATCGGAAAGATCGGAGCGAGCATGGTCACTAGAAGTACAATTAGCGCTGCCATCGCAACTACGGGTCTTTTTTGGCTCACAGGAATCCGCCTCCCATCATCCACGACACCAGCTTCAGCGACAACAGTGAAACGGCGGCGACACCCGTAAACCATCCAGCCACTTTGGCTTTACTGATCGGTGGTTTGCCGACCACTTTACCCGTCTGTCCATTCATGGCAAAGGTGTACTGTTTGTGGTTGTAATCATAGTTGACCATCCATACGGGTAACAGGACATAGTCTGCATTTTTGAGCGTGGTATCGATATGTTTATTGGTGTAGCTCACGCTTGTATATCCCGATACGGTAGAGGCGATGTAAGAATCAATGTAGGATCTCGTCTTATCCTTGGCCCGTGGGAAAAGCTCATCTTCGGAATAACTGTATTTTTCCGCAATATATCCCGCCAGATACGGGGTTTTGAACAATTTCAGCTCATTGTAGGGAAACGGCTCCAGCTTATCCATCAGCTCGTCGTTCATTTTTTCCGATGCGTCGATGGGCAGATTCACGTATTCCAACCGAATTTTACGATAAATATCAAAATGCTGCGTCTCCGTATAATGGTAGTCACCCTGCGTATAGGATCGTACCTTGGTTCCCTGAGCATGGACCTCAATTCGGTTATGTAAATCATAAAGCCAGAACGGCACGTATATGCCGGTAACGCTCTGGATGCGATCAGCGGTCATGAAGCCACCGGGCGTGAGCAGACCGTTTCTGCACCATTTTTTGAACGCCTGTTTCGCTTGATCTTTGTTGATGGAAAAAGGAATCACCATCGCCGGGGCCAAATTGCCCGTCAGCCGATCACTTAGCACCACCGCCGCACCGCAGAAACTGCATGTCGTTGCACTTGTCTCCGGTTCGGTCACGATATCTGCTCCGCAGCTGTTGCAGTGATATTCCTTCACTTCCCCCTCCGTAAACACCTGCTTCTTCAAGGGATCAGGGAGCTGTTCAATGTTGTCCTGCCGCCCGCAGCTCGGACAAGATAATGCACCGGACACACTATCAAAAATCATGCCGCTGCCGCAATTCGGACATTTATACTCTAATACCGGCATCTGTTCACCTCCGTGTCTAAATCGGATGTCTTACTTCCCTAGTTTCTCCTGGATCGCTGCCAGTTCCTCGTCCGCACTTGGACTTGGATTCTCTCTATTCCTATTACCCGCATCCGCGTTCATATCCCGCTCCAGCTGTGCAATAAGTTCATCCAGATCATCTTCCTGTGTGCCTGCACGAAGCTCGGCAAGTGCTTCCGCTTCATTTAATGCCTGATTCGCTTGATCTTCCATCGCTTTAAACGCAGATTCAGCACGGCTCGCAGATGCATTTTGTTCATTCAACTGCTGCTTTGCCTTCGCATCAGCCATTCGGCCTTTCAGCTCTGCATGTCTTGCCTCCAATGTCCCCAAATCTGCAACAAGTTTGTCGTTCATGTGTTTCATCATCTGCGCTTTGGCGGAGGCCCGGTCATATGCCGCTTGTAATTCATTGCGTTTGTCAGCCAGCTTCACTTTTTTCTCCAAAAAGCTGCGTGCCTTGTCCACATCACCTGACTCCGCTGATTTCTCCGCATAACGTTGCAACTTGTTCACCTCAGCCTGGCACTCATCCAGTGCCCGCTTGGCCCGATTTTCATCCGACAGTACCGCGGCTGTCTCGGCTTTCACCTGTCCCAGGTCACTGCTCAGGCTCCGCATGTACTCGTTCACCGTTTTCTCCGGGTCGCCTGCCCGGTTCAGCATGTGATTCACATTGGCCTTCATCACGTCTCTAAACCTCGATAAGATTCCCACCATTTGTTCCTCCTTCGGGTATGTTCATATGAATATAATACATGAATAACACCGCATACGTTTCATTAAAATGATTCTAAGCTCTGGCTACATCTCCTCAGGGAGGCTTTCCACCGCTGTAAAAAAGACATCCAGCAGCTCCACACCATACGCAGTCCGCACGTATTCTGTAATCTCTGCCACATCCTCTTGCCGCTGATACTCCAGGCACGGACGGCCTTCGCTCCACAGCACTCTGCAGGGGAATCGCTCCACCACACACTGGATAATATGGTCTGGATCAGCGGCTTTATGTATATTTGGCATATGTCTCGACTCCTTTATATAAATTAACTTTGATGTCGCAAACACGCTCTAACTATGCACTCAGGTAAATCCCTTCCCTAATGCTTTAATTTTAATTTTGAAATAAATGATCATTCGATTCAGTGCAGTTCGTCACATCGTTCTTCACACCTCGCGTCACTCCTCTTCAAAGATGCCTTTCTTCCTCAAATTAGCTATAATAAAGGGATCAATGATTTTATAAAAGGCAGGAAAACTATGCGTACACGAGTTCATTTCATCGCTCCTTATGAATCCATGATTCCTATTATAGAAGAATGCATCCCGCGCTATCCTGAGCTATCCATCCAGACCGATGTGGGTGACTTGGCAAAAGGGGTAGAGCTGGCCATTCAAGCCGAAAAAAACGGTGCAGAAATTATTATTAGCCGCGGCGGAACCGCGCAACTTATTAAACAGGCGGTGGCCGTTCCTGTCATCGATGTGCAGCTATCTGGCTATGACATGATTCGTTCTCTCACACTGGCAAGCCAGTTTAACGGACACACGGCCATCGTTGGATTCTCCAACATTACATCTGGCGCACAGTCCATAATCGACCTGATGGATCTGCCGCTCAAAGTTTACACCATACATAGCTCCGAAGAGGTCGCCAGGTTACTACTGGAGTTGAAGGCCTCTGGGTACCAGCAGATTGTGGGTGACGTTATTACCGTGAATACCGCAAAGGCCTACGGTCTGGACGGTTTACTGATTCAATCGGGCACCGAATCCATTCTCAGAGCCATGGAGGATGCACAGCTAGTCTACCGTTATTTGAGCAAAAATCAGACGGTCTCCATCATACTCCATGATCTCGTGACCCAAGAGCATCGGAATCTGCTGATTTTGGACGAACAGGACGAAGTAGTTTTTGAAAACTGGGCTGATTTCGATCATAATCCTCTCACCGAAAATCACTTGTATCTAATGAACACAAGTCTGGAGTTCCATCAATCCAAAATTCAGAACGTGTTTATGGTAGACGATTATCAATTGACGGTGCAGGCTTATGAAACCAAGCTGGATAACAAGAGCTACAAGGTGTATCTGCTGGAAAAAGGAGAACCTTACGCATTTGCACAATTCGGCATCACCACGTTCACCGATTCCTCGATGGAGCCCATCGTTGCCGAATCACCTGCCATGCAGGCTGTATTAAAGAATATCCGCGCACTCTATTCGCATAATGAAGCGATATACTTATTGGGCGAAGCCGACTCTGGTAAATCCTTTCTGGTCAAACATATGCATCAGATACATGCTGGCGGTGGACTTTTGTTGCAAATTGATCTCTCCCAGGTTCCTTCAGGCCATTTGCACAAAATCCCGTTAACCAAGGTGAAAACGGTCGAGCTGAATCAGATCGAATCACGCCTGAACGATCCTGAGCTGCTTACCTTCATCGAGACCTGTCTCCAAAACAACATCGGTCTGTTTATTCTAAGTGAGCAAGTGCCTGATCCGAATTGGACACTCCGGCTGAAGCTGAACACACTCATGATGCCAAGCCTGGCCGAACGTACGGAGGATCTTGAACCGTTGATGCAGCACTTCCTGACGGGGTATTATCACAAATACGGCACTACCGCTGTACGAATCAAGGAGGATGCACTACAGATAATTCGGGATCAGGCCGCACAGATGAACGTCAATCAGCTGAAACATCTGATCAAACAAGCTGCGCTGAATGAACCGGATTATGTCATTACGAGGGGCACTTTAAACCGTCTACTTCATCAACAGTCTGCGGCAAATGTAAGTGCAATGAAGCTTGGTGGTACATTAAAAGAAATTGAGCAGGAAGTCATTAAGCGAGTGCTACAGGAAGAAAATAACAATCAATCCAAAGCCGCTGAGCGTCTGGGGATTAACCGAGCCACATTATGGCGTAAACTTAAAGATTAACTTTAAGTTTACGCCTTTTTTATGGGCTTTTTTTGCGGGCTTCTTTTCAAGAGCAGCACTCCTTATGCTCGTTCAATGGATATTGGACTGCACATGATGATTGTGTTGCATTTTTAAACAATTTTGAACTTACTTTAAATTTACAATAATTTATTGTTGCTAATTTAAACAACATAAGCTAACATAGTCTCTGCAAGCGCTTAAGAAAACGATTACTTCATAAGGAGCTACGACTATGAACATTAAAGCTACTCTCGATCGCATCCCTGGCGGTATGATGGTTGTTCCCCTGTTGCTAGGTGCAACGATCAATACATTTTTTCCGAATGCTCTACGCATCGGCGGATTTACAGAAGCTCTTTTTGTAAACAGTGCGAGCACACTCATTGCATTATTCCTGTTAATTGCAGGTACACAGATCACATTTAAAACAGCTGGTTCCTCTGTCGGCAAAGGTTTGACCCTGCTTACGTTCAAGTGGGTAATCGGTGCTGGTCTTGGTTTCATCGCTATTCTACTCGCTGACTCAAACGGCTTATTTCTAGGACTTGCTCCGCTTGCCATTATTGCAGCTATGACGAATTCCAACGGTGGCCTCTACATTGCACTTGCGGGTCAATATGGTAAAGAAGACGACAAAGCAGCCTACCCGTTCCTCGCACTTAGTGACGGACCGTTTCTAACGATGGTAGCGCTCTCGATCTTTGGTGCGATGGGCTTTGCGAACGGTATGTTCTCTCCGATGTCCTTTGTTGCGGTATTGCTTCCACTGATCGTTGGTGTCATTATTGGTAATCTGGATCGTAATATGGCTGAATGGCTGCACAAAGGCAGTGACAAGCTCGTTCCGTTTTTTGCCTTTGCACTCGGTATGGGCATCAACTTCTCCTCTATTATCCAAGGTGGACTTGGTGGAATTCTGCTCGGCGTGCTGACTGTGCTTCTTACAGGCGGGGTTGGATACTTGCTCTTCAAAGCCATCGGCTGGAATCCCATTGTTGGCGCATCTGAAGGTTCCACAGCGGGTAATGCGGTAGGTACACCAGCTGCCATCGTAGCTGCCAACGCTTCATTTGGCCCTATTGCGGAGATTGCTACGGTGCAGATTGCGGCAAGTGTTGTGACCACGGCAATTTTGTTGCCGATCTTTATCGGTTTCCTCTCTAAACGGCTGGAGAAATCAGGCGGGGTCGCCAAATATAATGAACGACCGACCTCATAAATAATGGGCATTAATACTGAGTAATTTTTTTGAATTTTTTACCATATAAATTGAACTATCTATTTACACATTAACGGAGAGGACAGAAAAAACCTGGAGAAGCGAAGCGTTCGCCTTTATCACCGGATTTCCCCCTTTGGAAAAGGGATTCAAGAAATCTGGGGATAACAGCGATTGGAAGGTTATTCTGTCATCGGAGTGATCCGTGTAAACACCTTTGGTTCAATTTATATGGTTAATGTAACAAACGAAAACTAAAGGAGGGATGACTGCATGAAACTGGCCATTATTGCAGATGATTTGACCGGTGCCAATGACAGCGGGGTGCAGCTAGCCCGGCATGGCCTGAAGACGAGTGTTCTATTTAATATGGACGAGGCCTCACTGGCCTCTTATGATACCGTTGTTTTTGATACGGATAGCCGTTCTATTGCAGCAGAGGAAGCTTATAATCGCGTGTATCATGCAGCCAAGCTGCTGACGGAGAACGGGTTCGATACGCTTTTCAAAAAGATGGATTCCACCATGCGAGGCAATATCGGTATCGAGATCGATGCAGTATATGATGTTGTACAACCTGATTTCATGATGATCGCCCCCGGTTATCCCAAAAATAACCGTACCATTCGAGAGGGCATTCATTACCTAAACGGCGTGCCACTTGCGGAGACAGAAATTGCCCTTGATCCAAAAACACCCGTAACGATCTCTTACCTGCCGGATCTGCTCAAACAGCAGACGAAATACCGCGTGGGCGAGATTACAGTTGGTGATCTGGAAGCCGGACAACAACAGATACACGCCAAACTGGAGCAGTTCAAACAAAACGACATCCCGTATGTACTAGTGGATTCCACGGGGGAAGCACATTTGGAGCAGATTTTGCAGATGACACGGGACATGCCATATACATTTGCTTGGGCGGGTTCAGCAGGGATTACGAACTATCTTCCCGCTCACTATGAGCTAGAGTCCAAATCCGCCGCACTCACGATCCCAGAGAATACGGGCCCCATCTTGACTGTCGTAGGCAGTGTGAATAAAAACTCTCGGGAGCAGTTGTATCGTTTGCTCCGTCAGTCTCGGATTGCGTCCGTATCGTTTCATTCGTTCAAAGCCGTATCGGCAGAAGCAGATCGTACTGCGGAGATGGAACGTGTCTACGATGAGGTCAGAACTAAAGCGTTGGAGGGACAGGATGTTGTGCTTTACTCCACCGCTGAATCCATCGATATTGAGCTGGCACGGGCAACAGGTGAGAATCGCGGATTAAATCACACACAAGTCAGCAACGAAATCGTACGTGCGATAGGCGAAATTTGCGCCAGATTGCTCGAAGAGGGACTTTTCAAAGGAGTATCCATGACGGGCGGCGATACCGCCAAACAGATTTGTCTGAAATGGAATATCAGCGGCTTCGAACTGCTGGACGAGCTTGAAATCGGCGTGCCAATCTCCAGATTTATGGGTATTGAAGATTTATATGTGATTACCAAAGCCGGCGGATTCGGCAAACCGGACGTCTTTATCCGAGCGATTCAAAAATTAAAAGGGGGCATTCTCGTATGAAACCCACAGTAGGTATTACGATGGGCGATGCCGCAGGCATTGGACCGGAGATTATTATGAAAGCATTGGCACATCAAGAGGTGTATGATCAGTGCAACCCACTTGTGATCGGTGATGCAAAGATTTTGGAGCGTGTGCTACCCGTGATCGGCTCCAACTTGAAAGTGAATTCTATTCAGGAACCAGAAGAAGCAAAGTATGAATTCGGTACTGTCGATGTCATTGATCTGAACCTTGTTCCAGCTGATCTGGAGTACGGCAAAGTGTCAGCTGTCGCGGGAGATGCGGCATTTCAGTTTCTAGCGAAGGCCATTGATTTGGCGAAAAAGAAACAGATTCACTCGATCTGCACAGCACCGCTTAACAAAGAGGCACTGCATCTGGGAGGCCATCTGTATCCAGGCCATACGGAGATTTTGGCAGACCTGACGGACACCGAGGACTTCTCCATGATGCTCACTACGCCTAACTTGCGCGTCATTCACTTGACCACTCATATGGGTCTGATTGATGCTATTGCGAGCATTAACCCGGAAAGAACCTACACGGTTGTGAAGCTGGCTCATGATACGTTGAAAAAAGCAGGCTTTGACAATCCACGCGTCGCGGTATGCGGGATTAACCCTCATGCCGGAGAGAACGGCCTATTCGGCAACGGGGAAGAAGAAGAGAAGTTGCAGCCCGGCATTGAGCGTGCGCAGCAGGAAGGCATTAACGTCGTTGGTCCACTGCCAGCGGACACACTCTTCTTCCGCGCAGGCCGCGGCGACTTCGACATCGTTGTAGCCTGCTATCACGACCAAGGTCATGCCCCAATCAAGGTGATGGGCATTGAGGAAGGCGTGAATATCACAGTTGGACTGAAAGGCGGCATCATCCGTACATCCGTTGACCACGGCACAGCCTTTGATATCGTTGGCAAAAACATCGCTGATGATAAAAGCATGCTGGCTGCCATCCGTTCCGCCATTGAGCTTGCACCGAAAGACTTGGTGTAATGAGAGCAATCCTTTAGTATATAGCTCTATAAAGTAAACATCATATAGATCAACCAAGGCAAACCTACTTCATTCGAAGGTTTGCCTTGTTATTTTTTTTATATCCATACACCTCTAATGAAAAGAACAGCTGCGATTCCTTAGTTTCCCATTTTTATGAACCAACATGGGCAACGCCTCGAATCTCCACCCACTGTTCCGGGAATGCCAGATAACTCACTCCAATCAGACTGCCTGCCGGTCGATGCTCACCAATATATTCTTTAAACATTTCGATGGCGATTTCCCCGTGCTTCTGCGCCTGAGTCAAGTAAATTTCAACATATGAAAGATTAGACCTGGTTACGTCAAACTGTGCTAATACGGTATCCAAGTTCTCTAATGTCTGTAATACTTGTGCCTGAATATCCCCCTCACCAACAAAGCTACCTTCTGCGTTGTGAGAAAATTGTCCAGAAATGTACAGCGTATTGTTGACGCAGTAGCCTTGAGAGATCCCGTGATCCCAGAGATCATGATTGTACGTTTGAATTGTGGTCATGTAACTAACCCCTTTACTTTAAATTAAGGCTAGTATAGACTGGGCAAAAAGATTAGGATAGTACGCACAATAATGATAGGTACTATCTGAAAGGATAGTGTAAACATGAGCATATCCGACTATGACGGTGAGAATATAGCTATTCAAGATACACCTTTTGGCTACACCATGTCTGTCATCGGTGGTAAGTGGAAGATGATTATTTTATATTTGCTCGCTGCCAAGCAACCGGTTCGTTTCAATGAAATGCAGCGGCAGATTGGAGCGATCACGTACAAAGTTTTAAGTGCACAGCTCAAGGAACTCGAGGCCGATGGATTAGTTACGCGTAAGGAGTTCCCACAGATCCCGCCCAAAGTAGAATATTCACTGACATCGAAAGCACAGACAATATTACCGGTGCTGGAACAGCTGTGCGAGTGGGGCGAAAAGAATCGTTAAAGCGGTAATGCTTTTAGAGACAACGAATAAAGATGGATTCCCTGTCATTTTCAATGGTCTATATTCGGCATTCGGGTATCTTATGCTAAACTGAGTATATTCAGTAGATTGTGTTGCAGTCGCTGCACCATTTTACGATCACAAGACACGTTTTAGTTTTAAATCAGACGAAAGAAGAGATTGTTCATGGGAAGAAAGCAATCGTTTACGGAAACAGAGCTGCTGGATATGACCAAAAAATTGGTGCTTGAGCATGGATACGACGGTTTCCACCTCAAGCTGCTTTCGCAGCATCTCTCCGGAGCTCGGAGTACCATCTATCAGTATTACGCCAATAAAGAGGAGATTGTGGCTGCTTGCATGAAAAGAGTCATCGCTAATGTATTAGAACATGCGTCAGCCGTTGATGAGTCCGATCCAATGAAAGCACTTGAAGAACTGCTACTTATTTACGTTGAAGAAGCAGCGCTCCATCA
The DNA here is from genome assembly GCF_037969905.1 of Paenibacillus sp. FSL R7-0272. Lineage (NCBI taxonomy): Bacteria > Bacillati > Bacillota > Bacilli > Caryophanales > Paenibacillaceae > Paenibacillus > Paenibacillus sp. FSL R7-0272. The sequence goes on along the minus strand of NZ_CP150221.1, from coordinate 221,626 downwards.
GCTTCTAGGGGATGCGAATAAAATTAATACCTCCAACTCTCCTGCAGCAGCAAGAGATCTTGAATTTATTGAAGAAGCGCACCAGACACTCAAACATCAATTATCACGTTTGTTTGAACGCGCTCAACAGGATAAATCTCTCCGCCAAGATATCCCTCTACCTGTACTTATTGGTGTCTTTTTTAACTTGTTTAATACACCTAACATGATGAATTTGCCTACAGCTGATTGGGGTAAACTGCTTTTTCAAACGTGGATTGGAGGAGCCAAGAGATGAGTTTTCTTCTTGGGACTAATTTGACACAAGTGTCAATTATATTGTTTAATAAATGAGAACGTGTGTCGCGACACTTCAAATTTGACACAAGTGTCATAAAAGGGGTTGAGAGAGTGTTTTTAGCTGTAAAAGAATTAATGCACAGTAAATTGAAATTTCTAATGATTATCATCATTTTTGTATTGATCGCTTGGCTGGTATTTATTTTATCCGGTCTAGGCAATGGGTTATCCACGCTAGCTGCATCTACCTTTAAGAATATGAAAGCGGACTATGTCATTTTTGAAGAAGGATCCCAGTCTTCCATGAGCAAGTCTTTATTGTCTGGTCAACGGGTGCCGGAGGCTGAAAAGCTGCCTAATGTTGAAGCTGCCGCACCCATGGGTAGCACGATGGCGACAGCAATGAAGGGTGAAAATTCAAAGAACGAAGATAAGGTCGATATTGCGATTATAGGCATTCTTCCAGGAAGTTTTCTAGAACCGAAGGTAGTCGAGGGTAAACCTCTATCTTCGGATAACCCTACTAGTGTAGTGGTGAATACTTCCCTTAAAGATGAGGGCTTCAAAATCGGAGATACATTTCAATTAGATGGTACGACCGAATCCCTAACCATTATCGGTTTTGTGGAGAATGAGACGTATAACCACGTTGCATCCGTATTTACACCGATCGATCAATGGCGGAAGATTGCCTTTGCTGCTCCAGGTTCCGATAAAGGCTTGGCTGAACCTGTGAATGCCATCATGCTGCAAGGCGAGAATATAGATGCAACTGAAATCAATAACAAGTTGTCTGGTACGGATACCGTTACTCGGGGCGAAGCAGTACAAGGCATGCCCGGATACAAAGAAGAGAACGGTACGATTCTGATGATGCTGGCCTTTTTGCTCGCTATATCTGCCTTTGTACTGGGTGTATTCTTTTATGTCATCACGATGCAAAAGACGAATCAATTCGGCATTATGAAAGCCATAGGTGCCAGCAATAAATTTCTGAGTAAAACGATCGTATCGCAAGTATTTGTGCTGTCGGTAACAAGTATTCTGGTCGGTATTTTGCTGACTTATGGAACTGCTGCGATTATGCCTAAAGGTATGCCATTCAAGCTGGAGACTAGTCTTGTTGTGACCTATTCCATCATTCTGCTCGTGATTGCAATGTTAAGCTCGTTGGTGTCTGTTCGCAAAATTACCAAGATTGATCCGCTTAAAGCGCTCGGGAGGGTTGAATAATGACTACAGGTCTGCAGATGAATGAAGTCACAATGGTTTACGGTGAAGGAAGTAATCAGATGAAGGCTCTTGACCATGTGTCCTTATCCGTAGAACCAGGAGAATTTGCTGCTGTCGTTGGACCATCCGGATCTGGTAAAAGTACATTTCTGTCGATCGCTGGGGCGATGCTTAAAGCATCTGAGGGAGAAGTCAGACTAAATGGAAATCTGATCTCGACGCTTACGGAGAAACAGTTGTCCACGATACGGCTCAAAGAAATCGGTTTTATCATGCAATCATCTAATCTAGTTCCTTATCTGCATGTTCTTGATCAGCTCCTTGTCGTAAAACGAATGTCCGGAACCGTCAGTAAGGAGGATCAACAATTTGCCATGAAGCTATTGGAAGAGCTAGGACTCGGACAGAAGTTGCGGAAATTCCCAGAGGAATTGTCAGGCGGCGAAAAACAGCGGACAGCCATTGCTCGTGCTTTAATGAATGATCCTAACCTGATTCTGGCAGACGAACCCACCGCAAGTCTGGATACCAAGCGAGCCCATGAAGTGGTCAGTCTCATGGCACAAGAGGTGAAATCACGCCAAAAAGCGGCCATTATGGTCACGCATGATGAGCGTATGCTTGCGTACTGCGATAAGGTATACCGAATGAATGACGGAATTTTAACGCTCGCTGCAACGTCTTAGAATGAACTTTAACCGATAACTACTATTTTAGTAGGATAACTGCTTCATTTAGCTATCTAGCATTTTCAAGATAAAAAGCAGCAGAAACTATTTTCAGTTCTGCTGCTCTTTATTATTGTTATTTATTCTGTGGTAGTCGGTACATATTCATTAACCTCAAACGTAAGGATTCTATCGAAAATGATATAGTCTTTTCTACTCTTAAACGGCCCGATATTATTTTTGCCTTTATCGACTACAAACATTACGGGGCCATTACCCGAAGCTTTTGTTTCATACCAATTAATAAAAGCATTTACTTGGGGCATAGATAGATCAAATTCCTTCTCTAATCCCGTGTTCAACGTGATTGTTAATAGTGCTCTTTCTCGAATGATTAAAAGGGAGGCAGAAACCTCATTGGAAGATGCCCCTTCTCCAACACTATTTACGGCCGTGATTTTATAATAATATGTAGTTCCCTCTGTAACGTTAGAATCTGAATAGTTAGTTGAATTTACTGTAGCAATTGTTTCGTAGGGCCCATCAGCCGAAAGGGATCTTTTAACATTATATGAAGTTGCCCCATTAACGGTATTCCAGCTGAGATCAATCTTAGAAACAACCGGTTCTGCTTTTAAGATCGGAGAAGCAAGATTAGGATTGATTAAATAACCGGTATCATCAATATCAATGGCGTCTAGAACCCATCTTTTAGTATCCGTAGATTTTATTTGTACAGTATGTTCTTTTGAAACGAGGTCAGCTACTTCAAACACAAGAGCTTGATTGATTTGAACTGATGGTCCAGTTACAGAAACGGGAGCATAATCAACACCGTCGATGGTGATTACTAGATTTGATGTGTAGTCTTGATAAAGGGTACTAATGATTCTTAACTGTGTACCATAAAAAGAGAATTTTACAGTTTGAGAAGAGTTCGTTGGATTATTCGGCAGATAATGCAACGAATTCCCATAGAATTGAGGTCCTGTCGTTGTTGTCCACTGGTTACCACTATAGACAATTCTACTATCCTTATCATCTATTCTGTGCCACCCTTGCTCAGCAGCTAATAACGGTTCACCCACTGTTGCAGCCATTACACTCGATCCAAAAAAAGATGAGACTAACAGGATGAACGCGGTTAGACCAATGAAACCTTTTAATTTCTTTAACATTACGAAACCTCCAATTTTTTTATAAACATCATACTATCCTTCATGTTCTCCTTTGTCCAAACATAAGATGGAATATATTGTAAATTTTGATGTGTGAAATAAAATTAAGATTATGTATAACTTTTTCATTCCATAACAAAGAGCCAGCATCATAACCTCTTTGCTGACTCTTCCTTTTTTACGCTAATCAATTTCCCCTCATTCGACTCTCCCACATAATTCAGACGATACTCTGTATTCAATTCCTCTCTTCATCTCGCTTAGGTTATTACGTTTTTCCCTCCTCCTACAATTACCATCTGACGTTCATCCCGTGCTGGTCTGCTACGTCGATACGCACTTGGCGACATTCCATTCTGCTTATTAAAAATGCGATTGAACTGCGAAAAGCTGGTGAAGCCACATTGGGCGGCAATATCCGTAATTTTCTCACTCGAATGTAGTAACATTTGTTGGGCATTTCGAATTCGGGTCATCTGCACATATTCCGTAAATGTGAAGCCTGTGACTTTGTTGAACTGGCGCGATAGATGATGTGCACTGACATAAAAGCGTCTGGACACCTCATCCAGCGACATCTCCTGCTGATAGTGACTGTGAATATAGGAAGCAATGGCATACATCCGCTGAGTCATGGATGATCCTTTTTCCTCGCGAACATAACTATTCTCCGCCGCATAGCGATGAAGACCACATAGAAACTCGACAAACTTATGATGAATAGCTACCGATTGAATAGGAGATAACTGCTGTGATATCGCAAAAATGTCGTTAAGGGGCGCAAGAACTTCCTTACGCCGTTCTTCCGAGAAGCGGAAAATGGGAACCTGCGCATTAAATATCGTAAACAGCTCGCTGTAACCGCTCTCAAGTCCAGGTAAACTGCGAGGCATAGCAAAATTAATCATTAACCTTTTGGGTGGCACACCCTTCGGATATTGGGTTTTATGAAGCAGAGCAGGCCGAAGCAACACAATATCATAGGGCTGCATCTCGTATAAACTGCCTTCAATAATATGTGCAGCGGTCCGATCCAGCAGAATGCAAATTTCATGGAAATTATGAAAATGCTGAAATTCCATATTGAGGTCATGCGAACGCTCGTCGTAATCCAGGTAATAATAAAGCGAATCCCCTGGCTGGTTCACATGGATCGCATATCCCTTCTCATATGTCAAAACCGATGATGTCATGGACATGCTCCTTCCCTAGGGCGTGTCTGAAAACGCTGAAGAAAGCAGATTTTGCCGAATTTTCGTTCCAAGCAAGGAAGTTTCCCGCAGGCGTGCCGGGGCACGTCAAGGGGAAGTGACGTAGCAGGGGGCGAAAAGGGGGTAAAAGATGCACTTCAGTAGATTTCAAGACACGCCCTAATCATTCATACGTCTATTTTAGCATGAAATGCAATAAAAATACGGCATTTCCAGCATACATTACGTAGTTTCTAGCATTTTTCGTTTGATATGATAAAGTTAAAATGTCAGCGTTTTCAATAATGAAGCTTCTATTGTTGTTGAAGTAGCCCTTACAGCCTGTACTTACTAAATACCAAGGTGGGAAACACATATGAAATTGAATTCCTTGTCTACTCGAATCCATACGATTGTGAAACACTTGGAAAGTGCACGATTAACGTCAAAGACATATATACCCGAGCTTTATCATAAAGAGAGCGGATACCATACCTGGGATCTCGTGCATGAAGACCCTTCCTCATGGAACGTGTTCCGCAAAGGTGATGGCTGGGGCGGCAAAGATGTACACAGCTGCTTCAAAACCCGCATTCGCATTCCCGACCATCTGGAAGGAAAAAAGGTCGTCTGCGCCATCGTTACCGGTGCCACAGATATTTGGAATTACGATAACCCGCAGTTTCTGGCGTTCCTGAACGGAGAGCTCATCTGCGGTCTGGATGTGAATCATACTGAGATTGACCTGACGCCATCCGCTGTCAAAGGGGAAGAGTTTGAGCTGGCGCTGTATGCCTACTGTAGCACGTCCGCAGCCGATGTTTTCCTGAACGTATATATTGCCGAGCATCATGAGCCTGTCTCGAATTTGTATTATGACCTGAAGGCTGCACTGGATGCGGCAGACCTGCTACGCGAGGATGATCTGGAGCGTCTGAAGTTGATCGAACAGCTGAACGAAGCTGTAAATCTGCTTGATTTACGCCAAGAGAACAGCACAGCTTTTCACGCATCCGTACTGAAAGCACGTGAGTATCTGCAAAACCATATCTATGGAGAAACTCGCCCCGACAGTGATCATATCCCGACCGTTCACTGCATTGGTCACACTCATATTGACGTAGCATGGCTGTGGACGCTGGATCAGACACGTGAGAAGGTTATCCGTAGCTTCGCGAGTGTGCTCTATCTGATGGATAAATTTCCGGAGTACACCTTCATGTCCTCCCAGCCTCAGCTCTATGCATACTTAAAAGCCGACTTCCCGTCTTTATATGAGAAAATCAAAGAAAAAGTGGCCGAAGGCCGCTGGGAAGCAGAAGGTTCGATGTGGCTGGAAGCAGATTGCAACCTGATCTCGGGTGAATCGATGATCCGTCAGATTATCTATGGCAAACGTTTCTTCAAGGAAGAATTCGGCGTAGAGAACCGTGTGCTCTGGCTGCCCGATGTATTCGGTTATAGCGCAGCGATGCCGCAGATTATGCGCAAGAGCGGGATCGACTATTTTATGACGACCAAGATTGCCTGGAATGACACTAACCAGATTCCAAACGATACGATGTACTGGAGAGGCATTGACGGTTCGGAGGTTCTGACACATTTCATCACGGCCAAAGACTATATTCCACATCCGGAATTTGGAAAGCACCGTTTCGAGACCACATACAACGGACGTTTTAACGCTTCACAAGTGAAAGGCACATGGCAACGATACCAGAACAAAACCATCAACACCGATGTATTGCAATGCTTCGGCTTCGGAGACGGCGGCGGTGGACCAACGGAGGAAATGCTCGAGCACGGCAGACGGCTTGAAAAAGGACTCCCCGGCGTACCCACGGTGAAACGTACATTTGTGCGTGATTTTTTTGAAAAGTTAGAGCAGAATTTAGACGGCGTACGTTCCGTTCCGCGCTGGTCGGGCGAGCTGTATCTGGAATATCATCGCGGTACGTACACGTCCATGGCTCGTAATAAAAAATATAACCGTCACAGCGAATTTGCACTGTCCGATGCAGAGCTGTTCTCTATGATTCAACGTCAGGCGGATGCACAAGCCGTATATCCAACTGACGCATTGGAACATGCATGGAAGCTGACGATGCTGAACCAGTTCCATGATATTTTGCCAGGCAGCTCCATTGAACAAGTATACATCGATTCGCAGGAGCAATATGAAGAGGTGTTGCGTGTCACGGACGAGTTGAAAAGCAGCGCCTTGAACGGCATTGTAAGCCAGATTACGTCGAACGGCGAAGCCATCGTTGTCTTTAATCCTACCGGCTTTGCACGGACAGATGTGGTGGAACTGCCTGCTTTTGCGAAAAAAGTAACCGTACATGATGGAGATCGTCCTGTACCAAGTCAGTACACGCCAGAAGGCGGACTTGTGTTCCTTGCCGAAAACGTGCCTGCATCAGGATACAAAACGTTCCGCATCACGCCGGATGCCGCCGCTGATCTTGGCAGTGCAGGTGTATCGGTTGCCCAGTGGCAGTCCGAACAGCAATCCATCGAGACCCCTTGGTATGATATTCGCCTGAATGATAGTGCTGAATTTGTATCCGTGTGGGACAAGCTGGAGGGGCGTGAACTGCTTCAATCCGGCGAGCGCGGCAATGTGTTGCAAGTATTCGAGGATCGCCCTGCAGAGTACGAGGCATGGAACATTGATGATTATTATGAGCAGCATATGTGGGAGATCAATGACCTGCAGTCGATGGGATGGGTAGAAAGCGGCCCAGTACGGTCCGTGCTTCAAGTGAAAAGACATTTCCTGGACTCTGTCGTTGAGCAGACTATCATTTTCTACGCACATACACGGCGAATCGACTTCCGCACTTTCGTAGACTGGAAACAGGAGCATTTGTTGCTGAAAGCTGCCTTCCCGCTCGATATTTGGAGTGAAAAAGCCGTCTATGAAATCCAGTACGGTAACGTAGAACGCGCAACACACCGCAATACAAGCTGGGATCAGGCTCGTTTTGAGGTATGTGGTCAGAAGTGGGCTGATCTGGCGGAGAGCGGCTACGGCGTTGCCCTGTTAAATGACTGTAAATACGGATATGACATTCACAATTCGGTGATGCGTCTATCCCTGATCAAGAGCGCAACCTATCCGAACGAAAATGCCGACAAAGAGCAGCATGTGTTCACTTACTCCCTCTATCCGCATCAGGGTGATTTCCGTGAGGGACGAGTTATCCAGGCAGCTTATGATCTTAACCGTCCACTGGTTGGTCTGGAAGTAGGTTCACAAACCGGAACATTGCCGGGTACATGGTCGCTCGCTTCTGTGGATCAGGAGAATGTCGTGCTAGAGGTTATTAAAAAGGCCGAGGACAATGATGACATGATCATCCGTGTCTATGAAGCCCATGGCCGCCGCAGCCGTGCCTCCCTGCAATTGCCCGAGGGAACAGACGTCACAGCGTACGCATGTGATTTGCTGGAGAACATTGAAGCGGAGTGCCGTGTGGAAAACGCGCGTATTGCTTTTGATATCAAGCCTTACGAGATTCTGACGTTCCGTATTCCGCGCGTATAAGGCATCTGGCTGAGCAGGCTTGTCATAAAGCGGTGAATGCCAAAAGATGTAAAAGCATAGATGTGTTCTGTTCGGGAATCTGGTTAGATGCTGGCCGGTACATCGTTCCATATGTAAAAGAGTGCCGCTTGTCCTTATGGACGAGGACACTCTTTTCTATGTGTTCTATTTCAAATGCTCAGTAATCTCGGTAGTCTCTCAAAATTCCTCATACTCGCTCGGGTCTTGATTCCACAACCGTCCATCCGGACGCTTAAACGAAGCGATGACCTGCATCTCCTCCTTGTTCAACTCAAAATCAAAAATATTAATGTTCTCCTGCTGATGCTGCAAGGAGCCTGCCTTAGGAATCGGAATAGAGCCAAGCTGAATATGCCAGCGCAATATAATCTGTGTAGGCGTTTTGCCATGCGTTTCTGCAATGCGGACAATATTCTCGTCCTTCAAAATATCCTGCAAGGCATCGTTCCCACGTCCGATGGGACTCCAGGATTCGTTCACAATGCCATGCTTCGCATCCTGCTCCCGTTGCTTCGCTTGATCGAAGAACGGATGTAACTCGATCTGATTCAGACTTGGTGCGACGCCCGTCTCCTGAATCAGCCTTTCATTGTGTTCAGGCAGGAAGTTGCTGACACCGATGGAGCGGATATATCCGCGTTTTCTCGCTTCGATTAAAGCTTGCCATGCCTCTACATACATGTCTTTCTTCGGATTAGGCCAGTGGATCAAGTATAGGTCATAATAATCCAGATCGGCTCTATACAGCGATTCCTGAATTGCGACCAACGCTTTGTCATAGGCATGATATCTGCCCGGCAGTTTGGAGGTAATGAGCAGTTCATCTCTCGCAATGGAGCTTTGTTTGATTGCTCTACCAACGGTAGCTTCATTTTCATAGTTGTATGCCGTATCAATCAAGCGATACCCTGCATCCAACGCAGACGCAACGGATCGAACCCCTGCTTCCCCTTTCAAACTGTACGTACCAAATCCAATCGCAGGCACTTTCAAGCCATCATTCAACGTGTATTCCGGGATATGATTCATTCGAGAACTCTCCTTTGTAAAAGGTGGTATGATCTTTCCTGAACAGCACTGGAAATATAAAGCATTCTCTCGTTATTCTACCCCTTCACGCCGGCTTGAATCAATTCGGGCAACTCCCGTTCTATTTGCCATCTCCTATAATTAGATCTGTAATGATGTCCAGTTGTTTCTCTACCGCAATAGGGTCACTCGGAAGGAACTGATCAAAATCAATAGAGTACACATGGCCTGATTTCCCCGCTGGTGAGGCATCGACCAGTTTCTGTACATCCTTGAGCTTGTCCTCCGCCCCCTTATTCACAGCCAGGAACAGACGGTCACCGATAAACTCGGGAATCACCTCGCTAGATACCTCCCACGTTTCGCCATGAATGACATCGGACTCTACCTTGGCTGCCGGCTTCAATCCAAGATACTTATAAATAATATTGCCACCCATATTGGTATCTCCGTATACAAAAAGGGCATCTGGACGTACGTTTAATATGGAGAACGTTTCATCCGCACGAACATAAGGGCTGATTTTCGCTTTGTACTCTGCAATTTTGGCTGTAAACTTCTCATTCCACTGCTTTGCTTCTTCCTGTTTACCGAGAATATCCCCAAACATCTCTATATCTTTGATGGGTTCATTATTCTGCTCGATCACAATGGTTGGGGCAATCTTGCTCAGTGCATCATACCCACCCTCCACAATCTCGGCTAATGCAGGTGTTGTTACAATCAAGTCTGGTTGCAGGGACAGAATCTTCTCCGCATCTGGCGGTATGCCGATATCGGTAATGCCTGTTTTGTCGCTAATATGCGGGTTGTCCAGAACATATGTCGTTGTGCCCACCGGTTTCACGCCAAGTGCGATCAGCTCGCCAAGATGAAAGAAACTAACAACACGCTGTGGGTACACAGGGATGGCTGTTTCGCCTTTTAAGTGTTTATAAACTCTCGTTTCCGCAGCAGCACTGTCTGATTTGGTCGCCGTTGCTGTTTGGCTTGCAGGCTCTTGAGCTGCCGCAGCCCCTCCTGTGGAATTGCTTGCCTGACATGCACTAAGAATCAACGATGTACATAATACCATCATGGCTCCAAAAGCAGGCCTTGAAAATCGAAACATGGATGTATCCCCTTCCTCACTCAATTGATAATAAGACTCATTCTCATTATGGGAATCAAAAGGAGGGGAGACAATGGACGATTCCAACCCATGTAATGGATTATTCTGAACCTGAGCTGCTTGTTGATATTCTGCGCGGAACTGAAGTGGGGAACGACCAGTGTGTTTTTTGAATAATCGACTGAAATAATATACATCTGCATAGCCTACCTTGGTTGCAATATCCTGAATCCGTGCATCCGACTTCAACAGTAGCTGCTTGGCCCGGTGGACACGCTCATGAATCAGATACTCGATTGGCCCTAGTCCGATCTGATTGCGGAATAAACGCGATAAATAACTCGTGCTGCAATCATATCTGCCCGCCAGTTTCTCCGCTGTAATGGACTCCATATAGTTCGCTTTAATATATTTGATTGCCTCGGTCACGATGTTGGTTTTAGTATACTCTGGCTGCGCCAATGTCTGCAGTTTTTGGCTCAAAACCTCGTACACCATCGGTAAAAAGAGTGATTGGGCTTGTAGCCGATCTAAAAGCTCATTGCTATTCCAGTGACGTTCCATCGCTTCACATTTTTCCTGAATTGGCAGCATTGCGTTTGGTGTAAACCCGTAAGACAGAGCTAGGTTCCCCTGATCCTCCGACGATGCAGATGCTGCTGTATATAAAACCAAATAACCATCCCATTCCTGATTGTCATTGGGTACTCCAAAACTCATGTTGTTATCGGCTCCTCCGTGGAAAATGTAAGGTGCGCGACATCGATATATTTTATAGGACATCCTGATCTCGATCTCTCCACGCGTAAGAATAAAGAAAAAACCTGTGCTTGCCTCAAGCTTGAGCTCGGACAAATTAGGGGCTGGATTACCCTTCACATGATATGACTGAATAGACTGTAAATGTGCAGTCGCTCGACTCCACTGCTCGATATAAGCATTCCAATCTATTATCCTCTCCATCAACATCCCCCCTGTCTGTACGTGTACTGTATCTCGAATTCTATGAAGTCAGTTATTCTTTACCTGTATATTGAAGCAATAGCGATTTTCAGGGGAAACGTTACCACTCCTCATCATCTTCCCATGCTCGCCTCATTACTATGTGCTTAAAATATGCCCTATTATATCACAGACAAAAAGCCATCAACCGGAGAGGTTAATGGCTATTCTAAATATCTTCTGAACTACGTAGTGTAACTATACTAGCGCTACTCACTGGAGCTATTTGTATAGCTACATCATGAAACTATGCAAGAATTGGAGAGTCACTCCCAAAAAGTGCTTGATGGATAGGATACCCCATTAATATTCTCGCACGTATTCTTTATTTTCCTTGAGCTGTACAATGTCATGCCCTGTTGGATTCTGGAAGGCACGCAGCCCGAACGTTGATGCAACTGCAAAGATATGGTCAAAGATATCTGCCTGCACATTCTCATACACAGCCCAGTTGGTGTCATTGCTGAACGCATAAATTTCGAGAGGTAATCCGCGATCCTCCGGAGCAAGCTGTCTCACAATCATCGTCATATCCTTATTAATCTTCGGATGATGTCGCAAATATTGATGAATATACTCACGGAATACACCGATGTTAGTGAGTTGTCTGCCATTTACGTTGCTTTCCCGATTTACCTGATGCTCTACGTTGTACGCTTCGATTTCTTTTAATTTCGACGTGACATAATCGGTGAGATAGTGGATTTTTTCGAATTCAGCCACCATCTCTTCGTCACAAAAACGGATACTGCTAATATCGATAAAAATGCTCCGCTTAATCCGTCTGCCGCCGGAAACCTGCATGCCTCTCCAGTTTCGGAATGAGTCAGAGATCAGCGCATAACTCGGAATCATGGTAATCGTCTTATCAAAATTCATGACTTTCACCGTATTCAATGTAATGTCGATCACGTCGCCATCCGCATTGTATTTCGGCATCTCAATCCAGTCGCCTACTCGCACCATATCATTGGATGACAGTTGCACACCCGCGACCAGACCCAGAATGGAATCTTTGAAGATGAGCATCAATACTGCTGATAAAGCCCCCAGTCCACTGAGGATGATCAACGGATTCTGTCCGACCAGACTGGAGATCACAATGATACCGCCAATGATAAACAGTACTATTTTAGCCACCTGAATATAACTCTTGATCGGGCGGATTTTAGACACTTCATAGGTACGATAGATATCATCGAACACGTTCAGCAATGCATTCAGCACCGTAATCATGATAACAATCATGTAGGTCATGGCCGCTTTTTCAATCAAAGCCTGATAACCCGGGAAAATGTAAGCCGTATAATAGATGATAATAGCCGGTACAAGGTGTGATAGTCGCTGGAACAGCTTTTTCTGAACAACGATATGCCCCCATTTGAACCGGTTATGACTCACAATCCGATGCACGGCCTTAAGTACAAGTCGTTTGGCAATATAATTGGCAATCATCGAGATCAGTGCAATAAAAATAATCATAATTACACTGGAAAAGTATCCAAGGGAAGGCTCAGTCATGCCGAGTTCCGTTAACTGTTTTTTGATAAAATCCATAACTTCCTCCTGACGCAGTCTAGTTTAGCCTACTATTATAGAGTAGATTCTATAGTAAAGTAAAACACATGGGAGATGCTCTACCTCCATTTACACAACAAAAAGACCCATCAATCTATAAAATGATGGGTCTGCTCTATTTTATGACAATTTGTTTTACAGCTTACAGCAGCATGTCACTCGGCCATTCTTAACAATTCACTCACCGTGACCATGCGATACCCTTCTGCCGTCAGTTCCTCCACCAGCACACGCACTGCCTCAACAGTCTGGGAACGTTCCCCGTATCCGTCATGGAAGATCAAAACACTGCCGGGTTTTACCACGGAACGGGTATGTTCCAAAATGTGTTCAACCCCGGGATTGTCCCAATCCTGTGCACCGCCGTTCACCGCACCGATCGTCCGGTAACCCCGCTCCGCAGCCAGAGCTAGAATGTCCCCGTTCACGCCAAAATAAGGCGGACGGAAGCTGCGGGCAGCATCACCCGTGACTTCTTGAACAAGGCGTTCTGCTTGCCGCAATTCTTCCCCGGCCTCCTCCAGTGTAAGCTCGGTCAGGTTCGGATGGGTGTATGTATGATTGGCAATCTCATGGCCTTCACGATGCACCTGTGCCGCAATGTCCGGGTATGTTTCCATCTCCTTGCCGATCATGAAAAACGTTGCATGCCCGCCTGCACGGCGGAAAATGTCCAGCACTTGATGGGTATACACCGGATGCGGGCCATCATCAAACGTAAAAGCTACAACCTTTTCCTGTACAGATACCTGCTCAACTAACTGCGCCATCATGTAACCACATTCCCCTCTCTGACTGCTCAGTTCAACTCCCCCTTATTATTCCACGGCTGGAAGCTGGGGTCTAGTCCATATAAGTTGAACTTGATATGTTTACACAAGCACTCCAATGACAGAACAACCCTCCAATCGCTGTTATCCCCAGATTTTTTGATTCCCTTTTTTAAAAGGAAAAATCCGGTGATAAAGGCGAGGCGTATGCTTCCGATGTAGCTTTCTTTCAGAAAGCTTTTAGCTTCGCTTTTCCAGATTTTTTCTGTCCTTTCCGTTTTTGTGTAAAAAATAGTTGAACTTATATAGTAATCACACTAGCAAAAAGCTAACCTTTAATCGCACCAGCAATCATACTCTTCTGCACCTGTTTGTTCAGGAGCAGATAGATCACAACCGTTGGTACGGTTGTAATCATTAGACCCGCGCCAATGATGCCCCACTGCGTAATGTACGTTCCAACCATGGACATCATGCCCACCGTCAGCGTTTGATACGCTGTATTGTTAATAAACGTGACTGCAAACATCAGCTCATTCCAGCACGACAAAAATGTAAATATCGCTACCGTGGAGATCGCAGGAGTTACGAGAGGCAGGATAATGGAGAAAAACGTGCGGTAAATCCCGCATCCGTCGATAACGGCAGACTCCTCCATCTCTCTCGGGATACCTTTGAAAAAGCTACCCAGGATGAAGACCGCCATCGGAATGCCGAAGGCTACATAAGGAATGATCAAGGCCCAGTAGCTGTTGAGCAGACTCAGGTTTTTCAAAATAATAAATAACGGCAGGAGCGCCGCATGAATCGGCACCATCATTCCGAGCAGAATCAACGTCATCGTCAGCCCACTGAGCTTCCAGTTCATTCTTGTAATCGCGTATCCCGTCATCGAGGACAGGATCAGCACCAGAATAATGGAGACCGCCGTGACCAGCACGCTATTCATAAAATAGTTCAGGACATGCCCATCAGACAGTGCCTTGGTATAGTTGCTCCACAGAAAGGCTTTGGGTAGCCCTGCCACGTCGCCGCTGAAAATTTCACTGTTATCCTTCAGGGAAAACAGGGCCAGCCAAATCAGCGGATAGATCTGAATGACGGCGATCAGGATCAGAAACGCCTGCATTAACACTTTGCCGATAGCTCCGGTGAGGGAGCGCCGAGGCTGGGGCTTTTTTTGCAACATGATATTGTTAACCGTACTCATACGTCTTCCCTCCCTCTACTCTGTCTTGAACAACGAATTAATAAGGATGGTACACACCAGACATTCCACGATAATAAAAACAGAAATAGCACTGCCGTATCCGTACCGGAACGTGTCAAAAATGGTAGCGTACATCAGCGTGCTCGGCACCTCTGTACTGTAAAATGGCCCGCCGCCTGTCAGTACATAGATCAGGTCAAACACCTTAAACGCCCCAATTACCGAAAATACAAGACATACCTTCAGAATCGGCTTCATCAGCGGGATCATAATGGACCATGCCACACGCATCCGGGAAGCACCATCGATTCGTGCCGCCTCTAAGACATCCTGGGAAACGGATTTTGCCCCAGCATACATCAGCAGCATATGATATCCCATGTACTGCCAGAGCGTTGGAATGAAGGAGGCCGTCAGAGCCGTCTCCTTCTGACCCAGCCAATCCTGCGCCCAGCTGGATAGACCGATATTCTGTAGCATCACATTGAGCAGACCGTAATCGGCATTATAAATTTTCGACCATAACTGGGCAATAACGACCGTGGAGATCAGTACAGGAATAAAATATACGGTTCGGTAAAAGCCCTCGCCTTTTATGTTAGAGGCCAGAATCAGCGCCAGCACCAGTGAGATTGGCAACTGAATGAATACAGAGGCACCTGCAAATAGCAGGGAATTTTTGATCGAGTTAATCACTCGGGTATCCTTGAACATCTCCACATAGTTGTCCAGGCCGATAAACGCGCCTTTCCCCACGCCATTCCAATCGAGCAGACTGTAATAACTGGAGACAAAGATCGGAATCAGCACAATGCCGCAGAACAAAATCAGTGTAGGTAGTACAAAAACGGCAATCGTACCTTTATTGGAAAATACAGAGTTCATGACTCTTCTCCTCTCAAAGGCGTGACCGGAAATCCCGGATCACGCCTCGTTTGGGCATTATTTTGATGGTTATATAAGTTGAACCAATGATTTTACACAATCCACTCCGATGACAGAATAACCTTACAATCGCTGTTATCCCCAGATTTTTTCGACTCCCTTTTCTAAAGGGGAAAATCCGGTGATAAAGGCGAAGCATATGCTTCCGATGTAGCTTTCTTTCAGAAAGCTTTTAGCTCCGCTTTTCCAGGTTTTTTCTGTCCTCTCCGTTCAAGTGTAAATGAACGCGCACATGGCATTTCCCTATACTTACTTGCCTGTTTAACCTATAGACTTAGCTCCGTTGGTTTCAGCTGCGCCATCTGTTTGCAGAACTCCTCTGGCGTCACGTCACCAGCCAGCAGCTGTGCGATCAGATTTTTGTGTGCTTCCGCAGACTCAGCTGGCAGAATATTATCCCACCAAGCGATAAACGAAGTGGCCGTTTTCATAATGTCCGCCGCAGACAGATCGAGAGAAGACAAGCTGGAGGTGTCGAGTGAATCGGTTTTCCAGCTTGGCAGTCCCGCTCCCGCCAGGAAACCTTGTGTGCCTAGTTGCTCACTCAGATACATGAGGAATTCCGTAGCTTCCTTCGGATGTTTAGTCGTCTGGCTGATGTAGAAACCGTCGACGGCTCCGCCGAAGATTTCAGTGCTGGTGCCTTTGCCATCCTCAAATACCGGGAACGGAATCACCTTCACTTTGCCTTTGACAGCCGAGGCAGACGGGTCTTCAATACCTGCATTCACCCAGTTGGCTTGGAACATCATCGCTCCTTTACCTGCATTAAACGCCCCAAGCATCTCGTCATAACTCATACTGAACATACTGCTGTTGAATGCTCCGGCCTGTGCCAGCTGCTGCATCTTGGTAGCGGCCGCGACAAAGTCCGGTGAATCCCACTTGGACGGATCCTTGAACGCCTCGATCACCGCCGCATTCCCCGCTTGGCGCATCGCGATCATGTCGTACCAGTACATGCCCGGCCAGCGGTCTTTCTCACCAATCACAGCTGGGGTAATTCCAGCCGCTTTTAATTTGGTGACAGCATCCAGCAACTCGTTATATGTAGTCGGGATTTTGGCACCTGCCTGCTCGAACAGTTCCGTATTCACGTAAAGGTTGGCGATGTGTGTGTACACAGGCAGCGTATAGATTTTGCCATCCATATTGATCGCTTCTGCCATCCCGGGACCCATACGTTCCTTGATATCATCAGTCAGATAACTTGTAATCTCCAGTACATTACCGGATTTAATATAGGGCTGCATGAAGCTACCCCCACCCATTCCGTAGAACAGGTCTGGTGACTCACCAGCTGCGATGGATGTTTTCACTTTCGTTTTGTATTGTTCACCTGTTGTGCCTGTACGTTCAACCTGGATATCGGGATGCTCGCTGTTCCATTTCTCCACAATCTCAGGTAGCAGTTTGGCTGACGGGTCTGTTGTACCAACCGATTGATCCCACAGCGTCAGCTTGATCTTACCGTTGCTTCCCCCCTGTGCTCCGCCAGACGAATCGGACGAACATGCAGCCAGACTTCCCGCAAGTCCCAGAGCCAGAAACAGACTTAAAGATTTCTTTAATAGCGCTTTCATCATATGACCTCCCTGATCTTTTTATTGGTTCTGTACATCGTTGAACTCAGATATTTACACGTACACTCCGATGACAGAATAACCTTACGATCGCTGTTATCCCCAGATTTTTTTGATTCCCTTTTGAAAGGGTAAAATCCCGTGATAAAGGCGAACTCTTCTTTTCTTCAGGTTTTTTCTGTCTTCTCCGTTTTAGTGTAAAAAGTAATTCAACTATGTATCCATATTTTAGTAGTGGTTCGCACTGTGCTCCATTTAGAAAACAGGCATCGACTTGTAATATTCGAACACAATTGAAAGCGCGACCATTTCGAAGTGTAAAGGGTTAATTTCGGACGTTCCGGTACTCGTTCATGGATCGGCCGAACTGTCTTTTGAATAACACGCTGAAATAATGCGGGTCCGGGATGCCTACCTGCTCCCCAATCTCATACCCTTTCAAATCCGTCTGCTTCAGCAATGATTCGGCCTTCTTCATACGAAGCTGCGTTAAATATTCAACAAACGTCTGCCCGGTTTCTTTTTTCATCAAACGCCCCAAGTGACCCGGACTTACGTAAAAAGCCGCGGCTGTACTCGACAACCCCACCTCTGCATTGCTCATCTGCTCTTCCAAATATGCCTTGACCTGATCGATTAAATTGACTTCCTTCGCTTGTCGTTTGGCTTTAATCACACCTGATATGGCCCGGACATGTTGCTCCAGCATCGCCCTCAAGTCTGGTAAATGCTCTGACATCAGCATCATGGCAACAGCTTCCTGGTTGAATACCTGCTCACCTTCAAGTTGCTGCTCCATGGCTGCACGTTGGCATTCGGTAATTACATCCATAGCCGCCATGCGGAACTGTGCTGGATTGGAAAATGGGGTAGCAAGGATCTGTTGAAGTAAAGACACAGCCTCCTCTCCCGCACCAACACTAATGCAGAATTGCAGCTGCTCTAGAAGCCCTTTATCCGAGCGATACGGCTGACTTCGTTTATCGCTTTCGATTACGAGATCCTCGAAGCAGATGACCTGGTTTTTCCCCACAAACGTCTGGTACTCCAGAGCACGACATGCCTCACGGTAAGCAATACAGACACTCTCCCACCCGGAATACAGCTGTCCAATCCCGATCGTTACGTCTGCCTCGGAACCGTCAACTTTCAGCAGACATCGAAGTTCTCCCAGAATTTGCTCAGCTTGCTCGGTTAGCTTGGCATCAGGGTGAGTCGTAAGGATGACAATACGATTGTGTGTGTCCATGACAATGATTTTGTATATATCCTGCTGGTAATAGGTCTGTACGTGCTTCAAACTATTCATACGCATCAGGATCTGAACTTCCTCTGTAGTAGTCTCCGCTTGTGAAGGTAACGTGGCCTGTACCTCAATGATGGCTACTCGAGACTGTGGATTGTCCGCAGCGATTGGAATGCCGAAGAAACGCACCTGTTCCCGCACCTCTTCCTCATGCAACACCCCTTGTAGCCACTGACTCACAAAACGTTCCTTGAGATACGGCAGACTGCGCTTCATCTCCTCTCGCAGCTTGGACAGCTCATATTCCCTTCCTCTCTCCTGCTCGATAGCCGCTCGCAGCTTGGTGGTGACCTGTAATAATTCAGTAGCTCGAATGGGTTTCAAAATAAAATCGGATATACCCAGCTTCACACTCTGACGTGCATATTCAAATTCATCATGTCCTGTCACCACTACAATTTTGATGTTCGGATAACGCTTCAAAATGAGACCACTCAGCTCAATGCCGTCCATCTTGGGCATATAAATATCCGTGAATACGATGTCGGGATGTAACAACTCTATCTGCTCTAAGGCTTCTGCCGCATCACAGGCTTCGCCAACGATCTGCATGCCTTGTTCCTGCCAATCGATGCGCATACGTAGTAGATTTCGGATGAGATATTCGTCATCCACAAGCAATACTTTTAATGGTTCCATGATCCAACGTCTCCCTTCGGGATCGTAATGGTTATGGTGGTTCCTTTTCCAGGCACACTCTTAAGATTCAACACATCTTCACGATCATAAAAAATACGCAGCCGCTCCATCGTTCCCCACAGACCAAAGCTTGCATTCACATTGGAGCTAGACTGTGACTGATCATGCACAGGCCTTAAGAATTTGTGCTTTTCTGTGCACTGAATCTGCTGCACTTGTTCCTCGGACATCCCCGCTCCATCGTCTGTAAGTGTTAAAGTAACGCTATCTCCCGATTGCTGCGCCTGAATACGTATAATGCCTGAGCTGCCCTTGGCGCGAATGCCATGATAGAGTGAATTTTCAACCAACGGCTGGAGTACGAGTTTTGGAATCATCATCTGCTCACAGTCCGGCTCGATATCGTATTGCACCTCAAATACACCCGGATAACGTACCTGCTGGATGATCAAATAATGACGTACAATCTCAACCTCTTCGCGTAGTGTGATGACCTCATTGCCTTTGCTCACACTCAGCCGATAATAACTTCCGAGTGCCTCCAGCATCTCGCACACTTTATCGTTCATACCCGACATCGCCAGAGAAGTAATCGAGTCGAGTGTGTTGTACAGAAAATGCGGTTTGATCTGTGCTTGGAGCGTGTTTAGCTCAACTCGGCGGATCGTCTGTTGCTCCTGAATGATTCGACTCAGCATCTGCTCGATCTGCTCAATCATCTGATTATAGCCACTGTAAAGCTGTTGGAATTCGTAACTGTTCAGCTCCACTTTAACTTTGCGGAAGTTGCCACTGGGTGCTTTTTGCATGGATCGGAGTAACTTATGAATCGGCTTGATGACGCTACGAGAGATAATAAAAGAACTGACAAAAAAGACAGACCCATTCACCGCCAGCAGCATAAAAGCAAGCAGAACTAGAGATGTGTTGCGGGTGTCCGTTGCACGATATGGACTCATGCTGATGTACTTCCACTGATCTTCACCTGCTGAGCGGTAGGTCACCGCGTAATCTTGTCCTCCGGAATGTAGAGTCAGAACGCCTGAAGGCTGTTCCTGAAATGCCTGTTTTAACTTTGCTTGATTGGCCTCTAAAATCTCTTGCATACTTGCTTGTTTCTGAGCTGTGGACGAGGAAGCATCAGATGGAATTGCCTCTTCTGATTCCGTAGTTGTTGGAGTTGCCGTATGTGCGGTAGATTTTGATGAGGCTGTGTATGCCAGAGATGTTGAAGAAGAAGTAGAATCTGCATTCTTTACAGCATTTGTCATGGTGTTCGTTGCCGTATTTGTAGTGGCATTCGATGCGATAATCTGCTGGTGCTCGTCCAGAATGGCTACCTGAAATGAATCGGATGCCGGTAGATTAGCGTAAGCCTGCGCAATGGATTTCTCTTTGATATTCATGACCAGAAAGCCGAGTGGAGAGGTATCATCCAGGTCACGCATTAGACGAATAAAAGAGACCACTTTCTCTTTTTGTTTCTCTTTCTTATTTTCATTTTCTTTATCTTTTTCTTCTCCCTGTTCTGTTTCGTTCTCAGTCTCCATTTCTGAACTTTTTCCGTTGGCCGGGGTCCTGCCGACATTTTGACTATTGTTTATATCGTTGGTATTTTTGCTGTCCATGTTGCTAGTGTTTTCGTTTTCATGAATTTCTCTATTGAGTTGCTCATAGCCTTGATCATTATTGTTCGAGTTCTTGCTCGTCACTTTGTTAACAAATTCATGATTAGGAGAGTTCTGACGTTTATTCTCTTTTACATCTGCCCATGTGTATACAGTGTTGTTAATGTTCTCTGCTACCGCTCCGACTCCGGCTTCCTTTTCGTTGCTGTCACCGCCATTCAGCCTGAGCAGGTATCGCCCTTTGTAATTTAGAGCTTGCTCATACCACGGTGCATCTTTCACATTCGCTTCGAGAAAAGCCGGCCACTGCTGTGTACCCACCGAAAAACGGTGACCCGAATTGTCATAAATGTAGACTGAATCAATTATTGGAACCGCTTGCATAAGGTTGGTCAAATACGAACTAACCTTGGATTGCATCTGCAAATTAGAATATACATTGCCTTGCCTTAGCAGGTTTTGCAGGTTCGGATCGGAGAAAATCATTTTCGAATAATTGTTCACATTCTCGATCATCAGATTGACATTCGTCTGGATCGACGTAATCGTCTGCAGAGATGCTTCGTTGATCTTCTGTTGCGCATCATTTTCCGAAATACGGTTCAACACCAGCGCACTAAACGCCACCGTTAGCAGAATAATAACAAAGTACGCAAAGGGAATTTTAAAGGCGAGTGTTTTGGGTTTACGCTGCATAAACTCTCTTATACGTAACATCAGATTTAACTTCCTGCTCAATACAGGACCCTCCATTCTTCTCAGATTTCCGAGAGATTTACGCTCCCTCGGACTGCATACAATTGTATATTATATGCCTGGATCTGGAAGAGCCTCAACACCTTTTATCGCTTTGTGCCGGTTTGTATTGGTAGAGAGGTTGGGCGTTAGGTGGAAAAAAGCTGAACTCAATGTGGATGTGTCCTATTCGGCGTAAAAAAAACGACCTTCACGGTTAGCTGTGAAGATCGCTCATATTGAATACGTAGTTGAGATTATAGCGAGAACTCAGTGACGCCCTTTTTGGAGGCAAATTTCAGCGTGTAGCTGCCTTCTGTGCCGTAAGGCATAGTTGCAACGAGGATGCGGGTGTAATCTAGCCGGCTCTCTCGAAGTACTTTTTTGACCAATGCTATGCCCCGCTCTTCATCCGCCACCACACAGAAGATGTTCATCACATATTTTTTCGGATCAGCCACGCTGCTTCCCATGTCGCATCCATCCACTTCCCCCAGTTCATGCTGGGTTAGAGCAGTTTCAAGATAATCCATAACCTTCTCCTTCAACCACTGATCACGTTTGCTACCGTTGGCACTCTTTAGCGGATATTGCACGACAAGCCAGTGCTTTTCACTCATCTGGGGTTCACTCCTTTATGTAGTATTTCTTGTTCACCAGTTTTATTGAATTCGAGACAGAATGGATCGACTTCTTGGCCTGTAAAAGGGTAGCTCATATCTTTTTCATTAGTTCAGAATAAGGATTATAATTAAGAATATGGGCCCCGATATGGACAACACTATAGGGAACTTATTTTTTGTACTACTTGAACTAAATAAAACACCACGGAACCTGCTATAAAAATGAAAAATAGCGGCCAGTAGGCTATAGCTGCCAAACCTCCTAATAGGATATATAACAAGAAACAAAATATATAATTTGTCTCTTTTTTATACTTAACAAGGATTGAATATACGATGATCCCCAATATGCAACTAGCATAAATGTATAAAGCGATCATTCCCAGTTGAAATGTGAGATACTCTTTGTAGATTGGTACCGTTAATAGATAAATTAGAATACTTATGAATAATGAACCGCCTGCACCTTTAAAATATCGTATATACATCAATTAGGGCTCCTTTCTTTATATTTTAATGTACTTCGTTAATCTACAGAAAAACCACCAATCAGACACTGATCGATGGTTTTTTGACTCTAATAGAGGCATAGAAGCCAGGGGAATCAAACTCCTGTCCGAAGATAACGACACATAAGCTTCTACGGGTGTAGTCACAGTTTTGATGTCACCCGAGTATCAGTAATCCTTAAGAACAGGATTAGCCCATGCGGGTATGCACTCCACACAATAAATCAAATTACCCTGTCTGATTTCCGCAACAATTAAAGGCTCGTATGTATTATCAATAATGATTACCTGATCTGCAATGGCCAGAGCCGGTATAAGGTTCTTCAATGACTGACCATATCGATAACGAATGTCTTCTTCTGCAATCCAATGTCCACCTTGTTCAACACGAGATGCAACTCGATCTATATGCATTTGAACATCCTCAAGACCGATATAGTAAACAACAATTTCGTAACTGTTTGCTTTTGCAATTTCCATATGTTTTAAAACAAATGATCCGGACAATGTCGTTTCAATAGCGAAGTTTACACTACTTTTAATGAGAGATCGGATCCTTTTTACAGCTTCCCTACCAGCAGATAGGTCAGCACTGCGCGGATTCTCTGGCTTCAAATCTCTAGCAATTTGATCCGGATCAACCAGTTCACCAAGCCACTCTCTCATTTGCATGCTAAGTGTACTTTTCCCTGCTCCATTGGTACCCGCAAACACAGTCATGACTGGTCTGATTTCATTCATGATACTCAAACTCCTGGCGTTTCCCAGTAGCATCAAATATAATTTCAAATTTATTACCCGCGGCATCCTCACGAACACGTTTGTTGTTTTTTATATAATAAATTGAGGCACCTGATTCTTTAGCTTGTTTCCGCGCATGTTGATTGGCTTTTTTTAAGATTTCTTGGAGCTGTTCTCGAGTTTCAAACATCTGGAGTCCCCCAATCTAAATTTATGCTTATTATATCATAAACAGAAAAACCACCAACCAGAACACTGGTTGATGGCTTTTGATTTGAATCTAATGGAGGCGAGGGGAGTCGAACCCCTGTCCGAAGATAACGACACATAAGCTTCTACGGGTGTAGTCACAGTTTTGATGTCACCCGAGTATCGCCCCGTAACCGGCTATACGTTGGGTCAGCCTGATTGTCTTCTTCAGCACACCCCAGGCGGAGATGTGACAGCGTATCCCACTACTTGTTAGCCCCTAGTCCTGTCACATGGGCGATGCAGGGTAGAAGCACGCACACAGTTTCTTAGGCTGCGAAAGCGTAGTTTGTTTGTTGTTTGCCGTTTAATAGGCTTTAGCGTTGATGAAGCGGACGCGTCCCCACTACCCGCTACCCATGCTCGAACTATCCCCGTCGAATCCATAAACGCCCCCTCAATTAAGAAGGGCTCCAGGATTAATCCGTGAATACGGAGCAAAGGTGCTGCACATCTAATCCCTCCAAGGTGAAAAGATGTTTCTTACATACTCGGCATTCCTGTCTGCTACATGAATAATCATATCACAGCCCGAAGCACCGATATAGTGCAGATTGCTGGAAAGCAATCCAGTCTACTGAGCGCAGATGAAAGGTTATCCAGACTATCCAACTAACCAAGCCATCAGGCTCAATCGTCTACATATTATACCGCGTGACTCAGCGGAAGTAAAGTTTACCCAGCTACAACCGTTGGTTTAATTAATTTACCCACCGATGCACAAATTTACGCAATCTACAAAATAAAAAGCCTCACACTCACCCATACATAGGCAAACTGCGAGGCTCCATCGATTCCGAGTTTCTAATCATTCTTCGCTTATCGTTTTCTGCCTCGGCCAGCTAAGCTATAAGGCTTAACATACCTACACATTGCGAATCGATGCGAATGAACATTGGCGAAACGTCGTTCTCTTTTAACGCGCAACCTTCTGCTTCTCGCGCAGTGCACGTTGGATATCACGTTGAGCATCCCGCTTCGCGGCAGTGTCACGTTTATCATACTGCTTCTTACCTTTACCCAAGCCAAGTAGCAGCTTCGCATAGCCATTACGAATATAAATTTTCAGCGGCACAATGCTGTATCCATCCTGCTTGGACAACCCAAGTAGCTTATGAATTTGCACCTTATGCATTAACAATTTACGAGTGCGTGTTGGATCAAGCGGATTATGCCGATTTCCTTGTTCAAAAGGACTAATATGCATATTGTGAATATGAATCTCACCGTTACGAATCGTTGCAAATGAGTCTCCAATGTTCGCACGACCGTTACGAATCGACTTGATTTCTGTGCCAGTCAGCACCATGCCCGCTTCATACGTATCTTCAATGAAGTAGTCATGGGAAGCCTTTTTGTTCTGTGCAAGCACTTTATTCTGCCCATCATTCTTGCCCATGTCCTCACTCCTTCTTCGTAAAATAAACCCGTACCATGCTGTACCAGCATAGCATCCATGTTGCACCAAAAAACCTGTGCCAGACCTTAATTGTAGCAAGGACGGCTGTTAAAATCAAGAAAGAGGCGGCCTGCGCCGCCCCTTCTGGCTTCTCACTTACTTCTTTTTCTTCCTAACAAAAGCGGCTGTCCCATTTCCGGCCCCGCCTTTGTTTTTCTTACGTTTACGGCGAGGTGCTCCGCCTTCTTGCGCGCCGCCCGGTGTAGCATTTTCCCCGATAAAAATACCGCTAGGTGAGGTGTTCTTACGTTTACCTCCGCCTTTGCCACCTTTACCGCTACCGCCCTTACCGGATTTGAAGCTTCCTTCTCCACGGCTGCTACCATTCAGGCTATTTCCTTGGCTACGTTCACCTGATCCGCTATCCTGACCAGCCGGGGCAGAGCTGTATCCGCCTTTACCCGAACCAAAACCAAAGCTTACCGCACCTTTACCACGACTACCTGAAGCGCCTGTGCCTGCACTTGCATCACTCGCACGACGTTCACCTTTCGGTCTACCGCTGCCTTTACCAGCAAACCCACCTGCTGATGAGCCTGCGCTTGCTCCGGCATTTGCCGCTCCACCACGGCCACCGCGGGCACCTTTACCACTCTCTTCTGCAGATCTGCCGCCGCGGTCACGTTTACTGCCTGAACCAGCAGCTGCAGCACCGCCTTTTCCGCCACGGTTTCCACCGAAGCCACCTTTGGCTCCGCCTCGGCCGCCGCCGCTACCAGGACGACCACCTTTACCACCGCGAGCACCACGATCGAAACCGCCATCGCGTTCTCGACGAGGCTTCATATCGACCATTTCAAAATCAATCGTGTACTCTTCCATACTCACACGTGCTACGCGAATTTTGACTTCGTCGCCAATGCGGAATACTTTGGATGTGCGTTCACCAATCAAGGCCATATGCTGATCATCAAAATGGTAATAGTCATCTGTCAGTACGCTAAGTCGAATCAGACCTTCTACCGTGTTCTCCAGCTCAATAAACATACCGAAGCTGGTTACGCTGCTGATGATGCCTTCGAACTCTTCGCCGACCTTGTCGAGCATGTACTCGGCTTTCTTCATTTTCTCCGTATCGCGCTCAGCTTCCACCGCCACACGCTCGCGCTCTGAAGACTGCTGGGCGATATCCGACATCCGGCTTGCCAGATACTCTTGGCGATTCTCCGGTAATGCTCCTTTGTTCTCAATCACTTCACGAATGACCCGGTGAATAACCAGATCGGGATAACGACGAATCGGGGATGTAAAGTGACTATAGAACTCAGCAGCCAGACCAAAGTGGCCAGACATCTCCGAATCATACTTCGCTTGTTTCATGGAACGTAGCATCATCGTGCTGATGACCGTCTGCTCTTTCGTACCGTTAATATCCTCCAGTAGTGATTGAAGCGCCCTTGGATGAATGGCATTGCCACGCCCTTTGACCTGGTGTCCAAAATTCGCCGCAAAAGCGAGGAAGTTTTGCAGTTTTTCCTGATCCGGGTCTTCATGGACACGATAGATGAACGGCACTTTAAGCCAGTGAAAATGCTCCGCTACGGTCTCATTGGCTGCAAGCATGAACTCCTCAATGATTTGTTCTGCAATGGAACGCTCCCGTTTCACAATATCCACCGGTTTGCAATTCTCATCGACAATGATTTTGGACTCTTCAAAATCAAAATCAACCGCCCCGCGGCGCATACGCATCGCACGTAGCTTCAAGGCAATCTCTTTCATCAGGTGGAAATCATCCACCAAGTCTTTATAACGTTCAAGCAATTCCGGCTCTTCGCCTTCCAGGATTTTGCGTACGTTGGTATAGGTCATACGTTCCTTCGTTTTGATAACACTCGTGAAAATGTCGTGTTTCACAACCTTCATCTGGTCGTTAAATTCCATCTCACAAGACAACGTCAGACGATCCACCTGTGGGTGCAAACTACAGATTCCGTTCGACAGACGTTGTGGCAGCATCGGAATAACCCGGTCCACGAGATACACACTGCATCCGCGATTATATGCTTCCTGATCCAGTTTGGAGTTCTCACGCACGTAGTAACCTACATCGGCAATATGCACGCCCAGACGGTAGTTGCCGTTCGGCAGTTTTTCCACGTTAACCGCATCATCCAGATCCTTCGCATCCTCACCATCAATCGTAACGATGTTCAGACCACGCAAGTCGCGACGTCCCTGCTGAATAATCTCTTCATCCGTAATGGAGTCCGGTGCTTTTTCCGCTTCTTGCATCACTTCATCCGGGAAAGCTTCAGGCAGCTGGTGTTTGCGGATGACCGATAAAATATCAATGCCTGGCTCATCCTTGTGACCCAAAATCTCTATAATTTCACCCTCGGCGGCTGCACGGCCTTCCGGATAACTGACAATCTTGGCAACAACCTTCTGTCCATCTACAGCACCGGCAAAATTCGTACGCGGGATAAATATATCACGATTAATCCGTTTATCATCCGGAATTACAAATCCATACACTTCGTGGCTCTGAAAAACACCCACAACTTGTGTAATTGCACGCGTCACAATCCGTACAATTTCACCCTCCAGACGTCCACCGGACGGCCCTTGGGACGTTACTTTCACAAGCACAATATCGCCATTCATTGCACTTTTCATATCATTGGCATGGATATATACGTCCGGGTGTTCGCGGTCTTCTGGAATCAGAAAAGCAAACCCCTTCGCATGCGCCTGCAAGCGCCCACGCACCAGATTCATACGTTCTGGCATACCATAGCGGTTGTTACTGGTCAGCAAAATTTGGCCGGATTCCTCCAGCGTATTCAGCATAATCAAAAAGGCTCGGAAATCAGCAGCATCTTCAATCTGAAAGTGCTGTTCCAGCTCCTGATAAGTCATCGGTTTATAAGCGGTCTCCCGCATGAAGTCAAGCAATTGTTGTTCGGTTATCATTAGTTTTCACCTCGGGAAACGTAAGAGTATAGTCTGATCTCTTCTCTTTATGTATCGGAATTCGTGCCGTATTCGTACAGATGCCATATAGTAAAATGCGTATGATTACCGCGCCCTTACTATCTCATACCCTAGTATACACGAATTCAATCCAGCCCATCCGTAGCTACCCAAAAAAGACCCTTGGTCTCTTAACGTTCCAAGTTAGCCGTTTGAGTCTGCTCCTTCAAACAGTTTATGCAGTATGTGATATGCCCGATCTGATTTAAATTAGCATTTAGAAAATTAGTTTTACCACAAATCTCATCTATACGTTTGAAGTATTAATCACAGGATTTTTACATCTCGCCGGGGCATACCTGCCTGAAATGGGTCTCTAAAACAGTAAGGGGGAATCGAACAGAAGTTACAAGCAAAATACAGTATCCCTCAATTTCATGAAGGACTAGATGGCCTATATAGAATATAAATGGAAAACTTTGGAGCAATAAATTTCTACTAAAAAACCTCCGTTTCTGCACGAAACGAAGGTTTATCCGTTAAGCCATTGGCTTCAGCTATTCGGTTTCTTGCTGTAACTTGACTGCAAGTTACTTCGAAACGATCGTAACAATAACAGCCAAAATCATAAATCCTGCACCCAGTACCACCGTTGCACGTTGCAAGAAAAGATCCAATCCGCGCGCTTTCGTTTTACCGAAAAGATGTTCCGCACCACCGGAGATGGCACCCGCCAAACCAGCGCTTTTCCCGTGCTGCAGCAATACTACAGTGATTAGACCGATCGAGAAAACAACGAGCAGCAATTTCAAAGCAATATCCATTCTTTCCACCTCCTACCCATGTGGGCATAACATCTGACCATAAAAACAGTTACTTTAATTGTAGCATAGCTATAGGCGTGATACAAGTAGTACACCACACCCTATTTCCCTTAAATTTCAAAATTGGACACCAAGTATTCATATAGCTACTACATCCACACTCTACAGCACCATATATAATCATAAAAAAGACAAGCCGGTTACCCGGCTTGCCCGAAAAGCTGTGTACACAGCTTATTTTTTAAGGTTGTAGAATCCTTTAAGACCATTGTATTGAGCAAGCTCATCCAATTGATCTTCGATGCGAAGCAATTGGTTGTATTTTGCGATACGGTCTGTACGGGAAGGAGCACCCGTTTTGATTTGACCCGCGTTTGTTGCAACAGCGATGTCAGCGATTGTGCTGTCTTCGGACTCACCGGAACGGTGGGAGATTACAGCTGTGTATCCTGCACGTTTAGCCATTTCGATTGCATCGAATGTTTCAGTCAGGGTACCGATTTGGTTTACTTTGATCAGGATGGAGTTACCGATACCTTGCTCAATACCTCTAGCAAGACGCTCAGTGTTCGTTACGAACAAGTCGTCACCAACGAGTTGTACTTTGTCACCCAATTTTTCAGTGAGCAATTTCCAACCATCCCAGTCATCTTCGGACATACCGTCTTCAATCGTGATGATTGGGTATTTCTCAACCCATGAAGCCAGAAGGTCAACATACTCAGCGGAAGTGTAAGATTTACCTTCACCAGCCAAAGTGTATTTACCATCTTTGTAGAACTCAGTGGAAGCAACGTCCATACCCAAGAATACGTCAACACCTGGTTTGTAACCAGCTTTTTCGATTGCTTCGATAATTGTAGTGATTGCTTCTTCGTTAGAACCCAGGTTTGGTGCGAAACCACCTTCATCACCTACAGCTGTGTTCAAGCCTTTGGAGCTCAGTACGGATTTCAGGTTGTGGAAGATTTCTGCGCCTACGCGAAGAGCTTCTTTGAAGCTAGGTGCGCCAACTGGCAATACCATGAACTCTTGTACGTCGATGTTGTTGTCAGCGTGCTCACCACCGTTGATGATGTTCATCATTGGTACTGGCAATGCTTTCGCGTTGAATCCGCCCAGGTAAACATACAGTGGCAATTCCAGAGCATCAGCAGCAGCGCGAGCTACAGCCATGGATACAGCCAGGATTGCGTTTGCGCCCAATTTACCTTTGTTTGGCGTACCATCCAAAGCGATCATCAATCTGTCGATACCCAGTTGATCCAAAGCATCCATACCGATTACTTCTGGAGCGATGATTTCATTTACGTTTTTAACAGCTTGCAGAACGCCTTTGCCGAGGTAACGGGATTTGTCACCATCGCGAAGCTCAACTGCTTCGTGGGCACCAGTGGATGCACCGGATGGAACGATTGCGCGTCCGATTGCGCCGGACTCCAGGTATACTTCAACTTCAACTGTAGGGTTACCGCGGGAGTCGAGGACTTCGCGAGCGTACACGTCAGAAATAATAGTCATGAGTGATAATCTCCTTTAATTTTGAATTTATTAAAAATTAGGACCACTTGTGTTTCCCCTTATCCACTACATCAGCAGAATCGTCTTCCGATCGCTGTTATCCCCGGATTCCTTTGAACTTATTCTCATAGGTTGGAATCCTAGTGATAAAGGCGAACGCTCACGCTTCTTCAGACCATTTCTGCTGCCTCCGTTCAGGGGCAAACGCCAAACTTCCCAATTTCATATATGTTGGCTGTGCAACTTACTTACGGGTAGCAATGACAGATGTACCTGTCATCTCTTCCGGTTGTGGCAATTGCATCAGGTCAAGAATCGTTGGCGCAATATCGGCCAGAATTCCACCTTCACGCAACGTTACATTTGGATCAGTCACGATAAATGGAACCGGGTTCGTTGTATGAGCTGTGAACGGACGTCCTTGCTCATCAAACACCATATCCGCATTACCATGATCCGCAGTGATCAGCACCACGCCGCCTTTGGCAAGTACCGCGTCTACAACGCGACCCATGCACTCATCCGTCACTTCAACCGCTTTGATCGTAGGCTCCAGCATACCGGAGTGTCCAACCATGTCAGGGTTAGCAAAGTTCAGGATAATCGCATCGTGTTTATCCGCTTCAATCTCACGGACTGCTGCATCGGCTACTTCATAAGCGCTCATCTCCGGTTGCAGGTCATACGTCGCCACCTTAGGTGAGTTAATCAGCACGCGAGTTTCGCCCGGAAGCTCTACGTCACGGCCGCCGCTGAAGAAGAAGGTTACGTGCGGGTACTTCTCCGTTTCTGCAATACGCAGTTGTTTTTTGTTATTCTGTACCAGCACTTCACCCAGCGTATTGTCGAGGTTTTTAGGCGAGTAAGCCACATAACCTTCAACCGTTTCGCTGAACAACGTCAGGCACACAAAGTGCAAGCCCACAGGGAACTTCGGCCCACGATCGAAACCGCGGAAATCGGAGTTCGTGAATACTTGCGACAACTGGATTGCACGGTCAGGACGGAAGTTCAGGAAGATGACGGAATCGCCACTCTCTACCAGACCTACCGGCTCACCATCCGCTTGAACGATAACCGTTGGTTCAACGAACTCATCAAATACGGATTTCTCATACGATTCCTCAACCGCTTTGAGTGGATCAGTGTATTTCGGCCCATCACCATAAACGATGGCACGGTAAGATTTCTCCACACGCTCCCAGCGTTTGTCACGGTCCATAGCATAGTAGCGGCCTTGAACCGTTGCGATTTTACCTACACCCACTTCATCAATCTTAGCGATCAGCTTCTGCATGAAGTCTTTACCACTATCCGGCATAACATCACGGCCATCCAGGAAGGCATGAATGTATACTTCATTCATTTCTTCTTTTTTAGCCAGATCCAGCATCGCGAACAAGTGGTCGATGTGACTATGTACGCCACCATCGGACAACAAGCCGTAGAGATGAAGCTTTTTACCGTTCTGTTTCGCTTCGCGCACCGCTTTGACAAGTGTTTCATTGTCATAGAACTCGCCGTCACGAATCGATTTGGAGATACGGGTCAAATCCTGATATACGATCCGGCCGGCACCAATGTTCAAGTGACCTACCTCGGAGTTCCCCATTTGTCCTTCCGGCAAACCTACAGCCTCACCGCATGCAGTCAAAGTTGTGTGTGGGAACTGGCTCATGAAACGGTCATAGTTCGGTTTCTTGGCTTGCGCTACCGCATTGCCTTCCACCGTGTTACGCAGACCGAAGCCATCCATAATGATCAGTGCTACAGGTTTTGGAGCTGTCATCTTACTTCGCCCCCTCAACAAGCGCGATGAACGAAGCCGGCTGCAAGCTGGCACCGCCAACAAGTGCGCCGTCGATGTCGCTTTGTCCGAGGTATTCTGTTACGTTTTCCGGTTTCACGCTGCCGCCGTATTGGATACGAACCGCATCTGCAACCTGCTCGTTGTACAGATCCTTCACCAATGTACGGATGTAAGCAATAACTTCATTCGCATCTTGGGATGTGGAGGATTTGCCTGTACCAATCGCCCAGATTGGCTCATAAGCGATAACGACTTGTGCCGCTTGCTCTGCAGACAGACCTGCAAAAGCCGCTTCGGTTTGCACTTTACATACGTCTTTTGTTTGGTTTGCTTCGCGCTCTTCAAGCGTTTCACCAAGGCAGAAGATTGGAGTCAATCCATGACGGAATGCTGCATGCAACTTTTTATTGACAGTCTCATCGGTTTCCGCAAAATACTGACGGCGCTCCGAGTGACCGATAATCACGTAATCAACACCCAGTTCTTTCAGCATGATACCGCTGATTTCACCAGTGAACGCACCATTGTCTTCGAAGTGAAGATTTTGTGCACCGATTTTGATGTTAGTGCCTTTCACAGCTTCTACCAGAGATGGCAGGTTTGTAAAAGGTGCACAGATTACTGTTTCTACGCCTGCGACTTCCGCTTTTCCTTTAACTTCCTGAATGAAGTCATTGGATTCGGAAACCGTTTTGAACATTTTCCAGTTACCCGCGATAATTGGTGTTCTCATTGGTTTCAACTCCTTCATGCTATAGCTTAAAGCTTACTTGTCGTTCAATGCAACTACGCCTGGAAGCACTTTGCCTTCCATGAACTCGAGCGATGCACCGCCACCTGTGGAGATGTGGTCCATTTTGTCAGCCAATTTGAACTTCTCAGCTGCTGCTGCAGAGTCGCCTCCGCCGATAACTGTGTAAGCAGATGTTGTAGCACAAGCTTCTGCTACTGCACGAGTACCGTGGGAGAATGGCTCGATTTCGAATACGCCCATAGGTCCGTTCCATACAACCAGTTTGGAGTTTTTAACAACGTCAGCGTAGATCTCACGTGTTTTAGGACCGATGTCGATACCTTCCCAATCTGCAGGAATGTCGCCAACTTCAACGATTTTTGTGTTTGCGTCCGCACTGAAATCGTCAGAGATTACGATATCCACTGGCAGGTAGAAGTTTTTACCCAATTTTTTCGCTTTTTCGATAAAGCCAAGTGCTACATCCAATTTGGACTCATCCAGCAGGGATTGACCTACTTCGTGGCCTTGAGCTTTCATGAATGTGTAAGACAAACCACCACCGATGATTACGTTGTCTGCAATGTTAAGCAGGTTGTCGATCACATCGATTTTGTCTTTTACTTTGGAACCACCGATGATTGCTGTGAAAGGACGCTCAGGGTTGGAGATGGCTTTACCCAACACATCAAGCTCTTTTTCCATCAACAAACCGGACACTGCTGGAAGCAAGTGAGCGATTCCTTCAGTCGAAGCATGTGCTCTGTGAGCAGCGCCGAATGCATCGTTAACGAATACGTCAGCCAGTTCAGCAAATTGTTTTGCCAGTTCCGGATCGTTTTTCTCTTCGCCTGCGTGGAAACGAACGTTCTCAAGCAACAATACGTCGCCATCGTTCAATGCCGCGACTTGAGCCTTAACCGCTTCACCTACGGAATCATCCGCTTTAGTAACCGGTTTACCCAGCAATTCAGACAAACGCTCAGCTGCTGGTGTCAAACGCATGGATTCTACAACTTCACCCTTTGGACGTCCCATGTGGCTCGCCAAGATTACTTTTGCACCTTTTTCGATCAGGAAGTTGATCGTAGGCAGTGTTGCACGAATACGTTTGTCATCTGTAATTTTACCATCTTCGAGCGGCACATTGAAATCTACACGGACAAATACCCGTTTTCCATTCAATTCGATATCGCGTACACTTTTTTTGTTCATCTCTATTTCCTCCGCACCCATGTATTTGGTGAACCTTTCAAGAGCTGAATCCCTTGTCAGTCCTGGTGTTCATGAGAAATTAACTAAATATCCATATATAAAGAGCGGAAACAATAACAATCTGTTTCCGCTCTATGTTATTACAGATATTACTTGATCATTTTTGCAAAGTGCTCCAATGTGCGAACCAATTGAGCTGTGTAGGACATTTCGTTGTCATACCAAGCTACAGTTTTAACCAGTTGTTGGTCGCCAACAGTCAGAACTTTAGTTTGAGTTGCATCAAACAGGGAACCGAAAGTGATTCCTTGGATATCGGAAGATACGATTTCGTCTTCAGTGTATCCGAAAGTTTGTGGATCGGAAGCTTCTTTCATAACTGCGTTAACTTCTTCAGCAGTAACTTTTTTGCCCAGAACAGTTACAAGCTCAGTCAGGGAACCAGTAGCTACTGGTACACGTTGAGCTGCACCATCCAATTTGCCTTGCAGTTCAGGGATAACCAGACCGATTGCTTTAGCAGCACCAGTTGTGTTAGGAATGATGTTTTCAGCTGCTGCGCGAGCACGACGGAAGTCACCTTTAGGGTGTGGAGCATCCAATGTGTTTTGGTCGCCAGTGTAAGCGTGAATTGTAGTCATCAAACCTTGAACGATTCCGAATTTGTCTTGCAGTGTTTTTGCCATAGGTGCCAGGCAGTTTGTTGTGCAAGATGCGCCGGAGATTACAGTTTCAGTACCGTCGAGAATTTCATGGTTTACGTTGTAAACGATGGTTTTCATGTCGCCAGTAGCTGGTGCGGAGATAACAACTTTCTTAGCTCCACCTTTCAAGTGTTTCTCAGCAGCTTCTTTTGTTGTGAAGAAACCAGTACATTCCAGAACGATGTCTACACCCAGGTCTCCCCAAGGCAGTTCTTCAGGGTTACGGTTAGCAAGTACTTTAACTTCTTTGCCGTTTACTTTGAAGAAACCATCATGTACTTCAACATCGCCATCGAAGCGACCTTGAGTTGTATCATATTTGAGCAAATGAGCCAGCATTTTAGCGTCAGTCAAGTCGTTGATTGCTACAACTTCAATGCCCTCTACATTTTGAATACGGCGGAATGCCAAACGACCAATACGTCCAAAACCGTTAATACCTACTTTAATCATGAGTAAGTTCCTCCCAAGTTTTGATTAGTTTTTTATGAAACTATATATTCAAGACAGACGGTAAAGTCCGTCAAGACAACAAGAGTTGTGTTCAAAATAAAACCATTTCATCTCTGAAAAGTTAGATCTTTTCCATGTCAGCGACGATGACTTCGGCCGCAGCCTCATCAATAATCAGAATATCTTCCTGTCCGAACCGCAGTACGGAATGGATGGCAGCTGCCTTGCTTTTGCCGCCCGCAATGCCAATGACTACATCGGTGCGTTCGATATCCTGAAGCCGCATGCCCAGCGTAAGCATGGTATGTACCACCTCACCCTGACCATTGAAGTAATACCCGAAGGACTCCGATACAGCTCCCTGCTCCTGAAGTTCGTCAATGATCTCCGGTGCAAGCTTGCGTCTCTTCGCCATCTCCACAGCATCACCAATGCCATGAATTACGATGCGCGATTGCCTGATCAGCTGTAAAATCTCCTGAACTCCCGGGTCCTGGATCAGTGATTCATAGGCATGGTCACTAAGCAAATCCGGTACATGCAGGAGTTTGTATTGAGCCCCTGTCCGTTTTGCCATCGTGGATGCAATCGTATTTGCCTGAATTTCCAGGCTCTCTCCCAACCCGCCACGTGCTGGTACAAACCAGACACCCTTCATTGAAGTCGGTGGTGTGAGTTGTTCTGCGACTTCGGCCGTTGTTGATCCGCCTGTTACAGCGACAACGTCGTTGTCATTCATGATACTGCTGAGAGCTTTTGCTCCAGCTCTTCCAAGCTCCCTTTTGGCGTAAGGAGATATATCCGAATCACCAGGAACCACGACTACCTTTTGCAGACCGTAGGCTTGCTTGATTCGCTCTTCCAGCTCGGATAATCCAAACAGCTCTTTCGCGACAGGTTCTAATTGCTGCAGCAAATTATAACCCGCCTCGCTGATCTTCATCCCTGCACTGTCAATTTCGATAAGTCCCTGAGCCTTTAACAGATCGGTCTCAGCTCTCAGAACCCGCTCGGTCATCTGCATGGAATTGGCTAACGTTCTCCGCCCAATCACATCCGATAACATGATCTGGTGCAGAATCGTATAGCGTTTTTTCAAGACATCCATGAGATCGGGCAGAAGCTGCTTTTGCACTTCCAAGATCGTTCGCATGCTTTCCACTCCCGCAAGCTTCATGTTCCAAGCTTTCTGCATGGCCTTAAAATGTCCCGGGTTAACTTTTTAAGTCCCACGTTCATTCTACCTAAAACTGACGCGAGATGCAAGTGTTTCGATTGCTTATTTCGACAGGTTAGCAGGCGTTTGTACGCGCCTATTTTCACAACCTTTACACATCGAGATAAGGAAATGAGGATCTCACACCATATATAGAAGAAGTCCACACATAACATCTATATCTTGCTGTGTTTCATTTTCATAGGGCATGTCCAAAACCTCTAATAGCATGTACCGAAATACAAGCTTTATCCATTCTTCTTCATCATGATCATTTCCGAAACAATTCAAACCATCTTCGGAATAGCTCAGCCCATTCATGAAAGACAACGTGAGCCCATTCATCGTAAGGAAAACCACACCATGTTCATGCAAAGCAACTGCTTGCAATTCACCAGTGCATAAGCTATAATCATTATTGCTGTCACATAATTTGCGCCCGTGGTCCAATGGATATGACGTAGGCCTCCGAAGCCTGAGATCCAAGTTCGATTCTTGGCGGGCGCGCCACTTAATTTTTTAACAGCTCATAATGCATTTAACCAACGAAACCGGAAAGGTTTCTTTTTTTTCAAACTTAGTTTGACTTTCTTTGACTTTTTGTTTGAGATTGTTTATGATGTGGTTAATACGGTAACAGTTTAAGTATAAACACCATTTAACATTTACATTTCCGAGGAGGTTTTTCACGTGAGTTATATTCCAATGGTCGTTGAACAGAGCAACCGGGGTGAGCGCGCCTATGATATTTATTCCAGATTGCTGAAGGATCGTATCATTTTCCTTGGCAGCGACGTGAATGACGTTGTCGCGAATGCCATCATGGCACAGATGTTGTTCCTGGCAGCGGAAGATCCGGAGAAAGACATTCACCTATACATCAACAGTCCAGGCGGATCCATCACAGCGGGGATGGCAATTTACGATACAATGCAGTTCATTAAACCGGATGTATCTACGATCTGCGTAGGTATGGCGGCTTCCATGGGTGCATTCTTGTTGAATGCCGGTGCAAAAGGCAAACGTTTTGCGTTGCCAAACAGTGAAATTATGATTCACCAACCTCTTGGTGGTGCACAAGGTCAAGCTTCGGACATCGAAATCCGTGCACGTCGCATTCTGAAAATGCGTGATACCTTGAACCGCATCATCTCCGAGCGCACAGGTCAACCCCTGGAGCGTATCGAAAAAGATACAGATCGTGATTACTTCATGAGTGCTGCTGAAGCAGCCGATTATGGTATCATCGATAAAGTAATCCAAAACGTAGGCTCCCAAGGCATCTAAGCTTTAGCTGCCTGGAGACAACGTAAATAAGCGCAGGGCGGGCATCACTTGAATATAGGTGAGCACGCTCTGTGCTTTTTAATTATAACAGGCAATCTCACCACCCGGACTTGGGGTGCCTTGCCTGCATAAACCAGAAGCCCCCGTCATTCTTGCTTTGACGGAGGCTTCTGGTTTATTATTTTTCACGAATAAAGGGTATAAGTGCTCTTGTCTTGTTTTGACTTGAATTTATTTCATTTTATGATTTCATCTAAGCTAAAACGAACTTACTTCTCAGAAGCTACGTTGCTGAATGGTGCGGTTCCTTCAGGCAGAATATCCTTGTAAGTGAACTTGAATTCAGGGAAGCCCTCCGCATACGCGGTGTACTCATACAACTGGAAGAATACCACTGCGCCTGTTGGTGTCACGTAGAAATCCTGATCTTTGTTAAGGCCTTTGTAGTCGTTCAGGGCTCCCGCGTTCGCTTTCAGTTGCTCGCCAACCTTTTTGCTGATCGTTTCACGCATCGATTTGCTGTTTGCAATTACATCATCCAGTGACAGCTCTTTACCTGTGTCGAGAGCAAACGTATGACCGGTGCGAGTCGTCATGCCATGTGCGCCTGCATAGTCCTCATAACGTTGAGTGATCAGACCCAGCACACCGTTCTCATTGTAAGTCACCACATAAGAAGCTTCGAATGCATATGGACGATTTGCGGTTGCTCCACCGAATTCTGACGTTTGTTTTTTGAACGCCGCAACAGCGGTGTCCACTTCATCTTTGAGCACTTTGTTAATCGCAGCTTCGGCCTCTTTGCTCGCTAGTCCGCTCACTTGCGGGTATTGCACATCCACCTCAGCATTTTTAACGGTTACACTCGCTTTGGTCGATTTTACCTGAACGTTATTTTGTTTCACTTTACTCAGGGTCAGTGTTTTGGTTTTGGCATCCCAGTTACCCTGTACACCCAAATAATCTCTCATTGCAGAGAACGGGATGTACAAACGACCCTGGATCAACTTTGCTTCCACTTGAGGATAAAAACCATTAATATACACGTTTGGCTGTCCATCCATCAAACTCACAGTCATTGCATTGTTCGCTGCAGTTACGGTATATGACTTTGTTTTTGCATCATATTTCAATGTCCCACCTGCTACATCCTTAACTGCTGTCAGCGCCACCCATGTAGATCCACCTTGGAGCAACCCTTTTTGCGTGAGGGTTTTTCCACCTGATTTCAACGTTACTTCAGCCGGTGCAGTTACTTTGGCAGATACGGATGCTGCTTGAACCGATTGATCCACCCACGCTGTACTTCCTCCCATAATTACACCTGCTGCCAATAATGCACTCGTCCACTTTTTCCATGTTTTCATCTAAAAAACTCCTCTCTGTTATTCACCCTCAGATTCATTGCTTACGTCACCATATACGACGATTGTGTATTAGTCACACGCTAACCTCTTACTAACCATTAACCCATTCCTGGGAAGATCTGCAGCTATTGTTCCAATTTGCGAAATTAAATCTTCTTTTCATGTTCGTCATTTATTTCTTTTTCAGGTTACTGAAAGGTACTGCTCCTTTAGGAAGAACTTCTTTATATTTAAAAGTAAATTCGGGAAACCCTTCTGCACGGGAAGTGTACTCATATTGTTGGAAGAACACCACGACCCCTTTAGGAGTTACATAGAAATCCTGATCTTTATCCAGACCTTTATATTCGCTTCGGACGTTGTATTTAGCTTCCAACTGCTCCCCAACGTTCTTGCTGAGCTTATCAAGCATGGATTTACTGTTTTGCAAGACATCATACAGAGTCAACTCTTTGCCTGTACTCAGTGCAAATGTGTGTCCATTACGAATATTTTTACCGTTTGCCCCTCCGTGAATTGCGTAACTTGACGTTACAAAACTAATTACACCATTCTCGTTATACATCACCTCATATGAACTCATTAATTCATGCGGGTGCTCTGCTGTAGGTTTTTCAAATCCCTTTGCTTCTTTTTTGAAATTTGCCACCAATGCATCAACCTCGTTTTTCAGCACCTTGTTGATAGCCGATTCAGCCTTTTTGTTGTTCAATCCGCTCACTTGGGGATATTCCAAAGCCACCTCTGTGTTTTTAATCTGGACTTTGGCGGTAGTTGATAATACCTTTACTTTGCTTTGTTTCACTTTGCTCGAGATCAGCGTTGGGGAGGTGCTTCCCTTGCTATTTCCTTCTGCTTTTAATGCAATTTCAATCGGAGTTGTTACTTTAGAAGGTACGAAAGCTGCTTGAGCAAAACTCCCCTGCCATACGGAACCCCCACCTATTAAGATGCCTGCCGCGAGCAGTGCACTATTCCATGGTTTCATTCATTAATCCCCTCTCAACATTTTGGTGTTATTGCGCCAGTGCTTTATGTAAAACTATTTTAATTGCGTAGGTCATGACGCTTACGTTATTTATTATAGCTAGCTAAACTAACGAAAGATTTACAGCTCCAGTTACAATATTGATGAAAACCAGACAATTTCACCTATCTAAAATGAACGTTTTGTCACGAACAATGATACAAAAACGACATAATATACCCTATTCTCCTGTAGGTATTTTAATAATAATTCTCCCCTTACTTCCTCAAAGCCAGCATGTGCAACAAAAAAACACTGCCCCGAAGGACAGTGCTTTTGTCATTATTTTAAATTCTTAATATTTAATATTTTATCCCGTGAAGTGCAAAGTTCCTTACTTCATCTCATATGTGATATTCAGAACGGTACTTACTTTGACCTGACCAGCTTCGATCTGTGTACCTGCATCTGATTCACTCTTCGCTTGCGACATGAGCTCTGATGCATAGAACACAGGAACATTAGCATCCGGCTGACTTACCGATAGAACAGTACCCAGCTGACGTTTAACCGCTTTAGCGATCGCTCCTGCTTTCACATCTGCATTAGCTACCGCCTTAGCAATCACTTCGGATTCGTATTTCTCTGGATTCTCTACTGTAAAGCGTACATTTTCAATATTA
This sequence comes from Paenibacillus sp. FSL R7-0272, assembly GCF_037969905.1. Classification (NCBI taxonomy): domain Bacteria; kingdom Bacillati; phylum Bacillota; class Bacilli; order Caryophanales; family Paenibacillaceae; genus Paenibacillus; species Paenibacillus sp. FSL R7-0272. The sequence continues at coordinate 180,694 of NZ_CP150221.1, read as the reverse complement.
TTGGCCCCTGCTTGGGAGGCTGCATCCAGCAGTTCACCAATCTTGTCCATATCACGATATGTTACTGTCAATGTGTGATGTGCTGTGTAACCTTTAATTTTCTGTCCATCTTTTTCGCTATACGTGTAGTTTGGTTGCACGTAAAATTGACTGGTTTGAATATCATCGGCACTAATCTTCCATGTGTTTTTCAGCAAATTAGTAACCTTTTGAATCTTAGCAGCATTTGCCTTCTGAGCTGACGCCGCAGTATCGGCAGTACTGTTCACACCGATGGACAGATAGGCAATATCCGGCTTCACTTGAATCTCACCTTTACCTACGACATTGATTACATTTTGCTGTACGCCCTGAACTTCGGCAGCATAAGCATAATTTCCTGGAGCTACATAAGCCGTTCCTCCGACCAGCAACGAACTTGCCACCAGCACTGCACCAAACGGTTTCATCCATTGTTTACCCATTACGAATAACCTCCTCATATGTTAACTTCTCAAACTTGAAGCGATTTGATACCTTAACAGACGGGACAAATTCCATAATGTTGCACTTGACGGACCCGTTTAATTAAATTTTATATAAAACGCAAAAAAGCCCCTTGCGGGACTTCTTCATGGATTGAATGGAGTTCATGAAGCTTATTGATTCTCAAGCTCTTCTTTGCTAACCAGACTAACTAAAGCGTTTACAGCCTGATCCGCATCCGCGCCTTCAGCACTAATATGGATTTCTGTACCTGTACTGATCGCAAGGCTCATGATTCCCATGATACTTTTAGCATTTACTTTTTTATCGTCCTTCTCGACGAACACTTCAGATGAGTACTTATTCGCTTCCTGAACGAACAGTGCTGCAGGTCTGGCATGGAGACCCGTTTTCAAACGGACAACTACCGGGTGCTTTGTCATAGAAACTTACCCCCTATTATGAAATCTGGACATTAAATACACAATTATATTTATACAACATTATACCATTAACCCGTGCAGGACACTAGAAGAAAAAACATAGCCCGCCAGCATAGGCAAAAATCCAGAGCCGAAGCCTCTCCTTCACCCGCACGAGTAACCCAACACGACCTGGTAAGGTCATAACAAACCTTAAACCTAAATGATTCGTTTCAACCTTCAACTTTAACGTTCCGCACGCACTTTCTCAGCAAGCTCATCAATCTTCCGAAGGCGATGGTTCACGCCCGATTTGCTCACCGTACCTTTTAGCAATTCGCCTACTTCCTTCAGATTGATATCGGGATGAGCAAGCCTTACCTCAGCTACCTCACGTAGCTTATCCGGAAGAGATTCCAGACCTACTTCCTTTTGCAGTAAACGGATATTGTCGATTTGTCTAACCGCTGCGCCAATCGTTTTGTTCAGATTAGCTGTCTCACAATTGACAATTCGATTCACCGAGTTACGCATGTCCCGCATAATTCGAACATCTTCAAACTTGAACAAGGCCTGGTGAGCACCAATGATGCTAAGCAACTCAATGATTTTCTCGCCTTCCTTAATGTATAGGATGAATCCTTTTTTCCTTTCTATACACCGGGCATTAAGATGAAATTCATTAGCCAAATCCACCAGTGCCTGACAATGCTCTTCATACATGGACGCAATCTCCAGATGATATGAGGAGCCCTCCGGGTTATTTACGGAACCACCTGCCAGAAACGCACCACGAAGATAGGCTCGCTTACAACAATTCTTCTCCAGTAACTCTTCATTAATGCCAGGAGTAAACAAGAATCCTTCAGAGACGATGTGCAGCTCCTTTAGAATCTCCTGAACCATAGACGGAACACGAACAATATACACATTGTTCTTCTTCAGCCGCATTTTTTTGCGAACCAACAATTCCGTATGCACTTGAAAATGCTTTTTAAGCAGAGAGTATGCCCTTCTTGCGATCGCAGCATTCTCTGTCGAAATATCCAAGATGACTTTTTTATTCGATAACTGCACTGCACCAAGCATACGGATGAGGGCTGAAAGTTCCGCCTGTTCGCAGCACGCTTCACTTTCAATCATCGTTAATTCTTTTTTGGTCTGTGCTGCAAATGACATGGGACTTCACCTCTTCCGTAACATCCAATTTTGGACCAGTTGGTAAATATGATGGCTGAGCTTATCAGCATCATGGCGCAGATAGGTTTTGAACAATACCAGCGTATCTGCGACAACCTGATAACCTGAACTTTTCAGCACATTCATATCGAGAACAACCGGTTTTGCTCCTTTTTCCGCATACTTATTCTGCACTTGTAGCGGAATGTCACCATTGTTCACGATCACGTAGTCAAAGAGCTGGTGACCAATATGATCATGCACTGCCTTAAGATGATCACTCACTGTATAATTATCGGTCTCTCCCGGCTGTGTCATTACGTTACAAATAAACATCTTCACCGCATCCGTTTCAACGACAGCTTCTGCCAGTTTGGGCACAAGCAGATTAGGAAGGATGCTCGTGTATAGACTACCTGGGCCAATCAGAATCGCATCTGCTTGGCGTATAGCCTCCACAGCTTCTGGCAACGGCTCCACGTGATCCGGTTCAAGAAAGACACGTTTAATACGCCCGCCTGCTTCAGGGATTTTGGACTCACCAGTAATAATTGATCCATCCTCCATCTCAGCGTGTAACACAACAGCTTGACCTGCTGCCGGAAGCACCTGACCTCTAACGGCAAACACGCGGCTAAGCTCCCGCACAGCGGTCACAAAGTCGCCTGATATATCCGTCATTGCAGCCAATATCAAATTACCCAGGCTGTGGCCTGCAAGCCCCGCGCCTGTATTGAAACGATACTTTAACATGTCCGAAAGCAGTGGCTCAACATCTGCCAGCGCGGTGAGAACGTTACGAATGTCGCCTGGCGGCGGCATTTGCAACTCACTGCGCAAGATCCCTGAACTCCCACCGTCATCAGCAACCGTAACGATGGCCGTGATATCCATCGGCTTCTCTTTTAAACCGCGTAACATCACAGATAATCCGGTTCCGCCGCCCATAACAACGATTCTCGGACGTTCTCTCCGTGGTCCGGCCTCTTTCATCCCTTCACCCTCTTCAATGACGGTCCCGGTCAGCGTCGCGGTGGCTTACGGTAACAGCTTCAGTCTCACTGCTTCCGAGCATTTTGCCCAAATATTCCGATATTGCTACCGAACGATGCTTGCCTCCGGTACAGCCGATTCCAATAATAACCTGGCTTTTGCCTTCCTTCCGGTATTGCGGAATCAGAAAATGCAGCATATCCAGCAGCTTGGTCAGAAACGCTTGCGTTTCCGGCCATTTCATAACATATTCATACACTTCACTATTTTGTCCTGTATTCGGCCGCAAATGATCAATATAATGCGGATTCGGTAAAAAACGAACATCAAATACGAGATCCGCATCAATCGGAATACCGTATTTAAATCCGAAGGACGTTATATTCACGGACAACATCTGGCTCTCCAAGTGAGAGAAACGTGAGATGATGCGCTCCTTCAATTGAGCAGGCTTCATGGTGCTGGTATTCAGCACCTGAGTTGCTGAATTTTTAAGTTCCTCCAGCATCTTGCGCTCCAGCTTAATGCCATCCAGCGGCATACCTTCTGGCGCTAACGGATGTCTACGTCTACTCTCTTTGTAACGTTGAACCAGAACCGAATCGGTTGCATCCAAAAATAGAATTTCGCAGTGAATCGTAAAATGATCCTTGATATAGTTTAAAGACTCGGACAATGCTGTGAAAAATTCACGTCCCCTAAGATCGATGACCAGCGCTACCTTGCCAATCTTGCCATTCGACTGTTCGATCAATTCCGCGAATTTAGGAATTAGAACAGGCGGTAAATTATCTACGCAGAAAAACCCCAGATCTTCCAGGCTCTGCACAGCTATCGTTTTACCCGCTCCGGACATGCCCGTAATGATAATGAGCGTGGCGCCTGTGCCTGGTGAGCCTTCACCGTCAAGCATAAATGTCCCCTCCTTATCATATTGCTGTCGGATATATCGTGTTACAAAGGTACTACGAACGTAAGAGGAGACCTGCCGCGCCTACGATTCCTGCATCATTACCCAGTGTAGCTTCCAAAATCTGAACACCTTGTTGCAACGGCTCTGGAGTCAATTGAGCAAACACAGTCCGAATCTCATCAAACAAGAAGTCGCCTGCCTTGGATACTCCACCGCCAACAATGAATAATTCCGGGTTCAGTACAGCCGCTACGGTTGCCATGGATTTGCCCAAATAATAAGCCGCACGGTTTACAATCCGCAGTGCCACTTCATCGCCTGCTTTGGCCGCATCAAACACTTCCTTGGCAGCGATTTTGTCTACCAAAGCAAGGGACGTATGATCACCACGCTCTACAGCATCCTTCGCCATGCGAATGATACCTGTTGCGGATGATACCGTCTCTACACATCCCATTTTACCACAGCCACACTTGATTGCTTCCAGATCAGGCACAACACTGATGTGGCCCAGTTCCCCGGCCATGCCGGAAAACCCTTGATAGATTTTACCGTTCAGGATGAGACCGCCGCCAACGCCTGTACCGAGTGTGAAGCATACACAATTGTCTACACCCTTGCCGGCTCCAGCCCAAGCTTCACCCAGAGCAGCAACGTTCGCATCATTATCTATTTTGACAGGCTTGCCCAGACGCTCTTCCAGAACCGAACGAATGGCTACATTCCGAAATCCGATGTTAGGAGCATGAACAATAATCCCCTCGCGTACATTCGTGAAACCGGCGACTCCTGCTCCGACACCCTCAAGCTGTTCCCAGCTGTATGGCGATTCGGCTACGATATGACGGACATACTTCTCGATGTTGGCGATAACCGTGTCAACGCCCTGGTCCACTTCAGTCGGTCCTTCATACGTATGCATAAGCTGACCTTGATCATCACATATACCGACCTTGATTGCTGTTCCGCCGAGATCGACCCCAACGTAGATTTTCTCAGACATGCTGCAAGCCACCTTTATCTATCTAAAATAGTTTAAGTCCTACGTACCAACTATAATTGAAGGATACGCCGGGGTCAAGACGAGAAGACCTCACGCGCAACATGCTTTGGCAGGGTTGTGAACGACATCACACACCATTTTTGAATGCGTATACAACCTCATTTTAATCTATTAAAACGCCATGCTCCCTCCTCCCCTGATAGAAAGGGGAGCCTCAACTCATGATATTTCATTATCCCTCGTTCCATTCATACAAAATGACAATGGTCATCTGATCACCATGACATTGTTAACTAAATCACCCATGATACCCCTCACCTCAGGTGCGGGTATAACAAAAAAACGCCATCCAGCGAAGCACTGGAGGCGTTTATTCTTTTTTTTGCACAGTTTAGAAACTCTCAAGAATCAAATTACAACTTCGTCTCTACTCGCACAGGCTCTTCGGTCTTCTCCATCTTGTTTACATCCAGAATGTCCAGCATGAAGACAAAGATTGGAATACCAATAATCAAGCCCCAGATGCCGAGGAAATGTTGCGACAGAATCAGCACGATAAAGGTGTAAAACATCGGTAACTTGGTCTTGTGCGCCATGAGCTTCGGATTCAGGAAGTATGTTTCCAGCGCATGAATAATGATGATCATAACGATCACGATGATGGCCATCTGCAATCCGCCCATTTGATACCCGATCAGACAGAGCGGCACAAGGGAGATCATAACCCCTGCAACAGGCACCAGACTGAGCAGGAAGACCATAATTGTTAACGCGAATAGGTAAGGGTAACCTAAGATCCACAATCCGAGCATCGTCAGCACCGTATTAAATACGGCAATTAGCAACTGCGCTTCAATGACTTTACCAAAAGAAGATACAAATTTGTCGCCCAGGTATGCCACTTCATTATAGAACCAACCGATTTTACTTGTTTTGAACTTGGACGTGAATTTATAGATTTCTTTTTTCTGCAACAGGAAGAACAAACTCAAAATAATAACCAACAGGATGAATTCCAGCCATTTACTAAAGGCAAAAATGTATTTCAGCGCTTCGTTGGTATAATTTTTAATGTCGAAGGACTGCAGATAACCTGCGATCTTGGAGGCAAAATTATCACCATCAGCCGTGTCGAGAAATTTCATAATCTCGTTGGTTAACTGCACAACCTGATCCACAATCCGTGGTGAATATCTGGATATACCAAGTACAATTCCGGCTATCACAATCATATACAGCAGAATGACCACGACTTTATAGTCGATTGGAAAAAAGCGATTCAAACCTTTTGTAATGAGATGCTGTAGCCTGTTCATGACATAAGTCACCAGGAACAACAGCAGAATCATATGAAGCATACTCCCCATACTGAACAAAATTAAACAGAACAACAGCAGGATCAAAAAACGTCTAACCGTTGCATTCTGAAGCCAATCTTTTATCATTTCCCCCAACTTCTTCACCTCACAGCTAATATACCCCTTATGTATACGAAATCATGCCCATCATCGTTTCAAAAAAAGAGAAGCCCTCCGGCTTCTCTCAGTTCATGAGACTTCCCGTTGTCTCTTATGCTAGTTTATTCCAAACCGTAGGGCTGTCATGCGTATTACTTATCCAGCGTTTCGCTCCAATCGTGCACGATACTTCCCTCCAGGAACTTTTCACAATCCATCGCCGCCATACAACCTGATCCTGCAGCTGTAATAGCCTGACGATATTTTGTATCCTGAACGTCACCACAAGCAAATACACCAGGAATATTGGTTTCTGTTGTTCCTGGCTTCACCACAACATACCCATGGTCATCCAGTGCAATAGCGTTACCAAGGAATCCAGTGTTTGGTGTGTGCCCGATTGCAACGAATACACCATCTGCTTCGAGCAACTCTTCCTGGCCTGTTTCATTGTTGCGGACCTTCAACCCTTTGACCCCCATTGCTTCAGGCACAACTTCAAGCGGTGTACGGTTCAAAGCCCATTTCACTTTCTCGTTGCTGCGGGCCCGATCCTGCATAATCTTGGATGCGCGCAGTTCATCCCGGCGGTGAACCAACGTAACATCTGTAGCAAAGCGAGTCAAAAAGCTTGCTTCTTCCATAGCGGAGTCGCCACCGCCCACCACAACGATCTTTTTGCCGCGGAAGAAAAATCCGTCACATGTTGCACAAGTACTTACTCCCCGCCCTACGTTTTCCTGCTCACCCGGAATACCGAGATAACGAGCCGAAGCACCTGTGGAGATAATGATGGAGTCTGCCTCCAATTCACCAATGCCCCCCACACTTACTTTAAAAGGTTGCTTACTGAAGTCAACCTCTTCCACCCAGCCATTCTTGAATTCAGCCCCAAAACGTTCTGCTTGCTTACGCATGTTGTCCATCAACTCAGGCCCCATAATACCTTGCGGGAAACCCGGGAAGTTCTCGACGTCTGTAGTCGTTGTCAATTGCCCACCTGGCTGAAGACCTTCAATCACCAGCGGTTTCAGATTCGCACGAGCCAGGTATATCGCTGCTGTCAGACCCGCAGGTCCGGTTCCGATCACAATCGTTCTGTATTTAGACATATAGATACAGCCTCCTTCATCAGGTTAAGATGTGTAATGGTCGCGAATAACTTGCCAAGATGATATCTACAGGCATTTTTAGACCTATTCGTTAAGTTTACCCGTTTTCCCGGTTAATGTATCCTTCTCTCAGGGACAACCATGCTTCAAGCTTGAATTGCCACGTTCTACAGAGCCTATATCTCTGAATTCTATCCGTTAGGCGGAGTTACACTACAGATCTGATTGAGCTGCCTCGCATATTTGCTGACAGTAGATGCGGATATACCGTAACGTTCAGCGATACTCTGATACGTAACGGGCCGGCTACGGTTTTTGGAAGCCAGATACTCCAGTCCTGCAGCCCATCCTTCGATCTGTTTAGAACCAGATAGATCCGGTCGAACCCTGGAAACATAATCTGTCCAGATCCGCTCCATCTCTTGCTGTAATTCGGCTCTCGCCTCTGACATCTGAAGCGCACGATCAACAACAGCCTGCCAATGGGGGGACGTCTCTTTTCCGAGTCGAATCCCTGTAATTTCCTTCTTACTCACCTTAGGTACGGTCTTTAACGCCTCCGCCTCCGGGGTAAGTGGTTGAGAAACTTCAGCGTTCAATTCAGGATGTTCAACCCTTTGCAGATCATGTAAAACGGCTTGCGCCGCCTTGACCAGGGTAGGCTCTTCACCAGGTTCATCAATGAACAATTGCAAGGCCTGTTGCACCTCATAATCCCCAATCATGCCAAGCGCATGAATAACCTGCAGCTTGGTTGCCTGATCTCCATGACGTAAAGCCCAGAAGAACGATGAGCGAATCAGTGGATCATTTTTCATCTCTTCCGGAATGCCATTACCGTAATCCTCCCATTGCTTGAACTGCTCGTCAAAGGGAAGATGGTAGTGATAGCTTAACTTACTCGGCTCCTGCACACCTTGAATTACCGCTTCAAGGCCGTCCAAATAATAACGAGCCACCTCAGAACCTGGGTCAAGCTTGTTCACGTGATGCCACAGCCGCTTTGCGATGTCATACCGTTCTGTGTTGAAAGCTGCTACTGCTGCGTAATGCGCCAGTGCCGGATCAGTAGCGGTCTCTTCACCCTTGAGTAAACGGCGGAAATGAATATAGGCCGCGTCATGCTGGCCCAGAATCCCCATTGTTGTAGCGAGCTTGTATACCTGTTCGTGCTGGAATGGCACGATCGCGCGCAGTTTTTTAATCAACAACAGCACTTGGTCTGTCCGATTCTCATTTTGATAAAAGATCGCCAGATTGCATAGTGCGTGCAGATTGCCCGGTTCTTGTTCCAGCACATCAGCAATAGTCTCTTTCGCTTTGGAGAACAGTCCCATATAATAATAGGCGAGAGCAAGATTGTTACGGGCAGCAAGATAATCCGGATAATCGGGCGACATGCCTTCGAGCAGTTCTGCAGCTTGGGCAAACTTCCCTTCTTCCAGCAACTCACGTGCCTGATCGTGCTCCACAACCCCCTGGCGTGACTTGATTCGATTTAATTTGGCTGGGCGATCCAGCTCATAATACAAAAGCTCCATCATCTCTTCTGCTTCCGTCATGAACTGCCCCTGCGTGTCTTCCTCTAAATAGGTGACCAACGCCCGCTCGGCTTCCTCAAATTGATCCATGTTGGCATAATTGTTTGCCATATAGAAATAACATTCCGTCATCGACGGGTCAACCACATCCAGCACATGAGCCAGAATGGCATTGGAAGCTTTATAGTCTCCCTTTTCTGATAATATACCCGCCATATTACAATGATTCACCGGATTTTCCGGCTCGTACTCAACAGCTTTGCGAAAATATTTCAATGCCTTGTCGACATGATTACGGTCCAGCGAGCGGACAGCTCTTTCAAAAAAGAAAGAAGCATCCAAGTGAATCGGTATAATATTGGCAAGGTGACCCTCGGTCCGCACTAGCTTGCCCTTCATCTCGCAAGGCACCTCCTCTTTGTTTTCATTCATACTCTTCAGTATACCACATCTTTAGGCGCTCTTCGCTATATGTAGTTTCATGTCGTTTATGAAAAAAATACAAATAATTAAGATGGCATTTCATACCGATTATGAGTGAAATACCATTGGTCCGGAGCTTCATAGATAGATAAATTCCACACCCTCTATAACACTCTCCATTTAAGGGAATTTAAATGGTATGAATTGTTTATGGTAAAATAAGTTTATCTTTTTACTGTAATGCTAATTTTATATAATTTCCCATACAAATCACCTAATACATCACTTTAACTCAGTTTTACACATTGAAAATTAACATAAATTGTGTCTATGACAAAAATAAGCCGATATTATCCAAGGAGAGGGAATTCATATGAATATTACAAAGACAAAGTTGCTCTTAATCATGATTATTATGTGCTTCGTTGCCTTAGTCGGGTGTTCCAGAGAAAATGAAAACAAGTTAAATTTGGATGATTTGCTCAATGCACTTAAATCGCAAAATTTAGAATTAGAGCCTTATGGCATAACCGGATATCCCATGAAATTAAATGATGTTATACCAGAAGTGTACTCCGTTAAGTTGCCAGGCTCAGAAGAAAACAATAATACCGAAGAATTTATCCATTTCTATATCTTCAATTCAGAAAAGGATCGTTTAAAAGGAGCTAAAGAATTTAACGAAATCACAGAAAATACCAATCCAACAACGTTACCTTTCTTATACGAAAAAGAAAATATTCTCCTTATTTACTGGAGTAACAGCAAAGACCATCCATTAATGAAGGAGGCAATTGAAACTGCGTTAGAACAACTAAATTCATAACACATAATCCCATTTATTACCACAAAAAGATTCAAGAAAACATAAACAGCGTGCACCGGATGAATATCGGTACACGCTGATTACTTAATTCTATAAATACTTTAGCCAAGAAGTTTACTGAGATTTCTCATCATACTAGTGACGGAGAAAGGGTTATATTCAGCGTTTTATCGAAGGGCGTCATGAAATTAACCAGTACAATTTTGCAATTCTCAGGCATTTTGGCTTCACGCACCGTTGCCGCCAGATGTCCCATCTCGCCTCCATCAATCTCAAGCCAATCTTCTGCGCAACTATAACGAAGCTTGCCGCCTTTCCACAGAATACTACCATCACTGGTTTCTATGCCATCCTCACAGCTAAGTTCTCCTTCACTTCCAAATACAAAGGATAATTGCATCATGATGTCCTGTGGTTCCTCACCAGTCAGATGCATCGTCCAGCCGCGGTCTGTCTGCAGTACCTCGGCACCAACACGGAATGTCTGCTCATGTGTAAGTGTACGAGTCTGATGCGGAAGCAAATACCACGGGCTGATTGATGAAGAAGCTGTAGCTGGTAAATCAGCCGAAGGAACAGGACCGTAATAACCTTTCTTCTGTTCCCCAGTCAATCGATATCCCTGAGGGAGACGAGTCATATTTTGCATCGGTACATACCCGGGGTTAAAGTAAGATGCTAACTGAACAGCGAGCAGACGTACCTCACCATGACGAAGTGCAAAAAATGGAGCTACTTCCGTCATAACCGTCAAACTGGTTTCTCCATCACGGATTCGAGCAACAGAAGCACCAAAATCCGTATGCATCCGACTGTGCGAGATTCGTTGATGGTGGCCTACCAAATCGATTCTCTCCAAATAACCCCCTCTAACAAAATGTTCATTAAGTATGATGTCATACTTCTCGGGTAATGTGTCTTTTACCCCGTCGATCTCTATGAGTTCCGGTTCCAACATTAACTTCACAAGAGCATTCACGGAACACACACCTGGATCTGTCAAATCACTAACTGCCCAAGCAGCCATACCTGCAAAAATCGGATCTTGATCCAGTTTGGCCATAATCGCATAGGGCAAATAATACGAAGACAAGCCATGCTTACTGCCCAGATCCTGTCGACCTGAATAATCAGTCACAATCTCACCTGTAGGGTGTACGAGATATACCATCATCCGAAGGTTCAAACGGACTGGTTCCAGCAGTTCAGGACGGTTCAATAACCGTGCGGCATGAATCAGCATAATATCACTCACCGCATTGTAGATCCCGTTGCTACGTTCGGTCCACTCCCCATCAGGGGTAATATCAATCCCTTCCGCAAGCCATTGCTCCGCACGTTTCACCGCTTCCTCTATACCAAAGATCTCATGCAGAAAACCAAGTGCGGCACACAACACCCAGCGATGATTTGGTGTATGACAACCTCCCGTTAACATGACTGGAATCGTCCGTTCCAGAAACAATCGCATATTATCCAATACAGGCTTCAGTGGCGCCCAATCCTGTTGGTTCAAAAGTTGATATAACTGCGAATATCCTACAACAACAAAAGCAGTGTCTGGCGGGGAGTGATAGTTTGTCCAGCCAGGTGATATCGATCCATCACTGTGCTGATGACGCAACACAAACTCACTCGCTAGCCGAAGTCTCTCTAACAGAGTCTCGTCACGATAATACGTTGAGTCTGGATTAGAAAGGGCTGCCCCCCAGAAACACATATCTGTTGGCGTTCCCGTCGTATGGTTAACCCAAGCCACACCCGAAAAAGGATCAATTGTTCCACCATAGTAACGGCTTTCCGAATCAAGCACCTGCCGCTCTATGCCTCGCTTAGTAGCTCTGTCATTGCTTTCTACCATTTGTCTATACATCTACATTACCCCTCCATCCCATCCATCCAATAACATCAACTCATACAAATAAAGCCCTATCAAAAGATAAGATCAGCAGGCTGTGCGCTCTAACAGCCCAAGCCAACCGATCTTATCGCTTTGTCTAACTATACTTCTAATCTCGCAAGTTTCTGCATCAGCAGATCATGACTTTCGTGAATCGCTTCCGGTTCACAGGCTGACTTCAGTTCATATACCTTCACCTGTGCTTTACGGATCATAGGCAGATATGCATCATAGAAGTGCATATCCTTACTGTGCACGTATGGACACCAGTGATCCGATAATCCCAGTGTTTCATGGATATGAACACCTACGATATCATCCATGAGCCCCTGCATCTCACCTACACTATCGTACAGTCCCAGTCGATCCATCATAATGGCATGACCCGTATCGTACCAAATTCCGACCGGAGCGCCCTTCAGAGCCTGAATGATCGTTTTCGCTTCGGCAAGTGTAGGGATTTGTTGCGGTCTTGAGCGGGTCTCGATCCCAAAACGGACGTTTAGCCCCTTGGATACCGCACGGTTGCAAACTTCATCCAGACTGACGATGATTTTTTCAATATACCCTGCGCTCAGGGCATCGCGCCGCTCCATGAACTCTGCCCATTTATTCTGATAATGTGGAGAATCCGTTCCTTCTTCGCGATACAGCTTTTCCAGATCCTTGCTGACATCATGTGGGAAAGGTACCTCGCCTGGGTGTACAACGACCGCTTCCCCTCCATAACGATGCGCATATTCAGCCGATCCAACCAGCAGATCAATGGCCCGCTTACGCTTGACTTCATCTTCAAAGCCGAGCAGCACAGAATCGGTTCCGTAATCAGGATCGGGATCATGGGGGAATGTGTTGTGTACACTGGACACCCCAATCTCTCCGCGCTCAATCATCGGCTCAATTGTAGTGAGCATTTCCTTCGTTACATTATAGTTAAGCTCCACCCGGCGAAAGCCAAGTCCTGCAATTTCCCGAATCATGTCCTCGCCTACAGGATGTCTCCTGATATTCCAGCATGTAGAGAATGAGTATTCTCCCTTGTCAATTCCCTGCATAATTCATTCCTTCTCCTTCCCCGAATGTGATGTTTGCGTGTATGGGGACTACGAATTAACCTTTGATTGCTCCTTGCATTGCGCCACTAACAAAATACTTTTGCAACCATGGATATACCAGCAGGATCGGTACTGTTGCAAAGACAACTGCTGCAGCTTTAAGACTCTCTGGTGTTAATCTTGTACGGCTAGCACCCTCCAGCAACGTGAGGTCACTTATCATGTTGTTCTGTACCATTTGAAAGAGCTTCAGTTGCAAAGGATATAACTTCGGATCTGTGATGTACATCAGGGAATCCTGGAAGCCATTCCAGCGTCCGACCGCATAGAACAGACCAAGTGTAGCAAGTACCGGCATAGACAGTGGCAAAATGATTTTGAAGAGCGTGTACACATGAGAGCTTCCATCAATTTCGGCGGACTCTTCCAGGCTATCCGGTATTCCGCGGAAGAAGGAGATCAGGATAATCAAGTTAAACGGACTAACCAACCCTGGTAAAATCAATGCCCAAACCGAGTTCATCAAATGCAGGTCACGAATCAGCAGATACTCAGGAATAATCCCGCCGCTGAAGAACATCGTAATAATAATGATGTACATAAACAACTTACGGCCCTTTAATTTTTTCTTCGTCAACGGGTACGCTGCAGCAATGGTAAACAACAGACAGAGTACCGTTGTTGCAACCGTAAGAAGCGCTGTAAATCCTAGTGAATACAGCATGGAGTTATCCGAGAATACTTGACCATAGGCATCCCAAGAGAACTCTTTCGGGAAAATCGTTACTTCACCTGACGTTATGGCCCGGTTCGAACTAAGTGATATCGCAATCGTGTGTAAGAACGGAGCAAGACAGAATAGTACAAACAATGAAATAAAGGTGACATTGACAATGTCGAAAATCCGGTTCGAGGTGCGTTCACTCATCTGCGCACAACTCCTTTACTGATGATCTATACGTACAACAAGTCAAATTGGTGTACATCTTACTATTGTTCTGGAATTAGAGAATTCCTTCACCCGTTGTTTTCTTGGACAGATAGTTTGAACCTAGGACAAAGACCAGTCCGACAACCGCTTGGAATAAGCCAACAACCGTTGCAAGTGTATATTGTCCAGACTGTAGACCAATTCTGTATACAAAGGTACTAAGTACATCGGAATATTCACGAACAGCCGTATTACCAATAACATAAGGCCGGTCAAAACCAATGCTGACCATATTTCCAAGGTTAAGAATAAGCAAGGTGATGATCGTTGGTTTAATACTTGGTATTGTAATATGCCAGATTCTCTTCAGCCGCGTTGCACCGTCAATCTCAGCTGCCTCGAACAATTCCTTGTTCACACCTGTTAATGCAGCCAGATACAAGATGGTTCCCCACCCAGCGCTTTGCCACACACCTGTGAACAGGTAGGTAACAAGCCATGAGTTTTTTTCTGTCAAAAATGGAATGGAATCAAATCCCATGCTCTGCAGTAGATTGTTTACCATACCGGATTGATTGCCAAACAATTGGTAGACAATCCCTCCGATGATAACCCAGGAGATAAAGTGAGGAATATACAGAATGGTTTGTGAGATTTTCTTAAACCATTTGAATCTAACCTCATAGAGCATAATCGCCAGAATAATTGGAGCAGGGAATGAAACGATCAGATCAAGAAAATTCAGCATAAATGTGTTGCGTAATGTAGTGTAGAAATCGGGCATTGCGAATACCTCGCGAAAAGCATCGAAACCGATCCATTCACTACCGTTGATACCTTGAAAAAGGTTGAAATCTTTAAAAGCGATCTGGACACCGTACATCGGTCCGTAACGGAAAATTAAAAAGTAGATTATAGGCAGAGAAATCAATGCATATAGCTGCCAATATCTTTTCAAATATGTGAGGTTCAAGACGGTTTCCTCCTATCATAAGAAACGTTTGTGCCGCCTATCTGGCGGCACACGTTCCTTTCTAATTTGAAACAGTTGTATGGTTTCTTTTTTAACATGTTCCAAGCGTACTAAGGTTTACTTTCCACCCATACCCTGCAAAGCTTCTTCCAGCTCTTTCTTCAAATCGTTACCGCCCAAGGACATGTAATCAGCCATTTCTTTTTCAAATACAGATTCGAAATCAGCTGGTTTTGCCATAGCGGATTTTACGATAATGACATCAAGCTTGTCATTAAGTGTAGTGCCATATTTCATCTCGGCAGCAATCGGTTTATCGAAGATGATCGGTCCTACTGTATCTGTGTTTGCAATCTCAAGAGATTGCTTCAACAGCTCCTGGTTATTTTTAGGGTAACCCAGAATCCATGCTTTTTCGTTTGTAGCTTGATCTCCGATGTTTTTACCGTTGGAGATAATCGCAAAATCATTTGCGTTGTAGAAACGATCTGCTGCTTCTTGGGCTACATCTTCTTTTGCAACCGGAATACCGTCTACCAGATCATAGTTCTCGCCTTTCACACCGCTGATGATATCCATCAGGTTGTTGTCAGACGCCATCCAATCCAGGTATTTAACTGCTTCCACTGCACGCTCACTGCTTTTCGGAATCATAATGAACAAACCATTTGAACCGTAACGTGATTTGATGTGTTTGTTATCTGCGTTCGGGTTAGTATAAGCATCTAATGGCAGAACTTTGCCGTCGCTTACATTTTTACGCATGAGATCCATAGTAGCCTCTTTACCGAACATAGCATCAGCATCTTCAGACCAGAAACCTACATTACCATTTTGAATATCTTTATTCAGTTGCGTTTTGTCTTTATCCAAACTGAAATCTTTACTGATCAAACCTTCATTGTAAAGTTTGTTCAGGAATTGCATGGACTCTTTGAATCCTTCATGGAGCGGCAATTCATAACGTTGACCGTATGTTTTGTCGCCACTTACAGGTTTGATAAAGGAGTAGATCAATGTCTCATACTGAGCCGGTGCAAGCGCAAAGCCCATAGGAATGTTTTTGCTTCCCAGTTTCGCTGGATCTTTTTCCTTGAATGCTTTCAGTGTTGTATACAACTCATCGGTTGTCTTAGGTGCTGGCATTCCCAGCTTATCTAACCAATCTTGACGAATATAAGAACTGTAACGGCCAGTAATGGCGCGTTTACCCGGAATAGCAAATTGCTTTCCTTCCAATTGTCCAAACTTTAAAGTATCTTCACCCAGGAATTTCTTCAGATTAGGTCCATACTGGTTCACCAGATCACCTACATCTGTCAGACCTCCCTGTTGTGCATAACGGTAAAACACAGTGGAGTCGTAAACAAAGACAACATCTGGAACATCTGAGGCACTAGCCATCAGGACATTCAGCTTCGTCACTTCTTCGGAACGTTGAACAGGAACAAATTGTACATCAATGTTGTTAGGATCGCCGAACTTCTCTTGAATCATCTTTGTGAGATAGCTGTTCGTGATTGTGTAAGGCGATGGGGTGTTACCACGGTCGAAAAGCTCCACCTTTAATGTGACACGCTTTCCATCACCAGCTGCTCCGCCTTCTGCTGATTTGTTGTCTGATGATCCGCACCCCGCAAGTAGTGAGACGCCCATTACTGCTGTAAGCGCCAAACCCATCAACTTTTTAAGACTCCCTTTTCTTGTCATTCTGTTCATCCCCTTTGGCTTTACGTGAATGTTTTAAAGCTTGCCCTGAGTATTCCATACTATTGTGTGCTCTGACAACATACTAAATTCGGGTGGGTCTACAAACGAGTTATGGTTTGCATGGTAGCTTATTTTCGCAGACTGCCAAAATTCCATAAAACCGCATGGGAGAAGGGTTTAGAGGCACTAACTCCCCCTATCCAAACACGATGGAAACAAACCATTTTCTCGCACTGACTAAATTCGTATGTTACATCAGGAAGCATTGATGACACATCTTCTGACATTACCATGAAACATACATGTTTATTTCATCGTTTTTCAAGCGCTTTCATTTTATGATGTTAAAACTAAGTAAAAAGGGCGAATCGCATTTGATGATATCCCCCTAAATTATGGAGACTCAACATGTCGATTCACCCTGATTTATTTCAATACTCTGTTGACCATGTATGGAAACATGACACAATTTTACTCTCTCATTTTGGAGCAAGCACAGATATCACATTATTCATCTGTCGCTTTTTGATCCTTTTTCATCCGGCGGTAATCCCCAGGTGTAATGCCTGTGACTCGTTTGAATACACGTCCCAGTGTAATACCATTCGCATATCCGACCTTTAAAGCTATGTCCTGTAAAGAATAATCAGTATTAAGCAGTAACTTCTCCGTTTCTTTCATCCTAAGCTCAGTCACAAAGTCAACAAATTTCATATTGAATTCGGTCTTAAACAGATAACTGGCATGTTTTCCAGAAATCTGGAAACGGTCACTCAGATGTTTAAGTGACAGCTCAGGGTTGGTGAACTGCTCCTCGATATACTTTTTCATTTCATTAACCATAGCTTTGTAGCTCTTCGTTTCCGTAACAGCAACGTATGTCCGGAACAGATCGGTAAGACTGTCGAACAACAGTACTTTAACATCCTCTAACGATTCTGCTTCTTCCATTGCATTAAGCCAATTGTTAATATTCTCTTCCGACAGCTCTTTCTGCAATCCTTCCGACATCATAGAGACTTCCCGGCTAAGCATCTGAAGCATAGCCTCAATTAAGGAACGGATCTCATCATCCGGTAATTTGTTTCGCTCAAATTCCTTAAAGATATCCTCTAATTGCTCTCTCCACTGCCCACTCGACATTCTGAACCGTTTGACAAAGTCAGCAATCATCTGCAAATACGTATATGTCTCCAGCAATGGATGTTGTATCTCGCTGGTCTCTGCTTCACCCACATCACCATTCATCAACAACTTCCGCTGCATGACTGCTTCAGCAGCTGTAAACGATTGATGTATTGCTTCAATTCCCTCAGCAACAGGACCAATGCCGAAGCTGAGGGAAATACGGAGGTTCTGCTCTACCCAGGACTTACATTCCTCAGCAACTATTCGAATCTGCTTAGACAGTTCCTGACCTTGTTGCCCGTCTTCCTTCGAAAAGAAAAGAATAGCAATCCGATCAGCACTGATCCATTCCGTCCAACATTGCACTTCTGTATCCCTAGATAGCTCCTGTAATACATTCATCAGGGCAAACTTCAGTGTATTTTGCTCTCCTCTGGTGAATTTCTCCTGAAATCCCTTCTCATATCGGTTAATATCCCCAACAACCACGATAAAGCGAGAAGCCGCATGGGCTCCATCAAATGGGGACACCTCATACAGCTGGCCAGCCGCATTGTCCACATGCTCACCTTGTAGTAAAGCACTAAACAACTTACTACGTTGCATAAGTACATTCTCGCGGCTCTTTTTATCATAATCCATCATATGGTTAATCAAGTTCTCAAGCACACCATCAATCATCTTCATCTCATCCATACGAGCACCGGATTGTTCAAATGCTTTGATCTGTTGCGATTCAATCCGGTTCATGATGATCTGAATTGGCTTATAGTTACGCCGGGTCACATATACGATGTAGATAATTGCGCAGATCACCGTCAAAATAGCAATGAACACCCAAACATATGAAACAACCGACACCCAGCCAAACAAATTGCCAGCTTTAATGCCGCTGCTAAGAGTCCATCCCAATCTTTCCAATGATAGCTCATTTAATTTTGTACCCTCGATAGCACTCTCATTATCCGAATGAGCATCATAGACGACCCTGCCCTCCTGATCACTTATCGTCAGGAAAGAGAGTTTTCCATTGACCATGCTATCGACACTCTGCTTGATACTGCTCATCTTGATATTGATGACCAATACACCTTCTGAGCCAAAAGGTAAAGGCATTTCTTTATTTACGGTCAACACTTGTACAGGTGTCCTCTGATACTCTTCTGGTTCCATCTCTCGAACAGGCTGCCAGCCTTGACCCGTTGCACCACTTAGAATGTGATCAATCCATGCCTTGTCTGAGAAATTCCCCACGTCTCTTGAACCACTTAGCGTTATAACGCGCTCATGTTGCTTGTCATACAGATATATGGATTGAATCCATGAAGAAGAATTGATCATCTCACGTAAACTTTGTGCAATCGTATACACTGTATCCGAGTTATTAGGATTGTTACCGTTGAAATAAAGCCTGTATGCCGGTTCGTATTGCACTTTCTCTGTCACAGCCAGTTCAATGTCCCGGATTGTATGATCCAGCGTGGTGGCCAGATAACTGGTGGATATCCGGTCAGCTTTCCTAGTTTCCTCTCTGGAAATATCATTAATGAATACAAAAGCAATAAAGATAATTATCGTCATCGTAAAGAAAAATATAGGGAAATACGAAAAGAGCAATCGATAATACCACGTGCGCGACAATAGACCCCACTCCTCACTCCACGATGCCAATGTCCATCAGCCGTGGTTCTACTGTTTAGTATCCGTAACAAAACCATTCCAGATTCATCTATAAATAAAACGCTATCATTTCTTAATATTTATAGTTATTATATCACAAGCGACCAAACAGCAAAGCACAGAATTCAATTCGTGGGGTTAACACAAAAATACCGTGCTGAGCAAATGCACTCAGACACGGAACATGAAATGAGATTGGGCTGTAAAGCACCTATTTATGGTACTGAGACTAAATACCGGAATCCTTAAACAGTGTAGCCATAGATCCACCATCAACAATAATGCGGATCGCTCGTGAGAGCATTGGTGCAACGGGTAATACTTTAAAACAATCTGGGTGATCCTCTGGCAGTGCAATAGAGTCTGTTACCACAACCTCGGTAATCGATGGATGATTTAGTTTGCTTACCGCCCCATCCGAGAACAAGCCATGAGTTGCGCAAACATAAGCATTCTCTGCACCGCGTTCTTTTAATCCTTCAACAACATTCACAATCGTTGTACCTGTATCGATCAGATCCTCGATAATGATCGGCGTTCGTCCCTCAACATCACCGATGACATGTGTGATAATCGATTCGTTATGACTTGGACGTTTCTTGATCATGATGGCAAAAGGTGAATCCAGACGGTTCGCGAGCTTCTCCGCCATGGATGCTCGTCCTGCATCAGGAGAAACTACAACCGGATTTTTGATCTCTTTACTGAGCAGGTATTCGCTGATTAAGTCGAGTGATGTCATGTGATCCACCGGAATGTTGAAGAAGCCCTGAATTGCAGCCGCATGCAGATCAATCGTAACCACCCGGCTTGCTCCCGCTGTCGTTAATACATCTGCAACCATCTTGGCCGAGATAGGCTCACGTGGAGCAGACTTCCGCTCTTGCCGAGCATAGCCGTAATACGGAACGATAATATTTACCGTGCGTGCCGAAGCTCGTTTTGCCGCATCAATCATAACAAGCAATTCGACAAACAGTTCATTAATCGGATGAGACAAAGACTGTATCAAAAATACATCACAATTGCGGATCGTTTCTTCGTAATGAACGTATATTTCTCCGCTCTTGAACCGGGACAGTTTAATCTTACCCAGTTGTACTCCCAGCTTGTCGCATACCTGCTCTGCAAGCTTAGGGTTAGATGAACCGGAAAAAATACGTAACGAATGCTGCATAATGCCCTCCCGCGGGTTTATCCCCGATCATAATTCCTTGTATAGTTAAATTGGAGAATCCAACTTGTATAAAAGGTGGTTTTACCCTTATTATACTCCACTGCTGTCTACATTTAAAGGAATGAACGAGCGCTGGCGGCTTTCGAAAACAGCAACTTCCTTACAGCCAAGTTCATGCAAAAGCGCCTCTGCCTCTGGCAAATAATCGCCTAGCTTCATCGGATCATGTGCATCCGATCCCATCGTCAGAGGAATACCCAATCGAATCGCTTCGGTTAGCATTCTTCGGCTTGGGAACATCTCTGCGCAAGGTTTGGACAGACCTGAAGCATTCAGCTCCATAGCGCAGCCGCTCTTCGCAATAGCTTGCAAGGCCGCATTCTCCAGTGCAATGCGTTCCTCATTTTGCTCAGGAGATGGTACATAACCAAAACGTTTGATCACATCCGAATGTCCAATGATATCATACAACCCTGTAGCGGCTGCTTTGCTTACAGCATCATAATACTGGCGATATACTTCAAGGACATCCTTGCCTTCCCAGTGGTGGGTCTGCCGAAAATCTGTAATATCCCACTCACCAAGGAAATGCACAGAGCCAATTACATAATCCCATGGATAACGTTCAATGATTGAACGAATCTCCAATTCCCAACCTTCGATATAATCCCCTTCAAGACCAACACGGACATCAATCTGCCCGCGGTAACGTTCCTTCAAGATGAAACATTCCTCAACATATCGTGGCAATTCATCCATAGGCATGGCCATCTCTGGATAGTATTCAGCCGGATCTACGTGCAGGAGCGGCATATGATCAGACAACCCAATCTGGGACAGACCGATGGCGATCCCGCGTTGCACGTATTCTTCCAGCTTGCCAACAGCATGTCCGCAGCGTTCATGGTGGGTGTGATAGTCTATACGCATTCAGCGTTCGCCTCCTAATCGCGGCGCGGCCGTTCGTGACGGCGACTCAATTCGGACATGATGTCATCCAGCGGTAGCTTGCGCTCTTGGAGCAATACGAGCAAGTGATACATCAGGTCACTGACTTC
This sequence comes from Paenibacillus sp. FSL R7-0272, assembly GCF_037969905.1. NCBI lineage: Bacteria > Bacillati > Bacillota > Bacilli > Caryophanales > Paenibacillaceae > Paenibacillus > Paenibacillus sp. FSL R7-0272. The sequence continues at coordinate 158,748 of NZ_CP150221.1, read as the reverse complement.
AAGACGAAGTTCGTCATTGTCTTTATTTTTCGCGGCAATAATCGTCTCGGAGGCTTCCTCACCGATTTTTTTCAAGATTTTATCGACACCTTTATCGAAGAGATACGTGGTATACGCACCTTCTGGGCGTTCGCGCTCACGTTCAGCAATGACGGATTCCAGTTCAGCAAGAACATCAAAGCGGCTTTCCGCATTAGATGAAGAGGTTGTGCTGGAGTTTGTAGTGCTTCCCGCTTCTTCTTTGTTGTCTTGTTCCGTTTCACTTGCGGACAACCCGATAATTTCATTATGGAAGCAGGTCACTGCACCTGTATGACAAGCCGGCCCCTTCGGCTTCACCTCAACTAACAGCGTGTCGCCGTCACAGTCATATTTTAAAGAAACGATCTTCTGTACATTACCTGAAGTTGCTCCTTTATTCCACAACTCCTGGCGTGAACGTGACCAGAACCATGTCTCACCGGATTCAAGTGATAACTTGAGGGATTCACGGTTCATATAAGCCATCATTAACACTTCACGGGTATCCACATCCTGCACAATGGCAGGGACCAATCCTTCATCCCAGCGGATATGCTCCACAACCTGCTCCAAGGAGAGTTGCTCCTTGATTTCATCGCTCACTTTAGTCACGGATTTCCACCCCTTGCTCTCGTAATTGTTGTTTTAATGCCGGTACGGCAATTTCTTTATAGTGAAAAATGGTTGCAGCCAGACCTGCGTCCGCTTTGCCTGTTGTGAATACATCATAGAAGTGTGATTCCTTGCCTGCACCGCCTGATGCAATAACAGGAATGCTCACCGATTCCGAAACAGCAGCGGTCAGCTTCAGATCAAAACCGTCCTTTGTGCCATCTGCATCCATACTGGTTAACAGGATTTCTCCTGCACCCAGTTCCTCGGCTTGTCTCACCCACTCCAATGCTTTAATGCCAGATGGCTTCCGTCCGCCGTGGGTGTACACTTCCCACTCACCCCAAGCCTCGTTATACTTGGCATCAATAGCAACTACGATACATTGCGAGCCAAAGCGACGTGCGCCATCCGCAATAATCTGTGGATTAAGTACTGCCGCTGTATTTACCGCAATTTTGTCCGCACCTGCACGCAAAATACGCTTCATGTCCTCCACTTTGGAGATCCCGCCGCCAACCGTAAACGGAATGGCAATTTCGCCTGCTGTCTGTCTTACGACTTCCTCCATCGTTTCACGGCCCTCCACTGATGCGGAGATATCGAGAAATACGAGCTCGTCCGCGCCTTCGCGGTCGTACAGTGCCGCCAGCTCTACCGGATCACCCGCATCGCGGAGATTGACGAAGTTCACGCCTTTAACGACCCGGCCATCCTTCACGTCCAGACAGGGAATGATTCTTTTTGCCAGCATACTGTTTCTTCCTCTCTACCCGGTTATCCGTTACTTGTTAACCAAACGCACCGCTTCAGCCAGATCAATACTTCCCGTATACAAGGCTTTACCTACAATGGCTCCGCCAACACCGTCATCTGCATGACGACTCAAACGAAGCAAATCATCCATCACACTGACACCGCCAGAAGCAATAACTGTACGTCCGCTTGCTTTGGCAAGAGACACAATTGCCTCAACATTAGGCCCCTGCATCATACCGTCACGGGAGATGTCCGTAAAGATAAACGTTTCCGCTCCATAAGCAGCGAGCTCCTTCGCCAGTACTTCAGCCTGTACTTCGGAGGTTTCTAGCCAGCCACGAGTGGCAACATATCCGCCCCGCGCATCGATACCGATCGCTACTTTATCCCCGTAACGTCCCAGTACTTCTTCCGTAAAAGCACGATCCTCAATCGCCGCTGTCCCGATAATCAATCGGCTAACACCCAGACCCAATAAACGCTCAACGTCAGTGACTGTACGAAGCCCGCCGCCAACCTGTACAGGTACATTCACTGCGGATGCAATACGTCCAATCAACTCATCGTTAACCGGGTGTCCTGCTTTGGCGCCATCCAGGTCCACCAGATGAACGTATGTACCGCCTTGCTTCTCCCAGTTAAGCGCAACCTGAACCGGGTCATCGTTGTACACCGTTTCTTGATTATAATCTCCCTGCACCAGTCTTACACATTTGCCGTCCCGGATATCGATTGCCGGATATAAGATAAAAGATGACATACAAGTCCTCCTGAGTGTAGATTCGATTGAAATTTGCTCAAACGTTCATGTAACTTCAAGCTGAATATATTTAAAACTGATTTTGTTTTAGATGAGTATAACAGTTCATACAGCTTACTGGAATAACCGCTATACGCGATAAAGGTTAGTCTTATATTGCTGTTAAACTACTGAGCTCGTCAAAGACAGGAAGTTGCCCAGCAGTTTCATGCCAAGCTCTCCGCTCTTCTCGGGATGGAACTGCATGCCGAAGTTCGAGCCTCTACCTACAATCGCTGTAACGGGATGTCCGTAATCCGTAACGGCGAGCAGATCACCCTTGTTCTCTGTAAGTGCATGATAAGAGTGAACAAAATAGACATGCCCTGCATCCAGACCTGCGAAGAGCGGATTTTCCGGATGTATAAATTCCAAACGGTTCCATCCCATATGGGGAACCTTCAGCTCACTTGGTGCGAAGCGCACTACTTTGCCCGGTAAAATGTCCAATCCCTCATGCTCGCCATGCTCCTCACTGGAGCTGAATAATAATTGCATGCCTAGACAAATGCCAAGGAGCGGTTTCGTTCTTGCAGCGGCTTCTTTAACGACTACATCCAAACCCGTCTCCCGCAAATGCACCATTGCGTCGCCAAAAGCACCTACCCCCGGCAGAATAACGCCATCTGCGGCAAGAATGGCTTCCCGCTCACCCGTGACCAGCGCTTCATAGCCAAGACGTTCGACCGCTTTGCCGACGCTGTGCAGGTTCCCCATACCGTAATCGACAATTGCAATCGCCATCGTCTACAGCACTCCCTTCGTGGAGGGCACGCCGGTTACTCGTGGATCAATCATCGTTGCTTCATCCAGCGCACGTCCGAGAGCTTTGAAGACTGCTTCGATCATGTGGTGTGTGTTCTGACCGTAGTGCACAATGACATGTAGCGTAATCCGCGCTTCGAGCGCTAATTTCCACAGAAATTCATGCACAAGCTCTGTAGAAAAGCTACCTACTTGTTGTGACGGGTACTCGGCCCGGTATTCAAAGTGCGGACGGTTACTCACATCAATGATAACTTGTGCGAGTGCTTCATCCATCGGTACAAACACGCTCGCATAACGCTTAATACCACGTTTGTCGCCGAGCGCCTGGTACAGCGTCTGTCCCAGACAAATGCCGATGTCTTCAACCGTGTGGTGATCATCAATATCAATATCTCCACGAGCCTGTACGTTAAGATCAAATTGTCCATGCTTTGTGAACAGATCGAGCATATGGTTCAGAAACGGTACATCCGTTTCAATATTTGATTGCCCTGTGCCATCTACGTTGAATGACAGCTGGATATTGGTTTCGTTCGTTTTGCGGTCAACCTCTGCTTGGCGAACTGCACCATTATTTTGAAGCTCGACACCCTGTCCTGTACTCTTATTCTGATTATCCATTGTCCGATTCCGCCTTTCCTTCCTGTTCTAAACGTACAGCGATTGCACGAGCGTGTCCTTCAAGCCCCTCATGACGGGCTAATTCGATAATAGCCGCTCCGTTCTGTAGCAATGCCTCTTTACTATAATAAATCAGACTCGATTTTTTGATAAAATCATCCACATCTACCGGTGAGCTAAACCGGGCAGTTCCATTGGTCGGAATAATATGATTCGGTCCGGCAAAATAATCGCCAACCGGTTCGGAGCTATACGGCCCGAGGAAGATCGCACCGGCATTCTCGATCCGGCCAGCGTAAGCCATCGGCTCTTGCACCATGATCTCCAGATGCTCCGGTGCAAGCCGGTTCACGACATCGATTCCCTCATCGATGGAATCCACCACGATAATCGCGCCATGCTGCTCCACGGAAGCAGAAGCGATATCGCGCCGCGGCAGCACATCCAGCTGCCGCTGCACCTCGGCCTGCACCGCTTCCGCCAGCGTGGCCGAATTCGTGACGAGAATGGCCGATGCCATCTCGTCGTGCTCCGCCTGCGACAACAAGTCCGCGGCGACATACATCGGGTTCGCCGTATCATCGGCGAGCACCACAATCTCGCTTGGCCCGGCGATACTGTCGATATCGACCGCCCCATATACCTCGCGCTTCGCGAGCGCCACGTAGATATTACCCGGTCCACAGATCTTGTCGACCGGGGCAATGCTCTCCGTGCCGTAAGCGAGGGCGGCGATCGCTTGCGCGCCGCCAACCCGGTACATCTCGTTCACGCCCGCTTCCGCGGCAGCCACGAGAATGTACGGGTTAATACCTTCACCGCCGTTCGTCGCCGGCGGTGTAACAAGCACAATCTCCGGCACGCCTGCAACCTGTGCCGGAATGACATTCATCAGCACCGACGATGGATACGCTGCTTTCCCTCCAGGGACATACACGCCGACTCGTTTCAGCGGCCGAATAACCTGGCCGAGCAGACTGCCGTCCGGCTGCCAGTCCATCCACGAATTGCGTTTCTGCTTCTCATGAAACGCACGAATGTTAACGGCGGCTTGGCGAATCGCCGTTACAAAAGATGGCTCAACGGCTGCATACGCTGCCTGGAGCTCCTCCTGCGGCACGCGCAACTGCGCAGCCGTCAGCGTCGTGCGGTCCAACTGCTCCGTGTAACGCAGCAGGGCCGCATCACCTTCCCGGCGAATATCTGCGACAATTCGCCGTACCGATTCATTTTGCTCCGGTGTACCATACTCCACTTCCCGCTTCAGATCAAATTCCCGTGCTGGTACAATCTTCATGTGCACAACCTCCTTACATATCAATTGACTCACTTATCTATCCATTATCCCTGCTCACTAATCTATTCGCTATCGTTCTTTACTGATCTGTTCGCTATCTTCTCGCACTTCCCGCAGTAACCTCATTCCCACTTGGGATGACCGATTGAAGTGCATCACACAGCGCCTGAATACGTGCGTTTTTCATCCGGTAGCTCACCCGATTCGCGATCAAACGGCTAGTAATATTCAGAATTTCCGTCATTTCCACAAGTCCGTTCTCACGTAACGTCTGCCCGGTCTCCACTAGATCGACAATCCGATCAGCCAGTCCGATTAGAGGCGCAAGCTCAATTGATCCGTTCAGCTTAATAACCTCAACCTGTTGTCCTTGCTCACGGAAGTACTGGGAAGCGATTCGTGGATATTTGGTTGCAACTCGCTGCTGGATACCTGCCTTCCAGTCCGGTAGCCCGATAACCGACATACGGCACTGGGCAATGCCTAGATTCAGCAGTTCATACACATCACGATCCTCTTCAAGCAACACGTCTTTCCCGACAATGCCAATATCGGCAACACCGTACTCCACGTACGTTGGCACATCCACAGGTTTAGCCATAATGAATTCCATACCCGCTTCTGGTACCTCGATCACCAGTTTGCGTGTATCGTCCACGTCCTCTGGAATGTCTAGCCCTGCCTCACGAAACAATTTGGAGGCCTTTTTATAGATGCGGCCTTTAGGCATGGCCACCTTCAGAATATCCGACATCTCAGTTCCCTCCCTTTTTCGATCCATAGATGATGACCTGCTCCACCTGATCCGCAGTCGTTTCGCTTGTTACAGATGTCGTCTCTGCCTTTTCATTAGCAAGAAGAGATGTAACTACATTGTGACCTAGACTTCGTAATCTCGCTGCTTCGGTCAATGCCTCAGCACGCCGATCTGGGCTATATTCAATACGTACCGTTTTCGTCTCTTCAATCGTAATGCCATGAACACCATCGATAATCCGGTTTGTTTTCAACGCAAATCCTGTAGCCGGAAGAGCGCGCCCAAACTGCTGCAACAGATTGTCATATCGTCCGCCGCTACACACAGGTGATCCCAGCTCTGCCGCATAACCTTCAAATGTCATGCCTGTGTAATAGGAGAAATCCCCGATCATCGTCAGATCAATCAGCACATGCTCAGAGACACCATAGGCCTCCAATACTTCAAACACTGCACACAGATGTGCAATAGATTGTGCCGCTTCAGCACTTGAGCTAAGTTCGCTCGCATGTGTGCATATTTCTTTCCCGCCACGCAGACGTAAAATCGCTTCAAGTTGCTGTTTTTGTTTGGGTTCCAGTTGCAAAGCTTCAATGGACTGACGGTAGCCCACATAATCACGACCTAATAGCCCTTCCTTCAACTGTTCCTGCTCAGCCGTCTGACCCGGAATCACTTCTTCCAGCAGTCCATTCAGAAAACCCATATGACCCATTGCTATTTTAAAAGAAGATACACCCGCTGCCTGCAATGAGGCAATCGCTAATGCAACTACTTCAGCATCCGCCTCAGGAGAATCGTCCCCTACAAGTTCAACACCTGTTTGGAAAAATTCAGCCTCCCGTCCAGCTTCCTCTTCAATAGAACGAAATACATTCGCATGATAGGACAGACGTAGCGGCAAAGCCTCATCTTTGAGCATCGATGATACTACACGCGCAATCGGAGCTGTCAGATCAGAACGTAGAACCAGTGTCGTTCCCCGGCTGTTCAGCAATTTAAACAATTTGCGATCTGAAGTAGAGCTAGCCACCCCTACTGTGTCGTAATATTCAATCGTTGGTGTTATGATCTGACGATAACCCCAACGCTCCATGCAATCCAGTACATTTCGTTCAATTTTACGCAGCTTGGACACCACATGTGGTGTATAGTCACGGAAGCCAGTTGGTTTTTCAAAGCCTTTTGGTTTGGACATGGAAATGATTCACCCCGAGTCATGAATTTGGATTGTTATATAAGGTTGCACTATAATATCTTCACATCTGCTAAAATACGATAACTAAATTTAGATTTTCATCTCTATCGTCTCTAACGCTCTATCTCAAAAGGATTTATGTATGACAAATCCCCGTTCTATGTTAGTTACCCTAATTTTGAGTAAAGCCGCATGTTCTTTGGCTTAACGAACGCTTCACCTTTACAAGAATAACCCGTTTACTCTATAGATTAATTGTCACCTTCACCCGGTTCGCTTTCACATGGTAAAGTGCTAACAAACTAAAGGATATGGGATATGATAACATGGAAGCTGCGGAATCGTCAACAATCTTAAGCTATGACTGCTCTTGGTGACTATCCGATCTAAACCCACTTGTCCTGTTGTCCGTGTCTTACGGCCCCTAACCTTTGCTTCAATTCAAGTTTTGTATACGAAAAAAGCTGCCCTCAGCAGCTCTTCCCTCCATGCATTCGTTCACTTGCAAACAATGATCCTCGCGCTTAATGTAGCTTTCGCTGAGAAGGTTCCTCCGTCTTGAACACCATTTCTTCCGTCGATCCTGACGGACGTGACAAATCACGCAAGGGATTGCCTCCAACAAAAGCTCCTGGAGCAACATCCTTATGAACTACCGCTCCGGCAGCAACTACCGCTCCGTCTCCAATCGTTACCCCTGGCAAAATGGTTGTATTCGCCCCGATCAGCACATTGTCTCCGATAATGACATCGCCAAGTCTGTACTCTTTAATGAGATACTCGTGAGCCAGAATCGTGGTATTGTAACCAATCACTGAATTTTCACCAATCGTTATTTTTTCCGGAAAAAATACATCCACCATTACCATCAGGCCAAAAGCTGTATGCTCCCCCACCTTCATACCAAGCATGCGTCGATAAATCCAGTTCTTGAGAGGCAAAACAGGACAGTACCGTGACAACTGAATCCAGATAAAATTACGAACGCCCTTCCACGGGCTCACTGTCTTGTAGATATGCCAAAGTGCATTTTGACTTTCTACCGGATAGCGGGTTACTTTTCTCATGAACGACCCGTTCCCGTAAGAACCATATCCAGTAGATCCCTCATATCATGCAAAATGTAATCTGGCTTATACCCGCTCAGCACCTGCTCCCCTTTAAGCGACCAGGCCACACCAGCGGAGAGAGCACCTGCATTTTGCGCCGATTGAATATCGACAGGACTGTCCCCGATCATCAGTGTGTGAGCTGGGTTCGATCCCAGTTCCTCCATCGCTTTTTGCACCGGTTCTGCATGAGGTTTGGGATGAGTTACATCCTGCACAGTCACAATGGACTTCATATATTTAAGCAAATCAAAGCGCTCCAGCACCTTTAATGTAGAAGGACGAATTTTAGTCGTCACCACACCCATCGTAATCCCTGCCTGATTCAAAGCCTCAACAACCTCGATCACATGGGGGAAGGGTCTGACCATCGCCTCATGGTGAATATCATTATAAGCACGATAACCTTTGACGTACTCCGATACCTCTTCCTGACCTGAAAAGGTTCGCATTTGTTGCTCCAATGTGCCTCCCATATGCGGAATAATCTGCTCTCTTGTCCACGGGGCAGCATGATCCCAACCTCCCATAACATGCAGGAATGAGTTGATAATCAGCTCATTGGTATCAATAATCGTTCCATCCAGATCGAACAGTACCGTATTAATCACGTTGCATTACTCCTTTTTATCTTCAACTTGCTTCGGATCATCTTGAGCCTGATTTGGTGCTGTTGTTACCTTGTCCTCTTCAACAGCTACTGTTTCCGAATGTCCAATATCATCTGCAGCCACTTTCGACGAGACAATCGGATCACTATAATGTGCACTTGCTTTACCTGTCACTCTTCTCACGACAATAAACACAACAGCGGCAACAATAATGCCAATCGCAAGCAGTTGTGAAATTCGTACATTACCGTACGCTGGATCTAAATAACCTTGTTCGAAGCCGAGTGCAGTCATTGGAGACCATAATCCGTTCACCAAAGAAGCGATCCACTCTGGAGCCTGAAAACCCAGACTGTCCGTACGCACAGCTTCAATAAAGAATCGTCCGATGGAATACCAGATGAAATAGGACATAAACATCTCGCCTGCACGCATGAACTTCTGACGACGAAGCACCAGCAACAGGATCAGCCCTGCAAAACTCCATACGGATTCATACAAAAAGGCCGGATGATGAAATACACCTTCCACGTTCATTTGATTCACAATAAAGTCTGGCAAGTGCAGCTTGTCTCTTAAAAATGATTCCTCTACAGGACCGCCATACGCCTCCTGATTTACAAAGTTACCCCAGCGTCCAATCATCTGTCCAACGATCAGTCCAGGTGCACAGATGTCGGCCATACGCCAGAAGTTATATCCTTTACGACGGAAGAAAATGACTGCACATATAATGGCACCAATCAGTGCGCCATAGATCGCAATACCGCCATTCCATATTTTAAAAACGTCCCATAGGTTGTCCTTATAATCTTCCCACTTAAAAGCCACATAGTAGATTCGGGCTCCAATAATTGCAGAAGGCACACCTAGCAAAACCATATCCATGAACACTTCTTGCGGAATATTAAATCGTTTGCCCTCCCGAATAACAAGCAGCAACCCTAACAGCGCCGCAGTACCCAAGATAAGCCCATACCAGTGAACCTTTAAAGCGCCAATAGAGAACGCAATCGGGTTCAACAGTAATAATGTATCCATTCATTCACACTCCTATCAATCAATTCACATCGGTAAGCATGACTGTCTGGAGCCTGCTATCCACCTTCCGGTTTGAAGGTGTGCAGACCCCAGTTGTCATGCCTCATGAAAACTTTAATCTTTATTTTATAGCTTGATGCTTAATATTGCCCCTATCCTGCTATTCAGTTGATCGGGGTAACTTTCCTTAGCCCACCTTAGTCCATATCTTCCATATCTTCTGAAATCGTTGCAGTCAGCTTGTTCGTGAACTGGAGTGCAGCATTAAGCCCCATCTGTTTTAAGCGATAGTTCATGCCCGCCACCTCGATAATTACAGCCAAGTTTCGTCCAGGACGAACTGGAATAGTAACCAAGGGTACATCGGTATCAATAATACGCGTTGTTTCTTCATCCAATCCCAGACGGTCATACTGTTTATCCTGCTGCCATGCTTCAAGACGTACAACCAATGTAATCCGTTTATTATTACGTACAGCCCCGGCGCCAAATAAAGTCATGACGTTGATAATACCGACACCCCGGATTTCAAGCAGGTGACGGATCAGTTCTGGTGCGGTACCGTGAAGTTGAAAGTCGGAGGTTTGGCGAATTTCAACGGCATCATCGGCAATTAGACGGTGACCGCGTTTAACAAGTTCAAGCGCAGTTTCACTTTTACCAATACCGCTACTGCCTGTGATCAACATACCTACACCATACACATCACACAATACACCGTGAATGGTGGCTGTAGGTGCCAACTTACCTTCCAGAAATCCCGTAATACGGCTGGAAAGAATCGTTGTCGCCATATTGCTACGAAGCACAGCCAGATTCTGTTCTTCACTGATATCGATCAGTTCCTGAGGAACTTCGAGTCCACGTGTAACCACAATACAAGGTGTTTCCTCTGTGCATAGACGCTGCATACGTTCACGGCGCTCATGTTCAGGCAACATTGCAAAAAAGGCCAGCTCTGTTCTTCCCAGGAGTTGCACCCGCTCTTTTGGATGATATTCAAAGTAACCGGCCATCTCCAGGCCAGGACGGTTAAGATCATCTACCGTGATAAACCTTTTCAAACCCTGTGACCCCGACACCACTTCCATCTGAAACTGCTGTACCAATTCGGATACTTTCACTTTTTTCGCCATTTGTCTCTTCCTTTCAGCATTCGCTGTGCCTCTATGTACCCATTCGTGTATCGTTTCTTTCCATTATTAGCGTATTCACAACAACATTCATAACCAGGTCACTTCGCCTGTAAAATATCGCTCTAATAATACTCCAACATGCAACATTTTGAAGACAGACCTTCAAATAATCTTAAATGAATTTGGGATCGATTGCAATCGCAGACTCCTTGCTCTATCTGCACTATATTTCCACCCGAACGTATTGATCATCCCTTGCATTTTTGAAAAAAGCCCCTTCCAGCGAAAACGGAAGGGGCTCGATTTACATTATATAATTACGTTACTTCCAGATTCCATCGTTACCGAGGAACCTTCAGTAGAATTAGTCTTGAAGAAGTACGTTAACTTCGGATTCCTTGTCAAAGATATGAACTTTGTTCATGTCAATGGCCATTTTAACTGTGGAACCATCACGAGTGTTAGAACGTCCGTCTACACGTGCAATTGTAGTGTCGTTACCTACACCGCTCAAATAAAGGAGCATTTCGTGACCCAGGTTCTCTGTTACATCTACGTGAGTAGAGAATACAGAGTTCGGGGAAGCTTCCAGGAATACTGGCTCTTCGTGAATGTCTTCTGGACGAACACCCAGAATAACTTCTTTACCAACATATCCTCTGGATTTCAGCACTTGTGCTTTACCTTGCGGGATTTCAACATCCACACCAGGAGCTACGAAGTGAAGACTCGCACCTTGCTCAGCCAGTTTACCCGAGATGAAGTTCATTGTCGGGGAACCGATGAAACCAGCTACGAACAGGTTCGCCGGGTGGTTGTACAGCTCTTCAGGAGAAGCTGCTTGTTGGATGATACCATCCTTCATAACTACGATCCGGTCACCCATCGTCATTGCTTCGATCTGGTCATGCGTTACGTAGATAACGGTTGTTTCCAAACGTTTAGCAAGCTTAGTGATTTCCGCACGCATTTGTCCACGAAGTTTCGCATCCAAGTTGGAGAGAGGCTCATCCATCAAGAAGACTTGTGGATCACGGACAATCGCACGTCCCAAAGCGACACGTTGACGTTGACCACCGGACAATGCTTTAGGCTTACGCTCAAGCAAGTGTTCGATGTCGAGGATTTTAGCTGCTTCACGTACACGTTTGTCGATCTCATCTTTTTTAACCTTACGCAATTTCAAACCAAATGCCATGTTTTGATATACGCTCATATGCGGATACAAGGCGTAAGATTGGAATACCATCGCGATATCGCGGTCTTTAGGTGCAACATCATTAACGACACGGTCACCGATATAGAGTTTACCTTCAGAAATTTCCTCAAGGCCTGCGATCATACGCAGTGTTGTTGATTTACCACAACCGGACGGACCTACCAGTACCAGAAACTCTTTATCTTTAATGTCCAGGTTAATGTCAACTACAGTTGCTTTATCAGAACCCGGGTATTTTTTGAAAATATGCTCTAAACGTACTCCTGCCATGATTGTTGCCTCCTCAGAGATCATTTTGTAATCGAATACAATTTGTAGTTTTATAATACCCTATCGATTGGTTATCTGACTATTCGCAAACTGCACAAAAATATTAAGCCTTTTTCGTCACTTTGTACATTAGAAGTAAAAGTTGCACAACGATCGCACTTTTAAAGTGTCTTACATCATAACCAATCTCTTGTTTAATCTTATCCAGACGGTACACCAGCGTATTACGATGGATAAACAAACGCTTTGCTGTCTCGCTGACGTTACAGTCTAAACTGAAGAAGTTCTCCAATGTAGCCAACGTCTCGCTGTCATTAAAGAGCGTCGTATCCTTTCCCGTTTCTCGGATAAAACGCATTCGCTGTTGCTCTGAAATACTAGCCACCAATTGCTCTAGTTGCAGATTCCAAGGAAGGTGGATATGCTGTGTAACGTGGAAAGAGCGACCAAGTTCCATGCTTTCCTGAAGAAGGAATGTCACCTGAAGCAACGCCTCTTTGGGAATACACGGTAGCGAAGCTGACAAGTGGAAAACGCCGGCGAATTCACTGGCCACAAGCTCATACAGTCCCATACAAAAAGCATTCAGTGACTCTTTTCTGGCCTCTGCTGTATCTTCATCAGCCTCACCGGTAACAATCTCTTCGTCTCCCATGAAGAGCCATTCTTGCTCACCCAACGGGATTAGTGTGATGTCTTCACCAAAATAACTTTCGAGCAACTTATTCAAAACTATAGAGTCAACACGCTGAGAATCCGGAGTCTCACCCTGCAACAGAAAAAGAACTTTCTCCTCCTGAAATCCTGCAATAGAAGCAAACGAATCAGGCAGTGGATCGAAACTGCCCGAATTGTACTCTTTAATCTGATCCTTAAGCCATATCCCCAGAGAAGATAATTGTTTATCGGTATCATTCTTGAATAGCGATGAATTATCGCTTTGACTCGTAATAAACTTATTAAGAATCAGTAATTCAATTAGACGTCGAGTCTCCATTGAAATAGATACCGCATCGCAACCCCAGCACAGGACGGTTTTTGCCTGCTCATTTGTGCCAACTTTGAAAAAGACGCGCTCACCATGGTGTAAACTTAGAACATCAGAAGATATTGAAGAACTTTCTAATGAACCACGTTCACCTTTACCCGGTCTACTTAGAATATGCTGCGGTTTATTTTCATCCAAGCCAATTAAATGATCAATGGATTGTATCCACTCATGCATCGTAATTTCATATTCATCCAATGTGGTGCCTATAATAACTTCGATTTGCTGTTTTAAATCAGGTATGAGCTTCATCTAATGAACTTCACCACTCTGCTTTATTTTTATCATCATTTTATCATATCTTGATGTTTACTGCTCTGTATCCACAATTCTTCAATATATCAGTGTAAACAAAAAGAGTGATCGATCATATTAATGATCGATCACTCTTTATTTAAGATGAGTCATGAAGGATTCGAACCTTCGACACCCTGATTAAAAGTCAGGTGCTCTACCAACTGAGCTAATGACTCGTAAAACTGGTGGAGGATGATGGATTCGAACCACCGAACCCGTACGGGAGCAGATTTACAGTCTGATGCGTTTGGCCACTTCGCTAATCCTCCAAGGATTAAAGGTGGCTCGGGACGGAATCGAACCGCCGACACGAGGATTTTCAGTCCTCTGCTCTACCGACTGAGCTACCGAGCCGTATTTAATTTTAGATTAATGGCGGAACCGACGGGATTCGAACCCGCGATCTCCTGCGTGACAGGCAGGCATGTTAGGCCAACTACACCACGGTTCCAGGCATTAATGGTGCCGGCGAGAGGACTTGAACCCCCAACCTACTGATTACAAGTCAGTTGCTCTACCAGTTGAGCTACACCGGCGTATATGGTGGAGGCTGAGGGGATCGAACCCCCGACCCTCTGCTTGTAAGGCAGATGCTCTCCCAGCTGAGCTAAGCCTCCTGGGTAATATGGTAGCGGCGGAGGGGATCGAACCCCCGACCTTACGGGTATGAACCGTACGCTCTAGCCAGCTGAGCTACACCGCCATATTATAAATGTTTCGATTGCTTGTCCATCCTTAGGTAAAGATGGCGGAGAGAGAGGGATTCGAACCCTCGCACCGATTACTCAGCCTAACCCCTTAGCAGAGGGTCCCCTTATAGCCACTTGGGTATCTCTCCAAAGACAATCTCAACGTTGTACAAGGATTGCTCCTTGAAAACTAGATTCGAAACGAAACGTGCGCGATTAAAACTTGCTATTGGATAAGCCCTCGACCGATTAGTACTGGTCAGCTCCATGCATTACTGCACTTCCACCCCCAGCCTATCTACCTCGTCGTCTTCAAGGGGTCTTACATACTGGGAAATCTCATCTTGAGGGGGGCTTCACGCTTAGATGCTTTCAGCGCTTATCCCGTCCGTACATAGCTACCCAGCGGTGCTCCTGGCGGAACAACTGGTACACCAGCGGTACGTCCATCCCGGTCCTCTCGTACTAAGGACAGCTCCTCTCAAATTTCCTACGCCCACGACAGATAGGGACCGAACTGTCTCACGACGTTCTGAACCCAGCTCGCGTACCGCTTTAATGGGCGAACAGCCCAACCCTTGGGACCTACTTCAGCCCCAGGATGCGATGAGCCGACATCGAGGTGCCAAACCTCCCCGTCGATGTGGACTCTTGGGGGAGATAAGCCTGTTATCCCCAGGGTAGCTTTTATCCGTTGAGCGATGGCCCTTCCATGCGGTACCACCGGATCACTAAGCCCGACTTTCGTCCCTGCTCGACTTGTAGGTCTCGCAGTCAAGCTCCCTTATGCCTTTGCACTCTTCGAATGATTTCCAACCATTCTGAGGGAACCTTTGGGCGCCTCCGTTACTCTTTAGGAGGCGACCGCCCCAGTCAAACTGCCCACCTGACACTGTCCCCGCACCGGTTTACGGTACCAGGTTAGAACCTAGATACGATCAGGGTGGTATCCCAACGGTGCCTCCACGCAAGCTGGCGCTCACGCTTCAAAGGCTCCCACCTATCCTGTACAGATCGTACCCAAATTCAATATCAAGCTGCAGTAAAGCTCCATGGGGTCTTTCCGTCTTGTCGCGGGTAACCTGCATCTTCACAGGTATTAAAATTTCACCGGATCTCTCGTTGAGACAGCGCCCAAGTCGTTACGCCATTCGTGCGGGTCAGAATTTACCTGACAAGGAATTTCGCTACCTTAGGACCGTTATAGTTACGGCCGCCGT
Source organism: Paenibacillus sp. FSL R7-0272 (assembly GCF_037969905.1). NCBI lineage: Bacteria > Bacillati > Bacillota > Bacilli > Caryophanales > Paenibacillaceae > Paenibacillus > Paenibacillus sp. FSL R7-0272. The sequence goes on along the minus strand of NZ_CP150221.1, from coordinate 143,276 downwards.
TTACTGGGGCTTCGGTTCACAGCTTCGGGATTACTCCCTAACCACTCCCCTTAACCTTCCAGCACCGGGCAGGCGTCAGCCCGTATACTTCGCCTTACGGCTTCGCACAGACCTGTGTTTTTGCTAAACAGTCGCTTGGGCCTTTTCACTGCGGCCCCCTCGTGCTATTCACACTACCGGGGCACCCCTTCTCCCGAAGTTACGGGGTCATTTTGCCGAGTTCCTTAACGAGAGTTCTTCCGCGCGCCTTAGAATTCTCTTCTCGCCTACCTGTGTCGGTTTGCGGTACGGGCACCTTCATCTGGCTAGAGGCTTTTCTTGGCAGTGTGAGATCATGACCTTCGCTACTGTAATTTTCACTCCCCATCACAGCTCAGCCTTACGGTTAGCGGATTTGCCTACTAACCAGCCTTACTGCTTGGACAGGCATCCATCAGCCTGCGTCACTACCCTACTGCGTCCCCCCATCGCTCGTAACGATTTACGGTGGTACAGGAATTTCGACCTGTTGTCCTTCGACTACGCCTTTCGGCCTCGCCTTAGGTCCCGACTTACCCTGAGCGGACGAGCCTTCCTCAGGAACCCTTAGGCTTTCGGCGGATCAGATTCTCACTGATCTTTTCGTTACTCATACCGGCATTCTCACTTGTATAATGTCCAGCGCTCCTTACGGTACACCTTCAACCCTTATACAACGCTCCCCTACCCCTGATGCAAGCATCAAGCCATAGCTTCGGTGGTGTGTTTAGCCCCGTTACATTTTCGGCGCAGAGTCACTCGACCAGTGAGCTATTACGCACTCTTTCAATGGTGGCTGCTTCTAAGCCAACATCCTGGTTGTCTGTGCAACTCCACATCCTTTCCCACTTAACACACACTTGGGGACCTTAGCTGATGGTCTGGGCTGTTTCCCTTTTGACAATGGATCTTAGCACTCACTGTCTGACTCCCGGAAGTAAGTCTATGGCATTCGGAGTTTGACTGAGCTTGGTAACCCTTGCGGGCCCCGCACCCAATCAGTGCTCTACCTCCACGACTCTGTTTTCCGAGGCTAGCCCTAAAGCTATTTCGGGGAGAACCAGCTATCTCCGAGTTCGATTGGAATTTCTCCGCTACCCCCACCTCATCCCCGCATTTTTCAACATGCGTGGGTTCGGGCCTCCAGTGCGTGTTACCGCACCTTCACCCTGGACAGGGGTAGATCACCCGGTTTCGGGTCTACGTCCACGTACTATGGCGCCCTATTCAGACTCGCTTTCGCTGCGGCTCCGGCTCTTCACCTTAACCTTGCACGGGAACGTAACTCGCCGGTTCATTCTACAAAAGGCACGCCATCACCCCTAAAACGGGCTCTGACTTTTTGTAAGCACACGGTTTCAGGTTCTATTTCACTCCCCTTCCGGGGTGCTTTTCACCTTTCCCTCACGGTACTGCTTCACTATCGGTCGCTAGGAAGTATTTAGCCTTGGCAGATGGTCCTGCCGGATTCATACGGGGTTTCACGTGCCCCGCACTACTCGGGATCCGTCTCGGAGGGAACAGACTTTCAATTACAGGGCTTTTACCTTCTTTGGCGGGCCTTTCCAGACCTCTTCGCTTAACCGGTTCCTTTGTAACTCCATGTGAGACGTCCCACAACCCCAAAGAGCAAGCTCCTTGGTTTGGGCTTCTCCGCGTTCGCTCGCCGCTACTGACGGAATCACTATTGTTTTCTCTTCCTCAGGGTACTTAGATGTTTCAGTTCCCCTGGTATGCCTCTACTTGCCCTATGTATTCAGACAAGAGTAACTGGAAATTACCCCAGCTGGGTTTCCCCATTCGGACATCCCCGGATCAAAGCTTGCTTACAGCTCCCCGAGGCAGTTTCGTTGTTCGCCACGTCCTTCATCGGCTCCTAGCGCCTAGGCATCCTCCGTGTGCTCTTAGTAGCTTAACCATATGCTCCGGTTTCGACTGCTCGCTTCCCTTGTTTTGCTTGCGCAAAGCCAAAAGTCGCTCCTATTCGATACCATCGCAATTGCATTATCTACCGTTTTTATTGAAACTTGTTATACACAAGTTCAGCTAAAAAGGAATGTTCTAATTCGCGTTTGTTTCGTTTCGATATCTAGTTTTCAAAGAACAAGCTTGTAAATCTTGTTGGTGGAGCCAAGCGGGATCGAACCGCTGACCTCCTGCTTGCAAGGCAGGCGCTCTCCCAGCTGAGCTATGGCCCCATACATTATTTAGATGTTAAAATGGTGGGCCCTGGTGGACTCGAACCACCGGCCTCACCCTTATCAGAGGTGCGCTCTAACCAACTGAGCTAAGGGCCCACATTTATATAAGTTTTGAACCCGTAATGGGTTACGCTTGGCGGCGTTCTACTCTCCCAGGACCCTGCGGTCCAAGTACCATCGACGCTGAAGGGCTTAACGGTCGTGTTCGGGATGGGAACGTGTGGAACCCCTTCGCTATCGCCACCAAACGTTTGAGAGTTTGAGCTCTCAAAACTGAGCAACGAGTGAGTAACTAGCCGACCTGGCTAGATTTTATATTTGAATGTCTTCGCTCTGGAAGACGATTCTCCATAGAAAGGAGGTGATCCAGCCGCACCTTCCGATACGGCTACCTTGTTACGACTTCACCCCAATCATCTATCCCACCTTCGGCGGCTGGCTCCTTGCGGTTACCCCACCGACTTCGGGTGTTATAAACTCTCGTGGTGTGACGGGCGGTGTGTACAAGACCCGGGAACGTATTCACCGCGGCATGCTGATCCGCGATTACTAGCAATTCCGACTTCATGCAGGCGAGTTGCAGCCTGCAATCCGAACTGAGACCGGCTTTGTTGGGATTGGCTCCATCTCGCGATTTCGCAGCCCGTTGTACCGGCCATTGTAGTACGTGTGTAGCCCAGGTCATAAGGGGCATGATGATTTGACGTCATCCCCACCTTCCTCCGGTTTGTCACCGGCAGTCTATCTAGAGTGCCCACCCGAAGTGCTGGCAACTAAATATAAGGGTTGCGCTCGTTGCGGGACTTAACCCAACATCTCACGACACGAGCTGACGACAACCATGCACCACCTGTCTCAACTTTCCCCGAAGGGCACCTAACGCATCTCTGCCTCGTTAGTTGGATGTCAAGACCTGGTAAGGTTCTTCGCGTTGCTTCGAATTAAACCACATACTCCACTGCTTGTGCGGGTCCCCGTCAATTCCTTTGAGTTTCAGTCTTGCGACCGTACTCCCCAGGCGGAGTGCTTAATGTGTTAACTTCGGCACCAAGGGTATCGAAACCCCTAACACCTAGCACTCATCGTTTACGGCGTGGACTACCAGGGTATCTAATCCTGTTTGCTCCCCACGCTTTCGCGCCTCAGCGTCAGTTACAGCCCAGAGAGTCGCCTTCGCCACTGGTGTTCCTCCACATCTCTACGCATTTCACCGCTACACGTGGAATTCCACTCTCCTCTTCTGCACTCAAGTCACGCAGTTTCCAGTGCGATCCGGGGTTGAGCCCCGGGATTAAACACCAGACTTACATGACCGCCTGCGCGCGCTTTACGCCCAATAATTCCGGACAACGCTTGCCCCCTACGTATTACCGCGGCTGCTGGCACGTAGTTAGCCGGGGCTTTCTTCTCAGGTACCGTCACCTTGAGAGCAGTTACTCTCCCAAGCGTTCTTCCCTGGCAACAGAGCTTTACGATCCGAAAACCTTCATCACTCACGCGGCATTGCTCCGTCAGGCTTTCGCCCATTGCGGAAGATTCCCTACTGCTGCCTCCCGTAGGAGTCTGGGCCGTGTCTCAGTCCCAGTGTGGCCGATCACCCTCTCAGGTCGGCTACGCATCGTCGCCTTGGTGAGCCGTTACCTCACCAACTAGCTAATGCGCCGCAGGCCCATCCCCAAGTGACAGATTGCTCCGTCTTTCCAGTTCTCTTCAGGCGAAGAAAACAAGTATTCGGTATTAGCTACCGTTTCCGGTAGTTGTCCCAAGCTTGAGGGCAGGTTGCCTACGTGTTACTCACCCGTCCGCCGCTAACCATCCGAGAAGCAAGCTTCTCTTCAAGTCCGCTCGACTTGCATGTATTAGGCATGCCGCCAGCGTTCGTCCTGAGCCAGGATCAAACTCTCCAATAAAGTATTGAAAAGAGCGATAAGCTCATTTTGAATCTGACGAGATTAAAAATCTCATTTTTGATCTTGCAAGCAAGATCGATACTCACTCGTTGTTCAGTTTTCAAAGATCAAACTTCTTTTTTTCATCACCATTTTGTCTCAGCGGCGACTTTTATAATATATCATACTTCGTTTGTTTTGGTCAAGCCTTTTTTTGAAATTATTTTTGAAGTTCGTAATGAACTTCATTTGTTTCAAGCAAAGCGTATAACCAAGCAAGCAAAGCAACGAGATATAATGTACCATATATATTGCTCGGTAGTCAACTACCCGAACAAAGAAATTTTCAACCCCAATAACAGACCAACCCCCGGGAGTCCCAGAACAGTAACTGTACCTATTGTTGCAGGATTTAAAGGGATATAAGTTCCTGTTATCCAACCCGAATAATTTACGACATATATCCCAGCGGCCGCAAGCACCACATGAATTCCGATTGATGTAAAGATTGTTAATCCTAAGCGTTTTCTAAACAAAACAATAACCAGCGCCAGCAGAGAGGCGACCAATATGCTTCCCAGAATAACACTCTTCATACATTCCACCTCCAACTATATATAAAATCACCTGTATACTCAGCCACCTCACTCTAATTACACACTGAGTTCTCGATCGGTAGTAGTCACATCCATCCCATTCAACCGTTTGGCCCGTTTCAAATGAATTTGATATTTCCTCTCGGCCGCTTCAAGCACATAGATGGCATAATCGATCTCATCCTCTCCCAGAGCATCCTCAAACTGTCGCATCGCACGTTCCCACTCTTGTTTGGCCTTCTGCACATCCACATAAACCAACTCCGCCTCCAGTTTCGCAAGCTCTCTCTTCTTCCCGTCCCTTAAGCTACGCTTTTTTCGCCATATCAACATAAACACCCTCCCTTATCCATCCGTATAGCACACTCTCATACATATCAAGGAAGGGACAAACTTAGAACTCGGACATCTACTTTTATAATAAAAAAAAGAGAGAGCTCACGGCTCTCTCTTGCAATATAAATCAATTTATTGGATTGTCTTCTATACGAACGACACCCTTATCAAGCTCACACGCAACTAGATACATTAGCGCATCTCTCTGCGTCCTTCCAGCGCCTTCGAAAGTGTAACTTCATCTGCATACTCCAGATCGCCGCCCACGGGTAATCCGTGAGCAATACGGGTCACACTAATTTCAAACGGACGCACTAGGCGGGAAATGTACATCGCCGTAGCTTCTCCCTCAATATTGGGATTAGTCGCCAAAATCAATTCTTTTACCCGCTCATCACTCAAACGAGTTAACAGCTCTTTCAAGCGTATATCATCCGGACCAATTCCCTCCATTGGAGAAATCGCCCCCTGCAACACATGGTAGTACCCATCGAATTCCTTAGTCCGCTCCATAGCTACCAGATCTTTCGAATCTTGGACTACACAGATGACGGACACATCTCTCGACTTATCCTGACATATCCGGCAAGGGTCTGTATCTGTAATATTACAGCACACAGAACAGTAATGGAGATTACGCTTCACACTCACGAGCGCTTTGGCAAAATCAATAACGTCATCTTCCTTCATGTTAAGCACATGAAAAGCTAAACGAGCCGCTGTCTTCGGACCCACCCCAGGAAGACGGGTGAAGGCATCAATCAGCTTGGCTATCGGTTCAGGATAATACAATCGGTTGTGTCTCCTTTTGACAGGATCAGTTTATACTAAAATAACCCCGGAATTTTCATGCCACCCGTGAATTTACCCATATCCTGATTCGCAATTTCATCTGCTTTTGTCAAAGCATCATTCACAGCAGTCATGACAAGGTCTTGAAGCATTTCAACATCATCCGGATCTACGGCTTCAGGCTTGATCGTGATGGCAAGCAGTTTTTTATGCCCGTTAACTTCAGCAGTTACCACTCCGCCGCCAGAAGTACCTTGAACCGTTTTGTCCGCGAGTTCTTCCTGCGCCTTCAGCATTTGCTCCTGCATTTTCTTCACTTGTTTCATCATTTGGTTCATGTTATTCATATCCGTCATCTCCTTTAATATAGTTATCTCAAATTATACACATTACATCGTAATGTACTACTCTTTAATGACTACGAGATCTTCGCCAAATAACTGAATAGCTTCATCAATCCAAGGCTGTTTATCGCCTGAACCACCATCTTCATGCTCTGGTTCAAGCTTAAAATCCTCCTTTGGCGTTTCAGAAGCTCCTTCCATCGCACCAGTCCAGTCCCTAAGCATCATCGTCACAAGTCGAGCCGGACGCCCAAGCTGTTCCGAAAGCACCCGCTCAATGACATCACGATTCGCCTGTTTTTCCGTTGTTTCACGGTGAATGTTGTTCTTAAAAGCAACCAGCACATTGTCTTCGAGCAGTGAAACCGGCTCTCCATCCATAAACCAAGCATGAACCGTAACTTTCTCTTCTTTGACGCGTTGCAAAATCTGGCTCCATTTTTTGCTGATCTCCGTGAATTCTGGAGATCCTTTGCGCGCAATATATTGATCCAAATTCGCCGGAAGCTTCACCGGAGCGTTCGCTCTGGACATTGGCGCACGTGTTGCCGGTCGTGCAGGAGCATTTGAAGCCGCATCCCCACCTGACAGACCACTCTTGAGCGCCCGATCTAGCTTTTTCTCCAGCTCAGCAAGCTGCTGTTTCAATCGATTGATCTCTCCAGTATCAGCGGGTGCAGAAGGAGAAGTCACTCCAACCGATGAAGCAGCTCCGCCCATAGCCGGGATACTACACAGTTTAAGCAGAGCCACCTCAAACAATGTCTGCGGCTGAACTGCATATTTCATCTCACTCTGGTACCGATTCAGCGTATCGATCATCTGAAACAACTGTTCCTTCGTAAACGATTCCGCCATATCTCGAAACGATTCCGGGTTCAACACCCGATCCGTCAGTTTGTCCGCATCTGGCACCATCTTGATCATCAGTAAATCCCGGAAATAGTAGAGCAGATTCTCCATACATTTGTCCGCACTCTTGCCTTCATGCATAAAGCCCTCGATCATCTGCAAAATATGACCGACATCCCCTTTGAGCAAGGAGGATGCGAGCTTGGCAAATTGTTCTGAAGGAATACCGCCTGTCATGTCCATAACCTGCTGATACGTTACTTTCCCATCGGTAAATGAAGAGATTTGATCCAGCACACTGAGCGCATCCCTCATCCCACCATCAGATAGACGGGCAATGTACTGCAACGCATCTTGATCCGCTTCCATCCCTTCCTGTTCACAGATCAAAGTCAATCTGGCTGTCTGTTCTTCCAGAGATACGCGGCGAAAATCAAATCGCTGACAACGCGATATAATGGTAGCAGGCAGACGATGCGGTTCCGTCGTTGCTAAAATAAACATTACATGTGGCGGCGGCTCCTCCAATGTTTTGAGCAAAGCATTGAACGCCTCTGTCGTCAACATGTGCACTTCATCAATAATATAAACTTTCTGCCGGACTTCGGTAGGGGCATACTTCACCTTTTCCCGAAGATCGCGGATCTCCTCGACGCCCCGATTGGAGGCAGCATCAATCTCCTGCACATCCATAACAGCGCCATTCGTAATTCGGCGGCAAGCCTCACATTCGTTACAAGGCTCAGTTGCAGGTCCGCGTTCACAGTTTACAGCCTTGGCCAATATTTTGGCCGCACTTGTCTTCCCCGTCCCTCGGGGACCGCTAAACAAATAAGCGTGGGAGGTCCGCTGTTCACGAATCGCGTTCTGCAAGGTCTGAATAATATGTTGTTGTCCCACCATATCCTGGAACGACTGAGGACGCCACGCCCGGTATAACGCGATATGCTCCATGATGCGTTACCTTCCTTCCACTTCGCATTCGAGTCCGTTGTCGTCACCCCATTATACTATATTCCAGAGTGAATCCAAACTTTATCTGACTCATTTCATACGCGGTTTTTTCAACATATCAAAAAAGACCCCTGCATTTATACTGCTGCAAAGGTCTCTACAATTTAAAAGGTTAAGCCGTGCACCTGCTATCGATATTTGCGATCCAAGCGGCACCCCTGAACAATAGCTCAGGCTAGGCAACCCTCCGGCACAAGAGTGATCTCACTTATGGCTGCTTCCTTCCGGACCTGACCAGGTTCATGAGTACTCATTGCGGAGGACCCAACCGTCAACACCACGTTCAGGGACCAAACCTCACATCGACAAAACCTCTAACAGGAATTCAACCTCGCTATAGCGGATTGCGAGTTACAGGGCACCGCTACCTCCCCATCTAGCACGGTAAGAAATAGTATAACGCAAGGTAGTCCAAAATGCAACCGGCTGGAAAATGGAAACCACACACTTCTCTGTATAAGTAACTAAAAACCCCTGCCAAAATAGCAGGGGTGATTGGGATACAATAATTAGACAATCCACAAGGAATTGTACGATTAGATTCCGTATTTCTTTTTGAAACGGTCCACACGGCCGCCAGCATCGATAAACTTCTGTTTACCTGTGAAGAACGGGTGGCACGCGGAGCAAATCTCTACACGAAGTCCTTCTTTAACCGAACCAGTCTCAAAAGTATTACCGCATGCGCAGGATACTTGACCAATCGTGTATTTAGGATGAATTGCTTCTTTCATTACCTTTCACCTCTTTCCGCCCTGAGCCTCAAGCGGACCCAGAGTAAATGGCACAACACAGCAGATTATAACACGGCCTAAACCCGGTTGCAATCTAATTCATTCAAGAGGTAATTAGCTTTTTGGGACGAGCCATCCCAGCCGGTGGAACATGCGTATACGACCCAATGACAACATCCGGCAACTCTTCCGCAAATATCTCCAGCATCTGCTTCATTCCCAATATATCTCCCTGTGCTGGCGGAATTAACTCCAGATAGCTCTCCGGGTCAATATTCAGGTTACGCATCTGAATCAATCGCAGGTTGGTGCGGCGTGCAAATTCAATCATTGCCTCGATCTCTTCCTCACGATCGGTTACACCCGGGAAGATCAGATAGTTAATGGAGGTATATACCCCTTGCTCCGCAGCGTACTTCATTGATTTCTCTACATTAGCCAATGTATATCCACGAGGTTTGTAATACGCGTTGTAATGATCATCCAATGCACTGATCGTACTCACACGCATCAGATCCAGACCTGCATCCACAATGCCGCGAATATGATCATTCAAGCCAGCATTGGTATTAATGTTGATGTACCCCATATCCGTAATGGAGCGCACTTCGCGAATAGCTTCGATGATCAGCTTGGCCTGTGTGGAAGGTTCACCTTCACACCCCTGTCCGAAGCTAATAATAGATTCGGGTGTTTTCAGATGTTCCAGCATCACTTCAACGATCTCATCTACACGAGGACGGAAATTCATCCGTGTTTGAGGTGATACAAATCCACTGTCATCCGGCTGTTCAGAGATACAACCGAAACAACCAGCATTACATGAGTATGATACAGGAACGCCGCCTTCCCAACGATTCAAGAATGTGTTGGAAGACGTGAGACACTCATAACCCAGTGCACAATTGGACAGGTGGGTGTATAAACGGTTCTCTGGATACTTCTCCGTAAATCGTTTAACCCCAGAGCGCACATCGTCACGATCACAGTTCATCGGATTCCACTTCTCAGGAATATCGGACTGGGAAGCCGTAACGTAGAAACCGCCATCTTTCCAAACGACAGCCGAGTATCCAAACAACGGCAGCTTGTAATCCTTATCCGTTTTTACGTAACCCGGCAAGCACAGACGCGTAAAACCTTGCGGCAACAGAGCCCCTACAGCTTGTGTATCACTCGGCAACGGCAACATCTCGCCTGTATCCGGGTCCATACCGATAGGACGGGTGCTTGGAAGACCAACCAATGTTGCACCGTCCGGCAGAGGAATCAACTCATCCTCCATTATCTCGACAATCATATCTCCACTACGGGCGAGTCCGTACAGGGAGGGATGATCAAAAACATTACCTTTTTCATCTGCGTATACTAAATACATGATGTTCTCCTCACATCTATTGGGTTAAACCTGACGACGAGTATATTATATTGCAGTCAGTTGATTGTACAGTCAGCCACATCTTTATCTTACAACGATCATGGCTACGTTATACGAATTCAAACTGCAGTTCAAATGTTAATTCGATGTTCCTGATGTAGCCGTTTGTCTTGGGGAACGGCGAGTTGTCGTCGTTCCAGCATTGCTGGAGGGCGCATTGCCAGCCGCGTCAAACGCAGCCAGGAACTCGGCATTCGTTTTACTGTTGCGTAGTTTTTTCAGGAAACCTTCAACGAAGTCATGGGAATCATTCATATTTTTACGAATAGCCCAGATCGTATCCAGCTCTTCCTTGCTAAGCAATACCTCTTCACGGCGTGTACCGGAACGGCGAATATCGATGGCAGGGAAAATACGGCGTTCAGCCAATTTGCGATCCAGATGAAGCTCCATATTACCCGTACCTTTAAATTCTTCATAAATGATGTCATCCATACGCGACCCCGTATCAATCAACGCTGTTGCCAAAATAGTCAAGCTACCGCCTTCCTCCACGTTACGAGCAGAACCAAAGAAACGCTTTGGACGATGGAATGCTGCTGGATCAATACCACCACTTAGTGTACGTCCAGATGGTGGAATCACCAGGTTATATGCACGAGCCAGACGTGTGATACTATCGAGCAAAATAACGACATCCTTTTTGGCTTCAACCAAACGCAGAGCGCGCTCCAGCACCAGTTCCGCTACTTTGATATGATTCTCGGGCAACTCATCAAACGTGGAAGCGACAACTTCACCTTTTACCGAACGAGACATATCCGTTACTTCTTCTGGACGTTCATCAATCAACAGGACAAAAAGTTCAATTTCTGGATTGTTAGTTGAGATGCTGTTGGCAATTTCTTTGAGGAGAAGCGTTTTACCGGCTTTGGGAGGTGCTACGATCAATCCACGTTGTCCCAACCCTACAGGGGCAAGCACATCCATAATACGTGTGGATAAATGGCTCGGGGATGTTTCAAGAACCAGTTTCTTCTGCGGATACAATGGGGTTAATGCCGGGAAGTGAAGTCTCTCCGCAGCCGCCGATGGATTCTCACCATTCACAGCGTTAACTTGCAATAAACCGAAATATCTCTCATTTTCTTTTGGCGTTCGACACTTACCTGATACAAGGTCACCCGTGCGTAAATCAAACTTGCGAATCTGTGAGGCCGAGATATAAATATCTTCTGTACTTGGCAAATAGTTGATTGGCCTCAAGAAGCCGTAACCTTCAGGTAAAATCTCGAGCACGCCCTGCATAAACATCAAACCACTTTGTTCCGCTTGCGCACGGAGTATTGCAAAGATTAATTCTTTCTTTTTAAGGGTCCCGTAATAAGGAATCTGGTATTTTTTCGCCAGCTTATAGAGGTCCGTTAATTTCATTTCTTCCAAATCGGAAATTTGCAGATCCATATAATAACCACCTATTCAATTAATGAGTCCGTGAAATGGATAGTTTCGTTAGCTAATTCAAGCCATAGAAAGCAGTTCTACCACAATCTCTTCTATCCATTGTACGGAATGTAACCGTTATAATGCAAATACATGTCTTGGTGTGTAAGTTTCCGGGTGGAATGGCCATTACATGGCATAATCCTTAATGAGTGAACTCCAAACATGGGGCGATCGATCCGGGAAGACCGGCTATGAAGCGCAGGTTCAAACAAATCCGGGGATTGGAGAAAGGGAATGATTTTCAAAAACAATATAAGAAATGATGTGTTCTAAGCCTTATGATGTTTATTTCAAAAAAAGACCCTCCGAAACGAGAACCTGTTACAGTTCATCATATCCGGAAGAGAATACAAAATCTATTAGAATAGTATACCCTATTCTACTATAGGTTATGCAGCACCGCTACAAAACACGCTTCAAGCGGGAATATTTGCGATGCTGCGCCTTAATCAATACCTATTCGGTTTCCCGCCACACGTCTGCACCAAGCAAACGTAGGTTGGTCACCAAATGATCGTAACCACGATCAATAAACTCAACTCCCGTCACCTCAGTAACTCCTTCACTGACGGTAAGTCCCGCGATGACTAGTGCTGCACCAGCACGAAGATCCGACGCTTTTACTTTAGCCGCATTCAGTGCACTGCCTTCAATAATGGCTGATCGGCCTTCCACACGGATTTTGGCGCCCATACGAACCAGTTCAGGCACATGTTTGAACCGATTGCTGTATACAAAGTCACTCAGTACACTTACACCGTTCGCTTGTGTTAATACACTGGTCATTGGGGACTGCAGGTCGGTAGGGAATCCTGGATATACCAGCGCCTTTACATCAACATGACTGTACTGCGGCTGTCCAATAACCCGAATACTTTCGTCCAGCTCCTCGATACCCACTCCCATCTCCAGCAACTTGGCCGTTAAAGCCTCCAGATGTTTGGGAATGACATTATCAATGAGTACATCTCCGCGCGTGGCCGCCGCAGCGATCATATACGTGCCCGCTTGAATCCGATCCGGAATAATGGAGTGACGGCAACCCTTAAGCTCCGAGACCCCTTCGATTCGAATCGTTTCTGTACCTGCACCTTTGATGCTGGCACCCATAGAATTCAAAAGTGTTGCTACATCTATAATCTCAGGCTCTTTAGCCGCATTTTCAATAATTGTAGAGCCTTTGGCACGAGTGGCCGCCAGCATAATGTTGATGGTTGCACCAACACTGCTTACATCAAGATATATTTTAGCTCCGCGTAGCTCTTTGGCATACAAATGGATAGAGCCATGTTCATTCGTCACGGTTGCGCCAAGCGCTTCAAACCCTTTGATGTGTTGATCAATTGGACGAGGTTCAAAATTACAACCTCCGGGCAAACCTATTGTTGCTTCTTTAAAACGTCCAAGCAGTGCTCCCATCATATAATAAGAAGCACGAAGTTTCTTCACAGGACCGTTTGGCATCGGAATGGATTTAATATCAGAAGGATCAATTTTCATCTGACTACCTTCCCAAGTCACACGCGCCCCAAGTTCCTCCAAAATTTCTGCATATACGGCCACGTCACTGAGTAATGGCAAGTTATCCAACACGACCTCTGACTCGGCAAGCAATGCTGCAGGAATAAGCGCAATGGCGCTGTTTTTGGCACCGCTTATAGTTACAGTTCCCTGTAACGGACGTCCGCCACTAATCATTAATTTTTCCATAAAGCTTAATGTCCCCCTACGTGTTTTGCAGCCGATGAACGGCAATACGTGCTGATGGCTAACGATGTAGAAATAAGGTGTGAAAATGGAAAGACACCGGCTAGGCGGTGTTCTTCCATTTCACAGTATGGAACTTTTAAAGATAAATTACGCTTTGTTGTTGGAACCAAACTCACGGATTTTACCTTTAACAGTTTCTTTGATTGCATCACGGCCTGGTACGATGAACGTACGTGGATCGTAAGCGTTTGGTTTTGCTGCAAGCACTTCACGAACTGCTTTTGTGAACGAGATTTGGTTCTCTGTGTTCACGTTGATTTTGGAAGTACCCAAAGAGATTGCTTTATCGATATCGTGCTTAGGAATACCTGTACCACCGTGCAATACGAGTGGAACTTGTACCGCGTCACGAACTTCTTCCATTTCTTTGAAGCCGAGGTTTGGCTCGCCTTGGTAAGGACCGTGAACGGAACCCAGAGCTGGTGCCAAAGTATCGATACCTGTTTCTTTAACGATGCGGATACATTCGTTCAAGTCAGCGTATTGAATACCACCGATAACGTCGTCTTCTTGTCCGCCTACAGTACCAACTTCAGCTTCTACAGAAACGCCTTTAGCGTGTGCGTATTCAACGACTTTTTTAGTCATTTCGATGTTCTCATCGATGGAGTGATGGGAACCGTCGATCATAACGGATGTAAAGCCAGCATCGATTGCTTCTTTACATTTGTCGAAGCTTGAACCGTGATCCAGATGGATTGCAACTGGTACGGAAATTTTCATGTCAATCAAGAGTCCTTCTACCATTTTAACTACAGTAGTAAAGCCGCCCATGTGACGTGCTGCACCTTCGGATACGCCCAGAATTACTGGGGATTTCTCTTCTTCAGCAGCAGTAAGAATCGCTTGAGTCCACTCAAGGTTGTTGATGTTGTATTGACCAACTGCATATTTTCCTTCAAGTGCTTTGTTCAACATGTCTGTCATAGATACTAATGGCATGGTTTCAATCCTCCTAGGGGTTTGGGTTGTGTCTATGGTTTTTAGCCGAAATCACATACGGGCTTATTATACCACATCCCATGTCAAATACTAAACAAGCTTTTGCAAAAATGCTGTGCTTTGCAGCACAGTTTTCACAGACACGGCATGATGGCGTTACCATTTCCAATATTCCCTACACTAACAGGTGAAATACTCCATTTTCTCATGATTACATGTGGTTGGTGGTTGACGCAAAAAAATCCTGTATCGACAGGATTTAGCTGCATTTGTTCGCAGCGCCATTGCGAAGTTGCATATTAACGGCCACACGCATCTCATCAATATCAAACGGTTTCGTAAAATGCATGAGCGCGCCAAGATCGGTAGCTTCCTTGATCATGTCAAGTTCTCCATACGCCGTCATCATAATAACCTTGATATCAGGGTCAATCTCCTTGATATGCTTCAGTATTTCAAGCCCGTCCATCCCCGGAATTTTCATGTCCAGCAGAACGAGATCCGGCTTGTCCTTATTGACGATTTCGAGCGCAATCTTGCCGTTTGCCGCCTGAAATGTGTTATACCCTTCGCTGCTGAACACTTCCATCAGTAGAATACGAATACCGTTTTGGTCATCGACAATCAGAACTTTTTTCTCTTCCACGCTGTAACCTCCTAGAATTAGGAAAGCATATACACATTACATCTGGATAACTATCCCATAGTCGTCATGATAAGTATTCTACCTCTTCCAGTAAAATCCTTCTATTATCTCAAATTGACAAAGGGTAAATCAATCTACATCTTTATTAAAAAGAAAAGGACGTTTCCGCGCTATAATAGCAGCCAGAAACATCCTCATAATACTAGGGTTTTCAATGATTCAATTTATTATTTCTCCGCGTTCTCCAGAGAAGCTTTCACAAACTCACGGAACAATGGTTGCGGACGGTTCGGACGGGAAGTGAATTCCGGATGGAACTGTACTGCCAAGAACCAAGGGTGTCCAGGAAGTTCCACAATCTCAACCAGGCGTCCATCCGGTGATGTACCGGAAATAACAAGACCTGCTTTTTCAATCGCTTCACGGTATTCGTTGTTAAACTCGTACCGGTGACGGTGTCTTTCGTATACCAACTCATCGTCGTAACATGACATCGCCAAAGAACCTTCCTGCAGCTTACAAGGGTACAGACCCAGACGCATCGTACCGCCCAGATTTTCAATATCTTTTTGCTCAGGCAGCAGGTCAATTACCGGGAACTCGGTAGCCGGGTTAATCTCCGAACTGTTTGCTCCGTTCAAACCAACGATAGAGCGTGCATATTCAATGACAGAAACCTGCATACCCAGGCAAATTCCGAAGAACGGAATATTTTTTTCACGGGCATAACGAATTGCCGATACTTTGCCTTCAATACCGCGATCACCGAAGCCACCAGGAACAAGAATACCACCAATACCATGCAACATGTCGCCTACATTCTCATCGGTAATATCTTCAGAAGGAACCCAGCGGATCTTCACGTCCGCATTGGATGCAAACCCTGCATGTGACAGGGACTCTACAACACTCAGGTACGCATCATGCAATGCCACATATTTACCAACGATTGCAATCTCGACCGTACGCTCCAGCTTGCTGATCCGGTTCACCAGACCTTCCCACTCGCTCATATCCGGTGCAGGAGTAGTCAGTTTCAGATGGTTAACCACGATTTCATCCAGACCCTCTTCACGAAGGTTAAGTGGTACTTCATACAACGTGCTTGCATCACGGCATTCAACGACTGCATTCTCGTCAATATCACAGAAAAGTGCGATTTTGGCCTTCATGTCCTTGGACAGCTCATATTCCGTACGACAAACGATAACGTTTGGTTGGATACCAATGCTACGCAATTCCTTCACACTGTGTTGTGTCGGTTTTGTTTTGACTTCACCCGCTGCTTTGATATATGGAATCAGTGTAACGTGAATGTACATCACGTTGTCACGACCTACATCACTCTTGATCTGACGAATCGCTTCCAGGAATGGCAAACTCTCGATGTCACCCACCGTTCCGCCAATCTCGGTAATAACAACATCCGAACCCGCTTCACGTCCAGCGCGGAATACACGCTCTTTGATCTCGTTTGTGATATGTGGAATGACTTGAACTGTACCGCCCAGATACTCTCCGCGACGCTCTTTGCTGATTACAGAAGAGTACACTTTACCTGTCGTGACATTGCTGTTTTTGGAAAGGTTGATGTCAATAAAACGTTCGTAGTGGCCAAGGTCCAGGTCCGTCTCTGCGCCATCATCCGTTACGAATACCTCACCATGTTGATAAGGACTCATGGTTCCCGGGTCAATGTTGATGTATGGATCGAATTTTTGGATTGTTACTTTGAGTCCTCTGTTCTTCAGCAATCTGCCCAGCGAGGCTGCTGTAATCCCTTTGCCCAGGGAGGACACAACTCCGCCCGTCACGAAAATATACTTTGTCACTGTTATTACCCTCCTAATATAAGTACAGAAATTCAGGCGATATATGGTGTTATCGTAACCCGTTTCCCAGGTAATCATCGTTAAAAAGAGCAATGGCAGAAATTAACTGCATCTGCGAACTGCCCTTTCCAGCGAAGACGGCTTTAACTAACACATCATTCCTGGCAAAAAATAATGCAAACTTTCCGGGAGCCTTCATCCACGCTTGTCCCACTACAAACCTCGTCGGTAGTTCTATTTTCTTTGTTTGAACATACAAAAAAACAGGCCGAAAAGGTTTGGCCGGAAGCAGTCGGAAAAGTAATCGTTTGGCATCATTCTGCCTCTAAAAATACAAAAAGAAAGTACTCCCGCAGGACGGGGCACTTTCTCTAAAAAAACATAAATATATTGTCGCTCATTCATAAGCCCATGCAATAGTTTACCCGTTACCCCGTCTGCTGTCAAGGCTGACTATCGGGGAAAAAACGGGCAATTTTTCGTCAGCAAAAAGGATTACCGATTATCGGAATCGTCGTCAAATTCATCCTCGTCTTCGGACTCTTCTTCGTCTTCTTCGAGGTCTTCGTCTTCCAAATCGTCATCTTCAACCAGCACTTCTTCTTCACTGTCTTCTTCATCAAAGATGTCATCATCATCGTCATCTTCGTCTTCATCTTCGTCTTGATCATCATCTGTGCTGTCGAAGTCTTCGTCACTGTTGTAGCTGTCGTCCTCTTCACCGAAGTCTTCGTCTTCCAGATCATCATCTTCATCGTTGATGATACGCGGACGCTTCGCACCCGTCATGGAATCTTCCGATCCAACAACCGGATACCAGCGTTTCAATCCCCAAAGACTCGTACCGACGCAAGCAAAACGGCCATCGATATTAATTTCGGTATACAGCTGGGCGATATACTCGTTGATCTCTTCATCTGTCATTCCGCGCTGTTTCGCTACCTCATTCATCAAATCCCGGTAGTAATACGGCGTGTTTGCCGCTTTCAGCACCATAAAGGCCAGATCCACCAAAGGGATCTCTCTTACCTTTTCTTTATCAATTTTCAAATTGAGCGAGGTACTCACTGAAGACACTTCCTCTCACACATAATTCACTTTATATCCCCTGCAAACTGGATCGTTACGTATAACATATCCATTAACAAACCTAAGTAAAACCTATTTAGCGTTAAAAAGCAAGTTTTTATGTAAGCATGTCCCATATTTACACATCCGTCCTTTGATCCATATCCCGATCTCCTCACTTCGAGAGACAGAATGATAAGGAGGCAATGAATATGTACGCTATCTCTATGAACAAAAGCCCAAACCATATGTAAAAGACGGAGTCCCCTCCGCCTTCTGACTGTATACCCTCGTAGGATTGCTCCTCACCAGGTTCCCCGCAAGAGCCCTCTAGCCCTCCATCCATCATATGTACCTGCGCCCGTTTTGACACGGAGAGAATGTGTTTTTATAAAAAAAGGGCAAGTTCCCCATGCGCCGGGATGAGCGCATTCATAGAATACCTCAGCATGTTCATCCCGAAGGGGGCAGCCCATAATGGACTATACCGGTTTATTGCATCAGTTGATTGACGGAATGAGATGCCCCGAACCTGAACACGGGGGACGTTATCTGATTCGATTCGCCAAACCGCAGCAGTACGAGGCCTGTCTCGTTGAATTATCCCGAATGCGCAATGAATTCACCGATCTGGGAGGCGTTCGAACCTCAAGGCTTGCCAGAACTCTCATCGCTCCTGTCCAGAGCCCGGACGTGTTATATCGATACGGGGACGACATTACGTTAGAGGAAGACACTCCTGTCTCGCTGCATTCTACTGCACTCCACAACAAACCCAGCACCCCTCAAGGCATACCCTGGGGTGTGAAGCAAATTCGAGCCCCTAAAGTATGGTCTGTTTCGACAGGACACCGGATCAAAATTGGTGTTATTGATACAGGAGCAGATTACCATCACCCTGATCTACGATACTCCCTTGCCCGTGGCATTAATCTGTTGAACCGAAGCTTGCTTCCCCATGATGACAACGGTCACGGTACCCATATTGCAGGAACCATTGCCGCAGCCAACAGTACCGAAGGCATGATCGGCGTTGCCCCGCGTTCATTAATCTACCCCGTCAAAGCCTTTGATCACAACGGCTCTGCTTATGTCTCGGACATTGTACTCGGCATCGACTGGTGTGTACGCAACAAGGTGGATATTATCAATATGAGTTTCGGTATGAAAACACGAAGTAAATCTTTGCTTGATGTGGTCAACCGTGCATATCATGCAGGAATCGTCATTGTGGCTTCGTCAGGAAATGACGGTAAGCGCCGCAGCATCGACTATCCTGCTCGATATCCGCAGACCATCTCGGTTGGGGCTACCGACAAAAACAGACGTATTGCTTCATTCAGCAATCGCGGTGCTTATGTGGACGTCTATGCACCCGGGGACAAAATTGTGTCCTCCTGGGTGCAAGGCAAGCACCATGAGATGAGTGGAACATCCATGGCCACCTCCCATGTGAGCGGCGCAATCGCGTTGCTGCTCGCCAAACATCCCGGCTTGTCTCCAGCCGAGATCAAGACACTTGTGAAGCGCGCGACGGTTCCGCTGCGCGCCCGTAAAAGCACCACCGCGAAGAGTAAAGTCCGCGGTGGCGAGCTAGACGCCCTCAAGCTGATGCAAGAGGGCGGGGGGTGACTTGGCGGCGCATGCTACACGCCGCCAGCACCTGTGCTGCGCAGCAACGGATGCCGGCCACTGCCGGGCACGCCTTGCGCAGCAGGCAAGAGCGAGAGCAGGCACAACCGAGCCTGCTCTTGAAGCAGTGCCCTGCGGCTTTGCCGATGGCAGGGCACTGCTGGGTGCCCGCGGCAGGCGGCAAGCCTGAGCCCTTTACGGGTACTTGGCGAGCATCGCCAGTACCCGCAAGGGCCAGGTGCTGGCCACCGCCAGCCACGGGCACAAAAAAAGTCTCCATGCCCGCGCGCATAAGTAAATGCTCGCGCGGGGGCATGGAGACTTTGCCTTCGGCCGAGCGGCAGGAAGGTGTCCGCCACTTGGCCGAAGGGATTACATTTTGTCTGGTGCGGATACGCCCACCAGACGGAGCGCTGTTGCGATGACGGTGCGAACGGCACCGATCAGCGCCAGGCGCGCCTGGGTCTGCTGCGCGTCTTCGGTAATGACGCGATCAGCCCGGTAGTAACTATGGAACAGGGATGCCAGTTCGTAGACATAACGAATGATGCGATGCGGCGCATAACCTGTAGCCGCTGCAGCGATCTCTTCAGGTAATTCTCCCATTTTACGAAGAAGGTCATACTCGTGCTCGGTAGTCAGCTTGGACAGATCGATCTGTGCCAGTGGCAACAACTCGATACCTTGCTCTTCGGCTTGACGATACACACTGCACACACGTGCATGTGCATATTGTACGTAGAATACCGGATTTTCATTGGATGTCGAAATCGCCAAATCCATGTCAAAGTCCAGATGCGAATCCATGCTACGCATCGTGAAGAAATAACGAATGGCATCAATGCCAACCTCATCCATCAGGTCTTCCATCGTTACAGCTTTACCTGTACGTTTGGACATTTTTACTTTCTCGCCATTTTGGAACAAGCTAACCATCTGTGCAATCAAAACTACCAGCTTGTCCGGATCGTTGCCCAGCGCTTGCATTGCTGCTTTCATACGCGGAATATAGCCGTGGTGATCCGCTCCCCAAATGTTGATCATCGTGTCATAACCACGGGAGTATTTATCGCGGTGATATGCAATATCCGGTGTCAGATAGGTATACGTACCGTCGTTTTTGATCAGAACGCGCTCCTTGTCATCACCATATTGCATCGTTTTCAACCAAGTTGCGCCGTCTTTTTCATAAATCTCGTTGCGGTCACGTAGCTCGTCCAGCACGCGAAGCACTTCCCCGTTATCATACAGCGATGTTTCGCTGAACCAGATATCGAAGTTCACACGGAAGCGGTTCAGGTCGCGTTTGATCTTGTCCAGTTCTTTCTCCAGACCATAATCACGGAAGTATGCCGCGCGATCTCCCGGGTGCATAGACAGCAAGCTGTCTCCTTTTTCAGCAACCAGTTCCTTCGCGAAACCTTTAATGTCTTCACCATGATATCCATCTTCCGGCATTTCAGCTTCTTGACCCAGCTCTTGCAGATAACGCGCTTCGATAGAACGGGCCAGATTAAACACCTGGTTACCCGCATCATTAATGTAATATTCACGAGTTACATCGTAACCTGCGTAATCGAGGATGTTGCACAGGGCATCCCCTACAGCTGCTCCGCGGGCATGACCCAGATGCAGACTGCCTGTCGGGTTGGCGCTGACAAATTCCATCTCCACCTTTTTCCCCGCTCCAACATCAATTCTTCCGTAGTTCTCTCCTTGCTCATGCACCAAGTTAAGCACGGGATAGAGATAACTCTTGTTCAATTTGAAGTTAATGAATCCTGGTCCTGCAATCTCCGCCTTTTCAATTCCGGCTTCTGCAAGATTCAGGTTAGCGATGATTTCCTCGGCAATCTGACGAGGGTTCCGTTTGGCAATCTTGGTCAACTGCATCGCTGCATTGGTAGCCAGATCACCATGGGACTTCTCGCGCGGCACTTCAAGTGTAATAGCTGGAAGCTCTTCCTGTGTTACGATGCCAGCAGCAACAATCGCATTGCCAATGGCTGTACTTACCCGTTCGTTAATCGTATCTAGTGGATTACGTGTCATGAATTTGGTTCCTCCTGTATATGCAAACTAATCGCAAAATGTCCGGCTTCTTCATCAAAGCGGTAAAAGTCGTAGCTCCACGCTGCGCGTGCGCTCAATCCCTGAATGGAAAGTTCCAGCTTCTGTGTATGCGTGGACAGGGCAAACGACATATATGGTGAACGGTAGAAACCTGGAAGCTTTCGGTTTAATTCAAACGTCTGCTCCGACTCCACCTCACCATGACGTATAATCTTGATGGATTGTCCGCCCAGCTTCAATGTTGTACGAGTGATGCCTCCCTCGGGTCCAGCCTGTGGCTCTTCGTAACGAACATACAAGTATGCTCCCTTGACCACAGCTTCTCCCTGCATTTCCTGCAGTACATCTTCCCCTTCATAACGGCTATGCAGCCGGATCTGAACCGGTCGCATCTTCGACATGAATGTTAACCTCCATTATATTCGAGGCGACGCAAAATCAGGACAGCTGGTGAGAACAGCCCTTCCTGAATGGTGTGTCGCTATACACGCTCATATTCCGAATAAACTTGCTCTCCTACACTCTACTGTATAACTATATCCAGTTCACCCGCTCAATTCAAATCCAAATTCAGAGTTTTTTTGTTATGACATCAAAAAGGAGAGCTGCACCCGTATCGTGCAGCCCTCCCTTAATTCACATCTATCTCGTTATCTTGCTTCATCATCTGGCTGTCTGACTTCATTCACTTTGCCACTTTGCTTCATTGGGCTTGCCCTCTTACTACATTATAATGAAACGTATCTAGGCAATATAACAACATACTTGTTTACCCAGTTTCAAACATAAAATGATGAACTCTGTTCATGCCCACTGCGATGCATACGGATAGGGACAGGTGGAATCGGCCAGTTTCGCGCGCACTTGTACAAGGCAGCCGCAGTGCCGGCATGTTGTTCCATATTGCAGATCAGGGCAGCCTGAGCAGATCGCAAGGCGACGCTCATACTCCTCATCCTCTACCGTAGTGCGTGAGCGTGAAGCGATCTCCACCAGACGGGCCATTTTGGCATCACTGATATGAATATCATACTGGCTGTCACAACCCTTACAGGGTTCGTTTCTTCCCTCACGGGGCTGCTGTTGGTATTGGTGATTGCTAGGCTTCATACCTTAACCCTGAACAGCGACCACACCAACGGAAGCCGGAGGTAACACAAAACGCAATGTATTATTCTCCAAAACAAGCCCTTCCCAAGCTACAAGTTTCACCTGATCTGGCTGTTCAAACGTATTAAATGCCCCAAAGTCAGCGTTATGGAGCAACTGTCCCGATACGCTTGCCGCTTGACCTGCCTCCAGTTGCACGACTACTTCAAGCTCATCCGTATGACTAAGATTACATCCTGTCACATGAATAACGCCATCTTTGTTCCGTGATGCAGACAGACTAAGTTGCGGAATCGTCTCCTCACCAAATGTATACCCCGGGCTCTCATAACTGAGATCCAGACGCTGTGCATCCATATGGACCTGATACATATCGAACACATGGTACGTCGGCGTCAGGATCATTTTATCCCCTTCAGTAAATACAAGCGATTGAAGTACATTAACGATCTGAGCCAGATTCGCCATATGCACCCGTTTGTTATGCTGATTGAAGATGTTCAGGTTCACCGCCGCAAGTACTGCATCCCGCATGGTATTCTGCTGGTATAGAAAACCCGGATTGGTTCCTGGTTCAACGTTGTACCATGTCCCCCACTCATCTACGATAATGCCTACTCGGCCTTCCGGATCATATTTGTCCATGATCTCGGAGTGCTTTACAAGTAATTCATCCATAAACAGCGTTTTTTTCAATGTAGTGAACCATTCAGCCTCTCCAAAACCGGTAGCATTCCCTTTATCTTCCCATACACCTGTCGGAATCGTGTAATAATGAAGGCTAATGCCATCCATGAAACGGGCCGCTTCTCTCATCAACACTTCCATCCACTCATAGTTGCTGTCGTTCGGTCCACAAGCAATTTTGTAAATCTGATTTTCTGAATAATTACGTACATATGTAGCGTAACGACGATATTCATCCGCATAATACTCTGGACGCATGTTGCCACCGCAGCCCCAGTTCTCATTGCCGACGCCAAAATACTTCAGCTTCCACGGTTCTTCCCGGCCGTTCTGCTTCCGCCAGTTCGCCATAGGAGACTCACCATCAAACGTAATGTACTCTACCCACTCCTGCATTTCCTGCACGGTTCCACTGCCTAGGTTGCCGCTGATATAAGGTTCTGCCCCCAGCAGTTCACACAGCCTCATGAATTCATGTGTACCAAAATGGTTATTCTCTTCCACGCCACCCCAGTGGGTATTAATCATGCGTGCACGTTCACTTTTTGGCCCTACACCATCCTTCCAGTGATATTCATCAGCAAAACAACCACCTGGCCAGCGAAGCACAGGAATGTTCAGCTTCTGAAGTGCCGCAAGTACATCGTTCCGAATACCTTCCGTATTTGGAATAGGTGAATCTTCACCCACCCAGAGGCCTTCATAAATACAACGTCCCAAATGCTCGGAAAAGTGACCATATATATTGCGATTTATTAATCCTTTATCTGAATCAGCCTTTAAAATAACATTAACCATTATTTCAACCTCCTTGAAATATGTTGTCAACGCTTACAATAACCTGTTTTGAGACAGGTTTCAACCCTTTTGTTTCCTGAAAAAAAAGCCCTTTTCCATATCAAATCTCAGGAAAAGGGCTCATTATGAGGTTACATCATTTTAATTCAATTAAAAATACACATAGATCGTTTTTACTATGAATTAGCTAATACATTAATTCATTTTATAATTTGTTAATTCTGTTCTGAGCGAAATAAAATTTTTGCTGACCAGGTTATTCCACCATCTGTTGTTGCATAAACGGCAGGTGCGTTCGTACTTGTCACAACAAGCCAGCCGATCTTGGTTGTAGGGAACGAGATACGGGAGCTATAGCCTTGAGCTTTCAGATCAATGTTTTTCCACGTGGAACCTCCATCAAAGGAACGCCCAATTCCAACCTTGTCTGCCGCTGGCGATCCAGCAGAGAGATAAGCGGTCTTTTTACCAATCAGTGCCATGTTGCCTGGATGTCCACCGGGATTAGCCGGTCCGGTTCCTTTGCCATCTTGATTGGCACCGGGGGCCGGCCCTGCGCCTGCTGTCGATTGAGCGAAAACCTGCCTCCAGCTCTCTCCTTGATCACCACTCGCATACAGGGAGTAGGATTGCTGGGACATGCCCGCATCCCCATATAGGATAGCCCATACCTGAGATCCATTTGCATACAGGTCTGCTCCGTTCCATGTACCGGATTTCACCTGAAGAGCTGTATTCCAGCTCTTGCCTCCATTACTTGTCTTCTCGATCTTATAGCCTGTCCCGGGTACAACTACAACAGCATACCCCAGCTTATCTGTAATAAATGTAGCGGCTCTAGTGTTAGCTGGTGTAGTTATTTTACTCCATGTCATACCGCCATTGTCAGTTCGATATGCTCCGTTATAAGTGTATCCATAGCCCGTATTTTTATCCCCGAAATCAATCCGCTTGAACGGCGGAACACCTGGTGTACTCAGTCTTTTCCAGTGTGAACCTCCATCGTCCGTACGTATGAGATACGTTAGTGAGGAGCCCTTCACGCCCGCCAGTGCATACCCTGTAACGTTATTTGGGAAGTTTAATTGTTCGAACTGCCACTGTCCCGTGTATATGGGTTGCCAAGTACAGCCCGCATTCGAAGTTCCAATCAAGAACCCTTTACCTGCCGCCCGTCCTGTATTTTGATTTAGAAAATTGATATCCGTGAATTGCAATTGCTGTTCTTCCACGCCACTGCCTTTTTTCAGTTCTGATGTCAGTCCATGATCTCCTGTGCCACATGTTGCGGTTGAAGGTGCTGCGCTAGCATCAGGTAATGTATGAGCCTGTCCCATTCCCCATAATAGTGTAAGCACTAGAGTTATCACACTTGCTCGTTTCCATGTCTTGGTGTTCTTGGTTGTCTTGATTCTCATTGGTAACACCTCCTTCTATCGTTTTACCCCAAATCGCGCATCATAACGTAACAATTCGGGTGAAAGCAGATGACAATGAATAAGACTGAATAGCCAGCATAACAAAACTGATACTTAGGATCAGACATAAAACGAAAGAGATTTTATTAAATTTATATTCCCTGGCGGCATAAGCACCAAATAACGTTGCCAGATTTACAAGCAGAAAGCTGAAATTAAAATAACCCGTCATGGCTACAACAAGTTGAATAATAAATATGGTTGTTATGGTAACAAACCATTTGGGGAACATACTCAAATGTGCTCGAATGGCGTACATATAATCTCCACCTCACTTCCATTCCATATTATACATAATTAAGCAGTCGATGTCCTGCTTCATGTCTATGTAATATCTCATGAATATATGAAATATCAAGTAACTAATCATAGAGTAACAGGAACGTATGTGCTATAATTAGGGGTATGGACTTATGATTGAGTGTGGATGTTTTATGATCACGGCGTTGCTGTCCGAAAGGGGGTGACGTCGATGGTCAAACTTGTGGCGTTGCTTGATGTAATCCGGTGGATTGCTGCGATCCTCAGCATTGTGCTGAGTGGACGAAGGCTTTACCGTTGGTTGCGTAAAAAGTTTCGGAACAAGCAAAAACCCACCTCATAAGGTTGATCGCCTGACGGTGGGTTTTGCTTGAATAACATTATTTAATTCATGCACGCCGTGGCAATCCACAGCCTTTCGGGTCCTAAGAGTCATTATCGCGCCAACGATAATGACTCTTTATTTAGTATATGGTCGAACCCGCAGACCCTATACTTCACGACCACAATATATTAATTAAATATATTACTAACACTTCTGTTTCCAGTATAACATAGCTTGAAACAGAAGTTAAGTTCACTTACTTCACGAATCCAAGCAGCATTTCACGAATCAACTTGGCAGCTACGATCTGTGTCTGTTGTGTCGGATCATAGATTGGTGCTACTTCCACCAAGTCACAGCCAACAACGTTCACATCCGATCCAGCAATCATGTGAACCGCTTCAAGCAGTTCTTTGGATGTGATTCCACCAGCTTCTGCTGTTCCAGTTCCTGGTGCAGCAGACGGATCAAGCACGTCGATGTCGATCGTTACATAAACTGGACGGTTGCCCATTTTCGGAAGAGCTTCCTTCATTGGAGCCGCTACTTCAAACGGGTAGAAGTTAATGTTCTCACGACCATACTGGAATTCCTCGCGGGAGCCGGAACGGATACCGAATTGATAAATATTTTGACCGCCCATCAGTTCAGCAGCTTTACGCACAGGTGTGGAATGAGACAGAGGCTCGCCTTCATAGTGTTCACGAAGGTCTGCGTGTGCATCAATGTGGATCAGAATGAGATCCGGATATTTCTTGTACATCTGTTGAATCACGGGCCATGTCACCAGATGCTCGCCGCCCAGGCCAATCGGGAACTTGTCATCTGCCAGCAGGTTGCCGATGTACTCATGGATAACCTCAAGACTGCGTCCTGCGTTACCGAATGGCAACAACAAATCTCCCGCATCAAAATAGGTCATGTCCACGATACTTTTATCGAGATACGGGCTGTACTCTTCAAGTCCAACCGAAGCCTGACGGATATGAGCCGGGCCGAAACGGGAACCCGGACGGAAGCTGACGGTGTAGTCCATCGGCATACCGTAGATGACCGCTTTCGAATTTTCATAATCCTCAGAGCTGCAAATAAATACGTTTCCTGAATAAGCTTGATCCAGTTTCATCTTCATTTCCCCTTTATTTCGTTAAATCTTCCACGAATTTTGGAAGTACAAATGCCGCTTTGTGCAGACGTGGAGAGTAATACTTCGTATCCATCTCCGGAATTTGAGCCTCGTCTACCTCAAGTGGATCATGCCTTTTGCTGCCCATGGTAAATGTCCATAGACCACTTGGGTAGGTTGGAATATTACAGCCGTACACATGTACGATCGGGAAGATTTCTTTGACATCTTTGTTCACCTTCTGGATCAGATCCGCCTTAAACCAAGGGTTGTCCGTCTGGGCAACGAAGATCCCGTCTTCTTTGAGTGCTTCATAGATCCCCTGATAGAAACCACGCTCGAAGAGCGGAGCAGCTGGGCCTACAGGTTCTGTTGAGTCTACGATAATAACATCGTACTCATCTTTATGTTCAATGATATGCATGTAACCATCGTTAACGAGCACTTCAACGTTCGGCTCATCAAGCTTGCCGGCGATTTCAGGTAAATACATTTTGGAATATTCGATCACTTTACCGTCAATTTCGACGAGAACTGCTTTTTCTACAGCCGCATGTTTGATGACTTCACGGATTACACCGCCGTCACCGCCGCCAACCACCAGCACTTTTTTCGGGTTTGGGTGAGTGTTCAAGGCCGGATGTGCCGCCATTTCATGATATACAAACTCGTCCTTAACCGTCGTCATCACCATGCCGTCCAGTACAAGCATATTTCCGAATTCTTCGGTTTCAACCATCACGAGATCCTGAAAATCCGTTTGCTCCGTGACGTAAGTCTGCTTAATCTTAGCGGTAATGCCGAACACAGGGGTCTGCTTCTCTGTAAACCACAATTCCATGATCGCTACCTTCTTTCCGTAAAAGTAATGAGTGATCATTTTAAAATGCATAATCACTGGTCTGTTCGTCCACACATGCTTTAGTATGTTGTGCCGAACCCTACCTTTTCATTACCCTTTTGCATTATACGCGATAGACGATTCAACTGTAAAACGGTTTTCAGGCCAAAATTGGCTAGAATTTGTTCACTTCGCAGCCCAATTGAATATCCCGGTTATTCCCGTCCCATACTGGAAAGAAAAGAGAGGAGCCCGTTCCATGAACAAGCCAAGTGTCAAGACCCGCAAACGCGGGTTCCGTGTACTCCAATTCATCAAATATCTATCCATACTTACGGCGCTCGGCCTGATTGCCATAGCTGCCATTTTGGTATATCTATACGCAACCAGTCTGCCCCTTGCTGACTCGGATCGCAACTCAAGATTACTCGACAGTCAAGGTGAAGTCATCGCCACCTTCTCCGCTGGCGGCAAGGATTCGATTCCCGTACAACTTCAGGATATTACCCCTGATTTGGTGAACGCTACACTAGCCGTAGAGGATCGTAAATTCAGGCAGCATTTCGGATTTGACATTCAAGGCATGGGACGAGCTGTCCTTGTCAACATCCAGCACATGCGAATGTCTCAAGGAGCAAGTACACTGACCCAACAGTTGGCACGTAATCTCTACCTGTCCCACGAGAAAACATGGACACGCAAAGCCAAGGAAGCCATGTATACTGCACAGCTTGAGATGAAATACAGCAAAGATGAAATTTTGCAGATGTACTTAAATGAAATCTATTATGGTCACGGTGCCTATGGTATTGAGGCAGCTGCACAGATGTATTTTGGCAAATCCGCAAAGAAACTTGATCTGGCCGAGAGCGCTATGCTTGCGGGTATTCCGAAGGGACCGACTTATTATTCTCCCTACAATCATATGAAAAATGCCAAGGATCGACAGAAGATTGTGCTGAAAGCCATGATTGAAACGGGTAAAATTACGCAAAAACAAGCGGACTCCGCCTACGAAGAAATGCTGAACTTCAAACCCGAGGGCGAGCGCAAGACGGTGGAGAACGCACCGTATTTCCGCGACTACATTCGAAGTCTTGCAGTGAAGGAGCTTGGCATCAGCGAAGCGATGCTGGATCACGGCGGGCTGAACATCTACACGACACTGGATTTACGAGTGCAGAAGGCTGCGGAAATGGCGGTTGTCAAAGGTATGGATGCGAAAAGCGAGCTGGAGACCGCACTCGTGTCGATTGACCCGCGCACCGGTTACATTAAAGCGATGGTTGGTGGCAAAAATTATCGTACCAATCAGATCAACCATGTGCTGACAACAACACGCCAGCCGGGATCAGCCTTTAAGCCGATTATGTATCTCGCTGCTCTCGAATCGAAGCAGCTTACCAGTGCATCTATTTTCAACAGCCAGCCTACCCTGTTCCATTACGATAATGACCGCAAAACGTACAAACCCGGCAACTTCGGCGATAAATATTTAGGTGAGATTGATCTTCGCCAAGCCATCGCTGCATCTGATAACATCTACGCGGTCAACACGATTATGAAGATCAGTCCAGAACAAGTCGTAAACATGGCTCAAAAGCTCGGTATTACAAGCAAGCTGAGTCCTGTCCCTTCTCTTGCACTGGGTACTTCACCTGTCAGTCCGCTGGAGATGGCCTCCGCCTTCTCCGTTATTGCTGCTGGAGGACAACGGACACCACCCGTAGCTATTTTACAAGTGACGGATGCGGCAGGGCGTGTGTTGTATGAATCTCCGCAGACCAAAGCAGACACTGTGGTGGAACCGGCAGCAGCCTACGTACTGACACGTCTGATGGAGAGTGTTTTTGAGAACGGAGGCACAGGCAATCGGGTATCTGCCACCATCAAACGTCCGGTGGCTGGCAAAACAGGAACAACCAATACGGATGCCTGGTTGGTTGGATTCACCCCAGAGCTGTCCACCGCTGTATGGGTGGGCTATGATCAGGGCAAAGCGATCTCGACATCGGATGGCCGACGCGCAGCCCCGATCTTTGCTCAGTTTACGGAACAAGCCCTTGCAAGTGTCCCTCCAAAAATCTTCTCTGTACCTGATCAGGTCGTGAGTGTCTACATTAACCCGGAAACCGGAAAACTCGCTGGTAACGGCTGCGAAGAGAAACGGCTGGAAGTGTTTATTCAGGGAACGGAGCCGACTGAAGTCTGCCGTGGCGAGACGGAGCCACTGGACAATCCTCAGGACGATAAGGCGCGCGAAGCACAGAACCAAAAAGGGGTACAGGAGCAGAAGCGTTCTTGGTGGAGTGATTTCAAACGCTGGTGGGTAGAATGACAGAATGACGCATATCCGTAATGACTTGATTGCGTCAAGAAGATGGCCGGTTTAACAGACTCCATATATTTACATGGAGGATTCATAAATATGCAGGCGACTGTATGAAGCCTTCGCTACATCCTCATCACAAAAATAAAGCAAGCCCCGAAACCGGATAACCTGCCGGTTCGGGGCTTGTTGCTTTTTTCTTTTTTCCCGTTAGGCAAGTGCCTCTTTCAATTCATCCGGGGAAGCATTCCACCATTCTTCATTATGAGAGATCAGAAGAGTCTTCAGTGCCGCTTTGTCTTGCGGTCCCAGCTCATCCAGCATAAATCGGCGTTTCATCGCATAATCCATCCGGTTGACGTGATCCGCGAGCAGCTTCCACCCCCGTTTGGCTTCCGTGTCAATCCACATCTCACATGCCGTTGCCCCGCCATACAACTGTCCTTGCTCTGTACGATCCACAGCGACCCATACCAGCCATACCTGACGTCCATTCGGAACGTCTTCACGATTCGTTGAAAATTTAATGCCTCGTTCCACTTTACTCTTCGCGTGCATGGCACCGATGTCGATTTTCGCTTCGCCCTGGTCAATGATGACCGGAGAAAGATTGTTCAGATCAATAGAGCCTGAACCAAAGCCTTTATGCTTGCTCTTTGCACTCACGATATTCAAGGCAATCTGTTTCTTGCCGTTTTGCTCATTTTGGTCCATGTTCATAGCCTCCAAGAGTTGATACAAATATTTTAACTAATAATTGGCCCAATGCAAACATATACATGCTGTAGATGCTTGTCAACGGGAGGTATTGAACGATGATTCCACGACGCGCCAAGAGCTGGCTCATCATATCCCTGGCCTTATGCCTGTTTGCCGGAGGGGTATGGATCACACTCGGTTACAATCGCTCCATTTCATCTGAGTTACCCGTACTCGCTCCAGAATCGGGCAAGCCTCCAGCCAAAAACGGAGCGCCCGCCCCCCCGGAAAGTGTACAATCCCCTACAGCCGAGGTATACAGCAATCGTGTGGTTGAATACCACATGGATGTGAAGCTGAACGAGGGGAACAAACTGCAAGGCACACAGACCATAACATGGACTCATCCGGGCAAAAAAACGGTGAACGAACTTTATTTTCATATGTACCCTAATGCATTCTCCTCTGCGGATACTACATTTATGAAAGAATCGGGCGGTAAGCTTCGCGGCGATGTCATGCCTACAGATGGTTATGGCTCCATGAAGTTTACTGACATGCAGACGGAGGATGGGCTCTCTCTGCTACACCGGATGCAGTATGTACAGCCGGATGACGGGAACATCAAAGACAAAACGCTGATTAAGGTTCGTCTCCCTAAACCCGTCAAGGGCGGGGAAAGCATCACAATACGCACATCGTTTGAAGTAAGTTTACCCAAAATTTTCGCAAGGATGGGCAAAACAGATGATTTTGTCATGGCAGGCCAGTGGTTTCCTAAACTCAGTGCTTACGAGCCTGTTGGAAGACGGGGCCGTACCATAGAAGGCTGGAACCTGCATCAGTATCACGGGAACTCCGAGTTCTATGCTGACTTCGGTATCTACAGTGTGCGTATCCGAGTACCCGAAACATACAAGGTGGCAGCAACCGGATTCCCCACGCAGCAGGCAACCTTGAAGAATGGTGAGAAAGTGTATCAATTTTATGCCGATGATGTGCATGATTTCGCTTGGGCAGCCTCACCTGATTTTGTGTATGCGGAGGAACCCTTCTCTGCCCCCAACGTGCCCGGTGTACGTATTAAACTCTACCTTGATCCGGCACATCAGGATCTGAAGGAGCGGTATCTCTTTGCAGCCAAAGCCGCATTAACGAATTACAGCAAGTGGTTTGGCCCCTATCCTTATGCCACCTTATCTATCGTGGTTCCGCCAAAAGCCGCAAACGGGGCCGGAGGCATGGAGTACCCAACTCTCATTACAGCCTTTGGGGCCGATGACACAACACCGGGTTACGATCTGGAACGCACCGTTGTTCATGAAATTGGACATCAATACTTCTACGGCATGGTTGCGAGCAATGAGTTTGAGGAGGCCTGGCTGGATGAAGGGTTCACCTCCTATGCAGAAGATAAACTGATGGAACAGGAATACGGATTGATTCCGAATCTACCGGTACAATCAGGTCTGATCACATCTCCGGCTCCTCTAACACAGCCCTCGTGGAAGTTTGACTCACAGAATCAATATGCTTCCAACGTGTACACAAGGGGCAAACTGGTGCTACTCGGCATTGAACAGCAAGTCGGAGCGAAGACCATGGAACGAATCCTTGCGACGTATGTAAAAAAATATCGCTTTAAACATCCCGCAACGGGCGATTTTCAAAAGGTGGTTGAGCAAGTCACCCGCACCTCCTGGGCGGATTACTTTGACCAATATGTCTACCGGAACGGCATGGCCGATTTTGCTGTAGAGAAGATCAACGTTTCTTCTATAGAGAAGGACGGCAAAAAAATGTACGAGTCCTCTGTCACCATTGTCAAAAAGGGCAGTGACTTTCCCAAGGTTCCTGTTCGGATTGCGTTTGAGGACGGCCATACCGTAACCAAACACTGGGATGGCCGCGAGGAGCGCGTCACCTATAAACTGACATATACATCTCCTGTCACCTGGGCCATGACTGACCCTTTGTATGACATCGTGCTCGAAAATCGCCATATGAACAATTTCCTGAGAACCGGACTGGACGAGCAAGTCAAATCCCGCTGGAACATGAGTGCTACGAAACTAATTGAAGCCATATTCGGAGGTCTGTCATGGTGAGGTGGAGACAGTGAAAGCAAAAATTCGTGAAGGCTGGTTTCTTGTCCGTCAGCATATGTTTATTGCCGCACTCTTGTTTATCTATCAATTAACTTGGGGTTATTTCATCTACCGGTTGGTTCAATCGGCTGTCGTTCCTCTATTACTACGTTATCCAACGGATGATGTCGGCGAGCTAAGCACACTTTTATTCAAAATGGAAAGCCAGCTCAGCCTGTCCGGTCCGGAGGTCCAGCGTTATCTGTGGATTTTGGGCGGCATGTTATTGCTTCGCCTGCTGATCAGTCCACTTATTCAGGCCGGGTTACTCTACTCCCTGCAACATTATCAATCTACTGAAGAACGCATTCCTTTTATTCGGGGCATCAAAACGTTATGGAAACCCATGATATTGCTACACACTATACGTACCTTTCTCATGTTCTTGCCTGCATACTGGCTTCTGCCCAAATTGTTTTCTACAATAATGGACAGTTTTCATTCTCTTCATTTATTACTTCCCGGCATTCCATATGTAGCAGGCTGGATTATTTATGGCTGGATTGTACATCATGCAGTGCTCTACATGCAGTTTGGTATTTCTGACCCGGATGCAGAAGGGCGAATTCACGGGACGCTCAAGGGACTGTGGATTGCTGTGCGCCGCATCTTTGCTGTCATCGGCATTGCGCTGGTGCTGGGAGTTGTGCATTTATTGATCTTTGGTGCATTCACTTCCGCCTCCTGGTTCTTGACAGGACTATCCGGATTAATCCTGCAACAATCCTATCCGCTTGCCCGAAGCCTACTCAGTATGTGGAAAGTATGTAGTCATTTCCGTTTATGGCAGTCCACATCTACCAGACATGAAAATCATATACGTTGAACTAAAATGTTACACGCCATCTGAGATCGCTTTCAAAAATAAAGAAATGTTACCATCTCATGTTAAACATTTCATTGGTTATTACGTATAAATACGCAAACCTCGACCTTTCCCCGTCAAAGGTCGAGGTTTTTTTTGTTAATTTTACTGCTAAACGTTGCCAAAGTACTAAGCCTCTGGTACAATAAGCGCAGTGAGTTTTTAGTAACAACTTTGTAATCTTTAAATCCTTATTTGTAACAACTTTAAATTAAATCCTTAAAATTAAATTTTCTTTTCATTTTTCAGGTGCATAACTAGCATAGCCAAATTCCTGGCACCTGGGAAGCGGGGGAACCAGTTATGGGTGAATTGATCTTGAAACAGAGGGATCATAGGGGACCTTCAACCGAATCCTTAAGCTAACCTCGCAGGCGTTGGAAGGGGTATATCACTTGTTTAAGAAGAAACTGACCGCAGCAGTACTTAGCCTCACATTTGCATTATCACTTGGAGCAGGCAGCGCATTTGCAGATTCTAAGATGGATAAAGTAATTGATTCAGCAATGGGAACTACATACAAAAGCGGAGGAACAACGCTTGACGGTTTTGACTGCTCCGGATTCACACGGTATGTATTCGACAAATTAGGTATTGATTTGGCTCGTCAATCTAGCTCCCAATACGACATGGGTGATTCCGTATCTCGCATGGAGATGAGACCTGGAGATCTGGTGTTCTTCAACACAACAGGTAAAGGTATATCACACGTAGGCATTTTTGTAGGAAGTGGCAAGTTTGCACATTCTTCTTCTTCCAAAGGTGTAACGATCAGCTCTTTGAGTGAGAACTACTGGGCTAACCGCTACGTTGGCGCTAAACGGATCATGAGTACGGACGATTATGAGTCACTGGCCCTTGACTAGGTACAAGCTGTAATCAACATGATGTTGGAACCATGTAACTCTACTGTAACGAAATACGAAGTATAAACAGAACCGCCCGGTACATTCTCCGCAGGAATGTATCCGGCGGTTTTTTTATGCTTTCTGACTCTGTGTAGTTTCCGATGTTGCAAGTCATGGTGTGTATGTGAACTAACACGTTCGCCTGCTTTCGTTTGTCCGTGCCCTTATCATGTTTTTACCCAGCCTGTTATAATATAAACGGAATGATCACGACTTTTGTTTCAATTTTTATTTGATCATATGAAGACTTGCCTAATACACAGCTCTTTTGTAGAGTGAACAATGATACGGATATTGAAGAAAGGAGCATGCACTGTTATATGAAGAATGAAGCCTCTTTGATACTTCATGTTGTACCGATGCAAGAAGAACATGCTGAACTTATATGTGGCTGGAAATACGCCCCACCTTACAATATCTATAGCTGGCTTCCTTGGGAACAGATGAAAGCACTCGAAGTCGAGTTCGGTGATGCACAGCTCAGACAACAACAATATGCCATTATCCTGGATCAACATGACCAGGTTTATGGGTTTGCACAATATTTTCCGCTCCAGCATGTCACACGAATCGGTCTCGGTATGCGCCCCGATCTGTGTGGTCAAGGTCTCGGCAAAGCATTTGTTACTGCGATCGTACAAGAGGCCATCCGCCGAAATCCATCCAATGAAATTGATCTTGAAGTACTGACTTGGAATACCCGTGCCATTCAGGTATATCTAAAAAGCGGATTTGTCATCCAGGATACATATGAACGCCAAACCCCAGATGGTTTAAAGCCTTTCCATTGCATGGTCTATGAAGGTCCGAGAGAGTAAACCCACGATTAAATGGCTTTAATTGGTCTCTCTTTTGTGATTAGTTTAAAAATTTACCACAAAATGCTATGATGTAGCTACAGCTTCCGTTATAATGATAGGGATAGTTTGAGTTAGATGATCTTTCATTCTGGAGGGGACATAAGGGATGCACAAATGGATCATGAGCGGGGTATTTTTTGCAGCATGTGCTTTAGCTATTGTTTTAATGTTTACGCTTCCAGGTAAAGAAGAAGTGGCTCAGGAAGCCAAACCAACCATGCCTGAAGTGGCTATGGACGCCGGACAGGCTGAGACACTAGTGAAGGCCAACTGTATCTCCTGTCACGGCGATCAGCTTCAAGGTGGCGTAGGCCCAGCTCTTGCGAACATCGGCAGCAAGGACGATGTGGAGAAAATCTATTCCACCATTGTCAAAGGTAAAGGCGGCGGTATGCCTTCGTTCAAAGGCAAACTGCAAGACGAAGAAATCGCCCACATTGCAATGTGGCTAGCAGAGAAGAAATAATGCATTCTGCGCGTAAGGCATCAAAGAGGCTCTCACCCTCCCGTTAGGGAGACAAGAGCCTCTTTTGGTATGCATTACAAACATCATCCTGCAGACAACGTTGGTGCAGATTATTATGTTCTCATTTTCTCAAAAGCTTCGTTGTACTGCTCTGCTTCTTTGATGTCTACCGATGTAATGCCACCTGCATCCCAAGACGTAAGACGCAGTGTAACCGTTGTATAATCAATAGTAATAAAAGGGTGATGATTGAATGCTTCCGAAATCGCAGCGACTTCATCCACAAAAGCAATCCCTTTCATATAGTTAGAAAACACAAATTTGCGGACAATCCACCGTCCCTCTTCCAGTTCCCAGCCTTCAAGCCTTCCCAGATGAGCTTCGACTTCCTCTTGCGTAAAAACCATGCGTTATCTTCCTCCCCATATGATGAGACATCGCGGACTTACATCCACATGACCATCGGCACCTTTACATGCTGCCCATACAGCCTAAAAGGCAGGCCACCGCCCAGCGGCGCCTTTTTCATGAGTATCATCTTACCACGTCAAAGCACCAAAATCCATAGAACAGATGGCTCAGTGCCTTGAAGCGCAAGGTTTTATCGTCACTACACATGTTAAATTAGAGGTACAAAGGTTAGCTCTTCTTCTCCAATCAAAATATGGATCCGGTGTTGTTCTTTGTCATGGATCACCACACCGCTCCCAACCGGAATGACGGATTCCTCTCCAAGCGCGTAGAACAAGTCCTCCGCCAGTGCTTCGTCTACCTCGAGCTGTTCCGGTTCCCCTAGTCTCCCCCACTCTTCCGCATCCATTTCAAAGAAAACATAGCGATCCGGTATGCGTCCTATGGCCACTGTTAAATCTGTCAATATTCCTTCATAATCACGTCCATGCTTTACGCCCATTGACTTCTCACTCCCACTCACCTTGTAAAAGGCGGATTTGATCTTATTATACCTGAAAATAACCCTTAAAAAAAAAGCCCATCTGGTCGATAAATACTATACATGACCGTTTCATTCGTTTTCGGTAGCCATGGAGGTTGCCAGACATGCAACGGATTGCAGCAGAACCTTCGTCTGGAAGCCCGAATTCTGCCGCCTGAAAGGATTCAATTTTATCTCATGGATGAGGTGTATGATGGAAATTTCAACGATTATCGGACTAGTTTTGGGGTTAGTCTCCCTTGTACTCGGTATGTTTTTGAAGGGTGCTCCGCTGATTAACCTCGTTAATAACCCGGCAGCATACGTTATTATCTTCGTTGGTACGGCAGGAACCATCTTTATGGCGTTTCCTATGTCTGAAGTTAAGAAGATTCCGAAGTTATTCGGTATCCTTTTCAAGAAGCAAGAACTGATTGACCGCGTTTCTCTAATTGGCACATTTATGGACTGGGCTTCCACTACCCGTCGTGAAGGTTTGCTCGCTCTGGAATCAAAAGTAGAAGAGATTGATGATCAGTTCCTTCGCAGCGGCATGCGGATGATTATTGACGGTAACGACCAGGAGTTCGTCAGTGATGTACTGATGGAAGATATTCATGCGACCGAAGAACGACATCGCGGCGGCGCACTGATCTTCGCTCAGGCGGGGATGTATGCACCAACCCTCGGCGTTCTCGGGGCCGTCGTAGGCCTGATTGCGGCACTCGCCGACCTCAGTGACATGGAGAAGCTCTCTCATGCTATTGCAGCGGCATTTATCGCAACCCTCCTGGGTATCTTCAGTGGTTACGTGTTATGGCACCCGATGTCCAACAAGCTGAAGCGGATGTCCAAGAAAGAGATGGAAATCAAGTTGATGATGGTTGAAGGACTCTTGTCTATTCAATCTGGCGTATCTACTATTGCCATCAACCAAAAGTTATCCGTATTCCTGACACCTTCCGAACGTAAACAACTGGAAGAGAAGGAGGGATCATCAGGTGAAAAAGGGTAAAAAACACGAACCGCATGAGGAGCATATTGATGAAAGTTGGTTGCTTCCCTATTCCGACTTAATGACCTTGTTGCTCGCCTTGTTCATCACCCTGTTCTCCATGAGTTCACTAGATGCTGCCAAATTCGAGCAAATGGCCTCTGCACTAAGCAGTGCACTCAACGGAGGTTCCGGTGTTCTGGATCACACGTCAATGAATCCAACGGACTCCAGTACAGACTTAGGCAAGAACAAGGAAGTACCGAAGGAAATCACAAAGAAAACTCCTGCTCAGATTACGGATGCCCAGATGGCCCAAAAGGAACAGGAAGATCTGGAAAAACTCAAGAAGCGACTCGACAAGTATATTTCTCAGAATGGACTATCAGACCAACTGAATACCAAACTCAACCAGTCTGAACTCAAGATCACCATCAGTGATAAAGCGTTGTTCTCCTCTGGGCGAGCAGATGTGAAGCCTGAATCACGTTCACTGGCCAAAGCGATCTCTAGCATGCTGCAAGAGTTCCCTGAGTATGAAGTTGTCGTATCCGGCCATACCGATAATATTCCCATTTCCAATAACCAATATAAGGATAACTGGGATTTGAGTGCAGATCGTGCTCTGAACTTTCTGAAAATCCTGTTGCTGAACCCGCAGCTTGATCCTTCCAAGTTCACACCTAGTGGTTACGGGGAGTATCATCCAATCGCCAGCAACGATACAAATATCGGAAGAGCACAGAATCGGCGTGTAGAAGTGTCCATTATCCGGAAGTATCAAAGTAACAATGCGAATGTAAAATCCGTGAGTGGTGGCAATTAGCAGTCCTTCAGCACGGAATGAGTTTAAGACCGTTCTCCTTGAAACTGATGGAGAGCGGTTTTTCTCTTTTTTGAGGCGTCGAGTATATGGGTGTCCTCCTGTATTTAAACTAAAAAGCATTGTCTCCTCTTAAAGGAAACAATGCTTTTTCATTCGTGCTAATGTTAAGGCGGGCCTTCACCCGTTTCATATTCAGTATTCCTTATTCCAACGAATAGTCCAGTAAGCCGCCCAGCTCTGCTTTTTCAGCAGATGTAAGCTCCCGCCATGTTCCTGTTGCCTGCTCTCCAAGATGAATGTTCATGATACGAATCCGCTTCAGCTTGCGAACCTCATATCCGAATGCACTGCACATCCGCCGGATTTGACGGTTCTTGCCTTCCGTCAAAATAATACGGAACACACGGTCTGTCATTCTAGTTACGGTGCAAGGCAGCGTCATTTCACCTAGGATTTTAACACCGGTGCTCATTCCCCTGAGGAAGCTTGGTGTGATTGTCCGATCAACCGTTACAATATATTCCTTTTCATGACGACCTTCGGATCTCAAAATCCGATTCACGATGTCCCCATCATTCGTCATCAGAATTAAACCTTCCGAATCCTTGTCTAGACGTCCGATCGGGAAGATCCGTTCATGATGCCCAACAAAATCAACAATATTCCCCTGAATATGCTGTTCAGTTGTACTTGTGATTCCCACGGGTTTGTTCAACGCAATGTACACATGCTTTTTCTTCTCACTAATCGGCTTCCCGTTGATTCGAACATCGTCGCCTTCTTCTGCTTGACTGCCGAGCTCCGCCTTGATGCCATTAATGGTCACCTGACCACTTTCAATTAATTTGTCGGCTGCTCGGCGGGAGCAGTAACCTGTCTCACTAATAAATTTATTAATACGCAAAAGGTCATCTCACCTCATCTAGTTCTCTTCATCTGGTTGTTGTTCTTCCGCTGATGGATCTGCCTCCTGTAACTGTGTCTGCACTTCAGAAGCCGGCAGTTCAATAATGACAGTGGTTCCCCTATTCATAGCACTCTTAATATCCATCATGCCCTTATGGGATTGAATAATTCGCTGACTTACCATGAGGCCGAGTCCTGTGCCGGATTCTTTGTTCGTGAAGAACGGCTCACCAAGCTTTGCCATCATTTCTTCCGGGATGCCAATGCCTTCATCCTTAATTTCAATCCTAACTCGGTTGGCCTGCTCGTTAATCTTCAGCTTGATATGGATGCTTCCTCCATTCGGCATAGCTTCCATACCGTTTTTGAGGACATTGATGAATACTTGCTTTAACTGATTCTCTTCACAGTGTACCATAGCTGAATCCGATGATGCATGCAACACAAACTCAACCCCGTGCAGATGTGCCTGACTATCCAGCAATGAGATAACATCCCCAAGAATGAAACGAATATCTCGCTCTTGAAAATGAACTGCTTGCGGCTTCGCCAGAATCAAAAACTCGCCTACGATCAGGTTGATTCGGTCAAGCTCAGATAACATCAGATCCAGATGGCGATGATTTAGCTTGTTGCTCTCCTGTTGAAGCTGTAGGAAACCGCGCAACGTTGTAAGTGGATTTCGAATCTCATGGGCTACTCCGGCGGCTAGCTGTCCAACCGTCGTTAGCTTCTCCGACCTTCTAAGCAGCTCTTCCATCCGATTACGGCTTGTAATATCCCTTGAGACACTGATGAGAGCTGTAATCTCACCAGCCTCGTCGCGTACAGGCGCCGTACTTACACTGACTTCAACCCGGGTTCCGTCTTTTTTCATCCAGATCGTTTCATTAGACGTAATCGACATGCCTTCAATAAGCTGTGCATGCTGCTGCTTCATTTCTTCTTCCGCTTCAGGAGGAATAATCTTGAGCGAACGTCCTTCCACCTCACGGCTACGAAAACCATATAATTGTTCAAATGCACGGTTAACCCGTAGCACTTTTCCTTCAAGGTCTGTTATATGAATTGCATCAGCTGTCTGATTAATGATAGACTCCAGATGCTCCTTCACTGCCCGGTTCTCTTCATACATCTGCTTTAGACGACTTGTATAGTGACCCAGATTTCGAATCATCGCATTAATCCGGTTGGCGAGCTGTCCCAGCTCATCCTTGCGTTTAATCTTCAGACGGAAATCAAAATGCCCATCCGCCACATCATTCACCTTGCCCAAGATCGATTGGATGGGACGTGTAATGTAACCAGCAAGCAAGTAACTGCCAAAGATCACAATCTCCAGCAAAACCAGAGATATCGAAGCATGGCTGACCAGCTGTTCAGATACCATCGAGGATATTTGTTTGTAATCCATGACAATACTGATCACATATGAAGACTCATTCGGTGTGAAAATCGGAATAAAACTCTTCAAAACCTTCTGATCATGTGTTTCACTCACGAAAGATACATTCTGCCCTGTGCGAACAGCTCGCACCACAGCACGATGGTCTTCATCTACCGAGCCATACTGATATGTACCAAAACGGATCGGTCTGTTATTCAGTTTGCTGAAGTTCGTATCTCTTCCATCATCGCTCATATCCGGGCTCGCAAAAGTCAATGGATTAATGCCTGTAATCTCCAAAATGGAGGGATTGACTTCACGGATTTTATTTAAGATTTCATCCGGGCTAGAGATCTTCACATAGTCATCTACTTCAGTATTATTATAGAAGGGGTTGATTATGTAATTTCTCTTTCCATCATGGTAATAACCCCAGATATCAATATCTGTAGGACTGGACGTCGAATACTCGAAACCATCTGACCAGAAATGATCAAGCTTCTGCCCCTCGGGAATCGTTACCTGATGCTTCTCGAATAACTGCTTAAACGCCTGATACCAGTACGTCATTGATTTCGTGGAGAGCCCTATCTCCCTTGGATCAGAGGACCTGTTAACCACAATGTCATTATCCGTCTGTTCCAGGAGTGAGATATGGGATACACCTACTTTTTTACTCAAACGAACCAGATCTTCATTGGTAATGTTCTTGATGTCTGGATCTAATTCCTCTGCTGCCATAATAGAAGCAAGCCACAGATTGTTTCCAATCTGTCTTTTTACATAATCTGCACTGTACTGATTTTGTTCGACAGAAATTGCGATCTGTTTCGCTGTGAGTACCATCTTGTTCTCACTATCCTGCCTCAAATTCTCTTCTGTAGTATAATAACTCAGTGCGATATTTAATACCAAAATAACGAGCACCGAGCACGACATAATCATGGATAATTTCGTTTTAATAGACAAATTCGTTCTTCACCTCTCGGCTTATGCCCTCTGGCGATATATGGCAAAACCTATACCCATCATAACGCTTGTATGACTATTTGAAAAGGATAATCGCCCTTTGCCCGAAAGTTACCGCTCTGGCTGAATAGATCGAATATTGTTGTATGTTCACTTTTCATGAAATGCAATGAGATGTATCACTTGATTTATTCACAAATCCACAGGGTTGTGGATAGTATGTTCATAACTATGTGATTAACTAATAGTTATCCACAATTCTGTGCACAACATGTTAACAAACCGAATGTTTGTTCGCTGAATAAATGTTGAAGAAGGGAGTTTTACGCCTATGAAGGATGATTTTCCCCAGCCTGATCTCACAGTGCTGCCCGAGGAAGAGCTGCATGAATATTGGATGAGGCAGGCTATTGCAGAAGCCCAGAAAGCAGAGGCGCTTGGTGAGGTACCCATCGGAGCCGTAATTGTGCGTAACAACGAGATTATCGGTCGTGGGTATAATCTGCGGGAAACCACGCTCGATTCTACTGCCCATGCGGAGATGGTAGCCATTCGAGAGGCAAGCGAAGTCATTGGAGCTTGGCGCTTACTGGACTGTTCACTGTACGTTACTCTCGAACCTTGTCCAATGTGTGCCGGTGCGATTGTACAATCTAGGGTTCCACGCGTTATCTTCGGTACTGCGGATCCCAAAGCAGGATGTGCAGGGACATTAATGAATTTACTTCAAGAACCGCGCTTCAACCATAGAACCGAGGTTATCCCTGATGTTCTACAACCGGAGTGTTCTTCCATGCTGACTCAATTTTTCAGACGTTTGCGTAAAAAATAATAACCCTGTAACATAAGAAAACAATATGTGAGAAAGGATGTTTGCTGCAATGGCACTAACACTATACGATACAGCTCATGGCATAAGTCTTCGTTTACTCGACATCAAAGATGCACAAGCCTATCTTGAACTGATTGAGCTTACCCGCATCCCTTATCAAGCAGTTGAACCAATTCGCGAAAATGATTTTTACACGCTTGAAGCTCAGACCCGGCGCATTGAGGATCGCGTGCGAGCTGCTGACGAGGGTACCGGTTATCAGTTCGGTATCTTCACGATTAAGGATGACCTCCTCATCGGGCAAGTCAGTCTGAACAATGTTGTGCTCGGCGTTGCTAATTATGCAGATATGGGTTACTTCATCCATCCGGACTATCAAGGCGGTGGACGAATGACTGCTGCGGTAAAGCTGGCTGTAGCCTATGGATTTCGTGTTCTGAAGTTAAACCGGGTGCAGGCCGCTGTATTGCCATCAAACCAGGGTTCTAAGCGGGTACTGGAGAAGAACGGATTCCAGCATGAGGGGATCGCTCGTAAATATTTGAAAATTAACGGGGTCTATCAGGATCATCAAATCTACGCCGTGCTTGCCGAAGATTTGGGAGATGAATTACAGCGCTAAGCCCATTGCCGCACCCTCAGTGATTGTCTACATAATAAACACATCATTCCTTGTGTACAGGAGCGAGTGGTATTTATACAAATAAAACCCGCCTAGATACTAGCAGGAAAAGAGCTTTCTCTGCTTGAGTATCAGGCGGGTTTTATTTGTAGATCAGGTTTAGATCCTAATATCCGTAAGAGGAGTTCATCAATTGCTCGAACTCTTCCATCGTAATTACATCGTCACCCGTTGGGATGTTGATTTTGAATTCAGGCTTTTCGTTAATTTTAGTGTATGTGTTCGAACCAGTGAAGGCCAATTTCATTTCGTCTTTGGTATCTTCCGGTTTGATCAGCATGTCAGCGACCATTTTTTGATAAACTGGGAAGTCGTTTTTATCCAACGCAAAATCAATGTTGAATGTGTTGATTGTCAGAACGTTTTTCAATTTATCCAGATCTTTAGTCATTTCAGCTTGATCTGCTTCAGAGATTTTCAAATCTTCTTTGGCTTTGTCAATATCTGCTTGGCTCAATTGCAACATATCTCTGTACTCTTCTTTAGAGACAATATCCATCACTTTAGGAAGTGCTTTGGTTACCAGTACAGTAACTGCTTCTTTCACATTGTCATTGTTTACAGAGAATTGTACAACCTGCTTCGCGTCTACACCTTCAGGCAACTTTGCATCTTTGGTGTCGAGGTTTTTGAAGAACTTAGCTTCATCATACTCACCCAGTACCGCATCCATGATTTCGTTGCTCAGCTTTTGTGTTTTGGCTGCGTCCAGTGCATCGGGGTTAAATTCTGTACCCTCTTGCTCCGCCAGCTTTTTCAAGTCGAATTCAATAAATTTGCCCACCATATTTTCCGGAATCGGGAAGAATGGGATGTTTGGCACTTTTATATACAATTTCTCTTTGGTCATTACCATAGGAAT
Organism: Paenibacillus sp. FSL R7-0272; assembly: GCF_037969905.1. Lineage (NCBI taxonomy): Bacteria > Bacillati > Bacillota > Bacilli > Caryophanales > Paenibacillaceae > Paenibacillus > Paenibacillus sp. FSL R7-0272. The sequence goes on along the minus strand of NZ_CP150221.1, from coordinate 98,361 downwards.
GTTAAAAGTCATCCCCATATCGCCTTTAAGCTCGATGCCAACGGTCATCTCTGTCTGCATTGGCTCGCTTTGGTATACACCTGTGACATTCAGTTGTGCGTCCTTCAGCATGCTCATAAACTGGGTCATGCTTTGATCCGTCTGAGATGCATCACCAGGTTTATAGCTCAACTCATTAATTGTAAAGTTGGAACTCATTTCGTACGAAGTTAATTTAGAAGCATTCGCTGCAGCCGTCTTCAATGCCTCTTTTGGTTCTTGCTTGCTACTACATGCTGTTAAAGCCAAAGATACGGTTAACAACAACGTAAGAAGAAGCGCCCCCATGCGTTTAGTCATTTGTTTCTCTCCTCTCGTGATAACCCCAAAAAAATAATTCAATACCAATGATATACCATCTCGGCCGATACTGAAACCTAATTTGGGAAAATTGTGATTTTTCCTCTTGAAAATGGCTAGAAAGACCTATGTCAGGTACGGGATGATCTGACTGCTAGTCTTTCCATATGTATGAATACGCAAAAGCCCCCTGTTAGGTAACAAGGGACTTTCGAAATGAAGTGATTTTTTATGTTTGGTACTTATCTTTTGCACGAGAACATTATAGGTTACCCCTCCGGATTTAGATGATCCACATGATTCTGATTCTTCACTTTTTTAGAGCCAGACAATGGTTCCTGCATGGAAGAACGCTTGGATGAATGACGTTGCTGATGGTTATCCTGAGCTTCGGGTACAGGAATTGCTTTTGGTTTACTCATATAAGTGCCTCCTCATCATAGGTTAGGAATGAGATGGGTCTCTATCTTCCGTTTTATCATGATTTAATGCATCCTGATGGCGGCGATCATTGGAATCTTGCTGTATTTGCTGTGCATGATGGCTGTTAACCACAGTTTGTTCGAGATCTCCAACAACATTTTGCAGGTTTTTATCCACACCCAATTTGGCTTTAGTCATTCCATTCGACCCCTTTTGGTTCGTGTTAAGATTTCGTTATCGATTGCAGTGACTGAGCACACTCGTGAATATGCCGAGTGTAATCATGCGCCAGTTCCTGAATCGGTTCTGTGCGCTCATCCGTTGTTCGCCCATCCCGTTCCACGTCAACTAGCTCTACACTGACCTCACGGGAATCAACATATTGGCATTTAAAATCAAAAGAGTACATTTCGTGACCTGCTGTAGCAATGTGTATCCGAATCGCCTGATGATTTGCTTCGTCTGCCATAACCTGTGCCTGATCACCCACATTCAAGACTTCAGGCAAACGCTCCTGCCAAGCACCTACAAGTTCGTTCTGATCAATGTTTAGTTCGCGGTTCATCTTTACCACCTCCACTTCTATAACGTGCGGAGAAGACGTTGTTTTTATGCATGAATGAATCTGGCCATACCATAAACTTCATTAAAATGATTACAAATTCAATTGTGCATGATACAATCATTTCATTATATAGAGTTAGGAGGGAATCATCTATTGAGAGTTGCCACAGGCATCATCTTCGCGTTTTGGCTTGTATTCATGTTCTTTAAGTTTCTGACAACACAACCTGTAGGTTATGATGGAGAGACTACACGCATATTAAGCGGAGGACTAATCTTCGTTCAATTCATTGCATGGGCTTTTATTTTCACATTACCATTTACAACCTTTTCAATTCTAGTCGTAGCAGAAGTGATAGCTTTGTTATTAGCAATAACGTATCAACCAGGCTATTCGGTCTTTGCGGTCGTTAACCTAATCTTCCTTATTATGAGTTTTGCTGCACATAAAGAATTGCAGAAGAAAATAGCAGTATCTAAAAAGCAAGCCAAAACTACATAGGTTTCGTTTAAAGGCATACCGTTCTAGGTATGCTTTTAATTTTCTTCATAAAAGCACCCCTACGAGTAACTCCCGTTAGATTTATCTCTAAAGGTCACAAACACAAAAAACGCACCAGACCGCTATTCAACAGTCTAGTGCGTTTCAAACATAATCACCGCAAATCCATATGCGGCGTGTCATTTAAAAGTTATGGCGGAGAGGGTGGGATTCGAACCCACGTGGGCTTGCACCCTAACGGTTTTCAAGACCGCCCCGTTATGACCGCTTCGGTACCTCTCCAAAAATATTTTATAAACTTGCCACGAAAAGTATCATACCATAGATTAATGATGGAATGCAAGTATTTTTATTTAAAATTTATAATAGAACTGGATTTAACAGCCTCCAGCACTGTAACACATCACCCATCCCACCCGCCATCCTCAAATGGCGAATGGAGTAAGATGATTTGTTAATTATGCTATCTTAAACATCGTACTATTTACGGCGAGCGATGACTTCAATCCCACCCATATAAGGACGCAATGCTTCTGGAATAATCACCGTTCCGTCTTCTTGCTGATAGTTCTCCAGAATGGCTGCTACTGTACGTCCCACTGCCAGTCCTGAACCGTTCAGTGTGTGTACAAATTCAGGTTTCGCCTTAGGCTCTCTGCGGAAACGGATATTGGCACGACGTGCCTGGAAGTCTTCGCAGTTAGAGCATGATGAAATCTCACGGTAGGTATTGCTCTCAGGCAGCCACACTTCAATATCATATGTTTTAGCCGAAGTGAAACCCATATCTGCCGTACAGAGCGTCAACACACGGTAAGGCAAGCCCAGAAGTTGTAGCACACGCTCTGCGTTTTGTGTCATTTTCTCCAGCTCATCATACGATGTCTCTGGTGAAGATAACTTGAGCAACTCCACCTTGTTGAACTGATGCTGACGAATCAAGCCACGAGTATCCCGTCCAGCCGAACCAGCCTCTGAGCGGAAACAGGAACTATATGCGACAAAATGCTTCGGCAGATCATCGGCATTCAAAATTTCTTCACGGTGGTAGTTCGTTACGGGTACTTCTGCTGTTGGGATCAGATAATACTCGGTATCTCTAAGCTTGAACAGATCTTCCTCGAACTTCGGCAACTGGCCTGTTCCAAACAAGCTGTCCCGGTTCACGATATATGGAGGCAAAATTTCTTCGTATCCGTGCTGATCACTGTGCAAATCCATCATAAAGTTAATCAGTGCACGCTCCAGACGCGCTCCAAGTCCTTTATAGAAGGTAAAACGGGAACCTGTCACTTTGGCTGCTGCTTCAAAATCAAGGATGTCCAGCTCCTGTGCAATCTCCCAGTGCGCTTTTGGCGTGAAAGAGAATGACTTGGGCTCTTCCCAACGGCGAATTTCAACATTATCCTCTTCGGATGTACCTACAGGCACACTTTCATTTGGAATGTTAGGAATCGCCATCGTGAGGTCATTAATCTTAACCTCAAGCTCACGTACTTCCTCATCCATCGCTTTAATTCGATCGGAGACCTCGCGCATCTCGACAATCAAATCATCGGCGTTCTCACGGTTCTTCTTCAGTCTAGCTACTTCTGCGGACACGGTGTTACGGCGACTTTTCAGATTCTCGCTCTCCTGCAGTAATTCCCGTCGCTTTGCATCCAATTCTGTAAACCCTGCAATCAGGTCGAGCGATTTGCCACGATTATTTAATGCTTCTTCTACACGTGCATATTCATTCCGCAATATTTTCACATCAAGCACTACGTACCCCTCCTAATAAACCTACATTATAGAGCCTCATGTCAGGCCCGTTCTCGATACTTTCATTTAAAAACACAATAATATCTATTATAACCTACAATGTGCTAATAACCGAAAAAACAACCTATGTCCCCGGTTGCCACCTCCGCTGCGATTCCGCTATGCAGCAGTTACAAGCAACATGAGGCATCCGTCCAGATGCAGCTGCCTCAGTAGCCTAGAACAGACAACTGAGGAGTGCTCCGATGACCGGGAGATCATAGGTTGTACATCATACTTTATTTTGCTTCTACCGATTGTTTATATGCCCTTGCCATGTCTACAAAGTAAGCATGTAGACGGTAGTCATCCGTCAACTCTGGATGGTAGGAGCAAGCCAGCAAATGTCCCTGGCGTGCTGTCACAATCTCATCTTTATACGTGGAAAGAACCTCGACCTGTTCGCCAACACTCTCAATTAACGGAGCGCGTATAAATACAGCCCGTACCGTCTCATCGATACCTTTTACAGGTAGGTCTGTCTCAAAGCTCTCTCTCTGTCTCCCAAAAGCATTACGGGAAACGGTCATATCCATAAGCTCCAGATGAGCCTCATCCTGACCTTGAATACGCTTGGCCATAACGATCAGACCCGCACAGGTACCGAATACCGGCTTTCCAGCTGCGGCGAAGGCACGAATGGCTTCCATGAACCCATACTTGCGCATGAGCTTTCCGATGGTTGTGCTCTCTCCACCCGGTAAAATCAAGCCATCCAGTTCCTCTAACTGCTGAATTTGCTTAATGGCTACACCTTCAGCTCCAGCACGTTCAATACTGCGTATATGTTCTGTAACAGCACCCTGAAGTGCCAAAACGCCGATCTTCATGTCTGAATTCCCCTTCTCTTACCAGCCGCGATCCTGCATACGCTCGGAAGGTGCGAGTTTGGAAATTTCGATGCCTTTCATTGGTGCTCCCAGGTTTTTAGAAACCTCGGCAATCAATTTATAATCGGTATAATGTGTTGTTGCTTCAACGATTGCACGTGCGAATTTCTCCGGGCTGTCCGATTTGAAAATACCAGAACCTACAAATACACCGTCTGCTCCAAGGTGCATCATAAGTGCAGCATCTGCTGGAGTGGCTACGCCGCCCGCTGCAAAGTTAACCACTGGCAATTTTCCGTTCTCATGCACATCCAGTAGAAGCTCATAGGCAACGCCCAGATTCTTCGCTTCAGCATACAGCTCGTCTTTTGACATATTGGTTACTTTACGAATTTGGCTGTTAATGAAACGCATATGACGTACCGCCTCAACAATGTTGCCTGTTCCCGGCTCACCTTTTGTACGAATCATAGATGCTCCTTCACCGATCCGGCGAAGTGCCTCACCCAAGTCTTTCGCTCCACATACAAACGGTACAGTAAACTCATGTTTATCAATATGGAATACTTCATCCGCAGGAGTCAGTACCTCACTCTCATCCAGGTAATCCACACCCAGTGACTCAAGTACTTTAGCTTCTACATAGTGACCAATACGTGCTTTGGCCATAACAGGGATCGTAACAACTTTCATTACTTCTTCCACAATCGTTGGATCAGCCATACGAGCTACTCCACCTGCTGCGCGAATATCAGAAGGAACACGCTCAAGTGCCATTACTGCTGTTGCACCTGCTGCTTCCGCAATTTTAGCTTGCTCAGCGTTCATGACGTCCATGATTACGCCGCCTTTTTGCATTTCAGCCATACCTCTTTTAACGCGTGATGTTCCCGTTTCCATATTCCAAGCCCCCCGTAGTGTATGTGTTGTCTCCCATTTTTCAATAAGCATAATAGCGCTTCTATTCAGATGAAAGAACCTTAGACTTTTATACTGTAATACGTAGAATTCTAACTTGATATTTTACCGGAAAAAGCGTAAATATACAATCCACTCATTCAGTATTAGTTTGTATTTTTCAGTTAAAACAAGTTTTTGATTCCATCGAACAGATCAACGAAGAAGTCTTTGATCGCACGGAAGAATAGGCGGAACCAGCCGCCCTTCTCAGCCTCTTCGGCTGTAATCAGGTTTACCGTTTTTTCCTGAGGTTCCATTCCCTCTGCTTTGTAGGTGTAAGTGACCGTACCAACCTTAGTACCCGCTTTAATTGGTGCAACCAGTTTGTCCGCTTCAGTTACACTCGCTTTGAATGTTACGTTCAGGTCTTGAGTTCCTTTAGGAACAACAAAACTTACTGCATTGTCGGTTACGACAGGAACTGTCGTCTCTTTCCCTTTTTTCAGAGGTACCGTTTCCCAGCCTTTAACTTTGGTTTTACCTGCAACAGCCTGTTTTACTTCAAAATTATCAAAACCATAATCCAGCACCTTTTTCGTTTCTCTAAAACGTGCGGATTCAGAATCGGTTCCCATCACCACGCTAATCAAACGCATACCGTTACGCTCAGCCGTACCCGTAAAGTTATTGCCTGCGTTGCTCGTATGGCCTGTTTTCATACCATCCAGGCCTTCGTAAGCGTAGCTTTTGAAGTTGGTTATATTTTTATTCGCTTCCAGCATCCAGTTATAATTGATAATAGGTGCTTTGTCGTTCGGACGGAATTTGTAGGATTGAATCGTTGTAAAATCTTTGTAGTCAGGATGATCTCTGACGATATATCTACACAAAATAGCAGCGTCTAAAGCGGACATCACCGTTTCCTTGTCTTCTGCTGGACGGAATTCTGCTGGCATGTCTGCACGATCCAGACCAGTAGAGTTAATGAAGTGGGTATCCTTCATACCCATCCGTTTCGCTTCCTCATTCATCATTTTTACGAATTCAGCTTCCGAACCGGCAACATACTCTGCCAATGCCACGGTAGCATCATTGGCCGATCCAACAGCCATGGCGATATACAGATCTTTTACCGTGTGCTGATCACCTTCAGCCAGGAAAATGCGTGATCCGATACTTTTAGCTGCATTTTTTTTAACAGTAACTACATCGTCCCAGCCAAACTTGCCCTGTTTCACCTGTTCTGCAACAATATACTCTGTCATCATCTTCGTCATACTCGCTGGTGGCATCGCTTTATCCGCGTCAACTGACAGTAAAATCTGGCCTGTAGAAGCTTCCATCAGGACTGCCGATCTTACATCAAGTCCAAGCGAGTCTACTGAAGGGATACTAACGGCCTTTGCTGGCGTTTTCGTTGTTGTAGCTGCCGCAGTCAGAACCTGACCAGAGTCACTGGCAGCGGCCATAACAGGCATCACTGCAGACATGCATAGCATGTTAAGGAGCATAACGGAGGCTACGCTCTTTTTGAGGATCTGACGTTTTTTCTTATTCATGTGTTTGGCTTTCAATGATGAATACTCCCTTCGGTCTGAAGCTTCTGAATAATGCCTCAGTGCAGCTCAAGCTGCTATTTTCATAGTCCCTGTCACTGTGTCAATGGATATGTGGTTCTCTGCTGAATGCGCTGTATCGAAATGAGCAAGTTCGTTGCTCTATTATTCAGATCAATTGTCACTTCGCTCGCATCTTGCTGAATGCTTATCTTATGTAAAACGTAATAAACATTCTTTCTAGTATGATAAGTCATAACTGGCTTACCTTGAGTTTTATAAAAAATTCATGGATCACGTCAAAAAATCGCCGCAACGCCCCGTTCCATCCTAGGACGGTCACCGCTTGTTCTATTCTATCACAGGGGTATCCGCAAAAAAAGACAAGCCCGGCGAAAATCGCCGAGCCTGCCTTGGAAATCATTAACTCACTTCAGATTACAACGAGTAGTTAGGTGCTTCTTTCGTAATCTGCACATCATGTGGGTGGCTCTCACGAAGGCCAGCGCCTGTAATACGGATAAAGCTTGTGTCATTACGCAATTGATCCAGATTACTCGTTCCGCAGTATCCCATACCCGAACGCAATCCGCCGATCAACTGATGAATTGTATCAGACAAAGGACCTTTGTATGCTACTCGACCCTCAATGCCTTCAGGAACCAGTTTTTTGTCATCATCCTGGAAGTAACGGTCTTTACTGCCTTGTTTCATTGCAGCCATTGAACCCATACCACGATATACTTTATAACTACGTCCTTGGAAGATTTCCGTTTCTCCTGGACTCTCTGCTGTTCCTGCAAACAGGCTTCCCAGCATTACCGCATGAGCACCGGCAGCAAGAGCTTTGGTGATCTCCCCAGAGTATTTAATACCGCCGTCAGCAATGATAGGTACGCCGTATTCACGCGCCACGCTTGCACAATCATATACAGCTGTAACTTGAGGAACACCAATACCTGCAATAACACGAGTAGTACAAATGGAGCCTGGCCCAATACCTACTTTAACAACCGAAGCTCCTGCTTCAATCAGATCACGTGTGGCTTCACCCGTAGCAACGTTGCCTGCAATAATGGTGAGCTCAGGGAAACGTTCGCGTAACTTGCGAACCGCTTCAATAATGTTAATATGATGGCCATGAGCTGAATCTACTGTAATCAGATCCACACCCGCTTTGACCAAAGCGTCTGCACGTTCAAAAGTATCTTTGGAGATACCAATTGCTGCACCAACCAAAAGGCGACCTTGCGCATCCTTCGCAGCTTGTGGGAACTGAATGGCCTTCTCGATATCTTTAATCGTGATAAGGCCCTTCAATGTGTTGGACTCATCCACCAATGGTAGTTTTTCAATTTTATGCTTCTGCAAGATACCTTCTGCCTCTTGCAGTGTTGTACCCACAGGAGCTGTAACCAAATTCTCACGCGTCATGACTTCACTAATCTTGATGTTGAAATCATGGATAAATCGCAAGTCACGGTTTGTCAGGATTCCTACGAGCTTCTGATCTCCTTCAACGATAGGCACACCAGAAATCCGGTATTTTGCCATAACTGCCTCAGCATCAGATACCAGATGTTCAGCTGTAAGTGAAAAAGGATTGGTGATAACACCGCTCTCCGAGCGTTTAACCCGATCCACTTCTTCAGCTTGTTGTTCAACGGACATATTTTTATGAATAATACCAATACCGCCTTCACGTGCAATGGCAATCGCCAATGTCGCTTCAGTAACAGTATCCATCCCTGCACTAATCAAAGGAATGTTCAATTTGACGTTATCACTCAAACGAACGGATACGTCTACTTCTTTAGGCAGTGTCTCGGATTTCCGTGGCACTAGCAATACATCATCAAAGGTGAAGCCTTCCTTACCAAATTTATCTTCCCACACGCAAGTGTTCCTCCTTATGTTTGCTCAGCTTTACGGACCAAAACCCGAAGATTCAAGGCTGTATTGTATGCCGAAAATTCGTTTTCTGAAAATATATTATTGTCCATCTTAGCAAAGCGATATTTAGAATGTCAAGGGAAACTCCTTGGAACAATCAGGTGTGCTTCCCCTTGTATACAAATGTGTTTCTTAGGTGGACAAGCCTTGATAATATAACAAAAGGCGTCCTTTTATTCAGATGGACGCCTGCTTTTGTTTTGAGTGTAGTTTAAGTATTCCTTTAATGAAGATTTTTATGTTCTTCACGATTTTGATAAAAATATAAAAACCACCACCGAACATCATCGGCAGTGGTTCTTTGCTTGGCGGCGTCCTACTCTCCCAGGACCCTGCGGTCCAAGTACCATCGGCGCTAGAGGGCTTAACGGTCGTGTTCGGGATGGGTACGTGTGGAACCCCTCCGCCATCGCCACCAAACGCGATTGGTCGAAGCATAGCTTCTTCCATTCATTCAGAGTTGTTGTTCTCTGAAAACTAGATTCGAAACGAAACGTACGCGATTTAAAACTTGCTATTGGATAAGCCCTCGACCGATTAGTACTGGTCAGCTCCATGCATTACTGCACTTCCACCCCCAGCCTATCTACCTCGTCGTCTTCAAGGGGTCTTACATACTGGGAAATCTCATCTTGAGGGGGGCTTCACGCTTAGATGCTTTCAGCGCTTATCCCGTCCGTACATAGCTACCCAGCGGTGCTCCTGGCGGAACAACTGGTACACCAGCGGTACGTCCATCCCGGTCCTCTCGTACTAAGGACAGCTCCTCTCAAATTTCCTACGCCCACGACAGATAGGGACCGAACTGTCTCACGACGTTCTGAACCCAGCTCGCGTACCGCTTTAATGGGCGAACAGCCCAACCCTTGGGACCTACTTCAGCCCCAGGATGCGATGAGCCGACATCGAGGTGCCAAACCTCCCCGTCGATGTGGACTCTTGGGGGAGATAAGCCTGTTATCCCCAGGGTAGCTTTTATCCGTTGAGCGATGGCCCTTCCATGCGGTACCACCGGATCACTAAGCCCGACTTTCGTCCCTGCTCGACTTGTAGGTCTCGCAGTCAAGCTCCCTTATGCCTTTGCACTCTTCGAATGATTTCCAACCATTCTGAGGGAACCTTTGGGCGCCTCCGTTACTCTTTAGGAGGCGACCGCCCCAGTCAAACTGCCCACCTGACACTGTCCCCGCACCGGATTACGGTACCAGGTTAGAACCTAGATACGATCAGGGTGGTATCCCAACGGTGCCTCCACGCAAGCTGGCGCTCACGCTTCAAAGGCTCCCACCTATCCTGTACAGATCGTACCCAAATTCAATATCAAGCTGCAGTAAAGCTCCATGGGGTCTTTCCGTCTTGTCGCGGGTAACCTGCATCTTCACAGGTATTAAAATTTCACCGGATCTCTCGTTGAGACAGCGCCCAAGTCGTTACGCCATTCGTGCGGGTCAGAATTTACCTGACAAGGAATTTCGCTACCTTAGGACCGTTATAGTTACGGCCGCCGTTTACTGGGGCTTCGGTTCACAGCTTCGGGATTACTCCCTAACCACTCCCCTTAACCTTCCAGCACCGGGCAGGCGTCAGCCCGTATACTTCGCCTTACGGCTTCGCACAGACCTGTGTTTTTGCTAAACAGTCGCTTGGGCCTTTTCACTGCGGCCCCCTCGTGCTATTCACACTACCGGGGCACCCCTTCTCCCGAAGTTACGGGGTCATTTTGCCGAGTTCCTTAACGAGAGTTCTTCCGCGCGCCTTAGAATTCTCTTCTCGCCTACCTGTGTCGGTTTGCGGTACGGGCACCTTCATCTGGCTAGAGGCTTTTCTTGGCAGTGTGAGATCATGACCTTCGCTACTGTAATTTTCACTCCCCATCACAGCTCAGCCTTACGGTTAGCGGATTTGCCTACTAACCAGCCTCACTGCTTGGACAGGCATCCATCAGCCTGCGTCACTACCCTACTGCGTCCCCCCATCGCTCGTAACGATTTACGGTGGTACAGGAATTTCGACCTGTTGTCCTTCGACTACGCCTTTCGGCCTCGCCTTAGGTCCCGACTTACCCTGAGCGGACGAGCCTTCCTCAGGAACCCTTAGGCTTTCGGCGGATCAGATTCTCACTGATCTTTTCGTTACTCATACCGGCATTCTCACTTGTATAATGTCCAGCGCTCCTTACGGTACACCTTCAACCCTTATACAACGCTCCCCTACCCCTGATGCAAGCATCAAGCCATAGCTTCGGTGGTGTGTTTAGCCCCGTTACATTTTCGGCGCAGAGTCACTCGACCAGTGAGCTATTACGCACTCTTTCAATGGTGGCTGCTTCTAAGCCAACATCCTGGTTGTCTGTGCAACTCCACATCCTTTCCCACTTAACACACACTTGGGGACCTTAGCTGATGGTCTGGGCTGTTTCCCTTTTGACAATGGATCTTAGCACTCACTGTCTGACTCCCGGAAGTAAGTCTATGGCATTCGGAGTTTGACTGAGCTTGGTAACCCTTGCGGGCCCCGCACCCAATCAGTGCTCTACCTCCACGACTCTGTTTTCCGAGGCTAGCCCTAAAGCTATTTCGGGGAGAACCAGCTATCTCCGAGTTCGATTGGAATTTCTCCGCTACCCCCACCTCATCCCCGCATTTTTCAACATGCGTGGGTTCGGGCCTCCAGTGCGTGTTACCGCACCTTCACCCTGGACAGGGGTAGATCACCCGGTTTCGGGTCTACGTCCACGTACTCACTCGCCCTATTCAGACTCGCTTTCGCTGCGGCTCCGGCTCTTCACCTTAACCTTGCACGGGAACGTAACTCGCCGGTTCATTCTACAAAAGGCACGCCATCACCCCTAAAACGGGCTCTGACTTTTTGTAAGCACACGGTTTCAGGTTCTATTTCACTCCCCTTCCGGGGTGCTTTTCACCTTTCCCTCACGGTACTGCTTCACTATCGGTCGCTAGGAAGTATTTAGCCTTGGCAGATGGTCCTGCCGGATTCATACGGGGTTTCACGTGCCCCGCACTACTCGGGATCCGTCTCGGAGAGAATCAACTTTCAATTACAGGGCTTTTACCTTCTTTGGCGGGCCTTTCCAGACCTCTTCGTTTAACTGACTCCTTTGTAACTCCATGTGAGACGTCCCACAACCCCAAAGAGCAAGCTCTCTGGTTTGGGCTTCTCCGCGTTCGCTCGCCGCTACTGACGGAATCACTATTGTTTTCTCTTCCTCAGGGTACTTAGATGTTTCAGTTCCCCTGGTATGCCTCTACATAACCTATGTATTCAGTTATGAGTAACTGGATATTACCCCAGCTGGGTTTCCCCATTCGGACATCCCCGGATCAAAGCTTGCTTACAGCTCCCCGAGGCAGTTTCGTTGTTCGCCACGTCCTTCATCGGCTCCTAGCGCCTAGGCATCCTCCGTGTGCTCTTAGTAGCTTAACCAGGTCGCTCGTGTTCGAGCTGTCACTTCCCTTGGTTTGCTTGCGCAAAGCCAAAAGTCGTTCCATTTCGATCACTCGCTCCAGCAATCTACCGTTTTTATTGAAACTTGTTATACACAAGTTCAGCTAAAAAGGAATGTTCTAATTCGCGTTTGTTTCGTTTCGATATCTAGTTTTCAAAGAACAAATCGTTTGGTTCGGGCCGTTCACGGATGTGTCGGTCGAACAAACGAGAAGTTTTGAGAGTTTGAGCTCTCAAAACTGAGCAACGAGTGAGTGGTTTGCAGCTGAGCTGCATATTTGAATGTTTCCACGCGGGAAACGATTCTCCATAGAAAGGAGGTGATCCAGCCGCACCTTCCGATACGGCTACCTTGTTACGACTTCACCCCAATCATCTATCCCACCTTCGGCGGCTGGCTCCTTGCGGTTACCCCACCGACTTCGGGTGTTATAAACTCTCGTGGTGTGACGGGCGGTGTGTACAAGACCCGGGAACGTATTCACCGCGGCATGCTGATCCGCGATTACTAGCAATTCCGACTTCATGCAGGCGAGTTGCAGCCTGCAATCCGAACTGAGACCGGCTTTGTTGGGATTGGCTCCATCTCGCGATTTCGCAGCCCGTTGTACCGGCCATTGTAGTACGTGTGTAGCCCAGGTCATAAGGGGCATGATGATTTGACGTCATCCCCACCTTCCTCCGGTTTGTCACCGGCAGTCTATCTAGAGTGCCCACCCGAAGTGCTGGCAACTAAATATAAGGGTTGCGCTCGTTGCGGGACTTAACCCAACATCTCACGACACGAGCTGACGACAACCATGCACCACCTGTCTCAACTTTCCCCGAAGGGCACCTAACGCATCTCTGCCTCGTTAGTTGGATGTCAAGACCTGGTAAGGTTCTTCGCGTTGCTTCGAATTAAACCACATACTCCACTGCTTGTGCGGGTCCCCGTCAATTCCTTTGAGTTTCAGTCTTGCGACCGTACTCCCCAGGCGGAGTGCTTAATGTGTTAACTTCGGCACCAAGGGTATCGAAACCCCTAACACCTAGCACTCATCGTTTACGGCGTGGACTACCAGGGTATCTAATCCTGTTTGCTCCCCACGCTTTCGCGCCTCAGCGTCAGTTACAGCCCAGAGAGTCGCCTTCGCCACTGGTGTTCCTCCACATCTCTACGCATTTCACCGCTACACGTGGAATTCCACTCTCCTCTTCTGCACTCAAGTCACACAGTTTCCAGTGCGATCCGGGGTTGAGCCCCGGGATTAAACACCAGACTTACATGACCGCCTGCGCGCGCTTTACGCCCAATAATTCCGGACAACGCTTGCCCCCTACGTATTACCGCGGCTGCTGGCACGTAGTTAGCCGGGGCTTTCTTCTCAGGTACCGTCACCTTGAGAGCAGTTACTCTCCCAAGCGTTCTTCCCTGGCAACAGAGCTTTACGATCCGAAAACCTTCATCACTCACGCGGCATTGCTCCGTCAGGCTTTCGCCCATTGCGGAAGATTCCCTACTGCTGCCTCCCGTAGGAGTCTGGGCCGTGTCTCAGTCCCAGTGTGGCCGATCACCCTCTCAGGTCGGCTACGCATCGTCGCCTTGGTGAGCCGTTACCTCACCAACTAGCTAATGCGCCGCAGGCCCATCCCCAAGTGACAGATTGCTCCGTCTTTCCAGTTCTCTTCAGGCGAAGAAAACAAGTATTCGGTATTAGCTACCGTTTCCGGTAGTTGTCCCAAGCTTGAGGGCAGGTTGCCTACGTGTTACTCACCCGTCCGCCGCTAACCATCCGAGAAGCAAGCTTCTCTTCAAGTCCGCTCGACTTGCATGTATTAGGCATGCCGCCAGCGTTCGTCCTGAGCCAGGATCAAACTCTCCAATAAAGTTATTGAAAAGAGCGATAAGCTCATTTTGAATCTGACGAGATTAAAAATCTCATTTTTGATCTTGCAAGCAAGATCGATACTCACTCGTTGTTCAGTTTTCAAAGATCAAACATATTCAGTCACTGTCACTCATTCGCTTCAGTAACTTTTATATCATATCATTTCCGAACCAACTTTGCAAGCTCTTTTTTCAAGTTTCTTTCGAAGCTTATTTTTATTGGCTTACCGCACCGTGTAAACTGTGTTTTCTTGGCCGGAATTAGAATATACCATGTATGATTTTTGATTGCAAGCTTTTTTTCACTTTTATCAAGAACTTGATCATTTCATAAGACAATCTGAACCGTTAACCTATATTTTTAGCAGGAGCTTTCCTCGGCCAAAAGCTATAACTAATACTTATCACGAGATCAATCCCCAGCACTATTGCCCATACTCGGATTAGACCTGAAAACACCTCTGTTCGAGCTGGATCACCAATCCACCATATCATAATATACAAAAGCGCACTTCCAATACTCCAAGCCAAAAGATGTCTGACCCACCCTATACGCTCGTTCCTTGCATGTTCTCTTCCATATAACTTATTCCGCCTAGGATTCTCTCCCCCTCTAAACCAGTATTGAAAGTAACCATCAGCCCAAGCGATCATTTGATGTCCAAAAGCAATGCTTACTCCAATATAGATAGCCGCTATACCATGAACCATACTTGCTGTTGCTCCGCGTTGAAGATCTACTACAGTAGCTACGAGCAACAAAACATCAACAATTGGTGTGGCGGCAAGCAAAGCCAATCCCAATCGCTTCTTACCCAGCATATACCGAACACTTAGCCCTGCCGCGACAAATATCCAAAATGCAATCTCACAGGCAATAATGAAATAAGCAACCATAATTACACCCCTTTTATATAATACGACTGTATTATAATTAATTTAACACTTTTGTACCATAATAATCAATGGTGTTATAATCATGACATGCCTAAAATCGTTGATCATGACAAACAGCGCTTGCTCGTAGCCGAGGCCGCTTGGCGTATTATCCGGAAAAATGGTATGGAACAAGCTTCTGTTCGAAATATCGCTGAGGAAGCTGGAATCTCGGTCGGATCCATGCGCCACTATTTTTCCACTCAATCGGAGCTTCTGTTATATGCAATGAATTTGGTTTCGGAACGGGTGACTGCCCGGATTCAAAGTATGTCTTTCGACGGGCCTCCGATGGAACATATGAAACAGTTACTGCTTGAATTCATACCCAATACGGATGAGAAAATGGCTGAAATGGAGGTGTGGTACGCTTTTACTGCCAAATCCAAAACGGATCCTGCACTTAAGAAACTGGCTGACTCTGTATATAATGATATTAGACGAGCTGTCGAGATCGTTATTACTTCGCTGGTGAAGCTCGGCATCTTCAGACCAGATCTAAATCAGGAACTTGAGATCGAGAGACTATATGCTCTTATTGACGGCTTGGCTATCCATGCCGTGCTTAGACCCGATCAGATAAACGGCCAACTTATGGACAACGCTCTCACCTTACATCTGGCCTCTCTATGTCCTTAGAGCGCAACATAAAAAACGCAGTACATTCAATGCCACTCCATTTTTACTCATAGGGGTAGATATCGAATGTCTGCGTTTTTTGTTTTATCCAATAATGATCCGGCCTTCTGGATGGCGATACAATTTCTTCTCTTTACGGGGACGAAGTGCATACGCAATCGTTAGCGGCCCAATCCGACCAACAAACATGGTGAAGGTAATAATGATTTTGCCCCAATTGGTCATCTCATGGGTTACGCCCACCGACAGCCCCACCGTACCAATAGCAGATGCAGCCTCAAACATGAGAGAAAGGAATGGTGCATCTTCGGTTGTAAGTAACAGCATCACTACAATCATGAAGATACTGAGGGAAACCATAATGATCGTCAGGGCTCTCATAAGCAGATCTTTAGGTACACGTTGACGAAAAAAAACAATGTCCTTGTTGCCCCGAATCATGGCATATACAGCACCAATCATGATCAGAAACGTGGTTGTTTTTATCCCTCCACCTGTCGAACCTGGAGAAGCGCCAATAAACATGAGCAAAATAAAGAAAAACTGAGTCGCTTGTCGCATCTGCGTAATGTCAATCGTACTTGTCCCGGAAGAACGCGTTGAGACAGACTGAAAGAACGATGCGTAGATCTTCTCGCTCCAAGTTAGTGAACCAAGCGTGTGACTGTTGGTGAATTCGAAAATAAACAACACCACTGCACCTATACCGATCAACGCACCTGACACGGACAGCACCAATTTCGATTGCAAAGATAACCGGCGGCGTTTGCGATATTCAAACAGGTCATTCAACACAACAAAACCAAGTCCACCAGATATCACGAGAATCGAAGCAGTAATGTTAAAAATCCAGTCTCCGGTATAATATTGAAAACTGTTGCCAAACAGATCAAACCCACCATTGTTAAACAAGGAAACGGAATGAAATATGCCGTAGTATACGGCCTGCATAAAAGGCATCTCCGTTGCCCAGCGTAAAGCCAGAATGACCGCAGCTACCCCTTCAATAGTGAATGAAAAGATCAGAACCTTGCGGATAATCCGCACAATTCCCTCCATGCTGTCCGCATTAATAGCCTCTTTCAGTAGCAACCTGTCTTTAAGAGATATGCGTTTGCCCAGCACAAGTGCAAACAATGTGGCCATGGTCATGAAACCGAGCCCGCCAAGTTGCATCAGGATCATGATGACAATCTGACCAAACAAATTGAAAGTTGTTCCTACATCCACCACAACTAGCCCAGTCACACATGCCGCTGATGTAGCTGTGAATAAAGCATCAATAAAGGCTAGATGTGTGCCACTCTGATTAGAAAACGGCAACATCAACAAAACGGTCCCAATAGAGATAATTAGCAAGAAACCGCCAACCAATATTAACGGAGGAGATATGAACCTGGCGATCTGAAGCCTGAACTTCATGAAGGGCACCTCTTTTAACCAAAATAAAAATAGGAGCAACTTGTGACCCGTAGCACGTCTGAATGAGTTGCCTATGTAAACCCAAAGAGGAACTTGCCCCAGCTTGAAGCAAGTGGCAGGTTCCTCTTCTATTATGAACGAAAGATACGTTCCTTATTTACTCTTGTGTACGTGGACGCATATGCGGGAAGAGCAGTACGTCACGGATGGACGGTGAATTGGTCAGCAACATAATCAAACGATCGATGCCGATTCCCAGACCACCTGTTGGTGGCATACCATATTCAAGTGCACGGATGAAATCGTCATCCATCTCATGAGCCTCATCATTACCGTGCTCTTTCTCCAACATCTGAGCTTCAAAACGCTGACGCTGATCAATTGGATCATTCAGCTCGGTGAAGGCATTGGCATGCTCACGTCCAACGATAAACAACTCGAAGCGATCCGTGAAGCGTGGATCTGCATCGCTTTTCTTCGCCAGTGGCGAGATTTCAAGCGGATGTCCCATAATGAACGTTGGCTGTATCAACGTTTCTTCAACAAACTCTTCGAAGAAGGCGTTCAGGATGTGACCAAATGTCATATGTGGTTCAACTTTTACGTTATGCTGTTTCGCCAAGCTGTGCGCTTCCTCATCCGTCATATGAACGGAGAAGTCTACACCGACAACTTCCTTAACCGCATCCACCATGGTCACACGGCGCCATTGCGGCTTAAGATTCACTTCATGATCTCCATATTGGATAACTTGTTTACCCAATACTTCCTGTGCGATGTGAGCAACCAGGTTTTCAGTTAAAGCCATGATATCCTTGTAATCCGCATAAGCCTCATACAACTCAATCATCGTAAATTCCGGATTATGACGTGTAGACATACCTTCGTTCCGGTATACGCGGCCAATCTCATATACTTTTTCCAGACCGCCGACAATCAGACGTTTCAAGTGAAGTTCAATCGCGATCCGCATGTACAGTTCCATATCAAGCGCATTGTGATGAGTAATAAACGGACGAGCCGCCGCACCACCTGCGATTGTATGCAATGTCGGTGTCTCCACTTCAAGGTAGCCATGGGAGTCAAGATAACGACGCATGGATTGAATGATTTTGGAACGCATAATGAAGGTCTGCTGCACATCAGGGTTCATGATCAGGTCTACATAACGCTGGCGATAACGCAGTTCAACGTCAGTCAAACCATGGTATTTATCCGGGAGTGGATAAAGAGATTTCGACAACACTTCCAGGTCTTTTACTTTAACGGAAGTCTCACCTGTTTTGGTTTTGAAGACAACGCCAGTTACCCCAACGATATCCCCGAGATCAAGCAGGCTGAATGCCGCAAACTTGTCCTCAGGTACGCTATCCTGACGAACATAGATCTGGATTCGGCCGCTCAGGTCCTGAATATGTGCAAAGCTTGCTTTACCCATGCCCCGCTTCGCCATAATCCGTCCGGCAATACTGACTTCGATGTGCTTCTCTTCCAGCTCTTCCTTGGTCAGTTCTTCATACTTCTTCAGAATGGAGCCGGCTTCTTCGGTACGTACGTATTTTTGGCCAAAAGGGTCGATTCCCAAGTTGCGGAGCTCGTCCAATTTGTCGCGGCGAATCTGTAACAGCTCGCTAAGTTCGGTTTCCTGATTCAAGACTTCATCCGTCATGATCTGTATTCATCTCCTTATTTACATTGCAGCCTGTGCGTGAGGCTTGTCCGTAATGTTGAAAAAAGCTTCCCTAAGGAAGCTTTTGTCTACTACGCCTGACTGCTTCGTTACTACAGCTTTTTAATATCTACAATTTTATATTGAATTACGCCAGCAGGCACACTTACATCAACCACTGTACCTTTTTTCTTGCCCAAAATAGCTTTACCTACAGGACTTTCATTGGAAATCTTGTTCTGAAGGGGATTGGATTCCGCTGTACCTACAATCGTATATTCTGTGATATCGCCGAATTCCAAATCCTCTACAGTTACGGTTGCACCCACACTTACGGAATCGGTATCGATTTCGTCGCTGTTGATAATTCGTGCGTTACGCAACAGCTTCTCGAGTGTGATGATACGTCCTTCAATAAAAGCTTGCTCATTTTTCGCATCTTCGTATTCGGAGTTCTCACTGATATCACCATAGCCAATAGCTACTTTGATCCGTTCAGCCACTTCGCGGCGCTTCACTGACTTCAGTGTTTCCAGTTCTTCTTCCAGCTTTTTGAGTCCTTCTGGTGTAAGGATAACTTCCTTGTCGCTCATCTCAACCGATTCTCCTGTCATGGGAATAATTTGATTGTACGGCAACGGAATCAGTGCTGATGACAGAACTCCGCCCGCATACATCTTCAAAACTATATGAAGTTCTCCAGAGAAATAGAATATTCCTCCTGATGCACTATACTTAGTAAACGCACATGGCGAATTTATACTGAGAAATTATAGGTGAACGATCTCGAAAAGTCAATGTTACATCCCCTGCGGCTGTAAACGTTTTACAGCACGCCTCCTAATTATGAGGCATTACCCGCAATTACCGGTTCAGACTCCAGATTTCCTTCCATTTTCAACTGTTCCACAAAGTTCTCCAGTATGCCCACCATCTCATCCCGTTTGGTTCCTTCCATAATAACGTCCTTGATTCGGGCAGATCCCTTCAATCCCTTCAAGTACCAAGCCAGATGTTTACGCATTTCACGTACAGCGACGGTCTCATTTTTGAGTGCAATTAGCCGATCCATATGCAAAACAGCTACACGGATCTTCTCCTCTGCATTCGGGTCAGGAGGTAACTGGCCTGAACTCAGATACTGAATTGTGCGATATAACATCCATGGATTACCCAAGGCAGCACGACCAATCATTACTCCGTCACACCCGGTCTCGTCCAGCATACGGCGAGCATCTTCCGGTGAAGATACGTCGCCATTACCGATGACTGGAATGGAGACAGCTTCTTTGACATTTTTGATATGTGACCAATCCGCTGTACCTGTATAGAGTTGTTCTCTTGTCCGTCCATGCACGCTGACAGCACTTCCACCAGCGCGTTCCACCGCAAGAGCGTTCTCCACCACATAGATGTGTTCGTTGTCCCAGCCGATCCGCATTTTAACGGTGACTGGTTTCTCAACAGCTTCTACAACAGCGGATACCATCTCATAGATCTTGTTCGGGTCCAGCAACCAGCGTGCACCTGCATCACACTTCGTTACCTTCGGAACAGGACACCCCATGTTAATATCGATGATATCTGCATTGGTTTCCTTATCTACGATTCTAGCTGCCTCGACAAGCGATTCCCGGTCGCCTCCCCAGATCTGCAGACTGAGCGGTTTCTCACGTTCATCCACAAATAACATCTCGCGAGTCCGCTGGTTGCCATGCACAATGGCTTTGCCACTCACCATCTCAGCGCAGACAAGGCCCGTACCAAACTCTTTGGCGATCAGGCGAAAAGCGGGATTACATACACCAGCCATAGGTGCAAGAACAACTTGATTCTTCATTTCAATATTACCAATCTTAAGCATGTCTGCTAGTTCACCTCTTTATCCGTTCTTCGTTGTCCGTCGTTCTTTATTTCCCTTGTAATTCCTCGATACTAATCGCGAGCACACCCGCAATCTTGTTCAGTTCCTGTGCTGTCACCTTGCGATTTCCCCGTTCAATCGTCCCCAGAATAGCCAAAGATATACCTGTCTCGGCCGCAAGCTCATGCTGGGTTAACCCTTTCAACTTCCGGAACGCCCGGATTCGGTTGGCCAATTGCATGTTTTCCAACGCTGTATTCCATCCTTTCCATCCAGTACAGACAACGATGCGTGTACAAAGGTATGCAGACCTGATGCCTCGTCCTGCGGTACGATGTCCGACAGCGGCACCAGTACAAAAGCCCGCTCTCCCATACGGGGATGCGGCAGTTGAAGCAGTTCAGTATCTCGCGTCTCTCCATGCATCCAGAGCAAGTCCAGATCCACCGTACGTGGGCCCCAGCGAATATCCCTAACCCGTCCAAGCTGATTCTCTACACTGAGCAATTCGGCGAGCAAAAGCTCCGGAGTCAGACTTGTACTGACTGTAGCAGCCATATTCAAAAACGCAGGCTGATCGACATATCCTACCGGCTCTGTCTCATATAGCGCAGAACAGCGTAGCACAGATATATGAGGGTGTTCATTCAGAAGTGTTAACGCTTCAAGAAGCGTCTGCTCCCGATTACCCAAATTAGCCCCTAAAGCAATATAAGCCTCTGAGGATTCAGAGGTCGAATGTGCAATCATGATCGGTTCTCACTTTCTTGAGCGGCGAAGCTCTACCGTTACGCCTCCAAAATGAATATCAAATGGCGGGTGCGGCTTCGTCACCTTGACTGTCAATGCATTGATAATAGTATAAGTGTCTAGTAAAGAAGATGCAATATGTTCACCCAACGCTTCAATTAACTGGAATGATTTATTTTCGACGATCTGCTTCACCAGCTCATGAATCTCTGCGTAATTAATCGTTTTGGTCAGATCATCGTTACGCCCAGCCTCACCCAGATCCATATCGATCTCCAGATCAATGTAATACCGCTGACCTAGCTTTCGTTCTTCTGCAAACACACCGTGATACCCGTAATACTCCATGCGGTGCAATACCATTCTGTCCATCAAGTTCCCCTGCCTTTTATTCAAATACTTTCTATATCAAAACGCTTCGCTTCAACATGAGGGGCCGTGAAGGCCCTCTATTACGATCTTCTCCGTAAGCCCGGAGAACGATATAACATCGCATCACACATGTCCGCCGTCCGCCGGATCGGCTTCACATCATGAACCCGTACCAACTGGCAGCCTTGGGCAATGCCAAATGCAACCGTTGCTGCTGTACCTTCCAGCGCATCGTCAGCACCTACATCCAGCGTGTGCTGGATGAATCTTTTGCGGGATGTAGCAAGCAACACGGGATACCCCAACTCGTTTAACAGACCGAGAGAAGACATCAACTCCAGGTTCTCCGAGAGGTCCTTCACAAAACCAATCCCTGGGTCCAGTATAATCTGACTCTCCTCTACGCCCGCTGCAAGCGCAAGCTGAACGCTGTCCTGCACATCACGCACAACATCAGGCAGGTAATCGGTGTAGTCTCTTGCCTGCCGATTATGCATCAGAATAATCGGGCAACCCAGCTCAGCAGCAGTCCGCGCCATATCCGGGTCGGCCTTGGCCCCCCATACATCGTTGATGATATGGGCCCCTGCCAGAATGGCTTGGCGCGCAACGTCAGCCTTGTACGTATCCACGGAGATCGGAATATGTGGCGCCTCTGCACGCAAGGCTTCGATCACCGGAATAATTCGATGAAGTTCTTCATCTGCACCGACCACCTCTGATCCTGGACGGGTGGATTCTCCACCGATATCAATCAGATCCGCACCGTCTTCCATCATTTGTTTCGCATGGGCTACTGCCCGCTCCACACTATTGTAGCGCCCACCATCTGAGAACGAATCTGGCGTGACATTCAAAATGCCCATAATCTGTGTCCGGGATCCCAGCGTAATTGAAGCTGGTCCCCATTCATATTTCCGTTCATAGATGACCGGTGTAAGTGTCATGAAGTATACCCCGCTTTCTCCCGGTACATACGCAGCAGTACTGCCGTTACCGGACCGATCCGTCCATTGCTGATTGCTGTTTCTGTGCCGTTCAGATCCCGCAACGTCGTCACCGGCACGAGCTCGGCTACGGAACCCGTCAGAAAAATTTCATCTGCTTGCTGAAGATCTTCCCATGGTGACTGCACTTCTATGCAAGCGATGCCTTGATCTGCTGCAATCTCCATCACCACCGCTCTAGTGATCCCTGGAAGAATGCCTGTTGACAGCGAAGGGGTGTAGAGAACTTTCTCTCGCACCCAAAATATATTGCTGACAATGCCCTCCGCAACATAATCGTCGCGCGTAAGTTGTAATCCTTCTGCGCTCAGTAATCGCTGGTCTTGCCCAACATAAGTGTTTAATTCACGTTTCGCCAAGATACTGTTCATGTAGTGAAGCGACTTGAATCTGATTTGGCTTTCCGGTGTATTACGAGGTGTAGATAGACGTTGTAGCATTTTACCCCTTTCATACAGAGTAGTAGAAGGGGCAGGTAATGATTTTGCCAGTACGATATGTGTGGGGTCTGTATAATCCCCCGAAGGTAGTCCAAGCGGCGCTTCACCAGCAGATACTGTATAACGCACGTACGCATCCTTAAGCTCGTTTCCCTGCATCAGACGGGATATCCAGTCTTTGACTTCCTCTGCTGTCACTGTAAAAGGAATGCCCAACTCTTCACAGCCTGAAGCCATTCGCTCCAGATGCCTTTCCAGAAGGTAGGGAACTCCTTGGTATGTTCGAAAGGTCTCGAACAGCCCCAGTCCGTACAAAAAGCCGTGATCCGTTACAGGAACCAAAGCCGACGCCAGTTGAACCAGTTCCCCATTAATCGCGGCATATTGCATATTATACGTTCGCTTTTTGCTGTGATAGGAAATTGCGAAGCATCTGATGACCATGATCTGTAATGATGGATTCCGGGTGGAACTGTACCCCTTCAATCGCATACGTTTTGTGACGCAGACCCATAATCTCTCCTTCAGCTGTTTCCGCTGTAATCTCCAGACAATCCGGCAGGCTACTACGTTCCACGATCAATGAATGATACCGAGTTGCCGTAAACGGAGAAGGCAGCCCCGTAAATACCGATGTACCCTGGTGATGCATCTCCGATGTTTTGCCGTGCATCATCCGATCCGCTCGAATGACATTGCCTCCAAACGCCTGCCCGATCGCCTGATGTCCAAGACAGACGCCAAAGATGGGAATGCTTCCTTTGAAATGTTCGATAACTGCCAAGCTGATCCCCGCTTCATTCGGTGTACATGGACCTGGAGAGATCAGAATATGATCCGGTGCCAGTGCTTCAATACCTGCCAGATCAATCTCGTCATTGCGGCGAACTTCCACCGTTTCCCCTAATTCACCCAGATATTGAACCAGGTTGTAGGTAAAGGAATCGTAATTGTCGATAACCAGAATCATAGGTCTGCTCCTCCTCATATTCCACCGCAGATTACGGCGGATGCCTTGTTTATTTTAACTTATTCCATTTCATCGCTTCATTCTGTTCTGTTCGTGTGTTTCTGCTCGCGTTGGGGTTCTCCTGCTGATGCCTGCGCTGTGTCAGCCTCCGCTCGTTCACTGTAGTTCACAGCTCGCATCATTGCTCTAGCCTTGTTGGAACACTCCTTGTACTCGCGATATGGATCGGAATCAATGACAATACCTGCACCAGCCTGCACATAACCCGTCCCATCCTTAATCGCAAGAGTGCGTATAACGATATTCAGCTCCATATTGCCACTGTAGTCTATCCATCCGATTGACCCTGTATATGGCCCCCGTCGCACTGGCTCAAGCTCTTCGATAATCTCCATCGTGCGTACTTTCGGAGCACCCGTTATCGTTCCGCCAGGAAACGTTGCGGCAATGACATCAAACACAGTTAATCCTTCCGCCAGCTTGCCTTCCACCTGTGAAACCAGGTGCATAACATGTGAATATTTCTCGATTGTCATTAATTCAGGAACATGAACCGATCCATACGCAGCAATTCGCCCGATATCATTGCGCTCCAGATCAACCAGCATAATATGCTCGGCTCGCTCCTTCTCACTGCCAAGCAACTCATCTGCCATCGCCTGATCCTCTGCTTCATCTCGTCCTCTTCTTCGTGTTCCTGCGATGGGCCGCGCACTCACTTTGCCGTTCTCCACTTTGACGAGCAATTCTGGCGATCCACTGACCAGTTGGAATTCGGGACTGCGAAGCATTCCCATATAGGGTGACGGGTTCACGATACGCAGCCATTCATAGATATGCTCGCTACTGGATTGGAGCTGCTTTTCATGTCGCAGGGACAGATTAACCTGAAATACATCGCCTTGCCTGATATACTCCTGTACCTGAAGAACAGCTTGTTCAAAATCCTTTTGTGGGAAGGACGTCCTCCATCCCTCTGTTTCCCATTCGGATTCTTCTGTGCGTAGGGCAAGATGAACCCGCCTGTGACGGAGCTCCAACGCTTGCTGTTGCTCCTCTGCCTGAGCGAAACCCATAATATGAAGCCAGCGTTGCTGCATGGCTACCGCACGTTTCCCAGCCGCAGCATAGAGACTCTGTAGATTGGCCTGTTCCTGCTGTTCAGCACTCACTTCCAGATGCACCATACAAAAAAGAGCCTGCTGCTCATGGTCGTATGCCCATATTTCCTCAAAGCGCATCCACCAGTAATCTGGAAGTGCAGGATTATCCTCAGCAATCGTTGGCAGTTTCTCCAGTGATCTGGCTACATCATAACTGAGGTATCCGGCGCAACCGCCTGCAAAATCTGGTGCTCCGTCAACCTTGGGTGCTCGGTAAGGTGATGTCCACCGTTTTAGCACATCCAGCGGATTGCCCTGATCTGTTCTGCTTGTTCCTTGAAACACGTCATGAATTGTGGCTTCCTGTCCTTTGCCGGAAACGATGGATACCGGATTTAAGCCGAGGAAAGTATACCTTCCGCCTTTGCCATTCTCCAGCACAATTGCGTTAGGAGATGCTTGCTGCCACGCTGCCTCCCACGTTAGCGGTAAACCGCCATGATACGTTCCCTCATCCGACTTCGTTATATATGGTAACATTGTCCAGCCTTGTCCAGCCCATGCTTCCCAGTCGGCGTATGTTGTCATCAGGTGTGTCACTGCGGCCCGCCGCCCTTTCCTGTCTCACTATATAAGTTGTGCAACCGAGTGTTCAACTTATATAGTTCTTATTGTTTGATAGTATACTAAAGCGCCGTTGCTTTTAAAAGCATTACGCAAAAAATCCTCCCTACCCGTCAGGGCAGGAAGGATTGATATAAACTGTTCAGAAACATCGAGCTTATCCGGTAAAAGATAGGTCCTATGTCTGAATTACGCCTCGAAATTGTAAAGCGGTGTGCTCAGATAACGTTCGCCATTACTTGGCACGATAACGACAACGCGTTTACCTGCACCCAGTTGTTTGGCTACTTGAAGTCCTGCGCGAATCGCTGCACCGGATGAAATACCGGACAGAATACCCTCTTCTTTTGCAACAGCACGAGCCGTTTCAAATGCATCATCATTCTCGATGTGAATGATCTCGTCATATACTTCTTGATCCAAAATTTCAGGAATAAAGTTTGCTCCAATTCCCTGAATTTTGTGAGGACCCGGTTTGCCACCAGCCAAAATTGGTGATGCTGCCGGCTCTACAGCCACAATTTTGATTCCAGGGAACGCTTCTTTCAACACTTCACCCGTACCTGTGATTGTTCCGCCAGTACCGATGCCCGCAACAAATGCATCGAGCGTGCCGCCTACAGACTGGATCGCTTCAACGATTTCAGGACCTGTCGTTTCGCGGTGAATCTTCACATTTGCTTTGTTTTTGAACTGCTCCGCCATGAAGTAGGACGGGTTTTCTTTCAACAGCTCTTCGGCTTTTTTGACTGCACCATTCATTCCTTCTGCTCCAGGTGTAAGTACAAGCTCAGCACCATAAGCACGAAGCAGGTTACGACGCTCCAAGCTCATCGTCTCAGGCATTACAATAACAGACTTGTAGCCTTTAGCAGCAGCAACCATCGCGAGGCCGATCCCCGTGTTACCGCTTGTTGCTTCAATGATCGTACCACCCGGTTTCAGCTTGCCTTCTTTTTCCGCTTCTTCAACAATGCTAACTGCGATCCGATCTTTAACACTTGATCCTGGGTTCTGGTATTCCAGCTTCACCAATACTTCAGCACTGCCTTCAGGTACGATATTGTTCAAACGAACAAGCGGAGTACCTCCGATGAGTTCAGTTACGTTATTAACTACTTTAGCCATATGAATGCCCTCCTTAGTGGTATAAATGGTACTTAACTCCTGTAAACTTATGCGGTTTCTGCAAGTCAGCCTCTGGATGTTTATGAAGAACTGCGGAAATCCGGTGGTTATCCGATCCTTTCTGCATAAAGAACCACGCAAACAGGTGTAGGTAGCGCCGAGTTTTCCGAAAGTTTCTTTATTACATTGAAAAAACATTTGAATTCATGCATCTCATGTCATGATGTATTTATATCCGAGTAAACGAGTAGGTTTTGATTATTTTTATCTTATCAACGTTACACGCCATTGTCAATATGAGTACTCAAAAAAATACTTTGCCTTGGGCCCTGAGACCGTAGACAAAGTATTTTTATCAAGATGCAACTTCTATAAGACAGGAAAATTGTCAATCTTCGTTTCAGGAGGCAGGAATCTCGGAGATGATCACAGCCTCGTATTTATCGCGCAGCATCTGCTCTACCTGCGGAAGTGGATCAGCCTGACTTAAGGCCAGCTCCATACGAATCTCTTCATGTACTTCCTTTGCTGACTGCTCCTGGCGTTCGGCTTTGTCATTCAGTTTGATGATGGCATAACCGTCCTCAACTTTCACTGGACCAGCAATATCACCGATTGACATATTGGCAGCCCTTTGCAAAATGGATTTAGGTTGGAAAGGGTCGTTCTGATCAATCCACCCTAGTTTACCTCCCGCATCTCGGGAGTAACTATCCTCTGATTCGGAACGAGCCATTTCTTCGAAATCTTTCCCGTTCCGAAGCTCCGTCAATATAGCCTCTGAATCAGACTTTTCTTTTACCACAATAATAGACAGATCATATTTCTCAGGGGTGATATAGTCTTCTCGATGCTCTACCCAGTATTTTTGAATATCGTCATCCTTCACCTGGATACCTGCGGTAGCAATCTTTTCGAGCAGTAGACGGTAACCTGCCTCTAATTCGAGATCCTGCTTCGACAGGCCAAGCTGTGATTTCATGGCATCATAGTATGACTTCTCTGAATCATACCCATCCATCGCTCCAGCCATTTCTCTTGCAATCTCTTTCGGAGTAACCACCAAATTGCGTTGAAGGGCTTCAGCATAAACCGCTTTTCGATTCAACATCTGCAGCAGGATTTCACTGCCATAACGTCGTTTTAATGCATCTGTCCAATCTTTATCCGTAATCACTTCACCGTTAATCGTTGCAACCGTACTTCCCTCTTCCTTGTTGGCATCATGAGGTGTCTCTGCATCTTCTTTCCCCTGATGAAGCACCTGCATCGCCATGAATGTACCCATCACGAGCACGCCAAGTGTCAAAATAACGACCGCCGTCCATAATCCTTTTTCCTGTCTGGTCATACCTCATCCCGTCCCCGCATCGATCAATTCTTGGCTTGTTCTAGGATGGCCTCTAGCTGCTCTTTGTTAAAATCATACGCTTCATTACAGAATTGGCAGACCACTTCAGCTTGCCCCTCTTCTTCAATTAATTGCTCCAGCTCGGACTGGCCTAGACTGATTAAGGTTTGTTCCAGACGTTCACGAGAACAACTACATCTAAAACGAATATCCAGTTCGCCCATGACCTGCACATCCGGCAGGAGACGGCGCAACAATTCCTCTAGCTCGAGTCCTTCGTTCAACAAGGTTGTCACCGGAGGCAGTGCACCAATGGCATTCTCGATTTCTGTAATCTCGGGATCAGTGAGGCCTGGGAGAAGCTGAATAATAAATCCGCCCGAAACAATAACCGAGTTATCCGTATCAACCAGCACACCCACTCCAACAGCAGAAGGCGTCTGTTCTGACTGAGCAAAATAATAAGTAAAGTCTTCGCCCAGTTCGCCCGAGATAATCGGAATGCTACCACGGTACGGGTCTTTCAGTCCCAGATCCTTCGTTATATTTATGAAACCTTCTGTACCCACCGCCCCAGCTACATCCAATTTACCAAAACGATTGCTGGGCAGATGTACATGCGGATTGGAAACATAACCGCGCACCTCACCTTTGGCATTAGCGTCCGCTACGATCTGGCCTATTGGGCCATCTCCGTTCACTTGTATAGTTAGTTTCTCATCACCTTTAAGCATGGCACCCATAATGGCTGCTGTCGTTACTGTACGCCCCATAGCTGCTGTAGCCGTGGGAAACGTATCATGTCTTCTACGCAGTTCTTCTACCAGTTCTGTGGTCTGAACGGCAAACGCTCTTACCTTTCCATTCATCGCTGTACCACGGATCAACCGGTCATGTTTGTTGTTGTTTTCCAAGTCATTCAGCCTCCTTTGGCGTGTCATTTTAATATCCTAACAGAAAAAAACGGCTCAACATTTAAGCTGTAATCCCAGCCTGCTGTATGCCGCCCTTTGTATGTCTACCTTTCCCGGTTCCGCTCGTAGATGACACGTAGCCCCTCAAGCGTAAGCAGTGGATCAACTTTCTCAATGCTACGGGTTTCTTCTGCAATCAGAGTAGCAAGACCTCCTGTGGCAATAACCATAGGTTCAGCCTTCATCTCTTCGCGAATTCGTTCTACGATGCCGTCCACTTGGCCAGCATAACCATAGATGATGCCGGACTGCATGGCATGCACGGTATTGCGCCCAATCACCTTCTTCGGCTTCTCCAGCTCAATTCGCGGTAGCTTCGCTGCTCGCTCGTAAAGAGCTTCGGTAGCAATGTGAATACCGGGTACAATCGCACCGCCAAGGTAATGGCCCTTCTCGTCAATGCAGTCGAACGTCGTGGCTGTACCAAAATCAACGACCACAAGCGGGCCGCCGTATTTTTCCACGGCCGCCACAGCATTCACGATCCGATCCGCCCCTACTTCACGCGGATTCTCATATCGTAGATTCAGGCCGGTCTTGATACCGGGCCCAACCAGCAATGGCTTTTTGCCCACATATTTCACACACATCGTTTCGATGACACTCACCAGTGGCGGAACCACTGATGAAATAATGACACCCTCAATGTCTCGGGCAGAAATACCGGACATATGAAATAAATTATAAATCAATACGCCGTATTCATCCACTGTGGACTGACGAGATGTGCTCAGACGAAAATGATGCAACAGTTCACGGCCCTGATATACCCCGAGCACGATGTTACTATTGCCCACGTCTACGACTAGAATCAAGGAGGTTCACCCCTCTTTCTTTTCGTTTAAATCCAGGCTGATATCCAGGCTCTCAAAAGAATAGGTTAACCTGCCAACCGAAATTACATCCACACCCGTTTCCGCTATTCCTCGAATCGTTTCAAGTGACACATTGCCGGATGCTTCTATCTTCACATGCGGAGCCTGTTCACGAATCAGAGCGACTGCTTCTCGCATCCGATCAGGCCGCATGTTATCCAGCATAATGATATCTGACCCAGCTTGCAAGGCTTCCTGTACTTGAGCAATGTTTTCCGTTTCAACTTCAATCGTCATCGTATGCGGAATAACTGCCCGTGCTCGCTGCACAGCTTCTGTAATGCTACCTGCACCTTTAATATGATTGTCTTTGATCATAACGGCATCATACAGTCCAAACCGGTGATTGGCTCCGCCCCCCACACGTACAGCATACTTTTCCAGCAAGCGATGGCCTGGTGTTGTTTTGCGCGTATCGACAAGTCTGGTCTTCAATCCATCAAGAGCATCTACGTAGGAACGTGTTCGGGTAGCAACACCGGACATACGCTGTAACAGATTAAGTGCGAGCCGTTCCCCAGTCAGGAGCGAATGTGTACTCCCTTCAACTTCAGCCAATATGGTGCCAGGAGTGACTGTATCACCGTCTTTTACCTTTGCCGTATAACGGAGCTCTGGATCTACGACTTGAAAAACAAGCTCAGCAATCGTCATGCCCGCTATGACTCCATGATCTTTGGCATGAATCACAGCCTTGGATTCACTACCTGCTGGAATGGTCACATTCGTTGTGACATCCCCTGCACCTACATCCTCGCGCAGCCAGCCTTTGATCGTCTCAATTAGTTCCTCATTATATCCGTTCAGTATCATGACATCCATTCCTCCACAATCGCTTGTTCTCGCTGCTGCAGACTATGCTTCTGCCATATTATATCGTCTCGTGCAGGGAAGTCCTCACGGTAATGTGCTCCTCGGCTCTCCTCACGGTGCAGCGCTCCGCTGGTTACAAGCCACGCACAAGTCAGAAGGTTCGCATACTCCAGTTCTTCTCTTTGGGTAAGTCTTTGATCAAAAAAAGACAACTCCTGTTGCAATTTATCCATTGCCTGTTGCAAGTTCTTTCCGTTTCTTCGCAGTCCCACTTGACGAACCATCATCTTTTGCAGACGTAAACGTCTTTCCGATACCGGCTTGGAATGTTGCTGTTCTTTTGCACGGCTAATATTCTGATTCTCCATGCTCTGAGATTTCACATCTCTTCCAAGTGGTTCTTCGATGGCCGGCAACGCATGGATACGATCCACGATTCTGCGTCCAAATACAATCGCTTCAGATAAGGAATTGCTCGCTAGTCGATTAGCTCCGTGCACGCCGGTAGAGGATACCTCGCCACAGGCAAATAAACGGGGGATACTGCTCTCACCACTCAAGTCCGTCTTTACTCCGCCCATCATATAATGCGCGGCAGGTGCAACCGGAATCCAATCTGTAGTCATGTCGAGACCGTAACGCATACAAGTTTCATAAATGGTAGGAAAACGATGCTTCACCATCTCCGGCTGCTCATGGGTAATGTCGAGGTAAACAAAGGTACTATTCGTCAGTTCCATCTCGCTGACAATCGCTCTAGCTACAATATCACGGGGTGCCAGTTCAAGCTGGGCATGATATTTCTCCATGAATCGTTCACCCTTCACGTTGCGGAGGCAAGCACCTTCCCCGCGTACCGCTTCAGATACCAGGAAGCGGGGTGCTCCCGGGTAACATAAGGATGTCGGGTGAAACTGGATGAATTCCATATCACGAACTATAGCCCCCGCACGGTATGCCATAGCTACCCCATCAGCTGTAGCTACATCCGGATTCGTCGTATAACGATACAGCTGTCCCGCACCGCCTGAGCAGAGCACTGTTGCTTTTGCTTTGACAAACACCTTTGAGCCGTCTTCTTTCAGAATCAGAGCACCGATACATTCTCCTCGATCCGTAATCAAATCCACCACAAAGTGCTCATCCCAAACGTCAATGCCTGGATGCTCGTGAACCTCAACAGCGAGTGCCCTTACGATCTCATATCCAGTCGCATCCCCATTGGCATGTAAAATACGGCGGTGGCTGTGCGCACCTTCCTGCGTCAACGCCAACTCGCCGTTCTCCAGATCGAACAATGTTCCCAGACGGATCAGTTCTCTGACACCGTCCGGGCCCTCATTAACCAATACTTCAACTGCCTCGGATCGACACAAACCGGCTCCGGCAACAAGAGTATCTTGCAAGTGGTACGCAGGAGAATCATCTTCAGCAATAACAGCCGCAATCCCGCCCTGCGCATATCTGGTGTTACTCTCAAGTAAAGACTTCTTCGTAATCATCAGAACACGATGCTGTTCGCTAGCCTTAATTGCGGTAAACAAACCAGCAATGCCTGAACCGATCACCAGTACATCGGTCTCCACCATTGGCAGCGCAGAGAGGTCAAAATCATATATATATTGCGGTATCATCTTATTCACCTGTCTCGGAGCAAGAGTAACGCATGTTACTTCACCAGTAACATGCGCTCTAGTGATTCTCTGGCTTTATCAGCAACAGCCGGTGGGACATAGATCTGAGGCTTCATCGTCTCCAGGCATTTGACCAGCTTCTTCAGGTTGTTCACCTTCATGTTCGGACATACCAGGAACTTGGTCGCAAAATGGAACTGTTTATCCGGACTGTCGAGGCGAAGCTGATATCCTGTGCCATCCTCCGTGCCGACAATGAATTCCTTAGTGGAGGATTTCTTGCAATATTCCAAAATGGCTGTTGTGCTGCCTACAAAATCCCCCATTTCTACAACTTCAGGGCGACACTCGGGGTGCACCACAAACTCAGCATTCGGATATTTAGCCTTCATCTCAACAACATCTTTTACCGTGAGCATATCGTGTGTATTGCAGTAACCTTCCCAGATGATCATCTTCTTGTCTGTGTGCTGCTGTACATAATGCCCCAGGTTTTTGTCCGGTACCCAGATGATTTCTTCGGAATCCACAGACTGGATTACACGAACAGCGTTTGCTGATGTACAGCAAATATCTGTTTCTGCTTTGATCTCAGCCGAGGAATTAATGTAGGTGACTACCTTGGCGTTCGGGTGTTGTGCCTTCAGCTTACGTAATCCGTCCACGTTCACCATGTCTGCCATTGGGCACCCGGCACGTTCATCAGGGATCAAAACGGTTTTGCCCGGAGCCAGAATTTTAGCGCTTTCACCCATAAAATGAACACCACAGAATACAATAACATCCGCATCTGTTTGCGCTGCCTTCTGGGCCAGCAGGAAAGAGTCTCCGCGGAAATCTGCGACTTCCTGTACTTCATCACGTTGATAATAATGAGCAAGAATAATAGCATTACGTTCCTTCTTGAGTTCCATCAGCCGCTCACGCAGCTCACGATTCATCTCAGCCTTGCGCTCTAAAGCCAGAGCTTCCACCTGTGATCCTCTCCTTATCGGGACAGCGTCAAGCGCTGTTTCATGGACTAACCTATGTCGTTATGTTCGCTGGTGAAACGAATCACAAGCGGTTTAACAACTAATGTACACAACGTTCACGACTCTGTCAATAAATGAAAAAAGGCAGGATATACTGCCTTTTCCCCCTTATGCTATCCGGTTCGCCATATAGCTCTTGATTATCTGTTTCTTCTGATCTTGAATAAATCCTACAAAAAAAAGAGAGCCACAAGGGCTCTCTTTTCATTCCGGTCACATGACCAGACATGTTACATATTAAGATGTTGGCTTTGAGCCACCATCATTCGGATCATTGCTGCCCTTATCCAGGTCAGGAGCTTCGTTTGGAATATCTCCAGCTGGTGGCTCAGATGTTTCATCTTTGCCTTGAATGCGAACGCGAACATCACCGATGTTATCAATGATTGGCTCGCCGCCTTCATTTGGCGTACCTTCTCCTGAGTTATCGCCTTCTGCTTTTGGTGTCAAGGAACCTGTTTCAATCAATTGCTTGATCTGATCCATTTCCAGTGTCTCCACTTCAAGCAGTGTTTCAGCGATCAGATGCATCTCTCTTGTATGTTTGGTAAGGAGAGCTTTACACTTCTCATAACAGTCGTTAATAAAGCGTTGCATCTCTTGGTCGATCTCATATGCGATGGAATCCGAGTAATTCTGTTCATGACCGATATCCCGTCCAAGGAATACCTGTCCTTGTGAACTTCCGAATTGCATTGGACCCAGTTTCTCACTCATACCGTATTCCATAACCATGCTACGAACGATACCTGTCGCTTGTTGGAAGTCACTGTATGCACCGGTACCGATCTCACCGATAAACAATTCTTCCGCCACGCGACCTCCGAGAAGTCCGGTTACTTTATCCAGCAACTCCTGTTTGGTAACGAGCATACGGTCTTCTTTTGGCAACATGATTACATATCCACCCGCACGTCCGCGCGGAATGATGGTCACTTTATGTACCATATCAGCATGTTCCAGGAAGTATCCTACAATGGTATGGCCTGCTTCGTGATAAGCAACAATGCGTTTCTCCCGATCACTGATGACACGGCTTTTCTTCTCCGTACCAACGATGACTCGGTCAATCGCCTCATCCACTTCACGCATGGAAATATCTTTTCTGTTACGGCGTGCTGCGAGCAATGCCGCTTCATTCAGCAAGTTCTCCAGGTCTGCACCCGAGAAACCTGTTGTACGCTTCGCGATGATGTCCAATTTCACATCTTTCGTGAGCGGTTTATTACGGGAGTGTACTTTCAGTACAGCTTCACGGCCCTTGACGTCTGGACGATCCACTGTAATTTGACGGTCAAAACGGCCTGGGCGCAACAACGCAGGGTCCAGAATGTCTGCACGGTTCGTTGCGGCAACGATGATAATACCTTCGTTTGCACCGAATCCGTCCATTTCAACGAGCAATTGGTTAAGGGTCTGTTCACGCTCGTCGTGACCTCCGCCCAGACCAGCACCACGCTGACGTCCTACTGCATCGATCTCGTCAATAAAGATGATACAAGGCGCATTTTTCTTTGCATTTTCGAACAAGTCACGTACACGTGATGCACCGACACCGACAAACATTTCAACGAAATCGGAACCGGAAATGCTGAAGAATGGTACACCTGCTTCACCGGCTACAGCACGAGCAAGCAATGTCTTACCTGTACCTGGAGGACCTACGAGCAATACGCCCTTCGGAATACGTGCCCCAACGGCTGCGAACTTCCGAGGGTCCTTGAGGAAGTCTACGACTTCAACAAGCTCTTGTTTCTCCTCGTCTGCACCCGCCACATCTTCAAATGTAACGCGCTTCTTCTCTTCATTGTAGAGGCGAGCACGGCTTTTACCAAAGTTCATTACTTTACCGCCGCCGCCTTGAGCCTGATTAAACAGGAAGAAGAACAGCAGGAACATAATGATCAAAGGAATAAAGGAAGTCAGCAACGTCAACCAGATGCTGTCACCTTTCATTGGTTCCTGATGATATTCAAATTTGTTAGCTTCACTTGCAGCTACAAGTTCGGTAATTGCCTCATCCGTAGGAGGAATATACGTTGAGAAATTTTCTGATTTGGCCCCATCAGGTGCTTGTTTGTATCGGCCGGTCACGAGATATGTCTGACCATTGAATTGAACAGTCACTTCGGCGATATTGTTGGCTTTAACCTCAGCACGAAACTGATCATATCTAGGGTTTTCTATAACATCGTTTCCATCTGTGATAAATCTAACTAAACCCACCACAACTAAAAAAAGAATCAAATAAAAACCAGAATTCCGGATGAACCGATTCATCCCCTACCTCCTCTCGAGACACTTTAATTATTTTAACATAGCCCGACATGGCTTCTCAATAGAAGCCAAGAACAGCTCAAGGCTTCGGCCTTACTAGATATCAGCTTGTGTAGATTTCTGGTTTCAGAATCCCGATATAAGGAAGATTCC
The DNA here is from genome assembly GCF_037969905.1 of Paenibacillus sp. FSL R7-0272. Lineage (NCBI taxonomy): Bacteria > Bacillati > Bacillota > Bacilli > Caryophanales > Paenibacillaceae > Paenibacillus > Paenibacillus sp. FSL R7-0272. Next base: position 62,121 of record NZ_CP150221.1, on the reverse strand, counting down.
GGTATTGCTCGGCATAATCCAGACCGTACCCCACGATGAACGCATCAGGGATATCAAAGCCCGTGTAGTGAGCTTCCAGTTCCACTTTACGGCCGGATGGTTTATCGAACAATGTCACCACACGTACGGTTTCAGCACCGCGGTTTTCCAACAATTCAATCAAATAGCTGAGGGTCAGTCCGCTGTCGATAATATCTTCGACAATCAGAACTTCACGTCCTTCAACGGATACATCGAGATCCTTGATGATTTTGACAACACCGGATGACTTGGTAGATGCACCATAACTGGATACGGCCATAAAATCCATCTCAACCGGTACCGTTATGTTCTTAACCAAATCAGCCATAAATATAAACGCACCTTTGAGCACGCAAATGACCAAAGGGTTCCGGTTAGCATAATCGGCACTAAGTGTTGCGCCTAATTCCTTAACCTTACTCTGAATTTCTTCTTCACTGATCAATACTTCTTGAATGTCGTTCTGCAACTGTGCGAACCTCCTAAGTTATACTATGAAAGCCTTACCTGAACCATAACCACTACCCCTGAATCGCTGAATCGCCTACAGTCATGTACAGGATTGCGGAAGTGCTCTCCCTGACAGGAGCCATATCGGACCGGCGAACACCCGGTAACCAGATGACATTGCCTGCTCCATCACAAACCACAGGAATGCGTGGTCTGACAGATGGGGGAATCTTCTCGTCGATGAAAATATTTTTCACCTTTTTGCTCCCGTTTAATCCCATTACCTTCATGGTATCTCCAGGTAACCGTGAACGTACAACCAGCGGCATCTGAAGCCCATTCGCATCAAATGCGGCCTGATCAGCCGATTCCGGTACATGATAGTTTTCGGGACTCATCGGCATCAACCGGATATATCGGTTAATCTCGGTGAGTGAAAGCTCATAAGTTCCGCTCCATTGTGCAAGACGATACTCGTAAGATTGACCCTGTGCACTTGCCCGTTCGCCAAAAGAAATCAGATCATACTCCCGGACACATACGAGTGTCTGTCCTATATCCAGGCTCCAGGTCGTCACCTCGGTCTCCATGACCTTGCGCCGAATAGTTTCAATACGGGTAAAGTCGACAAAATCACTGTCCAAAGGCAGATAATTCAATATTAGTTTAATCAACCTTCGTTGTAAAGCGACATGTAACTTCAAGAAGGAAGGCACCTCAAAGGTCTGCCTTCCGCCGTTCACCTGCACTAGACACCTGTATGTGTCTTGAGTACTCTGCTCCATGAAATCGTCTTCGTCACCCACAATTTCGGCAAGTCGATTCAGTGACGGCGTGAGTTGTCCATTATATTGCCCCAAAAATGGAAGCACATCCAGACGAATCGCATTACGCCGATATTTTCGTTGATCATTACTCTCATCATGAAAATAAGTAAAACCCTGTGTAATACAAGCTTCTACAAGGTCTGTCTTGTTTATACGAAGGCATGGACGGATAAGTTCCACATTTTTTTCACGACGTTTGAACTTCATACCTGCCAGCCCCGAAAGCCCGCTACCTCGGAGCAAATGAAGCATAACTGTCTCGGCCTGATCATCGGCATGATGTGCCAGGGCAATACTTGCTGCCCCATATTTGTCAGCCACTTCATGCAAAAAGGCGTAACGCCGGTTCCTCGCTGCCTCCTGTGGACCCTGACCTGTCTGTTTCATATAGGAAGGTATATCGGCTTTTACCCACTCAAATGCAAGGCCAAGCTGACGTGCCACATCCATCATCTGACGGGCCTCTTCATCCGACTCCGTCCGAAATCCATGATGTACATGGGCACAGATCAATTCAAGCGGCACATGTCGCTTGCTGATCTCATGCATGATATGCAAAAAAGCTACCGAATCCGGCCCGCCAGATACAGCGATGACAATCCGGTCTCCGGGAACCCATAACTGATGCTCTTCCGCTGCATCCAGTACATTATCCACCAGTGTCTCCCAGCGCGAAGCTTCCATACCTGTTCCTCATTCCTTGCGTTATGTATATGCACGCCCAACATCAAAAACGTAGTGCATAGATAAGTACACCGATAAGTAGAATTACCGATAGAGCAAATGCATTCTTCAGCCATCGCGGTGTGCTGCTTCTGGAACGCCGGCGCATCTGTGTAGGACGTGCCATTAATTCCTTCCACGATTTTGCAGCATGGTCTGCATTCTGGAATTGTCCCCGTAGGGCCACTATAATCCATTCACGAAAAGGGGCCAGCCGTTCGCTTTTTTCCACCAACATCACAAGTTGACTCACATTCCGCAATTGTGGGAGGCCATCTGCAGCCAAAGACTTCAGCGCGTCCGCTTCCAAAATGTGAATCATCAAAAGCGCATACGCAAACACATCATATGTAGCATCCGCAGTTCGGCTACCTGCATTCCAAAATCCCCGGTCATACCATTCCGTGAACTGTTTAACGCTTCGTCCAATGGACGTTACCCCGCCATAATCAATCAGCTCGACATGACCGTAATCGGACACGAGTACATTTTGAGGTTTGAGATCACCAAATACCCAGCCTGCCTGATGTAATTGAGCGAGTCTCTGCAACAATCTTAATCCAACCAGCAGTGTCCAGTCCGTTCCCTGACGCCGAATGAAATGATGGAGAGCCTCACCCCGAACGTAGCGCATCACATAAAAAGGAATATCCCGTCCACGAACGGCATAATCATCCACATCTTTAAGATAGGAAGGAATGCCGCTCTGCCGAAGGGCTTCATGATTACGCTGTAATTGAAATGATTTGAGTACATTGATCTCCGATTGCAAATCAACCGGGTCAAATCCCATTTTGAGCGCATAATGTTTGCCATTCTCTCCACGCTGGACGAGGAAAACAACCCCATTGGCGCCTCTGCCCAGCAACTTTCGAATCGTATACCGACTTCGGTTCCATTTCCCCGTAATGACGGTTCCTGGCGGGAAAGAGGCATCAGACAACGTTGTCACCGAGCATCCCTTCTCTTTCAATGCGATAGTTCCCTTCTATTTCCTGCTGTTCCTCCAGTGTACCATAACGGTAAAAATCAATCACCTTCTGAATTGCAGGGCCTGTCGGTGTTGCACCCTTTGTTTGCAACCGTCCAAACAAGGAACGAACACGCCCGGGATCATCGGTCCAGTCGATATCCATTACCGCATCCTCTCCGCTGTGGCGGCCTGGAAAATGAAATACAGATAAACGACTTTTGCCTACTCGTGCCTGCAGGCTTAACATCAAATCCCGAATCCCTTCTTCTACTGCTGCCAGTTTCGGTTTCATACTTGCACTGACATCAATCAGAAGTGTGACCTGCAGGGCGGCATTTTCCGTCAGATTGTCAATCACTTCCACAACCTGTGAGCGCTGGGATGGTTCCAGATCCGTTACAGTCTTGGTCCCCTTCTCTCCCAAAATTTGTGTTAACTCTCTATTAACCGCCTGTTGAATGGTCTGAACCACTGTTTTTCTCGTCATCATCTGCATCGTATGGGCAAGCTGTCTTGTGCCTACAGTCTGACTGATGCCTCCGCCAGCTCTCGCAATATCTTCAATCTCCCGACTACCCAGCTCGCCAATCGTGCCATAATCAATTACACCTACGACATTGACTGTAATACCCTCTTCGCGTGCCTGCGCCGCTGCCAGTACCGGGCTTACCCCCACATTGGAACAACCGTCGGTGATCAACAAAATTTGTTTCATCCGATATCCCTCCGTTTTTCGTACTCTCCAACTCTATGACTAGCATTGCCACATTGAAGAGAGTTCAAACGGATTCGAATAGATTTAACTTACGGTGCGAGGACGCTCCATACGATTAATACCAGGCACACGTAAGGTGGCCCATTCCGGGCGATAATGTTCAACTTTGCCAACCACAACGGTCATGTCATCCAAAATCTCTTGCTGCTGATAGCGAATAACACTCTCAAGCAAGCAATCTGCGAGTTCCTGCGGATCATCCGTATGAATCTCCTGAATAAGTCGTTTCATCCATAGCTCTTTATTGACTGCATATCCTGGAGCATCATAGATGCCGTCCGTCATCATGATCAAGATATCACCCGGCTGTAACTGAAGGGTGACCAAATCGACCTCAATATCTTTAATGATCCCAATCGGTAGATTGCTCGCTGAAACTTGAATAACCTCCTGCCCACGTTTAATAAAGCTTGGGGTCGAACCAATTTTCATAAACGTTGTCTCTGCCGTATATTCATCGATCAATGCCATATCTACGGTGGCATACATCTCCTCTGGAGAACGCAGCATCAGCACCGAATTGACAGATTTGATTGCTAATTTCTCGTCCATGCCCGATTGAAGCAGTTGCTCCAAAATATTTAATGCAGCACTGCTCTCCATACGAGCCCGTTCCCCGTTGCCCATCCCGTCACTAAGTGCCACTGCAAACGTACCGTTGCCAAGTTCCACAGTGCTGAAGCTGTCTCCCGACATCACATCGCCTCCTTTGGCGGCGGCAGCTACACCTGTCGTGATCTCGAATGTCTTCGCTGAACCGAAGGTTACGGTTGCCAGTCCCTGACGGGGATCAGTCATGGTCTCATGCAACACAGCAATATGCTCGTCCAGCACGTTAGAGATCAGCGGAGCGATCATTTTACGGCATTCATCGAACCCTCTCGTATATGCATGTACAATCTCAATCTCCACATTACCAGCTTCCAGATTAATAATCTCTATAGAATGAATAGATAGTCCCAATGACTCCAGTGCATCCCGAATTTGTTCTTCCTGCTGTACCATCTCCTCACTTTCGCGTTGAATTTCTTTGGCCAAGTCCTCCATCACCTGTGATACACCTGACAATTGCTCAGCAACCAGCTGACGGCTGTCCATAATCTGGCGTTTCCATTGCATATTATGCTGATGCAGGCCATATTGGGCACGCATCACTTCGAGTACCTCCTCCGGCTTGGCACACACCCGGTTCCATTCCACCGGAATTTGGTCACCTGACATCTCCGGGTTTGTCTCAATGGAACTCATCACATCGGTCATATAGCTATAAGTTTGAATAAACTTCGCATCCCAGCATTGCGCACGCTTGAAGCACCCTGCACAAGTACCCTCAGCAACCGCGTTCATGAAATGATCCATCCCGCCTTCTTTATGTACCGGCTCCCCCGTGCCGGACATCTGATCGAAGCTGCGTGACAACTGACGGAACACCTGTGAGAAGCGTGTTACTCGCTCCGCCGTAATGTCCCGAATGCGTTTCGCATATTCATGCTGGGATTTGGTATGATCCTGTGTGCCTGGTACGTATTTGGAGATTGCTGTGAACATGCTTTTGGGTGTTAACATAAACAGGACGATAGCTGCACACGTCTCCCACAAGGAATTCATCACGTCACTCGGGCCGCCCAAATAAATCGATAGAATAGATGAACCTAGCAACATCCCTAGGGCAACCCCCATACGTTTCCCCTCACGAAGCATACCTGCCAACATCCCGGCAAAAGCAAGCAAGCTCATCTGATACACGGCAGACATATCGGCGAGACTCAGAATTAACCCCGTAATCACTCCAACCGATGCACCCAGGGGGGCTCCGCCCACCAGCGCAAAGACGAGAATAAGGTAACGGGAAAGCATATGCTCCACCGAAAGAGACTGAATGGTCCACCCAACTGCCCCAGTCATCACGGAAGCCAGCAGGATAATCAGACACAAAATCTCCTCGTTCTTTAGGCTGAACTTTTTTTTGCGATACGTAAAAATGGGGATAGCCTGAATGAATACAAGGGTTAATACGAAACTTAGCACGGAATCCATGGTGAGCATCAACATCGCATACCAACTGAACGAAGGCCCAATCACAACGGCAAATAGCTTCACCATAAAAGTTGTCGTAAACACCATTACTGGTGCATAAGATAATTCAGCACGGTCGTAAGACTCGAGCCCTCGGAACAGCAGATAGAAGATGGCAATCTCAGAGGCTACAATTAACGAAACCGGGAATGGTGCAAACAGACTCCCTGCGAGTAATGCCGCACCAACGGGTATCATATAATCCCTGCGCATAAAAGCAATCACGGCAAAGTATGCAATCGCAAAAGGAGTTAATTCATTGAGGATCATCGCCTTTCCCAATAAGAACCCCATAAAAGTAAGTAGCAACACCCACTTGCGAGATGCCACAGCCTGGACAGCCTTGCGGGAACCCAGCCACTGTTTCAGACGTACCGACAGCTCCTCCCGAGCTGCAGCACCCCCCTTGCCTGCTTTCATCCCCGGAAATTGAATGACATTCCACTTCTCCATCATGCTCAAGGCACCCCATTCGATTATTTGATTTCGTGTTTCACTCTCGATGGTTCTGATTATAGATAGAATAGAAGACATAGTTTGTCAGAATAGCTGGACGACCTTCAAAAAGTTTACGACAAAAGAAACCGCTGCGGCGCGATGGTGTGAAACCCTCGGCCTTATTGTGCTTTCCAGCATTTTTGAGCAAACTGTTGAACGGTGGCATGTCTGATTTTGAACGAGAAGTTAGAGGGTGTCGTCATGATCTGAGCAGAATAACTGGAGAATGCCATGGAAACCTGTCGGTAAAAAATAGGAGACGACAAATGTTCTTATTCTCCCCTGCACAATGTAAATCATGAAGAAATCATGTCGCGTTTTACCTAAAAATAAACTCCTAGCCGATGTTTCATCGAAATATGAAATGGTCATCAGATTATATAAAATAAGCACAAAAAAACCGTTAGCCAGTAGGCTAACGGTTTTACTTATATATTCAAATCAGGTTGAAACAGATTACACACGCTTAGCGCCGCGGCCACCACGTTTGCCTTCTGTATTCTTCTTGAGCGAAGAGATCCGTTCCTCGCTATCTTTCAGGAAGCGTGACATTTTATCCTCAAATGAAGGTTTGCCTGCTGCGGGCTTGAAAGAACGGCCTCCGCGGTCACGGTTAAATCCACCGCCGCCACCACCACGACCTTGGCCACCACTTGGGCCTCCGCCGCTGAATCGTTCGCGATCTCCTCCACTGCGTTCCGGTCTAGGAGCTCTTGGGGGTCTGGATTGAGTTTGTTGCTCTACCGGTTTGTCAACAGCCTGTTTGATGGAAAGTCCGATCTTGCCGTCTTTGTCAACGTTGATAACCTTTACTGTGACTTGGTCATTCAGCTTCAGGTGGTCGTTGACATCTTTGACGTAATTGTCGGCGATTTCCGAGATGTGAACGAGACCCGTGACACCTCCTGACAGATCCACAAATGCTCCAAAATGCGTGATTCCTGTCACCTTGCCCTCTAACTTGGTGCCCACTTCAATTGCCATAGAATAAAATGATCCTCCCTTAAAAATATACAACCCGATTTTTTGAATGCCAAAATCATGCTGTGCTAAATGTAATTATACCTTATGCCATAAACCAAGGTCAACTGAGCACTACCCCATTGTAACGCCTATTTTTTCCGGTTTACGCGCATAAGACTCATGGAAAACAAACCTTGCTTAGCAAAAGACTGGATTCCATCAGTTCCCTGACCCTTCGACCTGAATTGGTGTTTCTTCAGGAAGATAGTAACCTTTTTTTCGTGCCAGCTGTCCTATGTATTCAGGGTCCTTCAACCGACTGACCTCATACTTCAGCTGCTCGAGCTGTTTCTGCGTATCCTGCTGCGAAGTTTGCTGTGTGGCCAAGTAATCACTCTTGTCCGAAATTTGCGCATTCTGTACAAGAAACGTATATCCTGCCCAGATCGCAAATACAGCAACAAATGTCAACCAAAGCATCAGACGCCTTCGTGCACCAGCAGATTTTCCCTGATTAGCTGGGCTCTTCTTACTACCCACAGGTGTTCTACTCATTCCCCGGACGACCTCCTTGAAACCAGCGTTTCCATATCGCTGCAATTCTTGTACCCGCTTGGATCATCCATCGAGGCGTTACCCAATTTCTCAGTAGCGGCCTAAACATCCAGCGGAACAAATTGCCGAAAGGGATTAAACATTGCAACACCAGCTTGCCCAGGAACAGCAGGATCGCGATGATGAAACCAAATATTACACGAACCAATCTGTATATTCCCTTCGCTGGCACAACAATCAGGATGTTAAGGATATGTCCACACCACTGGATGAGTGTTCTCGCGAGTTTAATTAACATTACCACAAAACGCTGGGTTGTAACACTTAAAAGCCAAAAATAGAAGCAAACTCCGATAATCAGCCCCAAAAAGACATAAAACCGCAACTGTCCGTGGTTTCCGGCATACAACATCCGGAAAACGAACAGTGCGGAAGCGACCCAATACAACAGGTCTAACGTGTGGATGCTCCACCTCGGAAATCGCAGCTGTCCTGACAGTACCCGGTAACTGTCATAAGCTACACCCATCACAACTCCCGATAACACCATCCAGGTCAGTGTGATCCACTGCGCATCCAGAATCATCGGAACATCTTGCCAAACAGGCCTTTGCTGTTTTTGGACTGGGAACCGGGATCGAGATACTGAAGTGAACTAACCGTACCCTCAATGGATAAAAGACCTTCCTCCAGGCTCAGGTTTTTGATATGTAAATTGTGCCCCCGGATCGTCAGATGCCCAAGTTCGGTCTGTAGCAAGAACTCCTCACTGTCAAAGCTCTCCACATTCGAAACCCCTGTTAGATCCAGCAGTTTCCTATTTTGCATGTTTAGATAGTGCTGTTTAGCTTTTCCGTGCTCAGCCATGGCATGTACCCCTCCTTCTTTAGTACCTAGCTTATGGATGAGATACCCAGATTAGAACTCCTGTCTCTTTGATCTTTCCATTTGTCTCTGGGAAAAAACATAAAAGCGTCCTCCCTTTACTGGGAGAACGCTTCATTTAAATGATCTAAAGATGTATCAGAAATTTCTGTTACCAATCCATCCCGTTGTCCCTGGCAATCGGCTCTTCCTTAACCAAGGTATAGAGGCTGCTTGCCTCATCCTTCTTGGTACTCTCAGCAAGACGCTCCACCTTCACGGTGACTAGCTTCTGACCGAACTGAACCGTCAGCTCATCGCCTACCTTGACAGCAGCGCTGGGCTTGGCTTCCCGTCCATTTACAAGAACACGTCCCTGTTCAGAAACGTCCTTGGCTACAGTACGGCGTTTGATCAACCGAGATACCTTCAGGAATTTATCAAGACGCATTATTTTACAGCTTCTTTAAGTTTGTTACCTGCTTTGAATGCAGGAACAGTGGACTCAGGAATCACAATCTCATTCCCTGTTTGTGGGTTACGTCCCGTACGACCAGAACGTTTGCGGGTCTCAAAAGTGCCAAAGCCGATCAATTGTACTTTGTCTCCGCTGGCAAGTGCATCTGTAATTTCTCCTAAAAAGCCGTTCAATACGGACTCGACATCTTTCTTTGTCAAACCGCTTTTGTTTGAAATGTTGTTGATCAGGTCTGTTTTGTTCATGTTAAAAGCCTCCCAAATTGAAAAAAAAGTATCTGCGAGCCTTGGCTGTTTTAAAATAACCAAGTTGATTCTCGCACGGTTACTACACATGTATTCTGGCTTTCATGCTAAATTCCTGCCTTGACCAACGACTTTTTTTACTTATGCCGTTGCATGACAGAGAATCATCTTAGTCCAGTACCCGATATGATGTCTCTTCAAACACCAGACTCAATATAATGCTGAACACACGTTCGTATCATCATAACACACTGCCGAGCCTGATGGAATACGGTGTCTGGGTATTTTTACAAATCAGTAAAATCAGAGCCCGGCCTTCTTTGCCTGTTGCCAGAACCGCTCCATCTCTTCTACCGTACTTTCCGCAGGTGTTTTGCCCTGTTCACGCAACCGATCCTCAATGTACTGAAACCTTGCCACAAACTTGCGGTTCGTGGCGGCAAGAGCCTCCTCCGGATCTGTGTCAATAAAACGTGCCACATTCGCCGTGGCAAATAACACATCACCGAGTTCAAGCTTGCGTGCTTCTGCATCATGCCCTTGTTGTACCGCTTCTCTGAGTTCAGCCAGTTCTTCTTCGATCTTGGCAAAAACGCCCTCCACATCATCCCAGTCAAAGCCAACTTTGGCGGCCTTCTTCTGGAGCTTATATCCTTTCATAAGTGCAGGCAGATCACGGGGGATACCGTCCAGTACGGAAGTTTTTTCTACGTCCTGGCCTTTACGTTTTTTCTCCTCTGCTTTCATCTGTTCCCAGTTTTGCAGGGCTTCATTCGCGTCTTCGGCTTGATTATCGCCAAATACGTGCGGGTGACGGAAAATCAATTTGTCATTAAGTCCTTCTATAACATCATATACGTTGAATGTGCCAACCTCTTCCTCCATCTGAGAATGCAACATAATTTGCAACAACAGATCACCCAGTTCTTCTTTCATGTGATCCGGGTCATCCTCATCGATAGTTTCAATCACTTCGTATGTCTCTTCAATCAGGTTTTTACGAATCGACTGATGTGTCTGCTCCTGATCCCATGGGCAGCCACCCGGACTGCGAAGAATGTTTACGATCTCGTGCAATCGCGCGAAAGAACGGCGGCGTAATGCATCATCTATATTTTTCGGCACATAGATCAGTGACAGGTTGCCATATCCCGGGGTACGATCCAACTCATGCAGTGGTACCTTATGGATGACTTCCTGATCTTGTACACCAAGTGCATGGCCCACAAACACCGGATAATCATCCGGGTATACTTCCATTAGACATAGCTTCACATCGGATGCCGTAAAACCGTCGTAGACTTGTCCAATCAACGTATGCAGCTGGGGTTGTATCAATTCGGGGCTGAGGCTACTTGCATCAAGCAGTTGAAAGCCTTCAATAGGGTCGAATCCAAGTCGGATAAAGGCTTCATCCAGGAAGCTCTCTCCGCCCATAATACGTAAGGAAATGCCCTGCTGCGGACAACGTTCTTTCAAAAGTCGTACACTGGCTTCGGCCACCATTGGATGGCCTGGTACAGCATAGACAATCTCGGTGCCTGCATCGCTGCTACGAGCCGCGTCGATTAATTGGTTCGCAATCTCATCGTAAACCTCCGGGAAGGAGGATTTGGACTCATAGATTGTGTCAAACGACGTCATCTCTAGCCCTTCCTGCTGTAAATCATTCAAGACAGGATGATCCAATGTGCGTACATACAATGTAGCCGCATGTTTCATTTTTTTAATAATACCTAAAGTCAGTTGGTCCGCATCTCCAGATCCAAGACCTACCACTGTCAAAGCTGCACTCATTACACTTAACCTCCATCCGAACCATCCTGCTTTTCCGAGCGACCTCTAACTCATGTACCATTTCAATGTGCGCATGAGCATCTCTCTTTTTTATCTGAACAGGATGGCGCTCAATAATTAAACGTATTATACCAGAATCTGTCTACATCCTATAATTGCATCCGCGTAGCTGTTTCATCGCTGTTCAATCGTACTGGCTCTCCATCAACTTGTAAGGTTGCTAGACAGACTGTAAAGGTATCCACAGGCGCAACGGTACCATAAGCATGCGCGGCAGCATCTAGACACCATAGCAACTATGATTTGGCTAGCGCAGTACACGCAGTCTGCGCAACAGCTGCGCCAGACGCGGCCCCAGCTTCGGCAAGGCCGCCAGCTCTGCGGCGGTCAGTAACCCTGTCCGGGCCGCGGCCAGCACAAACACGGCTGCGCCTGCGGCAATGCCCAGCAGGCTCACGCCCATCGCAGCCAGCCGATGCGTGGCTGCGATGCCCAAGCCGCCGAGCACTGCTTCGGCGGCCCAGGCCATGCCTAGCGCCGCCAGGCTCATGGCGGCGATCACCAGCGCCGGCTTCGCCAAGACGGCGCCAGGAGCAGGGCGCATGGCGGTGAGCCGCGCCAGAAGCACCACATTCAGGCCAGCCGCCAGCATATAGGCGGCTGCACCTGCAAGTGCCGCGCCGCTGATGCCCAGCGCTGGCACAAGCATGACGTTCAGCAGCACCTTGACGCCTGCGGCGGCCAGCATGCTGAACGCAGGAGCACGCACGGCGCCGAGGCCTTGCAGCAGCGCCGCCGCGATGATGCTGACGGTGCTACCTGCAGCCGTCAGCGCCATATACCGCAATGCTTCGGTGCCTGCGGCATCCCCGTACAGCATGCGGTTAATCGGGTCTGCCAGCACCGCAAGTCCTGCAGAGGCTGCCAGACCGATCAGCCAGAACCAGCGCAGCGCCATGCCCGCTTGCTTCCTGACGGCTTCTGGCCCGCCCTTCAGGCGCGCTTCGGCCATCGCCGGAATAAACAGCACCGAGAGTGACGTGGTAAGCATCGTCACCAGCTGCACCAGTGGCAATCCGCGGTTGTATATGCCGAAGGATACCATCGTTTGCATATCATCCAGCCCTTCACCGCGTAGCAGACGTGGAACGGTAAAGGTGTCCACCAGATTCATCAGGGGCACTGCCAGTGATCCAAGACAAACCGGAATGGCATAGACAAGCAAAGTACGCATCCATTCGGTATTTGAGCGTCTGATCTTCCGAGCTTGACCGCTTCCTCCAACTACTGCAACATCATGTTCCACTACTCCAGTATGCCGATCTGCCCCTGAATCCAAAGACTCTTCACATACTGTCTCTCCCTTTTTCTTGCGATCTTCTGTGTACATCGGCTCTCTATCCATCGAATGTACTTCCTGCTCTTTCCGCCGATGTCTATTTACGAATCCCAACATGACGATGAGCCCTGCACATCCTCCGGCTACCGAGCCTAACATTGCCCCGGAAGCAACCGTTTCAAGCGAAGCATCCTGGCGGATCAGCCATAATAACACCACAATCATGACCGTGACCCGCACCGTCTGTTCGACCACCTGAGATACGGCTGTAGGCACCATCTGCTGCATCCCCTGGAAGTATCCACGTAAACCTGTCATCAGCGGTACACATAACAAGGCCAGGGATGCTGCACGGATGGAAGGAATCACATGCTGATTTCCAATCAGACCTGCGATCCACGGTGCACTTCCATACATCACCATCGCGGTAATCATACCTAATCCGCCAAGCAACATCGAAGATAATCGTATAATTCTTCGGCTCTCGTCTGGTCTGCCGAGGGCATTCTGTTCAGCTACGAATTTGGATACAGCCAAGGGCAACCCAGCCGCAGCCAGCGTAATAATGAGCATATATAACGGATAGACCGTATTGTAGATACCAAAGACACCGTCTCCCCCCAGATTTTGAAGAGGAATTTTTTGAAAAGCACCAATGATTTTGGAGATAATGGCGGCAAGCCCAAGGATAAAAGCACCCTGTAGCAGCCTTGTTCCTGAAGATGGCTGTTTTATCAATTTCCCGGTTCCTTCCATGTGTATTCTGGCATTCAAACGAAGCATAAAGCTTCCTTTGCTATTATACCTGCCAGAAGGCACACAATACGAACATCCTTTGAGCCACAACCTGTGATCAGATCAAAACCTCTAGCCTCCCTGAAAGAAAGCTGCATCGGAAGCATATGCCTCGCCTTTATCACCGGATTTTCCCCTTTGGAAAAGGGAATCCAAAAAAATCTGGGGATAACAGCGATTGAAAGTTTATTCTGTCATCGGAGTACTTGTGTAAACACTTATAGTTCAACTTATATGTAAAAAGCAAAAACTCCCGTATGCCCGGTTCAGGCTCACAGGAGTCCATCTGCTATCTATTGTTCCATTTGTTTGCCAAGGAAGCCAGCAGCCGTCTCAGCCATTTTAGTCTCCATCTGAGACATCTTCACGGATTCATCCTTGTTGAACAGGATAACGGTTCCGATGGGATCACCACCAGAGATAATTGGCGCGATAACAAAAGAGGATAACGTCTCGTCATGATCTTTGCTAAGCTCATAAGTACCATTGGTTGCTTCCATAATTGTCTTACGGTTTTCCATGCAACTCTCCACAAGGCTGCCAACCTGTTTATCCAAATACTCTTTCTTGGATCCGCCTGCCACCGTGATAATGGTATCCCGGTCAGAAATCATCGTAACGTGACCTGTACTCTCATACAGCGATTCTGCATATTCTTTGGCAAAATCACCAAGTTCCCCAATGGGCGAATATTTTTTAAGAATAACTTCTCCATCCCGATCCACAAAAATTTCAAGCGGATCTCCCTCACGAATACGCAACGTACGACGGATTTCTTTAGGAATGACCACACGACCCAGGTCATCTATACGGCGGACAATACCAGTAGCTTTCATTTACATGTTGCCCCACTTTCTCGAGAAGATTTTTCAACTACTGTTCCTTAATGGGTAGAGGAAAGTCCCAGAACGTTTAGTGTGATTTCTTGACCATAGTATTCATCTGTTCCCATATCCTTATACATGCTTTGCGGAATATCGTGAATTAACTTTTTTATAAAGTAATAAAAATTGTATCTCCAGTCGTTTACGCTCCATGTAAACCAAAAAACGAAGCAACAGAAAGAACCGTAGTTCTCCCTGTACTTCGTTATAGGTTGTCCATATTACGGTGAATATAACCCGGTTCAGCAAGCTTCTCAGGCTTCTCTGAAACGCATGTTAAAATCACTGTGAGTCAAACTATTTACTGCTTGTACCTTCTTCGGTTTTTGCATCTTTGTCTGTTCCTGTTGTACCTTGATCTGTTTTCGCATCTGTACCTTTAGAATCGGTTTTTGATCCATCTGTTTTCGTGCCTTCTGTACCAGTACCTGTCGAACCTTCAGTAGTGCCTTCCTCTTTTTTCTCCGTTTTTGGAAGTTTCACTTCTTTGATGATTTTATCCAGCTCTTTTTGCATAAACGTATCGATTTGAGCAGCCGCCAGTTGGCTTTTCAGTGTCTCTTTTTGCTCTGCCGTCAACTTGGAGTAATCTGCTTCCGTACGTGCTTCCACTTTCATGATGTGATAACCGTACTCTGTTTCAACCGGATCACTGATTTTGTTCAGCGGCAATGTTTTTGCAGCTTCCTTGAAAGAATCTACCCAATTCGCAACAGGTGTATTTTCATAAAGTCCACCTTTTTCAGCAGATCCCGGATCTTCGGAATATTTTTTCGCAATCTCGGCAAAATCAGCGCCGCCATCCAGTTTCGCTTTTACTTCTTTTGCAAGCTTCAACGTGTCTTCTTTTTTACGATCTTTTTGCGTTTTAGGATCTTTAAAAGTAATCAGCACATGACGTACAGAAGCTGTTGTATACTGATCTTTGTTTTTCTCAAATTCTGCCTTCATGGCATCTTCGGTTACGCCTGTTTCTTTATCTTTGATTACCGTCATAATACGAGTCATGTAATCTTTAATGTTTTGGTCAGTCAATTTCTGAGTCTTTAACATTTCAGTCCATTGCTCTTCCTTCACGGAAGCCTTCATTTTGTCGAATTGTTCAGATGCTGTTTTGGCTCCAGCCGTTTTGGCTTCTTCACTTGCTTTGCCACTCAAATATTCATAAGCAATCTCTTGCTTCACGAGATATTCTTTAAAATCATCCATCTCCATCATTTGTGCATATTCCGGATAGAGGAATTTCATGACACGTTGTTCCATGTCGAATTCATTCGCTGTAATTGTGCCACCATCATACGTAGCTACAACAGCACTTTTATCTGTTGATTCCGGTGCTTTTGCTTCTTCCTTCTTGCCACATGCAGCAAGCAAGGACAGGGACAGTACTGCTACCATACCTACGGACAGCACTTTTCCCACTTTTTTATACTTTGCTAACATCTTTTAGTTCCCCCTTTGATTTAAAAGCAGTCTTCATGGATTCCAGAAACTTTTCTACCAGCTCCATCAGTTGCTTATCCCCAAGACCCTTGCCTTTGACATGAATCAGCATATGGGGTCCTTGTTCAAATTGTACACGTCTTTCGAACTGATTTCCAATGTGTGCGATTTTTGACAACTCGAAGGCATGTTCACGTCCTTCATAGAACTTGACTGTAAGATCATCGCCACGCTGTGTGATGGACTCAATACCATAGATTTTGCCATACACTTTGAGGCGGGCTACTGCCATCAAATTAATTACAGCTTCCGGTAAATCACCGAAGCGGTCAACCAGTTCGTCTTCCAGTTCCATTGCATCGTCGAAGGAAGCAATAACTGCGACCTTTTTATAGATCTCAATCTTCTGAATACTGTCATAAATATAATCCGATGGCAAGTAGGCATCGATACTGAGATCTAGCGTTGTATTCCACTGATCGGAAGGTACAGGCTCTTCGCCCAGCATTGTAACTTTACGTTTGTTGATCTCTTCCGCCAGCATCTGTGAATACAGATCGAACCCGACGGAGGCGATAAAGCCATGTTGCTCTGCTCCGAGCAGGTTACCGGCCCCACGGATGGACAAGTCTCGCATTGCAATTTTGAAGCCTGAACCAAGCTCTGTGAATTCCTTGATGGATTGCAGACGCTTCTCGGCAACTTCCGTAAGCACTTTGTCCCGTTGGTATGTGAAATACGCGTAGGCAATCCGGTTAGACCGTCCTACCCTTCCACGCAACTGATACAGTTGGGAAAGTCCCATTTTGTCTGCATCATGCACAATGAGTGTATTTACATTCGGAATGTCCACACCTGTTTCAATGATACTCGTGCTCACCAGTACATCATACTCTCCGTCCAGGAAGTCGAGAATCGTCTTCTCCAGCTCGGTTTCTGTCATCTGCCCATGCCCAACACCCACTTTGGCTTCTGGCACCAGATCCGAGATTTCGGCTGCCATCTCCTGAATGCCTTGTACCCGGTTGTAGAGATAATATACCTGACCACCACGCGCCAACTCACGCTCAATCGCTTCACGAACAAGAGCCTGACTATGCTCTACCACGTAGGTCTGAACGGGGAAACGGTTCTCTGGCGGTGTCTCAATAACGGACAAGTCACGTACACCCAACATGGACATGTGTAAAGTACGCGGAATCGGGGTTGCCGTGAGGGTCAACACATCCACGTTGGTTTTGAGCTTCTTGAGCTTCTCTTTATGTGTTACGCCAAAACGTTGCTCCTCATCGACAATAAGCAATCCCAGATCTTTGAACACCAGATCCTGTGACAGCAAGCGATGTGTACCAATAACAATGTCTATTGTACCGGCTTTGATACCTTTGGCGGTCTCATTCTGTTCCTTGCGGGAACGGAATCGGCTAAGGACATGAATGTTAAACGGATAACCGGAGAACCGCTCACGGAACGTTTCATAGTGTTGCTGAGCCAAAATTGTGGTCGGAACCAATACCGCTACCTGTTTGCCCTCGATTGCCGCTTTAAATGCAGCCCGAATCGCAACTTCAGTTTTCCCGTAACCAACGTCTCCACACAATAAACGATCCATGGGACGGTTTTGTTCCATATCTTTTTTGATTTCTTCAATCGCGCGCATCTGATCACGTGTCTCATCGTAAGGGAACATGTCTTCGAATTCTTGTTGCTCTGCGGAATCCTTGTCGAACCCATAGCCTTTAGATGTTTGACGTTCTGCGTACAGCTTGATCAGATCATCGGCGATATCCTGAACGGATGAACGAACCTTATTTTTAACCCGTGTCCACTCGTTACCGCCCAGCTTGTAAATTTTCGGCTCCTTCTCTTCGGAACCCACATATTTCTGAATGAGATCAATCTGTTCAATCGGAACAGACAATTTGTCGCCGCCTGCATACAGAATGTGCATGTAGTCTTTGTGAATACCAGCAACCTCAAGCGTACCAATCCCGAGGTATTTACCAATTCCGTGGTTCTGGTGAACGACATAATCGCCCACTTTCAGCTCGCTATAGGATTTGATACGCTCGGCATTATCGATGTTTCGAATCGGTTTACGGGCTTTACGCTGCTTCTGTGAGAACATCTCACCTTCTGTGATCACCGCCAAATGAATGGACGGCATCTCGAATCCCGTTTGCAAATTGCCATTCAGCATCTCCGGCTCAGGAATGTCGTAATCCTGCAATACCCGGCGCATCCGGTCCATCCGTTCCTCACCATTCGCAAGCATCAACACCTGAACACCGGCTTTCTGCCAGCGTTCCATCTCCGCCTTCAGCACGTTCATCTGTCCGTGGAAATCCTGCATGCCCCGGCTGATAAAGTTCAGAATATTCTGTGGCTGGGTATGCGGAACCTGACGCAAAAAGATCGACATAAAGATGGTCTGGAATGGACGCTCATAGAGCAAATCATCCCCATCTGCCGATAACGGCAGATCCGGCAAGGTTTTACCATTTTGCATCAGATGCAAGTTCCACTCCGATTCGTCTCTGTCCAGTTGTTTCGAGGTTTCCGACAATCTCGCCGGCTCATCCATCACTAGAATGGTATCTTCTGGCATATAGTCGTAAATCGTTTTATTTTCAGGATAAAGCGGGGAGATGTATTTGTACATTTCTGAAAAGTAGACATGCTGACGCAGCAACTCAATCTCTCGATGCATCTCTTCCCGAAGGCGCAACTTGGCCTGGCGGTCCGTCATTTTCTCCAGCTGCTGTTCAAGCAAAATTGCCGCCGTATCCGCCGCCTTCTCCATACGCTCCCGATCAGCGATTAATTCTTTACATGGCAAAACAGTAATTTCCTCTATCCGTTCAATGGAACGTTGATCCGCAGGGTCAAATGTACGAATGGAATCGATTTCGTCGTCAAATAACTCCACCCGATATGCAATCGATGAAGTCACTGGATAGAAGTCAATAATACCTCCACGTACACTCATCTCTCCGCGAGATTCAACTCGCTCTACACGTTCATAGCCAAGCATTACCATCTCAAGCAAGAACGAATCCAGTTGAAGCGTGCTGCCTTGCTTAATCTGGATATGTGCATTTGCCATGACTTCCGGGAGCGGAACATAACGTCTTACCCCTGAAAAAGGAATGACAACAATACCCCTGAAACCCTGGGCGCAACGAACCAATACTTCAATGCGCTGAGCAAGTGTCTCCGGACTAGATACCGCTGCCTCAGCAGCAACAAGTTCATTCGCAGGATAGATCAACACCTGATCTGATGAAAGCGCTTCCTGTAAATCTTCCGCTATTTTTTGTGCGGCAAACATATTATGTGTCACGACGAGCAGTGGTCGATCCATCTCTTGGTGCAGCGTAGCCAGCATGATCTGACGAGCCGAACCGGATAGGCCCGAAACCAATTGCTCCTTCATGCCGGATTTAACCCCGGCTGTAATGGACGCAAAGTCCGGATCTTTGGAAAAAGCCTGTATGAGTGCTTGTAACAAAAGGGGCACCTCTCTTATAACTTTCTTGATTATAGATTATTGCACATCGATGTGCAGCATCTTCGGTCATTGGGATTTTTCAAAAACTGGATACTTATTCCTTTTTGTCCTGTTTCATCATAAAGGATTACTCCAAACATTTCCACATCTGTTCCTACAGGACCACTCTGAGTTCTATTACAAAGTTGAATACACCCTTGATTCTGTCCCAACTGAAAAGAAGCCTCAGCAGGCTGCCAAGGCTATAAAAAGGGCAAACCGCTGTAACCGCGGTCATCCTCTCTGTCATTTTTCAACATTTATCCATTCAATAGCATTAATTAAATCCCTACAGGCAATAGCTACTGGAGCGGATTTGCAAGCAGGCTCAGCTCGGGGTTGTGTTCCAACGCTTCCTTACAATAATCGCATGTAATCCGAACGGTAACATCACCACCGGAATTATACGCTATTATATCCCTCCGCTCGTCGGGGGTCAAGAAATGAAAACCGAGCTGTGCTTCCGTAATTTTAGCCGAATCAATCTGGCCAATAAAGGTACGGCAATGCCGACATACATAATTCACTGACATAGTTATGCCTCCTGAACATGGTTTATACATCCAGTATGCCCAAGTTGTCCGAATCAAAGTCGTCAATTTAATTTTTTTCCAGTGTAAATTCCATATTACTGGAATGCATCAGCCGTTGAATTTCGCCATCGTTTGCTCGAACGTATTCGTCAAACTATATTCCAGTGCATCACATGTTTGCTCAATCGTCTGCTCCAGCGCTTCTTTTTCTTTCTTCATGAACGTTGACAGTACGTAGTCTACAATGGCATGTCCCGGATCAGGCCTTGATATCCCCATACGAACCCGGTTGAACTGCTGTGTACCTGTGTGCTGAATAATGGACTTGATTCCATTATGTCCACCGGCGCTACCCTGATAACGCAATCGTACCTTGCCGATTTCTGTATCCATATCGTCGTATACAACGATTAGATCTTCCAGGTTCACTTTATAAAAATCCATGTAAGCTCGTACCGATTCACCCGAAAGGTTCATATAAGTCATCGGTTTGATCAGTACTGTTTTGACGCCGCCAATGTTGCCTTCTCCGATCAATGCTTTACACTTGTTCTGTGTAATCGAAATGTTATGGCGATCTGCCAATCGATCCAGTGCCATAAAACCGATATTATGCCGGGTTTTGGCATAGTTTGAACCTGGATTCCCAAGTCCGACAATCCACTTCATCTTGTTCCCTCCTTCGAGCATCCATTAGGTGAGGCATAGACTTCGAATGTTATATTTCATATAATATCAGGAAAGTACGTATTGAACATTTATCCACCCAGGAAGGTGAGCGGGTTTTGCGCGAAGATAACGGACAACTGACTCAACATAGTGACTTTATTTATCATCTGGAACATCACGTGCCTGTGCAGGTGTACGACCGTGATACCCATATCGAGATTGGTGTGATTACCCGTTTCGATAGTCAATTTGTCGAAATTGCCGATACACTCTTTCACAGACGCCGCTTCCGTTTTATTTCCCGCCCGGGATATTAATGCGCCAGGCGGTTTTCTATCACATTAAAAACGGCACGCCGACAGGGGTTACATTTTCCGTTCAACCGGAAGACGTAACCCCTCTACTACTTTATGCAGACATCCTATTCAATTTCAAACAGCTTGCTGATTGACAATTCCTCATGAACCCGGATGATGGCTTCCCCAAGCAATGGTGCTACAGAAAGCACTTTAAGTTTGCTTGTTGGATTTGCATGTGTAATTGGAATTGTATCCGTCACGATGACTTCCTTCAGCGGTGCATTTTCCAAACGTTCCATCGCAGGGCCAGACAATACCGGGTGAGTACAGCATGCATATACTTCCTTCACGCCGCCTTCCATGAGAGCATTCGCTCCTAGTACAATTGTTCCGGCAGTATCAATGATGTCATCTATCAGAATCGCTGTTTTACCTTCGATATTACCGATAATATTCATAACTTCGCTGACGTTCGGCTCAGGACGACGTTTGTCGATAATCGCAAGCGGTGCATTCAGGAAATCAGCCAGTTTGCGCGCACGAACCACACCACCGTGGTCAGGTGACACCACAACCGGGTTTTCGATCTGTTTCGAGCGGAAATATTGCGCCAGAATCGGCACACCCAGCAGATGATCGACTGGAATGTCGAAGAATCCCTGAATCTGCATCGCATGCAAATCCATTGCGATTACACGTGTTGCGCCTGCTTTTTCAATCAGGTTGGCAACCAGCTTGGCCGTAATCGGGTCACGTGAACGTGCTTTGCGATCTTGGCGCGCATATCCGTAATACGGAATAACTACGTTGATTGTTTTGGCCGATGCACGTTTCAATGCATCAATCATGACCAGCATTTCCATCAGATTGTCATTAACCGGCAAGCAAGTTGACTGCACGATATATACGTGGCAACCACGAACACTCTCGGAGAGTTTCACTTGAATCTCGCCATCACTAAAGCTGGTTGTATGAGATTCACCCATAGGAATCCCGATATAATCAGCAATTTGATGAGCAAGCTTGGGGTTAGAATTGCAAGTAAATATTTTTAATTTCGAGTCAAAATAAGTCATAAAATAAAAACCCTCCGTGCTGGTTCATTGGAATCTATAAGCGTCTGCGACATGTCGGCACCTCCCGCATAACGGGAGGCAATTGGTTATCAAAACCCCTTATTCGGGTTTGGCGTTTTGTTTCTTGGCTTTTGCACGTCCGCGGATTTTCTCCGCATAACCTGCTTTGTTTTCCTGACGTGGACGAGCAATCGCCAGATCATTCTCAGGAACGGAATGTGTTACGGTGGAGCCTGCAACGACATAAGCGCCTTTACCAACCGTAATCGGTGCGATCAAATTAACGTTGCTACCTACAAAAGCATCATCTTCAATGGTTGTTATAGCTTTATTATATCCATCATAATTGACCGTTATTGCCCCGCAACCAACATTTACGTTCTTACCTACCTGCGCATCCCCGATATAACTGAGATGTGACACTTTAGATCCTTCATCAATTGTAGCATTTTTCACTTCAACAAAGTCACCAATTTTTACGTTACGACCTAACTTGGTGCCAGGGCGCAGATTGGCAAAAGGACCTACGGTTGCATCAGGACCAACTTCTGCCTGGGATAGCACCGAATGTTTAATCGCAGCACCATCTTGGATGATACTGTCTTCAATATCTGCATGAGGACCGATATGACATGCTTCACCAATCGAAGTAGTGCCTTTAAGAACGGTTCCCGGATACAGTACTGTGTCTGATCCAATCGTAACATCTGCTCCGATATATGTCGATGAAGGATCAATAATCGTTACCCCGTTCAACATATGGCGCACAGCCAGACGTTCCCGCATATATGCTTCTGCTTGTGAAAGAGCAAGTCTGTCATTAACCCCGATGGACTCCGCGATATCGTCAGACATATAAGCTTCGACGACTTCGCCCTCGCTCTTGAAAATGCCGACAACGTCTGTCAGATAATACTCGCCCTGCGCGTTCTGGTTCGTAACCTTCTCCAGTGCCGCAAACAGCTTTGCATTGTCAAAGCAATACGTGCCTGTATTAATTTCCTTTACGGCATCTTCTTGCGGTGTGCAATCCTTTTGTTCCACGATACGCTGTACGGAACCGTCTTCCCCGCGGATCACGCGTCCGTATCCCTTAGGATTATCGAGCTCAGCTGTGAGTACTGTAGCGGCTGCGCCACTTTCCTCATGCAACTTCATCAGACCTTCCAACGTTTCGCTGGTAACGAGAGGTGTGTCGCCACAGACTACAATCGTTGACCCATGTTCATTGCCGAGCAGGGATTTGACCTGTTTCACGGCATGACCAGTACCGAGCTGTTCCGCTTGAAGAGCGTACTCCGCTCTGGAACCTAAAAATGACTGCACCGCTTCGGCCCCATGTCCGACAACAACTACGCTGCGTTCAACGCCCGCGCGAAGCGCTGCATCCAGCACATGTCCGACCATCGGTTTACCGCATACGGGATGCAGTACTTTGTACAATTTGGATTTCATTCGTTTGCCCTGCCCTGCGGCTAGAACAATTGCCATGCGTTTCAAAATTAACGACCTCCTGTTCTGAAAACCCCATTGAATTCCTTACACATTCATCTCCAATGAGAATCATTCAGCCGGCTTCAAGCCGGTCTTGTTCATCGCCTGCTGTCTCTGTAATCACGCGTAACAACATAGTCACGAGTGGATCATGACCTCATAAGTAACGCCGTGTACCTGCGAGCTTAACTGAATCCCAACGATTCCTAAGATGCCGCTCTGCTACCGAACGCAGGATGCGCTCCGGTTCTCTTTTGAATAAACTCAATACTGAATATATCTTATTCCGATCAAAAAGAAAAGAGAGCCATAAGACATGGCTCTCTTTTCCTTCGAACCCCAATAATGTTCTCAGGCACCTTCTTCAATGACTTCTTCCTCAGTAGCTGCACGATCGTACTCAGTTAATACTGCTGCCTGAATCTTCTCACGCGTACCAGAAGAGATCGGGTGGGCGATATCACGGAACTCTCCGTCAGGAGTCCGCTTGCTCGGCATTGCAACAAACATTCCGTTGTTACCATCGATGACACGAATGTCATGAACGACGAATTCGTTATCGATGGTAATGGATGCGATAGCTTTCATTCTCCCTTCCGAGTTAACGCGGCGGAGTCTGACATCCGTAATTTGCATGTGTGTGTTCACCACCTTTTTCCATCAGAACTTGGTGTATAATTCCACACAGCCTATACGAACTCCTTCTTTTCACGACCATAAAAATATCCTAATTTCAGGAATTTTTTTATTTAATACACAATTCGACAACGTTAGTGCCAGGTCGATGGAAAAGAACCTTTCCCGACATGTAATTCGTCATTATTCTACAGGTCGAAATAGTTACCCGGCGAGACAGAAATGTGTCTGCTCTTGGCATCAACCGCTGTCAGCTTCGCGAGAGATACATAATCCGTCAGCAGACGCTCCTCTGAATCTACCGAACCCGATTCCACCAACACGCCAACTCCCGCCACCGTTGCATTGAACTCTGCAAGCAGATCAATCATGCCTTGAACGGTACCTCCGGCTTTCATGAAATCATCCACGATAAGTACACGGGAATGCTCTTTCATCGCCCGGCGAGATAGGGACATGGTATGCAGACTTTTGTGCGATCCCGATACATAATTAATACTTACGGCCGATCCTTCCGTAGCCTGATGGTCCCTGCGAACGAGTACAACAGGAAGGTTAAGCTGGGCTCCAGTCGCATAAGCTAGCGGGATGCCTTTGGTTTCCACCGTCATGACTACATCAATATTCATATCGCCAAAAGCCGTTGCAAAGATTTTGCCCGCTTCATTCATCAGGGCCGGCTGTCCAAGAAGATCTGACATATACAGATACCCTCCCGGTAAAATCCGATCCGGCTGCGCAAGCTGTGTAGACAGCCGCTCAGCAAAAGCAAGAGCATGTTCTTCCGATACTTTCGGAATCCACTTCACCCCACCAGCAGCTCCTGCCAGCGTATGCAGTTCTCCCGACCCACCTTCTTCAAACACTTCCTTGATAATAGCCAGGTCCTCGCTAATGGACGACTTGGCAGCACCATAACGTTCGGCAAATGTGGTGAGCGGAATCACCGTATGTGGTCTGGATAATAAGTATTGCGTCATTTCAACCAGCCTTGCGCTTCGTTTTAACTTCTTCACAGAGATCCATCCTCACGATCACGGAAACATCCAAATCCGAATAATTATTTAAAAATATAGCACCTTTATACGTGTTTGTACATTATAAATAGTAAATTTACGTTAACAACCGTACAGCGTATACCTCTTTGCAGAACCCCCGAAGTCCGTTATAAATACGTGCAACTTTGGCTTCTTTGGACACAAGTCCAAATACCGTTGGTCCACTGCCAGACATCAACACTCCGTCTGCTCCAAGACGAATCATCGCATCTTTGAGATGTTGCACTTCCGGATACAGCTTGAGCGTCACATCCTCCAGCACATTGCCCAGCTGACTACACACCTCTGTAAAGGATTGGCTGCGAATCGCCTGCTCCATTCGGGATGCACTTGGATGCCGAACAATCTTGTCACTTCGGAATCGTCCATATACATCTGCTGTGGACACATTGATTGGAGGTTTGGCTAAAATAACCCAGCATTGAGGCGGATTAGGAATCGGGGTTAACTTCTCCCCCCGCCCTGTTGCCAGTGCAGTGCCGCCTGTAATACAGAACGGAACATCCGAGCCCAGTTCTGCACCCAGCTCTTGCAACTCCTGATCCGGTATATTCAGCCGCCATAGACGGTTTAATCCACGCAACGTTGCAGCTGCATCACTGCTACCGCCGGCAAGGCCAGCAGCTACCGGAATTTTTTTATCCAGATGAATGTGGACCCCTGTACGCACGTTGTAACGTTCTTTAATTAGTCTTGCCGCCTGAAAGGCGAGATTCTTCTCATCCAGCGGAATATAACCCGCTTGGCTTGAGATGACAATTGTATCTCGAGGAAGTTCCGACATCTCCAGTCGATCAGCCAGATCAACCATCGTCATGATCATTTCAACTTCATGAAATCCATCACTTCTTTTATGTAGAACATCCAACATCAAATTAATTTTAGCAGGCGCTTTTTCGTAAATTTTCAAGACGTTCACCCGTCCTCACCTTTTCCCTAAGACAACTTAACATATTATATCAAAATGGGGCTGTCAAGTCATTTGTATTCCACATCTATGGGGAAAAAGCGGGGTGATTCCTGAGAATTGCCCCGCTCTCCAATCTGGATGAACCTGATTATGATTTACGCGCTGCTTGCTCAGCCATTTGAATCGCTCGTTTCACCATGTTACCGGCATCCTTGGCTTTAATTCCGCCCCAGCCTTCCTGCTGAACGGTATCATAGAAGCCCAGATCCTTCGCCAGCTCGTACTTCAGTTCCTCCGACATGACACTTCTTCTTCTCCGACTCATGAACCATCCTCCTCCAGATCTTATTCAAGACACAATGAGTCCCTTCAATTCGGGATTGTTCATCCCCAAGCCCCAAGTCCTGGTTTAACATCCCCGTCTTAACAGAGAGCTTTCCCAGGACCTGTCCACATAGTATGCCGCCTGCATTCCATAGTCATTCCTGCATACAAAAAAGCGACCCACCTATAGGTGAATCGCCCGTAAACCAATGCTTACGTTTCCATGTTGTAAGAGCTAGTCTCACTGCCCGGGTCAAAGACCATGACTTCCACAGACTCCGTAAGTATATCCGCATAGCTGTATGATACTCGCTTGAAGGTTTCTTGTTCCTCATCAAGCTTTACAATAAAAACAGAAGGGTACGTTTCTTCCAATACACCCGTACGCTCAATCGTCTTACGGCGGCCACCATTAGCCCGCAGCGTGATTTTCTGACCAATATGTGCATCGAGATTGCGTTTGATATCCAACAGCGTATTTTTAGCCATTGTGGACGTCCACCTCTTTTCTTGTCCATTATACTGTATTTTACAGTCATTGTCAAATCAAAGCTAAATATTATATCAGCACTAAAAAGTCGTTGTCAATGAATTTTTTCGCAAAATAAAAAAGCCCTTTTAAGGGCCTTTTTCGAATCGCAATGTGAACTTCACATGACTTCATTATTGTACTGCCACATGAATAAATCATACTGCGGATGGATTCACTTTTAGCGTAGACAGATCATTAAGTCCCGGCAATCCTACCCGGTAACTTCCCTTCGTTTCCACACCGCCTACACCTTGGATGCCGCTAATCGTGTTATGCAGTATATCATTCATGTTCAAGGTATCACGAACAGACGTGAAGGAAGCCTTAGCAGCCACGTAGACCGGATCAAGTGCATGAATGAGAATTCGCCCTGGCGAACTAGCAAAGTTCGCACCCGCACGCAGCAGTGCTTCAAAGTGAGACTGGCATGCTCCTGCAATAATCGTCAGCGCATCCAAATGGCGCTCGTATTGCCTTGCAACCTGAATAGCCGAGACAAAGTTTTGTGAATTTTTATAGCTCCCCAGACTGTAGAGGTCATAGGGCTGACGTGTCTTTAACACACCATCATGACCCGTGATCACAACGATATCCGGACGAACTTTGGGTAGCAGACGATATAACGTATCAGCCATCGCTGACTCATGTACATACTGCCCTTCTGCAGGAACACGAAGCTGTTCATACAGATTCATACTTTTCTTCAGATAATTCGGGTCGCCATCCAAATGCAGTACCTTACCTGGCATTTCAAAATAGGCGGGTTCTTGCTGTGCAGTCCATTCTTGCATCAGGCCTTCCCGATTACGCTCAGCCTGCTCCATGCGATTCTGCTGCAAGCGTGAGAGCGTCTGATGAGCTTTAATATGTGCCTGGCGTGTTTTAGCGCTCTGTGGTTCATAAGGAACCTGTATCAAATCGTTCACCGGGGAGTCTGCCAGCAACCGGAACTCAGTCCCTTTAATGACCGCAGCGTCCGACTGGAGTCCTTCTACCCGGAAAGTCACATCGCCGCCGTATGACTTCCGAACGACCAAGTCTCCGATATTCATCACCATTATCACCTCTACCCCATCGTATGGGCAGAGACCCGGATTGGTTCATTGAAATTAAAGCTCGCCGCGAACCCCAGCTTCCCACATTACGGTGCTAAGAGTTGCATACTCCTGTAGACTCAATGTCTCACCACGCCGTGAAGGTTGAATACCTGCCTGCTCTAACAGGATGTCTGCCTGTTCTCTGTTCTCCTTGGTGAAGAAACGAGCTTTGAGATTATTGGAGATTGTTTTTCTCCGCTGGGCAAAAGAAGCCTGTACTACCTCGAAATAGTGTGCTTCGTTCGGAACCTGTACTGGTGGGTGCTCACGCACCTTCAGTTTAATTACCGCCGACTCTACATTAGGCTGTGGGATAAATACCGTAGGCGGCACCACACAGACCAGTTCTGGCATACTGTAATACTGCACGGCAATGCTTAGGCTACCATAATCTTTGGAACCTGGTGCAGCCGCCATGCGTTCAGCTACTTCCTTCTGTATCATGACCACAATGCTATCCACTGGCAACTTTTCCTCCAAAAGCTTCATCATGATTGGAGTCGTTACATAATAGGGCAAGTTCGCTACTACACTTACCTTATCAACGGAGGCAAAGTCCGTGGCAAATAGTTCTGCCAAATCCAGCTTGAGTACATCTCCATGGTGAACGCGCACGTTAGGGTAGGGTTCCATCACTTCTCCAAGAATCGGTAACAGGCGTTGGTCAATCTCAACCGCTGTAACAGGACCCGCTATACGCGCAAGACGCTCTGTAAGTGCTCCGATACCCGGACCAATCTCCAGCGCTCCCTTGGACTCGTCCAAATCAGCCGCGCCTACGATTTTGTTCAAAATATTTTGATCGATCAAGAAGTTCTGACCCAGACTTTTTTTGAAAGAGAATCCATGCTTTTGAATAATTTCTTTGGTACGTTTGGGTGTTGCTATTTCAATGGTTTGCTCCATATCCTTCATATGCTCACATTCCTTCACGTTCGATTTGCGCTAATGCAGTGGAGAACTCTTCTCTTGTAATCTGAAATACACTCAGCCGTTTATGGAACTGCTTGCCGTTACAATACCCGATACCAAGCAGATTACCCATCTCCATACGTCGTGCGGCTGCTTGTGGGTGTATAATCAATCCTGCTTCAATGAGGTCCTCCCAATCGATTAGACTAGGTGCGCCCTCATAGGATGTGTGTACGCGAGCAAGTGCATGACGAATTGCTTCCGGTGAAGCATTCTCTACTCCGATATCTCCTTTACGCGTTGCATCCGCTTCTGGTATGAAGGCATGTTTGCAACCAGGAACCTTATTGGCAATAATTTTACGGATACGCTCTCCCGCATGATCCGGATCCGTCAGGATAATGACGCCACGTCTCTCTTGAGCAAGTGCAATTCGCTTCAGAATACGCTGATTAATGGCAGAGCCTCCGGTTTCAATCGTATCCGCTTCGACCGCCCGACGAATCGCTACCGTGTCGTCACGACCCTCCACAACAATCACTTCTTTTATCATGTTCCTTTTCTTCCTTTCTAACGCAAAAAGAAGAGGAATATCCTCTTCTCTGCCAAACGGCGGAGGAGACTGAATTCAGACCCCTCCGCCGCATATTCCGCATGAATCATTCATGCAACTATTTTATAGCATTCCCATTTCAAAGTAAAACGATTTTAGTTCGCTTCCGGCTTAACTGGACCAATCACATAGACCGTTTTGCCTTTTTTACGTCCGAAATTCAGGGCGTGCTTCACACTGTCGTAATAAACGTCAATTTTGTTGCCTTTAATAGCGCCGCCTGTATCTTCCGCACGACGGAAGCCGAGGCCCTCAATGTATACCCACCAGCCGATTGGAATGACCTTGGGATCAACTGCAATGGTGCGCCCCTCCGTTACACGAGTACCGGAAGCTGTTTTTGTACCAATACCCGGCTCTTCAGAAGAGTAGGCTGTCATCGATACATTTTTCAAAACTTTAGAGTATTTAAAAGAATTCCCGGAGACCGTAATCACCTTGCTGCCCGAGGCAGATGTTTTCTTCGAGTTCGTTGTTACAGCTTTTTTGGTCGTTGAAGTTTTGGCAGATACCAATTGAACCTCAGGTTCCTTCACAACCGGCTTAGCCTTCGTACCTACCGCAATCACTTTATCTACACGATTGGTGGCGACCGTTTTACCTACCACTTTTTTGGAGACGAGTTCTCCATCTTGAAATACCTTTTCGATATGTTGCACAATTGTGCCTTCCTTGCCTTTCACTACAACACGGTTATCCCCTTGGAACAAACTTGGGTCTGCCGTTTTCACAACCTTGTAAGCAATCGGTTGTTTCACATCCACTGTATGCTTTGTTACACGCACTACACGAATCTTCATATCCGCTTTAATTGCGGTTCCGAGCGCTGGATACACTTTATCATGATCTTCAACTTGAATACCTGATTGCTGAATTACACCCTGTACCGATGAATCGGTTGTATAAAGAGTCTTGGTGTCTCCGTCTGCCGTGATTTTAACTGGAACGGCCCGCTCAATAACGATTCGGTCTCCGTCGGTAATCGCCCCATTCATGGGCATGGATACCTTGTCGTGAGGGCTGACTGTGATTGACTGCTCCTCCAGCATTTCCTGAAGCATTCCTGTACGAGTCTCTACCACTTGAGCTTTGCCGTCAATAACCAGTGAAACCTGCTTCCCGGCCTGACCGTAAACGACTAACAAGATCATGATTGCAAGCGCAATTGAGAATATCGCGATCAATGCCATTTGACGCAAGTTCTCATGCTTCCACCGCAACGCGAAAGACTTACTGGATGATCGTGACTCATGGGTCTCTTCTGGTTGGAATATGCCCACTTCTCCGTCCTCCTTCATAGCCTCGCCGTCTAAAGTAATGCATGATGTCTTTGACGCGACTATAACAATTTTTCTACAGAACACAGATCAGAGATAATGACCGGTTCTGCACCATGAACCCCTCTTCGCAACATGATGTCATCCTCCTGAATACATACCGTATGATGACAATATTTCTTTTATTCAAAACAAAAAAAGCCAAAGAAAGAGTGTAAGAGACCCTTTCGTGGCTTCCGAATGATTTTGAATATCGGAAATTCATGCACGAGGTTGCCTCTCTTTTTCCGCTTGCGAGGTTAGCTGTCGGGTTCGGGCGAAAGAGAGCCGCCCTATCTTAGGTCACCCGCTCATGGCGGACGCCCTTGAATTCACCCCGAGACCCAAAGAAGAAATCAAATACGGCTTCGCAGAACATTCCGCTGCTTTTGGGTCAGCGAACGATGCGCACCGGCTAGAATCACCGATGTTTAAGCCCTATTGGTTCCCCCGCTCTCCGTTAACGGAGACTCAGCGAGATTGATTCATGAAAGTAATGTTGTCTCATCGGAAAGTGTCCCTTTGTTCATCCCCCGAACATCTGTCCAATTTTCCGCGCAACAATTCACTGAAAAGATGATATCCTGTTTTGATGCATGTTGTAAAGCGCGGATCAAGTACGTTTTTCTAAATATTTGGTTAAAATATTGTAATATTCTGCAATTATTCGAAACAAAGAGCAAATTACCTCTCTCTATCTCCCTTTTTCACCCGATTTACTCGTTTTCTTATTGAATCCCAAATCGTTCCATGGCATTTTTGGTGGTAATTGCAGCAATTTCCTCTACCGAAATGCCTTTAATTTCCGCAGCTGCTTCAGCAACCAGACGTACATGCGCTGTCTCATTTCGTTTTCCACGATAAGGATGAGGTGTAAGATACGGGGAGTCCGTTTCTAAGAAAAATCGATCCATCGGAACCTTGGCGAGCACCTCTTTCGGTTGCTTGGCATTTTTGAAAGTGACCGGTCCTCCGAAGGACAGATGGAACCCTAAATCCAGACACATTTTCGCCGTTTCCCAGCTACCGGAGAAAGAATGCATCACACCTCCAACCTCACCAGCCTTCTCCTCACGTAAAATACGCACAATATCCTCATGAGCATCCCGATTATGGATGACAATAGGCATACTCAATTCACGTGCCAATGCAATTTGTTGTCGTAATACGCGGTGCTGTACCTCCTTAGGGGAAGTGTCCCAATGATAGTCTAGACCGATTTCGCCAATTGCTACCACTTTCTCATGTTTGCACAATGATGCAATCCATTCGAGATCTCCCTCTTGCATCGTAATGGCATCCACCGGGTGCCAGCCTACAGCTGCGTGGATAAAATCATACGTTTCGGTCAGTTTCATTGTCGTTGGAATCGTCTCCCGATTAAAGCCGATATTAATCATGCGAGTAACTCCGGCCTGAACTGCCCGTTTAATCATGTCCTCTCGGTCTTCGTCGAATTGTGGTGCATCCAGATGAGTATGTGTGTCGAATAACATGCTTTCTCGTTCTCCCTTCATGTCGAAAGTCAAATGCCGATGATTTTTTCATGGGAACTCCTCTTATTCTTGTACAGGAATTCTTGCGTTTGAATTTCAAATTTATTTTTTTGCATCATTAAATGATTGGGACAAGCATCAATTTCAGTATTTTCAGTTTTAGCACTCAAGCTACTATATATAGAAGGAAAATAAAAAGTCAAATCAACATCTTGCAAGAAAAGGCGTTAGAAACTGTATAATTACTCACTCGAATTACAAAATTATGTCGATCTACACATCCTCCCCATTAAAGCAGATTACTGTATCATGTAAAATAGCTCTCTTAGAAAGTCTTTTGATATCAAAATGTTTCACCCTGCTGCATCGACTCAAGCTTATAGAAAATAGGGGCGTATATGGGACGGTAATTCATGAAGGATGGCATCCACCTTGTTTTGCGGATAGTACAGATGATGTTTGCCCAGATGAAGTCCACTGATGGAACGAACAATATCAGAAACTTCTGACAGCTCATGCAACTTGTCCTGCCGATCGAGCAGAAGAATTTGCTTATCTGTGGATTGATCTGGACGAAACACATCATACGGATTATCCGTCGGAAAATCAATTTCAAGATCGTACTCGGGATTCAATCCTGCTTGTACAAAAGCTTCCCGAATCTCTTCAATGATGTCCAAGTCGATCTGTTCAAGTTCCACATATTTATATAACCTGCGATCCATAAAACGTTCGCACAACTCACTTAGAACAGAATCGTCCTCCTTACGCCACTGCATAAAGGCTGTTTGAATTAACGATTCATCAAGCTGCAGATATTCATGAACTGAAATTTCTCCTTCAAACAGTTTGGGCAGTGGCTCTACCATGAAACGGAATGGAAAGCCTTGCTTCACAAGTTCTTTTGCCCGCTTAAAGATTTGTCGCAATATAATCTCGGAGCTACGCGTCACAGGATGGAAGTAAATCTGCCAATACATCTGGTATCGTGACATCAGATAGTCTTCCACAGCATGCATACCAGACTCTTTAACTACAATTCGTCCATGAAATGGACGCAGCATGCGCAGAATACGATCCAAGTCGATCGTGCCATAATTTACTCCTGTAAAGTAGGCGTCCCTGAGCAAGTAATCCATTCGGTCTGCATCAAGCGGACTGGTTACCAGGTTCACGACAATCGGTTTATCATACGTCTTCTGGATAACGGAAGCCACTTTTTCATCAAAATCAGGAGCATACCGTCTTAGAATCGCCCCTACTTCGGTATCACCCTTGATAATGCGGCATGTCCAATCCTCATGATTCATGTCAAAAGCCTCTTCAATTGAATGAGAGAATGGTCCATGTCCGAGATCATGAAGTAAGGCGGCGCACAACGTCACCAGCTTTTCTTCCTTGGGCCAGTCCGAATAGTGGCTACGTTCAAACTGAGAGATGATTTTTCGGGTAATTTCGTATACACCTAACGAATGGGAGAACCGACTGTGCTCTGCCCCGTGAAAAGTAAGATAAGATGTCCCTAATTGACGAATGCGGCGTAGCCTCTGAAATTCAGGTGTATTGATCAATTGCCATATAATCGGTTCTTGCACATGAATATAATTATGTACCGGATCTTTAAATACTTTTTCTTCCGTCAGACGATGTTCCATTTCGATTCACTCCTTATAAATTGTTCTCTTGCCATAAAGAATAGCGCGTCCAGCTTCAATTTTCACCAACAATTCGACATATAATGACGAATTTTGTCGAATAAAGCACTTTTGTCGTTTTCCAAATCGACAAAGCTGACATGGATGTTTAAATACGAAAAATTGCTTCCAATCCCTTACCACCAGCAAACTTAAGAAAAACACCCTTTATTTTAAGCTAATTTTAAGGTTGACTGTTTTGGGAATCGTTGGTATGATGGGTATCATAAAACATAAAATAATGTCGAATAATGACAATGATAGTTAGCTGAGAGGAGCACTGATTATAATGATGAAATCAACAGGTATTGTAAGAAAAGTGGATGAACTGGGACGGGTAGTTATTCCAATCGAATTGCGTCGTACACTCGGTATTGGCGAAAAAGATGCTTTGGAAATCTACGTTGATGGTGAGCGCATCATGCTCAAAAAATACGAGCCAGCTTGTATCTTCTGTGGTAACGCTGAGAACGTAACTTACTTCAAAGGTAAAATCGTTTGTAACGAATGTATTTCTGAAATCCCTGCACCTGTAGCAAAATAAGAAAAACAAGTATACTGGAATTATTCAAATCGTTAATTCTAACCTTTTTATATTTCCTTATCGCCTTCCTGGTGTAATATCACCTTGGAAGGTTTTTTTCTAACTTTAAGAGCAGACACATATCTTTCACATTTTGGTGTGCTGCTCTTTTTACATTTTAAGGTTATATTAAGCTTGGTTTTAATCTCTCTTTAAGGTAATTACAACTAAATTTGGTATTTTTGAAGTTTTAGACTACCCAATTAACGCATTATATACGTCCCGTTTTGCCAAACCTCGATCTACTGCTGTTTTTTTCATCGCATCTTTACGACTGTTTCCTTCATTTTCATAGTGTTCCACGTGTTCTTCCAGCGACAAAACCTGCCACCAAGCTTCCCGTTCAGCCTTACGTTCCTCTTCCCTGATTCCTTCAACCAACAAACAATATTCACCTAGAGGCGGGTGCTCTTCGAGCCACTCTATGCATTCCTTCAGACTACCTCTAACAAATTCCTCATGCCGTTTGGTCAACTCACGAGCCAGTACAATGGAACGTTCGCCCAAAATTTCCTCCAGATGCATTAACGTTTTACGAATCCGGTGAGGGGACTCATAGAAAAGCAACGTACCATTGGACTCATTGAAAGCTTCCAGCACCTTACGTATGTCCTTTTTCTCTCGTGGCAAAAAACCACCAAAGGTAAACCTTTCCGTAGGTAATCCGGATACGATCAGTGCGGATAATGCTGCATTCGGACCAGGAATCGGTATAACCGTAATTCCGGCTTCAATTGCAAGCTTTACCAGATCAGAACCTGGGTCAGAAATAGCCGGTAAACCGGCATCGCTTACCAGTGCCAAATTTTTTCCTTCTATTATATAGCGTATCAGTTCAGGGCCACTTGCCCCCTTATTGTGCTCATGATAGCTGAACAACATTGAAGGTGTAATCTCAAAATGAGTGAGCAACTTTCGCGTCTGACGAGTATCTTCAGCGGCTATAATATCGCAGGCCTGTAACGTCTTGATGGCCCGGAAGGTCATATCCTCCAAGTTTCCAATCGGTGTCCCAACCAGATATAACTTACCTGCATGTTCGGCCTGCTCATTAAAGCTTTTCTGCACTTGTAAAGACATCTAGTTTCCTCCTTCCTTCGAGCGTTCAACATCCTGCTGACCATAGTAGATCTCCATAATCTCATTACAGTAGCTTCCCTGTTCATTGTAAACAATAAGTGGCGGCAACATGCGTACCTCCGGCTTGCCATCTTTCATCGCTTCAATTAACACCATGTTCGCTTCCAGATGAGCACGCGGGTGCACCATACGAATACGTTTGGGTTCCAGCTTGTATTCACGCATTAATGATATGATCTCACCGAGGCGTTGCGGTCTATGAACCATGGATACTTTGCCACCATTACGCACAAGACGACTGCATGCCTGGATGACTTCCTCAAGGGTACATCCGATTTCGTGACGTGCCATAGCCTGATGGGTGTTCATCTTGAGGTCACTTCCATTCAGCGGCATGTACGGGGGATTCACCGTAATGGCATCATATACTGCATGTCCTGTTTCTTTAACCAATTCGCGCAAATCTCCCTCACGAATATGGATGGACTCACCCAATTCATTCAGCTGCACACTCCGGCGTGCCATATCGGCCAATCTGGGCTGGATCTCAATGCCTTCCAGGCTTGCTTGTGTACGTGTTGTCAGTAATATAGGCACGACCCCATTTCCTGTGCACAAATCCAGAACACGTCCTCGTTTCGGCACAGAAGCAAATCGGGCCAGCAATACAGCATCCATAGAAAAACTGAATACTTCATCACTTTGAATAATTCGCAAATTATGAGAAAGCAGATCATCGACCCGCTCCGATTCCTTTAAAATTACTTCTTGGTCTGTCATAGGGTACTCTCATCCTCCGGTACGTTAAACGTTTATAACCTTGAAAAAAAACCGTAGGGAATCCCTACGGTCACTTCATTTATTCAAAAAAGACAGGCAGAACAGACAATCGCCTTCCGTCCGCAAGTGTCCATAATAGACATTGCAGATATGGAATCCTTCATGATACAGCCGAGCCAGGTTGTCATAACCCTCGCCCACTACATCTTCACCTGGAGCTGGACCCGCAGGTCTTGCGACAGGAGCAAGAGCAGATGAGATCGGCAGATCTGCTGGCGCTTCACGCTTAAGCAGTTTGCGTAACTGCTCATTTTCGATGGTAAGCCGCTGATTATCTTCCAGCAACTCTTTCACAATCATTTTTAATTCTGCTAAATCACCGTGCAACTGACCCATTTGGGTTTCCATTTCATGAATGTGCGTAAACAGATTTTTCTTTTCCAAGTTTCCACCCCGAAGCAACCTTTATGGTTTACTTGATAACGACGTCATCCAGCGGAAGTTCTTTGACTTTACTGATGTCGAACAGTTGAACATGCACCGTGCGGTTACCGGCATTAATTCCGACAACTTTGCCTTCACCCATTGAGGTGACGACCAGTTTGCCTACAGCTGGCAATTCTTCTCTCACGCTCTCGTAATTATCATGCTCAAATTTCAGACAGCACATAAGTCTTCCGCACAACCCTGAAATTTTCGTCGGATTCAGTGACAGGCTCTGATCTTTAGCCATCTTGATAGACACAGGCTCAAAATCTCCCAGCCAAGAGGAGCAACACAATACACGGCCGCAAGGCCCTATTCCACCAAGCATTTTTGCTTCGTCGCGAACACCAATCTGTCTCAGTTCAATTCGTGTCCGGAAGATGCTTGCCAGGTCCTTGACCAGCTCGCGGAAATCGACTCTGCCCTCTGCTGTAAAATAAAAAATAATTTTATTGCGATCAAACGTGAATTCTACATCGACCAGCTTCATTTTGAGGCCATGGTCTCTGATTTTATTTAAACAAGTGCCGAATGCTTCTTTGGCTGCACGCTTGTTCTCATCCACCACACGGGCATCTGTATCGCCTGCAACGCGGATAACCTTTTTGAGCGGCAAAACCACATCAGCCTCGCCCACTTCCTTCTTGCCCACGACAACCTTACCATACTCAACCCCTCGCGCCGTTTCCACGATCACGCAGTTTTCTTTCTCAATGGGAAGGTCCAGGGGATCGAAGTAATAAATTTTGCCCGCCTTTTTGAAACGGACACCCACTACACTGTACAAAAAATTAACCCCCTTGTAAGCCAACCCCACTTCGTCTGAAGCCCTGACTTCTTAGGGAACCCGCCGAAGTTATAACCGTTTGCATAGGATTGGAACTCACGCGATCCTCCACTCTTATGCCAAACCGATCAAAAATTGCTCCAGACAAAGCTGGCCATTGACATTAAAACGCAATTTTTTTCTGCATGCCGCGGCCAAATCCATATAGGAGACCCACTGCTCTGTGCTGCGGGTATGTGCCAACTGAGACAGCATGTCTAACTGATCTATAAAAACGATATGTTCATGCCTACCATACTGAACATACAGCATGTCCCTAAACCACAAATGGAACAAACTAAGCAGCATGTCCAGGTGTTCCGAGAGTCCTGTTTTGAAAAGCTTCTGCTGTGCCGAGATCAAAGATGTACTTCCTCTGCCCAGGGACTCCTTCCCTAATTGTAACATTACGTTTCTAATTTCTGCAAACCAATTCTGCTGGAGAATTTCTCTACATGCTTCCAATCCTGACGCTAAATGGACGGCAGACCGTGCAAGATTCGCAGGATAACCTTCCTCGATCAACGATTGAAGCATTTCCTCCGGATTCAGTGCACTGAACGGCACCATCTGAGAACGTGAGCGAATGGTAGGTAACATGGCTTGTCCATTATCTGTAATCAGAATTCCAACCGCCGGAACTTGAGGTTCCTCCAGAAACTTCAACAAGCTG
Organism: Paenibacillus sp. FSL R7-0272; assembly: GCF_037969905.1. Classification (NCBI taxonomy): domain Bacteria; kingdom Bacillati; phylum Bacillota; class Bacilli; order Caryophanales; family Paenibacillaceae; genus Paenibacillus; species Paenibacillus sp. FSL R7-0272. Next base: position 23,778 of record NZ_CP150221.1, on the reverse strand, counting down.
TTTGCCGCTTGAACCGTCATTTTCTCAGCTTGCTCTATAATATATACTTTGGGATGCCCCGCCTCTGAACGGTAAGAGAAAATGCGTTGCAAATCCCGAATCTGATCTATTTTAATGTTATTTCCATCCGGTGCAAGCATCGTCAGGTCTGGATGGTTTCCATGTTCTACTTTGCGGCATTCAAGACATTGCCCGCAAGCGTCATCCTCAAGCTCTGTGCAGAAGATTGCCTTGGCAAACGCCATTGCTGTCTGTAACTGCCCACTTCCAGATGGACCGCTAAACAAATATGCATGACTGATGGCCTGACGTCTCAAACTGCTCTGTAACAATTGCTTGGCTGCCTGCTGACCCATAATCTGTTGAAAGGACATACTTCCTCCTCAGAAGCTTAAATTAATAAGCATTCCCCGAATTTCTCCTACTTGTTGCAAAAGAGAGATTTTCCCCTCTTCTGTATCCAGTAATTCATCTGCCATAGATAACAGAGCAGAGTCAATCTCATCAATAAGCTTATATCGTTTACCCCTGCCCCGGCGATCCCAACCCCTTGTCTCTTTCATAGATACACCACGGCGGACCGTCTCTTCCAGAAATCTTTTGACAAGCTGTTTATATGCTTTCAGTTCACGAATCGTCATGGATCGAGCCAAACGATCACCCTGAAGCTGGATTTCGCTTAATCGGCGGTTGAGCTCTGCTTGGGAAGCACGTTCTCCCTGGTGATTCATCATATCAGAGAAGTTTTTGGATTGAACCGGCTTTGAGCCTGAATCATTCGTATTGATTCCAGTCTGTAGCGGTCTGAATCCAGGATTGATTTTCATGGACACGCCTGCTTTCTATCATCGTTAGGCCAATCGCACATCAGCACAGAGCGCATTGCGCCTGTGCGTAAGATGGGCCTTATAGGTTGAGATACACTGTATATATAATGGTAGAAAGATAGTCTTATCTACGATTGTATTCTAAGTCGCCTCTCCCAGAAGAAGCATATTATTTCGGAATAAAGTCTCCTTTGGGAGAGAGTGTGCCGGTTCTTGTTATCAAGAAGGGCGCTCCATAAGTGGCACGTATGCATACCGGATACATCCTTCGTTATCATCATGCAAGATGCAGTCATGCTATCGATAAATGAAAAACACTCATGGAGTTCATCTGCGAAACCGGATTAGAAATGCTCGAAACGATCTACTGGAAGAACAAATACAGTTGCTCCACCAACTTGGACCTCAACAGGCAGCGGCAGGTAAGAGTCGGTCGTTCCGCTCATCGGTGTAACCGGAGTTACGAGCTGTTCACGAACCTTACAGCTGCTGCGAATGACATTCATAACGGATTCGACTTGACTATCATCGACACCGATCATAAACGTCGTGTTGCCTGCCTTCAAAAATCCACCGGTACTGGCAAGCTTGGTTGCCCGAAAATTCGCTTTGACCAATGCACTGGATAATCGGTTGCTGTCTTTATCCTGTATAATCGCAACAATCAGTTTCATCCTGCATAACCTCCTTTATAATAAGCACTTCTAACAGCATGCCCTGTCTATATATTAGACAATTACTCGTCAAAATCCTTCAAAATCCCGGCTTCTAGCGACAAAATCATCGCTTTCTCTACCTCATCCGGGGTCTGTGAAGCATCAATAACTTGGATACGCTCCGGAAACTGTTTCTGAAGCAAGAAGTAAGCTTCACGTACTTTGCGATGGAATTCCAGGTTCTCCAGATCAAGACGATTCACTTCACGACCATCATGAGCTTCAATTCGGCCAAGCCCCTGTTCTGGCTCAATGTCCAGGTAAAGTGTCATGTCCGGCATCAGATCTCCAATAGCAAAACGATTAATTGCCCATACATTCTCAATTCCGAGGCCGCGCGCATACCCTTGATAAGCAAGACTGCTGTCTACAAACCGATCACAAATCACGGTTTTGCCAGCTTCCAGTGCAGGCTCTACCTTCTCCGCCAGATGCTGACTGCGTGCGGCAGCATAGAGCAGTGCTTCGGTTCGTGCATCCATCGCCGTATGAAGAGGATCGAGGATGATACTACGTATTTTTTCTGCAATCTCAATTCCGCCAGGCTCTCTTGTGACTACGTAGGGTATACCCCGTTTTTCAAAATACGAACCGATCCTGCCGATCATCGTTGTTTTCCCCGATCCCTCTCCTCCTTCCAGCGTAATGAATTTACCTCTGCCCTGCATATGCTTCCCTGCTTTCTGTATTCATTGCTGCATCCATTCATGGCTATTATGCATGTGCCTAGACCCTCTTGCTTCAAGATATGATTTCCTTCGCCCAGAGGTGTATAGTTAAACAACTGCATTTAATAACTCAAAAATAATACAAGCTAGTTTTTCTTTCTATCATACTATAAGGTAGCTTTTCCTCCAACATGAAACGTTAGTCCTTTTTCAACCATACGACTTAGTTTCAAGACCCCCCTTGTCATGAAGCAGGGCACTGCTCGCTGGGAGCTGCAAGATTACTTTTTCTATGACTCAGGCTTCATGACTTTTATTTTCTGATACATATGATCTGAGATCCCCTGAAATTTGGCTCCTCCATCGCGTAGAATTCGAATTCGCTCAGCAATCTTTGAACTTATTCGCTCGCCGGGATACACCAGTGGAATACCTGGAGGATATGGAATAACCATCTCCGCCGACCGATATCCTGCGCAGTCTTCGATTGGAACTACGATCGTATCCCTCTCTATTATCGGTTGCAGGGAGAAAGCAACAGGCTCTGATAAGCGTTCACGATCTTCTATATTGTTCCACGTGGAAACATAGATTGGAGGATCAGTCTGAGTTTGAGAAGCCGTCCTAACAGGCGCAGTTGACTCCAGTGAATGCTCTAGCTTGTAGGCAATGTTAATATGCCGTAAAGCCTGTAACACATGCTCCGCATCCTGCAATGTGGAGCCAAGACTGAAGAGCAGGACGACGTACCGTTCGTCGCTCATCTCTGGCACGCAGCCGCAAGCTTCCAGCTGTTGCTGCAGCCCATAACCGCTCAGTACCCCTGTGTCGTCATATATGACGACCTTGAATGGGTCCTGAGCGGTGTATCCTTGGCGGCCAGGCAGCGCCGCCGGATTTTCATTGCCGTAGGCCGGCTCCTGTTGCAGCGAATCTGCAGGCTGCAACAACTGGAAGCGCGGTAGCTCCGCGAGGCCGCGCTTCAATGCTTTCACGGCGGCAAGCCCTGCCGTGAAGGCATCGGCGCCGTGCACATGCAATAGCCGGCGCGATAGATCAAGCGAAGCCATCACCGGGTAGGATGGGCTTGAGCTTTGCACCATGGCCAGACGTTGCCGAAGCAGGGGCCGATTCAATCTCGGCCCCTGAATGTGCAACATGGCTCCCATGGTGAATGCGGCCAGCATCTTATGCGTCGACTGCACTACACCGTCCGCTCCGCAGGACAGTGCAGACACAGGCAGCTCCGGATGCTGCCCATAATGGGCGCCATGCGCTTCATCCACGAGTAGTGGCATGCCTGCCTCGTGGCAAACCTCGGCAATGGGTGTCAGATCCGCACCCATGCCATAATAATTTGGCAACGTGACGAATACACCCTTTGCCTCAGGATACCTCTGGACAGCAGCCTGGATCGTCTCAATAGACGGCATGACAGCAAGTCCAGATTCAGGGTCAACCCACGGCTCCAGAAATACTGCCCTTGCGCCAGCTAACATCAGTCCATGAATAACCGATTTATGTACGTTACGCTGCACCAGCACAATACTACCTGGCTCATCACAGATCGTTAGTAATAAAGACAGGTTGCCTGCTGTACTTCCTCCAACTAGAAAAAAACTTTCCTCTGCACCGAAACAATCCGCCGCCAAGTCCTGTGCTTCCTTGATCACTCCCTCAGGATGGTGAAGATCATCCGTACCCGTAATCTCCGTAACATCCATCTCCATCATGTCCAGATAAGCACGCACGGGTACAACATGTCTGGATTGATCTGTATCCTTCAAGGAGTAATCTGCAACAACAGAGATCTGCTCTCCCTCTTTACCGGTTTCTATAATATCTCCTATCTCTTTTTTTTGAACATCTTCAACTGTATTGAATTGTTGCATCCATTGGTAATAGACTTGTCCATTTTTATGTCCTGGCACATGATATGAACGCTGCTTCGAATCACGATATGCAAGCAGTGCTTCATATAGAGGAGCCCTTTTTTTTCCTACACCTGATGTATTATATTCATTCATAAGATATCCATCCTGTAACTGTTATTTTCGTAAAACATAAATCTCCACTCTTTATTTCAGCATACGCTTTCTGCACAAGTCAGACAAGGTAATCCCCTCTCCAACAAAAAAAGGCCTCTCGGGCCCCTATATAATCATTCATATTGATCATATAAATTTCTAACTTCACAGTGAAGCATATAACGTCCTTTAAGCGTTCTTTTGCACCCAAATCTGTTTCATCTGATGAATAAAAAAGTTATACTTCGCATCCTGCGCATCGGTGTGAACCATCTCTGCTTCACAAGCATCACATATGAATTCAGATACAATAAAAATGCCTTCTCTCTTCCGTTGCTCGCAAATGATACATGTGTGTTCGGCATGTTCTTCCATGAACCATCCCACCTTGTTTTACGTTTACTATCAGTATTGCACAGTTTCTATTATTTTAAACATTTTCATAGTGCTTTCTTTCTATAAAATATATATATTCGCCTATCCCTTAATAGGTGTCTGTACAGAAAATATACATAGTACTGTCCCAAGTCACGTTTATTCTTGACCTGCAACCTCTCCCGCTTCCATGAAACAACAAGGGATTTCTCCATGCAGATTCAAACTGATTCAAACTACGATATAATAACCTTAAAAAAACTTGGAAACTCAGCCGATAAATAAGATATGATAACGATAACAAAGTCCTATCTGCAACACTAATTATTTCATCAACACCTTTATCTCTCTCCATACATATGTATACACCAATCTATCACGTACTCGTAAATTTGAAGGAGGATTTAAAATCGTATGATCGCCGAACCGGAGAATAAGGCAACCTTTTATCAGTATCGCCTTCTGAAAAAAAAAGCTATCGCTCGTAGCGTTATATACAGCTACCTGTGTCTACCTGTTATCATGCTCATCTTTAATCTGCTTGCCTTCTCCTGGAACGGCCTCTTCTTCTTTTTACTGGCAGGGCCGATTACCGTCTGGATCCATTATGTCATTGCCAGAACTATATTGTTACTCGTTCGCACCTCGTATGCCAAGCGTTGGCACTGGAACCTGCGTATGCCTTGGTTTGGCTATATACCAGATCAGCACTTTAGTTACCGCATGTTTGTCCGAGTTCATCTGAATATGAGCTGGATTGGATTGTGTATCATTACTGTGTGCATGCTATGGTCTCCAGTCTCCTTTACGCTTTCCCTTATATTCTGGCATCTGTGGTTGCTTGGACCACGCCTATACGTAATACTCATTCTATCTCGTGGACGTAAAGATGGTCTTATTAAATTAAATGATCAGGATGTCTCTTATTACTTGCAGTGAAAAATAGTTCTATTCGTTGTCCTTCTCCAAAAAGGTTATCCACAGTGGATAACCTTTTTATTCTCTTCTCTCTTCTATCCACAAATATAAGTGTGTTCATCCTTATCCATTTTGAATGATTACTCAGCTCCGCTAACTCACTCTAGCCTTCAATGTAACTTATATTTAACGAAGTTCGCATGTACTGGAATCTTCAACTTGTAGACACAAAAAAAGCCCTCATCGCTATTGATGAGAACTTCACTTTATAAGAACATCACAATGTTAACTCGTACGCTTTCAAACAATACGTTAGTTCTCTTCTTCCAGTGACTTTACTGTCGTCTGGGTCGTTTCATTTCTGGGAACCATTAGAGTAAACGAACCATCATGCACAGCCAACTGTACAATATGGCCATCCTTTGAGAAAACATGAACGTTACTTGAAGCATTCGATGAACGCTTTGCTTGCCTTTCTGTCCAACCCCAACTTTTAATCTCGTTAAGATATACCTCAGGCAAACTTGTGCTTTCACTGATTCCAGACAACGTATATCGAACATAATCCATATCCGAATTGTTTTCGGACTGGTCAGATTTATTTGCTACTTTGGGTACAGGGAAACTCTTTTCGTTAACTGCACCTTCATATGAGATCCATACAGATCCTGAAGCTTCACCGCATCCAGCAAGAACAATGGCCAGACAAAGCAACAGAAGCGAGTGGAGTCCAACTCTCCGCCAACTTAACACACACACCCTCCTTTTCACAGCTACACAATCCAGCTCTTCGGTCAGGTACTTTTAGCATATTTAACATAGTCCTATTATACTGGTTTTATCCCTGCCATCCGTAACAAAAATGTTACCTTCCCATAACGAAGCTGTCAGAGCTTTACGCTTTGATAGGAGCTATCTTTTATACTTTCATATAAATGAACAAAATAAAAACCACCACCGAACATCATCGGCAGTGGTTCTTTGCTTGGCGGCGTCCTACTCTCCCAGGACCCTGCGGTCCAAGTACCATCGGCGCTAGAGGGCTTAACGGTCGTGTTCGGGATGGGTACGTGTGGAACCCCTCCGCCATCGCCACCAAACGCGATTGGTCGAAGCATAGCTTCTTCCATATCAATCAGAGTGTTGTTCTCTGAAAACTAGATTCGAAACGAAACGTACGCGATTTAAAACTTGCATATTGGATAAGCCCTCGACCGATTAGTACTGGTCAGCTCCATGCATTACTGCACTTCCACCCCCAGCCTATCTACCTCGTCGTCTTCAAGGGGTCTTACATACTGGGAAATCTCATCTTGAGGGGGGCTTCACGCTTAGATGCTTTCAGCGCTTATCCCGTCCGTACATAGCTACCCAGCGGTGCTCCTGGCGGAACAACTGGTACACCAGCGGTACGTCCATCCCGGTCCTCTCGTACTAAGGACAGCTCCTCTCAAATTTCCTACGCCCACGACAGATAGGGACCGAACTGTCTCACGACGTTCTGAACCCAGCTCGCGTACCGCTTTAATGGGCGAACAGCCCAACCCTTGGGACCTACTTCAGCCCCAGGATGCGATGAGCCGACATCGAGGTGCCAAACCTCCCCGTCGATGTGGACTCTTGGGGGAGATAAGCCTGTTATCCCCAGGGTAGCTTTTATCCGTTGAGCGATGGCCCTTCCATGCGGTACCACCGGATCACTAAGCCCGACTTTCGTCCCTGCTCGACTTGTAGGTCTCGCAGTCAAGCTCCCTTATGCCTTTGCACTCTTCGAATGATTTCCAACCATTCTGAGGGAACCTTTGGGCGCCTCCGTTACTCTTTAGGAGGCGACCGCCCCAGTCAAACTGCCCACCTGACACTGTCCCCGCACCGGATTACGGTACCAGGTTAGAACCTAGATACGATCAGGGTGGTATCCCAACGGTGCCTCCACGCAAGCTGGCGCTCACGCTTCAAAGGCTCCCACCTATCCTGTACAGATCGTACCCAAATTCAATATCAAGCTGCAGTAAAGCTCCATGGGGTCTTTCCGTCTTGTCGCGGGTAACCTGCATCTTCACAGGTATTAAAATTTCACCGGATCTCTCGTTGAGACAGCGCCCAAGTCGTTACGCCATTCGTGCGGGTCAGAATTTACCTGACAAGGAATTTCGCTACCTTAGGACCGTTATAGTTACGGCCGCCGTTTACTGGGGCTTCGGTTCACAGCTTCGGGATTACTCCCTAACCACTCCCCTTAACCTTCCAGCACCGGGCAGGCGTCAGCCCGTATACTTCGCCTTACGGCTTCGCACAGACCTGTGTTTTTGCTAAACAGTCGCTTGGGCCTTTTCACTGCGGCCCCCTCGTGCTATTCACACTACCGGGGCACCCCTTCTCCCGAAGTTACGGGGTCATTTTGCCGAGTTCCTTAACGAGAGTTCTTCCGCGCGCCTTAGAATTCTCTTCTCGCCTACCTGTGTCGGTTTGCGGTACGGGCACCTTCATCTGGCTAGAGGCTTTTCTTGGCAGTGTGAGATCATGACCTTCGCTACTGTAATTTTCACTCCCCATCACAGCTCAGCCTTAATGATGTGCGGATTTGCCTACACATCAGCCTTACTGCTTGGACAGACATCCATCAGTCTGCGTCACTACCCTACTGCGTCCCCCCATCGCTCGTAACGATTTACGGTGGTACAGGAATTTCGACCTGTTGTCCTTCGACTACGCCTTTCGGCCTCGCCTTAGGTCCCGACTTACCCTGAGCGGACGAGCCTTCCTCAGGAACCCTTAGGCTTTCGGCGGATCAGATTCTCACTGATCTTTTCGTTACTCATACCGGCATTCTCACTTGTATAATGTCCAGCGCTCCTTACGGTACACCTTCAACCCTTATACAACGCTCCCCTACCCCTGATGCAAGCATCAAGCCATAGCTTCGGTGGTGTGTTTAGCCCCGTTACATTTTCGGCGCAGAGTCACTCGACCAGTGAGCTATTACGCACTCTTTCAATGGTGGCTGCTTCTAAGCCAACATCCTGGTTGTCTGTGCAACTCCACATCCTTTCCCACTTAACACACACTTGGGGACCTTAGCTGATGGTCTGGGCTGTTTCCCTTTTGACAATGGATCTTAGCACTCACTGTCTGACTCCCGGAAGTAAGTCTATGGCATTCGGAGTTTGACTGAGCTTGGTAACCCTTGCGGGCCCCGCACCCAATCAGTGCTCTACCTCCACGACTCTGTTTTCCGAGGCTAGCCCTAAAGCTATTTCGGGGAGAACCAGCTATCTCCGAGTTCGATTGGAATTTCTCCGCTACCCCCACCTCATCCCCGCATTTTTCAACATGCGTGGGTTCGGGCCTCCAGTGCGTGTTACCGCACCTTCACCCTGGACAGGGGTAGATCACCCGGTTTCGGGTCTACGTCCACGTACTCACTCGCCCTATTCAGACTCGCTTTCGCTGCGGCTCCGGCTCTTCACCTTAACCTTGCACGGGAACGTAACTCGCCGGTTCATTCTACAAAAGGCACGCCATCACCCCTAAAACGGGCTCTGACTTTTTGTAAGCACACGGTTTCAGGTTCTATTTCACTCCCCTTCCGGGGTGCTTTTCACCTTTCCCTCACGGTACTGCTTCACTATCGGTCGCTAGGAAGTATTTAGCCTTGGCAGATGGTCCTGCCGGATTCATACGGGGTTTCACGTGCCCCGCACTACTCGGGATCCGTCTCGGAGGGAACAGACTTTCAATTACAGGGCTTTTACCTTCTTTGGCGGGCCTTTCCAGACCTCTTCGCTTAACCGGTTCCTTTGTAACTCCATGTGAGACGTCCCACAACCCCAAAGAGCAAGCTCTCTGGTTTGGGCTTCTCCGCGTTCGCTCGCCGCTACTGACGGAATCACTATTGTTTTCTCTTCCTCAGGGTACTTAGATGTTTCAGTTCCCCTGGTATGCCTCTACATAACCTATGTATTCAGTTATGAGTAACTGGATATTACCCCAGCTGGGTTTCCCCATTCGGACATCCCCGGATCAAAGCTTGCTTACAGCTCCCCGAGGCAGTTTCGTTGTTCGCCACGTCCTTCATCGGCTCCTAGCGCCTAGGCATCCTCCGTGTGCTCTTAGTAGCTTAACCATTGCGCTCGTGTTCGAGCTGTCACTTCCCTTGGTTTGCTTGCGCAAATCCAAAAGTCGTTCCATTTCGATCACTCGCTCCAGCAATCTACCTTATAAAACACTTCACTTGTTTACACAAGATCAGCTTAAAGGAATATTCTAATTCGCGTTTGTTTCGTTTCGATATCTAGTTTTCAAAGAACAAATCGTTTGGTTCGGGCCGTTCACGGATGTGTCGGTCGAACAAACGAGAAGTTTTGAGAGTTTGAGCTCTCAAAACTGAGCAACGAGTGAGTGGTTTGCAGCTGAGCTGCATATTTGAATGTTTCCACGCGGGAAACGATTCTCCATAGAAAGGAGGTGATCCAGCCGCACCTTCCGATACGGCTACCTTGTTACGACTTCACCCCAATCATCTATCCCACCTTCGGCGGCTGGCTCCTTGCGGTTACCCCACCGACTTCGGGTGTTATAAACTCTCGTGGTGTGACGGGCGGTGTGTACAAGACCCGGGAACGTATTCACCGCGGCATGCTGATCCGCGATTACTAGCAATTCCGACTTCATGCAGGCGAGTTGCAGCCTGCAATCCGAACTGAGACCGGCTTTGTTGGGATTGGCTCCATCTCGCGATTTCGCAGCCCGTTGTACCGGCCATTGTAGTACGTGTGTAGCCCAGGTCATAAGGGGCATGATGATTTGACGTCATCCCCACCTTCCTCCGGTTTGTCACCGGCAGTCTATCTAGAGTGCCCACCCGAAGTGCTGGCAACTAAATATAAGGGTTGCGCTCGTTGCGGGACTTAACCCAACATCTCACGACACGAGCTGACGACAACCATGCACCACCTGTCTCAACTTTCCCCGAAGGGCACCTAACGCATCTCTGCCTCGTTAGTTGGATGTCAAGACCTGGTAAGGTTCTTCGCGTTGCTTCGAATTAAACCACATACTCCACTGCTTGTGCGGGTCCCCGTCAATTCCTTTGAGTTTCAGTCTTGCGACCGTACTCCCCAGGCGGAGTGCTTAATGTGTTAACTTCGGCACCAAGGGTATCGAAACCCCTAACACCTAGCACTCATCGTTTACGGCGTGGACTACCAGGGTATCTAATCCTGTTTGCTCCCCACGCTTTCGCGCCTCAGCGTCAGTTACAGCCCAGAGAGTCGCCTTCGCCACTGGTGTTCCTCCACATCTCTACGCATTTCACCGCTACACGTGGAATTCCACTCTCCTCTTCTGCACTCAAGTCACACAGTTTCCAGTGCGATCCGGGGTTGAGCCCCGGGATTAAACACCAGACTTACATGACCGCCTGCGCGCGCTTTACGCCCAATAATTCCGGACAACGCTTGCCCCCTACGTATTACCGCGGCTGCTGGCACGTAGTTAGCCGGGGCTTTCTTCTCAGGTACCGTCACCTTGAGAGCAGTTACTCTCCCAAGCGTTCTTCCCTGGCAACAGAGCTTTACGATCCGAAAACCTTCATCACTCACGCGGCATTGCTCCGTCAGGCTTTCGCCCATTGCGGAAGATTCCCTACTGCTGCCTCCCGTAGGAGTCTGGGCCGTGTCTCAGTCCCAGTGTGGCCGATCACCCTCTCAGGTCGGCTACGCATCGTCGCCTTGGTGAGCCGTTACCTCACCAACTAGCTAATGCGCCGCAGGCCCATCCCCAAGTGACAGATTGCTCCGTCTTTCCAGTTTCCTTCAGGCGAAGAAAACAAGTATTCGGTATTAGCTACCGTTTCCGGTAGTTGTCCCAAGCTTGAGGGCAGGTTGCCTACGTGTTACTCACCCGTCCGCCGCTAACCATCAGAGAAGCAAGCTTCTCTTCAAGTCCGCTCGACTTGCATGTATTAGGCATGCCGCCAGCGTTCGTCCTGAGCCAGGATCAAACTCTCCAATAAAGTATTGAAAAGAGCGATAAGCTCATTTTGAATCTGACGAGATTAAAATCTCATTTGTGTTCCAGTTTCCATACAGCCAGATGGCATGTACCAAAAACCTTCACATCATTCTGCAAGCAGAATGTTTACTCACTCGTTGTTCAGTTTTCAAAGATCAAACGCATTCAGTCACCGTCACTCATTCGCTTCAGTAACTTTTATATCATATCATTTCCGAACCAACTTTGCAAGCACCTTTTTTAAGTTTCTTTGGAAGCTTGTTTTTACTGGCTTGCCGCACCGTGTAAACTGTGTTTTCTTGGCCGGAATTAGAATATACCATGTAGAGAATTTTAATGCAAGTGTTTTTTCTAATTTCTTTTATTACTTAACACTAAACTATAGTTGGACTCATTTGATAACGAATATACTCATAAACGTTAATCTTTTAACTACCATATTAAAAAAAGACCCTCTCGTTATGAGAAGGTCTTCACATTACAAATCCAACTATGCTTCTAACCTAATACTTCTTGAATATATAACTGTCTTTGTTGCATCAAATTAATAATCGATCCTTCTACAGATACCATTGGCCGAGTAGGATGATCTCGATCTGAGAAAATAATTTCCCCAATCTGGTTATTACTCAGTTTCACTCGTATTCCGTTATGAATCTGGGTGGAGCGTTGCACAAACATATTCACAACAGAAGGTTCCAGTTTACCAAACGCCTCACTTTGAATTTGTTCTAGAACCAGATATGGAGATTGAGCCTTACGATAAATCTTCTCTAGGGTCATTGCATGGAAAATATCTGCGATAGCTACGATTTTGGCATAGATATGAATCTGTGTCCCGGTAAGTTGCAAGGGATAACCCGATCCATCCACTTTTTCGTGATGCTGCAGTGCTGCAAGTCTTGCACCTTCATTGATGGCCTTAGCCTGTTTAAGAATCTGATAACCATACTTGGTGTGTTGCCTGATCTCCTCTTGCTCCTCCGCTGTCAGAGAAGAAGGTTTATGGAGAATCTGCGGATCAACCTTGTTATTACCGATATCATGGAACAATCCAGCAAAGGCAACCTGCATCCAGTCCTTGGAGGGGAGATCGATCCACTGAGCCAGTTGATAGGATGTGATCGCGCTTAGCACAGCATGGTGATATACATAATCATGCTCTTTCATATTGCGTGGACTGAAGGTAAGCACATTATATTGTTTGAGATGTATGAACAAAGCCTCTAGCTGTGTCCGTAACTCATAAACGGGCAATTCAGCAGCTAATGAGGAGAGAAACGCGTTTTTAGTCAACGTAACCATTTTCTCGTATTCATCCTGAAGTGTAATAACTGGGGCTGAAACTATTGTACTTGTCCGTTCCCCATTCTTCTCTGCGACGGCTGTTCCTAATGCTCCGCTGGGTCCAGTTACTCCTTTTGAACCTCCACTGCTAGTTCCTGTCCTCTCTTGTTCGATGTCCACCTGATGAATCAAAAACGCCCTGAGGACTTCCATATCTTTAGGTAAAATAATTTTACCCTTTTGAAGCAACACATTGCCACGTGACGTCTGCACATCACTTCCCAATTTTAGTCCTGGTTTGACTTCTGACAGGGTAATTAATCCCATACCGATTCCCCTCACTCATCGTTCTTCTTAAGATGATGACAATACAAGACCATAGTCCCGGTTTCTCATGTTATTTCCCATTATATTACTCAGAAAACAGGCTGTACATCCTAGATTTTTAAGCTTCCATTATTTCTTCTGTACATATCAAAAAGGCCCCCATAAAGGGAGCCCTTCGTATCCTGTTTCAAGTTTCTTAACGATTCAATAAAACAAGATACCTATGTTATTCTTCCGAACCTGAATCATCATCTTGAACATCAGCTTCTGCTTCAGACGCCATGCCTTCTTCCAGATTTAACTCTGTATCAGAGGACGCCCCAGATTCTGTTGCTTCATCGTTTTCTTCATCTGGTTCTTCTTCATTTTTATCAATTCGGCTTACGGTAGCTACAGCGTCTTCCTCACGAATATGGATTAGCTTCACACCCTGAGTATAGCGACCCATGGTTGAGATGCCATCCATGCTCATCCGAATTAGTGTACCACTGGATGTGATAATCATCAGATCCTCTTCTGTTTTAACCATTTTGAGGCTGACAACAGCACCGTTCTTCTCGGTAACATTGATCGTCTTGATTCCTTTACCACCACGAGTTTGCATCCGGTAATCACTAACTGGGGTCCGTTTACCGTACCCTTTGGCTGTGACAATCAAAACATCCAGATCAGCATCTACGACGTCCATACCGATAACCGCGTCTTGATCGTCAAGCGTGATACCCTTAACCCCGGTAGCACTACGTCCCATAGAACGTACATTACCCTCCGAGAAACGAATAGACATTCCATGAGCTGTACCCATGATAATCTCTTGTTGCCCATCCGTCAGCTTCACATCAATCAGGCTGTCATCATCACGCAAGGAGATCCCGATAAGTCCGCCTTTGCGAATGTTCGTGTAATCTTCAAGCGGCGTTTTCTTCACTACACCCTGACGTGTTGCAAAGAATAGATACTTATCGCTCTCGAATTCCTGTACTGGAATAACCGCATTGACAGACTCCCCTTGCTCAATCTGAATCAGGTTGATAATTGGTGTCCCACGCGCTGTACGTCCAAGCTCTGGAATCTCATAAGCTTTCAGGCGATATACTTTACCTTTATCCGTGAAGAACATCAGGTAATTGTGAGAGTTGGTAACAAAAAGATGCTCGACAAAGTCGGTATCCTTTGTATCCATCCCTACAACACCGCGTCCTCCGCGTTTTTGGCTACGGTAGGTAGATACAGGCAGACGTTTAACGTAACCTGTGTGGGTAATCGTGATGATTACTTCTTCACGTGGAATCAGATCCTCATCCAGAATACTTTCTTCTCCAACCGTGATCTCGGTACGGCGATCGTCACCAAAACGCTCACGAATTTCCTGAAGCTCTGTACTGATAATCTCAAGTACAAGATGTTCATTAGCCAAAATTTCGCGATACTCGCGGATTTTGACCATCAATTCGTTGTACTCGTTCTCGATCCGTTCACGTTCCAAACCTGTCAGACGTTGCAAACGCATATCCAGAATAGCTTGCGCCTGGTCATGGCTGAGTGAGAAACGCTCAATCAAACCTTCTCTAGCGGCATCTGTATTGCTTGATGAACGAATCAACGTAATGATCTCGTCGATGTGATCCAATGCAATACGCAAACCTTCCAGAATGTGAGCACGAGCTTCCGCTTTTCTCAATTCGAATTGTGTACGGCGACGAATAACCTCAATCTGGTGCTGCAAATAGTGATATAACACTTCACGCAGATTCAGAATCTTTGGTTCTTTATTGACGATCGCAAGCATGTTAATACCGAATGTGGACTGCATCGAAGTGTGCTTGTACAAATTGTTCAGCACAACACCAGGATTGACGTCCCTGCGAAGCTCAATCACAACCCGCATACCATTACGGTCAGATTCATCACGCAGATCGGTTATGCCATCGATCTTTTTGTCACGTACCAGTTCAGCAATTTTCTCTACGAGTCTTGCTTTGTTCACCTGGTACGGAAGCTCTGTAACGACGATACGAGCTTTGTTATTGTTCTCTTCGATATTGGTTCTGGCACGCATCGTTACCGATCCGCGTCCAGTCTGGTAAGCCTGACGAATACCTGAACGTCCCAGAATATAACCAGATGTAGGGAAGTCTGGACCTTGGATATAATCCATCAGTTCCATGGACGTAATGTCTGGATTTTTAATCATGGCCTGTACGCCGTCAATAACCTCTCCCAGATTATGAGGAGGAATGTTGGTAGCCATACCTACGGCGATCCCGCCAACTCCATTGACAAGCAAGTTAGGAAAACGAGCAGGGAGAACAATAGGTTCATTTTCTTCGCCATCATAGTTTGGTTGGAAGTCAATGGTGTCCTTATTGATATCTCTGAGCATTTCCATCGCAATCTTGGACAAACGTGCCTCGGTATAACGCATCGCTGCAGCCATATCACCATCGACTGATCCGAAGTTACCGTGTCCATCTACATGCATGTAACGCAGGGAGAAGTCCTGTGCCATCCGTACCATCGTCTCGTAAACGGCAGAGTCACCGTGCGGGTGATACTTACCGATAACTTCGCCGACGATTCTGGCTGATTTTTTATGTGGTTTATCAGGTGTCATGCCAAGCTCCGACATTGCATATAGAATGCGCCGGTGAACCGGCTTCAATCCATCACGCACATCTGGCAGGGCACGGCTCACAATGATGCTCATCGCATAATCCATAAACGATTCACGCATCTCGACGCCAATATCCCGATCTTTAATCTGCGAGTTCATTTCTTCCGCCATGCTGGACCTCCTTCTTGTCCTTCAACAAACGTTCCAAATCAATCATTTCCAGAAAATTAATATATGTGAAAAGCCTAACAAGGCTAAAACCGCGCAAGAACGCTACTCTTTATTATATTACTTTCACAAAAGTTACACAATTAAACGTCCGCTGGGCAATAGCCTTTCTTCCAGGAACTTGAGCGTGTCTGGGGGTTCGCCCTGCCTTCCTCTGCAATTGCACATACAATGCTAGAAAAGCGGCATATGTACTGTCCAATCAAGGCTAGAGCCGTTCCCACGTGGCAATCAAACTGCAATTTTATCGGCTGACAGCACAAAACGCCATATTCCTCTATTATACCACTGAAATCATCTCTTGTCCTTTGATTTTCTGCATAATGTCCCTCAGCACAACGGATCAAAACAAGAAAGGACTGATGCACATGAGTATCCAGCGTGTCTCCAGCAAATGGACTAAAACAGCAATTTTGCAACGCAGTCGTCATGTCAATGAATATATACCGGTGACCCGAAAATATAGCTCGCAAACACTAGAACGAATGACCGAGTTATTCCCAGCCAATTTTATTAAACCCGACAGGGGAACTTACGGTAATGGGGTGATGCGGGTAAGGACAGTTCACACCACAATCACAGTCCCTCGTTCTGCAGACTCAACTGCCAAATCCATAAGTGATGAAGTATCTGACGAATCCACCTCACCTGAATCAGTAGAATCAGAGCCTATTCCTCCGACTATGTCCGATATTACGACCTATCATCTGCAACATGGAACTGAAGAGCGAGTCTTTCATTCGCTCACAGAACTTGAGAACGCATTGAACGAACGTATTCAGAAACGTGACTATATCATTCAACAGGGTATTCCACTAATGACACATGAGGGATTACCTTTTGACCTGCGCGTATTAACCCAGAAGAATCCACAGCACAGCTGGGAAACGACAGGTATTCTCGGACGGGTTGCTGCGCCAGGAAAAATCATTACCAATATCCACGGAGGCGGCCGTCTGGCCACCTTTGAAGAACTTGTACTCCCGCAACTCAAAAGGGAAGGATATCAAAAGCTTAAGCATGAATTGCACCGCCTCGGTATCCATACTGCTGTCCAATTGCAAAGCTCTTTTCCCAGACTCAAAGAAATTGGAATTGATATCGCTTTGGATGATCATGGGCGTCCCTGGATTCTGGAGGTCAACACACTGCCCGGCATCTATGCATTTGGTCTGCTTCCCGATAAAGAGGCTTACCGCAAAATCAAACGTTATGCCATTGCTTACGGACGCTTACCCTCCAAAAAAGGCAAAGCGAAAAAAACAACCTCTAAGGCTTCCAAAGCCCAGGCTTCCGCAATCAAACGACGGACTGCCAGGTAAATAAGCGCATATCACTCATAATATAAAAAAAGGCGCCCTCACAGGCGCCTCTTCGCAACTCGTTAAATATCGAGGTTTTTCACGTATTTTGCATTCTCCTGGATGAAGTCACGACGAGGTTCGACGTTATCTCCCATCAAGGTGTCAAACATGGCATCCGCGAGCATCGCATCGCTGATCGATACTTGCAACATTGTCCGGCTTTCCGGGTCCATCGTGGTTTCCCACAATTGTCCGGCATTCATCTCGCCAAGACCTTTGTACCGCTGGATATTGAACTTGACGTTCTCACCCAATGAAGCAATAATCTCGTCACGCTCTTTCTCGGAGCCTGCATAACGAATGACTTTGTTACGCTCAATCTTGAACAGTGGTGGCTGTGCAATATATACATAACCGGCCTCAATGATTTTGCGCATATACCGATACAAGAATGTCAGCAACAGTGTACGGATATGGGCACCATCGACATCGGCATCGGTCATCAGAATGATTTTGTGATAACGTGCTTTGGAGATGTCGAAATCATCGCCGATCCCTGTTCCCATCGCAGTGATGATCGCACGAATCTCGGCATTACCCAGGATACGGTCAAGACGTGCCTTTTCCACGTTCAGGATCTTACCACGAAGCGGCAAAATAGCCTGGAAGTGACGGTCACGACCCTGTTTGGCTGAACCGCCGGCAGAGTCACCCTCGACGATGTACAATTCACTGATGGACGCATCTTTGGATGAACAGTCCGCCAGCTTACCCGGCAGGGAGCTGACTTCAAGCGCGCCTTTACGGCGTGTCAGTTCACGAGCTTTACGAGCCGCTTCACGGGCACGCGCAGCCTGCAATCCTTTTTCCAAAATACGACGGGATACGGAAGGATTCTCTTCCAAGAACTCCTGCAGCTTCTCTGCAAACAAAGACTCCACAATACCACGTACTTCACTGTTTCCGAGCTTTGTTTTTGTTTGTCCTTCGAATTGCGGTTCCGGAATTTTGACCGAAATAATGGCCGTCAGACCTTCACGCACATCGTCACCAGACAGATTGCCGGTACTATCCTTGATTACACCAGCCTTACGGGCATAGTCATTAATAATCCGGGTGAGTGCACTCTTAAAGCCTGACTCGTGCGTTCCGCCCTCATGGGTGTTGATGTTATTCGCAAAAGAATAAATATTCTCGGTGTAATTGTCATTGTACTGCAGTGCAACCTCCACCTGAATGTTATCCCGTGAACCTTCAACGTAGATCGGATTCTCATGCAACACTTCACGCTTTTGATTCAAGAAGGACACATACTCAATGATCCCGCCTTCGTACATGAAGGAGTTAGTTACACCTGTACGCTCATCTGTCAGAGTCAGACCGATTCCTTTGTTCAGGAACGCCAGCTCACGGACACGTGTAAGCAATGTTTCGTAATCATATACCAAAGTTTCTGTAAAAATCTCCGGATCGGGATGGAACGTCACAGTTGTTCCCGTCTCGTCGGTTGTGCCGATCACTTTGAGATCATATTGCGGAGCACCGCGGCGGTATTCCTGTTGATGGATATGACCATCCCGTTTTACAGTAACGACTACTTTTTCAGAAAGTGCGTTAACAACGGATACACCTACACCGTGCAGACCACCGGATACCTTGTACCCTCCGCCGCCGAATTTACCCCCTGCATGAAGAACAGTCATAACGACTTCCAGAGCTGGACGTTTCATTTTGGCATGTTCGCCAACTGGAATACCCCGTCCATTATCCACAACGGTTACACTGTTGTCTTCATGGATGTTGATCTCGATATGATCACAGTAACCCGCCAGCGCTTCATCGATACTGTTGTCCACTACTTCCCAGACCAGATGATGCAGACCTTTGGCACTGGTGGAACCGATGTACATCCCCGGACGTTTACGTACGGCTTCCAGTCCTTCAAGGACCTGAATTTCATTCGCATCATATGACGGTTGATTCATAGACATGCCTTTCACCTACTTCTATAGATTCAATATCTTGAATATGCGTTAACTTAAGAATATTAGCAGACAAAGAAATTCTCTCTTGAATATCCGCTATAAATCAGGAAAATGGTGCGCACGCTTCTTGAGCGTTGCGGAGGAAATCGGTGAGTAATACACAATGTTTTTCGTCACCACGATAGACTTTGCTTCCTCTTCGCCGATATGTTCGACCGTTTTTTCCTGTTCGGCATGTGTAACATACTGCTTGGATATTTTTGAGGATTTCTCGATCGATATATCAAAAATAGCAACCAACTCAGAAGAACGGATGATTTTTTCACCGCCCAGATGAATGTACATAAGCCCTCACCCCTTAGCGTTCCACCTGTCCGGCATGAACGTGATAGATACTAGCGTCTTTAAGCTTGTCAACGTTCAGGCTCTCGATTCCCGTAGCGGTAATAAAAGTCTGTACCTTGCTTTGGAATGTTTCGATCAGCTGGGTCTGACGAAAAGGATCAAGTTCGGATAATACGTCATCCAGCAACAGAACCGGATATTCCCCGATCTCTTCATGAATCAGTTCAATCTCCGCAAGCTTAAGAGACAACGCTGTTGTGCGTTGCTGCCCCTGAGAGCCATACGTTTGTACTTCCCGTTCGTTAATGAAAAAGGACAGGTCATCCCGATGTGGCCCACTCAGCGTTGTGCCCCGGCGAATCTCCTGCTCTTTCATTTGTGATAATTTTATCATAAATTGCTCCATTAAGACAGCTTCATCTTCCTCAGCGGCTTCGCTGAAGGAGGGAAGGTAGGCCAGACGCAGAACTTCTCCACCTCCAGTAATCCCCTGATGGATCGTTTCTGCCCACTTTTGAAGTTTCTTTATGAATTGTTTCCTTTTTTTGACGATTTTAACACCGTGCTCTGCAAGCTGTTCGTTCCAGATTTCCAGCATCGCTTGAGCTGAATCCCCTTTTCCCCACAGTTGCTTGAGTAGATTATTCCGTTGCACCAGCACTTTCTGATACTGCTGCAGATGATAGAGATAACCTGGAGCCACCTGCCCGATCTCCATGTCAAGGAACCGGCGGCGAACCCCCGGTGTGCCTTTGACAATCTCCAGATCCTCGGGGGCAAACATCACCACGTTGAGAGAGCCGACAAAATCGCTTAATTTACGTTGCTCCAGACCGTTAATCTTTGCCTTTTTCCCTTGCTGTGATAAGGACAGCTCCAGCTTAACTGCTCCGTATTTTTTGTCAACCTCGGCGGTGAGCCTTGACCGTTCTTCCCCAAAACGGATCAGTTCCTTATCTCGGGAGGTGCGGTGGCTCTTGGTGAGTGCCAGCACAAAAATAGCCTCGGCCAGATTGGTCTTGCCTTGGGCATTTTGTCCAATCAACAGATTGACGGGTCCAAATGATTCCAGCTTCAGATGCTCATAATTGCGGAATTGCTGCAACTCTATGCTGTTTACAAACACGCGTTAACCTCCCTTTTATCCCGTCCGTCAGGAGGCAGCAGGATTGCACCTTGGTCTTTTACTCCGCAACCACTTCGAACGTGCCTTCTCCGTCTACCTCAACGATATCCCCAGGGTATAACTTCCGTCCACGGCGTTCCTCAGCCTCTTTATTCACACGAACAAGCCCTTCTTGGAGGAGGGCTTTTGCCATACCTCCCGTAGGGATGCAGTCTGCTAGTTTTAAAAATTGGTCAAGCTTAATATATTCCGTACGAATCGATACTTGCTTCATCGTGTGATCTTCCTTTCGTTAATTGGTCGTCCGGTAAGGCAGGATGACGTATAGGCTCTGACTGTCGTCGAGCGGTTTCAAGATGATCGGACTCATGACACCCGTAAAGGCAATCATCAGTTGCTCACTCTCCACCACTTTCAGCACATCCAGCATGTATTTGGAGTTAAACGAGATCTTGAGCGGTTCTCCCGAAAATTCAGCCGGCTCAATCTCTTCTCTTACTTTACCAAGCTCAGAGGAGCTGGAGGATATTTCAATCGTGCCGGAGTCCATCGTCTGCATGCGCACAATGTTTGTTTTTTCCTCACGCGACAGCAAATAAGCCCGGTCAATCGATTCACTTAATTTTTTTGTGTCCAAAACAAGTTCTGTTTTGTATGACGTTGGAATAATTCTAGAAGTATCCGGATATGTTCCGTCCAAAATACGGGAGTAGAAAAGTACACGGTCAATTTTAAACAACACCTGATTATCTGCGACAACGATATCCACAAGTGTGTTCTGGTCGGGAACGATTTTACTCAGCTCGTTTAGTGTTTTACCGGAAATGACGACGTTGTTGAAACGGATACCCTCTGCATTATCCAGCATTGCTGCACGTGTAGCAAGACGGTGACGGTCCGTTGCCACAAATTTCAACTCGTTATCACCAAGACTCCAGAGTACACCTGTCAGAATAGGTGTCGTTTCATGGGTGGAAATGGAGAACACGGTCTGTTTAATCATATTTTTCAGCAAATCTCCAGGAATGGAGACCGTTTGGTTCTCTTCAATGCTTGGCAGTACCGGGAACTCTTCCGGGTCCAGACCTACCAGTTGAATCTCCGTTGCACCTGCCGAAATAAAAGTGTTGAAGTTTTCTTTGACTTCCATGTGTACTTCCTGCGAAGGCAACTTTTTGATGATCTCTACGAAAAATTTGGCTGGCAGAACAACGCTACCCGGTTGTTCTACTTGAACAACACTTTTGTCTCCCTCTTCAAGCGGGATAAATGATTGAATGGAGATATCTGTGTCACTTGCTGTCAACGTTACACCTTGGTGATTCACGTCGAATTTGATACCGCTCAGAATGGGGATCGTCGTACGACTTGAGATCGCTTTGGATACTTGTTGAATGGATTCGTTAAGATAACTTTTCATTATGCTGATTTTCATGGTTTCACTCCTAGCGGATTTGTTAGATGTCTATTGGTTTTGTTTTGGTCTTAAAAAAGGTGTTTATCGAAAGGCCGAAGGCCGTGCTTTGCAACGGCTTTTTGGAGAAGATATCTTTAGATCTTTATAGTAATAATAGTAATAGGGGCACTGAATATGTGGATAAGTAGGGTTAAACCCATAAAATTAAGCCTATCCACATGTGTACACGTTGTGCATAGGCTTGGGACTTGTTCAGGTTGGATTCTTAATTTTTTCGGTTAAGTTGTTGATAACTTTATAGAGATCTTGATCGTTCTTGATCGCTTGAGAGATTTTTTCATGGGCATGAATGACCGTGGTATGATCTCGTCCTCCAAAAGCCTCCCCGATTTTGGGCAGAGAAAAGTCTGTCAGTTCACGAGAGAGATACATAGCGATCTGTCTAGGAAAAGCAACAGCTTTTGTCCGTTTCCGTGCTTTGAAATCTTCAAGCTTGAGGCTGTAGTATTCGCCGACCTTTTGTTGGATGTCTTGAATCGTGATCATTTTGGGACGGCTGGAAGGAATAATATCCTTCAGTGCTTCAGCGGCCAGATGAGAACTAACGTCCTGATTGGTCAGTGAAGAGTAAGCAACGACACGAATCAGGGCTCCTTCAAGCTCCCGAATGTTCGTATCAATCTGGTTGGCGATGTACATCATCGCTTCATTTGGAATATCCAGATTCTCCGCACGCGCTTTTTTACGCAAAATCGCAATCCGCGTCTCCAGATCCGGAGGCTGAATATCCGTAATTAACCCCCACTCAAACCGGGAGCGCAGCCGCTCCTCCAGGGTTGGAATTTCCTTAGGTGGTCTATCGCTGGAGATGATGATCTGCTTCCGTTCCTCATGCAGCGCATTAAACGTATGGAAAAATTCCTCTTGTGTTGATTCTTTCCCGGCCAGGAACTGAATATCATCAATAAGCAGTATATCTACGCTCCGGTACTTGTTCCGGAAGCTTTCCCCGCGATTATCACGGATGGAGTTGATGAACTCATTCGTGAATTTCTCAGATGACAAATAAACCACCTTGCTACTCGGATTATGCTCCAAAATATAATGTCCGATGGCATGCATCAAGTGGGTTTTGCCAAGTCCTACGCCTCCATATAGGAAAAGAGGATTGTAGGCTTTGGCGGGCGCTTCAGCGACCGCCAGCGATGCGGCGTGGGCAAAACGGTTCCCCGGCCCAATGACAAAGGTGTCGAACGTATATTTAGGATTCAGCATGCTGAGCACGGCTTCTTCCTGAACGACTGTCGGCGTCGGTGCCGGCAACTGCGGATCTGGTTCTACAGGTTTGTTCTCCTCGATGACAAATTTCACATCGACCTGTTTCCCAAGCAGTTCATAGACCGTCGAACCAACCAGTTTGGTGTAACGGCTCTCCAGCCATTCGACGGCAAACGTAGTTGGGGCGGAGATGACGATGGTCTGATCGTTCAGCTTGGTGGCCTTGGTTGCTTTGAACCAGGTGTCGAAGCTGGGTTTGCTGAGTTTATTTTGTATGATTGATAAAATTTGCTGCCATAAATCAGAAGTATGGCTGTCCAC